>NZ_CP074159.1:0-4696383 GCF_019968805.1 Enterobacter sp. JBIWA005 | reverse complement strand
GGCGGACTCCACTCGAACAATAAAAGAAAACTATTGAATATTCATGATTGTTGGCGCACATCGACATGACCCTGTGTAAAGGGGGACGTGCGAATTGCTATCTGCAATTTATCCTGACCAGGATCCTGGGATCCCGATCGGGACCGCGGATCATAGCCTAAACTGAGCCAGAGATCTTCTGTTTCTCACAGATTCTTCCCGATTTATCCACAGGAAGATCCAGAACCGGGTAAGTGTAAACGATCCTGGCGCGAGTGCCCCGCGATTTAGTCCGCATATTGGAAAAATTAATGAGCACAGACAATTTATTGCTTAAATGATCTAACGAAGATCCGGGACGATCCTTGCGCTTTGTCGGTGAGCCCGTATAATCCTCGACCCGGCGCGTGATGCTCATCTTCCTGCGTCGTCCGTTGCTCATTTTCCACGCGAAAACGTGCGGAAATACGCGGGAAATAAGGAAAGAGAATTGACTCCGGAGTGTACAATTATTACAATCCGGCCTCTTTAATCACCCACGCTGAGGCGTTAGTCGTTCGAAACTCGTTCGGGTATACGCAAAAGTCAGTGAATTTATTCAAGTTTAGGTAGAAATCGCCATGAAACGCACTTTTCAACCGTCTGTACTGAAGCGCAACCGTTCTCACGGCTTCCGTGCTCGTATGGCTACTAAAAATGGTCGTCAGGTTCTGGCACGTCGTCGTGCTAAAGGCCGCGCTCGTCTGACCGTTTCCAAGTAATAAAGCTAACCCCTGAGTGGTTAAGCTAGCATTTCCCAGGGAGTTACGTTTGTTAACTCCCGCTCATTTCACTTTCGTCTTCCAGCAGCCACTACGGGCTGGCACGCCGCAAATCACCATCCTCGGCCGCCAAAATTCGCTGGGGCATCCCCGCATCGGTCTCACAGTCGCCAAGAAAAATGTTAAGCGTGCGCATGAACGCAATCGGATTAAACGTCTGACGCGTGAAAGCTTCCGTTTACGTCAGCACGAACTGCCTTCAATGGATTTCGTGGTGGTGGCTAAAAAGGGGGTTGCCGACCTCGATAACCGTGCTCTCTCGGAAGCGTTGGAAAAATTATGGCGCCGCCACTGTCGCCTGGCTCACGGGTCCTGATAGCCCTCATTCGGGTCTATCAACGCCTGATTAGTCCGCTACTCGGGCCGCACTGCCGTTTCACACCAACATGCTCAAGCTACGGAATTGAGGCATTGCGCAGGTTTGGAGTGATAAAAGGCAGTTGGTTGACGGTGAAACGCGTATTAAAATGCCACCCTTTACACCCCGGTGGAGACGACCCCGTCCCTCCAGGACCCTTTGATACCAGAGAACACTAACGATGGATTCGCAACGCAATCTTCTTATCATCGCTTTGTTGTTCGTGTCTTTCATGATCTGGCAGGCATGGGAGCAGGATAAAAATCCTCAACCCCAGCAGCAGACCACGCAGACTACGACCACCGCAGCGGGTAGCGCCGCCGACCAGGGCGTACCGGCCAGTGGCCAGGGGAAACAGATTACGGTTAAGACCGATGTGCTTGAGCTGACAATCAACACCCGTGGTGGTGATGTTGAGCAGGCGCTGCTGTTGACCTACCCGAAAGAGCTGAAGTCTAACGAACCGTTCCAGTTACTGGAAACCACGCCTGAGTTTATCTACCAGGCGCAGAGCGGCCTGACCGGTCGTGATGGCCCGGATAACCCGGCTAACGGTGCGCGTCCACTGTATACCGTCGAGAATGACACCTTTGTGCTGGCTGATGGCCAGAACGAACTCGTTATCCCGATGACCTATACCGACGCCGCAGGCAACACCTTCACCAAAACCTTCACCCTGAAACGCGGTGAGTATGCGGTGAACGTGGGCTACAGCGTACAGAACGCCAGTGCGAAACCGCTGGAACTGTCCACCTTTGGCCAGCTGAAGCAGTCCATCAATCTGCCGTCTCACCGTGACACCGGAAGCAGCAACTTTGCGCTGCATACCTTCCGTGGCGCGGCGTACTCCACGCCAGACGCGAAGTATGAGAAATACAAATTCGACACCATTGCCGATAACGAAAACCTGAACGTCAGCGCTAAAGGCGGTTGGGTGGCAATGCTGCAGCAGTATTTCGCCACTGCGTGGGTGCCAAATAACGACGGTACCAACAACTTCTATACTGCGAACCTAGGCAACGGTATTGCAGCCATCGGCTACAAATCTCAGCCGGTTCTGGTACAGCCGGGTCAAACCGGTAAGCTGGCAAGCACCCTGTGGGTCGGCCCGGAAATTCAGGACAAAATGGCCGCTGTTGCGCCGCACCTGGATCTGACCGTGGATTACGGTTGGTTGTGGTTCATCTCTCAGCCGCTGTTTAAGCTGCTGAAGTTCATCCACAGCTTCCTGGGTAACTGGGGCTTCTCCATCATCGTTATCACCTTCATCGTTCGTGGCATCATGTACCCGCTGACTAAAGCGCAGTACACCTCCATGGCGAAGATGCGCATGCTGCAGCCGAAGATTCAGGCAATGCGTGAGCGTCTGGGCGATGACAAACAGCGCCAGAGCCAGGAAATGATGGCCCTGTACAAAGCAGAGAAAGTGAACCCACTGGGCGGCTGCTTCCCGCTGCTGATTCAGATGCCAATCTTCCTTGCGCTGTATTACATGCTGATGGGTTCCGTTGAGCTGCGCCACGCGCCGTTCGCCCTGTGGATCCATGACCTGTCCGCACAGGACCCGTACTACATCCTGCCGATCCTGATGGGCGTGACGATGTTCTTCATCCAGAAGATGTCGCCGACCACCGTGACCGACCCGATGCAGCAGAAGATCATGACCTTTATGCCGGTCATCTTCACCGTGTTCTTCCTGTGGTTCCCGTCAGGTCTGGTGCTGTACTATATCGTCAGCAACCTGGTGACCATCATCCAGCAGCAGCTGATTTACCGTGGTCTGGAAAAACGTGGCCTGCATAGCCGCGAAAAGAAAAAGTCCTGATTCGGTAAGTTAACGCTAAAATAAGGGCGGTCGATTGACCGCCTTTTTTATTTGTATTGAACGAGACCAACCATGAGCCATAACGACACTATCGTCGCCCAGGCAACCCCACCGGGACGCGGTGGTGTAGGCATTCTGCGCATCTCCGGCCTGAAGGCGCGCGAGGTGGCCGAAGCGGTGCTGGGTAAACTGCCAAAGCCGCGCTACGCTGATTACCTGCCGTTTAAAGATACCGACGGCACGCCGCTGGACCAGGGCATTGCGCTGTGGTTCCCCGGCCCTAACTCCTTCACCGGCGAAGACGTGCTGGAGCTTCAGGGCCACGGCGGCCCCGTTATCCTCGACCTGCTGTTAAAACGTATCCTGACCCTGCCGGGCCTGCGCATTGCCAAGCCGGGCGAGTTCTCCGAACGTGCCTTCCTCAACGACAAGCTCGACCTGGCGCAGGCTGAGGCCATTGCTGACCTGATCGACGCCAGTTCTGAACAGGCGGCCCGCTCCGCCCTGAACTCGCTGCAGGGGGCATTCTCCGCGCGTGTGAATCACCTTGTGGAAGCACTTACTCACCTGCGCATCTACGTGGAAGCGGCAATCGACTTCCCTGATGAGGAGATCGACTTCCTCTCTGACGGTAAAATCGAAGCCCAGCTCAACCAGGTGATGAGCGATCTCGACGCCGTTCGCGCCGAAGCGCGCCAGGGCAGCCTGCTGCGCGAAGGGATGAAGGTGGTGATTGCCGGACGCCCTAACGCCGGGAAATCGAGCCTGCTGAACGCCCTGGCGGGCCGTGAAGCGGCAATCGTGACCGACATTGCCGGCACCACTCGCGACGTGCTGCGCGAGCACATCCACATCGACGGCATGCCTCTGCACATCATCGACACCGCCGGTCTGCGCGATGCCAGCGATGAGGTTGAGCGCATCGGTATCGAACGCGCCTGGCAGGAGATCGAGCAGGCCGACCGCGTGCTGTTTATGGTGGACGGCACCACGACCGACGCCGTTGACCCGGCAGAGATCTGGCCGGACTTTATTGCCCGCCTGCCGGCCAAACTGCCGATCACCGTGGTACGTAATAAGGCAGACGTGACCGGCGAAACGCTGGGCATCAGCGATGTGAATGGTCACTCACTAATCCGCCTGTCGGCGCGTACCGGTGAGGGCGTGGACGACCTGCGTAATCATCTCAAGCAGAGCATGGGCTTTGACACCAGCATGGAAGGCGGCTTCCTGGCGCGTCGCCGTCACCTGCAGGCGCTGGAAGAGGCGGCTAACCACCTTGTCCAGGGTAAAGCGCAGCTGATCGGCGCGTGGGCGGGTGAACTGCTGGCGGAAGAGCTGCGTCTGGCGCAGCAGAATCTGAGCGAGATCACCGGGGAGTTTACCTCGGACGATCTGCTGGGACGGATCTTCTCAAGCTTCTGTATTGGTAAATAATTCCCGCTAATCTATGGTGATTTCCTCCTGGGAAATCACCATTGTCCAAATGGCAACTCGCCTAATCCCTTTTCACCCCCTATCCTGCATGCCTTCATCTATGGGGGGTTTATGGCGCGTTTTCTGTTTTGTAGTTTCGCTTTAGTTCTGCTTTATCCGTCAGGCATTGATATGTATCTGGTGGGATTACCGCATATCGCCCGCGATCTGGGCGCCAGCGAAGCGCAGCTGCACATCGCGTTTTCGGCCTACCTCGCGGGGATGGCGTCGTCGATGGTGTTTGCGGGGAAGATCGCGGATAAGGCAGGCCGTCAGCCTGTCGCTATCTCCGGTGCCATCGTTTTTGCCCTGGCGTCCCTTCTCTGCTCACAGGCGCAAAACAGCACCGTGTTTCTGACCGGGCGCTTTATCCAGGGCATCGGGGCGGGCGGTTGCTACGTGGTGGCGTTTGCCATTTTGCGCGACACCTTAAGCGCCCAGCGTCGCGCCAAAGTGCTGTCGATGATGAACGGCATTACCTGCATCATCCCGGTGCTGGCCCCGGTCGTGGGCTATCTGATCATGCTGAAATTCCCGTGGCAGAGCCTGTTCTGGACCATGGCGGCGATGGGCGCGCTGGTGTTTGTCCTGTCAATTGCCGTGCTGAAAGAGACCCACCCGGGCTCGCAGAATACCGGCCATACCGCAACCATTCACCCGGCAGAGAAGCTCCTCAACCGCTTTTTCCTCAGTCGTCTGGCCGTGACCACGTTAAGCGTGGCGGTGATCCTGACCTATGTAAACGTTTCCCCGGTTTTGCTGATGGAGACTATGGGCTTCGATCGCGGTCAGTATTCAACGGTGATGGCATTAACCGCGATGGTCAGTATGGCCGTTTCTTTTTCGACGCCGTTTGCGCTAAATGTTTTCAGCCAGCGCACATTGATGCTGACCTCACAGGTTTTATTCCTCGCCGCCGGCGCGATCCTGGCGACCACCAGCTCACATGCGGTCATGCTGGCAGGTATTACGCTCATTTGTGCCGGGTTCTCGGTTGGCTTTGGCGTAGCGATGAGCCAGGCGCTTGGCCCATTTTCGCTGCGGGCAGGCGTGGCAAGCTCGGTACTGGGGATCGCGCAGGTCTGCGGCTCGTCGATGTGGATTTGGCTGGCGGCGGTCATCGGGCTTAACGCGCTGAATATGCTGATCGGGGTTCTGATTGGCTGTAGCATACTCTGCATTACCTTACTTATGGTCATCCAGCCCGCGGCGCACTATGAAGAAGCCCATCAGCAGTCTCGATCTTAACCTGTTGCTGTGCCTGCAGCTTTTGCTGCAGGAGCGCAGCGTCACCAAAGCGGCAAAGCGGATGAACGTGACGCCGTCGGCGGTGAGCAAATCGCTGGCCAAGCTGCGCGACTGGTTCGAAGACCCGCTGTTTGTTAAAACTCCGCTAGGGCTGCTGCCGACGCCGCTGACGGTGAGTCTTGAGCAGGATCTGGCTGACTGGATGCAAATCGGCAACCAGATCCTCGATAAATTCCACCATGATTCTCCGGGCGGGCTGACGTTCGTGCTGGCCGCGGAAACGCCGTTGATGCTGATCCGCTTCAATGCCCTGCTGGAGCAGGTGAACCAGCGCTATCCGCAGGCTACGGTGAAAATGCGCCACTGGGATTACGACTCTCTGGACGCCATTACGCGTGGAGAGGTGGACCTGGGATTCACCGGACGCGAAACGCACCCGCGATCGCGTGAATTGCTGAAGCTAATGCCGTGGTTCATCGACTATGAGATCCTGTTCAGCGACCGTCCGTGCGTGTATCTGCGTGAGGATCACCCCGCGCTACAGGATGAATGGAACCTCGAGACCTTTCTGCGCTACCCTCACATCAGCATCTTCTGGGAACGCAGCGACACTTGGGCACTGGACGAAGTGCTAAAGGAGATGGGTCGGGAGAGAAACATTGCCATGAGCGTGCCGGGCTTTGAGCAGTCGATGTTTATGGCAGCGCAGCCCGGTCATAACTATATCGCCACGGCTCCGCATTACTGCCATCACTACAATGAACTCCACCAGCGGAAGCTGATCGCGCTTCCTATTCCCATTGACGAAGCGCAGGCTGAAAAGCTCACCGTTCCCTTCACGTTGATCTGGCATAAACGGAACAGCCATAATCCGAAAATTCTATGGTTGCGGGAAACCATCAAGGCGCTGTACGGTGCGAGCGATCCAATTTTTGCCTAAGAAAATGTAAAGTTCGGTCCCAAGGCTTCTCTTACTCCCATTTACTGATTAAAACAGGAGTCAAGTTAAGCGATAATCATGTAACCGTTTAACCGATTACGACCATTATCAAGGAGCGAAAAATGGCTACGCACTTTGCAAGAGGGATACTTACGGAAGGACGTCTCGTATCGGCAAGAATTTCTTCAGCCTGTCACCGTGAAGCACTCGATCTCCCGGAACACCGGAGGACGCGGTTTTTAGCGTCCAGAGCACTTCTCGCAGAACTGCTGTTTATGCTGTACGGCACCAGCGAGCTGCCGGACATCATTACCCAACCCGAAGGCCGCCCGGTCTTTGTCGACCCGGATCTCCCTCGTTTTTCGATTGCCTACGCGGGCAATATCATTGGCGTCGCGCTGACCACCGAAGGGGATTGTGGGCTCGATATGGAACTTCAGCGCGCAACGCGCAGCTTCCATGGCGGTAACGCACATGAAGACTATCCGCTCTCCAGCAATGAGAAGCTGTGGGTACGCAACCAGAACGATCCTGTCGAAGCCCGAGCCCAGCTCATTACCCTGCGCCAGAGCATTCGTAAGCTCTGCGGATGCGCCTCAGACGACGCCAGCCTGCTGCAGCTGTTGCCTGGCTCCGGACGTCTGCGTGCCGCCCAGGCCACGCTGGTGGAGGCACTCAGTGACGCAGAGGATGTGCTCATTTGGTCCATTGCGGTTACCCCTGCCATCGAACGCATGAAAATCTGGGAATTTGACAGTCAACAGGGATGGCGTAGCCTTCCTGATGTGCCCGAGCGCGCCAACGAGCCCGCCGCACGCCTGATGCGTTTAACCAGTTTACCGACAGAAAAAGCATTCACCCTTAGCTGATCCAATCAGGGTCATCATGATGAAACAGGAGTAATCATGTCTGATACGTTGAAAGTAGTTACGTTACTGGGAAGCCTGCGCAAAGGTTCATTTAACGGGATGGTTGCCCGCACGCTGCCACAGCTGGCACCGGCAGGTATGGAAATTAGCGCCCTGCCGTCTATTGGCGATATTCCGCTGTATGATGCGGACGTCCAGCAGGAAGAAGGGTTCCCGCAGAGCGTCGAGGCGCTGGCAGAGCAGATCCGCCAGGCTGACGGCGTGGTCATCGTCACGCCGGAATATAACTACTCGGTTCCGGGTGGCCTGAAGAATGCCATCGACTGGCTGTCCCGTTTACCTGAACAGCCTCTGTCAGGCAAACCGGTGCTGATCCAGACCAGCTCAATGGGCGCGATTGGCGGCGCTCGCTGCCAGTATCATCTGCGTCAGATCCTGGTATTCCTGGATGCGATGGTGATGAACAAGCCGGAATTTATGGGCGGTGTGATTCAGAACAAAGTCGACCCGCAAACGGGTGAAGTGGTGGATCAGAGCACGCGCGACCATCTCTCTGGCCAGCTGACGGCGTTCGGGGATTATATTAAGCGGGTGAAGGCGTAAGATCATCGCGGCCTGATACCCTCACCCTGGCCCTCTCCCACGGGGAGAGGGAACAAACACTAAAGCCCTTTTCGAAGAAAAGGGCTTGCTGTTTATTTGGCGTCGATGAACACAATCTTCAGCACAAACAGCAGCGCCACAATGATGACGCAAGGGCTGAGATCGCGGAAGCGGCCGGTACCGATCTTCATTACGCAGTAAGAGATAAAGCCCAGCGCGATACCTTCGGTAATCGAGAAGCTGAACGGCATCATCACGGCGGTAATAAACGCCGGCACCGCTTCGGTTAAATCATCCCACTTCACGCGAGACAGGCTGGAGGTCATCAGCACACCCACATAGATCAGCGCGCCGGCCGCCGCGTACGGAGGCACCATGCCCGCCAGTGGCGAGAGGAAGATCACCAGCAGGAACAGAATACCCACCACAACCGCCGTCAGGCCGGTACGGCCGCCCACGGACACGCCGGAAGAGGATTCAATGTAAGCGGTAACAGACGAGGTCCCGATAAATGAGCCGGTCACTGAGGAGATACTGTCCACAAACAGCGCCTGCTTCATGCGCGGGAATTTGCCTTTCTCATCTGCCAGACCCGCTTTGTCGGTCACGCCGATCAGCGTACCGGAGGAGTCGAACAGGTTCACCAGCATGAAGGAGAAAATCACGCCCGCCAGGCCCAGGTTCAGGGAACCCGCCAGATCAACATGACCAATAACGGTAGAAACGCTCGGTGGCGCGGAAACGATGCCGTTATAGTGAACGTCGCCCAGCATCCAGCCCAGCAGCGTGGTCACCACGATGGATACCAGCACTGCCGCGTGAATATTGCGGGAAGCGAGGATCGCGATGATAAAGAAGCCCAGCACGCCCAGCAGCACATTATGCGAGGTCAGGTGACCGATGCTCACCAGCGTATCCGGGTTCGCCACGATAACGCCGGCGTTTTTCAGCCCCATCATACCGATGAACAGACCGATACCGCTGGTAATGCCCACGCGCAGGCTCACGGGAATGTTTGCAATCATCCAGTAACGTACGCGGAAAATGGTCAGCAGCAGCAGGCCAACCGCGCCCCAGAAGATTGCGCCCATGCCCACCTGCCAAGGCAGACCCATCGCCTGAACAACCACGAACGCGAAGAACGCATTCAGGCCCATCGCCGGTGCCAATGCAACTGGCAGGTTAGCGAATACACCCATCAGAATGCTGCCAAGGGCGGCGATCAGGCAGGTGGTTACAAAGACGGCGCTGGTATCCATGCCAGCAACGCCCAGAATTTGTGGGTTCACAAAAACGATATAGACCATCGTCAGGAAGGTGGTGAAACCAGCGATCACTTCGGTGCGTGCCGTTGTGCCGTGCTCGCGCAGTTTAAAAACGCGCTCAAGCAGACCCTGACCAGATGTCTGGGTAGTGTGTTGTTGACTCATCATCAATTTCCGAACAAGGAGGGAAAATTCGTCGCTATCCTATACCAAAATGCGACAATAGTGGCAGTTACGTGATACTTTTTTCATTGATTTTGCTTATACGGCAACGATTGCGTCCCGGTGAACTGCCGTACGTAAACGTTAAACTTGTTAAAAGGGAAAGGCATGTCCGGAATTGAAGCGGTATTTTTCGACTGCGACGGTACGCTGGTCGACAGTGAGGTCATTTGTTCCCGCGCGTATGTCACCATGTTCCAGGAATTTGGCATTACTCTGGAACTCGAAGAGGTGTTTAAACGCTTTAAGGGCGTGAAGCTCTACGAGATCATCGACATCATTAACGAAGAACACGGCGTCGTTCTTGAGAAGGCGGCTCTGGAACCGGTGTACCGCGCCGAGGTTGCACGCCTGTTCGATTCGGAGCTGGAGGTGATTCCGGGCGCAAACGCGCTGCTGGATGCCATGACGGTGCCGATCTGCGTGGTCTCCAACGGTCCGGTCAGCAAAATGCAGCACTCGCTGGGCAAGCTTGAGATGCTGCACCACTTCCCGGAAAAACTGTTCAGCGGCTACGATATCCAGCGCTGGAAGCCGGACCCGGCGCTGATGTTCCATGCGGCAAAAGCGATGAACGTTAACGTAGAGAACTGCATTCTGGTGGATGACTCGTCTGCGGGGGCGCAGTCGGGGATTGATGCGGGAATGGAGGTGTTTTACTTCTGCGCCGATCCGCACAACAAGCCGATCGATCATCCAAAAGTCACGACCTTCACCGATCTGGCGCAGTTGCCTGAATTGTGGAAGACGCGCGGGTGGGATATTACGCGCTAAGCCGCCCCTCCCTTCAGGGAGGGCGACAGGTTTATCTGAAGAGCTTTTGAACAAACTCTGCATAGGCCGGACGCCAGACGTCCATTTCGTGATTCAGACCAGGGTACATTTTATAGTCGAATTTGATGCCCTGTTTTTCCAGCTCCGCTTTCAGACCGGCGATATCTTTGCCGGTCACCGAATCGCGCTCTCCCACAACGACGGTGAAGTTATGCAGCTGCCGATTAATGGCCTCAGGCTGCTTAAAGCGTGCGGCCACGCCTTCGTCAGGCACGGTTGTCGTGGTAACGCCGCTGAACGTTCCCAGCCAGCCGAAGCTCTCCAGATGATTCATCCCGGAGACCAGCGCCTGATAACCGCCCTGTGACAACCCCGCCAGCGCCCGGCCGTCAGCATCTTTACGCACGTTGAAGCGTGTATCCACCAGAGGAATAATTTCGCTCATCAGTTCACGGTCTGCGGCTTTCGCATTAAGCGGGTAGAAAGACTTCCGTCGTTCTGCCGGTGGGAAGTTCTCGGGGATGGCCTCAGCGCTCTCCGTCTCGGTGTCGGGTACCACCACCAGCATCGGTTTGATTTTCCCCTCGGCCATCAGGTTATCCATGATTTGAGGCAGACGGCCCTGGTCGATGGCCGAGAGCCCGGTATCCCCAAAACCATGGTAGAAGTAGAGAACCGGTAAGGGTTCCCCTGTGCCGTTGTAGCCAGGGGGAGTCCATACATAGACGCGGCGCTCTGACTTGAGCGACGGCGAGTGCCAGGTCAGGGTGGTGAGATCGCCATGCGGTACGGCGCGATCGTCGAGAATACTGCCCGGAACCAGAATCAGGCTGGTGTTCACCTGCCGCTGAGGTTTTTGATAGCGGCTTCCCGTGTCGACTGAACGGAAACCATCGATGTCGAAATAATATTCGTAGAGATTCGGGGCCATCGGCTCGCTTTTCCATGACCAGACGCCATTTTTCTCTTTCGTCATATCATGGGAAACCTGGCTTTCAGGCATTGACCCCGTCACCACGGAGACTCGCGTTGCGCCGGGTGCAAACAGGCGAAACGTAATGCTTTTATCCGCATTAACCTGGGTCACATAGTGGCTGACCGGGGTAGTCTGGTCAGGTGTGACCGGCAACGGTGCGGCAATAACGTCTGTTCCAGTACCGATCCCGATGCTGATGGCCATCGCCAGGCACGCTAATGAATTTTTCATATCCCATCCTTTGCTGTTTTTTTCGTCTCACGTTAGCGCGTTTCGAACGTCAGGCAACGGATGAAGGGGAAAATTGTGATTACACTAGAAATAACAACGCCGGTGAGTACCGGCGTTGTTATCAGATGACAGGATTACTCTTTCGGATCTTTACCCGCCAGCAGCTTGTCCAGCTCGTCGCCGCCCACGTGACGGAAGTCCTGACCTTTCACGAAGTAGAAAATGTATTCGCAAATGTTCTGGCAGCGGTCGCCGATACGCTCGATGGAGCGCGCGCAGAACAGGGCGGTCAGTACGCTTGGGATCGTACGGGAATCTTCCATCATGTAGGTCATCAGCTGACGCACGATGCCTTCATACTCCTGATCGACCTTTTTGTCTTCACGGTAGATACGCACCGCTTCGTCAAGATCCATTCGCGCAAAGGCATCCAGTACGTCGTGAAGCATCTGCACGGTGTGGCGGCCCAGCGACTCCAGGCTCACCAGCAGCGGCTGGTGCTGCTGAGAGAACTTCTCCAGCGCGGTGCGGCAGATTTTATCCGCAACGTCGCCAATACGTTCCAGCTCGGCGATGGTTTTGATAATGGCCATCACCAGACGCAGGTCGCTCGCCGTCGGCTGACGTTTCGCGATAATGCGCACGCAGGCCTCGTCGATAGCGACTTCCATCATGTTGACGTTTTTGTCGCCTTCAATGACGCGTTTCGCCAGCTCGCTGTCCTGGTTGTGCATCGCCGTAATCGCATCAGAAAGCTGCTGCTCGACCATACCGCCCATGGTCATCACCTGGGTGCGAATGCTTTCCAGCTCTGCGTTGAACTGGCCGGAAATGTGTTTATTAAGATTGAGGTTGTCCATGGTTTCTCCACATGCACTAAGGCAAATCAACCGTAGCGGCCAGTAATATAATCTTCGGTTTGTTTCTTCGCGGGCTTAGTGAAGAGATCGTCCGTGTTGCTGAACTCAATCAATTCACCCAGGTACATAAACGCCGTGTGATCGGAGCAACGTGCAGCCTGCTGCATGTTATGGGTCACGATAACCACGGTGTAATCCTGCTTCAGCTCGGTGATCAGTTCTTCAATACGACCGGTTGAGATCGGGTCCAGCGCTGAACACGGCTCATCCAGCAGCAACACTTCCGGGCGAATCGCAATACCGCGCGCAATGCACAGACGCTGCTGCTGACCACCGGAGAGAGAGTAACCGCTCTGGTGCAACTTATCTTTGGTTTCGTTCCATAATGCGGCCTTGGTCAAAGCCCACTGCACGCGCTCGTCCATATCGGCGCGGGAGAGCTTTTCAAACAGGCGAACGCCAAAGGCGATGTTGTCATAAATGGACATCGGGAACGGCGTGGGTTTCTGGAACACCATTCCCACTTTGGCGCGCAGCAGGGCGATATCCTGAGCCTGGGTCAGAATATTTTCGCCATCGAGGATGATTTCCCCTTCAGCGCGCTGCTCCGGATAGAGCGAATACATTTTGTTAAAGGTACGCAGCAGCGTGGATTTCCCACAGCCGGACGGACCGATAAATGCCGTGACCTGGTTCTTAGCGATATCCAGGTTGATGTTCTTCAGGGCATGGAATTTGCCGTAGTAGAAGTTCAAATCACGAACCTGAATCTTACCTGGGGCAGTATCAACCATACTCATTGACTCATTTCCTCATTCGGCGCCGCGAGCTGCCGCGCCGTAAAAAATTAACCGTGTTTCTTCTTCGCGAAAATGACGCGCGCCAGAATGTTCAGCAACAGTACGCAAAGGGTAATGATCAGCACCCCGGCCCAGGCCAGCTGCTGCCATTCCGCGAATGGGCTCATCGCAAATTTAAAGATCGTCACCGGCAGGTTGGCGATCGGCTGCATCATGTCCGTGCTCCAGAACTGGTTGGAGAGGGACGTAAACAGCAGCGGCGCAGTTTCACCCGCGATACGCGCAACCGCCAGCAGGATACCGGTCATGATCCCAGATACGGACGCCTTCAGCGTAATCGCAGAGATCATCTTCCATTTCGGCGTACCCAGTGCATAAGCCGCTTCACGCAGGCTGTCCGGCACCAGTTTCAGCATGTTCTCGGTGGTTCGAATCACAATCGGCACCTGCAGCAGCGCCAGGGCAATCACACCCGCCCAGCCGGAGAAGTGTTCCATCTGCGCTACAACAACGGTGTAAACGAACAGACCCACCACGATAGACGGGGCTGACAGCAAAATATCGTTAATGAAGCGAATCACTTCCGCCAGCCAGGATTTACGACCGTATTCTGCCAGGTAAATGCCCGCCATGATGCCCAGCGGCGTGCCGAAGACCGTCGCCCAGAGGATCAGCAACCCGCTGCCGGCCAGCGCATTCGCCAGGCCACCGCCCGCCGTGTTCGGCGGCGGCGTCATTTCGGTGAACAGCGAGAGTGACATTCCGTCAATCCCACGAACGATTGTCGAGAAGAGGATCCAGACCAGCCAGAACAGGCCGAATGCCATCGTCGCCATTGAGAGCGTCAGGGCAATGCGGTTTTTCATGCGGCGTCTGGCCTGCATCTTGCGGCGGGATTCCGCCAGTTCAGCGGTAGCTTGCATTTCGAGAGTAGCCATTAGCGTGCTCCCTCATTTTTAGCGAGGCGCATAATCATCAGCTTGGAAATCGCCAGAACGATGAAGGTAATAACGAACAGAATCAGACCCAGCTCCATCAGCGCCGCCACGTGCAGCCCGGATTCCGCTTCCGCAAATTCATTCGCCAGCGCCGAGGTAATACTGTTACCCGGCATGTAGAG
Organism: Enterobacter sp. JBIWA005; assembly: GCF_019968805.1. Taxonomy (NCBI): domain Bacteria; kingdom Pseudomonadati; phylum Pseudomonadota; class Gammaproteobacteria; order Enterobacterales; family Enterobacteriaceae; genus Enterobacter; species Enterobacter sp. JBIWA005. The sequence continues at coordinate 4,682,016 of NZ_CP074159.1, read as the reverse complement.
CGACGCGCTGTCGAGCTGGTAGGTGTTACCGATGATAAAGGTGACCGCCATGGTTTCACCCAGCGCACGACCTAAGCCCAGCATCACGCCCCCGATCACCCCATTTTTGGTGAACGGAAGGACAATGCGCCAGATTACTTCCCAGGTGGTGCAGCCGATGCCGTAGGCCGACTCTTTCATCATCACCGGCGTTTGTTCGAAGACATCGCGCATGACCGCCGCAATGTACGGAATAATCATAATGGCGAGGATCACACCTGCCGCCAGAATGCCGATACCGAAAGCCGGGCCAGAGAACAGGGCCCCCACAAACGGAATGGCAGAGAGGACATTACCCACCGGTTCCTGGAAATATGTAGCGAACAGCGGGGCAAAGATGAACAGGCCCCACATGCCGTAGACGATACTCGGAATAGCCGCCAGCAGTTCGATGGCAATACCCAGCGGACGACGCAGCCAGCCTGGCGCCAGCTCCGTCAGGAACAGGGCAATACCAAAGCTTACCGGAACCGCAATCAGCAAGGCGATGAACGAGGTTACCAGCGTGCCGTAAATCGGCACCAGAGCACCGTAGATGTCGTTCGGCGCGTCCCACTCTTTGGTCCACAGGAAGGAGAAACCGAATTTCTGGATGCTCGGCCATGAGGAGAAAATCAGAGACACGATAATGCCGCCCAGCAGCAATAGCACAATCAGCGCAGCCAGTTTGACCAGCGCGCTGAAAATCATGTCACCTTTTTTACCCGGAGGGTTAAATGCAGGCTTGGTTGCAGCCATAAATTACTCTTCTGTTTGAGACGTTTTTACGAATATGCCCGGTGGCGCTGACGCTTACCGGGCCTACAGCTTAAACCGTAGGGCGGGTAAGCGCAGCGCCACCCGCCATCTTCGTTAAATATATCCTGTTAGTACAGCGCTTTACCGCTGCTGTCTTTCACGTTGGTTTTCCATGCAGCACGAATCTGCTCAACCACGTTGTCCGGCAGGGTGGCGTAATCCAGAGCGTTAGCCTGTTTGCCGCCGTTTTTGTATGCCCAGTCGAAGAACTTCAGCACTTCAGCGCCCTGCTCAGGTTTCTTCTGCTCTTTGTGCACCAGGATGAAGGTGGTAGAGGTGATTGGCCATGCACCTTCGCCCTTCTGGTTAGTCAGATCCTGAGCGAAGGATTTGCTCCAGTCAGCGCCTTTGGCAGCGTTAGCAAAGTTCTCTTCGGTCGGGCTAACCGGTTTGCCGTCTGCAGACACCAGTTTGGTGTAGGACAGGTTATTCTGCTTCGCGTACGCATACTCTACGTAGCCGATGGAGCCAGGCAGACGTTGTACGAACGCGGCGATACCGTCGTTACCTTTACCGCCCAGACCGGTAGGCCAGTTAACGGTTGAGCCGGAGCCGACTTTAGATTTCCACTCTTCGTTCACTTTCGCCAGGTAGCTGGTAAACACGAAAGACGTACCGGAACCATCCGCGCGGCGAACCACGGCGATGTTCTGAGAAGGCAGCTTCAGGCCTGGGTTGAGCTTAGCGATCGCTTCGTCATCCCATTTTTTGATTTTGCCCAGGTAGATGTCACCCAGCGTTTTGCCGTCCAGCACCAGCTCGCCCGACTTCACGCCCGGCAGGTTGATCGCCAGGACCACGCCACCGATCACGGTAGGGAACTGGAACAGGCCTTCCTGAGCCAGCTTATCATCAGACAGCGGAGCGTCAGACGCGCCGAAATCAACCGTGTTCGCGGTAATTTGTTTCACGCCACCGGAGGAGCCGATACCCTGATAGTTAACCTTGTTACCGGTTTCTTTCTGGTAGGTATCCGCCCATTTGGCATACACCGGCGCAGGGAAGGTTGCACCAGCGCCAGTCAGGCTTGCTTCTGCAAATACAGAGAACGCGCTCAGAGATAAGGTCGCGGCGACAACAGTTGCGACAGTGGTACGCATAACTTTCATAATGTCTCCTGCAAGATTTTCGTAAATCGTTGTTTAGTGGCTACGATGAGCAAAATAGGACAAACAGGTGACAGATAAATGTACGAATTATGACAGTTTTATGACAATGAAAATTTCACTTAAAATACCGCACAATAAAGCTTAATTTTCATCGTGTTAGCCACTTTTATGACAATACGTTTTCAGAAATATTTTCTTTATGTGACACTGAAAAAAGTAGCTGAAGATGACAAATTGTCATTATTAAAAACGAGACAGGATTGATTAAAAACAAACCGGGCGGGATAAAAAAGCTCCACCCGAGGGTGGAGCCTGAAGGGATTATTCTACGGTAACTGATTTCGCCAGGTTACGCGGCTGGTCAACGTCGGTGCCTTTGATCAGCGCCACATGGTAAGCCAGCAGCTGCAGCGGAACGGTATAGAAGATCGGTGCAATCACCTCTTCCACATGCGGCATCTCGATGATGTGCATGTTGTCGCTGCTGACAAAACCGGCATCTTTGTCGGCGAAGACGTACAGAACACCGCCACGGGCACGCACTTCTTCGATGTTAGACTTCAGTTTTTCCAGCAGTTCGTTGTTTGGTGCCACAACTATGACCGGCATATCCGCGTCAATCAGCGCCAGAGGGCCGTGTTTCAGCTCGCCTGCCGCATAGGCTTCCGCGTGGATGTAGGAGATCTCTTTCAGCTTCAGTGCGCCTTCAAGCGCAATCGGATACTGATCGCCACGACCCAGGAACAGGGCGTGATGTTTGTCAGAGAAATCTTCCGCCAGCGCTTCGATGCGTTTGTCCTGAGACAGCATCTGCTCAATACGGCTTGGCAGCGCCTGCAGACCATGAACGATGTCATGCTCAACGGACGCATCTTCGCCTTTCAGGCGCGCAAGCTTCGCCACCAGCATCAGCAGAACGGTCAGCTGCGTGGTAAACGCTTTGGTTGAAGCCACGCCGATTTCGGTGCCCGCTTTAGTCATCAGCGCCAGATCGGATTCACGCACCAGCGAGGAGCCCGGGACGTTACAGATGGCCAGAGAGCCCAGGTAGCCCAGCTCTTTAGACAGACGCAGCGCTGCGAGCGTATCCGCCGTTTCGCCGGACTGGGAAAGGGTGATCATCAGGCTGTTACGACGCACCGCAGATTTGCGATAGCGGAATTCAGACGCGATTTCCACATCGCACGGCACGCCCGCCAGGGATTCAAACCAGTAGCGAGAAACCATACCGGAGTTATAGGAGGTGCCGCAGGCCACGATCTGAATATGCTCGACCTTGCTGAGCAGTTCGTTCGCGTTTGCGCCCAGCTCGCTCAGATCCACTTCACCGTGGCTAATGCGCCCGGTCAGGGTGTTTTTGATGGCGTTTGGCTGCTCGTAAATCTCTTTCTGCATATAGTGACGGTAAGCGCCTTTGTCGCCCGCGTCGTACTGCAGATTCGATTCGATCTCCTGACGCTTCACCTGCTCGCCTTTAGTATCGAAGACGGTCACGCTGCGACGGGTCACTTCCGCGATATCACCCTCTTCGAGGAAGATAAAGCGACGGGTAACCGGCAGCAGCGCCAGCTGGTCAGAGGCGATAAAGTTTTCACCCATGCCCAGACCGATAACCATCGGGCTACCGGAACGCGCGGCCAGAAGCGTTGACGGATCGCGGGAATCCATGATCACCGTACCATACGCACCGCGCAGCTGAGGGATAGCACGGAGCACCGCATCACGCAGTGTACCGCCCTGCTCCAGCTCCCAGTGCACCAGGTGAGCAATCACTTCGGTGTCAGTTTCAGAGACGAAGGTGTAGCCGCGCGCTTTCAGTTCTTCGCGCAGCGGTTCGTGGTTTTCGATAATGCCGTTGTGCACCACCACGATGTGTTCAGACACATGCGGGTGCGCGTTACCTTCAGACGGTTCGCCGTGCGTCGCCCAGCGGGTGTGCGCAATACCGGTTCCCCCGTGCAGCGGATGTTCTTCCGCGGCCTGGGCCAGCATCTGCACTTTACCGAGACGACGCAGACGGGTCATATGACCTTCTGCATCGACGACAGCCAGACCGGCAGAGTCGTAACCACGATATTCCAGACGACGTAAACCTTCGAGAAGGATTTCAGCAATATCACGCTGCGCAACTGCGCCAACAATTCCACACATAATTTTAGATTCCGAATTTAGGCATTATGCCTGCGTTGTCGCTGACCTGTATTTGCCCTTTCCGGGCGCCCCGAGCCTTGTAGAGAGTGGGGTTATTTTTATGGGTACTGCTTGTGGGGGGAGGATTATATTATCCCCTCACCCCGGCCCTCTCCCCAAAGGGGCGAGGGAGAAAAACACCGCACCGAACGATCCCCTCTCTCCTTTGGGGAGAGGGGTAAATCCGTTACTTTTTCTTCACCGGACGTTTCCAGCCCTGTTTGCTGACCTGCGGAACGCGGCTTAACACCAGCTCGTTCTCGGCCACATCACGCGTTACGGTTGTTCCGGCTGCAATGGTCACCCCGTTACCCACGGTAACAGGCGCCACCAGCTGCGTATCGGAGCCCACGAACACATCATCACCGATGATGGTTTTAAACTTATTCGCGCCGTCATAGTTACAGGTTATGGTCCCTGCACCAATATTCACGTTATTGCCAATTTCCGCGTCGCCCAGATAGGTCAGATGACCGGCTTTCGAGCCTTTACCCAGACGCGCTTTTTTCATTTCCACGAAGTTACCCACGTGAGCGCCTTCCAGTAGCTCTGCGCCCGGGCGCAGACGCGCAAACGGGCCGATGGTACAGGCCACGTCCAGACGGGCATCTTCCACCACGCTGTACGGGCTGATTTCGCAGTCGTCACCAATAATGCTGTTTTTAATCACGCAGCCGGCACCGATTTTGACGCGGTTGCCCAGCGTCACGTTACCCTCGAGGATAACGTTAGTATCAATTTCAACGTCACGACCGTGAGATAACGAACCACGCAGATCGAAACGCGCCGGATCGCGCAGCATCACACCTGCCAGAAGCAGTTTTTCAGCCTGCTCGGACTGATAAACACGCTCCAGACGGGAAAGCTGAAGGCGGTTATTCACCCCTTCGGTTTCGCTAATACGCGCCGGATGAACCGCCGCAATCTCACGTCCTTCCTGATACGCCATCGCAATGATGTCGGTGATGTAGAATTCACCCTGCGCGTTGTTGTTGTCGAGTCTGGACAGCCAGCGCTTCATATCCGCGCCATTGGCAATCAGGATACCGGTGTTGATCTCCTGAATCTGGCGCTGTTCATCGCTGGCATCTTTGTGCTCAACAATACCCGTGACGTTACCGTTCTCACGGGTGATACGGCCATAACCGGTTGGATCGTCCAGCACGACGGTTAATAAACCGATGCCGCCCTGCGGTTTGGCTTCACGCAGGCGAGTCAGGGTTTCAACGGAGATCAGCGGGACATCGCCGTAGAGCATCAAAATGTCTTCGTCATCCGCAAAGAACGGTGCTGCCTGCTGCATCGCATGACCTGTGCCCAGCTGTTCAGCCTGAAGCACCCAGTTGAGCTTGTCGTCGCTCAGCGTCTTTTTAAGAAGATCGCCGCCGTGGCCGTAGACCAGGTGGACCTGATTGGCACCCAGTTCATTCGCTGCATCAATGACATGCTGCACCATTGGCTTTCCAGCAAGCGTGTGAAGCACTTTAGGCAGATCGGAATACATGCGGGTCCCTTTGCCAGCGGCAAGGATCACCACGCTCATCGCACTGTTTGACATACGCATCCTGACGGTAGTTTGAGTGTGAAGTAAAAACGTTTGATGCTTAAAATTCTACATCTTTTTCATCATGAATTAAGGCCGAAAAAAAAAGCCAGCCTGGTATCCAGACTGGCTTTTGTGCTTTTCAAGCCGGTGTTACATCGCTTTTTTGGTCAACTCGATAACGCGCAGTTTCGCGATCGCTTTGGCCAGCTCCGCAGACGCCTGAGCGTAATCCACGTCACCATGAGAGCTGTTAATGTGCTCTTCAGCCTTACGCTTCGACTCCAGGGCTCGCGCTTCGTCGAGATCCTGGCCACGAATAGCGGTATCGGCCAGAACGGTCACACTGCCAGGCTGCACTTCAAGAATGCCGCCGGACAGATAGATAAACTCTTCGTGACCGAACTGTTTAACGATGCGGATCATACCAGGCTTAATGGCGGTGAGCAGCGGTGCGTGACCCGGGAAAATACCCAGTTCACCTTCACTACCCGTTACCTGGATTTTCTCGACCAGACCAGAGAACATTTGTTGCTCTGCGCTGACGACGTCCAGGTGGTAAGTCATTGCCATATCACCCTCCGATTAAGGCGTTAAAGTTTTTTGGCTTTTTCCACAGCTTCTTCGATGGAACCAACCATGTAGAACGCCTGCTCTGGCAGGTGATCGTATTCGCCTTCCATGATGCCTTTAAAGCCACGGATGGTGTCTTTCAGGGAAACGTATTTACCCGGAGAACCGGTGAATACTTCCGCAACGAAGAACGGCTGGGACAGGAAGCGCTGGATCTTACGCGCACGTGCTACCACCAGTTTGTCTTCTTCAGACAGTTCATCCATACCCAGGATGGCGATGATGTCTTTCAGTTCCTGGTAACGCTGCAGAAGAGACTGTACGCCACGCGCGGTGTCGTAGTGCTCCTGACCAACAACCAGTGGATCCAGCTGACGGCTGGTGGAGTCCAGCGGGTCAACGGCCGGGTAGATACCCAGAGACGCGATCTGACGGCTCAGTACCACGGTTGCATCTAAGTGCGCAAAGGTGGTTGCTGGAGATGGGTCAGTCAAGTCATCCGCAGGTACGTATACCGCCTGAACGGAGGTGATAGAACCAGTTTTGGTAGAGGTGATACGTTCCTGAAGAACACCCATCTCTTCCGCCAGCGTAGGCTGGTAGCCTACCGCTGAAGGCATACGACCCAGCAGTGCAGATACTTCCGTACCGGCCAGGGTGTAACGATAGATGTTATCAACGAACAGCAGAACGTCACGGCCTTCGTCACGGAACTTCTCAGCCATTGTCAGGCCGGTCAGCGCAACGCGCAGACGGTTTCCAGGTGGCTCGTTCATCTGGCCGTAAACCAGGGATACTTTGTCCAGAACGTTGGAGTCGGTCATTTCGTGGTAGAAGTCGTTACCCTCACGAGTACGTTCACCTACACCCGCAAACACAGAGTAACCGGAGTGCTCGATCGCGATGTTACGGATCAGCTCCATCATGTTTACGGTTTTACCTACACCCGCACCACCGAACAGACCGACTTTACCGCCCTTCGCGAACGGACACATCAGGTCGATAACTTTGATACCGGTTTCCAGCAGTTCCTGAGAGCTGGACAGCTCTTCGTAGGAAGGTGCCGCGCGGTGGATAGCCCAACGCTCTTCTTCACCGATGTCGCCTTTCATGTCGATTGGCTGACCCAATACGTTCATGATACGACCCAGTGTTGCTTTACCTACCGGGACTTCGATCGGGTGCTCAAGGTCTTTTACTTCCAGACCACGACGCAGACCGTCGGAAGAACCCATCGCGATGGTACGCACGATACCGCCGCCGAGCTGCTGCTGAACTTCCAGCACCAGGCTCTCGTTACCATTCTGTACCTCAAGCGCGTCGTACACGCGTGGTACGGCGTCCTGAGGGAACTCGACGTCCACCACGGCGCCGATTACCTGGACAATCTTTCCAGTAGCCATCTTGAATCCTCTACGTAATTCGTAAACCTGGTTAAACCGCGGCGGCCCCCGAGACGATCTCGGTGAGTTCCTGAGTAATGCTGGCCTGACGAGCTTTGTTGTAAACCAACTGCAGCTCTTTAATCAGGCTGCCGCCATTATCGGTCGCGGCTTTCATCGCCACCATTCGTGCGGCCTGCTCGCTGGCCAGGTTTTCTACAACGCCCTGATAAACCTGAGATTCAACGTAACGACGCAGCAGGGTATCCAGCAGCGGTTTCGGATCGGGTTCATACAGGTAATCCCAGGTTTTTTGCTTCAGCTCGCCATCTTCTGATGCCGGTAACGGCAGCATCTGAGTGAGCGTTGGAACCTGAGACATGGTGTTAATGAATTTGTTGCTGACAACGTACAGTCTGTCCAGACGGCCTTCATCATAAGCCTGCAACATCACTTTAACCGGGCCGATCAGTTCGGACAGGGACGGGTTATCACCCATACCGGTCACCTGAGCGACAATGTTGCCACCAACGGAGTTAAAGAAAGAGACGCCTTTAGAGCCGATCATTGCGATATCGCACTGAACGCCTTTTTCAGACCATGCTTTCATATCCGCCAGCAGTTTTTTGAACAGGTTAATGTTCAAGCCGCCACACAGACCACGGTCGGTCGACACCACCAGGTAGCCCACGCGCTTAACGTCGCGTTCTTCCAGGTAAGGGTGCTTATATTCCAGATTACCGTTTGCAAGGTGACCAATCACTTTGCGCATGGTTTCTGCATAAGGACGGCTGGCCGCCATGCGATCCTGCGATTTACGCATTTTGGAAGCGGCGACCATCTCCATCGCTTTAGTGATCTTTTGCGTGTTCTGGACGCTTGCGATCTTACTACGTATCTCTTTTGCGCCGGCCATGAGCTTCTCCTCAATGCCAGGCGGCTTGTCCTGAGACAAGCCGCCGGACGATTACCAGGATTGGGTTGCTTTGAAGGAATCGAGGATAGCTTTCAGCTTGCCTTCGATTTCGTCGTTATAGCCACCGGTCTGGTTGATCTCTTGCATCAGCGGAGCGTGATCACGGTCGACGTAAGCCAGCAGAGCGGCTTCGAAGCTACCGATTTTCGCCAGTTCCACATCTTCGAGGTAACCGCGTTCAGCCGCGAACAGTACCAGGCCCTGCTGAGCAACAGACATTGGTGCGTACTGTTTTTGCTTCAGCAGCTCGGTCACTTTCTGACCGTGGCTCAGCTGTTTACGGGTTGCTTCGTCCAGATCGGATGCGAACTGAGAGAACGCAGCCAGTTCACGATACTGTGCCAGCGCGGTACGGATACCACCGGACAGTTTCTTGATGATCTTGGTCTGAGCAGCACCACCCACACGGGATACGGAGATACCCGGGTTAACTGCCGGACGAATACCTGAGTTAAACAGGTTGGTTTCCAGGAAGATCTGACCATCGGTAATAGAGATTACGTTGGTCGGAACGAACGCAGAAACGTCACCCGCCTGGGTTTCAATGATCGGCAGAGCGGTCAGAGAGCCCGTTTTACCCTTCACTTCACCTTTGGTGAAGTTCTCGACGTATTCCGCGTTAACGCGGGAAGCACGCTCCAGCAGACGAGAGTGGAGGTAGAATACGTCGCCAGGGAACGCTTCACGTCCAGGTGGACGACGGAGCAGCAGGGAAACCTGACGATAAGCAACAGCCTGTTTAGACAGGTCATCGTATACGATCAGAGCATCTTCACCGCGGTCACGGAAGTATTCGCCCATTGCGCAACCGGCGTATGGCGCCAGGTATTGCAGTGCAGCAGATTCAGACGCGGTCGCTACCACAACGATGGTGTTAGACAGTGCGCCATGCTCTTCCAGTTTACGAACCACGTTAGAAATGGTGGACGCTTTCTGGCCGATGGCCACGTACACGCATTTGATGCCGGAGTCACGCTGGTTGATGATGGCGTCGATAGCCATCGCGGTTTTACCGGTCTGACGGTCACCGATGATCAGTTCACGCTGACCACGACCGATTGGGATCATGGCATCAACGGACTTATAACCTGTCTGAACAGGCTGATCTACGGACTGACGGTCGATAACGCCTGGTGCGATAACTTCGATTGGAGAGAAGCCATCGTGCTCAACCGGACCTTTACCGTCGATTGGCGCACCCAGGGTGTTAACAACGCGACCCAGCAGGCCACGGCCAACCGGTACTTCCAGAATACGGCCAGTACACTTAACCTTCATGCCTTCGGCGAGGTCAGCGTATGGACCCATCACAACTGCACCTACGGAGTCGCGCTCCAGGTTCAGTGCGATAGCGTAACGGTTACCCGGCAGGGAAATCATCTCACCCTGCATACAATCGGCCAAGCCGTGGATACGGATAACACCGTCACTTACAGAAACAATAGTACCTTCGTTGTGAGCTTCACTCACAACACTGAACTGAGCAATGCGCTGCTTGATCAGTTCGCTGATTTCGGTGGAATTCAGTTGCATGCTCCAGTCCCCTTAAGACTGCAAGACGTCTGCAAGGCGTTCAAGACGGCCGCGTACGCTGCCATCAATGACCATATCACCCGAACGGATGATTACGCCTGCCATTACAGACTTATCGATTTTGCAATTCAGCTTAACTTTGCGTGACAGACGTTTTTCCATCGCGGCGGTGATTTTCGCAAGCTGTTCATTACTCAGTTCAGTCGCAGAAGTCACTTCGACTTCAGCGGTTGCTTCACTAAGGGCACGTAAGTGCTCAAACTGCTCGAGAACATCCGGGAGCACACGGAGACGACCATTTTCTGCCATCACCTTAATCAGGTTCTGGCCGTTGGCATCCAGTTGCTCTCCGCACACGGCGATAAACGACGCGGCGAGAGTTTCAGGTGCTAACGCACCGGAAAGCAACTCAGCCATTTGTTCGTTTTTCGTCACCTCAGCGGCAAACGCCAGCATATCCTGCCAGCGATCGACATTTTGGTGTTCGACAGCAAAGTCAAAAGCTGCTTTGGCGTAGGGGCGAGCTACCGTAACAAATTCAGACATCAGCCCCTCCCTCCTTACAGTTCAGCGACAAGTTTGTCCACGATGTCGCTGTTAGCAGCTTCATCCACGGAACGTTCGATGATCTTCTCGGCGCCAGCAACAGCCAGAATCGCAACCTGCTTACGCAGTTCTTCACGAGCACGTTTACGCTCAGCATCAATTTCTGCCTGAGCCTGTGTCACGATCTTAGTACGTTCCTGTTCTGCTTCAGCTTTGGCTTCGTCCAGGATCTGCGAACGGCGTTTGTTAGCCTGTTCGATGATAACCTGAGCTTCCGCTTTCGCTTTTTTCAGCTGGTCTGTCGCGTTGGCCTGTGCAAGGTCCAAATCTTTCTTAGCGCGTTCTGCAGAAGCCAGACCGTCAGCAATTTCTTTCTGACGTTTTTCGATGGCAGCCATTAAAGGCGGCCATACATACTTCATGCAGAACCAGACAAAGAGAATAAACGCGATGGCCTGGCCGAGGATTGTTGCGTTCATGTTCACAGCACAATACCTCTTTAATATCTGTGGCTTAGGGTTTTAAAACTACTACTACGCGACAGCAAACATCACGTACAGACCCAGACCTACAGCGATCATTGGGATAGCATCCACCAGACCCATAACGATAAAGAACTGAGTACGCAGCAGAGGAATCAGATCAGGTTGACGCGCTGCGCCTTCCAGGAATTTGCCCCCGAGGATGCCGATACCGATCGCAGCACCGATAGCCGCCAGACCCATCATCACAGCGGCAGCCATGTACAGCAGATCCATATTCAGGTTTTCCATGACAGTCTCCAGTTTGTTTCAATTAAAACGTAGTAGTGTTGGTAAAAAATCAGTGCTCTTCAGACGCCATCGACAGATAGACGATCGTCAGAACCATGAAGATAAAGGCTTGCAGCGTAATGATCAGGATGTGGAAAATGGCCCACGGCACATTCAGAACCCACTGTGACCACCACGGCAGAAGACCCGCGATCAGAATGAAAATCAGCTCACCCGCATACATGTTGCCGAACAGTCGCAGACCCAGTGAAACAGGTTTGGACAGCAGGCTAACGCCTTCCAGGATCAGGTTGACCGGAATAAACGCCCAGTGGTTGAACGGCTGCAAGGTAAGCTCTTTCACAAAGCCGCTTACGCCTTTCATTTTGATGCTGTAGAAAAGAATCAGGATAAATACGCCCAACGCCATCGACAGGGTGATGTTCACGTCCGCAGACGGTACAACACGCAGCGCTGGCAGGCCGAAGATGTGCTCACCGATAAACGGCAGCAGATCGATTGGCAGCAGGTCCATCAGGTTCATCAGGAAGACCCAAACGAACACGGTCAGGGCCAGCGGAGCAATCAGCTTGCTCTTGCCATGGTACATGTCTTTGACGCTGCCATGGACGAAGCCGATGATCATTTCGATGAAGGTCTGGAATTTCCCTGGTACACCGCTGGTCGCTCGTTTAGCAACACCGCGGAACATGGCCAGGAACAGAAGACCCAAAACCACCGAGAAGAACATGGAGTCGATGTTGATCGTCCAGAAGGTGGCCGGGGGGTTATGTGGATCCACCAGCGAGAATGTACGCAGGTCCAACTGAAGGTTATTCAGATGGTGACCTATGTAATCCTGCGGCGTCATATTTTCTGAAGCCATGATGCCTTTTACCCTTTGTTATTGATTACAGCTGGAGCCAGAACTTGTACCACCAGCACCAAAACCCACGTTGCTATCAGCGGCATGAAGACCACTTTCAAAACCGCCAGCGCCATCACCAGTAGAGCAAAGGTCAGCAACACCTTACACACTTCGCCGAGAGCGAAGGACCAGGCCACGCGGCCTTTGGCGGGTGTATGCGCCTGATGACGCCAGGCAAAAATCATAAACAACACGTTTGGCAGCACAACCGCCAAACCCCCGCACACGGCGGAGATGCCCCAGAAGGGGTCTTTGAGGCTAAACAGCAGTCCACTTGCTATCACAGCCAGAAACTGAATGAACAGAAGCTTACGAGCAACGTTTCTACTCAAGAGCGACACAGACATCACGTTTTTACTCCTGCTCCCTTCGAGGTATGTCGCGTGTCGTATAAAACGTCCTTTAAGGCTCAGAGTCAAGCATCAAAAAGCGGTCAAATTATACGGTGCGCACCCGTGATTTCAAACATTAAGTAGCGAAAAGGTGAATAAATGTTTAAATATTTTTCCCCACCGCTATTTTTTAACTTTCGAGCAAAGCACCAACCTTCGACCAAAACTGCAAACAGCGCGAAAACGTTGTCGAGAAAGCGTGCACGAGATCACAAAACACACATTTGCGATAAGGTTGTATTTATCAAAGACGCAAATCGCAGAAATTTATATTTATGAAATTAAACGCAAAATATCGCAACTATTTTCAAAACAGCCCGGTACACAATAAAAACCTTTTATTGACATTCTTAATAAATAATTAACATTGCGTTCTGGTTACTGCTTTCCACTTTTAGCAGACTTATATTTTCACAGATGACTATCTTCAAGAGGAAGAATAGTCGCCAGGTTAACCAGAAGAAAAACCTTAGTAAAAACGAGGTTAAAAGCTCACCCAATAAATCCCCGGTAGTTGTGCTGTTTTTTAACATGCGAAGAACAGCACAAATTCCACATTTTTTATTAATTTTTTAAAAATTGTTTGGCTTAATTATCACCAGATGACGTTCGCCATCGAGCTGAGGAATGTTTAATTTCTCGATGGATTCAACAGCAAAACCGTCCGGAAGCTGTTCAATCTCATCGCCTGGCAACTGCCCTTTTAGCGCATAAAAGCGGCCATTCTCAGCAGGTAAGTGCTTGCACCAGCTCACCATATCATTGAGCGACGCAAATGCGCGGCTGATAACCCCGTCAAACGGCGGCTCTGCCGGGAACGCCTCTACCCTGCTCTGTACGGGCGTAATATTTTCAAGCTTCAGCTCATGCTGTACCTGACGTAAAAAGCGCACACGCTTGCCAAGACTGTCCAGAAGCGTGAAATGGCTCTCAGGGCGAACAATCGACAGCGGAATACCCGGCAGACCAGGGCCCGTCCCTACGTCGATAAAACGCTCACCTTTCAGATAAGGGGCAACCACGATGCTGTCGAGAATGTGGCGAACGAGCATCTCGTTGGGGTCGCGAACAGACGTCAGGTTGTACGCTTTATTCCATTTATTCAGCATATCGACATAGGCCACCAGCTGATTTTTCTGGTGATCGGTGAGCGAAATACCTGCCTGATCCAGCAGACGAGAGAGTTTGTTGAGCACGGTGAATACCTGTTGGAAAACTTAGGTGGCGGGTGGCGCTTGGCTTACCCGCCCTACGGGTTCAGTAGGCCCGGTAAGCGCTGCGCCACCGGGCAATATTCCGGGCCTTACGCGCTACGGCGCAGCATGCCCTGCTTTTTCAGCCACACCAGCAGAATGGAAATCGCTGCAGGCGTGACGCCGGAGATACGTGAGGCTTGGCCGATCGAGACCGGTTTGTGATCGTTCAGCTTGGCGATCACTTCGTTGGAAAGGCCAGTCACCTGGCGGTAGTCCAGCATTTCCGGCAGCAGCGTGTTTTCGTTACGCTGCTGTTTTTCGATCTCATCCTGCTGACGCGCGATGTAACCTTCGTACTTAACCTGGATCTCAACCTGCTCTGCCGCTTCAGCATCTTCAAGGCCCGGCGCGAACGCGGTCAGTTTGACCAGGTTCTCGTAGGTGACTTCAGGACGGCGCAACAAATCTTCACCGCTGGCCTCGCGCGACAGCGGCGCGGTTAAGTGAGCGTTTACTTCGGCAGCGGTTTCCGCCTGCGGGTTCACCCAGGTGGTTTTCAGGCGCTGACGTTCCTGTTCAATGCGCTCCAGCTTCTCGTTAAAGCGCGCCCAGCGTTCGTCATCGACCAGACCCAGCTCGCGGCCGATTTCGGTCAAACGCAGGTCGGCGTTATCTTCACGCAGCATCAGGCGATATTCCGCGCGAGAGGTAAACATACGGTACGGTTCTTTGGTACCCAGCGTGCAGAGATCGTCAACCAGCACGCCCAGATACGCCTGAGAACGGCCGGGTGCCCAGCCCTCTTTCTCAGCAGAGAAGCGCGCGGCGTTCAGACCGGCAAGCAGGCCCTGCGCAGCCGCTTCTTCGTAGCCGGTGGTGCCGTTAATCTGACCCGCAAAGAACAGACCGTGGATGAATTTGCTCTCCAGGGTTGGCTTCAGGTCACGCGGATCGAAGAAATCGTACTCAATAGCGTAGCCAGGGCGAACGATTTTTGCGTTCTCCATGCCCTGCATTGAGCGAACAATTTGCATCTGCACGTCAAACGGCAGGCTGGTGGAGATGCCGTTCGGGTAAATTTCGTTCGAGGTCAGCCCTTCCGGCTCCAGGAAGATCTGGTGCTGGTTGCGATCGGCGAAGCGCATCACTTTGTCCTCGATCGACGGGCAGTAGCGCGGACCGATCCCTTCGATCACGCCGGCGTACATCGGGCTGCGATCGAGGTTATTGCGGATCACGTCGTGGGTTTTCTCGTTGGTATGCGTGATATAGCACGGCACCTGCTGCGGATGCTGTGCTGCATTCCCCATGAACGAGAAGACCGGCATTGGGTTATCACCGTGCTGTTGCGCCAGCACGCTGAAATCAATGGTGCGCGCATCAATACGCGGCGGCGTACCGGTTTTCAGGCGGCTAACGCGCAGCGGCAGTTCGCGCAGACGGCGAGACAGTGGAATAGACGGCGGATCGCCAGCACGGCCGCCGCTGTAGTTATCCAGACCGATATGAATTTTACCGTCAAGGAATGTGCCCACGGTCAGCACCACGGCTTTGGCGCGGAATTTGAGGCCCATCTGGGTCACGGCACCCACGACGCGATCGTTCTCAACGATTAGATCTTCAACCGCCTGCTGGAAAATCATCAGGTTCGGCTGATTCTCCAGGGCGGTACGCACCGCCTGACGATAAAGTACGCGGTCTGCCTGAGCACGGGTCGCACGCACAGCGGGACCTTTACTCGCGTTTAGTATCCTAAACTGGATGCCGGCCCGATCGATCGCTTTCGCCATCAGGCCGCCAAGTGCATCCACTTCTTTTACCAGGTGTCCTTTCCCAATGCCGCCAATCGCCGGATTACAGGACATTTGTCCCAGCGTGTCGATATTGTGTGTCAAAAGCAGGGTCTGCTGACCCATTCGCGCTGCGGCCATTGCGGCCTCAGTGCCTGCGTGACCCCCGCCAATGATGATGACGTCAAAAGGATCCTGATAAAACATGGTGGTCTGCCTCGCGTAAAGCGGTATGAAAATGGATTGAAGCCCGGGCCGTGGATTCTACTCAACTTTAGTCTTTCGAGAAAGCATTGGGATCCTGGGCTATTAAAAAGAAGATCTTTTTATTTAGAGATCTGTTCTATTGTGATCTCTTATTAGGATCGCGAACCTGTGTGGATAAGTCCGATCTCATAAAGAAGATCATGCAGTTAGAAAGGATCGTTTGCTGTGAATGATCGGTGATCCTGGACCGTATAAGCTGGGATCAGATCGCGACTTTATACACAGGCCAAAAACGGCGCTACGGTTGTTATTTGGATAACTACGGGTTAATACGAGCTTTTAACCAGAGTTATCCACATCTGTTCGCGCGATCTTTAATCGTTTTTGAGTAAATTTTTCCATTCCGCGAGCCAGATCTCGGCTGGATCCTCCGGAATGTCATGATCGAGGATGTTGATCTTGAGTGTTTCGCCCAGCTGTTTTGCTCCGCAGGAGGTAACAGCGGCTTCGACTTTCTCTATTGCCCCGCAAAAGGTGTCATATTCACGACTGCCGATCCCCACTGCGCCAAAACGGACGTTTGACAGGTCGGGCTGCTGTTCCAGCAGTTCGTCATATAAAGGTTGCAGATTATCCGGCAGATCCCCCGCGCCGTGCGTGGAGGTGATCAGCAGCCAGACCCCGTCAGTCGGGAGATCTTCAAGCAACGGGCCGTGCAGGGTTTCCGTGGAAAAGCCCGCCTCTTCCAGCTTTTCAGCCAGATGTTCCGCTACGTATTCCGCACCACCAAGGGTGCTGCCGCTGATAAGGGTAATGTCCGCCATTGATCGCTCGCCCAGATAAAGAGACGGCCATTGTACGCTGTGAACGAGCTGGGATCTACCTGTGGAAAATGTGGGAATGAATTTGCCCGATCACGGGCGGATGGTACGCATGATCGGGTTTTGCAAGGAGATCAGGGTCTCGGTGGACTGAATTTCATCTATTGTTTGGATCTTGTTGATAAGTACCTGCTGGAGCGCGTCGATGGATCGGCACATAACTTTAATAAAGATGCTGTAGTGCCCGGTGGTGTAGTACGCCTCGGTGACTTCATCCAGCGCGTTCAGTTTCGCCAGGGCAGAAGGGTAGTCTTTGGCGCTTTTAAGAATGATGCCGATGAAGCAGCAGACGTCGTAACCCAGCTGCTTAGGGCTGACGTCAATGCGCGCACCGGTAATGATCCCTGCCTGTTTCATCTTTTCTACGCGAACGTGAATGGTTCCCGGGCTGACGCCAAACTGTTTTGCCAGTTCGGCGTAGGCGGTACGGGCATTAGCCATTAAGGCCTCCAGAATGCCGCGGTCGAGATTGTCGATCTGATAATTTTCCATAGCTTTTTCTTATAAAGATTAATGAATCACTCTATTCTAGCGCCATATTTTATCGAATCAAAAGTGAAGGTGGCTTTTTGTTGATGGGTTATTGAATAAGGTGCCGTTTCTGTTGCTTAATCAATATCAACAGGACGCAGGAGTATAAATAATGAAAACCGCTTACATCGCAAAACAACGCCAGATTAGTTTCGTAAAGTCCCATTTTTCCCGCCAGCTGGAAGAGAAGCTTGGGCTGATTGAAGTCCAGGCACCGATCCTCAGCCGCGTGGGTGACGGGACGCAGGATAACCTCTCTGGATGCGAAAAAGCGGTACAGGTGAAAGTGAAAACACTGCCAGACGCCCAGTTCGAAGTGGTTCATTCACTGGCGAAGTGGAAGCGTCAGACCCTGGGACAACACGACTTCAGCGCGGGCGAAGGGCTCTACACGCACATGAAAGCCCTTCGCCCCGATGAAGATCGCCTTTCACCGATTCATTCTGTTTACGTTGACCAGTGGGACTGGGAGCGCGTAATGGGTGATGGTGAACGTCATATCGGTACGCTGAAATCCACCGTTGAGGCGATCTACGCCGGGATCAAAGCAACCGAAGCGGCAGTGAGCAAAGAGTTTGGTCTGGCAACGTTCCTGCCGGATACGATCCACTTTGTCCACAGCCAGGAACTGCTGACCCGTTTCCCGGATCTGGATGCCAAAGGCCGCGAGCGTGCGATCGCCAAAGAATTAGGTGCTGTGTTCCTGATCGGTATCGGCGGCAAATTGTCTGATGGCAAACGCCACGACGTTCGTGCGCCTGATTATGATGACTGGAGTACTGCGGGTGAGGGCGAATTTGCCGGGCTGAACGGCGATATTCTTGTCTGGAACCCGATACTGGAAGACGCATTCGAGCTCTCTTCTATGGGGATCCGCGTGGATGCTGACGCGCTGAAGCGCCAGCTGGCGGTCACCGGTGATGAAGACCGTCTCAAACTCGAGTGGCACCAGGCGCTGCTGCGCGGAGAAATGCCGCAGACGATTGGCGGTGGTATCGGCCAGTCCCGTCTGACCATGCTGCTGCTGCAATTACCTCATATCGGTCAGGTTCAGTGTGGCGTCTGGCCGCAGCAGGTACGTGAAAGCGTTGGCTCTCTTCTGTAATTAACGCTGCCAGCGTCTGAGCAGGCGACTACGCAGCCCGGTATCAAAGCGCCAGATATGATCGAAGATGCGCATGATGCCGGGTTTTCCATGGGCGGACATCGCCACCGCATGAAAACGGTGTTGATGCACCCGCTGTAATTCCTTCACCTTATTGACCACATCATCCGGTAGCCGCTGGGCAATAAAATCGGAAATCACCACAGCGTCAGCGTCGTACCAGTCGCCGCCCTGCATACGCTCCACAATGCTGCGAAAACAGCTTGCCAGATCGGTTCCACCGCGAAAACGCTGGCTCAGGAAGCGGATTGCCTGCTCGATCCCCTGCTGGTTCGTCAGCTCATAGCCCACGACTTCGCTGGAGAACAGCATGATGAAGCAGCGACGGCGATCGGCGAGCGCCACGCGCATCAGTGCCAGACAGAACGCCTTCGCACACTGCTCGTTAAACCCACCCATCGATCCGGACGTATCCACGCAAACTATGAATGGCCCGCGCGGCTGTTCATCAAAATCCTGATGAACCACAGGACGCTGGCTTACCTTCTCGCGCCAGGCTTCGCCGTGCAGCCGGTAGGTGAGGAGCTGTTTTTCCACCAGCCGACGGTAAAACTCATACTCCAGCTCGGTCATCCCGAGCGTGCTCAGTTCCGTGGGCAGCAGGCGTAAAATGTCATCACTCTGCTGGAGCCCGTCGACCTGCTCCGGCACGGTAGCCGGTTCGCGCACCAGGGTGCGGAAAGTCTCCATGGGGGCATCTTTCTTTGGGACCGACTTTGCCTCCCTTGAGCGACCCAGCTGTTCTGCAAGCTTCATCAGCTCGGGCTGCTGCGCCAGAAAATCGCCGTATTTGACGATCAGCTGATAGTCCCCGCGCCGGAGCTGACCGGCGCTCATATCCCAGAGACGCCCTGCGGCGTTTTCATTCTCCACCAGCACCTGCTCAAGCTGGCCGCTTATGGTCATGCGCTCCTGAACTTCACTGAGCAGCTGTTCGCGCTCTTCGTCCAGCAGCTGCTGGTTTAGCGTCGTGGCCTGCACCACCAGGCTGAGGCGCCAGCGCTGTAAGAAGAGGGTGTGCAGTGCGGGAGTGAACGTGGCGTTATCCGTGACCAGCGCCCGGGCCTGGCTGGCAAACGGAGAGTGGACCTTGTCGAGCAGCGTCAGGGTTTGCGGAAGCTGAACGATAAACTGCGATGTGGAGAGCCGCTGGCACTGCTGATAACAGGCCACCTCTTCCGTTAGCTCAGGCGGAACTTCGGTCTCCCTGAACCGCTGACGCAAATTTTCCCGCCAGCGCGGAAGATCGTCCGTCATTGCTTTTTTGAGCTTCGGAAATTTTTCAAAGAAGGCTGCCAGCTGCGGCGAAGCCAGAAGGGTTATGACCACTTCTTCGATCAACCCTTCCTCGCTGACGGCCAGCATGACGTTAAGCGTATCCAGAGTTAGCATTGACGCGCCTGTTTAATCTGCGCGCTGACGTCCTGCAGGCTGGCTTCGATGCGACCTAGCCAGTCACTATGAATAAAGAGGCATTTTTGCTGCTCGCTAAAGCGGGTGTGCTGCTGGTGCCATTCCGTATCCAGCGCGTCCAGCTGCTGCTTAATCTCCTCGGGGACGCTGTCAGAGGCGGTTCCCGGCAGCGCGAGACGCGAGCCCTGCAGGCTGACGTCGCGGATCACCAGGTGCTGGCTGCTGTCCACTTCCATATTCAGCGGCTGCGCGAAACCGATGCCGTTGAGCTTTCCACGGATCTCTCCGCCCTTATCCAGCCACTGTGCCAGCGCCTCACGCTCAATCGTCACATGCACCACCTGCATATCATGCAGCTTAAGCGGCTGTTGGAGCAGCAGGGTCAGCGTCGGGCTGTTGAGTTCGGTGGGTAATTCATAGTGCGGTTTGCGTGCGAACATTCCCCCCAGGCGATTCACTTTCAGCGCGGTTTTATCACTTTGCTGCTGCTGGAGCTGGATGCGCCGCTGGGCAATCGCCCCCAACTGATTGAGCATCGCCTGCTGTCCCCAGGCGTGTCCGGTCATCAAAACGTCAAGCTGCTGCTGCATCAGGTTCATGCCTTCCGCGTCGTGCCAGAGGCAGTCTTTCAGCAGGATCAGATCAATGGGTGCCACGGCATCGCGGCCGCTGAACAGGGCGCTGGCCTGCAGCAGACGGATCGCTTTTTTCCAGCGGCGATCGGAGACATAGGGCGCCGAGGGAAGGTGATCAAGCTGCTGACGCAGCAGATAGATCAGCTCGAATACCGCGTCCGGCAATTTGATTTTGCCAATATCCTGCTGCCACTGGTGGTACTCCTCATCCGTCACCTGCAGCGAAGCGGGTACCGGATTTTCGCTCTCGTCCTGCTGGCTGACCAGCATGGAGCGGAAGTTGGATTTATCCTGTACTTTGTCCAGCCACAGGCGGATCAGCATACGGTCATACAGCGCTTCCAGGCTGCTGTCGGCTTCAGGCAGTTCGTTTGAGGCGGCCACCAGCAGGCGCATTGGGATTTTTTCTTCACTGGCGCCGTTGCGGAACCGACGTTCGTTTATCGCCGTGAGCAGGGTGTTCAGAATGGCCGGTCCCGCTTTCCAGATCTCATCAAGAAAGACAATTTCAGCCTCCGGAAGATACCCTTCTGTCAGACGCTGATAGCGCCCCTCATCTTTCAGTGCCTGAATGGAAAGTGGGCCAAAAACTTCTTCTGGGGTGGAAAACCGGGTCATGAGATATTCGAAGGCGCGGGCGTTCTGAAAAGCAAATTTTAGCCTGCGGGCAATCAGGCTTTTGGCAATGCCCGGCGGACCCAGCAAAAACACGCTCTCGCCGCTCAACGCCGCCAGTAAACAGAGGCGAATGGCGTGGCTACGCTCGAAAAGGCCTTTCTCCAGCGCGCTGCTAAGGCGGGAAATTCTTTCTGCTAATAAATGTGAGTGAGCCATAATAGTTTTGCATCCTTTCGCCGTCGTGGCGGCCAATTGAAGCGAGTATAGACGTTTCAGTCAGGGCTGGTAATAGACTGAAGTGCGGCGCAATTTTCTTTGCGCTACATTAATGCGGTTGCATTTAGGGGTACGATTTTGCAATGAATCGTGCATACTGTGCGCTTTTTGTGGGCCAAGGGACCAGGAACACATTTGTTATTTAAACGAAAAGACTAGTCTATGAGCACTGATAATAAGCAATCATTACCCGCAATAACGCTTGCGGCGATCGGGGTTGTCTACGGTGATATTGGCACCAGCCCGCTTTATACGCTTCGTGAATGTCTGTCCGGCCAGTTTGGCTTTGGTGTTGAGCGCGATGCCGTATTTGGCTTCCTGTCCCTCATCTTCTGGCTGCTGATCCTGGTGGTTTCCGTTAAATATCTCTCCTTCGTTATGCGTGCTGATAACGCAGGTGAAGGCGGGATCCTGACCCTGATGTCCCTTGCAGGGCGCAACACCTCAGCCAGAATGACCTCCGTTCTGGTGATTATCGGCCTGATTGGCGGCAGCTTCTTCTACGGAGAGGTGGTTATCACGCCCGCGATTTCGGTCCTCTCGGCGATAGAGGGGCTGGAAATTATTGCCCCGCAGCTCGATTCATGGGTTGTTCCTCTGGCCATTATTGTCCTGACGCTGCTGTTTATGATCCAGAAGCACGGTACCGGGCTGGTGGGCAAACTGTTTGCGCCGATTATGCTGGCCTGGTTCCTGATCCTGGCCGCGCTTGGTTTGCGCAGCATTATCGCGAATCCGGAAGTGCTGCATGCGCTAAACCCTTACTGGGCCGTGCATTTCTTCCTTGAATACAAAGTGGTTTCCTTCGTGGCGCTGGGTGCCGTCGTGCTCTCCATCACCGGTGTGGAAGCGCTATATGCTGACATGGGGCACTTCGGGAAACTGCCTATCCGCGTGGCATGGTTTATTGTGGTGCTACCGTCGCTGGTGCTGAACTATTTCGGCCAGGGCGCGCTGTTGCTTAAAAATCCGGAAGCGATCAAGAACCCGTTCTTCCTGCTGGCGCCTGACTGGGCGCTGGTGCCGATGCTGATTCTGGCGACGCTGGCGACCGTCATTGCCTCTCAGGCGGTGATTTCCGGCGTGTTTTCTCTGACGCGCCAGGCCGTGCGTCTGGGGTATCTCTCACCGATGCGCATCATCCATACCTCTGAGATGGAGTCGGGCCAGATCTACATCCCGTTCGTTAACTGGCTGCTCTATTTCGCGGTTGTGATTGTTATCGTCAGCTTCGAGCACTCCAGCAACCTGGCGGCGGCGTACGGTATTGCGGTAACCGGTACGATGGTGCTGACATCGCTTCTCTCCACCACGGTAGCGTACCGAAACTGGCACTGGAATAAATTCCTCGTGGCGATGATTCTGGTGGGCTTCCTGTGCATTGACGTGCCGCTATTCTCCGCAAACCTCGACAAGATTGTCTCCGGCGGCTGGCTGCCGCTGACGCTGGGTCTGGTGATGTTCATCGTCATGACCACCTGGAAAAGCGAGCGTTTCCGTCTGCTGCGCCGCATGCACGAGCACGGGAACTCTCTTGAGGCGATGATCGCTTCTCTGGAGAAATCCCCGCCGGTCCGCGTGCCGGGCACAGCGGTGTACATGTCTCGCGCCCTGAACGTCATTCCCTTCGCGCTGATGCATAACCTCAAGCACAACAAAGTGCTGCACGAGCGCGTGATCCTGCTGACGCTGCGTACCGAAGATGCACCTTACGTTCACAACGTGCGTCGTGTGCAAATCGAGCAGCTCTCCCCGACATTCTGGCGTGTGGTGGCGAGCTACGGCTGGCGTGAAACGCCAAATGTGGAAGAGGTGTTCCACCGCTGCGGTCTGGAAGGGCTGAGCTGCCGGATGATGGAGACGTCGTTCTTTATGTCTCACGAATCGCTTATCATCGGCAAGCGCCCTTGGTATTTGCGCCTGCGCGGCAAGCTGTACCTGATCCTGCAGCGTAACGCCCTGCGCGCGCCTGACCAGTTTGAGATCCCGCCTAACCGCGTGATAGAGCTGGGTACGCAGGTCGAGATTTAAGTCCTTTCGAAAATGCCGGGTGGCGCTGCGCTTACCCGGCCTACCAAACCCGTAGGCGCGTGCAAGTGAAGCGCCGTCGGGCTATTTCTCCCATCAATATTTCACTTAGCGAAACGTTTCGACGTCGATCACAAATCTGTTACGTCATGATGGTTTTCTGAACATTTCTGGCGCTACACTACTTTTAGCGAAACGTTTCGCTAGTGGAGCAAGAAAATGAAGAAAGGCACGGTACTCAACTCAGAAATCTCATCGGTTATTTCCCGTCTTGGGCATACCGATACGCTGGTGGTTTGCGATGCAGGCTTACCGGTTCCGCGCAGCACAACCCGTATTGATATGGCGTTAACGCAGGGTGTTCCTTCGTTTATGCAGGTACTGGAAGTCGTGACGGCGGAGATGCAGGTTGAGGCAGCCATTCTCGCGGCGGAAATCAAACAACATAATCCGCAACTCCACGAAACGTTGCTCAGCCATATTGAGCAACTGCAACAACACCAGGGAAACACCATAGAAATTCGTTACACAACGCACGAGCAGTTCAAACAACAAACCGCAGACAGTCAGGCGGTAATTCGCAGCGGGGAGTGTTCCCCGTATGCGAATATCATTCTCTGTGCTGGCGTCACCTTCTGAGGCCATCATGGACGCATTACTGCAACTCAAAGGGATCGATAAGTCGTTCCCGGGCGTAAAAGCCCTCTCCGGCGCGGCGCTGAACGTCTACCCCGGGCGCGTAATGGCGCTGGTGGGGGAAAACGGCGCCGGCAAATCAACCATGATGAAAGTGCTGACCGGTATCTATCAACGCGATGCTGGCTCACTCCTCTGGCTGGGTAAAGAAACCACCTTCACTGGCCCGAAATCTTCTCAGGAAGCGGGTATCGGCATTATTCACCAGGAGCTGAACCTGATCCCGCAGCTCACCATTGCGGAAAACATCTTCCTCGGCCGCGAGTTTGTTAACCGGTTCGGCAAAATCGACTGGAAAACTATGTATGCCGAAGCGGACAAGCTGCTGGCAAAGCTGAACCTGCGCTTTAAGAGCGACCGTCTGGTAGGCGATTTGTCGATTGGCGATCAGCAGATGGTGGAAATCGCGAAGGTGCTGAGCTTTGAGTCGAAGGTCATCATTATGGATGAACCGACCGACGCCCTGACCGATACCGAAACCGAATCCCTGTTCCGCGTTATCCGCGAGCTGAAGTCGCAGGGGCGCGGGATTGTCTATATCTCTCACCGCATGAAAGAGATCTTCGAGATCTGCGACGACGTCACCGTTTTCCGTGACGGGCAGTTTATTGCCGAGCGCGAAGTGGCCACGCTGACCGAAGATACGCTCATTGAAATGATGGTGGGACGTAAGCTTGAAGATCAATATCCGCATCTGGATAAAGCGCCGGGAGAGATCCGCCTGAAGGTAGACAACCTCTGCGGTCCGGGTGTGAACGACGTGACCTTTACCCTGCGCCAGGGCGAGATCCTGGGCGTGGCGGGCTTGATGGGTGCCGGACGTACCGAGCTGATGAAAGTATTGTACGGCGCACTGCCGCGCACCAGCGGTTATGTCACCCTTGACGGCCATGAAGTGGTCACCCGCTCTCCGCAGGATGGTCTGGCGAACGGCATCGTCTATATCTCCGAAGACCGCAAACGCGATGGCCTGGTGCTGGGCATGTCGGTAAAAGAGAACATGTCCCTGACCGCGCTGCGCTATTTCAGCCATAGCGGTGGAAGCCTGAAGCATAAAGACGAACAGCAGGCGGTCAGCGATTTTATCCGCCTCTTTAACGTCAAAACCCCGTCGATGGAGCAGGCGATTGGCCTGTTATCCGGCGGGAATCAGCAGAAAGTGGCGATTGCGCGCGGGCTGATGACGCGCCCGAAAGTGCTGATCCTCGACGAGCCAACCCGCGGCGTGGACGTGGGCGCGAAGAAAGAGATCTATCAGCTGATTAACCAGTTTAAGGCCGACGGTCTGAGCATCATTCTGGTCTCTTCCGAGATGCCAGAAGTATTAGGCATGAGCGATCGCATTATCGTTATGCATGAAGGGCATCTCGGCGGTGAATTCACTCGCGAGCAGGCCACCCAGGAAGTTCTGATGGCTGCCGCTGTGGGCAAGCTTAATCGCGTGAATCAGGAGTAAGAAGATGACTACCCAGGCTGTTTCTGGTCGCCGCTATTTCACAAAGGCGTGGCTGATGGAACAAAAATCGCTGATTGCCCTGCTGGTGCTGATCGCGATTGTATCGACCATGAGCCCGAACTTTTTCACCGTTAATAACCTGTTCAACATTCTGCAGCAGACGTCGGTGAATGCCATTATGGCGGTCGGCATGACGCTGGTAATTTTGACCTCAGGTATCGATCTGTCCGTCGGTTCCCTGCTGGCCCTTACCGGCGCGATCGCCGCTTCGCTTGTCGGGATTGAAGTCAACGCGCTGGTGGCCGTGGCCGCGGCCCTGGCGGCAGGGGCCGCGATTGGCGCCGTCACCGGCGTGATTGTGGCAAAAGGTCGCGTTCAGGCATTCATCGCCACGCTGGTGATGATGCTGCTGCTGCGCGGGGTGACCATGGTTTATACCAACGGCAGCCCGGTCAATACCGGCTTCACCGATAACGCCGATCTGTTTGGCTGGTTCGGTATCGGTCGCCCGCTGGGTGTTCCGACACCGGTCTGGATCATGGCTATCGTCTTCCTGGCGGCGTGGTACATGCTGCACCATACCCGTCTGGGCCGTTATATTTATGCGCTGGGCGGTAACGAAGCGGCAACGCGCCTGTCCGGTATCAGCGTTAATAAAGTCAAAGTTATCGTGTACTCCCTGTGCGGTCTGCTGGCGTCACTGGCGGGCATTATCGAAGTGGCGCGCCTCTCTTCCGCGCAGCCGACGGCGGGTACGGGGTATGAGCTGGATGCTATCGCGGCAGTGGTTCTGGGCGGTACGAGTCTTGCGGGCGGTAAAGGTCGCATTGTTGGGACATTGATCGGCGCACTGATTCTCGGTTTCCTGAATAATGGTTTGAATTTGTTAGGTGTTTCCTCCTATTACCAGATGATCGTTAAGGCAGTGGTGATTTTGCTGGCGGTACTGGTAGACAACAAAAAACAGTAACTGACGACACTACAGGACATCTTAGATATGAACATGAAAAAACTGGCTACCCTGGTTTCTGCTGTCGCGCTGAGCGCAACCGTAAGTGCTAACGCCATGGCGAAAGATACCATCGCGCTGGTTGTCTCAACCCTGAACAACCCGTTCTTCGTCTCCCTGAAGGACGGTGCGCAGAAAGAAGCTGACAAGCTGGGCTACAACCTGGTGGTGCTGGATTCACAGAACAACCCGGCGAAAGAGCTGGCTAACGTTCAGGACTTAACCGTTCGTGGCACCAAAATTCTGCTGATCAACCCAACCGACTCTGACGCCGTAGGTAACGCCGTTAAAATGGCAAACCAGGCGAAGATCCCGGTAATCACCCTGGACCGTCAGGCAACGAAAGGCGAAGTAGTGAGCCACATTGCGTCTGATAACGTGCTGGGCGGCAAAATCGCGGGTGATTACATCGCGAAGAAAGCTGGCGAAGGCGCGAAAGTTATCGAACTGCAAGGGATTGCCGGTACGTCTGCCGCCCGCGAGCGTGGCGAAGGCTTCCAGCAGGCTGTGGCTGCACACAAATTCAACGTGCTGGCGAGCCAGCCAGCAGACTTCGATCGTACCAAAGGTCTGAACGTCATGCAGAACCTGCTGACCGCACACCCTGATGTGCAGGCGGTCTTCGCGCAGAACGACGAAATGGCGCTCGGTGCGCTGCGTGCTCTGCAGACTGCAGGTAAATCTGATGTGATGGTTGTCGGATTTGACGGCACGCCGGATGGTGAAAAAGCAGTAAACGATGGCAAACTGGCTGCGACCATCGCTCAGCTGCCTGAGCAGATTGGCGCCACTGGCGTTGAAACTGCCGACAAAGTGCTGAAGGGCGAAAAAGTTCAGGCTAAATACCCGGTTGACCTGAAGCTGGTCATCAAGCAGTAAAAGGCGAATCAGGCAGTCGCTGGCTGCCTGAGGGACACCAATAAAAGAAAAGTGTGGCATACGCCACCGGGTAACACCGGTGGCGCTCTCAGATGGACAACCCAACCATGAAAACCGCAGGCAACCTCGTCGTCCTTGGCAGTATCAATGCCGATCACATTCTTAACCTTGAATCGTTCCCTGCACCGGGCGAAACCGTCACGGGTAATCATTATCAGGTGGCATTTGGCGGTAAAGGTGCCAACCAGGCCGTGGCCGCGGGTCGCAGTGGGGCGAATATTGCGTTTATCGCCTGCACGGGTGATGACGATACCGGTGAGCGTGTACGCAAGCAGCTGGCGAGCGACAACGTTGATATCGCACCGGTCAGCGTTGTTGCAGGGGAATCTACCGGCGTGGCGCTGATTTTCGTCAATGCTGAAGGTGAGAATGTCATCGGTATTCATGCTGGGGCTAACGCTGCGCTGACGACGGAGCGCGTAGAAGCGCAACGTGCAATCATCGCTGGAGCGGAAGCCCTGCTCATGCAGCTGGAATCACCGGTTGAAAGCGTGCTGGCCGCCGCAAAAATTGCACATGAAAATCATACCACTGTTGTACTGAATCCGGCCCCAGCACGTGTATTATCAGACGAGCTGCTGGCGCTGGTGGACATCATTACGCCGAACGAAACCGAAGCCGAAAAGCTGACGGGCATTCGCGTAGAAAATGATGACGATGCCGCACGAGCCGCGCGTGCACTGCATGATAAGGGCATAGGCACCGTGATTATCACCCTTGGCAGCCGTGGGGTGTGGGCAAGCGTCAATGGCGAAGGTCGTCGTGTGCCGGGCTTTAAGGTGAAGGCGATTGATACTATTGCAGCGGGAGACACCTTCAATGGTGCACTGGTGACCGCGCTGCTGGAAGGCAAGATAATGGATGATGCTATTCGCTTCGCTCACGCCGCTGCCGCGATTGCGGTGACGCGCAAGGGCGCCCAGCCTTCCGTTCCGTGGCGTAAAGAGATCGATGAATTCTTAAGTCAGCAGGGGTAACGCTTGGCTACAATGAAAGATGTCGCCCGTATGGCGGGCGTTTCTACCTCGACGGTCTCCCACGTCATTAATAAAGATCGCTTCGTCAGCGAGGCGATTCGGGAAAAAGTCGAAGCTGCGGTAAAAGAACTCAACTATGCACCGTCTGCGCTGGCGCGCAGCCTTAAGCTCAATCAGACGCGCACCATCGGTATGCTGATCACCGCAAGTACCAACCCCTTTTATTCAGAACTGGTTCGCGGCGTGGAGCGCAGCTGCTTCGAGCGCGGCTACAGCCTGGTGCTGTGTAACACCGAAGGTGACGAGCAGCGCATGAATCGTAACCTGGAGACGCTGATGCAAAAACGCGTCGACGGGCTACTGTTGCTCTGCACCGAAACGCACCAGCCCTCGAAAGAGATCATCCAGCGCTATCCTTCTATTCCCACCGTGATGATGGACTGGGCCCCATTCGACGGAACCAGCGATCTCATTCAGGATAACTCCCTGCTGGGTGGTGATATGGCGACTCAGTATCTGATTGATAAAGGCTATACCCGCATCGCCTGTATTACCGGTCCGCTGGATAAAACCCCGGCGCGTTTGCGTCTGGAAGGGTATCTCTCCGCCATGGATCGAGCAGGGCTCGCCATTCCTGATGGCTACCGGATCACTGGTGATTTCGAATTTAACGGTGGCTTCGAGGCAATGCAGAAACTGCTGACGCAAGCGCAGCGCCCGCAGGCGGTCTTTATTGGTAATGATGCGATGGCGTTTGGTGCCTATCAGGCGTTGTACCAGGCGGGGCTACGCGTGCCGGACGATATGGCGGTGATTGGCTACGATGATATTGAACTTGCCCGCTACATGACGCCGCCGCTGACTACTATTCATCAGCCGAAGGATGAACTGGGCGAGCTGGCCATAGATGTGTTGATCCACCGTATGGCGCAGCCCACGCTGCAGCAACAACGCCTGCAGCTTACTCCTGTTCTGATGGAACGCGGTTCGGTTTAGCTTTCTCTTTATGACGCTCTTTAATCAGGTTTCTGCCGTCTTTCGGTTTTAACAGCATAAAGACCAGCGCCGATACCACGGTAAGTGCGCCCATGGTGATAAAGGTATAGTGGAACTGCTCAACGGTATTTGCGTTATCAAAACCCTCATAAAACCTCAGCACCGCTGCACTCACGGCAACCCCTAAACTGATCGACAGCTGTTGCGTTACCGCCAGCACGCTGTTGCCGCTACTGGCGTTCTCGTCAGTCAGATCTGCGAGGGTGATGGTGTTCATCGATGTGAACTGCGTCGACATCGCCATGCCCAACACAAACAGCGGCAGGATCAGCATCCAGACGGGTAACGCGGCGGACTGCAGCGAAAACTGCGCAATCATCAAACCGATAAAGACCGTCACGCCAACCAGCGTCTTACGATAGCCAAACCAGCGCAGCACCTGCGTAACGGTTGATTTTGCCAGAATCGAGCCCATTGCCGTGGGCGCCATCATGCAGCCAGCAATCAGGGCCGGGTAGCCGAAACCCACCTGCAGCATCAATGGCATCAGGAACGGCACGCAACCCGTCCCCAGACGAGACGCAATGTTGCCTGCAATCCCTACGGAAAAGGTTCGGGTGTTAAAGAGCCCCAGGGAGATTAACGGTGTCGGGTGGCGGCGCGCGTGACGTATATAAAGAAGAAATAACAGAATACCGCTCAGGATAACGGAGAGCGCTATCCACGTTGCGACGATCTTCTCGCCAAACAGCTCCATCCCGCTGGAGAATAACACCAGGCTCAGGCCGAACAGGAAAAAGCCGCCCATGTCGAAGCTGCGCCTTGGCGTGGTGAAGTTCGGCATATATTTGCGGGCATACAGCAGCCCCGCAACGCCAATTGGGATATTAATCAGGAAGATCCAGTGCCAGCTTGCCCAGGTGACAAACACGCCACCGAGGACCGGGCCAAGTATCGGGCCAACAAGGCCTGGCATGGTAACGAAGTTGAGCACGGGAAGTAATTCGCTGCGCGGGTAGGCTCGCAGTAGGGCAAGGCGCGCCACGGGCATCATCATCGCGCCGCCGATGCCCTGCAATACGCGGAAGATGACCAGCTCTGTTAATGATGAGGAGAGCGCACAGGCCAGCGAACCGAGCGTAAAGAGCGTTACGGCCAGCATGAAAACTCTGCGGGTGCCAAAGCGGTCGGCCAGCCAGCCGCTGACCGGTATTAACATTGCCACCGTCAGGGTGTAGCTGATGATGGCGGACTGCATCGCCAGTGGGGAACGGTTGAGGCTTTGCGCAATAGCGGGAAGCGCGGTGTTGAGGATGGTGGCATCCAGTGCCTGCATAAAAAACGCCATGGCTGCAATCCACGGCAATCCGGCCATGCTGCGCGCTTTTTTCTTTGTCATTTATTTACCTGCTGGTGGGTTGGCGCGGCCAGCAATGCCTGGCACGCACTCAGGGCTCGTTGCCCGTCGCTTTCCTGGATGGCATCCACTATCGCCTGATGCAAATCCAGTTTTACCACTTCGTTTTGTGTAATAGAGGTAAAGTAGGTGTGATACACAGAATGAAATAAAGAAGCAAAAGAGGTAAGGAACGGATTGGCGCTCATCATATAGATGTGTTCATGCCAGGCCATATCGACCTCAACCCAGCGTTCGCGGTTGAAGTGTTTTTTCAGGAACACCATCTCTTCCATCAACGCGTTAAGCTGCGCTTTCTGCTCTGCTGTTCCCAGCGTAGCGGCAAGCAGACATGCCTGAGGTTCAAGGCTGCTGCGCATCACCAGAAAGTGATCGACGACCTGATGAAAGTTATCTTCCGTCATCCACCAGGAGAGCAACTCCTGATCGAGAAAATTCCAGTTACTCTGTGGCATTACGCGTGTGCCAATGCGAGGACGTGGAAGCACCATACCTTTTGCCGTCAGGGTTTTCACCGCTTCGCGCACGGCGGTACGGCTCACCCCAAACTGCTCACCCAGCTCCATCTCACCCGGCAGGATGCTACCGGGGGCATATTTACCCGCTAAAATCCGCTGCGCCAGCTTTTCTGCCAGCACGTACGACAGGTTTTTTTGGGCGGCCAGCTGTTGTGCGCTTAATGGCATCGCTTTTATTCCTTAAAGATTCATGCTGATAATTATGCCACCTCGAATGTGATTGTGGTTGCAGATACATCAAATAGAACAATTTGTAGCTTGATTTCACCTCTGGTGGTGAAAAAAAACGCGGATGAAAACTTTTTTTAAATTTCCTCTTGTCACGTCGGAATAACTCCCTATAATGCGCCTCCACTGACACGGAACAACGGCACACACGCCGCCAGGTCAGCAGAGAACAGCGTAAATAAACGCTTGACTCTGAAGCGGGAAAGCGTAATATGCACACCCCGCGCCGCTGCGAAAAGCGAAGCGGCACTGCTCTTTAACAATTTATCAGACAATCTGTGTGGGCACTCAAAGTGACATGGATTCTTAACGTCGCAAGACGAAAAATGAATACCAAGTCTCTGAGTGAACATGCGTAATTCATTACGAAGTTTAATTCACGAGCATCAAACTTAAATTGAAGAGTTTGATCATGGCTCAGATTGAACGCTGGCGGCAGGCCTAACACATGCAAGTCGAGCGGTAACACAGAGAGCTTGCTCTCGGGTGACGAGCGGCGGACGGGTGAGTAATGTCTGGGAAACTGCCTGATGGAGGGGGATAACTACTGGAAACGGTAGCTAATACCGCATAACGTCGCAAGACCAAAGAGGGGGACCTTCGGGCCTCTTGCCATCAGATGTGCCCAGATGGGATTAGCTAGTAGGTGGGGTAACGGCTCACCTAGGCGACGATCCCTAGCTGGTCTGAGAGGATGACCAGCCACACTGGAACTGAGACACGGTCCAGACTCCTACGGGAGGCAGCAGTGGGGAATATTGCACAATGGGCGCAAGCCTGATGCAGCCATGCCGCGTGTATGAAGAAGGCCTTCGGGTTGTAAAGTACTTTCAGCGGGGAGGAAGGCGTTGTGGTTAATAACCACAGCGATTGACGTTACCCGCAGAAGAAGCACCGGCTAACTCCGTGCCAGCAGCCGCGGTAATACGGAGGGTGCAAGCGTTAATCGGAATTACTGGGCGTAAAGCGCACGCAGGCGGTCTGTCAAGTCGGATGTGAAATCCCCGGGCTCAACCTGGGAACTGCATTCGAAACTGGCAGGCTAGAGTCTTGTAGAGGGGGGTAGAATTCCAGGTGTAGCGGTGAAATGCGTAGAGATCTGGAGGAATACCGGTGGCGAAGGCGGCCCCCTGGACAAAGACTGACGCTCAGGTGCGAAAGCGTGGGGAGCAAACAGGATTAGATACCCTGGTAGTCCACGCCGTAAACGATGTCGACTTGGAGGTTGTGCCCTTGAGGCGTGGCTTCCGGAGCTAACGCGTTAAGTCGACCGCCTGGGGAGTACGGCCGCAAGGTTAAAACTCAAATGAATTGACGGGGGCCCGCACAAGCGGTGGAGCATGTGGTTTAATTCGATGCAACGCGAAGAACCTTACCTACTCTTGACATCCAGAGAACTTTCCAGAGATGGATTGGTGCCTTCGGGAACTCTGAGACAGGTGCTGCATGGCTGTCGTCAGCTCGTGTTGTGAAATGTTGGGTTAAGTCCCGCAACGAGCGCAACCCTTATCCTTTGTTGCCAGCGGTTAGGCCGGGAACTCAAAGGAGACTGCCAGTGATAAACTGGAGGAAGGTGGGGATGACGTCAAGTCATCATGGCCCTTACGAGTAGGGCTACACACGTGCTACAATGGCGCATACAAAGAGAAGCGACCTCGCGAGAGCAAGCGGACCTCATAAAGTGCGTCGTAGTCCGGATTGGAGTCTGCAACTCGACTCCATGAAGTCGGAATCGCTAGTAATCGTAGATCAGAATGCTACGGTGAATACGTTCCCGGGCC
This sequence comes from Enterobacter sp. JBIWA005, assembly GCF_019968805.1. Classification (NCBI taxonomy): domain Bacteria; kingdom Pseudomonadati; phylum Pseudomonadota; class Gammaproteobacteria; order Enterobacterales; family Enterobacteriaceae; genus Enterobacter; species Enterobacter sp. JBIWA005. The sequence continues at coordinate 4,648,498 of NZ_CP074159.1, read as the reverse complement.
TTGTACACACCGCCCGTCACACCATGGGAGTGGGTTGCAAAAGAAGTAGGTAGCTTAACCTTCGGGAGGGCGCTTACCACTTTGTGATTCATGACTGGGGTGAAGTCGTAACAAGGTAACCGTAGGGGAACCTGCGGTTGGATCACCTCCTTACCTTAAAGAACCTGCCTTTGCAGTGCTCACACAGATTGTCTGATGAAAAGTAAATAGCAAGGCGTCTTGCGATTGAGACTTCAGTGTCCCCTTCGTCTAGAGGCCCAGGACACCGCCCTTTCACGGCGGTAACAGGGGTTCGAATCCCCTAGGGGACGCCACTTGCTGGTTCGTGAGTGAAAGTCACCTGCCGTCATATCTCAAAACTGACTTGCGAGTCACGTTTGAGATATTTGCTCTTTAAAAATCTGGATCAAGCTGAAAATTGAAACGACACATCTTAATGGTGTGTTCGAGTCTCTCAAATTTTCGCAATCAGAAGTGAAACATCTTCGGGTTGTGAGGTTAAGCGACTAAGCGTACACGGTGGATGCCCTGGCAGTCAGAGGCGATGAAGGACGTGCTAATCTGCGAAAAGCGCCGGCGAGGTGATATGAACCTTTGACCCGGCGATGTCCGAATGGGGAAACCCAGTGCAATTCGTTGCACTATCGTTAACTGAATACATAGGTTAACGAGGCGAACCGGGGGAACTGAAACATCTAAGTACCCCGAGGAAAAGAAATCAACCGAGATTCCCCCAGTAGCGGCGAGCGAACGGGGAGCAGCCCAGAGTCTGAATCAGCTTGTGTGTTAGTGGAAGCGTCTGGAAAGTCGCACGGTACAGGGTGACAGTCCCGTACACGAAAGCACACAGGCTGTGAACTCGAAGAGTAGGGCGGGACACGTGGTATCCTGTCTGAATATGGGGGGACCATCCTCCAAGGCTAAATACTCCTGACTGACCGATAGTGAACCAGTACCGTGAGGGAAAGGCGAAAAGAACCCCGGCGAGGGGAGTGAAAAAGAACCTGAAACCGTGTACGTACAAGCAGTGGGAGCACCTTCGTGGTGTGACTGCGTACCTTTTGTATAATGGGTCAGCGACTTATATTCTGTAGCAAGGTTAACCGTATAGGGGAGCCGAAGGGAAACCGAGTCTTAACTGGGCGTTAAGTTGCAGGGTATAGACCCGAAACCCGGTGATCTAGCCATGGGCAGGTTGAAGGTTGGGTAACACTAACTGGAGGACCGAACCGACTAATGTTGAAAAATTAGCGGATGACTTGTGGCTGGGGGTGAAAGGCCAATCAAACCGGGAGATAGCTGGTTCTCCCCGAAAGCTATTTAGGTAGCGCCTCGTGAACTCATCTTCGGGGGTAGAGCACTGTTTCGGCTAGGGGGCCATCCCGGCTTACCAACCCGATGCAAACTACGAATACCGAAGAATGTTATCACGGGAGACACACGGCGGGTGCTAACGTCCGTCGTGAAGAGGGAAACAACCCAGACCGCCAGCTAAGGTCCCAAAGTCATGGTTAAGTGGGAAACGATGTGGGAAGGCACAGACAGCCAGGATGTTGGCTTAGAAGCAGCCATCATTTAAAGAAAGCGTAATAGCTCACTGGTCGAGTCGGCCTGCGCGGAAGATGTAACGGGGCTAAACCATGCACCGAAGCTGCGGCAGCGACGCTTATGCGTTGTTGGGTAGGGGAGCGTTCTGTAAGCCGTTGAAGGTGTGCTGTGAGGCATGCTGGAGGTATCAGAAGTGCGAATGCTGACATAAGTAACGATAAAGCGGGTGAAAAGCCCGCTCGCCGGAAGACCAAGGGTTCCTGTCCAACGTTAATCGGGGCAGGGTGAGTCGACCCCTAAGGCGAGGCCGAAAGGCGTAGTCGATGGGAAACAGGTTAATATTCCTGTACTTGGTGTTACTGCGAAGGGGGGACGGAGAAGGCTATGTTAGCCGGGCGACGGTTGTCCCGGTTTAAGCATGTAGGCGGAACGATTAGGTAAATCCGGTCGTTTTTTAACGCTGAGGTGTGATGACGAGGCACTACGGTGCTGAAGTAACAAATGCCCTGCTTCCAGGAAAAGCCTCTAAGCATCAGGTAACATCAAATCGTACCCCAAACCGACACAGGTGGTCAGGTAGAGAATACCAAGGCGCTTGAGAGAACTCGGGTGAAGGAACTAGGCAAAATGGTGCCGTAACTTCGGGAGAAGGCACGCTGATATGTAGGTGAAGCCCCTGCGGGTGGAGCTGAAATCAGTCGAAGATACCAGCTGGCTGCAACTGTTTATTAAAAACACAGCACTGTGCAAACACGAAAGTGGACGTATACGGTGTGACGCCTGCCCGGTGCCGGAAGGTTAATTGATGGGGTTAGCGGTAACGCGAAGCTCTTGATCGAAGCCCCGGTAAACGGCGGCCGTAACTATAACGGTCCTAAGGTAGCGAAATTCCTTGTCGGGTAAGTTCCGACCTGCACGAATGGCGTAATGATGGCCAGGCTGTCTCCACCCGAGACTCAGTGAAATTGAACTCGCTGTGAAGATGCAGTGTACCCGCGGCAAGACGGAAAGACCCCGTGAACCTTTACTATAGCTTGACACTGAACACTGGTCCTTGATGTGTAGGATAGGTGGGAGGCTTTGAAGCGTGGACGCCAGTCTGCGTGGAGCCGTCCTTGAAATACCACCCTTTAATGGCTGGTGTTCTAACGTAGACCCGTGATCCGGGTTGCGGACAGTGTCTGGTGGGTAGTTTGACTGGGGCGGTCTCCTCCCAAAGAGTAACGGAGGAGCACGAAGGTTAGCTAATCCTGGTCGGACATCAGGAGGTTAGTGCAATGGCATAAGCTAGCTTGACTGCGAGAGTGACGGCTCGAGCAGGTGCGAAAGCAGGTCATAGTGATCCGGTGGTTCTGAATGGAAGGGCCATCGCTCAACGGATAAAAGGTACTCCGGGGATAACAGGCTGATACCGCCCAAGAGTTCATATCGACGGCGGTGTTTGGCACCTCGATGTCGGCTCATCACATCCTGGGGCTGAAGTAGGTCCCAAGGGTATGGCTGTTCGCCATTTAAAGTGGTACGCGAGCTGGGTTTAGAACGTCGTGAGACAGTTCGGTCCCTATCTGCCGTGGGCGCTGGAGAATTGAGGGGGGCTGCTCCTAGTACGAGAGGACCGGAGTGGACGCATCACTGGTGTTCGGGTTGTCATGCCAATGGCACTGCCCGGTAGCTAAATGCGGAAAAGATAAGTGCTGAAAGCATCTAAGCACGAAACTTGCCCCGAGATGAGTTCTCCCTGACCCTTTAAGGGTCCTGAAGGAACGTTGAAGACGACGACGTTGATAGGTCGGGTGTGTAAGCGCAGCGATGCGTTGAGCTAACCGATACTAATGAACCGTGAGGCTTAACCTTACAACGCCGAAGATGTTTTGGCGAAGAGACAAAACAATCAATTTCAGCCTGATACAGATTTAACAGAATTTGCCTGGCGGCTTTAGCGCGGTGGTCCCACCTGACCCCATGCCGAACTCAGAAGTGAAACGCCGTAGCGCCGATGGTAGTGTGGGGTCTCCCCATGTGAGAGTAGGGAACTGCCAGGCATCAAACAAGTGAAGAGGCCATCCGGAAGGATGGCCTTTTTGCGTTTATGGGTCAAAAAACGGTAGGCCGGATAAGGCGAAGCCGCTACCCGGCAAGTCGTCAGATCGCACTCCACTCCATAATAAACTCCGCAATCCCATCCACATCATTTAAATCCAGTACCGGAACTTCAAGTGGCAATACAACATCACTGACCACCGCAATGACATGCTCATCAAGCGTTAACTCGCTGATGTCATGCCCGGCATCGCTTCTGAATAGCAGGATCTTAGGCACGGCCTCATGCTTAAATCCCTCAATCAGCACCAGATCCAGGGTGGAGTGATCCATCCTACTGACAAGATAAGCGAGATCCAGCGGCGCCTCGTCCGGCGTTTCTGCCATTAACGCCCAGCGTTGAGAACTTGCCACCATCGTTTGCGCTGCACCCGCTTTACGCAGCTCAAAGCTGTCTTTTCCCGGTTTATCGACATCCATATTATGGTGCGTATGCTTAATCAATCCTGGACGAATACCTCTGGCACATAGCGCAGGAATGAGCTTTTTCAGGAGCGTGGTTTTCCCGGTCCCACTCCATGCGGAAATGGCTAAAATAGGTATCATTTTTTCTCCTGCATCATCTGCAAATCTTCATGCGTATTCACGTTCACAAACGCTGATTTTAAATCGCTAAAATCAACGGAATGGCCGCCAGACTCACGCATGAAGACCATTACCCTGCGCTCTCCCCCAGCCAGATAGCTCTGCAGAGCAAGCGCTAGCGATCGGTGCATTAATGCGATAGCAGGATGGTCACGCTCGCCGTCATGTACCCAAACCACAGGAGCTGTACCGCGAAGCTGTAATAAACGCTCGGCAAGACAGGACGGAATAAACGGGGTATCGCAGGGGCAGAAGATAAACCACTCTCCTTGAGACTGTTGTATGACCGAAAGCATACCGGCCAGCGGTCCTGGGTAATCCTCAACGATATCCTGGTAGACGGCGTACCCGCTGCTTCGGTAAGTGTCGATATGCCGGTTAGCGCTGATGGCCATTGTCGACACCTGGCCTGAGAGCGTATCGGCGACATGCTGCCATAAGGGTTTTCCATTAAGAAGCTGAAGCCCCTTATCTTTTCCGCCCATTCGCGTTGCTCTGCCGCCTGCCAGAACGACCCCGATGATTTCCTGGCTAAGATTCACGAATATCGCCTCTTTTATTGTGGGATTGACCCTGCTAACGTGTCACTCTAAATGAAAGGAGCACCACCATGAAATGTAAACGTCTGAATGAAGTTATTGAACTCCTACAGCCCGCCTGGCAAAAAGAGCCAGAGCTAAATCTGATGCAATTTTTACAGAAACTGGCGAAAGAGTCAGGTTTTGACGGCGATCTGGCTGACCTTTCTGACGACATCCTGATCTACCACCTTAAAATGCGCGACTCTGCCAAAGATGCTGTTATTCCTGGTATTCAGAAAGATTATGAGGAAGATTTTAAGACCGCATTATTGCGCGCACGAGGCGTAATTAAAGAGTAAAAGCTTGTAAGCGGCGGCACCGAAATCGCCACAAGATGATATCCTGAATCATTCGTATAATTTCCGGATGATCGGATGAACGACCAGGCTTTTACTTTCCAGACATTACACCCGGACACCATTATGGATGCCCTGTTTGAACAGGGTATTCGGGTGGATTCCGGGCTAACACCGTTAAACAGCTACGAAAACCGCGTCTATCAATTTCAGGACGAGGATCGTCAGCGATTCGTTGTAAAGTTCTATCGTCCTGAACGCTGGTCCGCAGAACAAATTCAGGAAGAGCATCAGTTTGCTCACGATCTGCTGGATGACGATGTTCCCGTTGCCGCACCGCTAAAATTCAATAACCAAACGCTCCTCACGCACGAAGGGTTTTACTACGCTGTATTCCCGAGCCTGGGGGGGCGCCAGTTTGAAGCGGATAATATCGATCAGATGGAGTGGGTTGCCCGCTATCTTGGGCGTATACACCAGACGGGACGCAAAAAAGCCTTTATTGCCCGCCCGACTATCGGGATTCAGGAATACCTTCTTGAACCGCGCCAAGTATTCGAAACGTCTGCAATGATCCCCGCAGCGCTAAAGGATGATTTCCTCAACGCCACCGATAAGCTTATTGCTGCAGTGAAAACCTGCTGGCGCGATGATATTTCCGTCCTGCGCCTGCATGGCGATTGTCACGCCGGGAATATTCTCTGGCGTGACGGCCCGCTCTTTGTCGATCTCGACGATGCGCGCATGGGGGCAGCGGTTCAGGACCTGTGGATGCTGCTCAATGGCGATAAAGCCGAGCAGCGCATGCAGCTTGAAACCATTATTGAAGCTTATGAAGAATTTAGCCCGTTTAATTCAGACGAAATTGCCCTGATTGAGCCTTTACGTGCGATGCGTTTTGTTTATTATCTCGCATGGTTAATCAGGCGTTGGGACGATCCGGCATTTCCTCGCAATTTCCCGTGGCTTACCGGAGAGGATTACTGGCGTAGCCAGATATCTACATTTACTGAGCAGGTTAGGGTTCTTCAGGAGCCCCCTCTGCAATTAACGCCGATGTATTAATGGACACACCCAGGAGAGAGTTAATCATGAAAAAAATTTGGCTGGCGCTGGCAGGTATGATTCTGGCATTTAGCGCTTCTGCTGCGCAGTTTACCGACGGCAAACAGTACATCACGCTGGACAAGCCGGTCGCTGGCGAGCCACAGGTTCTGGAGTTCTTCTCGTTCTATTGCCCACACTGCTATCAGTTCGAGCAGGTGCTGCATGTTTCTGACAACGTGAAGAAAAAGCTGCCGGAAGGCACAAAAATGACCAAGTACCACGTCGAGTTCCTGGGCCCATTGGGTAAAGACCTGACTCAGGCATGGGCGGTGGCGATGGCACTGGGCGTGGAAGATAAGATCACTTCGCCAATGTTTGAAGCCGTACAGAAAACACAGACCGTTCAGACCACTGCGGATATCCGTAAAGTGTTCGTTGATGCCGGCGTGAAAGGTGAAGAGTATGATGCCGCGTGGAACAGCTTCGTGGTGAAATCACTGGTTGCCCAGCAGGAAAAAGCGGCTGCTGACCTCCAGCTTCAGGGCGTTCCGGCGATGTTTGTTAACGGCAAATATCAGCTGAACATGCAGGGCATGGACACCAGCAGCATGGATATCTTCGTACAGCAGTATGCTGATACCGTGAAATACCTGGTTGAGAAGAAGTAATTTCACTGATGTAAAAACGCCGGTCACTGACCGGCGTTTTTGTATGAAGATTTAATCCTGCCTATCTGTTCGTCTTTCTCTTTCCAGAGCGTATTAAGCCACTGCTGGAAACGACGTTTGAAATTCTTGTCGTTTACGTAATCACCGTGCAGTTCAGCGTCAATCGGAACCAGGTCGACATGCACGACAATGCGCGTCAGTTTGCCGCTGAGCATATCGAAGAATGGCGTCCTGTCGTTTTCCGGATAGCAGAGCGTGACGTTAAGAAGTTTATCGAACTGTGCTCCCAGCACGTTAAGCGCCATCGCAATCCCCGCTGCCTTTGGCGGCAACAGATGCTGATAAGGAGAGCGAGTTTGCTGGCGCTTCTCTTCCGTAAACCGGGAACCTTCAACAAAGTTCACGATAGTCGTTGGATGCGCGCGAAACTTTTCGCAGGAACGGCGCGTGGTCTCCACATCTTTGCCGCGACGCTCGGGATGACGAATCAAATAGCTGCGCGAATAGCGTTTCATAAAGGGCATATCTAGCGCCCAGCAGGCCAGCCCAATAAAAGGCACCCAGGCGAGCTGCTGTTTCAGAAAGTATTTGTTCATCGGGATGTGTTTGCGAAAAAGCACGCATAACACCACGATGTCCGCCCAGCTGTGGTGATTGCAGATCAGCAGGTACCAGTTCTTCTTGTTAAGACTCTCCAGTCCTTTGATATCCCACTTCAGATGCGGGTTCAGGCACAGCAGGATCGCCAGCCCTTCGCACCAGCAGTACATCATGAAATTACAAAATGCGGACACGGCTCGCCACACCATGGGGACAGGCAGCAGCAGTTTAATGATCCCGGCTACGATGATCGGCACAGAACATGCGACAGTCACCAGAATAGTTAAAATGATGCTTAACAGTAATGTTATTGCAGCGAGCAATCTCGACATGATGAGCTTTTTCAGGTAGTTAGCTGTAAGTTAGCGGCCGGCTATTCGACGCTGGGCGCTGATTTTACCAGAAAACGGACAAATTAATGGCGCTTTCATGTGATGATTTGGCCGCTTTTACCCTGTCGTAGACGATTTCACTGTGATTCCGCGCTTATCAAGGCTTATATCCACATAGACTAAATTGCCATCAGTTGGCCATATAGATAAGATCTAATGCCATAACATCATGATAATTAAGATCTAAAAAATAACTCATATGTGTATTTTGTGTCTGTTATTCATATGAAGTGAAAATATGCACAAACTTATCCACAGTTTGAATTTTGCGAGCGATCCTCACGATCGCAAAATCTTTTCCTGTATCAGGCGCTAATAACTGATGTTTTCATCCTTCTGTGGCATCCTTTACCCATAAATTGATTAAAGGCACGGACATTATGGTTCAGATCCCAGAAAACCCTCTTATTCTCGTCGATGGCTCTTCTTACCTGTATCGGGCATACCATGCGTTTCCTCCTCTGACCAATAGCGCAGGGGAACCCACCGGCGCAATGTACGGCGTGCTGAACATGCTGCGCAGCCTGATCCTTCAGTACCAGCCAACCCATGCGGCTGTGGTCTTTGATGCGAAAGGCAAAACGTTCCGCGATGAGCTGTTTGAGCATTACAAATCTCACCGTCCGCCAATGCCTGACGATCTGCGTGCGCAGATTGAACCGCTGCACACCATGGTAAGAGCGATGGGGCTGCCGCTGCTGGCCGTCTCTGGCGTTGAAGCCGATGACGTCATCGGTACGCTGGCGCGTGAAGCAGAAAAGATGGGTCGTCCTGTACTGATCAGCACCGGTGATAAAGATATGGCGCAGCTGGTGACGCCAGGTATCACCCTGATTAACACCATGACCAACACCATTCTGGGGCCTGAAGAGGTTGTCACTAAGTATGGGGTGCCGCCTGAGCTGATTATCGACTTCCTCGCGTTGATGGGCGACTCCTCGGATAACATCCCGGGTGTCCCTGGCGTTGGTGAGAAAACCGCGCAGGCGCTGCTTCTGGGGCTGGGCGGGCTGGATAAGCTCTACGCGGAATCAGACAAAATAGCCGGCCTATCCTTCCGTGGCGCAAAAACCATGGCCGGAAAACTGGAAGAGAACAAAGAGGTGGCTTATCTCTCCTATAAGCTGGCTACAATCAAAACCGATGTCGAACTGGAGCTGGGCTGTGAGCAGCTTGAGGTGCAACAGCCTTCTGCTGACGATCTGCTGAGCCTGTTTAAGAAATACGAATTCAAGCGCTGGATCACTGACGTGGAAGCCGGTAAATGGCTACAGGCAAAAGGGGCCAAACCTACTGCAAAGCCGAAGGAGACGATTGTTGTTGAAGCAGAAGATCAGGCTGAAGAAGAAGCCGTGGCGCTTTCATTCGACAACTACGAAACCATTCTTGAAGAGTTACAGCTGATCGCCTGGATCGAGAAACTGAAAAAGGCGCCGGTCTTTGCCTTTGATACCGAAACTGACAGTCTCGATAACATCTCTGCCAATATGGTTGGCCTGTCATTTGCGACAGAGCCGGGTATTGCAGCCTACGTTCCTGTGGCGCACGATTACCTGGATGCGCCGGAGCAGATCTCCCGTGAACGCGTGCTTGAGCTGCTGAAGCCGATCCTGGAAGACGAAAAGGTGCTCAAGGTTGGGCAAAACCTCAAGTACGACCGCGGCATTCTGCAAAACTACGGCATTGAACTGCGTGGGATCGCCTTCGACACCATGCTCGAATCCTACATTCTGGACAGCGTCGCGGGCCGCCATGATATGGATTCCCTATCTGACCGCTGGCTCAAGCACAAAACCATCACCTTTGAAGAGATTGCCGGAAAAGGGAAAAATCAGCTCACCTTTAACCAGATTGCTCTTGAAGAGGCGGGTCGCTACGCGGCGGAAGATGCTGACGTCACGCTGCAGCTGCATCTGAAGATGTGGCCAAAACTGCAGAAGCACGAAGGTCCGCTGAACGTGTTCCAGCATATCGAGATGCCGCTGGTGCCCGTGCTATCCCGCATTGAACGCAACGGCGTGAAAATCGACCCAACGGTGCTGCATAACCACTCCGGGGAGCTGGCGCAGCGCCTGACCGAGCTTGAGCAAAAAGCGCATGAGCTTGCAGGCGAGCCGTTTAACCTCTCTTCACCGAAGCAGCTGCAAACCATTCTGTTTGAAAAGCAGGGCATCAAGCCGCTGAAGAAAACCCCTGGCGGCGCACCGTCAACCTCTGAAGAGGTGCTGGAAGAGCTGGCGCTGGATTACCCGCTGCCAAAAGTGATTCTGCAGTACCGTGGTCTCGCGAAGCTGAAGTCGACCTACACCGACAAGCTTCCGCTTATGATCAACCCGAAAACGGGTCGCGTGCACACGTCGTATCATCAGGCTGTCGCGGCGACCGGTCGTCTCTCGTCAACCGATCCCAACCTGCAGAACATCCCGGTACGTAACGAAGAGGGCCGTCGTATTCGCCAGGCTTTCATCGCACCAGAGGATTATCTGATTGTCTCTGCTGACTACTCGCAAATCGAACTGCGCATTATGGCGCATCTGTCCCGTGACAAAGGCCTGCTTACCGCGTTTGCCGAAGGGAAGGATATCCACCGGGCAACCGCGGCGGAAGTCTTCGGCTTGCCGCTGGACAGCGTGACCAACGAACAGCGCCGCAGTGCTAAGGCGATCAACTTCGGTCTGATCTACGGCATGAGCGCGTTCGGCCTTTCACGCCAGCTCAACATTCCACGTAAAGAGTCGCAGAAGTATATGGATCTCTACTTCGAGCGTTATCCGGGCGTGCTGGAATATATGGAACGCACACGCGCGCAGGCGAAGGAAAAAGGTTACGTCGAAACCCTGGATGGCCGCCGTCTCTACCTACCGGACATCAAATCCAGCAACGCGGCGCGCCGCGCTGGCGCAGAGCGTGCGGCGATCAACGCCCCGATGCAGGGTACCGCGGCGGATATTATTAAGCGTGCAATGATCGCCGTTGATGCCTGGCTGGAAGAAGAGAAGCCTCGCGTGAAAATGATCATGCAGGTACACGATGAACTGGTATTTGAAGTGCACAAGGACGACCTCGACGCCGTGTCGAAGAAGATCCACGAACTGATGGAAAACAGCATGACGCTTGATGTGCCGTTGCTGGTGGAAGTGGGAAGTGGTGAAAACTGGGATCAGGCTCACTAACGATTCTTCGCATAACGCGCTATTTATGTAAGTTTGCAACATTAGAACGCGCGTTTTGTGACGATCATTAGAATTCCCTATGTAAAGAATGAAAAAAAACTACAAAAAGTGCTTTTTCTGCAGCACAAAAAGGGGTAGAGTTATCGGCGTAGGGTACAGAGGTAAGATGTTCTATCTTTCAGACCTTTTACTTCACGTAATCGGATTTGGCTGAATATTTTAGCCGCCCCAGTCAGTAATGACTGGGGCGTTTTTTATTGCGGCAAAGAAATGTTCAGGCAAAAAAAGCGCGGACATTGCCGCGCCCGGTATTACTCTTCTTCCGCTTCCTTCGCGGGTTCCAGCTCGCTAAACCAGGTATCGAGTTTCTGACGCAACTTGTCCACGCCCTGCTTTTTCAGCGAGGAGAACGGCTCAACCTGTACATCACCGTTGAACGCCAGCACCGCTTCGCGAACCATATTCACCTGCGCTTTACGCGCGCCGCTCGCCAGCTTATCGGCTTTCGTCAGCAGCACCAGTACGGCGATATCGCTTGCTACAGCCCAGTCGATCATCTGCTGATCGAGATCTTTTAGCGGGTGACGAATATCCATCAGCACCACCAGACCTTTCAGGCACAGACGTTTTTCCAGGTATTCACCCAGCGCACGCTGCCACTTGATTTTCATCTCTTCCGGTACCTGCGCGTAACCGTAGCCCGGTAAGTCGACCAGGCGTTTGCCCTCTGCGACTTCAAACAGGTTGATCAGCTGGGTACGGCCAGGTGTTTTTGAGGTACGCGCCAGGCTCTTCTGATTGGTCAGCGTATTCAGGGCGCTGGATTTCCCCGCATTTGAGCGGCCAGCAAAGGCCACTTCAATACCGGTATCAGAAGGCAGGTGGCGAATATCGGGCGCACTAGTGACAAAATGCGTCTGTTGGTAGTTCCAGGTAGTCACGTGGTCGTCTCCAAAATCGTAATCTGAAGGGGATTATACCCGAATGCAGGCAAAAGGCTTTTCTGATTGCTAATGACCTGTAGGCAAATGCCTCAGGCAGTGTGAGAGATCGGCCAGTAATGCCCTGGGATATTTCAGAGAATTCGCAGGCGTCAAAAAATCCAAACTGTTTTAAATCATAAGCTTATTTTCGGGTAATTGTCTGAAAATCCTTTTTTGTACCGTTTCGTTGCTTGTTAGTTTAACGGAACAAGGTAAAGTGTGCGTCAGGGCGAGGAAGCCAACAGGAAATCGACTTAAGGATTAGGGTCAGGAGCGCCAGGAGGCGAAGACGCAGGATTGTCAGGACGACCAGCGCCTGGAGGCGTTTTAAAAGGAAATGGAACCGTATCACGGACGGTATTAGCCAAGGGATAAACAGGGTTTGTTGTTGGCAAACATGGAATGTCTGACCCGCTAAGGGTTGTGAGTCAGGAAAAAAGGCGACAGATTGCTCTGTCGCCTTTTTTCTTTGCTTGCTTTCTGCTAGATTTCGCCGCAATTCTATACTGAAGAAAACGACTTAAAGATAAAACATCATGAAAAAACCAACCTCCGCTGCGGGCGCGAAACGCCCTGCAAAAGCACGCCGCAAAACGCGCGAAGAACTGAACCAGGAAGCGCGCGACCGCAAACGCGACAAAAAACATCGCGGTCATGCTGCGGGTAGCCGTGCCAACGGTGGTGGTGCAGCGGGCGCTTCTGCAAAAGGCAAGCAGCAGAAAGATCCTCGTATCGGCAGTAAAACTCCCATTCCACTGGGCGTGACAGACACCCCGGTCACTAAGCAGCACAAACCAAAGAGCGAGAAACCTATGCTTTCACCGCAGGCTGAGCTGGATTTGCTGGAGAACGATGAGCGCCTGGACGCGCTGCTGGAACGTCTTGAAGAGGGTGAAACCCTGACCGCTGAAGAGCAGTCATGGGTGGATGCCAAACTGGATCGTATTGATGAACTGATGCAGAAGCTGGGCCTGTCATACGACGATGACGAAGATGAAGAAGAAGACGAGAAGCAGGAAGATATGATGCGTCTTCTGAAGGGTGGAAACTAACATTTGCACCCGGCAGGCACGATAGTCCTGCTTATAACCCTTCCGGTTATATGTTATCTGGTGTGGTTATTCGTTAAACTACGGCGGTTGTCGCGGCGACAGAAGTGGCTGCGCACCCGAATGATGGCCCGCAATGGGGTCAGAACGGGCCGCCGTATACGAACGCGACACCAACGGAAGGAGTGAGCATGTCAGCATCAACTATCGACTGGGATTTGGCCCTAATCCAGAAATATAACTATTCCGGGCCGCGTTATACGTCATACCCCACCGCGCTGGAGTTCTCCGATGCCTTCGGAGAGCGTGATTTCCAGCAGGCTGTCGCGCGCTATCCTGAGCGTCCGCTGTCGCTCTACGTCCATATTCCGTTCTGCCACAAGCTTTGCTACTTCTGCGGCTGCAATAAAATCGTGACCCGCCAGCAGCATAAAGCCGACCAGTATCTTGATGCGCTCGAACAGGAAATTGTGCATCGCGCGCCGCTGTTTAAAGGCCGTCACGTGAGCCAGCTCCACTGGGGCGGCGGTACGCCAACCTATCTGAACAAAGCGCAAATAAGCCGCCTGATGGCGCCTCTGCGCAGCAATTTCAGTTTTAATGCTGACGCTGAGATCTCGATCGAAGTCGATCCGCGTGAAATTGAGCTGGATGTCCTGGATCATTTACGCGCAGAAGGATTCAACCGCCTGAGTATGGGCGTACAGGATTTCAATAAAGAGGTTCAGCATCTGGTGAACCGCGAGCAGGACGAAGAATTTATCTTTGCCTTACTCAACCACGCGCGTGAGATTGGTTTCACCTCGACCAATATTGACCTGATTTACGGCCTGCCAAAGCAAACGCCGGAAAGCTTCGCCTTCACGCTGAAGCGCGTGGCTGAACTTAACCCGGACCGCCTGAGCGTCTTTAACTATGCGCATCTGCCAACGCTCTTTGCCGCCCAGCGCAAAATCAAAGATGCCGATCTTCCTTCTGCCCAGCAGAAGCTGGATATCCTGCAGGAAACCATCACCTCGCTGACCGACACCGGCTATCAGTTTATCGGCATGGATCACTTTGCCCGTCCGGATGACGAGCTGGCCGTTGCTCAGCGCGAAGGGGTCCTGCACCGTAACTTCCAGGGATACACGACGCAGGGCGATACCGATTTACTGGGAATGGGTGTCTCCGCCATTAGCATGATTGGCGATTGCTACGCGCAGAACCAGAAAGAGCTGAAGCTGTATTACCAGCAGGTTGATGAGACCGGCAACGCGCTGTGGCGCGGCATTGCGTTAACGCGTGATGACTGTATCCGTCGCGATGTGATTAAGGCGCTTATCTGCAACTTCCGTCTCGATTTCAGCGATGTGGAAGCGCAGTGGGAACTGAACTTCAGCGATTATTTCGCGGAAGATCTGAAGCTTCTGGCGCCGCTGGCTAAAGACGGGCTGGTGGATGTGTCGGAGAGAGCGATAGAGGTCACCCCGAAAGGGCGTCTGTTGATCCGTAATATCTGCATGTGCTTTGACGCGTATCTGCGTCAGAAAGCGCGAATGCAGCAGTTCTCGCGAGTGATTTAAACTGTAATGCCGGGTGGCGGCTTCGCCTTACCCGGCCTACAAAAGTGCGAAATGTAGGCCGGGTAAGCGAAGCGTCACCCGGCTTTTCATCGCCAACTCGCTAGCTAAACAGCCCAACCAGCGCCGCGCACAACATAGCCGCAACGGCTGTTTGTGGCGTGTGGCTTTCAGCGGCTCCGCTAGAGAGCATATTCACGAATGTTTCCAGCATGATGTTCACCCCCAATTTCCGGGCACGATCATACAAAACTCATCGGAACAGTAAAGCGCAAAATAACGACGATTTGCGTTCAATTAATAACCTTTACACAGCGGCGTGAGATCATTCCATTCCCAGCTCTTTCAGCTTGCGCGTCAGGGTATTGCGACCCCATCCCAACAGGCGAGCGGCTTCCTGTTTGTGACCCTGCGTATGACGAAGCGCGGTGGTCAACAGCGTACGCTCCATCTCAGGCTGAGCCTCAGACAGCAGGTTTTGATGACCGGAACGCAGCGCGCGGTCGGCCCACTGCGCCAGCAGCGTCGCCCAGCTGTCCGGCAGCGCGTGTCCGCTACTGCTTTCCGGCGCGGTCGCCTCAAACAGCTCGGCCGGTAAATCCTGAATCAGCACTTCCTGACCGGCAGCCATCACGGTTAACCAGCGGCAGGTGTTTTCCAGCTGACGCACGTTGCCCGGCCACGCCAGACGCGTTAGAGCGGCATCGGTTTCAGGGTGAAGCTGCTTGGCTTCCACGCCCAGCTCGCGGGCAGCCACCTGCAGAAAATGACGCGCCAGGCGGGGAATATCTTCCCGACGTTCACGCAGCGGCGGCAGATGAACGCGGATGACGTTCAGACGGTGGAATAAATCCTCACGGAATTTTCCTTCCTGCACGCGTTGCTCCAGGTTCTGGTGGGTCGCGGCGATAATACGCACGTCCACTTTCACCGGCGCATAGCCGCCCACGCGATAAAACTGCCCGTCGGCCAGCACGCGCAGCAGGCGGGTCTGGACATCCAGCGGCATATCACCGATTTCATCCAGGAACAGCGTGCCGCCGTCAGCCTGTTCGAAGCGCCCCTGGCGAATGGTATTTGCGCCGGTAAATGCCCCTTTTTCATGGCCGAACAGTTCGGACTCAATTAAATCCTTCGGGATCGCCGCCATATTCAGGGCGATGAACGGCGCTTTTGCCCGCGGGCTATGGCGATGCAGTGCATGCGCCACAAGCTCTTTACCGGTGCCCGATTCGCCGTTAATCAAGACGCTGATGGACGAGCGGGACAGACGGCCAATAATGCGAAACACGTCCTGCATCGCCGGCGCTTCGCCAATGATGTCGGTGGTTGGCCCAAAATCGGGCGCGTGGCGTGGCTGTTGCTGCTCCTGATAATGGCTAATCGCGCGCTCAACCAGCGCCACCGCTTCGTCGATATCAAACGGTTTGGGCAGGTAATCGAACGCCCCTTGCTGATAGGCGCTCACTGCGGCATCCAGATCGGAGTGCGCGGTCATTATGATGACCGGTAGCATAGGGTGGCGTTGTTTGATCTGCTTTAACAGCGCCAGCCCGTCCATGCCCGGCATACGGATATCCGACAGCAGAACATCGGGCGTTTTAGTGGTGAGTGCGTCGAGCACTTCGCTGCCGCTCTCAAACGTCGTGCAGCTTAATCCTGCCCCTGTGAGCGCGCGTTCAAGCACCCAACGGATGGAGCTATCGTCATCGACTACCCAGACTATCCCTCGTTGCATAAACGTCACCTTTATTTTTTAATCGGCAGGAAAACCGAAAACTCGGTATGTCCCGGCCAACTGGTAAATTCAATTTTTCCAGAGTGTTGGTCGATCAAACTGCGGGCAATGGATAAGCCCAGGCCGGTTCCGCCTTCACGGCCGCTGACCATCGGGTAGAACAGGGTGTCCTGCAGATGCGATGGAATGCCGGGCCCGTTATCCTCAACGTCGATTCGGGCCGCAAGCCGGTAGCGCACGCCGTGTAACGTGAGCTGGAAGGCGGTGCGGGTGCGTAAAATAATCTCGCCGCCTTCAGGTCCCAGCGCCTGCAGGGCATTGCGCACAATGTTCAACAGGACCTGCTCAATCTGGTCCGGGTCATGGGCCAGTTCCGGCAGGCTTGGGTCGTAATCACGTACCAGCGTGACGTTCTCCGGCAGCTCCATTGAGACGAGCTTCACCACCCGCTCAGCCACTTTATGGATGCTTTCAGTGACGTGCATTCCCGGCTGCTGCGGACCGAGAAGACGGTCTACCAGATTCCGCAGACGGTCCGCCTGCTCAATGATGACGTTGGTATATTCCGCCAGCGCAGGGTCAGGCAGCGCCTTGGTCAGAAGCTGCGCCGCGCCGCGTAAACCACCCAGCGGGTTTTTGATTTCATGCGCCAGACCGCGCACGAGGTCACGGGCTGCAATCTGCTGCGCATGCTGAAGCTGCTCCTGGCTCAGTCGACGCTGATTATCCATCGGCGCCATTTCCAGCAGGATCAGGCCTTCGGGAAGACGTTGCGCGGTTAGCGACAGAATGTGCGAGCGCCCGTCGATCACCAGCGTCACTTCGTTATCGGTGAAACCCTGGCCTGCCTGTAAGCTTTCCTGCATCAAGCCAATATTCAGCGAAAAATAGCTCAGGAGTTCCGGAAGCGGGGTACCGAATAGTTTACGTGCGCTTTGGGCAAGCAGCTGCTGTGCCGCCGGGTTGGCGTAATGAACGGCCAGCTCGTCATCGACCAGCAAAATGCTGTTAATCAAAGAATTGAGGATCTGCCCAGCATCGGGCAGCGTGCCAGTTGCCATTCAGCAGTCTCCTAGAGTCGTTTGCACTAATTTAGTGCAGTATAGCGTTTTCGGCGTAAAAAGCGCGTGAGATCAGATTGTTGGTGGAGAAAAAAGCCCATCCGGAGATGGGCTAAAAGTTTCCACGGCAACTACTCCCGGCGCTTGTCACGCCGGGTAAAACAACTTAATTAAACGCTGTAATACAGTTCGAACTCAACCGGATGCGGAGTCATGCGCACGCGGTCGTTCTCTTCAGTGCGCAGTGCGATGTAAGCATCGATAGCGTCGTCAGTGAATACGCCACCTGCAGTCAGGAACTCACGGTCTGCGTCCAGCGCCTGCAGGGCTTCTTCCAGAGAGCCAGCAACCTGTGGGATCTCTTTCGCTTCTTCTGGCGGCAGGTCGTACAGGTTTTTGTCCATCGCTTCGCCCGGGTGGATCTTGTTCTTGATACCGTCCAGACCTGCCATCAGCAGTGCTGCGAAGCACAGGTATGGGTTAGCCGCTGGATCCGGGAAGCGTACTTCGATACGACGCGCTTTAGGAGACGCTACTACCGGGATACGGATAGAAGCAGAACGGTTACGTGCAGAGTAGGCCAGCATCACTGGCGCTTCGTAGCCCGGGACCAGACGCTTGTAGGAGTTGGTGGTTGGGTTCGCCAGGGCGTTGATCGCTTTAGCGTGTTTGATTACGCCGCCGATGTAATACAGCGCCTGCTCGGACAGGCCAGCATATTTGTCGCCAGAGAACAGGTTGGTACCGTTTTTGGACAGAGACATGTGGCAGTGCATACCGGAACCGTTATCGCCAAACATTGGTTTTGGCATGAAGGTCGCGGTTTTACCGAAACGGTGCGCAACGTTGTGCACAACGTATTTGTAGATCTGAATTTCGTCCGCTTTTTTGGTCATGGTGTTGAAGCGGGTTGCCACTTCGTTCTGACCAGCAGTCGCCACTTCGTGGTGGTGAGCTTCAACAACCAGGCCCATCTCTTCCATCACCAGACACATGGTGGAACGAATGTCCTGTGCAGAATCGACCGGAGGAACCGGGAAGTAACCACCTTTAACGCCAGGACGGTGACCTTTGTTACCACCTTCATATTTGGTGGAGGAGTTCCATGCACCTTCGATGTCGTCGATAGCAACGTGGGAGCCAGAAATAGAAGCACCGAAACGGATGTCATCGAACAGGAAGAACTCTGGCTCTGGCCCGAACAGAACGGTGTCTGCGATGCCGGTAGAACGCAGGTACTCTTCAGCGCGTTTAGCGATAGAACGCGGGTCGCGGTCGTAGCCCTGCAGCGTGCCTGGCTCGAGGATGTCGCAACGGATGATCAGGGTTGGTTCTTCGAAGAACGGATCAATGACCGCAGTGGTCGCATCTGGCATCAGAACCATGTCGGATTCGTTAATGCCTTTCCAGCCACCAATGGAGGAGCCGTCAAACATTTTGCCTTCTTCAAAGAATTCGGCGTTCACCTGATGAGCAGGGATTGTGACGTGCTGTTCTTTACCTTTGGTGTCGGTGAAGCGGAGATCAACAAACTTCACTTCATGTTCGTTCAGCATCGTCAAAACGTGTTCAGCGGACATACTTAACTCTCCAGATTGGTCATTGTCGTCGTGGTAACGAGGTCTTCAGTTTCTGTTTGTACTGGCTGTTGCCATGTATTTTTATAAAGCGAAATCTGTGCCAACTTTTAAATCACCCCAAAAAGGCGTTATCATGCGCACCATAGTGCAAAAGGGCTGCACCACGATGGATTTGTTGCACCAGTATAGTGCTTCAATGTGAACATTGAGCACCATATTGGTGCAATTTACGTTAAAGTGCCCTTTTTCGCTCCGTGAAAGCGATCACAAAGCATCTCTGCAATACTTGTTTGCGGAGGATGTTTGTGATCCTGTTTTGTAGTGCGATTAATCCGTGTACAATAACGCGCTATTTCTAATGCCTGAGGCAAAGTTGTGATCGAAAATTTGCGTAACATCGCCATCATCGCGCACGTTGACCATGGTAAAACTACCCTGGTTGATAAGCTGCTGCAGCAATCCGGTACGTTTGATGCGCGTGCCGAAACTCAAGAGCGTGTGATGGACTCCAACGATTTGGAGAAAGAGCGTGGGATTACCATCCTCGCGAAAAACACCGCGATTAAATGGAATGACTACCGTATCAACATCGTTGATACCCCAGGGCACGCCGACTTCGGTGGTGAAGTTGAGCGCGTGATGTCCATGGTGGATTCCGTGCTGCTGGTGGTTGACGCATTTGACGGCCCAATGCCGCAAACGCGCTTCGTGACCAAAAAAGCATTTGCCCATGGCCTGAAACCAATTGTTGTTATCAACAAGGTTGACCGTCCTGGCGCACGTCCTGACTGGGTTGTTGATCAGGTATTCGACCTGTTCGTTAACCTCGACGCGACCGACGAACAGCTGGACTTCCCTATCATTTACGCTTCGGCGCTGAATGGTATCGCGGGTCTGGATCACGAAGATATGGCGGAAGACATGACCCCGCTGTATCAGGCGATTGTCGATCACGTACCGGCACCGGATGTTGATCTGGATGGTCCACTGCAGATGCAGATCTCCCAGCTGGACTACAACAACTACGTTGGCGTCATCGGTATCGGCCGTATCAAACGCGGTAAAGTGAAGCCAAACCAGCAGGTTACTATCATCGATAGCGAAGGCAAAACCCGTAACGGTAAAGTTGGCAAAGTGCTGACTCACCTGGGTCTGGAGCGTATCGACAGCGATCTGGCTGAAGCGGGCGACATCATCGCTATCACCGGTCTGGGCGAGCTGAACATCTCTGACACCATCTGCGACCCGCAGAACGTGGAAGCGCTGCCAGCCCTGTCTGTTGATGAACCAACCGTTACCATGTTCTTCAACGTCAACACCTCTCCGTTCTGTGGTAAAGAAGGTAAGTTCGTTACCTCTCGTCAGATCCTTGACCGCCTGAACAAAGAGCTGGTGCACAACGTTGCGCTGCGTGTTGAAGAAACCGAAGACGCTGATGCATTCCGCGTTTCTGGTCGTGGTGAGCTGCACCTGTCTGTTCTGATCGAAAACATGCGTCGTGAAGGTTTCGAAATGGCGGTTTCCCGTCCGAAAGTTATCTTCCGCGAAATCGACGGCCGTAAACAAGAGCCGTTCGAAAACGTGACGCTGGACGTTGAAGAGCAGCACCAGGGTTCTGTGATGCAGGCGCTGGGTGAGCGTAAAGGCGACCTGAAAAACATGAATCCAGATGGCAAAGGCCGCGTACGTCTCGACTACGTGATCCCAAGCCGTGGCCTGATCGGCTTCCGTTCTGAGTTCATGACTATGACCTCTGGTACCGGTCTGCTGTACTCCACCTTCAGCCACTACGACGACGTGCGTCCGGGCGAAGTTGGCCAGCGTAACAACGGCGTGCTGATCTCCAACGGTCAGGGTAAAGCGGTTGCGTTTGCGCTGTTCGGTCTGCAGGATCGCGGTAAGCTGTTCCTGGGTCACGGTGCTGAAGTTTACGAAGGCCAGATCATCGGTATTCACAGCCGTTCTAACGACCTGACCGTAAACTGCCTGACCGGTAAGAAACTGACCAACATGCGTGCGTCCGGTACTGACGAAGCAACGGTTCTGGTTCCACCGATCAAGATGACCCTGGAGCAGGCTCTGGAATTCATCGATGACGACGAACTGGTAGAAGTGACTCCGCTGTCTATCCGTATCCGTAAACGTCACCTGACCGAGAACGATCGTAAACGTGCTATGCGCGGTGCGAAAGAAGAGTAATACGGTCAATCTATAGGTCGGGTAAGCGCATGTACCACCCGGCCGGTAAAAAGCCGCTGATCCCTCAGCGGCTTTTTTATTCGATGATCGCCAGAATTCTTCATTACCCGGGGGAGTTATGTCCCAACGCTATCTTTTTCCTGCGAAATTCACGGATTAGGGTAGCTCTGCTCCATTTATCACGAACACCCGATCTGCCGATGAAATCGTGGTTTCGCGATGCGCGATAATAATCCTCGTAATGTTCATCGCCTGTATAGACTGATTGACCTGACTTTCACTGGTTTTATCAAGGTGGCTGGTCGCCTCGTCCATGAATAAAATACCCGGTTTACGGTATAATGCCCGGGCAATATAAATCCGCTGTTTTTGACCGCCGGACAACCCTTCCCCAAGTTCACCAATCAGTGTCTCGTAACCCATTGGTAGCTTTAAAATGTCATTATGAATATGGCTTGCGATAGCGCATTGCACCATCCACTGCTCGTCAATGTCAGGCCGAAAACCGGCGATATTCTCTTTGATTGAGCCTGAAAACAGCTTATCTTCCTGCATGATACAGGCAATGCGTTCAGCATAATGCTCGAAACCAAGTTGCTTAATATCAATGCCATTAATTCGGACGCAGCCGTTCGACGGTTCGAATAAACCGCACAACACTTTCATCAAGGTGCTTTTACCTGAACCCGATACGCCCGTAATAGCAATACTCTCTCCGGCATGAATGGTCAGATTCAGTTTGCTGAAGATAGGGTCCGCATGGTTATCATAACGGTAAGTCAGATCCTGAATTTCGAGCGTTAAGGCTCCGTGTAGTAAACGCAGCGGGCTGGTGGCCGTTGAAGAAGATGCTTCCTGCAGCGCAATATCGGCAACGCGTTCATTGTGTAAGTTGATGATCTTCAGCTGAATGATAAAGTTGATCAGGGCATTTATTCGGTCATAGAACTGACTCCTGAAGGTGTTAAATGCGATAAACATACCGATGGTTAAATGACTATCCATCATCAGCCTGCCGCTAACCCACAGGATAACAATTTGGTCGCAGGCGGCGATAAAAGAGACGACGCCACCAAAGAAAAGATCCATTCGCGTCAAACGAATGCCTGTATTGACCTTATCTGAAAAAAGATTAAACCAGTTATTGATTCTCAGGTCAGTCATCCCCTGAATCTTAATCGTCGCGATACCGTACAGGGTTTCCATGAAATAAGAATTAAGGCGTGCTTCCTTGATTAACTCTTCTTCGGATAGCTGGCGATAGTATCGATAGGTAGCAAACCTAATGAAGGTGTATATTGCGGTAAAAGAGACCACTATCATGCTGAGCTGCAGGTTGTATAAAAACATCATTACCAGCAAACCCATGAGCATTAGCGTATCAATAATGCTACCAGTCAAACCTGTGGTAAAAGTGGCCCGTATAACATCAAGCGAGTGGAAGCGAGACTGAATGTCCCCCAATTTGCGTCTTTCAAAATAGGTGGTCGGAAGCTTTATAAGGTGAGAAAAGAGGCTAAAACTCCACTGGACGTCGATGAGTGTTCCCAGTATCAGCGTGGTCCAGGAGCGTATGACACTGACCGTCAAACGTAACAGAATCAGAATAAACAACCCAAGACAGATGATATTAAGTAAACCGTAATCTCCGGATGCAATCACATTATCCGTGACTAATTGTGTCCCCACTGGCAATAGCAGGCTGATCAACTCAATCACCAGCGATAAGAAAAATATCTTCGTCAGTGATGTCATCAGTCCATTGATATTCTTTAATAACGTGGTGGCTTTTAACCTGTTTTGCTTCTTTTGAACTGAGAAAGTAGTTCCCGGCCATACCTCAAGCACAACACCAGTAAAATGTTGGGACAATTCGGGCATGCTAATCACCCGTCGTCCAAACGCAGGGTCGTGGATCACCGCGCTGTTCTTATCGACCTTAATCAGTACGACAAAATGGTTAAAATCCCAATGCAATATGCAGGGCTTACGCACGTCATGTAATTCCTGAAGGTCCACGGACAATGCGCGTGACGACATCTCCAGTTCACTGGCAATTGCTTTTATCGCATTGAGGTTGACCCCACGTGATGACAAATTGAATTGTTGCCGGAGTTGCAGTAGATCCACCTGCTTGCCATAAAAACTGCATATCATTGAAAGACAGGCCAGGCCACATTCGGACGCTTCGGTTTGAAAGACAACTGGGATGCGTTTAAATATTTTAAGATCCAACTTGCGCAGCAGCGTCTCAAGTGTATAAAGATTATTCATTACCCGCGTCCGTTACGCTCATTTTCATTTCGTAAAATGGCGATAATAACCACTCATAGATATGTCTCTTTTCAAGGAAAAGAGAAATCTGCGCTTTGGCTCCCTGGCTCAGTGAGAGTTGTTTTCCATGAACTTGCACAGACTGTAGGTCAGGTTTGATCATGATTTTGTACCAGGACTTTTTATCGTCATAGAATTCATGTGCGATGGTCTGCT
Source organism: Enterobacter sp. JBIWA005 (assembly GCF_019968805.1). NCBI lineage: Bacteria > Pseudomonadati > Pseudomonadota > Gammaproteobacteria > Enterobacterales > Enterobacteriaceae > Enterobacter > Enterobacter sp. JBIWA005. The sequence continues at coordinate 4,624,846 of NZ_CP074159.1, read as the reverse complement.
TTGACAGGAGTTCTGGCTTCGATGCCGGAAGCCTGGATATTGCTGATATTGATGCCCTGAACTGACCAAATTTTTCATAAGGAAAGGCGTCGTAACTAACATTAACGCGCTGGCCAATCGCCAGATAAGGAAGAACTTCATCCGGAACCCAGGTTTCGAGATAGCATGGTGAATGGATATTCTGCTGAACTCGCGCCAGTACATCGCCTGCGCCGATCATCTTACCTTGCGCCGTATTGATGGAGTCGATTAAGCCATCGGCTGTTGCCACGATGACATAATTACCTTCCGCTTCTGTATTTAACTTTTCTTTTTGCAGTTCGTATATTTGTTGCTCAAGCTGGTAAATCTGTTGGTCATAATCAGCGCTCTGGGACTGGATTTGCTGATTGAGCGCATCGATCTGAACCTGGTCCTGTGATTTTCTGGCGACCAGGTCAGAAACATTGCTCTGCTGTTGGTAGAGTAGTGCGTTTTGGCTACTCATCTGGTCTTTGGTGACCAGACCTTTTTCCTGATAACCACGGTAATCGTTAACGTTCTTCTCAATCTGATGCAGTTCCCGCTCAGCCTGCACCAGTAGCCCAGATGAGGTATTAAAACTGGACTGATAATGATCTTTTTGAGTCGTCAGCGCGTTGAGCGTACGGTTTTTCGAAGAGTTCAAATTTGCCATCATTACGCTGATACTCTTTATCTGTAGCGCGATCTCCTTTTTTTTATTCTCATCAACCAGGCCTGATTGCGTCGATACACCCGAATGAATGAGAAAGAGAGCATCACCTTTTTTTACGCGATCGCCTTCATTAACAAAACTCTGCACGACTGTACCCTGCATTGATGCAGAGATATTCACTGAGCCAGGGAAAGTGGTTATTTCACCGTGAACGATGACGCGACGGGTGTAGGAACCTTTGGTAATAAAAATAGAAATGGAAGCAATAAAAAAAATGCTGAGCAATATGATAAGAGCAAAAGGGATGCCCGGCAGAAGAACAGCTTTCCCTTCCCACCGTTTACTCTGATATTCAATAGCTTCCTTGCGAAACATACCTGGCCTCTTGCGGGGTGGAAATAGCCGCCAAATATCAGCGGCTATGAGTTATAATGGTTCAGGAATTAATGTCTACCGTGATCATTACCCTGGCGGCCACCGCCACTTTTCGAACCACCATTACCTTTTGATGAACCACCGCTTTTACCACCAACGTTAACCGAGCAACCACCGCTAAAGGATGTGCTTTCAGAGTGAGAACCATCTTTGTTAGTGGTGCTGGTGTGAGAATAGCTGCCATTACAACCAGCGCTACCACCACCGAACATCCCACCAATCGCACTACCGATAGAACCCCACATTCCTGCACCGCTGACGTTACTTAATTCACTTTCATTGAGTTCACGCATTATTAATTTTCCTTGCAATAGTGAGCAAAAGGTATACCCATAATATCCATAGACTTTTTCCATACCATTTCACCATCCGTGAATGAAATGTTTTTTACGCCAAAACGCGTAAAATCCTTTTCGCTGTACGTCGACAGACCTGTGTCTGGATCACCAATATTTTCTTTTTGCCCGCAAAGTGGCATCATCCATGACACATTTATATCTTTGTAGAATGCTTTATCCGTTTTTCTTATTTCTGAGAAAATGCGATCTGTTATCGTTGTGTCTGTATTGATTTCTCCGTTAACCGTAGTTGTTAACTTATTGTCATCAGAATTAGGCGACCCATGGAAACCAATAATGGAACCATAATTGATGATTTTGTTTTTTGCCGCTGGGAAAAGATAGTTAGCACAGGAAGAAAGGCATAATCGCCTGACCTCAATGTTAATTTCTTTATCATGAATAACTTGTGCTATTTTTATTGCAGTTTCGACATCGCCGCCACCACTGTTTATGGATATCGTTCTGACAGGGATAAGGTTTTTTCTGATAAGCCCCACAATGATTTTGTCATCATCTTTGGATATGTTTCCGTCGATATATAACGTATCAAAAACGAGGTGGGTTGAAAGTTTTGGTTCAAGCCCTTGCTTCACAATCAGTTGGCTGGAGAGTTGATATAAAATATCTCTGCTGGCTTTTTTAAATCGGTAGGCATTGTATGAATAAATAGCGAAAGCGCAGAGTAAAGCTATTAAAACGGCACTGAGGACGTATCCCTTTTTAATCTTCACGAAAGTGCAGCTCCATGTGTAAAGTAATGTAAACTTATCATTATAAAAAAGAAGATAAATAGAGTATTTGTATCTAAATGTAAATTTAAGTAAAGTGAACTTGTTGCGATTTCGAGCAAAGCCGCGCGAAATGGGATTGCCATGGCAAAAATGGGGGAATATGGTGATGAGAAAAAATATTACGGAAGCGTTTTTCTATAATTTTTTGCAGATTGAACTAAAACGTATATCTTCGCAAAATCGAACTTAAATAAAACTCATCCCTGCCTATCGCCAGTAAGCCAATATCATCTTCCTGGCTAAATTTTTGTTCTTCATACTGCTCCCTCTAAGCTGAATCTCGTGCATAGCCAAACTTTATCTTTCCCGCTACAGTTACCTCTCCACGGCGAGCAGGAGATAAACATGCTTTATATCTTTGATTTAGGAAACGTCATCGTCGATATCGATTTTAATCGCGTGTTGGGCGCATGGAGCGATTTTAGCCGCGTGCCGCTGGCGACCTTAAAGCAGAATTTCGCAATGGGCGAGACTTTCCACCAGCATGAGCGCGGTGAAATCAGCGATGAAGCATTCGCTGAACGTTTCTGTCAGGAGATGGGGCTTTCGTTAAGCTATGAACAGTTTTCCCACGGTTGGCAGGCGGTATTTGTCGCCATCCGGCCTGAAGTGATCGACATCATGCACAAACTGCGCGATCAGGGGCATCGTGTCGTTGTGCTATCAAATACCAACCGCCTGCATACCACGTTCTGGCCTGAAGAATACCCTGAAGTTAAGGCGGCGGCTGATAAAATCTATCTCTCGCAGGAGATGGGCATGCGTAAGCCTGAAGCGCGAATTTATCAGGCTGTTCTGCAGTCAGAAGGATTCACCGCGGCCGATGCGGTCTTTTTCGACGACAACGCCGATAATATAGAGGGAGCTAACCAGTTGGGTATTACGTCAATTCTGGTGACCGGAAAAGAGACGATACCTGACTACTTTGCGAAGCAGCTATGCTAAAAACCGTTCATCAAAAAGCCACGCACCATACTCGCCCGCTGCGGGCCTGGCTGAAACTGCTCTGGCACCGGATTGATGAGGACAATATGACCACGCTGGCGGGTAACCTCGCCTACGTGTCATTGCTCTCGTTAGTGCCGCTGGTGGCGGTTATCTTTGCCCTGTTTTCCGCCTTTCCGATGTTTGCGGACGTCAGCGTGCAGCTTCGTCATTTTGTCTTCGCGAATTTCATTCCGGCAACCGGGGATGTTATCCAGAACTACATTGAGCAGTTTGTTGCCAATTCCAGCAAGATGACGGCAGTGGGGGCGTGCGGTCTTATCATCACCGCGCTGCTGTTGATGTACGCCATCGATAACGCGCTAAACACGATCTGGCGGAGTAAAAAAGCGCGGCCAAAGGTCTATTCTTTTGCCGTGTACTGGATGATCCTCACGCTGGGGCCGCTGCTGGCCGGGGCGAGCCTGGCAATCAGTTCTTATCTGCTCTCCCTGCGCTGGGCGAGTGATTTAAACGGCGCTATTGATAATGTGCTTCGCATCTTTCCGTTGATCCTGTCGTGGCTCTCGTTCTGGCTGCTCTATAGCGTGGTGCCGACCACGCGCGTGCCTAACCGCGATGCGGTCGTGGGGGCGCTGGTGGCGGCATTGCTCTTTGAGCTCGGTAAGAAAGGGTTTGCCCTCTACATCACCATGTTTCCGTCCTATCAGCTGATTTACGGCGTGCTGGCGGTGATCCCCATTTTGTTTGTCTGGGTCTACTGGACCTGGTGTATCGTCTTGCTTGGTGCTGAAATAACTGTCACTCTCGGTGTATACCGCGAACTTAAAAAAGCAGCAGAAGCTGAAAAACAACAAGAAGCAGACCAACCATGATTGCATTGATACAGCGCGTAACCCGTGCCAGCGTCACCGTGGAGGGAGAGGTGACGGGTGAAATTGGCCCAGGACTTTTGGTGTTGTTAGGTGTCGAAAAGGATGACGACGAGCAAAAAGCCAACCGCTTGTGCGAGCGCGTGCTGGGCTACCGTATTTTCAGCGATGCGGAAGGCAAGATGAACCTGAACGTCCAGCAGGCGGGAGGCTGCGTGCTGGTGGTTTCCCAGTTTACGCTGGCAGCGGATACCGAGCGCGGCATGCGCCCGAGTTTCTCGAAAGGTGCCGCGCCGGATCGTGCTGAAGCACTTTACGAGTACTTTGTAGAGCGTTGTCGCCAGCAGGAAATGAATACGCAAACCGGACGATTCGCTGCAGATATGCAGGTATCGCTGGTGAACGATGGCCCCGTCACATTCTGGCTCCAGGTATGAGCCAACTGGCGGCATGGCCGCGGGTAACAAGAGAGAGTACAGCTATGTATCACCTTCGAGTACCGCAAACGGAAGAAGAGTTAGAAGCCTATTACCAGTTCCGCTGGGAAATGCTACGCAAGCCATTACATCAGCCAAAAGGCTCTGAGCGCGACGCCTGGGACGCGATGGCCCACCATCAGATGGTGATGGACGAAGACGGCAACCTCGTGGCCGTCGGGCGTTTGTACATCAACGCCGATAACGAAGCGTCTATTCGCTTTATGGCGGTTCATCCCTCCGTGCAGGACAAAGGTCTGGGGACGCTAATGGCGATGACCCTGGAATCCGTCGCCCGTCAGGAAGGCGTTAAGCGCGTTACCTGTAGCGCCCGCGAAGATGCCGTGGAATTCTTCGCTAAACTCGGTTTTGTGAATCAGGGGGAGATCACAACCCCGCAAACCACCCCGATTCGTCATTTTTTGATGATCAAACCCATCGCCACGCTGGACGATATTCTGCATCGCGCCGACTGGTGCGGACAGCTGCAGCAGGCCTGGTATCAGCACATTCCGCTCAGCGAAAAAATGGGCGTGCGCATTCAGCAGTACACCGGACAAAAATTTATTACCACCATGCCGGAAACTGGCAATCAGAACCCCCACCACACCCTCTTTGCTGGAAGTCTGTTCTCACTGGCCACGCTCACCGGCTGGGGACTTATCTGGCTGATGCTGCGCGAGCGCCATCTGGGTGGCACCATCATTCTTGCTGATGCTCATATCCGCTATAGCGCACCGATCAGCGGTAAACCGAGCGCGGTGGCCGATCTGGGATCGCTGGGCGGCGATCTGGATCGCCTGGCACGCGGCCGCAAGGCTCGCGTACAAATGCAGGTTGAACTATTTGGCGATAAAACACCGGGCGCGGTGTTTGAAGGCACCTATATCGTTCTTCCGGCGAAGCCTTTTGGCGCGTATGAAGAGGGCGGGAACGAGGAGGAGTAATCTTCTGTTCACGTTATCCGGGCGTGCTGAATCCGCCCGGCGATATCCCGCATAACGTCTCGCGCAGACTGGCTAACGCCGCCAAGCTGAAAGAAGCCATGGATGACGCCCAGCCAGCGCTGAGCGGTACACTTCACACCCTGCTCAGTCAAATGCTGATATAACATTTCTCCCTCATCGCATAGCGGATCGTACTCTGCGGTAATGATGTGCACTGGCGGAAGTCCGTAAAAATCATCGCGCCACAGCGGGCTCGCTTCGGGATGCTGGCGGTCGATGTCGGCGAGGTACATTTCATACCCGCTGAGCAGGGTATCGCGGGTGATAATGTAATCCGTGCCATTGAGGGCATAGCTTTCAAAACTGGCGGTGGCGTCGAGCATGGGATAGATAAGAATGAGCTGCGCGGGTTTCCATCGTCCTTTCGCGTTGAGCCGCAATGACGTCACCAGCGCAAGATGGCCTCCTGCGCTGTCTCCGCAAAGTGTGATCCGGTTTTTATCCACGCCCAGTTTGTCCGCATAATGCCAGACCAGATCTGCACCTTTTTCCGCATCGTCATGTGCTGCGGGGAAAATATGCTCCGGGGCCAGCCTGTACTGAATCGCGATCACCCGGCAATTGCCGTAGCAGGCTAACTGGCGGAGTTGGTTGTCATGGGTATCAAAGCCGCCGCTGATGAAACATCCACCATGATAGTAAATGGCAGCAGGCAATATTTCAGGCGCATTGAGAGGTGAAAATACCCGAATGGTAAGACCCTCAAGAACAAGCGTCTCCACCTGAACGCGCGTTTCGGTCTCCCCGGCAAGCCCCGTGCTGGCAATATAACCTGCTCGTCGCACCTCAACGCTCTGGCGACGTGACGAGGGTCGCCCTGCAGCGATAAATCCCTGAACCAGCTGTGCAATACCCTGTTCCAGCGCCATGAAAATTCCCTTTTACTGTATGGATAAACAGTTTTATAGCCTGGTTTGATTCAAAAGAAAACAAGAATATTGTTGAGGGCAACAATCTGGAAAGCGGCTCGCAAAGGCGATAACGCGTCTCTCAACGAGAATGGAGAGCATCTGACATGAAAGACGGCGGGTAATGCTGTCGAACTGCAGGCCGGGCAAGCACGCGCCGCCCGGCACTGTAACAGGGAGTTATTCCCCTTCACCCGGGAACAGGAACGGGTTGATCGAGCTGCGGGCGAATCCCTCCTGCTCCATCTTCGCGTCCAGAATCAGCGAGGCAAGATCGTCGGCCACCGCTTCGACTTTCGGGTCTTTTTCCTGATACAGAATCTTCAGGTAAGTGCCACAGTCGCCGCAGCTTTCGGCTTTCACTGCTGCTTCTTCATTTTCCAGCGACCAGTAGTTCAGATCGCGGGTCTGCTCGCAGTTGCTGCACTTGATGCGAACCACGTGCCACTCGGTTTCACACAGGTTGCAGTGCAGGTAGCGCAGCCCCTGAGTGGTGCCGATTTGCACCATGCTCGATACCGGCATGGAGCCGCAGACCGGGCAGAACTGGCGCGCCTCGCCGTATTCGGCGCGAGCTTTGCCGGGGATCAGGCTCGCCATTTGCGCCCAGTAAAGCGACAGCGCAGCCCAGATAAACGGCGCTTTATCGCTGCTCACCAGAGCAAAGTCGGAGGCAAACAGCGCGCTCGCCATCTCTTCCAGCTCCAGGTCAGAGGCTTTTTCCAGATTCTCAATGACCGCCAGCGCGGTTCCGCTCATCTCCGGCTTCAGCTCGGCAATTAGCGAATGCAGCAGCTTTTGCCAGTGCTTGTCGCGCGGCAGGACGTGAATGTCCAACGGCGGCTTGCCCTGCGCGTTGGCTTCTTTGATACGCGCGGTCAGATCCATTTGCAGCGGGTGGTCATACAGCACCACTTCCTGCGCATGGGCGACCAGCGCGGCAAAGCGCAGAAAATCGCCCAGCGGGTTGTTCTCTGCCAGCTCGCGCAGACGCTCTGCGCGGCGGTTGTAGAGGTTCTTGAGTCTGGGGAATAACAACGGCGGAATATAATCCGCCGTGCGTTTCTCGCTCGACCCCAGCTCATCTTGCGGGATTATGCGAATACTCATTCAGATGACTTTTCCTGTTTCTGGCGGACTTCACGGTACCAGCGCGGGTGATGTTTCTTCGCCCACGTACTGGTTACCCATCCTTCCACCATCGCGGTAATGGTGCCTTTCACCCAAAGGGCGGCGTAGATATGCACCATGATAACCACAATTAACGCCACTGCGGCAAATGAATGCAGCATCAGCGCGAATCGGATCACCGGGATTGAGAAAGCAGGCGCAAAGTACGGACGCCAGATGATCACGCCGCTCACCAGCAACAGGACCAGGAAGATAATCGCCGCCCAGAATACGCATTTCTGGCCGAAGTTATAACGCCCGGTGTCACCCACTTCCTCGTTGACGACGATCTTACGAATATTCTTCGCCCAAAAGATATCATCCCGATTGATTAGGTTATGGTGCCAGTAGCGGAAAAACATGATGATGAACGACGCGAACATAATGACGCCCACAAACGGGTGCAGGATGCGCGCCAGCTGTGGAGTCCCCATGATCTGCATCAGCCAGTTGAAGGACGGGAAGAAGAACCCCAGCCCGCTTATCGCCGCCAGCATGAAGCAGAAGGCGGTGACCCAGTGGTTGATGCGTTCCGGCGCGGTGTAGCGCACGATGGTGTCACGTTTTCTCATTTGCGCACCTCGTCTTTCTCTTCATGCAGGTTGTCGTCTTCCTCTTCCGCGCGGTTCGGACCGACGCCGACGTAGTGGAAGATGCTCGCTGCGAAGGTGGCAGCAAAACCGACCGCTGCCAGCGGTTTCCAGATGCCTTTCCAGAACTTCACGGTGGCGCTGATTTCCGGGTTCTCCGGCAGACCGTGATACAGATTCGGCTTGTCGGCGTGGTGCAGCACGTACATCACGTGCGTACCGCCAACCCCGGCCGGATCGTACAGGCCCGCGTTGTCGTAACCACGGGTTTTCAGCTCGCCCACGCGCTCTGCCGCCAGCGTTTTCATATCCTCTTTGGAGCCAAAGTGGATAGCGCCGGTTGGGCAGGTCTTCACGCACGCAGGCTCCTGGCCGACGGTTACGCGGTCAACGCACAGGGTGCATTTGTAGACGCGGTTGTCTTCCGGGTTCAGGCGCGGTACGTCGAACGGACAGCCCGCGATGCAGTAGCCGCAGCCGATGCACTGTTCGGACTGGAAGTCGACGATGCCGTTGGCATACTGAATGATAGCCCCTTCTGACGGACATGCCTTCAGGCATCCCGGATCCGCACAGTGCATACAGCCGTCTTTGCGAATAAGCCATTCCAGTTTGTCGTTCTGCTCAACTTCCGAGAAACGCATCACCGTCCAGGACTTGGCGGTCAGGTCCGCCGGGTTGTCGTACACCCCGACGTTGTGACCCACTTCGTCACGCAGATCGTTCCACTCAGAGCAGGCCACCTGACAGGCTTTACAGCCGATACAGGTGGTCACGTCGATAAGCTTCGCCACTTCCTGCTGGTGGTCCCGCGCCTGAGGCGCGGGCGTGAAACCATTAGTCGCGGAACGACGGATAATGTCTTGAGATTGATAAGCCATAAGTCGTCTCCGTTACACCTTTTCCACGTTCACGAGGAAGGCCTTAAACTCCGGCGTCTGCGTGTTCGCATCACCGACGAACGGCGTCAGGGTGTTCGCAATGAACCCTTTCTTCGCCACGCCCTCATAGCCCCAGTGAATCGGAATACCGATGGTATCCACCTGCTGACCGTGAACGTTCAGCGTGCGAATACGCTTAGTCACCACCGCCTTGGCTTTAATGTAGCCACGGTTAGAGGAGACCTTCACGGTATCGCCATGGGCAATGCCGAGCTTGTTCGCCAGCTTCTCACCGATCTCCACAAACTGTTCCGGCTGCGCGATCGCGTTAAGTAGCGCGTGCTTGGTCCAGTAGTGGAAGTGCTCGGTCAGACGGTAGGTGGTGCCCACGTACGGGAACTTGTCCTTTTTACCCAGCGCTTCAAAGTCGCCTTTGAAGATACGGGCTGCCGGGTTTGAGACCACGTTCGGGTGCAGCGGGTTGGTGCCCAGCGGCGTCTCAAACGGCTCGTAGTGTTCCGGGAACGGACCTTCCGCCATCTTATCGATAGCAAACAGACGCCCCATCCCTTCAGGCTGCATGATAAACGGCCCGACATCGCTGCCCGGTGCGGCAGTGCTGTAGTCCGGAATATCCACGCCGCCCCATTTCGCGCCGTCCCACTTCAGAAGCTGACGCTTCGGATCCCACGGGTTACCCTGCGGGTCAGCGGATGCGCGGTTATAGAGGATACGGCGGTTGAGCGGCCACGCCCATGCCCAGCCCAGCGTATTGCCAAGGCCCGACGGGTCGGCGTTATCGCGGTTTGCCATCTGGTTGCCTTTCGGCGTCCAGCTACCGGCAAAGATCCAGCAGCCGCTGGAGGTGGTACCGTCATCGCGCAGGTGCGCGAAGGTGCTGAGCTGATCGCCTTTCTTCGCCAGTACGGTGCCGGTGGCCGGGTCAATAACGTCCGCCAGCGCCTTACCGTTGCTCTCCATCGCCACTTCTTCTGGCGCAGGATTTTCCGGCGTCGAGTAGTTCCAGGTCATGTTCAGCACGGGTTCCGGGTTCGCGCCGCCTTCTTCCGCATACATCTTACGCAGGCGTAAGAAGATGCCGGCCAGGATCTCGCCGTCGTTCATGGCGATGCCCGGGGCGTCCGCACCTTTCCAGTGCCACTGCAGCCAGCGTCCGGAGTTAACGATCGACCCGTTCTCTTCCGCGAAGCAGGTTGACGGCAGACGGAATACTTCGGTCTGAATCTTCGACGGATCGACGTCGTTCGATTCGCCGTGATTCTGCCAGAAGGTCGAGGTCTCGGTATTGAGCGGGTCAATCGTCACCAGGAACTTCAGTTTCGACAACGATTCAACAACCTTGTTCTTGTTAGGGAACGAGGCCACCGGGTTAAAGCCCTGGCACAAATAGCCGTTCACTTTGCCCTGGTGCATCATCTCGAAATACTGCAGAACGTCATAACCTTTGTCCCACTTCGGCAGCCAGTCAAAGCCCCAGCTGTTTTCAGACGTCGCTTTATCACCGAAGAACGCTTTCATCATCGAGACGAAGAACTTCGGATAGTTGCCCCAGTAGTTCACCTGGCCTTCAAGCAGCGGTTTAGGCGTGCTGGCCGTCAGGTAGGTTTGCAGGTCGGTCTGTTTCTCGCTTGGCAGGTTCATGTAACCCGGCAGGCTCTGAGACAGCAGGCCGAGGTCAGTCAGACCCTGAATGTTGGAGTGACCGCGCAGGGCGTTCACGCCGCCGCCAGCCATACCCATGTTGCCGAGCAGGAGCTGAACCATCGCCATGGTGCGGATGTTCTGCGCACCGATGGAGTGTTGCGTCCAGCCGAGGGCATACAGGAATGACGCGGTTTTGTCCTTCGCGCTGGTTTCGGCGATAAGCTCGCACACCTTCAGGAAGTCCGCCTTCGGCGTACCGCAGATGTTTTCGACAACCTCCGGCGTGTAGCGGGAAACGTGCTCTTTCAGCAGGTTCCACACGCAGCGCGGGTGCTGCAGGGTGGTGTCGCGCTTCGCAAAGCCTTTTTCATCCAGCTCGTAGTTCCAGCTGGTTTTGTCGTATTTGCGTTTTTCGGCGTCGTAACCGCTGAACAGGCCATCTTCGAAGTGGTAATCCTCACGTACGATCAGGCTGGCGTTGGTATAGGCTTCGGTGTATTCGCGGTTATATTTTTCGTTGGTCATCAGGTACAGCAATACGCCTGACAGGAAAGTGATGTCAGTACCTGAACGAATAGGGGTGTAAAAATCCGCCACTGACGCAGTTCGCGTAAAGCGGGGATCGATCACAATCAGTTTCGCACCGTTGTGGATTTTGGCTTCCATCGCCCAGCGGAACCCGACCGGGTGCGCTTCAGCGGCGTTACCGCCCATCACCACAATGAGGTTGGCGTTCTTGATGTCGACCCAGTGGTTGGTCATCGCACCGCGACCAAATGTTGGAGCAAGACTTGCTACCGTTGGTCCGTGTCAGACACGCGCCTGGTTGTCGACCGCGAGCATACCGAGTGCGCGCGTAAATTTCTGGGTTAAATAACCGGTTTCGTTGCTTGAAGCGGAGGCACACAGCATCCCGGTGGAGAGCCAGCGGTTGACCGTGACGCCGTCGGCATTCTTCTCAACAAAGTTGGCATCGCGGTCTTCTTTAATGTGTTTTGCGATGCGGTCAAACGCCTCTTCCCAGCTGATTTGCTGCCATTTGTCGGATCCAGGCGCACGATATTCAGGGAATTTGAGACGGCTTTCGGAGTGGATAAAGTCCACCAGACCGGCCCCTTTCGGGCACAATGCGCCGCGGTTAACCGGATGATCCGGGTCGCCTTCGATATGGAAAATAGACGCTTTGGCGTTTTTAGCACCGTCGCCGAGGCTATACATTAACAGCCCGCAACCGACAGAGCAGTACGTACAGGTATTACGGGTTTCACGGGTGCGCAGCAGTTTATACTGCCGCGTTTCCGCCAGCGCTACGCCGGGCGCAAAGCCCAGTGCCGCTGCCGTGGTGCCTGCCATACCGCCAGCGCAGATCTTAAAGAACTGCCTTCTGCTGACCTGCATGGGTCACTCCTTGTTTCGACATTGCTTACATATGTAGTTTTGACTTCGCGGCTGAAGAATGACCGCAAAGGAAAAAATTTGCGTTAATCCCTCAATTCCACGAGGGATATCATCAGAATACCACATTGTCGGTACCGCTGTTCTAATGGCGTTAATACAAAGTGAACGTATTATCACCATGTTGATTATAAAGTGTGATATTGATCACATTAAAGGCTCTGCATGTTAAAGCGGTGTAGCCAGTGTCAGGTTGCACCCCTGCTAAATGAGTAGGAGAATGGTTGTCGAAAAGTTGATCCATACTATGCATACAGCCTGTGGTTTATGCTGCAATAGCACGCTCACCTCCGTGGTTGTTCAGGAATACCGCTGTGTCTAAACAAAACCGTGCTCCCCACTCGTCACCACTACCTGCAGGTATTGTGGAACTGTCGGTACACCGACCGCCCCACATCACCCATACCACGCCGGATTTTCTGGCGGAAGAAGTACCCGTTGCGCTCGTTTACAACGGTATCTCGCATGTGGTGATGATGGCGTCTCCGAAAGATCTTGAGCTGTTCGCCATCGGTTTTTCCCTCTCGGAAGGCATCATCGAGAATCCGCAGGAGATCTACGGTATGGACGTGGTGCAGGCCTGCAACGGTCTTGAAGTGCAAATCGAACTCTCCAGCCGCCGCTTTATGGGGCTGAAAGAGCGCCGTCGCGCGCTGGCCGGGCGTACCGGCTGCGGCGTGTGTGGCGTTGAGCAGCTCAATGATATTGGTAAACCCGTTGCGCCATTGCCGTTTACTCAGACCTTTAATCTGGCGCACCTCGACCATGCGCTTAAGCACCTGAATGATGTACAGCCCATCGGCCAGCTGAGCGGCTGCACGCACGCGGCGGCATGGGTGTTGCCGTCGGGGGATATTGCCGGGGGACATGAGGACGTTGGCCGCCACGTGGCGTTGGACAAGCTGCTCGGTCGCCGGGCTCGTGAAAGTGAGGTCTGGAAGCAGGGGGCAGCACTCGTTTCCAGCCGCGCCAGCTACGAGATGGTGCAAAAATCCGCGATGTGCGGTGTGGAAATTCTGTTTGCGGTCTCAGCCGCAACAACGCTGGCGGTGGAGGTGGCGGAGCGCTGCAACCTGACGCTGGTGGGCTTCTGCAAGCCGGGAAGGGCGACGATTTATACCCATCCACAACGATTGATAGTTGATCAGTAATTTTGAATGATAATAGCAAATCCTTCCGCTTTTAGTTGTTCATGATGAGGTCTAGTATTTATCTCATCAAGGCACGGTGCCTTACCAAAACAACTTAATGAAAGGGTTTATATCATGAAAAGCATCAAAACTTTTGTCGCTGTAATCGCTCTGGCTACTTCTTTCGGTTCTTTCGCTGCACAGACCGTAACCGCAACCGCCTCTACCATTGATGGCGCAGAAGCTAAAATCGCGGCTCAGGCTCAGGAAGCCGGCGCGTCATCGTACAAAATTACCCAGGCGTTCTCAGGTAACCGCGTACACATGACCGCTGAACTGACTAAATAAGCTGTCACACCGTCGAAAGAGCGCCCCCGGGGCGCTTTTTTAGTTTATGCCCGCCACGCGCAGCAGCGCGGTTACCACTGCCGCCGCTACGATCACCACAATTAACGGCATCTTCCGCCAGGCCAAAAACACTGCAAACGCCACGCCCAGCACGCGCGCCATGCCGGCAAAGTGGTCACCCTCATAAAACGTGGTCGCCAGCGCCACGGAAAACAGCAATACCGTTGCCGCATCTGACAGCAGCGCCTGTGAACGCTCTGACAATGCCAGCCTGCTGCCCAGTTTCGCTCCGCCAAGACGCATCAAATAGGTTCCCGCAGACAAAATGGCGATGCCGAGAATAAAGAACGTCATGTTTTCCATTATTTTTTCCTCGCGGCAAGACCGAGTAAAGAGAGCAGTACCGGCAGACCTACGGGGGCAAATGGCACGGCGGCCAGCGACAGAACGGCACCGCTGCAGGCGCGGATCAGCGTGGTGCGGTTTTTAAATGCGGGAACCACTAATGCCAGCAGTATCGCCGGGAATACCGCATCCAGGCCTATGGTTTCCGGGTCCGGCAGCAGTTTGCCGACCATGGCACCCAGCAGCGCGCCAAGCGGCCAGACGATGGCGACGCCTAAACCGCACAGCCAGTAGGCGGCTTTACGCTGCTCGGCGGTTTTTTGCGACAGGCCAAACACCACGCTTTCATCGTTCATGATGTGGCAGCCCAACAGGCTCAGACCGCGCTTACCGACCAGCTCTCGCACCGTCACTCCAAACGGCACATGGCGCGCGTTGACCAGTAATCCTGCGGCTGCAGCCGCCAGCGGGTTACCGCCGCTTGCTACAATGCCGATAAACATAAACTCTGACGCGCCCGCGAGTACGGTGATGGAGAGCACAAACGGCACCCAGACAGGGAAACCATAGGCCATCGCCAGCGAGCCGTAGGACATCCCCACCACGCCCACCGCGAGGCAGACCAGGATGATTGCTTTTATGGTGTCGCCTTTCAAACAAGAGAGATGATGCTTCATACATTTTTAGCCATATCGAACGTGTATCCATTATAATGAACGCAACGAAACTGATTTTCAAGGCGAACGATTCGTTCGTTTTATAGAACAAGAGGCCGTTATATGACGCAGCCAATCAGCCTGATCGCTAAAAGTCTGGTGCGGGAACGTCTGCGCACCGGGCTTTCGCTGGCGGAAATTGCCCGCCGTGCCGGGATCGCTAAATCCACGCTTTCCCAGCTGGAGTCCGGCAACGGTAACCCTAGCCTGGAAACGCTGTGGTCGCTGTGCGTGGCGCTGGATATTCCTTTCGCCCGCCTGCTTGAGCCGCAGTTGCCGACCACGCAGGTGATCCGCCGTGGTGAAGGGACAAAAGTGGTCGCCGGACAGGCTAATTATGAAGCCATTTTACTGGCGGCATGCCCACCCGGCGCGCGGCGCGATGTCTATCTTCTGATGACCCAACCGGGCGCAGATCGTATTTCTCAGCCGCATCCGCCGGGCTCTGTTGAACATATTATTGTGACGCAGGGCCGGGCGCTGGTCGGCCTGCTCGACGCGGCGGAAGAGCTCGGCGCAGGGGATTACATTTGTTATCCCGCCGACCAGCCGCACATCTTCAAGGCCCTGGAGCCAGACACTTACGCGCTGCTGGTGGCGGAACAAAACTAACAGAGATACGGAAACTCATGTCGCTTAAAGCCATTGCCAAAGAACTGGGGCTGTCAGTCACCACCGTCAGCCGCGCCCTCAACGGATATGACGACGTCTCCGCCGAGACGCGCGCTCGCGTAGAAGCGGAAGCCCAGCGACGCGGCTATCGGCCTAACACCTTCGCCCGCCGCCTGAAGATGGGCAAAATTGATGCCGTTGGGCTGGTGTTCCCGGTCCATCCTGTTCCGCTCAATAACAGCGTATTTATGGATATGGTCGGCGAAATTAGCCACGAACTGGCGCGACATGAGATCGACTTATTGCTTATCGCCGACGACGATCTCGCGGATAAGCACAGCTATATGCGCATGGTGCAAAGCCGCCGCGTGGATGCGCTGATTGTGGCCCACACGTTGGATCGCGATCCGCGACTTGAGCAGCTGCAGGCCGCCGGATTTCCCTTTCTGGCGCTTGGTCGCAGCCAGCTACCGCAGCCGTACGCGTGGTTCGACTTCGACAACTATGCCGGTACGTACAATGCTACACGCTGGCTAATCGGGAAAGGCCATCAGCGCATTGCCCTGCTGGGCGAAAGCAACAATCAGGCATTCATCACCCAGCGTCGTCAGGGCTATCTGGACGCGTTGCGGGAAGCCGGGCTTTCCAGCGAATGGCTGCGCGCCATGCCCCCTTCGCGCCGCGTGGGTTATGCCACCACGAAAGAGCTTCTCTCGCTGTCGCAGCCGCCCACGGCCATCATTACCGACTGCAACACTCACGGTGACGGCGCAGCGATGGCGCTGGCAGAGCTGGGCCGTCTGACCGGCGAGAGCGCCGTTGCGCTGGTTGTTTATGACGGGCTCCCGCAGGACAGTATCGTCGATGCCGACGTGGCGGCAGTGATCCAGTCCACCCGCCAGGGGGTCGGGAAACAGATTGCCGATATGGTGCGTCAGCTGATTAACGGCGACGATATTGAACGGCTTCAGGTGCTCTGGCAGCCCGAATTCTCTCCCGGCCAGACGGCCTGAATCTCTCCATTTTCTAAAGCCGATCACAAAACCGAAACGTTTTGGTTTGTATCCGAAACGTTTCGGATCAACACTCAGATCATCCCGATGACAGGAGATGTCTGATGCAAGATTTCGTTTTACGACTTGAAAGCAACACGGTAGACGTGGTGATCAAAACGTACCCGTTCGCCGAAATTCTCTACTGGGGGCCGCACCTTCAGCACTTTTCGCCACAGGATGTTGCTATGCTCGCGCGCCCTGTTGCCAACGGCAGGCTTGACGTCGACTCCCCGGTCACGCTGATGGCCGAGCTGGGGCACGGTCTGTTTGGTGCTCCCGGCATTGAGGGGCATCGGCAGGGGCTGGACGGTTCACCCATGTTCACCACCACAGACGTACAGCAGTCAGGACAACCCCTGACGGTGACGGCGGAAGATGAACATGCGGGCCTGCGTCTGACCAGCGAGCTGGCGCTGGATGCCAGCGGCGTGCTGGTGGTTCGTCACGGTTTAACGAACCTGAAAGCGCAGGCGTGGCAGGTGGACCGTTTTGCCATAACGCTACCCGTGGCCGAGCGCGCGCGGGAGGTGATGGCCTTCCATGGACGCTGGATCCGGGAATTTCAGCCGCACCGCGTAAAGCTTGAACACGACAGCTTCGTGATTGAAAACCGTCGGGGTAAAACCTCCCACGAGCACTTCCCGGCGCTGATTGCCGGTACGCCGTCGTTTAGCGAAATGCAGGGTGACGTCTGGGGCGTGCATCTGGGCTGGAGCGGCAACCACCGCCTGCGCGCGGAAGCGAAAACCGATGGTCGTCGCTACCTGCAGGCCGAAGCGCTCTACCTGCCGGGCGAAATGGCGGTTGAGGAGGGCGATACGCTCTGGACGCCGCGCCTGTATGCCAGCTATTCCACGCATGGCCTGAACGGCATGAGCCAGCCGTTTCATCGCTACCTGCGCAACAACGTTATCCGCTTCCCGGAAAACAAACCGCGCCCGGTGCACCTCAATACCTGGGAAGGGATCTACTTCAACCACGATCCGGACTACATCATGCGCATGGCCGACGAGGCGGCGACGTTGGGTGTGGAGCGCTTCATCATTGACGACGGCTGGTTCAAAGGTCGTAACGACGACCATGCCGCGCTGGGCGACTGGTACCTGGATGAGAAAAAATACCCGAACGGCCTGACGCCGGTGATCGACCACGTCAAACGGCTCGGCATGGAGTTTGGCATCTGGGTTGAGCCGGAGATGATCAACCCAGATTCAGATTTGTACCGCGCGCACCCTGACTGGGTGCTGGCGCTGCCGGGCTACAAACAACACACCGGGCGGCACCAGCTGGTGCTCAATCTGAGTATCCCGGAAGCATTTGATTATCTTGTGGAACGCATGAGCTGGCTTCTGGGTGAACATGAAGTCGACTACGTGAAGTGGGACATGAACCGTGAGCTGGTACAGCCGGGTCACGACGGGAAGGCCGCCGCTGACGCGCAAACCCGCCAGTTTTATCGCCTGCTGGACGTGCTGGGTGAACGTTTTCCGCACATCGAATTTGAATCCTGCTCATCCGGCGGGGGGCGAATTGACTATGAGGTGCTGACGCGCTGCCACCGCTTCTGGGCCTCGGACAACAACGATGCGCTGGAGCGCAACACCATCCAGCGCGGCATGAGCTATTTCTTTCCGCCGGAGGTGATGGGGGCGCATATCGGTCATCATAAATGTCACGCTACCTTCCGCCAGCACAGCATTGAATTTCGCGGTCTGACGGCGCTGTTTGGCCATATGGGGCTGGAACTTGACCCCCTCACCGTCGATGAGAAGGAGCGCGAAGGCTATCGCCGTTACGCCGCGCTGTACAGGCAGTGGCGCGAGGTTATTCATCAGGGCACACAATGGCGCGTGGATATGCCGGATGCCAGTACGCTGGCACAGGGTATTGTGAGCGAAGATAAAACGCAGGGGCTGTTTATCGTCAGCCAGCTCGCCATGCCGGACTACACGCTGATGATGCCGCTGCGCATGCCGGGGCTTGAGCCCAGCGCGCAGTATCGTATTTCGCTGCTCGATCACCCTGATATTCACATTACCGGTGAAGGAGGCCATACCATGCGCAAGCTGCCGGCATGGATGGAAACACCGCAAACGGCGAGCGGCGAGTGGCTGATGCAGGCGGGCATTGCGCTGCCGATTCTGGATCCGGAAACCGCCGTTCTGATTGGCGTTGAACGCGTGTAAAGGTGACGGGCCGGACAGCCGGCCCTCCGTTGAGGATAAAAATAATGAACACAACAACCTGTACCCACAAAGACAACCCTAACTTCTGGATCTTCGGGCTGTTCTTCTTTCTCTACTTCTTCATCATGGCCACCTGCTTTCCGTTCCTGCCGATCTGGCTGTCGGATATCATCGGCCTGAACAAAACCCATACCGGCATCGTCTTTTCCTGCATCTCACTCTCGGCCATTGCCTTCCAGCCGGTGCTTGGGGTGATCTCGGATAAACTGGGTCTAAAAAAACACCTGCTGTGGATCATCTCCGTGCTGCTGTTCCTGTTTGCCCCTTTTTTCCTCTACGTCTTCGCGCCGTTACTAAAAGCCAACATCTGGCTGGGCGCGCTGAGCGGCGGCATGTATATCGGCTTTGTCTTTTCGGCGGGCTCAGGGGCCATTGAGGCGTACATTGAACGCGTGAGCCGTAACAGTTTTTTTGAGTACGGTAAGGCGCGCATGTTTGGCTGCCTCGGCTGGGGGCTATGCGCCTCCACGGGCGGGATCCTGTTCGGCATCGATCCGTCGTATGTTTTCTGGATGGGTTCGGCGGCGGCGCTGCTGTTGATGCTATTGCTGGTGGTCGCAAAGCCAAGACCCAACCAGACGGCGCAGGTGATGAATGCGCTGGGTGCCAACCAGCCGCAGATCACCGCGAAAACGGTCTTTAGCCTGTTCCGTCAGCGCAGGATGTGGATGTTTATTCTGTACGTGATTGGCGTGGCCTGCGTCTATGACGTCTTTGACCAGCAGTTTGCTACCTTCTTCAAAACGTTCTTCGCCACGCCGCAGGAGGGCACTCGCGCCTTTGGTTTTGCGACCACTGCCGGGGAAATCTGCAACGCGATCATCATGTTTTGTTCACCGTGGATCATTAACCGCATCGGCGCGAAAAACACGCTGCTCATCGCCGGGGTGATTATGGCGACGCGCATTATCGGCTCGTCGTTTGCCACCACCGCCGTAGAAGTGATTGCCCTGAAGATGCTGCACGCGCTGGAGGTGCCGTTCCTGCTGGTGGGGGCCTTCAAGTACATCACCGGGGTGTTTGATACACGTCTTTCGGCGACTATCTATCTGATTGGATTTCAGTTTTCCAAACAGTTGGCAGCGATTTTTCTCTCCGCGTTTGCCGGAAATATGTATGACCGGATCGGCTTCCAGGAGACGTATCTGATGCTGGGCTGTTTCGTGCTGGCGATTACGGTGGTGTCGGCGTTTACGCTTAGCAGCAGGGAGGAAATTGCGGCAGGCAATAAGGCGCTGGAAGTCCATTAACGCCCTGAACACATTCACTATTCCTGCGTTGGTCTAAAACCGAATAAC
This sequence comes from Enterobacter sp. JBIWA005, assembly GCF_019968805.1. Taxonomy (NCBI): domain Bacteria; kingdom Pseudomonadati; phylum Pseudomonadota; class Gammaproteobacteria; order Enterobacterales; family Enterobacteriaceae; genus Enterobacter; species Enterobacter sp. JBIWA005. The sequence goes on along the minus strand of NZ_CP074159.1, from coordinate 4,604,884 downwards.
CTTATAAAAACTACGGCATTGATAATCATTTTCAATATCATTTAATTAACTATAATGAACCAACTGCTTACGCGGCATTAACAGCTGTGCCGCCCGACAATAATGGAGAGGATTATGAGTTATACACTGCCATCCCTGCCGTATGCCTACGACGCACTGGAACCGCATTTCGACAAGCAGACGATGGAAATCCATCACACTAAACACCACCAGACCTATGTGAACAACGCGAACGCCGCGCTGGAAAGCCTGCCAGAGTTCGCTAACCTGCCTGTTGAAGAGCTGATCACCAAGCTGGACCAGCTGCCAGCGGACAAGAAAACCGTGCTGCGTAACAACGCGGGCGGCCACGCAAACCACAGCCTGTTCTGGAAAGGCCTGAAAACCGGTACCACCCTGCAGGGCGACCTGAAAGCGGCTATCGAGCGCGACTTCGGTTCCGTTGACAACTTCAAAGCGGAGTTCGAGAAAGCCGCTGCAACCCGTTTCGGCTCCGGCTGGGCGTGGCTGGTACTGAAAGGTGACAAACTGGCGGTTGTTTCTACTGCTAACCAGGACTCCCCGCTGATGGGTGAAGCGATCTCTGGCGCATCCGGCTTCCCAATCCTGGGTCTGGACGTGTGGGAACACGCTTACTACCTGAAATTCCAGAACCGTCGCCCGGATTACATCAAAGCCTTCTGGGACGTGGTTAACTGGGACGAAGCAGCAGCACGTTTCGCCGCTAAAAAATAAGGTTGCATTGACGCCTGTGAGAAGCGAGTCTGATGGCTCGCTTTTTTTGTATCTGCGTAATGGAGGCAGCGATGCATTATCCGGTGAATGTATTTACAGGCAAGGTAAGGGAGTACGACGGCAGCCGCCCGAGCGCCATCGCCAAAATTCAGGTCGACGGTGAGCTGACGTTAACCGACCTCGGGCTTGCGGGTGACGAGCAGGCAGAAAAGAAAATCCACGGCGGGCTCGAGCGCGCGCTGTGCCACTATCCGCGCGAACACTATCAGTACTGGAAAAACGAGTTCCCCGAACAGGCGGATCTCTTCGTTGCCCCCGCGTTTGGCGAGAATCTCTCCACTGAAGGGCTCACCGAAAAGAACGTGTTTATTGGTGATATCTACCGCTGGGGCGATGCCCTGATCCAGGTGACGCAGCCGCGCTCGCCGTGCTTCAAGCTCAACTTCCATTTCGGTATTCATGACATGTCGGCTCAGATGCAAAGCGTGGGTAAAACCGGCTGGCTGTACCGGGTGGTGCTGGCAGGGCAGGTCTCAGCAGATGCGCAGCTCGAGCTGGTATCACGCCTGAGTGAGGTGTCTGTTTACGACGCCTGCGCCATTGCCTGGCATATGCCGTTTGATGACGAGCAGTATCATCGCCTGCTGTCGGCGGCGGGGCTATCGACCAGCTGGACAAGAACGATGCAGAAGCGACGTTTAAGCAGCAGAATCGAAGATAACTCCCGGAGATTGTGGGGTAAGTAGTGTCCTTCATCCCGGCCCTCTCCCCTTCGGGGAGAGGGTTAGGGTGAGGGGGTTACGAACGCTTGTACAATGGTAGCCACAGCGTTAACCGTAGCCCACCCAGCGGGCTGTCGTCGGCTTTGACCCAGCCGCGGTGCTGTTGCATGGCGGTTTCCACAATCGCCAGACCCAGCCCCGTGCCGCCGGATTCCCGGTCGCGCGCCTCATCGGTACGATAGAACGGACGGAAAATCTGCTCGCGATCTTCCGGGCTGACGCCAGGACCGTCGTCGTCGACAATGACGGTGATCCCGTCTTTATCCACCGAGAACGCCACCTCAATCTTCGTATGCGAGTAGCGCAGGGCGTTACGCACGATATTCTCCAGCGCGCTTTCCAGCGCATTGGGGTTACCGTAGAGCGGCCACGGGCCCGGCGGGAAGTTGACGGTGAAGGATTTGCCCATCTGCTCTGCTTCGAATGCCGCGTTGTCCAGCACCTCGTGCCAGAGGTGATTCGCTTTCACCGTTTCGCTAACCAGCGCGTTTTTCTGCTGATTGCGGGACATGACCAGCAGATCGTTAATCATGCTGTCCAGGCGGTGAGCTTCCGTTTCAATCCGCTCCAGCTCTTTGCTTTCCCCGCTGCGACGGCGCAGCAGCGCGGTGCCAAGCTGTAAGCGCGTAAGCGGGGTACGCAGCTCGTGCGAGATATCCGACAGCAGGCGCTGCTGTGCAGTCATCATGCGATCGAGAGCGCTCACCATCTGGTTAAAACTGGTCCCGGCGGCAAGGAACTCCTGCGGTCCGGCTTCCAGTTCAGGGTGTTGTCGCAGGTTACCCTGTGCCACCTCATCGGCGGCGTTCTTCAGCTTACGCGCCGGTTTTGCCAGGCTCCACGCCAGCCACAACAGCAGCGGCGAGCTGACCAGCATGGTGACAATCAGCAGCAGGAGAGGGCGGTCAAACAGCAGGTTGATGAAGTCGGACTGAGAGCTGCTTGCGGGGCGAATCAGGTAGAGCTGGTAATTATCCTCTCCGTCTCTGACGGAGAAAGGCCCCACCATCTCTACGCGGCCATATTTCTTCTTCTGGGGATGATCGGCGTTATCCGCCTGGCCAATGAAGTTGCGGATAATCTGCATTTCATTACGATCGGCACCAATGACGCGGCCTTCGCTGGTCACCAGCAGCAGGCGTTGTCCGGGCGGGGCCCACTTGTCGATAGCGCGAAACAGCCTGCGCCACCACATTAAATCGTTCGGCGGATCGTTTGCCAGCTCGGCTTCAACATGTTGCTCGATCATCACGCCCTGACGTTGCTCGCTGTCGAGAAGCTCCGTCATCTGGCGTGAGTCAAGTTTTGGCAACATCAGTACGAGCATTAAAACCAGTGCCAGCGTCAGCCAGAAGATGGCGAAGATGCGGGCGGTTAAGCTTCCTATCATGAAGCGGAAACCATCAGATAACCGCGACCACGCAGGGTTTTAAACCATGGGTGACCGTCTTTACGCTCAGGCAGCTTACGGCGCAGGTTAGAGATGTGCATGTCGATGGCGCGGTCAAACGGGGTGAGGCGTTTGCCCAGCACTTCCTGGCTTAGATGTTCACGCGAAACCACCTGGCCGAGGTGCTGCGCCAGCAGATATAGCAGGGTGAACTCCGTGCCGGTTAGTTCCAGCGTCTGGCCATCAAAGCTCGCTTCCTGACGGCCCGGGTTGAGGCTCAGGGAGTCGACTTCTAGAGTAGGTGAGCTGTTGTCGGTATTTTGCTGCTGTTCGCTCCAGTGGGAACGACGCAGGATAGCGCGAATACGGGCAACCAGTTCACGGTCATTAAACGGCTTTGGTAAATAGTCATCCGCGCCCAGCTCAAGGCCGAGTACGCGATCAAGTTCACTGCCGCGCGCGGTCAGCATGATTACGGGAGTCTGGTGTGTCTGGCGAAGTTCTTTCAACGTATCAATACCGTTTTTCTTCGGCATCATCACGTCGAGCAAAAGTAAATCGATGCTGTCGTCAAGGAGACTCAGCGCCTGCTCGCCATCATGGGCAACCAGGACGTTGAAACCTTCCATGTCGAGCAACTCCTTTAAAAGGGATGTGAGCTCTCGGTCATCATCAACTAACAGGATTTTATTCATTGTTTAAATACCTCCGAGGCAGAAATTACGACATCAAGGCTGTCTAATCCATGACTTTACGTTGTTTTACACCCCCTGACGCATGTTTGCAGCCTGAATCGTAGACTGTCTCTCGTTGAATCGCGACACGAAAGATTTTTGGGAGCAAGTGATGCGCAAAGTTACCGCTGCCGTCATGGCCTCAACGCTGGCGTTCAGTGCGTTTAGCCAGGCTGCTGAAGCTATCATCAGCGATAACAGTCCCTTACAAGAGGGCGCAACGCAGAACAGCAGCCAAAGCCATATGTTTGACGGCATAAGTTTAACCGAACATCAGCGTCAACAGATGCGAGATCTGATGCAGAGGGCGAGACACGACCAGCCCCCTGTTAATGTTAGCGAAATGGAGACAATGCATCGCCTTGTCACCGCAGAAAATTTTGATGAAAGCGCTGTGCGCGCTCAGGCCGAAAAAATGGCACAGGAACAGGTTGCCCGCCAGGTAGAGATGGCGAAGGTCCGCAACCAGATGTTCCACCTGCTAACGCCCGAGCAGCAAGCGGTTTTGAATACGAAACATCAGCAGCGAATGGACCAGCTGCGTGAGGTTGCACGGATGCAGCGAAGCTCAGAAACGACGTTTTTCAGTAGCAATAGCAGTACCCGTAGTAACCAGTAAACCCTGTTTTCCTTGCCATAGACACCATCCCTGTCTTCCCCCACATGATGTGGGGGTTTTTTTTTGCCCCGCATCTCGTCTGTTAACCGTTTATTCATCCTTTGACTCCCCATGCTTCCGTTATACTAGCGGCATAACATGACAGGAGCGTTTATGAATCAATCCTATGGAAGACTGGTCAGCCGGGCCGCCATTGCGGCGACCGTCATGGCCTCCAGCCTGTTATTGATTAAAATCTTTGCGTGGTGGTATACCGGCTCGGTCAGTATTCTGGCGGCGCTGGTGGACTCGCTGATGGATATTGCCGCCTCGTTGACCAACCTGCTGGTGGTGCGTTACTCGCTGCAGCCAGCGGACGAAGAGCACACGTTTGGGCACGGCAAAGCGGAGTCGCTGGCCGCGCTGGCGCAAAGTATGTTCATTTCCGGCTCTGCGCTGTTCCTGTTTTTAACCGGCATTCAGCATCTCGTTTCGCCAACACCGATGAACGATCCCGGCGTGGGCGTCGTTGTGACGATAGTCGCGCTTATATGCACCCTTGTTCTGGTAACGTTCCAGCGCTGGGTTGTTCGCAAAACGCAAAGCCAGGCTGTACGGGCGGATATGCTTCATTATCAATCTGATGTTATGATGAATGGGGCTATTCTTATTGCGCTCGGTCTGGCTTGGTATGGCTGGCATCGCGCCGATGCGTTGTTTGCGTTAGGGATTGGTATCTATATTTTATATAGCGCCCTGCGGATGGGGTATGAAGCGGTGCAATCACTGCTTGACCGCGCCCTCCCGGACTCAGAACGTAATGAAATTTTTTCTATCGTGACCTCCTGGCCCGGCGTCAGCGGTGCACACGATCTTCGAACGCGGCAGTCAGGGCCGACCCGCTTTATACAGATTCATATTGAAATGGAAGACAACCTGCCACTGGTACAGGCTCACGTTATTGCTGAGCAGGTCGAGCAGGCGATTTTGCAGCGTTTTCCTGGTTCAGACGTCATCATTCACCAGGATCCCTGCTCGGTTGTACCCGGTCATGTTGGGCTTTCGTAATTCGTTGTAAAAAAGTGAGCCAGGCCAGCATTTTGTGTATAAATTACCGCCGTTTGGTCTGACCTGAATCAATTCAGCTGGAAGGGATTGATATACTATTTGCAGTATTCGTTGGTCGATAAGTTTCTTCCGGCAACAGATTTCAATTTTGCATTCCTAAGTTCAGAGGTAGTCATGATTAAGAAAATCGGTGTGTTGACAAGCGGCGGTGATGCGCCGGGCATGAACGCGGCAATTCGTGGTGTTGTCCGTGCAGCGCTGACGGAAGGCCTGGAAGTTTTTGGCGTTTATGACGGTTATCTGGGCCTGTATGAAGATCGTATGGTTCAGCTCGACCGCTACAGCGTGTCTGACATGATCAACCGTGGCGGTACTTTCCTCGGTTCTGCGCGCTTCCCGGAATTCCGCGACGAACACGTTCGTGAAGTGGCTATCGAAAACATGAAGAAACGTGGTCTGGACGCCCTGGTGGTTATCGGTGGTGACGGTTCCTACATGGGTGCAAAACGTCTGACCGAAATGGGTTTCCCGTGCATCGGTCTGCCTGGCACCATCGACAACGACATCAAAGGCACTGACTACACTATCGGCTTCTTTACTGCACTCGGTACCGTTGTTGAAGCGATTGACCGCCTGCGTGACACCTCGTCTTCTCACCAGCGTATCTCTATCGTTGAAGTGATGGGTCGTTACTGTGGCGACCTGACGCTGGCGGCTGCCATTGCGGGCGGTTGCGAATTTATCGTCGTGCCAGAAGTCGAATTTAGCCGTGAAGATCTGGTGGCTGAAATCAAAGCGGGCATCGCGAAGGGTAAAAAACACGCGATCGTCGCTATCACCGAGCACATCTGTGACGTTGACGAGCTGGCGAAGTACATCGAAGCCGAAACCAAACGCGAAACCCGCGCGACCGTACTGGGTCACATCCAGCGTGGCGGTTCCCCAGGCCCTTACGACCGTATTCTGGCGTCCCGTATGGGCGCGTACGCGATCGATCTGCTGCTGCAGGGCCACGGCGGCCGCTGCGTCGGTATTCAGAACGAAAAACTGGTTCACCACGACATCATCGACGCGATTGAAAACATGAAGCGTCCGTTCAAAGGCGACTGGCTGGACTGCGCGAAAAAACTGTACTGATCGGCTCTGTTGCCCGGTGGCGGCAAGGTAAATGCAAAACGGTAACCCTTGGGTTACCGTTTTTTTTTATGTTTGCTCCCTCTCACGTGGGAGAGGGATGGGGTGAGGGCATCATGCCGCTCATACCCCTCTTTTATTCCACTACGTTATAGCCAATCTTTTTTTATTCTTTAATCCTCGATTCGCTTTCTGGCACGCTGCATTCATCAAAACACTACACAAGAGAGCTGGGCGATGAATAAATGGGGCGTGGGTTTAACATTATTGCTGGCATCGACCAGCGTTCTGGCTAAGGACATTCAGTTATTAAACGTGTCATACGACCCGACGCGTGAACTGTACGAGCAATACAACAAAGCGTTTGCGGCGCACTGGAAGCAGGAAACCGGCGATAATGTCGTAGTTCGCCAGTCTCACGGAGGTTCTGGCAAGCAGGCGACCTCCGTCATCAACGGCATTGAAGCCGACGTGGTGACCCTGGCGCTGGCCTACGATGTCGACGCGATCGCCGAGCGCGGTCGCATCGACAAAAACTGGATCAAACGCCTGCCGGATAACTCCGCACCCTACACCTCGACCATCGTCTTCCTGGTGCGTAAAGGCAACCCGAAACAAATTAAAGACTGGAACGACCTGATCAAACCTGGCGTTTCTGTGATTACCCCGAACCCGAAAAGCTCCGGCGGTGCTCGCTGGAACTACCTGGGCGCATGGGGTTACGCGCTGCATCACAACAACGGCGACCAGGCCAAAGCGCAGGAGTTCGTGAAGGCGCTGTATAAAAACGTTGAGGTGCTGGACTCCGGCGCGCGTGGTGCCACCAACACCTTCGTCGAGCGCGGGATTGGCGACGTGCTGATTGCATGGGAAAACGAAGCGCTGCTGGCGACCAACGAACTGGGTAAAGACAAATTCGAGATCGTGACCCCGAGCGAATCGATTCTGGCTGAGCCGACCGTTTCCGTGGTCGATAAAGTGGTTGAGAAGAAAGATACCAAAGCGGTGGCGGAAGCTTACCTGAAGTATCTCTATTCGCCAGAGGGCCAGGAAATTGCGGCGAAAAACTTCTATCGTCCACGCGATCCGGCTGTTGCGAAGAAATACGAAAGCGTATTCCCTAAACTGAAACTCTTCACCATCGATGACGAGTTCGGCGGCTGGACGAAAGCGCAGAAAGAGCACTTCTCTAATGGCGGTACCTTCGACCAAATCAGCCAGCGCTAACCATTAGCCTGTGACACGGTGACCCGGCGTGAGAAATCCGCCGGGTTTTTTATTTGGTCATCATTTTGCGTTACTCTTTTGCCTCAATCGAAAACAGGGAACGCGTTGTGAAAAAAATTATCTTATTGATCCTCCTTGTCATCGCCCTTGCCGCTGGCGGTGTGTACTGGATGAAGGCGGGTAATCCGAATGCGTTAAGACATATCGTTCTCGACCAGTGTGTGCCGAATCAGATCCAGAATCGTAACCCGGCACCGTGTGCGCAGGTGAAAACGGATGCAGGCTATGTGATATTTAAAGACCGCAACGGGCCGCTGCAATACCTGCTGATGCCGACCTATCGCATCAACGGCACCGAGAGCCCGCTGTTGACCGAAGCGCATACGCCGAACTTTTTCTGGCTGGCGTGGCAGTCGCGCAGCTTTATGACCCTGAAGCGTGGAGCCGAGGTGCCTGACAGCGCCATTTCGCTGACGATTAACTCCCCGACAGGGCGCACGCAGAACCACTTTCATATTCATATCTCCTGCCTTCGCCCGGACGTGCGCGAGAAGCTCAACGCGGCACAGGGAGAAATCAGCACCCAGTGGCTGCCTCTTCCTGGGGGACTGGAAGGACATGAGTATCTTGCTCGTCGGGTGACGGAGAATGAACTGGTCCAGCGCAGCCCGTTTATGATGCTGGCAGAAGAGCTGCCGGAAGCGCGCGACCATATGGGGCGTTTCGCACTGGCGATGGCGCAGCAGTCTGATGGTTCGTTTGTGTTGCTGGCGACCGAGCGTAACCTGCTCACGCTTAACCGCGCGTCTGCGGAGGAACTGCAGGATCATCAATGCGCTATCCTGAAGTAACCCCACCATAAATCGCGTTTACTCGGGCTGCCTGTCACCGTAGACTTGCTGAAAAATTCTACAGGAGACAGGTATGTCGCTCTGGTCAACGTATCCTCTGCTGCTGCCCTCACTGATCGTTGGCGTCACCATCGTGCTGTGGGCGACGTCGCTATTGCCGGAATTCATCACCGCGCTGCTGTTCTTCACGGCGGCAATGACTGCGAAGATCGCCCCGCCGGAGGTCATCTTTGGCGGTTTTGCCTCGTCTGCTTTCTGGCTGGTCTTCAGCGGATTCGTGCTCGGCGTGGCTATCCGTAAAACCGGACTGGCAGACAGGGCCGCCAGGGCGCTGTCGGCAAGGCTCACCGACTCCTGGGTGTTGATGGTGGCGAGCGTGGTGCTGCTGAGCTACGCGCTGGCGTTTGTGATGCCGTCGAATATGGGACGTATTGCGCTACTGATGCCGATTGTCGCCGCGATGGCGAAACGCGCCGGTATCTCAGACGGCTCCCGCGCGTGGTTTGGTCTGGCGCTGGCGGTAGGGTTTGGGACTTTCCAGCTTTCGGCGACGATTCTGCCTGCTAACGTCCCTAACCTGGTGATGAGCGGTGCGGCGGAAGGCTCGTACGGCATCCATCTGAACTATGTCCCTTATCTGCTCCTGCACACGCCGGTGCTGGGCGTTCTCAAAGGCCTGATTCTAATTGGCCTCATCTGCTGGCTATTTCCCGGCAGCCCAAAACCGCCTAAGGAACAGGCGCCGTCTGAGCCTATGGGGCGGGACGAAAAGCGTCTTGCCTGGCTGCTGGCGGTGGTGCTGGGGATGTGGGTTACGGAGAGCTGGCACGGCGTGGGGCCCGCGTGGACGGGGCTGGCGGCGTCGATCATCGTTATGCTGCCGCGCATTGGTTTCATTACCGGGGAAGAGTTTTCTGCGGGGGTGAATATGCGCACCTGTATCTACGTTGCCGGTATTCTGGGGCTGGCGATCGTCGTGACGCAAACCGGTATCGGAACGGCGGTGGGCGAGGCGTTGCTCCGCATTATGCCGCTGGATGCAGACCGACCGTTCACCAGTTTCCTGGCGCTGACCGGTATTACCACCGCACTCAACTTCATTATGACCGCCAACGGCGTTCCGGCGCTGTATACCACTCTGGCGCAGAGTTTTTCGGACGCGACCGGTTTCCCGCTGCTGTCGGTGATCATGATTCAGGTGCTGGGTTATTCCACGCCGCTGTTGCCCTATCAGGCGTCGCCGATTGTGGTGGCGATGGGGTTAGGAAAGGTGCCTGCCAGGGCGGGGATGGTGCTTTGTCTGGCGCTGGCTATTGCAACGTATCTGGTGCTGCTGCCGCTGGATTATCTGTGGTTTAGCCTGCTGGGACGGCTGTAAAAAAGCCCGGTGGCGCTGACGCTTACCGGGCCTACAGAACCGTAGGGCGGGTTAGCGAAGCGCCACCCGCCACAAAGGCAATTACGCCTGTTTAGCCGCTTCTGCCGCTTTAACGATCACCGCGAAAGCGTCCGCTTTCAGGGATGCACCGCCAACCAGCGCGCCATCGATGTCTGGCTGGGTGAACAGCTCAGCAGCGTTGGAAGCGTTAACGGAACCGCCGTACTGGATAATCACTTGCTCAGCGATTTTGGCGTCAGCTTTCGCAATGTGGTCACGAATGAATTTGTGAACAGCCTGAGCCTGTGCAGGGGTTGCTGATTTGCCGGTACCGATCGCCCAGACTGGCTCGTAAGCGATAACCGCGCCTTCGAACGCTGCCGCGCCCTGGGTTTTCAGCACTGCGTCGATCTGACGTGCGCACACTTCTTCAGTTTTGCCCGCTTCGTTTTCTGCTTCGGTTTCACCGATGCACAGAACCGGGATCAGACCCTGCTCTTTCAGCACGGCGAATTTCTTCGCGATGAACTCGTCGGATTCTTTGTGATAGGTGCGACGCTCGGAGTGGCCGATGATGATGTATTTCGCGCCGATATCTTTCAGCATTTCAGCGGAGGTTTCACCGGTGAACGCGCCAGACAGGTTAACGTCAACGTTCTGCGCGCCCAGAATGATGTGGCTGCCGTCAGCGGCACGTTTAGCCAGATCCAGGTACATATCCGGCGGAGCGATAGCAACCGCGCAGCCGGTCACGCCAGCTAGCTCTTTACGCAGGTTCGCAACCAGTTCGTTTACCATGTGGCGGCTGCCGTTCAGTTTCCAGTTACCCATCACTAAAGGATGTCGCATTTCAATTCTCCACGCTAAATAAGCGAATTAAGGAATATGGCCACCCTGTCGGGCAGCATGGTCTGTGAATCAGTATAGAGATTTTCCCTCGAAAGGCTTTGCTTTTTGTCATTAATTCGCCCCGCCGAGAGTGTCAGATAGTGCCAGCTTAATCGGTTCAACAGCGAAGGTCAGTCCTTTTTCGCCGTTGTCCGCCACAACATAGCGGATCGCGCCTTCGGTATCGGCGTAGTAACGCTTGTTTTTCCCGGCGGTAAGGAGTTTCTGCAGCTTTTGCTGGCTTTGCTTTTTCGTCAGTGCCGGGGTAAACGCCTGCAGGACCGCGCTCATATACTCAAGCGCTTTCGCCTTAGCGGCTTTCTGCTCTGGCCCCTGTATCGGCAGCCAGGTGATTTGCATGCTTTTGATTTTTAACGTTCCGCGCTCCAGCGCCGTCGAGGCATACAAATTCTCATTAATCTTGCTTGCCGCACGAGTCAGTGTGGGGGTATCGCGGGAGCCATCAATGGCGCGAAACTCATCCAGCGGCAGCGTGGGGTTGGCCTGATTGAAGGCTTCACGAAACTGGCTGATGGACTGATCGAACGACGGGGCGCCCGCCAGCAGATACGGCGCTGTGGTGGGGGCAGTGGTTTCGGCGGCGTGCAGGGGAAAACCCGCGCTGAGCACCGCTAAACACAGGAAAAGAGAATGTGCCGAACTTTTCATCAACATTGTCCCTGGCCGTAAGTGCTCATGATTAAAACGATATCTGGTCGGCTTGTCAAAAGGTCACAACTCCAGGGTAAAATGCGCGCTATACGATAATAAGGAACCTTACATGACCATACAGCAGTGGCTGTTTTCATTCAAAGGGCGTATTGGACGCCGTGATTTCTGGATCTGGATGGTGACGTGGGTTGTCGCCATGCTGCTTCTGTTTTTCGTTGCTTACAACGCATGGCTGAGCACGCAAACGGCGGCCTTCGCGCTGGTCTGCCTGCTATGGCCAACGGCGGCTGTTGTTGTTAAACGCCTGCACGACCGCGGTCGTTCCGGCGCGTGGGCATTTCTGATTATTCTGGCGTGGATGCTGGTTGCGGGGAACTGGGCGATGCTTCCGTCCATCCTGCCGTGGGTTGTGGGCAGGCTGCTGCCTTCGGTCATCTTCGTGATGATGATTGTCGATCTGGGTGCGTTTATCGGCACCCAGAGCGAAAACAAATACGGTAAAGATACCGTTGAGGTGAAATACCGCTGATCACCAGTAGTGTTCAGCGGTCATATGGCCCGGCCGGCGGCGAAGATGTTTCGTCATCTGCCGGGTATCCTTCAGAAGCTGCTGCGTGTCCCGTACCATCTGCGGGTTGCCACACAGCATGACGTGGCTGGTTTCAGCGTTCAGCGGCAAACCCACCGCCTCTTCCAGGGCTCCACTCTCAATTAACGCCGGCACGCGACCGGTCAGCGTTCCAGCTACGGTTTCGCGGCTGACCACCGTCTGAATCTTTAACTTGCCGCCGTACTGCTGCTCCAGCGCCTGCATCTGCGGCAGGTAGCTCAGGTCTGCAGCGTAGCGCGCAGCGTGCACCAGCACGATGTTTTTAAAGCGCTCCAGATCTTTGCCGTACTGCAAAATAGAGAGATAAGGGCCGATGGCCGTACCGGTTGCCAGCATCCAGAGCGTGTCACAATCCGGGATCTCTTCGAGTACAAAGAAGCCTGCCGCTTCACTCACAATTTGCACGTCGTCGCCGGGCTTAAGGGCGGCAAGGCGCGGGCTGAGTTTACCGTCAGGAACGGTGACCAGATAGAATTCGAGATCCGGGTTATCAGGCGCGTTAACGTAAGAGTAGGCGCGCTGCACGCGCTCTCCGTCGACATCCAGTCCCAGCTTCGCAAATTGCCCGGCTTTAAACGGGTGAACGGGAGCATGTACGGTGAGACTAAATAGCGCATCGGTCCAGAACTGTACCTTTGTGACTTTACCTGTTACCCAGTCCGCCATGATCTTCTCCTGTGCTGTTTCTCTGTTCTATCTTCCGTACTTGTGGTGACAATTTCCAGCCCGCCAGGGCCGGAAAGCTCTATCGATCAAACGGTTTTACAGAATGTGCGTCTGCACGTCCGGGTCTTTGCGGTCGAGATAGTGGATAGACTGGATGCGACGAATGGTGCGTGATTTACCGCGGATCAGCAGCGTTTCGGTGGTCGCCATATTGCCCTTGCGGGTGATGCCGTCCAGCAGATCGCCTTTGGTGATGCCGGTCGCCGAGAAGACCACGTTATCGCTACGGGCCATCTCGTCCAGCGCGAGCACTTTATTGGCCTCGATGCCCATCGCTTCGCAGCGCGCCAGCTCATTTTCTCCGATACGGCGGTTCTCTTCGCTGTCGCCTTTCACCTCGTGGCGGGGCAGCAGACGGGCCTGCATATCGCCATCGAGCGCGCGGATCACTGCCGCAGAGACCACACCTTCCGGTGCGCCGCCGATGCCGTACAGCACGTCTACTTCGCTGTCCGGCATGCAGGTAAGGATCGAGGCGGCAACGTCACCGTCCGGAATGGCAAACACGCGCACGCCGAGCTTTTGCATCTGCGCGATGGTGGCGTCGTGGCGCGGTTTCGCCAGAATCGTCACGGTGAGTTCGCTAAGGGGTTTGCCCAGGGCTTTGGCGACGTTGTGCAGGTTCTCTTCCAGCGGCAGGCTAAGGTCGATTGCGCCTTTCGCGCCAGGACCGACAATCAGCTTTTCCATGTACATATCCGGCGCGTTAAGGAAGCAGCCTTTATCGCCCACGGCCAGCACCGCCAGGGCGTTGGCCTGACCCATTGCGGTCATGCGGGTACCTTCGATCGGGTCGACGGCAATATCCACGGCATCGCCTTTGCCGGTACCGACTTTTTCACCAATATAGAGCATTGGCGCTTCGTCGATCTCGCCTTCGCCGATCACGATGGTGCCGTCGATGTTGACCTGATTAAGTACAATGCGCATGGCATGGACGGCTGCACCGTCTGCGGTATTTTTATCGCCACGACCCAGCCACTTATAGCCTGCAAGGGCTGCCGCTTCGGTGACGCGGGAAAACTCGATAGCAAGTTCACGTTTCATGAGGTACTCGTGCAATCAAAAGGAATTGCACGAAGTTTATCACAGAGTGGGGAGGGGTGTTTTAAGTCCCCTCTCCCCTTTGGGGAGAGGGTTAGGGTGAGGAGAAAGTATGTCTTACTCCTCGTGTTCTTCCCACGCCAGGGCGCGTTTCACCGCTTTCTTCCAGCCGCTGTAGCGGAAGTTACGCTCGGTGGTTTCGATGCCCGGGCGGAACTCGCGTTCGATAACCGCTTTTTCCTGCAGCTCGTCCAGGTTCTGCCAGAAGCCTACCGCCAGACCGGCAAGGTACGCCGCACCCAGCGCCGTCACTTCGCGCACTTCAGGGCGCTCAACGCGGGTGCCCAGAATGTCGGACTGGAACTGCATCAGGAAGTTATTCGCTACCGCACCGCCGTCCACGCGCAGGGCGTGCAGACGAATGCCGGAGTCCGCCTGCATCGCTTCCAGCACGTCTCGGGTCTGGTAGGCGATGGATTCCAGAGTGGCGCGAATAATGTGGTTAGAGTTCACGCCACGCGTCAGTCCGAAAATCGCGCCGCGTGCATACGGATCCCAGTAGGGGGCGCCCAGACCGGTGAATGCAGGCACCACGTACACGCCGTTGGTGTCTTTCACTTTGGTGGCGAAGTACTCGGAGTCGAATGCATCGCTGATCAGCTTCATCTCGTCACGCAGCCACTGGATAGACGCACCGGCCATGAACACAGCACCTTCCAGGGCATAGTTCACTTCGCCGCGCGGGCCGCAGGCGATGGTGGTCAGCAGACCGTTTTCTGATTTCACCGCTTTCTCACCGGTGTTCATCAGCATAAAGCAGCCGGTGCCGTAGGTATTCTTCGCCATCCCTTCCTTGACGCACAGCTGGCCGAACAGCGCCGCCTGCTGGTCACCGGCGATACCGGCAATAGGAATACGGGTGCCACCTTTACCGCCGATGTTGGTCTGGCCGTAAACCTCAGAAGACTTGCGCACTTCAGGCAGCATCGCGCGTGGGATATCCAGCGCGTCCAGCATCTTGTCATCCCACTCCAGGGTGTTGATGTTGAACAGCATGGTACGCGAGGCGTTGGTGTAATCGGTGACGTGGACGCGTCCCTGGGTCATCTTCCAGATAAGCCAGGTGTCAACGGTACCGAACAGCAGCTCGCCGCGTTTTGCACGCTCGCGTGAACCTTCCACGTGGTCGAGGATCCACTTCACTTTGGTGCCGGAGAAGTATGGGTCAACCACCAGGCCGGTGGCGCTGCGCACGTAATCTTCCATACCGTCGCGCTTCAGCTGTTCGCAGATCTCAGAGGTACGGCGGCACTGCCAGACGATGGCGTTGTAAATCGGCTTACCGGTTTCGCGTTCCCAGACGATCGTCGTTTCACGCTGGTTGGTGATACCAATCGCGGCAATCTCGTCGGAACTGATATCGGCTTTCGCCAGCACTTCGACCAGCGTGGAGCTTTGTGACGCCCAAATCTCCATCGGGTCGTGTTCTACCCAGCCTGGACGAGGATAAATTTGCTCAAATTCGCGCTGTGACACGCTGACGATGTTCGCGTCATGATCCATTACGACAGCGCGGGAGCTGGTAGTGCCCTGGTCGAGCGCAACGATATATTTTTTTTCGGTCATGGTATGTGTCCCGTAGTCAGATTACAGCGAAGCTTTTTGTTGTGCGGTAGAAGTCGTTTCCTTCTCATCTTCCACACAGGTGTCGCACGGTAAGTGGCGACCAATTAATTTGCGGTAGCTAAACGCACCCAGCGCAGCCCCGACAACCGGCGCAAACAGCGGCACCAGGAAGTAAGGAATGTCTTTGCCACCTGTGAAGGCGACATCGCCCCAGCCTGCGATAAAGGCGAACGCTTTTGGTCCGATATCACGTGCCGGGTTCATCGCGAAGCCGGTCAGCGGGCCCATGGATGCGCCAATTACCGCAATCAGCAGGCCAATCAGCAGGGGGGCCAGCGGGCCGCGCGGAATGCCGTTTCCGTCGTCGGTCAGCGCCAGGATAACGCCCATCAGAATAGCGGTAATCACCATTTCAACTGCGAACGCCTGCACAAAATTGATGTGCGGGTTTGGATAGGTTGAGAAGATGCCTGCCAGATCCAGACTTTCGACGCTACCGCGCACCATATGATGCGTCTGTTCGAAGTCGATGAAAAGATTGTAATAAAGCCCGTAAACTAACGCCGCTGCGCAAAACGCGCCGGCAAATTGAGAAAGAATGAAAGGAACAACTTTGCGTCCGTCAAAGCACGCGAACAGCCACAGTGCGATTGTCACCGCCGGGTTAAGATGTGCACCAGAAACCCCTGCAGTCAGGTAGATGGCCATCGCCACGCCCAGACCCCAGATGATACTGATTTCCCACTGACCAAAACTGGCACCCGCCACTTTCAGTGCAGCGACACAGCCCACTCCGAAGAATATCAACAACCCGGTACCAAGGAACTCGGCAATGCACTGGCCTTTTAAGGTTGATGTCTGACTCATAATCGGAATCCTGAAGAAATTGATGTTTATTGTTAGCATGGCCACCCGTGACAGCCACGATGCCCTGTAGACATAGTGTTAATTTATCGTTAACGAGCAAAAACGAGAAATATCGAAATCAAAATGTGTGGTCTGCGTCAATAAAATGAGCGTTTTCGCGCCATAAAGCACATTTTTGCAGCAGTACAGGATCAGTGCAGGAATGTGAGCTGAATCATTTCATTAACGAATCAGTTAACAATTTAGGGGTATATGACGCGAACACACCAGGACCAGACCTAAAAGTGTTGCAAACCGCGATCTGCGCGGTGTGTCGCTGGACACAGAGCGCCGCGCTCCATACAATCGACGGTATATGTCGTGCGCGTTTATGTTAAAGCGTCGCCTTGCAATTCAGGAGAGGTAGCATCATGTCTTTAGAAGTGTTTGAGAAACTGGAATCGAAAGTACAGCAGGCGATTGACACCATCACCCTGCTGCAGATGGAAATTGAAGAGCTGAAAGAGAAGAACAACAGCCTGGCGCAGGAAGTTCAGAACGCGCAGCACGGCCGCGAAGAACTGGAGCGCGAAAACAACCAGCTGCGCGAGCAACAGAACGGCTGGCAGGATCGCCTGCAGGCGCTGCTGGGACGTATGGAAGAAGTGTGATCCCCGCTGGGATAAACCAGGGACAAAAAAACCGCCACATTGCTGTTGGCGGTTTTTTTATGGTTCACGCTGACGGTTTAATTACTCGATATCCAGCGGATCTTCGGAAAGGATAATGCCGGTATTATCAGCGTAGAGATGGTCGCCTGAGAAGAAGGTCACGCCGCCGAAATTGACGCGCACGTCGCTTTCGCCGATGCCGTCACCCGCCGCCCCTACCGGTATGGCCGCTATGGCCTGAATCCCGATATCCAGATCTTCCAGATCGTCCACCTGGCGCACGGAACCGTACACCACAAGGCCTTCCCACTCATTCTGAACGGCAATGCCGGCCAGTTCAGCATCAATTAATGCCCGGCGCACGGAACCGCCGCCGTCGACCACAAGAACGCGGCCGCGGCCGTTCTGTTCGAGCAGATCGTACAGCAACCCGTTGTCCTCGAAACATTTCACCGTGACGATTTGACCGCCAAATGATGACCGCCCACCAAAGTTGGAGAACAGCGGTTCAACGACGTTGACATCTTCCTGGTAGATGTCACAAAGCTCGGAGGTATCGTATTTCATAGGTTTAACGCTCAGTTGCTGCGAATGTGTTCAGTATATCGTGCGAAATGCGTTGTTGGCAAAATCATCAATTGTTAATTGATATTTGTCAGCTAACGCAGCGTCTGGCTTAACACAATCCCGATGACGAACAACAGGTTAGTCAGCAGCGCACCTTTTACCGTGCGCTCCAGCATCGGCGGCATGGCGGACGGGCTGAGTTCACGCATCACAAAGCGGGCCTGCTTAATCAGCAGCGGCGCGGCAAGCACAAACAGCCAGCCCCACAGGCTTTGCAAGGAAATCAGGTTAAACAGCGCCAGGCAAACCAGCGCGCCAATGAGCAGGCAGGCATGATAGCGGCGGGCATTAACCGGCCCCAGACGAACCGCCAGGGTATTTTTGCCGTTCTCGCGATCGCTGTCGATGTCGCGCAGGTTGTTGATGTTGAGCACAGCCGTCGCCAGCAGACCGCAGGCGGTCGCAGGCAGGAACAGGGCAGGGATCACCGTATGCGCCTGCAGGTACCAGCTTCCCATCACGCTCAGCCAGCCGAAGAACACCAGTACGGAGATATCCCCGAGTCCAATATAACCGTAAGGGCGCGTGCCGACGGTGTAGGTGATGGCCGCGATAATGGCTAATAAACCCAACACCAGGAAACCAATAAAATCGCTGGTGGTTTTAGACGCCACCGTTACCAGCGCCAGGCCGGATACGCAGATCAGCACCACGGTGATAATCAGCGCGCGTTTCATCTGCGCCTGGGTAATTACCCCTTTCTGCATTCCGCGCAGTGGCCCTATGCGGTCCGGCTTGTCGCTGCCTTTTACCGCGTCGCCGTAGTCGTTGGCGAGATTGGAGAGAATTTGCAGCAGGCCGGCGGTAATCAGTGCCAGCGCGGCAACCAGCGGATCGAAATAACCCTGCCACCAGGCAAGGGCGGTGCCGACGATAATCGCGGCAAAGGCCAGAGGAAGTGTTTTAGGGCGCAGACTTTCGAGCCACGCCTGCGTACGGCTGATGTCAGTCATAAGTATTTAGCCAATAAAAATGGGGGCATTAGCCCCCATTAAACGTGATGAGAATCCAGTAACCGCGATTATAGGATAAAACGGCTCAGATCTTCATCTGCCACTAACGCATCCAGATGTTTACTCACATATTCTGCGTCAATGGTAACGGTTTGACCGTTCAGGTCGCTCGCGTCATAAGAGATATCTTCGACCAGTCGTTCCAGCACGGTATGCAGACGACGCGCACCGATGTTTTCGGTGGTTTCGTTCACCTGCCATGCGGCCTGGGCAATACGTTTGATACCGTCTTCGGTGAACTCGAGGTTCACGCCTTCGGTCGCCATCAGCGCTTTGTACTGTACTGTAGCAGAGGCGTTTGGCTCGGTCAGGATACGTTCGAAATCTTCGGTGGTCAGCGCCTGCAGCTCAACGCGGATAGGCAGACGGCCCTGCAGCTCCGGGATCAGATCCGACGGGCTGGCAACCTGGAAGGCACCTGATGCGATAAACAGGATGTGGTCCGTTTTCACCATGCCGTGCTTGGTGGAGACGGTGCAGCCTTCTACCAGCGGCAGCAGGTCGCGCTGAACGCCTTCGCGGGACACATCCGGGCCGGAGCTGTTGCCACCGCGCTTACAAATTTTGTCGATTTCGTCGATAAACACGATACCGTGCTGCTCAACCGCGTCGATAGCGTCCTGCTTCAGCTCTTCCGGGTTCACCAGCTTCGCCGCTTCTTCTTCAATCAGCAGCTTCATCGCGTCTTTGATTTTCAGCTTACGCGCTTTCTGCTTCTGGCCGCCCAGGTTCTGGAACATGGACTGCAGCTGGCTGGTCATCTCTTCCATGCCCGGAGGCGCCATGATTTCCACACCCATTGGCGCGGCAGCGAGATCGATCTCAATCTCTTTGTCGTCCAGCTGGCCTTCACGCAGCTTCTTGCGGAATGCCTGGCGCGCAGCGGACGGTTCAGCCTGCTGCTCTGCCTGGCCCCAGTTGTTTTTTGCCGGTGGGATCAGCACGTCGAGAATGCGCTCTTCGGCCATCTCTTCCGCGCGATAGCGGTTTTTCTCGATCGCCTGGACGCGCACCATCTTGATCGCCGAGTCGGTCAGATCGCGGATGATGGAGTCCACTTCTTTACCCACATAGCCCACCTCGGTGAACTTGGTGGCTTCAACTTTGATGAACGGCGCGTTAGCCAGCTTCGCCAGACGACGGGCGATTTCGGTTTTACCGACGCCGGTCGGGCCGATCATCAGAATGTTTTTCGGGGTCACTTCGTGGCGCAGCTCTTCATCAAGCTGCATACGACGCCAGCGGTTACGCAGAGCGATAGCCACGGAACGCTTGGCGTTATCCTGGCCGATAATGTGTTTGTTCAGTTCGCTGACAATTTCGCGTGGGGTCATTTCAGACATGGGAGATCCTTACGCTTTGGAGGTCAATTCTTCGATGGTGTGGTTGTGGTTGGTATAGATGCAGATATCACCTGCAATATCCAACGCCTTCACCGCGATATCACGCGCGTTCATGTCGGTATTCTCCAACAGCGCGCGGGCTGCAGCCTGGGCATAAGGGCCGCCAGAGCCGATGGCAATCAGGTCATTTTCCGGCTGAATGACGTCACCGTTACCGGTGATGATAAGCGAAGCGGTTTCATCGGCCACGGCCAGCAGCGCTTCGAGCTTGCGCAGCATGCGGTCGGTACGCCAGTCTTTTGCCAGCTCAACGGCTGCTTTCACCAGATGCCCCTGGTGCATTTCCAGTTTGCGTTCAAACAGTTCAAACAGCGTGAAGGCATCCGCCGTGCCGCCTGCAAAACCGGCGATCACTTTGTCGTTGTAGAGACGGCGTACTTTCTTCACGTTGCCTTTCATGACGGTATTACCCAGCGTGGCCTGGCCATCACCGGCGATTACCACATGGCCGTTACGGCGTACACTTACTATTGTTGTCACGAGCAGACCCCCTGGTTACAGAATCGGGAAACAGAAGCCCTGAGCCTGTGCTCAGGGCTGAATTAAATGATAGATGGGGGGGATTTTGGGGGTTTCAACCCCCGGAGGCGAGTCGAATGCAGTTTGTGTGACCGGCGATTTTCAAACGCGAAATGGTGCCATCGGCATTTTCTTTGCCTTTGACCGGCCCAATCACCACGCGATTCCAGCCGTTATTGGTGGTAATACGCGAATCAAACCCTTCGAAGGCCAGCTGCGCACGCACCGTTTCCGCCTGCTCCGCGCCTTTGAACGAACCGCACTGCACCATCCAGCGGCGCTCGTCTTTTTTCTCAGCCGTCTGCTTCGGCGCTTCGGTCTCTTTGGTCACCGGCGCAGCCTGCTGAGTTTTCGGCTGCTGCGCGGTGGTATGCGCTGGCGTCTGAAGCAGATCCTGATACGGCTGAGCCGCCTGTTTCTGCGGCTGAGTTTTCGGCTGCTGCTGGACAGGCTGAGACTGCACCGTACGCGTCGGCTGCTGATACGGCTGTTCCGTTACCCGCGGCTGTGCCTTAGGCTGCTGCACCGGCTGGGTTTGTGCCCACTGCTGCTGTTGTTGCTGCTGGATCTGCTGTTGCGCCTGACGTCGCTGCAGCGTTTGCTGGCGCTGTGCCGGGGTCTGCTCATTCCACGGCACTTCGTTCAGTTGCGTAGGCTGCTGGCGCATATCGGCCTGCATTTGTGCCAGCAGCTGACGCTGTTCATCCGTTAGCTGATTCGCATTCTGCACTTCACCACCCGCAGAAGGTTCAGTTGGCGCACGTACCCCAGGCTGACGGCTTTCCAGCTCTTTGATATAGCGCCAGCGCTCTTCAGGCTTCGGAGGAAGGCCATTTCCGGCCACTTTGCTTGCCTGAAGCGCCTCAGACTCTTCTTTTTTATGGTGCGTGATAAAGTACAGGCCACCAATAAAGGCGACGACTACAGCCGCAGCAATAGCGACCATTGCTGGCGAGACAGCAGGCAGGTTACGTTGCTTTTTCCTTGAGCTACTCTTTTTGCGTCGCGAAGGTGCCGGCTGGCCGCGACGTACATAATCTCGTTGTGCCACTATCGTTTCGCTGTATTTATTCGTTCGTCAGTCCGCCATGTTACTTAAGCGGCGGGGCTTTGACCAGATAAGGGTATCCGAAAGACGTTTACTTTAAGTCAATGCCTGGGTAGTGCCGCGGACGATCAGTTCACAGTCAAGCAACCGCGAGCCGCTGCTAACTGTTTGACCGTGAAGCTGATCCAGCAGAAGAAGCATCGCTTCGCGGCCGATTTGGTAGCGCGGCTGAGCGACCGTTGAGAGCGGCGGATCGCAAAATTCCGAAAGCGAAATATTATCGAAACCGATGATCGATAAATCTTTAGGTATACGAAGGCCGCGGCGTTTGGCATACGATAATGCGCCCAGCGCCATCACGTCGCTGTGACAAAATACGGCGGTTGGCGGCTCAGGCAGGTCCAGAAGTTTCTCCAGCGCCTGTCCACCTGCAGCGAAGGTAAAATCGCCGCGCGCAATGTAGTGCGGATCGACGGTAGCGCCGGTACGGCGCAGCGCCTGAACGTAGCCCTGCAGACGGTAATGACACAGCGGCATCTCTTCCGGTCCGGCGATGCAGCCAATACGCTTATGCCCCAGCTCCTGGAGATAATTTACGGCGTTGAACGCGGCGGTGAGGTTATCGATATGGACCGTCGGCAGCTCCAGCTCTGGCGCAAACTCGTTGGCCATGACCATCGGCGGTAAATTACGCTGCTCTTCAATGCTGGCATCAAACGGCAGACGAGAGCCAAGCAAAAGCATGCCGTCGATCTGCTTGGTGATAATGAGGTCGATGAAGGTTTTTTCCTGCTGATTCTGATGAGCACAGTCGCCAATCAGCACCAGGTAACCCTGTTCCGCCGCGGTGACTTCAATACCGCGGATAATCTCGCTGAAGAAGGGGTCACAGATGTCCGGCACAATCACCAGAATGGTGCGCGACTCGTTGCGTTTAACGTTACGCCCCATCGCCTGTGGGAAATAGCCCACTTCCAGCGCAGCCTGCTCCACCCGGTTACGGGTCGCCTGGGAGACTTTATCCGGGTTCATTAATGCGCGGGATACCGTTGCCGTAGAGACTTGTGCTTTCTGGGCAACGTCTTTCATGGTCGCCGGTGCAACCTCTTTCCTGGACTTCAACGTCTTCTCCTCGCCTGAACACCGAACTTCTGAGATCACCATTTTTACAGATAGTTAATGGAATCGGTTACAGAATTTTCATAAAAAATGTGAGGAGAGTTAAATTTTTCGATCCAGCTTCAGCCTTCGATGGGGTCGACGTCCAGCACCCACTTCACTTTTCGCGCTTCGGGCAAGGTATTAATCAGCACCAGCGCGCCGCTGACGATATGCTGAAGACGAATACGCGAAGGGTGCTGGAGCAAAATCTGCCATCGGAAACGGCCGCCGCGTTTTGGCGCGAGGGCGGGCACCGGGCCCAAAATCCACAGCTGATTATCCACCAGCGGGCTGGCCTGCAGAAGGTTTCTCAGCTGCTGCAGGAAAAGTGGCGCCTGCTGGTTGTTATGATCTTCCGCGCGGATGATGACGTGACTGGTCCACGGCGGTAGCTGCATGGTCTGGCGCTCGGCCAGCGCCTGCTCGGCAAAGGCGTCATAGCCTTTGTGCAGCAAGGTTTGCAGCAGCGGGTGCTCCGGGTGGTGCGTTTGCAACACCACTTCGCCTTGTTTACCGGCGCGTCCTGCACGTCCGGCTACCTGGGTATAAAGCTGGGCGAAGCGCTCGGCTGAACGAAAATCTGCCGAGAACAGCGCGCCGTCCACGTCCAGCAGGGCGACCAGCGTGACGTCCGGAAAATGGTGACCTTTAGCCAGCATCTGGGTACCAATCAGGATGCGCTCGCCGCCGCGATGCACTTCCGCCAGCTGCTGTTCGAGCGCGCCTTTGCGGCTGGTGGTGTCCCGGTCGATACGCGAAATCGGCACGTCCGGGAAAAAGGGCCCAAGCGCCTGCTCCAGCTGTTCCGTCCCCAGACCGACCGGCACAATATGCGTTGAGCCACACGACGGGCACTGGCGCGGCACCGGACGCTGGCTGTCACAGTGGTGGCAGCGCAAATGCCGCTGGGCCTGGTGGAAGGTATAGTAGTGGTCGCAGCGCGGGCATTCGGCAATCCAGCCGCAGTCGTGGCACAGGAGGGCGGGGGCGAATCCGCGGCGGTTCAGAAACAGAATAACCTGATTCCCCGCCTGCAGGTGCTGGCGCATGCGGGTAATCAGTGCAGGCGCAAGCCCGGCCTGAACCTGCTGACCTTTCAGATCCAGCACGTGCTGAATGGCCGGACGAGCATTCCCCGCCCGACGCGTCAGGCGAAGCATGTGGTATTTACGCTGGCGCACGTTGTGCAGCGTTTCGAGCGCCGGCGTGGCGGAACCCAGAATAATGGGAATTTGCTCGCTGTGCGCGCGATAGACCGCCAGATCGCGGGCATGGTAGCGCCAGCCTTCCTGCTGTTTATAGGAGCTGTCGTGCTCTTCGTCGATCACGATAACGCCAAGATTTTTAAACGGCGTAAACAGCGATGAACGGGTGCCGATCACAATCGCCGCTTCGCCGTTTTTCGCTTTCAGCCAGGCGCTGAGGCGTTCGCTGTCGTTCAGGCCGGAGTGCAGCACCTCAACCGGCGCGTTAAAGCGTTCGCGAAATCGGGCGATGGTTTGCGGCGTCAGGCCAATTTCCGGCACCATCACCAGCGCCTGTTTCCCCTGAGCGAGCACGTTTTCCAGCACGCTCAGGTAGACTTCGGTCTTGCCGGAACCGGTGACCCCCGCCAGCAGCCAGGCAGAGAAACGATCGGAGGCGCTATGAATCGCGCCTACCGCGGTGGCCTGTTCGGTATTCAGACGCAGGCGATCCCCTGAAACGGAGAAACTCTCCCGCCAGTCGTTCAGAGCAGGCGCTTCGCTGGCCAGTTCGCTTAGCCCTTTCTTTCTTAATGCCTGTAGCGCCGTTTCGCTGACCTCAAGCTCGTCGACCTGATGCCGCCAGATTTTCCCCTGACGCAGCGCCGCCAGCGCCTGCTGCTGCTTCTGCGAGCGCTTCAGGCTGTTGATGTCGACGGCCTGGCCTTCCTCCGTGGCAAACCAGTACCACATTGGCGCATGGCTGGCGCTCTTGCCCTGACGCAGCATAATTGGCAGAGCGTGGAACAGGACGTCGCCGATCGGGTGATGATAATAATCCGCCGCCCACAGCAGCAGTCGCCATATGCTGGTGGAGTAAACCGGCTCGCTGTCCAGCACCTCAACGACTGATTTCAGCTCATTAAGCGGTAGCTCGCTTTTATCGCTGACGGAGACGACGATCCCCACGCGCTGCTGTTTGCCAAACGGCACGGTCACGCGGCAGCCCGCTTTGGCGCTCATGCTGTCGGGCAGCAGATAGTCAAAGGTGCGGGGAAGCGGAACGGGCAGGGCAACGTGAGCGACGGGCATCGAATCTTCCTGACTTGAAAAGTGGCGCGTTAGTATACACATTAGTAAAAGCGGCGTGCGGATCAGTTTGCATACGTTGGTCAAATTCTGTATGATTCGCCGCCTTTGGTGTACTTTACGCCAAAGAACTTACAATCAACATCGCGTGGTGTCTGGCGTTAGGGCTGGAAGAGCGACGCGGCCTTAACTGAGGTTCTCCCATGAAAAAAGATATTCACCCGAAATACGAAATGATTACTGCAAACTGTTCTTGCGGTAACTCTATCCAGATCCGCTCTACCGTGGGTCACGATCTGAACCTGGACGTGTGCGGCAAATGCCACCCGTTCTACACTGGTAAGCAGCGTGACGTTGCAACCGGTGGCCGTGTTGACCGCTTCAACAAGCGTTTCAGCATCCCGGGCGCTAAATAAGTTTCCCGAAAAAAAGGCACCGCAAGGTGCCTTTTTTGTATCCGCTTCTCAGTATTCCCACGTCTCCGGGTCAATACCCAGTTCACGCATGATCACCTTCGCCTCTTCCGGGATTTCATCACTACGCTCTTTGCGCAGATCTTCATCGTTCGGCAACGGTTGACCGGTAAACGCATGCAGAAACGCTTCGCACAGCAGTTCGCTGTTGGTCGCGTGGCGCAGGTTGTTCACCTGACGACGCGTACGTTCATCGGTGAGGATCTTCAACACCTTCAGAGGAATGGAAACCGTAATTTTCTTTACTTGCTCACTCTTCTTACCGTGCTCAGCGTATGGGCTGATATATTCGCCGCTCCATTCAGCCATGAGATACCTTTAATCCTCTCAGTCATTTATCTAAAGGTGCAAAACCTGTAACCACCCGTTTTGAACCGCAATCTTGTCTAGTTTACCGTAGAGACGATACCGTGGCACGGATATTGCCGCTGCAGCGTGCACTAAAGCATATAATTTTAACGGCTATTTGCGCATTGCTCAATCTATACGCAAAGAAGTTTAGATGTCCAGATGTATTGACGTCCATACTTTCAATGTTTACTCTGGTGCCTGACTTTTCACCTCATTCGCCAGGAAGCCCTCACCATGACGCGTAAACAGGCCACTATTGCAGTGCGTAGCGGATTAAATGATGACGAGCAGTACGGCTGCGTTGTCCCGCCGATTCATCTTTCCAGTACCTACAACTTCACCGGATTTAATGAACCCCGCGCGCATGATTACTCGCGTCGTGGCAACCCTACGCGTGACGTGACCCAGCGCGCGCTTGCGGAACTGGAAGGGGGCGCAGGGGCAGTATTAACCAATACCGGGATGTCCGCCATTCACCTGGTGACCACCGTGTTCCTGAAACCGGGCGATCTGCTGGTTGCCCCACACGATTGCTACGGCGGCAGCTATCGCCTGTTTGATAGCCTGGCAAAACGCGGCTGCTATCGCGTGCTGTTTGTCGATCAAAACGACGAACAGGCGCTGAAACAGGCTCTGGCAGAGAAACCAAAGCTGGTTCTGGTGGAAAGTCCAAGTAATCCATTGTTGCGCGTTGTCGATATTGCGAAAATTTGTCAGCTCGCAAGGGATGCGGGAGCGATAAGTGTAGTGGATAATACGTTCCTCAGTCCGGCCCTTCAGAACCCACTCGCACTGGGTGCCGATCTGGTATTGCATTCATGCACTAAATATCTGAACGGCCATTCTGACGTGGTGGCAGGCGTGGTGATTGCCAAAGATCCGGATGTTGTCACCGAACTGGCATGGTGGGCCAATAACATTGGCGTCACCGCGGGCGCCTTCGACAGCTATCTGCTGTTGCGCGGCATCCGCACGCTTTCGCCGCGCATGGACGTAGCGCAGCGCAATGCCCAGGCGATTGTCGATTTCCTGAAAACCCAGCCGCTGGTGAAAAAGCTTTATCACCCGTCGCTGCCGGAAAATCAGGGGCACGAGATTGCCGCGCGCCAGCAGAAAGGGTTTGGCGCGATGTTAAGTTTTGAACTGGATGGTGACGAGCAAACGCTGCGTCGCTTCCTGAGCGGGCTGTCATTGTTTACGCTGGCGGAATCCTTAGGTGGGGTTGAAAGCTTGATCTCCCACGCCGCAACCATGACGCACGCAGGTATGGCACCGGAAGCACGTGCCGCCGCCGGGATTTCTGAGACGCTGCTGCGTATCTCAACCGGCATTGAAGATTCTGAAGATTTAATTGCCGATCTGGAAAATGGCTTCCGGATCGCAGCCAAGGGGTAATCATGAGTGTGATAGCGCAGGCAGGGGCGAAGGGTCGTCAGCTGCACAAGTTTGGTGGTAGTAGTCTTGCTGATGTGAAATGTTACCTGCGCGTTGCAGGGATCATGACGGAATATTCACAGCCGGGTGACATGATGGTTGTCTCGGCAGCGGGCAGCACCACCAACCAGTTGATTAGCTGGCTGAAACTGAGCCAGACCGATCGCCTTTCTGCGCATCAGGTGCAACAGTCCTTACGTCGTTACCAGAGCGAGCTGATTGCCGGCCTGCTGCCTGCGGACGTGGCGGACGGGCTGATCGGTGCCTTCACCCATGACCTTGAGCGTCTGGCTGCCCTGCTGGACAGCGGTATTACCGATGCGGTGTATGCCGAAGTGGTGGGCCACGGTGAAGTGTGGTCCGCACGCCTGATGGCCGCCGTGCTGCAACACCTGGGCGTGGAAGCGGCCTGGCTCGACGCGCGTGATTTCCTGCGCGCCGAACGCGCCGCGCAGCCGCAGGTGGATGAAGGGTTGTCCTACCCGCTGCTGCAACAGCTGCTGGTGCAGCACCCGGGCAAACGTATTGTCGTCACCGGCTTTATCAGCCGCAGCAACGCGGGCGAAACCGTGCTGCTGGGCCGTAACGGATCGGACTACTCGGCAACGCAGATTGGTGCCCTGGCGGGCGTGTCCCGCGTCACCATCTGGAGCGACGTGGCCGGTGTTTACAGCGCGGACCCGCGTAAAGTTAAGGATGCCTGTCTGCTGCCGCTGCTGCGCCTGGATGAAGCCAGTGAACTGGCCCGTCTGGCGGCGCCGGTACTGCACGCGCGCACGCTGCAGCCGGTTTCCGGCAGCGATATCGACCTCCAGCTGCGCTGCAGTTACACCCCGGATCAAGGCTCCACGCGCATTGAGCGCGTGCTGGCGTCCGGTACCGGGGCACGTATTGTCACCAGCCATGACGACATCTGCCTGATTGAGTTCCAGGTGCCTGCGGGGCAGGACTTCAGGCTGGCGCATAAAGAGATCGACACGATCCTGAAACGTGCTCAGGTGCGTCCGCTGGCCGTGGGTGTTCACAATGACCGCCAGCTGCTGCAGTTCTGCTATACCGCAGAAGTGGCGGACAGCGCGCTGAAAATTCTGGATGAAGCAGGCCTGCCGGGCGAACTTCGCCTGCGTCAGGGGCTGGCGCTGGTGGCGATGGTGGGCGCGGGCGTCACCCGTAACCCGCTGCACTGCCACCGCTTCTGGCAGCAGCTGAAAGGCCAGCCGGTGGAGTTCACCTGGCAGTCGGAAGAGGGCATCAGCCTGGTTGCCGTTCTGCGCAAAGGGCCAACCGAAAGTCTGATTCAGGGTCTGCATACCTCCCTGTTCCGCGCGGAAAAACGCATCGGCCTGGTGCTGTTCGGGAAAGGTAATATCGGTTCCCGATGGCTTGAGCTGTTTGCCCGCGAACAGGTGACGCTCTCGGCGCGTACCGGGTTTGAATTTATTCTTGCGGGCGTGGTAGACAGTCGCCGCAGCCTGCTGAACTACGAAGGGCTGGACGCCAGCCGCGCGCTTGCCTTCTTTAACGATGAAGCGGTTGAGCAGGATGAAGAGTCGCTGTTCCTGTGGATGCGTGCGCACCCGTATGACGATCTGGTGGTGCTGGACGTTACCGCCAGCGAACAGCTTGCCGATCAGTACCTTGATTTCGCCAGCCACGGTTTCCACGTCATCAGCGCCAACAAGCTGGCGGGGGCGAGCAGCACCGATAAATACCGTCAGATCCACGACGCGTTTGAAAAAACTGGCCGTCACTGGCTGTATAACGCCACCGTGGGCGCGGGCCTGCCGGTTAACCACACCGTGCGTGACCTGATTGAAAGCGGCGACAGCATTCTGGCGCTGAGCGGTATCTTCTCCGGCACGCTCTCCTGGCTGTTCCTGCAGTTTGACGGCACCGTACCGTTCACCGACCTGGTGGATCAGGCGTGGCAGCAGGGCTTAACGGAACCCGATCCGCGCGTTGACCTTTCCGGTAAAGACGTGATGCGTAAGCTGGTAATCCTAGCGCGTGAAGCTGGTTACGACATCGAACCGGATTCCGTACGCGTCGAATCTCTGGTGCCTGCCGGCTGTGAAGAAGGTTCTGTGGACCATTTCTTTGAAAATGGTGAAGAGCTTAACGAGCAGATGGTTCAGCGTCTGGAAGCGGCGAACGAGATGGGGCTGGTACTGCGCTATGTGGCGCGTTTTGAGGCTAATGGAAAAGCGCGAGTCGGCGTCGAGGCGGTGCGTCCTGAGCATCCGCTGGCGGCGCTGCTGCCGTGCGATAACGTCTTCGCCATCGAAAGCCGCTGGTATCGCGATAACCCGCTGGTGATCCGCGGTCCTGGCGCGGGCCGCGATGTCACCGCAGGAGCCATTCAGTCCGACATCAACCGTCTGGCTAAGCTGCTGTAACTCGTCACCCTGGCCCTCTCCCCGCATAGGGGGAGAGGGCACCAGTCAGGACAGATTAAACCATACGGTTTTTCGCATCCGCTATCGCCTGCGCCACCTGCTTAGGCGACACGCCGCCTTTCGCGGCACGTTTATCCAGGCAAGACTGCAGCGCAAGAATCGGATACACATCATCCCCGATAACCGCGCTGAACTTCTGCAGGTCGGCCAGCGCCAGATCTTCCAGCGGTTTACCCTGACGAATAGCTTCCACTACCGCTTCACCCACGATATGGTGCGCTTCACGGAAAGGTACGCCTTTCGCCACCAGATAATCCGCCAGCTCGGTAGAGTTCGCATAGCCCTGCTGCGCCGCTTCCTGGCAGCGCGGACGTTTCACCTGAATGCCGTCCAGCACCAGCGCGCCCATATGCAGACAGTCCAGCCAGGTGTCGAGCGCGTCGAACAGTCCTTCTTTGTCTTCCTGCATGTCTTTGTTATACGCCAGCGGCAGCCCTTTCAGGGTCATCATCATGCCGGTCAGCGCGCCCTGCACGCGGCCACATTTACCGCGAATTAGCTCCAGCGCGTCCGGGTTTTTCTTTTGCGGCATCAGGGATGAGCCTGAGGTCACGCGGTCGGACAGTTCGACGAAGCCCGCTTCGCCAGAGTTAAAGAAGATCAGGTCTTCGGCAAAGCGCGACAGATGCACCATCCCGATCGAGGCATTGGAAAGCAGCTCCAGCACGTGGTCGCGGTCAGACACGCTGTCCAGGCTGTTACGGGTGGCGGAGGCAAAGCCCAGCCAGCCTGCCAGCTGTTCACGGTCGATTTCGTAAGCGGTACCGGCCAGCGCGCCGCTGCCCAGCGGGCTGACGTCCAGACGTTTAAGGGTGTCCTGCAGACGGCTTTCATCACGCGCCAGCATCTCGACGTAGGCCAGACACCAGTGCGCAAAGGTCACCGGCTGGGCGCGCTGCAGGTGGGTATAACCCGGCATCACCGCGTCCTGGTTGTTCTGCGCGGTCTCCACCAGTGCGCTCTGCAGCTGACGATTAGCCGCCAGCAGTTCGCCAACGGTATCTTTACACCACAGCTTCAGATCGGTGGCGACCTGGTCGTTACGGCTGCGTCCGGTGTGCAGCTTTTTGCCCAGTTGGCCGACTTTGTCGATAAGTTTGCCTTCCACCCAGCTGTGAATATCTTCAGCATCGCTTTCGAGGATCTGCTGCGGGTTAAGACGCACCTCTTCCAGCAGATTGTTCAGCGCTTCTTCCAGCTGTAATTGTTCGTCTGCGGTCAGTACGCCAACCGTCACCAGCGCTTTGGACCAGGCCACAGAGCCGACAATATCCTGTTCGGCCAGGCGGTAGTCGAAGCGCAAAGAGTCGTTGAACTGTTTGAACCGCTGATCCGCTGCCTGTGTAAAACGCCCACCCCAAAGTGCCATAACATGCTTCCTTAATATCTTTGAATTTCATTGCCCGGTGGCGCTGCGCTTACCGGGCCTACAAAACGTTAAATTGATTACGCCAGAATACGCGTGCCAATCGGCGTGCCGTTAAACAGCGCAGGCAGTTGTTCCGCGTGACGCCAGGAGGCGATATCCACCGGGCGGCCCAGCGTGCGTGCGGCATCCAGCGCGGCGTTCACTTTGACGATCATGCCGTCGGTAATAATGCCCTGGGCAATCAGCTGCTCGGCTTTCTCAGCCGTCATTTCCGCAATGCGCTGGCCTTTTCCGTCCAGAATGCCGCTCACGTCGGAGAGAAGGATCAGATCCGCGCCCAGCGTTGCCGCGAGCGCGGTTGCTGCCTGGTCAGCGTTGACGTTCATCAGCTCGCCCTCTTCGGTCACGCCGATTGAGCTCACCACCGGCAGGAAACCCCCTTCCAGCAGCGTATTAATCAGCTTAGGCGAACCAGGCTGCGCCAGTCCAACGTGGCCGAGCTCTTCGTCGAGCTGGGTCACTTTTACGCTGTCGCCATCGCCCAGATAGAGGCCAACGGACGCGATGTGGTGTTTCTTCGCCCACGCCAGCAGCGTTTTGTTCGCCGTACCCGCCAGCGCGCCGGTAATGATGTCAATCTGGTCAGCAGGCGTCACGCGCAGGCCGTTTTTCTTTTTCACCGGCAGGTTGAGCCCTTTCATCAGCTCATCCACCACGCAGCCGCCGCCGTGCACAATCACCAGCGGACGTTGATGTGACTCGCGATAGTTCACCAGCGCGGTAAACAGACGCTCCAGCGCTTCTTCGCTATCCAGCAGTACACCACCGAGTTTGATAATTAATGGGTTCATCATCACACCTTAAATAAGAGCCTGCGTTTCCGGGAAACCGAAACGAATATTTGCACACTGCATTGCCTGTGCGGCAGCGCCTTTCAGTAAGTTATCTTCTGCGGCCACCACGATGAGATGCTCACCCTGAACGGCAAAGCCGATATCGCAGAACGGCAGACCGACTACGTTTTTCAGCGCCGGCACGCCTTTGTCGTACAGGCGCACCAGCGGTTTGTCCGCATACGCCTGCGTGAAGGCCTCGTTCACCTGCTCTTTGGTCACGCCCGGTTTCAGGCGGCAGGTGATGGTTTCGAGGATCCCACGCGGGAAGCTGCCCAGGTGCGGGGTGAAAATGACGTCCGCGCCCAGATGCGTCGTGATTTCAGGGTGATGACGGTGATTAAACACGCCATACGGCTGAAGGCTCACTTCGCAGAAGCTGTTGGAGATCGCCGCCTTGCGGCCTGCACCGCTCACGCCGCTGGTGGCGTTGATCACCGGCCACTGGCTCAGATCCAGCAGGCCTGCGTCGATCAGCGGCTTCAGGGAAAGCTGCGCTGCAGTCGGGTAGCAGCCCGGAACGGCAATCAGGTCAGCTTCTTTCAGTTTGTCTGCGCTCCACTCCGCCAGGCCGTACACCGCTTTTTCCAGCAGATCCGGATGCTGATGGGTGAAACCGTAATATTTTTCGTAGAACGCGCCGTCGTTAACGCGGAACGCGCCGGAGAGGTCGAAGACCACGCAGCCAGCCGCCAGGAACTGCGGCGCCAGGTCGTGGCTGACCTCGTGCGCGGTGGCTAAAAACACCACGTCGACGCCGTCGGTAAACTCGCTGATGTCAGACATGGGCTGCAGCGGCAGATCGACCTGGCCCTTAAGCTGCGGATGCAAATCGGAAATTAACTTTCCTGCATCATTGCTTTGCGCTGACACGGTCAAAGCGGTTATGGTCATATGTGGATGGCGATTCACGTAGCTTACAAGCTCTGCGCCCGCATAACCGCTAGCGCCTACAATCAGCGTATTCAACATCGGGTTCCTTTATGCTCAACGTTAATGTATTTTTATTCACATTTATTGCATGAATATTGATACTATCACGACCTAAGGTGTGTCAACAATGAAAATGAACTTACCGCCATTTATCGAGATCTACCGCGCCCTGATTGCCACACCGTCCATCAGCGCAACGGAAGAAGCGCTGGATCAGAGCAATGAGTCTTTAATCAATCTGCTGGCGGGTTGGTTTAGCGATCTTGGGTTTAACGTTGAGGTTCAGCCCGTTCCCGGAACCCGCCACAAATTTAACCTGCTCGCCCGCACCGGAACCGGTGCGGGCGGCCTGCTGCTGGCCGGTCATACCGACACCGTCCCGTTTGACGATGGCCGCTGGACGCGCGATCCGTTCACCCTGACCGAGCACGACAACAAGCTCTACGGTTTGGGCACCGCCGACATGAAAGGCTTCTTCGCCTTTATCCTCGACGCGCTGCGTGACGTGGACGTGACGAAGCTGAAAAAACCGCTCTACATTCTGGCGACCGCTGATGAAGAGACCAGCATGGCGGGCGCGCGCTACTTCTCTGAAAACACGTCGATTCGCCCGGATTGCGCGATCATCGGCGAGCCGACGTCATTGCAACCTATTCGCGCGCACAAAGGCCATATCTCTACGGCCGTGCGCGTGCTCGGCCAGTCTGGCCACTCCAGCGACCCGGCGCGCGGCGTGAACGCCATTGAGCTGATGCATGACGCCATCGGTCGCATCATGGCCCTGCGCGACGATCTGAAAGAGCGCTATCACTATGACGCGTTCACCGTGCCGTATCCGACTCTGAACCTCGGCAGCCTGCACGGCGGCGATGCCTCGAACCGTATCTGCGCCTGCTGCGAACTGCATATGGACATCCGCCCGCTGCCGGGTATGACCCTCAGCGATCTCGACGGCCTGCTGAATGAGGCGCTGGCCCCGGTGAGCGAGCGCTGGCCGGGCCGCCTGACGGTCTCCGAACTGCATCCGCCGATCCCGGGTTACGAATGCCCGCCGGACCATCAGCTGGTTGAGGTGGTGGAAAAGCTGCTCGGTGAGAAAACCGACGTGGTGAACTACTGCACCGAAGCGCCGTTTATTCAGACGCTTTGCCCTACGCTGGTCCTTGGCCCCGGCTCCATCAACCAGGCGCACCAGCCGGATGAATATCTGGAAACCCGCTTCATCAAGCCAACCCGCGAACTGATTACTCAGGTTGTGCATCATTTCTGCTGGCATTAAAACCGCACCGTACACCCCATAGGGAGAAGACTGCCTGGTGCGGTCTTTTCCCCTTTACCCAAAGGGCAGTAAGGTCCTGGGCAGGGGATGTCTCACTCCCCATCATGAACTTTCTTCATCTTGTCTGAGCAAACCTCACCGTTATTGTTGATTATTTATGTTGACGTCCCTCTGCTTTTCCGTCATTTTTACATCTGGACGTCTAAACGTATAGAAGTTCACAAGACAACAGACAACGACATGTGATTGATAGAGGTAAGGTATGAGCTTTTTTCACGCCAACCAGCGGGAAGCACTGAATCAGAGCCTGGCCGAAGTAAACGGTCAGATTAACGTCTCTTTTGAATTTTTCCCGCCGCGCACCAGTGAAATGGAGCAAACCCTGTGGAGCTCTATCGATCGTCTCAGCAGCCTGAAGCCGAAGTTCGTTTCCGTGACTTACGGCGCTAACTCCGGCGAGCGCGATCGTACGCACAGCATTATCAAAGGCATCAAAGATCGTACCGGTCTGGAAGCTGCGCCGCACCTCACCTGTATTGACGCGACCCGCGACGAGTTACGGGCTATCGCCCAGGATTACTGGAATAACGGCATCCGTCATATTGTCGCACTGCGCGGTGATCTGCCGCCGGGCAGCGGTAAGCCGGACATGTATGCCGCCGATCTGGTCGCGCTGCTGAAAGACGTGGCTGATTTTGATATCTCCGTTGCCGCTTATCCTGAGGTGCATCCGGAAGCGAAAAGCGCCCAGGCCGATCTGCTTAACCTCAAGCGTAAAGTGGACGCCGGCGCGAATCGCGCCATTACACAGTTCTTCTTCGATGTTGAAAGCTATCTGCGCTTCCGCGACCGCTGCGTCTCCGCGGGCATCGACGTTGAAATTATCCCTGGCATTCTGCCGGTCTCTAACTTCAAGCAGGCGAAGAAATTCGCTGATATGACCAATGTCCGTATTCCGCTGTGGATGTCCAAAATGTACGAAGGGCTGGACGATGACCCGGAAACCCGCAAGCTGGTGGGGGCTAATATCGCGATGGACATGGTGAAAATTTTAAGCCGTGAAGGAGTAAAAGATTTCCACTTCTACACGTTAAATCGCGCGGAGATGAGCTACGCCATTTGCCATACCCTGGGCGTTCGCCCCGCGTAAAACACCAAAAGCCCTCTTATATTGAGGGCTTTTTAATAGGTCAAAAAGTTAAAAGGTATCAGCTATCGAATCTGTGGATTAATTCAACTATAACTTATTGCTAGTGGTGTATATCGTAACGGTAACACTGTAAAAGGGAGCATAGCGATGAGCACGTCAGACGAGACCAATAAAGCGGCATCAGTCGGCAAATGCCCGTTCCACCAGGGCGGCGTCGATCACAGCGCGGGCGCAGGTACAGGCAGCCGCGACTGGTGGCCAAAACAACTCCGCATCGATCTTCTTAACCAACATTCCAATCGTTCGAACCCGCTGGGTGAAGACTTCGACTACCGCAAAGAATTCAGCAAACTTGATTACTCCGCCCTTAAAGGCGACCTCAAAGCACTCTTAACCGACTCTCAACCGTGGTGGCCTGCCGACTGGGGCAGCTATGCGGGCTTGTTTATCCGTATGGCCTGGCACGGCGCGGGTACCTATCGCTCCGTTGACGGGCGCGGTGGGGCTGGACGCGGTCAACAGCGCTTTGCGCCGCTGAACTCCTGGCCGGATAACGTAAGCCTGGATAAGGCGCGCCGTCTGCTGTGGCCAATCAAGAAAAAATACGGACAAAAAATTTCCTGGGCTGACCTGTTTATCCTCGCGGGTAACGTGGCGCTGGAAAACTCGGGTTTCCGCACCTTTGGTTTTGGTGCCGGACGTGAAGACGTTTGGGAACCGGATCTGGACGTGAACTGGGGTGATGAGAAAGCCTGGCTGACCCACCGTGACCCGGAAGCGCTGGCGAAGCGTCCGCTGGCTGCCACCGAAATGGGCCTGATCTACGTCAATCCGGAAGGGCCAAACGCCAGCGGCGAACCGCTGTCAGCGGCGGCAGCGATTCGCGCCACCTTTGGCAACATGGGTATGAACGACGAAGAGACCGTGGCGCTGATTGCAGGCGGCCATACCCTCGGCAAAACCCACGGCGCGGGTGAAGCCACCCACGTGGGTACTGACCCGGAAGCCTCACCGATTGAAGCGCAGGGCCTCGGCTGGGCGAGCACGCACGGTACGGGCGTGGGCGCTGATGCCATTACCTCCGGTCTGGAAGTCATCTGGTCACAAACCCCGACCCAGTGGAGCAACTACTTCTTCGAGAACCTGTTTAAATTCGAATGGGTGCAGACCCGCAGCCCGGCGGGAGCGATTCAGTTTGAAGCCGTGGATGCGCCGGAAATCATGCCTGACCCGTTCGATCCGTCCAAAAAACGTAAGCCAACGATGCTGGTTACCGACCTGACGCTGCGTTTTGACCCGGAATTCGAAAAGATTTCCCGCCGTTTCCTGAACGACCCGCAGGCCTTTAACGAAGCCTTCGCGCGCGCGTGGTTCAAACTGACCCACCGCGATATGGGACCAAAATCGCGTTACCTCGGCCCGGAAGTGCCGAAAGAAGATCTGATCTGGCAGGACCCGCTGCCGGAGGCGGTATTCAATCCGACCAAAGAGGACATTGAAAGCCTGAAGGCGGAAATTGCGGCCTCTGGCCTCTCCGTGAGCGAGCTGGTTTCTGTGGCCTGGGCGTCGGCATCGACCTTCCGCGGTGGCGATAAGCGTGGCGGCGCCAACGGTGCGCGTCTGGCGCTTGCTCCTCAGCGTGACTGGGACGTGAACGCCGCAGCGGTTCGTGCGCTGCCGGCTCTG
This sequence comes from Enterobacter sp. JBIWA005, assembly GCF_019968805.1. Taxonomy (NCBI): domain Bacteria; kingdom Pseudomonadati; phylum Pseudomonadota; class Gammaproteobacteria; order Enterobacterales; family Enterobacteriaceae; genus Enterobacter; species Enterobacter sp. JBIWA005. The sequence continues at coordinate 4,567,836 of NZ_CP074159.1, read as the reverse complement.
GAAGCTATCCAGCGCACCACCAACAAAGCCTCTCTGGCCGACATTATCGTGCTGGCGGGCGTGGTAGGCGTTGAGCAGGCCGCAAAAGCGGCAGGCGTTTACGTCAACGTTCCGTTTACGCCGGGCCGCGTGGATGCGCGTCAGGATCAGACGGATATCGAGATGTTTAACCTGCTCGAACCGGTTGCTGACGGCTTCCGCAACTATCGTGCGCAGGTGGATGTGTCCACGACGGAATCCCTGCTTATTGATAAAGCCCAACAGCTGACGCTGACCGCACCGGAGCTGACGGTGCTGATCGGCGGCCTGCGCGTGCTGGGTGCCAACTTTGATGGCAGTAAGAACGGCGTGTTCACCAACCGCGAAGGCGTGCTGAGCAATGATTTCTTCGTGAACCTGCTGGACATGAATACCCAGTGGAAGGCGACCGACGAATCTAATGAGCTGTTTGCCGGAAGCGATCGCGCCAGCGGTGAAGTGAAATATACCGCCACCCGCGCCGATCTGGTCTTCGGTTCAAACGCCGTCCTGCGCGCGCTGGCAGAGGTTTATGCCAGTGATGATGCACACGAGAAGTTTGTCCGCGACTTCGTTGCAGCATGGGCGAGGGTGATGGATCTGGACCGGTTTGACGTGAAGTAACCCTTGTGCCGGGTGGCGGCTACGCCTTACCCGGCCTACGGGCAAAAAAATCCCCGCCGATGCGGGGATTTTTATTCATGCCAGTTACTCCCACTCCTGCAGGAACCGCTGCCCATACTGATCAGCCACCAGCAGCGCCGCGTAAACCTGATCCGGCGACACGCCGCCAGGCATATTGTGGATGGTTTCTCCTTCCGCACAGGATGCCTCTGCGATCAGCCGCATTTTGGCCGGAATATCTTCTTTAATATTTAGCTGTGCCAGCGTAATCGGCAGCCCAACGCTGTGGCAAAGCGCCGCGACGGTCTCTATTTCTTCTACCGGCGCGTTTTCCAGCACCAGCTGCGTCAGCGTACCAAACGCCACTTTTTCACCGTGATAGAAGTGGTGCGCGTCCGGTACCGCCGTCATACCGTTATGAATAGCGTGTGCCGCCGCCAGTCCGCCGCTTTCAAATCCTACGCCGCTAAGATAGGTGTTGGCTTCGATAATGCGTTCCAGCGCCGGTGTAACTACATGCTGTTCCGCTGCAAGCATGGCCTTTTCACCCTCTTCAATCAGCGTGTTGTAGCAAAGCTCGGCCAGCGCGAGTGCAGCCTGCGTACATTTGCCGCCTGCCATGGTGGTCGCACCGCTGCGCGAGCAGGCGCGTGCTTCAAACCAGGTCGCCAGCGCATCGCCAATCCCGGCGGCCAGCAGACGTGCCGGCGCACCTGCTACCACTTTGGTATCCACAATGACCATGTTCGGGTTGTGCGGCAGCATCAGGTAGCGATCGAACTCGCCGCTGTCGGTGTAGATAACGGAAAGGGCGCTGCACGGCGCATCGGTGGAGGCAATAGTCGGTGCAATGGCGACGGGCACGTCCATAAAGTGAGCCAGCGCTTTGGCGGTATCCAGCGTTTTACCGCCGCCGATGCCCAGGACTGCCAGGCAGTCGGCGCCGTCGGCCAGTTTTTTCAGGCGATCGATTTCATTTTGTGAACACTCGCCGCCAAATGGCGCTATTTCGGCATAGAGTTCCGCATTTTTAAAACTCTGACGCAGGGTCTCTTCGGCAAAACCCAGCACAAATTTATCGCCGACAACCAGCCAGCGATTGGCCAGGGGTTTCAGATAGTCGCCGAGACGGGTAAGCACATCAGCGCCCTGGATATATTTTCCCGGCGATTGAATGATACGGTCCATAACAGTTCTCCCTTAGAGATTGAGGCTACCAAACGCGTTTTTCCAGTCTTGCTCGAACTTCTCTACGGCTGACTCTACCGCCGGTGTGCCGAGCATTTGTTGCGCTACGTCTAAGGGAAGCGTGATTGCCTCGCATCCTGTCAACAAGCAGTCCAGCGCCTGACGCGGCGTTTTGAAGCTGGCGGCCAGCACTTTGCTTTCCGGCGCGTGCAGTTCCAGCAGGGATTGCAGCTCCTGGACCATGCGAATGCCATCACTGCCCTGAGCGTCAACGCGGTTTACATACGGCGCGACATATTTCGCGCCTGCCAGTGCGGCAAGCAAACCCTGCGCAGCGCTGTAAACGGCAGTCCCCAGCGTGGTTATCCCCTCTTTTTTCAACGCTTTAATCGCGATAAGCCCCTGAGCGGTCACCGGGATTTTCACCACGATGTCCGGGATGGCGTTACTCAAACGTTTGGCTTCCTCCACCATGCCTTCTGCGTCGCGGCTCATGGTTTGAGCAAACAGCGTGCCTTCCGGCCCGATGGCTTTTTGCAGGCGCGGCAGCACGTCCCAAATGGATTCACGGCTGGCGGCAATGATGCTCGGGTTGGTGGTGACGCCCGCTATGGGAAAAATGCGCGCCAGGCGTTCAACTTCCGCCACGTTGGCGGTATCCAGGTACAGTTCCATCACTCTTCCTCGTTTTACAGTTCTAATTCGTGTTGTAGCAGGGAAGCAATCGCCTCCCCTGAGCTGGCGTTAACCAGCGCATTGCGAAAATCCTCATGCATGATGCGGCGTGCCAGGCGGGAGAAAATACGCATATGCTGATCGCCCGCGGCGTGTTTGTTCAGCGTTAGCATGATGATGAATTGTGCTTCTTCATCTCCCCACATGACGGGGGCTTTCAGGCGTGCAACGCTGATGGTGGATTGCTCAATGTGCTCTGATTTGCTGTGCGGAATAGCAAAGCTAAAGCCGAGCCCGGTGGAGAAGACCGCTTCGCGCGCCCAGAGATCGGACTCCAGTTTACGGGGGTATCGGCAACGTCCTGCGAGCAGCAGGTTATCGGTCATTCCTTTCATGACCTCTTCTTTGCTGTTCCAGTCATTGTCCAGTGAAATACAGCGAGGTGTAACCAGAGGTGTGTCCTGCTGATTCATGCGGAACTGCGCCAGCAGGTGCTCAACTTCAAGTGAGGTGCGACACGCCATGGCCTGATTCAGCAACTGGCGGCAGGCGCGGCTATCAAGCTGTGCCAGGCGCGCTTTGGTTGCCGGAATGGCGGGCGACCCCATGCTCAGCTCATCCAGACCCAGACCCACCAGCAATGGCAACACCGAACCTTTTGCACCCAGTTCGCCGCACAGGCCAATCCATTTACCCTGGCGATGGACGGCTTGCACCGCGTAATCCAGCGCCCGCAGGAAGGCCGGGTTAAGGCTGTTGTAATGGCGTGTGACTTTGGCGTTGTCGCGGTCAACGGCCAGCAGATACTGCGTCAGGTCATTGCTACCGATGCTAAAGAAATCAATCTCTTCGCAGCACTGATCGATGATAAACATTACAGAAGGCACTTCCAGCATGATGCCGAGCGGGATTTTCTCATCAAACGGAGTATGTTCCGCGCGGAGCTGTTGTTTCGCTTCGGCAAGTTTCTCTTTCACCCACAGGATCTCTTCCATGGAAGAGATCATCGGGATCATTATCTTCAGGCTGCCGTGAGCAGAGGCGCGCAGGATCGCCCGAAGCTGGGTGGAGAAAAGCACTGCATATTCTTCGTAAATACGTACGGCGCGGTAGCCGAGGAACGGGTTATTTTCGGCCGGGATATTCAGATACTCCACCGGTTTATCGCCGCCGATATCCATGGTCCGCACGATGATGCTGCGCCCGTTTGCGCTTTCCAGCGCCTGGCAGAAAATGTTGTAGAGCTCGTTTTCACCGGGCGCGCTGCTGCGGTCCATATAAAGCATTTCGGTGCGAAACAGGCCAACGCCTTCGGCGCCGTTCGCAAATGCTGCCTGCGCTTCCACCGCATGGGCGATGTTAGCGGCAAACTCAACGCGCAGGCCGTCTGCGGTTCTGGCTTCCCGGTCAAGCCAGATGCCCTGCTGCTCGCGTAGTGCCTGTTGTACCCGTGCTTCCTGTCGGTAGTAGCGTGTTACCGCATCGCTGGCATTGACCACGACCGCACCGGCATTGCCATCGATAAATACGGGCTTATTGCGCCACTGCAGCAGGCTTTCGCTGTCGACGCCCACCAGTGTCGGAATATTAAAGGAGCGTGCAAGAATAACGGTGTGCGAGGTTGTTCCACCGCTTTTTAGCAGTAGCCCCTTAAGCAAAGTTTTATCGAGTTCCAGGAACTGGCCGGGCGTGAGGTCGTCGGCAAGGCAGACGCTCGGCTGAGTGAGTTGTCCCGGTGCCGGAAAGCGTTGTTCACCATAAATTTGTTGTAAAAGTTGATAGCAAACATCGCGCACATCCAGCACACGTTCCTGTAAGTAGCTGCTGCTGGAGCGAGAGAACGCATCGCAGAAATGGTTGGCTGTGGCGATTATCGCTTGCGCGCAGCTTAGCCCCTGGCTCACGCCAGCAAGAAGATGCTGATGCAGAGAGGTATCCGTCGCCAGAGATCTGTGCGCGTCGAGAATTGCGCTGGCGGTGCTGTCGCTGTCCAGCGCACGAAGTTCAATGTTTTTCACCAGCAGGGTGAGTCCGTTGTCCAGCGCTGACTGTTCATCTTCCACGCTTTTCCCGTCGGGTAAATCCGTCAGTGCATTGAGATCCAGCGAGGTCAGCAACGTCAGCACGCCCTGGGCACTACCGCTGCACACAGGCAGGGCGCGAAAGAGCGTTGGATTAAGGCGTGCGAGAGATTCTGGCAGCGGATCGCGCTCAGTATTGATGGCTTCTGCGAGCGGTGCATCACAGTGTGGAAATTCTTCCCGGAGCCATTGTTCCAGTTGTTGATGGGCGTTCTGCTCATCTTCACCGTGGATCACCAGACGACAGGCGTCGCCTGCCAGCGTATCGGTACCAATGAGTGCCAGTGCGCTCTTGGCGTTCCCTTTACGGTCTGTGCGCAGGTTGTGCCATTCGATTTGCGAGATAAACGTATTGCACAGCGTCTCCACATGACTTGCCGGACGCGCGTGAACACCGTTGGGTAATTCACAGGTAAATTCCACTACGAGAGCCATACACACTCCTGAAATCAATCCTCATTCATTGGGCAACAGCATACGAGTGTGTTGATGACGCGCGCCATGTGACAAATCTGCCAAAAGCTGGACAAATGTAATATCACGTGAAAAGTGAGATTTGACTCACAGGTTGTGGTGTTTTGTCTTATGCGTACCATTGATCAGAAATGTGGAGGCGGATCTCATTTTTATTTCGACATTACAAAAATCCAGTAAATGGCCTTTTTGTCTCCTGTTAGCCATCTTCCTGATTGCCTATTGTTTGCCACAGCATCTTTATGGTTTTAGGCCAGGAGCGACATATGAAAGAGTTGGTGCATATTCTCAAGAACACGCGGCAGCATCTGATGACCGGGGTATCACACATGATCCCGTTCGTGGTCGCAGGCGGTATTTTGCTGGCGGTCTCGGTCATGCTGTACGGCAAGGGTGCGGTCCCGGATGCAGCAACCGATCCCAACCTCAAAAAGCTATTCGATATCGGCGTAGCAGGGTTGACGCTGATGGTGCCTTTCCTGGCCGCCTATATTGGCTATTCCATTGCCGAGCGCGCAGCGCTGGCGCCTTGCGCTATTGCCGCGTGGGTCGGTAACAGCTTCGGTGCGGGTTTCTTCGGCGCCATTATTGCCGGGATCCTCGGCGGGATTGTCGTCTGGTATCTGAAAAAACTGCCGGTCCCGAAAGTGCTGCGATCCGTCATGCCTATCTTCATCATCCCTATCATCGGCACCTTTGTTACCGCAGGCATCATGATGTGGGGTCTGGGTGAACCAGTTGGCGCGTTGACGACGGGCTTAACCCAGTGGCTGCAAGGGATGCAGCAGGGCAGCATCGTAGTGTTGGCCGTCATCATGGGGTTGATGCTGGCCTTCGACATGGGCGGCCCGATTAATAAAGTCGCCTATGCCTTCATGCTGATCTGCGTTGCACAGGGCGTCTACACCGTGGTGGCGATTGCGGCAGTCGGTATCTGTGTGCCACCGCTGGGATTAGGCCTGGCGACGCTGATTAATCGCAAGAATTTTACCGGTGAAGAGCGTGAAGCGGGTAAGGCCGCATTAGTGATGGGCTGCGTGGGGGTCACCGAAGGGGCCATTCCGTTCGCCGCAGCCGATCCTCTGCGTGTCATTCCCTCCATCATGCTGGGTTCCGCATCTGGCGCAGTGACGGCCGCCGTGATGGGCGCGCAATGCTATGCCGGCTGGGGCGGGCTCATCGTTCTCCCTGTGGTGGAGGGCAAAATCGGCTACATCGCGGCGGTTGCCGTGGGGGCTGTGGTGACGGCCATTAGCGTTAACGTGCTGAAGAGTATTGCCCGCAAGAATGCAAAACAGGTCGTGGAAAAAGAGGACGACCTGGATCTGGATTTCGAAATTAACTGAGTGAGGAAGAGAACATGACCCGAATTATTGCAGTAACAGCATGTCCGTCAGGCGTTGCTCATACCTACATGGCGGCCGAAGCGTTGGAAAGTGCCGCCAAAGCTAAAGGTTGGGAAGTGAAGGTTGAAACGCAGGGGTCGATTGGCCTGGAGAACGAACTGACGGCAGAAGACGTTGCCGCCGCAGATATGGTGATCCTGACCAAAGATATTGGCATTAAGTTCGAAGAGCGCTTTGCCGGGAAAACCATTGTACGCGTCAATATCAGCGACGCGGTAAAACGCGCTGACGCCATCATGAACAAAATTGATGCCCACCTGGCGCAAACCGCCTGACGCTTTCCCGCCCTTAGGGGCGGGCTCGTTTTCCGTTACAGGAGTTCTCTCATGACGAATCGTACCCAGCATTTGAAAGACGCTCTTTTTGCCAGTCCACGTGAAATCTCGCTTGAGCGTGCTTTGCTCTATACCGCCAGCCATCAGCAGACGGAGGGCGAGCCGGTTATCCTCAGGCGAGCAAAAGCCACGGCGTACATTCTGGACCATGTGAACATCGCGATTCGTGATGAGGAACTGATTGCGGGAAACCGGACCGTTAAACCGCGTGCGGGCATTATGTCTCCTGAGATGGATCCGTACTGGCTGCTTAAGGAGCTGGACCAGTTTTCCACACGCCCGCAGGACCGCTTCGAGATCGGCGAAGCGGATAAGCAGATTTACCGTGACGTGCTGTATCCCTACTGGGAAAAACGGTCGATGAAGGATTTCATCAACAGCCAGATGACGGATGAGGTGAAAGCCGCCGTGGGGACGCAAATTTTCAGCGTCAATCAGACGGACAAAGGGCAGGGGCATATCATTATTGATTATCCGCGCCTGCTGAATAACGGGCTGGGTGCGCTGGTGGCGCAAATGCGAGAATATTGTGCCCGCGATGCCCAGAACATGTTCTATGCCGCCGCGCTGATTCTGCTTGAAGCATCCCAGCGTCATATTCTGCGCTATGCCGCGCTGGCTGAAAGGCTTGCGTCCGGCTGTGATGAAGCTTCACGGCGTGAAGAACTATGTAAGATTGCCGAAATCTCGCGTCATAACGCGCAGCATAAGCCGCAAACGTTCTGGCAGGCGTGTCAGCTGTTCTGGTATATGAACGTCATTTTGCAATACGAATCTAACGCCAGCTCGCTTTCTATCGGGCGCTTCGACCAGTATATGTTGCCGTTTTATCAGGCTTCACTCTCGCAGGGGGACGATCCCGAATTTCTGAAAGAGCTACTGGAATCGCTGTGGGTGAAATGCAATGACGTGGTGCTTTTACGTTCGACCAGTAGCGCACGTTATTTTGCTGGTTTTCCGACGGGTTATACCGCGTTGTTGGGCGGCTTAACGGAGAGCGGTCGGAGCGCAGTGAATGTACTTTCCTTCCTGTGCCTGGATGCTTACCAGAGGGTTCAGCTTCCGCAGCCGAACCTCGGCGTACGGGTTAACGAACTTATCGACCGACCTTTCCTGCTTAAAACGGCGGAGACGATCCGCCTGGGCACCGGTATCCCGCAGATTTTCAATGATGAAGTGGTGGTGCCTGCTTTCCTTAATCGGGGGGTGTCGCTGGAAGACGCGCGCGACTACGCGGTGGTTGGCTGTGTAGAACTGTCGATTCCGGGTAAAACCTACGGTCTGCATGATATCGCGATGTTTAACCTGCTGAAGGTAATGGAAATCGCGATGCAGGAGAACGAAGGTAACGCAGCGCTGAGTTATGAAGGCCTGCTGGACCATATCCGCGCCAAAATTAACCACTATATTGCGCTAATGGTTGAGGGGAGCAATATCTGCGATATCGGCCATCGCGACTGGGCACCGGTGCCGTTACTCTCTTCATTCATAAGCGATTGTCTGGAATCAGGGAAAGATATTACCGAGGGTGGCGCGCGCTATAATTTTTCTGGCGTTCAGGGGATCGGGATAGCCAACCTGAGTGATTCACTGCACGCCCTGAAAGGGCTGGTTTTTGAACAGCAGCGCTTAAGTTTTGATGAGCTGTTAGCCGTATTGAACGCTAACTTTGCCACGCCAGAGGGCAAAAAAATCCGCGCACGGTTGATTAATCGTTTCGAAAAATACGGCAATGATATCGATGATGTCGACAACATCAGCGCTGAACTGCTGCGCCATTACTGTAAAGAGGTCGAAAAATACCGGAACCCGCGCGGCGGGCAGTTCACTCCGGGGTCTTATACCGTGTCGGCACACGTGCCGCTCGGGGCGGTGGTGGGGGCAACGCCCGATGGCCGCTTTGCCGGCGAACAGCTGGCAGATGGTGGGCTTTCGCCGATGCTTGGGCAAGATATGCAGGGCCCAACGGCGGTACTTAAATCGGTAAGCAAGCTGGATAACTATCTGCTATCTAACGGTACGCTGCTAAACGTTAAATTTACCCCTGCGACGCTGGAAGGCGATGCCGGGCTGCAAAAGCTGGCTGATTTCCTTCGCGCTTTCACCCAGCTTAAGTTGCAGCATATCCAATTCAACGTGGTGAACGCGGAGACATTGCGTGAAGCGCAACAGCGTCCACAGGATTTTGCCGGGCTGGTGGTACGCGTTGCTGGCTACAGCGCCTTCTTTGTTGAGTTATCGAAGGAGATCCAGGATGACATTATCCGCCGCACAGTGCATCAGCTGTGACGTGGTTGAAGCGCGCGCCGAGGTGGCGCGTATTTTCAATATTCAGCGCTACTCATTGAATGACGGACGCGGCATCCGTACGGTTGTCTTTTTTAAAGGCTGCCCTCACCGCTGTCCGTGGTGTGCGAATCCAGAGTCGATTTCGCCGAAAATCGAGATGGTGCGCAGAGAGAGTAAATGTCTTAACTGCGCCCCCTGTTTACGGGACGTTGATGAGTGCCCCTCCGGCGCATTTGAGCCTATCGGGCGGGACGTTACGCTGGATGAGCTGGAAAAAGAGGTAATGAAAGACGATGTATTCTTTCGTTCCTCGGGAGGCGGAGTGACGCTTTCGGGTGGGGAAATATTGCTGCAGGCATCTTTCGCGACACGGCTACTACAAAGGCTGCGTCGATTCGGCGTGCATACGGCCATCGAAACGGCAGGCGATGCCCCTTTGTCCCGATTAATGCCGCTGGCTCGACAGTGTGATGAAGTGCTGTTTGATTTGAAGATCATGGACGCGGATCTGGCCCAATCGATTGTGGCAATGAATCTTCCCAGAGTGCTGGATAATTTCCGCCAGCTGGTGGCTGACGGGATAAACGTGATTCCCCGCGTGCCGCTTATTCCGGGCTATACCCTCAACGAAACGAACATGACGCGCGTACTGGATTTCCTGCTACCTTCAGGAATACGACAGCTGCATTTATTGCCCTTTCATCAGTATGGGGAGCCAAAATACCGCCTGCTGGGACAGAAGTGGGGCATGCGGCAAGTTATCCCTCCGACAGAAGATGAGGTGTCAGCGATGCGTCAACGGGCAGAGCGAGAAGGTTTCAATGTTACCCTGGGAGGCTGAATATGACAGTGATAACGGGACGTCATCTGGTGGCGGTGACCGCGTGCGTCAGTGGCGTCGCGCATACCTATATGGCTGCCGAACGGCTGGAAAAGCTCTGCCAGCAGGAGAGGTGGAGTGTTAACATCGAGACGCAGGGAGCGCTGGGCATCGAGAGCGAGCTTACGGAAGACGACATTCAGCGTGCCGATGTCGTATTGCTGATTACCGATATAGAACTGGCGGGCAGTGAGCGTTTCGAGAATGCGCGCTACGTGAAGTGCGGTATTAACGCCTTTTTACGTGATCCACAAAAGGTGATGGGAGCGGTGCGTAAGATATTATCTGCTCCGCAGCATACTCAGGTCATTCTGGACTAATGGCTTTCCCGGTGAGCTGGCTGTGATACTGACGACGGTATTCTGACGGCGAACGCTCGGTATTTTTACGAAACAACCGGCAGAAATAGTTGCTGTCAATAAATCCGCAGGCATGCGCCACCTCTTTCACTTTTAAATCATACCCTTTCAGCAACTGGCGAGCGTGTTCCAGCCGGGTATGCGTCAGGTATTCATTGAAACCCACTGCGCCCGTTTTCTGAAACAGATGCGACAGGTAGTTTGGGGAGATATAAAAAGCCTGCGCGACGGATTCCCGGGTAAGCGGGGTGGCGTAGTGTTCGTCAATATAGACCCGAATCGCTTCAAATAAAGCCTGACTGCGGGAGGCGGTTTGGATCTGGCTACCCAGTAGGTCGACGCAGTGGCTAAGCAGGCTGGCGATAATCAGCCGCGCGGTTTGTTGCTCATGGGGCTGCATCTGTATTTCATGAAGCGTCTGTAAGAGTAGCGATCCAATACGCGGACCACGCCGGGCAACGTTCTGCTTTGCCAGGTTACGAACGTCTACGCCATCCCAGTGTATAAGGCTAAACCCAAGCTGCTGTTTGCCAAACAGGATGCTCAGCGTTGTTGCGGGGGCTTGCCATTGTGGATTATTCCAGCCGCCAGCCGGGACGTATAAAACATCCCCCTGCTGTAATACGCAGCCAGCCAGGTCTTTCATAGATCCTTCGATCGCGATCTCCAGACGTGGAAAATCGACCTGCAAGGCAAGTTCGGGGGCGGAGGTCGCGGGGTTTGCAAAATGCACCTCATGCAGCGGCGTTGTGCCGTTGATCAGGTCATTCAGGATGTAGGTAATGTCGTGGTGCATGGTGTTGATACCAGGTATTGCCGGGTGGCGCTAACGCTTACCCGGCCTACTTATCGTAGGCCCGTGCAAGCGCAGCGCCGCCGGGCGTAAAGCATTAGCCGGTGTTACGCATACCCGCCGCAACGCCCGCAATCGTCACCATCAGCGCCTGTTCAACACGCGGATCCGGCTCTTTCCCTTCTTCTTCCGCCAGACGCGAACGGTGCAGCAGCTCTGCCTGCAGGACGTTCAGCGGGTCGGTGTAAATGTTACGCAGTTGAATAGACTCGGCAATCCACGGCAGGTCCGCCATCAGGTGTGAGTCGTTGGCGATGTCCAGAACCACTTTGATGTCGCCTTCAAGCAGTTCGCGCAGCTCTTTGCCCAGCGCCCACAGCTCAGGTTTCACCAGACGCTGATCGTAGTATTCCGCCAGCCACAGGTCAGCTTTCGAGAAGACCATCTCCAGCATGCCCAGACGGGTAGAGAAGAATGGCCAGTCGCGACACATGGTCTCCAGCTCGCTCTGTTTACCGTCTTCCACCACTTTTTGCAGCGCGGCACCGGCACCCAGCCAGGCGGGCAGCATCAAACGGTTTTGCGTCCAGGCGAAGATCCACGGGATCGCGCGCAGAGACTCTACGCCACCGGTCGGGCGACGCTTCGCAGGACGTGAGCCCAGCGGCAGTTTACCCAGCTCCTGCTCAGGCGTGGCCGAGCGGAAGTAAGGAACGAAATCTTTGTTTTCACGCACGTAGCCGCGGTACAGATCGCAGGAGATGTCAGACAGCTCGTCCATGATATGGCACCAGGACGCTTTCGGCTCCGGCGGCGGCAGCAGGTTTGCTTCCAGGATAGCGCTGGTATAAAGCGACAGGCTGCTGATGGTCACTTCCGGCAGACCGTATTTGAAGCGGATCATCTCGCCCTGCTCGGTGACGCGCAGGCCGCCTTTCAGGCTTCCCGGCGGCTGTGACAGAAGGGCTGCATGTGCAGGTGCGCCGCCACGGCCAATTGAGCCACCGCGTCCGTGGAACAGGGTCAGCTCAATACCGGCTTTCTCGCAGGTTTTGATCAGGGCATCCTGCGCCTGATACTGCGCCCAGGATGCCGCCATCACGCCTGCATCTTTCGCGGAGTCGGAATAGCCGATCATCACCATCTGTTTGCCCTGGATAAAGCCGCGGTACCAGTCGATATTCAGCAGCTGGGTCATGACGTCGTTGGCGTTATTCAGGTCGTCGAGGGTCTCAAACAGCGGGGCGACCGGCAGGGCGTAGTCGATTCCCGCTTCTTTCAGCAGAAGGTGAACGCCCAGCACGTCGGAAGGGGTCTTCGCCATTGAGATCACATAGGCGGCCACCGATCCTTTCGGTGCGTCCACGATCGCTTTACAGGTGTTGAGCACCTCGCGGGTTTCGTTGCTTGGCTCCCAGTTGCGCGGCAGCAGAGGGCGCTTCGAGTTCAGCTCGCGGATCAGGAAGGCCTGTTTGTCGGCTTCGGACCAGCTTTCATAGTCGCCGATGCCGAGGTAGCGGGTCAGCTCGCCCAGCGCTTCGGTATGGCGGGTACTTTCCTGACGTACGTCGATACGCACCAGCGGCACGCCGAAACACTTCACGCGGCGCAGGGTGTCGAGCAGTTCGCCGTTAGCGATGATGCCCATCCCGCAGGCCTGGAGTGATTTATAACAGGCGTACAGCGGCTCCCAGAGCTGTTCGTTCTGGCTGAGCAGGCCTTCTGGTTTTGGGAGGCGCTGACCTTTCAGACGCGCTTCCAGCCACGCCTGAGTGGCCATCAGCTGACCGCGCAGTTTTTTCATCAGGAAACGGTACGGTTCGCTGGCACCCTCTTCACCTGCCAGCGCGCGTAGTTCCGGCGTCGCTTCAACCATCGACAGCTCGGAGATCAGCACCTGAATGTCTTTCAGGAACAGGTCGGTCGCTTTCCAGCGGCTCAGCAGCAGGACGTGACGGGTAATTTCCGCGGTCACGTTCGGGTTGCCGTCGCGGTCGCCGCCCATCCATGAGGTGAATCGAACCGGAACGAAATCGACCGGGAGGCGGTAGCCAAGGTTCTCTTCCAGCTGTTCGTTCAGCTCGCGCAGGTAGTTCGGCACCCCTTCCCACAGACTGTTTTCCACCACCGCAAAGCCCCATTTAGCTTCGTCCACCGGGCTTGGGCGATGCTTACGAATTTCATCGGTGTGCCAGGACTGGGCAATAAGCTGGCGCAGACGGCGCATCAGCTGGTTGCGTTCGTAGTCGGCAATGTCTTTGTTATCCAACTGCTTCAGACAGTTGTTCACTTCCACCATTTTGTGGATCAGGGTGCGTCGGGTAATTTCGGTTGGGTGTGCGGTCAGCACCAGCTCCAGCGAAAGCGACTCCACCGCTTTTTTGATGGTGGCCTCGTTGAGGTCTGGCTGGTCTTTCAGTTTACGAAGGGTGCGGGCAATGACTTCCGGGTTGCTTGCCGCTTCGCCATTCGGCGAAATACTGTGGTATTGCTCAGCGGTATTGGCCAGGTTCAGGAACTGGCTGAATGCGCGCGCAACGGGCAGCAGCTCATCGTTAGAGAGGTTCTGCAAGGTGGTGAGCAGCTCCTGACGACTGGCCTCGTTACCGGCACGGGAAGATTTAGACAGCTTGCGGATGGTTTCAACGCGGTCGAGGATGTTCTCCCCTAACGCATCTTTGATGGTATCTCCAAGCACTTTGCCGAGCATACTGACATTACTACGCAACGCGGAATATTGTTCGTTCATAAAAACCCAGTCACCCCATCATTTTTGTTTATGCCCAGGCAAAAATTTTCTGGACATTATTTTGTCATCTCCCTTTATAAAGCCACGTAAAACCCCCGTCGTCAATTGCTGCGAAAACGGTTCAGCAAACGAATAAATGTGGGCAATTTACGAAATTTAATTCGCATTGCGTCAGATAAGAGATGCTTATGAAAATGTATGGGGGAAAGGGAGTAAAACATTAAAAATGATCGCTTCGGTTGCCATTTTGTTTTTATATCCGGCCTTTTTTACGCAAAAAAAAGCGGACCACGGGGTCCGCAAAAGTTCACGTTGGCTTTAGTTGTTCGAGTTTTGAGAGAAACTCGCTGACGGAGCGGGGACGTCAAGGGTCAAACACGTGCCGCCTCGTCTATGTGGTGTATTATTCAACAGAATGCTTGATAGGGATAATCGTTCGTTGCTATGCTATCTATCGCCATGAACTATCGTGGCGACGGAGGATGAATAATGAATATTCGTGATCTTGAATACCTGGTAGCGTTAGCCGAGCATCGTCACTTTCGCCGCGCGGCAGACTCCTGCCACGTCAGCCAGCCCACGCTGAGCGGCCAGATCCGCAAGCTGGAAGACGAGCTGGGCGTGATGCTGCTGGAGCGCACCAGCCGTAAGGTTCTGTTCACACAGGCAGGTCTTCTGCTGGTGGATCAGGCGCGCACCGTGCTGCGCGAGGTCAAAGTGCTCAAGGAAATGGCAAGCCAGCAGGGGGAGGCAATGTCCGGCCCGCTGCATATTGGCCTGATCCCAACCGTTGGCCCGTACCTGTTGCCGCACATCATTCCGATGCTGCACCAGACGTTCCCGAAACTCGAAATGTACCTGCACGAAGCGCAAACCCATCAGCTGCTGGCGCAGCTGGACAGCGGCAAGCTCGACTGCGCTATTCTGGCACTGGTAAAAGAGAGTGAAGCCTTTATTGAAGTACCGCTGTTCGATGAGCCGATGATGCTGGCGATCTATGAAGATCACCCGTGGGCGAACCGCGATCGCGTGCCGATGGCCGATCTGGCCGGTGAAAAGCTGCTGATGCTGGAAGATGGCCACTGCCTGCGCGACCAGGCTATGGGCTTCTGCTTCGAAGCGGGTGCCGATGAAGATACCCATTTCCGGGCAACCAGTCTGGAAACGCTGCGTAATATGGTGGCGGCGGGAAGCGGTATTACGCTTCTGCCCGCGCTGGCGGTGCCGCACGAGCGTAAACGTGATGGCGTGGTCTATCTGCCGTGCATTAAGCCGGAACCGCGTCGTACGATTGGCCTGGTTTATCGTCCGGGTTCACCGCTGCGCAGCCGCTATGAGCAGCTGGCAGAGGCCATCCGTGGTTCGATGGATGGCCATTTCGACAGCGCGTTAAAACAGGCGGTTTAAGCCGTTAAGCGCAGCTACCCGATAGGCTTCCGCCATGGTCGGGTAGTTAAAGGTGGTGTTAACAAAGTATTCAATGGTGTTACCACCGCCTTTCTGCTCCATTATCGCCTGGCCGATATGAATGATTTCCGCCGCGCGTTCACCAAAGCAGTGAATACCGAGGATCTCTTTCGTCTCGCGATGGAAGAGGATCTTCAGCGTTCCCACGCTCATCCCCACGATTTGCGCCCGCGCCAGATGTTTAAACTGCGCACGACCCACCTCGTAAGGCACCTTCATTGACGTTAGCTGCTGCTCGGTTTTCCCGACTGAACTGATTTCCGGGATGGTATAGATGCCCGTCGGAATATCTTCAATCAGGTGCGCCGTTGCTTCACCCTTCACCAGCGCCTGAGCGGCAATTCGGCCCTGATCGTAGGCGGCAGAGGCCAGGCTCGGGTAGCCAATCACGTCGCCAACCGCGTAGACGTGCGGCAGGGCGGTCTGATACATGCTGTTGACCTTAAGCTGACCACGGCTGTCGGTCTCGAGCCCGATGTTTTCCAGCTGCAGGGAGTCGGTGTTGCCGGTACGGCCGTTGGCGTACAGCAGGCAGTCTGCTTTCAGCTTCTTGCCTGACTTCAGGTGCATGATCACCCCGTCGTCACAGCCTTCAATTTTCTCGTACTCTTCGTTGTGGCGAATCACCACGCCGCTGTTCCAGAAGTGGTAGGAGAGGGAGTCCGACATCTCCTGATCGAGGAACGCCAGCAGGCGGTCGCGGGTGTTGATCAGGTCAACTTTGACGTCCATTCCGCGGAAGATCGACGCATATTCGCAACCAATGACCCCTGCGCCATAGATAATGACGTGGCGGGGTTCATGGTGCAGGCTCAGAATCGAGTCGCTGTCGTAGACGCGCGGGTGAGAGAAATCGACGTCGGCGGGATGGTACGGGCGTGAACCGCAGGCAATCACAAATTTTTCAGCCGTGATGGTTTCAACCGAACCGTCGTGGCATTCGAGTGCCAGGGTATGTTCATCCACAAAATGCGCGTTGCCCTGCAAAATTTCACAGTGGTTACGCTCATAAAATCCCTGACGCATGCGTGTCTGCTGGTTAATAACGGTATCCGCGTGATTCAGGATGTCAGCAAAAGAGGAACGAAGAAGTCGGGAGTGGTCGCTGTAAAGAGGGTTCTGGTTAAATTCGATAATGCGGCTAACGGCGTGGCGGAGGGCTTTCGAAGGGATGGTGCCCCAGTGGGTGCAACCGCCGCCGACATTATGGTAGCGCTCGATGACCGCTACTCTGGCTCCCTGTTTCACCAGACCCATAGCAGCACCTTCGCCGCCGGGGCCGGAACCAATAACTATTGCGTCGTAATCGTAGGAATGTGGCATGGTAAGGCTTACCTGTTCTTATACATAAAAGCAACAGAATCATAACATCATTGCCGGAGTAACCCAATTATCGTTGTGCTTTTTTCCGGCAGTGGAGCACAAACCGCACGTAAACAATCATTCACAAAGCCAGACAAACAGATTAATTTTATTCTCTGGTATAGTGCCATCAGGCCTTTGGAAGGATTCAACTATCGTGATGGGCGTAAGAGCACAACAAAAAGAGAAAACCCGGCGTTCGCTGGTGGAAGCCGCATTCAGTCAACTGAGTGCTGAGCGGAGTTTTGCCAGTTTGAGCCTGCGCGAAGTCGCACGCGAGGCCGGGATTGCGCCAACGTCCTTCTATCGTCATTTCCGTGATGTGGATGAACTGGGCCTGACCATGGTCGACGAGAGCGGTCTGATGCTGCGTCAGCTGATGCGCCAGGCGCGTCAGCGTATCGCCAAAGGGGGCAGCGTGATCCGTACCTCCGTGTCGACATTTATGGAATTTATCGGCAATAACCCCAACGCATTTCGTCTGCTTCTGCGCGAACGTTCGGGCACGTCGGCGGCGTTTCGTGCCGCCGTCGCGCGTGAAATTCAGCACTTCATCGCGGAACTTGCCGACTATCTTGAACTCGAAAACCATATGCCGCGTGCCTTTACTGAAGCACAGGCTGAGGCGATGGTGACGATAGTGTTCAGCGCGGGTGCCGAAGCGCTGGACGTCAGCATTGAACAACGCAAGCAGCTTGAAGAGCGACTGGTATTGCAGCTCAGGATGATCTCCAAAGGCGCGTACTACTGGTATCGCCGTGAACAAGAGAAACTGGCACATCAAACCGAAGAGTGAAGGTGAGTAATGAAACAGTCAGGTCAGGATAAAGGGACGCTGTTGCTGGCATTGATCGCTGGCTTATCCATTAATGGTACGTTCGCCGCTATTTTTAGCTCCATCGTGCCGTTTTCGATTTTCCCGCTTATTGCGCTGGTGCTGACGGTTTACTGCCTGCATCAACGTTACCTGAACCGCACCATGCCGGTGGGGTTACCGGGGCTGGCCGCCGCCTGCTTTATTTTGGGCGTATTGCTGTATAGCACGGTGGTGCGCGCGGAGTATCCGGATATCGGCTCTAACTTCTTCCCTGCGGTACTGTCTGTGGCGCTGGTGTTCTGGATTGGCTCGCGCATGCGTAGCCGCAAGAGCCAGTTACCGGAGTAGAGAATTTTGTAGGGCAGGTAAGCGAAGCTCCACCTGCCAAAAATGCCGGATATTTACTTAGCCGTCAGAAGTACGCCGCACTCCATATGGTGCGTATACGGGAACTGATCGAACAGTGCCAGACGTTCAACCTTGTGCGTCTGGCCTAACGTTTCCAGGTTCTTGCACAGGGTCTCCGGATTACAGGAGATGTACAAAATACGCGGGTACGCCTGCACCATCTTCTCGGTTTCGCTGTCCAGGCCACTGCGCGGCGGGTCGACAAAAATCGTCTCACACTGGTAACTCTTCAGATCGATCCCTTCCAGGCGGTTAAACTGGCGTACGCCGTTCATCGCCTGCGTGAATTCTTCCGCGGCCATACGAATGATCTGCACGTTGTCGATATGGTTAGCGGCAATATTGTACTGCGCGGCGGCTACCGACGGCTTGGCGATTTCCGTTGCGAGGACGCGGTCGAAATTACGCGCCAGCGCCAGCGAGAAGTTGCCGTTACCGCAGTAGAGCTCAAGCAGATCGCCCGTTGACCCTTCTGTCGCCTTCAGCGCCCACTCCAGCATCTGCACGTTCATCGCGGCATTCGGCTGGGTGAAGCTGTTTTCCACCTGACGATAAACCATCTCTTTACCCGCCACAGGCAGGCGCTCGTCTACGTAGTCCTGATCCAGCATGATTTTGGTTTTTGTCGCCCGGCCAATCAGGTGAACGTTGATGTTCTGCGCCCGTAGCGCATCGCGCAGCGCTTCTGCCTGCTCGCGCCACTCGTCGTTCAGGGCTTTGTGGTACAGCAGGGAAACAATCGCCTGATTGCTTTGCGTGGTCAGGTAGTCAATCTGGAACAGCTTGTTACGCAGCATCGGATTGTTGCGCACGCCGTCCATTATCAGCGTCATCAGCTGGTTGATAAGCTCACTCGCTGCCGGGAAGCTGTCCACGCGGATACGGGACTTCGTCTGCTGATCGAAAATGATGTGGTACAGGTCGTCACCGTCGTGCCAGATGCGGAATTCGGCGCGCATGCGGTAGTGGCTGACTGGAGAGCGGAACACCTCGGGAACGGGCGCGTTGAAAGGCGTCATCATACTTTGCAGGCGGACAACTTTTTCTGCCAGCTGCGCGTCGTACTGTTCTGTCGGGAGGTGTTCTGGGGTCATGATGCGTCCTGAGTGATAAAGAATTACGCGGCGATTGTAGGCATTGTTCAGGGGATGTCCAGATTTAATGGCCAATAGCTGTCTGGACATCCATACGTGTCTAATTGTAGCATTCTGTTTCCGGTCTCCTGAGAGTGAAAAGGGAATCCAGTGTAAATCTGGAGCTGACGCGCAGCGGTAAAGACTGGCGGGATGAGCGTTGTAGACACTGTGAAAATGGGAAGTCTTCATCCTTATATAGCCACCTAGCCCGAAGACCTGCCGGGATCACGTCGCATTTGGTTTCATCATCGCGTGCTATCGATGAGGCCTGCGGCATCCTTCTTATATTGTGGATGCTTTAACAATGATTAAAAAAGTATCGCTGTTGACGGCGTTGTCCGTCACGGCATTTTCGGGCTGGGCGCAGGATAGCGCAGACTCGTTGGTGGTGACGGCAAATCGTTTTGAACAACCGGCAAAAACTGTTCTGGCACCGACGTCCGTGGTGACGCGCGAAGATATTGAACGCTGGCAGGCCAGAAGCGTGGTGGAAATCATGTCACGTCTGCCTGGCGTGGATATCGCGCAAAGCGGTGGAATGGGCTCGAACTCTTCGACTTTTATTCGCGGAACGGAATCTCGCCATGTGCTGGTGCTGATTGACGGTATTCCTTTGAATAACGCCGGGATCAGCAACGTTCCCGATCTGAGCCAAATCCCGACCTCGCTGATTCAGCGTATTGAGTACATCCGTGGTCCGCGTTCGGCCCTGTATGGCTCCGATGCGATTGGCGGCGTGATCAACATCATCACCGGACGTGACAAGCCGGGTGCGGAAATCTCAGCGGGCGTCGGCTCTAAGGGTTATCAGACCTATGACGGCGCTTTCCAGCAGGTGCTGGATAAAACCAAAATCACCATGGCGGGTAACTACACCTATACCCGTGGTTTTGATATTGATGCCAAAGATGCTCCGCGCCAGCCGGACCGCGATGGCTTTATGAGTAAATCGCTGTACGGCTCTGTGGAACAGCAGATTACCGACAGCGTGAGCGGCTTTTTCCGTGGCTTTGGTTATGACAACCGCACCGCGTACGACGGTTACGATCACTACGACGACAACTTTATGGTGGATGGACGACCTGATACTCGCCAGCTCTATAGCCAGAACTGGGATACCGGTCTGCGTTACAACCAGGGGATTTTCCAGTCACAGCTGGTCGCGGGTTACGGTCGCAGTAAAGATCAGAACTATGATCCGAAGAAAGGGCGTTACGCTGATTCCGCCACCATGGATGACGTGAAGCAGTACACCACCCAATGGCTCAATACCGTGGAGGTCGGTCACGGCAACATTGGCGCAGGTCTGGACTGGCTAAAGCAGAAGACGCAGGCCGGAACGGGCTACCTGGATAAAGGTTACGAGCAACGCAATACCGGCGTGTTTGTTTCGGCAATGCAGCAGTTCAGCAGCGTGACGCTGGAAGCGGCGGCGCGTAATGACGACAACTCCAACTTTGGTAACCATGGCACATGGCAAACCAGCGCGGCGTGGGAGTTTGTGGATGGCTATCGCGTGATTGCCTCCTACGGTACCGCATTTAAAGCACCAACCATGAGCCAGATCCACAGCGCTTCTTACGGTAATCCGGACCTCAAACCGGAGGAGAGTAAACAGTGGGAAGGGGGCTTTGAAGGTCTGACGGGACCGGTCAACTGGCGTATCACCGGCTATCGCAATGACATTGATAATCTTATTAACAGCGATCCGCATACGTATCGTTACTACAACGTCGACGAAGCACGTATTAAAGGTGTGGAAGCGACGGCACAGTTCGATACTGGCCCGGTCGGACATCAGATTTCCTATGATTATGTCGACCCGCGTAATGCCAAAACCAACGAAGTACTGGCCCGCCGTTCTAAGCAGCAGGTTAAGTACCAGCTTGACTGGCAGGTATGGGATCTCGACTGGAACCTTGCCTACCGTTATCTGGGCACCCGCTATGATGTCGCGATTGATCCTGACACCTATTCGTCAGAACGCGTGAAAATGGGCGGTGTAAGCCTGTGGGATGTCGCAGTTTCGTATCCTGTCACCTCACACCTTACAGTTCGTGGTAAAATAGCCAACCTGTTCGATAAAGATTACGAGACAGTTTATGGCTACCAAACTGCAGGACGGGAATACACCTTGTCTGGCAGCTACACCTTCTAATCCGCGTCCCACCGTGCTGGTGTTTGATTCCGGCGTCGGTGGGCTTTCGGTCTATGATGAGATTCGGCATCTCCTGCCGGATCTCCATTACATCTACGCCTTCGATAACGTCGCTTTCCCGTATGGGGAAAAGAGCGAAGATTTTATTGTTGAGCGTGTAGTTGAAATCGTCACTGCGGTACAAAAACGCTATCCCCTTGCGCTGGCCGTCATCGCCTGTAATACGGCGAGCACCGTTTCTCTTCCCGCCCTGCGTGAAAAATTCCAGTTCCCGGTTGTGGGCGTCGTCCCTGCAATAAAGCCTGCCGCGCGTCTGACGGCGAACGGCATAGTGGGTTTGCTGGCAACGCGAGGCACGGTAAAGCGTCCTTATACCCGCGAGCTGATCGACCGTTTTGCTAACGAATGTCAGATTGCGATGCTGGGCTCGGCCGAGCTGGTGGAGATGGCCGAAGCGAAGCTGCATGGAAAGGCGGTATCACTCGACGAGCTGCGTCGTATTCTTCGTCCGTGGCTGCGGATGCCCGAACCTCCGGATACCGTTGTGCTGGGCTGTACCCACTTCCCGCTATTACAGGAAGAGTTATTGGAGGTGTTACCGGAGGGGACGCGCCTGGTGGATTCGGGTGCGGCTATCGCTCGTCGTACTGCCTGGCTGCTGGAACACGAAGCGCCGGATGCGAAATCTACCGATGCGAATATCGCGTTTTGTATGGCTATCACGAAAGAGACTGAGCAACTTTTACCCGTTTTACGCCGTTATGGCTTTGAAACGCTCGAAAAACTGGCGCTATAGCACGGTTTTGAGCAAAAAAGAGACGGTTGAAAGTTTTTTTTAAAAGAGGGGTTGTCAACGTCTGAGAACTCCCTATAATGCGCCTCCACTGACACGGAACAACGGCTTACAGGCCGCCGGGTTAGCGGGGTTCAGAGATGAACCCCAGCAGAGAAAAGCGAAAATAATCACTTGACTCTGAACGAGGAAAACGTAATATACGGGACCTCGCAACGGTGAGCGAAAGCCGCGTTGCACTGCTCTTTAACAATTTATCAGACAATCTGTGTGGGCACTCAAAGTGACATGGATTCTTAATGTCTTCGGACAATAAATGAATACCAAGTCTCTGAGTGAACATACGTAATTCATTACGAAGTTTAATTCACGAGCATCAAACTTAAATTGAAGAGTTTGATCATGGCTCAGATTGAACGCTGGCGGCAGGCCTAACACATGCAAGTCGAGCGGTAGCACAGGGAGCTTGCTCCTGGGTGACGAGCGGCGGACGGGTGAGTAATGTCTGGGAAACTGCCTGATGGAGGGGGATAACTACTGGAAACGGTAGCTAATACCGCATAACGTCGCAAGACCAAAGAGGGGGACCTTCGGGCCTCTTGCCATCAGATGTGCCCAGATGGGATTAGCTAGTAGGTGGGGTAACGGCTCACCTAGGCGACGATCCCTAGCTGGTCTGAGAGGATGACCAGCCACACTGGAACTGAGACACGGTCCAGACTCCTACGGGAGGCAGCAGTGGGGAATATTGCACAATGGGCGCAAGCCTGATGCAGCCATGCCGCGTGTATGAAGAAGGCCTTCGGGTTGTAAAGTACTTTCAGCGGGGAGGAAGGCGTTGTGGTTAATAACCACAGCGATTGACGTTACCCGCAGAAGAAGCACCGGCTAACTCCGTGCCAGCAGCCGCGGTAATACGGAGGGTGCAAGCGTTAATCGGAATTACTGGGCGTAAAGCGCACGCAGGCGGTCTGTCAAGTCGGATGTGAAATCCCCGGGCTCAACCTGGGAACTGCATTCGAAACTGGCAGGCTAGAGTCTTGTAGAGGGGGGTAGAATTCCAGGTGTAGCGGTGAAATGCGTAGAGATCTGGAGGAATACCGGTGGCGAAGGCGGCCCCCTGGACAAAGACTGACGCTCAGGTGCGAAAGCGTGGGGAGCAAACAGGATTAGATACCCTGGTAGTCCACGCCGTAAACGATGTCGACTTGGAGGTTGTGCCCTTGAGGCGTGGCTTCCGGAGCTAACGCGTTAAGTCGACCGCCTGGGGAGTACGGCCGCAAGGTTAAAACTCAAATGAATTGACGGGGGCCCGCACAAGCGGTGGAGCATGTGGTTTAATTCGATGCAACGCGAAGAACCTTACCTACTCTTGACATCCAGAGAACTTTCCAGAGATGGATTGGTGCCTTCGGGAACTCTGAGACAGGTGCTGCATGGCTGTCGTCAGCTCGTGTTGTGAAATGTTGGGTTAAGTCCCGCAACGAGCGCAACCCTTATCCTTTGTTGCCAGCGGTTAGGCCGGGAACTCAAAGGAGACTGCCAGTGATAAACTGGAGGAAGGTGGGGATGACGTCAAGTCATCATGGCCCTTACGAGTAGGGCTACACACGTGCTACAATGGCGCATACAAAGAGAAGCGACCTCGCGAGAGCAAGCGGACCTCATAAAGTGCGTCGTAGTCCGGATTGGAGTCTGCAACTCGACTCCATGAAGTCGGAATCGCTAGTAATCGTAGATCAGAATGCTACGGTGAATACGTTCCCGGGCCTTGTACACACCGCCCGTCACACCATGGGAGTGGGTTGCAAAAGAAGTAGGTAGCTTAACCTTCGGGAGGGCGCTTACCACTTTGTGATTCATGACTGGGGTGAAGTCGTAACAAGGTAACCGTAGGGGAACCTGCGGTTGGATCACCTCCTTACCTTAAAGAACCTGCCTTTGCAGTGCTCACACAGATTGTCTGATGAAAAACAGCAGTAAAAATCTCTGCAGGCTTGTAGCTCAGGTGGTTAGAGCGCACCCCTGATAAGGGTGAGGTCGGTGGTTCAAGTCCACTCAGGCCTACCAAACTCCTTTTAAAGGATGAGCGGTACAGAGATTGCAAAACGATGGGGCTATAGCTCAGCTGGGAGAGCGCCTGCTTTGCACGCAGGAGGTCTGCGGTTCGATCCCGCATAGCTCCACCATCTTTTACTGCAAACACAAGAAAACTTCAGAGTGAACCTGAAAAGGTGCACTGCGAAGTTTTGCTCTTTAAAAATCTGGATCAAGCTGAAAATTGAAACGACACATCTTAATGGTGTGTTCGAGTCTCTCAAATTTTCGCAATCAGAAGTGAAACATCTTCGGGTTGTGAGGTTAAGCGACTAAGCGTACACGGTGGATGCCCTGGCAGTCAGAGGCGATGAAGGACGTGCTAATCTGCGAAAAGCGCCGGCGAGGTGATATGAACCTTTGACCCGGCGATGTCCGAATGGGGAAACCCAGTGCAATTCGTTGCACTATCGTTAACTGAATACATAGGTTAACGAGGCGAACCGGGGGAACTGAAACATCTAAGTACCCCGAGGAAAAGAAATCAACCGAGATTCCCCCAGTAGCGGCGAGCGAACGGGGAGCAGCCCAGAGTCTGAATCAGCTTGTGTGTTAGTGGAAGCGTCTGGAAAGTCGCACGGTACAGGGTGACAGTCCCGTACACGAAAGCACACAGGCTGTGAACTCGAAGAGTAGGGCGGGACACGTGGTATCCTGTCTGAATATGGGGGGACCATCCTCCAAGGCTAAATACTCCTGACTGACCGATAGTGAACCAGTACCGTGAGGGAAAGGCGAAAAGAACCCCGGCGAGGGGAGTGAAAAAGAACCTGAAACCGTGTACGTACAAGCAGTGGGAGCACCTTCGTGGTGTGACTGCGTACCTTTTGTATAATGGGTCAGCGACTTATATTCTGTAGCAAGGTTAACCGTATAGGGGAGCCGAAGGGAAACCGAGTCTTAACTGGGCGTTAAGTTGCAGGGTATAGACCCGAAACCCGGTGATCTAGCCATGGGCAGGTTGAAGGTTGGGTAACACTAACTGGAGGACCGAACCGACTAATGTTGAAAAATTAGCGGATGACTTGTGGCTGGGGGTGAAAGGCCAATCAAACCGGGAGATAGCTGGTTCTCCCCGAAAGCTATTTAGGTAGCGCCTCGTGAACTCATCTTCGGGGGTAGAGCACTGTTTCGGCTAGGGGGCCATCCCGGCTTACCAACCCGATGCAAACTACGAATACCGAAGAATGTTATCACGGGAGACACACGGCGGGTGCTAACGTCCGTCGTGAAGAGGGAAACAACCCAGACCGCCAGCTAAGGTCCCAAAGTCATGGTTAAGTGGGAAACGATGTGGGAAGGCACAGACAGCCAGGATGTTGGCTTAGAAGCAGCCATCATTTAAAGAAAGCGTAATAGCTCACTGGTCGAGTCGGCCTGCGCGGAAGATGTAACGGGGCTAAACCATGCACCGAAGCTGCGGCAGCGACGCTTATGCGTTGTTGGGTAGGGGAGCGTTCTGTAAGCCGTTGAAGGTGTGCTGTGAGGCATGCTGGAGGTATCAGAAGTGCGAATGCTGACATAAGTAACGATAAAGCGGGTGAAAAGCCCGCTCGCCGGAAGACCAAGGGTTCCTGTCCAACGTTAATCGGGGCAGGGTGAGTCGACCCCTAAGGCGAGGCCGAAAGGCGTAGTCGATGGGAAACAGGTTAATATTCCTGTACTTGGTGTTACTGCGAAGGGGGGACGGAGAAGGCTATGTTAGCCGGGCGACGGTTGTCCCGGTTTAAGCATGTAGGCGGAACGATTAGGTAAATCCGGTCGTTTTTTAACGCTGAGGTGTGATGACGAGGCACTACGGTGCTGAAGTAACAAATGCCCTGCTTCCAGGAAAAGCCTCTAAGCATCAGGTAACATCAAATCGTACCCCAAACCGACACAGGTGGTCAGGTAGAGAATACCAAGGCGCTTGAGAGAACTCGGGTGAAGGAACTAGGCAAAATGGTGCCGTAACTTCGGGAGAAGGCACGCTGATATGTAGGTGAAGCCCCTGCGGGTGGAGCTGAAATCAGTCGAAGATACCAGCTGGCTGCAACTGTTTATTAAAAACACAGCACTGTGCAAACACGAAAGTGGACGTATACGGTGTGACGCCTGCCCGGTGCCGGAAGGTTAATTGATGGGGTTAGCGGTAACGCGAAGCTCTTGATCGAAGCCCCGGTAAACGGCGGCCGTAACTATAACGGTCCTAAGGTAGCGAAATTCCTTGTCGGGTAAGTTCCGACCTGCACGAATGGCGTAATGATGGCCAGGCTGTCTCCACCCGAGACTCAGTGAAATTGAACTCGCTGTGAAGATGCAGTGTACCCGCGGCAAGACGGAAAGACCCCGTGAACCTTTACTATAGCTTGACACTGAACACTGGTCCTTGATGTGTAGGATAGGTGGGAGGCTTTGAAGCGTGGACGCCAGTCTGCGTGGAGCCGTCCTTGAAATACCACCCTTTAATGGCTGGTGTTCTAACGTAGACCCGTGATCCGGGTTGCGGACAGTGTCTGGTGGGTAGTTTGACTGGGGCGGTCTCCTCCCAAAGAGTAACGGAGGAGCACGAAGGTTAGCTAATCCTGGTCGGACATCAGGAGGTTAGTGCAATGGCATAAGCTAGCTTGACTGCGAGAGTGACGGCTCGAGCAGGTGCGAAAGCAGGTCATAGTGATCCGGTGGTTCTGAATGGAAGGGCCATCGCTCAACGGATAAAAGGTACTCCGGGGATAACAGGCTGATACCGCCCAAGAGTTCATATCGACGGCGGTGTTTGGCACCTCGATGTCGGCTCATCACATCCTGGGGCTGAAGTAGGTCCCAAGGGTATGGCTGTTCGCCATTTAAAGTGGTACGCGAGCTGGGTTTAGAACGTCGTGAGACAGTTCGGTCCCTATCTGCCGTGGGCGCTGGAGAATTGAGGGGGGCTGCTCCTAGTACGAGAGGACCGGAGTGGACGCATCACTGGTGTTCGGGTTGTCATGCCAATGGCACTGCCCGGTAGCTAAATGCGGAAAAGATAAGTGCTGAAAGCATCTAAGCACGAAACTTGCCCCGAGATGAGTTCTCCCTGACCCTTTAAGGGTCCTGAAGGAACGTTGAAGACGACGACGTTGATAGGTCGGGTGTGTAAGCGCAGCGATGCGTTGAGCTAACCGATACTAATGAACCGTGAGGCTTAACCTTACAACGCCGAAGATGTTTTGGCGAAGAGACAAAACAATCAAATTTCAGCTTTGATACAGATTAACAGAATTTGCCTGGCGGCTTTAGCGCGGTGGTCCCACCTGACCCCATGCCGAACTCAGAAGTGAAACGCCGTAGCGCCGATGGTAGTGTGGGGTCTCCCCATGTGAGAGTAGGGAACTGCCAGGCATCAAATTAAGTAGTAAGCCGGTGCATAAATCCGGTGTTTACAGCAGTCTTCGGTGGAGCGGTAGTTCAGTCGGTTAGAATACCTGCCTGTCACGCAGGGGGTCGCGGGTTCGAGTCCCGTCCGTTCCGCCACTTATTAAGACATTAAGCCTGCCTTTTTGGCAGGCTTAATGGCAAAAAACTTTAGGGGCGTAGCTCAGTTGGTAGAGCACCGGTCTCCAAAACCGGGTGTCGCGAGTTCGAGTCTCTCCGCCCCTGCCATATATAATCCTTTGCTTCGGCAAAGGATTTTTTTTGCCTGAAATCCTGCAAAAACGTCTCTTCTTAATATTCAGCCAGCATTCCTGCTGGCTGATGTATCAGTCCATTACATTGATTTTTAACAGATCTTTTATCTGTGCTTGCTTATCACTGTTTTGCAGCCAAATCGCATACAGCGGTCTGGTAAGCGTGGTGGAATCCATCACCGTATGCAGCCCCGCTTTAGCGTCTGCCCAGCGAACAGGTAACCAGGTACAACCTCTCAGCAAGGGCAGTTGCTGGCAGGCGATCTCCGCAGAGCTGGTTGTTAACTGTGGAACATCATCAGGTGCAATCAATCCAGTCTCATGCTGCTGAAAATCTGGCCCCCATTCCAGGCGCAAATAGGTCAGGTCTGCCTTCATCATCAAAGGCTCAGAGGCATAAAGCGCCAGACCAAACTGGCCTACAATCTGGCTGCTAAATTCGTCCATCTTGGGGGCTTCAGTTGTGATCAGAAGATCAAGCTGACGCTCATGAAGTTGCTTAACCAGCGACTGCCGTTGCGCAATTCTCGCTTCAAATTGCAGGTGGCCGTGTGAATGATACAGCCGGGTAAGCCACTGACTTAGCATACATTCCCACAGAGAAGCGCTGGCCCCTATCGAGAACTCATTATGCCTCGAAGTATGCGCCACCTCTTTACGTGCTGCCTGCCAGGTATTCATGAGCGTTTCTGCGTACGGCAGCAGTTTCTCACCGGCAGGCGTTAAGCGAATATTGTTGCGATGGCGGGTAAAAAGATTCACACCCAGTTGATTTTCCAGCTGTCGAATACGAAAACTGACTGCTGACTGCGTCAGGTAAAGGGCTTCAGCTGCTCGCCCAAAGTGGCGTGTTCTGCTCACTTCAAGGAAAGTTTTAAGCAATTCCGTATCCACATCTTTCTCCGCAAAATTATTTGTCGTTATGATTTAAATGTTTTGTTTTACACTCTGTCAAGCGTAACTAATACTCCGCGCCATAAATAGCTCGGCCAAAGAATTAGGAGCGTGTAGGATGGCGGAAAGCTTTACGACGACTAATCGTTTTTTCGACAATAAACATTATCCGCGCGGGTTCTCTCGTCACGGCGATTTCACCATCAAAGAAGCTCAACTGCTTGAGCGCCATGGTTATGCCTTTAACGAGCTGGATCTGGGTAAGCGTGAACCTGCAACCGAAGACGAAAAACAGTTTGTTTCTGTTTGCCGTGGTGAGCGTGAGCCTCAGTCTGAAGCGGAACGTGTGTGGATCAAGTATATGGCACGCATTAAGCGTCCAAAGCGCTTCCATACGCTGTCTGGCGGCAAGCCGCAGATGGAAGGTGCAGAAGACTACACCGAGTCTGATGACTAAGATGATAAGAAGGGGCTATGGCCCCTTTTTTTATGCTAGCAACTTCTGCAAATGCAGCAGCAAACGATCGATAGCGCGATAGCTCAGCGCCTCCTGCAAATGCTTTCTCTCAATGTCAGTGCACCCCTCCACGTCAGCAATGGTTCTGGCCACTTTTAGCAAACGCTGCCACGCACGTATAGACAGCCCAAAACGGGTCAACGTCTCCTCTAGCCATCCCGCATCCTCACTGTTAAGGGAACAAAACTGCCGGATCCCGGCATTATCCAGCCGCGCATTTAGCCTGTTCTGACGAGCATACTGCCGCGTCTGGGCCGCAATCACCCGCTCGCGTACATCCGCTGAGCTTTCACCCGTGATACCCGTCTGCCTGAGCAGACCCGGCGGAGGAAGGGGGATTTCGAGGGATAAATCGAAACGGTCGAGGAACGGGCCGGATAACTTACCCAGATAGCGCAACGTTTGCTCCGGCGTACAGCGGTTATGGTTGCCCTGGTAGTGGCCCGTGGGGCTGGGGTTCATCGCAGCGACCAGTTGAAACTGCGCGGGATAGCTTATTTTGGCCCGCGTGCGCGAGATATGTATTTCGCCAGATTCAATAGGTTCTCTCAGTGCATCCAGCACGCGGCGCTCAAACTCGGGCAGCTCATCGAGAAATAGAATTCCATTATGGGCCAGTGAGATTTCTCCCGGCCCGGGGATAGACCCGCCGCCGACCATTGCCGTCAGTGAAGCGCTATGATGCGGGGAACGAAAAGGGCGACGGCGCCACTGTTTTTGCAACGATGCAGAACTGATGAGGCTATATATGGCAGCGCTTTCCAGCGCTTCATGATTATTGAGCGGTGGAAGCAATCCACTCAACCTGCTCGCCAGCATCGTTTTCCCCGTACCCGGCGGGCCAATCAACAGAAGATTGTGTTCACCTGCGGCCGTAATCTCCAGCGCCCGTTTCCCTTGCTCCTGCCCCATAATCTCGCTGAGATCCTCCGGGACGTCGGTTATAACATCGTCACACTCCTCTGGCTCGGACAGTTCATGTCGTCCTTCCAGCCAGGCACAAACTTCCTGTAAATGTCCCGCGATGAGGCATCCTTTCTCGGCGATAAGACTCACTTCTGATGCGTTTTCATTTGCGACAATGATTTGCCGCCCGGCACGTATGGCCTCCAGCGCTCCTGATATCGCACCGGGAACGCCTCTTAACGCGCCTGTGAGCGCGAGTTCACCCACGAACTCATACGAGCCTAGCCTTGTCGTATTAAGCTGCTCAGAAGCCGCGAGAAGGGCAATTGCGATAGGTAAATCGTATCGTCCCCCCTCTTTAGGCAGATCGGCGGGAGCAAGGTTGATGGTGATCTTCTTCGCAGGGAAGGTATAACCGCTATTTATTATTGCGCTGCGAACGCGATCCCTGGCCTCTTTAACCGTCGTTTCAGGTAAACCGACAAGCGTGAGTCCGGGTAGCCCATTACTCAAATGAACCTCAACGGAAACAAACGGTGCCTTTACCCCGAGAGCCGCACGCGTATAAACAACTGACAGTGACATTTGCACTACCTCCTGGTGTGACTATGCCAGCGCCTTTTTTGTCTGTTTAGCGTCATTTTGCTGATTTACGCCGCCTGTTCAGAGATTTTAAGCGCACGCTGAAACAATTGCATAACCGTGGAAGCTTCCTCGCAGAATGTAAAAAGCCCCGTTTTGACGTTAAGAACTGCAGTAAAAAAATGAAAAATATTCATTTTCTAATTTCTTTATATAAAACAAAGATTTTAAGAAATATGATTCGCTGCCTAATCAAATCCGTCATAAATAAATCTTGTGTTTGATTTAAAAACTGTGATAACTCTTTAGGTATTCCTTCGAACAAGATGCAAAAAGAACTGAAAATGACAGCCCTTCTACGAGTGATTAGCCTGGTCGTGATTAGCGTGGTGGTGATTATTATCCCACCGTGCGGGGCTGCACTTGGACGAGGAAAGGCTTAGAAATCAAGCCTTAACGAACTAAGACCCCCGCACCGAAAGGTCCGGGGGTTTTTTTATGACTAAAAAACGCAAATGAGGAGCAGAGAATGACGACTAGCACAAAATTCTGTTTCTCCCGATTTATGACGGGGAACTAACTATGAATGGGGCACAGTGGGTAGTACATGCGTTGCGCGCGCAGGGAGTCGAGACAGTATTCGGTTATCCAGGTGGCGCAATTATGCCGATTTACGATGCACTGTATGACGGCGGCGTGGAACATCTCTTGTGCCGACACGAGCAGGGCGCAGTGATGGCGGCCATTGGCTACGCCCGCGCGACCGGCAAAACCGGCGTGTGTATGGCAACGTCAGGCCCGGGCGCAACTAACCTCATCACCGGCCTGGCTGACGCGCTGCTGGACTCTGTTCCCGTTGTTGCCATCACCGGGCAGGTGGCGTCTCCGTTCATCGGTACCGACGCTTTTCAGGAAGTCGATGTACTGGGTTTATCGCTGGCCTGCACCAAACACAGTTTCCTCGTTCAGTCTCTGGAAGAGCTGCCGCGCGTAATGGCAGAAGCGTTCGAAGTGGCCAGCTCAGGCCGTCCTGGTCCGGTTCTGGTCGATATCCCGAAAGATATCCAGGTTGCACCTGGCGATCTGGAACCCCACTTCTCCACCGTTGAAAGCAACGACGCGTTTCCGCATGCGGAAGTTGAAGAGGCCCGTCAGATGCTGGCTCAGGCGAAACAGCCGATGCTGTACGTCGGCGGTGGCGTCGGGATGGCGCAGGCCGTTCCCGCCCTGCGTGAATTTATCGCGGTAACGCAAATACCAGCCACCTGCACGCTGAAAGGGTTGGGTGCGGTAGATGCAGACTATCCGTACTATCTGGGCATGCTGGGGATGCACGGCACCAAAGCGGCAAACCTGGCGGTGCAGGAGTGCGATCTGCTCATCGCCGTAGGTGCCCGTTTTGACGACCGCGTCACCGGCAAGCTGAATACCTTTGCGCCGAACGCTAAAGTCATCCATATGGATATCGACCCGGCGGAGATGAACAAGCTGCGTCAGGCGCACGTTGCGCTGCAGGGCGATCTCAACGCGCTGTTACCGGCATTGCAGAAGCCGCTGGATATCAACGCATGGCGTCAGCACACCGCCGATATGCGCGCCGAGCACGCATGGCGTTACGATCACCCCGGCGAGGCCATCTACGCGCCGCTGCTGTTGAAGCAGTTGTCGGATCGCAAACCTGCTGATAGCGTCGTCACCACCGACGTCGGCCAGCACCAGATGTGGTCCGCGCAGCATATGACCTACACCCGCCCGGAAAATTTCATCACCTCCAGCGGGTTAGGGACGATGGGCTTCGGTCTGCCAGCAGCCGTTGGCGCGCAGGTCGCCCGCCCGAACGATACCGTTATCTGTATCTCCGGTGACGGCTCCTTCATGATGAACGTCCAGGAGCTCGGCACCGTTAAACGCAAGCAGTTGCCGCTGAAAATCGTCTTGCTCGACAACCAGCGTTTAGGGATGGTTCGCCAGTGGCAACAGCTGTTCTTCCAGGAGCGCTACAGCGAAACGACTCTCACCGATAACCCCGATTTCCTCACCCTGGCCAGCGCCTTTGGCATCCCTGGCCAGCACATCACCCGTAAAGATCAGGTTGAAGCGGCGCTCGACACCATGCTGAACAGCGATGGGCCTTACCTGCTTCATGTCTCAATCGATGAACTCGAGAACGTCTGGCCGCTGGTACCGCCTGGTGCCAGTAACTCACAAATGATGGAGAAATTATCATGATGCAGCATCAGGTCGCCGTACAGGCTCGCTTCAACCCGGAAACTTTAGAACGCGTTTTGCGTGTGGTGCGTCATCGTGGTTTTCAGATTTGCTCTATGAATATGGAGACAGCCACTGACGCCCGGAATATCAGTATCGAATTAACCGTTGCCAGCCCGCGGTCGGTCGACTTACTGTTTAGTCAGTTATCAAAGCTGGTAGATGTTGCCCATGTTGCCATCTGCCAGAGCACAACCACATCACAACAAATCCGCGCTTAAGCGTGACAGGACGAAAAAATGACGACAAAAAAAGCTGATTACATTTGGTTCAACGGTGAGATGGTTCGCTGGGAGGACGCGAAGGTCCACGTGATGTCCCACGCGCTGCATTACGGTACCTCCGTGTTTGAAGGCATCCGCTGCTACGATTCTCACAAAGGGCCAGTGGTGTTCCGCCATCGCGAACACATGCAGCGTCTGCATGACTCAGCCAAAATTTATCGTTTCCCGGTATCTCAGAGCGTTGATGAGCTGATGGAAGCCTGCCGCGACGTGATCCGTAAGAACAACCTCACCAGCGCCTATATTCGTCCGCTGGTCTTCGTGGGTGACGTCGGTATGGGCGTGAACCCGCCGGCCGGCTATACCACTGATGTGATCATTGCCGCGTTCCCGTGGGGTGCTTACCTGGGTGCTGAAGCCCTGGAGCAGGGGATCGACGCAATGGTCTCTTCCTGGAACCGCGTTGCGCCAAACACCATCCCGACCGCCGCGAAAGCGGGCGGTAACTACCTCTCTTCATTGCTGGTCGGTAGCGAAGCGCGCCGTCACGGTTACCAGGAAGGTATCGCGCTCGATGTGAATGGCTACATCTCCGAAGGCGCAGGTGAAAACCTGTTTGAAGTGAAAGACGGCATTCTGTTTACGCCACCATTCACCTCCTCCGCGCTGCCGGGCATCACCCGTGACGCCATCATCAAGCTGGCGAAAGACCTGGGTATCGAAGTGCGCGAGCAGGTGCTGTCCCGTGAATCCCTGTATCTGGCCGATGAAGTGTTTATGTCCGGTACCGCGGCTGAAATCACCCCGGTGCGCAGCGTAGACGGTATTCAGGTGGGCGAAGGCCGCTGTGGCCCGGTCACCAAACGCATTCAGAAAGCGTTCTTTGGCCTCTTCACCGGCGAAACAGAAGATAAATACGGCTGGTTGGATCAGGTTAATCACTAAGCATAAATTTGGGACGGCACGCACCGTCCCATTACATAGTCAGACGGGAGTCAATAAAGCATGCCTAAGTATCGTTCAGCCACCACCACCCACGGCCGCAACATGGCGGGTGCCCGCGCGCTGTGGCGCGCCACTGGAATGACCGACGCCGATTTCGGTAAGCCGATTATCGCCGTGGTGAACTCCTTCACCCAGTTCGTACCGGGCCACGTGCACCTGCGCGATCTGGGTAAACTGGTAGCCGAGCAAATCGAAGCCTCCGGCGGCGTGGCGAAAGAGTTCAACACCATTGCGGTCGATGACGGTATCGCGATGGGTCACGGGGGCATGCTCTATTCACTGCCGTCGCGCGAGCTCATCGCCGACTCCGTAGAGTACATGGTTAACGCCCACTGCGCCGATGCCATGGTCTGTATCTCCAACTGCGACAAAATCACCCCGGGGATGCTGATGGCTTCCCTGCGTCTGAATATTCCGGTGATCTTCGTCTCCGGTGGCCCAATGGAAGCGGGGAAAACCAAGCTCTCCGACAAAATCATCAAGCTCGACCTGGTCGATGCGATGATCCAGGGCGCGGACCCGAAAGTCTCTGACGAGCAGAGCGATCAGGTGGAACGCTCCGCGTGTCCGACCTGCGGCTCCTGTTCCGGTATGTTCACGGCGAACTCCATGAACTGCCTGACCGAAGCGCTGGGTCTGTCTCAGCCGGGCAACGGCTCGCTGCTGGCGACCCACGCCGACCGTAAGCAGCTGTTCCTCAACGCCGGTAAACGTATCGTTGAGCTGACCAAGCGCTACTACGAGCAGGATGACGCCAGCGCGCTGCCGCGCAGCATTGCCAGTAAAGCCGCGTTCGAAAACGCCATGACGCTGGATATCGCCATGGGAGGTTCCACCAACACCGTTCTGCACCTGCTGGCCGCCGCGCAGGAAGCCGAAATCGACTTCACCATGAGCGATATCGACAAGCTGTCCCGCAAAGTGCCGCAGCTGTGTAAAGTCGCACCAAGTACCCAGAAGTACCATATGGAAGACGTGCACCGTGCCGGTGGTGTAATCGGTATTTTGGGCGAGCTGGATCGCGCCGGGCTGCTGAACCGTGACGTGAAAAACGTGCTCGGGCTGACGCTGCCGGAATCGCTGGACCAGTTCGACGTGATGCTGACCAAAGACGACGCGGTGAAAAAAATGTTCCGCGCCGGTCCTGCCGGTATTCGTACCACGCAGGCCTTCTCCCAGGATTGCCGCTGGGACACGCTGGACGATGACCGCGCCGAAGGCTGCATCCGCTCGCTGGAACACGCATACAGCAAAGACGGCGGTCTGGCCGTGCTGTACGGAAACTTTGCGGAAAACGGCTGCATCGTGAAAACCGCAGGCGTGGACGACAGCATCCTGAAATTCACCGGTCCGGCGAAGGTGTACGAAAGCCAGGATGAAGCGGTAGACGCCATCCTTGGCGGTAAAGTGGTTGAAGGCGACGTGGTTGTCATTCGCTACGAAGGGCCGAAAGGCGGTCCGGGCATGCAGGAGATGCTCTACCCAACCACTTTCCTGAAATCGATGGGCCTCGGTAAAGCCTGCGCGCTGATCACCGACGGGCGTTTCTCCGGCGGCACTTCCGGCCTCTCTATCGGCCACGTTTCCCCGGAAGCGGCAAGCGGCGGCAACATTGCCATCATCGAAGACGGCGATCTGATCGAAATCGACATTCCGAATCGCGGCATTCAGCTCAAGCTGAGTGACCAGGAGATCGCAGCCCGTCGTGAAGCGCAGGAAGCGCGCGGCGACAAAGCCTGGACGCCGAAAGATCGCCAGCGCGAAGTCTCCTTTGCCCTGCGCGCCTACGCGAGCCTTGCCACCAGTGCAGATAAAGGCGCTGTACGCGATAAATCGAAACTCGGGGGCTAACGATGGCCGAGTCACAACCCTTATCCGCCGCCCCTGAGGGGGCGGAATATCTCAGGGCGGTGCTGCGCGCACCGGTCTATGAAGCCGTGCAGGTCACGCCCCTGCAGAAAATGGAAAAACTCTCTTCGCGCCTCGACAACGTCATTCTGGTGAAGCGCGAAGACCGCCAGCCGGTGCACAGCTTCAAGCTGCGCGGTGCCTACGCGATGATGGCCGGACTGACCGATGAGCAAAAAGCGCGCGGCGTGATTACCGCGTCGGCGGGCAACCACGCGCAGGGCGTGGCGTTCTCGTCTGCTCGTCTGGGGCTGAAAGCGCTGATCGTGATGCCGGTTGCTACCGCAGACATCAAAGTCGACGCGGTGCGCGGTTTCGGCGGTGAAGTATTACTCCACGGGGCTAACTTTGACGAAGCCAAAGCCAAAGCGATTGAGCTTGCGCAGCAGCAGGGTTTCACCTGGGTGCCGCCGTTCGACCACCCGATGGTGATTGCCGGGCAGGGCACGCTGGCGCTGGAGCTGCTGCAGCAGGATGCCCATCTCGACCGCGTCTTTGTTCCGGTGGGCGGCGGTGGCTTAGCCGCAGGCGTGGCGGTGCTGATCAAACAGCTGATGCCGCAGATCAAAGTCATTGCCGTGGAAGCGGAAGATTCTGCCTGCCTGAAAGCGGCGCTGGATGCCGGGCATCCGGTAGACCTGCCGCGCGTCGGGCTGTTTGCCGAGGGCGTGGCGGTGAAGCGTATTGGCGACGAAACCTTCCGCCTGTGCCGGGAATATCTCGACGATATCGTCACGGTGGATAGCGATGCGATCTGCGCGGCGATGAAGGATCTCTTCGAAGACGTTCGTGCGGTGGCGGAACCGTCCGGCGCTCTGGCGCTGGCGGGCATGAAAAAATACATCGCGCAGCACAACATTCGCGGCGAGCGTCTGGCGCACGTGCTTTCTGGTGCCAACGTGAACTTCCACGGTCTGCGCTACGTGTCCGAGCGCTGCGAGCTGGGCGAACAGCGGGAAGCGCTGCTGGCGGTGACGATTCCGGAAGAGAAGGGCAGCTTCCTGAAATTTTGTCAGCTGCTGGGCGGCCGTTCGGTGACGGAGTTTAACTACCGTTTTGCCGATGCCAAAGACGCCTGCATTTTTGTCGGCGTGCGTCTGAGCCGTGGCGTGGAGGAGCGTAAAGAGATCCTTAACCTGCTGCATGAAGGCGGCTATAGCGTAGTCGATCTCTCCGACGATGAGATGGCGAAGCTGCACGTGCGCTACATGGTCGGCGGGCGTCCATCGAAGCCGCTCAGGGAACGCCTGTTCAGCTTTGAGTTCCCGGAATCGCCGGGCGCGCTGCTCAAGTTCCTGCACACGCTGGGCACGCACTGGAACATCTCCCTTTTCCACTACCGCAGCCACGGTACCGACTACGGCCGCGTGCTGGCGGCGTTTGAACTGGGCGAGCACGAGCCGGATTTCGAAACGCGGCTGAACGAGCTGGGCTATGAGTGTCACGACGAAACCCATAACCCGGCGTTCAGGTTCTTCCTGGCAGGTTAGTGATTCGGCAATATCGTCCAGAACGCATCAATAAGCGGCTCATGCAGCCGCTTTTTTTGTGCGCACACGCCAAGCTCAAACGGCGTTTTCTCATCGCTGCGCTCCAGAATCATCACGCGATTGCGCACCGGTTCCGGGCTATTTTCCAGCACCACCTCCGGCAGCAGCGCCACGCCGCAGCCGAGCGCCACCATCGACACCATCGCCTCATGGCCGCTGACCGTGGCGTAAATCGACGGATTGCTGATTTTCTGGCGGCGGAACCACAGCTCAATACGACGGCGCACCGGCCCCTGATCGGCCATGATAAACGGTACCGTGGACCAGTCCGGTTTTTCCACCGACACCTGGTTACGCACCGGGCAGGGCAGGGCCGGGGCAATGAGTACCACCGCCAGATTCTCCAGCATGGAGAATGCCACCGCGCCCGGCAGGGTTTCAGGTTTCCCAGCAATGGCGAGATCCGCTTCGCCCGTCACCACTTTTTCCATTGCGTCGGAGGCATCGCCGGTGGTGAGCTTAATTTCAACCGACGGATGCGCCGCGCGGAAGCGGTCAAGGATGGGTGGCAGATGGCTGTAGGCGGCGGTCACGGAGCAAAAAATATGCAGCTCGCCGGAAAGTGACGGCCCCTGCTGGTCAATCGAGTGCCGCAGCTGCTGGTACTGCAGCAGCGTCTGCTGGGCAAAAATGCGTAGCTCTTCGCCCGCTTCCGTGAGGGTGACGGTGCGGTTGTCGCGCACGAACAGGGGCTGGCCGAGGTCTTCCTCAAGGCGCTGGATCTGGCGTGAAAGCGTGGAGGGGCTAACGTGCATCGCCCGGGCGCTGCGGCCAAAATGACGGCTTTCCGTCAGGTGCAGGAACATTTTCAGATCGCGTAAATCCACCGATTCCACTCCCTCTTTTTACATTGCAAAAATTGCAACATGACGTTGTGAATATATCAATTTCCGCAATAAATTTCCTGTTGTAATGTGGGTACATTCTCGCTGAAACGCGAACCGAACAATAAGACACACAACATCACGAGGTATCACCCATGGCTAACTACTTTAATACACTGAACTTGCGCCAGCAGCTGGCGCAGCTGGGCAAATGCCGCTTCATGGCGCGCGACGAATTTGCCGATGGCGCGAGCTACCTTCAGGGTAAAAAAGTGGTCATCGTCGGCTGTGGCGCACAGGGGCTGAACCAGGGCCTGAATATGCGTGACTCCGGTCTGGATATCTCCTACGCCCTGCGCAAAGAAGCGATTGCCGAGAAGCGTGCTTCCTGGCGCAAAGCGACCGAAAACGGCTTCAAAGTGGGTACCTACGAAGAGCTGATCCCGCAGGCGGATCTGGTAGTTAACCTGACCCCGGACAAGCAGCACTCAGACGTTGTGCGTTCCGTACAGCCGCTGATGAAAGACGGCGCGGCTCTGGGTTACTCCCACGGCTTCAACATCGTTGAAGTGGGCGAGCAGATCCGTAAAGACATCACCGTGGTGATGGTTGCACCGAAGTGCCCGGGTACCGAAGTTCGTGAAGAGTACAAGCGTGGCTTCGGCGTGCCGACCCTGATCGCGGTTCACCCGGAAAACGATCCGAAAGGCGAAGGCATGGCGATTGCCAAAGCATGGGCAGCGGCGACCGGCGGTCACCGTGCGGGCGTGCTGGAATCGTCCTTCGTTGCCGAAGTGAAATCTGACCTGATGGGCGAGCAGACCATTCTGTGCGGCATGCTGCAGGCCGGTTCTCTGCTGTGCTTCGATAAGCTGGTGGAAGAGGGTACCGACCCGGCATATGCGGAAAAACTGATTCAGTTCGGCTGGGAAACCATCACCGAAGCGCTGAAGCAGGGCGGTATTACGCTGATGATGGACCGTCTGTCCAACCCGGCAAAACTGCGTGCTTACGCGCTGTCTGAACAGCTGAAAACCATCATGGCACCGCTGTTCCAGAAACACATGGACGACATTATCTCCGGCGAATTCTCTTCCGGCATGATGGCGGACTGGGCGAACGACGATAAGAAACTGCTGACCTGGCGTGAAGAGACCGGTAAAACCGCGTTCGAAACCGCGCCACAGTACGAAGGTAAAATCGGCGAGCAGGAGTACTTCGATAAAGGCGTGCTGATGATCGCGATGGTGAAAGCAGGCGTTGAGCTGGCGTTCGAAACCATGGTGGATTCCGGCATCATCGAAGAATCAGCGTACTACGAATCACTGCACGAGCTGCCGCTGATTGCGAACACCATCGCCCGTAAGCGTCTGTACGAAATGAACGTGGTTATCTCTGATACCGCAGAATATGGTAACTACCTGTTCTCTTACGCCTGCGTGCCGCTGCTGAAAGAGTTTATGACTACTCTGCAGACTGGCGATCTGGGTAAAGCGATTGCAGAAGGTGCCGTGGATAACGCGCAGCTGCGCGATGTGAACGAAGCCATTCGCAGCCACCAGATCGAGAAAGTGGGTCACAAACTGCGTGGCTACATGACCGATATGAAGCGCATCGCGGTAGCGGGTTAACAACAGGGGCGGGCTGATGCCCTCACCCCGCCCCTCTCCCACAGGGAGAGGGTGCAAACATTAAAGGCCTTCTCTAAGAGAAGGCCTTGCTGTTTATTTCCGGTACAGCACTTTAATGATGTGATAACCAAACTGGGTATGCAGCGGGCCGGTTGGCTCCAGCACCGGGCAGGAGAACACCACTTTATCGAACGCCGGAACCATCTGACCCTGGCGGAACTCACCCAGATCGCCGCCGCGTTTGCCTGACGGGCAGATGGAGTGCTTCTTCGCCAGCTTGCCGAAGTCGGCACCGTTTTTAATCTGCTCCAGAAGATCTAAAGCCAGTTTCTCTTCTTTAACGAGAATGTGCACTGCTGCTGCTGTTTTTGCCATGATCGTGCCTTGAATAGGTTGAAATAAATCGGGGCGCAATATACCACGCGTCAGCGGCGATAAAGCACCTTAATGATATGGTAGCCAAATTTGGTTTTTACCGGGCCGTAGGGCTTCAGAAGCGGGCAGCTAAAGACCGCCTGATCGAACGGGCCGACCATCGCACCTTGTTGAAACTCGCCGAGATCCCCACCATTGCGCCCGGAAGGGCATTTAGAGTAGCGCTTCGCCAGATGATCAAAGCTGATGCCGCGCTCCAGCTTGGCCAAGATCTCCTGGGCCAGTTTCTCTTCTTTTACCAGAATATGCAGGGCTGCTGCGGTCTTTTTCATGGTTCTGCTCTACGGGTTAAACACGATTTCTCCACTTTATCATTAGCCGGTAAATCTGCGCCCGGCTTTCTGCTACAATCCACACCCCGTTCGAAGATTGAGCAACACTCCCATGCGTTTAAACCCTGGACAACAACAAGCGGTCGAATTCGTTACTGGACCATGCCTGGTGCTGGCAGGGGCCGGTTCGGGTAAAACCCGTGTGATCACCAACAAGATCGCCCATCTGATCCGCAACTGCGGGTATCAGGCGCGACACATTGCGGCGGTCACCTTTACCAATAAAGCGGCGCGTGAGATGAAAGAGCGCGTCGGTCAGACGCTTGGCCGTAAAGAAGCGCGCGGCCTGATGATCTCCACCTTCCACACGCTGGGGCTGGATATCATCAAACGCGAGTATGCGGCGCTGGGAATGAAGTCCAACTTCTCCCTCTTCGATGACACTGACCAGGTGGCGTTGCTCAAAGAGCTCACCGAGGGGCTGATCGAAGATGACAAAGTGCTGTTGCAGCAGCTGATCTCGACGATCTCGAACTGGAAAAACGATCTGATGACCCCGGCCCAGGCCGCGGCGATCGCCAAAGGCGAACGGGATCGGATCTTCGCCCACTGCTACGGTCTGTACGATGCGCATATGAAAGCGTGCAACGTGCTGGACTTTGACGACCTGATCCTGCTGCCCACGCTGCTGCTGCAGCGCAATGAAGAGGTGCGCGAGCGCTGGCAGAATAAAATCCGCTACCTGCTGGTGGATGAATATCAGGACACTAACACCAGTCAGTACGAGCTGGTTAAGCTGCTGGTGGGGAATCGGGCGCGTTTCACCGTGGTAGGCGACGACGATCAGTCAATTTACTCCTGGCGCGGCGCGCGTCCGCAAAACCTGGTGCTGCTGAGCAAAGATTTCCCGGCGCTGCAGGTGATTAAGCTCGAGCAGAACTACCGCTCCTCCGGGCGTATCCTGAAGGCAGCAAACATCCTGATTGCCAATAACCCGCACGTATTTGAGAAGCGTCTCTTCTCTGAACTGGGCTATGGAACGGAGCTGAAAGTGCTCAGCGCCAACAATGAGGATCATGAAGCGGAGCGCGTCACGGGCGAGCTCATCGCTCACCACTTCGTCAACAAAACAGAATATAAGGATTACGCGATCCTCTATCGCGGTAACCACCAGTCGCGCGTCTTTGAAAAGATGCTGATGCAGAACCGCATTCCGTACAAAATCTCGGGCGGTACGTCGTTCTTCTCACGGCCAGAGATCAAAGACCTGCTGGCTTATCTGCGCGTGCTCACTAACCCGGATGACGACAGCGCGTTTCTGCGTATTGTGAATACGCCAAAACGCGAGATAGGCCCGGCGACGCTGCAAAAGCTCGGCGAGTGGGCGATGACCCGCAACAAAAGTATGTTTACTGCCAGCTTTGACATGGGGCTGAGCCAGACGTTAACCGGGCGTGGCTATGACTCGTTAACCCGCTTCACCCACTGGCTCGGCGAAGTACAGCGTCTCGCGGAGCGCGAGCCGGTGGCGGCAGTGCGCGATCTCATTCACGGCATCGACTATGAGTCCTGGCTGTATGAAACCTCAGCCAGCCCGAAGGCGGCTGAGATGCGCATGAAGAACGTTAACCAGCTTTTCAGCTGGATGACCGAAATGCTGGAGGGCTCTGAAATCGACGAGCCTATGACCCTGACGCAGGTCGTCACCCGCTTTACCCTGCGCGACATGATGGAGCGCGGCGAGAGCGAAGAAGAGGCCGATCAGGTTCAGCTCATGACGCTGCATGCGTCAAAAGGGCTGGAGTTCCCGTATGTCTATCTGGTTGGTATGGAAGAGGGATTGTTGCCGCACCAGAGCAGCATTGATGAAGATAACGTCGATGAGGAGCGCCGCCTGGCCTACGTGGGGATCACCCGCGCGCAGAAAGAGCTAACGTTCACGCTGTGTAAAGAGCGCCGCCAGTATGGCGAACTCGTCCGCCCGGAGCCGAGTCGTTTCCTGCTGGAGCTGCCGCAGGATGACCTGATTTGGGAACAGGAGCGCAAAGTGATTACCGCGGAAGAGCGGATGCACAAGGGGCAGGCTAACGTGGCGAACATTCGCGCCATGCTGGCAAAAGCCAAAGAGAAAGGATAATCATGAGTAGCCGGGTAAGGCGAAGCCGCTACCCGGCAATGTTCAGCGTATTACTTTACTTCCAGCACCCAGTGCACATAGCTCTGCCACTGGCACTCCTGCTCGATCATCTCGGCCCCTAACGGGTGACGATCAATCCAGTTCTCCGGCAGCGTCAGCGAAAGCTTCTCGTCATCGGCCACAAGATTAATGGCTGGCAGCAAATCATCGCGGCGGCGGCTGGCAAACAGGATCGCCAGACGAAGCAGGCGGCACAGATGCTCGGCCACGCGCGGCGGTACGGCGTTTTGCTGATGCAAAGAGGAGAGATCGACGGCGTTGGTCTGGTTCAGCAGCAGCGTTGCCAGCAATTTTTTCTGCGCGGGCGTATAGCCCGGTAAATCCAGGTTTCGAACCAGATACGCTGCATGAGCCGGTGCCTGCTTAAAATCAATGCTCAGCCCCACTTCATGTAGCGCACAGGCG
Organism: Enterobacter sp. JBIWA005; assembly: GCF_019968805.1. Lineage (NCBI taxonomy): Bacteria > Pseudomonadati > Pseudomonadota > Gammaproteobacteria > Enterobacterales > Enterobacteriaceae > Enterobacter > Enterobacter sp. JBIWA005. The sequence goes on along the minus strand of NZ_CP074159.1, from coordinate 4,524,465 downwards.
CTCAGCAGTAAATCCCGGCTCAGATGGTCAAGATCCCAGACGTTAGCGACCTGATCGGCGAAGCGTGACGCCAGCTGCGATACGCGTCCTGCCTGATCGATATCAACCAGAAAACGACGCTGAACGTTGCGCAGAGTACGGCTGCGGATGTCCTGATCGACCGACAGATGCAACATCCCATAGACCAGGCCTTCGCGCAGCGCGCCGCCGGCCAGGGTCATACACTGGATGTTCAGCTCGGTGAAAATGGCGATAAGAATAGCCAGCCCGCTCGGGAAGACCAGCGCGCGTTCGAGCGTCAGGCCTTCAATTTCCAGCTCTTCCAGGCGTCCGCACTGAATGGCGCGCTGTTTCAACTGCTGAAGCTTAGCAAGCGTAATCCGCTCGTCCATTCCCTGCGCCATCATGATTTCCTGCAGGGCCTGCACGGTCCCGGACGCACCCACGCAGACTTTCCAGCCGTGATAGCGCAGTTCATCCATGACCGGGCGTAATACCTCGCGCGCGGCGTTTTCCGCCTCGTCGAAGTTCTCTTTACCCAGATTACGATCGGTAAAGTAGCGCTCAAGCCAGGTCACGCAGCCCATCGAGAGGCTGAACAGCGACGTTGCCTGCGCGCCGGTGCCGGTCACAAGCTCGGTACTGGCACCGCCGATATCCACCACTAGGCGGCGATCGTCACCCCCCGTGGTGTGTGCAACTCCCTGATAAATCAGACGAGCTTCTTCTTCACCGCTGATAACCTGAACCGGGCAACCGAGGATTTCCTGCGCTCTGGCAATAAAATCAACGGCGTTAACCGCCAGGCGAAGTGTCGCAGTGGCGACGACGGTGATTTGGGCATGCGGGATATCCTGCAGACGCTCGGCAAAGAGTCGCAGACACTGCCAGCCACGTTCCATGGCTTCAGGTGAGAGGTGGTTATCGCTGCTCAGGCCCGCCGCGAGGCGGACCTTGCGCTTGATGCGCGTCAGCGTTTGTATGCTTCCCGCCACCTCGCGCACAACCAGCATATGAAAACTATTCGAACCGAGATCAATTGCCGCATAAAGCGAGGTGGAGCTGAGCATATTTTCTTAACCTGAACGACGACGATTACGCGGTGCGCCGCCTGAACGACGCGGACCATTGCCGGAGCGTGGGCGGGTTAGACGCTTAGGCGGCGGCAGTTCGCTTAACAGCGCTTCCGGATTGTATTTGCTCTGCGGGATAGAGTGACCGATATAAGTCTCAATGGCTGGGAGATTCAGCGCATACTCTTCACATGCAAGGCTAATAGAGTGTCCGCTTGCGCCCGCGCGACCGGTACGACCGATACGGTGTACGTAGTCTTCGCAGTCGTCTGGCAGATCGTAGTTAAAGACATGCGTCACGGCTGGAATGTGTAAACCACGTGCCGCCACGTCGGTTGCGACCAGAATATCGAGATCGCCACGGGTGAACTCTTCCAAAATACGCAGGCGTTTTTTCTGTGCGACGTCGCCGGTCAACAGGCCAACACGGTGACCGTCTGCAGCCAGATGGCCCCAGATGTCTTCACAACGATGTTTGGTGTTCGCAAAGATGATGGCGCGATCTGGCCACTCTTCTTCAATCAGCGTTTGCAGCAGACGCATTTTCTCTTCATTCGAAGGATAGAAGAGCTCTTCTTTAATGCGGTGACCCGTTTTCTGCTCAGGTTCCACTTCAACATATTCGGCGTTGTTCATCTGTTCGAACGCCAGTTCGCGTACGCGGTATGAGAGGGTTGCAGAGAACAGCATATTCAGACGCTGATTGGCCGGAGGCATACGGCGGAACAGCCAGCGAATGTCTTTAATGAAGCCGAGATCGTACATGCGGTCTGCTTCATCGAGCACCACAACCTGGATGGCACCGAGGTTAATGTGGTTCTGTTTGGCGTAATCGATAAGACGGCCGGTGGTACCGATCAGGATATCCACACCGCTTTCGAGCACTTTCAACTGTTTATCGTAGCCGTCGCCGCCGTAGGCCAGGCCTATCTTCAGGCCCGTAGCCTGCGCCAGGGGTTCAGCGTCTGCGTGGATCTGTACCGCCAGTTCTCGCGTCGGGGCCATAATTAGCGCGCGCGGCTGGTTAACTTTGCGGTCTGCAATCGCTGGGTGAGAAAGTAAATAATGAAACGTTGACGTTAAAAACGCCATCGTTTTGCCGGTACCGGTTTGCGCCTGCCCGGCAACATCGCGACCGGCCAGCGTCAGCGGCAGCGCGAGGGCCTGAATGGGCGTGCAGTTATGAAACCCTTTATTTTCAAGGGCTTCAATCACCTTCGGGTGCAGCGCGAAGTCGGAAAACTTCTGTTCTGTTAAATGTGTTTTGCTCATAGTGTGGTAGAATATCAGCTTACTATTGCTTTACGAAAGCGTATCCGGTGAAATAAAGTCAACCTTTAGTTGGTTAATGCGACATCAACACGTCGTTGGTGGAGACAAAACCAACGTACCAGGCTTATTCCTGTGGAGTTATATATGAGCGATAAAATTATTCACCTGACTGACGACAGTTTTGACACGGACGTACTTAAGGCTGACGGGCTGATCCTCGTCGATTTCTGGGCTGAATGGTGTGGTCCTTGCAAAATGATCGCCCCGATTCTGGATGAGATCGCCGACGAATATCAGGGCAAACTGACCGTTGCCAAGCTGAACATCGACCAGAACCCGGGCACCGCACCAAAATACGGTATCCGTGGCATCCCAACCCTTCTGCTGTTCAAAAACGGCGAAGTGGCAGCGACCAAAGTGGGTGCGCTGTCCAAAGGTCAACTGAAAGAGTTCCTGGACGCTAACCTGGCGTAAGGTTTCTCCGCTGTGCGTTCAGAGCTCCTGCCTAAATGATGTGGAACTCTGGACGCCCGGCTGAAGTCGTGCTAAGTTAGCTATGACTTCGTTTTAAACATATCTTGTTGTTTGAATCTTGTTTTACCCGATACTTCCCGTTGTTGACATGAACAGTGCGTGAAGTGGCTAAATTCCGGGCTTGTCGCTCAATCCGTCTTGTCGTTTCAGTTCTGCGTTCTTTCCCTGTGACCAGACAGCGAACAGACATGAGTTGATGGCCGCTAAACAGGCATGGATGACCCTGCCATACCATTCACAACATTAAGTTCGAGAATCACCCCGAGTTTAAGAACCCACACCATTATGAATCTTACCGAATTAAAGAATACGCCGGTTTCTGAGCTGATCACTCTCGGCGAAAATATGGGGCTGGAAAACCAGGCTCGTATGCGCAAGCAGGACATCATTTTCGCCATCCTGAAGCAGCACGCTAAGAGTGGCGAAGATATCTTTGGCGACGGTGTGCTGGAGATATTGCAAGACGGATTTGGTTTCCTCCGCTCTGCAGACAGCTCCTACCTCGCCGGCCCTGACGACATCTACGTATCCCCCAGCCAAATCCGCCGTTTCAACCTCCGCACTGGTGACACCATTTCAGGTAAGATTCGTCCTCCTAAAGAGGGTGAACGCTACTTTGCGCTGTTGAAAGTCAATGAAGTTAACTTCGACAAACCGGAAAACTCGCGTAATAAGATCCTCTTTGAGAACTTAACGCCGCTGCACGCGAACTCTCGCCTGCGCATGGAGCGTGGTAACGGTTCTACTGAAGACTTAACCGCGCGTGTACTGGATCTGGCATCACCAATTGGTCGTGGCCAGCGTGGTCTGATTGTGGCGCCGCCAAAAGCGGGTAAAACCATGCTGCTGCAGAACATCGCTCAGAGCATCGCCTATAACCACCCAGACTGCGTGCTGATGGTGCTGCTGATTGACGAACGTCCGGAAGAAGTGACCGAGATGCAGCGTCTGGTTAAAGGTGAAGTGGTTGCTTCTACCTTCGACGAACCGGCATCTCGCCACGTTCAGGTTGCGGAAATGGTTATCGAGAAGGCGAAACGCCTGGTTGAGCACAAGAAAGACGTGATCATCCTGCTCGACTCCATCACTCGTCTGGCGCGTGCCTACAACACCGTGGTGCCGGCGTCCGGTAAAGTCCTGACCGGTGGTGTGGATGCTAACGCCCTGCATCGCCCAAAACGCTTCTTCGGTGCAGCACGTAACGTGGAAGAGGGCGGCAGCCTGACCATCATTGCGACGGCGCTGATCGATACCGGTTCTAAAATGGACGAAGTGATTTACGAAGAATTTAAAGGTACAGGCAACATGGAACTGCATCTTTCTCGTAAAATCGCTGAAAAACGCGTCTTCCCGGCTATCGACTACAACCGTTCCGGTACTCGTAAAGAAGAGCTGCTCACCACCCAGGAAGAGCTGCAGAAAATGTGGATCCTGCGTAAAATCATCCATCCAATGGGTGAAATCGACGCAATGGAGTTCCTCATTAACAAACTGGCGATGACCAAAACCAACGACGATTTCTTTGACATGATGAAACGCTCGTAACGCAAATAAAGCCAGCAAACGCCACGTTTTTACGTGGCGTTTTTCTTTTATGGACTATACGCTAGTACCATCTACTCCCAATTTTGACCGGTCGGTGCGACAATAGGGCCGTTTCTGCAGCCAAAGAAATAATTGATTGAAAAATATACAAAGGGAGTTGTAAGAAGCCATCTTTATTACTTCTGAGGCTGTGGCTTCATGGTTATACTTCCGGGACTAACATTTGTTGAGAGCAATCCATTGTGAATCTATTCACCGCCGTTACTGAACTGATCAGTATTTTTTTATTCACAACCTGTTTTTTGTTCATTGCGCGCAAGGTGGCAAAACGAATAGGGTTGGTGGATAAGCCTAATTTTCGTAAACGCCATCAGGGACTTATTCCTTTAGTCGGCGGGATTTCTGTTTACGCAGGGATTTGCTTCACGTTTGGTATTGCTGACTATTATATCCCGCATGCCGCCCTCTATATTGCCTGCGCCGGTGTCCTGGTGTTAGTCGGGGCTCTTGATGACCGCTTCGATATCGCGGTGAAAATACGCGCCACCGTTCAGGCGGCCATTGGCGTGGTGATGATGGTTGTCGGCGGACTGTATCTGCGTAGCCTCGGCTATGTGTTTGGCCCGTGGGAGTTAGTTCTGGGTCCATTTGGCTTCTTCCTGACGCTCTTTGCCGTCTGGGCGGCAATCAATGCTTTCAACATGGTAGACGGCATTGACGGCCTGCTCGGTGGACTGTCATCCGTTTCTTTCGCCGCTATTGGCATTATCTTATGGTTTGATGGCCAGTACAGCCTGGCAATGTGGTGTTTTGCCATGATTGCCGCCATTCTGCCTTATATCCTCTTAAACCTCGGCGTGCTGGGCCGTCGCTATAAAGTCTTTATGGGGGACGCGGGCAGTACGCTGATTGGTTTTACGGTTATCTGGATCCTGCTTGAAACCACGCAGGGTCAAACCCACCCGATAAGTCCGGTAACCGCGCTGTGGATTATTGCCATTCCATTGATGGATATGGTGGCGATTATGTATCGCCGCCTGCGCAAAGGGATGAGTCCTTTCTCTCCAGACCGCCAACACATTCATCATCTCATCATGCGTGCGGGTTTTACTTCTCGTCAGGCGTTTGTGCTGATTACTCTGGCCGCTGCTATTTTGGCCGCAATTGGCGTAGCTGCAGAATATTCTCATATCATTCCTGAGTGGGTTATGTTGGCATTATTCTTGCTAGCATTTTTCCTGTACGGCTACTGCATTAAGCGCGCATGGAAAGTAGCGCGGTTCATAAAACGTATTAAACGCCGGATGCGTCGTAACAGTGGCAAAAACACAACATTAACTAAGTAAAACCGGGACTATGATGACTCAACCGTTGGCGGGAGCGAAATCAGTGGTAACTGAGAATGAACTGGATATTCGGGGTTTGTTTCGCGTGTTATGGGCAGGCAAACTTTGGATTGCGGGGATCGCGCTGGGTTTTGCACTGTTAGCGCTGGCCTATACGTTCTTTGCAAAACAAGAATGGAGCTCCACGGCAATCACGGACAAACCAACGGTTAACATGCTTGGGGGATACTATTCCCAGCAGCAATTCCTGCGAAACCTGGATATCAAAGCCAACCTCGCCACGCCAGATCAGGTCTCCGTTATGGATGAGGCTTATAAAGAGTTTGTGATGCAACTGGCTTCGTGGGATACGCGCCGCGACTTCTGGTCTCAGACGGATTATTACAAGCAGCGTCGGGTTGATAACACTAAAGCCGATGCCGCTCTGCTGGACGATCTGATTAACAATATTCAGTTTATGCCGGGCGATGCGCTGCGTAACGTGAACGACAGCGTCAAACTGATTGCAGAAACCGCGCCGGATGCTAACAACCTGTTGCGTCAGTATGTCGCGTTTGCCAGCCAGCGTGCCGCAAGCCATCTTAACGAAGAGCTTAAAGGCGCCTGGGCGGCTCGTACAATCCAGATGAAAGCACAGGTGAAACGTCAGGAAGAGGTGGCTAAAGCCATTTTCGCTCGTCGTGTTCATAATATTGAGCAGGCGCTGAAAATTGCGGAACAGCACAATATTTCCCGCACTGAGACGGACGTGCCGGCTGATGAGCTGCCTGATTCAGAGATGTTCCTCCTTGGCCGCCCCATGCTGCAGGCGCGCCTGGAAAACCTCCAGGCCGTCGGTCCTGATTTTGACCTCGATTACGATCAAAATCGCGCGATGCTCAACACGCTTAATGTAGGTCCTTCTCTGGACCCGCGTTTTCAGACCTATCGTTATTTGCGAACGCCTGAAGAACCTGTAAAACGCGATAGTCCGCGTCGTGCATTCCTGATGATTATGTGGGGGATTGTAGGCGCACTGACGGGCGCTGGCGTGGCGTTAACGCGTCGTCGCAAAAACTAAGAACGCCGTCTACGATGAAGGCTGCGGCCTTCATCGCCTAATCGAAGAGAATCGATGTGAAAGTACTAACCGTATTTGGCACCAGGCCGGAGGCCATTAAGATGGCACCTCTGGTTCATGCGCTGGCCAGCGATCCGGATATTGAAGCAAAAGTCTGCGTCACGGCCCAGCACCGTGAGATGCTCGACCAGGTCTTAACGCTCTTTTCCATCGTCCCGGATTACGACCTCAATATTATGAAACCGGGGCAAGGTTTAACGGAGATAACCTGTCGCATTCTGCAAGAGCTTAAGCCGATCCTGGAGTCATTCAAGCCTGACGTGGTGCTGGTACACGGTGACACCACCACTACCGTGGCGACAAGCCTGGCCGCGTTTTACCAGCGCATTCCTGTGGGGCATGTTGAGGCGGGTTTGCGTACCGGCAATCTTTATTCGCCGTGGCCGGAGGAGGCCAACCGCACGTTAACGGGCCATCTGGCGATGTACCACTTTGCGCCGACGGAAAATTCTCGTCAGAACCTGCTGCGTGAAAATATCGCCGATAACAAAATCTTTGTGACCGGCAATACGGTCATTGATGCATTAATTTGGGTGCGTGACCGCGTTCTGGCAAATAGCGATCTTCAGAAAGACCTCGCTGCCCGCTATCCATTCCTGCACAACGGCAAAAAAACCATCCTGGTCACCGGCCACCGTCGCGAAAGCTTTGGCCGGGGTTTTGAGCAAATCTGTCACGCGCTGGCTGAAATCGCTGCGCAAAATGACGATGTGCAAATTGTCTATCCGGTCCATCTCAATCCTAACGTCAGCGAGCCGGTCAACCGCATTCTGGGCCATGTCGACAATGTTCTACTGATTGAACCGCAGGACTACATGCCGTTTGTCTGGCTAATGAATCACGCCTGGCTGATCCTCACCGATTCCGGCGGCATTCAGGAAGAAGCGCCCTCTCTCGGCAAGCCGGTACTGGTGATGCGTGAAACGACCGAACGTCCGGAAGCCGTCAAAGCCGGTACGGTGCGTCTGGTCGGCACCAACGCGCAGCTCATCGTCGAAGAGGTCACGCGCCTGCTGCATGACGATGAAGCGTATCAGGCGATGAGCCGGGCCCATAATCCGTATGGAGACGGGCAGGCTTGTGGCCGTATTTTGCATGCACTTAAACACAATCGGGTATCGCTATGAGTTTTACTACCATCTCTGTCATTGGTCTTGGCTACATTGGCTTGCCTACTGCGGCCGCGTTTGCCTCTCGTCAAAAACAGGTTGTCGGTGTGGATATTAACGCCCGCGCGGTAGAAACCATTAACCGTGGCGAAATTCATATTGTGGAACCCGATCTGGATCGTGTGGTGAAAGAGGCGGTGGAAGGAGGCTTCCTGCATGCCAGCACGAAGCCCGTTGAAGCGGATGCCTATCTAATTGCAGTCCCAACCCCCTTTAAAGGCGACCACGAGCCCGACATGGCGTTCGTCGAGGCGGCGGCAAAATCAATCGCGCCTGTGCTGAAAAAAGGGGCGTTGGTAATCCTCGAGTCCACGTCTCCGGTGGGGGCGACTGAACAGATGTCGCAGTGGCTGGCCGAGGCCCGTCCAGACCTGAGCTTCCCACAGCAGGTTGGCGAGCAGGCGGATATCAACATCGCCTACTGCCCGGAGCGCGTACTCCCGGGCCAGGTCATGGTCGAACTGATTAAAAACGACCGCGTCATTGGCGGTATGACGCCAGTCTGTTCCGAACGTGCCAGCGCGCTGTATAAGATTTTCCTGGAAGGCGAGTGCGTGGTGACAAACTCCCGCACCGCCGAGATGTGCAAGCTCACGGAAAACAGCTTCCGTGACGTTAATATCGCCTTTGCGAACGAACTTTCACTTATCTGCGCCGATCAGGGAATTAACGTCTGGGAGCTGATTAGCCTGGCGAATCGCCATCCGCGTGTGAATATTCTCCAGCCAGGCCCGGGGGTGGGCGGACACTGTATTGCCGTCGACCCGTGGTTTATCGTGGCGCAGAATCCAGCGCAGGCGCGCCTGATTCGCACCGCGCGTGAAGTGAACGACAGCAAACCTCACTGGGTGCTCAATCAGGTCAAAACCACTGTAGCGGATTGTCTGGCAGAGAGCGGCAAGCGCGCTAGCGAGCTGAAAATTGCCTGCTTTGGTCTGGCATTTAAACCCAACATTGACGATCTGCGTGAAAGCCCGGCGATGGAAATTGTTGAGATGATTGCCGAATGGCACAAGGGTGAAACGCTGGTGGTTGAGCCGAATATCCATGAATTGCCGACAAAACTGGCGGGGCACTGCACGCTGACGGCGCTGGATGAAGCGCTTGCGACGGCGGACGTGCTGGTGCTGCTGGTGGATCACAAAGAGTTTAAAGCGACATCCGCTGATGCGGTGCGTCAGCAGTATGTAGTTGATACCAAAGGTGTCTGGCGTTGAACAGCCTGAACGGGGTACTCGAGCCCCTGCAGTGGGAGAGTACCTTTTTCAGTCTGCCGTCGGCCATCGTGCGTCTGAGCAATGACGCGCCGGTACTGACTGTACCGGATTTTACCGCCTGGCAACGGGTGCAGGCGAAGATCCCTGCGGAGCGTGCCGATCTGCTTGACGCGCTCCAGCAACACGGCTTTCAGCTGGTTGAAGGCGAGGTCGATCTTTCCATTACCCTCACCCGGCACGATGCGTCAGGCGCGGAAATTGCAACGGATCAGGACATCCCCGTGCTGCGTCAGATGGCGACCCAAGCGTTTGCGCAGAGCCGCTTTCGTGCGCCCTGGTATGCACCTGACGATAGCGGGCGTTTCTATGCCCAGTGGGTAGAGAATGCGGTTAAAGGCACCTTTGACCACGTCTGCCTGGTTTTCCGTGCAGGAGACGGTCAAATCAAGGGGTTCGTCTCGCTGCGTAAGCTCAACGAGCGCGAGGCGCGTATTGGCTTATTAGCCGGGCGCGGCATGGGTGAAAAACTCATGCAGGCGGCGCTGCACTGGTCGCAACAGCAACAGCTAGTGACGCTGCGGGTAGCGACCCAACTGGGCAACACCGCGGCGCTTAAACGTTATATTGCGAGTGGTGCCAACATCGACGCCACCGCCTACTGGTTATACAGGTGACAAGATGATTCCATTTAACGCACCACCCGTTGTCGGAACTGAACTCGACTATATGCAGTCTGCTATGGGCAGCGGCAAACTCTGCGGTGACGGCGGTTTCACCCGGCGCTGTCAGCAGTGGATGGAACAGCGTTTTCGCAGCGCCAAAGTGCTGCTGACCCCGTCCTGTACGGCATCGCTGGAAATGGCGGCACTGTTGCTGGATATCCAGCCTGGTGATGAAGTGATTATGCCGAGCTATACCTTCGTTTCCACTGCGAACGCTTTTGTCCTGCGCGGGGCGAAAATTGTCTTTGTGGATATCCGCCCGGATACCATGAATATTGATGAGACGCTGATTGAAGCGGCGATCACTGACAAAACGCGCGCGATCGTGCCGGTTCACTACGCGGGCGTGGCCTGTGAAATGGACACCATCATGGCCATCGCCAAAAAACATAATCTGTTCGTGGTGGAAGATGCCGCGCAGGGCGTGATGTCCACCTACAAGGGACGCGCGCTGGGCACTATCGGCCACATTGGCTGCTTTAGCTTCCACGAAACCAAAAACTACACGGCGGGCGGAGAAGGTGGCGCGACGCTGATTAACGACCGGGCTCTCGTGGAGCGTGCAGAAGTGATCCGCGAAAAAGGCACTAACCGCAGCCAGTTCTTCCGGGGTCAGGTAGACAAATACACCTGGCGCGATATCGGCTCCAGCTATTTGATGGCGGATCTGCAGGCTGCGTACCTGTGGGCGCAGCTGGAAGCGGCGGAGCGTATCAACCTTCAGCGTCTTTCCCTGTGGCAAACCTATTACGATGCGCTTGAGCCTCTGGCAAAAGCCGGGCGTATTGAACTGCCAACCATCCCGGCAGATTGCGTCCACAACGCGCATATGTTCTACATCAAGCTGCGCGATAACGACGACCGCAGCGAGCTCATCGCCTGGCTGAAAGAGGCCGAAATTATGGCGGTGTTCCACTATATCCCGCTGCACTCCAGTCCGGCCGGAGAAGCGTTTGGCACGTTTGCGGGTGAAGACCGCTACACCACTAAAGAAAGTGAGCGTTTGCTTCGCCTGCCACTGTTCTACAACCTCGCGCCCGTTAACCAGCGTACGGTGATTAATACCCTTCTGAGTTATTTCGGCTGATATGTCTCTGGCAAAAGCATCGGTGTGGACCGCCGCGTCCACGCTTGTAAAAATTGGCGCCGGGCTGCTGGTCGTCAAGCTGCTGGCTGTCTCATTTGGCCCCTCTGGCGTGGGGCTGGCGGGTAATTTCCGCCAGCTTGTCACCGTCCTTGGGGTGCTGGCCGGTGCCGGTATCTTCAACGGCGTGACCAAATACGTTGCGCAGTATCACGATGATGCGGCTCAGCTGCGCAGAGTGGTGGGCACCTCTTCGGCTATGGTCACGGGTTTTTCAACCCTGATGGCGATTGTCTTTCTGCTGGCGGCGGCACCCATCAGCCAGGGATTGTTCGGGCACACCCATTACCAGGGGCTGGTGCGTCTGGTCGCATTGGTTCAGATGGGGATTGCCTGGGCTAACCTGCTGCTGGCGCTGATGAAAGGGTTTCGTGATGCTGCCGGAAACGCGCTTGCGTTAATCCTGGGCAGCGTCATCGGCGTGATTGCCTATTACTTTTGCTATCGCCTGGGCGGCTATGAAGGCGCACTGCTGGGGCTTGCGCTGGTCCCGGCGCTGGTGGTTGTGCCTGCGGCATTTATGCTGATGCGCCGGGGCGTCATCCCTCTTAGCTACCTGAAACCGCAATGGGACAAGGTCCTTGCCAGCCAGCTGGGTAAATTTACCCTGATGGCGCTCATTACCTCCGTCACGCTGCCGGTGGCCTACGTGATGATGCGAAACCTGCTGGCAGCGCATTATAGCTGGGATGAGGTCGGGATCTGGCAGGGCGTAAGCAGTATTTCCGACGCCTATCTCCAGTTTATTACAGCTTCCTTTAGCGTTTACCTGCTGCCAACCTTATCGCGACTGACGTCCAGACAGGAAATAACGCGCGAGATTTTCCGATCGCTGCGCTTTGTGTTACCGGCCGTCGCGGCTGCCAGCTTTACCGTCTGGCTACTGCGCGATGTCGCCATCTGGCTGCTGTTCTCGGCGAAATTCATCGCCATGCGCGATCTCTTTGCCTGGCAGCTGGTGGGGGATGTGCTGAAAGTGGGTGCATACGTTTTCGGCTACCTGGTGATTGCAAAAGCGTCCCTGCGGCTGTATATCCTGGCGGAAATTAGCCAGTTTGCGTTACTGACAGCATTTTCGCACTGGCTGATACCCATGCACGGCGCGCTGGGGGCGGCTCAGGCTTACATGGCAACCTATATCGTTTATTTCGCTGCCTGTTGCGGCGTATTTTTATTGTGGCGTAAACGCGCATGACTGCACTGATTCACATCCTGGGATCGGACATCCCACACCATAACCAGACCGTTTTGCGGTTTTTCAACGACGAGCTGGCATCGGGTAATCCAGATGCGCGTGAGTTTATGGTTGCAGGTCAGGATAAGGGCCTGAGCGAGGCGTTTCCGGCGCTGACGATTCGCTTCTGGCCGGATAAGGCCACGCTGGCGAAGGCGGTTGTTGCCAAAGCGAAAGCCGACCGCGAGCAACGATTCTTCTTCCACGGACAGTTTAATACCGGGCTATGGCTGGCGCTTCTCAGCGGGGGGATTAAACCCTCCCAGTGCAGCTGGCATATCTGGGGAGCCGATCTTTACGAAGTCTCCCGAGGCTGGAAATTCCGTCTTTTCTATCCGTTGCGCCGCATGGCGCAGGGGCGCGTGGGCTGCGTTTTTGCTACCCGCGGCGATCTCAACTATTTTGCTAAACAGCACCCCAACGTGCGCGGCGAGCTGCTTTATTTCCCCACCCGCATGGATCCGGCGCTTAACGCCATGGCGAATGACACGGTGCGTGAAGGCAAACTAACGATCCTGGTGGGGAATTCCGGCGATCGCAGTAACGAACACGTCGCGGCACTCAGGGCGGTGCATCAGCAGTTCGGCGACACGGTGAACGTGGTGGTGCCGATGGGCTATCCCGCCAATAACGACGCTTACATAGATGAGGTTCGCCGACAGGGGCTTGCGCTGTTTAGCGCAGAAAATCTGCACATTCTCAGCGATAAGCTGGAATTTGAGGAATATCTCGCGCTGCTGAGAAAATGCGATCTCGGCTATTTCATCTTTGCCCGACAGCAGGGGATTGGCACGCTATGTCTGCTGATTCAGGCGGGGGTACCGTGCGTGCTAAACCGCGAGAACCCGTTCTGGCAGGACATGGCCGAGCAGCATATTCCCGTGCTGTTTACCTCAGACACGCTGAACGTCGAGGTGGTACGGGAAGCCCAACGCCAGCTCACGCTGGTGGATAAAAATAGCATTGATTTTTTCAGCCCGAATTATCTCACGCCGTGGCACCGCGCGCTGCGTATCGCTTCAGGAGACAAAGTATGAGTCAGTTGCAATTCAGCGGCTTACTGATTGTCTGGCTTCTGAGCACCCTGTTTATCGCCACGCTTACCTGGTTTGAATTCCGCCGGGTGCGCTTCAACTTTAACGTGTTCTTCTCGTTACTGTTTCTGCTGACCTTTTTTTTCGGCTTCCCGCTAACCAGCATTCTGGTGTTCCGTTTTGACGTGAGCGTCGCACCGCCGGAAATCCTGCTCCAGGCGCTTCTGGCGGCAACCTGCTTCTATGCCGTCTACTACGTCACCTATAAAACGCGTCTGCGTTCAGCGCAGGCTGCTGCCCCGCGTCGGCCGCTTTTTACCATGAATCGGGTGGAGACCCACCTGACGTGGGTGATGCTGATGACCATCGCCCTGGTCAGCGTCGGTATCTTCTTCATGCATAACGGCTTCCTGCTGTTTAAGCTCCACTCCTACAGCCAGATTTTTTCAGCCGAAGTCTCGGGCGTTGCGCTTAAGCGTTTCTTCTACTTCTTCATCCCGGCGATGCTGGTGGTCTTTTTCCTGCGCCAGGACAGCAAAGCGTGGCTATTCTTCCTGGTTAGCACCGTCGCGTTTGGCATCCTGACCTATATGATCGTGGGCGGCACGCGCGCGAACATCATCATCGCCTTCGCGATCTTCCTGTTTATCGGCATTATCCGCGGCTGGATCTCGCTCTGGATGCTGGTTGCAGCAGGCGCGTTTGGCATTGTGGGTATGTTCTGGCTGGCGCTAAAGCGCTATGGAATGAACGTGGCGGGAGATGAGGCGTTTTACACGTTCCTTTACCTGACGCGCGATACCTTCTCGCCGTGGGAAAACCTGGCATTGCTGCTGCAAAACTACGACAAGATTGATTTCCAGGGGTTGGCGCCGATTGTTCGCGACTTCTACGTATTTATCCCTTCCTGGCTATGGCCGGACCGGCCTGGCGTGGTGCTTAACACGGCAAATTACTTTACCTGGGAAGTGCTGAACAACCATTCTGGTCTGGCAATCTCGCCAACGCTGATTGGTTCCCTGGTGGTGATGGGAGGAGCGTGGTTCATTCTCCCCGGGGCGGTTGCCGTGGGGCTGATAATCAAGTGGTTCGACTGGCTTTACGTGCGTGGCAACGAAGAGAACAACCGCTATAAGGCCGCCATTTTGCACAGTTTCTGCTTTGGTGCCATTTTCAATATGATCGTTCTGGCGCGCGAAGGGCTGGACTCGTTCGTTTCGCGCGTGGTGTTCTTCATGGTTGTTTTCGGCCTCTGCCTGTTACTGGCCAAACTGCTGTACTGGCTGTTTGACAGCGCAGGGCTTGTGCACAGGCGCGAGCGGCAGGGCAGCACAACGCTGTCGCAAGTCTGAGTAAGGATAGTAATGACTGATAAAATTTCTGCACCGCGCTATGCGCTACGTGGCCTGCAGCTTATTGGCTGGCGCGACATGCAGCACGCGCTGGACTTTCTTTTCGCCGACGGCCAGATGAAATCCGGTACGCTGGTGGCGATCAACGCGGAAAAAATGCTGGCGGTTGAGGATAACGCGGAAGTCAAAAGCCTGATTGAAGCGGCGGAATTTAAATACGCGGACGGGATCAGCGTGGTCCGCTCTATCTGTAAAAAGTATCCTGACGCTAATGTATCTCGCGTGGCGGGGGCCGATCTCTGGGAGCAGCTTATGGCCCGCGCAGGTGAACAGGGCACGCCCGTGTTCCTGATTGGCGGGAAGCCGGAGATACTGGCCCAGACGGAGGAGAAACTGCGTCGTCAATGGAATGTTAATATTGTCGGCAGCCAGGATGGTTACTTCAAACCGGAAGATCGGCAGGCTCTGTTTGAGCGCGTTCGTGATAGCGGGGCGAAGATTGTCACCGTGGCGATGGGCTCCCCGCGCCAGGAGATCCTGATGCGCGACTGCCGTCTGGTCTGTCCGGATGCCCTCTACATGGGCGTCGGCGGTACGTACGACGTCTTTACCGGCCACGTTAAGCGTGCGCCCAAGGTCTGGCAAAATCTGGGGCTGGAGTGGTTGTACCGTCTGCTATCGCAACCGACGCGCATTAAACGACAGATCCGTCTGCTTCGCTACCTCGCCTGGCATTACACCGGGAAAATGTAATCAAAATGTAGCGCGATATGCTATTCGCGCTGCAACTCGCCTGCAAAACTGCTGATAATCTGTGCAATGCATTCATTTTTTTAATGCATCGTTTGCCATTTGGCAGATTTTAAGAAACCATTCGCTCCGTATTTTAGTACCCCTAAAAAACAATACCCGGTATTAAGCCGGGAAACAGCAAACACAATCGAGGATCTATGGCAGAGAAAAAACCGGAGCTACAGCGTGGGCTGGAAGCTCGTCATATTGAACTGATAGCGCTGGGCGGCACTATCGGCGTGGGCCTGTTTATGGGCTCCGCAAGCACGCTCAAATGGGCAGGCCCTTCCGTATTACTGGCGTACATTATTGCCGGGCTGTTTGTTTTCTTCATCATGCGTTCCATGGGCGAAATGCTTTTCCTGGAGCCGGTAACCGGCTCCTTCGCCGTTTACGCGCATCGTTATATGAGCCCGTTCTTCGGCTACCTGACGGCCTGGTCATACTGGTTTATGTGGATGGCGGTGGGCATCTCAGAGATCACCGCGATAGGGGTCTACGTCCAGTTCTGGTTCCCAGACATGGTCCAGTGGATACCCGCGCTCATTGCCGTGGGGCTGGTGGCGCTGGCCAACCTGGCTGCCGTGCGCCTTTACGGTGAGATTGAGTTCTGGTTCGCAATGATCAAAGTCACCACGATTATCGTGATGATTGTCGTCGGCCTGGGCGTGATTTTCTTCGGCTTTGGCAACGGTGGACACGCTATCGGCTTTGGCAATCTGACCGAAAACGGCGGCTTCTTTGCCGGCGGCTGGAAGGGCTTCCTGACGGCGCTGTGTATCGTTGTGGCCTCGTATCAGGGCGTGGAGCTGATCGGTATTACCGCCGGTGAAGCGAAAAACCCGCAGGTCACGCTGCGTAGCGCGGTGGGCAAAGTGCTGTGGCGTATCCTGATTTTCTATGTGGGCGCGATCTTCGTTATCGTGACCATCTTCCCGTGGAACGAAATTGGCACGACGGGTAGCCCGTTTGTTTTAACCTTTGCCAAAATTGGCATCACGGCAGCGGCGGGTATCATCAACTTTGTGGTCCTGACGGCAGCGTTGTCAGGCTGTAACAGTGGGATGTACAGCTGTGGGCGTATGCTCTATGCGCTTTCGAAGAATAACCAGCTGCCTGCGGTGATGAGTAAAGTTTCACGTGCCGGCGTGCCGGTGGCGGGTGTGGCGGTTTCCATTGCAATACTGCTGATTGGCTCTTGCCTGAATTACATTATTCCTAACCCGCAGCGCGTGTTCGTTTACGTTTACAGCGCCAGCGTGCTGCCGGGCATGGTGCCGTGGTTTGTTATCCTCATCAGCCAGCTGCGTTTCCGTCATGCGCATAAAAAAGCGATTGAAAGCCATCCGTTCCGCTCAATTCTGTTCCCGTATGCGAACTATTTGACGATGGCGTTCCTGATTTGTGTATTAATCGGGATGTACTTTAATGAAGATACCCGCATGTCGCTGTTTGTCGGGGTGATCTTCCTGGCGGCTGTGACGGCCGCATATAAGCTTTTTGGCCTGGGTCGCCGTGCCACCACGCAGAAAGTGGAGGAATAAGCGGCAAAATGTGCAAACCATAACCAAACGCGCATTTTTTTCAAAAAAGCACTAGACAGCGGGGACGGAGGTACGTAATATCCAGCCCCGCAACGGCGCTAAGCGCCCGTAGCTCAGCTGGATAGAGCGCTGCCCTCCGGAGGCAGAGGTCTCAGGTTCGAATCCTGTCGGGCGCGCCATTTTAGTCCCGGCGCTAGAGCTGCGGTGGTCTGAGAAGTAGTCAGTACCGCGTGAAAGAATACAGTGGTGGCTATAGCTCAGTTGGTAGAGCCCTGGATTGTGATTCCAGTTGTCGTGGGTTCGAATCCCATTAGCCACCCCATTATTTGAAAGAGTTGTGAATTGCGAAGGTGGCGGAATTGGTAGACGCGCTAGCTTCAGGTGTTAGTGTCCTTTGGATGTGGGGGTTCGAGTCCCCCCCCTCGCACCACGACTTTTTAAATGAATTGAACTAAAAATTCAAAAAGCAGTACATCGGCGAGTAGCGCAGCTTGGTAGCGCAACTGGTTTGGGACCAGTGGGTCGGAGGTTCGAATCCTCTCTCGCCGACCAATTTTGAACCCCGCTTCGGCGGGGTTTTTTGTTTTCTGAGATTCTTCATCCTTGTAGTCATTCCCCAACAACGTTCTTTTTCATTGTCGCAATCCAGAGACATTCAACTCATTGAAAGTTAAATGAATATTTATTTCTGGGTTTTGCTGTCTCCTCCTGGCGACATATGCCCGCCTTTTCCCGATACGTTGTAGAGCTTAAAACGGTGCTTAACAGCATAATTTCCTTTTATCTTAAAATGTTGCGTTATGTAAAAGTTCTGGCTGTCATGTTGGCACGTTACGTGCAATAATATGCGTGTAGATGCTCATTCCATCTCTTATGTTCGCCTTAGTGCCTCATAAACTCAGGAATGACGCAGAGCCATTTACGGTGCTTATCGTCCACTGACAGATGTCGCTTCGGCCTCATCAGACACCATGGACACAACGTTGAGTGAAGCACCAAATATGTTGTCTTACAGACCTGTTTTAACGCCTGCTTTTATAGCAGGCGTTTTTTTATGCCTTATTCCCGATACCGGCGCACGATCAGGGCAACCATCACCAGAGCCGTTGCGGAGACAGCATAGAGTGCCGCTACTGAGCCAAATCCGGCAGCCACTGCCGCTGCAATGCCGGTGAAGAGAGAGGCGCTGAGCGTTTGCCAGCGCCAGGCTTTCCCACTGGCTGACGCGGTTTGCGTAATATGAAAACTACTGAGAACGCCAAACGTCCCGGCCGCGAACAGAATATTCGAAGCCAGATGCGCGATAAAGATCGCCCCCAGCGCACATGCCATCCACCCGGACAACAACGGTAGCGTTCCATAAGCGGCCAGAAAGATGCCCAGACAAACGATGATGCGCGGTGTGCGAGCGGCGAAGCGCGTCAGACTCTCTTTTTTTAGCAGCATGGGGCCGCAAAGCTGTCCCATGCTCCTTGCAAAAAGCAGAGGCAGGGCAAGACCCGCCGCATCCTGAGGATGGATTTGCTGTGCCAGGGCCGGAAGCAGCGCCATGGCCGGTGAGCCAACGGCCGCCAGCGACGGCAGGATGAGCAGACTGCGTTTCTGCCGAACGGTCAACGTCCGCCAGCGTAATGCCGCAGGGGCTTCCTCTTCCTCGAGGGGCGGGAGTGAAGGCGCAGAAAACCGGCGTCCAGCCAGCCATAGCATGAGCAGTGATCCGAGAAAGCTGGCGGCATCAATGGCCAGCAGGGTAAACACGGACGTCTTCTGGAACAGCACCACGCCCAGACCTGTCCCTAATAATACCTGAGAAGCAAAAATCACATTTTCCAGACAGGTTGCAGCAGGCAGCTCTGCTTCGCTGAGACCGCGCTTAAAGAGCAACGTCAGCGCGGGCCAGCTCATCCCGCTGAGCAGCGCCTCGGTGGATTGCACAGCGAGCAATGCGGCAACGCTGTGGTAACCCACGCCAAGCAGGGGAAAGAGCAGGGCGAGCAGGCCCAGCCCTTCGGTCAGTATCAGCAGGGATATCGGAGAACAGCGTGAGCACAGCTTTTCGCCGATCGTACTGCCGATAAATCCCGGTATCGTAGCGAAAAGAAAAGCGAGTGTGAGCAGACCGGGCGGAGCTGACCACGCTAACAGCAAGCCGAAGACCACGATCTGGGTTAAGCCATTCCCCAGCGAAGAAAAGATAAAAGCACAGGCAAGCAGGCGCAGCCAGCGGTGGCAGCGCAGCGCTTCAATAAGCGCATACAAAAGCGAGTTCATGACGATTTCCTTCAAAAACGATTTAGTCCACGCTGCAGAAAGTGCGCGTGTGTGAAAAAAAGTTAATGAAAAGACATCGTTACATTGGCGGGTTCGTTTGCGGATACGGGTGTAAAGAATGTAGCAGGAGAAATGCGATAAAAAAAGGAGGCCATCTGGCCTCCTGATGAATTACTGCTGCGTACCGTTATTTTGCAGCGTCAGCAACAGCCCATCACGGCGCATGGCGGCCGCCTCTTCCGGCTTATGCTGCTTGTCCAGCGTATCGGCAAGCCACGCGTAGTCGAAGGCATCCGGACGCTGCTTCAGCGCCGCGCGGAAGGCGAGGCTTGCCTCCTGCCATTCGCCGTGCTTCATCAACGACTGGCCAAGCGTGCTCCACAACAGCGGGCGGTCACCAACGGTTTTAATCTGCTGGCGCAGCACTTTTTCTATTTGCTCAGGATTGTTGGTTTTCAGGCGCGGGATTACCATCACCAGGCGATCGTCGTACTGGCGCTTCAGACCGTCGAGGAGGATCTCCTGAGCCGTGTCGTGATCGTCACACTCAATGAGGTGTTCCGCCATTGCCACCTGCAGAGGAACCTGCTGGCGCGTTTTACGGCTCTGATTCTTCCACCACGTTTTCAGACCGTCGCTGCCCAGGTCAGCGCGCGCCTGATCCATCAGGCCAATCCACGCCAGACGCTGAAGCTCGTCACGATGTTCATCGTCGCCTACCTCGGCCTTCGCCATCGACGGAATGATGTCCAGCAGTGAACCCCAGGCGCCGGTACGAATATAGGCCTGCTCGGCAAGACGCAGCACTTCCGGATGACGTGGCGCGACTTCCAGCAGACGGTCGATACCGTGGCGAGCCGCGTGATTCTCATTGCGTGCCAGCTGCAGACGAACGCGCGTGATTTCCACCGGAATCGGGTCGCCGTGAGCCAGCTCAGCTGCCCGCTCCAGGTGCTGATTAGCTCGGGCTTCATCACCGCGCTGCTGCGCCGCTTCGGCCGCCAGCAGATAGTTCACTACCGGCTGTTCGGCGTGGTCGGCGTTTTTCGACATCAGCTTTTCAACCTGCTGATAGTCACCCTCGGCGAGCTTAAGCAGCGCCTGCTCGGTCTGTTTACGGGCGCGGCGGCGCTTACGGCCAACGAACCAGCCGCGCGTATGGGCACCGGTACGGAAAATACGGCGCAGGATCCACTCGATCGCAAACAGAACCACCACGGCGAGGATCAGAATGATCGTCAGACCCGTTACGCTAGTTTCAATGTTGTAGTTATCGGTCTGGATCAGGACGTAACCCTGATGACCCGCAAGCATAGGCCCGAGGACGATCCCGGCGATCAGCAGGATGAAGAGTAAGAGAACTTTTAGCATCATTACTCTCCTTGCGGTGCGCTTTCAGGCGCAGGAGCCGGAGCAGGTGCCGCTCCGCTCGTCTGCTCTGCAGGTACGCCCGGCTGCGCCAGAAGATTGCGTACGCGCGTCTGCATCAGTTTCTCCAGAATCGGCTGGCTGGCCAGCTTGTCCGGCACGTTCATGGTGATGTTCTGCTGGCTTAACTTATCAATGTCTTCGAGGAAGGCGGTGGTCGTCGCATCATCGGTGTTGTAGTAGGCGCGTACCCACGTTGAGACGTTATCAAGCGCCTGTTTATAGGTCTCTTCCTGATGACGCGGCACGGCCTGGGCCGCCACCAGCAGACGGGAACGAATGTTCTCGCGCAGATAGATGTCCTGGTTCGGCGCGAGCAGCGGTACGGCAGTTTCGTCGCGACGGCGGATCGTGATAAAGCTGTCCATAAAGTTCTGCCAGCTTTTTTGCAGGTTTATGCGCCATTCGCTCAGGGAACTGGAAAGCTCGGTACCGTCGGAATCCATCGGGGAGTCGTCGTCGTTGTTATCCGCCAGCTGCAGGTTATCAATCTGATTCGAAAGCTGATTCACTTTAAGGATAATGCCATCGTAATCCACCTGTGAGACGGCGGAGAGGCTGGCGATGTCTTCGGTAATCGCGCGACGAGCGGTGATAAGGCTTGGATCGTTCATGTCGGCCAGGCTTGCATCGGCGCTTTTCAGCAGTGCGGCGGCGGTGGTCACGTCCTGGTCGCTCCAGAGCTTACGTCCGGCGAGCTTCACCAGGAAGTCAGCCTGCGAGAGCAGCCAGGTTTTGGCATCGGTGCCGGAAATCGTGGCGACTTTCTGCTGTACTTCACCCAGCTGTTTAGTCAGCTCTTCCTGTTTGCCGTTCGCTTCGGCAAGCGCGGCGGCCTGCTGCTTAATCACGGCTTCCAGCTCGGTTTTCTGCGTCTCCTGCTCTTTTTGCAGGGCAGTGAGCTGATTCACCAGCGCGTCGCTGGTGGACGTCTGGTTAGCGCTCTGTTGTTTCACCAGCCCGTACAGGCCAACCCCCGCTGCCAGCGCAATGGCGATGGCAATCGCGCTCAGCGCGAGGCTCGTTTTGTTGCTGCTGTTTTTCTTCTCAGCGGTTTTCTCAGTCGTCTCTGGCTGTGGCGTCGTCTCCACAGTCTCCCTGGTCTCTTCAACCACGGCGGAGGATTTGTCGTGTTCCGTCATTATGGCTTCCCATTTGAGAGTTATTGTAATGCGCGCAGCAGCGCATCGTTGTCGGCGTTATCAGCGATCCGAATATCCTGCCAGCCCAGTTCCCGGGCCTGGTTCGCCAGACGCTCACTGACGACCAGAAGCCGACAGCGGAGTAACCAGTTTTCGCGATACCAAAGCGGTATCAGCGACCAAAGCTGTTGTAACATTTCACCGCTGGTGACCACCAGCGTATTAATGCCGCGCGCGTGCCAGCGCATCGCCTCTTCCGCGCCATCGTAGTGTTTTGCACAGCGCTGGTAGCACTCAATAAACGTCACGTTCGCACCGCGTTCACGCAGCGTTTCACCCAGCAGCTCGCGGCCACCGTTGCCGCGCAAAATGAGCGCACGCTTTCCGGCAATAGTTTGTAATTCAGGTAATTGTAGCAAGACTTCACTGATTTCCCGATCTAACGGGTAACGAACTTCCGCGCCGCTTACGGTATGCAGTGCCAGGGCCGTTGTACGACCAATCGCGAAATAGCAGGGGGCGGCTGGCCAGGCCAGGTCCTGCTGCTGCAGCTGAGCGTGGGCAAATTCCACGGCATGTTGCGACAGCGCAAACAGCAGGTCGCCGTCCTGAAGGGTATTCATCTGGTCGGCGAGCGCAGAGAGCTCCCGACCGGGGGAGAATTCAATGAGAGGAAAACTCCAGGCCACCTGCCCCAGTGCGCGCAGACGGCTCACTAACTGCTCTCCTGCGGGAGAAGGGCGGGTGACGAGAATACTCATGCAGGGGGTTCTCCGTTGTAAACGTCAGCCAGAATCTCGCGGGCGCCGTTATCCAGTAATTCTTCCGCCAGCGACACGCCAAGCTGCTCGGCATCTTGCGCTTTACCGCGACGTTCGCCGCGTACCATCTGCGAACCGTCCGGGGCGCCCACCAGCGCGCGCAGCCACAGTTCGCCATTCGTCAATTCAGCATAGCTGCCAATTGGAACCTGGCACCCGCCTTCGAGGCGGTTATTCATCGCCCGCTCCGCTTTTACGCGGGTAGCGGTCTCGTCATGGTTCAGCGGTGCGAGCAGTTCGCGGGTACGCGCATCGTTCAGGCGGCACTCGATGCCGACTGCACCCTGGCCCACGGCCGGCAGCGACAGCTCTGGCGGCAGCGCCACGCGAATACGTTCCTCCAGCCCAAGACGCTTCAGACCGGCAACGGCGAGGATAATGGCATCGTAATCACCGTTATCCAGCTTGCCCAGACGCGTGCCGACGTTACCGCGCAGTGAGCGGATGATCAGGTCAGGACGACGCTCCGCCAGCTGACATTGACGGCGTAAACTGGACGTGCCAACCACGCTACCCTCCGGCAGCGCGTCGAGCGAGTCGTAGTGGTTGGAGACAAACGCATCGCGCGGATCTTCGCGCTCGCAGATGGTCACCAGCCCCAGCCCTTCCGGGAACTCGACGGGCACGTCTTTCATCGAATGTACGGCGATATCGGCGCGGTTCTCAAGCAATGCCAGTTCCAGTTCTTTGACAAACAGGCCTTTGCCGCCCACTTTCGCCAGAGGCGTATCGAGGATCACGTCACCGCGCGTGACCATCGGCACCAGTTCGACGCGCAATCCACTGTGGCAGGCTTCCAGGCGCTGCTTCACATAATGTGCCTGCCAGAGCGCGAGAGGGCTTTGGCGTGTGGCAATTCTCAAAACATTGTCTAACATGCTTGTTACCGTCATTATCAATCGCTAACCATCCTAACATTGTTGACTCTGGGATGGCAGTTTTACGGTTGATGAGCGTGAGAGGGACAAGGCGGCGTATTCGTCAGCCAGAGCCGTATTCAGGAATTTACACGTACAGAACGGTGCTACACTTGTATGTAGCGCATCTTTCTTTACGGTCAACCGGCAAGGTGTTAAATTGATCACGTTTTAGACCATTTTTTCGTCGGTACCACCAAAAATGATAAGGGCGAAAAAGGGTAACGGTTATCTTTTTGAAATACTGCGGGTCCGCTGTTACTCGTGTTTTGAATAGCTTGCGACACCCGGAAACATCAGGCGATACGTCTTGTACCTCTATATTGAGACTCTGAAACAGAGACTGGATGCCATAAATCAACTGCGTGTGGATCGCGCGCTTGCTGCCATGGGCCCTGCTTTCCAGCAGGTATACAGTCTGCTGCCGACATTATTGCACTATCACCATCCGCTGATGCCTGGCTACCTTGACGGTAACGTTCCCCAGGGCATTTGCCTTTTCACGCCTGATGAAACCCAACAGCATTATCTGAACGAGCTGGAACTTTACCGCGGCATGCCGCCACAGGAATCTCCAAAAGGTGAACTGCCTATTACCGGCGTTTACTCAATGGGGAGCACCTCATCGGTAGGGCAAAGCTGTTCTTCGGACCTGGACATCTGGGTCTGTCATCAGTCCTGGCTCGATAACGACGAGCGTCAGCTACTGCAGCGTAAATGCAGCCTGCTGGAGAGCTGGGCGGCCTCGCTCGGCGTGGAAGTGAGCTTCTTCCTGATTGATGAAAACCGTTTCCGCCATAACGAAAGCGGCAGTCTGGGTGGTGAGGACTGCGGCTCGACTCAGCACATCTTACTGCTGGATGAATTTTACCGTACTGCTGTGCGCCTGGCCGGGAAGCGTATTCTGTGGAATATGGTCCCGTGCGAAGAAGAAGAGCATTACGATGACTACGTCATGTCGCTTTACGCGCAGGGCGTACTGACGCCAAACGAATGGTTGGACCTCGGCGGCCTCAGCTCTCTGTCAGCAGAAGAGTATTTTGGCGCAAGCCTCTGGCAGCTCTATAAGAGTATCGACTCACCGTACAAAGCGGTGCTGAAAACGCTGCTGCTGGAAGCCTATTCCTGGGAATACCCTACGCCGCGCCTGCTGGCGAAAGATATCAAGCAGCGTCTGCACGATGGGGAAATCGTCTCCTTCGGGCTGGACGCCTACTGCATGATGCTGGAGCGCGTGACCGAATACCTGAAAGCCATTGATGACACCACGCGTCTTGACCTGGTGCGTCGATGTTTCTATCTCAAAGTCTGTGAGAAATTGAGCCGCGAACGCGCCTGCGTGGGGTGGCGTCGTGAAGTGGTCAGTCAGTTAGTGAAAGAGTGGGGATGGGACGAAGCGCGTCTGTCCATGCTCGATAACCGGGCCAACTGGAAAATCGATCAGGTGCGTGAAGCGCACAACGAACTGCTCGATGCGATGATGCAAAGCTACCGCAACCTGATCCGCTTTGCGCGCCGTAACAACCTCAGCGTTTCTGCCAGCCCGCAGGACATCGGGGTATTGACCCGTAAGCTTTACGCCGCGTTTGAAGCTCTGCCGGGTAAAGTTACCCTGGTTAACCCGCAGATCTCGCCAGACCTGTCTGAACCGAATCTGACCTTTATCTATGTGCCGCCGGGCCGTGCAAACCGCACCGGGTGGTATCTTTACAACCGTGCGCCAAGCATGGATTCAATTATCAGCCATCAGCCGCTGGAGTATAACCGCTACCTGAACAAGCTGGTGGCCTGGGCCTGGTTTAACGGCCTGCTGACCTCGCGCACGCGCCTGTTTATCAAAGGCAACGAGGTGGTTGATCTTGCTAAGCTGCAGGAGATGGTCACGGATGTATCGCACCACTTCCCGCTGCGTCTGCCTGCCCCTACGCCGAAAGCGCTCTACAGCCCGTGTGAGATTCGCCATCTGGCGATTATCGTCAACCTGGAATACGACCCGACGGCGGCCTTCCGCAATCAGGTGGTTCACTTTGACTTCCGCAAGCTGGACGTCTTTAGCTTTGGCGAGCAGCAAAACTGCCTGGTAGGCAGTGTCGATCTGTTGTACCGCAACTCGTGGAACGAAGTGCGTACCCTGCACTTCAACGGCGAGCAGGCAATGATCGAAGCGCTGAAAACCATTCTTGGCAAGATGCACCAGGATGCCGCGCCGCCGGACAGCGTGGAAGTGTTCTGCTACAGCCAGCACCTGCGCGGTTTAATTCGCACCCGCGTGCAGCAGCTGGTTTCTGAGTGTATCGAACTGCGTCTCTCCAGTACCCGTCAGGAAACAGGCCGCTTTAAAGCGCTGCGCGTCTCCGGTCAGACCTGGGGACTGTTCTTCGAGCGCCTGAACGTGTCGGTACAGAAGCTGGAAAACGCCATCGAGTTTTACGGCGCGATTTCACACAACAAGCTGCATGGCCTGTCGGTGCAGGTGGAAACCAACCACGTTAAGCTCCCGCAGGTGGTGGACGGATTCGCAAGTGAAGGGATTATTCAGTTCTTCTTTGAAGAGTCGGGCGACGATGCCGGATTCAACATCTACATTCTGGATGAGACCAACCGCGCCGAGGTGTATCACCATTGTGAAGGCAGTAAAGAGGAGCTGGTGCGCGACGTCAGCCGCTTCTACTCCTCTTCGCATGACCGCTTTACCTACGGCTCAAGCTTTATCAACTTTAACCTGCCGCAGTTCTACCAGATTGTGAACGTCGACGGCCGTACGCAGGTGATTCCGTTCCGCACCCAATCCGTCACGCCTGCAGCGCCTGCCAATCAGGACACCGCCCCGCTGTTGCAGCAGTATTTCTCCTGAGCCTTTTCGCCGGGTGGCGCTTACGTTTACCCGGCCTACGGTTCTAGCCGTTGTAGGCCCGGTAAGGCGCAGCCGCCACCGGGCAAGAAAACTACCTGAAACTCACGTTCTCACCCGCCTGCGCGGTCGCCGCCTGTTCCAGCAGATCCCAGAACGGTACGCCGCTACGGTCGCAAACCCATTCCCCGTCTTTCAGATCGAAATGATAGCCGCCCTGTTTAGCGGCCAGCCACACCTGGTGAAGCGGCTCCTGGCGGTTAATAATAATTTTGCTGCCATTTTCGAAGCTCAGGGTCAGAATGCCGCCGTTGATTTCACAATCGATATCGCTGTCACCGTCCCAGTCGTCAAGACGCTCTTCGATGGTCATCCACAGGTTGTCGGCAAGGCGATGGAATTCACTGTCGTTCATGGTTTTGTTCCTGTTTTTCGTGATGCCGGCAGTATAACCCTAAATAATTCCCGTTGCAGGAAAGCGGCAAACTCTTGCTTTTGTGTCTTCTCCTGCGATGATAGAAACAGATTTGAACTTACGGGCAACTTTATAATGAAAAACGCTTTCCGAACGCTTGCCGTTCTCATCACGCTGTTTAGCCTGACTGGCTGCGGACTGAAGGGACCACTGTACTTTCCGCCTGCGGATAAAACCGCACCGCCGCCGACGAAACCGGTTAACAGCGGCATTGAGTCTACCACGCCAAATACTAACGACCGTGGCGACAACGGTGGCCCGACTCAGGTTAATCTCTGACGACAACGTTCTGTACCCGCGCAATGGAGCAAATGATGCAGTTCTCTAAAATGCATGGCCTTGGCAACGATTTTATGGTCGTCGACGCGGTAACGCAGAATGTGTTTTTCTCGCCTGAACTGATCCGTCGCCTGGCGGATCGGCATCTGGGCGTGGGGTTCGATCAGCTGCTGGTGGTCGAGCCACCGTACGATCCCGATCTTGATTTCCACTACCGTATTTTTAACGCGGACGGCAGCGAAGTTAACCAGTGCGGCAACGGCGCGCGCTGTTTCGCCCGCTTTGTCCGCCTGAAAGGGCTGACCAACAAGCGTGATATTCGCGTCAGCACGGCCAATGGTCGCATGGTGCTCAGCGTCACCGATGATGAGCTGGTGCGCGTGAACATGGGCGAGCCTAACTTCGAGCCCTCCGTCGTGCCGTTTCGCGCAAACAAAGCGGAAAAGACCTATATTATGCGTGCGGCCGAGCAGACAGTATTGTGCGGCGTCGTCTCAATGGGTAACCCACACTGCGTGATTCAGGTTGATGATGTGGAAACTGCCGCGGTCGAAACGCTCGGCCCGGTACTGGAAAGCCACGAACGTTTCCCGGAGCGCGCGAACATCGGTTTTATGCAGGTGGTGAAGCGCGAGCACATTCGCCTGCGGGTTTACGAGCGCGGCGCGGGTGAAACTCAGGCCTGCGGAAGCGGTGCCTGTGCTGCGGTGGCCGTGGGCATCTCCCAGGGGTTACTGGCAGAAGAGGTTCGCGTGGAATTACCGGGCGGTCGGCTTGATATCGCCTGGAAAGGACCGGGTCATCCACTGTATATGACTGGCCCGGCGGCACATGTCTATGACGGGTTTATCCATCTATGAAACAACCAGGGGAAGAACTGCAGGAAACAGTGACGGAACTGGACGACAGGGCTGTTGTTGATTATCTGCTGCGCAATCCTGAGTTTTTTATTCGCAATGCACGCGTGGTCGAAGAGATGCGTGTGCCGCATCCGGTTCGCGGGACCGTGTCGCTGGTCGAATGGCACATGGCGCGCTCGCGCAACCACATCAGCCAGCTTGAAGAGAACATGACGCTGCTGATGGAGCAGGCCAGCACCAACGAAAGCCTGTTCTATCGACTGCTGCATCTGCAGGCGCGTCTGGCGTCGGCGCACAGTCTCGACGAGTTCCTCAGCCGTTTCCACCGCTGGGCGCGCGAGCTGGGGCTGGCGGGCGCAACGATTCGTCTTTTCCCTGACCGCTGGCGCATCGGCGCGCCGTCGGGATTTACCCATCTGGCACTCAGCCGTCAGGCATTTGAACCGCTGCGCATTCAGCGTCTGGGGCATGATCACCACTATCTGGGGCCGCTTAACGGGCCTGAGCTGCTGGTGGTATTACCGGAAGCCAAAGCGATTGGCTCGGTGGCGATGTCGCTGATGGGGCGCGATGGCGATCTGGGCGTCATATTATTTACCAGCCGCGACGCGCATCACTACGAGCAGGGGCAAGCCACGCACCTGCTGCAGGAGATCGCCCTGATGCTGCCTGAGCTGCTGGAGCGCTGGATTGAGCGCGTATGATGGACGGACTGCTCGCCACTGACGTCTCGCGCTTTCTGCGCTATCTCGGCGTGGAACGTCAGCTTAGCCCCATTACGCTGCTTAACTATCAGCGTCAGCTTGATGCCATCATGCAGATTGCCGACGAGATCGGCCTGAAAAGCTGGCAACAATGTGACGCTGCGACGGTACGCGGGTTTGTCGTGCGTAGCCGTAAAAAAAATCTCAGCCCGGCGAGCCTGGCGCTCAGGCTCTCTGCGCTGCGCAGCTTCTTCGACTGGCTGGTCAGTCAGGGGGGCTTAAAAGCCAACCCGGCAAAAGGGATCGCCACGCCGAAGGCGCCGCGCCATCTGCCTAAAAATATTGACGTTGACGACGTAAACCGCCTGCTGGATATCGATCTGAACGATCCGCTGGCCGTGCGCGATCGCGCGATGCTGGAGGTGATGTATGGTGCCGGGCTGCGTCTGTCTGAACTCGTCAACCTTGATCTCAAGCATCTCGATCTGGAATCGGGCGAAGTGTGGGTAATGGGTAAGGGCAGCAAAGAGCGCCGCCTGCCGATTGGCCGCAATGCGGTCTCCTGGATTGAGCACTGGCTTGACCTGCGCGGGCTGTTTGGCTCCGACGAAGATGCGCTGTTCCTGTCGAAGCTCGGCAAGAGGATCTCGGCGCGTAACGTGCAGAAGCGCTTTGCGGAGTGGGGCATTAAGCAGGGGCTGAACAGCCACGTTCACCCGCACAAGCTGCGCCACTCCTTTGCGACACACATGCTTGAGTCGAGCGGCGATCTGCGCGGCGTGCAGGAACTGCTTGGCCACGCAAATCTGTCGACCACTCAAATCTATACCCACTTAGACTTCCAGCACCTTGCCTCGGTGTATGACGCGGCGCATCCACGCGCCAAACGGGGGAAATAATGCGTTTTTACCGCCCACTCGGTCAGATCTCAGCCCTGACGTTTGACCTTGATGACACTCTTTATGACAACCGCGAGGTGATCCTGCGCACCGAACAGGAGTCCCTGGCGTTTGTGCAGAACTACCATCCCGCGCTGAAGGCGATACAGAACAAGGACTTCCAGAAGCTGCGCCAGTCCCTGCGTGAGACCGAGCCGGACATTTACCACGACGTGACCGAATGGCGTCGTCGCGCGGTTGAGCAGGCGATGCTCAACGTGGGTCTGAGCACACAGGATGCTGCCATTGGGGCGGAAGCGGCCATGGAAAACTTCGCCAAATGGCGCAGCCGTATCGACGTGCCGCAGGAAACCCACGACACGCTGGCGAAGCTTGCCGAAAAGTGGCCGCTGGTGGCCATCACCAACGGCAATGCCCAGCCGGAGCTTTTTGGCCTGAGTGATTACTTCGAATTCGTGCTGCGTGCGGGTCCTCACGGGCGCGCGAAGCCGTTCAGTGACATGTACCATCTGGCGGCAGATAAACTTAACCTGCCGCTGGGTGAGATCCTGCACGTGGGGGATGACATGACCACAGACGTGGCCGGCGCCATCCGCTGCGGGATGCAGGCCTGCTGGATCAAGCCGGAAAATGCTGACCTGATGATCGCCTCCGATAGCCGTCTTCTGCCGCACGTGGAAATTTCACGGTTGGCATCCCTCACGACGCTGATATAATCATCAATTGTTCTGTATAAATTAACAGGGTTTTGGCGAATGCTATTCGCCTGCCCGACATGACGTGACGGTGCCAATGGACGTTTCTTACCTGCTCGACAGCCTTAATGACAAACAGCGTGACGCGGTTGCCGCCTCGCGCACCAACCTGCTGGTGCTGGCTGGAGCGGGCAGTGGTAAGACGCGCGTGCTGGTTCACCGTATCGCCTGGCTGCAGAGCGTGGAAAACTGCTCGCCGTACTCCATCATGGCGGTCACGTTTACCAACAAGGCGGCGGCAGAGATGCGCCACCGGATCGCGCAGCTGATGGGCACCAGCCAGGGCGGCATGTGGGTCGGTACCTTCCACGGCCTGGCGCACCGTCTGCTGCGGGCGCACCATATGGACGCCAACCTGCCGCAAGATTTCCAGATCCTCGACAGCGAAGACCAGCTCCGTCTGCTGAAGCGCCTGATCAAGGCGATGAACCTCGACGAGAAGCAGTGGCCGCCGCGTCAGGCGATGTGGTACATCAACGGTCAGAAAGACGAGGGGCTGCGCCCGCACCATATTCAGAGCTTCGGCAACCCGGTGGAGCAGACCTGGCAGAACGTCTACAAGGCCTACCAGGAAGCGTGTGACCGCGCCGGGCTGGTGGACTTTGCCGAACTGTTGCTGCGCGCCCACGAGCTGTGGCTGAACAAACCGCACATCCTGCAGCACTACCGTGAACGCTTCACCAATATCCTGGTGGACGAATTCCAGGATACCAACAACATCCAGTACGCCTGGATCCGCCTGCTGGCCGGGGATACCGGCAAGGTGATGATCGTGGGCGATGACGACCAGTCGATCTACGGCTGGCGCGGGGCGCAGGTGGAGAACATCCAGCGCTTCCTCAACGATTTCCCCGGCGCCGAAACCATCCGTCTGGAGCAGAACTACCGCTCGACCAGCAATATCCTCAGCGCGGCCAACGCCCTGATTGAAAACAACAACGGGCGTCTGGGTAAAAAGCTGTGGACCGACGGCGTCGACGGCGAACCGATTTCGATTTACTGCGCCTTCAACGAGCTCGACGAAGCGCGCTTCGTGGTCAACCGTATCAAAACCTGGCAGGACAACGGCGGCGCGCTGGAGCAGTGCGCCATTCTCTACCGCAGCAACGCCCAGTCGCGCGTGCTGGAAGAGGCGCTGCTGCAGGTGAGCATGCCGTACCGCATTTATGGCGGCATGCGCTTCTTCGAACGTCAGGAAATCAAAGATGCGCTGTCGTATCTGCGTCTGATTGCCAACCGTAACGACGACGCGGCGTTTGAACGCGTGGTGAACACCCCAACCCGCGGGATTGGCGACCGCACGCTGGACGTGGTGCGTCAGGCCTCGCGCGACCGCCAGCTGACGCTGTGGCAGGCGTGCCGCGAGCTGCTGCAGGAAAAAGCGCTCGCCGGACGTGCCGCCAGCGCATTGCAGCGCTTCCTTGAGCTGATTGACGCCCTCGCGCAGGAAACGGCCGACATGCCGCTGCACGTGCAGACCGACCGGGTGATTAAAGATTCCGGCCTGCGCACCATGTACGAGCAGGAAAAAGGCGAGAAGGGCCAGACCCGTATTGAGAACTTAGAGGAACTGGTCACGGCAACTCGCCAGTTCAGCTACAACGAAGAAGACGAAGACCTGATGCCGCTGCAGGCGTTCCTCTCCCACGCCGCGCTGGAAGCGGGGGAAGGGCAGGCGGATACCTGGCAGGATGCGGTTCAGCTCATGACCCTGCACTCCGCCAAAGGACTGGAGTTCCCGCAGGTGTTCATCGTCGGGATGGAAGAGGGGATGTTCCCAAGCCAGATGTCGCTGGATGAAGGCGGCCGTCTGGAAGAGGAACGCCGTCTGGCCTACGTGGGCGTGACGCGCGCGATGCAAAAGCTGACGCTGACCTATGCGGAAACCCGTCGTCTGTACGGGAAAGAGGTCTATCACCGTCCGTCGCGCTTTATCGGTGAACTGCCGGAAGAGTGCGTGGAGGAGGTGCGTCTGCGGGCAAGCATCAGTCGTCCTGTCAGCCATCAGCGCATGGGATCGCCGATTGCGGAAACCGACACTGGCTACAAGCTGGGCCAGCGCGTGCGTCATTCGAAGTTTGGCGAAGGCACCATTGTGAATCTGGAAGGCAGCGGCGAGCACAGCCGCCTGCAGGTGGCGTTCCAGGGGCAGGGGATCAAATGGCTGGTGGCGGCCTACGCGAAGCTGGAAACAGTCTAACATTCAGAAAAATATCATTATTTTGTAATAATCTGCTAGCCTTATACGTTGAAGGTCAATTAATGCCCTTCAGCGTTTCGTTGCGTGTTGACGCCACAGTTATAGCTGGCGTAACATGCGCGCACGATTACGCTAAGAGGACATTCGCCTTGGACACACCCAGTAGATACTGGCTCAATTCCCTGTCATCCAGGAACAACTCCTAAGGCTATCTCCTCTTGCTGATGGCCTTAGTGGTTGTCAGCGACTGCATTATTCCCGTCGCGCTGAGTCAGGCTGTTTAATGGTCTGAAACCCAATTTGTTTCTGTGTGCCCACCGAACTGTCCGATATTTTTTGCATTGGGAGTCCCGGTCATGTTGAGCGCATTTCAACTCGAAAATAACCGACTGACTCGGCTTGAAGCCGAAGAGTCACAGCCCCTCATTGATGCCGTATGGGTGGATCTGGTCGAGCCGGACGACGATGAGCGCCTTCGCGTACAATCTGAGCTGGGGCAAAGCCTGGCAACGCGCCCGGAACTGGAAGACATCGAAGCATCCGCGCGTTTTTTTGAAGACGAAGACGGTCTGCACATTCACTCCTTCTTCTTCTTTGAAGATGCCGAAGACCACGCGGGCAACTCCACCGTGGCGTTTACCATTCGCGATGGTCGTCTGTTTACCCTGCGCGAGCGTGAGCTACCGGCATTCCGCCTCTACCGCATGCGCGCCCGTAGCCAGGCGATGGTAGACGGCAACGCGTACGAGCTGCTGCTCGATCTGTTCGAGACCAAAATTGAACAGCTGGCGGATGAAATTGAAAACATCTACAGCGATCTGGAAAAGCTGAGCCGCGTGATCATGGAAGGCCATCAGGGCGATGAGTACGACGAAGCGCTCTCCACGCTGGCGGAGCTGGAAGATATCGGCTGGAAGGTGCGTTTGTGTCTGATGGATACCCAGCGCGCGCTGAACTTCCTGGTGCGCAAGGCGCGTCTGCCGGGCGGTCAGCTGGAGCAGGCGCGTGAGATCTTACGAGATATCGAATCCCTGCTGCCGCACAACGAATCTCTGTTCCAGAAGGTGAACTTCCTGATGCAGGCGGCGATGGGCTTTATCAACATCGAGCAGAACCGCATCATCAAGATCTTCTCGGTGGTGTCCGTGGTGTTCCTGCCGCCGACGCTGGTGGCGTCCAGCTACGGGATGAACTTTGAGTTTATGCCGGAGCTGAAGTGGAGCTTTGGTTACCCGGGGGCGATTATCTTTATGATCCTCGCGGGGCTGGCACCGTATCTGTACTTTAAGCGCCGGAACTGGCTGTAAAAATCTGGCGGGTGGCGCTGCGCTTACCCGCCCAACGATCGAATTCCCTCTCCCTGTGGGAGAGGGTTAGGGTGAGGGCAACATTACAGCCCTTTGCGCCCCCTGCGCTGGGTATAAATCGCATCGGCGACGAAAATCGCCAGCGCCACCCAGATAAAGGCGAACGTCACCATCTTATCCGCCCCCGGCACCTCGCCGTAAAACACCACCGCCAGCAGGAACATTAGCGTCGGGCCAATGTACTGGAAGAAACCCAGCGTGGAGAGACGCAGGCGCGTCGCCGCACCGGTGAAGCACAGCAGTGGAATAGTGGTCACCACGCCCGCCGCCATCAGCATCAGGTTCAGCGACCACGGGTTGCTGCCCATGTGGCTGGTTGGGCTGTCGGCGATGCCGAAAAGATAAATCGCCGCCACGGGCAGCAGCCACAGGGTTTCAAACAGCATCCCTGTCTGCGCTTCCACCGCAATCTTCTTACGCACCAGGCCGTAGAACGCAAAGCTGAACGCCAGGCCGAGGGCAATAATCGGCAGCGAGCCGAAGGTCCAGAGCTGCACCAGTACGCCGCAGAAGGCCAGAATCACCGCCACCCACTGCATCCGGCGGAAGCGCTCACCGAGGAAAATCATCCCCAGCACGATATTCACCAGCGGGTTAATGAAGTACCCCAGGCTCGCTTCGAGCATGTGATGGTTATTCACCGCCCAGATAAACAGCAGCCAGTTGCCGCCAATCAGCACGGCAGAGAGTGCCAGCAGGAAGATCTTCTTCGGGGTTTGCAGAAGCGTTTTGACGCCCGACCACTGACGGCTGAGGCTCATCAGCGCAATCATAAAGAAGAACGACCAGATGACGCGGTGAGTCAGGATCTCATCGGCCGGAACGTAGGCGATAAGCTTGAAATACGCCGGGGCGATACCCCAAATAAAATAAGCGGCAAGGGCGAGTAAAACGCCCTGCCGCGTCTGTTTAGCATCCATCGGGAAAATCCGTTACAAAAAAGTGAATTAATTTTACCCGATTTTGCCGCCTCAACCCACCATATAAGTGGCGGTTGCGCTGGCGATATACACCTGCTCTTCGTTGTGTAATTCAACGCGCGCCACGGCGACTTTATTCCCCGCGCGCAGCAGGCTGCTGGTACAGGTAAAGCGATTTCCGCGCCCCGGGCGAAGATAGTCGACGCGCAGATCGATGGTGCCCATGCGCGCCAGACGCTGGCGGAGTTCGTCTTCGTTGATGGTGTCATGGCGGGTCAGCGTGCTGCCCACGCAGACCAGACCTGCCGCCACGTCAAGCGCGGAGGCAATCACGCCGCCGTGCAAAATACTTTGCGCCCAGTTCCCTACCATCATCGGCTGGTTGTTGAAGCTCAGCTGGGCAAAGTCTTTCTCGTAACGCTCCAGCTCCAGTCCCAGCGCGCGGTTAAACGGCATATGGTAAACAAAAATCTCGCCCACGAGTTTTAACACTTCTTCGGCGGTAAGCATGGCTGACATGAGGCATCACATCCTTATTGTTAATAAAATGTTGATTTTATGCCTCGGCAACAAGGAATTCCACTTTCAGAAATGAGGATGCAGCAGTTGTCGCATAAGTCTGTAGAATGTCCGCCACATAACTATTCAGGTAATTTTACTCTTTTGCAGGAGAACACCACCGATGCGGACGTATCTGGCCTGGTTACTGGCGGCGATTTCGCTGCCCCTCACAGCCTATGCGCAGGAAGCGACAATCAAAGAGGTGCATGATAAACCTGCCGTTCACGGTAGCATTATCGCGAACCTTCTTCAGGAGCATGACAATCCGTTCACGCTCTATCCGTATGACACCAACTACGTGATTTACACCCAGACCAGCGATCTCAACAAAGAGGCGATAAGCTCCTATAACTGGTCTGATAATGCGCGTAAAGATGAGGTGAAGTTCCAGCTCAGCCTCGCTTTCCCGTTCTGGCGCGGCATTCTGGGACCGAACTCGGTGTTTGGTGCCTCCTATACGCAGAAGTCCTGGTGGCAGCTCTCTAACAGCGGGGAATCCTCGCCGTTCCGCGAAACCAACTATGAGCCCCAGCTGTTCCTCGGCTTCGCAACGGATTATGAATTTGCGGGCTGGACGTTACGCGATGTGGAAGTGGGCTTTAACCATGATTCTAACGGACGTTCCGATCCGACATCCCGTAGCTGGAACCGTGCCTATACGCGTCTGATGGCGCAGAACGGTAACTGGATGGTGGAAGTGAAGCCGTGGTATGTGGTCGGCAGCACTGATGACAACCCGGACATCACCAAATATATGGGCTACTACCAGCTTAAAGTCGGCTACCAGTTAGGTGATGCCGTGTTGAGTGCGAAAGGTCAGTACAACTGGAACACCGGCTACGGCGGCGCGGAAGTGGGCTTAAGCTATCCGGTAAGCAAGCATGTCCGCCTTTATACGCAAGTCTACAGCGGTTACGGCGAGTCGCTTATCGATTACAACTTCAACCAGACCCGCGTCGGCGTGGGCGTGATGCTGAACGATATTCTCTAGGCTGTTCGAATGTTTTTGCGTTAAACGTTGAAGTTTCTCTCTCAGGCGCTGAAAATAGCGCCTGTTTCATTTCAGGCATATGGGGTTAACGTGGCGCAGGCGGAAGTATTGAATCAGGAGTCGCTGGCTAAACAGGTTTTGCATGAAACCTTTGGCTACCAGCAGTTCCGCCCTGGCCAGGAAACCATCATTGAAACGGTGCTGGAAGGTCGTGATTGCCTGGTGGTGATGCCTACCGGCGGCGGTAAGTCCCTCTGTTATCAGGTTCCCGCGCTGGTGCTTAACGGCCTTACGGTCGTAGTATCACCGCTCATTTCTCTGATGAAAGACCAGGTTGACCAGCTGCTCGCCAACGGCGTGGCGGCGGCCTGTCTCAACTCGACCCAAACCCGGGAGCAGCAGCAAGAGGTGATGGCCGGGTGTCGCACCGGGCAGATTCGCCTGCTGTATATCGCGCCGGAACGCCTGATGCTGGATAACTTCCTCGATCACCTGGCGCACTGGAACCCGGTCCTGCTGGCGGTGGATGAAGCGCACTGTATTTCCCAGTGGGGACACGATTTCCGCCCGGAATACGCCGCCCTCGGCCAGCTGCGTCAGCGCTTCCCCGAGCTGCCGTTTATGGCGCTTACCGCCACGGCGGATGACACCACGCGCCTGGATATCGTTCGCCTGCTCGGGTTGAACGACCCCTATATTCAGGTCAGCAGCTTCGACCGCCCCAACATCCGCTATATGCTGATGGAAAAATTCAAGCCGCTGGATCAGCTTCTGCGCTATGTGCAGGAGCAGCGCGGCAAGTCCGGCATTATCTACTGCAACAGCCGCGCAAAGGTGGAAGACACCGCCGCGCGTCTGCAAAACCGCGGCTTTAGCGCCGCCGCGTATCATGCCGGGTTAGAGAACCACATCCGCGCCGACGTGCAGGAAAAATTCCAGCGCGACGACCTGCAGATCGTCGTCGCGACGGTGGCGTTCGGAATGGGCATCAACAAGCCCAACGTGCGCTTTGTGGTGCATTTCGACATCCCGCGCAATATCGAATCTTACTATCAGGAAACCGGTCGCGCCGGGCGTGACGGGCTGCCTGCGGAAGCGATGCTGTTTTACGATCCGGCCGATATGGCGTGGCTGCGCCGCTGTCTGGAAGAGAAGCCGCAGGGACAGCTGCAGGATATCGAGCGCCACAAGCTCAACGCGATGGGCGCGTTTGCC
The DNA here is from genome assembly GCF_019968805.1 of Enterobacter sp. JBIWA005. NCBI lineage: Bacteria > Pseudomonadati > Pseudomonadota > Gammaproteobacteria > Enterobacterales > Enterobacteriaceae > Enterobacter > Enterobacter sp. JBIWA005. The sequence continues at coordinate 4,486,711 of NZ_CP074159.1, read as the reverse complement.
GAAGCGCAAACCTGCCGTCGTCTGGTTCTGCTCAACTACTTTGGTGAAGGGCGCCAGGAGCCGTGCGGCAACTGCGATATCTGCCTCGACCCGCCGAAGCAGTACGATGGCCTGATGGACGCGCGTAAGGCGCTCTCGACCATTTACCGCGTGAATCAACGCTTCGGGATGGGCTACGTGGTGGAGGTGCTGCGCGGCGCCAACAACCAGCGTATACGCGACATGGGCCACGACAAGCTGCCTGTCTACGGTATTGGCAAGGACCAGAGCCACGAGCACTGGGTGAGCATCATTCGCCAGCTGATCCACCTCGGCTTCGCTACGCAGAACATTGCTCAGCACTCCGCGCTTCAGCTGACCGAGGCCGCGCGTCCGGTGCTGCGCGGTGACGTTGAACTGAAGCTCGCCGTGCCGCGCGTCATCGCCCTGAAGCCGCGCGTGATGCAGAAATCCTACGGCGGCAATTACGACCGCAAGCTGTTCGCCAAACTGCGCAAGCTGCGTAAAGCCATCGCCGACGAGGAAAACATCCCGCCTTACGTGGTGTTCAACGACGCGACGCTGATTGAGATGGCCGAGCAGATGCCGCTCAGCGCCAGCGAAATGCTCAGCGTCAACGGCGTCGGCACGCGCAAGCTGGAGCGCTTCGGTAAAGAGTTTATGGCGCTCATCCGCTCTCACGCCGACGGTGACGATGAGGAGTAGTCAGCCGGGCGAAAAAGTGCCAGGATGATGACTCACTAAATTATTTCCCCGCGAGCTAATTATGTTAATGCTATTTCTCACCGTGGCATTAGTGCACATCGTTGCGCTGATGAGCCCCGGCCCAGACTTTTTCTTCGTGTCACAAACGGCCGTCAGCCGCTCCCGAAAAGAGGCGATGATGGGCGTGCTCGGTATCACCATGGGCGTTATGGTCTGGGCGGCCGTTGCGCTGCTCGGTCTGAACCTGATCCTGGCGAAGATGGCCTGGCTGCATAATATCATTATGGTCGGCGGCGGGCTGTACCTGTGCTGGATGGGCTACCAGATGCTGCGCGGGGCGCTGAAGAAAGAAGAGAAAAAACCGGAAGAGCCAAAGGTGGAGCTGGCAACGGGCGGTCGCAGCTTTGTAAAAGGGTTGCTGACTAATCTGGCGAATCCAAAAGCGATTATCTATTTCGGCTCCGTGTTCTCGCTGTTTGTCGGCGATAGCGTCGGTGCGGGCGCACGCTGGGGCATCTTCCTGCTGATCGTCGTTGAAACCTTTGCCTGGTTTACTATCGTGGCCAGCCTGTTCGCCTTACCGGCGATGCGCCGCGGCTACCAGCGTATCGCGAAGTGGATTGACGGCTGCGCCGGCGCGCTGTTCGCCGGCTTCGGCATTCATCTCATCATTTCTCGCTAAGCATGACGCGCTGACGCAAGCAGCGCGCCAACCAGCATAAACAGCGAGCCAAAGACTTTATTCAGGGCCTTCATCTGCTTAGGCCCTTTAATCCACGCCGCAATTCGCTGCGCCAGCGTCGCGTATCCAATCATCACGATGATATCGACGATAATGGTGGTCGCGCCCAGCACCACGTACTGCATCACCTGCGGCTGATGCGGAACGATAAACTGCGGGAACAGCGCGGCGAGGAAAACGATGCTCTTCGGGTTGGTCAGGTTGACGAACACCGCCCGCTTAAACAGATGGCCGCGGTTTTGCGTCTGCGCGAGAGTATTCAGGTTGATGGAACCTGCCGCGCGCCACTGCTGGATGCCGAGCCAAATCAGATAGGCTGCCCCGGCCCATTTCAGCACTTCAAACGCCAGCACCGAGCGGGAGAAAAGTGTCCCCAGACCAATCCCAACCAGCACAATATGAATGCCCAGCCCGGCCTGCAAACCGGCAATCGACGCCACCGCACCGCGGTAACCGTGGTTGATGGAGGTAGTCATGGTGTTAATAGCACCCGAACCCGGAGAAAGGCTGAGGATAATGGATGTCAGCAGGTAGGCGAACCACCACTCGAAGGTCATTTGAAACTCCCGAACCGTCTATTTTTATGCCACAATACGCTATTATTGAGTCATTTTGTGACCGGTGACGAAAAAAACGATATTCCCTGGATTACGTGAGTGGAAACCCAATGTTTCAGCAGAAAAAGGACTGGGAAACACGAGAAAACGCTTTTGCTGCTTTCTCTATGGGGCCGCTGACCGATTTCTGGCGGCAGCGTGAGGAAGATGAGTTTACGGGCGTCGGGGGCATCCCGGTGCGTTTCGTTCGTTTCCGAAATGAAAAAAATGACCGGGTGATTGTGGTCTGCCCTGGGCGTATTGAAAGCTACGTTAAATACGCTGAGCTGGCCTACGACCTGGTCCATATGGGGTTCGATGTCCTGATTATCGACCATCGTGGACAGGGGCTGTCCGGACGACTGCTACCGGACACGCACCGTGGGCACGTCGATCGCTTCAGCGATTACGTCGACGATTTTGCCGCCTTCTGGCAGCAGGACGTTCAGCCCGGTCCCTGGCGCAAGCGGTATATCCTTGCGCACTCCATGGGGGGCGCGATATCGACGCTGTTTTTGCAGCGTTATGAACACCAGTGCGATGCCATTGCGCTAACCGCGCCCATGTACGGCATCGTTATCCGTTTTCCTGACTGGATGGTGCGTCATCTTCTTGACTGGTCTGAGGGCCATCAGCGCATTCGTGAAGGTTACGCCATAGGCACAGGACGCTGGCGCGCGCTGCCGTTCGCCATCAACGTCTTAACCCACAGTCGGCAGCGTTATCGCCGCAACCTGCGCTTTTATGCCGATGAACCACGCTTACGCGTCGGCGGCCCGACCTGGCACTGGGTGCGGGAGGGTATTATGGCCGGTGAGCAGGTGCTGGCGGGCGTAGGTGATGATGATACGCCGACGCTTCTGATTCAGGCGGAAGAAGAGCGTGTGGTGGATAACCGCATGCATGACCGCTATTGTGAACTGCGCGCTGCTGCCGGTCACCCTTGTGAAGGGGGTAAACCGCTGGTCATTAACGGCGCGTTCCATGAGATCCTTTTTGAAAAGGACGCTATGCGCTCAGTCGCGCTCAACGCCATTGTTGAATTTTTCAACAGGCATAATTGATTTTTGTTTTCCACCAGAGGTTGAAATCCCTATGTACCAGGTTGTTGCATCTGATTTAGATGGCACGCTGCTTTCCCCCGACCACACCCTGTCGCCTTACGCGAAAGAGACCTTAAAACTCCTGACTGCCCGTGGCGTGAACTTTGTGTTCGCCACCGGCCGCCACCACGTCGACGTGGGGCAGATCCGCGATAATCTCGAGATCAAATCGTACATGATCACCTCCAACGGTGCGCGCGTGCATGATACCGACGGCAACCTGATCTTTACCCACAACCTGGATCGCGATATTGCCGCCGATCTGTTTGGCGTGGTGCATAACAACCCGGCTATCGTCACTAACGTTTACCGCGACGACGACTGGTTTATGAACCGCCACCGCCCGGATGAAATGCGTTTCTTCAAGGAAGCGGTATTCAACTACTCCCTTTACGAACCGGGCCTGCTGGAGCCGGAAGGGATCAGCAAGGTGTTCTTCACCTGCGACAGCCACGAAGAGCTGCTCCCGCTGGAACAGGCGATCAACGCTCGCTGGGGCGATCGCGTCAACGTAAGCTTCTCAACCCTGACCTGTCTTGAAGTGATGGCGGGTGGCGTCTCCAAAGGTCACGCGCTGGAAGCGGTTGCGAAACGCCTGGGCTTCGGGCTCAAAGACTGTATCGCCTTCGGTGACGGCATGAACGACGCCGAGATGCTTTCAATGGCAGGCAAGGGCTGCATCATGCAGAACGCGCACCAGCGTCTGAAGGATCTCCACCCTGAACTGGAAGTCATTGGTTCTAACGCTGACAACGCGGTACCGAAGTATCTGCGCAAGCTGTTCCTTGAATAATCTTCACTTGATTGTTTATTGCTCAGTTGTCAACTAAAGAGTTCGCTACAATGCCTCTCCTTCTTTCTGAGAGACAAGCATTGTGGCGCTACTCATTATCACCACTATCCTGTGGGCCTTCTCCTTTAGCCTGATTGGCGAATACCTTGCCGGTTCGGTCGACAGCTACTTCTCGGTGCTGATGCGTGTGGGGCTGGCGGCACTGGTGTTCCTGCCGTTTCTGCGCACGCGCGGGCAATCGCTGAAAACGATTGTGCTGTATATGCTGGTGGGGGCGATGCAGCTCGGCATCATGTATTTGTTCAGCTTCCGGGCTTACGTCTATCTGTCCGTCTCGGAATTCCTGCTCTTTACCGTGCTGACGCCGCTCTACATCACGCTGATTTACGATCTGCTGAGTAAACGCCGTCTGCGCTGGGGATACCTGCTGAGCGCGGCGCTGGCGGTGATTGGCGCGGCGATTATTCGCTACGACAAAGTAAGCGATCACTTCTGGACCGGGCTGATGTTCGTCCAGCTCGCCAACATCAGTTTCGCTATCGGCATGGTGGGCTACAAACGCCTGATGGAAACCCGTCCGATGCCGCAGCATAACGCGTTTGCCTGGTTTTATATGGGCGCCGCGATTGTCGCGGTAGCGGCGTGGTTTATGCTCGGTAACCCGCAAAAGTTGCCTACCACCATCGTACAGTGGGGTGTTCTGGTCTGGCTGGGCGTCGTGGCTTCCGGGTTGGGGTACTTCATGTGGAACTACGGCGCGACGCAGGTCGACGCCGGTACGCTGGGGATTATGAACAACGTGCATGTCCCGGCAGGGCTGCTGGTCAACCTTGCCATCTGGCAGCAACAGCCGCACTGGCCAAGCTTCCTTATTGGGGGAGCGGTGATCCTGGCTTCGCTGTGGGTCCATCGACGCTGGGTCGCTCCGCGCTCCGCACAAACGGAAGATGGTCGCACGCGTGGTTCCGCGCTGAGCGAATAAACGCCTCCGTAATCGGCTGACGCTGCTCGCCATCGCGCACGGCGGCGTACAGCCGGCTCCACAGTCCTTCACCCAGGGTTTTGGTGACCACCAGGCCCTGGCGTTCAAAACTCTCCACCACCCAGTGCGGCAGCGCCGCGATACCCATGCTGGCCGCCACCATCTGAATCAGCAGCAAGGTGTTATCCACGCTTTTCAGCTGCGGGCTAATGCCCGCGGGCTGCAGGAAGTGACGCCAGATATCCAGACGACTGCGCTGAACCGGGTAAATCAGCAGCGTTTCCGTCGCCAGGTCTTCCGGCGTGATGCGCGTTTTGGCCGCCAGCGGGTGGTCCGGCGCCAGCACCAGGCGCACCTCATAATCAAACATCGGCGAATAGTGCAGGCCGCTGCGCGGCAGAATGTCAGAGGTCATGACCAGATCCAGCTCGCCCTGCTGCAGCGAGGGCTGCGGGTCGAACGTCACGCCGGATTTAAAGTCCATCTCCACCTGCGGCCACTTCTGGCGGAAGTTCTCAAGCGCGGGGGTCAGCCACTGAATACAGCTGTGGCACTCAATAGCGATACGCAGTTTGGTCTGCTGCGGTTCGTTACACGCCTGCAGCGCGCTCGCGATCTGTGGCAGAACCTGATTCGCCAGCTGAAGGAGAATTTCACCCTGCGGCGTAAAGCGTAGCGGCTGGCTTTTACGCACAAAAAGACGGAAGCCGAGGCGTTGTTCCAGATCGCTGAACTGGTGAGAAAGGGCGGACTGTGTCTGGTGCAGCGTGGCCGCAGCAGCCGCGAGCGAACCGCAGTTCCGCAACGCTTGTAGCGTTTTCAGGTGTTTAATCTCGATCATGAAAGTCCTTCACTTCGCCATGAACATTTTGCGCTTGAGGAATATACAGTACCTGCCAATTATAGAAGTGTAAACATCTGGACGTCTAAATAACGAATTTCACAAGGGGTACACCATGACAATCCGCAATCACACTCTCGGTTTCCCTCGCGTTGGCCTGCGTCGCGAGCTGAAAAAAGCGCAAGAAAGCTACTGGGCAGGGAACGCCACGCGTGAAGAGCTGCTGGCAGTGGGACGCGAGCTGCGCGCCCGCCACTGGGATCAGCAGAAGCAGGCGGGCATTGACCTGCTGCCGGTGGGCGATTTCGCCTGGTACGACCATGTTCTGACGACCAGCCTGCTGCTTGGCAACGTGCCGGCTCGTCATCAGAACAAAGATGGATCGGTAGATATCGATACCCTGTTCCGCATCGGCCGTGGCCGTGCGCCAACGGGTGAGCCAGCGGCAGCGGCGGAAATGACTAAGTGGTTTAACACTAACTATCACTATATGGTGCCGGAGTTCGTAAAAGGTCAGCAGTTTAAACTGACCTGGACGCAGCTTCTGGATGAAGTGGACGAAGCGCTGGCGCTGGGCCACCAGGTTAAACCCGTGCTGCTGGGGCCAGTGACCTATCTGTGGCTGGGGAAAGTCAAAGGCGAGCAGTTCGATCGTCTGAGCCTGCTGAAGGACATTCTGCCGGTCTACAAACAGGTGCTGATTGAGCTGGGCAAACGCGGCATTCAGTGGGTGCAAATCGACGAACCGGCGCTGGTGCTCGAGCTGCCCCAGGAATGGCTCGATGCCTTCAAACCGGCGTATGACGCGCTCACCGGGCAGGTGAAGCTGCTGCTGACAACCTATTTCGAAGGCGTGACGCCGAACCTGAGCACGATTACCGCGCTGCCGGTGCAGGGCCTGCACGTAGACTTTATACACGGTAAAGATGATGTGACGGAGCTGCACAAGCGCCTGCCCGCAGACTGGCTGCTCTCCGCCGGTCTGGTGAATGGCCGTAACGTCTGGCGCGCCGATCTGACCGAGAAATACGCACAAATCAAAGACATCGTCGGTAAACGTGAGCTGTGGGTGGCCTCGTCCTGCTCGCTGCTGCACAGCCCGATCGACCTGAGTGTGGAAACCCGTCTCGACCCTGAAGTAAAGAGCTGGTTTGCCTTCGCGCTGCAAAAATGTGAAGAGCTGGCCCTGCTGCGCGACGCGCTGAACAGCGGCGACACGGCGGCAATTACCGAATGGAGCGCCCCGATCCGGGCGCGCCGCCACTCCGCGCGCGTGCATAACCCGGCGGTGGAAAAACGTCTGGCGGCCATCACCGCCCAGGACAGCCAGCGCCAGAGCCCGTATGAGGTGCGCGCCGAAGCCCAGCGCGCCCGCTTCAATCTGCCTGCGTGGCCGACCACGACGATTGGTTCCTTCCCGCAGACCACCGAGATCCGCGGCCTGCGTCTGGACTTTAAAAAGGGCAATCTGGATGCGAATCACTACCGCACCGGGATCGCGGAACACATCAAGCAGGCGATTATCGAGCAGGAACGCCTGGGGCTGGACGTGCTGGTGCACGGTGAAGCAGAGCGTAATGACATGGTGGAATACTTTGGCGAGCACCTGGACGGCTTCGTCTTTACCCAGAACGGCTGGGTGCAGAGCTATGGCTCCCGATGCGTGAAGCCGCCGGTGGTCATCGGTGACGTTAGCCGTCCGGAAGCGATCACGGTTGAGTGGGCGAAGTACGCCCAGTCCCTTACCGACAAGCCCGTGAAAGGCATGCTCACCGGTCCGGTGACCATTCTTTGCTGGTCCTTCCCGCGTGAAGACGTGACCCGTGAAACCATCGCCAAACAGATCGCCCTGGCGCTGCGTGATGAAGTGGCGGATCTGGAAGCCGCAGGCATTGGCATTATTCAGATTGACGAACCGGCCCTGCGCGAAGGTCTGCCGCTGCGTCGCAGCGACTGGGACGCCTACCTGCAGTGGGGCGTGGAGGCGTTCCGCATCAACGCCGCGGTGGCGAAGGACGACACTCAGATCCACACCCACATGTGTTACTGCGAATTTAACGACATCATGGATTCGATTGCCGCGCTGGACGCCGACGTGATCACTATTGAGACCTCGCGTTCAGATATGGAGCTGCTGGAGTCGTTTGAAGAATTCGACTACCCGAACGAAATCGGGCCGGGCGTGTACGACATCCACTCCCCGAACGTGCCGAGCGTGGAGTGGATTGAAGCCCTGCTGAAAAAAGCGGCCCAGCGTATTCCGGCAGAGCGTCTTTGGGTAAACCCTGACTGCGGACTGAAAACCCGCGGCTGGCCTGAAACCCGCGCAGCGCTGGCGAACATGGTGAAGGCAGCGCAGAATTTGCGTCAGGCGTAGGGGTATTGGATGGCCCGGTAAGGCGTAGCCGCCACCGGGCGTTTTTGTTATTACGCTTTCTTACCGCCGTACTGGCTAAACCACGCCAGCATTCTCTGCCAGCCATCTTTGGCTGATTCTGCGTGATAGCTCGGACGATAATCGGCGTTAAACGCATGCCCGGCATCCGGGTAGACCACGATCTCCGCCTTCGCATTTGCCGCACGGAGCGCATGGCGCATGGTCTCTACCGAATCAAGCGAAATACCGGTGTCCTGTCCGCCGTAAAGCCCTAACACGGGGGCATTTAACTCGGTGGCGATATCGACGGGATGTTTCGGTGAATTCAGCGTTTTTTCACCCACCAGTTTGCCGTACCAGGCGACAGCAGCTTTGAGCTGCGGGTTATGCGCGGCATACAGCCAGCTCATGCGACCGCCCCAGCAGAAACCGGTGACCAGCAGACGATGCGGATCGCCGCCGTTGCGCGCCGCCCAGCTGGCGACATGATCGAGATCGGCCAGCACCTGCGCGTCCGGAACTTTGCTGACCAGGTTGCTGAGCAATGTTGGAATATCACTGTAGTCGTTCGGATCGCCCTGACGGAAGTAGAGCTCTGGCGCAACGGCCAGATACCCTTCCAGCGCCAGCCGGCGGCAGAGGTCGCGAATGTGTTCGTGAACACCAAATATTTCCTGAATCACAATCACGATGGGTAGCGGACCCTCTGCCGATTTTGGTCGGGCGTGATAAGCAGGCATATTCTCCCCCTGCGAGGGAATAGAGGTCTCGCCCGCGGTAATTGCCGCTTCTGGAGTCGACACGATGGTTGAAGCATGTGGGGCCGCAGCAGGTGCAAAACTGGTTTTTTCAGTCATGGCATTCTCCGTACCAATGAGTTAGCGCAAAGGTAAATATAGACACCAGGTTAACAACTCACAGTGCCTTAAACGGTCTATCTTTTGTGCAGCACCTGGCGATATAACTTGTTAATGTGATGTAAATCACTTTTTTATGGAAATTCAATGTAACCATTTTCATTCATGGTGAGGTTCGTCACGAAAATATGCTTACTGCTTCTGTAAAGTACCGTTTTACTTCTTCTGACTAACCGACCCACAGAGGAGTCACCTATGTCTAAGTCTGATGTTTTTCATCTCGGCCTCACTAAAAACGATTTACAAGGGGCTACGCTCGCCATCGTCCCTGGCGATCCGGAGCGTGTGGAAAAGATCGCCGCGCTGATGGATAAGCCGGTCAAGCTGGCTGCCCATCGTGAGTTCACCACCTGGCGCGCAGAGCTGGATGGCAAAGCGGTGATCGTGTGCTCTACCGGTATCGGTGGTCCGTCTACGTCTATTGCTGTTGAAGAGCTGGCGCAGCTGGGCATCCGCACTTTCCTGCGTATCGGTACGACCGGCGCTATTCAGCCGCATATCAACGTCGGCGACGTTCTGGTCACGACCGCGTCCGTCCGTCTGGACGGCGCAAGCCTGCATTTTGCACCAATGGAATTCCCGGCAGTGGCTGATTTCGAATGTACCACCGCGCTGGTTGAAGCTGCGAAATCCGTAGGCGCAACCACTCACGTGGGCGTAACCGCGTCTTCCGACACCTTCTACCCGGGCCAGGAGCGTTACGATACCTTCTCAGGCCGCGTGGTTAGCCGTTTCAAAGGCTCAATGGAAGAGTGGCAGTCCATGGGTGTGATGAACTACGAAATGGAATCCGCAACGCTGCTGACCATGTGTGCAAGCCAGGGTCTGCGTGCCGGTATGGTGGCGGGCGTTATCGTCAACCGTACCCAGCAGGAGATCCCGAACGCCGAAACCATGAAGCAGACCGAAAGTCATGCAGTGAAAATCGTGGTGGAAGCAGCGCGTCGCCTGATCTAGTCCTCTCTTCTTAAATCAAAGGCCGACACGTTCGGCCTTTATTTTTTGCGTAGCGCCTCGCAGGAAAACCCTTTCAAACTGGACGTTTATACAGCACAATTCTATTTTGTGCGGGTAATACGTTGATGCAGGGGGCATTGTGGATATCTCAATCCTGATTTACGCGGTGATTGCGTTGGTGAGCTTAGGGATTGGCTGGCTGATTTCCAGCTACCAGCATGCGCAGCAGAAGGCCGACCAGCTGGCTGAGCGAGAAGAGATGGTCGCAGATTTAAGCGCTATAAAACAGCAGCTTGCGCTGAGCGAACACTGGCGCGATGAGTGTGAGTTGCTCAACAACGAGCTGCGCAACCTGCGTGATATCAACACGTCACTGGAGGCCGATCTCCGCGAAGTGACCACACGCCTTGAATCCACCCAACTGCATGCGGAAGACAAAATCCGCCAGATGATCAACAGCGAGCAGCGTCTCAGCGAACAGTTTGAGAATCTCGCGAACCGCATTTTTGAGCACAGCAACCGCCGCGTTGACGAACAAAACCGGCAGAGCCTCAACAGCTTGCTGACGCCTCTGCGCGAGCAGCTGGACGGTTTTCGTCGTCAGGTGCAGGACAGTTTTGGTCAGGAAGCCCGTGAGCGGCACACCCTGGCTCATGAGATTCGTAATCTTCAGCAGCTGAATGCCCAGATGGCACAAGAAGCGGTCAACCTCACCCGAGCGCTCAAAGGGGACAACAAAACCCAGGGCAACTGGGGTGAGGTGGTGCTGACCCGCGTACTGGAAGCTTCTGGTCTGCGGGAAGGATATGAATACGAAACGCAGGTGAGTATCGAAAACGACGCCCGCTCACGAATGCAGCCGGATGTGATCGTGCGGCTGCCGCAGGGCAAAGATGTGGTGATTGACGCTAAAATGACGCTGGTGGCGTATGAACGTTACTTTAATGCGGACGATGACTACACGCGCGAGTCAGCTCTGCAGGAGCACATTGCCTCCGTACGTAATCATATTCGCCTGCTCGGCAGAAAAGACTACCAGCAGCTGCCGGGTCTGCGCTCGCTGGACTATGTCCTGATGTTTATTCCGGTAGAGCCCGCGTTTCTGCTGGCACTCGACAGGCAGCCTGAGCTTATAACCGAAGCGCTCAAAAATAATATTATGTTGGTCAGCCCCACCACGCTGCTGGTGGCGTTACGCACCATTGCGAACCTGTGGCGCTATGAGCACCAGAGTCGCAACGCGCAGCAGATTGCCGATCGTGCCAGCAAGCTGTACGACAAAATGCGCCTCTTTGTGGACGACATGTCTTCAGTCGGGCAAAGCCTGGATCGTGCGCAGGATAACTATCGCCAGGCGATGAAAAAACTCGCCTCCGGACGTGGCAATCTGCTGGCGCAGGCTGAATCATTCCGCAGTCTGGGAGTAGAAGTTAAACGCGAGATTAATCCGGAATTGGTCGAGCAGGCCACCGCCCAGGACGACGAGTTTCGCCTGCGAGAAGGGGCGAACGAACAAAAGACAAACAGTGAAGACAACACGTTAGCGGCGGATTCATCACCAGACGAGATTCCAGCGCGTTTTTTTCGCGGTGGTTGAAACGTAGGGCAAACGCGCCCAATCTGATACACTTCACGAACATTTTACTGATAAGCAGGCTCTAAGATGGCTGACGATTCACAAGACACAACGCACTTTGGCTTTCAGACTGTCGCCAAAGCGCAGAAAGCTGACATGGTGGCCCACGTATTTCATTCCGTGGCGGCGAAGTACGATGTGATGAATGACCTGATGTCGTTCGGCATTCATCGCTTGTGGAAGCGCTTCACCATTGACTGTAGCGGCGTGCGTCGCGGACAAACGGTGCTGGATTTAGCTGGCGGTACGGGCGATTTAACCGCGAAATTCTCTCGTCTGGTGGGTGAAACCGGTCGCGTTGTTCTCGCCGATATTAATGACTCCATGCTGAAAATGGGACGCGAAAAGCTGCGTAACATCGGTGTGGTGGGGAATGTTGAATATGTGCAGGCAAACGCCGAAGCGCTGCCGTTCCCGGACAATACCTTTGACTGCATCACTATCTCCTTCGGTCTGCGTAACGTGACCGATAAAGAAAAAGCGCTGCGCTCCATGTACCGCGTGCTGAAGCCGGGTGGACGCCTGCTGGTGCTTGAATTCTCCAAACCGATTATTGAGCCGCTGAGCAAAGCTTACGACGCCTATTCCTTCCACGTGCTGCCGCGCATCGGTGAGCTGGTGGCTAACGACGCTGAAAGCTACCGCTATCTGGCGGAATCTATCCGTATGCACCCGGATCAGGACACATTAAAAGCCATGATGCAGGATGCAGAATTTGAGAACGTTGAATATTTCAACCTGACGGCGGGTGTCGTCGCGCTGCATCGCGGTTACAAGTTCTGAGTGGAGGTGTCCCGTGCCCTTTAAGCCCTTAGTCACCGCAGGTATCGAAAACGTACTGAATGCCTTTCTCTATCGTGCTCCGGCGCTGAAAGCAGCGCGTCAGCGGCTAAACGGGAAGATATTACGTATTGTTTTAAAAGAGTTCTCGACGCCGCTTGTGCTGGTATTCAGCGAACGCCAGCTTGACGTTCTGGGGGCGTGGGAAGGTGAAGCTGACTGCTCGGTCATCACGCACATGAGCGTGCTGCCAAAACTGCGCGATCGCCAGCAATTAACGGCGCTTATCCGCAGCGGTGAGCTGGAGGTGGAAGGCGACATTCAGGTCGTGCAGAACTTCGTTGCTCTCACCGATCTGGCGGAGTTCGATCCGGCAGAGCTGCTCGCGCCTTTTATCGGCGACATTGCTGCCGAAGGCATCGGGAAAGTCCTTCATGGTGGCGCCTCCTTTGCGCGTAAAAGCCTCCAGCGCCAACAACGCTATGTGGCGGAAGTGATGACTGAGGAGTGGCGAATGGCGCCCGGGCCACTGGAAGTTGCATGGTTTGCGGAAGAAACCGCTGCTGTTGAACGCGCGGTTGATGCGTTTACCAAACGGCTGGAAAAACTGGAGGGCAAATGACGCCTGGTGAAATTCGGCGCCTCTATTTTATTATTCGCACCTTTTTGAGCTACGGGCTCGACGAGCTTATTCCCAAAATGCGCATCACGCTGCCGCTTCGCATCTGGCGGCGGATGCTGTTCTGGATGCCCAATCGCCACAAAGGTCAACCGCTGGGTGAGCGTCTGCGCCTGGCGCTGCAGGAACTCGGTCCGGTATGGATTAAATTCGGGCAGATGCTTTCGACCCGCCGCGACCTCTTCCCGCCTCTCATTGCCGATGAGCTCGCAATGCTTCAGGACCGCGTCGCACCCTTTGACGGCGCGCGCGCGAAAAAGCAAATTGAAGAGGCGATGGGAAATGTACCCGTCGAGACCTGGTTTGACGATTTCGATATTCAACCGCTGGCGTCGGCCTCTATCGCGCAGGTACATACCGCGCGCCTGAAAGATAATGGCAAGGAAGTGGTTATTAAGGTCATTCGTCCGGACATCCTGCCCATCATCAAAGCAGACATGAAGCTGATTTATCGTCTGGCGCGCTGGGTGCCGCGTCTGCTTCCGGACGGACGTCGTTTGCGTCCAATGGAAGTGGTGCGGGAATATGAAAAAACGCTGATTGATGAGCTTAACCTGCTGCGCGAATCGGCAAATGCCATTCAGCTGCGCCGTAACTTTGAAAACAGCCCGATGCTCTATGTACCTGAAGTCTATTCTGACTACTGCAGCCAGAACATGATGGTGATGGAGCGTATCTACGGTATTCCGGTTTCGGATGTCGTAGCCCTGGAGAAGCAGGGAACAAACATGAAGCTCCTGGCCGAACGTGGCGTACAGGTCTTCTTTACCCAGGTATTCCGCGACAGCTTTTTCCATGCGGACATGCATCCGGGCAATATCTTTGTGAGCTACGAACACCCTGAGGACCCGAAATATATCGGTATCGACTGCGGGATTGTGGGGTCGCTGAACAAAGAAGATAAACGGTATCTGGCTGAGAACTTCATCGCGTTCTTCAACCGCGACTACCGTAAGGTGGCCGAGCTGCACGTCGATTCCGGCTGGGTTCCGCCGGACACCAACGTCGAAGAGTTCGAGTTTGCGATCCGGACCGTTTGCGAACCGATTTTTGAAAAACCGCTGGCGGAAATCTCCTTTGGGCACGTACTGTTGAACCTGTTCAACACGGCTCGCCGCTTTAATATGGAAGTTCAGCCACAGCTAGTTTTACTTCAGAAAACATTACTTTACGTTGAGGGTGTAGGCCGACAGCTCTATCCTCAGTTAGACTTGTGGAAGACTGCGAAACCTTTCCTTGAATCCTGGATTAAGGATCAGGTTGGCATTCCGGCGCTGGTGCGCTCGCTGAAAGAGAAGGGTCCGTTCTGGATAGAAAAAATGCCTGAAATTCCCGAACTGGTTTATGACAGTTTGCGTCAGAGCAAGAACCTTCAGCACAGCATGGATAAAATCGCCCGCGAGCTTCAGTCCAGCCGTGTTCGCCAGGGACAGTCCCGCTATCTCTTTGGGATTGGCGCAACGCTGCTGTTGAGCGGTACGCTGCTGCTGATCAACCGTCCGGACTGGCAGATGATGCCAGCCTGGCTGATGGCTGGCGGGGTGGTAGTCTGGCTTGCCGGATGGCGAAAAACGCGCTGAGTTTGCGTCGCCATCGATGGGTCGCATACGTATAATGCGACCTGACTCATTAATCATCTATCCCTGAGGAACATGTATGGGTGGTATCAGTATCTGGCAATTGTTGATCATTGCCGTCATCGTCGTGCTGCTGTTTGGCACCAAAAAGCTCGGTTCTATTGGTTCCGATCTGGGCGCGTCTATCAAAGGCTTTAAGAAAGCGATGAGCGATGATGAGAGCAAGCAGGATAAAACCAGCCAGGACGCTGACTTTACTGCTAAATCCATCTCCGACAAGCAAGAAGAAGCCAAAAAGGAAGACGCCAAACGCCACGATAAAGAGCAGGTATAAGTCGTGTTTGACATTGGTTTTGGTGAGCTGCTGCTGGTCTTTGTGATTGGCCTGATCGTGCTGGGGCCGCAGCGTCTGCCGGTGGCGGTGAAAACCGTTGCGGGCTGGGTGCGTGCGATGAGATCGCTGGCATCGACCGTTCAGAATGAGCTGGCGCAGGAGCTTAAGCTGCAGGAATTTCAGGAAAGCCTCAAAAAGGTCGAGAAGGCGAGCATGGATAATCTGACGCCGGAACTGAAAGCCTCAATGGATGAACTGCGTGAAGCGGCGGAATCCATGAAGCGCTCTTACAGCGTCAACGATCCTGAAAAAGCGAGCGATGAAGCGAACACCATCCATAACCCGGTGGTGAAGGGCAGCGAAGAGCAGCGCGAGGGCGTAACGCCTGCCAGCGTTGAACATCAGGCTGCTGCGCCAGAACAGACGCCGCAGGAAACCGAAGTGAAAAAACAGGCGCAGCCGGAAGAACCGGTAACTAAAACGGCGGAAGTAAAGCCCGCTGCGTCCGTTTCCGAATCATCCCCCTCGTCGAGTGATAAAGCGTAAACATGGCAGTAGATGATACTCAACCGCTGATTACGCACCTCATAGAGCTGCGTAAGCGCCTGTTAAACTGTATTATTGCAGTTTTCGTTATTTTTCTATGCCTGGTTTATTTCGCCAACGATATCTACCAGGTTGTCTCTGCACCATTAATTAAGCAGATGCCGCTGGGCGCAACGATGATTGCGACGGATGTGGCTTCTCCGTTCTTTACCCCCATCAAGCTGACCTTCTGGGTGTCGTTGATAGCCTCTGCGCCCGTCATTCTTTACCAGGTATGGGCGTTTGTGGCGCCCGCGCTGTATAAACACGAACGCAAGCTGGTTATCCCGCTGCTGGTGTCCAGCTCGCTGCTGTTCTATATCGGCATGGCGTTTGCCTATTTCGTTGTCTTCCCGCTGGCCTTCGGCTTCCTGACGCATACCGCGCCGGAAGGGGTCCAGGTGTCGACGGATATTGCCAGCTACCTCAGCTTTGTGATGGCGCTGTTTATGGCGTTTGGCGTGGCATTCGAAGTGCCGGTGGCCATTGTACTGCTTTGCTGGGTAGGGGTTACGACTCCGGATGACCTGCGTAAGAAGCGTCCGTATATTCTGGTGGGCGCCTTCGTGGTCGGCATGCTGCTAACGCCGCCGGATGTGTTCTCGCAGACGCTGCTGGCCATACCGATGTACTGTCTGTTTGAGGTCGGCGTTTTCTTCTCGCGTTTCTACGTGGGTAAAGGACGTCGAGTGGATGACGAAGACGATACGTCCGACAAGACCACTGAAGAGTAAAACCAGCCGCCCGTGAGGGCGGTTGTTATATGGGGATTTGCATGTTTGATATCGGACTCAACCTGACCAGCTCGCAGTTTGCGAAAGATCGTGATGAGGTGGTTGCGCGTGCGTTTGCCGCCGGGGTGAAAGGGCTGCTGCTGACGGGCACCAACCTGCATGAGAGCGAGCAGGCCCAGCAGCTGGCGCAACGATACGATCGCTGTTGGTCTACTGCTGGCGTGCATCCTCACGACAGCAGCCAGTGGACCGCGCAAAGTGGCGACACCCTACGCAGGCTGGCAAAGACACCAGAAGTGGTGGCGATTGGCGAGTGCGGCCTCGATTTCAACCGTAACTTTTCCACGCCTGAAGAGCAGGAAAAGGCATTCACTGCCCAGCTTGCGCTAGCGGCAGAGCTTGAAATGCCCGTATTTATGCACTGCCGCGACGCGCATGAGCGTTTTCTGACTCTGCTTGATCCGTGGCTCGATAAACTGCCCGGCGCGGTGCTGCACTGCTTCACCGGCTCACGGCAGGAGGCGCTGGAATGCCTGGAGCGTGGGCTTTATCTGGGGATTACCGGCTGGGTTTGCGATGAGCGCCGCGGGCTTGAGCTTCGGGAGCTGTTGCCAGCGATCCCGGCTGACCGGTTGCTCCTTGAAACGGACGCACCTTATCTGCTGCCGCGCGATATGAAACCCAAACCGGCATCGCGACGAAATGAGCCCGCTTATCTGGGGCACATTATTGAGAGCGTCGCGAAGCGGCGCGGAGACGATCCGCACTGGCTTTCGGCACAGACGGATGACAACGTGCGTAAGCTGTTCGGGATAAATGTTTAAAGTTTACGGAAGTCGGTGTTTTTAACGCTCTGCAGCACCTGCTTGTTCAGCAGATTAAGCAACAGCATAGAGCGCGCTTCCCCGTCCGGCTCGGCAAAAATCGCCTGCAGGCCTTCGAAAGCCCCTTCGGTAATCACGACGCTATCGCCCGTATAGGGGGTTTCGGGGTCGGTGAGACCTTCGGGCTGTTGGTAAATCGACAGCTGATGAATGACCGTTGACGGAACCGTTGCCGGGTGGGCACCAAAACGAACGAAGTGGCTGACGCCGCGCGTTGCGCTGATGGTGGTGGTGTGGATGACTTCCGGGTCGAATTCCACGAAGAGGTAGTTCGGGAACAACGGCTCGCTGACGGTTGTGCGCTTCCCGCGCTGCATTTTTTCAAGCGTGATCACGGGCGTCAGGCAATTTACAGACTGACGTTCAAGATGTTCCTGCGCGCGCTGAAGTTGCCCGCGTTTGCAATACAGTAAATACCAGGCCTGCATAATCACTCTTTCCCTTAGTTCGGGGCGCAAGCATATCAAAACCCTGGCGGGATCGCTAAGTTGATTATAATGGGCGAAAATGGGACAGAACGCATAACTTCACGCTAATTTAACAAAATTACAGCATCAAGCAGGCTTACGCCGTATAATGAAGCGCTTACAGAGAGGCCATGATTAACTGCATGAAATACCACGATCTCCGCGACTTCCTGACGCTGCTGGAAAAGCAGGGTGAACTCAAGCGTATTACACTTCCTGTTGATCCTTATCTGGAGATGACAGAAATTGCTGACCGCACCCTGCGTGCCGGTGGCCCCGCGTTACTGTTTGAAAATCCAAAAGGTTACTCAATGCCGGTTCTGTGCAACCTGTTTGGTACGCCGCGTCGCGTCGCACTGGGGATGGGGCAGGAAGACGTCACGGCGCTGCGTGAAGTCGGTAAGCTGCTGGCCTTCCTGAAAGAGCCGGAGCCGCCGAAAGGCTTCCGCGATCTGTTCGACAAACTGCCGCAGTTTAAGCAGGTGCTGAACATGCCCACCAAACGCCTGCGCGGCGCGCCGTGCCAGCAGAAGGTGCTGGAAGGCGATGCGGTTGATTTGACTAAAATCCCTATCATGCAGTGCTGGCCGGAAGATGCCGCGCCGCTGATCACCTGGGGACTGACCGTCACGCGCGGCCCGCACAAAGAGCGCCAGAATCTTGGTATTTACCGCCAGCAGTTGATTGGCAAGAATAAGCTCATCATGCGCTGGCTGTCGCATCGCGGCGGCGCGCTGGATTTTCAGGAGTGGTGTGCTGCGCGTCCGGGTGAACGTTTCCCGGTATCTGTCGCCCTGGGCGCCGATCCGGCCACCATTCTGGGAGCCGTCACGCCCGTGCCGGATACGCTCTCTGAATATGCCTTTGCAGGCCTGCTGCGCGGGACGAAAACGGAAGTTGTGAAGTGTATCTCTAACGATCTCGAAGTCCCGGCCAGTGCAGAAATTGTGCTGGAAGGTTACATTGAGCAGGGTGAAATGGCGCCAGAAGGCCCTTACGGCGACCACACCGGCTATTACAACGAAGTGGATAACTTCCCGGTGTTTACCGTGACGCACATTACGCAGCGTGAAGATGCGATTTATCACTCCACGTATACCGGGCGTCCACCGGATGAACCCGCGGTACTGGGCGTGGCGCTGAACGAAGTGTTTGTGCCGATTCTGCAAAAGCAGTTCCCGGAAATTGTTGATTTTTATCTGCCGCCTGAAGGATGCTCCTATCGCATGGCGGTGGTCACGATGAAGAAGCAGTATCCTGGTCATGCTAAACGCGTAATGATGGGCGTGTGGTCTTTCCTGCGCCAGTTTATGTATACCAAATTTGTTATTGTCTGCGATGATGACGTTAACGCCCGCGACTGGAATGACGTAATCTGGGCCATTACCACGCGAATGGACCCGGCGCGCGATACGGTGTTAGTCGAAAACACGCCGATTGATTATCTGGATTTTGCCTCGCCGGTTTCCGGTCTTGGCTCAAAGATGGGACTGGATGCCACAAATAAATGGCCTGGCGAAACCGACCGTGAATGGGGTCGCCCGATCAAAAAAGATCCTGCTGTGACCGCGCGCATTGACGCGATCTGGGACGAGCTGGCCATAATGAATAACGGTAAACCCTGAGCTGACCGTTAAGCCCTATAGACTTCCCGACAGAGAGAGCGAATGACAACCTTAAGCTGTAAAGTGACCTCGGTAGATGCCATCACCGACACCGTATATCGCGTCCGTTTAGTGCCAGAAGCGCCATTCTCTTTCCGCGCGGGTCAGTACCTGATGGTTGTGATGGATGAGCGTGATAAGCGTCCTTTCTCCATGGCCTCCACGCCAGCGGAGCAGGAATTTATTGAGCTTCATATTGGTGCGTCAGAGCTTAACCTGTATGCAATGGCGGTGATGGATCGGATCCTGAAGGAACGTGAAATCGTGGTGGATATTCCGCACGGCGATGCGTGGCTGCGCGATGACGAAGACCGTCCGCTGATCCTGATTGCCGGTGGTACAGGCTTCTCCTATGTGCGCTCCATTCTGTTAACCGCCCTGGCGCGTAACCCGGACCGTGATATCACGATCTACTGGGGTGGCCGTGAAGAGAAACACCTGTATGACCTGTCTGAACTGGAAGCGCTGAGCGTAACCCATCCTAACCTGCGCATTGAGCCGGTGGTTGAGCAGCCGGAAGAGGGCTGGCGCGGGCGTAGCGGGACGGTGCTGACGGCGGTGCTGCAGGATCACGGCACGCTGGCAGGGCACGATATTTATATCGCTGGCCGTTTTGAGATGGCGAAAATTGCCCGTGATCTGTTCTGTAACGAACGTGACGCGCGTGAAGACCGCCTGTTTGGCGATGCGTTTGCCTTCATTTAAGTAAAAAGCCCGCCCCTGACAGGCGGGAAGAACGGCAACTAAACTTCTGCCGGGTCGCATTTGCGACCCGGTTTTTTATCACACTCTCTCAAACACCGTCGCGATACCCTGACCCAGCCCAATACACATCGTTGCCAGACCAAACTGGGCATCTTTGCGTTCCATCAGGTTGATCAGCGTCGTGCTGATACGCGCCCCGGAGCAGCCCAGCGGGTGACCGAGGGCGATCGCGCCGCCGTTGAGGTTAATCTTCTCGTCGATCTGCTCCATCAGCCCCAGATCCTTAATGCACGGCAGGATCTGCGCGGCGAACGCTTCGTTCATCTCAAACAGGTCGATGTCGCTGGCGGTTAATCCCGCTTTTTTCAGCGCCAGCTTTGAAGCCGGAACCGGGCCGTAGCCCATGATCGACGGATCGCAGCCCACGACCGCCATCGAGCGTACCCGAGCGCGAGGCGTTAATCCTAGCTCGCGGGCGCGGCTTTCGCTCATCACCAGCATCGCGGCGGCACCGTCTGACAGCGCCGACGAGGTCCCTGCTGTGACCGTACCGGTGACCGGGTCAAACGCCGGACGCAGCGTAGAAAGCGCTTCGACGGTGGTTTCCGGGCGGATGACTTCGTCGTAGCTGAACTGCTTCAGAACGCCGTCTGCATCGTGGCCGCCGGTCGGGATGATCTCATTCTTAAAGGCGCCGGACTGCGTGGCGGCCCATGCGCGAGCGTGAGAGCGCGCGGCAAAGGCATCCTGCATTTCGCGGCTGATGCCGTGCAGGCGGGAGAGCATCTCGGCGGTGAGACCCATCATCCCCGCGGCTTTCGCCACGTTGCGGCTCATCCCCGGGTGGAAATCGACCCCGTGGCTCATCGGCACGTGCCCCATGTGCTCGACGCCGCCCACCAGGCAGGCCTGCGCATCACCGGTCATGATCATGCGTGCCGCGTCGTGCAGCGCCTGCATTGATGAACCGCACAGGCGGTTGACGGTGACGGCCGGAACCGAATGTGGGATCTCCGCCAGCAGCGACGCGTTGCGGGCGATGTTGAAGCCCTGCTCCAGGGTCTGCTGCACGCAGCCCCAGTAGATATCGTCCAGCGCAGCCGGATCCAGCGCCGGGTTACGCGCCAGCAGGCTACGCATCAGGTGCGCAGAGAGGTCTTCCGCACGCACGTTACGGAACGCGCCGCCTTTTGAACGGCCCATCGGGGTGCGAATTGCATCAACAATGACAACCTTTTCCATTGTGACTCCTTAAGCCGTTTTCAGCTCGCCAACCGGACGGGCTGGCTCAACTGCGGGATAGTAGGGTTCGTTATGGCGCGCTTTGCTACGCAGACCTTCCGGCACCTCATAAAGCGGGCCGAGGTGCTGATACTGCTGAGCCATATCGAGATAGCGGGCGCTGCCGAGAGTGTCCAGCCAGCGGAACGCGCCGCCGTGGAACGGAGGGAAGCCCAGGCCGTAAACCAGCGCCATGTCGGCTTCTGCCGGGCTGGCGATGATGCCTTCTTCGAGGCAGCGCACCACTTCGTTGATCATCGGGATCATCATGCGGGCGATGATCTCATCGTCGGTGAAGTCGCGTTTTGGCTGGCTAACGTCGGCCAGCAGGCTATCCACCGCCGCGTCTTCTTCTTTCTTCGGTTTGCCTTTGCTGTCTTCTTTATAGCGCCAGAAGCCCAGACCGTTTTTCTGGCCGAAGCGGTTAGCGTCGAACAGCGCGTCAATGGCGTCGCGATAGTCTTTCTGCATGCGCTGCGGGAAGCCTGCCGCCATCACCGCCTGGGCGTGGTGGGCGGTATCAATGCCTACAACGTCCAGCAGATACGCCGGGCCCATCGGCCAGCCGAACTGCTTTTCCATCACTTTGTCGATTTTGCGGAAGTCCGCGCCGTCGCGCAGCAGCTGGCTGAATCCGGCGAAGTAAGGGAACAGCACGCGGTTGACGAAGAAGCCCGGGCAGTCGTTAACAACGATCGGCGTTTTGCCCATCTTGCTCGCCCATGCCACCACTTTAGCGATGGTTTCGTCAGAGGTTTTTTCCCCTCGGATCACTTCGACCAGCGGCATACGATGTACCGGGTTGAAGAAGTGCATACCGCAGAAGTTTTCCGGACGCTTCAGCACGCTCGCCAGTTCACTGATTGGAATGGTGGAGGTGTTAGAGGCCAGCACGGTATCCGGGCGAACCTTGTCTTCCGTTTCCGCCAGCACCGCTTTTTTGACCTTCGGGTTCTCGACGACGGCTTCGACCACCACGTCGACACGATCAAAACCGCTGTATTCCAGCACGGGCTGGATGGTGGAGATCACGCCTGCGAGCTTCAGCCCGTCAATTTTGCCGCGCTCAAGCTGTTTGTTCAGCAGCTTGGCCGCTTCGGTCATGCCCAGCGTCAGGGATTTTTCGCTGATGTCTTTCATCACTACCGGCACGCCTTTCCAGGCCGACTGGTAAGCGATGCCGCCACCCATAATCCCCGCGCCGAGTACCGCCGCATGTTTTGGCGTCTCAACGTTTTTAGTCAGCTGTTTGGCTTTCCCTTTTACGAACTGATCGTTGAGGAAGATACCGACCAGCGCGCGGGCTTCATTGGTGTGCGCCAGCGGGACAAAGCTCTGATTTTCGAGCTTCAGCGCTTCATCGCGACCAAGGCGGGCAGCAGCTTCAATGGTTTTCACCGCCGTGATCGGCGCCGGGTAGTGTTTACCCGCCGTCTGCATCACCATGCCTTTGGCGATGGTGAAGCTCATGGTGGCTTCAATCTTGCTGAGTTTTAACGGTTCCAGCTTCGGCTGGCGTTTGGCTTTCCAGTCGAGATCGCCGTTGATTGCCTGACGCAGAATGGCGAGTGCGCCTTCAACCAGCTTCTCAGGTTTTACAACGCCGTCGACCAGGCCAATTTTCTGCGCCTGTTCGGCGCCGACATCTTTACCTGCGGCAATGATCTCCAGGGCGCTGTCGGCACCCAGCATGCGCGGCATACGCACGGAGCCGCCAAAGCCCGGCATGATGCCCAGCTTGGTTTCCGGCAGGCCGATGCGCAGGTCCGGCGTCGCCAGGCGGTAGTCGGTCGCCAGCACGCATTCGCAACCACCGCCCAGCGCATAACCGTTAACGGCGGAAATGGTCGGGACAGGCAGATCTTCCAGACGATTAAAGACGCTGTTGGCAAAG
The DNA here is from genome assembly GCF_019968805.1 of Enterobacter sp. JBIWA005. Taxonomy (NCBI): domain Bacteria; kingdom Pseudomonadati; phylum Pseudomonadota; class Gammaproteobacteria; order Enterobacterales; family Enterobacteriaceae; genus Enterobacter; species Enterobacter sp. JBIWA005. The sequence goes on along the minus strand of NZ_CP074159.1, from coordinate 4,463,478 downwards.
TGCAGCCACTGGCTCAGCTGTTCTTCCGGAACCAGGAACAGCGAAAGGAACTCGGTGATATCGGCACCGACGATAAAGGCCGCTTTGTTCGAACGCAGCAGCAGCCCTTTTAATTCAGGTTGTTTTTCAAGAACATCCAGCGCCTGGCCAAGACTGGCCACCGTCGCGGTATCAAGTTTGTTCACTGAGCCGGGGGCATCGAACACCAGTTCGGCAATGCCATCTTCCAGCCAGTGGAGGTACAGGGTGTCGCCTTTGTAGAGCATGTCAGTCTCCTGAATCCAGCAATTGGATCTGGTCATACCAGATGAATCGGAGTGTGGGATTTATGTTAATAAAATGCAAATTACTCATTAAGAAAATGCTGCATTGATCACGGTCGGTGGAAATCACGCAGCCGGAGTGAGGTGTGCTAAGATGCGATGACTTGAGGTCAAAAAACGAAAGGAATAATGATGGACTCACTGGCTTCGCTTTATAAAAATCATATCGTTACCCTACAGGAACGTACCCGCGATGTACTGGCCCGCTTTAAGCTGGATGCGCTGCTGATCCACTCCGGCGAGCTGATGAATACCTTTCTGGATGACCACGCTTATCCGTTTAAGGTGAACCCACAGTTTAAGGCCTGGGTGCCGGTGACGCAGGTTCCCAACTGCTGGCTGCTGGTAGATGGTGTGAACAAGCCGAAACTGTGGTTCTACCTGCCGGTTGATTACTGGCACAACGTTGAGCCGCTGCCGACCTCTTTCTGGACGGAAGAAATTGAGGTCATTGCGCTGCCAAAAGCGGACGGCATTGGCAGCCAGCTGCCTGCAGCGCGTGGCAACATCGCCTATATTGGCCCTGTTCCGGAGCGTGCATTGGGCCTGGATATTGCGGCAGACAAACTCAACCCGAAAGGGGTGCTGGATTACCTCCACTATTACCGAGCCTATAAAACCGACTACGAACTTTACTGCATGCGTGAAGCGCAAAAAACGGCGGTAAATGGACACCGTGCGGCGCATGAAGCATTCCAGTCGGGTATGAGCGAGTTCGACATCAATCAGGCTTATCTGACCGCGACAGGCCACCGTGATACCGACGTGCCGTACAGCAACATCGTCGCGCTGAATGAGCACGCGTCTGTACTCCACTACACCAAACTGGATCATCATGTTCCGTCGGAAATGCGCAGCTTCCTGCTGGACGCAGGGGCAGAATATAACGGCTACGCGGCCGATCTGACCCGTACCTGGGCGGCGAATGCGGATACCGATTTCGCGCAGCTTATTAAAGACGTGAACGATGAACAGCTGGCGCTTATTGGCACCATGAAGGCGGGAACCAGCTATGTGGATTACCACATTCAGTTCCATCAGCGCATTGCTAAACTGCTGCGTAAGCACCAGATTGTGAAAGACATGAGCGAAGAGGCGATGGTTGAGAACGATCTGACCGGGCCATTCATGCCGCACGGTATCGGCCACCCGCTGGGTCTGCAGGTTCACGACGTTGCGGGCTTTATGCAGGATGATACCGGCACGCACCTGGCGGCACCGTCTAAATATCCTTACCTGCGCTGCACCCGTATTCTGGAGCCGCGTATGGTGCTGACGATTGAGCCGGGGATCTACTTTATTGAATCCCTGCTGGCGCCGTGGCGTGAAGGCCAGTTCAGCAAGCACTTCAACTGGGAAAAAATTGACGCGCTGAAGCCGTTTGGCGGTATTCGTATCGAAGATAACGTTGTGGTTCATGAAAACGGTATCGAGAACATGACGCGAGACCTGAAGCTGGCCTGATGGAAAGCTGGCTGATACCGGCTGAACCGGTCACCTTTGTTGAGGAAATCAAGAAAAGCCGCTTTATTACGCTGCTGGCGCATACCGACGGCGTAGAGGCGGCAAAGGCGTTTGTCGAGTCCGTTCGGGCTGAGCATCCTGACGCCCGCCACCACTGCGTGGCGTGGGTAGCAGGGCCGCCGGACGATTCACAACAGCTGGGGTTTTCCGACGACGGTGAACCGGCGGGCACGGCCGGTAAGCCTATGCTTTCGCAGCTGATGGGCAGCGGCGTGGGCGAAATAACCGCCGTGGTGGTGCGCTACTACGGCGGCATTTTGTTAGGCACCGGTGGGCTGGTAAAAGCCTATGGCGGGGGCGTGCAGCAGGCGCTTAATATGCTGGTCACTACCCGCAAAACGCCGCTTACCGAATATACTTTATTATGCGATTACGCCCAGCTATCGGGTATTGAAGCGCTGCTGCGGCAGTTTAACGGTGTCATCGCACACAGCGAATATCAGGCAATGGTGCAATTACGCGTGGCGCTTCCTCAGGCGGAACTGGCTGCTTTTTCAGCAAAACTGGCTGATTTTAGTCGTGGTTCGTTGCAATTGCTGCCGATTGAAGAATAATCCCCACCTCACTTTTGAATACCAAAGGAAGCGGCAGAGATGCATTTTCGTGCCATAACCCGAATCGTTGGACTGCTGGTCATACTCTTTTCCGGGACGATGATTCTCCCAGGACTGGTGGCGCTTATCTACCGGGACGGTGCGGGGCGGGCATTCACCCAGACCTTCTTTGTCGCGCTGGCGATTGGCTCGCTGCTGTGGTGGCCAAACCGTCGTCAGAAAGGTGAACTGAAATCTCGCGAAGGATTTTTGATTGTGGTCCTGTTCTGGACGGTGCTGGGGAGCGTCGGTTCGCTGCCCTTTATCTTCTCTGAACAGCCTAATCTGAGCATCACGGATGCCTTTTTTGAATCGTTCTCGGGTTTAACAACCACTGGGGCGACGACGCTGGTCGGGCTGGATTCACTACCCCACGCCATTCTCTTTTATCGCCAGATGCTGCAGTGGTTCGGCGGTATGGGGATCATCGTCCTTGCAGTGGCTATTCTCCCTATTCTGGGCGTTGGTGGCATGCAGCTCTATCGCGCCGAAATGCCCGGGCCTCTGAAAGATAACAAGATGCGCCCGCGTATTGCCGAGACGGCGAAAACCCTGTGGCTGATTTATGTCTTGCTGACGGTAGCCTGTGCGCTGGCGCTATGGTTTGCCGGGATGCCTGCTTTCGACGCCATTGGACACAGTTTCGCGACGATTGCCATTGGCGGGTTCTCTACCCACGATGCCAGCGTGGGCTACTTCGACAGCCCAACGATTAACACTATCATTGCCATTTTCCTGCTGATCTCTGGCTGTAACTACGGTTTGCACTTCTCTTTACTGAGCGGGCGCAGCCTGAAGGTGTACTGGCGTGACCCTGAGTTCCGCATGTTCATTGGGGTCCAGCTTACGCTGGTGATCATCTGTACTCTGGTGCTGTGGTTCCATGATGTCTATAACTCCGCGCTGACCACGCTAAATCAGGCGTTCTTCCAGGTGGTATCGATGGCGACGACAGCCGGGTTTACCACGGACAGTATCGCCCGTTGGCCGCTGTTCCTGCCGGTGCTGCTTTTATGCTCTGCATTTATTGGGGGCTGTGCGGGGTCCACGGGCGGTGGCCTGAAGGTGATTCGTATTCTGCTTCTGTTCAAGCAGGGCAACCGTGAGCTGAAGCGTCTGGTCCACCCGAACGCGGTCTACAGCATTAAGCTAGGGAACCGCGCGCTGCCGGAACGTATCCTCGAAGCGGTGTGGGGATTCTTCTCGGCGTATGCGCTGGTCTTTATCGTCAGTATGTTGGCGATTATCGCGACGGGTGTGGATGATTTCTCCGCCTTTGCGTCCGTGGTGGCAACATTGAATAACCTCGGGCCTGGCCTGGGGGTTGTGGCGGATAACTTTGCGAGTATGAACCCCGTCGCGAAATGGATCCTCATCGCCAATATGCTGTTTGGTCGCCTTGAGGTCTTTACGCTGCTGGTGCTCTTCACCCCTACATTCTGGCGCGAGTAAGGAGCCGTTGATGAAAACACTCATTCTTTTCTCTACGCGAGACGGGCAAACGCGTGAGATTGCCGCGTATCTGGCATCTGAACTCAAAGAGCTGGGGATATATTCGGATGTGGTAAACCTGAACCGTGCGGATCAGATAACCTGGCAGGATTACGATCGCGTGGTAATTGGCGCGTCAATTCGTTACGGGCATTTCCATCCGGCGCTGGATCGCTTTGTGAAAAAGCACACCGCGGTGCTCAAGAAATTGCCCGGAGCGTTTTACTCGGTAAATCTGGTCGCACGTAAAGCAGAGAAGCGTACGCCGCAGACTAACAGCTACACGCGCAAGTTTTTACTCAGCTCGCCGTGGCAGCCAGACCTTTGCGCTGTCTTTGCCGGTGCGCTGCGCTACCCTCGCTATCGTTGGTATGACCGCTTTATGATCCGTCTTATTATGAAGATGACCGGAGGTGAAACCGATACGCGTAAAGAAGTGGTTTATACCGACTGGTCGCAGGTGGCTAGTTTTGCCCGGGAAATCGCACATTTAACGGGCGATTCGCGACTTAAATAAGCGTTAAGCTTGAAAAGTGAGCGAACGATAAGTTTTTTGTATTTTGTGCTTGTCACGTCGGAATAACTCCCTATAATGCGCCTCCACTGACACGGAACAACGGCACACACGCCGCCGGGTTAGCGGAGTTCAGCGATGAACGCCAGCAGAGAAAAGCGAAAATAAACGCTTGACTCTGAAGCGGGAAAGCGTAATATGCACACCCCGCGCCGCTGCGAAAAGCGAAGCGGCACTGCTCTTTAACAATTTATCAGACAATCTGTGTGGGCACTCAAAGTGACATGGATTCTTAATGTCCTCGGACGAAAAATGAATGCCAAGTCTCTGAGTGAACATACGTAATTCATTACGAAGTTTAATTCACGAGCATCAAACTTAAATTGAAGAGTTTGATCATGGCTCAGATTGAACGCTGGCGGCAGGCCTAACACATGCAAGTCGAGCGGCAGCGGAAAGTAGCTTGCTACTTTGCCGGCGAGCGGCGGACGGGTGAGTAATGTCTGGGAAACTGCCTGATGGAGGGGGATAACTACTGGAAACGGTAGCTAATACCGCATAACGTCGCAAGACCAAAGAGGGGGACCTTCGGGCCTCTTGCCATCAGATGTGCCCAGATGGGATTAGCTAGTAGGTGGGGTAACGGCTCACCTAGGCGACGATCCCTAGCTGGTCTGAGAGGATGACCAGCCACACTGGAACTGAGACACGGTCCAGACTCCTACGGGAGGCAGCAGTGGGGAATATTGCACAATGGGCGCAAGCCTGATGCAGCCATGCCGCGTGTATGAAGAAGGCCTTCGGGTTGTAAAGTACTTTCAGCGGGGAGGAAGGCGTTGTGGTTAATAACCACAGCGATTGACGTTACCCGCAGAAGAAGCACCGGCTAACTCCGTGCCAGCAGCCGCGGTAATACGGAGGGTGCAAGCGTTAATCGGAATTACTGGGCGTAAAGCGCACGCAGGCGGTCTGTCAAGTCGGATGTGAAATCCCCGGGCTCAACCTGGGAACTGCATTCGAAACTGGCAGGCTAGAGTCTTGTAGAGGGGGGTAGAATTCCAGGTGTAGCGGTGAAATGCGTAGAGATCTGGAGGAATACCGGTGGCGAAGGCGGCCCCCTGGACAAAGACTGACGCTCAGGTGCGAAAGCGTGGGGAGCAAACAGGATTAGATACCCTGGTAGTCCACGCCGTAAACGATGTCGACTTGGAGGTTGTGCCCTTGAGGCGTGGCTTCCGGAGCTAACGCGTTAAGTCGACCGCCTGGGGAGTACGGCCGCAAGGTTAAAACTCAAATGAATTGACGGGGGCCCGCACAAGCGGTGGAGCATGTGGTTTAATTCGATGCAACGCGAAGAACCTTACCTACTCTTGACATCCAGAGAACTTTCCAGAGATGGATTGGTGCCTTCGGGAACTCTGAGACAGGTGCTGCATGGCTGTCGTCAGCTCGTGTTGTGAAATGTTGGGTTAAGTCCCGCAACGAGCGCAACCCTTATCCTTTGTTGCCAGCGGTTAGGCCGGGAACTCAAAGGAGACTGCCAGTGATAAACTGGAGGAAGGTGGGGATGACGTCAAGTCATCATGGCCCTTACGAGTAGGGCTACACACGTGCTACAATGGCGCATACAAAGAGAAGCGACCTCGCGAGAGCAAGCGGACCTCATAAAGTGCGTCGTAGTCCGGATTGGAGTCTGCAACTCGACTCCATGAAGTCGGAATCGCTAGTAATCGTAGATCAGAATGCTACGGTGAATACGTTCCCGGGCCTTGTACACACCGCCCGTCACACCATGGGAGTGGGTTGCAAAAGAAGTAGGTAGCTTAACCTTCGGGAGGGCGCTTACCACTTTGTGATTCATGACTGGGGTGAAGTCGTAACAAGGTAACCGTAGGGGAACCTGCGGTTGGATCACCTCCTTACCTTAAAGAACCTGCCTTTGCAGTGCTCACACAGATTGTCTGATGAATGATGAACTTCTGAATGTACTTTTGAGTGCATTAAGAAGTTTTGCTCTTTAAAAATCTGGATCAAGCTGAAAATTGAAACGACACATCTTTAAGGTGTGTTCGAGTCTCTCAAATTTTCGCAATCAGAAGTGAAACATCTTCGGGTTGTGAGGTTAAGCGACTAAGCGTACACGGTGGATGCCCTGGCAGTCAGAGGCGATGAAGGACGTGCTAATCTGCGAAAAGCGCCGGCGAGGTGATATGAACCTTTGACCCGGCGATGTCCGAATGGGGAAACCCAGTGCAATTCGTTGCACTATCGTTAACTGAATACATAGGTTAACGAGGCGAACCGGGGGAACTGAAACATCTAAGTACCCCGAGGAAAAGAAATCAACCGAGATTCCCCCAGTAGCGGCGAGCGAACGGGGAGCAGCCCAGAGTCTGAATCAGCTTGTGTGTTAGTGGAAGCGTCTGGAAAGTCGCACGGTACAGGGTGACAGTCCCGTACACGAAAGCACACAGGCTGTGAACTCGAAGAGTAGGGCGGGACACGTGGTATCCTGTCTGAATATGGGGGGACCATCCTCCAAGGCTAAATACTCCTGACTGACCGATAGTGAACCAGTACCGTGAGGGAAAGGCGAAAAGAACCCCGGCGAGGGGAGTGAAAAAGAACCTGAAACCGTGTACGTACAAGCAGTGGGAGCACCTTCGTGGTGTGACTGCGTACCTTTTGTATAATGGGTCAGCGACTTATATTCTGTAGCAAGGTTAACCGTATAGGGGAGCCGAAGGGAAACCGAGTCTTAACTGGGCGTTAAGTTGCAGGGTATAGACCCGAAACCCGGTGATCTAGCCATGGGCAGGTTGAAGGTTGGGTAACACTAACTGGAGGACCGAACCGACTAATGTTGAAAAATTAGCGGATGACTTGTGGCTGGGGGTGAAAGGCCAATCAAACCGGGAGATAGCTGGTTCTCCCCGAAAGCTATTTAGGTAGCGCCTCGTGAACTCATCTTCGGGGGTAGAGCACTGTTTCGGCTAGGGGGCCATCCCGGCTTACCAACCCGATGCAAACTACGAATACCGAAGAATGTTATCACGGGAGACACACGGCGGGTGCTAACGTCCGTCGTGAAGAGGGAAACAACCCAGACCGCCAGCTAAGGTCCCAAAGTCATGGTTAAGTGGGAAACGATGTGGGAAGGCACAGACAGCCAGGATGTTGGCTTAGAAGCAGCCATCATTTAAAGAAAGCGTAATAGCTCACTGGTCGAGTCGGCCTGCGCGGAAGATGTAACGGGGCTAAACCATGCACCGAAGCTGCGGCAGCGACGCTTATGCGTTGTTGGGTAGGGGAGCGTTCTGTAAGCCGTTGAAGGTGTGCTGTGAGGCATGCTGGAGGTATCAGAAGTGCGAATGCTGACATAAGTAACGATAAAGCGGGTGAAAAGCCCGCTCGCCGGAAGACCAAGGGTTCCTGTCCAACGTTAATCGGGGCAGGGTGAGTCGACCCCTAAGGCGAGGCCGAAAGGCGTAGTCGATGGGAAACAGGTTAATATTCCTGTACTTGGTGTTACTGCGAAGGGGGGACGGAGAAGGCTATGTTAGCCGGGCGACGGTTGTCCCGGTTTAAGCATGTAGGCGGAACGATTAGGTAAATCCGGTCGTTTTTTAACGCTGAGGTGTGATGACGAGGCACTACGGTGCTGAAGTAACAAATGCCCTGCTTCCAGGAAAAGCCTCTAAGCATCAGGTAACATCAAATCGTACCCCAAACCGACACAGGTGGTCAGGTAGAGAATACCAAGGCGCTTGAGAGAACTCGGGTGAAGGAACTAGGCAAAATGGTGCCGTAACTTCGGGAGAAGGCACGCTGATATGTAGGTGAAGCCCCTGCGGGTGGAGCTGAAATCAGTCGAAGATACCAGCTGGCTGCAACTGTTTATTAAAAACACAGCACTGTGCAAACACGAAAGTGGACGTATACGGTGTGACGCCTGCCCGGTGCCGGAAGGTTAATTGATGGGGTTAGCGGTAACGCGAAGCTCTTGATCGAAGCCCCGGTAAACGGCGGCCGTAACTATAACGGTCCTAAGGTAGCGAAATTCCTTGTCGGGTAAGTTCCGACCTGCACGAATGGCGTAATGATGGCCAGGCTGTCTCCACCCGAGACTCAGTGAAATTGAACTCGCTGTGAAGATGCAGTGTACCCGCGGCAAGACGGAAAGACCCCGTGAACCTTTACTATAGCTTGACACTGAACACTGGTCCTTGATGTGTAGGATAGGTGGGAGGCTTTGAAGCGTGGACGCCAGTCTGCGTGGAGCCGTCCTTGAAATACCACCCTTTAATGGCTGGTGTTCTAACGTAGACCCGTGATCCGGGTTGCGGACAGTGTCTGGTGGGTAGTTTGACTGGGGCGGTCTCCTCCCAAAGAGTAACGGAGGAGCACGAAGGTTAGCTAATCCTGGTCGGACATCAGGAGGTTAGTGCAATGGCATAAGCTAGCTTGACTGCGAGAGTGACGGCTCGAGCAGGTGCGAAAGCAGGTCATAGTGATCCGGTGGTTCTGAATGGAAGGGCCATCGCTCAACGGATAAAAGGTACTCCGGGGATAACAGGCTGATACCGCCCAAGAGTTCATATCGACGGCGGTGTTTGGCACCTCGATGTCGGCTCATCACATCCTGGGGCTGAAGTAGGTCCCAAGGGTATGGCTGTTCGCCATTTAAAGTGGTACGCGAGCTGGGTTTAGAACGTCGTGAGACAGTTCGGTCCCTATCTGCCGTGGGCGCTGGAGAATTGAGGGGGGCTGCTCCTAGTACGAGAGGACCGGAGTGGACGCATCACTGGTGTTCGGGTTGTCATGCCAATGGCACTGCCCGGTAGCTAAATGCGGAAAAGATAAGTGCTGAAAGCATCTAAGCACGAAACTTGCCCCGAGATGAGTTCTCCCTGACCCTTTAAGGGTCCTGAAGGAACGTTGAAGACGACGACGTTGATAGGTCGGGTGTGTAAGCGCAGCGATGCGTTGAGCTAACCGATACTAATGAACCGTGAGGCTTAACCTTACAACGCCGAAGATGTTTTGGCGAAGAGACAAAACAATCAATTTCAGCCTGATACAGATTTAACAGAATTTGCCTGGCGGCTTTAGCGCGGTGGTCCCACCTGACCCCATGCCGAACTCAGAAGTGAAACGCCGTAGCGCCGATGGTAGTGTGGGGTCTCCCCATGTTAGAGTAGGGAACTGCCAGGCATCAAACAAGTGAAGAGGCCATCCGAAAGGATGGCCTTTTTGCGTTTATGCGCTGCACAAACTAATCCCCCAACGCCCTGCTTATACGGTAAACTACCTGCGTTTTTGCATCAGGATAGCGTTTATGAACCACTCCCTTAAGCCCTGGAATACCTTTGGCATTCAACGCAATGCTAATCAAATTGTACGTGCCGATACCGCACATCAGCTGCTGGATGCATGGCAAAGCGCAACAGAAAATAACGAACCCGTACTGATTCTGGGCGAAGGAAGTAATGTCCTGTTTCTCGACGATTTTGCGGGAACGGTGATCGTTAACCGCATCATGGGAATTGATGTTGAAGAGAGTGCCGATAGCTGGCACCTGCACGTGGGGGCCGGAGAAAACTGGCATCAGCTGGTGCAATTTACCCTCGAAAAAGGGATGCCGGGCCTGGAAAACCTTGCGCTTATTCCAGGCTGCGCCGGATCGTCACCTATTCAAAACATCGGCGCCTACGGCATCGAACTGAAACATGTCTGCGAATATGTTGACTGCATCGAACTGGCGACCGGAACGGCTAAGCGTTTAACGGCAGAACAGTGCCGATTTGGCTATCGTGACAGTATCTTCAAACATGAATATCAGGATCGCTACGTGATTGTCGCCGTGGGGCTGCGCCTGTCGAAGAACTGGCAGCCCGTATTGACCTACGGAGATTTAACGCGTCTCGATCCGGCTACCGTTACCGCACGCGACGTTTTTGACTCAGTTTGCCATATGCGGATGACCAAGCTTCCCGATCCTAAAGTTAACGGAAACGCTGGCAGTTTCTTCAAAAACCCGGTTATCAGCAGCGAAAATGCAAAAATTCTTCTTGAAGGATGGCCAGCTGCGCCACATTACCCTCAGGCGGATGGCAGCGTGAAGCTGGCCGCGGGGTGGCTTATCGATCAATGCCAGCTAAAAGGTACTTCAGTAGGCGGTGCCGCCGTTCACCAACATCAGGCTCTGGTGCTGATTAACCAACGCGATGCGACCAGCGATGATGTTGTACAGCTGGCTCATTATGTTCGTCAGCGTGTGGGCGAAAAATTCAACGTCTGGCTGGAGCCAGAAGTTCGCTTCATTGGCCGCACAGGTGAAGTCAATGCCGTGGAGACTATCGCGTGAAGGACAATACTATCCCCTTAACCCTGATTAGCATCCTTGCTGACGGTGAGTTTCATTCTGGCGAGCAGCTGGGTGAACAGCTTGGCATGAGCCGTGCTGCTATCAATAAACATATCCAGACGCTTCGCGACTGGGGTGTTGATGTGTTCACGGTTCCCGGAAAAGGTTACAGCCTGCCGGAGCCGATTCAATTGCTGAATGAAGACGCGATCCGCAGCCAGATTGGACACGGCAATGTTGCTGTGCTGCCGGTGATTGACTCGACGAACCAGTATCTTCTGGATCGGCTGCCTGAGCTGAAATCCGGAGATGCCTGCGTTGCTGAATACCAACAGGCCGGTCGCGGTCGTCGCGGTCGCAAGTGGTTTTCCCCCTTTGGTGCCAACCTCTATCTGTCCATGTACTGGCGACTCGATCAGGGCCCGGCCGCTGCCATTGGCTTGAGTCTGGTTATCGGCATCGTCATGGCGGAAGTGCTGCACGATCTGGGTGCGGATAAAGTACGTGTTAAATGGCCTAATGACCTGTACCTCAACGATCGTAAACTTGCCGGCATTCTGGTCGAACTGACGGGGAAAACGGGCGACGCGGCGCAAATCGTCATTGGCGCAGGCCTCAATATGGTGATGCGCAATGTACAAAGTGATGTGGTGAATCAGGCCTGGACTAACCTCCAGGAGGCGGGGATCGTCATCGATCGTAATACCCTTGCCGTGCGTATGATTAAAGAGTTGCGTAGCTCACTCACGCTTTTTGAGCAGGAAGGGCTGGCGCCGTTCCTGTCTCGTTGGGAAAAGCTGGATAACTTCATCAATCGCCCGGTGAAATTGCTGATTGGTGATAAAGAGATCTACGGAACTTCCCGCGGTATTGACGCACAGGGCGCGCTGCTCCTGGAACAGGATGGCGCGATTAAACCCTGGGTGGGCGGTGAGATTTCCCTGCGAAGTGCCGAATAACCGGATCGAGTTAATTATGCGAAAACCCGTCTGCGCGACGCTGGCCGTCATGATGAGTGTGCTGTTCTCGCCTCTCTCCCTGGCGGATCAGGCCTGGGAGAGTTACAAGGCCCGCTTTTTCAAACCGGAAGGCCGCATTGTCGATACCGGCAATGGTGGCGTGTCGCATACGGAAGGTCAGGGCTTTGCCATGCTGATGGCAGTTGCCAACGACGATAAAGCCACGTTCGATAAGCTCTGGCAATGGACGGAAAGCCAGCTGAAGAACAAAGAGAATGGTCTCTTTTACTGGCGGTATAACCCCGCAGAGTCCAACCCGGTCGCGGACAAAAACAACGCCGCCGATGGTGACGTGCTGATTGCCTGGGCGCTGCTTAAAGCCGACGCCCGCTGGCATGACAAACGCTACAGCGCCGCATCGGATGCCATTACAAAAGCGCTGGTTGCCCATAGCGTGATCCGCTATGCGGGTTACCGCGTGATGCTGCCCGGCGTCCAGGGATTTAAGCTTGACGGTGAAGTGGTCCTTAATCCTTCCTATTTTGTGTTTCCGGCCTGGCAGGCCTTCGCCGGACGCAGTCATTTGCCGGTCTGGCGTGATTTGATTAAGGATGGTAAACGCCTGCTGGGGAAAATGGGCTCGGGTAAAGCGAATCTGCCCACTGACTGGGTTTCACTGGCATCAGGTGGCAAGCTGACCCCTGCTAAAGGCTGGCCACCGCGAATGAGCTATGATGCGATTCGTGTTCCGCTGTATGTCGCCTGGTCTGATAAGCAAAGCCCGCTGCTGACGCCGTGGAAGGCCTGGTTCGGTCAGTTCCCCCGGGAACAAACGCCCGCCTGGGTTAACGTCACGACCAACGAATATGCGCCCTATATGATGGAAGGCGGCCTGTTGGCTGTACGCGATTTAACGATGGGACAGTCTTCCGGCGAACCCGAAATCACCGCTAAAGACGACTACTATTCGGCAAGTCTGAAAATGCTGGTGTGGATTTCAGCGCAATAATAACGCACTGACTATCCCCTCTCCCCAACGGGGAGAGGGTGAGGCGTAGATCAGTTACTGCGGATACGGTACCCAATCTCCGCCGTTCAGGCGAACGTACGGTTTGTTCTGATACTGAATGACAACCGCGTTAGCGTTCTCTGAGACTTCTGCCGTTTGCGGCAGGTTGCTGGTGAGCTGATCCCAGTTCACGCTATCTTCCACAAACAGCTTCCCGTCAACGGCACGGGCAACCAGTTCTGAAATCGCCAGATAGCTGGACGGCTGGGTGATTTCAATCGGGGCGCCCTGATGAGGTGCTTTCATACCAAAGAATTTAATGCCAGCAGGCACGTTGGTAATCGACGGGCTTGGGATATCACGCAGACCTGAAACCTGCATTCTGTCGCCTTTCAGCGCGCCGCCGTGCTCAGGTACCACTACCACCATCACTTTACGGCCTGACTTTTCCAGTTCCGTGAAGAACGCATCCAGCTCGTCAAAGAACTTCTGCGCACGCACTTTATAATCAGCCGTTTTGCTCACGCCCGGGAAATGGTTACCGTCGTGGAGCGGCAGGGTGTTAAAGAACGTCGCGCTGCGTGGATTACTGTCTTTTTCGACGGTCTGCAGCCAGCGCTGCAGGACGGCGGTATCGTCATAGACGGGCGAGCCGTCGAAGCCCAGAAGAGAGACAGGAAGGCCGGTTTGATCCATCAGCGGTGCCTGCATGCCACCCTGTTCGCGTACTTCTTTCAGGAAGTTACCGAACTGGCCGTTATGCCCCAGCATCAGATGCTGCGTAAAGCCCAGTTTTGCGAGGTTATCGAACAGATAACACTGGTTGCCGGCGGGTTGATACAGGTTTTTATGGGATGTCTGACCGCAGCTTGCACGCAGCAGGCGGATTGCTGCCGGGCCGCTGTACGAGGTGGCAGAGTTGAAATCTTTAAACTGAATATCGAAGTGTGACCACAGCGGATGAGACATCAAACCGGCGGCGTCCACGTCGGCCCAGGAGAGAGAGCAGATGTTGATCACCAGCAGTTCAAACGGCTGAGCATCCGCCGGAAGCGCATCCGGGAATTTAGTCTGTCGCTTATCTTCCGCGGTATAGAAACTGGAGAGCCAGGCGTTCAGGTTTGTAGAAGTCGGCGGTGCGGTCTGGGTTGGGATATCGCCCACGACAGGCGTATCGCCTGCCGTTGTGACGGTTGCCGCTGCGCTTCCCCCAGTGGTAGTCACCGTGGTGGTTGGTTGACCGGCAGGCCACAGAGAAAAGTTTGGCCCAGCCAGCGTCAGCACGTTAAGCCAGATCATAATCGCGACGACAAACACCGTGACGCGGATCCACTGTGACAGGAACAGCCAGGCAACCAGCAGCACAAATACCGCACCAATCATCTGCCAGTTAATAAAGCGCTCGGTCAGATCGAGGATATAGCTGGCGCTAAAGCCCGCCACCTGCGAACCCTGGCTCATAATGCTATCCGGCCCCGGTAGCCAGGTATCATGCCAGAACAGCGCAAAGCCTACAGGAATGGCGACCCAGTGACGTAATCGATGCAGCCTGATATTCGGCAGCGGCATCAGCAGGAAGGCCATAAACACCAGGTTGAGAAGGGGATGGAAATTCAGATAGCCTGCCCACAGCAGACCAAACTTCACCAGAAAGTAGAAGTTCCAGCCGGAAAGGCCGCGCCAGTATTGCCAGAGCGGCGAGGGTGACGAAGCGGTATAGGTAGAATTAGTCATGTTTTCGGTCTGCCTTGACGTGTGATGCCCGTGTCAGTGTTCCGGCTGGTTTTACATAGCGAGGTTTTATAAACAGCACTCTGGCCGTATCACGGATACGGCGTATGGAATGGCGCGCATAGTAGCCAAGCGGGAAAAAGATCAGCGCACAGAATATAACCAGTTGAATAATATCGCTGATATTCATGATGATGCGTTCTCCGCGTTGTCTGTTAATAAGCGAAGGGGTTCCGGAACCCGACGCCAGACGTGTCCATCATGTCTGGCATTGAGGATCGGTTTCGCATCGCTCGTGATAGCGAGCGGTTTAGCCCATTGTTCGGGCTGGAGCGCACGCATCTGCACCAGCTCCGCGCTAATCGTATTATCTTCGAACCAAATCATACGGTTCGAGAAAATATCCCCGGTAGGCAGGGGGAAGATATGGTTAAGCGCCGTATCGAGATCGTTAACCCGGCAGAAGGACAAAAATAGCACCAGGCGATTATCGCCAATGGTCATGATGTCCCCTGTACGGTTCGGGCGACATAGGGTGAGAGCCTGTTCAACGCGAATACCCGGTACAGGACGCAGGGCAACCATGACTCCTTTTCCGTCAGTAGGAAGAAGAGTGTTGTTCATCATGTTGCCGACGGCGTCGCAGAAGGTATCCCATTTTTGGTACCCACGCAGCTTCATCGGCTGCGTCATGGAGAGCAGCGTGGAAATATCTTCCGGTACATGGCGGCTAAACTGCTGGCCCTGAACGCTTTCGATAAGCGTCAGGCAGCGTGACAGCGGCGCATTCCATGGGATAACCATATTGGCGCCGCAGCCCAGAAGCAGGCGCTCATCGGTGGCGCGCAGGCTGGTATTGTTTTCGCGCACGATGATTTTTAACGCGCTTCCGCGCTGGCGGCGCAGGGTGTGGATTTGCCGTGCCAGCGTCTCAATCTGGTTATTCTGCATCAGCGAGAAAATAAGGGTCGCCGCCTGGGTTGTGCGGGCTTCATGGAAAAGGGCTTCGTTAGACTCAAAAAGTGTCCAGTTTTCCGACAGGGCGGGTGCCCCCTCTAATACCGCGATATGGCTCAGAATGCGTTTTTCATCACTTCGCGGTTGGACCACGGTTTCTTCCTGCTGTGCAAGGTGCCACTCGCCCTCAATATGTTTCAGGGTAAGTTGTTGCCTGGCACTCACGCCCTTTTCATTACACCAGAATGCAATATCGTAGAGATAGCTACCCACCTGATCGCGAACGCTTGCCAGACCGAACAGGGAGCGATATTCGCCCATTAAAAGTGAGAACAGCTTGTCATTATTACTGCCAGGATTGACTATCAATAGCGTGCAATTTTGAAATTTTGCCCATTTATTGATTTTTTCAAGCCACGGCAACAGTTTTTCAGCAGGGATATTTTGCAGGACGTTATTTGCACATTTAAGAATCACCAAATGGTGATCCGGATCAATAGAGCACTGAACGTCGCGGGACAAAAAGTATAGACTATCGGCTTCCGATGTCATGGAAAATAATCGCACCGTCTGAGGCCCGCGATTGTTTTCCAGCGTGATAATTTTCTTCGGGTCTTCGCCCATGCTAATGACGGCCACGCGGGAATCCTTATCCTGGGCAGCAATTGTCTGGTTTACCAGGCTGATAGCATCTTCATTTCGGTCCGTATTAATCCACCAGACTCCTCCGACTGGCATGTGGCTCAATTCGTCCCATAATGACTGGATGCCAATAGAAAATATGGAGTCCACGGTGTCCCTCTTTTCGTCTAATTTATCTGTATCTCAGTTTACTAGCGAAAGCGTAGAAATAAACCTAACATTGAAATTAAAGAACATCAGATTTAGCATGTAAATGAAATTTGTCAGGGCAGGAAGCCCCGCAACTTCTTTAGCGTGCGATTTTCCTTAAAGGGATGGAAAAAGAATGGATAATAACGAACCCGGAACCCCAGTCGACTCGACCCTGGGTTACACATTCCAAAACGATTTTCTGGCGCTGACGCAGGCCTTTTCTTTACCTGAAATAGATTATACCGATATTTCCCAGCGGGAACAGTTGGCCGCGGCTATTAAACGCTGGCCGTTATTAGCTGAATTCGCCCATCAACAATAAGGGAGCCATTGATGGCCATACTCGGATTACAGGGTGTCCGTGGCGGTGTGGGTACCACATCAGTTACCGCGGCGCTGGCGTGGTCATTACAGCTTTTAGGTGAATCGGTGCTGGTTATTGACGCCTGCGCCGATAATTTGTTGCGTATGTCGTTTAACGTTGACTTTACTCGTGAAGAGGGCTGGGCACGCGCGCTGCTTGATGATAAAGACTGGCAGGATGCAGGGATGCGCTATACCTCCCAGCTCGATCTGCTGCCGTTTGGTCAACTGACCACCACGGAACGCGAAAATGAAGCCGCGTATCAGCGCCTCTTTTCGCAGTTCACGCTGGCGCTGCAGGCCCTGAAAGAAAAGGGGCACTACAAATGGATCCTGCTGGATCTGCCCCACGGCGCCGGTACGCTGACCAGACAGCTTATCGCGCAGTGCGATCACATCCTCTCGATCGTTAACGTTGATGCGAACTGCCATATCCGCCTGCACCAGCAGGGGCTACCTCAGAACGCTCATATTCTGATTAACGATTTGCGTATTGGCAGCCAGATCCAGGACGATCTCTATCAGGTGTGGCTGCAAAGCCAGCGCCGTTTGCTTCCTATTGTCATTCATCGTGATGAGGGAATGGCGGAATGTCTTGCGTCTAAGCAACCGCTCGGCGAATACCGCAGCGATTCACTGGCGGCAGAAGAGATTCTGACGCTGGCTAACTGGTGTCTGCTGAACTTCGCCAACCGGGCGGAGCATGCAGGGAGTGATGTATGAGTCGTCTCGCCAGCTGGTTACTCATCCCGCCGGTCAGTTCGCGTTTGAGTGAACATTACCGGCATTTTCGCCGTCACGGTGCGTCGGCATTTAGCGCCGCGCTCGGCTGTTTCTGGATGATTCTGGCCTGGATGTTTATTCCACTCGAACACCCGCGCTGGCAGCGCATACGTGCCCGCCACAGTGAGCTATATCCGCACATTAATCCCAACCGGCCGCGTCCTTTGGATCCGGCGCGTTATCTCATTCAGGCCATCTGGCTGGTGGTCACATCATCCCGCTCAGAGAAAATAACGCCGTACTGGCGCAGCTTCTCCCGCGTGCAGCAGTTACGTGAGCGCTACCACCAGTGGCTGGACAGACTGCCCAACAGCTTCAGCGATAAGACCAGCCATCTGGATAACCATAAAGAGCTCGGACATCTCCATCCGGGCCTGCGGCGTTTTATCCTCGGCGTGATCGTCGTGTTCTCGCTCATTCTGGCGCTGGTCTGTATTACGCAACCTTTCAACCCTCTGGCGCAGTTCACCTTCCTGATCCTGCTGTGGGGCGTGGCGCTTCTGGTCCGCCGTATTCCGGGGCGCTTCTCGGCGCTGATGCTGATCGTGTTATCGTTGACCGTCTCCTGTCGCTACATCTGGTGGCGTTATACCTCAACCCTGAACTGGGACGACCCGGTCAGTCTGGTATGCGGTCTGGTGCTGCTGTTTGCAGAAACCTACGCCTGGATCGTGCTGGTGCTGGGCTATTTCCAGGTGATTTGGCCGCTCAACCGCCAGCCGGTTCCGCTGCCAAAGGACACGACCCAGTGGCCAACCGTCGATCTCTTCGTGCCGACCTACAACGAAGACCTGAGCGTGGTGAAAAACACGATTTATGCTGCGCTGGGTATCGACTGGCCGAAAGACAAGCTCAAGGTCTGGATCCTGGATGACGGCAACCGCCCTGCGTTCCGCCAGTTCGCGGAGGAGGTCGGCGTCGAATACATCGCTCGTCCGACTCACGAACACGCTAAGGCGGGTAACATAAACAACGCGTTGAAGTATGCCACCGGGGAGTTTGTCTCGATCTTTGACTGTGACCACGTGCCGACGCGCTCTTTCCTGCAGATGACCATGGGCTGGTTCCTGAAGGAGAAAGAGCTGGCGATGATGCAGACGCCGCACCACTTCTTCTCTCCGGACCCGTTTGAACGTAACCTTGGCCGCTTCCGTAAGACCCCGAACGAAGGCACCCTGTTCTATGGCCTGGTGCAGGACGGGAATGACATGTGGGACGCCACCTTCTTCTGCGGCTCTTGTGCGGTTATCCGCCGTAAACCGCTGGATGAAATTGGCGGTATCGCCGTCGAAACGGTGACTGAAGATGCGCACACCTCTCTGCGCCTGCACCGTCGTGGCTATACCTCTGCCTATATGCGTATTCCTCAGGCAGCCGGTCTGGCAACGGAGTCACTGTCGGCGCACATTGGTCAGCGTATTCGCTGGGCGCGCGGGATGGTGCAGATTTTCCGTCTCGATAACCCTCTGATCGGGAAAGGACTCAAGCTGGCGCAGCGTCTTTGCTACGTCAACGCCATGTTCCACTTTTTGTCCGGCATTCCGCGGCTAATCTTCCTGACCGCTCCGCTGGCGTTCCTGCTTCTTCACGCTTATATCATCTACGCTCCCGCGCTGATGATTGCGCTGTTTGTTCTGCCGCACATGATCCACGCGAGCCTGACGAACTCGAAGATACAGGGTAAATACCGCCACTCCTTCTGGAGTGAAATCTACGAAACGGTGCTGGCCTGGTACATCGCGCCGCCGACGATGGTGGCGCTGATTAATCCGCACAAAGGTAAATTCAACGTCACCGCGAAGGGCGGGCTGGTGGAGGAGGAGTACGTCGACTGGGTGATCTCCCGGCCGTATATCTTCCTGGTGCTGCTGAATATCGTGGGCGTCATTGCGGGTATCTGGCGTTACTTCTACGGCCCGGAAAACGAAATCCTGACCGTCTTCGTCAGTATGGCATGGGTTTTCTACAACCTGATTATCCTCGGCGGCGCGGTGGCGGTGTCGGTGGAAAGCAAACAGGTTCGTCGTGCGCATCGTGTTGAAATCTGCATGCCTGCGGCGATTGCCCGTGAAGATGGCCACCTCTTCTCCTGTACCGTGCATGACTTCTCTGACGGCGGTTTGGGGATCAAAATCAACGGCCAGGCGAAGGTGCTTGAAGGGCAAAAAGTTAACCTGCTGCTTAAGCGCGGTCAGCAGGAGTATGTCTTCCCGACGCAGGTTGTTCGCGTGGCGGGCAATGAAGTCGGTCTGCAGCTGATGCCGTTGACCAAAAAGCAACATATCGATTTTGTGCAGTGTACGTTTGCCCGCGCGGATACGTGGGCTCTCTGGCAGGACAGCTTCCCGGAAGATAAACCTCTGGAAAGCCTGCTGGATATTCTGAAGCTGGGGTTCCGTGGCTATCGTCACCTTGCAGAATTTGCCCCGTCGTCGGTGAAATTAATTTTCCGGTCACTTACTTCGCTGGTTTCCTGGGTCGTGTCGTTCATTCCTCGTCGTCCTGAGCGGGATGAGGCGAAGCAGGCGGACCCGGTTATGGCTCAACAATGATGATAACGCGATGAAAACAAAACTTTCCTGGTTATGTGCAGTGGCAATGGGGATGAATGCGATCCCCGCAACAATGGCTAACGCAGCCCCGGGTAACGCAGCGGCAACGCCTGCGCCAACGGTACCTGTCGTCGCGCAAGCAACCGATCCGGTTGTCACCGCGGCACCTGGCCAAACAGAAAATATCACGCCGAACCAGCCGACGGAGGGGAACACATTGCCGGCAGGCAGCCAGGTCATCGGGCAGGTGATGCCGGGCGTCCGGGGGGCGAATGCGCCCGTCGTTGCGGACAATGCGCCGTCGCGCAACGTGAAGCTGACCTTCGCGCAAATTGCGCCGCCTCCGGGCAGCATGGTGCTGCGCGGCATCAACCCTAACGGCGGCATTGAGTTTGGCATGCGCAGCGATGAGGTCGTCTCTAATGCGGTGCTGAACCTTGAATACACCCCGTCGCCGTCTCTGCTGCCGACGCAGTCTCAGCTGAAGGTCTACCTGAATGACGAGCTGATGGACGTACTGCCGGTCACGAAAGAACAGCTAGGCAAGAAAACTCAGGCTCAGGTGCCGATCAACCCGCTGTTCATCACCGATTTTAACCGTATTCGCCTGGAGTTTGTCGGTCACTACCGCGATGTCTGCGAAAACCCGGCCAGCAACACGCTGTGGATGGACGTCGGACGTAACTCCTCGCTGCAGATGACCTACCAGTCGCTGGCGCTGAAAAACGATCTCTCCGCATTCCCGGTTCCGTTCTTTGATCCGCGTGATAACCGTCCGCTCACGCTGCCGATGGTGTTTGCCTCGTCCCCGGACGTAACCGAACAGCTGGCGGCCACCATTGTGGCGTCCTGGTTTGGTTCACGCGCGGGCTGGCGTGGACAGAGCTTCCCGGCGATGTATGACAAACTGCCGGACAGAAATGCCATTGTGTTTGCGACCAACGCGAAACGCCCGGCCTTCCTGCGCGATCATCCGGACGTCAAAGCGCCGACCGTTGAGATGATAAGCCACCCGGAAAACCCGTACGTGAAGCTGCTGGTGGTCTTTGGTCGTGATGATAAAGACCTGGTGCAGGCAGCAAAAGCCATTGCTCAGGGTAACGTCCTTTTCCGCGGCAACAGCGTGGTGGTGGATGAGGTCAAACCGCTGCTGGCGCGTAAACCTTATGATGCGCCAAACTGGGTGCGTACCGACCGTGCGGTGACTTTCGGTGAGCTGAAAACCTATGAAGAACAGCTGCAGGCGACGGGGCTTGAGCCAGCGCCGATTAGCCTGTCGCTGAATCTGCCGCCGGATCTGTACCTGCTGCGTACCAACGGCATTGATATCAATCTGAACTACCGCTATACCGCGCCGGCTACCAAAGACAGCTCGCGCATGGATATCAGCCTGAACAACCAGTTCCTGCAATCCTTCAGCCTGCAAAGCACGCAGGATACTAACCGCCTGATGCTTCGCCTGCCGGTGCTACAGGGTCTTCTGGATGGCAAAACGGATGTCTCTATTCCGGCACTGAAGCTTGGCGCGATAAACCAGCTGCGCTTTGACTTCCAGTACATGAACCCAATGCCTGGCGGTTCTGCGGAAAACTGCATTACCTTCCAGCCCGTACAGAACCACGTTGTGATTGGCGATGAGTCGACCATCGACTTCTCGAAGTACTATCACTTCCTGGCGATGCCGGATCTGCGCGCTTTTGCTAACGCGGGCTTCCCATTCAGCCGTATGGCCGATCTTTCTGAGTCCATCGTAGTGATGCCAAAAACGCCAACTGAAGGGCAAGTAACGACCCTGCTGGATACCATGGCGACCGTTGGAGGACAGACGGGATTACCGGCGATTAACGTTACGTTGACGGACGATGGCAGCCAGATTCAGAACAAAGACGCTGACATTATGCTGATCGGTACCATTCCGGACAAGCTGAAGGATGACAAACGTATCGATCTGCTGGTGAAAGCGGCTCAGTCCTGGGTTAACACGCCGCTGCGCCAGACCGAGTTCCCGAGCATTATGCCGGATGTTAACGATCGTCAGGCCAGCGCGCAGACGACGGTAACGTCTCAGGGGGCAATGGCCGCGGTGGTGGGCTTCCAGTCACCTTACAACGAACAGCGTAGCGTGGTGGCTCTCCTCGCGGACAGCCCGCGCGGGTATGAACTGCTCAATACGGCCATGAACGACAGCGGTAAACGTGCCGCGATGTTTGGTTCCGTGTCGGTGATCCGTGAGTCCGGCGTCAATAGCCTGCGCGTGGGGGATGTGTACTACGTGGGCCATCTGCCATGGTTCGAACGCCTGTGGTATGCGCTGGCTAACCATCCGGTTCTGCTCGCCATCCTGGCTGCGGTTAGCGTGGTCTTGCTGGCATGGGTGCTGTGGCGTCTGCTGCGAATCATCAGCCGTCGTCGTCTGAACCCGGATGAGTAAGATGTGATGAAAGCCTTTCGCTGGTGTGCATTAGCAGCGGTGATGCTGGCGGCGCTACCTCTTCGCGCCGCCTGTACCTGGCCTGCATGGGAGCAGTTTAAAAAGGACTACATCAGCGAGGGCGGGCGTGTCGTTGATCCCAGCGACACGCGCAAAATTACGACCTCGGAAGGGCAAAGCTACGCCCTGTTCTTTGCCCTGGCGGCGAACGATCGCAAATCTTTTGACCAGCTGCTGACGTGGACGCGCGATAATCTTGCCAGCGGCGATCTCAACGACCATCTGCCTGCCTGGCTATGGGGTCAGAAAGATAAAGAGACGTGGGCGGTGATTGATACCAACTCCGCCTCTGACGCCGATGTCTGGATCGCCTGGTCACTGCTCGAAGCGGGTCGACTGTGGAAACATCCGGACTATACCCGCACGGGTAAGGCGCTGCTGAAACGCATTGTCAGCGAGGAAGTGGTGAAAGTCCCGGGGCTCGGCGCAATGCTGCTTCCCGGTAAAGTCGGCTTTGCCGATGAGAACGTATGGCGCTTTAATCCCAGCTATCTTCCTCCGCAGCTAGCGAGTTATTTCACGCGTTTTGGTACCCCGTGGACCACGCTTCGTGAAACCAATCAGCGCCTGCTGCTGGAGAGTGCGCCGAAAGGTTTTTCGCCGGACTGGGTGCAGTATCAGAAAAACAAAGGCTGGCGGTTGCAGCAGGATAAATCGCTGGTGGGCGGCTACGATGCCATCCGCGTTTATCTCTGGGTGGGAATGATGAGTGATAAAGATCCTCAGAAAGCCCGGCTGCTGACGCGGTTCCAGCCGATGGCGGCCAAGACAATGAAACGGGGTGTGCCGCCGGAGAAAGTGGATGTGGCGACGGGGAAACGCACCGGGAATGGTCCGGTCGGGTTCTCTGCCGCCATGCTGCCGTTTTTACAACAACGTGATGCCCAGGCGGTTCAGCGCCAGCGCGTTGCAGACCATTTTCCCGATAATAATGCCTATTACAGCTACGTGCTGACTCTCTTTGGGCAAGGATGGGATCAGCATCGTTTTCGCTTCACCGCAAAAGGTGAATTAATACCGGATTGGGGCCAGGAATGCGCAAGTTCACAGTAAATCTACTCACTTTATCGCTTGGCCTGGCACTGATGCCGATGGCTGAGGCCGCCAACTCACCGCAGCAGAAACAGCTGCTGGAACAGGTTCGGCTGGGCGAATCGACACAGCGTGAGGATTTGGTTCGTCAGTCGCTTTATCGTCTTGAGCTGATTGACCCGAACAACCCTGACGTCATTGCCGCACGCTTTCGCTACCTGCTGCGCCAGGGCGATAACGCCGGCGCGCAAAAAGAGCTGGACCGTCTGAAAGGGATCGCGCCGGGCTCGAGCGCGTACCAGTCATCACGCAACACGATGCTGCTGTCCACGCCGGATGGCCGCCAGCAGCTCCAGCAGGCGCGATTGCTCGCTACCACGGGACACACGCAGGAGGCGATTGCAGCCTATGACAAGCTGTTTGACGGCAACCCACCGGGCGGCGACGTGGCGACGGAATACTGGAACGTGGTGGCGAAAGATCCTGCTCGCCGGAATGCAGCCATTAACCAGCTCAAGAAAATAAACAGCAGCAGCCCCGGAAATACACAGCTGCAGGCGACGCTGTCCCAGCTTCTGTTCCAGAGCGGACGCCGTGACGAAGGCTTTGCGCTATTGCAGGAGATGGCCAAATCCACCAACGGGCGCAGCCAGGCGTCTGATATGTGGTATGACCAAATCAAAGACCAGCCTGCCAGCAGCGCGAGCGTTAGCGCGCTGCAAAAATACCTGAGCGTATTCAGCGACGGTGATAGCGTCGCGGCGGCGCGTGCCCAGCTTGAAGCTCAGCAAAAACAGCTCGCTGACCCTGCATTCCGCGCGAAAGCGGAAGGGCTGGCGGCGGTGGATGCCGGGCAGGGCAGTAAGGCGGTGGCGGAGCTGCAAAAAGCCGTCAGCGCCAACCATGCCGACAGTGAAGCGGTGGGTGCCCTGGGGCAGGCTTATTCCCAGAAAGGCGACCGCGCCCGCGCGGTGGCACAGTTTGAAAAGGCAATTGCCCTCGATCCCCAGAGCGATAACCGGGGTAAATGGGACAGTTTGCTAAAGGTTAACCGCTACTGGCTGCTGATCCAGCAGGGCGATGCGGCGCTGAAGGCGAATAACCCGGCGCAGGCGGAGCGTTACTATCAGCAGGCACGCAGTATCGACAATACCGACAGCTATGCCGTGCTGGGGCTGGGCGACGCCGCCGCGGCGCGTAAAGATAACGACGCGGCGGAGCGTTATTACCGTCAGGCGCTGCGAATGGACAGCGGCAACAGCAATGCGGTCCGCGGTCTGGCCAATATTTACCGTGCGCAGTCCCCGGAGAAAGCCTCGCAGTTTATCCAGTCTCTCTCCGCCAGCCAGCGCCGAAGCATAGATGATATTGAACGTAGCCTGACCAACGAACAGCTCTCCGCCCAGGCCGAGCAGCTTGAAAATCAGGGGAAATACGCTCAGGCGGCAGAGATTCAGCGTCGTCGTCTGGCGCTCTCTCCCGGCGATGTATGGATAACCTATCGTCTCTCGCGCGATCTCTACAGCGCGGGTCAGCGCAGCCAGGCGGATACCCTGATGCGTCAGCTTGCCAGCCAGAAACCGTCCGACCCGGATCAGGTTTATGCCAACGGGCTCTATCTTTCCGGAAACGATCAGGACCGCGCCGCGCTGGCCCATCTGGATACGCTGCCGCGAAGCCAGTGGAACGGCAATATTCAGGAGCTTGCCGACCGTCTGCAAAGTAACCAGGTGCTGGAAACCGCCAACCGTCTGCGCGACAGCGGCAAAGAGCAGGAGGCGGAAAACCTTTTGCGCCAGCAGCCAACCTCCACCCGCATCGACCTGACGCTGGCGGACTGGGCGCAGCAGCGTGGCGATCTGGACTCGGCAAAAACGACGTACAACGCCGTTCTGCAGCGTGAACCGCAGAACGAAGACGCCATTCTCGGCCTGACCGAGATTTATAGCGCTCAGGGTAACAAAGATGCCGCGCGCGCGGAGCTGGCGAAGCTGCCCGCCGCGCAAAACGGTCAGCCGCTGTCGCTCAATATGCAGCGCCGCATCGCGATGGCGCAGGCGGGTCTGGGCGATTCC
This sequence comes from Enterobacter sp. JBIWA005, assembly GCF_019968805.1. Classification (NCBI taxonomy): domain Bacteria; kingdom Pseudomonadati; phylum Pseudomonadota; class Gammaproteobacteria; order Enterobacterales; family Enterobacteriaceae; genus Enterobacter; species Enterobacter sp. JBIWA005. Next base: position 4,437,880 of record NZ_CP074159.1, on the reverse strand, counting down.
GCCGCCGCAGAACAGACCTTCAATAAAATTATTCCGCAGGCTAAATCGCAGCCCGGCTCCATGGAAAACGCGCTGGTGCTGCGTGATGCCGCGCGTTTCCAGGCGCAGAACGGGCAGCCTCAGCAGGCACTGGAAACCTACAAAGACGCGATGGTGTCGTCTGGCATCACCACGACGCGACCGGTGGATAACGACAGTTTCACTCGTCTGACGCGTAACGATGAAAAAGACGACTGGCTGAAACGCGGCGTGCGCAGTGATGCCGGTGACTTGTACCGTCAGCAGGATGTTAACGTCACGCTGCAGCACGACTACTGGGGCTCCAGCGGCACGGGCGGCTATTCCGACCTGAAAGCGCACACCACAATGCTGCAGGTGGATGCCCCGCTCTCTGACGGGCGCATGTTCTTCAGAAGCGATCTGGTCAACATGGACGCTGGTTCATTTGATAACAATAACGGGACTTACGATCCTAAATGGGGGACCTGCTACGAAACACCGTGTAGCGGCAATACTCATCAGTCCGACAATGGCGCAAGCGTCGCCGTAGGCTGGCAGAATAAAACCTGGGCGATGGATATTGGCACCACGCCGATGGGCTTTGACGTTGTCGACGTGGTGGGCGGCATAAGCTACAGCAGCGATCTGGGCCCCATCGGCTATACCGTTAACGCCCATCGCCGCCCAATCTCCAGCTCTCTGCTGGCGTTCGCCGGGCAAAAAGATACCAACACCGGCACCACCTGGGGCGGCGTACGTGCCACCGGTGGCGGCGTAAGCATGAGCTATGACAAAGGTGAAGCGAACGGTATCTGGTCGAGCCTGAATGCGGAAACGCTGACGGGTAAAAATGTTGAGGATAACTGGCGCGTCCGCTGGATGACGGGTTACTACTACAAGCTCATTAATAAAAACAATGAACGCCTGACGGTCGGCGTCTCCAATATGCTCTGGCACTACGACAAAGACCTGAGCGGGTATACCCTGGGTCAGGGCGGTTACTACAGTCCGCAGGAGTACGTCTCCTTCGCACTGCCGGTGACCTGGCGTAAACGCACGGAGAACTGGTCCTGGGAGCTGGGTGGCTCGGTCTCCTGGTCTCACTCTAAAACCAAAGACGAACTGCGCTACCCGATTCAGAATCTGATCCCGACCGATGAGCCAGACCGCTATACCGACCGGGGCGTGATGGAAACCGGCAGCAGTTCCTCGGGCACGGGTTATACCGCGCGGGCCATTATCGAACGCCGCGTAACGTCCAACTGGTTTGTAGGCATGGGCGTGGATATTCAGGAGGCGAAAGACTATACCCCAAGCCATGCGCTGATCTATGTGCGCTACTCTGCCGCAGGCTGGCAGGGCGATATGGACTTACCGCCGCAGCCGCTCATCCCTTACGCGGACTGGTAATCGGATTTTCCTTAATCCATTTGTAAGTCTCTCTTAATAGCGCGGCAATCGGGTATACTCAGGCGCGCCGGGTTTACACCCTGGCGCGCCCTGCGCTTCGAGTTTTGTGGAGAGTCATTTTGCGTGTCAGCCGTTCCTTAACAATCAAACAGATGGCGATGGTCTCTGCCGTCACTATGCTGTTTGTCCTGCTCTTCTGCGTAATTTTGCTGTTTCATTCCGTACAGCAGAATCGCTATAACACGGCTTCGCAGTTAGAAAGTATTGCCCGCTCGGTGCGCGGCCCGCTTTCAGCCTCTATCCTGAAAGGGGATATTCCCGAAGCGGAAACCATTTTAAAACGCATTCAGCCTGCCGGCGTCGTTAGCCGCGCCGATGTCGTCTTGCCCAACCAGTTTCAGGCGCTGCGGATGAGCTTTATCCCGGAGCGTCCCGTCCCGATGATGGTGATGCGCCTGTTTGAACTACCGGTGCAAATTTCGCTTCCCGTTTATTCGCTTGAACGCCCTGCGAATCCGCAGCCGCTGGCCTACCTGGTTTTGCAGGCGGATTCCTACCGCATGTATAAATTCGTCATGAGCTGGGTGGTTACGTTAGTGACCACTTGCTTACTTATGACGCTTATTCTCAGCGTGGCGCTCACCTGGTGCATTAACCGGCTGATTGTTCATCCGCTGCGCCGTATCGCCCGTGAGCTGAATACGCTTGCGCCGCAAGATCAGATGGGACATCAGCTTGAGCTGCCGCGTCTGCATCATGACGATGAGATAGGTATGCTGGTGCGCAGCTACAACCTCAACCAGCAGCGCATCCAGCGTCAGCAGGATGAATTAAACAGCAGCGCCACCCGTTTTCCGGTATCGGAGCTCCCCAATAAAGCCTTCCTGATGGCGATGCTGGAGCAGACCGTTGCCCGCCAGCAAACCACGGCGCTGATGGTTATCGCCTGTGAAACCTTGCAGGACACGGCTGGCGTACTTCAGGAGAGCCAGCGTGAAATGCTGCTGCTCACCCTGGTGGAAAAGATCAAATCTGTCCTTGCCCCGCGCATGGTGCTGACCCAGGTCAGCGGTTACGATCTGGTGGTGATTGCCAACGGCGTAAAAGAACCGTGGCATGCGATCACCTTAGGTCAGCAAGTACTCACTGTCATTAATGAGCGGTTGCCCATTCAGGGTATCCAGCTTCGTCCGAGCGCCAGTATCGGTATCGCCATGTACTATGGTGATTTAACGGCGGAGCAGCTTTATCGTCGCGCGTTCTCGGCGGCGTTTACCGCCCGGCGCAAAGGGAAAAATCAGATCCAGTTCTTTGAACCGGAGCAGATGGAAAAGGCGCAGCAGCGCCTGACGGAAGAGAGCGACATCCTGACCGCGCTGGATAACCGGCAGTTTGCCCTCTGGCTACAGCCGCAGATGAATTTGCTGACGGGAGAAGTGAAAAGCGCCGAGGCACTGCTGCGCGTGCAGCAGCCGGATGGTTCATGGGAACTGCCGGAAGGGCTGATTGAGCGCATTGAGTCCTGCGGCCTGATGGTTACCGTCGGCTACTGGGTGCTGGAAGAGTCCTGCCGTCAGCTGGCCGCCTGGCAGGAGCGCGGCGTGACGCTGCCGCTGTCGGTTAATTTGTCTGCTATGCAGCTTATGCACCCGACCATGGTTTCAGAGATGCTGGAGCTGATCCATCGTTACCGAATCAAGCCTGATACGTTAACTCTGGAAGTGACGGAGAGCCGACGCATCGACGATCCTAATCAGGCGGTCGCGATTCTGAAACCGCTGCGTAATGCCGGTATTCGCATTGCCCTGGACGATTTTGGCATGGGATACGCCGGGCTGCGTCAGCTTCAGCACATGAAAACCCTTCCGGTAGATGTGCTCAAAATTGACAAAGCGTTTGTCGAAGGTCTGCCGGGCGACAGCAGCATGGTGCAGGCGATTATCCAGATGGCGCGTAGCCTCAACCTCCATCTTATTGCCGAGGGGATTGAAACCGAAGCGCAACGCGCCTGGCTTGCGGAGGCGGGCGTGGAGAGCGGACAAGGCTTCCTTTTTGCCCCCGCAGTCCCTTCGGATATCTTTGAAGAACGATACCTTTCTGGTGCTGACAATAACGCAAAAGTGTAATTTTGTTGCTGGCTTGTGCGAGCCAGCTCAAAGTTCTTAACATTTGTGTTTCAAATTTGAACTGAGTTTATTTCTGTCCTGTTATGTGGGTGTTATTTTAAAGCCGCAGGTTAACCATAACCTTACAAAGCCTGTGGTTTTTCTTCCCAAGGACACCTTATGAAAACCTCACTCTTCAAAAGTCTTTATTTCCAGGTCCTGACAGCCATCGCCATCGGTATTCTGCTGGGTCACTATTACCCTGAGCTGGGCGCGCAAATGAAACCGCTTGGCGACGCGTTCGTTAAGCTCATCAAAATGGTCATCGCTCCGGTGATCTTCTGTACCGTAGTAACGGGCATCGCTGGCATGGAAAGCATGAAGGCGGTCGGTCGTACCGGTGCAGTGGCGCTTCTCTATTTTGAAGTGGTCAGTACACTTGCGCTGATTATCGGTCTGATCATCGTCAACGTGGTGCAGCCAGGCGCGGGGATGAACGTAGACCCGTCAACGCTTGATGCCAAAGCGGTCGCGGTATATGCCGAGCAGGCGAAGGATCAGGGCGTGGTAGCCTTCCTGCTGGACGTGATACCGGGCAGCGTCATTGGCGCGTTCGCCAGCGGAAACATCCTCCAGGTGCTGCTGTTCGCCGTGATGTTTGGCTTTGCCCTGCACCGTCTGGGCAGCAAAGGCCAGCTTATCTTTAACGTAATCGAAAGCTTCTCGCAGGTGATCTTCGGCATCATCAATATGATCATGCGCCTGGCGCCGATCGGTGCTTTTGGTGCGATGGCCTTCACCATCGGTAAGTATGGCGTCGGTACGCTGGTGCAGCTGGGTCAGCTGATTATCTGCTTCTATATTACCTGTATCCTTTTCGTAGTTGTGGTGCTGGGCTCCATCGCCCGCGCGACGGGTTTCAACATCTTCAAATTTATTCGTTACATCCGTGAAGAGCTGCTGATTGTTCTGGGGACTTCCTCTTCAGAATCGGCGCTGCCGCGTATGCTCGACAAGATGGAAAAGCTGGGGTGCCGTAAATCGGTGGTCGGGCTGGTGATCCCGACGGGCTACTCCTTCAACCTGGACGGCACCTCGATATACCTGACGATGGCGGCCGTATTTATCGCTCAGGCGACCAACAGCCATATGGATATTTTCCATCAGATTACCCTGCTGGTGGTGCTCCTGCTCTCCTCTAAAGGCGCGGCAGGCGTGACGGGCAGCGGCTTTATCGTGCTGGCTGCCACCATTTCAGCTGTAGGTCACCTGCCGGTGGCGGGTCTGGCGTTGATTCTGGGTATCGACCGCTTCATGTCAGAAGCCCGTGCGTTAACCAACCTGGTGGGTAACGGCGTGGCAACGGTGGTGGTGGCGAAATGGGTGAAAGAGCTGGATCACAAAAAGCTCGACGATACTCTGAATAATCGTTCAACTGACAGCAAAAATCCTGGCTTAACCTCTTAATCTTGTCACAAATGCCCGTATTCCCTTGTCGGGATGCGGGCTCCTGCGCATAATAACTGTTCGTACCTGTCATAATTCGACAAGATTTTTTTGGGTATATTTCACTTCGGACCGTGACGTTTTGCCGAACGCGCGGTCTAATCGACGTGTTTTCATCGTCATCTTTAAGAGTGAAGCGCGTCGCGAGGCACTCTTTTTTAACCAGGAATGTTGATCAGGGGTTCACATGCAGGGCACAAAAATTCGACTCTTAACCGGCGGTTTGCTGATGATGGCAGCAGCCAGTTATGTGCAGGCAGATGCGCTCCAGCCAGACCCGGCCTGGCAACAAGGGACATTAGCGAACGGTTTTCAGTGGCAGGTGTTAGCCACTCCGCAACGTCCCAGTGACCGTATAGAAATCCGTCTGTCCATTAATACCGGTTCCCTCACGGAAAGCACCCAGCAAACCGGTTTTAGCCATTTTATTCCCCGGCTGGCGCTCACGCAGAGCGGCAGCCTGCAAGCGGTTCAGGTGCGTTCACTTTGGCAGCAGGCCATCGATCCGAAGCGCCCGCTTCCTCCGGCTGTTGTCTCGTATGACTACACCATGTTTAACCTGAGCCTGCCTAATAACCGTAACGACCTGCTGAAAGAAGCGCTTACGTATCTCTCCGATGCCTCTGGCAATCTGGCGATTACGCCGGACACCGTTAACTATGCGTTGAGCAACAGTGACATGGTGGCGACCTGGCCCGGAGATACCAAAGAGGGCTGGTGGCGCTACCGCCTGAAGGGCTCAACGTTACTGGGACATGACCCGGCCGAACCGCTGAAACAGCCGGTCGATGCCGAACAGGTAAAATCGTTCTACCAGAAGTGGTACACCCCGGACGCCATGACGCTGATCGTGGTAGGTAACGTGGACAGCCGCGCGGTGGTGGAGCAGATCAACAAAGCGTTTGGTGATTTGAAAGGTAAGCGTGAAACGCCAGCCCCTGTCCCGACGCTCTCTCCGCTGCGTGCAGAGCCTGTCAGCATTATGACGGACGCCGTGCGTCAGGATCGCCTCTCCGTCATGTGGGATAACGCCTGGCAGCCTATCCGTGAGTCCGCGGCAATGCTGCGCTACTGGCGTGCCGATCTGGCGCGTGAGGCGCTGTTCTGGCACGTTCAGCAGACGCTGAGCAAGAACAACGTCAAGAATATTGGTCTTGGCTTTGACTGCCGCGTGCTGTTCCAGCGCGCGCAGTGTGCCATTAACGTTGAATCGCCGGGCGATAAGCTGAATGCCAATCTGGGCGTGGTCGCGAAAGAGCTGGCAAAAGTGCGTAAAGAGGGGCTTTCCGAAGAGGAATTCAATGCTCTCGTGGCTCAGAAAAAACTCGAGCTGCAGAAGCTGTTTGCGACCTATGCACGTGCCGATACCGACATTCTGATCAGCCAGCGTATTCGCTCCCTGCAGAATCAGGTGGTGGACATTGCGCCGGAACAGTACCAGAAGCTGCGTCAGGACTTCCTGAACGGTCTGACCGTCGAGATGCTCAATCAGGACCTCCGTCAGCAGCTGTCACAGGAGATGGCGTTGATCCTCCTGCAGCCGAAGGGCGAACCGGAATATGACATGAAGGAACTTCAGACGACCTGGGATTCCATTATGGCTACCGCGCCGCAGCCAGCGCAGGCCGCCACGGCGGATGATTTACATCCGGACGCGACGGATATTCCGCAGGGGCAGTAATGCTTAAACATTCCCTCTCCCTGTGGGAGAGGGTTAGGGTGAGGGCATCAGCCCGCACCTTACTTAAACTGGCATCGCCTCGCGCGGAATAATCGCCCCGCGATACTGAATCACCGTGCTGGCCGTCAGGTGCCCACGCCGTGCCGCCGCTTCCGGCGTTCCCCCTGTCAGGCGTACCGCCAGGTAGCCCGCGCTGAAGGAATCCCCCGCCGCGGTGGTATCAATCACTTTCTCTTTGGCAAGCTTCACCGCCGGAACGTCAACCAGCGTTTCACCCGCCACCGCGACCAGGCAAGACTCCGCACCGCGCTTAATCACCACTTCGCTCACGCCAGCCGCTTGCGTGCGTGCAATCACGTCCTCTACCGGTTTCTCACCCCACAGGGCGTCTTCATCGTCGAGCGTGAGGAAGGCGATGTCGGTGCACTGCAGCATCTGTTGATAGACCTGCTGCGTCTCTTCGCGGCTGCCCCACAGGCGCGGGCGGTAGTTGTTATCGAAAATAACCTTGCCGCCGTTTGCACGGCATTCGCGCAGCAGCGAGAGCAGCTTTTCACGGCTGGTGGGGCTTAAAATCGCAAGGCTAATCCCGCTCAGATAGAGATAGTCAAAGGTCGCCAGCTCTTCGCAGATGGCCGCAGCCGCGTCGCTCTCCAGCCAGAATTTGGCCGCGGCTTCGTTACGCCAGTAATAAAACGTGCGTTCGCCGGTGCTGTCGGTCTCGATGTAATAAAGTCCCGGGAGGCGGTTTTCCATACGCTGAATCAGCGACGTTTCAACATGTTCACTCTGCCACGCCTCCAGCATCTGCTGGCTGAAGCTGTCCGTTCCCAGGGCGGTAACGTAATTCACGGTGAGCGCCTCAGGCGCGACCTGGCGGGCAATATAAACGGACGTGTTTAACGTATCGCCACCAAATCCGCGGCTGACTTCAGCGCCTTTTTGTGACAGTTCAATCATGCATTCGCCAATCACGGCAATTTTTTTGGACATAGTCGTGAACCTGAACAGAAGAATTATCAGCAGTGTGCGCTGAGTGAATTAACCGGTCAACTATATTAAAACAACGTTCCATTATTTTATTTGAGCCAGCGCGTGTTCCCGCGCATTTCTGTCATCTTAATTTCATTTTCCCGGTGAATTGAACATAAAGTTCTCAATTGTCGCGCCGATAATCCTGTGACGAGTCCAGAAAGGCTATCCCAACAACAGGACATCTGAAATGAAGTCAGAGCAGGTTATCCAGCGGCTGAGCACTACGCCTGAGGCAAGTATTGAGAACTTGCAGGAGCATCGCTACTGGCTGCAATGTGAGCGTGCATACACCTTTCAGCCGATCTACCGAACAGATGGTCGACTGATGGCAATTGAAATTTTGACCGTCGTTACGCACCCCTCAAGCCCCACTCAGCGCATCGCGCCGGATCGCTATTTTGCCGAAGTTGCCGTTCGCCAGCGTCTGGATGTGCTGGAAGAACAGCTTCGCATGCTGGCGACGAAGCAGTCCTTTTTCGAACAGCACGATATCCTCGCCTCGGTGAACGTCGACGGCCCAACCCTGCTGGCGCTGCGGCAGAACGCAAAATTGCAGGAGCTGATCGCCACCCTGCCGTGGATGCGCTTTGAGCTGGTGGAGCATGTCCGTCTGCCGCAGGATTCCTCGTTTGCTTCGATATGCGAATACGGCCCGCTGTGGCTGGATGACTTTGGCACCGGCATGGCGAATTTCTCCGCCCTGAGTGAGGTGCGCTACGACTATATTAAAGTGGCCCGCGATCTGTTCATTATGCTGCGTCAGACCCCGGAAGGTCGGAATCTGTTTACGCTGTTATTACAGCTGATGAACCGCTATTGCCAGGGCGTGATTGTTGAAGGTGTGGAAACGCTGGAAGAGTGGCGTGATGTGCAAAGCTCGCCTGCCGCGGCGGCGCAAGGCTATTTCCTCTCCCGACCGGTACCCATGGATCGCCTCGATAGCGTGATAACAACCCTCTGATAAGCCCGCTTCCCTTTGTCTGGACTATAGTTTTACAGGACAGGTCATCAGGAAAGGGGATAAAAATGACAAGAACAACCAGGGTGATCTCCTGGACAGCAGGGATTTTCTTGTTGTTGATCGTGGTCGTCGCCATCATTATTGCGACGTTTGACTGGAACCGTCTCAAGCCGACCATCAACCAGAAAGTCTCAACCGAACTGAACCGCCCCTTCGCCATACGCGGTGATTTAGGTGTGGTATGGGAGCGTCAGAAAGAGGAGCCAGGCTGGCGAAGCTGGATCCCCTGGCCCCACGTCCATGCCGACGACATCATTCTCGGCAACCCGCCGGACATCCCGGACGTCACTATGGTCCACCTGCCGCGCGTGGAGGCCACGCTAGCGCCGTTAGCGCTTCTGACCAAAACCGTTTATCTGCCGTGGATCAAACTTCAGCAGCCTGATGCGCGTCTGATCCGACTCTCAGAAAAAACCAACAACTGGACATTTAACCTTGCCAGCGATGGCGACAAGGATCCTAATGCCCAGCCTTCTTCCTGGTCATTCCGTCTCGACAATATTCTTTTCGATCGCGGACGGATCGCCATCGACGATAAGGTCAGCAAGGCGGATATGGAGATCCTGGTCGATCCGTTGGGCAAACCGCTGCCGTTTAGCGAGGTCACGGGCACGAAAGCAAAAGGCGATGCGGCAAGCGTAGGTGACTATGTCTTCGGCCTGACGGCAAAAGGACGCTACAACGATCAGCCTCTCAGCGGTAAAGGGAAAATCGGCGGCATGCTGGCGCTACGGAGCGAGGGCACGCCGTTCCCGGTGCAGGCGGACTTCCGTTCCGGTAACACCCGCGTGGCGTTCGTGGGAACGGTTAACGACCCGATGAACATGGGCGGCGTCGACCTTCAGCTTAAATTTGCCGGTGATTCGCTGGGCGAGCTGTATGAACTGACTGGCGTGCTGCTGCCGGATACCCCGCCATTCGAAACGGACGGGCATCTGGTCGCCAAAATCGATACCGAAAAAGCGTCTGTTTTTGACTACCGTGATTTTAACGGCCGCATCGGCGACAGTGATATCCACGGCTCGCTGACCTACACCACCGGAAAACCGAGGCCGAAGCTGGAAGGGGACGTTGAGTCCCGTCAGCTGCGTCTGGCCGATCTTGGTCCGTTGATTGGCGTGGATTCGGGCAAAGGCACAAAGTCCAAAGAGGTCAAAAAGGACGTTCAGCCTGCGGGTAAAGTATTGCCTTACGATCGTTTCGAAACCGACAAATGGAACGTAATGGATGCGGATGTACGCTTCAAAGGCGGGAAAATTGAACATGGCAGTACGCTGCCGATCAGCAATCTTTCGACCCATATCCTCCTCAAAAACGCCGACCTGCGCCTTCAGCCACTGAAGTTCGGCATGGCGGGTGGGACGATTTCCTCGAACATTCACCTGGAAGGCGATAAGAAGCCGATGCAGGGACGGGCGGAGATCCAGGCGCGTCGATTGAAGCTGAAAGAGCTGATGCCGAACGTAGAGCTGATGCAGAAAACCCTCGGTGAAATGAACGGTGATGCCGACATTCGCGGCGTGGGGAACTCGGTGGCGGCGCTGCTGGGTAGCGGCAACGGAAACCTGAAGCTGCTGATGAACGACGGACTGGTGAGCCGAAACCTGATGGAGATCCTGGGGCTGAACGTCGGTAACTACGTCGTCGGGCAAATCTTCGGCGATGACGAGGTGCGGGTGAACTGCGCGGCGGCCAATCTGGATCTGGTGAACGGCGTGGCGCGCCCGCAGATTTTTGCCTTCGACACGGAAAACGCGGTGATTAACGTGACCGGTACCGCGAGCATGGCTTCGGAGCAGCTTGATCTGACGATTGACCCGGAGAGTAAGGGGATCCGTATTATCACGCTGCGCTCGCCGCTGTACGTGCGCGGGACCTTCAAAAATCCGCAGGCGGGCGTGAAGCCAGGGCCGCTGATTGCGCGCGGTGCCGTGGCTGCGGCTCTTGCGACGCTGGTTACCCCAGCTGCAGCGCTGCTGGCACTGATTTCGCCGTCAGAGGGCGAGGCGAATCAGTGCCGGACCATTTTGTCGCAGATGAAGAAATAGCTCCCTTTCTCCCTCTCCCTGTGGGAGAGGGCCGGGGTGAGGGCATCAGGCCGCAGTGAATTACAGAGCCTGGTGCTTCGTCTCGTGCGTCAGCAGCAGCGCAATCAGCGTCAGCGCCGCCATGGCCGCAAGATAGACGCCCACATAGAACAGACCATAGTTTGCCTGCAGCCAGGTGGCGATATATGGCGCAACGGACGCACCCAGAATAGACGAGACGTTATAGGAGAACGACGCGCCGGTATAACGTACTTCAGTCGGGAACAGCTCGGGCAGCAGCGCGCCCATCGGGCCGAAGGTCAGCCCCATCAGGCTCAGGCCAATCAGCAGATAGGCCATCACCAGCGCCGGGCTACCTGAACCCAGCAGCGGCGGGAAGACGAACAGGGCAAACAAAATGATCAGCGTGGTGATGGTAATCATGCTTGCACGACGACCGAATTTATCCGCCAGCAGGCCGGCAATCGGAACCATCACGCCAAAGCCGATCACCGCCATCATCAGCATCCACAGCACTTCGTTACGCGGCAGCCCCAGCCCAACCGGCGCAGCGGCGGTACTGAACGTCATGGAGTAGACGGTCATGATGTAGAACAGCGTATAGGTGGCGAGCATGATAAACGTGCCCAGCACGGTCACGCGAACGTGTTTGGTCAGAAGCGTACCCAGCGGTACTTTTACCTGCTTGTTCGCCGCGGCCACTTTCGCGAAGACAGGCGTTTCATGCAGAGAAACACGCACATACAGGCCAATCAGCACCAGCACGGCTGAGAAGATAAACGGAATACGCCAGCCCCAACTCATGAACTGTTCATCCGTCAGCAGCCAGGAGAGCAGCAGGAACGTCCCGTTGGCAAAGAAGAAGCCAATCGGAGCGCCAAGCTGCGGGAATGAGCCATACAGCGCGCGCTTGCGCGCCGGGGCGTTCTCGGTGGCCAGCAGCGCCGCGCCGCCCCATTCACCACCCAGCCCCAGACCTTGCCCAAAACGCGCCAGCGCCAGCAGGACCGGCGCCAGAATACCGATGGTTTCGTAGGTCGGCAGCAGGCCGATGGCTACGGTGGAGATCCCCATCGTCAGCAGCGAGGCCACCAGCGTGACTTTGCGGCCAATGCGATCGCCAAAGTGTCCAAACAGCGCAGAGCCAATCGGACGCGCAACAAACGCAATCGCAAAGGTCGCCAGAGACTGCAGCGTGGCCGCCGTCGGATCGCCCTGCGGGAAGAAAATGTGCGGGAATACGATGACCGCGGCGGTGGCATAAATATAGAAGTCGAAGAACTCAATGGCGGTGCCAATCAGCGATGCGACGACGACTTTATTGCGCGAATTTACCGGAACGTTTTCCGTTTCTGAGTCGAGTGTGGTGGCGGTTGCTTGCATAATATTTTCTTATTTTTGTCGAACGAAAGGCCATATTACGCACAGCAAAAGCGACATTTCAATCTGTAACAAAGCCGCGACCCGGTGATAAAAACAGCAAAAAGCGGATAATTTTCAGACCAGCCAAAACACGTCTATGAAATGCTTCACAGATTTTAAATATCAGTCAATTAAACTGGTTTTCGGTTAAATAAAAGTTACGGGCTGGATTTATATGCTGAAATGATGAATCGGGCTGAAATTTCAGCCCGATGGCGGGGCTAGCGGTGCGTTTTGCCGGGCATTCGCGTGTCGCCTTTGTACTCGGCGGTGGCAATCCATGCCGCGCAGAACAGTGTCAGGCGGGCGAAGAAGTAGAAGAAGGCCATCAGTCCCAGCACCGAGCCAAACGCCGCGCCGGAAGGGGATTTAACCAGTGACGGCAGGGTGTAAGTCATCACGATTTTGATCACCTCAAAGCCGATCGCCGCAATCAATGTGCCGCGGAGCAGCGCCTTCTTGCGCGGCCGATGCCGGGGCAAGCGCCAGAAGATCCAGAAGAACAGCAGGTAGTTGGCGAAGATGGAAATAGCCAGCCCAATGCCGCGCCAGGCGGGCTTCAGCCACTCGATGTAATCCAGATAGAGCGCGGAGATGATCATCTGCTGCGCCGAGCCCGCCACGGAGGTAATGGAAAGCGTCACGATGAGCGCGACCAGCAGGCCAATCAGCGAAACAAAGTCGCGGAGATACTTGACCCAGATTTTCTCCTGGTCCTGCGGCTTACGCTCCCAGACGTCGCGCGACTGGGCGCGAATGGCCTCGCGCAGGTTGCCCATCCAGTTAACGCCGGAGTAAAGGGCAATTAGCAAACCGACGATGCCGACGGTAGTACGCTGCTGAACGGCGGTATTGATGGTGCTTTTGAGCGTGCTGGCAAGGGTCGGGTCACTGACGTTATTCAGGATCTTATTGAAGATATCCTGCAGCAGCGTCGGGTGCGAGGCGAGCACAAAACCGGCTGCCGCGAACGACACCATCAGGATCGGTATCATAGACAGGAAGGAAAAATAGGTGATGGCGGCACCAAACTGGTTTCCCATGCGGTCATTAAAGCGTTCGGTCGCGCGTATCAGATGCGCAATCATGGGAAACTGCTGAATTCTCGCGGCGATGCCGGTTACGGTTCCCAGCGCTTTGCTGGCGGTACCTGGCGTTTTGGCCTCTTCGGGCCCGGTTTCCATCTTTTTGACGGGCTCATACTCTAAATGTTGGGTGGGTCGTTGCGGGTTGTTTTCCGGCGTCACGCGTCTTTTCCTTTTCGTTTGGCTGGATGTTATTGAATTATAGCTTGCGACTAGTCCACGTAAGCTTTTGTGAGTTCGGTTAGCCACTCCATGAACAGATGGACCCGGCGGGAGAGGTTGCGCCGGTGGGGATAAATCAGGGAAACAGGCATCGGTTCGGCCCGGTATTGCGGGAGGATCTCAATCAGCTTCTTCGCGCGCAGTAAATCGCGCACCCCAACCCGCGGCACCTGAATAATGCCCAGTCCGGCGAGACAGGCAGCCTGGTATGTTTCCGTGCTGTTGACGGTCAAGACCCCGCCCGTTTTTATCCACTGCGTTGCACTGCCGTTATAAAACTCAAAGCCCTGTGGGCGTGTTCCCAGCGTAGCGGTGTAGTGAATAACGGCGTGCGAGCCTAAATCGTCCAGGGTTTCCGGGTAGCCAAAACGCGCCAGATAGTCCGGGCTGGCGCAGTTAATCACCGACAGCTTGCCCAGTGGACGGGCAATCAGCCCTGAATCCTTCAGCGTGCCGACGCGTACCACGCAATCAAACCCTTCGCGGATCACATCCACCAGACGATCGCTGCTGCTGAGCTCCAGCTCGATGCCCGGATAATGCTGCAGAAAAGCAGGGAGTTTGGGGATGACTAAATTTCGAGCTACGGCGACGGGCATATCCACGCGGAGCCGTCCGCTGATGCTGGAGGGATCGTGCAGAAACATACCGTCGAGTTCATCAAGGTTTGCCAGCAGATCTTTTGCCCGCTCGTAATAGACCATGCCGTCCTGCGTCAGGCTGACGCGGCGCGTGGTGCGGTGCAATAGCTGGGTGCCAAGCCGGTTTTCGAGGGCCTGAATCTGTCGTGACACGCTGCCTTTCGGCAACGTTAATGTTTCTGCCGCGCGGGAAAAACTCTCCAGTTCCGCGACGCGAACAAACAGCTGCATTGCGTGAATTTTATCCATAGATGTAGCTCATTGTTGTTTGTGCTGAAACAGTGAAGCGTTTTAACTCATCTTTATTGATTTTCTATCACCTAATAAGCTCTTACTCAATCTCCATAACAGCCAAAACGAGGTTTATGATGACTGAACGTATCGCATTAGTGACGGGTGGTAGCCGTGGTTTGGGTAAAAACGCTGCCTTAAAGCTGGCGGCAGACGGCACGGGAATTGTGCTGACCTACAACCGCAGCCAGCAGGAAGCGCTGGACGTCGTGCATGAAATTCAGGAAAGAGGCGTCAACGCGGCGGCATTGCAGCTCAACGTCGGGGATATCACGAGTTTTGAGCATTTTGCCCAACAGCTTCAGGAGACCCTTAAGAGCGTCTGGCAGCGTGAAACGTTTGACTATTTATTGAACAATGCCGGGACGGGTTTATATGCGCCTTATACCGACACGACGGAAGCCCAGTTTGACGAGGCGCTGAACATTCATTTCAAAGGACCTTTCTTCCTGACCCAGCGCCTGCTGCCGCTGCTTAGCGACGGGGGACGTATCCTCAACGTCTCCAGCGGGCTGGCCCGTTTTACCCAGCCGGGCTCAGGGACCTACGCGGCCATGAAGGGGGCGATGGAAGTGCTGACGCGCTATCAGGCGAAAGAGCTGGGCGCGCGCGGCATTTCCGTCAATATCATTGCGCCTGGCGCGATAGAAACAGACTTTGGCGGCGGACGGGTGCGCGACAACGCGGAGCTGAATCAGTTGCTGGCCTCGCAGACGGCGCTGGGACGGGTGGGTCTACCGGACGATATCGGTGATGCCATTGCGGCACTGCTCAGCGATAAGCTGGGCTGGATGAATGCGCAACGTATTGAAGTGTCAGGCGGTATGTTCCTGTGATGCCCGGACTTAAGGGGAAGGAACCTCTTAAGGAACCCTTAATATGGATGTGTCTGCCACTGACAGCGATAAAGAACGCAGGCAGCCATAGACGATAACCCATTTTCATCACGATATTTCTCCAGAGAAAGACCCTGATGTTTTTTATTAACGCAATGGCCGCAGAAAATATTTTCAGCGCATGACGTTTGATATTCGTTTCCTCTTAATAGCGACCCTGAAGAGGAAACGACATCCGGAAATATCGGCTAAATTACTATTGGTCAGGAATTATTATTCAGGTATTCCTGCTGTAATAAACCAAATAGCCAGTCATTTTGCCAGCGCCCCGCAAGATAATAGCTCTCACGTAATTCACCTTCCAGGTGAAAGCGGGCTTTTTCCAGCAGGCGTCTTGAAGCAGCGTTTCCCGCTGTTACGGTGGCGGTGAGTCGCCGTATACCGCCCTGAAGAAAAGCGTAATCGCAAAGCGCCTTCAGGGATTCAAAGCCGTAACCTTTCCCCTGCGCCTCGGGGGCGAAAAGGAAGCCCACTTCGGCGCAGTCCTCCTCCCGATGAATATACCCGGTAACGCCCAGCGGGGCCTGGGAGGCGGTGTCACGTACGACGAGACAAAGCCAGTGCGCGCTGCCCGGAGCCCATGGCGTCAGGCGCGAATCAAACGCCTCTCGTATCGCCGCGACGGGGCGGTCTTCCGCCACAAAGCGCATAACGTCCGGGTGCTGCTGTAACGCCAGAAAAAAGGGCCAGTCTTCTTCCTGCAAAGGTGAGCAGTTCAGGCGAGGGGTAATTAAAACGGGCATTCAGATTCTCCTGACACTTTTTAAATGATTTTAGGGTTGTCACTTTATTTCAACAGAAAGTCAGGTATGGTTAACCGCGTATAAATAAAAAGAATAAAGGGTGTCTCGCGCCCATTCCTGATGTCTTCGTTGTCGCTTAAGGAAAACAATGACTCTCAGCACATCACACCATATTCGCGAACAGTTTGAACACTGTCTGGCGGTCATTCGCCATGCGTCGGTGGAAATTTTACTCCTTCTGAATGTACATGCTTCTGAGGGCAAAGACCCACGCTGGTTTCTGGAACAACTCGACAGCGCGCGATTAACTTTGGGCGGCTGGGGAGCCGTTGCGAAAAAACTCAACCTGAATGATGCCGAGATGTCGGAATTTACGCTCCAACTGCGCCTGCTGCAGCAGCGCGTACCGCAGTATGAAAGCGGACAGGATGTGAGTGAAAACCAGCTTATTGCGGCGATGCGGTTTGTGACCGCGCTGGAACATCTTCGTCTTCAGCAGCCGCTGTTGACCTATAGCACGGAGCTGGCACCGGGCAGCGAACTCCAGCAGCAGCAGGCGCACAAGCAGGTACGCGCAATTGAGCTGATGCTTAAAGGGCTTATCCAGCAGGCCTGGCCCGATCAGGTAAAGCTGAACAACCATCTTAAGACCCTGTTTAACGCTGACCGCGTAAGGCGCTGGCTGAAGCTTGGCGAGATCAACGATGTCCTGAGCGGCATGATGTTCAGCGAGCTGGCGCAGATGCTGGTGGATAAAAAAGAATTCAGCCGCTATTACGCTTCGCTTTTCAGCGACCCGTCCATGCTGACTCTGCTGGTTGAACCACGCAAAACGCTGCAAACCTTTCTCGACGATATTCGGCAAATCCGCAACAGCATCACCGTTCAGAAGACGTTAAGCTCGGCGCAAATTCAGCTGCTGGACAACTACTACGCGCAGATCGCGCGGCCCGTTCAACGCGCGTTTGAAGAGGGGAGAACGCGCGTTAATCCGGCAGGATTCATGGCGGTAGATGCCAGTGAATTGCATACCTTCTGGGAAAAGGCGCAGAAAATGGATCGGGTTACCGGTGGGGATCTGTTTGAAGTCCGTGACACCATTGAAAAGCCGACCCAGCGCGCGCCGCGCACCCCCGAACAACGCGAGCAGCTCATTTCCGGTGCGCTATGGGGGGCGGTTGGCGTTATGGTGATTGCCATTGTGGCAGGGGGCTTCTGGCTGGTGACCAGCAGCAAGCCGCAGCCAGCGGCCGTCAGCGCGGCTGAAGCGGCTCCACCGCAGGAAATGCGTGAGACGCCTTCCTCGCGCGAAACGCTCACGCGCATGGGAGTCACCTGGGACGAGAATAATTTCCGCTCGGCCATTAACCGCAACGATACTCGCGTGACCCAGCTCTTTTTGCAGGGCGGTATGGACTGGAAGCTGTCCTGGACCGAAGAGGCGATGTCGGCAGGCCATGACGACGTGCTGGAGCTGATGTTACGCTACCGGCAAAACATGGTGGAAGAGAAGCCGTGTCGCCGCTTCATCAACACGCTCAGCCACGCGATGTCGAACGGCGAGTCTCTGACCTCGGTACGTAAAGAGTATCTCAAAGCGTTCTGCACCGTGCCTGCCGTAGTGAAACGCCAGCAGCACGATCTCGACATGGCCACACGCCGCGCGCAGTCACAGCCGGATGCCACCACCAAAAAATGGCAGTCTATTCAGAGCGCCATTTATGAGGTGATACGCTAACATTATCCCCTCACCCCAGCCCTCTCCCCGGAGGGGCGAGGGGGAAAAGGCCGCAACCTGCTTAAGGCTCCCCATACAACCCAATCAGCCGCCGCACCACGCCGTTTGTCCAGCCGAAACCGTCCTGCAGCGGATACTCACCCCCGCCACCTTCGCGCGGCGTGCTGCTGGCGATGTGGTACTTCTCAATCAGCTTGTGGTGCGTCTTGTAGAAATGGTTCACCGTATGCAGCCAGCTCCAGGCGATCTCATCCCCCAGCGAGTCGTTGCCGTACTGCTTGAATCCCTGAATCGCCATCCACTGCAGCGGCGCCCAGCCGTTGGGTTTATCCCACTGCTCGCTGGTTTCGTACTCGGTCGCCAGAATTCCGCCCGGGGTCAGCAGACGCGCCTTGACCGCATCCGACAGGCGTTCCGTCTGCTCGTGAGTTGCCATGCCAACGTACAGCGGCACGATGCTGGCGGCAGAAAACAGCGCCAGCTCTTCGCGTCGCCAGTCGTAATCTCGGTAACAGCCGCTCTCCTCGTCCCACAGATAGCGGTTCACCGCCGCGCGGCGATCGTTGGCTTTCTGGCGGAATTCCTCTGCCGTCTCTTTATCCCCTTTCGACGCCGAGATGTTGGCGATAGCGCTTTCCAGTTTGAACAGGAAGGCGTTCAGATCGATGGGGATGAACTGCGTCGTGCGGATGCTGGCGAGACGCGACGGATCGCGCAGCCAGCGGGACGAGTAATCCCAGCCGGAAGCCGCACCCGCGCGCAGGTCGCGATACACCTCATTTGGCGGACGGCCCGAGTGGCGCGCGGTTTCCACGTCCTCGATCCACGATTCGTCGCGCGGGGTATCGCGGTCATCCCAGTAGCGGTTGAGCAGTGAACCGTCCGGCATGCGCACAGCGCTGCGGTATGCCTGATTAAGCAGCAGCGACTCCGCACCGTCCATCCAGAAGGCGTACTCCATTTTGAGGTGATCAAGATAGCGTTTCGCACCGCGCACGCCGTCCTCCTCAAACAGCTCCACCATCAGCGCAAAGACCGGCGGCTGTGAGCGGCTGAGATAATAGGTGCGGTTGCCGTTGGGGATATGTCCGTAGCGTTCTATCAGCCAGGCGAAGTTGTCCGCCATACATTTGAGCAGATCGTTACGGCCGCTCTCCGCCAGCCCCAGCATGGAGAAATAAGAATCCCAGTAGTAGGTCTCGCTGAAGCGCCCGCCGGGGACGATATAGGCCTGCGGCAGCGCCAGCAGGGAAGACCAGGGAATATGATCCTGCGGCTCGCGCGTCAGCACCGGCCACAGGTTATCAATGTGCTCTTTCAGGGAGAGTCCTGGATCGGAGACATATTCTGTGCCGTACGTTTCCGGCATCCAGAAGTGGTTCTCCACAAACTGGCGCAGGTCGAAATCCCGGTGGCGTCTGACCTTGCGGTAGCGGATCAAGATATCCAGCGGATCCATCTTCGGCGCGCAGTCGGGGAAGGTTTTACTGTCCGCAAACAGCCGCGTCGACTGCACGTGTTCGAACAGTTCAAGGTAGCGGTCTGCGGGCGTCAACGCATCGGAGGCGGGTAGCCCCTCGATCATTTCGGGTTCCGGCTCCGCCTCAATCATTTCATCCAGTTTCAACTCGCAGGGATCGGTCTCGTAGCGCAGCTCTTCTGCAATCTCGAACTCGATGTTCTCGGTAGCCTGTAGTTTCTGGTTGAACATGGTGATAGGGACCTCCGGTTGTGTGTTCAAAAGACAGGTTTATCCGGGCGTCTTATAAGCGTAGACATTCGCTTCGGTAGATGGGGAGGGAAATGTGCGGTAGATCACTATTTTCGGAGCATTCGTTTTGCAACGATTTATGAATGTTAAAAAAATGCCCCTCCGGGGAGGGGCATCATGATTAACGCATGGTCACAAACTCTTCCGCGGCCGTCGGGTGGATTGCCACAGTATTATCGAAGTCTTTCTTGGTTGCGCCCATCTTCAGCGCCACGGCGAAGCCCTGCAGGATCTCATCCATGCCGAAGCCAATGCCGTGGATACCGACAATCTTCTCTTCCGGGCCGACGCAGACCAGCTTCATGCGGCACGGCTGACGGTGCGAGGTGACGGCGGTATACATTGCGGTGAACGCCGATTTATACACTTTCACCTGGTCGTCGCCGTACTGCTCGCGCGCCTGCGGCTCGGTTAAACCGACGGTGCCGATTGGCGGATGGCTGAAGACCACGGTCGGGATGTTGCTGTAGTCCAGATGCTCGTCCGGCTTGTTGTTAAACAGGCGCTCGGAGAGACGACGACCCGCCGCAACGGCGACCGGCGTCAGCTCAACCGCACCGGTATTGTCGCCGACCGCGTAAATGCCCGGTACGCTGGTGTTCTGGAATTTATCGACGACGATATAGCCTTTATCGTCGGTTTTCACGCCAGTCACGCCCAGGTTGAAGTTATCGTTCGCCGGTTCACGGCCAATCGCCCAGATCAGGCAATCAACGGTCTGGCTGCGACCATCTTCCAGCTCAAGCGTCAGGCTTCCGTCCGCGTTTTTCACCACCGCTTTTGGTACGGCGTTGGTGTGCAGGGTTGGGCCTTCGGTGTTCATTACTTCAACCAGCGTATCGACAATCAGCGGGTCGAAGCTGCGCAGCGGCGCGTGTTTACGTACGAACAGGTGCGCTTCTGCGCCCAGGCCGTTAATCACTCCGGCCAGTTCAACCGCGATGTATCCCGCGCCTACCACGGCAACGCGCTCAGGCAGGGCTGGCAGCTCGAAGAAACCGTCGGAGTCGATGCCGTATTCCACGCCCGGGATGTTCGGGTGGCTCGGACGACCGCCGGTGGCGATCAGGATGTGATCGGCGGTGATCGTCTCGCCGTTCACTTCGATCGTTTTCGCATCAACGAAGCGGGCGAAACCGTGGATAACGTCGACGTTATTTTTACCCAGCACGTTGTCGTACGAGGTGTGAATGCGATCGATGTACGCGGTACGGCTGGCGATCAGCTTGTCCCAGTCGAAGCGGTTGATGGTGGTGTCAAAGCCGTAGTCCGGGCCATACATATGGATAGCTTCACGGATCTGCGCCGCATGCCACATCACCTTCTTCGGTACACAACCCACGTTCACGCAGGTGCCGCCCAGCGCTTTGGCTTCAATCAGCGCGCACTTCTGGCCGTACATGGCCGCGCGGTTGATGGAGGCGATGCCGCCGCTGCCGCCGCCGATTGCGATGTAGTCATAATGCTTAGTCATAGCTTTTGTCCTTAATCGTGAATTGCCGCGATTGTATACCTGAAATCAATAGTTTCCACCGATGGCTGCGATTACTCCGGCACGATCCAGTTGACGGTAGCGTGGCCTGTACCCGCCGGCACCAGCGTTTTATGCAGCCACGGCAGCACGTTGTTCATCTGCGCTTCGAGCTTCCACGGCGGGTTGATTACAATCATGCCGGAGGCGGTCATACCGCGCTGATCGCTGTCCGGACGTACCGCCAGCTCGATCTGCAGGATCTTGCGGATGCCGGTCGCTTCCAGGTCTTTGATCATGCGTTTGATCTGCGCGCGCAGCACCACCGGATACCACAGGGCGTATGTCCCGGTGGCGAAGCGCTTGTAGCCTTCGTGGATACCGGTTACCACCGCCTGATAGTCGGTTTTGATTTCGTACGGCGGGTCGATGAGCACCAGGCCGCGACGGGAAACCGGCGGCAGCTTGGCCTTCAGCTGCTGGTAGCCGTCGGCTTTTTCGACGCGGGCGCGGCTGTCTTTCTGGAATTCTGAACGCAGCAGCGGGAAGTCGCTCGGGTGCAGCTCGGTCAACTGGAGGCTGTCCTGCTCGCGCAGCAGCTGGCGGGCAATCAGCGGCGAGCCCGGGTAATAACGCAGCTGGCCGTTGCGGTTGAAGTGGTTCACCACGCCGATGTACGGCTCCAGCTCGGCAGGCAGGTCGTCCTGCTGCCAGATGCGGGCAATCCCTTCCAGATATTCACCGGTACGCTCGGCATGCTCGCCGCTCAGCTGATAACGGCCCGCGCCCGCGTGCGTGTCCAGATAGAGAAATGGCTTCTCTTTCTCTTTGAGCGATTCGATGATCAGGCTCTGAACGGTGTGTTTAAGGACGTCGGCGTGGTTGCCTGCGTGGAAGCTGTGGCGATAACTGAGCATGGGTAATGATATTCCGCTGAATTGACGATTTGCCACAGTTTACAGCAGAACGGCAAAGATTACCCGTAGGCCCGGTAAGCGCAGCACCACCGGGCTCTTTTCGACAACGTCCGGCATTGAAATCCTCTACACTTAACCCCATTCTAGATCCCATATGCACAGCGCCGGATGCGCGCTTCATTCACCTATTTCAACAGGACAGCGTTTATGACCAATCCATTACTGACGCCTTTTTCGTTGCCACCGTTTTCTAAAATCCTCCCCGAGCATGTGGTTCCAGCGGTTACGCAATCGCTGGACAACTGCCGCGCGGCGGTAGAAAGCGTGGTCGCGCAGGGCGGGCCGTACACCTGGGAAAATCTGTGTCAGCCGCTGGCCGAAGTGGACGACGTGCTGGGGCGTATCTTCTCCCCGGTAAGCCACCTGAACTCGGTAAAAAACAGCCCGGAACTGCGCGAAGCCTACGAACAGACCCTGCCGCTGCTCTCTGAATACAGCACCTGGGTCGGCCAGCACGAAGGGCTCTACAAAGCCTACCGCGACCTGCGCGACGGCGACCATTATGCCGAACTGAACACGGCGCAGAAAAAATCGGTCGATAACGCCCTGCGTGATTTCGAGCTGTCCGGGATTGGCCTGCCAAAAGAGAAACAAACCCGCTACGGTGAAATCGCCGCGCGCCTGTCCGAACTGGGCAACCAGTACAGCAACAACGTGCTCGACGCCACCATGGGCTGGACGAAGCTGATTACCGACGAAGCGGAGCTGGCGGGCATGCCGGAAAGCGCGCTGGCGGCGGCAAAAGCCCAGGCCGAGGCGAAAGAGCAGGACGGTTTCCTGCTAACCCTGGATATCCCGAGCTATCTGCCGGTAATGACCTACTGCGACAACCAGGCCCTGCGCGAAGAGATGTACCGCGCCTACAGCACCCGCGCCTCCGATCAGGGGCCGAATGCCGGTAAGTGGGACAACAGCCCGGTCATGGCGGAAATCCTCGCCCTGCGCCACGAGCTGGCCCAGCTGCTGGGCTTCGAAAACTACGCCGATAAATCCCTCGCCACCAAAATGGCGGAGAACCCGCAGCAGGTGCTCGACTTCCTGACCGATCTGGCGAAACGCGCCCGTCCGCAGGGTGAAAAAGAGCTGGCCCAGCTGCGCGCCTTCGCGAAAGCGGAGTTCGGCGTGGACGAGCTGCAGCCATGGGATATCGCGTACTACAGCGAAAAACAGAAGCAGCACCTCTACAGCATCAGCGACGAGCAGCTGCGCCCGTACTTCCCGGAAAACAAAGCCGTTAACGGCCTGTTCGAGGTGGTGAAGCGCATCTATGGCATCACCGCCAAAGAGCGTACCGATATCGACGTCTGGCATCCGGACGTGCGCTTCTTTGAGCTTTATGACGAGAAAAACGAACTGCGCGGCAGCTTCTACCTCGATCTCTACGCGCGTGAAAACAAGCGCGGCGGGGCGTGGATGGACGACTGCGTGGGCCAGATGCGTAAAGCAGACGGTTCTCTGCAGAAGCCGGTCGCCTACCTGACCTGTAACTTCAACCGTCCGGTGAACGGCAAACCTGCGCTCTTTACCCACGATGAAGTGATCACCCTGTTCCACGAGTTCGGTCACGGCCTGCACCATATGCTGACCCGCATCGAAACCGCAGGCGTGGCAGGCATCAGCGGTGTACCGTGGGATGCGGTCGAGCTGCCGAGCCAGTTTATGGAAAACTGGTGCTGGGAGCCGGACGCGCTGGCGTTTATCTCCGGTCACTATGAGACCGGCGAACCGCTGCCGAAAGAATTGCTGGATAAAATGCTGGCGGCGAAGAACTACCAGGCGGCGATGTTTATCCTGCGCCAGCTGGAGTTCGGCCTGTTCGATTTCCGCCTGCACGCCGAGTTCAGCCCGGAGCAGGGCGCGAAAATTCTTGAAACCCTGGCCGAGATTAAAAAGCAGGTTGCCGTGATCCCTGGGCCAACCTGGGGCCGCTTCCCGCACGCGTTCAGCCACATCTTCGCTGGCGGCTACGCGGCGGGTTACTACAGCTACCTGTGGGCCGACGTGCTGGCGGCGGATGCCTTCTCTCGTTTCGAAGAAGAGGGAATTTTCAACCGCGAAACCGGCCAGTCGTTCCTCGACAATATCCTGACCCGCGGCGGTTCCGAAGAGCCAATGGTGCTGTTCAAACGCTTCCGCGGCCGCGAGCCGCAGCTGGATGCGATGCTTGAGCATTACGGGATCAAAGGCTGATTGTTACGTGAAGATCTGCTTAGTGGATGAAACGGGTGCCGGAGACGGCGCCTTATCTGTTCTGGCCGCCCGCTGGGGGCTGGAGCACGATGAAGATAACCTGATGGCGCTGGTGATGACACCAGAACATCTCGAATTACGTAAGCGCGATGAACCGAAGCTCGGCGGGATTTTTGTCGATTTTGTCGGCGGGGCCATGGCGCACCGGCGCAAGTTCGGCGGCGGTCGCGGCGAAGCGGTGGCGAAAGCGGTTGGGATTAAAGGAAGCTATCTCCCGGACGTGGTGGATGCCACGGCGGGGCTGGGGCGCGATGCGTTTGTGCTGGCGTCTGTCGGCTGTCATGTGCGGATGCTGGAGCGTAATCCGGTGGTGGCCGCGTTGCTGGACGATGGTCTGACGCGTGGCTACGCGGACCCGGAAATCGGGCCGTGGTTGCAGGAACGATTGCAGCTGATCCATGCCTCGAGCCTGACGGCGCTGACCGATATCACCCCGCGCCCGCAGGTCGTCTATCTCGACCCGATGTTCCCGCACAAGCAGAAAAGCGCGCTGGTGAAGAAAGAGATGCGGGTGTTTCAGTCTCTGGTGGGGCCTGATTTGGACGCGGATGGCCTGCTGGAGCCGGCTCGCCAGCTTGCGACGAAGCGGGTGGTGGTGAAGCGCCCTGACTATGCGCCGCCGCTGGCGGACGTTGCCACGACCAATGCGGTGACCACCAAAGGGCACCGGTTTGATATTTATCCGGGGACGCCGGAATAGTGCGGGCTGATGCCCTCACCCTAACCCTCTCCCACAGGGAGAGGGAACAAACACTAAAAACGGCAACTATGTTGCCGTTTTGCTTTTACCTTGTAGGCCCGTTAAGCGTAGCGCCACCGGGCTTTTTTGCACTTACTCGTCTTCTTCGTCACGCAGTGGAACAATCAGCATATCCACGTGAACGGTGTTAATCAGCTGGCGCGCGGAAGACATCAGCTTGCTCCAGAAGTCCTGATGGTGACCGCACACCACCAGGTCCATGTCGTATTTCTTGATCGCATCAACCAATACCTGGCCCAGGTCGCCGCTGCCGCTCAGGGTTTCGGTAATCGGATAGCCCGCGTTGGTGGAGAGTTCGCTCAGGGCGTGGTGCGTCTCTTCGGAGATACGCTTCTGCATATCGCCCAGATTGACGTCGATCAGACCGGTGTAGAGGTCGGAGTAATTCACATCAACGTGAATCAGCGAAACTTTCGCGTTGTAGGGACGTGCCATGGATACCGCTTTATCAACCAGCACTTTGCTCTCCGGAGAGAGGTCTACCGCGATGAGAATGTGTTTGTAAGCCATAGTGTTACTCCTTCCTTAAGTTATCGATGACTAAATAGGAAAGCCGTCGTCTGATGCTTTCATTACGGCCCAGTTAAACATATTTTTCAAGCTTTGGTGTTGATAACGATTAACCTTGTGGCAAAAAAATTAACGGATCTCCTACACTATTAAATGAGCCGTTCGGATATTAAAACGCGAACCGAATCGACTTTTGGTCATTCTTTCACTGAACTGTCTGTCAGGGCATTGGGGTGCGGTAGCTCAGAAGCCTTGCTTCGTGGGCGGACGCCGGGGAGGATGTATGATTAGCACCGTCGCATTGTTTTGGGCGTTATGCGTGGTTTGCATAGTGAATATGGCGCGCTACTTCTCATCGTTACGTGCGCTGTTAGTGGTACTTCGTGGTTGCGATCCGTTGCTTTATCAGTATGTGGACGGTGGAGGGTTCTTCACCTCGCATGGACAGCCCAGCAAACAGATGCGTCTGGTGGGATACATCTACTACCAGCGCTACCGCGATCATCACGATGAAGAATTTATTCGTCGCTGCGAGCGCCTGCGTCGTCAGTTCATTTTGACCAGCGCCCTGTGTGGCCTGGTCGTGGTCAGCATGATTGCATTGATGATTTGGCACTGAGCATAAAAAAAGCGGGTCAGGAAACTGACCCGCTTTTTTGTCGCCTTCAACCGATTAAATCAGCTTCAGCGAAATCCAGTACAGCCCGCCAGAGAGCAGGATGGATGCCGGAAGGGTGAACACCCAGGCCATCAGAATGTTGGTCACGGTTTTGCGCTGCAGGCCGCCACCGTCAACAATCATGGTACCTGCTACGGACGAGGAGAGTACGTGGGTGGTGGATACCGGCATACCGGTGTAGCTCGCCAGACCGATAGACACTGCCGCCGTCATCTGCGCGGACATACCCTGCGCATAGGTCATGCCTTTCTTACCGATCTTCTCGCCGATGGTGGTCGCCACACGACGCCAGCCAATCATCGTACCGATACCGAGCGCCAGCGCGACGGCCATGATGATCCAGATTGGCGCGTACTCAATGGTGTTGAGCATATCGCCTTTCAGTTTCTTCAGCAGACGCTGGTCGTCAACATTCACGTCAGGCAGCTTCGCCACTTTATCCGTCACATCAGAGATGCACAGCATAATGCGACGCAGCTGACCACGCTGCTCAACGGTCAGTTTGTCATAACTTTCGATATTGCCCAGCATCCCTTTGGCACGTTCCAGCGCGTTAATCGCGTTTGCCGGATGGCAGTGGAACTCGCCAGGTGCAGTCGTGGCACCGGCTTCCGGAGAAGGGATCAGCTGGTCAACGCCGGTCGCTTTTTTCAGCAGCTCAGGGTGCTGCTGGAAATAGGTTTCAACGTTGTTTACCGCATCACGGGTACGGGTGATTTCGTAGCCGGAGGCATTCATGTTGACCACGAATCCTGCCGGTGCAACGCCAATCAGTACCAGCATCACCAGACCAATGCCTTTCTGACCATCGTTCGCGCCGTGTGAGAAGGCCACGCCGATAGCGGAAATGATCAGGGCAATACGCGTCCAGAATGGCGGCTTTTTCTTGCCGTCTTTCTTTTCACGCTCTGCTGGCGTCAGGTGAATACGGGAGCGTTTTTTGGTATTGCTCCAGTAACGACGCAGGATGAAGATCAGCCCGCCCGCCACCACCAGACCCACGATAGGGGAGACGATGAGAGAGGCAAAGATCCCCAGTACTTTCGGGATATTTAACGCATCAACAACCGAGGTACCGGTCATGAGGGCGTTGGTTAACCCGATACCGATAATCGCGCCGATGAGGGTGTGAGAACTGGATGCAGGCAGGCCGAAATACCAGGTACCGAGGTTCCAGATAATTGCAGCAAGCAGCATTGAGAACACCATAGCGAGGCCATGGCCAGAACTAACGTTAAGCAGCAGATCCGTTGGCAGCATATGCACAATCGCATACGCAACGCTCAGCCCGCCCAGGAGGACACCAAAAAAGTTAAATACTGCCGCCATAACAACCGCAAGCTGCGATCGCATTGCGCGAGTGTAGATAACCGTCGCTACTGCGTTTGCAGTGTCGTGGAAGCCGTTGATCGCTTCGTAAAACAGTACAAAAACCAGAGCAAGCAATAATAAAAGCCCGGTATGTAAATCCAGGCCGGCAAACAAATGTAGCATAGGACGTTACGCCATTTTGAGGACATGAACGCGGCGCATTATCCAGGACAAATGCGCGGCGGGCAAAGTGAAATATAGACTTTTTTTGACATACCACCTGATTTGAGAAAAGGGCCAGAAAGGATATTCTTTAAATTTCAATGAAATGCCTTTGTAATATCTTTTTACGCTGGTGTGACCACATAGGAAACTTTACAATCCGCGGCAGTTAACAAAGAGGGTTTTGACGTGGAAAGGTTTGATGCCGTGGTAATTGGCGCCGGTGCGGCGGGTATGTTTTGTGCGGCAATGGCCGGACAGGCGGGTCGTCGCGTGCTGCTGCTGGATAACGGTAAAAAGCCAGGCCGTAAGATCCTGATGTCCGGCGGCGGGCGCTGCAACTTTACTAATCTATATGTTGAACCCGCGGCCTATTTGAGCCAAAACCGTCATTTTTGTAAATCTGCGCTGGCGCGTTATACCCAGTGGGACTTTATCGACCTGGTCGGTAAGCACGGTATCGCATGGCATGAAAAAACGCTGGGACAGCTGTTCTGCGACGACTCCGCGCAGCAGATTGTCGATATGCTGGTGGCCGAGTGCGAGAAGGGCGGCGTGGTCATGCGCCTGCGCACCGAGGTGCTGGAGGTTTCCCGCGACGACCAGGGCTACATGCTGCAGCTCAACGGCGAAACCGTCAGCGCCGATAATCTGGTGATTGCCAGCGGCGGCCTGTCCATGCCGGGGCTGGGCGCTTCCCCGTTCGGCTATAAGATTGCCGAACAGTTTGGCCTGAAGGTCTTGCCCACGCGCGCCGGGCTGGTGCCGTTCACGCTGCATAAACCGCTTCTCGAGCAGCTTCAGACGCTGTCCGGCGTGTCTGTTCCCTCCGTCATTACCGCCGAAGACGGGACGGTGTTCCGCGAAAACCTGCTCTTTACCCATCGCGGCCTCTCCGGCCCGGCGGTACTGCAAATTTCCAGCTACTGGCAGCCGGGGGAGTTTGTCACGGTTAACCTGCTCCCCGATTGCGATCTAGACGCGTTCCTTAATGAGCAGCGTACCGCACACCCGAACCAGAACCTGAAAAACACGCTGGCAATGCAGCTGCCAAAACGTCTGGTGGAATCTTTGCAGGTGCTGGGGCAGATCCCCGACGTGTCGCTCAAGCAGCTTAACAGCCGCGAGCAGGAGATTCTGGTGGAGACCCTGACAAACTGGCGGGTGCAGCCAAACGGGACTGAGGGCTACCGCACCGCGGAAGTTACGCTGGGCGGGGTCGACACGAATGAGCTCTCTTCCCGCACCATGGAAGCGCGCAACGTGCCGGGGCTCTATTTTATTGGCGAAGTGATGGACGTGACCGGCTGGCTCGGCGGGTACAACTTCCAGTGGGCATGGGCAAGTGCCTGGGCGTGTGCTCAGGCGCTGGCAGAAGACAAGTGACATAAGCGCGCTGCCACTCGTCGCGGTTGGCTTTACGGGCTGACGGTGGTGACGTCCATCACGGCCAGAATATTGCTCGCGGCCACGGTCCCCATCTTGATGTATGACGCTGCGGTAACGCCGCCAATATGCGGTGAAATAACCACGTTTTCTACGGACTGCCAGAGATGTGGCGCGGTCAGCGGCTCGTGGGGAAAGCTGTCCAGCGCTGCGCTGTGCAGCGTGCCATCCCGGAGCGCCGCCAGTAACGATTCACTGTGGATCAGTCCGCCGCGTGCCGTATTGACCAGAATGGCGTTCCGCTTGCAGTGTGCGAGCGTCTCGCTATTGATCATCTCCCGATTCTCATCGGTCAGCGGACAGTGCAAAGAGATGACATCGGAACGGGAAAGAAGTCCGGTCAGCGTCTCTGCGCGTTCGCACAGGGCAGGCATGGACTTAGCATAGGGATCGTAAGCCAGCACCTTCATGCCGAAGGCGTGACCAATAGTCGCCACGCGCGAGCCGATAGCGCCCAACCCGATTAGCCCCAGCGTTAAGCCCTCCAGCTCAATGGATTTATGCGTCGCCTTATCCCAGTGCCCGTCCCGTAACCGCTTGTCCAGAGGCACCACGGACTTTGCGCAGGCGAGGATCAGCGCCCAGGTATGTTCAGCCACTGCCGCCGCGTTTGCGCCTAGGGCCGCGCGGACGGCGATATTGCGTTCGGCCGCTGCCGTCTGGTCTATCACATCGATCCCGCTTCCGTGCTTGGAAATAACCTGCAAAGCCGGGGCGGCATCCATAACCTTCGCGGTGATCCTGCCGTAACGTACCAGGATCGCCACAGGATTGTGTCGTTCACATAGCGCGATCAGGTCATCCTCAGTGGGCTGGCGGCCTGCAAACACCACCTCAAAGCCCTGCAACATCACCATAGCCTGCTCCGCCAGGTCACTTCCGGTAACCAGAACTACGTCTTTGCCTCCCATCACAGCGTCTCCCCGTCGGTCAACATACCAGCCTTACGAAGCGCGTCATCAAGCCAGTGTGGACGTAAATCGCCTTCACGGATGGCAGCAAGACGCCGGGTCTCCATCTCCAGCTTTTCTTTTGCCAGCGCGATTACCTGCTGAACCTCATCGCGCGGGATGACGACCACGCCGTCGATATCCGCCACAACCAGATCCCCGGCCTGAACCGTCGCCCCGGCGACTGAAATGGGATGATTAACCCGGCCAGAAATTAACTTTGTCGGGCCGCAGGGGTTCAGACCGGCAGAAAAGACAGGGTAGTGGCCTTTGCTCAGGGAATCGGCGTCACGCACAGCGCCGTCAATAATGATGCCCGCAATGCCGCTTGCCTGAGCCTGAGTAGCCATGATTTCGCCCAGCAGCGCGCAGCTCAGGTCGCCTTTGCCATCGACGACCAGGACGTCGCCGGGCTGCGCAACCGCCATCGCGGCATGAATCGCCAGATTATCACCCGGACGGACTTCCACGGTGATGGCTGGACCCGCAACGGACATGTGTGGGGCCAGCGGTTTGATGCGGCCGTGAAGCGTACCGCGGCGACCGGCCACGTCGGCCAGAATGGCTGCCTGATACTCGGCAGCCCGACGAACATCCTCGGCAGAAACGCGTTCGAACTGGCGATTAATCGGTTTTTTTTCAGAAACGGACATGAATGCCTCCATATTGTTTTACTGAGTACAATGCAGGTGTACAGAACAAAACAACTATAGCGGTGTTGCTTTCCTTTTAGCCAGACCCGAGGTGGCGTTTGTGATGTAAACACGAAGTGACTCACAAAATTTGAGGTACACTCACTGCCGGGCTAACAAGGAGATAATGATGGGGAATGAAGGCGTTGTAGCGGTTGAAAAAGCGCTGGCTTTACTGGATTGCTTCCGTCCTGGAGATGAGAGCCTGACGCTGACCGCGCTGGCACAGCTGTCGGGTTATCACAAAACCACGGTTTACCGCCTGATGAATTCTCTTGAACGGATGAATTACGTCGTCAGGCATGAAGACGGCAATTATGCGCTTGGCCCACGTCTGCTTTACCTCGGCAAGCTGTATGAACAATCTTTCCATCTTTCTCGGGTGGTTCAGCCAGAGCTTCAGGCGCTCTCCCTGGCGTCTCAGGAGAGTGCCAGCTGGTATGTGCTGGAGGGTGGGCAGCGCCTTTGCCTGTTTCGCGCGGAAGCGTCGCACGGCCTGCGACACAGCAATCTTCCCGGCAGCCAGTTCCCGCTCGATAATTCGGCCATTAGTAAGGTCTTGCGCCATTGGGGGCTCAATGAAAGCCTGCCGGAGGGAGAAGCAGAACTCCCTTTCTATACGTCAGGCGCACGCGATCCCCACACTGCGGCGTTTGCGATGCCCGTCTTCGGCGTTCACGACAAGCTGGTTGCGGCGTTAGCCCTGACCGGCCCCATCTCACGGCTGACGGAAGATCGTCGTGAGAAGGAGATAGGGCCATTGATGAAGGCGGCGGCCAGCCGTCTGTCGCAGAAAATGGGAGCCAGTAAGCCC
Source organism: Enterobacter sp. JBIWA005 (assembly GCF_019968805.1). Classification (NCBI taxonomy): domain Bacteria; kingdom Pseudomonadati; phylum Pseudomonadota; class Gammaproteobacteria; order Enterobacterales; family Enterobacteriaceae; genus Enterobacter; species Enterobacter sp. JBIWA005. Next base: position 4,406,183 of record NZ_CP074159.1, on the reverse strand, counting down.
TTCTGTCAGCAGTTCTTTGGTGAAACGAGCGACGCGGCGGAAGAAAATCTTTAAACGCAGAAGCGGGACATTTGTCCCGCTTCTGTCATCACTAATGTGTGACCTGTTTTTCGTGTAGCTGAGCGTTGCGGGCCTGCCGTCCCATAATGAGCACCGCGATACCCCCGGCCAGGCAAAGCGCGGCTAGCGGAAGCATAGCCAGCGTGTAGCTGCCCGTTCTCTCGCTGATCATGCCGTATGCATTTACCATTACCGCCCCGCCAATCAGGTTCGCGATGGCGCCAATCGCGGCCAGCCCCGCCGCTGCCGAGGAGCTGCTCATCCATCCGGATGCCAGCGCCCAGAAAGGTCCTTTCATAGAATACGCACCCGTCAGGATAATGCTCAGGATCACGATAGTGGCAAAGAGCGAGACGCTTACAAAGGCAGCGAACACGCCCGCAGCAATCATGAACAGCGTCAGCGCGGTATGCCAGCGGCGTTCGTTGGTGCGATCGGAATGTCGTCCCCAGACAATCATCAGAACCGATGCCAGGCCGTAAGGAATGGCGTTAAGCAGACCTGTCTCAAGATTATCGAGATGGAAGGATTTCAGCAGTTGAGGAGACCAGACGCTGATGGTGGTGCCCGCGGACGATGCGCCCGCGTAAATCAGCGCCATCAGCCAGATTTGGCGATGCTTCAGCAACTGCCACGTCGTCTGATGCCCAATGTTCTTTTGCTGGCTCCGCTCGGTTTCCAGCGTGGTTTCCAGCCACTTTTTCTGTTCATTGCTCAGCCATTTCGCCTGATGAGGGCGATCCCGGAGAATAAACCAGGCCGCAATACCCAGCAGCACCGCAGGTAAGCCTTCAATGATGAACAGCAGATGCCAGCCGCGAAGACCCAGCCAGCCATCCAGCGACAGTATCAACCCTGAAAGCGGGGAACCGATGAAGTTAGCGAGCGGGATGGCGACCATAAAGGACGCAATAATGCGCGCGCGGTAGCGGGAAGGGATCCACCAGGTCAGATAAAGCACGACGCCTGGGAAGAAGCCTGCTTCCGCTGCCCCGAGAAGAAAACGGACGATATAGAGCGACGTGGTGTTTTGAACCAGCGCCATGCCCATGGAGACGATGCCCCAGCTGATCATAATGCGCGGGATCCACAGCCGGGCGCCGACTTTCTGCATGGCCAGATTACTGGGTACCTCAAACAAAAAATAGGCCACGAAGTAAAGGCTGCTGGCGAAGCCAAACGCCGCTTTGCTGAGGCCAAGGTCCTCATTCATCTGCAGCGAAGCCATGCCGATATTCCCGCGATCGATAATGGAGACCAGGTAACTGACAATCAGAAACGGGAGAATACGCCAGATCACCTTCCGCATCGTCTCTCTTTCTATGTCCTCGGTGGCGGTCGCGCCGTTACGTAAATGTTCTGTCATTGTATCCTCGCAGGGTGTGTTCTTTGTTTTATTAGGTACAACTTAGTTTTATTAAACAAAACCACTATAGCGACGGCGCGTTATTTTTATCCAGTTAATGGAAGGTTTAAATGATGTAAATAAGAGGTGACTCACAGATAGTGCGCTGCGGATATAGCGTTTTCAGCTGCTAACCAGCCGCAAGCTGGTCGTGTCGCTAGAGAAATAATCACGCAACGCAATTATTGCACCAACTTTTCCTCTCCATTCAACTAAGCTTCGACCAGATGCCTCGCCGCGCTCGCGGGGCCATACTCCCTTTGGTCAGAGCACGCATCATGCAGCTACTCAGTATTATTATTTTGCTTACCCTAACCGTGGTGATTCATTCGCTGTGGATGTTTGGCGTTTTAAAATTCATTAAATTAGACGTCGATTCTGCGGTACGCATTGTTTTACGCAATGTCGGTATCGTGATCTCTATGATCTTCGCCCATCTCCTTGAGGCCGGACTGTTTGCGGCGTTTTATTTTGTCATCGACGCGTTTAATGACTGGAACACCAGCTTCTACTTTTCACTGGTGAGCTATGCGACGGTAGGGTACGGCGACGTCACGTTACCCCAGCACTGGCGGCTCATCGGCGGGGTGGAGGGGCTGGTGGGCGCGTTGATGGTGGGCTGGTCTGTAGCGGTTCTGGTGGCGGTGCTGCAGCGCTTGCGCGGAATGAGCGCCTAAACGGCAGATGCGCGATCCCCGCCTGGTAAGGTAAAGTACACCCCTCTTTACGTAGCCGACAGGGCTGCGGCTTTGAGGGTGAAAAGGCTGATTAACAGCCCACCCTTTTCTGTTCCTGGTTTACGCCAGTTTGCATGGTGTTGTGTTTTGTCTGCCAAAAGGGTTTTGTATGTCTGCTGCTCATCTCGGTTTCCCGACTGAAACCGTTGTTGTCTTTGTGGTGATGGCCGTTGGGGCGATGTTTATCGACCTCTTTATGCACCGTCACGATAAACCGATCTCGCTGAAAAGCGCGGCGATGTGGTCCGTTTTCTGGGTCATGATGGCGATGGCCTTCGCCGGGTTCCTGTACGTTCACCACGGCGCCGAGATGGCGAGCCTGTTCCTCACCGGCTACGCGCTGGAAGAGGTGCTTTCCGTCGATAACCTGTTCGTGATGATGGCGATCTTCGCCTGGTTCGGCGTGCCGGATAAGTACCGTCACCGCGTGCTCTACTGGGGCGTGCTGGGGGCAATTGTCTTCCGCGGCATCTTTGTGGCTATCGGGACCAGCCTGCTAAGCCTTGGGCCGTACGTTGAGGTTATTTTCGCGCTGATCGTCGGCTGGACGGCGGTGATGATGCTCCGACGCAATGAAGAGAGTGACGAAGTGGAAGATTACTCGGGTCATCTCGCCTATCGTCTGGTGAAGCGCTTCTATCCGGTCTGGCCAAAAATCAGCAGCAATGCCTTTATTCTGACGCAGAAAGAGGTGGATGCGGAGCTTGAAAAGCCGGAAAACCAGGACGTGATGGTCGGACGCGTGAAGAAGGCGAAGCGCTATGCGACGCCGCTATTACTTTGCGTGGCCGTCGTCGAACTCTCTGACGTGATGTTCGCGTTTGACTCCGTGCCGGCCATTATTGCCGTGAGCCGCGAACCGCTGATTATCTACAGCGCCATGATGTTCGCCATTCTTGGCCTGCGTACGCTTTACTTCGTGCTGGAAGCGCTGAAGCAGTATCTGGTGCATCTCGAGAAAGCGGTGGTGCTTCTGCTGTTCTTCGTGGCGTTCAAGCTGGGGTTAAATGCCACCGATCACTTCTGGCATCACGGTTACAGCATTGGCGCAACGGCCAGCCTGTTTGTGGTATTGGGCGTGCTGGCGCTGGGAATTATTGCGAGCGTGATGTTCCCGGGAAAACGTGAGGCCTGATGCATCGTTTTTCTCCCTCTCCCTGTGGGAGAGGGCCGGGGTGAGGGCACCAGACCGCACCTAACCCTTAATCGGTGAATTCCGACGCTTGCGCGGGTGATGGAAGTGCCGCCAGTGAGGATCCTGCGCCGCCGCCAGCAGCTCGTGGTCGCCGCGGGTGTCTCCCCAGGCGCGCAGGTGATAGGCGTTGAGATCGCCATACACTTTTTCCAGCCTGGCCACCTTCTGGGCGCAGCGGCAGTTATTGCCCGTGATGCGCCCCGTCAGCTTGCCGTCTTTCACTTCCAGCTGCGTGCCAATCAGCTTAATGCCCAGTTTGTCAGCCCACGGCTGGAGCACCAGCGCCGGGGATGCGGAACAGATGGTCACTTCCGCACCGGAATTCACCTCAGCCGCCACCGCCAGAACCCCTTCGGGACGCATCAGCTTGTTCCAGTATTTTTCGCAAAACGCTTCCGCCTGCTGGCGCAACCAGTGTTCATCCACGCCCGTCAGGAACGTTTTAATCAGCACTTCCTTCAGCTCATCGCGCGTCAGCTTGCGACGCACGCAGTGGAGCGTGGGCAGCGCCATGCGCACCAGGCGGCCCGCGAAGTAACGTTTACCGAAGGCAAAACGCAGGAAAGGAATAAAGCTGTCGTGGTGCGTTAACGTCCCGTCAAAGTCAAAGACAGAGAGCACGTTAGATTTTGCCACCGTCTCGTCGGCAATCATATTGGTCATAAATACGTCTTAGCTGAAATACACATTCTGCGGATCAGTTTACCTGCTTTAGCTGGACAGTCCTTATATCCCCACCATTTTTTTCTCGATCTTGCGATCTCAAAGTCAGTCTATTTTTGGCCTCGATAAGGATTGGCGAAAAAACGACCTGTCTATATTATCGCCACATCGCAAGATATTTAGGGGAACCCATTGAACCCCACAGGTAAGGAAAAATTCACTCACTACTTCTTTCTTGATATGACTCTTAGATCGCTTATTTCAATCCTCACGTTTAGTTTTGCTTCGTTTTCTGCGTTTAGCTTTCAACTTCCCGCGTCGATGGTATCGATGAACAGTGAGCTGGCAGTATCACCGGCGAAATCTGCGCTGGTGCATCAGGAAACAGGCCCGCTGCGCTCGCGTATTCTCGATCAATACCAGAAATGGAAAGGCACCCAGTACCGGTGGGGCGGAACCACGCATCGCGGGGTGGATTGTTCCGCGCTGATGCAGCATCTGTTCAGCGATGCGGCACACCTGAATTTACCCCGCACGACGCACGAGCAAATCCATCGCGGCGTGCAGGTGGCGCAATACCGCCTGAGGCCCGGAGACCTGGTATTCTTCCAGACGGGTCCGAACCGCAAGCACGTTGGTGTTTATATTGGCGACAGCCAGTTTATTCACGCCTCAAGCAGCCAGGGCGTAACGGTTTCAACCCTGACGGATGATTACTGGCAAGCACACTATATTACCGCTCGTCGGGTCGCAGGCAGCGCGGCCTGACAGCATCAGATGATGTCATCCACGACGCCACCGTCGACGCGCAGCGCCGCGCCCGAGGTGGCGGAGGCCTGGGTCGAACAGACATAAATCACCATATTGGCCACCTCTTCAACCGTGGCAGCGCGCTGGATAACCGAGCTGGGGCGGTTGGCCATCACAAACTCTTTCGCCAGCTGCTCCAGCGATTTGCCGGTTTTTTCGATTTCATCTTTCATCATCTCTGCGAAACCGTCCGACATCGTTGGCCCCGGCAAGACGCTGTTGACCGTCACGCCGCTTCCCGCCACGAACTTCGCCAGCCCGCGCGCCAGCGAGAGCTGCGCCGTTTTGGTCACGCCGTAGTGGATCATATCTGCCGGAATATTGCAGGCCGACTCGGACGAGATAAACACCACGCGTCCCCAGCCTTTCTGCACCATGCCCGGCAGCAGGGCGCGGGACAGGCGTACGCCGGACATCACGTTGGTCTGCCAGTAACGCTCCCAGGTCTCATCGTCGGTGGCATAAAAATCCTGAGGGCCGTAAATCCCGGCGTTGTTGACCAGAATATCGACGTTATTCGCCACCTTCAGAAGTGATTCCACCCCTTCCGCCGTGCTGAGATCGGCAATCGCGGCGCGCACCTGTACGCCAGGCACTACCTGCTGCAGCTGCTGAATGCCTCTATTCACCGATTCCGTGCTCCGGCCATTGACGATCACTTCCGCACCGCTTTCTGCCAGACCTCTGGCAATGGCGAATCCGATCCCGCCGGTTGAGGCGGTTACCAGCGCCACTTTCCCCGCAAAGTCGATTTTCATCATCTGCTCCTTATCGTTTTAACGTTCGGACCTTAAAGCGTAGCAGGTGAGGATGGTGGCTCCTGGCTAAAAAGGCGCAATAGCGTCTCAACCTGTTCATCAAGCGGGGCGAGAGAGCGCTTTACAATCAGGTGTAGCGGCGTTGCTCTGCGTGCGCCGTGGCTCAGCGGCAGGCGTTTCAGCACGCCCTGATCCAGCTGGGTCTGGATGCGTTCCTCTGGCAGCCAGCCGTAGCCGACCTGAGAGACCACGGCCTCTATGGCGGCATCGATGGTGGAAAAGGTCCACGACTCGCCGGCCGCGCGCGCGGCGGGCTGGCTGTCCGCAATCTGGATAAGCGGCCACGGGCGTAGCATGTCGTCGTTAAGCGGCGCGTCGAGGTGAAAGAGGGGATGCTGATGATGGGCCACGGCAACAAAGTCGATATTCATCAGCCATTCGCCGAGCCCGGTAATATCCTGGCGGCGGGTTAAGACCAACACATCGGCTTCGTCGTTAATGGCATCGGCGCGGGTATTTTCCAGCACCTCGGTCAGACGGACCTGGGTCTGCGGATACTGCTGCTGGAACTCACGAAGAATAGCGAACAGGCGGCGGCGCGGGAAAATGGAGTCCACCACCAGATCCAGCCGCGTGCGCATTCCGTTGCGAAGGGTCGCTGCGCGCGTCTCAACGTACGAAAAGGCTTTCAGCAGCGGTTTAACCTGGTTGAGCAGCAGTTCTCCTGCCGGCGTTAACACCGCCCGTCGTCCTTCCGGCACCAGGAGCGCCACGCCCAGCCGCTCCTGCAGCAGCGACAGGTTATAGCTCACCGAAGACTGGCTGCGGTGCGTTTCTTCCGCGGCTTTGGCAAAGCTGCCCGCTTCGACCACTTTCGCCAGTAAAGACCATTGTTCAAGCGTCGTCTTATGCATGATTTATCTAAAATTTGGATTAATTTGATTAAAACATAGCGTTATTCATTCATTTTTTGAAGGGGTACGATCGTCTCATCAAAACAAAGGAGACATCTTATGAACACCTTCGACAAACACGACTTAAGCGGCTTTGTTGGTAAACATCTTGTATATACCTACGATAACGGCTGGAACTACGAGATTTACGTCAAAAATGAGACCACGCTTGATTACCGTATTCACAGCGGTCTGGTAGCCAACCGTTGGGTGAAAGATCAGCAGGCTTACATCGTGCGGGTAGGGGAGAGCATCTATAAAATTTCCTGGACCGAGCCAACCGGCACCGACGTCAGCCTGATTGTGAACCTGGGCGACAAACTGTTCCACGGCACCATCTTCTTCCCACGCTGGGTCATGAACAACCCGGAAAAAACCGTCTGCTTCCAGAACGACCATATTCCGCTGATGAATAGCTATCGCGATGCGGGCCCGGCGTATCCAACGGAAGTGATTGATGAGTTTGCCACGATCACCTTTGTGCGCGACTGCGGTGCAAATAATGAAAGCGTTATCGCCTGCGCGGCCAGTGAATTACCGAAAAACTTTCCAGATAACCTGTAATAAGCGCGACAATTAACTAAAAAGAAAAGTTCCCGGCTATTTCATATTATTTTGAAATGGCCGGGATTTTTTTTGTTTGTTGATGTATGGTTTAAATCATCCCATTTCAAAATGTTGCGGAAGATCACATCAAAAATATTTAATATTAAATTAACTTGTTGTTTTTCAATTGGCTGCTAGTTGTCTTATAGCGTTGTAAACGCTGTCTTAATTTTTCCCTAAGGAAAGAGAGATACTTTGATATAAGTTTATGGTTCGTTGAAATAAACGGGCCAGCATTTGGTTAATATCAAAAACGTGCCATTTTGATTGCAAGGAAATTAATAATGAGTGATTTTCTGCCTTTTTCGCGACCGTCGATGGGCGCTGAGGAAATTGCGGCGCTTCAGGACGTTTTGATGTCGGGCTGGATCACCACTGGGCCTAAGAATCAGGAACTCGAAGAGGCATTCTGTCAGCTTACCGGGAATCAACACGCAATTGCCGTCTGTTCCGCCACCGCGGGAATGCACGTCACGCTGATGGCGCTGGATATTGGCCCGGGCGATGAAGTCATTACCCCCTCCCAGACCTGGGTCTCCACGCTGAATATGATCGTATTGCTGGGCGCCACGCCGGTCATGATTGATGTGGATAAAGACACATTAATGGTGACGCCAGAAGCCGTGGAAGCCGCTATTACTTCGCGTACCAAAGCCATTATTCCCGTTCACTATGCCGGCGCGCCGTGTGAAATCGACGCCATTCACGCCATTGGTGAACGTCACGGTATTCCGGTGATTGAAGATGCGGCCCATGCCGCCGGAACGTACTACAAAAACCGTCACGTTGGCTGGAAGGGAACGGCAATTTTCTCCTTCCACGCCATTAAAAACATGACCTGCGCGGAAGGCGGCCTGGTGGTCACCGATAATGCCCAGCTGGCACAGCGGATCCGCAGTCTGAAATTCCATGGCCTCGGCGTAGACGCCTATGATCGTCAGACGCACGGCCGCGCGCCGCAGGCGGAAGTGATCGCACCGGGCTATAAATACAACCTGGCGGACATCAACGCCGCGCTGGCGCTGGTGCAGTTAGGCAAACTGAAAGAGGCCAACAGGCGCCGCCAGGAAATCGCTGAACGCTACCTGCGGGAGCTTGCCGATACGCCGTTCCAGCCGCTCACCATCCCGTCATGGCCGCACGTGCACGCCTGGCACCTGTTTATTATTCGCGTTGATGAAGCGCGCTGCGGGATCTCACGCGACAACCTGATGTCGGCGCTGAAAGAGAAAGGGATCGGTACCGGTCTCCACTTCCGCGCGGCGCACACCCAAAAATACTACCGCGAGCGTTTTCCTGATGTATCGCTCCCGAATTCTGAATGGAATAGCGCGCGTATTTGTTCTCTCCCTCTTTTCCCGGACATGACTCATGACGACACAACCCGCGTCATTACCGCACTCCATCAGCTTGCAGGACATTGATATGTTCAGTGCACCGCCTGTACAAAAAGTTTCCGTGGTAATCCCGGTTTACAACGAGCAGGAGAGCCTGCCCGAACTGATCCGCCGTACAACGGCCGCCTGCGACACGATGGGCAAAGCCTACGAAATTCTGCTCGTGGATGATGGCAGTAGCGACAATTCCGCGCTGATGCTGACCGAAGCCGCACAGGCTGAAGGCAGCCACATTGTGGCCGTGCTGCTCAACCGCAACTACGGCCAGCACTCGGCGATTATGGCGGGGTTTAGCCACGTCACGGGCGATCTAATCATCACCCTGGACGCGGACCTGCAGAACCCGCCGGAAGAGATCCCGCGCCTGGTTGCCAAAGCCGACGAAGGCTATGACGTGGTCGGCACGGTACGTCAGAACCGCCAGGACAGCCTGTTCCGTAAGCTCGCCTCGCGTACCATCAACCGTCTGATCCAGCGCACGACCGGTAAAGCGATGGGCGATTACGGCTGCATGCTGCGCGCCTACCGCCGCCATATTGTCGACGCCATGCTGCATTGCCATGAGCGCAGCACCTTCATTCCGATTCTGGCGAATACCTTTGCCCGTAAGGCAACTGAAATCCCGGTCCTGCACGCCGAGCGCGAGCACGGGGAATCGAAGTACAGCTTTATGCGTCTCATCAACCTGATGTACGACCTCATCACCTGCCTGACCACCACGCCGCTGCGTCTGCTGAGCGTTTTCGGCAGCATCATCGCCGTTGCCGGTTTTGGGCTGTCCGTTCTGCTGGTGGTACTGCGACTGGTCTTTGGTCCGCAGTGGGCGGCGGAAGGGGTCTTCATGCTCTTTGCCGTGCTGTTTATGTTCATCGGCGCCCAGTTTGTCGGGATGGGTCTCCTCGGTGAATACATTGGCCGTATCTATAACGACGTTCGCGCGCGTCCGCGCTACTTTATTCAACGTGTTGTCCGTCAGGAAAACAAAGCATCTCAAGAGGAAATTCACCCATGAAAGCTGTTGTATTTGCCTATCACGATATGGGGTGCACGGGCACGCTGGCCCTGCTGGAAGCGGGCTATGACATTGCGGCAATCTTTACCCATCCGGACACGGCTGGAGAGAACAACTTTTTCGGCTCCGTGGCGCGTATCGCCGCCGAGCGTGGAATTCCGGTTTATGCGCCGGACGACGTCAACCACCCGCTGTGGGTGGAGCGCATTCGCGCCCTCGCGCCTGACGTCATCTTCTCGTTCTACTATCGCAACCTGATCTGCGACGAGATCTTAGGCCTGGCCGCAAAAGGCGCCTTTAATCTTCATGGTTCTCTGCTGCCCGCCTACCGTGGCCGCGCCCCGCTGAACTGGGTGCTGGTGAACGGTGAAACGGAAACGGGCGTGACGCTGCACCGCATGGTACGCCGTGCGGATGCGGGCGCTATCGTGGCACAGCAGAAGGTCGCTATTGATGCGAACGATACCGCGCTGCAGCTGCATCAAAAGCTGAACGCGACGGCACAGACGCTGCTGCGTGATGCGCTGCCGGGCATCCTTAACGGTAACTTCAGCGAAACCGCACAGGACGAGAGCAAGGCAAGCTGCTTTGGCCGCCGCGCGCCGGAAGATGGTCGTCTGGACTGGAATAAACCGGCCCGCCAGCTGCACAACCTGGTACGCGCCGTAACCGATCCGTGGCCGGGCGCCTACAGCTTTGCGGGCGTAAGCAAATTCATCGTCTGGAAATCCCGCGTGCGTGACGACATCCCGGCCGCTAAACCGGGCACCGTCGTCTCCGTCTCCCCGCTGATTGTGAGCTGCGGCGAGCAGGCGCTGGAGATCGTCACAGGACAAACCGACAACGGCCTGTACGTTCAGGGCACCCAGCTGGCGCAGTCTCTGGGCCTGGTGGCCGGGGCGCTGATCACCAGCGCCCCGGTTGTTGCCATCAAACGCCGCACCCGCGTGCTGATCCTCGGCGTGAACGGCTTTATCGGTAACCACCTGACCGAACGTCTGCTCAAGGACGATAACTACGAAATCTACGGCCTGGATATTGGCGCGGATGCAATCAGCCGTTTCCTCGACAACCCGCGCTTCCACTTCGTGGAAGGGGACATCAGCATCCATTCCGAGTGGATTGAATACCATATTAAAAAATGCGACGTGGTGCTGCCGCTGGTCGCCATTGCCACCCCGATTGAGTACACCCGTAACCCGCTGCGCGTGTTCGAACTGGACTTCGAAGAGAACCTGAAGATCATCCGCGACTGCGTGAAATACGACAAGCGCATCATCTTCCCGTCCACCTCTGAAGTGTACGGCATGTGTACCGATAAGAACTTCGATGAAGACACCTCTAACCTGGTGGTCGGGCCGATCAACAAACAGCGCTGGATTTACTCCGTCTCCAAACAGCTGCTGGACCGCGTGATTTGGGCCTACGGTGAGAAAGAGGGCCTGCGCTTTACCCTGTTCCGTCCGTTCAACTGGATGGGGCCACGTCTGGATAACCTGAACGCGGCGCGTATCGGCAGCTCCCGTGCAATCACCCAGCTGATCCTGAACCTGGTGGAAGGCTCGCCAATCAAGCTTATCGAAGGCGGGAAACAGAAACGCTGCTTTACGGATATCAGCGACGGTATCGAAGCGCTGTTCCGCATCATCGAAAACAAAGATAACCGCTGCAACGGTGAAATCATTAACATCGGTAACCCGGACAACGAAGCGAGCATTCGCGAGCTGGCCGAGATGCTGCTGGCCAGCTTTGAGCGCCATCCGCTGCGCGATAAATTCCCGCCGTTTGCCGGTTTCCGCGAAGTGGAAAGCAGCAGCTACTATGGTAAGGGCTACCAGGACGTTGAGCACCGTAAGCCAAGCATTCGCAACGCGAAGCGCTGCCTGAACTGGACGCCGACGGTGAAGATGGAGCAGACCATTGATGAAACGCTCGATTTCTTCCTGCGCACCGTGGAGCTGTCGGAACAGGTCTCATGAAAAAAGTCGGTTTACGCATTGATGTCGACACCTTCAGGGGAACGCGTGACGGCGTACCCAAACTGCTGGAACTGCTGAGCAAGCACGGCGTGCGCTCCAGCATTTTCTTCAGCGTGGGGCCTGACAACATGGGGCGCCATTTATGGCGTCTGATTAAACCGGCATTTCTGTTCAAAATGCTGCGCTCGCGCGCAGCATCCCTCTACGGCTGGGATATTTTGCTGGCAGGCACCGCCTGGCCCGGCAGACGCATCGGCGCGGGTAATGAAGCGGTTATCCGTGAGGCGGCGCAGCATCATGAGGTGGGGCTGCACGCCTGGGATCACCATGCCTGGCAAGCCTGGGCGGGCGTTTGGGATATCCCGCGCCTGTCCCGTGAGGTCGAGCGTGGAATGCTGGAGCTGGAGGCCATTATCGGTCAGCCCGTGCGCTGCTCCGCCGTGGCGGGATGGCGTGCGGATCAGCGCGTGGTGAAAGCTAAAGAGGCCTTCGCGTTTCGCTACAACAGCGATTGCCGCGGAACCGGGCCCTTTTTACCGCTGTTAGGCGAAAATCGCTACGGAACGGTGCAAATTCCGGTCACGCTTCCTACCTGGGATGAAGTGGTCGGGCGCGAGGTGAAAGCGAATGAGTTCAATCGCTACATTCTGGACCGCATTCATCGTGACGCCGGCACGCCGGTGTATACCATCCATGCCGAAGTGGAAGGGATTGCGTATCAGCATGATTTCGACGAACTGCTGACCATGGCCGCTCAGGAGGGCATCGAATTCTGCCCGTTGAGCGAGCTGCTGCCAGACGACCTCAGCACCCTGCCAGTAGGCAAAGTTGTCCGTAATGAAATGGCTGGCCGGGAAGGCTGGCTTGGCTATCAACAAATCGTGAGTCCGGCCCCATGAAAACAGCCCGTTATGGCTTAGCGCTTCTCGCACTGTTTATCGTTTACTACCTCATTCCGGTCGATATCCGCCTGCTCTGGCAGCCTGATGAAACGCGCTATGCGGAAATCAGCCGCGAAATGCTGGCCTCCGGAGACTGGGTAGTCCCGCATTTTCTGGGGCTGCGTTACTTTGAAAAGCCGATTGCCGGCTACTGGATCAACAGCATCGGACAGATGCTGTTCGGGCACACGAACCTCGCCGTGCGCGCCGGGTCTATCTTCTCTACCGGCTTAGCCGCGCTGCTGGTCATCTGGATGGCCTGGCGTCTCTGGCGGGATAAGCGGACCGCCATTTTCTCCGGGCTGATCTTCCTGACCCTGTTCCTGGTGTATGGCATCGGCACGTATGCGGTACTGGATCCTATCATCACCCTGTGGCTGGTGGCGGCGATGTGCAGCTTCTGGCTCGCATCACAGGCCCAAACCGTTGCCGGAAAAGCGGGCGGCTATGTGCTGCTTGGGCTGGCCTGCGGGATGGGGGTGATGACCAAAGGCTTCCTGGCGCTGGCGGTACCGGTGATTGGCGTGCTGCCGTGGGCGATCGCCCAGAAGCGCTGGAAAGAGGTGCTGATTTTTGGCTGGCTCGCGATCCTGAGCTGCGTGCTGATTGTTCTGCCATGGGGGCTGGCCATTGCGCAGCGCGAGCCTGACTTCTGGCGTTACTTCTTCTGGGTGGAACATATTCAGCGTTTTGCCCAGAGCGACGCGCAGCATAAAGCCCCGTTCTGGTACTACATACCGTTCCTGATTGCGGGCAGCCTGCCGTGGCTGGCGCTGCTGCCCGGCGCGTTTCGTCTCGGCTGGAATGACAGACAAAACGCGGGCGGTGGGTTCTATCTGCTGGGTTGGGTGGTGATGCCGCTGCTGTTCTTCAGCATCGCCAAAGGCAAGCTGCCGACCTATATCCTGCCCTGCTTTGCCCCTCTTGCTATCCTGATGGCGCGCTATGCCTGCCTCGCGGCGGAGAAAGGCGCCAGAGCGTTACGCATTAACGGCGGAATTAACCTGGCGTTTGGCGTTATCGGCGTGGTGGCCGCGCTGGTGGTCTCGCCGTGGGGGCTTTCTAAGCATCCGGTCTGGACCTCGGTCGAACTGTATAAAGTGTTCTGCGCGGTGGTCGCGTTCCTCATCTGGGCCGCGGTAGGCTGGTTTACGTTCCGGCAGAGCCAGCAGCGATGGTGGCTGGCGGCTCTGTGTCCAGCAGGCCTGGCGCTGCTGATTGGTTTTGCTATTCCTAACCTGGTGGTGGATTCCAAACAGCCGCAGTCGCTGGTCGATACCGTGCGCGAGCCGCTGCAGGAGAGCCGATTCGTACTCGCCAATAACGTAGGCGTGGCCGCGGGCCTGGCGTGGGAGCTGAAGCGCAATGACATCACGCTGTTTGGTCAGAGCGGCGAACTGCGCTACGGGCTGGATTATCCCGATGTGAAAGATCGTTTTGTCAGTGAGGACGACTTCGCGCAGTGGCTGGCAGCGCATCGTCAGCAGGGGCGCGTGTCGCTGGTCATGCTGCTCTCAAAACGCGACGATATTTCACGGGCGAATTTACCGCAGCCGGACAATCTCTATATCCAGGGGCGTCTGGCCTTGCTGGAGTACCTGCCGAAGTGATGACCTGGATCTGGCTGATACTGGCAAGCCTGCTCAGCTGCGCTGGGCAGCTGTGCCAGAAACAGGCCACCCGTCCGGCGAAAGCCGGGCGGCGCGGGACGCACATCGCGCTGTGGCTTGGTCTGGCACTGCTGGCGCTGGGCAGCGGGATGCTGGTCTGGCTGGTGGTGCTGCAACGCCTGCCTGTCGGCATCGCGTACCCTATGCTGAGCCTCAATTTTGTCTGGGTGACGCTCGCGGCCAGGATATTCTGGCGTGAAAACGTCGCGTCGCATCACTGGCTGGGGGTGGGGTTCATCATCATGGGGATTGTTATCCTGGGAGGGAGCCTGTGAAAGGGACTTTCTGGGCCTTATGCAGCGTGCTGTTAGTCAGCGCGGCGCAGCTGTTGCTGCGCGAGGCCATGCAGGCACTGCCGCCGGTCAGCGATGTTCTGGCGCTTATTTCCGCGCTGTGGCACTTCTCATCCGGCACGGGGGCGCTGCTGCTGGGGTTGATGGGGTATGTGGCCTCCATGGGCTGCTGGTATCTGGCGCTGCATCGTATGGCGCTCAGCAAAGCGTATGCCTTGCTGAGTCTTAGCTACATCCTGGTGTGGGCCGCGGCGATCCTGCTGCCCGGCTGGGGAGAACGCTTCTCCTGGCACGGGTTGGTGGGGGTCGGGTTTATTATTCTGGGTGTGTTAGTGATTTTTCTGCCCCGAACGTCCCGACGTGAATAATCGATTCGTGGGTCAGGGTGTAAGGGGTCGATGTACAGACGGCAAGGCTCAGCGAACCGACCTGTAGCTGGCTGACCGCGTGCGTCTGCGCCGTGCTGTCGATGCTGACAATCTGCCAGGCGCTGCCGCCGCGCTGCTTTATGATCGCCTCTTTTCGCGTCCAGATGCGCCAGAAGGCGGCAAGCCGTTCCTCTGGCGCTTCGCGCTCAAGCTCATCATGCTCCGTCATGCTGAAGACCGCATTCGCCAGCGCCTGCCAGTTTTTCCTGGGGCGAATCACTTCGATATCACAGCCGACTTCGCCTTCATCGCTCATCAGCAGGGCGATATCGTCACCGCTGTGGCTCAGGTTAAACCACAGCGGATGACCCTCCGCAAAGGCCGGTTTCCCCTGCTCGCCGTAAATAATGTCGGGGAGTGGGTGAGGGGATAACGTTCTCGCGAGCAGCGTCCTCCCGGCCAGCCAGGAGGCTTGTTGGGCACCCTGAGGCGCCCTGTCTGCGAGCGTTGACGCCAGCGGGTCCGCGCAAAGGGTGGAGATTTTTCCCAGTACAAACTGGTACATAGTTACGCCCAGCGTTTAATGATAATCGAGGTATTGATGCCGCCAAACGCGAAGTTATTGCTCTGCAAATACTCGCAGTCAATCTGACGGGCTTCTCCCATAATATAATCTAAAGCACCGCATTGCTCATCCGGCTGCGTTAAATTGAGCGTCGGGGCAAACCAGCCTTCACGCATCATCTGCAGGCTCATCCACGCTTCCAGCGCGCCACAGGCCCCAAGCGTATGGCCAAAATAGCTCTTCAGCGAGGAAACCGGCACGTTATCACCGTAGATAGCGGCAGTGGCCTGGCTTTCGGCGATATCGCCGCGATCGGTGGCGGTACCGTGCGCGGAAATATACCCTATATCCCGGGCGCTTAATCCCGCCATGGCCAGCGACTGCTCCATGCAAATCTGCATGGTGTCACGCTGAGGCTGGGTGATATGGGCCGCGTCACAGTTGGTGGCAAAGCCCACGATCTCGCCATAGATTGTGGCCCCGCGCGCTCTGGCGTGCTCCAGCTCTTCCAGAATCAGGGTGCCAGCGCCTTCCCCAATGACCAGACCATCGCGCTGCGTATCGAACGGTGAAGGGGTGGTTTTGGGTTCGTCGTTACGCTGGCTGGTGGCAAACAGCGTGTCAAACACCGCTGCTTCAGACGGACACAGCTCCTCAGCGCCACCCGCGACCATCACGGTTTGATACCCGTGGCGAATCGCCTCCCAGGCATAGCCAATCGCCTGGCTGCCGGAGGTACACGCGCTCGACGTCGGGATCACGCGGCCGCGCAATCCAAAGAACAGGCCGGTATTCACCGCGGTCGTGTGCGGCATCATCTGGACGTAGGTTGTCCCGGTGATGTTATTGGTGTGCTTTTCGGTAAGCATGGTGGCGAATTCGCTGACCGGGCCGGTGCTGCCTGTCGAAGAACCGTAGGCGATACCCGTTTGACCATTGGTGAGCACCGCTTCGCCAATCAGCCCCGCCTGCTCCAGCGCCAGCTCGGTGGCGCGTGTCGACATCAGCGACACCCGGCCCATGGCGCGAATACGCTTGCGGGTATAGTGTTCCGGCAGCGTGAAATCATCGATCGGCGCGCCGAGCAGGGTATGCAGGCCATCATAGACCTGCCATTCCGGCATTTTACGCACCGCGTTTTCATACGCCAGCAGCCTGCTGGACACGGATTGCCAGTTTTCGCCAAAGGCGGTCACGCCGCCCATGCCCGTAATCACCACGCGACGCGTCATAGCATTCCTCCGTTAATGGAAATGACCTGGCGGGTAACGTAGCCCGCAATATCCGACATCAGATAGCTTGCCAGCCCGGCGACTTCTTCAGCCTGGCCCATACGTTTCATTGGAATGATGGACATCGCTTCCTTCAGCGCGGCTTCTTCCATCTCAATCATGCCGGTATCAATCAGCCCCGGTGCAATGCAGTTCACGGTGATTTTGCGTTTTGCCAGCTCAATCGCCAGCGCTTTGGTGGCGCCGATAATGCCCGCTTTTGCCGCGCTGTAGTTCACCTGCCCGCGGTTACCCATCACGCCGGACACGGACGATAAGGTGATAATGCGTCCTCCTTTACGGGTGCCAATCATCGGCATAATGCAGGGGTGAATGACGTTATAAAAACTGTCGAGATTGGTGTGGATCACGCTGTCCCAGTCGTCTTCGCTCAGCGCCGGAAAGGCGCCGTCGCGGGTAATTCCGGCGTTGCTGACAACGCCATACCATGCGCCATGGGTTTCAATCTCCTGCTCCAGCACCTCGCGGCACTGTTCGCGGTTGCCCACATCAAAGGCGAGTAGACGACCGTTACCACCCGCCTGCGTGATGGCGTCCAGCGTCTCCTGCGCGCCTGCGGCATCACGATGGTAATGCACGCCTACGGTAAACCCGTCGGCGGCAAGCTGGCGGGCAATGGCGCGCCCTATGCCTTTGCTGGCCCCTGTGACCAGTACGGAACGACTCATGCGTTAGATCCCTGATTAAATAGCGATGTTAATTCTTCTGCGCTCGGCTGGAAGGTATTGACCCGGCCCGTGGCCAGCGTCTCTTCATTAGCGGAAATTGCGCATTCAAAACTGCCGAAGCGTTCGTCCTGCATCAGCAGCTTAACGGTAATGTCCAGCGTCAGGCCTGCGGCGAAATGCCCGCTGGCGCAGACCAGCTCGCGCGCGCCGAGCACCATGCCCAGCGCGATATGTTCCTGCCCCTGCTGCTGACGATGCCAGCCTGACCAGACGCCAACGGTCTGCGCCATTAGCTCAAGCGCGTACCAGCCCGGCAGGTCGCCATCGGCATTGAGAAACGGCGCCAGCACGCTTTGCCCGTTGACTGCCACGCGGCAGACCGCCATCTCGTCCGTAACTTTCTCTACGGACCCCAGCAGCATCATCGGCGCCTCGTGCGGCAGATAGGCTTCGGGTGATAAGTAGCTCATGAGGCTCTCCCCAGCAGAATGCTGGCGTTGTTGCCGCCAAACGCGAACGAGTTAGACAGAATAACCGGCTTTTTCAGCGCGATGTGCCGGTGCAGCAGGCCGCACGGCGCCAGCGTGTCGTCGGGCGCGTAGCGGGCGAAGTCCTGCGGCGGCAACGGTAGATCGCGCGAAAGAATCAGCCAGCTCAGGGCCGCTTCGGTAATACCGGCAGCGCCCAGCGTATGGCCGGTAAGGTGTTTGGTTGAGCTGCACGGCACGCTTTCCCCGAAGAGATCGTGTACCACCTGCGATTCAATCTGATCGTTAAGCGGCGTGGCCGTGCCGTGCAGGTTGATGTAGCCGATATCCTCCGGCTGCATGCCCGCTTCGTTAAGCGCCTGAGTAATCGCCCTTATCGCCCCTTCGCCCTGCGGATGCGGGGCGGAAATATGGTACGCATCGCTGGATTCACCCGTCCCGAGCAGCGCCACGTCGGCGGGCTCGCGGCTCAATACCATCAGCGCGGCGGCTTCTCCGATGGTGATCCCCTTGCGGTCGCGACCAAACGGTTCGCAGAGCGTAGGGGAGAAGGATTCAAGGCTGTTAAAGCCGTTGACGGGCATCCGGCTCAGGGTATCTGCTCCGCCGACGATGGCGATGTCAACCAGCCCGGCTTCGATCAGACGTTTGCCGCCGATCATCGCCCGCGCGCTGGAAGAGCAGGCTGTTGAAATCGTATAGGCTGGGCCTTCGAGCTGAAGCCAGTTGGCGAAGAAGCGGGACGGATCGCCAAGCTCCTGCTGCGGGTACTGCCAGCGCGTGCTCGCTTCGCCATGGGTCATGCGCTGTACGTGCTCATCGCCTTCATCCAGCCCGGAGGTGCTGGTCCCCAGCACCACGGCCACGCGATCGCGACCGACGCGGGCGATAGCCTCGTCGACGGCTGGCTGAATCTGCGCCAGCGCGGCCAGCAGCAGCTGGTTATTGCGGGTGCGGTGTGCGGAGAAGGTGTCCGGGATGGGCGGCAATTCGCCTTCAACGCCGCCCAGAACGGCTCCGGGTGAGTCCTGCAACCAGCCGGTCCGGGCGTGCATACCCGGCGCCACGCCTGCCACCAGGTTCGCGGCAATCATATCAGGCGAGTTGCCCAGCGCGTTGACCATGCCAACAGCGGAAATATAAATCATCTCAGTCACCCAGATATTGAATGGTGATGTGGTATTTGAATACGTGTTGCTCAATGCTGATCGGCTCGCGCTTGCCTTTACGCTGCAGGTAGACAATCTCCGTCACCAGCTTGCCGCTGGCGTTACGCAGCTCGCGTCGATCGCCATTGTCCGTTAGCGTCCAACCCTTCGGCAACTGCGGCTGCCAGGCGCTAATCGGCCAGTGGCTTAGCATCACGTCCGCCAGCACCTGGCTTGCGGGCGGCAGCTGCGGCACAACGATCGACTGTTCGGTATGAATACCGGTCTCATCGTACGTCGCCAGGAACAGACGGATCCCCACGGAAGAGAGCCCGGCCAGCGTCACCTTATGCGCATCCGCGTTGAGCATCACCAGCAGGGACTGCGTTTGTCCGTTAAAGCTGCCGGTCAGCAGCTGCTGGGAGCTTACCGCCGGGCTAATGCCGGGCGGCGGGAGCGTCACTCTGGTTCCCGGCTGGAGCCAGGCCTGAGGCCGTGTCTCTTTGGTATCGGTCGAATGGCTGCAGCCCGCCAGCAGCAGCGCTGCGGTTAGCGCGACGGCGCGGTAAAAAGCGTTCATTTACGTTTTCTCTCTTTCTTATCCGGCATCGCCAGCGGCGCCAGCAGGAAGGCGGTAAAAATACCGCTCACCAGCACGATACCAAAGCTGCTGATGGCCTGGGTGGCGCTGAAGACGAGCATGCCCAGCGTCAGCAGCGTGGTCATCATGGCCAGCGTAATCGCCAGCATTGAGGTGAGCGGCGTACCGCGCGGATTGCTGAAAAACAGCGTGTAGTTAATGCCAA
The DNA here is from genome assembly GCF_019968805.1 of Enterobacter sp. JBIWA005. Classification (NCBI taxonomy): domain Bacteria; kingdom Pseudomonadati; phylum Pseudomonadota; class Gammaproteobacteria; order Enterobacterales; family Enterobacteriaceae; genus Enterobacter; species Enterobacter sp. JBIWA005. The sequence goes on along the minus strand of NZ_CP074159.1, from coordinate 4,386,369 downwards.
TGCCGAGCACCAGTACCAGCGCCAGAAGTGAAAACAGATTCACCGGGTGGCCCGTTGCGGCCAGGACCGACAGCCCGCAGGTCAGCGACAGCAGGGACGGCACCAGGCTTATCAGCCCTTTACGCCAGCCGAGGCGCAGCATCGCCCCGCAGGCAATCACCGCCAGCGCCGCAAACAGTAGCCCCGTCAGCAGCGTGCGATAGAGGGCAAACAGGCTGTCAAAGCTGGCTTTGCGATCGACCCAGACGACGCCGTCATGGCGCGCGGCTAGCTCACCGAGGTAAGCGCTGTTTTTCGCACCGTCCACCGGCACGAGCACGCCGCTTTCCCCATCGGGCAGGGTCAGCCAGAGCAGACGCCAGCCTTCGCTCGCCGGGCTTTTAAGCCACGCGTCCACGCTGACCGGCATGGCGTCGAGATTCGGGGAGACGGCGTTGAGCCCGGCGCTTTTCAGCACGTTCGTTACCGCAGGTGCGGCGTTCTGTAGAAGCGTAAGATCGCTTTTCTGGCGGGCCAGCGAGTTCAGCGGCAGGGTGCGCCAGCGGACAATCTCTCCCGCTTTTTGCGCCTCCGCCAGCGCCGGGGTAAAGGCTTCCAGCCGCTCCAGCGTTTGCTGAGGCGAGGCGCCGTGAACCACAAACCATTTCTGATCGACGCTCTGTCCGGTCAGGGCGGTAATGGCCTTCTCCTGCGCCAGAATATTTTTCGGCAGCGCCTGCAGCTGGGCGATGTCGTCGTCCACCCTCAGCGCACTCATCCCCACGGCGGAGAGCAGCGCCAGCGCGACGGGCAAACCAACGGACAATTTTTTACTGCGCCGCCAGGCGGCCAGCCAGCGCAGCATCAGGACCATAAATGGAACCGGGCGCACCGGTAACCCACGGCACAGCCACGGATGCCAGAAAATCACCGTCAGGCAGGAGGCGCTCAGCCCCACGGCGGCGAACACCGCCATCTGGCGGATCCCGGGGAAGGGGGCCAGCATCATAATCAGGTAGGCGGCGACCGTCGTCAGCAGCGCCATCAGCAGCGCATTGCGAACTTTGTCCAGGCTTTGCCAGGGGGAAAGCTCCGCGCCGTGCACCATCCGTTCGGTCAGGTAGTAGAGCGTGTAGTCGGCTGAAATACCGATGATGCTCATGCTCATTACCAGCGTCATCAGATGCAGCTCGCCAAAGAGCAGCAGCGTCACCACCGTGCCCGCCAGCGCGCCGATGGCAATCGAGAGCACGCTCAGCAGCAGCGGACGCAAAGAGCGGAACACCGCCACGATGAGCAGGAACACGCCAAGCAGGGTGGCGATGCCCAGCGTTGAGACGTCGCGTTTGGCCTGCTGGCTGGCGTAATCGCTGTAAAACACGGTTCCGCGGGAAAGCAGCTGTGCCTGCGGGTAACGGGCTTTGAGCGTCTCCTGCAGCGCGTTAAGCGTCGTCACGAGCCGGTGGGTCTGCTGCATATCAAACGACGAGCCCGCCAGTTCACCGTGAAGCAGATACCAGTAGTTTCCCGCCTCATCTTTTGTGACCAGCCAGCCGTCCATCAGCCGCAGCTTCTGGCCGTTTTGCGCCAGAGCGAGCTGGGAGCCGCGCATCAGCATCAGGGGATCGTTTTGCAGCTCTTTGCCGCTGACGCCGGAAAAGGCCGAATAGAGCTGAGATAAAATCCACCGCGCCTGTGCTTCTCCGCCGTTTTGCAGGCGGGCGCGGGTGGCGGGATCGATAAGGCCATTTCGGTGCTGCCAGAAGAACTCTCCCCAGGCCTTTTGCCCGGCGGCGTCCATCTGGCCTTTGACCTCGCTGAGCGCGTCGCTGCTTTGAAGCAGCGCCAGCCACTGCTGCGCCACGCGCGGATCGGGCTCTTTGCCGGGGCTGACCAGCCATACCAGCTGGCGGTCGAGACGCTGCATAAACCCGTCGTTGAGCGCCGGCGGGATCGCCCCCAGCGTCTGCTTCGGCAGCATGGCCAGCACGCTGCTGTTCAGACGCGCGCCGGGCAGCAGCGACAGCAGCACGCCCAGCAGAATCAGGCATAGCGTGGCCCACAGCAGCGCCGGGCGCAGGGATTTACGGTGCGGCAAAGCGTTGGCGTTCGTCATCGGTCAGGCTGGCGGGCGTCAGTTGGTGGCGTGAAAGGGCGATATCGGTACGGTCGCCCTGTTTGTCGTTGAGGCGAATCGTCTCCAGATAGGTCGCTCCGCCCAGATCGAGGGTGGCGAAAATCTTGTCCAGCGGCGTCGTTTTTGGCGTAAGCACCAGCGACCAGCGGCCCGCTCCCAGGTCTTTAAAATCAATACGGAAGTTCTCTTCCAGCACCTTGCGGTCGGCCTGGAACAGGGCGCGCAGAAGATGATTGAACTGGAACATCTGCGGATTATTGTCGGCAGTGATGGTCTGCGGCGGCTGGCCGTTGATTGCCTGAACCATCCGCTTGTCGTCCAGCAGCAGCGTCATCGGAAACGGCGCTTTTTGATCCCACAGCAGGCCGCTGTCGCGGGCGATCAGCATTTCGCCCTGCGAGCGCAGCGGCTGCGGCATATCTTTTATCGTGCGAACCTGTTCGAAGTGCGCGCGCACCACGGGCTGCTCGGTGAAGCGCTGCTGCAGCTCATCCAGCGTCACGGCGCTGACCAGCGGGCTGAGGATTAGCGCCAGTAAAGGCAACCATTTCATGGCGTTACTCCCATACGTTCAAACAGTATTGCCGGGCTCACAAAGCACATTTCGCGGGTGGCTTCTTCCACCGCCACCTGGATGGTGTACCCGGTGGTCGTGCGTTTGCCGGTCTGCGCATCGAAAATTTGATAGGCAATGCGCAGGCGGTTTTCATACTCTTCAACGTGCGCGCGGACGCGAATACGCTGCTCAAAGGTCACCGCATCGCGGTATTTCACCCGCGTGTCGACGACGGGCCAGACGTAGCCGGAGGCCTTCATCTGGCGATAGCCATAGTCAAACTGATTGAGCAGCGCCTCGCGGGCGATCTCAAAGTAGCGGAAATAGTTACCGTGCCAGACCACGCCCATCATATCGACGTCGTGGAACGGAACGGTGATCTCGACTTCAGTCGTAAAGCGGGGATCGGTCAGCACCCTTTACTCCTTTTCACTGGACTCTGGCAGATGCCAGAAATCGAAAAAATTAAACCAGTCGAGCGGCGACATGAGGGCGTAATGCTCCAGCCGCTGCGCGTAGCGATCGACGGTATTCTGCAGCGCCTGCTGGCGTTCACCGCGCGGCAGGCGCAGCGGATCTGCAAACGGTTCACAGTGCAGGACGAGCTTACCCTGCTGGCGCAGGGCAAAAATCAGCACCACCGGGCAGCGCAGGATGGAGGCCAGGATAAATGGCCCCTGTGGGAACGGCGCTGGCTGGCCCATAAACGTACTCCAGATCACCCGCCACTCGCCGCCACGCTGCGGATTCACCGCGATGCGATCGCCCACAATCGCGACCCACTCTCCCCGCTCAAGCTTCTCTTTGATGGCAATCGCGGTGTCCGGGCCGATGTCGGTGACCGACATCAAATTCACGCTGGCCTCGGGCGCCATTTCGCTCATGATCTGCTTAAAGCGCTGGGCGTTCTCGCTGAAGACCAGGGCGGTGATAATTTTGCTGCCGTCCAGCTGGGCCAGAGCCCGGCAGGCTTCTACGTCGCCAAGATGCGAGGCCAGCAGCAGCTTGCCCTGCGGCGCCGCGATATTAAGCGTTTCGCTCGCGCCGGCGGCAAAGACCACGTCGCGATCAAACTTCAGCTCGCCGCGCCAGCTGGCGACCTTATCCAGCATCGCGTTGCCGAAGCGCATAAAATGGAAAAAGCTGTTGAGCCGTGAGGGAACGGGCATGTTCCGCTTATGCAGTTCTTGCTTGACCCTTCCAATCCACTGCCGCGAGGCCTGCCGTGCGGGACGTGCGATAAGCCAGTACACGCCGATCACCGGCCACAGCAGCACGGTAAAGGCCCGCCGACCCAGCAGTTTCCAGACGCGCAGCATCAGGCGCATCCCCCACAGACCCTTGACCTCGTCCTGCTGCGCCCAGTGCTGGCGGCGTCGACGGAAAAGCAGGCCGGGCATGCGGGGCAGCATGCCGAAGAAGAGTCGGGTATGCATCAGGGAGATCCGCACGTTATCTTTTAACGCATCGAAGTGGGACAAGCCGTCCTGTGGGTAAGTGACGCGGGTGGGCAAAAAGACGCTGGTGTTGCCCTGCCAGTAAAGACGGACCATCACTTCGGTGTCAAAGTCCATCCGTTTACCGAGCGTTTCACGCGCTGCCAGCCGCAGCGTGGGCGAGACCGGGTAGACCCGAAAGCCGCACATGCTGTCTTTAAGCTGCAGGGATAAGGTCTCAATCCAGACCCAGACGTGTGTTATCCAGCGCCCGTAGAGTCGCGAGCGCGGAATGGAATCATCGTAAATGGGCTGGCCGGAAATCAGCGCGTCCGGCTGGCGCTCCGCCAGCGCCAGCAGTTTGGGGATATCTTCGATGGCGTGTTGGCCGTCCGCGTCCACCTGCACGGCGTGGGTATAGCCCGCGCGCGCGCACTCTTCCAGCCCCCTGATGACCGCGGAGCCTTTTCCGGCGTTTTGCGCCAGACGGACCAGCATCATCTGCGGCTGCTCAGCCGCCAGGCGCTCAAGCTCCTGACGGGTGACTGCGTCGCTGCCGTCATCCACCACCAGGCACGGCAGGCCGAACGGCGCGAGACGTGACAGCACGCTGGCGATCATGGCGCCGTGGTTGTAGCACGGGATCAGCACGCAGGGGCGGAAGGTTACTGACATAGCCGAATTTTCCCGCTGCTGGCGGTATGGCGCTCAGCCCCTGCGTGACGCTGGTAGCTGAAGGTCAGCATCTGACGTTCAGCATGCCACTCAAGCATCAGCGTCACCGTGGTTTCCGGCAGCAGAGGTGCCTGGAACTTCACGTTTTGAATGCTGTGAAAGCGGTAGCCCGGTGCCAGTAACGTCGTGGCGTAGTGCATTACCCAGTCAAGCTGCGCAACGCCGGGCAGCAGCGGCTGTACGGCAAAATGGCCCTGAAACCAGAACAGCGCCGCGTCGAGATGCAAAACGATCTCCAGCTTCTCCGGCTGTGTCTGGTGGCGCTCAATTTCATGAATTTTCATGAAATAACTCCTCTAACTGCGCATAGACACGCTTGTTCATACTGTTTACCGGCATTTCATCGACAATACGCCAGTAGCGTGGAACGGCGACCGGCTCAAGCCACGGCAGCAGGGCGCGACGCCAGGCGAACTCCTGCGCTTTTTTATCCTGCATATACCCGCGCTGGCGAACCGCTTCGTCCAGAACCAGCAGGGCGCCAATCCCCTGACGGCCCCCGCGCGTGACCGGCAGCGCCGCCGCTTCGCAAATGCCGTCGAGCTCCAGCAGGCGACGTTCGATCTCGTTAAGCGAGATGCGCTTTTCTTCAATTTTGACCACCCGCCCGCGACGCCCGGCGATGCTGAAAAGCCCCTCGCTGTCGAAGTGGAGGATATCGTCCAGCTGGAGTCCTTCAGCCTCGTGGATCAGTGGCGACGTGACGCGACAGGCTTCATCTTCCTGATGGAAGATAACGCCGGGGAACGCGAGCCACGGCACGTTATCCTGCTGGCGATGGCGCCAGGCGAGGATCCCGGTTTCGGTACTGCCATAAATTTCATACGGCCAGATGTTAAGCCAGCCAGCGGTGGTGGATACGTCGCACCAGGGCAGCATTCCGCCTGCTGAAATCAGCATTCTGACGGGCGGCGCGGGCAGCTCCGTATCCAGGCGCTTCAGGAACGCCGGGCTGCTGATGAACAGGTAATGCCTGTCATGAGGAAGGGCGGCCAGCTGCTCTGCATAGTAGAGCATCGCAGCATGCAGCGGCAGGCCCAGCGCCATCGGCAAGACGATACGGAAGGTCAGGCCGTACAGATGTTGCGGTACGACCGAGGCGACAACGCTACAGCCAGTCAGACGCTCGCCGAAGCGGTCAGCCAGCAGACGGGCTTCGCGATCCAGACTGACGATGTGCTTAATCACCCGACGCGGCGTCCCCGTGGAGCCGGAGGTGAACAGTTCAACAAAGCGGCTTTCGTCAATGTCCGGCAGGGGCGTCCAGTGGCGAGCAGTCTGATGGCTGGAGGCCACCACAATCAGCTTGCCATGGAAATCGAGAGTCCTGTCGCTCAGGACGCCGCTAAACAACGACTGCTGTTCTTCAAGCTGCGAGACGCGGCTATGGCCGGGAATGACTGGCGTTTTACCGGCATGCAGCGAGGCCAGCAGCGCAACGATAAACAGATAGCTGTTTTCAAAGCACAGCGCCCAGCGCTCGCCTTCCTGCTGACGCAGGATGTCAACCAGCAAGGTCACGTCGTGGCGCAGCTGGCCCAGCGTCCAGGTACGATCGTCAAGCCAGGCAACGGGCATGTCGTCAGGGCGCGGGGCGTTTAACCACTGGCCCAGCGGAAGGGGGTTAGTCATTGTGCATCTCTTTTTTTATCACCCGCTGGCGGACCAGCCACTCGGTCACCATCAGCGTTCCCATCAGGATATAAGCCACCATACCGTTCCACAGCGTCCACAGATGCAGGTCGCCGTGGAGAACGGTGAACAGCGCCATTGCGCCGTTTCCGATGAAAAAGCCGCACCAGACGAGGGTCACCCTGCGGGTATAGCGCACGCCCTCCGGGGGCAAATCTGGCTCGCGCAAGCGCGCCAGCCGTTCGACCAGCGGCATCGCGGTCCACAGCGAACCGCCAAACACGGCCAGCATCACAAGGTTGACGACCACCGGGTAGAACAGCAGCCACTGGTGGGTTTTCAGCAGGTAGCTTGCCGCGCAGAGCGCAATGCCCGCGAGCGCCACGCACTGCACCACATACCGCATCGGGCCACGGTTCCGCTGTGCCTGACGCAGCCGCAGCAGCAACATCAGCGCCATCACCGGCAACAGCCACTGCAGGCTGTTGTGCGTCAGCCCAAATCCAATCAGGAAGGGCCACGCCAGCAGCATCAGACCCGTCAGCAGTGGGATGAGCGGGAACGTCCGTCCACCACGCACGACGTCTTACTCTTCGCGCAGAAGCTGTTCGACGGCGTCTACCACATCCTGAACGGTACGAACCGATTTGAAGGTTTCCGGCTTGATTTTCTTACCGGTTTTTTTCTGCAGGTGAACGATCATGTCCACCGCGTCAATGCTGTCCAGCTCCAGGTCTTCATAAAGACGGGCTTCGGGCGTAATGTCCTGCGGGTCGATTTCAAAGAGCTTGGTCAGAAGGCCGCAGACTTCCTGATAAATGGTTTCTTGTTCAGTCATCGTTCACATCTCAGGCGCGTTGAGCGTTGATAAAGGACGCCAGCGTGGCGACGGAAAAGAAGTGCTGGCGCATCTCTTCGCTTTCGGCAGAAAGCACCACGCCATACTGGTTTTTCACGGCCAGACCCAGTTCCAGCGCGTCAATGGAGTCCAGACCCAGCCCATCGCCAAACAGCGCGGCATCGGTATCAATATCCTCTGCGGTAAGCTCGTCCAGATTCAGCGTGGTGATAATGAGATTCTTAATTTCAAGATAAAGCGCTTGCATCATTAATTCCTGACAAAGATTGAAGGCCTGATGTTAATCGATGCTCCAGATGCCGGTTTAACTGCCTTGCCGCCAGCGCCGGTTCTTGTTCATTTGCATCGTAAAATTCGTCGATGTTCACGCGGTCGCGGACATCCACGGTGAAAACAGGTTTTTCTGGCGGTACATCATACCAGTGACTTTTTTTATCCAGCAGATGTTCGCTACAGTGGATCAGCACCACCCGCAGATCGCTGTTACAGCGCACGGCGATATTAGCCGCGCCGCGCTGGAGGGAGATAGCCTCGCCAAACCGGGTTCGCGTGCCTTCCGGGAAGATCAAAAGCGTGTCGCCCTGAGCCAGACGCTGCTGGCTGGCCGCGAGCAGGGGCTCGGCTTCGCTGTTAATCAGGTAATCCGCCGCGCGGATGACGCCGCTGACAAAGGGATTACGCAGCAGCGCGCTCTTCACCAGACAGTCGGTTTCTGGCATCACCGACGCCAGGATCACGTAGTCAATTAACGTGGGGTGGTTAGCTACCACCAGACAACCCCGATCGCTGCGCAGCGCGTCAAGATTGTGAATGCGATAGTCCAGTACCCCGAGGCCGCGCGCAACGGTCAGGAAGAAACGGAAGCTGGCCGCAATGCTGCGACGCGCTAGACGGCGACGGTTGGCGCGGTCGCGCTGGACGATCAGCAGCAGGTTGAACCAGACCAGCGACAGCAGCAGTCCGCCCACGCCAAACAGCGCGAAGCAGAATCCGGTCATCACCAGACGCCATAACCAGTTGATACGGGCAGCCAGGTGGTTCATGCGCGCGTCCATTGCCACAGCAAACGTTCGCCGGGCACTACAAACTGACGTTCCTCGCTGAGATAGCGCTGCAGGAACATCAGGCTTTGCGGCAGGGCGGGTTCTTCACCCGTGCTGCCGCTGTGGGTTTCACACTGCAATTCCTGGCCGGATTCAATGACCAGCGCCAGCGCGTAGGGCCAGGTGGGCATCTGCTGCGGTAACGCCGGATGGTAAAATTCCGGCAGCGCGCCGTCAAAATCGACCAGCAAGACGCGGGAGTAGCCGGCATGCAGCAGGCTTAGCACTTCACATAAAGCCTGCTGGAAGGTGTCCAGCCCGGCAGAAATGGATGACGAGACGATGGGCTGGCGTGCGGTAATCGTGAGATTGCCCACCGCCGAGTTGTGCACGGACATGGCGAAGTCGGTGGGCGATACGGACTGGCCGGTTGCCAGAGCATGCAGAATACGGTAGTTGCGCTCCAGCTCGCCGTGGCGGCTGGAATAGACGACGGCATCAATGGCGTGGTTTTGCAGCATGGCAAGACCAATATCCACCGCCAGCTTACTGCCTGAATTGAGGCGGCGCGCGGTCATCATAGGTAAAGCGGTCAACCGGGGAAGCGGGGCAGCTGGATCGACGGCCAGCTGCAGGCGAGACCACGCCTGCCACTCTGTGGCATCGCTGAGTCCTGGGGCTCTGGCCTGCCAGTCGATAATGTTCAGTGAAAATTTCATCTACGCGCGTCCGCGAAAAAAACCGTATTCAAAAGGCAGACTGGGCCACCCGGGCAGCTAAGCTGCTCTATTGTTCACGTTTGGTGCATATCAGCAGGGTATGACCGACCCCAAGGTTGTCCAGCCGCTGTTCAACGCTGAAACCTGCGCTCTCCAGGTAGTGATAAAACTTTTCTACGCTGTAAAACCGGCTATTGCCATTCGCCATACAGGTGAAATAGAGCGAGGTGGCATTCAGGCTGAAAGAGGCTGCTTCAAATTTCTGAGCATCCCAGAAAAGCTCCATGATGCACAAACGTGCGCCTGGCTTCATGGCCTGTGCGACGCGCGTCAGCATGGCGACAATCTGATCCGGAGAGAAACAATCCAGGAACTGGCTCATCCACCAGACGTCGGCGTCACCCGGCAATGTTGCTGGGCTAAGCATATCGACAGCATGGAATGCAATACGATGAGAAAAACCTGCTTTTGCGATGTTTTCCTGCGCCAGCGCTATCTGCTGCGGCAGATCGAGGATCGTCACGGCAACATTTTCGTCATAGCGGCAGCAGCGTAACGACCATTTACCCGTATTTCCGCCCACATCGTACAATTTTGTCGGCGAGCTTGCGAATATATATGGCAAAGCCGCGTCAAAAGCGGCGTCAGAATAGTAATGATCAAAGGCGAACCAGCTATCCTTCGCCGGAGCAGGTAATTGGGATAAAGCCGGGTAGATGGTTGGCCAGTTGCCAAACACGGCTAATCCGGCAGGTTTTTCTTCCTGCAGGGCGTCCGCCAGGTGAAATAGCCCCTGGTAACAAACGTCCTGGGTGAAATCCATATTTACGCGGGTCATTTCGTCGTGCAGTAAAAAATGGCCCACTTTCGCCAGGAAATAACGTCCATGCTGTTGGGTTACGATTCGACCGCTTAATCCCATATCCAGCAGTACGCTGACACCATAGCTACCTAGCGTGCTGTGTTCTGTTATTTCCTCAAGGCTGGCACCTTCTTTCCCTTGTTTATCGAGCCAGGCGAGAACGCCTGAGTTACGCAGACAAAGCGCAGTCTGGAATAACATCGGGGCAAAAGCGATGCGTTGCGCTTCGGTAATGGCATCCAGTGCGCTGAGTGGGTCCTTTTCGTACATTACTACGTAACCTTTGAGGATAATAAAGAGAGGTTATCGGGCCATACGCGGCCCGACTTTAGAAAAATATTACAGCGTGGCGCCTGCGGAGAGGTTCAGCTGAATATCGTGGTCGAGGTTATTCACCCAGCGGTTATAATTTTTGTGAATTTTACCGTCTGCCGCTTTCAGATTAAGGCTGTTTTCATAGTTGATTGAATAGCTTGTTGCCGTATACGGAATACTCACCTGGACCGAGTGATCGCGCGACTGCAGACGCCCCTTAATCATTCCCGGGCCCGCTTCCGTCATGATCCAGTCACGTTTTTGGCCTGCTTTCAAAATTGCCGTTTTTACCTGATCGGCAGTATGACCCGCGCTTACAATAGAGTGAACCTGAGCGATTGGGGCGGTACGCGCACAGCCAGCCAGTGCGCCAACGAATACGGCAGCAGCACACCATTTAACGATCTTTTTCATCAACAACTCCATATCAATATTAACAATTAAAGGTAGTGGTTTTTACAAATAATATTCATCCGGCTATCCGTTGGCGCCAGGCGTATTTTTAATCAATATTAATGTTTGCATTACGATGAAGCGAAGACGGAAATAATAACATGGAAAATAAGTAACTATTTCATTTTTTATAATTTGCGTTAAATCATAAATTGCGTTTGAGCGTAATGCGCACGACGTAAATAAAACAGGGTGAATATCGCCTTAACGCAAATAAAATACCGCGACGGATTAAGGACGCGGTAATTTACGGTGTATTACTGATGGTTTAAACCTACCTGTACAGGTAGGTCGGTTATCCGGGTAATCGGCTTTTCGGCCTCCCCGGACCGAGCAGGATCGCCAGCTTGCTGCCGCCTTTGGTGGTTTCCATCCAGATTTTACATACACTGGTCAGGGGGACCGACAGCAGCATACCGACCGGGCCCAGCAGCCATCCCCAAATCAGTAAGGATAAAAATACCACCAGCGTCGACATGCCCAGACGGTGTCCCATCATGCGCGGTTCAAGAATATTGCCCAGCACCATATGCACGACGAGGAACAGCGCGCCGACCAGCATGCATTCGTAGAAACCGTTGAACAGAAACGCCTGAATCATCGGCGGCACGGCGGAAAGCACCGCGCCAATATTCGGCACGTAGTTCAGCAGAAATGCCAGCACGCCCCACATCAGCGCGAACTGCACGTCCATCAGCATCAGCCCCAGCCAGACAATGACCCCGGTCCAGACGCTCAGAAGCGTTTTCAGCGCCAGATATTTTGAGACGCCCTTCAGTGCCCGGTGTAATCCGGCAATGTGAATTTGTGGGTTGTTCAGTGCAAAGCGCAGCTTATAGGGAACGTGGCGGACTTCGAACAGCATAAACACTACCGTCATGACCAGCAGCAGAATGCTGGCCATCGCGCCGGAAAGCCCCGTCATCAACGTGGTGGCGTAGGTCATGACCTTCTCGGAGTCCATTCTGCGCAGCATCCGTTCGGGTGAAATATGCAGATTAAGAAAGGGTACCATCTCCTGCAGCGCGACAATCTTACGCGTCAGCTCTTTGTTGTACTGTGGCAGCATGGTGGAGAATTCGCTCAGCGATGCCGCCAGTACGCCGAAGAGCGCCGTCAGGCCAATCAGCATAACAATAACCACAATGGTGATGGCTACCGGGCGGCTGACGCCCCGACGTAAAAACCAGGTGACCAGAGGATTAAGCACAATGGCAAAAAAGAGCGCCAGCAGGAGCTGAACAATAATGTCGGCGGCAGCATGAATACCCGCAAGGATAACCACCAGACAGGCGAGTTTTAATAAGATGTGAAGTCCTGCTTTGTCGGACGGGTTAGCGATCATGCGTGTTCCTTAATATGATGACCCGGTAAGTGTAGTGCCCGGGCTTCGCTTCGTCTGGAGCCGTTAATCTGAAAGTCGGTGCTGATTTTCTTATTGCGCCGTGGTAATAGTGAAACACGGTTGTAAAAAATCCAGGTAAAACCCCATGCCCGAACCTGCCGCTGAACCGGCACTGAGCGGATTGCGCCTCAATCTGCGCATCGTTTCCGTTGTGATTTTCAACTTTGCCAGCTATCTGACCATTGGCCTGCCGCTGGCGGTCCTGCCGGGCTATGTCCATGACGTGATGGGCTTCAGCGCCTTCTGGGCGGGGCTGGTCATCAGCCTGCAGTATTTCGCCACGCTTCTGAGTCGCCCCCATGCCGGGCGCTACGCGGACCTGTTCGGTCCAAAAAGCATTGTGGTGGTGGGTTTATGCGGCTGTTTCCTCAGTGGTCTGAGCTACCTGCTGGCTGCCGCAACCAGCCACTGGCCGCTGGTCAGCCTGGCGCTGCTCTGCCTGGGCCGCGTCATTCTTGGCATCGGGCAAAGCCTGGCGGGAACCGGCTCGACGCTCTGGGGCGTGGGGGTGGTAGGTGCGCCGCACATTGGCCGGGTGATCTCCTGGAACGGGATTGTCACCTACGGGGCAATGGCGCTCGGGGCGCCGCTCGGCGTGGCCTGCTATGCGCTTGGCGGGCTGTATGGGCTGTCTATCACCATTATGGCGGTCGCGCTGCTGGCAATTCTCTTTGCGCTGCCGCGTCCGAAAGTAAAGGCCAGCAAAGGCAAGCCGCTGCCGTTTCGGGCGGTGCTGGGGCGCGTCTGGCCGTACGGCATGGCCCTGGCGCTGGCAACCACCGGCTTTGGCGTAATTGCGACCTTCATCACCCTGTTTTACGACGCCAAAGGCTGGGACGGCGCGGCCTTTGCGTTAACCCTGTTTAGCTGTGCGTTTGTAGGTGCCCGCCTGCTTTTCCCTAACGGCATCAACCGTCTCGGCGGGCTGAATGTGGCGATGATCTGCTTTGCGATAGAGATTGTCGGGCTGCTGCTGACCGGAATTGCGATGGTGCCGTGGGTCGCCAAAGTGGGCGTGTTCCTCGCGGGGGCTGGCTTTTCCCTGGTCTTCCCGGCGCTGGGCGTGGTGGCGGTAAAAGCCGTGCCGCAGCAGAATCAGGGGGCGGCGCTGGCGACCTATACGGTATTCATGGATATGTCTTTAGGCATTACCGGCCCGCTGGCGGGGCTGGTGATGGCCTGGGCAGGCGTGCCGGTGATCTATCTTGCCGCGGCGGGTCTGGTTGTTATTGCGCTTCTGCTGACGTGGCGACTAAAAAAATGGCCCCCGGTGCAGGCACCGGAGGCCACGTCATCGTCGTGAGGCGTTACTGGATCACGATGGTGTTAATGATGTTTTCAGCGGCTGTCTGCGCTTTCTGCTGATCTTCCGCTGGCAGGGTGATCTGCAGGGTCAGCAGTTTGTTATCGACCTTGCCCAGCACGACAGAGGAGTAAGCGGTCTGGCCTTTTGCGGAGATGATGCTATCGAGCTGCTGCAGCTTATGGCCTTTCAGCTCGATGGATTTATTGGTCACGACCTGAAGCTGTGGGTCGCGTCCGCGCTGCTGATCTTCAAGACGTTTGGACAGGACGGCCAGGTCTTCGCTGGTGTCGTCGCCCACAATCACAATGACCGCTTTCTGCCCGGTTGCGTCGGAGTAAACGTGCATGTTGTTCGCCTGGGTGCCCAGCTTGCCGCTCTGGTCAGTCATATCGGCTGGCAGAGAGAAACTGAGTTTGCCATCCATCAGATTCACCGGCTGGCCGGTCGCATTGCTTTCTGCGGATGTGCCCTGAGCAGGCGTTTTCGTGTCGCTGTTATCACAGGCTGCAAGACCCACAACCAGCAGGCCAATCCCGACATATTTAACCAGATTGCGCATTGACTTCTTCCTTTCGATAAACGGCCATAACGGCTCATTCGCTCATCTTATCACAACTGATAAAGCGAACCCTTAACCAGCCTGCAATGCTGTGATTTCAGATTTATCTGCCAGCCTTTTCAGCAGCATATTGAGCAGCACGCCGTACATCGGCAGGAAGAAAACAATGCTGATGAGGACCTTGAAGCAGTAGTCCACCAGCGCGATTTCCATCCAGTGCTCGGCCATGAACGCATCCGGGCTGCGCCAGAAGGCGATGAAGAAGAAGGCCAGCGTATCGCTCACGTTACCGAACAGCGTGGAGGCGGTTGGCGCCATCCACCAGCGATGATTCTGACGCAGGCGGTTAAACACATGCACGTCGAGGATCTGCCCCAGCGCGTAGGCCATAAAGCTTGCCGCGGCGATACGGGCAACGAACAGGTTGAAGTGGGTTAACGCCTCAAAGCCCTGCCAGCTTCCCATATAAAACAGAGACGAAATCACGTACGAGATGAACAGCGCCGGGAGCATGACCGAAAAAATAATACGGCGAGCCAGCGGTGCGCCAAAAATACGCACGGTCAAATCCGTCGCGAGGAAAATAAACGGGAAACTAAACGCGCCCCAGGTGGTATGGAAACCAAAGATGGAGATCGGGAGCTGCACCAGATAGTTGCTGGAGGTGATCACCAGCAAATGGAAAAGCGAAAGCCAGAACAACGCTTTTACGCGCTGAGATTCAGAAAACTGCGTCATAATGTGACCTTTTTATACGTTGGGGTGAGGGAACCCAATAAAAACCGCAGCATGATACTGCTTTGTCAGGACATTGCAATGGTTAGTTTTTACGCAATCGTTAACCTGGTTTGCATTGATCGCAACCGGGCGTAAACTACAGCCGTTTTTATCAGACCGAGAAGATCATGACCGACCTGTTTTCCAGCCCAGACCACACTCTTGATGCCCAGGGCCTTCGCTGCCCGGAACCGGTAATGATGGTACGTAAAACCGTGCGCAACATGCAGACCGGTGAAACGCTGCTGATCGTTGCCGACGACCCGGCCACCACGCGCGATATTCCCGGTTTTTGTACCTTTATGGAGCATGAGCTGGTGGCACAGCAGACGGAAACGCTGCCGTACCGGTATTTGATTCGTAAGGGTTGAGTGGGCGCCTCTGCGGCCTGATACCCTCACCCCGGCCCTCTCCCACAGGGAGAGGGAGAAAGTCATCCCTTCATCCACGCCCGAATGCCGTCCAGGAACATCTGCGTTGCCATCATTACCAGAATCAGCCCCATCAGGCGCTCCAGCGCGTTTACCCCTTTTTCGCCCAGCAGGCGCAGGAACAGGGATGACTGCAGTAGGATAATAAACGTTCCGCCCCAGGCAATCAGCAGGGCAATGACCAGATGGCTCATCTGGTTCGGATACTGGTGCGACAGCAGCATCAGCGTGGCCAGAATGGTCGGCCCGGCAACGAGGGGAATCGCCAGCGGCACAATAAACGGCTCTTCACCCGCAGGCAGGCCGCTGCTGCTGCCTTCCGCGCTTGGGAAAATCATCTTAATCGCAATCAGGAAAAGAATAATCCCGCCGGAAATTGACACGGTTTCGGCGCGCAGGTTCAGGAATGCGAGGATTTTTTCACCCGCAAACAGGAAGATAAACATCACCAGCAGGGCGATGAGCAGCTCGCGGATCATGATCGCACGGCGGCGCTTCGGTTCGGTGTGCTTCAGCACCGACATGAAGATCGGCAGGTTACCCAGTGGATCCATAATCAGGATCAATAAAACCGCCGCGGAAATGATTTCACTCATCTTTAAATTATCCCTGATACTTAGTAGTGTTATTTCGATGATTAGCGCTTTTTCTGATTGCCGGGCAATCATCGATTAATTTCGCTTGCGACTTTGGTAGCATTTTGTAATGTGAAGCATATCCCAGTTCAATACTGGCTTGCACAATCAGCACACACCCTCAGCAGGAAAAAAATGCTATGAAAAACGTTGGTTTTATCGGCTGGCGCGGTATGGTCGGCTCTGTACTCATGCAACGCATGGTTGAAGAGCGCGATTTCGACGCTATCCGCCCGGTCTTCTTCTCCACTTCCCAGCTCGGCCAGGCTGCTCCGTCCTTTGGTGGTACCACAGGCACGTTGCAGGATGCTTACGATCTGGAAGCGCTGAAGGCACTCGACATTATTGTGACGTGCCAGGGCGGCGATTATACCAACGAAATCTATCCAAAGCTGCGTGAAAGCGGTTGGCAGGGCTACTGGATTGACGCGGCTTCTTCGCTGCGCATGAAAGATGATGCCATCATTATTCTCGACCCGGTGAACCAGGGCGTGATCACCGATGGCCTGAACAACGGCGTAAAAACTTTTGTTGGCGGCAACTGCACCGTCAGCCTGATGCTGATGTCCCTCGGCGGCCTGTTCGCTCAGGATCTGGTGGAGTGGGTCTCCGTGGCGACCTACCAGGCCGCGTCCGGCGGCGGCGCGCGCCATATGCGCGAGCTGCTGACCCAGATGGGCCAGCTGCACCAGAGCGTTGCGACCGAGCTGGCAAACCCGGCATCCGCTATTCTGGATATCGAGCGTAAGGTCACCCAGCTGACCCGCAGCGGCGAGCTGCCGGTGGATAACTTTGGCGTACCGCTGGCCGGCGGTCTGATCCCGTGGATCGACAAACAGCTGGATAACGGCCAGACCCGCGAAGAGTGGAAGGGCCAGGCTGAGACCAACAAAATCCTCGCGACCGCGAACACCATTCCGGTTGACGGTCTGTGCGTGCGTATCGGCGCGCTGCGCTGCCACAGCCAGGCCTTCACCATTAAACTGAAAAAAGATGTGTCTATTCCGACCGTGGAAGAGCTGCTGGCCGCGCATAACCCGTGGGCGAAAGTGGTGCCAAACGATCGTGATATCACCATGCGCGAGCTGACCCCGGCTGCCGTTACCGGCACGCTGACCACGCCGGTTGGCCGTCTGCGCAAGCTGAACATGGGGCCGGAGTATCTCTCTGCGTTCACCGTCGGCGACCAGCTCCTGTGGGGCGCCGCCGAGCCGCTGCGCCGCATGCTGCGCCAGCTGGCGTAATAATTTGTTAACTACCGGGGGTGATTTTCACCCCTTTTTTTTGCGTACTACATGGAGTAACACGCGTATGTCTTATTTTTTATCAGGAGTCATCTAGAGCGTTGGCTATGCTTTAAGGAAGAGTCATTTCTTACCTGAGGTTCGAACGGAGCAGAATGGATGCACATTTTTGTGCTGTCCCGTTCAGGTCACATTAAAAGTCGTCCCGGAGCGCTTAAAAAGGACGACATAAAAAACAGGATGAATACCATGTCCGATCGTGTGGATAGAGACGTGATTAATGCGCTTATTGCGGGTCATTTCGCTGACCCCTTTTCTGTGCTTGGGATGCATCGTACTGAGGCGGGTCTGGAAGTTCGGGCGCTATTACCGGATGCCACAGAAGTCTGGGTGATTGAACCCAAAACTGGCCGCAAGGTCGGTAATCTTGAATGCCTCGATTCGCGTGGCTTCTTCTCGGGCGTAATGCCCCGTCGTAAAAACCCTTTTCGCTATCAGCTCGCCGTTCTCTGGCACGGTCAGCAAAACCTGATTGACGATCCTTACAGCTTTGGCCCTCTGCTTAAAGAGATGGACGCCTGGCTGCTCTCCGAAGGAACGCATCTTCGCCCTTATGAAACGCTGGGTGCCCATGCCGATACCATGGATGGCATTACCGGCACGCGGTTCGCCGTGTGGGCGCCTAACGCCCAGCGCGTCTCCGTTGTCGGCCAGTTCAACTACTGGGACGGTCGCCGACACCCGATGCGCCTGCGCCGGGAAACCGGCATCTGGGAGCTGTTTATCCCCGGGGCGCACCCCGGGCAGCTTTATAAATTCGAGATGATCGACGCCAACGGCAAGCTACGCATTAAAGCCGACCCGTATGCCTTCGAAGCGCAGATGCGCCCGGATACCGCGTCGCTGATTTGCGGCCTGCCGGAAAAGGTTATCCAGACGGAGGAGCGTAAACAGGCCAACCGCTTTGATGCGCCGATCTCCGTCTATGAAGTTCATCTCGGCTCCTGGCGCCGCCACACCGATAACAACTTCTGGCTGAGCTACCGGGAGCTTGCCGACCAGCTGGTGCCGTACGCCAAATGGATGGGCTTTACTCACCTTGAGCTGCTGCCGGTCAATGAACACCCGTTCGACGGCAGCTGGGGCTATCAGCCCACCGGGCTGTATGCGCCAACGCGCCGCTTTGGCACGCGCGACGACTTCCGCTATTTCATTGATGCCGCGCACGCCGCCGGGCTGAACGTCATCCTCGACTGGGTGCCGGGCCATTTCCCTGCGGATGATTTCGCGCTGGCAGAGTTTGACGGTACGAAGCTTTACGAGCACAGCGATCCGCGCGAAGGCTATCACCAGGACTGGAACACGCTGATCTACAACTACGGTCGTCGTGAGGTCGCCAACTATCTGGTCGGGAATGCCCTGTACTGGATCGAGCGGTTTGGTATTGATGCCCTGCGCGTCGATGCGGTGGCGTCGATGATCTACCGAGACTACAGCCGCAAAGAGGGGGAGTGGATCCCGAACGAGTTTGGCGGTCGTGAAAACCTGGAAGCCATTGAGTTCCTGCGCAATACCAACCGCATTATCGGCGAGCAGGTGGACGGTGCCGTGACCATGGCGGAAGAATCCACCGACTTTGCGGGCGTCTCCCGTCCGCCGTCATTGGGCGGCCTGGGGTTCTGGTATAAGTGGAACCTGGGCTGGATGCACGACACGCTCGACTACATGAAGCTGGACCCGGTTCACCGTAAGTATCATCACGATAAGCTGACGTTCGGGATGCTCTACAACTACACCGAAAACTTCATGCTGCCGCTGTCGCACGATGAGGTGGTACACGGTAAAAAATCGATTCTCGACCGCATGCCTGGCGACGCGTGGCAGAAGTTTGCCAACCTGCGCGCCTATTACGGCTGGATGTTTGCCTTCCCGGGTAAGAAACTGCTGTTCATGGGCAATGAGTTCGCCCAGGGACGCGAGTGGAACCACGACGCCAGCCTCGACTGGCATCTGCTGGAAGGCGGCGACAACTGGCACCACGGGGTGCAGCGTCTGGTGCGCGATCTGAACCTGACCTATCGCCACCACAAAGCGCTGCACGAGCTCGACTTCGATCCGTACGGCTTTGAATGGCTGGTGGTGGACGACCATGAGCGCTCGGTGTTTGTCTTTGTGCGTCGTGACAAGGCCGGTAACGAGATCATCGTCGCCAGCAACTTCACCCCGGTGCCGCGCGAACACTACCGCTTCGGCATTAACCAGCCGGGCAAATGGCGTGAAATTCTGAATACCGATTCGATGCACTACCACGGCAGCAACGCCGGTAACGGCGGGCTGGTACAGAGTGACGCCATAGAAAGCCACGGGCGACCCAACTCCCTGAGCCTGACGCTGCCGCCGCTTGGCACCATCTGGCTGATGCGGGAGGGCGAATGACGCAGCTTACGGCAGGTAAACCCGAACCGCTCGGGGCGCGTTTTGACGGAAAGGGTGTCAATTTCACCCTCTTTTCCGCTCACGCCGAGCGGGTAGAACTGTGCGTGTTTGACGGGGAAGGTAACGAGCACCGTTACGATTTACCCGCGCGCACGGGGGATACCTGGCACGGCTACCTGGCCGGAGGACGGCCAGGCATGCACTATGGCTTTCGCGTACACGGTCCGTGGGATCCGGCGCAGGGTCACTGGTTTAACCCGGCGAAGCTGCTGATTGATCCGTGCGCGCACCGCGTGGACGGCGAATTTAAAGATGACCCGCTCTTCCACGTGGGCTACCGCGAGCCCGACCACCGCGACAGCGCGCCCGTCGCGCCAAAAAGCGTGGTGGTGAACGATCTTTATGACTGGGAAGACGATGCCCCGCCGCACACGCCGTGGGGCAATACCGTCATTTATGAAGCCCACGTTAAAGGGCTGACGTACCTGCACCCGTCGATCCCCAAAGAGATGCGCGGCACCTATAAGGCACTCGGGCATCCCACCATGATCGCCTACCTGAAACATCTCGGTATCACCGCCCTGGAACTGCTTCCCGTTGCCCATTTTGCCAGCGAGCCGCGTCTGCAGCGGCTGGGGCTCAGCAACTACTGGGGCTACAACCCGCTGGCGATGTTCGCGCTCGAACCGCGCTATGCCGTCCTTCCGGAAAAAGCGCGGGACGAGTTCCGCGATGCGGTGAAGGCTCTCCACGCGGCGGGCATTGAGGTCATTCTGGACGTGGTGCTCAACCACAGTGCAGAAAGCGATCTCGACGGTCCAACGCTCTCCATGCGCGGAATTGATAACCGTAGCTATTATTGGATCAGGCAGGATTGCGATTATGAGAACTGGACCGGCTGCGGTAACACGCTCAACCTCAGCCATCCGGCGGTCACGCATTTTGCGTATGAATGCCTGAAATTCTGGGTGGAGACGTTCCACGTCGACGGTTTTCGTTTCGACCTGGCGCCCGTGATGGGGCGCACGCCGGCGTTCAGCCGGCAGGCGCCGCTGTTCGAGGCGATAAAAAACTGTCCGGTGCTCTCGCAGGTGAAGCTCATTGCCGAGCCGTGGGACATTGGCGAAGGCGGTTATCAGGTCGGGAATTTCCCGCCGCTGTTTGCCGAGTGGAACGATCACTACCGCGACGCCGTGCGCCGCTTCTGGCTGGAACGCAATCTGTCGCTGGGGGAATTTGCCGGGCGCTTTGCCGCGTCGAGCGATCTTTTTAAGCGCGACGGCAAACGCCCGTCGGCCACCGTCAACCTGTTGACGGCGCACGACGGTTTTACGCTCAGGGACTGCGTTTGTTTCAATCAGAAACACAATGAGGCGAACGGCGAAGAGAATCGCGATGGCACTAACAATAACCATAGCTTTAATCATGGTATAGAAGGGTTAGGCGGAAGTCTGGATGTGATAGAGCGGCGACGCGCCAGCGTTCATGCGCTGCTGACAACGCTTTTACTGTCGCAGGGCACGCCGATGCTGCTGGCAGGCGATGAGCATGGTCACAGCCAGCACGGTAATAACAATGCGTATTGCCAGGACAACACCTTAACCTGGCTCGACTGGGGGGAAGCCAACAGCGGGCTGATTCATTTCACCGCTGCGCTGATCCATCTTCGCCAGCAGATCCCCGCGCTGACCGCCAACAGCTGGTGGGAAGAGGGTGACGGCAACGTTCGCTGGCTGAATAAAGACGCGCAACCTTTAAGCGCGCAAGAGTGGCAACACGGCGTACCACGCCTGCAAATCCTGCTGTCGGATAAATGGCTGGTCACGCTGAACGCGACGGATGACGTCGCAGAGATTGTTTTACCTGACGGGGAGTGGCGCGCCGTTCCCCCCTTTGCCGGAGCGGATAATCCGGTAGTAATGGCTGTCTGGCACGGGCCTGCGCACGGAGTGTGCGTATTCCAAAGATGATAAAAAAGGAGTTAGTCATGGTTAGATTAGAGAAGAACGATCCCTTAATGTTGGCACGCCAGCTACCATTAAAAACGGTTGCCCTGATCCTTGCGGGTGGGCGTGGTACCCGTCTGAAAGATTTGACCATCAAGCGCGCCAAACCGGCTGTTCACTTTGGTGGTAAGTTCCGCATCATCGACTTTGCGCTCTCCAACTGTCTGAACTCGGGCATTCGCCGCATCGGCGTCATTACGCAGTATCAGTCGCACACGCTGGTTCAGCATATCCAGCGCGGCTGGTCATTCTTCAGCGAAGAGATGAACGAGTTTGTCGATCTCCTTCCTGCTCAGCAGCGCGTTCACGGCGAGAACTGGTACCGCGGTACGGCGGATGCGGTGACCCAGAACCTCGACATCATTCGTCGCTATAACGCGGAATACATCGTGATCCTCGCCGGGGACCACATCTACAAGCAAGATTACTCCCACATGCTGATCGACCACGTCGAAAAAGGGGCGCGCTGCACCGTGGCGTGTCTGCCTGTGCCCGTTGCCGAAGCGACGGCGTTTGGCGTCATGCACGTGGATGCCGACGACAAAATTATCGACTTCGTTGAAAAACCGGCGAATCCGCCAACCATGCCGGGCGATGACACCAAATCGCTCGCCAGCATGGGGATCTATGTCTTTGACGCAGATTATCTTTATGAGCTGCTGGAAGAAGACGACAAAGACGAAAACTCCAGCCACGACTTCGGTAAAGACATCATTCCGAAAATCACGAAAGCTGGCATGGCGTATGCACATCCATTCCCGCTGTCCTGCGTACAGTCCGATCCGAATGCGGAACCCTACTGGCGCGATGTGGGTACGCTGGAAGCCTACTGGAAAGCGAACCTCGATCTGGCATCGGTCACGCCTGAACTGGATATGTATGACCAGAACTGGCCGATTCGTACCCATATGGAGTCGCTACCGCCGGCCAAATTCGTGCAGGACCGCTCCGGCAGCCACGGTATGACGCTGAACTCGCTGGTGTCCGGCGGGTGCATTATCTCCGGTTCGGTCGTGGTGCAGTCGGTGTTGTTCCCGCGCGTGCGGATAAATTCATTCTGTAATATCGATTCGGCAGTCTTGTTGCCGGATGTCTGGGTAGGGCGCTCGTGTCGTCTGCGTCGTTGCGTGATCGACCGTGCCTGCGTCATCCCTGAAGGGATGGTTATTGGGGAGAATGCGGAAGAAGACGCGCGTCGTTTCTACCGTTCGGAAGAGGGGATCGTGTTAGTCACACGGGAAATGTTGCGGAAGCTGCAGATCAAACAGGAGCGATGATGCAGGTTTTACACGTATGTTCTGAGATGTTCCCGTTATTAAAAACGGGCGGACTGGCAGATGTGCTTGGCGCATTACCGGCGGCGCAAATCGCCGGAGGCGTGGATACCCGAGTCCTGCTGCCCGCCTTTCCGGATATCCGGCGCGGTATACCCGATGCAAAAGTGGTGACCCGCCGTGAAACGTTTGCCGGACGCATTACCCTGCTGTTTGGACATTACAATGGCGTAGGGATTTACCTGATCGACGCGCCGCACTTATACGATCGCCCGGGCAGCCCGTATCACGATACGAACCTGTTCGCCTACACCGACAACGTGCTGCGCTTTGCGCTGCTCGGCTGGGTCGGCGCCGAAATGGCGACGGGGCTGGATCCGTTCTGGCGTCCGGATGTGGTGCACGCGCACGACTGGCACGCCGGGCTTGCCCCGGCGTATCTCGCCGCGCGCGGCCACCCGGCGAAATCGGTCTTAACCGTGCATAACCTGGCGTATCAGGGGATGTACTACGCCCATCACATGAATGACATCGATCTGCCATGGTCGTTCTTTAACATGCACGGTCTGGAGTTTAACGGGCAGATCTCGTTCCTGAAGGCGGGTCTGTATTACGCCGATCACATCACGGCGGTGAGCCCAACCTACGCGCGTGAGATCACCCAGCCGGCGTTTGGCTATGGCATGGAAGGGTTGCTGCAGCAGCGCCATCGCGAAGGCCGCCTGTCGGGCATTCTGAACGGCGTGGATGAACAGATCTGGAGCCCGGAAACCGATCTCCTGCTGGCGGCGCGCTATGGCCGTGATTCCGTGGAAGACAAAGCGGAAAACAAACGCCAGCTGCAGATTGCGATGGGCCTGAAGGTGAACGACAAAGTGCCGCTGTTCGCCGTCGTGAGCCGCCTGACCAGCCAGAAAGGGCTGGATCTGGTGCTTGAGGCGCTGCCCGGTTTACTGGAGCAGGGCGGACAGCTGGCGCTGCTCGGCGCGGGCGACCCGGTGCTGCAGGAAGGTTTCCTTGCCGCCGCTGCGGAACACCCGGGGCAGGTGGGCGTGCAGATTGGCTACCACGAGGCGTTCTCTCACCGAATTATGGGCGGCGCGGACGTCATTCTGGTGCCAAGCCGTTTCGAACCCTGCGGCCTGACGCAGCTTTATGGTCTGAAATACGGCACGCTGCCGCTGGTGCGCCGCACGGGCGGACTGGCGGATACCGTATCCGACAGCTCTCTGGAAAATCTGGCGGACGGTATCGCCAGCGGATTTGTCTTTGAGGACAGTAATGCCTGGTCGCTGCTTCGGGCGATTCGGCGTGCTTTCGTCTTGTGGTCCCGTCCATCACTCTGGCGTTACGTTCAGCGTCAGGCGATGTCCATGGACTTTAGCTGGCACGTCGCGGCGCAGTCATACCGCGATCTCTATCAACGCTTGATGTAACGAGGCGAAGTTACTGATATGAACGCTCCATTTAGCTACTCTTCACCCACGCTCAGCGTTGAGGCGTTAAAGCACTCCATCGCCTACAAGCTGATGTTCACCATCGGGAAAGATCCGGTTATTGCCAACAAGCACGAGTGGCTGAACGCCACCCTGTTTGCCGTGCGTGACCGCTTAGTTGAACGCTGGCTGCGCTCAAACCGCGCCCAGCTCTCGCAGGAGACGCGTCAGGTTTACTACCTGTCGATGGAATTTTTGATTGGCCGCACGCTGTCCAACGCGCTGCTGTCGCTCGGTATTTATGACGATGTCAAAACCGCACTCGAAGAGATGGGGTTAGATTTAGAAGAGCTGATCGACGAAGAGAACGACCCGGGCCTCGGCAACGGCGGTCTGGGGCGTCTCGCCGCCTGCTTCCTCGACTCGCTGGCGACGCTGGCGCTGCCGGGCCGCGGCTACGGTATTCGCTACGACTACGGTATGTTCAAACAGAACATCGTCGACGGGCGTCAGAAAGAGTCGCCGGACTACTGGCTGGAGTACGGCAACCCGTGGGAATTCAAGCGCCACAACACGCGCTACAAGGTGCGCTTTGGCGGGCGTATCCAGCAGGAAGGGAAAAAATCCCGCTGGGTAGAAACGGAAGAGATCCTGGCCGTGGCCTACGACCAGATTATCCCCGGCTACGATACCGACGCCACCAACACGCTGCGCCTGTGGAGTGCCCAGGCCAGTAGCGAAATTAACCTCGGTAAATTTAACCAGGGTGACTACTTCGCGGCGGTGGAGGATAAAAACCACTCCGAGAACGTGTCCCGCGTGCTGTACCCGGATGACTCGACCTACTCGGGTCGCGAGCTGCGCCTGCGTCAGGAGTATTTCCTCGTTTCGGCGACCATTCAGGACATCCTCAGCCGCCACCATCAGCTGCACAAAACCTACGCCAACCTGGCGGAGAAAACCGCGATCCACCTTAACGACACCCACCCGGTGCTCTCTATTCCGGAGCTGATGCGCCTGCTGATCGACGAGCATAAGTTCAGCTGGGATGACGCCTTTGAGGTGACCTGCCAGGTGTTCTCCTACACCAACCACACGCTGATGAGCGAAGCGCTGGAGACGTGGCCGGTGGACATGCTCGGCAAAATCCTGCCGCGCCATCTGCAGATTATCTTTGAGATTAACGACTACTTCCTTAAGACGCTGCAGGAGCAGTATCCGAACGATACCGGCCTGCTGAGCCGCGCGTCCATCATTGATGAGTCGAACGGTCGTCGCGTGCGCATGGCCTGGCTGGCGGTTGTCATCAGCCACAAGGTCAACGGCGTGTCCGAGCTCCACTCGAACCTGATGGTGCAGTCGCTGTTTGCGGACTTCGCGAAGATCTTCCCGACGCGGTTCTGCAACGTGACCAACGGCGTCACGCCGCGCCGCTGGCTGGCGCTGGCCAACCAGCCGCTCTCTGAGGTGCTGGACGAGAATATCGGCCGCACCTGGCGTACCGATTTGAGCCAGCTGAGCGAGCTGGAACAGCATATTGATTTCCCGACGGTGAACAAAGCCGTACGGGAAGCAAAGCTGCTGAACAAAAAGCGTCTGGCGGTCTGGCTGGCGATGCACCTCAACGTGGTCGCTAACCCGAAAGCGCTGTTCGACGTGCAGATCAAACGCATCCACGAATACAAGCGTCAGCTGATGAACGTGCTGCACGTGATCACCCATTACAACCGCATCAAGGCCGATCCGACGGCTGAATGGGTGCCGCGCGTGAAGATCTTCGCCGGTAAGGCGGCTTCCGCCTACTACATGGCGAAGCACATTATTCATCTCATCAACGACGTGGCGAAGGTGGTTAACCAGGATCCGGACATTGGCGACAAGCTGAAGGTGGTGTTCATTCCGAACTACAGCGTCAGCCTGGCGCAGCTGATCATCCCGGCGGCGGATCTCTCTGAACAGATTTCCACGGCGGGAACGGAGGCATCCGGTACCAGTAACATGAAGTTTGCCCTCAACGGCGCGCTGACCATCGGCACGCTGGACGGGGCGAACGTCGAGATGCTGGAGCACGTGGGCGATGAGAATATCTTTATCTTCGGTAATACGACGGAAGAGGTGGAGGCGCTGCGCAGGAAAGGCTACTCGCCGCGTCAGTATTACGAAGAGGATGAAGAGTTGCGTCAGGTGCTAACGCAGATCGCGACCGGCGTGTTTAGCCCTGATGAACCGAGCCGCTACCGCGATCTGGTGGATTCGCTGATTAACTTTGGCGATCACTACCAGGTGCTGGCGGATTATCGCAGCTACGTGGACTGTCAGGATAAGGTGGATGAACTTTATCGCCAGCCGGAGAAATGGACCAGCGCCGCGATGTACAACATCGCCAATATGGGCTATTTCTCGTCAGACCGGACCATCAAGGAGTATGCCGAGACGATCTGGCATATTGATCCGGTGAGGCTATAAAAGCAAAACGGCAACCTCGGTTGCCGTTTTTAGTGTTTGTTCCCTCTCCCTGTGGGAGAGGGGCAGGGTGAGGGCATCAGTCCGCACCAGTCGTATTACGATGCCAGCGACAGCTCACGCTTCCCCACATTTTGCAGTAACCACTGCGCCACGCGAGACTGCTGCTCGGCGTTGAGCCACATCCCTTCTTTGGTACGACGCCAGATAGCATCGTCCAGACGACGCACCCACTCGTGCTCAACCAGGTAACGCAGTTCGGCTTCGTACAGCTCGTGGCCGAAATGCTCGCCCAGATCCGCAATGTCCTTCGCATCGCCCAGAATCAGCTCGGTATTACTGCCGTAGGTGCGGGCATAGTGGCGCGCCATTCCTTCGGTGATGAACGGGAACCGACGGCGCAGCTTCGCGGCGTAATCATCGCGGTTATCGCCGATATCACCGCCGGGCAATACCGCGCCCTTGGTCCATGCCGGGCCAATGCCTTTATAGTACGGCGCCAGTTTTTCCAGCGCGTGCTCGGCCAGCTTGCGGTAGGTGGTGAGCTTACCGCCAAACACGGAAAGCAGCGGCGCCTGACCGTCAACGTCGTGAATATCGAGCGTATAGTCGCGGGTAATGGCCTGCGGTGAGTCAGACTCGTCATCGCACAGCGGACGCACGCCGGAGTAGGTCCATACAACGTCGTCGCGCGACAGCTGTTTCTTAAAGTGCGCGTTATACACTTTGAGCAGGTAGTTCACTTCGCTCTCGTCGATCTCGACGTTCTTCGGATCGCCTTTGTACTCCACGTCGGTGGTACCGATGATCGAAAACTCGTCCATCCACGGGATCACAAACACGATGCGCTTGTCTTCGTTCTGCAGGATGTAAGCCTGCTTCTGGGTATGCACGCGCGGCACCACAATGTGGCTGCCCTTGATCAGGCGAATGCCGTATGGAGAAGGCAGATGCATGCCGTCGTCGAAGAACTGCTTCACCCACGGGCCGGTAGCGTTCACCAGGCCGCGCGCTTTCCAGCTGAATTTCTCGCCGGTATCAATGTCTTCCGCTTCCACAATCCACAGGCCATTTTCACGACGGGCAGCGGTTGCGCGGGTGCGGGTTTTCACCTCGCCACCTTTCTTCTCAACCATCTGCGCATTCGCCAGTACCAGGCGGGCATCATCCACCCAGCAGTCGGAATATTCGAATCCGCGCACGATTTCCGGCTTAAGGACCGATTCTGAGCCAAAACGCAACCCTTTCGAACCCGGGAGGCTGGTGCGTTTACCCAGATGATCGTACATAAACAGACCGATTCGGATCATCCACGCCGGACGCAGATGCGGGCGATGGGGCAGCCGGAAGCGCATCGGAATCGCCAGATGCGGGGCCATTTTCAGCAGCACTTCACGTTCGGCCAGTGCTTCACTGACCAGGCGGAATTCGTAGTGTTCCAGGTAGCGCAGGCCACCGTGAATCAGTTTGGAGCTGGCGGACGACGTCGCGCAGGCGAGATCGTTAGCTTCCAGCATCAGTACGGACAAACCGCGTCCTGCGGCATCGACCGCAATACCGGCACCGTTGATGCCACCGCCTATCACAATCAGATCTTTGGTTTCCATAACACCCTCATGCACTTTCGTTAAAGCTCAGAAATGTTCGATATCGCTCATAATAGCAAAGGAACGCGCTTTTGGTAACATCAAAAAAACAATTTAGAGTGATATGGATAACATAATGGCGTTTACCCGCCGCCAGGACGTACACTACGGGGTAAAATCTTGTCGTTGACCACTGTAAAGAGAACACCATGGATCAGTTTGAATGTATTAACGTAGAAGAAGCCCACCAGAAGATGCACCAAGGAAAAGCAGTGCTGGTGGACATCCGCGATCCGCAGAGTTTTGCGATGGGCCATACGCCGGGCGCGTTCCATCTCACCAACGACACGCTGGGCGCGTTTATGCGCGATAACGACTTCGACACGCCGGTGATAGTCATGTGCTACCACGGCAACAGCAGCAAAGGCGCGGCGCAGTATCTGCTTCAGCAGGGTTACGACGCGGTTTACAGCGTCGACGGTGGTTTCGATGCCTGGCATCGCCATTTCCCGGCGGAAGTGGAATACGCTTTTGAGCGCTGATCCCGCTATACTGTCCTCTTTTGTGTGGAAATAAGCGACCGCTGCCCATGTTGATGATCACCTCTTTTACTAACCCGCGTGTCGCCCAGGCGTTTGTCGACTATATGGCGACGCAGGGCGTTATTCTGACTATTCAACAACATACGCAGACCGACGTCTGGCTGGCCGATGAGAGCCAGGCCGGACGGGTAAACGAGGAGCTGGCGCGTTTTCTTGAGAACCCTGGCGACCCGCGCTATCTTGCGGCCAGCTGGCAGTCCGGCCAGACCGGCAGCGGATTGCACTACAGCCGCTTTCCTTTCCTCGCCACTATTCGCGAGCGCGCGGGCCCGTTTACGCTGCTGCTGATGGCGGCCTGTATCATCGTCTTCATTATCATGAACGTGGTCGGCGACCAGAGCGTAATGATTGCCCTGGCGTGGCCCTATGACTCGTCTCTTGAGTTTGACGTCTGGCGCTACTTTAGCCACGTGCTGATGCACTTCTCGGTGATGCATATCCTCTTTAACCTGCTCTGGTGGTGGTATCTCGGCGGTGCCGTTGAAAAGCGTCTGGGCAGCGGCAAGCTGATCGTTATCACTATTATCAGCGCCCTGTTAAGCGGCTACGTGCAGCACAAGTTCAGCGGGCCGTGGTTCGGTGGGCTGTCGGGTGTCGTATATGCCCTGATGGGCTACGTCTGGCTTCGCGGGGAGCGCGATCCGGAAAGCGGCATCTATCTGCAACGCGGATTAATAACCTTTGCGTTAATATGGCTAATTGCCGGGTGGTTTGATCTGTTTGGTATGTCTATCGCCAACGGAGCGCACGTCGCCGGGCTGGCCGTGGGGCTGGCGATGGCCTTTGTCGACACGCTCCATGCGCGAAAACGAACATAATTCTCAGGGATAATTGATGAAACAAACACAACGTCATGACGCCATTATCGAACTGGTAAAAAAACAGGGATACGTCAGCACCGAAGAGCTGGTGGAGCAGTTTGCCGTCAGCCCACAAACCATCCGTCGTGACCTGAACGACCTGGCCGATCAGAACCGTATTCTTCGCCACCACGGCGGCGCGGCGCTGCCGTCCAGCTCGGTCAACACCTCCTGGCACGACCGTAAGGCGACGCAGACGGCAGAGAAAGAGCGCATTGCCCGCAAGGTCGCCAGCCAGATCCCGAACGGCGCGACGCTGTTCATTGATATCGGCACCACGCCGGAAGCGGTTGCCCATGCGCTGCTGGATCACGAGAACCTGCGCGTGGTCACCAACAACCTGAACGTGGCCAATACCCTGATGCAGAAAGAAGACTTCCGCATCATCCTCGCGGGCGGCGAACTGCGCAGCCGCGACGGCGGAATTATTGGCGAAGCCACCCTCGATTTTATCTCTCAGTTCCGCCTCGACTTCGGCATTCTGGGGATCAGCGGTATCGACAGCGACGGCTCGCTGCTGGAGTTTGATTACCACGAGGTGCGCACCAAGCGCGCGATTATTGAAAATTCACGCCACGTGATGCTGGTGGTGGATCATTCCAAGTTTGGCCGTAACGCGATGGTGAACATGGGCAGCATCAGCATGGTGGATGCGGTCTATACCGACGTGATGCCGCCGGCGGGCGTGATGCAGGTAATTAAAGATAATAATTTGCAGTTAGAGTTGTGTTGAAAAGCCGTGCGCCCTCTCCCTGTGGGTGAGGGCATCAGGCCGCACAAACCTAAACGCCGTATCCCATCATCTTCAACAGCTGCTGCGCATGCTGCACCGCATCCTGACGATGCGCCACGCCCAGCTTCTGATACAGATTGCGGATATGCGTTTTGATGGTGGTCGCCGCCACCGCAAGCTCACCGGCAATCTGCTCGTTGCTGTAGCCTGAATAAATCAGCCCCAGAACCTGCCATTCGCGCTGGGTGAGCGGGCTGGTGCGGATAAGTTCCGGCACTTCCGGGTGGTTCAGCAGACGTTCAACAAAGTTCTCATCGAAATGCGCGAACTTGTGCCGATGATGCTGGTTAATCTCGCGCAGAATGCGCTGGGCGCGATGCTGATCCAGTTCCGGCAGCGTGTTGAGCTGAATCAGCTGGCGCAGCTGCTGCGCCATCACTTCCCCTTCAATTACAAAGTGGCTGATAAACCCGGTGCGGTTAGCCAGCTGCAGCGCTTCCAGAAGCACACGCTGGGCATCATTTTTACGACCCGCCTGCCAGTAAAGCTGGTTTTGCAGCAGCAGGTTGCGGTTCAGGTCGCTCATCAGGCGCAGGCTGCGCGCGTTCTCGTTCAGCTCCTCCAGCACAATCTCAGCGGGCTCTAATTCACCGAGCAGGATCTGCGCGCGGGCAATATTGCGCCACTGGCTCTGCAGGAAGTGGTTGTTGGCAAATTCCGGTTTTGGCGTCTGGCGCAGCCAGTTGGCGGCGGATTTTTTATCGCCGGTCATCTGCCAGTAAATCACCCGGACCTTGTCGGCGTTTGACACCCAGTCGCTATGATACTGGCCGTTGCCGAGCAGGTTTTCCAGGCGGTTAAGATGGTTGCGGGCGTTGTCGAGATCGCCGCGCGCCAGCGAGCACTGCACCAGCAGCGCCAGGCACTGCAGCTGCTGTTGAGGCTGGAAGCTGGAAAGAACATCCACACCCTGACGGGCGCAGCTTTCCGCTTCATCCAGACGCGACCATGCCCACAGCAGCTGAGCGCGAATACGCAACAGGAACTCGTGCATCGGCAGCTGTTCCAGATGTTGTTCACGAATCAGCTGGAACGCTTTTTCCTGGTTTTCCCAGGCGGCCTGCAGGAACCCCTGCGCGAATAAAATCTCGCTCTGTTGGATCAGGCTCCACAGGGCGTAATGCCAGACATCATGACGACGCGCCATCTGTTCGGTTTGCTGCATCAGTGAAAGCGATCGCGTGAGATCGCCTTTGCAGTGCAGCACTTCGCCGTGCACGGAGGTCGCCACGATACGGCTGTAGAAGTTGGCAAGCGGCAGTTCATCCAGCGCGACCATCGCCAGCCGTTCAGCTTCGTCCGGGTCGCCATCGTTAATCGCCACCTGAGCGCGCAGCGCGTTGAACTCTCCGTGCAGGGTGGTATCCATTTCGCTTTCCATCTCCTGCTCGGCGCGCGCCAGCAGGGTGTTCACTTCGCTGTAGCGATGCTGGCTCTGCATCAGCCAGGCCTGCAGCAGCACCAGACGCGGGTTCTCCAGCAGGCTTTCCCACGGCAGGGCTTTGAGGGATTCTTCCAGCAGCGTCAGCTCGCTGTGGTTAAACAGGCCCCACGCATGATTGAGGAGAATATCGCGCAGCATGCTGGCATCACCGGCGGCCAGCGCGTGGTGGATGGCTTCGCTCGGGAAGCCTTGCGCCATCCAGCTTTCGGCAGCGGCGCGGTGGATCTCCGGCAGTTCAACCGCCAGCTCCCACTGACAGCGCTGGCGCAGGAAGCTGCCGAACAGCGGATGATAGCTAAACCACTCGCCCGGATCGTCCATGCGCGTCAGGAAAAGGCCTTGACGTTCAATCTCTTCGAGCTGCAGCTGGCCGTTTTCACAGCCCGTCACCCGCACGATGAGCGCATCGTTCATGGAGCGCAGCAGAGAGCTTTTCAGCAGGAAATTACGCGTTGAGGGATCGACGCTGTCCAGCACCTCATCCACGAGATAGTCAGAAAGGTGGCTGGCGTTGATGCCCGCCAGGCGCCGCGCAGACTGATGTGCCGGACTGTTGTTTTGCCGGGCAGAGAGCGCTATGAGCTGCAGCGCCGTGGCCCAGCCGGCAACGTCATCACACAGGCGGCTGCTTTCGGCGGCCTCAATCGGTGAGTTCAGGCGGCAGTCAAAGAACTGTTTCGCTTCCTGGTGGGTAAAGGCCAGCTGCTGGCTGCCCACTTCCAGGAGCTGATCGCGCACGCGCAGGTTGGCAATACCCAGCTGCGGCAGGTTGCGTGACAACACGACTAAGGTCAGGTTTTCCGGCTGATGGCGCAGGAAGAAACGCATCGATTCATGAATTACCGGGTTAGTGATGAGATGGTAATCATCTATCACCACGTAAAGCGGGCGATGCCATTCGGCCAGTTCGATAAACAGCTGAGAGAAAAGGGAGGACAGGCTTGCGTACTGGCGCTTTTGCACCATCACCTCACTGGCGACGCAGTGTCCATGGGTTGCTTGCTGTATGGCGGCAATCAGATAGCTGGCAAAACGCTCTTGCTGGTTATCGCCCTCGTCGAGGGAATACCAGCCAAGATCGCTCTTACCCGCGGCCCATTGCGAAATGAGCGTTGTTTTTCCATAACCTGCAGGGCTCGTAACCAGCGCCAGTCGGAAATTATGCGCGCCGGAAAGTTTAGCCAACAGACGCTCGCGGACCACTGTATGGTCAAGGCGAACCGGGCGACTTAATTTAGACGGAATCAACATAGGTTTCACTTCACTGTGGGGAACGAGAGATTTTATTTTTTTTGCGCTTCGTAATTAATAGGATATAAGGTCGAACAGAAAGAGAACTATTGCAAGTTATGTCTGGGTTTTGTGGCTCTGAATTTGCACTCTGTCACAAAACATTCAGGCAAATGTTGGAACTTTCTCAGAAGGGGTTTAACGCCGCGTCACAGCTGGTTTGTCTGGATACATTGCCGCTGCGCTGAAACTGGTTTCAGAAAGGTATAGTGACGTCAAATTTAATAAAGTGCGGGTAAAGTTGAGTGAGAGTAATAGTCTCCTGAGGTGCACCCCGATGGCTAAATTATTATTCTACGTAAGTAATCATTTCAGAACGTTTTAATTTCACCCAAAACTGCATTTCATTTCTTTGACATTCTCCCGGGTTACTTTTTTATCTTACGGGCACACTCGAACTATGCTCTGAGAGTGGCCTCGATCACACTTTTATGCTCATCCCCGCTACTCCTCCCTGTCTAATCCCCCTCGGGAGGAGGAAGAGGGGAAATGAGCCAGGCACACTAGCGCCAACTTGTGTTTTCTTTCTAAAGGATGCCGATCCCCTATGTCACAGCCTACCTTCAACAAAGCTCAATTCCAGGCTGCCCTGACGCGTCAGTGGCAGCGTTTTGGCCTTCATGCTGCAAACGAAATGACGCCTCACCAGTGGTGGCAGGCAGTGAGCGGTGCGCTCGCAGAGCAGCTGGATGCTCAGCCCCTGGCAAAACCGGTAAAAGGCCAGCGCCATGTAAACTACATTTCAATGGAATTCCTGATTGGCCGTCTGACGGGCAACAACCTGTTGAACCTCGGCTGGTATCAGGAGGTCGGTGACGTTCTTAAAGAACACGACATTAACCTGACCGACCTGCTGGAAGAAGAGATTGACCCGGCGCTGGGCAACGGCGGCCTGGGACGCCTGGCGGCCTGCTTCCTGGACTCCATGGCGACCGTCGGCCAGTCGGCGATTGGCTATGGTCTGAACTATCAGTACGGCCTGTTCCGTCAGTCGTTTGCCGACGGGCATCAGATGGAAGCGCCGGACGACTGGCATCGCAATACCTATCCGTGGTTCCGCCACAACGCGCAGCTGGACGTACAGGTTGGCATTGGCGGGAAAGTGACAAAGCAGGGCCTCTGGGAACCGGCGTTCACCATCACCGGCGAAGCCTGGGATCTGCCGGTGCTTGGCTACCGTAACGGCGTGGCGCAGCCGCTGCGTCTGTGGCAGGCGAAGCACGCGCATCCGTTTAACCTGACCAAATTCAACGACGGCGATTTCCTGCGCGCCGAGCAGCAGGGCATCGACGCCGAGAAGCTGACCAAAGTCCTCTATCCGAACGACAACCACCTGGCCGGTAAAAAGCTTCGCCTGATGCAGCAGTACTTCCAGTGCGCCTGCTCCGTGGCGGACATTCTGCGTCGCCATCACCTGGCGGGCCGCAAGCTGGCGCAGCTGCCGGACTTTGAAGTGATTCAGCTCAACGACACGCACCCGACCATTGCCATCCCGGAGCTGCTGCGCGTGCTGATCGACGAGCACCAGCTGAGCTGGGATGACGCCTGGGCCATCACCAGCCGTACCTTTGCCTACACCAACCACACCCTGATGCCAGAAGCGCTTGAATGCTGGGATGAGAAGCTGGTGAAAACGCTGCTGCCGCGCCACATGCAGATCATCAACAAGATTAACGACCAGTTTAAACAGCTCGTGGATAAAACCTGGCCGGGCAACAAGGCGGTCTGGGCGAAGCTGGCGGTGGTTCATGATAAGCAGGTGCGCATGGCGAATATGTGCGTGGTCAGCGGCTTTGCGGTGAACGGCGTGGCGGCGCTGCACTCGGATCTGGTGGTCAAAGATCTCTTCCCGGAATACCACCAGCTGTGGCCAACCAAATTCCACAACGTGACCAACGGCATCACGCCGCGTCGCTGGATCAAGCAGTGCAACCCGCTGCTGGCCGACCTGCTGGATAAGACCCTGAAGAAAGAGTGGGCCAACGATCTGGACCAGCTCATCAACCTGGAAAAATACGCTGACGACGCGAAATTCCGCGAGCAGTACCGGGCGATCAAGCTGGAGAACAAGGTTCGCCTGGCGGAGTTTGTGAAAGTGCGTACCGGGATTGAGATCAACCCGAACGCCATATTCGATATCCAGATCAAACGTCTGCACGAGTACAAACGCCAGCATCTGAACCTGCTGCACATTCTGGCGCTGTACAAAGAGATCCGCGAGAACCCGCAGGCCGACCGCGTGCCGCGCGTGTTCCTGTTCGGTGCGAAAGCGGCGCCGGGCTACTACCTGGCGAAAAACATTATCCTCGCCATCAATAAAGTGGCGGCGGCGATCAACAGCGATCCGAAAGTGGGCGACAAGCTGAAGGTAGTGTTCCTGCCGGACTACTGCGTCTCGGCGGCGGAAATGCTGATCCCGGCGGCGGATATCTCGGAGCAGATCTCAACCGCAGGGAAAGAAGCCTCCGGTACCGGCAACATGAAGCTGGCGCTGAACGGCGCGCTGACCGTCGGCACGCTCGACGGGGCGAACGTCGAAATCGCCGAGAAGGTGGGCGAAGAGAACATCTTTATCTTCGGCCATACCGTGGAAGAGGTGAAAGCCATCAAGGCCAAAGGCTATGACCCGGTGAAATGGCGTAAGAAAGACAAAGTCCTCGATGCGGTGCTGAAGGAGCTGGAGAGCGGTAAATACAGCGACGGCGATAAGCACGCGTTTGACCAGATGCTGCACAGCATGGACAAACACGGCGGTGACCCGTATCTGGTAATGGCGGACTTCACGGCCTACGTTGAAGCGCAAAAGCAGGTCGACGTGCTGTATCGCGACCAGGAAGCGTGGACCCGCGCGTGCATCCTGAATACCGCCCGCTGCGGTATGTTCAGCTCTGACCGCTCAATCCGTGATTATCAGGCCCGTATCTGGCAGGCAAAACGCTAAGGAAGCGCGATGGAGAGTAAACGTCTGGACAGTGCCGCGCAGGCGGCGGGAATTAGCCTCAGTTACATCAATGCGCACGGCAAACCGCAGTCTATTGGTGCGGACACCAAAAGACGTTTGCTGGATGCCATGCACAAAACCGACGCGAAAGCGTCGGCTGCTCCGGTGCCGAACGTGAAGGTATTCACCGCAGGCAAAAAGATGCCGCTGGCGGTGGAGGGGCGCGGCGAGTTTAGCTGGCTTCTTACCACCGAAGAGGGGCATCAGCATAAAGGCCACGCCACCGGCGGCAAAACGTTAAACCTTCCGGCAAAGCTGCCGGAGGGGTATCACACCTTAACGCTCACCCAGGACGATCTGCGTTTCCACTGCCGGGTGATCGTCGCGCCAAAACGCTGCTACGAGCCGCAGGCGCTGCTTGAAGGCAAAAAGCTGTGGGGCGCCTGCGTGCAGCTCTACACTCTGCGTTCCGACAGCAACTGGGGCATCGGTGATTTTGGCGATCTGAAAAAGATGCTGGCATCCGTGGGCGAGCGCGGCGGCGCGTTTATCGGTCTCAACCCGATCCACGCGCTCTATCCGGCCAACCCGGAGAGCGCCAGCCCGTATAGTCCGTCGTCCCGTCGCTGGCTGAACGTTATTTATATCGACGTTAACGCCTTAGATGATTTCAAAAACAGCAAAGAGGCGCAGGCGTGGTGGAAACTCAGCACCACACAGCAGGCGCTGAAGCAGGCGCGCGAAGCCGACTGGGTGGACTATTCCACCGTCACGGCGCTGAAAATGGCCGCGCTGCGTCTGGCGTGGAAAGGCTTTTCGCAGCGCGATGACGAGCAGATGGCGGCGTTCCGCCAGTTCGTGACGCAGGAGGGCGAGAGCCTGTACTGGCAGGCGGCGTTCGATGCGCTGCACGCATATCAGGTAAAAGAGGACGAAATGCGCTGGGGCTGGCCGGTCTGGCCCGAAGCGTATCAGAGCGTCGACACGCCTGAAGTGAAAGCGTTCTGTAAAAAAAATGCCGATGAAGTGGACTTCTACCTGTGGCTGCAGTGGCTGGCTTACAGCCAGTTTGCCGCCTGCTGGCAGGTGAGCCAGGGCTATAAAATGCCGATTGGCCTGTACCGCGATCTGGCCGTGGGCGTGGCGGAAGGCGGCGCGGAGACCTGGTGTGACCGTGAGCTTTACTGTCTGAAAGCCTCTGTCGGCGCGCCGCCGGATATCCTTGGCCCGCTGGGCCAGAACTGGGGATTGCCGCCGATGGATCCGCACGTCATGGCGGAGCGCGCTTACGAGCCGTTTATCGACCTGCTGCGCGCTAACATGCAGAACTGCGGCGCGCTGCGTATTGACCACGTAATGTCCGTGCTGCGTCTGTGGTGGATCCCGTACGGTGAAACAGCCGATCACGGGGCGTACGTGCAGTATCCGGTTGACGATCTGCTGTCGATCCTGGCCCTGGAAAGCAAGCGCCATCAGTGCATGGTGATCGGTGAAGATCTCGGTACCGTGCCGGTGGAAATTGTCAGCAAGCTCCGCGACAGCGGCGTCTACTCCTATAAAGTGCTCTATTTTGAAAACGACCATGAGAAAACCTTCCGCGCGCCGCAAGCGTACCCTGAACAGTCAATGGCAGTCGCGACGACGCATGACCTTCCTACGCTTCGTGGCTATTGGGAAAGCGGCGATCTGACGCTCGGCAAAACGCTGGGCCTGTATCCTGATGAGGAGGTGTTACGCGGCCTGTATCAGGATCGCGAGCTTTCCAAACAGGGGCTACTGGATGCTCTGCACAAGCAGGGCTGTCTGCCGAAACGTGCGGGACATAAAGCGTCATTGATGTCGATGACCGCGACCCTCAATCGTGGTTTGCAGCGCTATATTGCCGACAGCAACAGCGCGCTGCTGGGGCTGCAGCCGGAAGACTGGATTGATATGGCGGAGCCGGTGAACATCCCAGGCACCAGCTATCAGTACAAGAACTGGCGTCGAAAGCTGTCCACCACGCTTGAGGCGATGTTTGCCGATGATGGGGTGAACAGGCTGATCAAGGATTTGGATAAGCGGCGAAAAGCTGCTGGTAAGAAGTAATAAAAAACCCGCCAGTGGCGGGTTTTTTATTATCAGGCAGTGCTCATGTAGGTCGGGTAAGGCGTAGCCGCCACCCGACTTAGGGCATCAGACCACCATGTTGAGCAGCAGCACCCCGACCAGACCGCACACCGAAATAATGGTTTCCAGCGCGGACCAGGACTTGATGGTTTCACCGATCGTCAGGTTGAAGTACTCCTTGAACAGCCAGAAGCCAGGGTCGTTAACGTGAGAGAAAATCACGCTACCGGAACCGACGGCGATAACCATCAGCTCAGGGCTTACGCCCGTGGTCGCAATCAGCGGGGCAACGATACCGCCTGCGGTGATCGCCGCAACGGTCGCTGAACCCAGCGCAATACGCAGAACCGCGGCAATAGACCAGGCCATCAGGAGCGGCGATACGTTGGTTTCATGCATCATGGCGGCGATGTATTTGTCCACGCCGCTGTCGACCAGAACCTGCTTGAATGCACCGCCACCGCCGATGATCAGGAGCATCATGGCAATGATTTTGATTGAAGAGGTCAGCGTGTCGTTGATCTGATCCATGGAGCGGCCACGGTTCAAACCGAAGGTGAACATCGCGATCAGCACGGCAATCAGCGTTGCCATCACCGGGTCACCCAGGAATTCCGCCACGGACAGGAACGCATGACCTTTAGGCAGGATCATCTCCGCCACGGCGCGCATCGCCATCAGGATCACCGGTACCAGGGAGGTCCAGACGCTGACGCCAAAGCCCGGCATCTCTTCTTCGGTGAAGGTTTTGGCGCTGTACAGACCTTCCGGAATCGGCTTATCAATGCCTTTCAGGAAGCGGGCATAAACCGGGCCGGCCAGAATCACCGTCGGGATCGCCAGAATCGTACCGAACAGCAGAGTTTTACCCATATCCGCGTGGAAGATGGTCGCGATAGCGGTTGGACCCGGGTGCGGCGGCAGGAAGCCGTGGGTCACGGACAGCGCCGCAGCCATTGGCACGCCGACATACAGCAGCGGGATGCTCGCGGCAGCCGCAATGGTGAACACCAGCGGCAGCAT
This sequence comes from Enterobacter sp. JBIWA005, assembly GCF_019968805.1. Lineage (NCBI taxonomy): Bacteria > Pseudomonadati > Pseudomonadota > Gammaproteobacteria > Enterobacterales > Enterobacteriaceae > Enterobacter > Enterobacter sp. JBIWA005. Next base: position 4,347,023 of record NZ_CP074159.1, on the reverse strand, counting down.
CAATACGAAGCCCACTTCATAGAACAGCGCGAAACCAACGGTAAAGCCGGTTAACACTACTGCCCACTGAATGTTCTTCTTACCGAATTTGTCGATAAGCGTGGTGGCAATACGCTGTGCGCCCCCGCAGTCCGCCAGCATTTTACCGAGCATGGCGCCGAAGCCCATGATCAATGCCAGGCTGCCGAGCGTGCCGCCGACACCGGCTTTAATCGAGCTGATAACTTTCACCAGCGGCATCCCTTGCATCAGACCGACTGCAAGTGCCACCAGAACCAGAGCGATAAATCCGTTCATTTTGAAACGGATCATCAAGAGCAGTAATAACACAACACCGATAGCAACGATGACTAATGGCATGATTTACCTGGCCTTTGAATTGTTATGGGTAACGTCATTGTTTCAACGACAAATTCCGATTGTCCCAACTGGGAACAGAGAAGTAACGGCACTAATACTGATGCCTTTTAAACGATTAAGTTTAGTCGGCTGTTATGGGTGTGCTTAGTGCCCATGAGAATGATACGGGTAACATGACGTGATTGAGAATCACCCTGGCAGGCAAAATGTGAATTATGAGACGCAGGTCAACATATAGAGGGAGAGGTAAACGCAAAACGGTAACCACGAGGTTACCGTTTTTAATGTTTCACCCTCGCACGAGGAAGAGGGCGTCAGACCGCACTGTTTCTGTAGGCCCAGTAAGCGCAGCGCCACCGGGCAATACAAATCGGCACTGAATTAGTAGTAGGAGTGCTCGCCGCGCTGGTGTTCGGTCAGGTCACGCACGCCTTTCAGTTCCGGGAACTCGTTCAGCAGCTGCTTCTCGATCCCTTCTTTCAGGGTGACATCGACCATTGAACAACCGTTACAACCGCCGCCAAACTGCAGGATGGCAAAACCTTCGTCGGTGATTTCCATCAGGGAAACACGGCCGCCGTGGCCCGCCAGCTGTGGGTTGATCTGGGATTGCAGCAGATACTCAACGCGCTCCATCAGAGGGGCATCGTCAGACACTTTACGCATTTTCGCGTTCGGCGCTTTCAGGGTCAGCTGAGAACCCAGCTGATCGGTGACGAAGTCGATCTCCGCATCTTCAAGATACGGTGCGCTCAGCTCATCAACATAGGCGGTGAGCTGTTCAAACTTAAGGGCAGTGTCAGTAGCTTCCACAGCGTCCGGAGGACAATAAGAAACACCACATTCTGCATTCGGCGTGCCTGGATTGATCACAAACACACGGATCTGCGTCCCTTCTTCCTGATTTGCCAGCAGTTTGGCAAAGTGCGCTTGTGCAGAATCGGAAATACGGATCATAGCTTTGGCCTAATAGTTGACTAAATTACCTGGGTATAATCATACGCCCATTGAAGAAGGGCTACAAGGTACGGCACAGACACCATACCTGAACCGACGCGGCGCCGCTTTGCAAAAGCAGTCGGGAAAGTTCAGCAACGGTACTGCCTGTGGTGACAACATCATCCACAATCGCGATATGGAGCCCGTCGACCGGCAATTCAAGGCGAAAGGCATTTTTGAGGTTTCTTTTGCGAAGCCGGGCGCTGAGCTGATGCTGGATGGCGGTGGCATGAACACGTGTCAGCGCGCGGGCATCATACCGACAGCCGAGCCACCGTGCGAGGGGACGGCAGAGCAGGTCACTCTGGTTATAGCCGCGCCGCCAGTGACGACGCCGGTATAGGGGGACACTCACCACCATGTCGATTTTTGGCAGAGCCCGCTGACGTCGCGCCTGCAAAACCGCCAGCAACAGCAGGCGAGCAAGGGGCTGTGCCAGCGAGCTCTGCCCGGAAAACTTCAGCGCGTGGATCAGCCTGTTCAGCGGCGGAACATAATCATCCACCGCCACCATCGCGCTCCACGGCGGGGACTTTTTCAGGCAACGGCCACAGGGCAAAGCGGGATTCGTGGCCGGTAAACCACATTGTGGGCAGATCCCGATACGCCATTGCAGCGATCGCGTACAGACGGAGCAGATGCCCCACCCGCCTAGTGCCAGCGGCATTCGGCATAGCCAGCACAACCCAGGTACTGTTAGCATGTGCAACCTCCATGTGAAAAAAGAGAACAGTAACTGATGAAGACGCTGTGGTGGCAGACCGTCGGGACAGGAAATTGCCATCTTGTGCTGCTGCACGGATGGGGACTGAATGCTGAAGTATGGCGTTGCGTAAGCGAGGAACTCGCCTCGCATTTCACGCTGCATCTGGTGGATTTGCCGGGGTATGGCCGCAGCCGCGGTTTTGGGGCCATGTCGCTTGATGAGATGGCGGAGCAGGTTCTGAACGCTGCTCCGCAAAATGCCATCTGGCTGGGCTGGAGCCTGGGCGGGCTGGTGGCGAGCCAGATTGCGCTGTCGAGACCTGACCGCGTAAAAGCGCTGGTGACGGTGGCGTCGTCGCCCTGTTTTAGCGCGCGGGACGCGTGGCCCGGTATCAAGCCAGAGGTGCTGGCGGGGTTCCAGCAGCAGCTGAGCGACGATTTCCAGCGGACAGTAGAGCGGTTCCTCGCGCTGCAGACGATGGGTACTGAAACCGCGCGTCAGGATGCCCGTACGCTGAAGCAGACCGTGCTGTCGCTGCCGATGCCGGAGGTTGAGGTGCTAAACGGCGGACTGGAACTCCTGAAAACGGTTGACCTGCGCGAGCCGCTGGCCGCCCTGACGATGCCGCACCTGCGTATCTATGGCTACCTCGACGGAATTGTGCCGCGCAAAGTGGTTCCGCTGCTGGATTCGCTTTGGCCGGACAGCGAATCGCAGATCGTTGCCAAAGCTGCACATGCCCCGTTTATCTCTCATCCGACGGAATTTTGTTCAGCGCTGATTGCGTTAAGTCAACGTTTCGACTGATTATTTTCTATCCTGCCTGGAAAAAGTAACACACCGCAACCATACTCCAGATGTCGTTGCGGTTGTTCTGCCTACGATAATCAAAACAACAATCCTATGGAGAGTCAGGCTATGAAACTTGTTACAGGTATTGTCACTTCTCTGGTTATTGGGTCACTGTCATTTGGCGTCTTTGCGGCAAAAGAGCTGGAAAAAGATAAAGTTGCCAGCATGAATCTGACGAAAATTGGTGAAATTTCTACGTCTGACACCACCGCGCCGATGGATGCTCGCAGAGAGCTCTCGAAGAAAGCGGATGAGCTGGGCGGAACGTACTACGTCGTCACCAGCGCAGAAAAACAGACCAAAAACGTACGCGCAACGGCGGACGTCTACAAGTAATACGACAAAGCCAGGCAGCAATGCCTGGCTTTATTAACGCAGTGCCCACCACTCCCTGAGGCAGGCCTTTCCTTCCGGACAGCTTTTACAACTGCCGGAGAGACAGCCTTCCGCGTCTTCCTGAATCCGCACGGCTTTCCCCATGGCTTCCAGTCTTTCCAGCATGGCATCGATCATCGGCTGCGGCGTATGCAGGCTGAGGCTCAGCTGTTTCGCCTCCATTCGCCCCTGCAGAGCAAGCAGGTCACGAACCTGAATCAACGATGCCATGCGGTGTACTCCTTAGTGACAGTCGCCCGCCGGGCTGCTGCAGCAGGTCGCGGCGGTTTTACGGTTTGCCAGCAGGTCGATGTCGACGCGGCTGCGCGCCCGCCGCAGCAGACCGAGCACGACCACGTTAAACAGCACAACCGCAAGAATGCAGACCAGGCTGTAGCGCGGATGCTGGTTGAAGTTAACGGTTTGATAAAACAGCGTCGCCAGCGAGTAAGCGATATTCAGCCCCCACAGGATGGAGAAGCCCATCCAGCCGCGGCTGGACTCGCGAGCAATCGCCCCCATCACGGAGATGCACGGAATGTAGAGCAGAACAAAAATGAGGTAGCTGTAGGCCGCAGACGCGCTGCCAAATTTCTCGCTCATCACCCCCATGGCACCCGTCGCCATTTCGCCGTCGCCTTTACTCGCTTCAATCGGGTTCGCCAGCACGCTCAGGCTGAAGGTGTCCTTCAGGCTCTGCCAGGTTTCCTCTACGGCACCCAGCAGTTCATCACCGAGATGAAACTCAGCCGGATTAAATTCCTGCTCCTGAATGTTCTCGGCGGTGTAGAGCGTGTTCAGGGTACCGACAACCACCTCTTTTGCCATTGCGCCGGTAAACAGGCCGACGGTTGCCTGCCAGTTATCCTCATGCACGCCAATCGGTTTGAAGACCGGCGTGATGACGCGGCTGACGGAGGCGAGGGCAGAGTCATTAATGTTATCCGCCGCCTGTCCGCTGAGGGTGAAGCTGTTCAGCGCGCTCAGGAAAATACTGACGATGACAATCACCTTACCGGCGCGCAGGACGAAGCCTTTCAGGCGCTGCCAGGTCTGGATCGCCAGGCTTTTCAGATGGGGGACGTGGTACACCGGCAGCTCCATCACGAACGGTGACGCTTCACCGCGCATGATGGTGTGCTTCAGCATTAAACCGGTCAGGATCGCCATCACGATGCCCAGCACGTAGAGCGAGAAGACCGCCAGCGCGCCCTGCTGGCCAAAGAAGGCTGCCGCAAAGACCGCAAAGATCGCCAGTCGGGCACCGCAGGACATAAACGGCGCCATCATAATGGTCATCAGACGTTCACGCGGCGCATCCAGGGTGCGTGCGCCCATCACCGACGGCACGTTACAGCCGAAGCCGACGATCAGCGGGACGAAGGATTTACCCGGCAGGCCCAGCGCCTGCATCAGACGGTCCATCACGAACGCCGCGCGCGCCATGTAGCCGGAATCTTCCAGAAACGAGAGGAACAGGTACATCATACCGATCTGCGGCACCAGCGGCAGAACGGTATTGATACCGCCGCCGATCCCCTGCGCGAGGAAGATGGTGAGCCATTCCGGGAAGTGCAGGGTGTAACCTACCCACTGGATCCCGTGGACGAAGACCGCGACGGAACCGGCGTCAAAAATCGGCTGCAGTGCGCCACCGATGTTAATGGCAAGCAGGAACATCACGTACATCACCAGCAGAAAGATCGGCAAACCCAGGAAGCGGTTAAGCACGACCTTATCCACCGCCGCCGTAAAGCGGCTGGGTTCCGCCGTCAGCGCGTTACTCACCACGTCGCAAATCGAGGCGATGGCCTGGTAACGGGCATCGGCTATGTGCAGCGCCGGGTCGTCCAGCTCGTCGCTAAGACGAGCCATCGTCGCGTCCAGCTTCTCTGCTGCATGCCCGGCGTAAGCGCGGCTGTAGATATCCCCTTCCAGCATCTGCAGGCCAAGCCACAGGCGCTGTTTTGCTGGCATACCGGTGTCCATCTCCTGCGCCAGCACGTTGGCTTCACGCAGGAGGGGCTTCGCGTAATGCACCAGCTCAACGTCGCGATTTCCCGCGTGACGGTCAATGGCCAGCTTCAGCGCATCAATACCGCGAGCCCGCGTCGAAACCAGCGGAACTACCGGGCATCCCAGGCGCGCGGAGAGGGCATCGACGTCGATGCGCAGCTTTTGTTTCTCTGCGATGTCGAGCATGTTGAGCGCCACGATGCAGGGGATACCCAGCTCCAGCAGCTGCAGCGTCAGATAGAGGTTACGCTCGAGGTTTGAGGCATCGACCACGTTGATCAGCAGATCCGCGTCGCCGCCAAGAATATAGTGACAGGCGATTTGCTCATCGAGCGAGGTTTGTGACGAAATGGTGGTTAAGGAATAGGTGCCGGGAAGGTCAACCAGCGTCACCTGGTTGTCTGTCGTCGTGAACTGGCCCTCTTTACGCTCAACCGTCACGCCCGCCCAGTTGCCTACGCGCTGGCGTGCCCCGGTCAGCTGGTTAAAAAGCGTGGTCTTGCCGGAATTAGGATTGCCAATTAAGCCAATAGTTAACTTTTTCATTTTTTTAGACTCACTGAAACCGCTGGCTTGTTATCGGGATAAGGCTTCGACTTCTATTAATGCGAGGTCTTTCTTACGCAGGACCAGATTCACGCGGCGGGTTTCGATATGAACCGGGTCCCCTAGCGGCGCCACGCGCACGACCTGAAATGACGAGCCGGGCAGCATGCCAAGCGACAGCAGCTTTTGCCGATAGGCTGGGCTAATTTCGCGTGTAAAACCGGTAATCTTCCATGCACTGTCTGGAGTGAATTGCATAACGCCTGATTCCACGAAAGGTTAAATTATCTACTATGGGATGATAATGAGAATAGTTTTTATCAGCAATATTAAAACTGTGACGGAATGTTGTTTGCGGTATTAATTTACGGCCTGTTTGACCTTGCTCAATATTTGCTGAATTGCCTGGAAAACGAAAAGGGGAGTATTTGTTAACGGGGTGATAATTAGTGGTTTAAATATGGCTATGCAATCGGTTTCATATATTTCGATATGAATTTATTCCCCCACCCATGAGGACGAGGGGAAAAGACCGCACCGTGCGATCCCCTCTCCCCTTTGGGGAGAGGGTTAGGGTGAGGGGCATTTACAACCTTAGCGTTTTTTACCCATCGCTGCCGCCAGCGCATCCATCATCGCGCTGTTGCCTGCAGGCTGAGCATCACGTCCGCGCGGTTTTGCCGCTTTCGCGGCGGGACGCTGCGGTTCGCGGCCCCCGCCGTTGCCGCCGCGGCGCGCGTTGGTGTCGCCCGGCTGCTCGTCCAGACGCATGGTCAGCGCGATACGCTTGCGCTGCAGATCCACTTCCAGCACTTTGACCTTCACGATGTCGCCCGCTTTAACCACGGTGTGCGGGTCTTCAACAAACTTGTCGGCAAGGGATGAGATATGCACCAGACCATCCTGATGCACGCCGATATCCACAAATGCGCCAAAGTTGGTCACGTTGGTCACCGCGCCTTCCAGCACCATGCCCGGCAGCAGGTCGTTCATGGTCTCGATACCGTCAGCAAAGGTCGCCGTTTTGAACTCAGGACGCGGATCGCGGCCCGGCTTTTCCAGCTCTTTGATAATATCGGTGACGGTTGGCACACCAAATTTGTCGTCAGTGAAATCAACGGCTTTCAGGTTGCGCAGGGCGCTGCTGTCGCCCATGAGATCTTTCAGCGCCTGCTGGGTGGCGGCCAGGATGCGTTCCACCACAGGGTACGCTTCCGGGTGAACGGTGGAGGCATCCAGCGGGTTATCGCCGTGGTTGATGCGCAGGAAGCCCGCACACTGCTCAAATGCTTTTGGACCCAGACGGCTCACCTTCAGCAGCTGCTGACGGTTCTGGAACTGACCGTTCTCATCACGCCAGGCGACGATGTTCTGCGCCATCATGCGGGTTAAGCCCGCCACGCGGGTCAGCAGGGGAACGGAGGCGGTATTCAGATCAACACCGACGGCGTTTACGCAGTCTTCCACCACCGCATCCAGCTTGCGCGCCAGCTGAGTCTGGCTCACGTCATGCTGATACTGGCCCACGCCGATGGATTTCGGATCGATCTTCACCAGCTCCGCCAGCGGATCCTGCAGGCGGCGAGCGATAGAAACTGCCCCGCGCAGGGAAACGTCCAGGTCCGGGAATTCCTGGGCCGCCAGCTCGGACGCGGAATAGACGGATGCCCCGGCCTCGCTGACGATCACTTTCTGTGCCGTCACTTTCGGGAACTGCTTCTGCACGTCGAGGTAGAAACGCTCGGTTTCACGAGAGGCCGTACCGTTGCCGATGGCAACCAGCTCGACGTTGTATTTTTCGCACAGCGCCGCCACCACGACGGCCGCTTTCGCTGCCTGGCCGGTGTGCGGATAAATGGTATCGGTCGCCACCAGCTTGCCGGTGCCGTCAACCACAGCGACCTTCACGCCGGTACGCAGACCCGGGTCGAGACCCATGGTCGCGCGCAGGCCGGCAGGGGCGGCCATCAGCAGGTCGTGCAGGTTACGGGCGAAGACGTTAATCGCTTCATCTTCGGCGCGTTCGCGCACGGTGCCCATCAGCTCGGTTTCGAGGTGCATCAGCACCTTGATGCGCCAGGTCCAGCTTACTACGCCTTTACGCCAGCTGTCCGCCGGGGCGTTGTTCAGACGCAGGCCGAGATGGTCGATAATGATCTGCTCGCAGTGGCTCTCTTTCGGCGGCTCGTCAAACTGCGGGTCGGCGTTCAGGGAGAGCTGGAGCACGCCTTCGTTGCGGCCGCGGAACATTGCCAGCGCGCGGTGGGAAGGGGTAGTAGAAATCGGTTCGTGGTGATCGAAATAGTCGCGGAATTTCGCGCCTTCTTCCTCTTTACCCGCGACGACGGTAGAGACGATGTGGGCATTCTTCCACAGGTAATCACGCACTTTAGCGAGCAGCGCGGCGTCTTCGGCGAAGCGCTCCATCAGAATGTAGCGTGCGCCGTCGAGGGCGGCCTTGGTGTCCGCCACGCCTTTGTCAGCGTCGATAAATTTCGCCGCTTCGGTTTCCGGATCGTGCGACGGCTCGTTCCACAGCAGGTCGGCCAGCGGCTCAAGGCCCGCTTCAATCGCAATCTGCCCGCGCGTGCGGCGCTTCGGTTTGTACGGCAGATAGAGATCTTCTAATTCGGTTTTGCTCAGGGTGCCGTTAATGGCGCTTTCCAGATCGCTGGTCAGTTTGCCCTGTTCGCCGATGGATTTGAGGATCGCCTGACGACGTTCTTCCAGTTCGCGCAGATAACCGAGACGGGTCTCCAGGTTACGCAGCTGCGTGTCATCCAGACCGCCGGTGACTTCCTTACGATAGCGTGCAATAAACGGCACGGTGTTCCCTTCATCAAGCAGGCGAACGGCAGCTTCTACCTGTTCGGCTCTGGCCTGAATATCACCCGCAATAATGCGGCAGAGCGAATCATTCATCATGGCTTTATCATCTGTTGAGTCGAAAAAATCAGGGGATAGTTATACGGGCTGACACGGCAAAATGCCAGCCGGGGAGGGCGCTCTCGGACTATTTTACGTAGACGATCTCATTGACGTACCAGCTGGCTTCACCAACTGGAGTCTGAACGATGGCCAGATCGCCCACTTCCTTTTTCAGCAGCGCGCGGGCCATCGGGGAGTCGATGGAGATGTAATCCTTACGACCAAAAATTTCATCGTAGCCGACAATGCGAAAACGCAGGGTGTCACCATCGTCGTTTTCAATTTCCACCCACGCGCCGAAGAACACTTTGCCCTCCTGCTGCGGAGAGTAATCGACAATTTTAAGATTCTCGAGGCACTTCGTCAGATAGCGAACCCGGCGGTCAATTTCGCGTAGCCGCTTTTTGTTGTACTGGTAGTCAGCGTTTTCGCTGCGATCGCCCAGGCTTGCCGCCCAGGTCACCTTTTTGGTTACTTCAGGACGCTCTTCGCGCCAGAGGTAATCCATCTCTTTTTTGAGCTTTTCGTACCCTTCGCGGGTGATCAGGGGCGTTTTCATGGTAAAGCCTTTGCTGCCTGCCGGTTAACTGTCTTGCGCACAATACGTACCACACAGTGTAACAGACAGGATTAATAATGATTTATGTGATGAAATGAGCAGATAAGCTGCTGTTAAATATGCTTTGTAACAATTTCGACTAGAATTTATACCAGAATTAACTGGTCGAATACGTGCACTTTTTTAGAATACGCTGTTACAAAGACTATCCGAACCTTTGGGAGTACACACAATGCAAGAGAACTACAAAATTCTGGTCGTGGATGACGACATGCGCCTGCGTGCGCTGCTGGAACGTTATCTGACCGAGCAGGGCTTCCAGGTTCGTAGCGTCGCGAACGCTGAGCAGATGGACCGTCTGCTGACCCGTGAATCTTTCCACCTGATGGTTCTCGACCTGATGCTGCCTGGCGAAGACGGGCTTTCTATTTGCCGCCGTCTGCGCAGCCAGAGCAACCCGATGCCGATTATCATGGTGACGGCGAAGGGCGAGGAAGTTGACCGTATCGTGGGCCTCGAAATCGGCGCGGACGACTACATTCCAAAACCGTTTAACCCGCGTGAACTGCTGGCACGTATTCGCGCCGTGCTGCGCCGTCAGGCGAACGAGCTGCCGGGCGCGCCGTCGCAGGAAGAAGCCGTTATTGCCTTCGGCAAGTTCAAGCTGAACCTCGGCACGCGCGAAATGTTCCGTGAAGACGAGCCGATGCCGCTCACCAGCGGCGAGTTTGCGGTCCTGAAAGCGCTGGTCAGCCACCCGCGTGAACCGCTTTCCCGTGACAAGCTGATGAACCTGGCGCGCGGTCGCGAATACTCCGCAATGGAACGCTCTATCGACGTGCAGATCTCCCGTCTGCGCCGCATGGTGGAAGAAGATCCGGCGCATCCTCGTTATATTCAGACCGTATGGGGTCTGGGCTACGTGTTTGTCCCGGACGGCTCTAAAGCATGAGGCGAATGCGCTTCTCGCCGCGAAGCTCGTTTGCCCGCACCCTGTTACTGATCGTCACCCTGCTGTTCGTCAGCCTGGTGACGACCTACCTGGTGGTGTTGAACTTTGCGATCCTGCCGAGCCTCCAGCAGTTTAATAAGGTCCTTGCCTACGAAGTCCGTATGCTGATGACCGATAAACTGCAGCTGGAGGACGGCACGCAGCTCGTCGTTCCCCCGGCGTTTCGCCGTGAAATCTATCGTGAACTGGGCATTTCGCTCTATTCCAACGAAGCGGCGGAAGACGCTGGCCTGCGCTGGGCGCAGCACTACGAATTCCTCAGCCAGCAGATGGCGCAGCAGCTGGGCGGTCCAACGGAAGTGCGCGTTGAGGTCAACAAAAGCTCGCCCGTCGTCTGGCTGAAAACCTGGCTGTCACCCAATATTTGGGTTCGCGTTCCGCTGACCGAAATCCATCAGGGCGATTTCTCGCCGCTGTTCCGCTATACCCTGGCGATTATGCTGCTGGCGATAGGCGGCGCGTGGCTATTTATCCGTATACAGAACCGACCGCTGGTCGACCTGGAGCACGCTGCGCTGCAGGTCGGTAAAGGGATTATTCCTCCTCCGCTGCGCGAGTATGGCGCCTCGGAAGTCCGTTCAGTGACGCGTGCCTTTAACCATATGGCGGCAGGCGTGAAGCAGCTGGCGGATGACCGTACGCTGCTGATGGCGGGCGTCAGCCACGACCTGCGCACGCCGCTAACGCGTATTCGTCTGGCGACGGAGATGATGGGAGAAGAGGACGGTTACCTTGCCGAGTCCATCAATAAGGACATTGAAGAGTGTAACGCCATCATTGAGCAGTTCATCGACTACCTGCGCACCGGGCAGGAGATGCCAATGGAGATGGCGGATCTGAACGCGGTGCTGGGAGAAGTGGTGGCGGCGGAAAGCGGCTATGAGCGCGAGATTGATACCGACCTTCAGGCCGGTGAAATTCAGGTTCGTATGCACCCGCTCTCCATTAAACGTGCGGTCGCCAACATGGTGGTCAACGCGGCGCGCTACGGCAACGGCTGGATTAAGGTCAGCAGCGGGTCTGAGCTCAACCGCGCCTGGTTCCAGGTGGAAGACGACGGTCCGGGCATCAAGCCCGAGCAGCGTAAGCATCTGTTCCAGCCGTTTGTGCGCGGCGACAGCGCGCGCAGCACCAGCGGTACGGGCTTAGGCCTGGCGATAGTGCAGCGTATTATTGATAACCACAACGGACTGCTGGAGATTGGCACCAGCGAGCGGGGTGGGTTGAGCATTCGCGCCTGGCTGCCGGTACCGGTGACGCGGGGACAGGTGAAAGAGAGTTGAAAAAAGGGTGGCACGAGCCACCCTTTTTTACAGGTCGGGTAAGGCGAAGCCGCCACCCGACATGGACTACAGTTTTGGACCCGCGCTCACCAGCGCAGCACCCGCCGGGGTATCGGTATACTTCTCGAAGTTCTCGATAAACAGCTTCGCCAGCGATTCCGCCTTCTCACGCCACTGCTCCGGAGAACCGTACGTATTGCGCGGGTCGAGGATATGCGTATCTACACCCGGCAGCGACGTTGGGATCGCCAGGTCAAACATCGGCAGCGTGAAGGTTTCGGCGTCGTCCAGAGAACCATCCAGAATGGCGTCGATAATCGCGCGGGTATCTTTGATAGAGATACGTTTGCCGGTACCGTTCCAGCCGGTGTTCACCAGGTATGCCTGCGCGCCGGATGCCTGCATGCGTTTCACCAGCACTTCAGCGTACTGCGTCGGGTGCAGCGACAGGAAGGCCGCGCCGAAGCAAGCGGAGAAGGTTGGGGTTGGCTCCGTCACGCCGCGCTCGGTACCCGCCAGCTTGGCGGTAAAACCGGAGAGGAAGTGGTACTGCGTCTGGCTGGCGGTCAGGCGAGACACCGGAGGCAGCACGCCGAACGCATCCGCCGTCAGGAAAATGACCTTCGTGGCATGACCCGCTTTTGACACCGGCTTCACGATATTGTCGATGTGGTAGATCGGGTAAGAGACGCGGGTGTTTTCCGTTTTCGACGCATCGTCGAAGTCGATGGAGCCGTCGGCACGCACGGTGACGTTTTCCAGCAGCGCATCGCGACGGATAGCGTGGAAGATATCCGGCTCGGCCTCTTCAGACAGGCGAATAGTCTTCGCGTAGCAGCCGCCTTCAAAGTTGAATACGCCGTCGTCATCCCAGCCGTGTTCGTCATCGCCAATCAGGCGACGTTTAGGATCGGTGGACAGGGTGGTTTTCCCGGTGCCGGACAGGCCGAAGAAGACCGCCACGTCGCCTTTTTCACCGACGTTAGCCGAGCAGTGCATGGAGGCGATGCCCCGCAGCGGCAGCAGGTAGTTCATGACCGAGAACATCCCTTTCTTCATTTCGCCGCCGTACCAGGTACCGCCGATCAGCTGGATACGCTCGGTCAGGTTGAAGGCCACAAAGTTTTCGGAGTTCAGACCCTGCTCTTTCCACTGTGGGTTGGTGCATTTCGCACCGTTCATCACGATGAAATCAGGGGTGAAGTCCTGCAGCTCTTCGTCGGTTGGACGAATAAACATGTTTTTCACGAAATGCGCCTGCCAGGCCACTTCGGTGATGAAACGCACGGAGAGACGGGTATCGGCGTTAGCGCCGCAGAAAGCGTCGACAATGAACAGACGCTTGCCGGAAAGTTGATGGGTGACGAGCCCTTTCAGGTGCTGCCAGGTTTCCGGGGAGAGCGGTTTGTTGTCGTTCTTCCCTTTGCCCTTGTCAGCCCACCACAGCGTATCGCGGGTGGTTTCGTCTCGGACGATATACTTATCTTTCGGCGAACGACCGGTAAAAATACCGGTATCGACGGCGATAGCACCAAGATTCGTCAACACACCACGCTCGTATCCTTCCAGTGCTGGATTGAGCTCTTCCTGATACAGCGTATCGTAGTCGGGGTTGTAGACGATTTCCTGGACGTCGTGAATACCATAAGCCTTGAGATCTTGCGGGGTTAAACCAGTAACACGCATATCACTGCTCCTTAGCCAATATGTACTGCCTGAAATTGTAGGGTTTTTCTGAGGTTGTTTACCGCGACGGGGCTCATAGATTCACGCATCTGGACAAAACCCTTACTAACGGAAAACGCTGCGACTCCAGTCACGGCGCAGGCGGATTATCGCAGGAATCGCTTTTTGGGTGGGGAAAATGTTCCGAAAAGGTTAAAGGCTGGTGATTTTATCGGAAAGAATGTGAATGTAATCGCATACACGTAAGAAAATTACGTAAGAGTTACATTAGGAAAACGATTCAGCTTGGGTGGAGTTTTTTACCCCTCAACCCAGCCCTCACCCCAAAGGGGTGAGGGTTAGGGTGAGGGGAAAAGAGGTTTAGTGAACCTGCGGATCCGCCGGGGAGGCGTTATTGCGGATCTCAGCGATATCCATCGAATTGAATACATAGTGCGTACCGCAGTAGTCACAGTGCATATCAATTTCGCCGTCTTCCGCCATGATGCTGTCGATCTCTTCATCCGGCAGGGTTTTCAGTGCGCCAGCGCAACGCTCGCGGGAGCACGTGCACTTGAACTCCACGGACTGCGGGTCGTAGACGGTCACTTCTTCTTCGTGGTACAGACGCCACAGCACGTCGGTCGCCGACAGGTTGAACAGCTCTTCCGCTTTGATGGTTTCGGTCAGCGTCGCCAGGTGCTCAAAATCATTGGTCTGAGCGTCCTGGGCAGGCAGAACCTGCAACAGCATACCGCCCGCAGCAGGCTGGCCGTCCACTTCACCGGTGCGGATGAACAGACGCGTCGGCAGCTGCTCAGAACGCATGAAGTAATCTTCCAGGCAGGCTGCCAGGGTATCGCCTTCCAGACCGACCACGCCCTGATAGCGCTCACCTTCCTCTGGGGAGATGGTGATCACCAGGTAGCCATTACCTACCAGCGTTTTGAGGTCAGCATTTTCAGGCACATCGCCCTGAACGCGCGCCACGCCGCGCATCTGCTGCTGGTTATTGCCGTTGATGACCGCCAGCGTCATCGGGCCGTCGCCCTGCAGCTGCACGGTGATATCCCCGGCAAACTTCAGCGTTGCGGTAAGCAGGCTGGTGGCAACCAGCAGTTCGCCCAACAGGGTCTTCACCGGCAGCGGGTAATTGTGGTTTTCCAGAATCTGTTTCCAGGTTTCGGATACGGTGACCAGCTCGCCGCGCACGGCGAATTGTTCAAACAGATAGCGGTGTAATTGGTCGTGTTGGGCCATTTTCATCTCTCGTGCGGGTGAGGTTAATCAGTCTCACCGTGTTTAAATTTCATCAGGTCGCGGCGCTCTTTTTTGTCCGGCCGCCGGTCCGGGTGAGGCATCGTCAGCGCGTTCATTTTGCGCGCCAGCGCGGTCTTCTCGCGCTTTTCAATGCTTTCCGCCGTCTCTTCATAAAGCATTACGGCTTCCGCTGCGGGTCGACGTTGTTCGGTAACGGCTTTAACCACCACCGTACGTTCATCGTTGCCCTGACGCAGCGTTAAGGTGGCATTCAGCTCAACCGTCTTGCTCGGTTTGCTGCGCTGGCCGTTGTAATGCACTTTTCCGCCGTCAACCATCTCGCGGGCAAGGGCGCGCGTTTTATAAAAACGCGCTGCCCACAGCCATTTATCCAGTCTTACCCCGTCTGAGGGTTTTTCTTTCATGGCGTCTCCTTCACGGTCAGTGAGGGGATCATCTGGCGATAGTCGTTCAGTCCCGGGTGGCGCAGATAGCTTTTTTCAGCCAGGCCAGAGTCAGGATTGGTGACGCCCAGACAGTAGCGAATGCCAAACCTTGCGGCAGAATCCAGAATGGGCTCGCTGTCATCAATGAACAACGTACGTTCCGGCTGCAAACCCGTCTCTTCCTTAACCGCATGCCACAACCGCTGATCCTCTTTCGGATAACCAAATGTGTGGGTGGAAAGTAATAAATCAAGGTGCGACGCCAGACCCGTATGTTCCAGCTTCACCGCCAGATTATGTGGATGAGCGTTGGTCAGCAAGATACGGCGCTTGCCGCTTGCTTTCAGCGCATCCAGAAAGGGCACAGTATCTTCGCGCAGAACGGCGCGCGGGCCCTGGGCGGTAGTCATGGCACAAATATCCAGACCGAGGCGCTCGCTCCAGTAGTCAAGACAGTACCAGTTTAGCGTATGTTGCACGGCGCTATATTGCGAACGAATGAATGCCTGCGCTTCTGCCGGGGAGATCCCCTGCTGCTCGCCATAGGTTTCTGGAACCAGCGTTTGCCAGAAATAGTTATCAAAGGCGAGATCGAGCAGCGTGCCGTCCATATCCAGCAGAACGGTATCAACCTCCTGCCAGGCGATATCAAGATGCATTAGGGGAACTCCAGCCAGAAGAAACGTGCGCGACAGGGTAGCACATCTTGTCGCGCAACGACGTTATCAGATCAGGCTCTCAGACGAGGGGATCAGCTTAGGATTGAGGCAGTTTTCGTAATACTGCTGGATGTCGGCAAGCCGCGTGCGCGAGCGCTGGTAGCGGCGCAGGGCCATAAAACCGTTCCAGAAAATGGCGATCAGCATCGCGGTCATCAGCAGCGAGGTGCCGATGTAGCGCCATAGCCCAGCGCTATCCGGCATCCGGTGCAGGCCGATATGGCGAGTGCCGTTGGCGTCGGTATAAATACTCGTGACAATCCCTTCTGCGCTGAACGGCGTTTGCATCAGCATCTGCGCCAGGCGCTGGAATTGGCTCCACTGCTCCTGCGCCGGATAATCATAAAGCGCCACCTGCGGATAAGGCTGATCGACCAGGTCGCTGCCCTCATCGCTTGCAATTACAAAGCCGCCCGGTGCCGGGCTGTTCAGCGCCTGAGCCGCACGGGTGGTCTCGCGCATCATGAACGGTGACGTCGAGGTAGCGACTAGGTTATCCAGAGATTCAGCGCTAACCGGCCGCAGCAGCACGTTGACGCCATCCAGTCGTCCCGCTTCGGCGCGTTTCACCAGCGAGTCCCAGTCTTTACTGTTCCCGAGGTTTACCAGGGCATTTTTAAGACGTATGCACTCATCCTGAGAGGAACAAAGATCCTGCGTTTTCAGGACGATGTCACCAAAATCATCCAGCAGAACCATGCCCGATTTTTGAATGGCCGAACGCAGTGCGGGACTAACGCGTGAATCATCGTCCGGTTTCGGGTGCAGCTGGCGGTTAACCGTCTGGGTAAGAGCCGTGGCTTTATTCACGACTTCGGATTCCGGCAGCGGCAGCGGCGGTGCGTCGTTCCAGATAATTTGTGAGCAATCGAACGGCATAAACGGTGAGTTCTGGCGCGTGTTCCACGCCCCCGGGGTGTGAATATTACACATCCCGGTTCCCTTCAGGCGCAGCGTGTCCCCCACGCGCACACCGGCTTCATCCAGTTTGTTGACGCTGGTCGCTTCAATGGTTTGCGCCCCTTTGATCCACGACAGGGTGAATTTGATGGGCATATCCAGCGGCACGAAAAGCAGCAGCATGACTAAGACCAGCGCCGCGCCGCCGGCAATGACCGTGCTGCGAAGCCAGTGCTGAAGCGGGAAATTTTTCACTTCATCATGCAGGGATAAGAAGCGCCCCTGACGCACAACGTGGCGGTCAAGGTAGATATCAATATCGGTTTTCTGCCCCAGGTCCTGCGCGATCCACGGTTGCCAGTGGCGCGGGTAGATCAGGTCGATAATACCGAGCGAGATATTGTTGAGATGTTCCTGATCGTTTTCACCGAAGAGGCCCCAGCGCTTTGGCGTTCCGCGCAGGCAGTGGATTTCGCGCAACGAGGTTCTGGCCGGTGGGGCAAAGAGCCCCCAAAGCCCGCCCGCCAGCAGCAGAACCGCACCGCCAGCCAGCCAGGGGACAAACACATCCGGCGTGAGGAGGCAGATAAAAAAGAGCAGGAAGGCAGCAACGATCAGAATGGCTTCGCGGATGCCGTCCGGGCGGCTCAAAGCGTACTCTTCATGGGTTTCCTGGCGAATATTCAGCAGTTCAATCTGCTCAGTCTCTTCGCCACGAATGGAGGCCTGCGTTGAACTGGCGCGTTCCAGCGCAAAACGAGGGGCTTCCTGAAGGTATTCATTCAGCGTATGGCCGTTAAGCGAGATAACCAGGGGCAACGAGTCGGTGTGAATCAGCTCAACGCTGTTTTCGTCGTTAATGTATTGCTCCCAGGACGGGGGCAGATGCACTTCGACGGAATCAAGGTAATAGCGCCATTTGTTAGGGTCATCAGTAGTGATGCCATAGCGCGTGATGGAGCGCGTCACGCAGAGCACGGTATCACTTTGTGCATTAAGATTTAGCGCGACGGGCGCAGCGGTGGCTCCCGTTGGCCCAGGCGTTAACTGAGTACGGTTCAGGATTTCGAGATAGTTTTCAACCGCATCGCGCTCGTCTTGCGTAAGTTTACGCGTGCTCGCACCCGCAAATGCATTTAAAAAGGGCAGGCGATAACGGCGCTGTACGCGGCGCCTGTACAACCACCCTGCAACCAACGCACCGGCCAGCATAGCAGCGAGAACAATCAAAATGGTGCTCATGCTTTCCCCATCTTACTTATCTTCTTACAGGTGTAGTCAGTAGCACCTTTACATTGAATGAGAGTCTGTGGTTGGCTATCGGCAAGTATGGAGTCGAACTTGAGCATTCTGAAGCGCATCCCAGTGACCGGTGATGATAGCAAAGCCTGTTATGGCGCGATATCAGCAAATTCCTGGAAACATTTCAACCTCTTGACATTTGTTTTGAATTGAGGATTGATCCCAAATACGTTGCATAAATGTAAATAAAGAACAATTGACATTGCCGAAACCGTGCAGCGTATCGCACAATAACGCCAGTTCTCACTGCTAAGACCCATCAAGATGAGCAAACCACTACAAAAACCCACCATTCTGAATGTTGAAACTGTCGCCAAATCGCGCCTGTTTAATGTCGAAAGTGTGGATCTGGAGTTCAGCAACGGTGTGCGTCGCGTTTATGAACGTATGCGCCCTTCTTCGCGCGAAGCGGTGATGATTGTTCCCATTGTCGACGATCATCTGATTTTGATCCGCGAATACGCTGTGGGAACGGAATCTTACGAGCTCGGGTTCTCGAAAGGGCTTATCGACCCGGGTGAAACCGTCTTTGAAGCGGCGAACCGCGAGCTGAAAGAAGAGGTGGGGTTCGGGGCTAATGAGCTTTCATTCCTGAAAAAGCTGAGCATGGCACCGTCCTATTTTTCCAGCAAAATGAATATCGTGGTAGCTGAAGATCTCTATCCTGAATCGCTGGAAGGGGATGAGCCGGAGCCGTTGCCGCAGGTTCGCTGGCCGCTAGCGCACCTGATGGATCTGCTGGAAGACCCTGACTTTAATGAGGCCCGCAACGTGAGCGCGCTGTTCCTGGTCCGGGAATGGTTAAAGGGGCAGGGGCGACTGTAATGGCCTGATGCCCTCGCCCCAACCCTCTCCCACGGGAGAGGGAGCAAACACAAAAACGGCAACCAGAGGTTGCCGTTTTGCTTTGTGGTTAGAACAGCTCGTGCGTTTCGCCGTTATCGATGATCTCTGTACCCACCTCGTGCACCGCCTGTGTGGTTGGCTGGGTGCCTTCAATGAAATACTCTTCGCGACTATTACCGCCATTGGCAAGCTGACCGGTGCTGCGGTCGATATTGACCGTCACCACGCCTGGCGGCGGCGTTAACGGCTGCTCCGGCACACCTTCAAGAACGGACTTCATATAGGCATCCCAGGCCGGCTGCGCGCTCTTCGCTCCGCCTTCGTAGCCGGAAATCTGATCCTTAATCGCGCCGGATGCCGTGGTACGACCTAAATCACGGCGGTGATCGTCGAAGCCGATCCAGACTGATGTCACCACGCCCGGGCCGTAGCCGGAGAACCACGCATCTTTCGAGCTGTTGGTTGTCCCCGTTTTACCGCCGATATCATGGCGCTGCAAATCACGACCTGCGCGCCAGCCGGTACCCTGCCAGCCCGGTTCACCGAAGATGTTGGTGTTCAGCGCGCTCTTAATCAGGAACGACAGCGGCGTGTTGATCACATGCGGTGCGTACTCCTGCGCGCCGGTCTGCGCCACCAGCGCCTGGTTCGCCTGCTCGAGCTGCGGCTGTGGCACAACGCCGTTCTGCTGCTCCTGCGACACGGCAGGGTCTTCCATGTCCTTATTCTCAAGCACCTCGGATTTCGGCGTATTGCCATAAA
Organism: Enterobacter sp. JBIWA005; assembly: GCF_019968805.1. Taxonomy (NCBI): domain Bacteria; kingdom Pseudomonadati; phylum Pseudomonadota; class Gammaproteobacteria; order Enterobacterales; family Enterobacteriaceae; genus Enterobacter; species Enterobacter sp. JBIWA005. The sequence goes on along the minus strand of NZ_CP074159.1, from coordinate 4,327,487 downwards.
TGACCGGAATATCGCAGTCAGGGCAGGCAATTTTCGGCTTCGCTTCGAACAGCACGCCGCCCTGATCGTTTTCGATCTTGCTGATGAAGTACGGGTCAATCAGGAAGCCGCCATTAGCCATCACCGAGTACCCGCGGGCGACCTGAAGCGGCGTAAAGGAGGCTGAGCCTAACGCCAGCGACTCGGTGCGAACGATGTTCTGTGCCGGGAAACCGAAGCGCTGCAGATACTCTGCGGCATAGTCGACGCCCATCGCGCGCATGGCGCGCACCATCACCACGTTTTTCGACTGCCCCAGACCCTGACGGAGACGAATAGGACCGGCATACTCCGCAGGGGAGTTCTTCGGCTGCCAGTCGGAACCCGCACCGGCATCCCAGCGGGAGATTGGCACGTCGTTGAGGATGCTGGCGAGGGTCAGTCCCTTATCCATCGCGGCCGTGTAGAGGAACGGTTTGATATTGGAACCGACCTGACGCAGCGCCTGCGTGGCGCGGTTAAATTTGCTCTGGTTGAAATCAAACCCGCCGACCAGGGCCAGGATCGCACCGTTCTGTGGATTGATAGAGACCAGGGCCGAGTTGACGTCCGGCACCTGTGCCAGCCACCAGGCTTCGCCTACTTTGCGCACCCAGATTTGCTGCCCGGTCTGAACTGCATCGGTCACTTTACGCGGCGTTGCGCCCTGTAGGGTATCCGAGCGGTACGGACGCGCCCAGCGGACACCGTCCATGCGCAGAGAGACGGAGGTGCCGTCCGCGAGCGTCGCAACGGCTTCCTGAGGATCGGCCTGCGTCACCACGGCAGGCAGGAGCGGACCATAGGTTGGCAGCGCCTTCAGCGTACTGGTGATTTTTTTGCTGTCCCACGCGCTTTCGCCCACTTTCCAGAGCACGTTTGACGGGCCGCGATAGCCGTGACGCATATCGTAGTCCATCACGTTGTTCCGTACCGCTTCCTGAGCCGCCTGTTGGACTTTGCGGGTGACGGTGGTGTACACGCGATAGCCATCTTCATAGGCCTTGTCACCATAGCGATTCACCATCTCCTGGCGAACCATTTCGGTCAGATAAGGAGATGCAAAGGCGATCTCAGGGGCGTGGTAGTTAGCGTCAATGACATCGTTACGCGCCTGGTCGTATTCGCTCTGGCTGATGTAGCCTTCGCTCAGCATACGTGACAGGACGACGTTGCGACGCGCGGTGGCGCGATCGAGCGAGTAGAGCGGGTTAAACGTGGATGGCGCTTTTGGCAGACCTGCTATGGTGGCCATTTCGCTTAAGGTGAGTTGCTCAACAGGCTTGCCGAAGTACACCTGTGCGGCAGCCCCCACGCCATAGGCGCGGTAGCCTAGGTAGATTTTGTTGAGGTACAGCTCAAGGATTTCGTCTTTGCTCAGCAGCTGCTCAATACGGATCGCAAGGAATACCTCTTTGATCTTACGTATCAGCGTCTTTTCAGGGCTGAGGAAGAAGTTACGCGCCAGCTGCTGCGTAATGGTGCTCGCTCCCTGAGAGGCGTGACCAGAGAACAACGCAATGCTCGCGGCACGGAAAATTCCCACCGGATCGACACCGTGGTGCTCGTAAAAACGGCTGTCCTCCGTGGCGATAAAGGCTTTCACCATCACGGGTGGAATTTGGTTTAAGGTCAGCGGAATACGGCGCTTCTCGCCATACTGCGCCATCAGCTCGCCATCGGCGCTATAGACTTGCATCGGGATCTGGAGGCGCACATCGCGAAGCGTGGCGACATCAGGCAGCTGTGGCTCAATATATTTGTACAAACCGTAAATCGAGCCTGCTCCCAGCAGAATGCAACAGACTGCAAGGATGAATAAATACTTTACGAACTTCACCGGAGATTTCCCATTTGGTTTCACTTGGGCAGTTTCTAAACAATCGCGCGGTAGTATAAAGGCAAGCCTGATTCATTGATATAGCCGTCAAGACGACGGGCGATAAGGAGATCGTGAAGCATGGCTTTCAAAATATGGCAAACGGGCGTTCATATTCAACAGGATAGGGTGCGAATCGTCTCGTTGGCCCGGGAGAGGTCTGGCTGGTGCTTACGCCGCTGGTGGGCGATACCTCTGGCCGAAGGTATCATTCGTGACGGCAAAATTTGTCAGCCAGAACAGATGGTTGATGCGTTACGCGACTGGCGAAAAACGCTGCCCCACTACCACCGCGTGTTCCTCTCTTTCCCGGCAGCACGCACCCTGCAGCGGTCGCTTCCCCTTCCGGCCGCTGCGCTGCGCGACAGCGAGCAGCTAACATGGCTCGGTGCGGCGCTCGCGCGAGAACTGGAGATGTCTGCCGAAACGCTCTGTTTCGATTACGCGCAGGATACCTTCAGCAATACCTTTCACGTGACTGCCGCGCAAAATAACGAGGTCGACACCCTACTGGCGCTGGCGAAAACGCTGCGTTTGCGGCTGGTAACCATTACTCCGGATGCCAGCGCGCTGGCGAATCTTCTTCCTGCGGTGGCACCAGCGAAATGCATCGCCTGGCGGGACGATCGGCAGTGGCTCTGGGCTATGCGCCACCAGTGGGGACGCCGCTTAACTACCGAAGCAGAAAGCGTGGCTGAGCTGGCGGCGCTGCTGGCTTTTGGGCCGGATGACATCGCGCTGTTTGATAGCCGACGTGACCCGTGGGAAATCCTGGAACGTTACCATGCTCCATTACCGGACTGCGGCGCTGATTATACCGTTGCGCTGGCTTTGGCCATGAGTGAGGTACCCGCATGAGCATCATGAACTTTCTGCCGTGGCGACAGCAGCGGCGCTCGCGATGCCTGCGCTTCTGGGGCGCAATGTGTGTCGGCACAGTGCTGTTGCTGTTCGTGACCATTTTCTGTCTGCGGATGAACCATCTCGTGAGGCTGCGCGCGCTGCAAACGGATCTGACGGGAATGCAGTCCGTGCAGCACGCGCTTGTCGCCCGGCAAAGACTGACCGCACAGGCGCAGATGCCCGTGCAGACCGTGCAACAACGGGCATGGCAACCGGTGCTGGAATCCCTTTCCCGCGCCGTTCCGGCACAGGTCTGGCTGACGGAGTTGCGCTATCAGCCCCCTGCTCTGATGCTGAGCGGGTATGCCATAACCCTGCCGGCCCTGTCTGCTCTGCGCGATGCGCTTGGCCTAATAGCGGATTTTACGCCCGGGACGACGGGTGAGCTTCGGCAGGACAGCCAGGGGCGATGGATGTTCACCCTTCATCTTAAAAGCGAGGGGTAACGCGTGGATACCCTGTTAGAACGCTGGTGCGAAAGCCGTCCCTGGAATCGGGTGCTCTTCTGGTTTCTGGCGAGCCTCCTGGCTGGACTGGCAGCGTGGGGCACCATGCTCAGACCGGTAGACGGGCAGAGTGCCGAACGACAACGCCAGCGGATTCAGGACGTGAGGACGAATGCAGCGTTATGGTCTGCCGTCAGAAAGACGCCGTTTCGTCCGAAAATAACGGAAGCACTGGAGAAGACGCCGTTCTCCCCGCTCGATTTTCAGGGCGATGACGAGAAGCTCGTTCACTGGAAGCCGCTACAGAACGGAGGAGAACTGATGCTGGAGGTAGAGTGGCAGGCTATCCCGGCGCTTTTTTCCCGGCTGGCGCAGCGGGATGTGCAGATCGCCGCTTTCGCGATTACACCACATGGCACAGCGTTGCGCCTGCGGCTGGAGCTAGAACATGCGAAATAGCACGCGATGTTTGCTGGTTTGCTCTGCGCTGCTACTGACCGGTATGCGCGATCCCTTTCACCCGCCGGACGATCCCTGCGCCATTGCCGAGCTGGCGCAGTGGCACTATCGCGGCATGGTGGGTGGACAGCAGGCTATCGGCATTTTACAGGATGGGCAAAAGCGCTGGTATCGGCTGAAAACGCATGAGCACTTTCCGGCAGGCTGGACGATAACAACCATCAATGAAACGGATCTGGTTGTTGATGTGGGTGATACATGTCAACCGGGAAAATGGACGTGGCAACGAGAAGGAAAGGATAAGAATGAATTTACGGATAATGCTGTGGCTGCTGGCGTTCAGCCATCCGCTGTGGGCCGCCGCTCCAAAACCGGTCACGCTGGTGGTGGATGACGTTCCTGTAGCCCAGGTACTACAGAGTCTGGTTGCCCAGGAGAATAGAAATCTGGTGATATCGCCTGATGTCGGCGGCACGCTTTCGCTCAATCTGAAGCGCGTCCCCTGGCGACAGGCATTACAGACGGTTGTCGCCAGCGCTGGCCTCGTTTTGCGAGAGGAGGGCGGCATTTTTTATGTGTATACCGCGGCCTGGCAGCGTGAACAGCAGGAACGCTCGGAACAGGAGCGGGCCCGAAGACAGCTTGATGCGCCGCTGGTGTCTCACAGCATCGCTTTTTCCTATGCCGATGCCGGAGAGCTGCAGAAAGCCGCGGAAAAACTCCTGAGTCCAAAGGGGAGTTTATCCGTCGACACGCGTACCAACCGGCTGCTGATTCGGGATAACCAGACGGTGGTGGAGACTCTACAGCGCTGGGCCGCCCAGATGGATATTCCCGTCGAACAGGTCGAGCTGGCGGCGCACATTGTGACCATTAATGAAAAAAGCCTGCGCGAGCTAGGGGTGAAGTGGAATCTCGCCGACGCCACCGATGCGGGCAAAGTTGGACAGCTCACCACGCTTGGCAGCGATCTTTCCGTTGCCAGCGCCACCAGCCACGTGGGTTTTAACATCGGACGGATCAATGGTCGGCTGCTTGATCTGGAACTCTCTGCGCTGGAGCAAAAACAGCAGGTCGATATTATCGCCAGCCCGAGGCTTCTGGCCTCGCATATGCAACCAGCCAGCATCAAGCAGGGGAGTGAGATCCCGTATCAGGTCTCAAGCGGTGAAAGCGGGGCGACCTCAGTTGAGTTTAAGGAGGCGGTATTAGGCATGGAGGTCACGCCGGTGGTATTGCCGGGGGGGCGCGTGCGCCTGAAATTGCATATTAGTGAAAATATGCCGGGACAGGTTCTGCAGCAGGCTGACGGCGAAACGCTGGCGATCGACAAACAGGAGATTGAAACCCAGGTGGAGGTAAAAAGTGGAGAAACGCTGGCGTTGGGCGGAATTTTTTCGCAGAAAAACAAAACCGGCAGTGACAGCGTGCCCGGGCTCGGGAAAATCCCCTGGCTTGGGCAGCTTTTTCGTCACGATGGTAAGGATAATGAACGGCGCGAGTTAGTGGTGTTTATTACGCCACGTCTGGTCGGTATTCACTGACGGGTAACGATCCCCGCAATGATTTTGCATTCAGTTTGTTGCAGATGTTTGACGTGGGGCATGAATTAGCATACAAGGAGTACCGATTTGAGTTGGACTTACGTCTTATTACCTTATGCGCCCGACGCGGTGATTTAATCAGTTGCCAAACAAGCCGGAGTATTGAGATAATTTTTAGTCTGACTCTCGCTCTATTGCATATGAGGTTTCAGTTCATGTCCTGCTACGCTGGGTGTCTGCGAAGCGGGGATTACCATTAACGAATAGTCTTAGTAGTACCGATAAAATGGCAGAGAAACGCAATATCTTTCTGGTTGGGCCTATGGGTGCCGGCAAAAGCACTATTGGGCGTCAGTTAGCTCAACAACTCAATATGGAATTTTACGATTCTGATCAAGAGATTGAGAAACGAACCGGAGCTGATGTGGGCTGGGTTTTCGATGTAGAAGGCGAAGAAGGTTTCCGTGACCGAGAAGAAAAAGTGATCAACGAACTCACGGAAAAACAGGGCATCGTTCTGGCAACAGGCGGCGGTTCTGTGAAATCTCGCGAAACCCGTAACCGTCTCTCCGCCCGTGGCGTAGTGGTCTATCTTGAGACGACTATCGAGAAACAGCTGGCACGTACGCAGCGCGATAAAAAGCGCCCGCTGCTGCAGGTTGAAACGCCACCACGCGAAGTTCTGGAAGCATTGGCCGATGAACGCAATCCGCTGTATGAAGAGATTGCCGATGTGACCATTCGTACTGACGACCAGAGCGCTAAAGTGGTTGCAAACCAGATTATTCATATGCTGGAAAGCAACTGATTCTGGCTTTATATACACTCGCCTGCGGGTAAAAGCATTAAAGGTGGATGTCGCGTCATGGAGAGGATTACAGTTACTCTCGGGGAACGTAGTTACCCTATCACCATCGCGGCTGGTTTGTTTAACGACCCAGCTTCCTTTTTACCACTGAAAGCGGGTGATCAGGCGATGCTGGTCACCAATGAGACGCTGGCTCCGCTTTATCTCGACCGCGTACGCCATCTGCTTGAGCAGGCGGGCGTAAAAGTCGACAGTGTGATTCTCCCCGATGGCGAGCAGTATAAAAGCCTGACGGTACTGGATACCGTCTTTACCGCATTGCTGCAAAAACCGCACGGTCGCGATACAACACTGCTTGCCCTGGGCGGCGGTGTTGTGGGCGATCTGACCGGCTTTGCGGCCGCAAGCTATCAGCGCGGCGTCCGTTTTATTCAAATCCCAACCACGTTGCTGTCCCAGGTCGACTCCTCTGTGGGTGGCAAAACGGCAGTCAACCATCCGCTCGGCAAAAACATGATTGGCGCGTTCTACCAGCCTGCATCGGTGGTGGTGGATCTCGACTGTCTGAAAACCCTGCCGAAGCGCGAACTGGCTTCGGGTCTGGCGGAAGTGATCAAATACGGCATTATTCTGGATGGCGAGTTCTTTGTCTGGCTTGAAGAGAATATGGATGCGTTGCTGGGCCTGGATGAGGCTAAACTGGCATACTGCATTCGTCGTTGCTGTGAGCTGAAAGCAGAAGTTGTCGCAGCCGACGAGCGTGAAACGGGCTTACGTGCTTTACTGAATCTTGGGCATACGTTTGGTCACGCGATAGAAGCCGAAATGGGTTACGGCAACTGGCTGCACGGTGAAGCCGTCGCGGCCGGAATGGTCATGGCAGCCCGCACCTCTGAACGCCTCGGACAGTTCAAACCGGAAGAGACGGCACGTATCATTGCGCTGCTTGAACGTGCAGGTTTGCCGGTGACCGGGCCGCAGGAGATGTCGGCGCAAGCGTATTTACCCCACATGATGCGCGATAAAAAAGTATTGGCAGGTGAGATGCGTCTTGTACTCCCGCTTGCAATAGGGAAGAGTGAAGTGCGCGGCGGAGTGCCGCACGATGTCGTTCTTGGCGCTATCGCTGATTGTCAGCAGGCGTAACAACTAGAAAGGTCAGGCCACTGTCGCAGGTGGTCGTTTAGCTTCAGGTGAAATGCAAAGTCGTTGGCATAAGCCTTTGAGTGGGGTGTTAAATGGATGAATTCAAACCAGAAGACGAGCTGAAACCCGATCCCAGCGATCGTCGTACTGGTCGTTCTCGTCAATCTTCAGAACGTGATAACGAGCCGCAGATCAACTTTGACGATGTTGATCTGGATGCAGACGATCGTCGCCCTTCGCGCAGCCGCAACGCGCACGAAGAGCGAGCAGAAGAGGATTATGAGTCCGAAGAAGATTCAATGGACGAACAGCCTGTAGAGCGTCGCCCGCGTAAACGTAAAAAAGCCGCTGCGCCGAAACCGGCTTCCCGCCAGTACATCATGATGGGCCTTGGCGTTCTGGTGCTTGTGCTGCTGATTGTCGGCATTGGCTCCGCGCTTAAAGCGCCGTCAACGAACTCAACCGAGCAAACGGCTTCCGCTGAGAAGAGCATCAACCTGTCCGGTAACGATGCGACCAATCAGGCGAATGGTGCTCAGCCTGCACCGGGTGCGACTTCTGCAGAGCAGACCGCAGGCAACACCACAGCGCCGCAGGATGTTTCTCTGCCGCCCGTTTCTTCAACCCCTGCTCAGGGCCAGGCACCTGCTACGCCTGAAGGTCAGCAGCGCGTAGAAGTTCAGGGAGACCTGAACAATGCGCTGACGCAGCCGCAGAACCAGCAGCAGGTTGATAACGTCGTGGTTAACTCCACGCTGCCAACCGAGCCGGCAACCGTTGCCCCGATTCGCGGTGGTAACGCCCAGCCACAAACGGCTGCGACGGAAAACAAACCGCGCCAGACGCAAACTGCGACACGTCCTGAACGTAAGCAGGCGGTGATTGAGCCTAAGCGTGAAACCAAACCTCAGTCAGTAGTCAAAGCGCCTGAAGTGAAAGCCGTACCGGCACAGCCGAAACATACTGAAACGGCGGCGGTGAGCGAGCCTGCGAAAGCGCCAGTCACGCAGACGGCGCCGAAAGCAACGGCGACCACAACAGCACCGGCTGCCACAGCTGCGCCTGCAGCAACGACTCCAGCAGCCACGGCAACAGCCTCCAGCAGCGCCGCAGGCAAAACTGCAGGTAACGTTGGTTCGCTGAAGTCTGCGCCATCCAGCAACTACACGCTGCAGCTGAGCAGTTCGTCTAACTATGACAACCTCAACAGCTGGGCGAAGAAATCAAATCTGAAAAACTATGTTGTTTATCAGACGACCCGTAACGGTCAGCCCTGGTACGTGCTGGTCAGCGGCGTGTATTCGTCCAAAGATGAAGCGAAACGTGCCGTTGCGGCACTGCCAGCGGATGTTCAGGCGAAAAACCCCTGGGCGAAGCCGATTCATCAGGTTCAGGCCGATCTGAAGTAATGTTTAAAGCGCAGGATGCTGTCGGAGCTTTCTCCACAGCCGGAGAAGGTGTAATCAGTTAGTCAGCATGAAAAAAAATCGCGCTTTTCTGAAATGGGCAGGGGGGAAATACCCCCTGCTCGATGATATTAAAAAGCACCTGCCTGAAGGCGAGTGTCTAATCGAGCCTTTCGTGGGTGCAGGATCGGTGTTCCTCAACACCGATTTTTCTCGTTATATCCTGGCGGATATCAACAACGATCTTATCAGCCTCTATAACATCGTTAAGCTGCGCACCGAAGAGTATGTCGCAGAGGCGCGCAAACTGTTTACGCCAGAGAACAACACCCCTGACGTCTACTATCAGTTCCGCGCGGAGTTTAATCAGAGCCAGGATCCATTCCGTAGAGCGCTGCTATTCCTCTATCTCAACCGTCATGGTTACAACGGCCTGTGCCGGTATAATCTTCGTGGGGAATTTAACGTGCCGTTTGGTCGCTATAAGCGCCCGTATTTCCCGCAGGACGAGCTGTATCACTTTGCCGAAAAAGCGCAGAACGCTGAGTTTCATTGCCTCTCCTATGAAGAGTGTATGGAGCTGGCAGGCGTAAACTCGGTGGTTTACTGTGATCCGCCTTACGCACCATTGTCTGCAACGGCGAATTTCACCGCTTATCACACCAACAGCTTCAGCCCGGCCGAACAGGCTCGTCTGGCTGAGATGGCGGAAAAGCTGGTCAGCAAAAGAATTCCGGTGTTAATTTCAAATCACGACACGCCTGATACGCGCGAATGGTACAAAGCCGCGAAGCATTTTCAGGTTAAGGTGCGGCGTAGCATTAGCAGCAACGGCGGCACGCGTAAAAAGGTGGACGAACTTCTGGCTCTTTATCGCCCCTGAGCCGTTTTGCCCGCCGGTAAACACATTTCAAGGAGAAGCGGATGAAACAGTTTTTGATTGCTCCCTCAATTCTGTCGGCCGATTTTGCCCGCCTGGGTGAAGACACTGCCAAAGCTCTCGCGGCTGGTGCAGATGTTGTCCATTTCGACGTTATGGACAACCACTACGTCCCTAATCTGACCATTGGCCCAATGGTGCTCAAAGCATTACGTAACTACGGCATTACCGCCCCGATCGACGTTCATCTTATGGTGAAGCCTGTTGATCGCATCGTGCCTGACTTCGCCGCAGCGGGTGCCAGCATCATCACTTTCCATCCGGAAGCCTCTGAACACGTAGATCGCACGCTGCAGCTGATCAAAGAGAACGGTTGTAAAGCGGGCCTGGTGTTTAACCCGGCCACGCCGCTGAGCTATCTCGATTATGTCATGGATAAACTGGACGTGATTTTGCTGATGTCCGTTAACCCGGGCTTTGGCGGTCAGTCGTTTATCCCCCACACGCTGGATAAGCTGCGTGAAGTACGCCGTCGCATTGATGAGTCAGGTTACGATATTCGTCTGGAAGTGGACGGCGGTGTGAAAGTGAATAACATTGGTGAAATTGCGGCGGCAGGTGCGGATATGTTCGTTGCCGGTTCAGCCATTTTCGACCAACCGGATTACAAAAAAGTCATTGATGAAATGCGCCGCGAGCTGGCGAAGGTAAGTCATGGATAAATTGCAGGCAATTCGGGGTATCGCATTTGACCTCGACGGCACGCTGGTCGACAGCGCGCCGGGCTTAACGAGCGCCGTAGACCAGGCGCTGTACGCGCTTGAACTCCCCGTTGCGGGTGAAGAGCGTGTCGTCACGTGGATTGGCAACGGGGCCGATGTTCTGATGGAGCGCGCGTTGACGTGGGCGCGTCAGGAGCGTGCGTCACAGCGTTCCGCCCAGGGTAAACCGAGCGTCGATCACGCGGATATCCCGCAGGAAGAGCAGCTGCGTATTCTGCGCAAACTGTTCGATCGTTTCTATGAAGAGACGGTCGAAGAGGGCAGCTTCCTGTTCCCGGACGTTCAGGAAACGCTGAGCGCGCTGTCCGCGAAGGGCATTCCGCTGGGACTGGTGACCAACAAACCGACACCTTTTGTCGCACCTCTGCTGGAAGCGCTCGATATCGCGAAGTATTTCTCCGTGATTGTGGGCGGCGACGACGTGCAAAATAAAAAGCCCCATCCGGAACCGCTGCTGCTGGTGGCAGGAAAATTATCCTTAACGCCTGCGGAGCTGCTCTTTGTCGGCGATTCACGCAATGATATTCTGGCTGCCCGCGCGGCTGGATGTCCTTCCGTGGGGTTAACCTATGGCTACAACTACGGTGAAGCCATCACGCTGAGTGAGCCGGACGTTGTTTTCGACCACTTCAAAGATTTGTTGCCCGCTCTCGGGCTTTCGCACAGTGAAAATCAGGAATTGAACAATGACTAAGCCCATCGTTTTTAGTGGCGCACAGCCTTCAGGTGAATTGACCATTGGTAACTACATGGGTGCGCTACGTCAGTGGGTCAGCATGCAGGATGAGTACCATTGCATTTACTGCATCGTCGATCTCCATGCGATTACCGCGCGTCAGGATCCTGAGAAGCTGCGCAAAGCCACGCTGGACACCCTGGCGCTGTACCTGGCCTGCGGTATTGATCCAGAGAAGAGCACCATCTTCGTTCAGTCTCACGTGCCGGAGCACGCGCAGCTGGGCTGGGCGCTGAACTGCTACACCTATTTCGGCGAGCTGAGCCGCATGACCCAGTTCAAGGATAAATCTGCCCGCTACTCTGAAAACATCAACGCCGGACTGTTCGACTATCCGGTGCTGATGGCGGCAGACATCCTGCTGTATCAAACCAACCAGGTGCCGGTGGGTGAAGACCAGAAGCAGCACCTGGAGCTGAGCCGCGATATCGCCCAGCGCTTTAACGCGATCTATGGCGATGTGTTTAAAGTACCTGAGCCATTCATTCCGAAGTCCGGCGCGCGCGTCATGTCGCTGCTTGAGCCGACCAAGAAGATGTCCAAGTCTGACGATAACCGCAATAACGTTATCGGCCTGCTGGAAGATCCAAAATCGGTGGTGAAAAAACTCAAGCGCGCGGTCACGGACTCCGACGAACCGCCTGTTGTGCGCTACGACGTGCAGAACAAAGCGGGCGTCTCCAACCTGCTCGATATCCTCTCCGGTGTGACCGGTCAGAGCATCCCTGAGCTGGAAAAACACTTCGAAGGCAAGATGTACGGCCACCTGAAAGGCGAAGTGGCAGATGCCGTTTCCGGCATGCTTACTGAGCTGCAGGAGCGTTATCACCGCTACCGTAACGACGAAGCTTTCCTGCAGAAAGTGATGAAAGAGGGCGCGGAAAAAGCCAGCGCGCGCGCGTCCGAAACCCTGAAAGCGGTGTACAACGCGATTGGGTTTGTTGCGAAGCCTTGAGTCTGCTTGCCGGGTGTCGCTAACGCTTACCCGGCCTACAGGATCGTGTAGGTCGGGTAAGGCAAAGCCGCCACCCGACAAAAAACACACTCTCCAAAACTAAAAAACCGGGACATCCCGGTTTTTTTACGCCTGTAAAACGCTTACTGCTGTGCCGCCGGACCGCAACCACCGATGATCTTCGAAATGGAGATCGCCGGGTGCAGCAGGTAATCGTAGCTGCAGTTATTTTTGGTGTTCTGTACATGACCGGTACAGGCAGTCAGAGTCGATAACAGGCCAACCAAAACGGCGGCCTCTGCCAGTTTGAACATACGCATTCCTTGTCTTAAAAACGAAAGTTAGATGTAAATCAAGGGAATAAAGGGGAAAGTTCCACTTCGGGGCAGTATGTTATCGACAGCGGTAAGAGGGGAGTAGTCCGTATAGGGACTACTCCGGAAAGGAAGAATATGCGTTAGTGATTCGAGAACCAGTTCAGCTTATCGCGCAGCTCAACCACGCGGCCCACCACGATCAGCGCCGGGCTTTCGACCTGCTGCGCCAGCTCGCCCAGCTGCGTCAGCACGCCATCCACTACGCGCTGCGTAATGGCGGTGCCGTTTTCGACCAGCGCGACGGGCATATCCGCATTCATACCGTGTTCCAGCAGCTTCGCCTGAATCGTGGCGGCCTGGTTTAGCCCCATGTAGAACACCAGCGTCTGCTTTTCAGCGGCCAGGTTATGCCAGTCCAGCTCGCTGCCGGTTTTAAGATGCCCCGTCACCAGACGCACGCTTTGGGCGTAGTCGCGGTGGGTCAGCGGAATGCCAGAGTACGCTGAACAGCCGGATGCCGCCGTAATGCCCGGCACGACGGAGAAGGGAATACCCGCGTCACAGAGAGTTTCCAGCTCCTCGCCGCCGCGACCAAAGATAAACGGATCGCCACCCTTAAGGCGCACCACGCGTTTACCTTTCTGCGCCTCGCGCAGAAGGATCTGGTTAATCTCCTCCTGCGGCACGCAGTGGTAGCCCGCCCGTTTGCCCACGAAGACGCGGTCGGCATCGCGGCGCACCAGGTTCATAATGTCATCGGAGACCAGGCGATCGTAAACCACGGTATCGGCCTGCTGGATCTGCTGTAGCCCTTTTAGCGTCAGCAAGCCCGCATCGCCGGGGCCTGCGCCCACCAGCACCACTTCACCGCGGTGCTCCAACGGCTCGCTCAGCAGCTGTTCGGTGGTCTCTTCAACGGCTTTGGTGTCCTGATTCGCCAGCGACTGCGCCAGCCTGTCGTTCACAAAGAATTTTTCCCAGAAGCGACGACGCTCGCCCACGGTCAAAAAGGTTTGCTTCACGCGGGAGCGGAGCTGCCCGGCGTAATGCGCAATCTGACCAAGATGCTGCGGCAGCAGGGCTTCCAGCTTTTCCCGCAGCAGGCGGGCGAGAACCGGGGAGCGTCCGCCGGACGATACGGCTATCATCAGCGGCGAGCGGTCGATAATCGACGGCATGATGAAGCTGGCCTCTTTCGGCGCATCCACCACGTTGCAGAAAATTCTGCGCGCTTCGCAGGCATCGCTCACGCGCTGGTTCACTTCATCGTCATCCGTCGCTGCAATGGTCAGCCAGCAGGTATCCAGCAGGGACTCATCAAACTCTCCCTGTTCCAGCGTGAGCATCCCTTCCTGAGCCCAGACCTCAAACTGTGGGGCGAAGGCAATGGCGTTAACGGTCAGTCGGGCGCCAGCCTCTAACAGCAGGCGCGCTTTGCGTTCAGCTACGTCGCCGCCGCCCACGAGCAGGCAGTCGCGGTTGCGTAATTGACAAAAAATCGGCAGGTGATCCACGACGTTACCTCGCAGCATTCATGGAGGGGGTAAGAATTGACGTCAGGATAACAGCAGGAATCGTACAAAACATACGGTTTTTCCTGCCGTTACCCATAAGGGGTCATAAGCCTTTCCTATTGAAAAGGCGAGGGGTTACGCTTTCAGCTGCACCTCGCCGTCCTTCACGCGGACGTCGTAGTGTTTGACCGAGAAGCTTTCATCTTCCATGCAGAGTCCGTCGGTTAAGCGGAAACGTTGCTTTTTCAGCGGGCTGGCGACCCACAGTTCACCCTGATGCTCGGCAATCAGTCCGCGGGAGAGCACGCTGGCCTCGAAGAACGGGTCGATATTGCTGATGGCGAAAACCTGTTCATCGTGGCGAGGGCGAAAAATCGCCACCTGCTCGTTGCCCAGCAGCGCACAGACGCCGGTGGCGGGGAGAATGTCGTTAATATCGCAAATGTTTATCCACTGGCTCATGCGTTTTCCTCCACCAGCGTAACCGGAATGCGTTCATACGGTGTCGCCGGACGATGCTGTTCACGCTCCGGCACTACCTGCACGTTCGGGTCGCGCTGGGTGCTATTTATGAAGTGTTTGAAGCGCATCTGCGCCGCCGGGGTGTTGACGGTTTCCGTCCATTCGCAGATCACCGCCTCGCGCAGGCGGGCCATCTCGGCTTCCAGATGCTCGTTCAGGCCCAGCTTGTCGTCGATAATGACTGATTTAAGGTAGTCGATGCCGCCTTCCAGGTTATCGAGCCAGGAAGCGGTACGGGTCAGCTTATCGGCGGTGCGGATATAGAACATCATGAATCGGTCGAGATACTGAATCAGCGTGTCGCGATCGAGATCCGCCGCCAGCAGGTCCGCATGGCGCGGTTTCATCCCGCCGTTGCCGCACACATAGAGGTTCCAGCCTTTCTCGGTGGCAATAATACCCACGTCTTTACCCTGCGCTTCCGCACATTCGCGGGTGCAGCCGGAGACGCCAAACTTCATTTTGTGCGGGGTACGGATGCCTTTGTAGCGGTTTTCCAGCTCAACGCCGAAGCCCACGCTATCCCCGACGCCGTAGCGACACCAGGTGCTGCCCACGCAGGTTTTCGCCATGCGCAGCGCTTTGGCGTACGCGTGGCCGGTTTCGAAGCCTGCTTCAATCAGCTGACGCCAGATTTCCGGCAGGTCGTCCTTCTGCGCGCCAAACAGGCCGATACGCTGGGAGCCGGTGATTTTGGTGTACAGGTTAAATTCCCGTGCGATACGGCCCACCGCGACCAGCCCTTCCGGCGTGATTTCGCCGCCGGCGGAACGTGGAATCACGGAGTAGGTGCCGTCTTTCTGGATGTTGGCCAGGAAATTGTCGTTGGTGTCCTGCAGCGGCGTATGCTCGGGCTTGAGCACGTACTCGTTCCAGCAGGAGGCCAGCAGGGAGCCGACGGTCGGTTTACAGACTTCGCAGCCGTAGCCCTGGCCGTGCTTCGCCAGCAGTTCGTCGAAGGATTTGATGCCCTCCACGCGGATCAGGTGATACAGCTCTTGGCGAGAATACGCGAAGTGCTCGCACAGGTTGTTGTTCACCTCGATGCCCTGTTTCGCCAGTTCGGCGTTCAGCACCTGAGTGACCAGCGGAATACAGCCGCCGCAGCCGGTACCGGCTTTGGTTTCGGCTTTCAGGGCCGCAACGGTGTGGCAGCCTTTGTTGATGGCGGAGATCAGCATGCCTTTGGTAACGTCGAAGCAGGAGCAAATCTGCGCGCTGTCCGGCAGTTTATCCACGCCGATTGACGGCTTGCCGCTGGAGGCATGAGCCGGAAGGATCAGCGCGTCCGGGTTTTCCGGCAGTTCGATGGCGTTGAGCACCAGCTGGAGCAGATTGCCGAAGTCGCTGGTGTCGCCCACCAGCACCGCGCCGAGCAGGGTTTTGTTGTCCTGGCTGACGATGAGTCGTTTGTAGACCTCTTTGCTTTCGTCGAGATAGACATAGCTGCGGGAATTCGGGGTGCGGCCATGCGCATCGCCAATACCGCCGACATCAACGCCCAGCAGCTTCAGCTTGGCGCTCAAGTCTGCGCCGGTAAAGGCGTTTGCGCTGCCGAGGATATGGTCCACTGCGACCTGTGCCATTTTGTAGCCGGGCGCCACCAGACCGTATACGCGGTTGTTCCAGCTGGCGCATTCGCCAATCGCGTAGATATCCGGATCGGAGGTCTGGCAGGTGTCGTTAATTATGATCCCGCCGCGCTGCGCCACGGCAAGACCGCACTGGGTCGCCAGCTTGTCGCGCGGACGAATACCGGTGGAGAAGACGATGAAGTCCACTTCCAGCTCGCTGCCGTCGGCAAAGCGCATGGTTTTTCGCGCTTCAGTCCCTTCCTGAACGATCTCTTTGGTGTTCTTGCTGGTGTGAACCTTCACGCCCATGCTTTCGATTTTACGACGCAGCTGGTCACCGCCCATGTGGTCGAGCTGTTCTGCCATCAGCATCGGGGCAAATTCGATGACGTGGGTTTCAACGCCGAGGTTTTTCAGCGCGCCTGCCGCTTCCAGGCCCAGCAGGCCGCCGCCCACCACCGCGCCGCGTTTGCTTCGACGCGCGCAGGATTCGATGGCGTTAAGGTCTTCAATGGTACGGTAGACGAAGCAATCCTGAGTTTCCGAGCCTTTAATTGGCGGGATCCACGGATAGGAGCCCGTCGCCATGATCAGCTTATCGTAAAAAACCGTACGCCCGGCGCTGGAGTGGATCACTTTTTCCTGACGGTTGATGGTGATAGCGCGTTCGCCCACCAGCACTTTTACGCCATGCTTCTCGTAGAAACCTTCACGCACCAGAGAGAGCTCTTCGGCGGTATGATGGGAGAAGTAGGAAGACAGGTGCACACGGTCGTACGCCTTACGGGGTTCTTCACAGAACACGGTAATATCGAACTGCTCAGCATCGGCCTTATCGAGAAGATCCTCAATAAAGCGGTGGCCGACCATGCCGTTACCGATGATAGCGAGTCTGAGTTTGCTCATTATTGCCTCGATTTCTTTTCTATTATTGCCTACCTTAACGATTCAGCAGGGGCGCTTATTGATGCAAATCAAATACGTCTTAGCCTACTCCTTAGGTGGTATGCGACTGATTTGTCAGGATTTTTATAAGTGGCGGAAATCGCAGGCTTTTCGTGCTCGTTGAATTTGTGTACAAATCAGGAGATGGTTTTGCCAAAATCGATACGCCTGAAAATCAGCGGCGTTTTTTAGGGGAAGGGTATGTCTACAACACCGTTATGGCTTGTTCAGAATGTTCGTTTACCGGGTCGGGAAGGGCTGTGGCAGCTCGCCATTGAGAACGGGCGATTTGGTGACATCACCCCGATGGACGACACCCACGCCGAAAGTTATGAAGTATTGAATGCGCGCGGTGGGCTGGCTATCCCGCCGTTCATTGAGCCGCATATCCATCTTGATACGACCCAGACGGCGGGCGAGCCGAACTGGAACCAGTCCGGCACGCTGTTTGAGGGCATTGAGCGCTGGGCGGAGCGCAAGGCGTTGCTCAGCCATGACGACGTGAAAGCGCGCGCCTGGAAAACGCTGAAGTGGCAAATCGCTAACGGCATCCAGTTTGTCCGCACCCATGTGGATGTCTCCGACCCGACGCTTACCGCCCTGAAGGCGATGCTGGAGGTGAAGCAGGAGGTGGCCCCGTGGGTAACGCTGCAAATCGTTGCGTTTCCGCAGGAAGGGATTCTCTCTTACCCGAACGGCGCGGCGCTGCTGGAAGAGGCGTTAAAGCTGGGCGCCGACGTGGTGGGGGCGATCCCACACTTCGAGTTCACCCGCGAGTATGGCGTGCAGTCGCTGCATATCGCTTTTGAACTGGCGAAGAAGTATGACCGTCCGCTGGATATCCACTGCGATGAAATCGACGACGAGCAGTCGCGGTTTGTCGAGACGGTGGCAGCGCTGGCGTATGAGGCCGGCATCGGCCCGCGCGTGACGGCCAGCCATACCACCGCCATGCACTCCTACAACGGCGCTTACACCTCGCGGCTCTTCCGTCTGCTGAAGATGTCGGGGATTAACTTCGTCGCTAACCCGCTGGTCAATATCCACCTGCAGGGGCGCTTTGATGACTATCCGAAGCGTCGCGGCATCACCCGCGTGAAAGAACTGCAGGAAGCAGGTATTAACGTCTGCTTTGGTCATGACGATGTCTTCGACCCGTGGTACCCGCTCGGCACCGGCAACATGCTGCAGGTGCTGCATATGGGGCTGCACGTCTGCCAGATGATGGGCTATCCGCAAATCGACAGCGGCCTGAACCTGATTACCCATAACAGCGCCCGCACCTTTGGCCTGAGCGATTACGGTATTGCTACGGGAAACCCGGCAAACCTGATTATTTTGCCTGCGGAGAGTGGGTTTGAAGCGGTGCGCTGTCAGGTGCCGGTGCGCTGGTCGATTCGTCAGGGGCGAATTATTGCCACCACGCAGCTGGCGCAGACCTGGATCCAGATGGATAACGGAGGAGAAGAGGTGAGCTTCGCCAGAAATAGCCCCTCTGCGTAATGCAAAGGGGCGCAGGGTTTAGTGCGATGCCGCTGCCGCGTTGTGCTGGCGGTGGCGGGTCACGAAGCCCAGAACGAAGCACATGATGAACACCACGGCGTACAGACCGTTCGCGGTGTGCAGCGCGGCCAGCGGGCCGCTGTGGGCAACGATCGGGCCCGTCACCACGAAGGTCAGCATGGTGCCGATGGTGCCGCAGGTCAGAACGAAGTTAACCAGCTTCGGCGAAGCCACTTTGGTCTGCAGGGAGCCCAGGGTGATGATCGAGGTGTAAATCGCGCTGGAGAAGAAGCCCAGGGTCAGAATGAACCACGGCATATGTTCCGGGGAGCCGTTAATGAACAGATACATCAGCACGGTCGCCAGGCCCGCCAGCACGGTCAGAATGCGCTGCAGGTCGAAGAAGCGCAGGATGAAGCTAAACGCCCACATGCCGAACATGTAAGACATCCAGAAATCGCTCACCAGTTTACCCGCATCGTTCAGGCTCATACCCAGACCTTTGGCGTATTCCGGTACCCAGGAGATAAAGCCCAGCTGGCCCAGGATGTAGCACAGGGCGGCGATGGAGAGGAACAGTACGCCGATACCCCATTTCTCTTTCGCGACGGGTTCTGCAGTGGTTTGCGCTTTTTTGCCCAGCACCGGGAACTCGCAGCCGAAGGTCAGAATAAAGATCGCCACGTAGACCAGACCAATGCAGGCATAGACCCAGTACCACTCAATGCTGCGGGCCAGCAGAACGGCCGCGACCATTGGGAAAATCATCCCGGCCATGCTGAAGAAGGAGTCGGTAAACAGCAGACGCGCGCCGCGCTGGCGGCCTTCATACATATGGGTAATCAGGAACGTACCAATCGACATAGTGATCCCGCTGACCAGACCGAGAACGAACATGGCGGCGGAGAACAGGGCGATGCTGTGGCTTAGCATCAGACCCGCCACGGCGGCGACCATCAGTACAAAGCCAAAGCGTAACTGGGTTTTCAGCGGGACGATTTCCATCAGCCAGGCATTCAGGAAGATAGAGATCAGGATCCCCGCGTTGAGGAAAGTGAAGGTGTTACTCATGCTGGAAACGGGCAGATGGAAGTAGTCTGCGATATTCCCCATCACCATCCCGGTGACGATCACCAACGCGCCGGTCAGGGCGTAGGAGAAGAAGCTGATCCATGTGAGCTTGATGCGATTGCTGTTAGTCATGTCTGGCCTGTTCAGAAAAAGAAAAGCGCCCAGGGGGCGCTGAGAGCGGGCAGATTTTAGTCGTTAAAGTGATCTATTCCTATCTTTTAAGGGCAATGAATGTGTCATTGCAGGTTTTGGTGTGATCTAAATCACATTAATTGGCGGCATAACCAATCGTTTGCGTAGTAATAATTGTTTCAACTTCGTAAAATTAGGTAAAAGGCTGGTCTCCGTTCATACTGCTCTTTAGAATCAAGCCATTCGCTTTTTATACTGCGCTTTGTTAAGGAATTCTCATGCTCAAATCAACACTGGCGGCTGTCGCAGCTGTGTTTGCTCTTTCTGCCGTTTCCCCTGCTGCGCTGGCAGCAAAAGGGGACCCTCACGTTCTGCTGACCACCTCCGCCGGGAATATTGAGCTGGAACTGAATAGCCAGAAAGCCCCTGTTTCCGTGAAAAACTTCCTCGACTATGTGAACAGCGGTTTCTACAACAACACCACATTCCACCGCGTGATCCCAGGCTTCATGATTCAGGGTGGCGGCTTCAACGAGCAAATGCAGCAGAAACAGCCAAACCCGCCTATTAAAAACGAAGCGGACAACGGCCTGCTGAACAAGCGCGGCACCATCTCAATGGCGCGTACCGCGGACAAAGACAGCGCGACCAGCCAGTTCTTCCTCAACGTAGCGGATAACGCCTTCCTCGACCACGGTCAGCGCGACTTTGGCTATGCGGTCTTTGGTAAAATCGTGAAAGGGATGGACGTGGCTGACAAGATTTCTCAGGTGCCTACTCACGACGTCGGTCCGTATCAGAATGTCCCGTCAAAACCAGTGGTTATCCTCTCCGCCAAAGTTCTGCCGTAACTCTTCTGAGCGCGGGCTTCTCCGGCCCGCGTTATGTAGCCCTCCCTGCGAAAGCGCGTTTTGCTGCTTATACTTGTGGCAAACGGACTATTCAGGGAGGCGTTAAGTGAAAAAACTCACCGACAAGCAAAAATCCCGTCTCTGGGAACAGCAGCGTAACGTCAATTTACAGGCCAGTTGTCTCCTTGAAAAAGGTAATGGTCCCTCAGAACCCCATATTGAGACGCTGGAGCTTGGGCCTTCCGCGCCCGGGCTACCCCATCTGTGCCTTATTCATCGTCATCTGTACCGCAGTGAGATGAAGCGGGCAGGTGAGCTCCGTACCGAGGATATTTTTAAAGGTGACATTCCCTTCTGCCATTTTGAGTACATCGAAAAGATGGGGAACGAGCTGATGGCGGCGCTGGAAAGCGAAAAGTATCTTGTGGGTCTTGAGAAAGCTGCGTTTGTTGACAGAGTTAGCCACTACTACTGCGAAATCAACATGGTGCATCCGTTTATGCGTGGCAACGGTATTGCCCAACGCGTTTTCTTTGAGCAGCTGTCGCTCCACGCGGGCTACTCGCTGGACTGGCGTGATATCGACCCCGAGCAGTGGGTTGCGGCTAACCGAAGTGGCGCAACGGGAGATTTAACCGCGTTAAACGCTATCTTTGCCAAAGTAGTGAGCGAAGCGCGGGAATCTGAGTAGAATAGGGCGGCATTTTTTTCGGGAGCCGCCATGATTCTGCTGATTGATAACTACGATTCCTTCACCTGGAACCTTTACCAGTATTTTTGTGAACTGGGTGCAGAGGTGGTTGTCCGCCGTAACGACGAGATTGGCCTGGCCGATATCGAGACGCTGGCGCCGCAGAAAATCGTGATTTCACCCGGCCCCTGCACGCCGTCGGAATCAGGTATTTCGCTGGAGGTTATCCAGCACTATGCCGGCAAGCTGCCGATCCTCGGCGTTTGTCTGGGCCATCAGGCGATTGCCCAGGCCTTTGGTGCCACCATCGTGCGCGCCGGCAAAGTCATGCACGGTAAAACCTCGCCGGTCACCCACACGGGCACCGGAGTGTTCACGGGGCTCAGTAATCCGTTAACCGTGACGCGCTACCATTCGCTGGTGATTGACCCGTCAACGCTGCCCGACTGCTTTGAGGTGACCGCCCGGAGCGATACGCAGGAGATCATGGGGATTCGCCACCGCGAATGGGATCTCGAAGGCGTGCAGTTCCACCCGGAAAGTATCCTCAGCGAGCAGGGGCACGCGCTGCTGGCAAATTTCCTCAATCGCTGAAAATCTGTTGCCTTGTTGTGATTTTTTATGCATATTTTGTGATTATATTTTCACATTCACTGTGACATAAAATGGATGGTCATGACATGGCAACTGAACAACCAGCAATTACCCGCGCGACATTTGATGAAGTGATCCTGCCGATTTATGCACCGGCTGAATTTATCCCGGTTAAGGGAAAAGGCAGCCGCGTCTGGGATCAGCAGGGTAAAGAGTATGTAGATTTCGCGGGTGGTATTGCGGTCACGGCGCTGGGTCATTGCCATCCCGCGCTGGTGGAGGCGCTGAAAACCCAGGGCGAAACCCTGTGGCACACCAGCAACGTGTTCACCAACGAACCGGCGCTGCGCCTGGGCCGCAAGATCATTGATGCGACCTTTGCCGAGCGCGTGCTGTTTATGAACTCCGGCACAGAAGCCAACGAAACTGCCTTTAAGCTGGCGCGCTACTATGCGACAACGCGCCACAGCCCGTACAAAACCAAAATCATCGCCTTCCACAACGCCTTCCACGGACGCTCCTTCTTTACCGTCTCTGTTGGCGGCCAGCCGAAGTATTCCGACGGGTTTGGCCCAAAACCGGCCGACATCGTCCACGTGCCGTTTAACGATCTGCACGCGGTGAAAGCGGTAATGGACGACCACACTTGCGCAGTTGTTGTCGAGCCGATCCAGGGTGAAGGCGGCGTGACTGCGGCAACCCCGGAATTCCTGAAAGGGCTGCGCGCGCTGTGCGACGAGCATCAGGCGCTGCTGGTCTTTGATGAAGTGCAGTGCGGGATGGGGCGTACCGGCGATCTGTTCGCTTATATGCACTACGGCGTGACGCCGGATATTCTGACCAGTGCCAAAGCGCTTGGCGGTGGTTTCCCGGTGAGTGCGGTACTGACGACACAGGAGATCGCCTCTGCGTTCCACGTCGGTTCTCACGGCTCCACCTACGGCGGTAACCCGCTGGCCAGCGCCGTGGCGGGTGCCGCATTCGACATCATCTACACGCCAGAGGTGTTGAACGGCGTTAGCGCGAAGCGCGAGCTGTTTGTGAAACACCTGAAAAAGATTGATGAGCAGTACGACGTGTTCAGCGAGATCCGCGGGATGGGGCTGCTGATTGGCGCCGAGCTTAAGCCGCAGTACAAGGGCCGCGCGCGCGACTTTCTGCACGCCGCCGCTCGCGAAGGGGTGATGGTGCTCAACGCCGGGCCGGACGTGATGCGCTTTGCGCCGTCGCTGGTGGTGGAGGATAAGGATATTGTAGACGGGTTAACCCGCTTTGCCGCGGCGGTTGCGAAGATCGTTAAAGGCTAATATTCGGTTCGTTTCAACCGGCGCGTTAACCAAATGCCGTGATGCGGACGCTGACGCCATGCCACCGACGAAATGGTGTGCATGGTGTTCAGATGCCCCAGAACGCGCTGCAAGTGCTGCTCCAGCGTGCTCATTGGCCCGTGAGTCAACGTCTCCGGCGCTTCCAGAATGTTTGAGTCTCCCGACTCGCCCGGCGCGTCATACTCCAGACGCTGCTGACACCTCTGCAACGCAATTTCACATGACTGCAGATAGCGCTGCGCCAGGTCCGGCGTCAGCATCGTGTGCTCGCGCGCCAGCGTGGTCATGGCGTTAATGTGCTCGACGATAAACTGGCTATGCGTCACCCAGAGCTTCATATCGGCCAGATAGTGCGAATTAAAGCCCGGCTCCTGCATCGCCTGGTTAAGCGAGTTGAACAGGGCGTTGTGCGCCTGGTTGACCTTCATGCGCTGATACGCCAGCGGGGACGGCTGCGGGTCGTCGCTCAGGATCAGGCGAATGGCCTGCTGGTCGGCCTCCAGCGCGTCGTGGGCGTTCTGTCTCAGCAGCCCGCTCTGCCATTGCGGCCAGAGCCAGACCATGCCCCCAAAGGCAATCAGGCAGCCGATCAGAGTATCAATCAGCCTGGCGACAATAAACTGTTCGCCATTGAGCGTAAGCAGCTGCAGGGTATATACCGCCGTCACCGTAAAGCCCACCATCGCCCAGCCGTAGTTTTTGCGGATAATTAGATAGCTCACCAGCGTGATCGCCAGCATCCCTGCAAGGGTATAGCCTTCCGGCACGTGGAAGTGCAGCGTTACTCCCGCAATGATCAGCCCGGCCATCGTTCCGCCCGCCCGGTGCAGAATACGCACCCGCGTGGCACCGTAGCCGTTCTGGGTGACAAACAGCACGGTCATTAAGATCCAGTAGGGCTTCGGCAGATGCAGCGCCATGCCCATCAGGCTGGCGGTACTGAGCATCACGCTAATCCTTGCGGCGTTGCGCAGGGCGGAAGATTTAAAAGAAAGATAGCTTTTGAGCGCGGGCAATAACGGCAGCCGTTTTTGCTTATCCGCCATCAGGTCTCGTGGATAAAGCGGACGCTGGGTGCGCAACACCCGGGCGATGCGGCTGAAGTGCCAGGCGGCAAACTGTCCGACCGGGTTATCCGGATGCTGGCGGGCGATTTTCTCCAGCGCGCCGAGCTGTTTATCCATGTTAAAGCGCGTCGGGTAGCGGTGGTAGAGAATATCATCGGCCAGCACCCGCAGGCGTGCGGAGACGGTCTGCGCGTTCCAGCGGATCACCGCTTCGGCGTGGCTGCGCTCGACCAGCTTTTGCACCTCCTGCGGGTGGTGCAGGCTAACGGAAATATGTTCCTGCAGATCGAGCCCGACCTGGAAGGTGCGCAGCAGCCGTTTGTACTCGTGGTTCTTGTTGGCGGCGAGCATATGCAGCTGCTGATAGCACTGGCTTATGAGATCCACCACCTTCTGCTGGCGCGTAAGCAGCGGCGGTAAGGATTTTTCCGGGTCGGTGTGCTGGGTGAGCAGGGTATATTTGGCCTCGCAGTAATCCGCAAGCTGTACATAGAGCAGGCTCAGGGATTCGCGCAGCGGCTGTTCCCGCCACAGCCAGAACCAAAACCAGTTAAACAGCCCGTACCACAGCGTCCCCAGGGCGTAGATCAGCAGCGGCTCCCACACCGGCATATTCCCGGCGAGACTCAGCGTGAAGATGGCCGCAATCAGCGACGCGGGAAGCAGGCGGGCGTGCAGCGAACTTATTTCTGCCGTGACGCCGAGGGTCATCGCCAGCACGGTCAGGATCAGCGGCAGCGGGATATCACGAGCCAGTAAAAGCTGTACGGCGAGGCTACAGCCCGCAAACAGGCAGCCGCCAACGATCAGGCGTTTGAAAAAGCGCTTATGCGGCGTGTCCAGACCGGCGATGTTGCAGCAGGCGGGCACGAGGGAAAACAGCAGGCCTTGTTGAAGATGTCCGAGGATCAGGCCTATGGCCACAGGAAGACACAACACCAGCGTTTGTCGCAGTGCGTAGTTAACTTCCGGGTGATAGATCAGCCTGCGCCACATGGGGAATAGAGACAAAAACGGCGTGACACCTTGCGATGGCACGCCGTTTAAGCGGAATTAACGCGTTCCGTAGACCACGATGGTTTTACCGTGGGCGGAGATCAGGTTTTGATCTTCCAGCATTTTCAGGATACGGCCTACTGTTTCACGGGAGCAACCGACGATCTGACCAATTTCCTGACGGGTAATTTTAATTTGCATGCCGTCCGGGTGGGTCATGGCGTCTGGCTGTTTCGCCAGGTTCAACAGGGTCTGCGCGATACGACCGGTAACGTCCAGGAAGGCGAGGTTACCCACTTTCTCTGAGGTGACCTGCAGACGGCGCGCCATCTGGGAAGAAAGACGCATCAGGATGTCAGGGTTAACCTGAATCAGCTGACGGAACTTCTTGTAAGAAATTTCAGCCACTTCACATGCTGTCTTTGCACGAACCCAGGCGCTACGTTCCTGGCCCTCTTCAAACAGGCCCAGTTCACCGATGAAATCGCCCTGGTTCAGATAAGAAAGGATCATCTCTTTCCCTTCTTCATCTTTGATCAGCACTGCCACCGAGCCTTTAACGATGTAATACAACGTTTCCGCTTTTTCACCCTGGTGAATCAGCGTGCTCTTAGATGGGTACTTATGAATGTGGCAATGAGACAAGAACCATTCGAGAGTAGGGTCTGTTTGCGGTTTGCCAAGCACCATGCGCTGTTATCCTCTGTTATAAGCTGTCACCAGAGTCATCAGATGCATCCGGACTCTGGGGTTGCAATCGAATTCTTACCCATACCCTGGGAAGTCGGCTACCGTAACGTTTCGCAGCCAGTAAAGTTTGATGTCCTCTGCATACATGTGTAACGTCAATGTATTACTGTAGCATCCAGAGTGTTTTAGCATAGCTTTCGCCGCGTGTCTCCTGGTGTCTCGCTTCAGCATGATGCAGGTCGCCTTCCATTGCGAGAAATGTAACGCACGCGTAATCTGTCACCAAAAATGCAACGTTGGAGTTTAAGAATATGCAAGCGCGCGTGAAATGGGTTGAAGGTTTAACGTTCCTGGGCGAGTCCGCGTCAGGGTACCAGATTTTAATGGACGGTAACTCCGGCGATAAAGCGCCAAGCCCAATGGAAATGGTGCTGATGGCGGCAGGCGGATGCAGCGCCATTGACGTGGTGTCGATTCTGCAAAAAGGTCGTCATGACGTGACGGATTGTGAGGTTAAACTCACCTCAGAACGTCGTGAAGAGGCACCACGTCTGTTCACCCATATTAACCTGCACTTTGTGGTCACCGGTAAAGAACTGAAAGACGCGGCGGTTTCACGTGCGGTGGACCTGTCTGCGGAGAAGTACTGCTCTGTGGCGTTAATGCTGGAGAAAGCGGTAAAAATCACGCATTCGTATGAAGTGATCGAGGCGTGATTCATGGGGCATCGTGCGTGTTGATGCCCTCACCCTAACCCTCTCCCACAGGGAGAGGGAACATGCTCATGCGATCTGTTTCCCTTCCATCAACCGCTCCACCAGCGGCGTCATGATGAGCTCCATCGCCAGCCCCATTTTTCCGCCCGGTACGACCAATGTATTCATGTGAGAAATAAACGAGCCCTGCAGCATCGCCAGCAGCCATGGGTAATCTATGCCTTCGAGATTGCGGAAATGGATCACCACAAAGCTCTCATCCAGGGATGGGATACTTTTGGCGGCAAACGGGTTGGAGGTATCTACCGTCGGCACGCGCTGGAAGTTGATATGGGTGCGGGAGAACTGCGGCGTCAGAAAGTTGATGTAATCTTCCATGGAGCGCACCACCGAGTCCATTACCGCCTCTCGCGAATGGCCACGTTCGCTCATGTCGCGCGTCAGCTTCTGGATCCACTCCAGGTTCACGATAGGGACCACACCGACCAGCAGGTCCACGTGGCGCGCCACGTCGTGTTGCGGGGTGACCACGCCGCCGTGCAATCCTTCGTAAAACAGGACGTCAGTGGGTTCCGGCAGCGGTTGCCATGGGGTAAAGGTTCCCGGCACCTGATTCCAGGGAACGGCTTCATCATAGGTATGCAGATACTTGCGGGACTGCCCTTTGCCGCTCTGACCATACTCGATAAAGGTTTGTTCCAGCAGGCCGAAGTCGTTAGCCTCCGGGCCGAAGTAGCTAATGTGTTTACCCAGATCGCGCGCCTTACGGATGGCCATGTCCATCTCCGGACGCGTGTAGCGGTGAAAGCTGTCGCCCTCGACCTCCGCCGCACGGAGATTTAGCTGGGCGAAAATCTTGCGAAATGCGAGGCTGGTGGTGGTGGTTCCCGCACCACTCGACCCCGTAACGGCTATAACCGGATGTCTGGCAGACATAGCAACTCCCTGACTGAAAAGGGTGGAAGATCAGCCGTGAAACGCGTTGCGGGGCATGATATTGACCGTCTCATGCAGTTCTGACCACACCAGCACCACGTCGCCGCTTTTCAGCTGGCGCTTTACATCGTTGACCTTTTGCTCAAGCGAGCGTTCCTGTTCACCATAATCGGTGCCTTCGCGTAATACAAAGCTTTCAATCAGATTATCGAGCGTTTCGGGAGCCAGATCCTGCCAGGGAATAATCATTTTGCACCGTCCAGATAAGGGGTTAGCCAGTCAGGAATACGCGCCTCAAGCCACATTTTCGGGCGGCGCAGCGTGCCGCCGATAAACCCGACGTGGCCGCCGTGCTCGGTCAACTGATAGTGAACGTTGTCGGGCAGGAATTCCTGCGCGGGGATCGAGTGATGATCCATAAACGGGTCATCTTTGGCATGAATAATCAGCGTTGGCTGCGTGATCTTGCTGAGCAGCGGCATGGCGCTGCACTGACGATAATAGTCAATCGCATCGGCGAAGCCGTGAATTTTCGCGGTGATCAGGTCGTCGAACTCGCGAATGCGGCGTACCTTTTTCAGCTGGCGCAGGCTGACCGGCAGTGTATCCGGGTAGGCCTTCAGTTTACGTGCCGCGTTGGCCTTCAGGAGGTTGAGCAGGTAGCGCTGGTAGACGCGGGAGAAGCCTTTATCCATATGGTAGCTGCACTGCTCGAGCATAAACGGCGCGGAGACAATGACGGCGGCCTCCAGCGGCACGCTTTCGCCCTCTTTGGCCAGCAGACAGGCCAGCATATTGCCGCCCAGCGAGTAGCCCACGGCGGCCGTTGGCGCGGTGCCATAATTTTCCCGCAGCCAGTGTAAAAACCACGTCCCGTCTTCTGTTTCACCCGAGTGATAAATGCGTTTCTGACGATTCGGTTCGCCGCTACAGCCGCGAAAATGCATCACCACGCCGAGCCAGCCGCGCGCTTTTGCCGCTTCAATTAGCCCATGGGCATACGGGCTGTGCAGGCTGCCTTCCAGGCCGTGAAAGACCACCAGACGCGGCTTATGGCGAGCCTGTTCCGGCGCTTCGCTCCAGGCGAGATCCAGAAAATCACCGTCTGGCAGGTCAAGCCGTTGCCAGTGCGGGGTGAACTGAACCTTGCGGCGGATCAGTCGCGGCAGCATGGTCTGCAAATGGGGATTGGCCACGCCGCGCATAGGCACGAACTCAGTGCTGTCTTCGGCCGCAATGTCGAAGTCTGATGGAATGATTTGGGTCATAAGCGCGATGCTGATTCTTGTCGGAAATTTACGATACTTTCCGAATTGTACCCCGTTTAAGCTGGATTTCCGAACCCGGTACGGATTCTGTTCTTAAAACGGGGTAAACAGGTCAGTCAGCCTGCAGCATCGCTTCCAGCTGTTCCTGCGCGTCGAGCCACGCCATCTCACACTCTTCAAGGCTGGATTTGGTCTTCGCCTGGGTTTGCAGGCAGTCCGTCAGTTCAGCTTTACGGCTCTGGTCATACAGGCCGCTGTCGCCGAGCTTCTCTTCAACATCGGCAAGCGTGGCGTTGAGCTTTTCCATCTCTTTTTCGAGACGGGCAATCTCTTTACGCAGCGGCTGCGTCTGGGTGCGCAGCTCCGCTTCACGGCGCTTCTGGTCTTTACGTGCCTGCGCGCTGTTGGCGTTGTCTTTCGCTGACTCTTCCGGCTGGTTCTCCTGCTTCTGCACGTCCGTCAGCCACTGCTGGTAGTCTTCCAGATCGCCATCGAACGGTTCCACTTTGCCATCGTGCACTAAGTAGAGATCGTCCGTGGTGGAGCGGATCAGGTGACGGTCGTGCGAAACCACAACCAGCGCGCCTTCGAACTCAATCAGCGCTTCGGTCAGCGCCTGACGCATATCGAGATCCAGGTGGTTGGTCGGTTCATCGAGTAGCAGCAGGTTCGGACGCTGCCAGACGATCAGCGCCAGCACCAGACGGGCTTTTTCGCCCCCGGAGAAGCGCTCGGTGTTTTCAGTGACCTTATCGCCCTGGAAGCCGAAGCCGCCGAGGTAGTCGCGCAGCTTCTGCTCCATCTCCTGCGGCGCCAGACGCGCGAGGTGCTGAATCGGGGATTCATCCGCGCGTAAAAATTCCAGCTGATGCTGGGCGAAGTAACCCAGCTTGATGCCCTTCGCCAGGCCAATTTCACCCTTGACCGGGTTAAGCTCGCCCGCCAGCAGTTTGATCAGCGTCGATTTACCGGCACCGTTGCGTCCCAGCAGACCAATACGTGAACCCGGCACCAGGTTGAGCTTGATGGAGTCGAGAATAATGCGGTCGGCATAGCCCGCGCTGACTTTTTCCATCTTCAGCAGCGGGTTCGGCAGGCTTTCCGGGGCGCGGAAGCTGAAATGGAACGGGTTGTCGACGTGCGCCGGGGCGATCATCTCCATGCGTTCCAGCATCTTGATGCGGCTCTGGGCCT
Source organism: Enterobacter sp. JBIWA005 (assembly GCF_019968805.1). Classification (NCBI taxonomy): domain Bacteria; kingdom Pseudomonadati; phylum Pseudomonadota; class Gammaproteobacteria; order Enterobacterales; family Enterobacteriaceae; genus Enterobacter; species Enterobacter sp. JBIWA005. The sequence goes on along the minus strand of NZ_CP074159.1, from coordinate 4,297,616 downwards.
GCTTCGCTTTTGAGGCTTTGGCCTTGAAGCGATCCACGAAGCTCTGCAGGTGCGCCATGCGCTGCTGCTGGCTTTCGTACATGGACTGCTGCTGGGCAAGGCGCGTCGCGCGCTGGCGCTCGAAGGAGCTGTAGTTGCCGGTGTACTCGAACATCGTTTGCTGTTCGATATGAATGATTTTATCCACCACCGGGTCGAGGAAGTCTCGGTCGTGGGAGATCAGAATCAGAGTGCCCTGATAGCTCTTGAGCCACTTCTCCAGCCAAATAACCGCATCGAGATCGAGGTGGTTAGTCGGTTCATCAAGCAGCAGTAGGTCAGAGCGGCAGATCAGCGCCTGCGCCAGGTTGAGGCGCATACGCCAGCCGCCGGAGAAGTCGCTGACCGGGCGTTCGAGCTGTTCGTTGCTGAAGCCCAGGCCGTGCAGCAGGCTGGAGGCGCGGGAGCGAATGGTCCACGCGTCAATGGCGTCCAGCTTACCGTGAACCGTGGCAATGGCGTGGCCGTCGTTGCGCTCGTTAGCGGCGTTAAGTTCCGCCTCGAGCTTACGGTACTCACGGTCACCGTCGATAACATAGTCGAGTGCCGGTTCGCTCAGCGCCGGGGTCTCCTGGTTTACCCAGGCGAGCTGCCAGTTTCCCGGGAAGGTAAAGTTACCGCCATCCGCGCTAATCTCGTTTTTCAGCAGCGCCAGCAGGGTGGATTTACCACAGCCGTTTTTGCCGACCAGACCCACTTTTTGGCCTGGGTTGATGGTAGCAGTGGCGTTATCCAGCAGGACGCGCACGCCGCGACGAATTTGTAACGAGGAGAAAACAATCATAGAAGCGCCGTATGTTCCGACTATGTTAATTTGTCATTATGATAATGTAAGGTGTGGGCCATTTTCCGCACCGGGCCGCCATGGTAGCCCAAAACAACAACGATACACAAAAACAGAAACAAGACCGGGAGGGGAATGATGTCTCAGACAGCAAAAGTGCTGCTGCTGTATGCCCATCCGGAATCTCAGGACTCGGTGGCAAACCGGGTGCTGCTTAAGCCGGCCACACAGCTCAGTAACGTGACGGTGCACGATCTCTACGCGCACTATCCTGATTTCTTTATTGATATCCCTTACGAGCAGGAACTGCTGCGTCAGCATGACGTGATTGTGTTCCAGCATCCGCTTTATACCTACAGCTGTCCGGCGCTGCTCAAAGAGTGGCTGGACCGCGTGCTGAGCCGGGGCTTCTCCAGCGGGGTGGGGGGCAACCAGCTGGCGGGAAAGTACTGGCGTAGCGTGATTACGACCGGTGAACCCGAAAGCGCTTACCGCCACGACGGGTTGAACCGTTATCCGATGAGCGACATTCTGCGGCCTTTTGAGCTGACGGCGGCCATGTGCCGTATGCACTGGATGAGCCCGATTATTGTCTACTGGGCCCGTCGTCAGGATCCGAAAGAACTGGCCAGCCACGCCAGAGCCTACGGCGAATGGCTGGCGTCACCGATTCCGGCAGGAGGTCGTTAATGGAAGGATCGAATTTGCTCCTCGCCGGGGTGCTGTTTTTGTTTGCGGCCGTCGTCGCGGTGCCGCTTGCTGCACGTATTGGGATAGGTGCGGTGCTGGGGTATCTGCTGGCGGGGATCGCGATTGGCCCCTGGGGACTGGGATTCATCAGCGATGTAGATGAAATTCTCCATTTCTCCGAGCTGGGCGTGGTGTTCCTGATGTTCATCATCGGCCTTGAGCTGAACCCTTCTAAATTGTGGCAGCTCCGACGCTCCATCTTTGGCGTGGGTGCCGCGCAGGTGGTGTTCAGCGCCGCGATTCTGGGGGGCCTGTTAATGCTGACGAATTTCTCCTGGCAGGCGGCGGTGATAGGCGGGATAGGCCTTGCGATGTCGTCAACGGCGATGGCCCTGCAGCTGATGCGCGACAAAGGGATGAATCGCAACGAAGCCGGTCAGCTGGGTTTTTCGGTACTGCTGTTTCAGGATTTAGCGGTGATCCCGGCGCTGGCGCTGGTGCCGCTGCTGGCGGGCTCCGGCGACGATCACTTTGACTGGGCGAAAATTGCCATGAAGGTGCTGGCCTTCGCGGGGATGCTGATTGGCGGACGTTTTCTTTTACGTCCTGTGTTCCGCTTTATTGCCGCGTCGGGCGTGCGCGAGGTCTTTACGGCCGCGACGCTGCTGCTGGTGCTGGGGTCGGCATTGTTTATGGATGCGCTGGGGCTGTCGATGGCGCTCGGGACCTTTATCGCCGGGGTGCTGCTGGCGGAGAGCGAGTATCGGCACGAGCTGGAAATTGCCATCGATCCCTTTAAAGGGCTGCTGTTAGGCCTGTTCTTTATTTCGGTGGGGATGGCGCTCAACCTTGGTGTACTCTATACCCATCTGCTGTGGGTGATAGTGAGCGTAGCCATCCTGGTAGCGGTGAAAACGCTGGTACTGTACGTCTTGGCACGCATTTACGGCTTGCGCAGTTCGGAACGCATGCAGTTTGCCAGCGTGTTAAGCCAGGGCGGTGAGTTTGCGTTTGTGCTGTTCTCCACCGCATCTTCCCAGAAGCTGTTTAAAGACGATCAGATGGCGCTTTTGCTGGTGACGGTCACGCTGTCAATGATGAACACGCCGCTGCTGATGAAGCTGGTGGATAAACTCCTGTCGCGCCGCCTGAACCCGTCAGACGATGAAGACGAAGCGCCGTGGGTAGAAGATGATAAGCCCCAGGTTATCGTGGTGGGCTTTGGCCGCTTTGGACAGGTGATCGGACGTTTGCTGATGGCGAACAAAATGCGCATTACGGTGCTGGAGCGTGATATCAGCGCGGTCAACCTGATGCGCAAATACGGATATAAGGTTTACTACGGCGATGCGACCCAGCTCGAGCTACTGCGCTCGGCGGGGGCAGAAGCGGCAGAGTCCATCGTGATTACCTGTAACGACCCGGAAGACACGATGAAGCTGGTGGATCTGTGCCAACAGCATTTCCCGCATCTGCATATTCTGGCGCGTGCGCGGGGACGTGTTGAAGCTCACGAATTATTGCAGGCGGGGGTGAAACACTTCTCCCGTGAGACGTTCTCCAGTGCGCTGGAGCTGGGGCGCAAGGCGCTGATCTCGCTTGGCATGCATCCGCATCAGGCGCAGCGAGCCCAGATGCACTTCCGCCGGCTGGATATGCGGATGCTGCGCGAGCTGATGCCGGTACATACCGATACGGCGCAGATCTCCCGCGTGCGGGAAGCGCGTCGCGAGCTGGAGGAGATCTTCCAGCGCGAGATGCAGCAGGAAAGACGCCAGCTCGATGGCTGGGATGAATTTGAATAAAGGGTAACGAAAGATGGCTGTACGTAAACGCTTTATCGCGGGTGCAAAATGCCCGACCTGCCAGGCGCAAGATACCCTGGCGATGTGGCGGGAAAATAATATTGATGTTGTTGAGTGTGTTAAGTGCGGTCACCAGATGCGTGAGGCCGACAAAGAGGCCCGCGATCACGTTCGCAAAGAAGAGCAAGTGATCGGCATTTTTCATCCAGACTAGCGATATGCTCTGAGTTTTTTTAAGCTTAAGGGTACACGGGTGCAGATTTCCGCTACAATCTGCGCCAGCAATTTTCCCACGCTCAGGAGATATCATGAAAGTAGCAAAAGACCTGGTGGTCAGCCTGGCCTATCAGGTACGTACAGAAGACGGTGTGTTGGTTGATGAGTCTCCGGTGAGTGCGCCGCTTGACTACCTGCATGGTCACGGTTCCCTGATTTCCGGCCTGGAAAACGCGCTGGAAGGTCATGAAGTTGGCGACAAATTTGACGTTGCTGTAGGCGCGAATGACGCTTACGGCCAGTATGACGACAACCTTGTTCAGCGCGTTCCTAAAGACGTGTTCATGGGCGTTGACGAACTGCAGGTTGGCATGCGCTTCCTGGCTGAAACTGACCAGGGTCCAGTTCCTGTTGAAATCACCGAAGTGGAAGATGACCACGTCGTGGTTGACGGTAACCACATGCTGGCTGGCCAGAACCTGAAGTTTAATGTCGAAGTTGTTGCGATCCGTGAAGCAACCGAAGAAGAGCTGGCTCATGGCCACGTTCACGGTGCGCACGGTCACGACCATGACCACGATCACGGCCACGACGGCTGCTGCGGTGGTCACGGCCACGACCATGGTCATGATCACGGCCACGGTAAAGGTGGTTGCGGTAACGGCGGCTGCGGCTGTCACTAATTCCGCCATGCGGAAAATAAAAAAGCGGGATAATCCCGCTTTTTTTACGCCTCAATAATGAGGAGGTGGCGTCTCTTCTGACTGAGAGGCAATGTTCGACGGCTGCGTAGCCTTCAGCTTTTCCGTCAGCAGGCGCATATGATCCCGCAGTTTTGCCATTTCGAGTTCATGTGCGGTCACGGTCTGGTTTAGCTCTTCGATGGTGATGTCCTGAAAAGCCAGGCGGCTTTCCAGCTCAGCCATTCTCGCTTCTATCGTTGTATCCTTCATCATTCACCTCGTTTGTTTCAGATTCACCATAATGGCACTGCGGCGGCGCAGTTTAACTGAGTTTATCCTTAAGTACAGTCTGCATCCCCTTGGCAGGAAACTTATTTAAACAAAAATAGTCTGAAAAGTGGCGAGAATTGGAAGTGTCTGTCTGTAGATTTCTTCCGCAACGTTTTATAGTACGTAACTCATTTACGTTTAACGCTGGGGTGAGAGTCCCCAGGCCCTGGAGATATGGATGAAATCACTGTTTAAAGTAACGCTGCTGGCGACGACGATGGCTGTTGCGCTGAACGCGCCGCTGTCATTCGCTGCTGATACTGCTGCGAAGCCTGCTGCCACTGCAGACAGCAAAGCGGCGTTCAAAAATGACGACCAGAAATCCGCCTACGCACTTGGCGCATCTCTGGGTCGTTACATGGAAAACTCTCTGAAAGAACAAGAGAAGCTGGGCATCAAACTGGATAAAGCTCAGCTGATAGCGGGCGTTCAGGACGCATTTGCAGATAAGAGCAAGCTGTCTGATCAGGAAATTGAGCAGACTCTGCAGGCGTTCGAAGCGCGTGTGAAGGGCGCCGCGCAGACTAAGATGGACGCGGACGCTAAAGACAACGAAGCGAAAGGCAAAGCCTACCGCGATACCTTCGCTAAAGAGAAGGGTGTGAAAACCTCTTCTACTGGCCTGGTGTACAAAGTTGAGAAAGAAGGCACCGGCGATGCGCCTAAAGACAGCGACACCGTTGTTGTGAACTACAAAGGTACGCTGATCGACGGTAAAGAGTTCGATAACTCTTACACCCGTGGTGAGCCGCTCTCCTTCCGTCTGGATGGTGTGATCCCTGGCTGGACTGAAGGCCTGAAAAACATCAAGAAAGGCGGCAAGATCAAGATGGTCATCCCACCGGATCTGGCCTATGGCAAAACCGGCGTTCCGGGAATCCCAGCTAACTCGACGCTGGTCTTTGACGTAGAGCTGCTGGACATCAAACCGGCACCGAAAGCGGATGCTAAAGCGGACGCACCTGCTGAAGAAAAAGCAGCGACAGACGCTAAGAAGTAATGTGATAAAAACCGCCGCCTTTCAGGCGGCGGTTTTTTTATTGTGGGGCAGATATAATTAACACTGGAAAGCGCTATACACGCTGTATTAATTTAGTTGTCCGTGTAGATAATGAGCCTGCCCTGAAAACCTAACGACAGGCTCCTGAAAAGGAGTGTTTTTTTCATGTCCAGGTCGCTTTTAACCAACGAAACCAGTGAACTTGATTTGCTGGATCAACGTCCTTTCGATCAGACCGACTTCGATATTCTGAAATCCTATGAAGCGGTAGTGGACGGGTTAGCGATGCTCATTGGCTCCCACTGCGAAATCGTATTGCACTCCCTGCAAGATCTGAAGTGTTCCGCCATCCGCATTGCGAATGGTGAGCATACTGGCCGTAAAATTGGTTCGCCAATCACCGACCTTGCATTGCGTATGTTGCATGACATGACCGGCGCGGACAGCAGCGTCTCCAAATGCTATTTCACCCGTGCCAAAAGCGGCGTGCTGATGAAATCAGAAACTATCGCGATTCGAAACCGCGAGCATCGTGTGATTGGGCTGCTGTGCATCAACATGAACCTTGATGTGCCTTTCTCGCAGATCATGAGCACCTTTATTCCACCAGAAACGCCGGATGTTGGCTCTTCTGTTAACTTTGCCTCTTCCGTCGAAGATCTCGTCACACAGACGCTTGAGTTCACCATTGAAGAAGTGAATGCCGATCGCAACGTCTCGAACAACGCCAAGAATCGCCAGATCGTGCTCAATCTCTATGAGAAAGGGATTTTTGATATTAAAGACGCCATCAACCAGGTGGCCGATCGTCTGAACATCTCCAAGCACACGGTCTACCTCTATATTCGCCAGTTCAAAAGCGGTGATTTCCTGGGACAAGACAAGTAATGCGTTTTGCGTTAATGGTGACAGGACCTGCGTACGGGACTCAGCAGGCCAGCAGCGCGCTGCAGTTTGCGCATGCGCTGCTGGCGGCCGGACATGAGCTGGCGAGCGTCTTCTTCTATCGGGAAGGGGTGTACAATGCGAACCAGTTTACGTCGCCGGCGAGCGATGAGTTCGATCTGGTGCGCGGCTGGCAGGCATTAAACGAAAAGCAGGGCGTAGAACTGCACATCTGCGTGGCGGCGGCACTGCGCCGCGGCGTAACCGATACAACCGAAGCTGCGCGTCTTGGTTTATCGGGTTCTAACCTGCAGCCCGGTTTTTCGTTAAGTGGTCTGGGCGCGCTGGCACAGGCGGCGTTAACCTGCGACAGAGTGGTGCAATTCTGATGAAGCGCGTGGCATTTGTTTTTAAGTCTGCGCCGCACGGCAGCGCTTCTGGCCGAGAAGGGCTGGATGCGTTACTTGCAACGTCCGCGCTGACCGAAGATATCGGCGTCTTCTTTTTGGGGGACGGGGTGTTTCAGCTTCTGGCTGGGCAACAGCCTCAGGCCATTCTGGCGCGGGATTACATCGCTACCTTTAAAGTGCTGCCGCTGTACGACATCAAAACCCTTTATGTCTGCGCCGATTCGCTGGCCGCTCGCGGTTTGGATGATAAGACGCCTTTCGTGCTGGATGTGACAGTCCTGTCTTCTGCTGCATTGCGCGAACACCTTTCCCACTACGACACCGTTCTGACTTTCTGAGGCTAACATGCTCCATACTCTGAGCCATTCACCGTGGCAATGTGATATCGACGCGTTACTGAGTATGCTGCGCGACGGTGATGACCTGCTGCTGATTCAGGATGGCGTACTTGCTGCACTGGAAGGCAGTCGTTTCGTTGAAATTCTCACGAATGCCCCCATAACAGTCTCTGCGCTGAAGGAGGATCTGGATGCGCGGGGTCTTTCTGGTCAAATTTCAGCCAAAATTGACGTGGTTGGCTATACTGATTTCGTCAATCTTACTGTGACGCACGCCAGTCAAATGAACTGGTGATTTGAGATCGCTGTATATTTCTTGACACCTTTTCGACGTAGCCCTAAAATTTCGCGTCCTCATATTGTATGAGGTCGTTTTATTACGTGTTTACGAAGCAAAAGCTAAAACCAGGAGCTATTTAATGGCAACAGTTAACCAGCTGGTACGCAAACCACGTGCACGCAAAGTTGCGAAAAGCAACGTGCCTGCGCTGGAAGCCTGCCCGCAGAAACGTGGCGTATGTACTCGTGTATATACCACCACTCCTAAAAAACCAAACTCCGCACTGCGTAAAGTATGCCGTGTGCGTTTGACTAACGGTTTCGAAGTGACTTCCTACATCGGTGGTGAAGGTCACAACCTGCAGGAGCACTCCGTGATCCTGATCCGTGGCGGTCGTGTTAAAGACCTTCCGGGTGTTCGTTACCACACCGTTCGTGGTGCGCTGGACTGCTCAGGTGTTAAAGACCGTAAGCAGGCTCGCTCCAAGTACGGCGTGAAGCGTCCTAAGGCTTAATGGTTCTCCGTTAAGTAAGGCCAAACTGATTTATCTTAATGTCACACTAAACTCTTTGAGTTTTGGACAATCCTGAATTAACAACGGAGTATTCCCATGCCACGTCGTCGCGTCATTGGTCAGCGTAAAATTCTTCCAGATCCGAAATTCGGATCAGAACTGCTGGCAAAATTTGTAAATATCCTGATGGTAGATGGTAAAAAATCTACTGCAGAAGCAATCGTATACAGCGCGCTTGAGACCCTGGCTCAGCGTTCTGGTAAAAATGAACTGGAAGCTTTCGAAGTCGCTCTCGACAACGTTCGCCCAACTGTAGAAGTTAAGTCCCGCCGCGTTGGTGGTTCTACTTATCAGGTTCCAGTTGAAGTTCGTCCGGTTCGTCGTAATGCCCTGGCAATGCGTTGGATCGTTGAAGCTGCTCGTAAACGCGGTGATAAATCCATGGCTCTGCGTCTGGCGAACGAACTTTCTGATGCTGCAGACAACAAAGGTACTGCAGTTAAGAAACGTGAAGACGTTCACCGTATGGCAGAAGCCAACAAGGCGTTCGCACACTACCGTTGGTAATCCCTTCGGAGTCTTAGTCACCAGGCGGGCGCTTCAGAGAAGCCGCCCGCTCTGGGTAACTTAACTGAACGCCTAAAGATATAAACGAGGAATCAAATGGCTCGTACAACACCCATCGCACGCTACCGTAACATCGGTATCAGTGCGCACATCGACGCCGGTAAAACCACTACTACCGAACGTATTCTGTTCTACACCGGTGTAAACCACAAAATCGGTGAAGTTCATGACGGCGCAGCCACCATGGACTGGATGGAACAGGAGCAGGAGCGTGGTATCACTATCACCTCCGCAGCGACTACTGCATTCTGGTCAGGTATGGCTAAGCAGTACGAACCGCATCGCGTAAACATCATCGACACCCCAGGGCACGTTGACTTCACCATCGAAGTAGAACGTTCCATGCGTGTTCTTGACGGCGCGGTAATGGTTTATTGCGCAGTTGGTGGTGTTCAGCCACAGTCTGAAACCGTATGGCGTCAGGCGAACAAATATAAAGTTCCACGCATCGCGTTCGTTAACAAAATGGACCGTATGGGTGCTAACTTCCTGAAAGTTGTTGGCCAGATCAAAACCCGTCTGGGCGCGAACCCTGTTCCGCTGCAGCTGGCAATTGGTGCTGAAGAAGGCTTCACCGGTGTTATCGACCTGGTGAAAATGAAAGCCATCAACTGGAACGATGCAGACCAGGGCGTTACCTTCGAATACGAAGATATCCCAGCTGCAATGCAGGACCTGGCTAACGAATGGCACCAGAACCTGATCGAATCCGCTGCTGAAGCTTCTGAAGAGCTGATGGAGAAATACCTGGGTGGTGAAGAACTGACTGAAGAAGAGATCAAAAAAGCTCTGCGTCAGCGCGTTCTGAACAACGAAATCATCCTGGTAACCTGTGGTTCTGCGTTCAAGAACAAAGGTGTTCAGGCGATGCTGGATGCGGTAGTTGACTACCTGCCATCCCCGGTTGACGTTCCTGCGATCAACGGCATCCTGGACGACGGTAAAGATACTCCGGCTGAGCGTCACGCAAGCGACGAAGAGCCATTCTCTGCACTGGCGTTCAAAATTGCTACCGACCCATTCGTGGGTAACCTGACCTTCTTCCGCGTTTACTCTGGTGTGGTTAACTCCGGTGACACCATCCTGAACTCCGTGAAAGCGGCGCGTGAGCGTTTTGGCCGTATCGTACAGATGCACGCTAACAAACGTGAAGAGATCAAAGAAGTTCGTGCGGGCGACATCGCTGCAGCTATCGGTCTGAAAGACGTGACCACTGGTGACACTCTGTGTGACCCTGATCACCCGATCATTCTGGAGCGTATGGAATTCCCAGAGCCGGTAATCTCCATCGCAGTTGAACCAAAAACCAAAGCTGACCAGGAAAAAATGGGTCTGGCTCTGGGCCGTCTGGCGAAAGAAGACCCATCATTCCGCGTATGGACTGATGAAGAATCTAACCAGACCATCATCGCTGGTATGGGTGAACTGCACCTGGACATCATCGTTGACCGTATGAAGCGTGAATTCAACGTTGAAGCGAACGTGGGTAAACCTCAGGTTGCTTACCGCGAAGCGATTCGCGCGAAAGTTACCGACATTGAAGGTAAACACGCTAAGCAGTCTGGTGGTCGCGGTCAGTACGGTCACGTTGTGATCGACATGTACCCACTGGAGCCGGGCTCTAACCCGAAAGGTTACGAGTTCATCAACGACATCAAAGGTGGTGTAATTCCTGGCGAATACATCCCTGCCGTTGATAAAGGCATCCAGGAACAGCTGAAAGCGGGCCCTCTGGCTGGCTATCCGGTTGTTGACATGGGTGTTCGTCTGCACTTCGGTTCTTACCACGACGTTGACTCCTCTGAACTGGCGTTTAAACTGGCTGCGTCTATTGCCTTTAAAGAAGGCTTTAAGAAAGCAAAACCAGTTCTGCTTGAGCCAATCATGAAGGTTGAAGTAGAAACTCCTGAAGAGAACACCGGTGACGTTATCGGTGACTTGAGCCGTCGTCGCGGTATGCTGCGTGGTCAGGAATCCGAAGTAACTGGCGTTAAGATCCACGCTGAAGTTCCGCTGTCTGAAATGTTCGGATATGCGACTCAGCTGCGTTCTCTGACCAAAGGTCGTGCATCATACACCATGGAATTCCTGAAGTATGATGATGCGCCTAACAACGTTGCTCAGGCCGTTATTGAAGCCCGTGGTAAGTAATCCACAGGATTAAAACCTAAGTCCCGTGCTCTCTCCAGAGGGGAGAGCACTATAGTAAGGAATATAGCCGTGTCTAAAGAAAAATTTGAACGTACAAAACCGCACGTCAACGTTGGTACTATCGGCCACGTTGACCATGGTAAAACTACCCTGACTGCTGCAATCACTACCGTTCTGGCTAAAACCTACGGTGGTTCTGCTCGTGCATTCGACCAGATCGATAACGCACCAGAAGAAAAAGCTCGTGGTATCACCATCAACACCTCTCACGTTGAGTACGACACCCCGACTCGCCACTACGCACACGTAGACTGCCCAGGCCACGCCGACTATGTTAAAAACATGATCACCGGTGCTGCGCAGATGGACGGCGCGATCCTGGTTGTTGCTGCGACTGACGGCCCAATGCCTCAGACTCGTGAGCACATCCTGCTGGGTCGTCAGGTAGGCGTTCCTTTCATCATCGTGTTCCTGAACAAGTGCGACATGGTTGATGACGAAGAGCTGCTGGAACTGGTAGAGATGGAAGTTCGTGAACTGCTGTCTCAGTACGATTTCCCAGGCGACGATACTCCAATCGTTCGTGGTTCTGCTCTGAAAGCGCTGGAAGGCGAAGCTGAGTGGGAAGCGAAAATCATCGAACTGGCTGGCTTCCTGGATTCTTACATCCCAGAACCAGAGCGTGCGATTGACAAGCCATTCCTGCTGCCAATCGAAGACGTATTCTCCATCTCCGGTCGTGGTACCGTTGTTACCGGTCGTGTAGAGCGCGGTATCATCAAAGTTGGTGAAGAAGTTGAAATCGTTGGTATCAAAGAGACTGCGAAGTCTACCTGTACTGGCGTTGAAATGTTCCGCAAACTGCTGGACGAAGGCCGTGCTGGTGAGAACGTTGGTGTTCTGCTGCGTGGTATCAAACGTGAAGAAATCGAACGTGGTCAGGTTCTGGCGAAGCCAGGCTCAATCAAGCCACACACCAAGTTCGAATCTGAAGTGTACATTCTGTCCAAAGACGAAGGCGGCCGTCATACTCCGTTCTTCAAAGGCTACCGTCCACAGTTCTACTTCCGTACAACTGACGTGACCGGTACCATCGAACTGCCAGAAGGCGTTGAGATGGTAATGCCAGGCGACAACATCAAGATGGTTGTGACTCTGATCCACCCAATCGCGATGGACGACGGTCTGCGTTTCGCAATCCGTGAAGGCGGCCGTACCGTTGGCGCGGGCGTTGTTGCTAAAGTTCTGGGCTAATTAATTATCCCCGAATAAAAAAGGACGCTTCGGCGTCCTTTTTTGTTTTCTGCCGCTCAGGTATTGTCACAAAATTTCGCATTTTTTGCCTGCTCCCGCCCCGCATTCTGGCGTTTGTGCTATTGTAATCATAACCATTCTCACTTACACTTTGCGCATAATTTGAACGGGAGTTTATATGTACGTTTGTTTATGTAATGGTGTAAGCGACAAAAAAATACGTCAGGCCGTTCGCCAGTTCCAGCCCCAGTCATTCCAGCAGCTTCGCAAATTTGTTCCGGTGGGAAATCAATGCGGTAAATGTGTACGTGCTGCGCGAGAGATCATGCAGGACGAACTGATGCAGATCCCGGAATACAAAGAGATCGCGTAAGCGCCCATCTTTTTTTTGACATCCCTGTAGCCCGATCTACGCTTCAATGAGTGGAAGCGGAGGGACTATATAATGAAAGGTGATGTTAAAATCATAAGTTATCTCAATAAATTATTGGGAAATGAGCTTGTCGCAATCAACCAGTACTTTCTTCACGCGAGAATGTTCAAAAACTGGGGACTCAAACGTTTAAACGACGTTGAGTACCATGAATCTATAGATGAGATGAAACACGCTGATAAATATATCGAGCGTATTTTATTCCTTGAAGGCATTCCAAATCTGCAGGATCTCGGCAAGCTGGGCATCGGAGAAGATGTCGAAGAGATGCTGCGTTCCGACCTCAGGCTGGAGCTTGAAGGCGCCAAAGATCTCCGTGAAGCCATTGCCTATGCTGACAGCGTACATGACTACGTCAGTCGCGATATGATGATCCAGATCCTGGCCGATGAAGAAGGCCATATTGACTGGCTGGAAACGGAGCTGGATCTAATTGCTAAAATTGGCCTGCAAAACTATCTTCAGTCACAGATTAAAGTGGAAGAATAAGCAACGTCTTCCAGCCAACGCATAAACCCGCTGCTGCCAGAAATGGCCCAAAAGGCAGCGGGTTTTTTATTGCCTTCTTATCAGGGCGGATTAACGAAAAAACAAGAATGCAAAGAAGCGCCATCAGCGCCGCGAGTAGCGCCAGCGTAGGCAGTACGCACCAGCCGTGCCATGCGCCAAGCGCCGCCAGGTATTTCACATCGCCATATCCCATACCTTCACGTCGGCGGATAAACCAGTAGCCCCAGTAAATAACGGCAAAACCGATATATCCAGCCATCGCACCCACCACCGCGCTCTGCAGAAAATCAGGATGGATACAGAGCTGAAAGAGCAATCCAGACCATAACAGCGGGCAGAGAAATTTATCGGGAAGCAGACCGTAGCGAATATCGGCATGTACCAGTAAGGCAGTCAGCGAAAGATAGATCAGCAGAAAGGGGAGGGTGGTTAGCATGAAAAAGGCCTCAAGCGGGTTTGAGGGCATACTCGTTATAATCGGCCTTGCCGGCAATGCACAAAAAACGGAGATGCGTAGCGGCTCGAAACAAAGCATCGACGCAGATTACATTGCATAAAATGTTGCGCGCTCTTACGAATACTGCGCCTCTGGCGCTTAATTTCTAAACGGCACTTGCGTCTTGCCCAGATTTACGTATAATGCGCGGGCTTGTCGTAATTGACGGCGGGTTCAATCAGAACCAGAGTAGCTCATTTTGTTACTCAACAATGCTCCCAATTGGGGAGCTACGTAAGAACGGTTACACTCTCCCATCAATCGTAATGGGTTTGAGGAGTAATCATTTTCGTTTATAAAATAATTGGAGCTCTGGTCTCATGCAGAACCAAAGAATCCGTATCCGCCTTAAAGCGTTTGATCATCGTCTGATCGATCAATCAACCGCGGAAATCGTCGAGACTGCTAAGCGCACTGGTGCGCAAGTCCGTGGTCCGATCCCGCTGCCGACCCGCAAAGAGCGCTTCACCGTTCTGATCTCCCCGCACGTCAACAAAGACGCGCGCGATCAGTACGAAATCCGCACTCACAAGCGTCTGGTTGACATCGTTGAGCCAACTGAGAAAACCGTTGATGCTCTGATGCGTCTGGATCTGGCTGCCGGTGTAGACGTGCAGATCAGCCTGGGTTAATCAGGTCATCGAGCGATTGAGAGGTTGAAACAATGATTGGTTTAGTCGGTAAAAAAGTGGGTATGACCCGCATCTTCACTGAAGATGGCGTTTCTATCCCAGTAACCGTAATCGAAGTTGAAGCAAACCGCGTTACTCAGGTTAAAGATCTGGCTAACGATGGCTACCGCGCTATTCAGGTTACCACTGGTGCTAAAAAAGCTAACCGTGTAACCAAACCAGAAGCGGGTCACTTCGCTAAAGCTGGCGTAGAAGCTGGCCGTGGTCTGTGGGAATTCCGTCTTGCTGAAGGCGAAGAGTTCACCGTAGGTCAGGACATTAGCGTTGAGCTGTTTGCTGACGTTAAAAAAGTTGACGTAACCGGTACCTCTAAAGGTAAAGGTTTTGCTGGTACCGTTAAGCGCTGGAACTTCCGTACCCAGGACGCTACTCACGGTAACTCCTTGTCTCACCGCGTTCCGGGTTCTATCGGTCAGAACCAGACTCCGGGCAAAGTGTTCAAAGGCAAGAAAATGGCAGGTCAGCTGGGTAACGAACGTGTAACCGTTCAGAGCCTGGACGTAGTACGTGTTGACGCTGAGCGCAACCTGCTGCTGGTTAAAGGTGCAGTTCCGGGTGCAACCGGTAGCGACCTGATCGTTAAACCAGCTGTGAAGGCGTAAGGGGATAGCAATGGAATTAGTATTGAAAGACGCGCAGAGCGCGCTGACTGTTTCCGAAACTACCTTCGGTCGTGATTTCAACGAAGCGCTGGTTCACCAGGTTGTTGTTGCTTATGCAGCTGGTGCTCGTCAGGGTACTCGTGCTCAGAAGACTCGTGCTGAAGTAACTGGTTCTGGCAAAAAGCCATGGCGCCAGAAAGGTACCGGCCGTGCGCGTTCAGGTTCTATCAAGAGCCCGATCTGGCGTTCAGGTGGCGTGACCTTCGCTGCGCGTCCACAGGACCACAGTCAAAAAGTTAACAAAAAGATGTACCGCGGCGCGCTGAAAAGCATCCTGTCCGAACTGGTACGTCAGGATCGTCTGATCGTTGTCGAGAAGTTCTCTGTTGAAGCGCCTAAAACTAAGCTGCTGGCACAGAAACTGAAAGACATGGCTCTGGAAGATGTGCTGATCATCACCGGTGAGCTGGACGAGAACCTGTTCCTGGCCGCACGTAACCTGCACAAGGTTGACGTACGCGATGCGACTGGTATCGACCCGGTTAGCCTGATCGCCTTCGACAAAGTCGTAATGACTGCTGATGCTGTTAAGCAAGTTGAGGAGATGCTGGCATGATTCGTGAAGAACGTCTGCTGAAGGTGCTTCGCGCACCGCACGTTTCTGAAAAAGCGTCTACTGCGATGGAAAAAACAAACACCATCGTTCTCAAAGTTGCTAAAGACGCGACCAAAGCAGAGATCAAAGCTGCTGTGCAGAAACTGTTTGAAGTCGAAGTCGAAGTCGTTAACACCCTGGTAGTTAAAGGGAAAGTTAAACGTCACGGACAGCGTATCGGTCGTCGTAGCGACTGGAAAAAAGCTTACGTCACCCTGAAAGAAGGCCAGAATCTGGACTTCGTTGGCGGCGCTGAGTAAGTCGGAGGAGTAATACAATGGCAGTTGTTAAATGTAAACCGACATCTCCGGGTCGTCGCCACGTAGTTAAAGTGGTTAACCCTGAGCTGCACAAGGGCAAACCTTTTGCTCCGTTGCTGGAAAAAAACAGCAAATCCGGTGGTCGTAACAACAATGGCCGTATCACCACTCGTCACATCGGTGGTGGCCACAAGCAGGCTTATCGTATTGTTGACTTCAAACGCAACAAAGACGGTATCCCAGCAGTTGTTGAACGTCTTGAGTACGATCCGAACCGTTCCGCGAACATCGCGCTGGTTCTGTACAAAGACGGCGAACGCCGTTACATCCTGGCCCCTAAAGGCCTGAAAGCTGGCGACCAGATTCAGTCTGGCGTTGATGCTGCAATCAAAGCAGGCAACACCCTGCCGATGCGCAATATCCCGGTTGGTTCTACCGTTCATAACGTAGAAATGAAACCAGGTAAAGGCGGTCAGCTGGCACGTTCCGCTGGTACTTACGTTCAGATCGTTGCTCGTGATGGTGCTTATGTCACCCTGCGTCTGCGTTCTGGTGAAATGCGTAAAGTCGAAGCAGACTGCCGCGCTACTCTGGGCGAAGTTGGCAATGCTGAGCATATGCTGCGCGTTCTGGGTAAAGCAGGTGCTGCACGCTGGCGTGGTGTTCGTCCTACCGTTCGCGGTACTGCGATGAACCCAGTCGATCACCCACATGGTGGTGGTGAAGGTCGTAACTTTGGTAAGCACCCGGTATCTCCGTGGGGCGTTCAGACCAAAGGTAAGAAGACCCGCAGCAACAAGCGTACTGATAAATTTATCGTACGTCGCCGTAGCAAATAATTTTAGAGGATAAGCCATGCCACGTTCTCTCAAGAAAGGTCCTTTTATTGACCTGCACTTGCTGAAGAAGGTAGAGAAAGCGGTGGAAAGCGGAGACAAGAAGCCCCTGCGCACTTGGTCCCGTCGTTCAACGATCTTTCCTAACATGATCGGTTTGACCATCGCTGTCCATAATGGTCGTCAGCACGTTCCAGTCTTTGTTACCGACGAAATGGTTGGTCACAAACTGGGTGAATTCGCACCGACTCGTACTTATCGCGGCCACGCTGCTGATAAAAAAGCGAAGAAGAAATAAGGTAGGAGGAAGAGATGGAAACTTTAGCTCAACATCGCCATGCTCGTTCTTCTGCTCAGAAGGTTCGCCTTGTTGCTGACCTGATTCGCGGTAAGAAAGTGTCGCAGGCCCTGGACATCCTGACCTATACCAACAAGAAAGCTGCGGTATTGGTCAAGAAAGTACTGGAATCTGCCATTGCTAACGCTGAACACAACGATGGCGCTGACATCGACGATCTGAAAGTTGCGAAAATTTTCGTAGATGAAGGCCCAAGCATGAAGCGCATTATGCCGCGTGCGAAAGGTCGTGCAGATCGCATCCTGAAGCGCACCAGCCACATTACTGTGGTTGTGTCCGATCGCTGAGACTCTGGAGACTAGCAATGGGTCAGAAAGTACATCCTAATGGTATTCGCCTGGGTATTGTAAAACCATGGAACTCTACCTGGTTTGCGAACACCAAAGAATTCGCTGACAACCTGGACAGCGATTTTAAAGTACGTCAGTACCTGACTAAGGAACTGGCTAAAGCGTCTGTATCTCGTATCGTTATCGAGCGTCCAGCGAAGAGCATCCGTGTGACTATTCACACTGCTCGTCCTGGCATCGTTATCGGTAAGAAAGGCGAAGACGTAGAAAAACTGCGCAAGGTCGTAGCGGATATCGCTGGCGTTCCTGCACAGATCAATATCGCTGAAGTTCGTAAGCCTGAACTGGACGCTAAATTGGTTGCTGACAGCATCACTTCACAGCTGGAACGTCGTGTTATGTTCCGTCGTGCTATGAAGCGTGCTGTACAGAACGCAATGCGTCTGGGCGCTAAAGGTATCAAAGTTGAAGTTAGCGGCCGTCTGGGCGGCGCGGAAATCGCACGTACCGAATGGTACCGTGAAGGTCGCGTACCGCTGCACACTCTGCGTGCTGACATCGACTACAACACCTCTGAAGCGCACACCACTTACGGTGTAATCGGCGTTAAGGTATGGATCTTCAAAGGTGAGATCCTGGGTGGTATGGCTGCTGTTGAACAACCGGAAAAACCGGCTGCTCAACCTAAAAAGCAGCAGCGTAAAGGCCGTAAATAAGGAGCGTCGCTGATGTTACAACCAAAGCGTACAAAATTCCGTAAAGTGCACAAAGGCCGCAACCGTGGTCTGGCGCAGGGTACGGATGTTAGCTTCGGCACTTTCGGTCTGAAAGCTGTTGGCCGTGGTCGTCTGACTGCACGTCAGATCGAAGCAGCACGTCGTGCAATGACCCGTGCAGTTAAGCGTCAAGGTAAGATCTGGATCCGTGTATTCCCGGACAAACCGATCACCGAGAAGCCGCTGGAAGTTCGTATGGGTAAAGGTAAAGGTAACGTGGAGTACTGGGTTGCCTTGATCCAACCGGGCAAAGTCCTTTATGAAATGGACGGTGTTCCGGAAGAGCTGGCCCGTGAAGCCTTCGGCCTGGCAGCAGCGAAACTGCCTATCAAAACCACCTTTGTAACTAAGACGGTGATGTAATGAAAGCAAAAGAGCTGCGTGAAAAAAGCGTTGAAGAGCTGAACGCTGAGCTGCTGAACCTGCTGCGTGAGCAGTTCAACCTGCGTATGCAGGCTGCAAGTGGCCAGCTGCAACAGACTCACCTGCTGAAGCAAGTGCGTCGCAATGTTGCACGCGTTAAGACTTTACTGACTCAGAAGGCGGGTGCGTAATGACCGATAAAATCCGTACTCTGCAAGGTCGTGTTGTTAGCGACAAAATGGAGAAATCCATTGTTGTAGCTATCGAACGTATTGTGAAACACCCGATCTACGGTAAATTCATCAAGCGTACGACCAAACTGCACGTACATGACGAGAACAACGAATGTGGTATCGGCGACAAGGTTGAAATCCGTGAATGCCGTCCACTGTCCAAGACTAAGTCCTGGACGCTGGTTCGCGTTGTAGAGAAAGCGGTTCTGTAATACAGTACGCCTTCTCAATACGAATAAACGGCTCAGCGATGAGCCGTTTATTTTTTCTACCCATATTGCAGAAGCGGTGTTATAATGCCGCGCCCTCGATATGGGGCTTTTTAACGGCTCTGATTTTAGAGTCTCAGGTAGTAGTTGACATTAGCGGAGCACTAAAATGATCCAAGAACAGACTATGCTGAACGTCGCCGACAACTCCGGTGCACGTCGCGTAATGTGTATCAAGGTTCTGGGTGGCTCGCACCGTCGCTACGCAGGCGTAGGCGACATCATCAAGATCACCATCAAGGAAGCAATTCCACGTGGTAAGGTCAAAAAAGGTGATGTGCTGAAGGCGGTAGTGGTGCGCACCAAGAAGGGTGTTCGTCGCCCTGACGGTTCTGTCATTCGCTTCGATGGTAATGCATGCGTTATTTTAAACAATAACAGCGAGCAGCCTATCGGCACGCGTATCTTTGGGCCGGTAACTCGTGAACTTCGTACTGAGAAGTTCATGAAAATTATCTCTCTGGCACCAGAAGTACTCTAAGGAGCGAATCATGGCAGCGAAAATCCGTCGTGATGACGAAGTTATCGTGTTAACCGGTAAAGATAAAGGTAAACGCGGTAAAGTAAAAAATGTTCTGTCTTCCGGCAAACTTGTCGTTGAAGGTATCAACCTGGTCAAGAAACATCAGAAGCCGGTTCCGGCCCTGAACCAACCAGGTGGCATCGTTGAAAAAGAAGCTGCTATTCAGGTTTCTAACGTTGCAATCTTCAATGCGGCTACCGGCAAGGCTGACCGTGTAGGCTTTAGATTCGAAGACGGCAAAAAAGTCCGTTTCTTCAAGTCTAACAGCGAAACTATCAAGTAATTTGGAGTAGTACGATGGCGAAACTGCATGATTACTACAAAGACGAAGTAGTTAAAAAACTCATGACCGAGTTTAACTACAATTCTGTCATGCAAGTCCCTCGGGTCGAGAAGATCACCCTGAACATGGGTGTTGGTGAAGCGATCGCTGACAAGAAACTGCTGGATAACGCAGCAGCTGACCTGACAGCAATCTCCGGTCAAAAACCGCTGATCACCAAAGCACGCAAATCTGTTGCAGGCTTCAAAATCCGTCAGGGCTATCCGATCGGCTGTAAAGTAACTCTGCGTGGCGAACGCATGTGGGAGTTCTTTGAGCGCCTGATCACTATTGCTGTTCCACGTATCCGTGACTTCCGTGGCTTGTCCGCTAAGTCTTTCGACGGTCGTGGTAACTACAGCATGGGTGTCCGTGAGCAGATCATCTTCCCAGAAATCGACTACGATAAAGTCGACCGCGTGCGTGGTTTGGATATTACCATTACCACTACTGCGAAATCTGACGAAGAAGGCCGTGCTCTGCTGGCTGCCTTTGACTTCCCGTTCCGCAAGTAAGGTAGGGTTACTGAATGGCTAAGCAATCAATGAAAGCACGCGAAGTAAAGCGCGTAGCTTTAGCTGATAAATTCTTCGCTAAACGCGCTGAACTGAAAGCGATCATTTCTGATGTGAACGCTTCCGACGAAGATCGTTGGAATGCGGTTCTCAAGCTGCAGTCTCTGCCGCGTGATTCCAGCCCGTCTCGTCAGCGTAACCGCTGTCGTCAAACAGGTCGTCCACATGGTTATGTGGGCAAGTTTGGGTTGAGCCGTATCAAACTGCGTGAAGCCGCCATGCGCGGTGAAGTGCCAGGCTTGAAAAAGGCTAGCTGGTAATTACCAATTGAATCACGGGAGTAAAGACAGATGAGCATGCAAGATCCGATCGCGGATATGCTGACCCGTATCCGTAACGGTCAGGCCGCGAACAAAGTTGCGGTCACCATGCCTTCCGCCAAGCTGAAAGTGGCAATTGCCAACGTGCTGAAGGAAGAAGGTTTTATCGAAGATTTTAAAGTTGAAGGCGACACCAAGCCGGAACTGGAACTTACTCTCAAGTATTTCCAGGGTAAAGCTGTTGTAGAAAGCATTCAGCGTGTCAGCCGCCCAGGCCTGCGCATCTATAAGAAAAAAGATGAGCTGCCAAAAGTTATGGCTGGTCTTGGTATCGCAGTTGTTTCTACCTCTAAAGGTGTTATGACTGATCGTGCAGCGCGCCAGGCTGGTCTTGGTGGCGAAATTATCTGCTACGTAGCCTAATCGGAGGAAAGAATGTCTCGTGTTGCTAAAGCACCGGTCGTTATTCCTGCCGGCGTTGATGTAAAAATCGACGGTCAGGTTATTACGATCAAAGGTAAAAACGGCGAGCTGACTCGTACCCTCAACAAAGCTGTTGAAGTTAAACATGCAGATAACGCTCTGACCTTCGGTCCACGTGATGGTTTCGTGGATGGATGGGCTCAGGCTGGTACCGCGCGTGCCCTGCTGAACTCAATGGTTGTTGGTGTTACCGAAGGCTTCACTAAAAAGCTTCAGCTGGTTGGTGTAGGTTATCGTGCAGCTATCAAAGGGAATGCAGTAGGCCTGTCTCTGGGCTTCTCACACCCTGTTGAGCATCCGCTGCCGGCCGGTATCACTGCAGAATGCCCGACTCAGACTGAAATCGTGCTGAAAGGCGCTGATAAACAGCTGATCGGTCAGGTTGCAGCAGATCTGCGCGCCTACCGTCGTCCTGAGCCTTACAAAGGCAAGGGTGTTCGTTACGCCGACGAAGTCGTGCGTACCAAAGAGGCTAAGAAGAAGTAAGGTAACACTATGGATAAGAAATCTGCTCGTATCCGTCGTGCGACCCGCGCACGCCGCAAGCTCAAAGAGCTGGGTGCAACTCGCCTGGTGGTACATCGTACCCCGCGTCATATTTACGCACAGGTAATTGCACCGAACGGTTCTGAAGTTCTGGTAGCTGCTTCTACTGTAGAAAAAGCTATCTCAGAACAATTGAAGTACACCGGTAACAAAGACGCCGCTGCAGCTGTAGGTAAAGCTGTTGCTGAACGCGCTCTGGAAAAAGGCATCAGCAATGTTTCCTTTGACCGTTCCGGGTTCCAATATCATGGTCGTGTCCAGGCACTGGCAGATGCTGCCCGTGAAGCTGGCCTTCAGTTCTAAGGTAGAGGTGTAAGATGGCTCACATCGAAAAACAGGCTGGCGAACTGCAGGAAAAGCTGATCGCGGTAAACCGCGTATCTAAAACCGTTAAAGGTGGTCGTATTTTCTCCTTCACAGCTCTGACTGTAGTAGGCGATGGTAACGGTCGCGTTGGTTTTGGTTACGGTAAAGCGCGTGAAGTTCCAGCAGCGATCCAGAAAGCGATGGAAAAAGCCCGTCGCAACATGATTAACGTCGCGCTGAACAACGGCACCCTGCAGCACCCAGTTAAAGGTGTTCACACGGGTTCTCGTGTATTCATGCAGCCAGCTTCAGAAGGTACCGGTATCATCGCCGGTGGTGCAATGCGCGCCGTTCTGGAAGTTGCTGGGGTTCATAACGTTCTGGCTAAAGCATATGGTTCCACCAACCCGATCAACGTGGTTCGTGCAACTATTGATGGCCTGGAAAATATGAATTCTCCAGAAATGGTCGCTGCCAAGCGTGGTAAATCCGTTGAAGAAATTCTGGGGTAATTGACCATGGCAAAGACTATTAAAATCACTCAAACCCGCAGTGCAATCGGTCGTCTGCCGAAACACAAGGCAACGCTGCTTGGCCTGGGTCTGCGTCGTATTGGTCATACCGTTGAGCGCGAGGATACTCCTGCTGTTCGTGGTATGGTCAACGCGGTTTACTTCATGGTTAAAGTTGAGGAGTAAGAGATGCGTTTAAATACTCTGTCTCCGGCCGAAGGCTCTAAAAAGGCGGGTAAACGCCTGGGTCGTGGTATCGGTTCTGGCCTCGGTAAAACCGGTGGTCGTGGTCACAAAGGTCAGAACTCTCGTTCTGGCGGTGGCGTACGTCGCGGTTTCGAGGGTGGCCAGATGCCACTGTACCGTCGTCTGCCGAAGTTCGGCTTCACCTCTCGCAAAGCAGCGATCACAGCGGAAATCCGTCTGTCTGACCTGGCGAAAGTTGAAGGCGGCGTTGTAGACCTGAACACGCTGAAAGCAGCAAACATTATCGGTATCCAGATCGAGTTCGCGAAAGTGATCCTGGCTGGTGAAGTTTCTACTCCGGTAACTGTTCGTGGCCTGCGTGTTACTAAAGGTGCTCGTGCTGCTATCGAAGCTGCTGGCGGTAAAATTGAGGAATAAGTAGCAGATGGCTAAGCAACCGGGATTAGATTTTCAAAGTGCCAAAGGTGGATTTGGCGAGCTGAAACGCAGACTGCTGTTTGTTATCGGCGCGCTGATTGTGTTCCGTATTGGCTCTTTTATTCCGATCCCTGGTATCGATGCCGCTGTACTTGCCAAACTGCTTGAGCAACAGCGAGGCACCATCATTGAAATGTTCAACATGTTCTCTGGTGGTGCTCTCAGCCGTGCTTCTATCTTTGCATTGGGTATTATGCCGTACATTTCGGCATCTATTATTATCCAGCTGCTGACGGTCGTTCATCCGGCCCTGGCAGAGTTGAAGAAAGAAGGGGAGTCTGGACGTCGTAAGATTAGTCAGTACACCCGTTACGGTACTCTGGTGCTGGCAATATTCCAGTCGATCGGTATTGCTACCGGTCTGCCGAATATGCCTGGTATGCAGGGCTTGGTGTTAAACCCGGGCTTTGCATTCTACTTCACCGCTGTTGTAAGTCTGGTCACAGGGACAATGTTCCTGATGTGGCTCGGCGAACAGATTACTGAGCGTGGTATCGGTAACGGTATCTCAATCATCATCTTCGCCGGTATTGTTGCGGGCCTCCCGCCAGCCATCGCCCATACTATCGAGCAAGCGCGTCAAGGCGACCTGCACTTCCTCCTGTTGCTGTTGGTTGCAGTATTAGTATTTGCAGTGACGTTCTTTGTTGTCTTCGTTGAACGTGGTCAACGCCGCATTGTGGTGAACTACGCTAAACGTCAGCAAGGTCGTCGTGTCTATGCTGCACAGAGCACACATTTACCGCTGAAAGTGAACATGGCGGGGGTTATCCCGGCTATCTTCGCTTCCAGTATTATTCTGTTCCCGGCTACCATCGCGTCATGGTTCGGGGGCGGTACTGGTTGGAACTGGCTGACAACAATTTCGCTGTATTTGCAGCCTGGGCAACCACTTTATGTGTTACTCTATGCGTCTGCGATCATCTTCTTCTGTTTCTTCTACACGGCGTTGGTCTTCAACCCGCGTGAAACAGCAGATAACCTGAAGAAGTCCGGTGCATTTGTACCAGGAATTCGTCCGGGAGAGCAAACGGCGAAGTATATCGATAAAGTAATGACCCGCCTGACTTTGGTTGGTGCGCTCTATATTACTTTTATCTGCCTGATCCCGGAGTTCATGCGTGATGCAATGAAAGTACCGTTCTACTTCGGTGGGACCTCACTGCTTATCGTTGTTGTCGTGATTATGGACTTTATGGCTCAAGTGCAAACTCTGATGATGTCCAGTCAGTATGAGTCTGCATTGAAGAAGGCGAACCTGAAAGGCTACGGCCGCTAATTGGTCGCCTGAGAAGTTACGGAGAGTAAAAATGAAAGTTCGTGCTTCCGTCAAGAAATTATGCCGTAACTGCAAAATCGTTAAGCGTGATGGTGTCATCCGTGTGATTTGCAGTGCCGAGCCGAAGCATAAACAGCGCCAAGGCTGATTATTTCGCATATTTTTCTTGCAAAGTTGGGTTGAGCTGGCTAGATTAGCCAGCCAATCTTTTGTATGTCTGTACGTTTCCATTTGAGTATCCTGAAAACGGGCTTTTCAGCATGGTGCGTACATATTAAATAGTAGGAGTGCATAGTGGCCCGTATAGCAGGCATTAACATTCCTGATCAGAAACATGCTGTGATCGCATTAACTTCGATCTACGGCGTCGGCAAGACCCGTTCTAAAGCCATTCTGGCTGCAGCGGGTATCGCTGAAGATGTTAAGATCAGTGAGCTGTCTGAAGAACAAATCGACACGCTGCGTGACGAAGTTGCCAAATTTGTCGTTGAAGGTGATCTGCGCCGTGAAATCAGCATGAGCATCAAGCGCCTGATGGATCTTGGTTGCTATCGCGGTTTGCGTCATCGTCGTGGTCTGCCAGTGCGCGGTCAGCGTACTAAGACCAACGCACGTACCCGTAAGGGTCCGCGCAAACCGATCAAGAAATAATCGGGGTGATTGAATAATGGCAAAGGCACCAGTTCGTGCACGTAAACGTGTAAGAAAACAAGTCTCTGACGGCGTGGCTCATATCCATGCTTCTTTCAACAACACCATCGTTACTATTACTGATCGTCAGGGTAACGCATTGGGTTGGGCAACAGCCGGTGGTTCCGGTTTCCGTGGTTCTCGCAAATCCACTCCGTTCGCAGCTCAGGTTGCAGCAGAGCGTTGCGCTGAAGCCGTAAAAGAATACGGCATCAAGAATCTGGAAGTTATGGTTAAAGGTCCGGGTCCGGGTCGTGAATCTACTGTTCGCGCTCTGAACGCCGCTGGTTTCCGCATCACGAATATTACTGATGTGACTCCGATCCCTCATAACGGTTGTCGTCCGCCGAAAAAACGTCGCGTATAACGCTCCGTTTTTTAGGTTAGTTGGAGATAGAAAATGGCAAGATATTTGGGTCCTAAGCTCAAGCTGAGCCGTCGTGAGGGCACCGACTTATTCCTTAAGTCTGGCGTTCGCGCGATCGATACCAAGTGTAAAATTGAACAAGCTCCTGGCCAGCACGGTGCGCGTAAACCGCGTCTGTCTGACTATGGTGTGCAGTTGCGTGAAAAGCAAAAAGTTCGCCGTATGTACGGTGTGCTGGAGCGTCAGTTCCGTAACTACTATAAAGAAGCAGCACGTCTGAAAGGCAACACAGGTGAAAACCTGCTGGCTCTGCTGGAAGGTCGTCTGGACAACGTTGTATACCGTATGGGCTTCGGCGCTACTCGTGCTGAATCACGTCAGCTGGTTAGCCACAAAGCAATCATGGTAAACGGTCGTGTTGTTAACATCGCTTCTTATCAGGTTAAAGCGAATGACGTTGTTAGCATTCGTGAGAAAGCGAAAAAGCAATCTCGCGTGAAGGCCGCTCTGGAGCTGGCTGAGCAGCGTGAAAAGCCAACCTGGCTGGAAGTTGATGCTGGCAAGATGGAAGGTACGTTCAAGCGTCAGCCAGAACGTTCTGATCTGTCTGCGGACATTAACGAACACCTGATCGTCGAGCTTTACTCCAAGTAAAGCTTAGTACCAAAGAGAGGACACAATGCAGGGTTCTGTGACAGAGTTTCTAAAACCGCGCCTGGTAGATATCGAGCAAGTGAGTTCGACGCACGCCAAGGTGACCCTTGAGCCTTTAGAGCGTGGCTTTGGCCATACTCTGGGTAACGCACTGCGCCGTATTCTGCTCTCATCGATGCCGGGTTGCGCGGTGACCGAGGTTGAGATTGATGGTGTACTTCATGAGTACAGCACCAAAGAAGGCGTTCAGGAAGATATCCTTGAAATCCTGCTCAACCTGAAAGGGCTGGCGGTGAGAGTTCAGGGTAAAGATGAAGTTATTCTTACTCTGAATAAATCTGGCATTGGCCCTGTGACTGCAGCCGACATCACCCACGACGGTGATGTTGAAATCGTCAAGCCGCAGCACGTGATCTGCCACCTGACCGATGAGAACGCAGCGATTAGCATGCGTATCAAAGTTCAGCGCGGTCGTGGTTATGTGCCGGCTTCTGCCCGAATTCATTCGGAAGAAGATGAGCGCCCAATCGGCCGTCTGCTGGTCGACGCATGCTACAGCCCTGTAGAGCGTATTGCCTACAATGTTGAAGCAGCGCGTGTAGAACAGCGTACCGACCTGGACAAGCTGGTCATCGAAATGGAAACCAACGGCACAATCGATCCTGAAGAGGCGATTCGTCGTGCGGCAACCATCCTGGCAGAACAACTGGAAGCTTTCGTTGACTTACGTGATGTACGTCAGCCGGAAGTGAAAGAAGAGAAACCAGAATTCGATCCGATCCTGCTGCGCCCTGTTGACGATCTCGAGTTGACTGTCCGCTCTGCTAACTGCCTCAAGGCAGAAGCTATCCACTATATCGGTGATCTGGTACAGCGTACCGAGGTTGAGTTGCTGAAAACGCCGAACCTGGGTAAAAAATCTCTTACTGAGATTAAAGACGTGCTGGCTTCTCGTGGTCTGTCTCTGGGCATGCGCCTGGAAAACTGGCCACCGGCAAGCATTGCTGACGAGTAACCGGATCACAGGTTAAGGTTTTACTGAGAAGGATAAGGTCATGCGCCATCGTAAGAGTGGTCGTCAACTGAACCGCAACAGCAGCCATCGCCAGGCTATGTTCCGCAACATGGCAGGTTCACTGGTTCGTCATGAGATCATCAAGACGACCCTGCCTAAAGCGAAAGAGCTGCGTCGCGTAGTTGAGCCGCTGATTACTCTTGCCAAGACTGACAGCGTTGCTAATCGTCGTCTGGCATTCGCCCGTACTCGTGATAACGAGATCGTGGCAAAACTGTTTAACGAACTGGGCCCGCGTTTCGCGAGCCGTGCCGGTGGTTACACTCGCATTCTGAAGTGTGGTTTCCGTGCAGGCGACAACGCGCCGATGGCTTACATCGAGCTGGTTGATCGTTCAGAGAAAGCAGAAGCTGCTGCAGAGTAATCTGCAGTAACGTAAAAAAACCCGCTCCGGCGGGTTTTTTTATATCCGTGAAATCCCCACTTCTCTACAATGTCTGTATCAATTCTGTTCATCCCTGGAGCTGGTAATGTGGTTGCTCGACCAGTGGGCAGAACGCCATATTTGTGATGCCCAAAAAAAAGGCGAATTCGACGATCTTCCAGGAAGCGGCGAACCTCTTGTGCTTGAAGACGATTCCCACATCTCGCCTGAATTACGGGCTGGATACCGTTTACTGAAAAATGCAGGCTGTCTCCCTTTGGAGCTTGAACAGCGCAGAGAGGCTGTTGAACTGGCCGATCTGCTTAAAGGCATCCGTCAGGACGATCCGCGACATTCTGAACTTAGCAGTCGTCTCGCCCTGCTTGAACTCAAGCTTCGCCAGGCAGGAATGAACACTGACTTTCTGCACGGTGAATACGGTGAAAGATTGATGCAGAAATTAAATGAGGAGTAGCTATGTACCGTATCGGTGAACTTGCGAAGCTCGCTAACGTCACGCCGGATACCATCCGATATTACGAAAAGCAGCAGATGATTGATCATGAAGTTCGTACTGAAGGTGGCTTTCGACTTTATACCGATAACGATCTGCAGCGCCTGCGGTTTATTCGTTATGCGCGCCAGCTCGGTTTCACATTAGACTCGATCCGCGAACTTTTATCGATCCGCATCGATCCGGCACATCACACCTGCCAGGAGTCTAAAAGCATTGTGCAGGCCCGTCTGGATGAAGTGGAAGCACGCATTCAGGAGCTGCAGACCATGCAGCGCTCCCTGCAAAGGCTGAATGATGCCTGCTGCGGTACGGCCCACAGCAGTATTTATTGTTCCATTCTGGAAGCCCTTGAACAGGGAGCCAGTGGAGAAACGCAGGGCTGTTGATTTTTAGTTCATCCGGGTCTAGACTCCCGTCGTCATAAACCAAGCTCAGGAGAATTTATGAGCCGCTATCAGCATACGAAAGGTCAGATCAAAGACAATGCCATTGAGGCACTACTTCACGACCCGCTATTCAGACAGCGCGTTGAGAAGAATAAAAAAGGGAAAGGAAGTTATCTGCGTAAAGACAAGCATGAAAAACGGGGTAACTGGGAGGCCAGTGGCAAGCAAGCGAATCGCTTATTTACCACTGGCCTTCCTGCTTTAAGCTTTTGATTAAACGCGGTTGTTCTGCTCTTTTAACAGATCGCGGATCTCACTCAGCAGCACTTCT
The DNA here is from genome assembly GCF_019968805.1 of Enterobacter sp. JBIWA005. Lineage (NCBI taxonomy): Bacteria > Pseudomonadati > Pseudomonadota > Gammaproteobacteria > Enterobacterales > Enterobacteriaceae > Enterobacter > Enterobacter sp. JBIWA005. The sequence continues at coordinate 4,268,963 of NZ_CP074159.1, read as the reverse complement.
TCTTTCGTTGGTGCAGGTGCTGCAGCTGGCTCTTCTTTCTTACGATTGAGCCTGTTGATCAGCTTGATAGCCATAAAAATGGCAAACGCGACAATCACAAAATCAAATACGTTCTGAATGAATACGCCGTAGTGCATCACGACCGCCGGCACATCACCCTGTGCTTCACGCAGCGTGAAAGCGAACTGTTTGAAATCTATGCCCCCGATTAACAACCCTAAAGGTGGCATGATAATGTCGGCCACTAATGATGAAACAATCTTGCCGAATGCCGCACCAATAATGACACCCACAGCTAAATCCACCACGTTCCCGCGCATCGCAAATTCGCGAAATTCTTTAATAAAACTCATTGTTCTCTCCTTGTGCCAGCTGACGAGTTTAAGTTTAACAAATGATTAGCCAATTGCCATTCGGGATAATTAAACATTATAAAAAATAAAAGGCACAAAAATGAAAAGGATAAAGTAAGGGTGCTCTTTCTGGAGCACCCAATTCTTTAAAGGAAGAATGGACTTGGCTGGAATAAACGTTCGACGTCGGTAATAAACTTTTTATCGGTAAGGAACATAATAACGTGATCGCCTTGCTCAATTCGTAAATTATCATTGGCAATCATGACATCATCCCCGCGCACAACGGCGCCGATGATCGTGCCTGGTGGAAGCTTAATTTCATCGATTGACCGGCCCACGACGCGTGACGTGGTTTCATCTCCGTGAGCAACAGCTTCAATGGCTTCCGCCACGCCACGGCGGAGCGATGACACACCGACAATATCCGCTTTACGAACATGGCTCAGAAGCGCTGAAATTGTTGCCTGCTGAGGCGAAATGGCAATATCAATAACGCTGCCCTGAACCAGATCGACATACGCCTTGCGCTGGATAAGCACCATGACTTTTTTTGCCCCCATGCGCTTCGCGAGCATGGCGGACATTATATTTGCCTCGTCATCGTTGGTGACGGCAATAAAGAGATCGACTTGATCAATATGCTCTTCAGCCAGTAGCTCCTGATCGGACGCATCACCATAAAATACGATCGTATTTTGAAGTTTTTCCGCCAGTTCAGCAGCACGCTGTTGATCGCGCTCGATCAACTTCACGCTGTAATCTTTTTCTAACCGATGTGCCAGACCTGCACCGATATTGCCGCCGCCGACCAGCATAATGCGTTTATAGGGTTTTTCGAGACGCTGTAATTCACTCATCACCGCACGAATATGCTGTGAGGCCGCAATAAAGAAGACCTCATCACCGGCTTCGACAATCGTGGAGCCCTGCGGGCGAATGGGTCTGTCGTGACGGAAAATGGCTGCGACGCGCGTATCGATATGCGGCATGTGCTCGCGCATGGTGGAAAGCGCATTGCCGATCAATGGCCCGCCGTAATAGGCCTTAACCACTGCCAGACTCACTTTGCCCTCGGCAAAGTTTACCACCTGCAGGGCACCCGGATATTCGATCAGGCGGTAGATATTGTCGATAACCAGCTGTTCTGGCGCGATAAGGTGGTCGATGGGGACCGCTTCGGAATTAAACAGTTTTTCAGCATCGCGAACATAGTCCGGAGAGCGAATACGCGCAATTCGGTTTGGCGTGTTGAAAAGCGAGTAGGCCACCTGACAGGCCACCATATTAGTTTCATCAGAACTGGTTACCGCAACCAGCATGTCGGCATCGTCGGCGCCTGCCTCACGAAGAACACGTGGGTGCGAACCATGACCCTGCACCACCCGCAGGTCAAATTTGTCCTGTAAAACACGCAGGCGATCGCCGTTGGTATCAACTATGGTGATGTCGTTGTTTTCCCCAACCAGGTTTTCCGCCAGCGTTCCGCCAACCTGTCCTGCGCCCAGAATGATAATCTTCATATCTCGTGACCTGTTCTCAACATCACTCTTTGATTAGCTTAGCGTAAAAGAAGCCATCACCCTCTTCTGCACCCGGCAGATTCTGCTGACCCGGGCATTCAGGCGTTCCCGTATCGCGCAGCGCTGCATCCGGGGTACGTTTAAGGAAGGCCGCGATTTGCTGACTGTTTTCTTCCGGCAGCACTGAGCAGGTCGCATAGACCAGCGTGCCGCCGGGTTTAAGATGTGGCCAGATGGCGTCGAGAATGTCGGATTGCAGTTGGGCAAGCTCGTTAATATCACGATCGCGACGCAGCCACTTGATATCAGGATGACGACGAATCACGCCGGTGGCAGAGCAGGGGGCATCCAGCAAAATGCGATCGAATTGTGTTTCGCCACACCATTCTGCTGGTTTGCGTCCATCGCCTTGCTTAACCTGTGCCTTCATGCCCAGGCGCTTGAGGTTGTCGTAGACGCGTGAAAGACGCTGCTCATCAACGTCCACTGCCATCACGCTGGCCTGCGGAGCCACTTCAAGAATATGCGTCGTTTTGCCCCCTGGTGCGGCGCAGAGATCGAGGATCTGCTCACCGTTTTGGGGTTCAAGCCAGGTCATGCAACCCTGAGCCGAGGCATCCTGTACAGTTACCCAACCGTCTTCAAAGCCGGGCAGTGCATGTACCAGTGCAGGCGATGCTAAGCGCACGGCATCAGGGTATGCGTCATGGGTGAAGCCGCTCATTCCAGCTTCTTCAAGTAATGCCAGCCATGCGTCACGGGTGTGGTGATTACGATTCACGCGTAACCACATTGGTGGACGCTGGTTGTTAGCATCGGCAATGTCCTGCCATTGCTGCGGATAAGCTTTTTTCAGGCGCTTCAACAGCCAGTCCGGATGCAGGAAGCGCGCTTCGCTTTGGGCAAATTCAGCCAGAAGCTCTTCCTGCTGTCTCTGGAACTGACGCAGTACGCCGTTGATCAGCCCTTTCAGCTGAGGACGTTTAATCGCAACGGCACCTTCCACCGTCTCTGCCAGCGCGGCATGGGGTGGGATGCGGGTATGAAGAAGCTGATAAAAACCCACCATAATCAAATAGTGTACGGTGCGCTGTTTGCCTGTCATTGGGCGTGACATCAGCTTATTAATCAACCACTCAAGTTGAGAAAGCGTGCGCAGGACGCCAAAGCAAAGCTCCTGAAGCAGGGCTTTATCCTTATCAGAGACTTTTTGCTGCAGGGGAGGCAGGACATTGCTCAATGACTGGCCCTGCTCAATAACCTGCTCGACGGCCTGAGCCGCCATACTGCGTAGATTTTGTTTTTTCATAACCGTAAAAATAAAAATGCCCGGAAACACCGGGCCTTAAGAATAAATTTGCTCAGGCAAGACGGTTGCCCGGGATAAACCATTCGCGACGGGAATTTAACAGATCCTGAGCGCTCATGGCTTTCTTACCGGCCGGTTGGAGCGATTCAAGATTCAATATCCCTTGCCCAGTCGCCACCTGGATGCCGTTCTTGTTGGCGTCAACAATCGTACCGGGTTCAGCCGTAGTAGTACCGCTAATGACGGAGGCTTTCCACACTTTCACCGGCTGCTCATCAATCTCTATCCAGCTCATCGGCCACGGATTGAAAGCGCGAATGCAGCGTTCAAGCTGAGCGGCCGACAGGGACCAGTCGATCCGCGCTTCTTCTTTGCTCAGCTTTTCGGCATAAGTCACCAGCGCGTCATCCTGAACTTCCGGTTTCGCCGTATTGTCAGCAAGCTGCTGGAGCGTCTCGATAAGCCCTTGTGGACCGAGGTCTGCCAGTTTGTCATACAGCGTGGCGCTGGTATCGTCTGACGTAATGGGGCAGGCCAGTTTATACAGCATATCGCCGGTGTCTAAACCTACGTCCATCTTCATAATGGTAACGCCCGTTTCGGCATCACCTGCCCACAGCGAGCGCTGAATAGGTGCAGCACCACGCCAGCGCGGGAGCAAAGACCCATGCACGTTGATGCAACCCAGGCGAGGCATATCGAGCACAGCTTTTGGCAGGATTAAACCGTAAGCCACCACCACCATTACGTCGGCTTTCAGGTCAGCGACCAGCTGCTGATTTTCCTGGGGGCGTAACGATACGGGCTGGAAAACGGGTAGCCCATGCTCTTCTGCCAGCACTTTTACCGGGCTGGGCATCATTTTTTTGCCGCGACCAGCAGGACGGTCCGGCTGGGTAAAGACGCCAACAACCTTGTGACCGGAAGATAACAGCGCGTCAAGATGACGCGCTGCAAAATCAGGGGTTCCCGCGAAGATAATTCGTAGTGTTTTAGACACGATGATCCTTGTATCCGGGGGGCGTTATGCGCGAGAACGCAAACGATCCAGTTTTTCTACTTTCTGACGAATACGCTGCTGTTTCAGCGGTGAGAGGTAATCGATAAACAGTTTACCGACAAGGTGATCCATCTCATGCTGAATACAAATCGCCAGCAGGTCATCTGCTTCCAGTTCGAACGGATTACCGTCACGATCCAGGGCGCGAATTTTCACCTTTTCAGCTCGCGGCACTAACGCACGCTGTTCAGGAATAGACAGACAGCCTTCCTCAATACCGGTTTCGCCACTCTTTTCGAGCAGCTCAGGGTTGATCAGCACCAGGCGGCCATCGCGATTTTCAGAAACATCAATCACGATAATACGCTTATGAATGTCTACCTGCGTCGCCGCCAGACCAATGCCTTCTTCGGCGTACATGGTATCGAACATATCATCAACGATACGCTGGATTTCTGCATTCACTTCTTTGACCGGTTCAGCGACGATGCGAAGGCGCTCGTCCGGAATATGTAACACTTGCAAAACTGCCATAAATTTCCAGAGTCGTGTTCAGGAGTTGATAAGAATACTACCTCTATTCTAGACAAATCCCCCATCGATTGACAGCATCAGTGACCAATCGCAATGATTGCGGAGGCCGCTTATGGCAGGGGAAAGGATGACGTTGACCGAGATATGGCTACGGCTAATACACACAGGGTCTCTGTGTGGTGATGTAATGCTGGAAGCGGCTGCACGACTGCAGAAGCAGGAAGGCATCGACACGCTTGTCTTAAGAAATGCTGGACTGACAGCAAAGCAGGCTGAACGATTCTTTGCGTTCAATGAGAGTGAGCTGGAACGTAGCCTGCTATGGCTTGAGCAGCCGGGGCATCATTTATTAACGGCCAACCATCCCCTTTATCCCCCTTTGCTTCGCACGATCCCTGATTATCCCGGTGCATTATTCATAAAAGGTAACCCAGAGACGCTTAATACCGTTCAGCTGGCGGTGGTAGGCAGTCGTGCGCCGTCATGGTACGGCGAGCGATGGGGGAAAATCCTGTGCGAACAGCTTACACAAAGTGGTTTCACGATTACCAGCGGGCTGGCCTGTGGTATTGACGGCGTTGCCCACAGCGCGGCGCTGTCAGCTAAAGGACAAAGTGTCGCGGTGCTGGGGAACGGTCTTTTTAGCATTTATCCACGCCGACATCAGGCATTGGCGATGCGGCTTATTGAATCTGACGGCGCGATAGTCTCTGAGTTTCCGCTTTCCGCGCAGCCCAGGCCGGCAAACTTTCCGCGTCGTAATCGAATTATCAGCGGGCTTAGCAAAGGCGTGCTGGTAGTTGAAGCTGCGCGGCGAAGCGGTTCGCTGGTCACGGCACGATGCGCGCTTGAACAGGGGAGAGAGGTCTTTGCCTTGCCCGGCCCGATAGGTAACCCCGGATGCGAGGGGCCCCACTGGCTGATTAAGCAAGGGGCCACACCGGTAACGGAAGTAGGGGATATTCTTGAAAATTTGCAATATGGATTGCAATGGCTACAGGAAGATCCCGAAAAGCGACAATATTCATCAGATCAGGGAAAGGTGGCATTGCCATTTCCCAAGCTCCTGGCTAACGTAGGAGATGAGGTAACACCTGTTGACGTTGTCGCTGAACGTGCCGGCCAACCTGTGCCAGTAACGGTAGCACAGCTACTCGAACTGGAGTTAGCAGGGTGGATCGCAGCTGTACCCGGCGGCTATGTCCGATTAAGGAGGGCATGCCATGTTCGACGTACTGATGTATTTGTTTGAGACTTACATCCATAACGAAGCAGAAATGCGAGTGGATCAGGACAAATTGACACAGGATCTTACCGATGCGGGGTTTGAGCGGGAAGACATCTATAATGCGTTGATGTGGCTGGAAAAACTGGCTGATTATCAGGAAGGCCTGGCCGAACCGATGCAGCTTGCTTCTGATCCATTGTCAGTACGCATTTATACCGCAGAAGAGTGTGAAAGGCTGGACGCCAGCTGCCGGGGATTCATCTTATTCCTTGAGCAGATTCAGGTGCTGAACCTCGAAACGAGAGAAATGGTGATAGAGCGCGTCATGGCGCTGGATACAGCAGAATTCGAACTGGAAGATCTCAAATGGGTGATCCTGATGGTTCTGTTTAATATCCCGGGCTGTGAAAATGCCTATCAGCAAATGGAAGAATTACTCTTTGAAGTGAATGAAGGTATGCTGCACTAATTCAATGTGCAGCACCAAGAGTTGTTATGGCCAAATCAGCACTATTCACGGTGCATAAAAACGAGCCCTGCCCGCAGTGCGGGGCTGAACTTGTTATTCGGTCCGGGAAACACGGCCCGTTTCTCGGTTGTTCACACTATCCGGAATGTGATTATGTTCGTCCTCTGAAAAGCCAGGCGGATGGACATATCGTTAAAATTCTGGAGGGTCAGTATTGTCCCGTGTGCGGTGGTGAATTAGCCCTGCGGCAGGGGCGTTTCGGCATGTTTATTGGATGTAGCCGCTATCCAGAATGTGAGCATACGGAACAAATTGATAAGCCTGATGAAACGGCAATTGCGTGTCCTCAGTGTCAGCGCGGTCAGCTGGTACAGCGCCGTTCCCGTTATGGTAAGACCTTCCATTCGTGCGATCGCTACCCTGAATGCCAGTTCGTCATCAATTTTAAACCAGTAGCGGGAACCTGCCCTCATTGCAATTATCCGCTACTGATAGAGAAGAAAACCGCGCAAGGCATGAAACGCTTCTGCGCCAGTAAACAATGTGGAAAGCCGGTTACGGCGGATCAAAATAGTGAATAATAACCTGCCATCAGGCTCCATTGCGCATGCTGTGGACGTACTGAAAAATGAAGAAGTCATCGCCTATCCAACTGAAGCTGTTTTTGGGGTCGGTTGCGATCCTGACAGCGAGACGGCTGTGAGCCGTCTGCTTGCCCTGAAACAAAGACCCGTCGAGAAAGGACTGATTTTGATCGCTGCGAATTACGAGCAGCTTAAACCTTATATCGACGACTCCATGCTTACGCCGGCGCAGCGCGAGACTATCTTCTCCGCGTGGCCGGGACCGGTGACCTTCGTCTTCCCGGCGCAGCCGACAACCCCGCGTTGGTTAACCGGACGCTTTGATTCCCTCGCCGTTCGCGTAACTGACCATCCGCTGGTGGTTGAGCTTTGTCTGGCATTTGGTAAACCGCTAGTCTCAACAAGTGCTAACCTTACCGGATTGCCGCCTTGTCGGACAACCGAAGAAGTGCTGGCGCAGTTCGGGAATGACTTCCCTGTTGCTGTCGGTGAAACGGGAGGGCGCCTGAATCCGTCTGAAATTCGCGACGCTTTGACCGGCGAACGTTTTCGCCAGGGGTAATCTCATGGAAACCTATGCTGTTTTTGGCAATCCCATTGCACACAGCAAATCACCGTTGATCCATCAGCAATTCGCGGAGCAGCTGGAGATTGATCATCCCTACGGCCGCATACTGGCGCCAGTGGATGCTTTTATCCCAACGCTGGAGGCCTTTTTCGCCGCGGGGGGCAAAGGCGCGAATGTGACGGTGCCTTTTAAAGAGGAAGCCTTCGAACGTGCGGATGAGCTAACCGAACGAGCTTTTCTGGCTGGTGCAGTCAATACTCTAAAACGGCTTGAGGATGGACGCCTTTTGGGTGACAACACCGACGGAATTGGTTTACTCAGCGATCTGGAAAGACTCTCCTTTATCAAGCCCGGATTCCGGATCCTGCTGATTGGCGCGGGTGGCGCATCGCGGGGCGTTCTGTTGCCTCTGCTTTCACTGGACTGTTCGGTGACCGTTACTAACAGAACCTTTTCCCGGGCAGAAGCGCTGGCGGCGTTGTTTGCGCATACCGGCAGCGTGAGCGCGGCAGCTCTTGACGATCTTGCCGATCGTGAGTTCGATCTTGTCATTAATGCCACATCCAGCGGCATTAGTGGTGAGATCCCGGCGATCCCCGCTTCGCTGGTCAGTGCGCATATGTATTTCTATGACATGTTTTATCAGAAAGGGAAGACGCCTTTCCTTTATTGGTGTGAACAACACGGTGCGAAAAAGTTAGCCGATGGACTCGGCATGCTGGTGGGGCAGGCTGCGCATGCGGTGCTTCTCTGGCACGGGGTGTTGCCTGCAGTCGAGCCGGTCATTGAAAAGTTAAAGCAGGAGCTTTCGGCGTGAATCAGGCTATTCATTTTCCGGACAGAGAGAGCTGGGATGAAAGTAAGCAAGCGGTCTGTTTCCCGGTTCTGGTACACGGCATGCAACTGACCTGTGCCATTCATGGGGAAACGCTGTTGCGTCGTTTTGGCGGTTCAGATCCGATAGCGGTATTTTGCGAAAATCGCTGGGATCTGGAAGAGGAAGCCAGCGATTTAATCCGCGAAGAGCAGGAAGACGATCAGGGTTGGATTTGGCTATCCTGATCCAAATAATCATTTTTCCATTTTACGTAGTTGTTCGCCGAGTATTTTAATCCTTCGATCTCTGCCTCCTTAAGGGGGCGGATCTGTTTTACCGGACTTCCCAGATAGAGATAGCCGCTCTCCAGCCGTTTGTTCGGCGGGACCAGGCTACCGGCTCCAATCATCACGTCATCTTCTACTATGACACCATCCAGCAAAATCGACCCCATGCCAACAAGTACGCGATTTCCGATAGTGCAGCCGTGAAGCATCACTTTATGGCCGACGGTAACCTCTTCTCCAATGATGAGGGGATTACCTTCCGGGTTATAGGAGGATTTGTGCGTGACGTGCAGGACGCTACCGTCCTGAATATTGGTACGTGCACCAATCGACACATAGTTAACATCACCCCTGATGGCGACGAGTGGCCAGATACTGACATCGTCGGCCATTCGGACATCACCAATCACCACGCTGCTGGCATCGATCATCACGCGATCGCCTTTTTGGGGGAACAGATCTTTATAAGGACGTAATACTGCGGGCATATCTACCTCTAACAATGAGCGCTATACAGAAGACTTTGATCGTATTAATGGATCGAGGCAAGGCAAAATACGTCAATATTTAAGCAGATCGGGCGGGATTTCAGCGAAAAGCGCGGAAAATCAGCAGTCGGAAAAAAAGATCTAAAAAATACTTGTGCTAAAAAATGGGATCCCTATAATGCGCCTCCATCGACACGGCGGATGTGAATCACTTCACAAACAACCCGGTCGGTTGAAGAGAAAAAATCCTGAAATAACGGGTTGACTCTGAAAGAGGAAAGCGTAATATACGCCACCTCGCAACGGTGAGCGAAAGCCGCGTTGCACTGCTCTTTAACAATTTATCAGACAATCTGTGTGGGCACTCAAAGTGACATGGATTCTTAATGTCTTCGGACAATAAATGAATACCAAGTCTCTGAGTGAACATACGTAATTCATTACGAAGTTTAATTCACGAGCATCAAACTTAAATTGAAGAGTTTGATCATGGCTCAGATTGAACGCTGGCGGCAGGCCTAACACATGCAAGTCGAGCGGCAGCGGAAAGTAGCTTGCTACTTTGCCGGCGAGCGGCGGACGGGTGAGTAATGTCTGGGAAACTGCCTGATGGAGGGGGATAACTACTGGAAACGGTAGCTAATACCGCATAACGTCGCAAGACCAAAGAGGGGGACCTTCGGGCCTCTTGCCATCAGATGTGCCCAGATGGGATTAGCTAGTAGGTGGGGTAACGGCTCACCTAGGCGACGATCCCTAGCTGGTCTGAGAGGATGACCAGCCACACTGGAACTGAGACACGGTCCAGACTCCTACGGGAGGCAGCAGTGGGGAATATTGCACAATGGGCGCAAGCCTGATGCAGCCATGCCGCGTGTATGAAGAAGGCCTTCGGGTTGTAAAGTACTTTCAGCGGGGAGGAAGGCGTTGTGGTTAATAACCACAGCGATTGACGTTACCCGCAGAAGAAGCACCGGCTAACTCCGTGCCAGCAGCCGCGGTAATACGGAGGGTGCAAGCGTTAATCGGAATTACTGGGCGTAAAGCGCACGCAGGCGGTCTGTCAAGTCGGATGTGAAATCCCCGGGCTCAACCTGGGAACTGCATTCGAAACTGGCAGGCTAGAGTCTTGTAGAGGGGGGTAGAATTCCAGGTGTAGCGGTGAAATGCGTAGAGATCTGGAGGAATACCGGTGGCGAAGGCGGCCCCCTGGACAAAGACTGACGCTCAGGTGCGAAAGCGTGGGGAGCAAACAGGATTAGATACCCTGGTAGTCCACGCCGTAAACGATGTCGACTTGGAGGTTGTGCCCTTGAGGCGTGGCTTCCGGAGCTAACGCGTTAAGTCGACCGCCTGGGGAGTACGGCCGCAAGGTTAAAACTCAAATGAATTGACGGGGGCCCGCACAAGCGGTGGAGCATGTGGTTTAATTCGATGCAACGCGAAGAACCTTACCTACTCTTGACATCCAGAGAACTTTCCAGAGATGGATTGGTGCCTTCGGGAACTCTGAGACAGGTGCTGCATGGCTGTCGTCAGCTCGTGTTGTGAAATGTTGGGTTAAGTCCCGCAACGAGCGCAACCCTTATCCTTTGTTGCCAGCGGTTAGGCCGGGAACTCAAAGGAGACTGCCAGTGATAAACTGGAGGAAGGTGGGGATGACGTCAAGTCATCATGGCCCTTACGAGTAGGGCTACACACGTGCTACAATGGCGCATACAAAGAGAAGCGACCTCGCGAGAGCAAGCGGACCTCATAAAGTGCGTCGTAGTCCGGATTGGAGTCTGCAACTCGACTCCATGAAGTCGGAATCGCTAGTAATCGTAGATCAGAATGCTACGGTGAATACGTTCCCGGGCCTTGTACACACCGCCCGTCACACCATGGGAGTGGGTTGCAAAAGAAGTAGGTAGCTTAACCTTCGGGAGGGCGCTTACCACTTTGTGATTCATGACTGGGGTGAAGTCGTAACAAGGTAACCGTAGGGGAACCTGCGGTTGGATCACCTCCTTACCTTAAAGAACCTGCCTTTGCAGTGCTCACACAGATTGTCTGATGAAAAGTAAATAGCAAGGCGTCTTGCGATTGAGACTTCAGTGTCCCCTTCGTCTAGAGGCCCAGGACACCGCCCTTTCACGGCGGTAACAGGGGTTCGAATCCCCTAGGGGACGCCACTTGCTGGTTCGTGAGTGAAAGTCACCTGCCGTCATATCTCAAAACTGACTTGCGAGTCACGTTTGAGATATTTGCTCTTTAAAAATCTGGATCAAGCTGAAAATTGAAACGACACATCTTAATGGTGTGTTCGAGTCTCTCAAATTTTCGCAATCAGAAGTGAAACATCTTCGGGTTGTGAGGTTAAGCGACTAAGCGTACACGGTGGATGCCCTGGCAGTCAGAGGCGATGAAGGACGTGCTAATCTGCGAAAAGCGCCGGCGAGGTGATATGAACCTTTGACCCGGCGATGTCCGAATGGGGAAACCCAGTGCAATTCGTTGCACTATCGTTAACTGAATACATAGGTTAACGAGGCGAACCGGGGGAACTGAAACATCTAAGTACCCCGAGGAAAAGAAATCAACCGAGATTCCCCCAGTAGCGGCGAGCGAACGGGGAGCAGCCCAGAGTCTGAATCAGCTTGTGTGTTAGTGGAAGCGTCTGGAAAGTCGCACGGTACAGGGTGACAGTCCCGTACACGAAAGCACACAGGCTGTGAACTCGAAGAGTAGGGCGGGACACGTGGTATCCTGTCTGAATATGGGGGGACCATCCTCCAAGGCTAAATACTCCTGACTGACCGATAGTGAACCAGTACCGTGAGGGAAAGGCGAAAAGAACCCCGGCGAGGGGAGTGAAAAAGAACCTGAAACCGTGTACGTACAAGCAGTGGGAGCACCTTCGTGGTGTGACTGCGTACCTTTTGTATAATGGGTCAGCGACTTATATTCTGTAGCAAGGTTAACCGTATAGGGGAGCCGAAGGGAAACCGAGTCTTAACTGGGCGTTAAGTTGCAGGGTATAGACCCGAAACCCGGTGATCTAGCCATGGGCAGGTTGAAGGTTGGGTAACACTAACTGGAGGACCGAACCGACTAATGTTGAAAAATTAGCGGATGACTTGTGGCTGGGGGTGAAAGGCCAATCAAACCGGGAGATAGCTGGTTCTCCCCGAAAGCTATTTAGGTAGCGCCTCGTGAACTCATCTTCGGGGGTAGAGCACTGTTTCGGCTAGGGGGCCATCCCGGCTTACCAACCCGATGCAAACTACGAATACCGAAGAATGTTATCACGGGAGACACACGGCGGGTGCTAACGTCCGTCGTGAAGAGGGAAACAACCCAGACCGCCAGCTAAGGTCCCAAAGTCATGGTTAAGTGGGAAACGATGTGGGAAGGCACAGACAGCCAGGATGTTGGCTTAGAAGCAGCCATCATTTAAAGAAAGCGTAATAGCTCACTGGTCGAGTCGGCCTGCGCGGAAGATGTAACGGGGCTAAACCATGCACCGAAGCTGCGGCAGCGACGCTTATGCGTTGTTGGGTAGGGGAGCGTTCTGTAAGCCGTTGAAGGTGTGCTGTGAGGCATGCTGGAGGTATCAGAAGTGCGAATGCTGACATAAGTAACGATAAAGCGGGTGAAAAGCCCGCTCGCCGGAAGACCAAGGGTTCCTGTCCAACGTTAATCGGGGCAGGGTGAGTCGACCCCTAAGGCGAGGCCGAAAGGCGTAGTCGATGGGAAACAGGTTAATATTCCTGTACTTGGTGTTACTGCGAAGGGGGGACGGAGAAGGCTATGTTAGCCGGGCGACGGTTGTCCCGGTTTAAGCATGTAGGCGGAACGATTAGGTAAATCCGGTCGTTTTTTAACGCTGAGGTGTGATGACGAGGCACTACGGTGCTGAAGTAACAAATGCCCTGCTTCCAGGAAAAGCCTCTAAGCATCAGGTAACATCAAATCGTACCCCAAACCGACACAGGTGGTCAGGTAGAGAATACCAAGGCGCTTGAGAGAACTCGGGTGAAGGAACTAGGCAAAATGGTGCCGTAACTTCGGGAGAAGGCACGCTGATATGTAGGTGAAGCCCCTGCGGGTGGAGCTGAAATCAGTCGAAGATACCAGCTGGCTGCAACTGTTTATTAAAAACACAGCACTGTGCAAACACGAAAGTGGACGTATACGGTGTGACGCCTGCCCGGTGCCGGAAGGTTAATTGATGGGGTTAGCGGTAACGCGAAGCTCTTGATCGAAGCCCCGGTAAACGGCGGCCGTAACTATAACGGTCCTAAGGTAGCGAAATTCCTTGTCGGGTAAGTTCCGACCTGCACGAATGGCGTAATGATGGCCAGGCTGTCTCCACCCGAGACTCAGTGAAATTGAACTCGCTGTGAAGATGCAGTGTACCCGCGGCAAGACGGAAAGACCCCGTGAACCTTTACTATAGCTTGACACTGAACACTGGTCCTTGATGTGTAGGATAGGTGGGAGGCTTTGAAGCGTGGACGCCAGTCTGCGTGGAGCCGTCCTTGAAATACCACCCTTTAATGGCTGGTGTTCTAACGTAGACCCGTGATCCGGGTTGCGGACAGTGTCTGGTGGGTAGTTTGACTGGGGCGGTCTCCTCCCAAAGAGTAACGGAGGAGCACGAAGGTTAGCTAATCCTGGTCGGACATCAGGAGGTTAGTGCAATGGCATAAGCTAGCTTGACTGCGAGAGTGACGGCTCGAGCAGGTGCGAAAGCAGGTCATAGTGATCCGGTGGTTCTGAATGGAAGGGCCATCGCTCAACGGATAAAAGGTACTCCGGGGATAACAGGCTGATACCGCCCAAGAGTTCATATCGACGGCGGTGTTTGGCACCTCGATGTCGGCTCATCACATCCTGGGGCTGAAGTAGGTCCCAAGGGTATGGCTGTTCGCCATTTAAAGTGGTACGCGAGCTGGGTTTAGAACGTCGTGAGACAGTTCGGTCCCTATCTGCCGTGGGCGCTGGAGAATTGAGGGGGGCTGCTCCTAGTACGAGAGGACCGGAGTGGACGCATCACTGGTGTTCGGGTTGTCATGCCAATGGCACTGCCCGGTAGCTAAATGCGGAAAAGATAAGTGCTGAAAGCATCTAAGCACGAAACTTGCCCCGAGATGAGTTCTCCCTGACCCTTTAAGGGTCCTGAAGGAACGTTGAAGACGACGACGTTGATAGGTCGGGTGTGTAAGCGCAGCGATGCGTTGAGCTAACCGATACTAATGAACCGTGAGGCTTAACCTTACAACGCCGAAGGTGTTTTGGCGAAGAGACAGAACAATCAATTTCAGCCTGATACAGATTAACAGAATTTGCCTGGCGGCTTTAGCGCGGTGGTCCCACCTGACCCCATGCCGAACTCAGAAGTGAAACGCCGTAGCGCCGATGGTAGTGTGGGGTCTCCCCATGTGAGAGTAGGGAACTGCCAGGCATCAAATTTAGCGTGCTGATATGGCTCAGTTGGTAGAGCGCACCCTTGGTAAGGGTGAGGTCCCCAGTTCGACTCTGGGTATCAGCACCACTTTATACTTAGGTTAAAGTTCGGCAAGAAGTAAAAGAATTTGTCTGGCGGCTTTAGCGCGGTGGTCCCACCTGACCCCATGCCGAACTCAGAAGTGAAACGCCGTAGCGCCGATGGTAGTGTGGGGTCTCCCCATGTGAGAGTAGGGAACTGCCAGACATCAAATAAGTGAGAAGGCCATCCGAAAGGATGGCCTTTTTGCGTTATGATTCTCGTGAAAACCGTAAGCCCGGTAAGCGCAGCGCTACCGGGCAGAAACTGCTGATTAGTGAATCACCTGCGACAGGAATGCTCGCGTACGCTCTGACTTCGGATGCGCAAAGAACTCATCCGGTGGCGCCTGCTCAACAATCTCCCCGCGGTCCATAAAGATCACCCGATCGGCTACGGTTCGCGCAAATCCCATCTCGTGAGTCACGCACAGCATGGTCATGCCGGATTGTGCCAGCCCAATCATGGTGTCCAGAACCTCTTTCACCATTTCCGGATCGAGGGCAGATGTCGGTTCATCAAACAGCATAATTTTCGGTTTCATACACAGTGAACGGGCGATAGCCACACGCTGCTGCTGGCCACCCGATATCTGGCCAGGGAACTTATTGGCATGCTCTGCGATGCGCACTCGCTCCAGATAGTGCATTGCCAACGCCTCGGCTTCCTTTTTCGGCATCTTCCGTACCCAAATCGGTGCAAGCGTACAGTTCTGCAGAACGGTCAGGTGCGGAAACAGATTAAAGTGCTGAAAGACCATACCCACTTCCTGACGCACGCGTTCGATATTGCGGATATCTTCATTCAGCTCGATACCATCAACCACAATGCGTCCTTGCTGATGTTCTTCAAGATGATTAATACAGCGAATGGTTGTGGATTTCCCGGAGCCAGAAGGGCCGCAAAGGACGATGCGTTCTCCCTGCTTTACCTTAAGATTAATGTCCTTCAGGACATGAAACTGTCCGTACCATTTATTCACACTTTCCAGCGTAATCATCGCGTCGGCGGGTGTCATAGTTATTTGGCTCATAATTTCCTCAGTGCGGTGTACGCCCGGTGTTAAAGCGCTTTTCCAGATGCTGGCTGTAGCGCGACATGCTAAAACAAAAGATCCAGTAGATCAGGGCAGCAAAGACATATCCTTCGGTGGACATACCCAGCCAGACTGGGTCAACGGTCGCCTGTTGCACGCTGCTAAAGAGATCGAACAATCCAATGATGATCACCAGGCTGGTATCCTTGAAGAGGGCAATGATCGTGTTGACCAGACCCGGGATGACCAGCTTGAGTGCCTGGGGAAGAATGACCAGCCCCTGAGTTTTCCAGTAGCCGAGCGCCAGTGATTCCGCCGCTTCGTACTGGCCTTTAGGCAACGCCTGCAGACCACCGCGCACAACTTCTGCAACATAGGCGGACTGGAAGAGAATTACCCCGACCAGGGCACGGATCAGTTTGTCGATCGTTGTACCTTCTGCCATAAATAGCGGCAGCATGACCGACGACATGAACAGGACGGTGATAAGCGGGACGCCACGCCAGAACTCAATGAAGATAACGGAGAGCACGCGTACAATCGGCATTTTTGAACGCCGTCCCAGGGCCAGTAAAATCCCCCACGGTAGCGCACCGGCTATCCCCACAGAAGCGATAATCAGCGTCAGCGTCAGCCCGCCCCACTGGCGTGTTTCAACGCGTTCCAGCCCAAGGAAACCGCCATACAACAGCACCCAGACAATAATCGGATAAACCACCGCCCAGACGGCAATATAGCGTCCACGGTGAGGCAGCTTGTTCCAGAACATGACTGCGACAGAGAGCAGGCCGATAACCAGCGCCAGATTAATCCGCCAGCGCTGTTCATGCGGATACAACCCATACATGAACTGACCGAAGCGTTCATGGATAAACACCCAGCAGGCACCGGCTTTTGTACAGTCTGCCCGAGTTGAACCGACCCAGTTGGCCTGTAAAAACGCCCAGTTCAGCAGAGGAGGAATCAATTCCCACATGAGCCACAGGCAGACAATCGTCAGCAGGCTGTTACTCCAGCTGGAGAACAGGTTCTTGCGCGCCCAGAGAATGAAACGTCCACCTGTCGAGTTGGCAGGGCGCGAGGAGTGCGACAGTATCGCTTTTGTCATCATAAATCCTTAGCGCTCGACCAGTGCTATACGACGGTTATAGAGGTTCATCAGCAATGAAATCACCAGGCTGATGATGAGATAGACAGACATCGTGATGGCGATGGTTTCAATGGCTTGTCCGGTCTGGTTAAGCACGGTTCCGGCGAAGAGTGACACCATATCCGGATAACCAATAGCGGCGGCCAGCGACGAGTTTTTAACGATGTTGAGATACTGGCTGGTCAGAGGCGGAATGATGACCCGTAAAGCCTGCGGGATAATGACCTGGCGAAGCGTCACGGTATGGGGTAATCCCAGCGAGCGTGCCGCCTCGTGCTGTCCGTAAGGTACGGCCTGGATCCCGGCACGAATAATCTCGGCAATAAACGCGGACGTATAAATCGACAGCGCCAATGTTAGAGCTGCCAGCTCGGGAATTAACACCATTCCACCCTGGAAGTTAAAGCCTCGTAGGTGTGGAACATCCCAGTGCAACGCGGCCCCAAACAGCCAGTGTGCCACCAGCGGCAGGCTAACGAGCAGGATAACTGCCGTGGGCCAGGTTCTGCGAAGCTGACCGGTTTTGATCTGATGCTTGCGGTTAAAACGGAATACCCCGGCAGACAGAGCAAACGCTATCACAATCGCGCCGATAAAAGCGTACAGACCTTCACCCGGCAGAGGAGAAGGGATAGACAACCCACGGTTGCTCAGGAAAAAAAGCTCAAACGCGTCGACGGCCTGACGGGGGCCGGGTAGGTTACGCAATACGGCAAAATACCAAAAGAAGATCTGCAGGAGCGGGGGGATATTGCGGAACGTTTCAATATAAACAGTCGACAGCTTCCGCAGGAGCCAGTTTTCAGAAAGACGCGCCAGGCCAATAAAGAAGCCCAGTATCGAGGCGAAGACGATACAAAGCGCCGATACCAGCAGCGTATTCAGTAAACCGACCACGAACACGCGTCCATACGTGTCACCTTCCTGGTAATCAATAAGATGCTGAACAATACCAAACCCCGCGCTGCGGTCTAAAAACGCGAAACCGGAGGTAATGCCGCGATTATTCAGGTTGGTGATGGTGTTATGGATGAGATACACGGCGATGAGAACAACCGCAACAATAGCAATAATCTGGAATAGCCAGGCGCGGACCGCGGGATGAGAAAAGGATAGCGATCCTTTTACGGCTGAGCGGCGATGGGACATAAGAAACCTCAGTAACCATGACTCTGGAGTGGGCACTGCCGCAGCAGTGCCCGTTACAGCTATGACTTAACGTACTGGTGGTGCGTACTGAATACCGCCGTTGTTCCAGAGATTGTTCTGGCCGCGTTTGATCTTCAGCGGGCTTTCCGATCCCACGTTGCGTTCAAAGATCTCAGAGTAGTTGCCCACCTGTTTGATGATGTTGTAAGCCCACTTGTTATCCAGCTTCAGATCCTTGCCGAAATCACCTTCTTTACCGAGCAGGTGCGCCATATCCGGGTTGGATGGTTTAGCAGCTTTCTCGTCCACGTTTTTCGAGTTGATGCCCATCTCTTCTGCGTTCAGCATGGCGAACAGCGTCCAGCGAACAATGGAGAACCAGTCTTCATCGCCACGACGAACGACAGGGCCGAGAGGTTCTTTGGAGATCACTTCAGGCAGAACAATCCATTCTGCCGGGTTGCTCAGCTTAATGCGTAAGGCATACAGCTGTGACTGGTCAGAGGCCAGCGTGTCGCAACGGCCGGATTCCAGCGCTTTAGCCGATTCATCCGAGCGGTCGAATGTCACTGGCGTATATTTCATGTTATTTGCTTTGAAATAATCGGCGACGTTCAGCTCGGTATCGGTGCCCGCCTGGATACAAACGGTGGCCCCATCCAGCTCCTTAGCGCTTTTCAGGCCGGCTTTGTTGTGGGTCAGGAAGCCGATGCCGTCATAATAGGTCACGCCCGTAAATGACATCCCCATGCCTGCATCACGGGATGACGTCCAGGTGGTATTACGGGAGAGCATGTCGACCTCGCCGGACTGCAGTGCCGTAAAGCGTTCTTTCGCCGTCAGCGGGGTGTATTTTACTTTGCTGTCATCACCAAAAACGGCGGCTGCAACGCCACGGCAGACATCCACATCAATACCGGTAAATTTGCCGTTCGCATCGGCATAAGAGAAGCCAGGCAAACCGTCACTGATACCGCATTGAACAAAACCTTTCTTTTTAACGGCATCCAGTGTCGTTCCCGCATGGGCTTGACCAGCTACGGCAAACAACATGCCTGCAGCGGCCAGGCTGGCTATCATCGTCTTTTTCATAATGCATCCTGTGTGGCGAAATTTATCGTTATAGAGGCGTTTTTAAACGCTTTACCTGTCTGTGGCTTTGGCCAACGTTTATAAAGCAAACGTAATGCCAGTTTTGCGTCCGACAAAATTAGAGATGAGTGAACGCTTAATGCTGAGTGTAGACAGGCTTAAATAAAACGAGCGCCCTGAAACGGTGCGAAATTACAACCTGTGCCACAAATTGGAGCAAAAGTTTTGAGTCGAGTCAGGAAAAAGAAGAGATAGTTTTCAGCGTGAATATTGGCAGGGTATTCAATAATATTAATGTGTGAAAATCATCACGATAGGCCAGGTAATTTGAGTGACTATACGAAAAAGTTGTGACTGGCGTCAGGCTTAAATTAATTACGCGAATAAATGCGGGGCTATTTTTTTACTTATTTGAAAATGCTGCACTCATTAAAAGCAAAAGCGCGGACAGAGCCGCGCTTTCTCAACAGATGTTACTTCGTCAGGGCAACAATACCCAGCGTCAAACCCGCCACTGCGGCAGCACCGCCGGCGATAGCACCTGCAGTTTCCCAGTTATCCTGGGTGGTGCCTTTCATACAGGTATTGGTATGAACCAGTCGGCCCTGGTCGTCGTAAACCGGTACACATGGAGAGTCGTGCGCGCAACCAGCAAGCAGCGCAGCGAGGAGTGCAACGGAAATGAATCTTTTCATGATGTTACCTCAGTATTATTTCTCGTCCGCTATAAAGCCAGGAGGGCAATTAACGAACTGGAGGTTATTTTACCACCGGGGTAAGTCCACGTTACACGAGGAATAATCTCAAATTATGTAGTTTGTAAAAATCGTGGAGAAAAGCCGGTTTCAGGACGAATTAATGGAGACATTATGAAGGGGTAATAGAGTGTTTTTACTTAATACAAACCATCGTATTTTTAACATGACTTTTGCTTAATGCCTAATTCATTGTTTATCTTAAAAATAAAAAAGGCACCTGAGGTGCCTTTTTAGGGAAATGTTAATCTTTATGACGGGTAAAGCGTCGACGGACAACCACAAAGAAGACGGGCACGAAGAAAATCGCCAGAAGCGTTGCAGAAAGCATTCCCCCCATCACACCCGTACCGACGGCGTTTTGTGCGCCGCTCCCGGCCCCGGCGCTGATTACCAGCGGCATGACACCAAGGATAAAGGCCAGGGAAGTCATCAGGATCGGTCGAAGGCGCATCCTTGACGCTTCCAGTGTGGCTTCAATGATGCCTGAACCTTCTTTCTCCATCAGGTCCTTAGCAAATTCGACGATCAAAATGGCGTTTTTCGCCGATAAACCAATCGTCGTCAGCAGGCCGACCTGGAAATAGACGTCATTGTTTAATCCACGCAGTGACGCTGCGAGAAGCGCCCCAATGACCCCCAGCGGCACAACCAGCATAACGGAGAACGGAATGGACCAGCTTTCATACAGCGCTGCCAGACACAGGAACACCACGATCAGTGAAATGGCGTACAGGGCAGGTGCCTGGTTACCCGAAAGCCGCTCCTGATAAGACATCCCCGTCCAGTCATATCCGATACCGGAAGGCAGTTTTGCCGCGAGACTTTCCATCATAACCATAGCCTCACCGGTACTTTTACCCGGGGCTGACTCACCGAGGATCTCCATAGAGGGCATCCCGTTATAGCGCTCCAGTCGGGGTGAACCATAGACCCAGCGAGCGTTGCTAAAAGCTGAGAAAGGGACCATTTCTCCATTCGCGCTGCGCACGTAAAGGTTGTTAATATCTCCTGGCAACATACGGAATTTTGCGTCGGCCTGTACGTAGACTTTTTTCACGCGCCCATGATCGATAAAGTCGTTCACATAGGTGCCACCTAAGGCCGTCGAAATCGTCTGGTTGACGTCAGAAAGACTGACGCCCAGCGCCTGCGCTTTCTCCTGGTCGACATCAAGCTTGAATTGAGGCGTATCTTCAAGACCGTTAGGACGCACGCTAACCAGCAGGTCAGGGTGCTCTTTTACCATGCTAAGCAGTTGGTCACGCGCCTGCGTTAGCTGGGTATGCCCCAGGTTAGCCTGATCGATTAATTCAAAATCGAAGCCCGTGGCGGTACCCAGTTCGATAATTGCAGGCAGGTTAAACGGGAACACGAGTCCATCTTTAATCTGACTGAAGGCTTTGGTCGCGCGACCGACAATCGCCTCAACGCCGTTTTTCTGTCCCGGGCGTTCCTCCCAGGGCTTCAGGCTGACGAAGGCAATGCCGGCGTTCTGACCCTGGCCGCTAAAGCTAAAGCCATTTACGGTAAAGACGGATTCGACGTTCGCCTTCTCTTTGTTCAGGTAATAGTCCTGTACCTGGTCGAGCACCTGTTGAGTACGCGTCTGAGTTGCACCTGCCGGGAGTTGAACCATCGTCATGAACACCCCCTGATCCTCTTCGGGCAGAAAGGAGGTAGGTAAGCGCAGGAAGAGCACCGCCATCCCACCGACGATGATGACGTACACCACCAGATAGCGCCCTGTCTTGCGCAAAATACCGCTCACGCTGTTGCTGTAGTGCTCCACGCTTTTATCAAAGAGCGCATTAAACCAGCTGAAAAAGCCACCTTTTTTCTGACGATGGTCGTCGGATACGGGCTTAAGCAACGTTGCGCAGAGTGCGGGCGTCAGGATTAGCGCAACCAGTACCGACAGCGCCATAGCGGACACGATAGTCAGTGAGAACTGGCGATATATTGCTCCAGTCGAGCCGCCAAAAAAGGCCATTGGAATAAAGACCGCCGAGAGCACCATGGCGATCCCTACCAGCGCACCCTGGATCTGCTCCATCGACTTCTGCGTGGCCTCTTTGGGCGGCAGGTTATCCTCGACCATGACGCGTTCAACGTTCTCAACGACCACGATAGCGTCATCGACCAGCAGACCTATCGCCAGCACCATGCCGAACATCGTCAGGGTATTGATGGAGAAACCAAATGCCGCCAGAACCGCGAAGGTACCCAGCAGAACGACCGGCACCGCGATAGTCGGGATGAGCGTTGCCCGCAGGTTTTGCAGGAAGAGGTACATGACCAGGAAGACGAGAATGATTGCTTCAAACAGGGTCTTCACCACTTCGTGGATAGAGATTTTTACAAAAGGCGTGGTGTCATAGGGATAGACAACTTTCAGACCCTGTGGGAAGAACTGCTGCAGTTGCGTCAGCTTGCTCTTAATGGCAGCCGCAGTGTCCAGCGCATTTGCTCCGGTTGCCAGCTTGATCCCGAGACCGGTTGCCGCCTGCCCGTTGATTTTAGTGACCATGTTGTAGTTTTCGCCACCGAGCTCAATGCGAGCCACATCCTTCAGATGAACCATCGAGCCGTCCTGATTCACCTTGAGCGTCACGCGGCCAAATTCCCCCGGTGATTTCAGGCGAGTTTGCGCGATGATCGAGGCATTCAGCTGCTGACCGGGAATGGACGGCGTTCCGCCCAGCTGGCCTGCCGCTATCTGGTCGTTCTGCGTTTTCAGCTGGCTGATAATATCCAGCGGCGTCAACTGGTATTTGTTCATCGCGTTGCTGTCGAGCCAGATGCGCATCGCATACTGAGCACCAAACAGCTGCACGTCGCCAACGCCAGACGTTCGGCTGATGGCATCTTTGACGTTTGAGGCGACGTAATCAGAGATGTCGTTCTGCGTGAGATTTTTGTTGTCAGAAACAAAACCGGCGACCAGCAGGAAGCTGCTGCTGGATTTCTCCACGCCGATCCCTTGCTGCTGCACCTCTTGCGGCAGCAGCGGCATGGCGAGCTGCAGCTTGTTTTGCACTTGTACCTGAGCGATATCCGGATCGGTTCCTGACTCGAAGGTCAGAGTGATGGTGACGTTGCCCGCTGAATCGCTGGTGGATGACATATACATCAGGTTATCGATACCGTTCATGTTCTGTTCGATAACCTGAGTCACGGTATCCTGTACCGTTTGAGCGTCAGCTCCAGGGTAAGTCGCGGATATCGCCACGGCGGGAGGTGCAATGGTTGGGTACTGTGCGACGGGGAGTTTAAGAATGGCCAGCCCGCCTGCAATCATCAAAATGATGGCAAGTACCCAGGCGAAAACCGGTCTCTGAATAAAGAAATTAGCCATGTCGTCGTCCCTTAACCGGCTGGAGTCGTTGTGGTATCCGGCGTGGCGACGACGGTTACCCCCGGTCTGACTTTCTGTAGCCCGCTGACGATCACGCGGTCACCGTTTTTCAGCCCTTCTGTTACCAGCCAGCGGTCCCCAATCGCCTGAGGCGCAACGACGGTACGCGACTCAACCTGGTTTTTATCGTTCACCACCATCACGGTGGCTTCGCCTCGCGGTGTGCGGGTCACGCCTTGCTGGGGAACCAGAATCGCATCCGGCTGCGTACCTTCATCAATGCGGGCGCGAACGAACATGCCGGGTAACAGCAGATGTTGAGGATTCGGGAAAATGGCGCGCAGTGTAATCGAGCCGGTACTTTCGTCCACCGTGACGTCAGAGAACTGCAATCTGCCTTTCAGCGGATAGGGCTGTCCGTTCTCCATCAGTAGCTCAACGCTGCTGACGTTATCGCCTTTTTGCAGGCTCGTTTGTTTAAGGCGCATAAAATCATTGCTAGACTGGGTGACATCGACATAAATAGGATCGAGCTGCTGGACCGTTGCCAGCGCAGCGGTTTGTCCGTTCGTCACCAGCGCCCCTTCCGTCACGCTGGATTTGCCGATGCGACCATCGACGGGAGACGTCACCTTGGTATAAGCAAGATTGATTCGTGCACTTTCAACGCCCGCTTTGGCGGCGACGACGCTGGCATCTGCCTGCTGGGCCGTGGCGACGGCCTGGTCATACTCTTGCTTGCTGACATACTGTGTGCCGACCAGCGGGAGATAACGTTTCACCGTCAGGTGCGCAATATTGGCCGCCGCCTGGGCCTTCGCCAGCTCGCCTTTCGCGTTATCGTATGCCGCCTGATAGGTTGCAGGATCAATCTGATAAAGCGAATCCCCGGCTTTTACATCGCTACCTTCCGTGAAGTTGCGGCGCAGGATGATACCGCTAACCTGCGGACGAACCTCTGCAACGCGGAACGCATCTGTTCTTCCCGGGAGTTCAGTGGTGACAGCCAGAGGCGCGCTTTGCACAATATGCACGCTGACCTGAGGTGCCTGCAGGTGTTGTTGATTTTCCTGACCATCGCATCCAGTGAGCAGTACCGCGCAGACAATGAAACCGGAAAAGGGCAAGCGTCTGAAATGATTCGTCATTACTGTTCCTTTAAATACCCATAAACCGATATATGCCGCGAATCGGTAGCGGGGCAGAGGGATAAAAAATAAAATGTAGCTGCGTATAATAATGAGGGTATTTAATCTTTTTTAATTTATAAGTGCGAATGACCATGCTTGCAGAAAAAATCAGAATCAGACCATGTCCATTCAGGGGTATACTTCATGTATATTAATCAGGTAAGTGAGTTTAATGCTTCTTGTTATTCATGCCGCCAATTTAATTGATTTAATGTATTTGTATTAATTATAAATTAATAGAGGTGACTTTTTTTGTGCAAAATTAAAACGGATTTTAGTGAATACTTACATTTGCATGAACGCAATATTACCTTTAAACCTTCTGAGTCACGAGTAGTTGCCTATGGCGCGTAAAAAGAAAGAAGAAGCTCAACAAACCCGGCAGAAACTGATTGAGGCGGCTATCGGACAGTTTGCGATGCGTGGCGTAGCCAGCACGACGCTGACGGATATCGCTGATGCTGCTAAGGTGACGCGCGGCGCTATCTACTGGCACTTCACCAGTAAATCTGAAATATTTAATGCCATCTGGGAACAGCAATTACCCCTTCGCGACATTATCCGCGACAGGCTTTCCCTTTCCGATAGTGACGATCCCTTGTTAAAACTTCGTGAGCAATTTATTACTGCGCTGCAGTATATTGCCCATGAACCCCGGCAATGTGCGCTTTTACAAATTCTGTATCATAAGTGTGAATTTAGCGGTGATATGATTTCAGAGCATGAAATCAGAAAACGTATTGGATTTAATGATGACACGCTCCGTGCCACGCTAGAGACCTGTATTTCGCGGAATATCATTTCTCCAAAGGTGAATGTTGATCTCACCTTGATTGTATTCCACGGGTTTTTTAGCGGAATAATTAAAAACTGGCTAATGAATACCGACAGTTTTAATCTTTATCAGCAGGCCCCCGCCCTGGTTGATAGCATTCTGGCGACACTTCCTGTCATTCGCGTGTCGCCTGATGATGCTTACTACTCAGCGGCAGGTAACATTTCCCCTCGGGCACAAAGTGCTTCGATGGTTTCCGCGCTGACGGGTTTACCTAACAGATAACCCTGAAGGGTGTTACAGCCTAGCTCGGTCAAAAAGGCCTGCTGCGCTTCGGTTTCTACACCTTCAGCCACGACTTTCAGGTTAAGTGTTTTTGCAAGGGCTACAATCGCTGAGACAATAGTCGCATCCTCACTCTCCCCGCTAAGCTCTTGTACAAACGCCCTGTCGATTTTTAGTTCGCAGGCCGGTAAGCGTTTGAGGTACAGCAGGCTTGAATATCCGGTGCCAAAATCATCAATGGAGGCTTTCACCCCCGCATCCGTCAGCTCTGTCAGCACTCGTACGCTCTCATCCGGGTTGCTCATCGCCGTGGTTTCCGTCACTTCGAGGATCAACAATTCCGGTGGCACCTGGTGAAGTGCCAGGCAGTCGAGAACCGTTTTAACCAGCGAAGGTTGTTCAAACTGCAGTGTCGACAGGTTTACCGCCATTGACCAGCTTTGATGCCCCTGCAGATGCCATTCCCGCAGCTGGCGACAGGCTTCATTAATCACCCAGTTGCCTATGGGGATGATCAGCCCCGTTTTTTCCGCCAGCGGCAGGAAAAGGTCAGGGGTCAGTAACCCCTGCTTAGGATGCTGCCAGCGTAATAACGCCTCGAATCCGAGGACAGGACCCGCGGGGGCGTTGAATTTTGGCTGATAGAGCAGGCGCAGCTCATTGCGCTCGATTGCCATCCACAAATCGTTCATTAACTGGAGATGGGTCTGCGCCAGGGTGTTCATGGAGGGCTGGAAAAAATGGTAACCGTTACGGCCCATATGCTTCGTGTGATACATCGCCGCGTCGGCGTTAAACATCAGCTCACGCTCGGTTTTGCCGTCGTGAGGGTACAGCGCAATACCAATGCTGAGGGTAACCACCAGTTCATAGGGACTGAGATTGAATGGACTATCGATCGCGCGTACCAGCGAATTCGCCAGCGACGCCGCGTCGTCCGGACCTTCTCCCTCTGCCAGCAGAACAAACTCATCACCGCCAATACGTGCAAGGGTGAACTGGCCTTTCAGGAGAAGCAGCAGACGCTGTGTAACGGCGACCAGCAGCCTGTCACCGACATCATGGCCGTAGGCATCATTGATGGCTTTAAAACCGTCAAGATCCATGAACATCAGGGCAAAATGGGTTCTTTCACGATCGGCTTTGCTGATGGCCTGATCGAGTCTGTCTTCCAGCAGGATACGGTTGGGCAGACGCGTGAGGGTATCGTGTAGAGCCAGTTGAGCGAGTTCCCGGTTAGCTTCTGCAAGCGACGAGGCCAAAAGGGCGGTACGAGCCTGAAGGCGGGCATCCAGCATCGAGACCAGCAGGGTGATCCCAAGAATAGAGAGCGCGACGACGCTGACCAGCACCGCCAGCCAGCTCCCGTTGATACCCTCATGATGAACCATTGTGGACATCGGAAACTGCGCCGCTTTCATCCCGGCATAGTGCATACCGGCAATGGCAATTCCCATCGTGATGGCGGCACCCATGCGCATCAGCACGACCTGCGCGGCTTCGTGGCGCAGGCGGAAGGTCAGCCATAACGCCGCGAGTGAAGCGGCAAGCGCAATCGCGACCGAAATGGCCACCCAGACCTTGTCCCAGATAATCCCGGGCATCACTTCCAGCGCCGCCATACCGGTGTAATGCATTGCAACTATACCGCTTCCCATCACCAACGCTCCGGGCAGCAGTCGGCGCAGGCGTAATTGCTCGCAGCTAACGAGCCATAGCGCAAATAGCGACGACCCCACGGCGATGATCATAGATAACACCGTCAGGGTGGCGTTGTAGCTCATGCTCATGGAGAGGTCCATCGCCAGCATGCCGATAAAATGCATGGCCCACACGCCAATACCCATAGCAATACCGCCGCCAGCCAGCCAGACGCGGGCAGCGACGCCCTCGCTTCCGGCAACGCGTGCAGCCATATTCAATGCGGTATACGCAGCAAGGATGGCAACAACAAAGGAGAGGACGACAAGGATATGGTTGTATTGGCTGACCAGCATGGACGGTTCTACTCGAGTGTGGGGTTACGCTAGAGCGGTTGAGAAGGGCGAGACATTATCACCGTCAGGTAATGGCTCAAAGGGATTTAAATCCCCGTTTTTAGTGGGTAATAACAGGTGATTTGCGCAATCGAGCGCTTAGTCGAGCTCTGAGCAGTTCACGAGTTTAAGGGGATTCACGGAGTTCATATTGCGACACTTATCGGTTTCGGTGCTCATCAGTTCAATCCACTGCATCAGGAGTGCATCGAAAATGAGAACGGAGATTGCAAAGACAACCAGCCACCAGTATTTACGAATCATTGTGTCATTCCGCGAGAAGAGCGCCAGTAAGGTGGGGGAAATATACACCAAAATCTTCGGTTTTAAAGCGGGATAAGTGAAGGTTTACAAAGCGTTGACGGACTGAAGCAGGGGAATAAAAAAGGCGCTTCCCCATGCCGAAGAGCGCCTTTTTACACAAGCATTTAACTGATTAGTATCAGTTCATGCCGTATTTTTTCAGTTTCTTACGCAGAGTACCACGGTTGATACCCATCATCAGTGCAGCGCGGGTTTGGTTACCGCGGGTGTATTGCATCACCATGTCCAACAGTGGCTGTTCAACTTCAGCCAGTACCAGCTCATACAGGTCATTAACATCCTGACCATTCAGTTGAGCAAAATAGTTCTTCAGTGCCTGTTTAACCGAGTCACGCAGGGGTTTTTGAGTTACCTGGTCCTGAGAGTTAACGGTAGAAACGGTCAGTACGTCAGAATTTACGCGTTGTTCGAACATAGTTCTGTCAGCTCTTTATTTCATTACGCAAGATTTTCGAAGTATGCCTCCAACGCCTCCAGCTGTACGCTGGCATCCTCTATGGCGTTGAATGTGCGCCGAAACTGGTCATCTGGAGCGTGCTCCTGGAGATACCAGGAGACGTGTTTACGCGCAATTCGGTACCCTTTTGCCTGACCGTAGTGGTCATGCAGTTCCCGAACATGCGAACAAAGCAAGCGCTTAACCTCTGCCAGAGGCAGCGGGGCAAGCAGCTCCCCAGTGTCCAGATAATGCTGGATTTCCCGGAAGATCCAGGGTCTTCCCTGAGCTGCACGTCCTATCATCAGAGCATCAGCTCCCGTATAGTCGAGTACAGCCCTGGCTTTAAGCGGGTCAGTTATGTCGCCATTCGCGATAATCGGAATGGAAACTTTCTGCTTAACTGCCCGAATGCTGTCGTATTCAGCTTCGCCGTTGAACAAACAGGCGCGAGTGCGTCCATGAATGGTCAGGGCCTGAATGCCACAGTCTTCGGCCAGTTGGGCAATCTCTACACAGTTACGGTGTTCCGGCGACCAACCCGTGCGAATCTTCAACGTAACAGGAACGTCCACCGCGCTGACAACCGCCGTCAGGATAGCTTTCACCTGGTCGGGGTATTGCAGAAGGGCTGAACCTGCAAGCTTGCGATTCACCTTTTTGGCCGGGCACCCCATATTGATATCAATAATCTGGGCACCACTTTCCACGTTAATTCGCGCGGCATCTGCCATCTCTTCAGGCACGCTTCCGGCAATTTGCACGGTGCGAATACCTGGTTCATCAACGTGCACCATCCGAAGGCGGGATTTATCGCTTTCCCAAACCTGCGGGTTAGACGACATCATCTCGGATACGGTTAAACCGGCTCCCATCTCATAGCACAGCGTCCTGAACGGCCGGTCTGTAATACCTGCCATAGGGGCTGCGATCAGGCGATTTCTAAGCTGGTGGTGTCCGATGCGCATGAGTTAAGAAATGACCATACTGTGACTGCAAGGCGGCGTATATTACGCATTTTTTGCACGAGATGAAAGGCCAAACTTTGAACAATCCACTGTTGTAGATCAAGGAATCGCCGCTCAATCTTTCCGTTAAGAATTATTCACTATTTAAATCATTGTGTTATGCGAGAATGGCTATTTTATGGGCGCTTACAATTTCCCGTAACTTCTCATCATTTCTGAATAAAGGGCTTACCTGAGCGGGATAATCTGCTGTTTTTAGCAGCAGATTTCCCGTCTTCTTTGCGATCTGCGTCGCATTTTAGAACATGATCTTTAGCCTCTGGATGGGCGTTATTCGACCACAACACGCCCATGCAGAGACTGTACCGGACGGTTATTATCGTGATGCATTGTCCCAGTGAATCTGGCAAGTTGTTCAGCAGAAACCGTCAAGGGTTGCTTAAGCACAATCCAGGTGACGCCTTCTGAACACGGCGGGGTGGTCAGTGAACCGCTAAAGCGCCAGTACGTTTTATTTTTCGGCAGCAGTTTGTTCAGGTTGAGATCCTGTTTGATGGAGACGTTCTGCTCGGCCTGCTGAGGCATAACGCGCCACAGTTTTTCAAGCTCCGGGTTTGCGGCCCCTTTATCAAACATGACCGCCACCACAGTCAGTTCCCCGCCGGCATTTTTATGAACCAGATGCATTTCCATCGCGTACCTTTTTCCATGCACGGTATTTTCGCTCGGCGCGTGAAAATGGAACTGTTGTAACGTCCAGGTTTGCTTATCAAGAGTAAGGGTATCGCGGGTGTCAGCCTGTTCACCAGCCTGAATGGTATGGCCATTGTTTGTCAGTGTAACAGGGCCATCAATGTAGTGGGTTTGCAGCGGGGAAAGATGGGCGTTAGCGGTCGAATCAATATTAATCGGAGACTGGTTCATTCCGCTTTGACAGGTCTTGTAGGCCTCGTCCAGCTCGCCCCAGTGTTCCGGTGAACCTTCCCCTTCGTAGTTCCAGTGTGATGCAAATGCTGAAGCCGAGATCATGCTCAGCGCCAGCAGCGCTGCCTTGCCTGTAATGTGTTTCATCATATTCTTCCGGTGAACTTTTGTAATACAAACCAACGTGATTTGTGTGGTTATTTTACCGAAGAATGACCGGGGGAGAGAGGATTATCAAAGGGAGAAAGGCGTGGTCAGATGACCACGCCAGATTCTTATTTTTTACGGCCGGTGATGCGGCACCACTCTTCTTTTTCCACGACCGGATCGAGGGCAAAGAGATCGGCGTAGGCTTCACATACGCTGTCGGCCTGGCTTGCCAGGATACCGGAAAGCCCCAGCAGACCGCCCTCAACGGGCAGCACGCTGATTAGCGGGGCCAGCTCGCGCAGTGGGCCCGCCAGAATGTTTGCGACCACCACGTCGGCTTTCATCGCTTCTGGCTGCGCATCCGGCAAATACAGTTCCAGTCGATCGGAAACGCCATTACGCTCGGCGTTATCGCGGCTGGCCTGAATGGCCTGCGGATCGATATCGATCCCGATGGCTTTTGCCGCGCCCAGCTTCAGGGCGGCAATCGCGAGGATCCCGGAGCCACAGCCGAAGTCGATCACTGTCTTACCGTCCAGATCCAGACCATCCAGCCACTGCAGGCAAAGGGACGTGGTTGGGTGAGTGCCGGTACCAAACGCCAGACCCGGATCGAGCATGACGTTAACCGCGTTTTCATCAGGAACCTCGCGCCAGCTCGGGCAGATCCACAGGCGTTTGCCGAACTGCATCGGGTGGAAGTTATCCATCCACTCGCGTTCCCAGTCTTTATCTTCCAGCTGTTCGATTTTGTGGGCAAAACCCGCACCCAGCAGAGGATGATTCTCCAGAATCGCGACAACCTCTTTCATGTCGGTTTCGGCATCAAACAGGCCAATAACGTCGGTATCACCCCACAGGCGGGTTTCGCCCGGCAACGGCTCAAAGACCGGCGTGTCATGCGTGTCCTGGAAGGTGATAGAGACCGAACCGGCCTCCATCAGCGCATCGCTCAGTTCCTCGGCGTTAGCGCCGGTTGTGTTCAGTTTTAGTTGGATCCACGGCATGGCAAAACTCTTTATTTATCAGTAGAAATCACAGCGGGCTGTGGGACGGGCTGACCGAAACGGTTTCCCACCACAAACGCCAGTAAACTCAGCAGTAACGAAGGCACAATCGGATGGAAGCCCAGGTACTGAATCTTAAACGTTGCAAGGACGGCGTACAGCACACCGCCGACAATCATGCCGCTCAGCGCGCCCGCAGCGTTTGCACGCTCCCAGTAGAGCCCTAACACCAGCGGCCACAGGAATACCGCTTCAAGCCCACCAAACGCCAGCAGGTTCAGCCAGATGATCATCTCAGGCGGGCGCCATGCGGCTAACAGCAGCAATGCCCCTAACGCCAGAGTAATAACGGCCGACATGCGCTTCAGGCGCCGTTCATTCTCTGCCTGCTCAGGACGCAGGTTCAGATAGAGATCTTTAATGATCGTAGCGGAACTTTGCAGCAGCTGAGCGTTGATTGTCGACATAATGGCGGCCATAGGGGCGGCGAGGAAGATCCCGGCGGCAAATGGCGGCAGCACTTTAACCATCAGGGTTGGGATAACCAGATCGGGTACGGTAAGGTCAGGAATAACTGCCCGACCTAACGCGCCCGCCAGGTGCATACCAAACATCAGGATCGCAACCACGATAGTGCCGATAATGATACCTCTGTGCACGGCTTTGCTGTCTTTGTAAGAGATACAGCGCACGGCGGTATGCGGCAGGCCAATCACTCCAAAGCACACCAACACCCAGAACGAGGTCATAAAGGTTGGCGAAAGGATGTCATCTGCGCCCTGCGGAGAGACCAGTTTCGGGTCGATGGTTTCCAGCGTTTCGACTGCGTGGCTCAGGCCACCAGCAGCATGCACAATGCCCACCAGCAGAACAATGGTGCCAACAAGCATCACCAATCCCTGCATCGTATCGTTCAGCACGCTGGCGCGGAATCCGCCAAACGCGGTATACAGCGCAATGCTGACTCCGAAGATGATCAAGCCTGTCTCGTAGGGGATCCCGGTCGCCGTTTCCAGCAGACGTGCCCCGCCGATAAACTGCACCGTCATTGCGCCAATAAAGGCCACCAGCAGGCTTATGCTGGCCAGCCATACCAGTAAACGGCTCTGATAGCGGGCAAAAAGCATATCGTTGAGCGTCACGGCATTATAACGGCGCGCCAGAATGGCAAATTTTTTGCCCAGTATGCCCAGTGAGAGCCAGACGGCTGGAAGCTGGATCATCGCCAGAAGCACCCAGCCTAACCCGTATTTATAGGCTGCTCCGGGTCCGCCGATAAACGAACTGGCACTGATGTAGGTCGCGGTCAGCGTCATGGCCAGCACGACGCCGCCCATCGAGCGGCTACCAAGAAAATACTCGTTCAGGAAGGTGCCCGTCGTTCTTTTACGCATGGCGTAAACGGATAAACCAAACACCACTAACAAGTAAGCGATAAGCGGCAGAATGACTTCAAGCTGCATCATCGTCCTCCAGCGGGATATCGCGATAGATGAATTTCACCATTGCCCAGCACAGCAGGATGAAGACCAGCGGTACCAGCAGGCACGCCATTTCGAACCAGTGCGGCAGGCCGGTGAAGCCAATAGCGGAGTCAGGTAAGTAAGCAGTTACCAACCATGCTGCGAGATAGAGAAGGGTCAGCCACAGCGCCCAGCGCGCTTCTTTATGGGCCTGAACAAAACGTTTGTCCATTTATTGTCCCTTGTGGATGAAGAAAGCGGGGATTGTACATGATGAGCCTTTCCTGGCCCCAGAAATAAAAAAGGCCGGATAATCCGGCCTTTTAGCAACACAGGTCTCTTACTTCTCGTTCAGACCGAGTTTTTTCTCCAGATAGTGGATGTTAGTTCCACCATTCTGGAAGTGCTCGTCGCTCATGATGCGCATCTGCAGATCAACGTTGGTTTTGATACCGTCGATGATCAGCTCCTGCAGGGCATTCTTCATGCGGGCAATCGCCACGTCACGATTTTCGCCGTAGCAGATGAGCTTGCCGATCATTGAGTCATAGTACGGCGGTACGGTGTAACCGGCGTAGATATGAGACTCCCAGCGCACGCCAAAGCCACCCGGCGCGTGGAAACGCGTGATTTTGCCCGGGCTTGGCAGGAAGGTGTTCGGGTCTTCGGCGTTGATACGGCATTCTACCGCATGGCCTTTCACCACAACTTCTTCCTGCTTGATGGAAAGCGGCTGGCCTGCAGCGATACGCAGCTGCTCTTTGATCAGGTCAACGCCGGTGATCATTTCGGTAACCGGATGCTCAACCTGAATACGGGTGTTCATTTCGATGAAATAGAACTCGCCGTTCTCGAACAGGAACTCAAAGGTACCCGCTCCACGATAGCCGATATCGACACACGCTTTAGCGCAACGCTCGCCGATGTAGCGACGCAGTTCCGGGGTAATGCCCGGCGCTGGTGCTTCTTCGACCACTTTCTGGTGACGACGCTGCATGGAGCAGTCACGTTCTGCCAGATAGATTGCGTTGCCCTGACCGTCAGCCAGCACCTGAATTTCGATGTGGCGTGGGTTTTCCAGGTATTTTTCCATGTACACCATGTCATTGCTGAAAGCGGCTTTCGCTTCTGCTTTGGTCATGGAGATGGACTGCGCCAGTTCAGCATCGCTACGCACAACGCGCATACCGCGACCACCGCCGCCGCCGGACGCCTTGATGATAACCGGGTAGCCAATGCGTTTAGCATGAGCACGGTTAGCATCCATGTCGTCGGTCAGAGGGCCGTCAGAGCCTGGTACGGTTGGAACACCGGCTTTTTTCATGGCGGTGATTGCAGACACTTTGTCGCCCATCAGGCGGATGGTGTCGGCTTTCGGGCCGATGAAGATGAAGCCAGAGCGTTCAACCTGCTCAGCAAAGTTGGCGTTCTCAGAGAGGAAGCCATAACCCGGATGAATTGCCACCGCGCCGGTGATTTCAGCGGCGCTGATGATAGCCGGGATGTTCAGATAGCTTTTTACGGACGGAGCCGGGCCAATACAGACCGTCTCATCCGCCAGCAATACGTGTTTTAAATCGCGATCCGCGCTTGAGTGCACAGCGACGGTCTTGATGCCCAGTTCTTTACAGGCACGAAGAATACGCAGTGCGATCTCGCCGCGGTTGGCGATAACAATTTTATCCAGCATGTACGCCTCGTTACTCGATGACGACCAGCGGCTCGTCAAATTCAACCGGCTGACCACTTTCGACCAGAATCGCTTTCACAGTACCTGATTTGTCTGCTTCGATCTGGTTCATCATTTTCATCGCTTCAACGATGCACAGGGTATCGCCGACGTTGACTTTCTGACCCACTTCGATGAACGCCTTCGCGTCAGGGCTCGGGGTGCGGTAGAAAGTACCAACCATTGGGGAACGTACGATGTGACCACTGATTTCTGCTGCAGCGGCAGGTGCGGCTTCAGCTGCTGGTGCAACGGCTGCGGAGAGCGCAGGCTGCTGCACTGGCGCAGCATAAGCCTGCTGCATTACCGGGAAGCTAGCGGCTGGGGCTGCACGGCTGATGCGTACAGACTCTTCGCCTTCAGAAATTTCCAGTTCGGAGATGCCTGATTCTTCAACCAGCTCGATCAGTTTTTTAATCTTACGAATATCCATGAGTGGGTTCCGTACTCTTGTTTAGTGTGATTGTGACAAGCGTTTTACCGCTGTCTGTAAAGCGTATGAATAGCCGTCAGCGCCCAGTCCACAGATAACGCCAGCAGCGATATCTGACAGATACGAATGGTGGCGGAACGGCTCTCGGGCGTGCACGTTACTCAGGTGGATCTCGATAAACGGGATACTCACCGCGAGCAGTGCGTCGCGGATAGCAACACTGGTGTGCGTAAACGCGGCCGGATTGATCAGGATATAGTCCACATTGTCTTTAGCCTGATGAATACGGTCGATGATTGCGTACTCCGCATTCGACTGAAAATGATCCAAATCCACATTCAGCGACGCTGCTTCCGTTCCAAGACGGTTAACAATTTCACTCAATGTCAGCGTGCCGTACTTCTCTGGCTCACGGGTGCCGAGCATGTTCAGGTTCGGTCCGTTCAAAACTAAGATATGGAACTTATCAGTCATTATGCCGCTATCTCCTGCGATTTTCGGGTAAAAAACAAAATATACCTTCGAAACGCAAATGTCACCTTTTCAGAGGCTTAAAACCGCTGTCGGGCGAACCAAGGTCGCACATTATAACGATTTCGTAGCATTTAGCAGCTAAATACTGGTCTTATCAGGGAAGATTATCAACCGCTATCCGAAAAAGATTTGCGGTTGACCGGTAATCTGCGGGAAAACGCACAGTTTCGCGAACTATCGCAACCACTGACGGAACTTCTTGTAACGCCATGCTAAAAGCGCCACGGCGGCCAGTGCGTACAGGACCGGCTGCGGGGAGAGGATCTTCACTGACCACAGGTAATGAATGGGAGCGAGGATCGCGACAAGATAGACGAAGTTGTGCAGCAGCTGCCAGCGCCTGCCCAGTTTTCGCTGTGCATATTGCGTGGAGGTTAGCGCTAACGCCAGTAAAACCACCCAGCTCACGATGCCCAGCGTCAGATAAGGGCGTGTCACCAGTTCGCGGCCAAGCAGCGCCAGATTGTTAATTCCCAGTTCCAGCAGGGCATAGCTGGTAAGGTGCAGCGTTGCCCAGGCAAAACACCATAGCCCTAACAGCCGACGGGTGCGTATCAATAAGGGCTGTTTAGCGTAGCGCGCCAGCGGCGAGACGAGCAAGGTGGCCAGCAAAAATTTCAGAGCCATCCGACCGGTAAAATGCTGGATATCCTTGGCCGGGTCTGCGCTAAAGAGCCCCTGACTGGCGGCCCAGAACAGCCAAATAAAAGGAAGTACCCCGGCCAGGTGCAGAAGCACTTTCAGCCAGGTAATCTGTTTTGCCGTTAGACGCACTCAGAAGTTCTCCCGTAAGTTGAGACCACGATAAAGCGAGGCCACTTCATCCGCATAACCGTTAAACAGCAGCGTCGGCTGGCGCTTCACGTCCAGCGCACCGCCGGAACCAATAAACCGCTCGGTCGCTTGCGACCAGCGCGGATGATCCACATGCGGGTTCACGTTGGCGAAGAAACCGTATTCGTCCGGGGCCGCCAGATTCCAGGTGGTTGGCGGCCGCTCACGGGTAAGCTTAATGCTGACGATAGATTTAATCCCTTTGAAGCCATATTTCCACGGTACGGTTAAACGGATGGGGGCACCGTTCTGCGGCGGAAGCGCCTTGCCGTAAACGCCGACGGTCAGCAGGGTGAGGGGGTGCATAGCTTCGTCGAGACGTAACCCTTCTACATACGGATAATCAAGCCCGCCGCCGATAAACCGATCTTTCTGCCCGGGCATTTCGTCCGGCGCATAGCGCGTCTGGAAGGCGACATATTTTGCATTGCTGGTGGGCTCAACCATCGCCAGCAATTTATGCAGCGGGAAGCCGACCCAGGGCACAACCATCGACCAGGCTTCCACGCAGCGCATGCGATATATACGCTCTTCTAGCGGGAAACGGGTGGTGAGATCGTGGTGGTCCAGCGTCAGGGGTTTCGCCACTTCGCCATCAATCTTCAGCGTCCACGGATCGGTTTTGAGGCTTCCCGCGTTGGCGGCAGGATCGGCCTTGTCGAGACCAAATTCGTAGAAGTTGTTGTAGCCGGTGACTTTATCTTCCGGCGTAAGCGTCAGTTTGTTTTGCCATTCAGCCGGTTTCGTAAAGGTGAGCGGGGCGCCGGAAGGAGCCTTTGGCCGATCGTTGCCTTTAAACCAGTCGAGCAGGTCGGCGTGAGCCGAAGGCGAGAGCGAGAGCGCGGTGGCGCTGATGCCAAGCATTTTCAGGATCTGGCGGCGCTGTAGCATAAAGACAGACTCAGACGTTACGTCGGCTTCCGTCAGTTTTCGGTTTTTCATGGCATCCTCCGTCATGCGTTTTCCTAAGCATGACGGAGGAGAGGGATTCGCGCGAATATGTCACGAAAATTTGAAGATTAGGCGATTTTCACCAGCGCGCGGCCGTGGAACTGGTTGTCCATGATCTTAGAGGCGTATTCCGGCGCCTGGCTCAGGTTTATCTCCGTCGCGCTCTGGGTATAGAAAGATTCCGGCAGATCGCGCACCAGCCGTTCCCAGGCTTCATGGCGACGAGCCGCAGGGGTCATCACGGAATCCACGCCCTGCAGGCGGACGTTACGCAGAATAAACGGCATCACGGTGGTTGGCAGGGCAAATCCGCCCGCCAGACCGCAGGCTGCCACGCAGCCGCCGTAGTTCATCTGCGCCAGGACTTTTGCCAGCACCTTATCACCTACGGTATCCACAGCCCCTGCCCAGACCTGTTTTTCCAGCGGACGGGTTTCAGCGAATTCGTCACGGCTGAGAATGCGGTTTGCACCGAGCTGGCGCAGATAGTCATGGGTGCTTTCACGGCCGGAAACCGCAGCGACCTGATAGCCCAGCTTGTGGAGCAGCGTGACAGCCGTGCTGCCCACGCCGCCGCTGGCGCCGGTGACGACAATGTCACCCGACTCAGGGCGGATACCCGCATCTTCCAGCGCCATCACGCACAGCATGGCGGTAAAGCCTGCTGTACCGACGATCATCGCCTTGCGGCCATCCATGCCTTTCGGCATCGGCACCAGCCAGTCGCCCTTCACGCGCGCCTGCGTGGCCAGCCCACCCCAGTGATTTTCACCCACACCCCAGCCGGTGAGCAGCACCTGCTGGCCCGGATGGAAGCGCGGATCCTCGCTGGTATGAACCCGGCCCGCGAAATCAATACCAGGCACCATAGGGAAATTTCGGATGATTTTACCCTTACCTGTAATAGCCAGCGCATCTTTATAATTTAAACTGGACCAGTCGATGTCGACGGTTACTTCGCCTTCCGGCAGGCGGCTCTCTTCTACCGGCT
Organism: Enterobacter sp. JBIWA005; assembly: GCF_019968805.1. Classification (NCBI taxonomy): domain Bacteria; kingdom Pseudomonadati; phylum Pseudomonadota; class Gammaproteobacteria; order Enterobacterales; family Enterobacteriaceae; genus Enterobacter; species Enterobacter sp. JBIWA005. Next base: position 4,230,703 of record NZ_CP074159.1, on the reverse strand, counting down.
GCACTGAGGCGAGCGTTTTGCCGTCCTGCTGTTCTAAGATCAAAGCCTGCATACGGGGTCCTCTCGACTCATATGATTGGAAAATAATTTCTGAAGACTATACTCGCTCAGGGAAACGCAGTGCCGATTTAACGCAATAAATTGCCAGATACACCCGATTTGGTAGTATGCCGCATTTGAAATGCAAGTTAGCGCTTACTCGCTACCCCCATCAACCCACGGAGTAATCTCAAGGATGCGATTAACGACGAAGTTCTCAGCTTTTATCACGTTGCTGACGGGTCTTACCATTTTTGTCACCCTTCTGGGCTGCTCTCTCAGCTTTTACAACGCCATTCAGGACAAACTGGTCAATCGGGTACAGTCTGTCGCGTCGGTGATTGATACGCGTCTGCTAACGACGCCGCTACCAACGCTTACCAGTGAGCTTGATGAGTTGATGGTACCTGTTGATATTGTTCAGATCGACATTCAGCAGGGAAAGCATCGTGTTTTAAGCCATGAACGGCCGGGGAGCTATCGACCTGCGGGCGTGGTGAGCCAGTATCGGGAAGTAACGGTGCATTCCCTCAAAAATCCAGGGATGACCATACGCATGGTCTATCTCGATCCGATGGCCAGCTATTTCCGATCCATGATGACCACCGCGCCGCTCACCGCCGCGGTGGCGTTTATCGTCCTGCTGATCTTTCTCGCGGTCCGCTGGCTGCGCCGCCAGCTCTCCGGCCAGGAGCTGCTGGAGATGCGCTCCGTACGTATCCTGAACGGTGAACGCGGCCCGCAGGTTCGTGGCTCGGTTCATGAATGGCCTTCACGCGCCAGCAGCGCGCTGGATACCTTGCTCTCCGAAGTCCAGTTTGCCAGCGACCAGCGCAGCCGTATGGATACGCTGATCCGTTCTTATGCAGCGCAGGATAATAAAACTGGCCTTAACAACCGTCTTTTCTTTGATAATCAGCTGGCCACGCTGCTCGACGATTCAGAAAAAGTGGGGACACATGGGGTAGTGATGATGATTCGCCTGCCCGATTTCGATCTCCTGCGCGACACCTGGGGACAGCGGGCCGCGGAAGAAAATCTCTTTACGCTAATCAACCTGCTCTCCACCTTTATTATGCGCTACCCGGGGGCATTACTGGCCCGCTATCACCGCAGTGACTTTGCCGTGTTACTGCCGCACCGTACGCTGAAGGAGTCGGAAAGCATAGCCAGCCAACTGCTGAAGGCGGTCGATGCGCTGCCGCAGAGCAAAATGCTCGACAGGGACGATATGGTCCATATGGGGATCTGCGCCTGGCGTGGCGGACAATCGACAGAACAGGTAATGGAACATGCGGAAGCCGCTACCCGCAACGCCGTCTTACAGGGGGCGAACGGATGGGCAGTGTATGATGACTCGCTGCCGGAAAAAGGACGCGGCAACGTGCGCTGGCGAACGCTGATTGAGCAAATGCTTAGCCGCGGCGGACCGCGTATTTATCAAAAACCCGCGGTGATGAAAAACGGCAATGTTCATCACCGTGAACTGATGTGTCGTATTTTTGACGGTACCGAAGAGGTCATCTCTGCGGAATATCTGCCGATGGTGCTGCAATTTGGGCTGTCCGAAGAGTATGACCGCCAGCAAATTACCCGGCTGATTCCGTTTTTATCCTTCTGGCCTGAAGAAAACCTGGCGTTACAGGTCACCGTTGAGTCGTTAATACGCCCACGTTTTCAGCGCTGGCTACGTGATACATTAATGCAATGCGAAAAATCACAGCGCAAACACATTATTTTTGAACTTGCTGAGGCCGATGTAGGTCAACACATCAGCCGGTTACGTCCGGTGGTACGTTTGATCAATGCGCTCGGTGCGCGTGTAGCGGTGACGCAGGCTGGTTTAACGCTGGTCAGTACCAACTGGATCAAGGAACTGGATGTGGAGTTATTAAAGCTACATCCGGGGCTGGTAAGAAATATTGAGAAGCGTACGGAAAACCAGCTTCTGGTACAGAGTCTGGTAGAAGCATGCAAGGGAACGCGAACACAAGTGTTTGCCACGGGCGTGCGCTCCAGAAGCGAATGGCAGATGTTAACAGCGCGCGGCGTGATGGGTGGTCAGGGGGATTTTTTTGCTGCCTCTCAACCGCTTGACACCAACGTGAAAAAATATTTGCAAAGATACTCTGTTTGACCTGCCGTTTACGCTGTTTTCACGTAGAATATCGCGCCTGTAGCTTTGAGTATGTCGAGCAAAAAGCCAGTGAACGACCTTTAATGGGTTACAAACGTCAGTGGGGAACGCAACTGTTTACTCAGCCCTGAAGGAGTCAGGGGATGATTTTGTAACATCAGGAAACGTACTGCATAAATTTTCACCGTTGCAGATGATTTTTGCGCCTTGTCGCTGCTGCGTGTGGTTGGTAAAGTAAGCGGATTTTGTTTTCCGCCCCAGCTTTCAGGATTATCCCTTAGTATGTTGAAAAAATTTCGTGGCATGTTTTCCAATGACCTGTCCATTGACCTGGGTACCGCGAATACCCTTATTTATGTAAAAGGACAAGGCATCGTATTGAATGAGCCTTCCGTTGTGGCCATTCGTCAGGATCGTGCTGGCTCGCCAAAAAGCGTGGCCGCAGTGGGTCATGACGCGAAGCAGATGCTGGGTCGTACCCCTGGCAACATCGCCGCTATCCGCCCAATGAAAGACGGCGTTATCGCCGACTTCTTCGTGACTGAAAAAATGCTTCAGCACTTCATCAAACAGGTTCACAGCAACAGCTTCATGCGTCCAAGCCCGCGTGTTCTGGTGTGTGTACCGGTTGGCGCAACCCAGGTAGAACGTCGCGCAATCCGTGAATCTGCCCAGGGTGCAGGTGCGCGTGAAGTGTTCCTGATTGAAGAGCCAATGGCGGCGGCAATCGGTGCAGGTCTGCCTGTGTCTGAAGCGACCGGTTCCATGGTGGTGGATATCGGTGGTGGTACCACTGAAGTGGCCGTTATCTCTCTGAACGGCGTGGTGTACTCCTCTTCCGTACGTATCGGTGGTGACCGCTTCGACGAAGCCATCATTAATTATGTGCGCCGTAACTACGGCTCTCTGATCGGTGAAGCCACCGCAGAGCGTATCAAACATGAAATCGGCTCTGCGTATCCGGGCGATGAAGTGCGTGAGATCGAAGTACGTGGCCGTAACCTGGCTGAGGGTGTTCCACGCGGTTTCACCCTGAACTCCAACGAAATTCTGGAAGCACTGCAGGAACCACTGACGGGCATCGTGAGCGCGGTAATGGTCGCGCTGGAACAGTGTCCACCAGAGCTGGCGTCCGATATCTCCGAGCGCGGTATGGTTCTGACCGGTGGTGGTGCGCTGCTGCGTAACCTCGACCGCCTGTTAATGGAAGAGACAGGTATTCCTGTCGTAGTTGCAGAAGATCCACTGACTTGCGTCGCCCGTGGTGGTGGCAAGGCGCTGGAAATGATCGACATGCACGGCGGCGATTTGTTCAGCGAAGAGTAGTCGAGTTTGAGAGGGTAGCAATTTGCTACCCTTTCTCTCTGACGCGAGAATACGCATAGCCTATGAAGCCAATTTTTAGCCGTGGCCCATCGCTACAGTTTCGCCTTATTCTGGCGGTTCTGGTTGCGCTTGGGGTCATTATTGCCGATAGCCGCCTCGGTACGTTCAGCCAGATCAGAACGTACATGGATACCGCCGTCAGTCCTTTCTACTTTGTTTCAAATGGTCCCCGTGAACTGCTCGACTCCGTTTCTCAAACGCTGTCTTCACGCGACCAACTCGAACTCGAAAACCGGGCATTACGTCAGGAACTGTTGCTGAAAAACAGCGAACTGCTGATGCTGGGGCAATACAAGCAGGAAAACGCGCGACTGCGTGAACTGCTCGGCTCGCCGCTGCGTCAGGATGAGCAGAAGATGGTTACCCAGGTGATCTCCACCGTGAACGACCCTTACAGCGATCAGGTTGTGATCGACAAAGGGAGCGTCAACGGGGTGTATGAAGGCCAGCCAGTTATCAGTGATAAAGGCGTAGTTGGCCAGGTTGTTGCCGTCGCCAAACTGACCAGCCGCGTGCTGCTGATTTGCGACGCCACGCATGCGCTGCCGATCCAGGTCCTGCGCAACGACATCCGCGTGATCGCGGCCGGTAACGGCTGTACGGACGACCTGCAGCTGGAACACCTGCCGGCTAACACGGATATCCGCGTAGGCGACGTGCTGGTGACGTCTGGTCTGGGTGGACGCTTCCCTGAAGGTTATCCGGTTGCGGTGGTCTCTTCGGTCAAGCTGGATACCCAGCGTGCCTATACCGTGATTCAGGCGCGTCCAACTGCTGGTCTGCAGCGTCTGCGCTATCTGCTGCTGCTGTGGGGTGCCGATCGTAACGGGGCTAACCCGATGACGCCTGAAGAGGTCCATCGAGTGGCAAATGAGCGCCTGATGCAGATGATGCCGCAGGTTCTTCCGCCTGCGGATTCCATGGGGCCGCCTGCGCCAGTACCGGCACCGGCAACCGGATTAACGCAGCCGCTGCCGGATGCGCCGCCACCGCCTAAACTCTCTTCGGGAGGGCAGTAGTGGCAAGCTATCGTAGCCAGGGACGCTGGGTCATCTGGCTCTCGTTTCTCATTGCACTGTTACTGCAAGTGATGCCCTGGCCGGACGACATTCTCGTTTTCCGGCCAAACTGGGTATTGCTCATTTTACTCTACTGGATCCTTGCCCTGCCGCATCGCGTAAATGTCGGCACAGGTTTCGTGATGGGTGCCATACTGGATCTCATTAGCGGCTCTACGCTTGGCGTGCGCGCCTTGTCCATGAGCATTATTGCGTACCTCGTCGCACTCAAATTCCAGCTCTTTCGTAACCTTGCGCTCTGGCAACAGGCCCTGGTAGTGATGCTATTGTCGCTCGCTGCGGATATCGTTGTTTTCTGGGCAGAGTTTTTAGTGATCAACGTCTCTTTCCGACCGGAAGTGTTCTGGAGTAGTGTAGTAAACGGTGTGCTCTGGCCATGGTTATTCCTGCTGATGCGTAAGGTTCGCCAGCAGTTTGCTGTGCAATAAAAGGTTTCTATGACGTCTTTGTATCTCGCTTCTGGCTCCCCGCGCCGTCAGGAACTCCTGACGCAGCTAGGGGTCTCTTTTGAACGCATCGTGACCGGCATTGAAGAAAAACGTGCTGAGGGCGAAAGTGCTCAACAGTACGTGTCTCGCCTGGCGCGCGAGAAAGCGCAGGCGGGCGTGGCCAGTGTGCCACGCGATCTTCCCGTGCTGGGGGCAGATACCATCGTTATCCTGAACGGTGAAGTGCTGGAGAAACCGCACGACGCCGATCATGCAGCGCGCATGCTGCGCAAGCTGTCCGGACAAACGCATCAGGTGATGACGGCCGTCGCGCTGGCTGACAGCCAGCATGTGCTGGACTGCCTGGTGGTGACGGAAGTGACCTTCAGAGTACTTACCGACGACGACATCGCCGCTTATATTGCCAGCGGTGAACCGATGGATAAAGCAGGTGCATACGGTATTCAGGGGCTGGGTGGCTGTTTTGTCAGGAAGATTCATGGCAGCTATCACGCCGTAGTCGGCTTACCGCTGGTGGAAACGTATGAGTTGCTGAGCAATTTTAACTCACTGCGTGAGGGAAGGGATAATTATGACGGCTGAATTGTTGGTAAACGTAACGCCCTCGGAAACCCGTGTGGCCTATATTGATGGTGGCATTCTTCAGGAAATTCATATTGAGCGTGAAGCGCGGCGCGGAATAGTAGGCAATATCTACAAAGGTCGTGTCAGTCGTGTACTACCGGGTATGCAGGCGGCTTTTGTAGATATTGGACTCGATAAGGCGGCATTTTTACATGCCTCCGATATCATGCCGCACACCGAGTGCGTCGCGGGCGAAGAGCAAAAGCAGTTTGCCGTACGCGACATTTCTGAACTGGTGCGTCAGGGACAGGATCTGATGGTGCAGGTGGTGAAAGATCCCCTCGGTACCAAAGGCGCTCGTCTGACCACCGACATCACCTTACCTTCCCGCTATCTGGTCTTTATGCCCGGCGCGTCGCACGTGGGCGTTTCGCAGCGTATTGAGAGTGAAACCGAGCGCGAGCGTCTGAAGAAAGTGGTCAGCGCCTACTGCGATGAACAGGGCGGATTTATCATCCGTACCGCCGCGGAAGGGATCAGCGAGGAAGACCTGGCGTCGGATGCGGCTTACCTGAAGCGCGTCTGGACAAAAGTGATGGAGCGTAAAAAACGTAACCAGACCCGCTATCAGCTCTATGGTGAGCTGGCGCTGGCGCAGCGCGTTCTGCGTGACTTTGCCGACGCGCAGCTCGACCGCATTCGCGTGGACTCTCGTCTGACGTACGAGGCCCTGCTCGAGTTTACCGCCGAATATATCCCCGAGATGCCTGGCCTGCTGGAGCACTACACCGGGCGTCAGCCGATCTTCGATCTCTATGATGTCGAAAACGAGATCCAGCGTGCCCTGGAGCGTAAGGTCGAGCTGAAGTCAGGCGGCTATCTGATCATCGATCAGACCGAAGCGATGACTACCGTCGATATCAACACCGGCGCTTTTGTCGGTCATCGCAACCTGGATGACACCATCTTCAACACCAACATCGAAGCCACTCAGGCAATTGCGCGCCAGCTTCGTCTGCGCAATCTGGGCGGCATTATCATTATCGACTTCATCGATATGAGTAATGAAGACCACCGTCGCCGCGTGCTGCACTCGCTTGAGCAGGCGCTGAGCAAAGACCGCGTGAAAACCAGCATTAACGGCTTCTCACAGCTGGGGCTGGTGGAAATGACGCGTAAGCGTACCCGCGAGAGCGTGGAGCATGTGCTGTGCAATGAATGCCCAACCTGCCATGGACGCGGAACGGTAAAGACGGTTGAGACCGTCTGCTACGAAATTATGCGTGAAATTGTCCGTGTTCATCATGCCTACGACTCCGATCGTTTTCTGGTCTATGCTTCCCCTGCGGTGGCTGAAGCGCTGAAAGGCGAAGAGTCACACGCGCTGGCGGAAGTGGAAATCTTTGTCGGCAAACAGGTAAAAGTACAAATTGAACCGCTCTATAACCAGGAGCAGTTTGACGTCGTGATGATGTAAGCGCAGTACGCTGCGTGACGAAGCTGACAAGGAGAGATGCGTGAGGCGATTGCCGGGGATTTTATTGCTTACAGGGGCAACGCTGGTCGTGATTGTCGCGTTGCTCGTGAGCGGGCTACGCCTCGTTTTACCGCATCTGGACAGCTGGCGTCCGCAGCTGCTGGCGAAAATCGAATCCACCACCGGCGTGCCGGTGAACGTAAGCCAGGTCAGCGCTAACTGGCAGAATTTTGGCCCGACGCTCGATGTCCGGGATATCAACGCCAGCCTGAAAGATGGCGGCTACCTGAAAATCAAACGCGTGACCCTGGCGCTGGACGTCTGGCAAAGCCTGCTGCATCTGCGCTGGCAGTTTCGCGATCTCACCTTTTATCAGCTCCAGTTTCTGACCAATACGCCGCTGTCTGGCGGCGATAGCGGTCAGGGCCTTGAAGCTAACCGCTTCAGCGATCTTTTCCTCCGCCAGTTCGATCATTTCGATCTGCGCGACAGCGAAGTGAGCTTTATTACCCTTTCCGGGCAGCGCGCCGAGCTGGCGATCCCGCAGCTTACCTGGCTTAACGGTAAGGATCGGCACCGCGCCGAGGGGCAGGTCAATCTCTCAAGCCTGAACGGCCAGCACGGCGTGATGCAGGTGCGCATGGATCTGCGCGACGATGACGGCCTGTTAAATAACGGCAAAGTCTGGCTGCAGGCCGACGATGTGGACGTCAAGCCGTGGCTTGGCGACTGGCTCCAGCAAAACATGCAGCTGGAAACGGCCCGCTTCAGCCTTGAGGGCTGGTTGACCCTGACGAAAGGCGAATTTGCCAGCGGTGATATCTGGCTCAAGCAGGGGGGCGCGAGCTGGGAAGGCGAAAAACAACAGCATCAGCTTTCCGTCGATAACCTCACCGCGCACGTGACGCAGGAGAAAGAGGGCTGGCAGTTTGCCATTCCCGATACGCGCATCACGATGGATGGCAAGCCGTGGCCGCGCGGTGCGCTGACGCTGGCCTGGATGCCGGAGCAGGACGTTGGCGGCACGGCCAGTAAACGCAGCGACGAGCTGCGCATCCGTGCCAGTAACCTGGATTTGGCCGCCATTGAAGGGCTACGCTCGATGGCGGCAAAGCTCTCTCCTGACCTGGGCGAGATCTGGCTGGCTACGCAGCCGAGCGGAAAGATAGATTCTCTGGCGCTGGATATCCCACTTCAGGCGACCGAAAAAAACCGTTTCCAGGCGACATGGAAAGATCTTGCCTGGAAGCAGTGGAAGCTGCTGCCGGGGGCGGAGCACTTTAGCGGCAAGCTGGAAGGCAGCGTGGAGAACGGCAGGCTGACGGTTGATATGCACGACGCCAAAATGCCTTACGAGACGGTCTTCCGTGCGCCGCTGGAAATCGAACAGGGCAACGCAGTGCTTAACTGGCTCCGTAACGATAAGGGTTTCCAGCTCGATGGCCGGCATATCGACGTCAAAGCGAAAGCGGTGCACGCGCGCGGCGATTTTCGCTATCTGCAGCCTGAAGGCGATGAGCCATGGCTGGGGATTCTGGCCGGGATCAGTACCGATGATGGCTCCCAGGCCTGGCGCTATTTCCCTGAAAACCTGATGGGGAAAGCGCTGGTAGACTATCTCAGCGGCGCGATTCAGGGCGGTCAGGCGGATAATGCCACGCTGGTCTACGGCGGTAATCCCCATCTGTTCCCGTACAAACACAATGAAGGTCAGTTCCAGGTTCTGGTCCCGCTGCATGACGCTACCTTCGCGTTCCAGCCGGGCTGGCCCGCGCTGAAAAACCTGGATATCGAACTTAATTTCCTCAATGACGGACTCTGGATGAAGTCCGACAGCGTGGCGCTGGGCGGCGTGACGGCCAGCAATCTGACGGCCAACATCCCGGATTACTCCAAAGAGAAGCTGCTGATTGATGCCGAGATCAACGGTCCCGGCAAGGCGGTAGGACCGTACTTTGAGGAGACGCCGCTGAAAGAGTCACTGGCGGCGACGCTTCAGCAGCTGCAGCTTGATGGCGATGTGAATGCTCGCTTACATCTTGATATCCCGCTGGACGGAGAGATGACCACCGCCAAAGGTGATGTCCGCCTGAAGAACAACAGCCTGTTCATCAAACCCCTTGAGAGCACGCTGAAAAATCTCAGCGGGCAGTTCAGCTTTGAAAACGGTAACCTGAAGAGCGAGCCGCTTACTGCCAGTTGGTTTAATCAGCCCGTGAATATCGACTTCACGACCACAGAGGGTGAAAAGGCGTATCAGGTGGCCGTCAATCTGGACGGTAACTGGCAGCCAGCGCGTATGGACGTCCTGCCGAAGCCCATTGAGGCGTCGGTGGATGGCGCGGTCGCCTGGCAGGGTAAAGTGGCAATCGACCTGCCTTATCACGCGGGAGCCCAGTATAAGGTCGACATCACGGGTGACCTGAAGAATATTCGAAGCCAGCTGCCAGCGCCGCTGGATAAACAGGCCGGACAGCCGCTGCCGGTAAAGCTGAACGTCGATGGCAACCTGAACAGCTTCGCACTGACCGGCAGCGCGGGCGGGACAAACCACTTCAACAGCCGCTGGTTGCTTAACCGCAAGCTCACCCTCGACAAAGCCATCTGGACAACGGATAGCCGCTCCACGCCGCCGCTGCCGGAGCAGACGGGCGTTGAGCTGAATCTCCCACCGATGGACGGTGCAGAGTGGCTAGCGCTGTTCCAGAAAGGCGTTGGGCAAAACGTTGATGAAACCGCCCAGTTCCCGCAAACCATTACCGTACGTACGCCTTCGCTGATGCTGGGCGGGCAGCAGTGGAACAATCTGAGCATCGTCTCGCAGCCTGGCGCTAACGGCACGAAGGTAGAGGCCCAGGGCAGAGAGATCAACGGTACTTTGACCATGCGCAATCACGCGCCATGGCAGGCGGCGATTCGCTATCTCTACTACAACCCGGCAAGCGCCACGAGCGGGAAAGATAAACCGGCGGAAGCGTCTCCGCTGAGTAATGCCTCCCGCGTCGATTTTAGCGGCTGGCCCGATCTCCAGCTGCGCTGCGCTGAGTGCTGGCTGTGGGGGCAGAAATATGGCCGTATTGACGGTGATTTCACTATTCAGGCCAACACGCTTACGCTCTCCGGTGGCCTGGTTGATACCGGCTTTGGCCGCATGACGGCCGCAGGGGAGTGGGTGAATAACCCGGGCGAGCAGCGAACGTCCCTCAAGGGCGACATTAAAGGCAACAAGCTGGATGCGGCAGCCAATTTCTTTGGTATCAGCACGCCGCTGCGCGGTTCGTCATTTGATGTTAATTACGATCTTCACTGGCGCGACGCTCCGTGGAAGCCGGATGAGGCCTCGCTGAACGGCATTCTGAAAACCCACTTTGGTAAAGGTGAGATCGCCGACGTGAGCACGGGGCGCGCCGGGCAGATCCTGCGCCTGCTGAGTTTTGATGCGCTGCTGCGCAAGCTGCGCTTCGATTTCAGCGATACGTTCAGCGAAGGTTTCTACTACGATTCCATCCGCAGTACGGCATGGATTAAGGACGGCGTTCTGCATACGGACGATACGCTGGTGGATGGCCTGGAAGCGGATATCGCCATGAAAGGCTCGGTCAACCTCGTGCGCCGCGAACTGGATATGGAAGCCGTGGTGGCACCGGAAATTTCCGCGAGCGTGGGCGTTGCGGCGGCCTTTGTGGTGAACCCGATTGTCGGTGCGGCGGTGTTTGCCGCCAGCAAAGTGCTGGGGCCGCTGTGGAGCAAGGTCTCCATTCTGCGCTACCGCATTACCGGTCCGGTCGATAAACCGCAGATTAACGAGGTGCTGCGCCAGCCGCGCAAAGATGCACAGCAATGATTTGACGTGGGCAGGTAATTGCCTCACTCTCAATAAATACGATCTTTATACCGCCACGGGCGGCAACGAACGAGTAGCAATACGATGAGTCTGAACCTGGTAAGTGAACATTTGCTCGCAGCGAACGGCCTGAATCATCAGGACCTGTTCTCCATTCTTGGTCAACTGACCGAACGCCGTCTCGACTACGGCGACCTTTATTTCCAGTCGAGCTATCACGAATCCTGGGTTTTAGAAGACAGCATCATTAAAGATGGCTCTTACAACATCGACCAGGGCGTCGGCGTCCGCGCCGTCAGCGGCGAGAAAACCGGTTTTGCCTATGCCGATCAGATTAGCCTGGCTGCACTTGAGCAGAGCGCGCAGGCCGCGCGTACCATTGTGCGTGATACTGGCGATGGTCGCGTGAAAACCCTTGGAGAAGTGCAGCACTCTGCGCTCTATACCAGCATCGATCCTCTGCAAAGCATGAGCCGTGAAGAGAAGCTGGATATCCTGCGTCGCGTGGACAAAGTCGCCCGTGCGGCGGATAAACGCGTGCAGGAAGTTTCAGCCAGCCTGAGCGGTGTGTATGAACTGATTCTGGTGGCGGCAACGGACGGCACTCTGGCGGCAGACGTTCGCCCGCTGGTACGTCTCTCCATCAGCGTGCAGGTCGACGATGATGGCAAACGCGAGCGCGGCTCAAGCGGTGGCGGCGGTCGTTTCGGCTATGACTGGTTCCTGGGCGACGTTGACGGTGAAGCGCGCGCTGACGCGTGGGCAAAAGAAGCCGTGCGCATGGCGCTGGTGAATCTGAATGCCGTCGCGGCGCCGGCGGGCTCATTCCCGGTGGTGCTGGGTGCTGGCTGGCCGGGCGTGCTGCTGCACGAGGCGGTGGGCCACGGTCTGGAAGGCGACTTTAATCGTCGCGGGACGTCGGTCTTCAGCGGTCAGATCGGGCAGCTTGTCTCCTCTGAACTGTGCACCGTGGTGGATGACGGCACGATGCGCGATCGTCGCGGCTCGGTGGCTATCGACGATGAAGGTACGCCCGGCCAGTACAACGTGCTGATCGAAAATGGCGTGCTGAAAGGCTACATGCAGGACAAACTCAACGCGCGCCTGATGGGCGTCGCGCCGACGGGCAACGGACGTCGCGAATCTTACGCGCACCTGCCGATGCCGCGCATGACCAACACGTATATGCTGCCGGGTAAATCCACGCCGCAGGAGATTATCGAATCCGTAGATTACGGTATCTTTGCGCCTAACTTTGGCGGCGGCCAGGTGGACATTACCTCCGGTAAGTTTGTCTTCTCTACTTCAGAAGCGTACCTGATCGAGAAGGGCAAAGTGACCAAAGCGGTGAAAGGTGCGACGCTGATTGGCTCCGGTATTGAAGCCATGCAGCAGATCTCGATGGTCGGTAACGATCTGAAACTGGATAACGGCGTGGGCGTCTGCGGTAAAGAGGGCCAGAGCCTGCCGGTTGGCGTGGGCCAGCCAACGCTGAAAGTGGACAACCTGACGGTGGGCGGCACGGCGTAAGTTTTCCCGTCACTCTAACCCTCTCCCAAACCGGGAGAGGTGTCTCGAATTACAAAACCTATTCTTTCCTTCTTCCCCGCATCCCCTGAAACAGCTCTGCTACGTCCACAAAATACTCGGTCAGATAGTTAATACACACCTGCACCTTTAGCGGGAGTTTGTCTTTTTCGGTATACAGGGCGTACACCGGACGCGGATCGGACTGGTAGCGCGGGAAGAGGATCTCCAGCACGCCGCTGTTGATCTCGTTGATCACCCACATTAACGGCACGTAGGCAATCCCGGCGCCGGCCACCAGCCAGCGCGAAATGGTCATCGGATCGTTAGTGACAAATCGCCCTTCCGGCAGCAGTTTGGTGGAGATCCCTTCCGGGGCAATCAGCTCAAATTCATTGTCGGGTCGCACGCTGTATTCCAGCCACGAGTGGTTGGTGAGATCGGCGGGTTTCTCCGGAACACCGTACTGGGCCAGATAGCTCTTCGAAGCGCAGACGACCATCGGCATGCTGCCCAGCCGACGCGAGAACAGGCTGGAATCCTGCAGCGCGCCGACGCGGATCACCACGTCCAGACCGTCGGCAATCAGGTCCGGCGCCGGGATACCCGTCACCAGATTAACGGTAAGCCCGGGATACTCTTTCAGCATATCCGCCGTCATGGCAGCGAGAACATTTTGTGCCATAGTTGAAGAACACCCGATGCGCAGCGTGCCGATGGGGGTGTTGTTGAAGGCGTAGAGCTGTTCGTGAACATCCTGCACTTCCAGCAGCATACGGCGACAGCCCTGATAGTAAATTTTGCCCGCTTCCGTCAGGCCAATGCTGCGGGTGCTACGGTTGAGTAGCTTGACCTGAAGCTCATCTTCCAGTTTGGACACCGTCTGGCTGATGGATGAGACGCTCATCTGAAGCTGGCGTGCAGCGGCGGTAAAGGAGCCCAGTTCAACCACTTTGGCGAAGACCGACATGCGTTTTAAACGTTCCATTGTTCACTCTGGCTTAAAAGTGATTTAGATCACATATTATAGATAACAGCATAACAGTTACGTTAATATATTATTTATTACATAACGGCTGCGCCATTCTCGCCCGGCGTTTCTTGCTCTCCTGCGATGGCGTGCGCTAAAAAAATTCTGAAGCCTGCACTCTCTCTAATCAAGGTCAACATGAGTCTGTTTCCCGTTATCGTGGTGTTCGGTCTGTCCTTCCCACCGATATTTTTCGAGCTTCTTTTATCACTGGCGATCTTCTGGCTGGTGCGCAAGGTGCTGGTCCCTACCGGGATCTACGATTTCGTCTGGCACCCTGCATTGTTCAATACCGCGCTGTATTGCTGCCTGTTTTACCTGATATCGCGCATGTTTGTCTGAGGTTGATGTGAAAACGCTAACAAGAAAAATCTCCCGCACTGCCATCACCATGGCGCTGGTTATCCTCGCCTTCATCGCTATTTTCCGCGCCTGGGTCTATTACACTGAATCACCGTGGACGCGTGATGCACGCTTCAGCGCCGATGTGGTGGCAATCGCTCCTGACGTGGCCGGTCTTATTACGGCGGTCAACGTTCACGATAACCAACTGGTGAAAAAAGATCAGGTCCTGTTCACCATCGACCAGCCTCGTTACCAGAAAGCGCTGGAAGAGGCGGAAGCGGACGTGGCCTATTACGAGGCGCTGGCTGCGGAGAAACGCCGCGAGGCTGGCCGCCGTAACCAGCTTGGCGTTCAGGCAATGTCCCGTGAAGAGATTGACCAGTCCAACAACGTGCTGCAAACCGTGCTGCACCAGCTGGCGAAAGCGCAGGCAACGCGCGATCTGGCGAAGCTCGATCTCGAGCGTACCGTGATCCGCGCGCCGTCCGATGGCTGGGTGACCAACCTTAACGTCTATGCCGGGGAATTCATTACCCGTGGCTCAACAGCCGTGGCGCTGGTGAAACAGAACTCCTTCTACGTACTCGCCTATATGGAAGAGACCAAGCTGGAAGGCGTACGCCCGGGCTACCGGGCAGAAATTACGCCGCTGGGCAGCAATCGCGTCTTTAAAGGTACTGTCGACAGCGTCGCCGCAGGGGTGACTAACTCCAGCAGTTCGAACGATGCCAAAGGGATGGCAACGGTGGATTCCAACCTCGAGTGGGTGCGTCTGGCCCAGCGCGTGCCGGTCCGTATCCATCTGGACGAACAGCAGGGCAACCTGTGGCCTGCGGGTACCACGGCGACGGTGGTGATTACCGGTGAAAAAGATCGGGATGCCAGCCAGGACTCGTTCTTCCGTAAAATCGCCCACCGTCTGCGCGAGTTTGGTTAATCGCTATGGGCATCTTTTCCATCGCCAGCCAGCACATTCGCTTCGCCGTGAAGCTGGCGTGTGCCATTGTGCTGGCGCTGTTTGTTGGCTTCCACTTCCAGCTTGAAACCCCTCGCTGGGCAGTGCTGACGGCTGCTATTGTCGCGGCGGGTCCAGCCTTTGCCGCGGGTGGGGAACCCTATTCAGGCGCGATCCGCTATCGCGGGATGCTGCGTATCATCGGGACGTTTATCGGCTGTTTCGCGGCGCTCACCATTATTATTCTGATGATCCGCACGCCATTGCTGATGCTGATGGTGTGCTGCATCTGGGCGGGTTTTTGCACCTGGATCTCATCTCTGGTGAAAGTGGAGAACTCCTACGCCTGGGGGCTGGCGGGCTATACCGCGCTGATTATTGTCATCACCATTCAGTCCGAGCCGCTGCTCGCCCCGCAGTTTGCAGTTGAGCGCTGCAGCGAGATTGTCATTGGTATCGTGAGTGCGATTGTCGCGGATCTGCTGTTCTCTCCGCGCTCCATCAAGCAGGAAGTCGACCGTGAGCTTGACGCGCTGATCGTTGCTCAATACCAGCTGATGCAGCTGTGTATTAAACACGGCGACAGCGAAGAGGTCGATAAAGCCTGGAGCGGGCTTGTTCGTCGCACGCAGGCGCTGGAAGGGATGCGTAGCAACCTTAACATGGAGTCCTCGCGCTGGGCCCGCGCAAATCGTCGCCTTAAAGCCCTCAATACTGTCTCTCTGACGCTGATTACCCAGGCATGTGAAACCTATCTGATTCAGAACACCCGGCCGGAAGCGGTCACTGACACGTTCCGCGAACTGTTCGCCGAGCCGGTGGAAACCGTGCAGGACGTGCATAAGCAGCTTAAGCGTATGCGCCGGGTGATTGCCTGGACTGGGGAGCGCGACACGCCGGTAACGATCTACACCTGGGTCGGCGCTGCGACGCGCTACCTGCTGCTGAAACGCGGCGTGATTGGTAACACCAAAATCAGCGCGGCAGAAGAAGAGGTACTGCAGGGCGAAGTGGTGATCAAGGCGGAATCCGCTGAGCGCCATCACGCGATGGTCAACTTCTGGCGTACGACGCTTGCCTGTATGCTCGGCACGCTGTTCTGGCTGTGGACGGGCTGGACGTCCGGCAACGGCGCGATGGTGATGATTGCCGTCGTTACCGCACTGGCGATGCGTCTGCCTAATCCGCGTATGGTCGCCATCGATTTCCTGTACGGCGCCATTGCCGCCCTGCCGATAGGCGCGCTCTACTTTCTGGTCATCATCCCGTCGACGCAACAGAGCATGCTGCTGCTCTGTATTAGCCTGGCGGTAATGGCGTTCTTTATCGGCATTGAAGTGCAAAAGCGGCGCCTGGGATCGCTGGGTGCGCTGGCGAGTACGATTAACATCATCGTGCTCGATAACCCGATGACCTTCCATTTCAGCCAGTTCCTCGACAGCGCGTTAGGTCAGCTGGTGGGCTGTTTCCTGGCAATGATGGTGATACTGCTGGTGCGGGATAACTCGCAGGCAAGAACGGGCCGCGTGCTGTTGAACCAGTTCGTGTCGGCTGCCGTGTCGTCTTTGACAACCAATACCGCGCGCCGTAAAGAGAACCACCTTCCCGCGCTCTACCAGCAGCTGTTTTTACTGCTGAACAAGTTCCCGGGCGACATCGCGAAATTCCGCCTGGCGTTAACCCTGATCATCGCGCACCAGCGTTTGCGTAACGCGCCCGTGCCGATCAACGACGATCTGTCGGCCTTCCACCGCCAGTTACGTCGTACCGCCGATCATGTGCTTTCCGCCGGCAGCGATGACAAACGGCGTCGTTACTTTACGCAGCTGCTTGAAGAGCTCGATGTCTATCAGGAAAAGCTCAAGCACTGGGAAGCGCCGCCTCAGGTGACCGAGCCGGTAGGAAGGCTAGTGTTTATGCTGCATCGCTACCAGAATGCCCTCACGGATAACTGACTGAAGTAAAAAAACCGACGCCAAAAGCGTCGGTTTTTTTGTGGCTATACTTATTCCAGCACGTTCTTACATTTCAGAAAGGGAGGACACATGACGACCCAGGCGCTTCAGGACCACATCCTTTTTCAGACCGGCTATCTGGTCAACGGCATTTGGAAAACGCTGGACACGACGTTTGATGTGCTGAATCCCGCGACCGGTGAGGTCATTGCTAAAGTCGCAAAAGCGGGTAAAGCGCAAACCGAAGACGCCATCGCAGCGGCCACCAAAGCCTTCCCGGCATGGCGTGCCAAAACCGCGAAAGAACGCTCGGCGATTCTCTACCGCTGGTATGAATTGATTATTGAGAATAAAAGCTGGCTCGGGCGGTTAATGACCACCGAACAGGGCAAACCCCTGAAAGAAGCGGAGGGCGAAGTGGAGTACGCCGCCAGCTTTATCCAGTGGTTTGCCGAAGAGGCTAAACGCGCGAATGGTGAAATTATTCCACCGATCAAACCTGGCTCACGCATTCTGGCGACCCGTGAACCCATTGGTGTGGTCGCTGCGATTACGCCGTGGAACTTCCCAATGGCCATGCTCACCCGCAAGTTAGGCCCGGCGCTGGCGGCCGGGTGTACCGGGGTTATTAAACCGGCCAACAACACGCCGCTCAGCGCCTTTGCGCTGCTTACTCTGGCGAAACAGGCCGGTGTGCCCGATGGCGTTCTCAACGCCGTTGCCGGGAATACGCATGAAATCAGCGATGCGATTATGGCAAGCCGCGACGTGCGTAAAATCTCCTTTACCGGCTCAACCTCCGTCGGCAAAACGCTGGTGCGTAACGCCGCCGAAACCATGAAGAAAGTCTCGATGGAGCTGGGGGGAAATGCCCCGTATATCGTTTTTGAGGATGCGGACATCGACGCAGCGGTTAAGGGCGCGATCGCCAACAAGTTCCGCAATGCCGGGCAGGTCTGCGTCAGCGTGAACCGTTTTTATATTCAGGAAACCGTCTACGACAAATTTGTGAATAAACTCGCCGATGCGGTGAATGCGCTGAAGGTGGGTAATGGTCTTGAGGAGGGGGTGGTCGTCGGGCCGCTGATTGAACCTACTGCGGTGAACAAAGTGCGTGAGCATGTCGACGACGCCGTTGCCCGGGGCGCAACCGTACTGGCAGGAGGTAAGCCTCATCCGCTTGGCGGGAATTTCTGGATGCCTACCGTATTGGGCGACTGCCATGAAGGCATGAAGCTGGCAGAAGAAGAGACGTTTGGCCCGGTGGCGGCGTGCTTCCGTTTCACCTCGGAAGATGAAGTCATCCAGCGCGCCAACAACACGCCCTATGGGCTGGCGGCTTACTTCTATACCCAGAATCTCTCACGGGTCTTCCGCGTTTCACAGGCTATCGAGAGCGGGATGATTGGCATTAACGAGTGCGCCGTCTCCACTGAGCTCGGGCCTTTTGGCGGCGTAAAAGAGTCAGGTCTTGGACGAGAAGGCTCCGTGCTGGGACTGGAAGAGTATCTGGAAGTTAAAACCCTGCATATTGGGGGATTATAATAGACAGGGCGGCAGCTGCCGCTCGCCTGGACTGGGTGGCTGGCAATGAAAACCTATACGTTTGATTTTGACGAGATCGACAGTCAGGAAGACTTCTACCGGGAATTTATCCGGGTGTTTGATCTTGAAAGGGAAAGCGTGACGAATCTGGATACGCTTTGGGACGTGGTCACCGGCAGTCTGTTGCCGCTACCGCTGGAGATTGAGTTTATCCATTTGCCCGATAAGCTGCGAAGACGTTTTGGCGCGCTGATATTGCTGTTCGATGAAGCGGAAGAAGAGCTTGAAGGGCAGTTGCGCTTTAACGCGCGGCATTGAATGAAAAAAGCCCCTGACCATGAGGCCAGGGGCAAGTCGTATGATGAGATACGACGAGGGTTTATTTATACAGTTCTGCAGTTGCGTGCCAGTGGTCACCCTGATTCAGTTCGGTGACGCGATAGCTGCTGGCACCTGCTTTTTCAGCTTTGGCGGCCAGTTCGTGACGGATATCCATCGGTGAGCCAGTGACAGACGTCACGGAGACGCTGCCCATACTCTGTAGATTTTGTGCCTGGTCGGCATTCACCTGCTGTACGGCTGCACTTGCGCCGAAAGAGAGAACGGATGCCAGACCAAGGGTTGCGATGATCAATTTGGTTTTCATAGTCTATACTCCTGAATAGGGTTTTTACTCAACGGCGAGAAGGGTTGAACTGCTATTTTTATGCCTGGTGCCGTTGAGTGGAGATTTACGTTTTCAGCTATTACTAAAACTTATTTGTACAGCTCAGCGGTGGCGTGCCAGTGGTCACCAGAACGCGCTTCGATGATGCGATAGGATGATGCACCCTGTTCTTCCGCTTTTTTGTTCAGCATCTCATGCATGTCCATTGGCGATGTGCCGACCGCGCCGACAGAAACCGTACCGATGGCCTGGCGGGATTGCGCCTGGTCAGCATTAATAGAGTCAGCCGCGAAAGCACCAAATGACAGGACAGACAGGACGCTCAGAGCCGCTACAGTTGATTTGATTTTCATGATTCTTACCTCGTCGAATTTTTTAGTGGGGTCTTGTTTCGTGACCCTCATCACAAAATCAAGTATACACTAATAACGGTAAAAATTAATACCAGACTAATGGTTTCTATTGTTATTACGTGTTAACCAGTACTTTTTTTATAACCAAATTGCATAATATTGGGTGTTTTTTGCACGTTTTTGTTGGTGATAGCTAATGAAATCATATGGATATCAACTTTTGATTTTTTGTGCGATTCTTTGATTTAGCATTCACCATGTGAATGTTAATGGGTGTTAAAAAGCACTATTTGTCAAAGTGAAGGGCAGTAGAAAAGAGGGGAGAACGCAGCGGAAGCAGAACGATCCCCGCAGCGGCGCTACGGGGAGAGGGGATTAGAGTTCCTGTTCGAACAGAACCAGAATCGCTTCGTGGAGATCTTTCACGGAAAAACCGCTAGCCGGTGTGGTAAAGATGGTGTCATCGCCGGCGATAGTCCCGAGGATACCCTCCGTTTTACCCAGCGAGTCCAGCATGCGGGCAATCAGCTGTGCGGCGCCGGGGCTTGTGTGGATCACCACTACGGCGTCGTTATGATCGATATCCAGAACCAGATTTTTGAGCGGGCTGGAGGTGGTCGGCACGCCAAGTTCTGCTGGCAGGCAATAGACCATCTCCATCTTGGCGTTACGGGTACGCACTGCGCCAAATTTCGTTAACATGCGGGAGACTTTCGACTGATTGATGTTATCGAAGCCTTGTTCCTGCAGCGCCTGAACAATTTCTCCCTGAGAACTGAATTTCTCTTCTTTAAGTAGCGCTTTAAACGCCTTTACTAATTCTTCTTGCTTAGACGAGCTTCGCATAAGTCACCCGGAATATGACGATAGAAACAACATTATTATGCATGTGGATGAATTTTTATGCAAATTATCTACTCAGCGCCAGGCTGAAATAATGTTATGAAAGGGAGTGATTTTATCAGATTTCGTTATCAGAAAACATGCCTGGGTCACGCCGCGCAAATAAGCTTAAAAGTAAATTAAATGTTATCAAAATGATGTTGTTTTGGTGGCGGGGCAGGGTGTATTGTAACCACCTCTTAATGCGTTGCTCTCTGTCGTCAGATAGTTTTCTGGTGAGAGATAAAGTCGCGTGACCTCAAATTCTTTAGCTACGAAAATTGTAATTATTTACTTGCTGAATTATGGTCGCCGCAACGGATTTACAGATACTTAAGTTAACCATAATAAGGAGTTTAGGATGAAAGTCGCAGTCCTCGGCGCTGCTGGTGGTATCGGCCAGGCGCTTGCCCTACTACTGAAAACCCAACTGCCTTCAGGCTCAGAACTCTCCCTGTACGATATTGCTCCGGTAACCCCAGGCGTGGCGGTTGACCTGAGCCACATCCCAACTGCTGTAAAAATCAAAGGCTTCTCCGGTGAAGATGCACGTCCTGCACTGCAGGGTGCCGACGTGGTGCTGATTTCTGCAGGCGTAGCGCGTAAGCCGGGCATGGATCGTTCAGACCTGTTCAATGTCAACGCGGGCATCGTGAAAAACCTGGTGCAGCAGATTGCTGAAGTGTGCCCGAAAGCGTGCATCGGTATCATCACTAACCCGGTGAACACCACCGTTGCTATCGCGGCAGAAGTGCTGAAGAAAGCAGGTGTTTACGACAAAAACAAACTGTTCGGCGTAACCACGCTGGATATCATCCGTTCCAACACCTTTGTTGCTGAGCTGAAAGGCAAACAGCCAACAGAAGTGGAAGTTCCGGTCATCGGCGGTCACTCTGGCGTCACCATCCTGCCTCTGCTGTCGCAGATCCCTGGCGTGAGCTTCACCGAGCAGGAAGTGGCTGACCTGACTAAACGCATCCAGAACGCGGGCACCGAAGTGGTGGAAGCGAAGGCGGGTGGCGGTTCTGCAACCCTGTCTATGGGCCAGGCGGCTGCACGTTTCGGTCTGTCACTGGTTCGCGCTCTGCAGGGCGAGAAAGGCGTTGTTGAATGCGCTTACGTTGAAGGCGATGGCGAACACGCTCGCTTCTTCTCTCAGCCGCTGCTGCTGGGTAAAAACGGTATCGAAGAGCGTAAATCCATTGGTACCCTGAGCGCGTTTGAACAACACGCGATGGAAGGCATGCTGGATACGCTGAAGAAAGATATCACCCTGGGCGAAGAGTTCGTTAACAAGTAATACGAACCGTCTCCCGGCAAAAAACGGAGCTTATCGCTCCGTTTTTTTATGCCTGTCAGTTTGTTGCCGGGTATTCCTGAATCGTTACGTGCAGCGTCAGTTTCTTATCGTTGCGCATGACCTCAACAGGGATGATAGAACCCGGGCGAATTTCCGCCACCTGATCCATCGTCTCCAGCGCAGAGACCGCCGGCGTGCCGTTGACCGACACAATCACATCGTTTACCTGAATTCCCGCGTTGGCAGCCGGACCCCCTGGCGCCACCTCGTTAACCACGATGCCCTGGATCTGATCGATTCCGCCGCCCTGGGTATGCATCGGCGCAATTTCGCGCCCGCCGATACCGATATAGCCGCGGATCACGCGTCCGTCGCGGATCAATTTATCCATAATTTTGGTCGCCAGCTGGAACGGAATGGCAAAGCCGATCCCTTCCGGCGTCTCACCGTCGTTGCTCTTGTCGAACGAGAGGGTGTTGATGCCCATCAGTTCGCCCAGCGAGTTGACCAGCGCACCGCCGGAGTTACCGTGGTTGATGGAGGCATCGGTTTGCAGGAAATTCTGCCGTCCGGATGGGTTGAGGCCGATACGACCGGTCGCGCTGATAATCCCCTGGGTGATGGTCTGGCCCAGGTTGTAAGGGTTACCAATCGCCAGGACGACATCACCAATATGCGGGGTACGTTTACGGTTGATCGGGATGACCGGCAAACCGCCCGTGGCGTTAATCTTCAGGACGGCCAGATCGGTCAGGCTGTCAGACCCAACGAGTAATGCCTCAAACACGCGGCCATCCTGCAGGGCGACGATGATCTGGTCGGCGTCATTTATCACGTGCTTGTTAGTAATAATGTAGCCGCGCTCGTCCATGATCACGCCGGAGCCGAGGGTGCGGATCTCCAGCTGGTTGTGGGCTGAGCTATTCAGGCCACGGTTATAGACGTTAACTACGGCGGGGGCGGCTCGGCGGACGGCCTGGTTATAGGTGGCCGGCGTTTCATCCGTGCTATCAAACTGGGGAGCAGACAGTTTATTGAACTGACGTAAAGACGGCAGCGCCAGCAGCAGCAGGCCAGCGACAATCAAACCGATGACAATAGAACGTAAGAGCTTTGAAAGCATGATGCGCGTTTCGTTAAAAAAGGAACGATTTGCAGCATAACATGAGTTATCCGGACATCACATGCAGCGGTGATGTCCGGATCGCAAATGCTTAGCGCAACAGAATATAGATAGACTCATTGCCGCGCATGACCTGCAGGGCAACAACCGCCGGTTTGCTTTCCAGCACCTTGCGCAGTTCGGCAATAGACTGCACGCGATTGCGGTTTACACCGATGATCACGTCATCCTGATGCAATCCGGCCTGCGCGGCAGGGCTGCTCTTCTCGACGGTGTCGATGCTAATGCCTTTCGTACCGTCTTTCAGCTGCCCGTCGCTCAACGTAGCCCCTTGCAGCGCCGGGGCAATAAGCTCCGCGCTGGCCGAGGAAGAGGTGCTCTTATCCAGCGTCACTTCAACGTCAAACGGCTTACCGTCACGTATCAGGCCCAGCTTCACTTTGGCGCCAGGTTCGGTTGTGGCAATCCGCGAACGCAGTTCTGCAAAGCTGTTCAGCGGTTTGTCGTTCAGGCTGACGATCACATCCCCCGATTTCACGCCCGCTTTTGCGGAACCGGAGTTTGGCAGCACTTCACTGACAAACGCCCCGCGCTGTACATTGATGTTGAACGCTTTTGCGATATCAGCGCTCATCTCCATACCTTTAATGCCCAGCAGCCCGCGTTTGATTTCACCGAACTGGATCAGCTGCTGCGCCAGGGTTTTGGCCATATTGCTGGGGATAGCAAAACCGATCCCGATGCTGCCGCCGCCCGGTGCCAGAATCGCCGTGTTAATCCCAATCAGCTCGCCGTTAAGGTTGAGCAATGCCCCGCCGGAGTTTCCACGGTTGATTGAGGCATCGGTCTGGATAAAGTTTTCCAACCCCTCCAGATTCAGGCCGCTACGCCCCAGCGCGGAGACGATCCCGGAGGTGGCGGTTTGCCCTAAGCCAAAGGGGTTGCCCACGGCGACGGCAAAGTCGCCGACGCGCAGTTTGTCAGAATCCGCGATGGCAATCTGGGTCAGATTGCTCGGGTTTTGCACCTGCAGCAGCGCGATGTCGCTCTGGTCATCGCCGCCAATCAGTTTGGCATCAAATTCGCGGCCATCGTTTAGCTGGACGCTTATTTTATCGGCCTGGCTGATGACATGGTTGTTAGTCAGAATATAGCCTTTAGCTGCATCAATAATGACGCCAGAGCCCAGGCCTTCAAAAGGCTGCGCCTGCTGGTCGGGAGACTCATCGCCAAAATATTTTTTCAGTTCTTCAGGGACGCGTTGGCTTTGTACCGCCGTGCCTTCAACCTGAACGCTGACGACCGCAGGCAACACTTTTTCCAGCATGGGCGCGAGGCTGGGAATGGCCGCCTGGCCAGGCACCTGGGAGGGGAGAGCAGCGAATACAGGGACGGACGCCGAGAGAGATAACCCGACACTTAACGCGATAGCGCTCAACAGCTGGTTTTTTTTCTTCATCGATGTTGACTCTCGTAACCTGGAATAAAGGAAAAACGGCCCCAAAAACACGTTGATGTTATTGAATTTTAAACCGCTGAACAATGAGGTGTTTAACTAAATGATAGCTGGGGTCATGAAGAAAGGACGGGCGCAATCGCTGCGCCCGTAAAATAAATTCAGGTTGTGCGATTAATCGCGTTTTACACCGCCGCGCAGCAGGCCGGACGCGCCATCGGAGTAGTCGCGAGGCATCTGAACGGGCGCCTGATCGTTACCGGCCTCAGAGTCAGCCAGACGGTTGCGGAATG
Source organism: Enterobacter sp. JBIWA005 (assembly GCF_019968805.1). Classification (NCBI taxonomy): domain Bacteria; kingdom Pseudomonadati; phylum Pseudomonadota; class Gammaproteobacteria; order Enterobacterales; family Enterobacteriaceae; genus Enterobacter; species Enterobacter sp. JBIWA005. The sequence goes on along the minus strand of NZ_CP074159.1, from coordinate 4,206,297 downwards.
GGTTAGTTTCAGCGGTCATTTCCGGCAGCAGGCTGCTGGAGCTTTTTGCCATATGTTGATACAGCTGACGATAGTCGGTCGCCATGTTGTCCAGCAGCTCGGCGCTGCGGGCAAAATGGCTGACCAGCTCTTCACGATACTCTTCCAGCTCGGCTTTGTTCTTTTCCAGTTCGTACTGCAGTGACTGCTGCTGACGCAATTTGCGATTACCGAAACGCATGGCCACAGCACCGATGACGATGCCGACGACTAAACCGATTAGCGCATATTCCCAGGTCATGAACTTCTCCCGTTGTCTTGTTGTTCCGTAGGGTGTTGGCTCGGCTCCTGCCTGTGCCTGATAATGCCACTATAACCGCTATTTCTGCAGAAGTGGAATCCTGACGTATCATCGCGTAGTGTAGAACGGCCTTTTTTTCATCAGTCACGTCTGCTGGTGAGCGTTAATTGAAGGAATAATAATAAGATTATGCAAAACCTGTCCCCTGCATCGCGATATCAACTGGCCCTTAGCGAGGGCACTCATCAGCCTGATGACGTTCAACGTGAGGCGGTAAACCGTCTGGAGATGATTTACCAGGAGCTCACGGCAAAACCCGCTGAAACCGAACAGAATGGCGGGCTAAAGGCGGCGTTTGGGCGGTTGCTCGGTAAAAAAGCGCCACAGGCTCACGCGCCGGCGCGCGGTTTATACATGTGGGGCGGGGTCGGTCGCGGAAAAACCTGGCTGATGGACATGTTCTACCAGAGCCTGCCAGGTACACGTAAACAGCGTCTGCACTTCCATCGTTTTATGCTGCGGGTGCATGAAGAGCTGACTGCGCTGCAGGGTAAAAGCGATCCGCTGGAGATTGTGGCCGACCGGTTCAAGGCGGAAACGGACGTACTCTGCTTCGATGAGTTTTTTGTGTCTGACATCACCGATGCCATGCTGTTAGGCGGCCTGATGAAGGCGTTATTTGCCCGCGGAATTACGCTGGTGGCCACCTCGAATATCCCGCCGGACGATCTGTACCGCAACGGCCTGCAGCGGGCACGCTTCCTGCCCGCCATTGACGCTATCAAACAGCATTGTGACATTATGAACGTCGATGCCGGTGTCGATTATCGTCTGCGCACGCTGACCCAGGCGCACCTGTGGCTTTCGCCGCTAAATGCCGATACCACCCGCGAGATGGATAAACTTTGGCTGGCGCTGGCGGGAGCAAAACGCGAGCACGCCCCGGAGCTCGAGATTAACCATCGCCCGCTCCTCACCCTTGGCGTCGAAAACCAAACGCTGGCGGTCTCCTTTAGGACGCTTTGCGTGGATGCCCGCAGCCAGCACGACTACATTGCGCTTTCACGTCTGTTCCACACCGTGATGGTGCTGGATGTGCCGGTGATGACGCGGCTGATGGAGAGCGAAGCACGACGCTTCATTGCGCTGGTGGACGAGTTTTATGAGCGCCACGTCAAGCTGGTGGTCAGCGCCGAGGTACCTTTATATGAGATTTACCAGGGAGAGCGGCTGAAGTTTGAGTTCCAGCGCTGCCTGTCTCGCCTGCAGGAGATGCAGAGTGAGGAATACCTGAAGCTGGAGCATATGCCGTAATAAATACCATCCTCTCCCTGAGAAGGGAGCCTTGTAGGCCGGGTAAGGCGCAGCCGCCACCCGGCATTTTCCGTGGCCCCGAAAAACCCATTCCAAATCACATTTAAGGGTCGATCTTTGACCTCAACTTCTCTATAATCTTGCGACCCCACGTTACGAGAAGGTTTTTTTCCCGAAACTTTCTATGTGTCGGCATGTGCTATTCGAAGGGGTAGGTTTGCCGGACTTTGTCGTGTGAACCTCAACTGACTAAACGTTTGGGTGTTCACCAACGTGTAACTTATTATTTGGGTAAGCTTTTAATGAAAACTTTTACAGCTAAACCAGAAACCGTACAGCGCGACTGGTATGTTGTTGACGCGACCGGTAAAACTCTGGGCCGTCTGGCTACTGAACTGGCTCGTCGCCTGCGCGGTAAGCATAAAGCGGAATACACTCCGCACGTTGATACCGGTGATTACATCATCGTTCTGAACGCTGATAAAGTTGCTGTAACCGGCAACAAGCGTACTGACAAAATGTACTACCACCACACCGGCCACATCGGTGGTATCAAAGAAGCGACCTTTGAAGAGATGATTGCCCGCCGTCCTGAGCGTGTGATTGAAATCGCGGTTAAAGGCATGCTGCCAAAAGGCCCGCTGGGTCGTGCTATGTTCCGTAAACTGAAAGTTTACGCAGGCAACGAGCACAATCACGCGGCACAGCAACCGCAAGTTCTTGACATCTAATCGGGATTATAGGCAATGGCTGAAAATCAATACTACGGCACTGGTCGCCGCAAAAGTTCCGCAGCTCGCGTTTTCATCAAACCGGGCAGTGGTAAAATCGTAATCAACCAGCGTTCTCTGGAACAATACTTCGGTCGCGAAACTGCCCGCATGGTAGTTCGCCAGCCGCTGGAACTGGTTGACATGGTAGAAAAACTGGATCTGTACATCACCGTTAAAGGTGGTGGTATCTCCGGTCAGGCAGGTGCGATCCGTCACGGTATCACCCGCGCTCTGATGGAGTACGACGAATCCCTGCGTTCTGAACTGCGTAAAGCTGGCTTCGTTACTCGTGACGCGCGTCAGGTTGAACGTAAGAAAGTGGGTCTGCGTAAAGCACGTCGTCGTCCACAGTTCTCCAAACGTTAATCCATTCTGCTTACGCAGAACGATTGGCGAAAAACCCGCTTCGGCGGGTTTTTTTATGGATAATGCGCAGGTTATCCACAATATCCATGCATATATCTTCTCTTTTTCCACATTTCCAGAATCCCCTCACCACAAAGCCATCAAAATCTGGTAAACTATCATCCAATTTTCTGCCCAAATATCGGTGAATACTCGATTTTTGTTCGATTCTTGAACAATGTGTTTTCTCTGGGATGGGCGATACAACATCTGGCTGGCCCCTGTTGGGCTGGTAGCAGTAAAAATTCTGAATATACCTGGAGGTTTTCATGGCTGTCGCTGCCAACAAACGTTCGGTAATGACGCTGTTTTCTGGTCCTACTGACATTTATAGCCATCAGGTTCGTATCGTGCTGGCCGAGAAGGGTGTCAGTTTTGAGATCGAGCATGTGGAAAAGGATAACCCGCCTCAGGATCTGATCGATCTCAACCCGAGCCAAAGCGTACCGACGCTGGTGGATCGCGAGCTGACCCTGTGGGAATCCCGTATCATTATGGAATATCTGGATGAGCGTTTCCCGCATCCGCCGCTGATGCCTGTTTACCCTGTCGCGCGTGGTGAAAGCCGCCTGTACATGCAGCGTATCGAAAAAGACTGGTACTCGCTGATGAACGTGATTACCAGCGGTTCCGCTTCTGAAGCTGACGCTGCGCGTAAGCAACTGCGTGAAGAGCTGCTGGCAATCGCCCCGGTGTTTGGTCAGAAACCGTTCTTCCTGAGCGATGAGTTCAGCCTGGTGGATTGCTACCTGGCACCGCTGTTGTGGCGTCTGCCGACCCTGGGCGTAGAGTTCAGCGGTCCTGGCGCGAAAGAGCTGAAGGGCTACATGACTCGCGTCTTTGAGCGCGACTCTTTCCTGGCATCCTTAACTGAACCGGAACGTGAAATGCGTCTCGGCCGAGGCTAATGACTGTGGAAATGTCACAACTTACCCCACGCCGTCCTTATCTGCTGCGCGCCTTCTATGAATGGCTGCTGGATAACCAGCTCACGCCGCACTTGGTTGTGGATGTGACGTTGCCGGGCGTGCTGGTTCCAATGGAATACGCACGTGACGGGCAGATCGTACTGAACATCGCCCCGCGCGCGGTGGGTAACCTGGAGCTGGCGAACGATGAAGTGCGCTTCAACGCGCGTTTTGGCGGCGTGCCGCGTCAGGTTTCCGTTCCGCTGGCCGCTGTGCTGGCCATCTACGCCCGTGAAAACGGTGCGGGAACTATGTTCGAGCCGGAAGCGGCGTATGATGAAGAGGTTGCCAGCCTGAATGATGAGAATGCATCTGATGAGCGCGAAAGCGACACGGTGATGTCACTTATCGATGGCGATAAACCCGATCATCACGATGACAATGACCCTGATGACGATCCGCCTCCGCGCGGTGGTCGTCCGGCTCTTCGCGTCGTGAAATAAAAAACAGGCCCAATCGGGCCTGTTTTTTTTACACTTCCAGGTAATTCAGGATCCCGTCAGCCGCCTTGCGGCCTTCGGCAATCGCCGTCACCACCAGGTCTGAACCGCGAACGATATCGCCACCGGCGAAGATTTTCGGGTTGCTGGTCTGGAACGCATTATCGCTGCCTTCTGGCGCGATTACGCGGCCCTGCGAATCCAGCTCAACGCTGTGCTTCGCCAGCCACTCCATGCTGTGAGGGCGGAAACCGAACGCCATCACCACGGCATCGGCCGGGATCACGTGTTCAGAACCGGCAACGATCTCGGCGCGACGACGGCCTTTCGCATCCGGTGCGCCCATCTCGGTACGCGCCATCTTCACGCCGCTCACTTTACCGTTGGCGTTCACTTCAATACCCAGAGGCTGGATGTTGAACTGGAACTCCACGCCCTCTTCACGCGCGTTTTTCACTTCGCGCTTAGAGCCCGGCATGTTCTCTTCGTCACGACGATAGGCGCAGATCACGTGTGCCGCATTCTGACGAATGGAGGTACGCACGCAGTCCATCGCGGTATCACCGCCGCCCAGCACCACCACGCGTTTGCCTTCCATGCTGACGAACGGCTCATCGGCGGTTTCGCCGTAGCCCATGATCTGCTTGGTATTGGCAATCAGGAACGGCAGGGCATCATAAACGCCCGGCGCGTCTTCGTTCTCCAGACCACCGCGCATGGACTGATAGGTGCCCACGCCGAGGAACACGGCGTCGTAATCCTTCAGCAGGTCGTCGAGCTGCACGTCGCGGCCTACTTCCACGTTCAGCTTGAACTCAATGCCCATGCCGGTGAAAATTTCACGGCGACGGGTCATGACCTCTTTTTCCAGCTTGAAGGCCGGGATACCGAAGGTCAGCAGACCGCCGATTTCCGGATGACGGTCAAAGACCACCGCCTTCACGCCGTTGCGGGTCAGCACGTCCGCACAGGCCAGGCCCGCTGGGCCCGCGCCGATGATCGCCACGCGCTTGTCGGTTTGCTTCACGCCGGTCATGTCCGGACGCCAGCCCATCTCGAACGCTTTATCGTTGATATAGCGCTCGATGTTGCCGATGGTCACCGCACCGAACTCGTCGTTCAGCGTACAGGAGCCTTCGCACAGACGGTCCTGAGGACATACGCGGCCGCACACTTCCGGCAGGGTGTTGGTCTGGTGAGACAGCTCGGCGGCTTCAAAAATACGCCCTTCATTGGCCAGCTTCAGCCAGTTCGGGATGTAGTTGTGTACCGGACATTTCCATTCGCAGTAAGGGTTACCGCAGGACAGGCAGCGGTCCGCCTGTGCTTTGGCCTGGCCTTCTGAAAACGGCTCGTAGATTTCAACAAATTCAATTTTGCGGATCTTCAGCGGTTTCTTTGGGGGATCAACACGCTGCAGGTCGATAAACTGGTATACGTTCTGGCTCATCTGAATTCCTTACTGCGCCTGCACGCGCAGCTCTGCTGCGCTACGACTACGGTGACCCAACAGGGCTTTAACATCGCTGGACTTCGGCTTAACCAGCGCGAATTTCGCAGAGAACGCCGGCCAGTTCGCCAGGATCTCTTCGCCGCGCGAAGAACCGGTATGCTGCACGTGTTCGGTAATTAAACCGCGCAGGTGTTCTTCGTGAATGGCCAGCGTGTCAACGTCCAGCACTTCCACCAGCTCCGGGTTCACGCGTTTGCGGAACTCACCGTCTTCATCCAGGACGTAGGCAAAACCGCCCGTCATGCCTGCGCCGAAGTTCACGCCGGTTTTACCCAGAACGCAAACAATCCCGCCCGTCATGTATTCACAACCGTTATCGCCAATGCCTTCCACCACGGTGATGGCACCGGAGTTACGCACCGCAAAACGCTCGCCCGCACGGCCTGCTGCAAACAGACGACCGCCGGTCGCGCCGTACAGGCAGGTGTTACCGATGATGCTGGCTTCATGGCTGCGGAAGGCTGAGCCGACCGGAGGACGCACCGCCAGCAGACCGCCCGCCATGCCTTTACCGACGTAGTCGTTGGCATCGCCGGTCAGGTACAGCTCAACACCACCTGCGTTCCACACGCCGAAGCTCTGACCCGCGGTACCGCTGAAATGCGCGGTAATCGGATCCGACGCCAGCCCCTGGTCACCGTGCGTCTGCGCGATGTAGCCGGAGAGCGATGCACCCACGGAACGGTCGGTGTTACGGATATCAAACCAGAACGTTTTGCTCTGCTTGTCGTCCACGTACGGCTTCGCCTGCTGCAGCAACTGTGCGTTCAGCACGCCGTTATCAAACGGCGGGTTGTTCTCGGTGCAGTAGACCGCTTTGCCAGGATGCGGCTGCGCGGTTTCCAGCAGCTTGCTCAACTCCAGCTTCTGCTGCTTGGCGGTGAAGCCTTCCAGCTCTTTCAGCAGGTCGGTACGGCCAATCAGGTCCACCAGACGTTTAACGCCCAGCTGCGCCATCAGCTCGCGAGTTTCGCGGGCGATGAACTCAAAGTAATTAGTCACTTTGAACGGCAGGCCGTGATAGTGGTTCTTACGCAGCTTCTCGTCCTGGGTTGCAACGCCGGTTGCGCAGTTGTTCAGGTGGCAAATACGCAGGTATTTACAGCCCAACGCGACCATTGGACCCGTACCGAAGCCGAAGCTTTCCGCACCGAGGATCGCCGCCTTGATGATGTCGAGGCCAGTTTTCAGACCGCCATCCACCTGCAGACGGATCTTATGACGCAGACCGTTAGCCACCAGCGCCTGCTGGGTTTCCACCAGGCCAAGCTCCCACGGACAACCCGCATATTTCACGGAGGAGAGCGGGCTTGCGCCGGTACCGCCGTCATAACCGGCAATGGTGATGAGATCCGCATAGGCCTTCGCCACGCCGGTCGCGATGGTGCCAACGCCCGGTTCGGAAACCAGCTTCACGGAGATCATCGCCTTCGGGTTGACCTGTTTCAGGTCGAAAATGAGCTGCGCCAGATCCTCGATAGAGTAGATATCGTGGTGCGGCGGCGGGGAGATCAGCGTCACGCCCGGCACGGAATAGCGCAGTTTGGCGATGTACGGGGTGACTTTATCACCCGGCAGCTGACCGCCTTCGCCCGGTTTAGCACCCTGAGCAACTTTAATCTGAATCACGTCGGCGTTGACCAGGTACGCAGGCGTCACGCCAAAGCGACCGGATGCTACCTGCTTGATACGGGACACTTTATTCGTGCCGTAACGGGCCGGATCTTCACCGCCTTCGCCGGAGTTAGAGTTACCGCCGATGCTGTTCATGGCTTCCGCCAGCGCTTCGTGAGCTTCCGGGCTCAGCGCGCCGATGGACATCGCCGCGGTATCGAAGCGTTTGAACAGTTCCGATGCCGGCTCAACTTCGTCAATGCTGACCGCTTCATCGCCCGGATTGAGGGCAATAAGGTCGCGCAGCGTCGCCGCCGGACGGTTATTCACCAGCTCAGCGTACTGCTGATAATCGCTGTATTCACCGCTCTGAACCGCCTGCTGCAGCGTGCGCACCACGTCCGGGTTATAGGCGTGGTATTCGCCACCGTGAACGTATTTCAGCAGACCGCCCTGATCCAGCGGCTTACGTGCCAGCCAGGCGCGCTTGGACAGGTTCACCAGATCCTGCTGGAAGTCCGCAAAACCGGCGCCGCCGATGCGGCTGACCACGCCCTGGAAGCAGAGGTTGGCAACCTCGTCATGCAGGCCGACCGCTTCAAACAGCTTAGAACAGCGGTAGGAGGCAATGGTTGAGATGCCCATTTTGGACATGATCTTGTACAGACCTTTGTTGATGCCGTTACGGTAGTTCAGCATCACCGCGCGGTAATCTTTGTCGATCGCGCGGGTATCCACCAGACGGGCCAGCGTTTCGTAGGCCAGGTACGGGTAGATCGCCGTCGCGCCGAAGCCCAACAGCACGGCAAAGTGATGCGGGTCGCGGGCGCTTGCGGTTTCAACAATGATGTTCGCGTCGCAGCGCAGGCTCTTATCGACCAAACGCGTCTGGATAGCGCCGACCGCCATCGGGGCAGGTACAGGCAGACGGTTTTTCGCGATATTACGGTCGGACAACACCAGCAGCACGGTGCCGTTACGCACCATCTGTTCGGCTTTGTCACACAGCGCATTCACCGTGTCTTCAAGGCTCGCTTCGTTCACGTCGAAGGTAATGTCGAGCGTGTCGGCGCGGTAGTGCTCCTCTTTCATGGTGGTGAGCTGTTTGAAATCTGAATACAGCAGGATCGGCGATTTAAAGGTCAGACGATGCGCCTGGCCTTCGGCCTCGCAAAAGACGTTCATCTCACGACCGATGCTGGTGGCCAACGACATCACGTGCGCTTCACGCAGCGGATCGATTGGCGGGTTGGTCACCTGCGCGAACTGCTGGCGGAAGTAGTCGTAAATGATGCGCGGCTGGCTGGAGAGCACGGCAAACGGGGTATCGTCACCCATCGAGCCGACCGCTTCCTGGCCGTTTTCACCGAGCACGCGGATGACAGAGTCCAGCTCTTCCGCGCTGTAGTTAAACTGCTTCTGGTAGCTCGCGAGAGTATCGTCGTCCAGCTCCCGGCTGCCCACTTCTTCGTCCGTAAGATCTTCGAACGGCACCAGGCGACGCACGTTCTTTTCCATCCACTCTTTGTACGGGTGGCGGCTCTTCAGATCGTTGTCGGTTTCGGCGGAGTGCAGGATGCGCCCGCCGCGGGTGTCGATAACCATCAGCTCGCCCGGACCGACGCGGCCTTTCTCGACCACTTCGTCAGGCTGGTAATCCCAGATGCCGACTTCAGAGGCGCAGGTGATGAGCTTGTCTTTGGTGATAACGTAGCGCGCCGGACGCAGACCGTTACGGTCCAGGTTACAGGCGGCAAAACGTCCGTCGGACATAACGATGCCCGCCGGGCCGTCCCACGGCTCCATGTGCATGGAGTTAAAGTCGAAGAACGCGCGCAGCTCAGGATCCATATCCGGGTTGTTCTGCCAGGCTGGCGGCACGAGCAGACGCATGGCGCGCACGATATCCATCCCGCCCGCCAGCAGCAGTTCCAGCATGTTATCCATCGAACTGGAGTCCGAGCCGGTTTCGTTCACGAACGGCGCGGCATCGTGCAGGTCAGGGATCAGTGGCGTCTGGAACTTATAGGTACGGGCGCGGGCCCACTGGCGGTTACCTGTGATGGTGTTGATCTCGCCGTTGTGCGCCAGGTAGCGGAACGGCTGAGCCAGCGGCCAGCGTGGTACGGTGTTGGTGGAGAAGCGCTGGTGGAACAGGCAAATGGCCGATTCCAGACGCAGGTCCGCCAGGTCCAGGTAGAAGCGCGGCAGGTCAGCCGGCATACACAGACCTTTATAGATGTTCACCAGGTTAGAGAGGCTACAGACGTAGAACTCTTTATCGTCCTGGAGACGTTTTTCAATGCGGCGGCGGGCGATAAACAGACGGCGTTCCATATCACGTGGACGCCAGCCCGCAGGCGCGTTGACGAAAATCTGTTCAATACGAGGCAGCGAGGAGAGGGCGATTTCACCGAGCACCCCTTCGTTGGTTGGCACATCGCGCCAGCCGACAATTGACAGGGTTTCACGCTGAAGTTCTTCTTCGACGATGCGGCGTGAGGCGGCAGCCTTTTCAGGATCCTGATTCAGGAACAGCATGCCGACAGCGTAGTTTTTGGCTAAACGCCAGCCGCGCTCTTCCGCCACGATGCGGAAGAAACGATCCGGTTTTTGCAGCAGCAGGCCGCAACCGTCGCCGGTTTTACCATCGGCAAGGATGGCGCCACGGTGCTGCATACGGGCCAGTGCGTGAATAGCAGTACGCACTACCTTGTGGCTAGGTTCGCCTTCTATGTGGGCGATCAGGCCGAAACCACAGTTATCCTTCTCAAGGGATTTATCGTACAACATATCAGTGAACCTCCCCAGGCTCGTCGGGCTTCCCACTGAACTTTACCGTGGCGCACAGGCACAGAAAGAGCATGGCGACGGGGTTTGCGTTTCATACGCGGACCTCGCATTCGCCCTCTTTTTCATCCTTTCGCGCAGGTAAACAAGTTTGAGGACTTGCTTCAGAGGGAATCTCAATTACTGCATAAATATGATGAGCAGGCCGCTCATCCAGAAAGCTTCCAGCGGATTTCCAACTTATCGGGAATTGGTACACAGGTCAAATGGCAATCTTATTTATACAAAAATGTGCTAAAGAGAGTCTATGTCATTGTATTTTAAGTGTATTTAACTATTTTTACATAGATTGAATGACCTGAGAGCGAGCAGCGGAGTGTGATCTGACTCACTATATGAAAGCGGTATTATCAATGTAGCGTGCTGAATAGCGGTTTTATAGCAGAACAATAATCTGGCAATGGATGCAAACCCGCATAAACCCACTGTTTTTCAGTGGTAGCGCTATAAATGAAAAAAACAATCAGAACATAAGGAAAAGTAATCACAGGAGGCGTGAATGAAATTGCAGTAATCGTGAGTATTTATTCACATGGATAAAGGCCGTCCAGGGCGATTGATCCAGGTCATCGCCGACAGAGGCTAAAAGTGGCAGGCTTGTCCCCTTTCTCCGGGACGGTCTATCAGATTATGCAGTTACAGAAATTAGTCAATATGTTTGGTGGGGATCTTTTGCAGCGGTACGGGCAAAAGGTTCATAAGCTGACGCTGCACGGCGGGTTTAGCTGCCCGAATCGCGATGGCACCATCGGGCGCGGCGGCTGCACCTTCTGTAACGTCGCGTCGTTTGCCGATGAGGCGCAGCAGCACCATTCTATCGCTGAGCAGCTTGCCCACCAGGCCAGCCTGGTGAACCGCGCGAAGCAATATCTGGCCTATTTCCAGGCCTACACCAGCACGTGGGCGGAGGTGCAGGTATTGCGTTCGATGTATCAGCAGGCCGTCAGCCAGGCCAATATTGTTGGGCTTTGCGTGGGCACACGCCCGGACTGCGTACCGGACGCGGTGCTGGACCTGCTCAGCGAGTACAAAGAACAAGGCTACGAGATCTGGCTGGAGCTGGGCTTGCAGACCGCGCACGACAAAACGCTGCACCGTGTTAACCGTGGCCATGATTTCGCCTGCTACCAGCGCACCGCGCGCCTGGCCCGCGAGCGCGGGCTGAAGGTCTGCTCGCATCTGATTGTTGGGTTACCCGGCGAGGGTCAACAGCATGGTCTTGAAACGCTCGAAAAGGTGGTTGAAACCGGCGTGGACGGCATTAAGCTGCACCCGCTGCATATCGTGAAGGGCAGTATTATGGCGAAAGCCTGGGAGGCTGGGCGGTTAAGCGATATTGAGCTTGAAGACTATACGGTGACAGCGGGGGAGATGATTCGCCATACGCCGCCGGATATTGTCTACCATCGCATCTCGGCCAGTGTCCGCCGTCCAACGCTTCTGGCACCGCTATGGTGTGAAAACCGCTGGACGGGGATGGTGGAAATTGACCGCTATCTGCAGGAGAACGGCGTACAGGGTTCGGCGCTGGGCCGCCCCTGGATTCCTCGTCTAGCGGCGACGGCCGCCTAGCAAACTCCCCAGCATGCCGCGCACGATTTGATTGGTGACCTGTCGGGCTGCGCTTTTCGCCATGGTCTGCACCACGCCATCGCGCTTGCCGCCGCGCGGCCCGGTGCTGCCGAACAGAATGTCTTTGAGCCCACCGAGAATGCCGTCATCGACGGCGACAGATTGCCCTTTAGCGGCAGGCGCATCCTGCGATTCTGTTGTCGCCTGGACCCCTTTTTGCAGCATCTCGAACGCGGACTCGCGATCCACCTCGTCTTCGTATTTCCCGTAAACCGGAGAGTGGTTAATCAGGCCGTTGCGCTCATCGTCGGTCACCGGCCCCATGCGCGAGCAAGGCGCGATCACCATGGCGCGTTCTACCACAGACGGGCTGCCCTTCGCATCCAGGAACGAGATCAGCGCTTCACCGGTGCCTAGCGCCTGAATCGCCGCTTCGGTATCAAAGGCAGGATTGGCGCGCATGGTTTGCGCGGCGGCTTTCACCGCTTTCTGATCTTTTGGCGTAAAGGCGCGCAGGGCATGCTGCACGCGGTTGCCGAGCTGCCCGAGCACGTTGTCGGGGATATCGGACGGGTTTTGCGAGACAAACCAGACGCCGACGCCTTTGGAGCGGATCAGGCGAATGACCTGTTCAATTTTATCCAGCAATACCTGCGGCGCGTCGTTAAACAGCAGATGCGCTTCGTCAAAGAAGAACACCAGCTTCGGTTTTTCCAGATCGCCCGCTTCCGGTAATTGTTCATAGAGCTCGGAGAGCATCCACAGCAGGCTGGCGGCGTAGAGTTTCGGCATCTGGTAGAGCTTCTCTGAGCTCAGGATGTTAATAATGCCTTTGCCGCTGCTGTCGGTGCGCATCCAGTCCTTGATATCCAGCATCGGCTCGCCGAAGAAGTGTTCGGCCCCCTGCTGCTCAAGCGTCAGTAGACCGCGCTGAATAGCGCCCACCGAGGCGCTGCTGATATTGCCGTACTGGTTCTGGAAGGATTTGGCGTTATCGCCGATGTATTGCGTAATGGCGCGTAGATCTTTGAAATCAAGCAGCAGCAGTCCCTGATCGTCGGCAATGCGGAAGATAATATTCAGCACGCCGGACTGCACGTCGTTGAGGTTAAGCAGACGGGCCAGCAGCAGCGGGCCAAGATCGGAGACGGTGGCGCGCACCGGGTGGCCTTTCTCACCAAAGATATCCCACACCACCACCGGGTTACCGTGCGGGGTCCAGTCCGTGATGCCAATATTTTTCAGCCGCTCGAGCAGTTTTTCAGATGCCGTCCCATCCTGAGCCACACCGGTTAAATCGCCTTTCACGTCAGCCATAAAGACCGGTACGCCAATCTCTGAAAGCGACTCCGCCAGCTTTTGCAGGGTGACGGTTTTCCCCGTCCCGGTCGCTCCGGTGATCAGACCGTGGCGGTTCGCCATCGCGGGCAGTAAATACAGCTCTTTTTCCAGCGTCCTGGCAATTAACAATGGTGTACTCATGATGCGCTTCCTCTCTTAGTCCTGGGTGGAGTATAGGCAACCTGGCCGCAATTTGGTTGAGTAAATTCCTGACTTTGCGGCGCATTATCCAGCGCGGACTATGCTTTTGCATACGGTTCACAAAATAGTGGGAAACTATGTCCAGATTCTTCTTTAACGGTCGTAAACAGCTGGTCAACGATGCCATTGAAGGCATACTGCTTTCTGCGCCACACGCCAATCTCGTCAAGCTTGATATCGATCCGGCCATCAGGATCGTCGCACGCGGCGACTGGGACAAAAGCCGCGTGGCGGTGATCTCCGGCGGCGGCTCAGGCCACGAACCCGCGCACGCCGGGTTTGTCGGCAAAGGGATGCTGACGGCGGCAGTGTGTGGCGATCTTTTTGCTTCGCCGAGCGTGGATGCTGTGCTGAATGCCATTGTGGCGGTCACGGGCGACCGGGGCTGTCTGCTGATCGTAAAAAACTACACCGGCGATCGCCTGAACTTTGGTCTGGCGGCGGAAAAGGCTAAACGTTACGGTCTTAAGGTGGAGATGGTGATCGTGGCGGACGATATCGCGCTGCCGGATAACAAGCAGCCGCGCGGTATTGCCGGAACGGCACTGGTGCACAAGATTGCGGGCTATGCGGCGGAGCAGGGGAAATCGCTGAGCGAGGTGCGGGATATTGCGCAACAGGCCTGCGATAACCTCTGGAGCCTGGGCGTGGCGATGCAAACGTGCAACCTGCCGGGCAGCGACGATGAAGAGGGGCGGATTAAACAAGGCCATGTCGAGCTGGGCCTGGGCATTCACGGCGAGCCCGGGGCTTCCGTGGTGGATACGCAAAACAGCAAAGCCATTATCGACACCCTAGTGACGCCGTTACGCGCGCAGGCGGGCGAAGGGCGTTTTGCGGTATTGATTAACAATCTTGGCGGCGTATCGGCGCTGGAGATGGCGCTGCTGACCAAAGAGCTGGCGCACTCGGCGCTGAAAGAGAACATCGCGTACCTGATTGGCCCTGCGCCGCTGGTCAGCGCGCTGGATATGAAAGGCTTTTCTCTGACGCTGCTGAAGCTCAATGATTTCTTCGAAAAGGCGATTCACGCCGATGTCGAGACGCTGGGCTGGCAGAAGCCCGTGGCGTTTGCGCCACTGCGTACCGTGACGCATAGCGCCATTCATGACCGTGTGGAATATACCCCGTCTGACAATCCGCAGGTGCGTGCGTTTGTCTCCGCAGTGTCGACAACGCTGATCCAGCTGGAAAACCGCCTGAACGCGCTGGATGCCAAAGTGGGGGATGGCGATACCGGCTCCACCTTTGCGCAAGGGGCGCGGGATATTGCGCAGCGCCTGGAGGAGAACACGCTCCCGCTTAATGATGTGTCTAAGCTGCTGCTGCTGGTTGGCGAGCGGCTGGCGACGGTGATGGGCGGGTCGAGCGGGGTGCTGATGTCGATCTTCTTCACTGCGGCAGGGCAAAAGCTTCACGATGGTCAGCCTCTCCCTGAGGCCTTGCTCAGCGGACTGGCGCAGATGAAGCAGTACGGTGGGGCAGATCTCGGCGATCGCACGCTGATCGACGCGCTGCAACCGGCGCTGGAGGCGTTGCTGAAAGGAGATATCGAGGCAGCGGCGAAGGCAGCACAGCAAGGTGCCGAAGCAACGGCGAAAATGGCGAAAGCCGGCGCGGGACGCTCGTCGTATGTCAATAAAGAGAACCTGGATGGAGTAATGGATCCTGGAGCGGTCGCGATAGCGGAAGTATTTAACGTATTGGCGCAGCAGTGAAAGTAGGCCGGGTAAGGCGAAGCCGCCACCCGGCAAACTCACATCAGAAATCCGCTTTCAGCACCACGCGGTAGCGGGCTTTACCGTCGCGCACGTGCTGGATCGCTTCGTTGATTTTCGACATTGGATACAGTTCGGTGGTCGGTGCCACTTTGGTGCGTCCGGCGAATTTCATCAGTTTGCGCAGCTCGTACGGCGTACCGGTAGCAGAACCGGATATGCTGCGATCCCCACCGATCAGGGTAAACGCCGGAACCGGCAGCGGCTTCATCACCGCACCCACGGTGTGGAAGTTACCGCCGTAGGCCAGCGCTTCAAAGTACGGCTGCCAGTCGAGATCCACGTTAACGGTGTTGATGATCAGATCAAACTGGCCCGCCAGCGCGTTCAGCGCCTGCGGATCGCGGCTGTTCACCACTTTATCCGCCCCCATCGCCAGCACTTCTTTCTCTTTCGCCGGGTTCGAGCTGAACGCCGTGACTTCGCAGCCCATCGCGTGCAGCAGCTTAATGGCGATATGGCCCAGTCCGCCGATACCGATGACGCCGACGCGGCTGGTGGCTGTTATATGGTGCATCAGCAGGGGCTTGAAGACGGTGATACCGCCGCACAGCAGCGGGCCGGCGGATTCGATATCAATGCTCTCCGGCAGCGGGATCACCCATTGCCAGTCGGCGCGCAGCTTATCGGCAAAACCGCCTTTGTTCAGGATGGTAGGAACGGCGCCTTCGAGGCAGTTGATCTGATTTCCACTGATACAGGCGTCGCAGTGACCACAGCTGCGTGCCGTCCAGCCAATTCCCACGCGCTGGCCCACTTTCAGCCCTTTGTCCTGCGCGGCGCTACCGAGCGCCACGACGCGGCCAATGACTTCGTGTCCGGCAACCAGCGGATAGCTGGAGAAGCCCCATTCGTTGTCGATCATCGAGAGATCCGAGTGGCAGATCCCGCAGTAATCAACCTGTACTTCGACGTCTTCTGCTTTTAGTTCGCCCGCATCGTACTCGTACAGCTCAAGTTCTGCACCCGCCTGCGGTGCGGCGTAGCTTTTTATCTTCGACATCGTGTTTCCCCCGTTGTGGTGTGAACTGAGAGTGTAGAGCATTCAGTTTACAGCCGCTTAACAGAAGAGGGCAGGAACGAAAGTTACAGACTTTTCAGCATTCTGACTTCGCAATCAACGTGGCCGGTACAGCCCAGCGGCGCATCGATATGCTCAAAGCCCAGATGTTCATACAGGCCGATGGCCTCTTTGAGGAACGCGGTCGTTTCAAGGTAGCAGCGGGTGAAGCCCTGCTTGCGCGCGTGGTCCAGAGCAATCAGCGCCAGCTTTTTCGCCAGTCCTTGCCCGCGCGCCGTTGGCAGAAAATACATTTTCTGCAGTTCGCAGATATCCGGCTCGCTGCAGCTGAGGGGCGCCACGCCGCCGCCTCCGACAACCTGGCCGTTCTGCTCGATTACCCAGTAGGCGTGCCCTGGCTGGCTGTAGAGCTGGTAAAGCGCGTCCAGGTTCGGGTCGGCAACCGTGTAGCCTTTGTCAGCCGTCAGGCCATATTCGGCAGAAACGGTGCGGATAACGGCGGCGATAGCCGGGTTATCCTGCTCAGCGATCCGGCGCATCGTCGTCGCGACGGGGGTAATCACGCTCATAGCATTACTCATTACAAAAATTGACACATAACTGCTGTTAATAGCACCGCAGAAAGGGGAGTGCAAGCGAGGAGTTTTCAGGAAGGATACCCCTTACGCCCTGAAGCGTAAGGGGTAAAAGCATTACAGGGCAGCGATAACCGCCTGCTGCTCGATCAGCTTGGTCTTCGCATCGGCGAAGGCAACCAGACGCTCACGCTCTTTCGCGATGACCGCTTCCGGCGCGCGGGCGACAAAGCCTTCGTTCGCCAGCTTGCTTTCGATTTTGCCAATTTCCACGTCGACTTTCGCCACTTCTTTCGCCAGACGAGCCAGCTCGGCGTCTTTGTCGATCAGACCCGCCATCGGGATCAGCAGCTCGGCGCCGTCGATGATTTTGGTCACGGAAACCGGACCTTTGTCATCCGCAGGCAGCACGGTGATGCTTTCCAGACGCGCCATGGTTTTCAGGAAGGTGTTGTTCTCTGTGACGCGACGAACGGCAGCTTCGCTGCAGCCACGAAGCAGCAGCTCCAGCGGTTTGCCAGGGGCAATGTTCATTTCAGCACGGATGTTACGTACCGCAACGATCGCCTGCTTCAGCCACTCGGTATCCGCTGATGCCGCTTCATCCACTTTCGCCGCATCGAATTCCGGGAACGGCTGCAGCATGATGGTATCTGCGTTGATGCCAGCAATCACCTTCACGCGCTGCCAGATGGTCTCGGTGATGAATGGAATAACCGGGTGCGCCAGGCGCAGCAGGCCTTCCAGAACGGTAATCAGCGTGTTGCGCGTGCCGCGCAGTTCCGCTTCAGTGCCGCCGTTCATGACCGGCTTCGCCAGCTCCAGATACCAGTCGCAGAACTGGTTCCAGGTGAATTCATACAGGATGCCCGCCGCGATGTCGAAGCGGTAGCTGTCCAGCGCCTCGCGGAACGCTTTCACCGTCTGGTTGAATTCCGCCAGGATCCAGCGGTCAGCCAGAGACAGCGTCATTTCGCCGCCGTTGAAGCCACAATCCTGATCTTCGGTGTTCATCAGCACGAAGCGGCTGGCGTTCCACAGCTTGTTACAGAAGTTACGGTAACCTTCCAGACGCTTCATGTCCCAGTTGATGTCACGGCCGGTAGAGGCCAGTGCCGCCAGGGTGAAGCGCAGGGCGTCGGTACCGTGGGACTCGATCCCGTTCGGGAACTGCTTCTCGGTGCGCCTGCGGATTTTCTCAGCCAGCTGCGGCTGCATCATGTTGCCGGTGCGTTTTTCCAGCAGATCTTCCAGAGAGATACCGTCAACCATGTCCAGCGGGTCAATAACGTTCCCCTTGGACTTGGACATCTTCTGGCCTTCGTCGTCGCGGATCAGACCGGTCATATAGACGGTATGGAACGGAACCTGCGGCTTGCCGTCTTCGTCTTTGATGAAGTGCATGGTCATCATGATCATGCGGGCAATCCAGAAGAAGATGATGTCGAAACCGGACACCATCACGCTGGTTGGGTGGAACTGACGCAGCGCGTCAGTGTTTTCTGGCCAGCCAAGGGTGGAGAAGGTCCACAGCGCGGAGGAGAACCAGGTGTCCAGCACGTCTTCGTCCTGACGCAGGGCAACGTCCGCGCTCAGGTTGTTTTCCTGACGCACTTCATCTTCGCTGCGGCCAACGTAGACGTTGCCTTCATTGTCGTACCATGCCGGGATACGGTGACCCCACCACAGCTGACGAGAGATACACCAGTCCTGAATATCGCGCATCCAGGAGAAGTACATGTTTTCGTACTGCTTCGGCACGAACTGAATGCTGCCGTTCTCAACCGCTTCCACAGCCGGTTTCGCCAGCACGTCGGCACGCACGTACCACTGGTCGGTCAGCATTGGCTCGATTACCACGCCACCACGGTCGCCGTACGGCACGGTCAGGTCGTGAGGCTTGATCTCTTCCAGCAGGCCCAGTGCGTCAACGGCAGCCACGATCGCTTTACGCGCGGCAAAACGTTCCAGCTTCTGGAACTCCGCCGGGATATCGCTGGAATAAACGTCGGATTCGTTGCCTTTGGTGTCGTACACTTCTGCGTTTTCGCGGATATCGCCGTCGAAGGTCAGGATGTTGATCATCGGCAGGGCGTGACGACGACCCACTTCATAGTCGTTGAAGTCGTGCGCCGGGGTGATTTTCACGCAGCCGGTGCCTTTTTCCATGTCGGCGTGTTCGTCGCCCACAATCGGAATACGGCGGTTTACCAGCGGCAGCACCACGAATTTGCCGATCAAATCTTTATAACGCGGATCTTCCGGGTTAACGGCCACGCCGGTATCGCCCAGCAGGGTTTCCGGACGGGTGGTCGCGACCACCAGGTAATCTTTGCCGTCGGCGGTTTTTGCACCGTCGGCCAGCGGATAGCGGATGTGCCACATGGAGCCTTTAGACTCGCGGTTTTCCACTTCCAGGTCAGAGATGGCGGTGCGAAGTTTCGGATCCCAGTTTACCAGGCGTTTGCCGCGGTAAATCAGGTCTTCTTTATACAGGCGAACGAAGACTTCTTTAACGGCATTGGACAGGCCTTCATCCATGGTAAAGCGCTCGCGCTCCCAGTCCACGGAGTTGCCAAGACGACGCATCTGACGGGTAATGGTGCCGCCAGATTCCGCTTTCCACTGCCAGATTTTGTCGATAAAAGCGTCGCGACCGTAGTCGTGGCGGGTTTTTCCTTCTTCAGCGGCAATTTTACGCTCAACCACCATCTGGGTCGCGATACCCGCGTGGTCAGTCCCCGCTTGCCACAGGGTGTTTTTGCCCTGCATGCGCTGGTAGCGGATCATGGTGTCCATGATGGTCTGCTGGAAAGCATGACCCATATGCAAACTGCCGGTGACGTTCGGCGGCGGGATCATGATGCAGAAGGACTCTTTGCTTTCGTCGCCGTTAGGCTTGAAATAGCCCTGCTGTTCCCAGTGCTCGTAAAGCGGCTGTTCGATATCGCGTGGGTTATATGTCTTTTCCATTATTTCCAGGTTGCCGTATTCAGGTTAAAACCAGCCAGGCGGTACGCTTTGTAGCGTTCGCGCGCCAGTTGTTTCAAAGATTCTTCGTAAGGGACAAAGTCTACCACTTCTGTGAAAGCGGTGGCAAAATCTGCAAAATCTATCCGCAGGCTAATCAGAATGTCGCGCGCGCTGCTGTTGCGCTTTTGCGGCCAGGCAATTTCAACCGGCGCCCCGCCGCGCGGACCTTCGCCTGACAGGTTATGCGGAACAAAACTCTCCGGCGGGCGAGCCCACAGCGCTTCATCGAGACGAATCGCCTGCTGCTCATCTTCACAGGCTATCAACACGCGTTTGCCTGCGCGCCAACGTTCTGCGGCAATTTCACACACCAGCTGTTCGACGGCGCTGAGGCCATCCTGATGGGTGTCGTTGTCCAGAAGGTAGAACGTTGCATTCTTCATATATGGGGCTTCTTGTGCTCACTTTAAATGCTTAAGCCGGGCGGCGGCTTCGCCTTACCCGGCCTACGGTTTACTGCCGTTTTGACTTACTCGTCGCCGTTAAAACCCGCACGATTGAGCAGGAACTGCGACAACAGCGCTACCGGGCGACCGGTTGCGCCTTTGGCCTTGCCGGAGCGCCACGCGGTGCCCGCGATATCCAGGTGCGCCCAGTTGTACTTGCGGGTGAAGCGCGCCAGGAAGCAGCCCGCGGTGATCGCCCCGCCAGGACGTCCGCCAATGTTCGCCATATCCGCAAAGTTAGACTCAAGCTGATCCTGATATTCGTCACCCAGCGGCAGACGCCATGCGCGGTCCCCGGCCTGCTCTGACGCACCAATCAGCTCGTGCGCCAGCGGATTGTGGTTCGACATCAGGCCGGTAATGTGATGGCCCAGCGCAATCACACAGGCTCCGGTGAGCGTGGCGACGTCAATCACCGCTTCAGGCTCGAAGCGCTCAACGTAGGTCAACACGTCACAGAGTACCAGACGGCCTTCGGCGTCGGTATTCAGCACTTCAACGGTCTGGCCGGACATGGTGGTCAGAACGTCCCCCGGACGATAGGCGCGGCCGCCAGGCATATTTTCGCAGCCCGCCAGAACGCCGATCACGTTGATAGGCAACTGAAGTTCCGCAACCATCCGCATCACGCCGTAAACCGCCGCCGCACCGCACATGTCGTACTTCATCTCATCCATGCCTTCGGCAGGCTTGATGGAGATACCGCCGGAGTCGAAGGTCAGGCCTTTACCGACGAGCACAATCGGGCGTGCGTCTTCGGACGGGTTGCCTTTGTACTCAATGACCGACATCAGGGATTCGTTTTGCGAGCCGTTACCGACCGCCAGATAAGAGTGCATCCCCAGCTCTTTCATCTGCTGTTCGCCGATGACGCGGGTAATGACGTTTTTGCTGTAGGCGTCGGCCAGCTGACGCGCCTGAGAAGCCAGGTACGCCGCGTTACAGATGTTCGGCGGCATGTTGCCGAGATCTTTAGCCGCTTTAATGCCGGCTGCAATGGCCAGACCGTGTTGAATGGCGCGTTCACCGCTGGTCAGTTCACGACGGGTTGGCACGTTAAAGACCATTTTACGCAGCGGACGACGCGGCTCGCTTTTATTGGTTTTCAACTGATCGAAGCTGTACAGGCTCTCTTTTGCCGTTTCAACCGCCTGACGCACTTTCCAGTAGGTGTTACGCCCTTTGACGTGCAGCTCGGTCAGGAAGCAGACGGCTTCCATTGAGCCAGTATCATTCAGCGTATTGATTGTTTTCTGAATCACCTGCTTATACTGACGTTCATCCAGCTCGCGTTCTTTGCCGCAGCCAATCAGCAGAATACGCTCTGACAGTACGTTCGGAACATGGTGCAGTAACAGCGTCTGCCCAGGTTTGCCTTCCAGTTCGCCACGACGCAGCAGGGCGCTAATATAGCCGTCACTGATTTTATCGAGTTGCTCGGCGATCGGGGAGAGTCGGCGTGGTTCAAAGACGCCCACAACGATGCAGGCACTCCGCTGTTTCTCCGGGCTACCGCTTTTTACACTGAACTCCATGCACTACGCTCCTGAATCTTAAAGACAACGGCGGCAGCTACGGATAGAATTGAAACCTTTCGTAACTCATGTCCGCTGTTGTGGTGACTTCGTGTTAATCTTACGTTACTACGGTTTCGACACGTCAGAAACAATCCTGAAGCGTGAATCCGCCGGATGTTTTAATCTTAGCGATGATTTCGACGACTCAAGAGAATAAATGACGTTTAAGCCATGAAACAAGCGATTTTCCAGCAAAGAGACGGGTTTTTACGGGCGTATTTAAAGTGATAATCATAAGATATCTGGTGCGGGAGACGCTCAAAAGCCAACTGGCGATCCTTTTCATCCTGCTGCTGATTTTTTTCTGTCAGAAGTTGGTTAAGATCCTCGGTGCGGCCGTTGACGGCGAAATTCCAACAAATCTGGTACTTTCCCTGCTTGGTTTAGGGATCCCGGAAATGGCGCAGCTTATCCTGCCGCTAAGTCTTTTCCTTGGCCTGCTCATGACGCTTGGGAAACTCTACACCGAGAGTGAAATCACGGTGATGCACGCCTGCGGCCTGAGCAAAGCGGTGCTGGTGAAAGCCGCCATGATACTGGCGCTGTTCACGGGTATCGTTGCGGCGGTGAATGTGATGTGGGCGGGGCCCATGTCTTCCCGCCATCAGGACGAAGTGCTGGCCGAAGCGAAAGCCAACCCCGGCATGGCGGCGTTAGCCCAGGGGCAGTTCCAGCAGGCAACCGACGGAAACTCCGTGCTGTTTATTGAGAGCGTTGACGGCAGTAAATTCAACGACGTCTTCCTTGCGCAGCTGCGTCCCAAAGGAAACGCGCGTCCTTCAGTGGTGGTTGCAGACTCCGGTCAGCTTGCTCAGCGCAAAGATGGTTCACAGGTCGTGACGCTGAACAAAGGTACCCGTTTCGAAGGCACCGCGATGCTGCGCGACTTCCGTATTACGGATTTCCAGAACTATCAGGCCATTATCGGCCATCAGACCGTGGCGCTCGATCCAACGGATACCGAGCAAATGGACATGCGTACCCTCTGGAATACCGATACTGACCGGGCGCGTGCTGAGTTCCACTGGCGTATCACGCTCGTCTTCACCGTGTTTATGATGGCGCTGATTGTCGTTCCGCTGAGCGTGGTGAACCCGCGTCAGGGACGCGTGCTATCTATGCTGCCGGCGATGCTGCTTTACCTGATCTATTTCCTGCTGCAAACCTCGATTCGTTCCAACGGCGCGAAGGGTAAGCTGGACCCTATGGTCTGGACATGGTTCGTCAACAGCCTGTATATCTTACTGGCGCTGGGGTTAAACCTGTGGGATACGGTGCCTGTGCGCCGTATACGTGCCCGATTCTCGCGTAAAGGAGCCATCTAATGCAGGCGTTTGGCGTTCTTGATCGCTATATCGGTAAAACCATTTTTACCACCATCATGATGACGTTGTTCATGCTGGTGTCGCTCTCCGGCATTATCAAATTTGTCGATCAGCTGAAAAAAGCCGGGCAGGGGAGCTATGACGCGCTGGGCGCGGGGATGTATACCCTGCTCAGCGTGCCGAAAGATGTGCAGATCTTCTTCCCGATGGCGGCCCTGCTGGGTGCGCTGCTGGGGCTGGGAATGCTGGCGCAGCGCAGCGAGCTGGTCGTAATGCAGGCCTCGGGTTTTACCCGTATGCAGGTTGCGCTGTCGGTGATGAAAACCGCAATCCCACTGGTGCTGTTGACCATGGCGATTGGCGAATGGGTTGCGCCTCAGGGTGAACAGATGGCGCGTAACTACCGTGCTCAGGCCATGTACGGTGGTTCGCTGCTCTCGACTCAGCAAGGTTTATGGGCTAAAGACGGTAAAAACTTCGTCTACATCGAACGGGTGAAGGGGAATGATGAACTGGGCGGGGTGAGCATCTACGCTTTCGATGACCAGCGCCGTCTGCAGTCCGTTCGCCACGCCTCTTCGGCGAAATTTGACGCCGAACATAAGCAGTGGCGGTTATCCCAGGTTGATGAATCCGACCTGACCGATCCGAAACAGATTACGGGTTCTCAGACGGTAACCGGCACGTGGAAGACCAACCTGACGCCTGACAAGCTCGGTGTTGTTGCCTTGGATCCTGACGCGCTCTCCATCAGCGGTCTGCACAACTATGTGAAATATCTGAAGTCGAGCGGACAGGATGCGGGACGTTATCAGCTCAACATGTGGAGCAAAATCTTCCAGCCAATGTCCGTGGCGGTAATGATGCTGATGGCGCTGTCGTTTATCTTCGGTCCGTTGCGCAGCGTGCCGATGGGGGTTCGCGTCGTGACCGGCATCAGCTTCGGCTTTGTGTTCTACGTGCTCGATCAGATCTTCGGTCCGCTGACGCTGGTTTATGGCATTCCGCCGATAATTGGTGCGCTGCTGCCAAGCGCCAGCTTCCTCCTGATCAGCCTGTGGCTGATGTTGAAACGCTCCTGATTGACCTCTCCTCGCTTCCGGTTAACCGGAAGCGAGGCTAATCACCTGTTTCACCCCGCACTTTTTCTCATAACCTTCAACGCCTCGCCCTGAATTTGAGTATTATTGAGCGATAACGTCGTGAAGGGATCCTCTATGAAGCAAATTCGAATGCTCGCCCAGTATTACGTCGACCTGATGATGAAGCTTGGGCTGGTGCGTTTCTCCATGCTGCTTGCGCTGGCGCTGGTCGTTCTGGCCATTGTTGTGCAAATGGCCGTTACTATGGTTCTGCATGGTCAGGTCGAGAGTATCGACGTCATCCGCTCCATCTTCTTTGGGTTGCTCATTACCCCCTGGGCGGTCTATTTCCTTTCCGTGGTGGTTGAACAGCTGGAAGAATCCCGTCAGCGTTTGTCTAAGCTGGTCGATAAACTGGAAGAGATGCGCGAGCGCGATCTGAAGCTTAACGTCCAGCTTAAAGACAACATTGCGCAACTGAATCAGGAGATCTCCGATCGTGAGAAGGCGGAAGCCGAACGTCAGGCCACGCTGGAGCAGCTGAAAATCGAAATGAAAGAGCGCGAGGTCACGCAGATCCAGCTTGAGCAGCAATCCTCTTTCCTGCGGTCGTTCCTCGATGCGTCGCCGGACCTGGTGTTTTACCGCAATGAAGATAAAGAGTTTTCCGGCTGTAACCGGGCGATGGAGTTGCTCACCGGGAAAAGCGAGAAGCAGCTGATTCACCTGAAGCCGCAGGACGTTTACTCTGAAGAGGCGGCGGCCAAGGTCATGGAGACCGACGAAAAAGTCTTCCGTCATAACGTCTCGCTGACCTATGAACAGTGGCTGGATTACCCGGACGGACGCAAAGCCTGTTTTGAGATCCGTAAGGTTCCGTACTATGACCGCGTGGGGAAACGCCACGGCCTGATGGGCTTTGGCCGCGATATCACCGAGCGTAAGCGCTATCAGGATGCCCTGGAGCGCGCCAGTCGCGACAAGACCACCTTTATCTCCACCATTAGCCACGAGCTGCGCACGCCGCTTAACGGCATTGTCGGGCTGAGCCGTATTCTGCTGGATACCGACCTGACCGCAGAGCAGGAAAAATACCTCAAGACTATCCATGTCTCAGCGGTCACGCTGGGTAATATCTTCAACGATATTATTGATATGGATAAGATGGAGCGCCGTAAAGTTCAGCTTGATAATCAGCCTGTTGATTTCACCAGCTTCCTTGCCGATCTCGAAAACCTGTCCGGCCTGCAGGCCCAGCAGAAGGGACTGAGTTTTGTCATGGAGCCAACCCTGCCGCTGCCGCATAAAGTGGTGACTGACGGCACGCGTCTGCGCCAGATCCTGTGGAACCTTATCAGCAACGCGGTGAAATTCACCCAGAAGGGGCAGGTGGCGGTGCGTATCCGCTATGACGAAGGAGATATGCTGCACTTCGAGGTGGAGGACTCCGGGATTGGTATTCCGCAGGAGGAGCAGGACAAAATCTTTGCCATGTACTACCAGGTGAAGGACAGCAACGGCGGAAAACCGGCGACCGGAACAGGCATTGGCCTGGCGGTCTCTAAACGTCTGGCGAAGAGCATGGGTGGCGATATCACCGTTGCCAGCCAGCCGGGCAAAGGGTCAACCTTCACGCTAACGGTCCATGCGCCGGCGGTGGCGGAAGAGGTAGAAGATACCTTCGAAAATGACGATATGCCGCTGCCTGCCCTGCACGTTCTGCTGGTGGAGGATATTGAGCTGAACGTGATTGTGGCTCGCTCGGTATTGGAAAAACTGGGCAACAGCGTGGATGTCGCGATGACCGGTAAGGCCGCACTGGAGATGTTTAAACCGGGCGAATACGACCTTGTGCTGCTTGATATCCAGCTGCCGGATATGACCGGGCTGGATATCTCGCGTGAGCTGACGCGTCAGTACGCGGCCGACGAACTGCCGCCGCTGGTGGCGCTGACGGCGAACGTGCTGAAAGATAAAAAAGAGTATCTCGATGCCGGTATGGACGATGTACTCAGCAAGCCGCTGGCGGTGCCTGCTCTGACCGCCATGATTAAGAAGTTCTGGGATACCCGTGATGAAGAGGAGAGCACCATGACGTCTGTTGATAGCGCAAAAGCCCAAACGATACTCGATACCGCGATGCTGGAGCAGTATATCGATCTGGTAGGCCCGAAACTTATTACCGATGGTCTGGCGGTCTTCGAAAAAATGATGCCGGGCTATCTGAGCGTTCTGGAATCAAACCTGACGGCCCGGGACCAGAAAGGCATCGTCGAAGAAGGACATAAAATCAAAGGTGCCGCCGGCTCGGTCGGTTTGCGCCATCTTCAGCAGCTGGGTCAACAGATTCAGTCGCCTGATTTACCTGCATGGGAAGATAACGTGGGTGATTGGGTTGAAGAGATGAAACAAGAGTGGCAAAACGATGTTGCGGTGCTTAAAGCCTGGGTCGACGCCAGAAAAAAATGACCCCGGCTTAACCGGGGTGCGCGAATACTGCGCCAACACCAGGGAAATCGTGGCTGCGCCTATTTTTTTAAAGTTATTTTCGAAAGGGCGCTGCCTGAAAAATTTAGGCCGCACGCAGATAAGATAGCAAATCTTAAATGATTTGTTACATGAATCAGTGAAATGTGTGAAGCATAGCGTTTTAATCAAAATTATTAATGTGCTTCAGCAAGTTGCAGAAAAGGATTGTCATGATGAAAAAGATTGGTGTCGTGCTGAGCGGATGCGGTGTTTACGATGGTTCTGAGATACATGAAGCCGTAATCACGCTGCTGGCCCTGGCTAAGCAGGGAGCGGAGGTTATTTGTTTTGCACCAGACAAAAATCAGTCGGATGTGATTAACCATCTGACCGGTGAACCAATGGCGGAAACCCGTAACGTGCTGATTGAAGCCGCGCGTATTGCGCGAGGTGATATCCATCCTCTTATTCAGGCAGACGCCGCAGAGCTTGATGCGCTCATTGTGCCGGGTGGGTTTGGCGCGGCCAAAAATCTCAGTACCTTTGCCGAGCAGGGCGCGGAGTGTCAGATCGATCCTCATCTCAAAGCGCTGTCGCAGGCCATGCATGCGGCAGGGAAACCGCTGGGCTTTATCTGTATCGCACCGGCGATGTTGCCCAGGATTTTTGATTTCCCGCTGCGCCTGACCATCGGGACGGATATTGATACCGCGGAAATCGTAGAGGAAATGGGGGGCGAACACGTTCCGTGCCCGGTGGATGACATTGTGGTTGATGAAGATAACAAAATAGTCACCACGCCTGCGTATATGCTGGCGCAGAATATTGCAGAAGCGGCTATGGGGATCGAAAAGCTGGTCGCCCGAGTGCTGGTGCTGGCTGAATGAGTCGTCAATCTGGTGCTGGCGCGTGGGTAAAACGTATCCTGTTGCGCATCGTTCTGGTGCTGGCGGTATTTTGGGGCGGTGGACTCGCCCTGTTCAGCATTATGCCGGTCCCGTTCTCTGCCGTGATGGTTGAGCGTCAGCTCGGCGCGTGGCTCAGCGGTGATTTCGGCTATGTTGCCCATTCTGACTGGGTGAGCATGGACGAGATCTCACCGCTCATGGGGCTGGCGGTCATCGCGGCGGAGGATCAGAAATTCCCGGAGCACTGGGGATTCGACGTTGCGGCCATTGAGAAGGCGCTAGCCCATAATGAACGCCATGAAAACCGCGTGCGCGGTGCGTCAACCTTGTCGCAGCAGACGGCCAAAAATCTGTTTCTGTGGGACGGCCGCAGCTGGGTGCGAAAGGGGCTGGAAGCGGGGTTGACCCTGGGGATGGAAACGGTCTGGAGCAAAAAACGCATTCTGACCGTCTATCTCAACGTCGCTGAGTTTGGTGACGGCGTTTTTGGCGTGGAAGCTGCCGCGCAGCGTTATTTCAATAAGCCAGCCAGCCGTCTGAGCATGTCAGAAGCAGCGTTATTGGCCGCCGTTTTACCGAACCCTATCCGCTTTAAAGCCAGTGCCCCATCAGGGTACGTGCGAAGCCGTCAGGCGTGGATCATGCGCCAGATGCGTCAGTTGGGAGGGGAAGGGTTTATGGAGAGCAATAAATTAATGTAGGGCGGGTAAGCGCAGCGCTACCCGCCTGAATAGCAGACCTTAATCTTCGTCAAACCCTGCATTAAACAGCGCAATCACAGCTGCCAACGCTTCCTCTTCCTGAGGTCCGGTGGCTTCGACTTCAATCTGGCGCCCTTTGGCGGAATCCAGCATCAGCAGCGCGATCACGCTGTTCGCTTCCGCTTCGGTGCCTTCGTCATTTCGCAGCAGAACCTCTGCATCGAAACCCTGCATCAGCTCAAACAGCTTCATCGCCGGGCGTGCATGCATGCCCAGCTTATTGGTGATCTCAACGGTCTGTTTTACGGTCATGTTTTACGTTTTTCCAGCGTGCGATGACGGGACTGAACGTTCTTACCGCGCGAGCGGAAATAGTCGGCCAGCTGTTCGGCGATATAAACCGAACGATGTTTACCACCGGTACAGCCAATCGCTACCGTCAGGTAGCTACGATTGTTTGTCTCCAGCATAGGTAACCATAGCTCAAGGTAGCTTCGCGTCTGGTAGATAAAATTGTGTACTTCTGTGTGCCTGTCGAGGAAGGCCGCGACGGGTTTGTCCAGGCCGGTCATGGGACGCAGCTTCGGATCCCAGTGCGGGTTCGGCAGGAAGCGCACGTCGAAAACATAATCCGCATCAATCGGGATACCGTGCTTGAAGCCAAAGGATTCGAACACCATCGTCAGTTCACGCTCGCGTTTACCCAATAACCGGGTGCGCAGCATTTCTGCCAGCTCGTGAACGGACATCTCAGAGGTGTCGACAATCAGGTCGGCACGAGAACGCAGTGGCTCCAGCAGGTCGCTCTCTTCATCGATAGCACTCTCCAGAGAGAGGTTCTTACTGGAAAGCGGGTGCAAGCGACGGGTATCGCTGTAGCGACGGATTAGCGTATTGCGGTCTGCATCAAGGAACAGCAGCTGAGGCGAGAACGTGTCAGGCAGGTTGCTCATGGCCTGTTCGAAGATCTCTGGCGATTCAGGCATGTTACGGACGTCGATACTGACGGCTGCAGAGGTTTGTCTCTCCGCAAGCGTGCGGGCCAGATCGGGCAACAACACGACCGGCAGGTTATCAACGCAGTAAAAACCCATGTCTTCCAGCGCGCGCAGAGCAACGGATTTCCCCGACCCTGAACGGCCACTGACAATCATCAGCACCATGTTCCGTTTCTCCTCAGGACAACAGATGTGAAGGCCATCTCCTGGTTATGCATCATCCTGATTGCCTTCTGCTTCAGTGATAATTTGGTAGAGCTCTTCATCACTTTGGGCCGAGCGCAGTCGACGGCAAATAGTTTTATCGGCCAGACGTTTTGCGACCAGCGACAGCGTATGCAGGTGGGTTTTCGTCTGATCGGCAGGCACCAGCAGCGCGAAAAGGAGATCGACGGGCTGGTTATCAATGGCATCAAAGGCGATGGGTGTTTCAAGCTGCACAAACACACCAACGGCACGCAGGGTATCCTCTTCCAGTTTGCCGTGCGGGATCGCGATGCCGTTGCCGATACCGGTACTGCCCATTTTTTCACGGGTCAGAATCGCTTCGAACACCACCTGCGGCGGCAGGCCCAGCTGTTTAGCAGCCAGTTCACTGATGATCTCCAGCGCACGTTTTTTGCTCTGGCAGTGAACCGCACTGCGGGTACATTCCTGGTTAAGGACATTGCTCAGTTGAAGAGCGGAATCGTTGTTCATCATAATTTCACCTAAGCGCTAACTGTACAAATGGCCTGTTGTGTTTCACAACAGGCCGTCCTGCACCCGTTAACTGCCCGGACAATTAGTGTTGTTTCAGTTTATCTTTATGTTTATTGAGCTGTCGCGCAAGCTTATCAATCAAGCCGTCGATAGCAGCGTACATGTCTTGCCCTTCCGCACTGGCATGCAGTTCACCCCCGTTAACATGCAGGGTGGCATCCGAGATATGAGTCACTTTCTCCACTTTCAACACAATATAGACCTGATTGATCCTTTCGAAATACTGCTCGAGTTTTGCAAACTTCGCGTTCACGAATTCGCGTAAAGCCTCAGTAATTTCGACGTTTTGTCCAGTGATGTTGAGCTGCATAGTGTCTTCCTTATCGGTTGTGTCAGACCAGCTGTTTACGCTGGTTGGACGGCGGAATGGATAAAGACTCTCGATACTTCGCAACAGTACGACGTGCCACCATAATACCCTGATCGGACAGCATGGTGGTTAACTTACTGTCGCTTAGCGGCTTCGCGGGGTTCTCCGCGGCGATCAACTTCTTCACCAGGGCACGAATGGCCGTTGACGACGCTTCACCGCCGCCCTCGGTATTCACATGGCTGGAGAAGAAATACTTAAGCTCAAAAATACCGCGTGGACTGTGCAGATACTTCTGCGTGGTGACACGGGAAATGGTTGATTCATGCATCTCGACGGCCTGGGCGATATCCGCCAGCACCATCGGTTTCATATACTCTTCGCCCTGCTCAAAGAAAGCCTGCTGCTGTTCGACAATACAGCGGCTGACGCGTAGCAGCGTATCATTTCGGCTCTCAAGACTTTTGATCAGCCATCGCGCTTCCTGAAGATTGCTACGAATATATTGATTGTCGGAGTCGTTACGCACGCTGGTGCACATGGAGGCATACTGCTGGTTGATTTGCAGGCGAGGGATGCTGTCTGAATTCAGCTCAACGACCCAGCGGCCATTGTGTTTTCTGACCAGCACGTCCGGAATAACGTACTCAGGCTCGCTGGTCTGGATTGACTGTCCCGGGCGTGGATCGAGTGACTGGATCAGATTCACCGCTTCTTTCAGCACATCTTCTTTCAGGCGCGTGACGCGCATCAGGGTGCGGAAATCGTGGTTCGCCAGCAGATCCAGGTGATCGCTGATGATCACGCGCGCCTCGTCGAGCCATGGCGTCTCTTTGCTGAACTGAGAAAGCTGGATCAGCAGGCAGTCGCGCAGATCTTTTGCGGCTACGCCTACCGGATCGAAACGCTGGATGCGCTTCAGAACGGCTTCAACTTCCTCAAGCTCTATCTCTTCGTCGCCCATGCTTTCCAGAATATCGTCAAGCGTGACGGTCAAATAGCCGGTGTCGTCAACGGCATCGACAATTGAGGTGGCAATCGCGCGGTCGGTATCGGAGAAGGGAGTGAGTTCCACCTGCCACATCAGGTAATCCTGCAGCGACTGGGTGGTTTCTCCCTGATAGACCGGTAGCTCATCATCCTGGTAGTCAGCACGC
Source organism: Enterobacter sp. JBIWA005 (assembly GCF_019968805.1). Lineage (NCBI taxonomy): Bacteria > Pseudomonadati > Pseudomonadota > Gammaproteobacteria > Enterobacterales > Enterobacteriaceae > Enterobacter > Enterobacter sp. JBIWA005. The sequence goes on along the minus strand of NZ_CP074159.1, from coordinate 4,174,884 downwards.
GTACCGGAAGGCGTTCCGGCGGTGTAGATTTCATCCCAGCTGGCATCCAGCGGAAGCTCGTCGGGCATCTCTTTTTGTTCGAGTGCGTCGGCGGTATCGAGCGCTTCTGTATCCTGCGATTGCTGGGTATCTACCTCGTCATGAAGATCGGTTTGTTCCAGCAGGGGGTTGCTGTCCAGCGCCTGCTGGAGCTCCTGCTGAAGTTCTAACGTGGACAGTTGCAACAGGCGAATTGCCTGCTGTAGCTGCGGCGTCATCGCCAGTTGTTGGCTGAGCCTTAATTGCAAACCTTGCTTCATGTTCAGAGCATTTTTCTCCGGTTCGGCGTTACGTTACCTCTACCCTATCAGAGTCTGAAGTCTTCCCCAAGATAGACGCGCTTAACATGATCGTCTTCGAGGATCTGCTGCGGCGTACCGTGGGCGATCAGATTGCCCTGGCTCACAATATACGCGCGTTCACATACGGCCAGCGTTTCACGGACGTTGTGGTCGGTGATCAGTACGCCAAGCCCGCTGTCGCGCAGGTGTTCAATGATACGTTTAATGTCGATAACCGAGATCGGGTCAACACCCGCAAACGGTTCATCCAGAAGGATAAATTTAGGGTTTGCGGCCAGCGCACGCGCGATCTCAACGCGACGGCGTTCGCCCCCGGAGAGTGCCTGACCGAGGCTGTCGCGCAGATGCTCAATGTGGAACTCTTCCATCAGCTCGTTGGCACGATCCTGACGCTGTTCGCTGGTCAGATCGTTACGAATTTGCAGGACCGCCATCAGGTTGTCGTAAACGCTAAGTCGACGGAAAATGGAGGCTTCCTGCGGCAGATAGCCGATCCCGCGACGCGCGCGCGCGTGAAGCGGCAGAAGACTGATGTCTTCATCGTCAATGATTATGTTGCCGGCATCGCGCGGCACAATGCCAACGACCATGTAGAAGGTTGTCGTTTTACCCGCACCGTTAGGGCCAAGCAGCCCCACGATTTCGCCAGAGTTGACGGTCAAACTGACATCTTCTACGACACGGCGGCCCTTATAGGCCTTCGCGAGGTTTTTTGCAGTTAATGTTGCCATAACGGATTAGTTACTCTTCTTCTGTGCCGGGGCCTGGCCCTTGCCTTTGTCCTGCAGCTGCGACGGAACCAGTACGGTCGTGACGCGTTTACCTTTCTCGCTGGAGGCCTGCATTTTTTGCTCTTTCACCAGATAGGTGATTTGGTCGCCGGTAATGTTGCTGTCCAGCTGTTCCAGATACGCGTTTCCGGTCAGGATAACCAGGTCCTTCGCCAGCTCGTAGTGCATATGTGAGGCGCGGCCTTTCACCGGCTTGCCGTTGTCCTGCATCTGGTAGAAGGTTGCCGGGTTGCCGTAACCATCAATGATCTCTTTGCCCTGCTCGCCACCCGGACGGGTAACGACCACTTTGTCAGCGTTAATTTTGATGGTGCCTTGGGTCATGACGACGTTACCCGTGAAGGTGACGACGTTACCCTGCATATCGAGAGACTGGGTGTCGGACTCGATATGAATCGGCTGGTCGGTATCGCCCGTTACAGCAAGCGCGGGGAGACTGGTCGCCAGCATCGCGCTGGCGATAATTACTTTAAGGCTGAGTTTGTTTGTTTTGAATTTCATAGGAGGTTCTAACCTTTTCAATCAGCTCGGCGTTCTTGCTGCGTAAGTTCCCGCGCATTCTCAAACCGCTGGAATTAAATGTTGTGCCATACAGTGTGACCAGATCCTGCGACGTCACGTCCTGAGTAACCAGGTTGATCTGGGCATTATCCGTCGTAATTTTTCGCAGTTGCGAGTCAGCGGTCAGGGCGTTGACTTCAACGTGGCCGTACAGATAAAGCATACGGTCATTTGTCAGTTTGGCCCGATCTGACTTAATTGACCACGTCGGCACTTTGTCTTTATCGAATGTGGTCATCACAGGTTGGGTAAACCACGAAATACCGTCATCTGAAAAATATTCAACATGCTGGGCAATCAGGCGATAGTTCAGCGCGCCTTCCGGGCTGTAGACCACTGTTTCGCTGTGATCGCTTTTATAGGTTGGATCGGTATTGTCAACCACTTCCGTTTGCGTATCGTCGCGATCGGCAAGGTTCACGCCAATCAATACCAGTGCGACTAGCGAAAGCAAAATGATAATCCAGCGTCTGGTTTTACTCATATCGATTGCCCTTTGGCCTCATCAAGCTTGCCCTGCGCCAGCAAAAGCAGATCGCAGACTTCACGGACGGCACCACGGCCCCCGTTGATGTGGGTAACGTAGTCAGCGCGCGGGATCAGCAGCGGATGCGCATCGGCAACGGCGATGCTCAGCCCGATTTCAGCCATCACGGGCCAGTCAATCAGATCGTCCCCAACGTAGGCCACGTTTTCCGGTGCGATAGCCAGTTTACCCAGTAAATCCTTAAACGCCGCCATCTTATCGGACTGCCCCTGATACAGATGGGTAATTCCTAAGGTTTCACAGCGGTCTTCTACCAGTTTAGCTTTTCGCCCGGTGATGATAGCCACCTCAATACCCGAGGTGAGCGCACAGCGGATACCATAGCCGTCGCGGACGTTAAATGCTTTCAGCTCTTCACCATTATTGCCCATGTAAATCAGGCCATCGGAGAGTACGCCATCCACATCCAGGATGAGCAGACGAATGTTTTTCGCCTTTGCCATCATCTGGGTACTGACCGGGCCATAACAGGTTGCAAGGGATGCACCCGCATTACTCATTGTCTTATCCTTCATTACACTACGCCTGCGCGCAGCAGATCATGCATATGTACCACACCCAGCAACTGGTCGCCATCGGCAACCATAACGGAGGTGATATGGCGGGACTGCATCAGGTTCAGCACATCAACGGCCAGCGTACCCGGACGCACGCGGATACCGCCCGGCGTCATCACGTCGGCAATGCCCAGGGTACGGACATCAACACCCATGTCGAACACGCGGCGCAGGTCGCCATCGGTGAAGATCCCCTGAATTTTCATCAGATCGTCGCACACGACCGTCATACCCAGATTCTTACGGGTGATTTCCAGCAGCGCATCACGTAGGGAGGCCTCTTTGCTGACGTGAGGGATCTCATCCCCGGTGTGCATAATATCGTTTACCCGAAGCAGCAGCTTGCGCCCCAGCGCGCCGCCCGGATGGGAAAGCGCGAAATCTTCCGGCGTAAAACCGCGGGCTTCAAGCAGTGCGACGGCAAGCGCATCACCCATGACCAGCGCTGCGGTGGTGCTGGACGTTGGCGCCAGGCCGAGCGGACAGGCCTCCTTGGGAACCTTCACGCACAGGTGAATATCGGCCGCACGCGCCATGCTACTTTCCGGACGGCTGGTCATGCAAATAAGCGGCACCTGCAATCGTTTCAGTACCGGGATCAGCGCCAGAATTTCATTGGACTCACCGGAGTTAGACAGTGCGATGACGATATCCTGCGGCGTGACCATACCCAGGTCGCCGTGCGCGGCTTCCCCCGGGTGTACAAAGAAGGAAGAGGTTCCGGTGCTGGCAAATGTTGCCGCCATTTTACGTCCAATGTGGCCGGACTTACCCATCCCCATCACCACGACTTTGCCAGCACAGTAGAACATCTTCTCACATGCCAGACTAAAATCCTGATTAATGTACTGATCTAACTGCGCCAGACCTTCACGTTCAATCTCCAGAACCTCTTTGCCTGCTTTCTGAAAGTCAAAACCCGGCTGCAATTCTATTTGCGACATAATGCGTTTCCGTTTACCCAGAGAGAAGAGGCGAGAGCCAGTACAGCATCGCCATCCATACGATAAATCCACCCGTCAGCAGCGCGCCTGCGCCTTTGCCGATCTGTCGTTGCCGCCGCCAGCAGAGCAGGGCAAATATCACGCTGACCAATAACATCACGCCGTAGTCACGCGAGAACGCCAGGGGATTAAAGGGCCCTGGCGTAATGAGGGCCGGAAGGCCCATCACAATGGCGATATTAAATATGTTGGAACCGATGATATTACCAATGGCAATGTCATCTTCACCTTTACGTGCCCCCGCAATGGCCGTGGCCAGTTCCGGCAGGCTGGTACCGATGGCAATCACCGTCAGACCAATGGTAAGTTCACTGATGGCGAAATAGTTCGCCAGTACCGTCGCGTTATCCACGACCATACGCGTTGCCATCGGCATGATGATCAGCGCAACGCCAAGCCAGAGCAGGGCAACAGGCAGTGTGCCTTCTCGCGGAAGTTCGGCGACCTGCTCACGCGTGAGGCTATCCTGACCCTGTTTTTCCGCCTGACGGGCGATTTTAACACTATACAGCAACCAAATGACGGCCAGCGCCAGCAGGAAAATGCCGTCGCTATAGCTCAGTACGCCATCGTAAAATACGCAGCCTGCCAACAGGCTTACGATTAACATTAGCGGCAATTCACGGCGCAGAACATCAGAATGCACGCGAAATGGATGGAGCAGTGCGGCCAGGCCTAAAATCAAGAGTATATTGACGATGTTAGAGCCAATCGCGGTGCCTACTGCAAGGTCTAACTGACCATGCAGCGATGCCGAGACAGAGACGATGATTTCAGGAAGTGACGTTCCGACACTGACCACGGTCATCCCGATGACGACAGGCGGTACGCCCGTCAGGCGACACAGGATAGATGCAGCAAATACTAAACGGTCAGCACTGTAGACGACCAAAAGTAAACCAATTATTAACAGTGCTGTTGCTAAAAGCATCAAAAGTCCTTTCTTCAGGTATACTCGTCGGTCCATCGCGCGTGAACGGCTGGACTGCATACAGTCTGAGGCGTAACGAATTCCTAATTTTGACTTTATGCGCCGGAAAAGTAAAACAAATGCCAGCTTTCGCTAACCTCTACGGTTATTATTCTGTAAAAATGCTGAGTTTAGGGCTGATTCAGGCTACATGCCTTAACGTGAGCAGGATAAGAAAGGAACTATAAATGAGCCAAACCATGGCGAATTTAGTCGATGTCCGCGGGTTGAGTTTTTCTCGCGCCAACAGATTGATATTTGATGATATTTCGTTGACCGTTCCGCGTGGCAAGATCACTGCCATTATGGGGCCGTCCGGGATCGGTAAAACGACCCTGCTTCGCCTTATTGGTGGGCAGATCCCACCGGATAGCGGTGAAATCCTCTTTGATGGCGAAAACATCCCGGAGATGTCGCGCTCGCGCCTGTATACTGTCCGCAAACGCATGAGCATGCTCTTTCAGTCGGGCGCCTTGTTCACCGACATGAACGTCTTTGATAACGTGGCTTATCCGCTGCGCGAGCATACCAGTCTGCCACCTGAACTGCTGAAAAGCACGGTGATGATGAAGCTCGAAGCCGTTGGCTTGCGGGGTGCTGCGAAGCTGATGCCTTCGGAGCTGTCCGGCGGCATGGCGCGCCGCGCCGCGCTGGCGAGAGCCATTGCATTAGAGCCTGATTTAATCATGTTCGACGAACCGTTTGTTGGACAGGATCCCATTACGATGGGCGTGCTGGTGAAGCTCATCTCTGAACTGAACAGCGCGCTTGGTGTCACCTGCATTGTGGTGTCTCACGATGTACCGGAAGTATTGAGCATCGCCGATTACGCCTATATCGTGGCGGACAAAAAGATCGTCGCACACGGTAGCGCTCAGGCGCTGCAGGAAAATTGCGATCCGCGTGTTAGACAGTTCCTCGACGGTATTGCCGATGGCCCTGTGCCGTTCCGCTACCCGGCAGGCGACTATCGTGACGATTTACTGGGAATAGGGAGTTAAGCCACTCATGCTGTTAAATGCGTTGGCCGCTCTCGGACACCGTGGCATAAAAACCATCAGGACGTTCGGGCGTGCCGGATTGATGTTATTCAACGCCCTGGTTGGCAAGCCGGAATTCCGTAAGCACGCGCCGCTATTGGTGCGCCAGCTTTATAATGTCGGCGTGCTGTCGATGCTCATCATCATTGTCTCCGGTCTGTTTATCGGTATGGTGCTTGGGCTGCAGGGCTATCTTGTTCTGACAACCTACAGTGCGGAAACTAGCCTCGGGATGCTGGTGGCGCTCTCGCTGCTGCGCGAACTGGGGCCCGTCGTGGCGGCGCTGTTGTTCGCCGGGCGCGCGGGGTCGGCATTAACAGCTGAAATTGGCCTGATGCGTGCGACCGAGCAGCTTTCCAGCATGGAGATGATGGCGGTCGATCCGCTGCGTCGCGTGATCTCGCCGCGTTTCTGGGCGGGGGTCATCTCTTTACCGCTGCTGACGATACTGTTTGTCGCCGTGGGTATCTGGGGCGGTTCGCTGGTTGGCGTGCACTGGAAAGGCATTGACGCCGGTTTCTTCTGGTCTGCCATGCAGGACGCCATTGACCTGCGAATGGATCTGGTTAACTGCCTGATTAAGAGCGTGGTATTTGCCATTACGGTCACCTGGATTGCATTGTTCAATGGTTACGATGCCATCCCGACGTCGGCGGGCATTAGCCGCGCAACTACACGTACAGTCGTTCATTCGTCGCTGGCCGTACTGGGTCTGGATTTTGTGCTCACCGCACTGATGTTTGGGAATTGAGTTCATGCAAACGAGAAAAAATGAAATTTGGGTCGGTGTATTCCTGCTGCTGGCGCTGCTGGCCGCACTGTTTATCTGCCTGAGAGCGGCGGATATCACGTCTGTGCGCACCGAGCCGACGTATCGCATCTATGCCACCTTCGATAACATCGGCGGACTGAAGGCGCGTTCACCGGTCCGTATCGGCGGCGTGGTGATCGGGCGCGTATCCGACATTACGCTTGATGAGAAAACCTATCTGCCGCGCGTCGCGATGGATATCGAAGAGCGTTACAACCACATTCCGGACACCAGCTCCCTGTCTATCCGGACTTCCGGTCTGCTGGGCGAACAATATCTGGCGCTTAACGTTGGCTTTGAAGATCCCGAGCTGGGAACGACTATCCTTAAAGACGGTAGCGTCATTCAGGATACGAAATCCGCGATGGTGCTGGAGGATATGATTGGTCAGTTCCTTTACAACAGTAAAGGAGATGAGAAAAAATCTGACGCTGCTCCTGCGCAGAGCGAAGACCATACCAATGCCGCGCCGACCCCAGGTGCTGCGAATTAATATCAGGAGAAGTCATTCATGTTTAAACGACTGTTAATGGTTGCCATGCTGGTCATCGCCCCTCTTACCGCCGCCCACGCTGCGGATCAGAGTAACCCGTACAAACTGATGGACGAAGCGGCGAAGAAGACATTCGACCGTCTTAAAAACGAACAGCCTAAGATTCGTTCTAATCCTGATTACCTGCGTGACGTGGTTGACCAGGAGCTGCTGCCGTACGTGCAGATCAAATATGCGGGTGCGCTGGTGCTGGGCCGCTATTACAAAGACGCGACTCCTGCGCAGCGTGAGGCCTACTTTGCCGCGTTCCGTGAATACCTGAAACAGGCTTATGGCCAGGCGCTGGCGATGTACCACGGTCAGACCTATCAGATTGCGCCCGAGCAGCCGCTGGGCGATGCGACCATCGTCCCTATCCGTGTGACGATCAACGATCCTAACGGCCGTCCGCCGGTTCGTCTGGATTTCCAGTGGCGTAAAAACAGCCAGACCGGTCACTGGCAGGCGTATGACATGATCGCCGAAGGCGTAAGCATGATCACCACCAAACAGAACGAATGGAGCGATCTGCTGCGCACCAAAGGCATTGATGGCCTGACCGCTCAGCTGCAGTCCATTGCTCGTCAGAAAATCACGCTGGACGAGAAGAAGTAATGTCACAGCAACTCAGCTGGTCGCGTGAAGGCGAGACGTTAAAGCTGTCCGGTGAACTGGATCAGGATCTGCTGAACCCACTGTGGGACAAACGCCATGAAGTGATGCAGGGCGTGACGCTTATCGACTTAACCGAGGTCACGCGGGTGGATACGGCCGGGGTTGCGCTGCTTGCCCATCTGATTGCTGTAGGGAAAAAGCTGGGGGCTAGCGTCACGCTTCGCGGCGCGAGCGAGAATGTCGTGACCCTTGCTCAGCTCTACAATCTTCCTCAGGACGTATTGCCTCGTTAATATTTTCAGTGCGTTACTTCCGAAAGCCCTGACAGTTTCATCGTCAGGGCTTTTTGCTTGTTTAAGACAACGCCACTTTGCTCTAAGATGTTGGGCTTGTTTTCACTATCAGATGATTAAGAACCCATGGAAAATCATGAAATCCAGACAGTGCTGATGAATGCACTCTCCCTTCAGGAAGCCCACGTCACTGGCGATGGCAGTCACTTCCAGGTTATTGCTGTGGGTGAGATGTTCGACGGTATGAGCCGCGTGAAGAAACAGCAGGCTGTGTACGCGCCGCTGATGGAATATATTGCGGATAACCGCATCCACGCCCTGTCGATTAAAGCGTTCACCCCGCAAGAGTGGGCACGCGATCGCAAACTAAACGGTTTTTGAGCTGAGGGCGACAGGCCCGCAGCACGGTTGAATTTATAAGAGAGCACACAATGGATAAATTTCGTGTACAGGGGCCAACGCGTCTCCAGGGCGAAGTCACAATTTCTGGCGCGAAAAACGCCGCGCTGCCAATCCTCTTTGCTGCGCTGCTGGCTGAAGAGCCGGTAGAAATTCAGAACGTACCGAAGCTGAAAGATATCGACACCACCATGAAGCTGCTCACCCAGCTGGGCACGAAAGTTGAGCGTAACGGTTCCGTCTGGATCGACGCCAGCAAGGTGAACAACTTCTCAGCACCTTACGATCTGGTGAAAACTATGCGTGCATCCATCTGGGCGCTTGGCCCGCTGGTGGCGCGTTTTGGTCAGGGTCAGGTTTCTCTGCCGGGCGGTTGCGCCATCGGTGCGCGTCCGGTTGACCTGCACATCTTTGGTCTGGAAAAACTAGGCGCAGAGATCAAGCTGGAAGAAGGTTACGTTAAAGCGTCCGTTAATGGTCGTCTGAAAGGCGCGCACATTGTCATGGACAAAGTGAGCGTGGGCGCAACGGTCACCATTATGTCTGCGGCGACGCTGGCAGAAGGCACCACCATCATCGAAAACGCCGCGCGTGAACCGGAGATTGTGGATACCGCCAACTTCCTCGTGGCGCTGGGGGCGAAGATCTCCGGCCAGGGTACCGACCGTATCACCATCGAAGGCGTTGAGCGTCTGGGCGGTGGTGTCTATCGCGTTCTGCCGGACCGTATCGAAACCGGTACATTCCTGGTCGCAGCGGCGATTTCTGGCGGTAAGATTGTTTGTCGCAACGCGCAGCCAGATACCCTGGATGCGGTGCTGGCGAAATTGCGCGATGCGGGTGCGGATATTGAAGTCGGTGAAGACTGGATCAGCCTCGATATGCATGGCCAGCGTCCAAAAGCAGTCAATGTGCGTACGGCGCCACACCCGGCGTTCCCAACTGACATGCAGGCGCAGTTCACCCTGCTGAACCTGGTCGCCGAGGGTACTGGCTTCATCACAGAAACCATTTTCGAGAACCGCTTTATGCACGTACCGGAGCTGATCCGTATGGGTGCACGTGCTGAGATCGAAAGTAATACCGTGATTTGCCATGGCGTTGAGACGCTGTCCGGCGCTCAGGTGATGGCAACCGATCTGCGTGCGTCTGCAAGCCTGGTGCTGGCGGGTTGTATCGCGGAAGGTACAACGATTGTGGATCGTATCTATCACATCGATCGTGGCTATGAGCGTATCGAAGATAAACTGCGCGCGTTGGGTGCCAACATCGAGCGTGTGAAGGGCGAGTAATCGTTCCGGCAGCCCCCTGCCAGAAATGACCGGGGGGTTGCTGTTCCTGTCAAAAAACGCGTTATTCCTGCGGTTCTCTTTTTACTCTTCTCTGGCGAATCATGCGCGATCTGTCGATAAATTCATGGGTAATGGGATCGTGGTAGCGTGAAGGCCAAATCACCCACGGATGCGTATCCAGCGCCGTTGCGATAATTAATTCTCCTTTGGGCCAGGGGCGGGTGAGGGCGTTTGCCAGAGTTGAAGAACTCAGTCCATGGCGGCGGGACTCTGCTGCCAGTGAAGTGCCTTTTTTGCGCAGTGCGGCAATAATATCAGCCGTGTGCCAGTCGATAAATTTCGTATCCATAACGCTGTCCTTAAGTTCGGATTCACCTACGCCGTTTCTTCTGAAACGACGGGGTTTACTATACCCATTTCAACTTCTTGTTCTAAAAAGTTCGCGTTACTTGATGGGATATTCAGAATAAGACACGGCTTTATTCATGCGGTCTCTAAACCGATGGATTTACATGAACACGGAATTTACAGGCGTGTACTGGAACTCCCCGCTATCGCTGCGGGGAGAAACAAGGGGATTAACGGTCGCGCTGGACGGCGATGTGGGCAAGACCAATCAGTGCCTCGCGCCACGGACTGTCTGGAATAACCTGAAGCGCTTCGATGGCTTTGTCGGCTTCTTCTTCCGCACGCTGACGCGTCCATTCCAGCGATCCGCAGATAGCCATGGTTTCCAGTACAGGTTCCAGAAGATGGCGACCATTTCCCTGCTCAATCGCTTCGCGGATCATTTTCGCCTGGTCGGCTGTTCCGTTCCGCATTGCATGCAGCAGCGGCAGGGTCGGTTTGCCTTCGTTCAGGTCATCGCCCACGTTTTTGCCGAGCGTCTCGCCGTCTGCACTGTAGTCCAGTAAATCATCGATCAGCTGGAATGCCGTACCCAGATAGCGGCCATAGTCCTGCAGGCCCTTTTCCTGTGCTTCGGTACAGTCAGCCAGAATACCGGAACACTGGGCCGTCGCTTCAAACAGGCGCGCGGTTTTGCTGTAGATGACGCGCATGTAGTTTTCTTCGGTGATGTCAGGGTCGTTCACGTTCATAAGCTGCAGCACTTCACCTTCAGCAATGACGTTTACGGCTTCGGACATTACTTCCAGCACTTTAAGGGAGCCCAGACTGGTCATCATCTGGAAGGCGCGGGTATAAATAAAATCCCCCACCAGGACGCTGGCTGCGTTCCCGAAAGCGGCGTTTGCCGTGGCTTTGCCACGACGCATATCCGATTCATCCACCACATCGTCATGCAGAAGCGTCGCCGTGTGGATAAATTCGATGAGCGCTGCGATAGTGATGTGGGCATTTCCCTGATAGCCAACGGCTCTGGCAGCCAGAATGGCAATCATCGGACGAATGCGTTTACCGCCGCCGCTGACGATGTAATAACCCAACTGATTGATCAGTTGAACGTCAGAGTTGAGTTGCTCCAGGATTGCTGCATTCACACCCGCCATATCTTGCGCGGTTAACTCGTTGATTTTTTCTAAATTCATCGCAAAAGCCGGGCTTTTTATCCTGTTGATCCCATCTTCAATGGGGTAACGAAGGGTTTCGGTTTATCAATAGTAGTGCTGATTGTACTGAAAAAACGGCTCAGATAAACGTTACCGTACGTGTTGTGTTTTTTTTCTTCATGTATTGACGGTAGCACTTGTCAAAGGCTCGCGTTTTGCGTAATATTCGCGCCCTATTGTGAATATTTATAGCGCACTCTGATTCATACGAGGACGTGCGCGGAAGCGGAGTTTATATGTACGCGGTTTTCCAAAGTGGTGGTAAACAACACCGAGTAAGCGAAGGTCAGACCGTTCGCCTGGAAAAGCTGGACATCGCAACTGGCGAATCTGTTGAGTTCGCTGAAGTTCTGATGATCGCAAACGGTGAAGAAGTCAAAATCGGCGTTCCTTTCGTTGATGGCGGCGTTATCAAAGCTGAAGTTGTTGCACACGGTCGTGGCGAGAAAGTTAAAATCGTTAAGTTTCGTCGTCGTAAGCACTACCGTAAGCAGCAGGGCCACCGTCAGTGGTTCACTGATGTGAAAATTACTGGCATCAGCGCCTAAGACCTGAGGAGAGATTTAAATGGCACATAAAAAGGCTGGCGGCTCCACACGTAACGGTCGCGATTCAGAAGCTAAACGCCTGGGCGTTAAGCGTTTCGGTGGCGAATCCGTTCTGGCGGGTAGCATCATCGTTCGTCAACGTGGTACCAAATTCCACGCTGGCAACAACGTAGGTTGCGGTCGTGACCACACTCTGTTTGCTAAGGCAGACGGTAAAGTGAAATTTGAAGTTAAAGGCCCGAACAACCGTAAATATATCAGCATCGTTGCTGAGTAAGGTTTTCTCGGTCCGGTAACGGATTAAAGCCCCGCAACCTGTTGCGGGGCTTTTTACATTGGAAACCCGGTAATTTTTTCTGTAGGGAAAACGGGCATGAAGCAGCAGGCCGGCATTGGTATTCTTTTGGCGCTCACTACCGCAATGTGCTGGGGTGCGCTGCCAATTGCAATGAAGCAGGTACTGGAAGTGATGGAGCCGCCTACGGTGGTTTTTTATCGCTTTCTGATGGCAAGCATCGGCCTCGGGGCCATTCTGGCAATCAAAGGTAAGCTTCCACCCTTGCGGCTCTTCCGTAAACCGCGCTGGCTGGTATTGCTGGCTATCGCGACGGGCGGTCTGTTCGGTAACTTCATCCTGTTCAGCTCTTCCCTGCAATATCTCAGCCCCACGGCGTCGCAGGTGATAGGTCAGCTTTCACCGGTTGGCATGATGATCGCCAGCGTCTTTATCCTCAAGGAAAAGATGCGTGGTACGCAGATTATCGGGGCGAGCATGCTGCTGTGCGGTCTGGTGATGTTCTTCAACACCAGTCTGATTGAGATTTTCACTCGCCTGACGGATTACACATGGGGTGTAATTTTCGGTGTGGGGGCAGCAACGGTCTGGGTGAGCTATGGCGTCGCACAAAAGGTGTTATTGCGTCGTCTTGCCTCACAGCAGATCCTCTTTTTGCTGTACACTTTGTGTACAATAGCATTGCTGCCATTAGCAAAGCCGGGAGTGATTTCCCAGCTTAGCGACTGGCAACTGGCGTGCCTCATTTTTTGTGGGCTGAACACGCTGGTCGGTTATGGCGCGCTGGCCGAAGCGATGGCGCGCTGGCAAGCAGCACAGGTGAGCGCGTTAATTACGCTTACTCCGCTGTTTACGCTGTTATTTTCAGATTTGTTATCAATGGCCTGGCCCGATGTCTTCGTCAGACCGATGCTCAACCTGTTGGGTTATCTCGGTGCGTTTGTCGTGGTTGCGGGCGCGATGTATTCCGCCATTGGTCATCGTCTTTGGGGACGTTGGCGCAAAAATGAAGCGGTTGTAGTAGTCCCCCGCTCAGGCGAATGAGTTACGGAGAGTAAAATGAAGTTTGTTGATGAAGCGACGATCCTGGTCGTGGCTGGTGATGGCGGCAACGGTTGCGTGAGCTTCCGCCGTGAAAAGTATATCCCACGTGGCGGTCCTGATGGCGGCGACGGCGGGGATGGTGGTGACGTGTGGCTGGAGGCGGATGAGAACCTCAACACGCTGATCGACTACCGTTTCGAAAAATCCTTCCGCGCTGAACGTGGCCAAAACGGCCAGAGCCGTGACTGTACCGGGAAACGCGGTAAAGACGTCACCATTAAAGTTCCGGTCGGTACGCGCGTGATTGACCAGGGGACCGGTGAAACTATGGGTGACATGACCAAACACGGTCAGCGCCTGATGGTGGCGAAAGGCGGCTGGCACGGTCTGGGTAACAGCCGTTTCAAATCTTCCGTTAACCGTACGCCGCGTCAGAAAACGATGGGTACGCCGGGCGATAAGCGCGACCTGCAGCTGGAGCTGATGCTTCTGGCAGACGTGGGCATGCTGGGTATGCCAAACGCCGGTAAATCGACGTTCATTCGCGCCGTCTCTGCGGCCAAGCCAAAAGTAGCAGACTATCCGTTTACCACGCTGGTACCAAGCCTGGGTGTTGTCCGTATGGATAACGAGAAGAGCTTCGTGGTTGCCGATATCCCGGGTCTGATTGAAGGCGCCGCGGAAGGGGCCGGTCTGGGGATTCGCTTCCTGAAGCACCTTGAGCGCTGCCGCGTACTGCTGCACCTTATCGATATCGATCCTATCGACGGTTCCGATCCGGTTGAAAACGCCCGTATCATCGTGGGCGAGCTGGAAAAATACAGCGAAAAACTGGCGAATAAACCACGCTGGCTGGTCTTCAACAAGATCGACCTGATGGACAAGACCGAAGCGGAAGCAAAAGCGAAAGCCATTGCTGAAGCGATGGGTTGGGAAGACAAGTACTACCTGATCTCTGCGGCAAGCCAGGTTGGCGTGAAGGATCTGTGCTGGGATGTGATGACCTTCATCATTGAGAACCCAATTGTTCAGGCGGAAGAAGTCAAACAGCCTGAAAAAGTCGAATTCATGTGGGATGACTACCACCGCCAGCAGCTCGAAGAGCTGGAAGCGGAAGAAGACGATGAAGACTGGGACGATGACTGGGATGAAGACGACGAAGAAGGCGTCGAGTTCATCTACAAGCACTAATATCTGTTCAAAGCCCCCAATATGGGGGCTTTTTTATTGAAGCGTTGTGGGCAGCCAGCAGCTGGCGATTAAACCGCCTTCAGCGCCATTTTCAAGGGTCAGCCTGCCGTGGTGTAGCTGGACGATGCGCTGCACGATACTCAGGCCCAGACCGCTTCCTCCGTAGCGCTGGTCAAGACGGCGGAATGGCTCGGTGATTGACACTCGGTGCGCTTCATCAATCCCTGGCCCCTGATCGATAACGCTGATCTGCGTCCCCCCGTCGACCTCGGTTAATGTCACTGTAATCATTGTCGCCGGCGGGCTGTAGCGCCCTGCGTTTTCCAGCAGGTTGCGCAGCATCAGGCGCAGGAGCACGGCGTCTCCCTGAACCGTGAGCGCGCTTTTAGCGGGCCAAATCACCGTATGCTCTTTGGCTTCATGGCCCAGGCCGAGAGGTTCAATGATATTTTCCGTCCAGTTCACGGTTTCGTAGTGCCCGCTCGCCATTGCCTGTCCGGCACGGGCCAGCATTAGTAGCTGTTCGACGGTATGCATGAGCTGATCGATACGGCTAATTAACGTCGCGGCCTGAGGCGCGCCTGACTGCGCCATGAGCTCAAGATGAAGCCGGATGCCGGCCAGAGGCGTTCTCAGCTCGTGTGCGGCGTCTGCGGTGAAGAGACGCTCCTGCTGAATGGTGCTATCCAGTCGTGCCAGCAGCTGGTTCAGGGAGGTCGTCACCGCGCCAATTTCTTCCATGTCGGAATACATAGGAAGCGGGGTTAAGTTATCGGCCGAACGGTTAGCGAGACTGTCGCGGAGTTTATTCAGCGGTCGGGTTATCCAGGTGACCGCCCAGAAGGAGAAGAGCAGGGTAAAGCCGACCATCACCAGGGAAGGAACCAGCAGCGAGGCAATCGCTTCACGGATCTCTTTCTCAACGTGATTATTGCGCGCTTTTGCTGACAGCGTTTCGTTGACCAGAAAACCAATCTGTTCACGGCTTTCATGCCATAGCCAGATAACGCTTATCAGCTGGAAAAACAGGAGAATCACCGCCAGCAGCACCATCAAACGCCGACGCATGCTGTTCATTTCTGGCTCTCCAGACGATAGCCGACGCCGCGAACGGTTTTGATCCTGTCTTTGCCGAGTTTACGCCGCAGGTTATGGATGTGGACCTCAAGGGTATTTGAGCCGGGATCGTCCTGCCAGGAATAAATATCCTGCTGGAGCGTTTCTCTGTGTACCGTTTGCCCGCTCCGCATGATCAGACGCGTAAGCAAGGCGAACTCTTTTGGCGTCACCTCTACGGCCTGATCCTGGCGCAGTACCTGCTGGGTTTGCAAATTCAGCGTAATATCGCCGTCGGTCAATAAGTTATCACTATGGCCCTGATAGCGGCGAATTAACGCTCGCACCCGAGCCTGCAGCTCCGCGAGCGCAAAAGGCTTCACCAGGTAATCATCAGCGCCTGCATCGAGGCCAGTGATACGGTCTTCAATGGCATCTCGTGCCGTCAGGATCAATACCGGGTTGGCGATGCCGCGACGTCGCCACTGGCCGAGCAGCGTGGCGCCATCTTTATCAGGCAAGCCCAAATCGAGGATCACCAGGCTGTATTCGCCGCTCTGAATCAGAGAGTCCGCCTCCGCTGCGGTGCCAGCACAGTCGAGGGCGTACCCTTCATTGGCTAGACCTAGCGCCAGCCCTTCCTGCAATAACAGATCGTCTTCAACTATGAGTAGTTTCATCGCTAGTTATTCTGATAGATGTCCTTATAAAGCCTGCTTTCGAAGCGAACAAGCGGAATACGACGATTGCGCTGGTCGGTCGGTTCGACGGCATAGCCGGAAAGATACTGCACGAATGCCATGCGTTGTCCGCTGGCGGTAGTGATGAAGCCTGCAAGGTTGTAAACCCCCTGCAGTGAGCCTGTTTTCGCGGAGACTTTGCCATCCACACCGGCAGCGTGAAGCCCGGCACGGTACTGCAGAGAACCGTCATGCCCGGCCAGCGGCAGCATTGAAATAAAGTTTAGCTCAGTGTCGTGCTGTGCAATGTACTGAAGCACCTGCATCATCGTGGCCGGAGAGATCAAATTATGACGAGATAGTCCGGAGCCATCGACGGCGATGGTATTACCCAGATCGATCCCGGCCTGCTGGCGCAGGATCTGCCGAACCGCGTCTGAACCCGCGCGCCAGGTTCCCGGCACGCCGAAACGCGCGTGACCAATCATGCGAAACACCGTATCGGCAATCATGTTGTCCGACTTTTTCAGCATGATTCGCAGTAAATCGTGCAGCGGAGGAGACTGTTTGCTGGCAATGACTGTGCCGGGCTGGTTGACCTGCGTCTGACGAAGCAGTGTGCCGGTATAAGTTATGCCCGCTTGCTTCAGTTCATCTTTCAGAATGGCACCCGCATAGCTTGCCCCATCCTGTATCGCAAAGGCCAGGGGCAGTGGATCGGCGCGCTGCGTCAGGCAGCCGGTAAGGGTGAAGCGGTTAAGATCGCCGGGCACGACGTCCAGCTCACAATATTGCGCATCCGGGGAGCCTTTCGCCAGCGTGCGAACCTGGCTAAACATGGTGACCGGGTAGTAGGATGCTATGCGGATAAATGCTAAATCATCTGGCTTTGGCGCGCTGTAAAGTGAAACCGAGAAGCAGTTACGGTCAACAATCGCGGCGGCGGGTGGGGCGCTAAAGCACTGGGTCATGTCGTTCCACGGCCAGCCAGGAGCTTTATCGTGGCTGGCAAAGATGGACGTGTCAATCAGTACATTGCCATCAATTTTCTGCACGCCAGATTTTTTCAGTACCGCAACCATATTGCGGATATCCTGGCGCTTAAAGGTCGGATCGCCGCCAAAACGGGCGATAAGATCGCCTTTCAGTTCGCCACCCTCGACGTTACCTTTGGTCTCGAGTGTGGTAGTAAAACGGAAGTCAGGACCGAGCTGGAGCAAGGCGGCGAGGGCAGTGATCACCTTTTGGGTACTGGCAGGCAGCGCCATCTGTTGACTGTGATAGTCAATCTCGGGAGCCTGTGCGCCAACCTTCTGCACCATCAGGGCAAGGTTCGCGCCTGCGGGGAGCTGATTAATGTACTCATCAACATTCGCGGCCTGGGCAGTGAACGTTAAACTGGTAGTCAATCCGATGATAAATCTGGAAAATCGCATAATCTCGCGCTAACAACCCGAAAACAAACCGTCATACTACGGTGCATAGCACTGCAAAGTAAACGATGACCCATAGTGAACTTCGCGGTAAAATGCATATCAAATTGAAAAATTGCTGCTGACCTGGGGCATTGCTCCCGGGTCGGTTTTCTTTTTGCTTCTTGCCCGCTTAGGTGGGCAGGAGCAGGGAACACTGCTCCCAACAGGAATGTTTAAGAGGTATAACAAATGCAAGCTATTCCGATGACCTTACGTGGTGCCGAAAAACTGCGCGAAGAGCTGGATTTCCTGAAATCCGTGCGTCGTCCTGAAATCATCGCCGCTATCGCGGATGCGCGCGAGCATGGCGACCTGAAAGAGAACGCTGAATACCACGCCGCGCGTGAGCAGCAGGGTTTCTGTGAAGGGCGTATTAAAGATATCGAGGCAAAACTGTCCAATGCACAGGTCATCGATATCACCAAAATGCCTAACAATGGGCGTGTGATCTTTGGTTCCACTGTGACCGTTCTGAACCTGGACAACGACGAAGAGCAGACCTATCGCATCGTCGGTGATGATGAAGCAGACTTTAAACAGAACCTGATTTCAGTAAACTCTCCGATTGCTCGCGGCCTGATTGGCAAAGAGCAGGACGATGTTGTCACCATCCGCACCCCTGGCGGTGAAGTGGAATACGAAATTATTAAGGTTGAATACCTGTAATTCGCTTCTCTAGTAAGATGTTGATACATTGTAAAGAAAAGAAAAAGGCCGCATAGCGGCCTTTTATCAACTCAAGGAGCATGGCATTTTGCTCGCCTGCTGACAGAAATCCCTCGTTTCACACAGAAAATGTGTTTAATTCAGGATATCCTTAGCGTGGCAGCGAGATTTTACGCTCTTTAGATGGGCGGTAGAGCACCAGCGTTTTACCGATGACCTGTACATTACAGGCGCCGGTTTCGCGCACGATGGCTTCCACGATCAGGTTTTTAGTGTCTCTGTCTTCAGAGGCGATTTTCACCTTGATCAGCTCGTGGTGTTCCAGCGCTTGTTCAATCTCGGCAAGCACCCCTTCGGTCAAACCATTGTTGCCAAGCATCACTACAGGCTTGAGCGGATGTGCCAGACCTTTAAGGTGCTGTTTTTGTTTAGTACTAAGATTCATCGTATATTTTTGCTTACGTTGGGATTGAAAACGGTTCATTCTACCGCCATCTCCCTTATATCGCCAAATAGCTGCGTAGAAATTTACGTCACAGGCAGGTAACGATGAACCAGGACGGAAATGTTAAATGACAGGTAAAAAGCGTTCTGCCAGCTCCAGTCGCTGGCTTCAGGAACACTTTAGCGATAAATATGTTCAACAGGCACAGAAAAAGGGGTTGCGTTCCCGTGCCTGGTTTAAACTTGATGAAATACAGCAAAGTGACAAACTTTTTAAGCCGGGGATGACGGTTGTAGACCTCGGTGCGGCACCTGGCGGATGGTCCCAGTATGCGGTAACGCAGATCGGCGGAACGGGCCGAATCATCGCGTGCGATCTTTTACCAATGGATCCCATCGTCGGTGTCGACTTCCTTCAGGGCGACTTTCGTGATGAATTAGTGCTGAAAGCGTTACTTGAGCGTGTAGGTGACAGTAAGGTCCAGGTTGTCATGTCAGATATGGCACCAAATATGTGCGGAACACCGGCGGTGGATATCCCCCGCGCCATGTATCTGGTGGAGCTAGCGTTAGAAATGTGTCGTGATGTACTAGCGCCTGGTGGTAGTTTTGTTGTGAAGGTGTTTCAGGGCGAAGGTTTCGAGGAGTATCTTAAGGAAATTCGCTCCCTGTTTGCGAAGGTTAAAGTTCGTAAGCCGGACTCTTCCCGGGCCCGTTCCCGAGAAGTGTATATTGTAGCGACCGGGCGAAAATGATAACCGGTAGATTTCAGGCGAAAGTTTGAATGAAACTGGATATAGAGTATCCTGACGCTGTTTTTAACACAGTTGTAAT
The DNA here is from genome assembly GCF_019968805.1 of Enterobacter sp. JBIWA005. NCBI lineage: Bacteria > Pseudomonadati > Pseudomonadota > Gammaproteobacteria > Enterobacterales > Enterobacteriaceae > Enterobacter > Enterobacter sp. JBIWA005. The sequence continues at coordinate 4,155,327 of NZ_CP074159.1, read as the reverse complement.
ATGAGGTTAATCCCTTGAGTGACATGGCGAAAAACCTAATACTCTGGCTGGTCATTGCCGTTGTGCTGATGTCAGTATTCCAGAGCTTTGGGCCCAGCGAGTCGAATGGACGCAAGGTGGATTATTCTACCTTCCTGCAGGAGGTCAATCAGGACCAGGTTCGCGAAGCGCGTATCAACGGACGTGAGATCAACGTTACCAAGAAAGATAGTAACCGTTACACGACTTACATCCCGGTGAACGATCCTAAGCTGCTTGATAACCTTCTGACTAAAAACGTCAAGGTGGTAGGTGAGCCGCCAGAAGAACCAAGCCTGCTGGCTTCTATCTTCATTTCCTGGTTCCCGATGCTGCTTCTTATCGGCGTCTGGATCTTCTTTATGCGCCAGATGCAGGGCGGCGGTGGCAAAGGTGCCATGTCGTTCGGTAAGAGCAAGGCGCGTATGCTAACGGAAGACCAGATCAAGACCACGTTCGCTGACGTCGCCGGTTGTGACGAAGCGAAAGAAGAGGTCGGCGAACTGGTTGAATACCTGCGTGAACCGAGCCGTTTCCAGAAGCTGGGCGGTAAGATCCCGAAAGGGGTGCTGATGGTTGGCCCTCCGGGTACCGGTAAAACCCTGCTGGCGAAAGCCATCGCGGGCGAAGCGAAGGTGCCGTTCTTTACTATTTCAGGTTCTGACTTCGTTGAAATGTTCGTGGGTGTCGGTGCATCTCGTGTGCGTGACATGTTCGAGCAGGCCAAGAAGGCAGCACCGTGCATTATCTTCATCGATGAAATCGACGCCGTAGGCCGCCAGCGTGGCGCAGGTCTGGGCGGTGGCCACGATGAACGTGAACAGACGCTGAACCAGATGCTGGTTGAGATGGACGGCTTCGAAGGTAACGAAGGTATCATCGTTATTGCGGCGACTAACCGTCCGGACGTACTTGACCCTGCGCTGCTGCGTCCAGGCCGTTTCGACCGTCAGGTTGTTGTGGGTCTGCCGGACGTTCGCGGTCGTGAACAGATTCTGAAAGTTCACATGCGTCGCGTACCGCTGGCGCCAGATATCGATGCGGCAATCATTGCGCGCGGTACCCCAGGCTTCTCCGGTGCGGACCTGGCTAACTTGGTCAACGAAGCTGCTCTGTTTGCCGCTCGCGGTAACAAGCGCGTCGTATCGATGGTGGAGTTTGAGAAAGCGAAAGACAAAATCATGATGGGTGCGGAACGTCGCTCCATGGTGATGACGGAAGCGCAGAAAGAGTCCACGGCATACCACGAAGCGGGTCACGCGATTATCGGTCGCCTCGTGCCGGAACACGATCCGGTGCATAAAGTGACGATTATTCCGCGCGGTCGTGCGCTGGGTGTGACCTTCTTCCTGCCTGAAGGCGACGCGATCAGCGCCAGCCGTCAGAAGCTGGAAAGCCAGATTTCTACCCTCTACGGTGGTCGTCTGGCAGAAGAGATTATCTACGGTGTGGAACATGTTTCTACTGGTGCGTCCAACGACATTAAAGTGGCGACAAACCTGGCGCGTAACATGGTGACTCAGTGGGGCTTCTCCGACAAACTCGGTCCGCTGCTGTATGCAGAAGAAGAGGGTGAAGTATTCCTGGGCCGTTCTGTGGCTAAAGCGAAACATATGTCCGATGAGACGGCACGTATCATCGACCAGGAAGTTAAATCTCTGGTAGAGCGTAACTATGCGCGTGCGCGCCAGATCCTGAACGACAATATGGACATCCTGCATTCGATGAAAGATGCGCTCATGAAATATGAGACCATCGATGCACCGCAGATTGACGACCTGATGGCGCGCCGCGAAGTACGTCCGCCAGCAGGCTGGGAAGACCCAGGCACTTCCAATAATTCTGACAACAATGGCACCCCGCGTGCGCCGCGTCCGGTTGATGAACCGCGTACGCCAAATCCGGGCAACACCATGTCAGAACAGTTGGGCGATAAGTAAGCCACTGCTGTTGAAGCGTTTGTCTGTACCTCAAACCCTGGAGCTTGCTCCGGGGTTTTTCATCTCTGTTTAACGATATAGATACCAGGGATTTCGCCATGAAATTATTCGCTCAGGACTCGCATCTCGATCTTTCACATCCCCACGTGATGGGGATCCTGAATGTTACCCCTGACTCCTTCTCTGACGGCGGTGCGCATAACACGCTTATCGAGGCGGTTAAGCACGCGAATTTAATGATTAATGCGGGTGCCACCATCATTGACGTTGGCGGCGAATCGACGCGTCCAGGCGCGGCGGACGTGTCTGTGGAAGAAGAGCTGGCGCGCGTGGTGCCGGTCGTTGAAGCTATCGCGCAGCGGTTTGAAGTGTGGATCTCCGTTGATACTTCCAAACCGGAGGTGATCCGTGAAGTGGCGAGAGTAGGCGCTCACATCATCAATGATATCCGTTCACTTACCGAACCTGGAGCGATTGAGGCGGCTGCGGAAACGGGGCTGCCGGTTTGCCTGATGCATATGCAGGGCCAACCGAAAACTATGCAGGACGCGCCGAAGTATGACGATGTCTTTGCCGACGTAAATCGCTTCTTTATTGAGCATATCGAACGCTGTGGACGTGCAGGTATCCCAAAAGAGAAATTGCTGCTCGACCCGGGGTTCGGTTTCGGTAAAAATCTCTCACACAATTATGCGTTGCTTGCGCGCTTATCGGAATTCCATCATTTTGACCTGCCGTTACTGGTAGGGATGTCAAGAAAGTCGATGATTGGGCAGTTGCTGAACGTGGGGCCGAGCGAACGCCTGAGCGGCAGCCTGGCCTGCGCGGTCATTGCGGCGATGCAGGGCGCGCACATTATTCGTGTCCATGACGTTAAAGAAACAGTAGAAGCCATGCGTGTGGTGGAAGCCACACTGGCAGCGAAGGAAAACAAACGCTATGAGTAATCGTAAATATTTTGGTACCGACGGTATCCGTGGGCGCGTAGGCGATGCTCCCATCACCCCTGATTTTGTCCTGAAGCTCGGCTGGGCTGCTGGTAAAGTGCTTGCGCGTCATGGCTCACGTAAAATTATCATCGGTAAAGACACCCGTATTTCGGGCTATATGCTGGAATCCGCGCTGGAAGCGGGGCTGGCGGCTGCGGGACTGTCCGCCTCCTTTACGGGCCCAATGCCAACGCCTGCGGTCGCGTATCTGACGCGCACCTTCCGTGCGGAAGCGGGAATTGTCATTTCAGCTTCTCACAACCCGTTCTACGACAACGGCATTAAATTCTTCTCCATTGATGGCACCAAGCTGCCGGATGACGTGGAAGAAGCTATTGAAGCTGAGATGGAAAAAGAGATTACCTGTGTTGATTCCGCAGAGCTGGGTAAAGCGAACCGCATCGTTGATGCGGCGGGTCGCTATATCGAATTCTGTAAAGGTACCTTCCCGAATGAGCTGAGCCTGGCCCACCTCAAAATTGTGGTGGACTGTGCGAATGGCGCGACCTATCACATCGCCCCGAATGTCTTCCGCGAACTGGGTGCGAAAGTAATCACCATTGGCTGCGAGCCGGATGGTCTGAACATTAATGAGCAGGTGGGGGCAACTGACGTTCGTGCCCTGCAGGCGCGTGTTCTGGCAGAAAAAGCCGATCTGGGTATTGCGCTGGACGGCGACGGTGACCGCGTGATCATGGTTGACCACGAAGGTAATAAGGTCGACGGCGATCAGATCCTCTACATCATTGCCCGTGAAGGCCTGCGTCAGGGCCAGCTGCGCGGCGGTGCGGTGGGCACGCTGATGAGTAACATGGGCCTGGAACTGGCCCTGAAACAGCTCGGTATTCCGTTTGTCCGCGCGAAGGTGGGTGACCGCTATGTGCTGGAAAAACTGCAGGAGAAGGGCTGGCGTATCGGTGCAGAAAACTCGGGTCACGTGATCCTGCTCGACAAAACCACCACCGGTGACGGTATCGTGGCCGCGCTGCAGGTGGTTGCCGCTATGGCGCGCAACCATATGAGCCTGCACGATCTGTGCAGCGGCATGAAAATGTTCCCACAGATCCTGGTAAACGTACGTTTCACTGCCGGCAAAGGCGATCCGCTGGAAAATGAGAACGTCAAAGCGGTGATGGCTGACGTTGAAGCGGCCCTCGGCAATCGTGGACGCGTGCTGTTGCGTAAGTCCGGTACTGAACCGCTGATCCGCGTGATGGTGGAAGGTGAAGACGAAGCGCAGGTAACCGAATTCGCGCACCGTATTGCGGAAGCTGTAAAAGCTGCATAATCTTGCACGCTAAATGTTTAAAAAGGCGGCGTTTGCCGCCTTTGTTTTAAGCAATTAATGGCTTTTTGCTGTTTTTTTCCGCAGTTGATACAATGCGTCGAAAATGCCCTTGCGAAGGTGATTCGCTTTGGTTAGTATTCACACCCGCTTCAGTGGGAAACAGAAATCCTGCTAATTGGTCGAAGCATTGGTATGCGGCAAATCCGCAAGGAACAGGTTGATTATGTACGAAGCTCTTTTAGTTGTTTTCCTTATTGTAGCCATCGCTCTCGTAGCGCTGATTATGCTGCAGCAAGGTAAAGGCGCTGATATGGGAGCCTCCTTCGGAGCAGGCGCTTCCGGTACGCTGTTCGGTTCAAGTGGTTCTGCGAACTTCATGACCCGCACTACGGCGATTCTGGCTACGCTGTTCTTCATCATCAGCCTGGCGCTTGGCAATATCAACAGCAACAAGACCAGCAAAGGAAGCGAGTGGGAAAATCTGAGCGCGCCAGCGAAAACTGAGCAGACTCAGCCAGCTGCACCGGCTAAGCCAACCAGCGATATCCCGCACTAAGTATTCTGTACCGAGGTGGTGGAATTGGTAGACACGCTACCTTGAGGTGGTAGTGCCCTAACGGGCTTGTGGGTTCGAGTCCCATCCTCGGTACCAATATTCCAGAAAAAAGACGTCGAAAGACGTCTTTTTTTTCGTCTGTATATTATGTGGTGATTTTGTAGGGCGGGTAGGGTAAGCGCAGCGCCACCCGCTGTTTTGCCCGGTGGCGCTGCGCTTACCGGGCCTACGAAGACCATAAAAAAGGCACCCTTAGGGTGCCTTCTACATTTCTGAATAGCGATTACTTCTTATCGCTATGCTCCAGGTTTTCAACCTGAGGCAGGCCGTTACCGGAATTCGCGGAGAGCAGGCCATTCTCAACATAGTTGAACAGCTTCTCGCGGGTATCGGTAATGTCCAGATTACGCATGGTCAGCTGTCCAATACGATCGTCCGGTGAGAACACGGATTCACCTTTCTCCATGGTCAGACGCTCTGCTTTATAGGTCAGGTTGTCAGACACCGTATTCAGAATGGAGTAGTCGTTACCGCGACGCAGTTCCAGGGTCACCTCACCGGTTATCGCGCTTGCCACCCAACGCTGCAGGGCATCACGCAGCATCAGTGCCTGTGGATCGAACCAGCGACCCTGATACAGCAGTTTACCCAGCTGACGGCCATGAGAGTGATACTGCTCAATGGTATCTTCGTTGTGGATACCGGTCAGCAGGCGCTCGTAAGCGATGTGCAGCAGTGCCATACCCGGGGCTTCATAGATGCCACGGCTTTTCGCTTCGATGATACGGTTTTCAATCTGATCGCTCATGCCCAGACCGTGACGACCGCCAATCCGGTTAGCTTCCAGCATCAGCTCAACATCGTCTGAGAAGGTTTTACCGTTCAGCGCAACCGGATGGCCGCGTTCGAAACGTACGGTAACTTCTTCAGCCTGGATTTTGACGTTCTCGTCCCAGAACTTCACGCCCATGATCGGGTTAACGATCTTCACGCTGGAGTTCAGGAATTCCAGGTCTTTCGCTTCGTGCGTCGCTCCCAGCATGTTGGAGTCGGTGGAGTAGGCTTTCTCGACTGACATCTTATAGTCAAAGCCGCAGGCAATCATAAACTCGGACATCTCATGACGACCACCCAGCTCGTCGATGAAGTCGGTATCCAGCCACGGTTTGTAAATCTGCAGTTCGGCGTTGGTCAGCAGGCCATAACGATAGAAACGTTCGATATCGTTTCCTTTATAGGTGCTGCCGTCACCCCAGATGTTGACGCCGTCTTCTTTCATCGCCGCAACTAGCATGGTGCCGGTAACCGCGCGGCCCAGCGGAGTGGTGTTGAAATAGGTCAGACCGCCGGTTGTGTTATGGAATGCACCACACTGAATAGCTGCGATACCTTCCGCGACCAGTTGCTTACGGCAGTCAATCAGGCGCGCGTTCTCTGCACCATACTCTTTAGCGCGACGAGGAATAGCATCATAGTCGTCCTCATCCGGCTGACCCAGGTTCGCAGTATAAGCATACGGAACCGCTCCCTTCTGGCGCATCCACAGCAGTGCAGCGCTGGTATCCAGGCCGCCTGAGAAAGCGATGCCAATACGTTGTCCTACCGGAAGATGCTTGAGAATCGTCGTCATAGAATAAAACCCTGCTTGATTGACTGATTAGAGACCGCTTTCGCTCTCTTGTGCATTTTTATGCAAAATAAGTGAGTATTCATTTAATCATCTTTTGGCGAAGACCGGAAGAGACTCGTGCGTTTTTTGTAAAAATTTTGGTCCGATCGATCTGGCGGAAGTCGCCTTGACAGGTGGGGTCAACTATCAATATACTAAACGCCGATTTTACGTCCCGTCTTCGGTACCAAATCCCAGCATTATTTGCAAATTCTGTCCAAAACGCGTAGAATTTGCCACGTTTCAGGCGCGGGGTGGAGCAGCCTGGTAGCTCGTCGGGCTCATAACCCGAAGGTCGTCGGTTCAAATCCGGCCCCCGCAACCACTTTCCCATAAAGTTCTTTTTCAAATATACTGTGAAGACTTAGAGCCTTCGTAGCTGGATTTGAAAAAATTCTTTAGGAAAGTGCTCCAGGCCACAGTTGTGGCTATAGGGTTCAGTTATCTAAAGCCCCGATTTATCGGGGTTTTTTGTTATCTGACTACAGAATAACTGGGCTTTACGCCCTTTTTTTATGTCTTGGGGGTGGGCTTGTCCACATTAGAGCAAAAATTAACAGAGATGATTACTGCACCGGTCGAAGCACTGGGCTACGAACTGGTCGGCATCGAATTCGTTCGCGGCCGTACATCGACGCTGCGCATCTATATTGATAGTGAAGATGGCATCAATGTTGATGATTGTGCTGATGTCAGCCACCAGGTGAGTGCGGTTCTTGATGTTGAAGACCCAATTACCGTTGCGTACAACCTGGAAGTTTCCTCACCTGGCCTCGATCGCCCGATGTTCACGGCCGAGCACTATGTGCGCTTTACCGGTGAAGAAGTGGCTCTCGTTCTGCGTATGGCCGTACAGAACCGCCGTAAATGGCAGGGAATTATCAAAGCCGTTGATGGTGAAATGATCACGGTGACAGTCGAAGGCAAAGATGAAGTGTTCGCGCTGAGTAATATCCAGAAGGCGAACCTGGTTCCCCACTTTTAACAGTCTGGATTGAGGTGAAAAGCCCGCGATGAACAAAGAAATTTTGGCTGTTGTTGAAGCCGTCTCCAATGAGAAATCACTGCCGCGTGAGAAGATTTTCGAAGCGCTGGAAAGTGCACTGGCTACAGCAACCAAGAAAAAATACGAACAAGAGATCGATGTTCGCGTAGAAATCGATCGTAAAAGCGGTGACTTCGATACATTCCGTCGTTGGGTAATCGTTGAAGAAGTGACCCAGCCGACCAAAGAGATCACGCTGGAAGCCGCCCGTTTTGAAGACGAAAGTCTGAACGTGGGTGACTACGTTGAAGATCAGATTGAATCTGTGACCTTCGACCGTATCACCACCCAGACCGCTAAACAGGTTATCGTGCAGAAAGTGCGCGAAGCCGAGCGCGCGCTGGTTGTCGATCAGTTCCGCGATCAGGAAGGCGAGATCATCACCGGTGTGGTGAAGAAAGTGAACCGCGACAACATCTCTCTGGAGATCAAATCCGAAGGGTTGCCGGGTAACGCTGAAGCCGTGATCCTGCGTGAAGATATGCTGCCACGTGAAAACTTCCGTCCAGGCGACCGTATTCGCGGTGTTCTGTACGCCGTTCGCCCTGAAGCGCGTGGTGCACAGCTCTTCGTGACCCGTTCTAAACCAGAAATGCTGGTAGAACTGTTCCGGATTGAAGTACCGGAAATCGGTGAAGAAGTTATTGAGATTAAAGCGGCGGCTCGCGATCCGGGCTCCCGTGCGAAAATTGCGGTGAAAACCAACGACAAGCGTATCGACCCGGTCGGTGCTTGCGTCGGTATGCGCGGTGCGCGTGTCCAGGCAGTTTCTACTGAGCTGGGCGGTGAACGAATTGATATCGTTCTGTGGGATGACAACCCGGCGCAGTTCGTGATCAACGCAATGGCTCCAGCTGATGTGGCGTCTATCGTTGTTGACGAAGACAAACACACCATGGATATCGCTGTTGAAGCGGGCAACCTGGCGCAGGCAATCGGCCGTAACGGTCAGAACGTACGCCTGGCGTCACAGCTGAGCGGCTGGGAACTCAACGTCATGACCGTTGATGAGCTGCAGGCTAAGCATCAGGCTGAAGCCCATGCGGCGATCGATACCTTCACCAAGTACCTGGATATTGACGAAGATTTCGCCACTGTTCTGGTAGAAGAAGGTTTCTCTACGCTGGAAGAACTGGCCTATGTGCCAATGAAAGAGCTGCTGGAAATTGACGGTCTGGATGAACCAACCGTTGAAGCCCTGCGTGAACGCGCTAAAAACGCACTGACCACCCTGGCACTGGCTCAGGAAGAAAGCCTTGGCGATAAGAAGCCGGCTGATGACCTGCTGAATCTGGAAGGTCTTGATCGTGCGATTGCGTTCAAGCTGGCTGCCCGTGGTGTTTGTACGCTGGAAGATCTCGCTGAGCAAGGCGTTGATGACCTGGCTGATATCGAAGGTTTAACCGACGAGAAAGCCGGCGAGCTCATCATGGCCGCACGTAATATTTGCTGGTTCGGCGACGAAGCGTAATAAACTGTAGCAGGAAGGAACAGCATGACTGATGTAACTGTAAAATCGCTGGCTGCTGAGATTCAGACCTCCGTGGACCGCCTGGTACAGCAATTTGCTGATGCAGGGATCCCGAAGTCCGCTGATGACTCGGTGACCGCGCAAGAAAAACAAACCTTGTTAACGCACCTGAACCGTGAACACGGTTCTACGCCTGACAAGTTAACGCTGCAGCGCAAAACGCGTAGCACGTTAAACATCCCTGGTACCGGTGGTAAAAGCAAATCGGTACAAATTGAAGTCCGCAAGACGCGCACCTTTGTAAAACGTGATCCGCAAGAGGCAGAACGCCTTGCCGCGGAAGAGCAGGCACAGCGTGAAGCGGAAGAACAAGCTCAGCGTGAGGCGGAAGCAGCCGCCAAACGTGAAGCAGAATTAAAAGCTGAACGTGAGGCCGCAGAAAAAGCGAAACGCGACGCAAGTGATAAAGTGAAGCGTGACGCTGCGGAAAAAGACAAAGTGAGCAATCAACAGACAGACGAAATGACCAAAACCGCCCAGGCTGAAAAAGCCCGCCGTGAAAATGAAGCTGCCGAGCTGAAGCGTAAAGCGGAAGAAGAAGCCCGCCGTAAGCTGGAAGAAGAAGCTCGCCGCGTCGCCGAAGAAGCGCGTCGTATGGCTGAAGAAAATGAGAAGAACGGTGTTGATACCGTTGAGCAGTCTGAAGACACCAGCGACTATCACGTGACCACTTCTCAGCACGCGCGTCAGGCTGAAGATGATAATGACCGTGAAGTTGAAGGCGGTCGTGGCCGTGGTCGTAATGCAAAAGCAGCGCGTCCGGCGAAAAAAGGCAACAAGCACGCTGAATCTAAAGCTGACCGTGAAGAAGCACGCGCGGCTGTTCGCGGCGGTAAAGGCGGCAAGCGTAAAGGTTCCGCTCTGCAGCAGGGCTTCCAGAAGCCAGCTCAGGCCGTTAACCGTGACGTTGTGATCGGCGAAACCATTACCGTTGGCGAACTGGCGAACAAGATGGCGGTTAAAGGCTCTCAGGTCATCAAAGCGATGATGAAGCTGGGCGCTATGGCAACCATCAACCAGGTGATCGATCAGGAAACTGCACAGCTGGTTGCGGAAGAAATGGGTCACAAAGTTATCCTGCGTCGTGAAAACGAGCTGGAAGAAGCGGTAATGAGTGACCGTGACACAGGTGCTGCGGCAGAACCGCGCGCACCGGTAGTGACCATCATGGGTCACGTTGACCACGGTAAAACCTCTCTGCTTGACTACATTCGCTCTACCAAGGTTGCCTCTGGCGAAGCGGGTGGTATTACCCAGCACATCGGTGCATACCACGTAGAAACTGACAACGGTATGATCACCTTCCTGGATACCCCAGGTCACGCCGCGTTTACCTCAATGCGTGCTCGTGGTGCTCAGGCGACGGATATCGTTGTTCTGGTTGTTGCTGCAGACGACGGCGTCATGCCGCAGACCATCGAAGCTATCCAGCACGCGAAAGCAGCGGGTGTGCCGGTTGTGGTTGCAGTGAACAAGATCGATAAGCCAGAAGCGGATCCCGATCGTGTTAAAAACGAACTTTCCCAGTACGGTATTCTGCCGGAAGAGTGGGGCGGCGAAAGCCAGTTCGTACACGTGTCTGCGAAAGCGGGTACCGGTATCGACGAACTGCTGGACGCGATCCTGCTGCAGGCCGAAGTTCTGGAGCTGAAAGCCATCCGTAACGGTATGGCGAGCGGTGCGGTTATCGAATCCTTCCTGGATAAAGGACGTGGCCCGGTTGCTACCGTTCTGGTTCGCGAAGGTATGCTGCATAAAGGCGATATCGTTCTGTGCGGTTTCGAATACGGTCGCGTTCGTGCGATGCGTAACGAACTGGGTCAGGAAGTGCTGGAAGCAGGTCCGTCCATTCCAGTTGAAATCCTGGGTCTGTCCGGTGTTCCGGCTGCTGGTGACGAAGTGACCGTGGTGCGTGACGAGAAGAAAGCGCGTGAAGTGGCACTGTATCGTCAGGGTAAATTCCGTGAAGTTAAACTGGCTCGTCAGCAGAAATCTAAACTCGAGAACATGTTTGCCAACATGACCGATGGCGAAGTTCACGAAGTGAACATCGTTCTGAAAGCCGACGTTCAGGGTTCTGTGGAAGCGATCTCCGACTCCTTGCTGAAACTGTCTACCGACGAAGTGAAAGTGAAGATCATCGGTTCTGGCGTAGGTGGTATCACCGAAACCGACGCGACTTTGGCTGCTGCGTCCAACGCTATCCTGGTTGGCTTCAACGTTCGTGCGGATGCGTCTGCGCGTAAAGTGATTGAAGCCGAAAGCCTGGATCTGCGTTACTACTCCGTCATCTATAACCTGATCGACGAAGTGAAAGCAGCGATGAGCGGCATGCTGTCTCCTGAGCTGAAACAGCAGATCATCGGTCTGGCTGAAGTACGTGACGTGTTCAAATCACCGAAATTCGGTGCGATCGCGGGCTGTATGGTTACCGAAGGTAACATCAAGCGTCACAACCCAATCCGCGTCCTGCGTGACAACGTGGTTATCTACGAAGGCGAGTTGGAATCTCTGCGCCGCTTCAAAGATGACGTTAACGAAGTCCGTAACGGCATGGAATGTGGTATCGGCGTGAAGAACTACAACGACGTTCGCGTTGGCGATATGATCGAAGTGTTCGAGATCATCGAAATTCAGCGTACCATCGCTTAATTACCGATTGTAAGCCGGGATCGCCTCGCGCCACCCGGCAATAATTTCAAAAAGGGGCTTTAGCCCCTTTTTTGTCTGGAGAATTTATTATGGCGAAAGAATTTGGTCGCCCTCAGCGCGTAGCGCAGGAAATGCAGAAAGAGATCGCGCTCATTCTGCAACGTGAAATCAAAGACCCGCGCGTCGGCATGATGACCACCGTTTCCGGTGTCGAAATGTCCCGCGATTTGGCCTATGCAAAAGTGTTCGTTACTTTCCTGAACGATCAGGACGAAGCGGCAGTGAAAAACGGCATTAAAGCGCTGCAGGAAGCGTCTGGTTTCATCCGCTCTCTGCTCGGCAAGGCGATGCGCCTGCGTATCGTGCCTGAACTGACCTTCTTCTACGACAACTCGCTGGTTGAAGGTATGCGTATGTCCAACCTGGTGACCAGCGTGGTTAAACATGACGATGAGCGTCGTGTTAACCCGGCGGACGACAGCAAGGAGGACTGATGAGTCGTCCTCGTCGTCGTGGTCGCGACGTGCATGGTGTGCTGCTGCTGGATAAACCCCAGGGCGCTTCCAGCAACGACGTGCTGCAAAAAGTTAAGCGTATTTATAACGCCAACCGTGCGGGCCACACCGGCGCGCTCGATCCGCTGGCAACTGGCATGCTGCCGGTCTGCCTGGGAGAGGCGACAAAGTTTTCCCAGTACCTGCTCGACTCCGATAAGCGTTACCGCGTTATCGCTAAGCTGGGCCAGCGCACGGATACCTCCGACGCGGATGGTCAGGTAGTTGAAGAGCGACCGGTGACGTTCAGCGCGGAACAGCTTGATGCTGCGCTGGAGAGTTTCCGTGGTGACACGATGCAGGTGCCGTCGATGTATTCGGCGCTGAAGTATCAGGGAAAAAAACTCTACGAATATGCGCGCCAGGGCATTGAAGTCCCGCGTGAAGCCCGTCCGATTACCGTGTATGAGCTGCTGTTTATTCGCCACGAAGGTGATGAGCTGGAGCTTGAAGTACACTGTTCGAAAGGGACCTATATTCGCACCATCATTGACGACCTCGGTGAAAAGCTGGGCTGCGGCGCGCATGTGATTTACCTGCGCCGTCTGGCGGTGAGCAAGTATCCGGTGGAGCGGATGGTGACCCTGGAACATCTGCGCGAGCTGTTAGAACAGGCGGAAGCGCAGGGGATCGCGCCGGCAGATTTGCTGGATCCACTGCTAATGCCGATGGACAGTCCGGCAGCGGACTTCCCGGTCGTTAATCTTCCTTTAACATCGTCCGTTTACTTTAAGAACGGCAACCCGGTTCGTACGGCGGAAGCGCCGCTGGAAGGCCTGGTACGTGTGACCGAAGGTGACGAAGGGAAATTCATCGGTATGGGCGAAATGGATGGCGAAGGGCGCGTTGCGCCGCGTCGTCTGGTCGTCGAATATCCGGTCGACGCTTGACGGTGATAACGGCTCACCTTGCGATAAGCAGGGGAGACGAGTAGAATATCGCCGCTTAACGCCTGGTAAATTGTTTAACAATCTGCGGGGCGTACATGGGATCGCTGAATTAGAGATCGGCATCCTTACATTCTTTATACTTTGGAGTTTGAAAATGTCTCTAAGCGTTGAAGCTAAAGCTAAAATCGTTTCTGAGTTTGGTCGTGGTACTAACGACAGCGGTTCTACCGAAGTTCAGGTTGCACTGCTGACTGCACAGATTAACCACCTGCAGGGTCACTTTGCAGAGCACAAAAAAGATCACCACAGCCGTCGTGGTCTGCTGCGTATGGTTTCTCAGCGTCGTAAACTGCTCGACTACCTGAAACGTAAAGATGTTGCACGCTACACCGCGCTGATCGAGCGTCTGGGTCTGCGTCGCTAATTCTTGCGAGTTTCAGAAAAGGGGGCCTGATGGCCCCTTTTTTCAACCAGACGGCAGCAATTCACTGGAAACTATTGTATTGTTGCTATAAATGATCTTCATTGCAGAGGTTCGCGCGGCTAATGAGAGGCTTCACCCATGGGGGTGTTGGTTGTCATTAGTCGCGAGGATGCGAAGAAGGTCGGGTTAAATCGACAGCACACCGGTGGTGTGCTTTCAAACATTTAAGAAAGGACAGAACTTTGCTGAATCCGATCGTTCGTAAATTCCAGTATGGTCAACATACCGTCACGCTGGAAACCGGCATGATGGCTCGTCAGGCTACTGCTGCCGTTATGGTAAGCATGGATGACACTGCGGTATTCGTTACCGTGGTTGGCCAGAAAAAAGCTAAACCAGGTCAGGACTTCTTCCCCCTGACCGTTAACTACCAGGAGCGTACCTACGCTGCCGGTAAAATCCCGGGTGGCTTCTTCCGTCGTGAAGGCCGTCCAAGCGAAGGCGAAACCCTGATCGCGCGTCTGATTGACCGCCCGGTTCGTCCGCTGTTCCCGGAAGGCTTCGTTAACGAAGTACAGGTTATCGCGACCGTTGTTTCCGTTAACCCACAGGTTAACCCAGACATCGTTGCCATGATTGGCGCATCCGCTGCCCTGTCACTGTCTGGTATTCCGTTCAATGGCCCAATCGGTGCCGCGCGCGTTGGCTACATCAACGACCAGTACGTGTTGAACCCAACTCAGGAAGAGCTGAAAGAAAGTAAGCTGGACCTGGTTGTTGCGGGTACTGAAGCAGCTGTGCTGATGGTTGAATCCGAAGCTGAACTGCTGAGCGAAGACCAGATGCTGGGTGCTGTGGTCTTCGGCCATGACCAGCAGCAGATCGTTATCCAGAACATCAACGATCTGGTGAAAGAAGCCGGTAAACCACGTTGGGACTGGCAGCCAGAAGCGGCAAACGACGCGCTGAACGCACGCGTTGCAGCTCTGGCAGAATCTCGTCTGAGCGATGCGTACCGCATCACTGACAAGCAGGAGCGTTACGCTCAGGTTGACGTGATCAAATCTGAAGTAACCGCGACCCTGGTTGCCGAAGACGAAACGCTGGACGCTAACGAAATTGGCGAAATCCTGCACGCAATCGAGAAAAACGTTGTTCGTAGCCGCGTTCTGGCAGGCGAGCCGCGTATCGATGGCCGTGAAAAAGACATGATCCGCGGCCTGGACGTGCGTACTGGCGTTCTGCCTCGTACTCACGGTTCCGCGCTGTTTACCCGTGGCGAAACGCAGGCACTGGTTACTGCGACCCTGGGTACTGCACGTGACGCACAGATCATCGACGAACTGATGGGCGAGCGCACTGACAGCTTCCTGTTCCACTACAACTTCCCTCCGTACTCCGTAGGCGAAACCGGTATGGTTGGCTCGCCGAAGCGTCGTGAAATTGGTCACGGTCGTCTGGCGAAGCGCGGCGTGCTGGCAGTAATGCCAGAAGCTGACAAATTCCCGTACACCGTACGTGTGGTGTCTGAAATCACCGAATCCAACGGTTCCTCTTCCATGGCTTCCGTATGTGGTGCTTCTCTGGCGCTGATGGATGCAGGCGTGCCAATCAAAGCCGCCGTTGCGGGTATCGCAATGGGCCTGGTGAAAGAAGGCGACAACTTCGTTGTTCTGTCTGACATTCTGGGTGACGAAGACCACCTGGGCGACATGGACTTCAAAGTGGCGGGTTCCCGCGACGGTATCTCTGCGCTGCAGATGGATATCAAAATTGAAGGTATCACCAAAGAGATCATGCAGGTTGCTCTGAACCAGGCTAAAGGTGCGCGTCTGCACATCCTGGGCGTGATGGAACAGGCGATTAACGCGCCGCGTGGCGACATTTCTCAGTTCGCTCCACGTATCCACACCATCAAGATCAATCCAGACAAGATCAAAGATGTTATCGGTAAGGGCGGTTCCGTAATCCGTGCGCTGACCGAAGAGACTGGCACCACCATCGAAATCGAAGATGACGGTACTGTGAAGATCGCAGCAACCGACGGCGAGAAAGCGAAATTCGCGATCCGTCGCATCGAAGAAATCACTGCAGAGATCGAAGTGGGCCGCGTCTACGCAGGTAAAGTGACCCGTATCGTTGACTTTGGCGCGTTCGTTGCCATCGGTGGCGGTAAAGAAGGTCTGGTTCACATTTCTCAGATCGCTGACAAGCGCGTTGAGAAAGTGACCGATTACCTGCAGATGGGCCAGGAAGTACCGGTGAAAGTTCTGGAAGTTGATCGCCAGGGCCGTATCCGTCTGAGCATTAAAGAAGCAACCGAGCAGTCTCAGCCAGCTGCTGCGCCAGAAGCACAGGCAGCAGAACAGCAAGGCGAGTAAGTTGCCATTTGCCCTCCGCTTTGCGGAGGGCCTATTATCAGGCAGGACGCCTTGTTAAGCCGCCGGGGGACAGGACGTTCATCCAATAGTTGTCTTCGGGAGTGGGAAATGAAGCCTTTTTTGCGCTGGTGTTTCGTTGCGACAGCTTTAACGCTGGCAGGATGCAGCAACTCTGCCTGGCGTAAGAGCGAAGTCCTCGCAGTGCCATTGCAACCGACTTTGCAGCAGGAAGTGATTCTGGCACGCATGGAACAAATACTTGCCAGTCGGGCTTTAACCGATGAAGAACGCGCACAGCTTTTATATGAGCGCGGAGTGTTGTATGATAGTCTTGGTCTGAGGGCACTGGCGCGAAATGATTTTTCACAAGCGCTGGCTATCCGACCTGATATGCCTGAAGTATTCAATTACTTAGGCATTTATTTAACGCAGGCAGGCAATTTTGATGCTGCCTATGAAGCGTTTGATTCTGTACTTGAGCTTGATCCAACTTACAACTACGCGCACTTGAATCGCGGTATCGCATTGTATTACGGCGGTCGTGATAAGTTAGCGCAAGATGATCTGCTGGCGTTTTATCAAGACGATCCTAATGATCCTTTCCGTAGCCTGTGGCTTTACATCGTTGAGCGGAAGCTCGATGAGAAGCAGGCAAAAGAGGCACTGAAACAGCGCTTCGATAAATCGGACAAGGAACAGTGGGGATGGAACATTGTCGAGTTCTACCTGGGCAACATTAGCGAAGCAACGCTGATGGAACGCCTCAAGGCGGACGCAACGGATAACACCTCGCTCGCTGAGCATCTCAGTGAAACCAACTTCTATTTAGGTAAGTACTACCTAAGTCTGGGGGATATGGACAGCGCTACGGCACTGTTCAAATTAGCGGTTGCTAACAACGTACACAACTTCGTTGAGCACCGTTATGCATTGTTGGAATTATCGCTCTTGGGCCAGGAGCATGACGACCTGGCAGAATCGGACCAGCAATAGCTGACGACATAAACATCAGCCCGTAATCTTTTGATTGCCATCACCTTAACTGGTGAGGGCGTTGTTGTTCGTCAATACACCTACTTTGAGCCGGTTCACACTTTTCAATGAAAATTGCTAATCATTTTCACGATGAGCTAAGTAGACTGGCCGCCATTGACA
This sequence comes from Enterobacter sp. JBIWA005, assembly GCF_019968805.1. Taxonomy (NCBI): domain Bacteria; kingdom Pseudomonadati; phylum Pseudomonadota; class Gammaproteobacteria; order Enterobacterales; family Enterobacteriaceae; genus Enterobacter; species Enterobacter sp. JBIWA005. Next base: position 4,138,235 of record NZ_CP074159.1, on the reverse strand, counting down.
TTGAGGCACTCGTACTACATGGCTGAATTCGAAACCACTTTTGCAGATCTGGGCCTGAAGGCTCCTATCCTTGAAGCCCTTAACGATCTGGGTTACGAAAAACCATCTCCGATCCAGGCTGAGTGTATCCCACACCTGCTTTCTGGTCGTGACGTGCTGGGCATGGCCCAGACTGGTAGCGGTAAAACTGCAGCATTCTCGCTGCCGCTGCTGAACAACATTGATCCGGACCTGCGTGCACCGCAGATCCTCGTCCTGGCTCCAACCCGTGAACTGGCTGTTCAGGTTGCAGAAGCAATGACGGAATTCTCTAAACATATGCGCGGCGTAAACGTGGTAGCCCTGTACGGCGGCCAGCGTTATGACGTGCAGTTACGCGCCCTGCGCCAGGGTCCACAGATTGTTGTCGGTACGCCGGGCCGTCTGCTGGATCACCTGAAGCGCGGTACTCTGGACCTCTCTAAACTGAGCGGCCTGGTGCTGGATGAAGCAGATGAAATGCTGCGTATGGGCTTCATCGAAGACGTCGAAACCATCATGGCGCAGATCCCGGACGGTCATCAGACCGCGCTGTTCTCTGCCACCATGCCAGAAGCGATTCGTCGTATCACCAAACGCTTCATGAAAGATCCGCAGGAAGTGCGTATTCAGTCCAGCGTAACCACTCGCCCGGACATCAGCCAGAGCTACTGGTCTGTGTACGGCATGCGTAAAAACGAAGCGCTGGTACGTTTCCTGGAAGCGGAAGATTTTGATGCGGCGATTATTTTCGTTCGCACCAAAAACGCGACCCTGGAAGTGGCTGAAGCCCTGGAGCGTAGCGGCTATAACAGCGCAGCGCTGAACGGCGACATGAACCAGGCTCTGCGTGAGCAGACTCTGGAGCGTCTGAAAGACGGTCGTCTGGATATCCTGATTGCAACCGACGTGGCAGCACGTGGTCTGGACGTTGAGCGTATCAGCCTGGTTGTTAACTATGACATCCCGATGGATTCCGAGTCTTACGTTCACCGTATCGGCCGTACCGGTCGTGCGGGTCGTGCTGGCCGTGCGCTGCTGTTCGTTGAGAACCGCGAGCGTCGTCTGCTGCGTAACATCGAACGCACCATGAAGCTGACCATTCCAGAAGCGGACCTGCCAAACGCAGAGCTGCTGGGCAAACGCCGTCTGGAAAAATTCGCCGCTAAAGTACAGCAGCAGCTGGAAAGCAGCGATCTGGATCAGTACCGTGCGCTGCTGTCGCAGATTCAGCCTGTTGCTGAAGGCGAAGAGCTGGACATGGAAACCCTGGCTGCAGCACTGCTGAAAATGGCTCAGGGCGAACGTAGCCTCATTGTGCCACCAGATGCACCGATGCGTCCTAAGCGTGAATTCCGTGACCGTGACGATCGCTTCGAACGTCGTGGCGACCGTAACGATCGTGGCCCACGTGGTGACCGTCCAGAGCGCGGTGGTGAAGACCGTCCACGTCGTGAACGTCGCGACGCAGGTGACATGGAACTGTACCGCATTGAAGTGGGCCGTGATGATGGCGTTGAAGTTCGTCACATCGTTGGCGCGATCGCTAACGAAGGCGACATCAGCAGCCGTTACATTGGTAACATTAAGCTGTTCGCATCCCACTCTACTATCGAGCTGCCAAAAGGCATGCCGGGCGAAGTGCTGCAGCACTTTACGCGTACCCGCATCCTGAACAAGCCGATGAACATGCAGCTGCTGGGTGATGCGCAGCCACGTCCTGACCGTGGCGGCGAACGTCGTGGCGGTGGTCGCGGTTTCGGCGGTGAGCGTCGTGAAGGCGGTCGCAGCGAAGGTCGCGGTGGTGAAGGTCGTCGTTTCTCCGGCGAGCGCCGCGAAAGCCGTGGCCCGCGTCGTGAAGAAGGCACCAGCCGTCGTCGTTTCGGTGACGCGTAAGCCTTACGCTTCTGACGTAAAGTAAAATATACAGCCCCGATTCATGCGATCGGGGCTTTTTTTATTCCTTTTGTACTCTTGTACTGGTACAGTGCGTCACATTAAAATGCAGAACCGTATGATTGACTGGAGAAAAGGCTGTATGGCGACACTAACCACCACCCAAACGTCACCTTCGCTGCTTGGCGGCGTGGTGATCATCGGCGGAACCATTATAGGTGCCGGGATGTTCTCCCTGCCCGTGGTCATGTCCGGTGCGTGGTTCTTCTGGTCGCTGGCCGCGCTGGTCTTTACCTGGTTCTGTATGCTCCATTCCGGGCTGATGATCCTCGAGGCGAACCTGAACTACAGGATTGGCTCCAGTTTCGACACCATCACCAAAGATCTGCTGGGCAAAGGCTGGAATCTGGTGAACGGGCTGTCCATCGCGTTTGTGCTGTATATCCTCACCTACGCGTATATTTCAGCGAGCGGCTCGATTCTGCATCACACCTTCTCGGAGATGTCGCTGAACGTTCCGGCGCGTCTGGCGGGGCTATGTTTCGCGCTGGCTGTGGCGTTTATCGTCTGGATGAGTACCAAAGCGGTGAGCCGCATGACGGCAATCGTACTGGGCGCGAAGGTCATCACCTTCTTCCTGACCTTCGGCAGTCTGTTGGGGCACGTGACGCCCGCCACGCTGTTTAACGTCGCCGAAGTGAACACCTCCTACACGCCTTACCTGCTGATGACCCTGCCGTTCTGTCTGGCGTCGTTCGGCTACCACGGTAACGTGCCGAGCCTGATGAAGTACTACGGCAAAGATCCGCGCACCATTGTGAAGTGTCTGGTCTACGGCACGCTGCTGGCGCTGGGGCTGTATGTGATTTGGCTGCTGGGGACGATGGGCAACATCCCGCGTCCGGAATTTATCGGCATCGCCCAGAAGGGCGGTAACATTGACGTGCTGGTGCAGGCGCTGAGCGGCGTGCTGAACAGCCGCAGCCTGGATCTGCTGTTGGTTATCTTCTCTAACTTTGCGGTGGCGAGCTCTTTCCTCGGCGTAACCCTGGGCCTGTTTGACTACCTGGCGGATCTGTTCGGCTTTGATGATTCTGCGATGGGGCGCTTTAAAACCGCGCTGCTGACCTTCCTGCCGCCGATTGTGGGTGGCCTGCTGTGGCCGAACGGTTTCCTGTACGCCATCGGCTATGCAGGGCTGGCGGCAACCATCTGGGCGGCAATTGTGCCCGCGCTGCTGGCACGTAAATCACGTAAACGCTTCGGCAGCCCGAAATTTCGCGTCTGGGGCGGCAAGCCGATGATTGCACTGATTCTGGTATTCGGCGTTGGTAACGCTCTGGTACACGTGCTGTCGAGTTTTAATCTGTTGCCCGTTTACCAGTAAAACGTGCTGTTTGAACCCCTCACCCCGGCCCTCTCCCATAGGGAGAGGGTGAAAAGCAAAACCTACCCCACCAATTCCTCTTTCACCTGCATCGCCAGCTCAAACGAGTGCAAACGCGCCTGGTGATCGAAAATCTGGCCGTTAACCATAATTTCATCCGCCTGCGTTTCGCGCAGCACCGCCTCCAGCCCGTGACGCACTTTCGCTCTATCGCCTACCAGCGACATGCTCAGCGCCTGCTGCACGCCATACTGTTCGGAGGCTGACCACAGCTGATGCATATTCTCCACCGGTGGCGGAAGCTGGCCCGTTTCACCGCGACGCAGCTTCACAAACGCCTGCTGCATGGAGGTAAACAGGAATTCCGCGTCGCGATTGCTGTCGGCGGCAACGATGTTGATACACACCATCGCGTACGGCTTCTCCAGACGCTCGGACGGTTTGAAGTTCGTGCGGTAGAAATGCAGCGCCTGATGCAGCATATCCGGCGCGAAGTGCGAGGCAAATGCAAACGGTAGCCCCAGTTGGGCGGCAAGCTGCGCGCTGTAGAGGCTCGAGCCCAGCAGCCACACCGGGATCTTCTCGCCGTAGCCCGGTACCGGACGCACGTGCGGGTTCGGATCGCGTGCGTCGAACCAGTCCACCAGTTCGGCCACGTCGCGCGGGAAGTTGTCGATATCGCCGCTCATATGGCGACGCAGGGCACGCATAGTCGGCTGGTCGCTGCCCGGCGCACGGCCAAGCCCTAAATCGATACGGCCCGGATAGAGGGTATTCAGGGTGCCAAACTGCTCGGCGATCACCAGAGGAGCGTGGTTTGGCAGCATCACGCCGCCGGATCCCAGGTGCAGTGTGGTGGTGTTTGCCGCCAGATAACCAATCAGTACCGAGGTGGCGGCGCTGGCGATGCCCACCATGTTGTGGTGTTCGGCCAGCCAGTAGCGGTGATAGCCACGCTTTTCGGCCAGCTGAGCCAGATCCAGAGAGTGCGAAAAGGCTTCTCTTGCCGAGGAGCCTTGTGGGATCGGCGCCAGATCCAGCACCGAAAACGGAATGGTTTTGTCAGTCATAACAGCTCACTTTGTCGACGGTGAATCTTTAATACTGCATTAAAAAATGATAACCGTTGTTAACAAAGTGAGCCTTTTTTAGGCCTGAAGTTCCAGTCCAGCGAGCCGTCGCCAGTAGCCGTTACAGTCGCTGTTTGCCGTAAGCGGCAGCGGAGCAGCACCGTTTTCGTTGGCGCGGAAGGCATCCAGCATCGCAAACACGCCGTTATCGAGCGGTGACAGGCGCACCATATCCACCAGCCCGTCCATCGACGCCAGCTCGTTGCCAAGGTTATAGACATAGCCGCTCATGGTCTGAATGCCGTTGAGAACAAACACCTGCTGGTTCTCCTGGGACAGCATGCTGCGTCCGTTCGGGTACTTAATACAGCAGGTTTCGCACTCGTCTTTTGGACGGTCTTCCGAGCGTGCGGTAAAGCAGCGGGCGGAATAGGCCAGCGGCAGATGCCCGTAGCTCAGCACTTCCACTTCAAACTTGTTACGAATGCCCAACTCTTCGCACTGGGTCAGCAGGTTTGCCAGCCAGTCGCGGGAGAGCTCAACAGGCATACACCAGCGCGTCATCCCCTGTTTAAGCAGCAGGCGCAGGGTCACGGCGTTATAGCAGTTCAGGGCATGGCCCGCGACAAACGGCAGCCTGCGTTCGGCGCACATGTTCACCACGCCGAGATCGCTCGCCTCCAGCAGGAACTCGCCGTTCTCTACGTAGCGTTTCAGCTCGCCCAGTTCAGAAGAGGCCTGCACCAGCGCGAGCGTGGAGAGCACGACCTGTTTGCCGCTGCCGGCCAGGTTTTTCGCCATATCAAGCCAGTCGCCCACTTTGGTGGCGCGGCGTTTGCTACACACCGCTTCGCCGAGGTAAATCACATCGGCGCTGCTGGAGGCAGCCTGTTGGTAAAAATCTTCCAGCGTCTCTTTTGGCCAGTAGTAAAGCACCGGCCCTAATGAATATTTCATGATTTTCTCACTGCCATTTACGGTGATACGCGCCCAGCGTGGTTTGCGTGCCTTCGGACATCGATCCGAGCGTTTCCATCCAGGCCTGCTGCGGGGCGTAGTTCTGCGGGTCCGCCATGCAGCGGTCTATGGCCTGACGCCACACTTTCGCCACCTGGCTCACGTAGGCCGGGCTGCGCTGGCGACCTTCGATTTTCACCGAGGCAATATTGGCCGCCAGCAGTTCAGGCAGCAGCTCGAGCGTATTAAGGCTGGTAGGCTCTTCGAGCGCGTGGTAGCGCTCGCCGTCGACCAGATAGCGGCCTTTACACAGCGTCGGATAACCGGCGTTTTCACCATCCTGATAGCGGTCAATCAGCACCTCATTCAGACGAGATTCCAGCCCCTGCGGCGTTTGCTGCCAGCGAACGAAGCGGGCAGGGGAGCAGGCCCCGACGGTATTCGGTGACTCTCCGGTCAAATACGAGGAAAGATAGCAACGGCCTTCGGCCATAATGCACAGGCTGCCAAAGGCAAAAACTTCCAGCGGCACTGGCGTGACGCGCGCGAGTTGCTTAACCTGATGAATAGAGAGCACGCGCGGCAGCACCACGCGGGCCACGTCAAAGTTTCGGTGATAAAAACGCACGGCCTCTTCGTTGGTGGCAGATGCCTGAACAGAGACGTGGCGCTCAATATGGGGATAGCGTTCTGCCGCATACTCAAGCATAGCGAGGTCGGCCAGAATCAGCGCATCGGCACCCAGCTGTGCCGCCATATCCACCGCGCGCTGCCAGCGGGCGTACCCGTCAGGATGAGCAAAGGTATTGATGGCGATATGCAGCTTGCGGCGGTGCTGGTGAACGAAGTTAACGGCTTCCTGAAGCTTTTTCTCCGTAAAGTTGAGGCCGGCAAAATGGCGGGCGTTGGTGTCATCTTTCAGCCCGATATAGACCGCATCGGCACCATTTTCGATGGCCGCCTTAAGCGCCGGAAGATTTCCGGCTGGGCAGAGCAGCTCCATAATTTATCCTGATGTTGTCGATCGCAAAAATGTTAACGAGCTGGGATTTTAATTAACCCATACGCGACAATTTTTGATTTAAGGCAGCTAATGGCGTATTGATGGCACCAATAATGAGGTACGACGGACGATGGTTTGTTGATTTACGCCGCTATGTTGCGCTTCGGATATGGCAAAATAGCAGGACTATAGATATCAGGGAGTAAAGCTCGTGCTGGATAAACTGCGTTCACGTCTCGTACAATTTGGTCCATCAATGCTGAGCGTGCCGGTCAAGCTGGCGCCGTTCGCGCTTAAACGCCAGGTGCTGGAGCAGGTCCTGAGCTGGCAGTTCCGCCAGGCGCTGCAGGATGGCGAGCTGGAGTTCCTGGAAGGCCGCTGGTTAAGCATTGAGGTGCGTGACATCGGGCTGCGCTGGTTTACCTCCGTTGAGAATGACCAGCTCATCGTCCGCGAAACCGCCGAGGCGGACGTGAGCTTTAGCGCCAACGCCAGCGATCTGCTGATGATCGCCGCGCGCAAGCAGGATCCGGACACGCTCTTCTTCCAGCGCCGTCTGGTGATTGAAGGCGACACGGAGCTGGGCCTGTACGTGAAGAATTTAATGGATGCCATTGAGCTGGAGCAGATGCCGAAAGCGCTGCGCGTGATGCTAATGCAAATGGCAGATTTCGTTGAGGCCGGGCTGAAAACCCCGCCGGACGGTAAACACACTTCAGTAGGTGAGCCATGCTGATTCGAGTCGAAATTGGGATTGATGCGCCGGGGATCGATGCGTTGTTGCGCCGAGCCTTTACGAGCGATGCCGAAGCCCAACTGGTCCACGATCTTCGCGAAGACGGCCTGATTACGCTGGGGCTGGTTGCCACCGATGATGAAGGTCAGGTGGTGGGCTATGTAGCCTTCAGTCCGGTAACCGTTCAGGGCGAAGAGCTGCAGTGGGTCGGTATGGCGCCGCTGGCGGTGGATGAAAACTATCGCGGGCAAGGGCTGGCGCGTCAGCTGGTCTATGAAGGGCTGGATTCGCTCAATGAGTTCGGCTATGCGGCCGTTGTAACGCTGGGCGATCCGGCGTTCTATGGCCGTTTAGGCTTCGAGCAGGCCGCGCGTTACGATCTGCGCTGCCGCTGGCCGGGTACGGAATCCGCTTTCCAGGTACACCGTCTGGCGGACGACGCGCTTAACGGCGTCAATGGGCTTGTCGAGTACCACGACCATTTCAACCGCTTTTAATCAGGCTCTCGCGTAGCGCCTCAAAGGAGCCGTCTCCGGTCACGAGGCGCTCTTTCTGGCGCTTCGTCAGCTGCTTGATGCGGTATTCCAGCCTGAGTGCCAGCGATCGGTCGCCGACCGCTGCTGAGAAGGCGAGCTGTAATTCTCCTTTCCCCCGCAGCGCTTTTGCCCCTTTCCCCGTTTGATGTTGTAAAAAACGCCGCCCCACATCGGTGGTGATCCCGGTGTAGAGTGCGTTATCAGCGGTTCGGACAAGATAGAGAAACCAGCACACGGTAAACAGATTCAGTATGTTAAGGTGAACGCACCATAGCATGAGAGAGAACGAAAATGGAAACACTGGCCGCCATTAACCGCTGGCTGGCGAAGCAGCACGTCGTCACCTGGTGCGTCTACAGCGAGGGTGAGATGTGGTGCGCAAACGCGTTTTACTACTACGATCCTGAGCGCGTCGCGTTTTATGTTATGAGCGAAGACAAAACGCGCCATGCGCAGATGACCGGCCAGCAGGCTAAGGTCGCGGGCACGGTGAACGGCCAGCCGAAAACGGTCGCGCTGATCCGCGGCGTGCAGTTTAAAGGGGAGATCCGTCGTCTGGACGGAGAAGAGAGCGACGCGCGTCGTAAGCATTACACGCGCCGCTTTCCGGTTGCCGCTGCGCTAAAAGCCCCGGTGTGGGAAATCCGCCTCGATGAGCTGAAATTTACCGACAACACCCTGGGCTTTGGCAAGAAGCTGCACTGGTTACGCGCCGAGCAGGCGTAGCGCTTCGCGGTTAAACGCCGGGAGATCGTCCGGGGTCCGGCTGGTGATCAGCTGGTCTTTGTCGTTGACCACCTCCTGATCGTAAAACTCAGCACCCGCGTTTTTGAGATCGATAACGATCGGTTTCACCGCCGTAAGCTTACGCCCTCGGACCACTTCTGCGCTGATGAGCAACTGCGGGCCGTGGCAGATGGCAAAGACCGGTTTGCCGGTAGAGACAAAGTCCCGGGTAAAGGTCACGAAACGCTCGTCTCCGCGCAGGGAATCCGGTGAGTGGCCGCCGGGTAACAGCAGGGCGTCGAAATCTGAGGGGCTAACGTTGTCGATGGTCTCGTCGATGGTCACGCTGGCCTCGCCCTTATGGCCTGTCACCGTTTTGCCCGCCTCTCTTTCAATGGTGATGACCTCATGTCCCGCCTTGCGGAACGCCTCTGCAGGAGAGGTGAATTCTGAATCTTCAAACTCGTCGGTAATCAAGACTGCGATTTTCTTGCCCATGCTTCCTCCGTCGTTTTGGCTTCAGACTGATTTTTCTCCGCTTGTGGTAAATACTTACCTGTAACAGACTTCTAAGTGTGGTCGACGACGCTGAGTTCGCAAACGGACAATTCTGTAAAGGGGATAAGATGAGTCAGGTATTTATTACGGGTGCTACCGGGTTAGTGGGCGATCACCTGCTGCGGCTGCTGATTCAGGATCGCCGCGTGAACTACATCGCCGCCCCGACGCGTCGACCGCTGGCGGACATTTCCGGCGTCTTTAACCCGCACGATCCTCAGCTGACGGATGCGCTGGCGCAGGTGCAGGACCCGATTGATATCGCCTTTTGCTGTCTGGGCACCACGCGGCGGGAGGCGGGGAGCAAAGAGGCATTTATCCACGCCGACTACACGCTGGTGGTAGACACCGCGCTCACGGCGAAAAAGCTGGGGGCCAGACATTTTCTGGTGGTCAGCGCGCTGGGCGCCAGTGCCGGATCGCCTTTCTTCTACAACAAGGTGAAGGGTAAGATGGAGGACGCGCTGATTGCGCAGAAATGGGAGCAGCTGACGATTGTGCGCCCCTCGATGCTGATCGGCCACCGGGACGAGCGCCGCTTTAACGAGTCGATCATGGCCCCGCTGTTTCGCATCCTTCCCGGCAACTGGAAAGCCATCGAGGCGCGGGACGTCGCGCGTGCGCTGTTAAAAGAGGGACTGGCCCCGTCGAAAGCGGGCGTAAACATTATCCCTTCGGCAAAACTGCGTGAAATCGCGCAGGGCGAGGCGTAAACTCCTCCCGGCTAATAACTCATACTCTCCGGGGAATGCTATGACTGGTCAGTCTTCATCTCAGGCGGCTACACCTGTTCAATGGTGGAAGCCCGCACTCTTTTTTCTCGTGGTCATTGTTGGCCTCTGGTACGTGAAATGGCAGCCGTACTACGGTAAAGCCTTCACCGCCGCCGAAACGCACAGCATCGGTAAATCTATTCTCGCTCAGGCTGATGCCAGCCCGCTTCAGGCGGCGTGGGACTATGCCATGGTCTACTTTCTTGCCGTCTGGAAGGCCGCCGTCTTAGGCGTGATCCTGGGCTCACTGATTCAGGTGCTGATCCCGCGCAACTGGCTGGTGAAAACCCTTGGACAGCCGCGCTTTCAGGGTACGCTGCTGGGAACGATCTTCTCCCTGCCGGGGATGATGTGCTCCTGTTGCGCCGCGCCTGTGGCTGCCGGGATGCGTCGCCAGCGTGTGTCGATGGGCGGCGCGCTGGCGTTCTGGATGGGCAACCCGCTGCTCAACCCGGCAACGCTGGTGTTTATGGGCTTTGTACTGGGCTGGTATTTTGCGTTCATTCGTCTGGTGGCCGGACTGCTGACCGTGCTGGTGGTGGCGACGCTGGTGCAGAATCTGGTGAAGGATAAGGCGCCAGAGTCCGCGTCTGTTGAGCTGGACGTTAGCGAGCCGCAGGGCGGTTTCTTCGCACGCTGGGGCAAGGCGCTATGGCAGCTTTTCTGGAGCACCATCCCGGTCTATATCCTGGCGGTACTGGTTCTCGGGGCGGCGCGCGTCTGGCTCTTCCCGCATGCGGATGGCGCTATCGATAACACGCTGTTGTGGGTCATTGCGATGGCCGTTGCAGGCTGCCTGTTTGTGATCCCTACAGCCGCAGAAATTCCCATTGTTCAGACCATGATGCTGGCCGGTATGGGCACCGCGCCGGCGCTGGCATTGCTCATCACGCTGCCTGCCATCAGCCTGCCGTCGCTGATTATGCTGCGTAAGTCATTCCCGGCGAAAGCGCTGTGGCTGACCGCAGGGCTGGTGACGTTGAGCGGGGTGATAGTGGGGAGTATTGCGTTGATGTGAAAAAAAGCCCGGTGGCGCGAGCGCTCACCGGGCTTACAGTCGGTTGTAGCTTACTTGATGTAAGTAAACGCAGTAGTGACGTGCTTCACGCCGCTCACCCGGCTGGCGATATCGGCCGCCGCTTTCCCTTCACGTTCGGTCACCAGACCTAGCAGGAACACTTCACCGTTTTCTGTCGTCACCTTCACGTTGGAGGATTTCACCTGGTCCGAGCCCAGCAGCTGGGAGCGTACTTTGGTGGTGATCCAGGTATCGGAAGAGGCATCACCCAGGCCAATTGGCTTGCCCTGACGCACTTCGTTAAACACCTCAGTGGTCCCTTCTACGCCCATCGCAATCTGTTTCGCACGAGAGGCGAGCTCCAGATTCGGTGCCTGACCTGCCAGCAGCACTTTGCCCTGATAAGCCGTCACGTTGATACGCGCTTCTTTCTTGATTTGTTCGTCTTTCGACAGCGCACTGTTGACGCGCAGCTCCAGCGTACCGTCATCCACCTGCGTTCCGACGGTGCGCGGATCGGTTGCCGCTTTGGTGCCTACCGCGGCGGTACCCACAACGGCCGCAGCGATACATCCCTGAAGCAGTAATGCAGACATAAGGACTGCGAGGGTCGATAAAGCCTTCATAAGAACTCCTTAATCATCCTGGTGAGGGAAAAGCGTGTTATCGATCAAGTCACATAAGCAGTTCACCGTGAGCATATGCATCTCCTGAATACGTGCGCTCCGGTGAGAAGGAATGCGGATTTCCACATCCTGCGGCCCAAGCAGACCCGCCAGCTCACCCCCGTCATAGCCGGTTAAGGCCACGATTGTCATGTCGCGGGTGACGGCAGCTTCAACGGCTTTGACAATATCCCGGCTATTGCCGCGCGTGGAGATGGCCAGCAGCACATCTCCGGCGTGACCCAGGGCTCGCACCTGCTTTGCGTAAATTTCGTCATGCAGACGATCGTTAGCAATCGCCGTTAAGACCACATTATCGGTATTAAGTGCAATGGCGGGTAAACTCGGGCGTTCTGTTTCAAAGCGATTGATCATGCTGGCAGCAAAATGCTGTGCGTTGGCGGCTGACGTGCCGTTGCCACAACAGAGGATTTTGTTGCCGTTAAGCAGGGATTGCACCAGCGTCATTGCGGCACGCGAGATAGCATCCGGAAGGGCTTCCGCCGCGGCAATCTGAGTCTGGATGCTTTCTGTGAAGCACACTTTAATTCTTTCGAGCACGTTATCCCTTTTAAATCTTAATTATGCGTCTTCGCCAAAAGCGTTTTTAAGCCATTCGATCTCATTTCCGGTGAAGGCTATCACATCGAACCGGCAATCCACAGTATCAAAACTCCCATTATGGCGGGCAAGCCACAAGTGGGCAGTCTGTAATAATTTATGTTGTTTGGCGAGCGTCACGCTGGCGGCAGCACCGCCAAAACGAGAGGACTGTCGAAAGCGGACTTCTACAAACACGGTGACCTGACCGTCTTTCATGATCAGGTCGATTTCGCCGCCGCGCCCGCGGACGTTGGCGGCGATAAAACGCAGTCCTTTGCCTTCAAGCCAGCGACGCGCCTTTAATTCCCACGCATCGCCGGTCTCTTTTCGGCTTAACTGGCCGGGACGATCTGCCCCTGCTGGTATTTGAGCCATGATAACTTCCTGTTGATCACGCAGTCCTGGGTGGCGGTCAGATCGCCGGTATTGCCGTTAAGCTCAAAGCCCGGCACCTGGCGCATCTGGGTAAAGTGGTTCGCCAGCGCCCATGCATCGACACCCATCGCATACAGACGCGCCAGAGAATAATCGTTACGTACGGCACTCAGCGCCTGCTGCATCAGCGCCGGATTGCTGCCAGCCAGCATCGGGATTTCGCTGTACTGCAGACCGTCCATTTCCAGACGGAAATCCGGGCCGGCGGTGCCCTGCGCGCTGCGTGAGCTGGCGTAGAGCGTTGCGCCGCTCTGGCTGCCGTTACGCATCGCGATCATCGGTTTGATAAAGGCGATCTCCTGCGGCGTGGCAACGATATAGGCCGCATCCACTTTACCGCCACCGCTAATCTGTGCGTCGGTAGGCGGGGCCGGGATCGTCAGGCCGCCAATCGTCACGCCCTGCTGCTGCGGCAGGCTCGCGGTGACAGGACTGCCGTTAAGCGCGATACCCGCTCCACCGTTTACGCCCGCACGTAGTTCAGAGACGGAGCCGAATTTCTGCTGCAGCACGACGCCGCCGCCCAACTTCTGCCACTCATCGGCAAAGGCATTCGCCACGCGATCGCCCAGCGCGCTGCGTGGGATGAGCAGCAGCGGAGCCTGCTTACCTTGCTCGTGAATATGACGCGCCGCATCGCGGGCTTCATCTTCAGGGGAAAGCGCGAAGTAGCAGATATTGGCCCGGTTCTGAACCTGCTCAGGCTGGTTGAGCGCCAGCACGTTCAGCGTGGTATTGCTCTTCATCAGCTCTTCCACGTTGTTTTTCAGCAGCGGACCGACAACGATGCTCGCCCCGTCCTGTTGAACCTGAGCCAGAACCTGGTCAAGCGGCTGCGAGCTGGTGTCGTAAATTTTCACCTCAGCGCCCGGGTTGGCGCTGGTGGTTGCTACGGCCTGCGGCTGATCGGCAGGCTGGGCCGCGGGTTGTGCAGTCTGCTGCTGAGGCTGTTCTGCCGTTGCGTCAGGTGCTGGTGCCGCTTGGGTCTCGGCCGGAGCCTGGGGCGCAGGTGCTGCCGTAGCTGGTGTTGTTGTAGCCGGTGCAGCTGTAGCCTGAGGCGTCGTCGGGGCCGTCACCGGGTTTTGCATCGTGCCCTGCGCCGGAGCTTGCGCCGTGGTCAGGTCGCTGGTCTCGGCGGCGGATGGGCTGACAACATCACTCACGTTAGCCGCCTGGGCCGCCTGAGCGGGAACTGCGCTGCCGGTTACCGACGTAGTACCGTTTTTCGCTGCTTCAAAGCCCTGCTGAATGGTACGGCCAAACACCGCCGCCTGGCCGTTGAGCGGCAGAAGCAGGGCGATTTTGCTGGTGGACGCTGGCTTAAAGTTCTGTACGTTCACCAACTGGGTTGGCAGCATTTTCGCACCCGGGTTTTGCGGGTAGCGTGTCTGCCAGTCCGTAATACCGGCTTTCAGCATCTTTGGATCGCTGCGGTTGTTAAACCACATCTGCTGCAGATCCAGCCAGCCCTGAAGAACGTTTTCATCGGCGTTGATGACCAGAGCCTGCGCCTGTTCCTGCGTCATCGAAGCCAGCGCTTGCCAGGTGGCATCAATATTTTTCTGCTTTTCGGCACCGCCGAGCAGCGGCTCTTGCGCGATGAGGGCGCGGAGCAGCGTCAGGGAAGGGCGCCCCTGCTCAGCGGTAATGCCCGCCTGCCAGAAGCGAGCCTGCTGGTTTTTATCCAGCGCGCTCACGTCAATGTCCCCGAGGATCTTCTTCGCGGCGGCGTAATCTTTCAGCGCGACCTTCAGCTCGGCAGAGAGCAGGCTCTGCTCGCGACGCTGGGCGTCGTTAAGATCTTTCGGCAACTGGTTAAACAGTTCGGCAGCCTGCTGGGTTTTACCCTCTTTCAGCAGTGCACGAATGGCGAGTAATTGCCAGTTGGTCTTGGTATCATTTGAACTCTGCGACATTTGCTGCAGATAAAATCCAGAATCAGCCTGAGCAGAACCCTGAAGATGGGCGGTGCTCTGGTCAGGTGCCTGGGTGCCACAGCCTGCAAAGATCAGGGCTGCCAGCAGAAGCGGCACGCTGCGCGTGGCTTTTTTTCGAAGAAACGTTAACGGTACCATACTGTATCCAGTGATTTTTTTTACGCAATGCTCAATATTAAATCGGCAATACGGACGAGACAATGAAACAACACGAAACGGCAGATAATTCTCAAGGCCAGCTTTATATTGTACCTACTCCTATCGGGAATTTGTCTGATATTACCCAACGTGCGCTCACCGTACTGCAAGCTGTTGATTTAATTGCTGCTGAAGATACCCGCCACACCGGCCTGCTGCTGCAACATTTCGCGATTAACGCCCGTTTGTTTGCTCTGCACGATCACAATGAGCAACAAAAAGCCGAAACGCTGGTGGCGAAGCTGAAAGAGGGGCAGAACATTGCTCTGGTCTCCGACGCCGGTACGCCGCTGATCAACGATCCCGGCTATCACCTGGTGCGTACCTGTCGCGAAGCCGGTATTCGCGTTGTGCCGCTGCCCGGGCCGTGCGCCGCGATTGCTGCATTAAGCGCTGCAGGTCTGCCGTCTGACCGTTTCTGCTATGAAGGCTTCCTGCCTGCCAAATCCAAAGGCCGCCGCGACGTCTTAAAAGACCTGGAAGCGGAACCGCGCACCCTGATTTTCTACGAATCCACGCATCGCCTGCTGGAGAGCCTGGAAGATATGGTGACCGTCTGGGGAGAAGGCCGTTACGTGGTGCTGGCGCGCGAGCTGACTAAAACCTGGGAAACCATCCACGGCGCACCGGTGGGCGAACTGCTGGCGTGGGTGAAGGAAGACGAAAACCGCCGCAAGGGTGAAATGGTGCTGATTGTCGAAGGGCACAAGGCGGAAGAAGACGCGCTTCCTGCCGACGCGCTGCGCACGCTGACGCTGCTGCAGGCGGAACTGCCGCTGAAGAAAGCCGCTGCGCTGGCGGCAGAAATTCACGGCGTGAAGAAAAATGCGCTGTATAAGTATGCGCTGGAGCAGCAGGGGGAGTAAGGCATCCCCTGCCGGTTTTTGCCGGGTGGCGGCTACGCCTTACCCGGCCTACGGATCGTTATGTGTCTTTTAGCTAGCAGATATCGCCTCAAACTGGAAGGTTTGCGGCGTGTCCGGCGGGTTACCTCAATGCGGGATAGATGTGGGACGGAAAATCACGTCACCGGTGCCGGGTTGAACACCGCCAGCTGGTTATGTAATCCCCATTGATCGGAGAAGGTTTTCTTCCGCCCGCTGGCGACATCCAGAATGAAGTGGAACAGCTTCCAGCCCACGTCCTCAATACTCTCTTCTCCGGTCGCGATAGTACCCGCGTTGATGTCCATTAAGTCATACCAGCGCTTTGCCAGCTCGGTGCGGGTCGCCATCTTGATCACCGGTACCGCCATCAGGCCGTACGGCGTGCCGCGCCCGGTGGTAAAGACCTGCACCGTAATGCCGGACGCGACCTGCTGCGTGCCGCAAACGAAATCGCTGGCCGGCGTTGCCGCGTAAATCAGGCCGCGTTTCGTCGGGCGCTGGCCCGGAGAGAGCACTTCCACAATCGCGCTCTGCCCGGATTTGGCAATCGAACCAAGGGCTTTTTCCACCACGTTTGCCAGGCCGCCTTTCTTGTTGCCTGGAGACGGGTTGGCGCTGCGGTCGGTTTTGCCCATATCGAGATAGCTATCGTACCAGGCCATTTCCTCAAGCAGACGCTTGCCGACCTCTTCATTAACGGCGCGCGGCGTCAGCAGATGGATGGCGTCACGCACTTCGGTCACCTCGGAGAACATCACCGTGGCGCCGCAGCGAACAAGCAGATCGGACGCATAGCCCACCGCCGGGTTGGCCGTCACGCCGGAGAAGGCATCGCTGCCGCCGCACTGGGTTCCGACCACCAGCTCCGACGCCGGACACGTTTCGCGCTGGCGGCGGTTGAGCTTGTCCAGATGGCGTTCTGCAACTTGCAAAATATCGTCGACCATTGAGCGGAAACCAACGTGACGTTCGTCCTGCAGGCGCACGATGCTGGCCTCGTCTGCCGGGATGGCTTTGACATCCTCGGTGCCCTGAAGCAACCGTTCTGGCTGCAATTTTTCACACCCCAGACCGATGACCATCACCTCGCCGCCAAAGTTCGGGTTCAGGGCGATATTGTGGATAGTCCGGATAGGCACCACGGCAGCAGGGGCGTTAATCGCCACGCCGCAGCCGTAGAGGTGGTTCAGGCCCACCACGCCGTCGACGTTCGGGTATTTCGGCAGCAGATCGCGTTCGATGATTTTCACCACGTAGTCCACTACGCCCGCCACGCAGTGTACGCTGGTGGTAATGCCGAGCAGATTTTTAGTGCCGACGCTGCCGTCCGCGTTGCGGTAGCCTTCAAAGGTATAGCCTTCCAGCGGAGGAAGCGGTTCCGGCACGCGGGTTGCCAGCGGAAGCGTATTCAGCGGCGGCGCTTCTGGCAGCGCCACCAGCGACTCCTCCACCCAGCTTCCCTGAGGTATCGAACGAACGGCATAGCCGATGACTTCACCGTAACGTACGATTTCGCTGTTAGCAGGGATATCCACCAGGGCGACTTTATGTCCCTGTGGAATATGCTCAATCAGTTCCAGCCCGTCCGGGAAGCGGGTGCCCGCTTTTAAGCCATTGTCGTTGACAATAATCGCCACGTTATCGGTGTCGTGTACTTTGATATAAAACGCCGTCGGCGATGCCTGTCGAATTTCAATGTCGGCCATTGTTCACTATTCTCCAGCAAAGTGTCTGATAATAAATTCAGCCATTTTTCTAATGGTAGAAATAAATACGCGGCTTTCAGAAATAAAGCATGTCAGTAGAATGAATAGCAAAATGTGATCCCGATCGCTTCAGAACCCGTAATCCTTGATTCTGTGCATTAGCGCCCAGTGCTTTGTGCATATGCAAAAATTTTTATCAAAATATACCGTAATACCTGAGCATTAAAACAATGTGCGGTCGCGGATTGCGCCTTATACTGAATGACGTTTTTATCACGCCAGAATACGGCAGAATAATAAATATCATGCTGGCGCGGTGTCTGAATAAATAAAATGATACTGAAAAAGGCTGCGGAATTAAAAAGGTAAATACGATGAATAACGATATCTTCCCGAATAAATTTAAAGCGGCTCTTGCGACGCACCAGATTCAGATTGGCTGCTGGTCCGCGCTGGCAAATCCTATCAGCACCGAAGTGCTGGGCCTGGCCGGTTTCGACTGGCTGGTGCTGGACGGCGAACATGCGCCGAACGATATCAGCACCTTTATTCCGCAGCTGATGGCGCTTAAAGGCAGCCACAGCGCCCCGGTAGTGCGTGTCCCCACCAACGAGCCGGTGATTATCAAGCGCCTGCTGGATATCGGCTTCTATAACTTCCTGATCCCGTTTGTGGAGACAGAAGAACAAGCGGCACTGGCCGTAGCCTCTACGCGCTATCCGCCAGAAGGGATTCGCGGCGTTTCCGTTTCGCATCGCGCCAATATGTTTGGCACCGTGCCGGACTACTTCGCGCAGTCCAACAGCAACATCACCATTCTGGTTCAGATTGAGAGCCAGCAGGGCGTTGATAACGTCGATGCGATTGCAGCCACCAACGGCGTGGACGGTATCTTCGTTGGCCCAAGCGATCTGGCTGCCGCCTTTGGCCATCTGGGTAATGCCAGCCACCCTGACGTGCAGCGCGCGATCCAGCACATTTTTGCCCGTGCTAAAGCACACTGCAAACCGTGCGGCATTCTGGCACCGGTTGAGGCTGACGCCCGTCGCTATCTGGAGTGGGGAGCCACGTTTGTTGCCGTCGGCAGCGACCTCGGCGTATTCCGCTCGGCCACGCAGAAATTAGCGGACGCTTTTAAAAAATAACCATCATTGAGGAAACAGATTATGACGCTGAAAGTGGGTTTTATTGGCCTGGGGATCATGGGTAAACCAATGAGTAAGAACCTCATCAAAACAGGTTACTCGCTGGTGGTCTCCGATCATAATCCACAGGCCGTGGCTGAGGTGATAGCGGCTGGCGCAGAAGCCGCCACCACCGCGAAAGCCATTGCCGAGCAGTGCGATGTCATCATCACCATGCTGCCTAACTCCCCGCATGTCAAAGAGGTTGCGCTGGGTGAAAACGGCATTATCGAGGGCGCGAAGCCTGGCCTGGTGCTGATCGATATGAGCTCTATCGCACCGCTTGCAAGCCGTGAAATCAGCGAGGCGCTAAAGGCAAAGGGCGTCGATATGCTGGATGCGCCGGTCAGCGGCGGAGAGCCGAAAGCGATCGACGGCACGCTGTCGGTGATGGTCGGCGGTGATAAAGCCGTTTTCGATAGATACTACGACCTGATGAAAGCGATGGCGGGCTCCGTGGTGCACACCGGAGAGATTGGGGCGGGTAACGTGACCAAGCTGGCAAACCAGGTGATTGTGGCACTCAACATTGCCGCCATGTCTGAAGCGCTGACGCTGGCAACCAAAGCAGGCGTCAATCCGGACCTGGTCTACCAGGCTATTCGCGGTGGTCTGGCGGGCAGCACCGTGCTGGATGCCAAAGCGCCAATGGTCATGGATCGCAATTTCAAACCCGGTTTCCGCATTGACCTGCATATCAAAGATCTGGCGAACGCGCTGGATACGTCACACGGCGTGGGCGCACAGCTGCCGCTGACCGCAGCAGTTATGGAGATGATGCAGGCGCTGCGTGCCGATGGCCTGGGCACGGCAGATCACAGCGCGATTGCATGCTATTACGAAAAACTGGCGAAGGTGGAAGTGGCGCGTTAATCACGGCTTTCCCATACCTGAGGGTGACAGCGGCGTGCAAACCCTCTATACTGCGCGCCGAAGCTGACCAGACAGTCGCCGCTTCGTCGTCGTCCCTTTCGGGGGAGACGGGCGGAGGGGAGGAAAGTCCGGGCTCCATAGGGCAGGGTGCCAGGTAACGCCTGGGGGGGAAACCCACGACCAGTGCAACAGAGAGCAAACCGCCGATGGCCCGCGCAAGCGGGATCAGGTAAGGGTGAAAGGGTGCGGTAAGAGCGCACCGCGCGGCTGGTAACAGTCCGTGGCACGGTAAACTCCACCCGGAGCAAGGCCAAATAGGGGTTCACATGGTACGGCCCGTACTGAACCCGGGTAGGCTGCTTGAGCCAGTGAGCGATTGCTGGCCTAGATGAATGACTGTCCACGACAGAACCCGGCTTATCGGTCAGTTTCACTTCTTAAAAAACCCCGCTTCGGCGGGGTTTTTGCTTTCTGAATGTTGCTGGTCGGGTAAGCGCTGCGCCGCCCGGCAACCGAACAAACGACATCAATTCTCATATTTGCGACATTAAGCACATTTCACTGTTTTTATCCCCACAGTATCGCTCCTGCGTCTATAGACGATCGCCATCACAAAATTTCACGCTAAAGAATGCACGATTTTCAGTATTGAAAATTTGTTATGATTGTTATCTTAATGATCGCGAAACTTTTCTCGTTTGATATGCATATATTTAAATCAAATACATTTCTCCCGTGAATATGTGACGTATTCCACTCTTTTCCTCAAGCCTGAAAATTCGCGTTAGAAAAACTTGATAAATTGAAAGAATGTTTCAAACAAATAGCGGTTATTTATTGGCCTTTAATTGCCTGAAATATCGTCTTTATTGATTTTTTCCGGACGGTAAAATTTATCCGGGTTATCGCCATAAAATTAATTTATTACCGCTATTTTTGTTGATCAATATCAGCGTAGTAGCATATTTATATCGTTGTATGCTAATGAAATATAACGATTTTATTTTGTTTTTGGTGTGTGAGTTAAAGGGTCGGGAAAGCAAATTGTGAGTAACAGCACATACCCCTTTAAAGATTATTGAGTAGAATTCACCCCGTCATAGGGAAATAAGCGCAGAATATTATGAACACTATTATTCTACCGAAAACACAGCACCTCGTGGTATTTCAGGAAGTCATTAAAAGTGGCTCCATAGGTTCTGCAGCAAGACAGCTGGGCCTGACGCAACCTGCCGTCAGCAAAATCATCAGCGATATTGAGACCTACTTCGGCGTGGAAGTGATGGTGCGTAAAAACACCGGCGTAAAACTCACTGCCGCGGGCCAGGTTCTGCTCTCGTACTCAGAGTCGATCACCCGCGAAATGAAAAACATGGTGAGTGAAATTAACAGCCTGAGCTTCAGCACCGTTATGGACGTCTCCTTTGGTTACCCGTCGCTAATCGGCTTTACCTTCCTGTCTGAGATGATCAAAAAATTCAAGGAAGTGTTCCCGAAAGCACGCGTCTCGATGTATGAAGCCCAGCTCTCATCTTTCCTTCCGGCCATTCGTGACGGTCGTCTGGATTTCGCTATTGGCACCCTGAGCGATGAAATGTTGCTTCAGGATTTGCACGTCGAACCGCTGTTTGAGTCCGAATTTGTGCTGGTCGCCAGTAAAACGCGAACGTGCACCGGCCCGACGACACTGGCATCGCTCACGCATGAGCAGTGGGTGATGCCGCAAACCGATATGGGCTACTACAAAGAACTTCTGACCACCCTGCAAGACAACCACATCAGCATCGAAAGCATCGTCCAGACCGATTCGGTCGTCACCATTTATAACCTTGTCCTGAATGCCGATTATCTGACGGTGATTCCCCGCGACATGATTGCGCCATTCGGGTCCGATCAATTTATTGTGCTGCCTGTGGAAGATGAATTACCCGTGGCGCGTTATGCCGCCGTGTGGTCAAAAAATTACAGGATTAAAAAATCGGCGTCAGTATTAGTTGAGCTTGCAAAACAGTATTCGTCGATGAATATCGAAAGACGACGATGAATAATTAGTATCTATTTTAAAACACCCAGCGCGTTAACGTGTTAACGCGCTGACACCCTTGCTTTGCCTGAAAAAGAATGAATTATTATAACGAGGATGTTATGCATATTACCTACGATCTCCCTGTAACCATTGAAGATATTCAGGACGCCAGAAAACGACTGGCAGGAAAAATATATAAAACCGGTATGCCGCGCTCGAATTATCTCAGCGAACGCTGTAAGGGCGAAATATTCCTGAAGTTCGAGAACATGCAGCGTACCGGCTCGTTTAAGATCCGCGGCGCGTTTAACAAATTAAGCTCGCTGACCGACGCTGAAAAACGTAAAGGCGTTGTCGCCTGCTCCGCGGGGAACCACGCGCAGGGGGTGTCTCTCTCCTGCGCTATGCTTGGCATCGACGGCAAAGTGGTGATGCCGATGGGGGCGCCGAAGTCTAAAGTGGCCGCGACGCGCGACTACTCGGCGGAAGTCGTGCTGCACGGCGAGAACTTCAACGACACCATCGCCAAAGTCAGCGAAATCGTCGAGATGGAAGGGCGTATTTTTATTCCCCCTTACGACGATGCCAAAGTCATCGCCGGGCAGGGCACCATCGGTCTGGAAATTCTTGAAGATTTATATGACGTAGATAACGTCATTGTGCCTATCGGCGGCGGTGGACTAATTGCCGGGATTGCAACGGCAATTAAATCCATCAATCCCACCATTAATATCATCGGCGTACAGTCTGAAAACGTGCACGGAATGGCTGCCTCCTGGCATGCCGGAGAAATAACCAACCATCGCGTTACCGGCACGTTAGCCGACGGCTGCGATGTCTCTCGTCCGGGGAAATTAACCTTTGAGATCGTTCGTGAACTGGTCGATGACATTGTGCTGGTGAGCGAAGACAACATTCGCGACAGCATGATCGCGCTTATTCAGCGAAATAAAGTGGTGACGGAAGGTGCCGGCGCGCTGGCCTGTGCCGCGTTATTAAGCGGCAAGCTTGATCACTATATTCAGGGTCGTAAAACCGTCTGCATTATTTCCGGCGGCAATATCGATCTCTCCCGTGTTTCCCAAATTACCGGCTTCGTTGACGCATAAAGGTGACCTATGAGCAACACAGAAAGCATTATCGTTGGCCAGACAAAAACGTCCTCCTGGCGTAAGTCTGATACCACCTGGACGCTTGGCCTGTTTGGTACCGCCATTGGCGCAGGCGTGCTGTTCTTCCCCATCCGCGCGGGCTTTGGCGGATTAATCCCCATCCTGCTGATGCTGGTTCTCGCGTTCCCCATTGCGTTTTACTGCCACCGCGCGCTGGCGCGTTTGTGTCTTTCCGGCAGCAACGTCTCAGGCAACATCACCGAAACTGTGGAAGAGCACTTTGGTAAGACGGGTGGGGTGGTCATTACGTTCCTCTACTTCTTCGCCATTTGCCCGCTACTGTGGATTTACGGCGTCACCATTACCAACACCTTTATGACCTTCTGGGAAAACCAGCTCCAGCTGCCTGCGCTGAACCGCGGCGTGGTGGCGCTGTTCCTGCTGCTGCTGATGGCCTTTGTTATCTGGTTTGGTAAAGACCTGATGGTGAAGGTCATGAGCTTCCTGGTATTCCCGTTTATTGCCAGCCTGGTGCTGATTTCCCTGTCGCTGATCCCTTACTGGAACTCGGCGGTGATTGACCAGGTCAACCTGAGTGATATCGCCTTCACCGGCCATGACGGCATTCTGGTCACCGTGTGGCTGGGTATCTCCATCATGGTCTTCTCCTTCAACTTCTCGCCTATCGTCTCCTCTTTCGTGGTCTCCAAGCGCGAAGAATACGAGCCGGAGTTCGGTAAAGAGTTCACCGAGCAGAAATGTTCCAAAATCATCGGCCGCGCCAGCCTGCTGATGGTGGCCGTGGTGATGTTCTTCGCCTTTAGCTGCCTGTTTACGCTCTCTCCGCAGAACATGGCGGACGCCAAGGCGCAGAACATTCCGGTGCTCTCTTACCTGGCGAACCACTTTGCGTCAATGTCCGGGACAAAATCGACGTTCGCGACGGTGCTGGAATACGGTGCCTCCATCATCGCGCTGGTTGCTATCTTCAAATCTTTCTTCGGTCATTACCTGGGCACGCTGGAAGGGCTGAATGGCCTGATCCTCAAGTTCGGCTACAAGGGCGACAAGAAGAAAGTCTCTGTTGGCAAACTGAACACCATCAGCATGGTGTTCATCATGGGCTCCACCTGGGTTGTGGCCTACGCCAACCCGAACATTCTCGACCTTATTGAAGCCATGGGGGCACCAATCATCGCCTCTCTGCTGTGCCTGCTGCCGATGTATGCCATCCGCAAAGCACCGGCGCTGGCAAAATACAAAGGGCGTACCGAGAACGTCTTCGTTACCGCGGTCGGCCTGCTGACCATTCTGAATATCGTTTACAAACTGTTCTAAACCATTGCTCAGGAAGAGCGGAGTCACATGATGATTGAGTTTCCGGTTGTACTGGTTATTAACTGCGGATCGTCCTCTGTTAAGTTTTCGGTGCTCGACGCCAACAGCTGCGATGCCCTGATGACGGGCATTGCAGAGGGGATCAACACCGAGAAGGCCTTTATTTCCGTGAACGGGGGTGAGCCGGTCAGGCTGGCTCACCAGGACTACGAAGGGGCGCTGGCTGCCATCGCCCTTGAGCTGGAGAAGCGTAACCTGATGAGCAGCGTGGCCTTAATTGGCCACCGTATTGCGCACGGGGGAAATCTCTTTAGCGAGTCGACCCTGATCACGGAAGAGGTGATTGAGCAGATCCGCCAGGTCTCACCGCTGGCGCCGCTGCATAACTACGCCAACCTGAGCGGCGTGGAAGCTGCACAACATCTGTTCCCGGGCGTGCAGCAGGTAGCGGTATTTGATACCAGCTTCCACCAGACGCTGCCGCCTCAGGCGTATCTGTACGGATTGCCGTATCGTTATTTCGAGGTGCTGGGCGTGCGCCGCTACGGCTTCCACGGCACCTCTCACCGCTACGTGGCCGCGCAGGCGCATACGCTTCTCGGGCTGTCCCCCGATGACAGCGGCCTGGTGATTGCCCATCTCGGCAACGGGGCATCCATCTGCGCGGTGCGCAACGGTGAAAGCGTCGACACCTCGATGGGGATGACGCCGCTGGAAGGGCTGGTAATGGGGACGCGCTGCGGCGACGTGGACTTCGGCGCGATGGCGTGGATTGCCCAGCAGACCGGCCAGTCGTTAGAGGATCTGGAGCGCGTGGTCAATAAAGAGTCGGGATTGCTTGGGATCTCCGGCATCTCCTCCGATTTACGCGCGCTGGAGAAAGCCTGGCACGAAGGCAATGAGCGGGCGCAGCTGGCTATCCATACCTTCGTTCACCGCATTGCGCGACATATCGCCGGGCACGCGGCGTCGCTGCACCGCCTGGATGGGGTGGTCTTTACCGGCGGCATTGGCGAAAACTCGAAGCTTGTCCGCGCGCTGGTGGCGGAACATCTGAAAGTCTTCGGCATCATCCTCGACGACGCTAAAAATGCCCTGCCGGGCAGCGCGGGTGAGCGCGTGATCTCGACCGAATCGTCCCGCGTGGCCTGCGTGGTGGTCCCTACCAACGAAGAAAAAATGATCGCGCTGGACGCCCTCCGTCTTGGGAAGGTTACCCCGGCTGCGGCTTACGCCTGATAAAGCGAGAATCACATGAAAGTAACAATCGATACGGGCGTCGCACCCTACAGCGACGCATGGGCCGGGTTTCGCGGTGAAGAATGGAAAAACGCCGTCAACGTCCGCGATTTTATTCAGCATAACTACACCCCTTATGAAGGCGATGAAGCTTTCCTCGCGCAGGCGACGCCTGCAACGACGGCGCTGTGGCAGAAGGTAATGGTCGGCATTCGCCAGGAGAATGCCACCCACGCCCCGGTGGATTTCGACACTAACATTGCCACCACCATTACGGCTCATGGGCCTGGCTACATCGACCAGGATCTGGAGACGATCGTCGGCCTGCAAACCGATAAGCCTCTCAAGCGTGCGCTGCACCCGTACGGTGGGATCAACATGATCCGCAGCTCGTTCGAAGCCTATGGCCGGGAGATGGATCCGCACTTCGAATACCTGTTCACCGACCTGCGCAAAACCCATAACCAGGGCGTGTTTGACGTCTACTCCCCGGAGATGATGCGCTGTCGTAAATCCGGCGTGCTGACCGGTTTGCCGGACGGCTACGGGCGCGGACGCATCATCGGTGATTACCGCCGCGTGGCGCTCTACGGCATCAGCTATCTGGTACGCGAACGTGAACTTCAGTTTGCCGATCTGCAGGGCAGGCTGGAGCGCGGCGAAGATCTGGAGGCAACGATCAGCCTGCGCGAAGAGCTGGCGGAGCACAAGCGCGCGCTGCTGCAGATCCAGCAGATGGCGGCGAACTACGGGTTTGATATCTCTCGTCCGGCTATGGGCGCTCAGGAAGCGGTGCAGTGGGTCTATTTTGCCTACCTGGCAGCGGTGAAATCCCAGAACGGTGGGGCGATGTCGCTGGGGCGCACGGCCTCGTTCCTCGATATCTACATCGAACGCGACATGCAGGCGGGGCGGCTGAGCGAGGTGCAGGCGCAGGAGCTGATCGACCACTTCATCATGAAGATCCGCATGGTGCGCTTCCTGCGCACGCCGGAGTTCGACACGCTCTTCTCCGGCGATCCGATCTGGGCGACGGAAGTGATCGGCGGCATGGGGCTGGATGGACGCACGCTGGTGACCAAAAACAGCTTCCGCTATTTGCATACCCTGCACACCATGGGACCCGCGCCGGAGCCGAACCTGACGATCCTCTGGTCAGAACAGCTGCCGATCGCGTTCAAGAAATACGCCGCGCAGGTATCGATCGTCACCTCTTCTCTGCAGTATGAGAACGACGATCTGATGCGTGCGGACTTCAACAGCGACGATTATGCCATTGCCTGCTGCGTCAGCCCGATGGTGATCGGCAAGCAGATGCAGTTCTTTGGCGCGCGCGCCAACCTTGCCAAAACGCTGCTGTACGCAATCAACGGTGGGGTGGACGAAAAGCTGAAGATCCAGGTCGGGCCAAAAACCGAGCCGCTGCTGGACGACGTGCTGGATTACGACACCGTGATGGCGAGTCTCGATCACTTTATGGACTGGCTGGCGGTGCAGTACATCAGCGCCCTGAATCTCATTCACTACATGCATGATAAGTACAGCTACGAAGCCTCGCTGATGGCGCTGCACGACCGGGATGTCTATCGCACCATGGCCTGCGGCATTGCCGGGCTGTCGGTGGCGGCGGACTCCCTGTCGGCGATTAAATACGCTACGGTGAAGCCGGTGCGCGACCATACCGGCCTGGCGGTCGATTTCGTGATTGAAGGGGACTATCCGCAGTACGGCAACAACGACGACCGTGTGGACAGCATTGCCTGCGACCTGGTGGAGCGCTTTATGAAGAAAATTCAGGCGCTGCCAACTTATCGCAACGCGGTGCCGACCCAGTCGATCCTGACCATCACCTCCAACGTGGTTTACGGCCAGAAGACCGGGAACACGCCGGACGGACGCCGCGGCGGCACGCCGTTTGCGCCAGGCGCAAACCCGATGCATGGCCGCGACAGAAAAGGGGCGGTGGCCTCGTTAACGTCGGTCGCCAAGCTGCCGTTCACGTATGCCAAAGACGGGATCTCCTACACCTTCTCTATCGTGCCGCAGGCGCTGGGCAAGGACGAGCTGGTTCGCAAAACCAACCTGGTGGGGCTGCTGGACGGGTACTTCCATCACGAAGCATCTATCGAGGGCGGGCAGCACCTGAACGTTAACGTGATGAACCGGGAGATGCTGCTGGATGCCATTGCGCATCCCGAGAATTACCCGAATCTGACCATCCGCGTTTCAGGCTATGCGGTGCGGTTTAATGCGCTGACGCGGGAACAGCAGCAGGACGTGATTTCTCGAACGTTTACCCAGTCAATCTAAATCTAAGTGCTCATGCCCCCTCAACCCAGGGGGCATGTTTTTGCCCGCGAAACATACAAAATTGTTTATATAATTACTCACACATATTCATCCGCTCTTGAAAAACAATGCCCGCTTTTCCTATCACAGCATGTAAGGACAGTAAGATGATGAAAATGACCCGTATTGCGCTGGTCGCCGCCTCGCTGGCAGTGTGCAGTTTTACGGCACAGGCCGCGAACGTTGAGGCTGCTCCGTCTCCATCGCAGGATCCGCTGGTACAGCACCTGAAGCTCAGCAATGAGCAGGTTAAGAAGATTGAAGAGCTGCATAAGCAGCTGGAACAAAATGTCAGCAAGATCCCGATGACGGGCGTGAAGGACGGCGCGCTGGTCGACATGTTCCAGGCGGGTAAATGGGACGAAAGCACGGTCAAAAGCCAGCTTGCCGCCTTTAGCAAAATTGAAGAGCAGACCCGTTATTACCGCGTGAAATATTACTTCGACGTCAGCCAGGTATTAACGCCGGAACAGCGTAAACAGATTAGAACTGATATGGCTAACGCGCTGGCAGAGTGATTTCGTCGTCGCGTACGGCGCCGGATAATTCTGCCGGGGCTCGATCGGTTCCCTCTCCCGTTGGGAGAGGGTTAAGGTGAGGGCATTCTCTAAACCGGCAAATCAATTAGCAGCGCGCGCAGCGGCGTATCTGCCACCAGCGTGATATTCGCTTCATCACGAATAAACGCCCCGTCGCCGCAGGTGAGGGCTTCTTTTTCTTCCGTGTGCGTCACCGCATGCACCGTACCGTGAATAGACTGCAGATAGGCGCGCGGACCGTGAAGCTGGAAGCTCGCCTGTTCACCTTTCTTCAGTTCGATATGATGCAGCCACACCTGCTGGCGCAGCTGCAGGCTACCTGTACTGCCGTCCGGCGATGCAATCAGCTGTTGCTTATCGCCCGTTAAATCTAACTTCTGGACCAGCGGATTTTCCCGCTCAGGGCAGGCGTCCAGCCATAGCTGCATGCGGGTCAGCGTTTTGTCTTTGCTGAGGTTATGTTCGCTGTAGCTGATGCCCGGCTGTGTGGAAATTAACAACGCTTCGCCAGCCTTTGCCTGGACATGATTGCCCTCGCTATCGCGGTATTCTGCCTCGCCTTCCAGGATCAGGTTCAGGATATCGACTTTCGGGTACGTACGCGGCTGGAAAGATGCGCCCGGGGCGAGCACTTCCTGGTTCAGCACGCGCAGTGAAGCGTAACCGAGGAGTTTAGGGTCAAAGTAGTGTCCAAAGGAAAAGGTGTAGCGGGCCTGCAGCCAACCGAAATCGGCTTGTCCGCACTGTTTAGCTGTTCTTGTCGTAATCATAAACTTGACCTCTCTTTACACTAAAACAATGGTAAAGGTATGGACGCTTCATTGTTAGCCAGATATTCTGCCCGGTATGTTCAAATTTCCTGAATGAGAACGAGATGGCTAAAGAGAGAGCATTGACGCTTGAGGCGCTTCGCGTCATGGACGCGATTGACCGGCGCGGCAGTTTTGCGGCGGCGGCCGATGAACTGGGGCGCGTTCCGTCTGCGCTGAGCTACACCATGCAAAAGCTGGAAGAAGAGCTGGACGTGGTGCTTTTTGACCGCTCCGGACATCGAACAAAATTCACCAACGTGGGTCGAATGCTGCTGGAGCGCGGCCGCGTACTGCTGGAAGCGGCGGACAAGCTGACGACAGACGCCGAAGCGCTGGCGCGCGGCTGGGAAACCCATCTCACGCTCGTGACCGAAGCGCTGGTGCCGACCGAAGCGCTGTTCCCGCTGGTGGATCGACTGGCGGCGAAGGCCAATACGCAGCTGTCCATCATCACCGAGGTGCTGGCAGGGGCGTGGGAACGTCTGGAGACGGGCAGGGCAGATATCGTTATTGCGCCGGACATGCACTTCCGCTCATCGTCGGAAATCAACTCGCGCAAGCTCTACAGCGTGATGAACGTTTACGTTGCCGCCCCCAACCACCCGATTCATCAGGAGCCCGAGCCGCTCTCTGAAGTGACGCGCGTGAAGTATCGCGGCGTGGCGGTAGCGGATACCGCGCGCGAGCGTCCGGTGCTGACGGTGCAGCTGCTGGATAAACAGCCTCGTCTGACGGTGACCTCGCTGGAGGACAAACGGCAGGCGCTGCTGGCCGGTCTGGGCGTGGCGACGATGCCGTACCCGTTTGTGGAAAAAGATATTGCGGAAGGACGACTGCGGGTTGTGAGCCCGGAGTACACCAGCGAAGTGGATATCATTATGGCGTGGCGTCGCGACAGCATGGGCGAAGCCAAATCGTGGTGCCTGCGAGAAATTCCAAAGCTCTTTGCGCACCACAACAAATAAGCGTACAGGCCCGGTAAGCGTAAGCGCCACCGGGCAGTAATTTACGCGCCGATCTTAGGATCGGGACCAAAACGGTTTTCGCCCGGCGTTCCGCTCTGACAGTTGAAAATCAAAATCACGATCCAGCCCACAATCGGGATCAGCAGCAGCAGCAACCACCACGCCGAACGATCGGTATCGTGCAGCCGACGGAACAGTACCGCCCACGATGGCAGCAGGACTAAAAGGCCATAAATGGTGGTCAGCACGCCTTCACCGCCAGCCCGCTCCCAGCCAAGAATTTTATCCACAATACCCAGCACCATGACGAGGATGAAGTTCACCAGAACGAACATCCAGTACTCTTTGCGGCGGGCGCGGCCACCAAATCCAATGTAGTTGCGCAGTACTTTTAAATACCAGTCCATTTTCCTTGCCTCAATAATCGGTCAATCACTTGTTTTCTAAGCAATCAAAGTAAGGATAGATGGAGATTGTGAATTAAAAAAGGGCATCTATTGATGCCCTTAATATTTATCCAAATCGGACGTCGCGCCCGTGCGGTTCATCCAGGTTCTGCCACGGACCGATGGAGATAATACCCGTCGGGTTGATGGTCTTGTGGCTGCGGAAATAGTGGGTGCGAATATGGTCGAAGTCGACCGTTTCCGCGATGCCCGGCATCTGGTAGATGTCGCGCAGGAAACCATACAGGTTCAGGTAGTCGCTGATGCGGTGTTTATCGCACTTAAAGTGGGTGACATAGACCGGATCAAAGCGAACCAGCGTGGTCCACAGGCGAATGTCCGCTTCCGTCAGGCGATCGCCCGTCAGGTAGCGATTCTGGCCCAGGATCTGCTCCAGGCGTTCCAGTGATTCAAACACCTTCCCGACCGCTTCGTCATACGCTTCCTGGCTGGTGGCGAAACCGGCCTTGTAGACACCGTTGTTGACGTTGTCGTAAATCCAGCCGTTCAGCTCGTCAATCTTATCGCGCAGTTCAACCGGGTAATAATCTCCGGCGCGGGCGCCGTGCGCATCAAATGCGGTATTGAACATGCGGATGATCTCCGCAGACTCATTGCTGACAATCGTCTGGTTTTTCTTGTCCCACAGCACAGGCACGGTCACGCGCCCGGTGTAGTGCGGATCGGCGCGCAGATAGAGCTGGTACAGGAAATCGTGGTGATACAGTTCGTCGCCGGTTGCCGCAGGGAAATCACTGTCGAACGTCCAGCCGTTTTCCAGCATCAACGGGTTGACGACTGAAACTGGAATTAAGGATTCGAGACCTTTGAGCTTGCGCACAATTAGCGTGCGGTGCGCCCACGGGCAGGCAAGGGAAACATAAAGATGATAACGGTCTTTCTCAGCCGCGAAGCCGCCTTCGCCGCTCGGGCCGGGGGCACCGTCGGCGGTCAGCCAGTTACGGAAGGCCGAAACTGAGCGCTTGAAGCGACCTCCGGTGGATTTGGTGTCATACCAGACATCCTGCCATACGCCGTCTACGAGTTGTCCCATTTTTTCTCCTCCGTCAGATAGCAAAAGCGAGGAGATGTCTCCTCGCTTTGAGTTCATTCAGTATAGCGTGCTTACCATTTCTTATTCAGAACGCGGTCGATGCTGTATGCGCCCGGGCCAGTGACGGCCAGCAGCAGGAAGCCACCCGCGATGGTCAAGTTTTTCATGAACATCAGAGAGTTCACGCCTTCCGCAAAGTTGCTGTGGAAGATGAACGCCGTCAGTACGGTGAAGCCTGCAGTAAACAGTGCAGTAGTGCGGGTCAGGAAGCCGAACAGGACTGCCAGGCCGCCGCCGAACTCAAGAAGAATAGTCAGTGGCAACAAGAATCCCGGAACGCCCATGGCTTCCATATACTGCTGGGTACCCGCATAACCGGTGATTTTTCCCCAACCAGCTACGATGAACAGAATTGGCATCAGAATACGCGCTACCAGTACACCAACATCTTCTAATTTTTTCATTTTACTCTCCAGGAAACCACATCAGCGGCTGAACGTTATTTGTCTGCAATTCCGGGTAGATACCGCGTCGTTGCTGTCGATGGAGAGGATAATAAACGGGGCGGGTGGCAATTGTTAGCAAGGAAAACTGTCAATCTTCTTCAAAGATATTGAGTAAGGGAGCGTGCGCGCTGGTGCGTTCACCTGAAGCCTTTCCCACAGGGAGAGGGCGCAAAAACAAAAAACGGTAACCAGGGTTACCGTTTTGCTTTTATCACCGCAGCTGCTGCTGCCGCAACGTTGCTTTCACCAGACGCCAGGCGCTCCAGGCACCAAACCCACGGCGCGCCCAGCGGATGAGCATATTTGGATGACGAACCGTCCAGATAGCCATCACGCTGCTGCCGACCAGCGCCCATGAACGCAGGCTCAGGAAGGTGTTCCAGCCTCGGTCAAACCGTCGCGTCGCGTCAATCCAGTCGCGACGGCTGGCCGACAGATCCAGCCGTTGCTGCTGAATCTGGCTTAGCAGGTACGCTTTTCGCTTTTGACGTTCGGCTTTACCGCTCACGGCTTGTCATCCTCCAGCAGGGCGCGATCGTTAGCCAGCTCCTGACGCGTATGGCGCAGGAACGTGGACTTACGCGCTTTACGCAGCGTCCAGATACCGCCAATCAACGCTGCTACCAGCAGAACGACGGTGGTGGCAATCATGGCGTTAAGACGATACTGCGGGTCAATGGCCCAGATGATTAACACCATCAGGCTCATCAGACCAAACGCGGCGAAGAGCATGGTCAGTCCGAGCATCAGCAGCATCTGGAAGAGGTTGGCTTTCTCCTCTTCCAGCTCAACCACTGCCAGCCGGACGCGCGTTTCGGCAATCCCGACCAGCGTTGTTAAAATACGCTGGCCGATGCCGAGGACGTTGTTAGCAGGCCCTTGTGCGTGACGAGGATCTTCCATATCAACGACGCGTCAGAAGGACACCCAGTACCACACCCACTGCGGCACCAATTCCTACACCCGTCCATGGATTATCACGCACGTATTCGTCCGCGCGGGCAGCCGCTTCGCGGGTCTGTTTCGCCAGTGCATCACCGGTTTCACCCAGGCGATAGCGGCTCTCTTTCAGCGCCTGCTCCGCCTTGCTGCGCAGCTTGCTGACCTCTTCTTTTGACTTATCAGCAGAGGAGTTCAGCACCTCTTCAAGGGTATCGGCCAGGGATTTCAGTTCAGCGCGCAGATGTTCAGACGTCGTATCTTTTGACATGATTCTCTCTCCTGTTGAGATTTCCGTTAACTCAATAATCGCGAGCTTCCAGCGCTTTCAGGTCGTCCTGCGCTTCTTTCAACTTCTTCTCGCGCTTAGCAATTTTATCCGCATCTCCTTTCTCTTTCGCTTCCTGCAGGTCGCGACGGCGCTCGGCTATCTCGTCCTTCTGTTCAGCGATTTTCTTCTTGTGGTCGGCACGAAGCTTGCTGTCTGAACAGTTCGCTTTCACTTCGCTCAGCGCTTTTTTAAGACCGTCAACACGGTGCTGATTGTTATGCTTTTCGGCATAACCGATCTCACGCTGAATATCCTGTTCTTTCTCCTGACAAAGAGAGTTTGCGAAGGATGCTGTGCTTAAAGAAAAAAGGGCCAGAGCCAGAGTCATGCGGAATTTCATTATCGAAACCTTCCATTGTGTTGCGGCGTAAGCCGCTATCCAAAGTTATGCGGAGTACAGTCGAGGGGTGCTCCGCGTACTTAAGCATAGTAAGTAAACGGGGGATTCACCAAAGTGAGTGAAAAGATTCGGAATCCTGGAAGTTATCCAAACCGATGCGACGTATCGCGAATCAAAGAGAGCCAGGCTGCAGGCTGGCTCTCATCTTCCTGCTGGGCAATGATATACCCGTGCGGCAGCGTACGGTCGAGAACCACTTTCGCGGCGGCACTTTGCGCACGGGAATCAAACTTGATCAGTAAAACGTCGTCCTGCGGAGTGATGCTTTTAAAGCGGATCCCGTTCGCATCCAGATGATGCCAGACAGAAAAACCGTCAGGCACGCTGGCACCCTGGTTCACCGGGCGAATGGCAAGCGTGGATTCCTGGTGCGAAAGCGCGCTCCATGCCAGCAGCATGGCGCTGAGCACCACCAGTGTCATCACGGCACAGGCAAAACGGCACAGGGCGAGCGGTGAGATAGCCATCGTTAGCCTCTGGCTCCGTATTTCTTTTTCCACAGCACGACCAGAGAGCCGATAAGGCCTAAGACCAGCAGAACCACAGGCAGCAGCATCAGGCAGGACATCAGCTGGTCTTCATATTTCATAAACACCGGCGTTTTACCCAACGCATAGCCGAGCGTCGTCAGAATAAGCACCCATAACAGACCGCTCATCCAGTTAAAGAACTGGAAGCGGGCGCTGCTCAGCCCCGACAGACCGGCAATGGTCGGCAACAGCGTACGTACAAACGCGATAAAGCGGCCAATCAGCAGCGCGGAAAGCCCGTGCTTATGGAAAAGGTGGTGCGCCCGCTGGTGATAATGTGCAGGCAGGTGCGAGAGCCAGTTCTGGACGATCCGGGTATTGCCCAGCCATCTACCCTGGATGTAGCTCACCCAGCAGCCGAGGCTGGCCGCGACGGTCAGTAATAAAATGGTTTGCGGAAACGCCATCGCCCCTTTGGCACACAGCACGCCAACGAGCACCAGCAAACTGTCACCAGGCAGGAAGGCAGCAGGCAGCAAACCGTTCTCAAGGAACAGGATCATAAACAAGACGAAATAGAGCATGCCAATCATGGAAGGGTTGGCCAGCGTTTCAAAATCCTGCGCCCAAAGGGCATGCAGTAGTTGGGTCAAAAGTTCCATTCAGTGTTCCTGGAAATCGGTTAACGTCACGCCTGTTATCCGGGGCAAACAGCACGGCGACATTGTTGTGATTTCATTATGGTCGCTCGCGGACACATTGCGGTGTGGCCAACACGTTTCCCTGTTAATTGGCTGGTTAGCAAGCACTAACTTACAAAATAACGAAGTGAATCCAATTGTAACAAAGCCCAACGTTCTGCGTCACAGAATTTGCAGGCGTGAGTTGATTTTGGCGTAAGCCCAGGAAGTGAGCGAGGGGATTTACAAAGGCTGACACTATATATGTTTTGCTTACCCACTGAAGCCAGAAGGCGCAGCGAGGCGCCTGCAAGCGGGAAGGTCATCTATTTTGCGGCACTTGGGGCCGTATCGAGATGAACAACGGGATTATCGGCGAAAAGATAGCGGTCAGCGTTAAATTCGAAGTCGTCGCTGGTTTCATTGAACAGCATCTGCTTGGTGTTTTCCAGATGCTGCCACATCGCCAGCTTAGCGGCATGGGGATCTTTACGAATCAGCGCCTTAAGGATTTGATCGTGATCGTCACACCAGTTGTCGACGGTACGGGAATCGATATGGTCGTGCAGTTTCTTCCAGTACGGGTTATGAACGCGCTGAGTCCACATTTTCTCAACGATTGCCGCCAGCGCCGTATTTTGGGTTGCCAGGGCGACCTGGACGTGAAACTGCAGATCCCACTCTGAATCGCGGAAACATTTTTCCTTACGGGCATTCTCCTGGATTTCCATCAGCTTCATGATGTCCTGCTTGGTCACCTGCGTCGCCGCAAACTCAGCAATATTGCTTTCGATCAGTTGGCGAGCCTGGAGCAGCTCAAACGGACCGTAGCTGGCGAATTCCAGACTTTCGTCCGCGACGGGAGAGTGTTTCGGCAGATTAGAAATCACGTGAATGCCGGAGCCTTTGCGTACCTCAACGTAGCCTTCCACTTCCAGCATGATGATGGCTTCGCGCACCACGGTGCGACTGACGCTTTTTTCATCCGCAATGAAGCGCTCGGCGGGAAGTTTATCACCGACAAGATAGACTCCTTGCTCGATGCGATCTTTCAGCTCGGCAGCAAGTTGTTGATATAAACGACGTGGTTCGGTGATTTCCATATGCGCTCCAGGCAGGGTACGGCAGATGATTTGTTATACCACTTTTGCGTGCCACTCTCCAGATTTTGCCATTAAAAAAGCCGCCTGGAGGCGGCTTAGGGGAAACGCATTTTCGCTAACTTTGCGTAGCCGGTTTCCCAAGGGACTCTTTTGCCAGCTCCTCTGCCGATTTGCTTTTCAGCACCGTCCAGATCACCACCGCGCCCAGCAGGTCGAAGATCGCCAGCACGGCGAACAGCGGGCTGAAGCCGATGGTATCCGCCAGTGCGCCGACCACCAGCGCAAACATCGTACTCGCGGTCCAGGCTGCCATCCCGGTCAGGCCGTTGGCGGTGGCCACTTCGTTACGGCCAAAGACGTCAGAGGAGAGCGTAATCAGCGCGCCGGACAGGGACTGGTGAGCAAATCCGCCGATGCACAGCAGGGCGATAGCCACATACGGGCTGGTGAACAGGCCGATCATGCCCGGGCCAATCATCAGCAGTGCGCCCATGGTCACCACCATCTTACGGGAAACAATCAGGTTCACCCCAAACCAGCGCTGGAACAGCGGTGGCAGGTATCCGCCCACGATACAGCCCAGGTCAGCGAACAGCATCGGCATCCAGGCGAACATCGCGATCTCTTTCAGGTTAAAGCCGTAGACTTTAAACATGAACAGGGGGATCCACGCGTTGAAGGTACCCCATGCCGGCTCGGCCAGGAAACGCGGCAGGGCGATACCCCAGAACTGACGGGTGCCCAGGATCTGCCAGACGGTCATTTTTTTGCCGTTGTTGGTCTGATGCTGCGCTTCCTGACCACCAATGATGTACTCGCGTTCTTCTTCAGAAAGTTTTTTCTGATCGCGCGGATGTTTATAGAAAATCAGCCACGCCATGGCCCACGCAAAGCTCAGCACGCCAGATATGATGAACGCCATCTGCCAGCTGTGCATCACGATAGCCCACACCACCAGCGGTGGTGCAATCATCGCCCCGATGGACGAGCCGACGTTGAAGTAACCGACCGCAATGGAACGCTCTTTTGCCGGGAACCACTCGGAGCTGGCTTTCAGCCCTGCGGGGATCATGGCGGCTTCAGCTGCACCTACCGCGCCGCGCGCCAGCGCCAGGCCGCCCCAGCTTCCCGCCAGCGCGGTGGCTCCGCAGAACACCGCCCAGGCGATGGCGAAGAAGGCATAACCGATTTTGGTACCGAGAATGTCCAGCACATAGCCAGCAACAGGCTGCATGATGGTATAAGCCGCGGAATAGGCGGCAATGATGTAGGAGTATTGCTGCGTGGAGATATGCAGCTCTTCCATCAACGTTGGCGCTGCTGCTGCCACGGTGTTACGCGTCAGGTAGCCCAGCACGGTGCCTAACGTCACCAGTGCGATCATATACCAACGTAACCCTTTAATTTTACGCATCTAAAACCTCATCGTTATGTTATTTCCGCGCCAGAACGCGGCAACCTCTCGACCGTTTCCGGGAGCAGTTGTGTAACGGGAGGGGCGCGGCCGGGAGCATGTCCCGAAACGGCCCGAACCTTGCCATAAGTAAGCGTGCATAAGTCGGTATCCGTACCGTTAAATCTGGTGTATCTGACACCAGTAATGCATTCCGTCGGCTTATAGTTTGCGACGGCGAAAAGATAACTTGTCATACAACTTTAAAAGGTGAGTGACATCACAAATGTATGATTCTTTGTGGGGACATTAATTGCTGAGCGCAAAGCCAGTAATGATGCGGCTTGTAGAAGGGTTTACTCCATTGAGGGTAATTTATTTGTTGACGTTTATTGATCTCACTCACGAAAAAAGCTTCGGTGGGTGGAAATTGGTGTGATAACTTTGCAGCATATGAACATACGCTTTCTGACGCTCCCGTAATGAGGAAGACGATAATGACGCCGTTTATGACCGACGATTTTCTGTTAGATACCGAATTTGCTCGCCGCCTGTACCACGACTACGCAAAAGACCAGCCGATTTTCGATTACCACTGCCACCTGCCGCCGCAGCAGGTTGCCGAAAATTACCGTTTCAAAAACCTGTATGACATCTGGCTGAAGGGTGACCACTATAAATGGCGCGCCATGCGCACCAACGGCGTCGCTGAGCGCCTGTGTACCGGTGACGCCAGCGACCGCGAGAAGTTTGACGCCTGGGCTTCGACCGTTCCGCACACCATCGGCAACCCGCTCTACCACTGGACGCATCTTGAGCTTCGCCGCCCGTTTGGTATTACCGGAACGCTGCTCTCCCCAGCGACCGCCGATGAAATCTGGGAGCGCTGCAATGCGCTGCTGGCGCAGGATAACTTCTCCGCGCGCGGCATCATGAAGCAGATGAACGTGAAGATGGTGGGCACCACCGACGATCCGATTGACTCTCTGGAACACCATGCGGCGATCGCCAAAGACACCTCTTTTGATATCAAAGTGCTGCCAAGCTGGCGCCCGGATAAAGCCTTCAACATTGAGCAGGCTACCTTCGCCGACTACATGGCGAAGCTGGCGGAAGTGTCCGATACCGACATCCGTCGTTTCACCGACCTGCAAACCGCGCTGACCAAACGTCTGGATCACTTCGCGGCGCACGGCTGTAAAGTCTCTGACCACGCGCTGGACGTGGTGCTGTTTGCGGAATCAAACGAGGCCGAGCTGGACAGTATTCTGGCGCGTCGTCTCTCCGGTGAATCGCTTAGCGAGCACGAAGTAGCGCAGTTCAAAACGGCGGTACTGGTGTTCCTCGGTGCGGAATATGCCCGTCGCGGCTGGGTACAGCAGTACCATATTGGTGCGCTGCGCAATAACAACCAGCGCCAGTTTAAGCTGCTTGGTGCGGATGTAGGCTTCGACTCCATCAACGACCGTCCGCTGGCAGAAGAGCTGTCCAAACTTTTGAGCAAACAGAATGAACAAAATCTGCTGCCTAAAACCATCCTGTACTGCCTGAATCCGCGCGATAACGAAGTGCTGGGTACCATGGTCGGCAACTTCCAGGGCGAAGGGATGCCGGGCAAGATGCAGTTCGGCTCCGGCTGGTGGTTCAACGATCAGAAAGACGGTATGGAACGTCAGATGACGCAGCTGGCGCAGCTTGGCCTGCTAGGCCGCTTTGTCGGCATGCTGACCGACAGCCGCAGCTTCCTGTCCTATACCCGTCATGAATATTTCCGCCGCATTCTGTGCCAGATGATTGGCCGCTGGGTGCACGCAGGCGAAGCGCCAGCGGATATCCAGCTGCTGGGCGAAATGGTGAAAAACATCTGCTTTAACAATGCGCGTGACTACTTCGCCATTGAACTGAACTAGGGCCGTTTGAGGTTGATATGCAATACATCAAAATCCATTCGCTGGATAATGTGGCCGTCGCACTGACGGACCTCGCTGAAGGCGACGTGGTGACCGTTGATAACCAGAGCGTCACCCTGCGTCAGGCGATTGCTCGCGGACACAAGTTTGCCGTGAAGCCTCTCGCTAAAGGGGACAACGTCATTAAGTACGGTCTTCCGATCGGGCATGCGTTAGCGGATATCGAGCCGGGTAAACATATTCATTCTCACAATACCCGCACCAATCTGAGCGATCTGGACGAGTACAGCTATCAACCTGATTTACCCGCGGAAGAGCGCCAGGCTGCAGATCGTGAAGTACAGATCTACCGTCGCGCTAACGGTGAGGTGGGGATCCGCAACGAGCTGTGGATCCTCCCGACCGTCGGCTGCGTCAACGGCATCGCGCGGCAGATCCAGACGCGCTTCCTGAAAGAGACCAACAGTGCCGAAGGCACTGACGGGGTATATCTGTTCAGCCACACCTACGGCTGCTCCCAGCTGGGTGACGACCACATCAATACCCGCACCATGCTGCAAAACATGGTGCGCCACCCGAACGCGGGTGCGGTGCTGGTGATCGGCCTGGGCTGCGAGAACAATCAGGTGGACGCCTTCCGCGAGACGCTGGGCGAATTCGATCCTGCGCGCGTGCATTTTATGGTGTGTCAGCATCAGGACGACGAAGTGGAAGCGGGCGTTGAGCAGCTTCATCAGCTGTATGACGTGATGCGCCACGACAAGCGCGAGCCGGGCAAGCTGAGCGAGCTGAAGTTTGGTCTGGAGTGCGGCGGGTCTGACGGCCTGTCCGGCATCACCGCCAACCCGATGCTGGGTCGCTTCTCTGATTACGTCATTGCCAACGGCGGCACCACGGTGCTGACTGAAGTGCCGGAGATGTTCGGCGCAGAGCGTATTCTGATGAGCCACTGCCGCGACGAAGAGACGTTTGAGAAGACCGTCACCATGGTGAACGACTTCAAACAGTACTTCATTGCCCACAATCAGCCCATTTACGAGAACCCGTCGCCGGGTAACAAAGCGGGCGGGATCACCACGCTGGAAGAGAAATCCCTCGGCTGCACCCAGAAAGCGGGCGCCAGCCAGGTGGTTGACGTGCTGCGCTACGGCGAGCGCCTGAAAACACACGGTCTGAACCTGCTGAGCGCACCGGGTAACGATGCGGTCGCCACCAGCGCGCTGGCGGGCGCCGGGTGCCATATGGTGCTGTTCAGCACCGGTCGCGGCACGCCGTACGGCGGTTTTGTGCCGACGGTGAAAATTGCCACCAACA
Source organism: Enterobacter sp. JBIWA005 (assembly GCF_019968805.1). Taxonomy (NCBI): domain Bacteria; kingdom Pseudomonadati; phylum Pseudomonadota; class Gammaproteobacteria; order Enterobacterales; family Enterobacteriaceae; genus Enterobacter; species Enterobacter sp. JBIWA005. The sequence goes on along the minus strand of NZ_CP074159.1, from coordinate 4,098,143 downwards.
GCGAGCTGGCGGCGAAGAAAAAGCACTGGATTGACTTTGACGCGGGCCAGCTGATCCACGGCAAGGCGATGCCGCAGCTGCTCGATGAATTTGTTGATGTCATCGTGGAAATTGCCAGCGGCAAGCAAACCTGTAACGAGAAGAACGACTTCCGCGAGCTGGCGCTCTTTAAGAGTGGCGTGACGCTTTAAATAGGGAGCTGGCTGGTGCCCTCACCCTGACCCTCTCCCACAGGGAGAGGGTACAAACACTAAAAACGGCAACCTCAGGGTTGCCGTTTTGCTGTTAACCTCGCAGGGCGTTCTTCGCTAAACGCGCGTCTTCCGCCTGACAGGCCGCTGCGGTAAACAGCACGTCGGTAGAGGAGTTCAGCGCGGTTTCGCAGGAGTCCTGCAGCACGCCGATGATAAAGCCGACGGCTACCACCTGCATGGCGATTTCGTTCGGGATACCGAACATATTACACGCCAGCGGGATCAGCAGCAGGGAACCGCCCGCCACGCCCGATGCGCCACAGGCACACAGCGACGCCACGACGCTCAACAGCAGCGCGGTTGGCAGATCCACCGGAATGCCCAGCGTATGCACCGCCGCCAGGGTCAGCACAGTAATGGTGATTGCAGCACCCGCCATATTCACGGTTGCACCCAGCGGGATCGAAACGGAATAGGTGTCGCGGTCCAGGTTCAGCTTCTCCGCCAGCGCCATGTTAACCGGAATGTTCGCCGCCGAGCTGCGGGTGAAGAATGCGGTTACGCCGCTTTCGCGCAGGCAGGTCAGCACGAGCGGATACGGGTTGCGGCGGATCTGCCAGAACACCAGCAGCGGGTTGATCACCAGCGCCACCAGCAGCATACAGCCGACCAGCACAACCAGCAGCTGCGCGTAACCCCACAGTGCGTCAAAACCGGTAGTTGCCAGCGTGGAGGAGACCAGCCCGAAAATACCGACTGGCGCAAAGCGAATCACCAGCTTCACCATAAAGGTCACGGCGTTGGACAAATCGTTGACCAGGTTTTTCGTGGTCTCGTTGCCGTGGCGCAGCGCGAAGCCCAGACCAATCGCCCAGACCAGGATGCCAATGTAGTTTCCGCTCATCAGCGCGGTGATGGGGTTAGAGACCATGCTCATCAGCAGGCCCCGCAGGACTTCGACAATCCCGGACGGCGGCGTGATATCACCGGCCGCGCTGGTCAGGTGCAGCGTGGACGGGAACAGGAAGCTAAACACCACGGCCGTTAAGGCAGCCGAGAAGGTTCCCAGCAGATAAAGGAACAGAATGGGGCGAATGTTGGTTTTTTGTCCGTGCTGGTGGTTGGCAATTGACGCCATGACCAGCATCAGAACCAGTACCGGCGCGACGGCTTTCAGTGCACCTACGAACAGCGTCCCGAGCAGCCCCGTGGCTTCCGCGGCAGGTTTTGACACCATCGCCAGCAGAATACCCAGCACCAGCCCGACCAGAATTTGTTTAACGAGGCTGCCCTGCGCCAGGCGCGCGAACAGACCGCTTGATTGTGTGCTCATACATATTTCCTGAGTGAAATTGCGTTCCATCCCGGATGTGCTCTTAGTCACATTTATGTCCGGATGTAAGTAAATGTTTGCCTGGTCGAGTATAGGGAATGTGCCAAAGGAGGGAAGCGTAAAATGCTGGATTTTACGTGTTGCATCATATTTTTTAACTACTGCGTTACAAAAGTGTGTTCACCCTCTCCCTGTGGGAGAGGGCTGGGGTGATGAGATTACTCCACCTGCTGCTTCTTATCGTGCTGGCGGTTAACCCAGGTATTGATAATCAGCGTCACGATCAGAATGCCAAATACCACGCCGAGCGAAATAGCGATCGGGATATGGTAGAAATCGACGATTAGCATTTTGATACCGATAAACACCAGAATCACCGACAGGCCGTACTTCAGCATGGAGAAACGCTCCGCCGCGCCTGCCAGCAGGAAATACATGGCACGCAGGCCGAGAATGGCGAAAAGGTTAGAGGTCAGGACGATGAACGGGTCGGTGGTTACCGCGAAGATCGCCGGAATGCTGTCCACAGCAAAAATCACGTCGCTCAGCTCAACCAGAATCAGCACCAGCAGCAGCGGGGTGGCAAACAGCAGGCCGTTCTTGCGCACGAAGAAGTGCTCGCTCTCGATCTTGTCGGTCATGCGCAGATGGCCGCGGATCCACTTCACCAGCGGGCGATCGCCAATCGCTGAGCCGTCCTCTTTCGCCAGCGCCATTTTGACCCCGGTGAAGAGCAGGAACGCGCCGAAGACGTACAGCAGCCATTCGAACTGGGTAATCAGCCAGCTGCCAGCGAAGATCATGATGGTACGCAGGATAATCGCGCCCAGCACGCCGTACACCAGCACGCGACGCTGTAGGGCAGCAGGTACGGCAAAGTAGCTGAACAGCATCAGCCAGACGAAGACGTTATCGACCGCCAGGGCTTTTTCAATCAGATAACCGGTGAGGAAGGCGAGCGCCTGAGGGTCGGCAACTGCGCGGCCTTCAGTCGAGGCCAGGTACCACCAGAAGGCAGCGCAGAAGAGCAGAGAGAGGGTGACCCACACCAGCGACCAGGCGGCGGCCTGTTTCATGGTCATGCCGTGCGCGCCGCGACGTCCCTGCAAAAAGAGGTCGATCGCCAGCATGATGAGCACGACAACCGCGAATCCGCCCCACAACATTGGAGTGCCGACAGAATGCATACTATTTTCCTTACACATAAAAAACAAAAACGGCCATGGTCAGAAGACGATAGCCGTTAGCTTTTTATGCATAGACCTCGCCTTCCGGCAAGGTCTCACTTACAACCACGAAGGTTGCCCGGCGACCGGATGCGGTATTGTACGCATCGTAATGACGATCCACCGACGAAGAAGTTACTCCCCTTTGCAGGTAACAAAATATGTCAGACCATTGGTTTCGTCAATGGCCTGCGCCGTTTCATTACACAGCTTTACGCGATAACTTCCGCGCCTACGCCGTCTGCAGGGAATACCACGCCGGTCTGGCGGCGGATCTCCGTTTGCAGCTTCGCCGTGGTGCGGCTCACCGCAAGGCCTGGGTGATTCACTTCGTTGTCTTCCACCAGACGGGCGAAGACCTCTGCCTCATAGAGCATAGTGTTAATATGCTGAGGCTGCGTCAGCTCCTGGGCTTTGCCACCTCGCGGGACAAAGCTCACCTTCTGGCACTCGGAGATCTTCTCGATGACCAGCGAGCCCGCTTCGCCCTGAATTTCGCTCGGCAGCACGGAATCGCTCACCTTGGAGTGCTGCAGCGTCACGCTGAAATCACCGTAATCCAGCACCGCGACACCGTGCGCATCCACGCCGCTCTCCAGCAGGCTGGCGGTAGCCGTGACGCCGTGCGGTTCGCCCCACAGGGCCACGGCAGAGGCCAGGCAGTAGAATCCGATATCCATTATCGAGCCGTTCGAGAACGCCGGGTTAAAGGTGTTCGGGTTCTCGCCGTCCAGATAGCGCTGGTAGCGCGACGAGTACTGGCAGTAGTTAATAAAGGCTTTGCGTATCTTGCCGATTTTCGGCAGGGACTGCTGCAGCAGCAGGAAATTCGGCAGGCTGGCGGTTTTGAACGCTTCGAAAAGAACCACCTGGTTTTCGCGGGCAAGCGCAATGGCCGCCTCCACTTCCTCAATATTTGATGCCAGCGGCTTCTCGCAAATCACATGCTTTTTATGGCTGAGGAACAGCTTCGTTTGCGGGAAGTGCAGGGAGTTCGGGCTGGCGATATAGACCGCGTCAATGGCGTCGCTTTGCGCCATCTCATCAAGCGAGGTGAAGAGATGCTCAACGAGATAATCGTTGGCAAAACTCTGCGCCTGCTCAAGGCTGCGGGAATAGACTGCGGTAAGTTTCAGTTTGCCGGTTTCGTGGGCGGCGTCGACGAACTGGCGCGTGATCCAGTTCGTTCCAATGACTGCGAAACGTATCATAAACGTTTACGTACTCCGTAGCGGGGAACCTTTAGCCACTGTAGCACGTCATCATGACAATTCGCGTGCGCTATTCCGCATTACCATTTAACGATAAATGCGTAAGCCACAGGCGGGTATCAAACTCCAGCTGGTGGTACTGCGGCTCCATGTGGCAGCACAGGGAGTAGAACGCTTTGTCGTGCTCTTTCTCCTTCAGGTGCGCCAGCTCGTGGACGACGATCATCCGCAGAAACGCCTCCGGCGCGTTACGGAAAACCGTCGCGACGCGGATCTCCGCCTTGGCCTTCAGCTTGCCGCCCTGAACGCGTGAGACGGCGGTGTGCAGGCCGAGCGCGTTTTTCAGCACGTGGATCTTGTTGTCGTACATCACCTTGTTGATCGGCGGCGCGCTCTTCAGATACCGGCTTTTCAGATCCTGCGTATACTGCCAGAGGGCCTTATCGGTCGCGAAATCGTGCGTGCCGGGATAGCGTTTTTCCAGCACCGCGCCGAGCTTCTGCTCGGCAATCAGGCTGCGAACCTGAGTCAGTAAATGCTCCGGATAGCCCTGGAGATAAGTAAGTTGGTTCATCAAAAGCCCAAATTAATGCGAAAACGGGTATACTCACGCACCCTTTTCAGGGATACGCCAAATTTTACCATTCAGGAGGGCCGATGAGCCACTTAGACAACGGTTTCCGTTCACTCAACCTTAAACGTTTCCCGGAAACGGACGACGTTAACCCGCTTCAGGCGTGGGAAGCGGCGGATGAATATCTGCTGCAACAGTTGGATGAGACTGAAATCCGCGGCCCGGTTTTGATCCTGAATGACGCCTTCGGCGCGCTGGGCTGTGCCCTGGCGGAGCACACGCCGTACAGCATCGGCGATTCCTACTTAAGCGAGCTGGCGACGCGTGAAAACCTGCGCCATAACGACATCGAAGAGTCCAGCGTGAAGTTCCTCGACAGCACCGCGGATTACCCGCAGGCGCCGGGCGTGGTGCTGATCAAAGTGCCAAAAACCATGGCGCTGCTGGAGCAGCAGCTGCGCGCGCTGCGTAAGGTCGTGACGCCTGAAACCCGTATCATCGCGGGTGCCAAAGCGCGCGATATTCACACCTCGACGCTGGAGCTGTTCGAGAAGGTTCTCGGCCCGACCACCACCACGCTGGCGTGGAAAAAAGCGCGCCTGATCAACTGTACGTTCACCGCTCCCGAGCTGGCCGACGCGCCAGAGACCCTGAGCTGGAAGCTGGAAGGGACCGACTGGACCATCCACAACCACGCGAACGTCTTCTCCCGCACCGGCCTGGATATCGGCGCGCGCTTCTTTATGGAACACCTGCCGGAAAATCTGGAAGGAGAGATTGTCGACCTGGGCTGCGGCAACGGCGTGATTGGCCTGACGCTGCTGGCGAAGAGCCCGGAGGCCAGCGTGGTGTTCAGCGACGAATCGCCGATGGCGGTGGCCTCCAGCCGTCTGAACGTTGAAACCAATATGCCGGACGCGCTGGACCGCTGCGAGTTTATGATCAACAACGCGCTGTCGGGCGTAGAGCCTTTCCGCTTCAACGCCGTGTTCTGCAACCCGCCGTTCCACCAGAAGCACGCCCTGACGGATAACGTCGCGTGGGAGATGTTCCACCACGCGCGCCGCTGCCTGAAGATCAACGGCGAGCTGTACATCGTGGCCAACCGCCACCTGGACTACTTCCATAAGCTGAAGAAGATTTTCGGTAACTGCGTCACCGTTGCGACGAACAATAAGTTCGTTGTGCTGAAGTCGGTGAAGCTGGGGCGTCGTCGGTAAGTTTGAGAGCGTCGCGGCTTGATGCCCTCACCCCAACCCTCTCCCACAGGGAGAGGGAGCAAACGCTAAAAACGGCAACTGGGTTGCCGTTTTGCTTTTACCCTGGCCACCGGGCAATGCTCTAGATCTCCAGAGCTAATTTCGTCCCCTGCGCAATCGCCCGGCGCGCATCCAGCTCCATTGCCACGTCGCACCCGCCGATCAAATGCACCGTTTTACCGGCCTCGCGCAGCGGATCGGCCAGATCGCGCTTTGGCTCCTGTCCGGCGCACAAAATCACATGATCCACGCGCAAGAGCTGCGGCTCGCCGCCGATCGTGACGTGCAGCCCCTCGTCGTCGATCTTGTGGTAGCTGACAGCCGGGATCATCTTCACCCCGCGTGAGAGCAGGGTGGCGCGGTGGATCCAGCCGGTCGTTTTGCCCAGCCCTTCACCCGGCTTGCTGGCCTTACGCTGCAGCATCACGATCTGGCGCGGGCTTTTCGGCAGTTGCGGCCCTTCCGGGCGTAATCCGCCGGACTGGCTGAGGCTGGTATCAATACCCCATTCGACGCAAAACTCGGCAATGTTCTGGCTGGTCGCCTCGCCCGGCTGGCTCAAATACATGGCGGTATCAAAGCCGATCCCGCCGCAGCCGATAATCGCCACCTTCTCGCCAACCGGTACTTTGTCACGCAGCACGTCGAGATAGCTCAGCACTTTTGGATGATCGATTCCCTCGATCGCAGGCGTGCGCGGTACGATCCCGCTCGCCAGAATCACCTCATCGAAATCAGACAGATCCGCCGCGCTGACAAACTGGTTAAGCCGCAGCTCGACGCCCGTCAGTTCGATCATCCGGCGGTAGTAGCGCAGCGTTTCATAAAACTCCTCTTTGCCCGGGATCTGTTTGGCGATATTAAACTGCCCGCCGATCTCCCCGGCTGCATCAAACAGCGTCACGCTGTGCCCGCGCGAAGCGGCATTCACCGCAAACGCCAGGCCCGCCGGGCCAGCGCCCACGACGGCCAGGCGTTTTTTATTGACCGCCGGAACGATCGGCATTTTGGTTTCATGGCAGGCGCGCGGGTTGACGAGGCAGGAGGTGACCTTGCCGACGAAAATCTGATCCAGACAGGCCTGGTTACAGCCGATGCAGGTGTTGATCTCATCCGCGCGGCCGCTTTGCGCTTTGGACAGCAGTTCGGCATCGGCGAGGAACGGCCGCGCCATCGAGACCATGTCGGCATCGCCGCGCGAAATCACATCGTCCGCCACCTGCGGATCGTTAATGCGGTTGGTGGTGACCAGCGGAACGGACACTTTGCCCTTCAGCCTGCGCGTTACCCAGCTGAAAGCCGCGCGCGGCACCGGCGTGGCGATGGTCGGAATGCGCGCCTCGTGCCAGCCAATCCCTGTGTTGATAATCGTGGCACCTGCGGCTTCAATCGCCTGCGCCAGCTGCACGGTTTCGTCAAACGTGCAGCCGCCCTCCACCAGGTCGAGCATCGACAGGCGGAAGATGATGATAAAGTCCGTGCCCGCACGTTCGCGCACGGCGCGCACGACTTCTACAGCAAAGCGCATCCGGCGGGAATAGTCGCCGCCCCATTCGTCGTCGCGCTGGTTGGTGCGGGCCGCGAGGAACTCGTTAATCAGATAGCCTTCTGAGCCCATTACCTCCACGCCGTCGTAGCCCGCCTCACGCGCCAGCGCCGCACAGCGGGCGAAGTCGTCAATCAGCGCCAGGATCTCGTCGTGGCTCAGAGCATGCGGAGTGAAGCGGTTAATCGGTGCCTGAATGGCCGATGGCGCAACCAGATTCGGCTGGTAGCTGTAGCGTCCGGTGTGCAGAATTTGCAGGGCGATTTTACCGCCCTCGTTGTGTACCGCGTCGGTCACAATGCGGTGATGCGGCAGCTGTGCTGCATCGTTCAGGACCGCACCGCCCTCCATGCCGACGCCGGAAGGGGAAGGGGCCACACCGCCGGTGACAATCAGCGCCACCCCGTGGCGGGCGCGTTCGGCATAGAAGGCCGCCAGACGCTCGGCCCCGTCCGGATGCTCCTCCAGCCCGGTGTGCATCGAGCCCATCAACACGCGGTTTTTAAGGGTGGTAAACCCCAGATCGAGGGGGGCGAATAACGACGGGTAGCGGCTCATAGTCTCTTCCAGTGTAAAATTATTGTTATGTGGTCGGATGAGTTACTAATTTAGCCAGCGGCAGCGGAAAGGTAAAAGCGGGATCGAATGATTGTGATAGATCTCAAAGAACTTCCCCGGTGGCGCTGCGCTTACCGGGGCTACAAAACCCCAGAACAGATAAGCGTAGCGCCATCCGGCGTTATTTACGGCGCCGCTGCCCGCACCAGCCCCGGAGCCTGCCACATCGAGGTCGTCAGCCCGCTGTCCACCAGCCCGAGCTGGTCGGCGTACACTGCCTGCCATTTCTGCATCATGCCGTCGTACAGCTCCCGGTGTTGCGGGTTCGGCGTGAACTCGCGGCTCCACTTCACCAGCCGTTCGCCCGTTGAGGCCATATCGGCAAACAGCCCCGCGCCAGCACCTGCCGCAATCGCGCAGCCGAGCGCCGTCGCCTCTTTCACTTCCGGCACGCGCACCGGCAGGCCGGTTACGTCGCTTAAGATCTGGCTCCACAGAGCGCCTTTGGAACCGCCGCCCGCAAACACCAGGCTTTCAAACGTTACGCCGGAGAAGCGCGAAATCTGCGCCAGGTTGCAGGCCGAGACGATCGCCGCATTCTCCTCCAGGGCGCGGAACAGCGTCGCTTTGTTGCATTTTTCCGGGTCGATGGAGAGGTTAATAAACGACGGCGCGGCGTGGTACCACTGCTTAAAATGCATCGCGTCGGAGAAGATCGGCATCACCCCGTGGGAACCCGCCGGCACGCGGCTCGCCATCTCTTCCAGCAGGGAGTAGGTGTCCATCCCCATACGATCGGCAATCAGCTTTTCCTCCGCGCAGAAGGCGTCGCGGAACCAGCGCATGGTCAGCCCGGTAAAGAAGCTGATCGACTCCGCCTGCGCCATGCCGGGAATGACGTGCGGGTTCACGCGGATGTTCATCTCAGGATCGGTGCGCACCTGCGGCAGGTTGACCACCTGCTGCCAGAAGGTACCGCCCAGTACCGCCGTTTGTCCGGCGCGGACCACGCCCAGCCCCAGGCAGCCCAGCTGCACGTCGCCGCCGCCCATCACCACCGGCGTGCCTTCGCGCAGGCCGCTCTGCAGCGCGGCCTCCCGGTTTATAGCACCCAGTACGGTGCCGGTCTCTTTCACCGGGGAGAGGATATCGGCGCGCAGCCCGGCCATGTCGAGCAGCGCCGGACGCCAGTTGCGGGAAAACAGATCCAGCATGCCGGTGGTGCCCGCGTTAGACGGGTCGACCGCCAGCTCGCCGGAGAGCTTCGCCGCCAGCCAGTCGCTGATCATGGTGATGGTCGCGGCGTTGCGGTAAATATCCGGACGATGGTGCGCCAGCCACAGCAGGCGCGGCATGGCGCTCAGCGCCAGCGTCTGGCCGGAGACGTCATATACTTCGGATTCAAAACGGTCATCGTGGATCTCTTTGAGTTCGGCCACTTCGCGGCTGGCGCGGGCGTCGACGTTAGCGCAGGCCCAGATGGCCTCGCCGTTGCGGTCATACAGCACGATCCCTTCGCGCATTGAACAGCAGGCAACGGACTGAATATCTGCCGCGGTCAGATTCGCGCGCGACAGCGCCTGATGAATGCACCGGCAGGCCAGCTGCCAGTTGGTCTCGAGGTCGAACTCCATCGACCCCGGCACGTTCTCAACGCTCAGGTGCTTCCACTCGGCCTGACCGACGGCAATCTGGTTGCCCTGTAAATCGAAAATAACGGCGCGAACGCTGCCTGTCCCTGCATCTAACGCTAAAAGGTAACTCATGAGCTTGCCTCGCTGTTAGCGCAGGGCGAGCTCTCATTTGGCCAGAGCCAGCACCGCGCGGGCTGTCGTCTCCTCCGTCACCAGGCCATTGATACGTCGACCCTTCAGTGCGGCATAAATCGCATCGGCTTTCTCTTCCCCTCCGGCTACGCCAACGATGGTGGGCAGCTGCGCCAGCTCATCAAGCGAGACGCCGAGTAATTCTTTATGGATCTCCAGCTCCTCAACGCATTCACCTTCGGCATTGAGGAAATAGCCGAGAATGTCGCCGACCGCGCCTTTGCGGGCATACATCAGCTGTTCACCTTCGCTGATATAGCCGGATCGCAGTATCGTAGCGTCGCGGCGCTGGTTCACCGAACCAATGCCAACCACCGCGACGTCGGCGGCGGTGGCGGCGAGGATCACGTCCCGCACGCTGGTTTCGCGTTTTAAGATCCCGGCGACTTCAGCGGATGACACGCGAAGCGGGGCGGGGATCATGCTGACGCTGCAGGCCGCGTCCAGCTGGCCGATACCGGTCATATATGGCCCGACGCCGCCGGAGAGCGTCACGAGGCGGATCTGCTGCGAGCTGATAAAGCCGCTCAGGTGCTGCAGGCTGCTCATGGTGGTTTCACCGAACCCCACCGCCAGCAGCTGGCCGGGTTCCAGCACGCCCATCAGCGACTGCGCCGCGCCAATGCCTAACCGCACGTTCATCGGCGGCGTATTTAAGGCGGGCATCACGCGTACCAGCTTCAGGCCAAAGCGCTGCTGTAGCTCGGTTTCCAGCGACAGGCAGCCCTCGTAGCGGGAGTTAATCTGCACGCGGATCACCCCTGACTGACGGCCTTTTTCCAGCAGGCGAGAAATCTTCAAACGCGGCAGCCCGAGCCGCTCGCCGATATCGTTCTGGGTCAGCCCGTCGTGGTAGTAGCACCAGGCTACGCGCGCCACCAGCTCTTCTTCCGCCAGCGCCAGCCCGGCAAACCGTCCTTCTTCCGCAGTGCGTTTATCGCTCATAGTTGAACTCTTATAAAAATTTAGATCATATGTTCGTGATGACGCGGAGGGAAAGTGTGAGCCACGCGACAAAACGGATCATTTCGATCGTTTCTGGTTTATCTGAATCTCAATCGATAAAACTGTGATCCCTGCACGGTTGTAAATATAGTTCACCGTCTACGCTTTTGAACATTATTAAATCTAAAAATCATTTGTTCAATAGCGGAGCGATGATGACACCACTTCTCGACGCGCGGAATATCAGCAAGCAGTTCTCAGGCGTGCCGGTTCTGAAAGGCATTGATTTCACGCTGCTTGCGGGCCAGGTGCACGCGCTGATGGGCGGAAACGGCGCGGGAAAATCGACGCTGATGAAGATCATCGCCGGAGTCGAGACGCCGGACAGCGGTGAACTTTCCGTCGAGGGGCAGTCATATGCGCGGCTGACGCCCGTGCAGGCGCACAGGCTCGGCATTTACCTGGTGCCGCAGGAGCCGCTGCTGTTCCCCAACCTTACGGTGCGGGAAAACATCCTGTTCCGCCTGCCGCGCGAACGCGATCGGGAAAAACGGCTGGAGGAGAAGCTTGAGCAACTGCATTGCCAGCTCAACCTCGACGCCGCCGCCAGCACCCTGGAAGTGGCGGATCAGCAGATGGTGGAGATCCTGCGCGGATTAATGCGCAACGCCAGGATCCTGATCCTCGACGAGCCCACGGCCTCCCTCACGCCGGGCGAAACCGAACGGCTGTTCCGCCAGATCCGCGCCCTGCAGGCACTCGGCGTCGGGATCGTGTTTATCTCCCATAAGCTGCCGGAAATTCGCATGCTGTCGAGCCACGTCTCGGTGATGCGCGACGGCGCGGTGGTGCTGAGCGGCGAAACCGCGCAGTTTGACGATAGCGCACTGATCGCCGCCATGACGCCGGTGAGCCGCGAGAAATCCCTGAGCGATACGCAAAAGCTGTGGCTGGCACTGCCGGGCAACCGCCGCACCCAGCCGCAGGATTTTTCGGTGCTGCGGGTAGAGGACCTGACCGGAGAAGGGTTTATCGATCTGAGCCTTGAGATCTACGCCGGGGAGATCGTCGGCCTGGCCGGGCTGGTCGGATCCGGACGTACCGAGTTTGCCGAAACCCTTTACGGCCTCCGGCCGGTACGCGGGGGCCGCATCTGGCTGGAAAATCAGGAGATCACCGGCGAGCCGGTGCGTTTGCGACTGGAAAAAGGCCTGGTTTACCTGCCGGAAGACAGGCAGGTATCCGGCCTGTTCCTCGACGCGCCGATCCGCTGGAACACCGTGGCGCTGAACGAGCCGTCGCTCTGGCAGCAGCGGAAAAGAGAGTCCGCGGTGGTGGAGCGCTATCACCGGGCGCTGGGGATCAAGTTCAACCATGCGGATCAAACCGTGCGCACGCTCTCCGGCGGCAATCAGCAGAAGGTGCTGCTTGCACGCTGTCTGGAGGCCAACCCGTTATTGCTGATCGTCGACGAGCCGACGCGCGGCGTGGACGTCTCGGCGCGCGCCGATATCTACCAGCTTATCAAAAGCGTGGCGGCGCAGAACGTGGCGGTGCTGATGATCTCAAGCGATCTCGATGAGTTTCCGGGCCTCGCGGACCGGGTGCTGGTGATGCACCAGGGCGTGCTCAGCGGCGAACTACCGCGCCATGCCGTCAGCCTCGATCGCATGATGGCGCTGGCGTTCGGGGGACAATCATGAAGACCTTACTGAAAAACCGCGAGCTAAGCGCGTTTCTCGCCATTCTGGCGCTGTTCGCCGTGCTGGTGGCGCTTAATCCCTCTTACTTCAGCCTGCAGACGCTGGGGATGATTTTCGCCAGCTCGCAGATCCTGATCCTGCTGGCTATCGGCGCGGCGCTGGTGATGCTGACCCGCAATATCGACGTTTCCGTGGGTTCAACCGTCGGGCTGTCCGCCATCGCCGTCGGCGTGGCGCTGAACGGCGGCTACAGCCTGCCCGTTTCCATTCTCTTCGCACTGTCGATCGGGGCGCTGGCCGGGGCGTTCAACGGTTTTCTGGTGGTGGGGCTGCGCATTCCGGCGATTGTCGCGACCCTCGGCACGCTGGGGCTGTACCGCGGGGCGATGCTGCTCTGGACGGGAGGAAAGTGGATTGAAGGGCTGCCGCCGGGGTTGAAATCCCTCTCTGAGCCTGCCGCCGTCGGCGTGTCGCCCCTTGGCATGGTGGTGTTGACCATCGCGGCCACAGGCGCGTGGACGCTGTCGCGCACCGCGTTCGGGCGTGATTTCTACGCGGTGGGGGATAACCTTGCCGCCGCACGCCAGCTGGGCGTGGCGGTGAACCGGACCCGCATGATCGCCTTCACCCTCAACGGCATGCTGGCGGCCTGCGCCGGGATCGTCTTTGCCGCGCAGATTGGCTTTGTGCCCAACCAGACCGGCAGCGGGCTGGAGATGAAGGCCATCGCCGCCTGCGTGCTCGGTGGCATTTCGCTGCTGGGCGGCACGGGCACGCTGATCGGCGCGTTGCTCGGTGCGTTCTTCCTGACGCAAATCGACACCGTGCTGGTGCTGTTCAGGCTTCCTGCCTGGTGGAACGACTTTATCGCCGGGCTGGTGCTGCTGGGCGTGCTGGTGCTCGACGGGCGTCTGCGCCAGGCGCTGGCGCGGCATCAGCGGGCGCTGAAGTACGGTCGTTTCCAGCCGGGTAACAGAGGGGGAAAGCACGTCACCCCCTTTCCCAAACGTAAAAAAGAGGTGGCGTAAATGAGGCTTAACTGGGAAAGCGCGCTGCTCATTTTGCTGGTGCTGGAGATCCTGCTTTTCGGGGCCATCAACCCGCGCATGCTCGATATCAACATGCTGCTTTTCAGCACCAGCGACTTCATCTGCATCGGCATTGTGGCGCTGCCGCTCACGCTGGTGATTATCAGCGGCGGGATCGACATCTCCCTCGGCTCGACCATCGGCCTGTGCGCCATCGCGTTGGGGGTGATGATGCAGGCGGGCTGGCCGATGGCGGTCACCATTCCGCTGACGCTGCTGCTCGGCCTGCTGTGCGGGCTGGTGAATGCGGCGCTGATCCACTACACCGGCATCAGCCCTTTGGTTATCACCCTCGGCACGCTCTACCTCTACGGCGGCGGGGCGCTGCTGCTCTCCGGCATGGCGGGGGCCACGGGCTACGAGGGAATCAGCGGTTTCCCGGACGGCTTCACGGCGTTCGCTAACCTCACGGTGTTGGGCCTGCCGATCCCATTGGTCTTGTTCGCGGTAATCACCGTCTTCTTCTGGCTCATTACCCACCGGGGGCGCTTTGGCCGTCATCTGTTCCTGATTGGCCAAAATCCGCGTGCGGCACGCTATGCGGCGCTGTCGGTGAACGGCATGCCCTACGCGCTGTACGGCCTGGTGGGCGTTGCCTCCGCGATTGCCGCGCTGGTCATGGTCTCCTATTTCGGCTCCGCACGTTCGGATCTTGGGCGCGATTTACTGATGCCCGCGCTCACCGCCGCCGTGCTCGGCGGAGCCAATATCTACGGCGGTTCAGGTTCGGTTGTCGGTACGGCGCTGGCGGCGCTGCTGGTGGGCTATCTGCAGCAGGGTTTACAGATGGTCGGTATCCCCAACCAGGTGTCGAGCGCGCTGTCAGGGGCGCTGCTGGTTGTGGTGGTGATGGGACGTTCGCTGAGTCTGCACCGCGAGTGGGTGCGTTCTCTCTTTAGAAAACTATCCGGAGCGTAAGATGAAAACAAAACTGCTCGTCCTGGCAATGGCCCTCAGCTTCGCTTCGGCGCAGGCGGCGGACCGCATTGCCTTTATCCCGAAGCTGGTGGGCGTGGGCTTCTTCACCAGCGGCGGCAACGGCGCGAAAGAGGCGGGGAAAGATCTTGGCGTGGATGTGACCTACGACGGCCCGACCGAGCCGAGCGTTTCCGGCCAGGTGCAGCTCATCAATAACTTCGTCAACCAGGGCTATAACGCCATTATTGTCTCCGCCGTGTCGCCGGACGGGCTGTGTCCGGCGCTTAAGCGCGCGATGCAGCGCGGCGTCAAGGTTCTAACCTGGGATTCCGACACCAAGCCGGAGTGCCGCAGCATCTACATCAACCAGGGGACGCCGGAACAGCTGGGCGGCCTGCTGGTGGAGATGGCGGGCAAGCAGGTCACCAAACCGAATGCCAAAGTGGCGTTCTTCTACTCAAGCCCCACCGTCACCGACCAGAACCAGTGGGTGAAAGAGGCGAAGGCCAAAATCGAGAAAGATCATCCCCAGTGGCAGATCGTAACGACCCAGTTTGGCTATAACGACGCCACCAAATCGTTGCAAACCGCCGAAGGGATCTTAAAAGCCTACCCGGATCTGGATGCGATTATCGCCCCGGACGCCAACGCGCTGCCGGCGGCGGCGCAGGCGGCGGAAAACCTGAAGCGGGAAGGGGTGGCGATTGTCGGGTTTAGCACGCCAAACGTGATGCGCCCGTACGTTGAGCGCGGCACGGTGAAGGCCTTCGGCCTGTGGGACGTGGTGCAACAGGGCAAAATTGCGGTCAATGTCGCCGATCGTTTGCTTAAAAAAGGCGATCTTAACGTCGGCGACAGCGTGGACGTAAAAAACATCGGGGCGCTGAAGGTCGAGCCGAACAGCGTGCAGGGCTACCAGTATGAGGCGAAGGGCAACGGCATCGTGCTGCTGCCGGAACGCGTGGTGTTCACCAAAGAGAACATCAGCAAATACGATTTCTGACGGGGGAGCAAATGGCTGATTTAGACGACATCAAAGACGGCAAGGATTTTGGCATCGGCACGCCGCAGCAAAATGTGCCGTTCACCCTGAAGGGCTGCGGCTCGCTGGACTGGGGTATGCAGTCGCGGCTGGCGCGCATCTTCAATCCGCAGAGCAACCGTACGGTGATGCTGGCCTTTGACCACGGCTACTTTCAGGGGCCGACTACCGGTCTTGAGCGTATCGATCTCTCCATCGCGCCGCTGTTTGGTGAAACCGACGTGCTGATGTGCACCCGCGGCATCCTCAGGAGCCAGGTACCCGCCGCGACGAACAAACCGGTGGTTCTGCGCGCCTCCGGCGGTAACTCGATTCTGGGCGAACTCTCCAACGAGTGCGTGGCGGTGGCGATGGAAGACGCGTTGCGCCTGAACGTCTGCGCGGTGGCAGCGCAGGTCTATATCGGAAGCCCGTTTGAGCATCAGTCGATTAATAACATCATCAAGCTGGTGGACGCTGGCGCGCGCTACGGCATGCCGACGCTGGCGGTGACGGGCGTCGGCAAAGAGATGGCGCGCGACGCGCGCTATTTCTCGCTGGCCAGCCGCATTGCCGCCGAAATGGGGGCGCAGTTCGTTAAAACCTATTACGTGGACGAGGGCTTTGAAAAAGTGACCGCCAGCTGCCCGGTGCCGATCGTCATCGCCGGGGGCAAAAAGCTTCCTGAGCACGAGGCGCTGGAGATGTGCTGGCGCGCGATCGACCAGGGGGCATCCGGCGTGGACATGGGGCGCAACATCTTCCAGTCCAGTGCGCCGCTCGCCATGCTCAAGGCGGTGAAAAAAGTGGTTCACGAGAGCTGGAATGCCCGCGATGCGTTCCAGTTCTGGCAGGAAGAGAAACAGGGAGAAGCAAAATGAACGTGACGCTGGTAGAGATCAACATTAAGCCAGAGCGGGTGGACGAGTTTCTGGAAGTGTTTCGCGCCAACCACGAGGGCGCAATCCAGGAGCCGGGGAACCTGCGTTTTGACGTATTGCAGGACCCTAGGGTAAAAACCCGGTTCTTTATCTACGAAGCCTATAAAGACGAAGAGGCGGTGCTGGCTCACAAGCAAACCCCGCACTATCTGGCGTGCGTGGAGAAGCTTGAGGAGCTGATGTCGGAGCCGCGTAAAAAGCGCAGCTTTGTTGGGTTGTTGCCGGAGTAACAGGCGTTATAAAAGTGTTGTAGGCCGGGTAAGCGCAGCGCCACCCGGCATTTTTCAAACCAGCTCCAGATGGGCAAGTAATCTCGCGAGCGCTTCACGCGGCTCACCCTGAACCGCCTGCAAGGGGAACGGCAACGCGGGTGCAGCCACTTTTCCCATCATCTCTGCCGCCGCCGCGATAACCCGTAAGCTGCCATAGCGACGGAACAATTCCCACAGTGGCTCTAACCGCTCGGATTGGGCAGTCTCTTTCGAACGCGCAATCGCCAGCGCTGTTTGCGGGAACAATCCGCCGAGCACCGAGTACCAGACGTCAAACCCTGCCTGCAGGGCAGAGGCCGCTCGCCAGTCGCCGGCGATGCCCAGCGTGACTGTCTCAGGAAGACGGTCGCGTACCTGCGACAGGTCTTCCGGCACGCGACCAAGCTTAATGGATCCTACATTCGGCAGGCCCGCGACGGCAAATAACAATTCATCGCTAAACGCAAACCCGGTGGTGGCCGGATTATCGTAAATGCACAACGGTATGGAGAGCTGGCGGGTCACCGTTTCATAGAGATTAAACACTTCGTCTTCCGTTAATCGCTGGTAGGACACGGGGGCCATCAGCACGCCGGAGACACCTGCCGCCTGCGCGTCGTCAGCCAGACGCAGTATATCGTCCAGCCGGAGTGCGCCAATGCTGACGATGACCGGAATATCATCAGCATGCGCCACCGCGCAGCGTGCGATCCGACCGCGCTCTTCTACGGTCAGATAGGCATAGCTTCCCGTTGAGCCGAGAATGCCCAGAGAATCCACGCCAGCGTCGACCACGGGGCGCAGAAGATTGATGAAGGATTGCTCGTCAAACGTCCCCTCTTTCAGGGGCGTTAACGGAAAAGCGCTTAACCCGTAAAACATCGTGTTGTCCTCTTACAGCGTCAGCATCTGAACCTGAGCCGTGGCCCCCGGCATCAGCCGCTGCAGGTTGTTGACCAGCTCATCTCCCGCCTCATCCAGCGCCGCAAGCGGCATCGACGGCAGGCTTTCAAGAATAAACCACATGGATTGCGCCTGGCTATCGAGGCGCGTCCGTATCCCCTGGCGCCAGTTCCAGCGGCGGCAGGTGACGCCAGTATCGTCGCGCCAGATAACCTCGCCCGGTTCCGGATGTTCCACCACCGGTTGTCCCTCTTTGAAGGTATCAAATGGCTCGCTGCCGTCGGCAAGCGTCAGACGCGGCGTGCCCGAATAAGCCGCGAGATTTTCTCCGCCGACCGGAATGGCGTAGCGAATACTCACCGCGTTATAGATATCCACCACCGGATCCAGCGGCGGCAGCGAGCCATCTTTCAGGACCCGCTTACGCAGGGCGGATGCCGAGCAGGGCGTGCGTTTCGGTTTCGCGCCGAAGGCTTTAAACACTTCATCCCAGCCTGAAAGGTGCGCATCAGCCCAGGGCACATCATCATTAATCATCTGCTGGCAGGCCTGCGCCAGCGCGGCAGCCGCCACCTCCGGGTGGGTAATTGGCGCAGCTTCAACCAGAATGCTCAGCGCCCGAAAGCCTGGGGCAATCCCGGCAAGACGCGAGTCTATTGACGGCGTAACGAGAGACATAAATAATCCTGTATTGACTGTTTTATACCATGGTAGTGACCAATGACTGATAAAGTCAATATAATGACTGCGCACGGGGCCGATGTTGCCCAGGTAAGCCTGGCCGTGGCGAACCGCATACGCAACTGGCGCAAAGAGAAAAAGCTATCTCTGGACGAGCTGTCCCGCCGCGCAAGCGTCAGCAAAGGCATGCTGGTAGAGATCGAAAAGGGCGCAGCCAACCCCAGTATCGCCATCTTGTGCAAACTGGCTGCCGCGCTCGGTATCTCAGTGGCGGATATCGTTAACGTCTCCAGCGAGCCGCTGGTGCATGTTATCGAAGAAGAGACTATTCCGGTGCTGTGGCAGGGCGAACAGGGTGGACGCGCCAGACTGCTGGCGGGAACGGCAGGCCCGGATATGATTGAGTTATGGCAATGGGAGATGCAGCCGGGGGAGCGTTTTACCTCTCCGGGGCACCCGGCGGGAACCTTTGAGCTGTTGCACGTGAACGAAGGCGTTTTAACGCTGACGGTGGATGAGACGGTAACCCAGGTTAACGCTGGCGCATCGGCTGTGGCGAAAACGGAAGCGGCGCACGGCTACGCCAATGAGGGCGATACCGTGCTTCGCTTCACCATGACGGTGGCGGAATTTCACCGCTAAAAAACCGGGCCTACAAACGCCTGTAGGCCCGGTGATTTTTTACGCCTCTTCCACGCTCACCCGCAGCGCTGCCAGCGCTTTACGCGCCGCTTTCAGCACCTGCTCGCACTGCTCAATCGTCAGAGTCAGCGGCGGTTCAATGCGGATGGTTTTCGAGTTGTTGAGCGTTCCGGCCACCAGCACCCGCTGGCGGAACATCTCGCTCGCAAAGCTATAGCCGATTTCGTTGTCGACAAACTCAATTGCCATCAGCATCCCTTTACCACGCGCATCCTGCACCAGATCCGGATACTCCCGGCCTAGCTGACGGAAGCCGTCCAGCAGCATGTCGCCTTTCTGCTCCGCCTGCGCGGGCAGGTTTTGCTCCAGCAGCACGTTGATGGTCGCAAGAGCCGCCGCGCAGGCCAGCGGGTTACCGCCAAAGGTGGTGGTATGCAGGAACGGGTTGTCGAACAGCACCGAGAACACCTCTTCAGTAGCAACCGTCGCGCCAATCGGCATCACGCCGCCGCCAAGCGCCTTCGCCAGGCACAGTATGTCCGGCTGCACGTTCTCGTGCTCGCAGGCAAACATCTTGCCGGTGCGCCCCATCCCGGTCTGAACTTCGTCGAGGATCAGCAAAGCGCCAAACTCATCGCACAGCTGACGCACGGCAGGCAGATAGCCCTGAGGAGGGAGGATCACGCCGCCTTCACCCTGAATCGGCTCCAGGATCACCGCCGCCACGTCATCGCCGGTTTTACGGCATTCACTGAGCACGGTGCGCATGGCGTTAATGTCGCCGAACGGCACGTGGCGGAAGCCCGGCAGCAGCGGCATAAACGGTTTGCGGAAGGTGGATTTGGCGGTAGCGGACAGTGCGCCCAGGGATTTACCGTGGAACGCGCCGCTGGTAGCGATAAAGGTGAATTTCCCGCGCGGCGACTGGTACGCTTTGGCGAGCTTTATCGCCGCTTCGACCGATTCCGTGCCGCTGTTGCTAAAGAAGCTGTATTTCAGTTTGCCGGGCGTTAAGGCCGCCAGCGTTTTCGCGAGCATGGCGCGAAGCGGGTCGAGCAGTTCCTGGCTATGGAGAGGTTGTTTCGCAAGTTGATTCTGTACGGCGGAAACCACAACTGGATTACGGTGCCCCACGTTGAAGATACCAAAACCACCAAGGCAATCGATAAACTCCTGTCCCTGGGTGTCGACAAGCGTGTTAAGACTCCCCGCTTGCCACTCTACGGCTCCGTAATCCCCGCCGGCGGTAACAGATTTGCGATACTCCAGAAACCCTGGATTGACGTGTTCTTTAAAGTAATCGATGACCTCTCGGTTAAGTTGTTTCATCTCCTCATGATCAAGCGTTCGCTTCTCAATGAGATTCAGTGCGTGCGCGGTACAGGCAAGAGCCGAGGCGCTGGAAGGTAACCTGTTCAAAATGTGCTCCCGGGGATCGCGTATCACATGATACTGGTTTAAGTATTGCAGGGATTACGCCACTTCAGATGCCTTAACGAAAATCGGGATAAACGCCAGGTTAAAATAATGTTGCACAATATTTAATCATGCCGAAGCAACCGAAACGGGATTTAGCGGTACAGGACAGATAAAGATAATTGGGGGCGAAAAAGCGCAACTGCACTAAAGAAGTGCATTCGGTGCAACTTAAGTGGGCGTTAACTGGTCATGCTTTATAGGTAATTTCTTTGCGAAAGTATTTGAAATCAATGAATTATAAAATCGTACAAAAAGTATGGTTTAAGTGAAATCTGCGATCTTCATCAAGTTTAACAACTAAAGATAAATTGTTTACCGCCGAAAAAACATTGACCCACAAAATTAACATTCAAATAACCTGCAAGGGATGCCCACGATGTCCTCTCCAACCTATGTCACCCAGAATGAATATTCACTGGACGATGACACCACCTTAATGTCTACCACAGACGTCCACAGCTACATCACGCACGCCAACGACACTTTTGTGCAGGTGAGCGGCTACCAGCTTGATGAGCTGACGGGCCAGCCGCACAATCTGGTACGCCACCCCGACATGCCAAAAGCCGCGTTTGCCGATATGTGGTACACGCTGCAGCAGGGCGAACCGTGGAGTGGGATTGTCAAAAACCGGCGCAAAAACGGCGATCACTACTGGGTGCGTGCTAACGCAGTGCCGATGGTGCGCCACGGGCAGGTCACGGGCTATATGTCCATCCGCACCAAAGCCACGGCGGAAGAGATTGCCACCGTGGAACCGCTCTACCGGGCGCTCAACGACGGGAGCTGTAAGAAACGTGTGTACAAGGGGCTGGTGGTTGGAAAAGGCTGGCTGGGCAAACTGCCTGCTATGCCGCTGCGCTGGCGCGTGCGCAGCGTGATGGCGGTGCTCTTTGCCCTACTCGCCTCCACCCTGGCGGTGACCTCCGCCGGGTGGATGCCGCTCGTTGCTGCTGCGGTGGTGATGCTGCTGGGGACGCTGCTCTTTGAGCAACAAATTGTCCGCCCGGTAGAGAATGTGGCGCGACAGGCGCTGAAGGTCGCAACCGGTGAGCGCAACAGCGTGCAGCATCTGAACCGCAGCGACGAGCTGGGGCTGACGCTGCGCGCGGTAGGGCAGCTTGGCCTGATGTGCCGCTGGTTGATTAATGACGTGTCGAGCCAGGTGGTTAGCGTCCGCGACGGCAGCGACAGGCTGGCGCAGGGAAATGAAGATCTGAACGATCGGACGCGTCAGACCGTAGCGAACGTGCAGCAGACCGTCGCGACAATGAACCAGATGGCCGCATCCGTTCAGAGTAACTCCGAAACCGCCGCCGAGGTGGACAAACTCTCCGTGGCCGCGAGCAGCGCGGCGACAAAAGGAGGCAATGCGATGCAGACCGTCGTTAAAACGATGGATGATATTGCCGACAGCACGCAGCGAATTGGCTCAATTACCTCCCTGATTAACGACATCGCTTTCCAGACCAATATTCTGGCGCTGAACGCGGCGGTTGAAGCGGCTAGGGCAGGCGAGCAGGGCAAAGGTTTTGCCGTGGTCGCGGGCGAAGTCCGCCATCTCGCCAGCCGCAGCGCCAGTGCCGCGAATGATATTCGTAAACTCATTGATGCCAGCGCCAGCAAGGTGCAGTCCGGCTCTGAGCAGGTGCATGCCGCAGGCCGTACGATGGATGATATTGTGGTACAGGTGAAAAACGTGACGCAGCTTATCGCCCAGATCAGCCACGCGACCTCCGAGCAGGCAACCGGACTCTCTGAGCTGACCCGCGCGGTGGCTGAACTCGACAGCATTACGCAGAAAAACGCCGACCTGGTCGAGGAGAGCGCACACATTTCTGCGATGGTGAAGCATCGCGCCGGACGTCTCAAGGATGCGGTGACTGTGCTTCATTGAGCCAGTAATGTTCCAAAAAAAGCCGTTTATTTCGTAAGGAATAAACGGCTTTTTATTTTCTGCTTGTGACTATTAATGTATTTTATTGTTAATCTAATATTAAATAACTAAAGAAAGTACCTCAGTTATTTATCCCTGCCTAAGTCAATTATCCAGAAGGCTATTTTGAAAAATGCCTCTCTGGTGGTCTGGTAACGATCAATGGGGCAATATTAATAGTCTCTACCTATCCATTGTGTGGGTTATGAAATAAAAAAACGATCAAACTCATAAAGTTAGCGAAATCGTTACCGATAACAGCGATCGTCTGAGAAATAATCACATCGATGGAGAAAATATGTTCTTACATGACGTAAAGATCGGCACGAAATTATTTCTGGCGTTTGGGTTCTTTATTGTCCTGATGGCGATCAGCGCGAGCCTGTCTCTGCTGAGTCTGAACCGGGCTAATAACGGGATGCAATCCATTATTACCAGTGATTATCCGACCACGGTAAAAGCGAACCAGTTAATTGATAACTTCCAGGAATTTATTAGCACTCAACAGCTGATGCTGCTGGACGAGCAGGGCACCTACACTGGGCAATCTCAGCAGCGCCTGAAAGAGATCAGCGAGCATATCACGGTGATCCTGGGAGAGCTGAACACCGCGTTGCAGGATCAAAAGTCTCAGCAGGTGCTGGCGGAGATCCGCAGCGTGCGTCAGCAGTATCTGGACTCGCGCTACCGCATTTTGCAGGCGGTGCAGAACAACAATCGTGCGGGCGCCATTCAGGAGATGATGACCACCACCCTCGCCGTGCAGCAGGCTTATAAAGCGAAGGTGAAGGAGCTGATTACCATTCAAAACAGCGAGATGCAGAGCGCTGGCGCGCAGGTGGAAGGGGATTTCCGGTCTAACCGCCTGCTGCTGATACTGATCACCCTCTTTAGCGTCGCGGTCGGCAGCCTGATTGGCTGGTTCATCGTGCGTGCTATCACCCGCCCGCTCGGCGAGGCGGTGCATTTTGCTAAAGCGATTTCAGAGGGCGACCTGACCGGCAGCATCACGCCGCACGGCAAAGACGAAACGGGTCTGCTGCTGCACGCGCTAATGGAGATGAAAACGCGACTGCTGGACATCGTGCAGCAGGTGCAAACCGGCTCGGAGAATATCTCCAGCGCCGCCGCGCAGATTGTCGCCGGGAATCAGGATCTGGCTGCGCGCACGGAAGAGCAGGCAAGTTCCGTTGAACAGACCGCCGCCTCGATGGAGCAGATTACCGCGACGGTGAAAAATACCGCCTCGCATACCGGGGAAGCGACCAACCTCTCGGCTGATGCCGCCACGGTGGTCAAAAACAACGGTGAGATGATGAAGCAGGTGACCAGCAAAATGCGCCTGATTAACGAGACGTCCAACCGGATGTCCGACATTATCGACCTGATCGACGCCATTGCTTTCCAGACCAACATTCTGGCGCTCAACGCGGCGGTGGAAGCGGCGCGCGCCGGTGAGCACGGTCGCGGTTTTGCGGTGGTGGCCGGTGAAGTGCGTCAGCTTGCCCAGAAGAGCGCGTCGTCTGCCAGCGAAATCCGCGAGCTGATTGAGAGCTCTACCAGCCAGACCCAGGACGGGATGAACCTGGTTGAAAAAGCGAGTGCGTTGATCAACGGGATGGTCGGCAACGTAGAAGAGATGGACGTGATTCTGAGGGAAATCCGCCAGGCTAGCCACGAGCAGACGGAAGGTATCTCGCAGATTAACAGCGCGATTGGCCTGATTGATGCCACCACCCAGCAGAACTCCGCGCTGGTGGAGGAGTCCGTCGCGGCGGCGGCATCGCTTAATGAACAGGCGATGCACCTGAAAGAGCTGGTACGCGTCTTCCGCGTGAGCGAGCACGCTCCGGCTTAATCCAGCTGGGAGATCTCCAGCGCCGCGCGGTCAATCACGCCGATAATCTGCTTGAGCTGCGCGTCGCTGAGCTCTCCCTGATTCACCTTCAGGTCTAACACCGCTTTGAAGTTATCCAGCGCCCGCTTCATCTGCGGGTTTTTGCGTAGCTGAAAACCGACAGAACGCGCTTTGATACGCACCTGGATCTGTTCCAGCTGTTCCCGGTTTTCGTCCAGCCAGCGTTGTCCTTCAGCGGTAATCGCAATCTTCTTACGACCGTTCTCTTCTTCCGTAATGGTGATAAACGTCTGATCCTGAAGATAATCCAGGGTTGGATAGATGACCCCTGGGCTCGGGGTGTAATTCCCTTGGGTCAGGTTCTCAATCTCTTTGATCAGCTCGTAGCCGTGGCTCGCGTTGCGGGTCAGGATATCCAGAATCACCAGCCGCAGATCGCCGTGGCCGAAAAAGCGCGGCCGCCGCCCGCCGCCCTCATGTTCGTGTCGCATAGTATGCCCTTCATTTTGATATATCTAAAGTGTATCTAAGATATATTCAGATGCAATCTAAAAGATCTTGCATTTTTACTTATTAGTAATCATTATCATTTGAAAATTGATTTAGATATATCGTATTCACCAGAGAAGGGGCTAAAAATGGCAACTACCCGTTACCCACAGCGCGTTCGTAATGACCTGCGTTTTCGCGAGCTGACGGTACTCCGCGTTGAGCGCGCCAGCGCGGGTTTCCAGCGCATTGTTTTAGGCGGCGAGGCGCTGGAGGGCTTTAGCTCCCGCGGTTTCGACGACCATACCAAAGTCTTTTTCCCGGCACCCGGGGCGACGTTCGTGCCGCCGGTGGTTACCGAAGAAGGCATCGACTGGGGCGACGGCGTGCGTCCGCAGGCGCGCGACTATACGCCGCTCTACGACGAGGCAAATCATGAGCTGGTTCTCGATTTCTTCATTCATGACGGCGGCATTGCCAGCAGCTGGGCGATTGAGGCGAAAGCGGGAGACAAGCTGACCATCGGCGGCCCGCGCGGCTCGCTGGTGGTGCCGGAGGATTACGCCTGGCAGCTGTACGTGTGCGATGAGTCCGGTATGCCCGCGCTGCGTCGACGCTTAGAGAGCATTGCGCAACTGCCGGTTCGCCCGGACGTTCACGCGGTCGTGACGGTTGGGGATGAATCCTATAAGGACTATCTGGCGCACCTGAGCGAGTTCAACATCACCTGGGTGGTGGGCCACAGCGAGCAGGCAGTCGCAGATCATCTGGCTGCGCTGACCGTTCCGGGGGACGATTACTTTATCTGGCTGACCGGGGAAGGAAAGGTGGTGAAAAGCCTGAGCCGTCAGTTTGAAACCGACGGCATTGACCCACAGCTGGTGCGTGCCAGCGCATACTGGCACGCCAAATAGTCACGCGGCGGAATCCAGCTGCGCTTCGCTCACCTGATGTTCGAGCGAGGCGCGGACCTCGTGCAGCGCTTTCTCCTGCTGAGCGAAGTACGCTTCCATATTGCTCAGCGACGAGACCAGAAGCCAGGACTCCTCTTTCTCCAGCTCCGCCAGCTCATTTACTAAAATGTCGATCTGCTCGCGGACCTGCGCCATTTTTTTGCGGATACGTTCCAGATCGTTCAGCCTGTCGCTTGCCATCAATGGCTCGAAGCCCTGCTGCAGGCGGGCCACCAGCGAACGAATGGCTTTCACATCGCCGCGCTGCTTCGCCTGGTTAAGCTGTACCATCATGTTGTTGGCTTCTTCTTTCAGATCGTCTGCCACCAGATCCGGGTGGCAGAGCTTGCTCGCCTGCCGCCAGAGACGCTTGAGTTCGTTCTGATCTTCTTCCGAAAGATGCTTTCCTTTACGCAGCCGCACTTCGGCATCGTGATGCTGTTCGCGATACTTCTCGTACTCTTCGTTGGCCTCGTCGCGAGCCTGACGCGCAGGCTCTTCTTCACGCGTTAAGCCGCTCTCCAGCTCCAGCGCTTCGGCCAGCAGGTTGGCGATGAGATTACTTTGCTGCTCCAGATGTTTACGCGCCTCGGCTGCCTGCACGGAGTCGGCCGGGAGATCGCGCCAGCGCTGGGTAAGCGTCGCCAGTACTTCTACCGCCTGCGCCATATAGCGCTGGCAGCGACGGTAATCTTCCTCGCGACGACGCGCTTCCGCCTGCTGACGACGCAGGTTAAGCTCGGCCAGGGTTTTACGCAGGGCGAGGATCTGCTGCATCAACGGCCCGAGGCGGGAGAAATAGAGATCGTTGAATTCATCAAGCTGCTGCACGCGGGCGTTGCGGCGGTCAATCAGATCGCGCAGGCGCTCTTCCAGCGCCTTCAGCTCGAGCTTGCTGGCCGCCACCTGCGGATCGCGCCACTGGGTCACGGCGCGCTGGCCCTGCAGCCAGGCGGTAATGGCCGCCATAGCCTCGGTGTAGTTTTTTCCCTCAAGCGCCACGACGATTGCCTGTAGCTCATCGTCAAACGCTTCATTTTTCAGGCGTGTCAGCTGGCTCTGGATGATGTCGTCATCTTCCAGCTCAATGGCATTTTTAATGATTTCTAGCCGTTTGATCGGTGTGCTCATGATGCCTTTCGCTTTCGCGCTTAAGTATTTGAGTTAAGGTTAGTTGTTGTAAAAGCTACAGGAAATAATACACACGGATGATGATCGGCGCGATGGGGGATTTCTTTAGAATTTACAGAGTGTGAAGATGGGTGCTTAACAGGAGAATAAGAGAGTTGCTTTTTAAGGTTAAATATAAGCAATTGAAATATAAGGTGATAATCTCTAAAGCAAGGCGGATCCCTACGCAAAATACGCAAGTAAAGGCATTACGGTTCGGTAAAATATCTGCAGATTAGGCAGTAGGCCAAAGAGATGGGTACCAGATGGATACCAGTTCCCGTCTTGGGGGGCGGGCAGTGTTGGGGTAAGAGAAGGAATACTCAGGCAGCAGGCAGGACAATCCTGGCCGTGAATACGGCTTGCGTAAAATTATCTGATTTCACGTTAGATCCAGGCATAGCTACACGCCAGTTGAGCATCTGTATATCGATTGAAGGCACATATCGTTTCTAACGAATCTATGCTGGACATGCGTGAGTGTTTTAACATGGTGAGATTGTCGCAGCTTTAAGATAGGGCCAACCCCTGAAGATTACGGGGTTGGCTTTTTTTTGCGCGCGTGAGGGCTGTTGATTTCCCTGCTCCCATCAGAACCAACGATTATGTTTTACATAAAAATAGGTAACAATGATGATCCATGCAAAGGTAAGAATGCCAAAATAGTCAGGCAGGAAACGTGCGAATATATAAGCACCAGCAACGATGAGTGCTATAGGGATGTAATAGATATAGGACTGCAGAAACCATAATATTGCTCGTTTCATCTTTTTAATAACTCATATAAAGCATCCCCAATTATTTCCTCATTGTTTCCACCTGATTCAACTTGATAAATTATTTTTGTCATTTCTGGTTCAATAAGAAAGTAAAGCATCTCAAGATTCTGTTGGTACAAGGCCTGATAATATGCTGAATCCTGGAATTTTAGCTTATTAGCCGCTAATGCAGCTACCTGCGCTTTCGAATAGATTATGGCGCCGTTAACATACATTGATGATAATGAATTGACCATTCTGATATGCGACTCATGAAAATCACCACTACTGATTATCAGTTTTGCAATAGTTAAGGACAGAGCTAGTTTGCTGGATTTTTCGGCGTACTCATAAGCCTTATCGCCTAATTCCCTTTTAAGAAAGACAGCGAGATTGCTACTTTTTTTCTCTCCAAGTATTTTAAGAGTTTTCCGAAAGTAAATCTCAACCATATCAAGAGCAACATCGTTTCGATTATAGATTTCAGCAAGTGCTAATGTTAGACGGCGGTCCTCATTTATTAGCTCGCGACAGGCATTGCGGTAGTAATCGTCTGGTATCAAGCACGAGCCATAGTTGATTAAACGCTGTGTACCAAGCTTCAGATTTTCGATAGTGCTCATATTGGTGGCTTGTATTTCTCGCAATGCTTTGGTTAGCGCCAGAGCTAAATTCCTTTATGATTGCAGCTTCATTTTTGCATAGCCGTCTGCCATTGTAATTTCCCTTGTTGTAACATGACCCTGTCAATAATTGATCATCATTGTCATAGGGGGCAAGGAAGATAATGAAAAAAAGCGGTAGGGTGGCAATTTATGTTCTGGTAGTAATTATTTTCTTTCTAACTATTCCAGAGATCGTCGTTCGTGTACTCACTCCGGAGCAGTTTGCACGATTGAGTGATTTCACAAGCTTTGGCGGCTTGTTCAGTCATCTCCTTTCTTTACTAATTTTCCTTGGCTTAGCTTCAATTCTCCTGGGCGTACTCGCCATTTTGGCAACGAAAAAAATTTACCGGCATTTCACTCGCTACAAAAGCTAATCATAAAACTGACCCACAAGGTGGTCGTCGAGGTGAAGTTAAGCCTGTTGTGCTCTGCATCATACAGTGGGGTCTGGATTGGGAACGGGCTCAGTTAAGAAGGAGGGGACGATAAAGGGCAGCTGTCAGTAACATAGAAAAAAGCCACTCGCTGGAGTGGCTTAATCATATGATTCTACAGCTTAAATTTGGTGGCCCCTGCTGGACTTGAACCAGCGACCAAGCGATTATGAGTCGCCTGCTCTAACCACTGAGCTAAGGGGCCGTGGCGGTGAATTATAAAGTAACTCCCCGCAGCAATCCAGCCATTCGCACCTGCCTGCTGTTTTTATAAACAACGCATAATCAATCCTTTATACTTCCATAACGATGTATCAGCGGGAGTAAAGATGATCAACGATATTCTGGCCCCTGGCCTGCGGGTGGTGTTCTGCGGAATTAACCCGGGCAAGTCCTCGGCGCACACCGGTTTTCACTTCGCCCATCCGGGGAATCGCTTCTGGAAGGTGATTTACCAGGCCGGGTTTACCGACAGGTTACTCAAGCCCGAAGAGGAACAGCACCTGCTGGATACGCGCTGCGGAATTACCATGCTGGTCGAACGTCCGACTGTACAGGCAAGTGAGGTCAACCTCCATGAGCTGCGAAGCGGCGGGCGTGAGCTGGTGAAGAAAATAGAAGACTATCAGCCGGCCGCGCTGGCGATCCTCGGTAAGCAGGCCTACGAGCAGGCTTTCAGCCAGCGCGGTGCTAAGTGGGGTAAGCAGAACATTACTATCGGTGTAACGCAGGTCTGGGTGCTGCCGAATCCGAGCGGGCTCAACAGGGCGACGCTGGATAAGCTGGTGGAGGCGTACAGGGAGCTTGATGAGGCGCTGATGGTGCGGGGGCTTTAATCCTCTGCTGCCTGATGCTCTCACCCCTGACTTTCTTCCACAGGGAGAGGGAATAAACAAAAAAAAAGCTCCCCGAAGGGAGCTTTTTTACGGTCAGGACAGGTTAGTCGTCCAGGAAGCTACGCAGCACTTCAGAGCGGCTTGGATGACGCAGCTTACGCAGCGCCTTCGCTTCGATCTGACGGATACGTTCGCGGGTAACGTCGAACTGTTTACCCACTTCTTCCAGCGTGTGGTCGGTGTTCATATCGATACCGAAACGCATACGTAGGACTTTCGCTTCACGAGCGGTCAGGCCAGCCAGAACGTCGTGTGTCGCAGCACGCAGGCTCTCGGTGGTGGCAGAGTCCAGCGGCAGCTCGAGGGTGGTATCCTCGATGAAATCACCCAGATGCGAATCTTCATCATCACCGATTGGTGTTTCCATGGAGATTGGCTCTTTGGCGATCTTCAGAACTTTACGGATCTTGTCTTCCGGCATCAGCATGCGCTCGGCCAGCTCTTCCGGCGTCGGCTCGCGGCCCATCTCCTGCAGCATCTGGCGGGAAATACGGTTGAGCTTGTTGATGGTCTCAATCATATGCACCGGAATACGGATGGTGCGCGCCTGATCCGCGATAGAGCGGGTGATCGCCTGACGGATCCACCAGGTTGCATAGGTGGAGAACTTGTAACCACGACGGTATTCAAACTTATCTACCGCTTTCATCAGACCGATGTTGCCTTCCTGAATCAGATCCAGGAACTGCAGGCCACGGTTGGTGTATTTCTTGGCGATAGAGATAACCAGACGCAAGTTCGCTTCAACCATCTCTTTCTTCGCACGGCGAGCTTTCGCTTCACCGATGGACATACGACGGTTGATGTCTTTAACCTGCTCGATGGTCAGGCCGGTCTCTTCTTCAATCTGATGCAGTTTCTGCAGGCCGCGATGCACATCGTCCTTCACGTCGTGCAGTTTTTCAGACCACGGCTTGTTCATCGCGATAGCCGCGTTGAACCAGGTTTCGCTGGTTTCGTTACCGGTGAAGAGGGTGATGAAGTTCTTCTTCGGCATTTTGCACTGCTCAACGCACAGCTTCATGATGATGCGTTCCTGGGTGCGTACGCGATCCATCATCACGCGCATGCTGTTTACCAGGTAGTCGAACTGTTTTGGCACCAGGCGGAACTGTTTGAATACTTCAGACAGCTTCAGGATCTCTTCCTGAGCGGCAGCGTGGCTGCGGCCTTTCGCTTTGATGGTGTCACGCGTCACTTCGTACTGGGTACGCAGCTCGGCAAACTTCTCACGTGCCAGCTCCGGGTCGATGCTGTTGTCATCGTCCGCGGTGTCGTCGTCGCTCTCTTCCTCATCTTCGTCTTCGTCATCATCCATCTCTTCCTGAGACAGTTCAGAACCGACGTGAGTGGCGGTAGGCGCCATATCTTCTTCAGCGTTCGGGTCGACAAAACCGGTGATCAGGTCAGACAGGCGCGCTTCTTCCGCTTCAACGCGATCGTACTGCTCCAGCAGATAGGTGATCGCTTCCGGGTACTCGGCGACAGAGCACTGAACCTGGTTGATCCCGTCTTCGATGCGTTTTGCGATGTCAATTTCGCCTTCGCGGGTCAACAGTTCAACGGTACCCATTTCGCGCATGTACATGCGGACCGGGTCAGTGGTACGCCCGATTTCAGATTCCACGCTGGACAGTACCTGTGCAGCAGCTTCTTCCGCATCTTCGTCAGTGTTGTTGGAGGTTTCAGCCAGCAACAGATCATCGGCATCCGGTGCTTCTTCCATCACCTGAATGCCCATGTCATTGATCATTTGGATGATGTCTTCGATTTGATCTGAATCGACGATATCTTCCGGCAGATGGTCATTGACCTCGGCATAGGTCAGATAGCCTTGCTCCTTACCACGTTGGACAAGAAGTTTCAGCTGTGACTGCGGGTTTTGCTCCATAAGACGGTATCCACACTTAATTCGTTTGATTGGTGTCGGCGATGGGGCTGCCAACCTTTAAAGCGAGGGCGTACTTATATTTTTGCCGCTGCCTCTCAGTGCGGCTGCCGGGGGCTTCCCGATCGATATTCGGCACTTAAGCCGTTAAATACTTTTGCTTTTGACTTATTTCTTCGCCAGTTCCTGGTTAATCATCCAGAGCTCCCGGCGTTCTTCGCTGCTCAAACCGTGTGTGCGCTCGCGAGCTATCAACTCTTCCTGGCGCAGCTCAAGCATCGAATCAAACATATGGTTGAGTGAGTCGGTGAACGTTTTTTCTGCAATGTCCTTATCTGCTATATCGTCCCACATCGACAATTTTTCAAGGGTAGCGGCCTCTTTTGTGCCGCGATAATGCTCTAAAAGTTGTCCGGTGGTCAGACCTGGCTGTGACAAACACGTGTTGACCAGTTCTGAAAATAAGCCAAGTCCGGGCAATTTTTCGTGGTTCAAACCCGCCAGCGACGGCACCTGCGGCGCAAGCTCGGGGTTTTGGACCAGTAACCCTATCAGTATACGCATGGTTGTGCGTTTTAGCTGAGGCGCGGGGCGAACCGTGCCGTTTTCAGCCTGTTTAGGCATTAAACGTTCAAGCTGGCTGTCATCCAGAATGCCGAGCTTGTTGCCTAACTCCTGACGCAGGTAGATGCGCAGCGTTTCGCCGGGCACCTGACTGATTAACGGCAGCGCCAGCGTGCTGAGCTGCGCGCGCCCGTCAGGGGTACTCAAATCGACCTGCGGCATCAGGCTGTTAAA
Organism: Enterobacter sp. JBIWA005; assembly: GCF_019968805.1. Taxonomy (NCBI): domain Bacteria; kingdom Pseudomonadati; phylum Pseudomonadota; class Gammaproteobacteria; order Enterobacterales; family Enterobacteriaceae; genus Enterobacter; species Enterobacter sp. JBIWA005. Next base: position 4,065,996 of record NZ_CP074159.1, on the reverse strand, counting down.
CAAAAACGTGGAGAGCGGCTGAGCCTGCTCCATCCGCGCTTCAAACGCCGCTTTGCCCTCTTTACGCACCAGCGTATCCGGGTCTTCACCGTCGGGCAGGAACATAAAGCGTAGCTGACGCCCATCGGTCATATAGGGTAGCGCGGTTTCCAGCGCACGCCAGGCGGCGTCGCGTCCTGCACGGTCACCGTCGTAACAGCAGATGACGTTATTGGTCACCCTGAACAGCAGTTGAATATGATCGGCGGTGGTGGACGTGCCTAACGACGCAACCGCGTAGTTAATGTCGTACTGCGCCAGCGCAACGACGTCCATATAGCCTTCGACGACCAGAAGACGCGGAGGTTCCGCGTTATCCTGCTGCGCCTCATAAAGACCGTAAAGCTGGCGGCCCTTATGGAAAATATCGGTTTCCGGGGAGTTAAGGTATTTCGGCAGGGCATCACCCAGCACGCGACCACCAAAACCAATTACCCGGCCTCGCTTGTCGCGGATCGGAAACATCACCCGTTCGCGGAAGCGGTCATAGCTTCGTCCCTGGTCGTTGGTGACCAGCATACCTGCATCGATGAGAGATTTACGATCTTCGCTATTGCCGCCAAAACGCTTTAACACGTTGTCCCAGCCGGGCGGGGCGTAACCAATAGCGAAACGCGCAATGACATCGTCGCTCAGTCCGCGCTTGTTCAGATACTGACGCGCAGGCTCAGCCGCAGAGTGCTTAAGAGACTGTTGGTAAAACGAATTCAGGCCATCCATCAGTTGATACAGCGTTTGCCGTTGATGGCGCTCGATCTGACTTGGCCCACTGCCTGCTTCATACGGCACTTCAAGGTTATGCATCGCCGCCAGCTCTTCGACGGTTTCAACGAACTCGAGCTTGTCGTAGTTCATTAAAAAATCAACGGCATTACCGTGAGCACCACAGCCGAAGCAATGGTAAAACTGCTTTTCACCGTTTACGGTGAAGGAGGGGGTTTTTTCGTTATGGAACGGACAGCACGCATGGTAATTCTTGCCCTGTTTTTTCAGCTTTACCCGCGCGTCGATGAGATCGACGATGTCGGTTCTGGCAAGCAGGTCATTGATGAAAACGCGTGGGATTCTTCCGGCCATATGCCCCAAAAATTTAAGCGACTTATAAACGAAAACAAGCCGCGCATTCCTTCCGGAAGCACGGCCTTACGACTATTACTCTGTCTGTCAATTGAGGGCTGAGGCCCTCAACCAATTAGTACAGACGAGTACGGCGTGCGTTTTCGCGAGCCAGTTTCTTCGCGTGACGTTTCACAGCGGAAGCTTTAGCGCGCTTACGTTCGGTCGTTGGTTTTTCATAAAACTCACGACGACGAACTTCAGCCAGAACACCTGCTTTCTCGCATGAACGTTTGAAGCGACGCAGTGCTACGTCGAACGGCTCGTTTTCACGTACTTTAATTACCGGCATGTAACTCTCACCTTTAATAAATTCGGTTTGCCGCTGGCATCAACGCCAGCTTATTTCAAAATGGTGCGGAATTTTACTGCAAATGCTGCTGCTTTGTAAAGCACCGATGCGATTTTGAAAGGGACTTTAATAAGGGTGAGGAGTATACACGAGCCTTCTTCCAGGGGCGAACAAAGTTTTACATCAACCCGCCCAGGCTCTACACTGCGCGGTATTGAAACGAGGTAAAACAAGTCATGCGTGTACTGGGTATTGAAACATCCTGCGATGAAACCGGCATCGCCATTTACGACGACGAAAAAGGACTTCTGGCCAACCAGCTGTATAGTCAGGTGAAATTGCACGCTGACTACGGCGGCGTCGTACCTGAACTGGCCTCTCGTGACCACGTGCGTAAAACGGTTCCCCTGATTCAGGCGGCGCTGAAAGAGGCCGGGTTGAGCTCAACCGATATTGATGCCGTGGCCTATACCGCAGGCCCGGGCCTGGTCGGTGCGCTGCTGGTTGGCGCAACCGTTGGTCGTTCGCTGGCCTTCGCGTGGGACGTGCCGGCCATCCCGGTTCACCATATGGAAGGGCATCTTCTGGCGCCGATGCTGGAAGAGAATCCGCCTGAATTCCCGTTTGTTGCGCTGCTGGTTTCCGGCGGCCATACGCAGCTGATTAGCGTAACGGGCATTGGCAAGTACGAGCTGCTGGGCGAGTCGATCGACGACGCCGCCGGTGAAGCGTTCGATAAAACCGCCAAGCTGCTGGGTCTGGATTACCCGGGCGGCCCGATGCTGTCAAAAATGGCGTCGCAGGGAACGGAAGGGCGCTTTGTCTTCCCGCGTCCGATGACCGACCGTCCGGGGCTGGACTTCAGCTTCTCCGGGCTGAAAACCTTCGCGGCGAATACGATCCGTAATAACGATGACAGCGAGCAAACCCGCGCCGATATCGCCCGCGCGTTCGAAGATGCGGTAGTGGACACGCTGATGATCAAGTGCAAGCGCGCGCTGGATCAGACCGGGTTTAAGCGTCTGGTGATGGCGGGCGGCGTGAGCGCTAACCGCACGCTTCGCGCGAAGCTCGCCGAGATGATGCAAAAGCGTCGCGGGGAAGTGTTCTATGCCCGTCCGGAATTCTGTACCGATAACGGGGCGATGATCGCCTACGCCGGGATGGTGCGCCTTAATGCGGGGGCAACGTCCGACCTGAGCGTGTCCGTGCGTCCGCGCTGGCCGCTGGCGGAACTGCCGGAGGCGTAATCCCTCACCCTAACCCTCTCCCAAAGGGAGAGGGGATCGTTTGACTACACCCGCAACATCCCTTTCTCTTCCAGAAACGCAATAATCGTCGCAAGACCGTCACCCGCCTTCAGGTTGGTAAAGGTCCATGGGCGCTCGCCGCGCATGCGGTTGGTATCGCGCTCCATCACCTCCAGCGACGCCCCCACGTACGGCGCGAGATCGGTTTTGTTGATGACCAGAAAATCGGATTTGGTGATCCCCGGCCCGCCCTTGCGCGGGATTTTTTCCCCTTCGGCCACGTCAATCACGTAAATGGTCAGATCCGCCAGCTCAGGACTGAACGTCGCGCTGAGGTTGTCACCGCCGCTTTCAACGAAGATCAGGTCCAGATTGCCGAACTTCTCGCTCAACGCTTCCACCGCCGCCAGGTTCATCGAAGCATCTTCCCGGATAGCGGTATGCGGGCAGCCGCCCGTCTCCACGCCCACGATGCGCTCTGGCTCCAGCGCGCCCGCTTCGGTCAGGATGCGCTGATCCTCTTTGGTGTAGATATCGTTGGTGACCACCGCAAGATGATAGGTATCGCGCATCGCCTTGCAGAGCGCTTCCAGCAGCGCGGTTTTGCCCGACCCTACCGGGCCGCCCACGCCCACGCGCAGGGGATGTTTGTAATCAGCCATGTTGACTCCTCAGGAACGGAATAGTCGTGAATATTGGGTTTCGTGGCGCGCCGAGGCGATGGCGGACAGCGGCGTTGCTGCCCCCAGCGCGTCGTCGCTACGTAAAAATGCCTGTTCAAACCCGGCGGCGTAGTGGTCGCTCAGTTCGATAATCAGCTGCTGCGCGGCCTGTTGCCCAAACGGCACCAGCTTGACGCCCGCCATGACCGCGCTCTCCATCCAGCTGTAGCCCAGACTCAGCGCCAGTTCGTGCGCGCTAATGCCCCAGCGAACGCCGAGCCACGCCATGCCGCAGAGCTGGCTTTGCATAAACAGCGGCAGCCATTCGGGCGGACAGTCAGGTTCCCAGCTCTTAATCAGCCGCGTAAAGGCCGCCCCGCGGTTGCGCTCTTCTTCTCGTAGCTCGCGCGTTTCCCGACAGGCGAGCAGGTATGCCGTCCAGCGTTTTGCATTTGTAAGCGAGCGTTGCTCACAGGCCTGATAAATACGGATAAACAGCGGCAGGTCGACGCAGAAAAAGCTCTGCTCCATCTGCTGGATTTGCCAGCGTTTAAAGGCGTTGGCGTCCGTGACCCAGCCCGCCTCAACGGCCCACTCCAGCCCCTGTGACCAGGTAAACGACCCGACCGGCAGGCTGCTGCTGGAGAGCTGCATCAGGCGCAGCAACTGGCGGGAATGATCCATCAGCTCATCAGTGCCAGCAGGGCGGAGACGATCAGCCCGCCGCCGAAGGTTTTACGCAGGCCGTCGTGACGGCGCAGCAGCAGCCCTGCGGCAAAGCTGGCGCACAGCACCGTGGCGCTGGCGAGCATAAAGCCGCTGGTGAAGAGCCAGAAGCTGTGGCCGAACATCTCCACGCCGTGCGCCCAGCCGTGGAACATCGCCAGGGCAGGCACTGCCAGCAGCAAGCGATTTTCAGTTTTAAACATCATCACGCCGCAGACCGCCAGCGAGGCGATAATCAGCATCTCCATGCCGCTGAAGCCGCCGAGCAGGCTGCCCGCAATAGCGCCAACGAGCATCATGCCGAGGGTGGCAAACGGCAGCAGGAGCTTGCGGCCGCTCAGTGCCGAGAGCACGCCTGCACCCGCCAGCATCAGCAGGTGATCGAGTCCGGTCAGCGGATGGAGAAAACCGGCCTGGAAGCTGTCGGCGCCGTGGCCGGGATGCGCGAGCGCGGGAACGGAAAAAGCCAGCAGTAACAGAGGGAGTAACTTGCGCATGATTAATCCTTAATGTGAATGAGCGTGAGAATGGCCGTGGCTGTGGGCACCGCTGGTGTAAGCGCCCGCTTCCGGTTCAAACGGCAGGCTGGCGTAGGTCACGTCCAGCCCGAACTGGCGCAGCATGTCGTCGAGAACGTGATCGTGGTGATAGCGCAGCTCGCCGGGCATAACCTGCAGCGGCACGTGGCGGTTGCCCAGGTGGTAGCAGGCGCGGGCGAGCAGGAACGGATCGGCACAGCGCACCACGGAGACCGACTCCGGAGCGGCGATCACTTCGATGACTTCGCTACCGTCGTCGGTGGTCAGCAGGTCGCCCCCGCGCAGCAGCAGGCCGCGCGGCAGCATCAACCCGGCTTCACGACCGTCGTTAAGCGCCACGCGGGCGCGGCTTTTCACCCGCACGTCAATCGGCAGCGTGACGCTGGCGGTAGTCGGGTGCGCGTGGTCCAGACGTTGGGTCAAATAAATCATCATCACTCCTTAAAACAGGAAATAGCGTTGCGCCATCGGCAGAACGTCAGCCGGTTCGCTGGTAATCAGTTCGCCGTCGACGCGCACCTCGTAGGTTTGCGAGTCGACAGTGATATTGGGCTGCAGGCCGTTGTGGATCATGTCGGCCTTTTTCACCGTCCGGCAGCCTTTTACCACCGCCGTGGCGCTCTGCAGGCTGAGCTGCTGCGGGATGCCGTTCTCACTGGCGGCCTGCGAGATAAACGTCAGCCGGGTGGCGTGGCGCGCGGCGCCCAACGCGCCAAACATCGGGCGGTAATGCACCGGCTGCGGCGTGGGGATCGAGGCGTTGATATCGCCCATCGGCGCGCAGGCGATCATCCCGCCCTTGACGATGGCGGCGGGTTTGACGCCGAAGAACGCCGGGGACCAGACCACCAGATCCGCCAGCTTGCCCGCCTCAATCGAACCGACCTCATGGGCGATACCGTGGGTCAGCGCCGGGTTTATGGTGTATTTGGCGACGTAGCGCTTCACGCGGAAGTTGTCGTTATCTCCAGTCTCTTCCGGCAGCGCGCCGCGCTGGACCTTCATGCGGTGCGCGACCTGCCAGGTGCGGATAATCACTTCCCCGACGCGGCCCATGGCCTGCGAGTCTGACGAGGTTAGCGAGAACGCGCCGATATCGTGCAGGACATCTTCGGCTGCGATGGTCTCCCGGCGAATGCGGGATTCGGCAAACGCTACGTCCTCGGCGATATCCGGATCGAGGTGATGGCAAACCATCAGCATGTCGAGATGCTCGTCGATGGTATTCACCGTGTAGGGCAGGGTCGGGTTGGTGGAGGAGGGCAGAATATTCGGGTGCGCGCAGGCGGTGATGATATCCGGTGCGTGGCCGCCGCCTGCGCCTTCGGTATGGAAAGTGTGGATGGTGCGCCCTGCGATGGCTGCCAGCGTGTCTTCGACAAACCCGGACTCGTTCAGCGTGTCGCTGTGCAGCGCCACCTGAATATCCATCTCTTCGGCCACCTCCAGCGAGCAGTTGATCGCCGCAGGCGTCGCGCCCCAGTCTTCGTGGATCTTCAGCCCGATAGCGCCGGCGGCAATCTGCTCGCGCAGGGCGTCCGGGTTGGAGCCGTTACCTTTACCGAGCAGGCCGATATTCACCGGCAGCGTATCGGCTGCCTGCAGCATGCGGGCGATATACCACGGCCCCGGCGTGCAGGTGGTGGCGTTGGTTCCCGCCGCGGGGCCGGTGCCGCCGCCGATCATGGTCGTGACGCCGGAGACCAGCGCCTCTTCCGCCTGCTGCGGGCAGATCCAGTGGATGTGGGTGTCGATTCCGCCCGCGGTGACGATCTTCCCCTCGGCGGCAATCACTTCCGTTGCCGCGCCAATCGGGATCGTCACGCCGGGCTGAATGTCCGGATTACCGGCTTTGCCGACGGCGAAGATCCGCCCGTTCTTTACGCCGATATCGGCTTTTACGATCCCCCAGTGATCGACGATCAGCGCGTTGGTGAGAACCAGATCCACGCAGTCGTCTACGGTCATCTGCCCCTGACCCATGCCGTCGCGGATCACCTTTCCGCCGCCGAATTTGACCTCTTCGCCGTAGACCGTGAGATCGTCTTCCACTTCGATCCACAGCTCGCTGTCGGCCAGCCGCACTTTATCGCCGGTGGTGGGGCCGAACATATCGGCATAGGCCCGGCGTGAAATCTCAGCCATGTTTCACCTCGCCCATCACCTCGCCGCGAAAGCCGAAAATGCGCTGCGCGCCCGTGACCTGAACCAGCGTCACCTCCCGCTTCTGGCCGGGCTCGAAGCGCACGGCGGTGCCCGCCGGGATATTCAGCCGGTAGCCTTTGGTGGCTTCCCGCTCGAACTTCAGGGCCGGGTTGACCTCGTAAAAGTGGTAATGCGATCCGACCTGGATCGGCCTGTCGCCGTGATTTTCGACAACCACGATTTGGGTTTCACGCCCGACGTTGATCGCAATCGTTCCGGGCTGGATCTGGTATTCACCTGGGATCATCGCGCGCTCCTTAGACGATCGGGTTATGGACGGTGACGAGCTTCGATCCGTCCGGGAAGGTGGCTTCGACCTGAATATCCGGGATCATTTCCGGCACGCCTTCCATTACCTGATCGCGCGTCAGGACGTGGCGGCCCGCCTCCATCAGCGAGGCGACGGTTTCGCCATCGCGCGCGCCCTCCATGATGAAGGCACTGATCAGCGCGACCGATTCCGGGTAATTAAGCTTTACCCCGCGCGCAAGGCGGCGTTCGGCAACCAGCGCGGCGGTGAACAGCAACAGCTTGTCTTTTTCTCTGGGGGTCAGTTCCATAACGTTTCTCTTATGTCTGCCAGATACGCGGCGAACAGGCGGTTTTGGTGGTGAGAAGCGGGCGAAGCGACTGCCAGACGTCGCGCATCACCCGCTGGCAAATCAGGTTGTCATCGGAGAGAAAACGCACCGAAAGCAGATCGTCGGTGAGCGTTGCCCCCGCAAAGTGTTCCAGCGGCGCGAGCCGTTCGCGTACCGTGTCGAGATGTTCTTCATTGGCCGGATAGAACAGCAGCGTGCCGAGCCATGGATATCCGGCGACGGGCGTGAGATTGCCGTCGGCAAGGTGCTGACGCTCAATCAGGCGCGGTTCATCCTCAACCCAGACTTCAAGGCGGCTCTCCAGCGTGCCGTGGCTGAAGGTCTCATTGATCACCGGGCGCCCCAGACAATAAAGCTCCCACGCCAGCAGCGTGCTGGAGGTCTTCAGGTGGAAGACGGAGCGCAGCGCGGCGTTCGCACCCGGGAAGATAATAGTGTCCTGCGGTAGCCACTCCAGCGTGGATTCATCATCGAGATAAAAGTGCTGATTCAGGCGAGCCTGCGGGCCGCTGCTGCGATAGAACTTGCTGGCGCCGGGCATCGTGATAAGCACATGGCTTTTGGCGTCCAGCCGAACGGAAATGTCCAGCGTATCGCCGCCCACAATTCCGCCGGGCGGGTGCAGCAGATAAAGGTGGCAGGTTTCCCCTTCGGGATAAAATGGACGCTGAACGGTAAGCGGCCCGACGTGATGAGCGGAGTGCAGGAGGGTTTTCTCAGGGGTGTGACAAAACTGCAGGGCAAGCGACGCCTGCCAGCCTTTGTACGAATTATCAGTGACCTGAGCTGCTAACATGCTGCATCCATCTGCTCATCATCGGGGTCGTTTCAGTATGCCCTGGCAGAAATGAAGACTGTCATATGAGTCGCTTATGGATGGCGGTTAAGACGAAACAAAAAAGCACGCCCCGGGGGACGTGCTGTCTGACAAACATCGCGATGCCGTTATTTCAGGTGCTCATGCAGCGCTGCGCCTGCCTGCTCCAGGGCAACTTTAACCGTTGGCTCCTGGCTCAGCGGGTTAAGCAGGCCGTAATCGTGGATCATGCCGTTATAGCGCGTGACGGTCACCGGGACGCCAGCCGCATCCAGCTTACGCCCGAATGCTTCACCTTCATCCCGCAGAACGTCCAGCTCAGCTGTCTGAATCAGCGTCTCCGGGAAACCTTTCAACTGCGCGGCGCTGGCGCGAAGCGGAGAGGCCAGGATATTGTTGCGGTCGGCAGCGCTGGTGGTGTAGTTATCCCAGAACCATTTCATCATGTTTTTCGACAGGAAATAGCCGTTCTCAAACTGGTTATACGAGGCAGTATCAAAATTCGCATCGGTCACAGGCCAGAGCATCACGTTGTAGCGAATTTTGGGCCCATTGAACTGTTTTGCCTGCAGCGCAACGGAAGCCACCATATTGCCGCCCACGCTGTTACCGACCAGACCCAGACGGCTACCGTCCACGCCAATTTCCTGACCGTGTTCGGCTACCCATTTTGTCGCTTCATAGGCCTGATTGATGGCCACCGGGAAATGGGCCTCAGGTGACGGCGTGTAATCAACGTAAACCGCTGCGGCGCCTGATGCGCGAACCAGATCGCGGATTAAGCGTTCATGGGTCGGGTAATCGCCCAGCACCCAACCGCCGCCGTGGAAGAACATAAATGCCGGGAGCGTGCCGGTCGCGTTTTCAGGTTTCACTATTTTCAGTTTGATCGCCTGACCATTTACCTGGATCGTTTTTTCTGAAACCTGAGCGGGCGGCAGTTTTGCGCCTTGCTGCGCGCCGATCAGTACCTGCCGGGCCTCCTGCGGGGTCATCTGTTCCATTGGCTTACCCTTGCCGGAATTCAGAATATTAAGAAATGCCTGTACGCCTGCGGTCGGAGCTGGGGTATTGGTGGTTTGAGCGGATGCCGCAGCTGACGCGAAGACGGAAGAAACCAGGATGGCGGTTAGTGTTTTCATGGTGGTACCTCTTTAAGCGCATTTGATCGGATGAGATAACTAAATAGCGTGCTACTTAGTTGCTGGTATAATACTTGCGTGCAAGATACTTTTAGTCAAACATTATTTATAATTTTTTTAGGCAACAGATTCGGAGTTGATAGAAGAATGAAAGAAAACAAAACGCTAGATGATTTACTTTGCTTCTCGCTGTACTCGGTCACCAATGCGTTTGTTCGCCAGTATCGTCCCCTACTGCAAGAGATGGATTTGACCTACCCGCAATTCGTTGTTTTGATGGCGCTTTATGAGAAAGACAACATTCCACTTCGCGATCTCAGCGATAAGACGTTTTTTGATTCGGGCACATTGACGCCGCTTGTACAAAAGCTTGAGGCAAAAGGATTCCTCAACCGTATCGCGGTTGTGGGGGATGAAAGGATGAAAAATGTCGTGCTGACCGATAAGGCGAAAGAACTGAAAAAACGGGTGATGGCATTGCCGGACCAGATTCGCTGCAGCATGCGGATGAACGATGATGAGCTTGATATGCTAAAAAAACTTTCCCGAACGCTGCTGGATGATTTGTAAGAACCCTTCGGTGGGGGGGAACCCACCGAAGCGATGTGTCGTTACCGATAGTCCTCCGCATCCACATCATACCCGGACGGCTCCCAGCGGATCGCCAGCAGCGATGCCAGGCCGATAAACGGCGCCAGCGCAATCACCCAGAACACGGCGGTGTCGAGCGACGCCACCAGCAGCGGGAACAGGAACAGCGACAGCGTAGAACTACTGCGCATCAGCGTCTGGTTGAGACCCACGCCCACGCCGCGCAGCGAGGTCGGGTAGCTCAGCGAGGCGAACGTCATGGTATGCGCGCCCGGGCCAAAGCCCTGACCGAAAAGGAATAGCGCCAGCATCGCCACGGCAAGTACGCCTTCAGAGGCACCTTCCGGTCGGCCAATCAGCGCCAGGCCAAGCAATGCGACAAGCTGGCAGGCATAACCCGCAAGCGACATCCGCCAGGCGCCGAAGCGCGGCACATAGCGTACCGCCAGCAGTCCGCCGACGAAGGCAAACAGCAGGTTAAGCGCCAGAGAAATGAGAATGGTGGCGAGCATCGACTGGACAAAGAAGCTGGAGATGATCACCGGCAGACCAAACGCCACGGCGTTGTAGGCGAACGAGGAGACGACGGACAGCAGCGTGGCGAGCGTCGTGCGGCGTAAGTAGACGCCGCGAAACAGGTTCAGATAGTTTGACCATTTCGCTTTATTCACGACGGGTGCAGGCTGGCCGAGCGCATCCTGCGGGACGTGGGCGTTAATATTGTACGACTGCCGCAAAATCGACGCCGCCTCCTTCAGATTGCCCTGATTCGCCGCCCATACCGGCGATTCGCTCATATAGCGGCTGCGGATGGCGATAATCACCAGCGCTGGCACTGCACCAAAGCCGAGAATTAAACGCCACAGCCAGTCGCTGTGGCTTTCCGGCAGCACGGCGTAGAAGAACAGCACCAGCAGGTAGGAGACGCTGATGGCGGCATACCAGGTGGGGCACCACATCGCGACGCTGGAGGCTTTGTTTCCCGGACCTTTCAGCCTGGCGAACTCGCTTAAAAACGCCATCGCCACGGGAAGGTCGATCCCGACCCCAAGCCCCATCACAAAGCGGGCACCCGCCAGCACATATTCGTTCGGGGCCAGCGCACAGGCGATGGCGGCCACCACGAAGAACACCATATCAGCCATAAAAACGCGGTAGCGCCCGATTTTATCCGTGAGGTAGCCGCCGAGCAGCGCCCCGACAATCGCGCCAAAGGTAATTGCCGAGGCCACCATACCGGTCCCGGCGGGCGTCAGGTTAAATTCGCGGGTGATATCTTTTATGCCGAAGGCCAGCGCGCCCAGATCGTAAGCATCGAGGAAAATCCCGCCCAGCGCGATACCGACCACGATGCGGGCATTGGCCCGGCCCTGTGAGCCGTCATTAACGAGGCGTGATACATCCGAAGCGCTGCTCACCCACTGGATGTCGCCATCGGGGTGTTTTTCTGCCGTTGAAAGGGGAGTTGTTTCTGTGATTTCAGCCATTTTCTTCTAATGTGGTTGTGTTGTGTCATTAACAGTTACCACAGGCAGAAGGTGACCAAAATCACATTTGGCTATAAGGCATAACTAACCCTTACGGCGCGTCTTTTTTCTTCCTCTTGAGCTTCGTCCAGATTTTGGTCTCCTGACGACGCCACAGGCGCTGAATATTATCGTGATGACGCAGCAGGATAAGGCAGGAGAGCATCGACACCGGGAAGGTGAACTGAGGTTTAAACCACCATACGTAGAACGGGGCGATCAGCGCGCTGACGATGGCGCCCAGCGAGGAATAGCCGCTCAGCAGAATGGTCAGTAGCCAGGTCCCGGCCATCACGCCGGTTAGGTCCCAGCCGATAGGCGCAATGGCACCAAAGGCGGTCGCCACGCCTTTGCCACCTTTAAAACCGAAGAATACGGGCCAGATGTGGCCGACACAGGCCGCAATAGCAATAAGCCCCAGCCAGAACGGCGTGACGCCCAGCGCATACGCGCCCCAGACGGGCAGCATCCCTTTCAGAACATCAAAAATCAAAACCGCTACGGCTGCTCCCTTGCCACCAATTCGTAGTACGTTGGTCGCCCCCGGATTCCCGGAACCATTTTCACGCGGGTCGGGTAACCCGGCGATGCGGCAGACCAGAATGGCGCTGGAGATTGAGCCGCAAAGATAGGCGAGGAGGATCATTCCAGGCGCGATTGCACTCATAACGCTGTTCCGTTTTGAAAATGTATCTGTATTCTCAGCATCTGTGGATAATACGCATAATTCGCCGGAAGTGGTATCCGGTTTAGCCAAAAAGCAGGCAGGTCGTGATGGATATTGTATTTATAGAGCAACTTTCGGTAATCACCACAATTGGTGTTTACGACTGGGAACAGACCATCGAGCAGAAGCTGGTGTTCGATATCGAAATGGGATGGGATAATCGCAAATCGGCAAAAAGCGATGACGTGAACGACTGTCTCAGCTATGCCGACATCAGTGAAACGGTCATCGCCCACGTTGAAGGGCAGCGTTTTGCGCTGGTCGAACGGGTGGCGGAAGAAGTCGCAGAATTGCTGCTGAAAAAATTCAACTCACCGTGGGTACGCATCAAGCTGAGCAAGCCGGGCGCGGTGGCGCGAGCCGCCAACGTTGGCGTCATCATTGAGCGTGGCACAAATCTGAAAGGCAAGAATTAACGTCATAATTGCTAAACCAATTTAGGTTATACCGGTCTTAAAGCTGTATCTTTCACGGTAGCCGTTGGGGCGACCGTTTTTTTATATCTTTTTAGGGGTTTATAGATGAGCGATATGCACTCGCTGCTGGTGGCGGCAATACTGGGTGTGGTCGAAGGATTGACGGAGTTTTTACCGGTTTCCAGTACCGGCCATATGATTATCGTTGGCCATCTGCTGGGCTTTGAAGGCGATACCGCCAAAACGTTTGAAGTGGTTATCCAGCTGGGTTCGATTCTGGCGGTGGTGGTGATGTTCTGGCGCCGTCTGTTTGGCCTGATCGGTATCCATTTTGGCCGTCCGCCGCAGCACGAAGGGATGAGTAAAGGTCGCCTGTCGCTGATCCATATTTTGCTCGGGATGATCCCGGCGGTGGTGCTGGGTCTGGTTTTCCACGACGCCATCAAATCGCTGTTTAACCCGATTAACGTGATGTACGCGCTGGTGGTGGGCGGCTTCCTGCTGATCGCCGCGGAAGTGCTGAAGCCAAAAACGCCGCGCGCGGAAGGGCTGGACGATATGACGTATCGTCAGGCGTTTATCATTGGCTGCTTCCAGTGTCTGGCGCTGTGGCCGGGCTTCTCGCGTTCAGGCGCAACCATCTCCGGCGGGATGCTGATGGGCGTAAGCCGTTACGCCGCGTCAGAGTTCTCGTTCCTGCTGGCGGTGCCGATGATGATGGGTGCCACCGCGCTTGACCTCTATAAAAGCATCGGTTTCCTCACTACGGGCGACATTCCGATGTTTGCCGTTGGCTTCATCACCGCGTTTATCGTGGCGCTGATTGCCATCAAAACCTTCCTGCAGCTGATTAAGCGTATCTCGTTCATTCCGTTCGCGATCTATCGCTTTATCGTTGCCGCTGCGGTGTACGTGGTCTTCTTCTGACCGATAGCCCTCAGTCTTTTGGCTGAGGGCAGTGTTTTTCCTTCCAGTCAGACACCGCCTGAATTCGCCGTTTCGTGAGTTCTTCGCGAATTTCCGGACCTTTGAATCCCGCCTCGACAACGTCCTTCGTCGGCACCGCTTTTGCTACCTCCCAGGCTTTACGCAGTAAACGCCCCTGCGGATAATCGCACGCTTCAAACCCGGTACGCCCGCGTACGTCAGCCTCGCTGGTGAGCGCGATCTGCTCCACGCGCTGCGGTTTGCGCCAGGCGTCGATGTTATCGAAAAGCTTAACGATGGTGGCCGGTTTGAGGATGGGGAAGGTGTGGATCAAATCGTGAAATTCAGCGACCAGTTTCGCCAGATCGCGGATTTCGTTCGGCACGCGCAGGCGCTGGCACAGCCCTTCGACAAGCTTCACCCCTGCCGGGCCGTGCCCGTGATGCCGAGGCCAAAGCTCTTTTGGCGTTAGGCCTTTGCCGAGATCGTGGCACAGGGTGGAAAAGCGCACGTCCACGTCAGGGCTGAGCATGGCCGCCATGCTCAGGGTCATCAGCGTGTGTACGCCGGTATCAATTTCCGGGTGCCATTTCGCCGGAGCAGGCACGCCAAACAGCGCGTCTATTTCCGGGAACAGCACCTTCAGCGCGCCGCAGTCGCGAAGGACCTGGAAAAAGACCTGCGGGTTGCGCGTTGTGAGAGCATTTTCCGTTTCTTTCCAGACGCGCTCTGGCGTCAGGTGTTCAAGCTCGCCCGCCTCGGTCATGGCGGTCATCAGCGCCATGGTTTCATCGGCAATACGGAAGCTGAGATGGGCGTAGCGTGCGGCAAAGCGCGCCACGCGCAGGACGCGGAGCGGATCTTCAGAAAACGCCGGGGAGACGTGACGTAAAAGACGGTTGCGCAGATCGTCCTGGCCGCCATAAGCGTCAACGATCTGGCCGTTCTCGTCCTGCGCCAGCGCGTTGATGGTGAGATCGCGGCGCAGAAGATCTTCCTCCAGCGTGACGTCCGGCGCGGCATAGCAGGTAAAGCCCGTGTAGCCCGAACCCGATTTCCGCTCGGTACGCGCCAGTGCATATTCTTCACGACTTTTCGGGTGGAGGAATACGGGAAAATCGCGGCCTACCTGCTGGTAGCCCGCGTCGAGCATCTCTTCCGGGGTGGCGCCAACCACCACCCAGTCTTTATCTTTGACCGGCAGACCTAACAACGCATCACGTACCGCACCACCGACCAGATAACTTTTCACGCCCAACTCTCCCGTTTTCTCTTTTCCAGAATGATACGTAAGTCTGGCAGAGAAGACGAATTAGTTCATCCAGCGGTCTTTACGCTTACGGCTTGGGATCAGGTGCGGCAGAACCAGGCCCAGCACCAGACCGACGCCCAGCACGCCGCCGCCATACATAAACCACTGCATGATGATGGTGCGCTGTTTATCGTCGAGCTGCAGATTGGCGGCATTCACTTTCTTCTGCGCGACAATCAGCTCGTTTTTCAGTTTCTGGTTCTCTTCTTTCAGACCGTTAATCACACCGTCGCTTTGCGCTACTTTCTGCTGCATTTCAGCGGTGCGCTGGTTCCAGGTGCCGTCGATGTTGTTCAGCTTGTCGGTCAGGGTCTTTACCTGGTTTTCCAGATCGGGAACGCGCGTGCGCAGGCTTGGCACGGTGCTGAGCTCTTTCAGCGGGATCCAAGAAGTACGACCGGTACTGTCGCGAACCTGACCGTAATTGGTGTCCGCGTTGGTCTGTAACAGGGTGACTTCCTCGCCGGCATTCACCGTGCCCACGAGGCGGTAATTATCTCCGGGGCCACTGCGTACCCAGGTGTTCAGTTCGTCAGAAACGTAACGCTTTTCTTCAGCGTGCACTGCGGTTGCGGCGCTAAAAGCGAGTAAAGTAAGTCCAATCAGGCGTAATTTAAGCATCATTAGTCGTTATTTTCATAAATAGTGGAACGATAGTAGTGGCAACAGTGTCTCTACGCAAAGCATTCGTCAGCAATCAGAATCATCTGTGTCACGACTCTACACATTTACGCCCGACAAATTGCTCATTGCATGGCAATTTGACGCAAAATACTATGTACTGACAAACAAATGGCGAGGAAGTTCGCCCTCATTGACGCGTCTGTGACGCCCGCAAAAGTACAAGGCTATGGCTCAGGAAATCGAATTAAAATTTATCGTCGAAAAAGGCAGCGTTGACGCACTCCGCCAGCATCTGCATACGCTTTCCGGCGAACACCATGCACCGGTACAACTACTTAATATCTATTACGAAACGCCAGACAACTGGCTGCGCCGCCACGATATGGGGCTGCGCATCCGTGGCGCGAGCGGGCGCTACGAGATGACGATGAAAATTGCCGGCCGCGTGGTCGGCGGTTTACATCAGCGCCCGGAATACAATATCGACATCAGTAAGCCAGAACTTGAGCTGGAACGTTTCCCGGCGGAAGTCTGGCCGGAAGGCGAGCTGCCTTCCGCGCTGGCGGAACAGGTACAGCCGCTGTTCAGCACAGATTTCTGGCGCGAGAAATGGCTGGTGACGGAAGGCAACAGCCGCATCGAAATCGCCCTCGATCTGGGTGAGGTGAAGGCAGGGGAATTCCAGGAACCGATTTGCGAACTGGAGCTTGAGCTGCTGGAAGGGGACGCAAATGACGTTCTGAAGCTGGCGCGCAGGCTGGTGAACCATTCCGGATTACGCCAGGGGAGCCTGAGCAAAGCCGCGCGGGGTTACCATCTGGCCGCCGGAAATGCGCCGCGCGTGCTGAAAGAGACGACCATTTTGCACGTTGCGCCGAAAGCCAGCGTTGAACAGGGTCTGGAAGCCGCGCTGGAGCTGGCGCTTTCTCAGTGGCAGTACCACGAAGAGCTGTGGGCGCGAAACGTGAAAAACGCGAAATCCCACGTGCTGGCGGCCATTGCCCTGGTGCGCCACACCCTGACGCTATTCGGCGGCATCGTTCCTCGCAAAGCGAGCGCTCACTTACGTGATCTGCTGACGCAAACCGAAACGCTGATGCTCTCCGACGTCTCAGCGCAAACGGCGATTTACAGCCCGCAAGCCGCTTCGGCAAAACTGGCGCTGACCGAGTTTCTGGTGACGCGCGGCTGGCGCGCCTTCCTGGATGCGAAAGCCGAGGCCAAAATTGCGGAAAACTTTAAGCGTTTCGCAGATATTCATCTTTCCCGTCATGCCGCCGAACTGAAGAGCACCTTTGCGTATCCGCTCGGCGATAAGTATGGCGATCAGCTTCCCCGTCTTTCGCGCAACATCGACAGCATGCTGCTCCTTTCCGGTGCCTACGATGGTCCAAAGGCGCAGGCGTGGCTGGAAAACTGGCAGGGGCTGAAGCATGCCATCGAAACCCGTCAGCATATCGAGATAGAGCATTTCCGTAACGAGGCCATTTCGCAGGATCCGTACTGGCTGCACAGCGGAAAACGTTAACTCTGGCAAGGAACCCCTATAATGCCGCTTTCTTCAGCGTTACAGCAGCAGTGGCAGAACGTTTGCGAACGTCTGCCTGAGTCATTACCGGCGTCATCGTTAAGCGAGCAGGCGAAGAGCGTGCTCGCCTTCAGTGATTTTGTGCAGGAAAGCATCGCCGTCTACCCGGACTGGCTGGCGGAGCTTGAAAACGCACCGCCGCAGGCGGACGAGTGTCGGCACTATGCCGGCTGGCTGCAGGCCGCACTCAAAGACGTAGCGGATGAAGCGACGCTGATGCGCGTCCTTCGTCAGTTCCGCCGTCGGGTGATGGTGCGCATTGCCTGGGCTCAGGCGCTGGAGCTGGTGAGCGAAGAGAGCACGCTGCAGCAGTTAAGCGAGCTGGCGCAAACGCTGATTGTCGCCGCGCGCGACTGGCTCTATGCCGCCTGCTGTAAAGAGTGGGGCACGCCGTGCAGCGAGGAAGGGGTTCCTCAGCCGCTGCTGATTCTGGGGATGGGCAAGCTGGGCGGCTGCGAACTGAACTTCTCCTCCGATATCGACCTGATTTTCGCGTGGCCCGAGAACGGCTCCACGCGCGGCGGTCGTCGCGAGCTGGACAACGCCCAGTTCTTTACCCGCCTCGGTCAGCGTCTGATTAAGGCGCTGGATCAGCCGACGCAGGACGGCTTTGTTTACCGCGTGGACATGCGCCTGCGTCCGTTTGGCGACAGTGGACCGCTGGTGCTGAGCTTTGCCGCGCTGGAGGATTACTACCAGGAGCAGGGGCGCGACTGGGAGCGCTATGCGATGGTTAAAGCGCGGATCATGGGCGACAGCGACGACGCTTACGCTAACGAACTGCGCGCCATGCTGCGCCCGTTCGTGTTCCGTCGCTATATCGACTTCAGCGTCATCCAGTCCCTGCGTAATATGAAAGGGATGATCGCCCGTGAGGTTCGCCGTCGCGGGCTTAAGGACAACATCAAGCTCGGCGCGGGCGGTATTCGCGAAATCGAATTTATCGTTCAGGTCTTCCAGCTTATTCGCGGCGGGCGTGAGCCGTCGTTACAGTCCCGTTCACTGCTGCCGACGCTGAGCGCCATCGAGCAGCTTCATCTGCTGCCGGACGGCGACGCGCAAACCCTGCGCGAGGCCTATCTTTTCCTGCGACGTCTGGAAAACCTGCTGCAAAGCATCAACGACGAACAGACCCAGACCCTGCCGGGGGATGACCTTAATCGGGCGCGCCTGGCCTGGGGGATGCGCGTGGATGACTGGTCTACGCTGACCGAACGGCTGGACGCTCACATGGCGGGCGTGCGCCGCATCTTTAACGAGCTGATTGGTGATGACGAAAGTGAATCGCAGGACGATGCGCTTTCCGAGCACTGGCGCGAGCTGTGGCAGGATGCGCTTCAGGAAGATGACACCACGCCGGTACTGACGCATTTAACCGACGACGCCCGCCATCGCGTGGTGGCGCTGATCGCGGATTTCCGTCTCGAACTGAACAAACGGGCAATCGGCCCGCGCGGTCGTCAGGTGCTGGATCACCTGATGCCGCATCTGCTGAACGAGGTCTGCTCGCGGGCGGACGCGCCGGTGCCGCTGTCGCGCATGATGCCGCTGCTGAGCGGGATTATTACGCGCACCACGTATCTGGAGCTTCTGAGCGAGTTCCCGGGGGCGCTGAAGCATCTGATTACGCTCTGCGCCGCCTCGCCGATGGTGGCCAACAAGCTGGCGCGCTATCCGCTGCTGTTGGATGAACTGCTCGACCCGAATACGCTGTATCAACCCACGGCGACGGATGCCTACCGGGACGAGCTGCGTCAGTATCTGCTGCGCGTGCCGGAAGAAGACGAAGAGCAGCAGCTGGAGGCGCTGCGCCAGTTTAAGCAGGCTCAGATGCTGCGCGTGGCGGCGGCGGACATCGCCGGAACGCTGCCGGTGATGAAAGTGAGCGATCACTTAACCTGGCTCGCGGAGGCGATCATCGACGCGGTAGTGCAGCAGGCGTGGGTGCAGATGGTGGCCCGCTACGGCCAGCCGAAGCACCTTGCTGATCGTGAGGGGCGAGGGTTTGCCGTGGTGGGTTACGGCAAGCTCGGCGGCTGGGAGCTGGGATACAGCTCCGATCTGGATTTAATCTTCCTGCACGACTGCCCGGTTGACGTGATGACCGACGGCGAGCGCGAGATTGACGGTCGCCAGTTCTACCTGCGCCTGGCGCAGCGCATCATGCACCTGTTCAGCACCCGCACCTCGTCGGGCATTTTGTATGAAGTTGATGCGCGCCTGCGTCCGTCCGGCGCGGCGGGCATGCTGGTGACCTCAACGGAATCCTTCGCCGATTACCAGAAGAACGAAGCCTGGACGTGGGAGCATCAGGCGCTGGTGCGCGCTCGCGTGGTGTATGGCGATCCTCAGCTCAAAACGCAGTTTGACGTCATCCGCAAGGAGGTTATGACTACCGTGCGTGATGGCAGCACGCTGCAAACGGAAGTGCGCGAGATGCGCGAAAAAATGCGCGCGCATTTGGGCAATAAACACCGTGATCGCTTTGATATTAAAGCCGACGAGGGCGGGATTACCGATATTGAGTTCATTACCCAGTATCTGGTGCTGCTTCACGCCCACGACAAGCCGAAGCTGACGCGTTGGTCGGATAACGTGCGCATTCTGGAACTGCTGGCGCAAAACGACATCATGGACGAGCAGGAGGCGCAGGCTTTAACCCGCGCCTACACGACGCTGCGCGACGAGCTTCATCACCTGGCGTTGCAGGAGCAGCCGGGGCACGTGGCGCTGGACTGTTTTGTCGCAGAACGCGCTCAGGTAACGGCCAGCTGGCAGAAGTGGCTGGTGGAACCGTGCGTAACAAATCAAGTGTGATATTATCGCGCGCAAATTGTGAATCTTTCTGGAGTCAGGAATGAAAGTAACACTGCCAGAGTTTGAACGTGCTGGAGTTATGGTTGTTGGGGATGTGATGCTGGATCGCTACTGGTATGGACCGACCAGCCGCATCTCTCCGGAAGCACCGGTACCGGTGGTTAAGGTCGACACCATTGAAGAGCGTCCCGGCGGCGCGGCAAACGTGGCGATGAACATTGCCTCTCTGGGCGCGCAGTCGCGTCTGGTAGGCTTGACCGGCATCGACGATGCGGCGCGCGCGCTGAGCAAGTCGCTGGCGGACGTGAACGTGAAGTGCGACTTCGTTTCTGTTCCGACCCACCCAACGATTACGAAACTGCGCGTGCTGTCGCGCAACCAGCAGCTGATCCGCCTCGACTTTGAAGAAGGATTCGAAGGCGTTGATCCCGAGCCGCTGCACGAGCGTATCAACCAGGCGCTGGGCAATATCGGCGCGCTGGTGCTGTCCGACTACGCCAAAGGCGCGCTGGCGAGCGTGCAGACGATGATTCAGCTGGCGCGTAAAGCCAACGTACCGGTGCTGATCGACCCGAAAGGGACCGATTTTGAGCGCTATCGCGGCGCAACCCTGCTGACGCCAAACCTCTCCGAATTTGAAGCGGTGGCGGGCAAATGCAAAACCGAGGAAGAGCTGGTTGAGCGCGGCATGAAGATCATTGCTGACTTCGAATTATCTGCGCTTCTGGTGACCCGCTCCGAGCAGGGGATGACGCTGCTGCAGCCGGGCAAAGCGCCGCTGCATATGCCAACCCAGGCGCAGGAAGTGTACGACGTGACCGGTGCCGGTGACACGGTGATCGGCGTGCTGGCGGCGACGCTGGCAGCGGGTAATTCTCTGGAAGAGGCGTGCTACTTCGCTAACGCCGCGGCGGGCGTGGTCGTGGGTAAACTCGGGACCTCAACCGTTTCGCCAATCGAGCTGGAAAACGCGGTGCGTGGTCGCGCGGAGACTGGTTTTGGCGTCATGACCGAAGACGAGCTGAAGGTAGCCGTCGCCGCCGCGCGCAAGCGTGGTGAAAAAGTGGTGATGACCAACGGCGTGTTCGACATTCTGCACGCTGGCCACGTTTCGTATCTGGCGAATGCGCGCAAGCTGGGCGATCGCCTGATTGTGGCGGTCAACAGCGATGCCTCGACGAAACGCCTGAAGGGTGAAACGCGTCCGGTGAACCCGCTCGAGCAGCGTATGATTGTGCTCGGTGCGCTGGAAGCGGTGGACTGGGTGGTGTCGTTTGAAGAAGATACCCCGCAGCGCCTGATTGCCGGCATTCTGCCGGACCTGCTGGTGAAAGGCGGCGATTATAAGCCGGAGCAAATCGCGGGCAGCGAAGAGGTCTGGGCCAACGGCGGCGAGGTGATGGTGCTCAACTTTGAGGACGGGTGCTCAACCACCAACATCATCAAGAAGATCCAGAAAGACAGTAAGTAAAAAAACGGGCCGTTTGGCCCGTTTTTTTCACCCTCTACCACAGGGAGAGGGATGGGGTGAGGGCATCAGGCCGCACTTACTCCTGGCCATCTACCGGCGGAATGGCCGGTGCTGGCTTCACTTCTTCCGGCGCATTGCGGCTTTCCAGCTCGGTCAGACGTTGTTCCAGCAGCGCCAGCTTCTCGCGGGTGCGCAGCAGAACCTGGGTCTGCACGTCGAACTCTTCGCGGCTGACTAAATCAAGGCGAACCAACTGCGCCTGCAGCGTCTGGCGGATTTTCTTTTCTACGTCATCACCAAATTCTCGAATGCCTTTTGGCATAGATTCATGAACCTGACGCGCGATCTGCTCAATTTTTTTCGGGTCAATCATTGTCGTTTCCCTTGATGGAAAGGTGTTAGTGTCCATTGTAGCGCGTCATGCCCGGGGTAAACAAAATTGTTTGATGCTTATGCATTGCCCAGGATAATCAATAGCGTTATAGTTATCTCGCTTATTCTCAGGGCGGGGCGAAATTCCCCACCGGCGGTAAATCAGCGTGACGCTGAAAGCCCGCGAGCGCTTTGGGTGAAAACTCAAAGGTCAGCAGATCCGGTGTAATTCCGGGGCCGACGGTTAGAGTCCGGATGGGAGAGAGTAACGATCAAGTCGGGCATGGGCCCGCTCACGTTATCTTTTTGCCGCTTATACGGCGCTCCTAAGACTGCCCTGATTCTGGTAACCATAATGTTAATGAGGTTTTTTTACCATGAATCAGACGCTACTTTCCTCTTTTGGCACTTCAACTCAACGTGTTGAACATGCACTGGATGCACTGCGCGAAGGCCGCGGTGTGATGGTGCTTGACGATGAAAACCGTGAAAACGAAGGCGATATGATTTTCGCCGCCGAAAACATGACCGTTGAACAGATGGCGCTGACCATCCGCCACGGCAGCGGCATCGTATGCCTGTGTATTACTGAAGATCGTCGTAAGCAGCTCGAACTGCCGATGATGGTCGAAAACAACACCAGCGCTTTTGGTACCGGTTTTACCGTGACCATTGAAGCGGCGCATGGCGTGACCACCGGTGTGTCTGCGGCTGACCGTCTGACTACCGTACGTGCCGCCATTGCTGATGATGCGAAGCCATCCGATCTGCATCGTCCAGGCCACGTCTTCCCGCTGCGCGCGCAGGCGGGCGGCGTGTTGACCCGCGGCGGTCACACCGAAGCGACGATCGACCTGGTGACGCTGGCCGGCTTCAAACCTGCCGGTGTGCTGTGTGAACTGACCAACGATGACGGCACCATGGCGCGCGCGCCGGAGTGCATCACCTTTGCCCGTCTGCACAACATGCCGGTGGTAACGATTGAAGATCTGGTCGAGTATCGCCAGGCGCACGAGCGCAAAGCCAGCTGATAATAAAAACGCCGGGATGTCCCGGCGTTTTTTTACCCGATTCCTGCGGTCTGCAGCAGAACCAGACTTAATCCCATCACCGACATTCCGCACAGCACGCCATAGCTGGGGTTGTTGTTAGGATCGATCTCCTTCGCCAGCGGCATCAGTTCATCCACCGAAAGCGCAACCATGATCCCGGCTACCGCTGCCATAATCGCTGCCATCACTACCGGAGAGACCAGGCTACCAAGGATCAGCCAGGCCAGTACGCCGCCAAGGATTTCGGCCATCCCGGAAATACCCGCCCAGAACACAGCGGTGCGTTTCGATCCCGTTGCGGCATACACGGGCCCAGCGACGGCCAGTCCTTCAGGAATATTGTGTAAGGCGACCGCCAGCGCGATGCCAAAGCCCATCTCAAGATTGCTGCTGGCCGTCACGTAGGTGGCGACCCCTTCCGGGAAGTTATGCAGACTGATGCCAAGCGTTAACAGCACGGCGGTACGCTTGATATTGCGCGGCATGGGCGTCACGTTTTTTTGCATTAAATCCTGCGGATGGGCGTGCGGCAGCATTCGATCGAGGGCAAAGTATCCCAGTAGGCCAAAGACAAACATGCCGTAGCCCAGCAGCGGAGACATGCCTTCCGTGCCCAGCGCGGCAGGGAGCATTTCCATCAGGGAGATGAGCAACATGATCCCGGCAGCAAAGCCCAGTGAGAAGGCCAGCACGCGGTTAGAGGGCTTTTGGCCGAGCACGCCGAGAAGCGCACCGATGAAGGTCGCGGCGCCCGCCAGTATGGTCAGGATCAGAGGGACTGACATGCATTGCTCCTTATGATAATGATTCTCATTAATATAGATGATTCATTTCTGGCAAAGCGAGGGGGAAAACCCGGCTTTACACATTCCTTACATTCAAATTTCCTGATGATGATCTTCACGCTTATCTGCGTTCATCTTTGCCGGATTGCGCGTAATGTAGCACCATTTAATTGACACCTTTCGTAAGGATATCACCATGACTTCTTCACGTATGCCAGCCCTGTTTTTAGGCCACGGTAGTCCTATGAACGTTCTGGAAGACAACGTCTATACCCGCGCCTGGCGTCATCTGGGCGAGACGCTACCGCGTCCGAAAGCGATCGTGGTGGTATCTGCGCACTGGTTTACCCGTGGGACGGGCGTGACCGCCATGGAAGCGCCAAAAACCATTCATGATTTTGGCGGCTTCCCGCAGGCGCTTTACGACACGCATTATCCGGCCCCCGGCTCGCCCGAGCTGGCACAAAGGCTGGTGGATTTGCTGGCGCCTGTCCCTGTGACGCTGGATAAAGAGGCCTGGGGCTTTGACCACGGCTCCTGGGGCGTGCTTATTAAAATGTATCCTGATGCGGATATTCCGATGGTGCAGTTGAGCATCGACAGCACCAAACCGGCCGCCTGGCATCTGGAGATGGGCCGCAAGCTGGCGACCCTGCGTGATGAAGGCATCATGCTGGTGGCGAGCGGCAACGTGGTGCATAACCTGCGTACCGCACGCTGGCACGGTGAGAATACGCCCTACCCGTGGGCGACCGCCTTTAACGACTATGTTAAAGCGAACCTGACCTGGCAGGGGCCGGCTGAGGCGCATCCGCTGGTGAACTATCTGGATCATGAGGGCGGTTCGCTTTCTAACCCGACCCCGGAGCACTTCCTGCCGCTGCTGTACGTACTTGGCGCGTGGGATGGTCAGGAGCCGGTTACGATCCCGGTCGACGGTATTGAGATGGGCAGTTTGAGTATGCTATCGGTGCAGGTGGGATAATAAAAGCAAAACGGCAACGTCAGGTTGCCGTTTTTAGTCTTTCCACCCTCTCCCTGTAGGAGAGGGCATCAGGCCGCAGTCTTACTCCACGAAAATGTGCGGATAGAACCGCGACAGATCCTGCGTGATCAGCGCGCGATCTTCGCGAATGCCAATTCCGGCAGGTTGATCGTTGATGAGCCAGCTGCCAATCAGCGTATAGCTGTCGCCAAATTTTGGAAGTTGATAGAACTCCTGGACGATCATCCCTTCTTCGCCGTACGGGCCTTCAACCGCTTCCAGCGTCTTGCCGTTTTCGATAATCGACACGTTCGCGCCTTCGCGGGAGAAGATCGGCTTAACGACGTACTTCTCCATTTGCGGGTAATCATCTTCTGCAAAGTACGCCGGCAGCAGGTTCGGATGATTCGGGAACATATCCCAGAGCATCGGCAGCAGGGCTTTGTTGGAGATAATGCTCTTCCATGCCGGCTCAAGCCAGCGCACGCCAGCATCTTCCAGCTTGGTGGAGAACATCTCGCGCAGCATGTATTCCCACGGGTAGAGCTTGAACAGGTTGCTGATCACCTGGTCCTGCATGTCCGTGAACTGACCTTTTTCACCCAGGCCAATATCCTCAATATAGAGGAACTCGGTCGCCACCTCCGCTTCAGCGGCGCAATCCTGCAGATACTGAACCGTGCCACGGTCTTCTTCCGTGTCGCGGCAGCAGGCGAGATGCAGCAGGTTGAAGCCAAACTGCTCGCGCAGCTCGGCGAAGCGCTCGATCAGCTTTTCCTGCAGGCTGTTGAACTGGTCGCTGCCTTCCGGCAGGTTTCCGGCATTGGCCTGGTCTTCCAGCCAAATCCACTGAAAGAACGCCGCTTCGTACAGGGACGTTGGGGTATCGGCGTTGTTTTCCAGCAGCTTCGGTTCACCTTTGCCGTCCCACGCCAGATCCAGGCGAGAGTAAAGCGAAGGCTGATTCGTTTTCCACGACTGGCGGACAAAGCTCCAGGTGTGCTTTGGAATGCGGAACTTTGCCATCAGCTCGTCGCTGTCGATGACTTTTTCAACCACCTTCAGGCACATCTGATGCAGCTCGGCCGTTACCTCTTCCAGCTTCTCAACCTGGGCCAGCGTGAGCTTGTAATAGGCGTCTTCACACCAGTACGGCTCGCCGTACATGGTGTGGAAGTTAAAACCGTACTCGGTGGCTTTTTCGCGCCAGTCCGGGCGCTCGGTGATACTGACTCGTTCCATGATCAGCCGCCCATAGAGCGAGTAGATGAGGTGCCTGTCGCGCTGCGCTGCATGCTGGTCTGCTTCGCCACAGACTCACCGAACCCGCCACGGGTGATGGTGCTGGTGGTCGCAGGCTTCGGCGCCATCGCCGTTTTCGGTACGGTCACGGTGCGGCCAGGGGTCGCTGCGCCGTAGCCTTTGCCGCTGGCATCGGTATATTGACCGTAAGCCGGGCTGGCCGGGTTTTTCGAGCTAAACAGCGGCTGCTGCTGGTAGCCTGCACCACCGCCCATAAGGCGGCCCATCATGTAGCCTGCCATCAGTGGCATCCAGAAGCTGCCGCTGGACTGCGCCTGCGCCTGATTTTCAGGTGCGGTGCTTGCCTGAGCCGGTGCCTGCTGGCACTGACCTTCACCAAACTCCGCCACGCAGTCTTCGCGTGAGGCATATTTCGGCGCGGTACGTTCCGCTTCTTTCAGCGCGCTGGTGTAAGCCGTTTTACATTCGGCGGCTTTGCCGGTTGCGGCAGAGCAGTCGTCCGCGTTTTGATACAGCGAAACCGTTTCGTCATTTTTCTCACAGCCTGCCAGCATAAAGACAGCCGTGACCGCCAGCGCAACAGGGGTGAGGTGACGTGCGTTCCAGCTCTTGCGGAACGACGCGTGATTGATCGTTTTTGTCCGTTTCATCTTTGTCTTCCAGGACCCAGTGGTAATAACGCTCAGGATAGAGTATGAGTGGTTGAAAATGAAGCGAAGAGGGGCGGAATCAGGGGGATCTTTACGTTGGCTTACGTTCGGATGTGATTCAGATGCGCCCTCTCCCTGTGGAAGAGGGCTGGAGTGAAGGCATCAGGCCGCAGTGGGCCTGATGACACTCTTAGTTACGGAACGGATTATTGCTCTTGCTGGCAGGCGCTGTGGTTCGCGCGGCAGCAGGCTGTGCAGCAGGGGTAGTGCCGTTAGCGTTGAAGTTATCAACCGCGGCAACCTGCTCCGGGTTCTCCGGTGCAACGCTGTCCGGAGAGGTGGAGACTGGTTTGCCCAACGCGCTGTTCAGCATCTGCAGGTCTTGCTCGTTCAGCGTACCCAGAGCCTGTTTGATGTTCAGCTGGTTAATCAGGTACTGGTAACGCGCGCTGGAGAGCTGCTGTTTCGCGTTGTACAGCGTGGTGGTCGCATCGAGCACGTCCACAATAGTACGTGTACCGACCGAGTAACCTGCTTCCATCGCGTCCAGGGAGCTCTGTGCAGACACAACGGCCTGTTTATAGGCGTTGATGCTGCTGATTGAGGCGTTCACGTTGTTGAAGGAGGAGCGCACGGTCTGCACCACGTTGCGGTGGGCGCTTTCCAACTGCTCGCTCGCGCCAACAAAGTTGTACTGCGCCTGTTTCACCTGGGAGTTGACCTGACCGCCCTGATACAGCGGCAGGGAGAAGCTCAGGCCCACCTTGTTCTGGCCCATATTGCTGTCGTCATACTGGGACGTATTGGTTTTAGAGCCGCTGTAGGTTGTATCAGAGACACCGGTAGACGCGCTCAGGCTCAGGGTTGGCAGATGGCCGTCCTGCGCCTGACGAATTTGCTCGCGGGCCAGGTCCTGGCTCAGACGCGCCTGCAGCAGCGTCAGGTTGCGGTTTTCCGCCTCTTTCAGCAGGGCGTTAACAGCCTGCGGCTTATCCGTTTTGAAGCTGTCGACGTTCAGGGAGGCCAGCTCAGGATAGTAATTGCCGGTGACCTGACGCAGGGATTCCAGCGCGTTGTCGAGGTTGTTACGCGCGGTCACTTCGTTAGCCAGCACGGTGTCGTACTGTGAACGGGCGTTCTGCACGTCGGTGATCGCGACCAGACCCACGTTGAAGCGCTGGGTGGTTTGATCTAACTGACGGTAAATGGCCTGTTTCTGCGCTTCGGTGTAGGAGAGTGCGTCAATCGCGCTCAGCACGTTGAAGTACGCCGTGGCAGTATTCAGGATCAGCGTCTGCTGGTCGGTCTGATAGGTCACATCCTGGATGCCTGCGCTCTTTTCCTGCAGGGTCAGGGCACGCCATTTGGACATATCAAACAGCGTCTGTGTTAATTGCAGTGAGGCGCTGGTAGCATTGGAGTTTACGCCGTTAGCGTCGCGGAAACCGTTGCTGTAGGTATAATCTGCACCTAAACCTAACTGTGGCAGCAAGGGGCTACGAGCTTCGTTAATCTTTTCAAACGCAGCATCACGATCGGCCGCTGATTTACGTAAATCAGGGTTGCCCAGACGTGCCTGCTGGTAGACCTGTAACAGGTTTTCCGCCTGGCTCATTGCACTGAAGCCCGTCAGGCTCAGGCCGATAAGGATGGGGAGCAATTTCTTCATTTGCATTCCTTGTTGTGAAGCAGTATTAGCGCTGATCTAATTAAAAAATAATTGCCGATTCTAACAGAATCATCCACACCAAAAGGTTGGCGTTACGTGCCATCTGGCGGTAATTTGCACCAATCTACCATATAGCCTTACAAACGGCAGCCAAACAGCCTTGAAATTCACAATTTCATCACCATTGCTACCAGGACTCGACTCATGCAAAAACCAGAAAAGTTGCCCGTGACATTCGCCAAAAACGATGTAGAAATTATTGCACGAGAAACGCTTTATAGCGGTTTTTTTTCAATGGATCTTTACCGTTTCAGGCATCGTCTGTTTAACGGGGAAATGAGCGGCGAAATCAGACGCGAAATTTTTGAGCGCGGGCATGCGGCAGTCTTGCTACCCTTTGACCCAGTGCGTGACGAAGTTGTGCTGGTGGAGCAGATCCGCATCGCCGCTTATGACGTCAGTGAGAGCCCGTGGCTGCTGGAAATGGTGGCCGGGATGATCGAAGAAGGTGAGACGGTTGAAGACGTCGCCCGACGCGAGGCGCTGGAAGAGGCCGGGCTGGTGGTGGGCCGCACAAAACCGGTGCTGAGCTATCTGGCAAGCCCGGGAGGTACCAGCGAGCGCTTGTCCATTATGGTGGGCGAAGTGGACGCCACGACGGCGGAAGGGATCCACGGTCTGGCAGATGAAAACGAAGATATTCGGGTTCATGTGGTGAGCCGGGAACAGGCTTATCAGTGGGTAGAAGAGGGGAAAATCGACAACGCAGCGTCTGTCATCGCCCTGCAATGGCTGCAGCTGCATTATCAGACATTACGAAACGAGTGGAAAAAATGAAGCGCTATACGCCTGACTTCCCAGAAATGATGCGCCTGTGCGAAACCAATTTCGCACAATTGCGCCGCCTGCTGCCGAAAAACGACGCACCCGGCGAAACGGTAAGCTATCAGGTGAGCAACGCGCAGTATCGTTTAACGATAACAGAATCAACGCGCTACACTACGCTGGTGGAAATTGAGCAAACGGCACCCAGCATTAGCTACTGGAGCCTGCCGTCAATGACGGTACGCCTCTATCACGACGCGATGGTCGCTGAAGTGTGTTCAAGCCAGCAGATCTTTCGCTTCAAGGCGCGGTATGATTACCCGAATAAAAAGTTGCATCAACGCGACGAAAAGCATCAAATTAACCAGTTTTTAGCCGACTGGCTAAGATATTGTTTAGCACATGGAGCAATGGCGATTCCGGTTTGTTAGCGTCATAAACCTACCTAAGGACACCATTTGGAAAGCCTGTTGAACCTGACTGTTGCTGGTGGGGCGCCAGTCAGGATATTACAAATCACCGATACCCACCTTTTTGCCGAAAAGCATGAAACGCTGCTGGGGGTGAATACCTGGGAGAGTTATCAGGCGGTACTTAGCGCCATTCACGCCGAAAACCGTGCATGCGATCTGATTGTCGCAACGGGCGATCTGGCGCAGGACCAATCTTCCGCGGCCTACCAGCATTTTGCTGAAGGCATCGCGAGCTTTAGCGTGCCTTGCGTCTGGCTGCCAGGAAATCATGACTTCCAGCCCGCTATGTACAGTTCTCTCCAGGATGCGGGTATTTCTCCGGCGAAATGTGTTTTTGCGGGTGACCAGTGGCAGATCCTGCTGCTGGACAGCCAGGTGTTTGGCGTCCCGCACGGTGAGTTAAGCGAGTTTCAGCTCGACTGGCTGGAGACCAAACTGGCTGCTGAACCTGAACGTCACACGCTGCTGTTGCTTCATCATCACCCTCTGCCGGCGGGCTGTAGCTGGCTCGATCAGCACAGTCTGCGCAACTCCGCAGCGTTGGATCGCGTGCTGGCGAAGTTCCCGCGAGTGAAAAACCTGCTGTGTGGACATATTCACCAGGAACAGGATCTCGACTGGAACGGGCGCCGCATGCTGGCGACGCCGTCGACCTGCGTTCAGTTTAAGCCGCACTGCGCCAACTTTACGCTGGATACCATTGCGCCAGGCTGGCGCTGGCTGGAACTGCATGCCGACGGCACGCTGACCACGGAAGTCTGCCGTTTGACCGGTGCAAAATTCCGCCCGGATACCGCTTCAGAAGGCTATTGATGTCTACGCTCCTTTATCTGCACGGATTCAACAGCTCGCCGCGCTCCGCAAAAGCGACACTGTTTCGCCAGTGGCTGAGCGAGCATCACCCCGACGTTGAGATGATTATCCCGCAGCTGCCGCCTTACCCGGCAGAGGCCGCGGAGATGCTGGAATCCATTGTGCTTGCGCACGGCGGCGAAACCTTCGGTGTGGTCGGTTCCTCGCTGGGCGGGTATTACGCCACCTGGCTCTCACAATGCTTCATGCTACCTGCCGTTGTCGTTAATCCGGCGGTTCGGCCATTTGAGTTGCTGAGGGACTTTCTTGGCGAAAACGAGAACCCCTACACCGGGCAGCAATATGTGCTAGAGTCACGCCATATTTACGATCTCAAAGTTATGCAGGTCGACCCGCTTGAGGCGCCGGATCTCATCTGGCTGTTGCAGCAGACGGGTGATGAAGTGCTGGATTACCGCCAGGCAGTGGCGTATTACGCCTCCTGCCGCCAGACTATAGAAGAGGGCGGAAACCATGCTTTCACGGGCTTTGAGAATCATTTCACCCAGATTGTCGATTTTCTTGGACTGCACAGCCACTGACAATCAATGCGAATTGCTAGTTTAAATCATGACGCAAACCTATAACGCTGATGCCATTGAGGTCCTCACCGGGCTTGAGCCGGTTCGCCGCCGCCCGGGGATGTACACCGATACAACGCGCCCAAACCATCTGGGCCAGGAAGTTATTGATAACAGTGTGGACGAAGCGCTGGCGGGCCATGCCAAACGCGTTGACGTTATCCTGCATGCCGATCAGTCGCTGGAAGTCATCGACGACGGGCGCGGCATGCCGGTGGATATCCATCCGGAAGAGGGCGTGCCTGCCGTTGAGCTGATCCTCTGTCGTCTGCATGCGGGCGGTAAGTTCTCCAACAAGAACTACCAGTTCTCCGGCGGCCTGCACGGCGTGGGGATTTCCGTCGTGAACGCCCTGTCCAAACGCGTGGAAGTGAACGTCCGTCGCGACGGCCAGATTTATAACATCGCGTTTGAAAACGGCGAGAAAGTGCAGGATCTGCAGGTTGTCGGCACGTGCGGCAAACGCAACACCGGCACCAGCGTCCACTTCTGGCCTGACGAAAGCTTCTTCGACAGCCCGCGCTTTTCCGTATCCCGCCTGACGCACCTGCTGAAAGCCAAAGCGGTGCTGTGTCCGGGTGTGGAAATTACCTTTAAGGATAACGTCAACAATACCGAGCAGACCTGGTGCTACGCCGATGGCCTGAACGACTACCTGTGCGAAGCGGTAAACGGCCTGCCGACGCTGCCGGAAAAACCGTTCGTCGGTAACTTTAGCGGCGATACCGAAGCGGTCGACTGGGCGCTGCTGTGGCTGCCGGAAGGCGGCGAACTGCTGACCGAAAGCTACGTCAACCTGATCCCAACCATGCTCGGCGGTACCCACGTCAACGGGTTGCGTCAGGGGCTGCTGGACGCGATGCGCGAATTTTGCGAATACCGCAATATCCTGCCGCGCGGCGTGAAGCTGTCGGCGGAAGATATCTGGGACCGCTGCGCCTACGTGCTCTCCGTGAAGATGCAGGATCCGCAGTTTGCCGGTCAGACCAAAGAGCGTCTGTCGTCACGCCAGTGCGCGGCGTTCGTTTCCGGCGTGGTGAAAGATGCGTTTACCCTGTGGCTGAACCAGAACGTTCAGGCAGCAGAGATGCTGGCTGAAATGGCGATTTCCAGCGCCCAGCGTCGTCTGCGTGCCGCGAAGAAAGTGGTGCGTAAAAAGCTGACCAGCGGCCCTGCGCTGCCGGGCAAGCTGGCGGACTGTACCGCGCAGGATCTCAACCGTACCGAGCTATTCCTCGTGGAAGGGGACTCGGCGGGCGGGTCGGCCAAGCAGGCTCGCGACCGTGAATATCAGGCGATCATGCCGCTCAAGGGGAAAATCCTGAACACCTGGGAGGTCTCTTCAGATGAAGTGCTGGCCTCGCAGGAAGTCCACGATATCTCGGTGGCGATCGGTATCGATCCGGACAGCGACGATTTGAGCCAGCTGCGCTACGGCAAGATCTGTATCCTCGCGGATGCGGATTCCGATGGTCTGCACATCGCCACGCTGCTGTGCGCGCTGTTTGTGAAGCACTTCCGCACGCTGGTTAAAAATGGTCACGTCCACGTGGCGCTGCCGCCGCTTTATCGTATCGACCTCGGCAAAGAGGTTTACTACGCGCTGACGGAAGAAGAAAAAGCGGGCGTGCTGGAACAGCTGAAGCGCAAGAAGGGCAAACCTAACGTTCAGCGCTTTAAAGGGCTGGGCGAGATGAACCCGATGCAGCTGCGCGAAACGACGCTGGATCCGAACACGCGCCGTCTGGTGCAGCTTACGATCAGCGACGAAGACGAAC
The DNA here is from genome assembly GCF_019968805.1 of Enterobacter sp. JBIWA005. Lineage (NCBI taxonomy): Bacteria > Pseudomonadati > Pseudomonadota > Gammaproteobacteria > Enterobacterales > Enterobacteriaceae > Enterobacter > Enterobacter sp. JBIWA005. The sequence continues at coordinate 4,033,322 of NZ_CP074159.1, read as the reverse complement.
AGCAGACCAACGCCATGATGGATATGCTCCTTGCCAAGAAACGTTCGGAAGACCGTCGTAACTGGCTGCAGGAGAAAGGCGATATGGCGGATATTGAGGCCTGATGCCCTCACCCTAACCCTCTCCCACAGCGAGAGGGAATGGATCGTAGGCCCGGTAAGCGTTAGCGCCACCGGGCTTTTTACATCAAAACTCCATCTTCACCGTAAACTGCACTTCGCGCGGGTCGCCAATCTGATTACCCAGATTGTTGGTGGCGATAGATGAGGTGTAGTAGGTTTTATCAAACAGGTTCTTCACGTTCACCTGCAGCGTCACCGGATACTGTAGCTTCATCTTGTACGCCGCAAACGCATCCGCCACGAAATAGCCCGGCAGATAATAATCCGCACCGTTGGTTGCGGAACGACGGCTTACGCCGTGCCCGCCGCCGCCCAGCGTCAGGGTATTACCGGCAAACGCATTGTGAATATCGTAGGTCAGGAACAGGGAGCCGGTATGGCGCGGCACGTTCGGCAGCGGTTTGCCCGCGTAGTCCGGATCTTCCAGCACCTTCGCGTCGGTATAGCCATAGCTGGCGATAATATTGGTGTTCTCGGTCAGTGAACCGGCCAGATCCACCTCCACGCCCTGGGAGCGCACGCGGCCCGCCGTTTTGGCGATGGTTTCCCCTCCCACGCTTTCGTTGTACAACACGTTGCGTTTGTGAATATCAAACAGCGCGATATTGGCGGTAACCCCGTCGAACAGGTCGAACTTTGCGCCCACCTCGTAAGCATTCGACGTTTCCGGCGGCAGATCGCCGATGTAGCTCGCAATGGACGACTGCGGCATAAACGTTTGCGAGTAGTTGGCAAACAGCGAGACCGCTGGCGTGAGCTTATAAACCAGCCCCAGCTTCGGCGTCCACTGTTCGTCGCGGCTGTCGGTGTTGACGTTGAACGGGCGGCCTTTGCCCGCGTACTGGGTGTAATACTGATAGCGCATCCCGGCGACGGCGATCCACTTATCGGTCAGGTACAGCGCGTCCTGCGCATAGGCGGAGTAGCTCTCCTGCTTCAGCGTCTGGTCGCTGTCGGACGCCGACACGGTGGTGCATTTGCCGAGTTTGCCATACGTCGGATGATAGATATTGAAATCCTTAACGTTCTTACAGCGGATCATGTCCGTACGCAGCAGATCGTAATTCTCATACGACACGCCGGTCAGGATCTCATTGTAAAAGCCCGCGATGTCCACGTTCCCCTGCAGATCCGCGCGCGTCGTGTGCATACGCTGTGTCGAGCCTTGGGTCGCATCCACGCGGCGGGTCAGGTTGCCGGTTTTTGAATCGTAGGCCATCACGCGCGCCTGGTTATCGCTGTATTTATCCTGGCTGTAGCTATAGTCAAACTTCGCGGTCCACTGGCTGTTGAGGCGATATTCCGCATTGAGCTGAGCGAGATCGGACTGCCCGTCGGTCACGTTAAACGGTTCATCAAAGCGGGTTTTGCGATCGACGTCGACGGCTTTTTTAGTGTTGAGATCGAAGATCGTTCCGCGATCGAACGGCGTTTTATAGTCGCGATGCGAATAGAGCGCGGTCACGGTGGCGTCGTCGCCGAACCAGGTGAGCGACGGGGCGATAAAGGTGCTGCGTTCGTTGCCAAAATTACGCCAGTAATCCTCGTCCTGATATTCGCCCGTCAGGCGATACGCCAGGCGCGTGCCGTCAATCGGGCCGGTAACATCGATCTGTCCGGTGCCGCCGCCAAAGCTGGAAGAGGTGGCGGAAAGGGAGCCGCCGAAGGTCTTCTCCGGGCGTTTGGTGACAACGTTGATCAGGCCACCCGGATCGAGAATACCGTAGAGCGTCGAGGCCGGGCCTTTCAACACCTCCACGCGCTCGGTTGCGGCATTAAAGCTGCGCGGCAGGACGGTGCGCAGGCCGTTAGTCATGATCGATCCGTCGCGGTTTGCGCCAAACCCGCGGCGCACGAAGGCATCCTGCGTACCGCCCAGGGTGTTGGTCTGTACCACGTTGCTGACGTTGTACAGCGCTTCATCCAGCGTAGTGGCGTGCTGATCCTCCAGCACTTTATCGCTGACGGTATTGACCACCTGCGGTATATCCAGCATCGGCATGTTGGTTAACGTCGCGGTGGAGGTGTTCAGCGGCTGATAGCCGTTGGTGGCCTCCGCCGTCGTATTTGGATCGGCGGTGACGGTAAGCGTTTCGCCGTCTTTAGCCGCGGTGTTGTCTGCTGCCTGAACCAGCGGCGCCATAAACAGCAGTGAAAAGAGCGCGCGCCCTTTTACCCTAGAGAGTGAAGGTGTGAACGTAGCCATTACATCTGTTATCCCGAAATATCCCGCGAATGACGTTTCGCGGCAAACTGTGTGAGTCATTGCCCTTTACGGTCTGTCCGTTAGCCGGAAGTGGCATCGGACATGTAATTGAGAATCATTCAATCATGCGTAAATGTAGTAGTAAATGGAAAAAAGAAAAAATCGACTACAGCGTTTAACCGTGCGTACAAGCGCAGCGGGATAATAATTAAGTCATTGAAATAGATGTTTTTACAAGCCGTCCATTTTTCACTTTTACTCAGGCTTACCCCTGGTTTTTCCAGGGTGTTTCTTCGCTTGACTACTACATGGCGCGGCGTCAAACTCTCAAAAGAGAATGAGTTTTATTTTTATTTATTGGTTTTTCATTACGTTGGCGTTCACGTGGCTCACAACACACACAAACCGGGTCTGGTTCTGGAGAACCTCTCAGCGGGCTATCAGAAAAAAATCATCGTTGATGATATCTCCCTTGCGATCCCACAGCAGAAAATGACCGTGCTGGTAGGGGCGAACGGCTGTGGGAAATCCACGCTGCTGAGCACCATTGCGCGTTTGCTCCAGCCGCTTGGCGGCGCGGCAGTTCTCGACGGCAAGGCGATCCACGAGCAGCCCACCAAAGCGGTCGCCCGTCAGCTTGGCATTCTGCCGCAGTCGCCGCTGCTTCCGGAAGGGTTAACCGTTTTTGAACTGGTTTCGCGCGGGCGTTTTCCCTGGCAGAACTTTATGCGTCAGTGGAGCGACGAGGACGAGCTGGCGGTAGAAGAGGCCCTGCGCCTGACCGGCACTGCAGAGTTTGCCCATATGCCGGTGGAAAGCTTATCCGGCGGCCAGCGTCAGCGCTGCTGGATCGCCATGGCGCTGGCGCAGCAAACGCCGTATATCCTGCTTGACGAGCCGACAACATATCTCGATCTCCGCTACCAGGTGGAGATCCTGGAACTGCTGCATGCCCTGACCCGCCAGCACGGGCGTACCGTGGTGGTAGTGCTGCACGATCTCAACTTTGCCGTAAACTACGGCGATTCGCTGGTTTTTTTACGCCAGGGGAAAGTTGAGGGGGTGTTACATGAGGGCGACGTCTGCACGCCGGAACTGATCAAAGCGGTGTTTGACGTGGACGTGCATATGTCCATTAACCCCTTGACCGGAAAGCCGTTCTTTATGCCGTTTCGCCAGAGCCTTGAACAGCCATGATACGCGCTTCTCTGGCCTTCCTGATTTTTATATTGCTGCTGGCACTGGGTGCGATTACGCATCTTGGCATCGGCGCACGCTTTATCGCCCCGCAGACGGTAGTGGAGGCATTCATCCACTTCGACCCGCGCAATTTCGACCATAACGTCATTATCAAATTACGACTGCTGCGCCTCTGCGCCGCGATGGTGACGGGCGCCGCGCTCGGCGTGGCGGGCGTGCTGCTGCAGTCTGTGATCCGCAACCCGCTAGGCGAGCCGCATATTCTGGGGCTCAACGCCGGGGCTGCGCTGGCAGTGGTGAGCGTCAACGCGCTTGGCCTGTCGCTGCCGTTTGGTCGCCCGCTGATCGCCGCCGCCGGTGCCGCCGCGCTGTTTCTGCTGGTGCTGATGTTCTCCTCGTCCGGTCGCACCGGGCTCACGCCGATGAAGGTCACCCTGTGCGGCGTGGCGATGTCGGCGTTTGCCTCGTCGATTACCGCCGCGGTGTTAATCCTGGATGAACAGACGCTGCTCGACCTGCGTACCTGGCTGGCGGGTGATATCGCCGGGGTTAACGCGCAGATGCTCCAGAGCGCCCTGTGGGCTGCAGCCGCTGGTTTTGTTCTTGCTATCGGGCTGTCGCCCTCGCTCAACATGCTGGCGCTGGGCGACAGAATGGCGCAGGGGCTTGGCGTGTCCCTGCTGAAAACCCGCCTGCTCGCCCTGCTGGCCATCGCGCTACTCTGCGGCGCGGCCGTCTCTATCGCCGGGCCGATTGGTTTTATTGGCCTGGTCGTGCCGCAGCTCATTCGCCGTCTGGTGTCAGTCGATTTACGCGTGATGGTGCCGCTGTCGGCCCTGTGCGGCGCGCTGGTTCTGCTGCTGGCGGATATCGCCGCCCGCACGCTGTTTACCCCCTGGGAGCTGGCAACCGGCATCATGACGGCCCTGGTCGGCGCGCCCGTATTCATCTTTATGGCGTCGAGGATGTTCAAATGAACCGGGCCGGATTCCGCGCGATCCGAATTGGCCGTATATCGGCGCTGGTTCGCCCGAAAGTGCTGGCGTACCTGTCGCTTATTGCGCTGGCGGCGTTAAGCCTGCTGGGCTTTGGCCTGACGCACGGTTCTCTGCCTATTCCCACCTCCGCCATCGGGCGCGCGCTGTTTTCTCCTGAGAGCCTGACGGCGGAGACGCGCTACATCGTGATGGATATCCGCCTGCCGCGCCTGCTGATGGCGGTGCTGTGCGGCGCGATGCTCGGCATGGCGGGGGCGGCAATGCAGTCCATCACCCGCAACGGCCTGGCTGACCCCGGGCTTATCGGCGTGAAGGAGGGCTGTAGCGCGGCTGTACTGCTGCTGATTTTTCAATTCCCGGGGCTGGGCTTGGCCTGGCGTCCGCTGGTCGGCATGGCCGGTGGGCTGCTCACCGCGCTGGTAGTTATCGCCCTGGCGCGCGATATCTCGCGCCCGCGGTTCATCCTGATCGGCATCGGCGTGTCATGGACCTTTGCCGCTGCAATGGGCGTCTTTATCACTACTGCCGACGTGCGCGACGTGCAGACGGCGATGCTGTGGCTGGCGGGAAGCCTGCATGCGGCAAACTGGACGCTGGTGGGCCTGGCCGCGCTCTGGGCCGCTCCCGCTTTTGCGCTGCTGCTCTTTACCGCGCGGGCAGCGGACGTGGCGTTGCTCGGCAATCAGGCCGCCGCGGGTCTCGGCGTGCGCATAACGCGGCTGGCGCTGTTGAGGGTTCTCGCCCCGGTGGTGCTGACGGCAGCCAGCGTCTCGTGCGTGGGCAGTATAGGCTTCGTGGGGCTGATTGCTCCGCATATGGCGCGCCTGCTGCTGCGTGGTGGGCAAACGGCGCTCCTGACGGGAAGCGCCGTGCTGGGCGCGCTGCTGGTGCTGCTGGCGGATAACGTCGGACGTCTTGCATTCCTCCCGCTGCAGCTGCCGGCGGGAATTGTCATTTCATTGATTGGCGGACCGTTTTTCCTGCTGCTGCTCTGGCAGCGTCGGGACAGATTTTAGGGGACTATAATGCGCGTACTATTTTCGATGCTGTTACTGGTGGGGTTCGCGGTAAGCGCGGCGGAGCCAACGCAGGTATTTACCGACGATTTGGGACGCAAGGTCGTTGTGCCGGTTCATCCGAAGCGGATTGTTTCATTACACGATCTGGATATCACCATTCCGCTGATTGAGCTTGGCGTGCCGCCGGTGGCGAGCCATGGCCGCACGCGGCCGGACGGTAGCCACTTTCTGCGCTCCAGCGGCATGTTGACCGGCGTCGACTTCGATAATTCCGACATTAAATTTATCGGCACGGCCGATATCGACATTGAAGCCATCGCCGCCGCAAAGCCTGACCTCATTATTACCGAGCCGACCCGCAACACCCCGGTGGAACAGCTGGCGAAAATTGCCCCGACGGTGAGCATCGATCATCTCGACGGCGGCGCGCCGGAGATCTACCGCAAGCTGGCTCAGCTGACGGGAACGCAGGCGCGACTCAAGGTTCTGGAGCGGCGCTATCAGGAGCAGATTAAGGCGCTGAAGTCGACTATTGATACCAGCAAGGTGACCGTGTCTGTGATTCAGGCGAATCAGGGGAAGATTAACGCCATGCACAGCTACCACTCGCTGGGCCGCGTGCTGCGCGACGCAGGATTCAAGTTCCCGCCGCTGATTGAGTCCATCCCGGAAGGGGGACGGATTGACGTCAGCGCCGAGCGCCTGCCGGAGCTGGATGCCGATTTCGTCTTCGCCACCTGGCGCGGGGATACGGGCGGTAAACCGCAGGACGAGCTGGCGGCGATGGATGCGGTCATGCCGGGCTGGTGTCAGTTCCTCAATGCCTGCCGAACCGGGCATTACGTGCTGATCTCGCGTGAAGAGGCGATCTCGAATTCGTTCGCGTCTTTAGGGCTGATGGTCGCGCAGGTACAGTCTCAGATTGCCGGGCGTCCGCTGCCGGAGGCATCACGGTGATCCGCAAAGAGAAAGGGCGCGTGGATGTCTATGGCGACCGTTTTCGCGCGCGGGCGCATCAGCTGACGCCGCGTCTGCTGCAGGTTGCACGCTATATTCATGACAATCGCGAAGCGGTGATGGAACAGACCGCCATGGAGATTGCTGCGGAACTGAAAACCTCGGATGCCACGGTGGTCCGCGCCATCCAGGCGCTGGGTTTCGCCGGGCTGCGCGATCTCAAGCAAACGCTTGAGCAGTGGTTTGGTCCGGTGGTCACCTCCAGCGAAAAGATGTCCACTACGGTGAACACGCTTGCCAGCGACGTCAACGCGAGCATTGATTTCGTTCTGGAGGGGCATCAACACACCTGCGAGGTGTTGTCCGAGCCGCACAACCGCTACGCGATGGCCCAGGCGGTCTCTCTGCTGGCGCAGGCGAGGCAGGTCGCCATATTTGGCATTGGCGCCTCCGGCATTCTGGCCGAGTATACCGCCAGGCTGTTCAGCCGCATGGGGTTACCCGCCACGCCGCTTAACCGTACCGGAATAGGGCTTGCCGAGCAGCTGATTGCGCTTCAGCGCGGCGACGTGCTTGTGATGATGGCGCAGAAGTCCGCGCACCGGGAGGGGCAAACCACCCTGCGTGAAGCAAAACGTCTGGGCATTCCAACGATACTGCTGACCAACGCCCTTGATTCGCGCTTCAGCAAGGAGGCCAGCGTGGTGATCCACGTTCCGCGCGGCGGCGAAAAGGGCAAAATCCCGCTCCACGGCACGGTGCTGCTGTGTCTGGAGATGATTATTTTATCCGTAGCCTCCACCGAGCCGCAGCGCACTATCAAGTCGATGAAGCGCATCAACGAGCTACATCGCGGGTTAAAACCGGGGAAGAAAAGCAGCTAAAAACAACAAAGCCCGGTTGCGCTGACGCTCACCGGGCCTGGACCTGTTCTCCCTCTCCCGTCAGGAGAGGGCTGGGGTGAGGGAAAACTTAAACCCCTTGCTCCAGAATGCGGATGTGGGTTTCCAGCACGTCACCCTTCACCGCGTCACTCCACGCTTTCATGTGCGTGGTCTGCAGGTGTGCTTCGAGGTGCGCGACGGTTTCCCACTGCTCAACCATGATGATCGAGTCCGGTGCGGTCGCCTGGAAGCTGGCGTCAGTGGCGGCATCCACCATCGGCGCGTAGCCGTGGCAGCCTTCTTCTTTCAGTACGGTCGGGATAATTTTCGCGAACTGATCCAGCACCGCCTGACGGTGATGTTGACCTGGACGAGTACGGATTTCTGCGATAACGGTAAGCATGTTTACTACTCCTTTAATTCCAGGCTACCAGTTAAGCAAAAATTTCCGCGAGATGCTTGCGATATTCTGCGATATAGCTCGGGACATCAGGCATTTTAATCACGTCGTTGACGATAAACGTCGGCAGAGGATCCATGCCCAGGAACTGGTTAGCCTTGTGGAACGGCAGGTACGCGCCGTCAACGCCCACGCCTTCGAAGAACTGATCTTTCTCGGTGAAGGCTTCCAGCGGGGCGTTCCAGGTCAGAGAGAGCATATATTTTTTGCCCTGAATCATACCGCCTGACCCGTATTTTTTGGACGCGTCAGAGCGGGTGCGGCCATCGCTGGCATACAGTGAGCCATGACCTTCGGTGAACACATCGTCCATGTATTTTTTTACGGTCCACGGCGCGCCCATCCACCAGCCTGGCATCTGCCAGATCACCACGTCAGCCCACAGGAAGTTCTGTACTTCGGCCTTCACGTCGTAGTTGCTGTCCGCGCGTACGACCTTAACATCATGCCCGGCGTCGCGCAGGAAACCGTCCGCGACCTCGGTCAGGGTGTCATTCAGCTGGCCTTTAGAGTGCGCAAATTCTTTTGCACCGTTGATAATCAGGATGTTGCTCATTATTTGTCCTCGACGATGAAAGTATGGCGAGTATTCTACGCGCGAGGACGGAGCGGAAAAATGAGCAAAATGTGCAAAGTCTTTTGCATTAAACGCAATAATTTCTACCAGCTGACCTTCACTTCAAAACCGCCTTCAGGCGCATTGCTCAACGAGACGCGCATACCGTGCAGCGCGGCGATGCGTTTTACGATGGATAACCCCAGCCCGCTGCCCGTGGCATCCTGACCCGGCGGACGATAAAAGCGCTCGCCGATGCGCGCCAGCGCGTCAGGTGAAATGCCTGGGCCGTTGTCGCGCACGGTAAAACTACGCGCGTCCAGGGTGACATCCACCACGCTGCCGCGCGGGCTGTAGCGGATGGCGTTGTCCAGCAGGTTGCGCACCAGCAGGCTTAGCAGCAGTGGCTGTCCCTGACGTTTGATCTGCGGGGCGCGGTTGTTGAGGCGAATATCAATCCCTGCCTGCTGCGCCGGATGCCAGATATCCAGCACCGCCGACTGAAGTAAATCGGCAAGCGTTATCGGTTCGACGTCGTCAAGATTATCCAGCGAGTCCAGACGCGACAGCGTGAGGAGCTGGTCCACCAGCCGGGAAGCGCGGTCGATGCCCGCATGCAGCTGCACCAGCGCTTTTTCCCTCGCCTGCGGATCGTCCTGCGAGAGCTGCGCCACGTCAGTTTGCACCTTCAGGGCCGCCAGCGGGCTGCGCAGCTCGTGGGCGGCGTCGGACGTAAAGCGGCGCTCGCGGGTCATCATTTCCTGGGTACGCGCGAAGAGATGATTCAGCGAATCAAGCAGGGGGCGCACTTCCGTAGGGACGCCCTCCGTCGGCAGTTTATCGGTAGCATCCGGCGAGCGGGAGCGCAGGGTCTGCGCCAGCTTTTTCAGCGGCTTTAGCTCCCGGCTCAGGAGCAGAACCAGCAACAGCAACATCACGGGCAGCGCCACCAGCCAGGGCGTGAGCTGCGAGCTGACCACGTCCAGCGCCATCTCCTGGCGGTACTCCCACTCCTGGCCGACCACCACGCGGTATTTCCCGTCGGGTGAGGTCAGCCACAGGAAACGCCATTCGTCGTTGTCGTCCTGGAGCTGCCCGTTAGCAAACCCGTCGCGGCGATAGTGGTACGGAATATCGCGCCCGTTCTCGCCATCGTTCAGCAGCATTTTGCCGTCGACGGCGTAAATGGCGAAAGCCAGCGCGTCGTCATCGAGACGGCCATGCTTCACTTTTTTCGGGATCTCGCGCATCCGTTCGGGGGCGCGGATCTCGTCAAGATCCATCGTCAGCAGCCGTTTGGCAAACAGCATCTGCTGCGTGTCGAAGAGCTTATCCAGCTTGTGGGTGGTCTGCTGCCAGGCCACCAGGCTGGCGGCAAACCATGCCGTCAGGGAGAGCGCTAAAAAGAGGAGCGTCAGGCGCAGCTTCAGGCTCAGGCGTTGCGTCAGCTTCATGCGTCACCCAGGGTATAGCCGATGCCGTGCACGGTGCGGATAAACTCGCTGCCAAGCTTGCGGCGCAGGTGATGAACGTGGACTTCTACCGCGTTGCTGGAGACGTCGTCATCCCAGGTATACAGTTTTTCCTCAATCGTCTTACGAGGGAGCACGCGGCCTGCATTGCGCATCAGCAGTTCCAGCAGCGCAAACTCTTTCGGCTTCAGCGTCAGCGGTTCACCGTCCAGCGTGGCGACGAGACGGGTCGGATCGAGCGTGACCTTGCCGTGGCGTAGCTCGCTATGCGTCTGGCCGTGACTGCGGCGGACCAGCGCCTCGAGGCGGGCGCCGACTTCAATCAGCGCGAACGGCTTGCAGAGATAATCATCCGCGCCAAGACGCAGCCCTTCCACGCGCTGGTTGAGCGCATCCCGCGCGGTCAGGATCAATACCGGCTCGCTGCGCCCGCTTTCGCGCCACGCGCGCAGGATGTCCAGACCGTCGATTTCCGGCAGCGTCAGATCCAGCACCACGGCATCATAGGGCGCAGAAGCAAGCGCGGCCTGACCGGTTTTACCGTCGGTAAACCAGTCCACGCTAAAGCCCATTTTGCTTAAACCCGCCCTGATACCGTCGCCGATTAACGTGTCGTCTTCTACCAGTAAAATGCGCATGTTCCCTCCTTGATGCCGTCAGTAAACCCTCTGTAAGCGCCTGCTGTACAGCAATAATAAATAAATTTTTCCCTTAAGAAGTTGTTAAGGATTACCCTGTTTAATGGACTGCGAAACCAGATTAAAGGGAGAGTTAATATGAAAAAATTCGCTGCTATTGCCGCCATCATGATGATGACCACTGCCCCCGTTTTTGCCGCGCAGGGCGGATTTAACGGCCCGTCGGCCACGCAAACCCAGACCCAGACGGGAGGTTTTGTTGATAACGACGCTAACCTCACCACTGCGGTGAAGGTAAAAGAGATGAAGGACGATAGCTGGGTGAAGCTGCGCGGGAACATTACCCAGCGCCTGTCCGATGACCGCTACACCTTCCGCGATGAGACCGGCACGCTCAATGTGGAGATTGACCACAAGCGCTGGAACGGCGTGACCGTCACCCCTCAGGATAAAGTGGAAATCCAGGGCAAGGTCGATAAAGAGTGGAACGATTTTGAAATCGACGTGAAGCAGGTCATTAAGCTGAACAAATAACCCGGAAAGGGCCGCATAAGCGGCCCTTTTTCTTTGTGACTCAACTCGTCAGATAGGGTAGTATCTGCGACAATATTGCCTGAAACCCTTCGGTTTCTGAGTTGAGGAATCACACGTAATGAGCGATATGGCAGAGCGCCTCGCGCTACATGAATTCACGGAAAACGCCTATCTGAACTATTCCATGTACGTCATCATGGACAGGGCGTTGCCGTTTATCGGGGATGGCCTGAAGCCCGTTCAGCGCCGCATCGTGTATGCGATGTCCGAACTGGGGCTGAACGCCACCGCCAAGTTCAAGAAATCCGCCCGTACCGTCGGTGACGTGCTGGGTAAATACCATCCGCACGGCGACAGCGCCTGCTATGAAGCGATGGTGCTGATGGCTCAGCCGTTCTCTTACCGCTACCCGCTGGTGGATGGTCAGGGGAACTGGGGGGCGCCGGACGATCCAAAATCCTTCGCGGCAATGCGTTATACCGAATCCCGTCTCTCTAAATATGCCGAAGTGCTGCTGGGCGAGCTGGGTCAGGGAACCGTCGACTGGGTGCCAAATTTCGACGGTACGATGCAGGAGCCTAAGATGCTGCCTGCGCGTCTGCCGAACATCCTGCTGAACGGTACCACCGGTATTGCGGTCGGTATGGCGACGGATATTCCGCCGCACAACCTGCGTGAAGTGGCGAAAGCCGCCATCACCCTGATCGAGCAGCCGAAAGCCTCGCTCGACGATCTGCTGGATATCGTGCAGGGGCCAGATTTCCCAACCGAAGCCGAAATCATCACCTCGCGCGCGGAAATCCGCAAAATCTACCAGAACGGGCGCGGCTCTGTGCGCATGCGCGCGGTGTGGAATAAAGAGGACGGCGCCGTGGTGATCACCGCGCTGCCGCATCAGGTTTCCGGCGCCAAAGTGCTGGAGCAGATCGCCTCCCAGATGCGCAATAAAAAGCTGCCGATGGTCGACGACCTGCGCGATGAATCGGACCACGAGAACCCGACCCGTCTGGTGATCGTGCCGCGCTCCAACCGCGTGGACATGGAGCAGGTGATGAACCACCTGTTTGCCACCACCGATCTGGAAAAAAGCTACCGCATCAACCTGAACATGATCGGCCTCGACGGACGCCCGGCGGTGAAAAACCTGCTGGAGATCCTCACCGAATGGCTGACGTTCCGCCGCGATACGGTACGCCGTCGTCTGAACCATCGTCTGGAGAAAGTGCTTAAGCGCCTGCATATCCTTGAAGGTTTGCTGGTGGCGTTCCTCAATATCGACGAGGTGATTGAGATCATCCGCACCGAGGACGAGCCGAAGCCCGCCCTGATGTCGCGCTTTGGCATCAGCGAAACCCAGGCCGAAGCGATCCTCGAGCTGAAGCTGCGCCATCTCGCCAAACTGGAAGAGATGAAGATCCGCGGCGAGCAGAACGAGCTGGAAAAAGAGCGCGATCAGCTGCAGGCGATCCTCGCGTCCGAACGCAAGATGAATAACCTGCTGAAAAAAGAGCTGCAGGCCGATGCCGATGCCTTCGGTGACGACCGTCGTTCTCCGCTGCACGAGCGCGAAGAAGCGAAGGCGATGAACGAGCACGACATGCAGCCGTCCGAGCCTGTGACCATTGTCCTGTCGCAGAGCGGCTGGGTACGCAGCGCCAAAGGCCACGATATCGACGCGCCGGGGCTCAGCTATAAAGCGGGCGACAGCTTCAAAGCGGCGGTGAAAGGCAAGAGCAACCAGCCGGTGGCGTTTATCGACTCCACCGGTCGCAGCTACGCCATTGACCCGATCACGCTGCCTTCCGCGCGCGGGCAGGGCGAGCCGCTCACCGGCAAGCTGACGCTGCCGCCGGGCGCGACGGTTGACCATATGCTGATGGAAGCCGATGACCAGAAGCTGCTGCTGGCGTCCGATGCGGGCTACGGCTTTATCTGTACCTTCAACGATCTGGTCTCCCGCAATCGTGCCGGTAAGGCGCTGATTAGCCTGCCGGACAACGCTCACGTGATGGCACCGCTGGTGATTGAGAACGAAAGCGACATGCTGCTGGCGATCACTACCGCCGGACGTATGCTGATGTTCCCGGTCAGCGATCTGCCGGAGCTGTCAAAAGGCAAGGGCAACAAGATCATCAACATCCCGTCGGCGGAGGCCGCGAAAGGCGAAGATGGCCTGGCGCACCTCTTCCTTCTGCCGCCGCAGAGCACGCTGACCATTCACGTCGGCAAGCGCAAAATCAAGCTTCGTCCGGAAGAGCTGCAGAAGGTGGTGGGTGAGCGCGGTCGCCGCGGCTCGCTGATGCGCGGTCTGCAGCGTATCGATCGCGTGGAGATTGACTCTCCTGCACGCAGCGCTGCGGGCGACAGCGAAGAGTAATGTCGTGATATCCCCCCTCTGTCCGGAGGGGGAATTTCAATAAAATTTCCCGTAAAATCGTTGTTAATTCGTGCGTTGCGATTAACAATACGCGCTCGTAATAAAGTCCTTACCTGGCCACAGGTGAAGTATAATTGTCAGCTGTTGGGGCTTCAGAGGTCGCTATGCTATATATTGTTCGTCTTATTCTTACCGTCATCTACTGTATTCTGGTCTGTATTTTCGGCTCTATTTATTGCCTGTTCAGCCCGCGTAATCCGAAGCATGTCGCCACCTTTGGCCATATGTTCGGGCGCCTTGCTCCGCTGTTTGGCCTGAAGGTTGAAAAACGTCTGCCGGAAGGGGCGGAGAATTTCGGTAACGCCATCTATATTGCCAACCATCAGAACAACTACGATATGGTGACGGCCTCTAATATCGTGCTTCCACCGACCGTGACGGTGGGCAAAAAAAGCCTGCTGTGGATCCCGTTTTTTGGTCAGCTGTACTGGCTTACCGGTAACCTGCTGATTGACCGTAATAACCGTGCAAAAGCGCACAGCACCATTGCGGAAGTAGTGAATCATTTTAAAAAGCGCAAAATCTCAATCTGGATGTTCCCGGAAGGAACGCGCAGCCGCGGTCGCGGCCTGCTGCCGTTTAAAACCGGTGCGTTTCATGCTGCAATTGCGGCAGGTGTTCCAATTATTCCCGTGTGCGTTTCCAATACTTCGAATAAGATTAATCTTAACCGCCTGAATAATGGGCTGGTGATTGTCGAAATGCTGCCACCTGTCGATACCAGCAAATACGGTAAAGATCAGGTGCGTGAATTGGCAGCACACTGCCGTGAGCTAATGGCTCAGCATATTGCGCAGCTCGACAAAGAAGTCGCAGAGAGAGAAGCCGCCGGTAAGATTTAACCCGGCGTTGAAGGGAAAACGAATTCCCGCGTTGTTAGTCGTTTCAGATGGAGCTTATATGTCACTCAGTCGGCGTCAGTTTATTCAGGCTTCAGGGATCGCCCTTTGTGCGGGTGCGATGCCGCTGACAGCCAGCGCCGCCGGGCAGCAACAGCCGCTGCCTATACCGCCATTAATTGAATCCCGTCGCGGTCAGCCGCTTTTCCTGACGCTGCAGCGTAGCCACTGGTCCTTTACCCAGGGGACGCGTGCGCCCGTCTGGGGCATTAACGGACGTTACCTCGGGCCGACCATACGCGTGTGGAATGGCGATGACGTAAAGCTCATCTACAGTAACCGCACCCCTGAAAATGTCGCTATGACCATCAGCGGTCTGCAGGTGCCTGGCCCGCTGATTGGCGGCGCGGCGCGAATGATGTCACCCAGCGCCGACTGGGCGCCCGTTCTGCCGATTCGCCAGAGCGCGGCAACCCTGTGGTATCACGCCAACACGCCTAACCGCACGGCGCAGCAGGTCTATAACGGCCTGGCCGGCATGTGGCTTGTGGAAGATGAAGTCAGCAAATCTCTGCCGATCCCGAATCACTACGGCGTGGATGACTTCCCGATTATCATCCAGGACAAACGTCTGGATAACTTCGGCACGCCTGAATACAGCGAGCCGGGCAGCGGTGGCTTCGTCGGTGATACGCTGCTGGTCAACGGTGCGCAAAGCCCGTATGTCGAAGTTTCTCGCGGCTGGGTGCGCCTGCGCCTGCTCAACGCGTCCAACTCGCGCCGCTATCAGCTGCAAATGAGCGATGGTCGTCCGCTGCACGTGATCTCCGGCGATCAGGGCTTTTTACCGGCGCCGGTGTCCGTCAAACAGCTTGCGCTCTCGCCGGGCGAACGTCGCGAAGTTCTCATTGATATGACCAATGGGGATGAAGTGTCTGTCACCTGCGGTGAAGCGGCCAGCATTGTCGACCGTATTCGCGGGTTCTTTGAACCGTCGAGCATTCTGGTCTCGACCCTGGTGCTGACCCTGCGTCCAACCGGTCTGCTGCCGCTGGTGACCGATAGCCTGCCCATGCGCCTGCTGCCGCAGGAGATCATGAGCGGCTCGCCGGTGCGCAGCCGTGATATCAGCCTCGGCGACGACCCGGGCATCAACGGCGCGCTATGGGACGTCAACCGCATCGACATTACCGCGCAGCAGGGTACCTGGGAGCGCTGGACGGTGCGTTCAGATATGCCGCAGTCGTTCCATATTGAAGGGGTGGCATTCCTGATCCGCAACGTCAACGGCGCCATGCCGTTCCCGGAAGACCGCGGCTGGAAAGATACCGTCTGGGTGGACGGCCAGGTTGAGCTGCTTGTCTACTACGGTCAGCCTTCGTGGCCGCATTTCCCGTTCCTGTTCCACAGCCAGACGCTGGAGATGATGGACAGGGGCTCCGTAGGGCAGATGCTGATCAATCCTGCCCCATAATCCTGACATTCCCGGTTCGCCGGGAATGTTTTATGCCCGCCAGAAAAAGCGCGAGAACAGTATCAGCACCGGATAAATTTCCAGACGCCCTAAGATCATCGCCGCGCACATCAGCAGTTTTGCCCCCTCTGTTAACGTGCCGAACGTCGACGCCGTCTCGCCAAACCCCAGCCCCATGTTGTTGATGCAGGCGGCAACCGTTGCGAATGACGTAAACAGGTCGTAGCCCATCAGATTGAGCGACCAGACAAAAAAGCCCGTAATCATCACGTAGAGAAAAAAGAAGCTCCAGACCGAGCGCAGGACGCGTTCATTCACCACGCTTTTGCCCACCTTAATGCTCAGCAGCGCTCTCGGATGCGCCAGCTGGTTCATCTCCTGAATACTCTGCTTGAACATAATGAGAAAACGCAGCGCTTTGATCCCGCCGCAGGTCGAGCCTACGCAGCCGCCAAAAAAGCTGGCGCTCAACAGCAGGAAGATGGTATGTGCTGGCCACTGGGCATAGTCGGCTGTCGAAAGGCCGTTATCGGTCATCATCGAACTGGCAAGGAAGAAGGCATGCACCAGGCTATCAGTGGCGTTGTACATCCCGGCATGCCAGACCTGCCAGGCGGTGATGACGATAATCACCGCGGCGGCGCTCAGAAAGAATTTAACCTCCGGGCTGCGGCGAATCGGTTTCAGGGTGCGTCTGACAATGGCGACGTACCAGAGGGTGAAGTTAAACGCGGAGAGCAGTGAAAACGCCCCGGCGACCAGCTCAATCGCGTGGCTGTCATAAAACCCAATGCTCTCGCTGCGGGTGGAGAAACCGCCCAGTGACACGGTCGACAGCCCGTGACAGAGGGCGTCAAAAAAAGACATTCCCGCCAGCCAGTAGGCCAGGGTGCAGGCCACCCCCAGCGCGAAGTAGGTCACCCACAGCGTGCGCGCGGTATCGGCAAGGCGGGGCGTCAGGCGCTCCTCCTTGAACGGTCCCGGCATCTCTGACTGATAGAGCTTCATGCCACCGATGCCCAGCAGCGGCAGGACCGCGACGGCCAGCACGATGACGCCTAACCCGCCAATGAAATTCAGCTGAGCGCGGTAATAAAGGTACGATTTAGGCAGGGCGCTGACGTCCCCGATCACCGTTGCCCCGGTGGTGGTGATCCCGGAAACTCCTTCAAAGAGCGAGTCGGCAAAAGAGAGCTGTAGCCCGTCATCCATCCAGAGCGGCATGGCGCTAATCAATGAAAACAGCAGCCAGAACAGCACGATGATCACGAAACCGTCGCGGGTGCGCAGCTGTATGCCCGCGTGACGGGTTGCCCGCCAGGTTAGCCCTCCGAGAGTAAAAAAGGTTAAAAAGGTGGTCAGAAAGGCAAAGTAGGTCCGCTCTTTATTCAGCAGGGCGATAACCATCGGCGGCAGCATAGAAAGGCTGTACAGCAGAACCAGAAAACCGCAGAGGTGAAGGACAACCCGCAGTTGGGAGACATGTAACGAATCGTTGGGCTTCACAACTGAGCTCCGCATAAACACGCATTACCGGGGCAAATCACCGGAAAATATAGTGAATATTATGATCCAAAATTATCAGGGTGCTGTATTTTAACGAGTTGCGTGAATATCTGCCTGCTTCCTGCATCCTTTTCTTCAAATCCGGCGGATGAACAGCGTATAATCCCGCTCCTTTTGTTTATTTTTTCTTCGGAAGCATTATGAGCGCAATTTCCCTGATCCAGCCGGATCGTGACCTCTTCTCCTGGCCCCAGTACTGGGCGGCCTGCTTTGGACCGGCGCCATTCCTGCCGATGTCCCGGGAAGAGATGGACCAACTGGGCTGGGACAGCTGCGACATCATTCTGGTCACGGGCGATGCCTACGTTGACCACCCGAGCTTCGGCATGGCCATCTGTGGACGTATGCTTGAGGCGCAGGGCTTCCGCGTGGGGATCATCTCCCAGCCTGACTGGAACAGCAAAGACGACTTTATGCGTCTGGGTAAACCGAACCTGTTCTTCGGCGTGACTGCAGGCAACATGGACTCGATGATCAACCGCTATACCGCCGACCGTAAGCTTCGTCATGACGACGCCTACACGCCGGATAACGTGGCGGGTAAACGCCCGGACCGCGCAACCCTCGTCTATACCCAGCGCTGCAAAGAAGCCTGGAAAGACGTGCCGGTGATCCTGGGCGGCATCGAGGCGAGCCTGCGCCGTACCGCGCACTACGATTACTGGTCTGATACCGTGCGCCGCTCGGTGCTGGTGGATTCCAAAGCCGACATGCTGATTTACGGAAACGGCGAGCGTCCGCTGGTGGAAGTGGCGCACCGTCTGTCGCAGGGCGAGCCGGTGAGCAGCATCCGCGACGTGCGCAATACCGCCATCATGGTGAAAGAGGCGCTGCCGGGCTGGCGCGGAGTGGATTCCCGCATCATTGATATGCCGGGTAAAATCGACCCGATCCCACATCCGTACGGCGACGATCTGCCGTGTGCCGATAACAAGCCGGTTGAGCCGAAAAAAGCGGAAGCGAAGGCTATCGTCGTGCAGCCTCCGCGCCCGAAGCCGTGGGAAAAGACCTACGTGCTGCTGCCCTCCTATGAGAAGGTGAAAGCCGACAAGGTGCTCTACGCGCACGCGTCCCGTATTTTGCACCATGAGACCAACCCTGGCTGCGCCCGCGCGTTGATGCAGAAGCACGGCGAGCGCTTTATCTGGATCAACCCGCCGGCGATCCCGCTTTCCACCGAAGAGATGGACAGCGTCTTTGCGCTGCCGTACAAGCGCGTGCCGCACCCTGCTTACGGCAACGCCCGTATCCCGGCGTATGAGATGATTCGCTTCTCGATCAACATCATGCGCGGCTGCTTCGGCGGCTGTTCTTTCTGCTCGATTACCGAGCACGAAGGGCGCATTATTCAGAGCCGCTCTGAAGATTCGATCATCAATGAGATCGAAGCGATTCGCGACTCGGTACCTGGATTTACCGGCGTGATTTCCGACCTCGGCGGTCCAACCGCGAACATGTACATGCTGCGCTGCAAGTCGCCGCGCGCAGAGCAAACCTGTCGTCGCCTCTCCTGCGTCTATCCAAGCATTTGCGAGCACATGGACACTAACCATGAGCCGACGATCAACCTCTACCGCCGCGCGCGTGACCTGAAAGGCATCAAGAAGATCCTGATAGCCTCCGGGGTACGTTACGACATCGCCGTGGAAGATCCGCGCTACATCAAAGAGCTGGCGACGCACCACGTCGGTGGCTATCTGAAGATTGCGCCGGAGCACACCGAAGAAGGCCCGCTGTCGAAGATGATGAAGCCGGGCATGGGTAGCTACGATCGCTTTAAAGAGCTGTTCGACACCTACTCGAAGCAGGCGGGTAAAGAGCAGTATCTGATCCCGTACTTCATCTCTGCGCACCCGGGCACGCGTGATGAGGACATGGTGAACCTGGCGTTGTGGCTGAAGCAGCGCCGCTTCCGCCTGGATCAGGTGCAGAACTTCTATCCGTCACCGCTCGCCAACTCGACGACCATGTATTACACCGGCAAGAACCCGCTGAGTAAGATTGGCTACAAGAGTGAAGAGGTGGTGGTGCCTAAAGGGGATAAACAGCGTCGTCTGCACAAGGCACTGCTGCGTTACCACGATCCGAAAAACTGGCCGCTGATCCGCCAGGCGCTGGAAGAGATGGGTAAAAAACACCTGATCGGCTCGCGCCGCGACTGTCTGGTACCGGCCCCGACGCTGGATGAGATGCGCGAAGCGCGTCGCCAGAACCGCAATACGCGCCCGGCGCTGACCAAGCACACGCCGATTGTGCATCAGCGTTCGAATGGTAATTCGAGTGTGAAGAAGCCCGTGAAGCGCAAAGCGTAAATAAAAAACCCCGGCAAGCCGGGGTTTTTATATCGACACGTAGGCCGGGTAAGGCGAAGCCGCCACCCGGCTTTTTTACGCAATTACCCGCCAAACTGATCCGGGTCCGGCCCAAGCCGCTTGCCCTTATCCAGCTTCGCAATTTCCCCCAGCTCATCTTTGTCGAGACGGAAATCCCAGACGTCGAAGTTCTCGGCGATGCGCGATGGCGTGACCGATTTCGGGATCACCACCAGGCCGTTGTCCAGATGCCAGCGAATGACGATCTGCGCCGGGGTTTTGCCGTATTTATCCGCCAGGTCGCGGATAATTTTCTGGTCGAACACGCCTTCGCCACCCTGTGCCAGCGGGCTCCATGACTCGGTCTGGATTTTATGCGTGGCGTTCCAGGCGTGAAGCTGACGCTGCTGCAGCAGCGGGTGCAGTTCGATCTGGTTAATGACAGGCGCGACGCCCGTCTCGTCAATCAGCCGCTGCAGGTGATGAACCTGGAAGTTGCAGACGCCGATACTTTTCACCAGCCCCTCTTTCTGCAGTTCAATCATCCCTTTCCAGGCATCAACATAATGGTCGATAGCCGGAACCGGCCAGTGCATCAGATAAAGGTCGACGAAGTCGAGCTGGAGCTTCTCCAGGCTCTCCTGCAGGGCCTCGCGGGGACGTTTTTGATCGTCATTCCACAGTTTCGTGGTGATGAATAACTCATCGCGGGGGACACCGGCGCTGGCCAGTGCGGTCCCCACGCCGTCCTCGTTTTTGTACGCGGCGGCGGTGTCAATCGACCGATAGCCGACTTCCAGGGCTTTATGAATGGCGGAGACGACCTCGTCGTTACCGGCTTTCCATACACCTAGCCCCAGCTGGGGCATCACGTTGCCGTCCTGCAGCTTGATTACGGTTTGGTTTGCCATTTTTCCTCCTTCAGGTGCGCATCGTCGGAGGGAGACTCCGGCGATGGGGTGTGCATTAAGTCTGGACGAAATGTCAAAAAACGAAAGTCGGGGCGACAAAAACGCTTAGCGTGCCGCCTCGTAAATACGACGGCTGACGTCCAGCGTGATGTCGCCGTGCTCGCCCAGATGGGTCATGCCGTGCTCTTCGAGTTTCGCCAGCAGGGCAGGGATGGAGCTGCCGTCCAGCCCGTAGCCGGACAGACGCGTTGGCACGCCCAGACCTTCAAAGAAGCTGCGGGTCGCTTCGATGGCGGCATCAATGCGCGCGTCGTCAGAACCCTCGGTGATGTTCCACACGCGCTCAGCGTACTGCAGCAGTTTGGCGCGTTTGGTATCACGTTTTTCATTCCACAGGGCAGGCAGCACAACGGCCAGCGTCTGAGCATGATCCAGACCGTGCATCGCCGTCAGCTCGTGGCCCAGCATGTGGGTCGCCCAGTCCTGCGGCACGCCAGCGCCGATCAGGCCATTCAGCGCCTGTGTGGCGGCCCACATCACGTTGGCACGAACGTCGTAGTTTTCAGGCTCTTTCAGCGCTTTCGGACCTTCTTCAATCAGCGTCAGCAGAATGCCTTCCGCGAAGCGATCCTGAATTTTGGCATTCACCGGGTACGTGACGTACTGCTCAACGGTATGAACAAAGGCATCGACCACGCCGTTCGCCACCTGACGCGCAGGCAGGGTGTAGGTGTAAACCGGGTCCAGGATAGCGAACACAGGCTGGACGTGTTCGTTCATGAAGGCCTGTTTGTCGCCGGTAGTTTTACGGGAGATCACCGCGCCCTTGTTGGATTCAGAACCGGTGGCTGGCAGGGTCAACACGGAGCCCATCGGGATGGCGCTTTTAATGTCGCTGCCGCGGGTTTCCAGAATGTGCCACGGATCGATGCCTTCAGCGTAGTGCGCTGCCGCTGCGATGAATTTGGTGCCGTCCAGTACGGAGCCGCCGCCGACGGCCAGCAGGAAGGTGACGTTTTCTTCGCGGGCAATTTTCACCGCGTTCATCAGCGTTTCGTAAGACGGGTTTGGTTCGATACCGCAGAACTCACGCACGTCCAGACCGTCCAGCGCGCTATAAACCTGATCCAGTACGCCGGTTTTTTTCACGCTGCCGCCACCGTAGGTGATCAGTACGCGGGCGTCAGCAGGGATCTGCGCGCGCAGATCAGCGATAGCGTCTTTACCAAACAGAATGCGGGTTGGGGTGTGAAGATTAAAGTTGTTCATTGCTCGTTCCCTTTAGTGGGTGAAAAACCGTGGTACGCAGAGGGCGACCTGATGCTGCACATTGTGGCCGTCCGGGGCTATCCCCTCAATGCACATTCCTGCCGATGTCTTGCCCATTTCTACAGAGCGCTGGAGAAAGCGCGGAAAACGACGCACACTGTTAGCGTCAAAAACCGTACCCGGAGTAACGCAAGATGAACCGTGAGGCTATCTGCCAGCAGCTCACTGTGCAGATTAAGAGGTTGATAGATAATGATAATCGTGCCAGCGATCTGCTGCCGGATATTCGCCTGCTCTATGGCACGCAGCCGGGGACGCGCACGCCGGTCATGTACCAGCCGGGCATCGTTTTTCTCTTTTCAGGCCATAAAATTGGCTATATCAACGAGCGCGTGTTCCGCTACGACACCAATGAATATCTTCTCCTGACGGTACCTTTACCCTTTGAATGTGAAACCTTCGCGACAGAGGCGGTTCCGCTGGCGGGTATTCGCGTCAATGTCGACATCCTCCAGCTGCAGGAGCTGCTGATGGAGATTGGCGAAGATGAACTCTTCCGGCCTTCGATGGCCTCGAGCGGGATTAATTCGGCGACGCTGTCGGAGGAGATCCTCTGCGCCATTGAGCGTCTGCTGGACGTGATGGAGAGGCCGCTGGACGCGCGTATTCTGGGCAAGCAGATCGTCCGCGAAATTCTGTACCACGTGCTGCTGGGCCCGGGCGGCGGCGCGTTACTCGCTCTGGTGAGCCGACAGACCCACTTCAGCCTGATAAGCCGCGTGCTCAAGCGTATCGAAAGCCAGTACACGGAAAACCTCAGCGTCGACCAGCTGGCGGCGGAAGCCAATATGAGCGTCTCGGCGTTTCACCATAACTTTAAGTCGGTGACCAGCACCTCTCCGCTGCAGTACCTCAAAACCTACCGGCTGCATAAGGCGCGGATGCTGATGATCCACGACGGCATGAAGGCCAGCGCGGCGGCGATGCGGGTGGGCTATGAAAGTGCGTCGCAGTTCAGCCGGGAGTTTAAGCGCTATTTCGGCGTTACGCCGGGAGAAGATGCGTCACGTATCAGAACGATGCAGGGAGCCTGAGGGGAAACACAGGCCGGGTAAGCGACAGCGCCACCCGGCTTTGTTGAATTATGCGCTGCAGTACTTCTTCTTAATCACCACCGCGATGGTTCCCACCAGACCCGCCACCAGCAGGAACATCGGCAGCACCATCAGGAAGGTCATCACCTGATCTTCGTGGTGTTTCACGAAGGGGATCATATTCAGCGCATAGCCAAGCGTGGTGACTACACCCACCCACAGCAGGGCGCTCAGCCAGTTGAAGAACTGGAAGCGGCGGTTCGACAGACCGGAAATGCCCGCCATCGTCGGCAGAAGGGTGCGAACAAACGCCAGGAAACGCCCCGCCAGCAATGCCAGCAGGCCGTGACGATCGAACATGCAGGTCGCACGCTGATGATATTTATGCGGTAACTGCGCCAGCCAGCCTTTTACGACGCGGGTATTCCCGAGCCAGCGGCCCTGAAGATAGCTCAACCAGCAGCCCAGGCTGGCTGCGGAGGTGAGAATAACCATCGTTGGCGTGAAGTCCATGACGCCTTTCCCGATTAACGCCCCGGCAAGTAAAAGCAGGCTATCACCGGGTAAAAACGAGGCTGGCAGTAATCCATTTTCCAGAAACAGAGTTGCGAACATCACGAGGTAAACGATACCGACGACGTGAGGATCCGCCAGCGCGGCAAAGTCGTGTTGCCAGAGCGCCGCGATAATATCTTGAATAACAGCCATGGACTTTCCTGTGGAACAGCAGATATAGCGCTATTGTACTCCCTTATTCGCCCGTCGGGTTTGATCCCGGGCGCAACTCATGCAGACTTTTCTGCTTGCGGTGTCCACAAAAGCGTCCAGAGAGTACATTTTCAGCCAGCACTCTACACGATACGCTCGAACCCTGCTGCTAAATCGGCAATCAGATCGTCAACATTTTCTAAACCGATATGCAGTCGTATCAGGGTACCGCTGAAGTCTACTTCACCCCCGGGGCGAAGGGCCGCGATCTGTTCCGGCTGGTTAGCCAGGATCAGGGATTCAAAACCGCCCCAGGAGTAGGCCATGCTGAAAAGGGTAAAATTATCCAGATAGCTCGCCAGCTCGTCGTTATTCAGCCGCTTTTTCAGTACGAATGAGAACAACCCGCTGCTGCCCGTAAAGTCACGTTGCCAGAACTCATGGCCTTTACTGCCTGGTAACGCGGGATGATTTACGCGCTCAACCAGCGGATGCTGCGCCAGCCATTCTGCCACCTTCAGGCTGCTTTCATGGTGCTGACGCAGACGAACGCCCAGCGTGCGGATACCGCGGCTGGTCATGTAGGCCGTGTCGGCATCTACCATCTGGCCCATCAGGTACGCATTTTCACGCAGCTGATCCCAGCAGCGCGCGTTGGAGACCGCAGTACCAATCATGCCGTCAGAGTGGCCTATCAGGTATTTCGTTGCCGCCTGAATCGAAATATCAATGTCGAATTCCAGCGCTTTGAACAGCACGCCTGCCGCCCAGGTGTTGTCGATCATAACGATCGCCTCTGGCGCTTTGCTGCGTACGGCCTTCACGATAGCCGGCACGTCGTGAACTTCCATGGTGAGCGACCCCGGAGATTCCAGGAACACAATGCGCGTGTTTGGTTGAATAAGTTCGGCAATGCCTTCACCAATCAGCGGGTCGAACCAGCCGGTCGTTACCCCGAGCTTGCTGAGGATTTTGGTGCAGAAGTCCTGGCTGGGTTCATAGGCGGTGTTGGTCATCAGGATATGGTCGCCCTGTTCCACAAACGCCAGAATGGTGTTGGCGACCGCCGCCGCCCCGCACGGGAAGAGCGCACAGCCCGCGCCGCCTTCCAGCTCGCACATCGCTTCCTGCAGAGAAAAATGGGTTAGCGTGCCGCGACGGCCATAAAACAGCCCGCCTTTCGCGCGGTTACGCGTGGCGTTTTTTTTCTCCTCAACGGTGTCAAACACCAGCGAGGAGGCTCGTTGAATCACGCTGTTGACCGATCCCTGAGTATATTTTTTGCTGCGTCCTGCCTGTACCAGCGTGGTATCAAGATGCTTCTTTGTCATGTTCGCTAACCCTGTTTTTATGCGTCTGGACGTCCAGACTACCACGATTGGAAAAAACTGCACCCCGAGGCTTATCGAATAAGCAGAAAATATTAGCAAAAAACCGCATAAGAAATTTTTACTGCGTAAGCGCAAGGAAAGTGAGCGAAAATTACGGCACCATGCAAATACTAATGAGAACTACTATCAATTCGACGACGTTTTGATATTATTACGCTCAGATTTTGTGATTTGCGTCCTGGAGATACAGAGTGGGTAATAATTTGATGCAGACGGATCTCTCCGTATGGGGCATGTATCAGCATGCTGACATCGTGGTTAAGATTGTGATGATCGGCCTGATTCTGGCGTCCGTTGTCACCTGGGCTATCTTCTTCAGCAAAAGTGCCGAGTTGCTTTCGCAGAAGCGTCGCCTGAAGCGGGAACAGCAGCAGCTGGCTGAAGCCCGCTCTCTGGATCAGGCTTCAGATATGACCTCATCTTTCCACGCGAAAAGCCTGACTACCCTGCTCGTGAATGAAGCGCAGAACGAGCTGGAACTCTCCGCAGGCAGTGAAGATAACGAAGGCATCAAAGAGCGTACCGGTTTCCGCCTGGAGCGCCGCGTTGCGGCCGTTGGCCGACACATGGGGCGCGGCAATGGTTATCTGGCTACCATCGGCGCGATCTCACCGTTCATCGGTCTTTTCGGCACGGTCTGGGGCATCATGAATAGCTTTATCGGTATCGCGCAGACCCAAACTACCAACCTGGCGGTCGTGGCGCCGGGTATCGCAGAAGCGCTGCTGGCGACAGCAATCGGTCTGGTTGCCGCTATCCCGGCGGTGGTCATCTATAATATCTTCGCGCGTATGATTGGCAGCTATAAAGCGACTCTTGGAGACGTTGCCGCGCAGGTTCTGCTGCTGCAAAGTCGCGATCTCGATCTGAATGCCAGCTCGGTTAAGCCGGTGCATGCGGCGTCTAAACTGCGCGCAGGTTAATAGTATGGCGATGCGTCTAAACGAAAATCTGGACGATAACGGCGAAATGCATGAAATCAACGTGACGCCGTTTATCGACGTCATGCTGGTTCTGCTGATTATCTTCATGGTAGCTGCACCGCTGGCGACGGTGGATGTGAAGGTGAATCTGCCGGCATCTTCCAGCCAGCCCCAGCCGCGCCCGGAGAAGCCTATTTACCTGTCGGTGAAAGCGGATAAATCCATGTTCCTCGGGAACGACCCGGTGACGGCCGACTCAGTCATCCCGGCGCTGGAGCAGCTTACGGGCGGAAAGAAAGACACTACGGTCTTCTTCCGTGCGGATAAAACCGTTGATTATGAAACCATGATGAAGGTAATGGACACGCTGCATCAGGCGGGTTACCTGAAGATTGGACTGGTCGGCGAAGAAAAGGCGGCCTCGAAGTGATAAAGAAGCTGGCGAAAGCCGGCTTTTTTTATGCCTGTCGGTTTATGCGCTTTTGTTATTCGTTGGTGCGGCAGAAGGGGTTGCCAGCGCGTCCTCATCAAGCGCAACGCAGGTGACGTTTGAGGTACGGTACTCACCGTCTGAAAGCTTGCGCGTCAGGCGCAGGGTGGCGATTTCTCTGGCGAGCAGATACTGATAATTGGCCTCGAGGCGCCCCAGAAGCTTCTCTTTCAGCTCTGGCCGCTGTTCAATGATGGCATTCATCACGGCACCGTAAATTTCTTCTTTGACCTGCAGCGGATAAATTTCACGGCGATTCTGCCATTTAAGCCGAACCAGCGTCGCCGGGATCGATACCAGGTCTTGTGTAATGCGCGTCATCTCGTCATTTTTTGTGTTTCGTAGCGCGTCGAGATTTTGCTTTAAGATAAATTCATCACTTTTTTTATCATCTAAAGTCAAATAAACGTCGTTATTTTTAACTTCTTTCACGTTAATCTTCCCCCAGGCTATAAAAAATTGGGTTGTTTTTTTCGCGCGTAATTAAATTAAGCCAAATTTCATTGCCCGCTTCATTAATTTCTTCGGTTTTCTCGGCTATTATTTGACTTAGTTTCTGGGCATCTATTTCTCCCTCGGCCTGCAGGTCATTCAGCAGGTGGACAAAGGCTTCAATTTTTATAGCGCGAAATAAGCGGTCTTTTATATGACGATCGTGCTCTTCCAGCAACATATTTCGCGATTTGCCAGTTCGGGAAACACCAATTAATATATCGGGCTCGAAATCAGAGAGCTTTCTTTTCCCCTGAGTGAAACTGGCCTCTTTTTCTGCTTCCGTCGGTTGCTGTTCCACAGGCGTAATGTGGTACTTAGCCGGGACGAGATAGTCGGGCAGCATTTTTAATTTCCTTTAATTTCAACAGGGTGGGGTTGGTAAAGGCGTGAGATTCGTTGACAATATCATGAGGCAAATTTAAAATCAAAAAAAATGGAGCCTACCCATGAACAGCATCTTTTTTACGGTCATCACATTACTATTATTGACCGCTGGTGTGCTTTTATTGATGCAAGAGTTCAATAAAACGAAAGTGTCGAAAGACGCCAGTGAGCCCCCACAACCTGAACTGATGACAAAAGAGGAAGGTGAAGACCATTTCTCTGTATTGATGAACTCCGTTACGCCTGTCTGGTACTGGCGGGTGAACCACGAATATATCGACTTTTTACATGCGACAATTAAGCGCATGAAAATGTCGGAAATTAATGACACGCCCGGACTGTTTGAGGCGCAGCGTCGCTGTAGCGATCTGAATTCAGCAGTCTATAAATATTATGACAATATCAAAAAGCGCTGTCTTAACGGAGAAAAGGTATCTTATTCCGATCTGGACGTATTGAATTTGCGGCAGTGTTTTCGCGAGTTTAGTCTGGAAGCCTATCCTGAACTGGTGGCGCTTGTCTGGCCGGAGTACGCACGTCCGGAGGTTAATCCAGACAACGTCTGAGTGACGTACCGTTGAGTTATTGCAAACAGTCAGCGCCGTTGAGATATACTGGGCGCTGGTTTCTTTTGCAAACAGGACTCTATGGAACGCTTTTTTGAAAATGCCATGTACGCCTCTCGCTGGATACTGGCCCCCGTCTATTTTGGCCTTTCGCTGGCACTTATCGCGCTGACGATTAAGTTCTTTCAGGAAATCCTGCACGTTCTGCCGAATATCTTTTCCATTGCCGAAGCGGATTTGATTCTGGTTCTGCTCTCGCTGGTGGATATGACCCTGGTGGGTGGGCTGCTGGTGATGGTGATGTTCTCCGGCTACGAGAATTTCGTCTCCCAGCTTGATATCGACGAGCGTAAAGAGAAGCTCAGCTGGTTGGGCAAAATGGATGCCTCGTCGCTGAAGAATAAAGTGGCCGCGTCGATTGTGGCGATCTCTTCTATCCACCTGCTACGCGTATTTATGGACGCGAAGAACGTGCCGGATAACAAACTGATGTGGTACGTCATTATCCATCTGACGTTTGTGCTGTCCGCGTTTGTGATGGGGTATCTGGATAAGATCAGTAAGAAGTAAAGTACGCCTTACCCCCCACCCTACCCCTCTCCCCAAAGGGGAGAGGGGACTGCTCGGTGCGGCATTATTTATCAGACGACGCCTGCCACAGATTCAACTCCCCATCCGCAACATGCTGGTCAATCCGCTTGAGTTCGTCCTCCGTAAAGCGCAGGTTTTCCAGCGCCTGTACATTCTCTTCCAGCTGTTCCGGGCGGCTTGCGCCAATCAGCACGGACGTCACGCGCGCATCTTTCAGCAGCCAGCTTAGTGCCATCTGCGCCATGGTTTGTCCGCGCGCCTGCGCCATCTCATTCAGCAGGCGAAGGCTGCTCAGGTTGGCGTCGGTGAGCATCTTTTGCGTCAGGCCGCGCACTTTATTCCCTTCGCGCTGCATGCGTGATCCTTCAGGGATACCGTTCAGGTATTTCCCTGTCAGCAACCCCTGCGCCAGCGGGGTGAAGGCAATACAGCCCGTACCGTTTGCTTCCAGCGCATCCAGCAAGCCGGTCTTATCGACCCAGCGGTTAAGCAGGTTATAGGACGGCTGATGGATCAGCAGGGGGATCTTCCACTCGCGCAGCAGCTCGGCCATTTTTTGTGTGCGATCTGTCGAGTAGGAGGAAATCCCCACATACAGCGCTTTTCCGCTCTGCACGGCATGGGCCAGCGCGGATGCCGTCTCTTCCATCGGGGTGTTTTCATCCACGCGGTGGGAGTAGAAAATATCGACGTACTCGACGCCCAGACGCTTCAGGCTCTGGTCGAGGCTGGCGAGCAGATATTTGCGTGAACCGCCGGAACCGTACGGCCCAGGCCACATGTCATAACCCGCCTTGGTGGAGATAACCAGTTCGTCGCGGTATGCGGCAAAATCTTCCCGCAGCAGGCGGCCGAAATTCTCTTCCGCGCTACCCGGCGGTGGTCCGTAGTTATTGGCAAGATCGAAATGAGTGATGCCGAGGTCGAAGGCTTTTCGCAGCAGCGCGCGTTGGGCATCAAGAGGCTGGACGTGGCCGAAGCTATGCCACAGTCCCAGCGACAGCGCGGGCAGGCGCAGGCCACTTTTGCCGCAATAACGGTATTGCATATTCTCATAGCGGCCGGGGTAAGGGTGCCAGGACATGATGTCTCCTTTCTTATTGATGAAATTTTCGAAACAACGTTTTCATTCTGAACTTACCACATCACAAATTACATCACTAAGCTCGGGCCTGATGGTTAACAACTGCTGTGTGACCAGTGAAGCCACGCTAATTAAAAATGATCACAAAACGTTATAATTTCCCTCTTTCCTGCCGATAACGAGAGTAGTACTCGCCTCTGGGCGAACTCACCCTCACGGCAAGGAAGACTTATGAATATGCTCCGTAATTTCACGATCCGCTTCGTCATGCTGACGATTCTCGGGATCTTTTGTTTAATGTGGGCGGGTGTTGGCTTGTACAGCACCTGGTCCCTTTCTCGCGTTTCAGACGGCAACGAAGTCGATCGCCAGCTGGTTAAACAGATGACGGTACTCAGCCAGGGTAACGATCAATATTTCCGCTTTGTGACCCGTCTGAGCCGCGCAATGGAAGTCAAAGCCGCAGGCGGCACGCCGGATCTGTCCTCTGCCCAACAGGCGCTGGATAACATGGGCAAGAAACTGGCCGAGATGAAGGCGATCTCCCCAGGCCCGATGGATGAGCAGATCTCTTCCAGGGTGATTGGCACCTGGCAGGCGCTGCTTGAACAGGGCGTAACGCCGCAAATGCAGCAGGCGAAGCAGGGGGCTCTGGAGGGGTATCGCCAGCAGGCCAACAACGTCACGCCGCCGCTGAGCCGCGCGTTTGGTGCGGCCGCTGAGGAGTTCAACAATGCCGCCGCGAAGTCGCTCGACAGCACCCGCGTGGTGGTGGACGGCCTGACAAGCATGACCCGCACGGTGATAATCGTTGCCACGATTATCGGCCTGCTGATCCTGCTCTTCACCGACCGTTACCTGGTGGCGATGCTGGTCAAACCGCTGGATCGCATTCGCCAGCAGTTCCGCCAGATTGCCCAGGGCGATCTCAGCCAGCCCATTGAGCCGTTTGGCCGCAACTGCGTGGGCCAGCTGGTGCCGCTGCTGAGCGCCATGCAGGACAGCCTGCGCGAAGCGGTCAGCACGATCCGCTCCGGCAGTGAAAATATCTGGCGCGGCGCGACGGAAATCTCCAGCGGTAACAACGATCTCTCTTCCCGTACCGAAGAGCAGGCGGCTGCGCTGGAAGAGACGGCAGCCAGCATGGAACAGCTGACCGCCACGGTGAAACTGAATGCGGAAAGCGCGCGTCAGGCCAGCCAGCTGGCCGATGTGGCCTCAACTACCGCCAGCCGCGGCGGCTCGCTGGTGGAAGAGGTGGTGACCACCATGAGCGGTATTTCGGAAAGCTCGAAGAAAATCGCTGAAATCACTAACGTTATCAACAGCATTGCCTTCCAGACCAATATTCTGGCGCTCAATGCGGCGGTTGAAGCGGCGCGCGCGGGTGAACAGGGGCGTGGTTTCGCGGTAGTGGCAGGTGAAGTTCGCAACCTGGCAAGCCGCAGCGCCAACGCGGCAAAAGAGATTGAAGGGCTGATTACCGACTCCGTTTCCCGCGTAGAGCAGGGGGCGCAGCTGGTGAGCGACACCGGCACCACCATGGATGCGATTCTGCGGGACGTGACGGAAGTGACGACCATTATGAAGCAAATCGCTTCCGCCTCTGAGGAGCAAAGCAAGGGCATTTCGCAGGTCGGGATTGCCATTACCCAGATGGACGGCGTTACCCAGCAAAACGCCTCGCTGGTTGAAGAAGTTTCCGCGGCGGCGGCGGCGCTGGAGCGTCAGACCGAAGAGCTTCAGCGCTCGGTGCAAAAGTTCCGCCTGACGGCATAACGCAACGTTTCAAGGCCGCCGGATGCGGCCTTGTATTATTAACGCCTTCCCCATTCAGCTCGCGTTGAAACTGCTACTCTTTTGCTAACCCCCCTGACGTTCTGGGCTCTCTTCTGTGAGGTGTTGCTATGAACAGATCGTT
This sequence comes from Enterobacter sp. JBIWA005, assembly GCF_019968805.1. Classification (NCBI taxonomy): domain Bacteria; kingdom Pseudomonadati; phylum Pseudomonadota; class Gammaproteobacteria; order Enterobacterales; family Enterobacteriaceae; genus Enterobacter; species Enterobacter sp. JBIWA005. Next base: position 4,001,821 of record NZ_CP074159.1, on the reverse strand, counting down.
ATCTCTCATCCCTGTTCTCTCTTTCATTTTTCTGATGCTGTTCTCGGTTTTTGCCGATGCGACCCAACAGGCGCAGGAACGGCGCGTGGCGCGTGATGTAAGGCAGGAAACCCGCGACGCGTCACGGCAGGTGAAGCAGACCTGCGTGGCGAACAATAACCAGAGTAATCACGACTGCCGCCAGGATAAACGTCAGATGAAACAGGCCGGACGGCAAAAAGCGCGGGATATTAAGTATTAACATAACAGGTGAGGCGTCATGCAAGCGTATTTCTTGTCGCCTTTTGAAAAACGTAACTCAATGTTTTTTAAATATTAAGTTATTCGCTTGTAACAATATAATGAATTATTTTCTTGATAACGGAAAAAATTCAATTTATTAAAAACCGTATTATTTTATTTGCTGCCCTGGCAGGTTTTGCCGGGGTCAATACAGCGATGGCCCAGAGCGTCACGGTCGATGTCCCTGCCGGGTATAAGGTCGTGATTGTTCCGCAGTCAGCCACGGTTCCTGAGATGGTAAGCGTTGCGCCTGCACAAACAGCATATGCAGCCCCTGCACCGGTCTATCATCCGCGTGCACGCCATGTTGCGAGCGTGGCGGAAGGTATGGTGATTGAGTATCAGTATGACGATCGCCATTGATGCGATTTTGCGTGACGTCTCAGTATCCGCCTTCCGGCAGAACGCGCTAAGGCCACGCTGCGCGGCCTTAGCGCGTCGCACTCAGGAATGCGGCAGCAGGTTAAGCGCCTGCTTAACCGCCGCCTGCAAACGTGATTCCGAAACACCGTCCCGGGCCTGTACCGACAAACCGTGTAAAAAGACGGCGAAATAGTCTCCCAGACTCTCTGCATCGGTCGTATCCGGCAGTTCACCGTTTTGCACTGCCTGATGGAGACGGTCGATGATCTGCTGTGTACGCTGCAGGCGATGCTGCGCCAGCCAGTTTTTGATCGTCTCATTTTCTGCGCTGACGCTGGCTGCAGAGGCCACCACCATACATCCTTGCGGCAAATCCGGATGGCAGTACAGGTGAACCGCATCCATTAACAGCGTCTGGAGGGTATCCCGCACTGTGCCCCCAGCGGCTAAGGCCCGATCCGCAAAACTGCCTTCCTGATTTTCGTAATCAGCGATAGCTTCCCGAAAGAGTTGTTCTTTTGAACCAAACGCCTTGTAAATCCGTGCCGACGCGATCCCCAGCTCTGCCACCAGATCTGACATCGACGTTCCTTCATAACCCTGTCGCCAGAACAGGTTGCGCGCTTTGATAAGCGCCTGGTCACGATCGAACTGGCGCGGTCTGCCTGCCATTTTGTTGCTCCGGTTGGTCCTGAATTCTGTGCCACAGGATCGCCTAAATCATCTGGATTACCAACGAATTTATAATTTTCGCTTGCGGTTATCCGGCTTTACTCCTATTGTTTGTCAATCGACAAACAATAGGAGTATACGATGAAAACCCTTAAAGGTCCCTCTCTCCATCTTGCTCAGTTCAGCGACGATGCGGCCCCCTTTAATCATTTGCCTGCGATCGCCCGGTGGGCGGCGGAAATGGGTTTTAGCGCTCTGCAAATTCCGGCATGGGATCGCCGTCTTTTCGACGTGGCAACGGCGGCAGAAAGCCAGACCTACTGTGATGATTTGACCGGTATGCTGGCGGAGCATGGCCTGGTGGTAAGTGAACTGACCAGCCATATCTTCGGCCAACTGATGGCGGTACATCCTGCTTACGACAGCTTATGCGACAGCTTTGCACCGCCGGAAGTCCATGGCAACCCACAAGCCCGTAGCGAATGGGCACGCCAGCAGCTGCTGATGGCGGTCAAGGCCTCCGCCCGGCTTGGCCTCAGCGATCTGGGTACCTTTTCTGGCTCGCTGGCGTGGCCCTATCTTTTCCCGTTTCCGCAGCGTCCGGAAGGGTTAATTGAAACTGCTTTTGACGAGCTGGCCAGACGCTGGATGCCGGTACTCAACGCCTGTGAAGAGCAGGGCATTAACCTCTGCTATGAGATCCACCCGAGTGAAGATTTGCATGATGGGATAACGTTTGAAATGTTCTATCAGCGGGTGAAAGAACATCCCCGCTGCCGGATACTTTTCGACCCCAGCCACATGGTGCTCCAGCAGCTTAACTACTTGGAATTTATTGATATCTATAAGGACATGATCAACATGTTCCACGTCAAAGACGCTGAATTTAATCCGACCGGTCGTCAGGGTATTTATGGCGGCTATCAGTCATGGGTTGATCGTGCAGGACGTTTTCGCTCATTGGGTGACGGTCAGGTGGATTTCAGGGCCATTTTCTCGAAGCTGACCCAATACGATTATGCTGGCTGGGCAACGCTGGAGTGGGAGTGCTGTCTGAAAAACCCGCTGGACGGCGCCAGAGAAGGGGCTGCGTTCATCCGCAACCATATTATTCACATTACAGATAAAGTCTTCGATGATTTCGCCGGTGCGCCGGTTAACCTCCAGCAAATCAACGCATTACTCGGCATTCGCTAAGTCACGACATTACAGGGAGTCCCCATGGAACACCAATTTAGTGAGATCCTGCCTGCGGATCTCAGGGCAGAACACGTCTATACGAAAGTAAACGGACAGCGCATCCATTGCGTCGTGGCGGGAATAGGTCAACCAGTATTACTGATACCGGGCTGGCCGCAGACCTGGTATACCTGGCGCTATGTCATGCGCGCGCTGGCTGCGGCCGGCTTTAAGGCGATAGCGGTCGATCCTCCAGGCATGGGTGAATCAGACAAACCACGTGATGGCTATGACACCGGACGTGTCGGTGCCACGCTGCATACGTTGATGGCGCAACTGGGGCATTCACATTACAGCATAGTGGGCCATGATATCGGCATGTGGGTGGGTTATGCCATGGCGAGCGATTTTCCACAGGCGATAGAACGGCTTGTGCTGACAGAAGCGGTGATCCCTGGACTGGCACCGCCGCCACCGATTTTCGTTGCACCGGAAGAGAACATCTTTCTCTGGCACTTCATGTTCAATCAACTGGCGGATTTACCCGAGACCCTGACCAGCGGGCGCGAATCACAGTATCTCAGCTATATTTTCGATCGCTGGTCGCATCGCCGTGAACAGGTCGCTGCAGAGGTGTATATCGCCGCCTATTCGACACCCGGCGGGCTGCGCGCGGGTTTCGACTATTATCGCGCTATCCCGGAAACCATCCGGCAGAACCAGCGCCGCGCGCAAACGCCTTTAACCATGCCGGTATTAACGGTGGGGGCCGAACATGCCACGCGCGATGCACCGCTGATAACCCTGCAGGGCAATGCCCTTGATCTGCGTGGCGAGACGGTGGCTGATTGCGGGCATTTTGTTACCGAAGAGTGTCATGAGGCGTTTATCGGGCTGATCGTGCCATTTCTTTCAGAGGTTGTGCATCATGCCGCTTGATAAACATATTGCTGACTTGTTGGCTGCGTCATCGGGGGCGCCGCAGCCGACATCGTTGGCCGAACTGCGTGCCGCCACCGAAGCGGATTTGATGCGGCTACAGGGCGAGGCGGAAACCGGTGTCGCCATTCAACATTACGTTGTTATCGCAGATGATGGCTATGCTATTGGCCTTCGCCTCTATACCCCTGCAGCCTCAAACGCTGAAAGTGCGCAGCCTGCAATGCTATTTGCTCACGGCGGTGGATGGTGTCTGGGGTCGCTGTCGCTCTACGATCGACCCTGTCAGGCATTGGCTAATGCCACTGGCCGGAAAATACTCTCCGTGGATTACCGTCTGGCGCCGGAGTTCCCCTTCCCAAGGCCGTTAGAAGATGTTTATCAGGCACTGTGCTGGGTCAGTGAACAGGCCGCGCTTCTGGGCATTAATGCCACCCGTCTGGCGGTGGGCGGCGACAGTGCTGGCGGAAATCTCGCAGCAGCGACAGCGCTGCTGGCCCGGGATCGCGGCGGACCCCATATAGAGCATCAGTTGCTGCTCTACCCGGCGTTAAGTCGCGATATGTCGACCAAAAGTTATTGTGAATTTGCTGAAGGTTATTTTTTAACGCGTGATGCTATGGCGTTTTGCTGGGAAAACTATCTGGGAGACCGTCGTCATCCCTATGCCGAGCCGCTGCATATGGCCTCGCTGAGGGGGTTACCGCCAGCAACCATCCTGAGTTGTGAATATGATCCCCTGCGCGATGAGGCTGAAGCGTATGCGCGACGGCTTGAGGAGGCGGGGGTGCCTGTGCGCTGTGAACGGTTGCCGGGAATGGTGCATGCCTGCATCCATATGTCAGAGTTAACGCCAGCCGCGCGTCGGTTGTTCGAACGTGCGCGTATTTGATTCAGACTACACAAAAACCCAGCGCGATCGCTGGGTTTATTATTCATATCGGTTCACAAGGTGGCACACTGTATCAGTGCGTCGCTTCACCAATCAGCGCACCCGTGCCCGCACCAACGGCTGCACCTTTCAGCACGCTCTTGCCGGTCACCGCCGCGGCACCTGCGCCCACGGCAGCACCTACCGCACCGCCTTTACGCGCGGCTTTACCTTTGCCGCCGTTTTTGAACATAGCACCTGTGCCTGCGCCAACAACGGCGCCGCCAACGGTCGATTTCAGATCTTTGCCAGTGGCCGCGCCAATCGCCGCGCCTGCTACCGCGCCAGCTGCAGTTTTGTCGATGGCCATTCCCGAGGCGGAGAAAATGAGGGCGCTGATAACCAGCGTTGTTTTAATAAGTTTCATAACAGATCCTTTGTGACTGCTGTCGGTTGATACGTCATTTCTCACTCTCTGACGCGAGAAAAACGTCCAGATAGTGCCAGCAATACCGGTTCAACCTTTAAGCTAATCATGCCCTGGTCAAGGATCTCAGCTGCCGGGCGGGGATCCGCCCGGCAGAACATTACGCCTGACGCTTATCTTCCGTATTGGTCTCGAAGTCGCTCGCCGCATGGCGCTCGTGGAGCTGCTCGTTCAGCTCGCCGCTGGTGCGGTTAACGATACGTCCGCGCTTAACGGCATGGCGATTCGCCACGTCTTTCGCCCAGCGCTGGACGTTGGTGTACTTCTCTGCATCCAGGAACTCGGCGGCGTTGTACACGCTGCCCAGCGCCACGCAGCCGAACCACGGCCAGATTGCCATATCCGCGATGGTGTACTCCTCACCCGCCACGTAGCGACCGCGCGCCAGCTGTTTATCCAGCACGTCGAACAGGCGTTTGGCTTCCATGGTAAAGCGGTCAATGGCGTACTCAATTTTTACCGGCGCGTAGTTGTAGAAGTGACCAAAACCGCCGCCGAGGAACGGCGCCGCGCCCTGCAGCCAGAACAACCAGTTCAGGGTCTCGGTGCGTCCTGCCGGATCTTTAGGCAGGAAGTGGCCGAATTTTTCTGCCAGGTAGAGCAGGATATTGCCGGATTCAAATACGCGGGTTGGCGGGTTCGTGGAGTGGTCACGAAGCGCAGGTATTTTCGAGTTCGGGTTCACCTCAACGAAGCCGCTGGAGAACTGATCGCCCTCGCCGATGCGGATCAACCATGCGTCGTATTCCGCGCCCGTCACGCCAAGCGCCAGCAGCTCTTCGAGCATGATCGTCACTTTCTGGCCGTTCGGTGTCCCGAGAGAGTAAAGCTGCAGCGGATGGGAGCCCACGGGCAGTTCTTTCTCATGCGTTGCGCCGGAAATCGGGCGGTTAATGTTGGCGAACGCGCCGCCGCCGTTCTTTTTCCATTCCCACACTTTGGGTGGCTGATACGTGTTGTCTGACATGTTGGCCTGCCTTTTGAGTGATGTGTTGAGGCAGTGTAGCAGGAGATTTGTGAACCGTTTAACGTTGCGAGCGCAATCAATTAACCGCTATTCCTTCCGGCGCTTATATATAACAAATCCGGCATAAGCTTAATCGAAAATCGCATTTTCATAATTAATGCGTAAAACGATAAAGCTGAATATGATGCTTCAACATAAATAAAAGATGCAGTAATAAACACTTTATAAGGCAAGGAGTTAGTGAGATGCGCAAGCTTCTGTTATCGGCCGTGGTCGTTTCGCTCGCGTTAGGCCTGGCGGGCTGTGATGATGCGAAAAATAAAGAGACAAATACGGCCGCGGCGGCAAAAAGCGACGCGCCAAAAGAGGGCGGTTCGCTAATTATTGGAATTACCTCCGGCGACCCGTTAGCCGTTAATCCGCTTTATGCCAGCGACCGCACAACGTTAACCATTATGCAGGCGTTGTATGCCCCGCTGTACAGCTTTAATAACGGCAAGATTGAGTGGGGCCTGGCGGAAAGCCTCACGCCCTCCGCCGACAACCTGAGCTACACCCTGACGTTAAAACCCAACCTGAAATGGCAGGACGGACAGCCGCTGACGGCGGACGACGTGGTCTTCACCTTCAATAAGCTGCTGGATGCCAAACAGCACAGCTTCTTCCGCAGCATGTTTACCTGGGGCGGCAAGCCTGTTGAGGTAAGCAAGGTTGACGACCGCACCGTTAAGTTCACCTTACCGCAGGTCAGCGCCGCCTTTACCGGCACCCTGGTACAGATCTACCCGATCCCGCAGCACGTGTTCGCCGGCGAAGGCGACCTGGAAAAGAGCAGCAAAAACGATGCGCCGGTCGGCTCCGGGCCGTTCAAGTTTAAAGAGTACCGCGCCGGGCAGTATTACGCCCTGACCCGTTTTGACGATTACTGGAACGGCAAAGCGAAGCTTGATTCGGTGACCTACCGTTTCGCCAAAGACAGTAACGCCGCCAACCTGGCGCTGCAAAACGGTGAAATCAACCTCAAGATGGTTGACCCGCAGGACGTGAACCGCCTGAAAAATACCGGTAAGTTTGACTTCGTGGTCTATCCGGAAGGCCGCCTGGCCTATATGACGTTCAACCAGAACGTGCCGGTAATGAAGAGCAAAGAATTGCGTCAGGCCATTGCTTACGCCATCAACAAAGACGAGCTGACCCAAACCGCCTTTACCTCGCTGGACTACGCCAAACCGGCGACGTCCTTCCTGACGCCCGATACGCTTTACAAGACGGATGACGTCGAGCAATACAAATTCGACCTGCAAAAAGCCAAAGAGCTGCTTAAAGCGTCCGGCGCGCCGGACAACCTCAAGCTGCGCCTGGCGTATGTGAACACCAATAAAACCCAGGAGAGCATGGCGCTCTACATTCAGCAGGCGCTGAAGGGTATTGGGGTGAACGTGGAGCTGATGCCGCTGGACTCCAACGCCATGTCCCAGCGCAGCCTCGATATGAACAACACCGCGTGGGAGCTGAACCTGGGCGGCTACATCATGGGCTCAGAGCCGGACGGCTACAAATCGCTGTTCATGAGCAACGAGGCCTATAACTACGCGCACTACAAAAATCTGCAGTTTGATGCCCTGTGGGATAAAGGCGCCGTGGAAACCGACGCCGCAAAACGTGCCGATATCTACAAGCAAATTCAGCAGACCGTGGCGAACGACATGACGTACTACCCAATCGCCTATACCAATGCGACCGTCGCGGTGGACAAGCGTTTTGGCGGTACCGAGGAAGCGGAGCCGAAACCGGTCTATCTGTTCCAGGATCTGTCAAAAATCTATCAGAAATAAGTGATTGCCCCGGCCGTCGGGTCGGGGCCTTGGTAAGGGCACGTCGTGAACACACTTCTCACGCGTCGGCTGCTGCAGCTGCTGCCGATGCTGTTCTTTATTTCGCTGGTGGCGTTTTTGCTGGTCAAACTCGCGCCCGGCGATCCGGTGGCGGCGTACATTACGCCGCGTATGGCTCCGGAAGATATCGAACGTATTCGCCAGAGCCTGGGGCTGGATAAGCCGCTGGTCACGCAGTACGTCCTGTGGCTGAAAAATGTCCTGCAGGGCGATCTCGGCTATTCGCTGATCTACCACCGCCCGGTGCTGGAGATGATCGGCGAACGCATTCCGGCCACGCTGGGGCTGATGGGCGCGTCGCTGCTGCTGGCGATCGTGCTGGCGATCCCGCTGGGCCTGCTGGCGGGGGCATTCAAGCATCGCTGGCTGGATCACCTGCTTAACCTGTTCGCCTATATCGGCATCTCGGTGCCGATTTTCTGGTTCGGCATCTTGCTCATTACGGTCTTTGCCGTGCAGCTTAGCTGGTTCCCCAGCATGGGGATGCGCACCATCGGCATGGAGGATAACGCGCTGGACGTGCTGCGTCACGGCGTACTGCCGTGTATTGCCCTCACGTTCTACAACCTCTCCAGCTATGTGCGCTACATCCGTTCCAACACCATCTCGCAGCTCTCGGCCGACTACGTGCAAACCCAGCTTGCCTACGGCGCTACGCGTTCCAGCATTCTGTTTAGACACGTGCTGAAAAACGTGCTGCTGCCGGTGATCACCCTGTTCGGACTGTCGTTCGGTGAGCTGATTGTGGGGGCCTACGTGACGGAAAGCGTCTTCTCCTGGCCGGGGATGGGGCTGCTCGGGATCCAGTCGATCGCCTCGCTGGACTACCCGCTGATCATGGCGATCATCATGCTCTCGTCGATGATGCTGATCGTCGGTAACCTGATCGCCGATCTGCTTTATCGCTTCGCCGATCCACGCATTCGTACGCTGAGGTAACCCGGATGAGCAGACGCTGGCAGCAGGTTCGTCACCAGCTGCGCCGCAACCGTCCGGCGCAGTTCTCCCTGTTTGTGCTTTTTATTTTTATTGTCGCCGCGCTCTGTGCGGGGTTAAGTCCGTACGATCCGGATCGGATGGCGCTCGGCGCACGCACGTTACCGCCGGATGCCGCACACTGGTTCGGCACCGACGAGTACGGACGTGACTACTTCACCCGCGCGCTGTATGGCGGCCAGATCTCCCTGATGGTTGGTTTTCTCGCCATGCTCTTTTCCACGCTTATCGGCACGGTGGTGGGCACGGTGAGCGGCTATTTTGGCGGCTGGCTGGATAACCTGATGATGCGCACCGTGGATATCCTGATGGCCATTCCGGCCTTCTTCCTGCTGCTGGTGGTGAATGCTTACCTCAAGCCGGGCGTGGATAACATCATTCTGATCATCAGCCTGCTGACGTGGATGAACATGTCGCGGCTGGTGCGTGCCGAAACCCTATCGGTGAAAGAGCGCGAGTACGTGCTTTATGCCCGCGCGTCGGGGGAAAACCCGCTGCGTATTATCGTGCGCCACATTATTCCCGGCGTGCTGCCGACCATTATCGTTGCCGCCACGCTCAATATCGCCTCGGCCATTCTGATGGAGTCGACGCTCAGCTTCTTAGGGCTGGGCGTACAGGCACCGGCGGCGTCGTGGGGAAGCATGCTCAATAACGCCCAGTCTTATATTGGCGAAGCGTCGTGGCTGGCGATCTTCCCCGGCATCCTGATCCTGCTGACGGTGTTCAGCTTTAACGTGCTCGGCGATGTCTTCCGTACCGCCTTTGAGCCGGGAGCGAATCGCGATGAGTAGCTTATTAGCGCTTGAGAACCTGCAAACTACCTTCCGCACCCGCGAGGGCGAGGTTCACGCGGTGCGCGGCGTAAGCTTTCAGGTGCAGCCGGGAGAACTTGTCGGCATTGTTGGCGAGTCGGGCTGCGGAAAAAGCGTCACCTGTAAGTCGATTATCCAGCTTCTGGGGAGCAACGGACGGATAACCGGCGGCAGCATTCGCTTCCAGAATGACGATCTGGCGCAGAAAACCCCTGCGCAGATGCGCGCCATTCGCGGCAATGAGATCGCGATGATTTTCCAGGATCCGATGACCGCCCTGAACCCGGTGCTGACCATCGGCAAGCAGATGTCTGAGATCCTGATGCGCAATAAAGGACTCACCAAAAGAGCGGCCAAAGCGGCGGCGATCGCCATGCTGGAACAGGTGGGGATTGCCGAGGCGGAACGCCGATACGACCAGTATCCTCACGAGTTCAGCGGCGGGATGCGCCAGCGGGTGATGATCGCCATTGCGCTCTCCTGTAACCCGAAGCTGCTTATTGCCGATGAGCCGACCACCGCGCTGGACGTCACCATTCAGGCGCAGATCCTGCGTTTGCTGAAAAGCCTGCAGCAGCAGACCCAAACCGCGATTCTGCTGATCACCCACGATCTCGGCGTGGTGGCGCAGGTCTGCAGCCGCGTAGTGGTGATGTACGGCGGGCTGGTGATGGAGGAGGGCAGCGTAGAGGACATTTTTTATCGCCCCGCGCATCCTTACACCCAGGGGCTGCTGACCTCGCTGCCGCGCCCGGATGAGGTGAATCAACGTCTATCGCCTATTGAAGGTTCGCCGCCCGGCCTGCTTAACCCGCCGCCGGGCTGCCCGTTCGCCGAACGCTGCCCAAAACGCATGCCCCAGTGTGAACGGCAGCCCGCGTTTTACACCGCCGGAGAGGGCCATCGCGCCGCCTGCTGGCTATGGGCCGATAAGGAGACTCATGCATGAGTGAACAACAGGCACCATTAGTGAGCGTGCGCGATCTGCGCAAGCACTATCAGCTTAACGGCGGTCTGCTGCGTAAAGGCGCGGCCGTGAAGGCGGTTGATGGCGTGAGCTTTGATATCCAGCCCGGCGAGACGTTTGGCCTGGTGGGAGAGTCCGGCTGTGGGAAATCGACGCTCGGACGCGCCATTCTGCGCCTTTTCGATATTACCGCGGGCGAGATCCACTTCGCCGGGCAGGCGATTGCCCACGCCCGCGAAAAAGAACTCAAGCCGCTGCGCAAGCGGATGCAGGCGATTTTTCAGGATCCTTACTCCTCGCTCAACCCAGGCATGACGGTGCGACAGCTGGTGGCCGAGCCGATGCAGATCCACGGCTACAGCCGTGAAGAACAGCGGGAACGGACGGAAACGCTGCTCTACAAAGTGGGGCTGAAGCAGGAACACCTTGAACGGTTCCCGCATGAGTTCAGCGGCGGGCAGCGTCAGCGCATCAGTATTGCCCGCGCGTTGTCCGTGCGTCCTGAATTTGTGCTGTGCGATGAGCCGCTCTCGGCGCTGGACGTTTCGGTGCAGGCGCAGGTGGTGAATATTCTGCAGGATCTGCAGCAGGAGCTGGGGCTAACCTATCTGTTTATCGCCCACGATCTCTCCATGGTGCGCCATATCTCCAGCCGCATTGGGGTGATGTATCTCGGTAAGCTGGTGGAGGTGGCCCCGGCGAATGAGCTGTATCAGCGTCCGGCGCACCCTTATACCCGCGCGCTGCTGGCGGCGGTTCCCCAGCCCGATCCGCGGATTCGCAACCTTGAAGACGCGACCCTGCGCGGTGAAATGCCCGGCCCTACGTCCGCGCTGCCGGGCTGTAAGTTTTGCAGCCGATGCCCGCACGCCATGCCGGTTTGCCAGACGCAGGAGCCTGCGATGCAGGAGATCGCGCCAGGGCATTTCGCGGCGTGCTGGCTGTTTAACATGTAGTTAATGCACCGCGCAGGTGTATGATAAATGTCCCTCTGTCAGGTTAATTACAACGTGCAGACGACGACAAACCTTAAAAAATTGCCGCCTGCCTGTTTTAGGTTGGATACATGCGTAAAGGAAATTTAAGCAGTGATGCGCCATTCGGGACATTGTTAGGCTATGCGCCCGGTGGCGTGGCGATTTACTCTTCAAATTACGGCAGTCTGGACCCGCGAAAATACCCGGAAGACGCGGATTTTCGCAGCTACATCGGCAACGAATACATGGGCCACAAGTGGCAGTGCGTTGAGTTTGCCCGCCGTTTCCTGTTCCTCAACTATGGCTTCGTGTTTACCGACGTCGGCATGGCGTGGGAAATATTCTCCCTGCGCTTTTTGCGGCAGGTGGTAAACGATAACATTCTGCCCCTTCAGGCCTTTGCCAACGGTTCAAAACGCGCGCCGCGCGCCGGAGCGCTGCTGATCTGGCAAAAGGGCGGCGAGTTTCACGAGACCGGCCACGTGGCGGTGATCACCCAGCTTCTGGACGATAGGGTGCGTATTGCGGAGCAGAACGTGATTCACTCCCCGCTGCCGCTCGGGCAGCAGTGGACGCGCGAGCTGCGCCTGAGCGTGGAGAACGGGTGTTACACCCTCCACGACACCTTCAGCGACACGGAAATTCTCGGCTGGATGATCCAGACCGAGGATACGGAACACAGTATTCCCCAGCCGGAAATCGACGGCGAACTGCTGAAAATCAGCGGCGCGCGGCTGAAAAACAAACGTCAGTTCGACGGCAAGTGGCTTAACGAAAATGACGCGCTGCAGCAGGCGTATGTTCGCGCCAACGGCCACGTGATCAACAAAGATCCCTGCCAGTACTTCACCATTACCGAAAGCGCCGAGCAGGAGCTGATCAAGGCTACCAACGAACTGCACCTGATGTACCTGCACGCCACGGACAAGGTGCTGAAAGACGACAGCCTGCTGGCGCTTTTCGACATCCCGAAAATCCTCTGGCCGCGCCTGCGCCTCTCCTGGCAGTGGCGTCGTCACCATATGATCACCGGTCGTATGGATTTCTGCATGGATGAGCGCGGCATCAAGGTCTACGAGTACAACGCCGACTCCGCCTCCTGCCATACCGAGGGTGGGTTGATTCTCGAAGAGTGGGTGAAAAACGGCTATCGCGGCAACGGGCATAACCCGGCGGAAGGCCTGCTGGAAGAGCTGACCGGCGCCTGGAAGCACAGCCACGCGCGGCCGTTCGTCCACATCATGCAGGACAACGATGTCGAAGAGGACTATCACGCGCTCTTTATTCAGCGTTCGCTGATGCAGGCCGGGTTTGAGACCAAAATCCTCCACGGGCTGGGGGCGCTCAGCTGGGATGCCGCCGGGCAGCTGATCGACGACGAAGGTCGCCACGTCAACTGCGTGTGGAAAACCTGGGCGTGGGAAACGGCGATAGAGCAGATCCGCGAGGTCAGCGAAACCGAATATGCCGCCGTGCCGATCCGCACCGGGCATCCTGAAGGCGAAGTGCGCCTGATTGACGTTCTGCTGCGCCCGGAGGTGCTGGTCTTTGAACCGCTGTGGACCGTTATTCCAGGCAACAAGGCGATTCTTCCGGTGCTGTGGCAACTGTTCCCCAATCACCGTTACCTGCTCGACACCGATTTTGAGGTCAACGATCTGCTGAAGCAGACCGGATATGCCGTTAAGCCGATTGCCGGACGCTGCGGCAGCAATATCGATCTGATCAGCGCCCAGGACGAACTGCTGGATAAATCCAGCGGCAAGTTTGTCGACCGTAAAAACATCTACCAGCAGCTGTGGTGCCTGCCGAAGGTCGACGGCAAGTACATACAGGTCTGTACCTTTACCGTGGGCGGGAACTACGGTGGGACCTGTCTGCGCGGCGATGACTCGCTGGTGGTGAAGAAAGAGAGCGATATTGAGCCGCTGATCGTGGTTAAAGATAAGTAGCTCTTACCCGCAATAAAAACGCCCCCGCAGGGTATCCTGCGGGGGCTTTTCGTTACTGTTCTTCCTCTTCCTGCCCGTTGATCTTCAGATCGATGATGCGGCCAATCTGATCGTGGTACACCGTCAGCAGGTTGTACTGGCTCATCTCGGAGATGATCTGCGGTGAGACATTAAAGCTGCGGGCCAGCTCCTCCTCCTGCAAATAACCCGGCTGGCGCCGCCTGACGTGGGCACGGCGGCGATTGTACTGATACCACAAAATCAGCAGCCAGCCGTTGAGTGCGGCGAACAGCAGGTAGAGCAATACCGTATTAAAGGACGCAATAATCACGCCCCAGCTGTGGTCGCTCTCCTCGGTTAGCTGCATCCAGAGCCGGGCATACAGGAAAAACAGAAAGCCTCCCCACGCCACCAGCGTTAACGCGGCATCGAAAAGACGTGGCAACAGCCGATGTTCGGTCAGTATTAAGGTATTTTCGTTCATTGAAGGCTTCCTTTTCCCCGGTCCGGACTGATCCAGCGCGCGCGGGCGCGCTGGCGTTTAAGCATGACTTTTGGAAAGGCGACGAGGGTGGTGAACAGGCCGATCATCCAGTACACCATCGGGAACCAGATCACCCAGAAAAGCGAGCTGGCAACCTTCCGTTCATAGCGCCGCTCAATGTACAAACTGACGAGGAACTGCAGGAGGCACATCACGCCCAGCAGTAGCCCGGTAAACTCCGGTGGAAAGAGGCTCTCCACGGTCAGCCTGGCAGGAACAGGGGCGATATGGCTGAGAATAAATAACAGCACCGTCATGGCGTACGCGAAGGCCCACAGCGTTGACAGGGCGTACTCGATAAAAAGGGGCCACATGCGGTGATGCTCCCAGCGCACAATCCTGCGAAGGTTGACCAGAAACACCTCCGCGCCGCCCTGAGCCCAGCGCAAACGCTGTTTCCACAGGCCCTTGAGCGTCTCCGGCATCAGGATCCAGCACAACGCCCGCGGCTCGAAAAAGATATCCCAGTGGCGCAGCTGGAGCTTCCAGCTGATGTCGATGTCTTCGGTGATCATGTCCGGGCTCCAGTACCCGACGTCCGCCAGCGCCTGTCGGCGAAAGGCGGCGATGACGCCCGAGACGGTAAAGACCCGGCCATAGATCCGCTGCGTCCGCTTGATGAGCCCGATAATCGATGAGAACTCGCCCACCTGAATGCGGCCGATCAGCGTGGAGCGCGTGCGAATACGCGGGTTCCCGGTGACCGCCCCGACGTGGGGATACTGAATCAGCGGTGCTACCAGATACGCTGCCGTATCGCGATCGAGCAGGGCGTCACCGTCAATGCAGACCAGCAGATCTCCCCGTGCCGCCGCTGCCCCGGCTTTGAGCGCCAGCGCTTTCCCCTGATTTTCCGCGAGATTAATCACCCGCAGGCGCGGCTGTTCCAGCGCCAGCGCCTGCAGCACCTGCGCCGTGTTGTCAGACGAGCCGTCGTTGATGGCGATAACCTCGATATTTTCATACCGCTGCTCCAGCGCGGCGCTAATCGTCTCCCGGGCATTTCGTTCCTCGTTGAAGCAGGGGATCAGAATGGAAATGAGCGGCTCACCGGCGAGCGTCGGGGCGGGCGTGTCTTTATCCCACGACCAGTGGCGTTCAAGCTGAAACCAGAAATAGAGCCCGCCGGTTATCCAGAGTACGGACATGAACAGCGGCCAGAAGAACACAAAATCCAGAATCAGCTCGCCGGTAAAGAGGGCGGCCACGCCTAATGGCAACCCGAATACCAGACATAAAATAGAAAAGGCGATAATGCGATCAGTCATTGTCAGGGTACCAGTACGAAGAAAATACAGGCCTGATGCGTGAGATATCAGGTTGGTTGTTGATGAAATCATCGGGGTAGTAACCGTAGTTTTTGACGCCGTTCAGCTGGAGCACGCGCATCCACTGCGCAAGCTGGCTATCAGAAACGGCGCGCTGCGGTTTCTTATCCCAGTCCCTGGCCTGCAGCTCAAAAATGGTTTTATCGAGCGCGCCGGGACGTGTGGCGACCGCTTTAACCAGACGCGCCAGCCAGGCATCGCTCTCGTCTGCCGGAATTGACTCCATCAGCGGCATGGCCATCGGCACCGTCCAGTCATACTCCGCCAGAAAATCGTCAAGATTCTGCGCGAACCACGCCTCGCTTTCGGGCTGCAGAATGGGTAGGGCGAACATGTTGCGCGCGGTTTTTATCTGCGGGCCACGGATATGCTTCACCGCCAGGCTCAGGGCATGGGTAAACCCGATAAGCGTCTGGCTTTTCTGACGTGTTGTGCTCTGAGCGCCATCGTCCACGTCCGTCAGCACCGCATCGTCATGGAACAAAATCCCGTTGAAGCTGGCATAGCGGGCCAGATCTTCGTAGATGTCCGTTACCTGCTGGCGCACCTGCGGGTCCCACGGGGAGAGCCGGATATAGGGCTCGGTGGCTTCGCGCAGCTGGCCGGTTTGACGATCCCGGCGCTGCACGCGCGGCAGGGCAGGATCGAGAGCGAACGAGAGCACCGGCATCCACGCGAAGACTTTCACCCCCGCGCGAGTTTGCAGCTGCCAGGAGACAAAATTAAAGAGATCGGCCCGGACCGGCAGACGACGGTTGGGGAAATAGAGCGCCTTAATCCTGCCGTCGCCCTGCGGGTCGGCAAACGCCTGCAGAAAAACATGGCTGATTTTCATGTCGTAGACCCGCTGGATCAGCCTGTTGATGTTTTGGGTCTGCTGGGCCGGATCGGGATCGTAAACGTAGTCGAGATCGACGTGCATGACGCGAACGGGATCGTGCTCCTGAACCTGGCTTACCGTACTGGCAAACGCCTTGAGCGAGGGATTGCCAGCGATCAGCAGACGAGGGATGTTCCCCAGCTCCTGCACGTTCCCCAGCCCGTCTTCAAGGGTAAAGGCCAGCTGATAACCCTGCTGTCTGGCGATCGCGAGCGACGTGCCGTTGGCGGCACCATAGGGCCAGACCCAGGCGCGCGGCGCTTTGCCCGTCACCTGCGTTATTTTTTCAGTCACTTTGCGAACGTCATCGCCGATCCGCTGGCTGAACTGCTGGTCGGTTTCATAGCGGCCCGTGGCTTTATCATAAAAGCGGTTGGCGATGGCAGGTTCGCGGCTGCCCTGCGGGTTGGCCGGAATGCCGTAATGCGAGGCCCAGGTGTGCGATCCGATCTCAATCAGCGGGGACCGACTGAGCTCGCGCACCATGTCCCACGTCGCGAAGCGATCGCGGGGCGTCATCAGACCGCCGAAGTTAACTTTTTGATTTGCCGGCGTATCCACCCAGCTGCCCACCGGCGCCCAGAGCGCAGGGACGTTCCACGCCTGAAGCAGCGGCCAGACGCGGGTGTAAAAGCTGCTGTAGCCGTCGTCAAAGCTGAGCAGAACGGCTTTCGGCGGCAGCGTTTTTTTCCCGTTATGGGCATCCAGAATGTCCTGCACGCTGATGATGTGATAACCGTTGTGCAGCAGCCAGCTTATCTGCTCGTTTAGCGCGCTGGTACGCACGGAGAGGTAGCGCTGATCGGCGGCATCGTCTTCTACATCGTGGTAGGCCAGCACCAGAAACTGGTTCTGCGGCCAGGGTTTGCTCGCCTCCAGCTGTGGCCGCGCTTTGGGGGCAATAAACGAAAATGCCTGCGCGCAGACGCTCGCGCTGAGGCAGAGCCAGCCGAGGAGTATCAGGCTCGCGGAAAAACGTGTGTTAAGCATAATCATCCTTAAAAGCGTAAAGTCGCGTCTAACGTGACGGAGAGGTTGCTCTCGCGTTTGCCGTCGTAAGGGCGTTTATCCCAGTTCAGCATCACGCCGGTATCAATAACGTTGTTCCACTGAACGCGCTGTCCGTAACCCAGCAGGGCGATGGCGCCAGCGGACTGATTTTTCTGCCAGTAGCTGCCGCCTCCCGCCACGAACTGCTGGCTCCAGAGGGTGTCGTAATGGCGGTACATCTCATGGTCAACGGCCAGGGCCGCCGTCACGGAGAGATCCCGCGCCGGGTTGTAGTAGAGCGTGTCCCGCAGGCTATTTTTACTGGCGGCGATCCCCGGTTCGAGATCCAGCGTCAGTGACGGGGTCTGCCAGAGACGCTCCTTGCCCGTGAGGGTGTATTCCTGGCGGCGGTTATGATCCGAGAAGCGGCTGAGGGCGGCGCTGAACTGGTACTCACGACGCTCGTTTTGATACCAGCGCACGCCGCCTTCCCCCCGGTTGGCGTTGATCCCGTTGCGTAACGCCCGCAGGGGCGTGGTGTGCGACAGGCGCTCAAGGCTGCCGCTGACCTGCCAGCTATCGGTGACAAAGTACGTTGTTGAGAGGCGAGCGCCCGGCTTGTTCGCCCCGTGATAGCGGTTGCTGGAGAGTTCGGCTTCGAGCTGGAGGTTGCGTGGCCGCCATTTGACGCCGCCCAACAGGTGACGGCTGGAGCCTTTGCCTTCATCGAAATTACCTTCGGCATAGCGGGTGCCGGCAAACAGCCGCCAGCTATCCGCCACGGGTGGGCCATAGAGCGTGGCGTCCCAGTTGAGGTCGTGCGTCCCGCTGACGGGGTTATCGGAGTGCAAACCCTTGCTCGCGTTGAGGCGCAGCTCGGACATATGGTGGACGGTGCGGAGCCTGTCCAGACGCCTTGCGCTGCGATCGCGCGGCGCGCGGGCGACTACGTCGTCGGCCAGTAAATCCATCTGCCGCCATTCCTGCAGATCCATGGCGACGTAAGCCTGCTGCTGCTCAAGTTCGAGATTCGAGGGCTCCAGCGCCTCCGCCATTTTCAGCGTTTGCTCGGCCGCGCGCGGCAGGCCTCGCGTCTGAAGCAGCGTGGCGTAGTCAATCTGCAATCCCTGATTGCCCGGCGCGGTTGTCGCCAGACGTCGCGCCAGCTTTTCGGCTTCCGGCAGGGCATTAGTCGCCAGCAAATAGTTAAAACGGAGCGACTGCCCGGTAAGCCACCGATCGTTCGGCTGAGGGGTAGGGGAACCGAAATCGTAACGGGTCCAGGGAACGTTGCGGGTCTGGCGCTCTGCATACCGGCGGGCGGACGGATACTCTCCCGTATCCAGCCAGGCGTAGAAAAGCGCGTGCTCTTCGTCCTGCGGATCGGAAGCGTATTGCGGATAGCGCTGCAGAAGCGCGAAGGCGGCCGCGGTATTTTTCTCCTGGAGGTAGGACGAGATCACCCAGCCGATTGCCCAGCCCGGCACCGGATGCCGGGCTGCCGTCAGATCCTGATATTCGCTGATGACCCGCGGGTAATCGGCATGAGCGTAGAGCGCGCCGAGCCGGTCGATACGCGCAAGGACGACGTCTTCCGCCGCCTGCGGCTCGCTTTGCCAGCGAGACAGCAGTGCGTCGTAACGATTCAGTGCGGATTGCGCAAGCTGCAGGCGCTCCTTTTCTGTTCTGCCAGGCACATCTGCAAGGCGAACGCTTTCGGCTGCGGCATTCAGCTCTAGACGACGACGCTCCGCTGGGGACAGCGCCACCTTTTTTGAAAGCTGGAGAGCGGGAGTATTGACCCGGTTATCCGTTAGCGCGTCGATCAGCTCGCGAAGAAGCGCGTGATTTTCTGGCGCGATATTCAGCGCGCGCGTGTCTGCTAAAAGCCGATCCCAGCTTTTTCCCTGGCGTAACCAGACATACCCCAGCGTCTGAAGATGCGCCTGAGAGGGATCCTCCGCCACCAGCTGTCGGGCTTCCTTGAGGGCAAGCGTATCTTTACGGGCATCGGCCAGGGTTTTGATATAGCCGATACGATAATCGTCGTTATCCGGCGCAAGGCTCAGCGCTTCTTTCCAGAGCGCCAGAGCTGGCTGCCACGCTTTCTGATTTCTCCTGGCCTGTGCGACAGCCGCAACGCCACGGGCGGGCAGCGGCATATAAATGCTGTAGCGCTGCCAGACCTGAATAACCTCGTCATCATGACCTGCCCAGGCCGCTACCTGTAACCAGTCCGCAACGTGTTCAGGCGTCAGGGCATGCTGCTGCTGATAACGCTGAAGATAATCGAGAAACGACGTGTAATTACCGTTACGCGCCTGTTGAATCTGTTGCTCATAAACGGATTCCGAACCCTGAACCAGAACAGGAAAGAGTAATAACAGAAACAATAATGTTGGGGTGCGATAAAAGAATAATGTACTTAAGCGAAGCGATCTTTCCATATCTATTTGCCATTTGTTTATCATGAATCCATTACATAACACGGCCGCCTTTTAACTCTGCGTTAAAGGCCATAAATGGGAACATTAAATCTGAATGCAGTAACGTTATGGGGTACTTACTTAAAGGTAATTATGTAACCTCATCTCAGTGGTCTGGATGGGAGGTAATGTACACCTGATATGTTGCCGGATAAATATGCTGAAAAGCTGCTGTGTAGTTTTGAGATAATTCTGTAATAGGCGTGTTTTTGTGTTTATTTTGAATTGACTAATTAATTATAACTAATTGAAATAATTGCATTTTATTTTTATTGTGACAGTTTTGTATATATTTTTTATGACGCTAATCTGTCTCAATTAAAGTACTTTCTGGTGCATGTTTGGGACGTTTCATGACAAAAATTCTTAATGTTTAGAGAAGTGACTTTTCTGGGATTGTTTTTTATTTATAATTAAAGACAGACATTGAATGATAGTCTATAGGAAGTCTTACTCATCAATGTGTGTATTGAGGGATGTCCAAAGCCAGAATACATTTATCGTTAATATAACAGCGCTATAAAACGAAGGCGGTCTTCTTTTCGCAGGATCGTTCTTGCTTTAATCTAAAAGGGATGGTTAGTGGCAACTTCAATAGTGTTAGTGACTCAGGATCGCTACCTTGTCAGGGGCATGCGGATATTTTTTCCGGATATTATCCTGCTCGATTCGATTGACAGAAACATATTTGATAACGGTGCAGATGAATATTCTGTATTGATTGATAGTCGTGCGCCGCTTCGTTTATATGATTACCTGATACGCCATCCGGCCAGAACGAGAAAAACGATTTGCTGCGTTATGCTTGATATGCGCCATCGCGAGGAGAATCTGCTCAGTATGAAGCTGTTTATGAATACGTCGCTGACGGAGCCGGACATGGCCTCGCTGTTTAATCTGGTGCTCAATATGAAGGGCAGGCGCCTGACCACGAAGTGGCTGCTGAATTTACGGCTGAGCACGCATGAAACGATCATGTTGCGGTTGCTGAGGGCAGGCATGTCAATGGAGGAGGTTGCTGACGAGCTGAATACGTCGGTGAAAAGTCTCTACCGCAAACGTACGGCGCTCTCGGAACGGCTGGGGGCGGAGAACTTCAATGAGGCGTGTCTGTTTATCTTCAAAAACAAACTGCTGGGCGCAGGTGGGAACGATCCCTAAAGTTGTCAGGAATTCAAAAGCAAAAAACCGCCACGAGGGCGGGTTCGTTAATAAGGTGCGTGGTAACGCGCTTTTCTCGATGCCGGCGGATGTAAGGTGGCAAAAATGAGCGGGTGGCGGTTGGATTTTGGGGGAGAGGAAACGCGTATTATAATGAAAAACGAAAAGTATCTTCTGCTCTTTAACCCCGTTTATGAAATGCCAGAGGCTAAGCCAAGTGTTTTATCCTGAGCGGGTGATACCAGAAGGAGACTCCTGGAAGTGATTGAAAAATTAAAAAGGACGTTAGAAATGAATAAATATCTATCTGATTTGTGTGTTGTTTCTTTTTTTTGTTTTTCTTCAATAGGTTACGTGCACTCTGCGGGTCTAAATAAAGTTCAGGTTAGTATCGAACCCAGCAACTTTAATAGTGGATATATCCCGGTAATTTATGGTGCAGATGAAATCGAGCCTTCTGATTTCAGGGAGTCGGATCTACAGGAGATGCAGGATAGCCTGAGGAATATGAAGTCCGACAACCGCAAAGTCGATGAGCTAACTCAGAAGGTTTTACAGCTTGAGAGAAAGAATTCTGAGCAGGAGAGTAAGATCGAGCGATTGCAAAGAAGCCTTGATGACATGAAGCGGAGCAACGACAACCTTTCAAATCAGGTCAGCAATTTATCCGGCAAAATTAAGTGATAAAAAAGAGCCACCGCCTGTATTAACTTACCGGGCTATTAGCGTAAGCGTGCCTGCATTAAAGCCACGCTTATCAGCGCCCAGAAATCGGCCGTAGCCATATAGCAAAAACCCGCCTTTTGGGCGGGTTCTTTAAATAGTGGTGCCCGGACTCGGAATCGATTTTTATTTTTAACTTTTTGAATTATAAGGTTTATTTTTAATTCGCTTATTTTTGTACCCTCATTTGTACCCTCGGTCCGTTTGCATTGATTCTGGTGACTCGAATTTGGGTTCAGGTACGAGGTGGTAGGGTTGCAGGAAAATAGCTGGTAACTATTTCGTTCATCTTATCAATCAAATCAGAGCGTTTAAAGATGATATGCCCAGTGCCTTTCTGGAAGTAAAGTATCTCAACATACTCGTCTTCGTAAACGGAAACGTGCTGTTTGCGGATATGAGCATCCAGCCTGACGGAAAGATCGTTGCGATTCTCCGGAACAGGTTTACCATCCAGAAGATGCAGCATACGATCTAAATCCGCTAACTGCTCACGTCTGCGCCCATGACGAAAGTGAAATCCCCAACGATCATATTGTACCAGACCATCAACGATGATCTTCTTCCCGAACTTGCAGGGGCTGTTGCTCTTGTAATCCCAGCTTAGTCCTTTAAACACGTTAATGATTCCCCGCTGGAACACCTCCGCTTTACTCTGATGTGGCTGCTCAAAGGTACTGAGAATATTCTCTTCACTGACAGCGGGAATATCGTCCTTTTCTAGGCTGTTGTACCACTCGTCGCGTGCCTGTGCGTCCATGAGCGCCAGCATTCCCGACTTATTCATCAGGTCTTTCCAGATGCTGCGATCGATATTTTGGGTGATGGCTTTTATCGCTGTTTCTGGTTTATCCATCAACCAGCAGTCGTAACGGTATTGTCGTACTCCCCATTCATTCGATTTACCTCCGCCGACACTGCTTGTCAGGGCAGAGATATTGTCAAGCTGCTGTATCAACGTTTCAATCTCCGCCAGTGCGGCATTATGTCCGGTAACAATGCGCTCAATACTGGTGGAGCAAATCACGTCGGTATGGTCGGTT
Organism: Enterobacter sp. JBIWA005; assembly: GCF_019968805.1. Lineage (NCBI taxonomy): Bacteria > Pseudomonadati > Pseudomonadota > Gammaproteobacteria > Enterobacterales > Enterobacteriaceae > Enterobacter > Enterobacter sp. JBIWA005. The sequence goes on along the minus strand of NZ_CP074159.1, from coordinate 3,979,304 downwards.
AGTACTTCGGGGTCGGTGAGAGTCAGTTGTGACATCATTTCTGTCCTCTATATAAAAGCAAAGCGCCAGTCGGTGAGGACTGGCGCTTATCTGCGTGTGATAAGTCTGGCTCGGGGCTAATCTGTTCTGGCCTGTTGCAGAAGCTGCAGATGGCGGAGATCGCGAACGTCCTGTAATGCCTGTTCAATCCAGGGCAACAGGGCTGCTGAGTCAATGTTGTCTTTGTCGTTATCGAAGATAATCTCGCTGCCACAATCAATATTGTCCTGCAGCCAGCCAGTCAGAATGTTGAGAGCGACCTCAGTGGTTAATTCTGGCATTAGAACTCCTTGTTGTGATTGATGTTGAGTTACCAGTCAAAGGTGGGAAAGCCTGGCAGCACTTCGCCTCAGGCATCAAAATGAACAATGCCAATGGCGTAACGACGCATAAGAGTTACCACCAGACGACGACAGGATTTAGACAAACCCAGGCGTTTTAGCCGCAACACCGGAAATGACCACGCCCCCTGGTGGAGCAGATAGCCCGACCCGGTGTACAGGATCCACTCGCTGTCGCCAAAGTCTCCGTTCTGGTGTGAAAGGGTAAACAGCAGAGTGTTATCGGCTACGGTGATATGCGCGGTACTGCACTGGATACCGTTAACGCGGGCTATGGTCGGAAGCGGATCTTCCACGACCAGCTTTCCGGGGGGATCAGCAATACGAAGCGAGTAACCGTTATCACAGACCACATCTATTAGACTGGCCAGTTCAATACCGTCGATATCAATGGCGATCCGGCCCATGTTGAGGGCCAGTACATTGATGCTATCGGCTTCTACTGTGAGGGACAGTTTCATTTCAGCCCTCCGGAAGAGCGTCCACTGATGGCGCAAGTCACCGCTTTATAACCGGTACGTTGCATCAGGCCGATGGCCTTTCTGGCCCGGAGTATATCAATAGCGCTGATGAACGGAGACTGATGCTGAATGGAGAAACCGGGGCGATCAATTCGTACCAGTTCAGATTTTTCAACGAGAAAATTGAGTGCATCTGCCAGTGAAAGCCCGGCGTCAATATGCTGCTGAATGACACCGTCGTTGCCAAACTGTGTGTCGTTAAGCGAAAGGCCGTAATGCCTTTCCAGCAGATACGTAAGAAGTCGCTGCCAGATTTCAACGGGCGTTGGGTGTGATGGTGCCTTCCGAGCCGGAATGGCGGATAAGGTTTGCATAATAAAATGCTCCTGAATAAAGTCGGGTTGAAAAGGGGATGGATTAGAGGGGGAAGTTAGCGGGGGATGCTGTTGCCTGACGTCGGATAAATCGCGATATAAAGGTAACCACAACTGCCCAGTGTATCTGCGTCGAGGGTCAGACCTTTTGCATACAACGTGACGCAATGCTGATTGCGGGGATTGAGTTCACCGGAAACCAGCATTAACTCAAGCTGCTTCATTAGTACCGGAAAGGCCTGGTCGAGATGACGTAAATCCGCGTCGCTGAATGTTCCTTCGATAGTGCTGCGGTCAGCCAGATAATGCAGGTGGTTGCCTTCCTGTACCAGTCGTGCGCCAAAGCATGGCGTGACGGTGGGTTTAAGTCCCCACCAGGGCTCAGAAATATCATGGTTTGCTACAGGTGTTGTGTTCGGCATTTAAGTAATCCTTAACAGTGCGTTAATTCAGGGTAACGCTGCGCAATACGACATACGGGCCATTGCGGTCCTGGCGACGCTCAGCGAATACGGCCAGCACGCCGGCGATGTCCTGTACCTCCCGACCGGCATAGTGGCAGATACTGCCGGACCACTGATACTTCCCGGTACAGAAGCGAAACAGCCGGGACTGCGGATGCTGACGGTATATCGTCATTGCCTGACGTTTACTGATGATTTTCATCGTTATATCTTCCTTACAACCAGCCACGTTAGGCAAAAGACACAATATCCATCCCGCCAACCACCAGGTGGTCCAGCAGGCGAATATCAACCAGCTCCAGTGCTTGTTTCAGGCGCATAGTAATTAACCTGTCGGCCTTACTGGGTTCAGCTTCCCCAGACGGGTGGTTATGGGCCAGCACGGCAGCGGCGGCATTATTTTTCAGTCCGGATTTAACGACCTCACGCGGATGGACGGTGATGCTGTTAATCGCCCCGAGGAACAGCGTGTCGTGGGCCAGCAGGCGATGCTGATTGTCGAGCCAGAGAACCGAGAGTGCTTCTCTTTCCAGTGCCGCGAGCTGCAGGCGCAGCCAGTCGCGGACAGCATGGCTGGAAGTAAATGACGTGCCGGGCTCACGTAGCTGACCCTCCAGCAGGGTTAAGGCTTCCCTGACCGCCTGCTGGTCGGTAGGGGCTAATTCACGGGCAAACAGCGGTAACTGTTGTTCCATAGCATCTGACCTCAGTCGATGATGTGCATGATGGCGCTGCATTCCGCGTGGTTAAACGCGTAGTCCCGCAGGCGATAGTAGTGCTCCGCCATGGCGTCGCATTCGGTGCGCATAGCGTGATGGCTGTAAGTCATCAGACAGACGGCAATTCCGGCGGCTTCGGCACTGAATTCGCCGCCGTTGCCGTTCATGGTGTTAAATAGCGACCACTTCTCATCGGTATCTCCATTTGTTTCCGGGGCCATAAATGCACCGCCGTTACTTAGTATGTAAAAATTCCAGATCCCCCCGCTGTAGTCTGTGCAGAAGCGGTCCATCCAGGCGAAGACAGTTGGCTCAATGATTATCCACTGCGGGATGCAGCCGAAGTGCTACGGCCAGAAGCTGCTCCGCTGCTCATCCTGTACGAGGGTGGCGGTCAGCGCTGGCGAAGAACTGGCAGGTTGTGGCGGTAACGGGAGGGTATCGTTAAAAGGTTAATAATGTCGTTCATGCTGGTTTTTCCTTGTTTATTTATCGGGTTGGGGATGCTGGTTAAGCCGGAGTGACGGGCAGGCCTGCGCATAGCCATCCTCATCACAGCGTGACGGCCAGTGCCCCTCCGGGAGGCTTAAGCTGCACAGGCTGCGTTCACCGGGGCGATAAAGAAGGTGAGAGCACCAGGCGCAGAGATCGTCGTCAGAGATGGAGCGGCTGCAGGGATTGTTCTCCGGAGCGGTCGGATAAAGGGTGGCCTGGCGGGCGTTATCAGGCCGCGGTGGCATCAGCTCAGCGCCTGCTGCAGTTCTTCTGCCATTACCCAGAGCGCCCGGTTGAGCTTCACATCGCCGTCGATACCTTTAACCGCGCGGGTATGGCTGCGTTTGCCTCTGGCAGTTCGTCCTGGCAGACCCCCTTTCAGCAGGTTCTCCTGGCAACGATTGAAAACTGACCACAGGTCTTCCTGACGGTCTTCATAGCGTCGGGGCGTCAGTATCTGGGATGCCGTCACCGGCTGATGCTCTTCACCAAAGCGGTACGTCAGCGCGGCTCTGGCAAACGCCTGTTGTGCAGGGGGCGGGAGTAAAAGCGACTCCATAACGCCACGTTTTTCTTCCACCTTGTCAAATATCCCCAGGACTTCATAAGCGCCTTCAATGACTTTCTCCACCACGTTACCCCGGTGCGGAACTCTGATTTCGCCAAACGACTGTCCGCAGACGAGCGAATTCGTGCAGACGCTTCGGAATATTCCCGGAAGTAACTGAAAACTGGATTCGCCACCGTGCGAATTTAGGATGATGATTTCCGGCACCTGCTGACCGTTTATCTGACCGGCGCGACGCAGGCGGAGCATATGCTTTGTGTGCTCCCGACGGTCCGGATCCCGAACGCGTGACTGGCAGGCAAAGAACGGCTTGAATCCTTCGCGCTGCAGGTTCTCCAGCAGGGTGATGGTGGGAATAAACGTGTACTTTTCACTCCTGGAAGCATGTTTGTCCTCTCCGAAGACGCTGGGGACATGCTGCATCAGTTCTTCACGGGTTAATGGACGGTCACGGCGTATCTGGTTTATCCGCCCGAAGCGGCTTGCTAAGCGCATGGTGAGTACCTCTGTAGTTAATGAAATGGCATAAACAAAAAAAACCATGCTCCCCGGAGGGAACATGGCCTGTTGGTATGGCAGCTGTTTGGATTGTGGTGAATCAGTTCTTGGGTATACCGTGGCTGACCAGGTAACGGTTAAGCCATCCCCCGGCGTTGGCTTCAAAATTCCACGCCCGCCAGATCAACAGGTTTTCACTGTCGCGAATAACCAGCCGGAAATGTGTCCCCTGGTCGTCTTCGATAGCAACATTGCGGTAAACCGCCACCACAGCCTCCGCCTGTTCACGGGTGAACGGACCGGGAGGTAACGGTGAGTCGTAAATGTTTTGCATGGTGAGTTCCTTAGCAGGCACAAAAACAAACGCCCTGCTCATTCGAGCGGGGCGTTTGCGGGTTTAATGAGAGTATCAGGAGCAGTACGTGAATCAGTGATTTTCGAGAGCGAGGGTTTTCGCCTTACCACTGATATAGCGGATATTCAGCGTTGTGACGCCCGCCTTGATGGAGGGTTTCAGGTCTGCAATTTCATCGCATCCCATCCCGGTGATTTCCCGGATTTCTGGATTTTCACGGGTTTTGCTGACGACATACCAGTTCCCGGCAGGGCAGGCAATACCGCCGTCCTGCTTCAGCAGGGTGAGGAACGGTGAATCAATAAGCTGAGTATATAATCCGGCCTCGTCAGCACCGTTAATCAGCGTATCTTTCTCTTTACCGCCGCAGTTACGGCAAAAGAGCCTGTCGTCCTGTGAACGCAGAATCTGGGCTGTATAAGCCGGTGCTTCATTATCCAGCGAGAAGGTATTACGTTCTCCGTTCTTCCAGATAACGCTGAGCAGCGTGACGCCATTTTTCTCTGTTACCGATACACTTCTGGCGCTGCTCAGGTTTGAGCGGTCATTATCGAACTGAATGCTGCTGATGGCAGGCGTTGCCGCGAGTTTATCAATGTAGAAAAAATCAGGCGTCTGATTCGCCGCCGCTCCCGGGGCACTGTCAGACATCAGAATGGCATAGCGGCTCGTATCCTGGATTTTGCTGTAGCTGGCGGTCTTTACTTTATATCCCTGGGGGTAATCCGCCAGAAAATAACTGTCCTTTTTCTCCGGCCCGCAAAGGTGGCAGACCATATGCCCTTCGCTGTCGGTTGTCAGACGGGGAAGATTGTCAGCCGGAGCGGCGGCAGCCGGTTGGGTAAACATCAGGTACAGGGACGCTATCACCAGTCCGGTGACGCGGATGATTTTTTGTCTGTTAATCATAAAGTTGTCCGTAAATGTTTATAAAGAATAGCGTTGTCTGGCGGAAAGAGAACCTTCTCATTCCGCCATGCATTCAGCAGCAGCCTGACCGGTGTAAGCAATAAAATCAGGCGAGGTAAAAATTTGGGGGGGATTCCCCCAGTCCTGACCGTAACGCTGAACGAGTTTCTCCCGGGCACAGTCACACAGGGCGGTATCACCCTGTGCGGTGCATTCGCGCATAAAGGCACGTTTTCCCCTGGGCTCATCACAGGCGGTTAACAGCAGGAGGAAGGCAAGAAAAAGCCCTTTGTGTTTCATCATCACGATTTACGCATAAACAAACCGAGGATGAGCAGGAACACGATGATGATTATCCAGATGAGCCCGCCGATAATGCTGCCGAGTGAAGGGAACCAGACTGCGGGCCATACCAGCCCCTGTCCGATGGCATAAGCCAGGCCACGCCATGCCTGAGTCCCCCATACAACCTGATAAATGGCCGTGATAAGAGTCAGCACACAATAAATACTGATAATAAAGCGTTTCATTCATGACTCCATTTGAACAATAAAAAGCGCTGGTGGCGGGAGAGGAAACGGATGTTGATAAGGGGGCTGATTTAGTCACTGACGGTGAAGGTGCCCTGGTCGGTGAATATCCGGGCCTCCAGGAAATTACACGAGATACCGGTCTGCCAGAGTGGATTTCCGAAACGCCAGGTCAGACTCTCGGCAAACTGCATTTTGCGGGGGGTAAACGTACCTTTATTGGGCCACCATCCTTCCGGGGTGGTCTTCCCGTTATACGTTGTCTTTCCCTGCTTCAGTTGCGGGCATCGCCCCCGGTTAACATCAATTTTGTCTATCTGAATGTTGTCTGTTCTGGCGGTCACGGTGACGTAAACGCAGTCATGGCATTCGTAGCCACTTTTCTCGATATTAACTTTTATAGCGTCCTCATCAGCCGCCTGAGCGGGCATCGCGGCCAGTACAGCAAGGGTGGCGAACGCGATAAGAACAGTTTTCATGACACTTTCTCCGTATGTGACAAATCCTGCGATATATCACATTGATTTTTAATGGATAAATAACATAACCCTATGATTCCCGGTTGATTATGTAATCACGGGATTCATCAGGTACAGCGATGAATTTCGATCGGCTCGATCGACAAAATCGATCGTCATTGAGCACAAAAACTTATCGATACACGTCTTCAGGTTTATCGAAAATGAAGAGGTTAACCGAAGAAAAATCCCCAGAGGGAGCCTGCTGTACGGGCGACGGTGTGGGTCACCGCATGCAGTGCTGTGCGGGCCACCTGCGGCAGCGGTGCGAGGTCAATGATGTTATCAATCACCTCTACCACGGCATCGCCAAAGCTGCTGCTGGCGGTATTGATAACGGTATCAGTGCGATACCGGTTCTGCAGATGAGGCACAAGTGGACTGCGGGCTTGCTTTGGGAGGCGGGTAATCATGGCCTCCACCAGGCGCGACAGCCGGTAACGCCCCCGGACAGAGACTGGCAGAATATCTATTTCTGCTATCTGCAACTGACGTGCCACAGCCTGCTGTTTCTGCGCAATATGCTCCGCCTGTAACGCCGAGGGTTGAGCCGACAACCATCGCCACTGCTCGGCGGGTTCGGTTTTGTCCACCTGGTTGAGTATCCACAGCACTGGCGGTATCGGTCCTCTGAACTGTGCGAACACGTCCTGATAAAATTGCTCTTCCACCGCAAATGCGCGGTCATCGGCCTTGAGTACCCATAGCACCAGATCCATCTCCGACAGCATCCGCTGGTACAGCTCACGGTATTCGCCATCGCGGGTAACACTCTCACCCACACCGGGTAAATCCACGAGCGTCAGGTAATGCTGACCGAAGCGTAGCCTGACACGCTGTGGCTGACGGGTGCAGGCTTCCACCGCATTGACGGCGCAGATTTCGCTGCGGAACAACGCATTGCACAGCGAGGATTTACCGACGCCGGTTTTCCCCATAATGCCAATCACCGGCTCATAGGTGACCAGCCGGTTAAGCTCCTGCAGCAGATGCTGGCGCAGTGCATGTGGGTAACGTCGCAGATGGCGGCGGATAAGGGCGTAGCCCGAGGGATGTTTGTAAGCGTACAGCGTGAACCGTCTGGTCATAATCTGAAGCATCCGACAAAGTGGTGTCCACCAAATAAGTAGTGGGAACCAAAGTGTCAGATATGCAGAAAAATATGACTCCCGGCAGGCGTAAAGGCTGCCCTAATTATTCTCCTGAGTTTAAACAGCAGCTCGTTGCTGCCTCCTGCGAACCCGGGATATCCATCTCAAAGCTGGCGCTTCAAAATGGCATTAACGCCAATCTGTTGTTCAAATGGCGTCAACAATGGCGTGAGGGAAAGCTGCTATTACCTTCTTCAGAGAGTCCTCAGCTACTTCCTGTGACTCTCGATGCAGCTGCCGTACAGTCAGAGCCACTCGCAGAGGACCCGGAAACCCTCAGTATCAGCTGTGAGGTAACGTTCCGGCACGGAACGCTCCGCCTCAACGGTACTGTCAGCGAAAAGCTCCTGACCGTGCTGATACAGGAGCTCAAACGGTGATCCCGTTACCAACAGGCACCAAAATCTGGCTGGTTGCCGGTATCACCGACATGCGTAACGGCTTCAATGGCCTCGCCGCAAAGGTGCAGATGACGCTGAAAGACGATCCGATGTCCGGGCATGTCTTCATCTTCCGGGGCCGAAGCGGCAGTCAGATCAAACTGCTGTGGTCTACCGGTGACGGGCTGTGCCTGCTGACCAAACGGCTGGAGCGCGGGCGCTTCGCCTGGCCGTCAGCTCGCGATGGCAAAGTGTTCCTGACACCGGCGCAGCTGGCAATGCTGATGGAAGGTATCGACTGGAGACAGCCAAAGCGGCTGCTGACATCCCTGACCATGCTGTAGGCCTCTTTATCCTGGTTGTCGCAGAATAAGCCTGGTAAAATACGGGCCTATGAATGACACCTCTTCTGACGATATCCTTCTGCTAAAACAGCGCCTGGCCGAACAGGAAGCGTTGATCCACGCCCTTCAGGAAAAGCTGAGCAACCGGGAGCGTGAAATAGACCATCTGCAGGCGCAGCTGGATAAACTCCGCCGAATGAACTTCGGCAGTCGTTCCGAAAAGGTATCCCGCCGTATCGCACAGATGGAAGCTGACTTGAACCGGCTTCAGAAAGAAAGCGATACGCTGACGGGGCGGGTGGATGATCCGGCCGTGCAGCGCCCGCTGCGTCAGACCCGCACCCGCAGACCGTTCCCCGAATCACTTCCCCGCGATGAAAAACGGCTATTACCCGCAGAACCCTGCTGCCCGGAGTGTGGTGGCTTGCTGAGTTATCTGGGTGAGGATGCCGCCGAACAGCTGGAGATGATGCGCAGTGCCTTCCGGGTTATCCGGACTGTACGCGAAAAACACGCCTGTACTCAGTGCGATGCCATTGTGCAGGCCCCCGCGCCTTCGCGGCCCATCGAACGGGGTATAGCAGGACCGGGGTTGCTGGCCCGCGTACTAACCTCTAAGTATGCAGAGCACACCCCGCTGTATCGCCAGTCTGAAATATACGGCCGCCAGGGTGTGGAGCTGAGTCGCTCACTGCTGTCGGGCTGGGTGGATGCATGTTGCCGGCTGCTGTCACCGCTGGAAGAGGCACTTCGGAACTATGTGCTGACTGACGGCAAGCTCCACGCCGATGACACGCCCGTCCCGGTGCTGTTGCCGGGCAATAAGAAGACGAAGACCGGGCGGTTGTGGACGTATGTTCGTGATGACCGCAATGCCGGGTCAGAGCTGGCACCTGCCGCGTGGTTCGCTTACAGCCCGGACAGAAAAGGCATCCATCCGCAGACCCATCTTGCCGGCTTCAGCGGTGTGTTGCAGGCAGATGCGTACGCCGGGTTCAACGAGCTGTACCGCAATGGCCGGATAACGGAAGCCGCCTGCTGGGCTCATGCCCGCCGAAAGATCCACGATGTGCACATCCGCACCCCGTCAGCCCTGACGGAAGAAGCCCTGAGGCAGATCGGTCAGTTGTACGCCATAGAGGCGGATATAAGGGGAATGCCGTCAGAGCAGCGGCTTGCTGAACGTCAGCGAAAAACGAAACCGCTGTTGAGATCCCTGGAAAGCTGGTTGCGTGAAAAGATGAAGACTCTGTCGCGACACTCAGAACTGACAAAAGCGTTCGCGTACGCACTTAACCAGTGGCCGGCACTGACGTACTATGCGGACGATGGCTGGGCCGAAGCAGACAACAACATCGCTGAAAATGCCCTGCGGACGGTCAGTCTGGGTCGTAAAAACTTCCTGTTCTTCGGCTCTGACCATGGTGGTGAGCGGGGAGCGCTGCTGTACAGCCTGATCGGAACGTGCAAACTGAACGGCGTGGAGCCAGAAAGCTACCTCCGTTATGTCCTTGACGTCATTGCTGACTGGCCGATAAACCGGGTCAGCGAACTACTCCCCTGGCGCGTCGCACTGCCAACTGAATAACACATCCCCGTCAATACGGTTCTCGCTGGACGCTTACGGATGTTTCATATCGGCCTCTGAATGAAAAAAGACCATCCGGAGGGGATGGCCTGTTAGATAAAAACGGGAGGGAATTCAGTAATGTGATATATAACTGAGAAAAATTAAAATATCAGGATTTATTATACTGCTCGTAAAAACGCTCAATCAATTCATTGACCACATCTTTCCTTGAGGGGAGTCTGAAAATTTTCTGAAGTTCCTTAAGTTTTGGGATGTTTTCATCCCTGATGTCAAAGTGCAGGTCAGAATATCCATCTTTATTTTTCCTGCTTCGCCATGAGGATAACCCACTAGACATTTTTCTCATGAGATTTTCTGTTACAAGATGGCCATTCCTTGCAGCACCATGTAAATAGTCAAAAAATGCCATTATAATATCTTTATATTCAAAGCCTGAAGCCTCACAGAATTCAAGAATGAATGCAGCTTTTCTTTCTGACATTGAGGGGGTTATATCACCCATTCCTTTATCCTTGAGGTAGGTATAACAATATGTTATATCGCTCGGTTCTTTTTTAGCGAGCCAGGGATACGCTTTGTTTGATTTTATCCCCATCCACTTGTCTTCATAATTCCTCATTTCATTCAAAACATCCCTATGCTCCCATGAATACATTTCCTTATCAAGCCATGCAACCGCTGAATAATATGCAGACTTTGAGTGCGTGTTTAATTTGTTATTGTTGATAATGCTATCAATTAAACTGTAGGGAGTATCGCGAATGAGTACATTAAACAAAAACCAGAAGCATGCCCTACGCTCCCCCTTTAACCAGCTGATTTCTTCTTCAGGCATGGCTTTTTCTCGATAGCTATTGATCATTTCGTCAATAGTGTAATCAATATCCCTCCCCCGTAACTCAGATTTATAAAGTGCATTTTGTATGAGGGCTTTGATCTGGTTAATGTCAGCATAATCCATCCCAGAGATATAACGACGAGTCTTATCGTTGCACTGTAAAAAATGGACGTAATACATCAACTCCCGTTCACTGCTCTTCAGGAGTGCTTCAAGTTTAGTCGCTCCGGGAACGGCAACCCGCTTACCATTATCATTAAATGCCATTATATTTGCCTCTCAAAGTGGTGGTCATGGCGTGATTTTGTCGTGATATTACCACAAAAGCTCCCATTTTAGCCCATGATTTAGACGTTTTTTATCCGTGTATTAGCCGTCTGTTTTCCGAAAGATTTTACTGTTTACAGGGTCCTAAACCGCTTTTGGGCGGCCCTTGCTGCTCTGTTGAGCACAATTGTCAACAGGTACCCTCGCCTGGGTTTATGGTGAAATTCCCAATAAACCGGTCTTCTGCAACTGGTTGTGCTTACAGTTAAAGAACAACACAGTGAAGTGAAAATGTTAAAATGAAGGATAAAACGCTTACATCAGTCTGGCGAAGATATTATTCTCACCATGTTCCATCGCGTGTATGTTCATTCCTGAGTGCTTTCATTTTTTACATTCCCCTGTAATTATACGAAGCTTTACCCTTACAGGTTCCGGCACTGGCGTAGCCGTTGTGCCAATATAACTGACCAGAGGTAGAACACCCATCACTCTGCTATCAGAGTGGCGAAAATAAGCTACCCTGAGATACAGATGAGTGAAGGCAGTGAACGACATCCTCGCATAACGCCTGTACGGCAACTTACGTGAATGCACGGTGAAGTTAATCAGGTAAAACCGGATTAACAGTGTTCCCCCAGACGATGTGTATCTGCAGAAATACATCACGACAGCAGACGAGTAACTGGATACTGACTAAACCTCAAAATAAATTCATTTAGGTTATTAGTGTTATTTTATAAAGAAGCGTACTGATACTCCCCATCGGCAACCACATCAACGGGACATCCATCCGCAGAGTTTAGCCGTATACACTCAGTGTGATTAATCTCATCTCCAGTCTGAACCTTATGCACTCATGCTAAACACAGGTCCCGAATAATACCGTGAGGATGACATGAACAAATATCCCCTCACGCTGATAATACGCTGCTGACGGTCCCAGTAACTTTGTTCAGCATGAGCCTGCTCATCCATCCGGTTAAATCCACGCAGTAAAAAATAACACGCTGCTGTAATCCCATGACCACTATTCATCACGGGATAACATCATGCTTCACAATACCAACAGAAATCACCAACCCGATAGTTCTCTACAGAACGTGTTATTCCACCATCAGAGCCAGCTCTTCAACTGCTACTCGAAACTGTTAATGCTGCGGGTGGATTTTGCCTATCGCCAGAATAGTGATTCATTTAACGCCGCTGACTTAAATCAACTGGTCGCCGATATGACCTGGCTGACGGAACAGAGTTCGGCATCATCAGGGCTGGTGGGGTATGCCTGGGTACTGGAATACACAGCAGATCACCGTTACCACGTCCATGCTGCATTTTATCTCAATGGTCAGCGTCACAGGAAGGTCTGGTGCTTCTGGGAAGCCATTCAGTCGCTGTGGGAGGACATCACGGATGGAGAAGGCTATGCGCACCGCTGTGAGCCAAAGGGACATTACCGTGTAAGAGGCGAACGCGTGGTGAGTTTTTCCGACAGCAGAGGGCGGGAGGGTATGGCTTTTATCCTGAGCTACCTCGGTAAGCAGTCCCAGCGTACAAAGCGGCGGATTTACAGAGTCAGCGCTGTCCCGGCCCCGGCAGTCAGCGGCAGGCGGCGTAAGTACAGCTAACCCGCCGATAAAAAAATACGCCATTACCTCATCGTTTGAAGAAGTCTGCACCATTCGCATCCCTGACTTCTTCTCCCTTATCACCAACGGAGAAAAAACGATGACCACAGATTACAGCGTTCTTAAAGACCAACTGGTAACGATGGCGTTTATCACCCAGCTTACTGGCTTAACCGACAAATGGTTTTATAAGCTCATACAGGACGGTGAGTTCCCGAAGCCCATTAAGCTGGGCAGAAGCTCCCGCTGGCTTGAAAGCGAAGTGGAAGCCTGGCTACAGCAACGCATCGCGCAGTCCCGTCAGTAATCTATCGAACGCAATCACATCTCACACCTGATTTAGAGCCACCGGTCGTATGACCTGCACTGATGCCCTCTCCGGGACGGAACACTGCTGCCTGTCGTATGGCAAAGGACCCATTAATATGACGATTGACGCCAAATCTTTTATCGCGCTTGACGGCATTCAGCGCCTCACGGGCGCGGTCACTGCACAGCTTCACCCTTACGACCGCTACACCTGCCACCTCTGCGGCAGCGCTCTGGTATTCCACCCTGGATGGGGTACTAACCGCCCGTGGTTTGAACACACATGGGAAAACCTGACCGAGAACGGTCGTCACCATTGCCCGTACGTACACCCTGAGCCGATAGAAGCGCGGCGCATACGCATGCTGCGCCGTTACGTCCCAGATGTCCTACCGATAGTGAGGAAGGCCGACTGGCACTGTTCGGAGTGCCAAAGTGATTACCACGGCGAACGGTACTGCCTGAATTGCCGTACCGGTGAGCACAGTACCGAAGTTATCCGCAGCGAGGTGGCATGATATGCGTACCACAGCGAGCCGCGTTTCTCCACGCGGAATGGTTTTCGTGCACCAGTGTATCTGCACTGGAGTACGGTCATGATGCAGTTCAAACCAGTTGAACACGCCATCACTGACGACGGAGAATGGGTAACCGTTCAGGACGTCCCATACAGCTACGTCGGGCGCCTGCTGTGTGATTCCTGCCATACTGAGGTGATTATTCAGGAGGTTGCTCCGGGTAAGGAGATATTTGTTCATGCACGCCGCAACCGTATAGAGAGGCTTAAAAATCAGGGCTGCCAGTACGCGATAAGACCACCACGGCGAGCTACACCGGTAAGGCCTGCTGGCAGACGAGAGCGGAATACGGCTTTCCAGGGGCCGCTGCACACACGAACCCGAAACTGGCGATGTACCCGATGTGAATATACTTACTTTGGCAGCAAGAAATGCTCACGCTGTAACGACTGGATCTATACGGTGGCGCGATAAAGGTGGTGCCGGGGCTTGAGAATACAGGCGCCCGCAACACTGGATGCCTCCTCACGTGTTCTGGTCGAGTTACCCGACGATAACCATAGGTGGGCAGATCGCCGATAACGGTATGGATACGGGCCAGCGCGTCAGTATCATCAGGTTTGCGCTTGCACTGACGATCCTGCCAGTCCTTCGACCGACGGGCCATGGCATGCAGTTGCGAACGTGAGACCCGGAGGCAACGACTGACAAGGCTTATTCGCCATCCTCCGGCAACAAGGGCACGTGCGCTATCCACTTTTTTGTCGGCCATATTCAACGGCTTCTCTTAGCAGCTCGTTTTCCATGGTTTTCTTGCCCAACAGGCGCTGCAGCTCTTTAATTTGCTTCATCGCAGATGCCAGCTCCGACGCGGGCACAACCTGTTCTCCTGCGGCAACGGCTTTGAGGCTGCCTTCCTGATAGTGCTTACGCCACAGGAACAGCTGACAGGCAGCAACGCCATGCTGACGGGCGACCAGCGACACGGTCATTCCGGGCTCAAAACTCTGCTGAACAATGGCGATTTTCCTGAACACTTCGCCGTCTGCGCTTCTCTGGACCTAAAGCATCAATCATCCGGACTCCAACGACTAGTCTAAAAACTAGTATTAAGACTATCACTAACTTAAGTGATTCCCACTGTCTGGAGATTCATGGGGCCAGTCTATGGCGCGATGCCGGAGTCTTCGAGCGCTTCTGGCAGAACGGTTTGCTTGCCTGCGGGCATCTGGACAGCATTGACTGGTCCTGGCTGTCAATGGACGGCTGTATGACCAAATCGCCGCTGTCAGGAACAAAAAACATGCCGCAACCCCACTGAGAGAGGGAAACAAGGCGTAAAGCGCGGGCTTCTGACGGACGCCAGCGGGTTTCCTCTGTCTCTGGTTGTCGCAGCAGCGAACACGCACGACATGAACCTGGTTGCGGATACGCTCGATGCGCTTCAGGCGGGTCGTCCGGGGCAAAAACTCAGACTCTGCCTGGACAAAGGTTACGATGCTGGCTGGCTGAAAACATATCTACAGGGCCGCCGCTACGAACCGCATATCCAGTACCGTAAAGAAGAGTCATATGCCAGTAAAAACAAGGACTTCAAAGCCCATCGCTGGGTTGTCGAAAGAACTTATAGCTGGATGAATCGTTTTCGCCGTGTCCTGACCCGATGGGAAAAGAAGACAGAAAATTACGAGGCCATGTTGCATTTTGCCTGTGGTCTTATCGTCTGGAATAAAGTCCTATTGAGAGAGGCTTTAAGCGTAAGTGAGCTGAAACACGTGGTGGGAGTCACGGTAGCGAAATTTGCCATGGCCTTTAAGTTTTGACCATGGCTGTAAACCTGAGCGGACTGACAACGGGGACAATGAACGTTAACGCTGGCCATGAGAGAACCTTAAAAGCCCACATTATAAATCAGATTAAACCAATTAGAGGCATCACCACTTTTAATTTGTATTTTTATATGCATGCATTTATGTATTTGTGTATTTATATGCTTGGTGGTGTTGATTATCATCAAAGCTAAATAATATTTAGGAATGAGTTCGTTATGAAAAAAACGCACCTAGTAATTATCTCTGTTGTTTCTTCACTCCTGATTGGCTGTAATTCGGTCGGAAAGACCCGGCCTTCTTCAGTTTCTCTTGTTTCATCTCAGGGCCAGAAAAGCAGCATCAGCGCAAAATCAGATGGTCGCCAGTGTGTTGATAACTTCGACCTCCTGAAGCAACTTAATATGTCTGCGTATTCCGGATATAAAGCCCAGTTTGACAGCGTTAACCGACAGTACGCGTACTATAAAGCTAATGAAGAATTAATGGAAAAGGACCCTAAAGAAGTTATGGTCATCACTCTGAATGATAAGCTGAATATGATTTGTGACAGGGTTAAAAGTCAGACGTTTGTTGAAATACGAAACCGCATGTTACAGGTTTCTAAGATTTAATTATTGATATATTCGGGGTGCTGTTTGTGTTTGCTGACATCAGGTTTTTTGAAAAAATGCGGCTGTTTGTTTTATTTTACTGGGTCATAAGTAGTTTTCTTTTCCCTCTTGCCCCGCTTGCATTTGCTTCCCAGCCTGATGGGATGGAAAGGCTCGGGGAGATGAGTCATCTGATGGAGGCTGGTCACGGGAAGACGGAGGCATTGCTCTCTGAACCTTACGGAAAGGCATCGTCACTCCCGGCGCCTGAGGTGTCTGTTGTTAAGCCATCCTCAGAGCCTTTGCGGGGCGCAGCGTTTCCCGGCAAAAACAACAACCACAGCAACCCTGATATTTCAGTTCATTCAGCCGGAACGGACTCTTCAGAGCCTGCGAGTCCACCACTAATGCCGGGCAGTATACATAATGAAACTTCCCCCCAAAAAACCGAACCCCCTCAGGCCCTGCTGAGCGGGGTTCAGTCCGTCTGGGGAGTTATGGGGGCGGAGGACCGCGCCGGGGCTGCGCGCTCAGCAGCGCTTGGACGTATCAACGGAATGGCCAATGGGGTGATGAATAATGCCATACGTGACTGGCTTGGGCAAAAAGGCAATGCACGTGTTCAGATAGATACGGAAAAACGCGGGAGCGCTGATTTACTGGTTCCTCTGGTGGATGCTCAGGAGCATCTTATTTATGGTCAGGCCGGCGTGCGGCGTGACAGAGACAGAACAATCTGGAATGGCGGTCTGGGCGTGCGGTATTACCCGGCAGAGGAATTCATGCTGGGAGTTAACAGTTTTTATGATTATGACCAGACGGGCAATAATGCCCGTTATGGTGTAGGGCTCGAGGCCAGAACTGACTATATCAGTCTTTCAGCGAACCGTTATTTCCGAATTACTGACTGGCATCAGTCGGTGCTTGATTCCATGCGTGATTATGATGAGCGCCCTGCTAACGGTTATGACCTGAGGGCCAGGTACTGGCTGCCGGCATATCCGCAGGTTGGTGGGGAATTTACCTACGAAAAATATTTCGGAAAAGGAATAGCTTCCGGGACAGGCTCTGCCTCTCCTGATTCCCTCCGGGATGCTCCGCAGACGTTTACGACTGCCGTAAATTATACGCCTTTCCCGTTAATGACAGTCACTGCCGGTCACCGCTCAGGTGACTCATCTGACCTGTTTGCCAGGATTGATTTTAACTGGCGGTTTGGATTGTCGCTTTCTGAGCAGTTAAGTGCTGACAATGTCAGCATTATGCGTAGTCTTAAGGGCGGCCGTTATGACCTTGTTGACCGTAACTATAATATTGTCATGCAGTACCGCAAGCAGGAGCTTGTTTCATTGTCATTACCTCCGTCATTTGAGGGGGAGGCGCTGACGAGTATTCCGGTTACCGCAAAGGCGAAGGCAAAGTACGGAGTTTCCCGCGTTGAGTGGGAGGCCGGCGCCTTTATTGCAGCCGGAGGGCAGATTGTCACAGGGGCAAATCCTCTTGAGGTCAGCCTGGTGTTGCCTGCCTGGAATTCGCCTGAAACGGGAAAAGAAAATACCTACACTCTTACTGCAGTAATGACCGACAGGGAAGGCAACAAAGCGGAAGCCCGGACGGTTATAACCGTGAAGGCGTCTTCCGTTCAGGCCACTCTCAGCGTTGTGTCAGATAATGCGCTTGCGGACGGGCGGTCTGCCAATCAGGTGGTGGTTAAGGTGACGGACGCCAGCGGGAAGCCAGTGTCCGGAATGGCGCTGAAGGTGATTATATCCCCTTCGACAGGAAAGAATGAATGTACCATCAATGGCTCGTCTGACTGCGGAGGGTTTGCGGCAACAACGGATGCTTCAGGCCAGGTTGCTCTCAATATAACTCACTTAAGGGCGGGGCAGTACGCGCTCAGTACAACGCTCATCAACGGCAACAGTTTTGTAACCGGTGTGACTTTTGTTCCGGTGAATGCCTCCGTTACCGGTATGACCCTGCTGGCAACTTCTCCTGTAACGGTCGGGCAGAGCAGTATGCTGACGTTAAAGGTTGTCAACCGCGATTCAGTTCCTGTAACAGGCCTGCAATCCTCTGATATCGTGCTGAGTAACACCCTGACGGGACAGGATTACAGTGGAATTGTCTGGACAGACAACGGAGACGGAAGTTATTCCGCGAGCGTTGTGATGACGTCTGCCGGCATAAACACTCTTAAAGCGAATATACCAGCCAGTAACATCGTGGCAGATGCCAGCGTGAGCGTGACGGCGGGCGCGCCGGATGCGGCCCGTTCATCGCTGGCCGCGGCGCCGGCGACCATAGCGGCTGACGGGGTGGCGGCGAGCACGCTGACCCTGACGCTGCGC
Organism: Enterobacter sp. JBIWA005; assembly: GCF_019968805.1. NCBI lineage: Bacteria > Pseudomonadati > Pseudomonadota > Gammaproteobacteria > Enterobacterales > Enterobacteriaceae > Enterobacter > Enterobacter sp. JBIWA005. The sequence goes on along the minus strand of NZ_CP074159.1, from coordinate 3,961,231 downwards.
GACGCGCTGAACAACCCGGTGAGCGGGCAGGCGGTTGCCTTTGCCTCGACCCTCGGGGGGGTGACCTTCAGCACGGTGACGGACAACGGAGACGGCAGCTACACGGCGACCCTGACCGGAACGACGGCGGGCGCTGCGGCGGTGAGCGCCACGCTGGGCGGTGCGGCCTTCGGGGTGGCCCCGGCCGGTGTCACCCTGACGGCGGGCGCGCCGGATGCGGCCCGTTCATCGCTGGCCGCGGCGCCGGCGACCATAGCGGCTGACGGGGTGGCGGCGAGCACGCTGACCCTGACGCTGCGCGACGCGCTGAACAACCCGGTGAGCGGGCAGGCGGTTGCCTTTGCCTCGACCCTCGGGGGGGTGACCTTCAGCACGGTGACGGACAACGGAGACGGCAGCTACACGGCGACCCTGACCGGAACGACGGCGGGCGCTGCGGCGGTGAGCGCCACGCTGGGCGGTGCGGCCTTCGGGGTGGCCCCGGCCGGTGTCACCCTGACGGCGGGCGCGCCGGATGCGGCCCGTTCATCGCTGGCCGCGGCGCCGGCGACCATAGCGGCTGACGGGGTGGCGGCGAGCACGCTGACCCTGACGCTGCGCGACGCGCTGAACAACCCGGTGAGCGGGCAGGCGGTTGCCTTTGCCTCGACCCTCGGGGGGGTGACCTTCAGCACGGTGACGGACAACGGAGACGGCAGCTACACGGCGACCCTGACCGGAACGACGGCGGGCGCTGCGGCGGTGAGCGCCACGCTGGGCGGTGCGGCCTTCGGGGTGGCCCCGGCCGGTGTCACCCTGACGGCGGGCGCGCCGGATGCGGCCCGTTCATCGCTGGCCGCGGCGCCGGCGACCATAGCGGCTGACGGGGTGGCGGCGAGCACGCTGACCCTGACGCTGCGCGACGCGCTGAACAACCCGGTGAGCGGGCAGGCGGTTGCCTTTGCCTCGACCCTCGGGGGGGTGACCTTCAGCACGGTGACGGACAACGGAGACGGCAGCTACACGGCGACCCTGACCGGAACGACGGCGGGCGCTGCGGCGGTGAGCGCCACGCTGGGCGGTGCGGCCTTCGGGGTGGCCCCGGCCGGTGTCACCCTGACGGCGGGCGCGCCGGATGCGGCCCGTTCATCGCTGGCCGCGGCGCCGGCGACCATAGCGGCTGACGGGGTGGCGGCGAGCACGCTGACCCTGACGCTGCGCGACGCGCTGAACAACCCGGTGAGCGGGCAGGCGGTTGCCTTTGCCTCGACCCTCGGGGGGGTGACCTTCAGCACGGTGACGGACAACGGAGACGGCAGCTACACGGCGACCCTGACCGGAACGACGGCGGGCGCTGCGGCGGTGAGCGCCACGCTGGGCGGTGCGGCCTTCGGGGTGGCCCCGGCCGGTGTCACCCTGACGGCGGGCGCGCCGGATGCGGCCCGTTCATCGCTGGCCGCGGCGCCGGCGACCATAGCGGCTGACGGGGTGGCGGCGAGCACGCTGACCCTGACGCTGCGCGACGCGCTGAACAACCCGGTGAGCGGGCAGGCGGTTGCCTTTGCCTCGACCCTCGGGGGGGTGACCTTCAGCACGGTGACGGACAACGGAGACGGCAGCTACACGGCGACCCTGACCGGAACGACGGCGGGCGCTGCGGCGGTGAGCGCCACGCTGGGCGGTGCGGCCTTCGGGGTGGCCCCGGCCGGTGTCACCCTGACGGCGGGCGCGCCGGATGCGGCCCGTTCATCGCTGGCCGCGGCGCCGGCGACCATAGCGGCTGACGGGGTGGCGGCGAGCACGCTGACCCTGACGCTGCGCGACGCGCTGAACAACCCGGTGAGCGGGCAGGCGGTTGCCTTTGCCTCGACCCTCGGGGGGGTGACCTTCAGCACGGTGACGGACAACGGAGACGGCAGCTACACGGCGACCCTGACCGGAACGACGGCGGGCGCTGCGGCGGTGAGCGCCACGCTGGGCGGTGCGGCCTTCGGGGTGGCCCCGGCCGGTGTCACCCTGACGGCGGGCGCGCCGGATGCGGCCCGTTCATCGCTGGCCGCGGCGCCGGCGACCATAGCGGCTGACGGGGTGGCGGCGAGCACGCTGACCCTGACGCTGCGCGACGCGCTGAACAACCCGGTGAGCGGGCAGGCGGTTGCCTTTGCCTCGACCCTCGGGGGGGTGACCTTCAGCACGGTGACGGACAACGGAGACGGCAGCTACACGGCGACCCTGACCGGAACGACGGCGGGCGCTGCGGCGGTGAGCGCCACGCTGGGCGGTGCGGCCTTCGGGGTGGCCCCGGCCGGTGTCACCCTGACGGCGGGCGCGCCGGATGCGGCCCGTTCATCGCTGGCCGCGGCGCCGGCGACCATAGCGGCTGACGGGGTGGCGGCGAGCACGCTGACCCTGACGCTGCGCGACGCGCTGAACAACCCGGTGAGCGGGCAGGCGGTTGCCTTTGCCTCGACCCTCGGGGGGGTGACCTTCAGCACGGTGACGGACAACGGAGACGGCAGCTACACGGCGACCCTGACCGGAACGACGGCGGGCGCTGCGGCGGTGAGCGCCACGCTGGGCGGTGCGGCCTTCGGGGTGGCCCCGGCCGGTGTCACCCTGACGGCGGGCGCGCCGGATGCGGCCCGTTCATCGCTGGCCGCGGCGCCGGCGACCATAGCGGCTGACGGGGTGGCGGCGAGCACGCTGACCCTGACGCTGCGCGACGCGCTGAACAACCCGGTGAGCGGGCAGGCGGTTGCCTTTGCCTCGACCCTCGGGGGGGTGACCTTCAGCACGGTGACGGACAACGGAGACGGCAGCTACACGGCGACCCTGACCGGAACGACGGCGGGCGCTGCGGCGGTGAGCGCCACGCTGGGCGGTGCGGCCTTCGGGGTGGCCCCGGCCGGTGTCACCCTGACTGGAGAGATAACAGGTGTCACCGCAGGTGGATTTACCTTTGCTACTACGGCAGGTTTCCCGACAACTGGTTTTAATAATGCCTCATTTACCATTAATACAGTGGGGGCTGCAGCAGGATATAACTGGACAAGTAGTGATACGTCGTGGGTTTCGGTATCTTCTACTGGTAGAGTGACGTTTACTGCAGAGGGTACCACATCGCCTGTAACCATTACGGCAACACCAATTGCCGGGGGGGATGCATTGACTTATACATTTACAGTTAATAAATGGTTTATTAATAATGGTGCAACTCGGTTAACGGGAAATAATGCCAGAGATTGGTGCATTGGTAGGGCTCTAAATTTGCCTGTTCTCAGTGATATGACGGTTAACAACAGTAATATTGCTACAGGAGTCCGTGGTATAGGTGCTCTTTGGAATGAGTGGGGGGCTTTAGCGGTGTATCCGGGTTCAGGCTTTACTAATGGATCGTATTGGTCTGCACAAGCTTTAAATGTTTCCACTTGGTATGAGGCAAGCATGGAATCAGGTATAGTGTATACTGGTTCTATAGTTGCGGTAGATTATGTTATGTGTAGTAAATATTTATAATATTTACCTGCATATTTTGGGCCTGCACCCGAAAAATTGGACTTCCAACAAAGTAAGGTGCAGTTCGGTTCATAGTTGATGAACAGATTCCAATTGTTGATTGAAATTTGATGTCAATCCGTGTTCGAATGAAGTTAAACAAGTCTCAGCATCGGCAGAATGAGTATATACCTGCGTAAAGCCTTTTCCAGTAGTGGTACCAAACGTTTAACCCAACTGTGCAGCGTGGAATGGTCAATGACATGCAATGCTCATCCATAATATCTTCGAGAACATTCAGACTCAGTGAGTCATTTAGATACTAGCGTATGCTTTGAGTAATAATATCTACTGGATTGTACAGGCGTTTGAAGGTATTTCGATTAAAATATATTAACAGGCAACATAAAAAACAGTTTGTTACTTGATGAAGGATTAACCGATAGAGCATTTAGTCGAGTATCCACTATTCGTAGATAGGATATAAAGACTGAAAGGACGTGAAAGAAATACATGCTCCCCTGAATGGGCTTACTGCCAAATTTGTATGATGTATCCATAGTTACTAATTTCTAATTATTCCTTTTGGAGTTTGTATGTTTAAGTTTTTTACAATGTTTTTTTTCATGCAAATGAGTATATCTGCTCTGGCTCAAGATAAATTTCAGGATTTTTTTGAAACAAGCTTTGATTGTACTAAAGCGCATTCTAAAAATGAAGTATTGATTTGTTCAGATAAACGACTAGCTGAGCTGGATTATAATTTATCTGAAACATTCTGGTTGGCAAAAAAAGCTGCAAAAGATAAAATAGTGTTTTTAAAATATAGTCAAGAAAGCTGGCGTGCAAGAGAAAAAAGTTGTAATGATAAAGAATGTCTATTAAGATGGTATTATTCTAGGAAAAAAGAGCTTGAAAATACTATTCAAACCGGGAGTGTATTTTTACAAGTCAATGCTGATAAATAATCTGTGGAGTGCCGCCATTTTTTCAACGTAATGTGGGGAATAAAATATGCAGAGTTGGAAATCCGTTAATCCAGCGACTAACGGATGAACGTCCATTATGAACTGCTTGCTGCATCAGGCGTAGTTCGACATGGGGTATCGGTGCTGATCGGCATCGCTCAGTCCAGTTGCTGATTTTGGTTGGTTTGCCGATTGATCAGAATGCATAATCCGAGCTTAGTTTCTTTTAAATTATGTACTATTCTGCGCAGTTGTTTAAGTTAACTACCAATAAATTATACCTTACTCCTGTTATAGATAATAGAATAATATTATGCATTGTTGTTTTGAATATGCACGGTATCAGGTTGCCCTTTTATTTAATTAATAGATTGCCTCAAAGAGAAAATTAAGGGCGTTAGTCTCTGCAAGTGCATGTTGTTATTTATGGTAAGTCAGGATAGGACGGCATGTATAATACCACGGTAAAGCAAGTTAGCAATCACATAATCTAAATTTTTATTATCTTAAGGGTTGGAAATATATAAAGGCAGGAAAAGCCTGCAATAAAGGCTAGCGCTGGCTATGCGTACATGAAACTATCCCGTTTATAGTAATCAATGTATAATTTTTATTATCTCTAAGTATGGCATTTCCGCACTAAAGAAAAAAGCCCACCAGCGTGGGCCAAAACCTCAAGGGAATAGCAAAAAGTAACACCACAAAACCATCTTATAAATTATAATGGCTTCTCAGAATTGTTGATTTGTTTATTTACACATCTATTTAATTAATTTTGGTGAACAAGAACTGTGACTAAGTTGTCATGATAATATCGTAGTTTCGTGGGCTTGTGCTAATTTATAGATTCCTGTAAGGTAATATAGTCCATATTGAACGATCGGTGAAGTCCATCAGGGGGCGACTTCAGATGAAGTCTCCTCCGCCATGCAGTGTTACGGCAAATACAACTTCTTTACCACTGCGTCTGCACGCCGTTTCACTTCTTTGTTTAATTGCTCCAGCGTGTCGGTCGAGAGGATTTTCACCCGGTGCGCTTTCAGGAACCCGAGGTATTCCAAAACGTCCCGCTCAGCTTCGTCGATCATCACCGTGACCGCCGGTTTGATTTTTTCCATCTGACCGGAAACTTCGAGCCAAGTTGCATGTGCACTTTTCACATGAGTATTTTCACGAACGGACATCACCCACTAACGGCGTTTTACAAGGGAGTTGTCGCCTGATGTATTAAAATTACGTTATGCCGCCTCTTTATCCTGGTTAAGGTAAGCCTCCGAAATATGGTCGCAGTTGCATAGTAGTTTACTCCAGCGTTCTGGATGGTGTTGTAGGCTAACCTGTAAACAGATTTTCTGGCAACCAGTATTTTCTTATCCAGGCTCCGATGCAGCTCATCTGGCGTGACGTATTTTATCTCCCTGTGTTTATGTTCAACGTTGTACCAGTTTGCGAAATGGCTGATCCATGCCCGTGCATCCACTATTGTGTGAAAGCCGTTCTCTGGTACCAGGAGCAATATTTTAGTGTGCGGAACAAAGATTCTGAATACGGATTGTCATTGTTGATCCGAGGACGAGAGTAAGAACTCAGTACGCCGAGAGCATATATTTTTGCCAACAACATATAGCTGCGCATTGGGCTTTCGTTATCGGAATGAAGTACCAGATTACTGGGTGAACGTTTTTTATTCCATACCGCTCGTTGTAGCAGTTCTGCTGCAGGCTGCCCGGTCTCACTGGTGAATACTTCTGCGGCGATAACATTACGGCTATAAATATCCATGATCATATATAGGTATAAATGCTGGCCTTTTACCCAGGACAGTAAACAACTGATGTCCCAACTTCAGATCTAGTTTAGTGCCACAGCCTTAAGCACATCAGGCCGCTTGTACTGACATTCGCGGTCAACTGACAGGCTGATTGTAATACACGATAAAATGTTGATTCGGAGTCAATATAAACACCTTTATCTGCCTGCATCGGTACGATCACATTTGGAGGCAAAGATGCAAACTCTGGAGAGTTGTGTAGTTCCATGATCTGCTGCCTTTCTGCTTTTGATAATTTATTTCTGGGGGCCCGATCTTTCTTATCGGGCCTGCTGTCTGCACTGATCACTTCACCATCAATCCAGCGTTGAAGCGTTCGGATCGAAAACCCTATACACTGGCAGGCCTGGATTTTACGGGCCCTGTGAGCGACAGCGTCACGGACAAGAGAAATAATCTTCTGCCGCTCCGGAAGTGGGGTTAGCCTTCATCGCTGTTGTCCCAGAGGGCATTGAACTTTTCCTGCAGCATCCGGAGCGCAGCAGCTTCTGCCAGAGCTTTATCTTTGCGGGTCAGCTCTTTTCCCAGTTCACGTAATCGGCTTCTGATATCACGCAACTCTTTATCTGCACGACGATTTTCCGTAAGCTTCATTTTATAAGCTTTAATCGAAATAATCTGCCACTCTCTAACCTGCTCAACGAAAAGTCCCTGACGGGGACAATAATCAGTAAGTTCCATTTCATACAATGACGCTGTTTAAAGAACAACCGAAAAGCGACGCTCTGGGGTGCATCCATCACCATCCACAGAGGAAATGCTTTCATATTTTTGCAATAAGCCTTGTGCCACCAGTTCAAGTCTCAATTTTGCAACGACGGAAGAACTCAGAGCCAGTTTTTGTGCAATGTGTCTGACAGACCAGCTATAGAGGAGTAAAAGCCACATCACTCCCTTTTCTTTCACATCAATCGGTACAGCATGTGCAGGCATAGTCATTTTCCTTCAAAAAGTAAGCGACAACCATGCTGACACAGGGGGGTACTCACCGATCTCCTTCATGGTAATACGCACGCCTCCAGTGCGCACTATTTAAGGTTCAGCAGGAAGGAAAGCCAGAACGCTTTGGCTTCTGACTCACCGATGCCCATTCCGATAATTTCCCGTCTTCCGTCCGGGTTAACCGCGCAGGCGATTATGACCACGACGCTTACCATCCGATCATTGTTACATACATTCACATAAGCCGCGAAAAGCTACATTTAGGGCCATTCTCATTCCAGCGGACGGTGCTGAAACACCAGTACGCACTCATGGATAACGCGGCAGATGGACGACACCTGGTTGCGGGGGATACCGGTTATTCTCATCGAATGGACCTTGCGTCAACCTTGCGGATTTAAATTAGCTGTCCACTTTTAAATCTTAATTTGTATTTATTTGCATATCCATATCCCCTTCTGTAAGCTAATCTTGCACTGTGTGGTAAATTAATGCTGAGCGGTGGGGCGAACTACAGGTATATTTGTGATTCGTAATTGTGGTAAATAATCGCCGTGAAGCAGTTGTTGCCACTCGCGCCAGTATCTTACTTATATGTACATTGTGTTTTCAGATGCAATGATGTGAAATCCTATATTGCCCATGAGCATCATATTTGTCTGATGGCCCCGCCTAGGGGCTTTTTTTGTCCTAGTATTTGCTTGGTTTTTATTTGCGCCGGAAGTAACACGTTACCTGCCCCCCAATAATAGATACAACTGTCAGTTAGTAATGTCGGTTTGTTTACCTTCACATTTTCCATTTCGCACCGTGCTGCAAACTCTGATGGCGCCTGATAATTCAGTGCCGAATGTGGCGGACACTCGTTATAATCCTGCCGCCAGTCGTTAATGATTTTCCTGACGTGAACGATATAGCGGAATCAGTGCTCATTCAGACATTCATCGTGAAATCGTCCGTTAAAACTCTCAATAAATCCGTTCTGCGTTGGTTTACCCGGCTGGATTAACCGTAACTCAAAACCATTTTCAGAGGCCCATTGATCCAGTGCGCGGCGAGTGCACTCCGGTCCCTGGTCCGTTCTTATCGTCGCCGGATAGCCCCGAAATAGTATAATGCTGTCCAGAATACGCGTGACCTTAGCGCCTGAAATCCCGAATGCGGTAATAATTGTCAGACACCCCTTCGTGAAGTCGTCCACACAGGTCAGGCACTTGATCCTGCTACCGGTGGCCAGCGCGTCCATGACGAAATCCATCGACCAGGTCAGGTTGGGCGCCGCCTGGCGGAGCAGCGGCAGACGTTCCGTTGCCAGTACTTTACGAAGTCGTCTGCGTTTTACACCCAGCCCGCAGAGATGATAAAGGCGGTACACGCGCTGAAGGCCTTCACGGCGCAGTAACTGCCAGATACGGCGATAGCCAAAACGCCTGCGCTCCAGTGCCAGCTCAGTGATGCACCATGATAAATTCGCATCAGCCGCGGACGCTGAGCCTAGTAGCGGCAGGTTGACAGAGACAAACCTGTAAGTCTGCAGGCACGACGTTGCGACAGACCGGTCGCATCACACATCAACTCCACGGCTTCTCGATTCTGGTCTGTCGTCAGTACTTTCGTCCCAGAGCCACCTGAATTGCCTCCTTACCCAGCATTGCTTCGGCAAGCAGCTTCTTGAGTCTGGCGTTCTCTTCCTCAAGCGATTTCAGGCGCTTAACCTCGGGCACCTCCATAACGCCATACTTCTTACGCCAGGTGTACAAAGTGGCGTCGGAAATGGCGTGCTTGCGGCAGAGCTCACGGGCAGAAACCCCGGCTTAAGCCTCGCGGAGAATACTGATGATCTGTTCGTCGGAAAACGCTTCTTCATGGGGATGTCCTCATGTTGCTTATGAAGACATTACTAATATCGCGGTGTGTTAATCAACGGGGAGCAGGCCAGAATATCTGCGCCCAAAAATCAAGATAAGTCCCGAAAAATGAGAATAATGGAGCAAAAAAAGATTTTGAGCAAATACTTCAGACTTTTAAAGTAATATATTTTTAATGCGGGCGATGATCAATGTGCGTTCCACTTTTCGCACCTTCCCTTACAGGAGCACAGCCCTGAAATCAAAGCGTTTTACAGAACATATAGAGTTGTTGTTTATTTTTTAAATTTAATTTTGAAAGTATATTCCGCCTGTGACAACTCAGTGTTGTTTTTGTTATATTTAAACTTTGTGCGATTTTATTATCAGTATAATTCATCTTAAAATAAGTACAAATCCTATGTTCTTTTGGTGATAATGTAGAGAGTCGATTGTTAGTCTGGCTATATTCATCAATAAGCAGTTCCCTACATAACTCATCAACTGATTTCGACATTTCAATAATTTTAAATTTCGACGTGCTAATATCACCCTTTAAAATCTTAGAGGTGATATTTTCACAAAAAATAAAGTGCCTAAAAAAAAACGTTGGCAAAGAACTTTCATCATGGAGACATTGGTGATAGTTTTGGAAGTTAGTTCTGGTTATTTTAATGAAATCTTTATTGAAAACTTTATGTAAACACTCAATCAAACCCAAAACAAAATACTGATTTTCAGTAATGATAATGATATTAATCAAAATAAATACCCCACGCCAATATAAGAGAATGAACAGCATTACCACCTACACTACTGCTTTAATATGATAAATCAATCCTGAATGAAAATTTGATTGAGACACACTATGCCTATTCCAGACACTGTGCCCTACTTTCATCAACCCAATGAAAAACATGCTGCTCAGTAATTACCTGTGAAGAAATAAAAATATCGCGGCATATAAAAAAACAACAATTTTCTCATGGGCTTAATTTAAATGATTGAATCTATTGTAAATTCAATTTCCTGAGATTCTTTTAGGGGAGGCTCCCGTTGTTGGTCTACTCAGTTTTGCCGCTACGCACTGAACCTTAAAAACCATTTAAGATTTCGCTACCGTAATTACCAATACATTTTTTAACTCACTTACGTTTTGATGCCCCTAAGCCGGGAGTTAAATAAATACACTTGCAATTTTCATTAATATCGTCCTCAAGGCTTCAAAACTCGCACCAAACCAAATAACGCATTGACGCGCAGAACATCCTGATATGCCGCTTATTTGCAAACTCGTCGATAAATAGATACTCGTTGGCAGCATCATCAAACACTACTGGCTCTGCAGGACTGCAACCTAAAAAGATACAGTGCACCGCTCTTTAACACTCTGCTAAATGAAACCAAGCGGTAGATAATGGCGAACAAAAAGTTCTATGTCTTATACTCAGTTGAGAATCACACAAAAGCATTCTAAATGATTATTAGAAATCCTATGCTGCCAATTAGGATTATCTCCTTATTTTGTTAAGGCAGAATAGCATCCTTTAAAACCGAAAATAACTTTACAACCCCATCATGTCTAATCTCGCCAATATATCGTTTTCTTTTTGTATTCATATGTTTTTTAAAACAAAAGAAAGCCGCAGCAAACAGCAGAACGCTTAATATGCAACTCAAAAAATCATACATAACGTTAGGGTCCATGCCATTTATATGTTGTTAGGTATATTATAATTAAGTTATGTGTATATGTAGTGTAAAATTATACAAATATAAAAACAAAAAAGAATGGATATTATAGGTGAATAACAACCCAATGGCAGAAAACATAAACGGCCTGTATAAGGCGGAGGTGATACATAAAAAAGATGGAAAACCAAGCAGGAAGTGGAGCTGGCTATGCTGACAGGGAGGGACTGGTACAACAATCGCTGGCTGAGAACACCTGCTGTATCGCCGCCTTCAGGCCGCTGTGCGAGTTGGAGATAACCAGCTTCACGCCCTCCAGTCCATGCTCTTTAAGGTTGAGCAGGAAAGCCAGCCAGAACACTTTGGCTTCTGTCTCACCGATGCCCATTCCGATAATATCCCGACGTCCGTCTAGGTTAACCGCGCAGGCGATTATTGACGCGACGCTAACCACCCGCCCGTTCTTGCGCACCTACACTTAGGTTGCATCCAGCCACAGGTAGGGCCGCTCCTCTTCCAGCGGCCACTGCAGAAAGGCCTGCATAAGTTCATCGATACTGCGGAAGATGGATGACACCTGGCTTCTGGAGATATCGGTCATCCCCATCGACTGGACCAGCGCGTCAACCTTACGGGTCGAGACGCCGTTATCCACACTTCCCAGATAACCGCGTTGAGCGCGTTCTCCTACAGCCTTCAAGCTTCGAGGAAGGATGAGAAGTAGGTGCCTTCACGCAACTTCGGGATTCGCAGGTCGAGCATACCGAGACGGGTTTTCTAATGGGGATCACGGTAGCCGTTGCGGTAGTTCTCTCGTTCATCGCTGCGCTCATGCAGCTCTGCGTTTATAAGCTGTGTGACCTCGGCCTCCATTATACGGTTGAGCATAAATTTAGTGAGTTCACGGAGAAATTCCTCGCCGCTGTGTTGCATCATGGTCTTGCTGAATGTCATGTTGTTGTCACCATCGGTTGACTCCTTTTAAAGATAATGTCTTTGCAACCATTATCCTACCGGATAAGCCGATGGCTCTTACCATACTTCCAAATTTACACCATGCCCTAAGACGGGCAACGACGCCTCGTGAGGGGCTGAGTCGGTCGTTGTAGATGACGTGCCTATTCAGGCGAAGATGAACCATGGTTCCGGAGGAACGTGAACGCGTTATTTCCTAACCTTCACAGGGTGATCAATACAGCGGAGCCGAAACCGGCAGGCACGCCCCATGTTGGTATCGATTAATGGGCATGGCATCGGGGTTACCGTTACGGCACGTTAATAGTCAATCTTGATACTCACCGTCCCCTCGTCCTGCATCCCGGCCGCGATCTGCCTGGTTCAGGAAATATCCGGAAACACAGGTGGTCTCTCGCGATCGCGGCGGTATCTATGCTATAGCAGCACGTGAAGTTGCTCTTCAGGCTAGGCAGGTGGCCGATCGCTGGCACTTGTTGGAAAATATTGGTGATGCACTCGAACTGATGATGTACAGACATATGCCTCTGATACATCTTGTTGCCGGTGAGTTATCACCAAAGAATCACTTGAACTAGAACGGGTACAGCCAGCTCCATATATCCGTCGCCCGGAGCGACTTACACAGCAGACTCGTAATAAACGTCACCAACGCTTGGTGGAGGTAACCCTCCGTCGCTGGTTGCCCATCGCTGGGATAGTATGGCGCAGGGCGGCTCCGACGCTGTGTATCCGTGATCCACATAAAGATGAAAAGATGGCCGCCATCCATAAAGCGCTGGACGAATGCAGCACAGAGCACCCGGTCTTTTATGAGGATGAAGTGGATAACCAACTCAATCCCAAAATCGGAGCGGACTGGCAGCTGCGCGGGCATCAAAAATGTGTGGTCACACCGGGGCAGAATGGAAAATATTATCTGGCCGGGGCGTTACACAGCGGCACAGGAAAAGTCAGTTACGTGGGAGGCTGCAGCAAAAGTTCGGTACTGTTTATCCGCCTGCTGAAACACCTTAAAGCCACGTATCACCGGGCAAAACCATCACGCTTATCGTGGATAACTACATCATTCATAAAAGCCGTGAAACGCAGCGCTGGCTGAAGGAAAAACCGAAGTTCAGAGTGATTTTCCAGCCGGTTTACTCGCCGTGGGTGAACCACGTTGAGCGACTCTGGCAGGCCCTGCACGATACGATAACCCGGAACCATCAGTGCCGGACAATGTGGCAGTTGTTGAGAAAGGTTCACCATTTAATGGAAACCGTCAGCCCGTTCCCCGGAGGAAAACATGGGCAGGAAAAGTGGAGCGGTATTAGATGCAGCTATTTAGTAAGTGATCCGCTTAAGTTCTTAACTCTTCGATTTCACGAAGTAATTTCTAAATTTCAGCCCGTTTATCATCACTCCGGCCACGTGAATTCTGGTTACGTAACTTACGTACCCATACCGGCAGCGTTTTGTCACTTATACACAGCGATGATGCGGCTTTCCCGAGCGAATAACCCTGCTCAATCACCAGCTCGACCGCTTCCTCCTTAAACACGTCTGCATATTTGGTTTTCTGGTTCATTAAATACCTCCATTATGGATGTAAGTTTAGTGTCCGGTTTATTCAACAACATCATACAGCTTCTGTACGGTGTTTCATGGTGCTACATCGCGTGGGAGCCGTGAAGGTTGCCCTGAAAAGACGATGCTGCCCATTCATGTTATGTGTATAAAGGTGTTTATAAATATGTACAAATATGTATTTGAGGTCTTGTTGAGATATGTAAGTGAATGTAAAATTGAAATTGAAATTGAAATTGAAATTGAAATTGAAATTGAACAAGATAATAATCTTGTGCGGTAGCTATATTAAAGCAGTTTCAGTACGAAGTATTTAATTAAAATTTTGAATAGATATCAATATGATTATGTAATAAGATTGCACTAGAAGATGAATTAATTACAAAGGCAGTCTAGTGCACGAAAAGTGCAAAAGAATAGCATATAAATTGTGTATTTGATAGTTTTGGGTGCTAGCAAAGATTAAACTTATAAGTAAAATAGCATAGAATGCTGGGTTAATACTTGGTGAGTGAGGTTTCTGAATTTATGGCTGAAACCTTTGTGTTTGGTTTAATGTTATTAAAAATACTGAGGAACAATTGAAAAACGATGATATCGTTTGGCTCAATCATAAAGTTTTTGATTTATGACTCTAATTGGTTGAATTTCATTTATAATTCGAGTTGAACAAATCAATTAAGAGTTAGTGTTAATGTTTTCCTCCGGTTGCTCCTTTGCTAAGGTGCATTTCAATACCCAGAAGCCAAAATTCGTGATAGTGACTTGTACCGTATGTTAATGCCCACTAACTTATATTCCGCCTTAAAATCTGGCTTTAAGCGAAGTAGAGAAACCACCAGGATAGTTTCAAATGGGCTTGGAGTTCGATATGCCTACAGATCATTAAAGTCGACATCAACACTGTTATCCAACCTTTATAGACTCTCACCACAATTTTTAATAGTAAAAACCAATAATACTTAAATATTGATGTGCATTATTCAAGATGAAGTTAATGGATTAGGGGGGGGCAGTAATTTACTTCGAATTATGAATGTTTTTTATATTGAGTTTTTGAATGGTCACAGCAACAGGGTATTGTATGAAAATAGGAACTTCCGAGTTTGTATACAACCTTACTTTTCGTCTTGAACCTATTGTCAGTAGAGAAAATTATATTTATGGGTATGAGTTGCTGACTGAGATTTATAGTGAGTATGAAGGGGGGATAATTAACCCTGGTGTTTTTTTTAATACACTCAGTTTGGAAATGTGTGCAAAAGTACTTAATGTGCAAATAGGGAAGGTCAATATACTTAAAAAAAATATAAACAAACCTATTTCTTTGAATCTGAATGAGAGACTGTTGATATTGTTAGTGGAAGACCATGAGTTACTTTCATCTATTCATATGTTACGTAATATCCTTCGGGTTGAAATAAGTGAGGAAATAGATCTTAAAAAAAATTTGAAGTTTTTGATGAAATTACGAAGGTTTGCTCCACTATGGTTAGATGATTTTGGGGGAGGCGATATAACGATTCAAAAAAAATACTTAAAATTATTTGAAGTTGTAAAAATAGACAGGGTTTTCTTAAAGAATATACTGGAGTTTAAATATGGAGTAAAATTAATTGATGAGATTATATGCAATCTCCATATGGAAAATATTGATGTTATATGTGAGGGGGTTGAAAACATTACCGAACTGAAAGCTTATTATAAACATGACTTTGAAGCGTATCAGGGCTGGTTTTGGAAGTCTAGAGTAATATGAGGGGCGGGTTGACTGTGTTAATATTCACTATTTGCCTTCTATTGTGTCTTTATATTTATTCTTTTATGTTTAAAATGTGCGTTTCACCTGAATCAATAATTACGGACATGAGATATTATAAAGTAGTAGATGATATTGATTATGAATTGTCTTGGGTTAAATATCTTTTGAGAAAGTTAAGGTATTCTATACTTTTGCTACGTTAATTAGTAGAGTATAGTGGTGAGGGATGTACATTTCTAGGTATGAATAGATTGTATTTCCATAGAGTTCGATAGAAGGTTTTGATTTTATGGAGAATATATTTTTATCAAAACAAGTTTTTGCCAAGCTCAGACTGATACGGACGCTTCATGTGGCCGCAAACGTTACGACGCCTGGAAAATCTATCTTAAATACCATTCATTCGTTCAACAGATTTTTAGATAGTACAATCAGATCTACATGGAAATTTCCCTTGCCAGCCAAGCCTTACTTTCAGCGGACTTTATTTAGTGATGCAGTTTACCCCACAGGACATAGACCTGGGTTGCGTAAAGGTTAAGTTCATGGGCGCAATAACTCCGAATTTTTCCACAAGTCTTAATGCTTCGTTACTTTATTCAGGAAGGTATTTGCCACGAAGTTTATTGCTGATTGTGGTTGGTCTCATTATGAGTCAATAATGGTTGATAGTTTACTCACTAAGTAAGTATTCCTGAATCGCATAATTTTCTGTAAAATAGTCTGATGCAACCTAGTATCTCCATAGCCAGATAATTTCTTGCCTTTTGTCGTATCATGTGGCGATAATCTTTCAGGAGAATAATTCTACATTCATAAACATTGCGATTGCGGTATGCTTCACGCTCTAATTGTGAACGAATATATGATGCCATTTTCTCATTTTATTTTCGAGGGATAATAGCTTTATCCCTATGCTTATAAGAACCTATCCCAGAAGAGATTGTCAGATGTCGTAACTGATAATTTCTGAAGGCGAAAATATGACGGGCGGCAAATGGCAGATCAGCGATGAGCTCGGGAAAATAATGGCACCGCTTATCCCTGAGCACAAAACCTGCCATCCACTCGGTACGCACCGTAAACGCGTTGATAACCGTGCTGCCATGGACGCCATATTCTTCGTTCTCAGGACCGGTTGCCAGTGGAACGCCCTGAACGCCACCGGGATATGTTCATCGAGTTCTGCACGCCGGCGCTTTAAGTGATGGCGCGATGCCGGAGTCTTCGAGCGCTTCTGGCAGAACGGTTTGCTTGCCTGCGGGCATCTGGACAGCATTGACTGGTCCTGGCTGTCAATGGACGGCTGTATGACCAAATCGCCGCTGTCAGGAACAAAAAACATGCCGCAACCCCACTGAGAGAGGGAAACAAGGCGTAAAGCGCGGGCTTCTGACGGACGCCAGCGGGTTTCCTCTGTCTCTGGTTGTCGCAGCAGCGAACACGCACGACATGAACCTGGTTGCGGATACGCTCGATGCGCTTCAGGCGGGTCGTCCGGGGCAAAAACTCAGACTCTGCCTGGACAAAGGTTACGATGCTGGCTGGCTGAAAACATATCTACAGGGCCGCCGCTACGAACCGCATATCCAGTCCCGTAAAGAAGAGTCATATGCCAGTAAAAACAAGGACTTCAAAGCCCATCGCTGGGTTGTCGAAAGAACTTATAGCTGGATGAATCGTTTTGGCCGTGTCCTGACCCGATGGGAAAAGAAGACAGAAAATTACGAGGCCATGTTGCATTTTGCCTGTGGTCTTATCGTCTGGAATAAAGTCCTATTGAGAGAGGCTCTAAGTATCTTCCGTAACATATACCCGGAGTAAGCTTTATCCGGCAGAAATGCATTAGTACATCGCTTCATATTGCTGTTCTGATACTGCATATCAATACCGTCCAGAAGTCGTTGTGCTCACTCCGTGTCCACTATTCGCGGTTATGGCATGCAAGGAAAATGAACCGTAACTTTAACCACAGGAAATCTCACATACACATAGAATGATAGGAAGATATGCCTATTGATAATTATAACCCGTAAATTTAATTTACTTTTGTAAGTTTCTTAATGTAATTATTAGTTTAAGCATGGAGTTATATGGAAATTAAAACAGAGGAAAGAGCAGTACGCGATGAAGGCTCAATTTTGGATTTACCATCATCAGCCATATCAATGTTATTTGATGGGTATAGTGATTTGTTTAAAATGAGACATGCTAAAGGGAGGAGTTACTTTCTGATAAAAGATGTTGTATTCATTCATTCAGGTAGTGTTTCTATCGCCAGAACTGACGGTTTGATTATTTTAAAATACAAATCTCCATTTGTTATTGGTTTGGCTGAGCTTTTTTCAAATGAAGAATATACTATATATTTTAATGTGGATAGCATATATTCCCTCATTCCTAACAGCAGTTTTATAAAAGTGGCTGACCGACTTGGGTTATGGAAGCATATCTGTGAAATACTTTCTTACTCAAATCAGCTTTTAACTTTTAGAGAAAATTCAGTTAACAGGAGAACAAAGTACGAAATTGTTAAAGCTCAACTTGAGATCCTATGGGGATTACCACCTAATGAAAGGGAGGGAATATCATTGTTTGATTTTGTACTTTCACAAGTTAATATTTCAAGGAGCTCTTTGAGTAAGATTATTGCTGCGCTTAATGAAGGCGGATATATTAAAACAAAAAGGGGTAAGCTCATTCATTTGTCTAAGCTTCCTGAAAGATATTAAAGAGGTATATATGTTCGATGACATTAAGTTAAAGATAAAATCGTGCGATGATTTATTAAAGCTTGAGCGATTGCATGACTATATTATAAAGGTTGTACCAGCAACTGAAAGAAATTGTTACATTAATCTTTTGCACGACAGAGAAGAAGAACTTCTTATTGATGCAGATAAGAACCTCTATTACATAAAATAACCTATAACATATCCGCTTATATCTATATGAATATAATATGTTCGTGTATTTTTCTTCGTTCTGCACTAATTGATTTAGGTTTGGTAGAAAATAAAAGTACTTTACATGTTTGCATCATGGATTTTTCTGATGTAAATGGTATTTACAAAGAGGTAAATAGGAAGCAGAGTAAATTAGATATAATACTATATTTATCGAAACGACTTTATAAATATAAGCGTTTCTTTTGTATGATATTTCCAAATGTCATTGTGGTTAAAAACATATATAATCTACACAATGCAATATCTGTTAAATCATGTGCATTAAATAATCGTGGGATATTGCTCAATCTTACAAAAATGAATATAATGTATGTCTTGTATCTTTCAGGAGTAAAACAATCATTCTTTCGAGGGAAAAGTGTTAAAGATATTTCTAATTTTAGAACGTCTCTTCTTTCTAAGTTAGGGTTAGGGAATTTTCATCAGTTGATTATAATATTGCCAACATTAAATCATTTCATTTTAAATAAAAGGTGAGTTGTGATGGTTTCTTGCATAGTTGTGTGTTGTTGAACTTAATTAACGTATTGTATATCACCTGGTGTTTTCTTATACGCGTTTTGATGACTTGTCGTGTTTCTCAACTGATTTTTTGAAGCAGATTGCTAAATATGTTCGCGGGGTGTAGGTTATTATGCATGATGTTTGTGTGGGTGATTCCTATAATTAGTTTAATGTCTTATATAATGATCGCTTTGAGGTTTACTCATCGTCAGCCTTAATGTCTTTGTCCCCGTTGTAAAACCTCTGTGATTTATCTACATTGGCAGAACCCAAAAAGAAACGACTGTTTTCGCTGCCGTAACTGTCATCGCGTATTTTAACTCATTTACTCCTACAAAGCTCAAAGGCCGGGGGAAAGAGCAGTACACTGAAATAACCTTCAACGGTTCTGGGGATCGCGATACCGCTAAGATACTGAAAGTCGACATCACCACCGTAATCTGCAATGCCCATACTGATCTCGCACTTATCTGCTAACCCTATGAGAAATTGAGATTTTTTAGTGGAAAATCCCTACCGCACAGGTTTGGGACGCGTACGACATGGAAAATAGTTGCATTCTGGCCTGCATATTTTGCTTATGAAATTATGTAACCTTTCGTTAACTATTGGCCTTGGGTAATCTTTTAAGGGGGGCATCATAACCAGCGATGACTCGAGGTGTTATACCAGAGAAGTACCGAAGTATAAGCATCTAGTCGGAGAAATTACAGCGCAGCGTATTCAGCAAAACAGCATGATGCTGCAAACCAGAACAATCGACTGCTCCTAAAAATCAATAGTTTTTCCGCTCTATTAAGTTAAATGAATAAGTCATCGGAGCATACATAGGAAAATACATTTTCTACTAATTGAGTAAGCGCACCATCTACGACGTCTTGTGAAAACTGTCCTGTCTGGCAACAATCGCGTCCATCTATATTGTAGTGCGCCCCAAAAGTTAGACACCAGATCAAAAACTGAGGGCGCATGGCAAAATTTTCATTGGAATTCAAAAAGGAAGTGTCAGAGAAGTATCTGGAAGATGAGTTGAGTCTGAAATCTGTAGCCAGGATGTACGACATAAGCCCTTGCACGGTAAGAAAATGGGCTTATGCCTACCGGGAGCATGGGATCGGTGTGCTTACGGGTAAAAAGGGACGCTACTCTGCTGATTTCAAACTTATGGTAGTAAAAGAAGTTGTGGATGATGGCTTCTCTGTTCGTGAAACTGCGGTAAAACATGGGATACCAGCCTTTGGTACTGTATGTACCTGGCTTGAAAAATATAGAAAACATGGCGAGGATGCTTTCACCCGAAAAAATCAAAAGATCATCCCAGTGCCAGATAAAAGCATCACGCCAGTCCCACCACAGCCAGCATTAACCGATGTTGAGCGAGAGGAACTTGAACAACTCAGGGTCGAGAATGCCTACTTAAAAAAGCTGAAGGCCTTGGTTCAGCAGAAAACATGCTCAGCGCCCAGGAAAAAGTGAGCATTGTAAGTGAACTAAGGCAGGAATGGCCATTGTCCCGATTGTTAATCGTTGCTGGGCTGCCCCGGAGTACATTTTACTATCATGTAAAACGTCTTGCGGCTCCGGACCGATACCAGTCTGCCAGAGCGCTTGTGCTGAAAATTTATCACCAGCACAAAGGTCGCTATGGTTACAGACGCATCAGGCTGGCATGTCGTAACGAGGGGGTTTTACTTAATGGCAAAACCGTTAGAAAACTCATGAAGGAACTGGGTATTAGCAGCCTGATTCGCGTCAAAAAGTACCGTTCATATAAAGGAGAACAAGGACGAATTTGCGATAATCTCCTGAAACGCCAGTTTGACGCAGAACGCCCCAACGAGAAGTGGGTCACAGATGTCACTGAGTTTAAAGTGAATGGCAAAAAGCTGTATTTGTCGCCCATCATGGATCTTTATAATGGCGAAATCATTGCTTATAACCTCGCTAACCGCCCTCTACCTTCAATGGTGCAGACTATGCTCGCGGATGCGCTGAAACAGTTGCCGAAAGACGAACACCCAATATTGCACAGCGATCAAGGCTGGCAATATCAGATGTCACGCTGGCAACGATGGTTAAAAGATAGTGGCATCGCCCAGAGTATGTCTCGTCGGGGAAATTGCCTTGATAATGCAGTGATAGAGAGTTTTTTTGGAACATTGAAATCAGAATGTTATTACCTCAATGAATATAAAAATGTGGATGACTTAAAGCGAGACATTATCGATTACATTGATTATTATAACCAATTGAGGATAAAGGAAAAACTTGGCGGTCTTAGTCCGGTACAATATCGATTGAGTCAGGCTGCATAAGTTGTCCAAGATCTGGGGCGCAGATCAATATTGATGGACACGAACGATGAATTCCCGGACAACAAAAGATATTCCCTGCTTCCGTTCTTATCTACCCGATGCTCTGCGATTAAGATTTGAAGACAAGTTAAGCATCAGGATCATCGCCCAGCGTCTTGGCCTCAGTCACTCGACAATACATACGCTTTTTCAGACATTTATTGCATCCGGTTTCGCATGGCCGTTTCCTGACTCAATTTCATTCTCTCAGCTTGATGCCATCCTTTATGCCAACCGAAAAATGAATCCACTCGTCCTGAAATTAACGAAGGAAAATGGCGCAAAGACAGGCGTGCCAGTTACAGCCGTGAATTTAAAGTCAGCCTGGTGAAGCAGGCATTACGACCAGGTGCTGTCGTTGCCCGGATCGCCAGAGAGCACGATATAAATGATAACCTGCTGTTTAAATGGAAAAACCAGTACGAGGACGGCTTACTGAGCGATGATGACATACAGGAATGCCAGCCTGTGCCGGTGGCGCTGACTGATACGCCAGAGCCGATCAGGGCAGTGACGAATCCCTTCTGGCGAAACAAACCTGATGATTCTCCTGGAGATGAGCCCGGAAACGCGCCACGGTGCGAGCTGCATCTTAAATCAGGCGTTGTAAAGTTGTTTGACCCGGTGACCCCGGAGCTTCTTCGGGCGCTAATCCGCGAAATGAAAGGTGGTGTCCGATGATAACGTTGCCGACTGGCACCAGAATCTGGATCATCGCGGGCGTCACAGATATGCGTTGCGGCTTCAACGGTCTGGCCTCGAAGGTGCAGAACACGCTGAAAGATGATCCGTTCTCCGGGCATATCTTCGTGTTCCGTGGTCGCAGCGGCAAAATGGTGAAAATCCTGTGGGCCGATCGTGACGTGCTATGCCTGTTCACCAAACGCCTCGAGCGGGACCGCTTCGTGTGGCCGGTGACTCGTGAAGGGAAAGTGCATCTGACGCCCGCCCAGTTGTCCATGCTGCTGGAGGGGATCGCGTGGCAGCATCCAAAACGAACGGAACGGCCTGGCATACGGATATAACCCATGATAAAACAGGGGCATGAACAGTTCACTCCCCGATGACATCGAGCAACTGAAGGCCCTGCTGGTCGCACAACAGGCGGTTATCGTTCGCTTGTCCGATGAAATAACTGGCTATGCCCGCGAGATCGACTCACTCAGAGCGCTGGTCGCTAAACTGCAGAGAATGCTGTTCGGCCGCAGTAGCGAGAAAAACCGCGAGAAGATAGAAAAGAAGATCGTGCAGGCTGAAAAGCGCATAACCGAACTCCAGAACAGGCTTGGCGAAGCGCAGTCGCAGCTCACCTCAATGGCCGGAGATAATACGCCGAAAGCATCAGACTCATCTGCCCGTAATTCGCTTCCGGCAGCACTCCCCCGCGACAGGCAGTTTATCTACCCACCAGAAAACGGATGCCCCGTCTGCAGTGGTAAACTGAAACCTTTGGGCGAAAGTATCTCCGAACAGCTGGATATCATCAACACAGCCTTCAGGGTTATCGAAACGGTGCGGCCAAAACTGGCCTGCAGCCGGTGCGACTGTATCGTGCAGGCACCGCTGCCGCCGAAACCCATCGAGCGTAGTTACGCCAGCCCGGGCCTGCTGGCCCGCATCATCATGGCAAA
This sequence comes from Enterobacter sp. JBIWA005, assembly GCF_019968805.1. Classification (NCBI taxonomy): domain Bacteria; kingdom Pseudomonadati; phylum Pseudomonadota; class Gammaproteobacteria; order Enterobacterales; family Enterobacteriaceae; genus Enterobacter; species Enterobacter sp. JBIWA005. The sequence goes on along the minus strand of NZ_CP074159.1, from coordinate 3,938,713 downwards.
GTTCGCTGAACATCTTCCCCTGTATCGTCAGGCTGAAATCTACAGCCGCCAGGGCGTGGAGCTGAGCCGCAATACGATGGGACGCTGGGTTGATGTTATAGGAGAGCAGCTTCGTCCGTTGTATGAAGAACATAACCACTATGTGCTGATGCCGGGTAAAGTACATGCCGACGACAGTGTGACACGAAGGACGGAACCGGGAAGGCTCCGTCCATGCTGTGTCTGAGATGGAAGATGGCCTTCCGTATTCGCCTTACAGGAGGAGGATACAAACCACCTCAGACTGTTGTGGTAAAGAGCCACAGCAGGAAGCGCTGGGGAAAAGGCGGCAAGAAGCCGTCAGGTAGGAGCAGAGAAGATGAACGCGAGTGAACCACTGGACAAGTGTCGTTACGTGTAAGCGTTGTCAAAACCGGGTTCTTGTCGTTACCCCGGGATAAGGATGGTGGAAACCTGTTTACTGACCATCCGGCAACCGGCATTGAGGTGGCATGATCTCTTCTCAGGCTCAGATACGGAACGTGTGAACCTGACACGCCGATGCTAAGGGAGAAACTGTGGCAAAACACCGCGCAGAAAGAGTACCGATGTGGCGTACAGGGACGGAGTTCCCCGTAGTAGTGACGAAGGCGCTGTAACGGTGCTGGAGCGAAGGGGGAACGTTATTCAGCTTTGTTTAAAGCAACAACTGCTGACAGGATGATTAATTTGAACAAAGCAAAACCTTATCTGATCGATAAAACCATTATCTGGAGAGCCTGGCTGGCTGTCAAAGCCAACAAAGGATCAGCTGGTGTGGATGGAATGACAATTGAAGCGTTTGAGCATAATCTGTCCCGGAATCTTTACAAGATCTGGAATCGGTTAAGCTCTGGCTGTTATATGCCGCCGCCGGTGAAGCGTGTGGAAATTCCTAAGTCAGACGGGAAAACTCGTCCATTGGGGATCCCCACTGTCAGCGATCGTGTAGCACAGATGGCCGTCAAGATGATACTGGAACCGCAGTGGGACCTGTTGTTCAGCGATTCTTCATTTGGCTATTGACCGGGAAAATCTGCGCATGATGCCGTTGCACAGGCAAAAGTGAACTGCTGGAAATACGAATGGGTGATTGATCTGGATATCAAAGGTTTCTTTGATAATCTTGATCATGCTCTGCTGTTGAAGGCTGTGGATCATTTGCATCCTGCCCCATGGGTCAGACTCTGCATTGTGCGATGGCTGAAAGCTGAGATCATTTTCCCGGACGGGCATCGTCATTCACCAGAAAAGGGTACCCCGCAGGGTGGCGTAATCAGTCCACTGCTGGCAAATCTTTTTCTGCATTACACCCAGGATAAATGGCTGGAGAAACACTACCCAAATAATGCATGGGAAAGGTATGCCGATGACAGCGTCATTCACTGTCGGAGCCGATGGGAAGCGCGTTTGCTTCTCAGCCAGCTCAGGGAACGAATGAAAGACTGCGGGTTAGAGCTACATCCGGAGAAAACCCGGATCGTGAACTGTCACCCACTGGCCAGACGCAAAAGCGATGGTCACTATTCATTCGATTTTCTTGGGTTTACCTTCCGCCGCCGTGCAGCAAGGAAGATTGCAGGTGGTCTGTTCACCGGATTTCTACCGGCAATAAGCAATAAGGCCCAGAAAGCCATCGTCCGGACATTCCGTAAATGGAATATTCAGCGGCTGACAAGCCTGTCGGCAGAAGAAATTGCGGAAAGAATCAACTCGCAGCTGCGTGGATGGATCAATTATTATGGGAAGTTTTATCCAAGTGAAATGAACAGGTTATGGCGAATACTGGACTGGCGGTTGGTAAAGTGGGTCCGGTGCCGTTATAAGCAATATCGGTGGCATCAAAGTCGCGCCAGTGAAGTACTGGAGCGGATCAGACAGCGTAATAAGACACTGTTTGTACACTGGAAGTTCATGATCAGATAGAGTTGAATAACAGGAGCCGTATGAGCTGAGAGCTTCACGTACGGTTCTGTGAGCGGCCAGAGGGGGAGGATCCCTCTGGTCTACTCGACCGCCGGTGAATGTACTGGAGCCCGGTAATGGTAAAACCCGTACCGGTCGGCTGTGGGTCTATGTTCGTGACGATCGCAACGCTGGTTCGACCATGCCGGCAGCCGTGTGGTTCGCCTATAGCCCGGACAGAAAAGGACTCCACCCGCAGAGCCATCTTGCTGGCTTCAGCGGCGTGCTGCAGGCAGATGCGTATGCCGGGTTCAACGAACTGTACCGCAATGGACAGATAACAGAAGCTGCCTGCTGGGCTCACGCCCGCCGCAAGATCCATGATGTGCACGTTCGCACGCCATCAGAGCTGACGGAGGAAGCCCTGAAACGTATAGGCGAACTGTATGCCATCGAGGCTGAAATACGGGGAATGCCAGCAGAGCAGCGCCTTGGCGAACGTCAGCAGAAAGCGAAACCGCGACTGAAATCACTGGAAAGCTAGCTGCGTGAAAAGATGAAAACGTTGTCGAGGCACTCAGAGCTGGCGAAGGCGTTCACGTACGCTCTGGACCAGTGGCCGGCACTGAAGTACTATGCGGAAGACGGCTGCGTCGAAGCTGATAACAACATCGCTGAAAATGCGCTGCGGATGGTCAGCCTGGGTCGCAAAAACTCTTATGACCTTTGTCAAGAATTTCGGCCGTACTTGTCCTGCACAGCCTTATTTTTCTGTGCTTTAAAACAGTCGCAGGCGTCAGAGAACCTGAAGTGACCGAGCTGTATCCTGAATTGAACAGACTCTTATTCGGGGATTAGTTGCCCCACGAAGGTTTTCGTAGTGAGCTTGCCTCTTTCTACCTGCTGGTATCGGATTGTTGCCTTCCGACCTACGTTCTTGACGAGGATCACTCATTCCGTGCCCGGCACTTCAGGGTTTAACGCTGTACTGTTACCCTGATTGTCGAGCCGCCAGGGCAATATACCACATGAATCCTGTCAGTTCCCTGGCGACCGCTGTAACAGCAATTTGTGACCGTTTACCTCTCTGTAAGAGCGCTTTGTAGCGGGCACATAACCGCTGTTGAGCTTTCCAGGCAATGTCTTTTGATTCCTGTGTGGTTTCAGTTGGTCGGTAGGTAATGAGCCAGCTTCCAACTTTTGCCGGAGAACGATATGCCCACGCAGCTTCGTACAATAGCCTTCGTAGTTCACTGTTACCGGTTTTTGTTATGCCCCGGGAACGAGTTTTGTTACCACTGGAATATTCCCCCGGAATTAACCCTATATAGGCCATGATTTGTTTTGGATTAGGGAAACGAGAGAAATCGCCAAGTTCTGACACAAGTGAGATTGCAATCGTTTTACCCACGCCTTTTAGCGCCTGAAGCTGGCAGACCAGATTGTATAACGACCATTCGGGTAACAGCCGATCAATCTTTTGATCCAGTTGTATTATTCGGCTTTCTATTTGTTCGAGGCTCTGACAATAGTGCTGAAATGCAATCTGTTGCGATGGTAGAGGAAAAGTCTGGTTGGCCAGCCAGATCCGATGTTTGTAACTCCACGGCTTCTTGTCATATCTCCGGTCATTACGCAGCAATATGCTCTGTATTCGCTGCCTGGCAATGCGGCTATCTTGCTTTGAAGCAGCCCTGGCCCGAACCAGATCACGCATTGCTTCGTGCGTCAGGTCAGGGATCCAGACTGGGGTTAATTCACCGGCACGTAATAATCTTGCCAGACCAACTACGTCACGGTGATCGTTTTTGATGCGGTCTGTGGGTGATTTTGGGATCCGTGATGGCGCTACAACAATACACTCAACGTCCATAGCTGTTAGCTGGTGATAAATATTGTATCCACAGGGACCCGCTTCATAACAAGCCATAATGTATGAGTATTGCTTTTTTATCTTTAAAAATAAGTGATTAATGCTTTGCTGTTGATTTGGGATGTTACCATAAAAGCGGATTTCTCCACCGCGCTCAGGACTGGCTATCGCGATAGCCAGTGATTCTTTATGCACATCCAGACCAACATAAATCGAAGGGGAATTTTGTAACATGATGACCTCCAATAATGCACCGATGCTAAAGTGATTATATAAAGGTCATACCATCTTCCTGTTCTTCGGCTCTGACCACGGTGGTGAGCGCGGAGCGCTACTGTACAGCCTGATCGGTACATGCAAGCTGAACGGCGTGGATCCAGAGAGCTATCTCCGTCATGTGCTCAACATCATATCTGACTGGTCGGTCAACCGGGTCAGCGAGCTGCTACCGTGGCGCGTCACGCTGCCAGCGGAATAACCCTCTTCGTTAATACGGCTCCTGCTGTACGCTTACATTTAATGAGAGCAAACAGTTTTTCATCGTTGAGGGTGTGAAGCTCAAAAAAGAAAGAATACCCCATACTGGCATTTTTTGTATGGTGCTGAGACTGAAAATCGTTTGCCAGAAAGGTGGACTGTTAGGTGAAACTACCGGCGTCGGTATCGGCATGGTTCCTGATGAGGCGTAGAATACGCTCGGTATTGGAGAATTCAGTAAACCGGAACATGTTTCGCTTAATGCAGATTTCATTCGTTCCAGAAAAATCGACGTGTTCAGGTGGTGAGATTTCACTCAGCAGCACGGGGATCTCCAGCTCTCCGCCAACGATATGGAAATCATTCGTTTTATTGCTAGTGCATTAATTTCTTCATCCGTTAAAAAATGATAGTGATATCCCGTTATTTTGTGTCTATTTTATTGTTAATCGCTGTGACAGGTTTCAACCTGGGTAGTATAGGTAGTCCATTTTCCCTGCGTAAAATATTTCAGCACAGGAGCAGGTGTTAATGATTCCCCAGCCCTCGGTGAAGAAAGGTATAAAGAGAAAAAAATAAGGAAATATTCTCCCGGCATTTTTGTCGGGAGAATAGATTATAATTGTTGTCTGGCGTAATCGAAAGGTGAGACCGGTTTTTCACTGTTTGCATCCAGAAAATCCCCCCACCACTGCAGCATCAACCTGCGCTCATCCAGAAACTCCGCTTTATGGATATAAGCTGCACGCACGCCATTACGTTCCTGATGACTCATCTGGCGTTCAACAGCATCCCTGGACCATAACCCTGACTCAATCAACGAACTACAGGCCATTGCCCGGAAACCGTGACCACAGACCTCGACCTTTGTATCGTAGCCCATCAGTCGCAGTGCGTTATTCACCGTGTTCTCACTCATGGGTTTCCATGGATTGTGATTGCCGGTGAAAATCAGTTCATGATCTCCACTGATGGTGTGGATCTGCTGCAGTATATTCAACGCCTGAGTAGAGAGTGGCACAAGATGTTCTGTTTGCATTTTTGAGCCACGATAGGAATACTTGACCCCTTCAATAGGTTTCCGCTCAGGAGGAATTTCCCACATGGCTTTCCTGAAGTCGATCTCGGACCACCTGGCAAAGCGTAGTTCACTGGAACGGATGAAGATAAGCAGGGTGAGTTTAGTTGTTAGCCGGGTGAGAGGTTGTCCTCTGTATGCATCCAGTCGTTCAAGAAGCTCTGAAATGCGATTTAAGGCGAGGGCAGGGCGGTGCTGGCGTTTCACCGTCGTTAAAGCACCAGCCATATCCACGGCAGGGTTATAGGTGATAATACCTGACTGGGCAGCATAACGCATGATTGCAGTGATACGCTGCTGAAGGCGCGCTGCAATCTCATAGATCTCTTTGGCTTCGGCAGCCTTTACTGGAACAAGTAAATCGGGAGTTCTGAGGGTGGTAATGTCACGTGAGCCAATAAAGGGAAATACATGATTTTCTAGGCTTTTCAGTATTTTCTCACTATGTGAAGCTGACCATTTTTTGTTGCTCTTATGCCACTGTCTTGCGATTCCTTCGAATGTCAGAGCTGTTTCAGGTACAGACTTTTTGATCCGTTTCTGTTCGCACGGGTCGGTTCCTTCTGCTATCAGCTTCCTCGCTACATTGCGTTTTTCCCTTGCTTCTGATAACGAGACTTCAGGATAGACACCCAGAGCGAGTGTTTTTTCTTTGCCCAGATACCGATAGCGGAGCCGCCAGTAGCGCGAGCCGTTAGGGTGAACGAGCAAAAACATGTTGCCGCTGTCGGCAAGTTTATAAGGTTTTCCATCCGGTTTAGCTGCACGGATCTTAGCGTCAGTTAGCGCCATTGGGGGTATCTCCTGATAGTAAAAGGGGTATAAATCTTATCGAATCAGACTATACCCTCAGTTGTACCCTCGCAAGGGACTTGATGCGGGTTGAAGTTGATTGAGTTGTGGAGTTAAGGGATTGAAGAGGAGTTGGTTTTGGCGGGCTTAGAATGCAAAAACGGACCTCCGTGGAGGTCCGTTGATATGAATTTGGTGCCCGGACTCGGAATCGAACCAAGGACACGGGGATTTTCAATCCCCTGCTCTACCGACTGAGCTATCCGGGCAACGGGGCGCATTAAACCCGATCTGCCCGGTGGCGTCAACGAAAAATGTTGTTTTCGTTACAGACTGCGCAATCTCTCACCATTTCGCCGCATCCTTAAGCGAAAAAGTGCGTCCATAGCGCGGAGAGCGGCATGGCGAGCAGCAGCGCGGGCAGCATGTTCACCACGGCAAACATCTTAATCCCACAGATGCGCAGCCCGGTAGCCAGCAGCAGCAGGCCGCCGACGGCGGTAAAGTCTGCCATCATCGCTGGCGTAGTGAGCGGGAGAATTAACGTGGCGCAGGTGGCAAGCGCCAGCTGAATAAGCAGCATCGGCACGGAAATCGCCGCCACGGCAATGCCGAGCGTGGTGGCAAAAATAGTGGCGGTGAAGAAATCAAGAAACGCTTTTGCAATCAAAATGCTCGGGTCGCCCGTCATCCCTTCCTGCATCGAACCGAAAATCCCGGTGCCGCTGGCGCAAAACAGAATAATGATGGCGACATAGTTCTGAATAAACGTCTCGTGCGTGCCGTGTTTCGCCTTGCCCGGTCGGGCAATCAGGTTTTTGGCTTTACTCACCGCGCTGTTAATGCCTTTTTCCAGATAGCAAAATTCGCCAATCAGCGCGCCGAGCAGGGTGGCCAACACCATCACCGGCAGGTTGGCGCATTTGATCACCAGCAGAATACCAATCCCTAACGATGCCAGGCCGAATATTGAGGGCATGGAGGTGCGAATCCGCTCCGGCAGCCGCTGGCTCAGCACGGCGCCGAGTACGCCGCCCAGCAATACGGCTCCTGCGTTAATAAATGGCCCGATAACCAAAGTTAACTCCTGTTATTTAATCATTGATATTGCATTATTATGGCACGGCAGGGCTTCGCGGGCCTTAGCTTTGGCTGATTTCGTGCATACTGATTCCTTCTTGCACCTCAAAATAAAAGGTGACATTATTGCGCGAATTTTCTCCTCCCTGTCTCACCGCCCGGTGAGGGTAACTGCGCCTATGAAAACCATGAAAATTGCCGTCAGCCGCGAGCTGCTCTCCACTGTGTCTACGCACCGCGAAAAGGTGACGCTGGACAGCACTGATTTTACCGATGTGGCGGCCGTCGTCATCACAACGGCTGAAAGCCGCAGCGGTATCCTTGCACTGCTGAAACGCACGGGCTTTCAGCTGCCGGTGTTTATTTTCTCTCCGGAGCCAACGGAGGTGCCCGACGGCGCCACCGCGGTCATCTCGGGCAAAGCTCAGGAGTTTCTGGAACTGGAGAGCGCTGCCAGCCGTTATGAAGAGAATCTGCTGCCGCCTTTTTTCGACACCCTGAGCCAGTATGTGGAGATGGGCAACAGCACTTTCGCCTGTCCCGGACACCAGCACGGCGCCTTTTTCAAAAAGCACCCGGCAGGGCGGCAGTTCTATGATTTCTTCGGTGAGAACGTGTTTCGCGCCGATATGTGCAATGCCGACGTGAAGCTGGGCGATCTGCTGATCCACGAAGGCTCCGCCAAGCACGCGCAAAAGTTCGCGGCGAAAGTGTTTAACGCGGATAAAACCTACTTCGTGCTGAACGGCACGTCAGCGGCCAACAAGGTAGTGACCAACGCGCTGCTGACCCGCGGCGACCTGGTGCTGTTCGACCGCAATAACCATAAGTCTAACCACCACGGGGCGCTGATCCAGGCGGGTGCCACGCCGGTTTACCTTGAGGCCGCGCGTAACCCGTTTGGCTTTATTGGCGGGATTGACGACCATTGCTTTGACGATGCGTATCTGCGGAACCTGAGCCGCGAGGCGGCGCCGGAGAAAGCCGACGAGCCGCGTCCGTTCCGCCTGGCGATCATTCAGCTTGGCACCTACGACGGGACGATCTACAACGCCCGTCAGGTGATCGACAAGATCGGCCATCTGTGCGACTACATTCTCTTTGACTCCGCCTGGGTGGGCTACGAGCAATTTATTCCGATGATGGCAGAAACTTCCCCGCTGTTGCTGGAGCTGAACGAGAACGATCCGGGGATTTTCGTAACCCAGTCTGTGCACAAACAGCAGGCCGGGTTTTCGCAAACCTCGCAGATCCATAAAAAGGATAACCACATTCGCGGTCAGGCGCGTTTCTGCCCGCACAAGCGGCTGAATAACGCGTTTATGCTGCATGCCTCCACCAGCCCGTTTTATCCGCTGTTTGCAGCGCTGGATGTGAATGCCAAGATCCACGAAGGGGAAAGCGGACGCAGGCTGTGGGCGGAGTGCGTCGAGCTGGGGATTGAAGCGCGCAAGGCAATCATTGCCAACTGTCATATGATCAAACCGTTTATCCCACCGGTGGTAGCGGGGCGGCCGTGGCAGGATCATCCGACGCACGCCATTGCCAGCGAGCTGCGCTTCTTCAGCTTCGAGCCGGGGGCCAAATGGCACGGCTTTGAGGGCTATGCAAGCGAGCAGTACTTTGTCGACCCGTGCAAGCTCCTGCTGACCACGCCGGGCATCAATGCCGAAACCGGCGAGTACACGGATTTCGGGATCCCGGCGACGATTCTGGCGCACTATCTGCGTGAAAACGGCATTGTGCCGGAGAAATGCGACCTTAACTCGATCCTGTTCCTGCTGACCCCTGCCGAAAGCAGCGAGAAGCTGGCGCAGCTAGTGGCGATGCTGGGACAGTTTGAACAGCATATTGAAGACGACACGCCGCTGGCGGACGTGCTGCCGACGATCTTCCAGAAATACCCGGTGCGCTACCGGGATTACACCCTTCGCCAGCTGTGTCAGGAGATGCACGATCTCTACGTCAGCTTCGACGTGAAGGATTTGCAGAAAGCGATGTTCCGCAAGGAGAGCCTGCCTGAGGTGGTGATGAATCCGCAGGATGCCAATCAGGCGTATATTCGCGGAGACGTGGATCTGGTTCGCATACGGGATGCCGAAGGACGGATTGCTGCCGAAGGGGCGCTGCCCTATCCGCCAGGCGTGCTGTGCGTGGTGCCGGGTGAAGTCTGGGGCGGGGCGGTACAGCGTTACTTCCTGGCGCTGGAGGAGGGCATCAACCTGCTGCCGGGCTTCTCGCCGGAACTGCAGGGCGTTTACAGCGAGAAGGATGCCGACGGGATTAAGCGGCTGTATGGGTATGTGCTGAGATAGTGCGGGCTGCTGCCCTCACCCTAACCCTCTCCCCCTGGGAGAGGGAACGTCTCATCAAACCGCACTACGCTTGTACATCCTCCTCGGATGCCCGATCTTGCCGTACAGCATCTCCACCGTCAGAAAACCCGACTCGACGCAGTGTTCCAGATAGCGACGGGTGGTGGTTTTACTCAACCCCGTCTCGCTCACCACCTCATCCACGGTAAAGCAGTGCGTTGCCTTGTCGTTAAACAGCGACTGCACCCGCGCCAGCGTATTTTCCTCAATGCCTTTGCTGCCGTTGTCCAGGCGGTAGTTTTTCGCCTGCAGCTGATACAGAGAATCGACGTTTTGCTGGTCGACAATCTTCCAGACCCGCTGCTGTTCGGCAAACTGTACAAACCGCTCCAGCGACTGGCTGAGCCGCTTCCAGGAGACGGGTTTGAGGATGTAGTCGAACGCGCCGTTGCGGATGGCCTGGCTGCAGGTGTCCATATCGCTGGCGGCAGTAATAAAAATCACCGAGCAGTTGGCGCGGGCCAGCATGGGGTTATTGATAAGCGAGATCCCTTTGCCGTCCGGCAGGTAGTTATCCAGCAGCACCAGCTGCGGCTGTTTATTTGCAAGCTCTGCCTGGGCCGCAGCCAGCGACGAGGCAATGCCCACCAGCCTCAGACGCGGATGTTTGCTTATCAGCTCCGCGTGCAGTTGCGCCAGTTCGTTCTCGTCTTCAACAATCAGTACGTCGATAAGTTCATGTTGCATAGTCGGTGTCTTCCAGTTGCCGGGCGGTTCCCGTGGCCGGGATAAACAAGGAGAAAATGGCGCCGCGCGGGGTATTATCGGCAACTTCTATTGCGCCGCCAGCCTGTGTGACATAGCTTTCGATCAGATACAGACCAATCCCATGATCGCCGCGCGTCTTGGTGGTGATGCCGCGTTCAAAGATCCGCTCACGGATCTCCGGTGTAATGCCAACGCCCTGGTCGGCGACTTCAATAATCAGCTCCTGGTCGCTGAGCTTTATCAGCACCTCCACCGGCGCGTGGGGAAGCGGCGACCGCTGTGTCGCTTCGATGGCGTTATCCAGCAGGTTACCAATAATCGAAATCAGTTCCTGCTCCCCGAGGGGAAGGAATGATTTATCCAGCCGACAGGCCGGATCGAAGCACAATTCAACGCCTTTCTCCCGCGCGCGGGCGGCTTTCCCCAGCAGCAGACCGCACAGGGTCGGTGAGTTGAAGCGCGAAGAGATAAAGTCCAGCAGCTCCTGGGCGTGTTCAGACTGCGCCTGAATGTAGCCAATCGCCTCCTCATAGCGGCCCATATGCAGCAGACCGGAGAGGGTGGTCATCCGGTTTAACTGCTCGTGGCGCATAATGCGGAGGTTATCGACATAGCGTTTGACCTGGCTGAGCTGGGCGCTCAGCGAGTCGATCTCGTTGCGATCGCGGAAGGTGATCACCCAGCCCTGTAGCGACCCCTCAAGCATGATGTGTACCCGGCTGGCAATCACCGTGAGATCGTTAAAACGGCAAATCTCGTCATGGGTATCTTTCGCCAGCATCGTCTGCGTGTCGAAGAACGGGACCGGATCGATCACCTGGCTTATCAGCTGTCCGCGCAGTTCACGGGCCGGCTGGCTCAGGCCCAGCAGCTTGCGCGCCGCCTGGTTGATGACTTCAATCCGCCTTTGATCGTCAATGGCAATCACCCCTTCATAAATAGACTCCATCATGGCCTTCTGCTGACGCACCAGCAGGCCGATCTCGCGCGGCTCAAGGGAGAAGATCTGCTTCTTAATACTGCGGGTAAAGAACCAGGAGAAGATAAAGAGAGCAATCAGCAGCAGCACGGCGGCAATCAGGATGTTGACCACTTTACTGACGGTAATGGTGTCCAGGTAGCTGGTGAGATAGCCGACCGAAACGATGCCGACCACCTGTCCTGCAGCGTTGAAGATGGGGGCTTTACTGCGCAGCGAAATGCCCAGCCCCCCTTTGCGGATGGTGGTGATGCTTTTACCCTGCAATACGGCTTCGTTGTCACCGCCTACCAGCGTGGTGCCCACTCTGTCGGCAAAGACGGAGTGAAAAAGATGCTGGCCTTTATTATCACCAATCACAATAAAGCTGGCGTCGCTATGCGCAGAAATCTTCTGCATAAAATCATGGATGGCGTTGATATTCTTTTGTTCAACTTCATCACGCAATGTCGGAATAAGTGCAATCTCTTCAGCCTGTATTTTGGCTCGCGTACTCATTTCCTGATAAAGCTGTTTCCCTACGTCTGCATAATAATATCCGCCCAGTAACGCAAAAAGCACTGAGAAAAAGGCAACCAGCGAAATAAACAGCTTGATCTGGAAAGAGACTTTCATAACTATCACGCAAGGTAGCGACAAAGATCGCCAATATATCATCTTTTTTTGCGCGTACGCCCGCTTTGCCGAAAACTTGTGATCCCTTGCACAGCGGGCGCTGTAAAAGCGTTATCCAAAAGGCTAACGTGCTTTGGGCTGCATGAACAAATGTTATTTGTTTGTTCAATTTAGAAAAGAAACCATAAAAACCACGGCAATAAATAAGGTATAAATCACATTAAATAAAAGAAACCATTAAAACCATAGCTGCCATTAAAACTTCGCTTTTAATATGCCATCCCTCACATAAAGTAAGCCTTTGTGACTCTAAGCTGAACGCACAAAATAACCAAGGGGCTTATTATGAGCACAACTGACGATTCTTTCTCTGTTACCCACGACCCGATTGAAATTCAGCGACCTTCGCTCAAAGAGCGCTGGTGGCATATTATGGATACCTGGAAAATCGGGATTATTCCTCTGCCGCTGTTCGTTCTGGCGGGCGTACTGATTGCGATTGATTGCCTGGGCGGAAAACTGCCGAGCGATATCGTGGTGATGGTCGCCACGCTGGCCTTCTTTGGCTTTGCCTGCGGCGAGTTTGGCAAACGCCTGCCGATTGTCGGCAAGCTCGGCGCGGCGGCGATTTGCGCCACCTTTATCCCTTCCGCGCTGGTCTATTACGGCCTGCTGCCGGACGTGGTGGTCGAGTCCACCACCAAGTTCTACAAATCCACCAACATTCTCTATCTCTACATCTGCTGCATTATCGTCGGCAGCATCATGAGCATGAACCGCACGGTGCTGATCCAGGGCTTCTTGCGCATCTTCTTCCCGATGCTGTGCGGTGAAATCGTCGGCATGCTGGTAGGGATGGGCGTCGGCCTGGCGCTGGGTCTTGAGCCGTTCCAGATCTTCTTCTTTATCATTCTGCCGATTATGGCGGGCGGCGTGGGCGAAGGTGCAATCCCGCTCTCCATCGGCTATGCCACCCTGCTGCATATGGATCAGGGCGTGGCGCTCGGCCGCGTGCTGCCGATGGTCATGCTCGGCGGGCTGACGGCAATCATCATCTCCGGCTGCCTGAACCAGCTCGGTAAACGCTACCCGCACCTGACCGGTGAAGGCCAGCTGATGCCTAACCGCGCCAATGCCGATGCCACCGTCTCTCAGCCTGCATTCTCCGGCAAGGCGGACGTGACCACTATCGCCTCCGGCGCGCTGCTGGCGGTGCTGCTCTACATGCTGGGCATGCTCGGCCACAAGCTGATTGGCCTGCCTGCTCCGGTCGGCATGCTGTTTATGGCGGTTCTGGTGAAGCTCTGTAACGGTGCCTCTCCACGCCTGCTGGAAGGCTCTCAGGTGGTGTACAAATTCTTCCAGACCTCTGTGACCTATCCGATTCTCTTTGCCGTTGGCGTGGCTATCACCCCGTGGCATGAACTGGTGGCCGCCTTCACGCTGACCAACCTGCTGGTGATTATCAGCACCGTCTCCGCGCTCGTGGCGACCGGGTTCTTCGTAGGCAAAAAGATTGGTATGCACCCGATTGATGTCGCCATCGTCTCCTGCTGCCAGAGCGGCCAGGGCGGTACCGGCGACGTGGCGATCCTGACCGCAGGCAACCGCATGAGCCTGATGCCATTCGCCCAGATTGCTACCCGTATCGGCGGGGCGATTAACGTCTCTGTCTCACTGCTGATTCTGGGCAACTTCCTCGTTTAAGTTTTCAGGAAAGAACAATGAAACTCGCAAGCTTTTTATACCAGGGAAAACGCAGCTACGGCATCGTCCAGGCCGACGGCGTGATTGATTTAGGCCGCCGTCTTGGCGACCGCTACAGCGACCTTAAAGCGCTGCTGCAGGGTAACGGGCTGGCACAGGCCACCCGCTACCTGAACGATGCCGTGGACGTGCCGATGAGCGCCATCACCTTCTTACCGGTGATTGAGCAGCCGGAAAAAATCCTCTGCGTGGGCATGAACTACGCCGACAAGCGCAAGGAGTTTGACCAGCACAACCCGGCCCCAACGCTGTTTGTCCGTTTTCCAGATTCACAGACCGGCCACAACGAACCGGTGCTGAAGCCGCGCCACTCCAGCGAATTCGACTACGAAGGCGAGCTGGCGGTGATCATCGGTAAAGGCGGGGAAAACATCAGCCGTGACGACGCCCTGCGTCACGTGGCGGGCTACAGCTGCTACATGGACGGCTCCGCCCGCGACTGGCAGCACACCTGGTTTACCGCCGGTAAAAACTGGCGCAAAACCGGCGCGTTTGGCCCGTGGATGGCCACGGCAGATGAGATCCCCGATCCGCACAGGCTTGCAATCCGCACCTGGCTGAACGGCCGCATGGTGCAGGAAGACAACACCAGCAGCATGATCCACAAGGTTGCGGAGCTGATCGAGTACATCAGCACCTTCACCCGCTTAAGTCCTGGCGATGTGATCATCACCGGATCCCCGGGCGGGGTGGGTAAAAAGCGCAATCCGCCGCTGTTTATGAAAGAGGGCGATCGCATTGAGGTGGAGATCGAGCATATCGGTCATCTCAGCAACGTGATCGTGGAAGCGCCAGCCGTCGGGCTTGCGGCAGCACATTAAGTAAGGCGGCAGCATGCAATCGCAACCCATCGATTTTCGCCACACCCTCGTGGCGAAACACCCGGAACGCTTAAGCCAGATCCGCTACCTGCTGGCAGACAGCGGCCTTGGCCTGGACAACGACATCACGCTGTTCGTCGAAGCCTGGTCCGGCTCGCAGCTGGTGGGTTGCGCTGGGCTTGCTGCCAACGTCATCAAATGCGTGGCGGTCAACGAGCAGCTTCGCGGCGAGAACCTCAGCGCGCGGCTGCTGGCAGAGGTGGAAAATGCGGCGCTGGAGTGCGGCCATTTTCACCTCTTCCTCTGCACCCGTCCGTGCAACCGGGAGCGCTTTGCCCGCAGCGGCTTCTGGCCGATTGCCCAGAGCGGGAACAACGCGGTGCTGATGGAGAACACCCCGCAGGGGATCGAGCGCTACTGCCGTTCCCTGAGCGCGAAGCGCAAGTGCGGGAAGAACATTGGCGCCATCGTGATGAACGCCAATCCGTTCACCCTCGGCCACCGCCATCTGGTGGAGCAGGCGGCGCAGCGGTGCGATGCCCTGCATCTTTTTGTGGTGCGTGAAGACGCCTCGTTCTTCCCGTTCAGCGCGCGTCTGGAGATGGTGCGCGCGGGCGTGGCGCATCTGCCGAACGTCGTGGTGCATGAAGGCTCGCAGTACATCATCTCTCGCGCCACCTTTCCGGCCTACTTCCTGAAGGAGACCGGCAAAGTGCAGCAGGCGTGGAGCGAGATCGACGTGCTGATCTTCCGGGACTTCATTGCCCCGGCGCTGGGCATCACGCACCGCTTCATCGGCTCGGAGCCGTTCTGCGATATCACCCGCCAGTACAACCAGACGCTGCACGACCTGCTGGCCTCGCATATTGAGGTGGTGGAAATGCCGCGCATCAAGGCCACCGGTAACGCCATATCGGCGTCCGAAGTGCGCCGCTTACTGAAGACACAGCAGTTTTCCCGGATCCGGGAGATTGTCCCGGACTCCACCTTCGCGCATCTCGAAACGCATTACCGTGCGAGTGCGGAAGTCGCTTAACTACCAGGAATTTATCATGAAAATTGTAAGGGAGGCGCTGGCCGGAACGCAGGAGTCCAGCGACCTGATGGTGAAAATCGCTCCCGCTCAAGGCGAGCTGGAGATAGTCATCCACAGTGAAGTGATTAAGCAGTTTGGCGAACAAATTCGCCAGGTGGTCAACGACACATTGCGCGCCATGAACGTGCACCAGGGATTAATTATTATTGAAGACAAAGGGGCGCTGGACTGTGTGATCCGCGCCCGCCTGCAAAGCGCGCTTATGCGTGCCGCCGATGAACAGGCCATCAACTGGGGGGCGCTGAAATGAGCAAACTCCGCCGCAGTATGCTGTTCCTGCCGGGTGCCAACGCCGCCATGCTCTCCACCGCCTTTATCTACCGTCCCGACTCCATCATGTTTGATCTTGAGGACGCCGTTGCCCTGCGCGAGAAGGATACCGCGCGCATGCTGGTGTTCCATGCCCTGCAGCACCCGATGTATCAGGATATCGAAACCGTGGTGCGCATTAACCCGCTGAGCACGCCGTTTGGCCTGCTGGATTTGGAAGCCGCCGTGCGGGCAGGCGTGGACGTGATCCGACTGCCGAAAACCGACACGCCGGACGACATCTACGAGCTGGAAGGCCACCTTGAGCGCATCGAGCAGGAGTGTGGCCGCGAGGTCGGCTCCACCCGCGTAATGGCGGCGATTGAGTCGGCCATTGGCGTCATCAACGCCGTGGCGATTGCCCGCAGCTCTCCGCGCCTCATCGGCATTGCGCTGGCCGCCTTTGACTACGTGATGGACATGCAGACCGAGCGCGGCGACGGCACCGAGCTGTTCTACGCCCGCTGCGCCGTGCTGCACGCCGCCCGCGCGGCGGGTATCGACGCCTTCGACGTGGTGTGGTCAGACGTTAACGACGAGGCCGGGTTCCTGCGCGAGGTCGATCTGATCCGCAAGATGGGCTTTAACGGCAAATCGCTGATTAACCCGCGCCAGATTGACCTGCTGCACAACGCCTACGCCCCGACGCAGGAAGAGGTGGATCACGCCAAAAGGGTGATTGAGGCTGCAGAAGAGGGCGAGCGTAACGGCCTGGGCGTGGTGTCGCTTAACGGCAAAATGGTGGATGCACCGATTATTAACCACGCGCAGGTGGTGCTGGAGCGCGCGGCGGCCTCCGGCGTGCGTCGGTAAGGATGAAATAATGAATCAGACAGAACTTCTTCACGTGAATTTTCCCCATCTGCGGGACCTAAAACCGTTTGATACCGCCCACAGCGCCACGCCGTGGCTGGCGGACAGCGACGCGAAACACAGCCGCAAGCTGTGCGCCTCTATTGAAGAGGCGGTTAAGCGCTGCGGCCTGCAGGACGGCATGACCATCTCCTTCCACCACGCGTTTCGCGAAGGCGATCGGGTGATCAACACCGTTGTGGCGCTGCTGGCGCGCATGGGCTTTAAAAACCTGACCCTGGCCTCCAGCTCGCTGATGACCTGCAACGACGCGCTGATCGAGCATATTGAAAGTGGCGTCATCACCCGGATTTACACCTCGGGCATGCGCGGCAGGCTGGCGGATGCCATCTCCCACGGCCTGATGGACGAGCCGGTGCAAATCCACTCCCACGGCGGTCGCGTGAAGCTGCTCCAGGACGGCGAGCTGAATATCGACGTGGCGTTTCTCGGCGTGCCGTGTAGCGATGAGTTTGGCAACGCCAACGGGACGCACGGAAAATCGTGCTGCGGCTCGCTGGGCTACGCCATGGTGGACGCGCACTTTGCCTGCAAGGTAGTGCTGCTGACCGAAGAACTGGTGCCGTTTCCTAATATGCCTGCCAGCCTGGTGCAGGACCAGGTGGACTACATCGTGCAGGTTGAAAGCGTAGGCGACCCGGCGAAAATCAGCGTCGGCGCGGCGCGCGTCACCAGCAACCCGCGCGAGCTGATGATCGCCCGCTATGCGGCGGACGTGATTGAGCATTCCGGCTACTTCAAACCGGGCTTCTCGATGCAGACCGGCTCCGGCGCGGCGGCCACGGCCTGCACCCGCTTTATGGAAGAGAAGATGGAGCGCAGCGGCGTGAAGGCACGCTTTGCGCTCGGCGGCATCACCGGCAGCCTGGTGGATCTGCACGAGAAGGGGCTGATCGAAAAGCTGCTCGATACCCAGTGCTTTGACGGCCAGGCGGCGGCCTCGCTGGCGCGCAACCCGAACCACGTGGAGATCTCCACTAACGTCTACGCCAACCCCGGCAGCAAGGCGGCAAGCTGTGACCAGCTCGACGTGGTGATCCTCAGCGCGCTGGAAATCGACGTTGATTTCAACGTCAACGTCATCACCGGCTCCGACGGGGTGATGCGAGGCGCGTCCGGCGGGCACTGCGACGTGGCCGCCGCGGCGAATCTGACCATCGTCGTCGCGCCGCTGCTGCGCAGCCGCATTCCCACGGTCGTGAAGCGGGTTACCACGCGCCTCACGCCGGGCGAAAGCATCGACGTGCTGGTCACCGACCACGGCATCGCGGTTAACCCGGCGCGTCCGGAAATCCGCGAGCGGCTGCTGGAAGCCGGGCTGAAGGTTGTGGATATCAACGCGCTGTACGAGCGGGCGATCTCCCTGACCGGCATCCCTAAACCGATAGAGTTTACCGACAAAATCGTCGGGGTGATCCGCTACCGCGACGGCAGCGTGATCGACACCGTGCGACAGGTGAAGGAGTAAGTATGATTTCAGCGACACCCGTGCGGACGGGTGTCAGCCTGGACGAACTGCTGGCGGCGAAAGAGCGCCGCGCAGCGCGCCAGGCTGACATGCTCGAGCACTATCAACAACCGGTGATTTCCCTCACGCTGGTCACGCCAGGGGAAATCAAGGACAGCCTTCGCTATCGCAACACCATGGGCGTGGCGCTGCAGATGTGCGACCAGCTGCTGTGGGAAAACCGCTGGCAGGTGCTGGACCGCCAGGTTCTATGGCTCCCGACCGGGCCAGAAGCCCTGTGGTGCGTGGCCCACCCGGCGGCGGAAATCAAAGCGCACTGTGCGGATCTGGAGCAGACGCACCCGCTCGGCAGGCTGTGGGATCTGGACGTGATCTGCCCTCAGCACGGCCACGTCGGGCGTCAGTCGCTGGGCGCAAATCTAAGGCGTTGTCTGATCTGCGACGAGCCCGCTCATGCCTGTTCCCGTTCGCGCGCTCATCCTGTGGAGCAGGTGGTTTCCCGCGTGGAGAAAATGATCGATGACTGGTTTGCTCGCGACTAAACCGCGCCCGGTTGACGTGCCTGCGCTTGCCGAAGCGGCGCTGTGGCAGGAGCTGGAACTGACGCCCAAGCCGGGGCTGGTGGACAAGCTCAATAACGGTTCCCATCGCGATATGGACCATGCGCTGTTCATTCGCAGCATTATGGCGATTACGCCGTGGTTTACGCGCTTTGCCGAGTTGGGCAGCGCGCATGCGGATAAACCCGCTGGCGAACAGCTACGCCTTCTCCGCCCGATGGGGATGGCCTGCGAGCAGGCGATGTACGCCGCGACGAACGGAGTGAATACCCACAAGGGCGGGATTTTTGCCCTGGGTTTACTGTGCTTCGCCGCCGGTCGTGTGAAAAATATCTCCGCAGATAGCCTCTGCTGTGAGGTGAGTAACATCTGCCGCGGGCTGGTGTCGCGGGAGCTGGCCGCACGCAGCGGGCAGGCGACGGCGGGCGAGCGGCAGTTTCAGCAGTACGGCTTAACCGGGGCGCGTGGCGAGGCTGAGAGCGGCTTTGCGACGGTCCGTAAGGCGCTGGCGCAGTGGAACGGACATTCACTTCACGGCCTGCTGTTACGCCTGATGGCGGTTAATCAGGACAGTAATCTGGTTTCACGCGGCGGCATGGAAGGGCTGCGCTACGTTCAGGGCTACGCGCGGGAACTGCTGGCTAACGGCTGGGACCGCGAGGCGTTGCTTAAGATGGATAACGCACTGATTGAACGGAACCTGAGCCCGGGCGGCAGCGCGGATTTGCTGTCGGTGGGGGGGGTGCTCTCTGCAATAAAATAGCCGGGTGGCGCTAACGCTTACCCGGCCTGTGAACGCTGTTTTTGTAGGCCCGGTAAGGCGAAGCCACCACCGGGCACAACAATCAATGCGCGATCGGCTGCGCACCGTGCGGTTCACGCACGTGCTTGTACTTGAACAGCGCGATGAACGCGAAGAACAGCACCAGCGAGTACGCCGCGAAGATCAGCCACACCGGCTGCCAGTTGGTGATGCCGTTAGTGGTGTACATCTCAACCACTTTACCGCTCACCACGCCGCCCAGAATACAGCCGAAGCCGTTGGTCATCATCAGGAACATACCCTGCGCGCTGGCGCGGATTTCAGGCTTCACTTCTTTTTCCACAAACACCGAACCGGAGATGTTGAAGAAGTCGAAGGCGCAGCCGTAAACAATCATCGACAGCACCAGCAGCACGGTGCCGAACGGGCTTGGATCGCCGTAGGCGAACAGGCCGAAGCGCAACATCCACGCCGCGATACTGATCAGCATGACGTTCTTGATGCCGTAGCGGCTCAGGAAGAACGGGATGGTCAGGATGAACAGCGTCTCAGAGATCTGAGAGATGGACATCATCACCGACGCATGTTCAACGATAAAACTGCCGGAGAACAGCGGGTTGTTATCGAAGCTGTGCAGGAAGGTGTTGCCGAACATGTTGGTGATCTGCAGCTCCGCGCCCAGCAGCATGGAGAAGATAAAGAAGATCGCCATGCGTTTGTTTTTGAACAGCGCGAAGGCGTCCAGGCCGAGCATGGTGCTCCAGCTCTGGTTTTTCTGCTGGTTAGAAACCGGAATGGTCGGCAACGTCAGGGTGAAGATCGCCAACACCACGGAGAGCGCCGCACCGATATAGAGCTGCATATGGCTCAGTTCGAAGCCCGCGAAGCTCACGCCCCACATCGCCATGATAAAGCCGATGGTGCCCCAGATACGGATTGGCGGGAAATCGGTCACGATATCCATATCCGCAGACTTCAGGCGGTAGTAGGAGATGGTGTTGATCAGCCCAAGCGTTGGCATATAGGCCAGCGAGTTAAGCAGGATCACCATGAACATCGCCCCCGGCGTGGTCACCTGGGCTGCCATAAACAGCGTCCCCGCCCCCACCAGATGGCAAAGCATGTACAGCCATTTTGCGCTTAGCCATTTATCCGCCACGATGCCCAGCAGCGTTGGCATGAAGACAGCCGCAATACCGAGCGAGCTGTAGACGGCACCGATTGACGCACCATCGAACTTGAGCGTCACAAACATATAGGAGCCGAGTGTAGTCAGCCAGCTACCCCACAGGCAGAACTGCAGAAACGACAATATTTTAAGCTGCAGCTTAAGGTTCATGTTACTTTCCTCACAAGTGAGCGGGAGATATGTTGTTTTGGGAACATTCAGGGTTGTTATTTGATGCAATTCTATCAGTTGGCAACGATATGTTTTGTTACCTCCCGCAAAAAAATGCAATCCACATTAATTTGCAGTTTGGATTGTGATGCAAATAACATTTTCGTATGGGTGGGAGATGGGGGCGGCCTGATGCCCTCACCCCAAAGGGGAGAGGGCAGGGTGAGTGGCTGTTTTTTAGCGACGACGGTAGTTCTTCTGCGCCGTATTCACCTTATACAGATAGCGACGGGATTCCGCAGACGGGTGGCGGGTGGTGAGGGTAGAGTAGACATCCCCCGGCGCCATGCTGTTGATGATGTTCGCGGCCTGCACTTTGTCATTTGAGAAGACGCGCAGCACGCTGCCCGCGCCGCCGTTATAGGCGGTGATCACCGCATAGCGGCGTGACGTCGGGTTGTCTATGCCGCCGAGGTAGACATTGTTCAGCATCGCCAGATAGGCCGTGCCGGTATCAATGTTGCTCTGCGGGTCGAACAGATAGCTGCGGCTCGGCGTGCCGGATTTACCCTGCGCGCGGAAGACGTCTTTACCGGCGCTGTGCTGCACAACCTGCATCAGCCCCAGGGCATCGGAACGGCTTACCGCATACGGGTTAAACGAGGATTCGGTCTGCATAATCGCCAGGATCAGCGACTCATCCACGCCGTATTTACGCGAGGCCTGACGAACCATGCCCAGATACTTATGCGCACGCTTGTCGAGGTGGTTCGGGACGAGGTTGATGGTGACGCTATAGATGATCTTCAGACCGTTAGAGCGGCTCTTCAGGCGCGTCTGCAGCAGGTAGTCGGCAAATTTCGTGGCGCGGCCTTCCCAGCGGATCGGCTGGCCGGTCTGATCGACGACCTGGCCGTACAGGAACGGCTCTTTCGAGATGGTGATATCGTCGGCATCGGAGTAGAGATCGATAGAGCCAGGATCGTCACCCATCAGCAGGGTTTTGATTATCGCCTGACGGAGTCGTGCCGCAGGGTCCGTGCCTGCGATGGTCTCAATCGTGATCGTCCCCTCATCAAAGTTGATGTGGCTACGGGTCAGATAGGCGTCGGTGTACTTAACGTAGTCCTTAGGTCCGGCAATAAGAACTTCGTTAAATCCCCATATGTTCTCGATGTTGTGGGCAAACTGCCCCATCAAAATGTCAAAACCGTTGGTGTCCTTGATCCAGGCTTCGTTGTAATCTTCGCCTTTTTTTGACGAACACGAGACAAGCAACGGCGCAACAAGGGCTAGCGCTAAAAGTTTTTTCATCATTCCGGGAGTGCGTGTTGTGTTTGCTTTAACGGCGGGGTTTCCCCCGCACGCTGTTATTTTTCCGGTGGCGTATAGCCTTCGATGTGCACGTCTTTTCCTTCGAACAGGAAGCTCACCATCTCCTGCTCAAGCAGCTTGCGGTGTTCCGGGTTCATCATGCTGAGTTTCTTCTCATTGATCAGCATGGTCTGCTTTTTCTGCCACTGTCCCCAGGCTTCTTTGGAGATTTCATTGTAGATGCGTTTACCCAGGTCGCCCGGATAAAGCTGGAAATCCTGGCCTTCAGCGTCACGCTGCAGGAAAGTACAAAAAATCGTTCTGGCCATACTCATTCCTCTTTTTCTTGTCGATGCTAAACCATTGCACCGGCACGTAATTGCTGTAACAGGCGCTCCACGGGAGCCGCCAGTCCGACTGATGGCGGTTGCGCTAAGTTATACCAGAGAGCGGTGCCTTCATCCATGCACGAGGCGAAGGAGGACACGGGAAGCCACATCGGCACAATATCCAGATGGAAATGGCTGAAGGTGTGGCGAAACGCGGTCAACTGCGTCAGGTTATCGGCAGCAATCCCGCGCTTTTTAAGCCATTCACGCAGCAAGTCTTCATCTTCAAACTGTGGGAAGCAGTATAGACCACCCCACAGACCGCTCGGCGGACGCTGGGTGAGGAAGACCTCGTCACCGTGCTGCATCAGCAGCATATAGCCGGTGCGCTCCGGCAGCGTCTGCTTGGGTTTCTTACCCGGATACTGCGCCCATGAGTGGTTGGCATACGCCACGCAGAGATTATTCACCGGGCAGAGTTCGCATTTTGGTTTTGAGCGCGTGCAGACCATTGCGCCGAGATCCATCATCGCCTGGTTGAAACGCTCGACGCCGTTAGCCGGAGTAACCGCTTCACTTATTTCCCAAAGACGCTTTTCAACGTCCTTCTTCCCCGGCCAGCCGTCGACGGCATAGCAGCGCGCCAGCACGCGCTTCACGTTGCCGTCGAGGATCGGGAAATGCTTGCCTAAAGACAGGGAGAGAATAGCGCCTGCGGTTGAACGTCCGACGCCGGGGAGATCGGCCACCTCATCGAAGGTTTCCGGGAACTTCCCGTTGTGGCGCGTGGCAACCTGCTGTGCAGCCTTGTGAAGGTTACGCGCGCGGGCGTAATAGCCAAGACCGGTCCACAGGTGCAGCACCTCGTCCAGCGGGGCGTTGGCCAGATCGGTCACCGTCGGGAAGCGCGCCATAAAACGCTCGAAGTAAGGGATCACCGTGGCGACCTGCGTTTGTTGCAACATCACCTCGGAGAGCCATACTTTGTAAGGCGTTTTTTCAATTTGCCAGGGAAGGGTTTTACGCCCGTATTTGTCGTACCAGTCCAGCACCTGGGCTGAAAATTGAGAGGCTTGCATGGTCATCGATTCGCATAATCAGGGACGCAGATTGCAGCACAGCGTCAATCTGCTGTAAACCGGATCTTTCCCATGCTTGCATAGAAGCCTTAACTTTGGATAATGCCCGTTTCCCGAACATTCTCACAAGCAGACAACTCTTTTATGAAAAACGACGTCATTTCACCGGAATTTGATGAAAACGGTCGCCCGCTGCGCCGTATTCGCAGCTTTGTCCGTCGTCAGGGCCGCCTGACAAAAGGTCAGCAACACGCGCTGGACAACTACTGGCCGGTGATGGGCGTTGAGTTCAGCGAGCAGCCTCTGGATTTTGCCGAGCTGTTTGGCCGCGACGCGCCGGTCACGCTGGAAATTGGCTTCGGTATGGGCGCCTCGCTGGTGACCATGGCGAAAGCTCGCCCGGAGCAGAACTTCCTCGGTATCGAAGTGCATTCGCCGGGCGTGGGCGCGTGTCTGGCAACGGCCCACGAAGAGGGCGTTGAGAACCTGCGCGTGATGTGTCACGACGCGGTGGAAGTGCTGCACAAAATGATTCCTGACAATTCTTTAACCATGGTTCAGCTCTTTTTCCCTGACCCGTGGCACAAAGCGCGTCATAATAAACGCCGTATCGTTCAGGCGCCGTTTGCCGAGCTGGTTAAAAGCAAGCTGAAGCTGGGCGGTGTCTTCCATATGGCGACCGACTGGGAACCGTATGCGGAACATATGCTGGAAGTGATGTCGTCGCTGGACGGTTACAAAAACCAGTCTGCGAGCAACGACTATGTACCGCGTCCGGAATCGCGTCCGGTAACGAAATTTGAACAGCGTGGCCATCGTCTTGGTCACGGTGTATGGGACTTAATGTTCGAGAGGGTGAAATAATGGCAAAGAATCGTAGCCGTCGTCTGCGTAAAAAGATGCACATCGAAGAATTCCAGGAAGTGGGCTTCTCCGTTGCGTGGCGTTTCCCGGAAGGCACCAGCGTTGAGCAGATCGATCAGGACGTGGATGCGTTCATCAACGAGGTGATCGAGCCAAACAAACTGGCCTTCGACGGTAGCGGCTATCTGGCCTGGGAAGGTCTGATCTGCACCCAGGAAGTGGGTAAATGCACCGAAGAACATCAGGCTCTGGTACGTAAGTGGCTTGAAGACCACAAGCTCGAAGATGTCCGCGTCAGCGAACTTTTCGACGTTTGGTGGGACTAATTAAGCAGTAAGGGGCCAGCATTAGCTGGCCCGTTTTGTCTGAGGGAGTGTTTAAGATGCGCAAAACGTTGCTGGCCGTTGCTTTGATGGCAACCGGATTCACCGCCCATGCGGATTATCAATGTAGCGTCACCCCGCGTGATGACGTGGTGTTAAGCCCGCAAACCGTGCAGGTCAAAGGCGAGAACGGCAATCTGGTGATTACGCCAGAAGGGAACGTCACTTATAACGGCAAGCAGTATAACCTGACTGCCGCACAGCGCGAGCAGGCGAAAGACTACCAGTCCGAATTGCGTACCGCGCTGCCGTGGATTAATGAAGGTGCCCTGACGCGCGTCGAAAAGAGCCGCGTGGCGCTGGATAAGATCATCACCAAAGAGGTGGGGGAGAGCAGCAACATGCGCACCCGCCTGACGAAGCTGGACAAGCAGCTTAAAGAGCAGATGAACCGTATTATCGAGACGCGCTCCGATGGCCTGACGTTCCACTATAAGGCGATCGATCAGGTCCGTGCTGACGGGCAGCAGCTGGTGAACCAGGCGATGGGCGGCATCCTGCAGGACAGCATCAACGAGATGGGCGCCAAAGCAGTGCTGAAAGGCGGCGGTAACCCGCTGCAGGGCGTGCTGGGCAGTCTGGGCGGCCTGCAGACCTCCATTCAGAACGAGTGGAAAAACCAGGAAGATGATTTCCAGCAGTTCGGCAAAGACGTTTGTAAACGCGTGGTGTCGCTGGAAGACAGCCGTAAGGCGCTGGTGGGGACGCTGAAGTAAGGTCCCCTAACCCTAACCTCTCCCTTTCAGGGTGTACGGTCCGGGGACATGGTGAACACTTTTTAACATCCTTTACCCATGGTGATCGACTGTTTCTTCAGGTCGATCATCCCCACGCTCTGCCAACCTTTCCCTCAGCCGGCAGAACGGGATGTAAAATTCTGAATCAGCCTTCAGGATTCTTCGGCGAGGAACAGCTCGAGAAGGGAGTTTAAGAACAGTTTGCCGTGCTCGGTGATCTGCCAGTATTCCGCACATTCCGTGAGATACCCCTGCGCCAGCGCTTCGTCGATCTGCGGGCGAATCACCGATTCCGGCAGCCCGGTGTACAGCGCAAACTCCGCGCGCGGCGCGGCTTCGAGCAGGCGGAAGCGGTTCATAAAGAACTCAAACGGCTTATCCGCCGCCTCGACGTCGTGCTGACGCTCCAGGTAGCGGCCTTCCATATACCCGCGCGGGTGGCGGGTTTTGGCTGTACGCAGAATACGCCCGTCCGGGAAGGTCACCTTGCCGTGCGCGCCGCAGCCAATCCCGAGATAGTCGCCAAAACGCCAGTAGTTCAGGTTGTGCTGACACTGATAGCCCGGCTTCGCATACGCCGACGTTTCGTATTGCTGATAGCCCGCAGCGGTTAAAAGCCTGTGACCCTGCTCGAAGATATCCCACAGCGCGTCGTCATCCGGCAGCACCGGCGGACGCGAGCCAAACAGGGTGTTGGGCTCGATGGTGAGCTGGTACCACGACAGGTGCGGCGGGTTCAGTTCGATCGCCTGGCGCAGGTCGTCCAGCGCCTCTTCCAGCGACTGATCCGGCAGGCCGTGCATCAAATCCAGGTTAAAGCTGCGCAGGCCCAGACCGGTCGCCAGGTTTGCCGCGCGCTTCGCCTCTTCCGGGCCGTGAATGCGCCCCAGACGTTTTAGCTTCGGCTCGCTAAAGCTCTGCACACCGATGGAGATGCGGTTAACGCCAGCGCGCTGATAGTCGACAAAACGGTCGGCCTCAACGGTACCGGGGTTGGCTTCCATCGTGATTTCAGCATCCGCTGCCAGGTTCAGGCGCGCACGTACGCCGTCCAGCAGCGTTTGCATCGCCGGGCCTGACAGCAGGCTCGGCGTACCGCCACCTATGAAAATGGTCTTAACTTCACGTCCCTGTGCGTAAGGTACATCGGCGTCCAGGTCGGCCAGCAGATGCGCAACGTAGTCATCGTGCGGCACTTCGCCCTTCAGCGCGTGCGAGTTGAAATCGCAGTACGGGCATTTCTGCACGCACCACGGGATGTGAATATAAAGACTCAGAGGCGGCAAATTAGCCATTACGCAGTGCTTCCAGTAACAGTTTCAGCGCGCGTCCACGGTGGGATATCGCGCTTTTCTCTTCGCGGGTCAGTTCCGCAGCGGTTTTGCCCTCGGTCGGGACAAAGAAAATCGGATCGTAACCAAAGCCGCCGTTGCCAGCCGCTTCACGAGTAATCACGCCCGGCCAGCTGCCGTGGCAGACGATCGGAGTAGGGTCTTCCGCGTGACGCATATAGACCAGCACGCAGTGGAACTGCGCGGAGCGCTGTTCGTCCGGTACGTCTTTAAGGGCGACAAGCAGCTTTTCCAGATTCTGCTGGTCGGTAGCGTCAACGCCAGAATAGCGCGCAGAGTAGATCCCCGGCGCGCCGCCAAGGGCGTCTACGGCCAGGCCGGAGTCGTCGGCAATCGCGGGCAGGCCCGTAATCTGCGCGGCATGGCGTGCTTTGAGGATCGCGTTTTCGATAAACGTCAGCCCCGTCTCTTCGGCGGAATCCACGCCAAGATCGGTCTGGGCGACCACGTCCAGACCAAAATCATTTAATAGCGAGGCCAGCTCGCGCACTTTACCGGCGTTGCCGGTCGCGAGAACAACTTTCTGCATGGTTTAGTCCTGTTCTTTCAGTGCCGCGACTTCCGTCGGGATAGATTGCGGATTAAGGATTTTTACCTGTTTATGTCGCCCAAGTTCACCTTTTTCAATGATGACCTGACTTTTGGCGACGCGAAATTGTTTTGCCAGATATTTGGTCAGATGCGCGTTCGCCTGGCCGTCAACCGGCGGGGCGGTGATGGCGACTTTTAACTCGTCGCCATGCAGCCCAACAATACCGTCACGGCTGGCTTTGGGCTGAATATACAGCCGCAAAACCAGCCCGTCAGCGCAGGTGCTTACTGCACTCATAGCGCCATCCACAGCCCCGGCAGCAGCATATTGCCCGTGGACTGCAGCAGCTCAGCGATCCCCATGTTGACCACATAGAGCAGCAGTACCAAGATCATCGGCGAGAAATCAATACCGCCCATCGAAGGCAGCAGGTTGCGAATCGGGCGCAGCAGCGGTTCGGCCAGTTGGATCAGCGCATATTCTACCGGACTACGGCCCTGGCTTACCCAACTCATGATGGCCATGACCAGCAGCACCCAAAAAATCAGCAGACCGACGGTTTTGATTAAAATCAGGACCGCAGCAATCCAGATAATCGGCTGGAAGGTGATGACCATAAACAGCACAATCGCTTTGATAACGCTCAGAATAAACGCCACCAGCAGAGACGAACTGTCGATGGGACCCATCGCTGGGATAATACGACGCAGCGGTCCGACAACAGGCTGCGTGATTTTCACGACAAACTGCGAGAACGGATTGTAAAAATCACAGCGGGCCCACTGCATCCAGACGCGCAGCAAAAGCGCCATCGTATACAGCTCAAGCACAGTTGAGAGCAGGAAAGTCAACGTCTTCATGGCGTTCCTCAGGTTTCCTTATTATTTTGAGTAGTCGCGCGCACCGAAAATTGCCGTGCCGATGCGCACCATAGTGCTGCCTGCCGCGATGGCGGCTTCCATATCATCCGACATGCCCAGAGAAAGCGTGTCTACCGTGTTATAGCGCGCTTTAAGCGCCTCAAATGCTACAGCCATTTGCTGTGCCACGGCAAACTGCCTTTCATAACTTGACTCAGGCGCCGGGATTGCCATCAAACCACGCAGGGTTAAACGCGGCAGGGCGTCCACTTCGGCTGCCAGCGCATCCAGCTCGCTCAGCGCAATGCCGGACTTGCTGTTTTCGTCGCTGATGTTGATTTGAATCAGCACGTTAAGCGCTGGCATCTCTGACGGACGCTGGTCGTTCAGGCGTGTCGCAATGCGCAGACGGTCAACGGTATGGCACCAGTCAAAGTGCTCCGCCACCAGACGGCTTTTGTTCGACTGCAGTGGACCAATAAAGTGCCACTGCAGATCCGTATTCCCCTGTTCCTGGAAGTAGCGAATTTTATCCACGCCTTCCTGGACGTAGTTTTCACCAAACGCGCGTTGGCCTGCGTCAATAGCTTCTGCGATGGCGCTCGCAGGCTTGGTTTTGCTGACTGCAAGCAACGTAATTTCTTCTGAAGCCCGGCCGCAACGCGTTGCGGCGGCTGAGATTTTGTCCCGGACCTGTGCCAGGTTATGCGCAATGTCGTTCATTTTCCGAGGAGTAGTCTATGGATGTGGAAGAAATTGTGGCCCTTAGTGTAAAGCATAACGTCTCCGATCTACACCTGTGCAGTGATTCGCCACCCCGCTGGCGCAGAACGGGCCGCCTTGAACCGGCACCGTTTCCTCCTCCTGACGTCAGGGCGTTGTTAAAAGCGTGGCTCAACGATGAGCAGCAGGGAACATGGTGGGCAAATGGACAGGTGGATTTTGCCGCGACGGTAACGGGAGGCCAGCGTCTGCGCGGGAGTGCCTTTAAGCAGATGCGCGGTGTCTCTGTGACGCTGCGTCTGTTGCCGCGTACCTGTCCACAACTCGCTACGCTGGGCGCGCCGCGGGCAATCCCGGAACTGTTATCCAATGACGCCGGGCTGATTCTGGTCACCGGGGCGACCGGCAGCGGCAAATCCACTACGCTGGCGGCGATGGTTGATTTTCTCAACCACCATACTGACGGCCATATCCTCACGCTTGAAGATCCGGTGGAGTTTATCTACCAGAGCGAGCGTTGCCTGATCCAGCAGCGGGAGATTGGCCAGCACAGTCCGTCATTTGCCGACGCGCTGCGCAGTGCCTTACGCCAGGATCCGGACGTTATTTTGCTGGGGGAGCTGCGCGACAGCGAAACGATCCGCCTGGCGCTAACCGCGGCGGAAACCGGGCATCTGGTGCTGGCGACGCTGCATACGCGCGGGGCATCGCAGGCGATTGAACGGCTGGTCGATACGTTCCCGGCGCAGGAGAAAGATCCGGTGCGTAACCAGCTGGCCGGCAGCCTCCGGGCAGTGCTGGCGCAGAAGCTGCTTCCCGATCTGCAGGACGGGCGCGTCGCGCTGTATGAACTGCTGGTGAACACCGCTGCGGCGGCAAATCTTATTCGTGAAGGGAAAACGTGGCAACTGCCCGGCATCATCCAAACCGGTCTGCAGGCAGGAATGCAGAACTTTGACCAGAGCCTGGCGGAGAGACGGGCGCAGGGGCGGCTGTAGGCCCCCGTGCTTAAAAGCCCTGTTCGAAATAGCTTTCGAGGATAATCACGGCAGAAGCGGAGTCCACGCTGCCTTTGTTGAGCGCCCGGAAGCCGCCGTGCTCAAACAGACCCGCACGCGCTTCGACGGTGCTAAGACGCTCGTCGTGAAGCTTAACGGAGACGCCAAAGCGGCCATGAATTTTATTGGCGAACTTTCGCGCCCGGGCGGTAAGCGGCTGTTCGGTACCGTCCATGTTCAGCGGCAGCCCAACAATCACGTCATCCGGCTGCCACTCCTTGAGCAGGCGCTGAATGAGATTCCAGTCCGGCGTACCGTCGTTGGCCTTCAGGGCAGTAAGCGGACGCGCGGTACCGGTGATGCGCTGCCCCACGGCGACGCCAATGCTTTTGGTGCCAAAATCGAAGGCCAGAAGTGTTCCGCTCATCAGGCGTGCCCCGCTACGCCAGGCATGGTCAGGATATCAATACCAATCAGCTTCGCCGCGTCACGCCAGCGATCGGCGATGGGGGTTTTAAACAGGATATTCATGTCCGCAGGCGCGGTAAGCCAGGCGTTATCGAGGATCTCCTGCTCAAGCTGGCCTTTCTCCCAGGACGAATAGCCCAACGCCACCAGCACTTCAGAAGGCTGCTCTGCGGTACCCAGCGTTTCGAGCACGTCACGCGAGGTGGTGATGACGGTGTTATCCGAAATTCGAATACTGGAAGAGAACACCGGCGGCGTATGCAGGATAAAACCGCGATCTTCTGCAAGAGGTCCGCCCAGCATCACAGGTTTATCAAGCCGTATTTCCGGCAGGCGCTCTTCAGCCGAGATTTTCAGCTTGTCCAGAATTCCTTCAACCTGAAGATTTTCCAGCGGTTTATTAATGATAATACCCATCGCGCCGTCTTCATTGTATTCACAAATATAAACCACGGCGCGGCGAAAAATCGGGTCCTGGAGAGCAGGCATGGCAATAAGAAAGTGATGCTGTAAATTCATTGTCAGAGGTACTGTTTCCTGGTTTAAAAAGCGACAGCGCCCAGTATGGGGACAAACACAGGCGCTGTCACTAATAGTATTGTTAGGTTATTTCTGTAAACGTTTTTCGATAGCGTCCATCAGCATTCCGGTGATCGAAATCGGGAATTCAGCCTCAATTTCACGAATGCAGGTCGGGCTGGTGACGTTCACTTCGGTCAGACGATCGCCGATGATATCCAGGCCAACGAAGATCAGGCCTTTGGCTTTCAGCGTCGGGCCAACGCGACGGGCAATTTCCCAGTCGCTTTCGGTCAACGGGCGTGGCTCACCTCGGCCACCGGCTGCCAGGTTACCACGGGTTTCGCCACCCTGCGGGATACGTGCCAGGCAGTAAGGAACCGGTTCGCCATCCACGACCAGAACACGTTTGTCGCCGTCTTTGATCGCCGGAATATAGTTCTGCGCCATGCAGTAACGCGTGCCCAGCTCTGTCAGGGTCTCGGCAATCACGCCAATGTTCGGGTCGCTCTCTTTCACGCGGAAAATCGACGCACCGCCCATGCCGTCCAGCGGCTTCATGATGATGTCGCCGTGCTTCTGCCAGAATTCCTTCAGCTGAGCTTTGCTGCGGGTCACCAGCGTTTCCGGCGTCAGGTCAGAGAACCAGGCGGTGTAGAGCTTCTCGTTACAGTCGCGCAGGCTCTGCGGCTTGTTGACGATCAGCGTTCCTTTCTCTTCTGCGCGTTCGAGAATATAGGTGCAGTAGATGTATTCAGTGTCGAATGGCGGATCTTTACGCATCAGGATGACGTTGAGATCGGCAAGCGCAATGTCCTGCTCGGTGCCGAATTCGTACCATTTGTCGTAGTTCTGCTCGACGTTAACGATGCGGGTGCGGGCGCGGGCTTCACCGTTGATCAGGTAAAGATCGTTCATCTCCATATAGTGGAGTTCATAGTCGCGACGCTGCGCTTCCAGCAGCATGGCGAAGCTGGAATCTTTCTTGATGTTAATGTTTGCGATGGGGTCCATCACGATGCCGAGCTTGATCATGTTCTTCTCCGTTAATGCTTCAACCCAGATCGCCAAACCGTACCTGTAGCGCGGTAATGGCCGTGAGTGCCGTTGTCTCAGTGCGCAGAACGCGAGGTCCCAACAGAATATCAGTAAACTGGTAACGTGCCGTCATCGCAATTTCGTCCGCCGACAGGCCGCCTTCGGGGCCAATCAGCAGACGAACGCGCTCAACGGGCAGCGGTAGCGTATTGATGCTGGCGCTGGCGCGCGGATGAAGATTGAGCTTCAGCCCACTGTCCTCTTCTGCACACCATTCCTCCAGATCCATCGCCGGGCGGATCTCCGGAATACGGTTCCGGCCACTCTGTTCGCAAGCCGCAATGGCAATTTTCTGCCACTGCTGGATCTTTTTGTTCAGACGTTCCGCGTCCAGTTTAACGCCACAGCGCTCAGAAAAAAGTGGCGTAATGAGGCTTACACCCAGTTCAATGGATTTCTGAATGGTGAACTCCATTTTCTCACCGCGCGACATGACCTGGCCCAGATGAATGTGCAGCGGTGATTCCCGGTCATCCACTTCAGCGCGCAGGACGTTCACGTGTACGCTTTTTTTATCTGCCCGCGTAATTTCGGCGTCGAACACCTGGTTCGAGCCGTCGAACAGCTGGATTGCCTGACCGGCGCCCATGCGCAGCACGCGGCCAACGTGGTTGGCGGCGTCATCAGACAGGGCGATTTCGCGGCCTGTGGTAATCAGTTCAGGGTGGTAAATGCGGGGAATGCGCATAGTCAGAAATTCCATGTGTCATGCGATATAAGCGAATTGCCGTAGTGTAGGTTAGCTCTTTTGCGCCTGGCAAGCCCGCTGGACGTAAGGGTTGTGATTCCCCTGGACTCTGGCGATACGGTCGTCGCGCTGGCATTCCCACTCCGTCACCGGATACTGCTTGTCCCAGGCGTTGAACAGCTGCGTCTGCTGGCGGGAGAGGTTGAGATCGTAACGGTCGCGCATATAGAAGTAGGTACGGGCAATGCTGCCGCGCGCGCGGGCAGGGGGCTCGGCGACTTTCTCTTTAAAATCAATCTTCATACCGCACTGGCCGTACTGGCCTTCGCCACCGTTCCACTGGCTGTACATGAAGTTACCCCGGTCGCCGTTCACTTCGCCCACCGCGGGCTGCAGGTTATGCATGTCGCTTTCCATCTGGCGGTAAACCGGGTCTTTGGCGCAGTTTTTACGTCCGCCATCCTGCCAGCACTGGCGCTGGTGGCCAAACTGCCAGGCCGGAACGACATGCTCCCATTCAATACGGCTGGCGCGGTTTTCGTTTTTACGCACCTTGTAGCCGCAGGACTCAAGGTCAACGACCCCTTTTTTACCCTGCCAGTTAATTTTACAGCCGCAGTAGAAATCGCCCGGCACATCGGCGTTCACCTTCACGCCTGCGGCCTTGGCCTGGGAAAAACTGTTGATACCGTCGGCCAGAGCATGGCCTGAGAGCGCCGTCGTCAGAAAGGCGACCGCGAGAGAAAAATTACGGGACATCTTACACTCCGTGTCAAAACGAGCCCGCAACGTAACGAATGTTGTTCCTGTATGCAATCAGTCAGATCAGGAAAGTTCCTGAAAGTTCAGATGATTATTCCGCAACCAGCGGCTCGCCGCATTTGACGCAGCGGTAGGTCGCCTCGCCGCGCACCACGCGATTATGGCGACGGACGGTAAGCTGGTGCTGCTGGCACTGACAGCGGTAGGGGAAGGTATTGCGGCGCACCGACTCCAGCTCGAACTGGTGGGTACGACGCGCCGGAACGCCGAGCACCGCCTCCATCATCCACTTCCACTCTTTTCCGTGGGGGGCGACGCGCCCGAAGTGCTTCCACACCAGCAGATGCGCCAGCTCGTGCGGTACCACTTCGTCGATAAACGCCTGCTGGTTTTCCATCATCAGCACCGGGTTAAGGCGGATCTCATACGACTCGAGCCAGGCGGTACCGGCGGCGGTGCCACGCTGCTGATAAACGATTTTGGGTTCAGGGTAGTTGCGACCGAGCTTCAGGTTCGCCTGGGCGAGCTTTTCCCGCAGGCTGCGCATAACGGCCTGCTGAATGGCGATGGGGAGACGGGGTGCTTTCATAGGGGCGCAGCATAAAGCGCGAAGCGGGGAGGTGCAAGAGGCACCTCCCGAGTGAGGATTAGTCGTGGGCGCCGATTTCGCGCAGAGGACGACCTTTCATCAGGTTACGTTCAATATGCTCCAGGGACACATGTTTGGTTTCTGGAACCAGCCAGATGGTCAGCACAATAAAGAAGATGTTCAGACCGGCGTAGACCCAGAAGGTGTTGGCGTTGCCCAGGGTATTGAGCATGGTCAGGAACGTTGCGCCGACGATCATGTTGGCAATCCAGTTGGTTGCGGTAGAGCAGGTGATGCCAAAATCACGTCCTTTCAGCGGCTGGATCTCAGAGCACAGCACCCAGATCAGCGGACCGGCGCTCATCGCAAACCCGACGATAAACATCAGCAGCATGCCTACCGCAAAGTACTGGGCGGTTGGGGAGTGAATGCCCACATGCATCATGGTACCGAGGACGCCCATACCGGCTGCCATCACCAGGAAGCCCAGCGTCAGGGTTGGCTTACGTCCCCAGCGGTCCACCAGACCAATTGCGATAAAGGTCGCCAGCACGTTGGTCAGACCCACGATGACGGTCCCCCACATCTGCTCGGTGGTGTTGGTGTAACCCGCCAGTTCAAAGATTTTTGGCGCATAGTACATGATGACGTTCATTCCGGTGAACTGCTGCATGACCTGCAGCAGTACGCCGAGGAAAACCGCGCGGCGGAAGTTGCTGTTCTCTTTAAATAGCGCCCAGCCGGACTGTTTAACCTTCAGGCTTTCGCGGATCTCTTCCAGCTCGTTTTTCGCTTCCGCACTGGTATCGCGCAGGCGCATCAGCACGCGTTCGGCATCGTGGAATCGACGTTTCGCAGCAAACCAGCGAGGGCTGTCCGGCAGGAAGAAGACGCCAATCAACAGCAGAACTGCAGGGATGATGATCACGCCGAGCATCCAGCGCCATGCGCCGCTGTAGCTAAACGCGGTATCGGAAAGGTATGCACCGAGGATACCAATGGTGATCATCAGCTGGTACATCGAAATCATACTGCCGCGGATTTTCTCCGGCGCAATTTCAGACAGATAGAGCGGGGCGGTGTAGGACGCCACGCCCACGGCCAGACCAAGCAGCACGCGGGAAACCAGCAGGACCTCAACGTTAGGCGCTGCGGCAGAGAAGAGTGAGCCGGCAACGAACAGGATCGCGCCGATCATCAGGCTCTTTTTACGTCCGAGCTTAAAGGAGAGCCAGCCGCTGCCGACGGCCCCGACGGCCGCGCCAAACATCATTGAGCTAACCACCCACTCCTGGGTGTGAGCGCTGATCTGGAACTCTTCTGTAATGAAAGGTAATGCACCGGCAATCACGCCGATATCCAGGCCAAAAAGTAATCCTGCCAGGGCGGCGAGGAAACAGACGAAGAATGTCATCGCCTTGTTGGACGTACGCCCCTGTTTTTTATTGTCAGGCATTATGCCCTCCAGTTGGGTTATCAGTTTTATTGATGTTAAGGGTAGGTGAGCGACCCACAAAAATATGTGAGATTAATCACATAGGTGTAATCGGTTACACAGCTTTGCAACCGTAAATAAAATTAAAGCTTTGAAAATATAGAGGTAAATGAGGTGATATGCATCGCGAAAGGACACATTTCAGACTTAACTGAAAGGGAATGTAACAGCAGAAGAAAGTCGATCGTGCAAAGAGAATATTCTGAAAGCGGGGGATGTCCGGTGCGGTGTAATCGGTTCCAAATATTGCCACCCAACAAAAAAAGGCCAGCCCGAAGGCTGGCCTTTTAAAAGCGATATCAGTCGATTACTTCAGACCGGCAGCTTCACGCAGCAGAGCGGCTTTGTCGGTTTTTTCCCATGGGAAATGTTCACGACCAAAGTGACCGTATGCAGCAGTTTCTTTGTAGATTGGGTGCAGCAGATCCAGCATCTGAATCAGGCCGTATGGACGCAGGTCGAAGAACTCGCGCACCAGCAGCGTCAGCTGTTCTGAAGGCACTTTCTCGGTACCAAAGGTTTCAACCATGATGGAGGTGGGTTCAGCCACGCCGATTGCGTAGGAGACCTGAATCTCACAGCGGTCAGCCAGGCCTGCAGCAACGATGTTTTTCGCCACATAACGTGCCGCGTACGCCGCAGAACGGTCAACTTTAGACGGATCTTTACCGGAGAACGCACCGCCACCGTGACGCGCCATGCCGCCGTAGGTATCAACGATGATTTTACGACCTGTCAGACCGCAGTCACCCATTGGGCCGCCGATAACAAAGCGTCCTGTTGGGTTGATGAAGAATTTGGTCGCAGAGCTCAGCCATTCGGTAGGCAGAACCGGCTTGATGATCTCTTCCATCACTGCTTCCTGCAGGGATTTCTGATCGATTTCTTCGGAGTGTTGAGTAGACAGAACCACCGCGTCAATCCCGACGATTTTGCCGTCGTCATACTGGAAGGTGACCTGGCTTTTCGCATCCGGGCGCAGCCACGGCAGGGTGCCGTTTTTACGTACTTCAGCCTGACGCTGCACCAGACGGTGTGCGTAGGTGACCGGTGCTGGCATCAGCACGTCGGTTTCGTTGGTTGCATAGCCGAACATCAGACCCTGGTCGCCCGCGCCCTGTTCCAGCGGATCGGCACGGTCAACGCCCTGGTTGATATCCGGAGACTGTTTGCCAATTGCGCTCAGTACCGCGCAGGAGTTGGCATCAAAACCCATATCAGAATGCACATAGCCGATCTCACGCACCGTGTTACGGGTGATCTCTTCGATATCAACCCATGCGCTGGTGGTGATCTCACCGCCAACCAGAACCATGCCGGTTTTGACATAGGTTTCGCACGCTACGCGCGCTTTAGGATCCTGCGCCAGGATCGCATCCAGCACCGCATCGGAGATTTGGTCAGCAATTTTATCAGGATGTCCTTCTGATACGGACTCGGACGTAAACAGGTGTTTTGCCATGTTTTATTTCACCTAAGAGGAATTTGGTTAGCTCAAGCTGCTGTGTGGAATAGCCAAAGGAGATAATTCTACCAAGGCCTGCAGGTTTTTGACACTGGCAGTATGAGTGTTAATCAGTATAGATGGATTAACATCTGGATGGCTATTTTAGGTCACTTCTTCGCCCGATTTCCAGTTTTTTTTGACTAACCTCTCACTCAGTTGAAATTGCTGCTGGCAATAATTCCTGACGGCTCCGGCAACACGCGCATTTTTGTTTTGCTTTTTAGCCCCCTTATCGGTATAAAACGCGGCGCGCGGCTCATATAAAATAAGCGCTCGATGAACTCATCGTGTCGCCACTTCCAGCCGGGTTAAGCAGTGAACTTTTAGCTTTGGCTTGGGGTCCGTTTCAGCAGAAGCGGCCGTGGAGGTGATACGAGATAATGAACCATCGTTTTCCGCTAATTCAGCGCAGCCGTTCTGGCGCGCATTTGATTCCCGCAACCCGCATTTTTAGTCTGCAAACCTGCCGATGTTATACCCATCTCGGCGCTTCTCAGGATTCCAGGGCCGGTCACGCTTTGTGAAAACTGAACAAGGGCGCTCTTGTTAATACAAGAGTTTTCTCGTGGTTTCGCCGAACCTTGTCATACAGAGTTCGGATACGTGTTTTACAATGATATGAATAAGAAACCGGTCGCACGGTCTGGATTTCAGCATACTCTGCTGGGAAACGGAGCCGTTTATGGGTTGTTATCGCCGTATAACGCTGCGATAGTAGTCAACTGTTTTACACTTAATACAAAAAGTTGAGGTTCGCTATGTCTGACGACATGTCTTCTTTTTCGCCTTCGTCAGCGGGCGAACAGGGTGTACTACGTTCTATGCAGGAGGTTGCGATGAGCTCCGAGGAAGCCAGCAAGATGCTGCGCACTTACAATATTGCCTGGTGGGGCAATAACTATTACGACGTCAACGAACTGGGCCACATCAGCGTCTGCCCGGATCCGGACGTCCCTGAAGCGCGCGTGGATCTCGCGAAGCTGGTTAAAGCCCGTGAAGCTCAGGGCCAGCGTTTGCCTGCACTGTTCTGCTTCCCGCAGATCCTGCAACATCGCCTGCGTTCGATTAACGCCGCGTTTAAGCGCGCGCGTGAATCCTACGGTTATAAAGGTGACTACTTCCTGGTTTACCCGATCAAGGTGAACCAGCACCGCCGCGTAATTGAATCTCTGATCCACTCCGGCGAGCCGCTGGGTCTGGAAGCGGGTTCCAAAGCGGAACTGATGGCAGTTCTGGCGCATGCGGGCATGACCCGTTCAGTGATCGTCTGTAACGGCTATAAAGACCGTGAATACATTCGTCTGGCGCTGATTGGTGAGAAGATGGGCCACAAGGTCTATCTGGTTATCGAAAAGATGACCGAAATCGCCATCGTGCTGGAAGAAGCCGAGCGTTTGAACGTGGTGCCACGCCTTGGCGTGCGTGCGCGTCTGGCGTCGCAGGGTTCCGGCAAATGGCAGTCCTCCGGCGGCGAAAAATCCAAGTTCGGCCTGGCGGCAAACCAGGTGCTGCAGCTGGTGGAAATCCTGCGCGAGCGCGGTCGTCTGGACAGCATTCAGCTGCTGCACTTCCACCTCGGCTCGCAGATGGCCAACATTCGCGATATTGCGACCGGCGTGCGTGAGTCAGCGCGTTTCTACGTTGAGCTGCATAAGCTTGGCGTAAATATTCAGTGCTTCGACGTGGGCGGCGGCCTGGGCGTGGACTACGAAGGGACCCGCTCGCAGTCTGACTGCTCCGTGAACTACGGCCTGAACGAATACGCGAATAACATCATCTGGGCGATCGGCGATGCCTGTGAAGAGAACGGCCTGCCGCACCCGACGGTGATTACCGAATCCGGTCGCGCGGTCACCGCGCACCATACGGTGCTGGTCTCGAACATCATCGGCGTTGAGCGCAGCGAAACCACCGAAGCGACGCCGCCGGCAGACGATGCGCCGCGTTCCCTGCAGAGCATGTGGGAAACCTGGCAGGAGATGCACGAGCCGGGCACGCGTCGTTCCCTGCGCGAATGGCTGCACGACAGCCAGATGGACCTGCACGACATCCACGTCGGCTACTCTTCAGGCACCTTTAGCCTGCAGGAGCGCGCGTGGGCCGAGCAGCTCTATCTGAACATGTGCCATGAAGTGCAGAAGCAGCTCGACCCGAGCAACCGCGCGCACCGTCCGATTATCGACGAGCTGCAGGAGCGTATGGCGGATAAGATTTACGTCAACTTCTCGCTGTTCCAGTCGATGCCGGATGCCTGGGGTATCGATCAGCTGTTCCCGGTTCTGCCGCTGGAAGGGCTGAACCACGCCCCGGAACGTCGCGCGGTGCTGCTGGACATTACCTGCGATTCCGACGGTGCTATCGACCACTACGTTGACGGCGACGGTATCGCAACGACAATGCCAATGCCGGAATACGACCCGGAGAACCCGCCGATGCTGGGCTTCTTTATGGTCGGCGCGTATCAGGAGATCCTCGGCAACATGCATAACCTGTTCGGTGATACCGAAGCGGTGGACGTGTTCGTGTTCCCTGACGGCAGCGTGGAAGTTGAGCTGTCCGATGAAGGGGACACCGTGGCGGACATGCTGGAATACGTTCAGCTGGATCCGAAAACCCTGCTGACACAGTTCCGCGATCAGGTGAAAAACACCGGTCTGGACGACGCGCTCCAGCAGCAGTTCCTGGAAGAGTTTGAAGCGGGTCTGTACGGATATACGTATCTGGAAGACGAGTAGTCGCTGATGCCCGGTGGCGCTGCGCTTACCGGGCCTACGAATGTAGGCCGGATAAGGCGAAGCCGCCATCCGGCAGAATGCTATACTCACTTGAACCCGTATGCATTACCGGCGATAATTCGCCCTAATAAGCGATTTACGAATCAATCCCTTCCTCGTCGGGTTTAACGACGCGGAGGGGATTTTTTTTCATCTGTTTTTAATGTATCGACTTTAAAAGAGGTCAGGACATGAGCACTTTAGGTCATCAGTACGATAACTCTCTGGTATCTAACGCGTTTGGTTTTTTACGCCTTCCGATGAACTTCCAGCCGTACGACAGCGACGCTGACTGGGTGATCACCGGCGTGCCGTTCGATATGGCGACATCTGGCCGCGCGGGTGGTCGTCACGGCCCGGCGGCGATCCGTCAGGTTTCCACTAACCTGGCCTGGGAGCACAACCGCTTCCCGTGGAACTTCGACATGCGCGAGCGCCTGAACGTGGTGGACTGCGGTGACCTGGTGTATGCCTTCGGCGACGCGCGTGAGATGAGCGAAAAGCTGCAGGCCCACGCCGAGAAGCTGCTGGCTGCCGGTAAGCGCATGCTCTCCTTCGGCGGCGACCACTTCGTGACCCTGCCGCTGCTGCGCGCCCACGCGAAGCACTTCGGTAAAATGGCGCTGGTACACTTTGATGCGCATACCGACACCTACGCGAACGGCTGTGAGTTTGACCACGGCACCATGTTCTTTACCGCGCCGAACGAAGGTCTGATCGACCCGAACCACTCCGTGCAGATCGGTATTCGCACCGAGTTCGACAAAGATAACGGCTTCACCGTGCTGGATGCGGGCCAGGTTAACGACCGCGGCGTGGATGACATCCTCGCTCAGGTGAAGCAGATTGTGGGTGATATGCCCGTGTATCTGACCTTCGACATCGACTGCCTGGATCCGGCTTTTGCACCGGGTACCGGTACGCCGGTTATCGGCGGCCTGACCTCAGACCGCGCCATCAAGCTGGTGCGCGGCCTGAAGGATCTGAACATTGTCGGGATGGACGTGGTGGAAGTGGCGCCTGCCTATGACCAGTCCGAGATCACTGCGCTGGCCGCAGCGACCCTGGCACTGGAAATGCTCTACATTCAGGCTGCTAAAAAAGGCGAATAAGCCTCGCCTGGCGTGAAAAAAAACCTCTCTATTGAGAGGTTTTTTATTGCCTTTAGAACACGTTAAACGGGTATTCCACGTAAGCGCGGATCTCGTCCCCGCCCACGTTGTACTCGCTGGCGTTGCTGGAGACGCGCAGCACGGAATAGCGCAGTTTCAGTTTCAGATCCTTCGCCGGGCCATCCTGCACCTGGTACTGGATCTGGTTAAACCACTCGTGCTCTTTGCCGTTGCTGGTTTCAGAGGTTTTGATGTTATCGCCACGCACGTAGGCGGTGGTCCAGCTCAGGCCCGGTAAGCCAAGGCCGCTAAAGTCCAGACCGTAGGAAGCCTGCCATGAACGTTCATCTTCGCCGTTAAAATCTGACCAGTAGGAGTTCGCTAGCCAGATGGTGTTACCGCCGTCACCCACGCCGCCCTTGTCACGATAGCCGCCGTAGTTGTAGCCGGTACTGCCGCTGCTCTGCTGGTACGCTACTTTGAACGTGTGAATATCCCAGATGTAGCTCGCCGCCAGGCTCCAGATAGCGTTGCTGCGGCCCGTATCGAGGCTGTCCGCGTAACCTTGGTCGAGACGGGAGTTATAGCCGTTGAAGTCGAGCACCAGCTGCTGTCCGGTGCTGAACGGCTGCTTGAAGTTCAGGCCCAGGTACTGCTTGTTCATCACCTCTTCATTATGAGAGGCGTAAAGCGCGCCGCTGAACTGGTCGTTAAACTGGTAGCTCGCGCCGCCGAAGGAGAGGCTCTTCAGCCCGCTGTCGTGGCGGTCATCGCTTTTGCGCTGCTCGTCGGTGAAGTAGCCGGCGTTAACTTCCAGGCCGTCGATCTCTTTCGAGGTCAGCATGGCGCCGGTGTAGCTTTCAAACAGCAGGCGAGAGCTGTCGGCATTGACGATAGGCAATTCAGGACGCTGATTCCCGTAGCTCAGTACGGTATTCGAGATGCGCATTTTGGCGGTTGCGCCAAACTTTGCCAGATCGGATTTTGCCCGGCCGTCGTCTTCCTGCTTAAAGAAGTCGATG
Organism: Enterobacter sp. JBIWA005; assembly: GCF_019968805.1. NCBI lineage: Bacteria > Pseudomonadati > Pseudomonadota > Gammaproteobacteria > Enterobacterales > Enterobacteriaceae > Enterobacter > Enterobacter sp. JBIWA005. Next base: position 3,896,612 of record NZ_CP074159.1, on the reverse strand, counting down.
CCGCCTGCGCCGCTCTTACCGCGACCGCCGTCCAGGCGCACGCCGTATTGAGCAATACCGTCCACACCAAAGCCCACCAGCCCTTCGGTATAGCCGGATGCAAACGTGGCGATGATCCCCTGACCCCATTCGGCTTTGTCCTGCTGGCCCTGATGGTAGTCGCGGCTGATATACGCATTGCGGAAAAACAGGTCCAGACGGCTGTCGTCAATAAAACCCTGGCTGTCGGATTGCTGGCTTGCAGCGGCAGGTAATGCGGCAAATAAGCTTAAAGCAACTAATGATAATTCTTTTTTCACGGAGGGAACGTCTCTGTCTGGATATATTAATTTGAATAACTGCGGAGGTGATAATTACCGGAAAAAGTGACCTTTGCAATAATTATGTGACCAGACATTTCAATGCCATAGGGCAGATTTGGCGGGGCTTTCAGGGGTGTTATCGATACGTGCTGTTAAGTTAACAATTCATGCGAAATAAAAAGGAGGCAAAACTGCCTCCTCCTGAAATTATTTAATTCCGTCTGCGGCCATACGGTCGCGAATATGCTGCGCGCGTTCTTCTGAGGCCGGGTGATCGTCAAACATTGAGCTTTGGCGCCCCGCTTCCAGCTTGGCCAGTTTTTCGAAGCTGGTGGCTAAGCCTGATGGATTAATGCCGCGTTTGCGCAACAGATCGTAGGAGTAGTCATCCGCCTCGGACTCCTGACGCTGTGAGAACTGAGAGTTAACCAGCTTTTCACCCACGTCGCCAAGCTGTGACTGTGACAGGCTGCCAACGATCCCGCCCGCAGAGGCCGCCGCTGCGCGGATGGCATTGGTGCCCAGGGCAACCTGCATCCCTTTCTTCACGTGGCCCAGGGCAACGTGGCCCATTTCATGGCCGATGACCGCTTCCACTTCATTGTCGGTCATCATGTCCATCAGTCCGCTGTAGACGCGGATACAGCCGTTCGCCATCGCGAAGGCGTTGACGTCTTTCGCCATGTACACCTTGTAGTTCACCGGCTGGCCGTTGATGTTATCGCCCAGCGCGGAAGCAATCTTATTCAGACGCTGCGTGTAGGTACTGTTGGCCGGCGCAAGCGTGGCTTTTCCGTCCATATCTTTACAGGCCTGGTCGCTCAGCGCTTTCACCTGCGCATCGCTCAGGGAATAGGCCTGAAAGGCCTCTGCCCCTGACGTCATCAGACCGTTAGAATCCATATTCTGACAGCCGCTCAGCAGGAGCGTTGTACCCAGGGCCAGCACTATTGCACGCATTTTCATGAGGTTGCTTCCGTACTCGTTAATCTGAATTAAATCCGAAAAGGTCACCGTTAGCGAAGCCGGTGTCGGGCTAAGTATAAGGAATATCTACAGGGCCGGGCGAGTAGATTGCGCAACATGCGAGCATGATCCAGAGATTTCTTAAGCTGCAAAAGAATGGTCCATGTACATGGCATGCCGCTTGGGTTACATTGTTGGCACTTTTTTCCGGCGTAGCCCAAAACGCGCTGTCGTCAAGGGCATGGCCTTTAACAGTCCGATCTGGAGTTAAAATGTCCTCACGTAAAGAGCTTGCTAATGCTATTCGTGCGCTGAGCATGGACGCAGTTCAGAAAGCCAAATCCGGCCACCCAGGGGCCCCTATGGGTATGGCTGATATCGCCGAAGTCCTGTGGCGTGATTTCCTGAACCACAACCCGCAGAACCCGTCATGGGCTGACCGCGACCGCTTCGTGCTGTCCAACGGCCACGGCTCTATGCTGATCTATAGCCTGCTGCACCTCACCGGCTACGATCTGCCAATTGAAGAGCTGAAAAACTTCCGTCAGCTGCATTCCAAAACTCCAGGTCACCCGGAAGTGGGCTACACCGCTGGCGTAGAAACCACCACCGGCCCGCTGGGTCAGGGTATTGCTAACGCCGTGGGTATGGCGATTGCAGAGAAGACCCTGGCGGCGCAGTTCAACCGTCCTGGTCACGACATCGTTGACCACTTCACCTACGCGTTCATGGGTGACGGCTGCATGATGGAAGGCATTTCTCACGAAGTGTGCTCCCTGGCAGGTACCCTGAAGCTGGGTAAACTGGTTGCGTTCTATGACGACAACGGTATCTCCATCGACGGTCATGTTGAAGGCTGGTTCACCGACGACACCGCAGCACGTTTCGAAGCCTACGGCTGGCACGTTGTGCGTGGCGTTGATGGTCACGATGCTGACTCGATTAAACGTGCAGTGGAAGAAGCGCGCGCTGTGACGGACAAACCGTCCCTGCTGATGTGCAAAACCATCATCGGCTTCGGTTCACCGAACAAAGCGGGTACGCACGACTCCCACGGCGCGCCGCTGGGCGATGCAGAAATCGCACTGACCCGCGAAGCGCTGGGCTGGAAACACCCTGCATTCGAAATCCCATCAGAGATTTACGCTCAGTGGGATGCAAAAGAAGTAGGCCAGGCGAAAGAAGCGGCCTGGAACGAGAAGTTCGCTGCTTACGCGAAAGCCTTCCCACAGGAAGCGGCTGAATTCACCCGTCGTATGAAAGGTGACATGCCGTCTGACTTCGACGCGAAAGCGAACGAGTTTATCGCTAAGCTGCAGGCGAACCCGTCTAAAATCGCGAGCCGTAAAGCGTCTCAGAATGCGATTGAAGCGTTCGGCCCATGGCTGCCAGAATTCCTGGGTGGCTCCGCTGACCTGGCGCCATCTAACCTGACTCTGTGGTCTGGTTCTAAGCCAATCAACGAAGATACTGCCGGTAACTACATCCATTACGGTGTACGTGAATTCGGTATGACCGCGATTGCCAACGGTATCTCCCTGCACGGCGGTTTCCTGCCGTACACCTCTACCTTCCTGATGTTTGTTGAATATGCCCGTAACGCCGTGCGTATGGCGGCGCTGATGAAACAGCGTCAGGTAATGGTCTACACCCACGACTCCATCGGTCTTGGCGAAGACGGCCCAACTCACCAGCCGGTAGAGCAGGTGGCTTCCCTGCGCGTGACCCCGAACATGAGCACATGGCGTCCATGTGACCAGGTTGAATCCGCGGTGGCGTGGAAATACGGCGTTGAGCGTAAGGACGGTCCAACCGCGCTGATCCTCTCCCGTCAGAACCTGGCGCAGCAGGAGCGTACCCCTGAGCAGCTGGCGAACATCGCTCGCGGTGGTTACGTGCTGAAAGATTGCGCGGGCCAGCCTGAGCTGATCTTCATCGCTACCGGTTCTGAAGTTGAGCTGGCTGTTGCCGCATGGGAAAAACTGACTGCCGAAGGCGTGAAGGCGCGCGTGGTCTCCATGCCGTCTACCGATGCGTTCGACAAGCAGGATGCCGCTTACCGTGAATCCGTTCTGCCTAAAGCGGTTTCCGCACGTGTGGCAGTGGAAGCGGGTATCGCTGACTACTGGTTCAAATACGTGGGCCTGAACGGTGCCATCGTCGGTATGACCACCTTCGGTGAGTCTGCTCCGGCAGAGCAGCTGTTCGAAGAGTTCGGCTTCACCGTTGAGAACGTTGTCGCGAAAGCGAAAGAACTGCTGTAATCGCCGTTTTGCCCGGTGGCGCTACGCTTACCGGGTCTACAAATGGCTCGAAAGTAGGCCGGGTAAGCGCTAGCGCGCCACCCGGCTTTTTTTGCGTCATTATTCCACCTAAAATGTGACGCAAGTCATATAGCTCGCTTATTCATCTGGACAGACATTCCTTTTATTCCCCGATTCGCTTATTCTTGCTGAAGCGTTTCAGTCGATTAAATGTTCGACAATTGACCAATCAATCGCAGTTTGTGACAGCAAGGATTCCCCTTCGGGCGTAGCTGGATTACTCTTTCAGCCACCTCAAACTCAGGGATTGCTTTGCAGGAGATCTATGACCGTACGCGTAGCGATTAATGGCTTCGGTCGCATCGGGCGTAACGTGGTTCGTGCTTTGTATGAATCCGGACGTCGGGCGGAAATAACCGTGGTGGCAATCAATGAACTGGCGGATGCTGCGGGCATGGCGCATTTATTGAAGTATGACACCAGCCACGGACGTTTCGCCTGGGATGTGCGCCAGGAAAGAGATCTGCTTTTTGTGGGTGACGACGCTATTCGTGTTCTGCATGAGAACAGCATTTCCGGGCTACCCTGGCGTGAACTGAGTGTGGATGTCGTGCTTGACTGTACCGGTGTTTATGGCAACCGCGAACACGGCGAAGCGCATCTGACTGCAGGCGCGAAAAAAGTCCTGTTTTCTCATCCCGGCAGTAATGACCTCGACGCGACAGTCGTGTTTGGCGTCAACCAGCATGAGCTGCTGGCCGAACACCGCATTGTTTCCAACGCCTCCTGTACCACCAACTGCATTATTCCGGTCATCAAACTGTTAGACGATGCGTATGGCATTGAATCCGGCACCGTGACCACGATTCATTCCGCCATGCACGATCAGCAGGTTATCGACGCCTACCATCCGGATTTACGACGCACTCGCGCGGCGAGCCAGTCAATCATTCCGGTGGATACAAAACTGGCGGCAGGGATCACCCGAATTTTTCCGCAGTTTAATGACAGGTTTGAAGCGATTGCCGTGCGTGTTCCAACGATTAACGTCACTGCAATCGACCTTAGCGTGACGGTGAAAAAACCTGTAAAAGCCTGTGAAGTCAACCTGTTGCTGCAAAAAGCGGCACAGGGGGCATTTCATGGTATAGTTGACTATACGGAATTACCGTTGGTCTCAGTAGATTTTAACCACGACCCGCACAGCGCCATCGTCGATGGCACGCAAACGAGGGTCAGTGGGGCACACCTTATCAAGACGCTGGTCTGGTGTGATAACGAATGGGGCTTTGCTAACCGAATGCTCGACACCACGTTAGCAATGGCCGCTCAAGGTTTCAGGTAAGGCGCATCGTGCGTCTGCAAAACTTTAAGAATCAACGAGAGGATTCACCATGTCTGTAATTAAGATGACCGATCTGGATCTGGCTGGTAAACGCGTTTTCATCCGTGCCGATCTGAACGTACCGGTTAAAGATGGCAAAGTGACCAGCGACGCGCGTATCCGTGCATCTCTGCCAACCATCGAACTGGCTCTGAAGCAGGGCGCGAAAGTGATGGTCACCTCCCACCTGGGGCGTCCAACTGAAGGCGAGTACAACGAAGAGTTCTCTCTGCTGCCAGTGGTTAATTACCTGAAAGACAAACTGTCCAACCCGGTTCGCCTGGTGAAAGATTACCTGGACGGCGTTGAAGTGGCTGCCGGTGAACTGGTTGTTCTGGAAAACGTTCGCTTCAACAAAGGCGAGAAGAAAGACGACGAAACCCTGTCCAAAAAATACGCTGCACTGTGCGACGTATTCGTGATGGATGCCTTCGGTACTGCTCACCGTGCACAGGCGTCAACCCACGGTATCGGTAAATTCGCAGACGTAGCGTGTGCCGGTCCTCTGCTGGCTGACGAACTGGAAGCGCTGGGTAAAGCACTGAAAGAACCAGCTCGTCCGATGGTGGCTATCGTTGGTGGTTCTAAAGTTTCTACCAAACTGACCGTTCTGGATTCCCTGTCTAAAATCGCTGACCAGCTGATCGTTGGCGGTGGTATCGCGAACACCTTCGTTGCCGCTCAGGGCCACAACGTGGGCAAATCTCTGTACGAAGCAGACCTGGTTGACGAAGCCAAACGCCTGCTGGGCACCTGCGATATCCCGGTTCCAACTGACGTTCGCGTCGCGACCGAGTTCTCCGAAACCGCAACCGCGACCCTGAAATCTGTAAACGACATCAAAGATGAAGAGCAGATTCTGGACCTGGGCGACGTTTCTGCACAGAAATTGGCTGAAATCCTCAAAAACGCAAAAACTATCCTGTGGAACGGTCCTGTTGGCGTGTTCGAATTCCCGAACTTCCGCAAAGGTACTGAAATCGTTGCTAACGCTATCGCAGACAGCGAAGCGTTCTCTATCGCAGGCGGTGGTGACACCCTGGCAGCAATCGACCTGTTCGGTATCGCTGACAAGATCTCCTACATCTCCACTGGTGGCGGTGCATTCCTGGAATTCGTGGAAGGCAAAGTACTGCCAGCAGTAGCAATGCTCGAAGAGCGCGCTAAGAAGTAAGCCATTCAAGGGCAGGGAAACCTGCCCAATTTTCAGCGCGCTTTTAAGAGCTCGCACCTTTTCTAACGGCCGAAGATACAGGACTAAGCAACATGTCTAAAATTTTTGATTTCGTAAAACCTGGCGTTATCACTGGTGATGACGTACAGAAAGTGTTCCAGGTAGCTAAAGAAAACAACTTCGCTTTGCCAGCAGTTAACTGCGTGGGTACCGACTCCATCAACGCCGTACTGGAAACTGCAGCTAAAGTTAAAGCTCCAGTTATCGTTCAGTTCTCTAACGGCGGCGCTGCGTTCATCGCAGGTAAAGGCGTGAAAACTGACATTCCTCAGGGTGCTGCAATCCTGGGCGCTATCTCTGGTGCGCACCACGTTCACCAGATGGCTGAACACTACGGTGTTCCAGTTATCCTGCACACTGACCACTGCGCGAAGAAACTGCTGCCGTGGATCGACGGTCTGCTGGACGCGGGTGAAAAACACTTCGCGGCAACCGGTAAGCCACTGTTCTCTTCTCACATGATCGACCTGTCTGAAGAGTCACTGCACGAAAACATTGAAATCTGCTCTAAGTACCTGGCGCGCATGGCCAAAATGGACATGACCCTGGAAATCGAACTGGGCTGCACCGGCGGTGAAGAAGACGGCGTGGACAACAGCCACATGGACGCTTCTGCCCTGTACACCCAGCCAGAAGACGTTGATTACGCTTACACCGAGCTGAGCAAAATCAGCCCACGCTTCACCATCGCAGCGTCCTTCGGTAACGTACACGGCGTTTACAAACCAGGTAACGTGGTTCTGACCCCGACCATCCTGCGTGATTCTCAGGAATACGTGTCTAAGAAACACAACCTGCCGCACAACAGCCTGAACTTCGTCTTCCACGGCGGTTCCGGTTCTTCTGCTCAGGAAATCAAAGACTCCGTAAGCTACGGCGTAGTGAAAATGAACATCGATACCGATACCCAGTGGGCAACCTGGGACGGTATCCTGCAGTACTACAAAGCGAACGAAGCTTACCTGCAGGGCCAGCTGGGCAACCCGAAAGGCGAAGACCAGCCGAACAAGAAATACTACGATCCACGCGTATGGCTGCGCGCTGCTCAGACGTCCATGGTGACCCGTCTGGAGCAGGCTTTCAAAGAACTGAACGCGATCGACGTTCTGTAATTTGAGCTGCTAACAGCATCAGAAGGCCCGCAAATGCGGGCCTTTTTTATGCTTTTTCAATACCCTGCCAGACCTGTTTTTGTGATCTGTTTGGCAAACCCGGCACTTTTTGTTTACCCTTTACGAACCTGCCTGTCTCCATGGGGGATGGATTTTGTGTTTTGGTTTAACAAAAGGAAGAATAAATGGAACAACTCGATGTTGTAGACAGCATCAATAACGCCGGTAACTGGCTGGTACGCAACCAGGCGCTATTGCTGAGCTATGCCGTGAACATTGTCGCGGCGATTGCCATCATCATCGTCGGGATGATCGTGGCGCGTATCGTATCGAACGCGGTTAACCGCGTGATGCTGGCCCGTCACATTGACGCCACGGTGGCTGACTTCCTCTCCGCACTGGTGCGCTACGGCGTTATCGCCTTTACGCTGATTGCGGCGCTGGGCCGTGTGGGCGTGCAGACCGCCTCCGTCATCGCCGTTCTCGGTGCCGCCGGCCTGGCCATTGGTCTGGCGCTGCAGGGCTCGCTTTCAAACCTGGCGGCAGGCGTGCTGCTGGTAACCTTCCGTCCGTTCCGCTCCGGCGAATACGTTGACCTGGGCGGCATTGCCGGAACCGTGCTGCAGGTGCAGATTTTCTCTACGACCATGCGTACCGTGGATGGCCGCATCGTGGTCGTGCCGAACGGAAAAATCATTGCAGGCAACATTATTAACTTCTCCCGTGAACCGGTGCGTCGTAACGAACTGATTATCAGCGTGGCATACGACTCCGACATCGATCAGGTGAAGTCGCTGATTACTAATATCATTGCTTCAGACGATCGCATTCTGAAAGACAAAGAGCAGACGGTTCGCCTGAACGAACTCGGTGCTTCCTCCATTAACTTTGTGGTGCGCATCTGGAGCAAAAGCAGCGATCTGCAAAACGTGTACTGGGACGTGCTGGAACGCATTAAGCGCGACTTCGACGCCAACGGCATCAGCTTCCCGTATCCGCAGATGGACGTAAACGTCAAAAAAGTCAAAGAAGCAGAATAACGTCACCCGTAGGCCCGGTAGGCGCTCGCGCCACCGGGCTTTGCTTTCATAAGCTCCGCTAATACCCAATTAATATTATCCATTTCCTCTAATGTGATTCGCGCAGTATAGTCAGCCTCCAGAACAACACTGCGAGAAAATCGTCATGCTATCTTATTATTTTCAAGGGCTTGCCTTAGGCGCGGCCATGATCCTTCCGCTCGGACCGCAAAATGCGTTCGTGATGAATCAGGGCATCCGCCGCCAGTACCATCTGATGATTGCCCTGCTGTGCGCGGTAAGCGATTTGCTACTGATCTGCGCCGGGATTTTTGGCGGCAGCGCGCTGCTGATGCAGTCTCCGTGGCTGCTGGCGCTGGTTACCTGGGGCGGCGTGGCGTTTCTGCTCTGGTACGGTTTTGGTGCCCTGAAAACGGCGATGAGCAGCAACCTCGAGCTGGCGAGCGCGGAGGTCATGAAGCAGGGCCGCTGGAAGATTATCGTCACCATGCTGGCGGTCACCTGGCTTAATCCGCATGTTTATCTCGACACCTTTGTGGTGCTGGGCAGCCTGGGCGGACAGCTGGACGTTGAGCCGAAACGGTGGTTTGCGCTCGGTACGGTCAGCGCCTCGTTCCTCTGGTTCTTCGGTCTCGCCATTCTGGCGGCATGGCTGGCGCCCCGCCTTCGTACGGCCAAAGCCCAGCGCATCATTAATACCCTGGTCGGCCTGGTGATGTGGTTTATCGCTTTCCAGCTGGCGAAAGAGGGGATTCATCACGTTCAGGAATTGTTCAACTAATCCTTGTCTTATGGACAACTGAATAAGACCCGCTAAGCTTGCTGGCATGCGCCCTGTTAATGGGCACTCTTCGCAACATGGAGGAATAACAGTGAAGTTTAAGGTGATGGCCCTGGCGGCATTAGTAAGTTTTGGGGCGGTGTCGGTGCAGGCAAGTGAACTGCCGGATGGCCCGCACATCGTCACTTCAGGCACCGCAAGCGTGGACGCGGTACCCGATGTTGCAACCCTGGCAATTGAGGTGAATGTGGCGGCGAAAGATGCGGCGACGGCTAAGAAGCAGGCTGACGATCGCGTTGCGCAATATCTCTCTTTCCTCGAGCAGAACGGTGTCGGTAAAAAAGATATCAACTCCGCTAACCTGCGTACTCAACCCGATTACGACTACCAGAATGGTAAAAGCATCCTGAAGGGCTACCGCGCCGTGCGTACCGTTGAAGTGACCGTGCGTCAGCTGGATAAGCTTAACTCGCTGCTGGACGGTGCGCTGAAGGCGGGTCTCAACGAAATTCGTTCCGTGTCGCTGGGCGTTGCGCAACCGGAGAAATACAAAGACGAAGCGCGTAAAGCGGCTATTGATGATGCCATTCACCAGGCGGAACAGCTGGCTTCTGGCTTTAAGAGCAAGCTCGGCCCGGTTTATAGCGTGCGTTACCACGTCTCTAACTACCAGCCAAGCCCGATGGTTCGTATGATGAAGGCTGATGCAGCCCCGGTGTCCGCTCAGGAAACTTACGAGCAGCCAACTATTCAGTTCGACGATCAGGTCGATGTGGTCTTCCAGCTGGAACCAGTTCCAGCACAGCCGAAACCTGCTCAGTAATCTGTAGGCCGGGTAAGGCGTAGCTGCCACCCGGCTTTTCTTTTTAATCCTGTCTCAACACCTTATGCCCGTATGCCAGCAGCGCGTCGGTGACGTTGCGCATCATACGGCTTTCCGGCGCAAAACGGTGCCAGTAGAGCATCCGGCGCTGATACAGCCCCGGCGTCAGGTCAATCAGCTCACCGCTTTTCAACTCTTTCTCAATCTGCAGGTGCGGGATCATGCAGCAGGTGGTGCCCTGGCGCGCAAGCTGCACGAAGGCTTCAGACGAGTTGACGATATGGCACGGCACGCTGCCAGGCGGCAGATCGAAGTTTTGCTGCAGGAACGCCTGATGCATATCGTCCAGATGGTCGAACGCCACGGCAGGGGCTTTCAGCAGCGCGGCGCGGGTGACGCCGTTGGGGAAGTAGCGCTCGGCAAAGGCTTTTGACCCCACAAACAGGTAGTCCAGTGCGCCCAGCTGATCGACAAGACAGCTTGGCAGCGCCTGAGGCTGAATACTGACGGCCCCAACCACTTCACCGCGACGCAGGCGCTCCTGGGTTCGGGTTTCATCTTCAACCTGTAAGTTCAGGCGGATAGGGGAATCTGCTAATACCGGCGCAAGAGCCGGCAGCAGCCAGGTTGCCAGACTGTCGGCGTTGACCGCCAGAGAGAGCAGCAGCGGCGTAGAGCCCGTTTGTTCGTCACCCAGCCACTCGTCTTCCAGCAATTCAACCTGGCGCAGCAGGGCGAGGAGTTTTTGCCCTTGCTCGGTTGGACGTGGCGGCACGGTACGCACCAGCAGCGGCTGGCCGAACATGTTTTCAAGCTGTTTTATACGCTGTGATACGGCGGACTGGGTGATGCAAAGCTTTTGCGCCGCGCGCTCAAAACCTCGTTCACGAATAACTGCATCAAGTGCCTGTAGTGTTCTGTAGTCCGGACGTTTCATTGCTCTGGCTGACTCCTTAATTTTGCTTATTCTGCACTATGACACAATTTTCCCTTTGTGGCAGACGAATTCCATTCGACGTGTTCTATAATGCGCCCTGAGTTTTCACACCACAGGCAAAACGATCATGACGCAGGATGAACTGAAAAAAGCAGTAGGATGGGCCGCTCTCCAGTACGTACAGCCGGGTACCATTGTCGGTGTCGGTACGGGATCAACCGCGGCACACTTTATCGATGCGCTGGGCACGATGAAGGGGCAAATCGAGGGCGCGGTTTCCAGCTCTGATGCTTCCACGGAAAAGCTGAAAAGCCTCGGCATTACCGTTTTCGATCTCAATGAAGTGGATCGTCTGGGGATTTACGTTGACGGCGCGGATGAAATCAACGGCCACATGCAGATGATCAAAGGCGGCGGCGCGGCGCTAACACGCGAAAAAATCATCGCCTCCGTTGCGGACAAGTTTATCTGCATCGCGGACGCCTCCAAGCAGGTCGACATTCTGGGTAATTTCCCGCTGCCGGTCGAAGTGATCCCAATGGCCCGTAGCGCGGTTGCCCGTCAGCTGGTGAAGCTTGGCGGTCGTCCGGAATACCGTCAGGGTGTAGTCACCGACAATGGTAACGTGATCCTCGACGTTCACGGTCTGGAAATTCTTGACGCGATTGCGCTGGAAAATGCCATCAACGGCATTCCGGGCGTAGTGACCGTAGGGCTATTCGCCAACCGTGGCGCGGATGTGGCGCTGATCGGCACCGCTGACGGCGTGAAAACCATCGTAAAATGATCTGATGGGGGGAGTCCTCCCCCCGCTAAAAAATTTTTGAAAAGCTAAATTCGGTGACTTGTGTCACGTTTTTACGCCTCTTTTGCCGATCCTGCCGCGTTTGTAAATTTCCATAGCATTTTCCTCTGACATTTTGCTCTGTATGACTTTTCTTCAGAGTGCCGACGCAAACGTTCATATTGCTGCAATAGTTTTTTTTGATATGTTGGCTACGGCGGATTCATATCCAGCACAACATCAGTTCAGACAAAAACAGGGTCGGGTAAATGGCAAAGGTATCACTGGAGAAAGACAAGATTAAATTCCTGCTGGTCGAGGGCGTACATCAAAAAGCAATCGATAGCCTTCGTGCGGCAGGTTACACCAACATCGAATTTCACAAAGGCGCGCTCGATACCGAAGAGCTGAAAGCGTCCATCCGTGATGCCCACTTCATTGGCCTGCGATCCCGTACTCACCTGACTGAAGAGGTTATTGCCGCGGCGGAAAAGCTGGTGGCTATCGGCTGCTTCTGCATTGGTACCAACCAGGTTGACCTGAATGCTGCCGCGAAACGCGGTATTCCCGTCTTCAATGCCCCGTTCTCTAACACCCGTTCCGTGGCGGAGCTGGTGATTGGCGAACTGCTGCTTCTGCTGCGCGGCATTCCTGAAGCTAACGCCAAGGCGCACCGCGGCGTGTGGAACAAACTGGCGTCTGGCTCATATGAAGCGCGTGGTAAAAAGCTGGGGATTATCGGCTACGGCCACATCGGTACCCAACTGGGGATTCTGGCGGAATCTCTCGGTATGCATGTCTTTTTTTACGATATCGAAAGCAAGCTGCCGCTGGGCAATGCCACCCAGGTTCAACACCTGTCTGACCTGCTGAACATGAGTGACGTGGTGAGCCTGCACGTGCCGGAAAATGCGTCCACCAAAAACATGATGGGCGCGGAAGAGCTGGCGCTGATGAAGCCGGGCTCACTGCTGATTAACGCCGCGCGCGGCACGGTTGTCGATATCCCTGCGCTGTGCGATGCGCTGAAGCGTAAGCATCTGGCGGGCGCCGCCATCGACGTCTTCCCGACGGAGCCTGCGACCAACAGCGATCCGTTTACCTCTCCGCTGTGCGAGTTCGACAACGTGATCCTGACGCCTCACATTGGCGGTTCCACCCAGGAAGCGCAGGAGAACATCGGTCTGGAAGTGGCGGGTAAACTGAGCAAATACTCCGACAACGGTTCTACGCTCTCTGCCGTGAACTTCCCGGAAGTGTCTCTGCCGCTGCACGGTGGTCGTCGTCTGCTGCACATCCACGAAAACCGTCCAGGCGTGCTGACCGCGATCAACCAGATCTTTGCCGAGCAGGGCGTCAACATTGCCGCGCAGTATCTGCAGACGAACTCGCAGATGGGCTACGTGGTTATTGATATCGAAGCGGATGATGATGTGGCCGAGAAAGCGCTGCTGAGCATGAAGGCCATTCCGGGGACGATTCGCGCGCGTCTGCTGTACTGATAGTGCGGTTTGTGGTGTCGGGTGGCGGCTGCGCCTTACCCGACCTACTCTGAGCATTTGTAGGCCGGGTAAGCGTAAGCGCCACCCGGCTTTATTCTACCAGACCCAGATTTTGCTGGGCGTCACCACCGCCGGCAACGGCACATCCCATTTCTCCACCGGTAACGCCTCCACGCCCTGACAATCATGCGCATAGCCCACCGGCTGCAACCCGTACTGCTGCCAGTTTTGCAGCGTCCGGTCATAAAAACCGCCGCCCATCCCTAAACGCTGGCCCTGTTCATCAAACGCCACCAGCGGCGTGATCAGTACATCCAGCTGTGACAGCGGCAGCACGTCGCGCACGTCGAGTTTCGGTTCGGTGATTTTCAGGCGATTCACTACCAGCTCGCTGTGCGGATGGTAGTGCAGAAACAGCAGATTCCCCTCGCTAAACGGGTGCAGTACCGGCAGATAGACCTTCTTCCCGGCGCGCCAGAGTTGCTCTATCAGCGGTTGGGTGTCCAGCTCGCCGTCAAACGACAAAAACAGCGCAACGGTATGCGCCATCAAGACAGGGGGATACGCCATCATACGGGCGGCGGCCTGCTGGGCAAAATGCGCTTGCTGATCGGAGGTTAACGCACGGCGGCGCTGACGAATTAGCTGACGGATGTCCTGGCGTGAAGCAGAAACTTCAGGGAATTGAGTCATGGTAGTCGGTAGAAGAAAAGAGAGGGAATCTCCGAGATGCCGCCGCAGGCTGTAACCCTTGAACCCTTGGTTCAAGGTGAATGTGTCGTCATAGTTTTAAGGCTTCTCGGACGGACCGAGCATGCTCACCAACCATGGAGCGCCACATTCTTGTGGTATGAAATATCGGCTCAGGGGACTGGCCCGCTTGCGAACATCTCAGAGAAATTTTGTCTTCACAGTTACTCTACCATAGTCAACTGAGAAGTGTTATTCAAACTTGGGTCCCGGTCTTTCGGGATTGCGACCTTGATCAAGCAATGCCTGTTCTATGGTCTGCTGGAGCATTTTAATGCGCTGCTCCATGCTTGCCGCGTAGTCGCGGGTCTTCGCTTTTTCCTGAGTCAGTTCATAGCTGATGTTCAACGCGGCGATGAAAACCAGCTGCTCAGTATTTGTGACTCTAGTGCGTTCTTTTAGATCTTGCAACCGCTGATTCAAATCGTCCGCAGCCTGATTCAAAGCATCCCTTTGTTCAGGCGGACAATTCACTCGCAGTGAACGGCCAAAAATCTGGAGATCGACGGGTTGTGCAGACATGCCACCTTCCTGCTGATTGACTGCGCTGCCTTCGCTTACGGCCCCGGGGGCTGCGAAGGGGCGACACTATAGCTACCCTGATGTGAAGATACAAGCCCTTTTCTGGTATCACCAGGGTCCAAAGTGGTAGCATATCATGAAACTTCCCCCCTTTGACGACGAATGCTCATGTCTATACAGAACGAAATGCCTGGTTACAAGGATTTAAACCAGTTACTGAACCAGCAGGGAGTCGGTTTAACCCCTGCCGAAATGCACGGTCTGATCAGTGGCATGCTGTGCGGCGGAAACAGCGACAGCTCATGGCAGCCGCTGATCCACGACCTCACGAATGAAGGACTGGCGTTTGGTCACGAGCTGGCGGAAGCGCTGCGTAAAATGCACGCCGCCACCAGCGATTCTCTGGAAGACGATGGCTTCCTTTTTCAGCTTTATCTGCCTGAAGGCGACGACGTTAGCGTGTTCGATCGCGCCGATGCGCTGGCTGGCTGGGTAAACCACTATCTGCTGGGGCTGGGCGTGACGCAGCCTAAACTTGATAAAGTGACCGGCGAAGCGGGTGAGGCGATCGACGATCTGCGTAATATCGCTCAGCTCGGCTACGATGAAGACGAAGATCAGGAAGAGCTGGAAATGTCTCTCGAAGAGATCATCGAGTACGTGCGCGTGGCGGCACTGCTGTGCCACGACAACTTTACGCGCTCACAGCCGACCGCGCCGGAAGTCCGCAAGCCAACCTTACATTAAGAAAAATAACGCACAGGAGGGTGTCATGGTTATCTCGAGTCAAGAGTATTCGCGCCGCCGTCAGGCGCTGCTGGCGAAAATGCAGCCGGGCAGCGCCGCGCTAATTTTTGCTGCGCCCGAAGTGACGCGCAGCGCCGACAGCGAATATCCCTATCGCCAGAGCAGCGATTTCTGGTACTTCACCGGCTTTAACGAGCCGGAAGCGGTGCTGGTGCTGATTAAGAGCAATGACACCCACAACCACAGCGTGATTTTCAACCGCGTACGAGACTTAACTGCTGAAATCTGGTTTGGCCGCCGCCTGGGGCAAGAGGCCGCACCGGCGAAGCTGGGCGTTGACCGCGCGCTGGCGTTTAGCGAAATCAACCAGCAGCTCTATCAGCTGCTTAACGGCCTCGACGTGCTCTATCACGCGCAGGGCGAATATGCGTACGCCGATGAGATTGTTTTCACCGCGCTGGATAAGCTGCGCAAAGGCTCGCGCCAGAACCTGTCCGCACCGGCCACGCTGACGGACTGGCGTCCGGTGGTGCATGAGATGCGCCTGTTCAAGTCTGAAGAGGAGCTTAACGTGATGCGCCGTGCGGGCGAAATCAGCGCCCTGGCGCACACCCGCGCGATGGAGAAATGCCGTCCCGGGATGTTCGAATACCAGCTGGAAGGCGAAATTCACCACGAATTTAACCGCCACGGCGCGCGCTATCCCTCTTACAACACCATTGTCGGCGGCGGGGAAAACGGCTGCATTCTGCACTACACCGAGAACGAAAGCGCGCTGCGCGACGGCGATCTGGTGCTGATTGACGCCGGTTGCGAATATCAGGGCTATGCGGGGGACATCACCCGTACCTTCCCTGTGAACGGTAAGTTCTCACCGGCACAGCGCGCCATTTACGACATTGTTCTCGAATCCCTTGATACGGCGCTCAGGCTGTATCGTCCCGGTACCTCCATGCAGGAAGTGACCGGCGAAGTGGTGCGCATCATGATTACCGGTCTGGTCAGGCTTGGGATCCTGAAAGGGGATGTAGACACCCTGATTGCTGAAAACGCGCATCGACCGTATTTCATGCACGGCCTGAGCCACTGGCTGGGGCTGGACGTGCATGACGTTGGCGCGTACGGCACCGACCGTTCGCGCGTGCTGGAGCCGGGCATGGTGTTAACCGTGGAGCCGGGCCTGTATATCGCGCCGGATGCCGACGTGCCAGAAGAATACCGCGGGATTGGCATTCGTATTGAAGACGATATCGTGATTACCGAAACCGGTAACGAAAACCTGACCGCCAGCGTCGTGAAAAACGCTGACGATATCGAGGCGCTGATGGCAGCGGCACGCGCATGAGCGTGATTATCGTGGGCGGCGGCATGACCGGGGCCACGCTGGCGCTGGCCATTTCGCATATGACGCAGGGCCAGCTTCCGGTGCACCTGGTGGAAGCCGTTGCGCCAGAGGCGTCAAACCACCCCGGTTTTGATGCGCGCGCCATTGCGCTGGCGCAGGGCACCTGCCAGCAGCTTTCCCGCATTGGGATCTGGCAGGTGATTGCCGACCGTGCTACGGCGATCGGGACCGTTCACGTCAGCGATCGCGGACATGCAGGCTTTGTCACGCTGGACGCGCAGGATTACCGGATTGATGCCCTGGGTCAGGTCGTTGAGCTGCACGACGTCGGATTGCGACTGTTCCGCCTGCTCCAGGACGCGCCGGGCGTCACGCTGCATTGTCCGGCGCGCGTGGCCAGCGTGAGCCGTAGTGAGGCGTCGGTTAGCGTGACGCTGGAAAACGGCACCGTTCTTGAAGGCCAGCTTCTGGTCGCCGCGGACGGTTCGCGCTCGTCGCTCGGCAGCCAGTGTGGCGTGGAGTGGCGCCAGCAGCCTTACGGGCAGGTGGCGGTCATTGCGAACGTCTCTACCGCAGCTGAACACCACGGCAGGGCGTTTGAACGCTTTACGCAGCATGGTCCGCTGGCGATGCTGCCGATGTCGGACGGGCGCTGTTCCCTGGTGTGGTGTCATCCTCAGGATAAGGCGGAAGAGGTTAAGGGCTGGTCCGACGAACGTTTTTGTACCGAGCTGCAGAAAGCCTTTGGCTGGCGGCTGGGGCGTATTACCCATGCAGGCAAGCGGACGGTCTACCCGCTTTCGCTGACCACGGCGTCTCAGTCTGTCTCCCATCGTCTGGCGCTTGTCGGTAATGCCGCACAGACGCTTCACCCCATCGCGGGGCAAGGCTTTAACCTGGGCTTACGCGACGTCATGAGCCTGGCCGAATCACTGGCGCAGGCGTGGGGCGAGCAAAAAGACTGCGGGGCGTATTCGGTGCTGAGTCATTACCAGAAGCGCCGCCAGGCGGATAAAGAGGCCACCATCGGTGTGACCGATGGCCTGGTCCATCTTTTTGCCAATCGCTGGGCACCGCTGGTTGCGGGCCGCAACCTCGGGCTGATGGCGATGGAACTATTCATTCCGGCACGTGACGTGCTGGCGCAGCGGACCCTGGGTTGGGTCGCGCGTTAAGGAGTTATCATCGTGCAAAATGTTGATGTCGCCATCGTTGGCGGCGGAATGGTCGGACTGGCATTGGCCTGTGGATTACAGGGCAGCGGCCTGCGCGTGGCGGTGCTGGAGCAAAATCAGCCCCAGCCCGTTGCGCCGGATGCGCCGCCGGAACTCCGCGTCTCGGCGATCAATGCGGCCAGCGAAAAGCTGCTGACGCACCTTGGCGTCTGGGCAGATATTGTGGCGCACCGTGCCAGCTGCTATCACGGCATGGAAGTGTGGGATAAGGACAGCTTTGGTCATATTGCTTTTGATGATGAAAGCATGGGCTATAGCCATCTGGGGCACATCGTTGAAAACGCGGTGATCCACCACGCGCTGTGGCAGAAAGCACAGCAGTGCAGCGACGTGACGCTGATTGCGCCTGCGCAGATCCAGCAGGTGGCATGGGGCGAAAACGAGGCATTTATCACCCTGCAGAGCGGCGACATGCTGACCGCGCGTCTGGTGGTCGGTGCTGACGGTGCGAACTCCTGGCTGCGGAATAAAGCCGACATCCCGCTGACCTTCTGGGACTATCGTCATCACGCGCTGGTCGCGACGATCCGTACCGAAGAGCCGCACGGCGGCGTGGCGCGCCAGATTTTCCACAACGACGGCATTCTGGCGTTCCTGCCGCTTAGCGACCCGCACCTGTGCTCGATTGTCTGGTCCCTGGTGCCGGAAAAAGCCCAGCAGATGCATGAGGCGACGCCGGAGGCCTTCAACCAGGCGCTGTGCGTGGCCTTTGATAACCGCCTTGGCCTGTGCACGCTTGAAAGCGAGCGTCAGGTATTCCCGTTAACCGGCCGCTACGCGCGTCAGTTTGCGGCGCACCGTCTGGCGCTGGTGGGGGATGCGGCGCATACCATTCATCCCCTGGCCGGACAGGGCGTTAACCTCGGCTTTATGGACGCGGCGGAGCTGGTTGAGGAGCTGCGTCGCCTGCATCGCGAAGGCAAAGATATCGGCCAGCATCTCTACCTGCGCCGCTACGAGCGCAGCCGCAAGCACAGCGCGGCGATGATGCTGGCTGGCATGCAGGGCTTCCGCGAGCTGTTTGCCGGAGCGAATCCGGCGAAAAAACTGCTGCGCGATATTGGCCTCAAGCTTGCTGACACCCTTCCGGGCGTTAAGCCCCAACTCCTCCGTCAGGCGATGGGTCTTAACGACCTGCCGGACTGGCTGCGTTAATTTAGACCCCTGTCACACTTTCTTTTCCCGGCCTCTGCGCCGGGGAAATCCCTCGTTTGAAATATTCTAATTTCACGTCATTTTTCGCATTAGATAATCTAATGTCGCATTTTTCTCGTTACGGAAATTCGGCCCGATTTTCCGCACGAAATATCACCATGTGCTAAATCCTGTTAGAGCATTGTTAATTTTGTGCGGGGTTAATCGCATTTTTCCAGTGAATAACTCTGTAGGCTTTTTAGCGTTTTTTGGTCATAAGCTAATGTGATGACCCATTTTGCCTTATGGTTAACCGCCGGTTTCGGTGGTAAGTTCAGGTAAAAGAGAACGTTTGCGTCGGTGCCCGAACGCGGGGCCGATACCGGGTTTCACGGTGAATTTTTCAACGAGGACAAGATGGCTCAACAGACTCCTTTGTACGAACAACACGTGTTATGCGGCGCCCGCATGGTGGACTTCCATGGCTGGATGATGCCGCTGCACTACGGCTCTCAGATTGATGAGCACCACGCGGTGCGCACCGATGCCGGTATGTTCGACGTGTCCCATATGACGATTGTCGATCTGCGCGGTAGCCGCACCCGGGAGTTTTTGCGTTATCTGCTGGCAAACGACGTCGCCAAACTGAAGACGCCGGGCAAAGCGCTCTATACCGGCATGCTGAATGCCTCGGGCGGCGTGATTGATGACCTTATCGTTTATTACTTCACTGAAGATTTCTTCCGCCTCGTTGTAAACTCCGCCACCCGCGAAAAAGACCTCTCCTGGATCACCCAACACGCCGAACCTTATGCCATCGACATCACCGTCCGTGACGATCTGTCGCTGATCGCCGTGCAGGGGCCGAACGCGCAGGCGAAAGCCGCCTCTCTGTTTAACGACGAGCAGCGCAAAGCCACCGCTGGCATGAAGCCGTTCTTCGGCGTGCAGGCGGGCGATCTGTTTATCGCCACCACCGGCTACACCGGTGAAGCGGGCTATGAAATTGCGATGCCAAACGAGAAGGCCGCTGATTTCTGGCGTGCGCTGGTGGAAGCGGGTGTGAAGCCTGCGGGTCTGGGCGCGCGCGATACGCTGCGTCTGGAAGCGGGAATGAACCTCTACGGTCAGGAGATGGATGAAGGCGTCTCTCCGCTGGCCGCCAACATGGGCTGGACCATCGCCTGGGAACCGGCTGACCGTGACTTTATTGGCCGTGAAGCGCTGGAGATGCAGCGCGAGAAGGGTACTGAACAGCTGGTGGGTCTGGTGATGACCGAGAAGGGCGTGCTGCGCGGTGAACTGCCGGTGCGCTTTACCGATGCTGACGGCAATCCTCGCGAAGGCGTGATCACCAGCGGTACCTTCTCCCCGACGCTGGGCTACAGTATTGCACTGGCACGCGTGCCGGCGGGCATTGGCGAAACGGCTGTGGTGCAAATCCGCAACCGCGAAATGCCGGTCAACGTGACCAAACCGATTTTTGTTCGCGCCGGTAAGCCGGTCGCCTAACTATTTTTATCAGGAGAACTTCAATGAGCAATGTGCCAG
Organism: Enterobacter sp. JBIWA005; assembly: GCF_019968805.1. Lineage (NCBI taxonomy): Bacteria > Pseudomonadati > Pseudomonadota > Gammaproteobacteria > Enterobacterales > Enterobacteriaceae > Enterobacter > Enterobacter sp. JBIWA005. The sequence continues at coordinate 3,876,199 of NZ_CP074159.1, read as the reverse complement.
CAGAACTGAAATACAGTAAAGAACACGAGTGGCTGCGCAAAGAGGCGGACGGCACTTACACCGTAGGGATCACCGAGCACGCGCAAGAGCTGCTGGGCGACATGGTGTTTGTTGACCTGCCTGACGTGGGCACGACCGTTAGCGCGGGCGACGACTGCGCCGTGGCGGAGTCCGTAAAAGCAGCATCTGACATCTATGCCCCTGTAAGCGGTGAGATTGTCGCCGTCAACGATGCGCTGAGCGATTCGCCGGAACTGGTCAACAGCGAGCCTTATGAAGGCGGCTGGATCTTCAAGATCAAAGCCAGCGACGAATCCCAGGTTGCCGCGCTGCTGGATGCGACCGCGTACGAAGCACTGTTAGAAGACGAGTAAGCCATTATCCCTCTCCCCTTTGCGGAGAGGGTAGGGTGAGGGGAACAGACGACACCCTCACCCCAGCCCTCTCCCTCAGGGAGAGGGAGAAAACACATTCACTGCACGTTTCAGGAACCATCGCTCATGACACAGACTTTAAGCCAGCTTGAAAACCGTGGCGCCTTCATCGAACGTCACATTGGGCCGGATGCTCAGCAACAGCAGGAGATGCTGAAGACGGTTGGCGCGGATTCATTAAACGCACTGATCGGCCAGATTGTGCCAAAAGACATCCAGCTTGCCACGCCGCCTCAGGTGGGGGAAGCCACCACGGAATTCGCCGCGCTGGCGGAGCTGAAGGCCATCGCCGGCCTGAACAAGCGCTATAAGTCTTACATTGGCATGGGCTATACCAACGTGCAGTTACCGCCGGTTATCCTGCGCAACATGCTGGAAAACCCGGGCTGGTACACCGCTTACACCCCCTATCAGCCAGAAGTCTCCCAGGGCCGCCTGGAAGCACTGCTGAACTTCCAGCAGGTGACGCTGGACTTGACCGGCATGGATATCGCCTCCGCTTCTCTGCTGGATGAAGCGACCGCCGCCGCCGAAGCGATGGCGATGGCTAAGCGAGTGAGTAAGCTGAAAAATGCCAACCGCTTCTTCGTCGCGGCGGACGTGCATCCTCAGACGCTGGACGTGGTGCGCACCCGTGCGGAAACCTTCGGCTTTGACGTAATCGTCGATGACGCTAACAAAGTGCTGGATCATCAGGACGTTTTCGGCGTTCTGCTGCAGCAGGTGGGCACCACCGGCGAAGTTCACGACTACGGCGCGCTGATTGCCGAGCTGAAATCCCGCAAGGTGGTTGTTAGCGTTGCCGCCGATTTTATGGCGCTGGTGCTGCTGACGGCACCGGGCAAACAGGGCGCGGATATCGTATTCGGCTCTGCGCAACGCTTCGGCGTACCGATGGGCTACGGCGGCCCGCACGCGGCGTTCTTCGGCGCGAAAGATGAATTCAAACGTTCCATGCCTGGCCGTATTATCGGCGTCTCCAAAGACGCTGCCGGTAACACCGCGCTGCGCATGGCGATGCAGACCCGCGAGCAGCATATCCGCCGCGAAAAAGCGAACTCCAACATCTGTACCTCACAGGTGCTGCTGGCTAACATCGCCAGCCTGTACGCCGTGTTCCACGGCCCGGCTGGCCTGAAACGCATTGCCAGCCGCATTCACCGCCTGGCCGATATCCTGGCCTGCGGCCTGCAGCAAAAAGGTCTTAAGCTGCGCCATACCCACTACTTCGACACCCTGTGCGTGGACGTGGCGGACAAAGCGGCCGTGCTGGCCCGCGCGGACGCGGCAAAGATCAACCTGCGCAGCGACATCCACAACGCCGTCGGCATTACGCTTGATGAAAGCACCACCCGCGACGATATCCTGAACCTGTTCAGCGTGCTGCTGGGTGACGCGCACGGTCTGGACATTGACGCGCTCGACAAAGAGGTCGCGCTCGACAGCCGCTCCATTCAGGACAGCATGCTGCGTAATGATGCGATCCTGACGCATCCGGTCTTCAATCGCTACCACAGCGAAACCGAGATGATGCGTTACATGCACTCTCTGGAGCGCAAGGATCTGGCGCTGAACCAGGCGATGATCCCGCTGGGATCCTGCACCATGAAGCTGAATGCTGCAGCAGAGATGATCCCGATCACCTGGCCTGAATTCTCCGAGCTGCACCCGTTCTGCCCGCCGGAGCAGGCAGAAGGTTATCATATGATGATCAACCAGCTTTCCGACTGGCTGGTGAAGCTGACCGGTTATGACGCGCTCTGCATGCAGCCGAACTCCGGCGCGCAGGGTGAATATGCGGGCCTGCTGGCAATCCGTCACTATCACGAAAGCCGCAACGAAGGCCACCGCGATATCTGCCTGATCCCAAGCTCCGCCCACGGTACCAACCCGGCCTCTGCCCAGATGGCGGGTATGGAAGTGGTTGTGGTGGCGTGCGATAAGAACGGCAACATCGATCTGGTCGACCTGCGCGCGAAAGCCGAGCAGGCGGGCGACAAGCTCTCCTGCATCATGGTGACCTATCCGTCCACCCACGGCGTGTACGAAGAGACTATCCGTGAAGTGTGCGAAGTGGTGCACCAGTTCGGCGGTCAGGTTTATCTCGACGGCGCAAACATGAACGCTCAGGTGGGCATTACCTCTCCGGGCTTTATCGGCGCGGACGTGTCGCACCTGAACCTGCACAAAACCTTCTGCATCCCGCACGGCGGTGGCGGCCCAGGCATGGGTCCTATCGGCGTGAAAGCGCACCTGGCGCCGTTTGTACCGGGCCACAGCGTGGTGCAGATTGAAGGCATGCTGACCCGTCAGGGCGCGGTCTCTGCGGCACCGTTCGGTAGCGCCTCTATCCTGCCAATCAGTTGGATGTACATTCGCATGATGGGCGCGGAAGGGCTGAAGCAGGCGAGCCAGGTGGCAATTCTGAACGCTAACTATATTGCGACTCGCCTGAAGTCCGCCTTCCCCGTGCTCTATACCGGCCGCGACGGCCGCGTGGCGCACGAGTGCATCCTCGATATTCGTCCGCTGAAAGAGCAGACCGGCATTAGCGAGCTGGATATCGCCAAGCGTCTGATCGACTACGGCTTCCACGCGCCAACCATGTCGTTCCCGGTTGCGGGTACGCTGATGGTTGAGCCAACGGAGTCTGAAAGCAAAGCAGAGCTGGACCGCTTTATCGACGCGATGCTGGCCATCCGCATGGAGATCGACCGCGTGCAGGACGGCGAGTGGACGCTGGAAGATAACCCGCTGGTCAACGCTCCGCACACCCAGCACGAGATGGTGGCTGAGTGGAACCACGGTTATTCCCGCGAGCTGGCGGTCTTCCCGGCAGGCGTGGCGAACAAATACTGGCCTACCGTGAAGCGTCTCGATGACGTTTACGGCGACCGTAACCTGTTCTGCTCCTGCGTGCCGATGAGCGAATACCAGTAATCGCGCAGGTGCAGTAATCCAGGCCGGGTAAGGCGAAGCCGCCACCCGGCTTTTTTATTGGGAGAAGAAAATGGGCATTGCACTTGTGACCGGCGGCAGCCGGGGCATTGGGAAAGCCACCGCACTCCAGCTGGCACGCGAAGGCTACACCGTGGCGGTGAACTATCATCACAATATTAAAGCCGCGACGGACGTGATAAACCAGATCGTTGAAGCTGGCGGTAAAGCCTTTGCCGTCCGCGCAGATATCAGTGATGAAGCTCAGGTGCTGGCGATGTTTGACAGCATCGATCGTGAAGGCGAGCCGCTTACCGCGCTGGTCAATAATGCGGGAATTCTGTTTGAGCAATCCACCATCGAAAATCTCTCCGCCGAGCGCATTAACCGCGTCCTGGCGACCAACGTCACGGGCTACTTCCTCTGCTGCCGGGAAGCGGTAAAACGAATGTCCTTCAGGCATGGCGGCAAGGGTGGGGCGATAGTGAATGTCTCTTCTGCAGCGTCGCGTCTGGGCGCGCCGGGTGAATATGTGGATTATGCCGCGTCCAAGGGGGCGGTGGATTCGCTGACAACGGGTTTATCGCTGGAGGTAGCGGCGCAGGGCATTCGCGTCAACTGCGTCCGTCCGGGTCTGATCTATACCGATATCCATGCTTCCGGCGGAGAGCCGGGGCGAGTGGATCGCGTGAAATCGTTGCTGCCGATGCAGCGCGGCGGCCAGCCGGAAGAGGTCGCCCAGGCGATTGTCTGGCTGCTGAGCGAGAAGGCGTCTTACGTGACGGGGAGCTTTATTGAGCTGGCGGGTGGGAAGTAAATCCCTAACCTAACCCTCTCCCCAAAGGGGAGAGGGGATCAAGCGTAACGGCGCCCGGCGTTAAAGTTTCTCGCCGTTGCTGGCAATCACGCCTTTATACCACTCGAAGCTCTTCTTGCGGGAACGCGACATGTCGCCCGTGCCGTCGTCGTGCTTGTTAACGTAGATAAAGCCGTAGCGTTTGCTGTACTGGCCGGTGGTGAACGACACGCAGTCGATACAGCCCCATGGCGTATAGCCCATCAGATCCACGCCATCGTGGGTAACGGCTTTGATCATCTCTTCCACGTGGGCACGCAGATAGTCGATACGATAGTCATCGTTGATGCTGCCGTCTTCTTCAACCTTGTCGTAGGCGCCGAACCCGTTTTCAACGATAAACAGCGGTTTCTGGTAACGCTCGTACAGTTCGCACAGGGAATAGCGTAACCCTACAGGGTCAATCTGCCAGCCCCAGTCGGAAGCCTTAACGTGCGGGTTCGGCACGCTGCCTTCGAAACCCGAAATGGCATCGCCGGTACCGCCTTCCGCCTTCACCGCGTTGGTCATGTAGTAGCTGAAGCCCAGGTAGTCGCAGGTGCCTTCGCGCAGGATCTGCTCGTCGCCTGCCTCCATTTTGATGGAGAACCCGCGGCGCTCCCACTCGTTCAGCACGTAGGACGGGTAGTAGCCGCGCAGCTGGACGTCGGTAAAGACGTAGCGCTCGCGCATGGACTCCTGGGCGAACATCACGTCTTCCGGTTTGCAGGAGAATGGATAGAGCGCCACCATCGCCAGCATGCAGCCGACTTTCATCTCCGGATTGATGCGGCGCGCGGCTTTCACCGCCAGGGCGCTGGCCACAAACTGGTGGTGAAGCACCTGATACATGGTCTCTTCGGGATTTTCGTGTTCGGTGTAGACCACACCGGAGCAGCAGTAGCCGAACAGCGGTGCGCGCCAGTTGCGCTGGTTATTGATTTCGTTGAAGGTCATCCAGTATTTGACCTTGTTTTTGTAGCGCTCAAAAACCACTTCCGCGAAGCGCACAAAGAAATCGACCACTTTACGGTTGGTCCAGCTACCATACTCCTGCACCAGATGCAGCGGCATTTCAAAGTGGGAGAGGGTGATCACCGGTTCGATGTTATATTTAAGCAGCTCATCGAACATGTCGTCGTAGAACTTAAGCCCTTCTTCGTTTGGCTGCGTTTCGTCACCGTTCGGGAAGATACGCGTCCAGGCAATGGAGGTACGGAAGCACTTGAAGCCCATCTCGGCAAATAGCTTGATGTCTTCTTTGTAGTGGCCGTGGAAGTCGATGGCCTCGTGGTTTGGGTAGTATTTACCCGGCACCACCTCCTGCGTGATTTCGCGCGGCACGCCGTGTGCGCCGCCGGTCAATACGTCGCAAATGCTTGGCCCTTTGCCGCCTTTGTTCCAGCCGCCTTCAACCTGATGAGCTGCAACCGCGCCACCCCATAAAAAATCTTTTGGTAAGGTCAATTTTTTCATCGCTGCTATTCTCAATAAATGACTTATTGGCATCGAGTCTAGCAAAGCGAAATTAAATGTCACGATATAACAATTTACGGTAAATGTGATTTGTCACATCAAAAAAACAGGGTGTTTTATTCTGTAAGTTTCTTCGCCAGCTTACGGCCGAGAGATTCCAGAATATAGATGACGGGAATTTGCGTGGTTATATCGTAGACGCCCGCAATTCGCGTCTGAGGAACATGCCAGGAGAGATTAAAGTCCGCCAGTTTTGCCAGGCGCGAGTGCTCGTGGCTGGTAATGGAGAGCACCTTACAGTGATGCAGGCTGAACTGGCTGGCGAAGCGCAGGATCTCCTCGGTCTCGCCCGAGACGGAGAGCACAATCGCAAGCGCATTTTTTGCCATGTCATTCGTGACCGGGAAATAAGGGTCATCAATATGGTTACTGAATTTCCCAATATTAGAAAAGAAACGTGCGCCATATTTTGCCAGCGAGCCTGATGTCCCGGCACCGACAAATATAATTCGCTCGGAAGACAAAATAATATCGACCGCCTTATCCAATAACGCGTCGAACTCTTCATTATTCACGCTTTTAAAAAAGCTGATTATTTCGCTGGCGCCGAAGTTCGCCTGCTGGGGCTCGTTCTGCTCAAGGTGCAGCTTAAAGCGCACGCGGAATTCAGAATACCCTTCGCAGTTAAGCTTGCGGCAAAAGCGCAGGATAGTGGTGGTTGAGACGTCTGCCGCATCCGCCAGCTCGCGGATGGTCATGTACATCACTTTGTCACGATTTTTTATGACATAGTTGTAGACCATCATCTCCAGGTTATTGAGACTGGCAATGGCGGAATGGGAGAACATGCTCACAATGACTACACTCACTCATCAGACTTTTCTTCAGGGAATAATAACATGCAGCCAAACGACATCACTTTTTTTCAGCGCTTTCAGGACGACATTCTGGCCGGGCGTAAAACCATCACTATCCGGGATCAAAGTGAATCCCATTTCAAAACCGGCGATATCCTGCGGGTGGGGCGTTATGAGGATGATGGTTATTTTTGCACCATCGAAGTAACAGGGACGTCAATCGTTACGTTCGACACATTGACGCAAAAACATGCTGAACAGGAGAACATGACCCTGGATGAATTGAAAAGCGTGATCGCAGAGATCTACCCCAGGCAGAACCAGTTTTATGTGATTGATTTTAAATGTTTATAATTAAAATCGAAACGTGCGTTCGCTGAAATTAAAGTGTAACTGTCTGATTGTAATTTAGAAACGTTATGTTTAACTTTATTTTAGCTAACATGTGTTCACTGGAATCATTCTCAGTTAGCATAGTGATGCGATGAATAATCATCTTTTGTTTTCCCGGAGTTTTGTATGGTGAGTAGACCATTAATCGCACAGGGATATTCGCTGGCTGAGGAAGTAGCCAACAGCATCAGCCACGGCATTGGCCTGGTGTTTGGGATTGTCGGTTTAGTGTTATTGCTGGTGCAGGCGGTGGACGCTAATGCCAGCGCGATGGCCATTACCAGCTACAGCCTGTATGGCGGGAGTATGATCCTGCTGTTTCTGGCGTCGACGCTGTATCACGCGATCCCGCATCAGCGGGCCAAAATATGGCTCAAGAAATTTGACCACTGCGCTATCTATCTTCTTATTGCAGGCACCTACACGCCGTTTTTGCTGGTGGGGCTCAACTCGCCGCTGTCGCGTGGCCTGATGATTGTTATCTGGAGCCTGGCACTGCTGGGGATCCTGTTTAAGCTGACCATCGCGCACCGCTTTAAGGTGCTGTCGCTGGTAACCTATCTGACCATGGGCTGGCTGTCGCTAATTGTGGTGTATCAACTGGCAATCAAACTGTCGATAGGGGGCGTGACGCTTCTGGCCTTAGGCGGCGTGGTATACTCGCTCGGCGTGATTTTCTACGTCTGCAAGCGCATTCCTTACAACCATGCCATCTGGCACGGCTTTGTGCTGGGCGGCAGCGTATGCCACTTTTTGGCGATCTATTTGTACGTAGGGCAGGCCTAGTTTTTTACGCCGTGCGGGCGGTTGCCCTCACCCCGGCCCCCTCCCACAGGGGGAGGGAGGACACCAAAACCCTAGGCCCGGTAGGCGCAGCGCCACCGGGCGATACAGCATCACTCTTCCAGAGAATACGGCAGCGGCTCAATACTCAGCGTATTCGCATCGTCACGCACGCGGAACACGCTGTCGGCTTCCATGTCATTATTCATAACGGCCTGCACCAGAAGACGTCCATCATCCAGCTGTACGGCGGCTAATACGGTGCCGGTACGGCGCCAGTTTTCACCCATCTTCAGCTCTAAATCTTCACCCGCTTCAGGGACGCGGCTGGCATGTCCCGCGAGTGTCCACAGCGCACGTTTGTTTGCCCCGCGGAATTTTGCACGCGCGACCATCTCCTGGCCGGTGTAACAGCCTTTTTTAAAGCTTATGCCGCCCAGTGCCTGCAGGTTGGTTGCCTGAGGAATAAACTGCGCGCTGTTTGCTGCGTCAATTACCGGCAGACCCGCTTCGATGTTCAGCGCCAGCCACTGCTGACTGTTGTTAAGCTGCGCTTCGCCGCGCAGCGCCTCGGTGATGCGCTCGGCGGTTTCGGCATCCGTGACTAACAGAAAACGCTCTGCCGGGTGTTCAAACCACAGGATGGAGGTGGCGCCTTCGCTGACGAGCTGCTTTTCGGCATCCGGCAGTTCGCTAAAGAGATTTTTCAGCGCCGCACGTGCCTGGAAGCCGGCCACACCCAGCAGGACATGTTCGTTGTCCGGGGCGATAGTGACTTTGGAAAAGACTGCGTACTTTTTCAACTCTTTGAGCTGGGCCTCCTGCAGGCTGCGGCGCTCAATAAAGGCAAAACCATCCTGACGGCGGAACAGACGCAGGTTGCTCCACATTTTGCCTTTTGGGTCGCAATGGGCGGCCAGCAGGTGCTGGTGTTCGGTCATCTGGCTGACGTCGGCGGTCACCTGGCCCTGCAGATATTTTTCGGCGTCGGCACCGGTGAGCGTCGCCAGCGCCCAGTCATCAAGAGAAATAAGCGTCAGCGGCAGACGCGCAGAGGCGGCGGGCTGGCGAGGAGAAAATGGTGTAAATGCCATAACGAGATCCTGAATTGCTTAACGCTTTGATAATGCCTAATGGTAAAAGAGCCTGCAGGCAATGCAAGCGCTTTCAACGGGCCATTTGTGCCCTAAACCGGTTATGCGTAACGCTACGCAAAATAATGTAATCCGCTGTCTTTGTAGGGGTTATTCGGGAAGCCTGCTCGGCGATCGCAATATTCCAGTAATGAAACGGTCAAAAACACGTTACACTAGCTGGTGTCCCCGTAGAGAAATAAAGAACACTGAACGGGGGATCGACTGTGCCAAACGTAATGCAGGAAACTGAACATGGATATTAACAACAAGGCCCGTATTCACTGGGCGTGCCGTCGCGGAATGCGTGAACTTGATATTTCCATCATGCCTTTCTTCGAATATGAGTATGACACCTTAAGCGACGATGATAAGCGTCTGTTTGTTCGCCTGCTTGAGTCTGACGATCCAGATTTATTCAACTGGCTGATGAACCACGGCAAACCCGCCGATACCGAGTTGCAACGGATGGTGCAATTAATTCAAACACGGAATCGGGAACGTGGTCCTGTGGCAATCTGATCTTCGCGTCTCGTGGCGCTCGCAGTGGATGTCTTTATTGCTCCACGGCCTGGTTGCGGCCTTTGTGTTACTGATGCCGTGGCCGTTAAGCTATACGCCGCTGTGGCTGCTGTTACTCTCGTTTGTCGTTTTTGACAGCGTACGCAGCCAGCGTCGAATTAATGCCCGTCAGGGAGAGATCAAATTACTGATGGATTCCCGCCTGCGCTGGCAGGGTAAAGAGTGGGATATCCTCGGTATGCCCTGGATGCTCAACTGCGGCATGATGTTACGGTTACGCAAGGTGGACGGCGGGCGTTGCCAGCATCTTTGGCTGGCGGCTGACAGTATGGATGCTGCCGAGTGGCGAGACCTGCGCCGGATGCTATTGCAACAGACGACGCAGGGATAATACGCGTTAGCTAAACTTTTCAGCCATTTCGCCCAAAATCTGCTCGCACCAGGTTTGCAGGCGCTCATCGCTGAGATCGTACTGGTTGGTTTCATCCAGCGCGAGTCCAACAAACAGCTCGCCGTCGGCAATAATCGGCTTTTTACTGGTGAACTCGTAACCTTCGGTTGGCCAGTAGCCGATGAACGACACCCCTTTCGGCGCCAGTTTGTCGTGCAGCATGCCAAGCGCGTCCAGGAACCACTCCCCGTAACCCAGCTGATCTCCCATGCCGTACATGGCAATGATTTTGCCGTCGAGATTGACTGAATCAAGTTGATCCCAGATGGCTTCCCAGTCTTCCTGTATCTCACCAAAATCCCAGGTTGGGATGCCGAGGATCAGTACATCGTACTGTTCCATCAGCGCGACCGCGTCATCTTTCAGGTTATGCAACGTCACCAGTTCCGGGCCAATGATGTCGCGAATTTTCTCTGCCGCCATTTCGGTGTAGCAGGTGCTGGAACCATAGAACAGACCAATATTCATCGCGTAACTATCTCATTTCTTGCGTTGACTTTGCGCGTAGTGTACCAGAAACCGGTCACAATCAGGCATAATGGCCTGACTGCAGAATCAAAGGGGCTGATGTGGAAAAGGATCTCGCACTCGTTGAACAGTTTCTCGACGCGCTGTGGCTGGAAAAAAACCTGGCCGAGAATACGCTCAGCGCCTACCGGCGCGATCTTACCATGCTGGTGGAGTGGCTGGCCCGTCGGCAGCTCTCGCTGGCGAGCGCGCAAAGCGACGACCTGCAGGCGCTGCTCGGTGAACGTGTAGAAGGGGGGTACAAAGCCACCAGTTCCGCGCGTTTGCTCAGCGCCATGCGTCGGCTTTTCCAGCATCTCTACCGTGAGAAGATTCGCCAGGACGATCCCAGCGCGCTGCTGGCATCCCCTAAGCTCCCGCAGCGGCTGCCGAAAGATCTCAGCGAAGCGCAAGTTGAGAGATTATTACAGTCACCGGCAGTTGACCTGCCGCTGGAGTTACGCGATAAAGCCATGCTTGAGCTATTGTATGCTACCGGCCTGCGCGTTTCGGAACTGGTTGGCCTGACGATGAGCGACATCAGCCTGCGTCAGGGCGTGGTGCGCGTCATCGGTAAAGGCAATAAGGAAAGGCTGGTTCCGCTGGGCGAAGAGGCGGTTTACTGGCTGGAAACGTATCTGGAGCATGGCCGTCCGTGGTTGCTCAACGGCGTGTCTATCGATGTCCTGTTTCCTAGCCAGCGCGCACAGCAGATGACGCGACAAACGTTCTGGCATCGCATCAAGCATTACGCCACACTGGCGGGTATCGACAGTGAAAAGCTTTCGCCGCACGTATTGCGTCACGCCTTCGCGACGCATCTGCTCAACCACGGCGCTGATTTACGCGTGGTGCAGATGCTGCTGGGACACAGCGATCTTTCCACGACGCAAATTTACACCCATGTCGCGACGGAACGCCTGCGGCAGCTACACCAACAGCACCACCCTCGAGCGTGAGTGCCGACGAATTGTAACAGGATCACATATGAAAAAGTCTTTCGCGCTGTTCACCCTGCTGGCAGCCTCCTTTACTGGTTTCGCCCATGCGGACGACGCCGCCATCAAACAGTCGCTGGCTAAGCTCGGCGTCACCGGAAGCGATATTCAGCCTGCGCCGGTCGCTGGCATGAAAACAGTACTGACCAACAGCGGCGTGCTGTACGTCACTGAAGACGGCAAACACATTATTCAGGGGCCAATGTACGACGTGAGCGGCGCGCAGCCGGTCAACGTGACCAACCAGCTGCTGATGAAAAACCTGAACGCGCTCGAAAAAGAGATGATCGTCTATAAGGCGGCGCAGGAAAAACACGTCATTACCGTCTTCACCGACATCACCTGCGGCTACTGCCACAAGCTGCATGAAGAGATGAAAGACTACAACGCGCTGGGCATTACCGTGCGCTATCTTGCCTTCCCTCGCGCGGGTGTGCAGAGCCAGCCAGAGCAGGACATGAAGGCCATCTGGTGTGCGAAAGACCGCAACAAAGCCTTTGATGATGCGATGAGCGGAAAAGAGGTTAAGCCAGCCTCCTGCGATATCGACATTGCTAACCACTACGCGCTGGGCGTGCAGTTTGGCGTGAGCGGGACGCCAGCGATTGTCCTGAGCAATGGCTATGTCGTTCCGGGCTATCAGGGACCGAAAGAGATGAAAGAGTTCCTTGACGCGCACCAGAAACAGTTTGGTGGTAAATAATCCGCGTGAAAGCCCCGATAAAATTGCGCCGCCGCGAGGCGGTTGAACCGGTTGATTTGCCAGACGATCTCCCGGCGCTGCTTAAGCGCCTCTACGCCAGTCGCGGCGTGCGTAGCGCTGAAGATCTTGAACGCAGCGTGAAAGGGATGCTGCCCTGGCAGCAGCTGAGCGGTATCGAAAAAGCCACTGAGATGCTCTACAACGCCCTTCGTGAAGGAACGCGGATTGTGGTGGTAGGGGATTTCGACGCCGACGGCGCAACCAGCACCGCGCTGAGCGTGCTCAGCCTGCGCGCGCTGGGCTGCGATAACGTCACGTATCTGGTGCCGAACCGTTTTGAAGACGGCTACGGACTCAGCCCGGAAGTGGTCGATCAGGCCCATGCCCGCGGTGCGCAGATGATCATGACCGTCGATAACGGGATCTCTTCCCATGCGGGAGTCGATCATGCCCACGCGTTAGGGATCCCGGTGCTGGTTACCGATCACCACCTGCCGGGAGAAACGCTGCCCGCAGCGGAAGCGATTATTAACCCCAATCTGCGCGACTGCGATTTCCCATCGAAATCCCTCGCAGGCGTGGGCGTGGCGTTTTATCTGATGCTGGCGTTACGGACCCTGCTGCGCGATAAGGGCTGGTTCGAATCCCGCGGTATTGCCGTGCCAAACCTGGCCGAATATCTCGATCTGGTGGCGCTGGGTACCGTCGCCGACGTGGTCCCGCTCGATACCAATAACCGTATCCTGACCTGGCAGGGCCTAAGCCGCATCCGGGCAGGCAAGTGCCGTCCGGGGATCAAGGCGCTGCTGGGAATTGCCAACCGCGACCCGCTCAAGCTGGCGGCAAGCGATTTGGGCTTTGCGCTCGGGCCGCGCCTGAACGCGGCCGGAAGACTGGACGATATGTCCGTCGGCGTGGCGCTGCTGCTGTGCGACAACATCGGTGAAGCGCGCGTGCTGGCCAACGAGCTGGACGCCCTGAACCAGACACGTAAAGAGATTGAGCAGGGGATGCAGGCCGAAGCGCTGACCCTGTGTGAAAAACTGGAGCGCAGCGGCGATACGCTGCCGGGCGGCCTGGCGATGTACCATCCCGAGTGGCATCAGGGCGTGGTCGGCATTCTGGCGTCGCGCATCAAAGAGCGCTTCCACCGCCCGGTGATCGCGTTCGCACCCGCGGGCGACGGCACGCTGAAAGGCTCTGGCCGCTCAATTCAGGGGTTGCACATGCGTGATGCTCTGGAGCGTCTCGATACGCTGTACCCGGGTCTGATGATCAAGTTCGGCGGCCATGCGATGGCGGCTGGCCTGTCGCTGGAAGAGGCGAAATTCGACGAATTCCAGCGCCTGTTCGGCGAGCTGGTCACCGACTGGATTGACCCGGCCCTGCTGCAGGGGGAAGTGGTGTCCGATGGCGAGCTTTCACCGCTTGAGATGACGATGGACGTGGCGCAAATGCTGCGCGATGCCGGCCCGTGGGGGCAGATGTTCCCGGAACCGCTGTTTGACGGGCGATTCCGCCTGCTGCAGCAGCGCATTGTCGGCGAACGTCATCTGAAAGTAATGGTCGAGCCCGTGGGCGGTGGACCGCTTCTGGACGGCATTGCTTTTAACGTCGATACCTCCATCTGGCCGGACAACGGCGTGCGCGAGGTCGAGCTGGCGTACAAACTGGACATCAACGAGTTTCGCGGTAACCGCACCCTCCAGATCATCATCGACAATATCTGGCCAATTTAGCGGCAGTAATCTCTGTAAAAAAGGGCGTGGATTCGGTACAATCCCGCTCTTATCACCGCATTTTGACAAGTCCATAAAAGAAAACAGACCATGTTTGAAATTAATCCGGTAAAAAACCGTATTCAGGACCTCACGGAGCGCTCTGACGTTCTTAGGGGGTATCTTTGACTACGATGCCAAGAAAGAGCGTCTTGAAGAAGTAAACGCCGAGCTGGAACAGCCGGACGTCTGGAACGAACCTGAACGCGCACAGGCGCTGGGTAAAGAGCGTTCCTCTCTCGAAGCTATCGTAGATACGCTGGATCAAATGGCCCAGGGGCTGGAAGATGTTTCCGGTTTGCTGGAGCTGGCCGTCGAAGCTGACGACGAAGAAACCTTTAACGAAGCCGTGGCAGAACTCGACGTGCTGGAAGAGAAGCTGGCGCAGCTTGAATTCCGTCGCATGTTCTCCGGCGAATACGACAGCGCTGACTGCTATCTCGATATTCAGGCAGGTTCTGGCGGCACCGAAGCGCAGGACTGGGCCAGCATGCTGACGCGTATGTACCTGCGTTGGGCAGAAGCGCGCGGTTTCAAAACCGAAATTATCGAAGAGTCTGAAGGTGAAGTTGCGGGTCTGAAATCCGTCACCATCAAGATCATTGGCGATTACGCCTACGGCTGGCTGCGTACCGAAACCGGCGTTCACCGCCTGGTGCGTAAGAGCCCGTTCGACTCCGGCGGCCGCCGTCATACCTCCTTCAGCTCCGCGTTCGTTTACCCGGAAGTTGACGAAGATATCGATATCGAAATTAACCCGGCGGACCTGCGTATCGACGTTTACCGCGCATCCGGCGCGGGTGGTCAGCACGTTAACCGTACGGAATCGGCGGTGCGTATTACCCACATTCCAACCGGGCTGGTAACACAGTGCCAGAACGACCGTTCCCAGCATAAGAACAAAGACCAGGCCATGAAGCAGATGAAAGCGAAGCTTTATGAGCTGGAGATGCAGAAGAAAAATGCTGAGAAACAGGCGATGGAAGACAACAAGTCTGACATCGGCTGGGGCAGCCAGATCCGTTCTTACGTCCTTGATGACTCCCGCATCAAAGACCTGCGTACCGGGGTTGAAACCCGTAACACGCAGGCGGTGCTGGACGGCAGCCTGGACCAATTTATCGAAGCAAGTTTGAAAGCAGGGTTATGAGGAACCAACATGTCTGAACAACAAGCACAGGGCGCTGACGCGGTAGTCGATCTTAACAACGAACTGAAAACCCGCCGCGAGAAGCTGGCAGCGCTGCGCGAGCAGGGCGTGCCGTTCCCGAACGATTTTCGTCGTGACCACACCTCAGACCAACTGCACGCTGACTTCGACGCGAAAGAGAACGAAGAGCTGGAAGCGCTGAACGTTGAAGTGGCCGTTGCAGGCCGCATGATGACCCGTCGTATCATGGGTAAAGCCTCCTTCGTGACCCTGCAGGACGTTGGCGGCCGCATTCAGCTGTACGTTTCCCGTGACGATCTTCCGGAAGGCATCTACAACGAGCAGTTCAAGAAGTGGGACCTGGGCGATATCCTGGGCGCGAAAGGTAAACTGTTCAAAACCAAGACCGGTGAACTTTCTATCCACTGCACCGAGCTGCGTCTGCTGACCAAAGCCCTGCGCCCGCTGCCGGACAAATTCCACGGCCTGCAGGATCAGGAAGCGCGCTATCGTCAGCGCTACCTGGATCTCATCTCTAACGATGAATCCCGCAAGACCTTTAAAATTCGCTCCCAGATCATGGCCGGTATCCGCCAGTTCATGGTCAACCGCGACTTTATGGAAGTGGAAACCCCGATGATGCAGGTGATCCCTGGCGGCGCGTCTGCGCGTCCGTTCATCACCCATCACAACGCCCTGGACCTGGACATGTACCTGCGTATCGCGCCGGAACTGTACCTGAAGCGTCTGGTGGTTGGTGGTTTTGATCGCGTGTTCGAGATCAACCGTAACTTCCGTAACGAAGGTATCTCCGTTCGTCATAACCCAGAGTTCACCATGATGGAACTCTACATGGCGTATGCGGATTACAAAGATCTGATTGAGCTGACCGAATCTCTGTTCCGTACCCTGGCTCAGGATATTCTGGGCACCACGCAGGTCCCTTACGGTGAAGAAGTCTTCGACTTCGGCAAGCCGTTCGAAAAACTGACCATGCGCGAAGCGATCAAGAAATACCGTCCGGAAACCAACATGGCGGATCTGGATAACTTCGACTCTGCGAAAGCGATCGCCGAAAGCATCGGTATCAAGGTTGAGAAGAGCTGGGGTCTGGGCCGTATCGTGACCGAGATCTTCGAAGAAGTGGCCGAAGCGCACCTGATTCAGCCGACCTTCATCACCGAATACCCGGCGGAAGTCTCTCCTCTGGCGCGTCGTAATGACCAGAACCCGGAAATCACTGACCGCTTCGAATTCTTCATCGGCGGCCGTGAAATCGGTAACGGCTTCAGCGAGCTGAACGATGCGGAAGACCAGGCTCAGCGTTTCCAGGACCAGGTTGACGCGAAAGCGGCAGGCGACGACGAAGCGATGTTCTTCGACGAAGACTACGTGACCGCGCTGGAACACGGTCTGCCACCAACGGCGGGTCTGGGCATTGGTATCGACCGTATGGTTATGCTGTTCACCAACAGCCACACCATCCGTGACGTGATCCTGTTCCCGGCGATGCGCCCGGTGAAGTAAGACGTTAAGATGTAAAAAAAGCCCCGAAAGGGGCTTTTTTATTGCGCCGCGAAGGCTTTAAGTTCTTCGCGGGCGGCCGTCGCTTCCATGACCATCCACGGGCTAAAAGCCCAGGGCGTCGCGTCCAGCGCGCGGAATAACGCCTCCAGCTCAACCCACTGATAGTCCATCACTTCATCTTCGTTTATCGTCACGTCATTGGTGATGCGGGCGGCGAATACCGGGCAAATTTCATTTTCCACGATCCCGGACGGGTCGGTTTCCCGATAGCGAAATTCAGGGGCGACGGCGGTGATATCGGTCAGTTCAGCGCCCACTTCAAAGCGGCAGCGGCGGATTATCGCCTGGACTGTCTCTTCGCCGGACTGCGGGTGGCCGCAAACGGAGTTGGTCCAGACGCCGGGCCAGGCTTTTTTGCTTAAGGCGCGCCGGGTGATCAGACATTCGCCTTTTGCGTTAAAAAGCCAGGAAGAGAACGCCAGATGCAGCGGGGTATGTAACGTGTGCGCGGCATATTTTTCCTGAGTGCCAATCACCATTCCCTGGTCGTTTACCAAAATAACGTGTTCTTGAATACTCATTGATGCTCCAGTGCCAAAATGCCGAGTGGTTCAGCACCATCAGCCGAAGCATTATACTGCATTCTTATACGAACGGTTTGGCTCGTAGAGCGGAAAAGGGCATGACCCTTATTCGTTTTGGCTGTTATCATAGTGCGCCATTCACGCTGACCGAGGATCTGTTTTGTTTGCAGGAAGCCTGACGAGAAACCCCATTACCGCCATTTTTTGCCTGACGCTGACGCTATTACTGGTGGGCTGTTCAGGGAGCACATCTTCGGATACGGGAAGCTATTCCGGTTCGGTCTACACCGTTAAGCGCGGGGACACCCTGTACCGGATTTCGCGCGCAACGGGGACCAGCGTGAAGGATCTGGCGCGACTGAATAATCTCTCTCCGCCCTACACCATCGAGGTGGGGCAGCAGCTAAAGGTTAGCGGCGGATCGTCCGCGGGCAAAAAATCCTCTTCGAAAGGCAAAACCGCCAAAGTGACGCCGTCCTATCAGGTGCCGCAATCGTCATGGCCGCCGGTTGGACAGCGCTGCTGGATTTGGCCTGCCAGCGGTAAAGTGGTCTCCCCTTACTCACTCTCTGAAGGTGGCAACAAGGGTATTGATATCGCCGCTGCGCGCGGTACGCCGGTTTATGCCTCCGGGGCCGGGAAGGTGGTTTACGTCGGTAACCAGCTGCGCGGCTACGGTAACCTGATCATGATTAAGCATGGCGAAGACTACATCACGGCCTATGCGCACAACGACACGATGCTGGTCAACAACGGGCAGAACGTCAAAGCCGGGCAGAAGATTGCCACCATGGGCAGCACCGGTACGGATTCAGTGAAGCTGCATTTCCAGATCCGCTATAAGGCGACGGCCATCGATCCGCAGCGCTATCTTCCTGCGCCCGGCAGCAAACCGAAGTGCTAAGTGATTATTTAATCGCCGGTTAGTTGTGAAGAGGCTTGTATGAAGGTGTGTAAGGTCTATAATGCCTTACGCACCTCAAAGCGGGCGTAGTTCAATGGTAGAACGAGAGCTTCCCAAGCTCTATACGAGGGTTCGATTCCCTTCGCCCGCTCCAGCTTTTCATGATGTTATTTTCATTTGCCTGCTTTTTACCCTGTCTACGCTTTTCCATACAGGTATCGTCATGCTGTTTTTTTGATAGCTTCAACGAAGTTATCACGCATCCCTCCATATTTAGCACTGAGCTATCAGGCGCCGTAAGAATTTGCAGTACGATGAATACAACGGATAATTTTATCTGCACTGCTAGCTGATCTTTATATTTAACTATTGAGATGATTGGTTAATATTTTATCAAAGGATAAATAATAAAAATTACAGTTATGACGCTCTTCGTCATAACGGAGTTTATTTTTTTACTTAACGCAAATATTACTACCAATTATAGTAGCCTTCTTTTTGAGACTATTCCCTATTGCGCCAGAGTTGGCATACTGAAGAAAATCAAAAAATTATTCTTTTATATGTGCTATTACAGCAAAGCCGCCTTTTTTTGCTCGTTATTTTTTTGCTCTCTGAGCCATGCAGCCCCCCTTACTCCTGCTGACCGGGACACAGTGCGTCAGCAGCAGGAGGAACTGTTATTAAAGAACCAGCAACAGCGTGAGGAGCTGGAGCGGAGTATTCCTCGCCCCGCGCCCGCCAGACCGCTGCCGGTTACCGGCTCCGGACCCTGTTTCACCATTCATACCATTACCCTTTCCGGTGCGACCTTAATCTCCCCGAAAACCCGGCAGGCCCTTGTCGCGCCGTGGCAGGGCCGGTGTCTGGATATGGCAAAAATAACGGAGCTTCTCGCCCATATTTCTGACTGGTATATCAGCCGGGGATATATCACCAGCCGCGCTTTTCTTACCGAGCAGGATCTCTCCGGCGGTCAGCTGAATATTGTTGTGCTGGAAGGACGGCTGGAAGCGATCCGCCTGGAAGGCGAAACGCCGCACATGCTGAAAATGGCGTTTCCGGGACGGGTCGGCGGCATCCTTAATTTACGCGACATCGAACAGGGCATGGAGCAAATTAACCGTTTGCGTGCCGAACCGGTTCAGATTGAAATTCTTCCGGGAACGCAGGCCGGATATTCCATCGTTAACCTCACGGCAAAACCGGAATTTCCCTTAAGTGCATCGGTAAGCCTGGATAATAGCGGGCAGAAGAGCACCGGTGAAAATCAGCTGAATGGCGTGCTCACCGCGAATAATATGCTGGGGCTGGCGGATAAATGGTTTGTCAGCGGCGGGCGCAGCAGCGATTTTGCCAGCGCGTACGATGCGCAGAACTTCCAGGCGGGCGTCAGCGTGCCGTTTGGCTACGGCCTGCTGGACTACAGCTACGCTTGGAGTAACTACCGGACCACCATCAGTAACCAGGGGTTTAACTGGCTCTCCACGGGCGATACGAAAACCCACCGCGTTAACGCGTCCTGGGTGGTCTTCCGCAACGGGGAGGTGAAAACCGGCATTGCGGCTGGCGTGGTTCAGCGCTCCAGCCGCAACTGGCTCAACGACGCGCCGCTTCAGAGCAGCACGCGCAACCTCTCCAGCCTGGTTCTGGGCATTACGCACACGCAAAAAATGCTGGGCGGCGTGGCGACCTTCAACCCGACCTGGAGCCACGGCATGCCGTGGTTCAGTGCCGAAACCGACGAAGATAAGTCCGGGGATATGCCGCGCGCGGAATTCCGTAAATGGAGCCTGAACGCCAGCTTCCAGCGTCCTGTCGCCCGTAACGCCTGGTGGCTGACCAGCGCCTACGGCCAGTGGTCGCCCGACCGGCTGTACGGCTCTGAGCGCCTGACGCTCGGCGGCGAAAGCTCCGTGCGCGGTTTTAAGGAGCAGTACCTGTCCGGGGACAACGGCGGCTACTGGCGCAACGAGCTGGGGTATTCCCTCTTCACCCTTCCGGTGATTGGCGCGGTGAGCGCAACGGTCGCCGTTGACGGCGGCTGGCTGGAAAAAGACCGTCAGGACCGCTTTGCCTCCGGCACGCTGTGGGGAGGCTCGGTGGGGCTGAGCAGCGCAGGGCGCTGGTACAGCAGCCAGATTTCGGTCGGTACGCCCCTGCACTACCCCGACTGGCTCGGCCCGGATCATGTGAGCGTTAACTGGCGCATTGCCTTCATGCTTTAAGAGACTCTACGACTATGGATACCCGTCACCCACCCGTTCGTTTCTCGCAGCGTCTGATCAGCTGGATTGTCTGCGGCCTGATGGTCTGGCAGCCGATGGCGCCTGCCGTCGCGGCGGCGCTCACGCCGGCCGGGCAGACCACGGTCGATCGGGCGGGGAACGGGGTGCCGGTCGTCAACATCGCCACGCCCAACGGGGCGGGTATCTCGCATAACCAGTTCGGTGAGTATAACGTCGGCAACGAGGGGCTTATCCTCAACAACGGTACGGACCGTTTAACCCGGACCCAGCTGGGCGGGCTTATCCAGAACAACCCCAACCTGCAGGCCGGGCGGGAAGCGAAAGGCATTATCAACGAAGTCACGGGCGCCAGCCGCTCGCAGCTGCAGGGCTACACGGAAGTTGCCGGCAGGGCGGCAAACGTCATGGTGGCCAACCCGTACGGCATTACCTGTAACGGGTGCGGATTTATCAACACCCCGAACGTCACCCTGACCACGGGGAAACCGCAGTTCGACGCCAGCGGTAACCTGCAGGCGCTGGAGGTGACGAAAGGGGCCATCACGGTTGAAGGGCAGGGGCTGGATGCCAGTAAAAGCGACGCGCTGTCGATTATTGCGCGCGCGACGGAAGTGAACGCCGCGATACACGCGAACGACCTGACGGTGACGGCAGGGGCGAACCGCGTGGGCGCAGACGGCAGCGTCAGGCCGGTTGCCGGTGAGGGCGCCGCGCCCGTGGTGGCCGTGGATACCGGCGCGCTCGGCGGGATGTATGCGAACCGTATCCGCCTGGTCTCCAGCGAGACGGGCGTGGGGGTGAACCTCGGCAACCTCACCGCGCGCCAGGGCGACATTCAGCTGGACGCGGGCGGGAAACTGACGGTCACGAACAGCCTGGCCAGCGGCTCTATAACCGCGAACGGCGCGGGGGTGGCCCTCAGCGGCAGCCATCAGGCCGGGGGGGCGCTGAGCGTGGCCAGCTCGCGGGATGTGGAGCTGAATAACAGCACGCTCGCCAGTCAGGCCGACACCACGCTGTCCACCGACGGCAGCCTGACGCAGCGCGGCGGCAGCGTCACCAGCAAAGGCGCGCTCAGCGTGGCGGCCGGGAAGGATATCACCCTGACGAATACCCGCAGCGGAAGCAATACCCGCGCGACGCTCAGCAGCGGCGGCACGCTGTCTTCCACGGCCAGCGCGGTCTCGGCAGGAGAAAATCTGGCCCTGAGCGGCGGGCAAATAGTCCTGGACGGCCAGAGCCGGGCCGATGCCGCGGGCGACGTCCGCCTGACGGGCAGCGCCGTCAGTAACCAGGGGCAGGTGAATGCGGGGCGCGACATTGCGCTCTCCGGCGACAGGGTGTCCAGCAGCGGCCAGCTGGCGGCGAAAGGCCGCCTTGACGTGAACGCGGGAGAGCTGACGAACGGCGGCACGGCGCAGGGTAACGACGTCACCCTGAAGGGGCAGACGGTCACTAACAGCGGTACCCTGCAGAGCGCCGGCAACCTGGCGCTGAGCGCCGGTACCCTGGAGCAGCGGGGCACGCTCAGCGCGAAAGGCAACGCGAACGTCACGGCGCAGCAGACCCTGCGTAACAGCGGCAGCCTGCTGGCTGACGGGGCGATGCGCGTGACGGCAGACGCGCTTGAGCAGAACGGCACCCTGTCCGGCGCGACGGCGCTGACGGCGCAGGCCGGCACCCTGACCAGCGGTCAGGCGTCCCGCACCACCAGCCAGGGTAACGTACAGATTACCGCGACCCGCAGCGCCAGCCTGAACGGGCAGACGGACGCGGCGGGGGCATTAACCGTCAGCACCGGCGACCTGACCACCGGCCAGGATGCGCACCTGCAGAGCGGGCAGGGGCTTACCCTGCAGGCGAAGAATGCCTCGCTGAACGGCACGCAGGCGGCGAAAGGGGCTCTGTCGGTGACGGCGGGCACCCTTGCGCACGCCGGGAAATCCACCGGTAACGCGCTGAGTTTTAACGCGACCGGCGACCTGACCAGCGGCGGCGAGCTCACCGCCAGCGCCATCGCGCTCAGTGGACAGAACATCCTCCAGTCCGGCGTCGCAAAAGCGGACCGCATGACCCTGACGGCCCCCGGGCGCATCACCAGCAGCGGTACGCTGGTTGCCGGTACGCTGGCGCTGGACGGTGCCTCGGTGGAGAACGGCGGGCTGCTGCAGGGGACCACCCTGCTCGACCTGAAGACCGGGTCGCTCACGAACCTCGCCGGCGGGTCGGTCTACAGCGCGCAGGATTTAACGCTGAACGTTCCGGCGCTGGCCAACAGCGGGCTTATCACCACCGACGGCACGCTGCGCATTAAAGGCGACACGCTGACAAACCAGGGTGAAATCAACGGCGTCAGCCTGAGCAGCGACTACCTCAGCCTGACCAACAGCGGGCGCCTGCTGGCGGACGACCGGCTCACCCTGAACGGCACTGCATTTACTAACGCGGGCAATATTGCGGCCGGCGACCTGCACATCACGGCGGACAGCCTGCAGAACCAGGGCACCGTCGGGGGGGACGCGGCCCTGACGCTCGGCGTGGCAGACCTCACTAACCGGGGTGCGCTGCGCAGCGGCGGAACGCTCACGCTTAACGGTGAAACGCTGGCCAACAGC
This sequence comes from Enterobacter sp. JBIWA005, assembly GCF_019968805.1. Lineage (NCBI taxonomy): Bacteria > Pseudomonadati > Pseudomonadota > Gammaproteobacteria > Enterobacterales > Enterobacteriaceae > Enterobacter > Enterobacter sp. JBIWA005. Next base: position 3,853,363 of record NZ_CP074159.1, on the reverse strand, counting down.
GGCGAGCTCAGCGCCACCGCGCTGCTGCTGAGCCTGACCCGCCAGGCCAGCAACGATGCCGACGGGCGGGTGATTGCCCGGGACGGCCTGACGCTGACTACCGCCAGCCTGACGAACGGCGGCCTGATGGCCGGTACCGACGCGCAGTTTAACAGCGCGTCGGTGACCAACGGCGGCACGCTGCAGGGGACCCGTTCCCTGACGGCGACCGGGGCACAGCTCAGCAACCTGCAGGCGGGCATGCTGCTCTCCGGCGGCGCGCTCGGCCTGCGCCACACCACCCTGACCAACGCCGGGCTGCTGCAGGGCAACACCCTGAACCTGGCCACCGGCGAGTGGATGAATACCGGCAACGCGCTGGGGGAAGCGGGCGTGACGGCGGCGGTGACCGGCACGCTGACCAACAGCGGCAAGGTGCTCAGCCAGCAGGCGCTGGACGTCCAGGCCGGCAGCACCGGTAACCGGGGCCAGCTGCTGGCGAAAGTGCTGACCCTGCGGGGCGACCTGCAGAACAGCGGCCTGCTTCAGGGCAGCAGCACGCTGGCCTGGTCCGGCAACACCTTCACGAACCAGCCTCAGGGCCAGGTGACGGGCGGCGAGACCCTGACGCTCAGCGGACAAACGCTGAGCAACGCGGGCAGCCTGCAGGGGCGCAGCGCGACGCTTGACGCCGGGAGCCTGAATAACCAGGGCAGCGTTCAGACGCTGGACGCCCTGACCCTTTCCACGACCGGCAGGCTGGATAACACGGGCGCCCTGCTCAGCCAGAACCTGTTCACGCTGACGGCGGCGCAGCTGTTCAACGACGGCCAGCTGGCCGGGAAGGCGCTGACGGTGAAGGCTGCGCAGCTGAACAACACCGGGATTCTTCAGGGCAACGACACGCTGGCGCTGACCACCCGCGCGCTGAGCAACGGCGCCACCGGGCAGCTGATTAGCGGCAGTTCGCTGGACCTGTCCCTCGACACGCTCGATAACGCCGGCCTGCTGCTGGTGAACGGCGGGTTTACCCTGCGGGGCAGCGACCTGACCAACCGGGGCGATATTCAGGCGCAGGACCTGGATTTGGGCCTGAGCAGTGCCCTGACCAGCACGGGGAACATCGTTGCCACCGGAGATGCCGCGCTTCACGCGACGACGCTGACCAGCAGCGGCACGGTGGCGGGCAAAACGCTGACAGCTGGCGCGACGGAGCTGCGCAACAGTGGCCTGATGCAGGGCAGCAGCGCGGTTAACGCCGCCGCTGACCGCTTTATCAACGAGCAGAACGGCAAATGGCTCTCCGGCGGCGGCTTCACGCTGACGGGCGGAGAGCTGACGAACGCCGGTACGCTGCAGGGCGCGACGCTGGGCATGACCGGCACCACCCTCACCAACAGCGGCACGGTGAACGGGCAGACGGGACTCAGCGGCACGCTCGGCGGGGCGTTAACGAATACCGGGCTGCTGCAGAGCGGCGGCACGACCGCCTTCACCGCGGACACCCTGGCGAACCCGGGGCGCATCACTGGCGGTACGCTGTCCCTCACCGCCCGCGAGATGAACAACGGCGGGCTGATGCAGGGAACGAACGGCCTGGCGCTCACCGGCACCGCGCTGACCACGGGCGCGGCCTCGCGCACCCTCTCCGGCGGCATGCTGACGCTGGATGCAGGCCAGCTGACCACCCAGGGCACGCTGCAGGGGAACGGCGCGGACATCCGCGCCAGCGACTGGACGCACGGCGGGTCCCTGCTCAGCCAGGGAGCGCTGACGGCCACGACCGGCGGCACGCTGACCTCAGCCGGCTCGCTGATGAGCCAGGGGCGGGCGGATATCACCGCACAGACGCTGGATAACCGCGGGCAGCTCCTCAGCGAGGGCGATGTGACGCTCGGCGGCAGCACCCTTAAAAACAGCGGCACCGTGCAGGGGAACACCCTCGCGCTGCATCAGAACAGCATTAACAACCAGGGCACGCTGACCGGCCTGCAGAGCCTGACCGTTCAGGGGGAGCAGCGGCTGATGGCGCGCATGGCGATGGCCGTGCCGCAGCAGGCGCTGATTAACGGCGCAGGCGGCAGGCTTCTCACTCAGGGCGCGCTGACCATTGCATCCGGCGCGGTGACCAACGCCGGCAGCTGGCAGGCGCAGAACATCCTGCTTAACGCGCAGTCGCTCAGCAACAGCGGCACGGTGCAGAGCGCCGACGGGCTGCAGATGACGCTGGCCGACACGCTCACCGGAACCGCGGGCAGTAAGATCACCGCGCTGGGTGCGGCCACGCTGCAGGCCGCCACGCTGGCGAACCAGGGGCAGTGGGCGGCGAAAAACCTGACGCTGACGGGCGGCACGCTCAGCAACAGCGGCGCCATCAGCGGCGTGAATGGCCTGACCCTCAGCCAGACCGGCGCGGTCAGCCAGCAGTCGACCGGCACCCTGCTCTCCGGCGGGGCGCTGAACGTCACGGCGGCCTCCGTCACCAGCGAGGGCAAAATGCAGGGGAGCACGCTCGGCATCACCACCGGGGCGCTCACCAACAACGGACGTCTGCAGGGCGATAACGGCGCGACGCTGGCCCTCAGCGGGACGCTGACCAACAGCAGCGGAGGCGAAATCGTCAGCCGCGATGCGCTGACGCTGACCACGCCCGCGCTGTTTAATTACGGCCTTATCCAGGGCGGCGGCGAGACGCGCGTGACCGCCTCCTCGCAGGCGCGTAACGACGGCAGGCTTCTTTCCGGCGCGCGCCTGACGCTCGGCACGCCGCAGTTCACCGGCACCGGCTGGCTGCAGGCCACCGACCTGATCCTGAATGCGGCAAACGCTACCAACGGCGGCACGTGGGTGGCCGACCGGGCCACCCTGACCGGCACCGCGTTTGCCAGCCAGGGCACCACCCAGGCGGGACAGCTGACGGTTAACTACGGCCAGCTGAACAACAGTGGCACGCTGCTCGGCAACGCGCAGCTGAACATTAATGCCGACCAGGTAACCCAGAGCGCGGGCGGCAGGCTGCTGAGCGGCGGCAACCTGTGGCTGCAGAGCCGGGGGCTGGACCTGACCGGCCAGCTGGTCTCCCTGGGGGACTTAACGCTGCAGCTGACGAACGCGTTTACCAGCCGGACCGCCGTGGCGGCAGGCAGAACCCTGACCATCAGCAGCGGCGGCGACATCGATAACCGCAGCGTGCTGCAGGGGCAGGCGGTTAACCTCAGCGCGGGCGGGCAGCTCAGCAACAACGGACAAATCACCACCGGCGGCGGCGCGAGCACGCTCTCCGGCAGCAGCGTGGCGCTGAACGCCGCGGGCTCGGTGCAGGGCGGAGGCGACATCACCGTTGCCAGCCGGAGCAATATTACCGTGGACGGCTTCACCGGCACGCGCGGCTCGCTGACCCTGAGCGCGCCGGGGTCCATCGTCAACACCGCGCTGCTGTACGCGGCGAATAACCTGGCGCTGTTTGCCGACAGCATCACCAACCAGCGCGGCGACATCATGGCGGGGAATAACCTGTGGATGCAGCGGGATGCAGCGGGGAATGCGAACAGCCAGGTGGTGAACACGTCGGGGAATATTGAGACGCAGAATGGGGATATTACAATTAAAACTAATCGTTTTTTTAATCATTACGAAATTTTTGATGTAAAAACAGAAAGCAGTAGTCCGACTAATTCAGGGGACTTAAATAAACAATTACCTTCCAATGCCCATTTTGGGGAGGACAGTAAAGGTCCTTACATTGAAGTTAAGATGCATATTGATCTTATACCCGATGAAGTTGTACTCAGTAACGGACCGGAAGAAAATGTAACTATACACACGCAAGGTACCGCAGGGAGACTTTCTGCAGGAAAAGATTTGAATATTTCCAGCAATGAGCTTATTAATCAGGCCAGTAATATGCTGGCAACTGGCAATATCAATATTTCCGGAAATCAGTTAAATAATCAAAGTTACCAGTCTGGTAAAAGCTCCAGTGAAATTGTTTCCCAATTATCCACTATGTCAGGCTCCGATGGTGATTTCCCTACGGTTGTTTACAGGCCTAAGAGTTCTTCAGGTTCTGTTCCTGATGGCCCCGTTTACCGCGCTGTTATTCAAGCCGGCGGTAACGTTAATGCAAACTTTACCAGCAATATCAGCAACACTAATACCACCGCCAATGCAGGTGGCGTCAGCAACGTCATCTCCACGCCGTCGCTGAACACCCTCAGCAACCAGAGTGTCGGCAGCGGCGTGCAAAAACAGGGGCTGAACGCTACCGGCACCGTGGCGGTGAACTCGCCGCAGTGGAACGATCGGCTCCAGGGTGCGCTGCAGCAGCTTAACGGCGGCGGCGCGCTGGAAAACGGCGGCGCGTCCGGCACGCCTCTCAGCAACATTGCCACCACACAAAAAGGCAACGCGAACCTCGGCCAGCTGGGCGCACTGGCGAACGCCGGGGTCACCACCGCCGATCTCCGAACCGCTCAGGGCGGAGCCGTCGGGCATTATCAGGGCCAGCGCGTCGATACCAGCGCTTACCCGCTGCCGTCGGGCAACAACGGCTATTTTGTCTTCTCCGACAACCCGAAAAGCCCGTACCTGATCGGCATCAACCCGAAACTGAACGGTCTCGGACAGCTTGATCCCGCCCTGTTTGCCGACCTGAACGCGATGCTCGGGATCAAACCGTCGTCCACGGCGCCGCAGGAGACGCGGCTGGCGTTTACGGACGAGAAGCAGTTCCTCGGCTCGTCTTACATGCTGGGCCGCCTCAACCTGAACCCGGACTACGATTACCGCTTCCTCGGCGATGCGGCGTTCGATACCCGCTACGTTTCCAACGTGGTGCTCAACCAGACCGGTAACCGTTACCTGAACGGCATCGGCTCCGATCTGGATCAGATGCGCTATCTGATGGACAACGCCGCGGCGGCGCAGCAGTCGCTGGGCCTGCAGTTTGGCGTCTCGCTGACCGCCGATCAGATTGCCGCGCTCGACCACAGCCTGCTGTGGTGGGAGAAAGCCACCGTCAACGGCGAAACGGTGATGGTACCGAAACTCTACCTGTCGCCGAAGGACGTCACCGTCAACAACGGCAGCGTGATCGCGGGCAACAACGTCACCCTGAAGGGCGGCAGCATCACCAACGGCGGCAGCACGCTGCTGGCGCAAAACAGCCTGACGCTCGACAGCCAGAACAGCATCAGCAACCTCAGCAACGGCCTGATGAAAGCGGGCGGCGACCTGAACCTGAGCGCCATCGGCGATATCAATAACATCAGCTCCACCATCAGCGGCAAAACGGTCGCGCTGGAAAGCCTGGACGGCAGCATCAATAACCTGACCCAGGTTGAGCAGATTGATATCAACGCCGGCGGGAAGTACGGCAACATCGGCCTGAAGGACACCCTGCTGGGCAATACGGCGTCCATTACCGCGCAGGATGGTCTGTCCCTTGAGGCGGGTAAAAACATCACCGTCACCGGCGCGAACCTGGCCTCCGGCGGCGATATGCTGCTGAACGCGTGGGGCGATATTGCCGTCAACGCGAATCAGATCAACGACGCATTCAGCTCCAGCCGGGCGAAAACCAGCCGTTCGTCCGTCACGTATCAGGGCAGTAACGTCACCGCGGGCGGTAACCTGCTGGTGAATGCCGGGCACAACCTTGACGTGACCGCCAGCGACCTGAAGGCGGGCGGCAGCGCGGGGCTGAGCGCGGGCAACGACCTGAACCTGAACGCAGAGCAAACCAGCGAAAGCAGCCGGAAAGGGAAAAGCGAGTCCCACAGCACCGGGCTTGACCGCACCACGATTTCCGCAGGCGATAACCTGGTCCTGAAGGCCGGACAGGATATCAACGCCCAGGCCGCCGCGCTGGCGGCGGAGAAAAGCGTCGGACTGCAGGCGGGTCGCGACGTGAATCTGGCTGCAGAAGAGACCACGCAGGGCGACAGCTATAGGTCGGGCAATAAAAAAGTGATTAACGAGTCGGTTCGCCAGTCGGGAACCGACATCACTGCGGGCGGGAATGTGACCGTTGTCGCCGGACGGGATGTGACGGCACAGGCAGCAGATGTCTATGCCGCAGGCGATACAGCCGTGGCCGCCGGGCGGGATATCACCCTTTCCACTGCGACGGAAAGTGACTATGCGTACCGGGAGAAGAAAAAGACATCCGGTGGGTTCCTCAGCAAGAAAACCACTCACACCATCCACGAAGAAACGCATACGCGTGAGAAAGGTACGCAGCTTTCCGGTGACAACGTTGCTCTCCGGGCTGGTAACAACCTGACGGTGCAGGGCTCGTCAGTTGCCGCTGAGCGTGATGTGGCTCTGAAGGCTGGAAATAATCTGACCGTGGAGGCAGCAACCAACACCGACACGTTCTACGACATGAAGAAGACGAAGAAATCCGGCGTTTTCTCCAGCGGGTCAGGATTGGGTATCACCATCGGGTCACAGTCTTCAAAAAGCACCCGACAGGGGGCAAATACGACGCAGAGCGATGCCCGCAGCACGGTGGGCACTGCTGGCGGTAATGTCATTATCAGCGCCGGAAATGACGTCCAGTTGAGCGCGGCAGACGTGGTTGCCGGAAGAGCGAAGGATGATTCCTCCCGCAAAACCGGCCATATCGATATCACTGGCGACAGCATCGCCATCCTTCCTGGACGGGATACGGCCACTGAGTCCATGAAGCAGGAGTCCAAATCGTCTGGCGTCACCGTCAGTGTGAAAGCGCCATTTGAAGACACTGTGCGTAACGTGCGCGATATCGTGCGCGGTAAGGGCAATAGTGGCAACAGCACCGTCGATAAAGTGAAGGGGCTGGGGGCCGAAGGCGGTGCGCTCGCGCTTGACGGACCAGGGCAGATGATGGCCATTTCCGCAGGACGCACCCGGTCTTCCTCTGAGTCGCACTACGAGGGCGAGTTTAACAGCGGCAGCCATCTTGCCGCCGCAGGCAATATCCAGATGACTGCCACCGGTAAACAGGGAGGCAGCAACAGCGGCAATATACTGATTGCCGGGAGCCAGGCTAAGGCCGGTGAAACGGTGATCCTCGATGCGAAACGTGACGTTGATATCACCACATCCACAGACAGCGAAAAATACAGCAACAGCACTAAAAATAGCGGCTGGAATCTCTCGAGCGCCCTGAGCGCCGGAAGTGCTGTTCGCGCCATCTTGGGTGGGGGTTCCCACGGCAATCAGCTTCTCCCGGGCGGGATGAGCAAGGCGGAGAGCAACAGTAGCGGCACCCGGACCACACAAAACGCGTCGGTTATTCAGGGCTCAGATATTTACGTTAACAGTCGTGACGGCAGCGTGAATATCAGCGGCAGCCTGATGAACGCCACGGACGATCTTCTGCTGTCAGCCACAAATGGGGATATCTCCGTTTCTGCCGGACGCGATACATCGCGCAGTGAGAGCAACGGCAGCAGCAAATTGCTGGGAACGCTGGGAGGCGATGGTTACAGCGCCACGGCAGGCTACCGCCATGAAAAAAACAGCAGTCGGGAAGATAGCAGCCTCGAAAACGGATTGCGCAGCCAGCTAAGCAGCAAAAACGGTAACGTTGTCGCGCAGGCCGGTAACGATCTCTCCCTGTCAGGTACGGATATCCGTGCCGGTAAATCGGTCTCACTCAGTGGCGAAAATATCCTCATGGGGGTGAGCCGGGATACCCGTGACGGTGAAAACCACAGCAGCAGCGCCCAGTATGGTGTGACGGCATCTGCTGGCGGCTGGGCAGTTGAGGCTGCAAAAGCCGCTGAGACGGCAGCCCGCAGCGCAGAAAACGGCGATGATCCACGGCTGACCGCCATCAGAACAGGTCAGTCGGCGGCAACCGCGGCGCAGGGCGCTATGTCGGACTCGTCGCTCATCAAGGCTAAAGTGTCTTTAACGGCGGGGACGTCATCTCAGGACAGTCATTACCACAGTACCGACACGCAGGGCACCACCATTAATGCCGGCGAGAATGTCTCTGTTCGTGCCGGAAATGACATTGCCGGTATGGGGGTACAGATCGCGGGTAAACACGTGGCGCTGGATGCGGGGCGGGATATTCTGCTGTCTTCCTCCCAGAACACAACCCACTCTGAGAGTAAAAACAGCGGCAGCCAGTTCAGCGTCGGTGTCGGTGTGAGCCTGATTGGTGCGCAAAACGGTATCTCGGTGGAGCTGGGAGCGTCACAGCATAAGGGTAAGGAAAACAGCCAGTCGCAGCGCAATACGAACAGCGTTGTCCATGCTGATGAACAGCTTACGGTGAACAGCGGACGCGACACCATCCTGAAAGGTGCGGAGCTGGAAGGTAACCGTGTAGTGGTCAACACCGGACGCGATCTCACCATCAGCAGCGTGCAGGATACGGCCAGTTATGACAGCAAGCAGTCTTCGTCAGGCGCGTCCCTTAGTCTGTGCATACCGCCACTGTGTTATGGTGCCTCTTCCGGTAGCGTCAGTGCATCGGGTGAGAATATCACCCAAAATGGTAAGAGCGTTGCTGAACAGAGCGGGATATTCGCAGGCAAGGGCGGCTTTGCCGTCACCACAGGAAATCATACCCAGCTTGACGGCGCGGTGATTGCATCCACGGCGTCTGCAGATAAAAATAGCCTCGACACGGGTACGCTGGGTTTCAGTAATCTCCACAACGAGAGCCAGACCAGCGGCAACGGCTACACGGTGGCGCTTTCCGGCAGCGCGGGCGGCAGCGGAAACGGTGAAAACCGCAACCTGGCACCAGCCATCGGTACGGGCCAGGCAGAAGAGAGCCACACAGGCACGACCTCATCAGCGGTGAGTGGCGGTAGCATTGTCATTCGCAACCCGGCGGGACAGAAACAGGATATTGCTGACCTGAGCCGTGATACGGCTGATGCCCACCACGGCGTGGACGTGAGCGGTGATGTGCAAAAGGTCAGGGATAACCTGGCGGTCCAGAGCGAAGGCGCGGCGCTGGCCACCTCTGCGCTGGATGCTTACGGCAAGTATGCGGAGCAGAAAGCGCGGGAATCCAATGCGGCGCTGGGCGCGAAGCTGGCGTCAGAAGGAAAACTGCAGGGCGATACCCCGCAGGAGCAGGAAGCGTTCCTGAAGACGCAGCCCGGATATCAGAATACCGAGTACGGTCCGGGGAGTGCCTTCTGGACGAAGGGTAGCGCAGCGGCGGGATTACTGGCAGGTGCGCTTGGCGGTAACCTGAAGGCAGGTGCGGCAGCGGGGGCGGCCCCTCTGCTGGCGTCCCTGGTCAAGGAGCAGAAAGACCCGACAGCCCGTGCCGCGCTGCACGGTATTGTAGCTGCAGCGCTGACGCAGCTGAGTGGCGGGAGCAGTGCTGATGGCCTGAAGGCCGGCGCCATAGGAGCCATTACGGCCTCGGCGATGACCGACCATCTGGTCAGTGCGCTGTATGGAGATAAAAAATCCAGTGACCTGACGCCAGAGGAAAAACGGCTGGTCAGTAGCCTCGTGAGTATCGCGGGTGGTCTGGCGGGCGCTGCGGTGACGGATGGCAGCGTCTCCATGGCGGCGACGGCGTCAGAAACGGCGAAGGTGGAGGTTGAGAATAACTCGCTGGGTGTCGTTATACAGGGCGGTAAACTGGCTGCACAGGGATGTCTGAAAATTTCTGCTTGCCGTGATCGCCTGGTTGCCAGTGGTCTGGGTGCTTTACTTGGGATTGGTGCATCCACATCAGCAATGGATACATTGTCACAAGATGAGCAGTTGCATCTGATCTATGTGGCCTCGCTCAATGATCCTTCCCAGCTCAGTCAGTTAAATGATGCTCAGAAAGCGGCCTATGAGTCCCTGACAGGTAAGACAATCACCAGTACTGGTGGTACGCAGGTCATCAACCCGGGACCATCAAATACTGGTGGAGACCAGACTGTAACCGGAAATACGCCCTCCAACACAGGGAATAATAGTGTAGCAACCGGAGGGATAAATCATACTGGTAATACCAACGGTGATGGAGCGTCAAACAATAATGGCTGGACGACAACTACGCCTGTTCCGGATTCTCCTTCACTGGATGATCTTTTCTATCAGAACGAGAAGATCCCCGGCCTTGAAAATGTTCGCCCTGAAAATCCCGGTTATCCAGCCAATCAGAGTGTTATTGAAAAAATGAACGAACCTAAGTTTATTGCCTGGATAGGCAATACAGATTGTACGGATTGCTCAGATATCGCACCTAAGCTTCTCGATGCAGCTGGCGGGCACGGAAAAATTATTGAAGCAAGGCCGACGACTCCGTACAACTTAAATGTGTATGAAAATGGAAAAATTGTACATGAACAAGCTTTCCATCAGGTTTATACCGATGGTCAGTATGTTTACGATCCAAGAGTGTCCTTAAAACCGATTCCTAAGGGAGATTGGGAAAAACATATCAAATCTATAAATCAGGGAAGTGTTACGATCTCTGATAAATTACAGGGGTTAAAATAATGTTTCCGATAGGTAAGAAAGAAACAATCTTGTTGGACTTCATTGGTTCTCTTGGAAAACTGGAGTGGTTACATTATCAGAGCCGTATTGAAGATGAATGGATAAATGACCATTTTGAAAAAATTGATCGCTCTAAGTACCCTCCTTATACCAGTTTTCGTTTTGAAAAAGAGGTTCCAGAAGTTATCACCTTACTGGAAGATGCGATTCAATCGTATAAAGGTAAAGTTGAGTGGTGTATGACCCATCATCCGAAAGAGTATGGTACTGGTGTTAATCATCGTATTTTGCCTACATTTGTTAAAAATCTCAGAGCGAGTGAAGGTATGGAAGATGTTAACGAGTATATTGAAAACCATTATCCTGATTTTGGCCCAATCGCCTATGAAGATCTTGTTGGACTGACGGAGCATGTTCAATTAGTTTTCAAAAATGCTGGATATGGCGCATAAATTTTCTTTATATGCTCTGTAATAACATTTTGATATGGAGTCTTAAACCGTTATAAGTACGGACGGAAAAAAGTGTCAGGTGGCTATTTTAGTCCGAATGCCTTAACAATAATGGCTAGCGCCATCTATCCTGGCATCTGCGCATTTCTTTGTTTTGTAGACCCGGTAAGCGAATCGCTACCGGGCCATGGCAGATTAATTATTGACTCATCACCCTTTCGGGAACACCCAAACATGCTTCTCCGGCAGCGAAAGATGGCAGTGCTGCGGATCCCGAACCTCATGCCCATACGCACGAATGACAAAATCATCTCCCACCGTGCGGAACAGGTATTCCCAGCGGTCGCCGAGATACATGCTGGTAAGCAGCGGCAGCTCAAGCTGATTTTCCCCTGGCCCCTCGACTACCGCCACGCGCTCGACGCGGATCACCGCCGTGGCTTCATCACCGCTCTGCACCCCTTCACCGGCCTGACCCCACAGCACCCAGCCTTTGCCTTCGATACGCGCTCTGCCGTCGCGCACTTCGGTGACCTTGCCGTGCAGGCGGTTGTTGCTGCCCATAAACTCGGCGGTAAACAGCGTTTTCGGCGAGCCGTACATCTCCTGCGGCGTGCCCTGTTGCTCAATTTTGCCGTTGTTGAGCAGCAGGATGCGGTCGGATATGGACATAGCTTCGTTCTGGTCGTGCGTCACCATCAGCGCGGATAACCCGAGCTTGATAATCAGCTCGCGCAGGAACACGCGGGCCTCTTCGCGCAGCTTGGCGTCGAGGTTGGAAAGCGGTTCGTCCAGCAAAATCACCGGCGGGTTGTACACCAGCGCACGGCCGATCGCCACGCGCTGCTGCTGGCCACCGGAGAGCTGGTGCGGGTGCCGTTTGCCAAGATGGCCCAGACCAAGCTGGTCCAGCACGTCCTGCACGCGCTGCTGGATCTCTTTGGCCGGGACTTTGCGCAGCTTGAGCGGATAGGCCACGTTCTCAAACACGGTTTTGTGCGGCCACAGGGCATAGGACTGGAACACCAGCCCCAGGTTACGCTCTTCCGCCGGGACCTCGCTGCGCGGCGTGCCGTCGTAAACTTTATTGTTGCCAATCACAATCGACCCCTGGGTCGGTTTTTCCAGACCCGCGACTGCGCGGAGCAGGGTGGTTTTGCCGCTGCCGGAGGGGCCTAACAGGGAGACCACTTCGCCGCGCTTCAGGTTCATGGAGACACCTTTTAAAACAGGATTGTCGCCGTAGGTTAAGTGCAGATCGTCAACCGCTAATTCAATCATGTATTTTCACTCCGAAACGAAGGGCAATGCCCAGACCTACCACGACCAGCAGGATGTTAATGAAAGAGAGCGCCGCCACGATATCAATGGCACCCGCGGCCCAGAGGGAAACCAGCATCGAGCCGATGGTCTCCGTGCCGGGTGAAAGCAGGTACACACCCGTTGAGTATTCGCGCTCAAAGATCAGGAACATCAGCAGCCACGAACCGATAAGACCGTAGCGGGAGAGCGGGATGGTGACGTGGCGGGTGATCTGCCCGCGCGTCGCCCCGGTACTGCGCGCCGCCTCTTCAAGCTCCGGCCCTACCTGCAGCAGCGTGGAAGAGATAAGCCTCAGCCCGTAAGCCATCCACACCACGGTATAGGCCAGCCAGACGCTGAAAATGGTGCTGCGCAGCGAACGCAGCCAGACGATGACGTTTTCACGCATCCAGTCGGTCCAGGCGAACCCGGAAAGCCAGCCGGATTTCAGCGAGTTATCCAGCCACATCGGCAGGAACAGGAACACCCACAGGAACGCCAGACCCGCCAGCAGGCCAGGCACGGCGCGCGGCACCAGCACGCTGTAGTCCAGGAAACGCGTGGTGTTGTCCGGCTTGCGGTGCATGGCAATGCCGACAAACAGGTAGCACGCCACGGCCAGCGCGCCGCCAATCACGCCAATCGCCATGGAGTTAACGATGGCGCGCAGCAGGTTGGGCTGCGCCCAGATGGTGCGGAAGGTGTTCAGAGAAAGCTCGTCCCACAGCGAAACGCCCACGCCCCAGTTGGAGATAAACGCGCGCAGCACCACGCCGAGCAGCGGAACGCCGATAGTGACGGTGAGCCAGAAGGCAATCACCGCGCCAGCCACCCAGCGCCATTTACCCAGCGGTAGCGCGCGGGCCTGCGAGGCCTTGCCCTTCATGGTGACGAAGCGGTTGGCGGTGCGCATCAGGCGACGCTGGAGCATCACCAGCGGGATGGTGATGCAGATCAGCACCACGGCAACCGCCGCCATCAGGTTATAGGATGGGGTGCCCATCTTGTTCGTCAGCTTATAGAGATAGGTCGCCAGCACCATGTTGCCTTCCGGGTCGCCGAGGACCAGCATCAGGCCAAACACTTCCAGCCCCAGGAAGAACAGCAGCACGGTGGCGTACAGAATGGACGGGCGCACCATCGGCAGGCTGACGGAGGTCATCACCTGCCAGGGCGACGCGCCCGCGGTGCGCGCGGCTTCTTCCACGTCGGAGCCCACGCTGCGCAGCGCTGACGAGATATACAGATAGGCGTGCGGGACGTGCGTCAGGCCGGCGATGACCACAATGCTCGACATGTCGTAGATGTTCCACGGCACAAAGCCAATCAGCGCCTGAGCCCACTGGGAGAGAAAGCCCACCGGACCGGCGGCCACCACGTAGCCGAAGCCCAGCACCATCGGTGAAACGAAGATCGGGACCAGGATCAGCGGCTCAATCAACCGGCGACCGGGCAGGTCGGTACGCACCATCAGAAACGCCAGCACGCCGCCCAGCGGAATGGAGATAAAGACCAGCCCGAAAGCAAGAATAAAGCCGCTTTTCAGGGCCTTATAAAAATCAGGGTCGGTGAAAATAAATTCAAATGATTCAAAGCTCCACTCTTTTGACGGCGAAAAGAACGGGGCGGACAGGAAGCTCTGTATCACGATAAACGACAGCGGGGTGTAGATAACCAGGGCGGTTATCAGCACGACGATGCCTCGCGGCAGGCTTTGCCACTTTCTGCGTAATGTATTCATGGGGTATCCCTGGTGTTGCGGCCCAGAAAAACGAACTCAGTCGATAAGGGAGCGCGGCGGCCTGCGCCGCGCTCAGACGCTTATTTACCGGCGGCGGTACGCCACTCTTTGATGTACTCCAGGCGTTTTTTCGGCTGCAGGTATTCCAGCAGCGTTTCATCAACCGGAATTGGCTTCAGCGCGTTGCCGAGGATTTTGGTCAGGCCGTCGATATCATTTTTCCCTTCGATATCGTTACGAATGGAGGGGATGTCCGCCTGATTGGCCAGAATGTTTTGCCCTTGTTCAGACAGCACGTAGTCCAGCCACAGCTTCGCGGCATTGCTGTTTTGCGATTGCTGGCTGATGAACGATACGCGCGACAGCACCAGGGTGTAATCTTTTGGATAGGCAATGCCGAGCGAAGGATCGTTCTTCGCACGCGCTTCCGCGTAGGAACCGAGGATGTTGAAGCCGATCAGGTTTTCACCGGAGGAGACGCGCTCCATCATGGTGCCGGTAGACGACTGCACCGATAAGCCACCTTTGGCGACGTCGGCCAGGGTTTTGAAGTAATTAGGATCGGCGTTGTGATCCTGCACCGAAAGCATAAAGCCCAAACCCGATTTTTCGATGTCGTAGGTGGTGACTTTGCCCTTGAATTTGTCCGTCTGGCTGGCAATCAGCTTCGCCAGCGCGGCGTGAGAATCCGGCACGTCGCCGGCTGGGATCAGGCGCTTGTTGTAGATAAAGACCACCGGCTCATAGGTAGTGCCATAAGCCTTATCCTTCCAGACCGCCCATTTCGGCAGCTGGCTTTGCTCCGGCGATTTATACTCCATGGCGTAGTCTGTGGCGAGCTTCAGGCCGGTGTCCATAGAGGAGCTCCAGACCACGTCGCCGCTCACGCCGCCGGAAGCCTGTTCGCTGATGAAACGGTTGTACAGCTCGGTGCTGTTCATGTCGTTGTATTCGACTTTAATGCCCGGATAGGTTTTTTCGAAGCCCTGGATCAGCGGTCCGGCAGCTTTGATGTCGGTGGTGGAGTAAATAACAACCTTGCCCTCTTTCGTTGCGGCATCAACAACTTTTTGATACTCAGCAGGATAGCCCTGCGGCAGGGCAGATAGTGCAGAAGCAGAGAACAGTACGGTAGCGGTAAGCAGAGAAATTCGGAACGTGTTCGACATTATAGTTAACCTTTTAGTTACATTTGAGGAACTAATTGTCAACATAGCGTATCGGGCTCCACCCACAAGAGGGTGAAGCGGGCAATGATTCCGAAGTGTGATTGTCGCCGTCGTTTCAGCAATTAACACCATAAAATCCACGAACGTTAGCCTGTGAACAGTTCTGGATTACGGTTTATCGGGCGCTTTGCGGTATAACCTTCGCGGATGACCAATATTGCCATACAGCATTTCGACGCTGATTAACCCGCTCTCCACGCAGTATTCAAGGTAGCGACGCCCCGTGGTTTTACTGATCCCCACCTTTTCCACCACCTCTTCAACCGACATCGCGGTATCGGGATGCTCGGCGAACAGGTTTTTAATCCGTTCCAGCGTCTGGGGTTCAATGCCCTTCGTCGACGGCGTAATGGAGGCTTCCGCTGCGGGAAGATTAAACAGGCGATCCAGCGCATGCTGGTCGACCACCTTCACCTGCTGCACGGTGTGGATGAAACGCATAAACCGTTCCAGAGAGGCGTGCAGGCGCTGGAAAAAGACGGGCTTAATCAGGTAGTCAAACGCGCCGCTGCGCATGGCGTGGCTGCAGGTCTGCATATCGCTGGCGGCGGTGATGAAGATCACCGAACACTCATAGCTTTTCAGTAGCGGATTATCAATTAACTCCACGCCTTTACCGTCCGGGAGATAGTTGTCCAGCAGGATAAGCCGCGGCTGATGCTGACGAATCAGGCGGCATGCCTGCTCAATCGACGCGGCGATGCCCACCACGCGCAAATGAAAATTCTGCTCGATATACTCGCGATGCAGCTCCGCCAGGTGCGGCTCATCTTCAACGATCACAACGTCAATTGCTCGGGTCATGCTTTTGCCCATTCGGAATAAACACAGAAAAAATAGTCCCTTGTGGCGTGTTGTCGGCAATCTCAATAGTGCCGCCAGCCTTGTCGATATATCCTGCCACCAGATACAGGCCAATACCGTGCTCGGTGCCCACAATGTCGTTTTCGCTGTCCGGCTTGCTGCTGAATCCCTGGCGGAAAATGTGCGGCTTCAACGCATCGTCCACCCCGCAGCCCCGGTCAGCCACCTCGATCAGCAGCTCCTGGTTGCGGTCTGAAATGTAAAGCTCTACCGGCGCGGGGACCGGTGCTTTAAGGGTTGCGTCCACCGCGTTATCCAGCAGATTTCCAATAACCGACATCAGCTCCGTTTCGTTGAGCGTGGCGGGCATGCGGGTGAGCTGGCAGGCGGGATCAAACAGCAGCTCGATGCCTTTTTCGCGCGCGCTAACGTATTTGCCTAACAGCAGCCCACACAGCGCGGGAGAGGAAAAACGGGCGGAGACAAAGTCCAGCACCCGCTGCGCGCCTTCGGACTGCACCTGAATGTAACGGATCGCCTCGTCATAGTGTTTCATCTGCAGCAAGCCCACCAGCGTGGCGGTCCAGTTCAGCTGCTCGTGGCGCATAATGCGCAGGTTATCCGCATAGCGCTTGATCTGACTGAGCTGGCTGCTGAGGGTGTTGATGTCGTTTTTGTCGCGAAAGCTGTAGACCCAGCCGCTTTCAACGCCCGGTTCGACCTCAATCGCCACGCGGTTGACGATCACCTCGCGCTGGTTCAGCACCGCAATCTGGTCGTGGCTGCCAGCGCTGACCGAGGCGTAGCGCTGGGATAAAAAGCCCGGCGACGTCTGCAGAACGTCTTCCAGCGGTTTACCGATAAGTTCTTTCTCACTTTGCCGAATATCCAGCATTTCTCGTGCGGCGCGGTTAATTAAAATCAGCTGCTTCTCTTCATTGACGGCAAATACCCCCTCATACATGGCTTCTAATAGCGCGCGCTGCTGCAAAACCAGCTGAGCGATATCTTTCGGCTCCAGTCGGAACATCTGTTTTTTGAGATTGCGGGTAAACAGCCAGGAGAACATAAACAGCAGCAGCAGAAGAGCCGCGCCGTACAGCCCGGACTGCCAGAGAATACGGGCGTTAATATTGGCAATATAGGAGGTCAGATAGCCGACCGAGACAATACCAATCACCTGATGCTGCGCGTTGAAGATGGGCGCTTTGCTGCGTAGCGACACGCCAATCCCGCCCTGACGCACGGAAATAATAGTTTTGCCCTTTAATACCTCCGCGTTATCCCCGCCGATCATCGGTAAATTTATACGCTCCGGGGATTCAGAATGATAAAGGTGCTGTTCCTCGGTATCGCCAATCACAATATAGCTGGCATCGCTTTCGGCGCGCAGCGGCTGAATTAACCGGGCGATGCCGGGGATATCCCGGGCCGCAACCATTGCCGCCAGACCCGGCATCAGCGCGATCTGGCTGGCCTGAACCCGGGCGCGCTGACCGAGATCGTGATGGAGCTGCCGGTCAATAAAATGAAACAGGATCGTTCCCAGCAGAACTAACAGCAGGCAGGAGAAGCACACCAGCGCTAAAAATAGCTTTACCTGAAAAGAGAGTCTGCGTTTCATTCAACCTGCGCAAGTTATGCAAAAGTGACATTTTCCGAGCCTGACATGCGCCACTAGCGGACGCAATCTAACAAGAAAAGAGTTGTGACCTGGCTTTTCGTTTTCAACGATATAGCCAGCAGGATCCCGTCAGGCTATTCTTCATTCAGCACGATAATAATTACAGAGGCAATGTCATGGATAAAGAGCTACTGGATGCGGGTTACCGGGCCTATACCGGCGAGAAAATTGACGTTTACTTCAACACCGGGATTTGCAAACACTCTGGTAACTGCGTGCGTGGCAGCGCAAAGCTGTTTAATCTCAAACGTAAACCGTGGATCATTCCCGATGAAGTGGACGTTGAAACGGTTGTCCGCGTGATTGATACCTGCCCGAGCGGTGCGCTGAAGTATCGCCAAAAATAAGCGAGGAACCATGGATATTCTGGAAGGCCATAACAAGTTTTACGTCAATGATGCGAACGGCAACCAGGTCGCGGAGATTGTCTTCGTACCGACCGGCGAGCACCTGAGCATTATCGAGCACACCGACGTGGATGAGAGCCTGAAAGGGCAGGGCGTCGGTAAACAGCTGGTAGCGAAAGTGGTGGAGAAGATGCGCGGTGAGAACCGTAAAATTATCCCGCTGTGCCCGTTCGCGAAACATGAGTTTGATAAAACGCGGGAATATGACGATATTCGGGCGTAAATAACACCGGCGATGGCCGGTGTTTTTTTATCTCACCTGCTCAAAAAGCAATACCATCGCGATCAGCACCATTATCCCTCCCGATGCCATGCTTACCAGACGCGCCGCCTGTGGTCGGGTCGCCAGCACCGCTTTCGAACCATACCCCACCAGCAGATAGACCAGCGTACAGGTGATAAGGTGCATCATACCAAGCGCGGACATCTGCATCGCTATCGACCAGCTTCCGGTCGGGTCCGTAAACTGAGGAAGCAGCGCCAGGAACAGTAAAAACACTTTTGGGTTTAGGCCGCTAATGCAGAGTCCTTTCACCGCCCACTGCCTCCAGTTTCCCGCATGGTGGGTGGCCTTTTCCGGTGCGGCAGGGTGACGCAGCAACATTATGCCAAGCCACATGAGATACAGAGCGCCAGCCACGGTCAGCCCGGTCAACGCCAGCGGATGTTGAGCAATCACGACCCCCACGCCAGCCACCACAACCAGCGTGGCTAACAGATGCCCGGACATTAACCCCATCACCGCCGGTACCACGCGTCGCCCGTTAATCCCGGCGCTAATGGCGTAGGCCCAGTCGGCACCCGGCGTCATGATAAGCAGAAAAGAAACCACCCAAAAGCCGGCCACAATACTCATTTCCATCGTCCTGAAGACTCCCGCAGTGCGTCAAACGTTGAGAAAAAGAATATCGCTAACTCTGCGAAATAGGCTTTCAATGTTATGCTCACAAAACGGTGAAATTGAGAAAATCTTCCACATGGATAGCATCGATCGAAAAATTCTTGCTGAGCTACAGTCTGATGGCCGCTTATCCCTGACCGAGCTGGCGGAAAGAGTGAATCTGAGCCTCTCGCCGTGCCATCGTTGCGTGCGGGCGCTGGAGCAAAGCGGGGCGATAACGGGATACCGTGCCAGCCTCGACCCCGCCAAAATGGGATTCAACTTCCTGGCGATAGTGTTTGCGACGCTGAAGGAGGGTGACAGAAAGGCGGTTAGCGCGTTTGAAGCGGCGGTGGAGGAGATCCCGCAGATCGTGCTGGCGCAGCGCCTGTTTGGCGATCCCGATTATCTAATGCACGTCGTGACCCGCGACCTGTCCGCTTTCCAGAAACTCTACGACGAGAAGCTCTCCGCCATGCCCGGCGTGCAGCACCTTCGATCTACGCTTGTCATGAAAACGGTGGTGCAGGACAGGCCTTTTCCGCTGGAATCAGCTGGGCGAGACTGAGAGACATGCCCGGCAGAACGCCGGGCATGCAGGGCGTTAGCCGACAAACATCACCGACACGCACAGCACCCCGACGATCAGCGTCAGCAGGTTGCCAATGGAGCGGTACTGTTTCAGGGAGGGGATCAGATACGTCGACAGCGTCGGCATGATAAACAGGATCATGGCGATAAGCGGGCCGCTGATGGCGTAAATCATCGAAATGGCGTTCGGGTTAATGCAGCAGACGGCAAAGGTGATTAACGACACCCCCATAATGGAAATCGCGCGGTTAAAGGCGCGGCTCTTTTTCACCCCCACCTGACTGAGCGACGACTTCACGATCTCCGTCGCCCCTTCAATCACCCCAAAATAGGTGCCGAGGAACGATTTCGACATCGCAATTATCGCCACGACAATCCCGGAAATGCCCAGCCACGCCGGTGAAGAAGGCATCATCGACAGCGCGGACAGGATAGTCACCCCTTGCTCTTTGGCGGCCACAATGTACGACGGCGGAATTGAGAGCAGGCAGCTGAAGACAAAGAACAGCACGCTCAGGCAAATGATCAGGTACGCCACCTTCATGATCTTTTTACATTTATCCATGGCGCCATCGGCAAACTTCTCGCGACGGTCAACGGCAAACGTGGAGATAATCGGGGTATGGCTGAACGCAAACACCATCACCGGGATCGAAATCCAGACCTGGTGCAGCGTGTGGCGATCGACGGCCATCTGGCTGGTCAGCAGCGAGGGCTGCCAGCTGCCTATCAGATAGAGCGAGACAAACAGGAAATAGGCAATCAGCGGAAACACCAGGAAGCCCATCACTTTTATCGTGATATGCCGTCCCATCAGGAAGATCAGATTCAGGACCAGCACCACGCCCAGGCTGACCAGCACGCGAACGGCGGTATCAACCGTCAGGTGTTTCGCCAGCTGCTCCGTGAGCGAGTTGGTGATGGCCACCGCATAAATCTGCACCACCACAAAGAAGGCGATGAAATAGAGCGTGGTGATCAGGTTGCCGATCTTCCGGCCGTAATAGTGCGAAACGGCGCCGGTGATCCCCTCGTTGCCTTTCGTTTTCGACGACAGAATAAATTGCGCCAGCGCTCTGTGCGGCCAGTAGGTTAAGGGGTAGGCCACGAGGGCGGTAATAAACAGGACAATTGCGCCTGCGGAGCCCAGCTGAATGGGCAGGAACAGCGTTCCTGCGCCCACGGCCGTGCCGTAGAGAGCGAAACTCCAGAGAGTCTCATCTTTTGACCAAATTTTCGACATTAGAGCAACGTTTCAACTATCAAACCATCGGAATGGAGTGCAATTTACCATAGTTATGCACCGAGAGCGCAGTTGCTTCGAAGGTGAATGGCCGGAGCGGGCGTCCGGCCAGAAGGTGTTTAGCCTGCCAGGGCGCGCCGTTGCTGGCGACGCTTAAGAAATTTCTCGCGAAGGCAATCGTACGCCCAGTTATAGAACATGGTGTACGGCAGGAAGAACAGGAAGAAACCTATTTCCAGTGTGAATGCCTGCAGCAGGGTAACGCCCAGCACGGCGGCGACAATCGACACGCCAATCACAATAAACCCGCATTCAAACCCAAGCGCATGCAGCGCACGCACTTTTGCCGTACGTTTGACGTGCTGAACGGGCCAGAAGCGGTCGAAGCCGAAGTTATAAATAATGTTCCACAGCATGGCGGTGGTCGCCAGAACAATGGTCAACCCGCCCATTTCCACCACGGAACGCTGCATAAGCCACGCCGCGGTAGGGGCGAGGATCGCCGTCGCAATCCCTTCAAAACAGACAGCATGAAAGATCCGCTCCGGCAGTTTACGTTGGAGTGCATCCTGATGTTGCATAGCGATAGACCTCGTTAATTCGCCGGTATGGGCGTTGATGTGGCCTATTTTCATCGCTAAAGCTGATATATTAAAGATAGTATCCATCGCTAAAGTAGATAGGTTATGCGCTATTCACCCGAAGCTCTTAACGCGTTTGTCGAGACCGTTGCGGCAGGCTCTTTCTCTGCAGCCGCACGCCGGCTGCGCAAAAGCCAGTCGACGATCAGCACGTCCATTGCCAATCTTGAAGCCGATCTGGGCTTCGAGCTGTTTGACCGCTCTGCGCGCCAGCCGGTATTGACGGCCCAGGGGGAACAGGTGCTGGGCTATGTGCAGGCTATTCTCGCCGCCAGCACGCGGCTGGATGAGCTGGCGGTGTCGCTATCGGCGCAAACGGAGGCGCGTCTGACGTTTGTCCTTTCCGATACCCTTAACCCGGACGTGCTGGAAGAGATGATGAAACAGTTTGACGCGCGCTTTCCCCATACGGAATTCGAATGTCTGATTGGCGAGGAAGAGGACGTGATCGATCTGCTGCAAAAGGAGCGCGCGCAGGTTGGCCTCACCGAAGCGCGAGACGGTTACCCTACGGATATCGGCGCCATCCGGCTGCCGATGCAGACCCGCATGGCGATCTATGTCGCGACCACGCATCCGCTCGCCGGACAACATGACGTTCAGCGTGACGAGCTGCACGGCTGGAGGGAGCTGCGGCTGAGCACCTATCTTGAGCGCGAGGCGGAGATCGCGCGCGGGCCCGTCTGGTCAGCCCCGAATTACCTGTTACTCTTGAGTATGGCGGTACAGGGATTTGGCTGGTGCGTGTTGCCGTGCGCGCTGGTGGATGAATTTGCCGCCGCGAAATCCCTGGTACAGCTCAATGTTCCCGGCTGGCCGCGGGCGATCGGCATCGATCTGCTGTGGAATAAACGATCCCCTCCCGGCATTGCCGGAAGCTGGCTGCGGCAGTATCTGCAGGATGCGCGCTGATCCTTGTGATTAATCTCACTATTTTTAAACAATTAAGATAATTGCCAGTAACAATCCTCTACTATCGTCATGTCATTTAACACAGAGGTCGTGATGAAAGATGTCGTTATAGTGGGTGCGTTGCGTACAGCTATCGGCTGTTTTCAGGGATCGCTCGCGCGTCACTCCGCGGTTGACCTGGGCAGCGTGGTGGTGAAAGCGCTGGTGGAACGTAGCGGGATCGCAGCACATGAAGTTGATGAGGTGATCCTGGGACAGGTTCTCACGGCCGGTGCCGGGCAAAACCCTGCGCGTCAGGCGGCGCTGAAGGGCGGGCTGCCCAATACCGTCTCCGCCATCACCATCAACGACGTCTGTGGTTCAGGATTGAAAGCGCTGCATCTCGCGACGCAGGCCATTCAGTGTGGTGAGGCGGACGTGATCATTGCGGGCGGACAAGAGAATATGAGCCGCGCGCCGCACGTGTTGACCGACAGCCGGACCGGCGCACAGCTGGGCAACAGTCAGCTGCTCGACAGCCTGGTGCATGACGGGCTGTGGGACGCATTCAACGATTATCACATGGGCGTGACGGCTGAAAACCTGGCGCGCGAGTATGGCATCAGCCGTGAGGTGCAGGATGCCTATGCGCTAAGCTCGCAGCAAAAAGCGCGTGCGGCGATCGATTCCGGTCGTTTTCGCGACGAAATTGTCCCGGTCAGCACGCAGCGTCAGAGCGGCGAGCATGTCGTCGTAGATACCGATGAACAGCCGCGCACTGACGCCAGTGCTGAAGGCCTGGCCAGGCTAAACCCCGCGTTTGAAATGCAGGGCTCAGTGACGGCAGGAAATGCCTCTTCCATTAACGACGGCGCTGCCGCCGTTATGATGATGAGCGAAAGCAAAGCTCTTGAGCTCGATCTCCCCGTCCTGGCCCGCATTAAGGCGTTTGCGAGCGTGGGGGTTGATCCTGCGTTAATGGGGATCGCACCGGTCTACGCGACCCGCCGCTGCCTGGAGCGTGCGGGGTGGCAGCTTTCGGATGTGGATCTGATTGAAGTGAACGAAGCCTATGCCGCTCAGGCGATCTCCGTCGGAAAAATGCTGGAGTGGGATCCGCTGCGAGTCAACGTTAACGGTGGGGCGATCGCGCTGGGTCATCCTATCGGGGCGTCCGGCTGCCGGATCCTGGTTTCTCTGGTCCACGAAATGAAAAAGCGCAATGCCCGCAAAGGAATTGCCACGCTTTGTATAGGCGGCGGGCAAGGGGTGGCGCTGGCCATCGAACGCTAACCTCTTCTCATTAAAAAAACCTCCTCCGGGAGGTTTTTTTTCGCGCCCTTTTTCTCCTGGCGGCTTAATTGTGATCCGAACACCATTTCCGTTATAAACAAAAATAAAAATGAAACGTTGTTTTAAATTTCATTGAAAAGCCCACTTTATGCCGATAGTATGTGCTCATTATGAAAAACGGAACGCTGTTTCGTTTATTTCCGCCTTCGGGCATGACCACATCTGGAGGTTACCGTGGACGTCAGAGAAAGCAGCCACAGTGCGCACGCCAAAACGCTGGATACTCAGGGGCTGCGCAATGCGTTTTTAGTCGAGCAGGTATTCGAGGCCGACAGGTACACTATGGTTTACAGCCATATCGACCGCATTATTGTGGGCGGAATTATGCCCGTCACGAAAACCGTCTCCGTTGGCGGCGAGGTCGGTAAACAGCTGGGCGTAAATTATTTCCTCGAACGTCGCGAGCTGGGTGTGATTAACATCGGCGGGCCGGGCACCATCACCGTAGACGGACAGTGCTATGAGATTGGCCATCGCGAGGCGCTGTACGTGGGTAAAGGGGCGAAAGACGTGGTTTTTGCCAGCATCGACGCCAGCAGGCCTGCGAAGTTTTACTACAACTGCGCGCCGGCTCACGCCACCTGTCCAACCAAAAAAGTGACCCCGGCAGACGTCGCGCCCGTGACGCTGGGCGACAACCTCACCAGCAACCGCCGCACCATCAATAAGTACTTCGTGCCGGACGTGCTGGAGACGTGCCAGCTGAGTATGGGATTGACCGAGCTGGCGCCTGGCAACCTGTGGAACACCATGCCGTGCCATACCCACGAGCGCCGCATGGAAGTCTACTTCTACTTCAATATGGATGAGGACGCCTGCGTGTTCCACATGATGGGACAGCCGCAGGAAACGCGCCATATCGTGATGCACAACGAGCAGGCGGTGATTTCACCGAGCTGGTCTATTCACTCCGGCGTTGGGACAAAAGCCTACACCTTTATCTGGGGAATGGTGGGCGAAAACCAGGTCTTTGATGATATGGACCATGTTGCGGTCAGCGATCTGCGGTAGTCGCAGGCAGTGAAGCATAAACCTGCCTGTGAGTGACAGGCTCTGAAAGAGTAAGGAATAAACATGATTCTGGATGCATTCTCCCTGCAGGGGAAAGTGGCGGTGGTTTCCGGATGTGATACCGGGCTGGGTCAGGGGATGGCGTTAGGCCTGGCGGAAGCGGGCTGCGATATCGTCGGGATTAATATCGTTGAGCCTACAGAAACCATCGAGCGCGTGACGGCTCTGGGACGCCGTTTCCTGAGCCTGACCGCCGACCTGCGTAAAATCGATACCATTCCTGAACTGCTGGATCGCGCGGTAGCGGAATTCGGCCATATCGACATTCTGGTCAACAACGCCGGGCTGATTCGCCGTGAAGATGCGATCAACTTCAGCGAACGCGACTGGGACGACGTGATGGACCTTAACATCAAGAGCGTATTTTTCATGTCCCAGGCGGCGGCGAAGCATTTTATTGCGCAGGGGAACGGCGGCAAGATCGTGAATATTGCCTCTATGCTCTCGTTCCAGGGGGGAATCCGCGTGCCGTCTTACACCGCGTCCAAAAGCGCCGTGATGGGCGTGACCCGCCTGCTGGCAAACGAGTGGGCGAAACATAATATCAATGTGAATGCCATTGCGCCGGGTTACATGGCGACCAACAACACGCAGCAGCTGCGCGCAGACGAGCAGCGCAGCGCGGAAATACTTGCCCGTATTCCGGCGGGGCGCTGGGGGCTGCCGGGCGATCTGATGGGGCCGGTAGTGTTTCTGGCCTCGTCGGCATCGGACTATATCAACGGCTACACCGTGGCGGTTGATGGCGGCTGGCTGGCGCGATAACCCGCATCGGGTCTGGACCTCTGCTTTCGGGCGGAGGTTTTTTTGCTCAAAAATTGTCAAAGTCCATATGGGTAAACACGAAAAATCCATACTAAAAAATCATGAACGACATCCGTCACACTTTTAATTCTGAAAAATTAATGCATTAGTAAAATAACGTGATTATTAAGCGTTAGTTGAAATTGTAATGTCCATCACAGATCGCTATGTCGCAGCGAAATAATCCATATCTTCACCTTTTCCCGCCTGACACTTTTTCTCGCTATCTCGTAATTTCATTTAACGAATTTTGCTGTTGAGGCAGGAAAAATATGACATCTATAAATGACTCTACCCTAATGCCCGCTGCGCTGCGTGATACTCGCCGCATGAACCAGTTTGTCTCCATTGCCGCCGCCGTGGCTGGCCTGTTATTTGGACTGGATATTGGCGTTATTGCCGGCGCATTACCGTTTATTAGCGATCACTTTACCCTCAGCAGTCGCCTGCAGGAGTGGGTGGTGAGCAGCATGATGCTCGGTGCGGCCATCGGCGCGCTGTTCAACGGCTGGCTGTCGTTCCGTCTGGGGCGCAAATACAGCCTGATGGTCGGGGCAATTCTGTTCGTTGCCGGCTCCATTGGCTCGGCGTTTGCCGCTAACGTTGAAATCCTGCTGCTTTCCCGCGTGCTGCTGGGCGTGGCGGTGGGGATTGCGTCCTACACCGCGCCGCTTTATCTCTCCGAAATGGCGAGCGAAAACGTGCGCGGCAAGATGATCAGCATGTATCAGCTGATGGTCACGCTGGGTATTGTGCTGGCGTTTCTGTCTGACACCTACTTCAGCTACAGCGGCAACTGGCGCGCGATGCTGGGCGTGCTGGCCTTACCGGCGCTGGTGCTGATCGTCCTGGTGATTTTCCTGCCAAACAGCCCGCGCTGGTTGGCGCAAAAAGGGCGCCACGTGGAGGCGGAAGAGGTGCTGCGCATGCTGCGCGATACCTCAGAAAAAGCCCGCGAAGAGCTGAACGAGATCCGCGAAAGCCTGAAGCTGAAGCAGGGAGGCTGGGCGCTGTTTAAAATCAATCGCAACGTACGCCGGGCGGTATTCCTCGGCATGCTTCTGCAGGCGATGCAGCAGTTCACCGGCATGAATATCATCATGTACTACGCGCCGCGGATTTTCAAAATGGCCGGGTTTACCACCACGGAACAGCAGATGATCGCGACCCTGGTGGTCGGGCTGACCTTCATGTTCGCCACCTTTATTGCCGTTTTCACCGTTGACAAGGCGGGCCGTAAACCTGCGCTGAAAATTGGCTTCAGCGTGATGGCGCTCGGCACGCTGATCCTGGGCTACTGCCTGATGCAGTTTGATAACGGTACGGCCTCAAGCGGACTTTCCTGGCTTTCTGTCGGGATGACCATGATGTGTATCGCAGGCTACGCGATGAGCGCCGCGCCGGTGGTCTGGATCCTGTGCTCCGAAATTCAGCCGCTCAAATGCCGTGACTTTGGCATCACCTGTTCCACGACCACCAACTGGGTATCGAACATGATCATCGGCGCGACGTTCCTGACGCTGCTGGACGCGATTGGCGCAGCGGGAACGTTCTGGCTCTATACCGTGCTGAACGTGGCGTTTATTGGCGTCACGTTCTGGCTGATCCCGGAAACCAAAGGCGTGACGCTGGAACACATCGAGCGCAAGCTGATGGCCGGAGAGAAACTTCGAAACATCGGCGTGTGATCGTATTGCCCGTTTACCTGTCCCAACGTATGCAGGGGATAACCAATGTTTGTTTAAAAGGCGCTGAATGCAGCGCCTTTTTTTATTCGCATCGGATGTGTTAAAAAAAGAAACCAACGAAAAGGAGGGATGATGAAAACGATCGGCCTGTTAGGTGGAATGAGCTGGGAATCGACAATCCCTTATTATCGCCTGATTAACGAAGGGGTGAAACTGCGTCTGGGTGGTTTGCACTCCGCAAGCCTGCTGCTGCACAGCGTTGACTTTCATGAAATCGAAGCCTGCCAGTCGAGCGGCGAGTGGGATAAAGCCGGGGAGATCCTGGCCCAGGCGGCGCTTGGGCTGGAGCGTGCTGGCGCCGAGGGTATAGTGCTTTGTACCAATACCATGCACAAAGTGGCGTCGCATATTGAAGACCGCTGCTCGCTGCCGTTTCTGCATATCGCGGACGCGACCGGGCGTGTGATTGCGGCATCCGGGATGCGCCGCGTAGCGCTTTTGGGTACACGCTACACTATGGAGCAGGATTTTTATCGCGGACGTTTGCACAGTGAATTTGGGATCGAGAGCCTGATCCCGGATGAAGACGATCGGGCGCGCATCAATCAGATTATCTTTGACGAGCTCTGCCTCGGTACCTTCAGCGAATCTTCCCGCGCGTATTACGTCAGCGTTATCGATAAACTCGCGCAGCAGGGGGCCGAAGGGGTGATCTTCGGCTGCACGGAGATCGGTTTGCTGGTACCGGTTGAGCGAAGCCCTCTTCCGGTATTTGATACCACCGCTATCCATGCTGCGGATGCCGTGGCGTTTATGTTGTCCTGAGCACCCGTTCTGGTTTACGTGTTGGCGGCGTCATAGGCGGATTGCGCCGCCACAATGGCATCAATATTATTTTCCACCCAGTGCGCAAGCACCGTCACCGTTTCAGTTAATGTCTGGCCAAGCGGTGTCAGGCTGTACTCGACTGTTACAGGTACCGTGGCGAATATCTTTCGCGACACCAGCCCATCACGTTCCAGCTTGCGTAAAGACTGGGTCAGCACCTTTTTGGTGATTCGCTGAATATCGCGTTGAAGATGACTAAAGCGCATCGGTCCCTTCTCCAGACGCGCAAGGATTAACAGTGCCCACTTATCGGCGATACGCGTCAGCACGCCGCGGGTCGGGCAGCGCTCATCGAACACGTTGTAAGGAGGCATCTCCTTTTTCAGAACTGCTGTATGGGTCATGGTGGTTCCCTCGAGGTAACCTGGTGAGGTAAAGGTGCCTTCTTACGCCCGTGAATGTTTGCGTGTATAAAACGACGTAAGGTTTCTATTTGATACCAGGGAACCGAAAATGGCAACGGGCTCGCAGAGCAATTTTAAAGTCGTCTTAATCGTTTGACTCACAAGGCAATATTGCATCAGGAGATCTATCATGAGCGTTGTAGTTATCTATTATTCTGGCTACGGCCATACCAAACGCGTTGCTGAAACTGTCGCCGAGGGCGCGCAGGCTGAGCTTATCGCCATTGACAGTAATGGCGATATTCAGGAAAGCGACTGGCAAAAACTCAACGATGCCAAAGCGATTATTTTTGGCGCGCCAACCTACATGGGAAGCGTACCGTGGCAGTTTAAGAAATTCGCTGACGCGACCTCTAAAGCCTGGTTCGTACGTAGCTGGCAGGACAAAGTGTTCGCGGGATTCAGCAACAGCGCCAGCCTGAACGGTGATAAGCAGGTATCGTTGCAATATCTGCAAACGCTAGCCTCTCAGCACGGTGGGATCTGGGTGAGCCTGGGGCTGCCGCCGTCAAATACTCTCGCGGCAACCCGTCAGGACATTAATAATCTGGGCGGTTCAGTAGGTTTGCTGGTGCAGTCTCCATCGGATGCTGATGCTGGCGCCATTGCCAGCGGCGATCTGCAAACCGCGGTTAAATTCGGCGAGCGTGTTGCGGCCATTGCGAAACGTTTTAACTGAGTTTTCAGACGCCCGCAGTTCAGCGGGGCGTCTGATTCAACATCTTATTTAGCTGGCCCGCCAACATACTTAGCCCTCCCTGTAGATGTTCGCTAAACGCCTCCACGAGCGCCGATGCGGGACGATGCAATGGACGGATTAGGCTAACGGTAAAAGGAACTGAGACGCTAAACCGACGCACAACAATTCCACTTTCCGCATAATCCAGCGCCGTAAGCGGATTCACCACCGCGACGCCGATGCCCGCTCGCACCATCGCGCAAATTGAAGCCGCGCTGTGCGTTTCCACCACCATTCGCCGTTTGACCTGATGCTCGGCAAACAGGGTATCCAGCAGCTGTCTGTAACTGTCGGTCTGCGACAGGCTAATGTAGTTTTCCCCGTGGAAGTCCTCAGGCGTGAGCACCGCCTTACCGGCAAGCCGATGCCCGGCGGGCAGAACGCATACTTCATCTAACGAAAGTAACTCCGTGCGCGCCGTGCCTGCTGGCGTTGAGAGGTTTTCGGTTAGGCCTAAATCATGGCGCTGAGCCGAAAGCCACTCTTCAAGCAGGGGAGATTCCTGAGGCACGATGGTGAGGCTGACCTCCGGGTATCGCGCCAGAAAGGGCTGCAGCAGCATCGGTAAAAAAGATTGCGAGAAGACGGGCAGGCAGACGATCGATAGCTCGCCCTGGCGAAACTCGCGCAGGCTTTCGGCTGCACTCACTATTCTGTCCAGCCCGTACCAGGAGCGCTGAACTTCCTCGAACAGGCGTAGTCCCTGCACCGTAGGGTGAAGCCTGCCCCGGGTGCGTTCGAACAGCTTCAGCCCCAGCACTTTCTCGAAGCGGGCCAGCTCGCGGCTCACCGTCGGCTGCGAGGTATGCAGCATCTGTGCGGCTTCGGTGAGATTGCCGGTGGTCATCACGGCGTGAAAAATCTCGATGTGGCGTAAATTGACGGCGGGCATAGGGCACCTGAAAGCAGAGAACTGTCCATATCATTTTTGCATAGACTCGCGATAAAACGATATTTTTTATTCTCTTTGCGCTGTGGCGTAATCATCAAAACGCATTTATCCGGAGAAGACCATGCCACGCCCGCTGAACCAGACTGATACCGATTTGAACGCCGACAACCTGCTGCGCCTGCCTGCCGAATTTGGCTGTCCGGTGTGGGTCTACGACGCGCAGATTGTCCGCGAGAAGATCGCCGCCCTGCATCAGTTTGACGTGGTGCGTTTTGCCCAGAAGGCCTGCTCCAATATTCATATTCTGCGCCTGATGCGTGAGCAGGGCGTGAAGGTCGACTCCGTCTCGCTTGGCGAAATCGAACGCGCGCTGGCGGCCGGATACGATCCGAAAGCTGACGGCGACGCGATCGTCTTTACCGCCGATGTGATCGACGACGCGACGCTGGCGCGCGTTCACGAGCTGCAGATCCCGGTGAATGCCGGTTCTGTGGATATGCTGGAGCAGCTGGGTCAGGTATCTCCCGGCCATCGCGTCTGGCTGCGGGTGAATCCGGGCTTTGGTCACGGCCACAGCCAAAAAACCAATACCGGCGGCGAAAATAGCAAGCACGGGATCTGGTATGCCGATATGCCTGCCGCGCTGGAGGTATTACAGCGCTACGGCCTGAAGCTGGTGGGTATTCATATGCATATTGGCTCTGGCGTGGATTACGGCCACCTGGAACAGGTGTGCGGCGCGATGGTGCGCCAGGTTGTCGACTTCGGTCAGGATCTGGAGGCGATCTCTGCGGGCGGCGGTCTCTCTATTCCTTATCGCGAAGGTGAAGAGGCGATCGATACCGATCACTATTACGGTCTGTGGAGCGCCGCACGTGACCAAATTGCCGCGCATCTGGGTCATGCCGTAAAGCTGGAAATTGAGCCGGGTCGTTTCCTGGTGGCGGAAGCCGGCGTGCTGGTTTCGCAGGTACGCAGCGTGAAAGAGATGGGCTCTCGCCACTTCGTCTTGATTGACGCAGGCTTTAACGATTTGATGCGTCCGTCCATGTACGGCAGCTATCACCACATTACCGCCCTGGCTGCTGACGGCCGTGATTTAACGCAGGCGCCGCGCATTGAGACGGTCGTTGCGGGGCCGCTGTGCGAATCGGGCGACGTGTTTACCCAGCAGGAAGGCGGCAAAGTGGAAACCCGCGCGCTGCCAGAGGTCAAACCGGGCGATTATCTTGTGCTGCATGACACCGGTGCCTACGGGGCATCTATGTCATCTAACTACAACAGCCGCCCGCTGCTGCCGGAAGTGCTGTTTGATAACGGTAAAGCGCGGCTGATCCGCCGTCGCCAGACCATTCAGGAACTGCTGGCTTTAGAACTCATCTGATTAAAGTACGGCCCCGTTGTGACCGAATCGCGTAAGACCAGCGTGCCGGTAAACGGCGGGATGGCATCGACCGGCTGGTTTTTTGCCAGCCGGATCGCCTGATCGATGGCCGTGACAATCATATTGTCGATGGGCAGATAAACCGATGAGAGCGCAGGCTCCAGCCATTTCGCGCTTGGGGCATCGTCAAAGCCGAACAGTGAAATATCCTGCGGGATTTTAAGCCCCGCCTGGTGCAACGCTTTAGACGCACCCAGCGCCATATCGTCGTTACAGGCAAACAGGGCGCTAAACGGTACTCCGTCGGCAATCAATTCCTTGCAAAGCTCGTATCCCCGCGTCATTCCCGCATCGCCGTACTTTATCCGACGCTCGTCCAGACGAATACCATGCTTTTCCAGCGCCTTGCGATAGCCCATCAGCCGCGCTTTACCCGTGGGAGTGTGGATCGGGACGGTGATACAGGCGATCTCCCGATGGCCCTGGCCGATCAGGTAATCCACGGCCTTGAATGCGGCATCCTGCTGTTCGAAGAACACGCAGCGATCCGGCGCCTGGCTCACTTCACGGTTAATGACCACCAGCGGCGTTTTCACGGTGTTCATCAGTTTGACGATCGCTTTTTCGCTCATGTAGCGCGTGTAAAGCACGATGGCATCGCACTGGCGATCGGCCAGCATCTGCACCGCCTGTTCTTCCTGTTCCGGCGCGTCGTGACCGTCGGTGACGATCAGCTGTTTGCCGTGAGTTTCGGTCTGCCGCGACGCCTGCTGGAGAAGGCGGCCAAAATAAAAGCCGTCAAAGGTCGAGACGACCAGACCAATGCTGTTGCTGGTCTGGTTAGCCAGCGAGCGCGCGAGAAAGTTCGGGCGATAGCCCAGCTCTTCCATCGCAGCAAACACCTGCTGACGCGTACTCTCTTTTACCTGACCTGTGCCGTTCAGCACGCGCGATACCGTGGCCTTCGACACGCCCGCGCGCAGTGATACATCCAGCATTGTTGCCATTCTACATTCCTGCTTCCACGTAACGATCTGCAGTTTACCACAGAGCTTATGCCGTATAAGCGATGCGGGAAGCGCAAAAACTCTGCCACGATCACGCTTTTTGGTAACGATTCGTCCGGCCAGCCTGAAGTCAAACTCAATAGCCTGACTCTGGTAAGATAATCACCGAACCGGGCTGGAGCTTCAGGCCAGTAAATACATGAGAAAATGCAGGTGAAACGTGAAAAAGATAGCCATCCTCCCGCTTTACCAGGCTCCACACTTCGCAGAGCAGGTTACCGACTGGATCTGGCAGGCCTTTGGCGAAGGGCTTCCTCGGGAATTTTTCCACAGCATCGTTGAGCATAGCCAGACCCCGGGGGCACTACCGTTAACGTTTATTGCCCTTGAAGGCGAACAGCTTCTTGGCACGGTAGGGCTCTGGCGCTGCGATTTGATCACCCGACAGGATCTCTTTCCATGGCTGGCGGCGCTGTACGTTGATGAGGCGGCGCGAGGTAAGGGGCTGGCGGGACAACTTCAGCAGCATGTTATCGCTTACGCAGCGCAGTCCGGGTATGAGGAGCTCCATCTCTGGTCTGCCTGCCGCGACTTCTACGAACGTTACGGCTGGCAGTACATCGGTGATGGTCTGGAATACCCGAACACGCGGGTTCACCTCTACCGTTATTCGCTCTGCGCTTCCGCAGGCGATGCAACGGAGTGACGACGAACCAGCGTCGGGCTAAACAGATGCGTAATTTCCGGCGGCTGGCGCTGTTCAGCCAGCGCTAGCGCCAGCTCGGCGGCCTGCGTTGCCATGGTGATGATTGGGTAGCGCACGGTGGTCAGACGCGGGCGAACGTAGCGGGAGACCAGCACGTCGTCGAAGCCAATCAGCGAAATTTCTGCCGGTACCTCAATTCCGTTGTCATTCAACACCCCCATCGCCCCTGCTGCCATTGAGTCGTTATAGCTGGCAACCGCCGTGAAATTCCGTCCGCGACCCAGCAGCTCGGTCATTGCCTGTTCACCGCCGCTCTCATCCGGTTCACCGTAGGCCACCAGGCGGTCATTACACGGCAGCCCGTTTTCACGAAGGGCATCGTAGTAGCCCTGCAGGCGGTCCTCTGCATCAGAAATCGGATGATTTGAACAGAGATAGCCAATTCGGGTATGGCCCTGCTGAATAAGGTGCCGCGTTGCAAGCCAGGCACCGTAGCGGTCATCGAGGGCCACGCAGCGTTTTTCAAATCCGGGAATAATGCGGTTGATGATCACCATTCCGGGCATCTGCTTCATCAGGTGAATCAGCTCGGCGTCCGGGATCATTTTGGCGTGAACCACCAGCGCCGCGCAGCGGTGGCGGATCAGCTGTTCAATGGCCTGGCGTTCTTTTTGTTCATTATGATAGCCATTGCCGATCAGCAAAAAATTACCTGTCTGATAAGAAACCTGTTCAACCGCTTTAACCATGGCGCCGAAAAAGGGATCGGAAACATCACCCACCACCAGCCCAATGGTTTCGGTGGACTGCTGGGCGAGCGCGCGGGCATTGGCATTGGGATGATAGTTCAGGGATTCCATGGCATTTTGTACCGCCTGGCGCGATGCGTCACTGGCTTTTGGGGAGTCGTTAATCACGCGGGAGACGGTTGCCACCGACACGCCTGCCAGACGGGCCACATCCTTTATTGTCGCCATTCATTACCTTCTTATTGGGGGTAAGCGTTTACACACCAAATAGTGTTGCGGAAAAGCGGCGCGCATTCAAGGGGAGCGGATTTCCGCACTCCACAAACGTGACGCAGGACAACCCTGGTGGTGTAATCGTTACACGCACAGTCATGTCTGAAGAATGTCAATCTGAACCTTTGATTACACTTTGCCTCAGGCTGTTGCGATTGTCCGATGGCGAGGATGTTAATGAGATTGATACAGTTGAGATCCCAGAGGTATTGATTGGTGAGAATTCTTAGTACGATTTCGTACTCATCTCTTGCACCAACCTGCGCGGATGCGCAGGTTTTTTTTCGCCTCCACTTTTGCTGTCGCTCCCGTATCACTTATCGTGTAATCTGCCACCATTTACTATCAACCCTCCACACTGGCTGGCAAAGGGAGTTGAGATGCTATTTGGGTTCTTCCGTACACTGTTCCGTATTCTTTTTCGCCTCCACGTCACTGGCGATGCCCAGGCGCTTCGCGGCGAACGCGTTCTTATCACACCAAATCATGTTTCCTTTATAGATGGCATCCTGCTGGCGCTGTTTTTACCCGTGCGCCCGGTGTTTGCGGTCTATACCTCTATCAGCCAGCAGTGGTACATGCGCTGGCTCACGCCGCTGATTGATTTTGTGCCGCTCGACCCGACCAAGCCGATGATGATTAAGCATCTGGTGCGTCTGGTTGAGCAGGGGCGTCCGGTGGTTATTTTCCCTGAAGGGCGTATTTCAGTGACCGGTTCGCTGATGAAAATCTACGACGGCGCGGGGTTTGTTGCAGCGAAGTCAAAAGCGACCGTGGTGCCGCTGCGCATTGAAGGCGCGGAGCTAACCCATTTCAGCCGCCTGAAGGGGCTGGTGAAGCAGCGTCTGTTCCCTAAAATAACCCTGCATATTCTGCCGCCAACGTCGTTACCGATGCCAGAAGCGCCGCGTGCCCGCGATCGCCGTAAAATCGCCGGGGAAATGCTGCACCAGATTATGATGGAAGCGCGCATGGCCGTGCGCCCGCGCGAAACGCTGTACGAATCTCTGCTATCCGCGCAGTACCGCTATGGCGCGAAGAAAAACTGCATCGAAGACATCAACTTTACCCCGGACACCTATCGCAAACTGCTGACCAAAACCCTGTTTGTGGGCCGTATTCTGGAGAAGTACAGCAAAAAAGGCGAAAAGATTGGCCTGATGCTGCCTAATGCGGGCATTAGCGCGGCGGTGATTTTCGGTGCGGTTTCCCGGGGCCGTATCCCGGCAATGATGAACTACACGGCGGGCGTAAAAGGGTTGACCAGCGCCATCACCGCAGCCCAGATTAATACCGTCTTTACCTCCCGACAGTTCCTGGACAAAGGCAAGCTCTGGCATCTTCCCGAGCAGCTCACCCAGGTGCGCTGGGTCTTCCTGGAGGATCTGAAAGCGGACGTGACCACCGGCGACAAGCTATGGATTTTTGCGCATCTTCTGATGCCGCGTCTGGCGCAGGTCAAACAGCAGCCGGAAGATGACGCGATTATCCTCTTCACGTCGGGATCGGAGGGCAACCCGAAAGGCGTCGTCCACAGCCACAAGAGCATTCTGGCGAACGTTGAGCAGATCAAAAGCATTGCCGACTTTACCGCGAATGACCGCTTTATGTCGGCGCTGCCGCTTTTCCACTCTTTTGGCCTGACGGTGGGGCTGTTCACGCCGCTCCTGACCGGCGCAGAAGTGTTCCTCTACCCGAGCCCGCTGCATTACCGCATTGTGCCGGAGCTGGTCTATGACCGTAACTGCACCGTCCTGTTCGGAACCTCAACCTTCCTGGGCAACTATGCGCGTTTCGCCAATCCGTATGACTTCTATCGCGTGCGGTATGTGGTGGCCGGTGCGGAAAAACTTCAGGAGAGCACGCGCCAGATCTGGCAGGACAAGTTTGGCCTGCGCATTCTTGAAGGCTATGGCGTTACCGAGT
This sequence comes from Enterobacter sp. JBIWA005, assembly GCF_019968805.1. NCBI lineage: Bacteria > Pseudomonadati > Pseudomonadota > Gammaproteobacteria > Enterobacterales > Enterobacteriaceae > Enterobacter > Enterobacter sp. JBIWA005. The sequence goes on along the minus strand of NZ_CP074159.1, from coordinate 3,817,174 downwards.
GTGCGCCCGTGGTCTCGATTAACGTGCCGATGGCGGCGAAACCGGGTACGGTTGGCCGAATCCTGCCGGGAATGGATGCGCGTCTGCTGGCGGTGCCGGGCATTGAGGACGGTGGCCGTCTGCAGCTGAAAGGGCCAAACGTGATGAACGGTTATCTGCGCGTGGAAAACCCGGGCGTGCTGGAAGCGCCGACGGCGGAAAACGTCAACGGCGAGGTTGAAACCGGCTGGTACGACACCGGGGATATCGTCCGTTTCGATGAGCAGGGCTTTGTACAGATTCAGGGACGCGCGAAACGCTTTGCCAAAATCGCCGGTGAAATGGTCTCTCTGGAAATGGTCGAACAGCTGGCAACGGCCGTGTCTGTGGATAAGATGCATGCTACGGTGGTGAAGAGTGATGCCAGCAAAGGCGAGGCGCTGGTGCTGTTTACGACCGACGCTGAACTTAAGCGCGACAGGTTACTGAGCTATGCGCGTGAACACGGTATCCCTGAACTGGCCGTGCCGCGCGACATTCGCTACCTGAAGCAGCTCCCGGTGCTGGGTAGCGGGAAGCCCGATTTCGTGACCCTGAAAGGCATGGTTGAAGAGGCGGAACAGCAAAATGCGTGAGTCAGTACACACTAACACCTCACTGCGTTCAAAAGGCATGATGGCGGTCATTGCCGCGCAGTTCCTCTCTGCGTTCGGTGATAATGCGCTGTTGTTCGCCACGCTGGCGCTGCTGAAAGCCGAGTTTTACCCCGACTGGAGCCAGCCGATCCTGCAGATGGTGTTTGTGGGCGCTTACATTATCTTTGCTCCGTTCGTCGGGCAGGTAGCGGACAGCTTCCCGAAAGGCCGGGTGATGATGTTTGCCAACGGTCTCAAGCTGCTGGGTGCCGCCAGCATTTGCTTTGGCTTCAATCCGTTTATTGGCTACACGCTGGTGGGCATTGGCGCTGCCGCCTACTCCCCGGCAAAGTATGGAATCCTCGGCGAGCTGACCACGGGCGATAAGCTGGTGAAAGCCAACGGCCTGATGGAGTCGTCAACCATTGCCGCTATTCTGCTCGGATCCGTCGCGGGCGGCGTACTGGCCGACTGGCATGTCCTGGCGGCACTGGGCATCTGCGCGGTGGTGTATGGCGGGGCAGTTGTGGCAAACCTCTTTATTCCGAAGCTGCCAGTGGCTCGCCCGGGGCAATCCTGGCGCTTCAAACCGATGACCGGCAGTTTCTTCAACGCGTGCCGTGTGCTGTGGTGTAACGGGGAAACGCGTTTCTCCCTGATGGGGACCAGTATGTTCTGGGGGGCGGGCGTCACGCTGCGCTTCCTGCTGGTCCTGTGGGTGCCGGTGGCGCTGGGCATTACGGACAATGCGACGCCGACCTATCTTAATGCGATGGTGGCCATCGGCATTGTGGTTGGGGCGGGTGCGGCGGCGAAGCTGGTGACGCTCGAGACGGTAGCGCGCTGCATGCCCGCAGGGATCCTGATTGGCGTCGTGGTGCTTATCTTCTCGCTGCAGCATGCGTTATTGCCCGCGTATGTCCTCCTCATCCTGATTGGTATTCTGGGGGGCTTCTTCGTGGTGCCGCTGAACGCGTTGCTGCAGGAACGGGGTAAGCAGACCGTCGGGGCGGGAAATGCTATCGCGGTACAAAACCTGGGTGAAAACCTGGCAATGCTGTTAATGCTGGGGCTCTACTCGCTGGCGGTAAAAGTGGGTGTGCCGGTGGTGGGGATCGGCGTCGGGTTTGGCGGGCTGTTTGCGATTGCGATCGCGGGCTTGTGGATTTGGCAGCGTCGCCGTTGATAAGTGAGGCCTGATGTCCTCACCCCGACCTCTCCCGCAGGGAGAGGGGGCAACCTCTAAAACGGCAACCTGCGTTGCCGTTTTGCTTTTATTAAGGTGCCGGGTAAGTGTATACCTGATGCACCGCTTCAATCTCTGCTAACACGTCTTCACTCAGGTTCAGGTGGAAACTCTCAATATTGGTTTTCAGCTGTTCCATCGTGGTCGCGCCCAGCAGGGTGCTGGCAACAAACGGCTGACGACGCACGAAGGCCAGCGCCATCTGTGCAGGGTCAAGACCGTGACGCTTTGCGATATCCACATAGGCAGCAACGGCTTTCTGCGTCTGCTCTCCGCTGTAGCGGGTGAAGCGGCTAAAGAGGGTATTTCGCGCCCCCGCCGGCTTCGCGCCGTTCAGGTATTTCCCCGTCAGCGTGCCGAAGCCGAGACAGGAATAGGCGAGCAGCTCTACCTCTTCATACTGTGTCACTTCAGCCAGACCCACCTCATAGCTGCGGTTAAGCAAGCTGTACGGGTTCTGGATAGTCACAATACGCGGCAGATCGTGCTTATCCGCCAGGTGCAGATAGCGCATGACCCCAAAGGCCGTTTCGTTAGATACGCCAATGTAGCGGATTTTTCCCGCGCGCTGGCACTCGGTCAGCGCTTCCAGCGTTTCCAGCAGCGTCACGGTGGGGGCGCTCTCATTCCAGCTGTATCCGAGCTTGCCAAAGCAGTTGGTTGGTCGCTGCGGCCAGTGCACCTGGTAGAGGTCGAGATAGTCGGTTTGCAGGCGCTTCAGGCTGGCATCCAGAGCGGCGCGGATATTCTTGCGATCGAGGATCTGGTTCGGACGGATCCCGGTATCGTTATTGCGCGCGGGGCCACTGACTTTTGAGGCAATCACCAGCTTTTCACGGTTGCCGCGCTTTGCCAGCCAGTTACCGACGTAAGTTTCGGTAAGTCCCTGCGTTTCAGGGCGTGGCGGAACTGGGTACATTTCTGCAACATCAATCAGGTTAATGCCCTGGCTGACGGCGTAATCGAGTTGTGCATGGGCATCGGCTTCGCTGTTTTGTTCACCAAATGTCATCGTGCCCAACCCCAGTTGGCTTATTTCCAGAGCGCTGTGGGGGATACGGTGATAATGCATAGCCGGCTTCCTCAGTAGACTTATAGACCGCGTCAGGGCGTGCCCGACAAAGGAATATAAACATGGCAGAGGGGAAGCAAAAGGGGAAGAAAAAAATCAAAAAGGCCAGCAAGCGACTGACCTCTCTCTGATTATCGCTCGATAATTTGCGATACTTCGTCGCGATTGATCTGCATTTTATTGCCTTCCTGGTCGCGGTAGCTGACCAGACCGGTATCATCGTCGACTTCGGGTTTGCCATCGGTCAGGATCATTCGACCATCTTTTGTCGCCATGACGTAATCGCTGCTACAGCCCGATACGGCAAACGCTAAACCGACTGCTGACACTAATACTGCCCATTTTTTCATCGTTATCGTCCTCATCTGGCTTGTATCAAATCATAATCTAGTATTAACCCGATATGGCGACTTGAGGAAGCGGTAAAATCTTAAAAAGCAGTCGATTATGTTTGAGAGCTCGCAAAATAAGTAAAAAACTATGTTTTTAACAGGAAATGACGTGCCAGGAGCGCGCCGGTGAAATTCTTTTTGAGATAAAAACCGCGCGGCAACGTCAGTATCGGTTCACCCTGCGCGCCGATTGCCTCGGTAAGTGCTTTACTGTTGGCCGCTTTCGGACGCAGCTGTAACACTTCTCCATGTCGGGCGGTGATGCGCTCTACCTGCCCAAGCACAATCATGTCCATCAGCTCCTCCCAGTCCAGGCGCAGCTGATGCTCTTCATCCTCGTCCGGGCTCCAGAGCAGCGGTGCGCCAACGCGACGGTCAGCCAGGGGGATCTGACGCTCACCTTCAACCGGTACCCACAACACGCGCTTCAGCTTGTGGCGAACGTGACTGGTTTCCCACGTCACGCCGGTATTGCCGGTTAATGGCGCAACGCAGACAAATGTGGTCTCAAGCGGCTTGCCCTGGCTGTCTATAGGGATAGTTTTTAACTCCACGCCAAGTGCAGCAAAATCCTGCTCAGGTTTGCTCCCTGCGCTGGCACCCAGCCATAGTTCAAGCAGCATACCGATCCAGCCTTTATCCCGCTTAAGATCCTTCGGGATCTGAAGCCCTGCCATTGCCGCCAGCTCGCCAAGCGAAAAGCCTGCAAGACGCTGTGCCTGCTGTAGCAACTGGCCCTCGCTGGACGGCGGTAAAAACAAGGGTGTAAGCGGATGCATGATGGTAACCTTTTGATTAAAAAATAAACGAAGAAATTGTCCCCTGTGGATAGAGTTTAACTATTTCTGTACGAATATTCCATGTACATGATTTATATGTTTTTTTACTGGTTTGAAATCGTTTCACCAGAGTCGGAAAACGGGTTGTTCAAATCTGGTCACTGACAATGAACAGGATCTTACACCATGTTATCCACAGAAAAATGGGATAACTGGGCATAACCCTGACTACTGTTTCAATTTACAGCCTTGACGTGCGAGGAAAATCGAAATTTCAAACAAATTGTGACTAACTTATTGGCACAATCTGTGGATAAAACCGACGCTGTTCGATCTTTCATCAGCACGACGATCCCTGATGTGACGATCGTCACGCTATTCTGTTTTGTGTTCATGAAAATGCATTTAACTATATGAAAATAATTGTATTATTGAATTAAGCTAAAAAGGGTGGGACGGCATTGTTTGAGGTTGTTCATCGGTAATTAGACACTTCTTCACAACTATATCCACAGAAAAGGTGAATAAAATTCCTTTTAATGGCTCTCATCTGTTTATAACTCAGCACTTATTTGTGAGTTATTCAAATGTTATTAGGTTGCAGCCCTGTAAGAGAGTGGTTTACCGCCTCCCTGTAGTGTGAAACAATCATTCATATATAAGGTTTAGTTTGGGGTAGTCCGGTGATTGATGACGATGGCTACCGCCCGAACGTAGGAATAGTAATTTGTAATCGTCAGGGCCAGGTAATGTGGGCCCGGCGATATGGTCAGCACTCCTGGCAGTTCCCGCAAGGCGGGATCAATCCGGGAGAGTCCCCAGAACAAGCGATGTACCGGGAGCTTTTTGAAGAGGTCGGTTTGAGCCGGAAAGATGTTCGCATCCTGGCTTCGACCCGCAACTGGTTGCGTTACAAGTTACCGAAACGTTTGGTGCGTTGGGACACAAAGCCGGTTTGTATCGGCCAGAAACAGAAGTGGTTTCTGTTGCAGTTGGTGGGCAACGATTCAGACATCAATATGCAAACCAGCAGTACGCCGGAGTTCGATGGCTGGCGCTGGGTGAGCTATTGGTATCCTGTTCGTCAGGTCGTGTCATTTAAACGCGATGTTTACCGTAGGGTGATGAAAGAGTTTGCAAGTGTGGTAATGCAGCTTCAGGAGATCCCGCCTAAGCCGCAGAGCGCACCTGCCTGGCGACGTAAAAGAGGTTAAGCTACGCAAATCATGCTCACCCGCTTGCGAGAAATAGTCGAGAAGGTGGCCAGCGCTCCGCGTCTGAACGAGGCGCTGAATATTCTGGTCACCGACATCTGTCTTGCGATGGAGACCGAGGTCTGTTCGGTGTATCTGGCCGACCACGATCGGCGCTGCTATTACCTGATGGCGACCCGTGGTTTGAAGAAGCCACGTGGACGCACCGTAACGCTCGCATTTGATGAGGGTATCGTCGGTCTTGTTGGGCGGCTGGCTGAACCCATCAACCTTGCTGACGCGCAAAAACACCCCAGCTTTAAATACATCCCTTCCGTAAAAGAAGAGCGCTTCCGCGCTTTCCTTGGCGTACCGATTATCCAGCGTCGCCAGCTGCTCGGCGTGCTGGTCGTCCAGCAGCGTGAGCTACGTCAGTATGACGAAAGCGAGGAGTCTTTCCTCGTCACGCTGGCCACGCAGATGGCGGCGATCCTCTCCCAGTCTCAGCTTGCCGCGCTCTTTGGCCAGTATCGCCATACGCGCATTCGTGCCCTTCCGGCATCGCCAGGCGTAGCGATTGCTGAAGGCTGGATGGATGCCACGCTGCCGTTAATGGAGCAGGTTTACGAAGCCTCAACGCTTGATGAAGCGCTTGAGCGCGAGCGTCTTACCGCCGCGCTGGAAGAGGCGGCGAATGAATTTCGTCGTTACAGCAAACGTTTTGCCGCAGGTGCGCAAAAAGAGACAGCGGCCATTTTCGACCTCTATTCGCACCTGCTTTCCGATGCGCGTCTGCGTCGTGAGCTTTTTGCTGAAGTGGATAAAGGCTCGGTCGCGGAGTGGGCCGTTAAGAAGGTTATCGAGAAATTTGCCGACCAATTTGCGGCATTGACCGACGGTTACCTGAAAGAGCGGGCTGGAGATCTCCGGGCCCTGGGGCAACGTCTGCTGTTCCATCTTGATGACACCATTCAGGGGCCGAATGCCTGGCCTCAACGGTTTGTTCTGGTCGCCGATGAACTGTCGGCAACCACGCTGGCTGAACTGCCGCAGGACAGGCTGGCCGGTGTCGTGGTGCGCGATGGTGCCGCCAACTCACACGCCGCCATTATGGTGCGCGCGCTGGGTATCCCTACCGTTATGGGGGCGGACATTCAGCCGTCGGTACTGCACCGACGTACGCTGGTGGTCGACGGCTATCGCGGTGAGCTGCTGGTCGATCCTGAGCCGGTTCTTCTCCAGGAATACCAGCGACTTATCAGCGAAGAGAATGAATTAAGCAAGCTGGCGGAAGATGACGTTAACCTGCCCGCACAGCTTAAGAGCGGCGAGCGTATCAAAGTCATGCTCAACGCCGGTTTAAGCCCTGAGCATGAAGAAAAGCTTGGCAGCCGCATCGACGGCATTGGCTTATACCGTACTGAAATCCCGTTCATGCTGCAGAGCGGTTTCCCCTCCGAAGAGGAGCAGGTGGCGCAGTATCAGGGGATGCTGCAGATGTTTAACGACAAACCTGTCACCCTGCGAACCCTGGATGTCGGGGCGGATAAACAGCTGCCCTATATGCCGATCAGCGAAGAAAACCCGTGCCTGGGCTGGCGTGGGATCCGCATTACGCTCGATCAGCCGGAGATCTTCCTGATCCAGGTGCGCGCGATGCTGCGCGCCAACGCGGCGACGGGCAATCTCAGCATCCTGCTGCCGATGGTCACCAGCATTGATGAGATAGACGAGTCGCGGCGGCTGATCGAACGTGCCGGGCGTGAAGTGGAAGAGATGATCGGCTATGCGATCCCGAAACCGCGGATCGGCGTGATGCTTGAAGTGCCGTCTATGGTCTTTATGCTGCCGCAGCTGGCAAGCCGTGTTGATTTTATCTCTGTCGGCACGAACGACCTGACGCAATATATTCTGGCCGTCGACCGCAACAATACCCGCGTCGCCAGTATCTACGACAGCCTGCATCCGGCGATCATTCGCGCGTTAGCGATGATTGCCCGTGAAGCGGAGCAGTACGGCATTGATTTACGCCTGTGCGGTGAAATGGCCGGGGATTCCATGTGCGTTGCGATCCTGATTGGTCTGGGATACCGCCATCTGTCGATGAACGGTCGCGCTGTCGCCCGCGTGAAATACCTGCTGCGACATATCGACATCAATGATGCTCGCGAACTCGCAGAACGCAGCCTTGAGGCGCAGCTGGCTGCTGAGGTCCGTCACCAGGTCGCGGCGTTTATGGAACGACGCGGTATGGGCGGCCTAATCCGCGGCGGCCGCTAATCGTCTTTCTCCCTCTCCCGGTGGGAGAGGGCACCAGCGGGCATAACAACCTATACACATCTTTTACATCTCGGGCGCATCCTCCGCGCCCGCCTTATGCTATGATTCGCAACTTTGGAGCCTCTGCTTACGGCAGAATCGCATTTCTACCGCTGTCCACTTTCAGCGGAATAACAACATCTTGTGGTGACAGATGAACAGTGGTTATCTGCATTTTCCGGAATTTGATCCGGTCATTTTCTCAGTAGGACCTGTTTCGCTTCACTGGTACGGTCTGATGTACCTGGTGGGCTTCATTTTTGCCATGTGGCTCGCTGGCCGTCGCGCCAGTCGTCCCGGCAGCGGCTGGACGAAAAACGAAGTCGAAAACCTGCTCTATGCGGGCTTCCTCGGCGTGTTCCTCGGTGGCCGTATTGGGTACGTGCTGTTCTATAACTTCCCTGTATTCCTGAACGATCCCCTCTATCTGTTCCGTGTCTGGGACGGCGGCATGTCCTTCCACGGCGGCCTGATTGGGGTGATCCTGGTGATGGTGATTTTTGCCAAACGCACCAAACGCAACTTCTTCCAGGTTTCAGATTTTATCGCGCCGCTGATCCCGTTTGGTCTGGGCGCCGGTCGTCTGGGTAACTTTATCAACGGTGAGCTGTGGGGCCGCGTCGACCCGAGCGTGCCTTATACGATGCTGTTCCCGGGCTCCCGCGCGGAAGATATCGCGCTGCTGCCATCACATCCGGAGTGGCAGTCCATTTTCGATACCTACGGCGTTCTGCCGCGCCATATGTCTCAGCTGTACGAGCTGGCGCTGGAAGGCGTGGTGCTGTTTATCATTCTCAACCTGTTTATCCGCAAACCGCGTCCGATGGGCGCTGTCTCCGGCCTGTTCCTTATTGGCTACGGCGCATTCCGTATTATCGTCGAGTTCTTCCGTCAGCCAGACGCACAGTTTACCGGCGAATGGGTACAGTACATCAGCATGGGGCAGATCCTCTCCATACCGATGATTGTCGCGGGTGCCATTATGATGATTTGGGCGTATCGTCGTCGTCCACAGCAACAAATTTCCTGAGGAACCATGAAACAGTATCTTGAATTGATGAAAAAAGTGCTCGACGAGGGCACGCCGAAAAACGACCGCACCGGCACCGGTACGCTCTCCATTTTTGGCCACCAGATGCGCTTCAACCTGCAGGAAGGCTTCCCTCTGGTGACGACAAAGCGCTGCCACCTGCGCTCGATCATTCATGAACTGCTCTGGTTCCTGCAAGGCGATACCAACATAGCGTATCTGCACGAAAATAACGTCTCAATCTGGGACGAATGGGCAGATGAAAATGGCAACCTGGGCCCGGTTTACGGCAAGCAGTGGCGCGCATGGCCAACGCCTGATGGCCGCCATATTGACCAGATCACCACCGTGATGAACCAGCTGAAAAACGATCCGGACTCGCGCCGCATCATCGTTTCCGCCTGGAACGTCGGCGAGCTGGATAAAATGGCGCTGGCACCGTGCCATGCGTTCTTCCAGTTCTATGTGGCGGATGGGAAGCTCTCCTGCCAGCTCTACCAGCGCTCCTGTGACGTGTTCCTCGGCCTGCCGTTTAACATTGCCAGCTATGCGCTGTTGGTCCACATGATGGCGCAGCAGTGCGATCTGGAAGTGGGTGATTTTGTCTGGACCGGAGGGGATACCCATCTTTACAGCAACCATATGGAACAGACGCATCTCCAGCTGACGCGCGAACCGCGTGCGCTGCCGAAGCTGGTTATCAAGCGTAAACCGGCATCAATCTTCGATTACCGCTTTGATGATTTCGAAATTGAGGGCTACGACCCACATCCGGGCATCAAAGCGCCCGTCGCTATCTGATGCGATAAAGCGTGACACAACCGGTGCTGTTTAGCGCCGGTTTTTTTTCGCCTATATCCCGTTTCCCGAAGCGCTATCCAGAAAGCGTGCAACACGCTGCAACCCTCCCAATTCTGCGGATAACGCCTCGTAAAACGATATTTCGATGCTCGTCATGTTCACGGCGCTTCGCCACACTTCCGGTATGAAAAAAGAGAACGGTTTTACGCTTATCGAAACGCTGGTCGCCATATCGCTTGTCGTTATTCTTAGCGCCTCAGGGCTGTACGGATGGGACAGCTGGCAGCGGCAGCAGCGGCTGTGGCAAACCGCCAGTCAGGTGCGAGATTACCTGCTTTTTCTACGCAATCATGCCAACCGCTACAACCGCGACCATCAAATTACCCATCAGCGGGTGGGAGGCCGGGACTGTCTGGTGAGCTCTGCCGCCCAAGGCTGTGAGAAGGGCAGCCCCTTTGTGCTGATACCACTCTGGCCTGAAGTCGCGATCGGCGAGGTAACGCCGTCGCTCGCGTTCTATGGATTAAGGGATACGGCGTGGGCAGGGCGGATACGCGTTCAAAGCCGTGCAGGAGAGTGGTTGATTATTGTCTCAAATGGAGGACGCATCAGGATGTGTAAGGTCATTGGGGGAGGTTCATGTCGATGAGGCAGCATGGTTTCTCGCTGACTGAAGTTCTGATTGCTACGGCGATTAGCAGCCTTTTGCTGATAAGCGCATCGCGATTTTTACCCGGCTTGCAGCGAGCGGTCTTAGTGCAATCCGGCCAGAGAGAACTAGAGGAAGAGGTCTGGCATCATCTGTTTTCCGTGGGCAAACAGCTTCAGCGTGCGGGGTACTGCGCGGGAAACTGTCAGGGGCAGGCGCTGGTGACCGCGAGGCTTGGAAGTTGCGTCATTGTGCGGTCGGACGCCAACAGTAACGGCAACTGGGATAACAGCGCATCAGAAAATGACAGCACCGGTTTTCGTCTGGAGTCGGGGGCGCTGGAAACCCTGCGTGGAGCGACTTCATGTGAAGGAAAAGGATGGGAAAAGCTTACTGACCCGAGCAGGCTTACGATCGCGCATTTTGTAGTAAGAACAGTGGAGCATGCCGGTTTTGCGCCAGAGGTGAATATCGAAATGGCGGCGATTCGCAAAGGCGAGAAGGGGGAGCCCTGGCAGGCGTTGTATACGGTCACGGGATACAACCTGTGAATCGTCAACGCGGCATATCTTCGCTGGCGCTGGTTCTGCTTTTACTGGTGCTAGGGACACTGATCCTCACGGGTCTCAATCAGCAGCTCATAACGTTTAGCGCGCTCGTTGGCGGCGAGAGCCGCTCACTTCAGCAGCAGGCGACGGTACAGTCAGCGCTTGAGTGGGGACGGGTTCAGAGCTGGTCGTCAGAGCCCCAGATTCAGTGCAAAAAGACACCTGCGTGGCGAGTGTGTTTGCGCCTGCTGAGTGAGGGGCGCGCGTTACTGGTTGCCGGAGATAGTGGCCTGTTGCTCTGGCGCGCAGCAGAGATTGTCGACGGGGAAGTTCGCTTTTTGCCTCACGGCTGGAGTGATTTTTGTCCCCTTAAGGAGAGCGCGTTATGCCAGCTGCCGTGAGCAAAGAAAAAGGGTTTAGCATGGTGGAAGTCCTGCTGGCGATGATGCTGCTGGTGATCGTCGTGACGGCTTTGTCGGGTTATCACCGGGCGCTGGCGGCGCGGTTTACCCTGTTTAACCAGTATCGCCAGCTCTGGCACCATGCCTGGAATCAGTCTCAGCTCTCAACAAATGTTCTCCCTGCAGGCTGGCAGGCCAGTCGGGGGCAGACAACGCACGCAGGATGTGTCAGCATCACGGTTACACTTATTTCTCCTCTGGGGCGGCGCGGTGAGTTAACGCGTCTGCATTGCCCGGTTAGCCAGTAGTCGGGAGCGTCTATGTTAAGGGTCTACCACTCAAATCGTCTGGATGTGCTGGAAGCGCTGATGGAGTTTATCGTAGAGCGCGAGCGGCTTGACGATCCTTTTGAGCCTGAAATGGTGCTGGTGCAGAGCACCGGTATGGCACAGTGGCTGCAAATGTCGCTTTCCCGTAAATTTGGCATAGCCGCAAATATTGATTTCCCGCTGCCCGCGAGCTTTATCTGGGAGATGTTTGTGCGCGTGTTGCCGGACATCCCGGAGCAGAGCGCCTTCAACAAGCAGGCCATGAGCTGGAAGCTCATGGCGCTGCTGCCGGAAATGCTGCAGCATGATGAATTCGCCATGCTGCGCCACTACCTCAATGACGATACCGACAAGCGCAAGCTATTCCAGCTGGCGTCGCGTACTGCCGATCTCTACGACCAATACCTTGTTTACCGTTCTGACTGGTTAATTCGTTGGGAATCGGGCGAGCTGGTTGAAGGTCTGCCGGAGGCGCAAATATGGCAGGCACCGCTGTGGAAAGCGCTGGTAGAGCATACGGAGAAACTTGGGCAGCCTAAGTGGCACCGTGCCAACCTGTACGATCGGTTTATTTCAATACTCGAAAATGCGACAGAGCGTCCAGCAAGACTACCGTCACGCGTTTTTATCTGCGGAATATCCGCATTACCCCCTGTCTATCTAAAGGCGTTGAATGCGCTGGGTAGACATATTGATATTCATATTTTGTTCACCAACCCTTGCCGACAGTATTGGGGGGATATCCTCGATGAACGCTGGCTTGCGCGTCTGGTAACTCGCCAACGAAAGCGCCTTTTTGAAGAACGGTCCGTCCCGCTGTTTAAGGACGGCTCGACTGCCGGGCAGCTTTTTGACGAAGATGGTATCCAGAACCTGCCCAATCCGCTGCTTGCCTCATGGGGGAAGCTGGGGCGTGACTACATTCACATGCTTTCAGACATCACTTCCTCAGGCGAAGGTGACGTGGATGCCTTTGTCGAGATCGCTCCGGACAGCCTGCTGCATAATATTCAGTTAGATATTCTGGATCTGGAAAACCGTGCCGTCATGGGCGTGACGGCGAACGAGTTCGAACGCAGCGACAGCAAGCGTAAGCTGGACGCTGACGATCGCAGCATCACGATCCATGTTTGCCATAGCCCTCAGCGTGAGGTCGAAGTGCTTCACGACCAGCTGCTGGCGATGCTGCAGGACGATCCCGAACTGACGCCACGTGATATCGTGGTAATGGTGGCGGATATCGACAGCTACAGTCCCTTTATTCAGGCCGTCTTTGGCAGCGCGACGGGCGAGCGATATCTTCCTTATGCTATTTCTGACCGTCGTGCCCGTCAGTCGCATCCGGCATTGCAGGCGTTTATCACTTTACTCTCACTGCCGGATAGCCGCTTTATCTCCGAAGATGTCCTGGCGTTACTGGATGTTCCCGTTCTGTCTGCACGCTTCAACATCAATGAAGAGGGGCTTCGCTACCTTCGCCAGTGGGTGAATGAGTCTGGCGTTCGCTGGGGGATCGATGACGATAACGTTCAGGAGTTCGAACTTCCTCCAACCGGGCAGCACACCTGGCGATTTGGCCTGACGCGTATGCTGCTGGGCTACGCCATGGAGAGCAGTCAGGGCGAGTGGAATGAGGTGCTGCCTTACGATGAGTCCAGCGGGTTAATTGCTGAACTGGTGGGGCATTTAGCATCGCTCCTGATGCAGCTTAACCGCTGGCGACACGAGCTGCTACAGCCGCGTCGACTTGAAGAATGGCTCCCGGTTTGCAGAGCGTTGCTTAATGATTTCTTCCTGCCGGACAATGACACCGAAGCGGCGATGGCGCTCATTGAAACGCAGTGGCAGGCTATCATCGACGAAGGCGTCAATTCCCACTATCAGGAGGCCATTCCGCTGTCGCTGTTGAGGGATGAGTTGACGCAGCGGCTTGACCAGGAGCGAATCAGCCAGCGTTTCCTGGCAGGCCCCATCAATATTTGCACCCTGATGCCAATGCGTTCTATCCCGTTTAAAGTGGTCTGTTTACTTGGCATGAACGACGGCGTTTATCCTCGCGCGCTCGCGCCGTTGGGGTTCGATTTGATGAGCGCAAATCCAAAACGGGGCGACCGTAGCCGCCGTGATGATGACCGATATCTCTTCCTTGAGGCGCTTATTTCCGCCCAGAGTAAGCTCTATATCAGCTATATCGGCCGTTCGATTCAGGACAACAGCGAGCGTTTCCCCTCCGCTCTGGTGCAGGAACTGGTGGATTATATCGGTCAGAGCCACTACCTGCCGGGGGATGAAGAGCGCAACTGCGATGAAAGCGAGAAGAGGGTGAAAGACCATATCACCTGTTTCCACAGCCGCATGCCGTTTGACCCGGTGAACTATACGGCCAGCGAGCGCCAGAGCTATGCGCAGGAGTGGCTGCCAGCGGCGAAAAAAGAGGGGAATGCGCATACCGATTTTATTCAGGAACTCGACCCTCGCCCTGTCGACACCCTGACCTTCGAGCAGCTTCAGCGGTTTTGGGCGCATCCGGTGCGCGCTTTCTTCCAGCAGCGACTACAGGTCAATTTCCGTTCTGAAGAGAGTGAAATTCCTGATGCAGAGCCGTTTACGCTGGAAGGTCTGGAGCGCTACCAGTTAAACCTGCAGCTGTTGAATGCGCTGGTTGAAGAGGAAGATGCTGAAAAACTTTACCGCCGCTACCGCGCTGCGGGACAGTTGCCTTATGGGGCGTTCGGGGAGATCGTCTGGGAGGCGCAGTGTCAGGAGATGACCGCTCTGGCAGAGCGCGTAAGAGCGTGCCGACAGCCAGGGAATAGTATTGAAATCGATCTCAACTGCAACGGGGTACAGCTCACAGGCTGGTTAACCCAGGTTCAGCAGGATGGGCTGCTTCGCTGGCGGCCTTCAATGCTTAGCGTTTCACAGGGTTTGCAACTCTGGCTGGAACATCTTGTCTACAGTGCGGGTGGGCATAAAGGCGAAAGCCGCATTTTCGTGCGCAAAGAGGGCGAATGGCGCTTCCCGCCGATGGAGTCTGATCAGGCGTTACGGTATCTGTCTTTGTACATTGATGGCTACCGCCAGGGAATGAACAAACCCCTCCTGCTACTGCCGGAAAGTGGCGGCGCCTGGATAAAAGCCTGTTATGACGCGCAGAATGATGCGATGTTAACGGATGAGGCTTCGCTGCAGAAAGCCCGCAGTAAGTTTATGCAGGCCTACGAAGGTAACATGATGGTGCGTGGCGAAGGTGAAGATGTCTGGTATCAGCGCTTATGGCGAACGCTTGAGCCAGAGTACCTGGAGGCTATCACGGAAGAGGCGCAGCGCTACCTGCTGCCGTTGTTTAAATTTAATCAGTCCTGAGCGCTGTATAAAAATTGCGCAGCTAAGGGTGTTCATTTATGATGCACTTCTTATCACGGACTGATGTACCCAAAGAAAGAGATGTTGGCGTGTCCAGCACGCAGTTTGTTAATGATGTAGCCGTGATAAAGAGGTCGTAATGCCAGGCAGCACCTTGATTAAAGCGTTTGTTTTGTTTATTGCCCTTTGGGCGCCCGTCACTCACGCAGACTCCGGTTGGCAACCCGTTCAGGAAACTATCCGTAAGAGCGAAAAAGATACCCGTCAATATCAGGCTATTCGTCTTGATAACGGCATGACCGTGCTGCTGGTTTCCGACCCGCAGGCGGTGAAATCCCTGTCGGCATTAGTGGTGCCGGTTGGGTCGCTGGAAGATCCTGACGCTCATCCTGGACTTGCACACTATCTGGAACATATGACGCTGATGGGGTCAAAAAAATATCCACAGCCAGATAGCCTGTCCGAATTTCTCAAGATGCATGGCGGTAGCCACAATGCCAGTACGGCACCGTACCGCACGGCCTTTTATCTCGAAGTCGAAAATGATGCGCTGGAAGGGGCAGTCGATCGTCTTGCTGATTCCATCGCCGCGCCGTTGCTGGATAAAAAATACGCCGATCGTGAACGCAATGCGGTGAATGCCGAGCTGACCATGGCCCGCACGCGAGACGGTATGCGCATGGCGCAGGTCAGCGCCGAAACCATCAACCCTGCACACCCGGGTTCGCGCTTCTCCGGCGGTAACCTCGAAACCTTGAGCGACAAACCGAATAGCCCGGTGCTGGATGCCCTGCACGCGTTTCGCGATAAATACTACTCCGCCAACCTGATGAAAGCGGTCATCTACAGCAATAAACCGTTGCCTGAGCTGGCAGACATGGCGGCCAAAACGTTTGGCCGGGTGCCGAATAAAAATATCGACCTGCCGCAAATAACCGTTCCGGTGGTCACGGACGCGCAAAAAGGTATTGTGATCCACTACGTTCCTGCCATGCCGCGCAAAGTGCTGCGCGTCGAATTCCGCATTGATAACAACACGGCGCAGTTTCGCAGTAAAACCGATGAGCTGGTGACCTACCTGATAGGTAACCGTAGCCCGGGTACGCTGTCTGACTGGCTGCAAAAGCAGGGGCTGGCGGAAGGTATTCGCGCCGATTCCGATCCGGTAGTGAACGGTAATAGCGGCGTACTGGCGATCTCCGCCACCCTGACCGACAAAGGGCTGGCCAACCGCGATGAAGTCGTGGCGGCTATCTTTAGCTACCTCGCTTTGCTGCGCGAGAAAGGCGTCGATAAGCGCTATTTTGATGAACTCGCGCACGTGCTGGATCTCGATTTCCGCTACCCATCCATAACCCGAGACATGGATTACGTGGAGTGGCTGGCGGATACCATGATCCGCGTGCCGGTGGAACATACCCTCGACGCGGTAAATATTGCCGACCGGTATGATGCCGGGGCGGTAAAAGCTCGCCTGGCGATGATGACGCCGGAAAATGCCCGCATCTGGTACATCAGCCCGAACGAACCGCATAACAAGACGGCGTACTTTGTCGATGCCCCTTATCAGGTGGATAAAATCAGCGCCCAGACCTTCGCCGACTGGCAGAAGAAGGCCGGGGAGATTGCGTTGAAGCTGCCGGAGCTGAACCCCTATATTCCGGATGATTTCTCGCTGATCAAAACGACGAAAGATTACCCGCATCCAGAACTCATCATTGATGAGCCAACGCTGCGCGTCGTGTATACCCCAAGCCGCTATTTTGCCAGTGAGCCAAAAGCCGATGTCAGCGTGGTGCTGCGTAACCCGAAAGCAATGAACAGCGCCAAAAATCAGGTGATGTTCGCACTCAATGACTATCTCGCCGGTATCGCTCTCGATCAGCTTAGCAACCAGGCCGCCGTGGGCGGGATCAGCTTCTCCACCAACGCCAATAACGGTTTGATGCTTAATGCGAACGGCTATACTCAGCGCTTGCCTCAGCTGTTCCAGGCCTTGCTGGAGGGCTACTTCAGCTACACGCCGACGGAAGAGCAGCTTGAGCAGGCTAAATCCTGGTATGCCCAGATGATGGATTCTGCCGAGAAGGGCAAGGCCTACGATCTTGCGCTTATGCCGGCGCAAATGCTGTCGCAGGTTCCTTATTTCCAACGAGAGGAGCGCCGCGCGCTGCTGCCTTCAATCTCCTTAAAAGACGTGCTGGCGTACCGCGACGCGCTGAAAACCAACACGCGTCCGGAGTTCCTGATTGTCGGCAACATGAGTGAGGAGCAGGCCAAAACTCTGGCGCAGAATGTTCGCACTCAGCTCGGCTCTAAAGGCGACGAGTGGTGCCGCAACCAGGACGTGCTGGTTGAGAAAAAGCAAAATGTGATTTTTGAAAAGGCGGGTAACAGCACGGATTCCGCGCTGGCCGCGGTATTTGTGCCAACGGGCTATGATGAATTCGCCAGCTCGGCGCAGAGTGCCGTGCTGGGACAGATTATTCAGCCGTGGTTCTATAACCAGTTACGCACAGAGGAGCAGCTTGGCTACGCGGTATTTGCCTTCTCCATGAACGTCGGTCGTCAGTGGGGGCTGGGTTTCCTGCTGCAAAGCAGCGATAAACAACCGGCGTATCTCTGGCAGCGTTACCAGGCCTTCTTCCCGCAGGTGGAAGCAAAACTGCGTGCCATGAAGCCGGAGGAATTTGCTCAGATCCAGCAGGCCGTCATCGCGCAGGTGATGCAGCCGCCGCAGACGCTGGGTGAAGAAGCCTCGCAGCTGAGCAAAGATTTCGATCGCGGTAATCTGAAATTTGATTCGCGTGATAAAGTAGTGGCCGAGATAAAACAGCTGACGCCGCAGAAGGTTGCCGACTTCTTCCATCAGGCGGTCATTAAGCCGCAGGGAATAACCATCCTGTCTCAGGTTTCCGGTAGCCAGAACGGGAAAACGGAGTACGTAAACCCGAAAGGCTGGAAAGTCTGGAAGAGCGTCAGCGCGCTGCAGCAATCTATGCCCTGGAGTAAGAAAGAATGACCGATACCGCTGAGCCCCTTGATCCCTTACGTTTACCTCTGCAGGGTGAACGATTGATTGAAGCCTCAGCGGGAACGGGAAAAACCTTCACCATTGCCGCCCTCTATCTGCGCCTGCTGTTAGGGCTTGGCGGCAACGCTGCTTTTCCACGCCCTTTGAGCGTGGAAGAGCTGCTGGTGGTCACCTTCACCGAGGCCGCTACCGCGGAGCTGCGGGGCCGTATTCGTACCAATATCCACGAGCTGCGCATCGCCTGTCTGCGTCAGAGCACGGATAACCCCCTCTACGCCAGCCTTCTGGAAGAGATTGCCGATAAGCAGCAGGCAGCCCAGTGGCTGCTGCTCGCTGAACGGCAGATGGACGAAGCGTCCGTCTTTACCATTCACGGTTTTTGCCAGCGTATGCTGAGCCTGAATGCGTTCGAGTCCGGAATGCTGTTCGAACAGCAGCTCATTGAAGATGAATCCGTGCTTCGCTATCAGGCCTGCGCGGATTTCTGGCGTCGCCACTGCTATCCCTTACAGCGTGATATTGCCGAAGCGGTACACGCGCTCTGGAAAGGCCCGGAGGCGCTGCTGCGCGCGATCGATCGTTATCTGCAGGGCGAAGCGCCGGTAATCAAATCCCCGCCGCCAGCAGATGAAACTCTGGCCTCACGGCATGAAAAAATCATCGCGAAAATTGCGGACATCAAGCAAAAATGGATGGAGTCAGTCGGTGAGATTGACGCCATCATCGAAAATTCCGGCATCGATCGTCGCAAGTTCAACCGCGGCAATCAGGGGAAATGGATCGACAAGATCAGCGCCTGGGCGCAGGAAGAGACGCGGGGCTACCAGCTCCCGGACGCGCTGGAGAAATTCTCCCAGTGTTTCCTGGCTGAGCGGACCAAAGCCGACGGCATTGTGCCTGAGCATCCCCTGTTTGTGGCAATAGAAACCCTGCTGGCGGATAACCTTACGCTCAACGATCTGATGATCGCTCGCGCCATGACCGAAATTCGCGAAGCCGTGGCGCGCGAGAAACGCCGCCGGGGTGAACTGGGTTTCGACGATATGCTGAGCCGCCTTGATGCGGCGCTGTGCAGTGAAAACGGCGAAGCGCTTGCCGCCGCGATTCGCACCCGCTTCCCGGTTGCGATGATAGACGAATTTCAGGACACCGACCCTCAGCAGTACCGCATTTTCCGCCGTATCTGGCGCCAGCAGCCCGACACTGCGCTTCTGTTAATCGGCGATCCGAAACAGGCCATCTACGCCTTCCGCGGGGCGGATATTTTCACCTATATGAAAGCCCGCAGCGAGGTTGACGCACACTACACGCTCGATACCAACTGGCGCTCCTCTCCCGGCATGGTGGAAAGCGTCAACGCGCTCTTTAGCCGCATGGATACGGCGTTTATGTTTCGGGAGATCCCGTTTCAGCCGGTAAAATTTGCCCCGAAAAATGCCTCGCTGCGCTTCGAGTTTAACGGCGTGACGCAGCCTGCCATGAAGTTCTGGCTGCTGGATGGGGAAGGCTGCGGCGTTGCCGACTATCAAAATGCCATGGCCCAACACTGTGCTGCGCAAATCCGTGACTGGCTCAGTGCCGGGGCGCGGGGCGAGGCGCTGCTGTGGAAGGGGGATAACCCCACCCCGGTAAAGGCATCGGATATTACGGTGCTGGTGCGCAGCCGTCAGGAGGCCGCATTAATCCGAGACGCCCTGACGTTGCTGAATATCCCCTCCGTCTATCTCTCGAACCGTGACAGCGTCTTTGAAACGCTTGAGGCGCAGGAGATGTTATGGCTGCTCCAGGCCGTGCTGGCCCCGGAGCGGGAAAGTACATTGCGTAGCGCATTAGCCAGCGCGATGCTCGGACTGAACGCGCGCGATATAGATGCGCTCAACAATGACGAAGCCGCGTGGGATGCTGTGGTAGAGGAGTTTGTGCGCTACCGCGAAAAATGGCAGAAGCGTGGAGTTATGGCGATGGTGCGCGAGCTCATGGCACAGCGCCACATTGCCGAGAATATGCTGGCTACCGCAGGCGGCGAGCGTCGTTTGACCGATATTTTGCACATCAGCGAACTCTTGCAGGAAGCGGGTACGCAGCTGGAGAGCGAGCACGCTCTGGTGCGCTGGCTGGCGCAGCAGATTGCCGATCCGAACAGCAATTCATCCAGCCAGCAGATGCGCCTCGAGAGTGATAAACATCTGGTGCAGATCGTCACCATTCACAAGTCGAAAGGCCTGGAATATCCGCTGGTCTGGCTGCCGTTTATCGCCAATTACCGCGTGCAGGATCAGGCTTTTTACCACGATCGCGAGTCGTTCGAGGCGGTGCTCGATCTCAGCAACGCGGAGTCCAGCGTTGAGCTGGCCGAAGCCGAGCGTCTGGCGGAAGACCTGCGCCTGCTTTACGTGGCGCTGACCCGTTCGGTATGGCACTGCAGCCTGGGCGTTGCGCCGCTGTTCCGTCGCCGTGGCGAAAAGACCGGGGAGAGCGATTTTCATCTGAGCGCGCTGGGGCGGCTTATTCAACAGGGGGAGCCCAAAGACGCGGCGGGCCTGCGCCAGTGCATCGAATCGCTTTGCACTGAGCATGTTGCCCTGCATATTCCATCGCTGCCCGATAACAGCCGCTGGCACATGCCGGATCTGCACGAGTCAGATCTCCATGCCCGTCAGGTGGTACGTACCATTGCCGACGACTGGCGCGTTACCAGCTACTCCGGCTTACAGCAGCACGGGCAGAGTATTGCGCAGGATCTGATGCCAAAACTGGACGTGGATGCCGCAGGAGCCGGTAGCGTACCCGTTGAGCCTGTGCTGACGCCACACCAGTTCCCGCGCGGCGCTTCGCCGGGCACGTTTTTGCACAGCCTGTTTGAAGAGCTGGATTTCACCCAGCCGGTTTCCGAAGAGTGGGTGCTGAAGATGTTACAGAGCGGTGGTTACGACGCACAGTGGCAGCCGGTTCTCACCGACTGGATCCGCGCGGTTCTGCACGCGCCGCTCACTACGCAGGGGATTTCGCTGAATCAGTTGACCGCCAAAGATAAGCAGGTGGAGATGGAGTTTTATCTCCCCATCGCCAGCCCGCTCAGGGCTGAGGCGCTTGATGCGCTGATCCGCGAGTACGATCCGCTATCTGCCGGATGCCCGCCGCTGAATTTCCGCCAGGTGCAGGGGATGCTCAAAGGCTTTATCGATCTGGTTTTCCGCCACGAAGGACGCTACTACCTGCTGGATTACAAATCGAACTGGCTCGGTGACAGCAGCGAAGCCTATACCCAACAGGCGATGGCGTCGGCAATGCAACTGCATCGCTACGATCTGCAGTACCAGCTTTACACTCTGGCGCTACACCGTTACCTGCGCCATCGCATGGCCAATTACCGTTACGAAGCGCATTTTGGCGGCGTGATTTACCTGTTCCTGCGCGGCGTGGATGCTAACGACCCGCGTTCCGGCATCTTTAGCACGCGTCCGGCTGAGGAACTGATTGAAAAAATGGATAACCTGTTTGCAGCGAACACGGAGGAGGTGGTATGACGATGCAGGCGCTACTGCTGGACGCGGTTGAACAACGATTACTGCGCCACCTGGACGTGCAGTTTGCCATGATGGTGGCAGGTGAGGAGCCTGCCGTCATGCTTGCCGCAGCCATTCTTAGCAAAGACGCGGGAGAGGGGCACGTGTGCCTGCCGCTGTCGCGTCTGGCGGTGGATGAGAAAATGCCGCCGGCTTTACAGGCGTGTTTCGCGCAGCTCGGTGACGCTGTGGACTGGCAGGAGATATTACTCGGCTCGCCTGCCGTAAGCGGAGCCGATACCGGGACGCCGATGATCCTTGTCGGCGAACGTTTGTATCTTAACCGGCTGTGGCGTAACGAGCTGACGGTGGCGCGCTTCTTCAGCGAGAGCAACGCGCCGCTTCCCTGCGATGAAACGCAGCTCCGGCAAACGCTGGATGCGCTGTTTACCGCTGACGATGCGACAGACTGGCAGAAAGTGGCAGCTGCCGTGGCGTTAACGCGTCGGATCTCGGTCATTTCTGGCGGTCCGGGCACCGGGAAAACGACCACCGTGGCAAAACTGCTCGCCGCGCTGATTCAGTTATCGGGGGAGCAAAAGTGCCGTATTCGCCTGGCGGCCCCCACCGGTAAAGCCGCTGCGCGTCTGACGGAGTCGTTAGGCGGCGCGCTGCAAAAGCTGCCGCTTACCGGGGAGCAGCTTGCGCTTTTTCCCAATGAAGCCAGCACGCTGCACCGTTTGCTTGGCGCACAGCCTGGCAGCCAGCGTCTGCGCTACCATGCCGGTAACCCGCTGCACCTGGATGTGCTGGTGGTGGATGAAGCCTCAATGATTGATCTGACGATGATGTCGCGTTTGATTGATGCGCTACCGCCGCACGCGCGCGTCATTTTCCTCGGCGATCGTGACCAGCTTGCCTCCGTAGAGGCGGGGGCAGTGCTGGGCGATATTTGCACCTATGCCAGCCTGGGATATACCGCTGAACGCGCTCAGGAGTTAGCCCGTCTTACCGGATGTACGCTCACCTCTGAAAGCCACTCTCTTGCAGGGGCGCTGCGCGACAGCCTGTGTCTGCTGCAGAAAAGCTACCGTTTCGGCAGCGATTCCGGAATCGGCCAGCTTGCGGCGGCCGTAAACCGGGGAGACAGACACGCTACCTCAGCGGTGTTTGCCGGAACCTTTACGGATATTGAGAAAAAATCGCTGCAAAACGGGGAAGAGTATCAGGCGATGCTGGACGACGCCCTGCAGGGGTACCAGCACTTTCTGACAAGCGTACAACAGCAAAGTGCGCCGGAGCAGGTCATTGCCGCGTTTGGCGAATACCAGCTGCTCTGTGCGCTGAGGGAAGGCCCCTTTGGCGTCAGGGGTCTCAACGACAGGCTGGAACAGCTGCTGGCGCAAAAACGCAAAATTAACCGTACCCCGCATTCGCGCTGGTATGAAGGGCGACCGGTGATGATTTCCCGCAACGACAGCGCGCTGGGGTTGTTTAACGGTGATATCGGGATTGCGCTAGACTGCGGTCAGGGCCTGCGCGTCTGGTTCCAGATGCCGGACGGGAGCGTGAAGTCCTTCCAGCCGAGCCGTTTGCCCGAGCATGAAACCGCCTGGGCGATGACGGTGCATAAATCCCAGGGCTCCGAATTTAACCATGCTGCGCTGATCCTGCCTACGCAGCTTTCACCCGTTATTACCCGCGAGCTGATCTATACCGCCATTACGCGCGCGCGTCAGCGCCTGTCGCTTTATGCCGATGAACGGGTGCTGGTGCAGGCGATCGCCACCCGTACGGAACGCCGAAGCGGGCTGAGCGCGATATTTGAGTCCCTCTGAACGAAAGCCCTCGCTGGACGGTGAGGGCGTCGTATTATCCCAGATCGGCCATCAGCACCTTTGAACGACGCTGATAGTTGTACATCTCTTTCTTTGTTTCCGGCAGAGAATCGATATCCACCGGCGTGAACCCGCGCTCCTGGAACCAGTGAATGCTGCGCGTCGTCAGGACGAACAGCTTGCTCAGCCCCATCTGGCGCGCCTGCGCCGCCACGCGCTCAAGCAGCATTTCACCGCGTGAAGAGCTACGGTAATCAGGATGCACCGCCACGCAGGCCATTTCACCGATCTTCTCTTCCGGGAACGGATAGAGCGCGGCGCAGGCGATGGTCAGGTTATCGCGCTGAATAATGGTGAATTTGTCGATCTCCATCTCCAGCTGCTCGCGTGAACGACGCACCAGGATACCCTGCTGTTCCAGCGGGCGGATCAGTTCCAGAATACCGCCGATATCGTTGATGGTGGCGCGGCGGATCTGCTCCGCGCTCTCCATGACAATCTGCGTACCAATACCGTCGCGGGAGAACAACTCCTGCAGCAGGGCGCCATCTTCCTGATAGCTGATCAGGTGGCTGCGGCGCACGCCGCTGCGGCAGGCCTTCACGGCGCCACGCAGGAAGCGGACGGTGCCGGAGTGGTAATCGCCTTCGGCTTCCAGCGCTTCCACGCGGGCCTGGGCTTCGTTCGGGAAGAGTTCCGGTACGATTGTTCCTTCATCGTTCACGACGCCCTGGGAGGAGCAGAACCCAATCATTTTTTCAGCCTTCAGCTTGATTGCCAGCTGCGTGGCAATCTCCTCGGACGTCAGGTTAAAGCTTTCGCCAGTCACGGAAACGGCGACCGGGCCCATCAGCACGATGGCACCGCTGTCCAGCTGGCGGTGAATAGCTTCTTCATCAATACGACGAATGCGACCGCTGTGGCAGTAATCCACGCCATCGTCCACGCCGAGCGGCTGGGCAATGATAAAGTTGCCGCTCACGACGTTGATATGCGCGCCCTGCAGCGGCGTGTTGTTCAGGCTCATGGACAGGCGAGCGGTAATATCCAGCTGCAGCAGACCTGCCGCCTGTTTCACTAGCTCAAGGGTTTTAGCATCCGTGACGCGGGTATGTTTGTGGTAAATCGGCTCGTGGTGATGAGCGGCCAGGTTGGCGTCGATCTGCGGACGGGCGCCATAAACCACCACCAGGCGGATCCCGAGGCTGTGCAGCAGGCCAATGTCATTGACGATGCTGGAAAAATTTTCATGCTCAATGGCTTCGCCGCCAAGCATGATGACAAACGTTTTTCCCCGATGGGCGTTGATATAGGGAACAGAATGGCGGAATCCCTGGACCAGTTCGGTTCTACGTTCCTTCACCATGGCACAACCCTTAATGAATGTTTATTCGTAATTTATGTATTTTTATTCGATTGTGACCGCGTGTGCAAGCGCAAATTTTCCACGACCCACAGAATTTGGTAAGTAATCCGTGCGTTAGCGTATGATTGTTTACCCTTTTATAGATGACAGTTTATGCGTCATTCGTTAAAGTTTTCGGTCAATCTGGACATTTTGTATATCAGTCAGTGTTCTTGCTCGGGAGAAGCATGTCGGGATCCAATTCAGCAATAAGCCGCCGCCGTTTGTTAAAAGGGGCCGGGGCAATGTGGTTGCTTAGCGTCAGTCAGGTCGGTCTTGCCGCAACCAGTCAGGTGGTAGCGGTGCGCGTCTGGCCATCGTCGACCTATACGCGCGTGACGGTCGAATCCAATCGCGTGCTGAAATATAAGCAATTTGCCCTCAGCAACCCGGAACGCGTGGTGGTGGATCTCGAAGGCGTTAACCTCAACTCCGTGCTGAAAGGGATGGCGGCGCAGATCCGCGGCGACGATCCGTTTATTAAATCGGCGCGCGTCGGGCAGTTCGACCCGCAAACCGTGCGCATGGTGTTTGAGCTTAAGCAGAACGTGAAGCCGCAGCTGTTCGCCCTGGCGCCCGTCGCGACGTTTAAAGAGCGTTTGGTGATGGATCTTTACCCGGCGAATGCGACGGATATTCAGGATCCGCTTCTCGCCCTGCTGGAGGATTACAACAAAGGCGATCTTCAGCGTCAGGTGCCGCCCGCGCAAAGTGGTCCGCAGCCGGGGAAAGCAGGGCGCGATCGTCCGATTGTGATCATGCTCGATCCTGGCCATGGCGGCGAAGACTCCGGCGCGGTGGGAAAATACCGTACGCGTGAAAAAGACGTGGTGCTGCAAATTGCCCGTCGCCTGAAGGCGTTGATTGATAAAGAAGGCAATATGCGCGCCTATATGACGCGCAATGAAGATATCTTTATTCCGCTTAAGGTCCGGGTGGCGAAAGCGCAGAAGCAGCGCGCAGATTTGTTCGTCTCAATTCATGCGGATGCGTTTACCAGCCGTCAGCCAAGCGGCTCGTCGGTGTTTGCGCTCTCAACCAAAGGCGCGACCAGTACCGCCGCGAGATACCTTGCGGACACCCAGAACGCCTCGGACCTGATTGGTGGCGTAAGCAAAAGCGGCGATCGCTACGTCGACCACACCATGTTCGATATGGTGCAGTCGCTGACCATTAACGACAGCCTGAAGTTTGGTAAAGCGGTGCTGGGCAAGCTGGGGAACATCAATAAGCTGCATAAGAACAGCGTTGAACAGGCCGGATTTGCGGTACTCAAGGCGCCGGATATTCCGTCCATCCTGGTTGAAACCGCGTTTATCAGTAACGTGGAAGAGGAGCGTAAGCTCAAGACCGCAAAATTCCAGCAGGAGGTTGCGGAGTCGATTCTGGCAGGGATTCGTGCGTATTTCTCTGACGGGGCGACGCTGGCGCGGCGCGGATAACGCTCTCAGCCGGGTAGACGCCCGGCAAATTCACAAACGACAGATACAAAAAAACACCCTTCAGGGTGTTTATTGTTTTAGAAGTGTTGGTTGCGGGGGCCGGATTTGAACCGACGACCTTCGGGTTATGAGCCCGACGAGCTACCAGGCTGCTCCACCCCGCGTCCGTCTTTCTACTCTTGTAGAAACTTACTTCTTCAAATTTGATTGGTTGCGGGGGCCGGATTTGAACCGACGACCTTCGGGTTATGAGCCCGACGAGCTACCAGGCTGCTCCACCCCGCGTCCGTCTTTCTACTGGTCGTAGAAGATACTTCATCAAATTTTAATTGGTTGCGGGGGCCGGATTTGAACCGACGACCTTCGGGTTATGAGCCCGACGAGCTACCAGGCTGCTCCACCCCGCGTCCGTGGATGCGCACTATACTCGGATAGACTTGTGATGCAACCCCTTTTTCACATTTATCATGATTTTGTATGTAAATTGAACGACATGGCGTTGTTTGGACTATTTTTTGCGCAAAATTTGCCAAAGGGCATGCGATCGCATTTCATTAGCCCTGGCGGTTTGTTATCTTCATCACGCGGAAATGGGCAACTTAAAGACGAGATATAATGAAAGGACGTTGGGCGAAGTATCTGATGACGGGCGCAATGGTAGCGATTCTTGCGGCCTGTTCTTCCAAACCGACCGATCGCGGTCAACAGTATAAAGACGGGAAGTTATCCCAGCCTTTCTCTTTAGTTAATCAGCCTGATGCTGTCGGCGCACCGATTAATGCCGGTGATTTCTCCGAGCAGGTCTACCAGATCCGCAACGCGTCGCCGCGTCTGTATGGCGCCCAGAGTAGCGTGTATAACGCGGTCCAGGACTGGCTTAAAGCAGGCGGCGATACGCGCAATATGCGCCAGTTTGGTATCGACGCCTGGCAGATGGAAGGGGCCGATAACTACGGCAACGTCCAGTTTACCGGCTATTACACCCCAGTTATCCAGGCACGACACTCGCGTCAGGGCGAGTTCCAGTATCCTATCTACCGTATGCCGCCAAAACGCGGTCGCCTCCCGTCGCGCGCCGAGATCTACGCCGGTGCGCTGAGCGAAAACTACGTTCTGGCCTACAGCAACTCCCTGATGGATAACTTCATCATGGACGTTCAGGGCAGCGGCTACATCGATTTTGGCGACGGTTCGCCACTTAACTTCTTCAGCTATTCCGGTAAAAACGGCCATGCCTATCGCAGTATCGGCAAGGTGCTGATCGACCGCGGCGAAGTGAAGAAAGAAGATATGTCGATGCAGGCGATCCGCGAATGGGGCGAGAAGCACAGCGAGGCCGAGGTGCGCGAGCTGCTGGAGCAGAACCCGTCGTTCGTCTTCTTCAAACCGCAAAACTTCGCGCCGGTGAAAGGGGCGAGCGCAGTTCCGCTGATTGGCCGCGCGTCGGTAGCATCCGATCGTTCGATTATTCCTGCAGGCACCACGCTGCTTGCTGAGGTCCCGCTGCTGGACAACAACGGCAAGTTCAACGGCCAGTATGAGCTGCGTCTGATGGTGGCGCTGGACGTCGGCGGGGCGATTAAAGGCCAGCACTTCGACATCTATCAGGGCATTGGCCCTGACGCAGGCCATCGCGCGGGCTGGTATAATCACTACGGACGCGTGTGGGTACTGAAGGCGGCACCAGGTGCCGGAAACGTATTCAGCGGCTGATCGTGGTATTCTGAGCGCAATACGGATTACTGTTCAGGGTGAGGATAACCTCACCCTTTTTACATCTGAGGTTTTATGTCTGTGGTAATCAGCGACGCCTGGCGCCAGCGTTTTGGCGGGACGGCACGTTTATATGGTGAAAAAGCCCTGCAGCTGTTTGCGGATGCGCATGTCTGCGTCGTGGGCATTGGTGGTGTGGGGTCGTGGGCGGCAGAAGCGCTGGCGAGAACCGGTATTGGCGCAATCACGCTGATAGACATGGATGACGTTTGCGTCACCAACACCAACCGTCAAATCCACGCCCTGCGTGATAACGTTGGTCTGGCGAAGTCTGAGGTCATGGCGGAGCGTATCCGCCTGATCAACCCGGAATGTCAGGTCACGGTGATCGACGACTTTGTGACGGCAGATAACGTCGCGGAGTATATGAGCAAAGGCTACAGCTATGTGATTGACGCCATCGACAGCGTGCGGCCAAAAGCGGCGCTGATCGCCTACTGTCGTCGTTACAAGGTTCCCCTGGTGACGACGGGCGGCGCGGGTGGGCAAATCGACCCTACGCAGATCCAGGTAGCCGATCTGGCGAAAACCATTCAGGATCCGCTGGCGGCTAAGCTGCGTGAGCGCCTGAAGAGCGACTTTAACGTGGTGAAGAACAGCAAAGGCAAGCTGGGCGTTGACTGCGTGTTCTCGACCGAAGCGCTGGTTTACCCGCAGGCGGACGGCTCCGTGTGCGCGATGAAAAGCACGGCGGAAGGACCAAAGAGGATGGATTGTGCCTCAGGCTTTGGCGCGGCCACGATGGTGACCGCTTCCTTTGGCTTTGTGGCGGTGTCACACGCCCTGAAGAAGATGATGGCGAAAGCGGAGCGTCAGGCCTGAGCCTGGCGTGCGGCGTCGTGCACGGCTTCGCTTAGCGCGATCAGCCCCTGACCGCGCGAGGCGCTGAGCTGCGCGCGCAGCCCAAGCTCATCAAATAACGCCAGCGGCGAATGCGCCAGCAGTTCCGCCGCGCTTTTCCCTTCCACAGCGGTCAACAATACGGCCAGCAGGCCCCGGACTATGCGGCCTTCGCTGTCGCCGAAGAAGTGCAGCTTTTCGCCGGAGACGCTCACGCCCAGCCAGACTCGATTCTCACAGCCCGCAATCTCTTTCGCCTGCGCTTTGAGATCGTCTGAAAGGGCAGGGAGCTGTTTACCCAGCAGGATCAGCTGTCGATATTTATCTTCCCACTGCTGGAGCGGGGCGAAGGTCTGTTTCAAGGTCTCTTCTGTGATGACGGTGCCAAACGGGTGTCCGGCTAAAGCAGCGCTAGTCATTAATCCACCAGTATTTCAAGGGCGCGGTCAACGGCGGCAACCAGCGCGTCGACATCGCTTTGGGTATTATACGGCGCAAACGAGGCGCGCAGCGTACCGTTAACGCCAAGCGCCGCAAGCAGCGGCTGGGCGCAGTGCTGTCCGGCACGCAGGGCAATGCCGTATCCGGCCAGCAGCGTCACCATGTCGCTGTGATGTACGCCCGCAAAATCAAAGGCGAGCAGGCTTGAGTCCTGAACGCGGAACGAGCGGAAGCCCGGGCGCTTTTTGAGTTCTTCCTCTGCCAGCGTCGCTAGACCCCGGCTCCAGCTTTCAGCCTGGACAATGTCGGTTTCAACCAGCCACTCCAGCGCCGCGCTTAAGCCAATCACCCCCGCCACGTTCGGCGTACCGGCTTCCAGACGATAGGGAACATCCTGAGTTTTGAAGCCATCGAACGACACTTCGGTAATCATTTTGCCGCCACCAAGCCACGGCGTCATTTTTGCCAGCAGTTCTTGCTTGCCGTACAGTGCCCCTATACCGGTTGGACCGTATAGCTTATGTCCCGAGAAGGCATAGAAGTCGATATCAAGCGCCTGCACATCAGCGGGGAAGTGCACCACGCCCTGAGCGCCGTCAACCATCACCACCATCCCGCTGGCATGGGCTATGCGAATGGCCTGAGCCAGATCCGGGCAACCTCCCGTGACGTTCGACATCTGTCCGAGCGCCAGAATGCGGCTGCGGGAGGTAATCAGCTCGGGGAGACGGGCTACATCGGGCAGAAGGTCTGCACCCAGCGGAAGCTTCACCACGCGTGCGCCCGTCTGCTCGGCCACCATCAGCCACGGCACCAGGTTGGCGTGATGTTCCGCCTCGCTGACGACGATCTCATCGCCCGGCTGAAGCAGCGGGCGCGCGTAGCACTGGGCCACCATGTTGATGGCCTCGGTCGTGCCGCGCGTCCAGACGATGTTTTTCCCGCTTTCGGCATTGATCAGGCGAGCGACCTGATCGCGTGCCGCTTCATAGCGCGCGGTTAACCGCTGCGCTTCGGCAAACTGGCTGCGATGCACGTTCCCGGCGCTCAGGCTGTAGAACTGCTGAGTGGCCTCAATCACAGCCTGGGGCTTAAGGGCGGTGGCGGCGCTATCCAGATAAATACCGGCATCGGCCAGGGCCGGAAACTGTGCGCGGAACTGCGCAGGGCTGAAAGCGTTCATGGGATTCCTCATTTCAATATAGCGATCGTCGCGCAATTTCAGCTGCAGGGCAAGGAGGTTGATATCTATCAGAATTGTCTGCTTATCCTGATGACCTCAAAAAAGCAGGTTATGCTAAATAGTGTTAGGCGGATGTTTTAGCCTGTTATAAATCGAGGTTTGAATAGCATTAATTGCTAAAGGAGAATAATCATGAATAAGACAGCTGCAATCATTTCTGCCTGTGCGTTTACTTTTGCCCTGAGCGCCTGTTCTGGTAATAACTACGTGATGCACACCAACGATGGTCGTTCTATCGTTTCGGAAGGGAAACCGACTACCGATAATGATACCGGGATGATTTCGTACAAAGATGCTAACGGGAACAAGCAGCAGATCAACCGCACGGACGTGAAAGAGATGAAAGAGATCGAGCATTAACAGATCGCAAGCGAAAAAAAAGCACCGCAAATTGGCGGTGCTACATTAATCACTATGGACAGACAGGGTAAATGTACAGGAAGTGAAAAATTGGTAGCGTTGCTACCGTGGTCTGAATCGCAGACCAATTGCAAACACAACAACACAACATCACAACCGTAAGCCAAAAGCCCTTCAGAACACGCATTCCGAAAAAAGCTCTTCGTTCCGGCTCAGGAAGTGCCGCCACTATAGGTATTTGCTGGTAGTTCCTCAACGGACAAATTATAATGGCTCAGATAAAAAAAACTAATAGGTTAAACGTTGTTTCCTGTTTGTTAAAATCCGTTAACATCTAAGCCAGATAACCATGTCAAAGCGATTGCCACCTCTTAATGCATTACGTGTTTTTGATGCAGCAGCACGTCACCTGAGCTTTACCCGCGCAGCAGATGAGCTTTTTGTGACACAGGCCGCAGTAAGTCACCAAATCAAGTCTCTGGAGGATTTTCTGGGCCTTAAGCTGTTTCGTCGACGCAACCGTTCGTTGCTGTTGACCGAAGAGGGGCAGAGCTATTTTCAGGATATTAAAGAGATTTTTTCCCAGCTTACGGAAGCCACGCGTAAGCTACAGGCTCGCAGTGCAAAAGGGGCCCTGACTGTCAGTTTATTGCCCAGTTTTGCGATTCAATGGCTGGTGCCCAGACTCTCAAGCTTTAACTCAGCTTATCCGGGAATCGACGTTCGAATCCAGGCGGTAGATCGTCAGGAGGACAAGCTGGCCGATGACGTGGATGTCGCCATTTTTTATGGTCGCGGTAACTGGCCGGGCTTGCGTGTTGAGAAATTATACGCAGAATATCTCCTGCCGGTCTGTTCTCCCCTGCTGTTAACGGGCGACAAGGCGCTGAAGTCTCCCGCTGATCTGGCGCAGCATACGCTTTTGCATGATGCCTCTCGCCGCGACTGGCAAACTTATACCCGTCAATTAGGTCTTACTCATATAAACGTGCAGCAGGGACCCATCTTTAGCCACAGTGCGATGGTGTTACAGGCTGCCATTCACGGACAGGGCGTGGCGTTGGCGAACAACGTCATGGCGCAGTCTGAAATTGAGGCAGGCCGCCTGGTCTGCCCTTTTAATGATGTACTGGTCAGCAAGAATGCGTTTTATCTGGTTTGTCATGACAGTCAGGCAGAACTGGGTAAAATAGCCGCCTTCCGGCAGTGGATACTGGCGAAAGCGGCAACCGAGCAAGAAAAATTCCGCTTCAGGTATGAACAATAACGTTTGTGTGCCGGGCACGCATCAACTCAGGACTTAAACATGACCAGCCGATTCATGCTGATTTTTGCCGCGGTGAGTGGCTTTATTTTTGTTGCACTGGGCGCCTTTGGCGCACATGTATTAAGCAAGTCTTTGGGCGCTGTAGAGATGGGCTGGATCCAGACCGGCCTTGAATATCAGGCATTCCACACGCTGGCTATTTTTGGGCTGGCGGTGGCGATGCAGCGTCGTATCAGTATCTGGTTTTACTGGAGCAGCGTGTTTATGGCGCTGGGTACCGTGTTATTCAGCGGTAGCCTGTACTGCCTTGCGCTCTCACATCTGCGCCTGTGGGCGTTCGTTACACCCGTCGGTGGCTTCAGCTTCCTGGCGGGTTGGGTATTAATGTTTATCGGAGCTATCCGTCTGAAACGCAAGGGCGTTGTTCATGAATAAGGTTGTTTTATATTGTCGCCCGGGGTTTGAGAAAGAGTGCGCCGCGGAAATTACCGATAAAGCGGCGAAGCGCGAAGTCTTCGGCTTTGCCCGCGTAAAAGAGAACGCGGGCTATGTGGTATTCGAGTGCTACCAGCCCGAAGACGCAGACAAGCTGGCACGCGAGCTGCCGTTCAGCTCGCTGATCTTTGCTCGCCAGATGTTTGTTGCGGGTGAGCTGCTGAAGGATCTTCCGCCGGAAGACCGCATCACGCCAATTGTCGGCATGCTGCAGGGCGTGGTGGAAAAGGGCGGCGATCTGCGCGTTGAAGTGGCGGATACCAACGAAAGTAAAGAGCTGATGAAGTTCTGCCGTAAGTTCACCGTGCCGCTGCGTGCGGCGCTGCGTGATGCGGGCGTGCTGACGAACTACGAAACGCCGAAGCGTCCGGTGGTGCATATCTTCTTTATCGCACCGGGCTGCTGCTATGCAGGCTATTCGTACACCACCAACAACTCTCCCTTCTTTATGGGAATCCCGCGTTTGCGCTTCCCGGCCGATGCGCCAAGCCGTTCCACGCTCAAGCTGGAAGAGGCGTTCCACGTCTTTATCCCGGCGGATGAGTGGGATGAGCGTCTGGCAAACGGTATGTACGCCGTCGACCTTGGCGCATGCCCGGGCGGCTGGACCTATCAGCTGGTGAAACGCAACATGTGGGTATCGTCCGTTGATAACGGCCCAATGGCGCAAAGCCTGATGGACACCGGGCAGGTCACCTGGCTGCGTGAAGACGGTTTCCGCTATCGCCCGAACCGTAACAACATCTCGTGGATGGTGTGCGATATGGTTGAGAAGCCGGCAAAAGTCGCCGCGCTGATGGCCTCCTGGCTTGTCAACGGCTGGTGTCGTGAGACCATTTTCAACCTCAAGCTGCCCATGAAAAAGCGCTATGAGGAAGTGTCGCAGAACCTGGCCTACATTCAGGAGCAGATGGATGAACACGGTATTAACGTGGAGATCCAGGCGCGTCAGCTGTATCACGACCGCGAAGAGGTGACGGTGCACATTCGTCGCTGGTGGGCTGCGGTCGGCGGACGTCGCGACGAGCGATAGTACGTGCTTTGTTTTGCCCGGTGGCGCTGCGCTTACCGGGCAAAAAAACTGTGTAGTGGTTTTAACGTTCTAAACGCAGCTGCTGTAAATTCCCGTCGAGCTGTAAATCCGTCTGTAGCGTTGCGATTTCCCGGCAGATAAACGCCATCTCTTTATGCGCCTCCAGCTTCTTGCGCCACTTTTCCGGCACCTCATCCAGACGGGCGTAAATCCCTTCCAGACTCTGAAAATCGGCCAGCAGCTGCGCGGCGCTTTTCGGCCCAATACCGGCGACACCCGGAACCTTAGAGCTGCTGATGCCTGCCAGCCCCCAGTAATCCGGCAGTTGTCCGGGCGAGACGCCGAACTCGCCGGCAATAAACGGCGCGTCCAGCCAGCGTTTTTGAAAATAGTCGCGAATGCGGATAGTTGGGGAGAGCAGCTGACAGTAGCCTTTGTCAGTTGAAACGATAGTGGCCTGATGCCCGGCGCTGGCTACCTTTACGGCCAGAGTGGCCGCGAGATCGTCGGCTTCATTGCCCTGTGCGCCCCAGCAGGGGACGCCCCGCTGTTCAAATGCAGCGCGCAGCATGGGCAATTCAGCGTGAAGATCGTCCGGCATCGGTGCGCGTCCGGCTTTGTAGTCGGGCAAACGCTGGTGTCGCCAGCCCGTGTTGCGGTCTTCGTCATCAAAAACCGCGACCGCATGGGTGGGCTCGCTGTGGCGGATAAGCTGTTCCAGCGCGTGCAGGCAGGTGTCTTTACAAGGCGTCCCCTGTACCGCATGGATACGGCGAATCAGGTTTAGTGCATCGACGATAAGTAAATGAACGGCCACAGATAATCTCCCTTCTATCTCATACGTGAAGGGTAACACTGTCAGCAGCGTGAAACTATGAATGGTGGGGAAAACAGGAAGAAGCCTCGCAAAACGAGGCTTCCTGAGAGGCTTAATCGCAGGTTACGATCTTCATCGCCAGGCCGCCGCGAGAGGTTTCGCGGTATTTGGCGTTCATATCTTTACCGGTTTCGTACATGGTTTCGATAACCTTATCGAGACAGACGCGAGGCTCGCTGGTGCGGCGCAGCGCCATTCGCGCCGCGTTAACCGCCTTCACGGAGGCAATCGCGTTACGCTCGATGCACGGCACCTGTACCTGGCCGGCAACCGGGTCACAGGTCAGCCCCAGGTTGTGTTCCATACCGATTTCCGCAGCGATGCACACCTGCGCCGGGCTTGCGCCCAAGAGTTCCGCCAGACCCGCCGCCGCCATAGAGCACGCCACGCCGACTTCACCCTGACAGCCCACTTCCGCACCGGAAATAGACGCGTTCATCTTATACAGAGAACCAATCGCACTGGCCACCAGCAGGTAGCGCGCCAGTGAGTTCGCGTTCACTTCACGGATAAACTTGTCGTAGTACGCCAGCACCGCCGGAACGATACCGCAGGCGCCGTTAGTCGGCGCGGTGACCACGCGGCCTCCTGCGGCGTTCTCTTCGTTTACCGCCAGGGCGAACATGTTGATCCAGTCCACCACGGCCATCGGGTCCGTTGTCGTTTTGTCGGTGCTCACCAGCATACGGCGCAGCGCAGCAGCACGACGCGGCACGCGAAGCTTGCCCGGCAGAACGCCTTCGGTGGTGATCCCGCGCTCAATACCGCCGCGCATCACTTCCCAAACGTTTGTGAAGTGCTGTTCGAGCTCCTCTTTGCTGTGAAGTGCCAGCTCGTTTTTCATCATCAGGCCGGAGAGGGAAAGGCCCGTCTCCTGGCAGTGGCGCTGGAGGTCTGCCGCCGTTTTGTACGGATACGGCACCTCGACAGAGGAAGTACTGGTTTGACCAAAGTGGTCTTCGTCGACGATAAAGCCGCCGCCGATAGAGTAATAAGTCTGGCTGTATACCGCTTTTTCGCCGGCCAGCGCGGTAATGCGCATGCCGTTTTCGTGCAGCGACAGGTTGTCCGCATGGAAATTCATGCAATGGTCAACCGGGAATTCAACCTCGTGCTCGCCGTTCGCCAGCAGCAGGCGCCCGTGGGTATTAACGTCCTGGATGAAACCAGGGATCGCATCAATATCAACGGTATCCGGCAGGTTTCCCGCCAGGCCCATGATAATGGCGATATCGGTATGGTGGCCTTTCCCGGTCAGGGAAAGCGATCCGTACACATCTACAACCACGCGCGTAATGTCGTGCAAGATGCCGCGTGCAATCAAGTCATCCGTGAACTGCTTACCGGCTTTCATCGGTCCGACGGTATGAGAGCTGGAAGGACCAATACCGATTTTGAAGATATCGAATACGCTAATCATGATGCGTCCATTGCTTTCAGTCAGAGAGGGAGGAGTGCGCCGTCCGAAAACGGCGCGGGTGGTAATCAGAACATGGTATACAGGGAGTAGAAGATCGCAGAGATTGCGATAAGACCCATGATAACCACAAACACGTTGCTCACATGACCGCTGTACTTACGCATAGCAGGGACTTTCTGAATCGCGTACATCGGCATCAGGAACAGAATCATCGCGATGACCGGGCCGCCCAGGGTTTCAATCATGCCCAGGATGCTTGGGTTCAGGGTCGCTACTGCCCAGGTGGTGAGCAGCATGAACAGCGCGGTGATTTTGTTCAGCTTGTTGATTTCAATGCTCTTGCCTTTACCGCGCAGAGATTTAATCACCATACCGTTGAAGCCTTCACGTGCGCCGAGGTAGTGGCCCAGGAAGGATTTGGTGATGGCGATAATCGCGATGATCGGTGCCATCCACGCAATCAGCGGTGCGTTAAAGTGGTTCGCCAGGTAAGACAGGATAGAGATGTTCTGCTCTTTCGCTGCAGCCAGGTCTGCCGGGGAGAGGCTCAGTACGCAGCTGAAGACGAAGAACATAACGGTCAGAACCATCATGATGTGAGCGCGTGCCAGGATGCTGGAGCACTTCTTCTCTGCGCCGTTACCGTACTCTTCACGTTTCGCAACGGCGAAGGAAGAGATGATTGGAGAGTGGTTGAAGGAGAAGACCATTACCGGAATCGCCAGCCAGAGGGTCATCAGCAGGCCGTTACCGGTCGCCGATGCGCTGCTCAGGGACAGGGTTTCCAGCGCTGCACCGTTCCACTGTGGGATCAGGTAGCAGGCCAGCAGCATCAGTGCAGCCACAAACGGGAACACCAGCACGCTCATCGCCTTCACAATCATCTGCTCACCGAAGCGCACGATGGTCATCATGCCGACAATCAGGATTAGAGACAGGATGGCACGTGGAGGCGGTGTCATGTGCAGCTGGTGCAGCATGAAGCTTTCAACGGTGTTGGTAATCGCCACGCTGTAAACCAGCAGGATAGGGTAAATCGCGAAGAAGTAGAGCAGGGTAATCAGCTTACCTGCACCCACTCCGAAATGCTCTTCAACCACTTCAGTGATGTCTTCGCCCGGGTTTTTACCGGACAGCACGAAGCGGGTCAAACCGCGGTGTGCAAAGAAGGTCATCGGGAAAGCAATGATAGCCATAATGATCAGCGGAATCAGACCGCCGACGCCTGCGTTGATAGGAAGGAACAGTACACCAGCGCCGATTGCCGTGCCGTAAAGGCCAAGCATCCACATGGTATCCGTTTTGCGCCAACCACTTCGGGATTCAATCGAAGCAACGGTGCTGGTTTGAGTGGTTTCCATCTATATCTCCTGGAGGAAGCGAATTGTCAGGTTTTTAGTCAAATCCGATGAAAAAGTGCCTGACGGTAATATGAAATTCGTTCAGTGACGGTTTTTTAATAATTTTTGCCCGTAACTATTGGCGGGCGGAAAGATACATTCTAGTTATGAATCTATCAGTGATCCTGATCCCAAATGCAATAATCCACTTATGATGTGGGCATCTTTAGACCATTTATCTGTTAAAAAAACACCAAAGAGAATTTACGGGCGCGAAGGCTACCACCAACGACATGTGAGCTGAAAGACTGACCCGTGATATAGGTGTCTTTAGCTGTAAAGAAAGGGGTTTTTAGTATTTTCTGACGGGTAATTTAGATTAAGGCTGATAATTTACGGTTGAGAAAACAAGGTAATCGTTTGCGTTTGTGCATAGTTTGTTAAAGACATAAGTGATTCGTATGAATTACATCGGGAATAAAAAAAAGCCGGGACGCGCAACAGGGCGACCCGGCTTTGATGAGATATCGCTAAGCGTTATGTGCAGATTTCGTAGCAAGGAATATAGGCTGAGCCTGGCAGCTTCATGCGGTGCTGGGCGACAAAGCCCTGCAGCATGTCGTCCATGCGGCGCATCATCTCCGGGTCACCGTGGATCTTGTACGGACCGTACTGTTCAATGGCGCGGATGCCCATCTCTTTCACGTTGCCCGCGACAATACCGGAGAAGGCGCGACGCAGATCGGCAGCCAGGACTTCCACCGGCTGGTCCGGGTAGAGTTTCAGGTTCGCCATATTTTCGTGAGTTGGCTCGAACGGGATCTGCAGGTCTGGCGCAATACGGATTGACCAGTTAAAGCTGTACGCATCGCCGGTATCGCGACGGTTCTCCTTCACCAGCGGCATCGCTTTTTTCATCTGGCGCGCCACTTCCGCGGCATCGTCAATGATGATGCGATAGTGACGACGTGCGGCTTCACCCAGCGTGTGCACGATAAACTCGTCCAGCACGCGGAAGTAGTCGGCGCTCTCTTTTGGCCCGGTCAGGATCAGCGGCAGAACCTGATCCTTGTTGGCGGGGTTCATCAGAATACCCAGCAGATAGAGCAGCTCTTCCGCTGTCCCCACGCCGCCCGGGAAGATGATAATGCCGTGGGCGATACGGACAAACGCTTCAAGACGCTTCTCAATATCCGGCATGATAATCAGCTCATTAACCAGCGGGTTAGGTGGCTCAGCGGCGATGATGGACGGTTCGGTCATGCCGATAAAGCGTCCCTCTTTATAACGCTGTTGCGCATGCCCAACCGCCGCTCCTTTCATTGGTGCTTCCATCGCACCCGGACCGCAGCCGGTACAGATATTCAGCTCACGCAGGCCGAGTTGCGTTCCAACCCGACGGGCATAAAGGTATTCGGTTTCGTTAATGGAGTGGCCGCCCCAGCAGACAACCATGTTCGGCGCTTCGCCAACGTGCAGGGCACGGGCGTTACGCAAAATGGAGAACACCAGGTTGGTGATATGGACCGAGCTTTCCAGATCGAGATGCTGGAAACGACCTGCGTTGTGGATCTGCCCGTTAACAAACAGGATGTCACGCAGCACGGCAAACAGGTTAGCCTGAAGTGAACGAATGATACGCCCGTCAACAAAGGCCTCTTCCGGCGGGTTGATGACTTCAAGCTTCACGCCACGCTCGCGGCGAAGCACGTTGATATCAAAGCTTTCGAAGCGGGACAGCAGTTCTTTACTGTTATCTGTCAGGCTTCCGGAGTTCAGTACGGCAAGTGAACAGTTACGAAACAGTTGATAAAGATCGCTGCTGGCCGTGCGCTTAAGCATGTCCACTTCCAGCTGCGACAACATATCCATTGAGCCAAGCGGGCTAATATGTGTAATCAAGTGAGCTCCTTACGGGACGATTATCGTCTTTCCCTGTTGATTACAATAGCCCTGGCGCGTGACGTTTCACAACCTAAAGCGCGGAAGATACCGCGCATATTGTGAAAATATTTATATTATTGACGCACCAGCCGTCCGGTCGCCGGCACAAAATCGGTGTTGGTGCGCCACGGGTTGATGTCCAGACCGCCGCGGCGGGTATAGCGCGCATAAACGCTCAGTTTTTCTGGCTGGCAGAAGCGCTGAATATCGCTAAAGATGCGCTCCACGCACTGCTCGTGGAATTCGTTGTGATGTCGGAATGACACTAGGTAGCGCAGCAATTTTTCCCGGTCAATTTTCGGGCCGCGGTACTGGATCTGCACCGAGCCCCAGTCCGGCTGGTGGGTGATCAGGCAGTTGGATTTCAGCAGATGGCTGACCAGCGTCTCTTCGACCACCTTGCCACTCGCCGCGTTTTCGAGGTAATCGGCGCTAAATTCATAATTCTCCACCTCAATATCCTGATCGTCGATGCAGGTTCCGTTGAAGTGGGCGACTGGCTGCCCTTCCAGCTCGTGCAGGCGATACAATGAAACGCTCACCTTTCCCTGCGCGCAGGCGCTTAAATCACGTTCCAGCGTGTGCTGAACGTCGTCCCAGCTGTTAAATTTTGTCTGGTTAAAGCTGTTGAGATAGAGCTTAAAGCTTTTAGACTCGACGAGATTAACGCTGGCATAGTCCAGCTCAACGTGACCCACCGCCACCTGCGGCAGGCCGCGTGAGTTGAGCCACGAGAGTTCGTACAGCGTCCAGATATCGCCACCCACGAACGGCAGCGCGTCTGCGTGCAGACCCAGAGGATCGCGGTTCAGGCTGCGCGGAACGCCCTGCAGCAGGCTTGCATCGTAGGTATCGCGGTAATCGGTCGATTTACCCAGCGTTAAGCCGGTTAACGCCTGATGATTTTCGTAAGACATGTTTCATAGCCACTTTACAGGTACACTTATGGCCTGAGTTTATCCTGTCTGACAAGAAGAGAGAAATCGGTGGACATCGAAACTGTAAATGCCCTCACTACCTTTACGACCCGCTACTGCGACGCATGGCATGAAAAGCAGGGCACGTGGCCGCAAAGTTCTGATTTATATGGCGTACCTTCACCGTGTATTATCTCTTCGCTCGACGATTACGTTATCTGGCAACCAAAACCTTTTGACGGCGAGCAAAATGTAAATGCGGTTGAGCGGGCAATGGACATTGTGGTACAACCAGCGGTTCACGCATTTTATACCGCGCAGTTCGCAGGGGATATGCCCGCGCGCTTTGCCGATATGACGCTGACGCTGTTGCAGACCTGGAGCGAAGACGATCTGCAGCGTGTTCAGGAAAACCTGATTGGTCATCTTGTCACGCAAAAACGCCTTAAGCTTTCTCCGACGCTCTTTATTGCCACGCTGGACAGCGAGCTCGACGTTATCTCCGTCTGTAACCTGTCAGGTGAAGTGATTAAAGAGACTATCGGTACCCGCAATCGCGAGACTCTCGCCCCCTCTCTTGCGGATTTCCTCACCCGCCTTGAGCCACTTCTGTAATCCCTGATGCTATAACGCGTGTGAGAGATCTCTTACAACGTTTGTGAGAGATCGCTGGAACATTCAGTATTACCTCATTAAATTCAGATTAATATCACTCTATTTTTCAATGAATTAGTTGTTCTGCCTATTATTTTTAGGGAGTCCTCGCGTCTTACAACGCTGGCTGAGTGGGTTGTAAGACGAAGCGGAATAGCGGATTCTATCTCCGTCGACAGGAAGCCGACACGAGAAACGAACATCAGGATGATGGCGTTTCTCACTCAGGACTCGTCAGGATGGCGCTGCAGGAAGGCTTCAGGATGAAGCGAAGCGGATAACGCAAGATGCGTAAGGGACACCTCCAGGAAGGAGAACGAGAACCGGTCAGGATGGTCGGTGGGTCAGGAAGGCCAGGACGTTTCAGGATGAAACAAACACGTCAGGAAGATGTGTGCACGATGCGAAGGTAGACGGATGACCAGGCCTTCGGGCTTCAGGAAAAGTTGTCACGGATGAGCAGGGAGCACGAATTGTAGCTGGAATGCTGCGGAACGAACCGGGAGCACTGTTTTTACAGTGCTCCCTTTTTTTATTTCTGCCTTCCGCAATGCTATGCTGCGCGCCGTTCACTTTTTCAGTTGAGGTTACTATGACGCAACACGATAGCGTTCGTGCTCAGTTGCACGCCATCGAAGCCCTTTTGCGCCAACATCAGCTGTGGCAGGAGACTGCGCCGCAGCCAGAAGCGTTCGCGAGCACCCAGCCTTTCTGCCTGGATACGCTGGCCCCGTTTGAGTGGCTGCAGTGGGTGTTAATTCCGCGGATGCACGCCCTGCTTGAGGGCGGTCACCCGCTGCCGCAGGCGTTTGCTGTCTCTCCCTATTATGAAATGGCGCTCGAAGCGACGCACCCTGCGCGCGACGTCATGCTGGTGGAACTGGAAAAACTGGATTCCCTGTTTGCCGGTGAAGATGCATGACGCTTGAGATCCTCTATCAGGATGAGTGGCTGGTGGCGGTGAATAAACCGTCTGGCTGGCTGGTGCACCGCAGCTGGCTCGATCGTGATGAGAAAGTGGTGGTGATGCAGACCGTTCGCGATCAGATTGGTCAGCATGTTTTTACCGCCCATCGTCTCGACAGGCCAACTTCCGGCGTGCTGCTGATGGGGCTTTCCAGCGAGGCGGGGCGTCTGCTGGCGCAGCAGTTTGAACAACATCAGATCCAGAAGCGCTACCACGCGATCGTGCGGGGCTGGCTGACCGAGTCCGCCACGCTGGACTACCCGCTTGTGGAGGAGCTGGACAAAATCGCCGATAAATTTGCCCGCGATGACAAAGGCCCGCAGCCCGCCGTGACGGATTATCGCGCCATGGCGACGACCGAAATGCCGGTGGCCACCAGCAAATTTCCGACCACACGCTACAGCCTGGTTGAGCTTCTGCCCAAAACCGGGCGTAAGCACCAGCTGCGACGCCATCTTGCGCATCTGCGCCACCCGATTATTGGCGACAGCAAACACGGTGATTTACGCCAGAACCGCAGCGCGGCCGAACACTTTGGCTGCCATCGTCTGATGCTGCACGCAAGTGAGCTCAGCCTGACGCACCCGTTTACCGGCGAGCCGCTGACTATCCGCGCGGGGCTGGACGACGTCTGGATGCAGGCGCTGTCACAGTTTGGCTGGCTGGGACAACTCCCCGAAAATGAAAGGGTTGAGTTTGTATCGGGC
The DNA here is from genome assembly GCF_019968805.1 of Enterobacter sp. JBIWA005. Classification (NCBI taxonomy): domain Bacteria; kingdom Pseudomonadati; phylum Pseudomonadota; class Gammaproteobacteria; order Enterobacterales; family Enterobacteriaceae; genus Enterobacter; species Enterobacter sp. JBIWA005. The sequence goes on along the minus strand of NZ_CP074159.1, from coordinate 3,774,932 downwards.
AACGTTCAGGATGAACAGTAAACGCATTCAATATGGGAAAATAGCATGGCTGAAGTAGGCATTTTTGTCGGCACAATGTACGGCAACTCGCTGCTGGTAGCGGAAGAGGCTGAGGCAATACTCGCCAGCCAGGGCCATAAAGCCACGGTCTATGAAGATCCGGAGCTGGCGGACTGGGAAAAGTATAAAGATAAATACATTCTGGTGGTGACCTCCACTACCGGGCAGGGCGACCTGCCGGACAGCATCGTGCCGCTGTTCCAGGGCATTAAAGACCAGCTTGGCTATCAGCCAGATGTTCACTACGGCATCATCGCCCTCGGCGACAGCTCTTACGCTAACTTCTGCGGCGGCGGCAAGCAGTTCGATGCGCTCCTTCAGGAACAGAGCGCCCAGCGCGTCGGCGAGATGCTGCTGATTGACGCGGGTGAGCACCCGGAGCCAGAAAGCGAATCAAACCCGTGGGTCGAACACTGGGCAACGCTGCTTAAATAGTTCTCCAGGCCGGGTAAGGCTTAACCGCCACCCGGCAACGAAGCCGCACCAAATCCTCAATTCCGTGAAGCATCTTCCACTGCTTTGGGCTTATGCCATAAACAACCTCTCATAGATCCTTTAATACTGTGTTTCTGCACGGTGAGGTGATGAGGCACTCCTTCATATACTTTTCCGGTCACTATAAAACGGCGTCAGGCCGTACCAAAACGACAAAAACCAATCTCATTCTGATTACCCTACCGGTGCTGTACAGAATGAACCAGGCGAAAGCTATGTTTCAGGAGTGCAACAATGAGTACATTAAGCCACGCAGCGAGCAGCGCTGAAAAGCGTACCAATGCCCGCTACTGGATAGTGGTGATGCTGTTTATCGTCACGTCCTTTAACTATGGTGACCGCGCCACGCTGTCGATTGCCGGTTCGGAAATGGCAAAAGATATCGGCCTTGATCCGGTGGGGATGGGTTACGTTTTCTCCGCATTCTCATGGGCCTACGTCATCGGGCAAATTCCTGGCGGCTGGCTGCTGGACCGTTTTGGCTCGAAACGCGTCTATTTCTGGTCCATCTTCATCTGGTCTGCCTTTACCCTGCTGCAGGGCTTCGTCGATATCTTCAGCGGCTTCGGTATTATCGTGGCGCTCTTCACGCTGCGCTTCCTGGTGGGGCTAGCGGAAGCACCTTCCTTCCCGGGCAACAGCCGCATTGTGGCGGCCTGGTTCCCGGCGCAGGAGAGGGGAACGGCGGTGGCGATTTTCAACTCCGCACAGTACTTCGCGACGGTGATCTTTGCGCCCATTATGGGCTGGCTGACCCATGAGGTGGGCTGGTCACACGTCTTCTTCTTCATGGGCGGGCTTGGGATCGTCATCAGCTTTATCTGGCTGAAAGTGATCCACGAACCCAACCAGCATCCTGGTGTAAACAAAAAAGAGCTGGAGTACATCGCAGAAGGCGGCGCGCTGATCAACATGGATCAGAAATCCTCGACGGCGAAAGTGCCGTTAAGCCAGAAATGGGCGCAGATCAGGCAGCTCGTCGGTTCGCGCATGATGATCGGGATCTATCTGGGCCAGTACTGTATTAACGCCTTAACCTACTTTTTCATTACATGGTTCCCGGTGTACCTAGTGCAGGCACGCGGCATGTCGATTCTGAAAGCGGGGTTTGTCGCCTCGGTCCCGGCAATCTGCGGCTTCGTGGGGGGCGTGCTCGGCGGGGTGATTTCCGACTGGCTGATGCGCCGCACCGGTTCCCTGAACATCGCACGTAAAACGCCTATCGTGCTCGGCATGCTGCTCTCCATGACAATGGTGTTTTGTAACTACGTCAATGCCGAGTGGATGATTATCGGCTTTATGGCGATGGCCTTCTTCGGCAAAGGCATTGGCGCGCTGGGCTGGGCGGTGATGGCGGATACGGCACCGAAAGAGATCAGCGGCCTGAGCGGCGGTCTGTTCAACATGTTCGGCAACATCTCCGGGATTGTTACGCCCATCGCTATCGGCTACATCGTCGGCACCACCGGCTCTTTCAACGGTGCGCTGATTTACGTGGGTGTGCATGCGCTGGTGGCGGTACTGAGTTACCTGGTGCTGGTGGGGGATATCAAACGCGTCGAACTTAAACCTGTAGCGGAGCGTGGATGATGACAACGCAATCGAGTCCAACCGTCACGGAGATGAAGGTCATCCCGGTGGCCGGACAGGACAGCATGCTGCTCAATATTGGCGGTGCGCATAACGCCTGGTTTACCCGTAATATCGTCGTGCTGAAAGACAGCGCAGGGAACACCGGCGTGGGCGAGGCTCCTGGTGGAGAGGTGATTTACCAGACGCTGGTTGATGCCATTCCGCAGGTCGTGGGTCAGGAGGTCGCCCGTCTGAACAAGGTGGTTCAGCGGGTGCATAAGGGCAATCAGTCGGCAGATTTTGATACGTTCGGTAAAGGTGCCTGGACGTTCGAGTTGCGCGTCAACGCGGTTGCCGCCCTGGAGGCCGCCCTGCTCGATTTACTGGGCAAGGCGCTCAGTGTTCCGGTCTGCGAGCTGCTGGGTCCCGGCAAACAGCGCGATGCGGTCACCGTGCTGGGCTATCTGTTTTACGTTGGCGATCGCAATAAAACCGATCTCCCCTATCTGGCCCGAACCGCGGGCGATCACGACTGGTATCAGCTGCGCCATCAGGAAGCGCTCTCCAGCGACGCGGTGGTGCGGCTGGCCGAGGCGGCGCAGGATCGCTACGGCTTTAAGGATTTCAAGCTGAAGGGCGGCGTGCTGCCCGGCGAGCGGGAGATTGAAACGGCCCGGGCGCTGAAAAAACGCTTCCCTGATGCACGGATCACCGTCGATCCCAACGGCGCATGGCTGCTGGATGAAGCCATTAGCCTGTGCAAAGGGCTGGGCGATGTCCTGACCTATGCAGAAGACCCCTGTGGCGCGGAGCAAGGATTCTCGGGTCGAGAAGTCATGGCTGAGTTCCGTCGCGCCACCGGGCTACCTGTCGCGACCAATATGATCGCCACCAACTGGCGCGAAATGGGTCACGCGGTGATGCTTAACGCCGTCGACATACCGCTGGCGGACCCGCACTTCTGGACGCTCTCAGGCGCAGTCCGCGTGGCCCAGCTGTGCGATGAGTGGGGGCTCACCTGGGGCTGTCACTCGAACAATCACTTTGATATTTCGCTGGCGATGTTTACCCACGTTGGCGCGGCGGCGCCGGGTAACCCGACCGCAATCGATACCCACTGGATTTGGCAGGAAGGTGAAGCCCGACTGACGAAAAATCCGCTGGAAATCATAGATGGCAAAATTGCCGTACCGGATGTGCCAGGTCTGGGCGTGGAGCTGGACTGGGATCGGATCCATAAAGCCCATGAGGCGTATAAAAAGCTACCGGGCGGCGCGCGTAACGACGCGGGCCCGATGCAGTACCTTATCCCCGGCTGGACATTTGACCGTAAGCGCCCTGTTTTTGGACGTCACTGATAAAAGGATTACACGATGAGTACCTTTACGACCCCTGTCGTCACTTCCATGCAAATCATTCCAGTTGCGGGCCATGACAGCATGCTGATGAACCTGAGCGGCGCTCATGCGCCATTCTTTACCCGCAATATTGTCATTATCAAAGACAATTCCGGCCATACCGGCGTGGGCGAAATTCCTGGCGGGGAGAAGATCCGCCAGACGCTGGAAGATGCCATTTCGCTGGTCGTGGGCAAAACGCTGGGTGAGTACAAAAATGTCCTGAACACCGTGCGCAACACCTTTGCCGATCGCGATGCCGGGGGACGTGGCCTGCAGACCTTCGATCTGCGTACCACCATTCACGTGGTGACCGGGATTGAATCCGCGATGCTGGATCTGTTGGGTCAGCATCTGGGCGTCAACGTCGCGTCGCTGTTGGGTGAAGGACAGCAGCGCAGCGAAGTGGAAATGCTGGGCTATCTCTTCTTTGTCGGCGACCGCAGGCTGACACCGCTGCCGTATCAGAGCCAGCCTGATGAACAATGCGACTGGTACCGACTCCGCCACGACGAGGCGATGACCCCGGATGCGGTGGTGCGCCTGGCGGAAGCCGCGTACGAAAAATATGGCTTTAATGATTTCAAACTGAAGGGCGGCGTGCTGGCCGGGGAACAAGAGGCGGAAGCCGTCACCGCACTGGCAAAACGTTTTCCACAGGCGCGCGTGACGCTGGATCCTAACGGAGCATGGTCGCTTGATGAAGCGATCAAAATTGGTAAACAGCTGAAAGGCGTGCTGGCGTATGCGGAAGATCCGTGCGGGGCTGAACAAGGCTTCTCGGGCCGTGAAGTGATGGCGGAATTCCGCCGCGCAACGGGGCTGCCAACCGCGACCAATATGATTGCCACAGACTGGCGTCAGATGGGACACACGCTGTCATTGCAGTCTGTCGACATTCCGCTGGCGGACCCGCACTTCTGGACGATGCAGGGCTCGGTGCGCGTGGCGCAGATGTGTCATGAGTTTGGCCTGACCTGGGGTTCGCACTCTAACAACCACTTCGACGTGTCGCTGGCAATGTTCACGCACGTTGCCGCTGCCGCTCCGGGGACGATTACCGCTATCGACACGCACTGGATCTGGCAGGAGGGTAATCAGCGTCTTACTAAACAGCCGTTTGAAATCAAAGGTGGCATGGTTCAGGTGCCTTCCACTCCGGGGCTGGGGGTTGAGCTGGATATGGACCAGGTGATGAAGGCCCATGAGCTGTACCAGAAACACGGTTTGGGCGCGCGCGATGACGCGATGGCGATGCAGTATCTGATCCCCGACTGGACATTCGACAATAAACGCCCGTGCATGGTACGATAAACGCATTGGGACCGCTCCCATGAGCGGTCTTTTACGTGGTGTATGCTTAACGTAACGACTATGCGTAAGGATGGCTTATGAAAATTGTTATCGCACCGGACTCGTATAAGGAAAGTTTGAGTGCGCTTGAGGTTGCGACAGCGATAGAGCGTGGTTTTCGCGAGATTTTTCCCGAGGCGGTTTACGTCAAAATCCCGGTCGCGGACGGTGGCGAAGGGACGGTTGAGGCGATGATCGCGGCAACGCATGGACGCATTGTGCATGTTCCGGTGGCCGGCCCGCTGGGTGAGCGCGTGGACGGGTTTTATGGCTTATCCGGTGACGAGCAGAGTGCCTTTATTGAAATGGCGGCGGCAAGCGGCCTGGAGCTGGTCGTCCCTTCACAGCGTAATCCCCTGAAAACCACCTCCTGGGGCACGGGCGAACTGATTCGGCATGCGCTGGATGCGGGCGTTAAGCATATCATCATTGGCATTGGCGGCAGCGCCACCAATGACGGCGGAGCAGGGATGGTGCAGGCGCTGGGCGCTAAATTGCTCGACGCGAGCGAACAACCTCTTGGGCAGGGCGGAGGCGAACTGGGAAAACTCGCGCGTATCGACCTGAGCGGGCTGGACAGACGTCTGGCGGAGTGTCGGATAGAAGTTGCATGTGATGTCACGAATCCGCTTACCGGAAAGGACGGTGCGTCAGCCGTATTTGGCCCGCAAAAGGGTGCCACACCTGAGATGATCGTCACCCTGGACAACGCGCTGGCGCAGTATGCGAGAGTCATTGCCCGGGATCTGGATATCGACGTGCTAAACCTTGCTGGCGGCGGAGCGGCAGGTGGCATGGGGGCGGCGCTGTACGCCTTTTGCGGCGCGCAGCTGCGCCAGGGCATTGAGATCGTGACCGATGCGCTACACCTGGCCGACCAGGTGGCCGATGCGGATTTGGTGATCACCGGGGAAGGCCGCATTGACAGCCAGACGATCCACGGCAAAGTCCCGGTGGGGGTGGCGAAGGTGGCGAAACGCTTTAACAAACCCGTTATCGGCATTGCAGGCAGCCTGACGGCGGACGTTGGCGTAGTACACGATCACGGCATTGATGCAGTGTTTAGCGTGATCTACACCATCTGCTCCCTGGAAGACGCGCTGGAAAATGCCAGCGAGAACGTCAGGATGACCGCAAGGAATATCGCGGCGGTGCTGAAAATGGGGCAGGGAATGTAGTTCTCCCTCTCCCTGTGGGAGAGGGGCGGGGTGAGGGCATCAGGCCGCACCCGCAATTGTAGGCCCGGTAAGCGTAGCGCCACCGGGCATTTACCTCAGCTCCCCAACACCTTCATCGCTTCCCGCGTCACATTATCCATTTCATCCAGCAGCTCCAGGAACTCCGGTTCAAGCTCCGATTCCGGCGTACCGGCACGCAGCTGCTGCTCCAGCAGCTGGCAGAGGTTTTTCAGCCGCGGCACGCCGCTGTACCCGCAGCTGCCGTGCAGCTTGTGGATCGCGTCCAGCAGATCTTCCGGATTTTCACCCACCAGCTGCTCTTCCACCTTATTGCGAATTTCAGGCAAAAACGCGACCAGCATTTGCAGCATGTCGCGGGCGAGATCGGGTTTACCTGCCGCCTGGCGCAGCGCAAGCTGCCAGTCAAAGGTGGCGTTCTGATTAACGCTTACCTCAGCCTGCTCGCTGGAAACCGTGTACGTCCCGCCGATATGACCCGGCTTATATCGCAGCAGCAGGCTATGAAGTTTCTCTTCATCGATGGGCTTTGCCAGGTAATCGTTCATCCCGGCGCTCAGCAGCTTCTCCTTCTGGCCCGCCATCGCATGTGCGGTGACCGCAATGACCGGCGTTTGCTGCTGATGCGGCAGCTGGTGGATCAGCTCGCAGGCCCGGATGCCGTCCATGCCCGGCATCTGAATATCCATCAGGATTAAATCGAACTGCATCTGCTTAGCCTGTTCAACCGCCTGCGCGCCGCTGGTGCACAGCTCAACATGCTGAACCTGGTCCTCAAGCAATGCGCCTATCAGCTTCAGGTTGGCCGGATTATCATCCACCGCCATCACGCTCATCGGCAATTTTTGCTCATCGTTAATCAGCGGGAGGGCATGCTGGCTAAGACGGCAATATTCCGTGAGCGCGGGCAGGAGACGGGTCGCGGTGAGCGGTTTCAGCAGACACGCGGCGGCTCCGTCATTTTTTAACTCTTCTGCATTCAGCTGAGCGTGGCAAGGCAGCGCCAGCAGCAGATAGTCCGTCATCGACGCGGCTTTCGCCAGCCGCTCCTGCTGCATGGTCAGCTCGCCGGTAAAGGTGACCGGGATCCCCATCAGCAGGATGTCGTAATGCTCAACGGCCAGGGCGGAGAAGGTTGGGCTGTAGACCACCTCCAGCGGCGTGGTGCTTAATATGTCGAGCGTACACTGCGCCGCTGCGGCGTTAGGCTCAACATAGGCCAGTCGCTTGCCCTTCAGGCAGTCCGTCATCGGACCGTCGGTCAGCACGTTCGGATTAAGGTCCAGATTAATGTGGAACCAGAAGGTTGAACCGCGGTTTGGCTGGCTGTGGAAAGAGATATCGCCGCCCATCTCGTTCACCAGACGCTGGGTGATCACCAGCCCCAGACCGGTGCCGCCATGACGGCGGGAGATACTGGCGTCCGCCTGACGGAACGCCTGGAACAGACGCGACTGGTCGCGCTCCGGAATACCGATGCCGGTATCGCGGATCTGGACTTCAATCTGAACCTTATTGCTGCTGATAGAGCGTTTCTCTACCAGGACGTCGATATTACCGCTTTCGGTGAATTTAATGGCATTCCCGACAAGGTTGGTAATGACCTGCTGCAGGCGCAGCGGATCGCCAATAACGTTATCCGGCACGTCGTTTTTAATATTAAGCGTCAGCTCCAGGCCTTTATCGTGCGATGAGTGCGCGAGCAGCGTCACAACCTCATCGAGCGTGCTGCGCAGCGGGAAGGGAATGCTTTCCAGGATCAGCTTGCCCGCTTCCAGCTTGGAGAAGTCCAGCACGTCGTTGATGATCGCCAGCAGGTTGTTGGCCGAGCGTTCAATGGTGTGCAGGTGATCGCGCTGAGTGGGGTTGAGCTCGCTTTTGAGCGTCAGGCGGGTAAAGCCGATCACGCCATTGAGCGGCGTGCGCAGCTCATGCGACATATTGGCAAGGAATTCCGATTTAATACGCGCCGCTTCCTGGGCGCGCTTTTTCGCCAGATCCAGCTCAACGTTCTGGATCTCCATCTGCTCCAGCGTTTCGCGCAGGTCGGACGTCGCCTGGTCAACGTTGTGCTGCATCTCTTCGTGATACGCCGCCAGCGACATCGCCATCGAGTTGATGCCGTTTTTCAGCATATCCAGCTCGCCCAGCATAAAGCCTTCCACACGGCTGTCGAGCTGTCCCCGGCGGATGCGGTCAACCGTGTTAACCATGTTGCGGATGGGGCCCGTCACGTCGCGCATCAGGCGCCAGCCGAAGATCAGCGCAATGCCAATGCAGAACAGCATCATCACGCCAGAGATAAAGATTTCTTTGTACTGCTGTAGCCGGACCGACTTGAGATCCAGCTCCAGCGCCACATATCCCAGCATATTATTGCTGGATTTGGCGTCGGATTGCGCGGACTCATCGGGGGAATAGCTTTCCGACACGATCGGCGTGCGCAGGATCATGATATCGCCGCGCCGCAATACGGTGAGGTGGCGCGGGAACGGCGTACCGTCCGGGATCTTCAGGGCCGCTGGATCGAGATGAAAGTTCGAGGTGACAAACAGCCGGTTATGTTCGTCGTAAACGGAAATGGCGCGTACGATGTCCGAGTGGCGGCGGTGGAGTACGCTGATTAACTGCCCAATGGATTCGCGGTTTTGCAGGTTCATGCCGTACTCGCTGGATACGGCAAGCGGTTCGATGATGCTGGCACCTGCATCCTCAAGCTGCCGCTGCAAATCGTTATAGCGGTGCACCACAAAGAAGATACTCAGCAGCAAACCGATGAGAACGGTGGGGGCGAGGATCAAAATCATCATGCGCGCGCGCAGGCTGTAGTTGGTCATGGCGTTCCGTTATGGGACAATTAAGATAATTATGTTTATGTGAGAAAAATCTCGGCGATGGCGCAATTCTACTCTGCAAAGCGACGCGTGACGACGCGTGAAATCATTACTGTTGAAGCCACGGACCTCGATCCGTTTGGTCAGGGAGTAGCACGTCACAATGGTAAGGCTCTGTTTATAACAGGTTTACTGCCAGCAGAACGAGCAGAAATTACGCTGACGGAAGATAAACGTCAGTTCGCGCGCGGACAGGTTAAGCGTCGTCTCAACGATAGCCCGGAGCGCGTGAAGCCCCGCTGCCCGCATTTTGGCGTTTGTGGGGGCTGCCAGCAACAGCATGCGAGCACAGAATTACAGCAAAAAAGTAAAAGCCGCGCGCTGGCGCGTCTGCTCAAACATGACGTTAACGAAATTCTTGCCGATGAGCCCTGGGGCTATCGTCGTCGCGCGCGCCTGAGCCTTAGCTATCAGCCAAAAACGGATCGTCTGGAGATGGGGTTTCGCAAGGCCGGCTCCAGCGACATCGTTGACGTGAAGCAATGCCCCATTTTGGTGCCCCATCTTGAGGCATTGCTTCCGGAAGTGCGCATCTGCCTCTCCGGGCTGGACGGCGTACGCCATCTCGGGCACGTCGAACTGGTCATGGCAAACAATGGCCCGCTGATGGTGCTGCGCCACACCGCGCCGCTGTCGAAAAAAGATCGCGAAAAACTGGAACGCTTTTCGCATTCCCACGACCTGGCGCTTTTCCTGGCACCACAAAGCGAGATACTTGAGCAGGTTACCGGTGAGGCGCCCTGGTATGCGTCAAACGGGCTACGCTTAACGTTTAGCCCGCGGGATTTCATTCAGGTCAATGATGGCGTTAACCAGCAGATGGTGACGAAAGCGCTGGCGTGGCTGGATGTCCAGAAAAGCGATCGGGTGCTCGATCTGTTCTGCGGAATGGGCAACTTCACGCTGCCGCTGGCGCGAGAAGCGGCCAGCGTCGTCGGCGTGGAAGGCGTTGAGGCGCTGGTGGCGAAAGGGCAGGAGAACGCGCGGCAGAACGGCTTGCAAAATGTGACATTCTTTCATCAAAATCTTGAGGACGATGTTACCCAACAGCCGTGGGCAAAGCAGGGCTTTGATAAAATTTTGCTCGACCCGGCACGTGCCGGTGCCCCGGGCGTGATGGCACATATTATTAAACTCGCGCCGAAGCGTGTGGTCTATGTTTCCTGTAACCCGGCAACGCTTGCCCGGGACAGCGAGGCATTACTCAGCGCGGGTTACCAGATTCAGCGTCTGGCAATGCTGGACATGTTCCCGCACACTGGGCATCTGGAATCGATGGTGTTGTTCGAGCACATCTAATTTGTTTGGCTTGTCGACTTCGACAGGCCCTGGTCCCTAAAGGAGAGGACAATGGTTGCGGTAAGAAGTGCACATCTCAATAAAGCTGGGGAGTTTGACCCACAAAAATGGATCGCAAGTCTGGGAATTTCCAGCCAGCAGTCGTGTGAACGCTTAACCGAAACCTGGGCCTATTGTCTGCGCACCACGCAGGGGCATCCCGACGCCGATCTTCTCCTGTGGCGCGGCGTTGAGATGGTTGAAATCCTGTCCATGCTGAACATGGACATCGAAACGCTGCAGGCAGCGCTGCTCTTCCCCCTCGCGGATGCGGACGTGGTCAGCGAAGACGTGCTGCGCGACAGCGTCGGCAAATCCGTCGTCGCGCTGATCCACGGCGTGCGCGATATGGCGGCCATTCGTCAGCTTAAAGCCGCGCATACCGATTCCGTCTCCTCAGAGCAGGTCGATAACGTTCGGCGGATGCTGCTGGCCATGGTGGATGATTTCCGCTGCGTGGTCATCAAGCTGGCCGAGCGTATTGCCCACCTGCGAGAGGTAAAGGATGCGCCGGAAGACGAGCGCGTGCTGGCCGCCAAAGAGTGTACGAACATCTATGCGCCGCTGGCAAACCGCTTAGGGATTGGTCAGCTGAAGTGGGAACTGGAAGATTACTGCTTCCGCTATCTGCACCCGGCGGAATACAAACGGATTGCCAAACTTCTGCACGAGCGCCGTATCGACCGCGAGCACTATATCGAGGAGTTTGTCGGCGGCCTGCGCCAGGCGATGAAAGAAGAGAACGTGCGCGCCGAAGTCTACGGTCGGCCTAAGCATATCTACAGCATCTGGCGCAAAATGCAGAAGAAACACCTCGCCTTTGACGAGCTGTTTGACGTGCGCGCCGTGCGCATCGTGGCGGAGCGTCTGCAGGACTGCTACGCCGCGCTGGGGATAGTACACACTCACTTCCGTCATCTGCCCGATGAGTTCGACGACTATGTCGCCAACCCAAAACCGAACGGCTACCAGTCTATCCATACCGTGGTGCTTGGCCCTGGCGGTAAAACGGTTGAGATTCAGATCCGCACCAAACAGATGCATGAAGACGCCGAGCTGGGCGTTGCCGCGCACTGGAAATACAAAGAAGGCACCTCCGGCGGTGCGCGTTCTGGCCACGAAGACCGCATTGCCTGGCTGCGCAAGCTGATTGCGTGGCAGGAAGAGATGGCCGATTCCGGCGAGATGCTTGACGAGGTGCGCAGCCAGGTCTTTGACGATCGGGTGTATGTCTTTACGCCGAAAGGGGACGTTGTCGACCTGCCGGCCGGCTCTACGCCGCTTGATTTTGCCTACCATATCCACAGCGATGTGGGACACCGATGCATCGGGGCGAAAATCGGCGGGCGTATTGTACCGTTCACCTATCAGCTGCAGATGGGTGACCAGATTGAAATCATTACCCAGAAGCAGCCCAACCCGAGCCGGGACTGGCTTAACCCTAACCTGGGCTACGTCACCACCAGCCGCGGGCGCTCGAAAATTCACGCCTGGTTCCGTAAGCAGGATCGTGACAAGAACATCCTTGCCGGTCGTCAGATCCTCGATGACGAGCTGGAGCATATCGGAATCAGCCTGAAAGAGGCGGAAAAATTCCTGCTGCCGCGCTACAACTTCAACGAGCTTGACGAGCTGTTAGCGGCCATTGGCGGCGGTGATATTCGTCTGAATCAGATGGTGAATTTCCTGCAGGCGCAGTTCAATAAGCCAAGCGCGGAAGAGCAGGATGCGGCGGCGCTGAAGCAGCTGCAGCAGAAAACCTACGCGCCGCAGCAGCGCAGTAAAGACAATGGCCGCGTGGTGGTTGAGGGTGTAGGTAACCTGATGCACCACATTGCCCGCTGCTGTCAGCCAATTCCAGGGGACGATATCGTCGGCTTTATCACCCAGGGGCGAGGGATTTCAATTCACCGTTCCGACTGCGACCAGCTTGCCGAGCTTCAGTCCCATGCGCCTGAGCGCATCGTGGAAGCGGTCTGGGGGGAAAGCTATTCCGCTGGCTACTCGCTGGTGGTGCGCGTTACCGCCAACGACCGCAGCGGCCTGCTGCGCGACATCACGACCATTCTTGCCAACGAGAAGGTCAACGTGCTGGGCGTCGCCAGCCGCAGCGATACCCGCGAGCAGCTTGCCACCATCGATATGACCATCGAAATCTATAACCTGCAGGTGCTGGGCCGCGTGCTTGGCAAGCTGAACCAGGTGCCGGATGTGATTGACGCGCGTCGTCTGCACGGCGGCTAAACATCCTCTTCCGTAGGCCGGGTTAGGCAACGCCGCCACCCGGCATTTTTTTATCAGGACAGAATTATGACTCAAATCGACCGCCTGCTCGGCATCATGAAACGCCTGCGCGACCCGGAAAACGGCTGCCCGTGGGACAAAGAGCAGACTTTCGCTACCATCGCCCCGTACACCCTTGAAGAGACCTATGAGGTGCTGGACGCCATTTCCCGCGAAGACTTTGACGACCTGCGCGGCGAGCTGGGCGATCTGCTGTTCCAGGTGGTGTTCTATGCACAAATGGCGCAGGAAGAAGGGCGCTTTAACTTTGACGATATCTGCGCAGCAATCAGCGACAAGCTTGAGCGCCGTCATCCCCATATTTTCGGTGACGCTACCGCAGGAAACAGCACCGAAGTGCTGGCCCGCTGGGAGCAGATCAAAAGCGCCGAGCGGGCAGAAAAATCCCAGCACTCCGCGCTGGACGACATTCCGCTGAGCCTGCCCGCACTGATGCGTGCGCACAAAATTCAGAAACGCTGCTCCGCGGTGGGGTTTGACTGGACCTCTCTCGGCCCGGTGCTGGATAAAGTGCACGAAGAGATTGACGAGGTCATGCATGAAGCGCAGCAGGCGGTGGTGGATGAAGCAAAGCTTGAGGAAGAGATGGGCGACCTGCTGTTTGCGACCGTCAACCTTTCTCGCCACCTGGGTGTAAAAGCGGAAACGGCGCTGCAAAAAGCCAACCTTAAGTTCGAACGCCGCTTTCGCGAAGTGGAGCGGATTGTCGCCTCGCGAGGCCTGGAAATGAGCGGTATTGACCTCGACGCGATGGAAGAAGTCTGGCAGGAAGTAAAGCGCCAGGAATCTGATCTTTAACGAAATTTTGCGATCAAGCGCAATTTGTGTGATTTTTTAAATGACAAGCGCTTGATTTGCGTCAAAAACATTTACCCAAAAGGGGCTATTTTCTCACTCCTTATGTTTGTCATGGCCTGGAATGGAGACGGAGAATGAAAGTTTGTGGCGCTCGCCGTGTTCGGGTATACTACTTTCCCGTCCTGGTTATTCCATCGTTTCACCCTAACTTCTCAGGTTCAGCATGACAACGAACTATATTTTTGTGACCGGCGGGGTCGTATCCTCTCTGGGTAAAGGCATTGCCGCAGCCTCCCTCGCAGCCATTCTTGAAGCCCGTGGCCTTAATGTGACCATGATGAAACTGGATCCGTACATCAACGTCGATCCGGGCACCATGAGCCCAATCCAACACGGGGAAGTGTTCGTTACTGAAGACGGCGCTGAAACCGATCTGGATCTTGGCCACTACGAGCGTTTCATCCGCACCAAAATGACCCGTCGTAACAACTTCACGACCGGCCGCATCTACTCCGACGTTCTGCGTAAAGAGCGCCGTGGTGACTACCTGGGTGCAACCGTTCAGGTTATCCCGCACATTACTAACGCCATCAAAGAACGCATTGTTGCGGGTGGCGAAGGCCACGACGTGGTGCTGGTTGAAATCGGCGGTACCGTGGGTGATATCGAATCCCTGCCATTCCTGGAAGCGATTCGTCAGCTGGCGGTAGACATTGGCCGTGAACACGCGCTGTTCATGCACCTGACGCTGGTGCCGTACATGGCCGCTGCAGGTGAAGTGAAAACCAAACCGACTCAGCACTCTGTTAAAGAGCTGCTTTCTATTGGTATTCAGCCAGACATCCTGGTTTGCCGCTCCGATCGCGCGGTTCCGGCGAACGAACGTGCGAAAATTGCATTGTTCTGTAACGTGCCTGAAAAAGCCGTTATTTCAATGAAAGATGTCGATTCCATTTATAAAATCCCGGGCCTGTTGAAATCTCAGGGCCTGGACGATTATATTTGTAAACGATTCAGCTTGAACTGTCCGGAAGCTAACCTGTCTGAATGGGAACAGGTTATTTACGAAGAAGCCAATCCGGCAGGCGAAGTGACTATCGGTATGGTCGGCAAGTACATCGAGCTGCCGGATGCCTATAAGTCAGTGATCGAAGCGCTGAAACACGGTGGTCTGAAGAACCGTGTCTCCGTGAACATCAAGCTGATTGATTCGCAGGATGTTGAAACGCGTGGCGTTGAAATCCTGAAAGATCTGGATGCTATCCTTATCCCTGGCGGCTTCGGCTACCGTGGTGTAGAAGGCAAGATCGCCACCGCGCGCTATGCGCGTGAAAACAATATTCCATACCTCGGCATCTGTCTGGGTATGCAGGTTGCGCTGATCGAATTTGCGCGCAACGTAGCGGGAATGGAAAACGCGAACTCTACGGAATTTGTGCCAGACTGTAAGTACCCTGTTGTGGCGCTTATCACCGAATGGCGTGACGAAGAAGGTAACGTCGAAGTCCGTACCGAGAAGAGCGATCTGGGTGGCACCATGCGTCTTGGCGCACAGGCCTGCCAGCTGACTGACGATAGCGTGGTTCGCAAGCTGTATGGCGAGCCGGTCATCACCGAGCGCCATCGTCACCGCTATGAAGTCAACAACATGTTGTTGAAACCTATTGAAGCCGCGGGCCTGCGTGTTGCGGGACGCTCCGGGGATGATCAGTTAGTCGAGATCATTGAAGTGCCAAACCATCCGTGGTTTGTCGCCTGCCAGTTCCACCCGGAATTTACTTCAACGCCACGTGATGGGCATCCGCTGTTTGCAGGCTTCGTTAAAGCCGCCAGCGACTACCAGAAGCGTCAGGCGAAGTAAAAAAAGTTAGAACGGCAACGCGTACCTTTGGTACGCGTTGTTTGTCTGGAGTTTTAGTTTAACTTGTACTGAGGAAAATCTAATGTCCAAAATCGTTAAAGTCATCGGTCGTGAAATCATCGACTCCCGTGGTAACCCGACCGTTGAAGCCGAAGTTCACCTGGAAGGTGGTTTCGTTGGTATGGCTGCTGCTCCATCAGGTGCTTCTACCGGTTCTCGCGAAGCGCTGGAACTGCGCGATGGCGACAAATCTCGCTTCCTGGGTAAAGGCGTACTGAAAGCGGTTGGCGCTGTAAACGGTCCTATTGCTCAGGCAATCATTGGCAAAGACGCCAAAGACCAGGCTGGCATCGACAAGATCATGATCGATCTGGACGGTACTGAAAACAAATCTAACTTCGGTGCGAACGCAATCCTCGCTGTTTCCCTGGCGAACGCCAAAGCGGCTGCGGCTGCTAAAGGTATGCCACTGTTCGAGCACATCGCTGAACTGAACGGCACCCCAGGCAAATACTCCATGCCTGTACCAATGATGAACATCATCAACGGTGGTGAGCACGCAGACAACAACGTTGATATTCAGGAATTCATGATTCAGCCAGTTGGCGCGAAATCCCTGAAAGAAGCCGTACGTATGGGTTCTGAAGTGTTCCACAACCTGGCTAAAGTTCTGAAAGCTAAAGGCATGAACACTGCTGTTGGTGACGAAGGTGGTTATGCGCCAAACCTGGGTTCTAACGCAGAAGCACTGGCTGTTATCGCAGAAGCAGTTAAAGCTGCTGGTTACGAGCTGGGCAAAGACATCACCCTGGCGATGGACTGTGCAGCATCTGAATTCTACAAAGACGGTAAATACGTTCTGGCTGGCGAAGGCAACAAAGCGTTCACCTCCGAAGAGTTCACTCACTTCCTGGAAGACCTGACCAAACAGTACCCAATCGTGTCTATCGAAGACGGTCTGGACGAGTCTGACTGGGCTGGCTTCGCATACCAGACTAAAGTACTGGGCGACAAAATCCAGCTGGTTGGTGACGACCTGTTCGTAACCAACACCAAGATCCTGAAAGAAGGCATCGAGAAAGGCATCGTTAACTCCATCCTGATCAAATTCAACCAGATCGGTTCTCTGACCGAAACTCTGGCTGCGATCAAAATGGCGAAAGACGCTGGCTACACCGCGGTTATCTCTCACCGTTCTGGCGAAACTGAAGATGCTACCATTGCCGACCTGGCTGTTGGTACCGCTGCAGGCCAGATCAAAACCGGTTCTATGAGCCGTTCTGACCGTGTTGCTAAATACAACCAGCTGATTCGTATCGAAGAAGCGCTGGGCGAAAAAGCACCATACAACGGTCGTAAAGAGATCAAAGGCCAGGCATAATTGCTTAAGCCTTAAAATGAAAATGCCAGTCGAATGACTGGCATTTTTTTGGCTATTTAAAATCGACCGCCATTTGCTCCGGAATGGTCAGCCCCTGGGTAGTTTGCACGCAGCGGGCGATATAATCCGTAAACCGGGGTGGCTTCGGCATCCCCATGCTCAGCAGCTTATCGTTGCTGAAGCGCACGTTAAGCGTGGCAAACGCACCGTATAACCGCATGGCTTTCAGCATCAGACGTTCGTTGCACGGGCCAAAAATATGTTTCAGCTCGCGGCGCATTCGGACCAGCGTTTCGTAGCTGACCTGGGCATATTTATCCCCGACGGGGGCTTTCTCCAGCGCCTGCGCCATCGCCTGATCGATATCCGCAAAGCGAACGCTGTTCTCTTCACCCGCAGAAATGTGCACCACTTCCCCCGGACGCGCGTTGCTGTTAAGCAGCATTAACAGCGCGTCGGCGCAGTAATCCACCGGCACAACGTCGATCCGGTCTTCCATTGAGCACATGAACTTCTGCAGCATCAGGCCCATGCTAAAGACCCAGAAAATGCTGCTCGACGGCGTGCAGCCGTGACGGGTATGGCCAACGACGATGGACGGACGGGCGATGAGCAGGGGAAGGTTAGGGCACTCCTGGCGCATCAGCTGTTCGATGGTTGACTTCGAAAACGTGTATTCCACCAGGTGTTCAGCATTCTCCCTGAATTCGGCGCTTTCGGCGACCAGGGAATCCTGCTCCGGCGTGCATGACATCGCGGTGCCGACGTGGAGGAAACGCTGCAGTCCTGTGACCTGCTCCATACGACGCGCCAGCGCCAGCGTACCTTCAACGTTGACCTTCCAGATCAGCGGGTTGTTACCAAATGAGGCGACGGCCGCACAGTTCACGACATGCGTGACCCGATCCAGACGGGGATCGTTCAGGAAGGCTTCTGGCTGGCTGAGGTCGCCAATCAGGATATTGTCCACATTCAGGGAGGCCAGTTTGTCCTCAGGAACGTTGAACTTGCGCATATTCTCCAGCACGCGCTCCAGCCCGCTCTGCGGATCGCTGGCGCGCGCAAGCAAAAGGAGTTCTATGGATTGATCGTTGGTCAGGATTTTTTCAAGAACTGCACCGCCCAGAAATCCGGTCACGCCTGTAATCAATAACATCTTCATTAATACCGTCTCATTATGATTGATGAGGCGGATTGTAGGCGGGCAAAAGTAAACGGCATTTAAATAATAAAACGCCGAAATCAGTGGCGTCTTAAGCTTATTTTAAGGAAAGGAAATCAGGTGAAGATATTGGACATTATCGCAATGGTAAAAATTCAATCCATTAAAATTTAAATTTTAACTCGTTGAATTTAATTGGTTTTATATGGTCTATGCCGAATGGTGGACTTAATTCAAAATGTAATAAATATAATACTTTGTTACACCAAACATTTACCGGACAAATGATTAAAACCCCACTTAACGAAAATCAGACAATATAAGTCGCAGGCCGATTTATTTAGCCTGCGAATGATTTTCAGAGCAAAAGGGGAAGCGTGGCGCTGGCTGTTTGCTGGCTAACGTCGCCATAATGAGCATCCAGCGCAATCATGGACGTGGTCAGCAGCTCGACCAGCAGCATCACCCCAACCTTAGCATTGAGTGCGCCAGCGCTTAGGGGACCCTCTGGTTTGGCCGCAACCAGCAGCATGTCGCTCAGGGATGCCAGCGGGCTGCGGGGCGTATTGCTGAGTGCCAGAACCTTAACGCCGCGCTTGCGGGCAAGCTTCACCACGTGGAGTAAATCCCGCGTTGAACCCGAACTGGAGATAGCCACGACCAGGGTCTCTTTTGAAAGCGTTGTCGCATTCATGGCCGCGCGGTGCATATCGCTGAACAGCTGCGCGGGTTTGCCCAACCGCAACAGCTTGTAGTGCAGATACTCCCCGAGGATCGCGCTGGCCGCAACGCCATAAATCTGCACGGACTGCGCCTGGTGCAGCGCCAGTGCGGCCTTTTCAAGCAGCGTGCGGTCAAGGAGCCGGGCGGTATCCTGCAAAGCCTGCACCGACTCATCCACGACGTTATCAATCTCATCGCCCGCCTGACGCGCGGGCTGGCCCTGCTGAATATCCAGAGCAAGCGCCATTTTAAATTCGTTATAGCCCTTGCAGCCCAGCGTCCGGCAAAGACGAGTGACGCTGGCCTCGCTGGTGTGGCTCTCGCGCGCCAGCTCGGTGATCGTCAGGTAGAGCACCCGGGCAGGATCGCTGAGGACAAACTCGCCGAGTTTTTGTTGTGTTGGGCTGTACCCGGAAGCCTCCTGGCGTAGCTTCAGCAGCAGGTTTTCATGGTCTGACATGCTCGATCCTTAATGCGTTTCTCTGCGACTAGTGTGGCGGAAAGCGGGGGAAAGATGCCAGTCATTTTGAAAAAGTATGATCGTCGTCCTAGTTTATGATGATAATTTTCACTATTAAATATTTATGTGGTAAAAATTTTCATCGTTCAATGAGGGGATGAAAAAATGATGCAAATATTCAGTGGGGCTTCTTCAGGGGGATGGTTTGAAAAAGCGCAGCGCTTTGGCAAATCCTTTATGTTGCCGATTGCCGTGTTGCCTGCGGCGGGTCTGCTGCTGGGGATAGGCGGCGCGCTATCCAATCCCAACACGCTTACAGCCTATCCGTTTTTAGACGTGAGCTGGCTGCAGGCCATTTTCACCATCATGAGCAGCGCAGGATCCATCGTGTTTGCGAACCTCTCGGTGCTGTTTGCCGTTGGGGTGGCCGTCGGGCTGGCAAAAAGCGATAAGGGCACGGCCGGGCTGGCGGCATTACTCGCGTTTCTGGTGATGAATGCCACCATCAACGCGCTGCTGATCCTCACCGGCAAACTGGCGCAGGAGAATCCGGGGGCCGTGGGGCAGGGCATGACGCTGGGTATTCAGACGCTGGAAACCGGCGTGTTTGGCGGCGTGGTGATTGGACTGGTGACCTGCGCACTCCATCATCGGTTTAATAAAATTGCGCTTCCACAGTTCCTCGGGTTCTTTGGCGGCTCGCGCTTTGTCCCCATTATCAGCTCCCTGGCGGCGATACTCGTCGGTGCGCTCATGACCGTGGTCTGGCCGCATTTCCAGAAGCTGATTTTTGGTCTGGGCGGGCTGGTGGATGCTACGGGTTATCTGGGCACCCTGCTGTACGGCTTTATTCTCCGCATGCTGGGCCCGTTTGGTTTGCACCACATCTTCTATCTGCCTTTCTGGACTACCGCGCTTGGCGGGAGTGAAATCGTCAACGGACACCTCGTGGAAGGCACGCAGCGGATCTTCTTCGCCCAGCTGGCCGACCCGAACACGCAGCATTTCTATGAGGGCACGTCACGCTTCATGTCCGGGCGCTTTATTACGATGATGTTTGGCCTGCTCGGGGCGTGCCTGGCGATGTACCACACGGCAAAACCCGAGAACAAAAAGCGCGTTGCCGGGCTGCTGCTTTCTGCGGCGTTAACCTCGTTCCTGACGGGGATTACCGAGCCTATTGAGTTCTCCTTCCTGTTTATTGCGCCGGTGCTTTACGTCATTCATGCGCTGTTTGACGGGCTGGCATTCATGCTCGCGCACATGCTGCATATCACCATCGGGCAAACCTTCTCCGGCGGCTTCATCGACTTCGTGCTGTTCGGCATTTTACAGGGAGAGGCCAAAACCAACTGGATGTTCGTACCGCTGGTCGGCGTACCGTGGTTCTTCCTTTACTACTTTACCTTCCGCTATCTGATTAACCGTTTTGATTTCGCCACGCCGGGTCGGGAAAAGGAGGCGATGGCTGACGAGGTCAGCCTGACGCAAAACGAACGCGCCGCTGCGGTGATCGCTGGATTAGGCGGAAAAGACAATCTGGAAGAGGTGGACTGCTGCGCCACGCGTCTTCGCGTTACGGTCAAGGACGGCAGCAAAGTGAATGACTCGGCGCTGAAAGCCACCGGGGCGCGCGGCGTTATCGTGCGCGGTAACGGTGTTCAGGTCATCTATGGCCCGCACGTCACGATTATCAAAAACGAAGTGGAAGAGATCTTATCGTAATGAAAACTGTACTGGATACCCTGAAGGGAAAACTGGTCGTCTCCTGTCAGGCGCTGGAAAATGAACCGCTGCATAGCCCGTTTATTATGTCGCGAATGGCGCTGGCAGCGGCACAGGGCGGGGCCGCCGCAATTCGTGCCAACAGCGTGGTGGATATCGAGGCCATTAAGCAGCAGGTCTCTTTGCCTGTTATCGGCATCATCAAACGGGATTACCCGGAAAGCGAGGTATTTATCACCGCGACAATGAAAGAGGTGGATGAGCTCATGGCCGTCTCTCCGGAAATCATTGCGCTTGATGCGACGGCGCGGGAGCGTCCCGGTGGGGAATTACTGGAAACGCTGGTCACGCGCATCCGCTCACGCTATCCCGCGGTGCTGCTGATGGCGGATATTTCAACGGTCGAAGAGGCCGTGACGGCGCAGGCGCTGGGCTTCGACTGCGTCGGCACCACGCTTTACGGCTACACGGCGGAAACGGTGGGCCATTCGCTTCCGGAGAACGACTGCGCGTTCCTGAAGGCCGTGTTGGCCGCCGTGACGGTGCCCGTAATTGCCGAAGGCAACGTGGATACGCCTGAACGCGCGGCCAGATGCCTGGCGCTAGGGGCGCATACGGTCGTTGTCGGCGGTGCGATCACCCGCCCACAGCAAATTACCGAGCGCTTTATGGCGGCGATTGGCGCGCAAAGCACCGATGGAGCATGACCATCCGGCGGGGATCTGCGATACTTATCGTTTATCCCCTTTACTGAGATGACTATGCAGTACCCGATTAACGAGATGTTCCAGACCCTGCAAGGCGAGGGTTACTTTACCGGCGTTCCCGCTATTTTCATTCGTTTACAGGGATGCCCGGTTGGCTGTGCCTGGTGTGATACCAAACATACGTGGGATAAGCTCGCAGATCGGGAAGTGTCGCTGTTTAGCATTCTGGCGAAAACCAAAGAGAGCGATAAATGGGGCGCGGGCAGTTCAGAAGATCTGCTGGCCATTATTGGTCGTCAGGGCTGGACGGCGCGCCATGTGGTGATCACTGGCGGTGAGCCCTGCATCCACGATCTGACGCCGCTGACCGAGCTGCTCGAAAAGAACGGCTATAGCTGTCAGATTGAAACCAGCGGCACCCATGAAGTGCGCTGTTCACACACCACCTGGGTGACGGTATCGCCAAAAGTGAATATGCGCGGCGGGTATGACGTGCTGTCTCAGGCGCTGGAACGCGCGGATGAGATTAAGCACCCAGTTGGGCGCGTGCGTGATATCGAAGCGCTGGATGAACTGCTGGCAACGCTGACGGATGAAAAGCAGCGCGTCATTGCGCTACAGCCGATCAGCCAGAAAGACGACGCGACGCGCCTGTGCATTGAAACCTGTATTGCGCGCAACTGGCGCCTGTCGATGCAGACGCACAAGTACCTGAATATTGCCTGACCCTTTCGTGGCCCCGCCTATCGCGGGGCCCGACCTGAAGGGAGTAACGCCCAGGTCACTCCCACCGAAGCGAGACACATCGCGCTGTTGAAAAGGAGGGCATACTGTGCGGCGATGGCCATGCCCAGCGGCAGCAGCAGCGCATAGAGCGACGCGGTAACCGCGATCCCCATCGCTCCCCCCAGCGAGCTGCCCATTTTGTACACCCCCGAGGCCACCCCGACTTTGTTTTCTGGCGCGTTCATCACCGCCGTATCCGTTGACGGCGTGGCGTAACATCCCAGCCCCAGACCAAATAAAATGTTACTGAGAAAGACGGTGACGATGTAGATCTCCTTGCTTAAAAACGTGCAGGAGATGAGCGTGATGCCCGTTGCGGTCAGCAGCGGCCCGGTCATCATCGGCAGGCGCGCGCCGTAGCGCTGAAGCAGCTTTTCCCCTACCCGGATCATCGCCAGCACGGTAATCAGATATCCCAGCGTCATCATGCCGGTTTGCAGCGGCGACAGACCTTGGCCCTGCTGCAGCCAGATGCTGGCGATCATCATGGTGCCAATGCAGCCGTTGAGCAAAAAGTTAGAGAATACCGAGGCGCTGTAGGCCCGGTTTTTAAACAGGGCAAAATCAATCAGCGCCGCGTCACCCTTGCGTCGCCCGGTGAGCACAAAGCAGGCCGCTGCCAGCGCGGAGCCCCCCAGCACCAGCAGCGACAGGCCGCTGCTCCAGCCCCAGCTGTGGCCTTTGCTGATAAACAGGTTCAGCAGCACCAGCATAAGGACAAAACTCACCAGGCCGCCAATATCCAGCTTATGGCGACGTGCGCCGTCGCTTCGGCTTTCCGGCGTGCCGCGGATCAGCAGGAGTGCCATCGCCGCCACCAGCATGGAAAAAATAAAGATCCATCGCCAGCCGAGCGTGGTGGCGATGGCGCCGCCGACAAACGAGCTCAGCCCGCTGCCGCCCCATGAGCCGATGACCCAAAAGCTGATTGCCCGCTGGCGAGCGTTGCCTTGATACCAGGTTTTAATCAGCGCCAGAGTTGCGGGCATGATGCAGGCCGCTGACAGCCCCTGTATCGCTCTCCCCAGCAGAAACAGAACCGGCTCCCACGAGAAAAAAAGCAGGGCGCTGCCGATGATGCTCAGCGCGAGGCCAATGTAGGTCATACGCACGCGGCCAAACTTATCGGCAAAGCCGCCGCAGGCAACGACAAAACAGCCGCTGAATAGCGCACTGAGGCTGACCGCCAGCGTGAGGGTTTCAAGGGAGATAGTGAGGCTGTTTTTCATTGCCGGGACAACGTTTATCACCGACTGTGCAAATAACCAGAAGGTCAGAACGCTCATCACAATACCGGCCAGCAGCCGATCGTTACCGGCGTAGGTCGGTGTGCCAGTCAGGGGTACGGTACTCATCGTGCGGCCCTCCGGGGTTGGTGCGTATCAGCGCAGATAGTGCTCGGTCAACGCACTCCAGAGTGCCGCGCCGGTAAGCAGAAGCTTGTCGTTAAAGTCGTAGCCTGGGTTATGCACCATGCAGCGCTCCGGCTCATCGCCCGCGCCGAGGGTGAAGTAACAGCCGTTGGGGTTTTTCTCGAGCATGAACGCAAAATCTTCGCTTCCCATAAAGGCATTCACCGACGTGACGACATCCTGACCGAACAGGTCGGTCGCCACCGTGCGCACCATGTCATTGGCCTGCGGGCTATTGCGCAGCACCGGGCTGCCGTTCACATGACGAATCGTGGCCGTGGCGTTGAAGCTTTCAGCCTGTGCCACGGCAATGTCGTGGATTCGCTGCAGGACGGTTTGACGCACCGCTTCGTCCAGCGTGCGCACGGTCAGCTTCATTAATACCTTATCGTTGATAATATTCGGGGCATGTCCCGCCTGGATGCTGCCCACGGTTACGACGACCGGCTGGAATGGGGTGATATTCCTCGACACAATCGACTGCAGGGCGAGGGTGATATGGCAGGCAACCAGCGTGGCATCAACTGTGTGTTCCGGAACGGCGCCGTGACCCCCTACGCCGTTCACTTCAATATGAACGGTGTCAGAGGAGGCCATCATGGCGCCATCGCGCAGGCCAATTTTCCCAAGCGGCTGGGAGGGCATGTTGTGCAGGCCAAAAATATGGTCGCAGGGGAATTGTTCAAACAGGCCATCTTCAACCATGACGCGCCCGCCATACAGCAGCTCTTCGGCTGGCTGAAAAATCAGATGCAGCGTGCCGCTAAAGTTGCGGGTTCGGGCCAGATACTCTGCTGCATAAAGCAGGGTAGTGGTGTGGCCATCGTGCCCGCAGCCGTGAAATTTACCTTCAACCGTGCTGCTCCACGCTTTGCCGCTATTTTCCTGCATCGGCAGCGCATCCATATCGGCGCGCAGGCCCAGACGTTTGCTGCCGTTTCCTACCTTAAGGGTGCCGACCACCCCGGTTTTGGCCATTCCCCGGTGGACCTCATAGCCCCACTGCTCCAGGAGTGACGCGACGCGGTCGCTGGTTTTGTGCTCCTCGAAGCCTGTTTCGGGATGTCGGTGAAACTCGCGGCGTAATTCAGTGAACTGAGCCTCGGAGCCTCGCAGCGCGTCAACAATTGGATGTGTCATTTTTGTTATCCTTTTCCTGCCAAATGGTGTTAGTTTCGAGTTTATGTCGATCGCATTGCCGGAAAATGTCCTTTTTTGTTGTAAATCGACGCCTTTTTTCTGATTGTTTTTCATACGATTCGGTTATGACAAAAAAGAGTGCGTCATTTTTTGTCTTCGTGGAGGGGCGAATGGAACATCGTGGAAATGAGTTTGCGATAGCCGTTGAGGACATTCGCCTGTTCGCGCAGGATGAAGGCGATTTGCTGACGATACTGTGGGTGCTGGAAGGGCAAGCTGAACTGCAAACCGAGGCGGGACAAGAAAGGGTCCCGACAAATGGCCTTGTAGTGATAAACCGCCATCAGCGATGGAGGCTTATCAGCCAGAACGCGAATGTGACTCTGCGTGTCGTTCTATCCGGACGCTGGGTAATCCAGCTGTACAATGATTTTTTTGCCCATGATTATGCGGTTCCGGAGGAGTCAGGCGGGCGCTGGCCGCAGTGTGACGAGCTTCGGCACCTGCTGCGCCAGCTGCTGGTGGTGACGCTGGTCAACGATCCGCATCGCTACCGGCTGGAGGCGAATCGCTGGCTGAGCGAGATCCTGCTGCTGCTGATTGGTCGCTTTCAGCAGCCCGTCCGCCAGAAACCCCGGAACCAGCACGCCAACGTAAGCAAGCGCATCGCCCGTGTACTGGAGCGGATCGACGCCAGCTACACCCGCCGCATTACGTTGGCCGAAATCGCAGAGAGTGAGTTCGTCTCAGAAGCGTGGCTCTCTCGTCTCTTTCGAAAAGAGACGGGAGCCAGTTTTATGCAGTACATCACTGCCCTGCGGCTGGAAAAAGCGGCTGACGCCCTGTGTCTCACCAGCCGCCCTCTGCATCAGATTGCGCTGGAGAACGGATTTGCCAGCACACGTATGATGACCGATAGTTTCCAGCGCTATCACAATATGTCTCCGGGTGAGTTTCGTAAGGCCGGGCGTCATCGTCCCCTTGCGTTCCGCCCGCGCACGTCTGTGGATGAACAGCGTTTCCCTGTTGCGGTGGATACGTTATTTAGCCTGCTTAACGACGCGGAGACCCGCGGTTGGGAACCCTCGCCGCTAACCTACTCCCCCTGTCAGGAGCGGATACTGGATGTGCAGCAGCTTTATCCGCTCTCTTCCGCGCTGCGCCGCACGCGGCTGGTCATCACCCTGCGCGAGCTAGACGATTTGCTGCGGGAGGATGTTCGTCGGCATCTGGAGGCGCTACACGAGGCGATCCCGATTGAGGGTATTGATATCACCGAACCTTTTCTCAGCAGCCGTCTGTTCGCTACGGGGTGGGACGATCCCCAAATGGCGGGCTACGCCTGTTGGTATCATCTGCAGCAATTGTTTACCTGGGTGGCGAAAAAAGGCTGGACGGTCCTGCTGCACACGGGGGTCACTACCCGATGCGATCTCCTGACGCGCTTTTTGCAGCTTTCGGTTAACCGATTTTTGTCCGACATTACCGCTGGCTGGCACGTCGTCATGCACTGGTCTCCCCAGGCAAACGCGGAAACCCAGGAGCACGCCTGGCGGGCGCAGCGGGCGGCGCTGAGGGCCTACCTTCCGCAGGCAAAATTTGGGGTGTGGCATCGCTTCTCCCCCGATGGTAGCGAGCTGAGCGGTGACGCGCTGTTCCGTTCTGACATTCTGGACGAGGCTGATTTCCTCGCATGTCCGGCAGATGCCAACGAGCTGCTCGATCTGGCGCAGCTGGATCCCGCGCATCTTTCCTCTTCTGAAAATTACCCGGTGCTAAAGGTCCGCCAGATCCTCGCCGCCCTTCGCCAGCGGCAGCGGACGCTGCCGGTATGGTTACTCTCATGGAACACTCTTACTGGGAATACGCGGGCGACCAACGGCTGGTTTTTTCGCGGTGCGCTGTTGATGCAGAATCTGCTCGGGCTTTCAGAACAGGTATGGCTGGCGGGATTCTGGCTTAATTCTGGTTTACAGGGGGAAGCGAGGGCGAACAACACCCTCGATACATCAAGCCTTGCGCTTCAATATAATCACGGCCTTCCACGGCCCATCTATTGGGTACTCTGGCTGTGGCAGCGTCTGCGGGGAGAGGTGCTCGTTAACGACAAGAGCGTGCTGCTGCTCCGCCATCAGGGGCGATATCAGCTGCTGTTGCGTAACGTGGTGGTCTTCAATCCTCTGCTCTCCAGCGAGGAGGCCTTTATTCAGCGTTTTCGCCAGCAGTATCATCTTGAGCTGCGAGGAATGCGCGGTCACTGGCGCATAAAGAGACATTTGTTCGATCGGCACAACGGTGCGCTTTATCCGTTGCTTGAAGAAGTACACAGCGACAGCGGGCCTGATGAGGAGATGTGGCGCTGGATTGCGCACAAAGCGCGCCCAACGCTTTCCTTACGCGATGAACGGCTTTATGACGGCTGGCAAATTACAGAATCGCTGGAAAGTAACGCGCTTGTGCTCTATGAGTTCACGCCGCTAAACGTGCTTGGGGAAGAGGAGAATCACTCCCCGCGATAGATGCAGCCCGCGGTGCAGGTCTCTTTGATCATCACCGCGCTCAGCAGCGGTACCAGCGGCTTCATCTGATCCCAAATCCATTTTGCCAGCACTTCGCTGGTCGGGTTTTCAAGGCCCGGGATCTCATTCAGGTAGTAGTGATCCAGACGATCGTAGGTCGGCTTAAACGCCGCCTTCAGCTCGGCAAAATCCATGATCCAACCGGTATGCGGATCAACTTCACCGGTGATCTCAAGACGCACCATGAACGAATGCCCGTGCAGACGGCCACATTTATGTCCTTCAGGGACATGCGGAAGGTGGTGGGCGGCTTCGAAGGTGAAATCTTTAAACAGTGTGGTGGACATGATCGCTCTCAGTAATGCGGAAAAAACCGCCGCATAGTACCGGAAAGCACAATTTTTAGCATTAACTAAAACGGCTCAATAGGTACTGAGCCGCTAAATGTCCAGTTTTTGTTAATTTTATTATTATATTTCAATAGGTTAATTAATCGCTTTTACTGTTAAGAACGATAAGTAAAACAGGTTAGTCCATTTGGTTATTTATTATTTCCATCCCTTCTTTAATTGTTATTATCCTCGCCGTTAACCTTATCTTCAGTTTGGATTTATTCGCTTAAAGTCCGCTTGGCTACTGGAACATAACGACGCATGACAACACAGGCCCCACCTTCAAATTTGCTTCCCCTGAACCCGGAGCAACTGGCGCGCCTTCAGGCTGCCACCTCTGATTTTTCTCCCACTCAGCTTGCCTGGGTCTCCGGTTATTTCTGGGGAATGCTCAATCAGCAGCCTGGCGCTGTGGCGGGTGCACCGGCTACGGCCGTTGAGATTCCGGCCATTACCCTGATTTCCGCCTCGCAGACGGGCAACGCCCGCCGCGTGGCCGAAGCGCTGCGCGACGACCTGCTGGCCGCTAAACTGAACGTGAACCTGGTCAACGCCGGGGATTATAAATTCAAGCAAATCGCGTCGGAAAAACTGCTGGTGGTGGTCGCCTCTACGCAGGGTGAAGGTGAACCAGCTGAAGAAGCGGTGGCGCTGCATAAGTTCCTGTTCTCGAAAAAAGCGCCGAAGCTGGATGGGACGGCGTTTGCCGTCTTTGGCCTGGGCGATACCTCCTATGAATTCTTCTGCCAGTCCGGCAAAGACTTCGACAGCAAGCTGGCGGAGCTGGGCGCGGAGCGTCTGCTGGACCGCGTTGATGCGGATGTCGAATACCAGACCGCCGCCGCTGAATGGCGTGCCCGCATCGTTGAAGTGCTAAAAGCGCGCGTGCCGAAAGAGACCTCGACGCAGGCCGCGTTCACCGCGACGGGTGCTGTTAACGACATCCACACCAGCCCGTACACCAAAGAGGCGCCGCTGACGGCGAGCCTGTCGGTGAACCAGAAAATTACCGGCCGCGACTCGGAAAAAGACGTGCGTCATATCGAAATCGATTTAGGCGACTCGGGGCTGCGCTATCAGCCTGGCGATGCGCTGGGCGTCTGGTATCAGAACGATCCGGCGCTGGTGAAAGAGCTGGTTGAGCTGCTGTGGCTGAAAGGCGACGAGCCTGTCACCGTTGACGGCAAATCGCTGCCGTTATCCGAGGCGCTGCAGTGGCATTTCGAACTGACGGTGAACACCCCGAATATCGTCGAAAATTATGCCACCTTAACGCGCAGCGAATCCCTGCTGCCGCTGGTGGGCGACAAGGCGCAGCTGCAGCATTACGCCGCGACGACGCCGATTGTCGATATGGTGCGTTTCTCTCCGGCTCAGCTGGATGCCGATGCGCTGATCGGCCTGCTGCGTCCGCTAACCCCGCGCCTGTACTCCATCGCCTCTTCGCAGGCCGAAGTGGAGAGTGAAGTGCATGTTACCGTCGGCGTGGTGCGCTACGACATCGAAGGCCGCGCGCGCGCGGGTGGGGCGTCGAGCTTCCTGGCCGATCGCGTGGAAGAAGAGGGCGAAGTGCGCGTCTTTATCGAGCACAACGACAACTTCCGCCTGCCGGCAAACCCGGAAACACCGGTCATCATGATTGGCCCGGGCACCGGCATTGCGCCGTTCCGCGCCTTCATGCAGCAGCGCGCGGCAGACGGCGCGTCTGGTAAGAACTGGCTGTTCTTCGGCAATCCGCACTTTACCGAAGATTTCCTCTACCAGGTTGAGTGGCAGCGCTATGTGAAAGAAGGCGTACTGACCCGCATCGATCTGGCCTGGTCCCGCGACCAGAAAGAAAAAGTATACGTACAAGACAAACTGCGCGAACAGGGCGCAGAGCTGTGGCGCTGGATCAATGACGGTGCCCACATTTATGTCTGCGGCGACGCCAATCGCATGGCGAAAGACGTTGAGCAGGCACTGCTGGAAGTGATTGCCGAATTCGGCGGTATGGATGCCGAAACGGCGGATGAATTTTTAAGTGAGCTGCGCGTTGAGCGCCGTTATCAGCGAGATGTCTACTAATGAGCGAAAAACATCCAGGGCCACTGGTGGTCGAAGGTAAACTGACAGACGCCGAGCGCATGAAGCTGGAAAGCAACTATCTGCGCGGCACCATTGCTGAAGATCTGAATGACGGTCTCACCGGCGGTTTTAAAGGCGACAACTTCCTGCTGATCCGCTTCCACGGCATGTACCAGCAGGACGACCGCGACATCCGCGCCGAGCGTGCCGAGCAGAAGCTGGAGCCGCGTCACGCGATGCTGCTGCGCTGCCGTCTGCCGGGCGGGGTGATCACCACCAAGCAGTGGCAGGCGATCGACAAGTTTGCCGGTGAAAACACGATCTACGGCAGCATTCGTCTAACCAACCGTCAGACCTTCCAGTTCCACGGCATTCTGAAGAAGAACGTTAAGCCGGTGCACCAGATGCTGCACTCGGTCGGGCTGGACGCGCTGGCGACCGCCAACGACATGAACCGTAACGTGCTCTGCACCTCGAACCCGTATGAGTCCGAGCTGCACGCCGAAGCCTACGAGTGGGCGAAGAAGATCTCTGAGCACCTGCTGCCGCGTACGCGCGCCTATGCCGAGATTTGGCTCGATCAGGAAAAAGTCGCGACCACCGACGAAGAACCGATCCTTGGCCAGACCTACCTGCCGCGCAAGTTTAAAACCACGGTAGTGATCCCGCCGCAGAACGATATCGACCTGCACGCCAACGACATGAACTTCGTGGCGATAGCCGAAAACGGCAAGCTGGTGGGCTTTAACCTGCTGGTGGGCGGCGGCCTGTCCATCGAACATGGTAACAAGAAAACCTACGCCCGTACCGCGAGCGAGTTCGGCTTCCTGCCGCTCGAGCATACGCTGGCCGTGGCGGAAGCGGTGGTGACGACCCAGCGCGACTGGGGTAACCGTACCGATCGTAAAAACGCGAAAACCAAATACACCCTGGAGCGCGTGGGCGTGGAGACGTTCAAAGCGGAAGTGGAGCGTCGTGCGGGCATCAAATTTGAGCCGATCCGCCCTTACGAATTCACCGGTCGCGGCGATCGCATTGGCTGGGTAAAAGGCATCGACAATAAATGGCACCTGACGCTGTTTATTGAAAACGGCCGTATTCTGGATTATCCGGGACGTCCGCTGAAAACCGGTCTGCTGGAAATTGCGAAGATCCACAAAGGTGAGTTCCGCATTACCGCTAACCAGAACCTGATTATTGCCGGCGTGCCGGAAAGCCAGAAGGCGAAGATCGAGAAGCTGGCGCGCGAACACGGGTTAATGGATGCGGTTAAGCCGCAGCGTGAAAACTCGATGGCCTGCGTATCGTTCCCGACCTGCCCGCTGGCTATGGCCGAAGCGGAACGTTTCCTGCCGTCGTTTACCGACAAAGTGGAAGCGATTCTGGAAAAACACGGCATTCCGGACGAGCATATTGTTATGCGCGTCACCGGTTGTCCGAACGGCTGTGGTCGCGCGATGCTGGCCGAGCTTGGTCTGGTGGGGAAAGCGCCGGGGCGCTATAACCTGCATCTGGGCGGTAACCGTATCGGCACGCGCATTCCGCGCATGTTCCGCGAGAACATCACCGAGCCGGAAATTCTTGATTCCATCGACGAGCTTGTCGGGCGCTGGGCGAAAGAGCGCGAAGCGGGTGAAGGCTTCGGCGACTTTACGGTGCGTGCGGGCATCATTCGCCCGGTGCTCGATCCCGCAAGGGATTTCTGGGAGTAACCACGAGAGGTAACTATGTCCGAACTCGATCTAAACGCCCTTAATGACCTGCCAAAAGTCGAACGTATTCTGGCGCTGGCAGAAACCAATGCTCACCTTGAAAAGCTGGACGCCGAAGGGCGCGTGGCGTGGGCGCTGGAAAACCTGCCGGGAGAATATGTGCTCTCGTCGAGCTTTGGTATTCAGGCGGCGGTCAGCCTGCATCTGGTGAATCAGATCCGTCCGGACATTCCGGTGATCCTCACCGATACCGGCTACCTGTTCCCGGAAACCTACCAGTTTATTGACGAGCTGACGGACAAGCTCAAGCTGAACCTTAAGGTCTACCGCGCGACGGAAAGCGCGGCCTGGCAGGAGGCGCGCTACGGTAAGCTGTGGGAACAGGGCGTTGAGGGCATTGAGAAATACAATGAGATCAACAAGGTCGAGCCGATGAACCGGGCGCTGAAAGAGCTTAATGCTCAGACGTGGTTTGCGGGCCTGCGCCGCGAGCAGTCCGGCAGCCGGGCAACCTTACCGGTGCTGGCGGTGCAGCGCGGCGTGTTTAAAGTGCTGCCGATTATCGACTGGGATAACCGGACGGTGTACCAGTATCTGCAAAAACACGGGCTGAAGTACCATCCGCTGTGGGATCAGGGCTATCTGTCAGTGGGGGATACCCACACCACGCGTAAGTGGGAACCGGGAATGGCGGAAGAAGAGACGCGATTCTTCGGGCTGAAGCGCGAGTGCGGGCTGCACGAAGGGTGATCCTTTATCCACCCTCTCCCTGTGGGAGAGGGTTGGGGTGAGGGCATCAGGCCCCGCTATACTTAAAAACCTCAGGCTTTCCCCGCTTTCGCCAGCTCCTTCACCAGCGGCAACATCACCTTCACTATATCACGGCTGCGGTGTTCAATCCGCTGCGGCAGCGCGCGATCGATGTGCTGCTGATTATCCAGCATCACGTTGTGCCAGCTTGTCCCGTCCGGGAAGGCTTTCGATTTAGCCCGCTGCTGGTAGCCATCTTTTTTGCCCAGCGCCCAGTTTGTCGCTTCCACATACAGCACAGGAATGCCCGCCTTATCGAACACTTCCCCGTCGTTGCAGCAGCCTGTTCCTCGCGGATAATCCGGGTTACCGCCGGGATTGCTGGTGGCATAAACGCCATGGCTGCGGGCAATCGCCAGCGCACGGTCGCGCGTCAGTTTTCGCACGGTACCCGGTGTACTCTGCCCGCTGTTGAAATAGAGCTTGTCGCCGACGATCAGGTTGTCGAGGTTGATCACCAGCAGCGTATTTTTCTTCTCCTCGGCGCTCATGCGTTTAAGGAGATTCTCAGCGCCGAGTTTGCCCTCTTCTTCACCGCTGGTGGCAACAAAACGAATGCCATATTGGGTGGGAATATCTTTCATCCGCTCGGCCAGTTCGAGCATCACGCCCAGGCCTGCAGCGTTGTCGTCCATGCCCTGCAGCGTCAGCCCGCCGAGGTTGTTATCCGTGTCGGCATCGCTCATCGGAGCGTAGGTATCAAGGTGCGCCATAATAATAATTTGCTCTTTTGCGCTGCCTTCGTGGGCCGCAATTACCGTACTGCCGGTCACGTTATGCCAGTTTTTCGTTTTATTTCGCGAGGTATAGACGTAGCGGCTGTGAAACGACCGGATGTCGCTCTGGTAACCCATCTCAGCAAACTGCTGGCGAAGATAGTCCGCGGAGAGCATTTCCGCAGGCGAACCGGTCATGCGGCCAGGGAAAACGGTGGCAATATGCCGCGCCTGCATATTGGCGATTTCACCATAAGGTTGGTTTTTTGCCTGAGCAGGAAGAATAAAGCAAACGCCGAGCGCCAGGGCAGCAATACGGTGGCGCGTTGCGGAAAACATAGTGAGTCCTTAAAAACAGAGCAAAATAATAACCCGCCTAGTATGAAACTGTGATCGTCCATACACAATTTGAATTGCTCTTAAATGCCCGAAATTTCGCGCGTTAAGCACTTTTTGGTATTAGCATTTTCACGGCGTTATTCCATTGAGTAACTACTCATTCCAATTCGTAATTTCATTCGGTCTAAGCCGCCCCCTATAGTCCCTCTATTCCTCGTTGTTAGTGAGTTGTTGCCTGTGGACTATCTGCCCTTATTTGCTGCGATTAAAGAGAAACCGGTGCTGGTTGTTGGCACGGGTGAAATCGCCGATCGCAAAATCGCGTTTCTGCAGCGCGCAGGGGCCCAGGTGCAGGTCGTTGCAGAGGCAGATTTTCACGAGTCACAAATCGACAGCGTGGTGCTGGTTATTGCGGCGACCGAAGATCGTGAACTGAACCGGCGGATCTCCGACGCCGCGCAGGCCCGTTATCGCCTTGTGAACGTGGTGGACGACCAGCCGTTGTGCTCGTTTATCTTTCCGTCGATCGTTGACCGTTCGCCGCTGCTGGTGGCGATCTCCTCCGGCGGTACCGCACCGGTGCTGGCGCGCGTGCTGCGTGAAAAAATCGAAGCGCTGCTGCCGACCAGCCTCGGGCGCATGGCGGAGAAAGCCAGCTACTGGCGTAACCACCTGAAAACCCGCCTGACCAGCGTGACTGAACGCCGTCGCTTCTGGGAACGCGTGTTTCGCGGCCGCTTCGCCAGCCTGATGCATGCCGGCAATGAAACGGCTGCGCAGAAAATCCTCGAGGATGAACTGGATAACCCCGGCAGCACGGGCGGGGAGATCATCCTGGTAGGCGCGGGGCCTGGCGATGCCGGGCTCCTGACGCTGCGCGGCCTGCAGGTGCTGCAGGACGCGGACGTCGTGTTCTACGACCATCTGGTCACCGACGGCGTGCGCGAGCTGATCCGTCGCGACGCGGAGCAAATCTGCGTGGGCAAACGGGCAGGCGAGCACTCGGTGCCGCAGCACGACACCAACCAGATGCTGGTTGACGCTGCCAAAGCGGGCAAAACCGTGGTGCGCCTGAAGGGGGGCGACCCGTTCATTTTCGGACGCGGCGGCGAAGAGCTGCAGGCGGCAGCCGAAGCGGGCGTACCGTTCCAGGTGGTGCCCGGCATCACGGCGGCCTCTGCGGTGACGGCCTACGCCGGTATTCCGCTGACCCATCGCGATTACGCCCAGAGCGTCACCTTTGTGACCGGCCACTACAAGGCCGACAGTACGCCGTTTGACTGGTCGCATCTCGCCCAGAGCCGCCAGACGCTGGCGATATACATGGGCACGATGAAGGCGGCGGATATCAGCGAACAGCTTATTCAGCACGGTCGCGAGGCGACGACGCCCGTTGCCGTCATTTCTCGCGGCACGCGCGTCGATCAGCACGTTGCGACGGGCACGCTGGAATATCTTGCAACCCTGGCGAAAGACGCCCCTATGCCCGCCCTGATAGTGGTGGGTGAAGTGGTGCAGCTGCACAGCACGCTCGCCTGGTTCCAACACACAACCGATACAGAAGGCTTTGGCTCTTCTGTTGTAAATTTGGCTTAAGGAACGGTTATGGACCAAAAACGTCTTACACACCTGCGGCAGCTTGAAGCGGAGAGTATCCATATCATCCGCGAAGTGGCCGCCGAGTTTTCTAACCCGGTGATGATGTACTCCATCGGTAAAGATTCCAGCGTCATGCTGCATCTGGCGCGTAAAGCGTTTTATCCGGGTACGCTGCCGTTCCCGCTGCTGCACGTGGATACCGGCTGGAAATTCCGCGAAATGTACGAGTTCCGCGATCGTACCGCGAAAGCCTACGGCTGCGAGCTGCTGGTGCACAAAAACCCGGAAGGGGTGGCGATGGGCATTAACCCGTTCGTGCACGGCAGCGCCAAACATACCGATATCATGAAGACCGAAGGGCTGAAGCAGGCGCTGAATAAATACGGTTTTGACGCGGCCTTCGGCGGCGCGCGCCGTGACGAAGAGAAATCCCGCGCCAAAGAGCGTATCTACTCCTTCCGCGACCGCTTCCACCGCTGGGACCCAAAAAACCAGCGCCCGGAGCTGTGGCACAACTACAACGGCCAGATCAACAAGGGCGAAAGCATCCGCGTCTTCCCGCTCTCCAACTGGACCGAGCTGGATATCTGGCAGTATATCTATCTGGAAAACATCGAGATCGTTCCGCTGTACCTGGCCGCCGAGCGCCCTGTGCTGGAGCGTGACGGCATGCTGATGATGATCGACGACGATCGCATCGACCTGCAGCCGGGTGAAGTGATCAAAAAACAGATGGTGCGTTTCCGCACCCTCGGCTGCTGGCCGCTGACCGGCGCGGTGGAATCCAACGCCCAGACGCTGCCGGAGATCATCGAAGAGATGCTGGTGTCGACCACCAGCGAGCGACAGGGGCGCGTGATTGACCGCGACCAGGCAGGCTCCATGGAGCTGAAGAAACGTCAGGGTTATTTCTAAGGAGCCGCCATGAATACCACTATTGCTCAACAAATTGCCAACGAAGGCGGCGTGGAAGCGTATCTGCACGCGCAACAACACAAAAGCCTGCTGCGTTTTCTGACCTGCGGCAGCGTGGATGACGGGAAAAGTACCCTGATTGGCCGCCTGCTGCACGATACGCGCCAGATTTACGAAGATCAGCTCTCTTCCCTGCATAACGACAGTAAACGTCACGGTACCCAGGGCGAAAAGCTGGATCTGGCGCTGCTGGTTGACGGCCTGCAGGCGGAGCGCGAGCAGGGCATCACCATCGATGTGGCCTACCGCTATTTCTCTACCGAGAAGCGCAAATTTATTATCGCCGACACCCCGGGGCACGAACAGTACACCCGCAATATGGCGACCGGCGCGTCGACCTGCGACCTGGCGATCCTGCTGATGGACGCGCGTAAAGGCGTGCTGGATCAGACCCGTCGCCACAGCTTTATCTCGACGCTGCTGGGGATCAAACACCTGGTGGTGGCGGTCAACAAGATGGATCTGGTGAACTTCAGCGAAGAAAAATTCGAGGAGATCCGCCAGAGCTATCTGACCTTTGCTGAACAGCTGCCGGGCAACCTGGATATCCGCTTTGTGCCGCTCTCGGCGCTGGAAGGGGATAACGTCGCGTCCCAAAGCGCGAACATGCCGTGGTACAGCGGCCCGACGCTGCTGGAAGTGCTGGAAACGGTTGAAATTCAGCGCGTGGTCGACACCCAGCCGATGCGCTTCCCGGTGCAGTACGTGAACCGTCCAAATCTCGATTTCCGCGGTTTCTCCGGCACCCTAGCGTCAGGCTCTGTACAGGTTGGCCAGCGCGTCAAGGTGCTGCCATCCGGCGTGGAGTCCACCATCGCCCGTATCGTCACCTTTGACGGTGACCTGCAGGAAGCGGGGGCCGGTGAAGCCGTAACGCTGGTGCTGAAAGACGAAATTGATATCAGCCGGGGCGATCTTCTGGTAGACGCGCAGGAAACGCTGGCGGCGGTACAGGGCGCGTCCGTTGATGTGGTGTGGATGGCCGAACAGCCGCTGACCGCTGGCCAGAGCTATGACATCAAAATTGCCGGCAAGAAAACCCGCGCCCGCGTGGACGGCATTCAGTTCCAGGTGGATATCAACAACCTGACCCAGCGTGACGTCACCGAGCTGCCACTGAACGGCATTGGTCTGGTCGATCTGACCTTCGACGAACCGCTGGTTTTGGATCCGTATCAGCAAAATCCGGTGACGGGCGGGCTTATCTTTATTGACCGCCTGACGAACGTCACCGTCGGCGCGGGGATGGTCCGTGAGCCAAACGAACAGGCGTCCGCGGCTTCAGAATTCAGCGCCTTTGAGCTGGAACTGAACGCGCTGGTGCGTAAACACTTCCCGCACTGGGGCGCGCGCGATCTGCTGGGAGGCAAGTAATGGCTGCCCATGATGAGAACGTCGTCTGGCATCCTCATCCGGTCACCGTTGCCCAGCGCGAACAGCTCCACGGTCACCGTGGGGTTGTGCTGTGGTTTACCGGGCTGTCCGGCTCGGGTAAATCGACGGTGGCGGGCGCGCTGGAAGAGGCATTGCATCAGCATGGCGTAAGCACGTACCTGCTGGATGGCGACAACGTGCGCCATGGCCTATGTAGCGATTTAGGGTTCAGCGACGACGACCGCAAAGAGAACATCCGCCGGGTGGGCGAAGTGGCCAGCCTGATGGCCGACGCCGGGCTGGTGGTGCTGACCGCGTTTATCTCTCCGCACCGCGCCGAGCGCCAGATGGTGCGCGAACGCGTCGGTCAGGATCGCTTTATCGAGGTGTTTGTCGATACGCCGCTGGAGATTTGCGAAGCGCGCGACCCGAAAGGGCTATACAAAAAAGCGCGTGCCGGAGAATTGCGCAACTTCACCGGAATTGACGCGGTATACGAAGCGCCTGAATCGCCTGAAATTCACCTGGAAGGTCAACAATTGGTAACAAATTTAGTAAGCCAATTATTAGACCTGCTCAGACGGGACGATATTATCAGATCCTGAGACGGTATCGTTCGGGAGCTGTCTTCCCGAACGATGAGTCACGGTCACAGGACTAGCTATGCGCAACAGTGAACATTACATCACCACAACCGGGTCGGAGCCGCTTGCGACCGACGACGAAACGACCTGGTCATTTCCTGGGGCCATCATTGGCTTCGTCTCATGGCTGCTGGCGCTGGGTATTCCGTTTCTCATCTACGGCGGCAACACGCTGTTCTTCTTTCTCTACACCTGGCCTTTCTTTCTGGCGCTGATGCCCGTGGCGGTTGTCGTCGGCATTGCGCTGCACTCGCTGCTCAACGGTAAGCTCCTCTACAGCACCGTGGTCACGATTGTGACGGTGGTTCTGATGTTTGGTCTGTTATTTTTGTGGCTCATGGGCTAACTTCAGCCATAATTCAAACCGTAACCAACTGTGTAACGATATTGTGCAGGACGATTCTGCGGAAAAAATGTGGTACATTTGCCCGCGATGTTGCGGCATCTCTGTTACCCCGGCGTAGTGCTCTGGGGAAGTCTTGGGATGATGATGCCGTTTTTCAGGGGGCAGGATGGGTAAACTAACGCTGCTGTTGCTGGCTTTGCTAATCTGGCTGCAATATTCGCTGTGGTTCGGTAAGAACGGACTGCACGACTATAGCCGGGTGAGCGATGACGTCGCGGCTCAGCAGGCAACAAACGCCAAACTTAAGGCGCGAAACGATCAACTCTTCGCTGAAATTGATGACCTCAATGGCGGGCAAGAGGCGATTGAGGAACGCGCACGCAATGAACTCAGTATGACTAAGCCGGGCGAAACCTTTTATCGTCTGGTTCCGGATGCGTCTAAACGCAATCAGGGCTCAGCACAAAACAATCGATAATCAGGCCCAGGATTACGACATGGCAGTAACTTTTTCGGACGTATGCGCCGTGGTGCCGGCCGCAGGTTTTGGCCGGCGCATGCAGACAGAATGTCCCAAGCAGTACCTCTCTATTGGCGATAAAACGATCCTCGAGCACGCCGTGGCGGCGCTGCTGGCGCACCCGCGGGTGACGCGGGTGATCATCGCTATCAGCCCGGGCGATGCGCGCTTCGCGCAGCTCCCGCTGGCAAATCATCCACAGATTACCGTTGTCGATGGCGGTGCCGAGCGCGCCGATTCCGTGCTGGCAGGCATTCAGGCTGCCGGAAACGCCCCGTGGGTACTGGTCCATGACGCGGCGCGTCCGTGCCTGCACCAGGACGACCTTGCGCGCCTGCTGTCGCTGAGCGAAACCAGCAAAGTGGGTGGCATTCTGGCCGCCCCCGTGCGCGACACCATGAAGCGCGCCGAGCCGGGCAAACGGGCTATCGCCCACACCGTCGATCGCGTCGATCTATGGCACGCGCTGACGCCGCAATTTTTCCCCCGCGAATTACTCCACGACTGCTTAACGCGTGCGCTTAACGAAGGTGCGACCATTACGGACGAAGCCTCTGCGCTGGAGTACTGCGGTTTCCATCCTGAGCTTGTTGAAGGACGTGCTGATAATATTAAAGTGACGCGTCCGGAAGATTTACAGCTCGCGGAATTTTATCTTACCCGTTCGACCCATCAGGAGAAGGCATAATGCGAATTGGACACGGTTTTGATGTACACGCCTTTGGCGGCGAAGGCCCAATTATCATTGGCGGCGTACGCATTCCTTATGAAAAAGGGCTGCTGGCGCATTCTGATGGCGACGTGGCGCTGCATGCGCTGACCGACGCGCTGTTGGGCGCGGCCGCACTGGGTGATATCGGCAAGCTGTTCCCGGACACCGACCCGGCGTTTAAAGGGGCAGACAGCCGTGAACTGCTGCGCGAAGCGTGGCGCCGCATCCAGGCGAAAGGCTACACCCTTGGCAACGTCGACGTGACGATTATCGCCCAGGCCCCGAAAATGCTGCCGCACATTCCGCAGATGCGCGTGTTTATCGCAGAAGATCTGGGCTGCCATATGGACGACGTGAACGTCAAAGCGACGACGACCGAGAAGCTGGGCTTCACAGGTCGTGGCGAAGGGATTGCCTGTGAAGCCGTGGCGCTGCTGGTGAAGGCGAGCAAATGACAGACTTCGACAACCTGACATATCTGCATGGCAAACCGCAGGGGAACGGGGTGCTGAAAGCCAGCCCGGAAGATTTCCTCGTGGTCGAGGATCTGGGCTTTGAGCCGGATGGCGAAGGCGAACATATCCTGGTGCGTATTCTGAAAAATGGCTGCAATACCCGCTTTGTGGCCGACGCGCTGGCAAAATTCCTCAAAATTCATGCCCGCGAAGTGAGCTTTGCCGGGCAGAAAGATAAACACGCCGTCACGGAACAGTGGCTCTGCGCGCGCGTTCCCGGCAATGCGATGCCTGATTTAAGCAAATTTGAGCTTGAGGGCTGTAAGGTACTGGAATATGCCCGCCACAAGCGCAAACTGCGTCTGGGGGCGTTGAAAGGCAACGCGTTTACGCTGGTGCTGCGCGAAGTGACTGACCGAGAAGACGTTGAAAAACGCCTGAACGCCATCAGCGACCGCGGCGTACCGAACTACTTTGGCGCGCAGCGCTTTGGCATCGGCGGCAGCAACCTGCAGGGCGCGCTGCGCTGGGCGCAAAGCGATGCGCCGGTGCGTGACAGGAATAAACGCAGTTTTTGGTTGTCGGCGGCCCGCAGTGCGTTGTTTAATCAGATTGTGAGCGAAAGGCTGAAAAAACCGGACGCGAATCAAGTTGTTGTTGGCGATGCGCTACAATTAGCGGGACGCGGAAGCTGGTTTGTGGCAACGGCCGAAGAGATGGCTGATGTCCAGTCGCGCGTGGACGCAAAAGCGCTGATGATTACCGCCGCGTTGCCCGGTACGGGCGACTGGGGAACACAGGGCGACGCGCTGGCCGCCGAGCAGTCAGCCGTGGCGGACGCGCCAGAATTGCAATCCTTGCTGGTGCGGGAAAAAGTTGAAGCGGCACGCCGCGCGATGCTGCTCTATCCGCAGCAGTTAAGCTGGAACTGGTGGGATGACGTGACCGTCGAGTTACGCTTCTGGCTGCCGGCAGGCAGCTTTGCCACCAGTGTTGTCAGGGAACTTATCAACACCTCGGGTGATTATGCGAATATTGCTGAGTAACGATGACGGGATCCACGCGCCAGGCATTCAGACCCTGGCGAAACACCTCCGTGAATTTGCGGATGTGCAGGTCGTGGCGCCCGATCGTAACCGCAGTGGAGCGTCTAACTCTCTGACGCTGGAGTCGTCGCTTCGCACCTTTACCTTTGAAAATGGCGATATTGCCGTACAGATGGGCACGCCAACCGACTGCGTTTTTCTGGGCGTGAACGCGCTGATGCGGCCGCGTCCGGATATCGTCGTCTCCGGCATCAACGCCGGGCCTAACCTCGGCGATGACGTGATTTACTCCGGCACCGTGGCGGCCGCAATGGAAGGCCGCCATCTGGGGTTCCCGGCGCTGGCGGTCTCGTTAAATGGCCACACGCACTACAACACCGCTGCCGTGGTAACCTGTTCGATCCTGCGGGCGCTCGGTCGCGAGCCGCTGCGTACCGGGCGCATCCTCAACATTAACGTGCCGGATCTTCCTCTTGATGAAATTAAAGGCATCCGCGTCACCCGTTGCGGGAGCCGACATCCTGCCGATCAGGTGATCCCGCAGCAGGATCCTCGCGGTAACACGCTTTACTGGATTGGCCCTCCCGGCGACAAGTGCGATGCGGGTCCGGATACCGACTTTGCCGCCGTAGAGGAAGGCTATGTTTCGGTTACTCCGCTGCACGTAGATTTAACCGCGTATAGCGCGCATGATGTGGTGTCGGGCTGGCTGGATCGCGCAGGAGTGAACGCGCAATGGTAAACAAACGTGTACAAACTCTTCTGGAACAACTCCGCGCGCAGGGGATCAGCGACGAGCACGTGCTCGAAGCGCTCGCCCTGGTTCCGCGTGAAAAATTTGTAGACGAGGCGTTTGAACACAAAGCGTGGGAAAACGTGGCGCTGCCCATCGGACAGGGCCAGACGATTTCGCAGCCTTACATGGTGGCACGCATGACGGAGCTACTGGAGCTGACGCCCGACTCCCGCGTGCTGGAGATTGGCACCGGGTCGGGGTATCAGACCGCGATCCTGGCGCATCTGGTTCATCACGTATGCTCCGTTGAGCGGATCAAAGGTTTACAGTGGCAGGCGCGTCGTCGCCTGAAACAACTTGATTTACATAATGTTTCGACACGACACGGTGATGGATGGCAGGGTTGGAAGGCGCGCGCCCCGTTTGACGCGATCATCGTGACGGCGGCCCCGCCTGAAATTCCAGCAGCCCTGTTGTCGCAGCTGGATGAGGGGGGCATTCTTGTTCTGCCTGTCGGGGACGAGCAGCAGCTGTTGAAGCGCGTTCGTCGGCGCGGCGGCGAGTTTATTATCGACACCGTGGAAGCCGTGCGCTTTGTGCCTCTGGTGAAGGGGGAGTTGGCCTGAGACTC
The DNA here is from genome assembly GCF_019968805.1 of Enterobacter sp. JBIWA005. Taxonomy (NCBI): domain Bacteria; kingdom Pseudomonadati; phylum Pseudomonadota; class Gammaproteobacteria; order Enterobacterales; family Enterobacteriaceae; genus Enterobacter; species Enterobacter sp. JBIWA005. Next base: position 3,732,575 of record NZ_CP074159.1, on the reverse strand, counting down.
GGAATTATCCAGGGTTATTAAGGCAAATTCAGCGTATGGTGTGGCGCGAAAGATTCGTGCCATCACGGTAAATTTTAAGTCACTGGTAGTTAACACATTCCTGGGGGATAAATGAGCGCGGGAAGCCCTAAATTCACCATCAGCCGTGTTGCGGCATTATCACTGGTTTCGCTCTGGCTGGCAGGCTGTACAAGTTCAAACAACGCGCCTGCGCCCGTGAGTTCCGTCGGAGGAAACAGCGGCTCCGGTAACACGTCCAGCGGAATGTTAATCACGCCGCCACCTAAAATGGGGACGGCTGCACCGCAGCAAACACCACAAATTCAGCCTGTGCAACATCCTGTTACACAGCCAGTGCAGGTTCAGCCAGTTGAACAACCTGTTCAGACCCAAAATGGCCGCATAGTCTATAACCGCCAGTATGGGAACATTCCGAAAGGCAGCTACACCGGTGGCAGCACCTATACCGTGAAACGCGGCGATACGCTGTTCTACATTGCGTGGATCACCGGGAACGATTTCCGTGACCTCGCGCAGCGCAATAACGTCCAGGCCCCATATGCTCTGGAAGTCGGGCAAACGCTCCAGGTGGGCAACGCGACGGGGACGCCGCTTACGCCTGGCAACACCGTTTCAGCGGCCGATGTAACAGCTCAAAATAACAGCGTTAAGCCTGCACAAAAATCCACCACGGTGGTTGCTTCACAACCTGTAATTACGTATTCTGAGGATTCAGGTGATCAGACTGCTAACAAAATGTTGCCGAATAATAAAGGGACTGCGACTGTTGTCACAGCACCGGTAACGGCACCTGTGGTTAGCTCTACTGAACCGACTGCCAGCAGTATGACCTCCAGTTCGCCAATCTCTGCATGGCGCTGGCCAACTGACGGCAAGGTTATCGAAAACTTCTCTTCCTCTGAAGGGGGAAATAAAGGGATCGATATCGCAGGGAGTAAAGGACAGGCTATCATCGCGACCGCAGATGGGCGCGTTGTGTATGCCGGTAACGCTCTGCGCGGTTACGGTAATCTTATTATCATCAAACATAACGATGATTACCTGAGTGCCTACGCCCATAACGACACAATGCTGGTCCGGGAACAACAAGAAGTTAAGGCGGGGCAAAAAATCGCTACCATGGGTAGCACCGGAACCAGTTCTACACGCTTGCATTTTGAAATTCGTTACAAGGGGAAATCCGTAAACCCGCTGCAGTATTTGCCGCAGCGATAATTTGACGGGGCATGCCAGCCAGGGTGTCTCGTTCAGGGATCACGGGTAGGAGCCACCTTATGAGTCAGAATACGCTGAAAGTTCATGATTTAAATGAAGACGCGGAATTTGATGAGAACGGAGTAGAGGCTTTTGACGAAAAAGCCTTAGTAGAAGAGGAACCCAGTGATAACGATTTGGCTGAAGAAGAGCTGTTATCGCAGGGTGCCACACAGCGTGTACTGGACGCGACTCAGCTTTACCTTGGGGAGATTGGTTACTCCCCACTGCTAACGGCCGAAGAAGAAGTCTATTTCGCACGTCGTGCTTTGCGTGGTGATGTTGCCTCGCGTCGTCGCATGATTGAAAGTAACCTGCGACTGGTCGTGAAAATTGCCCGCCGTTACGGCAATCGTGGTCTGGCTCTGCTGGATCTGATTGAAGAGGGCAACTTAGGTCTCATCCGCGCAGTTGAGAAATTTGACCCGGAACGCGGGTTCCGTTTCTCAACCTACGCGACCTGGTGGATTCGTCAGACCATCGAACGGGCTATTATGAACCAGACCCGTACGATCCGCCTGCCGATACACATCGTCAAAGAGTTGAACGTTTATCTGCGCACCGCGCGCGAGTTGTCCCATAAACTGGACCACGAGCCAAGCGCAGAAGAAATTGCCGAGCAACTCGATAAACCGGTTGATGACGTAAGCCGTATGCTGCGTCTCAACGAGCGCATTACCTCTGTTGACACCCCGCTGGGTGGCGACTCCGAAAAAGCGCTGCTGGACATCCTGGCCGATGAAAAAGATAACGGTCCGGAAGACACCACGCAGGACGATGACATGAAACAGAGCATCGTCAAATGGCTGTTCGAACTGAACGCCAAACAGCGTGAAGTGCTGGCACGTCGTTTCGGTTTACTGGGGTATGAAGCTGCGACACTGGAAGACGTCGGCCGCGAAATTGGCCTGACCCGTGAACGTGTTCGTCAGATTCAGGTTGAAGGTCTGCGCCGCCTGCGTGAAATCCTGCAGGGGCAAGGTCTGAATATCGAAGCGCTGTTCCGCGAATAAGCAACCTTTCGTCAAAAAAGGCCCGTCGTGAGACGGGCCTTTTTCTTTTGTGTTACGGCTGTGCCGCCGTTTCGTGCAGCAGACGCCACGTTATTTTGTCGCCTTCCTGACTGAGCACCGCGGTCGACCAGCGCACGTTGACGGGCAGGTCTGGCCGGGTTTGCGTCTCCCGGTAGTGGAGCACCGCGCCACGATCCCAACGCTGGATCGTGGATAATTCGTCAATGACGATCTTCAGTCCGGGACGGCTTCCACGCTGTTTTTCCAGAAAACTGGCCAGGCCGTTATAGTCGATCTGCACACCACCCGGCGGGATCATCAGAAAATCTGGGCTGAAGCGGGCGAGCAGGGCGTCGGGATCGCCTTCACCTTTGCCTAACCAGTCTTCAAGCGCAATGTGGAGGTCGATAATGTCGTGTTCGAAAGGCGTCATGAATTCTCCTGTCGCAGCTGATTTAGCACCTGCGTATTGTTAAGACGAAAAACGTACGGTACAGGCAGCAAGGTCATGCCTGCAGCAAAAATAAACATCCCGTGCCAGGCGGCGAGTGGTGGCAGCCAGGCCTGCGCCAGGTTCAGCACCTGCGCAAGCAGCAGGGCACCGGCAAAAAAACTCAGCTGACGATTGAGATTCCACAGCGCGCTGGCATCCGGCATCTCGTCCCGGCGCGTTGCCAGAAACGCGCTGCTCTGAGCTGTACTGCTGCACAGGCTTCCTCCCGCGCCCATCAGGGTAAACGCGACGGCAGGCAACAGCATTGACGAGCTGACGTCAATCAAAAGCAGAATACCCGCCGCCTGCAAAAGGCAGCCGATGACTATCAGCGGTCGGGGGCCGATACGGTTAAAATAACGTCCCGTCGTCGTGATGGCGATAAACGATGCTACAGACCACGGCAGCATGAGCATTCCCGTTGCGGCTGGGCTCATGTTCGCCTCGTGCTGAAGATAAAACATGCCCGTGACGTTCACCCCAATAAATATGCCGGGGACGCAAAAATAGACAAGCATTGAAAAACGCAAAAGCGGGTCCGCGAGCAAGGGCAGGTTTAGCAATCTGGCCGCGTTCATCGTGGGTTTTTCATGTTTAAGCCACAGACAGGCCAGAACAAAGGTCACGATAGCCACCGGGAGCGTGGCGAAAAAGATCCATCGCCAGCCCAGCGTCTGCACCAGCACGCCGCCGATAGCCGGGGAGCAGGCCGGGGCAAGCAACGCAACCAGCATCACTACCGAGGAGAGTCGGGCCCGCTCGTGAGGCCTGAACTGTTGCCAGGTCAGCGCCTGTCCGACGGGGATCAGTAAGCCCCCTCCCACGCCCTGAAGCACTCGCCAGGCAATCAGAGTTTCCAGCGTTGCAGACAGGCCCGCTGCAGCTGAGGCTGCGCTGAACAGAAAAAGCGAAAGCAGGATGACGCGCTTTGGCCCGATGCGGCGAGTGAGCACGCTGCTGAACGGGATCGCCAGCGTCAGACCGGCAATATACCCGTTACTGACCCAGGCAAGCGCTGATGGCGTGGCAGTAAAGGCGTGAGCCATTGCCGGAAAGGCGACGCTGGCAATGAACATGTTGATCAAATCAAGAAAAAAGCCCAGCAGATAGACAACGGCAACTTTGCTGCGATACGTCATGGTGGATCCTCCGGTGAGGTGGCGTATCGTATCGGCTCGGGAATCACGGATAAACCTGACAAAGCGCGATATACTGTCAAAATTATTTTGACAATATAAGGCGTAATGATGATTAACCTACAGCGAACGCAGATGTTTATCGCAGTGGCCGACACCGGCAGTTTTACGGCGGCCGCAGAGGCGATGGGGCTGACAAAAGCGGTGGTTAGCTTCAATATCCGCCAGCTTGAAGATGAGCTGGGCGTTACGCTGCTGCTGCGCTCCACCCGCCGCTTGACGCTAACCGAGGCGGGCGCGCTTTTTCATCAGCGCAGCGTGGCGCTTCTGAAGGAAGCCGAACGGCTGCAGGATGATGTCCGCGCGAATCATGCGGGACTTACCGGTGAACTGCGGATCACGACCACGCCTGAATATGGCTCCCGGGTCGTGGTGCCGCTGCTGGCCAGGTTTAGCCAGCAGCACCCCGATCTTCGCGTCCGACACGTTTCGTCGTCACTGCATGCTGACCTTATCTCGGAGCGCTTTGACGTGGCCATCCGGCTGGGGACGCTTGCCGATTCGCGCAACCACGCCGCACTGATTTCTCACTTTTCTATTCTCCCCGTCGCGACGCCCGAGTGGCTTGTGAGAAACCCGATCGAATCTCTTGCGCAGCTGGCGCAAGCCGACTGGATCATTCATGAGCGCCTGGCCTCACCGCTGCGCTGGCAGGTGAAAAATGCCAGCGGCGCGCCTGAAACGCTCGAGATAAAAAAAGCGCCACGTTTGTTTGCCGACAGCGCTCAGGCCCTTATGGCTTTTGCGCTCGCAGGCGGTGGGGTGGCGTTACTGCCGGAATGGCTGGTGCGCGATTCACTTGATACGGGAGAACTGGTCCAGGTGTTACCGGAATATACCTTTGCGCGGCAGGGCATCTATGCGGTCTATCCTGATGCCCGGCATGTGCCAGCGAAAGTGCGCACCTTTATCGATTTTATGCGCACCAGCGTGAATTAATCGTGCATCATCTTTTTGATGAGAGCCGAGAACTGCTCCCGCTCGGCCTTGTTAAGACGGCCTAAAAAGGCCTCATCAACCTCATTGCCTACCGGCTTACACTCTGCAAGCAGGGCCTCACCTTCTGGCGTGAGGAAGACAAAGCGACGGCGCTTATCCGCAGGGTCGTGCTCGCGTTTGACCAGCCCGCGCGCCTCCATGCGGCTGAGCATTTCCGCCAGGGTCGCTTTGGTGCTGACCGCGACCTCAGTCAATGCCACCTGTTCGATGCCCGGATGCTCGGCAATAGAGCGCATCACCGCATACTGCGGTTTGGTCAGCTCCGGCAATGCATGTTGCCACCGTGCAGTATGCTGTTGAAAAAGCTGACGTAACAGGTGGAACGCCTCTTGTCTTAGTTCCATGAACACTCCGACAGAAAAAATCACCCCCTATGATAGCTGCTAAAGCCCGGGATGATAATGCGGCATTTTTTAGCATTTAGTGTGATCGTATGCGAACGATATTGTCAGAAAAAGAATTCGGGAGTAATTTACCTATAATGTTCGTATACGAACAAAATGATTGAGGTGATGAATGAGATTGATCGTGGGAATGACGGGGGCAACGGGTGCTCCGCTTGGCGTGGCGCTGCTGCAGGCGCTACGGGAAATGCCGGAGGTGGAGACCCATCTGGTGATGTCGAAGTGGGCAAAAACCACCATTGAGCTGGAAACGCCTTACACCGCCCAGGACGTTGCTGCGCTGGCTGACGTTGTCCATAGCCCGGCTGACCAGGCCGCCACCATTTCCTCCGGTTCGTTTCGTACCGACGGCATGGTCGTCATTCCCTGCAGCATGAAAACGCTGGCCGGGATCCGCGCGGGCTATGCCGAAGGGCTGGTGGGCCGTGCGGCGGATGTGGTGCTGAAAGAGGGGCGTAAGCTGGTGCTGGTGCCCCGTGAAACGCCGCTCAGCACCATTCATCTGGAGAATATGCTTGCGCTCTCCCGCATGGGCGTGGCGATGGTGCCGCCTATGCCTGCGTATTACAACCATCCGCAAACCGCCGATGACATCACCCAGCATATTGTGACCCGCGTGCTTGACCAGTTTGGCCTGGAGCATAAAAAGGCGCGCCGCTGGAACGGGTTGCGGGAGGCGAAACATTTTTCACAGGAGAATAAAGATGGCATTTGATGATTTGAGAAGCTTCCTGCAGGCGCTCGATGAGCAAGGGCAACTGCTGAAAATTGAGGAAGAGGTAAACGCCGAGCCCGATCTGGCGGCGGCGGCCAACGCGACCGGCCGTATTGGCGACGGCGCGCCCGCGCTGTGGTTCGACAACATTCGCGGATTTACCGATGCCCGCGTGGTGATGAACACCATCGGCTCCTGGCAGAACCATGCCATTTCGATGGGGCTGCCGGCGAACACGCCGGTGAAAAAGCAGATCGACGAGTTTATTCGCCGCTGGGATAAATTCCCGATTGCGCCAGAGCGCCGCGCCAATCCGGCCTGGGCGCAGAATACGGTGGACGGCGAAGACATTAACCTGTTCGATATTCTGCCGCTGTTCCGTCTGAACGACGGAGACGGGGGTTTTTATCTCGATAAAGCGTGCGTCGTCTCGCGCGATCCACTTGACCCTGATAACTTCGGCAAGCAGAACGTTGGCATCTACCGCATGGAAGTGAAGGGCAAGCGCAAGCTCGGCCTGCAGCCGGTACCGATGCACGATATTGCTCTGCATCTGCACAAAGCCGAAGAGCGCGGCGAAGACCTGCCGATTGCCATTACCCTCGGCAACGATCCGATCATTACGCTGATGGGCGCGACGCCGCTGAAATACGATCAGTCAGAGTATGAAATGGCCGGTGCGCTGCGTGAAAGCCCGTATCCGATTGCCACCGCGCCGCTGACCGGCTTCGATGTGCCGTGGGGTTCTGAAGTGATCCTGGAAGGGGTGATTGAAGGCCGTAAACGCGAAATTGAAGGGCCGTTCGGCGAGTTTACTGGGCACTACTCCGGTGGTCGTAACATGACGGTTGTGCGTATCGACAAAGTTTCTTACCGCACCAAACCGATTTTCGAATCCCTTTATCTCGGCATGCCGTGGACCGAGATTGATTATCTGATGGGGCCAGCCACCTGCGTGCCGCTCTACCAGCAGCTGAAAGCGGAATTCCCGGAAGTGCAGGCGGTGAACGCGATGTACACCCACGGTCTGCTGGCGATTATCTCCACCAAAAAACGCTACGGCGGGTTTGCCCGCGCGGTCGGCTTGCGCGCCATGACCACGCCGCACGGCCTGGGCTACGTAAAGATGGTGATCATGGTGGATGAGGATGTCGACCCGTTCAACCTCCCGCAGGTGATGTGGGCGCTGTCATCGAAGGTCAACCCGGCAGGCGATCTGGTGCAGCTGCCGAACATGTCGGTGCTGGAACTCGATCCTGGATCCAGTCCGGCGGGCATTACCGACAAACTGATTATCGATGCGACCACGCCTGTCGCACCGGACACCCGTGGCCACTATAGCCAGCCGGTACAGGATCTGCCTGAAACCAAAGCCTGAGCTGAAAAACTGACCGCGATGCTGGCTTCACGTCAATAAGGAGGAAAAGATGATTTGTCCACGTTGTGCCGATGAGCATATTGAAGTGATGGCGACGTCGCCGGTGAAAGGGGTCTGGACCGTTTACCAGTGCCAGCATTGTCTGTATACCTGGCGAGATACCGAACCGTTGCGTCGTACCAGCCGCGAGCATTACCCTGAAGCGTTCCGCATGACGCAGAAGGATATTGACGAGGCGCCGCAGGTGCCAACGATCCCGCCGCTGCTGTAAAGACAGCCCGGTGGCGCTGCGCCACCGGGCAAAGACCGCAGAAAACTAAACCAGACTCTTCAGGCGATAAATCCACTCCAGCGCCTGACGCGGCGTCAGTGAATCCGGATCGAGGTTTTCCAGCGCTTCCACAGCAGGCGATGTCTCTTCCACCGGTACCAGCAGCGACATCTGCGTACCATCAATCTGCGTCGCCGCCGCATTCGGTGACAGGCTTTCCAGCTCACGCAGTTTCTGACGCGCGCGCTTGATCACCTCTTTCGGTACACCGGCCAGCGCCGCAACGGCCAGACCATAGCTCTTGCTTGCCGCGCCATCCTGCACCGTGTGCATAAAGGCGATGGTGTCGCCGTGCTCCAGCGCATCAAGGTGGACGTTAGCCACGCCTTCCATTTTCTCCGGCAGCTGCGTCAGTTCGAAGTAGTGGGTGGCGAAGAGCGTCATGGCCTTGATTTTATTCGCGAGGCTTTCCGCACAGGCCCAGGCCAGCGACAGACCATCGTAGGTTGACGTTCCGCGTCCGACTTCGTCCATCAGCACCAGGCTGTGCTCCGTCGCGTTATGCAGAATGTTTGCCGTTTCAGTCATTTCGACCATGAAGGTTGAGCGACCGCTCGCCAGATCGTCCGCAGCTCCAACACGGGTGAAGATACGGTCGATGGGGCCAATCTCCACGTTTTGCGCTGGAACGTAGCTGCCGATATAGGCAAGCAGGGCAATCAGCGCCGTCTGACGCATATAGGTACTCTTACCGCCCATGTTCGGACCGGTAATGATCAGCATTCTTCGCTGCGGCGACAGGCTCAGCGGGTTGGCGATGAACGGTTCGTTCAGCACCCGCTCGACCACCGGGTGACGGCCTTCAGTGATACGAATGCCTGGCTTATCGGTAAAGGTCGGGCAGGTGTAGTTCAGCGTTTCCGCACGCTCTGCGAGGTTCACCAGCACGTCCAGTTCCGCCAGCGCGCTGGCGCTCAGCTGCAGGTCGGCCAGGTGCGGCATCAGCATATCAAACAGCTCTTCATACAGCTGTTTTTCCAGCGCCAGGGCTTTCCCTTTCGAGGTGAGGACTTTGTCTTCGTACTCTTTCAGCTCGGGAATGATATAGCGTTCAGCGTTTTTCAACGTCTGGCGGCGCACGTAGTGAATCGGCGCCAGGTGGCTCTGCCCGCGGCTGATTTGAATGTAATAACCGTGAACCGCGTTATAACCCACCTTCAGAGTGTCGAGCCCAAGACGCTCGCGCTCGCGGATCTCCAGCTTATCGAGGTAGTCCGTCGCGCCGTCGGCCAGCGCGCGCCATTCGTCCAGCTCCTCGTTGTAGCCCGGAGCAATCACGCCGCCATCACGCACGAGAACCGGAGGCGCATCAATAATGGCGCGTTCAAGCAGCTCGCGGAGTTCGGTAAATTCACCCATGGTTTCGCGGAGTTTCTGTACCGGCGCGCTGTCAACGTCGCTCAGCTGCGCACGAAGTTCCGGCAGCTGCTGGAAAGCATGACGCATCCGTGCGAGATCGCGCGGTCGTGCCGTGCGCAGCGCCAGACGGGCCAGGATACGTTCCAGATCCCCCACCTGGCGCAGGACAGGCTGCAGCTCGGTATAGCGATCCTGCAGCGCGGCAATCGTCTGCTGACGACAAACCAGCGTAGCGGTATCGCGAATCGGCATATGCAGCCAGCGTTTCAGCATACGGCTGCCCATTGGCGTTACCGTATTGTCGAGGACCGACGCCAGCGTATTTTCTACGCCGCCCGCGAGGTTCTGCGTGATCTCCAGGTTACGGCGAGTGGCGGCATCCATGATGATGCTGTCCTGCTGGCGCTCCATGGTGATAGAGCGGATATGCGGCAGGGCGGTGCGCTGGGTATCTTTTACGTACTGCAGGAGGCAACCTGCCGCACACAGCCCGCGCGGGGCATTTTCAACGCCAAAGCCAATCAGATCGCGGGTGCCAAACTGCAGATTCAGCTGCTGGCGCGCGGTATCAATTTCGAATTCCCACAGCGGACGGCGGCGCAACCCGCGACGACCTTCAATCAGCGCCATTTCGGCGAAATCTTCGGCGTAGAGCAATTCTGCCGGGTTGGTGCGCTGCAGTTCGGCAGCCATCGTTTCACGATCGGCCGGTTCACTCAGACGAAAACGCCCGGAGCTGATGTCCAGCGTCGCGTAGCCAAACCCTTTGCCGTCCTGCCACAGCGCGGCCAGCAGGTTGTCCTGGCGCTCCTGAAGCAGGGCTTCATCACTGATGGTGCCAGGCGTGACGATGCGCACGACCTTGCGTTCCACCGGGCCTTTTGAGGTCGCGGGGTCGCCGATCTGTTCGCAGATGGCGACAGACTCACCCTGATTCACCAGTTTCGCCAGGTAATTTTCTACCGCGTGGTGCGGAATACCTGCCATCGGGATGGGTTCACCTGCCGATGCGCCACGTTTGGTCAGCGAGATGTCGAGCAGCTGCGATGCACGCTTAGCATCGTCATAAAACAGCTCGTAAAAATCGCCCATACGGTAAAACAGCAGGATTTCCGGATGCTGTGCCTTCAGCTTCAGATACTGCTGCATCATCGGCGTATGTGCGTCGAAATTGTCGAGTGTGCTCATGGAGTTATGATGTCCATTTCTTTGAATATAAACCGTTTTGAGCGGCTCAGAGGCCGTTTGTTCCTTCTATTGTCGCATGAAAAAAAGGTACGGCGCAGAAAAATGTCGTCGCTTTACGAGGCATCTTCCGACATTAACTCAATGACTATTTTTCCATGCTCTACGCCCACTCGAACCCTGGAGTGGGTGGTAAACCCAGCCTGTTCAAGCCAGTCACCTTTTAAGCTCAGCGCCGCATGCACGCTGTAGCGCTTCGGTATCTTGGTATTGCGGTCTTCATGGCGCTTTCTGAAATATCCTACTGTTAAATGGCGATAGGGTTTGTTGATAGCGAATTCTTGCATAGGGTCTCCTGACAACACGGATAAAAGTCATCACTAATTACTGTATAAAATACCAGTATTTTTCGGGCGGTGCAGGGATAAAACTGGAATCAGGTTTCAGAAAACCGCATGCAACAACTGAAATCCCGCATTGAAAGGTGTATTATTTTTGCACTTTATTGTTTGGTAAGTCGCTATGTCCGGTAAACGAATTTCTCGCGAAAAAGAGACCATCGCGAAAATGATCGCGCTGTATCAGAAGCAGTGTCCTCAGGCCTCTGTGGAAGACGGGCACTACCAGGCGCTGAATGCCTATGCCGATAAGCGCCTGGATAAGTGCGTTTTTGGTGAGGAAAAGCCTGCCTGTAAGCAGTGTCCGGTCCACTGCTATCAGCCTGCAAAACGCGAAGAGATGAAGCTGATTATGCGCTGGGCAGGCCCGCGTATGTTATGGCGTCACCCCATTCTGACCGTCCGCCATCTGATTGATGACCGTCGCCCCGTGCCGGAGCTGCCGGAAAAGTATCGTCCGAAAAAGTGACCGGTTCAGCTTCTGAGCGGGCGGCAAATAACGTTCAGGGCCAGCGCGCTGCAGAGCGGGAAGAGGGCGAGCAGCAGCCAGGGATAAATCGCCTGCGTTGAGGGCACCAGCGCGCGATCCAGCAGGCTACCAAACAACAAGTTTCCTGCCAGTACCGCGATGCCGCCAGCGGTGGCGAGTGCGCCATAGTGCGCCCCCAGCGTGGACTCCTCGGCAAACCTCGGGATCAGATCCTTTGCCGAGGGTACCAGCAGCATCTGCCCCAGCGTCAGCAGCGTCACGAAACAGACCGACGGCAGCAGGCGCAGCCAGCCCTCAGGCGGTGCCGTCGGCGCAAACATTGCCACGCTTGCAAAGGCGGCGGAGAGGAATAAAAAGCCCACCGGCAGGATCCTCACCGCACCCACGCGCCGGGCGAATCGCGCCAGCGGCAGCTGTAAGGTGATGATCAGAACGGAGGCAAGCATAAAAAGCGGGCCGAGATCTTTCTCGTTACCGCCAGAGCGCTGGATCTCTACCGGCAGCGCCAGATAGAGCTGGTTATAGCTTAAAAGCCACGAGCTGTAGGCAATGATAAAGGCGACAAAGCGGGGTTGATGAAACGTCGTCCACCAGGGCACAATTTTTAGCGTCTGTGAACGGCGGCCAGAAGCAGGCAGGCAGAAGTAGAGCACCACTAATGCAATGACAAAGACGCCTGCTCCCGCGAGAGCCACCTGACGAAAACCCAGGCCGGTTAGCAGGGCGCCGGCGACCGGGCCCAGTACCGCACCGAGTTCCCCGCAGACCGCAAACAGCGCGAACCACTCCGCCCGGCTTCGTTTACCTTTCGCCTCGCTGTGCGTGCCCGCTTTCGCCAGCAATGCCTCAATAGACGGAGAAAACAGCGCGCCGCCCACGCCTGTCAGACACGCGCCCAGTATAATCGGCCACAGCGATTCCCCGAAGGCCAGCAGCAGATAGCCTGAAACACGGACAATACAGCCGCTCAGGATAATCACTTTCGCGCCAAACCGGTCCGAGAGGGCACCACCGACGATAAACATCCCCTGCTGAGAGAATGTGCGCAGGCCGAGGATCAGCCCGATCAGCCCGCCGGAGAGCAGCATATCGTCGCGCAGGAATATCGCCAGGAAGGGGACAACGGCGTAAAAGCCGATGTTAAAAACAAACTGGCTACCCAGTAAAACGGGGGGCCAGAGCGTGGTGGCAGGGCGAAGGGGCATCGTTGGTCATTCGCCCCTAAACGATAAAGTGAATGTGTTTTTTGCCATGGAACGGCGAGATCTCGATTTTGGTTTTGACCCGGAAGACGTCCCAGAGCAACGACTCGGACAGGATGTCCTGCGGCGTCCCCGTCGCCACAATTTGCCCTTTCTGCATCACAATCAGCGAGTCGCAGAACATCGAGGCGTGGTTGAGATCGTGGATAGCGACAATGCTGGTGACCGGTAATTCGCTGATCAACTGCATCAGCTGCATCTGATGATGAATGTCCAGGTGGTTTGTTGGTTCGTCCAGCAGGATTTCCGTCGGGGTCTGGGCCAGCGCGCGGGCAATGTGGACGCGCTGGCGCTCACCGCCGGAGAGGCTCAGCCACCCCTGGTCGCTTTTATCCAGCATATCCACGCGCTGCAGAGCGGCGGTGACGGTTTCGTCATCGTGCGTGCTCCAGTTGGAAAAGGCGGAGTGGTGCGGAATCCGCCCGAGTTTGACCACGTCGCGCACGCGCATGTTGGCGTCAGTCATGCCGTGCTGCTCCACGAAGGCGACCCGGCGGGCCAGCTGCTTTTTGGCAATACGAGAGATGTCCTGGCCGTCCAGGGTAACGCGGCCAGCATCCGGGCGACGCAGACCCGCGAGGATACGTAAAAGAGACGATTTACCGCAGCCGTTAGGGCCAAGCAGCCCTACCGTTTCGCCCCGTGACACCTTCAGCGAGACGTCATTAACGATGACTTTTTTGCCGACCTTCCAGGTAATATTTTCCGCGCAGATGCTCATCACTTATTCCTTGAACGGTAGATAATCACGGCAAAGAAGGGGACGCCAACCAGCGCGGTGACCACGCCGACGGGCAGGCTTTGCGGCGCAATCAGCATGCGTGAGGCAATGTCTGCCAGCACCATCAGGATCGCGCCTGCCAGCGCGCTGGCAATCAGCAGCGTGCGGTGCAGCGGCCCGAACAGGAAGCGCATGACGTGCGGCACCACCAGCCCGACAAAGCCGATTGACCCCGCCATGCTGACGATGGTCGCGGTGATAAGTGCGGTAGTGGTAAAGAGCGCCAGGCGCACCCAGGGAACAGCAATGCCAAGCGACGCCGCGGCGTCGTCACCGAACGTAAAGGCATCCAGCGCACGGGAGTAGTAGAGGCAAATGGCTAATCCAATCAGCACCACGACAAGTGCCAGCTGGAACTCGGGCCAGCGTACGCCGCTGAAGCTGCCCAGCAGCCAGAACATCACGTCGCGCGCCTGCTGGGCGCTGGCGGCGGTGCTGATGGTATAGGCGGTAATGGCGTTGAAAAGCTGCGAGGCGGCAACGCCTGCCAGAATAGTACGTTCATTCCCGCCGCGCGCGCCGTTCGTCAGAAATGCGACAAACGCAAACGCGGCGAACGCCCCGGCAAAGGCCCCGGCAGAGAGCGACACCGCACCGGTGCCGATCCCCAATACGACAACAGAAACCGCCCCGGTCGACGCGCCCGCGGACACGCCGAGCACGTAGGGTTCCGCCAGCGCGTTCTTCAGCAGGCTCTGCAATACGGCACCGCAGATGGCCAGCCCCGCGCCGCAGCAGGCCGCAACCAGCGCGCGGCTCAGGCGAAAGTCCCAGATCACGCTCTCATAGATACGAGTGAGCGGAATATCGGTGAGCCCCATTTTATTGCTGATAGCGTAAAACACGTTATCCAGCGGGATGGACAGCTCGCCGACGCTGACGCTCAGCGCGATAACCAGAAATAGCAGGACGAAGGCGAGCAAACACGAGGTCGTCAGAACCAGGCTCTGCCAGGCCTGAAGAACGGCGGTGGTCATCAGTTCAGCCCCAATTTTCTGAGCTGTTCGCCAACCTGCTCAGCCCCGTAAATCGTGCGAATTGTCGGGTTCATGGCCTGACCGTCCATCACCACGATATGGCCTTTTTTCACCGCGTCCAGCTGGCTGACGGCCGGATCGCTTTTCAGGAATTTGATTTTCTCTTCCGCGTTATCCAGCGCCCAGCGGTTGCGATCCAGGCTGGAGACCACAATCACATCCGGATTGGCGGCAATAATGCTTTCCCAGCCCACGGTTGGCCATTCGGTCTCGGAGGTGATGGCGTTATGTCCGCCCATCAGGCTGGCGATAAACCCGGAGGGGCTATTTTTACCACCTACATAGGCGTCAGCGGAAGGGGATGAACTGGAGAACCAGAAGACAAACGAGAGGTCTTTTTTGTTCTTGCCGAATTCCTTACGCAAGTCGGCCTCGCGTTTTTTGAAATCGGCAATCACGGCCTGACCGCGGTCTTCAACGTTAAAGATTTTGGCGAAGTCCTCAATCTCCTGATAGAGATACGTCATATCCCACAGCTTCTGGCGGCTGCCGTACATATCGCCGGTGGCTTTTTTGGTCGCACACATGCCCGGGGACACGTAGCTGTTCACGCCCAGGGTCATCAGATCGTCTCGTTTTGCGACCTTGCTTTCCGGTCCCAGCAACAGTGGCGTCTGGGCGGGGACAAAGTCGGGATTTTGCGCAAGCACGGATTCAAGGGTAGGGATTTCGACCGTCAGGGTTTTGATTTTTGCGTTCTGTTCAGCGAGCTGCGGCAACACTTTCGTCGGCCAGAAGGCGCTGGCCTTCACCTTATCTTCCAGCCCCAGCAGGAGCAGAATTTCGACGGTATTCTGACCCAGAGCCACGACGCGTTCCGGCGCTTTGGTGAATGTCTCTTTGTAGCCACAATTTTCAATCGTCAGAGGATATGTGGTTGCCAGAGCAGAACTGACCGACGCAAGCGCCAGTCCTAACGCGCAGATGACCTTCTTCATGAAACGCTACCCTTCATTAAAATTATTTTTGATGCAAATGAAACTCATTATTAAGGCGGAATTTTATACAGAGGAAACGATTTTGTGTCAATGAGGGACAATCGTGCAGGGTAACAAAAGGCGGTGTCAGAAAAACACCGCCGGAATAAGGTCTTAAATGAGGCTCTCTTTATCAATACCGAGACGCTTCATGCGTGACAGCAGGGTGGTGCGTTTTAACCCCAGGCGCTGGGCGGCACCTTTCGGCCCGGCGACCACGCCGTTGGTCTCTTTCAGCACGCGCATAATGAGCTGATATTCATCTTCTCCCTCTTTCGCCGTCTCGGTGGCGGGCGCGATCGCGTCAGGCAGCGTCACTTCAGGCAGGGAGAGCTGCAGCACATTGCCGCGCGTCAGCAGCACCGCGCGTTCAATGACGTTTTCCAGTTCGCGCACGTTGCCGGGCCATTCCATCGATGAAAGGGTACGCAACGTCTCGGCAGGAATGCTGTCGATGTTTCGCCCCATCCGGCGCGCGATCTTCGCGGTAAAGGCTTTGACCAGCAGGGGGATATCTTCCGGGCGCTCGCGCAGCGGCGGCAGGAAGATCGGGAAGACGTTCAGGCGATAGTAGAGATCGCTGCGAAACTCGCGGTCGGCGACCATTTTTTTCAGGTCGCGGTTAGTCGCGGCAATCAGCCGCACGTCGGTCTGGATAAGCTTGTTGCTGCCCAGGCGCTCAAACTCCTGCTCCTGCAGGACGCGCAGCAGTTTCGGCTGTAGCTCCAGCGGCATATCGCCCACTTCGTCAAGGAACAGCGAGCTTTTGTCTGCCAGCTCAAAACGGCCCAGCCGCTGGCTGCTGGCCCCGGTGAAGGCACCCCGTTCGTGGCCGAACAGGTCGCTTTCCAGCAGCCCTGCGGGCATCGCGGCGCAGTTCATCTTCACCATCCGACGGCTGTTGCGGTTGCTCAGGTTGTGGATAGCGCGGGCAATCAGCTCTTTACCCGTACCGGTTTCGCCAAGGATCAGCACCGTGCTGTCGCTTTGCGCCACCATCTCAACCTGCTTGAGCACGCTGTACATGGCGTCGCTGCGCCCGATGATTTCACCAAACTCGCTGTCCACGTTGTTGAGCTGTTCGGTCAGGGCCAGGTTTTCATCCACCAGCCGCTCTTTCAGACGGTGGATCTCCTGATAGGCAAGCGCGTTATCGAGCGCGATGGAGATACGCTCGGCGATCTGACGCAGCAGCTTCAGGTTGGCGGTGGTGAACACGCCTTCCTCGCACTGTGCCAGCTTCAGCACGCCCAGCATGGTGTTGCCGGACATCAGGGGCAGCAGGCACAGGGTCTGGATTTTGTTGCCCCAGGTGTTGAACAGCATCCGCTCGTACGGCGCGACCGGATCCTGCTCGTTGAGGTTGATCAGGAGGATCTCTTTGCTTTTGAAGACCCGTTCAGAAAGAGTGCCCGCTTCATCCACCTCGCTCTGCTCGTGCGCCGGGTTGGCTTCATCAAGATAATGCGTGGAGTAGATGTTCAGCTTGCCCTTGCGATGCCCGCGAAGCGCAATGCTTATGGCGTCGATTTTGAAATAGTGGTGGATCTCTTTCGAGACTTCGCTGACCAGCTCATCCATGTCCAGACGGGAGAGTACGGCGTTGGTGATGGCGACCAGAATGCGGAAGTTGTCGCGTTCGCGGCTGAGCAGGTCGTAATCCACATTATTGGTCACTCGGCTTTGGATCTGCTCCGCGACGACGGCCACTATCTGGGTAAAGGTGTGCAGGCGCTCGTATTCCGCCTCGCTCCAGGGCTGGTCGGTCGTGCGGATAAACTCGCAGCCGCCAAAAATCTGACCCTCTGCTGCCAGCGGCAGCATGCAGTAATGCCCGAACGGCTGATAGAGGTTGCTCTCCGCGAGCCGCGGCCACGCCTGTTGAAATTCCGCAAAGTTGCAGTGCAGCACTTCAGGTCTGGAGAGAATGCGGCGCACCGGGCCATGCGCGAGATACGTTTCGTCTTCGTATTCAAACGTTTTGCCATTATCACGCGTTGAGAAGTAGCTCGCGCGCTGCGTTCCGCTATGCCAGAGCACAATCGCGGCGCTGTCCGCCAGCGCCGATTGCCTGACCAGCCGCGTCAGGGCATCGCTCAGCGCGCCGAGATCGGGTTGCTGTAAAAGTGTGCGCGTAATGTCAAACAGACCCTGCTGTCCAAGATCGCTCATCGGTGTATACGGCATAGTACTTTCCAGTAGAAACGAGCAAAAAAAGTCCATGCTGGCCGCTTGTGGCGCGGCCTAGCAAATACGGGGTAAGGGTTCAGCGTGCGGCAGATCCAGCGTGCGCTTCACGCCATAAAGTCCGGTCAGGCGCACCCCTTTGCGCTCAACCACTTCACCAATCATCGCCGCCTCTTTTCCTGACGGGTGAGCCTGCAGCTGTTCAAGAACGGCTTGTGCCGCGGCCCGTTCAACGCCAATCACCAGCTTGCCTTCGTTTGCAAAGTTGAGCGGGTCCAGCCCCAGCAGTTCGCAAAGCCCGCGAACGGCGGGCTTAACGGGCAGACTGCGCTCGGTAAGTTCAATCCCGTACCCGCAGCTTGCCGCAAACTCGTGAACCACGGCATTCACGCCGCCTCGCGTGGCATCCCGCAGGGCCTTCACGCCGGGAATACCGCGCAGCGTCTGAATCAGCGGGGTGAGTACCGCGCAGTCGCTGCGCAGTTCGCCGTCCAGCCCCAGGCCTTCGCGCAGGTTCAGGATGGTCGCCCCGTGGCAGCCCAGCGTGCCGGTCACGATCAGCACGTCGCCCACGCTGAGGCGCTGCGCGCCCCAGTGAATATCGGGGGGGATCGCGCCCATTCCGGCGGTGTTGATAAACAGCTTGTCGGCCGCGCCGCGCTGCACCACTTTGGTGTCGCCGGTGACGATAGCTATCCCCGCCTCGCGCGCGGTCTGCGCCATGCTGTTGACCACGGCCGCGAGCGTCTCCATCGGTAATCCCTCTTCAAGGATAAACCCGCAGGAGAGGTAGCGCGGAATGGCGCCGCTGACGGCGACGTCGTTCGCCGTGCCGCAGACGGCGAGCTTGCCGATATCGCCGCCCGGGAAGAACAGCGGATCAATGACGTAGCTGTCGGTGGAGAAGGCCAGCCTGTCGCCCTGGGCGGTGAGGGTGGCGAGGTCAATGCGCGCCTGGTCTTCCTGTTCGGCGAGCCAGGGGTTGTTAAAAGCTTCCATAAACAGCCGGTTAATCAGCTGCTGCATCGCCTGTCCGCCGCTACCGTGCGCCATTTCAACCGTATTCATGCTTCGCTCTCCTGGTTGCGATACTGATACCACGCGGCACATGCCCCTTCGGAGGAGACCATCAGCGCGCCAAACGCCGTTTGCGGGTTACAGGTATTGCCAAATAACGGGCACTGATGAGGTTTGCATTTGCCGGTGAGCACCTCGCCGCAGCGGGCCCGGGGATCGTCGCAAACCTGCTGCGGCTGCGGGCGGAAATGCGCTTCGGCGTCGAACGCGCGATAGGCTGGCGTCAGGCGCACGCCGGATTCAGCAATCAGCCCCAGGCCGCGCCATTCGCTGTCGCCCTCAACGCTAAACACGTCGGTTATCGCCTGCTGCGCTCGTTCATTTCCCGCATCCGGCACCACGCGGCTGTACTGGTTTTCGACCGCGCTCAGGGCCGCTATTTTCTGCTCAACCAGCATGGTGACACCTTGCAGTAGATCAAGTGGTTCGAAACCAGCTACTACTAACGGACGATTGTACTGTTCAGCGACAAAACCGTAGGCGTCTGTGCCAATCACCACGCTGACGTGCCCCGGTGCCAGAAAGGCGTCAATGCCGTTTCCCGGCTCTTCCAGCAGGCTGCGCAGCGTGGGAATGAGCGTAATGTGCTGGCAGAAGAAGAAAAAATTCTCGACGCCGCGCGCTTTCGCCTGCTGCAGCGTGATGGCGGTGGCGGGCATGGTGGTTTCAAACCCCAGACCAAAAAATACCACCTCACGGGTGGGGTTACGCTCTGCCAGCGTCAGGGCATCCATCGGCGAATAGACGATCCGGATGTCTGCGCCGCGCGCTTTCGCCTGCAGCAGCGAGCCATTTTTCCCCGGCACGCGCATCGCGTCGCCAAAGGTGCAGAAAATGACGTCGGGCTGGCTGGCGATTTCAATACAGCTGTCGATGCGCCCCATCGGCAGCACGCAGACCGGGCAGCCGGGGCCGTGGATAAACTCAATGTTTTCCGGCAACAGTTGGTCGAGGCCAAATTTGAAGATCGCATGCGTGTGCCCCCCGCATACCTCCATGATCCGCAGCGGTTTTTCCGCCGTGTAGTCCAGCCGCGCTGCGCGCGTTTTCAGGTGGCCGATAAGCTGCAGCACCTGCTCCGGCGCGCGGTATTCATCAACGTAACGCATGATTATCGCTCCTCGCCGTACAGCAGCGCACCCACGTCAGGCTCCACGTCGAACATATTTTGCAGGGCGTCGAGCGTGTCGCGGGCTTCCGCTTCGTTAATCACGCTCATGGCAAACCCCACGTGGACCAGCACCCACTGGCCGAGACGCGATGCGCCCGTTTCATCGATGCTGCCCACCAGGGTCAGATCGACATCGCGTAGGATGCCGCAGACCTCGACTTTGGCCTGATTACCGTCGATGGCGTGAATTTGTCCCGGTACGCCTATGCACATCGTTCGCTCTCCAGCCAGCGTAACCAGCCGTCCATGCCGTCGCCGCGCGTGGCGGAGACCAGCAGGATCTCAATCTCCGGATTCACGTCGCGGGCATACGCCACGCACTTATCCACGTCGAAATTCAGGTACGGCAGCAGGTCGACCTTGTTCAGCAGCATGATGGAGGCGGCGGCAAACATGTGCGGGTACTTCAGCGGTTTGTCTTCGCCTTCGGTCACTGAAAGCACCGCCACCTTGTGTCGTTCACCGAGGTCGAAGCTCGCCGGGCAGACGAGGTTGCCAACGTTTTCAATAAACAGGATGCCGTTATCTGCCAGCGGCAGGCGCGGGGCAGCGTCGGCAATCATCTGCGCATCGAGGTGGCAGCCTTTACCGGTGTTGACCTGAATCGCCGGGGTGCCGGTTTCACGAATGCGAGCCGCATCGTTAACGGTTTGCTGGTCGCCTTCGATCACCGCGCAGGAGACAAGCCCGTTCAGGCGCTTGAGCGTTTCGGTCAGTAGCGTGGTTTTGCCGGATCCGGGGCTGGAGACAAGGTTCAGCGCCAGCTGTTTGCGGGTGGCAAAGCGGGCGCGGTTGCGGGTGGCGATCTGGTTATTCTTGTCCAGCACGTTGATTTCCACCTCCAGCATCTGGCGCTGGCTCATGCCCGGCGCGTGGGTGCCCGCTTCGCCGTGGCCGTAATGCAGGTCGCCCGCATCGGAGCGTTGCGGCGCAATGGTAATGCCGGTCAGGGCTGCCGCAGGGCGCGGTGCGGGGGAAAAGGGCGCGGAGCGAAACGCGGAGTGGGGGCGGTGTTCATCCCCTTCTATATACAGGTTGCCTTCGGCGCAACCGCAGGTACTACACATACTTTACTCCTTCTCGATTTCGAGGCGTTGGATCTGCATGCCGTCATCCGCCACGATGCGCAGACCGGTGCTCTGACACTGCGGGCAGCGCTGTACCTTTGATGACACCAGGGTGACGTACTGCTGGCACTGCTCGCACCAGCACTCCGCCTGCTGTTCTTCAATATGCAGTTCGCAGCCTTCCGCCAGCGTGCCGCGGCAGACCAGCTCAAAACAGAAGGTCAGGGCGCTGGTCTCGACGCAGGAAAACGCTCCGACCTTCAGCCAGACGCCGGTGACGCGTTTCGCGTGGTTTTGCACTGCCTGCTGTTCGATAAGTTCCAGAGCCCGCTGGCAGAGGGTGATTTCGTGCATGACGCCTCCTCAATGAATTGCCCCGGTAATGCAATAACGGTGCCAGCTTGATTTTTGTTAAGGCGTGACGATGTCAACGCTGTCGAAATGACACGTCGACACCGCGGTGTTGACAGCATTTTTTAAGGTAAATGTATTGAAAATCATAAAGATAAAAACTGGCATGGAATCTGCTTAATAGCCGCTATCTCCATTAAACGGATACCTTCTATGACTATTTGGGAAATCAGCGAAAAAGCGGATTACATCGCGCAGCGTCATCAACAGTTACAGGACCAGTGGCACCTTTACTGCAACTCTCTGGTCCAGGGCATTACCTTGTCGAAAGCGCGTCTTCACCACGCGATGAGCTGCGCGGCGCAGGGCGACATGCGCTTCGTTCTGTTCGGCCATTTCACCATCAACGTGACCCTGGCGGACAACTTCAACAGCCACACCATTGAGTACTACCTCGAGACAAAAGACGGCGAAAAACAGTGTATTGCGAAGGCGCAGCTGATGGCGGATGGCATGGTGGACGGCCACGTCAGCAACCGCGATCGCCAGCAGGTGCTGGAACACTATCTGGAAAAAATCGCGCCGGTTTATAACGGCCTGTACGCCGCCGTTGAGCACGATCTTCCTGTCAACCTGAAGCAGCTGATGGACGGAAATGCCTCAGCGAACGTGGCCTGACCCATGCGTGTCGAGAAGTGTCGACAAGACAGCTTTTCGACAAAAATGACTATCACCAGAGGATAACCCGGTGAACCGTTTTGTAATTGCTGACTCGACGGTCTGCATTGGCTGTCGAACCTGTGAGGCGGCGTGTTCGGAAACGCATCGCCTGCATGGGCTGCAGTCCATGCCGCGCCTGCACGTCATGCGCAATGAAAAAGAGTCTGCCCCGCAGCTCTGCCATCACTGTGAGGATGCCCCGTGCGCGGGTGTCTGTCCTGTAAATGCTATCACTCGCGTGGATGGCGCTGTCCAGCTGAACGAAAGCCTGTGCGTAAGCTGCAAGCTGTGCGGCATTGCCTGCCCGTTCGGTGCGATTGAATTCTCCGGCAGCCGCCCGCTGCATATTCCGGCCAATGCCAACTCGCCTAAAGCCCCGCCCGCGCCTCCGGCGCCTGAGCGCGTAAGCTCGCTTTTGGACTGGGTGCCCGGCATCCGTGCCGTTGCGGTGAAATGCGACCTGTGCAGCTTCGATGAACAGGGCCCGGCCTGCGTGCGCACATGTCCAACCAAAGCGCTGATTCTGGTGAACATTCGCGACATCGCCCGTACCAGCAAGCGCAAACGCGAGCTGACCATCAACAGTGATTTTGGCGACCTTTCTCTGCTACAGGCGCTTAACGAGGGGGTGAAATGAACGCGGTGATGATGATTACCAGCGCGGTAGCCTGTTTTGCGGCCGCCGCCGTTCTGGCGCCGATCTTCTCATTCCATAAAACCCTGAGCGGCGCGATCGCCGGGCTCGGCGGGGCGGTCGCTAGCCTGATGACGCTGGCGGCAGGCGGCGTTGTTCTGCTCGGCGGCCATTCGGCAGAGACCGTGATGCCGCTGATTCGCCACACCGTTGAGATCACGCCGCTGAACGCCATCTGGCTGGTGACGTTTGGCCTGTGCGGGGTGTTTATCAGCCTGTTTAATATCGACTGGCACCGCCATCCGCACGCCAGGGCCAACGGCCTGCTGGTTAACCTGCTGATGGCGACGGCGATCTGTACCGTGACCGCCAGCAATCTCGGCGCGCTGGTGGTGATGGCGGAGATCATGGCGCTGTGCGGCGTGTTCCTGACGGGCTGCAGCGCCTCCGGCAAGCTGTGGTTTGCGCTGGGACGCCTCGGAACGCTGCTGCTGGCGCTGGCCTGCTGGCTGGTGTGGCAGCGCTTCGGCACGCTGGATTTCTCTGTGCTCAACGGGCATCCGCTGGGCAATGACGTCTGGCTGCTGGGCGTGATCGGCTTTGGCCTGCTCGCCGGAATCATTCCGCTGCATGGCTGGGTGCCGAAGGCGCATGCGGATGCCTCCGCGCCCGCCGCCGCGCTGTTTTCTGTGGTGGTGATGAAAGTGGGTCTGTTCGGGATTCTGGCGATTACGCTGACCGGCGGACAACCGCCGCTGTGGTGGGGCGTTGTTCTGCTGGTCGCCGGCATGATTACGGCGTTCGTCGGCGGCCTGTACGCGCTGATGGAGCACAATATCCAGCGTCTTCTGGCGTACCACACGCTGGAGAATATCGGCATCATCCTTCTCGGCATTGGCGCGGGCGTGACCGGGCTGGCGCTCAACCAGCCGGCGCTGATTGCGGCCGGTTTTATCGGCGGTCTTTATCACCTCGTCAACCACAGCCTGTTTAAAAGCACGCTGTTCCTCGGCGCGGGAAGCGTCTGGTTCCGCACCGGCCATCGGGATATCGAAAAGCTCGGTGGGATTGGCAAAAAGATGCCGGTGATTTCACTGGCGATGCTGGTCGGGCTGATGGCGATGGCCGCGCTGCCGCCGCTGAACGGCTTTGCCGGGGAGTGGGTGATCTATCAGTCCTTCTTCGCCCTCGGTCAGAGCGATGCGTTTATCGCTCGTCTGCTGGGGCCGCTGCTGGCGGTCGGGCTGGCGATTACCGGGGCGCTGGCGGTGATGTGCATGGCGAAAGTCTACGGCGTCACCTTCCTCGGTGCGCCGCGCACCCGCGAAGCGGAAAACGCCTGCTGCGCACCGTTGTTGATGGGCGTGAGCGTGGTCGCGCTGGCGCTGTGCTGCATTGCGGGCGGCGTCGCTGCGCCGTGGCTGCTACCGCTGCTGGGCAACGCCATTCCGCTGCCGCTGACCGTGGCGAATACCACCGTCTCTCAGCCAATGATTGCGCTGCTGCTGATTGGCGCACCGCTGCTACCGCTCATCCTGATGATGTTCTTCAAACGCGACCGGCTCGCCTCCCGCTCGCGCGGTGCGGCGTGGGCCTGTGGCTACGAACACGAACAGTCGATGGTCATTACCGCCCACGGTTTCGCCATGCCGGTAAAAGAAAACTTTGCCGCCGTGCTGAAGCTGCGCCACTGGCTGAACCCGGTCGGCTGGGTACCCGGCTGGCAGAGCGCTGCCGCACCCGCGCTGTTCCGCCGTCTGGCGCTGATCGAACTGGCGGTGCTGGTGGTCATTGTGATTTCACAAGGAGCCTGACATGAGTCTGTTACTGGCAATTCTTCAGGCGCTGGTGTTGTTCGCCGTGGCGCCGCTGCTGTCGGGCATCACGCGCGTGGCGCGCGCCCGGATGCACAACCGTCGCGGCCCTGGTGTGCTCCAGGAGTATCGCGATCTCTTCAAGCTGTTTTCTCGCCAGAGCGTGGCGCCGGATGCCGCAGGCTGGGTCTTCCGTCTGACGCCGTTTGTGATGGTGGGCGTGATGCTGACCATCGCCACCGCGCTGCCGGTGGTGACGGTGGCGTCGCCGCTGCCGGCGCTCGGCGATCTGATCACGCTTATCTACCTCTTCGCTATCGCCCGCTTCTTCTTTGCCATCGCGGGCCTGGACACCGGGAGCCCGTTTACCGGCATCGGTGCCAGCCGCGAGGCGATGCTCGGCGTGCTGGTTGAGCCGATCCTGCTGCTGGGGCTGTGGGTTGCCGCGCAGGTTGCGGGCTCCACCCACATCAGCTTTATCACCCACGCCGTCTACCACTGGCCGGTTGCCCGCTCCATTCCGCTGGTGCTGGCGCTGTGCGCCTGCGCGTTCGCCACCTTTATCGAGATGGGCAAACTGCCGTTCGATCTGGCGGAAGCCGAGCAGGAACTGCAGGAAGGGCCGCTCACCGAGTACAGCGGCTACGGCTTTGCGGTGCTGAAGTGGGGCATTAGCCTCAAACAGCTGGTGGTGCTGCAGATGTTTGTCGGTGTCTTCTTCCCGTGGGGGCAGATGACGCACTTCTCCGCGGGCGGTCTGCTGCTGGCCGTCGTGTTTGCCGCCCTCAAGCTGCTGGTCGGCGTGCTGGTAATTGCCCTGTTCGAAAACAGCATGGCGCGTCTGCGTTTTTTGGAAACGTCCCGCATCACCTGGGCCGGGTTTGGTTTTGCATTTTTAGCGTTCGTCTCCTTGCTGGTGGCGTGATTAAAGAGAGTATTTATGTCTGAAGAAAAGAAAGGTCAGCAGTATCTCGCCGCATTGCATCAGGCTTTCCCCGGCGTGGTGCTGGAGGAGTCCTGGCAAACCAAAGACCAGATAACCGTCACCATTAAGGTGAACTATCTGCCGGAAGTGGTGGAGTTTCTCTACTACCAGCAGGGCGGCTGGCTGTCGGTGCTGTTCGGTAACGACGAGCGCCAGCTGTGCGGCAACTACGCGGTGTACTACGTGATGTCTATGGAGCAGGGCGAGAAGTGCTGGATCACCGTGCGCGTCGAGGTCGACCCGAATAAGCCAGAATACCCGTCCGTCACGCCGCGCGTGCCCGCGGCCGTCTGGGGCGAGCGCGAAGTGCGCGACATGTACGGTCTGGTGCCGGTCGGCCTGCCGGACGAGCGCCGCCTGGTGCTGCCTGACGACTGGCCGGACGAGCTCTATCCGCTGCGCAAAGACAGCATGGACTACCGCCAGCGTCCGGCCCCAACTACCGACAGCGAAACCTACGAGTTCATCAACGAGCTGGGCAGCAAGAAGAACAACGTGGTGCCGATCGGCCCGCTGCACGTCACCTCTGACGAGCCGGGCCACTTCCGCCTGTTCGTCGACGGCGAAAACATTATCGACGCCGACTACCGTCTGTTCTACGTCCACCGCGGCATGGAAAAGCTGGCGGAAACCCGCATGGGCTACAATGAAGTCACGTTTCTTTCCGACCGCGTGTGCGGCATCTGCGGCTTCGCCCACAGCACCGCCTACACCACCTCGGTGGAAAACGGCATGGGGATCGTGGTGCCGGAACGCGCTCAGATGATCCGCGCCATTCTGCTCGAGGTGGAGCGCCTGCACTCGCACCTGCTGAACCTCGGCCTGGCCTGTCACTTCGTCGGCTTTGACTCCGGGTTTATGCAGTTCTTCCGCGTGCGCGAAGCGTCGATGAAGATGGCGGAGATCCTCACCGGGGCGCGCAAAACCTACGGTCTGAACCTGATCGGTGGGATCCGTCGCGACCTGCTGAAAAACGATATGATCCAGACCCGCCAGCTGGCGCAGCAGATGCGCCGCGACGTGCAGGAGCTGGTGGATATGCTGCTCAGCACGCCAAACATCGAGCAGCGCACCGTCGGCATCGGCCGTCTTGACCCGGAAATTGCCCGCGACTTCAGCAACGTCGGCCCGATGGTGCGCGCCAGCGGCCACGCCCGCGACACCCGTGCCGATCACCCGTTCGTTGGCTACGGCCTGCTGCCGATGACCGTGCACAGCGAGCAGGGCTGCGATGTCATCTCTCGCCTCAAGGTGCGCATCAACGAGGTGTTCACGGCGCTCAACATGATCGACTACGGCCTTGATAACCTGCCTGGCGGCCCGCTGATGGTGGAGGGCTTCACCTACATTCCGAACCGCTTTGCCCTCGGCTTTGCCGAAGCGCCGCGCGGGGACGACATTCACTGGAGCATGACCGGCGACAACCAGAAGCTTTACCGCTGGCGCTGCCGCGCGGCCACCTACGCCAACTGGCCAACCCTGCGCTACATGCTGCGCGGCAACACGGTTTCCGATGCGCCGCTGATCATCGGCAGCCTCGACCCGTGCTACTCCTGCACCGACCGCATGACCGTGGTCGACGTGCGCAAGAAGAAAAGCCAGGTGGTGCCGTACAAAGAGCTTGAGCGCTACAGCATCGAGCGTAAGAACTCGCCGCTGAAATAAGGATTAGTCATGTTTACCTTTATCAAAAAAGCGATCAAAACCGGCACGCAAACCAGCAGCTATCCGCTGGAGCCGATGCCGGTGGATAAAAACTTTCGCGGCAAGCCGGAGCACAATCCACAACAGTGCATCGGCTGCGCGGCCTGCGTCAACGCCTGTCCGTCGAACGCCTTAACGGTGGAAACGGATCTCAAAACCGGCGAGCTGGCCTGGCAGTTTAACCTCGGGCGCTGCATCTTCTGCGGCCGCTGCGAGGAGGTCTGCCCGACGGTCGCCATTCGCCTGTCGCAGGAGTACGAGCTGGCGGTGTGGAAGAAAGAGGATTTTCTGCAGCAGTCGCGCTTTGACCTGTGCAGCTGCCGCGTCTGCAGACGTCCGTTCGCCGTGCAGAAAGAGATCGACTACGCCATCGCGCTGCTGCAGCACAATGGCGACGCCCGCGCGGAGCATCACCGCGAAAGCTTTGAAACCTGCCCGGCGTGCAAGCGTCAGAAGTGCCTGCTGCCGTCCGACCGCATTGATATCACCCGCCACATGAGAGAGGCCAGCTGATGGAAAACCTACTGGGCCCGCGCGACGCTAACGGCATTCCGGTGCCGATGACGGTGGACGAATCCATCGCCAGCATGAAGGCGTCGCTGCTGAAAAAAATCAAACGCTCGGCCTACGTCTACCGCGTGGACTGCGGCGGCTGCAACGGCTGCGAGATCGAGATCTTCGCTACGCTGTCGCCGCTGTTTGACGCCGAGCGCTTCGGCATCAAGGTGGTACCGTCCCCGCGTCATGCGGACATACTGCTGTTCACCGGGGCTGTCACCCGCGCCATGCGCTCGCCCGCGCTGCGCGCCTGGCAGTCCGCGCCGGACCCGAAAATCTGCATCTCGTACGGCGCCTGCGGCAACAGCGGCGGCATCTTCCACGACCTCTACTGTGTCTGGGGCGGCACCGACAAAATCGTGCCGGTGGACGTCTACATTCCGGGCTGTCCGCCGACGCCCGCCGCCACGCTTTACGGCTTTGCCATGGCGCTCGGCCTGCTGGAGCAGAAAATCCACGCCCGCGAGCCGGGCGAGCTGGACAACCAGCCTGCCGCCATTCTGCACCCGGACATGGTGCAACCGTTGCGGGTGAAGGTCGACCGCACGGCGCGCAGGCTGGCGGGCTATCGCTACGGGCGTCAGATTGCCGATGACTATCTGCGCCTGCTGAGCCAGGGCGACCATCAGGTGGCGCGCTGGCTGGAGGCGGAAAACGATCCGCGCCTCAATGAGATCGTGGCGAACCTGAACAGCATCGTCGATGAGGCGCGAATCCGATGAGTGAAACGGTGGTGTTCAGCCAGCTGAGCCGTAAGTTTATTGATGAGAACGATGCCACGCCGGATGCGGCGCAGCAGGTGGTCTATTACAGCCTGGCGATTGGGCATCACCTCGGGGTGATTGACTGCCTGGAGGCCGCGCTGAGCTGCCCGTGGCCGGAATACCTGGCGTGGATTGCCACGCTGGAGGAGGGCAGTACGGCGCGGCGCAAAATGGAAGGCGTGCCGAAGTACGGCGAGATCGTGATCGATGTGAACCACATTGCGATGCTCGCCAACGCCTTTGACGCGGCGCTCGGCAGGCAAACCCCGGCGCAGCAAGCGTGGAGCAAAACGCTGCTCGGCATGCTGCATGATATTCATCAGGAGAGCGCCATCTACCTGATGGTGAGGAGATTACGTGACTGACGTTTTACTGTGTGTCGGCAACAGCATGATGGGCGACGACGGCGCGGGTCCGCTGCTCGCAGAGATGTGTGCCGCCAACCCGCAGGGCAGTTGGCTGGTGATTGACGGCGGCAGCGCGCCGGAAAACGACGTGGTCGCCATTCGCGAACTGCGTCCGGACAGGCTGTTAATCGTCGATGCCACCGATATGGGGCTCAACCCCGGCGAGATCCGCCTGATTGACCCGGACGACATCGCCGAGATGTTTATGATGACCACCCACAATATGCCGCTGAACTACCTTGTGGATCAGATCAAAGGTGACGTGGGCGAGGTGCTGTTTTTAGGGATCCAGCCGGACATTGTCGGGTTTTATTACCCGATGACGCCGCCAGTGAAGGCGGCGGTGGAGGAGGTGTATTCGCGGCTGGCGGGGTGGGTTGGAAAGGGTGGATTTGAACCCCTCACCCCGGCCCTCTCCCCATAGGGGAGAGGGTGTGTTTTGTCCCCTCTCCCCTTAGGGGAGAGGGTTAGGGTGAGGGGTAAGCACAGGCTACTCGAGATCCGCCCCGTTACTCGCAATCACCTTCTTATACCATCCGAACGATTTCTTACGTTTCCGCTCCAGCGTGCCGTTTCCGGCGTCGTCGCGGTCAACGTACACAAACCCGTAGCGCTTGCTCATCTCGCCTGTTGAGGCCGAAACCAGGTCAATGCAGCCCCAGGTGGTGTAGCCCATCAGCGGCACGCCGTCCTCAATCGCGTCGCCCATCGCGCGGATGTGCTCGCGCAGATAGCTGATGCGGTAGTCGTCGTTAATCTCGCCGTTTTCATCAACGACATCTTTCGCCCCGAGGCCGTTTTCTACCAGGAACAGCGGCTTCTGGTAGCGGTCGTACATCATGTTCATGGTGATGCGCAGGCCGAGCGGGTCGATGCCCCAGCCCCATTCGCTCACCTGAATGTGCGGGTTGCGCAGGGATTTGACGATGTTCGCCGCACTGGTATTGTTCGTGTTCATGTCCGCCGACGCGCAGCGCGAGGCGTAATAGCTGAACGAGACAAAGTCGACGGTGTTTTTAAGCAGTTCGTCGTCGCCGGGATCTTTCACAATCACCACGCCTTTCTCGCGGAACACGCGGGCGGAGTAAGCCGGATAGCTGCCGCGCGCCTGCACGTCGATAAAGAACAGATTCTCGCGGTCTTTCTCCAGCGCCATCCACACGTCTTCCGGCTTGCAGGAGTACGGATAGAAATTCCCGCCCGCCAGCATGCAGCCGACCTGGTTTTCCGGGTTCACCTCGTGGGCAATTTTGGTCGCCAGCGCGCTCGCCACCAGCTCGTGGTGCGCGGCCTGGTATTTCACCTGGTCTTCGTTTTCGCCTTCCTCAAACACCAGTCCCGCCCCGGAGAACGGGCTGTGCAGCATGATGTTGATTTCGTTGAAGGTCAGCCAGTATTTCACCAGCCCGTTAAATTCCTCAAAGCAGGTGCGGGCGTAGCGGGCGAAGAAATCCACCATCTTGCGGTTGCGCCAGGATCCGTATTCCGTCACCAGGTGCATCGGCACGTCGAAGTGGCAGAGCGTCACCAGCGGCTCGATGTTGTATTTTTTGCACTCTTCGAATACCGCGCGGTAGAAGGCAATCCCTTCTTTGTTCGGCAGCGGCTCATCGCCGTTCGGATAGAGGCGGCTCCAGGCGATCGAGGTGCGGAACACCGTAAAGCCCATCTCCGCCATCAGGGCGATGTCCTCTTTATAGCGATGGTAAAAATCAATCGCCTCGTGGCTCGGGTAGAATTCGTCGTCACGCAGCGAAAAACGCTTTTCCTTACCGAGCTTCACCGCCAGGCGGTTCGCGCCGTGGGGGATCATATCGACCGTCGTAAGCCCTTTGCCGCCTTCACGGTACGCACCTTCGCTCTGGTTGGCGGCAAGCGCGCCGCCCCATAAAAATCCTTGTGGAAAAACAGACATTCTTACCTCGCTTTCAATTTATGCTTTTGCTGCGTTGTTCTGTACCGGTGCGGTCTGTAGGGCGCGCGCTTTTTCGGCGTCGTCTTCGACAGGGATATCCTCAAACCCTAAAAGCAGGGTCAGAACAAATGACAGAACCACTGCCAGACCCATCACGCCAAACACCCAGACGATGGTCATCGGGTTCGCCGGGTCGAAGAACTGCACGCTGGTGAACAGCCCCGGCGCCGCCATCGAGTGGCTGGCAAGACCGGCCATGCCGGCGACCGCTCCGCAGATAAAGCCGCTGATCAGGCTCGCAATCAGCGGACGTTTCAGACGCACCGCCACGCCGTACAGTGCCGGTTCAGAAATCCCCGCCATAATGGCGGAGGCTGCCGCCGCCAGCGCCGTCTGGCGCAGCTCCGGGTTTTTGGTTTTCCACGCCACCGCCAGCGAAGAGCCGCCGAGCGACAGGTTGGCGCCAATTTCCGACGGCATCACCATCCCTTCTTTGCCCGTCTCGGCAATGGTCTGAATGATGGTCGGCGTAAACACGCGATGCATCCCGGTCATCACCAGCAGCGGCCAGAGCGCGCCCATAATGGCGACGGAGAGCCAGCCCAGGTAGCCGTGAATGGTGTAGACCAGCGCGGAGATGGCGCTACCGATCCAGATCCCCAGCGGGCCAATCAGCACGATGGCGAGCGGGGCGGCAATCAGCACGATCAGCATCGGCTTGAGGAAGTTTTTCGTCACCGCCGGGGTAATACGATCCACCCAGCGTTCGATGTATGACAGGCACCAGGTCATGACCAGCGCCGGGATGACGGTGTAGGTGTATTTCACCGCCGTCACCGGGATAAAGGCGAACTCAACGTGCTCACCCTGCGCGGCTTTTGCCATCAGCTCGATAAAGCTCGGGTGCACCAGCACGCCCGCGATGGCGATGGCCAGCGACATGTTGGTTTTGAATTTCACCGCCGCCGAGGCTGCCACCATCAGCGGCAGGAAGAAGAACGCGCCGTCGCCGATGACGGTCAGAATAGTCAGCGTCGGCGCGCCTTTTGGCAGCACGCCGGTCATCTCAAGGATCATCGCCAGCAGCTTGACCATCGAGCCGCCGATGATCGCCGGGATCAGCGGGGACATGGTGCCGATCAGCGCGTCGAGGATCCCGGCGCCAATGCGGCGCAGCGTCAGTTTCTGCGGTCCTTCCGGCACTGCGGGCTGCAGTTCCGTGGGCAGCAGGCTTACTACTTCGCGGTACGCCTGTGACACCGTGTTGCCAATAATCACCTGGCACTGGTTGTCGTTGCGCACTACGCCAAGGACGCCGCTGATGCTTTTCAGGCGTGCGGCATCGGTGAGGGTTTCATCTTTCAGAACGAAACGCAGTCGCGTCATGCAGTGGGTGACGGCGACGATGTTCTCTTTACCGCCCAGCGCGCTGATGACGTCGTTCGCCAGCGCAGCGTAATTTTTGGCCATCGGATGTGATCCTGTTATTGTTGTGAGAAATGTAGGAAACCGGTTCCACATAATCATCATGAGTTTCTATGAATGAAACAAGATCGCTTTTTGACCATTTTTTCGTTTCGTGATGCAGATCGCAATGGAGTATCGAAAGCGTGATTTCATCGCTGCGACAATTTTTTTGCAGTGCAGTACACTGCGCTCCATCAGATTCAGACGGAATAACAACATGACCACGATGCTGGAAGTGGCGAAGCGGGCAGGCGTTTCGAAAGCCACGGTATCCCGGGTGCTGTCGGGCAATGGCTACGTTAGCCAGGAAACCAAAGATCGGGTGTTTCAGGCCATTGAAGAAAGCGGCTATCGCCCGAATTTGCTGGCGCGAAACCTGGCGACCAAACGCACCCAGACGCTGGGCCTGGTGGTGACGAACACCCTTTATCACGGCGTCTACTTTAGCGAACTGCTGTTTCACGCCGCGCGCATGACGGAAGAAAAGGGGCGGCAGCTGATCCTCGCGGACGGCAAGCATAGCGCGGATGAAGAGCGCGAGGCGATCCAGTACCTGCTCGATATGCGCTGCGACGCGGTGATCATCTATCCGCGTTTTCTGAGCGTGGATGAAATGGATGAGATCGTCGAGAAGTGCGAGCAGCCCATAATGGTGCTCAACCGTCGCCTGCGGAAAAACAGCAGCCACAGCGTCTGGTCAGATCATAAAGCCTCCAGCCAGGATGCGGTGTCGCAGCTGATTGCGAAAGGGCACAGGGAGATCGCGTTTATCACCGGCTCGCTGGATTCTCCCACCGGGGTTGAGCGTCTCTCCGGCTACAAGGACGCGCTGGCGCAGCACGGTATTCCGCTGCGCGAGGGGCTGATTGCGCAGGGGAAGTGGAACCCCGCCAGCGGCGCGGCGGCGGTTGCCGAACTGCTTGCACGCGGCGAGCGCTTTACGGCGCTGGTGGCGAGTAATGACGATATGGCAATCGGCGCCATGAAGCAGCTGCACGACAGCGGCGTGGCCGCACCGGACGCGGTGTCGGTGATCGGTTTCGACGACGTGGCCATCGCGCCCTACATCGTGCCGTCGCTTTCCAGCGTGCGTATTCCGGTGACGGAGATGATTAAAGAGACCATCAGCCGCCTGATCTTCATGCTCGACGGCGGCGAGTTTAAGTATCAACAAACCTTCTCCGGCGAGCTTGTCCTGCGCGACTCCGTTATTGACGGCCCGCACCGCTGATGTCGACAGCTGTCATCGTCATAAGTGACGATGACAGCGCCGCTGCGATTTTTAAAGTGCTATAAAATCAATGCGTTAATTATTGGCACGGTTTATGAATATCTCCGCGCATAACTGTAATGCTGGAGAAGCAGATGAACCGTTTTATTATGGCCGATGCCAGTAAGTGTATTGGTTGCCGTACCTGTGAAGTGGCGTGCGTGGTTTCCCATCAGGCGGAGCAGGACTGCGCGTCGCTTACCCCTGATACCTTCCTTCCGCGCATCCACGTCATCAAAGGCGTGAATATTTCCACCGCCGCCATCTGTCGCCAGTGCGAAGACGCACCGTGCGCGAACGTCTGCCCGAACGGGGCGATTAAACGCGAGAAAGGCTTTGTGCACGTGATGCAGGAGCGCTGCATTGGCTGCAAAACCTGCGTGGTGGCCTGTCCGTATGGCGCGATGGAGGTGGTGGTCCGTCCGGTGGTGCGCAACAGCGGTATGGGGCTGAGCGTGCGGGCCGAGAAAGCCGAAGCCAACAAGTGCGACCTGTGCTACCACCGCGACGCCGGTCCGGCCTGCATGGAAGCCTGCCCGACGCACGCGCTGGTCTGCGTGGATCGCGACAAGCTTGAGCAGATGAGCGCCGAAAAGCGCCGTCGCGCGGCGTTCGACACCTCGTCATCACTGCTGTTCTGAACCGTATGAGCAGCAACGGCGTTCAGCTGCGCGTGCGCGGCAAAGTGCAGGGCGTAGGGTTTCGTCCCTTCATCTGGCAGCTGGCGCAGGCGCTTCAGTTGACCGGTGACGTCTGCAATGACGGAGAGGGCGTGCTGGTGCGCCTCGCGGGTAATGGGGGGGCCTTTACCGCGAGGCTGCATCAGGACTGCCCGCCGCTGGCACGCATTGACCACGTGGAAACGCAGCCGTTTACCTGGGCGCACGTGCCGGAGGACTTCAGCATCCGCCACAGCGCGGGCGGGGCGATGGACACGCAGATCGTCCCCGACGCCGCGACCTGTCCGGCGTGCCTGGCTGAAATGCGCGACCCCGGCGAGCGCCGCTATCGCTATCCGTTCATCAACTGCACGCACTGCGGGCCGCGGTTTACCATTATCCGCGCGATGCCCTACGACCGCCCGGCCACGGCAATGGCGCCATTCCCGCTCTGTGTGCCGTGTGAAGCAGAGTACCGCAATCCTGCCGACCGCCGTTTTCACGCTCAGCCGGTAGCCTGCCCGGACTGCGGGCCCGCGCTTATGTGGCGTGCGGGCGACATAACTGCTGAGCGCGAGGCTGCGCTGCGCGCGGCGGTGGCGATGCTGAAAAGCGGCGGTATTGTCGCCGTCAAAGGGCTGGGCGGCTTTCACCTCGTCTGCGATGCGCAAAACCCACAGGCGATAGTGAAATTGCGGTCACGCAAACAGCGCCCGTCGAAGCCGCTGGCGGTGATGATCCCGCATGCGGATGACCTGCCGGAGACGGTTCAGGCGCTGCTACGATCACCCGCCGCACCCATTGTGCTCACGCCAAAAGCCTGGCTGCCCGCGTTCCCGGAAGGTATCGCGCCCGGTCTGGATTCCGTGGGCATCATGCTTCCTGCGAACCCGCTGCAGCATCTTTTGATGATGGACTGCCAGCGCCCGCTGGTGATGACTTCAGGTAACCTCAGCGGCAGACCGCCAGCCATCACCAGCCGGCAGGCGCTGGAGGAGCTCAGCGGCATCGCGGACGGTTTCCTGCTGCATAACCGCGATATCCTGCAGCGGATGGATGATTCGGTGATGGATCGAGACGGGGCGATGCTGCGCCGGGCGCGCGGTTTTGTGCCCGATGCCATCACGTTGCCTGCGGGTTTCGAGAATATTCCCGCCATGCTATGCACCGGCGCGGAGATGAAAAACACCTTCTGCCTGGCGCGTGGGAACCAGGCGGTGCTGAGCCAGCATTTTGGCGATCTCGGTGACGAGGGTGTCGAAGCGCAGTGGCGCAGCGCGCTCTCGACGATGCAGGAAATTTACAGCTTTCAGCCGGAACGCATTGTATGCGATGCCCATCCGGGGTACCGCGTGCGTCAGTGGGCGCAGGTGCAAGGGCTGCCCGTTGAAACTGTCCTGCATCATCACGCCCACGCGGCTGCGTGCCTGGCGGAGAACGGCTGGCCACTCGACGGCGAAGACGCAATTGCCCTGACGCTGGACGGGATCGGCATGGGTGAGAACGGCGCGCTGTGGGGCGGGGAGTGCCTGCGGGTGAACTATCTCGCGTGTGAGCGTCTGGGCGGGCTGCCTGCCGTTGCGCTTCCGGGGGGCGATCTGGCGGCGCGGCAGCCGTGGCGCAATTTACTCGCCCACTGCCTGGCGTTTGTGCCTGACTGGCAGCAGTACCCTGAAACGCGTGCGGTACAGCGCCAGAACTGGCCGCTGCTGGCGACGGCGATCCGGCGTGGCATCAACGCGCCGCGAGCTTCTTCCTGTGGTCGCCTGTTTGACGCGGTTGCCTGTGCGCTCGGCATCGACACGCAGCGTTACGAAGGGGAAGCGGCCTGCCGGCTGGAAGCCCTGGCCTCGCAGTGCTCGGGTGTCGACCATCCGGTAACGCTGGACGCGGATAACCTCGCGCAATTCTGGCAGCAGTGGCTGAGCTGGCAGGCGGAGCCCTGCGAGCGCGCGTGGGCATTTCACGACGCGCTGGCAAAAGGGCTGGCGGAACTCGCCGCGCTCCATGCCCGACGCCTGTCGCTGTCGACAATCTGTCTCAGCGGCGGCGTGCTGCACAACCGTCTGCTGCGCGCGCGCCTACGTCATTATCTTTCTGACTTTACGCTTCTTTTTCCTTCGCGCCTGCCCGCAGGTGACGGAGCGATCTCCTTCGGGCAGGCGGTGGTCGCCGCTGCCCGGTCATGTTTACAAAGGACTAAAAATGTTACGACTGTTACGCAATGAACCTCGCGCCGCGCTTCTGCTGCTGGCTCTGGTAATGGCAAACCTGCTGGCATGGGGATGGGCATGGCAGACCTTTAGCGGCAGCACGGCGCTGATGGCCGCTAGCCTGCTGGCGTGGTGCTACGGGCTGCGTCACGCGGTGGACGCCGACCACATTGCCGCCATTGATACCGTGACGCGTAAGATGATGCAGCAGGGCAAACGTCCGTCCGGCGTGGGGGCGTGGTTCTCGCTGGGGCACTCCACCATCGTGGTGCTGGCCTCCATTGCTATCGCCGCGACCGCGACGGCGTTTCAGAAAAACATGGAATGGTTCCACGAAACCGGCAGCCTGATTGGCACCGCCGTTTCCGCCTCCTTCCTGCTGGCGATGGCGCTGGTGAACATGGTGATCCTGCGCGGAGTCTGGCGCAGTTTTCAGGCGCTGAAAAAAGGCCAGCCGGTGCAGGGCGACATCACGCTGCCTGCCCAGGGCGGCGTCATGAACTGGCTGTTTGGCAAAACCTTCCGCCTTGTCAATAAAAGCTGGCAGATGTATCTGGTGGGTTTCCTGTTTGGCCTCGGTTTTGACACGGCCACCGAGATTGGCGTGCTGGGGATCTCTGCCGCCAGCGCCTCCAGCGGGATGTCGGTGTGGTCAATCATGATCTTCCCGGCACTCTTCGCCAGCGGCATGGCGCTGGTGGATACCCTCGATAATCTGCTGATGGTCGGCGCCTACGGCTGGGCCTTTAACAAGCCGCAGCGCAAGCTCTACTACAACATGACTATCACCAGCACCTCCGTGGTGGTGGCGCTGTTTATCGGCGGGCTGGAAGCGCTGGGTCTGCTGATGGACAAATTTGCCCTCAGCGGCGGCGTGTGGGATCTGATTGGCACGGTAAACGACAACCTGGGCAACGCCGGATTTGTGGTGGTCGGGCTGTTCGTTTCCTGCTGGCTGATCTCCATGGTCAACTACCGCTGGCGCGGCTACGACGCGCTGGTGGTGCGTTCCTGATCCGGCTCCTGCACAGCGTAACCTCCGCGACTTCCTCAATGGCTGGCGCAAAGCGGCATACCGATAAAAAATGCTGAAAATATAGGACTTTTGCGGAATAAAATATATTCCGCATTCTTCGCTTGTGTGAAATAGCGAGAAAGATAATTGAGTTATTTATAAAAATTCGCCATGATTTACCTCCGGCTGCTCATATCTTTTCAGGCTGGGGCTGGCGTCAATAATAAATCGAGATGATGTTTTTAAGCTTTTCCATATTAAAGTATTTACGAAAATAATAAATAAGGGATTGATAGCGATGATATATCTGCTTTGCATTTATTTTATGAATAGGATTCGTAAAAAAAAGCTCCGGGATATCGGGGCGGTGAATAATAATATCCAAAGGTTAAGTAAGCATGACCCTTTTGCAGGCCGGGTAGGCGAAGCGCCACCCGGCAAAAAGAGGGTTAAGCAGGTAGCAATTTCAGCAGAGCGAAAGCCTCCTTCATCCGATCTTCACTGACCACAAAAGCGCGTAGTTGATCCTCGTTGTCTACGCCATGCGCGACCATTCCCTGCTGTTCGAGGGTTATTTTCCAGCTCAGATCCTGACGCTGCGTTTCACCTGCGAGATGCAGCGGTAATTCCGGAGTTTTTACTTTAATTAGCATGGCGGGTAATTTCAGCGGCGCGCTGCCGCCGAGCAGGTTTTTAGCAAGATACATCGCGCTTAATTGGATTGGCTGTAAAAAGGGAAGTGCCTGACCATTAATTTCAGCGCAGTCTCCTAACGCGTAAATATCAGGTTGCGTGGTTTGCAGATAGCTATTTACCTTCACGCCACGCTGTATTTCGGCGCCTGCGCGATGCGCCAGCGCGGTTTCCGGGCGCAGGCCCGTCGCCGCGATAACCGCATCGACCTCAACGCTGCGGTTGCGGTCGAGCATGGCACGAATGCCGCCTTCGGTTTTACTCAGGCTTTGCAGCTGCGATTTCAACAGCAGATGTACCCCCATGTCGGTCAGGCGATGCTGTAAGCGACTGCTTACTTCTGCGGGCATCAGCGACGACAGAATGCTCGCCGCATGGTCGACCAGAGTCACGGATTTTCCCGCCCGGCAGAAATCCATCGCCAGCTCGGTGCCTATCAGCCCGCCGCCGACAATCATCACGCGCTGCGCGTCGCGAAGCCCCGTTTCGCTGGCCTGATACTCCTGCTGGCTGTTGAGGGTGATTATCAGCTCGCGGCCCTCAATCGGCGGCACAAACGCAGAGGCACCCGTGGCAAGCACCAGCCTGTCGTACTGCCAGGTTTTCTCTGTCGCTTTCACAACGTGAGCGGCGGCGTCGATGTCGGTGACCCAGGTGTACGGGAACAGGCGCAGGTTAAACAGCTCGGCGAACTCCCCCGCCGTCTGGCGGGTGAGATCTTCGGCGCGCTGATTCTGACTAATCACGTGGCTTAAGTCAGGCTTGTTGTACTCGTCCATGCTGTCGGCGGCAATCAACGTCAGCGGCACGCTGGCGTCCTGTTTGCGGATGTTTTTCACCAGCTGACGGGCGGCAAAGCCCGAGCCGATGATGACGATGCCGTGGCTCATTTTGCCTCCGTTGCCAGTTCATCAAAAACGTCTTTCCCGAGGGAACATTCCGGGCAGAGGAAGTTGTCCGGCACGTCACTCCACGGCGTACCCGGCGCGACATCCTGCAGCGGCTCGCCCAGCTCAGGGTCGTAGATCCACTGGCAGACGCTGCACTGCATGCAAGGACCGAGGTCCGCAGCGGCAGCTTCAGCTACGGCTTCCGGCGCAACCGCCGCAGCGGGGGCGGTTTCCGGCAGAGGTGCAAGCGCCCACTGCCGCGCAATGTCGCGGCCGTGCTGGCGGCAGATCTCCAGGGCGTCGATATCCGGTCGCCATTTGGCTTTAAGGCTGAGGGACATCTCAAAACCGGCATCCTGTAAACGGGTGGAAAGGCGGTCTACCGCGCCGCCGCTCCAGCCATGGGAGCCAAAGGCGCTGGCGCGCTTGTTACGGAAGCGCAGGCCGGTCATCTCTTCCACCAGACCGGCAATTTTCGGCATCATTACGTTGTTCATGGTGGAGGTGCCCACCAGCACG
The DNA here is from genome assembly GCF_019968805.1 of Enterobacter sp. JBIWA005. Taxonomy (NCBI): domain Bacteria; kingdom Pseudomonadati; phylum Pseudomonadota; class Gammaproteobacteria; order Enterobacterales; family Enterobacteriaceae; genus Enterobacter; species Enterobacter sp. JBIWA005. Next base: position 3,693,202 of record NZ_CP074159.1, on the reverse strand, counting down.
CCCTTAGAGCGGAACACGTTGGTCAATACCTCGTTCTTATCGCTGCGCGCCACGTTGAAGATTTTCACCGCCACGTTCGGGCCCACTTCGTTGATGCCCTGGGCAATGGCGTCCGCCATCATGCGGGTGTTGTTGGACATGGTGTCGTAGAAAATCGTAATGCGGTCTTCCTGATAGTCCGCCGCCCATTTCAGGTACAGCTCCACAATCTGGGTGGGATTTTCACGCCACACCACGCCGTGAGAGGTAGCAATCATCTCCACCGGCAGATTAAAGCCGAGGATCTCGGTGATTTTAGGCGTCACCAGGCGGCTGAACGGGGTAAGGATGTTGGCGTAGTACCGCTGGCACTGTTCGAACAGTTCGGTCTGATCCACTTCGTCATTAAACAGGCGTTCGTCGCAGTAGTGCTGGCCGAAGGCATCGTTGCTGAACAGCACCGCGTCGCCGGTCATGTAGGTCATCATGCTGTCCGGCCAGTGCAGCATCGGCGTTTCCACGAAGATCAGCTGCTTGCCGTTGCCGATATCCAGCGCGTCGCCGGTTTTCACGGTGTGGAAATTCCACTCCGGATGGTGGTGGTGGCCGTTGATCGAGTCGATGGCGTTGGTGGTGCAGTAGATCGGCGTGTTCGGGATGTAAGACATCAGCTCGGTCAGCGCGCCGGCGTGATCTTCTTCCGCGTGGTTGATGATGATGTAGTCGATGGCGTCCAGGTCGATTTCGCTGCGCAGGTTCTGCACGAACTCGCGGCTGAACTTGTGATCGACGGTATCGATCAGCACGTTTTTTTCTTCGCGGATGAGATAGCTATTGTAGCTGCTGCCGCGCAGCGTTTTGTATTCCGTCCCGTGGAAATCGCGCACTTCCCAGTCACGTTGACCCACCCAATGAATGTTATTTTTAACCAGAATAGACATAGCAACCTCTACGTAATACAGCATTTTCAAATAAGATGATTTGCTTATATCAAGTTGCGTGCCAGTTTTTAATCATTTGATTTTAATGAATTAATGTTGCCGTGCCTCGTAGTGGGTAGTCATTATGACTATCAAAAGAAGTGTCAATATGACAACATGCATTGTCAAAATGACAGCGAGGTCACTATGAGCTTTTCCGTAGACGTGCTGGCGAAGATCGCCATTGAGCTGCAGACCGGTATCGGCCATCAGGACCGCTTTCAGCGGCTGATCTCCACGCTGCGCCACGTGCTTGAGTGCGATGCGTCCGCACTGCTGCGCTACGAGGGGCGGCAGTTTATTCCGCTGGCTATCGACGGGCTGGCGAAGGACGTGCTCGGACGGCGTTTTACCCTTGAGGGCCATCCGCGTCTGGAAACTATCGCCCGCGCGGGTGACGTGGTGCGCTTTCCGGCGGACAGCGATCTGCCCGACCCGTACGATGGGCTTATTCCCGGCCAGGAGAGCCTGAAGGTGCATGCCTGTATCGGCCTGCCTTTATTTGCCGGACAAAATCTGATTGGCGCGTTGACCCTCGACGGCCTTTCGCCGGACCAGTTCGATGCCTTTAGCGACGAAGAGCTGCGCCTGATTGCCGCCCTGGCCGCCGGGGCGCTTAACAACGCGCTGCTGATTGAACAGCTTGAGAGCCAGAATATCCTTCCCGGCAGCCCGGCGGCGTTTGAGCAGGTCACGCATACGGAGATGATTGGCCTCTCTCCGGGCATGGCGCAGCTCAAAAAAGAGATTGAGATCGTTGCCGCTTCCGATTTGAACGTGCTGATCTTCGGGGAGACCGGCACTGGCAAGGAGCTGGTGGCGAAGTCCATTCACGAAGCGTCGCCGCGCGCGGTGAACCCGCTGGTGTACCTCAACTGCGCCGCGCTGCCGGAAAGCGTGGCGGAAAGCGAGCTGTTTGGTCACCTTAAAGGGGCGTTTACCGGGGCCATCAGCAACCGCAGCGGCAAGTTCGAAATGGCCGATAACGGCACGCTGTTTCTGGACGAAATCGGCGAGCTCTCCCTGTCGCTGCAGGCCAAGCTGCTGCGCGTGCTGCAGTACGGCGACATCCAGCGCGTGGGGGATGACCGCAGCCACAGAGTGGACGTTCGCGTGCTGGCGGCCACCAACCGTGACCTGCGTGAAGCGGTGCTGGCAGGGCAGTTCCGCGCCGACCTGTTCCATCGCCTGAGCGTGTTCCCGCTTACCGTGCCGCCGCTGCGCGAGCGCGGGGACGACGTGGTGCTGCTGGCGGGCTTTTTCTGCGAGCAGTGCCGTCTCAGGATGGGGCTTTCCCGCGTGGTGCTGAGCCCGGGTGCGAGGTCGCATCTGCTAAGCTACGGCTGGCCGGGCAACGTGCGCGAGCTGGAGCATGCGATCCACCGCGCGGTGGTGCTGGCGCGGGCGACGCGTTCGGGAGATGAGGTGGTAATTCATGCGCGGCATTTTGCACTGCATGAGGAAACTGCCCCGACCGTGAAGGCTGCTGCGCCTGAGAGCGCAAACGAGAATCTGCGCGAGGCGACGGAAGAATTCCAGCGTCGGATGATTACCCGCGCGCTGGAGCAGAATAACCGCAGCTGGGCGGCGTGCGCGCGGGCGCTGGAGATGGACGTCGCCAACCTGCACCGGCTGGCGAAGCGTCTGGGACTGAAGGGTTAGATAATGCCGGCCTGATAGAAATCCTGAAGGTTGATGGCGCCGCACAGCCTGCCGGTGTCATCCACCACCGGTGCGGCGGTGATTTTGCGCTTCATCAGCACCTCTTTGGCTTCAATGGCGCGGCTCTCGGCGTTCAGCGTCAGCCCCCCTTTGGTCATGGCGTCCGACACTTGGGTTTCCAGCCTGCCGCCGCCCACCAGCCAGCGGCGCAGGTCGCCGTCGGTGAACACGCCTTTGACGTACCCGTCGTCATCGCACACCGCCACCAGCCCCAGACCGGTGCGGCTGAGCTCCAGCATCGCGTCCATGACGCTGGTATTGAGTTTGACCTGCGGAATCGCATCGTCGGTGCGCATCAGGTGGTGAACCTTGTTGAGCAGGCGTGCCCCGAGCGCCCCCGCCGGATGCGAGCGGGCGAAATCTTCTTCGTTAAACCCGCGCGCCTGCATCACCGCCATCGCCAGCGCGTCGCCCATCATCAGGGTGTTAACGGTGCTAGAGGTCGGGGCGAGGTGCATCGGACAGGCTTCACGCTCAACGGAAATATCCAGCGTCGCTTTGGCGGCCAGCGCCAGCGGCGAGCGGGATTTCCCGGTCATCGCCAGCAGGGCAACCGATTTTTCCTGCAGGCGCGGAATAATGAGATCCAGCTCTTTGGCCGAACCGGAGTAGGAGATAAACAGCATCACGTCGCGGCTTTCTATCATCCCCAGATCGCCGTGCAGCGCCTCTGCCGGATGCACGAAGAAGGCCGGGGTGCCGGTGCTGGCGAGCGTCGCAGCAATCTTTTTGCCGATATGGCCGGATTTACCGATGCCCGCCACGATCACTTTGCCTTCGCAGTGGATAATGGTGTTGGCAGCGCGGACAAAATCCTCGCCCAGACGTTCCGGCAGGCGGCTGGCTTCCTGCAGCTCCAGCATCAGCGTCTGGCGGCCCGTTTCTAACAGAAAATCACTCATCTCTCTCTCCGGTTACGATCACGTCGATTCCTTTCTCTTCCAGCGCTTTTTTGAACGCCGGGTCGATACCCGCGTCGGTAATCAGCTTATCGACGCTTTCAAGGCTACAGACAATGTTGGGGCTTTTGCGGCCAAACTTCGACGAGTCGGCCATCAAAATCACTTCCCGTGCAGCGTTACACATGGCTTTACTGACGCTGAACACCTCGTTGAACGTCGTAACGCCGGCGTTCAGGTCGATGCCGTCGGTGCCCATAAACAGCTTATCAAAGCTGAAGTGGTCGAAGGCATTTTCCGCCAGCTGACCGTGAAACGACGCCGATTTTTTGCGGAAGGTGCCGCCGGGCATCAGGATGGTCTGCTCGCTGTCGAACTCCGACAGGGCGTTGACGATGTGCAGGCTGTTGGTCATCACCGTGATGTTATTAAAGCGGCTGAGCAGCGGGATCATCTGCAGAACGGTACTGCCTGCATCCAGAATGATGGAGTCGCCATCGTGGATAAATTTTACGGCGGCTTCGGCTATCAGCGCTTTCTGGTGGGTATTGATCAGCGTTTTGTGGTCGATAGGCGGGTCGGCTTCGTCCTTATTGAGCACCACGCCGCCGTAGGTTCGAATGACGGCGCCAGAGTTTTCAAGCAATACGAGGTCCTTGCGTATCGTCGTGCCGGTGGTGTCAAAGTAGTGGGCCAGATCCTCTACCGAACATTTTCCCTGTTTTTGCAGATGCTCGAGAATGGCCGCCTGCCGCTGACGAGGTTTCATAGGCGCTTCGTTCCTTAGGTTGCGAAACGATAATTTCGCAAGACTATATCTTTCACAACGAAATTATCCATGTTTCAGATTAAGCGCTAATGATAGTGCATTCTGACAGAGCGGATCATGGGGAAAGATCACATCAGGCTGCAATTCCTGCAGCGAAATGCCATTGATTGCCTGGATTTTCACCGGGCGGGCAAAGACGGTCATGCCGCGCATGATGAGTGAATCGCAGACGTTATTGTTTTCATCCAGCGCAATAGCCACGACGACTCGCGGTTTAAAGCGTCCGCCGGAACGCCCGACGCCCACGCGGCCTTTCTGGCACAGGGCATCAAATGCGCGGTTAAACTGGTGAATTTGCCAGCCGCCGAACGCCATCTGGCAGAGCCGGGCGAGGGCGGCGACGGTGATGAGTGCGGTGACCATATCGGCTCCTTATTGTGTACCCTCTCCCGGCGGGAGAGGGTTAGGGTGAGGGCATCAGGCCGCTCGATCAGAACATTACCTGCCCGCCGGTGACGTTAATCGACTGCCCGGTGCAGTACGAGGCTTTCGGGCTGGCGTAAAACAGCAGCATGTTCAGCACGTCCTGATAATCGCACCCGCGCTTCAGCGGCACTTTATCGATGTAGTACTGCTCCACTTCCTCAGCCTTGATGCCGAGCTTGGTGGCATACTGCGGCAGCAGGGACTGGAACATCGGCGATTTAAGCAGGTTGCCCAGCATCAGCGAGTGCACGGTAATGCCGTACTCGGCCAGATCCAGCGCCAGAGACTGCGTTAGCCCCACGCCGCCAAACTTCGCCGCGCTGTAGCCGGAGTTATGCTTGCTGCCCACTTTCCCTGATTTGGAGTTGATCTGAATGATGCGCCCCTGAATGCCGTCGCGGATCATCAGACGGGAAAACTCGCGGGCGCAGAGGAAATAGCCCACCAGATTCACCTGCAGCGAACGGTCAAAGTCCCCCAGTTCGAAATCGCTGATAAAGGCCGCTTTCGCAATTCCCGCGCTGTAGACCAGCAGATCGGTACGCCCAAAAATCTCGTCCACGCCGCGGGCCAGCGCCATCACGCTCTGTTCGCTAGTGGCGTCGGCGCCAAACCCGTACGCCATCCCTTCACCAAACTCGGTGTTAATGGTGTCCGCCACGCGGGCGGCTTTTTCACTCTGAATGTCCACTACCGCCACGCGGTAGCCCTCTGCGGCAAGCCCACGGCAGAGGAACTCACCTAAGGTTTGTCCTCCACCAATGACAACGGCAACCTGACTCATGTCTATCTCCTTAATTACGCAACAAATTTTAACGTGCAGCCTGGGGTGACAGCCTGCGGAACCGGGCCCGCCACGTGAACCGTACCGGGATATTCGGCCTGCGGCTGGCCGTCGAAACGCAGGGTGATGTGGCCCAGCTCGCGCAGGTTTTGCTCGGCCACGTCGCCGACGGCGGTCACGGCATAGCGCGCCTCGCCCAGCTCCAGCTGGCTACCGGCCTTCAGCTCACCGTTCAGCTCGCCGTGGCAGTGGATAAAACAAAACTCTTCGATATCCGCAGGCGCCCCTTCGCGGAAGGTGATCAGCATCTGGTCGCTCAGCGCGTCGGCGGCGCTCTGGCCAATGCGGGTAATGGTGGTCTGGTAAATCACGGTCATTGCAGGAACCTCTTATTGATAAATAAAGCCGGAAACAAACCAGGCAATCAGCACCGTCGGGGCGCCCGTCAGGAAGCGGCTCACCAGCACGGACGGCACGCCCACGCGCACGGTGTCCTGGCGCGCTTCGGCCAGCGACAGCCCAACGGGGATGAAGTCGCACGCCGCCTGGGCGTTAATGGCAAACAGGGCAGGCAGGGCGAGGTGCGGGGGAATGTTCCCCAGACCAATCTGCACGCCAATCAGCACGCCGATGACCTGAGCGATCACCGCGCCCGGGCCGAGGAACGGCGACAGCAGCGGGAAGGAGCAGATCAGCGCCAGCGTCACCAGCCCGAGCGGGTGGCTGGCGAGCGGGGCGAGGCCGTGGGCAATCCAGTCGCCCAGGCCGGAGGCCATGATGATGCCGATCAGCGCCGAGACGAACGCCATAAACGGCAGAATGGTTTTCAGCACCGTGTCGATGGTGTCGCGCCCGGACTGGAAAAGCACCGCCACGGCGGAACCCATGCCCATCCCGACCTTCGCCAGCAGGCCGTCGCTCTGCTCGGTGATCTTCTTGCTGGTGTCGTACTCGCGCGGGGCCGCTTTTTGCGGCGCGGCAGTGCCATTCACCAGAGTAATGTTGTCCTCCTTTACGCCCGAGACATAAATGTCTTCAAGGATGTACTGCGCCAGCGGGCCGGATTTACCGGTGGAGTGAATATTTACCGTCGGAATACGGCGCTTCGGATAGATACCGCAGCGCAGCGTGCCGCCGCAGTCGATCACCGCCACGCCGATTTCCGCTTCCGGCGGCTCGCCTTCCTTGAAGCCGTCGACCGCTTCCCAGCCGGTCAGCTCGCGCAGCCTGTCGACGATCGCCGGGCGGGTACCCGCGGTGATGTAGACGATCTTTTTACCTTTGGTGGCGTCGAACTCCAGCGGGCCGCCCCAGCCGCCCGTGCCTTTGTCAATGCGGATCCGGTTCATGCTGTGGCTCCTGAAAGATGGACCTTCTGTTCAAGCTGGATGCCCATTTTTTTCTCGAAAATAGCGGTGGTGAGGTCGGTCACCCAGCCGCGGAAGAAGTTGGTCACCAGACCGACCAGCAGGTAGCTCACCGCCAGCGGGCCGAGCGGCAGGCCAAGCGTAGTAAGGCCGCTGGCGATCCCGAGATAAACGAACAGCTCGCCGGGGTTGATGTGCGGGAACAGGCCGTTCATGGAATGGCAGCTGTAGGAAGCGGCGGCGTAGTAGCTCGGCTTGTACTTTTCCGGCATAAAGCGGCCGAGGCTTAAGGTCATCGGGTTGCAGAACACGAAGGTGCCGATAAAGGGCAGTATCAGGTAGCGGGACAGTGGGTTTCCGGCGCAGCGCTGGGCGAAGCGTTCAATGCGCTGCTGGCCGATAAAGTTGATCAGCGCGTTCATGATCACCAGCAGGCTGATCAGCAGGGGCAGGATCCCGGTCACCATGCCGGTGAACACTTCTCCGCCTTTTTGAAATAGCCCGATGAACCACTCGGCGCCGTGGGTGATGGTTTCTATCATTCTTCTCTCCTGTGAGGCTTTTTGTTTTTGTCTGGCTGGGCTAATAATAATCACTTTGAAAGGTTTTAAAGTGTTAGTTAGATCTCACAATGAAAGAAAAATGGATTATTTTGAAAGTTTATTGGTGGAGCTAATGATTTTCGATGGAAAAAAGCGCGGATTTGCGTAGGGAAGGTGCGTACCGCTTCCTTGAGGTGTTGCGGATGCTTTACCATACTGGGTTCTTATCGAACCCGTTAAATGGATGTCTCATGTTCAAGCGTCGTTATGCAGCGCTGTTGCCTGCGCTTATTCTGCTGTCTGCCTGTAGTAGCAAACCTAAGACCGAAGCCGTTCAGCAAACGGCGGGCGCGCCTTCCGGAGGATTCCTGCTGGAGCCGCAGCACAATATGATGCAGATGGGCGGCGACTTCGCGAATAACCCGGCGGCCGAGCAGTTCATCGATAAAATGGTGAGCAAGCACGGCTTTGACAGACAGCAGCTGCACGAAATTTTGTCTCAGGCCAAGCGTCTGGACTACGTGCTGCGCCTGATGGACAGACAGGCGCCGACGGCCCAGGTGCCGAGCGGGCCAAACGGGGCGTGGCTGCGCTATCGCAAACAGTTCATTACCCCGGACAACGTGCAAAACGGCGTGGCGTTCTGGAATCAGTATGAAGATGCGCTTAACCGCGCGTGGCAGGTGTACGGCGTGCCGCCTGAAATCATCGTCGGGATTATCGGCGTGGAAACCCGCTGGGGCCGCGTGATGGGGAAAACCCGCATTCTGGATGCGCTGGCGACGCTCTCCTTTAACTATCCGCGCCGCGCGGAGTATTTCTCTTCCGAGCTGGAAACCTTCCTGCTGATGGCGCGCAACGAGCAGGACGATCCGCTCGATCTGAAAGGGTCGTTTGCCGGCGCGATGGGCTACGGCCAGTTTATGCCGTCGTCCTATAAACAGTATGCCGTCGACTTTAACGGAGATGGCCATATCAACCTGTGGGATCCGGTGGATGCCATCGGCAGCGTGGCGAACTACTTTAAAGCGCACGGCTGGGTGCCGGGCGGGCAAGTTGCGGTGCAGGCGAACGGCGAGGCGTTTGGGCTGGAAAACGGCTTTAAAACCAAATACAGCGTTGCACAGCTGACGGCGGCAGGCTTAACGCCAACCCAGCCGCTGGGCAATGTCGATCAGGTGAGTCTGCTGCGTCTGGATGTCGGGACGGGCTATCAGTACTGGTACGGTCTGCCGAATTTCTACACCATTACCCGCTATAACCACAGCACCCACTATGCGATGGCCGTATGGCAGCTGGGGCTGGCGGTATCGCAGGCCCGCGTGCCGGCGGCGTCACCGTTTAGTCAGTAAGTCACCTTATTCCCCCTCTCCCTGTGGGAGAGGGCTGGGGTGAGGGCATCCGCGCGCATCTATTTCCCGCAGAAACATTTCGCCACACTCCCTCTGCAAACCTGCCATTTACATCTTAACCACCTTTTATTATTGTTATGTTATAACATATAAATTGGTGTCGAGATGTCAACGTCCCTTTTCTCTCTGTCTGCTCCGGTTCGGCTTTTGCTGGCGCTGGTGTTGGTTGTCTTTATTGGGCTGGCCGTGCGCTGGGCGGTGGCATTGCCATGATTGTGATGAATGAACTGGTCGCGGGTTATGAACGCCAGCCCATTACGCGGCCCCTTTCGGGCACGATTGAGCGCGGAAGCATTACCGCCATTATCGGCGCTAACGGCTGCGGGAAATCCACGCTGCTGAAAACGCTGGCGGGGTTTATTCCTCCCGTCAGCGGCGGCTTTCGCTGGCAGGGGAAGCGCCCGGTAATCGGATGGCTGGCACAGCGTCACGCGCTGGAGGCGCAGTTTCCGCTGACCGTGCGCGATGTCGTCAGCATGGGCTGCTGGCCGGGCATTTCGCTGCTTTCCGGGTTTCGTCGCGAAACGCGGTTGCGTATTGCCAGCGCGCTTGAGCGCGTCGGACTGGAAACCATGGCCTTATCCACCATCGATGAGCTCTCCGGCGGGCAGTTCCAGCGCATGCTGTTTGCCCGCGTCCTGGTACAGCAGGCGCCGCTGGTGATGCTGGATGAGCCCTTTACCGGCGTCGATGAAGCCACCTGCAACGTGCTGATGGACGTGATGCTGGAGATGTATATGCAGGGGCAAACGCTGCTCGCGGTACTGCACGACAGCGAGCGCGTGTCGCGCCATTTCCCGCAAACGCTGCGGCTGGATGCTGACGTGCCCCAGTGGAAAACCGAGCGGGTGAGGGTGGCATGATCTGGCATCTCTTTTTTCAGCCGTTTATTGAGTACGGCTTTATGCGTCGCGCGCTGGTGGTTTGCCTTGCGCTCTCGGTCAGCACTACCGCGCTCGGCGTGTTTCTTCAGCTGCGTCGGATGAGCCTGATGGGCGACGCTCTTTCTCACGCCATTTTGCCGGGCGTTGCCGTGGGGTATTTACTCAGCGGCATGTCGCTGCTGGCGATGAGTATTGGCGGTTTTATCGCGGGCATTACCGTGGCGCTGCTGGCCGGTCTGGTCAGCCGACGCACGCCGCTTAAGGAAGATGCCAGCTTCGCGGGGTTTTACCTTGGCTCACTGGCGCTGGGCGTCACGCTGGTGTCGCTGCGCGGGTCGAATGTCGATCTGCTGCATCTGCTGTTTGGCTCCATCCTCGCCGTGGACAACGACGCCGCGCTGTTTGTTACGGGCGTGTGTATGTTCACCCTTATCACGCTGGCGCTGTTCTATCGCGGGCTGGTCACAGAAGCGTTTGATACCGCCTGGCTACAGGTGAACGCCCGCTGGCTGCCCGGCCTGCTGCACGGACTGTTTCTGGCGCTGCTGGTTCTTAACCTGGTGGCTGGTTTTCAGGTGCTCGGCACGCTGATGGCCGTCGGGCTGATGATGCTGCCAGCCGTGGCGGCCCGCTGCTGGGTGCGCACGCTGCCTGCGTTACTCCTGATGGCGGGCATCAGCGGTATTTTCTGCGCATGGCTGGGGCTGAGCCTCTCCTGGGCAATGAGTTTGCCTGCCGGGCCATCCATCGTGCTCACCGCCAGCGCGCTGTTCTTTATTTCCATTTTACTGGGCACGCGAAGCAGGCTCGCTGGCAGCCTGCGCGCGCTTTTTTAACGCAAGGGGAAACGATGAAACGAACAGGATTAGTAGTGGCGCTCGCGCTGGGGATGATGTCGCACGGCGTGATGGCGAAAACGCTGAATGTGGTCACCAGCTTTTCGATACTGGGGGATATCACGCAGGAGGTGGGCGGTGACCATGTGAACGTGACGACGCTGGTGGGGCCGGACGGCGATCCGCATACCTTTGAACCGTCGCCGAAAGACAGCGCGGCGCTGAGCAAGGCCGATGTGGTGGTGGTGAACGGCCTGGGGCTGGAGGGCTGGCTCGATCGGCTGGTGAAGGCCTCCGGGTTCAAAGGACAGCTGGTCGTCGCCTCAGCCGGGGTGAAAACTCACACGCTTGAGGAAGATGGAAAGACCGTGACCGATCCGCACGCGTGGAACAGCGCGGCGAACGGGGCGCTGTATGCACAAAATATTCTGAACGGGCTGGTGAAAGCCGATCCGCAGGACAAAGCCGCGCTGGAAGCCTCCGGTAAACCGTATATCGCGCAGCTTAACCAGCTGGATAGCTGGGCCAAAACGCGCTTTAGCCAGATCCCGCAGGCGAAGCGTAACGTGTTGACCAGCCATGACGCGTTTGGCTATTTCAGCCGCGCCTACGGCGTGACGTTTATGGCGCCGCAGGGACTGTCGTCCGAGAGCGAGGCCAGCGCGTCGCAGGTTGCTGAGATTATCAATCAGATCAAAGCCGACGGCGTCAAAACCTGGTTTATGGAAAATCAGCTCGATCCGCGTCTGGTGAAGCAGATAGCGTCGGCAACGGGCGCACAGCCGGGGGGCGAGCTTTACCCCGAAGCGCTGTCGGCAAAAGGCGGGGTGGCAGACACCTACGTTAAGGCATTTCGCCACAACGTGAACACCCTCGCCGATAGCATGAAATAACATTTCCACAGCCGGTGCGTCTGCACCGGCTTTTTTCTGAAGCTCCCTCGTAAAACCTGAAGTGCATCCCCACATCTGACGAGAAAGTGCTATCTTGTGCAGCACGTTTTTCTGATGCCTGGAGCGAGAATGACTGACCATGAATTGATGCAGCTTAGCGAGATCGTTGGCCTTGCGCTGAAGCAGCGTGGCGCGACAATCACCACCGCGGAATCCTGCACCGGCGGCTGGGTGGCGAAAGCGATTACCGATATTGCCGGCAGTTCCGCCTGGTTTGAACGCGGTTTTGTGACCTACAGTAACGAAGCTAAAGCACAGATGATTGGCGTGCGTGAATCCACACTTGAACAGCATGGCGCGGTCAGCGAACCGGTGGTGATCGAGATGGCCATTGGTGCGCTCAAAGAGGCGCGGGCAGATTACGCAATTTCCATTAGCGGCATTGCGGGCCCGGACGGCGGCAGCGACGTGAAGCCTGTCGGCACAGTCTGGTTTGGGTTTGCTACTTCTAAAGGCGAAGGCATCACCCGCCGGGAGTGCTTCAGCGGCGATCGCGAAAGCGTGCGTCGTCAGGCAACGGAATATGCGCTAAAAACGCTCTGGCAACAATTTCTACAAAACACTTGATACTGTATGACCATACAGTATAATTGCACCAACAGAACAGAAATCCACGGTGAAGCACAGTCGCTTCTCCCGGCATGACAGGAGTAATAATGGCTATCGACGAAAACAAACAGAAAGCGTTGGCGGCAGCACTGGGCCAGATCGAAAAGCAATTCGGTAAAGGCTCCATCATGCGCCTGGGTGAAGACCGTTCCATGGATGTGGAAACCATCTCCACCGGTTCGCTTTCTCTGGATATCGCGCTGGGCGCTGGCGGCCTGCCTATGGGCCGTATCGTAGAAATCTACGGGCCAGAGTCCTCTGGTAAAACCACCCTGACGCTGCAGGTCATTGCCGCGGCACAGCGCGAAGGTAAAACCTGTGCGTTTATCGATGCCGAGCACGCGCTGGACCCTGTGTATGCCCGCAAGCTGGGCGTCGATATCGACAACCTGCTGTGTTCTCAGCCGGACACCGGTGAGCAGGCACTGGAAATTTGTGACGCGCTGGCGCGTTCTGGTGCTGTTGACGTTATCGTGGTCGACTCCGTTGCCGCATTGACGCCAAAAGCTGAAATCGAAGGCGAAATCGGCGACTCTCACATGGGCCTTGCGGCTCGTATGATGAGCCAGGCGATGCGTAAGCTGGCGGGTAACCTGAAGCAGTCCAACACGCTGCTGATCTTCATCAACCAGATCCGTATGAAAATCGGCGTGATGTTCGGTAACCCGGAAACCACTACCGGTGGTAACGCACTGAAATTCTATGCTTCTGTCCGTCTGGATATTCGCCGTATTGGCGCGGTGAAAGAGGGCGAAAACGTGGTCGGTAGCGAAACCCGCGTCAAGGTTGTGAAGAACAAAATCGCTGCGCCGTTCAAGCAGGCGGAGTTCCAGATCCTCTACGGTGAAGGTATTAACTTCTTCGGTGAGCTGGTTGACCTGGGCGTGAAAGAGAAGCTGATTGAAAAAGCGGGCGCCTGGTACAGCTACAACGGTGACAAGATTGGTCAGGGTAAAGCGAATGCCATCTCCTGGCTGAAAGAGAACCCGGCTGCGGCGAAAGAGATCGAGAAGAAAGTGCGTGAGCTTCTGCTGAACAACCAGGACTCCACACCTGATTTCGCGGTTGATAGCGCGGATGCTGAAGAAACTAACGAAGACTTTTAATTCTTTCGTTTAACAATGAAGGGCTGCTGATGCGGCCCTTTTTGCATTTCTGAACCAGCAGGTTTTTTATGAGTGAACCGACAACACGTCGACCCGCGTATGCACGCCTACTGGATCGCGCGGTGCGCATCCTGGCTGTCCGTGACCACAGTGAACAAGAGCTGCGGCGAAAACTGTCGGCGCCGGTGATGAGTAAAAACGGCCCGGAAGAGATTGATGCCACCGCGGAAGATTATGACCGCGTAATCGCCTGGTGCTATGAGCATCGCTATCTTGATGACGAGCGTTTTGCCTCGCGGTTTCTCGCCAGCCGTGGCCGTAAAGGATACGGGCCCGCGCGTATCCGGCAGGAGCTAAACCAGAAAGGGGTAGCCCGGGAGTCCATCGAAAAAGCGATGCGCGAATGCGATATTGACTGGTGCGAACAGGCAAGAGAACAGGCGATTCGCAAGTACGGCGAGCCGCTGCCGCGTGAATTTTCAGAAAAAGTTAAAATCCAGCGCTTTTTGCTCTACCGCGGCTTTCTGATGGAAGATATTCAGGATATCTGGCGTAATTTTGCCGATTGAACGCATGCGGGATTTTACTTCCCACTAAAGAAAACTTATCTTATTCCCACTTTTTCCAGTAGCTGGTCTGTCCAACGGTTTACCGATACAGGCTGGCTACGACATTTCGTTAGCTTGATTTCAGGATAATTATGAGCAAGAGCACCGCTGAGATCCGTCAGGCGTTTCTCGATTTTTTCCATAGTAAGGGACACCAGGTTGTTGCCAGCAGCTCCCTGGTACCGAACAACGATCCGACTCTGCTGTTTACCAACGCCGGGATGAACCAGTTCAAGGATGTGTTCCTTGGTCTCGACAAGCGTAATTATTCCCGCGCCACAACCTCACAGCGTTGCGTGCGTGCGGGCGGTAAACACAACGACCTGGAAAACGTCGGTTACACCGCGCGTCACCACACCTTCTTCGAAATGCTGGGTAACTTCAGCTTCGGCGACTACTTCAAACACGATGCCATTCAGTATGCGTGGGAACTGCTGACCGGTGAAAACTGGTTCAACCTGCCGAAAGAGCGTCTGTGGGTTACCGTCTATGAAACCGATGACGAAGCCTACGAAATCTGGGAAAAAGAAGTCGGGATCCCGCGCGAGCGTATTATTCGCATCGGCGATAACAAAGGTGCGCCTTACGCGTCCGACAACTTCTGGCAGATGGGTGACACCGGTCCTTGCGGTCCGTGCACCGAGATCTTCTACGATCACGGCGACCACATCTGGGGCGGCCCTCCGGGAAGCCCGGAAGAAGACGGCGATCGCTACATTGAGATCTGGAACATCGTCTTCATGCAGTTCAACCGTCAGGCCGACGGTACGATGGAGCCGCTGCCGAAGCCTTCCGTTGATACCGGTATGGGCCTGGAGCGTATTGCCGCGGTTCTGCAGCACGTTAACTCCAACTATGAGATTGACCTGTTCAGCACCCTGATCAAAGCCGTTGCCGAAGTCACCGGCGCGACCGATCTGAACAACAAATCGCTGCGCGTTATCGCGGACCACATTCGTTCCTGCGCGTTCCTGATTGCAGACGGCGTTATCCCGTCGAATGAAAACCGTGGCTACGTGCTGCGTCGTATCATTCGTCGTGCTATTCGTCACGGCAACATGCTGGGCGCGAAGGACACCTTCTTCTACAAACTCGTTGGGCCACTGATCGGCGTGATGGGTTCTGCCGGTGACGAGCTGAAACGCCAGCAGGCGCAGGTTGAGCAGGTTCTGAAAACCGAAGAAGAGCAGTTTGCCCGTACTCTGGAGCGCGGTCTGGCGCTGCTGGACGAAGAGCTGGCGAAGCTCAAGGGCGACACGCTGGATGGCGAAACCGCTTTCCGCCTGTACGACACCTACGGCTTCCCGGTTGACCTGACAGCGGACGTTTGCCGCGAGCGCAACATCAAAGTTGACGAAGCGGGCTTCGAAGCCGCGATGGAAGAGCAGCGCCGTCGTGCGCGTGAGTCCAGCGGTTTCGGTGCAGACTACAACGCGATGATCCGCGTTGATAGCGCGTCTGAATTCAAAGGTTATGAGGCGCTGGAACTGACCGGCAAAGTGACCGCCCTGTTTGTTGACGGCAAAGCCGTGGACAGCATCAGCGCGGGCCAGGATGCTGTTGTCATTCTGGACAAAACGCCATTCTACGCCGAATCCGGCGGTCAGGTTGGCGATAAGGGCGAACTGAAAGGCAACGGTTTCAGCTTCAGCGTCAGCGACACCCAGAAATACGGTCAGGCGATTGGTCACCAGGGCAAGCTGGTTTCCGGTTCTCTGAAAGTGGGCGAGGGCGTCCAGGCTAACGTTGATGAAGCTCGCCGCGCGCGCATTCGTCTGAACCACTCGGCAACCCACCTGATGCACGCGGCCCTGCGCGATGTGCTCGGTACCCACGTTGCACAGAAAGGTTCTCTGGTTAACGACAAAGTGCTGCGCTTCGACTTCTCGCATTTTGAAGCGATGAAGCCATCTGAAATCCGTGCGGTGGAAGATCTGGTAAACGCGCAGATCCGTCGTAACCTGCCAATCGAGACTCATATCATGGATCTTGAGGACGCGAAGAAAAAAGGTGCGATGGCGCTGTTTGGTGAGAAATACGACGAACGTGTTCGCGTGCTGAGCATGGGCGACTTCTCTACCGAGCTGTGCGGTGGTACACACGCCTCGCGCACCGGTGACATCGGCCTGTTCCGTATTGTTTCCGAGTCGGGTACGGCGGCAGGTGTGCGTCGTATTGAAGCGGTGACCGGTGAAGGTGCGATTGCCAGCCTGCATGCGCAGAGCGATCAGCTGCACGATATCGCGCAGCTGCTGAAAGGCGATAGCCAGAACCTGGGCGAGAAAGTGCGCGTTGCGCTGGATCGCACGCGTCAGCTGGAAAAAGAGCTGCAGCAGCTGAAAGAGCAGGCTGCGGCGCAGGAGAGTGCAAACCTCTCCAGCAAGGCTGTAGACATTAAGGGCGTCAAACTGCTGGTCAGCGATCTGGCGGGCGTTGAGCCTAAGATGCTGCGTACTATGGTCGACGATCTCAAGAACCAGCTTGGTTCTACCGTTATCGTGCTGGCGACAGTGGCAGAAGGTAAGGTTTCTCTGATTGCGGGCGTATCTAAGGATGTGACCGACCGCGTAAAAGCAGGGGAACTGATTGGTATGGTCGCTCAGCAGGTGGGCGGCAAGGGTGGCGGTCGTCCGGACATGGCGCAAGCCGGTGGTACGGATGCGGCGGCACTCCCTGCAGCATTGGCCAGCGTTGAAAGCTGGGTAAGCGCGAAACTGTAATAACTACAAAGCACAAGCAGACGCCATAGCGGTAACGTTATGGCGTCTTGTTCACTGTGCTATCGATAACGATAAAGTCAGGTTGAGTTTGTGTATATCGGCTAAACTTACGTTTAACAGAATGTGATGCCGTGACTGCTTACACTTTACGTGTTTGTCATCGCTTACTTTTTGGCGTTATATGATGGATAATGCCGGGATACAAGAGACCCGACTCTTTTAATCTTTCAAGGAGCAAAGAATGCTGATTCTGACTCGTCGAGTTGGTGAGACCCTCATGATTGGGGATGAGGTCACCGTGACAGTTTTAGGGGTAAAGGGTAACCAGGTACGTATTGGTGTTAACGCTCCTAAAGAAGTATCTGTCCACCGTGAAGAGATCTACCAGCGTATCCAGGCTGAAAAATCCCAGCAGTCCAGTTACTGATATTGTCGCGTCTCGCTGTCGGGCGAGACGCAACCCTCCTGTCATTTTTCCTGCTCAAAGTTACCGTTTAATTTCAATCGCTCTCTTTTTAACCGCTCCATAACCCTTAACTCGTCCTATCTCCGCCTTTTCTGCATAGGTTTTCTGTGAAGAAGCCTGCAAAATCCGCTTATAAAACACCCTCTTTGCGGCTTTTACATGCGAATTGCGTGTGATTTGTGCAAACGATAAAAGCTTTTGGAAAATTGTTTGACTTATAAGTCCCAGAAAGTAATATATGCGCCACGCAGCGACGAGAAGCTCTTAACGAGTTGCTCGAAGCACTCGAAAGAGGCGTTGTGTGGTGAGGTGGCCGAGAGGCTGAAGGCGCTCCCCTGCTAAGGGAGTATGCGGTCAAAAGCTGCATCCGGGGTTCGAATCCCCGCCTCACCGCCATTTTGCATCCGTAGCTCAGCTGGATAGAGTACTCGGCTACGAACCGAGCGGTCGGAGGTTCGAATCCTCCCGGATGCACCATCTATTACTTCATATTGCTTTAGAAGTGATATGAATATCGAGCAGTACAGTAGTAAATCCCGATGCATCCGTAGCTCAGCTGGATAGAGTACTCGGCTACGAACCGAGCGGTCGGAGGTTCGAATCCTCCCGGATGCACCATTTACTATTTCTGAAAGCAGTACCCTGATGCATCCGTAGCTCAGCTGGATAGAGTACTCGGCTACGAACCGAGCGGTCGGAGGTTCGAATCCTCCCGGATGCACCATATTCTCCGAGATAATAGCCACGCTGTTGTTTCAAGTTCTGCGGGTTAATCGCAAGCACCAGGGAGGATAACGTTGCTTTAGCAACGGCCCAAAGGGCGAGGCGCAGCCGAGTAATCCTCCCGGATGCACCATTTACTGTTTCTGAAAGCATTTCCCGATGCATCCGTAGCTCAGCTGGATAGAGTACTCGGCTACGAACCGAGCGGTCGGAGGTTCGAATCCTCCCGGATGCACCATCTTCTCCTTCTTTGTTTATTCCTTCGACGTTCCGTCAGCAATCACACTCTCAGTCAGCGACAAAAACCACCATTTACGATAAAGTAATGCTTTGTTAATCGTTTAGCGAGAGCACGATGTACGCACAGTATGACGGTTTGATCTTCGATATGGATGGCACTCTCCTGGATACCGAACCCACGCATCGTCAAGCCTGGACAGACGTCCTGGGCCGCTACGGTATGCGTTTCGATCTTCAGGCGATGATTGCCCTCAACGGATCTCCCACCTGGCGTATTGCACAGGCCGTGATTGAACTGAATCAGGCCGATCTCGACCCGCACCTGCTCGCGCGCGAAAAAACCGATGCAGTAAAAGCCATGCTTTTAGATACCGTACGCCCTCTGCCGCTGATTGATGTGGTAAAAGAGTGGCACGGGCGTCGCCCGATGTCGGTAGGAACAGGCAGCGAAAGTGCGATTGCAGAAGCTTTGCTCAATCATCTTGGCCTGCGCCACTATTTTTCTGCCGTGGTCGCCGCCGATCATGTTAAACATCACAAGCCCGCACCGGACACCTTCCTGCTTTGCGCAGAATTAATGGGCGTCCCGGCGGCAAAATGCGTCGTGTTTGAAGATGCCGATTTCGGCATCCAGGCCGCGCGTGATGCCGGAATGGATGCGGTGGATGTACGCTTACTGTGAGTGACGCGCTGTCACTTGCCTCATTATTCGCCAGCAGTTTTTTAAGCGCCACGCTGTTACCGGGAAATTCGGAAGTGGTGCTGGTGGCGATGCTGTTGTCCGGCGTGAGTCAGCCCTGGCTGCTTGTATTAATAGCAACAATGGGTAATAGCCTTGGAGGGCTGACTAACGTTATTCTTGGGCGTTTCTTTCCGCTGCGTGAAAAATCGCGCTGGCAGGAAAAGGCAGTCGGCTGGCTAAAACGCTATGGCGCTGCCACGCTGTTATTAAGCTGGATGCCTGTAATAGGCGATTTACTGTGTCTGCTGGCGGGATGGATGCGCATCTCCTGGGGACCGGTGCTCTTTTTTTTGTGCCTTGGCAAGGCGTTGCGCTATGTTCTCGTGGCGTGGGCAACACTACAGGGTATGACGTGGTGGCACTAATTGGTGGAATGAATACGCGACCTTCAATCGTCAACCATTACAATTATGCTGAGTAACATTACTTTGACAGGCGGGAGGTCAATTTGATCCCGGACGTATCTCAGGCGCTGGCCTGGCTGGAAAACCACCCTCAGGCATTGAAGGGTATTCAGCGTGGTCTTGAGCGTGAAACGCTGCGCGTTAACGCAGACGGCAGTTTAGCGACGACGGGTCACCCGAAGGCGTTAGGCTCGGCGCTGACACATAAATGGATCACAACCGATTTCGCTGAAGCGCTGCTGGAGTTCATCACCCCAGTAGAGGGTGATATTGATCATATGCTGACGATCATGCGCGATATCCATCGTTATACCGCGCGCAACCTGGGCGACGAACGTATGTGGCCCCTCAGCATGCCGTGCTATATCGAGCAGGGCCAGGAGATTGAGCTGGCGCAGTACGGCACGTCAAATATCGGCCGGCTGAAAACGCTCTATCGTGAAGGGCTGAAAAACCGCTACGGCGCGTTGATGCAGACGATCTCGGGTGTGCATTACAACTTCTCGCTGCCAATGGCATTCTGGCAGGCGAAATGCGGTGAAACGGATAAAGACGCGATCTCGGAGGGCTATTTCCGCCTCATCCGCAACTATTACCGTTTCGGCTGGGTGATCCCGTATCTGTTTGGTGCCTCCCCGGCGATCTGTTCTTCGTTCCTGCAGGGGAAACCGACCACGCTGCCGTTCGAGAAGACCGAGTGCGGAATGTACTATCTTCCGTACGCCACCTCTCTGCGGCTGAGCGATCTCGGTTATACCAATAAATCGCAAAGCAATCTCGGTATTACGTTTAACGAATTGCACGAATATGTGGCAGGATTGAAGCGGGCGATCAAAACCCCGTCGGAAGAGTACGAGAAAATCGGCCTCGAAAAAGACGGCAAGCGTCTGCAAATCAACAGCAATGTGCTGCAGATTGAGAACGAGCTGTATGCGCCTATTCGTCCTAAGCGCGTAACGCGCAGCGGCGAAACCCCGTCGGATGCGCTGCAGCGCGGTGGGATCGAATACATTGAAGTGCGCTCGCTGGATATCAACCCGTTCTCACCGATTGGCGTTGATGAACAGCAGATTCGCTTCCTGGATCTGTTTATGGTCTGGTGCGTGCTGGCGGATGCGCCGGAAATGAGTTCAGACGAACTGCTCTGTACCCGAACAAACTGGAACCGCGTGATTCTGGAAGGGCGTAAGCCGGGTCTGACGCTGGGTATCGGCTGCGAAACGGCACAGTTCCCGCTGACGAAAGTCGGCAAAGATCTGTTCCGCGATCTGAAGCGTGTTGCACGCACAATGGACAGCATCGACGGTGGCGACGCATATCAACAGATTTGCGACCAGCTGGTAGCGTGCTTTGATAACCCGGAACTGACATTTTCAGCGCGTATTCTGCGTTCTATGATTGATCAGGGCATTGGTGGTACGGGTCGCTCACTTTCGGCGGAGTACCGTGAAATGCTGATACAGGAGCCGTTAGAAATCCTGAGCGAATCAGATTTTGTCGCGGAACGCGAAGCGTCCGTGGTGCGTCAGAAAGAGGTTGAAGCGGCGGATACCGAGTCGTTTGAGGCGTTTCTGGCGAAGCAGGCTTAAGCAGAAAAGAAAAAGGCCACATCGCTGTGGCCAAAATATACATCTCTGAATTCAGGGATGATGATAACAAATGCGCGTCTTTCATATACTCAGACGCGCATTCTGTAGAAGAGTTCAGTTTATTTTAAAAAAAATCACTGTCGGAGGTGACGTATGCCGTTATTAGATAGCTTTACTGTCGACCATACCCGTATGGAAGCACCTGCAGTCCGCGTGGCGAAGACCATGCACACCCCGCACGGCGACACGATCACCGTTTTCGATCTGCGTTTCTGCGTGCCAAATAAAGAAGTGATGCCGGAGAAAGGTATTCACACTCTGGAGCACTTATTCGCCGGTTTTATGCGTGACCACCTGAACGGCAACGGCGTTGAGATCATCGATATCTCTCCGATGGGCTGCCGTACCGGTTTCTACATGAGCCTGATTGGTCAGCCTGAAGAGAAACGTGTGGCAGATGCCTGGAAAGCGGCGATGGAAGACGTGCTGAAGGTGAAAGAGCAAAACCAGATCCCTGAGCTGAACGTTTACCAGTGCGGTACTTACCAGATGCACTCTCTGGAAGAAGCGCAGGAAATCGCGCGCCACATCATCGAGCGTGATGTTCGCGTGAACAGTAACGAAGAGCTGGCCCTGCCAAAAGAAAAGCTGCAGGAACTGCACATCTAGTGCACCTTTTCCCTCTCCCTCAGGGAGAGGGTAGGGTGAGGGTTGTTTAACCCATGACCACAACTTCGACTTTTTCCTTTATCCATCGTCCCCTCGTTCCGTTTGCACATGATTACATTCATGGTGACAGCGAGCCGTGGCATGAGCACGACTGCGCGCAGCTGTTGCATACCCTTAGCGGCGTGGTTCGGGTGGATACCGCATCTGGCTGTTGGGTTGTGCCTCCCGGTCGCGGCGTCTGGCTGCCGGCGGGGACCCGCCACTCGCTCCGCATAACCGGTAACGTGGCGGCGCGAACGCTGTTTGTCGATCCGCTGGCGCGGGCCGATCTTCCGGCCACCTGCCAGATCGTGCAGATCACATCGCTGCTGCGCGAACTGATCCTCGTCTGCCTTGCTTTACCTGAATCGTACTCACCCGGAAGCCGGGATGAGCGCGTCTATGAGCTGATTCTCGATGAAATCCGCACTATGCCGGTGCTGCCGTTTCACCTGCCGGAGCCGGAAAGCGAGGCGCTACGTCGCCTGTGTCTGCAAATCCGGCAAAACCCGGGGGAAAGCTGGAGCAGCGCGCAGGCCGCGAGCATGATGAACGTGAGTGAGCGCACCCTGAACCGCCATTTTCAGCAGCAGACGGGATTGAGCTACGGCGAGTGGCTGAGAAGGGCGCGCCTGCTGGAAGCCTTAGTGCGGCTGGCGCAGGGCCAGCCGGTATTGCGCGTGGCGCTGGATCTAGGTTACGGCAGCCACAGCGCCTTTACGGCGATGTTTCGCCGGGTGATGGGCGTCTCCCCCAGCGATTACTTTAAGAACGATTGACGGCATTAAACAGCGCCTGAAGCGACGCGCGCGCCACGTCGCTGTCAATGCCTACGCCCCAGCGGCTGCTGCCGTCCTGGAACAGGCAGCGGATGTAGGCCACCGACCGGCTGTCGCTACGTTCGCCTAACGTATGCTCGTGATAATCCTTAATCACGAACGGGGCGTTGACCCAGCGGCTCAGGCCGTGAGCAGCGGCGGAGAGCAGACCGTTACCGTGACCCTCCAGCTGGCGCGTTCCTCCCTGTGTGGCGACGCTGGCCGTCAGACGCAGCTGGCCGTCCTGCTGGCTGTCGCTGCGGTAGGATTGCAGCGCATAATTCGGCGATGCTACCAGGCCGTAGCGGGCGCGGAACAGCTGCCAAAGTGCATTATGCGTCATCTCTTGTCCGTGGCGATCGGTTTCCTGCTGCACGTGCTGGCTGAAATCATGCTGCAGGGCGCGAGGTAATTTCAGGCCATGATTCTGTTCGATGAGCCATGCGCTGCCGCTTTTTCCTGACTGGCTGTTTACGCGGATCACCGCTTCGTAGGTGCAGCCGATATCCTGGGGATCGACAGGCAGGTAAGGCATCTCCCAGCGATCGCCTTGCTTGCGGGCATCAAAGCCTTTTTTAATCGCGTCCTGATGCGAGCCGGAGAAGGCGGTATAGGCCAGCCGTCCTGCCCACGGATGGCGCGGGTGCACCGGCAGCTGATTGCAGGTTTCCACCACTTCCACCACCCGATTCATATCGCTAAAGTCCAGATTCGGGCTAACCCCCTGGCTGTAGAGGTTCATCGCCAGCGTTACCAGGCAGACGTTGCCCGTACGTTCCCCGTTACCAAACAGACAGCCCTCTACGCGGTCAGCCCCCGCCATTACGGCCAGCTCCGCGCAGGCGACGCCGGTACCGCGGTCGTTATGCGGATGCACGCTGATGCAGACGTCGCGGCGGCGGCTAAAGTGGCGACAGAAATACTCGATCTGGTCGGCATAGACGTTCGGCGTGCTCACTTCGACGGTGGCGGGTAAGTTGATCACCATAGGCCGTTCGTCGCACGGCTGCCAGATCTCCGCCACCGCTTCACAAATCTCCAGCGCAAACTCCGGCTCGGTAAAGCAGAAGGTTTCCGGAGAGTATTCATACTGCCAGCGGGTGTCGGGATTTTCCTCACACAGCTGGCGAATAAGCCGCGTCGCGCGCGTCGCCAGCTCAACGATTTGCGCTTTCTCCATGCCGAAGACCAGGCGGCGGAACAGCGGAGCGGTGGCGTTATACAGATGCACGGTGGCCTGCTTTGCACCGCGCAGGGATTCAAAAGTGCGATGGATGAGATCTTCCCGCGCCTGGGTTAATACCTGAATCGTCACGTCATCCGGGATGCGGTTCTCTTCAATCAGCTGGCGAACGAAGTTGAAATCCGTCTGCGAGGCGGAAGGAAAAGCCACCTCAATTTCTTTGAATCCGCAGCCCAGCAGCAAATCCCAGAACTGCAGCTTACGGGTGCTGTCCATCGGCTCGGCAAGGGCCTGGTTGCCGTCGCGGAGGTCGGTGGAAAGCCAGCGCGGCGCGCGGGTGATGCGTTGCTCCGGCCAGCGGCGGTCGGGCAGGGAAAGGGTCGGATAGGGTTGGTACTTGTCGGCGGGTGTGTTCAGCATGATGCGCTCCTGTTGTCTTTTCACTATCGTGAATTGATTACAGGAGCGCTGCTTTATCGAAACTGACAATCGCTGTCGCGTTCTGGACAACCGGGGCGGTTGCCCGTTGGCGGCTACCAGCGCAGAGGATTAATGCGCGCCGCCGCCGCCGCCGCCGGCACCAAACGGCGGTCTGGCAAACCACACCAGCCCCAGCAGGATGATAAAGATCCCTGCCGATATCCAGAAAATCTCGTTGGCCGAGATAATTAGCCCCTGGTTGGTTATCTGCTGGGCAATCCAGCCGGACGCCTGCTGCTCCGTCATTCCCATCCCCTGAAGCTGGCTATACATCTGCTGAGCATTCGGGTTGTACGGGTTCACCGCTTCGGTCAGCTGGGCGTGGTGCATAGATTCACGGTTCGTCCACAGGGTGGTGGTGATCGACGTACCGATGGAGCCCGCTAGCGTACGGGTGAAGTTCGACAGGCTCGACGCGGCCGCCAGACGCTCGGGCGGTAAGCCAGAGAGCGTGATGGTAGTCAGCGGCATAAAGAAGCACGCGACCGCGAAGCCCTGAATGAACTGCGGCCACGCAGAGGCGCCAAAGTCCATTCCCGGCTCAAAGGTATACGCACGCCAGTAGAAGCACACCGCATACATGATGAAGCTGAACGTCACCAGACGGCGCATGTCGAGCTTATGGGCGAAGCGGCCAATTATCGGTGACAGCAGGACCGGGATCACCCCGACCGGCGCTGAGGCCAGACCCGCCCAGGTTGCGGTATAGCCATACACCTCCTGCAATAGCTGCGGCAGCAGAACAATCGCGCCGAAGTAAAGCATATAGGCGAGGCTGATACACAGACAGCCAATGGTAAAGTTTCGCGACTTAAACAGCGAGAGATCGACTATCGGGTTGTCGTCCGTCAGCTCCCAGACGATCAGGAAGCTTATCGACACCACCGCGACAATGGTCAGGATGATAATTTCCTGCGAGTTGAACCAGTCGAGCTCTTTACCGCGGTCGAGCATGATCTGCAGACTGCCGATACCCAGGATCAGCAGCGCCAGCCCGATGCTGTCGATTCGCCGCTGTTCGGTGCGGGTCTCACGTCCCCGCAGCGACTGCAGCGTCATTAATACCACGACGGCGCCAATCGGTACGTTGATGAAGAAGATCCAGCCCCAGTGGTAGTTATCGCTGATGTACCCGCCCAGAATCGGTCCGCAGATGGGCGCGACGATAACGGTCATCGACCAGAGCGCCAGCGCGACGGAACGTTTTGCGGGAGGGTAGTTGCTCAGCAGCAAACTCTGAGAAAGCGGGATCAGCGGCCCGGCGACAATCCCCTGAATGACGCGGAAGAAAATCAGCATCGTCAGGCTGCTGGACATGCCGCACGCCCACGAGGCCAGTACAAACGCCACCGTGGACCAGAGGAACAGCTTCACCTCACCGACGCGCTTTGCCAGCCAGCCGGTAATCGGAATGGAGATGGCGTTTGCCACCCCAAACGAGGTAATGACCCAGGTCCCCTGGCTCAGCGACGAGCCAAGGTTACCGGCAATGGTCGGGATCGCCACGTTTGCGATGGTGGAGTCCAGCACCTGCATGAATGTAGCCAGCGACAGCGCGATGGTCATAATGACCAGCTGCGCCCCTTCCAGCGGTTTTTGAGGCTTTTGCTGTTGCATAACGCTCACCTTCGGATTAACCGGCGTTTGCCTTCACGATGTCATCGATCAGCTTGTTGACCGGATCGAGGCTAATTTCACGGGCGTTACTTTCATAAGCCGGGCTGCTGCGCACCTGGCTTGCCAGGATCTGACCGTCGCGGTTGGCAGTGTCAACGGTCACCAGCGTAGAGAGGCCGATACGCAGCGGGTGATCCGCCAGCTGTTTGGCATCAAGTTCGATACGCACGGGCAGACGCTGAACCACTTTGATCCAGTTACCGGTGGCGTTCTGCGCAGGCAGCAGGGAGAAGGCGCTGCCGGTCCCCATATCCAGACCCACCACTTTGCCGGTGTACTTCACGTCATCGCCGTAAATGTCGCTGACAACCGTCGCGGTCTGGCCGATACGCATATGGGCAAGCTGCGTCTCTTTAAAGTTGGCGTCGACCCAAAGATTGTCTGCCGGTACGACCGCCATCAGCGGCGTGGTCGGGCTAATCTGTGCCCCTGGCTGGACGGAACGACGGGAGACATAGCCGGTCATCGGGCTGACGATTTTGGTACGCTGCAGGGCAAGCCACGCGTTACGCACTTCGGTCGCCGCCTGCTGAACGGCGGGCTGGTTTTCCAGGCTGGTGCCCAGCACCATCGCCTGGTTGGCGTTGTACTGTTGAATGGCCACATCCAGCTGTGCCTGAGCGCTGGCAACGGCATCGCGGGCGTGCTGCAGCTCTTCACGGCCAATCAGGTTAGCCGTCCCGAGCGGTACGCGGCGGTTCAGGTCGCTCTGCGCCTGTGCGAGTGCGGTTTTCTGCACGTCGATGTTGGCCTGCAGCTGTTTGCTGTTGATCATCAGCTGTCGGGTCTGACGGACGCTCGAGGCGAGCGCGGTCTGTGCTTTTTCAAACGCCTGCTGGGCGTCGGTTGGATCGAGGGTCACCAACACATCGCCTTTTTGCACAAAGTCGGTATTGTCAGCCCAGACTTTCGTCACGCTGCCCGACACCTGCGCCATAATTTGTACCTGGTTCCCTGCCACGTACGCGTCGTCAGTCTCTTCAGCATGACGCAGTACTAAAAACCAATAGATCCCATATGCCACGGCAATAATGATAAAGAGCAAGGTCAACAGAAGAAGGGCGCTCTTACGTTTGCCTTTCTTGTTGGCCGGTTGCTGCGGGGTAGTGCTCTCCGCATTTGCGCTCATTGTTGTTCTCCACGATCTTCTTATTTTCACATCGGCTGAGCCGACCTGTTGTCAGAAAGGCCAGCAGTGTGACGTGCTGGCCTGTCGGTTTTCTTATGAATCAGGAATGGTGAGCGTGTCGTCGCGTTAGCGCAGCGCCTCAAGAACGGCGCCGTCTTCATCCATCTGGTCCAGACGGGTGAGCAGCTTGCGAGTGATGTGCTCAAGCTGGTCGCGCTCGGCGGTGCTGAGGACAGACCAGAGTTTGTGCAGGCAATTGTGCTGCGGTGGCAGCACCTCGCGCAGGAACTGGTGACCTTTATCGGTCAGTTGCAGATGCAGGCAGCGGCGATCGTTGTCGCTTTCGCGGCGCTCAATCCAGCCACGCTTTTCGAGTTCATCGGCAATACGGGTCGCATTGGTACGGGAGGAGCCCAGCGCGCAGCTCAGTTCGGAAGGCTGAATGCTGTGATTTTCCTGAGACTCCAGCGTGATCAACGCCATAAACAATGTCTCGTTAATCCCTTGAGCTTTCAGCATTTTATTACGGTTTTCCAGCAGCTTACCCTGCATGTGCATGCACAGGCGAGTCAGCAGGATTTCCTGGTACGGAAAGTCCTCATGGCGACTGGCGCGGAATTTAAGCATTTGTTCAATGGGCGTAAACGAACTATCCATTTGGGCATAACCTCATTAATTACAGCCGATATAGTAACGACAGTGACAAATAATGTAAATGAATTATTTGTGCGGTTATATCCGCCAAACTTATGTCACCATCAGAAAGCGCCGGGTAAGTCCGTGACCCGGTGAGCACAGAAAGCGTAGGGTATGAACCCGCTGAGGAAAGGATGTGAGGACGGGGGTCTGAACTATTCATGCCAATTGTAAATATGTCACCCACATTAAAATTTCTGGGATAAATGATTACGTTTACATTAACAGAGTGAAGGGCCTCTTAACACCCTAAGAGGCCAACTCAATGTAAATGTTAGTTAATTGCATCCTGACGGTGGTAACCGCGCCACCATACTAGCAGGTTGAGGGTAGCGACGATGGCCCCAATCGCACACACCCCCGACCAGCCCGCATGCTGCCACGCCGACGCTGAAATTAGCGAACCCGCAGCGCCGCCGATAAAGTAGCTGGTCATGTAGCCGGCCGTCAGGCGGTTACGCGCCTCTGGCTTCACGCGATAGATAACGGTCTGATTGGTAATGTGAACGCCCTGTACGGTGAGATCGAGTACCAGGATACCGACGATCAGCGCCAGCACCGAGATGTGTCCGTACCAGATCGCCGCCCAGGAGAGCAGAAGTAAAATCAGTCCTGCGGAGGTGGTCAGGTGGGATTTGCCCTTGTCGGCCAGCCCGCCTGCGGGACGCGCGCCCAGCGCGCCTGCGGCGCCGGCCAGGCCGAACAGGCCAATCACCCCTTCGGAATAATTGAACGGCGGTGCGGCCAGCAGAAACGCCATCGACGTCCACAGAATGCTGAAGTTAGCGAAGGTGAAGCAGCCCAGCAGGGCGCGAGTGCGCAGAAGCTTATCCTGGGTGAACAGGCTGAAAACGGAGGCCAGCAGCTGCGGGTAGTTCAGGTGGTTTTCCTGCTTCACTTTTGGCAGCCCGCGCCACAGCGCCAGCGCCATAACGACCATCAGCACGCTCGCCACCCAATATACGGTGCGCCAGCCGCCGAGGCTTGCCAGCAGCCCTGCAACGGTACGAGCCAGCAAAATCCCCAGCAGCAGGCCGCTCATGATGGTACCCACCACCTTGCCGCGTTTTTCCGGAGAGGCGAGAGTCGCGGCGAGCGGGACCAGAATTTGCGCCACCACGGAGAACAGTCCCGTTAGCGCGGTTCCGACGATCATCATCGTCAGCGACTGGCTGCTGGCGGTGATCAGCATCCCACCGGCGGCCAGCAGGGTCATGGAGACGATCAGCATTCGGCGTTCAAACATATCGCCCAGCGGCACCAGAAACAGCAGCCCGGCGGCATAGCCTAGCTGTGCTGCGGTGACGATAAAGCCTGCGGAGCTGGCGGAGAGATTGAACGCGCGGGCGATGGTGTCGAGAAGAGGCTGCGCGTAATAGTTGCTGGCGACGGCCAGACCCGTTGCCACGGACATTAAAAGGATGAGTGCGGGGCTAAGCCCTTGAGTTGTTTTTGTCATTAGTTTCAGGAATCGTTAGTTGAGTGATTATTTTTCCGGAAACCATAATAGCTAATGATTGTGAAAGTTGGGGGATTGTTGGGTGATGGATTGTGCGGTTTAGGTTGGGTGCGGTTTGATCCCCTCACCCCGGCCCTCTCCCTTTGGGAGAGGGTTAGGGTGAGGAAAAATGTTTTACTTCTGCGCCTCAAGCGCCTCTTTCACCCAGCCGTCAAACTGCTGCTGGTGGGCTTTGATCCAGCCGTCGACGTGGCCTTTGACATCCGCTTCAGACGATTTGCCCGCGTGCATCATCGCGTTCTGGGCGTTGATGTCAGCCAGCGGCAGCTTCATTACCGAAAACAGCTTCGCCGCCGCCGGGTTTTTCTCCGCCCAGGCTTTGTTCGCCACGATATGCATGGTGTTCACCGGGAAGCCGTAGTTCATGCCGTTCGGCAGTTTGGTGTCGATATCTTTCTGCTCGCCCGGCAGGGAAGAGAACGGCACCTGCAGCCACACCACGTCTTTACCCGGCTTCAGCACATCGCTCACCCAGTACGGCGTCCAGGTGTAGTAGATCACCGGTTTACCCTCTTTGAAGCGGGCAATGGTGTCGGCCATCATCGCTGAATAGTTGCCGTGGCTCACGTCGACCGTTTTCGCCAGATCGAAAGCTTGGTTCTGGTGGTTAATCACCGCTTCACAGCCCCAGCCAGGCGAGCAGCCCATCATGTCGGCCTTGCCGTCACCGTTGGTGTCAAACAGTTTGGCGATCTTCGGATCTTTCAGCTGTTCAATATTGGTGATGTGGTACTTATCGGCGGTTTTCTTGTCGATCAGATAACCCTGCGCCGCGCCCGTCACGAAGGTACCCTCGCGATAGAATTTCTTGTCGCCACCGGCGGCGGCATACATGTCGTCGTGCAGCGGCTGCCAGTTGACGGCGGTAAAGGTGGCGTCACCGGAGGCAATCGAGGTGTAGCCCACGTTGTAATCCACTTCGCTTGGCGTGTTAACCGTGTAGCCCAATTTTTCCAGCGCGCGGCTGACGATCAGGGTCTGGAAGCTCTCTTCCGAAATGGTGCTCTGTACCGGCTGCACGGTAATGCCTTTGCCCGGCAGGTCTGCCGCAAACGTGCTGGTGGAGACAAGGGTGGCAAACGCTGTGGCAAAAAGTACGTTATGTCGCATCGTTGTTCCTTATTTTATAAATGGGCGGGTGAGTAACCCGACAGGGCCGGTGGAATACCAGCGACGGTTGCCGCGACTGCGTGAATCGCGACCGACGGCCTGGGTCAGGCGGTCAAGAATAATGGCGAGGATCACAATCCCGACGCCGCCAACGGTAGCCAGCCCCATGTCGAGACGGCCAATGCCGCGCAGCACCATCTGACCCAGACCGCCAACGGCAATCATCGAGGCAATCACCACCATCGAAAGGGCCAGCATCAGCGTCTGGTTAACGCCCGCCATGATGGTTGGCATGGCCAGCGGGAGCTGAACCTTAAACAGCATCTGGCGCGGGCTGGCGCCGAACGAGCGTGACGCTTCGATCAGGTCCGCAGGCACCTGGTTGATCCCGAGAATGGTCAGACGAATAATCGGCGGCAGGGCGAAGATAATGGTGACCACCACGCCCGGCACGTTGCCGATGCCGAACAGCATCACAATCGGCACCAGATAGACGAATGCCGGGGTGGTCTGCATCGCATCCAGCAGCGGGCGAATAATCTTCGCCGCCCGCGGGCTGCGCGCCAGCCAGATCCCCATCGGCAGGCCGATGACGATGCAGAAGAGCAGGGCAGTCAGCACCAGCGCCAGGGTGATCATCGCCTGCGACCAGGCCCCAATCGCGCCGATGGCAATCAGCGAAATCAGCGTGGCGATCCCCATCCCGGCGCTGCCAAACTGCCAGGCAATCAGAGAGAACAGAATAATCGCCACCGGCGCCGGCATGCCCAGCATCAGCTGCTGGAAGCCGTTCAGGATGTAATCCACCGGAATGCGGATCCCCTGGAAAACCGGGCGGAAGTGCGTCACCACCCAGTCGATCCCCTCCGTGACCCAGCTGTCCAGCGGGATCAGCGTTTTATGGAACGGATCCATGATGTTGAAGTGCTCTGGCGCAGGCGCGGGTGCGCTATTGAGCCAGTCTGCCGCGCCGCCGCCATCGGCAGGAGCTGGCGTGGAACCCCACGCATCGGCGGATTGAGTAGCGCTGTCCGCTGCATCAGCGGTGCCCCACGGGTTTGATTGGTCAGCCATTGTTTGCCCCCTCGCGATCTAAAGCCTGCAGCAGCATGCGTTTTGAGATGATGCCGACGTACTGTTGTTCTTCACCCACGACCGGCACGGCACACGGTGCCTGTCCCACGTGAGAAAGCAACTCGCTGAGCGGCGTTTCGGCGTCCACGGCAAGCGGAGCGTCAATTAACGCCGCATCGATGCCCCTGTTTTCGCCAAGCGCGGTTTTCAGGGAGTCGATGGAGACAACGCCGACAAATTTATTGCCGCGTTCAACCAGATAACCGTATTCACGGTCTTCGTCCTGCAGCAGCTTAAGCGCCGAGCGTGGGCCGAAACCTGGGGTTTTACGAATAATGCCGTTTGGCGTTCGACGGGCAATATCTTTGGCGCTAAAGACCTGGCTAATATCCACGCCGCGGAAGAAGGTGCGTACATAATCATTCGCCGGATTATTGAGAATTTCATCCGGCGTGCCGACCTGCACCACTTCACCGTTTTGCATAATGGCAATACGGTCGCCAATACGCATGGCTTCATCCAGATCGTGGGAAATAAACACAATGGTTCGCTGATGTTTAGCCTGTAATTTTACCAGCTCGTCCTGCATCTCGGTACGAATTAACGGATCGAGGGCGGAGAAGGCTTCGTCCATTAATAATATGTCTGGATTAATGGCTAATGCGCGGGCTAATCCCACGCGCTGACGCATACCGCCGGAAAGTTCATCCGGGTACGCATGCGCATAATTTTCCAGCCCAACCTGACGCAGTGCATCCAGAGCTTTTTCCTGACGTTCCTGAGCCGGCGTGCCGGCTAATTCCATGCCGAAGGCGGTATTATCCAGTACCGTCATGTGCGGCATTAGTGCGAATGACTGAAACACCATTGCGATCTTCTTTCTGCGCACCTCGCGAAGCTCGGCGTCTGATATTCTGGCGATATCCACGCCGTCAATCAGCACCTGTCCGCGGGTGGGTTCAATCAGGCGATTGAGAAGGCGAACCATAGTGGATTTACCCGAACCGGATAATCCCATGATGACAAAAATCTCGCCTTCTTCAATGGCCAGACTGGCGTCTTTAACGCCAAGCGATAGCCCGGTTTTTTCCAGAATTTGCTCTTTTGTGAGGCCTTTCTCAATATATTTGAATGCGCGCTGCGGGTGCTCGCCAAATACTTTATAAAGATTTTTCACTTCTAATTTAATTGCCATACAATAGAGAGTGTCCCGTTATTTGTTTATGCCGATATGATTACCATGGTAAATTGTTAACGGGCATAACCCTAACATACTGAGAATCTGAGACAACCCTGGGTTTGCTTATGGCATGAATTTTCAGGGAAGCGAAACGGCTGAATTTCCCATGAATAAAGGGCCGAGCGTGATTTGAATTTTTCTCAATTTTTTGCTCTGGAGTCGGGGAATTTCGCCTGAATCGGACGATTCAGGCGAATATGGCGTGGAAATGACAGTGTAGTTGCTTTGTAAATATTAGAGAGGAAATTGTTGGGTTTATATTAAATTAACGAACGTTAACGTTCATTAAAAATCCCAGTCTTCATCTTCGGTTTCCACCGCTTTGCCCATCACATACGATGAGCCCGATCCCGAGAAGAAATCGTGGTTTTCGTCGGCGTTGGGCGACAGCGCAGCCAGAATGGCCGGGTTCACTTCCGCCATCTCCGGTGGGAAAAGCGCCTCGTAGCCCAGGTTCATCAGCGCCTTGTTGGCGTTGTAGCAGAGGAAGGCCTTCACGTCTTCCTCCCAGCCGGTGCCGGCGTAGAGTTCCTCGGTATAGCTCAACTCGTTGTCGTACAGATCCATCAGCAAATCGAGCGCAAAGCCTTTAAGCTCATCGCGCTTTGCCTCGCTGATTTTCTCCAGCCCTTTCTGATACTTATAGCCGATATAATACCCATGTACCGCTTCATCACGAATGATAAGGCGAATCAAATCGGCGGTGTTGGTGAGCTTGCCCCGGCTCGACCAGTACATGGGCAGCCAGAAGCCGGAATAGAAGAGGAACGATTCCAGGAATACGCTGGCGATTTTCTTTTTCAGCGGCTCCTCGGCCCGATAATACGTCAGTACCAGCTCCGCCTTTCTCTGTAATGACTCACTCTCCTCGCTCCAGGCATAGGCTGCGTCCACGTCTTTGGTCTGGCACAGCGTGGAGAAAATCGAGCTGTAAGAGCGGGCGTGCACCGCCTCCATAAAGCTGATGTTCGACATCACCGCCTCTTCGTGCGGCGTCAGCGCGTCGCTCATCAGAGCAGGTGCGCCAACGGTATTCTGAATGGTGTCCAGCAACGTCAGGCCGGTAAAGACGCGGATCGTCAGCTGCTGCTCGGCGTGGCCGAGCGTTTGCCAGGCCGGAATATCGTTGGAGAGCGGGACCTTTTCCGGCAGCCAGAAGTTGCTGGTCAGGCGGTTCCACACCTCCAGGTCTTTGTCGTCCTGGATTTTGTTCCAGTTAACGGCATGTACTCGTGACAGTTTCATCCTTTCTCCTTACAGCGCGCAGGACACGCAGCCTTCGATTTCGGTGCCTTCCAGCGCAAGCTGGCGCAGGCGAATGTAGTACAGCGTTTTGATGCCTTTCTTCCAGGCGTAGATCTGCGCCCTGTTGATATCCCTCGTGGTGGCGGTATCCGGGAAGAACAGCGTCAGCGAGAGCCCCTGATCCACGTGTTTCGTCGCCTCGGCGTAGGTGTCGATGATTTTTTCCGGGCCGATCTCATACGCGTCCTGATAGAGCGCCAGGTTCTCATTGGTCATAAACGGGGCAGGGTAGTAAACGCGCCCGGTTTTGCCTTCTTTGCGAATCTCGATTTTCGACACGATCGGGTGGATGCTCGACGTGGCGTGATTGATATAGGAGATCGAACCGGTTGGCGGCACCGCCTGCAGGTTCTGGTTATAAATGCCGTAGCGAATCACGTCGTCACGCAGCTGGTGCCACATCTCGCGCGTCGGCAGAGTAATCCCCGCGCGGGCAAACAGTTCGCGCACTTTTTCGGTTTTCGGCTACCAGTCGCCTTCCAGATACTGGCTGAAGTATTCCCCGCTGGCGTAGCGGGACTGCTCAAAGCCCGCGAACCGCTGGTTGCGCTCGCGCGCCAGCATCATCGAAGTGTGCAGCGCGTGCCAGGTAATGGTGTAGAAATAGAGGTTGGTGAAGTCCAGCCCTTCCGGACTGCCATAGGCGATGCCCTCCCGCGCCAGATAGCCGTGCAGGTTCATTTGCCCCAGCCCGATGGCGTGCGACGCGGCGTTACCCGCTTCAATAGACGGCACGCTGCGGATATGGCTCATGTCCGACACCGCCGTTAGCCCGCGAATGGCGGTCTCCACCGTGCGGCCAAAGTCGGGGGAGTCCATGGTGTGGGCAATATTCAGCGACCCGAGGTTGCAGGAGATATCCTTGCCGATGTCCGCGTAGTCGAGGTTTTCGTCGTAGGCCGATGCGCTGTTGACCTGCAAAATCTCCGAGCACAGGTTGCTCATGTTGATGCGCCCGGCAATCGGGTTCGCGCGGTTCACCGTATCTTCATACATGATGTACGGATAGCCGGACTCAAACTGGATCTCCGCAAGCGTCTGGAAGAAATCGCGGGCGTTGATATATTTTTTGCGAATGCGCTTGTCGGCTACCAGCTCGTCATACAGCTCGCTTATCGCCACGTCACCAAACGCTTTGCCGTAAATACGCTCAACGTCATACGGCGAGAAGAGCGCCATCCCGGCATTCTCTTTGGCCAGTTTAAAGGTGATATCCGGGATCACCACGCCCAGCGACAGGGTTTTGATGCGGATTTTTTCGTCGGCGTTTTCGCGTTTGGTATCGAGAAAACGCAGAATGTCCGGATGATGCGCGTGCAGGTAAACCGCTCCCGCACCCTGGCGCGCGCCAAGCTGGTTAGCATAAGAGAACGCATCCTCCAGCATCTTCATCACCGGGATCACGCCGGAAGACTGGTTTTCGATGCGCTTGATCGGCGCGCCCGCTTCACGCAGGTTAGAAAGCAGAAACGCCACGCCACCGCCGCGTTTGGAAAGCTGCAGCGCCGAGTTCACCGCGCGGCCAATCGACTCCATGTTATCTTCGATACGCAGCAGGAAGCAGGAAACCAGCTCGCCGCGCTGGGCTTTACCGCAGTTGAGGAAGGTCGGCGTGGCGGGCTGGAAGCGGCCGGAGAGGATCTCGTCGGTGAGCTGTTGCGCCAGCGCTTCATCGCCCTGCGCCAGGGTCAGTGCGACCATCACCACGCGATCTTCAAAGCTCTCTAAGTAGCGTTTGCCGTCGAAAGTCTTCAGCGTATAGCTGGTGTAGTACTTCCATGCGCCGAGGAAAGTCTGGAAACGAAAACCGCTGGCGTGGGCGCGTTCAAACAGCTTCACCACAAAGGCACGGTCGTAGCGGGTGAGTACGCGCGCGTCGTAGTAACCCTCGTTAACCAGATGGTCAAGACGTTCATCCTGGGTGGCAAAGGTCACGCTGTTGGGCCGCACGTGGGCGGCAAAAAAGGCGTCCACCGCCTCACGGTCTTTATCAAACTGAATGCGTCCCTCCCGGTCATAGAGGTTAAGCATCGCGTTTAATGCGTGGTAATCCGGCGTCGCCTGGATCACCCGTTCTGCGGTTGTCGTTGCCAAAATTCGTTCACTCCTTTACGCACGTTTTCGACGTCCTGCTGCGTCCCCATCAGCTCAAAGCGATAGAGATACGGCACGCCGCATTTTTGAGAGATGACATCCCCGGCGCGGCAAAAGGCATCGCCGAAATTGCGATTCCCCGCCGCGATCACGCCGCGGATTAGCCCGCGATTATGAGGATCGTTCAGAAAGCGGATCACCTGGCGAGGTACCGCGCCCGCCGTACCGCCTCCGCCATAGCTGGGCACCACCAGAATGTACGGTTCCTCTACACGGATCCGCTCCCGCTCGTTGAGCGGAATGCGCACCGCAGGCAGCCCGACGCGCTCAATAAAACGGAGCGTGTTTTCCGAGCTGCTGGAGAAGAACACCAGTCTGCTCATGCCCGTGCGGCCTGCGAGGCGAGGCGGTTGATCATGTCCGGGCGAAAGCCTGACCAGCTGGTCTCCCCGGCTACTACCACCGGAAGCTGACGGAAACCCTGCGCGCGAAGGGTGTCTGCGGCCTCGGGCTGCTGGTCAATATTCACCATCTCAAACGCCACGCCGCGGCTTTCCATCGCCCGTTTGGTCGCGTGGCACTGAACACAATCGTTACGAGTGTAAATAATAATGCTCATGATTCGTATTTCCATTTAAAATGAGAGAACGGCGCGAATCATCGCGTCAGGTTGTGTGTGTCTTGCTAAAAGGAATACTAGATGTAGTTGTCTTAAGTTTCAACCATACAAGATATGGGAAATTTAGATTGATGATGTCCCGATGATGAGCCCAGCGGGGCAGGGCAGGCTATACGGGTTTTACAGGCGAGAAGATAAAGAAAAGCCCCGGCAGCTACTGACCACCGGGGCAGATAACGGTGCGCGTTCGGGTTATTTACGCAGGCTAAGCAGAGCGCCCACGAAGATACCGACTGCCGCTACCGTGCCGAGCGTACAGAGCGGTTTCTCGCGTACGAAGGTCGTTGCGCAGCTGACCGCATCGCAGGCAGCCTGTGTCGTACGCGTGCGGCCGTTTAGACGTGCGCGGGTTTCACGGAGCAGAGACTGAGCCTTACGCTTCGCGGCATCCGCTTCGTCCTTCGCGTCACTTCCCCAGGACTTCAGCACCTCTTCCAGCGTGTCCGCTAATTGGCTGACATCATTACGAATATCCTGAGCGTCGTCGTTAATATCGTTTCGGTTCGGTCTGTTAAACATACGATCCTCCGTAATTTTGTGTTCCCGTTCAGTTTAGTTCAGAAATTTAATATCTGAAGGGCATCACGCGTTATCCGGCAGTTTATGGACTATTCTGAAAGCCCTGCTATTGCTGAATACTGTAAGGTTGCCGGGCAGGAAAAGATAACGAGGAAAAGATATGTATTTACGACCTGACGAGGTGGCACGCGTTCTTGAAAAAGAGGGATTCACCATGGATGAGGTGACGCCAAAAGCGTATGGATATCGCCGCGGCGAGAATTATGTTTATGTTAACCGCGAAGCAAGAATGGGACGTACCGCTCTCATTATTCATCCGACGCTGAAAGACAGAAGCCTGTCATTTGCTGAGCCTGCCTCGGATATTAAAACCTGCGATCATTATCAGCAATTTCCGCTCTATTTAGGCGGTGAACGGCATGAGCATTATGGTATTCCGCACGGTTTCAGTTCGCGTATGGCGCTGGAGCGATTTTTGAAGGGACTGTTTGGCGACGTACAGTAAATCCGCGACTGGCGTGCGCCAGTCGCTTCACATCACGCTTTTGCCTGGCTGTACTGGCTGACCTTAAACAGGCGGCGGCAGTAGTCGAGGAAATAGCCGTAAACGGCTCCCATCAGCATCGAAATGACAATATTCGAACTCACTGCCGCAGCGATCTGGTGCCAGTCTGCACCGACTGTCAGGAGAATGGCCACGTAAACCGGCGACTGGAACGTTACATACGCCAGGACGTCTGCCAGGTTTTTCACCCAGCCTGCAGGACTAATTCGACGCGCGAAACGCATTACCGCATCGCGGTATAAACCGTAAGGCCATGCAATAATAATATTGACCGGGATCGCCACCAGACGAGAAGAAAATGACTGCTCGAAGGACATTCCGGAGAGGAATATTTCGATCAGCATGTTCACGACGGAACAGTAAACAACCATCGCGAAGGTATCCGCCACCGCGTGGCGCAGGCGAGATTGCGGCGAGAACATGTCTGAACTCCTTGAGAAGAACATAAAAGAAACGATTTTCCTTCGTCGCATAGTGCTTTAGGTTGGTTTGTTTGACATGTATAGCGTATATCTCTGAGTTTGAACTAACAACTAGTGATTAATTTTTATTTAATCGCCTTTTGTCCACAAAATTCTCTAAAGTTGTTCGTTTTTTGCTTCGATCGTTATAATCTCTCTTGTTTGGCTTTTTTTATATCAAAATCAATAGTTTGGTTTTATTGATGGCGCAGGCGACGAATCCGCCTTCTGACAGTGGCGAAGTATGCTGCGATTTGGAGTAAAGTTAACCATTTATATTAATGCGGTGATTAGATTCCCCTGTTTCCTGGCAGCCCCGTGCGCTATTATTCGCAATGAGATTTTAATATATTTACACTGATGCCCATACGGACCCTTGGGTAGATATTTCAACTCAAATGAATTATTCTGTCGGCGATTTATCTATTTACCCCAAAGAAAAGGTTTTCAAATAATATGTCTTTGACGTTACAGAATCTTAATAATATCCGAACCCTGCGCGCCATGGCGCGTGAATTATCCCTGGACGTTCTTGAGGAAATGCTGGAAAAGGTCAGGGTCGTTACTGAAGAGAAACGGAGTGAACTGACGGAATTAGAGCAGCAGCGCGCCGAGCAGCAGGAAAAAATTAATGCCCTGCTGGAACTGATGAAAGCCGATGGTATTTCACCGACCGATCTGCTGGGCTCTGAACTGGCGCTGGCGGGTAAGCAAACGAAAAAGCGTAAGCCGCGTGAAGCAAAATATCGCTTTATTGACCAGAACGGTGAAGAGAAAACGTGGACCGGCCAGGGCCGCACGCCTAAGCCCATTGCCAGCGCGCTGGAAAACGGTAAATCACTGGATGATTTTCTAATCTAATGCGTTGACCGGGCGGAACATGCCGCCCGGTTATCTGTTCAGCAGACGCCGAAATCACCTTCTTCGCTATACGGCGCAACATCGACGGCTTTCAGCGTATATTTCTCGCCTTGCTCATTGCTGGCCTGGACTGCCACAATGTTGTCACCGTTCACTTCGAGCACTTTCAGTTTCGGGCCGCCTTTACGCGGTTGCACATAATCACCGACAGAAAACATATTACCTCCTCATCGTTTTAGCGGTCTTCACATTATCCCACGCATGACGCCGGGTACAGCGTATTTCACCGATTACTGCTTATGAGGTACGTCGGTTCCATGGCATTACCTTAAGCAGCCGCGCCATGCCGCAAAAGCCCGTCACACCCGCAAACAGCAGCCCGGCACCGACAAAGCCGCTGAGCAGGAAAAAGCCGCTGGAGACGCTATAGCCCAGAACCACGCCACAGAGTATCAGCAGCCCGGCGGCAATTTGCACCTGACGCATCAGCGGCAGCGGCTGGGATTTGTCTTCGAAAGTCGGCAGCCCGGCCTGCTTCCAGCCCTGAATGCCACCCTCGACCACAAATGCCTGAGCGGGAACGGCAGCCTGCGCCAGGCGATCGGCATTGCCTGAGGTACGGGCGCCGGACTGGCAGTGAAAAATCACCGTTTCGTCCGCCTGCGTTTTAAGTCCACCGGGTAAGGTACCCAGCGGCACGGACCGCGCGGCGGGAATATGCTCGCGGGCGTACTCATCGGCATCACGAATATCAATCAGTTTTGCGCCTTCAGCGATGCGGGCACTGGCCTCGCGCGGCGAAATAAGGGGAAGTGACATAGCGGCTCCTTACGGGCAATAAAGCTTTTTCAGGGTGCTGATGAGCTGATGCACCGCATCGTTTTTAATGAAATAGAGAATGCGCTGCGCGTCGCGGGTGCTGTCGATCAGACCTTCCTCACGCATGCGCGCCAGATGCTGCGATGTGGCGGAAGGACTAAGCCCCGTGGCTCGCGCCAGTTCTCCCGCGCTGGTGCCGGGCGCTCCGCACAGGGTGCAGAGGATCAGCAGCCGACGCGGGTTGCTCATCGCTTTTAAGAGTGTGGCGGCCTGCTCGGCGCTGGCCTGAAGCTGTTCGAGTTCAGTCATGGTACTTTAGTGTTTTCTTAATTAAGGTAATGCTAAAGTAATTGTGCGCATTAAGCCAGCGTCAAAAGCGTAAACGAGGGTAAACGAGGGGTCGGGAACTGGCGCAGCCGGGTAAACTGGCTATGCTTAGAAATGGTTCACTCTATTATTTTCAATGGATTAGCTTGCACGGAGTTTTAATATGGGTTTTTGGCGTATTGTTTTTACCATCCTGTTGCCGCCGCTGGGCGTGCTGTTAGGCAAAGGGTTTGGCTGGGCGTTTATTATCAACATTCTTCTCACGCTGCTGGGTTACTTCCCCGGCCTCATTCACGCCTTTTGGGTACAGAGCAAAAGCTAAGCGCGCCACAGTAAATCGCTATAAATATCGGTCAGCACCCCCGCAGGGCCAAACTCCTTCTTGATCCAGCGCGTGACCTGGCCGGTTGCGGCATGCTGCGTGGCGAGCAGCATGCGCGAGTCCTGACGTGGGTTATTGATATGCCGCGTCACCAGCAGGTCATCTTCAACCGCCTCCCGCGCCATATATTCCGGCAAAAAGCCTATCCCTTCGCCCAGGATCTGACACTGACACTTGGTGTTAAAGTCCGGCACCAGAATCGCCTCCTGCCCGTGCAGCAGCCAGCCGACCTTTTTGTTAATGGTATGCGCGGTATCTTCCACCATGATGTTGGGATACAGGCGCAGCTGGCTTTCCGCGATCGGTTCCGGAACGAACGCCAGCGGGTGCTCCGGCGCGATGGCAAACACCCAGCGAATGGCGCCGATTTCGGTGTAGTCAATTCCGCCGCCGTCGAGCAGCGTGTCCGGCGCGCCAATGGCGATATTGGCCTGGTTGTTGATGATGGAGTCCCACACGCCGTTATAGACCTCGGTGGTGACGGTGATCTGACAGGTGGGGAACTGCTTTTTCAGCACCTGCAGCAGCCGCGCGGTATGGCGCGGCGTATACAACAGCTGGTTGATACAGATGCGTACACGCGCCTCGATGCCCTGTGAAATGGTATCAATCCCGCGCTTGATGGCGTGAAAGTCGTTAAGCAGGTCGGTGGCTTTGCGGTAAAAGTAAAAGCCGGACTCGGTTAGCTCAATGCTGCGCGTGCTGCGGACGAACAGCACCACGTCCAGCCCGGTCTCCATGCGCTTAATGGTGTAACTGATGGCGGAGGTCGTTACACCCAGTTCGGCGGCGGCTTTGCTGAAGCTGCCGAAGCGTGCGGCGGTGGTAAAGGCCAGCAGGTTCTCCTCGGTAAAGATGGAATTCATATCTCACTCCCTTCAGCCATCAGTTTTGAACATATTTTAACAGCGTCGTTACAACGCATTTGAAGCCGATCACAGTTCTGGCTATTTCATTAATGCCGCGCCATACAAGGCTTTTTCAGATATAAGCATAATGTGGCCAGAAACGATAAAAAGCGGAGAAACATAAGAAAAAGGTTGCACAGACGCACGTTTTGACCGGTTTGTTGAATTTACCTCAACAATGAATTGTCTGTCGATGAATCATTTTTAAGCGGATTCTTTTATGACCAGGCTGTTGCTATTCTCAGGTCAACAGAAATAAAAACATCGGGAGTCTGAATATGTCTGCAACTGAACTGGTTACGGAATTTTTGCTGGCGGCAGAAGAGGGCAATAGCGATGCGCTAAAAGCCTGTCTGGAGAAGGGCGTGGATATTAACGCCACGAACCGCCAGAAAAGAACCGCCGTTATTATTGCCAGCCTGAAAAAACATTATGCCTGCGTGGAGTTCTTAATTGCCGCCGGGGCGGATATTGATAAACAGGATCAGACCTGCTTTAACCCCTTCCTGATTAGCTGCCTGACGAACGATTTAACTCTCCTGCGGCTGGTATTACCCGCGAACCCGGATCTCGACCGCCTGACGCGCTTCGGCGGCGTAGGCATTACGCCAGCCAGTGAAAAAGGGCACGTGGAGATCGTCCGCGAGCTGCTGGAAAAAACCGATATCAACGTTAACCACACCAATTTTGTCGGCTGGACGCCGCTGCTGGAAGCAATCGTACTCAACGACGGCGGCACAAAGCAGCAGGAGATCGTGAAGCTGCTGCTGGAGCACGGCGCGAACCCGCATATGACCGACAAATACGGCAAAACCCCGCTCGAACTGGCGCGGGAGAAAGGCTTCACCGAGATTGCAGACCTGCTGCTGGCGGCGGGCGCATAAGACGGTCGGTCAGCCCGTTCCGGCTGGCCGCTAATTAAATAAAGCATTTTTACCGACGTGCATTTTGCACGACGGCGGCCCCCTTTTATCCGCGAACAGGTGCAAATAATGCCAACGAAAATCGTGATTAAAAAGAACACCTATTTTGACTCCGTATCATTAATGTCCGTTTCCACTAAAGCCAATAAATTGCCGGGCGTCGAACAGGCCTTTGTCGCCATGGCAACGGAAATGAATAAGGGCGTTTTAAAAAACCTCGGGCTGTTAACGCCGGAATTAAATGAGGCGAAAAACGGCGACCTGATGATTGTCATTAAAGGCGACGCGGCGAATGAAGAAACGCTGGCCGCTATTGAAGCGCTGTTCACGCGTAAAGAGAGCGCGGGCTCCCATGAAGCGCGCTATGCGACGATTGCCAGCGCCAAAACCCATCGCCCGGACAGCAACCTCGCGGTAATTTCCGTCAACGGTACCTTCGCCGCCCGCGAAGCGCGTCAGGCGCTGGAAAACGATCTCAACGTGATGCTGTTTTCCGATAACGTGTCGCTTGACGACGAGCTGGCGCTGAAGCAGCTCGCGCACCGGAAAGCGCTGCTGATGATGGGGCCGGACTGCGGCACCGCCATCATCAACGGCGCGGGACTGTGCTTCGCCAACGCGGTACGTCGTGGACCGATTGGTATCATCGGCGCATCCGGCACCGGCAGCCAGGAGCTGAGCGTGCGCATCCATGAATTCGGCGGCGGCGTGTCGCAGCTGATCGGCACCGGCGGACGCGATCTCAGCGAGAAGATCGGCGGCCTGATGATGCTTGACGCCATTGAAATGCTGGAAGCCGACGAGGGTACAGAAGTGATTGCGCTGATCTCCAAGCCGCCCGCGCCAGCGGTGGCGGAGAAAGTGCTGGCCCGCGCGCGCGCCTGTCGTAAGCCCGTGATCGCGTGCTTCCTCGGTCGCAATGAACCGCCCGCCGATGAGGACGGACTGCAGTTCGCGCGCGGCACCAAAGAGGCGGCGCTGAAGGCCGTCCTGCTCACCGGCATCAAAAAAGAGTCCCTCGATCTGCACCCGCTCAACTGGCCATTAATTGAAGAGGTGCGCGCTCGCCTGACCCCGCAGCAGAAGTACATTCGCGGCCTGTTCTGCGGCGGCACCCTGTGCGACGAGGCGATGTTTGCCGCGCTTGCGAAATTCGACGACGTTTACAGCAACATCCAGCCGGATCCAGCTAAGCGCCTGAGCGACATCAGCGTCAGTAAAGCCCACACCTTCCTCGACTTTGGCGATGACGATTTCACCAACGGCAAGCCGCACCCGATGATTGACCCGACCAACCGCATCAGCCGCCTGCTGCAGGAGGCTCGCGACCCGGAAGTCGGGGTGATTGTGATGGACTTTGTGCTCGGCTTCGGCGCCCACGAGGATCCGGTCGGCGTGATGATCGACGCCATTAAAGAAGCACAGGCGATCGCGAAGGCCGATAACCGTCCGCTGGAGATCCTCGGCTACGTGCTCGGCACCGACCAGGATCCGCAGTCGCTGGCGCAGCAGTGTCAGCTGCTGACCGACGCAGGCGTCATCTGGGCCAGCAGCAGCACCAATACCGGATTACTGGCACGCGAATTTGTCTGCAAAGGGGAGAACGCATAATGACTACCTTATTTAACCAGCCGCTGAACGTCATTAACGTGGGTCTCGCGATGTTCAGCGACGATCTCAAAAAACAGCACATTCCCGTGACCCAGCTCGACTGGACGCCGCCGGGGCAGGGCAATATGCAGGTCGTTGAAGCGCTCGACCAGCTGGCGGAAAAACCGCTGGCGGAGAAAATCGCCGCCGCCAACCAAATCGCCCTTGAGCGCATTATTCAGTCTCATCCGGTGCTGGTGGGCTATGACCAGGCGATTAACGTTGTGCCGGGGATGACCCGCACCACCATTCTGCACGCCGGTCCCCCTGTCTCCTGGGAAAACATGTGCGGCGCGATGAAGGGCGCGGTCACCGGGGCGCTGGTGTTTGAAGGGCTGGCGAAAGATCTGGACGACGCGGCGCGACTTGCCGCCTCCGGGAAGATCGCCTTCTCGCCATGCCACGAGCACGACTGCGTGGGCTCCATGGCGGGCGTCACCTCCGCGTCGATGTTTATGCACATCGTTG
Organism: Enterobacter sp. JBIWA005; assembly: GCF_019968805.1. Taxonomy (NCBI): domain Bacteria; kingdom Pseudomonadati; phylum Pseudomonadota; class Gammaproteobacteria; order Enterobacterales; family Enterobacteriaceae; genus Enterobacter; species Enterobacter sp. JBIWA005. Next base: position 3,648,787 of record NZ_CP074159.1, on the reverse strand, counting down.
AAAACAAAACCTACGGCAACCGCGCGTTCACCAACCTTAGCGAGCAGATGGCGAAGATCCTGCGCATGGGGGCCAACGACCAGAGCGTCATCGACCGCCTGAACTGGATGCGCGACGTGCTCGGCCCGATGCTGCGCGACGCGATGAAGATTATCGGCGAAATCGACCTGCGCCTGATGCTGGCCCAGGCGCTGCACATGGGCGACGAGTGCCACAACCGCAATAACGCGGGCACCACGCTGCTGATCCAGGCGCTGACGCCGGGGCTAATTCAGGCGGGCTATCCGGTGGAGCAGCAGCGCGAGGTGTTCGAGTTTGTTGCCAGCAGCGACTACTTCTCCGGCCCGACGTGGATGGCGATGTGTAAAGCCGCGCTGGACGCCGCCCACGGCATTGAATACAGCACCGTGGTTACCACCATGGCGCGCAACGGCTACGAATTCGGCCTGCGCGTTTCGGGGCTTCCGGGGCAGTGGTTCACCGGCCCGGCGCAGCAGGTGATCGGCCCGATGTTCGCGGGCTATAAGCCGGAAGATTCCGGGCTGGATATCGGCGACAGCGCGATCACCGAAACCTACGGCATCGGCGGCTTTGCGATGGCGACGGCCCCGGCGATTGTCGCCCTGGTGGGCGGGACGGTGGAGGAAGCCATCGACTTCTCCCGCCAGATGCGCGAAATCACCCTCGGCGAAAATCCGAACGTCACCATTCCGCTGCTCTCGTTTATGGGCATTCCAACCGCCATCGACATCACGAAGGTCGCTGGCAGCGGCATTCTGCCGGTCATCAATACCGCCATTGCACACAAAGACGCGGGCATCGGCATGATTGGGGCGGGCATCGTTCACCCGCCGTTTAGCTGTTTTGAAAAGGCGCTGTTGACCTTCCGCGATCGCTACTTTTTATAAGGCATGCATCCATGAAAAACATGAAACTGGAGTGGAAAAGAGGTGACTGGGCGGCTTATTTCGGGTTGATGACCAACAACCTGACCAATTTGCTGACCATGATGGGGTTGCTCATTTTTGTCGTCGGCATCCCGAAGGAGATTGTTTATGGACGCATCGCGCCGGCCTTCGGGCTGGCGGTGCTGGCCGCGAGTATCTGCTACGCGTGGTTCGGCATGCAGATGGCGCGCCAGACCGGGCGCACGGACGTCACCGCGCTGCCGTCCGGCCCCAGCGCGCCGTCAATTTTTACCGTGACCTTCCTGGTGCTGATGCCGGTGTATCAGCATACGGGCGATGCGGAGTTCGCTATTCAGATTGGCCTGGTCTGGTGCTTCGTTGAGGCGATGATTCTTGCGGGCGGTTCATTCCTGGGCGAAACCATCCGCAAGATGATCCCGCGCACCGTGCTGCTGTCGTGCCTGTCCGGTTTAGGCCTGCTGCTGCTGGCGATGAACCCGATGCTGCAGGCGTTTGAAGCGCCGACCGTATCGTTCATCGTCCTGCTGCTGATCTTCATCAACTGGTTCGGCAAAAAGCCGATTTTCGCCAGAATCCCTACCGGCCTGCTGTTGCTGATAGCCGGTACCGCACTGGCGTGGATCTCCGGCCTGCAAAGCCCGGAAGCGATTAAAGCGTCCATGTCATCCTTCGGCTTTAACCCGCCGCAGGTGCATGTGGAAGGCTTCCTGCAGGGCCTGCCGCACGCGCTGCCGTATCTTGCCTCTGCCGTACCGCTGGGGCTGGCGAACTACATCTTTGACCTGGAGAACATCGAAAGCGCCCACGCGGCGGGGGATGAATACCCGACGCGTAAAGTCATGCTGGCGAACGGTCTGGCCTCCATGCTCGGCTGCCTGATGGGGAACCCGTTCCCGGTGACGGTTTACGTCGGCCATCCCGGCTGGAAAGCGATGGGGGCCAGCATCGGCTACACGCTGGCCTCCGGCGTGACCATGTTCATCGTGCCGCTGTTCGGGCTGGGGGCGTTTATGCTCGCCATCATTCCGATGACCGCCATCGTGCCGATTCTGGTGTTTATCGGCGTGGTCACCGCCAACCAGGTGGTGAGGGAAACGCCGAAGGTGGAAGTGCCCGTGATCTTCATCTGCCTGTTCCCGTGGATCGCCAACTGGGCGCTGACCATGATGAACAGCGTGATGGGAGCGGCGGGCACGAATGCCGCCAAAATCGGTACCGACGTGCTGCACAGCAAAGGGATCTACTACGAAGGATTAGTCCATCTGGGGAACGGGGCACCGCTCGCCAGCATGCTGTGGGGCTGTATCGCCATTTTCGCCATTATCAACAAACCGCTGCGCGGAGCCGTGGCCGCGGCGGGCGGGGCACTGCTGGCGCTGTTCGGGGTGATCCACGCCCCGGTGGTGGGTTTTGCCGAAGGCAGTTCGCTGATGTTCGTCACCGCGTATCTGATGATGGGCGGCATGTTTGTGGTGAAGCATTTTCTCGACAGCCGGGAAGTTGCGAGCGCTGCGTCGGGTAATGTTGCGAAGGAACACGTATGAAAGAGCTTATGGTCGTTGCCATCGGCGGCAACAGCATTATCAAAGACAACGCCAGCCAGTCGGTTGAACATCAGGCGCAGGCGGTCAAAGCGGTGGCAGAGTCGGTGCTCGAAATGCTGGCCTCCGACTATGACATCGTGCTTACCCACGGCAACGGTCCGCAGGTGGGGCTGGATCTGCGCCGCGCTGAAATCGCCCACGAGCGGGAAGGGCTCCCTCTGACGCCGCTGGCAAACTGCGTGGCGGACACCCAGGGCGGCATTGGCTACCTAATCCAGCAGGCGCTGAACAACCGCCTTGCCGCGTGCGGCGAGCAAAAGGCGGTCACGGTCGTCACGCAGGTGGAAGTGGATAAAAACGATCCCGGCTTTGCGCACCCCACGAAGCCGATCGGCGCGTTCTTCAGCGAGGCGCAGCGCGACGAACTGCAGCTCGCGCACCCGGACTGGCACTTTGTTGAAGATTCGGGCCGGGGATATCGTCGCGTGGTGGCCTCCCCGCAGCCGCTGCGCATTGTCGAGGCCGACGCGATCAAGACACTGACGCAAAAAGGCTTCGTGGTGATCGGCGCGGGCGGCGGCGGTATTCCCGTGGTGCGCTCGGCGCAGGGCGATTACCAGAGCGTCGACGCGGTGATTGATAAAGATCTCTCCACCGCGCTGCTGGCGCGCGAGATCGGCGCCGACGTGCTGGTGATTACCACCGGCGTGGAAAAGGTGTGTGTCAACTTCGGTAAGCCAAATCAACAGGCGCTGGAGACCGTCGACGTAGCGGAGATGACGCACTACATGGAGGAAGGCCATTTCCCGGCGGGCAGCATGCTGCCCAAAATCGTCGCCTCGCTGGCGTTTTTACATCACGGCGGCAAGCGCGTGATCATCACCTCGCCGGACTGCCTGCCCGCCGCGCTGCGCGGAGAAACCGGTACCCATATTGTGAATGAAGGAAGATTAGATGAGTGAAAATAAAAGCCGCCGTGAATTCATCAGCCAGAGCGGCAAAATGGTGACCGCCTGCGCGCTGTTTGGCGCGACCGGATCCGTCGCGTATGCTGCTGACTCCGCAAAGCCACTCTGCGAGACCGGTAAGCCTGTGAATATCACCGCGAAACATTACTATCTGGACAACGTGTTGCTCGAAGCCGGGTTTAATTTTGACGGCAACGTGGCGACGAGCACCCGCACCGAGCTGAAGACGCTGGAGATTCAAGACGGGAAGATCGTCGCCCTGCGCGATAACAAGCGCCACGCCGACGCCACGCTGCCGCACTACGACGCGGGCAACAAGCTGATGCTTCCGGCGATGCGCGACATGCACATTCACCTGGATAAAACCTTTTACGGCGGCCCGTGGCGTTCCCTCAACCGCCCGGCAGGTACCACCATTCAGGATATGATCCGCCTGGAACAGAAGCTGCTGCCGGAGCTTCAGCCCTACACCCAGGAGCGTGCGGAAAAGCTGATCGATCTGATCCAGTCGAAAGGCTCCACCATAGCCCGCAGCCACTGCAATATCGAGCCGACCTCCGGCCTGAAGAATCTTGAAAACCTGCAGGCGGTTTTATCGCGCCGTAAGCCCGGCTTTGACTGTGAAATCGTCGCCTTCCCACAGCACGGGCTGCTGCTGTCCCATTCCGAAAAGCTGATGCGTGAGGCTATGCAGGCCGGGGCGCACTACGTGGGCGGCCTGGACCCGACCAACGTCGACGGCGCGATGGAGAAATCTCTCGACCTGATGTTCCAGATTGCGCTGGACTACGACAAAGGAGTGGATATTCACCTGCACGAGACCAGCCCGGCGGGTGTGGCGGCGGTGAACTACATGGTCGAAACCGTGGAGAAAACGCCGGAGCTGAAGGGGAAGCTGACCATCAGCCACGCCTTTGCGCTGGCGACGCTTAACGAAAAGCAGGTGGATGAGATCGCCACCCGCATGGCGGCGCAGCAGGTGACCATCGCCTCCACCGTGCCGATTGGCACCCTGCATATGCCGCTGAAGCAGCTGCGGGACAAGGGCGTGTTTGTGATGACGGGAACCGACAGCGTGATCGACCACTGGTCGCCGTACGGTCTGGGGGACATGCTGGAAAAAGCGAATCTCTACGCCCAGCTCTACATCCGCCCGAACGAGCAGACGCTCTCCCGCGCATTAGGTATCGCGACCGGCGACGTGCTGCCGCTGAACGACAAAGGCGAGCGCGTGTGGCCGAAAGCGCAGGATGACGCCAGCTTTGTGCTGGTGGACGCCTCCTGTTCCGCCGAAGCCGTGGCGCGCATCTCTCCGCGTACCGCAACGTTCCACAAGGGCAACCTCGTCTGGGGCGTTGTGGGTTGATGTGCATTTCTCCCTCTCCCTGTGGGAGAGGGGGGATGGCATCAGGCCGCACTTCTGAAGGCCGGGTAAGCGCAGCTTCCACGCCCGATGCTGGTGCCGATCGCCGCGCGCACGGCTCAGTAGCCGACCTTGTATACCCGCCCGCTCTGCACGCCTTCCACGCTGCGGCGGTAGGCCTGGGCCACCGTCGCGGCAGGCACGCTTTCGAAGCCCGGGAAGAAGCCATCGTACGTTTCGACGGATTCGGTGAGCACCGTTGGGCTAATCAGATTGATGCGGATCCCGCGCGGCAATTCGCAGGCTGCGGCGCGAACAAACCCTTCCAGCGCCGCATTCACCGTGGTGGCATTTACGCCCTGCGCAATCGGCTCGTGTGCGACGATCCCGCTTATCAACGTAATCGAGCCCCCTTCGTTCAGGTAGTGCTGGCCGGTCAGCGCCAGGCGCACCTGTCCTAGCAGCTTATCCTGTAGCCCCTGGTTAAAGTCGCTATCTTTCATGGTCGCGAGCGGGCCAAAGTAGAGGCCACCGCTGGCGGACACAATGGCGTCCACCGGACCGATTTTCTCGAACAGCGCCTGAACGCTCGCCTGAGAGGTGATATCTACCTGCTCGTCGCCCTGCGTGCGGCCGACGCGGATGACCTGGTGGCGACGACTCAGCTCTTCCGTTACCGCATGACCAACCGTACCGCTGGCACCAATAATGACGATTTTCATAGCCGACTCCTTCTGTTGTGAGCCTTCATTCTTTAATAAATTAAAATACGGATAAACTGGGCTAAAGTTAGAATATTGCTAACCAGAGGTTTGGAATATGGATAAGCTTCGCAGCATGGAGACCTTTATTGCGGTGGTTGAAAGCGGCAGCTTCACCGGCGCGGCGGCGCGGCTCGAGATGTCGGCGGTGATGGTGGGGAAGTACGTTGCGCTGCTGGAATCCCAGCTCGGCACCCGCCTGCTGGAGCGTAACACGCGCCGTCAGAGCCTGACGGATGCCGGACGCGTCTATTTCGACGAGGCGAAGCGGGTGCTGGAGCAGGTCGCGATCGCCGAAAGCGCCGTGGAACGCCTGCGCGCCGCACCGTCCGGGACCCTGCGCGTGACGGCGCCCACCTCGTTTGGCGGCAGCGCGATCGCGCCGCTTACGGCCTCTTTTTTACAACGCTACCCGGAAGTGCGCATCGAGCTGGATCTCACCAACCGGATGGTGGATCTGGTGGAGGAGGGTATCGATCTGGCCATTCGTATTGGCGACATTCACAACGACGATCTGGTGGCGAAATACCTCTGCCCTTACCGGATGGTGATCTGCGCCGCGCCGGACTACCTGGCACGCTACGGTACGCCGCAAACCCCTGCCGATCTGGTGGATCATCTTTGTCTGTCCCACAGCGTGTGGACCGCGCGCAACGAGTGGCGGCTGCCGGGCGTCGAGGGCGAGGTGCGCTGGAAGCGGGATGCGGTCTTAAAATGTAATGACGGCTACGGGCTCCGGATGGCCGCGAGAGCCGGAGCGGGACTGCTGCTGCAGCCGGAGGTGCTGGTGGCGGAAGATCTGGAAAGCGGCAGGCTGGTGCGGGTGCTGGAAGAGTATATTCCGGCGCCGAGACCCGTGCATTTATTGTGGCGTCAGGATTTACGTCAACTGCCTAAGCTGACGGAATTTATCGCCCATATTCTGCTAAGATTGGGCACACTATAAAAACAGAAGGTAAGCAAAGAATGTCCGTGAGTAAACTCGCTAGCAGCGCGCAGGGCCTGCAATCATCTGCCATCCGTGAATTATTAAAACACAGCAAAATGGCGGGCGTGATCTCGCTGGGGGGCGGTATTCCAAACCCAGACCTGTTCGATCGCGAAGGGCTGAAAATTGCCGCTGATGCCGTATTATCTCAGCATTTTGGCGAGGCGTTCCAGTACGGCCTGACCGAAGGCGTGCCGGGACTGCGGGAAGAGATTCAGCGCATTTGCGAGGGGCGAGGCATTCGCTGTAAGGCGGATGACGTGGTCGTGACCTCTGGTTCACAGCAGTCCCTCGACGTGCTGGCGCGTGCTTTGATTAACCCGGGCGATATTGTCGTCGTCGAGCGTCCAACCTATCTTGCTGCGCTGCAGGTATTCGGCCTGGCGCAGGCGAATTTTGAATCCGTCGGCACCGACGGTGACGGCATGAAGGTCGACGAGCTCGAAGTGCTGGTGGCAAATAAAACTATCAAAGCGGTCTATATTGTCCCGACGTTTGGCAACCCGGGCGGCGTGACGCTTTCTGAGGCGCGTCGTAAACAGCTGGTGGAACTCTCGAAGCGCTATGACTTCGTGATCATCGAAGACGATCCGTATAGCGAAATTAACTATACCGATGAAGTCTTCCGCCCGTTAATTGCTCATGCCAAAGATATCGGCAACGAAGAGAACGTGGTGTATACCTCTACCTTCTCTAAAATCCTCGCGCCGGGCACTCGCGTGGGCTGGGTGGTGGTACCGGAATGGCTGAAGCGCGCGGTGGTGAACCTGAAGCAAACCACCGATCTGCACACCAGCACGCTGTCGCAGCTGATGACGTATGAGTACCTGAAAACCGGTCGTCTGCCCGCTCAGATTAAAACGATCCGCGAAGCCTATCGCCAGAAATACCAGACGTTCGCAACCGAGCTGGAGGCCGAGCTTGGCGACGTGATGTCTTTCCACAAGCCGAAGGGCGGCATGTTCCTGTGGGCGAATATGAAAAATGGTAGTAATACCACCCGCTGGCTGGAAAAAACGTTAAGTAACGGCGTAGTATTTGTGCCGGGCGAATTTTTCTACTGCAATGAGCCAGACCATTCAACGCTGCGTATGTCATTTGTCACGCCAACGGATGAAGAGCTGAAGGAAGCGGTTCAACGCCTGAAAAAATCGCTGTAAAAGACCTGCGCATAATGGCGTTCCTGCCGTTATGCGCAATATGCGTTCAGGGCGGCAGGGGCCGCGATCGTTCATGGTGATCTCCATGTTTGAATTTCTGTTCGGTGTCGTTACGCACACGCCCGTCTGGGTGTGGGTGCTTTTTATCTTCCTCATCTCTCGCGGTATTAAAGCCCGCAGGCCTGCCACCGTTTCGCTGGAGCGGCTTGCCATTATTCCGGCAATATTTCTAATCTGGGATATCTACGATCTGGTGGTTTACCGCACGTTAACCCCCGGAACTGTCGCATTATGGACGGCGGGGATCCTCGCCGGGGCCGCGCTGGGGTATGTCCTGATTAAGCAGGCTGTTATCACCCGCGCAGAGGCGCCGAGAAGCATTTACCGCCAGGCCGACTACACCGCGCTGCCGTTTATGATGCTGGCGTTCGGGGTGAAGTATGTGCTGGGCGTGATGAGCGCGGTCTCTCCCCAGACGATGCAGCAGCCCGCCATGAGCGCGCTGGCGATCGTCTCCGGCGGCGTGTTTGCCGGTGTGTTTATTGGGAAATTTGCGCGTTATATTGGCGTGTATAACAGCGCCGCACCTCGTCCGGCGGAGTAAGATCTCCGCGCCTGTTCGGGTCAGGCTACATCCGGTTGGCCAGATTTTCGCTTAGCCATGACGTCCGCAACGGTCTTTATACGGCTTAGTTCCTCCTGCGTCCTGGCGTTAGATTGCGCTTCCCAGATATCGACGTTCAGCTGTAAGTTCAGCCAAAATTCAATCGTGGTATCAAAGGCTTTTGCCAGCTTGATCGCCATATCGGCAGTAAGCTTGCGATTGTTATTGACCAGCGCGCTGATGGTGTTGCGGTGAACATTGAGCATCTCCGCCAGATCGCTGATTTTCAGATTGAGCGGTTCAAGATACTCATACTGCAACACGTCGCCCGGCGTGGTGGGTTTGCGGAGTGCCTGTTGAAGTGTCATAGATGATGCCTCACTTGTGTTGCGTGTACTTGTGTGGAGAGAGGTAGAGATCTTCTGCTTTACCCTCTGTCCAGCAAAATACGAGCCTGTATTGCCTGTTTACCCGGATGGAGGAATAGCCCTTCAGCGGAGGATTCAATGCTTCATACATATTGCCCGGTGGCGATCGCAAATCCCTGTGCGAGGTTGCTGCCCTGATGATATCGAGCTTTCTCGCAAGCGCTGTTTCCAGATTTGAAGGGATAACATTGCTCGATCTGCCGTAAAGAAAAAAATCCTCAAGCCATTGATCCCGAAAATAACTAATCATAATGCTGGCGAGCTCCAGTCCGTGAAGCTGAATGAATAGTAATGCACTCCTGCACTGTGCGCAAGTGCGTTTTGTCTGCGGTTAATATTACCTGGGCGATGGCTGAAGGGAAGTGGGATGCATGACTAAAGATTAATCCTCCGAGGCAGGTTCCAGTTCTGGCGTGCGGTTTAATGCCCGGCGGCGCTGCGCTTGCATGGGCCTGGGGGGATGTAGGCCGGGTAAGGCGCAGCCACCACCCGGCTATTGGCTATCGCTCCCTTAGCGCCTCTTTCGCCCGGTTGAACGGTTTAATCAGATAATCCAGCACCGTTTTCTCTCCGGTCTTAATGTCCACCGTCGCAATCATCCCCGGTACAATCGAGAAGTGCCTGCCCGCCTTATTGACCAGGTAATCCTGACTGGTGCGGATAAACACCCTGTAATAGAACACCTCCGGCTTGGCCTCATCCTGAATGGTATCCGGGGAAATCGTCTCAACGACCCCGTGCAGGCCGCCGTAAATGGCGTAATCGTAGGCGGTGATTTTGACCAGCGCCTCCTGGTTCGGGTGGATAAAGGCGATATCGCGCGGCGACAGGCGAGTTTCGATCAGCAGGTGATCGTCCACCGGCACAATCTCCATCAGCTCGCCGTTGGGCGGGATCACCCCGCCGATGGTGGTCACCTTGATATTTTTCACGATCCCGCGCACCGGGGATTTTACCGTCAGACGGGTGACGGAATCCTGGCGGCCCTTGAGGATGGCTGAAACCATATCCACCTCAGCGTTGGCTTTGGATAACGCCTCGCGCGCCTGGACGTAATACTGCGAACGCACGTCGGTGAGCTTCAGCTCCAGATCGCTTTTCTGCCGCTGCAGGCGCAGCACCTCCACGTGGCTGGCGGCCCCGGTTTTCACCAGCCGCTGGGTAATGGCCAGCTCTTTATTGGCGAGATCTAACGCGGCGCGAAGCTCCCGCTGGGTATCCTCCAGCTGCGCGCGGCGCGAGTTGTACAGCCGCGTTTCGTCGGCAATCAGATCCGGCCATTTCGCCAGCGAAGGCGGGAATTTCAGCGGCAGATCGTTCACCTCGGCGTACAGGCGGGCGCTGGAGGCCAGTGAGGCCCGGTAGCGCGCCGCGCTTTCGCCGACGTTCGACTCAGAACGCGTCGGGTCAAGCCGCGCCAGCACCTGTCCGGCCTGCACCTGATCGCCTTCGTGGACGTTCAGCTCGGTGAGGATCCCGCCGTCGAGAGACTGTAAGACCTGCTCGCGCGAGCTAGGGATTACTTTACCCGAACCGGTTGACACCTCATCCAGCACGCCAAACCACGCCCAGACGCCCAGCACCACAAACATCAGCAGCGAGAAGATCACGATCCGGCGCGCGCCGGTGTAGCAGCTTTCGGAGTCGAGGGCGTTATCCAGATCGTCCATTGCCGCCACGTCACGCTGACTGATTTTCATTTTTCCACTCCCGTCCGGTTGCTGCCTGCTGCTGTTGCTGCTGCATACGGCTGTTGCTCAGCGCCTGGGCTTTTGGTGCGTCCATCACCAGCATGCCTTCTTTTAACACCACGACGCGCTCCACCAGTTCCAGAACCGGTACGCGGTGCGTGGCGACGATCAGGGTGCGATGCCCGAGCCAGTCGCCCAGGCGCTGGATGAATTCCCGCTCGGTGTGCTCATCCAGCGACGCGGTGGGTTCATCCATCAGCACAATATTCGGATCGCGCAGGAGCATTCGCGCCAGCAGAATCGACTGGCGCTGCCCGCCGGAGAGCCCTACGCCGTTTTCCATGATCGGATAGTCCAGCCCCTTGGGCAGCTTCTGGACGAAGCCCGCCGCGCCGGTCAGCTCCAGCGCCTCGAAAATTTCTTCGTCGGTGGCGCGCGGCATGCCGAGGGTGATGTTTTCGCGCAGGGTGCCGTAAAACAGCCGCGCGTTCTGAGTCATAAAGCCGACGTTGCGGCGCACGTCCGCCACGTCGAGATGCGGCAGGCTGAAGCCGTCGAGCCGCAGTTCGCCCGCCGCCAGGTCCATCCCGCCCGCCATCGCCTGCAGCAGGGTTGATTTGCCCGCGCCGTTGCGCCCGAGGATCGCCACTTTTTCTCCCGGCCTTATCTCCAGGCGATTAATGCGCAGCGCCATGCGCGGATCGTCCGGCTGATAGCGGAACTGCGCCTGCTCGAAAAGATAGTGTCCGCGCAGGACGTCCTGGCGGATCGGCGTCTCCTCGCGCTGGTTTTCGGTGGGAAGCTGCATGATGCTGTCCAGCCCCTCTTTTGCGGCTTTGACCTGCTGCCAGCGCGCCAGCACGCCGCACAGCGTCGCCATTGGGGCGATCATGCGGGAAGCCAGCATCGACGCGGCGACCACCGAGCCGGTGGTCAGGGTACCGTCGATCACCATCGGCGCGCCGACCACAATCACCCCGGCGTAGACCAGGCTCTGAATGGTCATCCCCCAGCTGATCAGGTTCTGCGTCAGCTCGCGAGTGCGCAGGCCGGATTCCGCGGTGATCTGGATATAGCTGTTCCACTGCTGCAAAAAGCGGTTTTCCGCCTGCATCAGCTTGATGTCCTCCAGGCCCTGCACGCTCTCCACCAGCACCGCGTTGCGCAGGGTTGATTCATGCGCCGACTGCTTTGCCAGCTCCGCCAGCTTCTTCTGCAGCAGCAGGCCGGGCAGGACCATGATCACCGCCGCGACCGGGGCGATCCACGCCAGCTGCGGGGCGATGATTGCCAGCACCACCACGAACAGTAAAAAGAAGGGCAGGTCGACAATCGTCGAGATGGTGGACGAGGTCACCATCTCACGGATCTGCTCCAGCTCGCGCAGCTGTGAGATAAAGCTGCCGGTGGAGCGGGGGATCGCGCTGTTACGCAGCCGCAGAGCGTGGCCGAATACGCGATCCGAAACGCGCATATCCGAGCGCTTGCCCAGCAGATCCATAATGTGCCCGCGCGCCACGCGCAGCACAAAACCAAACAGGGTGGCAATCAGCACCCCTATGGTCAGGACGTACAGCGTCGGGTAGGACTGGGCGGGGATCACCCGGTCATAGACCTGCATGGAAAAGACGATCCCGGAGAGCGACAGCACGTTGATAAACAGCGCGGCGAGCATCACCCAGCTGTAGGGGTGGAGATCGCGCATCACCAGCCGGTAGAGCCAGTCCGGACGATATTTGGAGATATAGGCATCCACGCGGCTGTCCTTTAGCGCGGCGAGTGGACGCAGGGCAATAACGTGGCGTATAGCGGGCAGCATCGCCGTCATCGACAGCCGGTTGGTGTAGGTCTCGTCGTCGAAAAAGCTGACTTCCAGCGTATCGTCCCCGTCGAAATGCTCGATCACGCCGATCCTGCCGTCATTCATCGCTACGACAACCGGCAGACGCCAGCTGTTGATCGCCTGTCGATCGTCGGTAAGGAGCTGAAACGACAGCCCTGCTTCGCGGGCCAGCTGGGTGAGGGCGGGCACCATCGGTTTGCCTTTCAGCCAGGGTGCGCCTGCAATCAGCGCGCCGGGCGAGCAGGCGACGCGATAGCGCGTGGCAACAAAACCAAAGGCCTGTGCCCACTGCGCCAGCGCCTCATCCGTCATGTTTTCACCTTGCGGTATATCACGCTGCTTCATGGCTGGATCTCCACGGTCTGGATGGTGCGGTTATCAAGATCGAACGCGTGACGCAGCTGTCCGGTGTTATACAGGCAGTTGAGCTGCAGCTGGTGCAGCTGACCGAGGGTCTGCTGCTGGGTGAAGCGCGCCTGATAAACCTCCTGTTCGGCGTTGAGTACGTCGAGCAGCGGGCGCGAGCCGAGGTCAAGATACTGCTGCTGGTACAGTTCGCGGGTGCGTGCGCTGAGCGCCTCCTGACGGCCCTGAATTTGCAGCGTGCTTTGCAGGCTCATCACCTGGCTGCGGGCTTCCAGCAGTTTCTGGCGGACATCAAGACGCGTGCGCTGAATGGTGGACTGCGCCGCCTCCACCGCGTGTCCGGCAGCGTTACGCCGTGCGGTGAGGCCGCCGCCCTGATAAAGCGGCATCTGAACTTTCACCCATGCGGAATACTGGGTGCGATCCCGCGTGTCGCTGCCCGCGTAGCGATCGTTCATGTAGTGGCGCACCTCCGGCTCCAGCGAGACGGTTGGCGTCATCTGCGCGTCGGCATAGTCCAGGTTAGCCTGGGCGACGTTAGCCTGCGCCCAGGCGGCAAGTACCGCGGGAACCAGGCGGTCGTCCGGCTCGGCGATGTCGCAGCTCCGGCCCAGCTTTTGCGGAAAGTCATTGCTTATCGCGTTCAGGCTGTTCCAGCCGAGAAAGCTCATCAGCGTGGCGCGGGCGCTGTCCAGGCTGGCCTGGTACTGCATCAGCTGTGCTCGCGCGCCTTCGATTCGGGCATCGGTCTGCACCACGTCAGAGAGCGATGTGGCCCCTTCGTCGTTACGCTGGCGCGTCAGCGTGCCGATAGAGGAGAGGGCGTCGAGCTGCTCTTTAGCGGTCTCAACCATCTGCTGCCAGGTTTGCACCTGCACCATGGCGACGGCGGTATCGTGGGCGATAGTGTCGATACTCACCAGCACGTTGGCCTGCTGCTGGGCAACGCCGGCGCTCTCGGCGCGTACCTGGCTTGCCACTTTGCCAAAGTCGTAGAGCATCTGTGAGAGAGAAAGCACCAGCGACGGCGTAAAGCCGTTCTGGTCGCCGTCGTGGGAATAACCGTTGTCCACGCCGGCATTAATCTGCGGATAGTATTTTGACTTAGCGACGTCTACTTCTTCGCTCTGCTGGTAGAGTTTCCCCACGGCTTCGCTGATGGCCGGGTGCCAGGTGACGGCGCGGTTAACGGCATCGCCAAGCTGCAATGAACCGGGTGCGGCTTTGCCAGCCGCAGGTGCGACGCGGCCGTTGAGCGAGGGGAGTTCCTGCGTTTCGCGAAGCTGTCCGGTATTGATGGTGGCCGCCGGATTTGCGCAGAAAGCGGGCACAGATATCAGGCAGCACGAGAGCCACCAGTAAGGCATCTTCATTCCCATGTCATGTCCCTATAAAAAAATACGGCTTTATTATTTATGCCCGGGCGCTGCGCGCCCGGGTCATCTCTTGCAGGTGGTATCAGGTAATGATGTGTTGCTGGTTAACAAGCTCGTCGTAGGTGGTCTGAACGCCATCAAGCGTAACGAGCGTGGTATTAGTGTAGGTGCCCCCTGCACCATCACGGTCGATGGAGATCACGGTATTGCCATTACTATTAGTGACATGGAGATAATTCCCGAGCGTCGCGGCGCTACCGTTCCAGCCCACCAGCAGATCGCCGATGTCGATCTTGTCGCCCTGCGCCAGCGAGAAGCCGGTCCAGTGATCGCCCGCGGCACTGCTGGTGTTACCCCCCGTACCGTTGCCCACAGTGCTGTTCAGCACCTGGTAAATCAGCGTATCGCCGTAGGCCGTACCGGTGATGGCGTCGTTATGCTCAGAGCTGATGAACTGCGGCGCCATATTGATGGTCAGCGTGGCGCTGTCCGTTCTTCCTGCAGAGTCGGTCAGGGTGTAGTTGAAGGTCTCCTTCGAGGTCATGGTTGAGAGCGATACCCCGCTGTTGAGGGTATAGGTGTAATGGCCGTCAGCGCCGATCGCCAGCGTGCCGTAGTGGCCGACAATATTCACCGTTGCGCTGCCGGTATACGGATCCAGCGTGGTGGTCACGCCGTTGTAGCCGGTCACGCTCAGACGGGTATCCACCGAGTGGAGCTGATCCAGCACGCCGCCGGAGTCGGTGCCGTCAAAGATATTGCCGTTGACGGTGTGGCTGCCGGTGACGTCGAAATTACTCAGCGAGTAGGTGGTGCCGTTCACGCTTGGGGTAATGGTGATGTTTCCGACGCTCAGCCCCGGGACGCTACCGGTAAAGTTCAGCGTATAGGTCCCGGCGTTGAGATCCAGCCCGGTCAGCGCGACGTCGATACTGCCGCCCAGCAGCGAGGCCCCGCTGAAGGAGCCGCTGCGGATCACGCCAGAGCCGTCGCTGATGGACCAGTTCACCGTCAACCCGGTCAGCGACAGCAGCGATGCCACGTTAAAATGCAGCGATGCGTTGTGCAGCGCGGTATTCGCGTCGACCACGAAGGTTCCGCTGCCGCTGCCCTGGGTTGACGAGAGAAGGGCCGTCGTCCAGCTGGCGGTGCCCACGGTCGTATCCGAATAGACCGACGTGTGATGTACCGAGGTAAGGTCCATCGTGGCGCTGACATCGTTCACCGCATTCATCGCCTGCGCGGTTGGGGTGATGTTGAGCGATGCCGTATCCTTCGAGCCGTCAGGCGCGGTAACGGTGTAGACGAAGGTATCCGGCGTGCTGATATGGTCCGCCCCTACGCCGCTTCTCAGGGTGTAGGTGTACTGACCGGACGAATTGATGGTCAGCGTGCCGTATTCTCCCTGAATGGTGGTGGTTCCGCTGCTGTTGACCGCCACGCCGTTCACTTCGGTAACCAGCGTGCCCGCTGGAACCGGATCATTCGCCAGCACGTCGCCCGTGGTGGTTTCGCTGATGCTCGCCACGCTGTAGACATGGTCCTGCAGGACGTTCAGCGTGTAGGCCGTCAGTACGGCGATCCCGGATGCGGTATTCAGCAGGAACAGATACTCCCCGGCAGGCAGGTTCAGCGTCAGCTGCGGTGACGTACCCCCCAGCACTGGAGCGCGCAGCCAGCCCGACTCGACGCGAACCTGCTCGAAGGTCTGGGTCGCATTGTTGAACTTATAGACGTACAGGTCGAACACCGACGCCAGCGCCACGCCGCCCACGGAGGCCTGGATGGTCATGGTGCGGGTCGTCCCTTCCTCCACGTTGTAGATGATCGGGTTGGTCATGTCGTCCAGCAGGTTAAGCCCCAGCGTGCTGCCGAGATTAATGCCCACCAGGGTAAAACCGTTCTGAGACGAGGCGCCGTTATTCACCTCACTCACGGTGGTGTCAAAGGTCAGCGAGGCCGTGTCGTCCACTGCCACAATGCCGTTGATTACCGTACCGGCACCCAGAGACAGCACCAGGTTCGCCGACGCGCTGACGCCGTTATGGGTGATGGTGTAGGTGAAGCTCTCCGTCCGGCCAACGACCGCAGCGCTGGTGTCGGTCAGGTTATAGGTATAGCTGCCGTCTCGGTTGATGGTCAGCGTACCGTATTTGCCCTGGATCACCGTGCCGTCGGCGTTCACGCTGGTGGTGACGCCCTGCGCGTTAGTAACCGTGGAGATAGTGGTTCCGGCCGGCGCGTTGTCGCTGCCGGCGGTCGGATCCGTATCAAGGATCACGTTGCCGTTGAGACTGGTATCTCCGGTAACCGTACCCGGACCGGTCTCTTTCACCGCCACGTCGAGGCTGGTGTAGGAGCCGGTTGCCAGCAGGTTGGTGTTATAGCTAAGCACGCGGTAGTTACCGTCGGCCAGCCCGGTCAGGTTCAGTGAGACGCCGGTAGCGCCGAGGGTCAGGAGATCGGCAAACTGCGGTTGGCCGGTATCCACCACGGTAGTCCAGACGCCGTTGACGTAGTGCTGAACTACCAGCTCAAGAGTGTTGAGCAGAGAGAGCACCGCCCCCGTAGCGTTAGCATTCACCACGATATCCGCGCTGCCGCCGTTGCCCACCGTGAAGTTCACCTGCGCCGTGTCATTGCCCAGCAGCGTCAGGACGTTGCCCACGGCGCCGACCAGCAGGAAGCCGTAGTCGCTGTACTGGCTGTTGGTCACGGTCGCCGTGGTGCTGAGGTTCAGCTCTTCAACGTTATTGCTGGCGGAGAGCGGCAACACCGGTGCAAGGGCGGAGCCCGGCAGGGAGGTGTTGCCCGCGGCGTCGGTAGCGGTGATCTGCAGCGTCTGGCCTTCGATCTGTTTGTTAATGAAGGTGTAGCTGTAGGTGCCGTTGCTGCCCGCAATGGCGGTCACCGTCGAGCCGTCCGCAAGGCGGATTGTGACGGTACTGCCCGCCTCCGCGCTCCCGGTCAGGACGCTACCGTCGGCGTTGAGAGTCCCGGTCGGCGCCGTTGGGGCGGTCGTATCGACGATAATCGTCGTCACGCCTGACGCCGCGCTGGTATTGCCTGCCGCATCGGTGGCCGTGGCGGTGAAGTTATGCGTGCCCTGCGTCAGCGTGGTGGTTTGCGGCAGGGTCCAGTTGCCGTTGCCATCGGCGGTCACCGTGCCGACCAGCGTAATACCATCGTAGATCCTGACCGTGGCATTCGCTTCGGCTGTCCCGCTTAGCGTTGGGCGCGTATCGTTGGTCGGATTCGTACCAGTCACCGGACCGATAACGCTGCCGACATCATCAATCACCGAACTGATGACCGGCGCGCCCGGCGCGAGGGTATCGACGTTAATCACATACCCGGCGGTAGGTGCGCTGGCGTTGCCCACCGCATCGGTGGCGGTAAAGGTCAACGTGTGCGCGCCGTTGCTCAGCGCCGGAGATGGCGTAAAGCTCCACGCGCCGCCGGTCGCCGTCACGCTGCCGATCTGTACGCCGTTATCAAAGATTTTCACCGTCGACCCGGCTTCCGCCGTGCCGCTGAGGGTTGGCTGCGCGTCGTTGGTGAACCCGCCGTTTGCAACCGGCGTCGCCGCATTGCCCACGTCATCCAGAATGCTGGTCAGCACCGGCAGCGCAGGCGGCGTGGTGTCAACGGTGAGGCTGAAGCTGGTGGACGACAGGCTGGTATTGCCCGCCGCATCCGTCGCCTGCGCGGTGAAGCTGTGCGCGCCCGCGGTCAGCGTGGTGTTGAGCAAGATACTCCAGCTCCCGTTGCTATCCGCAGTGCCTGTTCCGACAAGCGTAGCTCCCTCATATATTTTCACGGTGGCAAACGGTTCGCTGGTCCCGACAAGGCGCGGAACGGTATCGTCGGTTGTTTGCCCGGACGTTAGCGGGCCGGTGATGCTGCCCACGTCGTCTACCGCCTGGCTGATAACCGGCGCGTTTGGTGCAGCGGTATCAACAATCAGGGTAAAGCCCGGCGAGGTCGGGCTGACGTTGCCCGCTGCATCGGTGACCGTGGCGGTCCAGGTATGGCTGCCGTTGCCCAGCGGTGCTGATGGCGTAAAGCTCCATGCTCCGGTACCGTCCGCCTGAACGGTGCCGACCGGCTGCCCGTTCTCATAAACGGTGACCGTGGCGTTGGCGGTCGCGGTGCCGTTCAGCGTTGGCGTGGTGTCGTCGGTGCTCTGCCCCGAAGAGAGCGGGGTTTGAATGCTGCCCACGTTGTCACCCGCGGTTGAAATGATCGGCGCCGACGGCACGCCCGTATCCACCGTCAGGGTAAACGGCGTCGTTGTGCCGCCGGTATTGCCCGCCGCATCGGTGGCGTTGAAGGTGATGGCGTGTGGCCCTTCGCCCAGATCGGTACCCGGTGTAAAGGTCCAGCTGCCCTGGGCATTGACCACCGCTGTGCCAATTTCGTTGCCATCAACGATCACGTGCACGGTAGAACCCACTTCGCCCGTGCCGTTGAAGGTTGGACGCGCGTCGTTGGTGCTGTTACCCGACGTGAGCGTCCCGGTGACCGGACCGACATCGTCAATCACGCTGGTCACCACCGGTACGCCGGGGGCTGCGGTATCAATGGTAAAAGCGAAGACCGATGAGTTCGCCGAGGCGTTGCCTGCGGTATCTGTTGCATACGCGCGCAGGGAGTAGCTGCCGTCGCTCAGCGGCGCGGTCGGCGTAAAGGACCAGTTCCCGCTTCCGTCAACGGTCGTTGTACCAATCTGCGTGCCGTTATTCATGATGTGGATAGTGCTGCCCGCCAGCCCGGTGCCGCTGATGGTTGGGGTGCTGTCGTTGGTTACCTGGCCGCTGGTGAGGTTACCCTGGACGCCGCCAGGGACGTCGTCGTTCCCATTATCCAGCGTCGGAACCGTCGGAGCGGTCAGGTCAACCACCACGCTCCAGGGAGCAGAGACCGCGCTGACGTTGCCCAGCGGGTCGGTCGCCCGGACGGTGAAGCTGTGCGAGCCTTCGCCGAGCGCGGTGTCAGGGGTAAACGTCCATGCGCCGGTGCCGTCAGCCGTTACCACGGCAATCTGGGTGCCGCCGTCGAAAATGGTCACCACGCTGTTTGCGTCCGCTGTCCCCGAAAGGGTTGGCGTGGCGTCGTTCGTTTCGCTGCCGCTGACCACCGTGGTGGCGGCGTTGCCGACATTATCCGTGACGTTAGTGATGACCGGCGTGGCGGAAACGGAGTCCACCACGACGGTGAAGCCCGCCGAAGGGCCGCTCTGATTCCCCGCAGGATCGGTCTCGCGGATGGTCAGGACATGGTTGCCCTCTGCCAGGGCGGGCGTGGTGTAGCTCCAGGTGCCGGTGTTGCCTACCAGCACGCTGCCCAGCAGCGTCCCGTTGTTGTAGATGGAGATGGTATCGCCCACCGCGCCGGTGCCGGTGAGGGTCGGCTGGTTGTCGTTGGTGGTCTGGCCGCTGGTCAGCGGGCCGGTGCCCGGACCGACGTCGTCAATCACCGCGCCGATAGTTGGCGTGCCCGGTGCGGTGAGGTCGACGGTGACGCTGGCCGCCGGAGAGCGGCCGCTGGTCTGGCCGTTGAGGGTCGCAGTCACTTCAAAGGTGTGCAGCCCCTCGCCAAGCGCCGCCGGCGTATAGCTCCAGTTACCGCTGCCGTCGGCGGTCACCGTCGTCAATGGCGTCGTGCTACCGTCCTGATAGATGGTAATCAGGCTGCCCGCTTCGGCCGTGCCGGTAAGCGTTGGCGTGGTGTCGTTGGTCGTTTTGCCTTTCACATCGCCAGTTACCGGATCCGCATCATCGACGATCGCCGTGATGACGGGCACCTGCGGCAGCTCAAGCGACGAGTCGGTGACGACAAAAGGCACGCCCGCGCTGGCATTCCCTGCGGCGTCCGTAGCGTTCACGGTCAGCGTGGTCGGATCCAGCTGCGCCGGACTCAGCGCAATCGAGAAGCTGCCGTCGCTGCCGACAACGCCTGTACCAATGACCGTGCCACCGCTATCTTTCACGGTAATAGTACTTCCTATTTCACCTGTACCGGTTAGCGGCGTTCCTTCCTGAGCCAGAGCCATGTTGATCGGGTCGGCAGGCGCGGCAGTATCCACCGTCACGCTCAGCGGTACTGAATCACCGGAGGAATTACCTGCTGGATCGCTGGAAGAGACGGTGAACGTATGAGGACCATCCGGCAGCGTCGTGTCGGCGGTCCAGCTCCAGGTGCCGCCCGGCTGGACCGTCACAAGCACTGTAGACGGTGTGCCGTCTACGGAAACGATAACGGTGGTGCCGGGTTCACCGGTCCCGGTAAGAGTTGGCGTGCCGTCCTTCGTGTAGAGCACGTTACTGGAAAGCTGGCTGTCGGCTACCGCACTAATGACGGGGATCTCAGGCGCAACGGTATCGAGCGTGACGGTAAAGACTGTACTCGGCGCGCTGAGGTTACCCGCTGCGTCCACTCCCACTACGGTAATGTTGAGCGGGCCGTCCGTTTGCGTGGGGAGCGTCAGGCTCCATTCTCCATTAGCCACCACGACACGACCCAGTTCGATGCCATTGTTGTAGACGATCACCGTCTCACCGTTAACGCCGGTTCCTCCCACTGTCGGCGTGGTATCCGTAATGTAGCCTCCGTTCGGTTCACCGCCCACGGCGCTGATCGCTGGCGTAGCCGGTGCCAGGGTATCCACGACGATCGTAATCGCTGACGACGGGTCAGAGATGTTGCCCGCTTCATCGGTGGCGGTGGCGGTCCAGGCGTGGCTGCCCTCGGCAATGTCGCTGCCAGGACGCCAGCTCCAGTTGCCGCTGCTGTCTACCGTGACGGTGCCCACGACGGTCGATATGCCGTTGACGGTGTCAGTGATGTTGATGATATCGTTCGGCGTCCCGGTGCCGCTCAGGACCGGGCGCGGATCGTTGGTGGTTCCGCCATCGGGTACGGGGCCGGTGATCTGGGTGACGCTGTCGGTGACGGTCGGTGCCGCAGGCGTAGCCGGCGCCTCGGTATCAATGGTGATGGTAACCGGCTGCGACGGGGCGCTTTCGTTGCCCGTGCCGTCCATGTTGGTGACGGTCAGGGTGATGTCATAGGTACCGCCGGGCAGCGGGGTTGATGGTGTCCACGACCAGCTGCCGGTATTGTCCACGACAGCATCGCCGATTTTGACGCCGTTGTTGTAGATCGTCACGGTATCGCCGGCCGTGCCGGTACCGCTCAGGGTTGGCGTGGTGTCGCGGGTGGTTTCGCCCGGGTTCAGCGTTGTTTCTGTTCCGTCAGGATTGACGGTGATGGCCGGCACGTCCGGCGTGACAGGCGCGACGGTATCTACCGTCAACACAAACGGGCTGGAGATGGTGGTATTGCCCGCGGCATCGGTGGCGTGAACCGTCAGCGAATGCGGGCCGTCGGTGAGCGGGGTAACGGGCGTAAAGCTCCAGCCGCCGTTGCCGTCGAGGGTGGCGGTGCCGAGCAGGGTGGTGCCGTCATAAACGGTGATCGCCGCATCAGCCGGAGCGGTGCCCTGCAGCTGCGGTTTGGTGTCATCCGTGGTATCGCCGCTGCTGAGCGGACCCTGAACGCCGCCGACGTCATCGGTCACGGTGCCGATGGTTGCCGCCACTGGTGGCGTGGTATCGACGGTCAGGGTGAAGCCGCCTGACGGCTGGCTGGTGTTACCCGCCGTATCGGTGGCGACAACGGTAAAGGTATGAGGCCCGCTGATAAGAGGCGTCGTGAGGGTATAGGTCCACGCGCCATTGTTGTCGACCGGAACCGTGACAAGATCGGTGCCATCGAGGCGGATGGTGACGGTTGAGCCGGGTTCAGCCGTGCCGTTGAGCGTCGGCGTGGTGTCGTTAGTGCTGTCGTTAGGGTTGAGCGCGCCGAGGCGTTCCGGCACATCATCCACCACCTGGGTGATGATTGGGGCATCAGGCGCCACGCTGTCAACCGTCAGAGTCCAGGTGTTGGAGACGCCGCTGGTGTTGCCTGCCGCATCGGTCGAGACGGCGGTAAGATCATGGGGGCCTTCACCGATCGGGGTGGAAGGGGTAAAGATCCATACGCCAAGGCCATTGGCGACGGTCGTACCAACAGCAACACCGTCCACGCGCACGGTGACAGTCGCGTTTGCTTCGGCGGTACCGCTGAGCGTCGGGGTGGTGTCGTTAGTGGTCCCATTCAGGTCGATCGCGCCGGTGCGCCCGGGGACATCGTCCACGACTTGTGAAATCACCGGGGCGCCAGGTGCCGTCCCGTCGACGTCAATTGTCCAGGAGTCTGATAACCCGCTCGGGTTACCGGCGGGGTCCGTCGCCTTCGCCGTCAGCACGTACGTGCCATCGGTTAGCGGTGCGGGCGGCGTAAAGCTCCACAGGCCGGAAGAGGGAACAACCACCGTACCGAGGACATCGCTGCCGTTATAAATCGTGATGGTCGAGCCCGCTTCGCCCGTCCCGTTCACGGTCGGCGCCCGGTCGTTGGTGATCCCGTTCGGGCCCACGGGGCCGGTGGAGGCCTGTACGTCATCAACCACCGACACGATAACTGGCGTCTGCGGTGGAGTAATATCCGGTGCCGCCGCGGAGGTGGTAGGACTCGTGTTGCCAGCCGTGTCGGTGGCGTCAGCGGTCAGGATTTCGCCGTTGAGCTTCGGCGGGGTCAGCGTCAGGCTGAAGTTACCCTGACTATCGGCAACAACTGGAGTGCCAACGAGTGCGCCGCCTTCAAGGATGGTCACCGTGCTGCCCGGCTCTGCGGTACCGCTGATGGTGCCGCCATCATTTGAAACCACGAGGTTTCCAGGGGCTAACGGCGGCGTGGTGTCCACGGTGAAGATGACAGGTTCTGAGGTCGCGCTCAGGTTTCCGGCGGCATCGGTTTCAGTGACGGTTATGGAGTGTGTCCCGTCCGGAAGCGGACCGTTCGGCGTTACGCTCCAGGTGCCGTTGGGCAGCACCGTCGTTGTGCCAACCACTACGCCGTTATCGTAAATAGTGATGGTTCCGCCGGACTCGCCCGTTCCCGCCAGGATCGGCAGTGAAGCATCGGTAGGCGCGCCCGACGTGATGGTTCCCTTGATAACGCCCGTATCGTCGGTCAGCACAATCGCGGTCGGGGCGTCCGGCGGAGTAAGATCCACCGTCAGGGTAAACACCGGCGAGGCAGGCCCGGTGTTGCCGGCAGCGTCGGTTGCCCGCACGGTAATCTGGTGAGTGCTTTCGCCCAGATCAACTGAAGGAGTAAAGGTCCAGGTGCCGTTGCTGGCGACGACCGCCGTACCAATGGCGATCCCGCCGTTATAAATCGTCACGGTCGAGCCCGCTTCACCGGTGCCGGTAAGCTGCGGGCGCTGATCGTTGGTGCTGCCACCGTTGCTGACTGCCCCCGTCTGTGGAGCCGTATCGTCAGTTACGCTGGTGATGGCTGGCGCATCGGGCGCAGTGGTGTCCGGGGCGGTAAGATTCGTGCCCGGGCTGGTATTCCCGGCGTTATCCGTCGCGGTGGCGGTCACCTGCTCGCCGTTGGTCAACGGCGTGTCGAGAGATACGGTAAAATTGCCATCGCTGCCCGTTTTTCCTGTGCCAATGACGTTACCGTTCGCATCTTTCAGCGTGATGGTACTGCCGGGTTCTGCGGTACCGGTGACCGTTTTGCCATCTGAAGAAAACTTAAGGCCGGAAGGCGCGTTCGGCGCTGTCGTATCCGGATCGGCCGAATTGTTACTGCTGCCATTATCACCACCACCGCCGCCGGTGCTTGCCGCCGCCGCGATGCCGCCCGCAGCGGCAATCCCGCCCAGGGCCCATGGCCAGATGGCGGCACCACCGGCGTCGCTCCCGGAGGCCGCAAGCAGCATGTCCGTAGACGCGATGGATTCGTACGTGGCGGCTCCGGTTGGATCTTCAATCCACCACAAAGCGCCCTGGCTGTCCTGCAGCACCAGCTGGCTCACGCCCTGCGCGTCCGCGACGTAGAAATTTTTAAGGGTGATCACCTCGCCGGAGTGGAGCGTAACCAGCAGATCGTTACCATTTCGCGCGAAGTGGGAGACGCTCGCTCGCTCGACATGGAGCTCGACGACAGAGGAATGGCTCAGTGTAACCTGGGTGCCTTCCGTGGTCGTTTCCACGTCAGTAAGTTTTGAAATAACAGAGATTTGGCTCATTTAGGTATTACTCCAGCAGATGTGTCATGAACGGCGAGCAAGACGAGCCATCTCTGCAGAAGGTAAAGGGCGCCCCCGGCGCAGTCGCTGTTATAACGCAGCACTCACCGTCGTTTTTAGCGCGCACGATGCCCGCCAGAATTCAGAGTGGCAACATCAGAGCGAATCTAATGACTTATAAAAGAGAACAGTTTTTATGGGTGTTTTGTGTCTTATAAAACCCTGTATTTAATAGAGGAATTATTTTTCGGAATATAAAAATGATATAGACAGAAAACGATAGTTGTGCAACTTAAGCTTTCGTAAATAAGTGCCAAAACAATGAAGAGGGCATTAATATACGGGGGGTGTTAATAATTTAAATTGCATAAGATATTGTTTTATATGCTTTTGTTTTTTCATTGTGATGCTGATTATAAATATGATTAACGCAGTATGATAATTGGTAGGGGACATTTTCAATATAATGATTAACGTTGTTGTTTAAGTGCGCTTAATATGCATTTAAGTTAGGGTAACATTTTTGATATAAAATATATTATATCACTCGCACAATGAAATATATTCTTATGCGGGGTTAAAGTTCTGCTATCACGCGAAATGAATAGCGTTAAGGAAAGGGTAAAATAACCTGATATATTTCCATTGCGGCTACGATGTCGGCATGAATTTGCGACAACAAAAAAAATACGGGGAGAATGAATAAAAATCGTCAGTCGGGCGTTAACTGACGTCACTTCCTTCTTACCCTGGAGCTTTGTATGAACACGACCTCGTTTCGTTTGATCCCGGTGCTGATTTTTTCCCTGCTGTCCCCACTGGCGCTGGCCATGGGCAATAATAGTACCGAGAGCAAAACGCCCGATTGTCCTTCCGGACAGGTGTATGACAGCGCCACACAGAAATGCGTGCCGGACAAGAGCAGCAGCCTCAGCGATCAGGACAAAACCAACTATGCGTACCATCTTGCGAAGAAAGGAGAATACCAGGCGGCGCTGAACCTGCTTGATTCGCTGAAAAATGGCAATACGGCTGAAGCGTGGAACTACCGCGGGTTCGCCACGCGCAAACTGGGCCGCACGGACGAAGGGATTGGTTACTACCAGCGCGCGCTGGCTATCGCCCCGGATTATGCCAAAGCCCGGGAATATCTCGGTGAAGCGTGGATGGTAAAAGGACGCCCGGACCTCGCGAAAGAACAGCTGAAGGTGATTGCCGGTATTTGTGGCCAGTCCTGTGAGGAGTATCGCGACCTGCAGGCCGCTATCAACGGACATCCGGAATCCTGATTTTCTCGTGGAGGGAAAACACATCGCTACCCGTGAGGTTCGTCAACAGTTAGCCGCACACCTGCCGCGTCTCTGGCGGTATGGGCTGGTGCTGTCGCGAAACAGGGATATCGCCGAAGAGCTGGTTCAGTCCACCTGCGTGCGTGCGCTTGAAAGAAGCAGCCAATATACGCCGGGCACACGCATAGACAGGTGGCTGTTCGCGATCCTTCACTCCATCTGGATCTCTGAACTTCGGGCACGACACGTGCGTCAGGGGCAGGGATTTGTGGCCAGCGACGAGCTTATGGCACTGGACACCCGTGAACAGGATGAGACACGCCTGCATTACCTTAAGGTGATGCAGCGCGTCAACGCGCTGCCTGAAGCCCAGCGCAACGCGGTATTTTTGGTTTATGTCGAAGGCTTTACCTACCAGGAGGCGGCAGACACTCTGGCGGTGCCGATCGGAACCGTTATGAGCCGGCTGGCGACGGCACGGGCTCGGCTTGCCAGATCCGCTGACGCACTGCCTCCGGTAAAGGAGAAACGCTCTTGAACGCGCACCGTTTTGTACCGCCCTATAACGACGACGCTATCGTGGCCTGGATAGATGGCGAGATGTGCCGCGCCGACGCGCAGCAGTTTGAAGAACAACTGAAAAAAGACGAACGCCTCGCCGGGCGAACCGATGAACTGATGAAAAGCAGCCAGGATTACGCCGGAGCGTTTGCCTCCCTGCTGGATGACGCGCCTCTTGAGACAATGCAGGCGCGTCTGGCAGCTCTTCCCGATCCACAATCCTCCTCGCCGGTCGGCGTCAGCAGGCGGGCGCTGATTGCCGCATCGGTCAGCTTTTTGATGGTTGGCTCCGGGCTGGGCTACCTGCTGCGTCCCGCAGCTGTGCCTGCGGATGAGAATGCCCATATCCGCGACCTCGAAGCGCAATATATGTCCCTGTACAGCGTCGAGACGCTGCTGGATATGGACAGCGCGACGCCGGTCCTGCAGCGCGGGCTGGAACGGGCTGCGCAGGACATCGGCCTGAAGCTGAACATGTTGCAGCTTGTCCTTCAGGGAGCAGAGCTGAAAATGGTGCGAATGCTGCGCTATGAAACCACCTCGATCGCGCAGATTGCCTGGATCAACGCCGACTACGGCCCGATGGCGCTTTGTATCTCTCCGGTTGATGAAAAGGCGACGGCCTCTCTCCGCCAGGAGAAGCGGCACAGCATGAACCTGGCGTGGTGGCAGGATGCGGGCTACCAGTTTGTCCTGATTGGCCGCAACCCGCCGTCACATCTGCGGGGAAACGCGGAGCAGCTACAGCGCCTGATCTCAGGATGACGGCACTTTATTCGTCTGAATCGCAATGGCAATGGCAATTCGATCGTCCACGACCAGGGCAAACTTATCCATTCCGTAGGACGCGCGCGAGATCGCCGTGGTGGCGTCCAGCGTGAGGGCTTGCGCATGCGGGTTTTTCACGATGGCCTCCAGGATCACCGGACGGGCAATGTTTCGCACGGTCAGCGTGCCGAACACCCTGAACCGCCCGTCGCCCTGGGCGACCACGCGAGAGCTGATGAACTCGATAGTCGGGTAACGCTCGGATTCAAAAAACATGTCGCTTTTGAGCTGCCAGGTGAGCAGCTTGTTTGAGGCTACGAGAGTCGCTACGGGAATGGTGACGTGAATATGATCGTCGACGTCGTTTTCCGGGTTGAGCGTTACGGCTCCCGTCACGCCGCTGAATGTCGCCCAGGAGAGGATGCCGCCGAAGGCATGCCACGACAGCCGAATGGCGGTGTTATCGGTGTCGATAATGTAGCTTTTCGGGGCAGCATGCAGGGAAGGGCATAACAGCAGAACGGCCAGAAAGGCCAAAAGGCGATACATAGTGGTTTCTCCGATAAATGCGCACTGCGTAAACGCCCGAGGTGCTAATTATATTCGAAGAAATAAAAAAGGCCGCAAGCGCGACCTTTTTGCGAGCATAAATATTTACTCAGTGACTTTCTTTTCCAGCTCGCTGGCACCTTCTTTGGTTTTGTTCCAGCCTTTCTCAGCGCCTTCTTTGGTGGCATCCCACCCTTTCTCGGTGCCTTCTTTGGTTTTATGCCAGGCTTTCTGGGAATCTTCGCTGACCTTGCTGCCAAAGCTTTCGCTTTTACCTTCCGCAGCATGCTTCTGTTTCAGCTTCAGCTCTTCACCTTTGTTCTGCTCTTCGTGCAGTTTTTGCTTCGCCTCGTTGGCGTTTGCGTTCGCCGCCGCGACGGTATCGTCAGTTGCATGTGTGGTCGCAGCAAATACTGGGGAAGCCAGCAGAACGGCAGATAATGCGATAATTGTTTTTTTCATAATATCCTCATTTAACGTTATCGGTTATGAGCGTGATTCAGCATGGCACAGGCGAAACGGGATGGCTTTAGGAAAAAACTGTAATGAGATCAACATGCCCCGATGAGGGGTATTTCGCCTGAGGATTATCCAAAGGATAAAACGCCTATTTCCGCGAGGGCGGCGAGGGTCAGGAGAATGAATATTATGACGGTTATGGGTCTGTACATGGTGGGGCTCCTTCCGGGGTGAGCGGCTATTCCGTAGCGCTGGGTGGGGGTGTTTTTTTATTCTCCATAGGGGGTGGGGCGGTGTCGTTGATGTTGGTCAAAGGGAGAGGGTAGCTTCTCAAGCGAGAAGATGAATGAGCTCTGTCAGGGCTGGACGTAGTGATTGTGGTGGAATGATCGCAGATTCACTCCCTTCTCGCTGGCGGCTCGCTTGTTCATGGCGGGTTTGATAAATACTCCGATCTCGATTTTGTTGTTGTGGTAGACCCTCTCTACTATGACGAAATCATGGCTCAGCGTATTGTGCTCGCCGGAACACTGGGTCACCTGCTCCATGCTTTCACCGGGGAACATGTGGGAGAGCCTCGTCTGCTTAGCCATGCTGAAAGCCGGAGCCCGGGCCTGAAAGGTTTTGGTCTGTTCCGCCCCCCATGTTCAGACGACGTTTGCTAAAAAATGGTCGTCTGAATTTCGGTTGTGAGGTTCTTCCTGAGTGCTTAGATTCATTTTCAATCTATCGAGAGGATATGAATATGAACTTTGCAGAACGCCACTATCAGCATGAGCCTCTTCTTATCGCCAACGTCTGGGATGCCGCCAGTGCTGTCGCAGCGCAAAAAGCAGGCTACCAGGTTCTGGGAACGTCCAGTGCAGCTATAGCGTCCACACTGGGATATGACGACGGGCAGCGAGTGCCGTTTGATGAGTTATTTTATATGGTCACCCGGATCCGGGCTGCCAGCAGCCTGCCATTGAGCGTTGACATGGAAGCAGGGTATGGTGATTCAGCCGAAGAGATAGCAGACAATCTGCGGCGCCTTGCTCAGACAGGCGTCTCAGGCGTTAACCTCGAAGACAGCCGAGTCATAAACGGGGTTCGTCAGCTTGACGATGCCTCTGATTTTTCCCGTAACCTGAGAACAGTATGCGATACGCTGAGAAGCGAAAATTACAGCTTGTTTCTGAACATCCGGACTGACACTTACCTGCTCGGGCATGAAGACGCGTTGCAGGAGACGATATTACGGGGTCAACG
Source organism: Enterobacter sp. JBIWA005 (assembly GCF_019968805.1). Classification (NCBI taxonomy): domain Bacteria; kingdom Pseudomonadati; phylum Pseudomonadota; class Gammaproteobacteria; order Enterobacterales; family Enterobacteriaceae; genus Enterobacter; species Enterobacter sp. JBIWA005. The sequence goes on along the minus strand of NZ_CP074159.1, from coordinate 3,619,742 downwards.
CTATACAGCTGCAGGTGCTGACGGCCTTTTTGTTCCCTGCCTGACGTCAGAGAAAGACATCAGCCTCATTGCAGAGGCAACGGGATTGCCTCTGAATGTCATGTGTATGCCCGATCTTCCGCCATTCGACAGGCTGAAACGGGCCGGGGTAAGCCGCATTTCAATGGGCAATTTTGTTCATTCAGCGATGCAGTCAACGCTGACTGATGTCATGCATGCGATCCGATCTCGTCAGACGTTTGAAGGACTTTTTGGTGATGAAAATAACCGATAAAAATCTGTGTGATATCTGGTATCAGGCATTACTTGAACGTGCTTCAGACTACACTGGCGTGTTTTTTGTTGGCGTCAAAACCACTGGCGTATTCTGCATTTCGGTATGTCGGGCGCGAAAGCCCAAGCGCGAAAATGTCGAATTTTATAAAGATGCCAAATCTGCCCTGGCGGACGGCTTTCGTCCCTGTAAGGTCTGCAGACCTGCGGAAAATGCGCACAGCGCGCCATTATTCGTTGAGCAGGCGCTTGCGCTTGTCAGGCGCGATATCAAATCCCGTGTAGCAGACGCGGAGCTTCGTCAGCATGGCATCAGCCCGGAGCGGTTAAGGCGCTGGTTCCTGCAACATCACGGCATCACTTTTCAGGCTTTCCAGCGAATGCAGCGGGTGAACGTTGCCCTGCAGGAGCTAAAAAGTGGACGAGCGGCGACTGATGTTGCGCTGGACAATAGCTATGAATCGCTTAGCGGCTTTGGTTATACCTACAAGCGGCTTACTGGCGCAGCGCCGACTCAGGCAACCCAGGTGATAGTCATTCACCGGTTTACCACGACGCTTGGACCGATGTTTGTCTGCGCGACAGAGCGGGGAGTCTGTCTGCTGGAGTTTACCGATCGCCGGATGTTAGAAACAGAATTCCGCGATATTCAGCGTTTATTTAACGCCAGAATCGTCACCGGCGAAAACAGCCATACCCGGCAGACAGTAAAAGAGATCGGCGAGTATCTTGCCGGAACGCGCCGACAGTTTGATCTGGCTTTAGATGCTCCGGGCAGTGATTTTCAACAATCCGTCTGGCATGCGTTGCGTGCTGTTCCCTATGGACAGACCTCACACTATCAGGCCATTTCACTACGGCTTAATAAGCCCAATGCTGTGCGCGCCGTCGCTGCCGCTAACGGTGCCAACCGGATTGCGATTGTGATCCCCTGTCACAGGATAATTGGAAAAGATGGCGCGATGACAGGTTACGGAGGGGGGATTTCACGCAAAGAATGGCTCATTGAGCATGAGAGAAATAATGTTTAATGGCGTGATGTTTCTGTGTCGCCGGGAAATTTTACGGACTTCGCGGGACATGTTGAGGGTACAAAAAAGCCCGCAGGGCTTGCGCCGTGCGGGCTCTTAGGACTTCATCGGATGACTCTGGTAATCACCGATGGAGAATTTTGGGCTGGCGTCCCTGTAATTAACCATTCATTCCATTGATTTTAAATATTATTTAAACTTTGAATTTTATGTGTGGTTCTAAAAAGGAACCATAAATCTTAATGGTATGTGTTCTCACGATTAGCGGATTGGAGAATTGTATCAAAAGGAAACAAATTCTTCAGTTCAACTCCCTGCTGGTAGCTGAACTGCGCAAGCAGGATCTGCTTTTCACCGATTAGTGAATGCGGTAGTTTTTCTGCAAAACTGAATTCTATCCGTAGGGCAGTACCAGCATAGGTGGAGAATGGATTTTGAACAACTGGTCACCAGAGCATACAAAAGACATCAAGAGTTGGTTTAAGATTGATACATATCGCAAATTTGAAGACCTCTCATTGCTCCAGTTCTACCATGAGATATGGGCTCGGAACTTGTTCTTTAAGGAGTATCGAGAAGAGTTTGAGAGCAGAACTCTTATGGGTTACTTCTCAAAAATTTTCAGTGGCAATCCTTTTTTAATTGAAGAAGGGCAACTGGGATACATGACTCCTGCCAACAAACTTTTTCAGCCTCCCCATTTTTTTCTAACAACTCTTGATCGCCTTGCTGAAACGAGCATCATTGCTATGCAACGCGGAGGTTTTGTTTGGGATGGTGATGACAATTATTCAATAAATAGAGATCTTCGGGAAGAATCACTTTCAGATATTATGCCAGATCAGTTTTCACGAACAGTCATGTTCGAGATTGATTTGGCAAGTGGCACAGACGAAGAGATTGCAGAGTCGCTTAAAGCTGCATTACCGCAGTGGCGTAAAATCAAAGGTATCGAACCAGATCCTTTAGAATCAGTTCGCTTTGGGTATGGAACTATCAAGAAACTCATCAGTTATCGTGTGATACCTATGCTGGATATCTTGGTGTGGGCAGCCGTTAAAAAAATCCGTGTCTCTGACGACAGGTTATCCAGACTGCTATATACGGACGATGACGAAGAAAGCGAAATGAGGCAGTTTAGCCAAATCAAAGATACCGACAGGCCTTTGGCTCTTAAATCCTGCACAATTGACTTTATCCGACAATTTCATTACTTCATGAACAAAAATAGCCATTTGAAGCAAATGAAAGTCTCTGATGTAATGAAACTATCGGATTAGAATTACATCTATAACTATTTGTTTTAATAGTGAAAATTAACTAAAGGCATCATTGTGAATGGTGCTTTTTTTTGCGATTTTTACTTTAAACCGGCCATTTTGACACTTGCTATAAAACGGGGGAATTTCAGCTTCTCTCAAGTTCCCCTGTTCTGTACGGCACCAACTTCGAGAAAACCATCTTGCATAGCTGCGAAGAACCTCCGCTTCAGGAGCTTCGCTCTTTTCTTTTCCCAACTGTTCGTATAGTGACTTCACTGCAACGACAAGGGATAACGAAATGAAAAATCAAGCAACCCGCCTCATACGATTACCAGAAGTTCTCGAACGAACTGGCTACGGAAAAGCCTGGATATATCGTCTGATCAACGATGGCAAGTTTCCTGCTCCTGTCAAAATTGGAAGTCGTGCAGTAGCTTTCGTTGAAAGTGAGATTGATACCTGGATTCAGTCTGTTATCGAAACAAGTCGAAATAATGTTGCTTAATTGAACATAGGAGCGGTTTTATGAATATCGAAGAATTTGTAAGCGAAGAAAACCATATGTGCAATTTATGCGGAGATCTTTTTTACAAGATCTTTGACCAAGAAGTGATTTATGACTTACCCAATAACGAGTTTAATAAAGAAATCATTTACTGGCTCAGTCAGTACCTTGTAGGAAATTTGAAAGAACCTTTAAACTCGATCTCTGAGCTTAATGTTTGCAAACAAATATATGTTTACGAGACCTGGTTCTCTCTAATTAAATGTCCTGATGAAATGAAACTTCTAGCGAAGCGGATAATTTTATATCTAATGGACTAAGAGCTTTTTATGAAAATGTAAAGTTTGACTGGATAATTTATCTTAAAACTTTACAGAATAATTTACATTATTGTGGTTGCCGTTTATTAGCAAGGCAGTGAGATAGTTTTACAAGTATTAGGTGTACATAATAATAACTAGATCTACCAGATGATAATTTGACAGGAATAATCGTCTATCTCACTGTTTTAATTTAACTAAATGACTTAATCGATTCAAATAAATTTGTAAATCTACGAAATGCTTATTATTAATATATTGGAATTATACTTTTTGTAAAGTTTAGGAGGAAAATATGCGTAGTATTTGTGTGGATTCTTTTATGTTCGAAAATGGTGAGAGATATTGTCATATTGTAAATAAAAATACTGGTGAACCATTGTATTATCCTAACTTGTATATAACAACACAGGTCAGGAATCGGTCAGAGTCTATATCAACAATGAAGGTAATTGCCGGTAGCATTTCATTGTTATATCGATTCTTTATGAGGAAAGAGATCAATATTGATGAAAGAATTCAGAAAAAGATATTTCTGGCTCCTCATGAAATTGAAAATTTGATTGAATTCACTTCATTCAATTTCCGAGATGGCGAGGATGATAATTTTAGGAGTTCAAATGTCAAAAAACCAACTAAGTACTTTCGGATTACAACCATAGCTAACTATCTGGAATGGCTGTGCAAAATACATCTTTCTCATACAGGACAGAAGGATACTCTCGAATATATTTTAGATTTCATTAACAACATAAAACGAAAGAAACCGAGAAACAATGATAAATATAATATGGATATAGAAAAAAGCTTAGATAAAGAACAATTGGATTCTTTGTTTAGCACTCTTGCACCGGGTAGTAAATTAAATCCTTTTTCAGAAAAAGTGCAAAAAAGAAACAATCTAATATTCCTGCTATTATACTGTTTTGGCCTGAGAGCAGGTGAACTTTTGAATCTGCGAATTGGTGATATAGATTTTGCAGAATCGACAATTGCAATAAGAAGAAGAGCAAATGATAAAACAGATCCGCGAGTGTATCAGCCATTAGTTAAAACTTGTGAGAGGAAATTAATTGCTGATACAAAGCTCATGTTTGAAATTTCAGATTATATTATGAATGAACGAAGAAAGATAAAAAATTCTAATAAACATGACTTCCTGTTTATTACTTATAAGGAAGGAAAAACTCAAGGGCAACCTATTTCATTTTCTTCATATCACAAAGTGGTGAGTGTTGTTCGTCAATCCTCCTCACTTCTAGGGGGATTGACAGGTCACAAACTCAGACATACATGGAATTATGAGTTTTCGAAAGCAATAGACAAGAATCAGGACATATCCGATGAAAAAGAGCAACAAATCCGTTCTTATCTCATGGGATGGCGACCGGGTTCAGAAACTTCAATGATTTATAATCGCAGGCATATTTTTGAGCTATCGAAAAAAACTGCACTTCAACAACAAGAGCAACTATTCAAAGGAGAATTTGATGAATAATTTAATTAAATATAACTCTGATAAAATGTCTTTGCATGAGCATAAAATCGTCAGTGCGATTGAAAACAATGGAATCAATCTTACAAACTTAATATATGCTATGAACGAAAATTTGGTTTGTGGATTTGTATATACAGTACAATATTATTTCAATAGCAACAGCTATTTGTATGTGAAGAATATTGTTAGAAATATGGAGAGTCTTATCCGTAAAGTATCTCCTACTCATATTGATGATAAGGTTCTAATTGGATATCAAAATAAGAAATTATCAAAAGCCCCAGCATCACTTCGCGTTTTACGACCATTTTTGATTAAATGGTTTGAGTTAGGATATCCAGGAATAGATGAAAGTGCGGTAGAACTGTTAAAGCATTTGGACCTAAAGATAAAAAAATCTGGTCAGTCTGTGCTTCAAGATGATCCAACAGAGGGACCATTAACTAAAGAAGAATATACTTCTTTGATTAAGGCTATGAATCATGCATATAGAAAAGGTGAACTGTCACTGCCACATTATGCAATATCACTATTGATCAGCCTTACAGGTAGAAGACCTCAGCAGTTAGTTATGTTGAAATATAAAGACCTTCTTCAAAAGAACTTAGATAATGGCAAAGTAGAATATGTAATTTCAGTGCCACGAGTTAAACAACGGGGTAAAGAACTACGATATCGAGAACTTGCAATAATATCAGAGGTTGCATCAATTGTTCAATTGCAAGCTAATCAATCAGTAAAACTCGTTGAGCAAGCTCTTGGAAAAACTCTTGATGATTATTCTAAACGAGAAGTTCCTATTTTCTTAAATGAGGAAAAACTCTCAGATTTATCCATAACAGGTTCAATTCTTCTGGAATATAATAAATTATATGCGAAGCCTATAATTGCTAATGTAGCATTGAAAGGTATTGTTAATATTGGGAATATAATATCCAACCGTACCGGTTCGATACTAAATATTACTCCTCGTAGGCTTCGTTATACAATAGCAACTATGCTGGCTAAGGATGGGCATAATGTTAATACTATAGCTGAGTTATTGGATCATTCCTCTACTTCAAGTGCGGGTATTTATATTAAAAATCATGCTGACAGTGTTGAAAGGATTGATTCCGCTGTTTCAGAACAATTGTCATTTGTCGCTGATATTTTTATGAACGGAATCAAATCTAAAAAGAGTAGTCATTTCAGATTTTTTTCTTCAAGTAGATGCCAAAGTCAGAATTCAGGATTTCCTTGCAATAAATGTATGTTTTTTATTCCGATTGAGCGCAGTGAGGTGAATCAACTATGAATAATATTATTTTGTTCAAATCAAAAAAACATATTCTTGTAGAAGAAAATTATAATGAGTTCATAAAATTTTGTCGCTATCAACTGCCCGGACTAACCCAAACTCAGGATTGGGAGCAGTATGCATGGAAAGGATATGTCACATTTAGAAAAATAGGGGTTGGAAATAAAGTCTTTGATTCCATTGATGCAATGCACGAAGATTATATCAATTTTGCGAAAGCATATATCAGATATCAACACTCATTGAAACCATTAAAAAATTATGGGGTTATTATGATGGCTTTGCGATGCCTCGAACAGGCCCTTTTGCAGGTTCAGAACACTGGTCTCATTTATAATGTTACAGCCGTTGTTTTTGATGAGGCAATGCAGATCGGGAGTAAATATTTTGAAGGTAACGTTTTGGCTAAATGTGGAATACAGCTTGAAAAAATATCAAAGTTTCTATATGAACATAATCTTGTGAAGTCAGGATATATCTCATGGAAAAACTATGTAAAACAGAAAGTCAAAAACAATTATCTTCCTGAGATTGAGGATTATCACCGAAGCGATAAGTTACCAGATGAAGAGGCATTGCTCGCTATTGCTGATATTTTTTCTCAAAATGATGAGTTACTGAGTCCAAGGGATAAGTTCACAAGTTCAGTATTTGCACTTCTACTTTGTTGTCCGAGCAGAATCTCTGAGATTTTAGCCTTACCTGCTGATTGTGAGATTACACAAATAGATGGCAAGGGTATCGAAAGATATGGATTGAGATTTTATTCGGTAAAAGGGTATGGTCCTAATATCAAATGGATTCCACGGGTTATGATACCAGTTGCAAAGAAAGCAATTAGAAGATTACTTTCCTTATCACAAAATGCAAGAGCACTTGCTTACTGGTGCGAAAAGTACCCGGATAAATTTTACCGACATGAGCTTTGCCCAACAGTCGATGAAAAAGCTAAATTGACCGTTGTACAAGTTTGCCATGCACTGGGGTATAATTTATTTGATCATAAATCATGTGTTTTAAAAATTAAAAGAACGAGTTTGGATGGTGGGAAAAGTTTCTTAAACCACAATGATTACAACTATTCATTGAGTAATTTGTGGGAAATTATTAGGTCTAATTTTAGCAGAGACTTTCCATGGTATGATAAAGAAAAATCCATAAAATTTAGTAATGCTTTATGCTTGCTCAATACTGATCAATTTTCTTTATCAAGAATGACTTCAATTTTCACATTTTACAAACCTACTAAAAGTTTCTTTTTCAGTGATATACAAAGAAAAAAAAGCTATGAGATGAATTATAAAAATATATTTTCCCGATATGGGTATTATGATGATGAAGGTAAACCACTACTTATTCGCTCACACCAGCCACGGCACCTTTTAAACACAATAGCCCATTATGGTGAAATGTCTGAACTGGATATAGCTAAATGGTCTGGTCGTATCAATGCGAATCAGAACAGAGTTTATAACCATGTGTCAGAAGAAGATATGTTAGATAAAATCAAAGCTATTAAATTGAATAGGAGTAATTACTGTCAAAGGGAGTCAATACCCACAAATGAATTGACAATTGATTTTGATAACCTTAATCAAGGTGCAATACACTTAACTGAATTTGGTTACTGTGTACATAACTATTTAATCAAGCCTTGTGCAAAAATTAATCATCTTATTGAATGTGATAATGAAACACCGGACATTAACTCAGTAGATAGAATTAGACTGCAATCTGTCCGAGAGAAAGTAATGCAATTAAAGAGAATAACTCAGATCGCTTATGAAAATGGTGATTATGGTGCAGACAAATGGTTGCAACACCATGAAAAAAATTTGGAAAGAATTAATAAGCTTTTGAATAATTAAAACAGGAGATACTTATGGCAAAACATTTGAACAGGAGTGAAATAAAGGTAATCACACAGATTATATTGACTTGGGACGGCAAAATCACATGGAGTGATTTATGTGAATCAGTTTATAAGAATTTAAACAGAACTATCACAAGGCAATCTTTAAGTGCTCATGATGAAGTTGTTGAAGCATATAGATCAAAGAAAAATTTGTCTAATTTGAAAAAATCTGGCCTTAAAAAGCCAGCTAACTTAACGATTGCGGCACAACAAATAATAAATCTTAAAGCCGAAAATGAAATGTTAAAAAAACAGAACAATAGATACAAAGAGCAGTTTAGCTATTGGCAGTATAATGCTTATAGGCATGGTCTCACTATGGAACAATTGAATAGACCATTTAATAAAAAATAATATTTGATAGGTTACACCTATTGACAAGTTAAATAAATACGATAAATATAAATATATGGTCAGGAAGACTATTTCAATTATGCAAGGATGCATTTTATGGACAAAAACATCATCAATTCAGAGTTTACTCTGGAAGAGCAACTTATCATTATTGTCGATAAGTATATCTCAAAAAGATACCATCCCGGAGATAAAAGTTTTTCATATCAACTTTACCTATTTTTTGTGGGATACCATTTAAAATATTTCTACCCTAAAAGGATTTATTCCAAATCCAATCGTAATATTGATAACATAATGACTATGTTTAGCTCGGTATACAAAAGTCTGACAAGCAATCTTCTACAACGATTAAATAACAAGGAAGGAGTTATTAGGGAACTAAACTCGCTTGTTAATTACATAGATAACAATCAAGAAAAAGCAGAAGAAATCTATGCTACTGTCAGAGCACAATATGAAATGAAAGTAATTGAGAAAGAGTTAACCCGTGAAGTTCGCGTAAGAACCGTCAGGTTATAGGCAATAAAAAGCCCCTGAGCAGGGGCTAAAAAAGACTTATTGATACAGGCTACTACTGAACTTCTTTCCAGATACCATCTGCTTTCACAAGCTTAACAGGCCTTGTCTGTTTCATATTACTAATAGAGGCATCGACAATGCAGTTATAAACATTGTTTGCTTCTTCTGTGCAGCTTACTTTCTTCACATAATCGATTCTTAAAAGATCCTTTTCTGAAATGCTTGAATCAAAAGCTTTCATACTGGCATTTGATTTATCTACAACACTTTTGAAAGCATTGTATATATCGTCTTGCGATGGTTCACTGTTACATGCTGTTAGAAGAAATGAGGTAAGGATAACTGTGAGGATTGAATATGTTTTCATTTTCTTATCCAAAAATTGTTAATTAAGAATACCAGTTTTGGTGTTGTTGTTATCAGAGGAGAAAGTCCATTTACTTACAGTCTCTCCCTTGAAGTCGATCTCAAGAGTTTTAGACTGAATCTGAGAACCGCCAGTAAACAGACCCACAACTGGAATGAAAGTCGTTGCACTGAACTGATTGTTAGACATGAAATATTTCCACTGCTCATTTCCGTCATTGAGTGTGGTTCTTGTATCAGGCTCACCTAACTTAGTGAGTAATTCCGTCTTAGTTGTTTTGTTTTTAATGATCTTTGACTGAAGGCTTTGTGGTGTTTCGTTTTTAAGGTTCTGGTTCCCTGATGTTGAACAGCCAGAAAGCAGGAAGACAATAATAAAAAAAGAGGACGTTATAAATAGGTTCATTTACTTTCTCATTTTAGGTTTGCGGTTGTGTGAAATTAATTTCACCGTAAAAAAACAACTCTGTCTGCATACGTTTTTTTAATTTTATAGATAAGAATAATGATGCTTACGAAAAACGTAATGACTGATACAAGAGTGCTGCCAGTCCACGAAAATGCTAACCACGCGAGACCAAATGCAACGAATTGAAACAGGAATGCCACACTGAGCGGGCTTTCACCGTAAGCGATCTTTGCATGGCAGCCTTTGCAAATCCGCACACCATGAGGGCTTTGTGTAAAGCAGAACGGGCACTTTATTGTTTCGTTTTCCATAGCTATCCCTATCTGGAAGATTAAATGGTGCGTTTACAGAGATTCTCGATGACCGACTCGCTTTAGTAAAATTGCTTGTACCGATCGATGGTTGCCGCTTGATAGGTATTATCTATCATAACTAGTTTATCGATCTGTAATAACGATCAATATTTTCTTGACTAAACACAAATCTATTACTAGAGAATAGAGTGTGGTTACGAAAGGTGTTTACAACTAGCTGTCTATAAACGAATTTTTCTTGCGGGTTTCAGATGATGTGTTGAATAGACTTCTGAGAAGTTTGTAGGAACCTTGTGGAGGATGCTCCTTCCATATTTTCTGAGAAGCTCTATGAGCCGTTGTAAAAAGGGAATCCAGCCGGTGAGCCTGAGATGCTTTTGCTGTTTGACTGCATTCTTTTGAAGAATCTTTTCTACGATTTCGTTCCGTTTGTCTTCTCTGAGCCGTAGTTCCAGTTCTGCAATTTTTTTACCGATACTTTCCTTTCTCTCAGCGGTTTTCAAAACTGTTGCAGGAGCAGGAGCAGGAGCAGGAGCAGGGATAGGGATAGGGATAGGGATAGGGATAGGGATAGGGATAGCTTCCTTTGTCGCTCGAAGAACTTCTAAGTGGCTTTGTTTGTAGTTAAGCTGCTTTTGAAGATTTACCCATGAGTATGCCTTTCCAAGTTGAGATGCCTTGAAAGCTATATTGCGGTATTCGAAAGAGAAGCCGTTCATCTTACCGGTAGAAGCAATGTTGGCCTTACAGCCGACTTCTGAATCTTCGAGTCGCTTAATAAAAGTAAGAAGGTCAGGCTTATCAGCCAAACTTTTATCAATGATCTGTTGAAGGGATTTCTTGGGACAGGGAACACCAGTCCGTTCTGATAGCTTCTGTTCGTTTCGAGAGATTCTCTTCCGCTTCGGTTGTGTATTTGAGAGGGATGGTGCTGTCTTGGTCACTGTCAGACCATGAGCGATTTCGAGTTCACTAATGATCCGTGTGCTTATAAGGTTTTCGTTCCTACCCAAGTAGAGCTTCCCACCGGCTATGTCGATTCTGCTGGCGATAATGTGTATGTGCTGGCCTTCGTCGTCATGTAAGACATAGCAACGGAGGTGAGTATCACTGAACCCCATCCTCTTCATGTAGTCATCTGCTATGTTTACCCATTGGTCATTTGATAATGTTTCGCCGTCAGGCAATCGTAGCGAGTTGTGCCAAACTGGTTTCTGAACATCGGGCCGAAGCTGTTTAGTGCCATCAAATTCAGTGATCAGTTTAGAGGCTGAATCACCTAACATGTTCCCGCCAATGACGACTGGATCGCTTTTATGATGTGCTCCCGGCTTCAATGCATATTGAACAACACCTGCGAAGCTTTTACCCCTCTTGATCTTCCGCATACCCTTCACGAGGGATACTCCAAAAATCTGTTCTTAACAAGTTATGACGAAGCTCTTCAAGTTGTCGCTTCACAGCGAAAAGCTCTGTATGAGTAAGCTGGCTATCTTTGCTCTTACCATCGATATGGGTCGCAATTCGATTTAACTTTTGCGATATATCAGTTAAAGCTTTCCAGGCTTTGGTATTAATCGTTGGTATAACAGGAGGCAGCTTTTGAAGGGAAGCCATACGAAGCCACTCTCCTTTTTTATAAGAGCCTCGCTTTATATTCAGGAGTTGCAGTTCTTCAACATTCAATCGGACACTGACACAATAGCTTCTTACTGCTTCTGAAGGAATTTTACTTTTATTAAAACCACCACGGCGGGAAGTTTTGGATAGATCTATATTATCTGTATAAATACTCTCTTTCATATAAACTCCATTTTATATGTTACTGATTGATAAGCATAATCCGTATGCTTCATATATCATTTATACAATTAATTAGTAGTTTGTCAATCAGCAACCTTGATTGTGTAGGTGTTCTTTTATTGTCTGACTGAAAGGAAGCAAGAAAAGCAAGGGCTTTATAGAACGGTGCAACCGCTTCTATAAATTAGCTCTTGCTGGTATGTCCTAATGTTAGTGGGCGGTGCTGTATGTGATTGAATTTATTATGCTAAAATTGGCTATAGGATTTGACTCATAAACGTGTTGAATTTTTGTTTCATTTGATGTATTTTCTTGCAATTCATTGACTATACTAAGAAATTTTAAAATGCTTGATTCACTGCATGAACATTACAAGCTTAACATTGATAGGCTCAAGTCTGCTAACAATCAAAGAGATTTGATGTTTTTACTCTTGATTCTTTCTGTAATGTTAATCATTGTTCAAAGTGTAAATATTGATTTTCTCAACTCTATAATTATTAATTATGTAAAGGTTGATAAGAACTCATTGCCGGGTAATGCCTTGTTACTTTCAACATTTTGGCTAACCTCATTAGTTCTTTTTATAAGGTATTCACAGTGTTGCATATTTATTGATATGCAATATAAGTATATTGCTATGCTCGAAGCTGAAATTAACAAAAATTATCCTAATACGAAAATATTCCTTTTCGAAAGTGAATTTTATAAATCTCATAACAATCGTTTCAGAAAAATGATTGGTTTTTTTTATAAAAGAGCATTTCCAGTATCATTAATTTTGATAATCTCATTTAAAATAGTGACTGATTTTAGATTGCATAATCTTCCCGATGCTTACTTATATCTCAATATTGCTTTTGCCGCAATATATGTTATTTACCTTATAGCTTACATCTTGAGAAAATAGAATATGGAAATTGAAGATAAAATTAAAGTTTTTATTAGCTACTCTCATGCGAATAAAGCTGAGAAGGATCGCATACTGAAATATCTTGAACCTAACACGGATATGTTAGTTTGGTATGACAAAGAATTACTGGCCGGAGATCAGTTTGATGATGTCATCTCAGCGAAAATAGATGAAAGCGATATTTTTATTTTTCTGATAACTCAGGATTTTTTGACATCTAAATATTGTACTGAAATAGAAGTTAGCAAGGCTCTGGCAAGAAAGGGAGAAGATGATGAACTTAGAATCATTCCTGTAATTCTAGACTATTGTACTTTCAAAAAGTCAAAGTTATCCAAGTACAATGCTGTTCCTGATGATGCACACCCGGTTTTTTCTTATGATAATCATAATAAAGCTTATCTAGAAATTGCCAATGCAATTGAAGAAGTGGTTGCATATATTAAAGATAAGAAGAAAATTACAACAAGTTGTCTCCATTCAAAGTGAAAACAAAAATTCATTAAACCAAGCTTTCGCTTTATATCTTTCTGATTTGGGTTTCACCATACAACATCGAAAAAAAGAAGTACTATATTTAGATGATCTGTTTATATATCCGGACCTAAAAAGAAATAAGCATGATTTCGATGATTATGATGTTTTTGTAAATGCTAAAAATGCTCTTAATATAAATAAAGTTTTGAATAATAAAAATTTAATCATTGGTAGTGAGCAATCTGGTAAATCTACTTTAGCGAAAACATTATTCAAAGATTATCATAGCTTAGGTTACTTTCCGATTTTGGTGAAGGGGGAGTTGTTTAAGAAAGTTGCAGACTTTGAAACTGTAATCAGCAATGCTTTTCTGGAACAATATTCCAGCGGGAAACTCCCTCAGGCCGATAAAATTATCATAATTATTGATGATATTACTGAGTCGCCTATGAATGAGAAATTCCAGCGACATTTGATAAGTAACATTACTCAAACTTATGGAAGTATAGTTGCAATTTCAGACTCAAAACTTAGATTTAGAGAGCAACTCCTAAAAGATTTCGATCAATTTATAACGTATGAAATAACTGAGTTTAGTCATTTACAGAAAGCTGAGTTAGTTGAGAAATGGAATACAATAGGCATTGATGAAACATCTTTTATAGAAGATTTTCAGAGTAATGTTGATAATATGATTCGTAATATTGATTCAATATTAATGAAAAATATCGTGCCAAGCAAGCCTATATTTATCCTTATGATTTTGCAAATCCTTGAGTCTAATACTCAAAGCAATTTTGCATTAACATCATATGGCCACTGTTATCATTCTTTAATTATTCAGGCATTTAATAAAGTAAATGTTAAAGCCGATGCACTTAATGATTATTTCAACTACCTGAGCGAGTTAGCATATTTTATTTTTAGAAAGGGAAATCATTCTATAATAAAAGAAGAGTTTGAAGAGTTTAAGGTTTATTACTCAAATAACTATTATTTAGCCTCACATGATGAAGTTTCAGATAAACTAACTAAATCTAAAATTATCCAGGTATGGAATGAGCGAGTTAGATTCCAATATAAGTATATATATTATTTCTTTGTTGCAAAAAAAATAACAGAGTTAACAATAGAGCAATCATTACTCGTGATTGACGAATTATGTAGTAAAATCCATACTGAAAAATGCGCTAACATCCTTATTTTTATAACGCATCACACTCGTGATAGCGTCATTATTGATAGAATAAGCGACACTTTAAGCAATATATTCAAAGATCATAAAGAAGCTACTTTAGGGAAAAAAGATGTAGATTTTCTGAACGAAATGGCTTTTGAAATTCCTAAAATTGTCATGGATAAAAGCAAAGATGTCGAGGAAGAGCGAAAAAACTATTTGATCGAGAAAGATAAAATAGATAGGGCGAGTACTTCAAGTAATGGTGATTATAATTTTAATGATGATGAAGACGATAATGAAGATATCGAAGCCGTAAATAAAGATTTATTAGATGTTAATCGCTCCTATAAAGCATTAGAAGTTTTGGGACAAATTATAAGGAATCGAAAAGGTTCAATTCCTATACCACAGCTTGAAAAACTTGGTGCGCAAACCTATTCTATTGGGTTTAGATACTTAGATTTCTATTACTCTATAACGAGAGAATTGAAAGATGAGATCATAGCTGAAGTTCACAGATTAATTTCAGAAAAAAAGAGTTGGACAACTGAGAAGATTGCTAAAGAAGCAAGTCTGTTTTATTGGACATATAGCTATATTATGTCTTTGAATGTTATAAAAAAAATTGCACACTCAGTCGGGCACAAAGAGTTGACAGCTTATTATTCAAGTCTTTCTAAAAAATTTGGTTCTGAAATAAGCAAGCTAGTGGAAATAACTATCCAACTCGAATTTACAAAACAAATTAATCGAGAAGACATTGAGAGTGTGTGGTTAAAAGTTAAAGATAACTTAATGACCAGAAGATTATTGCAAGAGATTTTGATTACTCACTTGCATATGCATTATACCAAACATGAAGATAAAGCTTGGATAGCGGAGAAATTGTCAATTCCGGTTAAGGATCAAGTTTCACTTCAAAAAAGAAATGCAATGAAAATCCCTCAAATTAAGTTAGATAAATAGCTGAACAATAAAAAGTTAAGGCTTGCTTGTTATGGAGCCTAACATAAATAAAAATGATAATGATTTTAGAGTCACTTTAGGAATAAACATAATTATAGTGTTGTTTTTATCGCCTTTTAAATAATTCATTAAGTTAATTCATGCATTTGCTATAAATTTATTTATCCTCTTTAATTCAACAAGATTGACATTTGCTTTTTATGTGATATTTGTGAAATAAAAATGAGGATATATATGAAATATAAAATTGAAGTATTATACAAGTGGCCAAATGATCTGAAGAAAATTACGAGTACCCAACATGCTATGGATATTAATGATTTCATAACACCAATGCAAAGAAGATTATTCGTTTTTGAAAGGAATGAAATATATGAGCATACTATTCTTTGCCCATTTCTTTCAGATTTAAAAAATAACACATTGATTACAGTGAAGGCCACAGACCAAAGTAATTTTATCATTGAAACCTTAGACAAGTGGCCTGAGGGGAAAAGTCCATTAAAAGGATTTATTCCACAACAGAAATATAATCGTCTAGAATTCGGGTATTTCTGTATGTATGGTCAATCCTCTTTGATTCCATCGCATTTAGAGTTCAATGCTCTGATTGAACATTACCATGTTCATAAGAATAACAATAAAACCAGACCTTTAATTAAAATTGTTAAATTAACGGATTAGTTGATAGGGCATTACAGGCTTCTAAAGCTTCATCGTAATGCTCAAAACTTTTTTCAGGTTGTATCTTTGTTTGGGTTCCTTTTATGCAGATATAATATAAAGTTTTTCCATTTTCCTTAAATTCAACCACTTCATAGTATTGCTTTGGATGTCTGTTACCAAAATTGCCCATTATCTTTCCTCAATTATAACAAGTGAAAACCGTTATAAGTTATCTTTCTATCTTAGCCTTGTCTACAAAAATTAGCAGTAAACATTGGTTCTATAATTTATAGATATCCGTTGTAAAACACTTTTTGATTATGCAGCAATGGATTTGTATTTTTGCGACGAAACATAGTCACTCCACCATTGCATGAGAACCACCCGTTCTGTGAGATAATCTGCACGATTGTAGGCTGCAATTATTTCATCTTTCTTCGAGTGGGCAAGAGCCGCTTCTAAGACATCTGTTCTGAACTTACCAGACTCCTCTGCGGCCGTTCGTGCAATTGATCTCATTCCATGGGCTACAAGCTCTCCCCCAAAGCCCATGCGGATTATGGCCGCATTCGCTGTTTGTTCATGCATATGGTTAAGAGGAGCCTTTATGCTTGGAAACACCCATTCACGATGCCCACTTATCGCTTTCATTGACTCTAGGACTCTCAAAGCTTCTTTGCTTAGTGGAACTTTGTGAGGCTTCTTCATTTTCATAAACTCAGCCGGGATGTTCCACATTGAGTTATCGATATCTATATCAGCCCATCTTGTGCGAACAGCTTCACCAGGACGAACCCAGGTCAGTAACTGCCATTCAATCAGCAATCGTGTCTCCAAACGAACAGAGGCATTGTTTAACACCAATAGGAAGCGGGGTAACTCGGAAGGGGGTAATGCAGGCATATTCTGCTTTTTAGGCTTACTGAACCGTTGCCCAAGGTTGTCAGCCGGATTGAATTCGATAAGTTCCTCAGTTGCTGCGTAACGGAAAATTTCATTTAATCGGGAAATGATTCGCCGTAAAGTTTCGAGGACTCCTCGTTGCTCAATTGGGTCAAGATGTTGCTTTAAGAGTTTAGGCCGGATCTCATTGATAGGAACATTACCCAATCCGGGAAAGATATTTCTCTCCAGGCTTCGCCAGATGTCTTCTGCATGGTCTTGTGAGATACCTGAGGTCTTTACCTTCTCGTCCAACCATTTCCTTGCTACGGCTTGAAGAGTGTGTTCAGTAGCACTCTTTAATGCCTTCGCCTTATTGTTGTTATGGACTTGGGGATCAACACCATTTGCAAGTAAGGAGAGATTTTCATCTCGTAAGGCTCTGGCTTTTGCAAGGGTAAGGTGAGGATAGGTCCCAAGGCTCATTTTTGTTCTTTTCTTGCTTACTGGTACTGCATACCTGAAATACCAATTTTTCTTGCCACCTTTCGCCAAAGGAGCGATTCGTAGAATCAAACCATCCCCGTCGAACAAGTTGATTTCTTTGGCGGCTGGCTTGGTGCTTTTGATTTCAGTGTCAGTGAGCTTCTTAGCGATTTTTGCCATTTTGGGACCCTCGATTTTAGGACCCTTCGTTGTGGGTCCCATTCAGGGTGCCATAAGTGATAGTTCTCAGCAATTCTCACTAGACTACAATAGACGTAAAAAAGCCCGCAAGGCTGGTTCCATGCGGGCTTAGTAGACTTTACTGAACTTCAGTACATCATTATTTGGTGGAGCTGGCGGGAGTTGAACCCGCGTCCGAAATTTCTACATCCTCGGTACTACATGCTTAGTTTGTCTTTACATTCGCACGCCAGCTGCGGACAGACACGCCACTAACGAACTAGCCTGATTAGTTTTAACGCTTCAACCCCAGGCAGGGCTTCCACGCGATCTCTTTTGGGTTTGACCTCTCTTTGATCCCCGTCTTAAGAGCGGAAGCTAGGGAGAGAGGGCTCAGAGCAGGTTATTAAGCTGCTAAAGCGTAGTTTTCGTCGTTTGCGACTATTTTTTTGCGGCTTTTAACGAGGCAAACCGCCCCTCGGCATGCACCTTGGGTTTCGCAAATCCCGTCGAATCCAGAATCAGCCCCAATAGTGTTGAACTGAGTATACCAGATTTCACTTCCTGGATACCAGCCCGGAACGCTAACTTATTGAATAGTACAATAAGTGTGCAGAATCAACGTCCTGCGTTTTTCATAATGCGCGCTTTGTCCAACTGCCATTCGCGCTCTTTCAGGTCAGTGCGTTTATCGTGCTGTTTTTTACCCTTCGCGACGCCAACTTTCACTTTGCACCAGGCGTTTTTCCAGTACAGAGACAGGGCGACCACGGTGAAACCTTCACGGTTGATGCGTCCGTAGAGGGATTCCAGTTCACGCTTGTTCAGCAGCAATTTACGCGTGCGCGTTGGGTCACACACGTAGTGTGAGGAGGCGACGGTCAGCGGCGTAAAGTTTGCGCCGAACAGGAAGGCTTCGCCATCTTTCAGGATCACGTAGCTATCGCCGATGTTGGCTTTCCCGGCGCGCAGCGATTTTACTTCCCAGCCCTGCAACGCAAGGCCAGCTTCGAATTCTTCTTCAATGAAATACTCGTGGCGAGCACGCTTGTTGAGCGCAATGGTCGCCGAGCCTGGTTTATGTGCTTTTTTCTTCGTCATAAGTGTCGTAAAGCCGTCGGTAATCTGATTTCAAAAAGTCACCTCATTGCGTCCTGTGAGGTCTAACGCGCTATCTTAGCACGAGATGAGGCTTAGCGTTTTTTTAACAGGTGATAAATGTTATTATTTGTCCGTTGTGTGACCATGGGAAATGCTATGCCTCAGATTAGCCGTACTGCGCTTGTGCCTTACAGCGCGGAACAAATGTATCAGTTAGTGAACGATGTTCAGTCTTATCCAGAATTTATTCCGGGATGCACCGGGAGCCGCGTTCTGGAGTCCGGGCCGACGCAGATGACCGCGGCGGTGGATGTCTCTAAAGCGGGGATCAGCAAGACGTTCACCACCCGCAATACGCTGACCAGCAATCAGAGTATTTTGATGCATCTGGTGGATGGTCCGTTTAAGACCCTGATGGGGGGCTGGAAGTTTACGCCGCTGAGCGCTGACGCCTGCCGCATTGAGTTCCATCTGGACTTCGAGTTCACCAATAAGCTGATTGAGCTGGCGTTTGGCCGCATCTTTAAAGAGCTGGCATCGAATATGGTTCAGGCGTTCACCACCCGCGCCAAAGAGGTTTACAGTGTCGCATAAGATTGCTGTAGAAGTGGTGTACGCGTTGCCGGAAAAGCAGTATCTGCAGCGAGTGACGCTGGAAGAGGGTGCAACCGTAGAAGAGGCGATCCGCGCTTCCGGCATACTTGAGCTTCGCAGCGATATCGACCTGGCGAAGAACAAGGTCGGGATTTATAGCCGTCCGGTGAAGCTGGGCGATGTGCTGAAAGAGGGCGACCGGGTGGAGATTTATCGTCCGCTGATTGCCGACCCGAAAGAGCTGCGTCGTCAGCGCGCGGAGAAGGCCAGTAAGTAGCGCTTTCTTCCCCTTACCCTCTCCCCAAAGCGGCGAGGGGATCAACACAAAACAAAAAAGGGGCTCAATGAGCACCTTTTTGCATTTCTGACACCGGATTATTTGGTCAGGGCAGGCTTGTTGTCGATGTTGGTCAACACACCGGCGCTGCTGAAGGTCAGCGTAAGGGTCTGCTGGGTCGCATCTTCGTGGCCCGGCTTCTGACGGAATACATAGAACCAGGTGTTAGTGCCGAACGGATCGGACATCATCGGGGTTCCCAGTGCATAAGCGACCTGCTGTTGTGTCATCCCTACGCGGATTTTGGACACATCGTTAGGGGTAAGGTAGTTCCCCTGGTTGATGTCAGGACGGTAAACCACTTTCTCCAGAGTGGAACAGCCTGCGGTCAACATCAGAAGAACCGCTGCGGCAGCGGTCAGCATTTTACAACGCATAGTGATTTGATTCCTTTTCGGGCCCGAGCAGAACGCGGCTCATATGTAATATGCCGATGATAATAGACCTTGCCCAACTTTGAAACCGGTCTGGCGGTGTTTTTGTTGTTCTGTATGACCCTGAGATCCCGAAAAAGTTTATGCCGCCAGCAGTTCTTTCGCGTTCGCAAGCGTATTACGCGTGACTTCGCTGCCGCCGAGCAGGCGTGCCAGCTCCTGCAGACGCGCACGTTTATCCAGCGGCTTCATGTGCGTTTCGGTCATTTCACCGTCGGTTTCTTTGCTGACGATAAAGTGATGATGGCCACAGCCCGCGACCTGCGGCAGGTGGGTGACACACATCACCTGCGTGGATTCGCCGAGCTGGCGTAGCAGTTTACCCACCACCGCCGCCGTCGGGCCGCTGATGCCGACATCCACTTCATCGAAAATCAGCGCCGGGGTGTCCATTTTACGCGCGGTGATCACCTGAATCGCCAGCGCAATACGCGACAGTTCACCGCCGGAGGCCACTTTGGAGATGGCCTGTAAGGGCTGCCCCGGGTTGGTGGTGACGCGGAATTCGATGCGATCCGCACCTTCCGCCGTCAGGTGATTCTCTTCAAAGCGAACGTCAATGGTGAAGACGCCGTGCGGCATCGCCAGCGTGTGCATGCTATCGGTAATATGCTGGCTTAACTCCTGAGCATAGTGCTGACGGATTTCATGCAGCTTTTGCGCTGTGGCCAGCGCCTGTTCATGGTGCAGGCTCACCGCCAGGGAGAGGGTTTCCAGCGAGTCTGCCTGATCGTCAAGCTGCTGCTGTTCTTCCAGCAGAGACTGATAGTAACCCGGCAGTTCTTCCGGCGTAACGTGGTGCTTGCGCGCCAGCGAGATCTGACGGGAGATACGCTGTTCCAGCTCAAACAGACGGTTCGGGTCGAGATCCAGACGCTCACAGTAGTGACGCAGTTCGTCACCGGCTTCAGAGATCTGAATGGCCGCCTCTTCCAGCATGTCCAGGACGCCAGAAAGTTTGCTGTCCATGCCGACCAGTTCGGTAAGCAGCTGGCGGACGTTATACAGCTGGCTCTGCAGGTTCACGTCTTCGCCATCCGCCAGCAGGTTGAGCGCATTCTGACTGGTTGAGAGCAGATGCCCGCTGTTCGCCAGGCGCTTGTACTCTTCGTCGATTTGCTCAAACTCACCCGTCTGCGGGTTAAATTCATTCAGCTCTTTGAGCTGGTATTCCAGCAGCTCCGCGCGGGCGGCACGCTCCTGGCTTTGCTGCTGGTGCTGAGCGAGCTCGCGGCAGCTCTGATGCCACTGGCGATAGTGCTCGGCCATAAGCTGAGTAAGCGCGTACTCACCCGCATAGCCATCCAGCAGCGCTTTCTGCTGTTCGGGTTTGACGAGTTGCTGATGCGCGTGCTGACCGTGGATCTGAATAAGCAGCTGGCCGAGTTCACGAAGCTGGGAGAGCGGGACCGCCGTGCCGTTGATAAAGCCGCGGGAGCGACCGTCGCTGCTGATCACGCGGCGAAGTAAACACTCACGTCCATCTTCAAGCTGGTTCTGTTCCAGCCAGCGCTGGGCGGCAGGGGTGTCTTTCAGGGAGAAGCGGGCACACAGGTCGGCACGGTTTGCGCCCATGCGCACCATGTCGCCCTCGGCGCGGCCGCCAAGGCACAAGCCGAGGGCATCAATGGCAATGGATTTACCTGCACCGGTTTCCCCGGTGATCGCCGTCATGCCGCTGTGGAAATCGATCTCAAGCTCACGAACAATGGCAAAGTTGCTGATGGTCAGTTGTGCCAGCATAATTGTTTTCCTGTATGAAAAACCATAACTGTGTTTTCATACAGTATAAACTGGTTTTATATACAGTAAAGTCCTGGGTGCAAAATCAGAACAATTTTTTTGACCAGCCTAGCTTTGAGCTTAATGTGTTGAAATAGCTGTAATCTTTCGGATGAATCAAGTTCAGGTGGTAATCACACCTGCGAATAAGCACATCTTCACCTTCCTGAATTGGCAGCGCTATCTGGCTGTCGCAGCTGATCTCCAGGTCGTTACGGCGGTGCGAGAAGCGCAGACGGATCGTGCTGTCGCCGTTGATGACCAGCGGGCGGGCGGAGAGCGTGTGCGGGAACATCGGCACCAGGGTAATGGCGTCCAGAGAGGGGGTCAGGATCGGGCCGCCGGCAGACAGCGAGTAGGCGGTTGAGCCGGTCGGGGTGGAGATAATCAGCCCGTCAGAACGCTGGGAGAAGGCAAAGATCTCGTCGATATAGACTTCAAACTCGATCATGTGCGCCACTTTTCCGGGATGAAGAACCACCTCGTTAATCGCGGTGCTGATGCGCTTCTGACAGTCCTGCTGGCACACCTGCGCCTCCAGTAAAAAGCGTTTTTCACTGATATAGTGGCCTTCCAGCACGTCGGCCAGCTGCTGCTGGGCATTGTCCGGGTCGAGATCGGTTAAAAAACCGAGATTGCCACGGTTGATGCCTATGACCTTGATGTCATAACGCGCCAGCGTGCGTGCCGCGCCTAGCATGTTGCCGTCGCCGCCCACCACCACGGCGAGATCGGCCTGTTGGCCAATTTCCGCCAGCGTGCCGGTTTTGACGCTCTTCAGCTGCAGCTCCTGAGCAATCTGCTGCTCGACCATCACTTCATAGCCTTTGCTACACAACCAGCGATACAACATTTCATGTGTCGTTAGTGCGGTAGGGTGACGCGGATGCCCGACGATCCCAATACACCTGAAATGATTATTCATTTTCTGGAGGTCCTTGTGCCTGATGAATGATGACAATCTGTCTTGTTCCCTTGAATCCCGGAAACTGATCCCCATAATAAGCGAAGTTAGCGAGATGAATGCAGAAAAACGCGGAGAAATTCATGAGTAGTAAAGAACAGAAAACGCCTGAGGGGCAAGCCCCTGAAGAAATTATCACGGAACAGCACGATGAAGTTGAGGCTGTAGAGCCAGACGCATCTGCTGAGCAGGTGGACCCGCGCGATGAAAAAATTGCGAATCTGGAAGCCCAACTGGTAGAAGCACAGAATCGCGAACGCGAGAGTGTTCTGCGCATCAAGGCGGAAATGGAAAACCTGCGTCGTCGTACCGAGCAGGACGTTGAGAAGGCGCACAAGTTCGCGCTGGAGAAATTCGTCAACGAACTGCTGCCGGTGATCGATAGCCTCGATCGCGCACTGGAAGTGGCTGACAAAGCGAATCCGGACAACGCGGCGATGATCGAAGGCATCGAACTGACGCTGAAATCCATGCTCGACGTGGTGCGTAAGTTTGGCGTGGAAGTGATTGCCGATACAGACGTTCCGCTGGATCCAAACGTTCACCAGGCGATTGCGATGGTTGAATCTGAAGAGATTGAAGCCGGTAAAGTGCTGGGCGTAATGCAGAAAGGTTACACCCTGAACGGCCGTACCATTCGCGCGGCGATGGTGACCGTGGCGAAAGCGAAAGCGTAATTCGCTATCCGTAGTGCCGGGTAGCGGCGTTCGCCTTACCCGGCCTACAACCTTACTCCGCGATACTTTCGCGCAGGGGTTTTACGGGCAGGACTTTCACCTGCTTAATCATATTGTCCTGCACGTCCAGGATATCAATATCATACTGCTCAATGCGCACCCGCGTGCCCGCTGCCGGGATCTCTTCCAGCGCTTCCAGAATCATCCCGTTAATGGTGCGAGCCTCATCTTCCGGTAAATGCCAGTTAAAGGCTTTGTTGAGTTCACGAATGTTTGCGCTGCCGTCAATCAGCACCGAGCCATCGTTTTGCGGGGTGACCTCTTCCGCGAGGGAAGGCGACATTGAGGTAGTAAAGTCCCCGACAATCTCTTCCAGAATATCTTCGACCGTCACCAGCCCCTGGATATCGCCGTACTCGTTGACCACCAGGCCGACCTTCTTCTTGTTTCGCTGGAATTTTACCAGCTGCGTGCTGAGCGGCGTTCCTTCCGGCACGTAGTAAATTTCGTCGGCGGCGCGCAGCATCACCTCTTTGGTGAACTCTTTTTTCTCGGTCATCAGACGGTAGGCTTCGCGCACGCGGAGCATGCTGATGGCGTCATCCAGTGAATCACGATAGAGCACAATGCGCCCGTGCGGGGAGTGCGTCAGCTGGCGAACGATGGCTTTCCAGTCGTCATTAATGTCGATACCGACGATTTCGTTACGCGGCACCATGATGTCGTTCACGCTCACCTTTTCCAGATCCAGCACCGACAGGAGCATGTCCTGATTGCGTCGGGAGATCTGCGAGCGGGATTCATTCACAATGGTGCGCAGCTCCTCTTTGCTGAGTGCGCTGCTGATGGTGACATCGGCTTTAATTCCCACCATCCGCATCAGGACGCGCGTCACCATGTTCAGCAGCCAGACCAGCGGCATCATCAGGATCAACAGCGGCGCCAGCAGGAAGCTGCTCGGGTAGGCGACTTTCTCAGGGTAAAGCGCGGCGATGGTTTTCGGCAGCACTTCGGCAAACACCAGCACCACGAACGTCAGCACGCCGGTGGCAATCGCCACCCCGGCATTGCCGTAGAGGCGCATCCCGACGATGGTGCCGAGGGCAGAGGCCAGAATGTTGACGAGGTTGTTGCCGATGAGCACCAGGCTTATAAGGCGATCCGGCTTGCGGAGCAGCTTTTCAACGCGACGTGCGGCACGGTTACCCTGTTTAGCACGATGACGTAACCGGTAGCGGTTTAAGGTCATCATGCCGGTTTCCGAGCCGGAGAAATAGGCGGAGATGACCACCATGACGATCAGGATAACGATCAGCGTGGTGGTAGAGATGTGTTCCAGGGGGAACTCCTTTGTTTCTTAGCCAGCAAATTGCTGTATGAAGCGGCTGCCAAAATAGGCAAGGGTGAGAATGCCCGCACCCGCGACGTTGAACCAGACCACGCGACGACCGCGCCAGCCTTCATGATAATGGCCCCATAACAGGACAATATAGACAAACCACGCGATGATGGAGAGCACCGCTTTATCGATATTCTCCACGCTGAACAGGTTCTTCATGTAAAACAGCCCCGTGCAGAGCGTGAGCGTCAGCAGCACCACCCCCACCTGGGTGATGTGGAACATCTTACGCTCAATGACCATCAGCGGCGGCATTTCATGGTTAAAGGCCAGCTTTTTGTTTTTCAGCTGGTAGTCAATCCAGGCGAGCTGCATGGCGTAAAGCGCGGCGATAATCAGCGTCGCGTAGGCAAAGAGCGACAGGCCGATATGCACCAGCATCCCCGGCGTCGCCTCCAGATGCGTAATGAACTCATTAGGCATAAAGGTGGCGAGGGCCAGATTGATCAGCGCGAAGGTGTAGACAATTGGCAGCAGCAGCCAGCCGCGATTTTTAGACGCGACGATGGTCATTACCGTACAGATCATCAGGCTGACCAGCGAGCCGACGTTGAGGACGCTCAGGTTTTGCACGCTGCCGTCACCGGGGATGATGCGTGATTCCAGCGCAAAGGCGTGGCTAATCAGTGCGATCACCGCCGAAAGAATAGCCATGCGCCGCCAGCCGCTGTTTTTTTGCAGCAGTCCGGGAATAATCAGCGCTAGGCTGACAGAGTAGGCAACAAGGGCGATCAGTGCGAAAACAGGCATATAGGCATCGACAGTTGTCTTAATAAGAAAGAGAAGCAGTATAACGTTACGTGACGCCTGCTCCAACCGTTGCATAACAACAAAGGCGCCTTCATGTTATACTCCGGCAAAATTCTGTGTATGTGTCGCTCAATGCGACCCAACGTTTCTACTCAGGCGAGAGACAATGTTTGATAATTTAACCGATCGTTTGTCGCGCACGCTGCGCAACATCAGCGGCCGCGGACGCCTTACTGA
This sequence comes from Enterobacter sp. JBIWA005, assembly GCF_019968805.1. Classification (NCBI taxonomy): domain Bacteria; kingdom Pseudomonadati; phylum Pseudomonadota; class Gammaproteobacteria; order Enterobacterales; family Enterobacteriaceae; genus Enterobacter; species Enterobacter sp. JBIWA005. Next base: position 3,593,845 of record NZ_CP074159.1, on the reverse strand, counting down.
AGAGAACATCAAGGAAACGCTGCGCGAAGTGCGCATGGCGCTGCTGGAAGCAGACGTCGCGTTGCCGGTTGTTCGTGATTTTATCAACCGCGTAAAAGAGAAGGCGGTTGGTCATGAAGTTAACAAGAGCCTGACCCCGGGTCAGGAGTTCGTCAAAATCGTTCGTAATGAACTGGTTTCGGCGATGGGCGAAGAGAACCAGGTGCTTAACCTGGCCGCTCAGCCACCGGCCGTGGTGCTGATGGCGGGCCTGCAGGGGGCGGGTAAAACCACCAGCGTCGGTAAGCTGGGTAAATTCCTGCGCGAAAAGCACAAGAAGAAAGTGCTGGTGGTCTCTGCGGACGTCTATCGCCCGGCGGCGATCAAGCAGCTGGAAACTCTGGCTGAGCAGGTTGGCGTGGATTTCTTCCCGTCCGACGTGGCGCAGAAGCCTGTCGACATCGTTAACGCCGCGCTGAAAGAGGCGAAGCTCAAATTCTACGACGTGCTGCTGGTGGATACCGCCGGTCGTCTGCACGTTGACGAAGCGATGATGGACGAGATCAAGCAGGTGCACGCCTCTATCAACCCGGTAGAGACCCTGTTTGTTGTCGACGCCATGACCGGTCAGGATGCGGCGAATACCGCGAAAGCATTTAACGAAGCGCTGCCGTTAACCGGCGTCGTGCTGACCAAAGTGGACGGTGACGCCCGCGGCGGTGCGGCCCTCTCGATTCGCCACATCACCGGCAAGCCGATCAAATTCCTAGGCGTGGGCGAGAAAACCGAAGCGCTGGAGCCGTTCCACCCGGACCGTATTGCCTCCCGTATCCTCGGCATGGGCGACGTGCTGTCTCTGATCGAAGATATCGAGAGCAAGGTTGACCGCGCGCAGGCTGAGAAACTCGCCAGCAAGCTGAAAAAAGGAGACGGGTTCGATCTCACCGACTTCCTTGAGCAGCTGCGTCAGATGAAAAACATGGGCGGCATGGCCAGCCTGATGGGCAAACTGCCGGGCATGGGCCAGATCCCTGACAACGTGAAAGCGCAGATGGATGACAAGGTGCTGGTGCGTATGGAGGCGATCATCAACTCGATGACGCTGAAAGAGCGCGCTAACCCGGACATCATCAAAGGTTCCCGTAAACGCCGTATCGCAGCCGGTTGCGGCATGCAGGTGCAGGACGTTAACCGCCTTCTGAAACAGTTCGACGACATGCAGCGCATGATGAAGAAAATGAAGAAAGGCGGCATGGCGAAGATGATGCGTGGGATGAAAGGGATGATGCCTCCCGGTTTTCCAGGGCGTTAATCGCTTTTGAGATTGCTTTTTGCCCGAAAATGAGTAAAATTTTCGGGCTTTTAATATGACACCCGGGCTCCGTTCCTCGATGGGGCCCGGTTGTTTTATTCACACAAGAGGATGTTATGGTAACTATTCGTTTAGCACGTCACGGCGCTAAAAAGCGTCCGTTCTACCAGGTTGTTGTGACTGACAGCCGTAATGCACGCAACGGTCGCTTCATCGAGCGCGTTGGTTTCTTCAACCCACTGGCCGCTGGCGCAGAAGAAGAAACTCGTCTGGATCTGGATCGTATCGCTCACTGGGTTGGCCAGGGCGCTACTGTTTCCGATCGCGTTGCTACGCTGATCAAAGCAGCAAACAAAGCAGCTTAATCTGTCACGGTGGTCATGATGAGCAGTAAAGCACCTGTTGAACCGATCGTATTGGGAAAAATGGGTTCTTGCTACGGTATCCGTGGTTGGCTCAGAGTGTTTTCCTCCACTGAAGACGCTGATAGCATTTTTGATTACCAGCCCTGGTTTATCCAGAAAGGCGGTAAGTGGGAAGAGGTCGAGCTGGAAAGCTGGCGTCACCACAATCAGGACATCATCATCAAGCTGAAAGGCGTTGACGATCGTGATGCCGCGAATGCGCTGACTAATTGTGAAATCGTCGTGGATTCGTCGCAGTTGCCAAAGCTGGAAGAGGGCGACTACTACTGGAAAGACCTTATGGGTTGCCAGGTGGTCACTACCGAAGGCTACAGCCTGGGGAAAGTCATCGATATGATGGAAACCGGGTCAAATGACGTTCTCGTCATTAAGGCAAACCTGAAAGATGCATTTGGCATCAAGGAGCGGTTGGTCCCGTTCCTCGATGGACAGGTTATCAAGAAAGTCGATCTCACTACTCAAACCATTGAAGTAGATTGGGATCCTGGTTTTTAAATTCTCCGGATAAACGGTAAAAGACGGCGCTATGTGGATTGGCATAATTAGCCTGTTTCCTGAAATGTTCCGCGCGATTACCGATTACGGGGTAACTGGCCGGGCAGTAAAGAATGGCCTGCTGAGCATCCAGAGCTGGAGTCCTCGTGACTTTACTCATGACCGGCACCGTACCGTGGACGATCGTCCTTACGGCGGTGGACCGGGGATGCTAATGATGGTGCAACCCTTACGGGACGCCATTCACACAGCAAAAGCCGCGGCAGGTGAAGGCGCAAAGGTGATTTATCTGTCACCTCAGGGACGCAAGCTTGATCAAGCGGGCGTGAGCGAACTGGCGACGAATCAAAAGCTGATTCTGGTCTGTGGGCGCTACGAAGGGATAGATGAGCGCGTAATTCAAACCGAGATTGACGAAGAATGGTCTATCGGCGATTACGTTCTCAGCGGTGGTGAGTTACCGGCAATGACGCTGATTGACTCCGTCGCCCGGTTTATTCCGGGTGTTCTGGGCCATGAAGCTTCGGCAACGGAAGATTCCTTTGCCGACGGGTTGCTGGACTGTCCACACTATACTCGTCCTGAAGTGTTAGAAGGGATGGAAGTTCCGGCAGTGTTACTGTCTGGAAACCATGCCGAGATACGTCGCTGGCGTTTGAAACAGTCGCTGGGCCGAACCTGGCTTAGAAGACCTGAACTTCTGGAAAACCTGGCTCTGACTGAAGAGCAAGCAAAGTTGCTGGCCGAGTTCAAAACTGAACACGCGCACCAGCAGCATGAACATGATGGGAATGCGTAATACGCTCCCGAATATCAGTTTACCCAGGATAAGAGATTAAATTATGAGCAACATTATTAAGCAACTTGAACAAGAGCAGATGAAGCAGGACGTACCTTCCTTCCGTCCAGGTGACACCGTGGAAGTGAAAGTATGGGTTGTTGAAGGTTCCAAAAAACGTCTGCAGGCATTCGAGGGCGTGGTTATCGCTATTCGTAACCGCGGTCTGCACTCTGCATTCACTGTTCGTAAAATTTCCAACGGCGAAGGCGTTGAGCGTGTCTTCCAGACTCACTCTCCGGTAGTTGACAGCATTGCTGTTAAACGTCGTGGTGCTGTACGTAAAGCTAAACTGTACTACCTGCGTGAGCGTACTGGTAAGTCTGCTCGTATTAAAGAGCGTCTGAACTAAGATTCGCTTAAGCGACATCCTGTTAGAAAGGGCTGGCCGAAAGGCTGGCCCTTTTTTTATCCCATCGCACCTCTCGAGTTAACCCTTTCGTCATAAATCCTTTACAATGCTTGCCTCTTGAGTGGAGGGGAAGTGGATAACGTACTGCATCAGCCTGACCGGAAACGCGCAGCGGCATTGATCGCGCTGTTTGCGATCCTGCTGATCGTGGTGGCGCCGCTGATCTCCGTCTCGTTGCAGAAAGATCCCATGAGCGCCATGCCGGGCATGCATCATGACATGAGCATGATGTCGATGGACGAGCATCACGGCGATATGCCGCACTCGATGCCTGTCGACCATGCGGAAGCCTGTGGCTACTGCGTGCTGTTAGCGCATGTCCCTGGCGTGATGCTGGCGCTGATCGTCTTGCTCAGCGTGGTGCTGCAGAGGCTTCGCGTTAAGCCGCCGCGTCAGGCGGTCAACCACTGGCACTTCTTCCCCTGGCTTTACCCGGATACCCGCGCGCCGCCGCGGCAGTCTGCTTTTTCCCTTTAAAAACAAAATCGATAACTTTTTGCCTTAAAAAGGAAAAGTATGACTACCTGCACCTCGCGCGCGGCATGGGGAAACCTGCTGCGTCGCCTTCATTTCTACGTTGGGCTGTTTGTCGGCCCGTTTATCTTCTTCGCCGCGCTGACCGGGACGCTGTATGTGGCGACCCCGCAGCTGGAGAATGCGCTCTACCGGCATGCGCTCCACGCGGATTCCGTGGGCGAGCCGCAGCCTCTGGCCGAACAAATCGCCGTGGCGGAAAAAACCGTTGGATCAGATTTACGTTTGCACGCCGTTCGTCCGGGGCTGGCTGAAGGCGAAACCACCCGCGTGATGTTCGCTGACCCGAAACTTGGGTCATCGGAGAACCGCGCTATCTTCGTGGATCCGGTAAGCCTGACGGTACTGGGAGATATGACGGTATACGGCACCAGCGGGATTTTACCGCTGCGTCAGACCATTGATTACCTCCACACCTCTCTGATGTTGGGCGACGTGGGGAGGCTCTACAGCGAGCTTGCAGCCTCCTGGATGTGGGTTGCCGCGCTGGGCGGTATTGCCCTGTGGTTTTATACCCGACCCAAACGGCGGATCAACAATCGCTTCCAGAACCGGCGTCGGGTGCACGTGACGCTGGGCTGGGTTCTGCTGGGTGGAATGCTGCTGTTCTCCGCAACCGGCCTGACCTGGTCCCAGTGGGCTGGCGGGAACGTGGATAAGCTGCGTGCAGAGATGAACTGGCTCACCCCGCAGGTGAACACGACGCTATCCGGCCAACATGAGGTTATGGATGAACATGCCGAACATCGCGGTCATCACGGTGGGATGATGATGCCGGAAATGGCGATGGATTTGACGCAGTTTGACGGGGTATTAAGCGCGGCGCGTAACGCGGGGATTGATGCCAGCAAGCTGGAGATCCGCCCGGCGAAAACAATGGATCGTGCCTGGACCGTAACGGAAATCGATCGCAGCTGGCCGACTCAGGTGGACGCCGTTGCGGTAGATCCCCATACGATGCAGGTCCTGGACAGAACCCGATTCGAGGATTTCCCGTTAATGGCAAAACTGACCCGCTGGGGCGTGGATTTCCATATGGGGATCTTATTCGGCCTGGTGAATCAGCTGCTGCTCGTGGCATTCGGCCTCGCCCTGTGCGTGCTCATTATCTGGGGATACCGGATGTGGTGGATGCGTCGTCCTGCGCAATCGGCAGTGAGTCCGGTACAGACGCTTTGTCAGAGCTGGCTGGCGCTGTCAGGATGGGGAAGAGGGGTTACGCTGATAATCAGCGTACTGCTGGGGCTGGCCCTGCCGGTGATGGGCGTGAGTCTGGCGCTGTTTATTCTGGTGGACTGGCTGCGCTGGCGAGCGGCAACCAGGGTGACGCTCGCCGAATCATCCGCTAAATAACCCTATGGCGTGCTGATCACCACTGCGACGCGGCGGTTTTCAGCGCGCCCTTGCGGGGTACTGTTGCTCGCCACCGGGTATTTTTGACCTAATCCTCGCGTGGTGAGATTGCTGCGCGGGATATTTGCACCCTTCGCCCAGGCATCGGCCACGGCGTTGGCGCGTTTTAACGACAGCGCTTCGTTGTAGCTTTCTTCCCCGTAGTTATCCGTGTGACCGTCCATTCGCGCATGGGTCAGGCCGGTTTCCGCCAGGCGAGAGGCCATGGACTGGATCTGCGTTTCACTCTCAGAACGCAGTCTGGCGTCATTTTTATCAAACAGGATGGTGTCCGACATGCCAAGCGACCAGTCACCGTTCAGTTCGTTAAAACCGTAAGACTTCATCGCCGCAATTTGCTCAGGAGTGAATTTGCCTTCCGGCGGCGACTGACAGCCTGCCAGAACCAGTGAGGCCAGTACTAACGGCGCGAAGTAACGTTTTAACATAGTGTATCCTTTCTAACTTATTGTTTTCGTACGCTGGTTTTTAACCTGGTACATATTGCGGTCAGCCCTCTCCAGTAATGCTTCCACGGAAGCATTTTCCCACGCCAGAGCAAAGCCAATGCTGAGTGACATCGATGCTTTTTGCCCGTTATGAAGATCAAACGGACGAATAAACTGCTGCGAAAGCGCAGCACAAATGTGTTGAACCTCAAGCTCAGAGTGAACGCCGTACAGCACCATGGCAAATTCGTCACCGCCAAGACGGTAAGACTGATGACGTTTGTCGCCAAACTCCATCATCCTGCTGGCGACTTCGATCAGCACGCAGTCTCCTGCCGCGTGGCCCCAGGTGTCGTTAATAAACTTAAAGTTATCACCGTCGAGGAAGAGCAGGGCCGAGTTTGTTCTGGCTGAAGGGTCGTTCATTAAGGCCGCAATGCTGTTACGAAACGCTGCGCGGTTGGCAAGACCGGTGAGCGGGTCGTGCATGGCGGTCCGCAACAGCTGGGCGTTTTTCGCCTGGAGCTTCAGCTGCCACTCTTCCATTTCATCCAGAAGACTGTTGAAGTCTTCGCCAAACTGGTGAAACTCTTCGATACGCCCGTCTTTCACCCGGCGGGAGAAGTTGCGGTTTGTGCGTACGTCATGCACGACGTCGGTAATGTTCTGCAGGGCCATAACCATCCCACGATGCAAAGACTGGGTAATGATAAGCGCGACGACGGCGGCAAAGAGAATGCAGCCGGTAAGTACGGCAAACGACGTCCAGATGAAGTGGCTGATCAAACTGTCACGCGCGGTAAGGCGGATTTCGCCGATCCTTAAGCCGTTATGCATGATGGGCTGCGCAACCGGTACGGGGAAAAGCCAGCGGCTGACCAGTGCGCCCAGCGTGTCGTTGTTATCTTCCGGGTTCCAGGACCAGTAGGCAAACCGCTTTTTATGCGCGTTAATCACCTCCGCCGCGGCAAACTGCCCCTGTTTGCCCAGGGCTGCAAGCGTTTCGTTGGCCGCCAGCGAGTCGTTGAAAACCAGCGAAGCTTCCAGGCTGTGGCTCATTGTGGCGCCGGTTAATTCGAGGTTCTTTTGCGCATATTGTTTTAACGTCACGACGGAAGCAAAACAGAGCAACAGCCATATTAACGTCATTGTGATAATGACGCTTATCATGCTGTTTCGCCTCAACGTTCTTTTAAACGTCGGACGTGGCGTTGAAGTGAAATCTTTATCCATGCTGCTTATTCCGTGCCAGCATTAATACATCCGGATTGACTCTTACGCCACTGCGCGTCAACGCATCCAGGTTGACGGAAAACCGTACCTGGCCGCGATCGATCATCAGGCAAAAGGCACTGCCAATTACACATTCCGGATTTTGCTCTGAGATTAATAGCAACGCTCTGCCCTGATATTGACTTATTAATTCAAGTTGTTTTGCCGGTGATTCAGACCCGAAATAAATCGCATCACACGTCGCGGCCAGAGCTTCCTGATCGTTACGTACAATAACGGGAGTATAGGGTAACTCGTTGTGCCCTTCGTCGCCGCTGAGCGCGTGCGTATAGTGAGAAGTGGCATAGACGCAAAGTTTAGGCTGCCCGGAAAGTGACGGCCATCGCGTATAGCTCACAATGCCTGAGACAATCGAGCGTACCGATTTATCCGTTTCCGTAAGCGTGCCTGCCGCCGCAGGGCCCACCATAAGGAACAGCATTAACACCAGAGTGAGTCGGAAAAAAGAGATCAAGAATAAATTTCTCACCAGAATCCGCCACATCGCTCCGGAAATAGATGTCCTTGAGAGTTGCGGGCAGAATACCATTGTTTATCAGAGCCGTCATTATGTCAGAAATAGCATCAGGCCAATCTAAGCTAAATCCTACAGTTGTTTATTTTTCGGTGGATAAAAATAGACTTAATTAAGTCTGCTGGAACGCATACTTTCATCCATCCCTTCCTGCCATGACGCACGCAGTTTTGCCGCGTTTTCGGCAGTATCGCAACTGGCAGGGAAAGATTTGCCCGCTAATCCCCAGGCGTGAATAAACCCTTCTTCGCAGACTTTCTTTTGGCCGTCAGCGTAGCCGCGAAGATATTCACTACGATCAACGTGGGTGTCGTTAAAACTATCGGCCAGGGTCTGGTTATCTTTAACCGGCAGGCCATTCATGGCGTCTTCTTTACCTGCATCAAACCAGGAGGGACTGGTCCAGTCGGGCTGAAAGGTATAAGGATTGATCTGGCAGCCCGTTAAAAACAGCGACAACAGCATGAGAGCAATTGAACGCATAGCCATTCTCCTTTTTTCTTCAGCATAGCCTGGCTTAAGAATATATGTCTGTAATTTAAAGTTTACGTTTTTTGGCGGCTGTTTTTTGCAATAAATTGGCTTATGTAAAGTAATGTGTACGTATTTTGGATTGAAATGTTTACTTTTTATGGTATCGTGGTTTCACCTCATTGAGGAAAACAACTATCGCAAACGAGCTTTACAGGATCGCCATCATGCAAAAAGACGCGCTGAACAACGTACATATCACTGACGAACAGGTTTTAATTACCCCGGATCAACTGAAAGCAGAATTTCCGCTGAGCGTCGCGCAGGAGGCTCAGATTGAGCACTCGCGTCAGACCATCTCAAATATCATCGCCGGCCGCGATCCGCGCCTGCTGGTGGTGTGTGGTCCTTGCTCCATTCACGATCCTGAAACCGCCATTGAGTACGCTCGTCGATTTAAAGCATTAGCGGAGGAGGTCAGCGATAGCCTCTATCTGGTGATGCGCGTCTATTTTGAGAAGCCACGTACTACCGTCGGCTGGAAAGGGTTGATTAACGATCCGCACATGGATGGCTCGTTTGATGTGGAAGCAGGCCTGAAGATTGCGCGTCGCCTGCTGGTGGAGCTGGTCAGCATGGGGCTGCCGCTGGCAACCGAAGCGCTGGATCCGAACAGCCCGCAGTACCTGGGCGATCTGTTCAGCTGGTCCGCGATTGGCGCGCGTACCACGGAATCGCAAACCCACCGCGAGATGGCGTCTGGCCTGTCGATGCCGGTTGGCTTTAAAAACGGTACCGATGGCAGCCTGGCGACGGCGATTAATGCCATGCGCGCTGCCGCCATGCCGCACCGTTTCGTCGGTATCAACCAGGCAGGCCAGGTATGCCTCCTGCAAACGCAGGGTAACCCGGACGGCCACGTGATCCTGCGCGGCGGTAAAGCCCCTAACTACAGCCCGGCGGACGTGGCCCAGTGTGAAAAAGAGATGGAGCAGGCGGGACTGCGCCCGGCACTGATGGTAGATTGCAGTCATGGTAACTCGAATAAAGATTACCGTCGCCAGCCTGCGGTTGCGGAATCCGTGGTCGCACAGATCAAAGATGGCAATCGTTCGATTATCGGTCTGATGATTGAAAGCAATATTCATGAAGGCAATCAATCATCTGAACAACCGCGCAGCGCCATGAAGCACGGCGTCTCCGTGACGGATGCCTGCATCAGCTGGGAGACGACCGATGCACTGCTGCGTGAGATCCATAAAGATTTAAACGGCCAGCTGGCGACGCGTCTGGCTTAAGAGGGTAGTTATGGTTGCTGAATTGACCGCACTGCGCGATCAAATTGATGAAGTGGATAAGGCGCTGCTGGATCTGCTGGCGCGCCGCATGGCGCTGGTTGCCGAAGTCGGTGAGGTGAAAAGCAAATACGGCCTGCCGATTTACGTCCCGGAGCGCGAAGCCTCTATGCTCGCCTCCCGCCGTAAAGAGGCGCAGGCGCTGGGCGTTTCGCCGGATTTGATTGAGGATGTTCTGCGTCGCGTGATGCGGGAGTCCTATTCCAGCGAAAACGACAAGGGCTTTAAAACTCTCTGTCCTTCCCTGCGTCCGGTCGTGATTGTCGGCGGTGCTGGGCAGATGGGGCGCCTGTTTGAAAAGATGCTTACGCTTTCTGGCTATCAGGTGCGCATTCTGGAAAAAGAGGACTGGGCGCATGCTCCGGAACTCATGAAAGATGCAGGGATGGTTATCGTCAGCGTGCCGATCCACGTGACGGAGCAAATCATCGGGAAGCTGCCTCCTTTACCGAAAGATTGCATCCTGGTGGATCTGGCCTCCGTCAAAAATGGTCCGCTGCAGGCAATGCTGGCTGCTCATACGGGTCCGGTGCTGGGTCTGCACCCGATGTTTGGCCCGGACAGCGGCAGCCTGGCTAAGCAGGTGGTGGTTTACTGCGACGGTCGTCAGCCGGAAGCCTATCAGTGGTTCCTGGAACAGATTCAGGTATGGGGGGCACGACTGCACCGCATCAGCGCGGTTGAGCACGACCAGAACATGGCGTTCATTCAGGCGCTGCGCCACTTTGCCACGTTTGCCTACGGTCTGCATCTGGCGGAAGAGAACGTACAGCTTGAACAGCTTCTGGCGCTCTCTTCACCTATCTATCGTCTGGAGCTGGCGATGGTCGGGCGTCTCTTTGCGCAGGATCCGCAGCTTTACGCGGACATTATTATGTCCTCCGAGAACAACCTGGCGCTGATCAAGCGCTACTATCAGCGCTTTGGTGAAGCCATTACGCTGCTGGAGCACGGAGACAAGCAGGCGTTTATCGATAGCTTCCGCAAGGTCGAGCACTGGTTTGGCGATTACGCGCAGCGTTTCCAGAATGAGAGTCGGACTTTATTGCGCCAGGCAAATGACAGTCGCCAGTAATGCGATGATGTATATACTGAAAGCCAGCAATGCTGGCTTTTTTCATTTTGGGGAACTGTCATGGCCGAACCGCAGCTGCTGTTGAATTACACCGGGCATTTGCCTGAATGCCCGACTTGGAGCGCCGAAGAGCAGGCACTCTACTGGGCCGATATTCTGGAAGGAGAGATCCACCGCTACCATCTGCCGACGGCGGAACACACCGTACTCTCTTTCCACGAGGAGGTGGGCTGTTTCGCGTTGCGCGAGCAGGGTGGTTTTATCGTTGCGATGAGAACGGGTATCTGGCTGACCGATAAACACGGCCTGCTGCGCCGCAAGGTGTGTGATAACCCCTCTAACCCGCAGCTGGCGCGTTTTAACGATGGAGGTACCGATCACCAGGGCCGCTTCTATGCGGGCACGTTCTGGGGGCCGGGAGATTACAACGGCGCCCTGCTGATGCGCATCGACAACGACCTGACGCCGAAGGTGATCCAGTGCGATATCCACGGGCATAACGGCTTAGCGTTTAGCCCGGATAAGCAGTGGATGTTTTCCTCAGACACGCCCAACGGTGTTATTTACCGTACCCCGCTTGATGAGCAGGGCGAGCCGGGTAAGCGAGAGGTGTTTCGTCAGTTTAAAGAGGGCGAGGGGATACCGGACGGCGCGGCGATGGATGTGGAAGGCTGTTACTGGAGCGCGCTGTTTGACGGCTGGCGCATCGCGCGTTTTTCACCGCAAGGGGAGCAGCTGGAAGAGTATCGCATGCCGGTGCGTTGCCCGACGATGGTCTGCTTTGGCGGCGATGACATGAAAACGCTGTTTATTACCACCACGCGGGAGAATATGGAGGCGGAGGAGGTGGCGAAATATCCGCTTTCCGGGGCCATCTTCACCCTGCCGGTGGGCGTGGCAGGGATGAAGAAAAGCCGCTTTATCGAACGTTAGATTGGATCGACCGGCACGACGTTTTCGCTCGGGTAGCAGCCCAGCACCTTCATGGAACGCGTGATCTCGCCCAGCTCGCGGAGAGCTTTCTGCATGGAAGCGGACTCCAGGTTGGCCTGGATGTCGAGGTAAAACATCTCTTCCCACGGGTTACCGTGGATTGGGCGTGATTCCAGCCTGGTCATGATCAGGTTGTGATTACGCAGCACCAGCAGGGCTTCAACCAGCGCACCGGCCTGTTGGCCGGTTGCCATCAGCAGCGTGGTTTTGGCCGGTACCTGGTCAGACACATTGATTGCCTTGCGGGCCAGCACCACGAAGCGGGTAATGTTTTGCGTCTGGTTTGCCAGGTTGCGTTCCAGCACCTGCAGGCCATACAGCGCGCCGCCCGCTTCGCTGCCGAGCGCCGCGACGGTGGGGGAATTAGCCTGCGCCACTTTTTCCATCGCCGCCGAGGTGCTTTCGGTGTACTCAATTTTCCAGTTCGGATAGCGGTTCAGGAACTGGCTGCACTGCTGGAACGGCTGCGGATGACTGTAAACCGTTTCGATCGTGTTCAGGTCCGTTGAGCCGGATACCAGCACGCAGTGATCGATAGGGATCGTCAGCTCGCCGACCAGCGACAGGCTGGTGTGCTGCAGCAAATCGTAGACGTCGTTGATGGCGCCGGAACTGGTATTTTCAATCGGCACCACGGCGTAATCCGCCTGGCCGGTCTCGACCTGGTTAAAAATGTCGGCAAACTTCGCGCAGCCGCTCTCAATAAATTCTTCGAAATGGCGTGCAGCGTACTGACGTGCGGCCAGGTGAGAATAAGAGCCCTTCGGTCCCAGGAAGGCGATACGCGCAGAGTGTGGATTGGTTTTATTGAGGTGCTGCTGGAGTAACGCTTGCTGGGTCAGAACGGAGTCTTCAATGATGAGCTGGAACAACCGGGTTATGTAGTGGGCATTGAGGTGATGCGCTTTGCCGAGCTGAATGAGACGTTCCAGAAGATCCCGCTCGCGGTCGATATCACGGACCGGACGATGGGAGTCCAGCTTGGCTTTGCCTACTTCAACGGCAAGGGCGCGGCGTTCGGCCAGCAGCGCCAGCAGTTTCTCATCCAGCGCGCTGATTTTTACGCGCAGATCCAGTAACGGGTTTTCCGGTGTCATAGTGTTGCCTGTCTCATTTTATCGTTATCAATAAAAAAGGCCCCCCGGTGTGGGAGGCCTTGTTGTTCGTCTTCGCATTCTTTATCACACGACGAAACGCCTCCCGTTCAGGGGAAGGTAAAAAAGAATGCGAAGAAGAACGGCGTAAGTTTCATAAAGTCATCCTGCGATTGATACCGTTAAAGTACCCGTACTGTTTTCACCCTGTCAATAAAAAACAAAAAACGCGCCCGAAGGCGCGTTGGCGGTACACTCAATTTAAAGAATTACTCTTCTTCAACTTCTTCCGCGAAGCTGGCGTCTTTCACCGACGTTGCGGCGCGACGGGCTTCACCTTTGTGTTGCACTTTATTGAGCTGCCGTTCCAGCTTGTTGATCAAATCGTTAATAGCTGTGTACATATCCTCGTGTTTTGCGCTGGCGACCAGATGGCCGTTTGGAGTATTGATAGTTGCGTCAGCGATGAAACCCTGCGGCTCCTTGGACAGGATGATATGTGGATTAATCAAATGAGTTTGCCATTTATCCAGTTTGGCGAGACGGTCTGCGACGTGCTGGCGAATTGCCGGAGTAATTTCCATTTGTTTACTGGTAATGTTCATTGTCATAAATTTTACCTCTTGTCTTTCCGTCTTGGTGATTCCAGCATACCCGACCCAATGTCAAAATGTGTGATTTAGATCACGTTATTTTGTCGGTTTTTGTCAGGGAATCTTTTTTGTGAGGCAGGGCAGGAAGAGGTGAGATTTACCTTGTAGAAGGCATAAATTGGGGCCATAGTTGACAGGATGTGTTGAGGCTAAGGCGCTTCAGCGATGCTCAGAAACGAATAAAAAAACGGCAGCCAGCGGGCTGCCGTTTTGCATTGAGGCAAAATCAGGTGTTGCTGCTGTTCGCGGCGATGATTTTCGCCACTTTTTCAGCCTGAGCGGTCATCTGCATCTGACGGTAAGCATTTTCCATCAGCTTCAGGCCGTCGCGCGTTGCCTGAGTATCCGGGTAATCGCGCAGCATACCTTCTACGCGGTTAACCACGGCAACCCATGCGCCACGGCGGGTATAATATTCCGCCACTGAGTATTCATATTTTGCCAGACGATCTTTCAGGAACACCAGACGTTTGGTGGCGTCGGTCACGTACTGGCTGTTTGGATAGCCGCGCACCAGCTTGGAGAAATCATTGAAGGCATCACGCGCATGCTGCGGGTCACGGTCGGAACGATCCACGCCGAAGAAGCCCTGCAGCGCACTGTCGTCCAGCGCCATGTTGGTGAGGCCGCGCATGTACATGACGTAGTCGATGTTAGGATGAGTCGGGTTCAGACGCATGAAACGATCGATGGTTGCCTGAGCCAGCGGCAGATCGGCATTTTTATAGTATGCGTAGATGAGATCTAACTGTACCTGCTGCGAATACGGACCAAATGGATAGCGATTATCCAACGCTTCCAGTTGCGTTATCGCCTGTTTCCAGTTACCGTCCTGCAACTTTTGTTGTGCAGTCGCATAGATTTCATTCGGCGGATTGTCAGGGACCTGTTCATTTGAACCGGAGCAGCCCACCAAAGCCAGGCTCAACGTGGCCGCTGCCACCAGATATTTCATGCGCGTCATGACGTTTTGACTTTCCTCAAATGTTTGTCCGGGAGAAACTCTGTTCCTGCTCCCGATTAAGACCAGCTACAATAGCACACTATATTAAACGGCAAAGCCGTAAAACCCAACGTTAAACGAAGAAGCAGTTTATGGCACAACGAGTAGAACTCACCGCAACAGTCTCCGAAAATCAGCTCGGTCAACGCTTAGATCAGGCTTTGGCCGAATTGTTCCCTGATTATTCGCGTTCACGCATAAAAGAATGGATCCTTGACCAGCGCGTGATGGTAAACGGCAAGATCTGGGACAAACCAAAAGAGAAAGTGTTAGGTGGGGAAGCTGTCGCCATCAATGCTGAAATCGAAGAGGAAATCCGCTTCGAGCCGCAGGATATCCCACTGGACATCGTCTATGAAGATGATGACATTCTGGTAATCAACAAGCCGCGCGACCTGGTTGTTCATCCGGGCGCGGGGAATCCTGACGGTACGGTACTTAACGCGCTTCTCCATTACTATCCGCCGATCGCGGATGTTCCGCGCGCGGGCATCGTGCACCGTCTGGATAAAGACACTACCGGTTTGATGGTGGTGGCGAAGACCGTTCCTGCTCAGACACGTCTGGTGGAGTCGCTACAGCTGCGCGAAATCACCCGTGAGTATGAGGCGGTAGCCATTGGGCATATGACCTCTGGCGGGACGGTAGAAGAGCCTATCAGCCGTCACCCGACCAAGCGAACCCATATGTCGGTGCATCCGATGGGTAAACCCGCCGTGACGCACTATCGCATTATGGAACATTTCCGCATTCATACGCGTCTGCGTCTGCGTCTGGAGACCGGGCGTACTCACCAGATCCGCGTGCACATGGCCCACATTACCCATCCGCTGGTGGGGGATCAGGTCTACGGTGGTCGTCCACGTCCGCCTAAGGGCGCGTCGGATGAGTTCATCAGCGTATTGCGTAAATTCGATCGTCAGGCGCTGCACGCGACCATGCTGCGCCTTTACCATCCGATCACCGGTATTCAGATGGAGTGGCATGCGCCTATCCCGCAGGATATGGTGGACCTTATTGACGCGATGCGTACTGATTTCGAAGAACATAAGGATCAAGTGGACTGGTTATGACCAAACTGATTGTCCCGGAGTGGCCATTGCCTGCCGGCGTGGTCGCCTGCAGTTCAACACGTATTGGCGGTGTTAGCCAGGGCGCGTGGGAGTCGTTGAACCTCGGCGCGCACTGTGGCGATAACCTGGAACATGTTGAAGAGAACCGCAGACGTCTGTTTGCTGCGGGGAACCTGCCGTCGAAACCGGTCTGGCTGGAACAGGTTCATGGCAAGGCGGTGCTGAAGTTGACGGGGGAACCCTTTGCTTCTAAACGCGCTGATGCCTCTTACAGCAATACTCCGGGAACCGTTTGTGCCGTGATGACCGCCGATTGTCTGCCGGTACTTTTCTGTAACCGTTCAGGCACCGAGGTGGCTGCAGCACACGCGGGCTGGCGTGGACTGTGTGAAGGCGTGCTGGAAGAGACAGTTGCCTGCTTTAAGGATGAGCCCGCCAATATTATGGCCTGGCTTGGCCCGGCCATTGGTCCTCGCGCTTTTGAAGTGGGGCCGGAGGTTCGCGAAGCCTTTATGGATAAAGATCCGCAAGCGGTGGACGCCTTCCTGCCTTCTGGAGATAAATATCTGGCCGATATTTACCAGCTTGCTTGTCAGCGCCTGAACAGCGTCGGCATAACGCAGATCTTCGGCGGCGATCGCTGTACATTCACCGAAAAGGGTGATTTTTTCTCTTATCGCCGCGACAAGACGACGGGGCGTATGGCAAGTTTCATTTGGCTGATATAACCTAAAGAATCAAGACGATCCGGCACGTGCCGTTTTCTTTTCACATAATTCAGGTCATTAACCTTGAATAATTGAGGGATGATCTCATTTAATCTCCAGTAGCAAATTTGACCTGTTATGGGAGGAGTTATGCGTCTGGATCGTCTTACTAATAAATTCCAGCTTGCTCTCGCCGATGCCCAGTCCCTCGCACTGGGGCACGACAACCAATTTATCGAACCTCTTCATTTAATGAGCGCCTTGCTGAATCAGGAAGGGGGATCGGTACGTCCTTTATTAACGTCCGCTGGCATTAATGCTGGCCAGTTACGCACCGCTATCGATCAGGCGCTGAGCCGTTTACCGCAGGTCGAAGGGACCGGCGGCGACGTTCAGCCGTCGCAGGATCTGGTGCGCGTCCTGAACCTTTGCGACAAGCTGGCGCAAAAACGTGGGGACAACTTTATTTCGTCAGAGCTGTTTGTTCTGGCGGCGCTTGAATCACGCGGTACCTTGACCGACCTGCTGAAATCCGCCGGTGCGACCACCGCCAATGTGACTCAGGCGATTGAGAACATGCGCGGAGGTGAAAGCGTGAACGATCAGGGAGCCGAAGACCAACGTCAGGCTTTGAAGAAATTTACGGTCGATCTGACCGAGCGTGCTGAACAGGGCAAACTTGACCCGGTGATCGGCCGTGACGAAGAAATTCGTCGTACCATTCAGGTACTGCAACGTCGTACCAAGAACAACCCGGTGCTGATTGGTGAACCGGGTGTCGGTAAAACCGCCATCGTTGAAGGGCTGGCGCAGCGTATTGTGAACGGTGAAGTGCCAGAAGGGCTGAAAGGCCGTCGCGTACTGGCGCTGGATATGGGCGCGCTGGTGGCCGGTGCGAAATACCGCGGCGAGTTCGAAGAGCGCCTTAAAGGCGTGCTTAACGACCTGGCGAAGCAGGAAGGCAACGTCATTCTGTTTATCGATGAACTGCACACCATGGTCGGCGCGGGTAAAGCGGACGGCGCGATGGATGCCGGGAACATGCTGAAACCTGCGCTGGCGCGCGGTGAACTTCACTGCGTCGGTGCCACTACGCTGGATGAGTACCGTCAGTACATTGAGAAAGATGCTGCGCTGGAACGTCGTTTCCAGAAAGTGTTTGTTGCCGAGCCAAGCGTTGAAGATACCATCGCGATCCTGCGTGGTCTGAAAGAGCGCTATGAACTGCACCACCATGTACAGATCACTGACCCGGCCATCGTTGCGGCGGCGACGCTTTCGCATCGTTATATTGCTGACCGTCAGCTGCCGGATAAAGCGATCGACCTGATTGATGAAGCGGCGTCGAGCATTCGTATGCAGATTGACTCGAAGCCGGAAGAGCTGGACCGACTCGACCGACGCATCATTCAGCTCAAGCTGGAACAGCAGGCGCTGAAGAAAGAGTCTGATGAAGCCAGTAAGAAACGCCTCGATATGCTCAATGAAGAGCTGGACGATAAAGAGCGCCAGTATTCTGAGCTGGAAGAAGAGTGGAAAGCCGAGAAAGCCTCCCTTTCCGGTACGCAGACCATTAAAGCTGAACTCGAACAGGCAAAAATTGCCATTGAGCAGGCGCGACGCGTGGGCGATCTGGCTCGGATGTCAGAACTGCAGTACGGCAAAATTCCTGAGCTGGAAAAACAGCTTGAGATAGCGACGCAGTCAGAAGGTAAAACGATGCGTCTGTTGCGTAATAAAGTGACGGATGCCGAGATTGCGGAAGTGCTTGCCCGCTGGACCGGTATTCCGGTGGCGCGCATGCTGGAAGGCGAGCGTGAAAAACTGCTGCGCATGGAGAACGATCTCCACAATCGTGTGATTGGTCAAAACGAAGCGGTTGAGGCGGTATCGAACGCTATTCGTCGTAGCCGTGCAGGGCTGTCCGATCCAAACCGCCCGATTGGTTCGTTCCTGTTCCTGGGGCCGACCGGTGTCGGTAAAACCGAGCTGTGCAAAGCGCTGGCTAACTTTATGTTCGACAGCGACGATGCGATGGTGCGTATCGACATGTCCGAGTTTATGGAGAAACACTCCGTCTCGCGTCTGGTCGGGGCGCCTCCGGGATATGTGGGTTATGAAGAAGGTGGGTACCTGACGGAAGCGGTGCGCCGTCGTCCTTATTCCGTCATCCTGCTGGATGAGGTGGAAAAAGCGCATCCGGATGTGTTCAACATCCTGCTTCAGGTGCTGGATGATGGTCGTCTGACCGACGGGCAGGGGAGAACGGTCGACTTCCGTAATACGGTTGTCATCATGACCTCGAACCTGGGTTCCGATTTGATTCAGGAACGTTTCGGTGAACTGGACTACAGCCACATGAAGGATCTGGTGCTGGGTGTGGTAAGCCATAACTTCCGTCCGGAGTTCATCAACCGTATTGATGAAGTGGTGGTATTCCATCCTCTGGGTGAGAAACACATTGCGTCGATTGCGCAGATCCAGCTGCAGCGTCTGTACAAACGTCTGGAAGAACGTGGATATGAAATTCACATCTCCGACGATGCGCTGAAGCTGCTGAGTAAGAATGGTTACGATCCGGTGTACGGTGCGCGTCCATTGAAACGCGCTATCCAGCAGCAGATCGAAAACCCGCTGGCGCAACAGATCCTCTCCGGGGAGCTGGTTCCTGGCAAAGTTATCCGTCTGGAAGCCAACGACGATCGCATTGTGGCAGTGCAGTAAGTCACAAAACGCAAAAACGAGCCGCTTGCGGCTCGTTTTTGTTTAAAAACCAGGCGAAAATTGAGGTCTGGAGTTGGTTTTGCCTGGAAAGTGAGCAGTCAGTAAATAAATTTCACTTTATCCTTGCAGGTTCAGAATTACTCCCTATAATGCGCCTCCACTGACACGGAACAACGGCACACACGCCGCCAGGTCAGCAGAGAATAGCGTAAATAAACGCTTGACTCTGAAGCGGGAAGGCGTAATATGCACACCCCGCGCCGCTGCGAAAAGCGAAGCGGCACTGCTCTTTAACAATTTATCAGACAATCTGTGTGGGCACTCAAAGTGACATGGATTCTTAATGTCTTCGGACAATAAATGAATACCAAGTCTCTGAGTGAACATACGTAATTCATTACGAAGTTTAATTCACGAGCATCAAACTTAAATTGAAGAGTTTGATCATGGCTCAGATTGAACGCTGGCGGCAGGCCTAACACATGCAAGTCGAGCGGCAGCGGAAAGTAGCTTGCTACTTTGCCGGCGAGCGGCGGACGGGTGAGTAATGTCTGGGAAACTGCCTGATGGAGGGGGATAACTACTGGAAACGGTAGCTAATACCGCATAACGTCGCAAGACCAAAGAGGGGGACCTTCGGGCCTCTTGCCATCAGATGTGCCCAGATGGGATTAGCTAGTAGGTGGGGTAACGGCTCACCTAGGCGACGATCCCTAGCTGGTCTGAGAGGATGACCAGCCACACTGGAACTGAGACACGGTCCAGACTCCTACGGGAGGCAGCAGTGGGGAATATTGCACAATGGGCGCAAGCCTGATGCAGCCATGCCGCGTGTATGAAGAAGGCCTTCGGGTTGTAAAGTACTTTCAGCGGGGAGGAAGGCGTTGTGGTTAATAACCACAGCGATTGACGTTACCCGCAGAAGAAGCACCGGCTAACTCCGTGCCAGCAGCCGCGGTAATACGGAGGGTGCAAGCGTTAATCGGAATTACTGGGCGTAAAGCGCACGCAGGCGGTCTGTCAAGTCGGATGTGAAATCCCCGGGCTCAACCTGGGAACTGCATTCGAAACTGGCAGGCTAGAGTCTTGTAGAGGGGGGTAGAATTCCAGGTGTAGCGGTGAAATGCGTAGAGATCTGGAGGAATACCGGTGGCGAAGGCGGCCCCCTGGACAAAGACTGACGCTCAGGTGCGAAAGCGTGGGGAGCAAACAGGATTAGATACCCTGGTAGTCCACGCCGTAAACGATGTCGACTTGGAGGTTGTGCCCTTGAGGCGTGGCTTCCGGAGCTAACGCGTTAAGTCGACCGCCTGGGGAGTACGGCCGCAAGGTTAAAACTCAAATGAATTGACGGGGGCCCGCACAAGCGGTGGAGCATGTGGTTTAATTCGATGCAACGCGAAGAACCTTACCTACTCTTGACATCCAGAGAACTTTCCAGAGATGGATTGGTGCCTTCGGGAACTCTGAGACAGGTGCTGCATGGCTGTCGTCAGCTCGTGTTGTGAAATGTTGGGTTAAGTCCCGCAACGAGCGCAACCCTTATCCTTTGTTGCCAGCGGTTAGGCCGGGAACTCAAAGGAGACTGCCAGTGATAAACTGGAGGAAGGTGGGGATGACGTCAAGTCATCATGGCCCTTACGAGTAGGGCTACACACGTGCTACAATGGCGCATACAAAGAGAAGCGACCTCGCGAGAGCAAGCGGACCTCATAAAGTGCGTCGTAGTCCGGATTGGAGTCTGCAACTCGACTCCATGAAGTCGGAATCGCTAGTAATCGTAGATCAGAATGCTACGGTGAATACGTTCCCGGGCCTTGTACACACCGCCCGTCACACCATGGGAGTGGGTTGCAAAAGAAGTAGGTAGCTTAACCTTCGGGAGGGCGCTTACCACTTTGTGATTCATGACTGGGGTGAAGTCGTAACAAGGTAACCGTAGGGGAACCTGCGGTTGGATCACCTCCTTACCTTAAAGAACCTGCCTTTGCAGTGCTCACACAGATTGTCTGATGAAAAGTAAATAGCAAGGCGTCTTGCGATTGAGACTTCAGTGTCCCCTTCGTCTAGAGGCCCAGGACACCGCCCTTTCACGGCGGTAACAGGGGTTCGAATCCCCTAGGGGACGCCACTTGCTGGTTCGTGAGTGAAAGTCACCTGCCGTCATATCTCAAAACTGACTTGCGAGTCACGTTTGAGATATTTGCTCTTTAAAAATCTGGATCAAGCTGAAAATTGAAACGACACATCTTAATGGTGTGTTCGAGTCTCTCAAATTTTCGCAATCAGAAGTGAAACATCTTCGGGTTGTGAGGTTAAGCGACTAAGCGTACACGGTGGATGCCCTGGCAGTCAGAGGCGATGAAGGACGTGCTAATCTGCGAAAAGCGCCGGCGAGGTGATATGAACCTTTGACCCGGCGATGTCCGAATGGGGAAACCCAGTGCAATTCGTTGCACTATCGTTAACTGAATACATAGGTTAACGAGGCGAACCGGGGGAACTGAAACATCTAAGTACCCCGAGGAAAAGAAATCAACCGAGATTCCCCCAGTAGCGGCGAGCGAACGGGGAGCAGCCCAGAGTCTGAATCAGCTTGTGTGTTAGTGGAAGCGTCTGGAAAGTCGCACGGTACAGGGTGACAGTCCCGTACACGAAAGCACACAGGCTGTGAACTCGAAGAGTAGGGCGGGACACGTGGTATCCTGTCTGAATATGGGGGGACCATCCTCCAAGGCTAAATACTCCTGACTGACCGATAGTGAACCAGTACCGTGAGGGAAAGGCGAAAAGAACCCCGGCGAGGGGAGTGAAAAAGAACCTGAAACCGTGTACGTACAAGCAGTGGGAGCACCTTCGTGGTGTGACTGCGTACCTTTTGTATAATGGGTCAGCGACTTATATTCTGTAGCAAGGTTAACCGTATAGGGGAGCCGAAGGGAAACCGAGTCTTAACTGGGCGTTAAGTTGCAGGGTATAGACCCGAAACCCGGTGATCTAGCCATGGGCAGGTTGAAGGTTGGGTAACACTAACTGGAGGACCGAACCGACTAATGTTGAAAAATTAGCGGATGACTTGTGGCTGGGGGTGAAAGGCCAATCAAACCGGGAGATAGCTGGTTCTCCCCGAAAGCTATTTAGGTAGCGCCTCGTGAACTCATCTTCGGGGGTAGAGCACTGTTTCGGCTAGGGGGCCATCCCGGCTTACCAACCCGATGCAAACTACGAATACCGAAGAATGTTATCACGGGAGACACACGGCGGGTGCTAACGTCCGTCGTGAAGAGGGAAACAACCCAGACCGCCAGCTAAGGTCCCAAAGTCATGGTTAAGTGGGAAACGATGTGGGAAGGCACAGACAGCCAGGATGTTGGCTTAGAAGCAGCCATCATTTAAAGAAAGCGTAATAGCTCACTGGTCGAGTCGGCCTGCGCGGAAGATGTAACGGGGCTAAACCATGCACCGAAGCTGCGGCAGCGACGCTTATGCGTTGTTGGGTAGGGGAGCGTTCTGTAAGCCGTTGAAGGTGTGCTGTGAGGCATGCTGGAGGTATCAGAAGTGCGAATGCTGACATAAGTAACGATAAAGCGGGTGAAAAGCCCGCTCGCCGGAAGACCAAGGGTTCCTGTCCAACGTTAATCGGGGCAGGGTGAGTCGACCCCTAAGGCGAGGCCGAAAGGCGTAGTCGATGGGAAACAGGTTAATATTCCTGTACTTGGTGTTACTGCGAAGGGGGGACGGAGAAGGCTATGTTAGCCGGGCGACGGTTGTCCCGGTTTAAGCATGTAGGCGGAACGATTAGGTAAATCCGGTCGTTTTTTAACGCTGAGGTGTGATGACGAGGCACTACGGTGCTGAAGTAACAAATGCCCTGCTTCCAGGAAAAGCCTCTAAGCATCAGGTAACATCAAATCGTACCCCAAACCGACACAGGTGGTCAGGTAGAGAATACCAAGGCGCTTGAGAGAACTCGGGTGAAGGAACTAGGCAAAATGGTGCCGTAACTTCGGGAGAAGGCACGCTGATATGTAGGTGAAGCCCCTGCGGGTGGAGCTGAAATCAGTCGAAGATACCAGCTGGCTGCAACTGTTTATTAAAAACACAGCACTGTGCAAACACGAAAGTGGACGTATACGGTGTGACGCCTGCCCGGTGCCGGAAGGTTAATTGATGGGGTTAGCGGTAACGCGAAGCTCTTGATCGAAGCCCCGGTAAACGGCGGCCGTAACTATAACGGTCCTAAGGTAGCGAAATTCCTTGTCGGGTAAGTTCCGACCTGCACGAATGGCGTAATGATGGCCAGGCTGTCTCCACCCGAGACTCAGTGAAATTGAACTCGCTGTGAAGATGCAGTGTACCCGCGGCAAGACGGAAAGACCCCGTGAACCTTTACTATAGCTTGACACTGAACACTGGTCCTTGATGTGTAGGATAGGTGGGAGGCTTTGAAGCGTGGACGCCAGTCTGCGTGGAGCCGTCCTTGAAATACCACCCTTTAATGGCTGGTGTTCTAACGTAGACCCGTGATCCGGGTTGCGGACAGTGTCTGGTGGGTAGTTTGACTGGGGCGGTCTCCTCCCAAAGAGTAACGGAGGAGCACGAAGGTTAGCTAATCCTGGTCGGACATCAGGAGGTTAGTGCAATGGCATAAGCTAGCTTGACTGCGAGAGTGACGGCTCGAGCAGGTGCGAAAGCAGGTCATAGTGATCCGGTGGTTCTGAATGGAAGGGCCATCGCTCAACGGATAAAAGGTACTCCGGGGATAACAGGCTGATACCGCCCAAGAGTTCATATCGACGGCGGTGTTTGGCACCTCGATGTCGGCTCATCACATCCTGGGGCTGAAGTAGGTCCCAAGGGTATGGCTGTTCGCCATTTAAAGTGGTACGCGAGCTGGGTTTAGAACGTCGTGAGACAGTTCGGTCCCTATCTGCCGTGGGCGCTGGAGAATTGAGGGGGGCTGCTCCTAGTACGAGAGGACCGGAGTGGACGCATCACTGGTGTTCGGGTTGTCATGCCAATGGCACTGCCCGGTAGCTAAATGCGGAAAAGATAAGTGCTGAAAGCATCTAAGCACGAAACTTGCCCCGAGATGAGTTCTCCCTGACCCTTTAAGGGTCCTGAAGGAACGTTGAAGACGACGACGTTGATAGGTCGGGTGTGTAAGCGCAGCGATGCGTTGAGCTAACCGATACTAATGAACCGTGAGGCTTAACCTTACAACGCCGAAGATGTTTTGGCGAAGAGACAGAACAATCAATTTCAGCCTGATACAGATTAACAGAATTTGCCTGGCGGCTTTAGCGCGGTGGTCCCACCTGACCCCATGCCGAACTCAGAAGTGAAACGCCGTAGCGCCGATGGTAGTGTGGGGTCTCCCCATGTGAGAGTAGGGAACTGCCAGGCATCAAACATAAGAACCCCGTACCGAAAGGTGCGGGGTTTTTTGCTTTTGTTTTCCCACTCTGGCCTTTCTCTTAATCCCTTATCCTGCTAATGGAATGTGTGATCTCTGTCTCAATGTGATTTATAACAAAATTATAACATTTCATTTACGAGGTTATTGAGTCTCCTGGCTCAATACGCCGCAGTTTATGGCAGGAGCATAATCACAATGACAGAAAGCATGACATCAAACGGGACGCTGGGTCACAGTGATACCCGAAGAAGGGTATGGGCAATCGTCAGCGCCTCTTCAGGGAATCTGGTTGAATGGTTCGACTTTTACGTCTACTCATTCTGTTCACTCTACTTCGCACATATCTTCTTCCCCTCCGGCAACACCACAACGCAGCTGCTTCAAACGGCAGGGGTGTTTGCCGCAGGATTCTTGATGCGACCCATCGGGGGCTGGCTGTTTGGCCGCATTGCGGATCGTCGCGGGCGTAAGGCCTCTATGCTGATCTCGGTGTGCATGATGTGCTTTGGCTCGCTGGTGATCGCCTGCTTACCGGGATATGAATCGATTGGCACCTGGGCACCGGCGCTACTTTTGCTGGCCCGCTTATTCCAGGGATTATCGGTAGGCGGTGAATACGGTACCAGTGCGACCTACATGAGTGAGATTGCACTGGAAGGCCGTAAAGGTTTTTACGCCTCATTCCAGTACGTCACGCTGATTGGCGGTCAGCTGCTGGCCATCCTTGTGGTGGTGATCCTGCAGCAAATTCTGACGGACGAACAGCTTCATGCCTGGGGATGGCGGATCCCTTTCGCAATGGGCGCAGTACTGGCGGTCGTTGCACTTTGGCTACGCCGTCAGTTAGATGAAACCTCTCAGAAAGAGGTCCGGATGCTGAAGGAGGCGGGAACATTCAAAGGGTTGTGGCGTAACCGCAAAGCTTTCCTGATGGTGCTGGGCTTCACCGCGGGCGGCTCTCTTAGTTTCTACACGTTCACCACCTATATGCAAAAGTACCTGGTGAACACAACCGGTATGCACGCCAACGTCGCCAGCGTGGTCATGACCGTGGCGCTGTTTGTCTTTATGCTCATACAGCCGATCGTCGGTGCGCTCTCGGATAAAATTGGTCGACGTACGTCGATGCTGATTTTTGGCGGGCTGTCGGCGTTATGTACCGTTCCTATTCTGACTGCGCTTCAGCATGTCTCTTCACCGTATGCCGCCTTTGCGCTGGTGATGGTGGCGATGGTGATTGTCAGTTTCTATACCTCAATCAGCGGGATACTGAAAGCCGAGATGTTCCCGGCGCAGGTTCGTGCGTTAGGAGTAGGGCTTTCTTATGCGGTAGCCAACGCGGTGTTTGGCGGATCGGCGGAGTACGTTGCGTTGTCGCTTAAGTCATGGGGAAGCGAAACGACATTCTTCTGGTACGTAACGGGTATGGGGGCTCTGGCTTTTATTGTTTCCCTGATGCTGCATCGCAAAGGGAAAGGTATCCGACTTTAATAGCGCGCCATCTGCCACACGGCGTAGCCGGTCGTTGCGCCGGCAACATCCCAGGCGAAATCTTTCCAGCTCCAGCCGCTCCCTGCGGGGCGGCTATCCCACAGTTCTTTTGATGCCCCAAGACCTACTGAGAACATCAGCCCGATCGCCGCGCTATGGTCCCGGCTGTATCCCTGATGCTGGGCATATTCATTACCGGCTGCGGACAACATCGCGGAAGCGAGGAAATGCTGTGCTTTATCCTGTCCGGACCAGCTATCGTTGGCCATATGGCTACAGCCACTCAGGAAAAGGACACTCAGTAACAGAGGAATACGCATCAACGGGCTCCATAAAAAAGCCCTGCGGGTGACAGGGCCTGGATATTACAGAATACGGCTGATAAGTCGGTCGATACGGATACGACGTAAGCGGCGAATAAGCTTGCGAACTTTTACCGGATAATCGGCAATGCTCTGCAGTTCGCGGTAGTGATTCACCAAGGTCGTATGGGTGCGAATCAGCTCCAGCTCGCGTTCACGTTGGGCGGCTAATTCATGCTGCGGGTCATGGATCAGGATAGCGTTTTCCAGATCCAGTCGCCATGCGCGCGGGTTCAGGTTGTTACCGGTCAGCAACATCCACTCATCGTCGACCCACATGCCTTTCAGATGGTAACTATTGTCTTCATCTTTCCAGAGACGCACAACCAGTTGGTCAGTGTTGACGTAATACTGTAAGCGGCTCAGGAAACGACGCAGGTTAATCTCATAGAGATAAGGCAGCGCACCGATGATTTTGAACGGCTGATCTTCAGGAATGAAGAAGTCGTTTGCCGTTTTATCACCAACGATAATTTCCACTTTTTTACCGTCGCGCAGCAGCTGAATGATATTACGCACCAGCACGGCAGGAAGGTTAAAGTACGGCGTACAGATGGTGAGTTTCTGCTCCGCACACGGCATCAGATGGAAGATCGTTTTGTTCAGCTGGCTTGATTTGCCGAGTCCTACCAGCGGGGTAACGGATAACTCTTCGTTGTTCGCATCGCCCTGGAAATGATAGACCGCATCACGCAGCTCCTGGCGGAAGGCGCGAACATCGTTTTTAATTTCCGGGCTTTTAGGGCGCTCGGGATCGTCAAGACGGTTAACACCACGGCCATGGACCAGATTTTTATCAACCCAGTTAAACATGATATCGGCCATCTGCGGATTACGGATCAGATGATAGCGGTCGTAGCGATATTTATCGAGTTGATGAAGGTAGACATCATTGAGGCTGGCGCCGCTGTACAGCACGCTGTCATCAATGATGAATCCCTTGAAATGAAGGACGCCGAGCGCTTCACGGGTATTAACCGGGACGCCATAAACAGGCACATCGACGCCAGGATTTTCCTGCGCCGTACGGCAATACCAGTCAGCATTGGTGTTTGACGCGGCAGCGCCAATACGGCCACGCTGAGCTCGATGCCAGTCTACCAGCACGCGAACATCAAGTTCCGGGCGCTGACGTTTGGCGTCATAGAGCGCGTTCAGGATCGCGCGCCCGCCTTCATCCTGTTCAAGATACAGTGCCACAATGCAAATGCGTCGTGTGGCGCTGGCAATCTTTTCCAGAAGCGTCTCCCGAAAATGAGCGGGAGCGTAAAAGAACTCTACATCATCAACTGACTGAGAAATCTTCGGTAGTTGAGCAAGGTGTTGTTGATGTTTATTACGCTTAAATTTTGACAACATCACAGTGCGTATCTTCTCTGTTCATTGAAGGGTTGTCTGTACTATGCAAACAACATAAGCGGACAATGATACCACCAGTCCCGTCCAAAGTGGGTAACATTTCCAGTAGCTTACTCGCGTTTGCTTGCTGATGTCAGACTAAGGGACAAGGCAACAATACCTTCGTCAAGCTGAATATCAACGTCAAACCCAAGTTTTCGCGCCAGGGTCACCATACCGCGATTGTTAGGCATAGTAATGCCATTAAGGCGTAACAATCCGTGATCTCGCGTATAACTGATGAGTTTTTCCAGCAACCGTCTTCCCAGACCCAGGCCTTTAAGATCGGAGCGCACCAGCACCGCAAACTCCGCATCGACGTTATCCGGGTCAGAAATCGCACGCGTAACGCCGAGGATCTCATCACCCTTATCGGAGCGACGAACGGCAACAAACGCCATTTCTCGATCGTAGTCGATCTGGGTCATATTGGCTAAATCATCGTGGGTAAATTCGTTGATTTCGCTAAAATAGCGATAATAAAGATCCTCTTTCGTGACCTGAGAGATAAAGGCTCGCAGCTGGGGCTCATCTTCCGGCAGAATAGGGCGGAACAAGGCGCGTTCACCATTTTTCATCTCAACCCACTCCTCCAGCTGCAGGGGATACGGGCGGATTGCCAGGCGACTCTCTCTGTCTCCTTCGAATGGTGCGATATCCAGAGTCACGTCCAGCGCCGTAAACTCATTGCCGGAGGCGAGCAGCGGATGAATGTCCAGCCGCTGGATCTCGGCACAATCCACAATCAGGTTAGAGACCTGCACCAGGAACTGGCTTAGCCCGGCAATATCGAGCGGACGCAGCGCACTCCGGCCGCGGATCTTTTTACTTTTAATCGCCTGAATGATCAGATAACGCGCCAGATTCATGTTAAGAGGCGGCAACGCCACCACGGCCTGCTCTTCCGGGCGCCACTCAACGCCGCCTTCTCCCAGCATGATGAGCGGACCGAAGACGGGATCGTGTTCAACCACCACCCGTAATTCCTGAGCACCAGCGCGGTTGGCCATGCTTTGCACCAGCAATCCGTGGATTCTTGCCTGCGGCCAGGCCATTTTGACCCGATCGAAAATGGCATCAGCTGCCTGCTGCACCTCCGTTGCCGTGCGCAGGTACAACATGACCCCCTGCACATCCGACTTATGCGGGATATCCGGGGAACGTAGCTTCAGGGCAACCGGATAGCCAATCTGCTCGGCAATATGCACGGCCTCAGCGCTGTCGCTGGCGATCCAGGTCGGCAGGGTTTGCATCCCGTAGCTGCCCAGAATCGGCTGGACCTCATGTGTATCCAGCGACGTTGCGCCTTCTTCAATGGCCTGCTGCAACAGCCGGTGAACGTCAACGGTGTTGGCCGTCAAATTCCCGGGCAAGGCCGGCGTCTCGCGGAGCTGTTTCTGGTTACGGCGATATTCCACCATATGCATAAACGCGGTGATGGTGCCTTCCGGCGTGCGGTAGGTTGGCAGCCCGGCCTCGCTGAACAGGCGCCGCGCCTCCTGAGAAGAAAACTCACCGCACCAATTGGTGAGCAGGGTGACATATTTGCCTCGCGGATGGCTGCGCACGGCGTCAATGAGCGCGCGCGCGCTTTCACTGCCCGGCGCGACCGCGCTGGGTGAATGGATAATCATCAGCGCATCGAAATCCTGGCTATCCAGCAAAATGGAGATCGCCCTGATATAGCGGTCGCTGCTGGCGTCATCGCGCAAATCAAGCGGGTTGCCGGGCGTCACGCTGGTCGGAAGCGCTTCTTTCAGGCGCTGCAGCGTCTCTTCACTTAGCGTTGCCAGCTTGCCGAAGCGCCGCCATAGCTCATCCAGAGCGAGCGCGGCAGGGGCGGCACCGTTACTAACGATCATTAGCTTCTCGCCGCGCAACGGGCGCATATGGCTTAACGTCTCAACGGCGGAAAAAAGTTCGTGTGTATCCTGCACCCGCAGCAACCCCGCGCGCTGGATGGCGGCGTCCCAGGCGGGATCCATGCCGGAATGCGAATGCAGCAGGCGCTGTGCCGCAGGGCTTCGCCCGCTTTTGATCACCAGGATCGGCTTATTGCGCGAAGCGCTTCGAGAAGCCGAGACAAAACGACGCGCGTCGCTGAGGTGCTCAAGATAAAGCAGGATTGCACTGGTTTTGCCGTCACGTGCCAGAAAATCAAGTAGCTCATCAACGTCGATATCCAGGCTGTCGCCCAGGGCAATGAAGTAGGAGAATCCCATTTCACGCTGCTGCGCCCAGTCGAGGATAGTGTTCGATACCGCAGCCGACTGCGAGATAAACGCGAGTTTACCTTTGCGGATCGGAACCGGAGAGAAACTGGCATTTAAGCCCTGCCAGGGAGCGAGCAGACCCAGGCTGTTTGGTCCAAGAATACGCATTTGATAGCGGCTGGCGCAGGCCAGAAGCTCGGCTTTTTGTTCAGGCGGAGACGAGAGAATAATGCAGGTTTTACATCCCTTCTTGCCGAGTGATTCCAGCAGTTCCGGGTTACGCTTCGCGTTTGTACAAAGTACGGCAAGATCCGGTACGAAAGGCAGGCTCTGTACATCAGGCCATGCAAGGACTCCCTGAACGGCCTTATACGCCGGTGTGACGGGCATGACTGGGCCATTAAATCCCCCGGCCAGCAGGTTGCGCATCATCAGATAGCCAGCACGATCCGGTTTCATTGATGCGCCGATGACGGCAATGGATTTAGGACGAAGTAGCGCTTCTAACCCTCGCTGGCTCATGCAGGCCTCCTGTGAATGCAAGCGACCTGATGATTTTAAACGCTTTCCGCCTCGGCTGCTGTGACGCTGCCCTTATGAACGGTTTTTCCCGCCAGATAGCGTTCCCGGAAACAGGAGAAATGGTTGCCCAGGGCGCCAGCCGCAGCGGTATCACCCGCCAGATCCAGAAGCGCAATGGCCACTTCGGCGGTGCAGTATTGTCCGTCAGCATGCGCTTCACGCAGGCGGTAGGCGGAGACGCGGGAAAGATCGACAGAAATCACCGGAAGTGCGTCGAGATACGGGCTTTTGCGAAACATTTTTCGCGCTTCGGTCCAGGTGCCGTCCAGCATAATAAATAGCGGCGGTTTACCGGATGGCGGCGTCGAAAGCACCTGGCGATCCACGCCTGCATAAGAGGCGGGGAAAACGACCATCGGCTGATAGTCCGGGCTAGCCACTAAGTCGAGCAGGGCCTCAGGTGGCTCCGTTCGGGACCACTGAAAAGCCGCAGTATCCGGGAGAATATCGGCGATAAGGCGTCCCGTATTGCTGGGTTTCATCGGCTCGGTATCGAACATGACCAGACAAAAACGGCTCTGTGCCGTACTCGGAGTCAGCGTCTCGCACAGGCAAACCTTCAGCGGCAGCAGGCAGCGCTGGCAGCGGCGAATACGGTTGCCTCGGGCGAGGAACGGTCGAGTGGCGCGCGCAAGGCGTTCGGCGCGTAGTTGAAGAACAGCGTTATCAGTCATGGGCGAAATGCAGGAAAAACCCTATTTTCGCAGAGGCGGCAGCGGGGCACAAGATGTGCCCCGTGAATGTTACAGCGACTCGTTTAACCAGCTTTCAAAAGGTGCTTTTGGAACTGCACCGTTGAGCATATCGATCACCTCACCATTTTTAAAAATCATAATGGTCGGGATGCTGCGGATGCGAAAACGGGCGCTCAGTTCGGGCTCAGCTTCAGTGTTGACCTTAACGAACCGCATTTTTCCGTTTCGCTCTTCGGCCACATCTTCGAAGATTGGCGCGAAGCTACGGCAAGGGCCGCACCATGGCGCCCAGAAATCGACCACGACAGGAAGATCGTCCTTGAGGAGTTTGTCCAGCGTAGCACCCGTTGCGTTAATGACGTCGCCATCAAACAATTCATGGCCGCAACGTCCGCATTTCGCACCATCTTCCATCCGATCGTCCGGAATGCGGTTAAGAGCCTGACAGTTGGCACATACGGTATTCATAACTAACCTCTGATAGAGCCGTGGGACAGCGGCGGAACGCCGATAATGTTTCTAATATGTTACATATTATCAATGAGCCTGTTTGAAACAACAATGCGTTTTATTCAATGAGAACAATAGTCACAGGCTTTTGTACGAAATTATGGCTATGCGCTGGCACATCGGGTAATCTGCGCGCTTCGCGCAGCGCTGGTGGAGAAAAGCATGAACGACGAAATGAAAAACAAAAGCGGCAAGGTCAAAGTGATGTATGTCCGCAGTGATGATGACTCTGATAAACGCACCCAAAATCCGCGTACCGGAAAAGGTGGCGGGCGTCCGGCGTCTTCTTCTCGTGCTGACGGTGGCCGTCGCCCCGCCCGCGATGACAGAAATAACCGCGGTGATGACCGCAAACGTGACGATCGCAAACGCGATGACCGTCCGCGTTCCGACCGCCCGCGTAGTGACCGTCCACGCGATGACCGGCCGCGGGAAGACTTCTCACGTGATAATGCCTCCCCGTGGCGTACCGTTTCTCGCGCCCCTGGCGATGAGACGCCGGAAAAAGCCGATCACGGCGGTATCAGCGGTAAAAGCTTTATCGACCCGGAAGTGCTGCGCCGCCAGCGTGCGGAAGAGACCCGCGTGTATGGTGAGAACGCCTGCCAGGCGCTATTCCAGAGCCGTCCTGAGTGTATCGTCCGCGCCTGGTTTATCCAGAGCGTAACCCCGCGCTTCAAAGAAGCCCTGCGCTGGATGGCCGCGAATCGTAAAGCCTACCACGTGGTTGATGACGCTGAGCTGACCAAAGCCTCCGGTACTGAACACCACGGCGGCGTCTGCTTCCTGATCAAAAAACGTAACGGCACCACCGTTCAGCAGTGGGTCAGTCAGGCGGATGCCGATGACTGCGTGCTGGCGCTGGAAGATGTGGGCAACCCGCATAACCTGGGCGCAATGATGCGTAGCTGCGCGCACTTTGGCGTGAAAGGCGTGCTGTTGCAGGATGCTGCACTGCTGGAATCCGGTGCCGCGATCCGTACTGCGGAAGGCGGAGCCGAGCACGTGCAGCCGATCACCGGCGACAGCGTGCTAGATGCTCTTGAGCAGTTCCGTAAAGCGGGCTATTCCATCGTAACTACTTCAAGCCATGCCGGTACGCCGCTGTTTAAAGCGACGCTGCCGCGTAAAATGGTGCTGGTATTAGGTCAGGAACGTGATGGTCTGTCTGACGCGGCGCTCTCCAGTGCGGATCTGAGCGTCTCTATTGATGGGACAGGCAATGTGGAAAGTCTGAACGTATCCGTTGCGACCGGCGTACTGCTGGCCGAGTGGTGGCGTCAGAATAAGGCATAAGCCTCTTCATGTGTCGGGTCATACCCGGCACATTCAATTATTACTCGCTCTCAGCCGGTAGCACGGGCATCCAGTCAATTGGCGTTTCGCCACGTTTTTCCAGCCATTCGTTCGCCAGAACAAAATGATTACAGCCAAAGAAACCGCGATGCGCAGACAGCGGTGACGGGTGCGGTGCTTTCAACACGTGATGACGCTGACGATCGATAATCGCCCCTTTCTTCTGCGCGTGAGAACCCCACAGTAAAAACACGACCCCTTCACGATGCTCGTTGATAAGGCTGATGACTTTATCGGTAAAGGTCTCCCACCCAAGGCTGGCGTGCGAGTGCGCCTGGCCCGCCCGTACGGTAAGCACCGTATTCAGTAACAGTACGCCCTGGCGCGCCCAGCTTTCCAGATAGCCGTGGTTTGGCCGGGTAAAACCGGGCACAGTTCCCTCAAGCTCTTTATACATGTTGAGCAGAGAAGGGGGGATCGCCACGCCGGGACGTACGGAAAACGCCAGCCCATGCGCCTGGCCCGGGCCGTGATAGGGATCCTGGCCCAGAATGACCACTTTCACATCGCTCAGTTCGGTGTAGCGAAAGGCGTTGAAAACATCTTTCTGCGGCGGGTAAATCGTCTGTCCGGACTGACGCTCAGCGGCAACGGTGCTGAGCGTATTGATAAAATATGGCTGCTGCTTTTCTTCTGCCAGCACGTCATGCCAGGTTAAAGGTGTCGTCATCTCGCTCTCCTGCGAATCTCAATCTCTTACTAGCTTACCTTCTAAAGCCCGGTGAGCAAAATTACACGCTGAAATGCGCGCTAAGTGGCTAAATTTATGTTGAAAATGTGCAGGTAAAATTGAATTGGTAAGGTCGTGAAATTGATCTAAAGCAATAAATTCAAACCACACTCTTTATGTGGTTGGTGTTTTTGTTGATTTAAATCAATAAATCACCGTGGTGTGAATGATATATATACACACAAGAAACAATGGTTTTACCAATTGGCCGCGAGAGGCCGACATCAGCTAATGTAGCCTAAGGGAGGCAACACATGATTACAGGTATCCAGATTACTAAAGCTGCAAATGACGATCTGCTCAACTCTTTCTGGCTGCTGGACAGCGAGAAAAACGAAGCGCGCTGTGTCGTTGCGAAAGCGGGTTTTGCTGAAGATGAAATCGTGCCGGTGAGCAAACTGGGCGAAATCGAATACCGTGAAATTCCAATGGAAGTAAAACCGGAAGTGCGTGTGGAAGGTGGTCAGCACCTGAACGTAAACGTACTGCGTCGCGAAACGCTGATGGACGCGGTTGAGCACCCAGAAAAATATCCACAGCTGACCATTCGCGTGTCCGGCTATGCGGTCCGCTTTAACTCACTGACTCCAGAACAGCAGCGCGACGTCATCGCCCGTACCTTTACTGAAAGCCTGTAACGGCTTCAGCAGGGGGGAATAAAAAAGCCGGGGATTTCCCCGGCTTTTTTATTACTCTTCAGTTTTCGTCTCTGGTGCGGCAGAGCTTGGCTTACGTCGCTTACCAATATTCTTGGTATCGCGGTGGCGCTGCTTCACGCGCGGTTTCTCTTTTTCTTTCTCTTTTCTCTCAGCACGTTTCGCGAGCGCTTTCTTGGACGGTTTACCCGTCATTTTTTCACTCGGCGCACGTGTGGTTGGGCGCAAGCCGTCAATAACGCGCGCTTTCAGCGGCTCGTCAACATAGCGGCCAATTTTCTGCAACAGCAGGTAGTCATGCGCTTCGACCAGTGAGATAGCAATCCCTTTGCGGCCCGCGCGGCCGGTACGGCCAATACGGTGCAGATAGGTATCGCCGCTGCGCGGCATATCGAAGTTAATGACGTGGCTGACGTCAGGGATGTCGATCCCGCGAGCGGCAACGTCTGTGGCAACCAGCACGTTAACGCGGCCATCGGTCAGGCGCTTAATGCCTTCGGTACGCTTGATCTGCGCCATCTCGCCTTCAAGATAGCAGTTGTTGATCCCGGCGTTACGCAGCATTTCTGCCAGCTCGTGCACGCGCTCGCGCTTACGCACAAACACGATTGTGCGCAGCGCATCTTCCTGCTTCAGCAGGTGTTTGAGCAATTCGACCTTGTGCTCAAGGTTGTCCGCGCGGTAGTACCACTGGTGGATCTTCTTACGCTCACGGGTGGACGGCGTCGCCGACACTTCTACCGGATCTTCCAGCAGACGCTCTGCGAAGTCTTTAATCGCTTCCCCTTCGAGGGTGGCAGAGAACAGCATCGTCTGGTTACGCCAGCGTGTTTCCCCTGCAATGTGCTCGATATCCTGTGCAAAACCCATGTCCAGCATGCGGTCGGCTTCGTCGAGGATCAGCGTTTCAACCGCGCGGCAGTCGAAGTTCTCTTCTTTAATGTACTGCAGCAGGCGGCCCGTCGTCGCAACGACGATGTCCTGGTTTTCGCTGAACACTTCGGCGTGGTTCATATACGCAACGCCGCCGGTGATGGTAGCGATATCCAGATGGGTATTTGCCGCGAGTTCACGCGCGTGATCGGCCACCTGCATGGCCAGTTCGCGCGTCGGCGTCAGGATCAAAATACGCGGCGGGCCAGATTTTTTACGCGGAAAGTCGAGCAGATGCTGCAACACAGGCAGCAAATAGGCTGCTGTCTTCCCCGTGCCGGTTGGCGCAGAACCGAGCACATCGCGGCCCTCAAGCGCAGGCGGAATGGCCGCTGCCTGAATGGCGGTCGGGCGTGTAAAGCCTTTGCTCTCAAGTGCATTGAGCAGGCTTTCATCGAGTTCAAGTTCGGAAAAAGTCGTTACAGTCATGTTCTACCTCTGTGTGGGGCGCTGATTATAGACGTTACGGCTGTAATCTTCATCTGTTTGTATGGATATCGCTTTTCGGCCACTTCGCTTTCCCCTATGCTACTCCAGTTTCACTTAGAAGGTTGCCCCGACATGTCTCAACTCAAAGCGCAGCTGCGCCGCGATGGTTTTACGTTTAAACAATTTTTTGTCGCTCACGATCGCTGTGCCATGAAGGTCGGTACAGACGGCATTTTACTGGGCGCGTGGGCGCCTGTCGCAGGTGTTAAGCGTATTCTTGATATCGGTACCGGCAGCGGGCTGGTGGCGTTAATGCTGGCGCAGCGCACGGAAGAGCATGTCACCATTGATGCCGTCGAGCTGGATGCGCGAGCGGCAGAGCAGGCGAATGAAAATGTAGCCGAATCCCCCTGGGCTGCCCGCATGAAAGTGGAATGCGCAGATGTGCTCGCCTGGGCGCCTGAACAAACCGCGCGTTACGATCTGATCGTCAGCAACCCTCCTTACTACGAGCCCGGCGTTGAGTGCGGTACCCCCGAGCGTGAGCAGGCGCGTTATACCGGTTCCCTCGATCACAAGGCCCTGCTCACCAGTGCGGCCGAGCTTATCTCCGAAGAAGGCTTTTTCTGCGTGGTCCTGCCTGAGAGTACCGGCAACACGTTCATTGGTATCGCGCAGGAGATCGGCTGGACGTTACGCCTGCGTACCGATATTTCGGATACGGAAGGCCGACTGCCACACCGCGTGCTGCTGGCGCTCTCGCCGAAAGAGGGGGAATGCTTTAACGATCGAATGGTGATCCGTGGGCCAGACCAGCGTTATTCCGAAGATTACACTGCCCTGACCCAGGCGTTTTATCTGTTTATGTAAACCTGCGGGGCGAGTATCGACGGGCCGGAATCAGCAAGCTGATTCGGGTAGTCCAGGGTGTAGTGCAGCCCGCGGCTCTCTTTACGCATCATCGCGCAGCGAACAATCAGCTCGGCAACCTGCACCAGATTGCGCAGCTCCAGCAGATTATTGGATACGCGGAAATTGGCATAATACTCATCAATTTCCTGCTGCAGCATGGTGATGCGGCGCAATGCGCGTTCAAGACGTTTCGTGGTGCGCACAATTCCGACGTAGTCCCACATAAACAGCCGCAGCTCATGCCAGTTATGCTGGATCACGACCAGCTCGTCCGGGTTATCCACGCGGCTTTCATCCCAGGCTGGCAGGTGCTCAGTCTCACGGGCGTAGGGCATGCGCTTCGTGATGTCTTCTGCGGCCGACCAGCCGTACACCAGACATTCAAGCAGCGAGTTAGAAGCCATACGGTTCGCGCCGTGAAGCCCGGTATAGCTGACCTCACCGATAGCATAAAGTCCGTCCACATCGGTACGCCCATGATCGTCAACCATTACGCCACCGCAGGTATAGTGGGCGGCTGGCACAATCGGCACCGGATCGCGCGTTAAATCAATGCCAAGATTGAGCAGCTTTTCATAAATCATTGGAAAATGCTGGCGAATAAACGCTGCTGGCTTATGGCTGATATCAAGATACATGCAGTCCACGCCAAGGCGCTTCATTTCATGATCGATGGCGCGAGCAACGATATCGCGGGGGGCCAGTTCGCCACGGGCGTCAAAGTCCGGCATAAAGCGGGTGCCGTCAGGGCGTTTCAGATAGGCCCCTTCGCCGCGCAGGGCTTCCGTCAACAGGAAGTTGCGCGCCTGAGGGTGGAACAGGGCGGTTGGGTGAAACTGATTGAACTCAAGATTCGCCACCCGGCAGCCGGCGCGCCAGGCCATAGCGATACCGTCTCCGGAGGCAATGTCCGGGTTCGTGGTGTACTGATACACTTTTGAGGCGCCGCCCGTAGCCAGTACTACAGCCTTTGCCTGACAGGTTTCCACCTTCTCTTTATTACGGTTCCAGACCCAGGCGCCCACCACGCGACGCGTGCCGGGCAGGCCAATCTTGTCAGAGATAATCAGGTCAACGGCATTACTCCGCTCAAGAACCCGAATATTAGGATGCTTCAGCGCTTTGCCGACCAGCGTGGTTTCCACTTCTTTTCCGGTAGCATCTGCTGCGTGCAGGATGCGGCGGTGGCTATGGCCGCCTTCGCGCGTCAGGTGGTAGCTCTCTTCACCGTTGGGTTGAACCTGCGTATCGAACAAGACGCCCTGGTCGATGAGCCACTGCACGCAATGACGGGCATTGCTGGCGACAAACTCTGCGGCGTGTGCATCCACGATCCCGGCCCCGGCAATCAGCGTATCTTCAACGTGGGATGCAATGCTGTCTGTCTCATCAAACACCGCGGCAATGCCACCCTGGGCATAAAACGTGGAACCCTCGCTTATCGGCCCTTTACTCAGAACGATAACGTTTTGATGCTCGGCCAGGCGCAGCGCCAGAGAGAGACCGGCAGCACCGCTGCCGATGATCAGTACATCACAATGGAGTTCAGGTGTTGTGTTCATGATTGTTGTTTAATTTACTAAACAGTTTTGAGTCAGAATAGCACTCGAATGCGATATATCGCACGTATTTTTTTAGTGACTGTTGCAATGGCTAAACGCTTAAGTTGAGGTAAACGGAGGGTAAATGAGTGAAATTATTTTGCGAAGCAGATCGTTAGCGTCAGATTTTGTGGTGAAATAAAGCCTGTGTTGCGTTACTCTTCTGGCGGGAAAAAGATGTTTCTTGTCAGAAACTGGTGCGTATCGTGAACAGACTTATAATGAGAGAAAATGAACAGTCTGCGGCGCGATGAACAAAAACAAAGGCGTTACGGAACTTATTGAAGATCAGACACTCTAATCCGGTGCTTGCTCAAAGTGCGGTATTTTTAGAGTGGCGTTTCGATAACGCGTGGAATTTAGGTTTGGGGAGACATTACCTCGGATGAGCGAGCAGTTAACGGACCAGGTCCTGGTTGAACGGGTCCAGAAGGGAGATCAGAAAGCCTTTAACTTACTGGTGGTGCGCTACCAGCATAAGGTGGCGAGCCTGGTTTCCCGCTATGTACCGTCAGGCGATGTGCCTGATGTGGTGCAAGAGTCTTTTATTAAGGCCTATCGCGCGCTGGATTCTTTCCGGGGAGATAGTGCTTTTTATACCTGGCTGTACCGTATTGCGGTCAATACGGCAAAGAATTATCTGGTCGCTCAGGGTCGTCGTCCGCCTTCAAGTGATGTGGACGCAATTGACGCCGAAAACTTCGAAAGTGGCGGCGCATTGAAAGAAATTTCGAACCCTGAGAACTTAATGTTGTCAGAAGAACTGAGACAAATCGTTTTTCGCACGATCGAGTCGCTCCCGGAAGATTTACGCATGGCAATTACGTTACGGGAGCTTGATGGTCTGAGCTATGAAGAGATAGCCGCTATCATGGATTGTCCGGTCGGCACGGTACGTTCACGAATTTTCCGTGCGCGAGAAGCTATTGATAATAAAGTTCAACCGCTTATCAGGCGTTGACGATAGCGGGATACTGGAAAAGGTATTAGGCATGCAGAAAGAAAAACTTTCCGCTTTAATGGATGGTGAAACGGTAGATAGTGAGCTGCTCAACGAGCTGTCTCATTCTCCCGAAATGCAAGAGACCTGGGAGAGTTACCATCTCATCCGTGACACCCTTCGCGGTGACACCGGCGAGGTTCTCCATTTCGATATCTCAGCCCGCGTCATGGCGGCGATTGAGAATGAGCCTGTTCATCAGACCACTCCGCTGATTCCTGAAGCTCAACCCGCACCTCACCAGTGGCAGAAAATGCCATTCTGGCAAAAGGTGCGCCCGTGGGCCAGCCAGCTTACCCAAATGGGTGTGGCTGCATGCGTATCGCTTGCAGTTATTGTTGGCGTCCAGCACTATAATACTCAGTCTGAAACTAATCAGCAGCCAGAAGCGCCAGTGTTTAACACACTGCCGATGATGGGCAAAGCCAGCCCGGTAAGCCTGGGCGTACCGGCTGATGCTTCCGCCAGCGGCGGCCAGCAACAGCAGGTTCAGGAGCAGCGCCGTCGCATTAATGCGATGTTGCAGGATTATGAGTTGCAGCGTCGTCTGCACTCTGAACAGCTTCAGTTTGAGCAGGCGCAGACACAGCAAGCTGCTGTGCAGGTGCCCGGAAACCAAACTTTAGGAACGCAATCGCAGTAATGAAGCAACTTTGGTTCGCCATGTCTCTGATGGCGGGTAGCCTGTTCTTCTCTGCCAACGCCTCGGCTGATGTATCATCCGGGGCGTTGTTGCAGCAAATGAATCTGGCCAGCCAGTCACTCAATTACGAGTTGGCATTTATCAGCATCAACAAGCAGGGCGTCGAGTCGTTACGCTATCGCCATGCCCGTCTTGATAACCAGCCGCTCGCCCAGCTTTTACAGATGGATGGTCCGCGTCGGGAAGTTGTCCAGCGTGGTAACGAAATCAGCTATTTCGAGCCCGGCCTGGAACCTTTCACGCTGAATGGCGACTATATC
Organism: Enterobacter sp. JBIWA005; assembly: GCF_019968805.1. NCBI lineage: Bacteria > Pseudomonadati > Pseudomonadota > Gammaproteobacteria > Enterobacterales > Enterobacteriaceae > Enterobacter > Enterobacter sp. JBIWA005. The sequence goes on along the minus strand of NZ_CP074159.1, from coordinate 3,553,804 downwards.
GTTGATTCCCTGCCGTCACTCATTTACACCGACTTCAAACGGCTTGCCCCTTACTACGATTTTATTTCGGTAGGGCGTACGCGTATTGCGGACAGACTGTGCGAGGTGATCCGCGTTGTCGCCCGGGATGGAACGCGTTACAGCTATATTGTCTGGATCGACGCTGAAACTAAACTCCCGATGCGTGTAGACCTGCTTGACCGTGACGGTGAAACGCTGGAACAGTTCCGCGTTATTTCGTTCAGCGTGAACAATCAGGTTGGCAACAGCATGCAGAATCTGGCTAAGGCCAGCCTGCCGCCGCTGCTTTCTGTTCCTGCCGGGGATTCCGTTAATTTCAACTGGGTACCTGCCTGGATCCCACAAGGGTTTAGCGAAGTGTCCAGCAGCCGTCGTCAGCTGCCAACGATTGAAACGCCGGTGGAATCGCGTCTCTATTCGGATGGTCTGTTCAGCTTCTCGGTGAATATCAATCGCGCAACGGCAAACAGCGCTGAACAAATGCTGCGTACCGGGCGCCGTACGGTGAGTACAACGGTACGCGATAATGCAGAAATCACCATTGTGGGAGAACTCCCTCCGCAAACGGCGAAACGTATTTCCGACAGCATTAAATTCAGGGCTGCACAATGATTAAAGAGTGGGCGACGGTTGTCTCATGGCAGAACGGCATTGCGCTGGTGAGCTGCGATGTTAAAGCCTCATGTAATAGCTGCGCATCCCGCGCTGGCTGTGGCAGCCGCGTGCTGAACAAGCTCGGGCCACAAACATCGCACACGATTTCAGTGCCAAGCGAACAGCCGCTGATGGCCGGGCAGAAGGTGGAACTGGGCATCGCGGAAGGCAGCCTGCTCAGCTCCGCTATGCTGGTGTATCTCTCTCCGCTGGTCGGCCTGTTTATCATGGGTGGTCTGTTTCAGATGCTGTTTGGTACCGATATGGCCGCTATGTGCGGTGCCGCATTGGGTGGCGTGGGGGGATTCTGGCTTGCCAAAGGTCTCTCCCCAACGCTTGCCGCGCGCGAGGAGTGGCAGCCTGTCATTCTCAGCGTTGGGCTGGCGCCAGACCAGCTTCGTGTTGAAACGCTCTCTTCTGAGGCCCGGTGATCCATCGGGCTTTATCTTTTTTTACACCCTAAAACAGAAAACGTCCTTTCTTCACGCTATACCAGTCTCTAAGTGCATTTCCAGGTAGCGAGGATGTAGTGTAGAATGCTGCGTTTTCGCACTGAAAAACGTCAGGCTAAGAACAGCGGCCTCCAGGAATTCGTAAGGCATAATTATTTAACTATATGAAGAACATACGTAACTTTTCGATCATTGCTCACATTGACCACGGTAAGTCGACGCTGTCTGACCGTATTATCCAGATTTGCGGTGGCCTGTCTGATCGTGAAATGGAAGCCCAGGTTCTGGACTCCATGGACCTGGAACGCGAACGCGGTATCACCATTAAAGCGCAGAGCGTTACGCTTGATTACAAAGCGGCTGATGGTGAAACCTATCAACTGAACTTTATCGACACCCCAGGCCACGTTGACTTCTCCTATGAAGTATCACGCTCGCTCGCGGCCTGTGAAGGCGCGCTGCTGGTGGTGGATGCCGGGCAGGGCGTTGAAGCCCAGACCCTGGCAAACTGCTACACCGCGATGGAAATGGATCTCGAAGTTGTGCCGGTTCTGAACAAGATCGACCTGCCAGCCGCCGATCCTGAGCGCGTAGCGGAAGAGATTGAAGATATTGTCGGCATTGACGCGACCGATGCCGTGCGCTGCTCCGCGAAAACCGGTGTCGGCGTCACCGACGTGCTGGAACGTCTGGTGCGTGATATTCCGGCCCCGGAAGGCGATCCGGATGCCCCGCTGCAGGCGCTGATTATCGACTCCTGGTTCGATAACTATCTGGGCGTTGTCTCCCTGGTGCGTATTAAAAACGGCACCATGCGCAAAGGCGACAAAATCAAGGTTATGAGTACCGGACAGGTCTATAACGCCGACCGTCTGGGTATCTTCACGCCAAAACAGGTTGATCGCACCGAGCTGACATGCGGCGAGGTAGGCTGGCTGGTCTGCGCCATCAAAGACATCCTCGGCGCGCCGGTGGGTGATACCCTGACGGGTGCGCGTAACCCGGCAGATAAAGCGCTGCCAGGCTTTAAAAAGGTGAAGCCGCAGGTTTACGCGGGCCTGTTCCCGGTCAGCTCTGACGACTACGAAAACTTCCGTGATGCGCTTGGCAAGCTGAGCCTGAACGATGCCTCCCTGTTCTATGAGCCAGAAAGCTCAACGGCGCTGGGCTTCGGCTTCCGCTGCGGCTTCCTTGGTCTGCTGCACATGGAGATCATTCAGGAGCGTCTGGAGCGTGAATACGATCTGGACCTGATCACCACCGCGCCGACGGTAGTATATGAAGTTGAAACCACCTCGAAAGAAGTGATCTACGTCGACAGCCCATCCAAGCTGCCGCCGTTGAACAATATTCACGAGCTGCGTGAGCCGATTGCCGAATGTCACATGCTGCTGCCGCAGGAGTTCCTGGGCAACGTCATTACGCTGTGTATTGAGAAGCGCGGCGTGCAGACCAACATGGTTTACCACGGTAACCAGGTGGCGCTGACCTACGAAATCCCGATGGCGGAAGTGGTACTCGACTTCTTCGACCGTCTGAAGTCGACCTCCCGTGGCTATGCGTCACTGGATTACAACTTCAAACGCTTCCAGGCCTCCAACATGGTGCGTGTGGACGTGCTGATCAACGGCGAGCGTGTGGATGCGCTGGCGCTGATCACCCACAACGACAATGCGCCATACCGTGGCCGCGAGCTGGTTGAGAAGATGAAAGATCTGATCCCGCGTCAGCAGTTCGATATCGCGATTCAGGCGGCCATTGGCAACCATATTATCGCGCGTTCCACCGTGAAACAGCTGCGTAAAAACGTTCTGGCGAAGTGCTATGGCGGTGACGTCAGCCGTAAGAAAAAGCTGCTGCAGAAGCAGAAAGAAGGTAAGAAGCGTATGAAGCAGGTCGGTAACGTCGAGCTGCCGCAGGAAGCATTCCTTGCCATCCTTCATGTTGGTAAAGACGGCAAATAACCCTAAGGAGTTGGCATGGCGAACATGTTTGCCCTGATCCTGGTCATTGCTACCCTGGTGACAGGTCTGCTGTGGTGTCTGGATAAGTTTATCTTCGCCCCAAAACGTCGCGAACGTCAGGCTGCCGCACAGGCAGCCACTGGCGATGGGATTGACGCGAAAACCCTGAAGAAAGTCGGCCCGAAACCGGGCTGGCTGGAAACGGGCGCCTCGGTATTTCCGGTGCTGGCGATTGTGCTGGTGGTACGTTCGTTTATTTACGAGCCGTTCCAAATCCCATCAGGTTCAATGATGCCAACGCTGCTGATCGGTGATTTTATTCTGGTAGAGAAGTTTGCCTACGGCATTAAAGATCCTATCTACCAGAAAACGCTGATCGAAACCGGTCATCCGAAACGCGGCGACATCGTGGTGTTCAAATATCCGGAAGATCCGCGCCTGGACTACATCAAGCGCGCGGTAGGTCTTCCGGGTGATAAAGTGACTTACGATCCGGTTGCGAAAGAAGTCACCGTTCAGCCGGGCTGCAGCTCCGGTACCGCATGCGAAAACGCGCTGCCAATCACCTACTCAAACGTTGAGCCAAGTGATTTTGTGCAGACCTTTGCTCGTCGTAACGGCGGCGAAGCGACCAGCGGATTCTTCCAGGTACCGAAAGGTGAAACCAAAGAGGACGGCATTCGTCTGGTTGAGCGTAAAGAGACGCTGGGCGATGTGACGCACCGAATCCTCACCGTGCCAATCGCGCAGGATCAGCTGGGTATGTACTATCGCCAGCCGGGCCAGCAGCTCGCGAGCTGGATTGTACCGCCAGGGCATTACTTCATGATGGGTGACAACCGCGATAATTCAGCTGACAGCCGTTACTGGGGCTTCGTGCCGGAAGCGAATCTGGTCGGTAAAGCTACCGCCATCTGGATGAGTTTTGAGAAACAGGAAGGCGAGTGGCCGACCGGTGTTCGACTGAGTCGTATCGGCGGAATCCATTAATTCTCAATAAATGAACGCGTAGCCGCTTTAATTAGCGGCTACTTGAATTATTTCCACGATAAATCTCTTCGAACTAACGACATCCCCTGTCGTTGTGTATAGAATATTCCCCCGAAGTTTAAGGTTGGCCCTGCAAGGGTGCCACGGCACACGAAACCGCGTTGGTTTTCTCAGGTCGGTTTCGTGTGCTGCATTTTTGACGCATTCATTTATTGGTATCGCATGAACCCCATCGTAATTAATCGGCTTCAACGGAAGCTGGGCTACACTTTTCATCATCAGGAGTTGTTGCAACAGGCATTAACCCACCGCAGTGCCAGCAGCAAACATAATGAGCGTCTCGAGTTTTTAGGCGACTCTATTTTAAGTTTCGTGATTGCGAATGCGCTTTATCATCGTTTCCCGCGTGTGGATGAAGGGGATATGAGCCGCATGCGCGCCACGCTGGTTCGGGGTAATACCCTTGCGGAAATCGCGCGCGAATTTGAACTGGGCGAATGTCTGCGTCTTGGGCCGGGTGAACTGAAAAGCGGCGGCTTCCGTCGTGAATCTATTCTTGCCGATACGGTCGAAGCATTAATTGGTGGTGTGTTCCTGGACAGCGATATCCAGACCGTAGAAAAGCTGATCCTGAACTGGTATCAGACCCGTCTGGACGAAATCAGCCCGGGCGATAAACAAAAAGATCCAAAAACGCGTCTGCAGGAGTATTTGCAGGGACGTCATCTGCCGCTGCCGTCTTATCTGGTGGTGCAGGTTCGTGGCGAAGCGCACGATCAGGAATTTACCATCCATTGCCAGGTCAGTGGCCTGAGTGAACCGGTGGTGGGCACAGGTTCAAGCCGCCGTAAGGCTGAACAGGCTGCCGCCGAACAGGCGTTAAAAATGCTGGAGCTGGAATGAGCGAAGAAAAGACCTATTGCGGATTTATTGCCATCGTCGGACGTCCGAACGTTGGCAAATCCACTCTGCTGAATAATCTGCTTGGGCAGAAGATTTCTATCACCTCGCGTAAGGCGCAGACCACGCGTCACCGCATCGTCGGTATCCATACTGAAGGCGCGTATCAGGCGATCTACGTCGATACCCCGGGCCTGCACATGGAAGAGAAGCGTGCCATCAACCGTCTGATGAACAAGGCAGCGAGCAGCTCGATTGGCGACGTGGAGCTGGTGATCTTCGTTGTGGAAGGCACCCGCTGGACGCCGGACGACGAGATGGTGCTGAACAAGCTGCGTGACGGCAAAACGCCGGTCATCCTCGCGGTCAACAAAGTGGACAACGTGCAGGAAAAAGCCGATCTGCTGCCGCATCTGCAGTGGCTCGGTAGCCAGATGAACTTCCTCGACATCGTTCCGCTGTCTGCAGAGACGGGTCTGAACGTGGACACCATCGCGGGCATCGTGCGTAAACATCTGCCGGAAGCGATTCATCACTTCCCGGAAGACTACATCACCGATCGCTCTCAGCGCTTTATAGCGTCTGAAATCATTCGTGAAAAGCTAATGCGTTTCCTGGGCGCTGAACTGCCGTATTCTGTGACGGTGGAGATCGAGCGTTTCCAGAGCAACGAGCGTGGCGGCTACGACATCAATGGCCTGATCCTCGTTGAGCGTGAAGGGCAGAAGAAGATGGTGATCGGCAATAAAGGCGCCAAGATCAAAACCATCGGCATTGAAGCCCGTAAGGACATGATGGAGATGTTCGAAGCGCCGGTTCACCTCGAACTGTGGGTGAAAGTGAAATCTGGCTGGGCCGATGATGAGCGTGCTCTGCGCAGCCTCGGTTACGGCGAAGACCAGTAACTCAAGACGACGAGTATGATGGAAGGATGGCAGCGCGCCTTCGTTCTGCATAGTCGTCCCTGGAGCGAAACCAGCCTGATGCTGGACGTCTTCACGGAAGAGTCGGGCCGCGTGCGCCTTGTTGCCAAAGGCGCACGTTCCAAACGTTCTAACCTGAAAGGCGCCCTACAGCCTTTCACGCCGCTGCTGGTTCGCTTTGGTGGGCGAGGGGAAGTTAAAACCCTGCGCAGCGCCGAAGCCGTCTCCCTGGCGCTTCCTCTCTCCGGCATCACGCTCTACAGCGGTCTGTATGTCAATGAACTCATTTCACGCGTTCTTGAACATGAGACTCGCTTTTCTGAACTTTTCTTTGATTATCTGCACTGTATCCAGGCGCTGGCTGGCGCAACCGGCACGCCCGAGCCTGCGCTGCGGCGTTTTGAACTGGCGCTGCTGGGCCATCTTGGGTACGGGGTCGATTTTCTGCACTGTGCGGGCAGCGGTGACGAAGTGGAAGACACCATGACCTACCGCTACCGCGAAGAAAAAGGCTTTATTGCCAGCGTCGTGATCGACAACAGCACCTTTACCGGGCGCCAGCTCCGGGCGCTGTATGAGCGCGAGTTTCCCGATCAGGAGACCCTGCGCGCAGCAAAACGCTTTACCCGGATTGCCCTCAAGCCGTATCTTGGCGGCAAGCCCTTAAAGAGCCGCGAATTATTCAGGCAGTTTGTGCCGAAACGTTAGACCACAGAATCGAAAAGAAAACCGAGGATTGTCATGGCTGAATTACTGTTAGGCGTCAACATCGATCATATCGCCACGCTGCGTAATGCGCGCGGCACGGCGTATCCCGATCCGGTTCAGGCGGCGTTTATCGCTGAACAGGCTGGCGCCGACGGCATTACCGTTCACCTGCGCGAAGACCGCCGCCATATCACTGACCGCGACGTTCGCATTCTGCGCCAGACGCTGGACACCCGTATGAATCTGGAGATGGCGGTCACCGAAGAGATGCTCGCCATTGCCTGCGAGACCCAGCCGCACTTCTGCTGCCTGGTGCCGGAAAAACGCCAGGAAGTCACGACCGAAGGCGGTCTGGACGTGGCCGGCCAGCTCGACAAAATGCGCGATGCTTGCAAGCGCCTGGCGGATGCCGGTATCCTGGTTTCGCTGTTTATTGACGCCGATTTCACCCAGATTAAAGCGGCAGCCGACGTGGGCGCGCCGTATATCGAAATTCACACCGGCTGCTATGCCGATGCCAAAAACGATGCCGAGCAGGCAAAAGAGCTGGAGCGTATTGCTAAGGCGGCCACCTACGCGGCGAGCCTGGGCCTGAAGGTCAATGCCGGTCACGGCCTGACCTACCATAACGTGAAGGCCATTGCCGCCATCCCGGAAATGCACGAGCTGAACATCGGTCACGCGATCATTGGCCGCGCGGTAATGAGCGGCCTGAAAGAGGCGGTCGCCGAGATGAAACGCCTGATGCTGGAAGCGCGTCAGTAATGGCCATTCTGGGCTTAGGCACCGATATCGTGGAAATAGCCCGCATTGAAGCGGTGATCGCCCGCAGCGGCGATCGCCTCGCAAGGCGCGTGCTGAGCGATAACGAATGGGCCATCTGGGAAGCGCATCAGCAGCCGGTGCGTTTTCTGGCAAAGCGCTTTGCGGTAAAAGAGGCGGCGGCCAAAGCCTTCGGGACCGGCATTCGTAACGGTCTGGCGTTCAACCAGTTTGAAGTGTTTAACGATGAGCTGGGTAAGCCAAGCCTGCGTTTATGGGGCGAGGCGCAAAAGCTTGCAGAGAAGCTGGGCGTGAATCACATGCACGTGACGATCGCGGATGAACGCCACTATGCCAGCGCTACGGTGATCATCGAAAGTTAAAGTTTGTCCGCGTGGTGCATCAGGACAAACTTATCCCACAGCTGCTCTTCGCTCTCGACGTGCGCCGGATCCTTCAGAATGGTATTCGGGATCGGGCACACTTTCTGACAGGTCGGCGTTTCATAGTGGCCGATGCATTCGGTGCAGCGGTCGCTGTTAATCTCATAAATGCTGTCGCCCATCGAAATGGCCTGGTTCGGGCATTCGGGCTCGCACATATCGCAATTAATGCATTTTTTGGTAATTAACAGCGCCATCAGGAAATTCTCAGAAACAACACAAACTGGGCGGGCATTATACGCGTCAAACCAGTTTCTTTACCAGTTCTTCGCTGTGGCGAATGCGCTCTGGCGCTCGCTCCAGATCCTGCTGCACCAGCGCCATAAACAGCAGGTCCGTCAGCATCATTTGTGCGCTGGTGGACGAGATAGCCGCGCTGCGCGTGGCCTGCTCCTCGGCAATGGTATATAAACAGCGCGTGGCCCGCTGCTGCAGGGCATTTGGCGTAAAACCGGTGATTGCCAGAATTTTACCGCCGACGCGCAGCGCTTCATCAGTTGCCATGTTGATTTCACGACGCTCGCCGGAGTAAGAGATGGCCAGCAGCAGATCGTCAGGATCCATCGCCTGTACGGTCGCCAGCAGGGCGTGCATATCCTGTTCGACGATGGCGTTAAGGCCAATTTTCGTCAGCTTCCAGCCAAAGTTACGCGCCACAAGTCCGGACGCGCCGATGCCGGTCAGAACGATCCGCCGCGCGCTACGCAGCATCGCCACGCTCTCCAGCAGCTTCTCTTCCGTATTCACATCGAGCGTCGCATGCATGGCGGCCACGTTCTCTTTGATCAGCTTTTCGCCGACCAGCCGCATCGGGTCATCGCCGCGGATCTGATTATGCACCGGCATGGACTGCGGATTGGGGTTGCTGACCAGCGCTTCGCTGATCGCCAGCTTGAGGGCAGGGAATCCCTTAAAGCCAATCTTCTGGGCAAATTTCACCACGCTGGACTGGCTCACGCCGGCTTCACTCGCCAGCTGCTGCGAGCTGAGATGGCGCGCGCGATCGGGTTGAGAAAGCAAAAAATCCGCCAGCTTCTTGTCGCTTTGGGCAAAGCCTGCGTAGCGCTGGCGAATGCGAATTAAACAGTTCATACGGTCTCCTGGCGAAAATGTGATTATCTGCGCAAATACGAATTTTGCTCGCCTGAATGAATTTTATATTCCATTATAGTGTGATTATTATGAATTAAAAATTCTTGAGGTACAAAAATGAATCTTGGCTCACTTGTTTCTGAAACGCGTAACCCGCAAACCATGGATCTGGATGCGCTCTCCACCCTGGAGCTGGTTAACCGCTTTAATCAACAGGATACGCTGGTCGCGCAGGCAGTGAAAGAGACATTACCCGAGGTGGCGAAAGCGGTCGATGCGGCGGCGGAAGCCCTCAAGGCCGGTGGACGCATTATTTACATGGGCGCGGGGACCAGCGGGCGTCTTGGGGTTCTGGACGCGTCAGAATGTCCGCCCACATTTGGGGTGCCGCATGGTCTGGTCGTTGGGTTAATTGCCGGTGGACCCGGTGCGCTGCTGAAAGCCGTTGAAGGGGCGGAAGATAACAAACAGCTGGGCGAGGATGACCTGAAGGCGCTGAATCTGACGGAGAAGGATCTGGTGATCGGTCTGGCGGCATCCGGGCGCACGCCCTACGTCATTGGCGGCCTGGAATACGCCAACCAGACCGGCTGCACGACGGTGGCCATCTCCTGTAATCCGGGCTCCCCGATTGCGCAGGTGGCCGCTATCGCTATCTCTCCGGTGGTCGGGCCGGAAGCGCTCACCGGCTCCACGCGCCTCAAGTCAGGGACCGCGCAAAAGCTGGTGCTCAATATGATTTCCACCGGCGCGATGGTTAAGTTCGGCAAGGTGTATCAGAACCTGATGGTGGATATGCAGGCCACCAACGTCAAGCTGGTGGACAGAGCCTGCCGCATGGTGATGGAGGCTACGGGCGCAGGCCGTGAAGAGGCCGAAGCGGTACTCAAACAAACCGATCATGATGTTAAACCTGCCATTCTGATGATTTTAAGCGGGCTGGATGCGGCGACCGCGAGAGCAAAACTCGATGCGCATAACGGCTTCTTACGGGCGGCATTAGAAAACTAACAGAGGCGTCTATGGACAAAACAGCAGCGCTCGCCAGCGATATCCTGCGGGGGATCGGCGGGGAAAAAAATATTCAGCGTCTCGAAAACTGCATGACGCGCGTGCGCGTCGAGGTGCATGACGACGACCAGCTTGACGTGTCGCGTCTGAAGCAACTGTCCGGGGTCAGCGGCTACGTGAAACAGGGCCAGCAGCATCAGCTGATCGTCGGGCCGGGGAAAGCGGCGCAGGTTGTTGACGCCATGCGCGCGCTGATGGGCGTTAGCGCGAGCGTGTCGATTGACGATACTGAGCGCACCAAAGCGCAGGCGAAAGCCAAATATAAAGCCCCGATGAGCGATGCGCTGCGACAGCTGGCAAACGTCTTTATTCCGCTAATCCCGGCGTTTATTGCCTCGGGCCTGATCACCGGGATCATCAATATCCTCAAGCGACCGGATATTGTGGGGGATTTCGCCACGCAGTATCCGAACCTGCTGGGGATTCTCGGGATCTTCGGCAGCGCGGTGTTCGCCATCATGAACATTATTGTCGGGGTCAATACCGCGAAGGTGTTTGGCGGATCGCTGGCGATGGGCGGGGTGATGGCGGGCATTTTGTCCAGCCCGCAGTTGGCGCAGATTACGCTGTTTGGTGAGGCGCTTCAGCCGGGCCGTGGCGGGGTGATTGCGGTGCTGCTGGTGGTCATCCTGATGTGCTGGATCGAGAAACGGCTGCGCGCGATTTTGCCCGGTTCGATTGAGCTTATCCTCAACCCGCTGCTGACCACGCTGATTACCGGTAGCGTAGCGATTGTGGCCCTCCAGCCGTTAGGCGGGTGGATCTCTGAAGCCATCGCTCACGGTGCGTCTCTGGCGATTGACCGCGGCGGGCTGCTGGTTGGCGCTGTGCTTTCCGGTACCTTCCTGCCGCTGGTGCTGACCGGCCTGCACCAGGGGCTGGTGCCGATCCACGTCGAGCTGGTGCAGGCGCACGGCTATAACGCGCTGCTGCCTATCCTGTCGATGGCGGGCGTGGGGCAGGTCGGCGCGGCGATTGCCGTACTGATGAAAACCCGCAACGCGCGTCTGAAGAAAATGATTAAAGGCGCACTCCCGGTCGGACTGCTCGGCATCGGCGAGCCGCTGATTTTCGGCGTTACGCTGCCGCTGGGTAAACCTTTCCTCGCGGCCTGTCTGGGCGGAGCGGTAGGCGGGGCGCTGATCAGCTACTGGAAAGTCGCCACCGTGATCACCTTTGGGCTTTCCGGTTTACCGCTGGCATTAACCATCGTGACCGGAAAAGTGATGCTCTATCTGTTAGGCTATTTAGTAGCGGTGATCGCCGGGTTCCTTTTTACCTGGCTATTAGGATTCAACGACCCAGAGGAGTAAGGTTTGGCAAATCACGCGCGTCGCGTTGTCTTTTTCGATCTGGATGGAACGCTGCATCAGCAGGATATGTTTGGTACGTTTATGCGTTACCTGCTGCGGCGTCAGCCTTTGAATGCGCTGCTCGTGCTACCGCTCTTACCCGTTATCGGTATCGCGCTGCTGGTGAAAGGCCGTGCGGCGCGATGGCCGATGAGTCTGCTGCTGTGGGGATGTACCTTTGGGCACAGCGAAGCGCGGCTCAAACAGCTCGAAAAGGATTTTGCGCACTGGTTTCGCGGTCACGTTGCGGCCTTTCCTGTTGTACAGGCGCGCCTGACCAGCTACCTCGACGCGAACGATGCCGACATCTGGCTGATTACAGGCTCCCCGCAGACGCTTGTGGAGCAGGTCTACTTTGATACCCCCTGGCTTCCGCGCGTGAATCTTATCGCCACGCAAATTGCCCGCGGTTACGGCGGCTGGGTGCTAACCCTGCGCTGTCTGGGGCATGAAAAAGTGGTCCAGCTGGAGAAACGCATCGGTACGCCGCTGCGCCTGTACAGCGGCTACAGCGACAGCAAACAGGACAACCCGCTGCTCTATTTTTGCCAGCATCGCTGGCGCGTCACGCCGTCAGGTGAACTCCAGCAACTCGAATAGTCTTATCCATAAGGGGTGTGTATAATGCCGCCGCTTTTCGACTGGAGAATCAACCGTTGTCCATCCCTGAATACAATCATGAATACTGGATGCGCCACGCGCTAACGCTCGCTCAGCGTGCCTGGGACGAGGGCGAAGTGCCCGTAGGCGCCGTGCTGGTCCACAATAACCAGGTGATTGGCGAAGGGTGGAACCGTCCGATTGGCCGCCACGACCCTACCGCGCACGCCGAAATTATGGCGCTTCGTCAGGGCGGTCTGGTGCTGCAAAACTATCGCCTGCTTGATACCACGCTGTATGTGACGCTGGAGCCGTGCGTGATGTGTTCCGGGGCGATGGTGCACAGCCGGATCGGGACTCTGGTTTTCGGGGCGCGGGATGAAAAAACCGGCGCGGCCGGCTCACTGATGGACGTGTTGGGGCACCCCGGAATGAACCACCAGGTGAAGACTATCGGCGGGGTGCTCGCACCAGAGTGTTCGGGGCTATTAAGTGATTTCTTTCGAATGCGCCGTCAGCAGAAAAAGCAGCAAAAGGCAGAATTGAAGCTGTTGGGCGATTAAGTTCGTCCAGCGCCACGACAGGGTAGCTTTGAGCCAGCCGTTTGGCCTCTGTCGCCTCTTTCTCTTTCTCCAGCAGATACCCGACCAGGCTAATCTGATATTTACGGATATTTTCCACGTAGGCGTAGGCTTCATGCCCGCGCGCGTAGCCGTATGTCAGTTTGTTATACCATGGCTTCTGGCTCAGCAGCGGCAGGCGCTGCTTTACGTCTGACCAGCTGTCCGGGTTGCCTTTCGTTTTGGCCGTTAATGCTCGCGCATCCAGCATATGCGCATAGCCCATATTGTAGGCCGCCAGCGCGAACCAGATCCGCTCCTCTTCCGGCACCGTTTCCGGGACTTTGGCCATCATATCCTGCAGGTAGCGCGCGCCGCCGCTGATGCTTTGTTCGGCATCGGTACGGTCATTCACGCCCAGGCTCAGCGCGGTATTTTTGGTTAACATCATCAAACCACGTACCCCAGTCGGGGACGTGGCCTGGGTATCCCAGTGGGATTCCTGATACGAAATAGCCGCCAGCAGTTTCCAGTCAATTTCCTGGGCGTATTTTTCGAACAGCGGCTGCAGGTCCGGCAGGACGCTGTCTACCGCGCGCAGGAAGCTGCGGGTGTCAACGTAGTCAAAGTCATCACCGTGCCCGAGGTACTTCTCCTCCAGACGCGCCAGCGTACCGTCTTCATTGATGGTGTTGAAAAAATCAAGCATCGCGGCAGAGAAGGTCTGATCGTCATCAAGCTGGCTAAACCAGGTCACGGGCTGCTCGTCGGTAACGTCCAGCGCCACGGCGATTTCAGGATGCACGCGCTGGAACAGGCTGATTGCGACCGAATCGGCAATGGTGTAGGGCACTTTCTGGTCTTTTACCTGCTCAAGCAGCTCCGTCGTGCCGAGTTTCGGATCCACCGTCCAGCTCAGGTCGGGATATTTTTTCTCCTTGAGCTCACGCAGGTCGTCAATCACCACGTGGCCGGGCGCAATCGTCAGCTGCCGATCGTTAATCGAAGCCAGCGAGCGCGGGCGCAGGCTCCCGACGCGGTAAACCAGCTGCTGCGAAACGGAGTAGTAGGTCGGGCCCGGCTGGTAGTTCTTGCTGCGCTCGCTGTTATACACCAGCCCGGCGGCAAGCATGTCGGCATCGTCGTTATCGAGGTCGTCAAAAAGCTGATTGATATTCTGGCGGACGGTGATTTTAAGCTTCACGCCAAGATAATCGGCGAACTGTTGTGCCAGCTCATAATCCAGACCAATGATTTTGCCGTTGATGTCGCTGTAAATGAGCGGGGAGTTGAGGGTACTGACGCGCAATTCCCCCCGCTCCTGAATGGCGGCGATACGGTTTTCGGCTTTGCCGAACCAGGGGATAGAAGGCCAGAGGGCCACTGCCAACAGCAACGTTACAATGCCGATGAGCAGATAATTAATCTTTAATTTTTTCAATTAGTTAATTCTCTGCGACGCCGGTTGCCTCAGTTTGCTGTAGCCATGTTAATAATAAGGTTTGCCATTGAATGAGCGGCATTTTGCGTAAACTTGCGCCACTTGGCAACCAATTAGAGAGACAGGTCACATCTATTGTTAAACCTCTGGGCAAATTTTATTTCGACGCAAACGGTTTCGTCGGCGCTCAGGATTCTCTATAATGACGCCCGTTTTCCCCCCTTGCGCACACTGTAAGCGCCCCGGCGCTTCGAAGACGAGAGACTTATGATGGAAATTCTGCGTGGTTCGCCTGCACTGTCTGCCTTCCGTATCACTAAACTGCTGGCACGTTTTCAGGCGGCCGACCTTCCGGTAAGCAATATTTACGCTGAGTATGTCCATTTTGCTGACCTGAATGCCCCCCTGAATGCAGAGGAGCGCGTACAGCTGGAACGCCTGCTCAAGTATGGCCCAAGCCTCAGCAGCCATACGCCAACCGGCAAACTGATCCTTGCGACGCCGCGTCCGGGCACCATCTCCCCCTGGTCTTCCAAAGCCACCGACATCGCCCACAACTGTGGCCTGAGCCAGATTAACCGTCTGGAGCGCGGCGTGGCGTACTACGTGGAAGCCTCAACCCTGAGCGACGCGCAGTGGCAGGCGGTTGCGGCTGAGCTGCACGACCGCATGATGGAGAGCGTATTTGCCTCTCTCAATGACGCACAGAAGCTTTTCTCCCACCATCAGCCTGCGCCAGTACAGAGCGTGGACCTGCTAGGGCAGGGCCGTCAGGCGCTGATCGACGCCAACCTGCGTCTCGGCCTGGCGCTGGCAGAAGACGAAATCGACTACCTGCAGGATGCGTTCGTTAAGCTCAACCGTAACCCGAACGACATCGAACTTTACATGTTCGCGCAGGCTAACTCTGAGCACTGCCGCCATAAGATTTTCAACGCCGACTGGATTATTGACGGCGAACAGCAGCCGAAGTCGCTGTTCAAAATGATCAAAAACACCATGGAGCAAACCCCTGACCACGTGCTGTCTGCCTATAAAGACAATGCCGCGGTGATGGAAGGCTCCGAGGTGGGCCGCTTCTTCGCCGATCGCGAAGCAGGGCGCTATGACTTCCATCAGGAGCCCGCGCATATCCTGATGAAGGTTGAAACCCACAACCACCCGACGGCGATCTCCCCGTGGCCGGGTGCGGCTACCGGCTCCGGCGGTGAAATCCGTGACGAAGGGGCGACTGGTCGTGGTGCAAAACCAAAAGCGGGTCTGGTCGGTTTCTCCGTCTCCAACCTGCGTATCCCGGGCTTTGAACAGCCGTGGGAAGAAGATTTCGGCAAGCCAGAGCGCATTGTAACCGCCCTGGATATCATGACCGAAGGTCCGCTGGGCGGCGCGGCGTTTAACAACGAGTTTGGCCGTCCGGCGCTGAACGGTTACTTCCGTACCTATGAAGAGAAAGTGGACAGCCACAACGGCGAAGAGCTGCGCGGCTACCACAAACCGATCATGCTGGCAGGCGGGATCGGCAACATCCGTGCCGATCACGTGCAGAAAGGCGAGATCGTCGTCGGCGCGAAGCTGATCGTACTCGGCGGCCCGGCGATGAACATCGGTCTGGGCGGCGGTGCGGCCTCTTCGATGGCCTCCGGCCAGTCTGATGCGGATCTCGACTTCGCGTCCGTGCAGCGTGACAACCCTGAGATGGAGCGCCGCTGCCAGGAAGTGATCGACCGCTGCTGGCAGCTGGGTGATGCCAACCCAATCCTCTTCATCCACGACGTGGGCGCGGGCGGCTTGTCCAACGCCATGCCGGAGCTGGTGAGCGACGGCGGCCGCGGCGGTCGCTTCAACCTGCGCGACATCCTGAGCGATGAACCGGGCATGAGCCCGCTGGAAATTTGGTGTAACGAATCCCAGGAGCGCTACGTGCTGGCCGTTGCGGCGGACCAGCTGCCGCTGTTTGACGAGCTGTGCCGCCGCGAGCGCGCGCCGTATGCCGTCATCGGTGAAGCGACCGAAGAGCAGCATCTCTCCTTGAGCGATACACATTTCGACAACCAGCCGATCGATCTGCCGCTCGACGTCCTGCTCGGTAAAACGCCGAAGATGACCCGCGACGTGCAGACCCGCAAGGCTGCGGGAAAAGCGCTGGATCGCCAGGGCATCACCGTGGCAGAAGCGGTTAACCGCGTGCTGCACCTGCCTGCTGTGGCAGAGAAAACCTTCCTGGTGACCATCGGCGACCGTACCGTGACCGGTATGGTATCCCGCGACCAGATGGTCGGCCCTTGGCAGATCCCGGTGGCGAACTGCGCCGTGACCACTGCGAGCCTCGACAGCTACTACGGCGAAGCGATGGCGCTGGGCGAACGCACCCCGGTGGCGCTGCTGGACTTCGCCGCCTCTGCCCGTCTGGCGGTCGGTGAAGCGCTGACCAACATCGCCGCGACGCAGATTGGCGATATCAAACGTATCAAGCTCTCCGCAAACTGGATGGCCGCAGCCGGCCACCCGGGCGAAGATGCTGGCCTGTATGAAGCCGTGAAGGCGGTGGGTGAGGAACTGTGTCCAGCACTCGGCCTGACCATTCCGGTGGGTAAAGACTCCATGTCGATGAAAACCCGCTGGCAGGAAGGTAACGAGCAGCGCGAGATGACCTCTCCACTGTCGCTAGTGATCACCGCGTTTGCACGCGTGGAAGACGTGCGTCACACCGTTACGCCGCAGCTGGCGACCGAAGATAACGCCCTGCTGCTGATTGACCTGGGTAAAGGCCACAACGCGCTGGGCGCCACCGCGCTGGCGCAGGTTTACCGTCAGCTTGGCGATAAGCCAGCCGACGTGCGCGACGTGGCGCAGCTGAAAGGCTTCTACGACGCGATTCAGGCGCTGGTGGCGCAGCGTAAGCTGCTGGCCTACCATGACCGTTCCGACGGCGGCCTGCTGGTGACCCTGGCAGAGATGGCCTTCACCGGCCACTGTGGCGTGGAAGCCAACATCGCTACGCTTGGCGAAGACCGTCTGGCTGCGCTGTTCAACGAAGAGCTGGGCGCCGTGATTCAGGTGCGTGCGGCGGATCGCGATGCGGTTGAAGCGATTCTGGCGAGGCACGGTCTGGCAGACTGCGTCCACTATCTGGGTAAAGCCGTTCAGGGCGACCGCTTCGTCATTGAAGCAGACGGTCATACGGTGTTCAGCGAAAGCCGAACCACGCTGCGCATGTGGTGGGCGGAAACCACCTGGCAGATGCAGCGCCTGCGTGATAACCCTGAATGTGCCGATCAGGAGCACAACGCGAAGGCCAATGACCAGGATCCTGGCCTGAACGTGAAGCTCTCCTTCGATATTAACGAAGACATCGCTGCGCCGTACATTGCGACCGGCGCGCGTCCAAAAGTGGCGGTGCTGCGCGAGCAGGGCGTTAATTCCCACGTTGAGATGGCTGCGGCCTTCCACCGCGCGGGCTTTGACGCTATCGACGTCCACATGAGCGACCTGCTGGCCGGACGTACCGGTCTGGCAGATTTCCAGGCGCTGGTGGCGTGCGGCGGCTTCTCCTACGGCGACGTGCTGGGCGCAGGCGAAGGCTGGGCGAAGTCCATCCTGTTCAACAGCCGCGTGCGCGACGAGTTCGAAACCTTCTTCCACCGTCCGCAGACCCTGGCGCTGGGCGTGTGTAACGGCTGCCAGATGATGTCTAACCTGCGCGAGCTGATCCCGGGCAGTGAAGCCTGGCCGCGCTTTGTGCGTAACCAGTCTGACCGCTTCGAAGCGCGCTTTAGCCTGGTGGAAGTGACCCAGAGCCCGTCTCTGCTGCTGCAGGGAATGGTCGGTTCACAGATGCCAATCGCCGTTTCCCATGGCGAAGGTCAGGTAGAAGTGCGTGATGCTGCGCATCTGGCTCAGCTGGAGAGCAAAGGCCTGGTGGCACTGCGCTTTGTCGATAACTTCGGCAAAGTCACGGAAAGCTACCCGGCTAACCCGAACGGCTCCGCCAACGGTATTACGGCGGTAACCAGCGAAAGCGGTCGCGCGACCATCATGATGCCGCACCCGGAACGCGTGTTCCGCACCGTGAGCAACTCCTGGCACCCGGAAAACTGGGGCGAGGACAGCCCATGGATGCGTATCTTCCGCAATGCGCGTAAGCAATTGGGTTAAGTTTTAGTCCCACATCCTTCCAGGCCCGGTAAGCGAAAGCTCAACCGGGCTTTTTTTTATTTGTGTCGCATAATTGCGACAGACCGGCAACTTAAGTGTCTCCAAAAAGAGACATTTAAGTTATTGATTTATATATGTCAGGAAAGGTTTCCGTTAAGGTGTTGCTTAATAGCGACACTTAGCCTGAAAATCATTCAATCGATAATTAACAAGCTCAACGAGTAAAAATCATATATTTCAATATGTTAATATTTTGTTTTTCATTCTGGCACGGGTGTTGCATAATATTAGCCAGTGGCTCATTCACCTTCTTATGTCAGCCCCTTCGGGAAGCGCTACATAAACTTCGAATGACGCACAAAAAGGTGCCTGCCGTCCAACTACTGATCATAGCGATGCTTTATCAGGCCAGGGCGAAACGTCGAGTTAGGCACCGCCTCATTCCATGACAAAGCCGGGTTTTTACCCGGCTTTGTTGTATCTGAAGGGCAGACTCAGTTACGCTCTGCGTAAACCCCTATTAAGAGAGTAATGCGTTGAAACGCTGGCCCGTTTTCCCCCGCTCCCTGCGGCAGCTCGTCATGATGGCCTTCCTGCTGATTCTGCTGCCGCTGCTGATCCTTGCCTGGCAGGCGTGGCAAAGTCTGAACGCGCTGAGCGCGCAGGCGGCATTGACCAACCGCACGACGCTCATCGACGCCAGACGCAGTGAAGCGATGACCAACGCCGCACTGGAGATGGAGCGTAGCTATCGTCAGTATTGCGTGCTTGACGATCGAACGCTGGAAAAGGTTTATCAGAGTCAGCGCAAACGCTACAGCGAAATGCTGGACGCTCATGCGGGGGTTTTGCCTGACGACAGGCTGTATCAGGCGTTACGTCAGGATTTGAACGATCTCGCGCAGCTGCAATGCAGTAACAGCGGCCCGGATGCGGCGGCCGCCGCACGCCTCGAAGCTTTTGCCAGTGCCAACACCGAGATGGTGCAGTCAACGCGTACGGTGATCTTCTCCCGCGGTCAGCAGCTTCAGCAGGAGATTGCCGAGCGCGGCCAGTTCTTCGGCTGGCAGGCGCTGGTGCTGTTCCTGGTGAGCCTCGGGCTGGTTCTGCTCTTTACCCGCATGATCATCGGCCCGGTGAAGGGTATCCAGCGGATGATCAACCGCCTGGGGGAGGGGAAATCGCTCGGGGATACGGTCGCCTTTAAAGGTCCCCGCGAGTTGCGATCCGTCGGCCAGCGCATTATCTGGCTGTCCGAGCGCCTGGCGTGGCTCGAATCACAGCGCCATCAGTTCCTGCGCCATATCTCCCATGAGCTTAAAACGCCCCTGGCCAGCATGCGCGAAGGGACGGAACTGCTGGCGGATGAAGTGGCAGGGCCACTTACGCCCGAACAGAAAGAAATTGTCGAGATCCTGGATAACAGCAGCCGGAATCTACAGAAGCTGATAGAGCAACTGCTGGATTACAACCGCAAGCTGGCAGATGGGGCGGTCGTACTGGAAAACGTCGAGATTGAACCGCTGGTGGATATGGTGATATCCGCCCATAGCTTGCCAGCAAGAGCTAAAATGATGCATACCGGTGTAGAGCTGAATGCGCCGACCTGTCTCGCTGAACCCATGCTGCTAATGAGCGTGCTGGATAATCTTTATTCCAATGCGGTGCACTATGGTACTGAATCCGGTAACATTTATATCCGAAGCTATACGAAGGGTTCCCGGGTGTTTATCGACGTCGCTAACACCGGCACCCCGATCCCCGATGACGAAAAAGCCATGATCTTCGAGCCCTTTTTCCAGGGGAGTCATCAGCGGAAAGGTGCGGTGAAAGGAAGCGGTCTGGGCTTGAGCATAGCCCGGGACTGCATACGACGCATGCAGGGTGAGCTAAACATTGCCACGGACGAACGTTCGGATGTTTGCTTCCGTATTGAACTGCCCCTGAGCCGGAAAAATCAATAAAATGAATCTATGTCTGGTGAGTATGTCACACGTTTTTTCCCGCGCCGTACGCGCGGTGTTTTCCCCCCGCACGCTTCGCCTGAGCCTGCCCTGTTTATTTCTGGCAGGGTGTGTTTCCCATGTGCCGCAAAGTGCCATTAGCGATAAACAAGAAGATAAATGGCCCGATAACCAGCTGGCCGATTTCCTCTCGACCCGCTGCGAAGACATCTGGAACCTGTCAGGGCATGACGTCGAAAGCAACCCGCTGTTCTGGCTGCGTGGAATAGATTGCGCCCAGCGTCTGGCGCCGGTAGACGCCCGCTCGAAGGCGGCGATGCTGGATGACGACACCTGGCAGGACGCTTTCAAGCGCGGCATTTTGCTGGCTGATGCCAAAATCACCCCCGTCGAACGCCGCGTCAATGTAACCCGACTGGACACGTTTGTGGTCAATCTACCCGTACAGGTACGCCCGGTATACCAGCTCTGGCGCGATGGCCAGACGCTACAGCTTCAGCTTTCTGAAGAGCGCTCCCGCTACAGCAAGCTGCAACAGTCAACCGACAGCGAGCTTGATACGCTGCGTCAGCAGCAGCAACATTTACGAACCCAGCTGGATACCACGACGCGTAAGCTGGAGAACCTGACCGATATCGAAAGACAGCTCTCTTCGCGTAAATATCAGCCGGGGAGTTCATCCGCTGCGCCGGACAGCGATACGCCGAAACAAGAGGACGTGAAGCATGACGAGCCGTAAACCAGCCCATCTCTTACTGGTGGATGACGATCCCGGGCTATTAAAGCTGCTGGGGATGCGTCTGGTGAGTGAGGGCTACAGCGTCGTGACCGCGGAAAGCGGGCTGGAGGGGCTGAAAATTCTCAGCCGCGAGAAAGTCGATCTGGTGATAAGCGACCTGCGGATGGATGAAATGGATGGCCTGCAGCTGTTCGCGGAGATCCAGAAGCAGCAGCCGGGTATGCCCGTAATTATCCTTACCGCGCACGGGTCTATCCCGGATGCGGTTGCCGCGACGCAGCAGGGAGTATTCAGCTTCCTGACCAAGCCGGTGGACAAAGACGCGCTTTATAAGGCTATCGACAGCGCGCTGGAACATGCCGCCCCGGCGGGGGATGAAGCGTGGCGGGAGTCTATCGTCACCCGCAGCCCCGTGATGCTGCGCCTGCTAGAGCAGGCGAGGATGGTGGCGCAGTCTGACGTCAGCGTGCTCATCAACGGCCAGAGCGGAACCGGGAAAGAGATCCTGGCGCAGGCGATCCATAACGCCAGCCCGCGCAGCAAGAACGCTTTTATTGCGATTAACTGTGGCGCGCTCCCGGAGCAGCTGCTTGAATCCGAACTGTTTGGTCACGCCCGCGGCGCATTCACCGGGGCGGTAAGCAGCCGGGAAGGGCTATTCCAGGCCGCGGAAGGTGGCACGCTGTTCCTGGACGAGATTGGAGATATGCCCGCGCCGCTGCAGGTCAAGCTGCTGCGCGTGCTGCAGGAGCGCAAAGTGCGCCCGCTGGGCAGCAACCGCGATATCGATATTAACGTGCGAATTATTTCGGCGACCCACCGCGATCTGCCAAAAGTGATGGCCCGCAACGAGTTTCGCGAAGATCTCTACTACCGTCTGAACGTGGTTAACCTGAAGATCCCTGCGCTTGCGGAACGTGCGGAAGACATTCCGCTGCTGGCGAACCATCTTTTGCGCCAGGCGGCCGAACGCCATAAACCGTTCGTGCGCGCGTTTTCCACCGATGCGATGAAGCGGCTGATGGCCGCAAGCTGGCCGGGTAACGTGCGTCAGCTGGTGAACGTGATTGAGCAGTGCGTGGCGCTGACCTCGTCGCCGGTGATCAGCGACGCGCTGGTGGAGCAGGCGCTGGAAGGGGAAAACACGGCTCTGCCGACGTTTGCAGAAGCGCGCAATCAGTTCGAACTGAACTATCTGCGCAAGCTATTGCAGATTACTAAAGGCAACGTGACCCACGCGGCGCGCATGGCCGGACGCAACCGTACCGAATTCTACAAGCTGCTGTCACGTCATGAGCTTGAAGCGAACGATTTTAAAGAGTAGTACCG
This sequence comes from Enterobacter sp. JBIWA005, assembly GCF_019968805.1. Classification (NCBI taxonomy): domain Bacteria; kingdom Pseudomonadati; phylum Pseudomonadota; class Gammaproteobacteria; order Enterobacterales; family Enterobacteriaceae; genus Enterobacter; species Enterobacter sp. JBIWA005. The sequence goes on along the minus strand of NZ_CP074159.1, from coordinate 3,531,684 downwards.
CAAAATTCGCTTGAATATGATACTGTGAGCAATCGATTACGAGGCAGCTTACAGGCAAGAGTTTAAGGACCCACCATGAAAAAGATTGATGCGATTATTAAACCTTTCAAACTGGATGATGTGCGTGAAGCGCTGGCGGAAGTCGGCATCACCGGGATGACCGTGACGGAAGTGAAAGGTTTTGGTCGTCAGAAGGGCCACACCGAGCTTTACCGTGGCGCAGAGTACATGGTCGACTTTCTGCCGAAAGTAAAAATTGAAATCGTGGTCAGCGACGATATCGTCGATACCTGTGTGGACACCATTATCCGCACGGCGCAGACCGGCAAGATTGGCGACGGTAAAATCTTCGTCTTCGACGTGGCGCGCGTGATCCGTATCCGTACCGGCGAAGAAGACGACGCGGCGATTTAAATATTTTCCAGGCCGGGTAAGGCGCCGCCGCCATCCGACGAAAAAAAGCCCCTCAAACGAGGGGCTTTTTGCTTTACAGCACCTTATGCGGCCCGAAGCATTCGTAATGAATGTTGTCCTTGTTCACGCCCAGCTCAACCAGCTGCTTCGCGGCATACTGCATAAACGCCACCGGTCCACAGACGTAGAACTGCATCTCCGGTGCGCTGAATAGGCCTTCGTGCTGGCTAAGATTCATCAGACCTTCGCTGTCAAAGCGGGCAGCTGCGCGGTCAGCTTCCGTCGGCAGGCGATACCAGGTGTGCGCGGTGAAGCGCGGCAGGGAGGCCCCGAGCGTTTTCACTTCATCTGCAAAAGCGTGCACGTCGCCGTTCTCGGCCGCATGGAACCAGTTAACCTGCGCCCCGTGGTGTGATCTTGCCAGCGTATCAAGCATCGCCAGCATCGGCGTTTGGCCGACGCCCGCAGAGATCAGCGTGACCGGCGTATTGGTGTCAACGGCCATAAAGAAATCGCCCGCCGGCGCGGCCAGATGCACCACGTCGCCCACGTTAGCTTCGTTGTGCAGCCAGCTGGAAACCTGACCGCCGTCCTCACGCTTCACCGCAATGCGGTAGCCTTTGCCGTTTGGCTTGCGGGTAAGGGAATACTGGCGGATCTCCTGATGCGGGAATCCTTCAGGCTTCAGCCACACGCCCAGATACTGCCCTGGCTGGTAATCGGCCACCGGTTGACCGTCCACCGGCTCAAACTCGAAGCTGGTGATTAAAGCGCTGCGCGGCGTTTTCTCAACGATGCGGAACGCTCGCGTGCCTTTCCAGCCGCCGTTCTTGCTGGCGTTTTCGCTGTAGATCTGCGCTTCACGGTTGATAAACACGTTTGCCAGTACCCCGTAGGCTTTACCCCACGCGTCCAGCACCTCCTGACCCGGGCTGAACATCTCGTCCAGGGTTGCCAGCAGGTGTCCGCCCACGATGTTGTACTGTTCAGGTTGGATCTGGAAGCTGGTATGTTTCTGCGCGATTTTTTCCACCGCAGGCAGCAATGCTGGCAGGTTTTCAATATTGCTGGCGTAGGCCGCGATGGCGTTGAACAGCGCTTCACGCTGATCGCCGTTACGCTGGTTGCTCATGTTGAAAATTTCTTTGAGCTCCGGGTTGTGCGTGAACATGCGATCGTAGAAATGGGCGGTGAGTTTAGGGCCAGTTTCCACCAGCAGGGGAATGGTGGCCTTTACGGTAGCGATGGTTTGAGCGTCGAGCATAGCTGCTTCCTTCCGATGTGACTTTAATGATGTATTTTAAATGCATCTTATAAAAATACCCCTGCGTTGTAAATGGTTCTTTGCAAGATGAAAAATATGCATCACAAACCTGAAAAGAAATCCGCTGGAAAGGGCGAGAGCTTTATTGCTCAAACCCTTGCGTGGCGGGTAGGAAAACGTTTGCGTAAAATCGTTTGTCAAGACCTGTTATCACAGAACTAATCAGTTATACTGTTGCCCGTCGTCCAACAGGACTGCCTTTTCAGGCCAAAATTTACTTGTTAGCTGAGTCAGGAGATGCGGATGTTAAAGCGTGAAATGAACATTGCCGATTATGATGCCGAACTGTGGCAGGCTATGGAGCAGGAAAAAGTACGTCAGGAAGAGCACATCGAACTGATCGCCTCCGAAAACTACACCAGCCCGCGCGTTATGCAGGCGCAGGGTTCTCAGCTGACCAATAAATACGCTGAAGGTTACCCGGGCAAACGCTATTACGGCGGTTGCGAGTACGTTGATATCGTTGAGCAGCTGGCTATCGACCGTGCGAAAGAACTTTTTGGCGCTGACTACGCAAACGTGCAGCCGCACTCTGGCTCTCAGGCTAACTTCGCGGTCTACACCGCGCTGCTGCAGCCGGGCGATACCGTTCTGGGTATGAACCTGGCGCAGGGCGGCCACCTGACTCACGGCTCCCCGGTTAACTTCTCCGGCAAACTTTACAACATCATCCCTTACGGTATTGATGAGTCCGGTAAAATTGACTACGAAGACATGGCGAAGCAGGCTAAAGAGCACAAGCCGAAGATGATCATCGGTGGCTTCTCTGCATACTCCGGTATCGTTGACTGGGCAAAAATGCGTGAAATCGCAGACAGCATCGGTGCTTACCTGTTCGTTGACATGGCGCACGTTGCGGGCCTGATCGCCGCAGGCGTTTACCCGAACCCGGTTCCACACGCTCACGTTGTGACCACCACCACCCACAAAACCCTGGCGGGTCCACGCGGTGGCCTGATCCTGGCGAAAGGCGGTGACGAAGAGCTGTATAAAAAACTGAACTCCGCGGTGTTCCCAAGCGCGCAGGGCGGCCCGCTGATGCACGTTATCGCAGCAAAAGCGGTAGCGCTGAAAGAAGCGATGGAGCCAGAGTTCAAGGTTTACCAGCAGCAGGTTGCTAAGAACGCCAAAGCGATGGTGGAAGTGTTCCTGAACCGCGGCTTCAAAGTGGTATCCGGCGGGACTGAAAACCACCTGTTCCTGCTGGATCTGGTTGATAAGAACCTGACCGGTAAAGAAGCTGACGCTGCCCTGGGCCGCGCCAACATCACCGTGAACAAAAACAGCGTGCCAAACGATCCGAAGAGCCCGTTCGTGACCTCCGGTATCCGTATCGGTTCTCCGGCCGTGACTCGCCGCGGCTTCAAAGAAGCGGAAGTGAAAGAGCTGGCTGGCTGGATGTGTGACGTTCTGGACAACATCAATGACGAAGCGGTTATCGAGCGCGTCAAAGGTAAAGTTCTGGATATCTGCGCACGCTTCCCGGTCTACGCATAATTCCTCTGCCCTGCAGAAATAAAAAAGGCCGCGCTTGCGGCCTTTTTTTATGGCTTAGCGCCGGTCCAGGGAAATAGCTCCTGGACCGACAATGGCGAGCAAAATAAAAGCACCAGCAATGCTGACGTTCTTGTAGAAGTTAATCATATTCGGTACGACCGCATCACCGGTCATATCCCAGTAATGGTGACCGATAATCGCCGTGCCCAGGGTATAGAACACAAACAGTACCGCGAGAGGACGGGTGAAAAACCCCAGTACGATCAGAATGGCGGCAGGCACTTCCATCACCACCGCAATAATGGCCGCCAGCATGGGCATCGGCGTCCCCAGCGAGGTCATGTATTGTACGGTGCCGCTAAACCCCGTCAGTTTGGGATAACCAAAGATAATAAACAGCACGACAAGGGCTATGCGGCCAATGAGCAGCAGCAGGTGACGTGACTGGCCGAAATCGAGATAACGTAGTGAGTTCATGGCAGAAAAACCTCTGCAAGTGGAGTAATTTAAACGTAATACATATTTTCATTCCCTGCCATAAGCCAGACGATTGCACAAGATGTTAGATTTTTGTTAATTTATAGCAGGCTATCTACTTGCTTAATTTTTATATTCTCGCCAGACTATGGCCTCGATTTCGGGAGGGATTCATGGTCTTGCATTCCACGCGCTGGCTGGCGCTCAGTTATTTCACCTATTTCTTTAGCTACGGCATTTTTCTGCCTTTCTGGAGCGTCTGGCTTAAGGGTATCGGCCTGACGCCCGAGACCATCGGCGTCCTGCTCGGGGCCGGGCTGGTGGCGCGTTTCCTCGGCAGCCTGCTGATTGCCCCGCGCGTCAGCGATCCCTCCTTACTGATCAAGGCCGTGCGCATTCTTGCTCTGCTGACCCTGGTCTTTGTGGCCTGCTTCTGGGTCAGCCACCAGTTTGCCTGGCTGATGGTGGTGATGGTCGGCTTTAACCTGTTCTTCTCACCCCTGGTACCGCTGACGGATGCCCTGGCGAACACCTGGCAAAAGCAGATCACCATGGACTATGGACGCGTGCGCCTGTGGGGCTCTATCGCCTTTGTGATTGGCTCTGCGCTGGTGGGGAAACTGGTCAGCCTTTACGATTACCGCGCCATTCTTGCCCTGCTGAGTATCGGTATTGCCTCGATGCTGCTGGGCATGCTGCTGCGACCGTCGGTGATGCCGCAAGGGGAAAGTCGCCATCAGGAGAGCGCGGGCTGGCCCGCGTGGCGGAGCCTGGTTGCACAGAGCTGGCGTTTTCTGGCGTGTGTCTGTCTGCTGCAGGGGGCACATGCGGCGTACTATGGCTTCAGCGCCATCTACTGGCAGGGAGCGGGATATTCTGCTTCTGCAGTGGGCTATCTTTGGTCGCTGGGCGTGGTGGCCGAAGTCATTATTTTCGCCCTGAGCAAGAAGCTGTTTCGACGCTTTGGCGCACGTGACCTGCTGCTGCTTTCCGCCGTGTGCGGCGTGGCGCGCTGGGGGATTATGGGCTGGACAACCGATCTGCCGTGGCTGATTGTGGCGCAAATTCTTCACTGCGGTACCTTTACCGTGTGCCATCTGGCGGCCATGCGCTATATCGCAGCGCGCGAGGGCGGAGACGTTATTCGTCTGCAGGCCGTCTATTCTACGGTAGCCATGGGGGGCAGTATCGCGATCATGACGGTCTTTGCGGGGTTCCTTTACCAGCACCTGGGGCATGGCGTGTTCTGGGTAATGGCGCTGGTGGCGCTACCGGCAATGTTTGTTCGACCGAAAGTGGCCGCACGCGCGTAACTACGATTCCAGCATGGCGCGAATATGTTCTTGCTGCTGCGCGTTCAGTGTCTCAACGGCATGGATCAGCGGTGGCGAGAACAGCGGCAGGGCCGTGGGGTAGGGGGTGATAACCAGCGCGGCTTCACGCGGCGCCCCCTCTTTCTGAAAGGCCTGCAGCGTCAGATAGCGAATGTTGAGCGGCAGCAGCGTCAGCTCGCGAAGCTGCTGTTCAATCAGGTCCTCACTGGCTTTATCGTCTCCCGTCAGCAGGATCACCTGTTTTTCGTGCAGATCGGTCTCCTGCATCAGCCAGGCACCGAAAATCACAGCCACCAGACTCATCTCTTCATCGGAAAAACGCAGCCCAAACTCCGCTTCCAGCTCAAACAGCGCTTCCTTCGTGGTGCGTAACAGCCGGGGATAGAGACGGTGGATCTCCTCCGGCAGGCTATTGTCGATGCCGATCTCAAACAGCGAGCGGTCCAGCGCCTGAGCAAGGTGGATATACAGCTGATCGGTGAGCCCTTGCTCATCGCTGAAGTTCATCCCGGTCTGCGAGCGAAAGCGGGCGACCATGCGTACGATGGCCCGGCGCAAACGCTGATCCTGCTGGTGTTTATCGAGCACCGGGTCGGGCGTGCGGAGCATCATAAACAGCAGCGCCAGAAACAGCTGTTCATCCCCGTGGGCACCCTGCGGGACGCGCCGTCTCCAGTGGCGCACGATCTCCTGCGCTGTAAAATACTCCCCTCTTGACTGGGTCCAGCTGCGCTGAACGTGAGAAAACTGCGGCGTATTCCCGAGCTGGTGCTGAATAAGGCAGTATTGCAGATAGAGCTGTAAAAACTGGACGTCGCGGCATTCAAACTGGCGCTGCAGCTTGCGAGAGCAGAAGCCGATCAGCGCCCGCAGGTTCGCATCGTCGTAAAGCGGACGCGCGATGCCGTGTTGTTTAAGCGCGGTTTTTAATGCGGGGGTAAACTGGTGCGAGACAAACTGCGGGCAAAGCCGCAGCGCCCGGCGCAGCCAGTGCAGCAGGCATAAACGCTGATTCAGGGCTGTGCCTTCAATCCGGTAGCTGCCGTCGTGGTGCGTGACGATATCCAGCCGGTGATAGCGCTGGATTTCATCGCGCGTCTCGGCTATATCTTGCCGTGCCATCGCGTCGTCCACGCCGTTGGCAGCAATTATGCTCTGTGCGGTGACGGCAGCATCGGGCAGGTAAAGCATCAAAAGCACCTGGCAGCGGCGCTGCGAACTGGAAAGCACAGATGGAATTTCAAGCGTCGTCATCATCTGTCGGGTATCCAGTGTGAATGTTTGATAAGAATAGCTAAAGGATGAACGCTGAAAAGCGCGCCGGCAGGCCTTTCATTCAGGATTGCTGGGGAACATCACAGAATTTTTGACGTGAGGAATTGATGCAAATAGTTAAACAAAGTGCGATGGCGTTATTTTTGGCGGTTATCAGCTTCACCGCCAGCGCACATCCTCACAGTTTTATTGACCTCCAGACCGAGCTGGTCACCGACGGCACGCAGCTCAGCGGCCTGAAAATGCGCTGGACGATGGATGAAATCACCTCGGCCGATCTGCTCTATGATGCGGGAAACGCGAAGCCCGGTGACGATATCTGGAAAATGCTGGCGGCAGAAGTGATGGCTAACGTGCTCGGCCAGCACTATTTCACCGAGTTCTGGCATAACGGGCAAAAGGTCAAATTTCTGAACCGACCCACGGAATACGGGATGACGCGCGACGGGCACCGGGCGGTGCTGACGTTCGTGCTCCCGCTGGCGCACCCTCAGCCGCTGGCGGGGCAAACGTATCGCTTTTCCACCTTTGACCCTACCTATTATGTCGACATGCGCTATGACAAAGACAGCGACGTGCGGCTGCCGGACGCGCTGCAAAAAAGCTGCAAAATCGGCGTTCATACCCCTAAGCCCAGCGAAGAGACGCTGAACTTTGCGGTCTCCCTCGACAAGGAAGATGCCCCGCCTGAGGACATGGAATTGGGTAAACAGTTCGCGCAGGAGGTGACGTTACAATGTCAGTGATCTCTTCTCCGGTTCGAAAACAGCGCCGCTGGCTGCACCTCTGGCCGCTGGCGATCTTTTTGCTGTTCGCCGTTTGCGGCGCGATGTGGCTGTGGCAGGCCTGGCCGCAGGTCATGATGAAAAGCATTATCTGGCAGCGTGAGGTCAACCAGCAGATGAGTGGTCTGCTGAAGGCGGTGGCGGAGAATCCGACAAAGGCGGGCGGTTCCCTGCTTGCGTTCAGCTTTATCTATGGCGTGCTGCACGCGCTGGGGCCGGGGCACGGCAAAATTGTCATCACAACCTGGCTCGCCACGCATCCGTCAAAGCTGAAATCAAGTATCGGCCTGACGCTGGCCTCCTCGCTGCTTCAGGGCGGCGTGGCGATTGCGCTGGTCGTGGTCGTCCTTTCGCTGTTACAGCTTCCCGCGCGCCAGCTGCACATGAGCAGCTTCTGGCTGGAGAAGGGGAGCTACGCGCTGGTGGGCGTGCTGGGGCTGATCCTGTGCTGGCGGGCGCTGAAAAAGCTGCGCGCGCTGCTGCGAAAGCCAACGTTCAAATCCTTTACGCCGCACCACGTTCATGATGAACACTGCGGCTGCGGGCATCAGCATTTGCCCACGCAAGAACAGTTGCAGAACGGCGACGACTGGCGTGCGCGGCTGATGATTGTTCTCTCGATGGGTATGCGCCCGTGCTCGGGTGCCATCATGGTGCTGCTTTTCAGTAAGGTGATTGGCGTGTTCGGCTGGGGCATGCTGTCCGCGCTGGCGATGGCGGCAGGAACCTCTCTCACTATTTCGTCTTTAGCGCTGTTGGTACACAGCTTCCGTCAGCTGGCGGTCAAACTCAGCGGCAATAAAACGCCGGTGCTGTGGCGACAGGTAGGGTGGACCACGCTTGCGCTGGCGGGCGGGGTCATTTTGCTGGTGGCTGCGGTAACAATGTGGATGAGTGCGGTGCCGGTGGGAAGGGGATTACGGCCGTTTTAGTTGGGATCCCCTCTCCCACAGGGAGAGGGGATTACCGGGATTAACGCTTCAGCGCATCGCTCAGTTCATCACGCATGTTGGCCAGCATGGCTTTAACAACGCGTGGGTTACCCGCAACGATGTTGCCGGTAGACATATAGTTATGGCCGCCGGTGAAGTCGCACACAATGGCGCCTGCTTCACGCGCGATCAGCTCGCCCGCAGCAAAATCCCATGGCTTCAGTGAGAGTTCGAAGTAACCGTCAACGCGGCCGGTTGCCACGTAGGCCAGATCCAGCGCAGCAGAACCGGTGCGACGGAAGTCCGCGCATTCGGTGAACAGTTTGCCCAGGATATTCATGTAGGTGGTCGCGTGCTGTTTCGCCTTGAACGGGAAACCGGTCGCCAGAATGGTGCCGTCCAGATCGCGTGCGTTGCTGCAGCGCAGACGGTAGCCGTTCAGCTGTGCGCCCTGACCGCGGGTCGCGGTGAACAGTTCGTTACGCATTGGATCATACACAACGGCGACTTCAGTACGGCCTTTAATGCGTACTGCGATAGACACAGAGAAGTGTGGCAGGCGTTTAACGAAGTTGGTGGTGCCATCCAGTGGATCGATAACCCATTGAACATCCTGATCGGTACCTTCATGTTCACCGCTTTCTTCGGTGATGATGGTGTGCTGTGGGTAAGATTTGCGGATCGTTTCGATAATAATCGCTTCTGCGGCTTTATCGACGTTAGTCACGAAATCATTGCTGCCTTTCTGGCTGGTTTCTACGGAGTCTGGCGTTTCGTAGTGTTTGGCAATTACATTACCCGCCTTGCGCGCTGCGCGCACGGCGATGGTCAGCATCGGATGCATCGGTCTCTCTCACTGGATGTTAAAGAACAGGAAAATCGGCGCAGAGTATAGCAGCGGGATCGGATTATGTCTCCCGTTTATGATAATATGCCCGAATATTCTTCAGACACTGAATTCAGACATTAAAAATTATGCTGCAAAACATTCGAATTGTGCTGGTCGAAACATCGCATACCGGCAACATGGGCTCCGTTGCCCGCGCTATGAAAACCATGGGCTTAACGAACCTGTGGCTGGTTAACCCGCTGGTGAAGCCTGACTCTCAGGCGATTGCTCTGGCGGCCGGTGCCAGCGACGTAATCGGCAATGCCCAGATCGTCGATACCCTTGACGAAGCGCTGGCCGGCTGCAGCCTCGTTGTCGGTACCAGCGCGCGTTCACGCACGCTGCCGTGGCCAATGCTCGATCCGCGTGAATGCGGCCTGAAAAGTGTCTCGGAAGCAGCACAGGCACCGGTTGCGCTGGTGTTTGGCCGCGAGCGCGTAGGCTTGACTAACGACGAGCTGCAGAAGTGTCATTATCACGTCGCGATTGCGGCAAACCCGGAGTACAGCTCGCTAAACCTGGCGATGGCGGTGCAGGTTATCGCTTACGAAGTACGAATGGCGTGGCTGGCGACGCAGGAGAAAGAGGTCGAGCCAAAAGAAGAGACGGCTTACCCGCTGGTGGATGACCTTGAGCGCTTCTACGGTCATCTGGAGCAGACGCTGCTCTCAACCGGCTTTATTCGCGAAGGCCACCCGGGGCAGGTGATGAACAAGCTGCGCCGTCTGTTTACCCGCGCGCGTCCGGAAAGTCAGGAGCTGAACATCCTGCGCGGGATTCTTGCGTCGATTGAGCAGAAGAATAAAGAGTAGTGTCGATTTCCTCCTCTCCCTGTGGGAGAAGGGCGGGGTGAGGGCATCAGCCCGCACCTGGGTTATGAAGGCACAGAAGGTTAAATACCTGACTAAAACAGTCAAGTAAATAGTTGACCATTTTAGTCAGGAATGTCAGACTTGGCCCTGCTATGCAATACCCCCATTTTACAATAAAAAACCCCGGGCAGGGGCGAGTTTGAGGTTAAGTAAGACATGAGACTGACATCTAAAGGGCGTTATGCCGTGACCGCGATGCTGGACGTTGCGCTCAACTCCGAAGCGGGCCCGGTTCCGTTGGCTGATATTTCTGAACGACAAGGGATCTCCCTCTCTTACCTGGAACAGCTGTTCTCCAGACTGCGTAAAAATGGACTGGTTTCCAGCGTTCGTGGCCCAGGCGGCGGTTATCTGCTGGGTAAAGACGCGGGCAGTATTGCAGTTGGCGAAGTGATCAGCGCAGTTGACGAATCCGTTGACGCGACCCGTTGCCAGGGTAAAGGCGGCTGCCAGGGCGGCGATAAGTGCCTGACCCACGCGCTGTGGCGCGATCTGAGCGACCGTTTGACCGGCTTCCTCAACAACATCACCCTCGGTGAGCTGGTGAATAACCAGGAAGTTCTGGACGTATCGGGCCGTCAGCACGGCCATGATTCCCAACGCAGCACCCGCGCGCAGGACGCTATCGACGTCAAACTGCGCGCGTAATAAAACGATAAGTATTTCAGAATCAGGCCGGGGCGAAGACTCGCCCCGTGTACTCGGTCGTACATCCAGCCGGTTGCCTGATTCCTTGCATTGAAGCGATGTACGGAGTTTATAGAGCAATGAAATTACCGATTTATCTCGACTACTCCGCAACCACGCCGGTGGACCCGCGTGTTGCCGAGAAAATGATGCAGTGTCTGACCCTGGACGGAAACTTTGGTAACCCAGCTTCCCGTTCACACCGTTTTGGCTGGCATGCTGAAGAGGCGGTTGATATCGCCCGTAATCAGATTGCTGACCTGGTCGGTGCCGACCCGCGTGAAATTGTTTTCACCTCCGGCGCGACCGAATCCGACAACCTGGCGATCAAAGGTGCAGCCAACTTTTATCAGAAAAAAGGCAAGCACATCATCACCAGCAAAACCGAACACAAAGCCGTGCTGGACACCTGCCGTCAGCTGGAGCGTGAAGGGTACGAAGTCACCTATCTGGCGCCACAGAGCAACGGCATTATCGATCTGAAAGAGCTCGAAGCGGCCATGCGTGATGACACCATTCTGGTCTCCATCATGCACGTTAACAACGAAATCGGCGTCGTGCAGGACATCGCGACCATCGGCGAAATGTGCCGCGCGCGCGGTATCATCTATCATGTGGACGCGACTCAGAGCGTGGGCAAACTGCCTATCGACCTGAGCCAGCTGAAAGTGGACCTGATGTCCTTCTCCGGCCACAAAATCTATGGTCCGAAAGGGATCGGCGCGCTGTACGTTCGTCGTAAACCACGTATCCGCATCGAAGCACAGATGCACGGCGGCGGTCACGAGCGCGGCATGCGTTCCGGTACGCTGCCTGTTCATCAGATCGTGGGCATGGGCGAAGCCTACCGCATTGCAAAAGAAGAGATGGAAACCGAGATGGCACGCCTGCGCACGCTGCGTAACCGTCTGTGGGATGGCGTGAAAGATATGGAAGAAGTGTATCTGAACGGCGATCTCGAGCAGGGCGCACCGAACATCCTCAACGTCAGCTTCAACTATGTTGAAGGCGAATCGCTGATCATGGCGCTTAAAGACCTGGCGGTTTCTTCCGGTTCTGCCTGTACCTCTGCAAGCCTTGAGCCATCCTACGTGCTGCGTGCGCTGGGTATGACTGACGAGCTGGCACACAGTTCTATCCGTTTCTCTTTAGGTCGTTTCACTACCGAAGAAGAGATTGACTACACCATCAAGCTGGTTCGCAACTCCATTGGCCGTCTGCGCGACCTTTCTCCACTGTGGGAAATGTTCAAGCAGGGCGTGGATCTGAACAGCATTGAATGGTCACATCACTAATCGGTACATAAGGAGAATTCAATCATGGCATACAGCGAAAAAGTCATCGATCATTACGAAAACCCACGCAACGTTGGCTCTTTTGACAACAGCGACGAATCTGTTGGAAGCGGCATGGTCGGTGCGCCAGCGTGTGGCGACGTGATGAAGTTGCAGATTAAAGTCAACAATGAAGGTATCATTGAAGACGCGCGCTTCAAGACCTACGGCTGCGGTTCTGCAATTGCGTCCAGCTCCCTGGTTACCGAATGGGTTAAGGGCAAGTCTCTGGACGAAGCACAGGCAATTAAGAACACGGATATTGCTGAAGAACTCGAACTGCCACCGGTGAAAATTCACTGTTCAATTCTGGCAGAAGACGCGATCAAAGCCGCCATTGCGGATTACAAAAGCAAACGTGAAGCAAAATAATTGAGGTTTGAGTATGTCGATTACCCTTAGCGACAGCGCTGCCGCGCGAGTAAGCTCTTTTCTGGCGAACCGTGGTAAAGGCTTTGGCCTGCGACTGGGCGTACGTACCTCCGGCTGTTCTGGTATGGCTTACGTACTGGAGTTTGTTGACGAACCGGCGTCTGACGACACCGTGTTTGAAGACAAGGGCGTGAAGGTGGTGGTCGATGGCAAAAGCCTGCAATTCCTCAACGGCACTCAGCTGGACTTCGTTAAAGAAGGCCTGAACGAAGGGTTTAAATTCACGAACCCGAACGTCAAAGACGAGTGTGGTTGCGGCGAAAGCTTCCACGTTTAACCGCGCGTCATCCGAAACCCCACCGTGGCGTACCCGCTGCGCGTGGGGTTTGTTCTAACAGGCTACCCCTGAGATTGTTATGGATTACTTCACTCTCTTCGGACTACCCGCTCAATACCCGATCGATCTCCAGGCGTTGACGATCCGCTTTCAGGATCTGCAGCGTCAGTACCATCCGGACAAATTCGCGAGCGGTACTCAGGCAGAGCAGCTGGCTGCGGTTTCCCACTCTGCCACCATCAACCAGGCCTGGCAGACGCTGCGTCACCCGCTGGCGCGCGCTGAATATCTGCTCTCGCTCAACGGTTTTGATCTGGCGAGCGAACAGCACACCGTGCGCGACACGGCGTTTCTGATGGAGCAGCTGGAGCTTCGCGAAGAGCTCGATGAGATTGAACAGGCCAAAGACGAAGCGCGTCTGGAAAGCTTTATCACGCGCGTGAAGGGCATGTTCGATACCCGCCATCAGCAGATGGTGGAGCAACTGAACAACGAGACCTGGGACGTGGCGGCAGACACTGTGCGCAAACTCCGTTTTCTCGATAAACTGCGAAGCAGTGCTGAACAACTCGAAGAAAAGCTGCTCGATTTTTAATTTCGGAAGCAATTATGGCCTTATTACAAATTAGTGAGCCTGGCTTAAGTGCCGCACCGCACCAGCGTCGTCTGGCGGTGGGTATCGATCTGGGCACCACCAATTCCCTCGTGGCGACCGTGCGCAGCGGCCAGGCGGAAACGCTGGCTGACGAGCAGGGCCGCCATCTGCTGCCTTCCGTGGTCCACTACCAGCAGCAGGGTCACGCGGTAGGCTATGACGCCCGCGCTAACGCCGCGCGCGATCCGGCCAACACCATCAGCTCCGTCAAGCGCATGATGGGCCGCTCGCTGGCCGATATTCAGACCCGCTACCCGCATCTGCCGTATCAGCTGCAGGCCAGTGAAAACGGCCTGCCGATGATTGCGACCGCGGCCGGTCTGCTGAACCCGATTCGCGTTTCCTCCGACATCCTCAAAGCGCTGGCTGAGCGCGCTACGGCGACGCTCGGCGGCGATCTGGACGGCGTAGTCATTACCGTTCCGGCCTATTTTGACGATGCACAGCGCCAGGGCACCAAAGACGCCGCGCGTCTGGCGGGCCTGCACGTGCTGCGTTTGCTGAACGAACCGACGGCGGCTGCGATTGCCTACGGCCTCGATTCCGGTCAGGAAGGGGTGATCGCGGTTTACGATCTCGGCGGCGGGACGTTTGATATCTCTATCCTGCGCCTGAGCCGCGGGGTGTTTGAAGTGCTGGCGACCGGCGGGGATTCCGCGCTGGGCGGTGATGACTTCGACCACCTGCTGGCGGACTACATCCGCGAGCAGGCGGGCATCAGCGATCGCAGCGATGCGCGCGTACAGCGTGAACTGCTTGATGCGGCCATTGACGCCAAAATCGCCCTGAGCGATGCGCAGTCCGTAAGTGTGAACGTTGCGGGCTGGCAGGGAGAGATCACCCGCGACCAGTTCAACGAACTGATTGCGCCTTTAGTTAAACGCACCCTGCTGGCCTGCCGTCGCGCATTGAAAGATGCGGGCGTTGAGGCGAACGAGGTGCTGGAAGTGGTCATGGTGGGCGGTTCGACCCGCGTGCCGCTGGTGCGCGAGCGCGTGGGCGAATTCTTTGGCCGCACGCCGCTGACCTCCATCGACCCGGACAAAGTGGTTGCCGTGGGCGCCGCGATCCAGGCCGATATTCTGGTTGGCAACAAGCCGGACAGCGAAATGCTGCTGCTGGACGTCATCCCGCTGTCGCTGGGCTTAGAAACCATGGGCGGCCTGGTGGAGAAAGTGATCCCGCGTAACACCACCATTCCGGTGGCGCGCGCGCAGGAGTTCACCACCTTTAAAGACGGCCAGACCGCGATGTCCATCCACGTGATGCAGGGTGAGCGCGAGCTGGTGCAGGACTGCCGCTCTCTGGCGCGCTTTGCGCTGCGCGGAATTCCAGCGCTGCCTGCGGGCGGGGCGCACATTCGCGTCACCTTCCAGGTGGACGCCGACGGCCTGCTGAGCGTCACGGCGATGGAAAAATCCACCGGCGTGGAATCGTCTATTCAGGTTAAGCCGTCCTACGGCCTGACCGATGGCGAAATCGCCTCCATGATTCAGGACTCAATGAGCTACGCCGAGCAGGATGTGAAGGCGCGTATGCTGGCGGAACAAAAAGTGGAAGCCGCACGCGTGCTGGAAAGCCTGACCGGCGCGCTCGCTGCCGACGCCGCGCTGCTCAGCGCCGCTGAGCGCCAGGTGATTGACGACGCTGCCGCGCGCTTAAGCGCCGTGGCCGAAGGCAATGACGCTGACGCAATAGAAGAAGCCATTAAAAACGTTGATAAACAAACCCAGGACTTCGCTGCTCGCCGCATGGACAAATCTGTCCGCGTCGCGCTGAAAGGCCAGTCCGTGGACGAGGTTTAATATGCCAAAGATTGTTATTTTGCCTCATGCGGACCTCTGTCCGGATGGCGCTGTTCTGGAAGCGAAGACCGGTGAAACCATTCTCGATGTAGCCCTGCGTGCAGGTATCGAAGTGGAACACGCCTGTGAAAAATCCTGTGCCTGCACCACCTGCCACTGCATCGTGCGTGAAGGTTTTGACTCTCTCGCCGAGAGCACCGAAGATGAAGACGACATGCTGGATAAAGCATGGGGTCTGGAGCCAGACAGCCGCTTGAGCTGCCAGGCCGCGGTGACCGATGAAGATCTGGTCGTGGAATTCCCACGCTACACCATCAACCACGCACGCGAGCATTAATATGGGACTGAAGTGGACAGACAGCCGTGAAATCGGCGAAGCGCTCTACGACGCGAACCCGGATCTCGATCCGAAGACCGTACGATTCACCGATATGCATCAGTGGATCTGCGATTTAGAGGATTTCGACGACGATCCAAACGCATCCAATGAAAAAATTCTGGAGGCGATTCTGTTAGTCTGGTTAGATGAAGCAGAATAAATAACAAAACGGGCTGCCTTCAGGCGGCCCGTTTGCTAGTTGCTAATAAGGAAAAATAAAATGACCGAAGCGATGAAGATTACGCTCTCCACACAGCCTGCTGACGCACGCTGGGGCGAAAAAGCCACCTACAGCATCAACAACGACGGCATTACCCTGCACCTGACGGGCAACGACGATTTGGGTCTGATCCAGCGTGCTGCCCGCAAAATCGACGGTCTGGGCATTAAGCATGTTTCTCTGGAAGGCGAAGGCTGGGACACCGACCGCAGCTGGGCATTCTGGGCGGGTTACAAAGGGCCGAAAGGCAGCCGCAAAATTGAGTGGGCGAACCTCGACGAAGCCGGTCAGAAAGAGCTGGAAAGCCGCCTGCAAATCATCGACTGGGTACGCGACACCATTAACGCTCCGGCGGAAGAGTTAGGCCCTGAGCAGCTGGCGCAACGCGCGGTTGACCTGCTGTGCGGCGTGGCGGGCGACAAAATGTCTTACCGCATCACCAAGGGGGAAGACCTGCGCGAGCAGAACTACATGGGTATCCACACCGTGGGCCGCGGCTCCGAGCGTCCTCCGGTCCTGCTGGCGCTGGACTACAACCCAACCGGCGATAAAGCAGCGCCGGTCTTTGCCTGCCTGGTAGGTAAAGGCATCACCTTCGACACCGGCGGCTACAGCCTGAAGCAGAGCGCGTTCATGGACTCCATGAAGTCCGACATGGGCGGCGCGGCAACCATCACCGGTGCGCTGGCGTTTGCGATTACCCGCGGTCTGAACAAGCGCGTGAAGCTGTATCTGTGCTGCGCGGACAACATGGTGAGCGGTAACGCCTTCAAGCTGGGCGACATTATTCGCTACCGCAACGGTAAAAACGTTGAGGTGATGAACACCGACGCCGAAGGCCGTCTGGTGCTGGCCGATGGCCTGATCGACGCGTCTGCCCAGAAGCCTGAGCTGATCATCGACATGGCGACCCTGACCGGCGCGGCGAAAACCGCCCTGGGCAACGATTACCATGCGCTGTTCAGCTTCGACGACAAGCTGGCCGCTCGCCTGCTGGCAAGCGCCGCTGCGGAAAACGAACCGTTCTGGCGTCTGCCGCTGGCCGAGTTCCACCGCAGCCAGCTGCCGTCCAACTTTGCCGAGCTGAACAACACCGCGAGCGCGGCGTACCCGGCGGGTGCAAGTACGGCGGCAGGGTTCCTGTCCCACTTCGTTGAGAATTATCACGAAGGCTGGCTGCACATTGACTGCTCCGCGACGTATCGTAAAGCGGCGGTAGAGCAGTGGTCCGCGGGCGCGACCGGTCTGGGCGTGCGTACCGTGGCGAACCTGCTGACGGCTGAGTAATCTTCATTGCCCTCACCCCAACCCTCTCCCACGGGGAGAGGGTTGGGTGGGGAAATGCATCATCTGGAATTGCTATGTCCGAAACCAAAAACGAATTAGAAACCCTGCTGGAGCAGGCGGCGACCGAGCCCGCCCACCGTCCGGCATTTTTCCGTACCCTGCTGGAATCCACCGTCTGGGTGCCGGGTACCGCCGCGGAAGGTGAGCAGGTCGTAGAAGACAGCGCGCTGGATCTGCTGCACTGGGAGAAAGATGACGGCACGTCGGTGATCCCGTTCTTCACCTCGCTGGAAGCGCTTCAGAAAGCGGTAGAAGATGAACAGGCGTTCGTGGTGATGCCGGTGCGTACTCTGTTTGAAATGACGCTCGGCCAGACGCTATTCCTCAACGCGAAGCTGCCGACCGGGAAAGAGTTTACGCCGCGTGAAATCAGCCACCTGATTGGCGAAGAGGGCAACCCGCTCAGCACGCAGGAAGTGCTGGAAGGGGGCGAAACGCTGCTGCTCTCTGAGGTGGCCGAGCCACCCGCGCAGATGATTGATTCCCTGACGACGCTGTTCAAAACGCTCAAGCCCGTCCGGCGCGCGTTTCTCTGCTCCATTAAAGAGCGTGCGGACGAACAGCCGGTGCTGTTGATCGGTATTGAAGCCGATGGCGATATCGACGAAATCATTCAGGCGACGGGCAGCGTGGCAACCGACACGCTGCCAGGCGATGAGCCGATTGATATCTGCCAGGTGAAAAACGGTGAGAAGGGTATCAGCCACTTTATAACCGAGCACATCACCCCGTTCTACGAGCGTCGCTGGGGCGGTTTCCTGCGCGATCTCAAAACTAACCGCATCATCTGATTACGGCGGGGTGAATATCACCCCGTTGCTTCCAGCAGCAGTAAATCCATCAGCAGCACCAGATTCGACTCAAACGACGTCACCCCTGCCGCTTCGGCGGCGAAGTGTACCGCTTCGTCATAGAGAGCAAAATGCACGTCCGCCATTCCCGCCAGCGTATTGGCGGAGGCGCGGGTAAACGCGACGATCGTCATACCGACGTTTTTGGCTATCCGCGCTTTATCCAGCACCTGTTCCGTTTCGCCGCTGCGCGAGACGGCAATAAACACCTGATAGCGGGCGGCGTTGCTGAGGAAAATATTCCGGCTGTCTCCCGGCCCGGAAATAAACGCCGTTTTGCCCAGTACCTGCAGCTTCTTGGTCAGGTACTCCGCAAACAGATAAGAAAACCCGGCGCCGTAGAGAAAGAAACTCTCTTTCTGGCGCAGCAGGTTAGCAAACTGCTGGCGTTTCTCCTGAGTAACCCACTGAAAGGTATGCTGATAGTTGGCTATAAACTGATTAAACAGCACCGGGAGTTCAGGACGCGACTGCGCCTGAGCGGCAATATGCGGCGTGTCGGATAGCAGCTGCTTGCAGTGCCAGATAAACTCGCTAAAGCCGCTGAACCCCAGCTTCTGGCACAGCCGCATAATGGTGGCGGTAGAAACGAACGTCGCCTGCGCCAGCTCGCGAACCGTGATGTTGCCTACCAGCAGCGGATGCTCCGTGAGGTGGGCGAGGACGCGATACTCCGCGCGGGTCAGAGACGTCCCGCGCGTTAACAGCGTGGCTAGGCGGTTATCCATTATTTCGCGGGTTCGACAGGCAGATCGTCTCGCGCACCCCATTCGCTCCAGGCGCCGTCGTAGAGCGTGACGTCGCTTACGCCGAGCGTGGCGAGCGCCAGAATCACTACGCAGGCCGTTACGCCGGAACCGCAGCTGGCAATAATCGGACGATGTAAATCAACCCCTGCCTGGTCAAAAATAGCGCGCAGCTCGTCGGTGGTTTTCAGCTCGCCCTCAAACACCAGATCGCCCCACGGCACGTTCAGCGCGCCCGGAATATGTCCGCGCTTCAGCCCCGGACGCGGTTCATCCGCTTGGGCATTGAAGCGCGGAGCAGGGCGGGCATCAACGATTTGCGCCGTTTTTTCATGGCTCACGACCAGCACGTCGGTCAGGCGTTTCACCACGTGGGTGTCAAAGGTCGCGTCGAATTCGCCTTCCGGCAGCGTTACGCCACCCTGCTGAAGGGGCAATTCGTCGCGCTTCCAGCCCGCCAGCCCGCCCGCCAGAATCGAGACTTTTTCCACGCCGAAGTTTTTCAGCATCCACCACGCGCGCGGTGCGGAGAAGAGGTTACCTTCATCATACACAACGAGGTGCTTATCTTTGCTGATGCCCAGCTCGCGCATCGCCACGGAAAACGCTTCCGGGCGCGGCAGCATGTGCGGCAGGGGAGAGTTGTGATCTGAAAGGGCTTCGATATCAAAAAATACCGCGCCAGGCAGATGCCCGGCACGGTATTCACCGGGCACGTCACGATGCTCTTGTCCCGGAGGGGCCATACGCGCGTCAATAATCTGAACTTCCGGATCGTCGCCGTGCTCAATCAGCCAGTCGGCAGCGACAAAATATGAGGTGGACATGGGTTGCCTCCATTCTTTTCCGTAAAAAAGGATTGTCGGTGTTTTTTCTGACACCGACAAGCAAACCACGTTCAACTCGCGAGCAAGCCCCTATTTTTTCATCGGTTCGCCGTCCTGCCAGGCTTTTTGCAGCGCAGGCCAGTAGTCGCGGTTGGCCTCGATCATCTCGTCAAGAATCGCTTTCGCATGTTCCATGGTCGGCATGGTGCGGTTGAGGGTGAACGCCTGCAGGGCTTTCTCATAGCTGCCCTCGATGGTCGCCTCCACCAGAAGCTGTTCCGAGGCGAGCTGCTGTTGCAGCAGGGTCTGATGGAACAGCGGCACCTGACCGAGGCGAATCGGTTCCGGGCCTTCGGCGGTGATATAAGCGGGCACTTCGACCACGGCATCATACGGCAGGTTGGCGATCGCCCCACGGTTTTCCACCATTACCAGATGTCGGCTGCGCAGGTTAAAGGCCAGCGAGCAGGCGACATCAACAATAAACTCGCCGTGGACGCCCACGTGGAAGGCATCCGGTAGGATCCCGGTTCGCTTATATTCTTCGGCAGCGGCGAACAGCTTTTTCTCACGCCCGTCCATCACTTCATTGGCGCGGGTATAGTCCGGGTTCTGATGCTCCACAATCTGGTTCGGCATCAGGTAGTACTGCAGATACGGGTTCGGCAGATACTCCGGGAAGTTGTCCATGATCGGCTTGATATTGCGCCAGGTCTTCACCCATGAAGGATCGGAATGCTGCGGATCGGTTTTAGCCGCGTCTTCCGTCAGCAGGCCAAACTTTGCGATATGCTTACGCAGCTCGGGCAGCTTGTCTTCGCCGTCCACCAGCACGCGGGTAAACCAGCCGAAGTGGTTCAGGCCGAAGTAGTCGACCTCCAGCTTGTGGCGATCGACACCCAGAATTGCCCCCATATTGCGCATCGCGGCCACCGGCATATCGCAGATATTCAGCACCCTCGCGTTCGGGCGCAGACGCCGCACGCCCTCCGCGACGATCGCTGCCGGGTTGGAATAGTTCACGATCCAGGCTTTTTCATGCGCGTAGCGATCGACCAGATCGATAAGCTCCACCATCGGCAGGATCGTGCGCAGGCCGTAGGCAAGCCCTCCGGGTCCGCACGTTTCCTGGCCCACCACGCCGTGACGCAGCGGGATCTTCTCATCCTGCTCGCGCATTTTATACTGGCCGACGCGCATCTGGGCGAAGACGAAATGCGCGCCGCTGAAGGCCACTTCCGGATCGCTGGTGACGGTAAATTTGATGCTCTGACTGTGGTCGCGAATCACCTTCTCGACGACGGGCGCAATGGTGTTTTGACGCGCCTCGTCGATGTCATAAAGGCGGATTTCGGCCAGAGGGAAATCCTGCAGGCGCACCATCAGGCTTTTCACAATACCCGGCGTGTAGGTGCTGCCGCCGCCGGCAATCGACAGAATGAATGGGGGTGTAAACATCTTTAGCTCCTTTCAGAGAAACGTCTCAACGGCTTCTCGCATTTTTTTGACGTGCAGCCCGTAGACCACCTGAACGTTGTTACCTTGTTTGATAATCCCTTTCGCGCCGGTCGCCTTCAGCCGCGGCTCGTCGATAATAGCGACGTCCTTCACCGTGACGCGTAAGCGGGTGTAGCAGTTATCCACGACCTGAATATTTTCCCGGCCGCCGAGACCTACCACGATGGATTCGCCCAGCCCGTCGTTATTCCCCTTCGCCTGGTATTCCTGCTTGCTGTAAAGGCGCGTTTCCTTGTCGTCATCCTCACGGCCCGGCGTTTTCATGTTGAAGCGCAGGATCAGGAAGCGGAACACCACGAAGTAGAGGGCAAACACGATCATCCCCACCACGATGTACATCGGCCAGTTGGACTTCTCCGTGCCGAGCGGCAGGTTGTAAAGGATGAAGTCGATAATCCCGTTGGCGCCGATGGCGTGAACGCCCAGCAGCGAGAACAGCATCATGCCGATGCCGGTCAGCACCGCGTGCACCACGAACAGCAGCGGGGCGACGAAGAGGAATGAAAACTCAATCGGCTCGGTCACGCCGACCAGCAGCGAGGTCAGCGCCGCGGGGATAAGAATGGCTTTCGCAATGACTTTACGCTCCGGCTTTGCGGTCATATACATCGCCAGCGCGGCGGCAGGCAGGCCGAACATTTTGCTGATGCCGCGCGCGTCCCACACCACCGTGCTGCTGAGCTGCTTCACGTCCGGGCAGGCCATCTCGGCGAAGTAGATATTGCGCGCGCCCTGATAGGTTGCGCCGCACACCTCCTGCGTACCACCCAGCTCGGTATAGAGAAACGGCGTATAAACCAGATGGTGCAGGCCAGTGGGAACCAGAATGCGTTCCAGGAAGCCGTAGATGGCCACGCCAAACGGTCCGGAACCTTTGATGGCCAGCGCCAGGGCGCTAATACCGTGCTGGGCAAACGGCCACAGTTCACTCATCACCACGCCGAGCAGCATGGAGACCGGAAGCATTACAATGGCGACAAAATAGTGGCCGGAGTAAATCGCCATCGCGCCGTTAAACTGTACGCCGGAGTATTTATTGTACAGATATCCGGAGAGCGCCCCGGTCAGGATCCCGGCAAAGACCCCCATCTCCAGCACCTGCACGCCCAGCACCATGGTCTGTCCGGCCGCTTTCATCTGGGCTGCTGGTGCCAGCGCGCCCTGCAGCAGCAGCGTGACGTTCATGGCGTTGATGAACACGATAAAGGTGACAAGGCCAATCAGTGCGGCATAGCCTTTATCACGCGTCGCCAGACCAATCGGAATACCGACGGCAAACACTAGCGCCAGGTTAACCAGCACCGACACGGCAGATTTCGCGATAAGCTGACCAGTATGCTGAATCAGAGGATGTCCGAGAAACGGCAGGTACTCCGCGAGATTACCGTTACCCAGCACGTTACCAAAGGCGATAAACAGACCGACGATCGGTAAGATAAGTACCGGTCCGTACAATGATTTTCCGAAATTTTGTAGGGCGTTCACGGCTCGTTTCATGGCTTTCTCTCTTATTGAACCGCGCACTCGGGGTGCGTCATGGTCATAAAACTAGCAGTCTTCAGGCACGTTTATCTAGCTATCTTATTGTTTTAAAAACAAATGACTTGGAAAGTAACATGTGACGTTATGTCTTGTGATCGCGGTTCCATCACGGCGTAGCGGCGTGATGCCATTCTGCGAGGCGCTTTCCAGACTCTAAAATTGGACTTTTTGAATTAATGAAACTTGCGGATAATACTTATCCGGACGACGACCAACAGGCCCCCTGGGCCAGGGACAAAGGATGAAACCGTTTCGCTTAGCCGCGCTCTCTCTTGCGCTGCTTACCACGTTTACGCTTGTCGGCTGTGATAACAGCGACGATAAATCTCAGGCTGCGGCTCCCGCGGCATCCACCGCATCCACACCAAAAGCCGCGGAAAAGCCCAATGCTGAAACGCTGGCTAAACTGGCCGCCCAGAGTCAGGGAAAAGCGCTGACCTTGCTGGATGCCTCTGAAGTCCAGCTAGACGGTGCTGCCACGCTGGTGCTGACCTTTTCTGTTCCGCTGAATCCTGAACAGGATTTCGCGAAAACAGTGCATGTCGTGGATAAGAAAAGCGGCAAGGTTGACGGGGCGTGGGAACTTGCGCCTAACCTGAAAGAGCTTCGCCTGCGCCATCTGGAGCCTAACCGCAACCTGGTCGTCACCGTTGAACCAGGCCTGCAGGCGCTGAACAAAGCGACGTTTGGTACTAATTATGAGAAAGCCCTGACCACCCGGGACATTGAGCCCACCGTCGGTTTTGCCAGCCGCGGCTCGCTGCTGCCGGGTAAAGTGGTGGAAGGTCTGCCAGTGATGGCGCTCAACGTCAACAATGTCGATGTCAACTTTTACCGCGTGAAGCCTGAATCGTTGGCCTCCCTTGTTAGCCAGTGGGAGTACCGTAACTCGCTGACCAACTGGGAATCCGACAACCTGCTGAAGATGGCGGAACTGGTTTACACCGGTCGATTCGATCTTAATCCGGCGCGCAACACGCGCGAAAAATTGCTATTGCCTCTGAAGGATATTAAACCGCTCCAGCAGTCTGGCGTTTATATCGCGGTCATGAACCAGGCCGGGCACTACAATTACAGCAACGCCGCGACGCTCTTTACCTTAAGCGATATTGGACTCTCCGCTCACCGTTATCATAACCGCCTGGACATCTTCACCCAGAGCCTGGAAAACGGGGCGGCGCAGTCCGGGGTTACCGTTACCCTGCTGAATGACAAAGGGCAGACCCTTGCCGAAGCAAACAGCGATGCCGACGGCCATGCGAAGCTTGAAACCGACAAAGAGGCCGCGCTGATCCTGGCCAGCAAAGACGGCCAGACCACGCTGCTTGACCTCAAGCTGCCGGCGCTCGATCTGGCGGAGTTCGATATTGCCGGTAGCCCCGGCTACAGCAAGCAGTTCTTTATGTTTGGCCCGCGCGATCTCTACCGCCCGGGTGAAACGGTGATCCTCAACGGCCTGCTTCGCGACAGTGACGGTAAGCCACTTCCGGATCAGCCCGTGAAGCTTGACGTGCTGCGTCCGGATGGACAGGTCGCGCGTACCATTGTCGTCAAGCCAGAGAACGGGCTCTATCGCTTTAACTATACGCTGGACAGCGGAGCGCAGACCGGCATGTGGCATATCCGCGCCAACACGGGCGATAACCTGCAGCGTCTGTGGGACTTCCATGTCGAAGACTTCATGCCAGAGCGCATGGCGCTCAACCTGAGCGGACAAAAAACGCCGGTATCACCGCAGGATAACGTCGACTTTAACGTGGTGGGCTATTACCTGTATGGCGCACCGGCCAACGGTAATTCTCTGCAGGGCCAGCTTTTCCTGCGTCCGCTGCGTGACGCGGTGTCTGCGCTGCCGGGCTTCCAGTTTGGCGATATCGCCGAAGAGAACCTGAGCCGCAGCCTGGATGAAGTGCAGCTTACGCTTGATGAGCAGGGGCGTGGGCAGGTTTCTACCGAAAGCCAGTGGAAAGAGGTGCATTCTCCGCTGCAGCTGATATTGCAGGCCAGCCTGCTGGAGTCCGGTGGCCGTCCGGTAACGCGTCGTGCTGAGCAGGCTATCTGGCCGGCGGCTGAGTTGCCGGGGATTCGCCCTCAGTTCGCCAGTAAAGCCGTTTATGACTACCGCACCGATACCACCGTCAACCAACCGATTGTTGACGAGAACGGCAACGCCAGCTTCGACATCGTGTATGCCAATGCCAGCGGAGCGAAAAAAGCGGTTTCCGGGTTACAGGTTCGCCTGATCCGCGAGCGCCGCGACTACTTCTGGAACTGGTCTGAGAGCGAAGGCTGGCAGTCTCAGTTCGATCAGAAAGACCTGGTCGAAGGCGAGCAGGAGCTGACTCTCAAGGCCGATGAGACGGGTAAAGTCACCTTCCCGGTGGAGTGGGGTTCTTATCGTCTGGAGGTGAAAGCGCCTGATGAGATGGTCAGCAGCGTGCGTTTTTGGGCGGGGTATAGCTGGCAGGATAACAGCGACGGCACTGGGGCAGCGCGCCCTGATCGCGTGACGCTGAAGCTGGATAAGCCAGCCTATCAGCCAGGCGACACCATTAATCTGCACATTGCAGCGCCGGCCGCAGGCAAGGGCTATGCGATGATCGAATCCAGCGAAGGGCCGCTGTGGTGGAAGGAGATCGACGTACCGGCAAACGGGCTTGATCTCGCTATCCCGGTCGACAAAGCCTGGAGACGTCACGATCTTTATCTGAGTACGCTGGTGGTACGTCCTGGGGATAAATCCAAATCCGCTACGCCGAAACGCGCGGTCGGCCTGCTGCATCTGCCGATGGGCGACGAAAACCGTCGCCTGAATATTGCGCTCGATAACCCACAGAAAATGCGTCCAAACCAGACGCTCTCGGTGAAGGTGAAAGCCAGCGTGAAAGAGGGTGCCGTGCCGCAGAAGGTTAACGTCCTGGTATCGGCGGTGGACAGCGGCGTGCTGAACATTACCGATTACGTGACGCCGGATCCCTGGCAGGCTTTCTTTGGTCAGAAGCGCTACGGCGCGGATATCTACGACATTTATGGTCAGGTCATTGAAGGGCAGGGCCGCCTGGCTGCGCTGCGCTTCGGTGGTGATGGGGATGAACTGAAGCGCGGCGGCAAACCGCCGGTGAACCACGTCACCATCATTGCCCAGCAGGCACAGCCGGTCACGCTGGATGCCAACGGGGAAGGCACGATTACGCTGCCGATTGGAGACTTTAACGGTGAGCTGCGTCTGATGGCGCAGGCCTGGACGGAGGACGATTTCGGTAGCAGTGAAAGCAAGATTATTGTGGCCGCGCCGGTTATTACCGAGCTTAATACCCCACGCTTCCTGGCAAGTGGGGACACCTCACGCCTGACGCTGGATCTAACCAACCTGACCGACCAGCCGCAAACGCTGAACGTTGCCCTGACCGCAACAGGCAAATTATCGCTGGAAGGCGGGCAGCCGCAGCCGGTGCAACTGCCTCCGGGGGCACGAACCACCCTCTTTATTCCGGTGCGTGCGCTGGAAGGCTATGGTGACGGTGAGGTGACAGCACAGGTTACCGGCCTGCAGCTTCCGGGCGAGACCTTTGCGCCACAGCAGAAGAGCTGGAAAATCGGCGTGCGTCCGGCGTTCCCGGCGCAGACGGTCAATACCGGTGCCATGCTGAACCCTGGCGAATCCTGGACCGCACCGGCGCAGCACAGTAACGGTTTCTCTCCTGCCACCCTGCAGGGGCAACTGCTGCTGAGCGGAAAACCACCGCTCAACCTGGCGCGCTACATTCGTGAGCTGCAGGCCTATCCGTATGGCTGCCTGGAGCAGACCGCCAGCGGCCTGTTCCCGTCGCTCTACACCAACGCGGCGCAGCTTACTGCACTTGGCATCAAGGGCGACACCGATGACAAGCGCCGTGCCGCCATTGATATCGGTATTTCCCGTCTGCTGCAGATGCAGCGTGAAGACGGCGGGTTCGCGCTGTGGGATAAAAACGGTCCGGAAGAGTACTGGCTGACGGCCTACGTGACCGACTTCCTGGTGCGCGCGGGCGAGCAGGGTTACAGCGTACCTGCCGATGCGGTGAATAACGCCAATAGCCGCCTGCTGCGCTACCTGCAGGATCCGGGCATGATGTCCATTCGCTACAGCGACGATACTCAGGCCAGTAAATTTGCCGTGCAGGCCTATGCCGCTCTGGTGCTGGCACGTCAGCAAAAAGCACCACTGGGCGCGCTGCGTGAAATCTGGGAACGTCACGCTCAGGCGGCGTCCGGGCTACCGCTGATGCAGCTGGGCATGGCGCTCAAGCTGATGGGCGATGCGCCGCGCAGCCAGCAGGCGCTGGATCTGGCGCTCAAAACACCGCGTAACGACAGCAAAACCTGGATGGCCGATTACGGCAGCCAGCTTCGCGATAACGCGCTGATGCTCTCCCTGCTGGAGGAGTACAAGCTGCTGCCGGATGCGCAGAATACGCTGCTGAATGCTCTGTCTGAACAGGCCTTCAGCCAGCGCTGGCTGTCAACGCAGGAGAGCAATGCGCTGTTCCTGGCCGGACGTTCGCTGCAAACCTTGTTCGGTACATGGCAGGCGAAAACCTCTCTGTCTGAGACCGCATCAGGCGGCGATAAGTCACTGGTACAAAACGTGAGCGGCGACCAGCTTGGCGCGCTGCAGGTGACCAATACCGGCACGACTCCGCTGTGGGTGCGTCTGGACAGCATCGGCTATCCGGAATACGCCCCTCAGCCGAGCGCGAACGTGCTGCAGGTTGAACGTCATATCCTGGCAACCGACGGCAGTACTAAATCACTCTCTTCCCTGAAGAGCGGTGAGCTGGTGCTGGTGTGGCTGGAAGTTAAAGCCAGCCAGAACGTGCCGGATGCGCTGGTGGTGGATCTCCTCCCTGCGGGTCTGGAGCTGGAAAACCAGAACCTGGCAAGCAGCAGCGCCAGCCTGCAGGACAGCGGTAGTGAAGTACAGAACCTGCTCAGCCAGATGCAGCAGGCGGACATTCAGCATATGGAATTCCGCGACGACCGCTTTGTGGCCGCCGTGCCGGTAAATGAAGGTCAGCCGGTCACGCTGGTCTATCTGGCGCGCGCCGTGACGCCGGGAACCTACCAGGTGCCGGTTCCGATGGTCGAGTCCATGTATGTGCCGCAGTGGCGGGCAACGGGGGCGGCCAGTGGCCCGCTGATTGTTGTTCCGTAATATGCGAATGGCACGTTTGACACGCTCCCGCTGGCTCTGGCTGGCGGGAGCGCTTCTCGTTTTATGGGGGCTAATTGTCGCCGCCGACAGCCTGTGGCCGTTGCCTCTGAAAGAGGTTAACCCTGCCCGGGTGGTGGTGGATGAGAAGGGCACGCCGCTCTGGCGTTTTGCCGATAGCGATGGGATCTGGCGCTATCCGGTGACGATCGAAGAGGTATCTCCCCGTTATCTTGAGGCGCTGATTCAGTATGAAGATCGCTGGTTCTGGGATCACCCCGGCGTAAACCCGCTTTCTGTTCTGCGCGCTGCCTGGCAGGATCTCACTTCCGGAAGAGTGGTTTCTGGCGGCAGCACGCTCACCATGCAGGTCGCGCGACTGCTGGACCCGCATCCGCGCACCGTTGGCGGCAAAATTCGCCAGCTCTGGCGTGCCATGCAGCTGGAGTGGCATCTTTCCAAGCGTGAGATCCTCACGCTCTATCTCAACCGCGCCCCGTTTGGCGGTACGCTGCAGGGCGTGGGGGCTGCAAGCTGGACGTATCTGGGCAAGCCGCCGTCGCAGCTCAGCTATTCCGACGCGGCGCTGCTGGCGGTGCTGCCGCAGGCACCGAGTCGTTTACGCCCGGACCGCTGGCCTGAGCGGGCCGAAGCGGCACGCAACAAAGTGCTCGACCGCATGGCGACGCAGGGCGTCTGGTCCGCAAAGCAGGTCAAAGAATCCCGTGAAGAATCAGTATGGCTGGCGCCCCGGCAGATGCCGCAGCTGGCGCCGCTCTTTGCACGGATGATGCTCGGCAAAAGTCGCGACACGAAAATTGTCACCACGCTGGATGCCGGACTGCAGCGGCAGCTGGAAGAGCTGGCAATGAACTGGAAATCCCGCCTGCCGGCACGCAGCTCGCTGGCGATGATCGTGGTCGATCATACCGATATGAAAGTGCGCGGCTGGGTGGGGTCGGTGGATATCAACGATGACACGCGTTTCAGCCACGTGGATATGGTCAATGCGATCCGATCGCCGGGATCGGTGTTAAAGCCCTTTATCTACGGCATGGCGCTGGATGAAGGACTGATCCATCCCGCCTCGCTGCTTCAGGACGTTCCAAGAAAAACCGGTGATTATCGCCCGGGAAATTTTGACAGCGGTTTCCACGGACCGGTCAGCATGAGTGAAGCGCTGGTGCGCTCTCTCAACCTGCCGGCCGTACAGGTGCTGGAAGCCTACGGACCAAAACGGTTTGCCGGGATGCTGAGCAATGCAGGCTTGCCGCTGATCCTGCCAGCGGGGGCGCAGCCAAATCTGTCTCTGATCCTCGGCGGGGCAGGCGCGCGGCTGGCAGATATCACCGCTGCCTACAGCGCCTTTGCCCGACACGGTAGGGCGGGAAGGCTGCGCCTGCAGCCGGGCGATCCGCTGACTGAACGTCCGCTGTTATCACCGGGCTCGGCGTGGATTATTCGCCGGATTCTTGCCAATGAAGCGCAGCCGCTGCCGGATAATGCGCTACCGCAGGTTGCGCCGCTGGCGTGGAAAACCGGCACCAGCTACGGCTACCGTGATGCCTGGGCCATCGGTCTGAATGCCCGTTACGTGATAGGCATCTGGACCGGGCGACCGGACGGTACGCCCGTGGCGGGACAGTTTGGGTTTGCCAGCGCGGTGCCGCTATTAAACCAGGTCAATAACCTGCTTCAGTCGCGCTCAACGGTAGACGAAGCCCGCCTGCCGCGCGATCCGCGTCCGGAGAGCGTCGGGAGGGGCGTAATCTGCTGGCCGGGCGGCCAGTCGCTGCCGGAAGGCAGTGAAAACTGTCGACGTCGCCTGTCGACCTGGCTGCTGGATGGGAGTGAACCGCCCACGCTGCTCTTGCCCGAACAGGAAGGCATACGCGGGATCCGTTTCCCGGTCTGGCTGGATAAATCAGGTAAACGCGTGGCGGCAGATTGCCCGGATGCTACAGAGAAAGTCCTGGATGTCTGGCCACTGCCGCTGGAGCCGTGGCTACCCGCAACCGAGCGTCGTGCGGTACGGGTCCCTCCTTCATCAACAACCTGTCCTCCGCTGTCGCAGGACGCACCTGCGCCACTCATTCTGACAGGCGTGCGCGAAGGGGCCGTCATCAAACGTCTGCCGGGGGAACCCCGCGTTTCGCTGCCGCTTCAGGCGACCGGCAATAGCGGTGAGCGCTGGTGGTTTTTGAACGGTGAACCGCTGAATGTGAAGGGAAGAGTTTACACATTACAGCTTGATAAACCGGGCGATTATCAGTTACTCGTTATGGATGAGACCGGGCAGGTCGCGACGGTGAATTTTACGCTGCAGTGACCTGAAAAAAGCTTTCTGATGTGAGCTGTTGCTAAAACTCGTCTTATTTTAAAAAAATGTTACCTGAATCCATAGGCAATGGCGCCATTGCTCATTATAATCCGCGCCACACCATACTCAGGTATGCAAAACAACAGAACATTGACAGAGGTTATCATGGCTATTGAACGTACTTTTTCCATCATCAAACCAAACGCGGTGGCAAAAAACGTTATTGGCAGCATCTTCGCTCGCTTTGAATCTGCAGGGTTCAAAATTGTTGGCACCAAAATGCTGCACCTGACCGTTGAGCAGGCTCGCGGCTTCTACGCTGAGCACGAAGGTCGCCCATTCTTTGACGGCCTGGTTGAGTTCATGACCTCCGGTCCAATCGTGGTCTCCGTGCTGGAAGGCGAAAACGCAGTGCAGCGTCACCGTGATCTGCTGGGCGCAACCAACCCGGACAACGCGCTGGCTGGTACTCTGCGCGCTGATTATGCAGATAGCTTCACCGAGAACGGTACCCACGGTTCTGACTCTGTTGAATCTGCTGCACGCGAAATCGCTTTCTTCTTCGCTGAAGGCGAAGTGTGTCCACGTACCCGTTAATTTAACGGTTTCGTTTACACATTATTTTCGTAAATGCCGCGTCCAGACGTGGCATCCCTGCGCCAGACTTTGTACAATGCAACGCCCCGGACGAGCAGACCGCTTTCCGGGGCGTTTCTATTTAACCCTCCATGGGCCATAACGTGTAACAACGAGGCCGGTAAATATTATGTCTGAATTAGTGAATACCTCCGAAGTCGCCATTCCTGCGGTTCCCAATAAAAATGGAAAAATCAACCTGCTGGATCTGAACCGTCAGCAGATGCGCGAGTTCTTTAAAGAGATGGGCGAAAAGCCGTTTCGTGCCGATCAGGTCATGAAGTGGATGTACCATTACTGCAGCGACAATTTTGATGACATGACTGACATCAACAAGGTGCTGCGCAACAAGCTCAAAGAAGTGGCTGAAATCCGCGCGCCGGAAGTGGTGGAAGAGCAGCGCTCCGCGGATGGCACCATCAAATGGGCGATTGCAGTTGGCGATCAGCGCGTTGAAACCGTCTACATCCCGGAAGAAGACCGCGCTACGCTGTGCGTCTCCTCCCAGGTTGGCTGCGCGCTGGAGTGCAAATTCTGCTCAACCGCGCAGCAAGGCTTTAACCGTAACCTGCGCGTTTCAGAAATTATTGGCCAGGTCTGGCGTGCCGCGAAAATCGTGGGCGCGGCAAAAGTAACCGGTACGCGTCCTATCACCAACGTGGTGATGATGGGGATGGGTGAGCCGCTGCTGAACCTGACCAACGTCGTTCCGGCGATGGAAATCATGCTGGATGACTTCGGTTTTGGTCTGTCCAAGCGTCGCGTCACGCTGTCTACTTCTGGCGTTGTGCCTGCGCTGGACAAGCTCGGCGACATGATTGACGTCGCGCTGGCGATCTCCCTGCACGCGCCAAACGATGAAATTCGTGACGAAATTGTGCCGATCAACAAAAAGTACAATATCGAAACCTTCCTCGCTGCGGTGCGTCGCTACCTGGAGAAATCCAACGCCAACCAGGGCCGCGTCACTATCGAGTACGTGATGCTTGACCACGTCAACGACGGTACTGAACATGCGCATCAGCTGGCTGAATTGCTGAAAGATACGCCATGCAAAATCAACCTGATCCCATGGAACCCGTTCCCGGGCGCGCCGTATGGCCGTAGCTCGAACAGCCGTATCGACCGTTTCTCCAAGGTGCTGATGGAATATGGTTTCACCACCATCGTGCGTAAAACCCGTGGTGATGACATTGATGCCGCATGCGGACAGCTGGCGGGCGATGTTATTGACCGTACCAAACGTACCCTGCGTAAACGCATGCAGGGCGAGACGATCGCGGTTAAAGCTGTTTGATTATTATGCACTCACGGCGCATTATCTGCGCCGTGAGGCATAGTCTTATGAATAATCAGTCAGATTCGTGATGACTGAACAATAATTACGGTGCGTTTCATCCGAGTTTCGGGCAGTATGTAACGACGTAACAACAGTTTAGCCGTACGGGCAGGGCTGTACTGTCATCTCCGGGCTGACAGTCTTATACTCTCTGTTCAAGGTTAACTGACCAGAAGTTTCGCGGTGCGGGTAGCATTGTGACTCACCGGCACCTGAACCCTTATTTTTCACGTACCAGTAGTTGTAGCGAATGAATACTGAAGCCACTCACGACCAACATGAAGCACTCTCCACTGGCGTTCGTCTTCGCAACGCCCGTGAACAACTCGGACTCAGCCAGCAAGCCGTTGCGGAACGCTTGTGCCTGAAGGTTTCCACGGTCCGCGATATTGAAGAAGATAAGGCACCTGCCGATCTGGCTTCAACGTTCTTGCGCGGTTATATCCGCTCTTACGCAAAACTGGTGCATATCCCCGAAAACGAATTACTGCCAATGATGGAGAAGCAGGCGCCGGTCCGTGCAGCAAAAGTTGCGCCGATGCAGACCTTCTCTCTGGGGAAACGTCGTAAAAAACGTGATGGCTGGCTGATGAGCTTTACCTGGCTGGTGCTGTTTGTGGTGATCGGTCTGACCGGTGCATGGTGGTGGCAAAACCACAAGGCGCAGCAGGAAGAGATCACCACCATGGCCGATCAATCGTCTGCTGAACTCAACCAGGCCGGAAATGATAACGCCCAGAGCGTGCCGCTGAATACCGACGGTGCGGCGTCCTCCAGCGAACCACAGACCGCAGCGCCAGACGCGTCTGCAACCGGTGCGGCACAGGCTCCTGCAGCAACGGCTGACACCACTGCGCCGCAGGCTCAGGATCAAAACGCGGTTGTTGCCCCTTCTCAGGCAAATGTTGATACGGCGGCGAACGCGCCTGCGGCTACTCAGCCTGCAGACAATACCGCAGCGTCTCTGCCAACCAGCCCGGCGGATACTGCGACAGCAGCCGATCCTAACGCACTGGTGATGAATTTCAGCGCCGACTGCTGGCTGGAAGTTACTGACGCGACAGGTAAAAAACTGTTCAGCGGCCTGCAGCGTAAAGATGGCACGTTAAATCTAATCGGCCAGGCTCCTTATAAACTTAAAATCGGCGCTCCGGCAGCGGTACAGATCCAGTATCAAGGAAAACCTGTCGACCTGAGCCGCTTTATCAGAACTAACCAGGTTGCACGTCTTACCGTTAATGCCGAACAATCAGCAGCACAGTAACAGACGGGCAACGCGGGAGATTTTTCATGCATAACCAGGCTCCGATTCAACGTAGAAAATCGAAACGGATTTACGTTGGGAATGTGCCAATCGGCGATGGGGCACCTATCGCCGTTCAGTCGATGACCAACACGCGCACCACCGATGTAGAAGCGACGGTCAACCAAATCAAAGCATTAGAGCGTGTAGGTGCGGACATTGTTCGCGTCTCCGTCCCGACCATGGATGCCGCAGAGGCGTTCAAACTGATCAAACAGCAGGTCAGCGTTCCGCTGGTGGCTGATATCCACTTCGACTACCGCATCGCACTGAAAGTGGCCGAATACGGCGTCGATTGCCTGCGTATTAATCCGGGCAACATCGGTAACGAAGAGCGTATCCGCATGGTCGTGGACTGCGCCCGCGATAAAAATATCCCTATCCGTATTGGCGTTAACGCCGGTTCCCTGGAAAAAGACCTGCAGGAAAAATACGGCGAGCCTACGCCACAGGCGCTGCTCGAATCCGCTATGCGTCACGTCGATCATCTCGATCGTCTTAACTTCGATCGGTTCAAAGTCAGCGTAAAAGCGTCCGACGTGTTCCTGGCGGTAGAGTCTTATCGCCTGCTGGCAAAGCAGATCGACCAGCCTCTGCATCTCGGGATCACCGAAGCGGGCGGCCTGCGCAGCGGCTCGGTAAAATCCGCGATCGGTCTTGGGCTATTGCTCTCAGAAGGGATTGGTGACACCCTGCGCGTCTCGCTGGCGGCCGATCCGGTCGAAGAGATCAAAGTCGGTTTCGATATCCTGAAGTCGCTGCGTATTCGCGCGCGTGGGATCAACTTCATTGCCTGCCCAACCTGCTCACGTCAGGAGTTTGATGTGATCGGGACGGTGAATGCCCTGGAGCAACGTCTGGAAGACATTATCACCCCGATGGACGTCTCCATCATCGGCTGTGTGGTAAACGGCCCGGGTGAAGCGCTGGTGTCAACCCTGGGCGTGACCGGCGGTAACAAGAAAAGTGGTCTCTATGAAGATGGCGTTCGTAAAGATCGTCTGGATAATAGCGACATGATCGACCAGCTTGAAGCCCGCATCCGCGCCAAAGCCGCCATGATGGACGAGACACAGCGTATCAGCATCCAGCAGGTTGAAAAATAACGTGATGGGAAGCGTGCCGCTTCCCATGTATGATTGAACCCATTCTTTGGGTTTTTTTTGTATATAGAAAGAGAATAAACGTGGCAAAAAACATTCAAGCCATCCGCGGCATGAACGATTATCTGCCTGGCGAAACCGCCATCTGGCAGCGCATTGAAGGCACGCTGAAGCAGGTGCTCGGCAGCTACGGTTACAGCGAAATCCGTTTGCCGATTGTAGAGCAGACCCCGTTATTCAAACGCGCGATCGGTGAAGTCACCGACGTGGTTGAAAAAGAGATGTACACCTTTGAGGACCGCAACGGCGACAGCCTGACCCTGCGTCCGGAAGGGACGGCGGGCTGCGTACGCGCCGGCATCGAACATGGTCTTCTGTACAATCAGGAGCAGCGCCTGTGGTATATCGGCCCGATGTTCCGCCACGAACGTCCTCAGAAAGGTCGTTATCGCCAGTTCAATCAGCTGGGTGTGGAAGTCTTTGGTCTGCAGGGCCCGGACATCGACGCCGAACTGATTATGCTGACCGCCCGTTGGTGGCGCGCCCTGGGTATCGCCGATCACGTTTCCCTTGAGCTGAACTCTATCGGTTCTCTGGAAGCCCGCGCTAACTACCGCGATGCGCTGGTGGCGTTCCTGGAACAGCATAGAGAGAAGCTGGACGAAGACTGCAAACGTCGCATGTACAGCAACCCGCTGCGCGTTCTGGATTCCAAAAACGCGGATGTTCAGGCACTGCTGAACGATGCGCCTGCGCTGGGTGACTACCTGGATGAAGAATCTCGCGAACACTTCGCGGGCCTGTGCAAGCTGCTTGAAGCTGCAGGCATCGCCTATACCGTGAATCAACGCCTGGTACGCGGTCTGGACTACTACAACCGTACCGTGTTTGAGTGGGTGACCACGAGCCTCGGCTCTCAGGGCACCGTGTGCGCGGGCGGTCGTTATGACGGTCTGGTAGAGCAACTTGGCGGTCGCGCAGCACCTGCTGTTGGCTTCGCGATGGGTCTTGAGCGACTTGTTTTGCTGGTTCAGGCAGTTAATCCGGAATTTAAAGCAGATTCCGTTGTCGATATATACCTGGTGGCCTCAGGCGCGGAAACGCAGTCTGCGGCGATGCAGCTTGCCGAACGCGTGCGCGATGCGCTGCCGGGCGTTAAGCTGATGACCAACCATGGCGGCGGCAACTTTAAAAAACAGTTTGCTCGTGCCGATAAGTGGGGCGCAAGTATTGCACTGGTGCTGGGCGAGTCCGAAGTGGCTAACGGCGAAGTGGTGGTGAAGGACCTGCGCTCTGGTGAGCAGACAACGGTAACGCAGGACGGCGTTGCGGCGCACTTGCGCACTCTATTGGGCTAAGGAGAAGGACTGCGTGGAAATTTACGAGAACGAACACGATCAGGTCGACGCGATTAAGCGCTTCTTTGTTGAAAACGGCAAAGCGCTGGTTGTTGGGGTTGTTTTAGGTATCGGTGCGCTGGTGGGCTGGCGTTACTGGAACAATCATCAGGCAGATTCCGCGCGCGGCGCGTCTCTGTCCTATGAAAATACCGTGAGCGCAATTCGTGCCGATCAGCCTCAAACGCTGACGGCGGCAGAAAAGTTTGCGGCTGACAACAAAAACACCTACGGTGCACTGGCTGCGCTGGAAGTGGCTCAGCAGTACGTTGATAAGAACGAACTGGATAAAGCCGCTGCACAGCTGTCTCAGGGCCTTGCTGCCGCCAGTGATGAAAACCTGAAAGCGGTGATCAATCTGCGCCTGGCACGTATTCAGGTTCAGCAGAAGAAAGCTGACGATGCGCTGAAAACGCTCGATACCATCAAAGGCGAAGGCTTTGCTGCCATCGTTGCCGATCTGCGCGGTGAAGCACTGCTGAGCAAAGGTGACAAAGCGGGCGCGCGTAAAGCGTGGCAAGCTGGCGTAGAGAGCAATGCTTCACCTGCGCTGAGCGAAATGATGCAGATGAAAATAAATAATTTGTCCGTCTGAGAGGGACCCGATGCAATTGCGTAAATTACTTCTGCCAGGACTGCTTTCTGTTACGTTATTGAGTGGTTGTTCACTGTTCAGTGGCGAAGAAGACGTTGTGAAAATGTCCCCACTGCCGACGGTTGAAAACCAGTTTACTCCATCCACCGCGTGGGATGTCTCCGTGGGCAATGGGATTGGTGATTTCTATTCCAACCTTCATCCTGCGTATGCAGACAGCGTTGTCTATGCCGCTGACCGCAAAGGTACCGTGAAAGCGGTGAACGCCGATGACGGGAAAGAAGTGTGGTCCGTTAACCTGGCGGAAAAAGACGGCTGGTTCTCCCGTAAATCTGCACTGCTCTCTGGCGGTCTGACCGTTGCTGGTGGCCACGTCTACGTGGGTAGCGAAAAAGCGCAGGTTTATGCGCTGAACAGCAGCGACGGCTCCATTGCCTGGCAAACAACCGTGGCGGGTGAATCCCTGTCGCGTCCGGTAGTAAGCGACGGCCTGGTGCTGATTCATACCAGCAACGGCCAGCTGCAGGCGCTGAACGAAGCGGACGGTCTGGTGAAATGGACCGTTAACCTGGATATGCCTGCGCTCTCTCTGCGCGGCGAATCCGCGCCGGCTACCGCATTTGGTGCTGCTATTGTGGGCGGTGATAACGGTCGCGTGAGCGCCGTGCTGATGCAGCAGGGCCAGATGATCTGGCAGCAGCGTATCTCTCAGGCCACAGGCTCAACGGAAATTGATCGTCTGAGCGACGTAGATACAACGCCGGTTATCGTTAACGGTGTGGTTTACGCCCTGGCCTACAACGGCAACCTGACCGCGCTGGATCTGCGCAGCGGCCAGATCATGTGGAAACGTGAGCTGGGCTCGGTGAACGATTTCATCGTTGAGGGTAACCGTATTTATATGGTTGACCAGAACGACCGTCTGCTGGCCCTGAGCACCGAAGGCGGCGTAACGCTGTGGACGCAAAGTGACCTGCTGCACCGTCTGCTGACCGCACCGGCGCTGTACAACGGTAGCCTGGTTGTCGGCGACAGCGAAGGGTATATGCACTGGATCGATCCGGATAACGGCCGCTTTGTTGCGCAGCAAAAAGTCGACAGCTCTGGTTTCCTGACCGACCCGGTTGTGGCCGACGGCAAACTGCTGATTCAGGCAAAAGACGGCACGCTGTACGCGATCACGCGTTAATTACCCGGCGGTTGTAGTATACTAAACGGCTCCTGTTCACTCAGGAGCCGTTTTGACATTTTTAAAAACGCCGCGAAAGCGACGTTATTTTGAATTTTATGAGGCTTCAAACATGGTACCTGTGGTCGCGCTTGTCGGGCGCCCTAACGTTGGAAAATCCACTCTTTTTAACCGTTTAACACGCACCCGTGATGCGCTGGTTGCGGATTTCCCGGGGCTGACGCGTGACCGTAAGTACGGTCGTGCAGAGGTGGAAGGACGCGAGTTCATCTGTATTGATACCGGTGGTATTGACGGCACGGAAGACGGCGTGGAAACCCGCATGGCGGAACAGTCGCTGCTGGCGATTGAAGAAGCGGACGTGGTGCTGTTCATGGTGGATGCACGCGCTGGCCTGATGCCGGCGGACTCCGCTATTGCCAAACACCTGCGTTCACGCGAAAAGCCGACCTTCCTGGTGGCGAACAAAACTGACGGTATCGATGCCGATCAGGCCATTGCGGATTTCTGGTCTCTGGGCCTGGGTGAAATCTATCCTATCGCGGCATCGCATGGCCGTGGCGTTACCAGCCTGCTGGAAACCGTTCTGCTGCCGTGGGTTGACGAAGTGAACCCGCCGGAAGAGGTGGACGAAGACGCTGAATACTGGGCGCAGTTTGAAGACGGAGAAGAGGGCGAAGAAGAAGAGCCTGAAGACGACTTCAACCCGCAGGATCTGCCTATCAAGCTGGCCATCGTGGGTCGTCCAAACGTAGGTAAGTCTACACTTACTAACCGTATTCTGGGCGAAGAGCGCGTGGTTGTTTACGACATGCCGGGCACCACCCGCGACAGCATCTACATCCCGATGCAGCGCGATGAGCGTGAATATGTCCTCATCGACACCGCCGGGGTGCGTAAGCGCGGGAAAATCACCGATGTGGTGGAGAAATTCTCCGTTATCAAAACCCTGCAGGCGATCGAAGATGCTAACGTAGTGCTGCTCGTCATCGACGCACGCGAGGGTATCTCCGATCAGGACCTCTCTCTGCTCGGCTTTATCCTCAATAGTGGGCGCTCACTGGTTATCGTGGTCAACAAATGGGATGGCCTGAGCAACGAAGTGCGTGAGCAGGTGAAAGAGACCCTCGACTTCCGTCTGGGCTTTATCGACTTTGCACGCGTACACTTTATCTCTGCGCTGCACGGCAGCGGCGTGGGTAACCTGTTCGAATCCGTGCGCGAAGCGTACGACAGCTCCACCCGTCGTCAGAGCACCGCCATGCTGACCCGTATCATGAATATGGCTGCGGAAGACCATCAGCCGCCGCTGGTGCGCGGTCGTCGCGTGAAGCTGAAATACGCCCACGCCGGTGGTTATAACCCGCCAATCGTGGTGATTCACGGCAACCAGGTGAAAGACCTGCCGGACTCCTACAAGCGCTACCTGATGAACTACTTCCGTAAATCGCTGGACGTGATGGGCACGCCTATCCGTATCCAGTTCAAGGAAGGGGAAAACCCGTTCGCCAACAAGCGCAACACCCTGACGCCAAACCAGATGCGCAAGCGTAAGCGTCTGATTAAGCACATTAAGAAAAGCAAGTAAGCTATCAGGGCGATTCACCCACCAGCACGAAATCCATAAAGCCCGTATATGTCGGGCTTTTTTGTTATCAGGGGCTATCATAACGACGCATCAGAGTGCATGATAATGTTGTACACAAGGTTGTACCCTGTATGGGTTATCGCTGTTTTGGGTACATCTTGGGTAGTTTTTGGGACAAATTACGTTGTACCCATGACTAAATAGACTGGTTTATCGGGTATTCGCACATGCCAAAACTTACAGATATGCAAATTCGCGCTTGGGTTAAGAGCGGGGAAAGGTTCGAGGGACGCGCCGACGGTGACGGCCTGTATCTGAGGTTTCGTAAAGAGGATAAAACCCCTTTTTGGCGCTACCGCTATAAAATGGCAGGTAAGTCCAGAACTATGCTGATTGGCTCTTACTCTGACTTCCCTTTGTCTAAAGCAAGGGAGATAGCAAGGGAGCTTTCAGCACGCGTTGCGCTGGGTTATGACGTGGCAGCAGAGAAGCAGCAGCGAAAAGCCGATGCCATGGCAAAGATCGAGGCTGAGAAGAGCGCCATTAACGTTTCGGCGCTTGCCGCTGAGTATTACACCCGCCAGATAGAACCGAATTACAAACACCCTGACCTTTTCCGCAGCAGCCTACAAAAAAACATCGTGGCGCTAATTGGCAAGATGAACGTTGAGGACGTTCGCCCGCGTCAAATTGATAGCATTTTGCAGGACGTACTACAGCGCGGTTCTCCCACAGTCGCTAATGATGTATTGAGAATGCTAAAGCGCCTGTTTGATTACGCTGTGGTGCGCGGAATGATTGAGGTGAACCCCGCTATATCCTTTGGCTCGAAGGATGCCGGGGGCAAGGAGCAGGGGCGAAAACGCGCCTTATCACGCGATGAACTAATCCAGTTCTTTAAAGCGCTACGCCGTGGGCGTGGGATAAGCAGGGAAAACGAGCTTACTTTCAAAATCATCCTTGCGCTGGGTGTCAGAAAGATGGAGCTATGCGCCGCAGAATGGGCTGAGTTTGATTTAAAAAATGCCGTCTGGCACCTGCCGGGAATCCGCGCGAAGAATGGCGATGATATCGATATTCCGCTGCCGCAGCCGGTAATCGAGTGGATCGAAGAAATAAGGCTCTTTGCCGGAGACAGTCGCTGGTTAATTCCGGCCAGGCGAGCCAGAACGACCTCACACGTCAGCCGCGCCACCCTGAATATGGTTATGCCCGCCGTCCTGAAAGAAATGCCGGATGTTGAGCCATTCAGCATTCACGATCTGCGCCGCACAATGCGTACTCAAATGGCAGCGTTGGGGATTGACCCTGTGATAGCTGAGCGATGCCTGAACCACAAAATACCGGGCGTTGAGGGTATCTATAACCGCCATGAGTATTTCGACGAACGCAAAGCAGCGCTGGCGCAGTGGGCGGATTTGCTGGTGGCTCTGGAACGCGGCGAAGAATACAACGTGACGCCATTGAGAAAGGCGAAGTAACCACGATTAGTAACCAGAATTAACGAACAGATTGAGCCTAGCCCGACGGGGCGAAAAGCGGAAAGCCTTACCGCCTGACTCAATCGCTCTTTAAGGCGTGGCGTAAAAGGTAACGCGATGACACAAAAATTTACCCGGAATTATTATCGAATTGAGGAAGCAGCAAATTATATCGGCTGTAGCGTTGATTATATCGTTCATCTGGCAGCAATTGGGACAATAGAGGCTTGCCTGATGATGGATGGATTCGAAAGCACGTTAATAGTCTATGGCATTCCTGCCGGAGAAGATGAATCTTTTTTTGATGATTTGCAGTCGCCGCGATGCTTCGGCTCTATATGTGCGGAAAAGACATCAACATCATATTTCCTGCCATCCGTAACGAGCATGAGAGCCGTATCAGTCGGTTACATCATGAAGGGTAGGGCTTTTGGATTGTGGGCTATCCCGCTCGAAGGGATGGAAAAAATAGAACGTCATGGCACTGCGCAAGCTGATTGTTTCAACTCTGATTGTTGGCGAGAACTGAAAGCAGACAAAGGGATATCGCTATGTCTTCATCCGGCGTCATTGTATTACGAAACCGTAGAAGAAGCTCATAATGCCCTGCATGAAGAAAATGGGCGTAAAGCGCTAAGCATTCCAAAGCCAACCTTCACCGTACAAGACATATATATATCGCATTGTACTTTGAAAAAAATTGAAGTTCTCAAGGACAAAAAAGAACCCCCAGAGTCTATCTATTCAGGGCTTCCGCTCGGCATCCAGCCAGAAACCGACGAGCAAGATAAAAATACACCAGTAGTGAACAATAATAAGATGGGTGACTTTATTGAAATGCTAATCCGATGCGTCCCTGAGTTGGGTGACGATGTAATGGACGCAAGTCCCAATAGACGCCATGAGATTCTAAGATCATTTCTTGATGCGCAGAAGAATAAAGGCAAGTTCAAAGACATGACAATGCCATCATCCCCAACCATTGAGAAATATTTCAGAATTTGAAACTGGCCATTCGAAATTTGGAACTGACCATTCGAAATTTGGAACATTGACCGCTGAATTTTATGTTCAATACCCGCAACTTCAACCGCTATCAAGAGGAGTTACGGGTACATGACATCTAAACAAGCAGCGCATTTAGCTACAGCACATTTAGCCATTCCAGCCACAGGGTACATCCGCCGTTTCCGTATGCCGGAACTTCTGGGTGTATCCATGCCAACCATTGATCGCTGGGCGAAGAACGGCACAATGCCGCGCCCGGTGAAACTCAGCGATAACGTGACCGCATTTGACGCAGTAGAGATTAATAACTGGCTGGCTGAGCGCCGGGGAAAGGTGGCGTAATGAAAAAGAAAAACCGCCCATTACAGGCGGCTAATTCAGATATTCGCACGTCTGATGTTACGCCACCAGCGCCCACCACACAAGTGAACCATAACGCCGACGCTGGGGGCTATCAGGGGCTTTCTCAGCCTGAAATTGCCGACATTCTCAATCTATACCCGGACAATCTCACCGCCGCATAACGGAGACTGAAATATGAAACTCGAAAAAAGCCGATTCAATTCGGAGGCCGCCCCACGCTTCACCACCAGCACGGGCGAACATAGCAATAATGACTTTGCCGCGATTGTCCCCGTTATTTCCGGTCAAATTGGCGGGCGTGAGGCCAGTATTGTTAGCGCTAAGGCACTGCATAAAGCGCTTGGAGTAGGTAACGACTTTTCAACCTGGATCAAACTACGCATTGATGAATATGGCTTTAGCCTGAGTGCTGATTACGTGGTTTTTGATTCCTCAGATTTCAGGAATCAAAGTTCAAATTTTGAACAGCGTAGCCCCGAATGGGTGGCAAAGCGTGGCGGCGACCGCCGCAGCAAAGATTATGGCCTTTCTCTGGGAATGGCTAAAGAACTGGCAATGGTTGAGCGTAACGAACAAGGCCGAGCTGTTCGCCGCTACTTCATCCAGTGCGAGGAAGCGCTATCCCGCAGCGTGCCGGAGATTGCCTCGCAGTACCGTCGCCAGCTTAAAGCCCGCATTGGTGCCGCAAACCAGTTTAAGCCGATGTGCGAGGCGCTGGAGGCTTCACGCGCAGAGCAGGGCAAGCAGACGCTGCCACGCCACTACAGCAACGAGAGCAACATGATCGCCCGTATCGTGCTGGGTGGCATGACGGCGAAGCAGTGGGCGCAGACTAACGGCATCGATGGCGAACCCCGCGACAGCATGAGCGCCGTACAGCTTGAACACCTGACTTATCTGGAAAGCACCAATATCACGCTGATTGAGTTAGGCCAGGACTACCAGCAACGCAAAGATGAGTTAACGCGCCTGTCTCAGCGCTGGCTGGCTAAGCGTCTGGAGGTTCACTAATGGCTCAGACAACCAGCACCCCACGCCCGCAGCAGCGCTACAAGGACTCACACGGCGCTATCGTGACCGTTGAGCGCGTTGAGCATAACCGCGTGACGTTCTACCGTGACGGATATCAATACCCGTGCATACAGCCGATTGAGCGTTTCATGAAGGAGTTCGCAGAGGTGGAGCAATGATTGCCGTCCAGAGTAACAGCCTCTCACTGGCTGGCAGCAAAGAGCCTGATGTTAACGGGTTGCCGCTTTCGATGGTTGACCAGTGGCAGGAGTACCAGACTACCCGAACCTTTGCGGTATCCGTGCCCTCCGCGCTACGTCGCCAGTATTACCCTGACGATGCCGCATTCGGTAAGGCGATGCGTGATGCGGGTTAT
Organism: Enterobacter sp. JBIWA005; assembly: GCF_019968805.1. Lineage (NCBI taxonomy): Bacteria > Pseudomonadati > Pseudomonadota > Gammaproteobacteria > Enterobacterales > Enterobacteriaceae > Enterobacter > Enterobacter sp. JBIWA005. Next base: position 3,488,365 of record NZ_CP074159.1, on the reverse strand, counting down.
GTGACTATCCGCACTCGCAAGTTAACGGGGAAGCTGGAAAGTTTCTGGCTCTACCGTGTGACGGGCGATGATAAGGGGGTATGCACAGCAGAACCCGCACAGCGCAAGGCTTGTAGCGTAGTTGTCCAGACCATGACAAAGCCGCATCCGTGGTTTAAACGTGTGGCACTCGATGGCAAATGGCAGTACGTCTATGCAGACCACATCCGTTTTCTGACGAAGAAGCGCCACCGCGTTGATGGTGTGCGTGTGCAGGGCTTTACCGCTGGCGGGCTGTCTGTGGAGGTGATTGCATGACGGCGTTTGTGAACTATGAGGGGAAGGGCTTCTCACTGGCTGGCCTGTTAGCGGATATAAGCTGTTATAGTCCAGTTTCGGAGAAAAAATTCCCCCTTATTTCTGGTTGGGTGGAAAACTTTGCTACCGCTGAAAGCGGCGCCGTTAGGACTTTCGTTACCAGTACGCGCGTAGGGCGGGAAGTAATAAAAAAGGGTAGCATTTCAAATGCTACCCTTTGGTTATGCGCCAGCGTGGATCACTCCTCTGGTGCGTCTGGTTTTGGTTTGCGGCGTTTAGTTATCGTGGCTTGTAGCGTTTCGGCTACACGCTCATTCAGCGCGATTTTTCGCCCGCTATACAACGGGTTCCATCGCCCCCATAAGCTACTGGAATTTAAACGCGCCCCCTCCAGCAGGAAGCGCATCGGTTTATCTGGCGAAGACCCGTCTAACTCGTCGTCCACTGGCTTATCGTCTTCTGGCTCGCTCATGGATCACGCCTCTTGCTCGTCCGATTTTGGCTTGCGGCGCTGGCGGCGCTTCACTTCACCACGCATTGAAGTAACGATAAAACCAGCACTGCTTTCGCCATCTTCTTTTAACAATTCCATATCTGATACAACTTCATGCGGAACCCTGACGGTGAATAGTTGCGATTTTGCATTCTTGTTAGGCGTTGCCATTACTGATTCCTCTTTGTTTTGGTGTGTATCAGTATATGCAAAAAAAAGTTATCCGCAATGCTTGAAGTGTGTTTCACTTAAGTGTAGCTTTAAAAGTGATGGTGAAACACACCTATCAAATGCGAAGCCCGGCAGTGGTGGAACACTAACCGGGCTTCTAACCACCACCGATAACAGAACTATCGAGGCAGCTATGAAAAATAGTACCACACACCCGCAAGGGCGGGATTCGCACACCCTGAATAAATTCATCTGGCGCTTTCTGGCGCTGAGTACAGCAAACCCACGCCTGATTACCATTGAGGCCGCAACCGAAGCGGAAGCCCGCCAGCAGTCACCCGATGGCTGCGTGATGGTGTTCTCTGCCCGTTTCAGAGCGGGGGTGAGCCATGCGTAAAAAACCACTGAAAAGTAGCATTGAGTTTGCTCAGAAATCATTAGAGCAAGCCTCTGCCGTGCTGGTTGCCGTCAGCCTTTCCGCTGAAAGGATGGATGCGACTGATATATCCATCGCTATAGACGCGTGTTCGGGGCTGGTCAACGACGCCCTTTCAGAGCTGGCAATCATGGAGGCCGGAGAATGAACCACTTCCACATTACAGGCTACGGCGTCAATAAGCGCGGCCTGACCATTGGCATTAATTACCGTCTCACATCTTCCAGTGCCAGAGAGGCGACGGCGCACGCGATGAACAAAGCACAGCACGAAGGGTTAACCAGTGTTCGCATTACCCGCGTCATGGAGGTTTCAGCATGAGCAATTGCCAGATTGAGAAAAAAAGGGCGGTCAGTATGCGCATTCGTGCCGCTATGGGTTGCGATGAAGTACCGAAACCAGACGCAGCGGATAACGTTTCACGCGCCCGCCTTTTGCGTGTGCACGCAGGACTGACCCATGTACTGACGGAGATTGTGCCGGGAATAACAGAGAGCGCGGTACGTGACGAGCTGTATGCGTGGTTGTTTGAGATTCACTCAATCACAGGCGCGGAAGATTGTCAGGCGAGAGCGGAGGCGGGTAAATGAAACAGTTCCGAATTTTCGCTACCTGTCTTGATGCCGCGGGAGCGTCGATAGCGGTCACATGGTACGGCGAGGGCAGTACGCCAGATATTGCCGTTCAGCAAATGAGAGACGAAGCACACGGCAACGGCTGGAGCGTGGAAGCTATCGCCGCTGTTCAGCAGCGTGAGAAACAACAGGAGTCAGCAGCATGATTACATTACACCGCGCAGAGGCCACACCGGACGGCGTGAGCATCATGACACGCAATGATGCCGGGATATATGAGCATGTAGCCATTATCACCTATGAGAGCGCTGTAAGCCGTCTGGATGCGGGAGAGTACGACGATAAGCCAGATATCGGCTACGCCATTCATTCTGCCGTTGCTGATGGCGGGGCGTGTGGCTGGTTCGACTTCACTGCGCAGCATAACGTGACTATGTGGCGCTGGCTGGTTGCCGCTGTCTTTATCTCTGACATGAAGCGTGAGAACGGCACAACCTCCGTCACTGAGGCTGACGGCACAACGTCAAAGGTAGCGATTTACTCAAATGGTAAGGCGGGGATTGTGGTTTATCCGTTCTCTGAACGTCTGGCGATGGCGAACAACATCGAGGGTGCGATGATTGAGCGCTACGGAATTGAACAGGGTACAGAGCACGCCATTACGTTTTATGCCCGAATGATTGACGCTGATGCCGGGGTTATTTCGGATTTTGGGCGTGAAGTACTGGCGCAGTTACACGATCACTTTATCGCAGACCTTGAACAGAACGGGCTGCCAGAGCAGCCGCTGGCGCACTGAGGGACAGCATGATTACTAAAAATTTCCAGCTTAATTCACTGGCTAACCAGTATGCGGCGGCACTGTATGACCATATCACCGCCACCAGCGGCGGCGCTTATTTCATGGTTGATGTAGGCGGGCAGTCTGTTAGCGTGGACATTATCGGCGGCGTCAAAGGGGTGCGTGACCTTATCGACAGTTACGCACTGGAGGCGCTCAGGGACAACTACCCGCATTGGGAAAGTATCGGGATCGCGCTAATGACAAGATGCGCCGGGCGCGGCGGTATCACTGACACCGGGATAGAGATTTGGCAGAGCATGACTAACGATATGGGCGCAACGGTTTCGGGTAATGGCGGGGGTGTGAATGCGTAATATCGACCTTATCCGCGAAGTGACCAGCGCAGCAGCGAATAACTGGCCTCATGTGCTGGCTGGCCTGAATATTGATGTTCCTGATTCGCCCCACCGACACGCCGGATGCCCCGTGTGTGGCGGTACGGATCGCTTTCGGTTCGACGACAACGGGCGCGGCGCTCACATCTGCAATCAGTGCGGTGCGGGCGACGGCTTAGACCTGATTAAGAAGGTGAACAACTGCGACACCACGGAGGCGGCGAGGCTTGCCGCTGGTGTGCTGGGTATTGATTACCGGACAGCAGAAGCAGACCCGACAGCAGCGAGCCAGAGAAGGGAGCAACTGGAAGCTGACCGCCAGCAGCGAGAGCAGGAGCGCCAGAAACAGGCCGCAGAGAGAGCAAAGCAGCGACAGGCTACCTTTGCCAGTCTGTACGCCGGAATGCGTGACAGCGCCGTACAGCGTGAATCTGAATACCTGATTGCTAAGGGGCTGGACGGGTTCACTTTCCCGCTATTGCCTGATGGTTCAGTCCTGCTTGAGCTGGTGGACGAATCCGGCGCGGTGGCAGCAGCGCAGACCATTACCCCGCAGGGAGAAAAGCGCCTCCTGACGGGTTCGGCAAAGCGCGGGGCATACCATGCCGTAAACGCGCCAGAATCGCCCCATAGCGTTTTAATCGCCGAAGGGCTGGCAACGGCATTATCAGTTCACCTGATGCGCCCTGACGCGCTCACAGTGGCAGCAATTGACGCCGGGAACCTGACTCATGTAGCCGGGGTAATGCGCCGGAAGTACCCGGACGCAGAAATCATCATTGCCGCAGATAACGACCACCACGAAGACGGGCAGCCCAATACAGGCAGAGAGGCCGCAGAGAAAGCCGCCTTGTCCGTGGCGGGCTGGGTATCCGTTCCACCGACAGGCCACAAGGCAGACTGGAATGACTACCACCATGAAAACGGGCTGGAAGCCTCTGTAGCGGCTTTTAACAATTCGATGTACCAGATTAAGGGGGAAGATGTGAACGTCCAACTGAGAGCGATTGAGGGCGGTAAAAAGAGCCGCCGAACAGAAAATGGTGACATTTCCCAGATGGCAGCAAGCCAGAAAGCAAAGTTGCTTGCGGCTCGCTGGGACAGGCTGGCGGTAAATGCTGATAGTGGCGTGGTGTATCACTACGGCTCGGGCGTGTGGGAAAAACTGCCAGACAGTGAGCTTGAGCGTGTCATGGTGTCTGTTTTTGAGGAGCACGAAGCCCATTATACGGAAAAGGGAATTAAGTCCGTGGTGGCGACGATGAAGCTACAGCTACAGCCCGCCGCTGACCAGCGAGCAGATCTAATCGGTTTTAATAATGGCGTGTACGACCTCAACACACAGACATTTTCCGCTCACAGCCCGGGTAACTGGCTGATGAACCATAACGGGATCGACTACACCCCCCCCGCGCCGGGAGAGAACCTTAAAGAACATGCCCCACACTTCACGCGATGGCTGAACCACGCCAGCGATGGCGACCACGGTAAAGGTGAGCGCATCAAAGCGGCCTTGTTTATGGTGCTGGCAAAGCGTCACGACTGGCAGCTATTTATTGAGGTGACGGGGGAAGGTGGCAGCGGTAAGTCCGTATTCAGCAGCATTGCCGCGACGCTTGCCGGGGAGCACAACACAGCCAGCGGTAGCATGAGCACGCTCGACCTTGCACGCGGGCGGGCGCAGTTCGTCGGAAAGAGCCTGATAATTATGCCTGACCAGACGCGCTATGTTGGTGAGGGGGCGGGCATCAAGGCCATTACAGGCGGCGATCCGGTTGAAATCGACGGCAAGTACGAAAAGCAGTTCACAACGGTACTGAATGCGGTTGTGCTGGCGACCAATAACGAACCAATGACATTTACCGAGCGTAACGGGGGCATTGCCCGCCGCCGTGTGATATTCCCGTTCAATAATCCAGTTTCTGAGGCAGATAAAGACCCGGATCTAACCGCTAAAATTCGGCTCGAAGTACCGGTAATCATTCGTCACTTGCTGGGTGCTTTTTCCGACCAGAACAGGGCTAAGTTACTTTTGCTGGAGCAGCGCGATTCACTGGAGGCGCTGGGCGTTAAGCGCGGCACAGATCCAGTAATCGACATGTGCGCAGCGCTTTTCTTCATGAACGAACCCAAAGGCATGATGATGGGCGGAGGTACATGGGCAGGCCAGCCAGAGCCGAGGGCGTATCTCTATCATCTGTATCTGGCATTTATGGAGTATCACGGGCTGGGTAAGCCGCTTTCCGTCAATAAGTTTTCACGCGCCATAAAATCAGCAGCAAAAGAGTACCGAGCCAGCTACCTGACGCGAAGCATTAACGGCAGGGCGCAAACCAACGTGGGCTATAACGAGATGGCGGAAGAGTTCATTCCCCGTGCTTACGGTGTGGAGAGCGGGCAGGGTGATGATTGAAACTTTTACGGCAGCACTTATCCCTACTGCCCTACTAAAAACGAGACAAGGCCAGACGTAGCAAGGATTTAAACTAGGTAGGGATATATATTTTTATCCCTACTTATCCCTACTTATCCCTACCAAATAAAACAGGCAGTAAAATGCCGTTGAAGTGATTTAGTAGGGATAAGTAGGGTTATGTAGGGCAACAAAATTGAATGCCTACCAGTCTGAAAGCCTTGCCATTCGTGGCCTGAGCCAGTTAGTAGGGATTGGTAGGGATATTACACCCCCAAAAAGATTCACAGGGGGGGGATGAATCAGAAGGAATGGAAAAAAATGAACGAGCACCACAAAAAGCAGATCGAAGTTATCAGGGAAATTGAGGCGCAGGGCTTCACCACGCAGGAGGCGGCGACCTTCTTAGTGGCTGGCGAATTGTCCCGACTGAATGAAATCATGGACTACCTGAAACGCTGGGGATTCTCTCTATGGCGGGATTCCTGAGTGCTGAGCAAGCTAACCCACATCACTAACCAGTAAAATTCAATAACAGGATGCGTAAATAAATACACAATTGGGAATCCCAGACCATTAATATGATTTTGTTGGTTATGATAGTTTATCCCATTGGCATTATTGACTCTTTTGGCTCACTCCGGTGAGCTTTTTTTTGCTTTATCGCTGCTAGAAATAGGTGTTGCGTGGTTAAAGACAGTAAAGCCGAAGAACTTGAGGCAAAAGGATTATATCGCAGGGCAGCGAGGCGATGGCAGGATGTTATGATGACCAGAGCCAGAAGCGACGAACAGGAATGGGTGAGGCGGCGTTGTGATTCGTGTCTGGCGAAACTGAAAAGCCAGGCAGTGAAAGCTGATGATTATGGCGATCTGCATAAAGCCGCTACTGGTACACAACACCACAGGAGATAGCAGCATTGACAGCCGCCAAGCTGGAGCATGAAGGCCACCAGCTTACCCCGGTAGAGGTTCGGGAGATGGAGCGCGTGATTAAGGCCGATATAGTCCGGCGCGACAGGTTCCGCGAAATGATGCGATCACCACTTTTGACCAAGGTTCTTACCGATTGCTTTTGTGGGGTCGTAGGATGACACCTGCTGAATGCTGACAGTGAGGTTAAATTCTTGTTTCACTTGTTCCACTACTTGCGTAGGGGTATCAAAGCAGGCTAAGGCCTGTACTATAAAGGCTTTAACCTCTGGTGATAATGCTGCCATTGGTTGCCTCCATAGCTAACCTAGTATAACTATCACGCTAATTTCATAAGGCATGTACCACATGCTCTTGCCACATTTAGATGAGCGACCTCAGCAGGTTTATTTATTCGCCTTTACATATTCGAACAACAAAACCCATCGCAGGTATCGCCAGTAAAGGGATATAGCAGTAGCTATTCCGCTGAATGGTAAAGCTGTGACAGTAGCGCAGTCAGCTTATCGCTATGCCCTCCCTGCCGCTTCCATGCGCTGTAAATGTCTTTATCCCATGCCTTGCCCGCCTTAGTCTGATAACCAGCTTCATTGAGCCGCTCAGCAATCACGCGCCCATTATCAAAGCCCTGACGGATAGTATCGGCAACAATAGAGATTACAGCGGCTTCATTATATGGGGTTGGCGGGATGCCCTGCTTTCCTCCAGCCAGCGCAGCGGCGGCTGTTTCCATTCGCTCCACCAGCGCCAGCATACGTGACTGAGGGTTATTCTCTGGCTGGTTCAGTTTGCTACGCAGCGCGTCTAGAAGCCATGCTGTTTTGTCCCCTCCAGATCCCGCTACGGATTGATTAAACGCCTCCAGCAACTCAGCCGGGACACGGAACGCTACAAGACTGGATTTACTCATGATTTGCGACCTTATAAGTGTTTATCTCTGAACAGAATACCACTGTATAACACTGTTATACATCCCGAGAAGATGCGAGAAAATCCCGTATGTAGAACAGCCAGCCGCACACGGAAAATGATTACGTCATTCATTTCAAAAATAGCAACAAAGACAATGATTGTTTTAAATATTGCAATTAAAATTACTGTGTAAATATCAGGGGGTACAAATGTCTAAACAAAACGTAAAGCCTGTATTGCTCAGTGAAACGCAGATACAGGCCATTCGAAACATTCAGAAGCAACACCGCGAAATTTCAGGTATCGGGGTTGCTCCATCTATTCACGAGATCGCCCGCGGGCTTATTGATAGTGCTCTGGCGACTCACGCAAAAATGAAGGTAACAGCATGATAGTCTCTCAACTGGCCTATGAGGTCACGCTAAAGGCTGACGAGTTTCTCAACGGCAAGAAAAAGGTCAGTCAGGAAGTAACAAATCTCAATCGGGTCATGGAGCGCTCTGAAAAGGACGCTGAAAAGGCCGAGAGAGCGCGAGCGGCAGAACGGAAGAAGCAACAACAGGAATTTGAGAAGTCCGCAAAAAACGCTGTCTCTGCCTTTCGTAATGTGACCGCTGCCGCCGCCGGGTTTCTCGGTATTGGTGCCGGACTGTACGGCATCAAGCAGCTTTTCACATCTACGGCGAATGAGATTGCTCGAGCCAGCACTCAGGCTAAATTTTTCGGCACTGACGTAAACAAGATATACGGAATGCGCAGGGGCTTTAAGCAAGCCGGGCTGGATTCCGAGGCGTTTATAGGCGCGTCTGGCGGTGCCCGTATGGCGCTGGCAAACATCAAAGACCCGACAATATTTGGCGGATTAACTGGCGCAGCGCAAAACCTTCTGACGCTGGGAGCGCGTACAGGGCTGGACATCAATGAGCTTGGCGACCCGAATAAGGCGCTGAGTGAGTTCACCCGGTACGGAAAAACCCACTCGCAGGAAAATCTTATGCAGGTGATGGCGGCAGCCGGATTCGACCCTTCCGACGCTGCCAAAATCAAATCTGGCGAACTTAAAACGCTGGTGGACTCTGAAACCAAAAAGTCCGACCTGACGGCTCAGCAGGTGAAGGAGCAGGAAGCGATTGTTAAGACGCTGGGTGAGTTTGACGCAGAGCTAGACCGACTGAAGAAGGATTTGGTTGTTGCCTTTGCGCCTGATGTCATATCGGCAATGAAAGCCTTTGGTGACTGGATAAAGAACAACCACGGCGACATAGAGGGATTTTTCAAAACCGCAGGCGATACGGTGAAGAAATTCACCGAAGCCGTTGGTGGGGCTGAAAATGCGCTATTGATTCTGGCGGGTACATACCTTGGAGGCAAGGCGGTATCTGGAGCAGCGTTAAGGGCAGTGTCGGGCGCTGTAGTCGGTGGAGGAGTAGCCGCCGGAGTTGCGGGAAACTCTGCGACAGGTGCGGCTGCGAGGTTGGCTGCCAGATTATCACCGTGGGCGGCAATGCTTTATTCTGGAGATGCCGGGGAAGCGTCAACAAAAGACATCATGGAAAGGACAGGCGCAACATGGCAATACCAGTTACTGCCAGAGAAAGATAGAAAATATTACCGAGCTGATGACACGATGCTTGACGCGGTGAGACAGGTAGAGTCCGGCGGCGGGAAAAAACTGTACAGCCCAGTGGGGGCGGTTGGTGATTTTCAATTCATGAAGCCAACAGCTATTGAGATGGGATTGCGCGTTGATAGTGATATTGACGAGCGACTAGACCCGGAAAAATCCCGCGCGGCAGCTCAAATCTATCTAAACAGGATGCTAAAAAAATATAGCGGAAACTTAGATGATGCTCTCATGGCTTACAATTGGGGACAGGGGAACGTTGACCAGTGGATAGAGCAGGGAAGGGGCGAGGGTTTCACTGATAAGAAGGGGAATTGGCGTCCCGTTCCGAAAGAGACGATGGAGTACGGCGGTAAGGTTAAATCGGCAATGGGTTTTGATACTGACGCCACGAAGTATTACCAGCAGCAGCTAGCGTTAGCCAGCATCCCGCCATCCAGCACGACAAACCACACCAATAACAGCCAGACAAGTTCAGTCCACGTTGGTACTGTTCACGTCAACACGAACCCGCAAACGGTTGACGCGCTTGCCGATAGCCTCAAGAAGCAAACCATGAGGGCGGGGACTGTTCAGGCGTTTGCGAGCGGTGTTCAGGCGTGACGGGTACGATTGGTTGTACAGAAACCCTAAGGTTTGACTATGGTTTGACTAAGGTTTGGCGACAAAGGGCGGAAAGTCATTTAGGCAATTACGGGTTTCTGACAGAAATTAATTTAATCAGAAGGTTAGGCACATCAGCATGCCACGGACGGCTGACATTAATATCTACCATGCACCCGACACGGTACGGCAAGGTGACGGTAAGGTTTCGGTAAGGGTGACGGTAAGGTTTGGCGGCAAGGGATCGGAGAAGCTGCGAAATTTTCGTAGTTCAAAAAGTGAGCTAAAAAGCAGAGCACTTTGATTTTGGTTGTACACATGGTTGTACCCATTTTTATTTAATGAATTATAAATTCATTTAAAATCAATGTATTTAGTGCTTTATTTGTCTTTCACATTAAGAAAAGCAAATAAGCTTTGCTGAACACACAAAAGCCCGCGACTATCGCGGGCTTTTTTTTGTCCAATCATACCGCCGGTTTTCTCTGTGTGAAGTCAATCACTATTCACTTTTAACCAAGTTTAAATCTAAGAAAGTAGACAATCGTCGAATTTTCATCTTAAAGTCCAGGGTCCGGTACTAGACAAAACTAGCGCCTGGTTATCAAATGGTTAACTAACTTTTCGCCGCATGTAAAAAATCGGCCAGATACGTAACTGGCCGGCGTACCTGCTGGTGTTTACAAGCACGACGACATACCTTTCGGGAGAATTATGCAATCCACTGTTAATCAAAAAGAGAGCCGAACGTTCTTCGGCCACCCGTATCCGCTCGGTTCGCTGTTCTTCACCGAGATGTGGGAGCGTTTCTCGTTTTACGGCATTCGTCCGTTACTGATCCTGTTTATGGCCGCCACCGTCTATGACGGCGGGATGGGCCTGGCGCGTGAAAACGCCTCGGCGATTGTCGGTATCTTTGCCGGTACCATGTACCTGGCCGCGCTGCCGGGCGGCTGGCTGGCGGATAACTGGCTCGGTCAGCAGAGAGCCGTCTGGTACGGTTCTATCCTGATTGCGCTCGGTCACCTGTCGATTGCGCTCTCGGCGGTGATGGGGAACAACCTGTTCTTTATCGGCCTGATGTTCATCGTGCTCGGCTCCGGGCTGTTCAAGACCTGTATTTCAGTGATGGTCGGTACCCTGTATAAAAAAGGCGACGCGCGTCGCGACGGCGGTTTCTCGCTGTTCTATATGGGTATCAACATGGGCTCGTTCATCGCGCCGCTGATTTCCGGCTGGCTGATTAAAACCCACGGCTGGCACTGGGGCTTTGGTATTGGCGGTATTGGGATGCTGGTAGCGCTGATTATCTTCCGCGTCTTTGCCGTTCCGGCCATGAAACGCTATGACGGCGAAGTTGGCCTCGACTCCACCTGGAACAGCCCGGTGGTGAAGCGTAACGGCGTGGGCGTTTGGCTGCTGGCGCTGGCGGCAGGCGTGGCAACGCTCGTGACGCTGATTGCGCAGGGCGTGATTGTGATTAACCCGGTCGCGGTAGCCAGCGTGCTGGTCTACGTGATTGCGGCATCCGTTGCCCTCTACTTTATTTATCTGTTTGTTTTTGCAGGCCTGAACCGTAAAGAGCGCGCCAGGCTGCTGGTCTGCTTTATTCTGCTGATCTCCGCGGCGTTCTTCTGGTCCGCGTTTGAACAGAAGCCAACCTCGTTCAACCTGTTTGCCAACGACTACACTAACCGCATGATCGGCGATTTCGAAATCCCGGCGGTGTGGTTCCAGTCAATCAACGCCCTGTTCATCATCCTGCTGGCACCGGTGTTCAGCTGGGCGTGGCCGAAGCTGGCGAGCATGAACATTCGTCCGAGCAGCATCACCAAGTTTGTTATCGGTATTCTGTGTGCCGCAGCGGGCTTTGGCCTGATGATGCTGGCGGCACAGAACGTGCTGAGCAGCGGTGGGGCGGGCGTATCGCCGTTCTGGCTGGTGGGCAGTATCCTGATGCTGACGCTCGGAGAGCTGTGTCTCAGCCCGATTGGCCTGGCAACCATGACGCTGCTGGCGCCGGAGAGAATGCGCGGCCAGATGATGGGGCTGTGGTTCTGTGCCAGCGCGCTGGGTAACCTGGCGGCGGGTCTGATTGGCGGCCACGTGAAGGCCGACCAGCTTGATATGCTGCCGGATCTCTTTGCGCGTTGCTCCATGGCGCTGCTGATTTGTGCAGCGGTACTGATCGTCCTCATTGTTCCGGTACGCCGCATGCTGGAAAATGCGCAGACTAAACCGGCGGCTGAAGCCTGATAAAATTCACCCTGGCGGGGCAATTATCTTGCCCCGATAAAACCCAACAGGAGAGAATATGACGATTACCTGCCCGGATTGCCAGGCACCGCTTGAGCCCCTGAACGGGGGGGCACACTGCGAAAGCTGTAATAAAGATATTGTGCTTGAAGCCCGCTGCCCGGAGTGCCATCAGCCACTCCAGGTCTTAAAAGCCTGTGGGGCGGTGGATTATTTCTGCCAGAACGGCCACGGTCTTATCTCTAAAAAACGCGTGGAGTTCGTTCGGGCCGAAGGTTAATCGCACACGCAGCCTTCGCCTTTCTTCCACAGCTCGACCAGCGACTCGGGCGCTTCCTGCTCCGGTACCAGCACGATGATATCGGTGTAGTGCGCCTGATTTTGCCCGGTCCAGATAATCTGGATGCGGAAATAGCGCTGGTCGCCGCTGCCGGGTGAAGAGGCTTGCCCGGGCGGCTGGCCGCGTGGAAAAGCCTGCTCCAGGATGCTCACCAGGCGCTGGCGCTGGGCCTCATTGAGCGAGGAGAGCGCGATGGTGCGCTGTCCGCTCAGCTTGGGAATAAAAGCGACGCCGCCTTCCCGGGCCAGCTCAACCACGGCGTCATCCGTCAGTTCCGGAACCTGCATTTACAACACTCCCACCTGTTCCCAGGCTTGTTTAATGGCCGCCCCCACGTCGCCGCCGGAACGTTTCTCTCCGTGCGCGATCGTCAGTTTTGCGAAGGCCTCAAAATCCGCATCTTGCGCCAGATTGCGATCGCAAACCGTGTCGTACCAGGCATAACCCGCTTTTTTCCAGGCGTAGCCGCCGATCGCCGTTGCCGCCAGATAAAAAGCCCGGTTGGGGATGCCGGAGTTCAGATGCACGCCGCCGTTATCCTCACGCGTTTTGATGAAATCTTTCATGTGTGCAGGCTGCGGGTCTTTGCCGAGCAGCGGATCGTTGTAGGCAGTGCCCGGTTCAGACATCGAGCGCAGCCCTTTGCCGTTGATACCTTTTGCCAGTAATCCCTCACCAATCAGCCAGTCCGCTTTATCGGCGGTTTGCTTCAGATGGTATTGCTTCACCAGTGAGCCAAACACGTCCGACAGCGACTCGTTCAGCGCGCCGGACTGCTCAAAGTAGATAAGCCCGGCTTCGGTCTCGGTCACGCCGTGGCTCAGCTCGTGCGCCACGACGTCTATGGCGATGGTAAAGCGGTTAAATATTTCCCCGTCACCGTCGCCGAATACCATCTGCTGTCCGTTCCAGAAGGCGTTCTGATATTCCCGGCCATAGTGAACGGTGCCGGTTAAAATAAGCCCTTTATTATCGAGCGAATCGCGCTGATATTCTTTCCAGAAGAAATCATGGGTAATACCTAAATACTCGTAGGCCTCATCCACCGCTATATCGCCGTTCGACGGCTGGCCTTCGTAACGCACCTGCGTACCTGGTAGTTCCTGAGTCTGCTTCGCGTCGTAAATATCACGCTCAAGCTGCCCGGCTTTATTCACGTGCGGCGCGGCGGGTTTGCCGGGCATATGTGCCATCAGCGTCTGGACATGGGTTAAGGTCTGGCGGGCACAGCGCTGCTGCGGTTCGGAACCGCTTTCGATAATACGACGAAGAATATACGGCGGAATAACGCTATTAAGATGGGTCATGCTGCTCTCCTTATTAAAAAAGGGAATAGCAGCAGTATAGTAAGTAACCGGCGAAGAATTATCCGGTTTTACGCTGACGCGTTTTTTTCACCGGTTTAATTGATTTCACTTCGCTTTCTACCCAGCCGTCTGACAGGCGCGTCGTCAGCACATCGCCTGTACTCACCTGTTTGGTTTGCTTCAGCACTTTGCCGTCCGTCGCCGTCGTCACGCTATAGCCGCGCGCCAGCGTGGAGAGGGGGCTAACCGCTTCAAGGTGGGTCACTGCATTGCCAAAGCGTTCGCGGGTGGTGCTCAGTCGCGCACGGATAGTTTCCGCCAGACGATACTCCAGCTGCTGAATTCGCGTTTGCGCGCGATAAATTTTCGGCTGCGGGTTCTGCTGGTTCAGGCGCTGGGTCGCGCGCTGCTGGCGCGATATCGCGCGCTTAAGCTGCGCGTCCACCGCAACGTTCATGCGCTGACGCAGACGTTCCAGAACGGTCTGCTGACGCGCCAGACGCAGCTGCGGGTGCTGCTGCTGTAGACGGTGGTGAAGCTGGGTAAAGCGCCGGGTCCGGTTGGCGAGGTAGTAGTCCATCGCCATCTCAAGACGCTGCTGGCCGTTCTGAATCTGACGCAGCAGCTCCAGCTGGTTGCGGCTGACCACTTCCGCCGCCGCGGACGGCGTCGGCGCGCGGAGATCCGCGACAAAATCGGCGATCGTTACGTCCGTTTCGTGGCCGACGGCGCTCACCACGGGGATCTGACTTGCAAAGATTGCCCGCGCAACGCGCTCGTCGTTAAAGCTACACAAGTCTTCCAGCGAGCCGCCACCGCGCCCGACGATTAGGACGTCGCACTCCTGACGGGCGTTCGCCAGCTCAATGGCGCGCACAATCTGGCCCGGCGCATCGTCACCCTGCACGGCGGTCGGGTAGATGATGACGGGCAGGGAAGGGTCGCGACGCTTCAGCACGTGCAAAATATCGTGCAGTGCCGCACCGGTTTTCGAGGTGATGACCCCAACGCAGTGGGCGGGGGAGGGCAGCGTCTTTTTGTACTGCTGGTCGAACAGCCCCTCGGCAGAAAGCCGTGCTTTTAACTGTTCATACTTCTGCTGCAGCAGGCCTTCGCCCGCAGGCTGCATGCTCTCGACGATAATCTGATAGTCGCCGCGCGGCTCATACAGGGTGATATTGGCGCGAACCAGAACCTGCTGGCCGTGCTGAGGGCGAAACGTCACGCGACGGTTGCTATTGCGGAACATTGCGCAGCGCACCTGGGCGGTGTCGTCTTTTAAGGTAAAGTACCAGTGACCGGAGGACGGCTGCGTGAAGTTAGAGATCTCACCGCTGATCCAGACCTGCCCCATTTCCTGCTCAAGCAGCAAACGCACCGTCTGATTCAGGCGGCTGACGGTATAAATTGAGGGGGATTGAGAGGATAACATGTGAGCGGGATCAAATTCTAAATCAGCAAGTTATTCAGTCGATAATAACCTGCTGAGAGGCAATCGCAAGCTTTTTTATAAAAAAGTGTAGATGCAATCGGTTACGCTCTGTATAATGCCACGGCAATATTTAACCACCCAGGTCAGAGATATTGCCCATGCTACGTATCGCTAAAGAAGCACTGACGTTTGACGACGTCCTCCTCGTTCCCGCTCACTCCACCGTTCTGCCGAATACTGCCGACCTCAGCACGCAGTTGACGAAAACCATTCGCCTGAACATTCCTATGCTCTCTGCGGCAATGGACACCGTGACTGAAGCGCGCCTGGCTATTGCCCTGGCACAGGAAGGCGGCATTGGCTTTATCCACAAAAACATGTCCATCGAACGTCAGGCAGAAGAAGTTCGCCGCGTGAAGAAGCATGAATCCGGCATCGTGTCTGACCCACAGACCGTTCTGCCAACCACCACGCTGCACGAAGTGAAAGCCCTGACCGAGCGTAACGGCTTCGCCGGTTACCCGGTGGTGACCGAAGAGAACGAACTGGTTGGTATTATTACCGGTCGTGACGTGCGTTTCGTGACTGACCTGAACCAGCCTGTTAGCGTGTACATGACGCCAAAAGAGCGTCTGGTTACCGTTCGCGAAGGTGAAACCCGCGACGTGGTGCTGGCAAAAATGCACGAAAAACGTGTTGAAAAAGCGCTGGTTGTTGACAGCAACTTCCACCTGCGCGGCATGATCACCGTTAAAGATTTCCAGAAAGCAGAACGTAAGCCTAACGCCTGTAAAGACGAGCATGGCCGTCTGCGCGTCGGCGCTGCGGTTGGCGCAGGTGCCGGTAACGAAGAGCGCGTTGACGCGCTGGTTGCAGCGGGCGTTGACGTCCTGCTGATTGACTCCTCTCACGGCCACTCCGAAGGCGTTCTGCAGCGTATCCGTGACACCCGTGCCAAATACCCTGACCTGCAGATCATCGGCGGTAACGTGGCGACGGGCGCAGGCGCTCGTGCGCTGGCTGACGCCGGCTGCAGCGCGGTGAAAGTGGGTATCGGCCCTGGCTCTATCTGTACTACCCGTATCGTCACCGGCGTGGGCGTTCCGCAGATCACCGCGGTCTCTGACGCGGTTGAAGCGCTGGAAGGCACCGGTATTCCGGTTATCGCTGACGGCGGTATCCGCTTCTCTGGCGACATCGCGAAAGCGATCGCAGCGGGCGCAGCTGCCGTAATGGTAGGCTCCATGCTGGCCGGTACCGAAGAATCCCCGGGTGAAATCGAACTCTACCAGGGCCGTTCTTACAAATCTTACCGCGGTATGGGCTCCCTGGGCGCGATGTCCAAAGGCTCCTCTGACCGTTACTTCCAGACCGATAACGCCGCAGACAAACTGGTGCCAGAAGGTATCGAAGGTCGCGTTGCCTATAAAGGCCGTCTGAAAGAAATTATTCACCAGCAGATGGGCGGCCTGCGCTCCTGTATGGGTCTGACCGGCTGTGGTACCATTGACCTGCTGCGTACTAAAGCGGAATTCGTACGCATCAGCGGTGCGGGTATCCAGGAGAGCCACGTTCACGACGTGACGATCACCAAAGAGTCCCCGAACTACCGTCTGGGCTCCTGATAAGTTTCCGCGCCCGGCTTCTGCCGGGCGCTCTGTTTTTGTTTCACTTGCCTCGGAATTAGCGTCAATGACGGAAAACATTCATAAACATCGCATTCTCATCCTGGACTTCGGTTCTCAGTACACTCAGCTGGTGGCGCGTCGCGTGCGTGAACTGGGCGTTTACTGTGAGCTGTGGGCGTCGGATGTCACGGAAGCACAGATTCGCGAATTCAATCCAAGCGGCATCATCCTGTCCGGCGGCCCGGAAAGTACCACCGAAGAGAACAGCCCGCGCGCGCCGCAGTACGTGTTCGAAGCTGGCGTGCCGGTATTTGGCGTTTGCTACGGTATGCAGACCATGGCAATGCAGCTGGGCGGCCACGTAGAAGGCTCCAGCGAGCGCGAGTTCGGCTATGCGCAGGTTGAAGTGGTTAACGACAGCGCGCTGGTGCGCGGTATCGAAGACTCCCTGACCGCAGACGGCAAACCGCTGCTGGACGTGTGGATGAGCCACGGCGACAAAGTTACCGCCATCCCGTCTGACTTCGTGACCGTTGCCAGCACCGAAAGCTGCCCGTTTGCCATCATGGCGAACGAAGAAAAACGCTTCTACGGCGTGCAGTTCCACCCGGAAGTGACCCACACTCGTCAGGGTATGCGCATGCTGGAGCGCTTCGTGCGCGACATCTGCCAGTGTGAAGCCCTGTGGACCCCGGCAAAAATTATCGACGACGCCGTTGAGCGTATCCGCCAGCAGGTTGGCGATGACAAAGTGATCCTCGGCCTCTCCGGCGGCGTAGACTCCTCCGTGACCGCGATGCTGCTGCACCGCGCCATCGGCAAAAACCTGACCTGCGTCTTCGTGGACAACGGTCTGCTGCGTCTGAACGAAGCCCAGCAGGTTATGGACATGTTTGGCGACCACTTCGGTCTGAACATCGTTCACGTGGAAGGCGAGCAGCGCTTCCTGGACGCGCTGAAAGGCGAGAACGATCCGGAAGCAAAACGTAAGATCATCGGCCGCGTGTTCGTGGAAGTGTTCGACGAAGAAGCGCTCAAGCTGGAAGACGTGAAGTGGCTGGCGCAGGGCACCATCTATCCGGACGTGATCGAGTCTGCGGCTTCCGCTACCGGTAAAGCGCACGTTATCAAATCTCACCACAACGTGGGCGGCCTGCCGAAAGAGATGAAGATGGGCCTGGTTGAACCGCTGCGCGAGCTGTTCAAAGACGAAGTACGTAAGATCGGTCTGGAACTGGGTCTGCCGTACGACATGCTCTACCGTCACCCGTTCCCGGGCCCGGGTCTTGGCGTGCGCGTGCTGGGTGAAGTGAAGAAAGAGTACTGCGACCTGCTGCGTCGCGCGGACGCTATCTTCATCGAAGAGCTGCACAAAGCTGACCTGTACAACAAGGTAAGCCAGGCGTTCACCGTGTTCCTGCCGGTTCGCTCCGTCGGCGTGATGGGCGATGGCCGTAAGTACGACTGGGTTGTTTCCCTGCGTGCGGTGGAAACCATCGACTTCATGACCGCGCACTGGGCGCACCTGCCGTACGACTTCTTAGGCCGCGTGTCTAACCGCATCATCAACGAAGTGAACGGTATTTCCCGCGTGGTGTATGACATCAGCGGTAAACCACCGGCTACGATTGAGTGGGAATAATTTCCCTCTGAATTAACCCAAAACCCTCTGCCCGTGCAGGGGGTTTTTTATTTTCCTATTTCCCTTCACCCAGCCGATACGCCAGCGCCACCACCAGCGACTGCGTCAGGCACAGCGTTGCTGACTGTGACCGGAACGCATCCACCTGCGCCTCTTTCACCACAAAGCAGAGGTCGCTGAACGTCGCCAGGGGGCTTATCTGGCTGTCCGTAATCACGATCTGCCGCGCGCCGACGCTGGCGGCGGTTTCGCTGACCATCACCGTCTCTTCCGCGTACGGCGAGAAGCTGATCGACACCACGATGTCGCGCGCCTTAATGCGGCTGATCTGTTCGCGCAGCATCCCGCCCATGCCGTCGAGCAGGATAGGGCGGCACTCCAGATGGCTCAGGGCATAGGTGAGGTACGCGGCGACGCTAAAGGAGCGGCGCAGTCCGGCGATGTAGATGGTGTCGGCGTCGGCCAGCAGCTGTACCGCGCGCTCCAGCATCTCCGGCTCGGCGCGGGCGGCCAGCTGCTGCAGCGCCTGCGCGTTCGAGCGGGCAAACTCCTGCAGGATATCGAGCGGCGTTTCCGGCACGGCCTCGCTCTCCATCTCGCGGAACAGCCGGGCGCGGTCGCTGTAGCTGGCGGTCTCCTCTACCAGGTTCATGCGAAACAGCTGTTTCATTTCGTTGAAGCCGGTGAAGTCAAAGGCGTTAGCAAAGCGGATTAGCGTCGAGGGCGGCACGTCGGCGCGTTCTGCAATGACGGCAACCGTATCAAAGGCCACGCTGTTGGTGTTGTCCAGCACGTAGCGGGAGACCTGCTGCAGCCTCTTGCTCAGGCTATCGTAGCGATCGCGGATTTGCTGCTGCAGTTCGTTCAGGCTGGTTGCTGTCGTCATCTTATCCCCCAAATACAGTCTTATGATTCTAAACGCAAAACCGCGTCTTTTAAATATCGGCCATCCATCTGGCAGCAAAAATGAAACAGAAGATTCAGTCATTTCCTCGCCCGAGATCCCTTAATAGCGCACGTGGCGTCAGTGGTGCTGGCTGTTAACATAAAAATCCATCCTTGATCACAATAATCATCATTTATTTTATTTCAACTTAAAATGGAATATTTGTTTCATGTATAGTGTTCAGTACACAGCGTTCAGGTAACAGTCACGAATCAACAGCGAGAGGTTAAGGATGGAGACGGTAGCGAATTTTATTCACGGCGAATGTGTCACCGGTTCAGGCCAGCGCGTTCAGGCGATCTTCAACCCGGCCACCGGCGAGCAGATCCGCCAGGTGGTGATGAGTACGGCACAGGAAACGGAGCAGGCGATTGCCGCCGCGCAGCAGGCGTTTCCGGCGTGGGCGCGTCATGCTCCGCTTAAGCGCGCGCGCGTGATGTTCCGCTTCAAAGCGCTGCTTGAAGAGAACATGGATCGCCTGGCCCGCCTCATCAGCGAAGAGCACGGCAAGGTCTTCTCCGACGCGGTGGGCGAACTGACCCGCGGCCTGGAAGTGGTGGAGTTTGCTTGCGGCATCCCGCATCTGCAAAAGGGAGAACACTCGGCGAACGTCGGTACCGGCGTCGACAGCCACTCGCTGATGCAGCCGCTCGGCGTCTGCGCCGGGATCACGCCGTTTAACTTCCCGGCGATGGTGCCGATGTGGATGTTCCCGATTGCGCTGGCGACCGGCAACACCTTCGTGCTGAAGCCGTCGGAAAAAGACCCTTCTCTGGCGCTCGCGCTGGCGCAGCTGCTGAAAGAAGCCGGCCTGCCGGACGGCGTCTTCAACGTGGTGCAGGGCGATAAAGAGTCCGTTGACGTGCTCCTGACCGACCCGCGCGTGCAGGCGGTGAGCTTTGTCGGCTCCACGCCGATTGCGGAATACATTTACCAGACCGCGTCCGCCCACGGCAAGCGCTGTCAGGCGCTGGGGGGCGCGAAAAACCACTGCATTTTAATGCCGGATGCCGACATGGAGATGGCGACCAACGCCATCATGGGCGCGGCCTACGGCGCGGCGGGGGAACGCTGCATGGCGCTCTCGGTAGTGCTGGCGGTGGGGGATAAAACCGCCGATGACCTCTGTACTCGGCTGGAGAAACAGATTGCCGCGCTGCGCGTCGGGCCGGGCCTGGACCAGTCGCCGGAAAACGAAATGGGGCCGCTCATCTCCTCCGCGCACCGCAGCAAGGTGCTGGGCTATATCGACAGCGGGGAAGCGCAGGGAGCAAAACTGCGCGTGGACGGTCGCGGCTTCAGCGTGAAGGGCCATGAGCAGGGCTACTTCGTTGGGCCGACGCTGTTCGATAACGTCACTCCTGAGATGACCATCTATAAAGAAGAGATTTTTGGCCCGGTGCTTTCTGTGGTGCGCGTAGCAGATTACGCCAGCGCGGTGGATCTGATTAACCGCCATGAATATGGTAATGGTTCGGCGATCTTCACCCGCGACGGCGGCTGCGCGCGCCGCTTCTGCGAAGAGGTGCAGGCGGGCATGGTGGGGGTCAACGTGCCGATTCCGGTGCCGATGGCATTCCACAGCTTCGGCGGCTGGAAGCGTTCCATCTTCGGTGCGCTCAACGTTCACGGCAGCGACGGCGTGCGTTTCTACACCCGAATGAAAACCATCACCGCGCGCTGGCCGGAAATGCAGCAGGAGACAGGCGCTGCGTTCTCCATGCCGACGCTGGGCTGACAGGAGGCGTTATGCAAACCGAACGTATGACCATGGCCCAGGCGCTGGTCCGGTTCCTTAATCAACAGTACGTTAGCGTGGATGGCGATGAAACTCCCTTCGTGGAGGGCGTCGCCACCATCTTTGGGCACGGCAACGTGCTGGGCATTGGCCAGGCGCTGGAGCAGGATCCCGGCCATCTGCAGGTGATGCAGGGCTGCAACGAGCAGGGCATCGCCCATATGGCGACGGGATTCGCCAAACAGCACCGTCGTCAGCGCATCTTTGCCGTCACCTCCTCCGTCGGGCCGGGCGCCGCCAATATGGTCACGGCCGCGGCAACCGCTACGGCGAACCGCATCCCGCTGCTGCTGCTTCCGGGCGATATCTACGCCAGCCGCCAGCCGGACCCGGTACTGCAGCAGATCGAGCAGTATCACGATCTCAGCATCAGCACCAACGACTGCTTCCGTCCGGTCTCCCGCTACTGGGACCGCATCTACCGTCCCGAGCAGTTGATGAGCGCAATGCTTAGCGCGATGCGAACGCTTACTGACCCGGCAGATACCGGTGCGGTTACGATTTGCCTGCCGCAGGACGTGCAGGGGGAAGCGTGGGATTACCCGCTAAGCTTCTTTGCGCGTCGCGTGCACCACATCGAGCGTCGTCCACCCGATCCGCAGCGTCTGGCGCAGGCGCGGGCGCTGATCGCCCGCAAGCGTCGCCCTCTGGTGGTGTGCGGCGGCGGGGTGCGTTATTCCGGCGCGCATGAGGCGTTTCGCGACTTTGTCGAGACGCTGCAGCTGCCGTTTGCGGAAACTCAGGCCGGAAAGGGGGCGCTGGTAAGTGACCACCCACTTAACCTCGGTGGCGTAGGGGTGACGGGCGGAATGGCGGCCAACCAGCTCGCGCCGCAGGCTGACCTGGTGATTGGCATCGGCACGCGCCTGACCGACTTTACCACCGGCTCCAAGGCACTCTTTTCCCATCCGGACGTCGAATTTCTGCTACTGAACGTGGCCGAGTTTGACGCTCTGAAGCTGGACGCTACGGCGCTGATTGCCGACGCTCAAACCGGACTCCAGGCATTGACCCACGCGCTCGGTGATTACCGCAGCGGCTGGGGAGAGGCGATCGCTGAGGCGAAATCCGCCTGGCGCGACGAGTGCCGCCGCCTGTGGGATCGCCAGTGGCGTCCTGACGATGCGCCCGAAGTGGCGGGGCACCTGGACGCGCAGCTGGCGGAGTACGGCGAGGCGCTCAATACCCGCCTGACCCAGACGCGGGTGCTGGGGCTGATCAACCAGCATGTGGAAGATAACGCCATCGTGGTGGCCGCGGCCGGTTCGCTGCCGGGCGATTTACAGCGCCTCTGGCAGGTCAAAACGCCGGACAGCTATCACCTGGAGTACGGCTACTCCTGCATGGGGTACGAGATTGCGGCGGCCATCGGCGCGAAGCTCGCCAGACCCGGGCTGCCGGTGTACGCCATGGTGGGAGATGGCTCCTACATGATGCTGCACTCCGAGCTGCAAACCGCCGTGCAGGAGGGTATTAAGGTTACCGTTTTGCTGTTTGATAACGCCAGCTTCGGCTGCATTAACAACCTGCAGATGGGGCACGGCATGGGCAGCTTTGGCACGGAAAACCGCCACCGCAACCCGGAAACCGGACGCCTTGACGGTCCGCTGGTGAAGGTCGATTTTGCGCAAAACGCGGAGAGCTACGGCTGCCGCGCGTGGCGGGTGAACGATGAGCAAAGCCTGCTGGCGGCGCTCGAGGCATCGCGGGCGCATCCCGGCCCAACGCTGCTGGACATCAAGGTGCTACCGAAGACCATGACCCACGACTACGCCTCCTGGTGGCGAACCGGTGATGCGCAGGTGGCGGAATCGTCTGCCGTGCGTGAAGCCGCGGAGCAAACGCAGGCGCAGGTGAAAAAAGCCCGTCAGTATTAAGTTTTTCCGCCGTAACGAAATTTTCATTTCATTTTTATTTTCCCCTCACCCCAGCCCTCTCCCCAAAGGGGAGAGGGAGAAAAGACCGCGCCGTACCGTCCCCTTTCCCCTTTGGGGAGAGAGTTATGGTGAGGGGCACATCTCCCGCGATGTTGTGAGATTGATAACAAAATTTATCTCATTCATCTCAAAAGTGTTAACCCGCACTCAAAAACATAATTTTCACTATTTATAAAAATGAAATAAATGTTTTATTTATAGGGTCGTTAGTTCACAGCATTCACCAACACCGGGAGCCGTTATGTTTAACATTGCTTTACTGGGCGCTGGCCGAATTGGCCAGGTACATGCAGCTAACATCGCCAGCCACGGCGCGACCACGCTCTGGTCCGTGGTTGACCCGAATCAGGAATTTGCCACCCGCCTCGCCACGCAGTATCAGGCCCGCCAGCAGAGCCTGGATGAAGCGATGACCGACCCTAACGTTCACGCCGTGCTGATCGCCTCTGCCACCGATACCCACGCGGACCTGATTGAAATGGCCGCCCGCCACGGCAAGGCCATCTTCTGTGAAAAGCCGGTACACCTCGACCTCGCCCGCGTGCGCGACTGCCTGAAGGTGGTCAAAGAGTATGACGTGCCGCTGTTCATTGGCTTTAATCGCCGCTTTGACCCGCAGTTCCGCCGCGTGAAAACCGACGCGCAGGCCGGGTGCATCGGCAAACTGGAATCGTTGCTCATTATCTCCCGCGACCCGTCTCCGCCGCCTGCGGAGTACGTGCGCGTTTCCGGCGGCATGTTCCGCGATATGACCATTCACGACTTTGACATGGCCCGCTTCATCATGGGCGAAGAGCCGGTGTCGGTGTATGCCCAGGGCAGTAACCTGGTCGATCCGGCGATTGGCGAGGCGGGGGACATCGATACCGCGTTTATCGTTCTGAAATACGCTTCCGGCGCGATGGCGACCATCGTTAACAGCCGCCGTTCATCTTACGGCTACGACCAGCGCCTGGAGCTGCACGGCTCCGAAGGGCTGCTGTGCGCGGGCAACATTCTCGAAAACCAGGTGCAGCACTACGGCAAACAGGGCTGCACCAGCGCGCTGCCGGAACACTTCTTCCTGCAGCGCTACAAATCCGCTTACGCCGCGGAATGGGAACACTTTGTCGCGGTCCTGCGCGGCGAAGCGGTACCTGACTGCAGCGGCGATGATGGTGAACGTGCGCTGTACCTCGCGGATAAAGCGCTGGAGTCACTCCGCAGCCAGCGCGAGATCGTCCTCTAAACACGACAACCCTACACAGAGAGACATAATAATGAAAAAACTGATCGTAGCCGCCCTCATCGCCATGACGTCCGGGGCCGCCCTCGCCGAAAACGAGCAAATCGTTTTCAGTACGCCAAACCTGGCCATGCCGTTTGAAGTTCACATGCAGCGCACGGCGGTGAAAGCCGCAAAAGAGATGGGCGTGAAGCTTCAGGTACTGGACGGGCAGGGCAGCTCGCCGAAGCAGGTTGCTGACCTGGAAAATGCCATCACCCGCGGGGCGCAGGGCTTTATCGTTTCCCCGAACGATGTGAACGCGGTCTCCAGCGCGGTGGATGAAATTCAGGATGCGAAGCTGCCAGTGGTCACCCTTGACCGCTCCGTCGACAGCCAGAAGAAGGTGCCGCACTTTGGCGCCAACAACTACAAGGGCGGCCAGGCGATTGGCGACTTCGTTAAAACCAAATTCCCCGACGGGGCGGAGATCATTCTGCTGACCGGCCAGCCGGGCTCCTCCTCCAACATCGAACGCACCAAAGGGATCCGCGACAGCCTGAAGGCTGGCGGGGATAAGTACAAGATTGTCGCCGATCAGACCGGCAACTGGATGCGTTCTGAAGGGATGCGCATCGTGGAAAGCGTGCTGCCCTCGCTGCCGAAACGTCCTCAGGTGATCCTCTCCGCTAACGACGACATGGCGCTGGGGGCGATCGAAGCGCTGCAGAGCCAGGGCGTGAAGCCGGGCGAAATTCTGGTCACAGGCTTTGACGCGGTACCGGAAGCGCTGGCCCGCGTGCGCGACGGCTGGCTGGCGGTGACGGCGGACCAGCGTCCGGGCTTTGCGGTGCAGACGGCGATGAGCCAGCTGGTGGCCAACGTGCGCGAGAAGAAAGCCATCACCGGGGCCGACTACCCGCCGACGCTGATCACTAAAGAGAACCTGCAGCAGGCTGAGCGTATCGGTGAGGCCGGTAACTGATTTATCCGCAGCCGCCGCTGGCGCGGCGGCTCACTCTAAAGGAGGAGCAGACCGATGTCGCAACCCTTACTGAAAGTGACCGACCTGGCAAAAAGCTTTTCCGGCGTCTGGGCGTTAAGCAGCGCCCAGCTGACCGTCGGCGCGGGCGAGATCCACGCCCTGCTGGGGGAAAACGGGGCGGGTAAATCCACGCTGCTGAAGGCGCTCGCGGGGGCGCAGCCGCAAACCCGCGGGGATATCTGGTTCAACGGCGAAACGCTGCCGGTGGACGACTCCCCGGTGGAACGGCAGAACAAGGGCATTATCACCATCTACCAGGAATTTAATCTGCTGCCCAACATGACCGTCGCGGAAAACATGTTTCTCGGGCGCGAGCCGCGTAAACGCAATCTGATCGTCGACGAAAAGGCGGTAAATCAGGAAGCGCAGGTCATTCTCGACTATCTGCAGCTGAACGTTGCGCCGACCACGCCGGTCGCCCGTCTGAGCGTTGCCCAGCAGCAGATGGTGGAGATCGCCCGGGCGCTGACCCTCAACGCCAGGCTAATCATTATGGACGAACCTTCCGCCGCGCTGAGCGATAGCGAGGTGGAAAGCCTGCATCGCGTGGTGCGGGAGCTTAAAAACCGCGGCGTAAGCATTATTTATGTTACCCACCGTCTGCACGAAGTTTTCCAGCTCTGCGATCGCTTCACCGTTTTCCAGGACGGCCGCTTCACCGGCACCGGCGCGGTGGCGGAGACCAACGTCGAACAGCTGATCCGCCTGATGGTCGGTCGCGACGTGGCCTTTAACCGTCGCCCTGCCAGCGAAACGCATCATGAGGATAAACCCGTCCGCCTGGCGGTGAAGGGGCTGAGCCGCGAAAAGCCGCCGCTGGATCCGCACGGCATTGCCCTGCATGACATCAGCTTCCACGTTCACGCCGGGGAGGTCTTAGGCATTGCCGGACTGGTGGGCGCCGGGCGCACCGAAGTGGCCCGCTGCCTGTTTGGCGCGGACGCGTTTACCTCGGGCAGCTTTGAACTGGACGGCGTGCCGTACCAGCCGCGCGACCCGCTTTATGCGCTCGATCAGGGCGTGGCGCTGGTGCCGGAAGACCGCAAAAAAGAGGGGGCGGTGCTGGGGCTGTCGATTCGCGACAACCTGTCGCTCTCCTGCCTCTCCTCGCTGCTGCAGTGGCGCTGGTTCGTGAACACCCGCAAAGAGGACGATCTGATCGAGTCCTACCGCAAGGCGCTGCAGATCAAAATGGTCAACAGCGCGCAGGAGGTGCGCAAGCTCTCCGGCGGTAACCAGCAAAAGGTGATCCTCGCGCGCTGCATGGCGCTCAACCCGCGGGTGCTTATCGTCGATGAGCCGACGCGCGGCATTGACGTGGGGACCAAATCAGAAGTGCACCAGGTGCTGTTTGACATGGCGAAAAAGGGCGTGGCGGTGATCGTGATCTCCTCCGATCTGCCTGAAGTGATGGCGGTGTCAGACCGGATCATCACCCTGAGCGAAGGGCGAGTGACCGGCGAGATCCACGGCGACGACGCTAACGAAGAACGGCTGATGACGATGATGGCCATCAACCACAACGCCCTGAACGCGGCATAACGGAGTTTCTCATGACGCAGATGATTTCTAAAACGCAGGCCCCGGTCAAACGCGCCGGACGCATCGATCCCATCGCCTTCTTCGAGCGCTTCGGGGTGCTGATTTTCATGATCCTGCTGCTGATCTTCTTTCAGTCGCAGAACAGCAATTTTTTCTCTGAACGCAATATTTTCAACATCCTGACCGAAGTCTCCATCTACGGGATCATGGCCGTGGGGATGACCTTTGTCATCCTGACCGCCGGGATTGACCTTTCCGTCGGCTCCATTCTGGCGGTCTGCGCCATGACCGCGGCGTACGTGATTAAGGGCGACAACTTCACCACCGTCGACCCGAACGCCTGGGGCGGCATGAGCTGGCTGATTGGGCTGGGGATTTGTCTGGCGATGGGCACGGCGATTGGCTTCCTGCACGGTCTGGGCGTAACCCGTCTGCGCCTGCCGCCGTTCATCGTGACCCTCGGCGGGATGACCATCTGGCGCGGCCTGACGCTGGTGATCAACGACGGCGCTCCGATTGCCGGTTTCGATCAGGGCTACCGCTGGTGGGGGCGCGGGGAGCTGCTCGGCATCTCCATTCCGATCTGGATCTTCGCCATCGTCGCCCTCGGCGGCTATCTGGCGCTGCATAAAACCCGCTGGGGCCGCTTCGTCTACGCCATCGGCGGTAACCCGGAGGCGGCGCGCCTGGCGGGGGTGAACGTCAAGCGCGTGCTGGTCAGCGTCTATGTGCTGATCGGCTGTCTGGCGGGACTGGCGGGCTTCATCCTGAGCGCGCGTCTGGGGAGCGCCGAGGCGGTGGCCGGGATCTCCTTTGAGCTGCGCGTCATCGCCTCGGTGGTGATCGGCGGTACCTCGCTGATGGGCGGCTACGGGCGCATCGGCGGCACGATTATCGGCTCCATCATCATGGGGATTCTGATTAACGGCCTGGTGTTGATGAACGTCTCGGCCTACTACCAGCAGATTATCACCGGATTAATTATCGTTCTGGCGGTGGCGTTTGACACCTACGCCAAGAGCCGTCGCGGCGCACTGTGAGGATCACGATGAAAGAGGTTCGTATTGGATTAATTGGCACCGGGTATATCGGCAAGGCGCACGCTATCGCCTATGCCCAGGCCCCAACGGTGTTCAACCTGCGCGGCAGGCTGGTGCGCGAGATGGTGGCGGAAGTCACGCCGGAGCTGGCGGCAGCGCGCGCGCAGGCGTTTGGCTTCAACCGCTCCACCGGCGACTGGCGGGCGCTGGTGGCCGACCCGGCTATTGATGTGGTGGATATTTGCTCACCCAATCATCTGCATAAAGAGATGGCGCTGGAGGCGATCCGCCACGGCAAGCACGTCTACTCGGAGAAGCCGCTGGCGCTGAACGCCCACGACGCGCGGGAGATGGTTGACGCCGCGAAGCAGGCCGGGGTGAAAACGCTGGTGGGGTTCAACTACATGAAGAACCCGACGGCGCAGCTGGCGAAGGAGATTATCGCCCGCGGCGAGATAGGCGAGGTGATCCACTTCTACGGCACCCACAACGAAGACTATATGGCCGACCCGCTGTCGCCTATTCACTGGCACTGCTTTAAAGAGACCGCCGGGCTGGGGGCGCTGGGCGACCTGGCGGCGCATATCGTCAACATGGCTCAGTACCTGGTGGGGGAGATCGAGCAGGTCTGCGGCGATCTGAAGATCGTGGTCCCGGAGCGCCCGGCGAAGGCCGGATCGTCGGAGATGATTGCCGTCGAAAACGAGGATCAGGCCCACGCAATGGTGCGCTTCGCGGGCGGGGCGCAGGGGGTGATTGAAACCTCCCGTGTCGCCTGCGGCCGCAAAATGGGGTTGTCATATGTGATAACCGGAACGAAAGGCGCTATCAGCTTCACCCAGGAGCGCATGGCGGAGCTGAAGCTCTATCTGCATGACGATCCGGTTAACCGTCAGGGGTTCCGCACCCTGCTCGTCGGCCCGGCGCACCCGGACTACGCCGCGTTCTGCATGGGCGCGGGCCACGGGATTGGCTTTAACGATCAAAAAACGGTGGAGGTGCGCGATCTGGTGGACGGGATTGCCGCCGACGCGCCGATGTGGCCGGACTTCGAAGAGGGCTGGAAGGTATCGCGCGTGCTGGATGCAATCGCGCTCTCGCACCGGGAAGGCCGCTGGCTGAACGTGAACGACATTGTCTGATGAGGTATCAACGTGGAAAAGCAGTTTGATGTGATATGCATGGGTCGCGTGGCGGTAGACCTCTACAGTCAGCAGATTGGTGCCCGTCTGGAGGATGTGTCGAGCTTCGCCAAATACCTCGGCGGCTCGTCCGGCAACGTGGCGTACGGCACCGCGCGCCAGGGGCTGCGCTCGTCGATGCTGGCACGCGTCGGCGATGAACATATGGGCCGCTTCCTGCGCGAAGAGCTCAACCAGGTGGGCTGCGATACCAGCCATCTGATTACAGATAAACAACGCCTCACGGCGCTGGTGCTACTCGGCATTAAAGACCGGGACACCTTTCCTCTGATTTTTTATCGCGATAACTGCGCGGATATGGCCATTACGGCCAGCGATGTGGACGAAAGCTACATTGCCTCCGCACGGTGTCTTGCCATCACCGGGACTCACCTTTCTCATCCTCAGACCCGCGAGGCGGTGCTGACGGCGCTGGGCTATGCCCGCCGTCACGGCGTGCGCACGGTGCTGGACATCGACTACCGTCCGGTGCTGTGGGGGCTCACCGCCTTAGGCGACGGTGAAACGCGCTTTATCGCCGCCGATAAGGTCACCCGCGAGCTGCAGGAGGTGCTGCACCTCTTCGACGTCATTGTCGGCACCGAGGAGGAGTTTCACATTGCGGGCGGCAGCACGGATACCCTGCAGGCGCTGGGGCAGGTGCGTGCAGTCAGTGACGCAGCGCTGGTCTGCAAACGCGGCGCGCTCGGCTGCTCGGTCTATACCGACGCCATTCCGCCCCGGCTGGACGACGGCCTGACGGTGACCGGCGTGCGCGTGGAGGTGCTGAACGTCCTCGGCGCAGGGGACGCGTTTATGTCTGGCCTGCTGCGCGGTTACCTGAACGACGAGGGCTGGGAGCAGGCGTGCCGCTATGCCAACGCCTGCGGCGCGCTGGTGGTCTCGCGCCACGGCTGCGCCCCGGCGATGCCGAGCAAAATCGAGCTGGATGACTATCTTTCACGCGCTGCAGATGTGCCGCGCCCGGATCTCGACCCACGTCTTAACCATCTCCACCGGGTGACCACCCGCCGCCGCGAGTGGCCGGAGCTGTGCGTGATGGCCTTCGACCACCGCAGCCAGCTTGAGGATATGGCGATGCAGTGCGGCGCGTCGATCGGGCGCATTCCGGCGCTAAAGCAGCTGATCCTGCAGGCCAGTCGCGAGGCGGCAAGCCGCGCCGGGCTGGAGGGCAAAGCCGGCCTGCTGTGCGACGGCACCTTTGGTCAGGACGCGCTGAACGCCATCACCGGCGAGGGGTGGTGGATTGGCCGTCCCATTGAGCTGCCGGGCTCGCGTCCGCTGGAGATGGAGCATGGCAACATCGGCACCCAGCTCATCAGCTGGCCGCAGGAACACGTGGTGAAGTGCCTGGTCTTTTTCCATCCGGAAGACGCCCACGGCCTGCGCCTGGAGCAGGAGCAGAAAATTGCCGAGGTGTACCACGCCTGCTGCCGGTCCGGGCATGAGCTGCTGCTGGAGGTGATCCTGCCTGCGACCATGGCGCGCAGCGACGAGCTCTACCTGCGCGCCATCTCCCGCTTCTACAACCTCGGCATTTACCCCGACTGGTGGAAGCTGCCGCCGCTTTCCGCCGAGGGCTGGACGGCGCTGAACGAGATTATCGAACGTCGGGACCCGCACTGCCGCGGGGTGGTGATCCTCGGCCTGGATGCCCCGGCGGAACAGCTGCGCGCCGACTTCAGGGCCGCAGCAGGGCAGACGGTAGTAAAAGGCTTCGCCGTGGGGCGCACGCTGTTTGGCGATGCCTCCCGCGCGTGGCTGAAGCACGATATTGACGATGCGCAGCTGGTGGCACGCATCCGGGACAACTACCTGCAGCTTATCGCCTGGTGGCGCGAGCGCGGACACGCATAATGGAGAAGACAATGAGTGTACAACTGGGCATTAACCCGCTGACGTGGACGAACGACGATCTGCCTTCTCTGGGCGCGGAGACGTCGCTGGAAACCTGCCTGAGCGAAGGTAAGGAGGCCGGTTTCGCCGGCTTCGAGCTGGGCAATAAGTTCCCGCGCGAAGCGCGCCTGCTCGGCCCCATCCTGCAGCGCCACGACCTGCAGCTGGTCTCCGGCTGGTACTCCGGTCGCCTGCTGGAGCACAGCGTGGATGAGGAGATCGCCGCCGTGCAGTCCCACCTGGCGCTGCTGCGCGAGCTGGGGGCGAAGGTGCTGGTCTTTGCGGAAGTGAGCGGCTGCATTCACGGCGAGCAGCAGACCCCGGTGCATCTGCGCCCGCGCTTCCCGCAGTCACGCTGGAAGGAGTACGGTGAGAAGCTTACCGAATTTGCCCGCTACACCCAGCAGCAGGGCGTGCAGATTGCCTACCATCACCATATGGGCACGGTGATTGAGTCCGCTGACGACGTGGACAACCTGATGACCCACACCGGCGAAGAGGTTGGACTGCTGCTGGACACCGGCCATCTGACCTTTGCCGGGGCCGATCCGCTGGCGGTGGCGCAGCGCTGGGCGTCGCGCATCAACCACGTCCACTGCAAAGACGTGCGTGCCGACGTGCTGGCGGACGTGAAAAACCGTAAAACCAGCTTCCTCGACGCGGTGCTGAGCGGCGTGTTTACCGTGCCGGGCGACGGCTGCGTTGATTACCCGCCGATTATGCGGCTGCTGAAGGCGCAGGATTATCACGGCTGGCTGGTGGTGGAGGCCGAGCAGGACCCGGCGATTGCCCATCCGCTGACCTACGCCCGTCTGGGGTATAACAATCTGAGCCGACTGGCGCGCGACGCCGGACTGATTTGAGGAGGTGACATGTCACGTCTGTTATCACGCTGGCAACAGCCGAACGCGGAGGGGCGCACCCAGTCCGTCACGTCGGAAAGCGCAGGGTGGGGGTACGTCGGCTTTGAGGCGTATGAACTGCAGGAGGGGCAGACGCTGACGCTGCCCGCCGTCCGCGAAGAGCGCTGTCTGGTGCTGGTCGCCGGGCGCGCCTCCATCACAACGCCTTCCGCGCAGTTTAACGATATTGGCGGGCGGATGAGCCCGTTCGAGCGCATCAAGCCGTGGGCGGTGTACGTCACCCCGCAGGAGACGGTACAGGTGAAGGCGCTTACGAAGCTTGAGCTGGCGGTCTGCGCCGCGCCTGGCAAAGGCACGTATCCGACGCGGCTGATTGCGCCGCAGGATATCGACGGCGAAGCGCGCGGTAAGGGCCACAACCAGCGCTACGTGCACAACATTTTGCCGGAAGACAAGCCCGCCGACAGCCTGCTGGTGGTGGAGGTGTGGACCAATGAGGGCTGCACCAGCTCGTATCCGAGCCACAAGCACGACACGGATAATCCGCCGCAGGAGACGTATCTGGAGGAGACCTACTACCATCGCCTCAACCCGGAGCAGGGGTTCTGCATGCAGCGCGTCTACACCGACGACAGAACGCTGGATGAGTGTATGGCGGTCTATAACCGTGACGTGGTCATGGTGCCGAAGGGCTACCACCCGGTGGCGACGATGGCCGGGTATGACAGCTACTACCTCAACGTGATGGCCGGGCCGGTGCGCAAATGGATGTTCACCTGGGAGGAGGACCACGCGTGGATTAATCGCGACTATCCCGCAGATGGCGGGCACTGAGGCTATTTTTGCCGGGTGGCGCTGCGCTTACCCGGCCTACAATTTACAAAATATTATTTTGCTTCAATCGCCTGCTCAATCGTCCGGGCAACGATCTGCGGCTGGCTCACCATCGATACGTGGCTTGCCGCCACCTCGGTGGTTTTCGCGTGGATCGTCTTCGCCATCGCCCGTTCAAGATCGGGGTTGATCATTCGGTCATTCTTGCTAACCACATACCAGCTCGGTTTGTCATGCCACGCCGCGTGGACGACTTTTTCACCAAAAGCCTCAGCCTTAATTGGCCCCTGCGTGGCTGCAATCGTGTTTTGAGTGTCTGGCTTCACGTCAGGCGCGAAATCCTTCCTGACGGCGTCCGCTGGCAGGTATAAATAACCGTCGGCCGTTTTGGCAATGCTCGCGCTACCCGGCGGCGCAGGGTAGCTTCCTGCCAGGTCCGCCGTCGACTGGCCGGAATCCGGGGCGAACGCCGCCACATATACCAGCGATTTTACCCGCGCATCGTTGCCCGCCTCGCTAATCACGGTGCCGCCCCAGGAGTGGCCCACCAGCACTACGTCACCCTGCGCACGGGCGATGGCCCGCTTTGTGGCGGCAACGTCATCGTTGAGCGACGTGAGCGGCAGCTGAACGGCAATGACCTCGGCGTGCTGCTTCTGCAACAGGGCAATCACCTTATTCCAGCTGCTGCCGTCGGCAAACGCGCCGTGAACCAGCACGACGCTGGTTTTACCCTGTGCAAAGGCGCTGGCGGAAAGCGCCAGCAGGCCTGCCGTTAGTACAGTCAGTGCTTTCATCTTGAGACTCCTTAAAAGTGGTGGACCGCCGCGTGGGGTGGTACGGTGAATTCGATGGTTTTGCGGTCGAGCGGCTTGTGCGTCGGGTCGGCCAGAATAATCGTCACCTTGTGTTTACCGGCGGGGAGTCCCACCAGAATTACCGGCTCTCCGCTGGCGTCAGCCCAGTGCAGGGCGCGTCATCCACCACCACGTGAATGTGTCCGATGCGCGGGGTGACCTTGAGCGCTTCAGGTCCGAATACCGGCTCGATGCGCAGGTTTTCGGCACGGTACTGGATAAATACCGCGCCTTTGCTCAGCGGCCCGGCAAGCGGGGGATCGACGATCAGCTTTGCGGGCGGCTGCGGCTGCGCCAGCGGGGCAACGGCGGCGGGGCCGTTAACGTCCCCGGCGCTCAGGTTGTCCAGCGGCGTGGCCTGGGCATGGGCTACAGATGCCAGGACAAGCAGGGGGATAAGTGCATAACGACGGGTCATCGGTCTCTCTCCTCATCGGTTCTGAATGGCGACAGGGAAAGAAAACCATTTTTATGTATCGGAGATATTTGCCGGAGGCGGCGTTTTGTACCCGTTTGTCAGCGTGGCGCTCTGGATACAGTGCGATACAGTTTGCTTCCCGGGACAGCGCACGATCGCTATCGCCAGCCCGGCAATCACCAGCGTCAGCCCCGTCGACACCCCCATTGCGCCAGCGATCCCCAGCGTTTTGTTCAGCCACGCATAGGCAAACGGTGAGGCTGCGGCCATAAGTTGGCCCGGGATAAGCAGCATGCCCGTACGGCGGGCATAGCTTTCGGTGTTAAACAGTTCCAGCGGCAGCGTGGCTTTCACGATGGTGACCAGCCCGTTGATGGCACCGTAACCCAACACAAATCCGGCCGCGCACCAGACAAACTGGGAACTGCTTAGCCCAACCAGAAAGCAGAGCGGCATGGCGAGCGCGGTAAAAAGCGTGAGTTTGAAGGGGGTTAAGCGGGCGCCCGCCAGCACTTCCAGCGAGCGAGCACCCGTCTGGCCGATCCCCCACAGCATGCCGATGGCGACAGGCAGGCCGAAGTGGGCAATAAACTCCGGCAGATGGGTGGACGTGCCGTTCGAAACAAAAGTAATGAGGGCAATGAAGATGGCATAAAGCCAGCCGTGACGCCGCTCGTTGTTCAAAGGCGGCACGGTGACCTTTGTCGTCACCGTTAGCCGCTGACGGGGAAGCGTTCTTATCAGCGCCGCGCTCAGCAGGCCGAACAGAGCATAGACGCGCAGCGCGTCCTGCCAGCGCATAACCTGAAGCAGAGCATCGCCCAGCGGCCAGAAGACGGCGGAGGCCAGTCCACCCGCCAGCGTGACGCGTGAGATTGTTCTGCGCGCCTGCTGCCCGTAGAGGTTCACCAGCGCGGCGAACAGCGCATCGTAAAGCGACAGGCGCATGCCTGTGCCGGCGACCAGCCAGGCACAGTACCACCCAAAAAGCGTCTGGGTATACGCCATCCCTGCGCAGCTTGCGGCGATCAGCAACGTTCCGCTCATCACCACCGTCTGACCGCCAAAGCGTGCCAGCAGGCGGGCGACAAAAGGGGATACCACCGCCATCACCAGCATCGCCAGCGTCAGGCCGAGGTAAATCTGCGGTGAAGACCATCCACGGTCAGCTGAAATGGCCAGCGCAAAGGTGCCCGGCATATAAAACGAGATCCCCCAGTTGATGAGTTGATTACATCCGGCAGTGAGGGCGAGGTGGCGTGGCAGGGCAGGTGTTTCCATTATTTTTCATTCCGCTATGCAGTTGTCCTGAGCATAACGGGCGCGGTATTGTGCTGGCAGGGCTGCAACCTTATGCGCGGTATAAGAGAAACTTTGAATGACGACGCTTAATCTGGGCTATCTCGCCACCTTCCGTCTGGTGATCCAGCGCGGCAGCTTTTCAGCGGCAGCGGATGTGCTGGGTATCTCCCAGCCCGCCGTCAGCCTGCAAATACGCCAGCTGGAGCAGTTTCTGCAAACGCGGCTGGTAGAGCGTACCGGGCGAGGGATAAAGGCGACGGCTGCCGGAGAGGCATTGCTGGCGCATGGGGAGCGTATTCAGCAGGTGGTGGATGACGCTATTCGGTCCGTGAGCGCATTCAGCCACGATGTGAGCGGCACCATTACGCTTGGCACGGGGGCAACGGCCTGCATCCATTTTCTGCCGCCTCTGCTGGAGCAGCTACGACGCGACTATCCGCTCCTGAACGTGGGGGTGACGACGGGCAACACCCGCGATATCGTCAGGGCCATCGAAGAGAACCGTCTCGATATGGGGCTGGTCACGCTGCCGGTGAGTGGCAAGGCGTTGGACGTCATGCCGGTGATGGACGAAGAGTTTGTTTTTATCGCCTCGCGGGAGCTGAAGGATGTTTTCAGGGACTTTACCCCGGATGCGCTGCACGCTCAGCCGCTGATTGCCTTTGAATCAGGTAGCGGAACCCGGACGCTGATCGATGGCTGGTTTGCGGCTAATGGATTAGCGATCGCACCGGTGATGCAGCTTGGCAGCATCGAGGCGATCAAACGCATGGTTCGCGCGGGGCTGGGCTACAGCATCGTGCCTCGAATGGCGGTAGAACAGGATGACGATCGCGAAGGACTATGCGCGATGTCGCTTACGCCCATGCTGCAGCGGCAGCTGGCGGTGGTGATGCGACAGGATAAAATCCTCAGCAAAGGGATAGCGGCCATTATTCGGCTCGTGCAGCATCCTTCGGCGGTTTAGCGGTCAGCGGTATCGACGGTCAGGCCGGATTGCTGCGACTGGGTTTTGTCCTGATGGTGGTACCAGGCGCCAATCGAGGAGTAAACGAAGCGGCCAAAGAAAAACAGAAAGCTGATGAGCAGTATGATGCGGGTCATTCGGGTGTTAAATCGATGTCGTTTGCGCATACGCGTGACCTGACTCACTCTGTTTATCCTGGGTAAGCCCTTTTGGGCGATAGGGATATTAAGGCACAGCGGGAAGAAGGGGTCAATTCTGCAGTGTGTAAATAACCGTCAATGTATACATTAATTAATGTTATTGAATTTAATTAATGCATTTACCATATTGATAATATGAAGAAAATTATTTCAAAAAAAACACCACAAAGAGTAATTTGCGTAAAGTAGTTTGATTTAAGTCAACGGATTCCCGGCCCTTATATTTAAAATCCTTCCTCCACACAGTTCGCCCCGCACGCCGCCGGGCGGCGCGTACGTCAGGTTGGATGCCTGTCTTTATTTTCCCTCTGGAGCGAAAGGGGTTTAACCGGGCATCTATGAACATTCTCGCTTTCCTGAAAAAAAATGAAAACCGCTGGTGGGCATTGCCGCTTATTTTGCCTGTGGTTTTACTTCCCGTGCTGAGCATCGCGAATACCTTCACGCAGCTGGGAGACGGTATTGCGGCACTCTATTATTTACCCCTCTCATTTTTGCTTTCGCTGATGATGTTCTTTGGGCTGGAAGCGCTGCCCGGGATCGTATTGTCGCTGTTTATCCGCTATTACCCCTCGGTCGGCATGTTCGAAACGGTCGCTGGTATGCTCCATTTTGTCGTCCCTTTAGTGCTGAGCTGGGGCGGCTACCGGGTGTTTGCGCCCAGACGGAATATGACCGCATACGGCGACATCCGGCTGATGGCGCAGCGCATCTTCTGGCAGGTCTTCTGCCCCGCGACGCTATTTCTGGTGCTGTTTCAGTTTGCGGTGTATTTAGGCGTATATGAGAGCCGGCTGAGCCTTGCGGGATTAAACCCTCTTAATATTCGCACGCTCATCAACTATCAGACGCTGCTGGTCAGCGGGCTGACGGGCGTGCCGCTGAGCTATCTGCTGATCCGCCTGATTCGCCATCCGCGCTATCTCAAAAGCCTTTTCTCGCAGATCCGTTCCCAGATAGATAAAAAGGTGACGGTCATTGAGTTTCTGATGTGGGCGATTGCGCTAGGCGGGCTGCTTACGCTGCTGCTGCTCCCGATGAATGAAAACAGCTCCATTTTCACCACGAACTACACCCTGTCGCTGCTCATGCCGGTGATGCTCTGGGGCGCGATGCGTTTTGGCTATAAGCTGATTTCGCTTATCTGGACGCCGATACTGCTGGTATCTATTCACTATTTTTACCGCTATATCCCGGTGAACCCGGGGTATGACATTCAGCTGGCGATCACCTCTTCCAGTTACCTGGTCTTCTCGTTCGTGGTGGTTTTTATGTCGATGCTGGCAACCCGGCAGCGCGCGGTGAACAAACGCTCGCGCAGGCTGGCGCTGCTCGATCCGGTCGTCCATATGCCTAACCTGCGGGCGCTGTCGCGCGATCTGGCGAAAAACCCGTGGTCGGCGCTCTGCCTGCTGCGTATTCCGGAGCTGGAAATTCTGGGCCGAAATTACGGCGTGTTGCTGCGGATTCAGTACAAGCAGCAGCTGGCGCAGTGGGTGAACGGTACTCTCCAGCCCAGCGAGCAGGTGTACCACCTGACCGGGTGCGACATGGCGGTACGCCTCAACGCGGAATCGCACCAGCAGCGGATTGAAACCCTGGACGAGCATATCAAACAGTTCCGCTTTGTCTGGGACGGCATGCCGCTTCAGCCGCAGGTGGGAGTGAGCTATTGCTATGTCCGGTCCCCGGTTAACCATCTGTATCTGGTGCTGGGTGAACTGGGCGTGGTTGCCGACCTGTCGCTCGCCTCTAACCATCCGGAAAATCTTCAGCAGCGTGGGGCCGTCCATTTGCAGCGTAACCTGAAGGATAAAGTTGCGATGATGAGCCGCCTGCAAAAGGCGCTTGATAACGACGAATTCACCCTGCTGGTTCAACCCGTTCGCGGCCTGCGTGGCGATTGCTATCACGAAGTCCTGCTCCGGATGCCGGATGCCAGCGGGCTATTGATCTCTCCCGATCGGTTCCTGCCCGTCGCGCAGGAGTTTGGCCTCTCCTCGCGGGTGGATTTGTGGGTGCTGGAGTATACTCTGCGCTTCCTGGCCGCGCATCGCGAAAGGCTGCCCGGCCAGCGTTTCGCCATTAATCTGGCCCCCTCAACCGTATGTCGGGTGCAGTTTCCGCTTGAGGTCAGTCGCCTGCTGGCGAAATACGCCATTGAGCCGTGGCAGCTAATTTTTGAAGTGACGGAGTGCAGCATCTTTTGCAATGCGGAGCAGGCGCTACACATCCTCCGGCAGCTGCAGAAAATGGGGGTACGTATTGCGATTGATGATTTTGGCACCGGCTATGCGAGCTATGCGCGGCTGAAAAGCGTGGATGCGGATATTCTCAAGATCGACGGCAGCTTTATCCGCAATATCGTCAACAACAGCCTGGATTATCAGATTGTGGCGTCTATCTGCCATCTGGCGCGCATGAAGAAGATGCTGGTGGTGGCGGAGTACGTCGAAACCGAAGAGATACGTAGCGCGGTTCACGCGCTAGGCATCGATTATGTGCAGGGCTATCTGATTGGCAGACCGGCGCCGCTTGAGTCGCTGCTGGAAGCTGAGGCGTCCTGCGCGGACGCCTGAACCGTTACGCGGCGACGTCGGCGCTCTCTTCTTCGATTTTGAGCAGCCAGCCGGTGACCGCTTCCCAGTACTGCTGTTCTTTTTCCAGGTCCAGCAGGACCAGCGCGTTCTGGCTGAACCAGTCGTGCGGGAAGCTCAGCGTCCAGTGATGGTCGTCGGTTTTAAGCTTCAGCGTGGGCGGCGTGGTGGTGGCCTGGCGCTGGTTATTGAGCAGTACGCCCAGACGCAGCAGCTGTATAAGCGGCAGGAACTGTTTTTTCTTGAACAGCGTGAAGCGCGGCAGGTCGTCGAGCTTGATGGCTTTGCGGTGATAACGCACCAGGGTCGCCATCATGGTTTGCTGCTCCTGGTTGAAGCCAGGCAGATCGCTATTTTGCAGAATGTAGGCCGAATGGCGATGCATCCCGCTGTGGTTGATGTTGAGCCCCACCTCGTGGAGCATTGCGGCCCATTTTAACAGCGCGGCAAGCTGCGGGTGCGCGAGCTTCGGATTCTGCTCTTCCCACTGCTCGTACATCTGCACCGTGGTGTCCAGCACGCGCTTCGCCTGCTCGCGGTCGATATTGTACTGGTTAGCCAGGCTTTGTGCGGTGCGGCTGCGAATATCCTGATGGCGGAAGCGGCCTTCCATCTCATACAGCACACCTTCGCGCAGCGCGCCGTCGGAAAGGCGCAGCTCTTTAATGGCGAGGGCATCAAACACGCCGCAGAGGATGGCCAGCCCCGGAACGAAGACCACCTTACGCTCGTCGGAAAGCCCCGGCAGGCTTAAGGCGTCAAAACTTTTATGCTTCAGCACCTCTTCGGTCAGCAATGTCAGGCGTTCGGGCGTGATAAACCCGTCTTTTTCACCCATCGCCAGCAGCACTTCATGCGCCGCTTTGATGGTACCTGACGCGCCCAGCGCCACGTTCCAGCCCTGGATACGGTACTGCCAGGCCAGGTTTTCCAGCTTCTGGACGGCCGCCATCCGCGCACGCTGGAAGTTCTCGCGGGTGATGCTACCGCCCGGGAAATACATCTGTGCGAAGCTGACGCATCCCATACGGCGGCTTTCCACCAGGCGCGGCTCAAAGTCTTCGCCGATCACAAGCTCCGTAGAACCGCCGCCGATGTCGATAACCAGCTTGCGCCCTTTTTCCGGCTGGGTGTGCTCGACGCCCATGAAGATCAGACGCGCTTCCTCGTTGCCGGAGATGATCTCAATCGGGTAGGGGATCACCTTTTCGGCCCGCTTGAGAAACTCAGGTGCGTTCAGGGCCTGGCGTAGGGTGTGGGTGCCCACGATGCAAACGCTGGAGGGCGAGAAGCCCTGCAGGCGTTCAGCAAACAGCGACAGGCAGTTTAACCCGCGCTCCATCGCCTCTTCGCTGAGCATGCTGCGTTCATCAAGACCATCCGCCAGGTGTACGCGCTGCTTCAGACGACCGATGATCTGCAACGCGCCATCTACCTCACGGGCGATGACCATGTGGAAACTGTTAGAGCCAAGATCGACCGCGGCGAATTCCTGCGGGCGTGGGGTCTTATCATTTATCGGCATAGGTTAATCGGGTTGCTCGAGTGATTTGATATAGTCGTAAATCGCCAGTTGCGACCGCACTTTACGGCGGTTGCCGCGCGGTACATAGCGGTTACTGAGTTCTTTGTCGATATAGCGTGCTTTCACGGTATCGCTGAACAGAATCTCGATGATGTCGAGGATCTGCTGCTTCAGGCGCGGATCCAGCAGCGGTGCCGCGACTTCAATTCGGTAGTCAATATTGCGCGTCATCCAGTCTGCCGAAGAGAGATAGACCTGTTTATCACCCGCATTATCGAAAATATAGACCCGATCGTGCTCCAGGTAGCGGTCAACAATGCTGATCACGCGAATATTGTCGCTGATGCCTTCCAGTTCCGGGATCAGCGAGCACATGCCGCGGATCAGAAGATTAACCGGTACGCCGGAGCTGGACGCCGCATACAGCCTGTCCACCAGCCCTTTATCGACCAGGTTGTTAAGCTTCAGCGTGATGCCGGACGACAGCCCTTTCTGGGCATTGGCGATCTCTTTATCGATCATATCGTACAGCAGACGGCGCGAGTTCTGCGGCGAGACCAGCAGATAGTCGAAGCTCACCGGACGGTACGGGTTTTCGATAAAGTTAAAGACCCGGCGCACTTCGTTAGTGATGCGGGCATCGGCAGTTAAGAGCGAGTAGTCGGTATAAATTCGCGCGGTTTTCTCGTTAAAGTTCCCGGTACCGATGTGGGCATAACGCACCACCTCATCGCCCTCTTTACGAGAGATGAGGAACAGCTTGGCGTGAATTTTCAGCCCTGGCGCGGAGAAAATGACGTGCACACCGGCTTCCGTCAGACGACGCGCCCAGTGAATGTTCGCCTCTTCGTCGAAG
The DNA here is from genome assembly GCF_019968805.1 of Enterobacter sp. JBIWA005. Taxonomy (NCBI): domain Bacteria; kingdom Pseudomonadati; phylum Pseudomonadota; class Gammaproteobacteria; order Enterobacterales; family Enterobacteriaceae; genus Enterobacter; species Enterobacter sp. JBIWA005. The sequence goes on along the minus strand of NZ_CP074159.1, from coordinate 3,447,096 downwards.
CGCGCCTGCAGCTCAACCACCACTGTGACTTTTTTGGCGTTGTGCGCCGCGTGGATCATCGCATCGATGATGCGAGAATCTTTTGCCACGCGGTAGATGTTGATTTTGATCGCCAGCACGCTCGGGTCGAACGAGGCCTGACGCAGCAGTTCCAGCACGTGCTCGAAGGTGTGGTACGGATAGTAGAGCAGGACATCGCGTTCGCGGATGGCGTCGAATCCGTTGCGGAATTTATCGAACCAGAGATGGCGCAGGCGCGGCAGCGGCTTGTTCACCAGGTTGGCTTTGCCGACGTTCGGGAAGCCAATAAAATCTTTAAAGTTGTGGTAACGACCACCCGGAACGATGGAGTCATAGCGCGAAATGGTCAGTTTCTCACGCAGCATCTCCACCATGGCGTCCGGCATATCGCGCTGATAGACGAAGCGCACCGGTTCAGCCGTCAGGCGCTGTTTCAGGCTGGATGACATCAGCTCCATCAGGCTGGCTTCCATCTCGTGCACCAGGTCATATTCGGCGTCACGAGTCATTTTCATCGAGTAGGCGTTTAACGCATCGTAATCGAAGAAGCCTTTGAAGATGTCGTCCAGACAGTAGCGCAGGATGTTATCCAGAAGGATCATTGGCTTGCGTCTGCGCGGGGTTTCCGGCGGCAGGTTCACAAAGCGCGGCACCTTGTCGGATGGGATCTCCAGCAGCGCGTAACGGATAGATTCACCGCGAATAATTTCCACCGCCAGGTAGGTGTAGTCATCTTTCAAAAACTGCACCAGATCGGTTTCGCGGTTGATCAGAATGGGGGTAATGTGCTGGCGCAGATAGTGTTTGAAGTAGTGGCGCAGCCAGTTTTGTTGGTTAACGGAAAGCTGGCGTTCGTTAATCAGGAAGATTTGATTGCGCGCCATCTCCAGCAGCAGTTCGTTATACAGGCCGTCAAATTCCTGATCGGCTTTCAGCACGCGGGACTGGATTTTGCCCAGCAGATGCCGCGAGTGCGAGTTTAAGCCCTGTTCTTCGCTGATAATGATGCGTCTTTTCAGCTCGGCAAAGCGAACCTTGTAGAACTCATCCAGGTTGTTCGAATAAATACCCAAAAAACGCATGCGCTCGATCAGCGGGTTACTTTTGTCTGCCGCTTCCTGGAGTACACGTTCGTTGAATGCTAACCAGCTTAGCTCTTTCTCGATATATAACTTTTCCTGACCCATTACAGCTCACACTCCAGTTCAATCACAGGACGTGGTAAATCCGTCTCGTCCTTATTATGGCGAGCATTTCCACGATATGTCCAACAGTGCCAGAAAAGTATGACAGTTATTTTTTTTGTTGGGGAATTTAGAGGGTTGGGGAGGGGACATTCGGGTAATGCATCAGGCAGGTCGGGTAAGCGCAGAAGCGCCACCCGACATAATAAACTACTCTTCCGCCGCATGACCCTGCGGAGGTAACTTAACGCCGTCCAGCCAGGCAGCGCCGTCGCGCATCTCGAGACGTCCGTCGACAAACCAGCTTACCACCAGCGGGTAAATGGCGTGTTCCTGGGTCTGCACGCGTTCGGTCACGTCTTCTTCGCTATCGCCGTCAAAGACCGGGACTTTCGCCTGCAGGATAACCGGACCGCCATCCAGCTCGTCGGTAACGAAATGCACGGAGGTGCCATGCTCCTCATCGCCATTTTCCAGAACCTGACGATGGGTATGCAGGCCGGGATATTTCGGCAGAAGAGAAGGGTGAATATTCAGCAGACGTCCGGTGAAGTGTTCTACAAAAGCCGGGCTCAGAATGCGCATATAGCCCGCCAGCACGACTACGTCCGGCGCGTAGGCATCAATCTCATGCACCAGCTCGCGGTCAAAGGCTTCACGCCCGGCGAACTGGCTGGCTTCCAGCGCGTGCGCGGGAATGTTCGCTTCCCGCGCGCGCTCAAGGCCGAACGCGTCGGCCTTGTTGCTGAATACTGCCCGAATGGTGCCGTTGATTTTCTTCTGCTTGCAGGCGTCTATGATGGCCTGCAAATTGCTTCCGTTGCCGGAAATGAGCACCACGATGTTTTTCATTCAATGACCACACGCTGTTCGGAATCGGAGGCTTTAATCGTACCGATTTTCCACGCGTTTTCACCTTTCTCCGTCAGCAGCTTCACTGCTTTATCCGCTTCGCTTGCCGGCAGGGCGATAACCATGCCCACGCCGCAGTTAAAGGTGCGGTACATTTCGTGAGAGCTCACGTTGCCCGCGGTCTGCAGCCAGTTAAACACGGCTGGCCACTGCCATGAGGATTCGTCGATCACCGCCTGGGTGTTGTCCGGCAGAACGCGCGGGATATTTTCCCAGAAGCCGCCGCCGGTCAGGTGGGCAATGGCGTGAACGTCGACGTTCTCGATAAGCTCAAGCACGTTCTTCACGTAGATGCGGGTCGGCGCCAGCAGATGGTCGGCCAGCGGTTTACCGTCGAGTTCGGTCGTCAGCGGGTCACAGCCGCTCACTTCGAGGATTTTACGCACCAGGGAGTAGCCGTTGGAGTGCGGGCCGCTGGAGGCCAGCGCGATCAGCACATCGCCATCGGCCACTTTGCTGCCGTCGATAATTTCTGATTTTTCTACTACGCCGACGCAGAAGCCCGCGACGTCATAATCTTCGCCGTGATACATGCCCGGCATTTCTGCGGTTTCACCGCCGACCAGCGCGCAGCCAGACTGCAGACAGCCTTCGGCGATACCGTTGATCACGCTTGCCGCGGTATCCACGTCCAGTTTGCCAGTCGCGTAGTAATCGAGGAAGAACAGCGGCTCTGCGCCCTGAACCACCAGGTCATTCACGCACATCGCGACCAGATCGATACCGATCGTGTCGTGACGTTTTAAATCCATCGCCAGGCGCAGCTTGGTGCCTACACCGTCAGTACCCGAGACCAGAACAGGTTCACGATATTTTTGCGGCAGCGCGCACAGTGCGCCGAATCCACCCAGACCACCCATCACTTCCGGGCGGCGGGTTTTTTTCACCACACCTTTGATTCGGTCAACCAGCGCATTACCTGCGTCAATATCAACACCGGCATCTTTGTAGCTGAGAGAAGTTTTGTTGGTCACGGCTTAAATCCCCACGCGATTGCATAGCTAGTAAGAAAAATCGGCGCAATTCTAACAGTCCAGGCAAACGTTTGCGAGCCTATTCTGGACGTGGAGATCTTTTTTTCTGTGCACCCCGTGAATGCAGCCAAACTTGACTCTGTTCACGAAAATGAAACCGGTTTCTGAGAACTGCTTGCAACGGTAATTCCCTTTGCACATCATCGAACTGAAACCGGTTTCTGTAATTGTTTTTGCAGAAAATAACGCAGAATGAGGGAAAGCGAATGTCAGGATTTAAAGCAGATTTTCTGTGGGGTGGGGCCGTTGCGGCGCACCAGCTGGAAGGCGGCTGGAAAGAGGGCGGCAAAGGCGTGAGCGTGGCCGATGTCATGACCGCGGGCGCGCACGGCGTGCCGCGTGAAATCACCAACGGCGTGCTGGAAGGGAAAAATTACCCTAACCATGAAGCCATTGATTTCTACCACCGCTATAAAGAAGACATCAAACTCTTTGCCGAGATGGGGTTCAAATGCTTCCGCACCTCTATTGCCTGGACGCGGATCTTCCCGAAAGGCGACGAGCTTGAGCCTAACGAGGCTGGCCTGAAATTCTATGACGACCTGTTCGACGAATGCCTGAAGTACGGTATCGAACCGGTTATCACCCTGTCTCACTTCGAGATGCCTTTCCATCTGGTCACGGAATACGGCGGCTGGCGCAACCGTAAGCTGATCGACTTCTTTGTTCGTTTTGCAAAAGTGGTATTCCAGCGCTATCAGCATAAAGTGAAGTACTGGATGACCTTCAACGAGATCAACAACCAGGCCAACTTCCACGAAGACTTTGCGCCGTTCACTAACTCCGGGCTGAAGTACGCGCCGGGTGAAGACCGTGAGCCGGTGATGTTCCAGGCGGCGCACTATGAGCTGGTGGCCAGCGCCCTGGCGGTGAAGGCGGGGCGTGAGATTAACCCGTCGCTGCAGATTGGCTGCATGATTGCCATGTGTCCTATCTACCCGCTCACCTGCGCGCCGGACGATATGATGATGGCGATGAACGCCATGCACCGCCGCTACTGGTTCACCGACGTGCACGTGCGCGGCAGGTACCCGCAGCATCTGCTCAACTACTTTGCGCGTCGCGGCTTTACGCTGGATATTACCGAAGAAGATAAAGCCGCGCTGAAGCAGGGCTGCGTCGATTACATCGGCTTCAGCTACTATATGTCCTTCGCCACCAAGGCGACGGCGGATAACCCGCAGCTGGATTACGACGAGAGCAAGAGCCTGGTCACTAACCCGTACGTGCAGAAATCGGACTGGGGCTGGCAGATTGACCCGGTGGGGCTGCGCTACTCCCTCAACTGGTTCTGGGATCACTATCAGCTGCCGCTGTTTATCGTTGAGAACGGCTTTGGCGCGATCGACGTGCAGGAGAGCGACGGCACGGTGAACGACCAGTACCGCATTGACTACCTGTCCGCCCACATCCGCGAGATGAAAAAAGCGGTGGAGGAAGATGGCGTGGATCTGATGGGCTATACCCCGTGGGGCTGTATCGACCTCGTTTCTGCCGGTACGGGCGAAATGAAAAAACGCTACGGCTTTATCTTTGTCGACAAAGACAATGAAGGCAACGGCACGCTGAACCGCAGCAAGAAGAAATCGTTCGACTGGTATAAGCAGGTAATTGCGAGCAACGGCGATAGCCTGTAATTGCCGGGTGGCGCTAACGCTTACCCGACCTACACTACACGTAGGTCCGCGTAAGCGCAGCGCCACCGGGCAGAACTCGCACCCAAGCCGGAGTCTCGCCTCCGGTTTTTTTTGTCTCTAAATCACTTTGCTTGATATACGTCAAGCAAGATGGGTATGGCCTAATCCGAAAAAAGCGGTATAATCCCGAGATTTTTTTGCGGACGCCGCCTCAGAGGAGAAAGAGAATGAAGATTGTGGAAGTGAAACACCCACTCGTTAAACACAAGTTGGGCCTGATGCGTGAGCATGACATCAGCACGAAGCGTTTTCGCGAACTGGCATCTGAAGTCGGCAGCCTGCTGACATACGAAGCGACCTCCGATCTGGAAACAGAAAAAGTCACCATCGAAGGCTGGAACGGCCCGGTGCAGGTTGAGCAGATCAAAGGTAAGAAAATTACCGTGGTGCCAATTCTGCGTGCCGGTCTCGGCATGATGGAAGGCGTGCTGGAGCACGTGCCAAGCGCGCGTATCAGCGTGGTGGGTATCTACCGTAACGAAGAAACCCTTGAGCCGGTTCCTTACTTCCAGAAGCTGGTCTCTAACATCGACGAGCGTATGGCGCTGGTGGTTGACCCGATGCTGGCGACCGGTGGTTCGATGATCGCCACCATCGACCTGCTGAAAAACGCGGGCTGTAGCAGCATTAAGGTGCTGGTGCTGGTTGCGGCTCCGGAAGGGATCGCGGCGCTGGAAAAAGCGCACCCGGACGTTGAGCTGTATACCGCCTCTATCGACCAGGGCCTGAACGAGCACGGGTACATCATCCCGGGGCTCGGCGATGCCGGCGATAAGATCTTTGGTACGAAATAATCGAATAACGATAAATAAGCCGACTTTGATAGTCGGCTTTTTTTTGAATAAAACACCAACAACAATACTACTCAGAGGAAAACACTATGACGCGCCGTGCTATCGGGGTGAGTGAAAGACCGCCGCTTTTACAGACTATCCCGCTTAGTTTGCAGCACCTGTTCGCCATGTTTGGCGCAACCGTGCTGGTGCCAATCCTGTTCCACATTAACCCGGCAACCGTGCTGTTGTTCAACGGCATCGGTACGTTGTTGTACCTCTTTATCTGTAAAGGCAAAATCCCGGCGTATCTGGGGTCAAGCTTCGCGTTTATCTCGCCGGTTTTGCTGCTGCTGCCGCTGGGTTATGAAGTCGCGCTGGGCGGCTTTATCATGTGTGGCGTCCTGTTCTGCGTGGTGTCCTTCATTGTGAAGAAAGCCGGTACCGGCTGGCTGGACGTGATGTTCCCGCCTGCGGCGATGGGCGCCATCGTTGCGGTCATCGGTCTTGAACTGGCGGGTGTGGCGGCGAATATGGCCGGTCTGCTGCCTGCTGACGGCCAGTCACCGGATTCCAAAACCATTATCATCTCGCTGGTTACGCTGGGCGTAACGGTGTTTGGCTCCGTCCTGTTCCGCGGATTTATGGCGATCATCCCGATCCTGATCGGCGTGCTGGCGGGCTACGCGCTCTCCTTCGCGATGGGCGTGGTGGACACCACTCCGATTGCCGAGGCGCACTGGTTCGCGCTGCCAACCTTCTACACCCCTCGCTTCGAATGGTTTGCGATTTTCACCATTCTGCCTGCGGCGCTGGTGGTGATTGCGGAGCACGTCGGCCACCTGGTGGTGACGGCGAACATCGTTAAGCGCGATTTAATCCGCGACCCGGGTCTGCACCGTTCCATGTTTGCGAACGGTTTCTCCACCATTATCTCCGGTTTCTTTGGCTCAACGCCAAACACCACCTACGGTGAGAACATCGGCGTGATGGCGATTACCCGCGTCTACAGTACCTGGGTTATCGGCGGCGCGGCGATCATCGCCATTCTGCTCTCCTGCGTCGGCAAGCTGGCGGCAGCGATTCAGATTATCCCGGTGCCGGTGATGGGCGGCGTGTCTCTGCTGCTGTACGGGGTAATTGGGGCATCCGGTATTCGCGTGCTGATTGAATCCAAAGTGGATTACAGCAAGGCGCAGAACCTGATCCTGACCTCAGTAATCCTGATTATCGGCGTGAGCGGCGCGAAGGTGCACATCGGTGCGGCCGAGCTGAAGGGCATGGCGCTCGCGACCATCGTCGGCGTTGGCCTGAGCCTGATCTTCAAGCTGATCTCGGTGATCCGCCCTGAAGAGGTGGTACTGGACGTTGACGAAAGCGAAAAAGCGTCACATTGATCGAAAAGTCGGGCGAGGGATCGCCCGGTTCTCTCCTTGCAGGTTCCGTGTTAAACTCCTTTCCGATTTTACGTAGGATCTCTGGTTGAGGTATTTCTGAACGGACCGGCACAGCTCTCTCTGCCACTTTATCTCCCTGACGACGAAACTTTCGCGAGTTTCTGGCCGGGTGATAACCCCTCTTTACTGGCTGCACTGCAAAACGTGCTGCGCCAGGATCACAGCGGATACATCTATATCTGGTCACGCGAAGGCGCGGGGCGCAGCCATCTGCTGCATGCCGCCTGCGCGGAGCTTTCAGCGCGCGGTGATGCAGTAGGCTACGTGCCGCTGGATAAACGTACGTGGTTCGTGCCTGAGGTGCTGGAGGGAATGGAACATCTCTCGCTGGTCTGCATTGATAATATCGAGTGCGTGGCGGGGGACGAGCCGTGGGAAATGGCGATCTTCAACCTCTACAACCGCATCCTGGAGTCGGGCAAAACCCGGCTGCTGATCACCGGCGATCGTCCACCGCGACAGCTGAATTTGGGGCTGCCGGATCTGGCGTCTCGTCTGGACTGGGGGCAAATCTACAAGCTCCAGCCGCTGTCGGATGAAGATAAGCTTCAGGCGCTACAGCTGCGCGCAAAACAGCGCGGATTTGAGCTGCCGGAGGACGTGGGACGTTTCCTGCTCAAGCGTCTGGATCGCGAAATGCGCACGCTGTTTGACACGCTCGATCAGCTCGATCGCGCCTCCATTACCGCCCAGCGCAAGCTGACCATTCCGTTTGTGAAAGATATTCTCAAGCTTTGAGTTTTTTGCCGGGAGGCGGGCGGGGTTTGTAGGCCCGGTAAGCGTAGCGCCACCGGGCTAAACCATCACAGGATCTCGAGCACGTCTTCCGGCGGACGTCCAATGCGCGCCTGGCCGTTCGCCACCACAATCGGGCGCTCAATCAGCTTTGGATTTTCAACCATCGCCTGGATCAGCTCAGCCTCGGTGAGACGGCTGTTATCCAGGTTGAGCGACTTATACAGATCTTCTTTCTGACGCATCAGCTCTCTAGCGCTGCCCATTCCCAGCATGCGCAGCAGTTGGCGGAGGGTTTGCGCGTCAGGTGGTGTATCAAGGTAAAGCACCACTTCCGGCTCAACGCCGTTAGACTTAAGCAGGCTCAGGGTATCGCGGCTCTTGGAGCAGCGAGGGTTGTGATAGATTTTTACGGCGTCTGTCATGACGTGAATTCTCCTTTATTACATCTTCTCGTACGGCTTAAAGCGCTGCTGCAGGCCGCGCAGCTGATCGATACGCGCGTCGTAACGGGCCTGCTGTAGGCTACCAAGCTTGACCTGCGAGCTGGCGCTGCTGAGCGCGGAAATCGCCTGATCGAGGCGTCCCACCAGGGCAAAGCCTTCGGCACGCGCCGCAAGCTCCTGATCGCGGTTGCCGAGCTGGGCTTCCGCCTGAGCGAGCAGATCCCAGCCGTTTTGATCGTCTTTATTATTAAAGGTGTAACGGTTCAGGATGGTCGCCGCTTCACCCGGCTGGCCGCCCTGCAGGTAAGCATTCGCCAGGTTAAGCTGCAGCACCGGGTTGGTACGGGCGTCTTTCGCCCCTTTGAGACGGTTAATCGCATCGGCGGTTTTCTTCTGCCCCAGATCGATATCCGTCGAAAGATCGAGATACCACGGGTTGTTCGGGTCGGCAGCCAGAAGCGGTTGCAGCGCTTTACGCGCCTCGTCGTATTTGCTGGCTTCCATCGCCTGAAGCGCCTGACCATACTGCGCGGCGTTTTTCTCACGCACGTTGCCTTTCGCCAGTGTATCCAGCAGGTCACTGGTGAGCTGGTTACGCCCGGAATTGTACATTCCAAGCGTTCTCACTTTCGCCATGTAGAAATCCTGCGAAGACTGGACCACCACCGGACGCATCTGGTTTGCACGGTTACGCGCGTCCGATAGTCGGCTTTCAGGCAGCGGGTGCGTCAGCAGGATTTCCGGCGGACGGGAAGAGTAACGCGCCTGATCGAGCAGTTTTTCCAGGAAGCTCGGCATGGCCTGCGGGTCAAAGCCCGAGCGCTGCAGCACCTGAATCCCGATGCGGTCCGCTTCCTGCTCGTTTTGTTGGGTAAAGCTGATCATCCCCTGACGCGTTCCCGCCAGCGTACCGGTCAGCGCTGCCATCCCGGCCTGCGGGCTGGCCATCGCCAGCAGAATCGATCCCAGTGCACCCACCCAGGTGAGGGGAGCGTTACGTTTCTGGTCTTCCATCGCACGCGCCAGGTGACGCTGTGTGACGTGCGAAATTTCGTGCGCCATTACCGAGGCCAGCTGGCTTTCGTTGTCTGAATAACGGAATAACGCTGAATGCAGCACCACGTTACCGCCAAAGAAGGCGAAGGCGTTGATTTCGTCATTATTGATTAAATAGAAATGGAAGGGGGTCTTTACCGAGTCGGCGTGCGCTACCAGACGCATCCCCAGCCCGTTTATGTACTGCACCAACAAAGGGTCGTTGATCAGCGGGGCGCTGCCGCGTAGCTGGCGAACATAGTAATCCCCCATTTGCATCTCTTGCCCAATAGAGAGCGTGCTTCCTGCTGTGGTGCCCATGTCCGGCAATGAATCGGACGAGTCAGCAAAAGCGGGCAACACCTGACCGACCGTCACCGCGGCAATCAGTGTTGCAACCAGTGTTTTTCTCAACTGCCTGAACATAACCACTGTCCTGTATGTTGGATGTGCTAATTTGACCGATGAACCGGCATATCGTTCATCTCTGCTGCCCTGCGAGTGTAGCCGTGTTGTAGCATGAAGAAAATCCCATTCATCAGGGTTTTGCGGATTGCGATCGGGATACAAAAAGCGAAAGTCTTTTTTGTGACAGTTAGATACAATTCACCGTCTCACTCCCGCCATTCGATTCAGGGAAGGGTTGTATGCTCGAAATGTTAATGCAGTGGTACCGGCGTCGGTTCAGCGACCCGGAAGCCATTGCTTTGTTGGTTATTCTGGTTGCCGGGTTCGGTATTCTGTTCTTCTTCAGCGGCCTGCTCGCCCCTCTGCTGGTGGCGATTGTGCTGGCATACCTGCTGGAGTGGCCCACGGCGCGTCTGGAACATATCGGCTGTTCCCGCCGCTGGGCGACCAGCATCGTGCTGGTGCTGTTTGTCGGCATCCTGCTGTTAATGGCTTTTGTGGTGATGCCGGTCGCCTGGCAGCAGGGAATTAACCTGATCCGCGACATGCCCGGCATGCTGAACAAGCTGTCTGATTTTGCCGCCACGCTGCCGCGCCGTTATCCGGCCCTGATGGATGCCGGAATTATCGACGCGATGGCCGAAAATATGCGTGCCCGCATCATGACGATGGGTGATTCGGTGGTGAAATACTCTCTGGCGTCCCTGGTCGGACTGCTGACGCTGGCGGTTTACCTTGTGCTCGTGCCGCTGATGGTCTTCTTCCTGGTGAAAGATAAAGATCAAATGCTCAACGCCGTGCGCCGTATTCTGCCGCGCAACCGCGGGCTGGCGGGGCAGGTCTGGGAAGAGATGAACCAGCAGATCACCAACTACATTCGCGGCAAGGTGCTGGAGATGATTGTCGTGGGGGTAGCGACCTGGATTGGCTTCCTGATTTTCGGCCTGAACTACTCGCTGCTGCTGGCGGTGCTGGTGGGACTGTCGGTTCTGATCCCGTACATAGGCGCGTTTGTGGTGACCATTCCGGTTGTTGGGGTCGCGCTGTTCCAGTTTGGGCTGGGGACAGAGTTCTGGAGCTGCTTCGCGGTGTACCTGATTATTCAGGGCCTGGACGGTAACCTGCTGGTGCCGGTGCTGTTCTCCGAAGCGGTGAACCTGCATCCGCTGGTGATTATCTTATCCGTGGTGATTTTCGGCGGGCTGTGGGGATTCTGGGGCGTGTTCTTCGCCATTCCGCTGGCAACGCTGATTAAAGCCGTGGTCCACGCGTGGCCGGATGTACCGGCGGTGGAAGAGAAGTAGTTTTGAGCGGCCTGATGTCCTCACCCCGACCCCTTCCCACGGGGAGAGGGAGGAAACACGAAAAACGGCAACCTGGGTTGCCGTTTTGCTGTTTATCAGGCGCTTTGTTTCAGCCAGTTCAACACCACGTCGTGGTGGTTGCTGGTTTTGAAGTCGTCAAACACGTGTTCAACTTTACCGTCAGCGTCAATCAGGAAGCTGATGCGGTGGATGCCGTCGTAGGTTTTACCCATAAACGTCTTCTCGCCCCAGACGCCGAACTGCTCGCATACCTGATGATCTTCATCGGAAAGCAGCGTGAAGTTCAGCAGCTCTTTTTCAGCAAATCGTGACAGCTTTTCTGGTTTATCGGTGCTGATACCCAGCACTTCCACGCCGACTTTTTTCAACTCGTCCATGTTGTCGCGTAAGCCGCAGGCCTGTACGGTGCAGCCGGGGGTCATGGCTTTCGGGTAGAAATAGACCAGAACACGCTGTCCCTGGAAGTCGGTCAAATTTACTTGCTCGCCGTCTTGATCCGGTAAGCTAAATTTCGGTGCGATGTCACCGGCTTTCAGTGGGTTCATTACTCAACTCCATCCTGTTCGTGCTGCGAATAATTGACGACGCTTATACTGCCCTGCGCGTTTAATTCTGTACAGAGGGCTTTGAACGCTTGCTCGATATTTGACGCATCCTGTGAGGCAGGGCTGTGCGCGGTAATTTGAATAAACAGCACCGGAAGACCATGGTCATCGCTTGTCTGCGTACGGGAAACCAGTTCGGCAATATTCATCTGATGACTGTCAAAAAGCGCCGTGAAACGCTCAATCAGATGCGGAGAATCAGGCACTTCAACCTGTACCCAGACGGTAGAAGGCAGTGCCGGACGCGGACGCGCAGTGGTGCGCTTCATGACAATCAGCAAATCCAGTTCGGCCCCTTTCAGCGGCAGGGTCGATTCAATCAACGTGATGGCGTTCCATGTCCCGGAAAGTAACATAATAAATGTGAACTCTTCACCGAGCATCGCCAGACGGCTGTCTTCGATATTACAGCCGCAGCTGCTTACGTGGCGGGTGATGGTGTTCACGATACCCGGCCTGTCGGCACCCAGCGCAGTGATAACCAGGTAATGTTGTGATGAGGTTGTCAAACCTGTTCTTCCTTTGCATGGTTAAGTCTTCCTAAGGAAAGCATAAAAAAAACATGCATACAACCGCCTGAGAGCCTCAGGTCGCTTGCTTTTATTACAGTTCCAAACGTAACATTGAGGCTCTTGTTCGCACAGAGGATGGCTCATGTTCACGGGAAGTATTGTCGCGCTTGTTACACCGATGGATGAAAAAGGTAATGTCTGCCGGTCAAGCATGAAGAAGCTCATTGATTACCATGTCGCCAACGGAACCTCGGCGATCGTTTCGGTAGGGACTACCGGTGAATCCGCAACGCTGAGCCACGACGAGCACGGCGATGTGGTGATGCTGACCCTGGAACTGGCTGACGGACGTATTCCGGTCATCGCGGGCACAGGGGCTAATGCAACAGCAGAAGCTATCAGCCTGACCAAACGTTTTAACGACAGCGGCATCGTTGGCTGTCTGACGGTGACTCCTTACTACAACCGTCCTACTCAGGAAGGTTTGTTCCAGCACTTCAAAGCCATCGCTGAACATACTGACTTGCCACAAATTCTGTATAATGTGCCGTCCCGTACCGGTTGCGATATGCTGCCGGAAACCGTTGGTCGTCTCTCGGAAGTAAAAAATATTATCGGTATTAAAGAGGCGACAGGGAACTTAAGCCGCGTTCATCAGATCAAAGAGCTGGTTTCAGACGACTTTATCCTGTTGAGTGGTGATGATGCGACCGCGCTGGACTTTATGCAGCTCGGTGGCCATGGCGTGATCTCCGTAACGGCAAACGTTGCGGCGCGCGACATGGCTGAAATGTGCAAACTGGCCGCAGCAGGTCATTTTGATGAAGCGCGCGTCATTAATCAGCGTCTGATGCCGCTGCACAATAAATTATTTGTCGAACCCAATCCGATCCCAGTGAAATGGGCATGCAAGGAGTTGGGTCTTGTAGCAACCGATACGCTGCGTCTGCCAATGACACCGATCACCGACCACGGTCGTGATATCGTCAGGGCTGCGCTGAAGCATGCCGGTTTGCTGTAGAGTTTAGGGAGATTTGATGGCTTATTCAGTACAGAAGTCGCGCCTGGCGAAGGTTGCGAGTGTTTCGCTTGTTATGCTGCTCGCTGCCTGTAGTTCAGACTCGCGCTACAAGCGCCAGGTGAGCGGTGATGAATCCTATCTGGATGCGACCCCGCTTGCTGAACTTCACGCACCGGCTGGTATGATCCTGCCGATTCAGAACGGCGATTATAATATTCCCGTGACCAACGGCAGCGGCCTGGTCGGTAAAGCGCTTGATATTCGTCCGCCAGCACAGCCTCTGGCGCTGGTTAGCGGGGCGCGTACCCAGTTCACCGGTGATACGGCGTCTCTGATGGTTGAGAGCGCGCGCGGTAGCAATCTGTGGCCGCAGGTTGTCAGCGTCATTCAGTCGAAGAACTACACCATCGATAAACGCGATGACGCCAGCCAGACGTTAACCACCGACTGGATCGAATGGAACCGTCTGGATGAAGACCAGCAGTACCGTGGTCGCTATCAAGTCTCCGTTAAACCACAGGGTTATCAGCAGGCGGTCAACGTTAAGCTGTTGAACCTGGAGCAGGCTGGTAAACCGGTTGCGGATGCCGCGTCCCTGCAGCGTTACAGTACCGAAATGTTGAACGTAATTGCCGCAGGTCTGGATAAGACCGCTACCGATGCCGCCAACGCTGCGCAGAGCCGTAACGGTGTGACCTTCGATGTTCAGAGCGGCGCGGATGATACCGGCCTGCCAATGCTGGTGGTGCGTGCACCGTTTAACCAGACCTGGCAACGTCTGCCAGCGACGCTGGAAAAAGTGGGCATGAAAGTGACCGACAGCACGCGTTCAACCGGCAGCATGACGGCAACCTATAAGCCGCTCTCCGACAGCGCGTGGCAGGAACTGGGTGCGAAAGATCCTCAGCTTGCCTCCGGTGACTACAAAATTCAGGTCGGTGACCTTGATAACCGCAGCAGTCTGCAGTTTATCGATCCAAAAGGTCACACGCTGACCCAGTCGCAGAACGATGCGCTGGTCGCTGTCTTCCAGGCCGCATTCAGCAAATAAATACGAGGGCTGGTGAATCCAGCCCTTTTTTATTTTAGTGCCACGCAAACGTGTGCGTGGCATAATATCCCCAGTTTTGAACACAAATCATCACACCAGGAGTAATGAAGATGCAGAAGCAAGCTGAGTTGTATCGTGGCAAAGCGAAGACCGTATACAGCACGGAAAACCCGGATCTGTTGGTGCTCGAGTTCCGCAATGATACGTCAGCAGGGGATGGCGCACGCATTGAGCAGTTCGATCGTAAAGGCATGGTGAACAACAAGTTCAACCACTTCATTATGACCAAACTGGCCGAAGCGGGTATCCCGACCCAGATGGAAGCGTTGCTGTCCGATACGGAATGTCTGGTGAAAAAACTGGATATGGTTCCGGTTGAGTGCGTTATTCGTAACCGTGCGGCGGGCTCCCTGGTGAAGCGTCTCGGCATTGAAGAAGGTATCGAACTGAATCCACCGCTGTTCGACCTGTTCCTGAAAAACGATGCCATGCACGATCCGATGGTCAATGATTCCTACTGCGAAACCTTCGGCTGGGTGAACAAAGAGAACCTGGCGCGCATGAAAGAGCTGACCTACAAAGCCAACGACGTGCTGAAAAAACTGTTTGATGACGCGGGCCTGATCCTCGTCGACTTCAAGCTGGAGTTTGGTCTGTTCAAAGGCGAAGTGGTGCTGGGCGATGAGTTCTCACCAGACGGTAGCCGCCTGTGGGATAAAGAAACGCTGGATAAAATGGACAAAGACCGTTTTCGCCAGAGCCTGGGTGGCCTGATTGAAGCGTACGAAGCGGTTGCTCACCGTTTAGGCGTTAAGCTCGACTAACTCCCTCACTTGCCAAAGGATGTTCGCATCCTTTGGCGTCTTACCTTTGTTTCCTATGGTAATCTTGCCGTTAACCGCCTACGATCATAGCTATTATAAATGGAATAGTTAGAGGTGGTTATGCGCTGGCAAGGGCGTCGTGAAAGTGACAATGTAGAAGACAGACGCAGTTATGGCGGCGGCGGTCCTTCAATGGGTGGACCCGGCTTCCGGTTACCCAGCGGTAAGGGCGGCATCATCCTGCTGATTGTGGTTTTAGTCGCGGGTTATTACGGCGTTGACCTCACAGGGTTGATGACCGGTCAGCCGCTGCAACAGCAGCAATCTCAGCACTCCATCAGCCCGAATGAAGATGAAGCGGCCAAATTTACCTCCGTTATCCTCGCCACAACGGAAGACACCTGGGGTCAGCTGTTTGAGAAGATGGGGCGTACCTACCAGCAGCCGAAGCTGGTGATGTACCGGGGCGCAACCCGCACCGGATGCGGCACCGGACAGTCCGTGATGGGTCCGTTCTACTGCCCGGCAGACGGCACCGTCTATATCGATCTCTCCTTTTACGATGACATGAAACGCAAGCTTGGCGCTGACGGTGATTTTGCCCAGGGCTACGTTATCGCGCATGAAGTCGGCCATCACGTGCAAAAGCTGCTGGGGATTGAGCCTAAGGTGCGCCAGCTGCAGCAAAATGCCTCGCAGGCAGAAGTTAACCGACTGTCCGTCAAAATGGAGCTGCAGGCGGACTGCTTCGCGGGCGTCTGGGGCCACAGCATGCAGCAGCAGGGCGTTCTGGAATCCGGCGATCTTGAAGAGGCGTTAAACGCCGCTCAGGCTATCGGTGACGACCGTCTTCAGCAGCAGAGCCAGGGGCGCGTCGTGCCGGACAGCTTTACTCACGGTACCTCACAGCAGCGCTACAGCTGGTTCAAACGCGGCTTCGATAGCGGCGACCCGGCGCAGTGTAATACCTTCGGCAAAGCGATGTAATGCTGGCGTTTGAACAGCTGATACGCGAGCTTGAGCGCACCGGCCATCGTCGGCTGGTGGTGCTCAGCGGCGAGGCGCAGTGGACGTTAACCCAGGCGCTTGCCCTGCGTGCTGCCTTGCCCGGAGACTGGGTAAGGCTTGACGAACACCCTTCAAAAGCCATCAGCGGCCTGCTGGGACGCGAGTTCCGGCATGCTGTTTTTGACGCCAGCGCCGGGTTTGATGTCGCCGCGTTTGCCGCCCTGAGCGGAACGCTGAGTGCCGGAAGCCTTCTGGTGCTACGGGTTCCGCCACTCGACGCGTGGGCCGGGTTGCCAGATAGCGATTCACTGCGCTGGAGCGACAGCGCGGAAGCAATAGCCACGCCGCATTTTGTCCACCATTTCTCCCGGACGATTGCAGCCGATCCCGACGCGATTGTCTGGCTTCAGGGCCGCGCGTTATCCCTTCCGCCTTTACCCGGCGCGCCAGACTGGCAGCCTGCCAGCGGCGCCCCGCAGCGCGAGCAGGCTGAGATCCTGGATGTGCTGCAGGGGATGTCGGGTGGCATCGTGACCGTCACCGCCGCGCGCGGGCGCGGAAAATCAGCCCTGGCAGGAATGTTGCTGAGCCGCATTGCTGGCAGCGCCGTGGTTACCGCGCCGTCGAAGGGGGCAACGGATATCATCGCCCGCTTTGCCGGAGAGCGTTTTCATTTTATGGCCCCGGACGCGCTGCTTGCCTCTTCGCGCCAGGCAGACTGGCTGATTGTTGATGAAGCCGCTGCGATCCCCGGACCTCTGCTGGAAAAGTTAGTTGCCCGTTTCCCCCGCGTGCTGTTGACCACCACGGTGCAGGGCTATGAAGGGACGGGCCGGGGATTTTTGCTTAAATTCTGCGGTCGGTTTGCCGGGCTGCAGCGCTACAGCTTATCTACACCTGTGCGCTGGGCGGCGGGCTGCCCGCTTGAGCGGATCGTCGCCAGTGCGCTGCTGTTTGACGATACGCTGATCGACCGTCGCCCGGAAGGAGAGGTGCATTTAACGTCTCTGGCGCCGACGGCATGGGAAAGCCGCCCGGCGCTTGCCGCGAGCGTGTATGAGCTCCTCTGCGCGGCGCATTACCGCACCTCGCCGCTCGATTTGCGCCGCATGATGGACGCGCCCGGGCAGCAGTTTGCCGTTGCCGAAACGAACACGGTTATCGCCGGGGCGCTATGGCTGGTAGAGGAGGGCGGGCTGTCCCCTGAGCTTAGCCGCGCCGTGTGGGCGGGGTTCCGGCGTCCGCGCGGGAACCTGGTGGCGCAGTCTCTGGCGGCACACGGCGGCTCTCCGCTGGCGGCGACGCTCAGAGGACGGCGGGTGACCCGCATTGCCGTGCACCCTCGCCGTCAGCGGGAAGGGATTGGCCAGGCGCTTGTTCGCAGCGCCTGCGGCGAAGATTATCTGTCGGTGAGCTTTGGTTACACCGATGAACTTTGGCATTTCTGGCAGCAGTGCGGCTTTGTGCTGGTGCGGATGGGCAGCCATCGTGAAGCCAGCAGCGGCTGCTACACGGCGATGGCGCTGCTGCCGCTTAGCGAGGCAGGGCGTCGGCTGTGCGCGCAGGAACATCAGCGTTTGTGCCGGGATATGCGCGTCCTGTCTGCCTGGAACGGTGAAAAGATCCCCGTGGAAGACCGATGGGAAGCTACCCTTAATAGTGACGACTGGCTGGAGCTGGCGGGGTTTGCTTTTGCACATCGGGCGTTTTCAACCTCGGTTGCCGCGCTGACGCGGCTGTTGTTAGCCGTGGACATGCCGCTTCCGGCCCTGCGTGGGAAAATGGCAGGAAAAACGGAAGACGTCGGGCGAAAAGCGTTGCTGGCAAAGCTGCGCAGTGAAACCGCGCAAGCGCTTGAAAGCCTTGATTATCCCCGCTGCCAGCAGTTGAAAGATGACATTTTGCAATGGCAATTTTTTCAATGACTTCTTCAGTAAAGTGGCATGGTCATTCACGTCGGGAGGCGTAGAATCCAGGTCATCTATTAAGGAGACCACCATGAAACACGATCATTTTGTTGTTCAAAGCCCTGACAAACCGGCTAAACAGTTACTGCTTCTGTTTCATGGGGTTGGCGATAATGCCGTCAATATGGGGCAGATTGGCAGCTGGTTTGCGCCCGTTTTCCCCGAAGCGCTGATTGTCAGCATCGGTGGCGTAGAGCCATGCGGCCCGAACGGGCGCCAGTGGTTCTCGGTTCAGGGCGTGACGGAAGAGAACCGTCAGGCGCGCATTGACGCCATCATGCCGACCTTTATCGAGGTCGTCCGCTACTGGCAGCAGCAGAGCGGTGTAGGAGCCGATGCCACCGCGCTGATTGGCTTCTCGCAGGGGTCAATCATGTCGCTGGAAAGCGTAAAGGCGCACCCGGGTCTGGTGTCACGGGTGATTGCGTTTAACGGCCGTTTTGCGACGTTACCGACGAGCGCGACCACGCAAACCACGATCCACTTAATCCACGGCGGTGAAGACCGGGTGATTGAGCTCTCGCATGCGGTTGACGCGCAGGAAGCGTTGATTCGCGAAGGCGGAGATGTGACGCTGGATATCGTTGACGATCTGGGCCACGCGATTGACGACCGCAGCATGCAGTTTGCGCTCGATCGTTTGCGCTATACCGTACCGAAGCACTACTTTGATGAAGCGCTCAGCGGCGGTAAGCCGGATAATGATGATATTGTTGAGTTTATGTGAGGTTATCCCCTCTCCACAGGAGAGGGGATACAGACCGGTTACTTCTTCTGGTCTTTCTTCGGCCAGTCGTCATCATCGTCCCACTTGTCGTTGAAATCACGGTGCGGGGGAAGATCCGGTTTGTTGGCGAGAAATTTTTTATGGTCCACGCGCTTAAGGTCTTTAATCACGTTAAGCAGTACGCCGACCAGAAAAACCAACACCAGAACCCACCAGTACTTTGAAAGCCAATCCATTCGCTATTCCTCTCAGAGCGTTCGTCAGGCGACGATTTGCTCCATAATACGTTGATACATACGGGCCAGCAGTTGCAAATCTGCCGCATTGACACACTCATTTATTTTATGAATGGTTGCGTTCACTGGCCCCAGTTCGACAACCTGTGCACCCATACGGGCGATAAAGCGTCCGTCTGAGGTGCCACCCGTTGTCAGCAGCTGTGGCTTAATTTCATTATAGTGCTCGATGGCGTTCACCACCGCATCCACCAGTTTGCCGCGCTGCGTCAGGAACGGCTGGCCGGAAAGCCACCACTCCACGGTGTAGCGCAGTTGATATTTTTCCAGCAGGGCAACAACGCGCGCCTTGATCATCTCATCGGTCAGCTCAGTGCTGAAGCGGAAGTTGAACTGGACGAAGTAATCCCCCGGGATCACGTTATTGCTGCCGGTCCCGGCCTTGACGTTCGCAATCTGCATGCTGGTCGGCGGGAAGAACTCGTTGCCTTTGTCCCACTCGATGCTCACCAGCTCGTTCAGCATTGGCGCGGCGCGGTGGACCGGGTTATCGGCCAGATGCGGATACGCAACGTGCCCCTGAACGCCGTGAATGGTCAGGTTACAGGTCAGCGAGCCACGGCGTCCGTTTTTGACGACGTCACCCACCACTTCGGTGCTGGACGGCTCACCGACCAGGCAGTAGTCGAGACGCTCGTTGCGTGCCATCAGCGCTTCAACAACCTTCACGGTACCGTTGTGCGCGCTGGCTTCTTCGTCGGAGGTTACCAAAAACGCGAGGCGGTTTTTGTGGTTGGGATGCTGCGCCACAAAGCGCTCTGCCGCCACGACCATCGCCGCCAGAGAGCCTTTCATGTCTGCCGCGCCGCGACCAAACAGCATGCCGTCGCGAATGGTCGGTTCAAACGGTGGGTTAATCCAGCGGTCCGCGTCACCGGCGGGAACGACGTCAGTATGCCCGGCGAAGGCCAGCGTTTCGCCCTGACCGCGCCACGCCCAGAAGTTCTGGGTATCGCCAAAATCCATGCGTTCAACGGTAAAACCGATGGCTCGCAGGCGTTCAATCATAAGAGCCTGACAACCTGCGTCGTCCGGGCTAAGGGAAGGACGGCGAATAAGCTGCTGAGTCAGCTCAATGACCGGGCATGACATAAACTACACCTCAACGAAAAAAGTCGGAATAAAGGGTTTCACTGAAACCCAGCAGCATAGGCTGCCCTGGCGCGCAGAGCAATGGGCGTTTGATAATTGCCGGCATCTCGAGCATCAGTTTTGCCGCGCTGTCGGCATCTTTGATGCTGGCGCGCAGAGATTCGTCCAGTTTACGCCATGTGGTACCGCGTGTGTTCAGCAGAGCTTCCCAGCCCAGTTCGCGGATAGCGCTATGCAGAAATTCTGCATCAAGCCCATCGGCGCGGTAATCGTGGAAGCGGTACTCCACGCTGTTAGCTTCCAGCCATCGGCGGGCTTTTTTGATGGTGTCGCAATTTTTAATGCCGTACATCACAACCATGGTGAATCCTTTTGACCTTATGATGATTAAATGTTCAGTAAATTCGAAGATATATCCTTAAGTGGAATATAACACATTCAGGAATCGTCTGGATTTATACTTTATATTAATTCAACTCACATCTGTACGCTGAATATTCTTTCACCATTTAAGCATAGATGTCCATAAACTTTAAAAACCCAATAAACTCAGCAAATAAAATAAAACTCACCCATCCGTAGGGTTATTTCAAAATATTGCTGGCCGTCACAAAAAATTGAGGTCTCACCGTTCATATTTATCATAAATCCCCGCAGGACGTGGGGTACAATCACAGCAATTGGTTAAATAGTCTTCACAATGATGGCCCGTTTTTGTAGAATGCGCATAATAATAAGAGAGGTAGTTATGATTGAACGTGAACTGGGGAACTGGAAAGATTTTATCGAAGGCATGCTTCGTAAATGACATTCAGTAAGAATTGCAAGAGCACTAAAATAAGTAAAATAACCATAGTGTGAATTAATCACACAATAAAAAGGCGGCCGATAAAGCCGCCTTTTTTATTTCAATCACTTACTCAGCACGTTCCTTTAGCGGGAAGCGACGACGCACGAGCACAAAGAATAGCGGAACGAAATAAATGGCCAGGATGGTGGCCGAAATCATGCCGCCCATGACCCCCGTCCCGACGGCATGCTGGCTGCTGGAGCCTGCTCCCGTACTGGTTGCCATCGGCAGTACGCCAAAGACAAACGCCAGTGACGTCATCAGGATCGGGCGTAAGCGCTGACGGCAGGCGTGCAGCGTGGCCGCCATCAGCTCGTGGCCTTTGGCATTCATCTCGTTGGCAAACTCAACGATCAGAATGGCGTTTTTCGCCGACAGCCCAATCACGGTGAGCAGACCCACCTGGAAGTAAACATCGTTCTCCAGACCGCGCATCCAGGTCGCGAGCAGGGCACCAATGACGCCAAGGGGCACGACCAGCATGACGGAGAACGGGACCGACCAGCTTTCATACAGGGCGGCGAGGCAGAGGAAGACCACCAGCAGAGAGAGTGCGTAAAGTGCGGGAGCCTGTGCCCCGGAGAGGCGCTCCTGGTAAGACATGGCCGTCCACTCCAGACCAAAACCGGCGGGCAGCTGTTGCACCAGTTTTTCCATAGTGTCCATGGCGGTACCGGTGCTGACGCCCGGCGCGGCTTCCCCGACGATTTCAACCGCAGAGTAGCCGTTATAGCGCTCCAGGCGTGGCGATCCGCTCTCCCAGTGCGAAGTCGCAAAGGCAGAGAACGGCACCATGCCGCCAGCGTTATTCCTGACAAACCAGCGGTTTATATCATCCGGCAGCATGCGGAACGGCGCGGCGGACTGGACATAGACTTTTTTCACGCGGCCGCGATCCATAAAGTCATTCACATAGCTCGAGCCCCACGCCGTTTGCAGGGTATCGTTGATATCGTTGATCGACACGCCCAGCGCCTGCGCCTTACGCTGATCGATATCCACCTGAAGCTGCGGGCTGTCATCCAGACCGTTATGGCGAACGCGGGTCAGGCCGGGATCGTTGCCCGCCAGCGCTAACAGCTTATCGCGTGCCGCCATCAGCGCCGTGTGTCCCGCACCGGCGTGATCCTGCAGCTCCATGTCAAACCCGGCGGAACTGCCAAGGCCGCTGATTGCCGGCGGGCTACTGGCAAAGACGCGCGCTTCTTTGATGTGCGCGAAGGCTTTGGTCGCGCGTTCAATGATGGCAAATGATGTTCCCGTTCTGGTATCGCGCTCGTCCCAGTCCTTCAGGCGGACGAACATGCGGGCGACGTTCTGCCCGTTCCCGCCCGGCCCGGAACCGACGGTAGAGAAGACGGATACGACGTTATCTTTCTCTTTAGTAAAGAAATACTGCTCCACTTTCTGGACCACTTTCAGCGTCTGCTGCTGCGTTGCGCCGCTCGGCAGCTGCACCGAGGTGGTGAACATCCCCCGGTCTTCCATCGGCAGGAACGAGGTGGGCAGGTGCAGGAACAGCCACACCATCCCGCCCAGCAGCACGACGTAAACCATCATCCAGCGCAGGCTGCGGTGGAGTACACGCCCAACGGCAGATTCATACCGCGCGGCGTTGCGGTCGAACATGCGGTTAAACCAGCCGAAGAACCCTTTCTGCCCGTGATGCTCCCCTTTATGCAGCGGTTTCAGCAGGGTGGCGCACAGCGCGGGGGTGAGGATCAGCGCGACCAGCACGGAGAGCACCATCGCCGAGACGATGGTGATCGAGAACTGGCGATAAATCGCCCCGGTGGTGCCGCCAAAGAAGGCCATCGGGATAAAGACAGCCGACAGTACCATCGCGATACCGACTAGCGCCCCCTGAATTTGACCCATGGATTTACGCGTCGCCTGGCGCGGAGAGAGCCCTTCTTCGCTCATGATGCGCTCGACGTTTTCAACCACGACGATGGCATCATCCACCAGCAGGCCGATTGCCAGCACCATCGCAAACATCGTCAGGGTATTAATGCTATACCCGAACGCGTAAAGCACCGCAAAGGTCCCAAGCAGCACCACGGGGACTGCAATGGTGGGGATCAGCGTCGCGCGGAAATTTTGCAGGAACAGGTACATGACCAGGAACACCAGCGCGATGGCTTCCAGCAGGGTCTTCACCACGTCCTCAATGGAGGCTTTAACGAAGGAGGTGGTTTCATAGGCGACTTTGTACTCCAGCCCGTGCGGGAAATACTGTGAAAGCTCGTCCAGACGGTCTAACACCAGTTTTGCCGTCGCCATTTCGTTCGCGCCGGAGGCCAGTTTAATCCCCAAACCGGAAGCCTGATTGCCGTTAAAGCGGCTAAGGTAGTCGTATTTTTCGGCCCCCATTTCCACCGTGGCGACATCGCCCAGACGCACTTCCGACCCGTCCTGATTCACGCGCAGGGTGATATTGCGGAACTGGTCCGGCGTCTGCAGCAGGGATTGCGAATTGATGGTGGCGTTCAAGGCTTGCTTATCAACGGAAGGCGTTCCCCCCAGCTGTCCCACCGCAATCTGGGCGTTCTGGGCTTTGATGGCATTCGTTACGTCGGTCGCCGTCATCTGATAGCTGTTGAGCTTGTTGGGATCGAGCCAGATGCGCATGGAGTATTGTGAGCCGTAGGCGTCAATATCCCCGACGCCGTTAATCCGGCTGATGGGATCCTGAATATTACTGGCGACGTAGTCCGCGATGTCCTGTTTATCCATTGAGCTATCTGTCGAGACAAACGCGATGGTCAATATGTTGGTATCACCGGTTTTACGCACGGTTACGCCCTGGTTCTGCACCGCCTGGGGCAGCTTGCGCATGGCCGACTGCAGCTGGTTTTGGACCTGCTGCACCGCTTCGTCCGGGTCGGTGCCCGCCTTGAAGCTCAGGGTCACCGTCGCCTGTCCCGTGGCGCTACTCTGCGAGGACATGTACATCAGGTTATCCAGACCCGTCATGTTCTGCTCGATAACCTGCGTGACGGTATTTTCCAGCGTCTGTGCCGACGCGCCGGGGTAGTTTGCGGTGACGCGCACGTTCGGCGGAGCCAGGTCGGGGTATTGCTCAACGGGAAGTGAAGTAATCGCCAGGACGCCTGTCAGACACAACAGGATGGCAAGCACCCAGGCAAAAATGGGGCGATCGATAAAAAAATTCGCCATGAAAGTGTGACCTCGTTTTGCTGCACGTCATTATTGTTTATTGCCCGCATAACTTTAGCGGTAAGGCCCAGGTCAAACGTGGAGAAATAAAGGAGATAATGTAAATTATCATGCGCTTTTCCCTGCGCTTCCCTCTTTACCGTTATTTACCCGTTAACGGCGTGGGCGCCGGAAACGTCACGCTGACCAGCGTGCCGCCGTTTTGCGGCTGCGAGAAGTGCAGCATCCCGCCGAGCCGTTGCGCGCGTTCGCGCATAATATTCAGGCCGTAATGTCCCGGCGGCTCGCTGGCCTCGCCAATCCCAATGCCGTTGTCACGAATGCTGACGCTGTGCGTCCCGTCCACTGAGGTCACGCAGCTTACGGTGATCTCGCTGGCCTGCGCGTGCTTAATGGCATTCAACACCGCCTCACGCACGATCTGTAACAGGTGCACCTGCTTTTGCGCGTCGAGCGCCAGCGAGGAGAGGCGGCAGTCGAGATGCAGTTTCGCCTGCGTCTGGCTCTGCAGCACGTCGAGGGACTCCTGCAGCGCCGCGGGTAAGTTCGCGTGGTTCAGCGTCAGGCGGAAGGTGGTCAGCAACTCGCGCAGCTGCTGCCAGGCATTGTTCAGCTCGCGGGAGAAGTCGGTGATAATGGTCTGCGCCGGGGTATTTTCCTCGGGCACGGCGCGTTTGAGCAGCGCAAGCTGAATGCGTAGATACGACAGCACCTGCGCCAGCGAATCGTGCAGTTCGCGGGCAATGGTGGCGCGCTCTTCCATCAGGAGCAGCTGCTGGTAGTGCTTTTGCGCCTGGTTAAAGTACAGCCCGCGCCCGAGCATGGTCGCCACGCTTCTCATCAGCGGAAGGGGGACGCTGTCCGTCTCGCTTTGCCAGCGCAGCTCGCCGTAAAGGGTATCCTGCATCAGTACCGGCAGGTTTTGCAGAGGAGTGCCATGTGCCTCCGTCCCTTCACACAGCCGCCAGTCGTCGCTGGTGCGCAGTTCCAGATAATTCATCTGCGTATAGTCATGGACAATCTGCAGGATATGCCGGAAGCAGTGGCTGTCTATCTGGCCGGTATTCAGCGCCTGAGAGCACTTGAACAACATGTCGAGCTGCTGGTGGGCTTCATGCAAATGTCGCGTCTTTTCAGCGACCGAGGCTTCGAGAGAACGGTAGAGCGTATCCAGCTCGGCTGACATGTGGTTAAAGGCGCGCGAAAGCTGGCCCAGCTCGTTCGGCAGGGCGCTATCCGGCGCAGGCGTGGCAAACTCGCCGCGCTCAATGCGTTCGCTGGCCGCCACCAGGTTATTCAGCGGTAGCACCACCTGGCGGCGGATGCGTCGCAGGGTAAACAGCGTCAGCAGCAGGATCCCGAGTGCGCCAGCCAGCGAGAGCAGGGTGACCGTCTGAATTTTATGTTCAGTGTAGTGCTGCAGGGCGAGCACAAAGGCATCAATGCGGCCGACAAAATCTTCAATATTGCGTTGATACCACGCGCTGTCGCCGCGGGCGATGCGCGCATCCATCTCCTGCCAGGCCACATGAAGCTGCTGATATCGTGCTTTAACATTGTCGGGGACGTACCAGCGGTTCAGCTTTTGCAGGGCAGGCGCGCCGAGCGTCTGTTGCCAGCTCTCGCGATGTGCCGCAAGAGAAGGGCTGTTGCGCTGCATCTCGTAACCCATGCGATAGCTCTGCATGCGCAGCGAACCGGCGATATTGATGGCTTCGGCATCACGCTGGCTGCTTGCCAGCGTCAGCAGCGCGACGGTGCTGGTCAGAACGGACAGGGCTATGATCGAAAAGAAAGCCCAGGCAAGGCTTCCGGAAACGGGTCGTTTAACGGTCACAGAACGGCTCTCTGAATAAAATTGATCTGCCACAGGTTCACTGGAAATAATTGGGCGCTTCAGGCATTTGAACGTTGCCCGATCGCACCGTGATGCGTAAATACCATACTCTTATAAAGAGAAAGGTTATTGAACCAAAAACAGGTGTGGTTATGAATCGTTTTATTATGGCTAACAGCCAGCAGTGCATTGGGTGTCACGCCTGCGAAGTGGCCTGCGTGATGGCGCACAACGATGAGCAGCATGTCCTGAGCGAGCGCCATTTTCATCCGCGTATCACGGTCCTGAGAGCTGGCGAGAAAAGCCGCCCCGTGACCTGTCATCATTGCGAAAACGCGCCCTGCGCGCAAAGCTGCCCGAACGGCGCCATCAGCAAATGCGATGACAGCGTACAGGTGAATCAACAAAAATGCATCGGCTGTAAGGCCTGCGTGGTGGCCTGCCCGTTTGGCACGATGGAGATTATCGTCACCCCGCTCGACAACGGCAGCGTGAAGGCTTCGGCGAATAAATGCGATCTCTGCCTGACGCGTCCACACGGCCCGGCCTGTATCGAAAATTGCCCGGCGGATGTCCTCTCCCTGGCGACGTCTGCCGTGCTGGATAAGCTGGCGAAATCACGCCGACAGCGCACGGCCTGCCTGGAGGCGCAGCCCTGGCATGATTCGGAGGCCGTCGGCGTGGACGCGCCGCGTACCAAACTGCAGCAGATGCAGGCGACGGTGCCGCGCGGCGAGCCCGACAAGCTGGCTGCTGCAGAACGCGTGGGCCATTTTAACGAAATTTACCTACCGTTCCGGGCCGAACAGGCCGTTCGCGAGGCGTCGCGCTGCCTGAAATGCGGAGAGCACAGCATTTGCGAGTGGACCTGCCCGCTGCACAACCACATTCCGCAGTGGATCGAGCGCCTCAACGCGGGAGATATCGCCGGCGCGGCCGAGCTTTCTCATCAGACTAACTGTTTACCTGAAATTACCGGCCGCGTCTGCCCGCAGGATCGATTATGCGAGGGTGCCTGCACAATACGTGAAGAGGCAGGATCCGTGACCATCGGCAACATCGAGCGCTATATCTCCGATCGGGCGCTGGCGATGGGCTGGCGGCCGGATATGTCCGCCGTCACGCCGTCAGGTAAACGCGTCGCGATCGTCGGCGCGGGGCCTGCCGGGCTGGCGTGCGCCGACGTGCTGGCGCGCCGCGGCGTGAGCGTGACGGTCTATGACCGGCACCCGGAAATTGGCGGATTGCTGACCTTCGGCATCCCGGCGTTCAAGCTGGACAAATCGCTGCTCGCGCGGCGCAGAGAGATATTTACCGCGATGGGGATCCGCTTCGAGCTTAACTGCGAGGTGGGCCAGGACGTGTCGATGTCGCAGTTAAAGAACGATTACGACGCCCTGTTTATTGGCGTGGGAACCTATCGCTCGATGAAGGCGGGTATCCCACATGAAGACGCGCCAGGTGTCTACGACGCGCTGCCTTTCCTGGTGGGCAACACGCGCCATGTTATGGGGCTGGAGGCAACGGCCAGCGAACCATACATCGACACCCATGGCTTAAACGTGGTGGTGCTTGGTGGGGGCGATACCGCGATGGACTGCGTCCGAACTGCGTTACGCCACGGTGCGGCGAAGGTGACCTGCGCCTATCGCCGGGATGAGGCCAACATGCCGGGCTCGAAGAAAGAGGTGAAGAACGCCAGAGAAGAGGGGGCGGCGTTTGAATTTAACGTCCAGCCGGTTGAGCTGACGCTGGATCCGAACGGAAAGGTCAACGGTATCCGGATGCTGCGTACCGAGCTCGGAGAGCCGGATGCGCAGGGACGGCGGCGACCGGTTCCGGTGGCGGGCAGCGAGTTTGTGATGGCCGCGGATGCGGTCATCATGGCGTTTGGTTTTAACCCGCACGCGATGCCGTGGCTGCAGGCGCAGGGTGTCGAAACGGATGACAGGGGGCGGATCGTGGCCTCGGTCGAGAGCCGCTACCGTTACCAGACGACCAACCCGCAGATCTTCGCCGGGGGCGATGCGGTACGCGGCGCGGATCTGGTGGTAACCGCAATGGCGGAAGGGCGCCATGCCGCGCAAGGGATCCTCGACTGGCTTGGGGTTAACGCGCCAAAACATCATTAAACCTGCGGGCGACAAAGCGGGATTCACGGCGTAGTATAGGACGACTCATTGTGCTGTGGAGCCCGTATGACCCTGAAAATTGACGTTATCAAAGACAAAATTCTCTCTGAAAACTACTTTGTCCTGCGTAACATCACCTATGATCTTACACGTAGCAACGGTGAGGTTATCCGCCACAAACGCGAGGTCTACGACCGCGGCAACGGAGCGACCATTCTGCTCTATAACCGTGACAAGCAGAGCGTGGTGCTAATCCGTCAGTTCAGGGTGGCGACATGGGTTAATGGCAACCCTGATGGACGTTTGATTGAAACCTGCGCGGGCCTGCTTGATGACGATGAGCCGGAAGTTTGTATCCGCAAAGAGGCCGTGGAAGAAACCGGCTTCGAAGTGGGTGAGGTCAAAAAGGTCTTCGAGCTGTTTATGTCTCCGGGCGGCGTAACGGAAATTGTGCATTTCTTCATTGCCGAATACAGCGACGCCCAGCGCACGCACCGGGGCGGTGGCGTAGAGGATGAAGATATTGAAGTGCTGGAGCTTCCTTTTACCCGGGCGCTGGAGATGATGCGTTCAGGCGAAATCAGGGATGGTAAGGCAGTGATATTACTGCAGTATTTACAGACGACCGGGTTGATGAACGCTGCTTTCGAGCGGATGTAGTGCATTTTTCGGGTATATCTGATAAATCCGATTGAGCAACCCCGCCGGGAACACGAAGATACTGCCCAGTTAAGCGTTTTCGTTCCGGGACTGTGTCATTCATGCGCTACAGCGTCTTTTTGTTTTACCTGTTTTGTGTGCTCCTCGCACCGCAGGTGCGGGCTGCACCTGCGCAGCAAGCCTTCTCTGACTGGCAGGTAACCTGCAATAACCAGAACTTTTGCCTTGCCCGCAACACGGGTGAACACCGTGGTCTGGTCATGACGCTCACCCGTAGCGCCGGGGCGAAAACGGATGCCACTCTGCGTATCGATCTTGGCGGTCTTGATACTCCCTCGATCAAAGAGCCAGAGATTGCCCCCCGGCTGCTGCTGGATAGCGTTCCTCTGAAGCTGGACAAACAGCGCTGGCAGCTCACGCCATGGCATCTGAAAACGGACGATGCGGCCACCATCACCGCCTTTCTGAAAAATATCCAGGAAGGGAAGGCCCTGACTCTGCGCGGCGGTAAGCAGGTCATTTCACTGACCGGGCTTAAGGCCGCGCTACTGTTCATTGATGCGCAGCAAAAGCGCGTCGGCAGCGAAACCGCGTGGATCAAGAAAGGTGACGATCCGCCGTTAAGCGTTCCGCCTGCACCCGCCTTAAAAAAGGTGGCGGTCGTCAATCCGACCCCGACGCCACTCTCCCACGCCGAACTGAACGACCTGCTGGACTATGGTACCGGACGGATGAACAGCAGCCAGTGCTCGCTGGATCCTAACCGCCGGGAAGTGCGCGTCACCGCGTTAACCGATGAGAAAGCGCTGCTGATCGTCAGCTGCGAGGCGGGGGCCTATAACACGGTCGATCTGGCGTGGCTGGTATCACGTAAAAAACCGTTCACCGCACGCAGCGTCAGGCTTCGTCTGCCGTTTACGCCGTCAGGCGACGGGAGCGAAATGGAGTTGATGAACGCCAGCTTCGATGAAAAGACGCGCGAGCTGACAACGCTGGCGCTGGGGCGCGGTTTGGGCGATTGCGGAGTCCAGACGCGCTGGCGTTTTGACGGACAGCGATTCCGCCTGGTGCGCTACGCCGAGGAGCCCAGCTGTGATAACTGGAACGGGCCAGATGCCTGGCCCACGCTCTGGATCACGCGCTAGTTTTGCCCGGTAAGCGTAGCGCCACCGGGCACGCAGACAGCGCTACAGCACGCTCAACGCCTTCTCAACCACGTTCTCAACGGTAAAGCCGAAGTACGGGAACAGCTTGTCGGCGGGGGCGGACTCACCGTAGCCCCTCATGCCGACAATCGCCCCTTTCAGACCCACATATTTGTACCAGTAGTCGGCGATACCGGCTTCCACCGCCACGCGCGCTGCGACGTTTGAGGGCAGTACCGATTCGCGGTACGCCTCGTCCTGGGCATCGAAAATATCCGTAGAAGGCAGGGACACCACGCGCACAGCGTGACCTTCGGCGGTCAGTTTCTCCGCCGCTTTCACCGTGATTTCCACCTCGGAGCCGGTGGCAATCAGGATCACGTCCGGCTTGCCGCCGCTGTCCTTGAGGATGTAGCCGCCGCGGGCGATGTTTTTCACCTGCTCCGGAGTACGCTCGATCTGCGCCAGGTTCTGTCGTGACAGAATCAGTGCAGTCGGGCCGTTATGGCGTTCTACCGCCAGCTTCCAGCCCACCGCAGCTTCGACCTGATCGCAGGGACGCCACGTGCTGAAGTTCGGCGTCAGGCGCAGGCTCGCCAGCTGTTCAACCGCCTGGTGGGTGGGGCCATCTTCTCCCAGACCGATGGAGTCGTGGGTATAGACCATAATCTGCCGCGCCTTCATCAGCGCTGCCATGCGCGCCGCGTTACGGGCGTACTCGACGAACATCAGGAAGGTGGCGGTGTAGGGCACGAAGCCGCCGTGATGGGCGATGCCGTTGGCAATCGCGGTCATCCCGAACTCGCGCACGCCGTAGTGGATATAGTTCCCGGCGATATCCTCTTTCAGCGATTTCGATCCCGACCAGATGGTCAGGTTACTCGGCGCCAGATCCGCCGATCCGCCGAGCAGTTCGGGCAGAAGAGGGCCGATTGCATTCAGGGTATTTTGCGACGCCTTACGGGTGGCGATTTTCGCCGGGTTGGACTGCAGATTTTCAATCAGCGCCTGGGTTTTATCGTCCCAGTCTTCCGGCAGGCCGCCGCTCATGCGGCGGGAAAACTCGGCTGCCAGTTCAGGATGCGCTTTTTTGTAGGCGGCAAATTTATCGTTCCATGCGTGCTGCGCTTTCTCACCCTCTTCGCGGGCATCCCATGCCCGGTAGATCTCTTTCGGGATCTCAAACGGCGGATGTTTCCAGCCCAGCTTCTGCCGGGTCAGCGCCACTTCCTCCTCGCCCAGCGCCGCGCCGTGCGCCTCTTCTTTACCCGCCTTGTTCGGCGAGCCGAAGCCGATCGTGGTGCGGCAGATAATCAGGGACGGTTTGTCCTTCACGCTTTGCGCTTCCTGAATCGCTTTTTTCACCGCTTCTGGGTCGTGACCGTCGATCTCATGCACCACGTGCCAGTGGTAGGCTTCGAAGCGTTTTGCCGTGTCGTCGGTAAACCAGCCTTCGGTTTCCCCGTCGATGGAGATTCCGTTGTGATCGTAGAACCCGATCAGCTTGCCGAGCCCCAGGGTGCCCGCCAGGGAGCAGACCTCATGGGAGATCCCCTCCATCAGACAGCCGTCACCCATAAACACGTAGGTGTAGTGATCGACAATCTCGTGGTCCGGCTGGTTGAACTGTGCCGCCAGCGTGCGTTCGGCAATCGCCAGCCCGACCGCATTTGCCAGCCCCTGGCCGAGCGGCCCGGTGGTGGTCTCCACTCCTGGCGTATAGCCGATCTCCGGGTGCCCCGGGGTTTTGGAGTGCAGCTGGCGAAAGTTTTTCAGCTCCTCAAGCGGCAGATCGTAGCCGGAAAGGTGCAACAGGCTGTAGAGCAGCATTGAGGCGTGACCGTTGGAGAGAATAAAGCGGTCGCGATCGTACCAGGTGGGGTCATTGGGGTTGTGCTTCAGAAAGTCGTTCCACAGTACTTCGGCAATATCAGCCATGCCCATCGGCGCGCCGGGGTGGCCGGAATTGGCTTTCTGCACGGCATCCATGCTGAGGGCGCGGATGGCATTGGCTAGCTCTTTACGGGACATAGTTCACTCCGTGGCAAGGTTAAAGTTTGGCGGCGAGAAGATCTTCTAGTTTGCGCTGGTCAACGGCGAACTGGCGGATACCGTCCGCCAGTTTTTCCACGGCCATGGCGTCCTGGTTGTGCTCCCAGCGGAACTCCGCTTCGGTCATGGCTTTCGGTTTTGGCAGAACGGTGGAGGTCGGCACCAGCTTGCGGATCACCGTTTCTTCTTTGTCCTGTAGCTCCTGGAGCAGATTGGGTGAAATTGTCAGGCGGTCGCAGCCTGCCAGGGCGAGGATCTGCTCGGTACGGCGGAAGCTGGCACCCATCACGATGGTTTCGTAGCGGTGCTGCTTGTAGTAGTCGTAGATATTACGGACCGATTTCACGCCCGGATCCTCATCCACCACGTACGGATCCATCGGCTGTTTCGCCAGGTACCAGTCGTAGATGCGCCCGACAAACGGCGAGACGAGGAACACGCCCGCTTCGGCACAGGCGCGCGCCTGGGCAAACGAGAACAGCAGCGTCAGGTTGCAGTGGATGCCCTCTTTTTCCAGTACCTCTGCCGCTCGGATGCCTTCCCAGGTGGAGGCGAGCTTGATCAGAATGCGTGATTTATCGATCCCCTGTTCCTCGTACAGTTCCACGAGGCGACGCGCCTTGTTGATGCTCTTTTCTTTATCGAAAGAGAGGCGGGCGTCGACTTCGGTCGAGACGCGGCCCGGGATGCTTTTAAGAATTTCCGCACCAAAATTAACTGCCAGCTTGTCGCTGGCTTCGGCGACCTGCTGCTCCTGCGTCTTCCCGCGCTGTTTACCGTAGGCAATGGCGTCATCAATCAGATGACTAAAATGGGTAAGCCCGGCTGCCTTGAGCAGTAGCGAAGGGTTGGTGGTCGCGTCCTCCGGCTGATAGTGGCGAATCGACTCAATATCGCCGCTGTCTGCCACCACCGTGGTGAATTGTTTGATGCCGTCTAGCTGGTTCATAAATGATTACTCCTTGGAAATAAAAGAGTTAGATGAGTGCGTTAGTTCACACTTCTGAAAAAATCATGATGGACTTAACAAAAAAGCATAGCAGACAGGGGAGGCATTGCTTTTGAGACGGGTAACATGGCTGTTATAAATTGATAACAATTTTTAATGTGTGATGGTGAGAGTTTGGCTGCCTTCAAAGTTTAGGAGGCGGCCTGAGGCGATACTAGGCGGCACACCAGGGTGTGCATCAGGATCGCTTACGTCACCCTTTTGACCGATACGTGAAAGGATAAATAAGATGGATGAGCAGTTGAAACAGAGTGCCCTCGATTTTCACGAGTTCCCTGTCCCGGGCAAAATCCAGGTCTCCCCAACCAAGCCGCTGGCAACTCAGCGCGATCTGGCACTGGCCTATTCCCCGGGCGTAGCTGCCCCGTGTCTGGAAATCGAAAAAGACCCGCTGGCGGCCTACAAATACACCGCGCGCGGCAATCTTGTCGCCGTGATCTCTAACGGCACGGCGGTGCTGGGGCTGGGCAACATCGGCGCGCTGGCCGGTAAGCCGGTGATGGAAGGCAAGGGGGTGCTGTTCAAGAAATTCGCCGGTATCGACGTGTTCGATATCGAGGTGGATGAACTCGATCCTGACAAGTTCATTAACGTAGTGGCCGCGCTGGAGCCGACTTTCGGCGGGATCAACCTGGAAGACATCAAAGCGCCGGAATGTTTCTATATCGAGCAGAAGCTGCGCGAGCGTATGAACATTCCAGTGTTCCATGATGACCAGCACGGTACGGCCATTATCAGCACCGCTGCGATTCTGAACGGCCTGCGCGTGGTAGAGAAAAACCTCTCCGACGTGCGCATGGTGGTCTCCGGCGCCGGCGCCGCGGCCATCGCCTGTATGAACCTGCTGGTGGCGCTGGGTATGCAGAAACACAACATTGTGGTCTGCGACTCTAAGGGCGTTATTTATAAAGACCGCGAGCCGAACATGGCGGAAACCAAAGCGGCGTATGCGGTAGAAGACGACGGCAAGCGCACGCTTGAGGACGTCATTGACGGCGCGGATATCTTCCTCGGCTGCTCGGGTCCGAAGGTGCTGACCCAGGAGATGGTGAAGAAGATGGCGCGTGCGCCAATGATCCTGGCCCTGGCGAACCCTGAGCCGGAAATTCTGCCGCCGCTGGCGAAAGCGGTGCGTGAAGACGCCATCATCTGTACCGGCCGTTCGGACTACCCGAACCAGGTCAACAACGTGCTCTGCTTCCCGTTCATCTTCCGCGGCGCGCTGGACGTCGGCGCAACGGCGATCAACGAAGAGATGAAGCTTGCAGCCGTTCACGCCATCGCGGAGCTGGCCCACGCCGAGCAGAGCGAAGTGGTTGCCTCAGCCTATGGCGATCAGGATCTGAGCTTCGGCCCGGACTACATCATTCCAAAACCGTTCGACCCGCGTCTGATTGTCAAAATTGCCCCTGCGGTGGCCAAAGCGGCAATGGACTCCGGCGTGGCGACGCGTCCGATTGAAGACTTCGACGCTTACGTCGATAAGCTCACCGAGTTTGTCTATAAAACCAACCTGTTCATGAAGCCGATCTTCTCTCAGGCGCGCGCCGACGCGAAGCGCGTGGTGCTGGCGGAAGGGGAAGAGGCGCGCGTGCTGCACGCCACCCAGGAGCTGATCACCTTAGGTCTGGCGAAGCCGATCCTGATTGGTCGTCCGAGCGTGATTGAAATGCGTATCCAGAAGCTGGGCCTGCAGATTAAGCCGGGCGTCGACTTCGAGATCGTAAACAACGAATCCGATCCGCGCTTCAAAGAGTACTGGACCGAATACTACGCGATCATGAAGCGTCGGGGGATCACCCAGGAGCAGGCGCAGAAAGCCGTCATCAGCAACACGACGGTGATCGGCGCGATCATGGTCCATCGCGGCGAGGCGGATGCGCTGATCTGCGGCACCATCGGCGATTACCACGAGCACTTTAGCGTGGTGCAGGAGATCTTCGGCTATCGCGACGGCGTGCATACCGCCGGTGCGATGAACGCCCTGCTGCTGCCGAGCGGCAACACCTTTATCGCTGACACCTACGTTAACGACGATCCGAGCCCGGATGAGCTGGCGGAGATCACCGTGATGGCCGCCGAGACCGTGCGTCGCTTTGGTATCGAGCCGAAGGTGGCGCTGCTGTCGCACTCTAACTTCGGTTCGTCCAAATCTGCGGCGGCTTGCAAAATGCGTGAGACGCTGGCGCTGGTGCGCGAGCGCGCGCCGGAGCTGATGATTGACGGAGAAATGCACGGCGATGCCGCGCTCGTGGAAAGCATCCGTAATGAACGTATGCCGGACAGCCCGCTAAAGGGATCGGCTAATATCCTGATTATGCCGAACGTGGAAGCGGCGCGTATCAGCTATAACCTGCTGCGCGTCTCCAGCTCTGAAGGGGTGACCGTAGGACCGGTGCTGATGGGCGTGGCAAAACCGGTGCACGTGTTAACGCCGATTGCCTCCGTGCGTCGTATCGTGAATATGGTCGCGCTGGCGGTAGTTGAGGCGCAGACGCAGCCGCTGTAATTTTTACCCTCACCCTAACCCTCTCCCTTTGGGAGAGGGCCGGGGTGAGGGGAGGGTTACACCCAGTCCCGAACCTGAATAAACTCTTTTAAGGCAGCCTCCGGGCTGCCTTCTTTTGGCTCGTAGCAGTACTCCCAGCGCACCAGCGGCGGCATCGACATCAGAATCGACTCCGTGCGCCCGCCGGTCTGCAGGCCGAACAGCGTCCCGCGATCCCACACCAGGTTGAACTCCACGTAGCGCCCGCGGCGGTAGAGCTGGAACTCGCGCTCGCGCACGCCGTAGCTGGTGTCTTTACGGCGTTCGACGATAGGCAGGTACGCGTCGGTATAGCCTTCACCCACCGCACGCATAAAGCTGAACGCGGTATCAAAATCAGGCGTGTTGAGATCGTCAAAGAACAGTCCGCCGATGCCGCGCTGCTCGTCGCGATGCTTCAGGTAAAAGTAGTCGTCGCACCACTTTTTATATTTCGGGTAAATGTCTTCGCCAAACGGCAGGCAAAGATCCCGCGCGGTGGTGTGCCAGTGCACGGCATCCTCTTCGAAGCCGTAGTAGGGCGTCATGTCGAAACCGCCGCCAAACCACCAGACCGGATCGGCCCCCGGCTTTTCCGCAATGAAAAAGCGCACGTTGGCGTGGCTGGTTGGCACGAACGGGTTGTGCGGGTGCACCACCAGCGAGACGCCCATCGCTTCGAAGCTGCGGCCCGCGAGTTCGGGACGATGTGCCGTCGCAGACGCGGGCATGGCGTCACCGTGAACGTGGGAAAAATTCACGCCAGCCTGTTCGAAGATGCCGCCGTTACGCAGCACGCGGCTGCGCCCGCCGCCGCCGGCCTCGCGCTGCCAGGTATCTTCCTGAAATTCTCCGCAGTCTGCGGCGGCCAGTTTCTGGCAAATCTCATCCTGCAGCTTCAGCAGGAAAGTTTTGACCAGTTGTGCATCGGGTTTCATCAACGTTTCCTGGAGTGCGCTTTTTGGTTATCGAACCAGTTGAAATAACTGATAATGCCAGAGGCGATAGCGTTGGCGATCTTCTGACGAAATGCCGTGGTGCCAAGGAGTCGCTCCTCTTCCGGGTTGGTGATGAAGGAGGTTTCCACCAGCACGGACGGGATGGACGGTGATTTCAGGACCACGAACGCCGCCTGCTCGGTGCCTTTGCTGTGCAGGCGATGCACCGGCTTAATCTTCTTCAGGATGTGCGAGCCAAGCGTCAGGCTGTTTTTGATTGTATCCGTCTGCACGAGGTCGAACAGCACCTGCTGTAGCAGGTGGTCTTTGTCGGTGGCTTTTTTCCCGGCGACTTCATCCGCCCGGTTTTCGCGGTCGGAGAGGTATTTCGCCATGGCGCTACTGGCGCCGCGGTTGGAAAGCGCAAACACCGAGGCACCTGCCGCAGAAGGGTTGGTAAAGCCGTCCGCGTGAATCGACATAAACAGATCCGCACCGTGCTGGTGGGCGATCTCTACGCGGTCATACAGCGGAATAAAGGTATCGCCAGAGCGCGTCAGACGGGCGTCAATGCCGTTACTGCGTAAAATCGTCCGCACATTTTTTGCAATCGCCAGCACGACGTGTTTTTCTTTCGACCCGTTTTTGCCGATGGCGCCGGTATCAATGCCGCCGTGCCCAGGGTCGAGCATCACCAGACGCTTCGCGCCCGGCTTTTTGCTTTTCGGTTTGCTGTGTCCGTTACTGGTTTTAAGCGTGCTCTCGTCTTTCGCCTGAGCCTGCTTTGCGATACCCGTTAACGTTAAGGCCGCCAGCCCCGCTTTGAGAACCTGACGACGCGATGTGAGTGCTTTTAATGGTTTGAATGTGCTCATGCGGCCTGAATACTAAAAAATGGGGTCCTGGTGTTATATCGTATCGTGTTTCCCGTTACGACAGTCCATGTTGAGAATTGTTTTACTTTTCATTTCAATACGTGACAAAGTGACATTATGCCAAATTTTGGCGAGATTTTCCCCGGTTATTGGCTAAAGGCGAGCTTCGCGCCATAATCACTGTTTTTAAACCCGAAAAGGCGGTTAATACCATGGAGATACGCGTTTTTCGCCAGGAAGATTTCGAAGAGGTGATTACCCTTTGGGAGCGCTGCGATCTGCTGCGTCCGTGGAACGATCCGGAAATGGATATCGAACGTAAGGTGAATCACGACGTCAGTCTGTTCCTGGTCGCGGAAGTCAACGGTGAGGTTGTGGGGACGGTAATGGGCGGTTACGACGGCCACCGCGGCTCGGCCTATTATCTGGGCGTCCACCCGGAATACCGTGGTCGCGGCATTGCCAATGCGCTGCTTAACCGGCTCGAGAAGAAGCTGATCGCCCGCGGCTGCCCGAAAATCCAGATTATGGTGCGGGAAGATAACGATGTGGTGCTGGGAATGTATGAGCGTCTGGGCTACGAGCATTCTGACGTGCTGAATCTGGGAAAGCGTCTGATCGAAGATGAAGAGTACTGAGATCCATCCGGCAGACTATGACGCGCAGGGCCGCGTCAGGCTGCCCTTTTTATTCTGGTGCGTTCTGCTGCTCCAGGCCAGAACCTGGGTTCTGTTTGTGATGGCCGCCGCGTCGCGCGGGCAGGGCGATACGCTGCTGAATCTTTTTTATCCCGATCACGATGCTTTCTGGCTCGGCTTACTGCCGGGCGTACCGGCGGTGGTGGCTTTTTTGTGCAGCGGACGACGGCACCTGATCCCTCGTTTTTGGCGCACGCTTCGCTGGCTGCTAATCCTTGCCCAGACTGCGCTGCTCTTATGGCAGCCGGTTCTCTGGTGGTACGGTGAACCGCTGACGGGCACCGGCG
The DNA here is from genome assembly GCF_019968805.1 of Enterobacter sp. JBIWA005. NCBI lineage: Bacteria > Pseudomonadati > Pseudomonadota > Gammaproteobacteria > Enterobacterales > Enterobacteriaceae > Enterobacter > Enterobacter sp. JBIWA005. The sequence goes on along the minus strand of NZ_CP074159.1, from coordinate 3,408,776 downwards.
TTGCGCTGGTGGTGGCCGATATTGTGGCGCTGCTGTGGCTGATGACCAACCCGCGTCTTCGTGCCTGTTTTGCGCCTCAGGATGATTAATCCGGCACTTTTTGCCGATGTCGCACTCCAACAAGCGTTGATTTAACAAGTAAGGACGTTTTAATGAAATCGCTGCGTTTACTCTTATGCGCTCTCCCGCTGGCATTGACCGGCTGTTCGACGCTCTCCTCCATTAACTGGTCCGCTGCGTATCCGTGGAACTGGTTTGGCTCATCAACGGAAGTAACCGAGCAGGGCGTGGGGAAAATTACCGCCGCGACGGCGCTGGATCAGAATGCTATCCAGGATGCGCTCAGCAGTGATTACCGCCTGCGCAGCGGCATGAAAACGGAGAATGGCAATATTGTTCGCTACTACGAGGCGCTGAAGGGCGACAAGCTGGCGCTGGTGATCAACGGTGACAAAGGCACGGTCAACCGAATTGCGGTGATGGATGCAGATATTCCGACGGCGAGCGGTGTGAAGGTGGGGACCCCGTTTAGCGATCTTTATAAGCAGGCCTTTGGCAACTGCGCCAGCGTGCCGTCTGACGACAAGGTTGCGGTGGAATGTAAGGCTGAAGGCAGCCAGCACATCAGCTATGTCTTCACCGGCACCTGGAGCGGCCCGGAAGGACTGATGCCGTCTGACGACACGCTTAAGAGCTGGAAAGTGAGCAAAATACTCTGGAAGCAGTAATTTGCGCCTGAGCAAACCGCCTCGCTGAAATCCGGGTATAATACCCGCTATCAATGCCACGCTGACGTGGCATCTTTATTTCAGGAGGAGCGATGTCTCAGGTTCAGAGTGGCATTTTGCCAGAACATTGCCGCGCGGCGATTTGGATTGAAGCCAATGTTAAAGGGGATGTGGATGCCCTGCGTGCGGTCAGCAAAGCGTTTATTGATAAACTGGCGACCTTCCAGGCCAAATTCCCGGAAGCACACCTCGGCGCCGTTGTCGCCTTTGGCAATAACGTCTGGCGTCAGCTGAGCGGTGGTGAAGGGGCGGAAGAGCTGAAAGACTTCATCCCATACGGCAAAGGTCTGGCTCCGGCAACCCAATACGACGTGCTGATCCACATTCTCTCCCTGCGCCACGATGTGAACTTTTCCGTTGCCCAGGCGGCGGTAGCGGCTTTTGGCGACAGCATTGATGTGCAGGAAGAGGTTCACGGCTTCCGCTGGGTCGAAGAGCGCGATCTGAGCGGCTTCGTCGACGGTACCGAAAACCCGGCGGGCGAAGAGACGCGTCGTGAAGTGGCGGTGATTAAAGACGGCGTGGATGCGGGCGGCAGCTACGTGTTCGTGCAGCGCTGGGAGCACAACCTCAAGCAGCTTAACCGCATGAGCGTGCACGACCAGGAGATGATGATTGGCCGTACGAAAGAGGCTAACGAAGAGATTGACGGCGACGACCGTCCCGTTACCTCGCACCTGACCCGCGTTGACCTCAAAGAAGACGGCAAAGGGCTGAAGATTGTCCGCCAGAGCCTGCCGTACGGTACTGCAAGCGGAACGCACGGCCTTTACTTCTGCGCCTACTGCGCGCGCCTGTATAACATCGAGCAGCAGCTGCTGAGCATGTTCGGTGATACCGACGGCAAGCGCGACGCCATGCTCCGCTTCACCAAACCGGTGACCGGCGGCTACTACTTTGCGCCGTCCGTTGAGCGTTTGCTAGCGCTGTAATGGCATTTCTCCCTCTCCCTGCGGGAGAGGGCCGGGGTGAGGGCACCAAGCCTCACCCTTATTCCCTTTTCTGCTTCTAAATCACCAAACGGTATATAAAACCGTTACTCCTTTCATCCCCGTTATAAATATTATGACTATAAGATAGTCATCACATTTATAAGGGTGCGCAATGGCCGTTACTGTACTGAAAAAAGGAACTCTGGCGCTGGCAGGTTTACTGCTGGTGGCACAGGCGCAGGCGACTGAACTGTTGAACAGTTCGTATGATGTCTCCCGCGAGCTGTTTGCCGCCCTTAATCCACCGTTTGAACAGCAGTGGGCGAAAGACAATAACGGCGACAAGCTGACCATCAAGCAGTCCCACGCCGGCTCGTCCAAGCAGGCGCTGGCGATTTTGCAGGGCCTGAAAGCGGATGTGGTGACTTACAACCAGGTGACTGACGTGCAGATCCTGCACGACAAAGGCAACCTCATCCCGGCGGACTGGCAGAGCCGTCTGCCGAACAACAGCTCCCCGTTCTATTCCACCATGGGCTTCCTGGTGCGTAAGGGCAACCCGAAGAATATCCACGACTGGAGCGATCTGGTGCGTTCCGACGTGAAGCTGATTTTCCCGAACCCAAAAACCTCCGGTAACGCGCGTTATACCTATTTAGCCGCGTGGGGCGCGGCGGACAAGGCTGACGGTAACGATAAAGCCAAAACCGAGCAGTTCATGACCCAGTTCCTGAAAAACGTCGAAGTGTTTGATACCGGCGGCCGCGGGGCGACAACGACCTTCGCGGAGCGCGGTCTCGGCGACGTGCTGATCAGCTTTGAATCGGAAGTGAATAACATCCGCAAACAGTATGAAGCGCAGGGCTTTGAGGTGGTTATCCCGAAAACCAACATTCTGGCCGAGTTCCCGGTCGCATGGGTGGATAAAAACGTGCAGGCGAACGGTACCGAGAAAGCGGCAAAAGCCTATCTCAACTACCTGTACAGCCCTCAGGCGCAGACCATCATTACCGATTACTACTACCGCGTAAACAACCCGGACGTGATGAACAAGCTGAAAGATAAGTTCCCGCAGACCGCGCTGTTCCGCGTGGAAGAACATTTTGGCTCCTGGCCTGATGTGATGAAAACGCATTTTGCCAGCGGCGGTGAGTTAGACAAACTGCTGGCGGCGGGGCATAAGTAATGTTTGCAGTTTCGACAAAACGCGTCCTGCCGGGCTTTACCTTAAGCCTCGGGACCAGCCTGCTGTTCGTCTGCCTGATCCTGCTGTTGCCGCTCAGCGCGCTGGTGATGCAGCTTGCTCAGATGAGCTGGGCGCAGTACTGGGACGTGGTCACCAACCCGCAGGTGGTGGCGGCCTATAAGGTGACGCTGCTGTCGGCGTTTGTCGCCTCCATTTTTAACGGCGTGTTTGGCCTGCTGATGGCGTGGATCCTGACCCGCTATCGCTTCCCGGGCCGCACGCTGCTTGACGCCCTGATGGATCTGCCGTTTGCGCTGCCGACGGCGGTGGCGGGCTTAACCCTCGCGTCGCTCTTCTCTGTAAACGGGCTGTACGGCGAGTGGCTGGCGAAATTTGATATCAAAGTAACCTACACCTGGCTCGGTATCGCGGTGGCGATGGCCTTCACCAGCATCCCGTTTGTGGTACGTACCGTGCAGCCGGTGCTGGAAGAGTTGGGTCCGGAATACGAAGAAGCGGCGGAAACACTGGGCGCCACGCGCTGGCAGAGCTTCCGCAAGGTGGTGCTGCCGGAGCTCTCTCCAGCGCTGATGGCAGGTGTTGCGCTGTCGTTTACCCGCAGCCTCGGTGAGTTCGGCGCGGTGATTTTTATCGCCGGGAACATCGCCTGGAAAACGGAAGTGACCTCGCTGATGATTTTCATCCGCCTGCAGGAGTTTGATTATCCGGCGGCGAGCGCGATTGCTTCGGTGATCCTCGCCGCCTCGCTGCTGCTGCTGTACTCGATTAACACTCTGCAAAGTCGCTTTGGTCGACGTGTGGTAGGTCACTGATGGCGGAAGTTACGCAATTGAAGCGATACGATGCGCCCCGCATCAACTGGGGTAAATGGTTTCTGATTGGGGCGGGCGTGCTGGTTTCCGCCCTCATTCTCGTCGTTCCGACGATTTATATTTTCGTTCAGGCGTTCAGCAAGGGTCTGATGCCCGCGCTGGAAAACCTGGCGAACCCGGATATGCTCCACGCCATTTGGCTGACCGTGCTGATTGCCCTGATCACCGTCCCGGTGAACCTGGTGTTCGGTACCCTGCTGGCGTGGCTGGTGACGCGTTTTAACTTCCCGGGACGTCAGCTGCTGCTGACCCTGCTGGATATTCCGTTTGCCGTGTCGCCGGTGGTAGCGGGCCTGGTGTACCTGCTCTTTTATGGCTCCAACGGCCCACTGGGCGGCTGGCTGGATGCGCATAACCTGCAGATCATGTTCGCCTGGCCGGGCATGGTGCTGGTCACCATCTTCGTGACATGTCCATTTGTAGTGCGCGAACTGGTGCCAGTGATGCTAAGCCAGGGGAGCAACGAAGACGAAGCGGCGGTGCTGCTGGGGGCTTCGGGCTGGCAAATGTTCCGCCGCGTGACGCTGCCGAACATCCGCTGGGCGCTGCTTTACGGCGTGGTGCTGACCAACGCCCGCGCGATTGGCGAGTTCGGTGCCGTTTCCGTTGTTTCCGGCTCCATTCGCGGTGAAACCCTGTCGCTGCCGCTGCAGATTGAACTGCTGCAGCAGGACTACAACACCATCGGCTCGTTTACTGCCGCAGCGTTGCTGACGCTGATGGCCATTTTGACCCTGTTTTTGAAGAGTGTGGTGCAGTGGCGTTTAGAAAATCAGGAAAAACGTCAGCATCAGGAGGGAAATCATGAGCATTGAGATTGCCAATATTAAGAAGTCTTTTGGTCGCACCCAGGTGCTGAATGATATCTCGCTGGATATCCCTTCCGGACAAATGGTGGCGCTGCTGGGGCCGTCCGGCTCGGGCAAAACCACGCTGCTGCGCATTATCGCCGGGCTTGAGCATCAGACCAGCGGACACATCCGCTTCCACGGCACCGACGTGAGCCGCCTGCACGCCCGCGATCGTAAAGTGGGTTTTGTGTTCCAGCATTACGCCCTGTTCCGCCACATGACCGTATTTGACAACATCGCGTTTGGGCTTACCGTGCTGCCGCGTCGCGAGCGCCCGGATGCGGCAACCATTAAGGCTAAGGTGACCAAACTGCTGGAGATGGTGCAGCTGGCTCACCTGGCGGATCGTTTCCCGGCCCAGCTGTCCGGCGGGCAGAAACAGCGCGTAGCGCTGGCTCGCGCGCTGGCCGTTGAACCGCAAATTCTGCTGCTGGATGAGCCCTTCGGCGCGCTGGATGCGCAGGTGCGTAAAGAGCTGCGCCGCTGGCTGCGTCAGCTCCATGAAGAGCTGAAATTCACCAGCGTCTTCGTGACCCACGATCAGGAAGAGGCGATGGAAGTTGCGGATCGCGTGGTGGTCATGAGCCAGGGCAACATTGAGCAGGTTGACGAACCGGAGCAGCTCTGGCGTGAACCGGCGACCCGCTTCGTGCTGGAGTTTATGGGCGAGGTGAACCGTCTGCAGGGCACTATTCGCGGCGGTCAGTTCCACGTGGGCGCGCACCGCTGGCCGCTGGGCTATACCTCCGCGCACCAGGGCCCGGTCGATCTGTTCCTGCGTCCGTGGGAAGTGGACGTGAGCCGCCGAACCAGCCTGGATTCACCGCTGCCGGTGCAGGTGCTGGAAGCGAGCCCTAAAGGTCACTACACCCAACTGGTGGTACAGCCGCTGGGCTGGTATACCGAGCCGCTGACCGTGGTCATGCGCGACGACGTCCCGCCGCACCGGGGGGAGCGCCTGTTTGTCGGGCTGCAGCATGCCCGGATTTATCACGGGAAGGAGCGCATCGAGACGCGCGAGGATATTGCTCTGGCGGAGTCAGCCTGATAGGTTATTAGGATGTTTATCGCCCGGTGGCGCTGCGCTTACCGGGCCTACAGTTATCACTGCGTCTTGTAGGCCGGGTAAGCGAAACGCCACCCGGCTTTTTTATTGAGTAAAAAACGTGAATACACTCGAACACACCATCGGCAACACCCCTCTGGTCAAACTTCAGCGCATGGGGCCGGCTAACGGCAGCGAAATCTGGGTCAAACTCGAAGGCAATAACCCGGCGGGGTCGGTAAAAGATCGTGCCGCGCTGTCGATGATTGTCCAGGCTGAAAAACGCGGAGAAATTAAGCCGGGAGACGTGCTGATTGAAGCCACCAGCGGCAACACCGGTATCGCCCTGGCGATGATTGCGGCGCTGAAAGGCTACCGCATGAAGCTGCTGATGCCGGACAACATGAGCCAGGAGCGCCGCGCCGCGATGCGTGCCTATGGGGCCGAGCTGATTCTGGTGACCAAAGAGCAGGGGATGGAAGGCGCGCGCGACCTGGCGTTACAAATGGCCGAGCGCGGCGAAGGTAAACTGCTCGATCAGTTTAATAATCCGGACAACCCGTACGCGCACTACACCACCACCGGCCCGGAAATCTGGCAGCAAACCGACGGGCGAATCACCCATTTTGTCTCCAGCATGGGCACCACCGGCACCATTACCGGCGTATCGCGTTTTCTGCGCGAGCAGGACAAAGCCGTCACCATTGTGGGCCTGCAGCCGGAAGAGGGGAGCAGCATTCCGGGCATTCGCCGCTGGCCGGCGGAGTATATGCCCGGCATCTTTAATGCGCAGCTTGTGGACCAGGTGCTGGATCTTCACCAGCGCGAGGCGGAAAATACCATGCGTGAGCTGGCCGTACGCGAAGGTATCTTCTGCGGCGTCAGCTCGGGCGGCGCGGTAGCGGGCGCGATTCGGGTAGCGCAGGCAAACCCGGGCGCTGTGGTGGTGGCGATTATTTGCGATCGCGGCGATCGCTATCTGTCTACCGGCGTCTTTGGTGAAGAGAGTTATTCGCAGGGGGCGGGGATTTAAGCGTCATGGAGATGATTCTATTCCGGGATAATACCCGGGCGCAGCAAACTGATATTGTCGCGGTACAGTCGCAGGTGGTGTACGGGAGCGTGGGTAACAGCATTGCGGTGCCTAATATTCGAACCCACAGGCTGAACGTCACCGCCGTGCCAACGGTACTGTTCAGCAACACGCCACACTATGACACCTTCTATGGTGGCGTGATCCCCGATGAGTGGTTCAGCGGCTACCTGAAGGCGCTGGAAGAGCGCGAGATCCTGCGCGAGCTTAAGGCGGTTACCACAGGCTATATGGGCAGTGCCAGCCAGATCGTCCTGCTGGCGCAGTGGCTGAAGGCGGTCAAAGCTCAGCATCCTGATCTGCTGGTGCTGGTCGACCCAGTTATCGGCGATATCGACAGCGGGATGTACGTGAAGCCGGATATCCCGCAGGCTTATCGGGAGCACCTGCTGCCGCTGGCGCAGGGGATTACGCCAAACGTCTACGAGCTGGAAGTGTTAAGCGGCAAGCCGTGCCGCACGCCGGAAAGCGCCATCGCGGCGGCACAGGGACTGCTTTCAGACAGCCTGAAATGGGTGGCGATCACCAGCGCGCCGGTCGCAGACGACCCGCAAAACATCCACGTGGTACTGGTGACGAATGAGGGCGTGACCGTCAGCGCGCACCCGCGCGTAGAAACCGATCTGAAAGGGACGGGCGACCTGTTCTGTTCAGAGCTGGTGAGCGGAATTGTAGAGGGGAAAACCGTTGCAGATGCCATTCGCATGGCCGGCGATCGGGTGACTGACGTGATGCTTTATACCCAGTCGAAAGGCTACGACGAGCTTATCCTCCCGGCATAAACAAAAATGGCGCCCGAAGGCGCCATTTTTCTGTGCGGGCAAGAATTACTTCTTGATGCGGATAACCGGGGTTTCACCCACGGTGACGCTGCCAGACAGTTTGATCAGTTCTTTGATTTCGTCCATGTTGGAGATAACAACCGGCGTCAGGGTAGACTTGGCTTTTTCTTCCAGCAGTGGCAGATCGAATTCAATCACCGGGTCGCCAACTTTAACACGCTGGCCTTCTTCCGCGATACGTTTGAAGCCTTCGCCTTTCAGTTCAACGGTGTCGATACCGAAGTGAACGAACAGTTCGATACCGCTATCAGATTCGATAGAGAACGCATGGTTGGTTTCAAAAATTTTACCGATGGTGCCGTCAACTGGAGCAACCATTTTGTTGCCAGTTGGTTTGATAGCAATGCCATCACCAACGATTTTCTCAGCAAACACTACATCCGGCACGTCTTCGATGTTGACGATCTCGCCGGAGAGCGGAGCAACAATCTCAATAGTTCCGGAGTCTTTCTTATCATCAGAAACCAGAGATTTCAGTTTATCGAACAAACCCATGATCTTCTCCTAAGCAGTAATTTGGGCCGCATCTCGTGGATTAGCAGATTGTTTTTTCTTCAATGAACTTGTTAACCAGCGTCATTAACTCGTCCGTTGTCGGTTGAGCAAGAGCCTGCTCTGCTAACACCTTCGCATCTTCGAAGTTCGTGTTACGGATAATCTTCTTAATGCGCGGGATGGAAATGGCGCTCATAGAGAATTCGTCCAGACCCATACCCAGCAACAGAAGTGTAGCACGTTCGTCGCCTGCAAGCTCACCACACATGCCAGTCCATTTACCTTCTGCATGAGAAGCATCAATAACTTGCTTGATCAAGTTCAGTACGGACGGTGACATTGGCTGGTAGAGATGTGAAATCATATCATTACCACGGTCAACTGCCAGGGTGTACTGCGTTAAATCATTGGTGCCGATACTAAAGAAATCAACTTCTTTGGCTAAATGACGCGCAATGGTCGCCGCCGCAGGTGTTTCCACCATTACGCCGATCTCGATTGACTCGTCAAACGCTTTACCTTCGTCGCGCAGTTCCTGCTTGTAGATTTCGATCTCTTTCTTCAGTGCACGCACTTCTTCAACAGAGATGATCATCGGGAACATGATGCGCAGTTTACCGAAAGCAGAGGCACGCAGGATCGCGCGAACCTGGTCACGCAGGATCTCTTTACGATCCATCGCGATACGAATCGCACGCCAGCCCAGGAACGGGTTCTCTTCTTTCGGGAAGTTCATGTACGGCAGCTCTTTATCGCCACCAATGTCCATAGTACGGACGATAACCGCCTGAGAGCCACACGCTTCAGCCACGGCTTTATAGGCAGCAAACTGCTCTTCTTCCGTTGGCAGCGCGTCGCGGTCCATGAACAGGAATTCTGTACGATAGAGACCTACGCCTTCCGCACCGTTGCGCTCAGCGCCATCAACGTCGCGAACGGTACCGATGTTTGCGCATACTTCTACCTGATGGCCGTCAAGGGTGATAGCTGGCAGGTCTTTCAGCTTAGCGAGTTCCGCTTTTTCAGTCGCAACCTGCTCCTGAACCGCGCGCAGTTTATCGATCTCTTCATTAGTTGGGTTGACGTAAACCAGATTGTTTACGGCATCCAGAATCAGATAGTCGCCGTTTTTCACCTGAGAGGTGACGCTACCGGTACCCACGATGGCAGGCAGTTCCAGAGAGCGCGCCATGATAGAGGTATGGGAGGTACGGCCACCCGCGTCGGTGATGAAACCGAGGACCTTTTTCAGGTTCAGCTGTGCGGTTTCAGACGGGGTGAGGTCCGCGGCAACCAGGATCACTTCATCCTGAATTGCGCTCAGGTCGATAATGGCCAGACCCAGGATGTTGCGCAGCAGGCGCTTACCGATGTCACGTACGTCAGCCGCACGCTCTTTCAGGTATTCATCATCCAGTTCTTCCAGGGCAGTTGCCTGACCTTCGATAACTTCATGCGCAGCCGCGTCGGCCGTCATGCCTTTATCTTTAATCAGGGCTATGATTTCCTGCTCCAGCTCCTCATCTTCGAGCAGCATGATGTGCCCTTCGAAGATGGCTTCTTTTTCTTCACCGAAAGTTTCGCCAGCTTTAGTTTTGATTGCTTCCAGTTGCGCAGATGCCTTGGCACGACCGCTCAGAAAACGTTCAACTTCCTGATCAACCTTGTCGGCAGAAATTTTTTTCCGGTCGATGACGATCTCGTCTTCTTTCAGCAGCAGTGCTTTGCCGAAAGCGATACCCGGGGATGCTAAAATGCCTGAAATCATAACCCTACCTTACTTGTGACTGATATTTAAAAGAACCCGGAAACTTACTCGAGCTCAGCCATCAGTTTTACCAGATGCTCAACTGCTTTCTGCTCGTCTTCACCTTCCGCAGAGATGGTGACAACGGTGCCCTGAGTCAGGCCCAGAGTCTGCAGTTTGAACAGGCTTTTTGCGCTCGCGCTTTTGCCGTTGGAAGTCACAGTGATTTCAGAAGAAAAGCCTTTTGCTTCTTTAACAAACTGAGCAGCAGGGCGGGTGTGCAGACCGTTCGGAGCGGTAATGGTAACTTCTTGCTGGAACATTGTATTTCCCCAACTTATAGGTTTAGTGTTGTGGAACTAAAGTCTAGCCTGGCGACTGAACTTTAGCCTGTATTGTTAGCGCTGACGTTTCGATCGTCATTAAACATTATGCAGCGAAAGCAAGACTTGAACCAAATCATAAAATCGATTCAGCAAGGCTATTTCATTCACCGATTAATTTCACGCATCAAAATAATTGCTGGTTTAAATACCAGACCCAACGGGGTGAAGCAATGCCAGGAGGGGTAAAAGTTTGAAGCAGGCCACAAAAAAGCACCTGAAAAGGTGCTTTTTTACGCGTTATTAACATGCTGGCACTACTGTTGCAGCTCTTTTTCGGTAAACAGATCGGCAAACAGTGCGGTGCTCAAGTAACGCTCACCCGAGGACGGAAGGATAACCACAATATTCTTATTGGTAAAGGCTTCGTCTTCCTGCAGCTTGAGCGCTGCCGCAACGGCCGCACCGGAAGAGATACCCGCCAGAATGCCTTCTTCATCCATCAGGCGACGCGCGGTAGAGATGGCCTCTTCGTTAGTGATGGTGACCACTTTATCGATCAGCTTCAGATCCAGGTTGCCCGGAATGAAGCCTGCGCCAATACCCTGGATTTTATGCGGGCCTGGTTTGAGCTCTTCACCGGCCAGGGCCTGGGTGATAACCGGTGAGTCAGTCGGCTCAACGGCAACGGTGATCAGGTCTTTTTTACCCTTTGTGCCTTTAATATAGCGTGACACGCCGGTCAGCGTACCGCCGGTACCCACACCGGAGATAAAGACGTCAACCTGGCCGTCGGTATCTTCCCAGATTTCCGGACCGGTGGTCTTCTCGTGAATTTCCGGGTTTGCCGGGTTGCTGAACTGCTGCAGCAGCAGATATTTCGCCGGATCGCTGGCCACAATCTCTTCGGCTTTCTGAATGGCGCCCTTCATGCCCTTCGCGCCTTCGGTCAGAACCAGGTTCGCGCCCAGCGCTTTAAGCAGCTTACGACGCTCGATGCTCATCGTTTCTGGCATAGTCAGCGTCAGCTTGTAGCCGCGCGCGGCAGCAACATAGGCCAGAGCAATACCGGTGTTACCGCTGGTCGGTTCCACCAGCTCAACGCCAGGCTTCAGCACGCCACGTTTTTCAGCATCCCAAATCATGTTTGCACCGATACGGCATTTAACGCTGAAGCTCGGGTTACGTGATTCGACCTTCGCCAGGATGCGTCCATTACCGATACGGTTCAGTCGAACCAGGGGCGTATGACCGATAGTCAGCGAGTTGTCTTCATAAATCTTACTCATGGCCTGTCCTTAACTGTATGAAATTGGGATACCGACCCAGCATACCTGTTGAGCAGGTAGGGGGAAGTAAGGAATTCGCATATCTATATACTGCAAGGAAATAATGGGGATCAGTATGGAATAAGGGGCGGCATAAGCCACCCCTGCTTTACACATTTTTGCATTATTTCCATAACGCATGCTTAGCACGGTAGCAGTCGACCCACATCGCCGTCGCGCCGCAAACGGCGACGGGCATAATGAACAGATTAAGGAAGGGAATCATGGTGAACAGGCTGGTCAGTGCGCCAAACTGCATATTGGCGACCTTCTGGCTGCGCAGGGCGGTGCGCATCTCTTTAAACGGTACCTTGTGGTTATCGAAAGGATAGTCGCAGTACTGAATGGCCAGCATCCAGGCGCTGAACAGGAACCACAGCACCGGTGCCACGGTCTGGCCAATGCCTGGCACAAAATAGAGGATAAGCAGCACGAGCGCGCGGGGCAGGTACCAGGCAAACTTCTGCCATTCGCGCTTCATAATGCGAGGGAGGTCTTTCATGATCCCCCATATCCCTGTGTCCGGCGGCGTCGCACCGGTAAGCCGCGCTTCCAGCTGTTCCGCCAGCAGACCGTTAAACGGTGCGGCTATCCAGTTTGCAATTGTCGAGAAGAAGTAGCCAAACACCAGTAGCACGGAGATCACCGCCACCGGCCAGAGCAGGTAGTTAAGCCACTGCAGCCAGTCCGGCACGTAACTCATCAGCGACGGGATCCAGCTCTCCAGTTTTGTAAACAGCCACCAGAACGCGCCGCCCATAAGAATAATGTTGATCAACAGCGGCAGAATGACGAAGCGTCGAATCCCCGGCAGGGAGACCAGTTTCCAGCCCTGAGAAAAATACCAGACGCCGCTGCGCGGGGGGGTAGAAGATGTTGAAACCATAGCCAGGCTGTACTCCTTTTTACACAACCAGTGGAATTGCACGCCTATATTATCCACTTACGGAGCAATGACCAGTTCGGAAATGTTCGAAAAACCAGCAAAAAGCACGATTTCCTTCATCTTTATGCTGTGAATGCTCTGCACACACTTGCACTTGACGTAAACGGCAAATACTCTTAGTGAGTAAATGTTTGCCGTGGTGGCAAGGTGTTAGAACAACAGAGAATATAATGATGCAGGATTTGCGTCTGATATTAATCATTGTTGGCGCGATCGCCATAATCGCTTTACTGGTACATGGTTTCTGGACCAGCCGTAAAGAGCGTTCATCGATGTTTCGCGATCGCCCACTGAAGCGCATGAAGTCCAGTCGTGACGACGATGACAGTGAAGATGACATCGACGGCAGCGATGACGACGGCGTGGGTGAAGTTCGTGTTCATCGGGTCAATACTGCGCCCGGCGCAGGCCATGGGGAGCATGAAGCGCCTCGTCCTTCGCAGCACCAGTATCAACCGCCGTATGCTTCTGCACAGCCGCGCCAGCCAGCGCCGCAGCCTGTGGAAGAGCCGGTGCGCCAGCCGCCGCAACAGCCTGTTTATCAGCAGCCTGCTGCGCCACAGCCGGTTCAACATCAACCGGTACAGCAACCGGTTCAGCAGCCCGTGCAGCAACAACCTGTTCAGCCGGTACAACAACCGCAGCAGCCTGTTCACGTACAGCCTGCGCCTCAGCCTGCTCCGGCCCCGCACGTTGAGCCTGAGCCCGTTGCAGAGCCAGAGCCGGTTGTTGAAAAACCGCAGCGTAAAGAAGCGGTGATCATCATGAACGTGGCCGCGCATCACGGTAGCCATCTCAATGGCGATGTGCTGCTTAACAGTATTCAACAGGCAGGCTTCAAGTTTGGCGATATGAATATTTTCCATCGCCACCTGAGCCCTGACGGTAGCGGTCCGGCGCTGTTCAGCCTGGCCAACATGGTTAACCCTGGCACCTTCGATCCGGAAATGACCGGTGATTTCGTGACCCCAGGCGTCACTATCTTTATGCAGGTGCCGTCATACGGTGATGAACTGCAAAACTTTAAGCTGATGCTGCAGTCCGCTCAGCACATCGCTGACGAAGTCGGTGGCGTGGTGCTCGACGATCAGCGTCGAATGATGACCCCGCAGAAATTGCGCGAGTATCAGGACCGCATCCGCGAAGTTAAGGAAGCTAACGCGTAATCGCCGCGTTGACTTCAACTCCTCCTCAACCCCCGCATGTCGGGGGTTTTTTCTCATTGATGGTGCGATATGGACTCAATCGAACAACAACTCACTGAACTGCGAACCACGCTTCGCCATCATGAATACCTCTATCATGTTATGGACGCGCCGGAAGTGCCGGATGCGGAGTATGACCGCCTTATGCGCGAGCTGCGCGAACTAGAGGCGCAGCATCCTGAACTCATCACGCCGGATTCCCCCACCCAGCGTGTCGGCGCTGAGCCGCTGGGCGCTTTCAGCCAGGTGCGTCATGAAGTGCCGATGCTGTCGCTGGATAACGTCTTCGATGAAGAGAGCTTCCTCGCGTTTAACAAGCGCGTGCAGGATCGCCTGAAAAGCAGCGACTCTCTCACCTGGTGCTGCGAGCTCAAGCTGGATGGCCTGGCGGTCAGTCTTCTCTATGAAAACGGCGTGCTGGTGCGTGCCGCGACGCGTGGCGACGGCACGACGGGCGAAGACATCACCACCAACGTGCGTACCATCCGCGCGATCCCTCTGAGGCTGCAGGGTGACAACATTCCTGCTCGTCTGGAAGTGCGCGGCGAAGTGTTCCTGCCGCAGGCGGGCTTCGAGAAAATTAACGAAGAGGCTCGTCGCACCGGCGGGAAAGTGTTTGCTAACCCGCGTAATGCGGCGGCGGGCTCGCTGCGCCAGCTTGACCCACGTATTACCGCGAAGCGACCGCTTACTTTCTTCTGCTACGGTGTGGGTATTCTGGAGGGCGGCGAGTTGCCGGATACGCACCTCGGACGCCTGCTGCAGTTTAAAGCGTGGGGCCTGCCGGTAAGCAATCGCGTCCAGCTCTGCGACTCGCCGGAAGCGGTACTGGCGTTCTACCACAAGGTGGAAGAGGACCGTCCGACGCTCGGTTTTGATATTGATGGCGTCGTCATCAAGGTGAATTCACTGGCGCTGCAGGAGCAGCTGGGCTTTGTGGCGCGCGCGCCGCGCTGGGCGGTGGCGTTTAAGTTCCCTGCCCAGGAGCAGATGACCTTCGTTCGCGACGTGGAGTTCCAGGTCGGTCGAACGGGGGCTATTACACCGGTCGCCCGTCTGGAGCCGGTGCAGGTGGCGGGCGTGCTGGTGAGTAACGCCACGCTGCACAACGCCGATGAAATCGAACGCCTGGGCCTGCGCATTGGTGACAAAGTGGTGATTCGCCGCGCAGGGGACGTGATCCCGCAGGTGGTTAACGTTGTGGAGTCAGAACGTCCTGATGATACGCGCGAGGTTGTCTTCCCAACCCATTGCCCGGTGTGTGGTTCGGACGTTGAGCGTGTGGAAGGTGAAGCGGTGGCTCGCTGTACGGGTGGCTTAATCTGTGGCGCGCAGCGTAAAGAGTCACTGAAGCACTTCGTTTCCCGTCGCGCAATGGACGTTGACGGAATGGGCGATAAGATTATCGATCAGCTGGTTGAGAAAGAGTATGTCCACACGCCAGCGGATCTCTTCAGGTTGACCGCTGGTAAACTGACCGGTCTGGACCGCATGGGACCAAAGTCTGCCCAGAATGTGGTTAACGCGCTGGAAGCCGCAAAAGAGACGACTTTCGCGCGTTTCCTCTACGCGCTGGGCATTCGTGAAGTGGGTGAAGCAACCGCAGCAGGTCTGGCAGCATACTTTGGTACGCTGGAGGCGCTGGAAAAGGCGAGCATCGAGGAGCTGCAGAAAGTCCCGGACGTAGGTATTGTCGTCGCCACGCACGTCTTTAACTTCTTCGCCGAAGAGAGCAACCGTAACGTCATCGGCGAACTGCTGGAAGAGGGCATTAAATGGCCCGCGCCGGTGGTGGTTAATGCTGAAGAGATCGACAGCCCGTTCGCCGGTAAAACGGTGGTGCTGACCGGCAGCCTGAGCCAGCTTTCACGCGACGATGCCAAAGCACGTCTGGTGGCGCTGGGGGCAAAAGTTGCGGGCAGCGTGTCGAAGAAAACCGACCTGGTGATCGCCGGTGAAGCGGCGGGTTCGAAGCTGGCGAAAGCCCAGGAGCTCGGCATTGCGGTTATCGACGAAGCGGAAATGATGCGTCTGTTAGGAGAGTAACGTGGAGAAAGAGCAGCTCGTTGAGATCGCCAATACCGAGATGCCGTTTGGTAAATACAAGGGCCGCAGGCTGATTGATTTGCCGGAGGAGTATCTGCTGTGGTTTGCCCGTAAGGATGAATTTCCGGCAGGGCGACTGGGCGAGCTGATGGCTATCACGTTACTGATCAAAACCGAGGGGCTGACCCAGCTGGTGCAGCCCCTGAAACGTCCTTAAGCCTTGGCGGCGCGGGTCTCTTCCTGCGCCAGCTTTTCGGTCTGGCGCTTGTAGCGACGCGCCAGCACCGCGCAGACCATCAGCTGGATCTGGTGGAAAATCATCAGCGGCAGCACCATCATCCCAATCACCGAGGTCGGGAACAGAATGTTGGCCATCGGGATGCCGTTCGCCAGGCTCTTCTTCGAACCGCAGAACACAATCGTGATTTCATCCGCTTTGTTGAAGCCGCACTTGCGTGCCACAAAGACGTTTACCGCAATCACAATCGCCAGCAGGACGATGCTGACCACCACGATAAACAGCAGCGAGCCTGCCCCCACCTTGTGCCAGATCCCGTTCACGACCGCTTCGCTAAAGGCGGAGTAAACCACCAGCAGAATCGAGGTCTGGTCGGTTTTTGAAATCCATTTTTTATGCTTCGCCACAAACGCGCCGGTCCACGGTCGGGAGAGATGGCCCAGGACAAACGGCAGCAGCAGCTGCAGACAGATTTTGCCCACCTGCTCAAGGTTACCTTCCGCACCGTGCATGTTCATCAGCAGGCCTACCAGCAGCGGGGAGACGAAAATCCCCAGCAGGCTGGATGCCGATGCCGAGCAGACCGCGGCCGCCACGTTCCCTCCCGCGAGAGAGGTAAAGGCAATGGCGGACTGCACCGTGGCCGGAAGAATACAGAGATACAGGAAACCGGTGTAAAGCGCCGGGTCGACGTTAACCGGCGCCCACCAGGCAAACAGCACCCCGAGGATCGGGAACAGAATGAACGTGCTGCACATCACCCACAGGTGTAGTCGCCAGTGGCTACCGCCCGCGATAATGGCTTCGCGGGAGAGCTTTGCGCCGTGCATAAAGAACAGTAGCGCGATGGCGGCCGTCGTCAGCCCTTCAAAAAACGGGACGAAACCGCCGCGAGCGGGGAAGAAAGAGGCCAGTAAAACGGTAACTACCAGGGTGAGCGTAAACGGATCAACAATACGAAATAGTTTCATAATGACTCCTGAAAACAGATGTCGCTATTGTGCTTTTTTCCATTTGAGAAATAAAATTGATTTATTGCATCCATTCATGAATTAAAAAGATGAATTATTCACTACGTCAGCTTCGTGTTTTTGTCACCGTGGCGCAGGCTCGTAGCTTTAGCCGGGCAGGAGAGATGATTGGCCTGAGCCAGTCGGCGGTTAGCCACAGCGTGAAAGAACTGGAAAATCAGACTGGCGTCCGGTTACTTGACCGAACCACGCGCGAAGTGGTGCTGACCGAAGCGGGGCAGCAGCTCGCTCTGCGCCTTGAACGGTTGCTGGATGAGCTCAACAGCACGCTCAGAGACGTGGGGAGGCTGGGCCAGCAGCTTTCGGGTACCGTGCGGGTCGCGGCCAGCCAGACGATATCCGCACACCTTATACCTCAGTGTATTGCCGAGGGAAGCCATCGCTACCCGGACATTGATTTTGTGCTGCATGACAGGCCGCAACAGTGGGTGCTGGAGAGCATCCGCCAGGGGGATGTCGATTTTGGTATTGTTATCGATCCCGGTCAGGCAAGCGATCTGGCGTGCGAAAGCGTACTCTCTGAGCCTTTTTTGCTGCTCTGCCGTGACGACGATCCGCTGGCCTCGTTGCCGGAGGTCAGCTGGCAGTCCCTGCAGGGCGCGAATTTGGTATTACAGGATTATGCCTCGGGCAGCCGTCCGTTGATTGATTCCGCGCTGATGAATCAGGGCGTAAAGGCAACAATCGTGCAGGAGATTGGTCACCCGGCAACGCTGTTTCCCATGGTGGAAGCCGGCATTGGCATCAGCGTATTGCCCGCCCTGGCGCTCCCCCTGCCGCAGGGAAGCAGACTGGCCGTCAGGCGATTAACGCCCGTTGTCGAGCGAAAGCTGATGCTGGTGCGGCGAAAAAATCGTTCACTCTCGGGGGCGGCGCAGGCTATCTGGGAAGTGGTGCGTATCCAGGCACAACGATTAACCGAAGCCCGCATACGCGACCCACTGTTTAACGCATCAGAAGATCAGATGTAGATATCAATCTGATTATTGTCTGACGGGCTATTCACGCCTTCCACTTTGCCCAGTTTTTGTTCCTGCTTCTTCTGGGCCTCTTCGGCCTGCTGGCGCTGCAGCGCCGCGAGCTGAGCCTGCAGCACTTTGAGCTGGGTCTGAATAAGTTCCTGCTGCTTTTTCTTCTCGTCGGTGCTGATGGGGCTGTTCGACAGCTCTTTTAACTGCTGGGTCAGTTTTTTGATCTTGTCGAGAATGCGGGTGATTTGCGCAGAGATATCGTTACTGCTCGAAGTTCCACTCGCGCCGCTGGTTTGAATCTGTTGGGTTGAAGCCTGAATGGTCGTCATACTTTTTCCTCGCGTTATAAAACAGAGGTATCGGCACCAATGGGATTAGCTTGAGCAAAACTGCCATATCTGGCAGGGAGTTGCATCGATACACAATCAGTATTGATTGCGACGTTGAAGGCAGGGAAGTAGACAAACTGCGGATAGCAAAAAGGCGCCTTTAGGGCGCCTTTTTACATTGGTGGGTCGTGCAGGATTCGAACCTGCGACCAATTGATTAAAAGTCAACTGCTCTACCAACTGAGCTAACGACCCGAAATGGTGGGCGATGACGGGCTCGAACCGCCGACCCCCTCCGTGTAAAGGAGATGCTCTACCAACTGAGCTAATCGCCCATTTCGGAACTGCTGCGATAAGGTGAGAATGGTGGGCGATGACGGGCTCGAACCGCCGACCCCCTCCGTGTAAAGGAGATGCTCTACCAACTGAGCTAATCGCCCAATCTCAATTCTTATCTACACTGCGGGTCTACCGAAGTAGATGGTGGGTGATGACGGGCTCGAACCGCCGACCCCCTCCGTGTAAAGGAGATGCTCTACCAACTGAGCTAATCACCCCCGCTGTGTGGAGTCGCATTATAGGGAGAGTTGAAAATGAGTCAACGCATTTTCTAAAGTTTTTATTCGTTCGTCGTAAAATTAAGCAAAACGATCGCGAAACGGGCTGTGGCGCATGATTTCTAAACAAAAATCGCAAACTCGGTCATGATAAAGGGATCAACATTGAGGAATCCCCCCACAGTGATAGAATATTGCCCATCGTTTTTTCCCCAGGATTTGCCGATTGCCGGCATCTTTATAACGTAAGGCCATTTCATGAAAATCAAAACTCGCTTCGCGCCGAGCCCGACAGGCTATCTGCACGTCGGTGGTGCACGTACCGCTCTCTATTCCTGGCTTTTCGCACGCCACAACAAAGGTGAGTTCGTGCTGCGTATTGAAGACACCGATCTTGAGCGCTCCACGCCGGAAGCAATTGAAGCCATTATGGATGGGATGAACTGGCTGAATCTGGAATGGGACGAAGGCCCTTATTTTCAGACCAAACGCTTTGACCGCTATAACGCGGTCATTGACGAAATGCTGGTCGCGGGCACGGCGTATAAGTGCTATTGCTCCAAAGAGCGTCTGGATGCGCTGCGCGAAGAGCAGATGGCGAATGGTGAAAAGCCGCGTTATGACGGCCGCTGCCGCCATGACCACAGCGAGCACGCTGCTGATGAGCCTTGCGTTGTGCGTTTTGCTAACCCGCAAGAGGGATCTGTGATCTTTGACGACCAGATCCGTGGCCCGATCGAATTCAGCAACCAGGAGCTGGACGATCTGATCATCCGCCGCACCGATGGTTCCCCAACTTACAACTTCTGCGTGGTGGTTGACGACTGGGATATGGAAATTACTCACGTTGTCCGTGGTGAAGACCACATCAACAACACGCCACGTCAGATCAACATCCTGAAGGCGCTGAACGCCCCTGTGCCTGTTTATGCGCACGTCTCCATGATCAACGGCGACGACGGGAAAAAGCTGTCTAAACGTCACGGCGCGGTCAGCGTCATGCAGTATCGCGACGACGGTTATCTGCCAGAAGCGCTGCTGAACTATCTGGTGCGTCTGGGCTGGGCTCACGGTGACCAGGAGATCTTCAGCCGTGAAGAGATGATCGAACTGTTCTCTCTGAGCTCTGTCAGCAAATCAGCGAGCGCGTTTAATACCGACAAGCTCCAGTGGCTGAACCATCACTACATCAATACCATGCCGCCAGAATATGTGGCGACGTACCTGCAGTGGCACATTGAGCAGGCAAATATTGATACCCGCACTGGCCCTGAGCTGGCGGATCTGGTGAAACTGCTCGGCGAGCGCTGCAAAACTCTGAAAGAGATTGCTGAAAGCTGCCGCTACTTCTATGAAGAGTTTGCTGAGTTCGACGCGGACGCCGCGAAGAAACATCTCCGTCCGGTTGCGCGTCAGCCGCTGGAAGTGGTGCGTGACAAGCTGGCTGCGCTCACCGAATGGACCGCTGAGAATGTGCATCACGCCATTCAGGCGACGGCAGACGAGCTGGAAATCGGCATGGGTAAAGTCGGTATGCCACTGCGCGTTGCGGTGACCGGTGCGGGTCAGTCTCCGGCGCTGGACGTAACGGTTCATGCCATCGGCAAATCACGCAGCGTGGCGCGCATTAACAAGGCGCTGGACTTTATCGCTGAACGAGAAAATCAGCAGTAATAGCGTCTCAGATAAAACAAACGGCAGGGGAACCTGCCGTTTTTTTATGCTTCTTCTTCTGCAATACCCAGACGCTTAAGAAATCCGTGT
This sequence comes from Enterobacter sp. JBIWA005, assembly GCF_019968805.1. Taxonomy (NCBI): domain Bacteria; kingdom Pseudomonadati; phylum Pseudomonadota; class Gammaproteobacteria; order Enterobacterales; family Enterobacteriaceae; genus Enterobacter; species Enterobacter sp. JBIWA005. The sequence continues at coordinate 3,388,166 of NZ_CP074159.1, read as the reverse complement.
ATGCCTTCGCGCTTCAATAACGCATCCAGACGCTTCTGCTCCGGCTTAGTCATACTCTCCAGCGTCTCAATAATGCCCGGATACAGGTTTGAAGAGGGGGTATTGTAGGAAGACGTGGCCTCCGCGAGATGGTAAACCTCGTGAGGGGTGCGAATTGCCGGAAGGCTCATAATATGTTCCTTCACGCGCGCATCGACATGAATGAGTCGCGCGCGACCGCCTTTCACGCCGTTGAGCCCTTCGGTTTTCCATCCCTGCTGGCGTATCCAACGATTAACCGTTTGCCTGGCAACGCCCAAACTCTTCGCGAGCTCTTCCGTGGTCATTTTGCTCCGTAATCTTTTCATATCAATCCCGATCGCGAATCCCTAAACGTTGCAACAATCCGGTGATCCCTTCCCGCAGTAATAGCGATGTCATCTGCTTCTGCTCTTCCGGCGTCATTTCATTGGCTAGCGTCAGGAGCAGGGTGTGAAGTGAACTATCATGACTGACGCCTTCTGGCAGTTCGGATGTTTCGCTTGCCCGACGTGCACTGCGGATAAATTCACGGACTTTTTCGTTCACATGTACCAGACGCGCTTTCCCGCCCTGGACGCCTGGCTTTGGTGACGTAATCCAACCCTCTTTGCGTACCCATTTATTGATGGTCTGTCGGCTATAGCCAGTGAGGAGGGCTAACTCTTCTGGCGTCATTCGTTCCTTGATCATGCAATTTCCTGAATATCTTTGGGGTTAATTAGCGGCTCATTTTATAGCACCGTTTAACGTGAAAACGTGACAGGCTTAACTCCTGACTGCGAGCAGGCTCGCAAAGTGATTCATTTGCATGATTTTTCGGCGATTGAATAGCTGGAATTGATTTTGCCGTTGACACTCCGCAGCGGAATTCATATTATGCCGCCCGTCAACATGACAGCTTTACGATGGGGCTATAGCTCAGCTGGGAGAGCGCTTGCATGGCATGCAAGAGGTCAGCGGTTCGATCCCGCTTAGCTCCACCAAACTCTGAACCCAACAGAGTGCGGTCAGTAAAGTCATATGTGGGGCTATAGCTCAGCTGGGAGAGCGCTTGCATGGCATGCAAGAGGTCAGCGGTTCGATCCCGCTTAGCTCCACCAAAATTGTAAACCCCCGTCGAATGACGGGGGTTTTTTTTATCTGTTTGTAACGCCCTTTACCGCATTTTGTTATCAAAAAGAAGGTATTTCTGTACCTCACCTCAATCGTAATCAATAAACCGGTCTATAAATAGACTTGAACTTGATTCGCGCAATTAATAAACCTATTATCCATCCGGTCAATGATTCTCCTGGAAAATAACGTCCCTGATTAATGAATAAAAAAACGTATTATAATGTAAAGATATTTATGATTGCCCTGGCACTTTGCCTGATTGCGGTACCTGTCTCCCGTTATCTTTCTCCACGCGCAATTGTTAATGGTCACGACGTTTATTTAGCATGGTTGCCACTCAGCGTTATGCTGGCGGTAATTCTGATATTTGGGCGCAGAGCAATTCTTCCCATTCTGTTAGGTTTTACTGTCACTAATTTATTCTATATTAATTTAGCGCCGCTACAATATCCAGTTTTACTGTTCTGTCAGACCTTTGCGTTATTCGCGGGGTGCGGCCTGCTACGCCTTATGCTGGGCAAGCGCTGGCGCTACAGTATCCCTAACAAACACATCGGGCTTCGTATATTCTGGCTCGGTTTTGTCGTGCCATTAGGTATTAAGCTGTCGATGTATATGGCAGGCTATTTCTTTGATTTTCCGGTGACAATTTCGACCTATTTCGGCGAAGGCACGGTAATTTATAACGTTGTGGATATTCAAAGCCTGATATGCGCGGCGCTGATTTTTACCATGATGTTCTATTACCCGCTAAGAATGATAATTAATCCTCGTTATGCCGTCACCTTCTGGCGGCGAAGCGTGAAGCCCGTGTTTTATCACAAGAATCCATTATATATTTTTGTCTGGTTAGCGCTTTTAAGCTTCATTCTTGTCATTTTATGTGGTCCTTTTGAGTCACCGGTCATTGCGGGCTATTTGATGCCGCTGATATTTATTCTTTTTACCTTAGCGATAAGCCGCCTGACCTATGCGTTGATTTCTCTGCTGTGGGCCACCTCAGCGCTCCTGCTGCTGACATACAACTATAATTTCCTTAACGGGGTGGAATCGGGACATTCGCTCTCCTTTATCCTCTCCGTGCTGATCTCTTTCGCCATCTGTTTGCTTTACATGTCTCGCATTTACCAGCGCAGCGAGTGGCTGAAGCGGGGCTGGCAGGACAGGGCGCTGACCGATCCTCTTACCGGTCTGCCTAATATTCGTGCGCTGGAGGATTACCTTGAAATTCATCCGGATGCCAAAGTGTGCATTTTGCGCATGGATAATCTGGAGTTTTTGAGCCGCCACTACGGGATTATCATGCGGGTCCATTGCAAACGAACGATCGCCACGTCGCTCCAGCCGCTCCTGCAAAAAGATGAGATGCTCTTCCAGCTGCCCGGAAGCGAGCTGGTGCTGGTATTGCTTGGGCCAGAAATTGCTGAACGACTCCAGCATATGGTCGATCGGCTCAACAGCAATAAGATTTTCTGGAACAGCACCGGGCTGGATATTGAGTTTGGTGCGTCATGGGGAATGGTCGAAGACGGCGAGAAACTGCATCACACGCTGGGGCAGCTAAGCTGGCTGGCAGAACAGGCCTGCGGAGAGCAAAACGTTCTCGCGCTGACGAATAGCCTTGAGGTGGCATCAGGGCAAACGACAGAGCGTGTCCTGATGCTGGCCCGGATTAAGCATGCGCTTGAGGCGGGGCAGTTCCATTTATATGCGCAGCCGATCCAGAAGGCGGACGGGAGCGGGTACTATGAAATCCTGACGCGAATGGAAAGTGAGGGGGAGATTATTACTCCTGACCGCTTTATTCCGCTGATTGCGCAGTTCAACCTCAGCCATCGGTTTGATATGTGCGTCATGGAAAAATTACTGGTATGGCTGCGAGATAACCCTGCAACGCACGCTGGCACCCGTTTTTCCATCAACCTGATGCCGCTGACGCTGATGCAAAAAGAGGTGGCGACCGAGATTTGCGCGCTGTTTGAACGGTACGGCGTTGCGCCTCAGGCCGTCGTGATTGAGATTACTGAAGAGCAGGCTTTCTCAAATTCAGGCACGAGTATCAATAATATTCAGCAATTGCGGGAGTATGGTTTCCGGATCGCCATCGATGATTTTGGTACTGGCTACGCTAACTATGAGCGTCTCAGACGCCTGCAGGCGGACATCATTAAAATCGACGGCTGCTTTGTGAAAGACATTTGTACAGACGACATGGATGCAATGATTGTGCAGTCGATGTGTAATCTGGCAAAGACAAAATCGCTCTGCGTCGTCGCGGAATATGTGGAAACACCGGCGCAGCGGGAGATGCTGCTCCGCTTCGGTGTGGATTACCTGCAGGGCTACCTGATAGGCAAACCCAAACCGCTGGAAGAATTACGGACATAAAAAAACCGGGAGCCAGGCTCCCGGTTTTTGTTTCACGATAAACGTTACAGGACCAGTGCCGCAATGGACGCTGACAGGACGCTCACCAGCGTAGAGCCATAAACCAGCTTCAGGCCGAAGCGAGATACCACGTTACCCTGCTCTTCGTTCAGGCCTTTAATCGCACCCGCGATAATCCCGATGGACGAGAAGTTCGCGAAGGAGACCAGGAACACGGAGAGAATGCCTTCCGCACGCGGAGAAAGCGTACTGGCAATTTTCTGCAGATCCATCATTGCAACGAATTCGTTAGAAACCAGCTTGGTTGCCATGATACTGCCCACCTGCAGCGCTTCGTGAGCCGGAACACCCATCACCCATGCAACCGGATAGAAGATGTAGCCCAGAATCCCCTGGAAGGAGATACCCAGCACCGCAGCGAACAGGGCATTCAGCGCAGAAATCAGCGCAATGAAGCCGATCAGCATGGCGGCAACGATAATCGCGACTTTGAAACCGGCCAGAATATACTCACCCAGCATTTCGAAGAAGCTCTGGCCTTCGTGCAGGTTTGACATCTGAATGTTCTCTTCGCTTGCGTCAACGCGGTACGGGTTGATCAGCGACAGAACGATAAAGGTGCTGAACATGTTCAGAACCAGCGCAGCAACCACGTATTTTGGTTCCAGCATGGTCATATACGCGCCCACGATAGACATGGAAACGGTAGACATTGCGGTTGCCGCCATGGTGTACATGCGGTTGCGGGACATCTTGCCGAGAATATCTTTATACGCGATGAAGTTCTCAGACTGACCGAGGATCAGGGAACTAACGGCGTTGAAGGATTCCAGCTTGCCCATACCGTTCACTTTGGATAACAGGAAGCCAATTCCACGAATCACGAACGGCAGAACACGGATGTGCTGCAGAATACCGATCAGCGCGGAGATGAAGACGATAGGGCAGAGAACCTTCAGGAAGAAGAACGCCAGACCTTCGTCGTTCATTTTACCGAAGACAAAGTTGGTCCCTTCGTTGGCGAATCCGAGCAGTTTTTCGAACATTTCGGAGAAGCCTTTCACGAAGCCGAGGCCTACGTTGGAGTTCAGGAAGAACCACGCAAGTAAAACTTCAATGACCAGCAGTTGAACAACATAACGGATACGAATTTTTTTGCGGTCTGTGCTGACCAGCAATGCAAGTGCAGTAACGACAACAAGTGCCAGGACAAAATGAAGGACGCGGTCCATATTTGCTCCAAATATGAGGCAGGTTTAATTTTCGTGCATATTCTATGTAACAAGAGAAAAGAAAACGAGATCGAGGACACACTATAGTTACATCCTGTGACGAGTCTCAAAAATAGTGATCCACAATACATTTTTGTTATGTTAGGTAAATGAGTGAAAAGTTAAGTTTGTGTGCTAGTCTTCACAAAAGCATGCGCGATTTCAGTTTCGGTTAGATCGCCCCACCTACCCGCCCGTCTATCGTTCAAAGCTATCAGAGAAATCACTGCAAACTTCATAAATGATCTTGATAATCATTCTCATTTTGATAGCATTAAACATAGCAAAGGCTATATTTCAGAGGCAGACATGACAAACAGTCGCGTAGAGGGTAGCAGTGGCAGAGCCGCGCGCAAGTTGCGGTTCGCATTAATGGGACCTGCGTTCATCGCTGCCATTGGCTATATCGATCCAGGAAACTTTGCGACCAATATTCAGGCCGGGGCCAGCTTCGGCTATAAGCTGCTGTGGGTGGTCGTCTGGGCTAACCTGATGGCGATGCTGATTCAGATGCTCTCCGCAAAGCTGGGGATTGCGACGGGTAAAAACCTGGCGGAGCAAATTCGCGACCATTACCCGCGTCCCGCAGTCTGGCTCTACTGGGTTCAGGCTGAAATCATCGCCATGGCCACTGACCTCGCTGAGTTTATCGGTGCAGCGATCGGCTTTAAGCTGATTCTGGGCGTGTCGCTGTTGCAAGGGGCGGTGCTGACCGGGATTGCCACTTTCCTCATCCTTATGCTGCAGCGTCGGGGCCAAAAGCCGCTGGAAAAGGTCATTGGTGGTCTGCTGCTGTTTGTGGCGGCGGCCTACATTGTCGAGCTGATTTTCTCACAGCCGAATCTGGCACAGCTCGGTAAAGGGATGGCGATCCCAAGCCTGCCAACCTCGGAAGCGGTGTTCCTGGCCGCCGGGGTGCTAGGGGCGACCATCATGCCGCACGTGATTTATTTGCACTCCTCGCTGACGCAGCATCTCCACGGTGGGACGCGTAAAGAACGTTACTCCGCCACCAAGTGGGACGTCGCGATCGCTATGACTATCGCGGGGTTTGTAAACCTGGCGATGATGGCGACTGCAGCCGCGGCTTTCCACTTTAACGGTCATACCGGTATTGCCGATCTCGACCAGGCGTATCTCACGCTGGAGCCGTTGCTGAGCCATGCTGCCGCCACGATATTTGGTCTCAGCCTGGTAGCTGCCGGCCTCTCTTCTACGGTGGTGGGCACGCTGGCAGGCCAGGTTGTGATGCAGGGGTTTGTCCGCTTCCACATTCCGCTGTGGGTTCGTCGCTCCGTCACCATGCTGCCGTCATTTGTGGTGATTCTGATGGGTCTCGACCCAACGCGAATTCTGGTCATGAGCCAGGTTCTGCTGAGTTTTGGTATCGCGCTGGCGCTGGTGCCGCTGCTGATCTTTACCAGCAACAAAACTCTGATGGGCGAGCTGGTTAACTCAACGCTGGTAAAACGAACAGGATGGGCCATCGTGGTGGTGGTCGTTGCGCTGAACCTGTGGTTGTTGGTGGGAACCGCACTGGGTCTTTAACAAAAAAAGGAGCCTCCATGGCTCCTTTTTTTGTTAGTGGTGATGGCCGTGACCATGACCTTTCCCGCGACCCCAGCCGCCGCGACGGTCGTCACGATCGTTCCAGCCTTCACGGTAGCCGCGCTCATACGCGTTGTCTTTATACCAGCCGCGGTGTCTGCCGTTATCATGTTTCCACCAGCGATCGCCGCGCCATTCATAATGACGGTGCCAGTAGTCACGGTCGCGCCAGTAGCCGCCGTCCCAGTATCTGCCGTAGTCGTCACGATCGCCAATTTGTAATTTTACTGATGGCAACAGGGTGATTTCGCCCGCAGTGGCGATCAGCGGCGCCGAAGCCAGTAATACCGCTGCAAGAATCAGTGACCTGAACATACTCTTTCTCCTTCACGATCGGGGCCTTTGGTGGGCCTGTTAACGCAATTTTACGAGTTGGTAAAGCTTCGTATCATCGCCTCAACTCCGAATTCCTGGGGGGAGAGCACTTTTTGCTAAAAACGGTTTTATATTGAACTGCTCAGGATCGCGTCTATACGGGCCAACTCATCCACAGAGAAATGGCGGTTTGCCAGCATCCCCACGGCGTCATCAATTTGAGCCGCTTTACTCGCCCCAATCAGCACTGAGGTCACATTCTCATGACGTAATACCCAGGCCTGCGCCATCTGGGACAGCTTCTGGCCGCGCTCTTCCGCCATGGCGTTCAGCTTTCTAATCTTCTCCAGCTTCTCTTCGGTGAGCTGGTCGGGGTTAAGGAACTGACTGCCGCTTGCCGCGCGTGAGTCTGCGGGAATGCCGTTCAGATAGCGGTTGGTCAGTTGCCCACCGGCCAGCGGCGAGAAGGGAATACAGCCGACTCCTTTTTCCTGCAGCACGTCCAGCAATCCCTCTTCCGGCGCACGCTCAAACAGGGAATATTTCGGCTGGTGGATCAGGCAGGGCGTACCGAGATCGTCAAGGATATCAATCGCCTTGCGGGCCAGTTCAGCGGGGTAGTTGGATAATCCAACATACAGAGCCTTCCCCTGACGCACCGCATGGTCAAGCGCTTTCATGGTTTCCAGCAGCGGCGTCTGCGGGTCAGGACGGTGATGATAGAAGATATCCACATACTCCAGCCCCATCCTCTTCAGGCTTTGATCGAGGCTTGCCAGCAGGTATTTGCGTGACCCCCAGTCGCCGTAAGGACCCTCCCACATGGTATAGCCCGCTTTGGTTGAGATGATTAGCTCGTCGCGCCAGGGCAGGAAGTCCTCCTGTAAAATACGGCCGAAATTACGTTCGGCCGATCCCGGTGGCGGGCCATAGTTGTTGGCAAGGTCGAAATGCGTAATGCCCAGATCGAACGCACGCTGTAAAAGTTGACGGCTGTTTTCGATAAGGGTGGTATCACCGAAGTTATGCCACAGCCCGAGCGAGATGGCGGGCAACCTGAGCCCACTTTGCCCACAGCGGCGATACTCCATTGTCCCGTAACGATTTTTGTCCGGCTGATAACCCATTTTCGTAACCTCTGGCGCTGAAGTGTAAAATCAGTGTATGCGTTTACATTTTTAGGAAATAAAGCAGCATAGCGCAGCCTTTTTTGTAAAGCATTCTTTCCATGCCCTTCTTATCGCCAATTCTGGACAGCCATCACGCTTATTTAATACTCAAGGTGAGGTCAACATTAGAAGGATACCTGTTCATGCGTACCCCATACTGCGTCGCCGATTACCTGCTGGACCGTCTTACAGATTGTGGAGCCGATCATCTGTTTGGCGTGCCGGGCGACTATAACCTGCAGTTTCTCGACCACGTGATAGACAGCCCCGATATCTGCTGGGTGGGCTGTGCCAACGAGTTAAACGCCTCTTATGCCGCGGACGGATATGCCCGATGTAAGGGCTTCGCCGCGCTGCTGACGACATTTGGCGTAGGAGAGTTAAGCGCCATGAACGGCATTGCGGGCAGCTATGCCGAACATGTTCCGGTACTGCATATTGTGGGAGCGCCGGGGATGGCATCACAGCAAAGAGGTGAGCTGCTGCACCACACGCTGGGCGACGGTGAGTTTCGTCATTTTTATCATATGAGCGAGCCGATTACTGCTGCACAGGCGATCCTGACCGAACAAAACGCCTGCTATGAAATCGACCGGGTGTTAACCACTATGCTCCGGGAGCGCCGCCCCGGCTATCTGATGCTGCCTGCCGACGTGGCAAAAAAGGCCGCCACGCCTCCTGTAAGCGCTCTCACGCTCCGCCATGCGCATGCCGATAGCGCCTGCCTGAAAGCGTTCCGGGAAGCCGCTGAGAACAAGCTTGCCAGAAGCAAGCGTACTGCGCTGCTGGCCGATTTCCTTGTCCTGCGCCATGGCCTGAAGCATGCGCTACAGAAATGGGTCAAAGACGTGCCGATGGCACACGCCACCATGCTGATGGGTAAAGGAATATTTGACGAACGTCACGCTGGTTTTTACGGCACCTACAGCGGTTCGGCGAGCGCCGGCGCGGTAAAAGAGGCGATTGAAGGGGCGGATACCGTGCTGTGCATCGGGACGCGATTTACCGATACCCTTACCGCCGGCTTCACGCATCAGCTCACCCCGGCACAAACGATAGAAGTTCAGCCTCATGCTTCACGCGTTGGTGATATCTGGTTTACCGGCATCCCCATGCTTCAGGCAATCGAAACGCTGGTGGAGCTGTGTAAACAGCACGTGCACGGTACGCCGGTACCGTCCTCTCAAAGCTCGATGGCCTACCCGCAGCCGGATGGCTCGCTGACGCAGGCGAATTTCTGGCAAACGTTGCAAACGTTTATTCGTCCGGGAGACATCATTCTTGCGGATCAGGGCACATCGGCCTTCGGTGCGATCGACCTTCGTCTGCCGGCGGACGTGAATTTTATCGTCCAGCCGCTGTGGGGATCGATCGGTTACACGCTGGCGGCGGCATTTGGCGCACAGACGGCCTGCCCGAACCGGCGCGTGATTGTTCTGACGGGGGATGGCGCGGCGCAGCTCACCATCCAGGAGCTCGGCTCGATGCTGCGGGATAAACAACACCCTATCATTCTGGTTCTTAACAACGAAGGATATACGGTGGAAAGAGCGATCCATGGGCCTGAGCAGCGGTATAACGACATTGCGCTATGGAACTGGACGCAAATCCCGCAGGCTCTGAGCCTTGATCCTCAGGCCCAGTGCTGGCGGGTCAGTGAAGCGGAGCAGCTGGCGGACGTCCTTGAAAAAGTAGCGCACCACGAGCGGCTCTCGCTGATTGAGGTGATGCTGCCGAAAGCGGATATCCCGCCGCTGCTAGGGGCGATTACCAAAGCGCTGGAGGCGCGCAATAGCGCCTGATTATTTGTCGTTTCGCCAGGCCATCATCATCGGTTTGCCCGCCAGCAGGAGCCAGGCGGGCAACATCACGATACAAAGCAGAGGGAAAAGCGTCGAATCCGGTACGACTACCGCCGCCATAAACAGGCTTAGCCAGGCGTCGCGCGTGACCACCAGAACCAGCCCCAGAATAGAACAAGAGACGGTAATCGCCGCAGGGACCGCATCGACATGCTCGTGCAGCATCAGCCCCAGCGCGACGCCGACAAAGACCGCCGGGAAGATGCGTCCACCGCGGAAACCGCAGGCGGCCGCCACCACCAGCGCTGCCAGCTTGATTACGGCAAACAGCAGATAGTCGGAGACGCTAAATACCTGGCTGAAGGCCAGCTGCTGCATCTCGTCCAGACCTTTGAACAGCGTCACCGGCCCACCGATTGCCCCTAAGATACCGAGGATCAAACCGCCGGATCCCAGAATCAACACCGGGTGTTTGAGTCTGTGCATTAGCCGGTGCAGACGTGGAAGACACCATACCGCCACCATGCCCAGCGCAATGGCGATGGCGACGACGATGGCGCCGCTGAAAATATCAGCGATTTGCATCTGGCCGTAGTGGGGCAGGGAGAGTGAAAAATGGGGATGGAAAAACAGGCTGGTGGTCAACGCCCCGGCTGCTGCGGCCATCAGCGGCGCAAACAGCTTATCCCACAGCGGGACGTCGTTATTGCTACTGAGCGTCTGCGAAAAGATCAGTGCTGCCGCAACGGGGGTGCCGAAAAGCGCCCCGATGGTGCCTGCGGAGGCGAGAATGGTCCAGTCCAGCGCGCCGACGCGAGGCAAAATGCGTGAACCGAGAAAAACCGCCAGGCCAATATTCACGGCCATAATCGGGTGCTCAGGACCCAGACTGACGCCGCCGGCAAGGCCCAGAATCAACGCAATGATTAGCCCTGGCAACGCCGAGGGCGCAACCGGGGCACCAATCAACGGTTCCTGTGCCGGATCGGGGCCGGCATGGCCGGGACTGAAACGGATCACCAGACCCACCGCTATACCGGTTAACGTCAGCATTCCAACGATCCAGGCAGGAGAATCAGCGGGGACGCCCAGTCCTGCAGGAAGCGCGTTCCATAATAGTGTTTGCAGCACCGACGCGACTTTCATCACGACAATGAGCACCAGACTTGAAACCACGCCAATGATGAGCGCCGGAATGGCCAGCAATAGCATGGTTCTGGCTCGCGGGTGGAGCATGATGATTTCCTTGTACAAAACGGTATTACTTTACTTTGCACATTAAGCCTTATGGCAATAGTGCAAAAGGTGCTGAAACGGTAAAGTTATTCTGTGACGAAGATCGATAATCCACGGGCATTCACCTTCCGGTCGTTGTTGTTATCACGCCTTGAATTTACAGTGTCCCAAAGATTTATTTTGACTTTAGCGGAGCAGTTGAAGAATGACAAAGTATGCGTTGGTAGGTGATGTGGGCGGCACGAACGCGCGCCTCGCATTATGCGATGTAAGTAGTGGTGAAATTTCCCGGGCGAAAACCTATTCCGGGCTGGATTATCCAAGCCTTGAGGCCGTTGTCCGCGTCTATCTGGAAGAACATCAGGTGAGCGTTGAAGATGGCTGCATCGCAATTGCCTGCCCGATAACCGGCGACTGGGTCGCCATGACCAACCATACCTGGGCATTCTCCATCGCCGAAATGAGAAAAAACCTCGGCTTTGCGCATCTTGAAATCATCAATGACTTCACCGCGGTGTCCATGGCGATCCCGATGCTGAAGCCGGAGCATCTGATCCAGTTTGGCGGCGCTGAACCGGTCGAGGGTAAGCCGATTGCGGTCTACGGGGCCGGTACCGGCCTGGGCGTTTCACATCTGGTGCATGTCGCTCAGCGCTGGGTGAGCCTGCCGGGTGAAGGTGGTCACGTGGACTTTGCGCCTAACAGCGAAGAAGAGGGCATTATCCTCGAAGAATTGCGCGCTGAGATCGGCCACGTCTCCGCCGAGCGTGTCCTTTCAGGTCCGGGACTGGTGAACCTGTACCGGGCGATTGTGAAATCAGACGGTCGTCTGCCGGAAAATCTGCAGCCAAAAGACGTTACCGAACGCGCGCTGGCGGACAGCTGCATTGACTGCCGTCGTGCCCTGTCGCTGTTCTGCGTGATTATGGGACGCTTCGGCGGCAACCTGGCGCTGACGCTGGGCACCTTCGGGGGCGTTTATATCGCGGGCGGCATTGTGCCGCGCTTCCTGGAGTTCTTCAAAGCCTCCGGCTTCCGCGGCGGGTTCGAGGATAAAGGGCGCTTCAGAAGCTACGTGCAGGACATTCCGGTTTATCTGATCGTGCATGATAACCCAGGCCTGCTGGGGTCGGGTGCCCACCTGCGTCAGGTTCTCGGTCAGATTCTCTGATGCTTGGCCCTCTCCCGCGGGAGAGGGCTTTTTCGTTACAGGTGCATGAGCTGGCGGAACTCTTTCACCTTGCTGCGGCTCACCGGCACCTGAAAATCCAGATCCTTCAGGCGCAAGATATAGGTGTTGTTAAACCACGGTTCGATCTCGCGGATCTTGTTTAAATTCACGCAGAACGAGCGGTGGCAGCGGAAAAAGTGGGCAGCCGGCAGCTTGCTGCAAAACTCGGTGATGTTCATCGCCATCACGTAAGATTCCCGCCGCGTATAGACAAAGGTCATCTTTTCATGGGCTTCGGCATAGTAGATATCATTGACCGGCGTCACGATGATGCGCTCATCTTTGACCAGATTGATGGTGTCGTTGTCCCTTACCGTTGGGCTGGCGTTAGCAGGGGCTGTCTGCTGCTGCCATGCGGCCTCCAGCTTTTGCAGCATGCTGACAATCCGCGATTCCTGGTAAGGCTTAAGGATATAGTCAAACGCCTCCAGCTCGAAGGCCTCTACGGCGTGCTCTTTCCAGGCTGTAACGAAAACAATAAACGGCTTATGGGCAAACTGATTGATGTTTTGCGCCAGCAATACGCCATCCAGCGACGGAATATTGATATCCAGAAAAATGGCGTCGACCCGGTTATGCTGCAAAAACTTCAACACGTCCAGGCCGTCATCAAACGTACCCACAATGTCCATCTGGCTGTGGGTGTTGATAAGCCAGGTTAGCTCCTGTTGAGCCAGAATTTCATCTTCGACAATAATAACTTTCATGGGTTACTCCACCTGGGGCAACAGTGATGTTGTCGAATGGACCGGAGAGCGCTCATTCGGGACGTAAAAAGCAATTTCGGTGCCCGGTTCAAGACGCTGAATGTGCAGTCCATCGCCGTAAAGCAGCTTGACCCGGTGGTGCACGTTCAGCAGGCCGATTTTATTTCCGGGCATCTCGTTAGACTCGACGCGCTCAATGACTTTAGGATCAATTCCGTGGCCGGTATCGCGCACGGCAATCCTCACCCGGTTTCCGCTTTCGGTGATGCTGATAGTGACCACCCCTTTGCCTTTACAGGGTTGAATGCCGTGAACAATCGCGTTTTCGACCAGCGGCTGGATAAGCAGGCTCGGGATCACGCAGTTGACCTCTTCATCAATATCGTAAATGACCGTGAGCTTGTCGCCAAAGCGCGCCTGCTCAATCGCGATGTAGTCTTTTATCTGATACAGCTCTTTTTTGATGTCGATCTGCTCGTCATCTTTCAGCTCGATGTTGTAGCGCAGATAGCGCGACAGATTAAAAATCAGCTGGCGCGCGGTGTCCGGATTAAGACGAATGGACGAGGAGATCGCGTTCAGCGCGTTAAACAGGAAATGGGGATTGATTTTGCTCTGCAGCGCGCGAAGCTCTGCCTTATTTGCCATCTCACGCAGCTGTTCTGCCCGCGAAACCTCCAGCTGAGTCGAGATAATCTGCGACAGGCCGATGGCCATCTCCTGCAGCGTGGAGGTGATCTGATGCGCGTGGCAGTAATAAATTTTCAGCGTACCCGTCACGACGCCTTTCTCCCACAGCGGGATCACCAGCATGGAGTGGATTTCCGGCGTTCGGTGGGCTTCATCATTGTTTTTGATAATGATTTTACCGTAGTTAATCGCCTGTCTGGTGGTCGGGCTAATGGTGTCATCGTTGTCGCGATAGTTGTGTTCCCCCACGCCGACGTAGGCCAGCACGTGGTCAATATTGGTGATGGCGACAGCGTCAGCATGAATGTCGTGGCGAATGATCTCGCAGACCTGACGCAATGATTCCGCGTTAACGTGACGGAAGAGCGGTAGCGTTTTGTTGGCGATATCCAGCGCCAGCTTGGCCTGACGTGCGGCGCTTGCTTCTTTTTCGCCTTCAACGCTTTGCACCAGCAGCACGATAAAGCCGATGCACACGCTGCCCAGAATCATCGGAATACCGATTTTCGAGACGATATCCAGCCCCAGCGCGGTGGTGGGGGCCCAGATAACGACCAGGATCATGGTCAGCGTTTCGCACACCATGCCCGCCACGATCCCGGCGCGCCAGCGCTGTTTTTTCGGGATTTTGCGGCTGATCCAGCCGGATAGCACCCCGGCGATAATGCTGGTGATAAAGCAGGGCACCGCCGTCACGCCGCCGATATCAATCAGATAGCGATGGGTTCCGGCAATCACGCCGGTGATGACGCCCACCCACGGGCCAAACAAAATTCCGCCGGACATCACGGCGATAATACGCACGTTAACCAGCGAACCCTCTACCGGCACGCCTGACCAGGTGCTGAACAGGGCGAACAGGGAAAAGATAGCGGTAACGGCCAGCAGCTCTTTTGGCGAGTGTGCGGATTTGTGCAACAGCTCGCGAAACAGGCGAATGCGAATGAGGAAGAACAGGCAAATCAGCATTAATGCCGCACGGTCAAAAACCGCCAGCAGCATAGTAAATATTTCGTGCACGAGTAGACCTGGGAAAACGGGAAAGAGCCATGATAAAAAACCTGACGCGTATTGACCAGCTATCCGACAGGTTTATCAAATGAGGAAAAACCATAATTTCTAAAGGGGATTGTCTGTCGGTAACGGACACGTCCTGATTTTTTATAGCCTGCGTATCGTCAGGTAACTGTTTTGATATCATCCGGTTAAATAACGGCTATCAAAAAGCCAACCCTGAAACAGGGGCTTCCGCTTTTCGGCACAGCAGGGTTCCGGTTTTCAGGCGTTCGCTTTTTTTTCACTTCCCTCTCGACAGCATGATTTTTTTCAGGTTATTTTCTAAACATGCCACATCGGTGGCAGCGTCGCTCGGACGGTCCGGGCGCTAACGTTAATCTGAGGAATCTATGGCTGAATTCAGTCCTGAACGCCGTTTTACGCGTATCGATCGTCTCCCCCCTTATGTTTTCAATATCACAGCTGAACTGAAAATGGCTGCGCGTCGGCGCGGCGAAGATATTATTGATTTCAGCATGGGTAACCCTGACGGCCCAACGCCACCGCATATCGTTGAGAAGCTCTGCACGGTTGCCCAGCGTCCGGATACGCACGGCTACTCAACCTCTCGCGGTATTCCCAGGTTACGTCGCGCGATCTCGCGCTGGTATCAGGATCGCTATCAGGTTGATATCGATCCGGAAAGTGAAGCGATTGTCACCATCGGCTCGAAAGAGGGGCTGGCACATCTGATGCTGGCTACGCTGGATCATGGCGATACGGTACTGGTGCCTAATCCAAGCTATCCGATCCATATCTACGGCGCGGTGATTGCCGGCGCCCAGGTCCGCTCTGTGCCGCTGGTGGAAGGTGTCGATTTCTTTAACGAACTGGAACGTGCGATTCGCGAAAGTTATCCAAAACCGAAGATGATGATCCTCGGCTTCCCGTCGAACCCAACGGCGCAGTGCGTGGAGCTTGATTTCTTCGAGAAAGTTGTTGCGCTGGCTAAGCGTTATGACGTGCTGGTGGTTCACGATTTAGCCTATGCTGACATCGTCTATGACGGCTGGAAAGCCCCGTCGATTATGCAGGTCCCGGGCGCGCGTGACGTGGCGGTAGAGTTCTTTACCCTGTCGAAAAGCTACAACATGGCGGGCTGGCGTATTGGCTTTATGGTGGGTAACAAAACGCTGGTGAGCGCACTGGCGCGCATTAAGAGTTACCACGATTACGGCACCTTCACGCCGCTGCAGGTCGCGGCTATCGCTGCCCTGGAGGGCGACCAGCAGTGCGTTCACGAGATTGCCGCCCAGTATAAGCGCCGCCGTGACGTGCTGGTAAAAGGCTTGCATGAAGCGGGCTGGATGGTGGAAATGCCGAAGGCGTCTATGTACGTCTGGGCAAAAATTCCGGAACCGTACGCGGCGATGGGATCGCTGGAGTTTGCCAAAAAACTGCTCCAGGATGCAAAAGTGTGTGTCTCGCCTGGCATTGGATTCGGTGATTATGGCGACACCCATGTGCGATTTGCCCTGATTGAAAACAGCGACCGTATTCGTCAGGCGGTGAGGGGCATCAAGAGTATGTTCCGTGCCGATGGTCTTCTCACCTCAAAGAGCGTCGCAGAACATCCCGCATCGTCATGACATAAAAAAACAGGAGCCGATGGCTCCTGTTTTTTTGACTGCATGTTCTTCACTAAATCATCAGGGCAAAGGTTCCGGCCCAGACTAAAACAATCACCGAAATGCCCATAAAGAAATATTTCACGTTTCATCGCTCCGCGTATCTTGTGGTACGCATTTAAAAACAGAGTCCACCTGATTATAGAGAGCTGAAATCCGGTCAAAACGAAAATGAGAATTTTCCCGTTACGCCGCCGACTCCAGCTCAGAATTCTGTGCTTTCCTGTTGCCAGACGGCGCTAATGTACGCCTAAAAATGAAGGGTGACAAGAGGGATTTTTTTAAATAATTTCCGCTACTTACGAGTGTCGTGGAACGGCGACAGTTTGATTTCACAACGCAATAAATTCACTTTGAGCGACGCAATGAGTGACGGGTTTTCAGCGGGAAGACAGGTGATTGAAAAGGTTAGTTTCTTAGCGAAACTAACCTTCATGAAGAGCTTAAATATAGAGCGAGGCTTCGCCAAGAGGGCGTGTTTTGAAACGACGATGCATCCACAGATACTGCTCTGGAGCACGCATGATTTCAGTTTCGATGACTTTATTGATAAACGCTGCGGCTTCGCACTCGTTTTCCGGATAGTTAGCCATTTCAGGGGAGATGTGCAGACGGTAGCCTGATTTATCTGCTTTTCTCACCATCGTCACGGTCAGCATGGAGGCGCCCGATAATCGAGAAATGACAAAGGTACCGTTAGTCGTCGCAACGTCTTTCACCGCAAAGAAGGGGGCAAAGCTGCTGCCTTTACGTCCATAATCCTGATCGGGTGCAAACCAGACGGCCTCTCCTTTCTTGAGAGCGCCGACCATACCGCGCAGGTTATTACGACTGATCATCGCCTTATTGGAACGCATGCGGCCACGCGTTTGCACCCACTCCATCAGAGCGCTGTTGTGCGGTCTGTAAGTTGCCATCATTGGCTGACAAAGCCCCATCACGCGGCCACCCAACTCCAGCGACATAAAGTGAACGCCGACGACCATCACGCCGCGTTTTTGCATCTGCGCGCGTTTCAGATTATCCAGTCCTTCCACGTCAAACCACTTGCGGACACGCTCATCCGGCCAGAACCAGGCCATGCCCGTTTCAAGCAGCGCCATGCCGATAGACTTGAAGTTTTCAGCAATGAGTTTCTCGCGCTCTTCGGCATTGTACTGCGGAAAACAAAGCTCAATATTTTTACGCGCGATGGATTCGCGTCGTTTCAGGAAAACGCGGGAAGCGCTGCCCAGTTTCGACCCCAGCAAGCGCAGGACAGGGTATGGAAGTTGAACCAGCAGCCAGAGTACGCCAAGACCAAACCATGTAAACCAGTAACGCGGGTGTAAAAACGCGCGTTGAAATTTGGATTGAGACAAAATAGTAGAACCTATGTGAAGCCTGTAAAGGTAGCGCAGAGTTTGCGATACGACGTGCCGATAAGACCGTTCTTCAAGGTGATGGTTGCAGGCTTTACCGAACTTTACGGCGTTGCCTGGCCACTGCTGATTTGGGCGGGCGGCGTAATGTAGCACCGTTATACGATATGTACTATTACTCGTTTTTGATTAAAAAAGCGGCAGCTCAGGAGGTGCTTGATTTTACAGATTTTATCGACTTTCACATAGAAAGCGCCTTTCCTCCCCCAGCGGAACGCAGTAGCGTTAGCGTTCAGAAAGAAAGCGTAACGAAAAAAATGCGTCGTTGATTTTCGCCTAATTAAATATTTACGCGCTTATTTATCCCTTCATATAATACTTAAGAATTTTCTTTATGAAAATTCTTAAGTATTATTCATGCTGTCAATGGAGTGGTCGCCTTCTTTCCTCGTTTACGTTCCCCTTTTAATCGTGCCGCAATAAGATATTGCAGTTCTTTAGCGTTTTTTTTGCGTGGTGCTGTGATGCAAATCAAAACAAGATGTTTTTATTAACATCTCTCTGGCTGCAATCCCTTCTGCGATACAAATATTCGATTTGTGCGAAAAGAGCAGTTTCTTTTTCTAAGTTAATTAGGCAATTTGCGATAATGTATTAGAGGAAAATTCTTAAGAAAATTCTTGTTGTGGATAAATGATCTGTGTATTTGATTTTGTTTCGATCATTATTCTATTATTGCGCATCAAGAACGATACCGTGAAGTTGGCATAGCTAAACAAAGAGGGATGATTAAATGGCTGACAGTTTTCAGAATGAGGTGCCTAAGGCACGTATTAACCTGAAGCTTGACCTGCATACTGGCGGAGCAAGCAAGAAAATGGAATTACCCTTGAAATTGCTTGTTACAGGTGATTTCAGTAATGGACAGGAATCTGCACCAATATCAGAGCGTGAAAAAGTTAATATCAACAAAAATAATTTTGATAGCGTTCTTTCCGAATATTCCCCAAAAGTTAATCTGGCCGTTAAAAATACGCTGTCTGAAGATGGCGGTGAGGACAACATTCAGCTGACTTTCCAGAGCATGAAAGATTTCACGCCAGAGCAGGTGGCGGCCCAAATTCCACAGCTGAAGGCGATGCTGGCAATGCGCAACTTGCTCCGCGATCTGAAGGCCAACCTGCTGGATAACCAGACTTTCCGAAAAGAGCTGGAGAAAATCGTTCTTGACCAGACGCTTAGTGCTGAGTTGCGAAATGAGTTATCCGCGCTGGCTTCAAAAAAACCTTAATCATCATGCTGTTTTAACGGATTAATCAAGGAATGCTCATGTCTGTACAAAATAATACTGCTGGCGGGGAAAGCGTGGTGCTGGAACGCCCTGCTGTGGGTGGGGTATACGCTTCACTGTTTGAGAAAATCAATCTGAATCCAGTCTCCGAACTGAGTGCGCTGGATATCTGGCAAGATGCGCAGGCGATGTCGGATGCGACCGCTGACGAGCGTCTCACCGCAGGTATGCAGGTCTTTCTGGAATGCCTGACCAAGGCAGGCTCGAAGGTCGAAAAACTGGATAAAAGCCTGATCGATCACCATATCGCTGAGCTCGACTACCAGATAAGCCGCCAGCTGGACGCCGTTATGCACCATGAAGAGTTTCAGTCGGTTGAGAGCCTATGGCGCGGAGTGAAGTCGCTGATTGATAAAACAGATTTTCGCCAGAACGTAAAAATCGAGCTTCTGAGCATGTCTAAAGAAGAGCTGCGCCAGGACTTTGAAGACAGCCCGGAAGTCATCCAGAGTGGTTTGTATAAACACACCTACATTGATGAATATGATACCCCAGGCGGTGAGCCGATTGCGGCGTTGATTTCCGCTTATGAGTTCGATGCTTCAGCGCAGGATGTCGCTCTGCTGCGCAACATCTCAAAAGTATCTGCGGCTGCACATATGCCATTTATCGGCTCGGCAGGCCCGAAATTCTTCCTCAAGGAGTCAATGGAAGACGTCGCGGCGATTAAAGATATAGGTAACTATTTTGACCGCGCCGAGTATATCAAGTGGAAATCGTTCCGCGATACGGACGACGCTCGCTACATCGGTCTGGTGATGCCGCGCGTACTGGGACGTTTACCGTATGGCCCGGATACCGTTCCGGTTCGCAGTTTCAACTATGTAGAAGAAGTCAAAGGTCCGGATCACGACAAATACCTGTGGACGAATGCGTCGTTTGCCTTCGCTTCCAACATGGTGCGTAGCTTCATCAATAATGGCTGGTGTGTTCAAATTCGTGGCCCGCAGGCTGGCGGTGCGGTTCAGGATCTGCCTATCCATCTGTATGACTTGGGTACCGGCAATCAGGTAAAAATACCGAGCGAAGTGATGATCCCTGAAACGCGTGAATTCGAATTCGCGAATCTGGGCTTTATTCCGTTGTCCTACTACAAAAACCGCGACTACGCCTGCTTCTTCTCAGCAAACTCCACTCAGAAACCGGCGCTGTATGACACCGCTGATGCAACGGCCAACAGCCGTATCAATGCGCGTCTGCCGTACATCTTCCTGCTGTCGCGTATTGCCCACTACCTGAAGCTAATTCAGCGCGAGAACATCGGTACCACCAAGGATCGTCGACTACTGGAGCTGGAACTGAACACCTGGGTCCGCAGTCTGGTGACCGAAATGACCGACCCGGGCGACGAACTCCAGGCGTCTCATCCACTGCGTGATGCAAAAGTGGTGGTGGAAGATATTGAAGATAACCCAGGCTTCTTCCGCGTGAAATTGTATGCGATTCCACACTTCTAGGTGGAAGGGATGGACGTCAACCTGTCGCTGGTTTCCCAGATGCCGAAAGCGAAATCGTAATAACAGGCAGGAAGCCGATGAAAACGGAACAACCGTTATGGGGTAGGGGCATTATGGTCGCTCCCCAGCATTTTCAGCAACAGGTCGCTTATGCGGCCTGGTCTGCCGAGTGTATTGCCCGGCTGGGCCTCTCCTGCCCGTGGGGGGTTATAAATGCTACCTTCGAGCCGGAAGCTCTCAGGCTTGGACGTCTGCAGGCCCGTCATCTGCATGTCCGTTTTCAGGACGGTACGCTGATTGATACAAACAATGCTGATTCGCTGCCTCCGGTACTGTCGCTTGAAAGCGAATCGCAGGAGGTGACGGTGGTGCTGGCGCTCCCGCTACTGCGGGCGAACGGCGGCAACTGCCTGAAACCCGATGAGGTGGCCGAGCGTCCGGTGCGATATCGTCAGCGCTGGCGGGATGTACGCAATACCTTTGGGGAAGACACTCGTCAGATTGCCGTGATGCAGCCGGAACTGACGCTGCGTTTTGCGCATCAGAACAACAGCGATTATCTGACTTGTCCGGTCGCCCGCCTGCAGCAGGACTCACAGGGGATGTGGTTACTGGATGAGACGTTTCTCCCTCCGTTGTTGACCCTCCAGGGCAGCCGTTGGCTGGTAACTCAGCTGGAACAGCTGATGACCCAACTGCGGGCCCGACTGTGCCGTCTGATGGCAATGCGGCGTGAAAGCAATGAGCGTATGGCAGACTTCGCCGTGGCTGATGTATCACTGTTCTGGCTGCTAAATGCGCTGAACAGCGCCGAGCCCGTGCTCGGACAGTTTCAGCGATACCCGCAAAGCCCACCGGAGCGTCTATATCCGGAACTTTCTCGCCTGGCGGGGAGCCTGCTGACCTTCTCCCTGGAGCATCAGGTGAGCGCCATTCCGGCCTGGCATCATGAGCAACTCAATGCAGTGTTTCCACCGCTGTTTGACTTGCTTGGCGATCTGCTTGAAGCCAGCCTGCCGTCACGGGTGGTGGCCCTGGCACTCGACTATGACCCACGGCTGCACTTCTGGCAGGCTCGCCTGCATGACCCGCGTCTGCGCGAAGGGGCGGATTATTACCTCTCAGTGCGTTCACCGATGCCGGTGGCACAGCTGCAGGAACAGTTCCCACGTCAGTGTAAGGTCGGCAGCCCTGACCATGTCAGGAGTATCGTCAATTCATCACGGGTGGGGGTGCCCCTGGTGCCACTGCGCCATGTGCCGGCTGCCATTCCGCTTCGCCTGGAAAATCAGTATTTCAGTCTCGATCTCTCCCATCCTCTGGCGACTGAAATGCTCCAGAGTGGGACATGTATGTTTTACGTCCCGGGCATGCTCGGCGAGCCTGAACTTGAACTCTTTGCGGTATTGAGAACATGAGTGAACGTAAACACGGCGCGGTCGTGTCTGTTGATATTGACGCACTGCTGCAGGATACCTGGCTTCAGGTCATCAGCCTTCGCTATGGCCCGCAGTTTCAGGAAGGCGAAGGTCGGGTCTTGTGGGAACGCTGTATCGCTGATGTGGAACGCGTTCAGCGTGAACTGAAAGCGAGTGAACTCGATGAAGCCAGCTGTAAGCATATCCTCACTGCACAATGTGCATTGCTTGATGAGGCGGTCAAAGGGCGCGGTGTAGAGGATGATGCCTGTGTGCAGTGGTATGACATTCCTCTGCAGGGACACTTCCTCGGCACAATGGACGCGGGTGACACTTTGTGTGACAGGATGCGCGATATGCTTCGTGAACCTGCACCAGACAATGCCGTACTGACCTGTTTCCAGCGTGTAATGATGCTCGGATTTCTGGGAAACTTTCGCTCGCTGAACGATCCAGAACGCCAGAAGCTGGTCAGCGCCCTCAATGAACGTGTTATGCCGTTCAGCTATCCGCAGACTCACCCTGTTCTGGCAGAAAGCCGCACGGGGCGCGGGGCGGGTGGCTGGCTGGCGTCATGGCCCGCGCGCATAGGCCTGAGCGTGATTGTTCTTGCTGCACTCTGGTGGGGACTGGATCGCTGGCTCGATCAGATGCTGCTGACCCTGTTGCCGGGAGTCGCAAAATGAGTCCTGTACAACAGCGCGTTCTTGCGCTGTGGGCCGCCCTGCTGAGTGCCGTGGTCTGTCTGGCTTTTCTGCCTGTATCCCGGCTGGCTTCAGTGCTCGTTTTGCTGGCGATGTTCGGGGTTATCGTCGCGTTCTGGTATATCGCCAGATTTCGTAGGGAGCATGACGTCACCCTGCATCTGGATGACCTTCCTGAAACCACTTACCGTCAACCCGTGGTGCTGGTTTGTGGCGATATGCCTCTGACCTGGCCGCAACAGTCACCGGTACTGATGGTCACGCAGGGATGCTGGATCCGCGTTGAGGACCATCAGGATCTGGAACATGTAGCCCGTCAGATTCTGTGGCAGCGTCCGGACTGGGGGCGTCAGCTGTCGGTGATGGTCAGTGTCTGCCCGCAGAAACACGTCGACAGCGAAGCCCTGACAAGTCGTCTGCTGGCTCTGCGCTGGCAAATCAGCCAGTTGCGTAAAGAAACGGGACATTCTGTGCCATTGATTCTGAATGGTCAGATCGGCAGTGGGATGACGGATGACATGCTCTGGCAGGCCGCTATTCCGGATGAAGGGTGCACTGTCTGGCGTGAGTCGAATGCGCCTTGTTCGATCGCCGCGTGGGTCACCACTGGTGGTGCGCCTGTGATGCAGCAGCAGGTGCTGATGAATAGTCTGATGAGTTGGTTCCATCAGCATGTCCAGGCGGTATTCATCGATGAGAATCCTGATGTTCCGGCCATTGCACCTGCAGCGTTGCTGTGGGGAATGGGGCCGATTCTTGCCGGAAGCCTTGCGTCCTCTGCCTGGACGGCGTGGTTATCGCGTCATACTGCCATGCAGCAGGTAGCCGGCTGGCAACCGGTAGGGACGGACAGTACGGTGATATCACCCTTCCCGGATTTCATCCTCCCGCTGTTACCGGAAGGAAGTGGACTTACTCCCCGGACCCGCATCTGGCGCTGCGCCCTTGGTCTTTTCACCCTGGCGGCCATCGCCGCGCTGCTCAGCAGTGGCTGGAACAATCGCCAGCTACTGCATCGCGTGAGCTTCGATATAGCCCGTTACGATAGCCTCTCCATCGATGATTATGGCCCGAAGGCTACCGCCGTTGCGGTCCTTCGCGAGAATGCGGCGCTGCTGGACGACTATGCACGTAACGGTGTAACGGCCCGGTTGGGTCTGGGGCTTTATCAGGGAGAACGTTTACGGATGCCCCTTCTGGACGCGATCCGCTCGTATGTGCCGCCGCCTCCTAAACCGCAGCCAGCACCAAAACCGGTTCCGAAAATAGTAAGGCTGGACAGTATGTCGCTGTTCGATACCGGCAAGTTCGTGCTGAAAGCCGGCTCTACCAAAATGCTGGTGAATTCACTGGTTGGCATTAAAGCGAAGCCGGGCTGGCTGATTGTCGTGTCAGGGCATACCGATAACACCGGCAATCCGCAACTGAACCAGGCGCTGTCTCTGAAGCGTGCCGAAGCGGTGCGCGGCTGGATGCGTGACACCGGCGACGTACCCGAAAGCTGTTTTGCGGTGCAGGGCTATGGCGAAAGTCGCCCTGTCGCAACCAACGACACCCCGGAAGGGCGTGCGCTTAACCGCCGTGTCGAAATAAGTCTGGTACCGCAGGCGAACGCCTGTCAGATACCCGGCAAACACCCGGCGTCATCGCAGGATGATGGCGCTTCACTACACAATGGAGAGTAATTCCATGGCAATTCCTGTTTATCTTTGGCTGAAGGACGACGGCGGCGCGGACATCAAAGGGTCTGTTGACGTTCAGGATCGTGAAGGCAGCATCGAAGTGGTCGCTCAGGAACATAATCTGTACATCCCGACCGACAACAACACCGGCAAGCTGACCGGCACCCGCATCCACACGCCGTTCCTGTTCACGAAGGAAATCGATTCCTCCAGCCCGTACCTGTACAAGGCGGTGACCACCGGTCAGACCCTGAAATCCGCTGAATTCAAGTGGTACAAAATCAACGACGCGGGTCAGGAAGTGGAGTACTTCAACACCAAACTGGAAAACGTGAAGGTAGTGAAAGTGAATCCTGAAATGTATGACATCAAGGATCCTTCTAAAGAGAAGCACAACCACCTTGAGCGCGTTGAACTGCGTTACGAAAAAATCACCTGGACCTACAAAGACGGCAACATCATTCATTCCGATTCCTGGAACGAACGCGCCACGGCGTAATCCTGATGCGGGCAGGTTTTCCTGTCCGCAGTTTTTTGCTGAGTGCCTGAGATGCGGGCACTCAGCAAAGAAAAAAATCTGCCTGCCTGACCTTATGCGCTTTGGTGAACAGCGAGGGGCGGTAGCGTGTCCAGGAACCGACAAAGAGAGAATCTCATGGAAAATCCAGCCATCCTGTTACGTCGTCTGAACCCTTACTGTGCCCGAGCGATGGAAGGCGCAGCTTCGCTCTGTCAGACCCGTGCACATGCTGAAATTCTGCCGGAGCACTGGCTGCTTAAGCTGCTGGAGCAGGGGGAAGGTGACCTGACGGTGCTGGCGCGTCGCTATGAATGGGATATGGATGGCATCTGGCAGGATCTGCTCGGCTGGCTCGACAGACAACCTCGCTCCGTGCGCCATCGGCCCCAGCTCTCAGAGGACATCCAGACTCTGATGCAGCAAGCTTGGCTACTGGCCTCACTCCATGGCGAAGAGCACATTCGCAGCGTCCATCTGCTGATGGCCCTGGTGGAAAAACCGAAACTGGCACGTTGTGACGGCCTTTGGCCGTTGTTAACGCTTGGTCAGAGCCAATTGGAGCGCCTGCGACCTTTGCTGGATGCGCAATCGGATGAACGTCCGGAAATGCAGCGCGAAGCCGAGCTGGCACAGAACCACGGTGGTGAGGTGGAGTTTGTCGGGCGTCCGGCTGGCGTGGAAATGAAAGAGGGGGAGCTGAGCCCTGCGCTGCAGAACACGCTTGATAAATTCACCCTCGATGTCACCGCCAAAGCGAAGGAAGGGAAGATCGATCCGGTGTTTGGCCGCGACACAGAAATCCGTCAGATGGTGGATATCCTCTCTCGTCGCCGCAAAAACAACCCGATTCTGGTCGGCGAGCCGGGCGTGGGGAAAACCGCACTGGTTGAAGGTCTGGCATTGCGTATTGCCGAGGGTAATGTGCCTGAATCCCTGAAAGCGGTCACTCTGCGTACCCTTGACCTGGGCCTGCTGCAGGCCGGTGCAGGCGTGAAAGGCGAGTTCGAACAGCGGCTGAAAAACGTCATTGATGCGGTGCAGCAATCCCCGTCCCCGGTCCTGCTATTTATTGATGAAGCGCATACCATCATCGGCGCGGGCAACCAGGCGGGGGGCGCCGATGCAGCGAACCTGCTGAAACCGGCGCTGGCGCGTGGCGAACTACGCACCATTGCGGCCACCACCTGGTCTGAATACAAACAATACTTCGAGCGCGACGCGGCCCTGGAGCGTCGTTTCCAGATGGTAAAAGTCGATGAGCCTGACGATGACACCGCCTGCCTGATGCTCCGTGGTCTGAAATCCCGTTACGCCGAGCACCATAACGTGCACATTACCGACGATGCGGTGCGCGCTGCTGTTACGCTTTCCCGTCGCTACCTCACGGGCCGCCAGTTGCCGGATAAGGCGGTTGATCTGCTCGACACCGCCGCAGCGCGCGTCCGCATGAGCCTCGACACGGTACCGGAACAGCTGACCTGCATTCGCTCGCAGATTACTTCTCTTGAAATGGAGAAGCAGGCGCTGCTGGAAGATATTGCTGTCGGCAATCAGAGCCATGGTGAACGCCTGACCGTCATTGAGCAGGAAGAGAACGCTCTTATCGTTGCTCTCGACGAGCTTGAAACGCAGTACGGGCAGGAACTGAAACTCACCGAACAACTGCTGGAAAGCCGCCAGGATATCTCCCGTCAGAGCGAGACGCACATGCTGCAGCAGGAACTGAACGGCATGCAGCACAGCAACCCACTGCTCTCTCTGGATGTGGATGTACGCACCGTTGCCAACGTGATTGCTGACTGGACAGGCGTTCCGCTGTCATCGCTGATGAAAGATGAGCAGACCGAACTGCTGCTCCTGGAAAATGAAATGGGTAAACGTGTGGTCGGGCAGGATGTAGCGCTTGAGGCCATCGCCCAGCGTCTGCGTGCGGCAAAAACGGGTCTCACCTCCGAGAATGGCCCGCAGGGCGTATTCCTGCTGGTGGGACCGAGCGGGGTGGGGAAAACCGAAACCGCGCTTGCGCTGGCCGATGTCATGTACGGCGGTGAGAAGTCACTCATTACGATTAACCTCTCCGAATACCAGGAGCCGCATACGGTTTCCCAACTGAAGGGCTCACCTCCGGGTTACGTCGGTTATGGCCAGGGAGGGATCCTGACCGAAGCCGTGCGCAAGCGCCCGTATAGTGTGGTTTTGCTCGATGAAGTCGAAAAAGCCCACCGCGACGTGATGAACCTGTTCTATCAGGTCTTTGATCGCGGCTTTATGCGCGACGGCGAAGGACGTGAAATCGACTTCCGCAACACCGTTATTCTGATGACCTCGAATCTCGGCAGCGACCACCTGATGCAGCTGCTTGACGAACAGCCGGAGGCCACAGAAGGCGATCTTCACGAGCTGCTGCGTCCGATACTGCGCGATCACTTCCAGCCGGCGCTGCTGGCCCGCTTCCAGACGGTGATTTATCGCCCGCTGGCGGAAGCGGCGATGCGAACCATCGTGGAGATGAAGCTGTCACAGGTCAGCAAGCGCCTGCATCGACACTACGGCCTGAGCACGCACATTGATGAAAGTCTTTATGACGCGCTGACTTCAGCCTGCCTGCTGCCGGACACCGGTGCGCGTAACGTCGACAGCCTGCTCAATCAGCAAATTCTGCCGGTGCTCAGTCAGCAACTGTTGACCCATATGGCCGCAAAACTGAAACCACAGTCATTACGTTTTAGCTGGAGTGAGGAAGAGGGGATCGGGCTGGAATTTGATGTGAAACAGGGAGTGGACGCATGAGTAATAATCCTCCGTTAAGATTCAGCCATAACCACCACCTGCTGGCGGTGAAAGGATGTGAGTCCGCGCTCGACGTGCTGGCGTTTGAAGGCGATGAAGCCCTGAGCACGCCGTTCCGCTACCGTATTGAATTCACCAGCAGTGACCACGCCATCAGCAAAGAGATGATGCTGATGAAGCCCGGTACGCTGACGCTGCAGGCCCCGGTAGACCAGGGTTACGGCATTAAAGTGCAGCAGGCCGTGCGCACCCTTCAGGGCGTGGTGACCGGTTTTGAACGCCTCAGCACGTCAACAGATGAAACCCGCTACGCCCTGACGCTCCGGCCACGTCTGGCGCTGCTCGACCGCTCGCACCAGAACGCCATTTACCAGGACATGTCGGTTCCGCAAATCGTGGAAAAAATCCTGCGCGAGCGCCACGGTATGCGCGGCCAGGATTTTCTGTTCTCGCTGTCAAAAGAATACCCGCGTCGTGAGCAGGTGATGCAGTACGGTGAGGATGACCTGCACTTTATTACTCGTCTGCTGGGTGAGGTCGGTATCTGGTTTCGCTTCACCACCGACACGCGCCTCAACATTGACGTGGTGGAGTTTTACGACAGCCAGCAGGGGTATGAAAAAGGTCTGACGCTGCCGTCGGTACCGCCATCGGGCCAGCATTCAAAAGGCGTGGATTCAGTCTGGGGGATGGAGAGCCATCACAACGTGGTGCAGAAGCAGGTCAGCACCCGGGACTACAACTACCGTCAGGCCGCGCAGGACATGAACACCCTGGTGGATGCGACCCGCGGGGATGTCACCACGTACGGTGATGCCTATCACTGGGCGGATAACTACCTGACGCCGGGCAGCCCGCATGACCGCAATCCGGCCCCGGAGTCCGGGGCGTTTTATGCCCGCCTTCGTCACGAACGCTACCTGAATGGTCAGACCCGGACGCAGGGCGTCACCAGCTGTCCGACCCTCTCGCCGGGTATGCGGCTGAAAGTCACCGGCGGGTATGAAGTGGCCGATGTGTTTGCGCAGGGCGTGGTCATCACGATGATGCACACGTATGCCCGCCGTGATAAGGACTTTGCGGTTGATTTTGACGGCATTCCGGACAGCACCGATTTTGGTTTCCGCCCGGAACCTGGGGCACGCCCGGTGATGGCCGGTACGCTCCCGGCCCGCGTCACCAGCACCACCGAGAACGACACCTACGGGCATATCGATAAGGACGGTCGTTACCGCGTCAGCATGCTGTTTGACCGTGACAGCCGGGAAACCGGGTTCGAGAGCCTGTGGGTGCGCCAGTCCCGCCCATACGCAGGGGACACCTACGGTCTGCACCTGCCGCTGCTGGCGGGCACCGAAGTGGCGATTGGTTTTGAGGACGGTAACCCGGACCGGCCGTACATTGCCGGCGTGCTGCACGACTCGGCACACGGCGACCACGTCACCATCCGCAACTACAAACGCAACGTCCTGCGTACCCCTGCGAACAACAAAATCCGCCTCGATGACGAGCGCGGGAAAGAGCACATCAAGGTGTCGACGGAGTACGGCGGGAAGAGTCAGCTGAACCTGGGGCACCTGGTTGATAGTAAGAAGCAGAAGCGGGGCGAGGGGTTTGAGCTTCGCACGGATAGCTGGGGGGCGATACGTGCGCAGAAGGGGATGTTTATCAGCGCTGACGGTCAGGCGAAGGCGCAGGGGCAGGTGCTGGATATGGCACCTGCAATCAGCCTCCTGAAAGGGGCGCTGAATCAGATAACAGAATGGGGCAGTATTACCCAGACCCACCATAACTTTTCACCGGACGCAGATTCACTGAGAGAGTTTGTTAACGGTGCCAGTAACCTGAAAGAAGCGGCTTTATTGATGTCTGCCCCGAATGGTATAGCAGCCGTTACGCCTGAAACCACGCTCATGCACAGCGGGAAAGGTCTTTACCTGCAGAGCCTGGGCGAGGTCAATATTGCAACTGCGCAGCGCCACTCTGTAAATGCCAGTAAAGCGATTTCTCTACTTTCACAGCAGGAAGGGATTCGGGTGGTCTCGGCGAAGGGACCACTTGAAGTAGAATCACACGCAGACACACTCTCCCTTACGTCACTGAAAGACGTTACGGTTCAGTCAACCCAGGGCCACCTGCAGCTTACTGCAAAGAACGGGATCACTATTGCATGTGGTGGTGCTTACATCCAGTTGACACCTCAGGGAGAGATTAGGGTTCATGGCCCAGGCCTGTTAAGCCTTAAAGGGCAGCACAACATGGAAGGGCCTGCGAGTCAGGATTTCCCTTTGCCTGAATTACCCTCTTCGGTCTGCAAAGATTGTCTGAAACGAGCGCAAGAAATTGCTCAAGGTTTTGTTCCAAGGGAGATGTAAAAGTGGATTTCGTTTCTCCGTGGATGGACAAAATTAGAACAACCTGCCAGCGTGCCGAGATAGACCATGTTGATGTGATTATCGATCAGTGTGCTGTTAATTTCTCTGTCCTGCCCGCACTTACTACTTTCAGTAACCCTGTGATGTGGCAGTCGCTATATCAAGGGCTACCTGAGGATATTTATCCTGAGGATGCGCCTGTACTGGTTCGGGTGGATCTATCGGACGCCGAACATGTTCAGTGGCTACATAACCTTGCAGCAGAAATGATGGAATCGGCTCCCCTGCTGATATGCGGTTCTTGCTGGTCGTTTGAACAGCTTGCTGATTGGCTCAGGGATTGTGTTGATGCGCAACATGAAGGCCGGGAGGGGATTTTCCGTTTCTGGGATACCCGTATTTTTCCTTTCTTGTTCAGCCACATTCTTGATGTCGAGCAGCAAAAGCAACTTCTGAAACCGATTTTATTCTGGACCTGGCTGGATGGTGATAATCAGCCCTCCATTCAATTGGGGAGTGGTGAAATTCCTGATTCTGATGAACCGGTGATACAAATCGAATTTACCGATAGCCAGTTTGAAAAACTAATGTGTGTCAGTGATACGAGTCAGTTTCTGAGCTACGAAAGTGTGCCAGAAGGGATGTTCACTAGTCGGCAAGCCGAATTTACAGCCTGTTATGAGGCGATGCTGACCGCAACAGAGCAGAGAATTGTTTTTGATGATAAGCGCAATGACTGGGTTATGGCGCAGGTTATTTCAAATAACTCTGTTACCTGATTAATCCCTCACAAGGAGTGTCAAATGAAATCTCCCTTTCTCTTGTTAGTCGCAGCGGTATTGCTGTTAACGGGCTGTAACCAGCCTGCTGAATCTGAATCAGTCAGCGGGGGGGGCGGAACCATCGAGGCGATCAACCATACCCACTGGGCCATCAACCACTTTAGTGTCAACGGGCAGTCCGGTGTCGATATTATCGGCCCGTGGCAGGGAGGAGGCGGTGCTGGTTACTTTGGTGTGCCTCCAAAATGGGAACCGGGAATGACGGTAAAAATTGAGTGGGAAACAGGCGTTGGGTATTCAATGGATTTTCCTGGTTTCGGGGATGATAAAAAAGTCCTTGAATGGGAAAAAAAAATAAAATCTCAGAAGCGAGAGCATAGCGAAATTGTTCCCGTTCCTGATTATAACGGCCAGAAAACCTGTGGCATCAAAATACACTTCCTTCCGTGCGATAAGGTAAAAGTGACAACCAGTTGTTACGATTACGGCAATCCGAATTACCCGATTAAGGATCCGATAAAGATGGAAGAACCCAAAGTATGTCCAAAATAAATTCAGGACTGTCACGGCATGCTTAGCCTCTGGTGACAAAGGGCTGGGATCGGAACCTGTATTCTCTCATTATCCCCTAAACAAAGGAGTGTTAAATGAAATCTCCCTTTCTCTCTTTAGTTGCAGCGGTATTGCTGTTAACGGGCTGTAATCAGCCTGCGGAAACTGACTCGGTCAGCGGTGGGGGTGGAACCATTGAGGCCATCAACCATACCCACTGGGCTATCAACCACTTTAGTGTCAACGGGCAGTCCGGTGTCGATATTATTGGCCCATGGCAGGGAGGAGGCGGTGCGGGTTATTTTGGTGTCCCTTCAAAATGGGAACCGGGAATGACGGTAAAAATTGAGTGGGAGACAGGCGAAGCATCTACAGATGACTTCCCTGGTTTTGGAGATGATAAAAAAGTTCTTGAGTGGGAAAAAAAATAAAAGCAAGTCATAAAGAACACAACGCAATAGTACCTGTTCCTGATTATAACGGCCAAAAAACCTGTGGAATAAAAATACATTTCCTTCCGTGCGATAAAGTAAAAGTCACAACCAGTTGTTACGATTACGGCAATCCGAATTACCCGATTAAGGATCCGATTAAGATGGAGGAGCCTGAAGTATGTCCAAAATAAATCCAGACTTAACATGGTATCCACCTCACTTTCCAAAACAAGGGCGTTTACCAACAGATGCAGTAACAACGAAGCGAAACTGTAAACAGCAGGATAGCCATGAGCTGACATACCGGAATAAGCTTTGCCAGGCCGCAGGTAAACTCGTTGAGCCGCCTTGCTGTAAAACGCTGCATATCAGCTTATTTTTTGATGGTACAGGGAATAACCTTAATAACGATCTGTATATTTCCAGCCCTAAGCATCCAACAAATATTGCCCGTTTGTTTCGCGCAACGATCGGTCAGGGTTATGCCGGTGGCGTTCAGGGGCATACTGAAGAGCTGGTTGATTTAGCAGGAACTTCAAACAACAAATATTATAAATATTATATCCCGGGTGTCGGAACGCCTTTTCCTGAAGTTAATGACCTTGATTACAGTATGCCAGGTCTGGCTTTAGCGACTTACGGCGAAGAGCGAGTAAACTGGGGTCTATTGCGAATTATTGATGCTCTCAGGAGAACATCGGGTTTAACTGAGATTTCTGATGCCGAGTGTTATGCTGCCGTCAACAGAATGACATCAAATCTGGGATCGGACGGGCCAGACAGGCGTTATACCGTTTTTAATGAACTTTTAAAGGCAGCAAATCTTGCACCTAAACTGAAACAGGCAGTCATACAACCAGAACCCGGGAAACCTAAGCTATTAGGCATTAAGCTATATGTCTATGGTTTCTCCCGCGGTGCAGCAAGTGCGCGAGCGTTTGTGAACTGGCTATCTGAGTTGCTGCCAGGGGGCAGGAGAAAGGGAAGTAAACCTGAGCTTTGTCTGAAGTCGGGTGACGTAAAAATCCCCTTAAGTATTGAATTTCTTGGCCTGCTCGACACTGTGGCATCCGTCGGCATTGCAAATATTGCACCCTTCGCAGAAGGGCATATGGGCTGGGCTGATGACACCATGGAATTACCGGATAATGGGCTGATCAAAAAATGCACTCACCTCGTTTCATCCCACGAACAAAGACTTTGTTTCCCGCTGGATTCAATTTGCCGCAGCGACGGAACTTACCCAAGTTATGCTACGGAAGTGGTTTATCCTGGAATGCACTCCGATATTGGTGGGGGATATCCCCCGGGAGATCAAGGAAAAGCAGTAGGTCATAATGATAGTAATTTACTTTCGCAAATAGCTTTACATGATATGTATGCATCAGCTTTTGAAGCTGGAGCACCATTAAAAGTATCGCCCCAATCGTTACCTAAAGAGCTTTTACCTCAATTATGGCGAGCAATGCCACCAGAATTGCAATTGGAGTTTTTCGTTTCTGAAGTGTTAGTGGAAAGATTCAATGCTTGGCGCGAGCTTACTCTTAATTTATCTTCAGATGGTGCTGAAAGTTCTACTGATGCGCTCCAATTCAACCCCATACGTGCAAGCTCGAATATAATTAACTCCCTTGAAGATCAACTCGGCTGGATTACGGCCTGGCGTATCGGGCGATATGCAAATGGTGCTTATAAATCTCAGGGGTTTTACAAATCGTCAGGTGCCGAGTGGCAAAATAAAGACTCAGACCCGGCCACTCTGGCTGCATCTAAGGCTGAGCAAGAACGGAAACAAAAAGAGGTGGAGGATGCGCGCCTGAGAGCAATCGTGGATAATAGGTTTCAAAATAAAAAGTTCATTCCATTACCTCCTGGCCCAAAAGATTTTGACCCGGCTATCGCTCAGGTTCAGCTAAGACAGGCGGCAGAAGAATTCAATGCCGATTACCAGTCTAAGCCACGCCCCGTTACGGGGAACTGGAAATATACGGTTTCTCAGCAATTATCTAATGTGATGTATGCCTTCAGTGAGAATGATTTCTCTGTTGAGTATGATCGCATCAAAAGCTCAGGTGACAGTAAATTTAACACACTGTTTCCTAAACAATCTGCTGGAGAACCCGCTCAATCGCCAGACAGTCTGGTCAGATCGTTATTTGACGATCAGGTTCATGACTCACGCGCCTGGTTCATGCAGGCAACCTTTGGTGACAGAGAACCCTGGGGAAGTTATTTCCTTTATCGGATGATTTATTTTGGTGAGTTGATGAGTAAAAATGTCTCATTGATCGCTAAATATGGTAGGTTTGTTGAAGGTCAACTTAAATCAGCGATAAAAGGGGCCAGTCTTACATTTAACAACACGACTATCACCAATAATATATCGGATGAAATCACATCGGGTATTAAACAAATGATTTCTATCACCCCTGCTTCGGCAATTACTCCTGAAATCATTAAGGCAGAATCTACTATTCAACCTGCAATGACAAATGGAATTGCGCCATTGGGCAGTCAGACACGTAAAGCTTTAGAGGCCGCGAAACTGGCCGAAACCAAAGCTGATATTCTCAAAATGTGGTGATGGTTCATTGTTTTATCCTGGTTAATTCAAGTAAGGAATGTTGATGAAACATATTATCAGGCAGGGTGACACGCTTAAGGAGTATGGTGGTTCAGTTATTGGCGGCCACTATCTTTATTTTGGTAAAGGTATTGCAGTGAAAGGTGATGCTGTGAAATGTAATAAGCATGGGATGACAACCATTGCTGAAGGCAGTTCTCTGACAAAAGTTGACGGGCAGCCCGCGGCATTACATGGTCATCGCTGCGCCTGTGGTTGTACGCTGGTGAGTTCCAACCCCGATTGTCGGATTGCGCAGTGAGGGCGATTCCAACATTTCCTCGCTATCGGCTTGCGAAACCGCCGGTTGCAAAACGCTGGCTAGGGGTAATAGCTGCTCTGGTTTTGCTCTCTGGCCTCATCGCGGCCATGGTAAGACAATCCGCCGATGCCAATGCCAGTATCATTCTGATTAGCATGGTTGGAATGGTATTACTCGGTGGTATTTTCTGGTTTGTACGTACGATATTCTTTCGTCTTTCAGTTCATCATTCACATACCTGGGATCGCGAAGCAGAAAATGTGCGCAGGCATTGGTGGGAAATCCATCGGCGTCAGTTTGCTCTGAAAGATATTGTCCTGATTGGCCCGGCAGGCGCTGAACTTTATGACTGGCTGCGTGTGATTAAGCGAGAGCATCAGGCTCCATCATTCAGGCAGGAATCCATGGGGAAATCGTTGCGTATTGCCAGAAGTTTCTCTTCTGATCCCATTGAACGCGAGAAACAACTGGCTCAAATGCTGGTATTGCAATGGAAAAGGCAACGAGGGAAGGAATTTTTAGTTTCTCCTGAGAAATATTTCTGGCTGGGGAGCCCGGAAGCCTGGCAAGCCTTTGTGGCTCAGCTCATTGAGAGTTTTCCTGGAATTACCCCCCCTGAATTACCTGAGTTATGGCAAGGGGAGAAAACATTATCCTTACTGGCTAATGTTCTTGCGGACAATAAACAGCAGGCTAATTTTTTGATTGCCGGGTGCCAGTCTTTGTCTCCGACTTCTGACTCCACTCGTCCTGCTGGTGAATGCGCAGTACTGTGGCTGGCTGGAAGCCAGGGGGACGTCACATTATCCCGCGGTGAATTTTTTGACCCTTCTGATAGTGAATCTCTGCAGCACGTTGCCTTGCGAGCTGAAAAACAAAGTGAACTTCATGAGTCGCCTGAACGGTGCATTCTCTTCTCACACCCGGAGCAACCTCAACTCGCCGCTTGTGGCTGGAATGTGACCCACAATATCCAGGATGATTACTGGGGTGATCCTGGAAAGCTTGATGCGCTGGTTGTGATATCGCTCGCTGCAATTACCGCTAAGAGTGAAACAAAACCCTGCGGCTGGATAGCGTCAGACCCCTTTCATACCTTAGCACTTGGGATCGTAAAACCACATGGAAACAGATAAGGACAAAAACCAGACCCAGGAAATTTCTGCCGGGATCACTGTACTGCTTATTGTTGTGGCAGTAACGCTGGTGATCATGCTGGGGGGATTTGCATACTGGTTTATTGCCGGAGAGCGTTCGACGGAATGGTCAGTTATTTCCCCAATCCTGCTTGTGTGCAGCCTCCTCTGGGTCACACTTGCCTGTGTGATCGCACTGGCGTTCCTTGCCGTTCATTTTTGGATCATCAGCCGGGTTAAACGAACAACAGCAATCACGCAGCAAAAAGAAGACAAAAAGAAGAATAAGGAAAGGTGCCTGACGCTCGCCAGCGACATTGGCACTGTGCTGCGTAAACGTTATCACCTCTTCTGGCGCCGTAACGTCCGCCTGCTGCTGATTACCGGTGATGAAACGGCAATCGAACAGCTGGTTCCTGGTCTGCAGGAAAACCAGTGGCTTGAAGGCAATCGTACCGTACTGATTTATGGCGGCAGTCTGGCTTCTGAGCCCGATCGCGAAAAATACACCGCGCTGCGTAAACTTCGCCGGGGACGTCCACTGGACGGGGTTATCCGGGTCATACCTCCAGCATTTAACCTGACACCGCAGATAAGTGACAACGATTTACGCGGGCTGGAAAAAATCAGCGAACTGCTGCGTTATTCCGCACCGGTATGGTTATGGCAACTGCGCGACAGTAAATGGTCGCAGGCTAAGCGTATTGAGCAGGTGGTGGGGGCTCATTTCCCGCTGCGCGCTAAAGAAAGCGACATTATCGGTCAGCTTGAACTGATGCTGCCGGCATTGCGGACGCAGGGGGTGAACCAGGTCGCTGAGAACAACCGTCACGATTTCCTGCTACGTCTGGGCCAGCATCTCAAAGACGGCGGCATTGCCCGTTGGGCTCAGCAACTGACGCCATGGCTCTTTGTCTCTCAGCAGCGTGTTCCGCTGCGTGGCCTGATATTTAGCTGCCTGCCGGACAAAAAATCTACTGACGCAGAGTGCTCTATCGCGTCTGTACAGCGCCATGCCCTTGCCCTGCCCGCAACATGGCAGGGTATCGTTGATGACTGCATCCGTGTGCGTGGCCGCCGTGTCGGTATGGCCTGGGAACAGACGCTGGCCAGGACGCTGATGACCATCATCGGTATCTGGGGAGCGGGTACACTGCTGTCGTTCGCGGTCAACCGCATGCAGATAGTCTCTGTTGCCGGGCAGGCGCATGCGCTGGTGGAGCATCCTTCCGTATCGGATTACCAGCTCACGGCTCTGCATACCCTGCGTAATGACGCTGGCCGCCTGCAGCAACGTATTAAGGATGGAGCGCCCTGGTACCAGCGCTTCGGTCTGGACCATAACCAGCAGCTGCTCGATGCGTTGCTGCCCTGGTACGGCGTGGCAAACAACCGCCTGATACGCGACCCGGCGAATCAGGCGCTGACACAAAAACTCAGCGCATTGGCAAACTCTGCTCCCAACAGCGACCAGCGTGCACAGCTGGCGAAGCCGGGTTATGACCAGCTTAAAGCCTGGCTGATGATGGCCCGCCCGGATAAGGTTGATGGGGCATTCTACGTACAGACCCTGAAAACCGTGCAGCCAACGCGGTTGGGCATTTCAACCGGCCTGTGGCAAAGCCTGACGCCGGATTTGTGGGCCTTTTACATCAACGAACTGCCTGAGCAGCCACAGTGGAAAATCACACCGGATGCGCAGCTGGTCAGCCAGAGTCGACAGGTGCTGCTGCAGCAAATCGGGCGTCGTAATGCTGAAAGCACACTGTATGAAAATATGCTCAAGTCAGTGCGTCGTAACTTCGCCGATGTCTCCCTGGAGGATATGACCAGCGGTACCGATGCGCGTCGTCTGTTCACTACCGACGAAGTGGTGCCGGGCATGTTTACCCGCCAGGCCTGGGAAGGGGGCATTCAGCAGGCCATTGAGAAGGCGGCAACGTCGCGCCGCGATGAAATTGACTGGGTGCTGAGTGACAGCCGGAAAGCCGTTTCCTCTGACCTGTCGCCGGAAGCACTGAAAGCGCGTTTGACGCAACGCTACTTCACCGACTTTGCCGGCAGCTGGCTGAGCTTCCTTAACAGCCTGCGACTTAATCCGGCAAACAACATTGCGGACGTTACCGATCAGCTGACGCTGATGAGCGATGTCCGCCAGTCGCCACTGATTGCCCTGATGAATACCCTCGCCTGGCAGGGTCAGACAGGCCAGCAAAGCGAAGGTCTTTCGGACTCCCTCATCAAATCGGCCAAAGAGCTGGTTGGTGGAAAAGACAAACCCGCAATTGACCAGTCAGCGACAGGTCCCCAGGGACCACTGGATGAAACTTTCGGTCCGCTGCTTCAGCTTTTGGGTAAAAACACGGGCAGCAACGTCATGTCGGCGGATAACTCCCTGAGTCTGCAGACGTATCTGACCCGCATCACCCGCGTGCGTCTGCGGCTGCAGCAGGTGGCCAGCGCTTCTGACCCGCAGGCAATGATGCAGACCCTGGCGCAGACCGTATTCCAGGGCAAAAGCGTGGACCTCACCGACACTCAGCAATACGGCAGCCTGATTTCGGCAAGTCTTGGCGAGGAGTGGAGCGGATTTGGCAGCACAATGTTTGTGCAGCCGCTGACCCAGGCCTGGGAGACCGTGCTTCAGCCGTCGGCAGCCAGTCTGAATGACAAATGGAGCCGTTCGGTTGTCGCGAACTGGCAAACTGCCTTTGACGGTCGTTTCCCGTTTGCTGCCAGCAAAAGTGATGCCTCTTTACCGATGCTGGCTGAATTTGTGCGTAAGGACAGCGGACGGATAGAGCGCTTCCTGTCGACAGAGCTCAACGGCGTGCTGCACAAAGAGGGCAGCCAGTGGGTACCGGATAAGGTCAACAGCCAGGGACTCAACTTTAACCCGGCCTTCCTGCGGGCCATAAACCAGCTGAGCCAGCTGTCAGACATTCTGTTCACCGATGGCAGCCAGGGCATCAGCTTTGAGCTGCAGGCGCGGCCTGTGCCGCAGGTGGTGGAGACACAGCTAACCATTGATGGACAAAAGCTGCATTACTTCAACCAGATGGCCGACTGGCAAAGCTTCCGCTGGCCGGGAGAGACTTACAAGCCGGGAACGATGCTGACATGGACCACGGTCAACGCCGGTGCGCGCCTGTTCGGGGATTACAGCGGGACCTGGGGCTTTATCCGCTGGCTGGACTTGAGCAAGCGTCAGCAACTGGACCGCAGCCAGTGGATGATGAGTTTTACCGCACCGGACGGTCGCACCCTGCAGTGGGTGCTGCGCTCACAACTTGGAAAAGGCCCGCTGGCGCTGTTGGATCTGCGTGGTTTCACTCTGCCGGATCACATATTCAGTGTCGACAGCGCGGCCACCGCTCAGGCGCTGATGGCTAATACGGAAAACAATGACATGGAGGGCGTCGAATAATGAGCACATTGCAGAATTTGGTTACCGCCTGTCAGGCTGACGATGCTCAACTGCGTGAACAGGCGCAGGCGCGCACGAATAACTGGCAGCCCTGGCTTGCTCCGGTAAGCGTAGCCAGTCCGACAGGGGAAGACCCGGGATATGACGATGATTTTCAGCGTATCCGCGAAGAGGTTAATAAGCTCTCCGGGATTGATACCGAACTGATATGCACACTTGCTGAAAAATTACTGACCACCACAGCCAAAGACATCCGTATTGCGACCTATTACTGCTGGGCGCGTCTTCACCAGGATGGCGAAGCCGGCTTTGCCGAAGGGCTTGAATTGCTGGCGGGATTACTGCAGCGCTACGGCATGCAGCTTCACCCGCAGCGGGACCGAAGCCGCAAGGCTGCACTGGAATGGCTCGCCGGTAGCCGTGTCCTGGACAGTCTGTCACTGTTCCCGGAGGTCATCCGCGAGGATGCACAGCGTACAGCCGGGGCCTTGCTGCTCATCAGTACCCGTCTGGAGACCGAGCCGGAAGCATCGCGGCCAGAGCTGAATGCCCTGTACAGCGGGCTGGAGTCTCGCCTGATGAAGGCCGGTGGTGTGGATGCCGTGGTACCGCAGAACGCAGGGAGTAAGGCGCAGTCACAGCCCTTTACGCATGCGACCGAGTCAGATGCGCCGGTTCTGAACCGCATCACCTCCGGTCAGGATTTGCTGGCCCAGGCCCGTATCCTGACGGGATATCTGCGCGAGCAGCCCGATGGCTGGTTAGCCGCACACCGGCTGATGAAAAGCCTGCGCCATGACACGCTGAGAGCGATCCCTGCACCGGATGCCGAAGGGAAAACGCGTATCGAACCACCGCGGGCTGACCAGCGGGCCATGCTTAAACGGTTGTACCTGCAGCAGAGCTGGCTGGAGATACTGGAGCAGGCGGACAGCACCTTCTCGCGTGGCGCTAATCACCTCTGGCTGGATTTGCAGTGGTATATCCACCAGGCTCTGGTGAAATTGGGGCACGATGTGCTGGCCGATATCATCATCGCTGACCTGAAAGGGCTGTTGCGGCGCCTTACCGGACTTGAAACGCTGGCCTTTAACGACGGTACGCCGTTTGCCGATGAGGTCACGCTCAACTGGATAAATCAGAGCGTGCTCGACGATATGCCCGGCTGGCGGGATGAGCCGGGCAGTGCTGTTGGTGAGACAGATAACGATATCCTGCTCCTCGAACCGGAAGCGCTGGATAAAGCGGACACTGACGGTCTGGATGCCACACTTCACTGGCTCCAGACACGTCCGGGTAACGACTCTACAAAAGACAAATGGCTGCTGCGCCTGCTGATGGCCCGCATAGCCGAGCAAAAGGGTAAAAATGAGCTGGCCCTGCATCTGCTGGGTGAACTCGATAGCGCCGCACGGTCAATCACCCTCACGCAGTGGACACCGGCGCTGTTATTTGAAGTGAAATCCCGTCGCCTCAGACTGCTACGCATGAAAGCTACACGCAGTGAAACCGATAAGTCACGCCTTCAGCCTGAGATGGACCAGCTTCTGGCCGGTCTGATTGCGCTCGACCCGGCAAGCAGTGCGGTGCTTTGCGGATGAAAACGCCTGGCTACCTTTAACATTCCTATATTCAGGTTTTTTATGGACGACTTAACCCTGCGTTATTACGACGCTGAAATGCGATACCTGCTGGAAGCCGGCGAAGAGTTTGCCCGTGCTCACCCCGAGCAGGCAGCAATGCTCAACCTCGATAAAGCCGGTGCGCGCGACCCGTATGTTGAACGCCTGTTCGAGGGCTTTGCCTTCCTGATGGGGCGCTTGCGTGAAAAGCTCGATGACGACCTGCCTGAACTGACCGAAGGGCTGGTCAGCCTACTGTGGCCGCATTACCTGCGTACCATTCCGTCAATGTCGGTGGTGGAATTCACCCCTGACTGGCGCGAGATGAAAGAGCCGATGCGCATCGTCAAAGGCTTTGAGGTGAACTCAAGGCCGATCGGTGAGAAGGGCACGCGTTGTCGGTACACCACCACCAAAGAGATCACCCTTCAGCCATTGTCGCTTGAGAGTGCCCGGCTGGCGACCGATCCGGATGGCCGTTCGGTCATCACGCTGCGCTTTAACTGCAGCTATCTCGCCGACTGGAGTCGTATCGATCTCAGCCAGATCCCGCTCTACTTCAACGCTGATGCACCGCTGGCCTGCGCCATGCATGAAGCCTTTACCATGAACGCAGCGCGCCTCTGGCTGCGGATACCGGGCGACATGGACAGAAGACCGCTCGACGGGTATTTCACCGCGCTGGGCTTTGGCGATGATGACGTCCTGTGGCCGAAAGGCAGCAGCAGCTTTAGCGGCTATCAGCTGCTGCTCGAGTATTTCACCTTCCGTGAGAAATTCATGTTTACCGGCCTGCGTGGGCTGGAGACCGTACTCTTTCCGGCTGAGCTCCCATGGTTTGAAATCGACGTGGTGCTGGCAGAGCGTTGGGAGCATGATTTCAGCTTTACCGAAAAGCATCTGCGCCTGAACTGTGTGCCGGTGATTAACCTGTTCCCGCTGGAATCCGATCCGCTGACGCTCAATTCCCTGCAGACCGAATACATGCTGCGCCCGATGCGCGTGCAGGATGGCCATACCGAGATATACGCTGTCGATTCTGTGATGTCATCGAGCCAGCATACCTACGTGCCGTTCTCCAGCTTCCGTCACAAAGGCGGAATGATGCGCCACGAAGCCCCGGAATATTACTACCACACCCGCGTGCGCCGTGGCCCGTCGGGGTTGCATAACACCTGGCTTATCCTCGGCGGGGAAGCGTTTGATAACCACACGGTGCCGGAGGATGAAAGCCTGTCGCTGACGCTAACCGGCACCAATGGTCAACTACCTCGCAGAGCGTTGCAAAGTACCGTGCTCGATACGGTGATGAAAACCACTTCAGCCAGTATCGCCGTGCGTAACCTGTGTGCGCCGACGCTGCCTTGTTATCCCCCGGCACAGGATCGCTTTCACTGGCGTGTGCTGAGCCATCTCGGCAGCGGCTTCCTGTCGATGATGGACAATGCCGACATGCTGCGCGGCACGCTGGCGCTGTACGAGTGGACCGACAGCGAGATGAACCGCCGTCGTCTGGAGGCGATTATCGATGTGAAGCACAGTGAAACGGAACGCTTTGAGCAGGGATATCTGGTGCGCGGGGTGCTGATTGAGGTGACGCTTGAGAGCAACGGCTTTGCCGGGCGGGGTGATATTTGCCTGTTTGGCGAGATGCTGAGCCGCTTCTTCGCGCTCTACACCGATATCTATCTGTTTAACCGCCTGATTATTATTCTGCAACCGACCGGAGAGCGCCTGGAATGGGAAGAGAAGCACAACCGCCGTATTCCCGGCTGACCCCGCGGCTGGAGGCCGATCTTCACCGCATCAACTTTTATCGTTTATGCCAGCTGCTGGAGAAGCGCCATCCGGACCGGCCGCTGATGGGCTCTACCAGCCATCCGGCGGATGACCCGGTACGCTTTGCACCGCACTCTGGAATGGGGTTCCCTGTAAGTGAATTGAAGGCTGTCGAGTATGACGAGGATGATGACAGCAAGCCACCGATCATCCGTACAACTTTTATGGGGATGTATGGCGTTGATTCACCGCTGCCGACCGCCTATCTCGATGACATCACCCAGCGCCGGGAAGGGCATGAGGCGCTGCAGGGCTTTCTGGATATTTTCAGTCATCGCATCCTGACGCAGTTTTATCGCGTCTGGCGTAAATACTCGTACC
The DNA here is from genome assembly GCF_019968805.1 of Enterobacter sp. JBIWA005. Taxonomy (NCBI): domain Bacteria; kingdom Pseudomonadati; phylum Pseudomonadota; class Gammaproteobacteria; order Enterobacterales; family Enterobacteriaceae; genus Enterobacter; species Enterobacter sp. JBIWA005. The sequence continues at coordinate 3,345,272 of NZ_CP074159.1, read as the reverse complement.
CGGCCACGTTTGAGCCTGGAGGCACCGACAGCATTTCGCAGTCGCTACTGGGTCTGGTTGGTCTGGGGATACCAGGCACGGCAAATCATATTGCCACGCCGGTGTCGCGCTTTCTGGCTCTGCTGGGGGTTTTGCAGCAGCCGGGCAAAACTCAGGAAGGGATGCAGGCACTGGTGAGCCTGCTGGCCCCCGAGACGACGGTGCAGGTGAGTCCGTATTGTCTCCGGCCTGTAGTAACAGACAGGCCGCTGGGTTTTTACGGTGACGAAGATTTTCTGCTTGATGGCAATACTCCGCTGGGTGACGAAGCGATGGATGCCGGCAGCCAACTGCTGGTTGCTCTCGCGACGGACAACGAACAGGAAGCGCAGGGCTGGAAACCGGATGGTCAGTTGTACCTGGATTTCCTGGTAATGCTACGGGTGTATCTGGGCTGGCGGTTTAAGGCCAGAATTACCCTGACCACTTCCGTTCGTCTGCTGGGCGTTCCACCGCTTGGAGAAAATCCTTTCTGGCTGGGGTTGAACGGCGTGCTGGGCGCTGACGGTGATAGCCTACCGGATGATATTCCTGAGACCTTTACCACAGAGCTGGGTTATTACAGCGGTCTGGAGCCTGCAAAATCACAACAAGGAAACCGACGTGTTACGTACAAGTTTAATTAAGACTACGCGCTGGCTGATGCCGCTGATAGCACTCTCTCTAACTGGCTGTGGGGTAACGCAGAGCGTCACCGACGGAACCAAATCGGCGTTCAATTCTGTGTTCTATAAAAAAATTAAAATCCTGCATCTGGATTTCACCGCGCGTGAGGCGCTGAACACCGACTCCCGTGAAAGTAACTCGTTGTCTCAGCCGGTGGTGGTAAGGGTTTACCAGCTCAAAGATCGCAAAACCTTTGATAAGACGGTATATCAGCAGTTGCTTCAGGATGATAGCACCATTCTGAAAGACGACATGCTGGCCAGTCGTGATGTCGTGGTGAAACCGGGTGGTGATGCAAACCTTGATATGCCAATGGAAGAAGAGGCGCAGTTTGTCGCGGTGGTAGGGCTGTTCCGTCATCCGGACATGACCAACGACACCTGGAAGCAGGTTATCAAACGCAGTGACCTGGATCCGGATAAACCGCGTATCCTGGAAGCAGGTGATAACTCTCTGACGCTGCAACCGCTTAAGGACGACTGATGCCCTACGGACATAACACGCCTTCGCTGTATGAAATGCTGACCGGAAATTTTACAGGCGGCCTCAACCTCAACCAGGTCAGTGAGGAAAATCAGGTCATCCTCTCGGTACTTGATAACATGCAGCGCGTCCTCAACTGTCGCGCCGGCACGCTGGCGCATCTGCCTGACTACGGCCTTCCGGACATGACCAAAATCCTGCAGGGCATGCCGGGAACGGCCCATGAGCTGATGGGCACATTGTCTGCCGTTCTGCTCAAATATGAACCGCGCCTGAAAAGCATCAATGTCATTCTGCTCGACCAGAAAATCCCTGGTGAGTTGCGCTATGCCATTGATGCTGAACTTAAAGGGATTGGCCTTGTGCGCTACGGGACTGAATTTATGCCCGAAGGACGGGTCCTGTTAAGGCATCTCAGGCAACAGCAGTATCTCGACACCACTCTCCGTATATAAGGTCCGATAACATCATGTCCGTAAAATCACAGTTCCTGAAGAAGTTGCAGGCAAGACAACCTGCACCTGTTCCTGCAATCAGCAGGAGTCAGGCTGATATTGCAGAGTTTCGCCAGCGAATGGCTGAGCTTCAGGATGAGATGAACGCGTGGCTGACAGATACGGGACTGAATGTGGAGCCACTGACGGTATCCGTTCCGGATCTGCTGGTGGAGGGCGGGGCTTTTGAGATTTCCGGTATCGTTCTGCGTTATGGCAGCCGAGCGGTCAGATTTATGCCGATCTTTCTGTATGGACAGGGCGTAGCAGGTTGTGTCGAGGTGACTTTCTGTTCCGGGGATAAGGTGATTTCTCAGGGACGCCTGTTCATGCGTGTGGGGAGCGTAAATGGCTGGATTTTTACTCCCCCTGCGACCTCATCCCGTTCAGGACAACTATTTGATGAAGGCATTTTTTACGGTCTGATTTTAGCGCTGCTGCCATAGCGATAACATTCATTCCTTTTATTAGTCACTGCATTTTTAATCGCAAAATAGCCTTACATCTCAACTGACGAAATTAACTACACGGATATGCAGGCCCTTCAGGATGACCACACATATAACGTTAAAAACCGGCGGCGACCCGCGTACGCTGCCAGATTACGCCGCCCTTCGCGATGAACTCGGTAAGCTTACGCATCCTGCTCGCCCGGATGTGAACTGGCAATATGTCGAAAAACTCTGTCTCTCTCTGTTTGAACAAAACGGTGTGGAGTTGCAGACTGCGGCCTGGTACACCCTTGCCCGTACTCACCTGTCTGGATTAGCTGGCCTGAACGAAGGGTTGGCAATTCTGGAGGCCCTGATTAGCCGCCAGTGGGACGTTTTCTGGCCGAAGACGCTACACGCTCGTCTGGAAATCCTTAGTGGCCTGAGCCAGCGCCTGCAGCAGCGCATGCGCATGCTTGCATTGAACAACAGCCATCTACGTGAGCTTTATAGTGCTGAAGCGTTGCTTACCAGCCTGGGCGCAGTCCTCCAGCGCCTCGAACTCAAACACCTTAGCCAGTTCGATATGTTACGAACGTTGATACGTTCAAGTGCTGAACGGCTGGAAAGCGGTAATGACACATCAGATTTGAATGCGATCATAATGTCTGGTCGCGAGTTACCTCAGGAAAGGGCAGAACCGATTGGCGAAGTGAAATGGGTCTACGTTGTGCAGCAGGAAAATCAGCCGGATACAAAGGATCGTCCGACTGCGCAAGGGTCTGTCAGACCATGGAAACCCTTTCTCGCCGGGATGTGTTCTGTGCTGGTGGTTAGCCTCGCCGTGGCGTGGGGAGGGGGCTTTCTGTCGAGACCGGATCCCTTAACGACTCAGGCCATTGCCTCGCTGGCGCCGTTACCGGAAGTGCTTACTCCTGTTCAGCAAGACGCGTTAGTGCAGCGAGGCACCATTCCGTCCACGTTTATCACCGAAACGCAGCAGCAGCTTGCCCGACTGGATAAGCTGCCACCAGACTGGAATATTTCCTACAGCCTTCAGTTGTTAGCGCAACTCCAGACTTTGCAGCCGGAGGAAGCGAAGTCGCTCACCGTGCAGTGGAAGCAAAAATTTAACTCGGCAGCGTTGCCTGTCGATTCCATGAACAGCTGGTATCAGGGAATGATGAAGCTTCAGCAACTGAGCCATAGGCTGAGTAGTCTGGATGAGCAAAAAGGAAAATATATCACGGTAAGTGAGCTTAAATCGGTGGTTTTTTCAGCTATACAGTCCTTTAACCAAACCATACCGGCTGAAGAACAACTCCGACGCCTGTCAGAGCATAGTGCTGAAAGCGCGCTGCCTGAAGCCGAAAAGACCCAGCTGGAGTTGCGTCTAAGACAGCTGGCAACGCGTTATGCTCAAATCAAACAGGATTTTTCTGCTCAGTGAATGCGGGTGTGAAGAAACGATGTGCAGAAATAAGCGGGAGGGTAAAGTGTCCCCTGCAGGAATCGAACCTGCAACTAGCCCTTAGGAGGGGCTCGTTATATCCATTTAACTAAGGGGACGAGGCGGCACGAGTATAGCCTTATTTACACTTTGCGTTAAGCGCATCGCCGCCTGACTGCTCAAAGAGTCACCATTCAGGTCGATTTTTTTGTCGATTTATCATCATTTTCCCGTGCCTTAAGCTCAGCTTTGCGTTTGTTCGACATGTCGTTACGGATTTGGGCATGGCTTAACAGCGCGAAGATAAACGTCCCGCCGCAGATGTTTCCCGCCAGCGTCGGAAGGGCAAACGGCCAGAAGAAATCGCTCCAGTGAAGCGTACCGTTGAAGACCAGATAGAGGATTTCAACGGTACCGACCACAATATGCGTAGTGTCCGCCAGCGCAATCAGCCAGGTCATCAGTACGATCACGACAATTTTGGCGCTGCCTGCTGAAGGGAACATCCACACCATCGTGGCGATAATCCAGCCGGAGATGATGGCATTCGAGAACATCTCGACCGGCGTGTTTTTCATTACATCCATGCCGATTTTTACAAACGCATCCCGTGTGGGTTCATCAAATATCGGCATATATTCAAACGCCCAGGCCGCGATGCCCGTGCCAATGATATTTCCCAGCAGGACCACGCTCCAGAGCCGCATCAATAAACCGAAATTTCCGAGTGTGGGGTTTTGCATCACCGGCAGCACAGCGGTCACCGTGTTTTCAGTAAATAGCTGCTGGCGGGCCATGATGACGATAATAAAGCCGAAGGTATAACCGAGGTTCTCGAGTAAAAAACCGCCGGGTACGCCTTCCAGCTGCACATGAAATATCCCTTTCGCAAGCAGAGATGCGCCCATTGAGAGCCCTGCCGCGATGGCTGACCAGAAGAGAGCCATCGCGTCGCGCTCCATCTCTTTTTCACCGTCCTGGCGGATATGCTCGTGGATGGCCATCGCGCGGGAAGGGAGGCGATCTTCATCAATTTCTATTTTCTCGCCGCGCGCTTTCTCCTCGCTTTCAATTTCAAGTTCCTCATTGCTCTCGCCAATTTTTTCTTCGCCCACTTCTTTCATATATGCTCCCGGAGATTGATCTTTCTGTTAAGCGTAGCGGCTTTTGTCGGGATGCCTGTGGGGATGCTCTTAAATTGGCAGCAATGACAACAAAGGTGATACATCTCTTTCAAAGACATTATAAAATTGCCAGCGAAACGAATTCTAAAAGCCAGGCTATGCTGAGATCAGAGTCACGGTGGTTACTGCCCGTAATTGTGCTCATAGACATCGGTAAACGTGCTGTTACAATCGCTTGCACGTTTACAGACGGAGCATCAGGCTCCGTTACGGATGGCAATCAACGATAGCCATACTGAACAGGGAGATATTTATGAAACTTCGGCTGTCGGCGCTTGCGCTGGGCGCGACGATGCTTGTGGGCTGCGCCAGCTCTGGGGAGCAAACGGGCCGCTCCGATCCTCTCGAAGGATTTAACCGCTCCATGTATAGCTTCAACTACAACGTGCTGGACCCTTATGTGGTTCGCCCGGTGGCAGTGGCATGGCGCGATTATGTTCCACAGCCCGCGCGTAACGGGTTAAGTAACTTTACCAGCAACCTCGAAGAGCCGGCGGTAATGGTGAACTACTTCCTGCAGGGCGACCCTTATCAGGGGATGGTCCACTTTACCCGCTTCTTCCTGAACTCCATTCTGGGGATGGGCGGCTTTATTGACGTCGCAGGCATGGCGAACCCGAAACTGCAGCGTGAACAGCCGCACCGTTTTGGTAGTACGCTGGGGCATTATGGTGTCGGTTACGGCCCTTACGTTCATCTGCCGTTCTATGGCAGCTTCACCGTGCGTGATGACGGCGGTGATATGGTCGATACGCTGTATCCGGTTCTGTCATGGCTGACCTGGCCGCTTTCGGTGGGTAAATGGACGGTAGAAGGGATTGAAACCCGCGCGCAATTGCTCGACTCTGATGGCCTGCTGCGCCAGTCTTCCGACCCGTACATTATGGTACGTGAAGCGTACTTCCAGAATCATGACTTTATTGCCAACGGCGGTAAGCTGAAGCCGGAAGAGAATCCAAACGCGAAGGCGATCGAAAACGAACTAAAAGATATCGATTCTGAGTAAATAAAAAAGGTGAGCAATGCTCACCTTTTTTGATTCTGTCGCGGTTAGAACGCGTAGTTGAAGTTCGTACCGAACAGCCAGGCTTTACCTTCAGAGGTAAACTCGTAAGGGCCTTCCTGGAACGTCACTTTCTGACCGTGCATATAAGATACGCCCGCATCGATGGATGCATTCTCGTTGAACGCATACGTCGCGCCCGCGCTTAACCAGAAACGGTCCTGATCCGGAATGGAAATGGAACGTTTGTCTGCCGGAACCGGGCTGTCGTCAAATGCGATACCGGAGCGGAAAGTCCAGTTTTTATCGTAGTAGTAGGTGGTACCCAACGCAATACGATAGGCGTCGTGGAAGCTTTCGTCCTTATAGAACAGCGTCTGGCCATTGGTTCCGGTCGCTTTCAGCTCCTGGAACTGGCTCCAGCTGGTATAGGCCAGGCTATAGTGGATAGCCCATTGCGGTGCTACACGGTTGTAACCGGACACTTCCCACATTTCTGGTAAATGCAGTGACAGTGAACCTGGAACGGTCTGGTTGGACGTTCCCCAAGGAATGGTTGTACCCGCACCAGGAACCAGGTTGTTCACAGGCTTCAGGATGCCGCTCTTGTAATCGCCGTCGAAGTCAATTTTCACTTCGGAACGATAGGTCAGGCCCCAACGGTTGTTTTTGTCCAGCTCGTACAGGATACCGGCGTTCCAGCCATAGCCCCACTCATCACCTTCAAGACTGGCAATTTTATTGCTGTTTTTAGGCAGGCGTGCAGTCTGTTCCCCGGAATAACGTTCGATTTTGGCATCGGCGTAGACGGCATCAAAGCCCAGACCAAAGCTCCAGTTATCGTTCAGGCGATACGCACCGCTCAGGTTGAGGTTCAGCGTAGTAAGGTCTGTTTTACCGCCGTATTCACCAGCCGGGTAGTTGTTATTGAACTCGGTAGCCAGGCCGTAGTTAGACGTTACGGATGCACCCCAGCCAAACTGTTCGTTAATAGGCGCAACGAAGTGCAGGTTGGGGATCCATGCTGTTGGGGCAATGTTGTCCGCTTTAAGGCTCGCACCCGTATAAGGCGACTTACCAGAAACGTTGACATCAGGGTCGATATAAACCGCACCGGCAGAGAAAGTCGGACGATCGAACATCATGATCAACGCGGGGTTACGACTCGCGTTACCCGCATCATCAGCAATAGCGCCTTCCCCGGAATACGCACGGCCAAGGCCAGAGGAAGAAAATTCGTTTAACTGAAAGCCCGCTGACCAGGCGGAAGTGGAGACGAGTGCCACTGCGACTGCCAGCGCAGTCTTGTTGAACAGGGTTTTCTGGCTCATGACCATAACCTCATTGAGTTATTTTTATTCAATAATTGTTACATACCGTAACAGGAGCGCGAAGTGTAGGGTCTGAGGTATGACAGACAAATCAGACCAGTGGCCAGAGTATAGGTCTGACCAGCCAGAATGTTGCAAGTTTGTTTATTAATATTTTCAAACATGTTTCGCGAAACGAGATCTGGTTGGCAAAATTGTGACCATCGCGACTCACCCAAAAGGGTGGTTTTTGTTCTGGATCATTTTTTAGTGTGATATTGGTCACTTATCCGTTTTTGCGCCATTAACGGCTGGAGAGAGCCCGCGCCGGGGCGTAAAATATCAGCATCGTGTTTATCTCGCGCGCTGCGCGAATACAGAGGAAATTGAGCTATGAGTAAATGCAGTGCTGATGAAACCCCGGTTTGCTGCTGTATGGATGTTGGGACCATCATGGACAACTCCGATTGCACCGCGTCTTACAGCCGTGTGTTCACTAACCGTGCCGAAGCGGAAGAGACCCTGGCCGCGCTGAGCAAGCGTGCGCGTGATGTTGAATCCGATCCGTGTGAAATCAAGTCGACCTTTACCGAAGTGGAAGGCGGCGTGAAGCTGGACATCGACTTTGTTTTCTCCTGCGAAGCAGAAACGCTGATTTTCCAGCTGGGTCTGCGTTAATTTCTGCGGCCTGATGCCCTCACCCCGACCCTCTCCCACGGGAGAGGGCGCAAACATTAAAAACGGTAACCGACGGGTTACCGTTTTGCTTTTACCTTTCGCACCCGGCAACAAACCGCACAAATGCCTCTGTCATACAGGGGCATTTTCTTTTTCTTCTCTGTGTTTTAGCTCGCACTTTTTCGTTTCCCCGATTGGCTGAATGTAAAAAAATGGTTAAGACTATTATCAGGTCAGACCACTTTATGTTTGCGAAAAATTTTTTACAGGGGAGTGTTATGAGTCAGGCATTACCGCTAATTACCCGTCAGGGCGATCGCATTGCCATAGTCAGTGGATTGCGAACGCCATTTGCGCGTCAGGCAACGGCGTTTCATGGCATACCGGCCGTTGACCTGGGGAAAATGGTAGTGGGGGAGATGCTGGCTCGCAGCGAAATTTCGCCTGAGGTCATCGAGCAGCTGGTGTTCGGTCAGGTCGTGCAGATGCCTGAAGCTCCCAATATTGCGCGGGAAATCGTACTCGGTACCGGGATGAACGTGCATACCGATGCCTACAGCGTCAGTCGCGCCTGCGCAACCAGTTTCCAGGCCGTGGCTAACGTCGCTGAAAGCCTGATGGCGGGCACTATTCGCGCCGGAATTGCAGGTGGGGCAGACTCCTCTTCGGTGCTGCCGATTGGGGTCAGTAAAAAGCTGGCGCGTATCCTGGTCGATGCCAACAAAGCCCGTACGACGGGTCAGAAACTCAAACTCTTCTCGCGTTTACGTCTGCGCGATCTGATGCCCGTGCCACCTGCCGTAGCGGAATACTCCACTGGCCTGCGCATGGGCGATACCGCCGAGCAGATGGCTAAAACCTACGGCATTACCCGTGAGCAGCAGGATGCGCTGGCGCATCGTTCACATCAGCTTGCGGCAAAAGCCTGGTCGGAAGGCAAGCTGACCGATGAGGTCATGACCGCCTATGTTCCCCCCTACCGTGAACCGCTTGTGGAAGATAACAATATTCGCGGCACCTCGACGCTGGCGGATTACACAAAGCTGCGCCCGGCGTTTGACCGCAAGCACGGCACGGTGACGGCGGCGAACAGTACGCCGCTGACGGACGGGGCCGCCGCCGTGATCCTTATGACCGAATCCCGCGCGAAAGAGCTGGGCATCACTCCCCTGGGCTATTTACGCAGCTATGCCTTCACCGCCATTGATGTCTGGCAGGACATGTTGTTAGGTCCGGCATGGTCCACGCCGCTGGCGCTGGAGCGCGCGGGGCTGACGATGGCTGATTTGACCCTGATTGATATGCATGAAGCGTTTGCCGCGCAGACTCTGGCAAACGTTCAGCTACTGGCAAGCGAGCGTTTCGCGCGCGATGTGCTGGGCCGCGCCCATGCCACAGGCGAAGTGGATCAGAGTAAGTTCAACGTGCTGGGTGGTTCTATCGCCTACGGTCATCCGTTTGCCGCCACCGGTGCGCGAATGATCACGCAAACATTACATGAACTCCGTCGCCGCGGCGGCGGGTTTGGCCTCGTTACCGCCTGTGCGGCGGGTGGCCTTGGCGCAGCAATGGTTCTGGAGGCTGAATAATGGATATGCCATCTGCATTTAATCTGACGGTTCGCCTCGATAACGTGGCCGTTATCACTATTGATGTGCCTGATGAAAAGATGAATACCCTGAAGGCCGAATTTGGTGTTCAGGTGCGCGCGATGCTAAAGCAGATCCGCGAAAACAAAGCCATTCGCGGCCTGGTGTTTATCTCAGCCAAACCCGACAACTTTATAGCCGGGGCGGATATCAACATGATCGACCGGGCGCAAAACGCACTGGAAGCCGAAGAGCTGGCGCGTCAGGGCCAGCAGGTAATGTCGGAGATCAACAGCCTGCCGATCCCGGTTATCGCAGCGATCCACGGCGCCTGTCTGGGCGGCGGGCTTGAGCTGGCGCTGGCATGTCACAGCCGGATTTGTACTGACGATGCAAAAACCATCCTGGGCCTGCCGGAAGTGCAGCTGGGCCTGCTGCCTGGCTCCGGCGGAACGCAACGACTGCCGCGCCTCGTGGGCGTCAGCACGGCGCTGGAGATGATCTTAACCGGTAAACAGCTGCGCGCCCGTCAGGCGCTAAAAGCCGGTCTGGTCGATGACGTCGTGCCGCAGTCTATTTTACTGGAAGCCGCCGTCGAGCTTGCGCTGAAAGGGCGTCAGGCAAAACGTCCTCTGCCGGTCCGTGAGCGCGTGCTGGCTGGTCCGCTGGGAAGAACGCTTCTGTTCAACATGGTGGGTAAAAAGACGGAACAAAAAACCAAAGGCAACTACCCGGCGGCAAAGCGGATCCTGGAAGTGATCGAAACCGGGCTGTCGCAGGGAAGCAGCAGCGGCTATGCCGCGGAGGCCAAAGCCTTCGGCGAACTGGCGATGACGCCGCAGTCACAGGCGCTGCGCAGCATCTTCTTCGCCAGCACAGACGTGAAAAAAGATCCCGGCAGCGAGGCTGAGCCTGCACCGCTGCGTGCCATTGGCGTACTGGGTGGGGGGCTCATGGGCGGCGGTATCTCTTTTGTTACCGCCAGCAAAGGCAAATTACCTGTACGTATCAAAGACATTAACCCTAAGGGGATCAACCACGCGCTGCAGTACAGCTGGCAGAACCTTGATCAAAAGGTCAAACGCCGCCATATCAAAGCAAGCGAGCGTGATAAAACCCTGGCGATGATCTCCGGTACGACGGATTACAGCGGTTTTGCGCACCGCGATCTGGTGATTGAAGCCGTGTTTGAAGATCTGGCGCTTAAGCAGCAGATGGTGGCAGACGTTGAGCAACATTGTGCTCCGCATACCATTTTTGCCTCCAATACGTCGTCATTACCGATTGGCGATATCGCGGCGAAAGCCGCGCGTCCGGAGCAGGTGATTGGGCTGCACTTCTTTAGCCCGGTCGAAAAAATGCCGCTGGTGGAAGTCATTCCACACGCGACGACCAGTCCGCAAACCATCGCCACGGTAGTCAAACTTGCGAAGAAGCAGGGGAAAACGCCGATCGTAGTAGCAGATAAGGCCGGCTTCTACGTCAACCGCATTCTGGCTCCCTATATTAATGAAGCCATGCGGTTGCTGACGGAAGGCGAGAAGATCGAGTACGTCGACGAGGCGCTGGTAAAGTTTGGTTTCCCCGTAGGCCCAATCCAACTTTTGGATGAGGTGGGAATAGACACCGGCACTAAAATTATACCAGTGCTGGAAGCCGCATACGGCGATCGTTTCAGCCCACCTGCAAATATTGTTTCTGCGATTTTGAAGGACGATCGCAAAGGCAGAAAAAATGAACGCGGTTTCTATCTTTACGGCGCGAAAGGGCGTAAAAGCAGAAAACAGGTCGACCCTTCTGTTTATGGACTTATTACGACTTCTGGTCAGGGAAAACTCTCTGCCGTTCAGTGCGCTGAGCGCTGCGTGATGATGATGCTCAATGAAGCGTCGCGCTGCTTTGGTGAGCAGGTGATCAAGAGCGCGCGCGATGGCGACATTGGTGCGGTATTTGGCATTGGTTTCCCGCCGTTCCTTGGCGGCCCGTTCCGTTACATGGATACGCTCGGCGCGGGTGAAGTGGTTGCAATCCTGCAACGTCTGGCTTCGCAGTATGGTCCACGGTTTACACCGTGTGACCAATTATTGCAGATGGCGGAACGGGGCCAGACATTTTGGCCAGCAAGGGAAACTGTCCTCGTAAGCTGAGGTCAAAGAAGGGTAAATCCTGAAGTGAAGGAACCTGTTCTGGCGATTTTGTAAACAGAGATTGACTATACTTACGCCATTGAGGTAAAAAACAGCGTTTCATTCACCGAATGGATCAGGCACAATGCCCGGCCATCGGGTTTTCTACCTCACAGCATTTATCGCGGGTAGTTAACGCCGGTGATTCTGGTTAACAAAAGCGGTGCAATATGCAAGTTTTTATCATGCGTCACGGCGACGCGGCACTCGATGCCGCCAGTGACTCAGTACGTCCTTTGACCGTCTGTGGCTGCGACGAATCTCGTCTGATGGCGACCTGGCTTAACGGTCAAAAAGTGGACATCGAACGCGTTCTGGTGAGTCCGTTCCTGCGTGCAGAACAGACGCTTGACGTGGTAGGGGAGTGTATGAACCTACCATCCAGCGTGGATGTTCTCCCTGAACTCACCCCGTGTGGCGATGTAGGCCTTGTCAGCGCTTATCTTCAGGCGCTGTGCAATGAAGGTGTCGCTTCCGCGCTGGTCATTTCCCACCTGCCACTGGTTGGCTATCTGGTATCTGAGCTTTGCCCTGGCGAAACCCCGCCTATGTTCACGACATCCGCTATTGCCAATGTTTCTCTCGACGAAACGGGCAAAGGTGTCTTCAACTGGCAAATGAGTCCGTGCAACCTGAAGATGGCAAAAGCGATCTGACGTGACGTGCGATATGGCGGGGTGCAATGTGCTTCCCGCCATTCTGTCAGGGCAACTCTGGCGGTTGCCACTCTTCCACTTCAATCAACACCAGCAACGCGGCATCTCCGCCGTACTCTTTCGGTGCCTGATGAAAAGCCATCACGTGCGGGTGCTGCGCCAGCCAGAGGGGCGTCTGTTGCTTGAGAATATGTTTACCGTGGCCATGCATTACGCAGGCGCAAAAAACATGTTCGCGACGGCAGGCGGCAATCAATGCCCCCAACTCCTGTTTCGCCTGCATCTGCGTTAAGCCGTGGAGATCGAGAAACAGCTCCGGCGAATAATCCCCGCGGCGTAATTTTTTCAGCTCAAAATGGCTGACGTCTTCGCGTACATACTTAACAGCCCCTTGCGTATTAAGCAGCGGCTGAAATTCATCTGAAAAATAGTGGCTGTTATCGGCCTGCTCCTGCAGCAGGCGTTTGACCGGTATTTCGCTGATTTTTTTACGCTGCGGGCGATGAACGATGGTGTCCTGCGCGATCTTACGCGTCCCGGTCATCAGCTGTCGGAAGAGCGCCTGATCCTCCTCACTGAGCGATGTTTTCTTTTTCATTCGTCATTCTCATCTCGTATTTCCGATAGTGTACCCGACTAAACGCATTTTTTAACCTCAAGCGGTACGCGTCATTGCTGATTTATCGCCGTCTTCATGGCAAACTAGCCGCCGAAAATTATGCGAGCATGCCCTGGAGGAAAGAGTGGATAAAATATTTGTCGATGAAGCAGTAAACGAGCTGCATACCATACAGGACATGTTGCGCTGGTCGGTTAGCCGCTTCAGCGCCGCCAATATCTGGTACGGTCACGGTACCGATAACCCTTGGGATGAAGCCGTGCAGCTGGTGCTGCCGTCCCTCTACCTGCCGCTGGATATCCCGGAAGACATGCGCACCGCGCGCCTGACCTCCAGCGAAAAACACCGCATCGTTGAGCGCGTGATCCGCCGCGTGAACGAGCGTATTCCGGTCGCCTATCTGACCAACAAAGCCTGGTTCTGCGGCCACGAGTTCTATGTCGATGAACGCGTGCTGGTGCCGCGTTCCCCGATTGGCGAGCTGATTAACAATCACTTTGAAGGCCTGATCGGCCATCAGCCGCAGCACATTCTCGATATGTGTACCGGGAGCGGCTGTATCGCGATTGCCTGCGCTTACGCCTTCCCGGAAGCGGAAGTGGACGCGGTTGATATCTCCACCGACGCGCTGGCCGTGACCGAGCACAACATCGAAGAGCACGGCCTGATCCATCACGTTACGCCAATTCGCTCCGATCTGTTCCGCGACCTGCCCACGCTGCAGTACGATCTGATCGTCACCAACCCGCCGTACGTCGATGCGGAAGACATGTCCGATCTGCCGAACGAATACCGCCACGAGCCGGAGCTGGGTCTGGCGTCTGGCTCTGACGGCCTGAAGCTGACCCGCCGCATTCTGGCCTGCGCGCCGGATTATCTGACCGACGACGGCGTTCTGATTTGTGAAGTGGGCAACAGCATGGTACATCTGATAGAGCAGTACCCGGATGTGCCGTTCACCTGGCTTGAGTTCGACAACGGCGGTGACGGCGTCTTTATGCTGACCAAAGCGCAGCTGCTCGACGCGCGCGAACACTTCAGCATCTATAAAGATTAATCCAGCGGGCTTCGGCCCGTTTCACAACGCTCAAACACAAACAACAACATCGGAGCCGTGATGGCAGGAAACACTATTGGACAGTTATTCCGCGTGACCACCTTTGGCGAGTCACACGGGCTGGCGCTGGGCTGTATCGTTGATGGCGTACCGCCAGGCATCGAACTGACCGAAGCCGATTTACAGCACGACCTCGACCGTCGTCGTCCGGGCACCTCTCGCTACACCACGCAGCGCCGCGAGCCGGACCAGGTCAAAATTCTCTCCGGCGTCTTTGAAGGCCGCACCACCGGCACCAGCATTGGTCTGCTGATTGAAAACACCGATCAGCGCTCCCAGGACTACGGCGCCATCAAAGACGTGTTCCGTCCGGGCCATGCCGACTATACCTACGAACAAAAGTACGGGTTCCGCGACTATCGCGGCGGCGGACGCTCTTCCGCCCGTGAAACCGCAATGCGCGTGGCGGCTGGCGCCATTGCCAAAAAATACCTGCAGCAGAAATTTGGCATCGTTATCCGCGGCTGTCTGACCCAGATGGGCGAGATTCCGCTGGCGATCAAAGACTGGGATCTGGTCGAGCAAAACCCGTTCTTCTGTGCCGATGCCGACAAGCTGGACGCGCTGGACGAACTGATGCGCGGCCTGAAAAAAGAGGGCGACTCCATCGGGGCGAAAGTGACCGTGGTGGCCGACGGCGTTCCGCCAGGCTGGGGCGAACCGGTATTTGACCGTCTCGACGCCGACATCGCCCACGCGCTGATGAGCATCAACGCGGTAAAGGGCGTAGAGATTGGCGACGGTTTTGACGTGGTATCCCTGCGCGGCAGCCAGAACCGCGACGAAATCACGAAAGCGGGCTTCCAGAGCAACCACGCGGGCGGCATCCTGGGCGGGATCAGCAGCGGGCAGCAGATTGTTGCCAACATCGCGCTGAAGCCAACCTCCAGCATTACCGTGCCGGGCCACACGATTAACCGCGATGGCGAAGAAGTTGAGATGATCACCAAAGGACGTCACGATCCGTGCGTGGGGATCCGCGCGGTGCCGATCGCAGAGGCGATGCTGGCGATCGTGCTGATGGATCACTTCCTGCGCCAGCGCGCGCAGAATGCGGATGTGACGACCACCATTCCACGCTGGTAAACATGAAAAAAACCGCAATTGCTCTGCTGGCGCTGCTTGCCAGTGGAGCCAGTCTGGCCGCCACACCGTGGCAAAAAATCACCCATCCGGTGGCGGGGAGCGCGCAGTCGATCGGCGCCTTTTCCAACGGCTGTATCGTGGGCGCGCAGGAACTTCCGCTGCAATCGGATACCTATCAGGTGATGCGTACCGACCAGCGTCGTTACTTCGGCCACCCGGATCTGGTGCTGTTCATTCAGCGACTGGGAAACCAGGTTCATAACCTGGGGCTGGGCACGATGCTGATCGGCGATATGGGGATGCCTGCCGGCGGTCGTTTTAACGGTGGACACGCCAGTCACCAGACCGGACTGGATGTTGATATCTTCCTGCAGTTGCCTAAAGCCCGCTGGACCGCCGCCCAACTGCTGAAACCGCAGGCGCTGGATCTGGTGGCGAGCGACGGCAAGCGCGTTGTGCCGTCCCTGTGGACGCGGGACGTATCCAGCATGATCAAGCTGGCGGCAGAAGATAACGACGTCACGCGGATTTTCGTTAACCCGGCCATCAAGCAGCAGCTCTGCCTGGATGCCGGAACCGATCGTGACTGGCTGCGCAAAGTGCGGCCGTGGTTCCAGCATCGTGCGCACATGCACGTTCGTCTGCGCTGCCCGGCGAATAGCCTGGAATGTGAAGATCAGCCGCTACCTCCGCCGGGCGATGGCTGCGGTGCGGAACTGCAAAGCTGGTTTGAACCGGCAAAACCTGGAACCTCTAAGCCTGAGAAGAAGACACCGCCTCCGCTGCCGCCTTCCTGCCAGGCGCTACTGGATGAGCATGTACTTTAATGGATAATTTCGTCGATCTGTTTATGGTGTCACCGCTGTTGCTGGTGGTGCTGTTCTTTGTGGCCATGCTGGCCGGCTTTATCGATGCCCTTGCGGGCGGCGGCGGGTTGTTAACCGTTCCCGCGCTGCTGGCGGCGGGCATGAGCCCGGCGCAGGCGCTTGCCACCAATAAGCTGCAGGCCTGCGGCGGCTCGCTCTCGGCGTCGCTCTATTTTATTCGCCGCAAGGTGGTGAGCCTGGCCGATCAGAAGCTCAATATCCTGATGACCTTTATCGGCTCAACGTCGGGCGCGCTGCTGGTGCAGCACGTGCAGTCGGATATTTTGCGCCAGATCCTGCCGGTTCTGGTTATCTGCATCGGTCTCTACTTCCTGCTGATGCCGAAGCTCGGCGAGGAAGACCGCCAGCGTCGTCTGCACGGCCTGCCGTTTGCCCTGATTGCCGGGGGCTGCGTCGGCTTTTACGACGGTTTCTTCGGCCCGGGGGCAGGCTCGTTTTACGCGTTGGCGTTCGTGACGCTAGCCGGGTTTAACCTCGCCAAGTCGACCGCCCATGCCAAAGTGCTCAACGCCACCTCGAACCTCGGCGGCCTGCTGCTGTTTATCATTGGCGGCAAGGTCATCTGGGCAACCGGGTTTGTGATGATGGCAGGGCAGTTCCTGGGCGCGCGCGCGGGCTCGCGCCTGGTATTAAGCAAAGGGCAAAAACTGATTCGCCCGATGATCGTCATCGTCTCGGCCGTGATGAGCGCCAAACTACTTTATGACAGCCATGGACAGGAGATCCTCACCTGGTTGGGGATGCACTAATGAACAGTACGCATAAATACGAACAGCTGATTGAGATTTTCGACGGCTGTTTTGCTGACGATTTTAATACCCGTCTGATTAAAGGCGACGACGAACCGATCTATCTTCCTGCAGATGACGAGGTTCCGTATAACCGCATCGTCTTTGCCCACGGCTTTTACGCCAGCGGCTTGCACGAGATTTCGCACTGGTGCATCGCCGGAAAAGCGCGGCGCGAGCTGGTAGACTTTGGTTACTGGTACTGCCCGGACGGACGTGACGCCGCGACGCAGGGGCAGTTTGAAGATGTGGAAGTCAAACCGCAGGCGCTGGAATGGCTGTTCTGCGTCGCGGCGGGTTTCCCGTTCAACGTCAGCTGCGATAACCTCGAAGGCGACTTCGAGCCAGACCGTATCGTCTTCCAGCGCCGCGTGCATGCGCAGGTGATGGAATATCTTGAGAAAGGCATCCCGGAACGTCCGGCGCGCCTGATCGAGGCCTTACAGAATTATTACCACACGCCGGCGATCGCGGCGGAATGCTTCCCTTGGCCGGAAGATCTTTAAAAGAGGAAAGAAGATGATCGCAGAATTTGAATCACGCATTCTGGCGTTAATTGATGACATGGTGGAACACGCCAGCGATGATGAGCTGTTCGCCAGCGGTTATCTGCGTGGTCACCTGACGCTCGCTGTAGCCGAGCTTGAAGCGGGGGACGATCACTCTGCCGACGCCGTTCACGAAGAAGTGACCCGCAGCCTGGAGAAAGCCATTCAGGCCGGGGAACTCTCTCCGCGCGACCAGTCTCTGGTGCTGGGCATGTGGGACAACCTGTTCCAGCAGGCAAAAGCGAAGTAAGTGTTTCACCACCCTCTCCCTGTGGGAGAGGGGCGGGGTGAGGGCCCCGGAACGCACCCTACTTAATCTTCTTCCCCTTCAGCAGTTTCCGCACCCACAATCGATTCGGATTCAGGCCCGCAAGCGTAATTCTGTCCAGCGGAATCGGCTCTCCGCTCATTTGCGCGGCTAAGACTTCGGCCAGAAGCGGCGCAGAACACAGCCCGCGAGAACCCAGCCCGCCGAGTATATACAGTTCCGGATAAACCGGAGCGCTCACCGCTTTATCCCGGTTATCAGCAAGGTTCTGATAAACCTCAAGCGTTGCCTCATAGTCCGGCACATTGCCCGCCATCGGCAGATGATCGCGGGTGGCGCAGCGCACGCCGCAGCGCGCGTCTCCGGCGCTGACGTCGACTTCTTTCGCCCACGCCGCATCCGGGAAGCAGTCAATCAGACGCTGGCGGTTCTGCGCCTGATCCACTTCGCTGTAGCGCATATCCGTTTTGCCACGATGATAGCTGGCCCCGATGCAGTGATGGCCGTTAGACGGATTTTGCGGCGTCAGATAGCCGTCATAGCACAGCACCTGGCGCAGTTTGCCGAGCTCAGGCGCGGTGGGAATATGGCTTACCTGGCCGCCAACAGGATAAACCGGCAACGACTCCGTCTGGGTAAACTGGCTGATGTGATGTCCGTTTGCCAGCACAACGCTGGCATGGCGTGCCTCTTTGCCATTAGCAAAACGCAGATCCCAGCATTCTGTCCGGCTCAGCGATTCAACCTTGTAGGCATACTGCACCGTCAGCCCGCGCGACTGCGCCAGGGCAATGACCGCCGCGGTCAGTTCAGCCGGGCACAGCCAGCCGCCGAGCGGATACTGAATGCCCCCACACCCGGTTTCCACGCCACAGGTGTCTTCCACCTCTTGCGCACTTACCGCGCGGGCAATCTCTTCGGGCAGGCCCAGAGACAGCATCTGCGCGATCTTCTGCTGGCTCTTCTCATCCCAGCCGAGCTGCGTGACGCCGCACCAGTCATGGTCGAAGGCCACCGGAAGCGCGTCATAAAGGCGACGAGCGAAGGTAAACGCTGCCGGGAAAAACTGGAACAGAGCCGGGTCGTGCGCGCTTAAAAGCGGATAGAGCGCCCCCTGACGGTTGCCGGACGCGCCGCTGGCGGGCGCGTCGTCAGCACAGTAGAGCGTGACCTGCCAGCCGCGCTGGAGAAGGGCGAGCGAGAGCAGGGCGCTGGCGATCCCGCCGCCAACGATCGCTACGTCGCGCGATGCGCTGGCGCGGCGCGCAAACCAGGGCGTCTGAGCGGGTATGTCCAGCGTCTGCTCCATCCTACCGACCAGCATGTCGCGCTTGCGGCCAAAGCCTTTGGTCTTCTGCATGGTAAAGCCCGCCTCCTGCAGTCCGCGGCGGACAAAGCCTGCCGAGGTGAAGGTGGCAAGCGTCGCGTCAGGACGCGCCAGCCGCGCCATCGCGTTAAACAGATGCTGGCTCCACATGTCCGGGTTTTTGGCGGGGGCAAAACCGTCCAGGAACCACGCGTCGACCTTCTGATTCATCGAATCATCGAGCCTGTCGGTCAGGTCGTTGATGTCGCCGAGCCATAAGTCCAGCGTGACGCGTCCACCGTCCAGAATCAGACGGTGACAGCCGCCGATGTGGGGCGGCCACTGCGCCTGAAGCTGTTCTGCCCAAGGCGCAAGCTCCGGCCAGCGCTGGTGGGCAAGCCGCAGATCGTGCGCGGTGAGCGGGAATTTTTCGAAACTGATGAAATGTAATCTTTGTAGCGTAGCCTCGGGGTAAGCAGCGTGGAACTGGTTAAACGCCTGCCAGAGGGTTAAAAAATTCAGCCCGGTGCCGAATCCACTTTCCGCGACCACAAACAGGCTCCGCGGGTGCGCCGGGAAGCGGGTGCTGAGCTGGTTTCCATCGAGGAAAACATAGCGAGTTTCTTCGAGTCCGTTATCATTAGAAAAATAGACGTCATCAAAATCTCGGGAAACAGGTGTACCCTCAGCGTTGAATTCGAGGTTGGCGGGTTGTATAGCGTTTTGTTTCACGTAAGTTACTCGTCTGACAGGCAGTGGCACGATCTTAACGATGTGAGTCCATCGGTGCAAATTTCCGCAGAAAATGTCTGATCGGACTTGTTCGGCGTACAAGTGTACGCTATTGTGCGACTCGAAACTTACTATAGTGCGACTTACAGAGGTATTGAATGAAACGTGCAGTGATTACTGGCCTGGGCATTGTTTCCAGCATCGGTAATAACCAGCAGGAAGTCCTGGCATCTCTGCGTGAAGGACGCTCCGGGATCACTTTCTCTGAAGAGTTTAAAGATTCAGGTATGCGTAGCCACGTATGGGGTAACGTCAAACTGGACACCACCGGTTTGATCGACCGCAAAGTGGTTCGTTTCATGAACGATGCCTCTATTTACGCTTATCTCTCCATGCAGGAAGCGATCAAAGATTCCGGCCTGAGCGAAGAGGTTTATCAGAACAACCCGCGCGTGGGTCTGATTGCCGGTTCCGGCGGCTCATCTAAAGCGCAGGTATTCGGTGCTGACGCAATGCGTAGCCCGCGTGGTCTGAAAGCGGTAGGTCCGTACGTGGTTACTAAAGCCATGGGTTCTGCGGTTTCCGCGTGCCTGGCGACCCCGTTCAAAATCCACGGTGTGAACTACTCCATCAGCTCCGCGTGTGCGACTTCCGCGCACTGCATTGGTAATGCTGTTGAGCAGATCCAACTGGGTAAACAGGACATCGTATTTGCTGGCGGCGGTGAAGAGCTGGGCTGGGAAATGGCCTGTGAATTCGACGCGATGGGCGCATTGTCCACCAAGTACAATGAAACCCCGGACAAAGCCTCTCGTACCTACGATGCGCACCGTGACGGTTTCGTTATCGCGGGCGGCGGCGGTATGGTTGTGGTTGAAGAACTGGAGCACGCCCTGGCACGTGGTGCGCACATCTACGCTGAAATCGTTGGCTACGGTGCGACGTCTGACGGTGCCGACATGGTTGCGCCATCCGGCGAAGGCGCGGTGCGCTGCATGAAGATGGCGATGCACGGCGTTGACACCCCAATCGACTACCTGAACTCCCACGGTACCTCTACTCCTGTAGGCGACGTGAAAGAGCTGGGTGCGATCCGTGAAGTCTTCGGCGACAACAGCCCGGCGATCTCCGCGACTAAAGCCATGACCGGTCACTCTCTGGGTGCGGCTGGCGTGCAGGAAGCGATCTACTCTCTGCTGATGCTGGAAAACGGCTTTATCGCGCCAAGCATCAACATTGAAGAGATGGACGAGCAGGCTGCCGGCCTGAACATCGTGACCAAACCAACGGAAGCGACGCTGACTACCGTCATGTCAAACAGCTTCGGCTTCGGTGGCACCAACGCCACGCTGGTTATGCGTAAGCTGAAAGCATAAGTTTTAAGTTTGATTCCGAAAGGGAGCCATAAGGCTCCCTTTTTTATGCATTGACAAGCGGCTGATCTCACAGGCAAACTTTACCCCTCAACATTATCCTCACGATAATGCGTAAGCGTTTAACGTCAACCAACGCACCTTAATCCTGATAATCAGGTAGAGGGGGCGTGGCATTTTCCCGCCTTACTCTTCATTTCGGAGTAAAGCATGACTGCAGTAACTCAAACAGAAACAACCCCTTCAGCGAACGTCTCGCTGTTCCGTATCGCCTTTGCGGTATTCCTGACCTATATGACCGTTGGCCTGCCGCTGCCGGTGATCCCGCTTTTCGTTCATCAGGAACTGGGCTATGGCAACACCATGGTCGGCATTGCCGTGGGCATTCAGTTTTTAGCCACGGTATTAACCCGCGGTTACGCCGGACGTCTGGCGGATCAGCACGGTGCCAAGCGCTCGGCGCTGCAGGGCATGTTTGCCTGCGGGCTAGCGGGCGGCGCCTGGCTGCTGGCGGCTCTACTGCCGGTCGATGCCGCGTATAAATTTGCGCTGCTGGTGCTGGGCCGTTTAATTCTTGGCTTCGGTGAAAGCCAGCTGCTGACCGGCACCCTGACCTGGGGAATGGGGCTGGTGGGGCCTGCTCGTTCCGGTAAGGTGATGTCCTGGAACGGTATGGCCATCTATGGCGCGTTGGCTGCCGGTGCGCCGCTTGGGCTGCTTATCAATAGCCAGTTTGGATTTGCGGCATTGGCCGCAACCACCATGGTTTTACCTCTGCTGGCGTGGGCGTTTAACGGCTCGGTGCGTAAGGTGCCCGCGCACAAAGGCGAGCGACCTTCCCTGTGGAGCGTGGTAGGCCAAATCTGGCAGCCGGGTCTTGGCCTGGCGCTGCAGGGCGTGGGTTTTGCGGTGATTGGGACGTTCGTTTCGCTCTATTTTATGAGCCGTGGCTGGGCGATGGCCGGTTTTACGCTCACCGCTTTTGGCGGCGCGTTTGTGCTAATGCGCGTCTTCTTCGGCTGGATGCCGGATCGCTTTGGCGGCGTGAAGGTGGCGGTGGCGTCGCTGGTGATTGAGACCATCGGTCTGCTGCTGCTGTGGAATGCTCCCGTGGCTTCCGTTGCGTTGCTTGGTGCGGCGCTGACCGGCTGCGGCTGTTCACTGATCTTCCCGGCGCTGGGTGTTGAAGTGGTGAAGCGCGTGGCCCCGCAGGTGCGCGGTACGGCGCTGGGCGGCTATGCGGCGTTTCAGGATATCTCATACGGGGTAACCGGACCGCTGGCAGGGGTGTTAGCCACCTCGTTTGGCTATCCGTCCGTCTTCCTGGCAGGTGCGGTTTCCGCGGTGGTTGGGATTGTGGTCACGCTGGTGGCGTTTCGCAGGACTTGAGCCGTTGTAGGCCCGGTAAGCGCAGCGCCACCGGGCCAAACCTCAGACAACCAGCCAGAAAATCGCCAGTGCAATCAGTAGCGCAATAAACATCAATCCCGGACGCGCGGAGAGCGTTCTGAAGGTTTCCACGACCGGCGCAAACAGCGGGCTGTAGATCGGCTGAATGTTTCTCACCTCCGGCACGCCGCCTTCACGCTCTGCGCGGCGAACGAAGATCTGGTTGAGCAGATCCTGCACCTGCGCGGTGGTCAGTACCGTCTGCGGCGTGGCCTGCCAGTTTTGCTGGGCGTATTCCCGAATCACCTCGAACTCGTGCGGCTCAAGCGGCTGTTTCAGCGCGGCCTGGACGGTATGCAGGGTAGGGGCGCTCTGGGTGCTGAGCGTCTGGCGCGCCTGAAGCCAGGTCACCAGATGAGTAAACTGTTTGGCCGGGATTAACTCACCCGCCTTCACGCCGGACAGCTCCAGCATGGATTGCCAGATAAGCTTCGTTGGTTCACCGGTGGCCGCGGCCAGCTTCGTCACCATCTGCTTGAGCGTATTGTGCTCGGCGGGCAGCAGAGGACGCTCGGTCGCCGGGCGCACCTGTGGCTGCGGAATAGACAGCTCGTTATTCTGCAGCAGGGTCAGCACGGTTTTGAGCTGGTCGGGCGTCAGCTGGCCCAGCGCGGTCTGACCATACTGCTGGCGAATAAAATCACTTACCGCCTGGCGGTTATTTCCCTGGCCCAGCAGCTCCGTCAGCTGAGAAACAATCTGGCGGGTGGTGTGGTTCTGCTGCGCGGTCGTAATACGCTGGTTCAGATTTTGTTCGGCCGCCGGGAAATGGCGCGACTGCAGCGGTGCGTCGTTCCTCACGCCTAAATCATGCTTTACCCCGGCCCAGACTTCCGCGTTTTGCTGCGAAGTCAGCGCAATCAGGCGCGTGATCAGTCGCTCCAGCACGGTGCGCTGTTGCGTGGATAGCGGTTGTTCACCGGCAACGTTTGGCGTGACCGGGCCTTCACCCGGAGGGCGTGGCGGCGTACCTGAAATGGGCTGCATCGTCAAAAATCCTTAAAGTCAAAACTCAGCGTAAACCTGGCAGACGTATATGCCTGGCGGCCAGATTATGGCACACTTGGCAGGTTTTCTTCCTCTCAAACAGGTACTCAGACGTGAAAATCCTCGTTGATGAAAATATGCCTTACGCCCGTGAGCTGTTTAGCCGCCTGGGTAACGTTAAGGCTGTTCCTGGTCGCCCGATCCCGGTCAACGAACTGGACGATGCCGACGCCCTGATGGTGCGCTCGGTGACCAAGGTAAATGAGGCGTTGCTCGCCGGTAAGGCGATTAAGTTCGTTGGGACCGCAACGGCAGGGACCGATCATGTGGATGATAAATGGCTGAAGCAGGCCGGAATCGGTTTTTCCGCCGCACCGGGCTGCAACGCCATTGCCGTCGTGGAATACGTTTTCTCCTCGCTGCTGATGCTGGCCGAGCGCGACGGTTTTGCGCTGAAAGACCGCACCGTGGGGATTGTCGGCGTGGGTAACGTCGGCGGGCGCCTGCAAAAGCGCCTGGAAGCGTTAGGGATCCGCACGCTGCTGTGCGATCCGCCGCGCAAAGACAACGGCGAGGACGGGGATTTCCGCTCGCTGGACGAGCTGGTTGAACAGTGTGACGTGCTGACGTTCCACACGCCGCTGTTTAAAGAGGGTCCGTATAAGTCGCTGCATCTTGCCGATGAGGCGCTCATTCGCCGTCTGAAGGCTGGCACTATTCTGATAAATGCCTGTCGTGGTCCGGTAGTCGATAACGCCGCGTTGCTGACGTGTCTGAACGAAGGACAAGATCTCAGCGTGGTGCTGGACGTCTGGGAGCCGGAGCCGGACCTCAACGTTGAGCTGCTTAACAAGGTGGACGTGGGCACCGCGCATATCGCCGGTTATACCCTCGAAGGGAAAGCCCGCGGCACGACGCAGGTCTTCGAGGCCTATAGCGCCTTTATCGGCCATCCGCAGCAGGTGGCGCTGGATACCTTACTTCCCGCGCCTGAATTTGGCCGCATTACTCTCCACGGCCCGCTCGATCAGGCAACGCTGAAAAGGCTGGTACATTTGGTGTATGATGTGCGCCGCGATGATGCGCTGCTGCGTAAAGTGGCAGGGATCCCGGGCGAGTTTGATAAGCTGCGCAAGAACTACGTTGAGCGCCGCGAGTGGTCTTCCCTGTATGTGATGTGCGACGACGCCCCGGCGGCGATGCTGCTGCACAAGCTGGGGTTTAACGCCGTTCATCACCCGGCGCATTAATGTCTTCTTAATGCTCCCTGTCGGATACTCCGACAGGGACGCTTTTTTATTTCTGGAGTAAACCACCATGTCTGAAGGCTGGAACATTGCCATTTTAGGTGCCACGGGTGCCGTGGGCGAAGCCCTGCTCGAAACGCTTGCTGAGCGTCAGTTCCCGGTGGGCGATATCTATGCGCTGGCGCGTACCGATAGCGCGGGTGAGCATCTGCGTTTTAACAGTAAATCCGTCATGGTTCAGGATGCGGCGGCGTTCGACTGGACGCAGGCGCAGCTGGCGTTTTTCGCTGCAGGTGCTGAAGCCACTGCGGCGTACGTTGAAGAGGCGACCAACGCAGGCTGCCTGGTGATTGACCTGAGCGGCCTGTTCTCCATGGAGCCGGATGTGCCGCTGGTGGTGCCGGACGTGAACCCGTTTGTGCTGGCTGACTACCGCAACCGTAACATCATTGCGGTGCCGAACAGCCTGACCAGCCAGCTGCTGACTGCACTGAAACCGCTGATCGACGACGGCGGCCTGTCGCGCATTACCGTCACCAGCCTGCTGTCGGCGTCCGCAAACGGCAAAAAGGCCGTTGACGCGCTGGCCGGGCAGAGCGCGAAGCTGCTGAACGGCATTCCGATTGATGAAGATGATTTCTTTGGCCGCCAGCTGGCGTTCAACATGCTGCCGCTATTGCCGGATCGCGAGGGCTCCGTGCGCGAAGAGCGCCGTATCGTCGATGAGGTGCGTAAAATTCTGCAGGACGATGGCCTGATGATCTCCGCAAGCGTCGTGCAGTCCCCGGTCTTCTACGGTCACGCGCAGATGGTCGGCTTTGAAGCGCTGCGTCCCCTGGCGGCAGAAGAGGCGCGCGATGCGTTTGGCCGCGGGGAAGACATCGTCCTCTCTGAAGAGAGCGAGTTCCCGACCCAGGTGGGCGATGCTACCGGTAGCGCGCATCTTTCCGTTGGCTGCGTGCGTAACGACTACGGTATGCCGGAGCAGGTCCAGTTCTGGTCCGTTGCCGACAACGTTCGTTTCGGCGGCGCGCTGATGGCGGTCAAGATCGCTGAAAAACTGGTGCAGGAGTACCTGTACTGATGTCAGACGTGGAACAAACGCCGGTTCATAAAATTGCCCTCGGTATTGAATACGACGGCAGTAAATATTATGGCTGGCAGCGTCAGAATGAGGTGCGCAGCGTTCAGGAGAAGCTGGAGAAAGCGCTCTCTCAGGTGGCAAACGAGCCGATTAATGTCCTGTGCGCAGGCCGTACGGATGCCGGCGTTCACGGCACGGGGCAGGTGGTTCACTTTGAAACCACCGCCGTGCGTAAGGATGCCGCCTGGACGCTGGGCGTAAATGCGAATTTACCTGGTGACATTGCGGTGCGCTGGGTGAAAGCTGTGCCGGATGATTTTCACGCGCGCTTCAGCGCCACGGCGCGCCGTTACCGCTACGTCATCTACAATCAGCGCCTGCGTCCGGCTGTGTTAAGCCAGGGCGTGACGCATTTTTATGAACCGCTCGACGCAGAACGTATGCATCGCGCGGCGCAGTGTCTGATTGGTGAAAATGACTTTACGTCGTTTCGTGCGGTGCAGTGTCAATCCCGTACGCCGTGGCGCAACGTCATGCACATCAACGTCAGCCGTTTTGGCGCGTATGTGGTGGTGGATATCAAAGCCAATGCCTTTGTACATCATATGGTTCGGAATATTGTGGGCAGCCTGATGGAAGTAGGTGCCGGACACCAGCCGGAGAGCTGGATTGCAGACCTGCTGGCAGCGAAGGACAGAACGCTTGCGGCAGCCACGGCGAAAGCGGAAGGATTGTATCTGGTCTCAGTAGACTATCCGGAACGATTTGACATGCCGAAACCGCCAATGGGCCCGCTGTTTTTAGCGGACTAAACAAAGGTGCAATAAGGGCTTAGACAATATGGACGTAATACGTTTTCTGATTGATTTCATTTTGCATATTGATGTTCACCTGGCGGAGCTGGTCGCGCAGTACGGCGTCTGGGTTTACGCCATTCTGTTCCTCATTCTGTTTTGTGAAACCGGTCTGGTCGTTACCCCATTCCTGCCAGGGGATTCACTGCTGTTCGTTGCCGGGGCGTTATCGGCGTTACCCACCAATGACCTGAACGTGCATCTTATGGTTGTGCTGATGGTAATTGCCGCCATTGTCGGTGATGCGGTCAACTATACGATTGGTCGCGTATTCGGTGAGCGGCTTTTCAGCAATCCGGATTCGAAAATTTTCCGTCGCAGTTATTTAGATAAAACCCATGCGTTTTATGAACGCCATGGCGGTAAAACCATTATCCTTGCGCGTTTTGTGCCTATTGTGCGCACATTTGCACCGTTTGTGGCGGGAATGGGACATATGTCCTATCGTCATTTTGCCATGTATAACGTCGTGGGGGCGCTGCTGTGGGTACTGCTGTTTACCTATGCGGGTTACCTGTTTGGCGATCTTCCGGTTGTCCAGGAAAACCTTAAGTTACTGATTGTAGCGATTATTGTGCTTTCCGTACTGCCTGGCGTTATCGAAATTATTCGTCACAAACGTGCGGCGGCAAAACAAGCGAAGTAAATGCACGCTGGCGGTTCGACCACTTTTTTATCCAAAGTTTCGGGCTGTTATGTTTTAATGTGCAACATTCATGGTCTGTTGGAGGCAAAAATGGCATTATTCGCCTCTTATAGCAAAACTGGCATACGACCAGGTTCAGGCAGAAAGGTTATCAATGAGCTGGATTGAACGAATTAAAAGCAACATTACCCCAACGCGCAAAGCGAGCATTCCTGAAGGGGTATGGACGAAGTGTGATAGCTGCGGTCAGGTTCTGTATCGCGCAGAGCTGGAACGCAACCTTGAGGTGTGTCCGAAGTGTGACCACCATATGCGTATGTCGGCGCGCAACCGCCTGCATAGCCTGCTGGACGAAGGTTCTCTGGTAGAACTGGGCAGCGAGCTTGAGCCAAAAGACGTGCTGAAGTTCCGCGATTCCAAGAAATATAAAGATCGTCTGGCCTCCGCACAGAAAGAGACCGGCGAGAAAGACGCGCTGGTCGTCATGAAAGGCACCCTGCATGGGATGCTGGTTGTTGCCGCTGCGTTTGAGTTCTCCTTTATGGGCGGCTCAATGGGCTCCGTGGTCGGTGCGCGCTTCGTGCGTGCCGTTGAGCAGGCGCTGGAAGACAACTGTCCGCTGATCTGTTTCTCTGCCTCCGGCGGAGCACGTATGCAGGAAGCGCTGATGTCCCTGATGCAGATGGCTAAAACCTCTGCAGCGCTGGCGAAGATGCAGGAGCGCGGTCTGCCGTACATCTCCGTGCTGACCGACCCAACCATGGGCGGCGTCTCCGCGAGCTTCGCGATGCTGGGCGACCTGAACGTCGCTGAGCCAAAAGCGCTGATCGGCTTTGCGGGTCCTCGCGTTATCGAGCAGACCGTTCGTGAAAAACTGCCGCCGGGCTTCCAGCGCAGTGAGTTCCTCATCGAGAAAGGCGCCATCGACATGATCGTCCGCCGTCCGGAAATGCGCCTGAAGCTGGCGAGCATCCTGGCGAAGCTGATGAATCTGCCAGCGCCAAACCCGGATGAGCCGCGCGAAGGCGTGGTGGTACCGGATCAGGAACCCGAGGCCTGATAACTGAAAAGGGCAGGGCCGGTTGGCGCTGCCCTTTTGCTTTCTAATCTGTTAATGACAACCGGGCATTATGGAAAATAAAAGCATTCCCCAAGCCACGTCGCCCCTGGCCGCGTGGCTTTCTTATCTGGAAAACCTGCACAGTAAAACCATCGATATGGGGCTTGAACGGGTGAGCCAGGTTGCCGCGCGTCTTGATGTGCTCAAACCGGCACTTTTCGTGTTCACCGTCGCAGGGACCAACGGTAAAGGCACGACCTGCCGCACGCTGGAGTCCGTCCTGATGGCGGCTGGTTACAGGGTAGGCGTTTATAGCTCTCCACACCTGGTCCGCTACACCGAGCGGGTTCGCGTGCAAAATCGCGAACTGCCGGAATCCGCGCATACGGCGTCGTTCGCGGAAATTGAAGCCGCGCGCGGTGAGATCTCATTAACCTATTTTGAATACGGCACCCTGTCGGCCCTGTGGCTGTTTAAACAGGCGCAGCTGGATGTGGTGATCCTTGAGGTTGGCCTCGGCGGACGTCTTGATGCAACCAATATCGTGGATGCAGATGTGGCGGTGGTCACCAGCATCGCGCTGGATCATATCGACTGGCTGGGTCCGGATCGTGAAAGCATTGGCCGCGAGAAGGCCGGTATTTTCCGGGCAAATAAGCCCGCCGTGGTCGGCGAGCCGGATATGCCGCACACTATTGCTGACGTAGCAAATGAGAAGGGCGCGCGTCTGCTGCGCCGCGGCGTTGACTGGCAGTATGAAGTGCGTGACAACGCCTGGTGCTTTAGCGATGCACAGGGCGCGCTGGACAACCTGCCGCTGCCGCAGGTACCACAGCCTAACGCGGCGACGGCCCTGGCGGCACTTCGTGCGAGCGGCCTCGTGGTCAGCGAGCAGGCGATCCGCGACGGCATACAGAGCGCGATTCTGCCAGGGCGTTTCCAGATTGTCAGCGAGTCACCGCGCCTGATTCTGGACGTGGCGCATAACCCGCATGCGGCGGCGTATCTCGCGGGACGTCTCAAATCGTTACCAAAAACCGGGCGCGTGCTGGCGGTTATCGGTATGCTTCATGATAAAGATATCGGCGGGACGCTGGCCTGCATGGAGAGTGTGGTCGATAGCTGGTATTGTGCTCCTCTGGAGGGGCCGCGCGGCGCGACGGCCGAGCAGCTGAAGGAACATCTCGGCAAAGGCGCAATCTACAGTAGCGTGGCTCAGGCCTGGCATGCCGCGATGGCGGATGCTAAACCAGAAGATACCGTGCTGGTGTGTGGTTCATTCCACACGGTGGCACATGTCATGGAAGTGATGGACGCGGGGAGAACCGGTGGCGAGTAAGTTTCAGAACCGTTTAACAGGAACCATTGTGCTGGTCGCGCTCGGGGTGATTATTCTTCCCGGGCTGCTCGACGGGCAGAAAAAGCATTATCAGGATGAGTTTGCCGCTATTCCGCTGGTGCCTAAACCGGGTGACCGCGATGAGCCGGATATGCTGCCCGCGGCGACGCAGGCGCTCCCTGCTCAGCCACCGGAAGGGGCGGCGGAAGAGGTGCGCGCGGGCGATGCCGCAGCACCGTCGCTCGATCCGTCTCGCCTGGCGGCAGCGAGCAGCAGCGATATCGATCCGGTGCCGGTAGAGCAGCCTAAACCGGTTGAAAAACCGAAGCCGGTTGAGAAGCCGCAGCCGAAACCGCAGCGGGATAAAACGGCAGAACAGCTCGCCGCGGCGTCAGAAACCCCACCGCCAGCAAAACCAGTGCAGCAGGACGCTGCAGCCCCAACGGGTAAAGCCTACGTGGTGCAGCTCGGTGCGCTGAAAAATGCCGATAAAGTCAACGAGGTCGTAAGCAAACTGCGCAGTGCGGGATATCGTGTTTACACTTCACCTTCCACGCCGGTGCAGGGTAAAATTACCCGTATCCTCGTGGGGCCAGAAGCGTCTAAAGACAAGCTTAAAGGGTCGCTGGGTGAGCTGAAGCAGATCTCCGGCCTGAGCGGTGTGGTGATGGGCTACAGCGCAAACTAAGTACGACCTGCTCCTTTAAGAGAGAGGCGATAGGCCACGGCGATGAACAT
The DNA here is from genome assembly GCF_019968805.1 of Enterobacter sp. JBIWA005. NCBI lineage: Bacteria > Pseudomonadati > Pseudomonadota > Gammaproteobacteria > Enterobacterales > Enterobacteriaceae > Enterobacter > Enterobacter sp. JBIWA005. The sequence goes on along the minus strand of NZ_CP074159.1, from coordinate 3,314,975 downwards.
TTTTTCAGCGCCTTTTTTATTTACGCGCGGGAAGGAAATCCCTACGCAAACGTTTTCTTTTTCTGTTAGAATTCGCCCCGAACTTGATGACAGGGCGTTAAATCGTGGGACACATATGGTCTGGATTGATTACGCCATCATTGCGGTGATTGGTTTTTCCTGTCTGGTTAGCCTGATCCGTGGCTTTGTTCGTGAAGCGTTATCGCTGGTGACTTGGGGTTGTGCTTTCTTTGTCGCCAGTCATTACTACACTTACCTGTCTGTCTGGTTCACGGGCTTTGAAGATGAACTGGTCCGAAACGGAATTGCCATCGCGGTGCTGTTTATCGCAACGCTGATTGTCGGCGCTATCGTGAATTACGTGATAGGTCAGCTGGTCGAGAAAACCGGTCTGTCAGGAACGGACAGGGTGCTCGGGATCTGTTTCGGAGCGTTGCGAGGCGTGCTGATTGTGGCCGCGATCCTGTTCTTCCTGGATACCTTCACCGGGTTCTCCAAAAGCGAAGACTGGCAGAAATCGCAGCTCATTCCAGAGTTCAGCTTCATCATCAGATGGTTCTTTGACTATCTGCAAAGCTCGTCGAGTTTTTTGCCCAGGGCATAAACCCTGAGATGTGGCTTAACGAGGAAAAGACGAATGTGCGGTATTGTCGGTATCGCCGGTTTCATGCCGGTAAACCAGTCGATTTATGACGCGTTAACGGTGCTTCAGCACCGTGGGCAGGATGCTGCGGGTATCATCACCATTGATGCAAACAACTGCTTCCGTTTACGCAAGGCGAATGGCCTGGTAAACGATGTGTTTGAAGCCCGCCATATGCAGCGTCTGCAAGGTAATATGGGGATCGGTCACGTTCGTTATCCTACTGCTGGCAGTTCCAGCGCCTCCGAGGCACAGCCTTTCTACGTCAACTCACCGTACGGCATCACCCTTGCCCATAACGGCAACCTGACGAACGCACATGAGCTGCGTAAAAAGCTGTTCGAAGAGAAACGTCGCCACATTAACACCACCTCTGATTCTGAAATCCTGCTCAATGTGTTCGCCAGCGAGCTGGATAACTTCCGTCACTATCCGCTGGAAGCAGACAACATCTTTGCCGCGATTGCCGCGACAAACCGTCAGATCCGCGGCGCGTACGCCTGCGTTGCGATGATCATCGGTCACGGTATGGTCGCCTTCCGCGATCCAAACGGCATTCGTCCGCTGGTGCTCGGTAAGCGCGACCTTGGCGATGGCCGTACTGAATATATGGTTGCCTCTGAAAGCGTGGCGCTGGATACCCTGGGCTTCGAATTCCTGCGCGACGTTGCGCCGGGCGAAGCGGTCTACATCACCGAGAAGGGACAGCTGTTTACCCGCCAGTGTGCCGATAACCCGGTCAGTAACCCGTGCCTGTTTGAATACGTTTACTTTGCCCGTCCGGATTCCTTCATCGACAAGATTTCCGTCTACAGCGCGCGCGTCAACATGGGCACCAAGCTGGGCGAGAAGATTGCCCGCGAGTGGGACGATCTCGACATCGACGTGGTTATTCCTATCCCGGAAACCTCCTGCGATATCGCGCTGGAGATCGCCCGCATTCTGGATAAGCCATACCGTCAGGGCTTCGTGAAGAACCGCTACGTTGGCCGCACGTTTATCATGCCGGGGCAGCATCTGCGCCGTAAGTCCGTGCGCCGCAAGCTGAATGCCAACCGCGCGGAGTTCCGCGACAAGAACGTTCTGCTGGTGGATGACTCCATCGTTCGCGGCACCACCTCTGAGCAGATTATCGAGATGGCGCGCGAAGCGGGTGCGAAGAAAGTCTACCTGGCCTCTGCTGCGCCGGAGATTCGCTTCCCGAACGTGTACGGTATTGATATGCCAACCGCCAACGAGCTGATCGCTCACGGTCGTGAAGTGGATGAAATTCGTCAGATCATCGGTGCCGACGGCCTGATTTTCCAGGATCTGAACGATCTTATCGACGCGGTGCGTGCCGAGAATCCGGAAATTCAGCAGTTTGAATGCTCCGTGTTTAACGGTATTTACGTGACCAAAGACGTTGACCAGCAGTACCTCGACTATCTTGATTCACTGCGCAACGACGACGCCAAAGCCGTCCAGCTGCAGAACGATCTCGAAAGCTTAGAGATGCACAACGAAGGTTGATGCTCCGGCAGGTGAGGGCGAATGCCCTCACTTGCAACTCCCCGCAAAATCCTGCACAGTCTGCCCTGAAATCAGTAAGGGCGAAAATCATGAAACGACTCATTGTTGGGCTCAGCGGCGCCAGCGGCGCGATTTACGGCGTACGTTTGTTACAGGTTCTGCGTAGCGTGACGGACGTCGAAACCCATCTGGTGATGAGCCAGGCGGCGCGGCAGACCCTCTCTCTGGAAACCGATCTCTCCCTGCGCGATGTTCAGGCACTGGCGGACGTGGTTCACGATGCCCGTGATATCGCCGCCAGCATCTCTTCAGGCTCGTTTAAAACGACCGGCATGGTTATCCTGCCCTGTTCGATTAAAACGCTCTCCGGCATTGTGAACAGCTATACCGACACCCTGGTGACGCGCGCGGCGGATGTGGTGCTGAAGGAGCGTCGCCCTCTTGTGCTCTGCGTGCGGGAAACGCCGCTGCACCTGGGCCATCTGCGCTTAATGACGCAGGCTGCGGAGCTGGGCGCTGTCATCATGCCGCCAGTACCCGCGTTCTATCATCGCCCGACCTCGCTGGATGACGTGATTAATCAGACCGTTAATCGCGTGCTGGATCAGTTTGACATCGACCTGCCCGAAGATCTCTTCAGCCGCTGGCAGGGTGCCTGAATCTGTGCACAAACCAGGTGCATGAAAAGACAAGTTGCCCTGTTTCAGGGCAATTATGCAACGGCGATCATATCCTCGACATTTAATTCGTTTTTTCCCTTTTTCTCTTTCCGGTTCGTTCGGCAGACCTGCTATCTTTCACCAGTAAGGCAATATCGCAACGTTTTATTAACATATTTAACGTCGAAGTTTTGACCAGACGGCAATGTGGCATAAGACCTGCAAGATGAAGCCTGCAACACAACACACAACACAATACATAATAAAATCACGGTACTTGAGGGTAAATGTATGAAGAAGACGGTTCTGGCTCTGTCTTTGCTCGTGGGGTTAAGTGCGGCAGCAGGTAGCTACGCAGCGCTTCCACAGACGGTTCGTATCGGTACAGACGCAACCTACGCGCCATTCTCTTCCAAGGATGCGAAAGGCGATTTCGTGGGGTTTGATATCGATCTGGGTAATGAAATGTGCAAGCGCATTGCGGTGAAATGCACATGGGTGGGCAGCGACTTCGACGCGTTAATCCCGTCGCTGAAAGCCAAGAAAATTGACGCCATTATCTCTTCTCTCTCCATCACCGAAAAACGTCAGCAGGAGATTGCCTTCTCTGACAAGCTCTACGCCGCGGATTCTCGCCTGATTGCGCCGAAAGGCTCCCCGATTAAGCCCACCATAGACTCGCTGAAGGGCAAACACGTCGGCGTGCTTCAGGGCTCGACGCAGGAAGGTTATGCCAATGCTAACTGGCGTGAGAAGGGCGTAGACGTGGTGGCTTACCAGAACCAGGATCTGATTTACTCTGACCTGTCGGCAGGCCGTCTGGATGCGGCATTCCAGGATGAAGTCGCCGCGAGCGAAGGCTTCCTGAAACAGCCTGCGGGCAAAGAATTCGCGTTTGCTGGCCCGTCTGTAAAAGACAAAAAGTACTTTGGTGACGGCACCGGTATTGGCCTGCGTAAGGATGATACCGAGCTGAAAGCCGCCTTCGACAAAGCCTTTGCAGAGCTGCGTAAAGACGGTACTTACGACAAACTGGCGAAGAAATACTTCGACTTCAACGTATACGGTGAATAACACCTGGCGCTAACGCACCGAAAAAGTGCGTTGCGGGAGAGGTTGACCCAATGCGGTGCATTTGTTGCACCGTATTGGATCGCTTTGTGCATACTTAAGCATTTATAATGCAAAAATTCCCGCCTGAAGGGCATTAGTCTTTGCCTGGCAGAGGGGATTAATGGCACATTAGCACCACCCCGTCGTCGTAAAAATCCCGTATGAAGACAGTTTGTTGAGGATAAATATGAAAAAACTCGTGTTGTCACTATCTCTGGTACTGGCCTTTTCCAGCGCCACCGCGGCATTCGCAGCCATTCCGCAGAAAATCCGAATTGGTACCGATCCAACCTATGCGCCGTTCGAATCGAAGAATTCAAAGGGTGAACTGGTCGGTTTTGACATCGATCTGGCCAACGAGCTGTGCAAACGCATCAAAGCACAGTGTACCTACGTTGAGAACCCGCTGGATGCGCTGATCCCGTCTCTGAAAGCGAAAAAAATCGACGTAATCATGTCCTCGCTCTCCATCACCGAAAAACGCCAGCAGGAGATTGCCTTCACCGACAAACTCTATGCGGCCGATTCACGTCTGGTGGTAGCTAAAGCTTCTGACATTCAGCCAACGCTGGAGTCGCTAAAAGGCAAACGCGTCGGCGTGCTGCAGGGCACCACGCAGGAAACCTACGGCAACGAACACTGGGCGCCGAAGGGGATTGAAATCGTCTCCTATCAGGGCCAGGAAAATATCTACGCTGACCTGACGGCAGGCCGAATTGATGCGGCATTCCAGGATGAAGTCGCGGCAAGCGAAGGCTTCCTGAAAACGCCGGTGGGTAAAGATTACAAGTTTGGCGGCCCGTCCATTAAGGACGTGAAGTTGTTTGGTGTGGGCACCGGTATGGGCCTGCGCAAAGAAGACAACGAGCTGCGTGAGGCGCTGAACAAAGCGTTCGCTGAAATGCGTGCTGACGGTACCTACGACAAGCTGGCGAAAAAGTACTTTGATTTTAATGTTTACGGCGGCTAATCGCCCCGTCAAATAACGTGCGGCCCCTCCCGCTGCGGGAGGGGAAAAGACACGGTTCCACCACTCACGATACGACAGGGCTCGCGGTATGCTGTACGGATTTTCTGGCGTTATTTTACAGGGCGCGCTTGTCACCCTTGAGCTGGCTATCAGCTCCGTGGTGCTGGCGGTGCTGATAGGTCTGGCAGGCGCAGGGGCGAAGCTTTCGGCGAACAAACCGCTGGCGCTGATCTTTGAAGGCTATACCACGCTTATTCGCGGCGTTCCCGATCTGGTGCTGATGCTGCTTATCTTTTACGGTCTGCAGATTGCGCTGAACAGCGTGACGGACGCGATGGGCATGGGACAAATTGATATCGACCCAATGGTGGCCGGTATTATTACCCTCGGTTTTATCTACGGCGCCTACTTCACTGAAACCTTCCGCGGTGCTTACATGGCCGTGCCGAAAGGCCACATTGAAGCGGCAACCGCATTTGGTTTTACCTCTTCACAAACGTTTCGTCGGATTATGTTCCCGGCCATGATGCGCTATGCGCTTCCGGGCATCGGCAACAACTGGCAGGTTATCCTCAAAGCCACGGCGCTGGTCTCACTGCTCGGTCTGGAAGACGTCGTGAAAGCGACTCAGCTGGCGGGCAAGAGCACCTGGGAGCCGTTCTACTTTGCGGTGGTCTGCGGCGTGATTTATCTGGTCTTTACGACCGTCTCCAATGGTGTGCTGCTTCTTCTCGAGCGTCGCTACTCCGTGGGTGTGAAGAGGGCTGACCTGTGATTGAGATTATTCAGGAATATTGGAAATCGCTGCTGTGGACAGATGGCTACCGCTTTACCGGCGTGGCGATTACCCTCTGGCTGCTGATCTCCTCCGTGGTGATGGGCGGTATTCTGGCGGTGTTTCTCGCCATTGGCCGCGTGTCGAACAATAAATTCATCCAGTTCCCGATCTGGCTGTTCACCTACGTATTTCGCGGTACGCCGCTGTACGTGCAGCTGCTGGTGTTCTATTCGGGGATGTATACGCTTGAGATCGTAAAAGGCACTGAGATGCTGAATGCGTTCTTCCGCAGCGGTCTGAACTGTACGGTGCTGGCGTTGACGCTCAACACCTGCGCCTACACCACCGAGATTTTCGCGGGGGCGATTCGTTCTGTCCCTTACGGTGAGATTGAAGCGGCGCGCGCGTACGGCTTTTCCTCGGTGAAACTTTATCGCTGCATCATTCTGCCGTCGGCCCTGCGTATCGCGTTACCGGCGTACAGTAACGAAGTGATTTTGATGCTGCACTCCACCGCGCTTGCCTTTACCGCGACGGTGCCGGATCTGCTCAAAATCGCGCGCGATATTAACTCCGCGACCTATCAGCCGTTTACCGCGTTTGGCATTGCGGCGGTGCTCTATTTAATTATCTCTTATGTTCTGATTAGCCTGTTCCGTAAGGCTGAAAAACGCTGGTTGCAGCATATAAAACCTTCTTCGACGCACTGAGAAAGATGATGGCTGAGAACAAATTAAACGTTATTGATTTGCACAAACGCTACGGCGAACATGAAGTGCTGAAAGGGGTGTCGCTGCAGGCAAATGCTGGCGACGTGATCAGTATCATCGGCTCATCCGGCTCGGGGAAAAGTACCTTCCTGCGCTGCATTAACTTCCTCGAAAAACCGAGCGAAGGCTCGATTGTGGTGAGCGGGCAGAATATTAACCTGGTGCGTGACAAAGACGGACAGCTGAAGGTCGCGGATAAAAATCAGCTACGCCTGCTGCGTACCCGCCTGACGATGGTGTTCCAGCACTTCAACCTCTGGAGCCACATGACGGTGCTGGAGAACGTGATGGAAGCGCCGGTTCAGGTGCTGGGCCTGAGCAAGCATGAAGCTCGCGAGCGCGCGGTGAAATACCTGGCGAAAGTGGGCATCGACGAGCGCCAGCAGATAAAATACCCGGTGCATCTCTCCGGTGGTCAGCAGCAGCGTGTCTCCATCGCACGCGCGCTGGCGATGGAGCCCGAAGTGCTGCTGTTCGACGAACCGACCTCCGCGCTGGACCCCGAACTCGTTGGCGAAGTGCTGCGCATCATGCAGAAGCTAGCCGAAGAGGGTAAAACGATGGTGGTGGTGACGCACGAGATGGGCTTCGCCCGTAACGTCTCGAACCACGTTATCTTCCTGCATCAGGGGAAAATTGAAGAGCAGGGGCACCCGGACGAAGTGCTGGCGAACCCGCAAAGCCCGCGTTTGCAACAGTTCCTGAAGGGGTCGTTGAAGTAGATTTTGTCTTTCCCCCTCTCCCTATGGGAGAGGGGCGAGGTGAGGGCATCAGGCCGCACCGCACTCCAACCTGTACACCCAGTCGTCATAGCGCACGCCGTCAATCTCATACGCCTTTTCCAGCACCTGCGTACGCACGAACCCGACTTTCTCCAGCACCCGCACCGACCCGCCGTTGTCCGCCAGGACATACGCGTTAATCGCTTTCACGCCGGTCTGGTTGAACGCATAATCACACACCGCGCGCAGCGCTTCGCTGGCGATACCTTTGCCCTGCGCGGCAGGCACAACCGTATAGCCAATATCTGCCTCTTCACGATTCTCAGGGCTGATTTGCAGGCCGATATCGCCCAGCGGCGTATCATCATCCCGGGCGCGAATAACAAACACATGAGCAGCAGCGAGTCGCGCGGCAAACACGCGTCGGGTCTCTTTTTCCGGGGCGATGGCGGCCATGTAGCGCATGATACTGCGATCTTCTCGTAGCGAGCGGAAGAAGGCCCAGTCAGTGGGTTCGAAGGGGGTGAGGTAAAGCCGGGGTGTGGTGATGGTTGCCATTGTTACGCCATATCTTCAGAACATGGCCTGTCACTGTACCATATTCACCGCACCACATCCCCCAGCGCCTCTTCTAATTCATACCAGCGGAACGCAAAGCCGGCCGCTTCCAGCCGTTTGGGCAGTGCCCGCTGCCCGCCTAATACCAGAACAGACGCTTCACCCATCATCAGGCGAATAACCGTCGCAGGCACGCGCAAAATTGCCGGACGGTGCAGGGCATGCCCCAGCGCGTGGGCAAACTGTTCATTGCGCACCGGATACGGCGCAACCATATTGAACGGCCCGCGCAGTTCGTTATCCAGCAGCCAGAGAATCCCGTTGACCATATCGTCGATATGGATCCAGGCCAGGTACTGACGACCATTACCGATGGGGCCACCGAGTCCGAGCCGGAAAGGGGGAAGCATCTTAGCCAGAATGCCGCCTTTCGGCGCGAGAACGACACCGGTCCGCAGCAGGCAGACGCGGGTCCGATCGCTCTGCGCCGCGCAGGCGATACGCTCCCACTGGGCGCAGAGCTTATGGGTAAACTCGTTATGGGGCGGCTCTTCCTCGGTTACAACCACCTCGCCAAGATCGCCGTAATAGCCCACCGCTGAACCCGAAATCAGCACCGAAGGCGGGGTGTGGCTATTGCGGATCAGCTCGACCAGCTTTTCGGTGATGTTCCACCGGCTGCTGCATAACAGCTGTTTTTGCTCTTCCGTCCAGCGCTTATCGGCGATGGGTTCACCCGCGAGGTTAATGACGGCGTCGAAGCCGTCCAGATTTTGCTGCTCGGCCAGATTTTTCCAGATATCAACACCTGCCCCCAGCACCTGGCGCGCTTTCTCCGGGCTGCGCGTGACCACGGTAATGTCGTGATGCAAGGCCTGCAGACGCGCAATGAGGTGACGGCCAATAAGGCCTGTACCGCCGGTCAGCAAAATCTTCATACAACCTCCAGGTTTACGCCTGGCGCCGCCAGCTTAACGTCATGGAGACGGAATCGGCGTAGCGCAGGGCGTGAAGTTTATCGATCTCAACTTCAGCATAAGTGACCCAGTGATGTTCGCGTGCGATATCGAGCACATCCTGAGTTAATTTTTCCAGCAGAGAGAAGCGGTTATTCTCAACGTACTGGATGATGTTTTTGGTTATTGTGCGGTAGTTCAGCGCGTCGTTGATGTCTTCGCTGGCCCGCGCTTTGTCTGCGGGGTAGTGAATTACCACGTTAATGACAATATCCTGACGGTTGGCGATCTCTTCCTCTTTGATGCCGATGAAGGTACGCAGGCGTAAATTTTTTATGCGAATAATAGCGTCTGGCTGTGACATTGCAGGTCTTCTCCGTGTCAGTATTTCCTGCCCATAATACATGAGAGCTTCACAGGCACCCAGCCTCATACCGGGTTAAATTTGCTGGATTTTTTGCATCGCCCGCTCGGTCGCCGGGCGGGTCCGGATGCGCTCAAACCAGTTGTTCACCGCCGGGTAAGCGGCCAGGTCAATGCGGTGTTTTTCATGCGTATTCACCCACGGCCAGCAGGCGATATCGGCAATACTGTAATGATCGCCCCCGAGCCACGGCGTTTTCTTCAGCCGACGGTTCAGAACGTCATAGAGCCGTTGAGTCTCAACCTGATAGCGTTCTATCGCGTAAGGAATAGGCTGCGGGGCGTAAGCGGTAAAATGATGATTTTGTCCCAGCATGGGGCCCAGCCCGCTTGCCTGCCAGAAAAGCCACTGCAGGGTATGGTGACGCTCGCGCAGTTCGCCGCTCAGCAGCTTGCCGGTTTTCTCCGCCAGATAGAGCAAAATTTCACCGGATTCAAACAGGCTCAATGGTCTGCCCCCGTCCGCCGGCTGGTTATCAATAATGGCCGGGATTTTATTATTCGGCGAGATAGCCAGAAAGAGAGGGCTGAACTGTTCGCCTTTGCTGATATCCACGCGAATGATCCTGTAATCCAGCTCGGCTTCTTCAAGAAAGAGGGTGATCTTATGGCCGTTTGGGGTAGGGGCGTAATAAAGGTCGATCATTCTCAACTCCTGTCCATGCGAATAGTGGTGCCATGACAAATGAGTATAGGTGGTTGTTGTAAATCGTGAGTTTTCATCAAGTGACAGCGACGCAAAGAGATTATATGTTGAGTAAAAACCCGATCAGCCGATGAGGATGTTATGAACCAGCCCGTAATCACGTTGTGGTCCGATGCGAATTTCTTTTCTCCCTATGTTATGAGCGTATACGTTGCGCTGGCCGAAAAAGGACTCACCTTTACGCTGAAGACCGTTGATCTCGACGGCGGTGAACATCTCAATCCACAGTGGCAGGGTTACGACCTGACCCGACGCGTGCCGGTGCTGGAGATTGACGGTTTTGCCCTGAGCGAATCGTCGGCGATCGATGAGTATCTGGAAGATCGGTTCGCCCCCCCGGAGTGGGAGCGCATCTATCCTCACGACCTGCAGAAACGCGCGCGGGCGCGGCAGATCCAGGCGTGGCTGCGTAGCGATCTGGTGCCGATTCGCGTCGAACGCTCGACGGACGTTGTGTTTGCCGGGGTGAAAAAGCCGGCGCTGAGCGCAGAAGGTGTAGAAAGCGCGAAGAAACTGATTGAAACCGCCACCTCGCTGCTTGCCCATGGCAACCCGAACCTTTTTGGCGAGTGGTGCATTGCCGACGCCGATCTGGCGTTGATGCTAAACCGCCTGATCCTCAACGGTGATGAGGTGCCGCAGCTGCTGGTGGATTATGCTGCGTTTCAGTGGCAGCGTGCCTCCGTGCAGCGCTATGTGGCACTCTCGGCTAAGCGCGCGGGCTGATAAGCCCAGACGCTTAAGGTATGATGGGGGCAGTCTGTTTTCCCGAGGAGTGACTGATGAAACTGATGTTTGCGTCGGATATCCATGGATCGCTGCCCGCAACCGAGCGTGTCCTTTCCCTGTTTGCACAAAGCGGTGCGCAGTGGCTGATTATTTTGGGCGACGTGCTGAATCACGGCCCGCGCAACGCCCTGCCGGAGGGCTATGACCCTGCGCAGGTCGCGGAAAAACTCAACCCGTATGCCTCGCGCATCATCGCCGTTCGCGGCAACTGCGACAGCGAAGTGGACCAGATGCTGCTGCATTTTCCCATTACCGCGCCGTGGCAGCAGGTGCTGCTCGAACAACACCGCCTGTTCCTGACCCACGGACATCTTTTCAGCCCGGATAATCTCCCGGCTCTCGCAGCTGGCGATGTCCTGGTTTACGGTCATACTCATATTCCGGTTGCGGAAAAACGCGGTGAGATTTATCACTTTAATCCGGGCTCGGTTAGCATCCCAAAAGGCGGATATCCTGCGAGCTACGGCATGCTGGAAGGAAATACCCTGAGCGTTATCGCACTTAATGATCAGCAAGTTATTGCGCAGGTAGCGATTAATCCGTAAGTTACACCTCAACTGCAAACGCGCCGAAAGAGCGCTTAGAAGAGAAGGTTTCCCGATGGTGGAGCAGAGTCATTTGGCAAGTACAGAGTGGGTTGACATTGTCAGCGAAGAGAATGAAGTGATCGCGCAGGCCAGTCGCGAACAAATGCGTGCGGAGCGTCTGCGTCACCGTGCAACGTACATCGTTGTGCATGACGGTATGGGCAAAATTCTGGTCCAGCGCCGTACGGACACCAAAGATTTTCTCCCAGGGATGCTGGATGCCACTGCAGGCGGGGTTGTCCAGGCAGATGAAGTGCTGCTGGATTCCGCGCGTCGAGAAGCAGAAGAAGAGCTAGGTATCGCCGGTGTGCCGTTTGCCGAGCACGGTCAGTTCTATTTCGAAGACGAAAACTGTCGCGTCTGGGGCGGGCTGTTTAGCTGCGTTTCTCACGGCCCGTTTGCCCTGCAGGAAGAAGAGGTGAGTGAAGTCTGCTGGATGACGCCAGAAGAAATTACCGCGCGTTGTGACGAGTTTACGCCGGATTCGTTAAAAGCGCTGGCGCTGTGGATGACCCGCAACGCCAAAAACGAATCGACCAAATCAGAGAAAGAGGAAGAGGCTGAGTAAGCTTCAGCAACTCTCTCTCAGACACAGACTGGACGCGATGGGCTTTTGATCGCGCCAGTCACCGTCATTCAGACGCTCCAGCAACGCTTTCCCGGCTTCAATTCCAATCTTACGATGCGGCACCGCCATCGTCGTCAGCGGCGGCTGACAGACGCGGCTCACGTCGCTATCGCCAAAGCCTACCACTGCCAGATCGTCCGGCACCTTGATTCGCCTGCGCTGGCACTCATATAGCGCGCCGCAGGCCAGCTCGTCAGAGACGCATACCAGCGCATCCAGCTCCGGCCAGGCCAGCAGGAACTCGGGCAGCTGCGCCGCGCCGGTCGAGAAGCTAGGCGGCATCGCCGCGTTAATGACCCGGTTCGGCGACATATGGTGGCGAAGCATGGCTTTGTACCAGCCCTGAAGGTGCTGCTGGAAAATCCACTGCTCCTGGTTGGCGCACAGCAGGCCAATATTTTGATAGCCGCGCTTAATCACCATTTCCGTGAGTTCATACATGGCCGCCACGTTATCAATCCCGATATTCATATCAATCGGATCGGCGCGCATGGCGCCCATCTCCATCACCGGAATAGAGGCATTTTTCAGCCAGTGGCGAACAGTATCGGTATGTTCAACGCTGAGCAGGATAGCGGCGGCAATGTTCGACGCCAGCAGCGTCTCCAGCAGTTTCTCCTCCTGCTCAAGGCGATGCTGGGATTCTGCCAGCATGATCTGATATCCGGCAGGCTGCAGCACCTGCTGTAGCCCGGCGAACATCTCCGAGCAGCCGGCTTCGGAGAGGTTGGGCACCACCATGGCTATCGTCCATGACGACGCCGAGGCAAGGGCACTGGCGGCAAGATTAGGCATATAACCCAGCTCCTGCACGGCAGCTTCAATTTTTTCTCGTAGTTTATCGGAAACCTGTTCGGGCGTGCGAAGCGCACGGGACACGGTCATCGTGCCCACACCGGCAAGCTGTGCGACATCGGCAAGTGTCACTTTACCAGTACTGCGCCGTTTTCGGGTTAGAGACATACACCTTCCTGCTGACCAGACGCGTTCTTATTTTCCTTCGTTTCACGTGACAGGCAGTATACGCCTTAAATCCCTTTTTTTGCTGTGATTTAGCACCGTGATTGCAATTTGATAGCGCTATCACATTTTTGCATGTTAACTATTGGTAGCGCTATCTTTGTGATCGCGATCGCAGTCATCCAGCGATCTGTTGAATAAAGTTTGCTCATCTTTAGCGTGTAGCGGGAGTGAAAAGTGCTCAAAAAATGGATATATGATACAACCATCACGCTGCAGGATAGCGTGGAAAACTGGCCGCAGGCGCTGGAGCTGTGCGCGAAGCCGCTTCTGGATTTGCAGGTGATTGAGCCCGAATACGTCACGGCCATCATCCAGCAACACCACACGTTAGGACCCTATTATGTGCTGGCACCAGGGCTGGCGATGCCGCATGCGCGGCCGGAGGAAGGTGCCAAAGGACTGGGGTTGTCTTTATTAAAACTAAAACAGGGCGTCTCGTTTGGTGCCGGTGAGTTTGACCCTGTCGATGTGATTATCATGCTCGCGGCACCGGACAAACATAGCCATATTGAAATGATATCCGCACTCGCGGAATTATTTTCCAGCGACGAGGATATGGAGAAACTGCATCAGGCGAATACGCGGGAGGAAATTAAAACAATTATTAACCGCTTCTGATTTAATTCTGTAATCCGGTTTTTCACAACATTACGCGTCAGCGTGATGGGGCGTACTCTACTCAAAATAAGGGGATAACAATGAAAATCATGGCTATTTGCGGTTCTGGCCTGGGCAGCAGTTTTATGGTCGAAATGAATATAAAAAAGGTGCTCAAAAAGCTGGAGATTGAGGCTGAGGTTGAACATTCCGATCTCTCCTCGGCCACGCCAGGCGCGGCCGACCTGTTCGTGATGGCAAAAGACATTGCGGCCAGCGCCAGCGTGCCGGAAAGCCAGCTGGTGGTGATCAACAACATCATCGACATCAACGAACTTGAAGCGCAGCTGCGCGCCTGGTTCGAAAGACAATAACCCTGATAAGGCGAGGTGGATATGTTTATCCTTGAAACGCTGAATTTCGTTGTTGATATTTTAAAAGTCCCTTCGGTGCTGGTCGGTTTAATTGCGCTTATTGGTCTGGTTGCGCAGAAAAAAGCGTTTTCGGACGTGGTGAAAGGAACCATTAAAACTATTCTGGGCTTTATTGTGCTGGGCGGCGGCGCCACGGTGCTGGTCGGGTCATTAAATCCGTTAGGCGGTATGTTCGAACACGCCTTTACGATTCAGGGCATTATTCCAAACAATGAAGCGATTGTGTCCATTGCGTTGGAAAAATACGGTGCAGCGACCGCGCTGATTATGGCCTTCGGCATGGTGGCGAATATTATCGTCGCGCGCTTTACTCGCCTGAAGTACATCTTCCTGACCGGGCACCACACGTTTTACATGGCGTGCATGATTGGCGTGATCCTGACGGTGGCGGGCTTTGAAGGCGTAGGACTGGTCTTTACAGGCTCGCTGATCCTCGGCCTGATCATGGCTTTCTTCCCGGCGATTGCGCAGCGCTACATGAAGCGCATTACCGGCAACGATGAGATTGCCTTCGGCCACTTCGGCACGCTGGGCTACGTGCTTTCAGGCTGGATTGGCAGCAAGGTCGGCAAAGGCTCCCGCTCAACCGAAGAGATGAACCTGCCTAAGAATCTGAGCTTCCTGCGCGACAGCTCGATCTCCATTTCCCTGACCATGATGATTATCTACCTGATCATGGCGGTGAGCGCCGGGCGCGAGTACGTCGAGGCTACCTTCAGCGCCGGCCAGAACTACCTCGTCTACGCCATCATCATGGCAATCACCTTTGCGGCGGGGGTGTTCATCATCCTGCAGGGCGTACGCCTGATTCTGGCAGAAATTGTCCCGGCCTTTGCCGGCTTCTCGGAGAAACTGGTGCCGAACGCGCGTCCTGCGCTGGACTGCCCGGTGGTGTACCCCTATGCGCCAAACGCGGTGCTGATTGGTTTCCTGTTTAGCTTCCTCGGCGGGATTGTGGGGTTGTTCATCTGCGGTCAGTTCAGCTGGGTGCTAATCCTCCCGGGTGTGGTGCCGCACTTCTTCACCGGCGCAACCGCTGGCGTGTTCGGTAATGCCACCGGCGGACGTCGCGGGGCGATGATTGGTGCGTTTGCCAACGGTCTGCTGATTACCTTCCTGCCGGTCCTCTTGCTGCCGGTACTGGGCGCCATTGGTTTTGCCAACACCACCTTCTCGGACGCCGACTTCGGCGCGGTCGGGATTGTCCTCGGCAACCTGGCACGCTTCCTGTCGCCGCTGGCCATCACCGGGCTGGTCGTGGCGCTGTTCGCGCTGCTGGTGGCGTACAACGTCTTCGCGAAAAACAAACCTGCGGGCGGTAACGCGCAGGAAAACACCGGAGCCAAATCATGAATGAGAAAGAGATAACCGAACTCGCGCGTCAGATCCGTCTTGAGACGCTGAAGTCGCTGACGCAGCTGGGCTTTGGACACTATGGCGGCAGCATGTCGGTGGTTGAAACGCTGGCCGTGCTCTACGGCGCGGTGATGAAAATCGACCCGGCGGATCCGGACTGGCCGGAGCGAGACTATTTTGTCCTGTCGAAAGGCCATGCGGGCCCGGCGCTCTACAGCACGCTGGCAATCAAGGGCTACTTCCCGGTGGAAGAGCTAAGCACGCTGAACCAGAACGGCACGCGCCTGCCGAGCCACCCGGACCGCCTGAAAACGCGCGGCGTAGATGCTACCACCGGTTCGCTGGGACAGGGGATTTCCATCGCCGGCGGTATGGCGCTGTCGCACAGGCTGGCCGGGCGACCGAATCGGGTCTTCTGCATCGTCGGCGACGGCGAGCTGAACGAGGGGCAGTGCTGGGAAGCATTCCAGTTTATTGCCCACCATCGCCTGAACAACCTGACGGTATTTGTCGACTGGAACAAACAGCAGCTCGACGGCGAGCTGGACGAGATCATCAGCGCGTTCGACCTGGAGGGGAAATTCCGCGCCTTTGGCTTTGACGTGGCGACGGTGAAGGGGGACGACATTCCGGGTCTGCTGGCAGTGACGTCGCGGATCCGGGCAGCCGATGCGCGTCCGTTAGTCGTCATCCTCGACAGCATCAAAGGCCAGGGGGTGCCGTATCTGGAGCAGCTCAGCAACTCGCACCACCTGCGATTGACCGCGGAGAGCAAAGCGGCCCTCAACGAGACGATTCGCCAACTGGAGGCTTCACATGATTAAGGTTGCACCGGCAGGACAGAAAGACGCCGTTGAGATGCGTAAGGTCTACGCTGGCTTCGTGGCAAAACAGATTGAGGCCGGAAGTGACATCATTGCGCTCGAAGCAGATCTGATGAGCTCGATGGCGATGGACGGCGTGGCGCGCGATTATCCGCAGCACGTGATTAACTGCGGCATTATGGAGGCCAACGTCATCGGCACGGCGGCGGGGCTGTCGCTTACCGGACGCAAGCCGTTCGTTCACACCTTCACCGCCTTTGCCAGCCGCCGCTGTTTTGACCAGCTGTTTATGTCTCTGGACTATCAGCGAAACAACGTGAAGGTGATTGCTTCAGACGCGGGCGTGACGGCCTGCCACAACGGCGGAACGCATATGTCGTTTGAGGATATGGGCATCGTGCGCGGTCTGGCGCATTCGGTGGTGCTGGAGGTGACCGACGCGGTGATGTTCGAGGACGTGCTGCGCCAGCTTATCGATCTCGACGGCTTCTACTGGGTACGGACCATCCGTAAGCAGGCTCCGAGCGTGTATGCGCCTGGCTCAACCTTCACAATCGGCAAAGGCAACGTTCTGCGCGAAGGAACCGATATTACCCTGATTGCCAACGGCATCATGGTGTCGGAAGCGCTGGAAGCCGCGCGCCAGCTTGAGCAGGAGGGCGTCAGCGCGGCGGTCATCGACATGTTTACCCTGAAGCCTATCGACCGGATGCTGGTGAAAAACTACGCCGAGAAGACCGGGCGCATCGTCACCTGTGAAAACCACAGCATTCACAACGGGCTTGGGTCGGCGGTGGCGGAAGTGCTGGTGGAAACCTGCCCGGTACCGATGCGGCGGGTGGGCGTTAAGGAGCGTTACGGCCAGGTGGGGACGCAGGATTTTCTGCAGAAAGAGTATGGCCTGACGGCACATGACATTGTATCGGCGGCGCGCGAGCTGCTGTAAATAAAAAAGGCGACCGGTTAAGTGGTCGCCTTTCTTGCCCGGTAAGCGCTAGCGCCACCGGGCTTTTTAACATTACTGCTGCTGCGAAGACTGGATAGCCGTCAGCGCGATGGTGTAAACGATATCGTCTACCAGTGCGCCACGAGACAGGTCGTTCACAGGTTTGCGCATGCCCTGCAGCATCGGCCCGATGGAGATCAGGTCGGCAGAACGCTGCACCGCTTTGTAGGTGGTGTTACCGGTGTTCAGATCCGGGAAGATGAACACGGTAGCGCGGCCTGCAACCGGCGAGTTCGGCGCTTTAGATTTCGCAACGTCAGCCATTACGGCGGCGTCGTACTGCAGCGGGCCGTCGATCATCAGGTCAGGACGTTTTTCCTGTGCCAGACGGGTCGCTTCACGCACTTTCTCTACGTCGCTACCTGCACCAGAGGTACCGGTGGAGTAGGAGAGCATCGCCACGCGCGGTTCGATACCGAAGGCAATCGCGGAGTCCGCGGACTGGATAGCGATTTCTGCCAGCTGTTCTGCGGTTGGATCCGGATTGATCGCGCAGTCGCCGTAAACGTAAACCTGTTCAGGCAGCAGCATGAAGAACACGGAAGAAACCAGAGAGCTGCCTGGCGCGGTTTTGATCAGCTGCAGCGGTGGACGGATGGTGTTCGCTGTGGTGTGAACCGCACCGGAAACCAGACCGTCAACTTCGTCCTGCTCCAGCATCAGCGTGCCCAGCACAACGTTGTCTTCCAGCTGCTCGCGCGCAACGGCTTCGGTCATGCCTTTGCTCTTACGCAGCTCTACCAGACGGGCAACGTAGCTTTCGCGAACCACTTCCGGGTCAACGATTTCAATGCCTGCGCCCAGCTCAACGCCCTGAGAGGCCGCCACGCGGTTGATCTCATCCGGGTTACCCAGCAGCACACAGGTCGCGATGCCGCGCTCTGCACAGATAGCCGCTGCTTTAACGGTACGTGGTTCATCGCCTTCTGGCAGAACAACGCGTTTGCCCGCTTTGCGCGCCAGCTCGGTCAGCTGGTAACGGAATGCTGGAGGAGACAGACGACGGCTGCGCTCGGAGGTCGCAGTCAGGGATTCGATCCAGTCTGCGTTGATGTAGCCCGCAACGTATTCCTGAACTTTCTCGATACGCTCGTGGTCATCAACCGGCACTTCCAGGTTGAAGCTCTGCAGGCTCAGGGAGGTCTGCCAGGTGTTGGTGTTCACCATGAAGACCGGCAGGCCGGTAGCGAACGCGCGTTCGCACAGCTTGCTGACGCGCGGGTCCATCTCGTAGGCACCGGTCAGCAGGATCGCACCGATTTCCACACCGTTCATCGCAGCCAGGCAGGCTGCAACCAGCACGTCAGGACGGTCTGCGGAGGTCACCAGCAGGGAACCTGCGCGGAAGTGTTCCAGCATGTGCGGAATGCTACGCGCACAGAAGGTCACGGACTTCACGCGGCGGGTGTTGATGTCGCCTTCGTTAACGATGGTGGCGTTCAGGTGACGCGCCATGTCGATTGCACGGGTGGCAATCAGATCGAAGCTCCATGGCACCGCGCCCAGAACTGGAAGCGGGCTGGATTCCTGCAGCTTAGCCGGGTCAACTTTGATGACTTTCGCTTTGGAAGAGTCGTCGAAGATCTCGGACAGGTCAGGGCGAGTACGGCCCTGCTCATCCACTGGCGCGTTCAGCTTGTTGACGATCACGCCGGTGATGTTGGTGTTTTTCGCGCCGCCGAAGCTGCTGCGCGTCAGCTCGATACGCTCGTTCAGCTGCTCTGGGGTGTCGGTGCCCTGAGACATCACGAAAACGATCTCTGCGTTCAGGGTTTTCGCAATTTCAAAGTTCAGAGACTGAGCAAACTGATGTTTGCGGGTTGGAACCAGACCTTCTACCAGCACCACTTCCGCGTCTTGCGCGTTAGCATGGTAGTTGGCGATGATCTCTTCCATCAGCACATCTTTCTGGTTGCTGGAGAGGAGAGATTCAACGTGGCTCATCTTCAGCGGTTCGGCCGCTGGCAGATTGGAATTTTTGCGCACGATGGTGGTGGTCTGGTCTGGCGCATCGCCACCGGCACGTGGCTGGGCGATTGGCTTAAAGACGCTCAGACGAACGCCTTTGCGTTCCATAGCACGGATAACGCCAAGGCTGACGCTGGTCAGGCCGACGCTGGTTCCGGTAGGGATCAGCATAATAGTACGGGACACGGTTTATCCTCTTTCGTTACCGCCGCAATTGGGCGGGTTACAAAACAGCACCGCCAGCATTGCTGGCGGTGTGGAATCAGGCAGTCAGGCGGTGCGCGTCTTGCGCGATGACCAGCTCTTCGTTAGTTGGGATTACGAGAGCAGGGCGGGTGCCTTCTTTGTTGATGAAGCCAGACTTGCCGAAGCGGGCAGCCAGGTTACGCTCGTGATCAACCTCAAAGCCCAGAACGCCCAGTTTGCCCAGGGACAGTTCACGAACCATTGCCGCGTTCTCACCGATACCACCAGTGAAGATAACCGCGTCCAGACGGCCTTCCATCAGCGCAGTGTAAGAGCCGATGTACTTCGCCAGACGGTGGCAGTAAACGTCCATTGCACGTTTAGCGTCTTCTTTCTCTGCGTAGTTGTCTTCAACGTAACGGCAGTCGCTGGTGACTTCGGTCAGACCCAGCAGGCCAGACTCTTTGGTCAGCATTTTGTTGATCTGGTCAACGCTCATGCCCAGGGTGTCATGCAGGTGGAAGATGATTGCCGGGTCGATGTCACCGGAACGGGTACCCATCACCAGACCTTCCAGCGGGGTCAGACCCATGGAAGTATCAACACATTTACCGTTGCGGATAGCCGAAACAGAACCACCGTTGCCCAGGTGGCAGGTGATGATGTTCAGTTCTTCAACCGGCTTGTTCAGGACTTTTGCGGCTTCCTGAGTCACATAGAAGTGGCTGGTGCCGTGCGCGCCGTAACGACGTACGCCGTGTTCTTTGTAGAGGCTGTATGGCAGGGCATAGAGGTAAGACTCTTCCGGCATGGTCTGATGGAACGCGGTGTCGAACACGGCCACGTTTTTGTCTTTCAGATTCGGGAAGGATTTCAGTGCTTCAGCGATACCGATCAGGTGAGCCGGGTTGTGCAGCGGTGCGAAGGACGCAGAGTCCTTGATGCCCTGGATCACAGATTCGTCGATCACCACGGAGCTGGTGTATTTTTCGCCGCCGTGGACGATACGGTGACCAATCGCAGTCAGCTGAGCAGACAGTTCTGGTTTTTGTGCCAGAATAGTGTTAACGATAAAGTTCAGCGCTTCACTGTGAGCGGCGCCTGCACCTAAAGCCGCTTCTTGTTTGCTGCCGTCCATCTTCCACTTGATACGTGCTTCAGGCAGATGGAAACATTCGGCCAAACCAGAGAGGTATTCGTCACCGTTGAGCGCATCGATGATGGCGAATTTCAGTGAGGAGCTACCGCAGTTCAGAACCAGTACTAACTTACTCGACATGGAAGTACCTATTATTGATACGTGGCTAAAAAAACGTCAGTGAGTCTAACAGCGTAACGCATGATGACTCGGACATTTATGATTAACATCATGCCAAACGAACATTGTGGCATGATGGAAGAAATAACTATGATTTTATGCCATTTTGCACAATTTTCAGCCAATGGCATAATATGCAATAATTTGACGAGCTAATGATTCTCGTCTATGGCCCTATCAGGCTGGCACAGGATACCCGATACGGGGTAGAGATGACAAAATATTTTGAACGTTGTCATAGCTTGTTGTGGTTTTGCACGAAAATTTTAATTTTTATATGTGAAGTTGAGGTACAGCCATGTCGACACCAGAGAACCCGTCCGTAAATTTCTTCAGTCTGTTTCGTCGGGGACAGCATTACGCAAAGACGTGGCCAATGGAAAAGCGCCTTGCGCCGATGTTTATTGAGAATCGCACCATCCGCGCCACGCGTTATGCGATTCGCTTTATGCCGCCTGTCGCTGTCTTTACGCTGTGCTGGCAGATTGCGCTGGGTGGGCAGCTTGGACCTGCCGTCGCCACGGCGCTCTTCGCATTAAGCCTGCCGATGCAAGGCCTGTGGTGGTTAGGTAAACGGTCCATCACGCCACTTCCACCTTCTATTTTACACTGGTTTTATGAAGTGCGCGGTAAGCTGGAAGAGGCCGGTCAGGCGCTCGCCCCGGTTGAAGGCAAGCCGGATTACCAGGCGCTGGCGGACACGTTAAAGCGTGCTTTTAAGCAACTGGATAAAACATTCCTCGATGATTTGTGATTGATCATCGAAACGACGACGAAAAGAAGGCACAGTAACAATCAGTTACCGTGTCTTTTTTTTAAGTGCAATGCGCTACAGGAGTCGAAAGATGGAAATGACCCATGCTCAACGTCTGATTTTGTCTAACCAGTACAAGATGATGACTATGCTTGATCCCGATAACGCTGCGCGCTACAGCCGCCTGCAAACCATCGTCGAACGCGGCTTTGGTTTGCAAATGCGTGAACTGGACCGCGAGTTTGGCGAGCTGAAAGAAGAAACCTGCCGCATCGTGATCGACATTATGGAGATGTATCACGCTCTGCACGTGTCATGGACGAATCTCAAAGATCGGCAGTCGATTGACGAGCGCCGCGTGACCTTTTTAGGCTTTGATGCCGCAACGGAAGCGCGTTATCTGAGCTATGTTCGTTTTATGGTGAATACGGAAGGGCGTTATACCCACTTTGACGCGGGCACCCACGGCTTCAACGCGCAGACCCCGATGTGGGATAAGTATCAGCGCATGCTGAGCGCGTGGCATGCCTGTCCGCGTCAGTACCATTTAAGCAGCAACGAAATTCAACAAATCATTAATGCCTGACGGAGGTGCGTGTGCAGTGTAGAGGTTTTCTGTTTGATCTGGACGGTACGCTGGTGGACTCGCTGCCGGTTGTGGAGCGTTCATGGTGCCATTGGGCTGACAGACATGGCATCGACCATCAGGACGTGCTGAATTTTATCCATGGCAAACAGGCCATTACCTCGCTACGGCACTTCCTGGCCGGACGTACTGAGGACGAAATTCAGGCGGAGTTCAAATACCTGGAGCATATTGAAGCCACCGATACTGACGGCATCACCGCATTACCGGGCGCGCGCGAACTGCTTGAGCATTTGAACGAGGCGCAGATCCCGTGGGCTATCGTCACCTCCGGTTCCGTACCGGTTGCCCACGCCCGACACAAGGCGGCAGGGTTGCCGACGCCTGACGTGTTTATTACGGCGGAGCGCGTGAAGCGGGGTAAACCGGAACCTGATGCATTTTTACTGGGCGCTGAACTGCTGGGCCTCGACCCGGCAGAGTGCGTGGTGGTGGAAGATGCGGCGGCTGGCGTACTGGCCGGGCTGAACGCAGGGAGCCACGTCATCGCCGTTAACGTTCCGGCGGGATCTCCCCGCCTGGAGGAGGCAGATTTGGTGCTCGATTCACTAACGGCACTGGCTGTTTCGAAAGCCTCTGATGGTGTTGTAACCGTCTCGCTAAAAATGTAAACCCATGATATAGCCCCACGCTGATGGGGCTTTTTTATGGCAAAATTTCTCATCTCCCACTGACAAGGACATGTTGTGAACGGTGAACTGATTTGGGTCCTGAGCCTGCTTTTAATCGCCATCCTTCTTTTTGCAACGGGCAAGGTACGCATGGACGCCGTCGCCTTGTTTGTCATCGTCGCGTTTGTGCTGAGCGGTACGCTCACGCTGCCGGAAGCCTTCTCCGGGTTTAGCGATCCCAACGTTATCCTGATTGCAGCCCTGTTTATTATTGGTGATGGGCTGGTGCGCACCGGCGTGGCGACCATTGTGGGGTCGTGGCTAGTGAAAGTGGCGGGCAGCAGCGAAACCAAAATGCTGATCTACCTGATGGTGACCGTCGCCGGACTGGGGGCGTTTATGAGCTCCACGGGCGTGGTCGCCATCTTTATCCCGGTGGTGCTGAGCGTTTCCATGCGGATGCAGAGCTCGCCGTCGCGCCTGATGATGCCCCTGAGTTTCGCCGGTTTGATCAGCGGAATGATGACGCTGGTGGCAACGCCGCCGAACCTGGTCGTCAACAGCGAGCTGATCCGGGAAGGATTTGAGGGCTTCAGTTTTTTCAGCGTCACCCCGCTTGGGCTGGTTATTCTTGTAATGGGCGTGGTCTACATGCTGCTGACCCGTTTTGCCCTTAACGGTGAAAAACAGGACAAAAATAAAGAAGGATGGAAGCGACGCACCTTCCGCGATTTGATTAAAGAGTACCGCCTTACCGGGCGCGCGCGCCGTCTGGCTATTCGCCCCGGCTCGCCGATGGTTGGGCAGCGGCTTGATGATCTGAAACTGCGTGAGCGCTATGGCGCGAATGTGATTGGCGTAGAGCGCTGGCGACGTTTTCGTCGAGTGATCGTTAACGTCAACGGGGTGTCGGAATTCCGCGCGCGTGACGTCCTGCTGATTGATATGTCCACCGCGGACGTGGACCTGCGCGATTTTTGCAGCGAACAGCTGCTGGAACCTATGGTGCTTCGCGGGGAGTATTTCTCCGATCAGGCGCTGGATGTCGGCATGGCCGAGGTGTCGCTAATCCCGGAGTCGGAACTGTTAGGTAAAACCGTGCGGGAAATGGGATTCCGTACCCGTTATGGCCTTAACGTCGTGGGGCTGAAGCGCGATGGCGTGGCGATGGAAGGGGCGGTAGTCGATGAGCCGATCCTGCTGGGCGACATCTTCCTGGTTGTCGGTAACTGGAAGCTGATTAGCCAGCTAGGGCAAAAAGGACGCGATTTTGTGGTGCTCAACATGCCTGTTGAGGAGAGCGACGCGTCGCCTGCGCACAGCCAGGCGCCTCACGCTATTTTTTGTCTGGTGCTGATGGTGGCGCTGATGCTGACCGATGAGATCCCCAATCCGGTCGCCGCAATTATCGCCTGCCTGTTGATGGGCAAATTCCGCTGCATTGACGCCGAAAGCGCTTATAAAGCCATTCACTGGCCGAGCATAATTCTCATTGTCGGAATGATGCCCTTCGCCCTGGCGCTGCAAAAAACCGGCGGGGTGGATCTGATCGTTAAAGGCTTAATGGACGTTGGCGGCGGGTATGGGCCGTACATGATGATGGTCTGTTTATTTATCATGTGCGCCACCATCGGTCTGTTTATCTCGAATACCGCGACGGCGGTTCTGATGGCGCCTATCGCGCTGGCGATGGCAAAGTCCATGGGCGTTTCGCCGTACCCGTTTGCGATGATGGTGGCGATGGCCGCTTCCGCGGCATTTATGACGCCGGTCTCTTCTCCGGTAAACACGCTGGTGCTGGGGCCGGGGAACTATCGATTCAGCGATTTCGTAAAGCTGGGCGTGCCGTTCACCGTGCTGGTGATGGTGGTGTGCGTGGTATTGATACCGGTCCTGTTTCCGTTTTAAGCGTGAGCATAGAAACGTAGGCCGGGTAAGGCGAAGCCGCCACCCGGCGAAAAATTACAACGGCGAATCCTGGCTAATCTCATCCAGCGATAAATGGAAGCTCGGTACAAACACCTGCATAAAGTAATCCATCTCTTCGCTGCGGCGGGATTCCAGCGTTTTTTCCAGGCGCGTTTTTGCCAGCAAAAATTCGTTATTCCCTGCGGACAGCTCTTCGAGACACTTCAGATAGGCACAAAGCGCGTCCGCCTGCTTGACGAGCGACTTTTCATCTTCCGTGTACTGATGCTCATCGATGAGCGGCTCAAAGATGTCGCGCAGCTCTTCCGGCACCATCTCAATCAGCTTCTGCTGGGCAATTTTCTCGATGGCCTTATATTCCTGCGCAATCTGCGAGTTGAAATATTTCACCGGCGTAGGCAGATCGCCGGTCAGCACTTCTGACGCATCATGGTACATCGCCAGCAGTGCAATGCGCTCTGCATTGACCTGACCGTTGAATTTGCGGTTTTTAATGGCGGCCAGCGCGTGAGCAACCATCGCAACCTGCAGGCTGTGCTCTGACACATTTTCCGTGCGGACATTGCGCATCAGCGGCCAGCGGTTGATGAGTTTCAGGCGGGATAGGTGGGCAAAGAAATGACTCTGACTCATAGGTTACCTTTTGTCTTCACTGCGACAGGCGTTCATTGTGCGGGGAGGGGAGGGAAGATGCAAATCAGGCTACCGAAGTAGCCTGATTTTAAGATTACTGATGGTATCCAGAGAGGAAGCGACCAAAGCGGCTGATGGCCATTTCGAGGTCATCTTCGCGCGGCAGCGTCACGATGCGCACATGATCCGGCCACGGCCAGTTAAACGCCGTGCCCTGGACCAGCAGCACTTTTTCCTGCAGCAGGAAATCAAGCACCATTTTCTGATCATCGTGAATATTGAAGCGCTTCGCGTCAATTTTCGGGAACATATAGAGCGCCCCATTCGGCTTCACGCAGGAAACCCCCGGAATATCGTTGATCAGCTCCCACGCGCGGTTACGCTGTTCGTACAGGCGACCACCGGGCACGATAAACTCGCTAATGCTCTGATAGCCGCCGAGTGCGGTCTGGATCGCGTGCTGTGCCGGAACGTTGGCGCATAAACGCATGGAAGCCAGCATCTCCAGCCCTTCAATATAGCCTTTGGCGTGCTTTTTCGGACCGTTCAGTACCATCCAGCCCTGACGGAAACCGGCCACGCGGTAGGTTTTGGACAGGCCGTTAAAGGTGACGGTGAGCAGGTCCGGGGCCAGCGCGGCGATTGAGTGGTGCTGCGCCGCGTCGTACAGAATCTTGTCGTAAATTTCGTCGGCGAAGATGATCAGGTTGTGCTGGCGGGCGAGCTCGACTATCTCCATCAGCAGCTCTTTTGAGTAGACCGCGCCCGTCGGGTTGTTCGGGTTAATAATGACGATACCGCGCGTGCGGGGCGTAATTTTTGCACGAATATCATCGAGGTCAGGGAACCAGTCGGAGGACTCGTCGCAAAGATAGTGCACGGCCTTACCGCTGGACAGGGATACTGCAGCCGTCCACAGCGGATAGTCCGGTGCGGGAACCAGCATTTCGTCCCCGCTGTTCAGCAGTGCCTGCATCGCCTGCACGATCAGTTCGGAGACGCCGTTGCCAATATAAATATCTTCAACGGTAACATCACGCATGCCGCGTGCCTGGTAATGCTGCATGATGGCTTTACGTGCGGAGTAAAGTCCTTTTGAATCGCAATAGCCTTGTGCAGTAGGAAGGTTGCGGATCACATCAACCAGAATTTCATCCGGCGCTTCAAAACCAAATGGCGCAGGGTTACCAATGTTGAGTTTCAGAACCTTGTTGCCCTCTTCTTCAAGGCGTTTTGCCTCTTTCAGAACCGGGCCGCGGATGTCATAACAGACGTTATCTAGCTTGCTGGATTTTTCGATAGGGGACATGAACCTTTAACCTTTTCGCTATTATTGCCGCTCCCTGCCGTGGAAGTCAGCACGGAATAATGTACTCCCCCCTCGCTTCGTTTTGAAGGGTGTGCAGTAGAAGATTTTGTGCCGGCAGCAAAAAATTGATAAATCTTTTTCGCTGCACATTCGCTTTTATACTGGCTTAAAGTTGCACTTACGGTACCAAGATGGGGCGAATGTGCTATTAATTTGTCAAAATCCTGTATATTGTGCTGAATAAAATAAGTGGTGAGCCGGACGACGGTAGCAATCACCCTGAGTGACTTTTCGTAAATCCTGAATGCTTGAGGAATGTTCCTGTAAAAGCATAATGTGGCTAAAAGTTACTCATGTGAAATTAATGTTAAGTGGCATTAATGAATGGTCTTAATCTAAATTAAAATTTATTTATTATTAACCTATAAAATGCAACTTTAGTTAATTTTAATAAAATTAGTTTAGAAGCTTAACATTCTTCTTTAATCCTCAATATTGCAATAAGACTTATAAATAAAGTGGATTTGGGTTAAGATGTCTTACAGGAAAGCAGGGGGCAGATACACGGCTTTTGTATATCTGTAACTGATTTTCCGAATTAATTGATTGTTATTGTTGGAGTTATCTCTGGCTGGAATGTGTCGAACATCTCCTGCTACGTTGACAGCGCTGCGATAAAGATGGCAGAAAAGGTGTTATACCTTTAATGTAATTTACATAAACCTGCGAACATCTAAATATCCTGAACGTTTAAGAGAATAAAAATAACGTCATGAAACGTGCTTTCTGACTGTTGATATAAAGCAGCACAATAACTATCTGTCAGGCAGTCTGCCGGGCCGGGATGCGAGGGAAAACCTTCAGAGGGAATTGCTTAACTGTTACACACAGCTTCAACCCGGGCAGCTCCGCACGAGCAACCTGAAAGTGAATAGATATGATAAATGCAAATCGTCCGATAATGAATCTCGACCTCGATCTGCTGAGAACGTTTGTTGCGGTCGCCGATCTCAACACTTTTGCAGCAGCTGCTGCCGCCGTTTGCCGAACTCAGTCCGCCGTCAGCCAGCAAATGCAGCGGCTGGAGCAACTGGTTGGTAAAGAGCTTTTTGCGCGTCATGGGCGTAATAAGCTCTTAACGGAACACGGTATTCAGCTTCTGGGTTATGCCAGGAAAATTCTTCGCTTTAATGATGAAGCATGTATGTCATTAATGTTTAGCAACCTACAAGGGGTGCTAACGTTAGGCGCATCTGATGAGTCAGCGGATACAATATTGCCGTTTCTTCTCAATCGTATCAGTTCGGTTTATCCGAAGCTTGCACTGGACGTTAGCGTAAAGCGTAATGCTTTTATGGTTGAGATGTTAAATGAGAATAAAGTCGACCTGGTGGTGACTACGCATCGTCCCGGGCAGTTTGATTGCCTGACGCTGCGTACATCGCCTACGCACTGGTATTGTGCAGCCGAATACGTGCTGCAAAAAGGGGAACCGGTGCCACTGGTCTTACTGGATGACCCGAGCCCGTTTCGCGATATGGTGCTCACGGCGCTGAATGAGGCCAACATTCCGTGGCGTCTGGCGTATGTGGCTTCCACGTTGCCAGCGGTCCGTGCAGCCGTGAAGGCCGGTCTGGGTGTAACGGCGCGTCCGGTAGAGATGATGAGCCCCGATCTGCGCGTTCTGGGAAAATCCGATGGCCTGCCTGCGCTGCCGGATACGGAATATCTGCTCTGCCACAATTCGTCCAGCCATAACGAGCTGGCAAAGGTGGTGTTCGACGCGATGGAAAACTACCATAACCCGTGGCAGTTCGAGCGCGTTACCTCCGAAGGGGGGGATGATTCCCTGATCGTTGAAGGGGATTTTGAGTGATCGCCAGCTCAAAATTCTGGTAACAAAATGTAAGTGTAAAAAAAGGCCACTCGTGTGATTTTCGCATGCAGTGGCTTTTTTTTAGCAATAATATCCGCTTATAGCATATGGATTTTCAGGATACTCTCTATTTATCAATCAGCTAAATGATTTTGCTTACATATTGTCCGTTTTCCGTTCTAACTTCATCCATATCCCTCTCATGTTAAAAAAACAGGAAATATGTTGCCGTTTTCCTGGTTGAATTAACAAAAGCGTGTCACAGATCAAGAAAATACTCCTATTTGGGGGGAGGAATCGTTGGCAAATCCTGTCAAAATAGGAGGGTTATTTTTTTTACTTCCGAAACGGACACGATTCAACAACATACATTTGACGGAAAGTCATGCACCCACCAGGGTTAAAGGGCACCAAATGTTAATGAGAATCGCTCGATGTAATTTAATGTGAAGAAACCTTTGTTAAAGTTGACAATAGGTTATAGAAAGGAGTAAAAAACCCCATCATTTTGCTGTCTACGTCTCATTTCTGACAGTTAGTGTAAGGTTATTTGTTCCTCCCCATGAATCGATGTGATGCCCATCTGCCAGCAAGAGCAGTGTCGTTGGTATCACTTTTGATGAGTAAGCAATGAGTATGTCAACATCCACAGAAGTCATCGCTCATCACTGGGCATTCGCAATCTTTCTTATTGTAGCCATTGGCCTGTGCTGCCTGATGTTAGTCGGCGGCTGGTTCCTGGGCGGCCGCGCCCGTGCAAGGCACAAAAACACACCTTTCGAATCAGGTATTGATTCAGTAGGTTCCGCTCGCTT
Source organism: Enterobacter sp. JBIWA005 (assembly GCF_019968805.1). NCBI lineage: Bacteria > Pseudomonadati > Pseudomonadota > Gammaproteobacteria > Enterobacterales > Enterobacteriaceae > Enterobacter > Enterobacter sp. JBIWA005. The sequence goes on along the minus strand of NZ_CP074159.1, from coordinate 3,285,876 downwards.
ACGCCTGTCTGCCAAGTTCTATCTGGTAGCCATGTTCTTCGTCATCTTCGACGTGGAAGCGCTTTACCTTTTCGCATGGTCGACGTCCATCCGCGAAAGTGGTTGGGTGGGCTTTGTCGAGGCCGCAATTTTCATTTTAGTGCTACTGGCCGGTCTGGTTTATCTGGTGCGTATTGGCGCGCTTGACTGGACGCCTGCGCGTTCACGTCGTGAACACATCAACCCGGAAAACAGTATCTCTAATCGTCAGCAGTAACAGCGAGGCAATAAGATGGATTATACGCTCACCCGCATAGATCCTAACGGTGAGAATGACCGTTACCCCCTGCAAAAACAGGAGATCGTAACCGACCCCCTGGAGCAAGAAGTCAATAAAAGCGTGTACATGGGCAAACTCGAACATGCCATGCACGATATGGTCAACTGGGGTCGTAAGAACTCCATCTGGCCTTACAACTTTGGCCTTTCTTGCTGCTACGTTGAAATGGTGACGTCATTCACTGCGGTGCATGACGTTGCGCGTTTTGGGGCAGAGGTACTGCGTGCTTCCCCACGTCAGGCTGACCTGATGGTGATAGCCGGTACGTGCTTTACCAAAATGGCACCTGTTATTCAGCGTCTTTATGACCAGATGCTGGAGCCTAAATGGGTTATCTCCATGGGGGCATGTGCTAACTCTGGCGGTATGTACGACATCTATTCCGTCGTACAGGGCGTAGATAAATTTATCCCAGTGGATGTGTACATCCTGGGTTGCCCGCCACGTCCGGAAGCTTACATGCAGGCATTAATGCTGCTGCAGGAGTCTATCGGTAAAGAACGTCGCCCACTGTCGTGGGTTGTTGGCGATCAGGGTGTGTATCGCGCGAACATGCAGTCTGAGCGCGAGCGTAAACGTGGTGAACGTATTGCCGTCACCAATCTGCGTACGCCTGACGAAATTTAAATTGCGCCTGTAGGCCTGGAGAACACCTTCGCATATCACTACTCAAATAGCGCGAAGCCAGGCTCAACAGTCACCACGGACCATTTGCAATGGTGAACAATATGACCGACTTAACCGCGCAAGAAGCCGCCTGGCAGACCCGGGATCATCTGGATGACCCAGTCATTGGCGAACTGCGCAACCGTTTTGGGCCGGATGCCTTTACTGTTCAGGCTACCCGCACCGGGGTACCCGTTGTTTGGGTGAAGCGTGAGCAATTGCTGGAAGTTGTCGATTTCCTCAAGAAATTGCCAAAACCATACGTCATGCTGTTTGACTTACACGGCATGGATGAACGTCTGCGTACCCACCGCCAGGGGCTCCCTGCTGCGGACTTTTCCGTTTTCTACCACCTGATCTCAATAGACCGTAATACGGATATCATGCTCAAGGTGGCATTGTCTGAAAACGACATGCATCTGCCGACAATCACCAAACTTTTCCCGAACGCGAACTGGTATGAGCGTGAAACCTGGGAAATGTTCGGCATGACCTTCGACGGCCATCCGCACCTGACGCGCATCATGATGCCGCAGACCTGGACCGGCCACCCGCTGCGTAAAGACTACCCGGCACGTGCAACCGAATTCGATCCGTTTGAGCTGACTAAAGCCAAGCAGGATCTGGAAATGGAAGCGCTGACCTTCAAACCGGAAGACTGGGGCATGAAGCGCGGTACCGACAACGAGGACTTCATGTTCCTCAACCTCGGTCCAAACCACCCGTCTGCGCACGGTGCATTCCGTATTATTCTTCAGCTTGATGGCGAAGAGATTGTCGACTGCGTTCCGGACATCGGCTACCACCACCGTGGTGCTGAGAAGATGGGCGAGCGTCAGTCCTGGCACAGCTACATTCCGTATACCGACCGTATCGAGTACCTCGGCGGCTGCGTCAACGAGATGCCATACGTGCTGGCCGTTGAGAAACTGGCCGGTATTGTTACGCCGGATCGCGTCAACGTGATTCGCGTCATGCTGTCAGAACTGTTCCGTATCAACAGTCACCTGCTGTACATCTCCACGTTCATTCAGGACGTCGGCGCGATGACCCCGGTGTTCTTCGCCTTTACCGACCGTCAGAAAATCTACGATCTGGTAGAAGCCATTACCGGTTTCCGTATGCACCCGGCCTGGTTCCGCATCGGCGGTGTGGCACACGATCTGCCGCGCGGCTGGGACCGTTTGCTGCGTGAATTCCTCGACTGGATGCCAAAACGTCTGGCGTCTTACGAGAAAGCCGCGCTGCGTAACACCATCCTGAAAGGTCGTTCCCAGGGCGTTGCTGCCTACGGCGCGAAAGAAGCGCTGGAGTGGGGGACAACAGGTGCAGGTCTGCGTGCGACCGGTATTGATTTCGACGTGCGTAAAGCCCGTCCTTACTCTGGCTACGAGAACTTCGACTTTGAAGTCCCGGTGGGCGGCGGTGTTTCCGACTGCTACACCCGCGTGATGCTGAAAGTGGAAGAGCTGCGCCAGAGTCTGCGCATCCTTGAGCAGTGCCTCAACAACATGCCGGAAGGCCCGTTCAAGGCGGATCACCCGCTGACGACGCCGCCGCCGAAAGAGCGCACGCTGCAACATATCGAAACCCTGATCACCCACTTCCTGCAGGTTTCCTGGGGTCCGGTCATGCCGGCGCAAGAATCCTTCCAGATGATTGAAGCGACCAAGGGTATTAACAGTTACTACCTGACCAGTGACGGCAGCACCATGAGCTACCGTACCCGCGTGCGTACGCCGAGCTTTGCGCACCTGCAGCAGATCCCGTCCGCCATCCGCGGCAGTCTGGTCTCTGACCTGATTGTGTATCTGGGTAGTATCGATTTTGTTATGTCAGATGTGGACCGCTAATTATGCACGAGAATCAACAACCACAAACCGAGGCTTTTGAGCTGAGTGAAGCAGAACGTGCCGCCATTGAGCACGAGATGCACCACTACGAAGACCCGCGTGCGGCGTCCATTGAAGCGCTGAAAATCGTACAGAAACAGCGTGGTTGGGTGCCGGATGGGGCGATCTATGAGATCGCGAAAGTGCTGGGTATTCCGGCAAGTGACGTAGAAGGCGTAGCCACGTTCTACAGCCAGATCTTCCGTCAGCCGGTTGGCCGCCATGTGATCCGCTACTGTGACAGCGTTGTCTGCCACATCACCGGTTATCAGGGCATCCAGGCTGCGATTGAGAAGAAGCTCAATATCAAGCCGGGCCAGACCACGTTCGACGGCCGCTTTACGCTGCTGCCAACCTGCTGCCTGGGTAACTGCGACAAGGGGCCGACCATGATGATTGATGAGGACACTCACAGCCATCTGACGCCGGAAGCGATTCCTGACCTGCTGGAGCAGTACAAATGAAAACTGTAATTCGTACTGCTGAGACGCATCCGCTGACCTGGCGTCTGCGTGATGACAAACAGCCGGTATGGCTCGAAGAATATCAGAGCAAAAACGGCTATGCCGGCGCGCGTAAAGCCCTTGGCGGCATGGCGCCGGACGACATCGTTAACGCGGTAAAAGAGTCTGGCCTGAAAGGGCGCGGCGGTGCGGGCTTCTCCACCGGTCTGAAGTGGAGCCTGATGCCAAAAGACGAATCCATGAACATCCGTTACCTGCTGTGTAACGCCGATGAAATGGAGCCGGGTACCTATAAAGACCGTCTGCTGATGGAGCAGCTGCCGCACCTGCTGGTGGAAGGCATGCTGATTTCCGCGTTCGCGCTGAAAGCGTACCGTGGCTACATCTTCCTGCGCGGTGAGTACATCGAAGCGGCAGAAAACCTGCGTCGCGCGATTGCCGAAGCCACCGAAGCGGGCCTGTTGGGTAAAAACATCCTGGGCACCGGGTTTGACTTCGAACTGTTCGTGCACACCGGCGCCGGGCGTTATATCTGCGGTGAAGAAACCGCGCTGATTAACTCCCTGGAAGGCCGCCGCGCGAACCCGCGTTCCAAGCCACCGTTCCCGGCAAGCTCCGGCGTATGGGGTAAACCGACCTGCGTAAACAACGTCGAAACCCTGTGTAACGTTCCGGCTATCCTCGCCAACGGCGTGGAGTGGTATCAGGGCATCTCCTCAAGCAAAGATGCCGGTACCAAGCTGATGGGCTTCTCCGGTCGCGTTAAAAATCCTGGCGTCTGGGAGCTGCCGTTCGGTACCACCGCACGTGAAATTCTTGAAGACTACGCTGGCGGCATGCGTGATGGCCTGAAATTCAAAGCCTGGCAGCCGGGTGGGGCAGGGACAGACTTCCTGACCGAAGCCCACCTTGACCTGCCGATGGAATTCGAAAGTATTGGTAAAGCAGGCAGCCGTCTGGGTACGGCGCTGGCGATGGCCGTCGACCACGAGATCGGCATGGTCTCGCTGGTGCGTAACCTGGAAGAGTTCTTCGCTCGTGAGTCCTGCGGCTGGTGTACACCGTGCCGTGATGGTCTGCCGTGGAGCGTGAAGATCCTGCGTGCAATCGAACGTGGCGAAGGCCAGCCTGGCGATATCGAGACGCTTGAGCAACTGTGTCGATTCTTAGGCCCGGGTAAAACCTTCTGTGCCCACGCACCGGGTGCCGTCGAACCTCTGCAGAGCGCGATCAAATATTTCCGCGACGAGTTCGAAGCAGGCATCAAGCAGCCGTTCAGCAATACCCATGCCATCAATGGGATTCAGCCGAACCTGCTTAAAGCGCGCTGGTAACGACAAGAATTTTGATTAACGCTCGGTTTCGACCGAGCCAACTGGAAGCATGCTAATGGCTACGATTCATGTAGACGGCAAAGAATACGAAGTCAACGGGGCGGACAACCTGCTGGAAGCTTGTCTGTCTCTTGGCCTCGATATTCCGTACTTTTGCTGGCATCCGGCGCTGGGCAGCGTCGGTGCTTGCCGCCAGTGTGCGGTGAAGCAATATCAAAACGCGGAAGACACGCGTGGTCGCCTGGTGATGTCCTGTATGACGCCAGCCACCGAAGGCACTTTTATTTCGATTGACGACGAAGAAGCCAAACAGTTCCGCGAGAGCGTGGTGGAGTGGTTGATGACCAACCACCCGCACGACTGTCCGGTCTGTGAAGAGGGCGGTAACTGTCACCTTCAGGATATGACCGTGATGACCGGCCACAGCTTCCGTCGCTATCGCTTTACCAAGCGTACCCACCGTAACCAGGATCTGGGGCCGTTCATCTCTCACGAAATGAACCGCTGCATCGCCTGCTACCGCTGCGTGCGTTACTACAAAGACTATGCAGACGGTCAGGATCTGGGCGTGTATGGCGCGCATGACAACGTCTACTTCGGTCGTCCTGAAGACGGTACGCTTGAAAGCGAATTCTCCGGTAACCTGGTAGAAATCTGCCCGACCGGCGTTTTCACGGATAAAACCCACTCCGAGCGTTACAACCGTAAATGGGACATGCAGTTTGCGCCAAGCATCTGCCAGCAGTGTTCCCTCGGCTGCAACACCAGCCCGGGTGAGCGCTACGGCGAACTGCGTCGTATCGAAAACCGTTACAACGGTACCGTTAACCACTACTTCCTGTGCGACCGCGGTCGTTTCGGCTATGGCTATGTGAACCTGAAGGACCGTCCGCGTCAGCCGGTTCAACGCCGTGGCGACGACTTCATTACCCTGAACGCTGAACAGGCGATGCAGGGCGCGGCAGATATTCTGCGTCAGTCGAAGAAAGTGATCGGTATCGGCTCTCCGCGCGCCAGCATCGAAAGCAACTTCGCCCTGCGCGAGCTGGTTGGGGCGGAAAACTTCTATACCGGTATCGCCCAGGGCGAGCAGGAACGTCTGCAGCTGGTACTGAAAGTGCTGCGTGAAGGCGGTATCCATACCCCTGCGCTGCGCGAAATCGAATCCTATGATGCGGTCCTGGTGCTGGGTGAAGACCTGACGCAGACCGGCGCACGCGCGGCTCTGGCGGTTCGCCAGGCGGTGAAGGGTAAAGCACGTGAAATGGCAGCGGCGCAGAAAGTGGCTGACTGGCAGATTGCGGCAATCCTGAACATCGGCCAGCGCGCGAAGCATCCTCTGTTTGTGACCAACGTCGACAACACCCGTCTGGACGATATCGCCGCGTGGACCTACTGCGCACCGGTTGAAGATCAGGCGCGCCTCGGCTTTGCGATTGCCCACGCGCTGGACAACAGCTCACCGGCCGTTGAGCTGGATCGCGACCTGCAAAACAAGGTCGACGTGATTGTTCAGGCCCTGGCAGGTGCGAAGAAGCCGCTGATTATTTCCGGTACCAACGCCGGTAGCGCAGAGATCATTCAGGCGGCAGCCAACGTTGCCAAAGCCCTGAAAGGCCGTGGTGCGGACGTCGGCGTGACTATGATTGCCCGTGCGGTGAACAGCATTGGTCTGGGCATGATTGGCGGCGGCTCGCTGGAAGAAGCCTTAAGCGAACTGGAATCCGGTGCCGCTGACGCCGTGGTGGTGCTGGAAAACGACCTGCATCGTCATGCATCTGCCGCTCGCGTTGACGCTGCGCTCTCCAAAGCGCCGCTGGTAATGGTGATTGACCATCAGCGCACCGCGATTATGGACAAAGCGCACCTGGTGCTCTCTGCGGCAAGCTTCGCAGAAAGCGATGGTACCGTTATCAACAACGAAGGCCGCGCGCAGCGTTTCTTCCAGGTTTACGACCCGGCGTACTACGACAGCAACACCGTGATGCTGGAAAGCTGGCGCTGGCTGCACTCCCTGCACAGCACCGTGCAGAGCCGTGAAGTGGACTGGACGCAGCTCGACCACGTTATCGACGCGGTAGTCGAAAAACTGCCTCAGCTGGCAGGCATTAAAGATGCCGCGCCTGAAGCAAGCTTCCGCATTCGCGGCCAGAAACTGGCGCGTGAACCGCACCGTTACAGTGGCCGTACTGCGATGCGTGCCAACATCAGCGTGCACGAACCGCGCCAGCCGCAGGATAAAGACACCATGTTCGCCTTCTCGATGGAAGGGAACAACCAGCCGTCTGCGCCGCGTTCGCAAATCCCGTTCGCATGGGCACCGGGCTGGAACTCCCCGCAGGCATGGAACAAGTTCCAGGCTGAAGTGGGCGGCTCCCTGCGCCACGGCGATCCGGGCGTGCGTCTGATTGAAGCCTCCGAAACCGGTCTGGACTTCTTCACCACCGTACCGGCGAGTTTCCAGGCGCAGGACGGTAGCTGGCGTATTGCCCCGTACTACCACCTGTTCGGTAGCGACGAGCTGTCCCAGCGTTCACCGGTCTTCCAGACCCGTATGCCGCAGCCGTACATCAAGCTTAACCCGGCTGATGCCGCGAAGCTTGGCGTTAACGCGGGTGCAAACATCGCCTTTAGCTATGACGGCCAGACCATCAGCCTGCCGCTGATTATTTCTGAAAGTCTGACAGCAGGGCAGGTGGGTCTGCCGATGGGTATGCCTGGCATCGCGCCGGTTCTGGCAGGTGCGCGTCTTGATAATCTGCAGGAGGCAAAAGCATGAGTTGGTTAACGCCGGATCTTATCGACATCCTGCTGAGCATTCTGAAAGCGGTTGTAATCCTGCTGGTGGTGGTCACCTGCGGCGCGTTCATGAGCTTTGGTGAACGTCGTCTGCTCGGTCTGTTCCAGAACCGTTACGGACCGAACCGCGTGGGCTGGGGTGGTTCACTCCAGCTGGTCGCGGATATGATCAAGATGTTCTTTAAAGAGGACTGGATCCCGCGCTTCTCGGATCGCGTGATCTTTACTCTGGCACCGATGATCGCCTTCACCTCGCTGCTGCTGGCGTTTGCTATCGTTCCGGTCAGCCCGACCTGGGTGGTCGCTGACCTGAACATCGGCATTCTGTTCTTCCTGATGATGGCAGGCCTCGCGGTTTACGCGGTCCTGTTCGCAGGCTGGTCCAGTAACAATAAATACTCGCTGCTGGGGGCGATGCGTGCTTCCGCGCAGACCCTGAGCTACGAAGTGTTCCTGGGGCTTTCCCTGATGGGCGTGGTGGCGCAGGCCGGTTCATTCAACATGACCGACATCGTCAACAACCAGGCCGACATCTGGAACGTTATTCCGCAGTTCTTTGGGTTTATTACCTTTGCCATCGCGGGCGTGGCAGTGTGTCACCGTCACCCGTTTGACCAGCCAGAAGCCGAACAGGAACTGGCCGACGGTTACCACATCGAATATTCCGGTATGAAATTCGGTCTGTTCTTCGTGGGCGAGTATATCGGTATCGTCACCATTTCCGCGTTGATGGTAACGCTGTTCTTCGGTGGCTGGCATGGCCCGTTCTTACCGCCGTTCATCTGGTTCGCGCTGAAAACCGCGTTCTTCATGATGATGTTCATTTTGATTCGCGCAGCGTTACCGCGTCCGCGTTATGACCAGGTAATGTCCTTCGGCTGGAAAGTGTGCCTGCCGCTGACGCTCGTCAACTTGTTGGTAACGGCCGCTGTCATTCTCTGGCAGCAGCCATAAGGGGCAATAGACCATGACCTTAAAAGAATTACTGGTAGGCTTCGGTACCCAGGTACGCAGTATCTGGATGATCGGCCTGCACGCGTTTGCCAAACGCGAAACCCGGATGTACCCGGAAGAGCCGGTATATCTGCCGCCGCGCTACCGTGGCCGTATCGTGCTGACGCGCGACCCGGACGGTTCCGAGCGCTGCGTTGCCTGTAACCTGTGTGCGGTAGCGTGTCCGGTAGGCTGTATCTCTCTGCAGAAAGCCGAGACGGTAGACGGCCGCTGGTACCCTGAGTTCTTCCGCATCAACTTCTCACGCTGCATTTTCTGCGGTCTGTGTGAAGAAGCGTGCCCAACCACGGCGATTCAGCTGACTCCAGACTTCGAGCTGGGTGAGTACAAGCGTCAGGACCTGGTGTACGAGAAAGAGGATCTGCTGATTTCCGGTCCGGGCAAATACCCGGAATATAACTTCTACCGGATGGCGGGTATGGCAATCGACGGCAAAGATAAGGGTGAAGCAGAGAACGAAGCTAAGCCTATCGACGTCAAGAGCCTGTTACCGTAAGGAGAGGGCAATGGAATTCGCTTTTTATATCTGTGGCCTTATCGCCATCCTGGCTACGCTGCGAGTGATCACGCACACCAATCCGGTGCATGCGCTGCTGTACTTAATCATCTCGCTGCTGGCCATTTCCGGGGTGTTCTTCGCACTGGGCGCGCACTTCGCCGGTGCGCTGGAAATCATCGTCTACGCCGGGGCCATCATGGTGCTCTTCGTGTTCGTGGTGATGATGCTGAACCTGGGCGGCTCTGAAATTGAGCAGGAACGTCAGTGGTTAAAACCGCAGGTGTGGATCGGCCCGGCAATTTTGTCGGCCATCATGCTGGTGGTGATCGTTTACGCCATTCTGGGTGTTAACGATCAGGGCATCGACGGCACGCCGATTGGCGCGAAAGAGGTAGGTATCACGCTCTTTGGCCCATACGTTCTGGCGGTTGAACTGGCCTCAATGCTGCTGCTGGCAGGTCTGGTTGTGGCTTTCCACGTTGGCCGCGAAGAGCGTGCTGGCGAGGTGCTGAGCAACCGCACTGACGACCGCGCGAAAAGAAAAACGGAGGAGCGCGCATGATCCCCTTAACACATGGACTGATCCTCGCTGCGATTTTATTCGTTCTGGGTCTGACCGGTCTGGTTATCCGCCGCAATCTGCTGTTTATGCTGATCGGGCTGGAAATCATGATTAACGCCTCCGCGCTGGCCTTCGTGGTCGCCGGAAGCTACTGGGGCCAGACCGATGGTCAGGTGATGTACATTCTCGCCATCAGCCTCGCGGCTGCCGAAGCGAGTATTGGCCTGGCGCTGTTGCTGCAGCTCCATCGTCGCCGCCAGAATCTGAACATCGATTCAGTAAGTGAGTTGCGTGGATGAACATGCTTGCCTTAACCATTATTTTTCCGCTGATTGGCTTCGTGCTGCTGGCGTTTTCTCGCGGCCGCTGGTCTGAGAACCTGTCTGCCACCGTCGGCATGGGCTCTGTTGGCCTGGCTGCGCTGGTGACGGCGTATGCGGGTATCGACTTCTTTAACAACGGGCGTCAGCCTTTCAGCGTGCCGCTGTGGACCTGGATGTCGGTCGGTGATTTCAACATCGGCTTCAACCTGGTGCTGGACGGCCTCTCGCTGACCATGCTCTCCGTGGTCACCGGCGTCGGCTTCCTGATCCACATGTTCGCCTCCTGGTATATGCGCGGTGAAGAGGGGTACTCCCGCTTCTTCGCCTACACCAACCTGTTTATCGCCAGCATGGTGGTTCTGGTGCTGGCCGATAACCTGCTGCTGATGTATCTGGGCTGGGAAGGCGTAGGTCTGTGTTCTTACCTGCTGATCGGTTTCTACTATACCGATCCGAAGAATGGCGCAGCGGCCATGAAAGCATTCGTCGTGACCCGCGTGGGTGACGTCTTCCTCGCTTTCGCGCTGTTCATTCTTTACAACGAACTGGGCACGCTGAACTTCCGCGAAATGGTGGAACTGGCGCCGGCGCACTTCGCCGCAGGCAACAACATGCTGTGGTGGGCAACGCTGATGCTGCTGGGTGGTGCCGTGGGTAAATCCGCGCAGCTGCCGTTGCAGACGTGGCTGGCCGACGCGATGGCGGGTCCAACCCCTGTCTCCGCGCTGATCCACGCTGCGACCATGGTAACCGCCGGTGTTTACCTGATTGCGCGTACCCATGGCCTGTTCCTGATGACCCCGGAAATTCTGCATCTGGTGGGTATCGTCGGTGCGGTCACGCTGGTGCTGGCAGGCTTTGCCGCGCTGGTGCAGACCGACATCAAGCGCGTTCTCGCGTATTCCACCATGAGCCAGATTGGTTACATGTTCCTGGCGCTGGGCGTTCAGGCGTGGGACGCGGCCATTTTCCACCTGATGACGCACGCGTTCTTTAAAGCGCTGCTGTTCCTCTCATCCGGTTCCGTGATTCTGGCCTGCCACCACGAGCAGAACATCTTCAAAATGGGCGGACTGCGTAAGTCCATTCCGCTGGTTTATGTCTGCTTCCTGGTGGGCGGCGCGGCGCTGGCGGCACTGCCGCTGATCACCGCGGGCTTCTTCAGTAAGGACGAAATCCTTGCGGGTGCCATGGCGAATGGTCATATCAATCTGATGGTTGCAGGTCTGGTCGGTGCGTTCATGACCTCCCTGTATACCTTCCGTATGATTTTCATCGTATTCCACGGTAAAGAACAAATTCACGCTCACGCAGGGAAGGGGATTACCCATCACCTGCCGCTGATTGTGCTGCTGGTACTGTCCACCTTCGTTGGCGCGATGATTGTGCCACCGCTGCAGGGCGTATTGCCAGACACCACCGAGCTTGAGCACGGTCGCGTTCTGACGCTTGAAATCACCTCCGGTGTGGTCGCTATCGCGGGCATCCTGATCGCTGCATGGCTGTGGCTGGGCAAACGTACGCTGGTCATTGCCGTGGCCAACAGTGCGCCGGGCCGCCTGCTGGGCACCTGGTGGTACAACGCGTGGGGCTTCGACTGGCTGTACGACATGATCTTCGTTAAGCCGTTCCTGGGCATCGCGTGGCTGCTGAAGCGCGACCCGCTGAACAGCCTGATGAACATCCCGGCGATCCTTTCCCGCTTTGCAGGTAAAGGCCTGCTGTACAGCGAGAACGGTTACCTGCGCTGGTATGTGGCGTCCATGAGCATCGGTGCGGTTGTCGTGCTTGCGCTGCTGATGGTGTTGCGTTGATCGTTAAGTGAATTTTATTCGAATTCGTTGAAAATCAGGCCCCTGCTGGGGGCCTTAAAAAGGAATGTAAATCGCCATGTTACTACCCTGGCTAATATTAATTCCCTTCATCGGCGGCTTCCTGTGCTGGCAGACTGAACGCTTTGGCGTGAAGATGCCGCGCTGGATTGCGCTGATCACCATGGGATTGACGCTCGCGCTTGGCCTGCAACTGTGGTTGCAGGGCGGTTACTCACTGACCCAGTCTGCGGGCATTCCGCAGTGGCAGTCTGAGTTCATCCTGCCGTGGATCCCGCGTTTCGGCATTACGATCCACCTGGCGATTGACGGTCTGTCTCTCCTGATGGTGGTGCTGACCGGTCTGCTCGGCGTTCTGGCGGTACTCTGCTCCTGGCGAGAAATTGAAAAATACCAGGGCTTCTTCCACCTGAACCTGATGTGGATCCTGGGCGGCGTAATCGGCGTGTTCCTTGCCATCGACATGTTCCTGTTCTTCTTCTTCTGGGAGATGATGCTGGTGCCGATGTACTTCCTGATCGCGCTGTGGGGCCACAAGGCGTCCGACGGTAAAACGCGTATCACGGCGGCAACCAAGTTCTTCATCTATACCCAGGCGAGTGGTCTGGTGATGTTGATTGCCATTCTGGCGCTGGTGTTTGTTCACCACAACGCGACCGGCACCTGGACCTTTAACTACGAAGACCTGCTGAAGACCCCAATGTCGCACGGCGTTGAATATCTGCTGATGCTGGGCTTCTTCATCGCGTTCGCGGTGAAAATGCCGGTCGTTCCGCTGCACGGCTGGCTGCCAGACGCGCACTCTCAGGCACCAACGGCGGGTTCCGTTGACCTGGCGGGCATCTTGCTGAAAACGGCGGCCTACGGTCTGCTGCGTTTCGCTCTGCCGCTGTTCCCGAACGCCTCCGCAGAGTTCGCACCGATTGCCATGTGGCTGGGTGTGATCGGTATCTTCTACGGTGCCTGGATGGCCTTCACGCAGTACGACATCAAGCGTCTGATTGCCTACACCTCCGTTTCCCACATGGGCTTCGTGCTGATTGCTATCTACACCGGCAGCCAGCTGGCGTACCAGGGCGCGGTGATCCAGATGATTGCGCACGGTCTGTCTGCAGCCGGCCTCTTCATCCTGTGCGGTCAGCTGTACGAACGTCTGCATACCCGCGATATGCGTATGATGGGCGGTCTGTGGAGCAAAATTAAGTGGCTGCCAGCGCTGTCCATGTTCTTCGCGGTGGCTACCCTGGGGATGCCGGGTACCGGTAACTTCGTCGGCGAATTTATGATTCTGTTCGGCAGCTTCAAAGTGGTACCGGTGATTACCGTGATCTCCACGTTTGGTCTGGTGTTCGCTTCCGTATACTCGCTGGCGATGCTGCACCGCGCTTACTTCGGTAAAGCGAAGAGCGAAATTGCTGCACAAGAACTGCCGGGGATGTCGCTGCGTGAGCTGTTCATCATCCTGCTGCTGGTCGTACTGCTGGTGCTGCTGGGCTTCTTCCCGCAGCCAATTCTGGATACCTCGCACAGCGCGATGGGTAACATCCAGCAGTGGTTTGTTAATTCTGCTTCTACTACAAGGCCGTAATTCGCCATGACAATAACTCCACAACAACTGATCGCGCTGCTACCGCTGCTGATCGTCGGATTGACGGTGGTGGTTGTGATGCTCTCCATTGCGTGGCGACGCAATCACTTCCTGAATGCCACGCTGTCGGTCATCGGCCTGAACGCCGCGTTAGTCTCTCTCTGGTTTGTTGGTCAGGGTGGGGCGATGGACGTCACCCCGCTGATGCGCGTTGACGGTTACGCCATGCTGTATACCGGACTGGTGCTGCTGGCAAGCCTGGCAACCTGTACCTTTGCGTACCCGTGGCTCGAAGGCTACAACGACAATAAAGAAGAGTTTTACCTGCTGGTTCTGATTGCCGCGCTGGGCGGCATTCTGCTGGCGAATGCGAACCACCTGGCCGCGCTGTTCCTCGGCATTGAGCTGATATCTCTGCCGCTGTTCGGCCTGATTGGTTACGCCTTCCGTCAGAAGCGCTCCCTGGAAGCAAGCATCAAGTACACTATTCTGTCTGCTGCTGCATCCTCGTTCCTGCTGTTTGGTATTGCGCTGCTGTACGCACAGTCCGGTAATCTCTCCTTCATGGCGCTCGGCAAGAGCCTAGGCGACGGCATGCTGCATGAGCCGCTGCTGCTGGCGGGTCTGGGCATGATGATTGTTGGCCTTGGCTTCAAACTCTCTCTGGTGCCGTTCCACCTATGGACGCCAGACGTATACCAGGGCGCTCCGGCTCCGGTGTCGACCTTCCTGGCGACGGCGAGCAAAATCGCTATCTTCGGTGTGGTCATGCGTCTGTTCCTGTACGCGCCGGTAGGTGACAGCGAAGCGGTACGCGTGGTGCTGGGCATTATCGCGTTCGTCTCCATCATCTTCGGTAACCTGATGGCGCTGAGCCAGACCAACATCAAGCGTCTGCTGGGCTACTCGTCTATCTCTCATCTGGGCTACCTGATGGTGGCGCTGATTGCGCTGCAGAGCGGCGAGATGTCGATGGAAACCGTTGGCGTGTATCTGGCCGGTTACCTGTTCAGCAGTCTCGGCGCCTTCGGCGTGGTGAGCCTGATGTCCAGCCCGTACCGTGGTCCGGATGCCGATTCACTGTTCTCCTACCGTGGCCTGTTCTGGCACCGTCCGATCCTGTCTGCGGTGATGACCGTGATGATGCTCTCTCTGGCAGGTATCCCGATGACGCTTGGCTTTATCGGTAAATTCTACGTGCTGGCCGTCGGTGTGCAGGCGCACCTGTGGTGGCTGACCGCGGGCGTGGTGATCGGTTCCGCGATTGGTCTCTACTACTACCTGCGCGTGGCCGTGAGCCTGTACCTGAGTGCGCCTCAGCAGCTCAACCGTGATGCCCCAACCAACTGGCAGTACAGCGCCGGTGGTATCGTAGTGCTTATCTCGGCGCTGCTGGTGCTGATCTTCGGTATCTATCCGCAGCCGCTGATTGATATCGTGCAGCGAGCGATGCCGCTGATGTAAAACAAAAAACCCGCCTCGGCGGGTTTTTTTATGTTTTTCGCCCTCTCCCTGTGGGAGAGGGACGGGGTGAGGGCACCAGCCCGCACCAGACTTAAGCCAGCTGCTTCCTGCTTATAAGCGGCCCGTCAATCTTCTTCATCGAGCGGTCCAGCACTTCCTCAATCACCGACGACAGCTCGTTCAGCTCAAACTTCGCCACGTAACCGTCCGCCTTCACCTTACGAATATGATCTTCGTTGGCGTTGCCGGAAAGGGAAGAGTGGATCACCACCGGAATGTCTTTCAGGAACGGGTCGGTTTTGATTTTGCGCGTCAGCGTAAAGCCGTCCATCTCCGGCATTTCAAGATCGGTCAGCACAAGCGCGATCTTGTCGGTGATGGGAACTCCTTCAGCCTGCGCCTGAGCGGCCAGTACGCCAATTTTCTCCCACGCATCTTTGCCGGTGATATGCAGCTGTGCCGGGATCTCCATCGCCTGCAGGCCTTTCTCCAGCATCGAACGCGCGACTTTCGAATCTTCCGCGACGATGGCGACAGCGCCTGGCTTAATATGGAATTTGGTGGTCTTCAGATTGGTGGCGTGCAGATCGTGATTGGCCGGGGTGATGTCGTACAGGATCTGCTCAACGTCCAGCACCATCGCCAGATCGTTGGTATCCGTTTTCTCGTCCAGGCAGGCGATGCTGGTGATGTAGCGACCGCTGACGGCGGTTTCCGCCGCGTGCACCTGCTTCCAGTCCAGACGCATGATGTTCTCAACCGACTCCACGGCAAACGCCTGTACGCTGCGCGCGTATTCGGTGATCAGCAGGATATTCAGCCCGGTGGTGGGCTTACAGCCCGCCACGGCGGCCAGGTCGATCACCGGGATCACCTGATCGCGAATATTCACCATTCCCATCAGCGGTGATTTCATCCCGGCAGGTTTCGTGAACTCCGGCATCGGCACAATTTCACGCAGTTTAAAGACGTTAATGCCAAACAGCTCAGATTTATTTTCGTTAAGAGAAGTGCCAAGACGGAACAGCAACAGTTCAAAACGGTTCGACAGGGTCAGATTCGCCCTGTCATCAATATCTTTCTGGAAATTATCCATTCTACCCTCGAGAGAAATGCTGACCTTTTAATCGTTATCGGCATCCTGAGGGAAAAATGAAGGACTAAACGCTGACCTGAGCGAAATCTTCGGCCAGCTCACATTCCGGGAACAGCGCGCGGCACTCTGCCAGCAGCTTTTCACAGCCCCGCGCGTCGTAGCGCGAGCTGACATGGGTGACGATGAGTCTCCCGACGCCCGCGTTACGGGCAAGCTGCGCCGCCTGACGCGTAGAGCTATGGCCCCGGCTGTTGGCTTTTTCTTCCATCGCTGTTTCAAGCGTTGCTTCATGCACCATCACATCCACGCCCTGGGCAAGGTGAAGCGCTGCCGGGCACGGGGCCGTGTCGCCAAATATCGCCAGCTTTTTGCCGGGCTGCGGTGCGGCGAGATAATCCTGGCCGTTGATGACGCGCCCGTCCTCCAGCGTGACGGTCTCACCGTGCTTCAGGCG
Source organism: Enterobacter sp. JBIWA005 (assembly GCF_019968805.1). Lineage (NCBI taxonomy): Bacteria > Pseudomonadati > Pseudomonadota > Gammaproteobacteria > Enterobacterales > Enterobacteriaceae > Enterobacter > Enterobacter sp. JBIWA005. Next base: position 3,269,570 of record NZ_CP074159.1, on the reverse strand, counting down.
CTGGAACAGCGGCCCGGGTTTTACGCCGTCGGCCATCAGCGCGGCGGCATCCAGCGCGCCGGGTTTATCATACGCATCAATACGGTAGCCATAGCACTCGACAGGGTGACTGAGCGGCTGAGCGCTCACCTTATATTCGCCGTCATCGAAAACCAGGCCTTCGGTAATCTCAACGACCTCCAGGGGATAATCTGTCCATGACCCGCTCAGGCGTAGCGTAGTTTCGACAAATTCACGAATACCCGCTGGCCCGTAAATCGTCAGCGGGTTGGCGTTTCCGGCCATCGAGCGGCTGCACAGCAGGCCGGGAAGGCCAAACAGGTGGTCGCCATGCAGATGGGTGATAAAAATTTTATCCAGCTTGCCGGGGTGGTAAGCGGTGTGTAACAGCTGATGCTGCGTCCCTTCACCGCAGTCAAACAGCCACAGCCCGCCGCGGGTGGGATGCTTAAGATCCAGCAGGATCGCCGTCACGTTTCGTGAGCGGGTTGGCACGCCAGCGGACGTACCCAGAAAAATCAGTTCCATAATGTAATCAGCCCTTTGCCGAACGGAGAGGGGTTTAGTATAACGTGATGAACCCCAGGAAGGAGACTGACATGATCCAGTGGCAAGATTTACATCATAGCGAACTCACCGTTCATTCACTTTACGCCCTGCTGAAACTGCGCTGCGAAGTTTTTGTGGTTGAACAGACCTGCCCGTATCAGGACATCGACGGCGACGATCTCGTTGGGGAGAACCGCCATATACTCGGCTGGCGGAATAACGAGCTGGTGGCGTATGCGAGGATTCTGAAAAGCGAAGACGATTTTGAGCCTGTCGTCATTGGCCGCGTCATCATCAGCGGTAAGGCGCGCGGCGAAAAGCTGGGCTATCAGCTGATGGAAAAAACGCTGGAGGCGTGCCGGAAACAGTGGCCTGACAAGGCGTTATACCTGGGCGCGCAGGCACACCTGCAGTCCTTCTACGGCCACTTTGGTTTCGTGCCGGTCACCGATGTGTACGATGAAGATGGCATTCCCCACGTCGGCATGGCGCGAGAAGCGAAGCAGGCGTAATAGCGAGTCGTTGGCTATAGTTAGCGGACTGGTGTACTAACATGGAGAAAAATATGTCATTTCAATCCTGGGATACCCGTATCGACGACGACCTGGCTTTACTGAGCGAAACGCTGGAAGAGGTGTTACGTTCCTCGGGCGACCCTGCCGATCAGAAATATATAGAGCTAAAAGCCCGCGCCGAACAGGCGCTGCATGAAGTGAAAAACCGCGTCAGCCATGCGTCTGATACCTACTACTACCGCGCCAAAAAAGCAGTGTATCGTGCCGATGATTACGTGCATGAAAAACCGTGGCAGGGTATTGGCGTGGGGGCTGCCGTAGGGCTGGTACTGGGGCTGCTGCTGGCCCGTCGCTAAACCGCTTAACCACTCCCTATACGTGGGTACTGCTATTTATCGTCAGTACCCCGTATAATACGAGGTTTTAACAGGGAGAGGTTCGCGTGAATTCGATTTTCCTCGCGCTGGAGCAATTGCGTACCCAGCTTTCGCAAGCGTTACCCGCAACACCCGGCTTACGTCATTTCGACGTCTCTTTCCCGTTAAACGACGCCTTCGACCCTCTCGCCTGGCTTGGGGCTCAGCAGTGCTATCCGCAGTTTTACTGGCAACAGCGTAACGGCGATGAAGAGCTGGCTGCGCTGGGGGCGGTTACCCAATTTTCCTCTCTGGCGTTAGCCACGCAGTTTTTGCGCGAGCAAAATGCGGCACAAGATACCCGTATCTGCGGCCTGAACGCTTTTAATCCGGAGCAGGGGAGCCTCTTTTTACCGCGGCTGCTCTGGCGACGTACCGCCGGCAACGCCACGCTGCGCCTGCAGTTGTGGAGCAATTATTCTCTTCAGGAAGATGCCCGCGCCGCGCTGGATTTTTTACAGCAGCTCCGTCCTGCAAGGCCTATCCGCCCGCTGTCCGTTCAGGTAGAGCACGAAACCCATCTGCCGCAGCAGGCCGAATGGCTGACGCTTATCCGCAGGGCGACAGAGACCATTGCGTGCGGTGAATTTGAAAAAGTGGTTCTCGCCCGGGCAACCGATATTCGTTTTACACAGCGCGTAAACCCCGTCGCGCTGATGGCAGCCAGCCGGGCCCTGAATTTACATTGCTACCATTTCTGCATGATTTTCGACGCCCGCAACGCGTTTCTCGGCTCGACCCCCGAGCGTCTGTGGCGGCGGCGCGGCACGCTGCTGCGTACGGAAGCGCTGGCGGGCACCGTCGCCAGCCATAGCGATGATAGCCAGGCGCAGCGTCTCGGCGAGTGGCTGCTGAACGATGATAAAAACCAGCGTGAAAATATGCTGGTTGTGGAGGATATCTGTCAGCGTCTTCAGCACTCTACGCAGACGCTCGAGGTACTGCCCCCCCAGGTGGTACGCCTGCGTAAAGTGCAGCATTTGCGCCGCTGTATCTGGACCGAGCTTAAACAGGCTGATGACGAGCAGTGTCTGCTCATGTTGCAGCCAACCGCAGCCGTTGCCGGATTACCCCGACAGCCTGCGCGCGAGTTTATTCAGAAGGTTGAACCCTTTAACCGCGAATGGTACGCCGGTTCGGCCGGGTATTTATCCCCCGAGCAGAGTGAGTTTTGCGTGGCGCTGCGCTCCGCGCGCGTTCAGGAGGACTCCCTGCGGCTCTACGCCGGCGCCGGTATCGTCAGCAGATCTGACCCGGAGCAGGAGTGGCAGGAGATTGAAAACAAAGCCGCCGGATTGCGCTCTCTGCTCCTAAGGGATTAATACAGATTCGCGCAATCCCGATTCATATCAAAATTCCAATTTTTTCTATTATTTATACTGTGTCGCATTCTTGATACCGGACAATCTCATGTCAGTAAGTTCTTTTAACCGACGCTGGGCGGCGGTGATCCTTGAAGCCCTGACGCGCCATGGCGTCAGGCACGTGTGTATTGCACCGGGTTCTCGCTCAACGCCGCTGACGCTGGCGGCCGCCGAAAACCGGGCGTTAATTCACCACACCCACTTTGATGAGCGCGGCCTCGGCCATCTTGCGCTGGGTCTGGCGAAGGTCAGCAAAGAACCCGTGGCGGTGATTGTCACTTCCGGTACCGCCGTGGCGAACCTCTATCCGGCGCTGATTGAAGCCGGGTTAACCGGTGAAAAACTGATTCTGCTGACGGCCGATCGTCCCCCTGAGCTTATCGACTGCGGCGCCAATCAGGCCATTCGCCAGCCGGGACTCTTTTCTTCGCATCCTTCGCAGACGATTTCGCTGCCCCGTCCCACCCAGGATATTCCGGCAAGCTGGCTGGTCTCTACCGTCGATCACGCCATGGAGACGTTGCGTAGCGGATCGTTGCATATCAACTGCCCGTTTGCCGAGCCGCTTTACGGTGAGCTGGACGACACGGGTCTTGACTGGCAGCAGACCCTCGGCGACTGGTGGGAGAGTGAAAAACCGTGGTTGCGCGAGCAGACGCATCTCGAGAGCGCGAAGCAGCGCGATTGGTTCTTCTGGCGACAGAAGCGCGGCGTGGTTATCGCCGGGCGCATGAGCGCCTCTGAAGGCAAGCTGGTTGCCGAATGGGCGCAAACCCTGGGCTGGCCGCTGATAGGCGACGTGCTTTCCCAGACCGGTCAGCCGCTGCCGTGCGCCGATCTCTGGCTGGGTAATGCCAAAGCGGTCACCGAACTGGCGCAGGCGCAGATTGTGGTCCAGCTTGGATCGAGCTTGACCGGCAAACGGTTACTGCAGTGGCAGGCGACCTGCACACCGGACGAGTACTGGCTGGTGGACGCGCTGGAAGGGCGGCTTGACCCGGCGCACCACCGCGGCCGTCGTCTGGTGAGCAGTATCGACGCCTGGCTGGCGCTTCATCCGGCTGAGAAACGCAAGCCCTGGGCGGTTGCCATTCCGGACCTTTCGCGCCAGGCGTGGGAACTAACCAAAGCGCACTGTGAAGCGTTTAGCGAAGCCGGGCTGGCGCACCGTATTCGCCAGTACCTGCCCGAGCAGGGGCAGCTGTTTGTCGGCAACAGCCTGGTCGTGCGGCTGATTGACGCTTTTTCGAAGCTGCCCGCGGGCTACCCGGTGTACAGCAACCGTGGTGCCAGCGGCATCGACGGGCTGATCTCCACGGCGGCGGGCGTACAGCGCGCCAGCGCGAAATCGACGCTGGCGATCGTGGGCGATCTCTCCGCGCTCTACGATCTCAACGCGCTGGCGCTGCTGCGTCAGGCGTCAGCCCCGTTTGTGCTGATTGTGGTCAACAACAACGGTGGGCAGATTTTCTCCCTGCTGCCTACGCCGCAGAGCGAGCGCGAGCGTTTCTATCTGATGCCGCAGAACGTGCAGTTCGAACACGCCGCGGCGATGTTTAGCCTGAAATACCATCGCCCGGAAAGCTGGGAACAGCTGGACGCGGCGTTAAACAGCGCATGGAAACAGCCGGGCGCGACGCTGATTGAGCTTGTGGTGAACGATGCTGACGGTGCGCAGGCCCTGCAAAGCCTGCTGGCGCAGGTGAGCCAGCTGTGATCCTTTCGGGCGTGCTGCAGGCCGGAAAACCAGGCTATCCCTGGCTGGTCTTTTTGCACGGTTTTTCGGGTGACTGTCGCGAGTGGCAGAGGGTCGGTGAAGGACTTAGCGATTATCGCAGGCTATATCTGGATCTGCCGGGGCACGGTGGATCCCGGAATCTGGGTGTGAAGGGGTTTGACGAGATGAGCGCGTTGCTCACCCGAACCCTGCTTAGTTACAACATACTTAAATTCTGGCTTGTCGGGTACTCCCTCGGCGGCCGCATTGCGATGTTCCATGCCTGCCAGCAGCCGAAGGGGCTGCATGGCGTGGTGGTGGAGGGAGGGCATCCGGGCCTGCAGGATGCCGATGCGCGAAATGCGCGGCTGGCATCCGACCGCCGCTGGGCAACGCGTTTTCGTACCGAACCGCTGGAGAAAGCGTTCGCTGACTGGTACCAACAGCCCGTTTTCGCCTCCCTTACGGACGCCCAGCGCGACGCGCTGATTACCCTGCGCAGCCATAACAGCGGCGCGAGGCTGGCGATGATGCTCGAGGCAACGTCGCTGGCCGTGCAGCCCGACCTGCGTGCTGCCCTGAGCGCGCGCGATTTCTCTTTTGATTATCTCTATGGCGAACGTGATGAGAAGTTTGCGGCCCTGGCCGCTGAGCTGAACGCCGTTCGCCATGCAATTCCCAACGCCGGACACAACGCCCACCGGGAAAACCCCGATGCGGTTACCGCAAGTCTGGCTCAGATACTGCGTCTTCGCATAAAGGACACTCTATGATCTACCCTGATGAAAACATGCTCTATGCACCGGTTGAATGGCAAGACTGCTCCGAAGGCTACACCGACATTCGTTACCATAAATCCACCGACGGCATTGCTAAAATCACCATTAACCGTCCGCAGGTGCGTAATGCCTTCCGTCCGCTGACCGTGAAAGAGATGATTCAGGCCCTGGCGGATGCGCGCTACGACGATAACATCGGCGTGATTGTCCTGACCGGCGAAGGCGATAAAGCGTTCTGCTCCGGCGGCGATCAGAAAGTGCGCGGTGACTACGGCGGATACCAGGACGACGCGGGTACGCACCACCTGAACGTCCTCGATTTCCAGCGTCAGATCCGCACCTGTCCAAAACCGGTGGTGGCGATGGTGGCGGGCTACTCCATCGGCGGCGGCCACGTGCTGCACATGATGTGTGACCTGACTATTGCCGCCGAGAACGCCATCTTCGGCCAGACGGGCCCGAAAGTGGGATCCTTCGACGGCGGCTGGGGTGCCTCCTACATGGCGCGCATCGTCGGGCAGAAAAAGGCCCGCGAAATCTGGTTCCTGTGCCGCCAGTACAACGCGCAGGAAGCGCTGGATATGGGCCTGGTGAACACCGTGGTGCCGCTTGCCGATCTCGAAAAAGAGACCGTGTGCTGGTGCCGTGAAATGCTGCAAAACAGCCCGATGGCGCTGCGCTGCCTGAAAGCGGCACTTAACGCCGACTGTGACGGTCAGGCGGGTCTGCAGGAGCTGGCGGGCAACGCCACCATGCTGTTCTACATGACCGAAGAGGGTCAGGAAGGGCGCAACGCGTTTAACGAAAAACGCCAGCCGGACTTCAGCAAATACAAACGGAACCCGTAATGCGTCGCGCGCAGGTTTACCGCTGGCAGATACCGATGGACGCGGGCGTGGTGCTGCGTGAACGGCGGTTAAAAACCCGTGACGGCTTCTTCGTGCATCTGCAGCAGGACGAGCGGGAAGGCTGGGGCGAGATTTCACCGCTGCCGGGCTTTAGCATGGAGTCGCTGGAAGACGCGCAGTCAGCATTGCTGGCGTGGGCGGACGCGTGGCGTGAGGGCGCGGATCCGGTATTGCCGGATGTGCCTTCCGCAGCTTTTGGTATCAGCTGCGCGCTCGCGGAGCTGGACGGCAGCCTGCCGGAAGCGGGAAATTACCGCACGGCACCGCTCTGCACGGGCGATCCGGACGAACTCTTCGCGCTGCTCTCCGCTATGCCGGGCGAGAAGGTCGCGAAAATCAAAGTTGGGCTCTATGAGGCAGTGCGCGACGGCATGGTCGCCAACCTGCTGCTGGAAGCGATCCCCGATCTTCATCTGCGTCTGGACGCCAACCGCGCCTGGACGCCGCTTAAGGCGCAGCAGTTTGCGAAGTACGTCAACCCGGCGTACCGCAGCCGCATTGCCTTCCTCGAAGAGCCGTGCAAGACGCGGGAGGATTCGCGCGCGTTTGCCCGCGAAACGGGAATTGCCATCGCCTGGGATGAAAGCCTGCGCGAGGCCGATTTCGAATTTGTCGCCGAACCCGGCGTCAGCGGGGTGGTGATTAAACCGACGCTGACCGGCAGCCTGGCGAAAGTGCGCGAGCAGGTCGCGGCGGCGAACGCCTTAGGGCTGAAGGCGGTCATCAGCTCGTCGATTGAGTCCAGCCTTGGGCTAACCCAGCTGGCGCGGATTGCCGCCTGGTTAACGCCTGACACGGTCCCCGGTCTCGACACGCTGAACCTGATGCAGGCTCAGCTTCTCCGCCCGTGGCCGGACAGCGCGCTGCCGTGCCTCGACGTTACGGCGCTGGAGCCGCTGCAATGAGTTTTACCGACTGGCCGTGGCGGCACTGGTGTGCGCAGTTTGCCGATAAACCGGCCCTGAGTCTGAACGACGAGGTGCTCAGCTGGCAACAGCTGTGCGCGCGCATTGACCGCCTTGCGGCGGGCTTTCACCGTCAGGGCGTGGAGGAGGGCGACGGCGTGCTGCTGCTGGCCCATAATCATCCGCACACCCTGCTGGCGTGGCTGGCGCTGCTCCAGTGCGGGGCGCGTATTCTTCCCGTGAATCCGCAGCTGCCGCGCCCGCTGCTGGACGTGCTGCTCCCGCAGATGACGTTGCGCTTTGCGCTGGTGCTGGACGGCAGCTACGACGGTCTTCCTGCCCTGGGCATGCGCGAGACCACCGATGCGTATTGCGCTGCGTGGCAACCGGCGCGGCTGGCGTCCATGACGCTGACCTCCGGCTCTACCGGGCTGCCGAAAGCGGCGGTCCATACCTGCGAGGCCCATCTTGCCAGCGCGCGCGGCGTTTTGTCGCTGATACCCTACGGTGAAGACGACGACTGGCTGCTTTCGCTGCCGCTGTTTCACGTTTCCGGCCAGGGAATTTTATGGCGCTGGCTGCAGGCCGGCGCGCGCTTAACCGTGCGCGAGAAACAGCCGCTGGCGGAGGCGCTGTGCGGCTGTACCCACGCCTCGCTGGTGCCAACCCAGCTCTGGCGTCTGCTTAATTCACACCAGCATGTTGCACTGAAAGCGGTGCTGCTGGGCGGGGCGGCCATCCCTGTTGAATTGACCGAACAGGCGAGAGAGCAGGATATTCGCACCTTCTGCGGCTACGGCCTGACCGAGTTTGCCTCTACCGTCTGCGCGAAAGAGGCGGACGGCGAGCCGGACGTGGGCTATGCGCTGCCGGGCAGAGAGGTTCAGGTGGTTAACGGGGAAGTCTGGATCAGGGCGCAAAGCATGGCCTCTGGCTACTGGCGGGATGGCGAACTGATTCCGCTGACCAACGCGCAGGGATGGTTCGCCACACGCGATAGCGGCGAATGGCATAACGGACGTCTGACGATCCTGGGCCGCATGGACAACCTCTTTTTTAGCGGCGGAGAAGGGATCCAGCCGGAATCGCTGGAACGCGTTATCGCCACGCACCCGCAGGTTAACCAGGTATTTATTGTTCCGCTGGACGACGCCGAGTTTGGGCAGCGTCCGGTGGCGGTAGTGGAGTGCGAGCCGGGAACGGATATCACCTGTTTACCTGACTGGGTGAGGGATAAGGTGGCGCGTTTTGAGCAACCCGTCCGCTGGCTGCTGTTGCCGACCGAACTCAAAAATGGCGGTATTAAAGTCTCGCGCCGCGCGTTGCAGCAATGGGTGAACGCATCGCTGAAGGGATAATAGCCGTTTCAAATAGTTACAATCTAATGACCTGCCGCACGCAGAGTGCTTGATCCCCGGGAGACTCCGGTTAAAATCTCGCGGTTTTGGGACTTCTTTATAATAATTGTGCGGGATCACGACAATGAAAAAAGTGGCATTAGTGGGCTTAGGCCTGATGGTTGTATCTGCGGCGGCTAACGCCATCAGCATTAACGGATCGGCGGGTCAGGATTATACCCACCTTGGCTTTGGCATGGGTACCGAGACTTCGGGTCTGGCGATGACCGGCGGCTGGACGCATAACGATGATGACGGCGACGCGGCCAGCCTCGGCCTGGGTCTCAACGTTCCTCTTGGCCCGTTCCTGGCCACCGTCGGCGGTAAAGGTATCTATACCAACCCAAATGACGGTGACGAAGGGTACGCGGCGGCAGTGGGCGGCGGCCTGCAGTGGAAAATTGGCGACAGCTTCGGCCTGTTTGGTGAGTACTACTATTCGCCGGACTCCCTCTCAAGCGGTATCGAAAGCTATGAAGAGGCTAACGCCGGCGCGCGCTGGACCATCATGCGTCCGATTACCATCGAAGCGGGCTATCGCTATCTGAACCTGGCCGGTAAAGACGGCAACCGCGACAACGCGCTGGCCGACGGCCCGTACGTGGGCGTCAGCGCAGGCTTTTAATCACTCCGGCGCGGCAATCTGTCGCGCCAGTTTCTCTCTTATCCACCCCGCGTTTGCGTTATAGTGTTTTGACCAAATAAGCGGGAGAACATAATGATTAACGTGGAGATGTTATCCACCGGCGACGAAGTGCTGCATGGACAAATTATTGATACCAATGCTGCCTGGCTTGCCGATCTTTTCTTTGAGCAAGGATTACCGTTAACGCGCCGCAATACGGTGGGCGACAATCTTGAGTCACTGGTCGCTATTCTGCGTGAACGCAGTGAGCACTGTGACGTGCTGATTGTGAACGGTGGGCTCGGCCCTACCAGTGACGATCTCAGCGCGCTGGCCGCCGCGACCGCAAAAGGCGAAGGGCTTGTGCTGCACGAGGCGTGGCTTTCGCAGATGGAGCGCTTTTTCTCCGAACGTGGCCGCGTCATGGCCCCCAGCAATCGCAAACAGGCTGAAATTCCCGCCAGCGCCGAGCTGGTTGATAACCCGGTGGGTACCGCGTGCGGATTTGCCATGCAGCTGAACCGCTGCCTGATGTTCTTCACGCCGGGCGTGCCCTCAGAATTTAAAGTGATGGTCGAGCAGCAGATCCTGCCGCGCCTTCGCCAGCGTTTTACCCTGCCGGAACCGCCGCTGTGCCTGCGTCTGACCACCTTTGGCCGCTCGGAAAGCGATCTGGCCCAGAGCCTCGATCACCTTCCGCTGCCGCCGGGCGTGTCCATGGGCTATCGCTCCTCCATGCCGATCATTGAACTTAAGCTGACAGGCCCGGCCGAGCAGAAAGAGGCGATGCTGGCGTTGTGGCCCGAGGTGCAGCGCGTGGCTGGTGAAAGCCTGATCTTTGAAGGTACGGAAGGGTTGCCCGCGCAGATTGCGAAGCATCTGCAGGCGCGTCAGCTCAGCGTGACCTTAAGCGAGCAGTTCACCGGTGGCCTGCTGGCGCTGCAGCTGTCGCGCGTCAACGCGCCGCTGCTGGCCAGCGAAGTTGTGCCGTTCCAGCAGGAGACCCTGGCGCAGACCGCCCGCTGGGCGTCCGAGAGAAGGGTGAAGCATTTTGCCGGTCTGGCGCTGTTTGTCGGCGGGCTTGATGAAGAACATCTCAACTTCGCGCTGGCGACGCCCGAGGGCACCCACGCCCTGCGGGTAAAAATGAGCATTACCCGCCACAGCCTGGCGGTGCGTCAGGAGGTGTGCGCCATGATGGCGTTGAATATGCTGCGCCGCTGGCTGAATGGCAAAGAGGTGGCCAGCGAGCACGGCTGGATTAACGTGGTTGAGTCGTTGTTCGTGGAGTAACACCTGCGCCGGGGCCTTTCGCCCCGGCCATGTTCAGCCGAGCGCCTTTGCCAGCAGCGTAATCGGATGTTCGCAGCGCTTGCTGGTGGACATCTCAATCTGCCATTTGCAGGTTTCGCAGTCCGTTACTACGATATCTGCGCCGCTCTCCTCAATCTGACGAAACAGCGGGGCGCCAATCGCCTGTGACGTTTCGTAGTTTTCACGCTTAAAGCCGTAGGTTCCCGCAATCCCGCAGCAGCGCGAGTCCAGCACCGTCAGCTCCAGCCCCGGGATTAGCCGCAGCAGCTCCAGCGTATAGAGCGACCAGCCCATCTTCTCCATATGACAAGGTGTGTGATACACCACCTTCAGGGATAATTCCCTCAGCGGCAACGTCTGCCCGCTATCCAGCTTGCGCCACAGGAAACGTGTCGCCAGCTCGATGTGCTCGCGCAGTCCGGTGTTGTCCACGTCCAGCAGATGCGGGTACTCATCGCGCAGGGTAAAGGTACAGGTGGACGAGGTCGCCAGCACCGGAATACCTTTATCAACAATCGCTTCGCGCAGTGACGTGACATTGCTCTGAGCCTGCCTGCGCGCTTTATCGGTAAACCCGTTGGCGATCAGCGGTACGCCGCAGCACTTCTCTTTATTCAGTAGCTGAACGCCCGTTCCCATGGCGTTCAGCACCTTCAGCAGGTCTTTACCCAGCTGCGGGTGGTTGTAATTCACGTAGCAGCCGTGGAAAAAGGCCACCTGCTCGGCGTACTGCGCCTGTTTCGCCGCGACGGATTTATACCAGCGGCGGAACGTACCGTGAGAATATTTCGGCAGGCTGCGGTGATGGTCTATCTTCAGCGTGGCATCCAGCAGCTGGCGCACCGGTTTGAGGGAGGTCGCGGCATTCACCAGCGGGGCAAACGGCGTAGAGACGCTGCCCATCAGATCGGTATGGCTCAGAATCGCGTCCCGCAGCGACGGCTTTTGCGCGCTGTAGCGCGCCCGGGCGCGCTGGATGATATCGCCGATTTTCACATCCGACGGGCAGGCGACTTCGCAGCGTTTGCAGTTGATGCAGTATTTCAGCGCTTCATCATACAGCTTGCCGTCCTTCAGGCGCAGACGCTCGCCGTCCGGTCCGGCCTGCTTTGGTCCGGGATAGCGTGGGTTCACGCCGCTGACCGGGCAGACGGTGGTACACACCGTGCATTTGATGCAGCTTTCAAAACGGGTATCGTTCATTGTTCAGCCTCCGTGCGCTGGCTAATCTGCTCTGCCACATACAGCGCCGTGACGGCGCAGACGCCGCCACCGCACCCCTGAGCAATAGGATCGTACCCGCCCAGCAGCGAGCCGATGGCAAAGAGATTACTGACAGGTCTACCGGCAAGCTGCGGATGCAGGTGGTTATCGACAATCACGCCGAACTGCTGCCAGGGCTGCGGCGAGAAGAAATCACTTTGATACCAGTCCGCGCGGGAGGCATGCTGGCGAACATCCAGTCCCATAATAGCTTCCCGGATACCCTCCCGGCTGCTCAGCAGCCCGTTGCTGAAGAAGCTGCCGCTTGCCAGCACCGTATAGCGCGCACGAAGCGGAATATCGTCGTGGTTGCGCGTCCAGATTTCGCTCACCGCGCCGCCGGTCAGAGTGATTTTTTTCACCTCATCACCCGCCATCCACACGCCGCCCTGCGCGACAAACTGGCGCTGGAGCTGGGTATGCAGACGAATGCCGGGTACGGACGGAGGCAGCGTTGGCAGCAGGCCGAGCGAGCAGGGCAGACGATCCGAGAGCCAGCGCCAGAGCCGGTTGTCGCGTAAGCCAAAGCAGGCGGGCATCAGCAGGGCGTCACAGCTGTCGCTGAGGGGCCTGAGCGCGTCATACAGCAGCGGCCATTTGTCCTCGTTATCCAGAAATCGGGCGATATTCACCGCGCGAAACTCGCTCGGGTTATCGCGCAGGACATCAAGCTCAGGTAGCTCTATCTCTGCCGTTTCGGCATTGATACCCTGGCGGCAAAGCGACGCCGCCGCGAGATGGGGCTGAAAATCCAGAAAACCACTAATACCCACGACCCGAACGCGCGCGGCATTGAAGGGGGCAACGGGCACCTCCTCCGGGCTGAGCCAGGCAGAGCGTAAGGTACCGAGCGGCGTGACGCGCTGGTGATTGAGCCGGGCGCTTCCCTTCAGACGCGCACCGCAGTCCGCCAGCAGCGCTTCGGTTTCCAGCGCAAAGCGGTCAACGTTGTGCGCGCCAATCAGGTGATAGGGGTGCTCCGGAGGCAGCTTATCGCGGTACGTTTCGTCCACCAGATCCAGCGAGCCCGACGAGAAGTGCAGGGCGCTCTGGCCCCGTGTGATAATGGCGCAGCGCAGCCCCTGCCTGGTGAGCCTGATGCCGCAGAGCAGGCCTGCCAGCCCGCCGCCGACGATTACGGTATCAAATTTCATCGTGTTGCTCCTTCTCAAGACCGCAAAGCCCCTGGTAGACCCAGCGGGTAAATTCGCTTTCGCGCAGGGCATCGCCCCAGGCGACAGGCTGAATGCCTTTCCAGCGCTCGTTTAAAAACGCGCTGAGCTGATCGAGCGACTGGGTGGCGGTGGTGGTATGAAAGCGCTGCAGCAGTCCGGCGGCACGACAGGCGCACAGCTCGCCCTGACAGGTCCCCATTCCGACGCGGGTGCGGCGGCGAAGATCGAGCAGGCTGTTAACCGTCAGATTTTCCACCGCGTACTGCACCTCACCGGCGGTGACGGCTTCGCACTCGCACACCAGGCTGCGGCTCAGGCGCCCTTCACCGAGCCACTGCGGCGTTCTGTCGCCGTGGCGGTAAATAGCGGATCCGCGCAGTGGCGCGGGCAGGGAGATGATTTTTTGCAGCGTTTTTTCGTTGGACTGACGCGAGCCGGGCAGGGGTTGTTCTGCCGTCACGCACCGTTCGGTATTGCCCAGCTTGCGGGCGACGGCATCGGTCGCCCACTCGGCCATCAGGCGGTAGGTCATCAGCTTGCCGCCGGTGATGGTGATAAACCCGTCCAGCCCGTCACGCTCGGCGTGATCGAGCAGCACAATGCCTCGGCTGACGTTACGCCCGCTCGGATCGTTATCGCTGGCGACCAGCGGACGCACGCCTGCGTAGGCGCGCAGAATACGCGTCTGCGCCATCACCGGGGCCAGTTTTTCCCCTTCGCGCAGCAGGACATCGACCTCTTCAGCGGTAACGCGGTTGTAGTCAATCTCGCTATAGTCCACGTGGGTTGAGGTCGTACCGATTAATGAGATGGTGTCACCCGGCACCAGAATATCGGCATCTGACGGTTTGCGGCAGCGGTTAATTACGTGGTTATTGATGCGGTGGTCGAGGATCAGCAGCGAGCCTTTCGCCGGGAACATGCGCACCGACAGGTCCGCGTATTCCGCGATGCGCTGCCCCCATATCCCCGCCGCGTTAACCACCACGGCGGCATACAGCTCGCTGTGTTCGTTATATTGCGTATCAACGATCCGTACGCCGCAGATGCGGTTTCCCTCGCGGATAAGCCCGGTCACTTCGTGTCCGGTCAGGATGTGAGCGCCATGTTCGCGGGCGTCCAGCATGTTGGCGGCAGTCAGGCGGAAGGGGTCAACGGTGCCGTCAGGCACTTTAACCGCGCCGATAAGCGCCGGGTTAACCGACGGTTCCAGCCGCCGCGCCAGAACCGGATCCATGGCCTCAGCCTGAATGCCCGCTGCACAGCAGGCGGTAATAAAGGTGTCCTGGAAGGTAAGGTCATCTTCGGGAAGAGTGATAAATAGGCCGTCAGTCGGCTCAATGCAGTGGCGGGCGATACGCTTGAGGATCTGGTTTTCAGCAATACATTCGCGCGCGGATTCAGCGTCGGTGACCGCATACCGGGCGCCGCTGTGCAGCAGGCCGTGGTTACGTCCGGTTGCGCCCGTGGCGATATCATGGCGTTCCAGAAGCGTGACGCTTAAGCCGCGAAGGGCGCAATCGCGCGCGATCCCGGCGCCGGTTGCGCCACCACCAATGATTATCACATCACTATAACGAGGATCGTGACTGGTCATTGTTTACCCTCTATGTTCGTTTTTTATCATTTAGCCATATTAATTTTGTGGTTTGTTTGATTTCGAACATAAACGCGCGGAATTCGAAAGTGAAACGTGATTTCATGCGCCTTTTTGCGCATTCTGTCATATTTCTGTAACAATCTGTGCGTTGATTCACAGTAACAATCACCGTGATTTCTTAACATCCCCGCCTCTGGAATTCAGGTGCGAGCCACCTGCTCATTCATTTCAAGGCCACGGAGGCTGTTATGCTCAGTATCTTCAAACCTGCGCCGCACAGGGCGCGTCTGCCAGAGGCAGAAATAGATCCGCTCTATCGCCGTCTGCGTTGGCAAATCTTCCTGGGGATCTTCTTCGGGTACGCGGCGTACTACCTTGTACGTAAAAACTTCGCGCTCGCCATGCCGTATCTGGTGGAGCAGGGCTTTTCCCGTGGCGATCTGGGGTTCGCGCTGTCGGGGATCTCCATCGCCTACGGTTTTTCCAAATTCATCATGGGTTCCGTGTCGGATCGCTCGAATCCGCGCGTGTTCCTGCCCGCCGGTCTGATCCTGGCGGCTGCGGTCATGCTGTTCATGGGCTTTGTGCCGTGGGCAACCTCCAGCATTGCCATCATGTTCGTGCTGCTGTTCCTCTGCGGCTGGTTCCAGGGGATGGGGTGGCCGCCGTGCGGGCGTACCATGGTGCACTGGTGGTCGCAGAAAGAGCGCGGCGGCATCGTGTCGGTGTGGAACTGCGCCCATAACGTGGGCGGCGGTATTCCGCCTCTGCTGTTCCTGCTGGGGATGGCCTGGTTCAACGACTGGCATGCGGCGCTCTATATGCCTGCCTTTGGCGCCATTCTGGTGGCGATTATTGCCTTCGCCCTGATGCGCGATACGCCGCAGTCCTGCGGCCTGCCGCCGATTGAAGAGTACAAAAACGACTATCCGGATGATTACAGCAAGGAGCACGAAGAAGAGCTGACTGCGAAACAGATCTTCATGAAGTACGTGCTGCCGAACAAGCTGCTGTGGTACATCGCGGTCGCGAACGTGTTCGTTTACCTGCTGCGCTACGGCATCCTCGACTGGTCGCCAACCTACCTGAAAGAGGTGAAGCACTTTGCGCTGGATAAATCCTCCTGGGCGTACTTCCTGTATGAATATGCCGGGATCCCGGGCACGCTGCTTTGCGGCTGGATGTCGGACAAGGTGTTTAAAGGTAACCGCGGCGCGACGGGCGTGTTCTTTATGACTCTGGTGACCATTGCTACCGTGGTGTACTGGCTCAACCCGCCGGGCAACCCATCAGTAGATATGGCCTGCATGATCGTCATCGGCTTCCTGATTTACGGTCCTGTGATGCTGATCGGTCTGCATGCCCTGGAGCTGGCGCCGAAAAAAGCGGCGGGCACGGCGGCGGGCTTTACCGGCCTGTTCGGCTACCTGGGCGGTTCGGTCGCGGCGAGCGCCATCGTGGGCTACACCGTTGACTTCTTTGGCTGGGACGGCGGCTTTATGGTGATGATCGGCGGTAGCGTGCTGGCGGTACTGCTGCTGATTGTTGTGATGATCGGTGAGAAACGTCACCACGCGGAAGTGCTGGCGCGTCGTCAATAAGGAGCTTAGCGATGAAATTAACCCAACTTGCAACCGGCCTGCTGCTGGCGGGCCTGATGACCGGGTCCGCGCTGGCGGCGGATAAAATTGTTATTGCCCACCGCGGCGCCAGCGGCTATCTGCCGGAGCATACGCTGCCGGCGAAGGCGATGGCCTATGCGCAGGGTGCGGATTACCTGGAGCAGGATCTGGTGATGACGAAGGACGACCAGCTGGTCGTCCTGCACGATCACTATCTTGACCGCGTGACGGACGTGGCGGATCGTTTCCCGGACCGCGCGCGCAAAGATGGCCGCTTCTATGCCATCGACTTCACGCTGGCGGAGATCCGTTCCCTGAAGTTTACCGAGGGCTTTGAGATTGAAAACGGCAAGAAGGTGCAGGTCTATCCGGGACGTTTCCCGATGGGCAAATCTGACTTTCGCATTCATACCTTCCAGGAAGAGATTGAGTTTGTTCAGGGGCTGAACCACTCAACCGGTAAAAACATCGGCATCTATCCGGAAATCAAAGCGCCGTGGTTCCACCATCAGGAAGGAAAAGATATTGCCGCGAAGACGCTCGAGGTGCTGAAGCAGTACGGCTACACCGGCAAGAAGGACAAGGTCTACCTGCAGTGTTTTGATGCCGCCGAGCTGAAACGCATCAAAACCGAGCTGGAGCCGAAGATGGGGATGGATCTCAATCTGGTGCAGCTGATTGCCTATACCGACTGGAATGAAACCCAGGAGAAGCAGCCGGACGGGAAGTGGGTTAACTACAGCTACGACTGGATGTTTAAGCCGGGCGCGATGAAGCAGATTGCGCAGTACGCCGACGGCATCGGGCCGGATTACCACATGCTGGTGGCGGAAGGTTCAACGCCGGGTCACGTGAAGCTGACTGCGATGGTGAAAGAGGCGCACGCCAGCAGGATGCAGGTGCACCCGTATACCGTGCGTGCAGACCAGCTGCCGCCATATGCCACGGACGTGAATCAGCTTTATGAAGTGTTGTATAAGCAGGCGGGCGTGGACGGACTGTTTACGGATTTCCCGGATAAAGCGGTGACGTTCTTAAAATAGAAAAAAGGGCCGTAAGGCCCTTTTTTACATCTCGATCTCTATATCGCCTTTTGCCCGGCAGCAGCAGGGCAAAATTTCCCCTTCATTGATAAAGGCCAGCGGCTCGGTCAGCCAGTCCACCTGGCCGGCGACCAGACGGCAGCGGCAGGAACCGCAGTAGCCGGAACGACACTGGTACTCTACTTCTACCTGATGCGCCTCAAGCGCCACCAGCAGAGAAGGATGCTCCTCCCGACACAGTACCTCAGTGCCGGAAAGACTTAACGTGACGCGTGACATCAGAGCTGGAAGTTGCTCAGGTCGTCGGTGTTGACTTCAGAATCAATCTGACCGACCAGATAAGAGCTGACTTCCACTTCCTGCGGCGCAACCTGCACGTTATCGGACACCAGCCAGGTGTTGATCCACGGAATCGGGTTAGAGCGCGTCTGGAACGGAAGGTCGAGACCAACAGCCTGCATGCGGATGTTGGTGATGTACTCAACGTACTGGCACAGGATATCTTTGTTCAGGCCAATCATGGAGCCGTCGCGGAACAGGTAGTCTGCCCACTCTTTCTCCTGCTGAGCGGCCAGCACGAACAGGTCGTAGCACTCCTGCTTGCACTCTTCAGCGATTTCCGCCATCTCCGGATCGTCCGTACCGCTGCGCAGCAGGTTCAGCATGTGCTGGGTGCCGGTCAGGTGCAGGGCTTCATCACGGGCAATCAGACGGATGATTTTGGCGTTGCCTTCCATCAGCTTGCGCTCGGCAAAGGCGAAGGAGCAGGCGAAGCTGACATAGAAGCGGATCGCTTCCAGCGCGTTGACGCTCATCAGGCACAGGTACAGCTGCTTTTTCAGCGCGCGCAGGTTCACGGTGATGGTTTTACCGTTCACGTGGTGGGTGCCTTCGCCCAGCAGGTGCCAGTAGCTGGTCATCTCGATCAGCTCGTCGTAGTAGTGGGCAATGCCTTCCGCGCGCTTCTGGATCTGCTCGTTGGTGACGATATCGTCAAACACCACCGCCGGATCGTTCACGATGTTGCGGATAATGTGCGTGTAAGAGCGGGAGTGAATGGTCTCGGAGAATGCCCAGGTTTCCACCCAGGTCTCCAGCTCAGGAATCGAGATCAGCGGCAGCAGCGCCACGTTAGGGCTACGTCCCTGAATAGAGTCCAGCAGCGTCTGGTACTTCAGGTTGCTGATGAAGATATGTTTTTCGTGATCCGGCAGCGACTGGTAGTCAATACGGTCGCGGGATACGTCCACTTCTTCCGGACGCCAGAAGAAGGAGAGTTGCTTTTCAATCAGCTTTTCGAAGATGTCATATTTTTGCTGATCGTAGCGTGCCACGTTGACCGGCTGGCCGAAGAACATCGGCTCTTTGAGCTGGTCGTTTTTCGTCTGTGAAAAGGTGGTATATGCCATGAGTGTGTCCTGTCTTACGAAATAAAGGCGGGGATATCCCCGCCCTTCATTAGATCTTACATGCGCCGCTTTCGCAGCCATCGTCCTGAATTGACGGTACCAGGTCGTCCTGCGCGTCTTCCGCACCATCACGGGTGTTGTGATAGTACAGGGTTTTCACGCCAAATTTGTAGGCGGTGAGCAGGTCTTTCAGCAGCTGCTGCATCGGGACCTTGCCTGACGGGAAGCGCGTCGGGTCATAGTTTGTATTGGCAGAGATCGACTGGTCGATAAACTTCTGCATGATACCCACCAGCTGCAGGTAGCCGTCGTTGTTTGGCATTTCCCACAGCAGCTCGTAGTTGTCACCCAGCGTCTCGTAATCCGGTACCACCTGACGCAGCACGCCGTCTTTCGACGCTTTGATGCTGACGTGGCCGCGCGGTGGCTCAATACCGTTGGTGGCGTTAGAGATCTGCGAAGAGGTCTCAGACGGCATCAGGGCAGAGAGCGTGGAGTTACGCAGGCCGTGAGTCTTGATGGACTCGCGCAGGCCTTCCCAGTCGAGGTGCAGCGGCTCGCTGACAATCGCATCCAGGTCTTTCTTGTAGGTGTCGATTGGCAGAATGCCTTTCGCGTAGGTGGTTTCGTTGAACCACGGGCACGCGCCTTGCTCTTTCGCCAGCTCGTTGGACGCTTTCATCAGGTAGTACTGAATCGCTTCGAACGTCTGGTGCGTCAGGTTGTTGGCGCTGCCGTCAGAGTAACGCTTGCCGTTTTTCGCCAGCCAGTAGGCGAAGTTGATCACGCCGATACCCAGGGTACGGCGGCCCATCGCACCGCGTTTAGCGGCCGGGATTGGGTAATCCTGGTAGTCCAGAAGGGCGTCGAGCGCACGAACCGCCAGCACGGCCAGCTCTTCCAGCTCGTCCAGGCTCTTAATCGCGCCCAGGTTGAACGCGGACAGCGTACACAGCGCGATTTCGCCGTTTTCGTCGTTCACGTCTTCCAGCGGTTTGGTCGGCAGGGCGATCTCCAGGCACAGGTTAGACTGGCGCACTGGCGCAACCACTGGATCAAACGGGCTGTGGGTGTTGCAATGGTCAACGTTCTGGATGTAGATACGGCCGGTAGAGGCACGTTCCTGCATCATCAGGGAGAACAGGTCTACTGCCTTCACGCGCTGCTTACGGATGCTGTCGTCTTTTTCGTATTTGGTGTACAGACGCTCGAACTCGTCCTGATCGGCAAAGAACGCGTCATACAGGCCCGGGACGTCGGACGGGCTGAACAGGGTGATGTCTTCGCCTTTCAGCAGACGGGTGTACATCAGCTTGTTGATCTGCACGCCGTAGTCCATGTGACGCACGCGGTTGCCTTCCACGCCTCGGTTGTTTTTCAGAACCAGCAGGCTTTCCACTTCCAGGTGCCACATCGGGTAGAACAGGGTCGCAGCACCGCCGCGCACGCCGCCCTGTGAGCAGGATTTTACGGCCGTCTGGAAGTGTTTATAGAACGGGATACAGCCGGTGTGGAACGCTTCACCGCCGCGAATCGGGCTGCCCAGCGCACGGATGCGACCGGCGTTGATGCCGATACCGGCACGCTGGGAGACGTATTTCACGATGGCGCTGGAGGTGGCGTTGATTGAATCCAGGCTGTCACCACACTCGATCAGTACGCAGGAGCTGAACTGACGGGTTGGGGTACGCACGCCAGACATGATCGGCGTCGGCAGAGAAATCTTGAACGTGGATACCGCATCGTAGAAACGCTTCACGTAATCCAGACGGGTGTCACGCGGGTAGTTAGAGAACAGGCAGGCTGCCACCAGAATGTAGAGGAACTGGGCGCTTTCGTAGATCTCACCGGTTACACGGTTCTGAACCAGGTATTTGCCTTCGAGCTGCTTCACCGCCGCGTAGGAGAAGTTCATGTCGCGCCAGTGATCGATAAACCCGTTCATCTGCTCGAACTCTTCTTCCGTATAGTCTTCCAGCAGATGCGTGTCGTATTTGCCCAGCTCAACCATTTTCACCACGTGATCGTAAAGCTTCGGCGGCTCAAACTGGCCGTAGGCTTTTTTACGCAGGTGGAAAATCGCCAGACGTGCAGCGAGGTACTGATAATCCGGTGCTTCGCGGGAGATGAGGTCTGCCGCTGCTTTAATGATCGTTTCGTGGATATCAGACGTTTTGATGCCGTCGTAGAACTGAATGTGGGAGCGCAGTTCAACCTGGGAGATAGATACGTTGTTCAGTCCTTCTGCTGCCCAGTCGAGAACTCGATGGATTTTGTCCAGATTGATACGCTCGGTAGTACCGTCGCGCTTTGTCACCAGCAGACTCTGATTCATGTGGGTTTTACCTGTCCGTGAAATAAAAAATATCCCCCGTTTATCCACAGATCCGTCTTGTGACTAACTCTGTGGATAAATACTACATGTAGGGGGTTTGCGATAAGAAAAACGCTATATGGTGAGTATTCTAGTATCGAATCTTTTCAGCACAAGGGTTGATTTTGGCGTTAAATTGAGGTTGTGAAAGGGTAAAAAAGGCTAAGTCCTCGTACCGTAAGGCCTGGAAGACATGTCAATAATTAAGAAAAAAAATTCAAAATTTGATCGAGTGCTGATTTCTTCAACGGGAGGTCAGAATTGCGCAACATGATGTCGCGCAATCTTTATAAGAATAACGAATGACGTTAGTCGTTTTTGGCGGTTGTGTGCAACATATAGTTAACATCAGCGCCCGGTGCGAGTTTGAATTTATTGGTTAGCGGATTGTAGTGCAGGCCGGTGATGTGCTGCTCTTTGAGCCACGTCTGGTCAACCCAGCTTAACAGCTCCGCAGGCTTGATGAATTTCTTCACGTCGTGCGTCCCTTTCGGCACCATGCGCAGTACATACTCCGCGCCAACGACGGCCATCAGCCACGCTTTACCGTTACGGTTGATGGTTGAGAAGAAGACCTGACCGCCCGGCTTCACCAGTTTTGCACAGGCATGTACCACCGACTGCGGATCGGGTACGTGCTCCAGCATCTCCATGCAGGTCACCACATCGTACTGATGGGCGTGTTTTGCCGCGTGTTCTTCCACGGTTTCCTGCACGTAGTCTACCTGTATGCCAGACTCCAGCGCATGAAGACGGGCAACCTGCAAAGGTTCAAAGCCCATATCCAGGCCCGTGACGTTCGCCCCTTCGCGCGCCATGCTTTCCGCCAGGATGCCGCCGCCGCAGCCGACGTCGAGCACTTTCTTACCGAACAGGCCGCCGGAACGCTCCGCGATATAGCCCAGACGCAGCGGATTAATGCGATGCAGCGGTTTGAACTCACCTTCGAGATCCCACCAGCGGGACGCCACCGCTTCAAATTTGGCAATCTCTTCGTGGTCAACGTTGTGAGCCATCGGGGATTTTTCGGCATTCATGGGCGCTTTTACTCCTTATTTAGCAAGACAAAGGAGTATATCAGGCAATCCCCGTGAATAAAGCGTATAGGTTTACCTCAATCACCTCGGCTGTGTTATAATTTGCGACCTTTGAATCCGGGATACAGTAGAGGGATAGCGGTTAGATGAGCGACCTTGCGAGAGAAATTACACCGGTTAACATCGAGGAAGAGCTGAAGAGCTCCTATCTGGACTATGCGATGTCGGTCATTGTTGGCCGTGCGCTGCCGGACGTCCGCGATGGCCTGAAGCCGGTACACCGTCGCGTACTATACGCCATGAACGTATTGGGCAATGACTGGAATAAAGCCTATAAAAAATCTGCCCGCGTCGTCGGTGACGTCATCGGTAAATATCACCCGCATGGTGATACCGCCGTTTATGACACCATCGTTCGTATGGCGCAGCCATTCTCCTTGCGCTACATGCTGGTAGATGGTCAGGGCAACTTTGGTTCAGTCGACGGCGACTCCGCTGCGGCGATGCGTTATACGGAAATCCGTATGTCGAAAATCGCTCATGAGCTGATGGCCGACCTGGAAAAAGAGACCGTTGATTTCGTCGATAACTACGACGGCACCGAGCGCATCCCAGATGTGATGCCAACCAAGATCCCGAACCTGTTGGTTAACGGTTCTTCCGGTATCGCGGTCGGTATGGCAACCAACATTCCGCCGCACAACATCACGGAAGTGATCAACGGCTGCCTGGCCTATATCGACGATGAAGACATCAGCATTGAAGGGCTGATGACACACATTCCGGGCCCGGACTTCCCGACGGCGGCGATCATCAATGGTCGTCGCGGCATTGAAGAAGCGTACCGTACCGGCCGCGGCAAGATTTACATCCGTGCCCGCGCCGAAGTGGAAGCGGACGCCAAAACCGGCCGTGAAACCATTATTGTTCACGAGATCCCGTATCAGGTGAACAAAGCGCGTCTGATTGAAAAAATCGCCGAGCTGGTAAAAGAAAAACGTGTTGAAGGCATCAGCGCGCTGCGTGACGAGTCTGACAAAGACGGTATGCGCATCGTGATTGAGATCAAACGCGACGCGGTGGGTGAGGTTGTGCTGAACAACCTGTACTCCCAGACTCAGCTTCAGGTCTCCTTCGGTATCAACATGGTTGCGCTGCACCATGGTCAGCCGAAGATCATGAACCTGAAAGAGATCCTGAGCGCGTTCGTTCGTCACCGTCGTGAAGTGGTGACCCGTCGTACCATCTTCGAACTGCGCAAAGCGCGCGATCGTGCGCACATCCTTGAAGCGCTGGCGGTTGCGCTGGCCAACATCGACCCGATCATCGAACTGATCCGTCGTGCGCCAACCCCGGCGGAAGCGAAAGCTGCCCTGATTTCCCGTCCGTGGGATCTGGGTAACGTCGCTGCGATGCTGGAACGTGCGGGCGATGACGCGGCGCGTCCTGAGTGGCTGGAACCTGAATTCGGCGTGCGTGACGGTCAGTACTACCTGACGGAACAGCAGGCCCAGGCGATTCTGGATCTGCGTCTGCAGAAACTGACCGGCCTTGAGCATGAAAAACTGCTCGACGAATACAAAGAGCTGCTGGAACAGATTGCTGAGCTGCTGCACATTCTGGGCAGCGCAGAGCGCCTGATGGAAGTGATCCGCGAAGAGCTGGAGCTGGTCCGCGATCAGTTCGGCGACGAGCGCCGCACCGAAATCACCGCCAACAGCGCGGACATCAACATCGAAGACCTGATCAACCAGGAAGACGTTGTTGTGACCCTGTCTCACCAGGGCTACGTGAAGTATCAGCCGTTAACGGACTACGAAGCACAGCGTCGTGGCGGTAAAGGTAAATCTGCAGCACGTATTAAAGAAGAAGACTTTATTGACCGCCTGCTGGTGGCGAACACCCACGACACGATCCTCTGCTTCTCCAGCCGCGGTCGTCTGTACTGGATGAAAGTTTATCAGCTGCCGGAAGCAAGCCGCGGCGCGCGTGGTCGTCCAATCGTTAACCTGCTGCCGCTGGAAGCGAACGAACGTATCACCGCTATTCTACCGGTACGCGAGTACGAAGAGGGCGTGAACGTCTTTATGGCGACCGCCAGCGGTACCGTGAAGAAAACCGCGCTGACCGAATTCAGCCGTCCGCGTTCTGCCGGTATTATCGCCGTGAACCTGAACGAAGGCGACGAGCTGATTGGCGTGGATCTGACCTCGGGATCTGATGAAGTCATGCTGTTCTCTGCGGCCGGTAAAGTGGTGCGCTTCAAAGAAGACGCCGTCCGTGCAATGGGCCGTACCGCGACGGGCGTGCGTGGTATCAAGCTGGCTGGCGAAGACAGCGTTGTTTCTCTGATTATTCCGCGCGGTGAAGGGGCTATCCTGACCGTGACGCAGAATGGTTACGGTAAACGTACGGCGGAAGGGGAATACCCAACCAAGTCTCGCGGTACGCAGGGCGTTATCTCCATCAAGGTGACCGAGCGCAACGGTTCCGTTGTCGGCGCGGTGCAGGTGGATGATGCGGACCAGATCATGATGATCACCGATGCCGGTACGCTGGTGCGTACCCGCGTGTCTGAGATCAGCGTGGTGGGTCGTAACACCCAGGGCGTGATCCTCATCCGTACAGCGGAAGATGAAAACGTGGTGGGTCTGCAGCGCGTTGCCGAGCCGGTGGATGACGAAGAGCTCGACTCCATCGACGGCAGCGTTGCGGAAGGCGATGATGATATCGCGCCGGAAGCCGACACCGACGATGACGTAGCGGATGACGCTGACGAGTAATGTCTCCTGATGCAAAAAAGGGCCGGATTCCGGCCCTTTTCTTTTGCATTAGCAGATAAGTCAACGTTGCGACCTGGCGCGTTTACCGCTACCTTAACCACATTCTTTTGACCCCGACGGCGGAGCCTCGCCCCCTTGAAATACCTCGTCTCCTTTCGTACTACGCTGAAAGTCTCTCGCTATCTGTTTCGGGCGCTGGCGCTCCTGCTTTGGCTGCTGGTGGCCCTGTTCTCGGTGTTTTACATCGTTAACGCCCTGCACCAGAAAGAAGCGGAGATCCGCCAGGAGTTTAACTTAAGCTCCGACCAGGCTCAGCGCTACATTCAGCGAACGTCTGACGTCATGAAGGAGCTGAAGTATATTGCCGAAAATCGTCTGACGGCGGAAAACGGCATCCTTGCGCTTCGCGGGCGTGATGACAAAACCGAGGTCCCGGACTTCCAGCCGCTGTTCCCGGATTCCGATTGCTCCACCATGAGCAATACCTGGCGCGGGTCGCTGGAATCCCTTGCCTGGTTTATGCGCTACTGGCGCGACAATTTCTCCGCCGCCTATGACCTGAACCGCGTCTTCCTGATTGGCAGCGAGAATCTTTGCATGGCTGACTTTGGCCTGCGCGATGTGCCCGTTGAGCGTGATGATGCGCTGAAAAGCCTGCATGAACGTATTGTGAAATACCGCAATGCGCCGCAGGACGAGCGCGGGAATAACATCTTCTGGGTGAGCCAGGGCCCGCGCCCGGGCGTGGGGTATTTTTACGCCCTGACGCCGGTCTATCTGGGCAATCGCCTGCAGGCGCTGATGGGGATTGAGCAGACCATTCGCATGGAGAACTTCTTCACCCCGGGCAGCCTGCCCATGGGGGTGACCATTCTGGATGAAAATGGTCATCAGCTGATCTCCCTTACCGGGCCCGATAACCGTCTAAACGTCGAACCACACTGGATGCAGGAGCGGTCGTGGTTTGGCTATACCTCGGGTTTCCGCGAGCTGGTCCTGAAGAAGAGCCTGCCGCCTTCGTCGCTGAGTATCGTCTATTCGCTGCCGGTAGATATGGTGCTTGAGCGGATACGCATTCTTATCATGAATGCGATTCTGCTGAACCTGCTGGCGGGGGGCGCGCTGTTCACGCTGGCGCGCATGTATGAGCGGAAAATCTTTATTCCCGCAGAAAGCGACGCCCAGCGGCTCGAGGAACACGAGCAGTTTAACCGCAAGATTGTCGCCTCGGCGCCGGTGGGGATCTGTATTCTGCGTACCCAGGACGGAACCAATATCCTGAGTAATGAACTGGCGCATAACTACCTGAACATGCTGACGCATGAAGACCGGCAGAGGCTGACGCAAATTATCTGCGGCCAGCAGGTTAACTTCGTCGACGTGTTGACCAGTACGCACACCAATCTGCAGATCAGCTTCGTGCATTCCCGCTATCGCAATGAAAACGTGGCGATTTGCGTGCTGGTGGATGTTTCCGCACGCGTGAAAATGGAAGAGTCGTTACAGGAGATGGCGCAGGCCGCAGAGCAGGCGAGTCAGTCGAAATCCATGTTCCTTGCGACCGTAAGCCACGAGCTGCGTACGCCGCTGTACGGGATTATCGGTAACCTCGATCTGCTGCAGACGAAGGAATTGCCGAAAGGAGTCGACAGACTGGTGACGGCGATGAACAACTCCTCCAGCCTGCTGCTGAAAATCATTAGCGATATTCTCGACTTCTCTAAAATTGAGTCTGAGCAGCTGAAAATTGAGCCGCGGGAATTCTCACCGCGCGAGGTGATGAACCACATCAGCGCCAACTATCTGCCGCTGGTCGTGCGTAAACAGCTGGGGCTCTACTGCTTTATCGAACCGGACGTGCCGCTGACGCTGCACGGCGATCCGATGCGCCTGCAGCAGGTCATCTCTAACCTGCTCAGCAACGCCATCAAATTCACCGATACCGGCTGTATTGTGTTGCACGTCTGCCGGGCAGGAGATTACCTGAGCATTCGCGTGCGCGACACGGGGGTCGGCATCCCGGCGAAGGAGGTGGTTCGTCTGTTCGACCCGTTCTTCCAGGTCGGTACCGGCGTGCAGCGTAACTTCCAGGGAACCGGACTGGGGCTGGCGATTTGTGAGAAGCTCGTCAGCATGATGGACGGCGATATCTCCGTGGATACCGAGCCCGGCATGGGCAGCCAGTTCACCATTCGCATTCCGCTTTATTCGGCGCAATATCCGGCTAAAGCGACGGTAGACGGGCTGAGCGACAAGCGCTGCTGGCTGGCGGTGCATAACGCCTCGCTGAATGACTATCTGACGGCGCTGCTTACCCACAGCGGCGTGAGGGTGTGCCGCTATGAAGGTCAAACGCCGGACGTGGACGATGTGCTGATCGCCGACGAGATGCTGGAGCTGCCGTGGCAGGGGAGAGGGTCAGTGCTCTTCTGCCGTCGGCACATCGGTATCCCGGTTGAGCGTGCGCCAGGAGAATGGGTACACAGTGTCGCAACCCCACACGAGCTGTTGAGCCTGCTGGCGCGCATCTACAAAGTGGAACTGGAAGAGAGCGACGGCGCGGGCGGATTGCCGTCACCGGAGTCTCTGGCGTCGGTGAATGACGATATGATGATTCTGGTGGTGGATGACCATCCAATTAACCGTCGCCTGCTGGCTGACCAGCTTGGATCGCTGGGCTATCAGTGCAAAACCGCCAATGACGGCGTGGATGCGCTGAACGTGCTGAGTAAGAATCATATTGATATCGTGCTGAGTGACGTCAACATGCCTAACATGGACGGCTACCGTCTGACGCAGCGCATCCGGCAGCTTGGCCTGACGTTGCCGGTGGTGGGCGTAACGGCGAACGCGCTGGCGGAAGAGAAGCAGCGCTGTCTGGAGTCAGGCATGGACAGCTGTCTGTCCAAACCGGTGACGCTGGACGTGCTGAAGCAGACCTTGTCGATTTACGCGGAGCGCGTGAGAAAAACCAGAATATAAAAAAGGCCCGCAAGGGCCTTTTATGTTTTTCCCCTTCTCCCGGTGGGAGAGGGATGGGGTGAGGGCATCAGGCCGCACACCCGTCGGGATCAATCCTTGTCCGTCGCGCTCAGCGTGACGGAGGAGAGATAGTTCAGCAGTGCAATATCGTTGTCCACGCCCAGCTTCATCATCGCTGATTTCTTCTGGCTGCTGATGGTTTTAATACTGCGGTTCAGCTTCTTGGCAATCTCGGTCACCAGGAAACCTTCTGCGAACAGGCGCAGAACTTCACTCTCTTTCGGAGACAGGCGTTTGTCACCATAGCCACCCGCGCTGATTTTTTCCAGCAGACGAGAAACGCTTTCAGGCGTGAACTTCTTGCCTTTCTGCAGCGCTGCGAGCGCTTTTGGCAGATCGGTCGGTGCGCCCTGTTTCAGCACAATCCCTTCGATGTCCAGATCCAGTACCGCGCTCAGGATCGCCGGGTTGTTGTTCATGGTCAGAACAATGATCGAGATATCCGGGAAGTGGCGTTTAATATATTTGATGAGCGTGATCCCATCACCGTATTTGTCTCCAGGCATGGAGAGGTCGGTAATGAGCACGTGTGCATCAAGCTTTGGGAGGTTATTGATCAGTGCTGTAGAGTCTTCAAATTCACCGACTACATTCACCCACTCGATCTGTTCAAGTGATTTGCGAATACCGAACAGTACAATCGGATGGTCATCGGCAATAATTACGTTCATATTGTTCATGTATAAGGCTACCTTGCTACAGCAAGCTTTTGACGTAGGCGTCAATGTCGCTGATGTATTTTTCAATGCCAGAGGCATCTTTCTCACGAATTAGATGTTCCAGCGTTTCACATAACTGCTTGCCGGGAACCAGATTAAGCATGGCAAACACCCCTTTAAGCCGGTGTGCTGTCTGTGCCAGCGCTGCAAAATCATTCGCAGCGGACTCAGTATACAACCGCTTAACATCATCTGGTACTGTATCAACAAAGAGTGAATAGTATCCGCTGGCGTGAAGCTCGGCATTTTCATTACCGCCAAGCGGGGATTCCGCTATCTCTTCCTGCGCCAGCTGCTCTTCTATTAGTTGTAGTACAGCTTCCTGCATCGCATTGCTTATATTAAAGTTGACGCGCAGCTGGCCAGGGCCGATTTTCCGCACGCCTGACTCATCATCGCTTAAAAGCAAGCCGGAGGCAGTAAGATTAGACGGATTATCAGTTAAAAACAGATCAAATTCTTGACTTGCAAGTCTTTCATCCGGCGTGATGCAGGCCGCACCCCAGTTTTCTAGCTGGCGAACGACAATATTGCGGATCTCGTTCGACGTAACGTCGACCATCACCACGACATCATCGAGCAGACGTTCTTCATCTTCTTCCTGCGGATTGGCGGCCATTTTGACGTGCAGAGAATAGCGGGTGCCGAGGGATTCACGGGCCTTGATATTCAGATGGCCGCCGAGCTTACGCGCCAGCTGATCGCATAGCCAGAAGGTAAGGGCATTTGCCTTGCCGTAGCGATCGCTTTGTGTGTCATTCAGGAACGGGAAGTGCAGATTATCAATTTCACTCGTGGTGACGCCTTCACCAGTGTCCAGGATGCGGAACGTCAGGCGGTCTTCTGCCGACTCTTCCGTACTGACTTCAAGGGTGATCTTGCCAATCTGCGTGGTAGTCACCGCGTACTGAATAATCATCAACAGTATGCGGCGCAGCGCTTCACGATCGCCGTGGCGTTCGTCATTTGCCGGGAGATTGTTATTGATCAGCAGCTGCAGACCTTTGCGCTTAATCACGGGCAGGACTTCCGGAACCACTTCATCAATCAGAGCCTGAATAGAGAAAAGGCTTGGCGTTCCCTTCCAGAAATCATTCTCCAGCATGTTCGCCAGCTGGATCTCATCAACCATTCTGACCAGCGAGTCGGCCTGACAGGCAAGCTGGTGGCTTTCTGACGTATTTAACGCCGCCGCCTGGGTCGCCAGCGTTTTTAACGGCTGCTTGAAGGCATCGCCAATGTTCTGCATAAATGCGGCGCGCCCCTGCTGGTTTTTCTCATACAGCCTTTGCGCCTGCTTGAGCTTTTTATTCACCAGCACTTCGCGATCCTGATCGCGGATGATGAAGATTTGCGTGCGTGGAGCCACCTGGCTGCGGAACTGGCGGATCTCGTACAGTTCATTGTTGATGGTGGCCTGAATCACCCCCTGGTGCTGATCCGCCATGGTGGTGATGTTCTGCAGGTTAAGATGCGGCAGCAGATGGTCGGCAATTTTGTTGCTCATCACCGTGCGATTCGCTTCCTGGTCGTGAACTAAGACCCCAAGCGGCAGCACGGAAACAATCTCTTCATTCAGCGCGCGTAATACGCGCAGCTCATTGCTGGTGCCGGCAGGAACCGCAGAGGCGTCGCTTTGACGCCCCGACTGGAAACGGAAGGTGCTGTACCCAAACAGGGCCAGCGCCAGCAGACCGATATTCAGCAGCAGAGGCAGCAGGATATTTTGCAGGGTATCCAGCAGCAGCGTGCCAAACGGCACCTGCCACACCAGACGCATACCGGTCGAGTTCAGGGATGAGGCAATTTCGATTTTCGAGCCGTTAAAGGAGATCGATACGCTCTCTGCGGCCTCTTTGTCAAATGCCGCACGCATGTTCTGAGTGCTGCTGTCGGGCTCCAGACGGAAACTATCGAGCGGCATGTCCGGTGGGATTAAATCATTTATCGGTAAATCGAAGGCGACCACCGTCGCCAGATGTCCTGGCTGGTTGAACGTGGTGCGCAGAGTAAAATAATGACCGTTTTGCCATGCCAGACGGCGCAGAGAAGAGAAGCTCTCACGTTCATCAAGCGCATTCGCCTGCTGCAGCATCTCTGCCCGGCGGGAATCGACGATGCTGCCCACGGTGGTCTCTTTAAACCCGGAAGAGAGATCTTTTAACGGTAGCGTAGAGATCAGGATCATGCTGTTGTCCTGACCATTCAG
The DNA here is from genome assembly GCF_019968805.1 of Enterobacter sp. JBIWA005. NCBI lineage: Bacteria > Pseudomonadati > Pseudomonadota > Gammaproteobacteria > Enterobacterales > Enterobacteriaceae > Enterobacter > Enterobacter sp. JBIWA005. The sequence goes on along the minus strand of NZ_CP074159.1, from coordinate 3,238,805 downwards.
ATAATACATCGACCATGGCACCGTTTCCGCACCCCAGAGGGTATCCAGATAGGTCGAAATACGCTGCGTCATCTCAAGCGTCGCGCTGTCGTGAGAGCCAAAAATAAGCGCCTCGGTTTTACGCTGCGGTTTTTCGAGGTAATAGACATCCTGCTTAAGCCGCGTCTCCTGAAGTCCATCTCCGGACGAGGAGGCAGGCGCGGCCGCGATATTGTCGTAAATCTGCCATGTGGCGTAGCGCCAGGTATCTATGCGCTTATGGACGGCGTGGGTGATATCGACGACCTGATAGCTCTTATCCTTCAGCCATGCATTAACCGCGCTTTGTACCATCACCCCCATGGTCACTAACAGCACAACGATCAAAAGAAGAAAGAAACGGGTGATGCTCCCGGGAAGGAGGGAGAATTTGCTCGGGGCGGTGGTTTCAGTCTGACTCATTGATATCTTTAACCCGTTGTGGTCGTGCTCTGTGGCGATAGGGCAGTATAAAGGGTAATAACTGAATTTCCAGCGCCACTGTCCGGGAAGAGGCGACTTTTTCACTGGACAATATCGGCGGTGGATGGAGCAATAAACGTGTACAAACTCGCCGTGCGCGTACAAATAATAAGTGCGCTAAGCCAGCAAATAGCACGAATTAACAAGAAATTAAGCGCTATATCATTTGCGTGCCAGAGAAGGATAGCCGGTGAGAAATTAGTTAATAGTCGTTACAATTTCGGATCGGTAGCACAAAAAATGAGAAGTTACGTAAAGAAAGGTAAAAAAAAACCGAATGCGAAGCATTCGGCTCAATTAGGGATAAACAGACATTCAAAATTGAATGACGGTAATAAATAAAGTTAATGATGATAGCGAGAGTTATTTTAGAGATTAGGTGCGATCTTGTTTTGTCATTCAGTGCTGTAACGGATTTTATTGTAACCTATTGATTTATATGTGGTGTATTTTACGTTTGATTATAAGTGCTAATTTTCTAAGCTATTTGTGCTTTGTAAAAGTTCCTTGATATTTACATTTTGAAACATGTTGATAGATAAATGAAACATCTTCAAAGTTTTCGTATCATATTCGCATTGGATTATTCTGTAATTTTGCGGAGAATGAAATTGCCGACTGGTTAATGAGGGTTAACCAGTAAGCAGTGGCAATTATAAGGCATATAACAGAGGGTTAATAAAATGAAAGTTAAAGTACTGTCCCTCCTGGTACCAGCACTCCTGGTGGCAGGCGCAGCAAATGCGGCCGAAATTTATAACAAAGATGGCAACAAATTAGATCTGTACGGTAAAGTTGATGGTCTGCACTATTTCTCTGACGACAAGGGTGCCGACGGCGACCAGACCTACATGCGTCTCGGCTTCAAGGGCGAAACTCAGGTTAACGATCAGCTGACCGGCTACGGCCAGTGGGAATACCAGATCCAGGGCAACACCTCCGAAAGCGAAAATGATGCATGGACGCGTGTGGCGTTTGCGGGTCTGAAATTCGGTGACGCGGGTTCTTTCGATTACGGTCGTAACTACGGCGTAATCTACGACGTAACCTCCTGGACTGACGTTCTGCCAGAATTTGGTGGCGATACCTACGGCGCAGACAACTTCCTGCAGTCCCGTGCTAACGGCGTTGCGACCTACCGTAACCAGGACTTCTTTGGTCTGGTGGATGGTCTGAACTTTGCTCTGCAGTATCAGGGTAAAAACGGCAGCGTAAGCGGTGAAAACGTGGGTGGACGCAGCCTGCTGAAACAGAACGGCGACGGCTACGGTGCTTCCGTGACCTATAACCTGGGCGAAGGCTTCAGCGTAGGTGGCGCAATGTCCTCCTCCAAACGTACCGCCGATCAGAACGGTGCAAGCGTTTACGGTCATGGCGATAACGCAGAAGTTTATTCTGGCGGCCTGAAATACGATGCCAACAACATCTATCTGGCAGCGCAGTACTCCCAGACCTACAACGCAACCCGTTTCGGTACCTCTAATGGCGACAGCCCGACTACCGCTTACGGTTTTGCTAACAAAGCGCAGAACTTCGAAGTGGTTGCTCAGTACCAGTTCGACTTCGGTCTGCGTCCATCCGTGGCCTACCTGCAGTCTAAAGGCAAAGACATCGAAGGTTACGGCGATCAGGATCTGCTGAAATATGTTGACGTTGGTGCGACTTACTACTTCAACAAAAACATGTCCACCTATGTGGATTACAAAATCAACCTGGTTGATGAAAATGAATTCACCCGTCAGGCGGGTATCGGTACTGACGATATCGTAGCGCTGGGCCTGGTTTACCAGTTCTAATCGCTTTATCGTGTGACGTAAGGGGCCTGATGGCCCCTTTTTTGTGCTTCCCCGATGCTCACTACTCACCCGTTTTGGTGTACTCTTGCCGCCCTGGCATGAGGATAATAATGAATGGACATGACTTTTTTACGCGCCAGCTTTCTGGCTATGCTTTTTTTCCTGACCGCGTGTGACGATCCCGCGCCCGTGGCGAAAACCGATGCACCCGCCGCGACGGTGCTCGAAGGCAAAACGATGGGAACCTTCTGGCGCGTCAGCGTGATGAACCTCGATAAAACTCGCACGGATGAGCTTCGCAGCAAAATTCAGGCGCAGCTGGACGCCGACGATCAGCTGCTCTCAACCTATAAAAATGACTCGGCGCTGATGCGCTTTAATCTCTCCACCAGTACCTCTCTGTGGCCGGTGAGCGAGGCGATGGCCGATATCGTGACTGAATCCATACGCGTGGGTTACAAAACTAACGGGGCGATGGATGTGACCGTCGGCCCTCTGGTGAACCTCTGGGGATTTGGCCCGAATAAACAGCCTGTGAAGACGCCTGAACAGGCGGCCATTGATGACGCCCGCGCCCGAACGGGGCTGCAGCATCTGACGGTGATCAACCAGTACGGGCAGCAGTACCTGCAAAAAGATATTCCCGATCTGTTTGTCGATCTGTCAACGGTCGGGGAAGGCTATGCGGCGGATCATCTTGCTGCACTGATGGCGCAGGAAGGCATTTCCCGTTATCTGGTTTCGGTTGGCGGCGCGCTGGTCAGCCGGGGCATGAACGCCAGCGATAAGCCGTGGCGCGTAGCGATTCAAAAACCAACCGATCGGCAAAATGCCGTGCAGGCGATAGTGGATATCAACGGACATGGCATCAGTACATCCGGAAGCTATCGTAACTATTACGAGCTTGACGGGAAGCGTATTTCACATGTTATCGATCCGCAGACCGGGCGCCCCATCACGCATAATCTGGTCTCAGTGACGGTCATTGCCCCCACCGCGCTGGAAGCGGATGCCTGGGATACCGGGTTAATGGTTCTCGGCCCGGAAAAAGCTAAAGAGGTGGTCCGTCAGGAAGGGCTGGCGGTTTATATGATTGTTAAAGAGGGCGACGGGTTTAAAACCTGGAGCTCGCCGCAGTTCAACAGTTTCCTGGTCAGCGACAAAAATTAAAAAGCAAGGTTGCGGGTTTTTTATCGGTGGCGCTCAGGCACGCTCTATGTATGCTTATACGAGGAGCCGATCATGAAAAACCCAACCTTAATTACCGATGAGGATCGCTGGCAGGCCGTACTGGCCCGCGATCCGCTCGCTGACGATCAGTTTGTCTTCGCCGTGCAGACAACGGGTATTTTCTGCCGTCCGTCATGTCGCGCCCGCCACGCGCTGCGTAAAAATGTCCGTTTTTATCCTGATGCCCGGCATGCCGTTCAGGCAGGGTTTCGCCCGTGCAAGCGCTGCATGCCGGACAAACGCGATCCGCAGGCGCAGAAGCTGGCAAAAGTGGAACATGCCTGCCGGCTTCTGGAGCAGGATCCTGCGTTAACCCTGGAGAAGCTGGCGGAGCAGGTCGCCATGAGTCCTTTCCATTTTCACCGTCTGTTTAAAGCCGTGACCGGCATGACGCCAAAAGCCTGGCAGCAGGCTGCGCGGGGTCAGCGTCTGCGCACCGCGCTTGCGCAGGGAGACAAAATTACCGACGCCGTGCTGGCGGCGGGATTTCCCGACAGCAGCAGCTATTATCGTAAAGCCAACGATGCGCTGGGCATGACGGCGAAGCAGTACCGTAAAGGAGAGGTGGCCGTGCGGTATGCCATCGATGACTGTTCGTTGGGACGCTGTCTGGTTGCGGAAAGCGAGCGGGGGATCTGCGCGATCCTGCTGGGTGACAGTGATGAAGAATTAGCCGAAGAGCTTGCCGCGCATTTTCCAAAAGCAGCGCATGCGCCGCTGGAAGAGGATTTCGCACAGCGGGTCAAGCAGGTGATTGCCAGTATCGATCACCACGATGTACCGCTTGCGCTGCCGCTGGATATTCGTGGAACCGCTTTCCAGCAGCGCGTCTGGCAGGCACTTCGCAACATTCCCTGCGGCGAAACGGCAAGTTACCAGCAGGTGGCGCAGGCGATTGGCCAGCCCAGGGCGGTACGCGCCGTTGCCGGAGCCTGTGCGGCAAACACGCTGGCAATTGTGATCCCCTGTCATCGCGTGGTTCGCAACGACGGCGTGCTGTCGGGCTACCGCTGGGGAACGGCGCGAAAAGCGCTATTACTGAAACGTGAGGCGAAACGCCGGGAGGGATAATGCTCGATCTTTTTGCGGATGCTGAACCCTGGCAGGAGCCGCTTGCGCCGGGGGCGGTTATCCTGCGTCGCTTTGCTCTCTCCCGTGCGGAGGCGTTGCTTGCCGGAATTGAAGAGGTCACAGCGGTTTCACCGTTTCGCCATATGGTGACGCCGGGCGGCTACACCATGTCGGTGGCCATGGCCAACTGCGGCGAACTGGGCTGGGCGACGAACGAGCGGGGCTATCTGTATGCCCCGAACGATCCTGCGACCGGCCAGCCCTGGCCTCCGATGCCTGCGGTTTTTCAGGCGCTTTGCCATGAGGCCGCCGTGGCAGCCGAGTATCCTGACTTTCGGCCGGATGCCTGCCTGATTAACCGCTATGCCGTTGGCGCAAAGCTCTCGCTGCATCAGGATAAGGATGAACCCGATCTGCGCGCGCCTATCGTCTCGGTATCGTTAGGTCTGCCCGCCGTCTTCCAGTTTGGGGGATTACGCCGCAACGATCCGCTCAAACGCATCATGCTGGAACATGGCGATGTGGTGGTGTGGGGCAGGGAATCGCGGCTTTATTATCACGGCATTCAGCCGTTGAAACCCGGCGTCCACCCCCTCACGGGTGAGTACCGCTTTAATCTGACCTTCCGTCAGGCGGGGATGAATAAACTAAAATAAGAATTATTCTTGATGTCCGCGCAAGGCAGTTTACACTGCTGGCTGATTTTTATTGTCCGGATTGCCTGCATGCAACTACTTCTCCTCGTCTGGCGTCAGTATCGCTGGCCCTTCATCGCCGTTATGGCGTTAAGCCTTGCCAGCGCCGCGCTGGGTATTGGCCTGATCGCATTTATTAACGTGCGGTTGATAGAAATGGTCGACACCTCGCTCTCCGTATTGCCGGAGTTTCTTGGCCTTTTGCTGCTGTTGATGGCGGTTACGCTCGGCTCACAGCTGGCGCTGACCGCGCTTGGCCACCATTTCGTTTTTCGTTTGCGCAGTGAGTTTATCAAGCGGATCCTGGACACCCAAATAGAGCGCGTTGAGCAGCTCGGCAGCGCCTCCCTGCTGGCGGGGCTGACCAGCGACGTGCGCGCCATTACCATCGCGTTCGTTCGTCTGCCGGAGCTGGTGCAGGGGATCATTCTGACCTTTGGCTCGGCGGCCTATCTCGCCTGGCTCTCCACCAAAATGCTGGCGGTGACTGCACTGTGGATCGCCATCACCATCTGGGGCGGTTTTATGCTGGTGTCGCGCGTCTATAAACATATGGCGGTGCTGCGCGAAACCGAAGATAAGCTCTATAACGATTACCAGACGGTACTGGAAGGGCGTAAAGAACTCACCCTGAACCGCGAGCGCGCCGAGTATATCTTTAACAATCTCTATATTCCGGACGCGCGCGAATACCGGCACCACATCATTCGCGCCGATACCTTCCACCTGAGCGCTGTGAACTGGTCAAACATTATGATGCTGGGTGCCATTGGCCTGGTATTCTGGATGGCGAACAGCCTGGGCTGGGCGGACACCAACGTAGCGGCAACATACTCACTGACGCTGCTGTTTTTGCGCACGCCGCTGCTCTCGGCGGTCGGCGCGTTGCCCACCTTGCTGAGTGCGCAGGTGGCCTTTAATAAGCTCAAAAAATTCGATCTCGCGCCGTTCCAGGCAGAATTTCCGCGCCCGCAGGCCTTCCCGAACTGGCAGACGCTCGAGCTACGTAACGTCACGTTCCGCTATCAGGACAGCGCCTTCTCCGTAGGGCCGATCAACCTGACGATCCGCCGCGGCGAGCTGTTGTTCCTGATTGGCGGCAACGGCAGTGGTAAATCGACGCTGGCTATGCTGCTCACCGGGCTTTATCAGCCGCAGTCGGGCGAGATTTTGCTGGATGGCAGGGCGCTGAGCGCGGAGAAACCCGAAGATTACCGCAAGCTTTTCTCGGCGGTATTCACCGACGTCTGGCTGTTCGATCGGCTGCTGGGGCCGGATGGGCAGCAGGCTAATCCGGCGCTGGTGGAAAAATGGCTGGCGCAGCTGCAGATGTCGCACAAGCTGGAGTTACAGGACGGGAAGATCCTCAACCTGAAGCTTTCCAAAGGGCAGAAAAAGCGCGTGGCGCTGCTGCTGGCGCTGGCGGAAGAGCGTGACATCATCCTGCTCGACGAGTGGGCAGCGGATCAGGACCCGCATTTCCGCCGCGAATTTTATCAGGTGCTGCTGCCGCTGATGCAGGAGATGGGCAAAACCATTTTCGCCATCAGCCACGACGATCACTACTTCATGCATGCTGACCGCCTGCTGGAGATGCGCGACGGCAGGCTGAGCGAGCTGACCGGTGAAGAGCGCGATGCGGCATCGCGTGACGCGGTGGCGCGTACGGCCTGATGCCCTCACCCAAACCCTCTCCCACAGGGAGAGGGGAGAGATCGTGGCCGTAATGCCGCTTTTTTCTCCATCCCGGCCCGTTGTTTATTCTTATTTACATATCCCCGCGCTATGCTTAACCCCAACTCATTTAATGGATTTATGATTGATGTCGGTATTAAAGAAAAACAGCGCCAGACAGCGTGACCAGGAGCGCGCGCGACTCATCTGGCTCCTTACGACCGATAAAGCGGTCACTTCTACGCTATTAGGCAAACTCACCCTGGCTGAGCAATATGATGTCGGCACTCTGGCCGACGATATTGCTGAGGTAGGTGCGCTGGTTGCTCACTTACCCCCGCCGGATCTGGCGGACACCCTTGAAGCGCTTCCCTCGGAAGAACGTCACGCCCTCTGGCGTCTGGTACAGGATCACGAGCGCGGACGGGTGCTGCTTGAGGCCTCCGAAAACGTCTGGGACGACCTGATCGACGAGATGAGCGACCGGGATATTCTCGACGCTCTGCAAACGCTGGATATCGACGAGCAGATTTACCTCGTTCAGCACCTGCCGCGAAACCTGACCGGTCGCCTGCTGGCGTCACTGCCTGCAGAGGAGCGGGCGCGCGTGCGTCAGGTGATGCACTATGAGAAAAACAGCGTCGGCGCGATCATGGAGTTCGGCGTTATCACGGTGCGACCGGACGTGACGCTCGGTACCGTACAGCGCTATCTGCGTCGCCTGGGCAAAATGCCGGACAACACCGATAAGCTGTTTGTCACCTCCCGGGACAAAACCCTGCTCGGCGAGTTGGAGCTGAAAACCATCCTGCTCAACAGCACCCAGCGGAAGGTGAGCGAGGTGATGGAAAACGAGCCGATGGTCTTCTCCCCGGAAGACGATGCGGAGAAAGCGGCGCGAACCTTCGAACGTGACGACCTCGTGAGTGCTGCCGTCGTGGATTCCGTCGGCAAACTGATGGGGCGTCTGACCATCGACGAGATCGTTGACGTGGTCTACGAAGAAACCGATAACGATCTGCGTGCGCTCGGAGGGATCAGCGCAGAAGATGACGTCCATGCCTCCGTCGGCAAGGCGGTGAAAACGCGCTGGGCGTGGCTGGCCATTAACCTGTGTACCGCGTTTATCGCCTCCCGCGTGATTGACGGCTTTGAACACACTATTTCGCAGCTGGTGGCGCTGGCCTCGCTGATGCCGATTGTGGCCGGGATTGGCGGCAACACCGGAAACCAGACCATCACCATGATCGTCCGCGCGCTGGCGCTGGAAAATATTCAGCCCGGCAACTTCGCCTTTCTGATCTTCAGAGAGATGGGGGTGGCGTTGATCAACGGCCTGGTATGGGGCGGCATTATGGGCGGCATCACCTGGTGGCTGTATGACGATATGGCGTTAGGCGGAGTGATGATGCTGGCGATGGTGCTGAATTTGCTGGTGGCATCGATGATGGGCGTCATTATCCCGTTGACCATGACCAAACTGGGGCGCGACCCCGCGGTGGGGTCGAGCGTGATGATCACCGCCATCACCGATACCGGCGGTTTCTTTATTTTTCTTGGACTGGCGACGATTTTTCTTCTTTAAGCCGACGCTTAATGCGGGCGGGGAGGAGTGCCATGACGATAATTCCGCCCAGCACGCCAATTGCCAGATTGCCGGTTGATACCGTGGCGGCAACGGTGACCAGCATGACGACCGTTTCCGCTATCGGGGCCGTTTTCAGCGTGGTGGGCTGAAGGCTGTGCCAGCTGAAGGTTTTGACGGCGACGATCGCCATAATGCCCGCCAGCACCGCCATCGGGATGTTGGCCATCACCTCGCTGAGCGCCGTCACCAGGATCAGCAGCACGATGCCCGCAGCGAAGGTTGAAATGCGGCTTCGGCCTTTCCCCATCTCCACGTTAACGATGGTTTGTCCTATCATCGCGCAGCCTGCAATACCACCGTAAAATCCGGCCAGAATATTGCCGACGCCTAATCCAATGCTTTCGCGGCGTTTACTTGACGGTGTCGCGGTCAGTTCATCCACCAGCTTTGCCGTGAGCAGGGACTCCAGCAGGCCGACAAAGGCGATGCTCAACGCGCACGGCCAGATAATGCTCAGCGTCTGTAAATTGAGGGGGACCAGAAGTTCACTAAGTCCCGGCAAACTGCCGCTCATTGAGCCTTCATCGCCCACGGTCGGCAGGCTTTGCACGGTTGAAACGGTAAACAAGGTTAACAGCACAATCGCAATCAGCGGGGAAGGGATGCTTTTGATATATCGCGGCACCCAGAGCACGATCAGCAGCGTCAGCACGAACAGGCCCACAATCAGCGGGCTTCGGCTCCAGAAATGCGGCACCTGAGCTAAGAAGATCAAAATGCCCAGGGCGTTAACAAACCCGGTCATGACCGACTGGGGAATAAAGCGCATCAGCCTTGCCATGCCCAGCACGCCAAACAGAATCTGAATCACGCCAGCCATGAGCACGGCGGGAAGAATGTACTGCACGCCGTGCTGATGCACCATCGGGCCAATGACCAGCGCCACGGAACCGGCCGCTGCCGTGACCATCGCCGGACGACCACCGAGTACGGACAGGGCGAGACACAGCACTACGGAAGCGATCAGGCTGACCTTCGGGTCAACGCCCGCGACCACCGAAAACGAGATGACTTCGGGGATCAGAGCCAGGGCGGTAATCACGCCTGCCAGCGTTTCGCGCGTCAGCTTCTTAGGGGAACGCAGCACGTTGGCTACGCGCTCTTCGGGGGATACAGCAGAATGGGGTAAGGACATAACAGTTCGCTGGTTAGGGCAGGCTTCCGTGCGCGCGATCACAAAACGCAACATACTAGCCAGTAAAACCGCGCTTTACCAGACGCATCGCTAATTCCTCACAAACAATCCATCATTAAATTTCACAATTACAATAATTTCGTAACCTTTAAACAATATTTAAAAGTTGTTACCGTGCCACCGCAGCTTTTTTCACCTGCAATTTCCACGCATCAAGCACTTTTACACTAAGGCATAAATTATGAAAAAAATGACTGCCATGCTCTTTTCTCTGGCCGTGGGGCTTAACACCGTCTCCATGGCGGCGAAAGCTGACGCACCAAAAGAGCAGGAAACGGACGTCCTTTTAATCGGTGGCGGGATCATGAGCGCCACGCTGGGAACCTATCTGCAAGAACTGCAGCCGGACTGGTCTATGACCATGGTCGAGCGCCTTGATGGCGTGGCGCAGGAGAGTTCGAACGGCTGGAATAACGCCGGTACCGGCCATTCGGCACTCATGGAACTGAACTATACGCCGCAGAAAAAGGACGGTTCCATTAGTATCGAGAAGGCAGTAGAAATCAACGAAGCATTCCAGGTTTCTCGCCAGTTCTGGTCTCATCAGGTCAACAGCGGCGTGCTGCACGACCCGCACTCCTTCATCAACACCGTGCCGCACATGAGCTTTGTGTGGGGCGAGCAGAACGTCAACTTCCTGCGCGCGCGCTACGCCGCTCTGCAGCAGAGCACGCTGTTCCGCGGGATGAAATACTCTGAAGACCACGCGCAGATTAAAGAGTGGGCTCCGCTGGTCATGGAAGGTCGTGACCCGAACCAGAAAGTGGCGGCGACCCGTACCGAAATTGGTACTGACGTTAACTACGGTGAAATTACCCGTCAGCTGGTGACGTCTCTGAAGAAAAAAGAGAACTTCAATCTGCAGCTCAGCACCGAAGTGCGCGGTTTCAAGCGCAACGCGGATAATAGCTGGAGCGTGACCGTTGCCGATCTGAAAAACAATGAAGCTGAACACGTCATCAAGGCGAAGTTTGTCTTCATCGGTGCGGGCGGCGCGGCGCTGAAGCTGCTGCAGGAGTCCGGTATTCCGGAAGCTGACGACTACGCGGGCTTCCCGGTCGGCGGTCAGTTCCTGGTGTCCGATAACCCGGAAGTGGTGAATCGTCATCTGGCAAAAGTGTACGGTCAGGCTTCCGTGGGCGCGCCGCCAATGTCCGTTCCACACATCGACACCCGTATGCTTGACGGCAAACGCGTCGTGCTGTTTGGACCGTTCGCGACCTTCTCCACTAAATTCCTGAAAAACGGCTCCCTGTGGGATCTGCTGAGCGCAACCACCACCTCTAACGTCAAGCCGATGATGGACGTGGGTCTGGATAACTTCGATCTGGTGAAATACCTGATTAGCCAGGTGATGCTCTCTGACGACGACCGTTTCGAAGCGCTGAAAGAGTACTATCCTCAGGCGAAGAAAGAAGACTGGCGTCTGTGGCAGGCGGGTCAGCGCGTTCAGATCATCAAGCGCGATCCGAAAGAGGGTGGCGTGCTGCGTCTGGGTACCGAAGTGGTGAGCGATAAGGATGGCACAATCGCCGCGCTGCTGGGCGCGTCACCGGGTGCGTCTACCGCTGCGCCAATCATGCTGCACCTGATGGAAAAAGTGTTTAAAGATAAAGTCGCCAGTCCGGAATGGCAGGCGAAGCTGAAAACCATTATTCCATCCTACGGCACGAAGCTGAACGGTAACGTGGACGCGACGGAGCAGGAGCTGGAATACACCAGCCGCGTACTGCAGCTGCAGTACATCAAACCGCAGGCTGCGGATGCTGCGCCGAAAGCGGAGCTGAAGCCCCAGCCGGAAAACAAACCGGTTGCGGATATCGCGCTGTAAGGTAAAAGCAAAACGGCAACATAGGTTGCCGTTTTTGCTGCTTTCTCCCTCTCCCGATGGGAGAGGGCTGGGGTGAGGTCACCAGAGCGCACCCGACCTGGTTTTAACGTACTACCGCTTGTCCGACATTCTCATCGGCCTTCCACACGCGATATTTAACGTCGACATTTTCAGGCGTATAAACCACGATCGGCAACTTGCTGTTGTAGCGCAGCAGGCTATTGTCGCCCAGATACGCTGTCACAAATTTCTTCTCTTTCTTGCCGTCCGGGCAGGCCATCATGGTGGAGACCGGAGAGGTCACTTTATCAAAGACGTAGTAGTCATAACCCCAGCCTTCCAGCGTTTTGCTTTCCAGCTGACCGCCCAGACGATGCTGGTTGCAATCCACTTCCAGCGTCTTGCCAATCAACAGCTCCACTTTGAAATTCGCTTCATCCTGCTGTGCCGGTAGCTGGATCACCTGACGCTTCATCCCTTTATCCGCTTTCGGGTACGGGGCGACTTTTTCCAGCGGCTGCTCTTTAGGTGTTTCGCTGGCGAAAGCACTGGTGCTGACACATGCGGCGGCGATGAGTGCGATGGCAAATTTAGGTGCGTTTTTCATTGTCATTCCTTTATGTCAAAACGATCCTGCACAGGTTAACATATCAATTATGAATGATTGGTGTTATTTACTTACATTTTCAATATTAATAGCGCAATAAACCACATATTTGCCATTTAAGTAGAGATTTGTACTGGCGTGGAGTCCGGCAGGCGTTTGTGTTATTTTAGACCCTCTATAATGTTATTCATCTGTAAAAGGGAAGAGAGATGGTTCGTGCAAAACTGAAAACGCCTGAAGGCCGCAAGTTCCTCCTGGCGCTGCTGGTTGTGTTTATGATTGCTGCCGCGTGCGTGGGGCGTGCCACCATTGTAGGCGTTATCGAACAGTACAACATTCCTCTCTCTGCCTGGACAACCAGCATGTATGTCCTGCAGTCGGCGATGATCTTTGTCTACAGCCTGGTGTTCACCGTTCTGCTGGCCATCCCGCTGGGCATTTTCTTCCTGGGCGGACGTGATAAACACTAGACGCCGATTTGCGATATCGAAGCCATCCTGCGGGGTGGCTTTTTTTATGTCTAATAATTTTTATTCGCATTTCCAGGATATTCTGTTTCGAACAAGACATTTCAACATGAAGCAGGAGATGCGCAATGTTATCCCGGTTTGCAACGCTCAGCCGGATCCCGAAAGGAGTCTGGGTGGTGGGCGGCGTCAGTATGTTAATGGATATCTCCTCGGAGATTATCCACAGCCTGCTGCCGCTGTTTATGGTGACGACGCTGGGCGCCAGCGTTATTTTCATTGGTTTGATTGAAGGTCTGGCTGAAGCTACGGCGCTGTTTATCAAGGTGTTTTCCGGCGCCATCAGTGACTATCTGGGCAAGCGTAAAGGACTGGCGGTTCTGGGCTACGGTCTTGGCGCATTGAGTAAACCGTTGTTCGCTATCGCCTCTTCTTCCGGCATGATCCTTGGGGCGCGCTTAATCGACCGGGTCGGGAAGGGGATACGGGGAGCGCCGCGCGATGCGCTGGTTGCTGATGTTACGCCGCCGGAACTTCGCGGCGCGGCCTTTGGGCTGCGTCAGTCTATGGACACCGTCGGTGCATTTCTCGGGCCGCTGCTGGCCGTAGGATTAATGCTGCTGTGGAACGATGACTTCCGCACGATTTTCTGGATCGCGGTGATCCCCGGCGTGCTCGCCGTGGCGCTGCTTTTCTTCGGCCTGCATGAGCCGAAAACGCCCGTCGAACATAAACGCACGAACCCCATCAAAAAAGAGAACCTCAGGCGTCTCGGGAAAGGCTGCTGGTGGGTCATTGGCCTGGGAGCCATCTTCACGCTCGCACGTTTCAGTGAAGCATTTCTTGTGCTGCGCGCACAGCAGTCGGGGGTGCCGCTGGCGCTGATCCCGCTGGTGATGGTGGCCATGAATCTGCTCTATTTCCTCTCTGCCTATCCGTTTGGCAAGTTATCGGACGGGATGAGCCACACCCGATTACTGCAGTGGGGCCTGGTGATGCTGATTGGGGCAGATGTTGTGCTGGCGCTGAGCACCCACTGGGCTGGAATGCTTCTGGGCGTCGCGTTTTGGGGAGTACATATGGGTATGACCCAGGGATTACTGGCGGCAATGATCGCTAAAACCGCACCGCCCGATCTGCGCGGCACTGCTTTCGGTATTTTTAGTCTGGTCAGCGGCGTGGGATTATTAATCGCCAGCGTGGGAGCCGGCGCGATATGGGAAACGTTTGGCGCGGAATATACGTTTTATGCCGGAGCGGTGATTTGTCTGGCTACGCTGGTGTATCTGCGCAAAACCCCGGACGAGGCGAAATAAAAAAACCAGCCATCAGGCTGGTTTTCAGTATGTTTTTGGTCGGCACGAGAGGATTTGAACCTCCGACCCCCGACACCCCATGACGGTGCGCTACCAGGCTGCGCTACGTGCCGACGCATAAAAAGAATACTACTCGATTCCGTTTTGAATGCAAGGGAATCTGTCGCTAACTGGTTTATTATTAATCAGTTAGCGATGAAGCGCTTCTCATCCGTCAGGACCTGCAGCAGCAGGCTCAGCTGCGGTTTCTGGTCCTTCAACCGTTCACCCTGCAGATTATACGTCTGATAATTCCCGTTACTGTTCAGCACCAGCGTCAGCTTCGGTGTGGTCACCACCAGCGTGTCATTCCCGGCAGCCGTGACCCAGTTATGGCGGCGCGCAGCGCTGAAGAGATCCTGTCCCTGCGAATACTCGTTCGCTGGCGTGCTGACATGCAGCAGGCGTTGCATCAGGGTAGTCATCACATCTTTATGCTCGGTAAGCATATTGATGCGCTGCGCCGGGGTGCCAGGCCAGTGGATCACCAGCGGAACCTGCAGGTTCGGGCGTGACCAGCTCATGCTCTTCGTCTCGTCACCTAACGGGACGCCATGGCCTGCGGTCACGAGCACCACGGTGTTATCCAGCTTGCCGGACTCACGTAGCGCGTCAAGCACGCGGCCAATCTGCGCATCAACATCACCCGCCGCGCGGCCATAGCGGCGCGCGAAATCACTCTTATTGCTGTTAGCAAGCGTTGTGCCGTTAAAGGCAACCCATGAGAACCAGCGGTTATCTTCCTGCGCGTAGCGCTGAAGCCAGTTTATCCATTGGCCGGCGGTCTGCGCATCGGACTGATTTTGTGCCGCTGGCAGTGAGAAATCGGACAGTAGTGCCTGGCGGTAGAGCGGGCTGTTAAAGCCATCGGATGAGAACAACCCTAACTGATAGCCCTGCTGATTCAGCCCGGTGATCAGCGCCGCAGGCGTGCGGGTAGAGAGTACGCCGTCCATGTATCCGGCTGAAATGCCATAGAAGAGGCCAAAGATGCCCGCGTCGGTTGTGTTACCGGAGCTCATATGCTGAGTAAACGAGACGTTTTGACTCGCGAAATCGGCCAGTACAGGCATCTGCTTCTCGTAACGGGAATAGTTCAGGCCATCAACGGTGATCAGCAGGACGTTTTGCCCGCGCCCCATATCGCGATAGCGTAGATCGCTCAGAGGATACTGCACGCTGACGGCTTCAGGATTACCCTGCTCGATAAGACGGCGCTGGTACTCCTGAGCGTCAAGCAGGCCGTGTTTCTCGAGGAAACGACGGGCCGTCATCGGGTACGAGAGCGGCAGGTTCGCGCGCTGCATGGTAATAGGGCGATAGAAGTTCGCATCCGCCCAGATATACATGATGTGCGAACTGATAAAGGAGACGAAAAAGAGCGCGGCGACGGGCTTCGCGTAATGGCGTCGCCGGGTCAGGCTGCGGAGCTTTTGCCAGCTCCACGTCGCAAACAGCATCTCAATCAACAGGATCACCGGGACGCTGATAAACATCAGCTGCCAGTCACGTGCCGTTTCGTTCTGGTCGGGGTTAATCACCAGTTCCCAGACGATGGGGTTAAGATGCAGGTGGAAGCGGGTGAACACTTCACTGTCGATAAGCAGCAGCGTCATCCCCACCGTCGCGAGGATGGCGGATAAGAACCGCATCAGACGCTGCGACATGACGATAAACGTCAGGGGGAACAGGATCAGCAGATAGGTGGCGAAAACCAAAAAGCTAAAGTGACCGACAACGCTTATCCAGGAGTAGACACGCCCGGTTAGCGTTGTTGGCCAGTCTGCGACAAACAGATAACGACAGCCAATGACCGTCGCCAACAGAATGTTGAACAGGGCAAACCAGTGCCCCCAGCTGACCATCTGGGAGACTTTTTCACGGTAGCGCTGACGATTCGTCACCATAAACTGTTGTTCGTATCCCTTAATGGGCCGGGTCGTTGCTGACGGACGACTGTAAAGCCTGGGCGAAAGATTTTGCGATCGCCTGACGCTGAGCCGGAGCAACGCTGGTGTTAATCAGGTTGGTGACCATATTTCCCAAAACCATCAGGGAGAGATCGGTCGGCGTTTTATGTTTTTCCAGTACGTTGACCAGCTCACTGAGCAGTTGTTCAACGTGTTCATCACTGTAGCGGGAATGTTGTGGCATAAATCAAAATCAGTTTGTTGATGAAAGGGCAACATATTACCGTAGCAACAGCTTTTTTTCCCCTTTTTTATCTGTTGTTGCACACATGTCCTGGTGGTGGTTGAATACCGCCCGGTCTAAAAGGAGAGTTTATCATGAGTCTGGAAATCAACCAGATTGCCTTGCACCAGCTTATCAAGCGTGATGAGCAAACCCTTGAAGTGGTGCTGCGCGATTCGTTACTGGAACCCACGGCGACCGTGGTGGAGATGATGGCAGAGCTGCATCGCGTCTACAGCGCCAAAAATAAAGCCTATGGTCTTTTCAGCGAAGACAGTGAACTGGCCGATAGCCTGCGCCTGCAGCGCCAGGGTGAAGAGGATTTCCTGGCGTTTAGCCGTGCGGCAACCGGGCGTCTGCGCGACGAGCTGGCTAAATATCCGTTCGCCGACGGCGGGATTGTCTTGTTCTGCCACTACCGCTATCTGGCGGTCGAGTATCTGCTGGTTACCGTGCTGAATAACTTAAGCAGCATGCGCGTGAACGAGCAGTTGGATATCAGCTCGACGCATTATCTGGACATTAACCATGCGGATATCGTGGCGCGTATTGATTTGACCGAGTGGGAAACCAACCCGGAGTCGACCCGCTACCTGACTTTCCTGAAGGGACGCGTGGGCCGCAAAGTGGCGGATTTCTTTATGGACTTCCTCGGTGCCAGTGAAGGGCTTAACGCCAAAGCGCAGAACAAAGGGCTGCTCCAGGCGGTTGACGATTTCACAGCCGAAGCGCAGCTCGATAAATCTGAGCGCCAGACGGTGCGTCAGCAGGTTTACAGCTACTGCAACGAACAGCTGCAGGCAGGGGAAGAGATTGAGCTGGAGTCGCTGTCAAAAGAGCTAGCGGGCGTCAGCGAAGTCAGCTTCCAAGAGTTTACCGCAGAGAAGGGCTATGAGCTTGAAGAGAGCTTCCCGGCGGATCGAAGCACGCTGCGTCAGTTAACCAAGTTTGCCGGCAGCGGCGGTGGGTTAACCATCAACTTTGATGCGATGCTGCTGGGTGAACGTATCTTCTGGGATCCGGCCACCGATACGCTGACCATTAAGGGTACGCCGCCGAATCTGCGCGATCAGCTTCAGCGCCGCACCTCGGGCGGTAAATAGCAGGCACAAAAAACCCCGCAGAAGCGGGGTTTTTTTCGACAGGTTTGCGATTACGCGCGAACGAAGTCGATGTGAGTCAGTTTTGGCTTGAACGCGTGACGCTGAACAGCCTGAACTTTCACTTTTTCTTCTTTACCGCCAACAACGATGGTCAGAACTTCGCTGTAGAATTCAGCTTTGGTCTGCAGGTTCCACAGTTTGTCGTGATCCAGTTCGATGGCAACTGGAGCAGCTTCGCCACCGTAAACGATAGCCGGGAACTTGTTAGCGGTACGCAGGCGGCGGCTCGCACCCTTACCCTGCACGTTACGTACTTCTGCTTCGATAGTAAACATTGATTTCTCTCTGTATTTAAAACCCTACTACAGGCGACCCAGCAGCAGGTGAGTGTTCTGCCTCACGGATGTGAAGCGGGCGGCATTTTATACTCAAATGCCCCCCACATCAATGAAAAGTCCCGCTAACCGCGCAATTCGTTGGCGCGACGGAAGCGACCTTCGTAGTCAAAGAGTTTCTCGCGCACCTGCCAGAACTGGCCTTTTTTGCGGGCGACGACAAAATCCGGATGGCGCAATAGCACCTGCTGGCGCACGATATCCGCCACGGTGATCCAGCGCAGGGGCACCCCCGGGGTGCGGGTGTGCGGGCGAATAAACAGCTGTTCGAAGGCCGTTCGCTGGGCAGGCGTCTGGAGCCGGAAGCGCTCGCTGACGTCCGCCCCGTCTTCATCGTAATAGGTGATTTTCAACCATTCACCTTTTTCATCGGCGCCGGGCTGCAACGCCATGCCGGAACAGCGCAGCACCAGCGCATCTTTCAGCTTTAATGCCGCTTTCAGCATGTCGTCCGGGTCAACCAGCACCGTGTCGCATTCCCGACAGCGGCGAGCGGCAATGTCGTTTTCGGCGTTGCACTGCGGGCAGTTTTTAAAGCGGAAACGAAAATCGCACTGCTCGCGATGCCCGTCATCATCTTCAAACCAGCCCTGACAGCGGCGGCCAAAATGTTCGATCAGCGTACCGTCGGCGGTGGTTTTTCCCCAGAAGGTGTTGGCAAACCCGCAGGCAGGGCAAAAGACCTGCACGGGCACGTTGTCGCTTTTCCCTTTTGGCGCGCCGACCTCAGGCGTATAGAGATCGTGCGGGTTACCGGCATAATCCAGAATCAGGCAGTCGGTTTTCCCCGGCGCCAGACGCAGGCCGCGGCCAACAATTTGCTGATACAGACTGACCGATTCGGTCGGACGCAAAATAGCGATCAGGTCGACGTGCGGGGCGTCAAAGCCGGTGGTCAATACCGATACATTAACCAGATAGCGGAACTGCTGGGCTTTAAAGGCCTCAATCAGGCGGTCGCGCTCGGGGCCGGGCGTCTCGCCGGTGATGAGCGCCGCGTCGCCGGGGGGCAGTAACCCGGTGATTTCTCGCGCGTGCTCAACGGTGGCGGCAAAGATCATCACCCCTTTGCGCGTCGCGGCGAACTCCTCTATCTGGCTGATGATATGCGGCGTAATGCGCTTTTGCTTTTTCAGCTCCTGGTTAAGATCCGCTTCGCTGAATAACCCGTTGCTCTGCGCCTGCAGGCGGCTGAAATCGTACTGCACCACCGGCATATCCAGCCGTTCAGGCGGCGTCAGGTAGCCATGTTTAATCATGTAGCGCAGAGGAAGCTCGTAGATGCAGTCGCTAAACAGGGCCTTGTCATCGCCGCGCACCATGCCGTGATAATGGTAACGATAGATCCAGCCTTTCCCCAGGCGAAACGGGGTCGCCGTCAGGCCCAGCAGGCGCAGGTGAGGGTTCACCTCTTTCAGGTGCGACAGGATTTGCTGATACTGGCTGTCGTCGTCGTCGCTGATGCGGTGACACTCGTCGACAATCAGCAGCGAAAATTCGCTGCGAAACAGGTTCAGATTGCGCGCCACCGACTGCACGCTGCCAAACACCACTTTGCCGTGGCTCTCTTTACGCTTTAGCCCGGCGGCGAAAATATCGGCTTCCAGCCCAAGCGCACAATACTTGGCATGGTTTTGCGCGACGAGCTCTTTAACGTGCGCCAGCACCAGCACGCGGCCGCGGGCCAGACGCGCCAGTTCGGCGATGACCAGGCTTTTGCCTGCGCCGGTTGGGAGCACAATCGCCGCCGGCTCGCGATGTTTACGGAACCAGGCGAGGGTGGCGTCAACGGCTTCCTGCTGATAGGGACGAAGTGTAAAAGTCATGGGGTCTCGGTTTCGTTATTCCGCACATAGTATGCCACGAAACTTTTTCCCTTGAGTGGCGCAACCAGACCATTATACTGAACCGTTCCATACTGCTTCTTTTTTCGGACCTGTTGTCCGACTTCCTGCACCATTAAGGCTAAAAAGATTTCATGCGACTTGATAAGTTTATCGCTCAGCAACTCGGCGTAAGCCGCGCTATTGCCGGGCGCGAAATTCGCGCCAGCCGCGTTACCGTGGATGGCGACATTGTGAGAGACAGCGCGTTCAAACTGCAACCTGACCATCAGGTGGAGTATGACGGCAATCCGCTGACCCAGCAGCACGGTCCGCGCTACTTCATGCTCAATAAGCCGGAAGGCTACGTCTGCTCAACGGACGATCCGGATCACCCGACGGTGCTCTATTTCCTCGACGAGCCGGTGGCGCACAAGCTGCACGCCGCAGGTCGACTCGATATCGACACCACCGGGCTGGTGCTGATGACCGACGACGGTCAGTGGTCGCATCGCATCACCTCTCCACGCCACCACTGCGAGAAAACCTATCTCGTGACGCTGGAGTCACCGGTGTCGGATGACACGGCAGAGCACTTCGCGAAAGGCGTTCAGCTGCATAATGAAAAAGATCTGACCAAACCGGCGGTGCTCGAAGTCATCACTCCGACGGAGGTCCGCCTGACCATCAGCGAAGGGCGCTACCATCAGGTGAAACGTATGTTTGCCGCGGTGGGGAACCACGTTGTTGGCCTGCATCGCGAACGGATTGGTGCGATTGAACTCGATCCCGACCTGGCGCCTGGCGAATATCGCCCGTTAACGGAAGAAGAGATCGCCAGCGTCGGTCTGCCTTCGCACTAATTTCAGGAGAACTCTGTGACCACCAGGCCACACTCGTCGTTCAAAATCGTCTTCATTCTTGGCCTGCTGGCCATGCTGATGCCGCTGTCAATTGATATGTATCTGCCCGCGCTGCCGGTCATTTCCGCGCAGTTTGGCGTCCCGGCGGGCAGCGCGCAGATGACGCTCAGCACCTATATTCTCGGCTTTGCCCTCGGCCAGCTGTTTTATGGCCCGATGGCCGACAGCCTTGGACGCAAGCCGGTCATTCTGGGCGGGACGCTGGTGTTTGCGGCCGCAGCGGTTGCCTGCGCGCTGGCGCAGACTATCGATCATCTGATTATCATGCGTTTCTTCCACGGTCTGGCGGCGGCAGCGGCAAGCGTGGTGATTAACGCCCTGATGCGCGATATCTACCCCAAAGAAGAGTTCTCCCGCATGATGTCGTTTGTCATGCTGGTGACGACGATTGCGCCGCTGGTGGCGCCAATGGCCGGTGGTGCGGTGCTGGTGTGGTTCAGCTGGCATGTGATTTTCTGGATCCTGGCCCTGGCCGCGCTGCTGGCCTCCGCGATGATCTTCTTCTTTATTGATGAAACGCTTCCCGTCGAGCGCCGCCAGAAGTTTCACATCCGTACCACCATCGGCAACTTTGCCTCGCTGTTTCGCCACAAGCGCGTGCTCAGCTATATGCTGGCAAGCGGGTTCAGCTTCGCCGGAATGTTCTCCTTCCTGAGCGCCGGGCCGTTTGTCTATATCGAGCTGAACCACGTTTCGCCGCAGCACTTCGGCTATTACTTTGCGCTTAACATCGTCTTCCTGTTCATCATGACCATCATCAACAGCCGCTTTGTCCGGCGGGTGGGGGCGCTGAACATGTTCCGCGCCGGGCTGTGGATCCAGTTTGTGATGGCGATCTGGCTGGTGGTGAGCGCGTTTCTGGGCGTGGGCTTCTGGGCGCTGGTGGTCGGCGTGGCGGCCTTTGTTGGCTGCGTGTCGATGGTGTCGTCCAATGCGATGGCGGTGATCCTGGATGAGTTTCCGCACATGGCAGGAACCGCATCATCTCTGGCAGGGACGTTCCGCTTCGGCATCGGCGCTATCGTCGGGGCGTTGCTTTCGATGGCCACCTTTACGACGGCATGGCCCATGCTGTGGGCGATGGCTTTTTGCGCAACCAGCTCGATACTCTTCTATCTTTACGCCAGTCGACCGCGAAAAGCGGCCCACTAAAACGCAGAGAAGGCCCGGAAGGGCCTTTTTTGTTGATGCATATCAACCAAACCCCCGTTCGTTTATTCCGTGTTTGTTTATTTTATGTAAAATCTATTTGTGTAAAAAGTCACATCATTGTATTCAAAAAGGTTGAGTTAGATCGCAGAAACGGGTACATATAGCGCCGACGCGAGCCTGAATACCGATAAAAAAGTGCTGAATAGTGCAGGCTGACGATGATGTGTTACTATAAATGTAAATAAATTGTGAAGTAAATTTTGCTTCCGGGGAACGAACGTGAATACATTACAACTTTCTATTGTCCATCGCTTGCCCCAGAGCTATCGCTGGTCGGCGGGTTTTGCTGGTTCGAAAGTTGAACCGATTCCGCAAAACGTCGCGGGCTGTGAAAACTGCCTGGTGGCGCTCAAGCTGCTGAGCCCGAGCGACGAAAATGCCTGGCGGGTGATGGAGCGTCTCAGTCAGGCCCTGACGGATATCGAAGTGGACAGCTCCGTACTGGAGTGCGAAGGTGAGCCGTGCCTGTTTGTGAAAAGCCAGGACGAGTTTGCTGCCACCTGCCGTCTGAAAAATTTTGGCGTTGCTATTGCAGAGCCTTTCTCCGGCCAGTATCCATTCTGAGCGCTAGTCTGACGACAACAGCTGGCGCGTGTAGCGCTGCGTTGGCGCGCTAAATACGCGCTGGCAATCACCCTGCTCGACCACCTCTCCCTGACGCAACACAATCACCTGATGGCATAACGCCCGCACCACCTGCAAATCATGGCTGATAAAGATATAGGCCAGCCGGTGCTTTTCCTGTAACCCTTTCAGCAGCGCCAGGATCTGCGCCTGTACGGTCCTGTCCAGCGATGACGTCGGTTCATCCAGAATAATCAGCTCCGGTTTGAGGATCAGCGCGCGGGCAATGGCGATACGCTGGCGCTGCCCACCGGAAAATTCCGCAGGGTAGCGGTGGCGCGTCTCGGGATCTAAACCCACTTCAATCATTACCCGAATGACCTCCTGCTCGCGTTGCTGCGCGCTCAGGCCGGGCTGATGGACGCGCAAACCCTCTTCGATAATCTGTAACACGCTGAGCCGCGGGTTAAGCGAGGAGTTGGGATCCTGAAAAACCACCTGCATGCGGGGACGCACGGGCAGCATCTGGCGGCGGTTCCAGCGGTGCAGCGGCATATCGTCAAACAGGATTTCCCCCTGCGAGGCGATTAAGCGCAGCAGCGCCAGACCGGTGGTGCTTTTGCCCGAGCCGGATTCGCCTACCAGCCCCAGGGATTCACCCGGGCGCAGCGAGAAGCGGAGGTTTTTCAGCACCGGGTTGCGATCGACAATGCGTCGCAGAATACCTTTGCGGATCGGGAACGAGACGGACAGATCCTCAACGCGCAGCAGCGGCGTGCTGTCCGCATCGAGAGGAACCGGGTCGCCGGAGGGTTCGCTGTCGAGCAGGTGCTGCGTATAGGGGTGCTGTGGGGCACTCAGCAGCGCGGACGCCGTATTCTGTTCAACACAGCGTCCGTTTTGCATCACCGCGACGCTGTCGGCCAGCTTTCTCACAATGCTCAGGTTGTGCGTGATAAACAGCAGGCTCATGTTCAGCTCGTCACGCAGTTCCCGCAGCAGCGTCAGTATTTGCGCCTGTACCGTCACGTCCAGCGCCGTTGTGGGCTCGTCGGCAATCAGCAGTTCGGGGCGCGTCAGCAGGGCCATGGCGATCATCACGCGCTGGCGTTCGCCGCCGGAGAGCTGATGCGGAAAATCATTCAGCCGTTTGGTCGCATTGCGTATGCCCGTTCGTTCAAGACAATCCAGAATTTCTCCCCGCGCGGCCTCTTTGCGCATCCCTCGGTGCAGGGAGAGCACTTCATAAAGCTGTTTTTCGAGGCTGTGCAGAGGGTTAAGTGAAACCATCGGCTCCTGGAAGATCATCGCGATTTTGTTGCCGCGAATGCGGCGCAGGGTATGTTCGTCTGCATGCAGCAGCGAACGGCCGTGAAAAAGAATGTCCCCTTGCGGATAGCTCACCGGCGGAGAAGGCAGCAGCCGCAGGATGGAGAGCGCCGAAACGCTTTTGCCTGAACCCGATTCGCCGACCAGAGCCAGCGTTTCCCCGGGCTGGATCTGCAGCGATAAATCGTTGACCACGGTGCGCGTCTCACCCTGCTTTGAAAAAGCAATCGACAGGTTATCAATACTCAGAAGAGGTTGGGTCATCTTATACCGCCTTGTTCGGATCAAAGGCATCCCGCACGGCTTCGCCAATAAAAATCAGCAGCGACAGCAGCACGGCCACGGAAAGAAAGGCGGCGATGCCTAACCACGGCGCCTGGAGGTTGTTCTTACCCTGCAGCAGCAGTTCGCCTAGCGACGGGGAACCCAGCGGTAGCCCGAAACCGAGAAAATCCAGCGAGGTGAGGGTGGTGATGGAGCTGCACAGAATAAACGGCAGGAAGGTGAGCGTTGCCACCACGGCGTTGGGCAGCATATGGCGGAAGATGATACTCCGGTCGCTAACGCCAAGCGCCTGCGCCGCGCGGATATAGTCGAAATTGCGGGTGCGCAGAAACTCCGCCCGCACCACGCCGACCAGCGCCATCCAGCCGAACAGGACGGTGATGCCTAATAGCCACCAGAAGTTGGGCTGTACGACGCTGGAAAGCAGGATTATCAGAAACAGCGTTGGCATACCAGACCAGACTTCGATGATACGCTGGCCCCACAGGTCAATTTTCCCGCCGTAGTAACCCTGAACGGCGCCCGCCACAACGCCCATCACGCTGGAGAAGAGCGTCAGCATCAGCCCAAAGAGAAGCGATATTCGCGTGCCGTACAGGATGCGTGCCAGCACGTCGCCGCCGCTAGCATCCGTTCCCAGCCAGTTTTGCGCGGAGGGCGGGGAAGGGAAGGGGGCCGTGGTAGCGAAGTTTATACTGTTTGCGCCAAAGCGCACCGGCGCCCAGAGCGCCCAGCCGTGCTGCTCAATCTGCTGGCGAAGCCACGGATCCTGATATTCCGCCCGTGTCGCAAACGGGCCGCCAAAGTCGCTTTCGCTGTAGCTGGCGATGACCGGCACGTACCAGCGATCGTTAAAATGCACCAGCAGCGGCTTGTCGTTGGCGATCAGCTCCGAACACATGCTCAAGGCAAACAGCACGGCAAAAATCCACAGCGACCAGTAGCCGCGGCGGTTGTGGCGAAAACGGGCCCAGCGGGCCTGATTGACGGGGCTTAAACGCGGCATCAGCGGCCCTCAAAATCGATTCGGGGATCGACCAGCGTATAGCTGATATCACTGATGATATTCAGCAGCAGGCCAATCAGGGTGAAAATATAGAGTGTGCCAAACATCACCGGATAATCGCGCGATACGGTAGCCTCATAGCCCAGCAGCCCCAGACCGTTGAGCGAGAACATGACCTCTATCAGCAGCGAGCCGGTAAAAAACATGCCGATGAACGTGGCCGGAAACCCGGCGATTACCAGCAGCATGGCATTGCGGAACACGTGTTTCCACATGATCTGCTTCTCGCTCACGCCCTTGGCGCGGGCAGTAACAACGTACTGCTTACGAATTTCATCGAGAAAGGCGTTTTTGGTCAACATGGTCAGGGCCGCAAACCCGCCAATGACCGTGGCCAGAACCGGCAGTGTGATATGCCAGAGGTAGTCGGTGATTTTCTGATACCACGGCAGGGAACTGAAATCGGCGGAGACCAGCCCCCGCAGCGGGAAGAGGTCAAAATAACTTCCCCCGGCAAAAAAGACGATCAGCAGGACGGCAAACAGAAACGCCGGGATGGCATAGCCGATGATAATGAAAGTGCTGCTCCAGATATCGAAGCGGCTACCGTTATACACCGCTTTGCGGATCCCAAGCGGTATAGAGACCAGATAGATAATCAGCGTTCCCCACAGCCCCAGCGTGATCGAAACCGGCAGGCTTTGCTTGATCAGCGTTAACACTGACGCACTGCGAAACAGGCTATCGCCAAAATCAAAGCGGATGTAATCCCAGAGCATTTTGAAATAGCGCTCGTGAATCGGTTTGTCAAAGCCGTAGCGGTGGGTGATCTCGGCGATCACTTCCGGATCCAGCCCGCGTCCGCCGCGATAATGGCTTTCACTGATATTCCCTACGCCGGTTCGCGCATGGCTTGCGCCCATGCCTTCACCGCCGCCGCCGGGCATGCCGCCGCTGTTGCCAAATTCAATGGCGGCAATTGCCTGATCGACCGGGCCGCCGGGAGCAATTTGCACGATAAAAAAGTTAATCGTGATGATGGCCCACAGGGTGGGGATGACCAGCAGGAGACGACGGATAAGATAGGCACCCATGATGATTCCTTATCGCCGCTCAGCGGGAAGTCTGGCGGCTTTGTTAACGTCATACCACCAGGTATCAAAGCCCAGGGAATAGACAGGGCGCACGGCAGGCACGGAGAACTTATCCCAGCGCGCAAGGCGATCTTCGCCCATATACCACATCGGCAGCATGTAGTAGTTCCAGGTTAAGACCCTGTCGAGGGCGCGCCCGAGCGGCAGGAGCTTTTCTTTATCCCCCTGTGCCGCCACGATTTTAGCAATCAGCGCGTCAATCGCCGGGCTTTTTACCCCCGGCGCATTGTACGAGGAGTCGATGTAGCTGGAGGCCCAGGAGATTTGCAGGTCCGTGCTGGGCCACGGTTGGGCGGGCCACAGGCGCTGCATCATGTCGTAATCGCGGCTGCGCATGCGGCTGGTGATCTGCGCGTTATCAACCTGGCGAATGTTCATGGTCACGCCCAGCCGCTCAAGATTGTGCTTAAACGGCAGTACCCACTGGTCGTTGCCCCCGGACGAGAGCAGCAGCTCAAAGCTGAGCGGCTTGCCCGTATTGGCATCCACACGTTTTTGATTCTTCAGGTGCCAGCCCGCCTCATCCAGCAGCTTGCTGGCCTTCAGCAGGTTGTCACGGTCGTAGCCGTCACCGTTTGAAGCAGGCGGCTGAAACACTGTTGTAAACACCTCGGGCGGTACCTCTGCTTTAAGGGGTGCCAGCAGAATCAGCTCGTCGGCTTTCGGGTAATCGCGCGCGGCATATTCCGTGTTCTGGAAATAGCTGTTTGCGCGGCTGTAAGCCCCGTAAAACAGTGCTTTGTTCATCCACTCAAAATCGAAAGCCAGGGAGATGGCTTCCCGCACCCGGCGGTCATTAAATACCGGACGCTGAATATTAAACGCCAGCCATCGCGTGTCTTGCGCAGACTCATTTTTATGCTCGTCTTTGACGATATAGCCTTTGGCGAAATTTTTGCCGATATAGCGGGTCGCCCAGTTTTTGGCGCTGCTCTCGACCCGCAAATCGAAGGCCCCCGCTTTGAACGCTTCAAACGCCACGTTATCGTCAAGGTAGTAATCATAGCGAAGGGTGTCGAAGTTCCAGCGTCCGCGGTTTACCGGCAGATTGGCTGCCCAGTAGTCTTTGACGCGGGAATAGACGACATATTGCCCCATGCGCCAGTCGGTGATGCGGTAGGGACCGCCAGCCAGAGGAGGCGTGGAAAGCGGGTCGCTCAGCTTGTGGCTTTTCCAGAACGATTCCGGCATCACCGGCAGCGAGAACAGGCTGAGCATGTTCTCTTTATTTGGTTCGCTCAGCTCGATGCGCACGGTAAGCGGCGCAATGGCTCTGACCGACGCGCCTTTATACACGATGCGGAACTGGGGAACGCCTTGGGTCATAAATTTATGAAAGGTGAACGCAACGTCGCTGGCCTTAACCGGCGTACCGTCATGAAAACGAGCTCGAGGGTTAAGGGAGATCTCCGCCCAGGCGAAGTTATCGGCGTAACGCACGTTCTCGGCAATAAGCGGATAGTAGCTGCCGGGCTCGTCATCAGAGGTGACAAAGAGCGTATCGTAAAGCGATTCCGTCCGCGCGGCCGCCACGCCGCGCAGGGCGAAGCGGTTGAAGTTGTCGAAGGTTCCCGTGGCGGAAAGCGTGACCTTTCCGCCCTTCGGCGCGGCTGGGTTGACGTAATCGAAGTGCGTAAAATTGACCGCGTATTTCGGCTCGCCAATCACCGCGAAGGCGATATTCTCTTTGATGGTTTGCGCCTGGCTGGACAGGCTCGTGAATGCCAACATCAGCAACATAAAGCGCATAAGCATCTCGCGGCAGCTCCCTCTCTACAGACCGGCTCGGTTAAGCTGAATAATAAGTGACGTCACGGGCAATGTGAAATTAATCGCCTTCGGGCGAAATATCAGGCCGCCATTCGCGGAACTGCGCCAGCGGCATCGGGCGGCTAATCCAGTATCCCTGCAGGAAGTTAACGCCGTGTTCGCGCAGCCAGGCCGCCTGTTCCGGCGTCTCTACCCCTTCGGCGACGGTCGACATATTCAGTCGTCTTGCCAGCGTCAGAACGGCATCCAGCACCGGCGACGTCACGGTCTCGGTACCGATCGCATTAACAAAACCACGGTCGATTTTGAGGTAGTCCATGGTGAAATGCTCAAGGTAAATCAGCGCGCTGTGGCCGGTACCAAAATCATCAATGGCGATTTCAAACCCTTCGTTATGCAGCCATTCGAAAAGGGTGTTGGCTTCCCGATGGTTGAGCATATCGCGCTCGGTAATTTCCAGCACGATCTGGAAGTAATCCGGCGGCAGCAGGGCTTTGAAGGTGCGCATATCGTCCTTGAAGCTTTCCGCATGCAGATGCCCCGGTGCAATGTTAATACCCACCTTTGCGCCCGGAGGTAACAGCGTTTGTAACACGGGCGCATCGTGAATGATAAGGTCAAAGAGATGCAGCGTCAGCGGGACAATCAGCTTCTGTGCTTCGGCAAAATTGATAAACGCGTCCGGCGGAATTTCCCCCATTGTCGGGTGTTTCCAGCGCATCAGGACTTCAAGCCCGGTCATCCTGAGCGATTTGGCATCGACGACGGGCTGATAAACCACATAAAACTGACCGCGCTTTATAGCGCTTAAAATTTCTTTACCCGGGTTGAGCCGAATGCTGAGGATGTAGTAGTTAAGCGATCCGGCACAAATCCCGCACACCAGCCCGAAGAACAGCGCGTAGAGAATTTCATCGCTGGTCCATGCGTCCGCATACAGGTTGATGGTCAGGGGGAGGTCTTTCAGCGTCGCCGTGCGGACCGGGATGTCATGCAAGTCGCGGGTATGAACCAGCGTGCTGGACCGCGTCGACAAGGCGTTATCGCCGATAATGATAGCGATACCCGCGAACTCGTCCTGGCGCTCAGTATAAAGCAGGTAAGGCGTCAGATTAATATTCACAGAAGTGAACACCCCGCCGTCCTTCACTAATGGGTTGCGGTACCAGATCGCAATCGCAGGTTCATCAGGCAGCATGGGGGTACCCGGAAGCAACGCCATATCGATCTGTTTATTGATGTTCAGCTCAGGTATGAGCGTCTCCATCGGGGCATTCATCGGGCCTGTTGCCGAGGAGCAGAATGCCATCTTGTCCCGGACCAGCAGGAAGGCGCGAACGTTAATGCTGAAGGCCGCGCGTGAGGTGAGTTCCTGGTTGACGTCCTGGCACGTGTTCAGCGTGAGAGGCTGGAGGACATTGACCGCTTTTTTTAGGTCTTCGAAATAGCTCCCCATGTAGGCGCTCACATCATTCACCAGGGTGTCGAATTTGACTTCCCGCTTGTGGTAGCTCCAGAAAAATTGCAACGAACCCAGGAGCAGGGCGGCGATCAGGCCTGTGATGATGCTGAGGATCAGTATCTTGCGATTGCTGGAGAAATAGCGGGTGAACATAGACGTCGTAATTCCTGAAATGCCGCTGGATGTATTCAGTGTAACGGGCAAAAAAAAACACTGCCGAAGCAGTGCTTTTTTTCATCATATCGCCAGCCAAGGGATAACCAACGATACGATAGTCATATTAACTGCGGGTCAGTACGCGGCGTGCTTCGTTGTAGCGCTTCTTCCAGTACGGTTCATTCATGCTGGAAATGGTGACACCGCTGCTGGTGGAGGCATGTACGAACTGGTCATTACCAATGTAGATGCCAACATGTCGACCTGTAGAACCGGCACGGAACAGGACTAGATCACCGGTGCGCAGTTTGGTACGTGAAATCGACTTGCCCATCTCCTGCTGTTCATAGGTTGAACGCGGAAGATCTAACCCAAATTGCTCGCGGAATGTACGCTGTACAAAACCGGAACAATCAATACCTGTTTTTGTGCTGCCGCCAAGACGATAGCGCACGCCTTTCCAGTCAGCATACTGGTCCATAATGCGGGACTTCACGTCCAGATTACGTACCATATTTTCAAATTCATCCTGAGAGGCTTGCAGTGACGAGGAATCTTCCATTCCCACAACACGCGTCTCAGGATGCATATTCTTTGCGGTGTTCGATGTACTACATGCAGACAACAGTACCGCGACTGCTATCGCCGGGATCCCCCGTAAGATATATCTCAGAAACGGTTGAGATTTGACCATTTTGTTTATTTTCCCTTGAAGTCCTTAACGACAAATATCGTTATAAAAATGCCAAACGTGACGAGAC
The DNA here is from genome assembly GCF_019968805.1 of Enterobacter sp. JBIWA005. Lineage (NCBI taxonomy): Bacteria > Pseudomonadati > Pseudomonadota > Gammaproteobacteria > Enterobacterales > Enterobacteriaceae > Enterobacter > Enterobacter sp. JBIWA005. Next base: position 3,208,599 of record NZ_CP074159.1, on the reverse strand, counting down.
TAATTATCTGTTCACATTGAGACAATTCTTTCTGGTCACATTTGTGGTACAGCGCACAAAATTATTCGCCAGCGAAATAATTATCTCTATGGGGCAAAACGAGTTCGAGATTAACCGATTGCCTGGGGTATTGCGAGTAAAAAAAGCCTTTTTTTTATAAGAAAATGTGATACAGAAAGTAAAAATCCGTAATTGCTTAAAATGCGGACAGATCCGAGGCTTTATCGCGCAATTGCTTCATTTTTATCATGAATGTGATGACAAGAATATGACGCTGGGAAAAGATCGTGGCGGAAAGGCTATCGGGGATCATGTCGATCCCTGATAGCTCACGTTAATTTAGGTTAGTTATTTGTTTAATTGTTGTTGCGCTCTGCCGGGAAGATAGCGATCGAACAGCGCTATTATCCTGTCGCTCAGCGGGGTCATCAAACACCACGGCAGCGCAATCAGCGCAACGGAGAGCGAACCGACGGCAATATCGGTGAACCAGTGAGCGCCAATCATTACGCGCGGGAAGGCAAAAACCACAAAAATAATCAGGGCTATGGCAAACGCTTTTCTGCCGAAATAGCGAAGCATAATTGCGGAAAAAATAAGCAGCATCATGCCGTGATCGCCAGGGAAACTGTCCTTCGACGCGTCTTTTGTTGGAATATGCAGCAGCTCACTGACGCGATAAATATCGGTGAAAAAGAGCGTTGGGCTGGAACGCTTAACCGGAATAATCGCGGTGGCCAGCTGGTTAATGACGACAGCAAACAGCAGCATCACCAGACCGATAATCAGAATACGCCGACGCCCGGCTTTGTCCTCTTTCAGCCAGAAAGAGAGCATCAGGCAGCCCATCGCCAGCAGCGAGAAGCCGTCAAAGGCGCGGTTGTTGGTAATTGCCACCAGCCACAGGAACGCGTTGCTCTTCACCAGCTCCTGATTGAAGAAGTGAAAAATGGCAGAATCCAGCGGGAACCAGAAACCATGATCTGCCGGGATATACCAGGAGAAGAAAAGCGCCAGACCGGCGACATTAAGCAGTAATATCAGGGGAAATCGAGTTGTCATAACGTTCTGCATAGAGTGAAAACTGGGGCAACGTTAGCCGCCCGAACTTAAACGAATCCTCAACAGACTGGACTGGAGGGCATTCCAGTCGGCGTTAACCGCACTAATTAACTCTATACGGCTGTCAGGCGGTGCCACGTTTTGCGTTTCAATAAAGAAATCGTCGCCCTGGCGGTTGATCCGCACCAGTCCGTCCGGGGTGCGCATGATCCCTTTCACGCGATCGACGGGCGCAAGGCGGGCCCACTCCAGGATCCCGATGGTGTCAAAAACGGTTTCAGCATCAAAAATCCATCCGCAGGCCTGATATCCCTGGCCGCTATTCAGATTACGACGCCAGGGCTGGTGTTCCGGCAGATTCAGGGCTGCCAGACCCTGCTTAACCGGATGAGTGTGCGAATGCTCAGCACTGGCAGGCAAGGCGGTGAGGTTCAGACGTGGAAGGTCAAGCAGGGTGCTATCAATATTCCCTTGGGTAGTTTCCACCCGTGTGCGATTGCCGCCAAAATGTTGCCACCACGCATCCAGCGCGGCCTGGCTTTCAGCCGTGGCGCGATCTGCTTTATTCGCAACAATAACGTCAGCGGAGGCGAGCTGATCGCGGAAGTTCTCATTTGCCACCGCCTTGTCATCCAGAAGCTGACGCGGATCGAGCAGGCACAGGGTGGCGCGCAAATCGATCCACGGCTCGTAAACCGGGGCGGTCAGTAAATCGAGGATTTGCTTAGGGTGACCCAGCCCGGTAGGTTCAATCAGCAGGCGGTCAGGTTTGCCCTGACGCAGCAGGGTATTGAGGCCGACCTGCATAGGCAGGCCATTGACGCAGCACATGCATCCGCCGGGGATCTCTTTAATCATCGCGCCGCTGGATGACAGCAACGCGCCGTCAATGCCCACCTCGCCAAATTCATTGACCAGCACGGCCCACTTCTCGGCCGGATCTTTATTCGCCAGCAGGTGGAGAATTGAGGTGGTTTTACCGCTGCCGAGAAAACCGGTGATGAGGTTGGTTTTGGTCACGTGCGCTCCAGATCAGAATTGTGATGCTATAACACTATTCTCTCTATCCTGGCGAAAAACGTGACCTGTGAGAAGGGGAAGGGCAAACGGAGGCCTCATCCGTTCGCGTTAAGAGCAATAATCGTTAAATATTTAACGTTTCGATAACAGCCTGACGTGCGCCGTTGCGGATAATGCGCTGGTATGCCTGGCGGACAGTCTCCACAAAGACGCTGTTTTGTGCGAGATCGTGACCAAAGACCTCACTCAGCCCCAGCAGCGCGTTAACGCGGTCGGCGTCGCTGCTGGCGTTGACGATGGCGCGGATTTTATCGCTGAGGGGATCGCGAACGTCAATCGCATTGCCACGGTCGTCGATACCGCTGACGTAGCGTATCCAGCCGGCCACGCCCAGAGCCAGCAGCGGCCACGGCGTATTTCGCTCAAGATGAACGCGGATCCCGTCAAGCATTCTCTGGGGCAGCTTCTGGCTACCGTCCATCGCGATTTGCCAGGTCCGATGCTGGAGGGCCGGGTTGGCAAAGCGTTCAATTAGGCTATCGGCGTAGGCGGTGAGATCGACATCCTTAATCTGTAACGTGGGGGCCTGCTCGTTCAGCATCAGCCGACGGGCGGCTTCACGGAACGCCGCGTCCTCCATGCATTCATTAATATGCGCGTAGCCGGCAAGATACCCGAGATACGCCAGGAAAGAGTGGCTGCCGTTGAGCATGCGTAATTTCATCTGCTCCCACGGCAGAACATCCTGCACCATCTGGACACCCGCCACTTCCCACTCGGGACGGCCTGCGACAAAATTATCTTCCACCACCCACTGAATAAACGGTTCGCAGCTGATGGCGCACGGATCTTCAACGCCGAGCGCGTCGGTGATTTCCGCAAGCGATGCTTCCGTCGCGGCGGGAACAATTCTGTCAACCATCGTTCCCGGGAAGCTCACGTGGCTATCAATCCATTCAGACAGCGCCGCGGAACGCTTTTGCGCCATGCCCAGCACCGCGTTTTTGACCACGTGCCCGTTATCCGGGATGTTGTCGCAGGAGAGCACGGTAAACGCAGGCAAACCGCGCTCGCGGCGGCGGTGGAGTGCTTCGACCAGGATCCCTGGGGCAGAATGTGGCTCTGAGGGGTTTTCAAGGTCGTGGACGATCCGGGGGTTATTCAGATCGAGTTTTCCGGTCGCGGGATCGATGCAATAGCCTTTTTCCGTGATGGTGAGCGATACAATCGCGACCTGAGGCTCGCAAAATTTCTCAATAATGGCGGGCAGGGAGTCCAGCTTTGCGTTCAGGCACTCATGGACGGCGCCGACGATAATCGCCTCATTTCCTTCAGCCCCTTTCTCCAGCACGGTGAACAGATGCTCCTGCGCGCGCAGCTGGCTCATCAGCACGTCGCCGCTGAACAGGCTAATCTCACAAATCCCCCAGTCGCCGCCTTTTTCATTCAGCACCCTATTTGTTAACAAAGCCTGGTGCGCACGGTGAAACGCGCCAAAGCCAAAGTGAACGATGCGGGAGCGTAATGACTGGCGATCGTAGCGAGGTTGCTGAACCCCGGCAGGAAGGACGGTAGAGGCAATTGTCTTCATGAGATACACACCTGATTAACCATTAATTAACAATCCCAGTGTAAAGTTATATGACAGCAAATAAAATTGGTGAGCCGTAAATATCCCCGTTATGTGAGTTTGATCAATCAATTTGTGGCGGCATATTGACCCTTCACGGCAAACATGTATGGTAGTCGTCATTGCGGTAACGTATATTGGTATAACAACTTAAGAGGGTGAGGCAATGGAACAAACCTGGCGTTGGTACGGGCCGAACGATCCGGTTTCTCTTGATGATGTGCGTCAGGCTGGCGCAACGGGTGTCGTCACGGCGCTGCATCATATTCCTAACGGTCAGGTCTGGCCGGTAGAGGAAATACAGACGCGTCAGGCGCTGCTGGCGGAGAAGGGATTAACCTGGTCTGTGGTGGAAAGCATTCCTGTTCATGAAGATATCAAAACCCATTCCGGGGAGTATCAGACCTGGATTGCTAACTATCAGCAGAGCATTCGTAACCTCGCGGCCTGCGGTATTGATACGGTTTGCTATAACTTTATGCCCATCCTCGACTGGACGCGAACCGACCTCGAATATCAGATGCCGGACGGTTCAAAAGCGCTGCGTTTCGATCAGATTGCCTTTGCAGCGTTCGAGCTGCACATCCTGAAACGGCCTGGCGCCGAAGCGGATTACACCGTGGAAGAGCAGCAGCAGGCACTCGAATGGTTCAATGCAGCCAGCGACGCGGACATCGAAAAGCTGACCCGTAATATTATTGCGGGCCTGCCGGGTGCCGAAGAGGGGTATACGCTGGATCAGTTCCGCGCCCGCCTGGCGGAATACGGCAATATTGATAAGCACCAGCTGCGTGAAAACATGGCGTATTTCCTGCGCGCTATCGTGCCGGTTGCGGAAGAGGTCGGGGTTCGCCTGGCCGTGCACCCGGACGATCCACCGCGTCCCATTCTTGGCCTGCCGCGCATTGTTTCCACAATTGAAGATATGCAGTGGCTGAAAGAGACGGTCGACAGCATCTATAACGGCTTCACCATGTGTACCGGCTCCTACGGCGTGCGGGCAGATAACGATCTGGTGCGGATGATTGAAACCTTCGGCGACCGCATTCATTTTACGCATCTGCGCGCGACCTGCCGTGAAGAGAACCCAAAAACCTTCCACGAGGCGGCTCACCTGGGCGGCGATGTGAATATGGTGGCGGTGGTAGACGCCATTCTGGCCGAAGAGGCGCGTCGCAAGCAGATTGGCGATGTGCGTCCTATTCCGTTCCGTCCAGACCACGGCCATCAGATGCTGGACGATCTGCGTAAGAAAACCAACCCAGGCTATTCTGCGATTGGCCGTCTTAAAGGGATGGCGGAAGTGCGCGGCGTTGAGCTGGCGCTGAAGATGACGAAGTATCCGGAATTGCTTTAAGACCCGTTGCCCGGTGGCGCTACGCTTACCGGGCCTACAAAAAAACCGGCCTGAGAGCCGGTTTTTTTGTTTTTGTTGGTCGGGTAAGGCGAAGCCGCCACCCGACAAACGCCGCAATCAGTCGGCGCGACCCATATAGCGTTTTTCTTCGATATGGATGCGGATCTTCTCGCCAGCGGAGAGGTATTCCGGCACCTGCACAACCAGGCCGGTCGTCAGGGTAGCCGGTTTGTTACGGGCACTTGCGGATGCGCCTTTGATGCCGGGTGCCGTTTCAACGATTTCCAGATCGACGGTCTGAGGCAGTTCCAGCGCCAGCAGCACGCCGTCCCAGGTCAGAACCTGCATGTCAGGCATACCGCCTTCAGGAATGAACAGCAGCTCTTCTTCAATCTGATCTTTGGTGAAGATGTACGGGGTGTAATCTTCTTTGTCCATGAACACGTATTCGTTGCCGTCGATGTAGGAGAAATCAACATAGCGACGGGTCAGGGTCACGGTATCGACGATATCGTCACCTTTAAAGCGCTCTTCCACCTTCAGGCCGGTACGCACATCGGCGAAACGCATTTTGTACAGCGTTGCTGCACCACGGGCGCTTGGTGCCTGAATGTCGATATCTTTCACAATCAGCAGTTTGCCGTTGTAATTCAGCACCATACCTTTCTTAATTTCGTTCGCTCTTGGCATTGCAGTAATCCTGTTTACGGGAGGTAAAAAATATCGCGCCAAATTACTCGCGCGCGGCCTTTCAGGCAAGAGGAATTCGTGGCTTTTGCTATCAATACGCAAAAGGTGTTACTGTGCGCGCGATGCCCGACTGCGCGGGCGATCGTCAGCGAAGAGAGCATTTATGGATTGCCGTCCCGATTGTGGCGCGTGCTGTACTGCACCGTCCATTTCAAGCCCCATTCCTGGAATGCCCGAGGGCAAGCCTGCCAATACCCGCTGCGTTCAGCTCTCTGAAAATAATCTTTGCAAGATCTTTGGCTCACCGTTGCGCCCGAAAGTTTGCTCCGGGCTTCAGCCCACGGCCGAAATGTGCGGCAGCACGCGCGAGGAGGCGATGACGTACCTTCTTGAGCTTGAGGCGCTCACCGCACCTTAAACGTCTTTAATCCTCGCCAGACAGCCAATCGTCAGCGTACACATCACCAGCGCAATCCAGAATACCGTGTGATAGTTCCAGATTTCTGCCACGACACCGGCCATTGAGCCCGCGATAATCCACCCCACGCGGGTGGTATTAGTATAAAGGGTGGTGGCAGAGCCTGCCTGGCCCGGCATCAAATCCTGGAAATAGAGCATGCCTATCCCCGCGAGAATGCCAATATAGATGGCGTTCAGCAGCTGTAAAGCCAGCAATAGCCCCGGCGTATGTACCGTCAGCATGCCGACATAGAACAGCAGACCGGCGATGGCGGCAATGCGCATTAAAAAACGCTTTCCGAAGCGCTTTGCGTAATAGCCCGCAATGAGCATCGTCGGGATCTCAAGCCCGGCCGCGGTGCCCATCATGATTCCCGCCAGCTTCTCCGACAGGTGCAGTTCATCAATAATAAACAGCGGCATATTGATGATATACAGGCTGTTGGTGCCCCACATCAGCGTGCAGACAACAAACAAGAGCAGGGCATCGCGGCGGTTGCGGCGCGGTGCTTCCAGCACGCCCGTTGTCACTTTCGGCTCTTTGCGCATGGACGGCAGGAAGAACCACACCAGCGCGCCGCATACCACAAACGCGACAGCGGCACTCAGGTACATCACCGTAAAGCCAAAACCCATCGCCAGCGCGTAGGCCAGCGGCGGGCCAATCACCCATGCCAGCGACACCTGAGCACGCAGGACAGAGCTGAACATCACCGCTTCACGTCCGGTATGGTCGGCGTGTTCGCGGGCAAGGGCGAACAGCTGGGGGTTCGCCGTTGAGCCAAAGCTGCTCAGGAATACCCCGACGAAGAGCAGAATGAAATAGTTGCGGTTCCAGGCAAACAGAACGCAGGCCATGACCCCCAGCAGGCAGCAGAAAACGATCAGGCTTTTACGATCGCCTTTTCTGTCGGAGCGTCCCGCCAGAAACTGGCTGACCAGGATGCCGATGATGGCGCTTCCGGTAAAAAAGAAGCCCACCATCGCCGGACGGACGTGAACCTCGTTTGTCAGAAATAGGCTCAATGTCGGCGTCTGTAACGCACCGGCAATGCCCGTGAAGAAGGCAACAATCAGGAACGCCGCTGAGGTCAAATCAAAGGGCTTAGGCGAGACGGCAGCAGGGGTATTATGCATGTTTTATAATTAGCGAGTAGCAGAGAGGGGCGGAGTGTACGCCTGCAGCTAAAAAATAAACAGTGGGTACGGTCAATAACGACACGAAAAATCAAAATGGCATTTCAACTTACACCTTCCCCGGCTGAACTTAGCTGAAACTGACTTGCTGAACTTCAGCAATATTCAGCTAAACGAAGAGGAAATGTGCTGTATCTCTAAATTCTGACATCAGAAAGACGAGTTTACTTGCAAGGCATTGCAGAAAGCGCAAGACTTTTTGAAACGTTTCAGCGCTATCTTGTTTAAACAAACGGAGCAGGCTAGCGCATTTTTTCTCATTAAAGCTGAAACGATTCAATTTCAGCAGGAGTGGAGAACCATGTTCCAGTTATCTGTTCAGGATATCCACCCGGGCGCTCAGGCCGGGGATAAAGAAGAGGCTATTCGCCAGGTTGCCGCTGCGCTTGTGCAGGCGGGTAACGTCGCGGACGGCTATGTCAACGGCATGCTGGCCCGCGAGCAGCAGACCTCAACCTTCCTCGGCAATGGCATTGCCATTCCGCACGGCACAACCGACACCCGCGATCAGGTGTTGAAAACCGGCGTTAAGGTTTATCAGTTCCCGCAGGGCGTGCTTTGGGGCGACGGTCAGGTGGCCTATGTGGCTATCGGCATCGCGGCTAGCAGCGATGAACACTTAGGTCTGCTGCGTCAGCTGACGCATGTACTGAGTGATGACGCGGTGGCTGAACAGCTTAAGTCCGCCACCAAAGCGGAAGAGCTGCGCGCCTTGCTGATGGGCGAAAAACAGAGCGAAGCGCTGAAACTGGATAATGAAACGCTGACGCTGGACGTGGTTGCTTCCGATCTGGTGACGCTGCAGGCGCTGAACGCCGGTCGTCTGAAAGAAGCCGGCGCGGCGGATGCCACCTTTGTGACCCGCGTGATTAACGATAAGCCGTTGAATCTGGGTCAGGGTATCTGGCTGAACGACAGTGCTGAAGGCAACCTGCGCAGCGCTATCGCCGTGAGCCGCGCGGCCAATGCATTTGACGTAGAAGGCGAACGCGCGGCCATGCTGGTGACCGTAGCGATGGCTGATGAACAGCCGGTTTCCGTGCTGAAGCGTCTGGGCGACCTGTTGCTGAACAACAAAGCTGAAAAACTGCTGAACGCTGATGCCTCCACCGTGCTGGCACTGCTGACCAGTGATGATGTGCTGACGGATGACGTGCAAACTGCGGAGTTCGTGGTGCGTAACGAACACGGCCTGCATGCCCGTCCGGGTACCATGCTGGTGAATACCATTAAACAATTCGAGAGTGAGATCACCGTGGCGAATCTTGACGGCACGGGCAAACCGGCCAACGGCCGTAGTCTGATGAAAGTTGTCGCGCTGGGCGTGAAGAAAGGTCACCGTCTGCGTTTCACCGCGCAGGGTGCTGATGCTGAACAGGCGCTGAAAGCGATTGGCGACGCCATCGCGGCGGGTCTGGGGGAGGGCGCATAATGAGCAGACGTGTTGCGACTATTACGCTGAACCCGGCTTATGACCTGGTAGGATTTTGCCCGGAAATTGAGCGCGGCGAAGTCAACCTCGTGCGTACCACTGGCCTGCATGCTGCGGGCAAAGGGATTAACGTCGCGAAAGTGCTCAAGGATCTCGGTATCGATGTCACCGTGGGTGGATTTCTCGGGAAAGATAACCAGGATGGTTTCCAGCAGCTGTTCAGCGAGCTGGGCATTGCCAACCGTTTTCAGGTTGTTCAGGGCCGTACCCGAATCAACGTTAAGCTGACGGAGAAAGACGGTGAAGTGACCGATCTGAACTTCTCTGGCTTCGAAGTGACGCCGTCAGACTGGGAGCGTTTTGTTAACGATTCTCTGACCTGGCTGGGTCAGTTTGACATGGTGTGCGTCAGCGGCAGCCTGCCGTCCGGCGTGAGCCCGGAAGCGTTTACCGACTGGATGACGCGCCTGCGCAGCCAGTGTCCGTGCATTATTTTTGACAGCAGCCGCGACGCGCTGGTCGCGGGTCTCAAAGCCTCTCCGTGGCTGGTGAAGCCGAATCGCCGCGAGCTGGAAATCTGGGCGGGCCGTAAGCTGCCAGAACTAAAAGATGTGATTGACGCTGCCCATGCGCTGCGCGAGCAAGGTATCGCTCACGTGGTTATCTCGCTTGGTGCAGAAGGCGCGTTGTGGGTTAACGCGTCTGGCGAATGGATCGCCAAACCGCCGTCAATGGAAGTTGTGAGTACCGTTGGCGCAGGGGATTCAATGGTTGGCGGCCTGATTTACGGCCTGCTGATGCGTGAATCCAGTGAACATACTTTACGTCTTGCCACTGCCGTTGCTGCCCTGGCCGTAAGCCAGAGCAATGTCGGTATTACCGATCGTACCCAGTTAGCCGCGATGATGGCGCGCGTTGACTTAAAACCTTTTAACTAACAGCAGGAGAGGAATAATGAAAACGCTGCTGATCATTGACTCCGGTCTCGGACAGGCTCGCGCCTATATGGCGAAGACCTTGCTGGGAGCGGCGGCGAACAAAGCACATCTCGAGATGACTGATAACCCGGGCGATGCCGAACTGGCCATTGTCCTGGGCGATAAAACCCCGGCTGACAGTGCGCTGAACGGCAAAAAAGTGTGGCTGGGCGATATAAATCGCGCGGTGGCTCATCCGGAACTGTTCCTGAGCGAAGCGAAAGGTCACGCGTCTGTTTACAGCGCGCCCGTCGCGACGGCACCGGCTGCGGCCACGGGCCCGAAACGCATTGTTGCGGTGACGGCCTGTCCGACGGGCGTGGCTCACACCTTTATGGCAGCTGAAGCCATTGAAACCGAAGCGAAAAAACGCGGCTGGTGGGTTAAAGTTGAAACGCGCGGCTCCGTCGGTGCCGGCAACGCTATCACCCCTGAAGAAGTGGCTGAGGCCGATCTGGTGATTGTGGCGGCGGATATCGAAGTGGACCTGGCGAAATTTGCCGGTAAGCCAATGTACCGCACGTCTACCGGCCTGGCGCTGAAAAAGACTGCGCAGGAGTTTGATAAAGCGCTGGTGGAAGCGAAGCCGTATCAGGCAACTGGCGCGCGCCAGACCGCGACGGAAGGTAAGAAAGAGTCCGCAGGCGCCTATCGTCACCTGCTGACCGGCGTGTCTTACATGCTGCCGATGGTGGTTGCGGGTGGTCTGTGTATCGCGCTCTCGTTCGCATTTGGTATTACCGCGTTTAAAGAGCAAGGCACGCTGGCCGCTGCGTTAATGCAGATTGGTGGCGGTTCCGCATTCGCACTGATGGTACCCGTCCTGGCAGGCTTTATTGCTTTCTCCATCGCCGATCGTCCTGGCCTCACGCCGGGTCTTATCGGCGGTATGCTGGCCGTAAGCACCGGTTCCGGCTTTATCGGCGGTATTATCGCGGGCTTCCTGGCCGGTTACGTCGCGAAGCTCATCAGCTCGAAGCTCAAGCTGCCGCAGAGTATGGAAGCGCTGAAGCCGATCCTGATCATTCCGCTGATTTCCAGCCTGGTGGTCGGTCTGGCGATGATTTACCTGATTGGTAAGCCGGTTGCAGGCATCCTGGCGGGTCTGACCCACTGGCTGCAAACCATGGGTACCGCGAACGCGGTTCTGCTGGGGGCAATTCTCGGCGGCATGATGTGTACCGACATGGGTGGTCCGGTAAACAAAGCGGCATACGCCTTTGGTGTTGGCCTGCTGAGTACCCAGACCTACGCGCCAATGGCAGCGATCATGGCGGCAGGTATGGTGCCACCTCTGGCGCTCGGCCTGGCGACGATTATTGCCCGTCGTAAGTTCGATAAAGCGCAGCAGGAAGGCGGTAAAGCCGCGCTGGTGCTGGGTCTGTGCTTCATCACCGAAGGCGCGATTCCGTTCGCGGCCCGTGACCCAATGCGTGTACTGCCGTGCTGTATCGCGGGGGGGGCAGTGACCGGGGCGATCTCCATGGCGATTGGCGCGAAGCTGATGGCACCACACGGCGGTCTGTTTGTTCTGCTGATCCCTGGCGCCATCACGCCGGTACTGGGCTACCTGCTGGCCATCGTCGCCGGTACGCTGGTGGCGGGTCTCTCTTACGCGGTGCTGAAACGTCCGGAAGCGGAAGTTGTGGCAAAAGCAGCGTAAGCGATAAATAATAAAAAAGCCGGGTCGCATTTCGCACCCGGCTTTTTTTATGCCGCCTGTTCAGCAGTTTGCTGAGCCTTCAGCCAGGCAATCTCTTCTGCCCAGATATCCGGATTAATGGTTTCAAGCACCATCGGAATACCGTCGAAGCGGGCGTCCTGCATGATAAAGCGAAACGCATCGTGGCCAATGTTGCCTTCGCCCAGGCTGTGGTGGCGGTCAACGCGGCTGCCAAAGGCGCTTTTCGCATCGTTTAAGTGCATTCCGCGCAGGTACTTAAAGCCAACTACGCGCTCGAACTCATCAAACGTGTTTTTCGTTGCCTCGGTGGTGCGAAGGTCATAACCGGCGGCAAACGCGTGGCAGGTATCAATGCACACGCCGACGCGGGATTTATCCTCCACGCCGTCGATAATCGCCGCCAGATGTTCGAACTTAAAGCCGAGGTTGCTGCCCTGACCGGCGGTATTCTCAATCACCGCGGTGACGCCTTTGGTCTTGTCCAGCGTGATGTTGATGGATTCGGCAATGCGCGCGAGGCAGGCATCTTCATCGATCTGCATCAGATGGCTGCCTGGATGGAAGTTCAGCAGCGTCAGCCCAAGCTGCTCACAGCGCTGAACTTCATCAAGAAACGCCTCGCGGGATTTTTCCAGCGCCTCTTCAACCGGGTGCCCGAGGTTAATAAGATAGCTGTCGTGGGGAAGGATCTGGCCTGGCCCGTAGTGGTACTTCTCACAGGCAGCTTTGAAATCGTCAATCACCTCGGCGGTGAGCGGGGCGGCGCGCCACTGGCGCTGATTTTTGGTGAACAGGGCGAAAGCGGTCGCCTCAATTTCGGCGGCACGAATGGCGGCATTCGCAAGGCCACCTGCAGCGCTGACGTGCGCTCCAACATATTTCATAAAGGGACTCCTGTTAACCCGAAATGCCTATGATAGCGGGTTAACAGGAGAAGGATGTAGTGGTTTATGCCATCAGGCTATGGACCGCGAGGTTAATCGCGCCGCCGCCGACAATCAGCCAGATGAAGAGTACCAGCGCCATCAGCAGCGGTTTCGCACCGGCTTTTTTCAGCGCGCTGACGTGTGTGGTCACCCCCAGGGCCGCCATGGCCATCGCCAGCAGTACGGTATCCAGCGTCACCAGCATATCCACTACCGATTTGGGCAGCAGGTGGAAGGAGTTAAAGATAGCGACCACGATAAACAGGATCGCAAACCATGGAATGGTGATTTTACTTTTCTGATTACTGTCCGCCGGTGCCAGCTGTTTAACCCGTGCAGCAAGGAAAATCAGGAACGGCGCCAGCATCATCACGCGCAGCATTTTGGCAATCACCGCTGCGTTTTCGGCTTCAGGGTTAATAGCATGTCCTGCCGCCACCACCTGGGCCACTTCGTGCATGGTCGAACCGATATAGATGCCGTAGGTTTCCGGGCTAAACCAGTGGGCAACCAGCGGATACATGGCCGGGTAGAGGAAAATCGCCAGCGTACCGAAGATCACCACCGTCGCTACCGCCACCGTCACCTTGCTGGCTTCGGCTTTAACGACGGGTTCCGTTGCCAGCACCGCCGCGGCCCCACAGATACTGCTCCCGGCACCGATCAGCCAGCTGGTTTGCCTGTCCAGGCCAAACACTTTCTGACCGATAAAGCAGGCCAGTAAAAAGGTGCTGGTCAGGGTCAGGACGTCTATGGCGATCCCGCTCACGCCCACATCCGCAATTTGCGAGAAGGTGAGACGGAAGCCGTAAAGAATGATCCCAAGACGCAGCAGGTGCTGTTTGGCAAAAATCACGCCGCCGTCGCAGGATTTCCAGATATGTGGATAAACGGTGTTACCCACGACCATGCCCAGCAAAATGGCCAGCGTCAGCGCGCTGAAACCTGCGCCTGCGATGGCCGGGATGCTGCCGCCCCATAGCGCGACGGCGGTCACTGCGGCGCTGAGCGCAAGACCCGGCACGAAGTGCCACACTGTACGATGATGTTGTAAGGTGATTTCTGACATAACCTTCTCCTTTGTCTGGCTAAAGGTTACGGCGCTCTGGCTTAAAAATAAAATTGATTATATACTTATAATCAATCTATATAAGTGGTAAGCAACCATGCACATTACTCTGCGTCAGCTGGAAGTGTTTGCCGAGGTGCTGAAAAGCGGCTCGACGACCCAGGCGTCACAAATGCTGGCGCTCTCGCAGTCTGCGGTCAGCGCGGCGTTAACCGATCTTGAAGGACAGCTGGGCGTTCAGCTTTTTGACAGGGTAGGGAAGCGTCTGGTGGTCAACGAGCACGGTCGTCTTCTTTATCCACGCGCGCTGGCGCTGCTGGAGCAGGCTATCGAAATCGAGCAGCTGTTCCGCGAAGACAATGGCGCGATCCGCGTCTACGCCAGCAGCACCATCGGGAACTACATCCTGCCGGAAGTGATTGCCCGCTACCGCCGGGATTTCCCGACCCTGCCGCTGGAGATGAGCGTGGGGAACAGCCAGGACGTCATCAACGCGGTGATCGACTTCCGGGTGGATATCGGCCTCATCGAAGGACCCTGCCATAACGTCGATATTATTGCCGAGCCCTGGCTGGAAGATGAGCTGGTGGTGTTTGCCTCCCCGGCCTCGTCGTTATTGCAGGGCGAGGTGACGCTGGAACGCCTGGCGCAGGCGCAGTGGATCCTGCGCGAGCAGGGCTCCGGCACGCGTGAAATTGTCGATTATCTGCTGCTTTCTCATTTGCCGCATTTCCAGTTAGGGATGGAGCTGGGGAACTCTGAGGCCATCAAGCACGCGGTGCGCCACGGGCTCGGCATCAGCTGTCTTTCCCGGCGCGTTATTGCCGAACAGCTGGAAACCGGATCGCTGGTTGAAATCCCCATCCCGCTCCCGAAACTGGTGCGCACGCTGTGGTGCATTCATCATCGTCAGAAACACCTTTCCAGCTCGCTGCAGCGTTTTCTGCGCTATTGCGAGATGTGAAATCGCCCATTACCTGGCCCTCTCCCCAAAGAGGAGAGGGAAAAATTATGCTTTACTTATAATCCTGGCCCAGTCATGAAGCTCTCTTATAACTGAGTATTTCTGCCGGAAGGAACGCGGATCGTCTGCTACAATCGCGCCTCATTTATTAAATGGACAGCATTTTCATATGGTTTCAGAAATTAAAACCACAGAAGCGCCCACGCTACGTCGTGAACTTAAGGCGCGTCACCTGACGATGATCGCCATTGGCGGCTCAATCGGTACAGGTCTTTTCGTTGCCTCTGGCGCAACGATTTCGGCAGCAGGCCCGGGTGGGGCACTTTTCTCTTATATCCTGATTGGCCTGATGGTGTACTTCCTGATGACCAGTCTTGGCGAACTGGCCGCGTACATGCCGGTATCCGGTTCGTTCTCGACCTACGGTCAAAAATACGTTGAAGAAGGCTTTGGCTTCGCGCTGGGCTGGAACTACTGGTACAACTGGGCGGTCACTATCGCCGTTGACCTCGTTGCCGCACAGCTGGTGATGAACTGGTGGTTCCCGGATACGCCGGGCTGGATCTGGAGCGCCCTGTTCCTCGCCGTTATCTTCCTGCTGAACTACATTTCCGTGCGCGGTTTCGGCGAAGCGGAATACTGGTTCTCTTTGATCAAAGTGGCAACCGTCATCATCTTTATCGTCGTCGGTGTGGCGATGATCGTTGGTATTTTCAAAGGCGCAGAACCTGCGGGCTGGAGTAACTGGACGATAGGCGATGCGCCGTTTGCCGGTGGACTGTCGGCAATGATTGGCGTGGCAATGATTGTCGGCTTCTCCTTCCAGGGGACCGAGCTGATTGGCATCGCGGCCGGTGAGTCAGAAAACCCGGAGAAGAATATTCCGCGCGCGGTTCGTCAGGTCTTCTGGCGTATCCTGCTGTTCTATGTGTTCGCGATCCTGATTATCAGCCTGATCATTCCGTACACCGATCCAAGCCTGCTGCGTAATGACGTTAAAGACATTAGCGTCAGTCCGTTCACGCTGGTCTTCCAGCACGCCGGTCTGCTTTCAGCCGCGGCAGTGATGAACGCCGTTATCCTGACCGCTGTGCTTTCAGCCGGTAACTCCGGGATGTACGCGTCCACCCGTATGCTATACACGCTGGCATGCGACGGTAAAGCACCGCGTATTTTCGCGAAGCTGTCCCGTGGCGGCGTACCGCGTAACGCGCTGTACGCCACTACGGTGATCGCCGGTCTGTGCTTCCTGACCTCTATGTTTGGCAACCAGACGGTGTACCTGTGGCTGCTTAACACCTCCGGGATGACGGGCTTTATTGCCTGGCTGGGGATTGCCATTAGCCACTATCGTTTCCGCCGTGGCTACGTCAAACAGGGTTATGACGTTAACCAGCTGCCGTATCGCTCAGGGTTCTTCCCGCTGGGTCCCATTTTCGCCTTCATTCTGTGCCTGATCATTACGCTGGGACAGAACTATGAAGCGTTCCTGGCGGACACCATTGACTGGGGCGCCGTCACGGCGACCTACATTGGTATTCCGCTGTTCCTCGTTATCTGGTTTGGCTACAAGCTGACGAAAGGAACAAAATTCGTTCGCTACAGTGAAATGGAATTCCCGGAACGATTTAAACAATAACCGCACTTCCTCTCTTTTAACCCGCTCATTCGAGCGGGTTTTTTTATTCCCGTATCCTGAAACAAAGATATATTTCTTAACAATTTAATTGATAATAATTATCGTTTGCTTTATCGTTATCAAAAATAAGCGTGTCACCGACCCACCGCAGATGTGGGCGGCAGGGAAGACGCTGTGAGCAATGATGATTTGATTTAGTTGTATTTACCTCATGGAGATATGGAATGTTTAGGTTGAATCCCTTCGTCAGGGGAGGACTTTGTGCGTCCGCAATGTCCCTGGCCCTGCCTGTTATCGCAGCGGAATCCGGCGACACAATGGTTGTCACGGCCTCCGCGACCGAGCAAAACCTGAAAGACGCACCGGCAAGCATCAGCGTGATTACCCAGGAAGATTTGCAGCGCAAACCCGTTCAGAATCTGAAAGATGTGTTACGGGAGGTGCCAGGCGTGCAGCTCACGAGCGAAGGGGACAACCGTAAAGGGGTAAGTATTCGCGGACTGGACAGCAGCTACACGCTGATCCTGATCGACGGCAAGCGCGTCAACTCGCGTAACGCGGTGTTCCGCCATAATGATTTCGACCTCAACTGGGTGCCGGTTGACGCCATCGAACGAATTGAAGTGGTGCGCGGACCGATGTCTTCTCTTTACGGCTCCGATGCGCTGGGCGGCGTGGTAAACATTATCACCAAAAAAATCGGCCAGAAATGGACGGGCACCCTGAGCGCCGATTCCACAATTCAGGAACATCGCGACCGTGGCGACACGTATAACGGTCAGTTCTATACCAGCGGTCCGCTGGTGGACGGTCTGCTGGGGCTGAAAGCCTACGGTAGCCTCGCGAAGCGTGAGAAAGACGGTCAACAGAAGTCCTCTACCACGGCGAGCGGTGAAACGCCGCGCATTGAAGGCTTTACCAGCCGCGATGCGAATGTGGAGTTCGCCTGGACGCCGTCTGAAAATCATGACTTTACGGCGGGCTACGGTTTCGATCGTCAGGATCGTGACTCGGATTCACTCGACAAAAACCGCCTTGAGCGACAGAACTACTCGCTTAGCCACAACGGCCGTTGGGGCGTCGGCAATAGCGAGCTGAAGGTTTACGGCGAAAAGGTGGATAACAAAAACCCGGGCAACAGCAATCCGATCACGTCCGAAAGCAACGCGGTGGACGGGAAATACGTGCTGCCGCTGGGCGAAATCAACCAGCTACTGACCTTCGGCGGCGAATGGCGTCACGATAAGCTGAAGGATCCGGTCAACCTGACGGGCGGTTCGAGCAGCAGTACGTCGACAAGCCAGTATGCCCTGTTCCTGGAAGATGAGTGGCGTCTCTTTGAACCTCTGGCACTGACCACCGGCATCCGTATGGACGACCATGATACCTACGGCGACCACTGGAGCCCGCGCGCCTATCTGGTCTACAACGCGACCGATACCGTAACGGTGAAAGGGGGCTGGGCTACCGCGTTTAAAGCGCCGTCTCTGCTGCAGCTGAGCCCAGACTGGGTTACCGGCTCGTGCCGCGGTGCCTGTGAGATTGTTGGTAACCCGGACCTGAAGCCGGAAACCAGCGAGAGCTTTGAATTCGGTCTGTACTACAGTGGAGAAGAGGGCTGGTTAGAGGGCGTGCAGGCCAGCGTCACCACCTTCCAGAATAATGTGGATGACCGTATCAGCATCAGCCGTACGGCCAATGCGAAACAGGCCCAGGGCTACACTAACTACGTTGGCCTGAATGCGGACGGTGAACCGATTTTCCGCTACTACAACGTTAACAAGGCGCGCATCCGCGGGGTGGAGACCGAGCTGAAACTCCCGCTGGCGGACGACTGGAAACTGACGCTGAACTACACCTATAACGACGGTCGCGATATCAGCAACGGAGGCAACAAGCCGCTGTCCGATCTGCCGTTCCACACGGCTAACGGTACCGTTGACTGGAAGGCGACGCAGGACTGGTCGTTCTATGTTCAGGGCAACTACACCGGTGAGAAACGCGCGCTAACCAGCAGCGCTCCAACGCCGGGTGGCTATGTCATCTGGAATACCGGCGCCGCGTGGCAGGCGACGAAAAGCGTGAAGCTGCGTGCGGGCGTGCAGAACCTGCTGGACAAAGATCTGAGCCGCGACGATTACAGCTACACGGAAGATGGCCGTCGCTACTTTGTCGGCGTGGATTATAAGTTCTGATGTAGCCTGGATGCCCGGTGGCGCTTCGCTTGCCGGGCCTACAAAACCCACGAATGTAGGCCGGGTAAGGCGAGGCCGCCACCCGGCAATCGGCCGCACTTAGCCGAATAAATGCTCCGCATGGAAGCGGAGATGATCCTCAATAAAGGACGCGATAAAATAATAGCTGTGGTCGTATCCCGGCTGGATGCGCAGCGTCAGCGGCCAGTCTTTCTGGCGTGCCGCTTCTGCCAGCACCGCAGGCTGCAGCTGACCGGCGAGGAACTGATCCGCATCACCCTGATCGATAAGCATCGGGATCGCATTTGCTGAGCTGCTGGCCAGCATCAGCGCACTGCTATCCCATTCCAGCCATTTCGCTTCATCTTCACCCAGATAGTTCGTGAAGGCTTTCTGCCCCCACGGCACCTGCGTTGGGTTCACAATTGGCGCAAATGCCGACGCGCTGACGTATTTTCCCGGATTTTTCAGCGCCATGATGAGCGCCCCGTGTCCGCCCATGGAGTGGCCGCTGATCGCGCAGCGCTCGCCAACCGCAAACTGCGACTGCACCAGCGCAGGAAGTTCATCGCGAATGTAATCATACATGCGGTAATGGCGCGCCCAGGGCTGCTCGGTCGCATTGACATAAAACCCGGCGCCTTTGCCCAGATCGTATCCCGCATCGTCGGCCACATCATCGCCGCGCGGGCTGGTGTCAGGCATCACCAGTGCAATACCCAGCTCGGCAGCAATACGCTGCGCCCCCGCTTTGGTGGTGAAGTTTTCGTCATTGCAGGTGAGGCCTGAAAGCCAGAACAGAACCGGCGGATTTTCCGTCGGCGGCAGGAAAATGCTGAACGTCATCGCACAGTTCAGGACGGTGGAGTCATGCCGCCAGCGCTGCTGTCGACCTTCAAAACAACGGTGCTCTTCGAGCAGTTCCATGCAGGGCTCCTTAATGAGAATGCGTATTCATAAAAACCATAATACAGCCTTTTCATTGACCTGTGAGCAACTTTCACTTTCGCCTGACGGCCAGATGCTGCATCATAAATTTACTTTTCTTTAACAATTGGAGCGGTCATGGCGCTGCGTATTGCGCTCAGTGGGTTTGTCGTTCTGGTGGTGGCGATGGGAATTGGGCGCTTTGCCTTTACGCCTCAGGTGCCGCTGATGATTGCTGCCGGGCAGCTTACGCTGACCAGCGCGGGTTTGGTCGCGGCGATGAACTATCTGGGCTATCTGGTGGGCGCATGGGATGCTATGCGTGCGCACCGCTTTGTGGAAACGCGCCTCTGGCTTGGCATCACCGGCGCGGTGGCGCTGACGCTGCTCTCCGCGGCGGCGGATAACGCCGTCGTACACGGCCTGCTGCGCTTCGTGATTGGCTGCATGAGCGGCTGGTCGATGGTACTGATTGCCGCCTGGACTAACGAACGGCTTGGGCAGTTGGGTAAACCGGGCCTGAGCGCTGCCGTATTTGCCGGACCGGGGGCGGGCATTGCCCTGAGCGGGCTGCTCGCCGTCTATATCCAGGCGAAGTCCCTGTCGGCCGGGGCGGCATGGCAAATCTACGGCGTGCTGGCGCTGGTGCTGATTGCGCTGGTGGCGCGCTACCTGCCGCGATCCGGTCAGCTCCATCGACCGGGCACAGCACCAGAGCCGCTGGTGCTGACGGCGGATTTAAAACGTCTGGTCTGGAGCTACAGTCTGGCTGGCTTTGGATATATCCTCCCCGCGACCTTCCTTTCGCAAATGGCGGCGGTGCGTTTTCCCGGCAGCTTGTTTGCGCAGTTCGTCTGGCCGATTTTTGGTATCGCCGCCGTGGTGGGGATAGCGCTCAGTATTCTTTTACGCCATACCTCAACGGCTAACCGCAGGCTGGCTATAGTCCTGTGGTTACAGGGGGCGGGCGTGCTGGCGGCCTGGCGGCTGCCGGGGATTGGCGGGTTGCTGACGGGGGGCTGCTGGTGGGCGGCGGCTTTTTGTGTGCCGTGCAGCTCTCTCTTTTATATGGTCGCGAGCTGGCACCAAACCACACGCGCTATATGGCAGGCCTGCTCACCACCGGGTATGCAATTGGTCAGTTGATTGGGCCGGTCACCTCGGCGTTATCAACCTGGCTTACCCACCGGCTGGAGCCGGCGCTGGGGCTGGCGGGCTTGGCGTTGTTCGTTGGAGGAGCCCTGGTCTGGAATCGTCACGCTGAAAGGCAACAGCAATTGCAATAATTATCGTCGTGAATACTGGATTATGTGCGTCGCCTCACGCACAATGAGCGCATACTTTTGCCACAACGAGGGCAAAAGACGCCACACCTGCAGGAGAACAAAATGTCATCACTCAGTAAAGAAGCTGCCTTGGTCCACGAAGCCCTGGTTGCGCGCGGTCTTGAAACGCCACTGCGTCCGCCCGTACAGGATTTGGACAATGAAACCCGCAAGCGTCTGATTGCCGGTCATATGACCGAAATCATGGAGCTGCTGAATCTCGATCTGAGTGACGACAGTCTGATGGAGACGCCGCACCGCATCGCGAAAATGTACGTCGACGAAATTTTCTCCGGCCTGGATTACGCCAACTTCCCGAAAATCACCGTCATTGAAAACAAGATGAAAGTGGATGAGATGGTGACGGTGCGCGATATCACGCTGACCAGCACCTGCGAACACCATTTCGTGACCATCGACGGTAAAGCGACCGTGGCGTATATCCCCAAAGATACGGTGATTGGCCTGTCGAAGATCAACCGCATCGTGCAGTTCTTTGCCCAGCGTCCGCAGGTGCAGGAGCGTCTGACGCAGCAGATCCTGACTGCGCTGCAAACGCTGCTGGGCACCAATAACGTGGCCGTCTCTATCGACGCGGTTCACTACTGCGTGAAGGCGCGCGGCGTGCGTGATGCGACCAGTGCAACGACCACCACCTCGCTGGGCGGCCTGTTTAAGTCAAGCCAGAATACCCGCCAGGAGTTCCTGCGCGCCGTACGTCACCACAATTAAGTCTTACAGGGCAGGGACCATGGAGCGAAACGTCACGCTCGATTTTGTTCGCGGCGTCGCCATTCTCGGTATCCTGCTGCTTAATATCGCCGCCTTCGGTTTGCCGAAGGCGGCTTATCTCAATCCTGCGTGGTATGGCGACATCACGCGCAGTGATGCCTGGACGTGGGCGATCCTCGATCTCTTTGCGCAGGTCAAATTCCTCACGCTCTTTGCACTGCTGTTTGGCGCAGGCCTGCAGCTTCTCCTCAAACGCGGTACGCGCTGGATCCAGTCGCGCCTGACGCTGCTGGTTATCCTCGGCTTTATCCACGGCCTGTTCTTCTGGGACGGCGATATTCTTCTCGCGTATGGGTTAGTCGGGCTCATCTGCTGGCGCCTCATACGCGATGCGCACAGCGTAAAAAGCCTGTTTAACACCGGCGTGATGCTGTATGTGATGGGGCTTGGCGTCCTGCTATTGCTGGGGATGATCTCCGGCGAGGCGACAAACCGTTCATGGATCCCGGATGCCGCTAACCTGCAGTACGAACAGTTCTGGAAGCTGAAAGGCGGTACGGAAGCGATAAGCAACCGCGCGGATATGCTGGGGGACAACCTCCTTGCGCTGGGCGCGCAATACGGCTGGCAGCTGGCGGGCATGATGCTGATGGGCGCGTCATTGATGCGCACCGGCTGGCTGAAAGGAGAATTCAGCCTGCGTCACTATCGTCGTACCGGCGCCGGTCTGGTGCTGCTCGGCGTGCTGATTAACCTCCCGGCGGTGATTGCGCAGTGGCATATCCACTGGGATTACCGCTGGTGCGCGTTCCTGCTCCAGGTGCCGCGTGAACTGAGCGCGCCGTTCCAGACCATCGGCTACGCGGCGCTGATCTATGGCTTCTGGCCAACGCTTTCCCGCCTGTGGATTGTCAGCGCTATCGCCTGCGTGGGCCGAATGGCGTTGAGCAATTACCTCCTGCAAACGCTCATATGCACCACGCTTTTCTATCGCTTTGGCCTGTTTATGAAATTCGACCGCCTTACGCTGCTGGCGTTTGTTATTCCGGTCTGGGTGGTAAACCTGGCGTTTTCTGTTCTCTGGCTACGCTTTTTCCGCCAGGGGCCGCTGGAGTGGGTGTGGCGTCAGTTAACCGCATATGCTTCAGGGGTATCATTGAAAAACACATCCAGATAACGATCTGGATCACAATCATTAACAAAACGGATGTAAGCGTTTTCATGACTGTGAGCTTCTTCACGTAGTCCCCTTTTTCTCGCTGCCAAAATAGCCACCTTGCTAAACACAGGGGGTGTCTGTGAGTTGCTGCAATTCTTTGAAGGATGGTGAATATGATCACCATTCGTGACGTCGCCCGTCAGGCGGGCGTTTCTGTGGCTACCGTCTCACGCGTGCTGAACAATAGCGCGCTGGTCAGCCCTGAAACCCGAGAAACCGTAATGAAAGCCGTGACCCAGCTCGGGTACCGGCCAAATGCCAATGCCCAGGCGCTTGCGACGCAGGTCAGCGACACCATCGGCGTGGTGGTGATGGATGTCTCGGATGCCTTTTTCGGCGCGCTGGTGAAAGCGGTCGACATGGTGGCACAGCAGCATCAGAAATATGTCCTGATCGGTAATAGCTATCATGAGGCGGAAAAAGAGCGTCATGCCATTGAAGTGCTGATCCGTCAGCGCTGTAACGCCCTGATTGTCCATTCAAAAGCCTTGAGCGATGAAGAGCTAACCGGATTGATGGAGCAGATCCCGGGCATGGTGCTGATTAACCGCATTGTCCCCGGCTATGCCCACCGCTGCGTCGGGCTGGATAACGTCAGCGGCGCCATGATGGCCACGAAAATGCTCATCAACAACGGGCATCAGCGGATCGGTTATCTGGCCTCAAGCCATCAGATTGAAGATGACGAACTGCGGCGCGAGGGGTGGCAAAATGCCCTGAAAGAGCACGGCATTACGCCATCCGAGAGCTGGGTGGGGACCGGCACGCCGGACATGCAGGGCGGTGAGGCGGCAATGGTGGAGCTGCTGGGCCGCAATCTGCAGCTGTCTGCGGTGTTTGCCTATAACGACAGCATGGCGGCTGGCGCCCTGACGGCACTGAAGGATAACGGCATTGCGGTGCCACAGCATTTATCACTCATTGGTTTTGATGATATCCCGATTGCCCGTTACACCGACCCGCAGCTGACAACGGTGCGCTACCCCATTGCCTCTATGGCGAAACTGGCGACTGAGCTGGCGTTACAGGGAGCGGCAGGGCTGCTGGATCCGGGCGCAACGCACTGTTTCATGCCGACTTTAGTACGTCGCCACTCCGTCGCGGCCCGGCAAATTGTGGTTCCGATCACTAACTGATTAGATCAGGTGATGTAACCGTTTTCAATCTGTGAGTAAATTCACAGTATCTTAACAAGGCGCTGACTATGATGTCAGCGTTTTAGGGGCTGAAACGCTATGTAACAGTGATTATTCACTTTCACTATAGCCAATGTGCCGCAAACAACGAATAAAACGCATTTCTGGAGCGTTACCGAACACGGAAGATAGAAATTTTATAAGTGAACTTCGGCTGTCAGTAACGTTTTATTAACACCTGCCCGCCGATCGTTATTCACAAGAACTACCCTGCATAAAAAAACCGGAGATACCATGAATAAGAAGGTGTTGACCCTGTCTGCTGTAATGGCAAGCATGCTTTTTGGTGCAGCAGCGCACGCTGCGGATACCCGTATTGGTGTGACCATCTATAAATACGACGACAACTTCATGTCTGTTGTGCGTAAAGCGATTGAGAAAGATGCGAAAGCAGCGCCAGACGTTCAGCTGCTGATGAACGACTCCCAGAATGACCAGTCCAAACAGAACGACCAGATCGACGTTCTGCTGGCGAAAGGCGTGAAAGCCCTGGCCATCAACCTGGTTGACCCGGCTGCAGCAGGCACGGTCATTGAAAAAGCGCGCGGTCAGAACGTGCCGATCGTCTTCTTCAACAAAGAACCTTCCCGTAAGGCGCTGGATAGCTACGACAAAGCGTATTACGTCGGTACTGACTCTAAAGAGTCCGGTATTATTCAGGGCGATTTGATCGCGAAACACTGGGCGGCGAACCCGAACTGGGACCTGAATAAAGACGGTCAGATTCAGTTCGTGCTGCTGAAAGGCGAGCCAGGCCACCCGGATGCTGAAGCGCGTACTACCTACGTTATCAAAGAGCTGAACGACAAAGGCCTGAAAACCCAGCAGCTGGCGTTAGATACCGCGATGTGGGATACCGCTCAGGCGAAAGATAAGATGGACGCGTGGCTGTCCGGCCCTAATGCCAACAAAATCGAAGTCGTTATCGCCAACAACGATGCGATGGCAATGGGTGCGGTAGAAGCGCTGAAAGCACACAACAAATCCTCAATCCCGGTATTCGGCGTGGATGCACTGCCAGAAGCGCTGGCGCTGGTTAAATCCGGTGCGATGGCCGGTACCGTGCTGAACGATGCCAACAACCAGGCGAAAGCCACCTTCGATCTGGCGAAAAACCTCGCCGATGGCAAAGGCGCGGCAGATGGCACCAACTGGAAAATTGACAACAAAATTGTTCGCGTACCTTACGTGGGCGTAGACCAGTCCAACCTGGCTGAGTTTATCGGTAAATAAGTTAGCGGTACTGTCTCCACTGGGCGCAATTCGTTGCGCCCTTTTATAACGCGATATGCGAGGCCAACAAGGTATAATTATGGTCAGCACAACAACTCAGTCATCCGGTGAATACCTGTTGGAAATGAGCGGTATCAACAAGTCATTTCCCGGCGTTAAGGCACTCGATAATGTTAATTTAAAAGTTCGTCCTCACTCTATTCATGCCTTAATGGGGGAGAACGGTGCGGGTAAATCAACATTATTAAAATGTCTTTTTGGGATCTATCAAAAAGATTCTGGCAGCATTCTTTTTCAGGGGAAAGAGATCGATTTCCATTCAGCGAAAGAAGCACTGGAAAACGGTATCTCGATGGTTCACCAGGAATTAAACCTGGTGCTGCAGCGTTCAGTTATGGATAACATGTGGTTGGGACGTTATCCAACCAAAGGTGTCTTTGTCGATCAGGACAAAATGTATCGCGACACCAAAGCAATTTTCGACGAGCTGGATATTGATATCGATCCGCGTGCCCGCGTGGGAACATTATCCGTCTCCCAGATGCAGATGATCGAAATCGCCAAAGCGTTCTCCTATGATGCGAAAATCGTCATCATGGACGAACCGACATCGTCATTAACGGAAAAAGAGGTTAACCACCTTTTTACCATTATTCGTAAGCTAAAAGATCGCGGCTGTGGCATTGTGTACATCTCCCACAAAATGGAAGAGATCTTCCAGCTGTGTGATGAGATCACCATCCTGCGCGACGGTCAGTGGATTGCCACGCAGCCGCTGGAAGGGCTGGACATGGACAAGATCATCGCCATGATGGTCGGCCGTTCCCTGAACCAGCGCTTCCCTGACAAAGAAAACAAGCCGGGTGAAGTGATTCTGGAAGTGCGCAACCTGACCTCGTTACGTCAGCCGTCTATACGCGATGTCTCCTTCGACCTGCATAAAGGTGAAATCCTGGGGATTGCCGGCCTGGTCGGGGCAAAACGTACCGATATCGTGGAAACCCTGTTCGGTATCCGTGAGAAAGCCGAAGGCACTATTACGCTGCACGGTAAGAAAATTAACAACCACAACGCCAACGAAGCTATTAATAATGGTTTCGCGCTGGTGACGGAAGAGCGTCGTTCGACCGGTATTTATGCTTATCTGGATATTAACTTTAACTCGTTAATTTCTAACATTCGCAATTACAAAAACAAAGTCGGGCTGCTGGATAACTCCCGCATGAAAAGCGATACCCAATGGGTGATTGACTCCATGCGTGTGAAAACGCCAGGCCATCGCACCCAAATTGGTTCGCTGTCAGGCGGTAACCAGCAGAAAGTGATTATCGGCCGTTGGTTATTAACCCAGCCAGAAATTCTGATGCTGGATGAACCTACCCGCGGTATTGACGTCGGCGCGAAGTTTGAAATTTATCAGCTGATTGCCGAGCTGGCGAAAAAGAATAAAGGGATCATTATTATTTCTTCCGAAATGCCGGAATTGTTAGGGATCACGGATCGTATTCTGGTTATGAGCAATGGTCTCGTCGCCGGTATTGTTGACACCAAAACGACAACGCAAAACGAAATTTTGCGTCTTGCGTCTTTGCACCTTTAAGATCAGGGGCTCCTCATGAGTGCGTTAAATAAAAAAAGTTTTCTCACTTACCTGAAAGAAGGCGGTATTTACGTTGTTCTTTTAGTACTGCTGGCTATCATTATTTTCCAGGACCCTACGTTCTTAAGCCTGCTGAACCTGAGTAACATTCTGACCCAGTCCTCCGTGCGTATTATCATTGCGCTGGGCGTGGCGGGCCTGATCGTGACCCAGGGGACGGACCTTTCTGCCGGTCGTCAGGTGGGTCTGGCGGCGGTTATCGCGGCAACCCTGCTGCAGTCGATGGAAAACGCTAACAAGGTCTTCCCGGAAATGGCCACCATGCCGATTTTCGTGGTGATCCTGATTGTCTGCGCCATCGGTGCGGTGATTGGTCTGATCAACGGAATTATCATCGCCTACCTGAACGTGACGCCGTTTATCACCACCCTGGGTACGATGATCATCGTTTACGGTATCAACTCCCTGTACTACGACTTCGTCGGCGCTTCGCCAATCTCGGGCTTTGACAGCGGCTTCTCGACCTTTACGCAAGGGTTTATTGCGCTTGGCAGCTTCCGCCTGTCGTACATCACCTTCTATGCGCTGATTGCGGTGGCCTTCGTCTGGATCCTGTGGAACAAAACGCGCTTTGGCAAAAACATCTTCGCCATCGGCGGTAACCCGGAAGCGGCGAAAGTCTCCGGTGTTAACGTAGCCCTGAACCTGCTCATCATCTATGCCCTGTCCGGCGTGTTCTACGCCTTCGGCGGGATGCTGGAAGCGGGCCGTATCGGCTCTGCTACCAACAACCTCGGCTTCATGTACGAGCTGGATGCGATCGCAGCCTGCGTGGTGGGCGGCGTCTCCTTCAGCGGCGGTGTGGGTACAGTACTGGGCGTGGTGACCGGTGTGATCATTTTCACCGTAATCAACTACGGGTTGACCTATATCGGCGTGAACCCGTACTGGCAGTACATCATCAAAGGCGCCATCATTATCTTCGCGGTTGCGCTGGATTCACTGAAGTACGCGCGTAAGAAGTAATTCCTCCTTGCGTTATCCAGCCCGCTCATCGAGCGGGCTTTTTTTATGCCCTATGCCAGATGTGACTCCTCTCGGGTCACAATGCGCTCAAACCAGTCGAGTTCAGAGAGCTTGCAGGCGACCCACTGTTCGGAAAAGGCATCGCCCAGGCTGTCGGTGAGATACTGACAGCGGGCAAAGGCCTCAATCGCCTCCTGCTGGAACAGCGGCAGTTCCGGTTGGTCGTGCTGCGGTTCAGGGAGATCCCCCTCGTCGATATGTTCCAGCCCGTACAGCATGCCTGTCAGGATAGTGGCCGCCACCAGATACGGATTCGCATCGGCCCCGGCCAGCCGGTACTCGATACGACGGTTACTCTCATCCGAGCAGGGAATACGCAGGGCGGCGGAGCGGGTGTTATAGCCCCAGGAGTTAAAGACGGGTTCCGTCAGGCTTTTACGCAGGCGACGAAACGCGTTGACGCCTGGCGCAAGAATGGCGACGGAGGCGGGCATCAGCGCCAGCTGGCCCGCGACGCACAAACGTATCATGCTGTTAAGCGCGTTCACCGGGGAAGCAAAGACGTTTTCGCCGTGACGATTGTTCAGGCTGAAATGGAAGTGCAAACCGCTGCCGGCAAGCTGGCTGAAAGGCTTAGCCATAAAGTTGGCCTGCAGACCGTGCTTTTCAGCAACGTAACGGGTCAGGCGACGAAGCGCCAGCACGTTATCGCAGACCTCAACGACGCGATGGCTGTGCTTCAGGTTTAATTCGTACTGTCCGGACTCGGCTTCCGCCACGACCCCTGACAGCGGGATGCGCTGCAGGTGGGCCAGCTGTTCCAGCTCGTCAAACAGCGCCGCATGCGCCGACGAGGTATCCATGTGAAAACAGCCCTGATTTTGCGGATCGCGTTCGCCCTGTCCCGTCAGATAGAACTCGATTTCCGGGGCAATGACCGGGAAAAGGCCGTGCTGGTGGAAGCGGGCCACGACGTTCTGCAGTATCGCGCGCGGCTCAAGCGGGCAGGGGTTACCGTCGCTGTCCTTCATCGTCAGCAGGATCTGCGCCGTGTGCTCTGGATCCTGCGGACAGGGGCGCAAAGAGCCGGCGACCGGGACGCACAGCCGGTCGGGTTCATCATAAAGCGGGGCGGCGATTTTTCCCTTCTGGTCCATTGAGTAGACGGAAAGCGGAAAATAACAGCCTTTTTCCAGATTCAGCATGCTCTCTACCGAGAGGCGCTTGCCGCGCACCGTGCCGTTGATATCGTTCAGATAAACGTCAACATGTTTCGTTTGCGGGTAACGTTCCAGATAATCGGCCACTTCCACGGCAACGTTGTGCTGCAGGGCGTCTATTTTTTCATCCAGCCAGAGACCAGAAGTAAGTGCGCCAGGGAGTGATAAACCGGGAAAGTTAAAGTACTGGCGGAGACTTTTGAGGAAAAACGCATTCATTATCGAGTTCATAGTCATTCTTCAATGAAGCCGTAGCGGCAGTGAACTCAGCTTAAAAGAGCAGACGTAAAGGGGAGATAAAAAGCGTCAGGCCGGCCGTAAAGAAAGTATAAAGGCGGTCCCGTTATTTCTCTTTTTTTTGCATATCGAGCAGCTGCTCGGGCGTGACGGCCGGATAACCCTGCGCGTCTTCCGGCACTTCGTGCATCGCCGGAATCGGCACCAGAGGGCCTAAAAAGCGCGGTTCGCGTTTGAAGATATACAGATCGGCCAGGGCACCAAAGCGGGCGCCGAACTCGCGCACGCGCACGCTCAGCATATCTTTTGGCGACGGCACCGCGTAGCACTGCGCCTGAATGCCCATATGCAGGGCGATAAACAGCGCGCGCTCGCAGTGGAAGCGCTGGGTGATGATGATGAAGTCGTTGGTGTCGAAGACTTTGCGCGTGCGCACGATGGAGTCCAGGGTGCGGAACCCGGCGTAGTCGAGCACGATATCGGCCGGATCCACGCCCGCAGCAATCAGGTCCTTACGCATCGTCACCGGTTCATTGTAGCTTTGCAGGGCGTTATCGCCGCTCAGCAGCAGGTAGTTCACCTTGCCGCTGTTGTAGGCGTTCAGCGCGCCCTGAATGCGGTAACGGTAATACTGATTGATTACGCCGGTGCGGTAATACTTGGCGGTGCCAAGCACCACGCCAACCTGACGATAGGGCAGGTCCTGCAGGTCATCAAAGATGTAGGGGGCGGTTTTCCAGCTCATCCAGCGGTCGAGACCCAGCACGATCAACAGCAGTATGCCGACCAGGACAGACAGGCTGTAAAAAACGCGCTTTAACATGCAGATGGCTCGTTCGTGGATGAAATTTAACTCAGGCTACTTTACCCGCCTGGTTAGCGCAAGAAACAGCGATTCAACTGAGGGGTTTTTCAGCAAACGGGCGGGCATTTTTGCCCGCCGGAAGGATTACGCCAGCAGTACGCGGTCGATCGTCGTGCAGCCCAGCGCTTTGAGCGTTGCGGCGGTGGCATCCCACTGGATCAGTGGCGCATCGGCAATCTCAGCCAGAATGGCGCGCTGAATGTCCGGATAATCATAGCCGTTCAGGCTCAGCAGGTTAAGCGCGCCCTGCAGCGGTGGCAGGGTTGGGTTAAACGCGGCGTTTTCCGCATAGCTGCCGGTGAAGATTCGGCCATCGCGGCACTGCAGCGCCACGCCGCTCGGGGACTTGCTGTACGGCGTGTGGCTCTTGTTGGCGGCGGTAATCGCCGCCTGGCTCAGGTCATCGCCGGACAGGGCGAAACCGTGGTCCTGATCGTCCATCAGCAGCGTTTTGATATCCAGATCTTTCGGACCAAATGCGTCAGGCAGATAATCGCCCAGCGTGTGCGGCGCGCGGCCCGGCAGATTGATGCGCAGCTGCAGCCCGCTGTTCAGCTCGTTCATAAACTGACGGCAGTGGCCGCACGGAGTGTAGTTAACGGTAATGGCGCTCAGCGCTTTTTCACCGCGCAGCCAGGCGTGGCTGATGGCGCTCTGCTCGGCGTGAACCGTTTGCTGCATGGTCGCGCCCAGGAACTCCATGTTGCCGCCGAAGTACCAGGTTCCGCTGACCCCGCGCGCAATGGCCCCGACGTTGAAGTGGGAGAGATCGGCCCGCGCGCAGGCGGCAGCCAGGGGTAGCAGTGCGAAAGCCAGCGCGTCTTCGTCCAGTCCCGTTGCCTGTTTCAGCATCGTGACCTGCTCCGCGGTCAGCAGGGCGGGGAAGTGTGCATCTGCCAGAACGGGAGCCAGGGCTGACTGCAAATTCTCTGCAAGCTGGGAGAAAGCAGCTTGAAAACGTGGGTGCATGGCGTTTGCCTCATAAAGGTTAATGGATCGGTAGTTTACGGAGCCGCCAGGGCTTTATATGTGATCCACTTCTCATTATGTATGCAACTTATGAAAGCAAAATGAAATTTGCGCGACGCATCGCAAATTTTAGCCCATCACCGCCAGAATCAGCGGGAAAATGAACGGGGCCAGCAGGGAGGTGATAATTCCGCAGATCACCAGCGCCAGCGAGCTAAACGCCCCTTCCTGATAATCCAGCTCCGCGCAGCGGGCAGTGCCCAGGGCGTGGGAAGCTGTCCCCATCGACAGACCTCGTGCCGCTTTAGTATGAATGCGCATCCCGTTCAGCAGGCTGTGGCCAAACACCGCGCCGAGAATACCGACGAAAATGACGCACATCGCGCTAATGGCCGGGATCCCGCCGAGGCTACCCCCAACCGCCATCGCGATAGGCGTGGTCACAGATTTAGGCAGAATAGAGGCGGCAATCTGCGGCGAGGCCCCCATCAACAGCGCCACCGACGTACCGGTGATCATCGCCACCAGGCTGCCGACAAAGCAGATGGTAATGATGGATTTCCAGCGGGCGCGGATCTGGTGCAGCTGCTCGTATAAAGGAAAGGCGAGCGCCACAACGGCGGGCTGCAGCAGGTCGTTTAAAATTTTGCTGCCGGCAAAGTAGCGTTCGTAAGAAATGCCGGTGAGCAGCAGGAACGGAATAATCACCACCATTGCCACCAGCAGCGGGTTCAGCAACGGCATTTTAAAACGTGCGGCAAGCTTGCGCGCGGCAAAGAACACCGCCAGGGTTAACGGCAGCGACCACCAGATATTGGCCATCATTTTTTTGTTTTCTCCCCGACCACGTTACGTTCGCCATGCACCAGATGCGAACTCCAGCTCACCACCAGGAAAACCACCAGCGTACTCACCGCGCAGGAGACAACAATCGGGCCGAACTGGGCCTTGAGCAAATCAAAATACTGCATGACCCCGACGCCGATAGGCACGAAAAGCAGCGCCATATAGCGAATGAGGACGAAGCAGCCGGGATTGACCCACTTTGCAGGCAGGATTTGCAGCGCCAGCAAAACAAAGAGGATCAGCATGCCGATAATGCTGCCGGGAATGGTGATGGGCAGCAGCGACGCGATGAAAATCCCGGCATACAGACAGGCGTAAATCAGGACGAATGCGCGCAGATATTGCCAGATAATGTTCAATGTTTTGCTCATGGTGATAGTCCTTGCTGAAACGCATTCATCATACAATTAAACTTAAAAATGTGCCACGGATCACATCATGAATTTTGAGCATACCAGACATTCCGGAATGGAACGTCCGGTATCATCTTACTGGTGCAGGCAATAGTTTAGAGGAAAGGAATTGCACTGGCGAAGTAACGCGCCAGAGAAGGCATCAGCGTCAGGCGGTCAGTTTATCGAGAAAAGAAAACAGCACCTGGTTCATTTCGCGATAATCATGCGAGCGGAGTTTTTCCGCCGTTTCGACAAAACGGAATTCACCCGCGCGGCGGAGGTCACTCTGCGAATGCTCAATCAGCAACTCTACCACCTCCGGCGTCAGCTCCATATGGCACTGGAAACCGTAAACCCGTTCGCTGTATTGCACGATCTGGCGGGGACAGCCCTCGCTGTAAGCGAGCACCTTAGCCTGTGGCGTCAACCCAGGCATATCGTTATGCCAGTGACCGACGTTCAATTCGTGGCCAAAATCCGCAAACAGCGGGTTCGCCTTGCCTGCATCGGTGAGCCTGATGGGGAATTTGCCGATCTCTTTTTCCGGGCTATGACAAAACGCAGCCCCCAGCGCTTCGCCGATAAGCTGCGAGCCAAGACAAACGCCTATCACCGTTTTACCTGCCTCTATCGCGCGGCTGATGAGTGCCTTTTCAGCCTGTGCATCGAACCAGGGGCATTCCTCAGGCGTGGTAGCGGGGGACTGCGGGCCTCCCATGATGATAAGCAGGTCCGTGCTCCCCAGCTCCTCGGGTAAAGGATCGCCCTGATAAACTCTGGTGTAGCTCAGAGTATGGCCGCGGCTTTTCCCCCAGATTTCATAGGCGCCCGGCGCTTCGAAATGTTCATGAATGATAAATTGAATGTGCATTGCGTCTCTCTTCGGTTACGTGTACAAGCAGCATCATAAGTGGAAGGGAGGAATGTGAAATGCCAACCGTTATCGATAAAACGCCAATTCATGACGATGACATCGGATGGTCCAGAGGGGCTATTAGCTATACGCGCGGCGAAGTGGATCCGCCTCACCAGCATTCACAGGGACAGCTTTTGTTTGCCATCAAAGGGGTGATGCTGGTCGAAACCGGCAATAAGCGTTGGGTCATACCGCCGCAGCGCGCGCTGTGGATCCCTCCCTTTCAGGAGCATACCTACAGCGTGTTATCCGCAACGGAGCTCCGGGCGGTCTGGTTTAGCCCTGCTCTGATATCGCAATGCGGATCTTTTAAACGGAAAGAAGAGGTTCACGTCATTATGGCAACAGCGTTGTTCAAAGAGCTGATTGCCGGGCTGTTCAGCGCGGAATACCGGCCAGCCAGTCAGCGCAGAATGGCCGTTTTGCTGCTCGACATTCTCAGTGAAGCTCAGCAAATCTCGGCCGAATTACCGATGCCCGTGGATGAGCGCTTACATCGAGTTGCCTGTGACATCATTGCCAGCAATCTCTGGGATGTTTCTATGGAAAGGCTGGCGGAACGGGCCGCTATGTCTGAACGCACATTCTCACGCGCGTTTATCAAAGATACCGGCTTTAGCTTCCGGGCCTGGCGACAGCGCGCAAGGATCTGTGCCTCGCTGGACCTGCTCGCCAACGGATACCCGGTTAAGCAGGTGGCCTGGATGCTGGGGTTTTCAGGGCAGGCGGCATTTGCGGCGGCGTTTCGCGCCGTTGTCGGGGCAACTCCGGCTGACTTTCTCCCTGAACAGAAGCGCTTCCCAGCGATATAGAGAGCGGCTACTATAGCGCGTCTTTTTTCACAGGTACTGCTATGCGTGTTTTACTGGCCCCAATGGAAGGCGTGCTCGACTCCCTCGTGCGCGAGCTTCTGACCGAGGTGAACGACTACGATCTCTGCGTGACGGAATTTCTGCGCGTGGTCGATATGCTGTTGCCGGTAAAATCCTTCTACCGTCTATGCCCCGAGCTGCACAACCAGAGCCGGACATCTTCCGGCACGCTGGTGCGTATTCAACTGCTCGGCCAGTACCCCGAATGGCTGGCGGAAAACGCCGCCCGCGCGGTTGAGCTGGGCTCTTACGGTGTGGATCTCAACTGCGGCTGCCCGTCGAAGCTGGTTAACGGCAGCGGTGGCGGAGCGACCTTGTTGAAAGATCCTGAGCTGATTTACCGCGGCGCGAAAGCCATGCGTGAGGCAGTGCCCGCGCATTTGCCGGTGACGGTTAAGGTGCGCCTGGGATGGGACAGCGACGCGCGGCAGTTTGAAATCGCCGATGCGGTGCAGCAGGCCGGAGCCACCGAGCTGGTGGTGCATGGCCGCACCAAAGAAGACGGCTACAAAGCCGAGCGCATAAACTGGCATGCGATCGGCGAGATCCGCAAACGCCTCTCTATTCCGGTGATCGCTAACGGCGAAATCTGGGACTACGAGAGCGCGCAGGCCTGTCTGCAGGCCACTGGCTGCGATGCGGTAATGATCGGTCGCGGCGCCCTGAACGTCCCTAACCTCAGCCGGGTGGTGAAATATAACGAGCCGCGAATGCCGTGGGCAGACGTCGTCACGCTGCTGCAAAAATACAGCCGTCTGGAAAAACAGGGCGATACCGGTTTGTATCACGTCGCGCGTATTAAACAGTGGCTGAGTTATTTACGCAAAGAGTACGATGAAGCGCTGGGGTTATTTCAGGAGATTCGGACATTACAGACTTCGGCTGATATTGCCCGGGTAATTCAGTCGAAATAATAAGCGTTAAATTGCTCACACTTTTTTAAATCAGAAAACAGTTCAGGTTTTCAACGTGGCGCGACGGTGTTAAGGTGCCACTGTTTTCAACGCAGGATTGTGACTGGTTAACAGGCAAAACCTAAGCGTTTCACAGCATTTTCGCTGTGGAGCGCTTAGGTTTTTTTTTGCCTGTCGTTTACGCAGGAGAGACATTTGGCTTAGCGCTTTTTACTGATTTTAAAAAATGAATTATCGACAGGAAATAGAAAAATTTCCTGCGGCCGGTTACGCACTCAATACTCAATCACAGGTTGTTATTATGGCATATAAAAATAAACTCTATGCGTTCGCCTTATTGGCGATATCCCCGCTGTCGATGGCGCAAGACTGGAACGGAACGGTATTAGGGTTTGAAGCTCCGCCGGAGCCTGTTCTGGGCGAAATGCTCGGCATACGTAAAATCCTTAACGATAACGGTTTTACCTATAACCTCGGATACCTGAATGAAATTGGCTGGAACGGCGGTGGCGGATATAACCACGACTCCCACGTGGCCTATATTGACCAGTTCGCGCTGACCTTCAACCAGGACCTGGAGCGCTGGACCGGCATCCCGGACGCGCGTATCGAGGGAAACATCGTCAACCGCAACCACAATGACGATCTCACCACCAAACGCGTGCAGGATCCTCGCGTCAACTTTAACGATTTGACCCAGGAGAGCTGGGGCGGGCAATCCATTACCCGTCTGGGCTGGCTGACGTTTGCCCGCAGCTTTGACGACCGGCGTCTGACCTGGCGCATAGGGATGATGAACAAGGTGCAGACCTTCGATCAAATTATCCCCTGTGATTTCCAGCTGCTGTCCCAGTGCGGTGGAAAGTCCGCCAACTCACTGACCTGGAACAACTGGAACGTGCACACCTGGGGCACCACGCTTGCCTATCAATTAACGCCGACGCTGACCTTAAAAGGCGGCGTGATGGAGCAGAATCCGCAGGCCGCCAGTCGCAGCCACGCCTGGAGCTGGTCGACGAAGGGCAGCAAAGGGGTACTACTGCCGGTTGAAATCGAAGCGCGTCCGCTGATTAACGGTCTGCCGGGCGCGTACAACCTGGGCGTGGTGTTTACCAACGCGCCGCAAACCGATCTCTATCGCGGCAAATCCGGTGGGCCGGGCGCGACGGATCCAAACGGATTTGATACCCACAGCCGGACCTGGTTTATGTACGCCGGTCTGAACCAGCAGCTAACGCAGCATCAGGGTGACCCAAATCGCGGGTTGAGCACCTCGTTCAGCATGAGCCTTGCGGATCAGAGCACTAACTACATGCATCAGGTTTATGCCGCCTCGCTGCGCTACCGCGGGCTGTTTGACGCCCGTCCGGAAGACTGGATTGGCTTTGGCTTAACCTGGATTGATATGAGCAGCCAGTACGCCCGCAACCAGCGTTATCTGAACAGCCTGAGCGGCGTAAGCGATTATGACAATCCGGCATATCACCCGGTGCCGGGCCATTCCCTGAACGGCGAGTTTTACTACCGTTTTCGTCCGGCGTCATGGCTCGAGCTGCAGCCGGGCATTCAGTACTGGCATCATCCCGGCGGGGTCAGCCGCACCCAGGATGCCTGGGTCACCGAGCTGAAAACGGTGGTGACCTTCTGATATCACCGTAGCAAGTTCGATCCGCGTCACGTTTCTGACGCGTGACGCATTGAGGCTACGAATGAAACTGATAGAGTGCCAGAACTGGATTGTTACTGCTTAGGCAGGCAAAACCTGATTTTCTGGCATCTGCCGGAGGTCAGGTTTTTTTGTTTCTGGGGTTCCGATGAAAATCGCCAAGATACTCAATAATAACGTGGTGGTTGTTCAGGATGAGCGCGGGCGCGAACAGGTGGTGATGGGCCGTGGGCTGGCCTTTCAGAAGCGCGTCGGTGAAGCGCTGGATACCGCGTTGGTTGAAAAGGTGTTTGCATTACAAAGCGATGAACTGGTGCGTCGGCTTGGGGAGCTGCTGAGTCAAATTCCGCTGGAGGTGATGACCACCTGCGATCGCATCATCGGGCTGGCGACGCAGCGGCTGGGCAAGCTGCAGGAGAGCTTGTATATCACCCTCACCGATCACTGCTACTTTGCTATTGAGCGGCAGAAGAACGGGCTGGCCATCAAAAACGTGCTGCTGTGGGATATTAAACGGCTGTATCCGAAGGAGTTCGAGTTAGGGCAGGAGGCGCGGTCCATTATCGCCAGACGCCTGAACGTCGAACTGGAGGAGGATGAGGCCGGTTTTATCGCGCTGCATCTGGTCACCGCGCAGCTGAACAGCGAAATGCCGGAGGTGATGCACGTGACGCGGGTGATGCAGGAGATCCTCCAGCTGGTGAAGTATCAGCCGCAGCTTGAGTATGACGAAGAGTCGCTCAGCTATCAGCGTTTTGTCACCCACCTGAAGTTTTTTGCCCAGCGGATGCTCACCCGCACCGTGGTGGAAGATGACGATGTCTCGCTGCATACGGCAGTAAAAGACAACTACGCGAAAGCGTGGAAATGCGCCGAGAAAATCGCCCAGCACCTGAACAAAAGCTATCAGCGTGAGCTGACGACCGAAGAAATTATGTTCCTCGCCATTCATATCGAGCGGGTGAGAAAAGAGGGGCGTTAAGCCTCAAACAGGATTGTTACTGCACTACGCAGGCAAAACCTGAGCGCGGCCTTCGTCAGAAGGCCGTTCTCGGGTTTTTTTATTTTTGTACTCAGTCAACAGGTGCCTGCAGGCATCGGATGTAAGGAAATCGAGATGGAATACCAGGCTTTAGCGAAGGATATTCTCGGCCACGTTGGCGGAAAAGAGAACATCGTCAGTCTCGTACACTGTGCGACCCGGCTTCGCTTCAAACTTAAAGATAATCAACGCGCCGATGCGGAAGGGCTCAAGAAAAACCCGGGCGTGATCATGGTAGTCGAAAGCGGCGGCCAGTTTCAGGTGGTGATTGGCAACCACGTTCACGACGTCTGGCAGGCGGTGCGCAATGAAGCAGGCCTTACCGACGACGCGCCCGTCGCGGAAGAGAAGGGCGAAAAGGGGAACCTGCTGGGCCGCCTGATTGACATCGTCTCCGGGATCTTCACCCCGTTTATCGGCATTCTGGCCGCGTCCGGTATTCTGAAAGGGCTGCTGGCGCTGGCCGTGGTATGCGGCTGGCTCACGACCGGGAGCGGCACGTATAAAATCTGGTTTGCCGCCAGCGACGCGCTGTTCTTCTTCTTCCCGATGGTGCTGGGCTATACCGCCGGGAAAAAATTCGGCGGCAACCCGTTTATTACCATGGTGATCGGTGGGGCGCTCACCCATCCGGTAATGATTGCGGCGTTTAACGCCAGCCAGCAGCCGGGCGCGGTGTCGGACGCCTTTTTGGGCATCCCTGTCACCTGGTTCAACTATAGCTCGTCGGTGATCCCGATTATTCTCGCCGCGTGGGTGAGCTGCTGGCTTGAAAAACAAAGCACCAGGCTGCTGCCTTCCTCGATGAAAAACTTCTTCGCGCCGCTGATCTGTCTGGGCGTGACCGTGCCGCTGACTTTCCTCGTTATCGGGCCGCTGGCGACCTGGCTGAGCCAGCTGCTGGCGAACGGCTATCAGAGTATTTACGTTCTGGCGCCGTGGCTGGCGGGCGCAGCGATGGGCGCGCTATGGCAGGTCTGCGTTATTTTTGGCCTGCACTGGGGGCTGGTGCCGCTGATGATTAACAACCTGGCGGTGCTGGGGCATGACTCCATGCTGCCGATGCTCTTGCCCGCTGTGTTTGGTCAGGTGGGGGCGGCGCTGGGTATTTTCCTGCGCACCCGCGATGCGCGTCAGAAAATGCTGGCCGGTTCATCCGTGACGGCAGGTATTTTCGGTATCACCGAACCCGCAGTGTATGGCGTAAACCTGCCGCTGCGCCGTCCGTTTATTTTCGGCTGCGTGGCGGGGGCTATCGGCGGGGCGATTGTCGGCTTCAGCGACACTCACGTGTACTCCTTCGGCTTCGCCAATATCTTTACCATCGCCCAGATGATTCCGCC
This sequence comes from Enterobacter sp. JBIWA005, assembly GCF_019968805.1. Lineage (NCBI taxonomy): Bacteria > Pseudomonadati > Pseudomonadota > Gammaproteobacteria > Enterobacterales > Enterobacteriaceae > Enterobacter > Enterobacter sp. JBIWA005. Next base: position 3,169,755 of record NZ_CP074159.1, on the reverse strand, counting down.
TGGTGGGGTAAACGCCACGCTGTGGGGAGGCGTGATCGGCACCGCGGTGGCGCTGGTGTTGAGCTGCGGCCTGACGCTGGTCGCCGGTATGCCAGGAAACACCGCGCCAGAAGGGGTGGTCACCGCGGGCGAAAACGATGTGCTGGCACCGATGACCGGTACCGTTCTTGCGCTCGACCAGGTGCCGGATACCACCTTTGCCAGCGGCCTGCTGGGTAGCGGTGCCGCGATTATTCCCTCCGATAACAAAGTGGTTGCCCCGTTTGCCGGCGTGGTGGCCTCGCTGTTCCAGACCAAACACGCAATTGGGCTGCTTAGCAACAGCGGGATTGAAGTGTTGATCCACGTGGGTATCGACACCGTGAAGCTCGACGGCAGGCCGTTTACCGCCCATGTAAAGGTCGGTGACAAGGTGCAGCCCGGCGATCTGCTGCTGGAGTTTGACCGACAGGCGATTATCTATGCCGGATACGACCTGGCGACCCCGATTATTATCAGTAACAGCGATGAGTATCGCGACGTGGTGACCGTGGCGGCAACGTCCGTCAGTGCCGGTGCGCCGTTACTCAGCGTAAGCCATCAATAACAGGAGAACGTGATGAAAACTTTCCCGGACGATTTTTTATGGGGCGGCGCGGTTGCCGCGAATCAGGTAGAGGGCGCGTATCTGGAAGAGGGAAAAGGGCTGTCCACCTCAGACGTTCAGCCGCGCGGTGTCTTTGGCCCGGTGGTTGAGCGCGTGGCGGGTGACAGCGGCATCAAGGATGTTGCCATCGACTTCTATCATCGCTATCCGGAAGACATCAAACTGTTCGCTGAGATGGGCTTTAGCTGCCTGCGCGTCTCCATTGCCTGGACCCGCATTTTTCCGAACGGCGATGAGCAGCAGCCTAACGAGGCGGGGCTGGCGTTTTACGACCGGCTGTTTGACGAGCTTGCTGCGCACAACATTACCCCGCTGGTGACGCTGTCGCATTACGAAATGCCGTGGGGGCTGGTGAAGCAGTACGGCGGGTGGGGCAGTCGCCAGACTATCGGCTTCTTTGAACGCTATGCCCGTACCGTGTTCGTGCGCTACAAAGAGAAGGTGAAGCTTTGGCTGACCTTCAACGAGATCAATATGTCTCTCCACGCGCCGATGACCGGCGTGGGCCTGCCGGAAACCAGCAGCAAAGGTGAAGTGTATCAGGCAATCCACCACCAGCTGGTGGCCAGCGCGCTGGCGGTGAAGGCCTGCCACGAGATCGTTCCTGATGCCAGAATTGGCAACATGCTGCTGGGCGGCCTGATGTATCCGCTGACCTGCAAGCCGGAAGATGTTCTGAAGACGCTGCAGGAAAACCGCACCTGGCAGTTCTTTGGCGACGTGCAGTGCCGCGGCGCCTACCCGGGGTATATGCAGCGCTTCTTCCGCGACAGCGGTATTCAGCTTGAGGTCACGGACGCCGACCGCGAGGCGCTGAAATCGACCGTCGATTTTATCTCCTTCAGCTACTACATGACGGGCTGCGTTACCGCGGATGAAGCTCTCAACCAGCAGGCGCGCGGCAACATCCTGAGCATGGTGCCAAACCCGCATCTGGCAAGTTCCGAATGGGGCTGGCAGATTGACCCCATCGGCCTGCGTACCCTGCTAAACGTGCTCTGGGATCGCTATCAGAAGCCGTTGTTTATCGTGGAAAATGGCCTCGGGGCGAAGGATAAACCGGATGCGGACGGCGTGGTGCAGGATGACTATCGCATCAGCTACCTTAACGACCATCTGGTACAGGTGCGTGAGGCCATTGACGACGGCGTTGAGGTGATGGGATATACCAGTTGGGGGCCAATCGATCTGGTGAGCGCGTCTAAAGCTGAACTCTCTAAGCGCTACGGCTTTATTTACGTCGATCGGGATGACAGCGGAAAAGGCACGCTGGCGCGCAGCCGCAAAAAGAGTTTCTACTGGTATAAAGAGGTTATTGCTACGAAAGGGGCTTCGCTGAAAGCCTGATATCGAGGACGTTGCCCGGCGATGCGCCGGGCAAATGAATCAGAAAATCATTTTGAATACACCGGTAACCACTAAGAGACCTATCAGAAATATAATCAAAATAACCCACAGTAATATTTTCATTCCCTTCTCCCGCTCATGTATGTCCTGAATAAGTGTAGCAGTGTATTTATAGTTGGCATGAATGTATTAAATTTAATCATTATTTTTAGGAATAAATTTCCGTGTATTAAGATGTATGACAATTTGCGGATTGCCACGCGTTACTAAAAAAATGAACGACACTGAGCGTAACGTGCGCCTTTATTTTTTTGAGTTTATGGCGTCATGAAACGTTCTCTTATTTTTTCTCTGAGTGCTCCCTTCGTTTTTATTCTGGCAGCCTGTGCGCCTGAACATGCCACGGTATCCCCCATTAAAACGCAAACCGCTGCGGCGTCGGTGAATACGCAGCTCCGTCATACCGACTGGCCGAAAAATGAGTGGTGGAAAGAGTATAACAATCCCGAACTTAACGGCCTTATTGCTAAAGCATTGAGCGATGCGCCTGATATGCAGATTGCCCGTCAGCGCATTACGCTTGCCGAAGCCCAGGCCAAAGCCGTAATGGCAGCCGACGGTCCGCAGATTAATTTTTCGGCCGATGCGGAACGTCAGAAAATGTCCGCCGAAGGGCTGATGGGGCCGTTTGCTTTTACCGACCCGGCTGCAGGCACCACCGGGCCGTGGTACACCAACGGCACCTTTGGCCTGACCGCAGGCTGGGATCTCGATCTTTGGGGAAAAAATCGCGCCCGGGTCGAGTCCCGGATTGGCAAAGTGAATGCGCAAAAAGCGGAGCTGGAACAGACCCGTCAGCTGCTGGCCAGCAGCGTGGCGCGGCTCTACTGGGAGTGGCAAACGCAGGCCGCCTTGGGGGAGGTTCTCGCCCAGATCAAACATGAGCAGGACAATATTATCGGTGCCGATCGCGAGCTGTATCAACACGGCATCACCTCCTCCGTGGAGGGCGTCGAAACGGATATCAACGCCAACAAAACCGAAGCGCAGCTGGCAGAAGTAAACGGGAAGATGAAAGCCGTTGAGGCGCGCCTGGTCGCGCTGACGAACGCCTCTTCCGTGACGCTGACGCGGCACGCCTTGCCGACGGTGGAAGCCTCGTTACCGTCGACGCTCGGCTATGAACTGCTGGCACGTCGTCCGGATCTTCAGGAGGCGCACTGGTATATCGAAGCCTCTATGAGCGAAGTGGAGGCTGCCCGAGCGGCTTTCTACCCTGACGTGAACCTGATGGCATTCTTACAGCAGGATGCCCTGCACCTGAGCGATCTGTTCCGCTCTTCCGCGCAGCAGATGGGCATGACCGCCGGGCTGACGCTGCCGATTTTCGACAGCGGCAGGCTGAACGCCAGCCTGGATATCGCTCAGGCGCAGAATAATCTCTCGGTGGCGAACTACAACAAAGCGGTGGTCGAAGCCGTCAATCAGGTGGCACGCACGGCCAGTGAAGTCGAAACGCTGACGGCGAAGAACAGCCACCAGCAGCAGGTTGAAAAAGATGCGGCACGCGTTGTGGCGCTTGCCCAGGCGCGTTTCAGCGCGGGGATCGTTGCGGGCTCTCGGGTCAGTGAAGCCAGAATACCGGCCCTCAAAGAACATCTCGAAGGATTACTGTTAAAGGGGCAGTATGTCGACGCCACGCTGCAGCTGACCTCGGCGCTGGGCGGTGGCTATCATCATGGCTAAAAAAGGTCATTATCTATACTTACCTCTTTGCAGTTTTTCAGGAGGTGAGTATGACCAGAGTAGCGATTGTGACCGCATCGGATTCCGGGATCGGTAAAACCACGGCGCTGATGCTTGCAGAGCGCGGGTTTGATATTGGCGTCACCTGGCATTCGGATGAAATAGGGGCGCTGGAAACCTGCCGAGAAGTTGAAGCGCAGGGGCAGCGCGCAGAGGCTATCCATCTTGACTTAAGCACACTGCCGGAAGGCGCAGAGGCTATTGAAACGCTGATTGCGCGTTTTGGCCGGCTGGACGTGCTGGTCAATAATGCGGGTGCGATGACCAAAGCGCCATTCCTTGAAATGCCGTTTGACGACTGGCGGAATATTTTCACCGTCGACGTGGACGGCGCGTTTCTCTGTTCACAAATTGCCGCCCGGCAGATGGTGAAGCAGGGGGAAGGGGGGCGAATTGTGAACATTACCTCGGTGCATGAGCACACGCCGCTGCCGGAGGCGAGCGCCTACACGGCGGCAAAACATGCGCTCGGCGGGTTAACCAAATCCATGGCGATGGAGCTGGTTAAGCACAATATTCTGGTGAATGCCGTCGCGCCGGGTGCCATTGCCACGCCGATGAATGACATGGACGACAGCGAAGTGAAGGAAGGCTCAATGCCGGAAATACCGCTGGCAAGGCCGGGCCACACTAAAGAGATTGCCAGCCTGGTGGCGTGGCTTTGCGACAGCGACGCCAGCTATACTACAGGGCAATCGTTTATCGTCGACGGGGGCTTTATGTTGGCGAACCCGCAGTTTAAGCCGGAGGGGTAGTAACCTTTCTCCCTCTCCCACAGGGTTGAGGAATCCCCAGTAATTTTTTTACCTGAAGCGATGAACGTTGCTTCAGCAAAATTAATAGCTTACAGCGACGCCCTGGTCCGGCTGTAAATCGCCGAAGCGTTTCCGTAAGGCCGGGGCGAGGCGCAGGGATGCGCCGAGAGGGCGTGGCCTGCAGGGATGCAGGCTCATGCCCGACCCGATAGCCTGAAGGAATAAGCTGAGGGCACCGCGAAGCGGCGATTTACCGCCGGGAGCCCGGGTCGCCAGGGTGGTGGCGATTGAGCCACCCTGGCACGTTCACCGGTCATGTCGTTTCAGAGTAGCAAGGAACATAAAGTGAACGGAATGACCTCCACAGCCGTATGTTCCCCCTCACCCCAACCCTCTCCCTCAAGGGAGAGGGGGTCGTCCGTGCAGGCATTATTTTGTGGGGAACCCTCAGCCATGAGGGTGAGGGCATCAGGCCGCACTCACTCCTCATCCCGCGTCTTTTCCCGGTGCTTCAGCCACAGTCGAACCCCAATCACCGCCACAACCACAAGAATCAACCACGCCCAGTGCTTCAGGTGCTGGTCGAGATTATGCAGCCATGGCGCAATCACTTCGCCCCCTGCGTAACCGAGCGTCGTAAAGATCAGCGCCCAGGCAACCGCGCCCACAATATTGAGCGGCAGAAAAATTTTTGGCGGCAGATGACTGGCACCAATCAGTATCGGCCCGATAATGCGAAAGCCATACATAAAGCGCGTGCCAATGACGAACAGATATGGATGACGTTGAATGAGCCGCTGAGCGCGGCGGATTTTCTTTTGATGCTTTGCGAAGCGTTTAAGCAGCGTTGGCCCAAAGCGCAGCCCCAGAAAGTAGAGCAGCTGATCGCCAATCATTCCACCCAGCGCGACCGCGGCAACGACCAGCGGGAACTTCAGTAATCCCTGATGTGCGGCGACGCCCCCTAACAGCGTGATGGTTTCACCTTCTGCTACGCTGCCGATGACCAGCGCGGCATATCCATATTGTTCAATGAGTGCGTTAATATCCATTACGTAAATGTTATCTCCCTCAGCGTACCTCGTTTAATCATATACCCCATGAATCAACAGCGGGGAAATCAACGGAAATTCCCCACTGTACATAAAATAATCTAAAGCCTGCATTATACTTAAGTTATCGCTGACGGGCCGACAACAAGGGGGCGCTATGAACCATGTCTGGGGACTTTTCTCCCATCCCGATCGTGAAATGCATGTCATTAAAAGTGAGAACGAAACGGTCTCGCATCATTACACGCACCATGTGCTGCTGATGGCTGCGGTGCCGGTAATATGCACCTTTATCGGAACAACACAAATCGGCTGGAACTTCGGTGACGGCACCGTAGTTCAGCTTTCCTGGTTTACCGGGCTTTATCTGGCCATCGTTTTTTATGGCCTGATGCTGGCGGGTGTGGCGGTTATGGGGCGCGTCATACACTGGATGGCGCGTAACTATCCGCAGCGTCCATCGCTGGCGCACTGTATGGTCTTTGCCGGATATGTCGCGACCCCGCTGTTCTTAAGCGGTATTGTTGCGCTCTATCCACTGGTCTGGCTGTGCGCGCTGATCGGTACCATTGCCCTCTTTTACACCGGGTATCTGCTGTATCTGGGGGTTCCAACCTTCCTGAATATCAATAAAGAAGAAGGCCTGAGTTTTTCCAGTTCAACACTCGCCATTGGGGTGCTGGTGCTGGAGGCGCTACTGGCGCTGACGGTTATTCTTTGGGGTTACGGATACCGTCTCTTCTGAGTTCACTGCATTGCTGGCGTAAATGCCAGCAATGCAGCATCTGTTCACGATTATCCGCTGGCGACAACGCCCGGTGACCGCTATGATGCCGAAGCCAGCCTGTGTTTATCCGTTGATACAGGCGGTGTACGTCATGACGTGCGTGAATAATTATCAGAAGTCTCACCATGCAGAAATTCCGAGTCTCTTTACTTAGCCTGGCGCTGCTGCTGGGCGCGTCCGCTGCCGTGCCGGCCGTCGCCAAAACGCCCGCGGTGAGCGCCGCCGCTGCTCAACCGCAAATTGCGTCCGGCAGCGCGATGATTGTCGATCTCAACACCAATAAGGTGATCTATGCCAGCCATCCTGACCTGGTGCGCCCGATCGCCTCAATTACCAAATTAATGACCGCGATGGTGGTGCTTGATGCACATCTGCCGCTGGACGAAAAGCTGAAAGTGGATATCAGCCACACGCCGGAGATGAAGGGGATCTACTCTCGCGTGCGGCTGAACAGTGAAATCAGCCGTAAAAATATGCTGCTGCTGGCGCTAATGTCGTCTGAAAACCGCGCGGCGGCGAGCCTGGCGCACCACTATCCGGGCGGCTACGACGCCTTTATCCGCGCGATGAACGCAAAAGCCAAAGCGCTGGGGATGAACAATACGCACTACGTTGAACCGACGGGGCTGTCGATCAACAACGTCTCCACGGCGCGCGATCTGACGAAACTGCTGATTGCCAGCAAACAGTATCCGCTGATTGGTCAGCTCAGTACCACCCGTGAAGAGATGGCGACCTTTGCGAACCCGGCCTATACGCTGCCGTTCCGCAATACTAACCATCTGGTTTACCGGGATAACTGGAATATTCAGCTAACGAAAACCGGCTTTACCAACGCGGCAGGACACTGTCTGGTGATGCGCACCGTGTTTAACGGTAAGCCAGTGGCGCTGGTGGTGATGGATGCCTTCGGCAAATATACCCACTTCGCGGACGCGAGCCGCCTGCGTACCTGGATTGAAACCGGAAAAGTGCAGCCTGTACCGGCCGCGGCACTGACGTATAAAAAGCAGAAAGCCGAGCAGATGGCGACGGCGCAGAACGATTAGGTAAAAGCAAAACGGTAACGCATGTTACCGTTTTTTATGTTTTCTCCCTCTCCCTGTGGGGGAGGGGTGTTATGATTTCAATTATTTGAATTTAAATTGATTTTTACCATTCCTTTAAATTAATAGCCCCAAATAAGGCCCCCATATAGAAGTTGTTAACCATGGAGTATAGTTGACCCCGGTTGAGCTGTTACCTCTGATGGTAGAGAGACTGGAACACCCCTGCAACTCAGTTCTCACCCGGGAGATCATTGCTGAGGAGATACACTTATACGGAAGAAGGCAGTATGCCCGGATAGTGTCTGGCAATGATGTCGTTCAGCTTCTCAGTAAGATCCGCTCGTCTGAATACGATGTGCGCTGTGCCCTTCTGAAAATACGTAATCACAAACATCTCATCTTCATAGCGGTTGCTGTGCCGATTAGCATGGATATGATCGCCTAACCGACGGGTCACGTCGGCCCGGTTGTCGGGAACGGGCTTCCCATCAAGAATCATCAGCATACGCTCCAGATCTGCTAACCGATCGCGTTGCCAGCCCCAGTTGAGCCCGAATCCCCACCGGTCGTGTTTCACCAGTCCGTTCACGATGATCTTTTTCCCAAACTTACACGGGCTGTTACTCTTGTAGTCCCAGCTCAGCCCCTTAAACACATTAATCACCCCTCGCTCAAACACCTCGCCTTTGCTATGGTGCAATTGCTTAAACGTGCTCAGGATATTCTCTTCGCTGATAGCCGGAATATCATCCTTTTCCAGACTGTTGTACCACTGGTCACGCGCCTGAGCGTCCATGAGCGCCAGCATTCCCGACTTATTCATCAGGTCTTTCCAGATGCTGCGATCGATATTTCGGGTGATGGCTTTTATCGCTGTTTCTGGTTTTTCCATCAACCAGCAGTCGTAACGGTATTGCCGTACTCCCCATTCATTCGATTTACCTCCGCCGACACTACTTGTCAGGGCAGAGATATCGTCAAGTTGTTGTATCAGCGTTTCAATCTGCACCAGCGCGGTATTACGTCCGGTGACGATGCGTTCAATGCTGGTGGAGCAAATCACGTCGGTGTGGCCGGTTAATACATCGGGTTCAGTTTGCATTTTAAATCTCCATAAACAGAAAAGGCCCGCAACGAATGCGGGCCTGGGGTTGTGCGTCAGTGGGTTAGCGGGATTGCGGGTAAAACAGGGAGCGAAACCATCGATCGATGTAACCGATCGATTTTCGAAAATTGATCTGCAAAATGAATTATCCATCCGTGCAGTCCCTGTGCCAGAATCCCGAAAAAGAAATTAATTAATTGTTTATCAATGAATTTCCTGTCTTGACGAGGGGCGACCGGCTTTTGTCCTGAGAACACGGCAGTGAAATAACGTAGCGGATGATGTGATGAAAAGATGTGCACGCTGTAACCGAAAAAGGTATGTTCTGGACCAGATTTTCGGACTCGATAAAGAATTCTGCGACGAGTGCTTATTTGATACCGAGCAGGAAATCAGGGAAAAACACATTCTCCCCGTCAGGCGTCAGAAAGATGACAGCGAAGGGAAAGCGTAGCCGGTATGAAGCCTGAAATTGATGTCAGCGTCATTATCCCGGCCTTCAATGCGCAGGTCACCATCAGCCACCTGGTGCATAAGCTCCTTAGCGAGCAGACTCTCCGCATGGAGGTGATTGTGGTGGATGACGGCTCCACCGACGCAACATGGACCATACTCAGCGCCCTCACCGATGAGCGTTTGATGCTTATTCATCAGGAAAATCAGGGGGTATATGCCGCACGTAACGCCGCGCTGGCGGTTCACGGCGGTGAATGGGTGGTATTTCTGGATGCGGATGACCAGGTAACCGACGGATTTCTGCACAAACGTCTACAGGCTGCCCGTGAAGCTCGGGCTGATGTCGCCGTGTTCAATGGCTGGCGTGCCGACAGTACCGGTCTACAGCGCTCGCCCGTACACCGCAAACAGCCTTATGGTCAGTCGCTCACCGGTCAGGAGTGGATACGCCACTGCGTGAAACAGCACGAATGGCCGCATTATCTGTGGCTGCAGCTCACCCGTTCGGCGTATATCCGCGAGCATGGCCTGCGGTTCCAGGAAGGCAAAAGCCACAAAGACATTCTCTGGACCATCCACCTCGCTGCCGGAAACGGTCGGTTTTATTTTGCCGACCGCCAGGACTACACCTATATCAGCAACCCCGCGTCAATTACCCACCGTCAGGATTATTACGATATTCGTGCTGCCAGTTATATTGACGTGATTGCTGACATTCTCGCGCTCAGTGCGCAACAGCAGCACCGCGCTACCCGACGAGCCCTGGTCAGACATGCCCTGGTGGAGTGCCGCCATTTTCTCGGACTGTACCGTCGCAAAGTCAGTAACCAGCAAGCGCTGCGTGTCAGCTTTTGCACACGGATAGACTTTCGCCAGCTACTGCCCGGCGTAAGCAGCCTGAGCGATGTCGTTTTCCTACTTAAGCTGGTTCGTAAAATGTTTCCCGTGCCGAAGGCGCAGGATTAACCCGTGGAACTCGCGGAGCCTTCGCCGCAGCAGACGACACCACCCAATTGCCATACCGGGCACCAGGTGATGCTGTCACAGAGACAATGCTAAGGCCAGCCGGTGAAGGCTGGCGCTTATACGGGGTGACGAGTACGGTTCGGTGGCTAATCAATTCTGGACCGTTGCAAAAGCTGCAGATGACGGAGATCGCGAACCTCCTGAAGTGCCTTTTCAATCCACGGCAACAGCGCTGCAGAATCCGTCCTGTCTTCATCGTTGTCGAAGACAATCTCGCTGCCACAATCGATGTTGTCATGCAGCCAGCCGATCATGATCTGTAGTGCGGTTTCAGTGGTTAATTCCTGCATGAGCTTTCCTTATAGTGATTGGATTACCAGTCGAAGGTGTCAAAGCCCGGCAGCACTTCGCCAAAGGCATCGAGGTGAATGATCCCCAGCAGGTAGCGGCGCATAAGGGTGACAATCAACCGGCGACCCGCTTTCGACAGTCCGCGCCGTTTCAGTTGCAGTATCGGAAAAGTCCACGCATCCAGGCGAATGAGATAGCCCGATCCCGTGTAGCCGACCCATTCAGAGTCATCAAAGTCCAGTACCTGTCGTGATAACTGGTGCAATAGATCGTTATCCTCGCGGGTAATATGTGCGGTACTGCATCGAATGCCGTTGTAGCGGGCGCTGACGGGGAGCGGATCCTCCACTACCAGTTTTCCGGGCTCGTCAGCAACGCGAAGCGAATAACCGTTGTCACAGACCACATTGATCAGGTCGGCCAGTTCAATACCGTCAATATCCACAGCGATCCGCCCCGCATTCAGGGCCAGAACGTTAATAGTATCGGCTTCCACTTTGAGGGACAGTTTCATTGCTGCCCCCCGGAAGAGCGTCCACTGATGGCACAAGTCACCGCTTTATAACCGGTACGTTGCATCAGGCAGGTGGCTTTTCTGGCCCGGAGAATATCGATACGGGTGAGAAGCGGCGACTGAGTTTCCGCACTGAAACCACGACGATCGGTGCGCACCAGGTCGTATTTCTCCACAATAAAATTCACCGCGTCGCACAGTGAGATACCGGCGTCGATATGCTCCTGGATCACACCATCGATGCCGAATGGCGTGTCGTTGAGCGTCAGACCGTAGTGACGATCCAGCAAGTGGCTCAGAAGCCGTTGCCAGACCTCCACGGGAGACGGGTGTGTCGGTGCCTCCCACGTTGGGGATAGTAATTGGGTTTGCATAGCGGGATCTCTTTGTTGATGGCTAAAAACGAGGATAGGTAGTAAGAAGGTTTACGTGGTTGTCGCTGGGGTTGGATAAATCGCGATATAGATGTACCCGTGCGAACCGAGGGAGTCGGCGTCGCATGTCAGTCCTTTTGCGTAGAGCGTGACACAGTGCTGATTGCGGGAATTGAGTTCACCGCTGGTGAGCATCAGTTCCAGTTGCTTCAACAGCAGTGGAAATGCCTGGTCCAGATGGCGTAAGTCAGCGTCGCTGAACGTCCCGGTAATACTGGCGCGGTCTGCCAGGTAATGCAGGCGATTGCCCTCCTGCACCAGCCGTGCGCCCAGGCACGGGGTCACGCTGCGTCGCAGACCCCACCAGGGTTCGCTGATATCATGGGGTGCTGCCGGTGTTTGATTCGACAAAGTGGGTTCTCCTTAAAGTTAAGTTAATTCAGGGTAACGCTGCGCAATACGACATACGGGCCGTTGCGGTCCTGGCGGCGCTCCGCGAAGACCGCGAGCACGCCGCTGATATCCTGTACCTCCCGGCCTGCATAGTGGCAGACGCTGCCGCTCCATTTGTACTTTCCGCTACAGAAGCGAAACAATCGAGATTGCGGATGCTGACGGTATATCGCCATCGCCTGACGTTTGCTGATGATTTTCATCGCTATTCTCCTTACAGCCAGCCGCGTTCGGCAAAAGAGACAATATCCATGCCGCCGACCACCAGATGGTCTAGCAGGCGGATATCAACCAGGTCCAGCGCCTGTTTCAGGCGTTCGGTGATCCGTCTGTCTGCGTCGCTGGGTTCAGCGAGACCAGACGGGTGGCTGTGCGCCACGAGAATGGCGGCAGCGTTATGTTTCAGCGCAGCCTTCACCACTTCTCTTGGATGTACCTGCGTATGGTTGATGGTGCCGGTGAACAACGTGTCGTGCGCAATAAGCCGGTGCTGGTTATCGAGAAATAGCGCGGTAAATTCTTCGCGCTCCAGTGTGGCAAGCTGCAGGCGCAGCCAGTCACGGACGGCATGGCTGGAGGTGAATGACGCCCCGGGTTCACGTAACTGTCGCTCCAGCAGGGTCAGCGCCGTCCTGACCGTCTGCTGTTCTGTGGGGGTAAGTTCACAGGCAAACAGCGGGAGTTGTTGTTCCATAATTTTGACCTCAGTCAATGATGTGCATAATGGCGTTACACTCCGCGTGGTTCAGCGCGTAGTCCCGCAGGAGGTAGTAGTGCTCCGTCATGGCATCGCATTCGGTGCGCATGGCGTGGTGGCTGTAAGTCATCAGGCAGACGGCTATCCCGGCAGCTTCGCCGCTGAGCTCACCGCCGTTGCCGTTCAGGGGATTGAACAGCGACCAGAGTTCATCGCTCTCCGTTTCCGGGGTCATAAGCGCGCCGCCGTTGCTGAGGGTGTAAAAATTCCAGATGCCGCCGTGGTAGTCCGTGCAGAAGCGGTCCATCCATGCGAAGACAGTCGGCTCAAGCATTATCCACTGCGGTATGTTGCCAAAATGCTGCGGCCAGAAGCTGATGCGCTGCTCGTCCTGTACGCGGGTGGCGGTCAGCGCTGGCGAAGAACTGGCAGGTTGCGGTGGTAACGGGAGTGTATCGTTAAGGTTAATCGTGTTGGTCATGTTAGTTTTTCCTTGTTTATTTATCGGGTTGGGGATGTCGATTCAGCCGGAGTGACGGACAGGACTGCGCATAGCCATCCTCATCACAGCGTGATGGCCAGTGCCCCTCCGGGAGGCTTAAGCTGCACAGGCTGAGTTCACCGGGACGATAAAGAAGGTGAGAGCACCAGGCGCAGAGGTCGTCGTCAGAGATGGCGCGGCAGCCTAGCTGGTTCGCCAGAGATACCGGATATATTCCGGCCTGGCGGGCGTCCGCAGGAACATACCGCATCAGCTCAGAGCCTGCTGCATCTGTTCCGCCATCACCCAGAGTGCCCGGTTGAGCTTAACGTCGCCGTCTATGCCATTAACCGCGCGGGTGTGGCTGCGTTTGCCTTTGGCAGTACGTCCTGGCAGACCCCCTTTCAGCAGGTTCTCCTGGCAACGGTTGAAAACTGACCACAGGTCGTCCTGACGGTCTTCATGCCGGCGGGGCGTTAATATCTGGGATGCCGTCACCGGCTGGTGATCTTCACCAAAGCGGTATGTCAGTGCCGCTCTGGCAAAAGCCTGTTGTGCCGGAGGCGGGAGTAACAGCGACTGCATGGCATCGCGCTTCTCTTCCACCCGGTCAAATATCCCCAGTACTTCGTAAGCCCCTTCAATGACTTTCTCCACCACATTGCCCTTGTGCGGCACGCGCACCTCGCCAAAACTCTCACCACAAATCAGCCCGTTCTGGCAGACTGCACGAAATAGCCCCGGCAACATCTGGTATGAGCTGGAGCCGTCATGGCTGTTAAGCAGAATGATTTCCGGTACCTGTTTGCCGGTAATCTGGCCTTCGCGGCGCAGGCGCAACATGTGTTTGGTGTGCTCGCGCTTGCTCTGGTCGCGCACTCGGGTCTGGCAGGCGAAGAACGGCTGAAAACCTTCGCGCTGCAGGTTATCGAGCAGGGTGATGGTGGGGATGTAAGCATAACGGTCAGAACGTGAAGCATGCTTGTCTTCCCCGAAGATGCTGGGGACCATCTGCATTAATTCTTCACGGGTTAAGGGACGGTCACGGCGTATCTGGTTAATCCGGCCAAAGCGGCTCGCTAGTCGCATGGGAAAGCTCCTGTTGAAACGGTATAAATGAAGAAGACCACGCTCCGGGAGGCGGCGTGATCTTCAGTAATTGAAAGCGGGAAAAAATCGCCGCAGGTTTTAATGCAGCTTTTCATCTGCTCTGCGTGCGGACATAAAAGCAAAAAGGCCATCCCCGAAAGGGACAGCCTCTGCAGATATGATTGTGTAGAGTAAGTTAAGTACCGCGATTATGACAGTTGCTGTCCCACAGTCAGCAGACCCGCAAGCCAGCCGATACACTGGGGACCTGCAAGCCAGAACAGACGGGCTTTCAGCAGTCCTGTTGCACCACCGGTGGTGTAAATACGGTCAGGCATCAGCCACTGACGCAGAAAAGCGCCAATGGTCATTCCTGCTCCCGGTCCCAGGGTCATCCAGAACAGGTATCCCGCGCCCTGCCAGAAATCACGTATCGCACCGGTATTACTGAACACGTTAAACAGAACGACCACAAGCGCAATAACGAAAGCAATTACAAAATATTTAATAACGAGCGCCATAGTCTTCAGTCCTTGCTTTTGCACTGCTGAGCAGCTTTAAGAAAATTGTCCATGAAGCCGGGTGGCACATAACCGTACTGCCTGTTCATTTTCTTCAGTTCGCCATGGGTGTATTTTGTCTTCAGGTCGTCATAAATACACCCGCAGATGGCGGTGGTACCGCCACCGAATTTGCAGCCGCGAATAAACTCGCGTTCATCCTTGTCACCACAGCCACTGAGAGCAACGGCAGACAGCAGCGTACAGAGCAGTAAAAGCCCGCGTGATGCTGCGCGGGTCGTTTGTCGGTTTGTCATTACGTTATATCCTTATCTGTGAGGCCGGAGGTATCAGAGGCTGTCTGCTTCCGGAATGCCTTCATCCGCCAGCGTATGGCTGATGTTGTTCTCCACCGTGGCCGGGTCGAGCCTGATTTCTGCCAGTAGTTTCCCGGTCTCCGGAATGCCCTTGTAGACATACAGGGAAGCGAATGGCTCTCCGGAATCATCCGAACCGGCCGAGACCTGGTAACTGGTGTCCCCGTTTCTGACGGTGAAGTTCTGAATGCTGATGACCTGATTGTTCGAGTACGCATAACTGGTACTGGCAGTCGGAACAGTGATATTCATCTCTTTGTTTTTCGCACCTGTTTTCCCGAATGAATACGAGACTGACGGCGTGACAATGCAAATCTCCACCTCTTTTTTATGGTTCATGGTCTGCGCGTAAAACACCGGTTTCGCACAGCGCGGGCCATGTGCCTGACGGAGCGCGTCCGTCGTCGCGGCATGCAAAACTGATGTGGCGGTGAATAACACGACTGCACTTATCAGCAGATGCCGGGTAATGGTTTTTACGGTTTTCATTTTCTTCACTCTCCTGCTTCCGGTAACACGACATAGATCTCCCGGCCCCTGCGCTCAATGGTCACAGGCTCCTTAACACCCGTGTTCAGCAACGCCTGCGCCCGCCAGAAACGACCTTTCACTTCTTCCTGCATATCCGCCACACGAATACAGCGCTCGTCATAGCCCTCATCACGCAGGATTTTCGTCACCGTAGCGCAGGCACCCTGTGCCAGATTTTCCACTCCTGAGGCTTTCTTAAACTGATTTACCGCCACGGCTGACAGCACTGAGCACAACAGCCAGACCAGCAGAAATTTCCACGATTTGCCCTGAATCTGGTCACGCTGACGAAGGTAAACAAAATACAGGGGAAACCACAGCCAGGAAGGTGGCGTGATGCCCTGCTTCATCAGGTTTGTCCGGTCCAGCAGTACCCAGACCAGCGCGACGACAAGATAAATGAAAATGGCAATGACCAGAGGAAAGTTCAGGTACAGCACCACCCAGATTGCGGGGAGCACAACGGCCAGGCACCAGGCGCACAGGTCCTGGCGTAGAAATAGATATGATTTCATTGCTGCGTCTCCCGGTTGTTACAGATGCCGGGAAGCCCGGGGGAAAATTGATGCATAAAATATTCCTTTATAAACAGTAGATTAAAGAGAGTTAATGGCAGAGGGTATTTTCATATTCAGCGCAGATCGTACTGGCTAATCAGAGAGCGGGATAATTGTTAATTCAGATCGATATGCGTAAACTGATCGTTGATATCTATCGATTAAACCGATCGATATATTCAAATTTAATAGCCTTTAGCTATCATGCAAGTGGAATTCGATCGTCGAAACAGATCGAAACGGCGGTGAGAAAAAGACACGATAAAATCAGAACAGGAGATGCCAGACGGCGCGGGCAACAGTCAGCAACCGGTGGCGGAGCTGGTGGAGATAGCGAACCAGCATCCCGGAAGTCTTCAGAGTGTTCACCGCTTCATCAAATATCTCCCCGGTCACGCGGACAAATCCCTCACGCGCTGTCTCCCTGACCGTGTCGGTCCGAAGTTCGGGGTGAAGATGTCGGGAAACAGCGCTGCCGCTGTGTACCGGTAACGCCTGTATCAGGGCCTCCACCCAGTGATGCAGGTTGTAGTGCTCTGCAGCAGAGACGGCAACGACCGGGTGGGCGGTGGCGAAAAGGGTTTCGGCTAGTCGGGTTTTGGCCTGCAGGTGATGTTGCTGCTGCTGTGAGGGCCGGTGATTCTGCCCATCCCATTCCCGGCAGGGCTCTATTTTATCTGCCTGGCTGAGGACAAACAGAAAGCGTGCCGGTACTGCTCCGCTGCGGAGTAAGTCGCGGTAACAGCGGATATCCTCGTTCCAGGCTCGTTCATCGGCTTTGAGTACCCAGACAATCAGGTCCAGCCTGCCGGACCACGCCTGATAAAGGCGACGGTAAAGACTGTCCAGCTCCGGAGTTTCGCCAATACCCGGAAAATCTACCAGTGTCAGGTTATGTGTCCCGCGAGTGACCCGATAGCGCTGAACGGTGCGGGTACAGCCTTTGACTGCATCAACCCTGGCGGGAGGTGGACTGAACAGTGTATTGCAGAGGCTGGATTTCCCTGCGCCACTTTTTCCCATCAGTCCGATACAGGGTTCATAACTTATGATACTGCTGAGTTGACGGTGTATCTTTTTTTTCACATCAGCAGGCAGCCTGGAGAGGAGCTGGCTGAATGGCGTTTCTTTCGGAGATTCAGTGTTCATATTTCACCTGTAATAAAAAGAATCTTGTTAACTATCACAGGAGTAATGTAGGGCTGAAGTTATTTACAACTAACTGGGAAAGTTTAACATCTTCTTTGAATACCTTTGTTTTTGAGTTTCATTCATTGCTTTTAATTTTAGACGTTCTTTGTGGAAAGAAACCTCAACCCCCTTGATAAGGACGAGTCCTGGGTTGGTCTTTTCTGGAAATTTCACGGGTAACGTTGACACCGGTATAAAGAATGCACCGGTTTTATCTTTAGCGGATATCTCCGCCACCTTACAAAGCCCTCCGGGTATTCCCTTCCCCGCCTTTGCAATATCTTCATATTTTATATAGCGTATTTTTTCAAAATTGAACTTCCCGTTGTACTTATCCCATAACGCCCTGTTGACGATAATAACCCTGCATGTTGCGGTGAACATTCCTTCGTAAATACCAGATTGAGCAGAGGGGCAACTATAATAACAGGCGATATATGTCTTTAGCACAACCAGAAAGTAGCCTTCGTTTTGTTCCTCACGTTTAAAACTATCTTCTTTAATGACATCTTCATGAATTTTTAAGTCAATCGCTTCCATTAAAGATTTGTGCTTTAACCGCATCAGGGCACTTTCTTTTTCCTGTTGCTGAAATACGTGAGCAAGTCCCGAAAATGTAATGTGACCGCTGACAGTGAATTCACGTGGCGTGGTAAATTCGGGAAAAAGTTGTACTGAGGGGGGTTGACTCTTACCCTCGTTATCAGCCTGATGCTGGCCTTCTCTTTCGTTCGTTACCAGAGAGTAAAGATAATGGGATTCGCTTCTTTTCCCATTGGCCTTCACCGCCTTGCCGAGAAGAAACTCTTTCGTCTCCTCATCTGAATAGTACATCGTTGCCTTAAATTTATATGCCATAAATCCTTATCCCTCTCCTGGTTTCCCTGCGCTTATCTTCTGGTTTGCCTTCCATCTCTGCAACCTGTCCATATCTGATATCGTGTAAAAGAGTACCTTATAATAATATATATATCAAAAGTAATAAGTAACCTATTTAGTGGGTGTTTAAGGTTGCTTGTGATTTTATTTATAAATTCAAAGTGACCTACAATAGTAGGTTACTTTTTATTTTATAGATGAAATACAACAAGTTAAAAATTTTTTATGTCAATCTGCGATTCCTCCCTGTACACCTTTCTGCAAGGTACTGACTCCATTAGCAACCCCATGGATAAGATGTTTCGTTAAAAAAATACTACACCATCAATCTCCACTGCAGCGGTCCATTGTGCACTATGAACTGGGTTCTCATGGCACCAGTCCGGGTAGAAGAGGCGGCGTTTAGGGCTTCACCGACTGACTGGCCCGGTTGACGCGACCCAGCACGTTGCGCATGAAGTGGACACGGCAGCGCTGCCAGCTGGCACAGAACACCTGCTGTATTGCCGCCTTCAGGCCGCTGTGCGAGTCGGAGATAACCAGCTTCACGCCTTCGAGACCACGCTCTTTCAGGCTCAGCAGGAAGGCCAGCCAGAACGCTTTGGCTTCTGACTCGCCGATGCCCATTCCGATGATTTCCCGGCGACCGTCCGAGTTAACCGCGCAGGCGATTATCACTGCCACGCTGACCACCCGGCCGTTCTTGCGGACCTTCACATAGGTCGCGTCCAGCCACAGATAAGGCCATTCGCCCTCCAGCGGTCGTTGCATGAAGGCCTGCACGCGCTCATCGATGCCACGACAGATGGACGACACCTGACTGCGGGAGATGCCGGTCATCCCCATCGACTGGACCAGCGCGTCCACTTTGCGGGTGGATACACCGTTGATCCACGCTTCCTGGATAACCGCGTTGAGGGCCTTCTCAGAGAGCCTTCGGGCCTCGAGGAAGGGCGGGAAGTATGAGCCTTCCCGCAGCTTCGGGATACGCAGGTCCAGTGTGCCCAAACGGGTGTTATACTGACGGTCACGGTAGCCGTTGCGGTAGGTCTCACGCTCATCACTGCGCTCATGAGGCTCTGCATTGATGCGCTGGGTAACATCCGCTTCCATGATGCGGTTGAGCATAAACTCGGTGAGCTCACGCAGAAAATCCTCACCGCCAAGTTGCATCAGGGTATTGCTGAATGTCATGCTGTTGTCAGCCATCGGTTGACTCCTTGTCAATACCGATCGAATAGTGACCCACCCTGCCAAAGTAAAACAGACCCACCCCTGTTAGCGGTTAGCCAGAAATGTCGGCGGTTGCAGACTTCTTCAACTGACCACTTTTTAACTTATCCTTCAGCCTGTAACTTTGCCCGCTAATCTGAACAATGTGGGCATGATGTAGCAAACGATCCAACATCGCTGCTGTGAGCGTCTCGTCATCCCCAAAGGTTCCTGACCACTGTGTAAATGGCAGATTACTGGTCAATATCAGACTGCCTGACTCGTAGCGTCTGGCAACAACCTGGAAGAACAGGTTGGCTTCCTCCTTACCGAACGGCAGGTAGCCAATCTCGTCAATTACCAGCAGTCGTGGCTTGTGAATGATGCGGTTCAGATAGCCTTTAAGTTCACCCTGACGATGGGCGGCAACCAACTGCAACATCATGTCCGCGGCGGTGATAAACCGGGTACTCAGCCCGGCCATGGCACACCGGTACGCGAGAGCAGCGGCAAGATGGCTTTTACCTACACCAGAGGGCCCCAGGAACACGATGTTCTCCTGCCGTTCGATGAATGCCAGACTTGTCAGTTCTTGTATCTGCGCCCGGGGAGCACCGCTGGCGAACTTGAAGTCAAACTGTTCCAGCGTCTTGATCGCTGGCAAACCAGAAAGGCGTAACAGCGTCTGGCGCCGACGCTCATCACGGCTGTCCGCCTCCAGCTTCAGAAGTTGCTCAAGAAAATCCCCGAATGACGCGGTGTCATCTATCGCCTTCTGGGCCAGAGCAGGCCACTCGGATGCAATACGATCGAGGCGAAACTGCTGGCATAGCTCATCAATGCGTTGATGCTGAAGATCACTCATGAACGCTCCTCCAGTAAGGACTGATAAACCGACAGAGGGTGCTGAATACTCTCTACTGGCAGAGCCCGTCGGGGAGCATCGGCCAGTCGGGGAACGGAGAACGGCCCTGGTGCCGGCAATGGCAGCAATGCTGCGAGCTCCTTCTGTAATCGCTGGTCAGGAGGAACCCCGGTCGTACCGTGCTTCCGGGCGTTAGCCGTATGAACAAGCCATGCCCCAACACGGGCGTTGGCGGAGTCAACATCCAGGAGAAGGCCCGACTGCTTGAACGTTGTCGCCAGCGGTACGACAAAACTCTCCTTGAGATAGCGGTTAAAGCGTTCAACTTTACCCTTAGTCTTCGCGCGATAAGGCCGACAAACTCTGGGCGTAAAGCCGTACTTCTCGGCTAAAGCCAGTAGCGTAGGGTTCCAGCGATGAAGCCCCTCGCCATAGACGTCCCGCTCCAGAATAATGGCCTTAGCATTATCAAACAGCAGATGCCGTGGCGTGCCGCCGAAGAAGGCCAGTGCATGTTCAATCCCGTCGCACCATGCAGCGGTATCCTGGTTCGCGTAAAAGCGGACGTAAGTAGCCCGGCTCCAGCCCAGAGTGGCGACTATCGCCAGGAGAGGGCTCGAACCCTGACGAATGATGGTGAAGTCAACCTGCATCTGCTCGCCCGGTTCTGTCTCAAACCGAACCACCGGCTCAGCGGGTTGTTGCTTCAACGGAAATAAATAAGCGGTCAGCATGCTGTAGCCGCCGGAATAGCCTCGTGCGCGGATCTCCTGAAGCATAACGCTGGCGGGTATCCAGTGTGGTCGGGCAGCCTCGACACGTTCGTTGATATAAGCCTTGAACGGATCAAGCTTGCCCGGGCGTGGAGCTCTGGTGGAATAACGGGATGAGGACGCAGCATCTCCCATGCGGATATAACGCCGGATAGTCTGGCGGGAACACCTCAAATGACGGGCAATAGCACGGATAGACATGCCTTGCCGACGAAGAACAGCAATCTCCACTCTTAACTCCAATGTTAGCATCGGCAGCTCGCTTAAAACTGCCAGTTTTACCCATGGTGGGTCCGTTTTACATTGGCATGTGGGTCATTTTTACATCGGTACTAACAACTCCTTAATTAAGATAATGCTTTTGCAACCATTACCTTACCGGATAAGCCGATGGCTCTCACCATCCTGCCGAATTTACACCACGCCCTAAGACTCTACCCACTGACGCGCTAGCTGAAAGCAAAAACCCGTATGCCTCATTAATTTTTTACACGGTCTTCCATCCCCTGAGGAAGGCTGCAACACAACACTGAGAACCAGTCATTCCTCCTTTTCACATTCAACGTAAAGGAGATATCCACATGAATACATCACCAGCTCTGCTGAACGACCAGCTTGTCGATATGGCATTCATCACCACCTATACCGAAATGACAGATAAATGGTTCTACAAACTCATCAGTGAAGGACTCTTCCCTAAGCCAATCAAACTGGGTCGCAGCTCGCGCTGGCTAAAGAGCGAAGTGGAAGCCTGGGTGCAGCAGCGCATAGCAGACTCCCGGGGTAACTGAGCATGGCTGTAAAAGAGTGGAAGCAAGGCTTAGCTCCTGGTGGCCTGGCAGAAGCAAAAATGGATAAAACACACGTTGTCCATGAGCACTTCCGAATGTCCTGATTATCAGATTTTCATTTATGTTCTGAATTGCTAACCCTGGAGTAAATTCTGAACACCAATAATATAAAGCCCCGCATGTGAAAAGGCTTTGGTATATATCAGCTATCTTCCATCATACAGTATATATATTATATGCGAAGGAATTAACATATAAATGGATTAATATATATAAAAAGATATTTGTATATAAGTGTTTAATATATTAAATCATGGGAAAGCAAGCTAATGGCATATGCGTGTAGATATGTGGGTGGATATGAAAAGTGATTAGTGATGTATTTTGGAGAGTGTGTTTGGTTTTTGCATTAAATATGTAGCCCTGACTAATTTAGCGTAAGGCAACTGAATTTGAGTAAGGGTTTTGTTTATTTTGGTTACGTGCATTAATTCAATTTTGATATATTAAAATGCTCTCAAAAAAAACATAGTTAAATATCAAAAGAAATGACAAACATACTTCAGAAGTAGAAAACATCGCTGTTCACTATCAGTTATAACCGCCATGGGATAATAACGGAAAAATAACACCCCTACCTAAGAAAGGCATAAATATCAAAAAAACAACGTATTCATTACTGCCATTCGCTCTGGCAGAGGCTTCGCTCGCCTGAGAAAAACGCAAAAGGAGTAATACTTATGACTAACCTTAAATTTGGGGAAATCAATCCGGGCTATATGAATCGTATTACGGATATTATCAACTTCGCTACAACAGCCCATGCCAGGACATCCGTATTTACCTTCGTACTCAGACTGCCTGAACATCGTGATACAGGCGACAGTATTGCCAGTGCCCCTGATCTGAGTTCAGGATTGATGGAACGATTCACTGGGGCACTGAGAGCCCGTATCACAGCCCATCAGAAACGACGTAAGAAGGAAGAACTTCAGGTTTGCCCAACTGACCTGAGACACCTCTGGGTACGTGAGGTGGGAACCAGCGGTAAATCTCATTACCACATGGCGATATTCGTCAACAAAGATACGTTCAATGGATTAGGAAATTACTCGAAAGAAGACCATAACCTGGGGAGTTACATCTGCGAGGCATGGCTAAGTGCACTGGGGCTGCTCGAATTCCCTGAGTACAGGACGCTGGTTTCTTTCATCAACAAGCCACATTATCTGGAGCGTCTTCGTGTGGATCGCTATGGGCAACAGTTTCTGAATTTACGGAGCCACCTGGAATACTTTGCCAAAGAGCGTACCAAAGTTTACAGCAAGGAAGAACGTTCATTCGGGGGAAGTGTCAGGTGAACCAGTTCTACACTGAATGGAGACATTTAATCAAATGGGTGAAGACGTTACCAGTTAATCATTCTCCATGTTGGGAGGCACACCGTTTGTCCCGGGAAAGGATCGGGGTGGTGCAGTGTGCTATCCGGGTTATCGTTGGCAGCCAATCGTAGAACAGAAAGCGCTATCTGGATGTCTCGGCATCACTGAAGCATGTCACGTATCCTCCGCATCCAGCCGACAACTTCTCCCTCAGGATCGCGTTCGTGTATACGGGCGGCAGTCATCAAAGGAAACGCCCGTTCTGCCAGACGTGCCTTGGCAGGGTTATCTTTCATCACACCATCAAAGCCCTGAGCCAGCGAATAGGCTTCTGCAAACACTTTAGGGGTAGCTTTACCGCCGACAGGATGGTCGGTGACAGTGATCATCACCCCAAACGCTTCGTGAATGGCATCGGGATGAAGATAACTTTCGACTTCATGTTTCAGTGTCTGTGCTGCCCAGCATCCGTTGGCACGTGCATTAACGGCATTCACGGCTTCGACATAAGCAGGAACATCACGATCGTAGATATGAATTTCCCTGCGGTTCAGGGCACGTAGATAATTTTCATTGACCCAGTGCTTGAGCGTTCCGCCACCCAGTACGATAAACGCCACACGTTCATCATTCTCAAGATCGGGAAGGGTGTTGTCTTCTGCGTGCAACGCTTTACTGAGAGCCTTAAAGGCGGCGACATCGGTTGGTCCTTCGACACAGAACAGCAGTCTGACCCGGTTGTCTGGTGTGACGCCCAGCGTATCCGTGACGATACCAAAAACATCAGCGCCAGCCTGAATGGTCGGTTGCCCGGTAGCAGCATCACGGGAAACAAAGCGAATGCTGTCACCCGGTAGCTCTGCAGCAAAGCCCGGACTGTGCGTGGTAAGGATAACCTGGCAGCCGGTTTCGAGGGACAGGGATTTAAATGACTCAATCAGGATCCGCTGGTAATTAGGGTGCTGTGAGGTTTCGGGCTCTTCAATGGCGTAGATGATACTGCGACGATTACTGGATTTCAGACGTCTTTCCGCTTCAGCCTTAAAAAAGCTCACCAGCACCAGGCGACGGACACCACTGCCACGCTTATTCAGCGGGATCCCTCCGTCAGTGTTCAGACCAACAGAGAACAGCCCCTGCCATTTTGCCGGTGTGGGAGGTGTAAATTCAGGTGTAAGCTCGCGAGCAAGACCCGGCTCAATGGTCTTCAGCGCTTCATGTGTATTTCGGGCAATCTCTTCAGCTTTTTGCTGGATCTTCAACTGGATCCTGGCGATGTCGTCCTGGACTTCTGCCAGTGCAGCCGTGATGGCGGCTTTCATCGGACTTTGTACTTCATCGTCGGAATCCCGGCTACTTCTGTCGCTCTGGAAGAGTGCGAACATGGGCAACCAGCTCTCGATTTGCTCCCAGATACGCTTTGTGTCCTCTTTGGCTTTACTGACGGGAAGCTGTGTTTCCGCCAGTTGAAGATCTGCTGAGGCGGCCCAAATGGCTTTTCGCATTCCGGGATTCCCCTTAAGCGAAACATTGAGCCCCAGTTCTTTCACCCTGGCCTGAAGTTCTTTTTCCTTCAGTTCCAGAAGGTTCTCAAAACCAGCAGCCGCGGGATGGTTTGCAATGACAAAAATCTCGGCGGTCGGCTTTTTGTTACTGCAGTTAAAGATCTTACGGACTTTCAGTGAGCCGTTTCCCGTCAGCAGAAACTCTTCATGGAGGGTAGTTTCCGCGCCAGAGTCGAGTGTGAGGGAAGGGGGAAGCTCGATAAACTCACAGGTGATCTCCACATTGTCCTGTCCGCTGTGAATACAGGCATCGCCTTTTTCGATAGAGACCACACTGTTGTTAAAGAAGATCTCCAGTGCTTCAAGGATTGTCGATTTGCCAATGTCGTTGCGTCCGACAAAGGTTGTCAGGTCATCAAACTCAACGCTTACTTCTTGCGCATAACAGCGAAAATTTTTAACTGCCACACTTTTCAGTCGCATGTCTTTTCCCTTTTGATGAAACCGCTCAGTGAACTGCCCGTTATTCTATCGGGCAGGTGAACATTTTTATTGACGGCTGTTTGATTTATCTCCTGATTTAAGCGGACAGTACCGCGAAGGGTGACGATATTTTCATGTGGCACACGGCAATCTGCTTCGGCATTACGATGGCAGGCTTCCCGAAAAGTTTTTTTAACGACGCCGGTAATGGTTATGAACGACAACCCACCGGAGTCCATTTTAATGAGTTACACATACGACCCTTTCTGGCAGCAACGCATCGCCGATACCTTCAGTTGCGCACTTAACGCTTACACCCGCTTACTGGCCCTGCGTGTTGACCTCCGTCTGCCGGATACG
This sequence comes from Enterobacter sp. JBIWA005, assembly GCF_019968805.1. NCBI lineage: Bacteria > Pseudomonadati > Pseudomonadota > Gammaproteobacteria > Enterobacterales > Enterobacteriaceae > Enterobacter > Enterobacter sp. JBIWA005. The sequence goes on along the minus strand of NZ_CP074159.1, from coordinate 3,144,421 downwards.
CCAGCGGCTACTGATGCGGCCGTTATCTCCCGCTTTAGTGATGCCCTGAAAGCCCGCATTGCAGCCCTTCAGGCGCGTCAACGTCGCGAGGGCAAACGCGTCTGGCCGACCACGCTGCGTTTTGTCTGGGCGCGGGAGTTTGGCGAAATCAGAGGGAAGAAGCATTACCACGTGGTGCTGTTGCTGAACCGCGATACGTGGTGCGGCCCGGGGGATTACCAGGACCCGGATTCGCTTGCAGGAATGATTAAACAGGCGTGGTGCAGCGCCCTGAAGGTGGATGCACAGGCGCATGCCGTTCTGGCCCGCTTTCCGAAGAGCCCGGCGTCCTGGCTGACGCGCGGCAATACCACAGAGCTTCAACAGGCGCTGGCACAGGCCGCTTATCTTGCCAAACGAGAAACCAAAGTCACCGGCGACGGTGAGCGTAACTTCGGCTGCAGCCGTGGCTGAGCCAGGCATACCTCGATTCACCAGGTCAGACTGTACGGGCCTGGTAATTTTTTACAGCATCCCCCTATCCTCTGAGGCGAACCGGTAACCCCATGATTCAACCACCACCGGACGTCTCCCGACAGCCATATCCTCAGAGGGAGAAATTACCATGACCACGACGAATTCGAACATTAATGCCAGTCCTGACACACTGCTTTCAGCTCAGGACCCGCTTATCGACATGACCTTTATCACCACGTACACCGGTATGACGGACAAGTGGTTCTATAAACTGATTGGCGACGGCCTGTTTCCCAAACCCATCAAGCTGGGCCGCAGTTCCCGCTGGTTCAAAAGCGAGGTGGAATCCTGGATGCGACAGCGCATTACTGATTCCCGTGGCGTCTGAGCAGGGGAAATATCTGAATGGAAAAACAACGCCGTACTAAACCACTGAATATCCCGGAGCGCTGGAAGTGTCCCCGTTGCCAGCGACAGTATTGTGGTGCCAGACCCTGCCCCGTTTGTTTTCGCACCTCTGTAGCGCCTGCACAACCGTAACCCCGGCGGTCTGCAGGGACTGAATACCACGAATCATCTTCCGCTAACGCATAACTGCCCCGCCATCCATCACCTGCCAAGCTGCCCATACCGGGACGGCGTACACCTGCGTGCTGTCTGGCGGTAAGGAGCACCACGATGTACGCCAAATCTTTCCTGGCCCTTGATGGTAATGGTCGTCTCACCGGAGCCAGAACGGCACAACGGTATCCGTATGACCGCTACACCTGCCACCTGTGCGGCAGTGCGCTGCAGTACCACCCTGAATACGACACTGAGCGACCGTATTTTGAACACCGCTCCGGGATGCTGACAGATAACGGGCGGCAGCATTGTCCGTATGTCAGACCAGAGCCTGAGGAGGCCCGCCATACCCGACAACTTAAATGTTATGTACCCCATGCCCGCCCGCTGGTTTACCGGGATGACTGGCACTGCAGTGGCTGCGACAGCAATTACCACGGTGAACGCTACTGTCTGAGCTGCCGGACCGGTGAGTACAGCCGGGTGCTCTCTGATGCTGAAATCCGGACTGCAGAGGTAACGGCATGCGAGTACTGAAATGTTACCTGGCAAATGACCGTGAAGGTCACTTTGTAACGGCCGGTGAGGCCATGAGCGCGCCGGGGCAGATATGGAGCTGTGCTTCCTGTGGATGTCGTCTGGTGCTGCATGCCGGCACGTTCAGCGACCCGGCGTGGTTTGAACACGATACGCAGAGCGTGGCCCGGGATGTGCTGATGAACTGCGCTCATCTCGACCCGGAAGTTAAAGCCGAGGCCCGGCACAGAAAGCTGCGCAATATGCTCAGCGGACTGGGAACAACGATAATGACGCTGTCCTGGTACTGTGTATGGTGCGGCGACCATTACCAGGGTGTGAAGCACTGTTACCGATGTCAGACCGGAATCTACAGCATTGAAGAAGTGAACTGGCAGAGAAACTACTGCTGCAGTACCGGATAGTCCACCCCGTCCTTATGAACCCGATACCGCCGCACAGGCGGTATCCTCCCTGATTTAACCCAAAGAGAGTTTGCATTGTGAATCATTCTTACACACGGGCGTCTGATGCCATCAGCACGCGTACGTTTCTGCAGCAGGCTGTTGACCATTACCCGCGACTGGCGGTATTCAGCTTTACGCTGAAATTGCCGTATCGAGAAACCATAAGCGAATACCGGTCATTGATTCTGCGTTTTCATACTGAAGTCTGGCAGCGCATCGGCGAATATTCGCGTCAGCGTCAGCAGGTGCGCCAGAGTTCACCGCCAACGATCCTGCGATGGATGTGGGAGTCTGCCAGTGCACCAGAGTACAAAATAGTGCTGTTGATGAATCTTGATACGCTGGGGGCCTGGCGCGATGAGGTCGTACAGCAGGAGATGAGCGGGATACTCAGAGAGGCATGGCGCACTGTGACGGGTACTGATAGCAACGTCACCAGTATGGCGTCTTTCATTATCAGTCGCACAGAAAGATGTTCATTTTCACAGCCATTCAGTCAGCTACAGACCAGCGTGAATGAAATGGTATCTCCCGTGATGACAGCCAGAACGGGTGTGGTTTGTCCGTGAAGATAATTGTGTCTGTAAGCAAAGAAGATGGCAGTTAATTCTGGGCTGAAAATATGCACCTTATCCCGGTCTTCCCCGATCTCTGCTGCGCCGATATGATTTCTGAATGAAAAAAGCTCACGATACCTTACCCCCGGAACAAACCGTCGCGGCTCTGGCACATTTTGCATGGTGTGCGCTTGTCGCCTTACGTACCGCACAGCAGGATGGTCAGGCGCTGTCGCCACTCAGCACGCACGCATTTTTACTGCGCTGGTCAACGGTGGCGTATAAGCAAAAACGGTTTACGCGTGCAATCGCATCCGATATTGAGGCATTGCTGACGCTGGGACGCAGCAAAGGTCCTGCCGCCGGCTTACACCATCGTCTGGAATATCTGTGGGCATCCTGCACCGGGCCGGTATCAGCTCAGTCGGATTTGTACCGTCTGACGTACGCAATTGAACAGCTTAAATCGCAGGGCTGGGTTAATGTCGCGCTGAGTGACGTGGATTGGCAATGCGACAGCCTTCGCGGGGAGTATGCCGGGGAGAGGGCGCTGCTGACCCGCAAATCAGAGCTGGTGCGTCATTTTTCGGACGCCGGCAGGCTGCTGGCACCGGTCACGTTCGTGGTGACCGGTAAGCACGAACTGGTGCATGGCATCCTGTCCTCGTTCGGGCTGCAGTCTGAGACGGCAGAGCCGGACCTCATTACTCTGAAACCTTCTTCTGATGATGCCTGAGGCGCTCCCGGGCTTTTTTAACCGACATCAGTGAGCGTCCGGGAAAGAGACGGGCAAGCCTGGACTGCTCCAGATGCAGGTTTGCTTTCAGCAGGGCAAGCTCTTCCGGCTGCCACATCCGCTGTCGTCCCTGGAGACCATCCCCGCAAAAGGTCAGGCCCCGCTCGTGGGCTTTAATTTTGACCGCCTCCGGTGTGCGCCCGGGGAGTCTGCGCGAAACGGCGGTACCCTCTGTAGTATAGTAGGCTTTCAGAATACGCAATTCTTCCCGGCTCCAGCTGCGTGCGCTGGTGACCCCGAGGGCGGCCGCCATGGCGAAAATGGTACTGCGCGTGCGTCCGGGCAGAAGGGTCATCACCCGGGTGATACCTTCTCCCCGCGCGTAGTGGGTGCGGATAATATCCTTCTCTTCTTCTGTCCAGGGGGCAGAGCCTTTCCTGCTGTATCCCAGATGACCGGCTACCGTGCGGACGCTGGTCACCGGGCGGCCCAGATGCTCCGCAATCACTCTGGCCCTGACCGTCCCGTAGTGCTGCTCCACGTAACGCATCTCAGCCAGCGTCCAGCGCTGACGGCGGTTTCGTTCCTTTCCTGGGCTCATTTTTACATTCTTCCTGAAGTATGCGTGAATCAAAGGGATATATAAATAAAATAATTGATCGCGTTGTCTAAAATGCAATGGTTATTTTTATGTAAATAAATGAGCAATAAGAAGGAATATTGATTGTGGTGCCCGGGACCATGAAGGGGTATGATTTTTAACGAGTTATTGACGAATCTGATGTGACCTGTCGTTCTGTATTTTCCTCAGGCAGCCTGTGCACATTTCAGATTATTTTTTTTTGTCTGAAAGACAGGAGACCTTATGAGTAATTCCTTTCAGAGCGAAATCCCTAAAGCGCGTATTAATCTAAAATTAGATCTGCATACGGGGGGAGCGAGCAAGAAAACGGAGCTCCCCCTGAAATTACTGGTGGCGGGCGACTTCAGCAATGGTCAGGAATCTGCCCCTCTGTCTGAGCGCAAAAAAGTTGATTTGAATAAAAATAATTTCGACTCAGTGTTGTCCGAATATTCCCCAAAAGTCAGTCTGACCGTTAAAAACACGCTTGCTGATGATGGTAGCGAAGACAACATCAGCCTGACCTTCCGGAGCATGAAAGATTTTGAACCAGAACAGGTCGCACGTCAAATTCCTCAGATGAAAGCGATGCTGTCCATGCGCAATCTGCTTCGCGATTTAAAAGCGAACCTCCTGGACAATCAGGCCTTCCGCAGGGAGCTGGAAAAAATTCTCCTCGACCCGGCGTTAAGCGCAGAACTCAGAGCCGAGCTTTCAGCTCTGGCGCCTGAGCAGCCATAACGGTCACGATGATTTAACGGATTAAAAAGGAAGATGCTGATGTCTGTAAAAAATGAGAATACGACTGGTGGCGAAAGCGTGTTACTGGAACGTCCTGCTGCGGGTGGGGTTTATGCATCCCTGTTTGAAAAAATCAACCTGAACCCGGTCTCTGAGCTGAGTGCGCTGGATATCTGGCAGGACGCACAGGCGATGTCGGATGCGACTGCGGATGAACGTTTAACGGCGGGGATGCAGGTCTTTCTGGAGTGTCTGACCAAATCAGGCTCCAGAGTTGAGAAGCTGGACCGTAACCTCCTCGACCACCATATCGCTGAGCTGGACTACCAGATTAGCCGTCAGCTGGATGCGGTAATGCACAGCGAAGAATTCCAGGCGGTGGAGAGCCTGTGGCGCGGCGTGAAATCCCTGGTCGACAAAACCGATTTCCGTCAGAACGTGAAGGTTGAGCTGCTGGATATGTCAAAAGAAGACCTGCGTCAGGACTTCGAAGACAGTCCGGAAATCATCCAGAGCGGACTGTATAAACACACATATATCGATGAGTACGACACCCCGGGCGGTGAGCCGATTGCCGCGCTGATTTCTGCCTACGAGTTTGATGCGTCTGCGCAGGATGTTGCTCTGCTGCGCAACATTTCAAAAGTGTCTGCCGCAGCGCATATGCCGTTTATCGGCTCTGCCGGCCCGAAATTCTTCCTCAAGGACTCAATGGAAGAAGTGGCAGCCATCAAGGATATCGGTAATTACTTTGACCGTGCGGAGTACATCAAGTGGAAATCCTTCCGCGAGACGGACGATGCCCGCTATATCGGTCTGGTAATGCCACGCGTGCTGGGTCGCCTGCCGTATGGTCCGGACACCGTCCCGGTTCGTAGCTTCAACTACGTGGAAGAAGTGAAGGGCCCGGATCACGATAAATACCTGTGGACTAACGCCTCGTTTGCGTTCGCTTCTAACATGGTTCGCAGCTTCATCAACAACGGCTGGTGTGTACAAATTCGTGGCCCGCAGGCCGGTGGTGCCGTGCAGGACCTGCCTATCCATCTGTACGATCTGGGTACCGGCAATCAGGTGAAGATCCCGTCAGAAGTGATGATCCCGGAAACCCGTGAGTTTGAGTTTGCGAACCTGGGCTTTATTCCACTAAGTTACTATAAAAACAGAGATTACTCCTGTTTCTTCAGCGCTAACTCCACCCAGAAGCCGGCACTGTATGACACCGCGGATGCCACGGCCAACAGCCGTATCAACGCGCGTCTGCCGTATATCTTCCTGCTGTCCCGTATTGCTCACTACCTGAAGCTGATTCAGCGTGAAAACATCGGCACCACCAAGGACCGTCGTCTGCTGGAGCTTGAGCTCAACACCTGGGTGCGCAGTCTGGTGACCGAAATGACCGATCCGGGCGACGAGCTGCAGGCTTCTCACCCGCTGCGCGACGCGAAGGTGGTGGTGGAAGACATCGAAGACAATCCGGGCTTCTTCCGCGTGCAGCTCTTTGCCGTGCCGCATTTCCAGGTGGAAGGGATGGACGTCAACCTGTCGCTGGTTTCCCAGATGCCGAAAGCCAAATCCTGAGGCGAGGGGAAATCAGGGATGAAAATTCATCGTCCGTTATGGAATGAAGGGGCGCTTCTGGCCCCTCAGCAGTTCCAGCAGCAGTCTGAATGGGATGCATTTTCCCGGGCCGGTATTGCCGCCCGCGGAAATGCTTTCCCCTGGGGCGTTGGTCGGGTTGAGCTTGATGACGCGATGCTGGCCTCCGGCCGCGTGCAGGCGCAGTCACTTCGTCTCTGGTTACCGGATGACACGCTGGTTGATACCCGATTCAGTGACCTGCCTCCGGAGCCACGTGAGATCGAGGCACCGGCTTCTGCCGGCAATACCCCGGTGACAGTGTATGTGGCGTTACCGGTGATGCAGGCCGGGATCGTGAATGTGCAGACAGACACGCTACCTGCAGAGCGCCCGCTGCGCTATCGGGAAGCCTGGGAGACAATCGCCGACCGCTTCGGTCAGGAAGAAGAGTCGATGGCTGTGGCCCGGTTTAATCTGGCATTCCGTTTCGGGCATGAAGACAACGGCGCCTGGGATACCTGCGCGATTGCCCGTCTGTTGCAGGACGGGCAGGGGGGCTGGCGTCAGGATCCTGACTTTATCCCGCCGATGGCGCTGTTCTCGGCAAGTCGTAATCTGTGTGAACGTCTTGCGCTGCTGAATCGCCAGCTGCGCTCCCGCCGTCAGCGTCTGATGTCCATGCGTCGTGAAAGCAACGACAGAATGGCCGATTTTGCGGTCGCTGACGTTTCGTTGTTCTGGTTGCTTAATGCCCTGAACTCGCATGCACGGGTGCTCTCTGAGTATGAGCGATTCCCTGACAGACATCCTGAGCAGGTCTGGGCCGAGCTGGCACGTCTTGCCGGCAGTATGCTGACCTTCTCGCTTGAGCACGATCTGGATGGCATTCCGGGATATGACCACCGCGCGCCGGAAAAAACCTTCCCGCCGCTGTTTGACCTCATCAGTGAGCTGCTGGAGGCCAGCCTGCCGTCACGAGTGGTCGCGGTCAGGATGGATCGTCTGGATCCGGAAACCTGGAAAGCGGTACTACATGATATTCGTCTGCGCGATGAAGCGGATTTTTACCTTTCCGTACGAGCCAGTCAGCCAGCATGGCAGATTGCTGAACGGTTCGCAGAGATGTGTATTGCCGGTGCCCCGGCGAACGTCGGTGAAGTATCCGGCGTGGCCGTCGAGGGAATTGGCCTCATTGCCCTGAGCCGTGTCCCTGCTGCACTGCCGGTGCGTCTGGAGAACCAGTACTTTGTACTGGACATGGAGAGTGATGCGGCCCGCGAAATGCTGGATCAGGGAGTGTGCGTATTCTACGTTCCATCCCTGCTCGGCGAGCTGGAGCTTGAACTGTTTGCGGTGCTGCGCTCATGAATAACGTTATCGACATTGATGCCCTGATGGAGGAGACCTGGCTAACCGTGGCGCAATTGCGTCACGGTGGGCAGGTGACGGATGGCCCTGCGCTGTATGCGGCCTGCAAAGCGCAGGTGGAAAGCGTGCGCGAGGCGCTGGAGCGCGCCGGGCTGGGTGCTGAAAGTATTGATCACATCACTTATGCCCAGTGCGCTCTGCTGGACGAAACCGTCATGAATCGTAGACCCGTGGCTCAGCAAGTGGAAAATGCGCAAGCGGCAGTATCCGGCGACAGTGCCCCCGATGCGCTGAATATGACCCTTGATGCCGGGCAACGCGCCTGGCGTTCTGCGCCACTGCAGGCGGTTTACTTCGGCTCCCTGAGAGCGGGCGGAGCCTTGTATGATCGTATCGCGGAAGTGCTGCGTCAGCCCGCGCCGGAGCCTGCGGTGCTGACCTGCTACCAGCGGGTGCTGGCGCTGGGGTTTCAGGGGCAATACAGCCTCTCCGGGGTGGGACAGTCTCAGCGCGATGAAGTGATCGCTGCCCTGAATGAGCGAGTGCCACCGCTGGAAAGCGGGACATCACTGGTGGTTCAGAAGACCGGTCGTCGTCGTTACAACCTGCTGCGGTCCGTCTGGTTCTGGATTGTGCTGGCGGTGATCCTGACCGGTGCGGTTTGGCTGGGCGGTCATTTGTGGTTGCAGGATCTGCTGCGCCAGCAACTGCCGGAGCAGCCCTGATGCGTGGAAAAACCCTGGCCCGGGCGGCCCTGCCGGTAGTGCTCTGCCTTGCCGCCGTGCTGTGGCTGGTATGGGGATTCCTGACCTGGCCGGTTGCCGGGAAAGCCTTCCTGACTCTGGTAGCCTTGCTGGTTGCGGGCATGCTTGCCCGTCGCCGTTACCGTCAACAGCGACCGGTACAGCTGGCTGATGAGGCCGGACTTTTCCCGCCCGACAGTCATACCGGACCGGTGGTGCTGGTCTGCGGCGATGTGGACGATAGCATGTTCACAGCAGGGCAGACACGCGGCACGGCGCAGGGGTGGTACCTCCGGATAACGGAACTGACCGGACTCACGCCTTTTGCAGAGCGTCTGCTGGCCCGTACGCCGACGATGGCAGGCCAGCTCGCCGTAATGTACCGCTGTTTGCCGGACCAGCATGAAGATGAGGCGCTGTTGCGCGCCTCTTTGAAAGCATTGCGCCTGCAGATGAAGCAGTTGCGGGATCTGACCGGCTTTAGCGTGCCGGTGGTCCTGAGTGCCGAATTCAGCGGTCCGGAAACGCCCTGGATAGTGGTACGGGGAAATACGACCCTGGTATGTCCTGAAGACGAACCTGCCGTCACCCTCAGCGAATGGCAGCGGTCCCCGCAGACGGCTCTTATTCAGCCATACCTGACCCAGGCGACATCGCTGCTTCACGCCGTAATGCTGGATGAACTGAGCAAAGCAGACAGGCTGTGTCCGGCCTTACGACCATTTGCTGTCACCCTGCGTCTCGGGTCGGTATCCACCTCGACAGCCGCGCTGTGGCCACAGTTATTGTTCCGCCAGACCCGCATTGCCCCTGCCGGCCATGTCACTGCCTGTGAACCGCGCTGGCATTTTGCCGATGCGGTACTTCCTCTGCTGGCTCCTTATACCACCCCGTTGCAGGGTGGCAAAACCGCGCGTCGGGTGGTGATGATTCTGCTGTTATGCGCCCTGGGTGCCATTGCCCTGTCCGTGCGGAATAACCAGTCGCTTATCCGCACGGTCAGCGCCGACCTTCAGCGCTGGCAGGCTATCCCGATGAACCACTATTCCCCGAAAGCGCAGGCCCTGCACGCCTTGCAGCAGGATGCATTGTTGCTGGAGCGCTGGCAGCGTCAGGGAGAGCCATATCGCTACGGGCTCGGGCTGTATCCGGGCAACCGTCTGTGGCTGGCCGTGCAGCAGGCTATTGATACGTATGTGCCTCCGCCGCCACCGCCAAAACCGAAGCTAAAGCCGGTACCGAAAATTGTCCGTCTCGACAGTATGTCGCTGTTTGACTCCGGCAAAGCGGTGCTGAAAACCGGCTCGACCAGAATGCTGGTCAATTCTCTGGTCGGCGTGAAGGCCAAACCGGGCTGGCTGATTGTGGTCGCGGGTCATACAGACAATACAGGTAACGCACAGCTTAACCAGACGCTGTCACAGAAACGTGCTGAGGCGGTGCGCAACTGGATGCGTGATACCGGTGACGTGCCGGAAAGCTGTTTTGCGGTTCAGGGCTATGGCGAGAGCCGTCCGATCGCAACCAATGACACCCCGGATGGGCGCGCGCTCAACCGCCGTGTCGAAATCAGTCTGGTGCCGCAGGCGAACGCCTGCCAGGTACCGGGCAACACCCAGGCGTCATCGCAGGATGATGACGCATCACAACACAATGGAGAGTAATTCCATGGCAATTCCTGTTTATCTCTGGCTGAAAGACGACGGCGGCGCGGACATTAAAGGTTCTGTGGACGTTCAGGATCGTGACGGCAGCATCGAAGTTGTCGCTCAGGAGCATAACCTGTACATCCCGACCGACAACAACACTGGCAAGCTGACCGGTACCCGTATCCACACCCCGTTCAAGTTCACCAAGGAAATCGACTCCTCAAGCCCGTACCTGTACAAGGCGGTGACAACCGGTCAGACCCTGAAATCCGCTGAATTCAGGTGGTACAAAATCAACGATGCGGGTCAGGAAGTGGAGTACTTCAACACGAAGCTTGAGAACGTGAAGGTAGTGAAGGTGAATCCGGTGATGCACGACATCAAGGATCCGTCCTTTGAGAAGCACAACCATCTGGAGCAGATTGAGCTGCGCTACGAAAAAATCACCTGGACCTACAAAGACGGCAACATCATTCATTCCGATTCCTGGAACGAACGCGCTACCGCGTAAGTCACGCGCGGGCAGAGTTTCTCTGTCCGCTTTTTTTGCTTTTGCTGAGCGCCTGCTCCTGCGGGCGTTCAGCAAAAACATTATTTCCCGGAAACAGACCTTATGGGCCTCGGTAACGGCCAGGGGCGGTAGCGTGCCTGAATGGTCCTCAACAGTGAGCAAGCAAACATGGAAAACCCGGCAATCCTCCTTCGACGTCTCAACCCTTACTGCGCCAGCGCGATGGAAGGGGCTGCCTCCCTGTGTCAGACCCGCGCTCATGCGGAAATTTTGCCTGAGCACTGGCTGCTGAAACTGCTGGAGCAGGGGGAAGGTGACCTGACGGTGCTGGCCCGCCGCTACGAGTGGGACATGGACGCCATCTGGCAGGATTTGCTGGGCTGGCTCGATAAACAGCCGCGTTCGGTACGACACCGCCCGCAGCTGTCTGATACCATTCAGACTCTGCTGCAGGAAGCCTGGCTGATTGCTTCTCTTAACGGTGAAGAGCACATCCGCAGCCTGCACCTGTTGATGGCGCTGGTTGAGAAACAGAAACTGGTTCGCTGTGACGGGCTGTGGCCGCTGCTGACGCTCGGGATGAGCCAGCTGTCCCGCCTGCGCCCGTTACTGGATGCGCAGTCTGACGAGCGCCCGGAAGTGCAGCACGAAGAAGAGCTGGCGCTGAATCACGGTGGTGACGTGGAGTTTGTTGACCGCCCGGTCGGTGCAGAGCTGAAAGAGGGCGAACTGACCCCGGCGCTGCAGAACGCGCTGGATAAATTCACCCTCGACGTTACGGCCAAAGCGAAAGAGGGCAGGATTGACCCGGTATTCGGCCGTGATACTGAAATCCGCCAGATGGTGGACATTCTCTCGCGCCGCCGTAAAAATAACCCAATCCTTGTCGGTGAACCCGGCGTGGGTAAAACCGCGCTGGTTGAAGGCCTGGCGCTGCGTATTGCAGAGGGCAACGTGCCTGAATCGCTCAGGCCAGTCATCCTGCGTACCCTTGACCTCGGCCTGTTGCAGGCGGGCGCAGGTGTGAAAGGCGAGTTCGAACAGCGCCTGAAAAACGTCATCGACGCGGTGCAGCAGTCACCGGTACCGATTTTACTGTTTATCGACGAAGCCCACACCATTATCGGGGCTGGCAATCAGGCGGGCGGTGCGGATGCGGCCAACCTGCTGAAACCGGCGCTGGCGCGCGGCGAACTGCGCACCATTGCCGCGACGACCTGGTCTGAATACAAGCAGTATTTTGAGCGTGACGCCGCGCTGGAGCGCCGCTTCCAGATGGTGAAGGTGGACGAGCCGGACGATGAGACGGCGTGCCTGATGCTCAGAGGCCTGAAATCCCGCTACGCCGAACACCACAACGTGCATATTACTGACGATGCGGTCAAAGCCGCTGTCACCCTGTCGCGCCGCTACCTGACGGGCCGCCAGCTGCCGGACAAGGCCGTTGATTTGCTGGATACCGCCGCCGCGCGCGTGCGTATGAGCCTTGATACGGTGCCGGAACAGATTGTGCGCCTGAAAGCACAATTGACCGCGCTGGAACTGGAAGAACAGGCGCTGCTGGAAGATATCGCCGCCGGCAGCAACCGCCATGGTGACCGCCTGGGTGCCATTGAGCAACAGCGGACTGAACTGGAAGCGCGTATTGCGGAGCAGGAAGCGCGTTTCAGCAACGAAAAAGCGCTGGCGCAGCAGCTGATGGCCAGCCGCCAGGACATCAGCAATCAGGCTGAGATTTCCGGCCTGCAGCAGCAGCTCGAACAGGCACAGCAGGGAGACGTGCTGGTTCAGGTGGATGTGGACACCCGCACGGTTGCCAGCGTGATTGCCGACTGGACGGGCGTGCCGCTCTCTTCCCTGATGAAAGATGAGCAGACTGAGCTGCTGACCCTGGAAAGTGAAATCGGCCAGCGTGTCGTCGGGCAGAATGTGTCCCTTGAGGCTATCGCCCGGCGCCTGCGCGCGGCGAAGACCGGGCTGACGTCCGGGAATGGTCCGCAGGGCGTGTTCCTGCTGGTTGGCCCGAGCGGGGTGGGTAAAACCGAAACCGCGCTGGCGCTGGCGGACGTGCTGTACGGCGGTGAGAAGTCACTCATCACCATCAACCTGTCCGAATACCAGGAGCCGCACACCGTGTCGCAGCTGAAAGGCTCCCCGCCGGGTTACGTCGGCTACGGTCAGGGCGGCATTCTCACCGAAGCGGTGCGAAAACGTCCGTACAGCGTGGTGCTGCTCGATGAAGTGGAGAAAGCACACCGCGACGTGATGAACCTGTTCTACCAGGTCTTCGACCGCGGGTTTATGCGCGACGGTGAAGGGCGTGAAATCGACTTCCGCAACACCGTTATCCTGATGACCTCCAACCTCGGCAGCGACCACCTGATGCAGCTGCTCGACGAACAACCGGAGGCCAGCGAAGCCGACCTGCACGAACTGCTGCGCCCGATATTGCGCGACCACTTCCAGCCGGCGCTGCTGGCGCGTTTCCAGACCGTGATTTACCGTCCTCTGGCGGAAGCGGCTATGCGCACCATCGTGGAGATGAAACTCGCACAGGTCAGCAGGCGACTGAACCGTCACTACGGCCTGACCACGCAGATAGATGAGAGCCTGTATGACGCGCTGACCAATGCCTGCCTGCTGCCGGATACCGGTGCGCGCAACGTCGACAGCCTGCTCAGCCAGCAAATCCTGCCGGTGCTGAGCCAGCAACTGCTGACCCACATGGCCGCGAAACAGAAACCGGACTCCCTGACGCTCGGCTGGAATGACGAAGAGGGGATAGTGCTTGAATTTGATGCCACGGACACCACAGGAGAGGCTTGATGATGGAGAACCCGACCAGTCTGGCACAGAAGAAAACAGACGAAGTGCTGGGGATGTCCCGTTATCGTGTGGATATCCATGACTGTTCACACTTTCTGGACGTGCTGCGTTTTCGCGCCAGTGAAACGCTGAGCCAGCCGTGGCACTACGATGTCACCTTCACCTGTGCGGCGAGCATTGCCAGCAATGAGGTGATGCTGAAACCGGCATCCTTCACCTTTCAGACGCCATTGTTTGATGGCACGCCGGCTGCGCCGGTGCGCACGGTATACGGCGTGGTGGATACATTCCGTCGGATCTCTGGCTCAGGGGATGAAATCACCTACGCCCTGCGACTCGTGCCGCGTATTGCCCTGATGCAGCATACCGAGCGATGCGCTGTATATCTCAATCAGTCCGTACCGGAAGTGGTGGAGCAGATACTGCGCTCTCACGGACTGGAAGGAGCGGATTTTGAATTTCGTCTGTCGCAGACCTACCCGGCCCGGGAGCTCATTACCCAGTGGCGTGAAACGGATCTGGCCTTTGTTCAGCGCCTGCTGGCTGAGGTGGGTATCTTCTGGCGCTTTGAGATGGACGGCCGCATTGAACAGGATGTGGTGATTTTCCAGGACAGCCAGATGCAGTATCAGTTTGGCGTGAAGCTACCCATTATTCCACCGTCACGCACCAGTGATAACGGCGAGGAGAGCGTCTGGGATATTCGACCAACAGACCACGTGGTCACAGGTAGTGTGGCTACCCGCGACTATAACTACCGCGATGCGCTGGCCCCACAGGACAGTTCGGTAACGGTTCGCCAGGAGGACGGGGCGACCACCGGTGAGGTGTATCACTATGCCGAGCCGTTCCTGAGTGAAGGGGATACGGAAACGCCGGAGAGCGGCGCCTGGTATGCCCGCCTGCGCCATGAGCGCTACCTCAATGCTCAGCAAACAGTCACGGGGCGAGCAAGCAGGCCGGTTCTGGCTCCGGGCGAAGTGCTGGAGCCACAGGGCAGTGGGCTGCCTGACTCGCTGAAGAACGGCATCGTCATCACCGGTATTCACACCTCAGGTGCACGTGACAAAGGCTTTCAGCTGCGCTTTACGGGCATTCCTTACAGCGAAACGGTTTGTTTTCGTCCGGCTCTGTTGAACCGTCCGGTGGTGGCCGGCTCCCTGCCTGCCCGGGTGGAGAGCGATGAGAAGCATGATACCTACGCGTATCTCGACAACCTGGGGCGGTATCGCGTCCGGCTTGATTTTGACCGTAACAGCACCGAACAGGGCTATGCCTACCTCTGGCTGCGCATGGCAAAACCGTACGCCGGGGATACCTACGGCTTCCACTCCCCGCTGATTGATGGCACTGAAGTCTCGGTGATGTTCGACGGGGGGGACCCTGACCGCCCGTACATTGCCCACGCTCAGCACGATTCAGAACACCCGGACCACGTCACCCGTGATAATCACACGCGCAACATCTGGCGTACGGCCGGAGACAACAAATTCCGTCTGGAGGACAAGCGTCAGGAAGAGCATTTCAAGCTGGCGACGCCGTTTGGCAAGACGCAACTCAACGGCGGCCATGTTGTAGACAGTGAGCGTGAGCCCCGCGGAACCGGTTTTGAACTGCGCACCGATGAATACGGGGCGCTGCGTGCCGGTCGGGGGATGTTCCTGACTGCTGATGCACAACCGGCGGCACAGGGCAAAATGCTGGATATGGCGCCGGCTATTGAACGCCTGAATCAGTCAGCGGCCGAAATGAAGCGGCTCAATCTGCTTGCGCAGCAGGCTCAGGCACTCACCGGTGACCTCGAAAGCCAGAACAGACTGCTGGAAAACCGCCTGAGAGACCTTCAGTCTGCGGCACTGCTGGGCAGCGCACCGCAGGGCGTGGCGTTCACGTCGGGTGAGCATCTTCAGATGACCAGCAAGCAGAACACCATCCTGAGTGCAGGTCAGCATCTGGATATGGGCGCAATGAAGAACATCACGCTGGCTGCCAGTGAGTCTGTCGGGCTGTTTGCTCATCAGTCCGGGGCGAAGATGATTGCTAATCAGGGTGATGTAGAGATCCGCGCTGAAGCGAGTTCGATGGAAATGACATCTGAGCTGTTGTTTACCATCAGCAGTAACAAGGATGAACTGCTCATCAGTGCGCCTAAACTGCGACTTAACGGCGGCGGCTCCAGTATCACGCTGGACAACGGCGGTATTCTGGAAGAAACCCCGGGGGATTACCTGGTCAAATCCGCGCATTACCGCTCACCGATGGCGGGTGGCAGTATGGACATTACCCCGCCTAAGTTTAGCCAGACAAACGCCAGCGTGACGCCGCCCAAAACACGTAATATCCCTTCACGTTAAGGATAACCGGAATGAAAATCTGTTTTCCTGCCCGAAAAGCGAATGGTGAACAATACGCCACCCTGGATGACATGATGCAGCCGCTCTGCCAGGAGCCACACGGCTCCTGGCTGGCCGGAACGAATAACATGTGGCACGGCGGGATCCACATCACCAGTAAGAGTGCCCCGGGTTCTGTGCTGACAAACGAGACGGCAGACACGGCGGTGCCGCTTCAGTTTATGGCGGGCGGCGAAGTGGTGGCCTGGCGCATTAATCAGGACTATCTGACCGGTAAATACATCAATAACCCGTTGCAGTATTCCAGTACGTTTGTGCTGGTCAAATCTACCTGTACCCCCGATCCCGAAAAAAAGGACAACAGCCTCGATTTTTACTCGCTGTATATCGGGCTTGCTCCGCTGTCTGCCTTTCCGGAGAACAAGCTGTATCAGGTTACTGATAAGGGGGACGGGCTGAGTCAGCGTGAATATACCGGCAAAGAAAAAGACGGAGATAAGGCTCCGGTTGCGAAGAATAAGCTCAAAACGGGCGACAGCGTCATTGTGCTGCGTGAGATCACCTTCGATCTGAAGGGGCAGGCGCAGACGTTCGGGCTTGCCCGGATGCTCAACAGCAAATCCGAAATGACCGGCGGGGCGTTCTGGGTGTCGCTTGACCCGCAATATATGACACCTGCCGGTAAACAGAGGGCGCACCTGCCGGCCTGGATGCAGCAGGCTGTAGCACAGGGCACATTTAATACCGTCGTTAAACCAGCAACTAAACTGGAGGTGGCAGCAGGCGATGCGGTGGGTTACCTTGCGGAAGACATTGCCCCCTGCGACTTACACGGTGTGGAGAAAAGTGCGTTCGCACACATTGAAGTAATCAGCACCGACAGCCGGATGGTCGATTTTCTGAGCAATAAGGCACAGGTGAAGAGTGGCCCGAAATTTGTTCATATCCACCCGGAGAGTTCTGTCTATGCCCGTTCCGGGGATACCTTCACCAAAACTGAAGGTAAGGTGAAGAAAGATATTCACAAAATTATGCCGCAGGACAAATGCCCTCCGTTCACTGACAGCAGCGGCAAGCGCTGGTTTGATATCGGGGACGGGGCCTGGGTAAGCGAAAACGATGTCGATGCGGATATCGGCCAGTACGACCTGGATAAACTGGGCTTTAAAGCATTTGAAGAGCCGTCCACATCCGATATGACGAAATCCCTGCGTGAGGGGTGGATCAAGGACGGGTTCACCAGAATGGCGGAGTGGGTACGCCCTGAGCGTGGTATCCGGGAAAAACAGGTCTCTGACTACTACAAAGCCCTGCTGCGGAAAATGGACAGCGATAACAGTGGTGACCTGTCAGGCGAAGAATTGCGTCACGCGGTGAATTACGCGGAGCTGGATGTCAGGGATATTGCGGCGCGAATGGTGGTGAAGCACGACAGTGAGTGGTTTGGCGGCAGCAGCCATCACCGGTGGAGAACATTTTTAAAGCAGCTGGATCCGCTGTGTATCAGCTATGTCAGAAAGTGGTTTGACGACATGGAATGGATGAGCAAGGTGGACGAATTCAGCAGTGGTGAGCCTGTCTGGCATATGCATCCGGTGATTTTTTTGAACGCCATTGCAGATAAACGTACTATTCATATAACAGTGGATATGCTTTATAAAGTATTCAATGGCTTAAAATCACCTACGAAGTCCTCATTCCTTCAGGAAATTGCGGATGAGATTAATACTCATGCAAGTGAATATAAATTGGATACCATTTTGAGAGTTAACCACTTTTTTGCTCAGTTAAGAGAGGAGATGGGCAGTGCTGCAAGTCCTGTCGAGGGTCTTAATTACAGCGAAGAGGGATTGAAGGCTAATTTTAGTTATTTTAGAACTCATCCTGTTGAAGCAAAGGAATACTCATATACTAAAGTTAATGGAAAAATCACGAAACATGCAAATGAGATTGCTATTGCTGATAGAGTTTATGCTAACAGATTAGGGAATGGAAATGTTTCGTCAGGTGATGGAAGTACATATCGAGGTAGAGGTGGTATTCATCTAACAGGAAAAGTAAATTACCAAGGGTTTTCCGATTATTATAAAAAGAACTGGGGTACTGATGTTGATTTTATTAATAATCCATCCCTACTTGAGAAAGGGACCTATTGCGTACGCTCTGCTGTTTACTTCTGGCTTCGTGAAAAACTTTATGAACTTGCTGATCAGGGTGATACGGGATCAGTAGTAGATAAAATCACGGCAAAAGTGAATCTTCATACAACTAGCTATGAAAAACGACGTGGACATTTTGAAAAAATCAAATCAACTAATGTCTTTGCTGATGCGTTTTAATTGATTCAAAATCGAGGTGGAATGATGACTAAAATTAAAGTTGCTTTTTGTTTTTGTACACTATTCCTGAGTGCTTCAATTCAAGCTGCATACATGCCATATGTCGTAAGAAATTATGAAGGTTATATCGGGAAATATCCCGTGCATTTGTCTCTTCAGTTTTATGACTTTGGGGGAAAGGTAAATGTAGAGGGGAGTTACTATTACGATAACCACAGGTCACCCATTCCTCTATATGGCGTAAACGAATCAAGTTCAATTGTATTATGTGAGGCTGTCAGCGATGAAAGTTTCGAAAAATATATTGTTCAAGGAGAGGGGGTTGACATTTCAAAATGCCCTTTCAATCTAACACGGAACCCAACTGGTTTTCTTGGTGAGTGGCATAATGAACGGTCAGCTTTAAAAGTAGATTTAAAGGAGACGGTTCAAGTTAGTGATGGTGTTATAAATGGAAGAGCTAAGATATTGGATATTCCATTTTGGGGGCAGACTAAACAACATAGTTTCATTGGTCTTTATGAAGCGAGTGCGGATGGTATTGTAATTAACAAAGTAAATGTTATTGATAAGAAAAGTGGTAAGTTAATACAGGTCATTAACCCGCAGATGAATGGTTGTGAATTTGGTTCGTATATGACATCTATCTTTCAAAATATAGAAAGCGATGGCTCTCAAATTCGATTTAATTGTTACAGTACTGGGCCTGACGTGAGTGTTAATTATAAACTCAATACGCAGGCCTCACGTTACGATGTTGTTACTGAGCGATAAGAGTAAGTCGTCAATTTTTAATGGTAATGACAATTTTTTATAGAGGCTGTAGATGCTAAGAAAAATGGCATGTGTATTCTTTCTGTTATTCTTTTCTGGACATTCCTTTGCGAAAGGCTTTGATTGCAATTCACAAGAAGTTTTTAATGCGTTAACAAAGTTTATTAGAGAGAATGCATTGCATATTGGTAATGGTGTTAACAGAGATATCATTAAAAAATTTCGGTCATGTATTCAATGAGTTGATACTGCCTCAAACGTAATACTCGCGTTCGATGAAAGTGCCGATGATCCTGTCGTGCATTCGGATGATTTTGAATACCCCAGCGTCTTACGATTGAGGCGTTTCAGTCGGTTACGCAACGTCAGATTTTCACGCTCAATACGCTGTGTATACAGCTTGCCAACAATATGTTTTGCTTGTGGAAGTTCGTCGTTGTAAGCCCTGTAGCCATCAGTGCACCAAAAGGCTACATTAAAACCCGAGAGCAGTTTCAACGTTTTACATAGCGTTTTCTTGCTTCGAGGACCAAAAACATGAGCGATAATCCGCTTCAAACGTGGCTCCCATGCGTACCACAACCAGCGCTGTCGTTTCTTGTTGCCGATAAATGACCACATCTCATCCACCTCGCAAATCAGTTGAATTTGCAGGTTATCCAGTGGCAGCGTGGTTACATTCCGGGGCGAGAGTTTTTTAACGTGCGCACGACGGCATTGATACTGATATGTAACGCCCGCGCAGTGTCGCGAATACCGGCATTATTCATCGCCAGGTCAACGATTTGAGCTTTCATTCCAGGCTGGCAGGCGCGATAGGCATAATCGAGCTGGAAGGTGCGTTTGCAGGCCTGACAACGGTAACGCTGATGACCACTTTTGCCATAACCGTGTTTCTTCACAGGCTTTTTCTGTTCACAAAACGGACACCGTATATCAACTTTAGCCATTCTATCCCCACATCCAAAATAGGGGATTTTACACTACAATCAACACATTGAATACTTGACCTCAGATTGATGTTGGTGATCATCGTGATTGTGTTACTACTAACAGCAATTATTAACTAAAGGATGAATATGCAAGGAATAATCCGCCTCGGCGACAAAACCACACACGGTGGAGCGGTGTTGTCTTGCTCAACAACCATGTTCTTTGGCGATATCGGCGTGGCCCGTAAAGGTGATCGAGTTTCCTGCCCTGAGCATGGTGATACCACTATTGTCGAAGGTAACCCAAATTATCGCGATCGCGGAGTTCCTGTGGCATTCCATGGCCACAAGTGTGGTTGCGGCTGCACGCTTATCAGCTCACTGCCCAATGCTCTGGTGGGGTAAACGTGCCGGTTGAACTTGAGCGCATTCCCGCGCAGGAAAAACTGCCGCCCCGTCCGCGTTTTAAACGCTGGCTCCTCCTGGGCATTGTGATGTTGTTGGCAGGGGCTGCGACCACATTCCTGTTCTGGAAGGGCGAGCGCTCAGGTGCCGCTTTCTGGGGGCTGGCAACAGGATTGCCTGTCGTGTTGTGGGGCCTTTTGATTGTCGGGCGCTATTTTGGCTACGTGCTCCTTTATGCCCGTTGTGAGAGAAAAAACGCCACAACCGCCGCCCGGTACCGCTCAGACGTTGCGCGTGGTCAGCGCTTTGCCTGGCTTATCGGTGAAGTCCTGATTAACGGGCTGGGGTCTTCCAGCCCGATGACACACGAGGCCGTGTTAGCCAAAAAGCCCCTGATGATGCCCTGTGAGCCCGTTAATGGTGGCAATCCGGTTCGTCACCGGGCGCTGTCGGTCGCCGGGGAAATGGCTGACCGGGAAGCGCACTATTTTCAGGAGGTAATCGCCCACGTCCAGAATCTGGTGTCGTTGCTCCCGTCAACGCTGACCTGCTATCTGGCGGTGGATACCGGTGAACAGTTTTCGACACTGCCATCGCTCCTGCAAAAAAGCATGTCCCATCCGCTGGTACGCATTCGCGACCTGACGGGGCTGGAAATCCTGGACTACTGGCTGGACTGCCATTATGACCGTGCTGCTGCGTTACTGCTGGTCAGCGCTCAGCTTTACGAACACCCGCCAGAGGACAGTGGCGAGGCCATTTCCGTGTTACTGCTGACCAACTGCCGCCTGAAGGATATTCCGGACGTGTCGGTCAAAGTTCACCGGCCACAGATGTGCCGCGACGGCAATCTCGATCGGGCATTTGAGCGAGTCATGATGTGGTCAGGACTGGAAAAAAATGCACTGAAACAGGCATGGACCAGCGGCGGCCAGATGGCCTCCGGCGATATTTTCAGCAAGGCCCGGGAGGCTCATGCCCCGGGGCTTAAAGCCGATAAAATTACCCATATTGATACGGTTGTCGGGTTTGCGGGCGTTGCCGCTCCCTGGCAGGCGTTACAGCTGGCAGCCCGTCAGTGTTTGAGCGACAGCGAAGCCCAGCTAATTGTCACCGAACTTTCAGAAGAAAACCGACAACTCTGTATTGTCACCCCGGAATAACTCTCAAGGGATTGCTCTCCTCCGTTATGAAAATCGCATCCACTTTTCTGCTTGCGCTGCTTCTGGGCGCACTGTCTGTCTGCCTCATTGGCGGCGCACTCTTGTTATGGCCGGAGTGGGTTAAGGACACCTTCAATATAGGGCCATTCAGTACGACCGGCATAGTGATAATCAGCCTGCTGCTGATGCTGGCAGCATTGATTATCGGCTGGGTGCTTGAAACCGTATTCGCTAAGAACGGTGAGAAACAGGGAAAGCTGGATGTGGTCGCCGCCGGACAGCAGGCTGCTGCATCCCAGCCTGAAGCAAAGCATACCGATGCGGACACCTCCCGGTTTGTGGCTGAGGCGCTGGTCGATCATCTGCGCCTGCGCTACCGTCGTCGCTGGAAAGCCAAAGTTCGCCTGTTGCTGGTACAGGGTACCGACAGTGATATCGAAAAGGTGGTGCCGGGTCTTAAGGGCGATCGCTGGCAGGAAAGTGACGGTATTGTGCTTATTTACGGCGGTCTTGCAGAAAGCGTGCCGGATGATGAGTTCCTGTCCGTGCTGAAAGCAGTGCGACCACAGCGTCCACTGGATGGCGTGGTGCAGGTGATGAACGCGGCTGCACTGCCCGATACGGCGAAGCAGGACACGCTGGTGCGTGTACGTCAGAAAACCGATACTCAGTTGGGCTGGCAGCTGCCGGTCTGGCTGTGGCTTGTCCGGGAAGGCTACTGGGACCAGGACGGAGTGGGTGTACCTCCAGCCGGCGCGCTGTTTGGTCCAGGTGCGACAACGGAAGAGGTCCGTTCGACATTGACCTCACTCTCGTCGGGCCTGCAAACCCCAGGCGTGTCGGCGCTGCTGGAGAACTCTCAGCACCACTGGCTGTTGAGCCTGTCGAAAGCCCTGCGCGGCTCGTTGCGACGCTCCCTGATCCCGCTGCTGACCACGCTGATGTCAGGGCCAGCCCCATACCGCCTGCGTGGTGTGATGTTCAGTCCGGCATTGCCAGGGACCGAAACGGTGCCGCATGCGCGCCTTTCACCACCGGTCTGGCAGGCGCTCGAAAACGACAGCCTGCAGGTGCATGCCCGTAAAATCGGTTTCCACTGGCAAAAGGTGCTGCGCCTGGTGCTGCTCAGTCTGGTACTGCTCTGGGGGGCGGGTACGCTACTGTCCCTGTCCGTCAACCGCACCCAAATCTGGCTGGCCCAGGATACGGCCCGGGTTGCCGCTGACACTAAACAGCCTCTGCCGGAGCGCCTGCGTAACCAGTTAGCACTGCAGCAGACCATTGCCCGCCTGCAGAACCGCGAAGTGCACGGTGCGCCGTGGTACACCCGCTTTGGCCTGAACCAGGACAGCGACACGCTGAAGATGCTCTGGCCATTATACGCCCGTAACAACCAGCAGCTGATGCGCGATGCGCTGGCTGACGAACTTCACCGCCAGCTTAACGCTTTTGTGCAGTTGCCACCGGCAAGCACCGCACGAACGTCAGCCACCCAGAAGACCTACGGCCTGCTTAAAGGCTACCTGATGCTGGCCCGTCCAGACAAAGCGGATGCGGAGTGGCTGGCGGGAAATATGCTGAAGGCCTGGCCGCACCGCAGCGGCGTGCCGGACAGCGTGTGGCAGACCCAGGCGCCGAAGCTGCTCGGCTTCTGGGCGCAGAACCTGCCGGCACACCCGGAGTGGAAAATTACCCCTGACCGCGAACTGGTGGGTACGGTGCGCCAGATTTTGCTCAAACAAATTGGGCAGCGTAACGCCGAATCCGGTCTGTACCAGGAGATGCTCGGGCGCATTGCCCGAAACTGGCCGGATTTAACCCTGGCGGATATGACCGGCGACACGGACGCGTCAACCCTGTTTTCTTCTGAAGAAGTGGTGCCGGGGATGTTTACACGTCAGGCGTGGGAAGAGCAGGTTGAAGATGCGATTGATGAAGTGGTGAAGACCCGCCGCGATGAAATCGACTGGGTGCTGACCGACAAAACCCATCAGCCGGGCAGTGATGTGTCACCGGAAGCGCTGAAACAGCGCCTGACTGAGCGTTACTTCACTGACTTTGGCAACGCCTGGCTCAACATGGCCAACAGCATTCAGTGGCACGAAGCGTCATCGCTTTCGGAGGCCATTGCGCAGCTGAACCTGCTGGCAGATGTGCGTCAGTCGCCTCTGGTGGCACTGATGAATACGCTTGCCTGGCAGGGACAGACCGGGACAAAAGGAGAGGCTCTGGCTGACACCCTGGTGGACTCGGCGAAAAAACTGGTGGGGCGTCAGAAGAGTGCAAAACAGTTTATTGAACAGGCGCAGGGGCCGAAAGGGCCGCTGGATGGCGTCTTTGGTCCGCTCACGGGGCTGATGGCCGGCAAGGACGGTACCGGCTCAAACGGTAACCTCAGCTTCCAGTCCTGGCTTGCCCGTGTAACCCAGGTGCGTCTCAAGCTGCAGCAGGTGACCAGCGCCCCTGATCCGCAGGCGATGGCGCAGATGCTGGCTCAGACCGTCTTCCAGGGAAAAGCCATCGATCTGACTGACGCCCGTGACTACGGCTCTCTGGTAGCGGCAAGTCTCGGGCAGGAGTGGAACGGTTTCGGGCAGGCGCTGTTTGTGCAGCCGCTCGACCTGGCCTGGCGTCAGGTGCTGGCTCCGGCGGCAGGCAGCCTCAATGCCCGCTGGCAGAGCACCATTGTTTCGCAGTGGAACACCGCCTTTGCCGGACGCTATCCGTTTAAGGCCACCGGCAGCGATGCCTCACTGCCACTGCTGGCCCAGTTCCTGCGCAGTGACTCCGGGCGTATCGCCGCGTTTATCAAAACCAACCTCGGCGGCATGCTGCATCAGGAAGGCAGTCACTGGGTGGTGGATCCGGCTGCCAGTCAGGGAATGAGCATCAGCCCGGCGTTTCTTGCCGCCATCAACAAGCTTGCCGATATCTCGGATATCGTCTTTGCCCAGGGCGATGCAGGGGTTCATTTCGAACTGATGGCCCGACCGTCACGCGATGTGGCCCGCACCCAGCTGACGATCGATGGTCAGAAACTGGATTACTTCAACCAGATGGAAAGCTGGCAGAGCTTCACCTGGCCGGGCAATACGTATTATCCCGGTGCGGATCTGAGCTGGCGCTCAGTCAATACAGAAATGCGCCTGTATGCCAGTAATCAGGGAAACTGGGGCTTTATCCGTCTGCTGGATAAGGCGCTTATCACCCCGCTCGACAGCAGCCGTACCCAACTGGTGTGGATCACGCCGGACGGCAATCCGCTGAAATTCATCATGCGCAGTGAGCTTAGCAACGGGCCACTGGCGCTGCTCGAACTGCAGGGCTTCAGTCTGCCACAGACTATTTTTTCCGTGGGCGCGACTGACGGCTCACTCACCCTTGCAGGAGACGAATAAATGGCGACTGCAGAAACGCTCCTGACCCTGTGTCTTCCGGATGCGGTCCAGCGTACCGCACTGCTCGCTAAGAGCCGGGAAAGCCTCTCTCTGTGGTCGCCGTGGCTGACACCACTCCCGACGGGTAATGGAGCCGGGGATGACCCGACCTATGAGGATGATTTCCAGCTGATGCGCGAGGAGATCAACAAGCTTTCCGGTATTGATACCGATACGCTTTGCCGCCTGGCGGAAAGTATTCTGACCCACCAGGCCCGTGATATCCGTGTGGTCACCTGGTATGCCTTTGCCCGTCTGCAGCGTGATGGCGATGCCGGGCTGACGGATGGCATCCTGCTGCTGGCAGCCATGCTGGAGCAGGCGGGGCGGCACTGCCACCCACAGCGCAGCACCGCAAGACTGGCCGCACTCGACTGGCTGAACAGTGAGAAAGTGCTCGATACATTCTCGCGCTGGCCGGATGTGACGCGTGAAGAGACCGCCAGAACAGCAGCCGCGCTGTGTTTGCTGGAAACGGCCCTGAAACAGCTGCCGGAGGCGGAATGCCCTGACTTTGCCGGTTTGCTGCGCAGGCTGGAAACCCGCCTTGCCGGTAGCGGCGGGCTGGATACACCGGTGGCTTCATCAGGACCGGACGGCTCAGGTGAAAGTACCCACAGCACACCGACGTCAGGCACTGCTGTACCGGAAACCGCGGCCGTTAAATCGGAAGTGGAGCTGGTTCGCCAGTTGCGCGTATTGTCTGGTTGGGTGGTGGAACAGCCACAGGGCTGGCTGGCGGCCCACCGGATGATGAAAGCCGCCCGCTGGGACCTTGTGACGCAACTTCCGGCGCTTGATGCAGCCGGGCGGACGCGCCTGCTGCCGCCAAAGACTGACTACCGCGCCCAGCTTAAACGCCTGTACCTGCAGCAGAGCTGGACTGAACTGGTGGAGCAGGTGGACGTGATGTTCACCGAAGGCGGTAACCGCTTCTGGCTCGATTTACAGTGGTATCTGTGGCAGGGGCTGAGCCGTGCCGGAACCCCCTGGGACCAATGGGCAGACTATATTCTGAGCGACCTGAAGCTGTTGCTCAAACGCCTGCCGGGTCTGGAAACACTCGCCTGGAATGACGGTACGCCACTTGCTGATGAGGTGACGCTGAGCTGGATCGCCGAAAAGGTCAACGATGACATGTCCGGCTTCAGTGACGAGCCGGCAGTGGCCACTGCGGCACAGGCGGAAGATATTCTGGCACTGGAAACGGAGGCGATGGCGAAGGGCGACACTGAGGGCCCGGAGGCTGCGCTGAGCTGGCTGCAGAGTCGCCCGGACATGGCCTCACCCCGCAGCCGCTGGCTGCTCCGCTTGTTGATGGCAAAGGTTGCTGAGCAGTACGGGCGTAATGAACTCGCGCTCCATTTGCTGGGGGAACTTACCGACAGCGCCCCACAGCTGACACTCAGCGAGTGGGAACCAGGGCTGTTGTTTGACGTTCAGGCCCGCCGACTTCGTCTGCTGCGCATGAAAGCCGGGCGCAGCGAGAGCGACAAAACCCGTTTTGCCCCTGAAATGGACGCGCTGCTGGCCGGGCTTATTGCTCTCGACCCGGCGCGTGCGATGGTGCTGTGTGGGTAGGTTCTGCATTTACGTGACATTGTAACGATGCCGTCTCTTTTCTTTTTGTTGATTTCTACACTCAGGAAGTCCGTCCATGGATGATTTAACCCTGCGCTACTATGAAGCTGAAATGCGCTACCTGCGTGAAGCAGGTAAAGAGTTTGCCCGTGCTCATCCAGACCGCGCGGCTATGCTCAACCTGGATAAAAGTGGGGCCCGTGACCCGTATGTAGAGCGCCTGTTCGAGGGTTTCGCCTTCCTGATGGGACGCCTGCGTGAAAAGCTTGATGATGACCTGCCGGAACTGACAGAAGGGCTGGTGAGCCTGCTGTGGCCGCATTACATGCGGACTATCCCGTCACTCTCCGTGGTGGCGTTCACGCCGGACTGGCGTCAGCTGCGTAAGATGGAAGTGCTGGAAAACGGCTTCTCCGTGCTGTCGCGCCCTGTTGGACCCGATAACACAGTGTGCCAGTACCGCACCACCCGCGAAGTGCCCCTGCAGCCGTTGCATCTGAGTGAGGCCCGCCTGCAGACCGAGCCGGACGGTCGTGCCGCCATCAGGCTGCGCTTTGAGTGTCCGGATAAGGTGGACTGGTCGAAAGCCGGGATTGATAAGGTGGCCATATACCTCGATGCCGACAGCCCGGTGGCCTCGGCCCTGCATCTGGCGCTGACGCGCCGGGTTCAGGCGATGTATGTCCGCCACAGTGAGACCCGTACCGAGCGGGTGCGTTTTGACGGCTGGTGTAAACCCATGGGCTTTGATGATACCGACCGGCTGTGGCCTAAAGGGGACTCAGCGTTCAGTGGCTACCAGCTGCTGCTGGAGTATTTCAGCTTCCGCGAGAAGTTTATGTTCGTGGAGCTCAGGGGGCTGGAGCTTGCCGGGCTGAGTCAGAAAACCACCTGGTTTGAGACCGATATCGTGCTCGATGGCGGCTGGCCGTCAGACATGCCGTTTGAGACCGATAATTTCCGCCTGCACTGTGCGCCGGTCATTAACCTGTTCTCACTGGAAGCGGACCCGCTGACCCCCGACCCGCTGCAGAACGAATACCTGCTGCGGCCGATGCGCGTGCAGGACGGTCATACGGAAATCTACAGTGTGGATTCCATTCACGGTGCGGTGAAAAACGGCAAACATCCGTACGTACCGTTCACCAGTTTCCGCCACCGCGGCGGTATGATGCGCCATGACGCGCCGGAGCGTTACTTCCATACCCGCGTCAAGCGTGGACCCTCGGGACTGTATGACACCTGGCTTATCCTTGGCGGCCGCTCGTTCGAGATGGAACAACTGTCGCAGGCTCCGGAGTCGCTCTCCATCCGTATCACCGGGACCAACGGTCAGTTGCCACGTCGCTCGCTGGAAAGCACGCTGCTTGACCGGGTGGTGAAAGCGGGCAAGGTACCGGTCAGGGTCCTGAACCTGAAGGTGCCGACTTTGCCGCTTTACCCACCGGCAAATGACCGCTTCCACTGGCGGGTGATGAGCCATCTGGGTTCAAGTTTCTTAAGCATGATGGATAACCCGGAAGTGTTACGCGGCACGCTGGCGCTGTATGACTGGACCGACGATGAGATGAACCGCCGACGCCTGGAGGCGATTGTTGCCGTGAAGCACACGCTTATCCGTCGCTTTGAAAAGGGCTTTATGCTGCGCGGGGTGGACATTGAAATCACCCTTAATGCCGATAACTTTGCCGGGGAGGGCGACGTCACGCTGTTTGGCGAGATGCTGCATCGCTTCTTTGCCCTTTATGCCGATGTCCACCTTTTTAATCAGCTCACGCTGGTCCTGCAACCGACAGGGAAACGACTGCGATGGAAAGAGAATCACAGCCAGCACGTTCCGGGCTGACAGAAGCGCTTCGCGACGACATCTGGCGGGTTAATTTCTACCGCTTCTGTCAGTTGCTGGAGCAGGAGAGCCCGGACGCGCCGAAGCTGGGCAGTACCGAGAAACTGTCCGCCGACCCGGTGCGTTTTCGTCCGTGGCCGGGAATGGGCTTCCCGGTCAGTGAACTGAAGGCGGTTGAAACCGATGAGGACCACCCGGACCTGTCGCCGACGGTGCGGACCACTTTCCTCGGAATGTACGGGGTGGACTCCCCGCTACCGACGGCGTACCTCGATGATATTGCGCAGCGCCGGGAGGGGTATGAAGCCACCACAGCGTTTCTCGATATCTTCAGCCACCGTATTCACACCCAGTACTATCGTATCTGGCGCAAATACGCTTACCCGGCCACCTTCGAAGACGGCGGCGTGGATGACACATCTCAGTGCCTGCTGGGACTGGTCGGTCTTGGCATCCCGGGTACGGCGGAGCAGATTGCCACGCCGGTCTCCCGCTTCCTGGCGCTGCTTGGCACCATGCGGTTGCCAACCCGAAATGCCGAAGGCATCCGCCAGCTGGTGAGCCTGCTGGCCCCGGAGACCCGGGCCATGGTTATCAGCCCGGACCCGGTGAAAGTCCCCGTGGAGAGTCGCAGCGGTCTTGGCAAAGCCAACCGCGTGTCGTTGTCACAGCGGGCCACGCTCGGCAGGACCGGGAAAGAAGCCTGCAGCCGTATCCTCCTGATGCTGGCGACCGACAATCCGCAGGAGGCACAGGGCTGGTTGCCCGGCGGCCAGATACATACCGACCTGATGGTGCTGCTGCGGGTGTACATGGGTTATCGCTCCGATGTGCGCCTTCGCCTCACGGTACCGGTAAGCTGTCTGCCTGAACCCCGTTTAGGTAAGACAAACCGGGTACAGCTGGGGCGCACCGGTGTGCTGGGTCTGAAACGGGGCAAACCCGCGACCCGCACGCACCTTACCGTGAGCCTGGGCACCTGTGAAGGACTGACCTGCGAGACTCTGCAGCCGGCAGAGTCCGGTGGCTACCGTTTCGACTGATATTCCGGAACGCAATACCCAGGACCAGACACATTCAACACGCCCCTGTTTCTGAACGCTGAAAAGGACTCCCCGAATGACTTTCGCTTCCCTGTCGCGCAGCGCCGCACTGATGCTGCTCTGTTCCCTGTTGACCGCATGTGGCCTGACTCAGGCCGTGTCGGACGGCACCGTCAGCGCAACCAGAGCCATTTTCTACAAAAAAATAAAGGTGCTGCACCTGGACTTCGAGCCACGTGCCGCTGCCAATGCCGATGAAGGGCAGACACCACTGGCCACCATGATGCAGGTTTATCAGCTCCGGGACCGCCAGAAGGTGGATGCGGCCGACTACCAGAAACTGCTGCGCGATGCGGATAACACCCTTAAAGAGGACATTGTCGCCAGCAAGTCTCTGCTGGTGATGCCCAAAGGCAGCGTGACGCTCAATATGCCGATGAGCGAAGAGGCGAAATTTGTGGCGGTGGTGGGGCTGTTTAATCGGCCGGATATCAAAAACAACACCTGGAAGCTGGTACTGAGCCGCGACGACCTCGACCCGGACAAGCCGCGCGCTATCCAGCTCAACAGCACCGGGCTGACCCTGGTTCCGGTGAAGGAGTAAACCGATGGACACCACCCTCGATAACTGGCTGGCGCTGTTTGACGGTCAGAGCCGCTACAGTCTTGAGATTAACGACAGCCCCCTGAAGCCCGATGTGCTGAGCTTTCACGGGCGGGAGGCGCTGAATGCGCCGTTTAAATGGCGCATTGAATTCACCTCCCCACAGAAAGATATCAGCCGACAGGATGCGATGCTGAAGTATGCCACCCTCAGCATGCTCTCAGGTCGGGTGGTGCAGGGCATCATCACCGGTTTTGAGGTCCTCAAAGAGACCGTGGACCAGACGCATTTTGCCGTGACCCTTTCCTCGCGTCTGGCGCTGCTCAACCACACCCGCCGCTGTGCGGTCTGGCAGAATGTCTCCGTGCCGGAACTGGTGGAGCAGGTCCTGCGCAGCCACGGGCTGGAAGGAGCGGATTTTGAATTCCGGCTGGAACGGACTTACCCGGTCCGCGAACTGATAACCCAGTGGCGTGAGACCGACCTGCAGTTTATTCAGCGAATACTGGCCGAAGACGGCATCTGGTTCCGCACCGGGGTCAACACCACCACTGGTCTTGATACGGTGACCTTCGCCGACAGCCAGCTGCAGTATCAGTTTGATGTACGCCTGCCGTATCGTGAGCCTTCAGCGCTGCATGACGGCGCAGCCGAAGCGGTGTGGGATGCCAGAGTGTGGCACCACACGGTGACAGGCAGTGTGGCCACCCGGGACTACAACTATCGCACCGCCAGCACACCGATGGATGCGACCGCAAGCGTCAGAAATGAAGCCGCCACGACCGGCGAACACTATCGCTATGCAGCACCCTATCGGGAAGCGGGGGATGACACGAACTCTGAACCGGAAACCGAAAGCGGGGCGTTTTACGCCCGCATCCAGCATGAGTATGCGCTTAATAATGCCATTCGCCTGCATCTCTTTAGTAACGCCAGCCACCTGACGCCGGGCATGGTGCTGGAGACCGGCGACAGTGGCGTGCCGGAGCTGAAAGAAGGGATGGTGATTACGCTCACCACCTTCCGCGCCGCCCGTGACACTCGCTTGCACGTTTCGGTATGGGGCATGCCCTACAGCGAGCAGTTCTGCTTCAGACCAGAACCTGCGCCGCGCCCGCTGATCGCCGGCACGCTGACGGCCCGCGTTGAGAGCGACGAGAAGAATGCGCCGTATGCCCATCTGGACGAAACGGGACGTTACCGGGTGAAGC
This sequence comes from Enterobacter sp. JBIWA005, assembly GCF_019968805.1. Classification (NCBI taxonomy): domain Bacteria; kingdom Pseudomonadati; phylum Pseudomonadota; class Gammaproteobacteria; order Enterobacterales; family Enterobacteriaceae; genus Enterobacter; species Enterobacter sp. JBIWA005. The sequence continues at coordinate 3,113,395 of NZ_CP074159.1, read as the reverse complement.
TGGACTTCAGTCGTGAAGACGCAGAGCCCGGTTATAACTATCTGTGGATACGCCAGGCGAAGCCGTACGCCGGGGAAACGTACGGCTGGCACACGCCGCTGATAAATGGCACTGAAGTGGGGATTGCCTTTGACGGCGGCGACCCGGACCGCCCGTACATCGCCCATGCATTCCATGACTCAGAACATCCGGACGTGGTCACCCGCGATAACCGCAGCCAGAATATCCTGCGCACCGCAGGCCAGAACGAGCTGCGGATGGAAGACCTGCGGCAGAGTGAACATATCGCACTCAGCACCCCGTTCGGAGCAACCGCCCTTAACCAGGGACATATCGTTGATGCAGAGAACGAACCACGGGGCACCGGGTTTGAGTTGCGCACCGATGAGTTCGGGGTTATTCGTGTGACAAAAGGGCTGTTTATCACCGCTGACGGCAAAGTGCATGGCGAAGGTGATGTGCTGGATATGGATGTGGCGCTTCAGGAGATTGAGGCTGTCCGCGCACAAATCGAAAGTCTCGCCATAGCGACCCGCCAGGCAAAAGCCCTGGAAGCTGACATTGCCAGTCAACAGGCGATGTTCGCCACACGCCTGAAAACTCTCAATGAGATGCTTCACTTCTCAGCCCCTGAGGGGATGGCTTTTGCCAGTGCAGAGCATCTGCAGCTGGCGGCTGCTGAAAATATTGCCCTGAATGCCGGTGGTGATATCAGTATCGGGACCCAGGGGCATATCACCGGACTGGCGGGCGACAGCGTGGGAATGTTTGCCCAAGACGGCAAGCTAAGCCTGATTTCGGCTCAGGGGCCGGTGCAGTTTCAGGCGCAGAACGGGGTGATGCACCTGAGTGCTGAGCAGAAGCTGACCCTCATCTCCGCCAGAGAGATGCTGTTGGCCGGTAAAAAACGGATCCGGTTGGTCGGTGGTGGAAGCTCCATTCTCATTGAACAAGGGCAAATCAAGTACGAGACGGCAGGTACTTATACCCGTAAAGCCAGCCGACTGGATACGGAAGGTGGGGAGTCGCAGACGGTAAAATTGCCTTATCTGCCCGGCAAGGGAGAACACGACCTCGCGCTTAACTTCTTTGACGGGCAGGATGCTATCCCGAAAGCCCCCTATACCCTTCATTTCGATGGTGGCAGCGAACTCGCTGGCGTACTGGATGAGCAGGGATATGCCCTGCACAAAAATGTGCCGTTTGAGTCAGCGACCGTGACTTACCAGCTTCCACCGCCTGAGTCGGAAAAGCCCTGGGCATCGTGGGATTTACTGCTGGAAAAAACCAGAGTCAGGGAGGGATAAAAATGATAGATCAGGAACTTCAGCACGCTCTGGCTTTCTACCAGTCCCCACCACAAAGCTGGTATGACGAACTGGCAGATAAAGCCAAAGCATCCGGAGAGTGGCTATGGGAAACGCTTCAGGGCGACTTTAACGAACAGCAGACGACCGGGCAGATCGTTACCGGAACGGTTATCTCAATGATCCCTCTGGTGGATCAGATTTGCGACGTCCGTGACCTTATCGCCAACTGCAAAAAGATAAAGGAAAATGATACTGAGGTCTGGCCGTGGGTGTGCCTTGGTCTGACGCTGGTCGGTTGCTTCCCGACGCTGGGCTCGCTGGTCAAGGGGAGTGCCAAAGTGATGTTCTTGTCCGTGCGCAAAGCCCATTTTAACGAGCTGAGCAAGGCGGGTAACTACAGTCGCCTGCTGGACGGGAGTATCGCACAGCTCAACCGTTTTCTGGATACTCCTGCGGTTCGTAATACGTTACGAACGCTTCGTATCTACAATCCCTATCATTATCTGGCAAGCAAAATTGATGAACTGAAAGGCATGCTCAGTACTTCTGCGTTGCTAGAGGTGATGGACAAACTGATGAAGGTGACGCGTAGCCTGTTCGATACAGTAACCAATTGGGGGCCATCCAGCCTGCAACGCCCGGTCGCGGCTCTGTGGGAAACGCTGATTGCGGTACGCAGTAAGGCAAACGCTATGCTGGCAAAAGCGCTGAAGCCGCTGAGTGATATTCTTGAACATCTGGCGAATCGCCTGAGAGTAGAAGGTGACAATGCGTTTCGTGCACATGTCGGGGAGAACGCTCATTTCTACGGTGCGACCCGAGCCGGTGCAGAAGTAGAGTATTTCAAGCGTGAGAAGCCAGATTGGGTGGATGTTGGGGCGAAGGAACCCAAATATGAAGCTCTATCCAAATTCAATCAGAATGCTGATATTGTCCGAGGGTGGCCGGATATAAGTGAAACAAGCAAGAATCCGGCATTAAGAGGTAAGTACGATACTTTCGACGAATCTATGCAGGCTGCTGAAATCCCCGCTGGTACAGTTCTTTATCGTGTAGTTGACCCTTCCTCTAGTGATAACAATATCTGCTGGATGCGTAAGTCTGAGTTCGACAAATTAACCAGCAAAAGTGACTGGCGGCGGCGTTTTGCTGTGTGGAAGAGTTGGAATGAAAACGGTGAATATGTGACCTATACCATACCACCAGGTCAGCCATTAAAGGTCTGGGAGGGACGTGCGGGTACGCAAATTAATCGTGAGGCTCCTGAATATTCACTGGAAGGTGGAGCCGTGCAGATTGTACTTGACCCGTCACAACTGAAAAAAGAGTACACCGGGCCACGGCAGAAAACAGGCTGGGGATATGGTGATACCACTAATGACCCTGTTTATCCGTATCTGGGGTTGCCGAAACTGGAAAATACCCATAACTGGTACGAACCAAAGGATAAAAAATAATGGCTGTATTACATCCTCAGGAATGCTATCTGCTGGAGAAATTTATTTCTCCGGAACATTACGCCGCAACTCGCGATGCAATTATTGCCTATATTGACGCTCATGAAGCAGCGTTTGCCCGCTACCTGCGGGAGATGCCGTTAAACAGCCGTAAACTCCCTCTCTGGCAACAGGCCGATATAGTGTGGGGGAATCGGGTGATGCCAAATATTCGATCCGCCAGAGAGCGGTATACAGAAGCATTTATTTTGCGTACCCATAATGATATCAGAGCATTTAACATCGGTCATACTATGAGTGATATTCGCAAAGGTATTACCGAATGCTGGGACGGTTGGATGACGGAAGAAGAGATAGCAAAAATATTTGAGATTGAAAGTCGTGCAGCAGAATTAGATAAGCGGCTATCTGTGACAATCAGAGGTTCCTGGAGTGAAGGCGACTTAACTTATGATGGTGAGGGGGTCTATACCTTTGATGATAATCCAAACTCGATTCCACGATATGAGCTTGATCAGTCAGTTCGAATCGAATTAGGTGAGATTCCAACTCAAACTGGTATCTATCTACCTGATATAGATTTCGCACCAGCAAGATTTATTCCTGCTGATTATGGGCAACCCGCATCAGCACGTCAGGGGTTAGAGAGAGGTAATTATGTCAGCAGAAGTGGAGAAAGTAAGTATAGTTGGAAAAAGTCTCAATGGGCCAAAACAGGTTGGACACTGATCCGTCGTATCGAAGGTGAATATATCGATGTGCCGCCGGGTGGTTTTTTTCCGGAGGGGAAACCGGAAGAGCTTTATAACTGGCCACAGCGTGAAAAGAAACTTTTGCAGGAAGAGAGGGAACGTATTACCTGCTGGAGCGGCGCTTTTGCACCGTTCAGTGGCCGCTGGGCAGCCATTTTTAACGGGACGACGCAGTACACCCAAACTCGTGCCGGGCAGATTATGCCGGAGTTTGAAGATAAGCATGGACAGAAGCACCGTGCCCGTTGGTCACTGCTGGAAAGGGATGATGGCGGCAGCGTGTTTGACATAGCTCCTGATGAGGGAAATTGATCATGCCGCGCAATTCGCCCTCATTATGCGAGATGCTTTATGGCAATTTTGTCGGTGATCTCGACCTTCAGCATATCAGTGAAGAAAATCAGATCATTTTGTCGGTTCTGGACAACATGCAACGGATCCTTAACTGCCGTGCAGGCACGCTAGCGCATTTGCCGGACTATGGCCTACCCGATATGACCACCATTCTACAGGGGCTTCCCGGCACCGTACATAAGCTGATGTCGACGCTGTCTGCGGTCTTGCTGAAATATGAGCCGCGCCTGAAGTCTATTGAGGTGCTACTGCTTGATCAGGAAATTCCTGGTGAGCTCCGCTACGCCATTGATGCAGAACTTAGCGGTATTGGTCTGGTGCGCTATGGCACTGAGTTTATGCCGGAGGGGCGGGTAATGTTACGCCATCTTAGGCAACAGCAGTATATCGATACTGTAACCCGTCTGTAAGGCCAGTTAACATCATGTCAGTAAAATCACAGTTTCTCGATAAATTGCAGACCAGACAGTCTGCTCCGGCTTCATCTGTCAGTAAGAGTCAGGCCGATATAGCTGAGTTTCATCTGAAAATGACGCTGCTTCAGGAGCAGATGGATGCGTGGCTCGACGGTACCGGGCTTAATGTGGAGCGGTTCAGCGTCTCCGTCAGGGACCTGCTGGCGGAGGTCGGAGCATTTGATATCGACGGCATCGTTCTGCGCGTCGACGACCGGGCGGTAAAGTTTACGCCGGTATTTTTGTACGGCCAGAGTGTGACCGGGTGTGTGGACGTGACCCTTCACGCAGAAGGGGGGAGCACTTCACTGGGGCGTTTATTCATGCGGGCAGGGCAGTTTAACGACTGGAGACTGACTTACCCGGGGGCATCGACCCTGCCCGGAGTGCATTTTGACGAAGGCGCGTTTTTTGGCCTGATTTTATCGCTGCTGCCATAGCGGGCCTGCAGAACCGCAAACCAGCGCGAAACAGCTTAACCAGAAAAAGACCCGTAATCCTGATATGGATATTCAGTCATGAATGACATTAACCCACGGAAAATCAAAACCGGTGGTGACCCGCGCACGCTGGCGGATTATGCCGCCCTGCGTGATGAGCTGAGTAAGCTGACACATCCGGCTCGCCCCGATGTGAACTGGCGTTATGCCGAAAAACTCTGCCTCACACTCTTTGAGCAGAACGGTGTCGAGCTACAGACGGCAGCCTGGTATACACTCTCCCGTACGCAACTTGCCGGGCTGTTCGGGCTCAATGAAGGGCTGGCGATACTGGAGGCCCTGATAAGCCATCAGTGGGGGGCGCTGTGGCCGCAGCCGGTCCATGCACGCATGGAAATCCTCAGCAGTCTGAGTCAGCGTCTGCAGCAACGGATGCGCTCGCTGCCGCTGAATTACAGCGACCTCAGCCAGCTGTACCGGGCGGAGCAACTGCTTACAGGTCTGGGAGACGTACTGCAGCGCCTGGAGCTTAAGCATCTGAGCCAGCTCGATACGTTACGCACGCTGATGCACAACAGCGCTGTCCGGCTGGAAAACAGCGATGGCATAACCAGTACCGGGTCGGGCATTCAGCCAGGTATTGTGTTGCCTGCCACCGTGATGAATGCTACGACAGCATCCACGGGGGACCTTACTGGTAGCCCTGCTGAAGATACGCCAGAGAGTGCAGTGAAGTGGGTTTACGTTGCGCAACCGGAACAACAGCCGAACGTGGAGGTGCTGGCAGCTATGCCCGCTCCGGTAAAAAAATGGAAATCCTTCGTTGCCGGCATGTGTACCATGCTGGTGATAAGCATAGTCTCAGCGTGGAGCTGGCATTTTCTACACCGTCCAGACCCTCTACAGACTCAGCTTGCTGCTTCACTGGCTCCGTTCCCTGCACCTCTCACGGCTGAACAGCTGGGATTGTTGCGTCAGCAAACTCCGTTATCTCAGGACCTTATCGCACAGACACAGCAGCAGCTTGCCCGACTGGATAAGTTGCCTCCTGACTGGAATATCACTTACGCCAGAAAACTTATCGAACAGGTTCAGGTATTGTGGCCGGAACAGGCTAAGACCCTGGTACAGCAGTGGCAGCAACAGATGAATATCTCAATTCTTCCTGTCGATAAAACGAACGGCTGGCATGAAGGTACGACGCAGCTTCAGGCTCTTGCCGATAAACTGAATGCACTTGATGGTCAGAAGGGAAAATACATCACCGTCAGTGAACTTAAATCGCAGGTCTTTGGCATGCTGACAAGCTTCCGGCAGACCGTGCCGGTGGAAGAACAGCTTCGGCAGTTGAAACTGCTCCCTGAAGACTCTCCGCAGCGTCAGCAGCAGATTCAGCAGGCTGAGCAGCACCTCCGGGCTCAAGTCTATATGCTGGTGCAGGAAAAACATCGTGAGTGATGTAAAAGGAACTGATGGGGTGGGTAAAACACAGCGACACCGTAATCACCGGACACAGTGGACGGCCACCGAGATCACTGACCTGCCCCTCCTGTGCCTGTGTTCTTTATGTACAGCCCGGGAAACCATGGTTCTGGCATGACCAGAGTACGATGCCTGACAGCACGCTGAAGGACTGCGTTCATTCTGATCCGGAAATTAAAGCAGAAGCCAGGCTCAGAAAGTTACGTAATTCCATTGGTGAGATGATAGTCCCCTTGCCGGTGCTGTCCTGGTACTGCGTCTGGTATGGGCAACACTACCAGGGGGAGAAGGTGCGCATTCCATGTAAGCGTCCAGCGAGAACCGTATTGACGGGGATGTGTTATTCAGTTGGCAGTGCGACGCGCCAGGGGAGTAGTTCGCTGACCCGGTTTATCGGCCAGTCAGCAATGACGTCAAGGACATAACGGAGGTAGCTTTCTGGCTCCACGCCGTTCAGTTTGCACGTTCCGATCAGGCTGTACAGCAGCGCTCCCCGCTCACCACCATGGTCAGAGCCGAAGAACAGGAAGTTTTTACGACCCAGACTGACCGTCCGCAGGGCATTTTCAGCGATGTTGTTGTCTGCTTCGGCCCAGCCATCGTCCGCATAGTACGTCAGTGCCGGCCACTGGTTAAGTGCGTACGCGAACGCTTTTGTCAGTTCTGAGTGTCGCGACAGAGTCTTCATCTTTTCACGCAACCAGCTTTCCAGGGATCTCAACAGCGGTTTCGTTTTTCGCTGACGTTCAGCAAGCCGCTGCTCTGACGGCATTCCCCTTATATCCGCCTCTATGGCGTACAACTGACCGATCTGCCTCAGGGCTTCTTCCGTCAGGGCTGACGGGGTGCGGATGTGCACATCGTGGATCTTTCGGCGGGCATGAGCCCAGCAGGCGGCTTCCGTTATCCGGCCATTGCGGTACAGCTCGTTGAACCCGGCGTACGCATCTGCCTGCAACACACCGCTGAAGCCGGCAAGATGGGTCTGCGGATGGATGCCTTTTCTGTCCGGGCTGTAAGCGAACCACGCGGCAGGTGCCAGCTCTGACCCGGCATTGCGGTCATCACGAACATACGTCCACAACCGCCCGGTCTTCGTCTTCTTATTGCCCGGCAACAGCACCGGGACGGGCGTGTCATCGGCGTGGAGCTTGCCGTCAGTCAGCACATAGTTCCGAAGTGCCTCTTCCAGCGGTGACAGCAGCCGGCAACATGCATCCACCCAGCCCGACAGCAGTGAGCGACTCAGCTCCACACCCTGGCGGCCGTATATTTCAGACTGGCGATACAGCGGGGTGTGCTCTGCATACTTAGAGGTTAGTACGCGGGCCAGCAACCCCGGTCCTGCTATACCCCGTTCGATGGGCCGCGAAGGCGCGGGGGCCTGCACAATGGCATCGCACTGAGTACAGGCGTGTTTTTCGCGTACAGTCCGGATAACCCGGAAGGCACTGCGCATCATCTCCAGCTGTTCGGCGGCATCCTCACCCAGATAACTCAGCAAGCCACCACACTCCGGGCAGCAGGGTTCTGCGGGTAATAGCCGTTTTTCATCGCGGGGAAGTGATTCGGGGAACGGTCTGCGGGTGCGGGTCTGACGCAGCGGGCGCTGCACGGCCGGATCATCCACCCGCCCCGTCAGCGTATCGCTTTCTTTCTGAAGCCGGTTCAAGTCAGCTTCCATCTGTGCGATACGGCGGGATACCTTTTCGGAACGACTGCCGAAGTTCATTCGGCGGAGTTTATCCAGCTGCGCCTGCAGATGGTCTATTTCACGCTCCCGGTTGCTCAGCTTTTCCTGAAGGGCGTGGATCAACGCTTCCTGTTCGGCCAGGCGCTGTTTTAGCAGAAGGATATCGTCAGAAGAGGTGTCATTCATAGGCCCGTATTTTACCAGGCTTATTCTGCGACAACCAGGATAAAGAGGCCTACAGCATGGTCAGGGATGTCAGCAGCCGCTTTGGCTGTCTCCAGTCGATACCTTCCATCAGCATTGCCAGCTGCGCCGGTGTCAGGAACACTTTGCCATCGCGAGCTGACGGCCAGGCGAAGCGCCCGCGCTCCAGCCGTTTGGTCAGCAGGCACAGCCCGTCACCGGTAGACCACAGCAGTTTGATCTGACTGCCGCTTCGGCCCCGGAAGATGAAGACATGCCCGGACATCGGATCGTCTTTCAGCGTCATCTGCACCTTTGCGGCGAGGCCATTGAAGCCGTTACGCATGTCGGTGATACCGGCAACCAGCCAGATTTTGGTGCCTGTTGGTAACGGGATCACCGTTTGAGCTCCTGTATCAGCACGGTCAGGAGCTTTTCGCTGACAGTACCGTTGAGGCGGAGCGTTCCGTGCCGGAACGTTACCTCACAGCTGATACTGAGGGTTTCCGGGTCCTCTGCGAGTGGCTCTGACTGTACGGCAGCTGCATCGAGAGTCACAGGAAGTAGCTGAGGACTCTCTGAAGAAGGTAATAGCAGCTTTCCCTCACGCCATTGTTGACGCCATTTGAACAACAGATTGGCGTTAATGCCATTTTGAAGCGCCAGCTTTGAGATGGATATCCCGGGTTCGCAGGAGGCAGCAACGAGCTGCTGTTTAAACTCAGGAGAATAATTAGGGCAGCCTTTACGCCTGCCGGGAGTCATATTTTTCTGCATATCTGACACTTTGGTTCCCACTACTTATTTGGTGGACACCACTTTGTCGGATGCTTCAGATTATGACCAGACGGTTCACGCTGTACGCTTACCATTCCATGTGGCACAGGGATCTACAGTATCGAAGATATGCCACTAGATACTGGGCCGCATTAAAGTGTTCACGTAAATTTAAGCCAAAACCGTGGTTGAGATTTATTGAGAGTGCCAGGTCTCAAGGCGTGTCAATCCCACCTTTTCCTCTCTCTGTGTTGATGGAAATAAGGTGAAGTAACTGCCCGATAATCTTGTCTTCATCGAGAACCAGATCCACAGTCGCCACCTGTAATTGTTCCTCGCCTGCTAGAATTCTGTAGCCTGCATTCAGAGGTTGAGTTCCCAGGCCTGCATGATGTGGATAGAGAAGCATAACTTGTGGGCAGTGATAAAGCCGGGCATAGGCCATCATCTGGTAGACATCAGCCTGCGATACGCCATGCCTGGCATCTTCGTGATGACGCCCAATACGCTTCCATTTAGTGTCTATGATCATAATAGTCTGTTGGTCCCGCTCGATAAGCAGATCCGGCCGGGTCTGGAAGCGGGGTTTGCCTTCTTTTCCGTCCTCGATCAAACAGTATAATCTGCCTGCCTGTGCACGAACCGTCCATTCCGTACCACGTACAGCGCGCTTCGCCAGTGCCGCAATATATGCCTCGAACAGGTCGTTCATCGGGAAAAGCAGTGTAATCCCGTTCTGAGCTCGTTTATCGTGGTGTGTAGCCTGCCAGTCGCGTCTAAGGAGGAGGCGCGCCAGATTGTGGAGGGCTTCCCAGCGATGATTGGTTCGGTCGATACGCACCTGTGACCACGGCAGGTGACTCAAGGGGACGTCGCTAACCCCTGCCAGTAGGATGCGCAATTCATTCAGACGGCGGAGCGTATCAGCAGCTCGGGCATAATGGTGAAGCAGAACTACACACGCCTTCATAATTCGAAGTAGAGCTGTATCAGCCGACAGTTCGTCGTAATGACAGGCGAGACGGTCGGGGCGGACAGCAAGCGTAGTGAATTGTCGTTTGATATTGAGCCTTCCGCGCAATGAGGACAAATCGTCTTCCTGTGCCAAATATGCACGCGGTAATCCCCGATGTACTTCAGATAAGAGTCGCTCGACGAACAAGCGGATAAGTATTTCTAGCAAGTTTTCAGCTTGTCTCGCCATTGTTGCAGCCTGTCCATTGCCGAGTTTAAGGCTGAGGGCGACATCAAGCATACATATCAGGCGATTGCGGATTGTGGCGTCCGGTTCTGTCGTCTCGTCGTCGAATTTGGGCAGGATCTCAAGGCTACATCCCGGAGCGGCAATGATCCCAACCATTTGCCCGGCAATAATTTTGTTATGGCGATCGATTAAGATATTTGTACCGTGCTGATTTGCCAGCGGATGCGCGCGCGCCGCCGCAAGCAACGCGTTAGCCTGAGGCCGGGTAAAAGCATGAGGAGCATTTATGCTGCTTTCCGTGCTCACACAAACAGCACCCCATTCGCGAACCGTGAGATGCGTCATTCTTTCGATTCAACAGCCACCTCGAGAGCGGTGGCATTAAACGTTCTGGCTTTGCCTACCAGTCGATCAAAGGCGTCATTTTTGAACGGTGCACGTACCGACCAGCTTGATAACGGTTCACCCTCTATTCCTGGCGGCGGTAAGATCTGCTCTTCCTGCATAAAACCATCTCCCAACACTGCCGCGATTCGGCTCCAGTCCTCAAAGAAATACTCTTGTAACAGCGGTATGACCTTATTACGCACTGCATCTTCAACTTGTGCCCTGGATTCACAATTGATAAAGAAAGCGTGTCCAATGCGATATTCCCGGCCTATAAGATATTCAATTCGCTGGTTAATGGTGGTAAGAACGGCTTTGAGATCGATCCCCTCGACTTCACTTAGCAGAGTCGAGTCGGGAGCCATTTCCCGAAAGTTGAATCGCCGCCTTAATGCAGTGTCGAGCAAGGCGATGGATCGATCGGCGGTATTCATTGTTCCTATGATATGAAGGTTGGCGGGGATGCCAAAATCTTTCTTTTTCGAATAAGGCAGAGTTACTGTGAGTGCATCAGGCATTCCCAGACGTTTATCCGGCTCAATTAACGTAATCAGTTCACCGAACACTTTCGAGATATTTGCCCGGTTGATCTCATCAATAATGAGGACGAACTGCTCTGGTTGCCCTTTAACATCAGAACTATTATCTGGGTCTTCTGTACTCGAGAGCAGTCTGCCTAGCGCCGGGATATTCACTCGATTGGTGGCAATCGAATAGAGCGTCCGCATAGTGAAGTTACCATCGATAATGGTATCGAGTGGCAGTGGTTCATCGAGAGTCAATAGCCAGCGCACAGGGCGGCGATGGGCATAGTAACCTTCGGCTTCAGGAACGAAATAGTAATCACCCGTGATCTCAGCGATAGCGCGGAACGCAGTGTTACCGTAAGGGACTATCACGATATCGCCAGGCTTCATTTCGCAACGGAAGGGATGGGTTTGCGTCCAGTTACTTGGCGTCTTGTTCTCCGGATTTTGCTTGATCCATTCATCATGAATCGCCTTGAACGATGAAAATCTATCCGCGCTCCAGTCTATGCTCCCACCCCAACCAAGAGCAATATACCCGTTGTCGCGGGCATCTTCATACACATCGTCTTCTGTGCCAATTGTCCCTTGCCCCATTTTCCAAAAGCGTTTTTGGGACAGTTGCAGTGCTGAGGCATTCGTCTGTGCACGGGGTTGTGTTCTGGCCTGATCGGCAAGGGCGCAAATTTCCCTGAAGAGCCCCGGCGTGGGCATGAGTCTGAATCCTGCAGATGACGACTCATCTTCACCGATTTCTGGACGAAGACCCTCAACGAAGGTTTCGTAGTCATAGCTCTGGTGGAATGTGACGAAAGAGATCCTCTTTTCTGCCATCAGTTCGTTATAGCGAGCCATCAGGGCTACACGCCCATCTTTTGAGTTCGGATAGGCGTCTTTGCCATCGCAGAGCGCTACAGCTTCCCTCGCCGTATGAAAGGTTTTTCCGGTACCAGGAGGACCGTAAAAAATAAGGTTAGTCGGAGTAATGTTATTCTGGGCCACCGGTTCACTTCCTTCCGTAAGTATGAACGTATATTTCCGGGTTGTGCTCTTTTTAGGTCCTTCCGTCACCGGAGGAGGAACATCCGCTAGTTCCTGAAATTTTTGACCATCAAGAGCCTGACAGATGTTCGGCCATCCCTTGTCGAGACCCATTTCAGTATTCAGAGGGCCAACTACCACTGTGACACTGGCGTCACCTCGATCTCTGGCTGGGATGATGTAGTTTTCAAGGACATAATCCCGAATTTCGTCGGCCTGAGAGTCATCACCGCTCAGGAAGCGTCCATATTGTCCGAGCCAGCTATTCCAGCTGGACAATCGGTTAAGCGGTTGCTCTGATTCCGGCATTAACAACCGATACTCATCGCCGTTGTCTTTAGCATCACAGCGAATCTCTTTGATCCGTTGTCGCAATTGCGTAAATCCGTCCGCCTTGTAGGCTGCATCCAGATCTGCATGAGGAGAACCAAGCGCTGCGAGTTTTTTTTCGATAGTTTTGACAGCATAAATACGAGAGTTGAGGCCCGCTGGTGTTTTAGCTCCTCGGCTCTCCAGCCATTCCCGAAATTCAAATTCGAGCATTCCCTATGTCCTCTCATTCAACATTATCTCGCTGATTGTTATCATCATAGATGATGGAAGAACCAGCAAAGATAACCACCATATGCCTTCCGGCTCATTGATAATCTTGATCATGTTCTGCTGTTGAAGGCTGTGGATCATTTGCATCCTGCCCCATGGGTCAGACTCTGCATTGTGCGATGGCTGAAAGCTGAGATATCATGCGGGTCCTTGAGGCTTTCTTCTTTCTCGACATTCAAATACTCCAGATGTTTTTAAGTAACATTGGGAATATATGACGTTTAGGAAGTGTTCGCCTCACACCGTAATCGGTGTTCGCCTCATACCGTAATGGGTGTTCGCCTCAGCCCGTAATATGCACATGGAGCGCCAGTGAAGAGCGTTTTCTAGGGGAACACTATGTAACAGTGTCCACCAGAATGCCGGGTTGGGAGAGGCGCTGCTCCGCTGGCTAACTTCTTCTGTGCCTACTTTCAAAAAACTTCAGTCCGCCCACATTGCAGCAATCAACATTCTTCTTAACACGGTTCAATATATCAAGGAGATACAGATAAATATAAGGTCTACATCGAAAATGTGAAACTCTGTGTCAGTAGTGGCTGTATATTTGCCTCCCGAGGTATTCGCTCCCTATTGAAAATCCTCCTCGGGTTGACAGTCACAAATCCCCAAAACTGTAAAAATCGCACAACAAACCGCAATTCAATGAGCATCACTATCTGATCCTGTGGTGAGAAATACTCACTGTGCGGAACCTGCTGTAATAAATCAGGAAAAGCTACACTTACCTCTTTAATCATTTTATCGATAGACGAATGACTTTGCAGACGCCAAAACATAAACAGCCACAAGGTTCGAAGATCGACGTTATCATCCCAACCATCCAAGTAGCCCCAGTTATACTTGGTCACCGCAGTTTCCAGCATAGGGAGAAAGAAAGCTCTGATGCCATGACTTTGATATTGCTTTAGTGCGGCCTTTTTCACATAAAATCGTCCGCTTTTTAAATACAGGATCCCAGAAAGAACAGCCAACACGCGGGTATAGTGCAGCGCTGTGAATTTTTCTTCAGTGCTTCCAGAGAAATCACTCATGCTGGTTTCTGTTTCAAACTGCGCCACTGCGAATTCGGGCAGCTTTTTGCTGGCTTTTTTCACCAGTTTGGTGGGGAGATTGCCTCTGACGGTCGCTTTGAACGAACCTTGTTGCATTATGGCTTCATCAAGTATCAACGATAAGTAGAGCATCACTGGGCTACTGGATAAGTCATCCGGCGTATTTATTTCGACTCCGGCCAATTCGCTAAACGGTGCATACAGCCAGTTGGCCATTTGTGTTGGCGTAAGACCGCAAAAGTCGGCATGAGGACGGTTGTTTCGCTCTTGCATTTTGTGCTGGACGACAAGATTCAATTCCTCAATGCTGAGGTTCCCGCTCATGGCAACTGTTTGAGCAATGTCATCGCATATTTCGGCATATTGCTTTGTTGTCGCGTCCATGCAGCACTGTTTGTACTTTTTACCGCTGCCACAAGGGCAATGATCATTTCGACCAATTTTCATTTTATCTTTCTCTGTACCATTTCAATAGTGGAGGCACACCGCAATCTCAGGATTCCGAAAGAGAAAATTGCCAGTCCAAAAAAACAACATGTTATTTGAACTCTCTGGAAACTCCAGAGAGTTCACAGATTAAGTGCCTATTTCGCCAATTAACATAGTGCAAGCCGACGATAAAGGTGGTTTCGTTCATCTATCACACTTTCCCTCCCACACCTTTGAACTTCTCGACAAACACCGCGATTTTCTGGAATACACTTTGCTTTTTAGTGAGATACTGTGGGTTTAGCGGGCTCATCTTGGGCAGGATGGAATTAAGCTCGGTGCCGTTTTCGCTTGCGAATTCACGCTTGAGCGAGGCGGTAATATAGCGCCTGGCTGCCTCATCATTCAAACTTTCAGAGCTGATCAACTCATCAGCTTCACGTTGTTGCTCAATCTGGGCAAAGGCAAAGAAGGCCTCGATCACGCTGGCTTTATCGCCTATCTGATCCAGATCGGTTTGATTGATAAAATCAACCAGCAGGCTCTCTTTAGCGCGGTTACCTAGGCTTGCACGGATCAACCGGCGCACTTCATCAACCAGCTCGGCTTTGCTTCTGGTTTTTTTGTTGTGCTCAAAGATCAGCTCCAGAATGTAATCGAGGTTGATCTCCTGGGATTTCAGCAGATCTACTTCGAACACTACATCATCCCAGTCGATGGTGGATTTGTCTTTGTCCTCTGCCGATCTTTGCCGACGCTGCCAATCGCGGATGTCATTGTAAGTCGAACGGTAATCCTGGATCGTGCGCTCGGCGGGCAGGCGTATGGCCTGCAACTCGGTCAGCTTTGCATCATCCAGATAGTGTTCGGCTTTAAACGCCTCAATCGCTTCTGGATCGTTCATATCTACGTTTTGCAGGGCTTTCAGGCTGGCAAACTCATCATAGTTTTGTAGCACATTCTCAACGCGCAAGTATTCACTAAAGAGTTTAACAAAGGCTTTTTTGTCGGCTTCTTTTTCAATGGCGGCGGGATCAGCAAAACGCTGCTCCAATTCGCTGACAACATCCATAAAACCGCGTCGTGCCTGCCCCGTCACCACATCGGTAAAGCCTTCCATGTATTCCTGGTAGCTCTTTTCCAACACCACGTTCTTGGTGTTTTTGTCACCAAACAAGGTAATGGCATCCACCGTTGCTTGTTCCAAATCACGGAAGGTAACAATATTGCCAAAGGTCTTGGTGGCGTCGTAAATACGGTTAGTGCGCGAATAGGCTTGCATCAGACCGTGATAACGCAAGTTCTTATCCACAAACAGGGTGTTCAGCGTCGGGGCATCAAAGCCGGTAAGGAACATGCCCACTACAATCAGCAGGTCAATCTCCTTGGCTTTAACCTGTTTGGCCAGATCACGGTAATAGTTTTGAAAGCCATTGCTGTCCACGCTGAAGTTAGTTTTGAACAGTGCATTGTAGTCGGCGATAGCCGCGCTTAAAAACTCTTTAGCGCTGCTATTCATCGCTGAAACATCAAAGCTCTCATCCTGAATATCACCCACGGCATCCTGTTCTTCATTAGCAGTGAACGAGAAAATGGTGGCCACTTTCAGTGGTTTACTGCTGTGCTTTTGCAACGCCTTGGACGACTCATAATAAAGCTTGGCCGCATCCACGCTGCTCACCGCAAACATGGCATTAAAACCCTTGGCGTTGGCTTGTAGGCGATGCGTCTTTTGCCGGAAGTTGTTCAGGATATACTGGGTAATTTCGCGTATACGGTCAGGGTGTAATAAGGCTTGTTGGTTTTCAGCAGCACTGATTTTTTTCTCATCCTTCTCGGTTTCGATAGCTTTGAACTGTGGGCGGACATCGTTGTAGTCCACTTTAAACTTCAGCACTTTTTCATCACGAATCGCATCAGTAATGACGTAAGAATGTAATTCACGCCC
The DNA here is from genome assembly GCF_019968805.1 of Enterobacter sp. JBIWA005. Lineage (NCBI taxonomy): Bacteria > Pseudomonadati > Pseudomonadota > Gammaproteobacteria > Enterobacterales > Enterobacteriaceae > Enterobacter > Enterobacter sp. JBIWA005. Next base: position 3,097,298 of record NZ_CP074159.1, on the reverse strand, counting down.
GAAGACGCTGGCGGTGGTTTCTGCTCCCAGTGCGTTTTCCGGGAAAATAGGCGTACCGGTAAAACCAAACTGATAAAAGCGTCTGAATTTCTTTTTGAGGTTTTTCTGGGCCTCACCAAACTGGCTGCGGTGACACTCATCAAAGATAAACACCACCTGCTGTTGGTAGACGGGCAGGTCAGCTTCAGATTTCATCAGGTTATTGAGTTTCTGAATGGTTGTGACGATGATTTTGTTATCGTCTTTATCCAGGTTTCTTCTGAGGCCTGCTGTATTATCCGAACCATTGACACTGTCCGGAGAGAAGCGCTGATACTCCTTCATGGTCTGGTAATCGAGGTCTTTCCTGTCGACCACGAAGAAGACTTTATCGATAAAGTCCAGCTCAGTAGCCAGACGTGCGGCCTTAAAGCTGGTCAGGGTTTTTCCTGACCCTGTGGTATGCCAGATAAACCCACCGCTTTCGGGTTTTGACCAGTTCTTCGCTTTAAAAGAGCTGTTGATTTTCCATAAGATTCGCTCGGTGGCAGCAATCTGATAGGGGCGCATCACCAGCAGCGTCTGGCTACTGTCAAACACGCTGTAGTTAAACAGCACATTGAGAAGGGTATGCTTCTGGAAAAACGTGGCGGTGAAGTCCTTCAGGTCTTTAATCAACGTGTTGTCGGACTTCGCCCAGTTCATGGAGAAATCAAAACTGTTTTTATCCCGCTTGGTGGTATTGGCAAAGTAACGAGTATCGGTGCCGTTGGATATAACAAACAGTTGCAGGTATTTAAACAGAGAATTGTCACTGTTAAAGCTTTCCTTGCTGTAACGGTGTATCTGATTGAAGGCTTCACGTATAGCGACACCGCGTTTTTTCAATTCAATTTGTACCAGCGGCAGGCCATTGACCAGAATGGTGACATCGTAGCGATTGGCGTGCGTGCCTGCTTGTTCAAACTGCTTGATGACCTGCACTTTATTGCGAAGGACGTTTTTTCTATCCAGCAGATAGATATTCTGAATACGGCCATCGTCGAAGACGAAATCATGAACATAATCATCATGAATTTTGCGGGCCTTTTCGACAACGCCATCGCTGGGCTTGTCCATCCAGGTTTCTACAAAGCGACGCCATTCAGCCTCCAGGAACTCCACATTGTTAAGGCTTTGCAACTGTTCCCTGACATTGGCGAGCATAGCCTTGGTGTTGTTCAGGGTTGGCAGGTATTCATAGCCCTGGTTAACTAAATCCTGAATCAGCTCACGCTCCAGATCACCTTCGCTCTGGTAGCTCTCGGTAATCTTCCAGTCCGGGTTGTATTTGTCCAAAATGATAAAATTATTGGACTCAGCAATTGGCTTGGTGCAATCAACCATTTTTTTGTTCCTGCTGCCAGAAGTTATAGTTATCTTTCAAGTGTTCGAGCAACAGTTTGACCGTTGCTTTCTCCGCTGGCGTTGGTTCTGCAACGGCTTCATTCGATAGCGTACAGTGGCTTGTGAACTGCATAATTCTATTCAAATAGAGTTCTTTGTCGTCAGGTAAAAGTAGGGACCATCTAGGGTAGCCCAAAAAACTGGCCGTTTTCTCATACAGATTGCGCAGTAACGTGAAGTGATATCTTTCCACGTTGTTGTTAACAATAGCCTGTTCGATGGTTTGCTTTAGGTGGAGATGATAGGAAAAACTCTTGTTAGAGTCGCCATGTTTTTCTGTGAGGGCAAATGTACCATCCTCAAAACTCTCCAACATGTAACAAGCTTTTCCGTTCAGCTCATTGAAAAGCACATTATAAAATAGTGGATTATGAGTCGTGATAATGAACTTCAAATCGGATTCACTGGATTTGATCAGCCCTGCAAGATTGACTGCTAATTCAATCAAATGGTTATCATCAAGGGAGCTAACGGGATCATCAATGAATACATATTCCAGTTGATCAAATTCTCGGTTCTCACGTACATCCGGATCGGCGACATTGAGAAGTGTGACGACTTGATCCAGCAAGGTGTAAAAAACACTCCAGATGAAGTTGCTCTCTTCGCCTTTAGATAACTTGATATGGGCGGAACGTTCATCGTTGCCGCGCTCCATGGAAAAAGTAACTTCGGTAAAATCTGGATTGAAGTGTGGCGTTAGCTTGTCGTTCGCATAGCGCTGGAAATAACGGACGATATTGCCATCCTGCCCCAAATCTTTTAGCAATGTCAGCAACCAGTTTGTATAGGAATTAGGCTGCACCTTCAGCTTCGGCTCGGCGTCTTCTTGCAGATCGTTATCCCAATAGAACAAGTCTTCAGTGAAAGCATTGTAATAAAGCATTTTTTTGCGCGACAACTCCGACTGTTCAGCTTCGTCATCACCTTCTCCGTCAATGACTTTGGACGCAATCCATTGCTTGAAATCCCGGGAAAGACGTGTCTTGCCTGTGCCATTGAAAGCGTAGATTAACTGCACCTTTGGCACGGGCCTGGTCTCTTCAACTTCCTTCGTTTTTTCAGAGACAGTTTTCCTGACTTTCTTAGGCGTACTCAGCTGTTGGGCTATTTCCAGGAGTGTCTTGCTCATGTCACGCCTCTGCCACTTCCGGCTTCGGGAAACTAAATAGCATGTCCCGATAATATTCGTACTGCTTCTGGCGCAACTCTATTTCGCGGGGCAGACCTTCGGTGATGGAAGTGCTTAGGGTATAGAATTTATCGAGAATTCGAACTATTTTAGCTTGTTCGGCAAGCGATTTTTCAGGGTTTCCTGAAAATGGTACAGGTATCTCAAGTTTTCTAAGGTTCTCGTTGTATAGTCTTTGGATGGTCCCACCTTCAGATACCCCCCATTTGGCAATTTGATAAAAATAGTACAAGTATTTGTTCAAAATAATTTTCTCGTCATTTTCAATCCAGACAATATTACTATCCTGAAAATATGATTCTTTACCATTAAATATAACTGCCCGACCAATGGTTCCACTTGCTGAAATTAATACCTCACCAGCTTTAGGATAACTGTATTTTCCTTTAAATTCATTAAATAAATCTCTGGAAATAAAGGCGTCAGGTCTTTTTCCAAACGTTCCTATTTTATAGAATGGAATATCACCTTCAGAAGTGGTTTGTGATTTTAATATACGTTTACACATACGTACTTCACCTATTTTTCCCAGTGCCTTCCATTCAAATTCTCCCTCTTTAAAACTCAGCAACTGGTCGCGATAGTAGTTGTACTGCTTTTTACGCATGGTAAGCTCAGCGGTAAGCTCAGCGGTAAGCTCAGTAAATTTATCAAGAATCCGGACGATTTCAGACTGGATGGCCAGAGATTTTTCTGTATTATCCGGGCATGGGATGGGGACTGATATTTCAATTAATTGTCCTTTAGTTAATTTGGCCCTTACTCCACCAGTAAGAAATGGAATGAAGTTAACAATGTGCAAATAGTGAAACAGGAATCTGGAATTAACTCTAGTTTTACCTCGTACTACATGAACGTGGTTGTTTGCCCAGAATTTACCCGTTACATATTGTATTGAGTAGCGCTCTAAGCTGGCAGAACCATCTTCTGCAATTAGTACATACTCACCATCATGGGTATGCCCATCAACATAGTCCTGAATGTTGTTTGCACCATAATAGGGCGTTTTGCCAGCAATGCGCAAAGAAGACTTTACTGGTTTTCTTCCGTTGTTTGCTATTTCGAAAAACGAAGCATCGCCAAGAAGTTTCCACTCAACATCAACCCCATCCAGCAGTTTTTCCAGATAATTCAACTCACTCATCCCTGAACCTCGTCACCTTCAATCTCTGCCACAATTGAGTCGATGTCCTTGCGTAACCGATCGATTTTGCCGACAGTGATTTGCAGTTCGGCGTTAAGTTCTGTGATATCTATAATTTCGCGGGTATCCATGGCTTCGACATAGCTGCTGACTGACAGGTTATAGTCATTGGCGGATACTGTTTCATAAGGGATTGTTTTCGCGAGGTGGTCAATATCTGCTTTGCTGGCAAAGGCCTGCATAATCTTTTCGATATGACCATCAGTCAGGATATTGTTATTGGTTTCTTTCTTAAACAACCCGCTGGCGTCAATAAACTGAACGCGGGTATCTGTTTTGTGCTTTGATATTACCAGAATGTTAACGGCAATAGTGGTGCCGAAGAACAGGTTTGGCGCGAGTGAAATCACCGTTTCAACATAGTTGTTGTCGACCAGGTACTGGCGAATTTTCTGCTCCGCACCGCCACGGTAGAAAATTCCGGGGAAGCAAACTATTGCTGCACGCCCTTTAGCAGACAGGTAGTTCAGCGCATGTAGGACAAATGCAAAGTCAGCTTTTGATTTCGGGGCCAGTACGCCAGCAGGAGCAAAACGCTCATCGTTAATCAGGGTCGGGTCATCACTACCAATCCACTTAACCGAGTACGGTGGGTTAGAGACAATAGCATCAAACGGTTTTTCATCGCCAAAGTGAGGCTCAGTCAGGGTATTCCCCAGTCTGATATCAAATTTGTCGTAGTTGATGTTGTGCAGGAACATGTTCATACGCGCCAGGTTAAAGGTTGTATGATTTATCTCCTGACCATAAAAACCGTTTTCAATGATATGGTTATCAAAGTGCTTCTTCGCCTGAAGCAGCAGTGAGCCAGAGCCTGCAGCAGGGTCATAGATTTTGTTGACATGAGTCTGACCGTGCATCGCAAGCTGAGCAATCAGCTTAGAGATGTGCTGAGGTGTGAAGAACTCCCCTCCAGACTTACCGGCATTCGCCGCATAGTTTGAAATCAGGAACTCGTAGGCATCACCGAAAAGGTCAATCTGGTGCTCGTTAAAATTCCCCAGCTTAAGCCCTTCAACGCCTTTCAGAACGGCGGCAAGACGGCTGTTTTTGTCTTTAACTGTGTTACCCAGTCGATTGCTGGTCGTATCGAAATCGGCAAACAGGCCTTTGATGTCGGCCTCGGACGGATAGCCGTAGGCAGAGCTTTCTATAGCGACGAAGATACTGTTTAAATCAGCATTCAGCCTGTCGTTGGTGTTCGCTTTAGCGGCAACGTTGCAGAACAACTGGCTCGGGTAGATGAAATAGCCTTTAGTCCTGATGGCATCGTCTTTGATGTCATCGGTAATGATGCTGTCATCAAGTGCTGCATAATGTATGCTCTCATCCCCTGCTTCCATGTAGCTTGAAAAATTCTCACTGATGAAGCGGTAGAAAAGGGCACCGAGTACATACTGTTTAAAATCCCATCCATCTACTGAGCCCCTGACATCATTGGCAATGGCCCAGATTTGACGGTGTAGCTCTGCACGCTGCTGAAGGCTTGTCATTTTGTATCCTGTTGTATGATTCTTAAGTACTGTTATTGGTCCGATTTTATCGCAATTTCATATTGATGACAGGCTTTGTATGTCTGTAACGAACTACACGCCATTGCCCTGAAGCCGTGGCCGCAAACCTCAACCTTAGTATCATACCCACAACCCGTAGCGCACTGTTTACGGTGTTCTCGCCCATGGGTTTGAAGGGTAAATGATCGCCAGTAAATATCAGTTTATGCCCTCCGTTGATCACCTGTATTTCTTTGAGAAGTTCGACAGGCTATCGGTAAGAGGGATAATATACGGTGTGTGAATTTTTGAGCTCTTCAGTGAAATGTTTCCCCCTGGATCGCTTCACGCTAAAGTCCATGCAGCGCGGTAAATATGCCAGAAGGCAATAGAACAAACAAAAAATTAAAGAATGGCGTTCTCCACACCTTCAGGTGCGGAGAACAACAACTAACTGTTTGTCGATGAACTGAGGAGCTTGTCAATATAATCAGCGTACCACTGCATCATTTCCCGTCTGCCATCAAGGTACTGCGCATGGTTGTAGGTACCCCGCACCGCGTTCTTGTCCACATGTGCGAGCTGAAGCTCAATCCATGCCGAACTGAAATCATGGTCGTGGGTGAGGGTGCTGAACGCATGGCGAAAGCCGTGGGCGGTAGTGAAGGTATGCCAGCCAGCCTGCTGAAGAAACTCATTGATGCACTTCCGGCTGCGCGGCTGGTCACTGCGGCGCGCGCCCGGCAGAACGAAAGGAGACTGACGTGCAGCGGTACGTAATTTTATCTCTGCCAGCAATGCCAGCGTCTGTTGTGAAAGGGGCACGATATGCGGCCGGCGCATTTTCATTCTCTCCTTCGGAATTTCCCACAGGGCACGGGTGAAATCAAATTCGTCCCAGGTGGCCAGCCGAAGCTCCCCCGTGCGCACGGCCGTCAGCGCCAGAAGCCGCGTTGCCAGCGCCATCAGGTTTTCTGAGGCTTCCATCTCGCGCATGCAGTCTCCCAGCTGTTCCCCGGTCAGCGTCCGGTGGTGCTGGCGTTCCGGAGGAAGCAGCACGCTGCTGAGTGCCGAGGCCGGATTAACGGTGGCCCGGCCTGTTGCGATGGCATAATCAAATACCTGAACACAGGCCTGACGGGTTTTGCGCAGGGCTTCCAGCTTGCCCTGCGTTTCAATAACCCGCAGGGCGTTCAGTATCTCCAGAGGACGGATGTCCGTCACCGGGCGCTCACCTATTGCAGGAAAAAGATGGTTTTCGATTCTTGCCCGCTGGTCTTCCAGATAGCGTGGCGTCCATCGGCGTGCCATATGCGTGAACCATTCTCCAGCAAGCGTGCGGAAGGTACTGGCAACGCTTTCCCGGAACGCCTGCTTACGGGCCTGTTTTTCATATGAAGGATCTTTACCTCCGGCCAGGAGTCTGCGGGCCTCATCACGTTGCTGACGGGCCTGAGCCAGGGTAACGGTGGGGTAGACGCCAATGGTCAGTTTCTTTTCCTTACCAGCAAAACGGTACTTAAGATTCCAGTAACGGGCCCCGGATGTTTTGACAAGCAGGTAGAGTCCCTGAGCGTCGAAAAGCTTATAGTCTTTATCAGTAGGTTTTGCCGATTCGATTTGCCTGACGGTAAGTGCCATGATGAATAACCTGAAAAGTAGCCCCTAAAATAGCCCCCAAAAGTAAACCGATGTCGGTAGAGTTGAATTGACTTTCAGAGAGATGAAAAATGCGATGGTGCCTTATGATAAAGGCATTACGAAAATAAAGGGAGAGGTCTGTTGATTCTGGTTGAATTCGACAGACCTGATTGGATCCTCCCTGTGGGAGAGGGCCGGGGTGAGGGCACCAGACCGCTCTGCGTTTATTCCGGCAGCGTCCAGTCACCATCGTTGAGCGGACGCTGCATAATCACCGTATCCCGCCAGTCACCTTTCTTATAGCCTACGCTGCGCAGCTGACCGACAATCTCGAAGCCGTGCTTTTTATGCAGCCGCAACGAGCCGGCATTATTATTGCCATCTCCCACCACGGCAATCATTTGCCGCCACGGCCCTTGCTCGCAGCGTTCAATCAGCGCATCCATCAGTGCCGAGCCAAAACCGCGCCCGGTGATGCTGGCATCAACGTAAATCGACTCTTCCAGGGTATAGCGGTAGGCGTGCCGTGGACGGTAAGGCGTCGCGTAGCAGTAGCCCACCACGATGCCGCGATACAGCGCGATAAGCCACGGTAAACCGTTCTCAGCCACGCTTTTCATGCGATGTCGCATTTCGTCGATGGTGGGGGGGACTTCTTCAAACGACGCGCGCCCGTGAAGCACATGCCATGCATAGATCGCGGCAATAGCATGCACATCATCGGGAAGGGCGTCGCGCACTTCCAGTTCGGTCTCGGATAAAACATCAACAGCCGACATGATGTGCCTGCTCCTCGTTATAGAAAGCCGGAGAAACGTTTCTCCGGCGATAAGCAGTTACTCTATTACGATTAAGGAGCGCTTAACAATCTCTCAAATTTGGCTGTAGGAATTAATCAGACGTTTGCGTTATGCGCTGCTCCGCGTCTGCGCTCTCTTTCCAGTATTTCTTCCGCGTTGTTTTACCAATGCCGGGATTCATGCTGTTTGTAGGGTCATTCTCGCGATAAAACTGCTTAAGTGCGTCAGGGGCTTCATAAAGATGTCCGACGTTATGTTCCGCAGGATATTGTGCGCCGCGTTCACTCAGAAGGGCGAGCATCTGCTCCTTCAGTTCGTGTGCGTCGACCCCTTTTTTGACAATGTAATCCTGATGGAAGACATAACACATAAAGTGGCCGTAATAGAGCTTGTGCACCAGCTTGCTGTCGATTTCCGGCGGGAGATGCTCGAACCAGTCGGTGTCGTTACGTCGCAGGGCGATATCCAGCGCCAGAATATCTTCCACTTCTTCGGAATGCACCGCCTGGTAACGGATGGCTGCGCCTGCGGCGGCAAAACGGTGCAGGAAGGCTTTGCTGCCCTCTTCAGGCGTACAGGCAAAGAAATCCCCTTCGGCGGTTTTGAAGTATTCGGTCAGCCAGGACTGCGCTTCGGCAATCCCGTCCCCGGCCATTTTCAGCAGCAGGTGATGTTCGTACTTGTCGCGCCAGGTTTTCATTCTCTCCGGTAAATGCGCCGGGAAAACGTTGCCCAGCTTCTGCATAAAGCGGTCGGTGAAGTGGGGTTTAAACAGCGACACTTTCTCCAGCATCGCATCGGTGCGGCCCTTCATGGTGAAGAAGAACGGCATTTTGTCGGTGCCGAGCTTGTCGATCATCAGGAAGGTATCTTTGCCGTAACGTTCGGCGATGTCGTAAATGTCCCGGTGCATGTACTCGCCCGCCACCGGAAGATTGCTGAATTCGCCCAGAATATGACGGCGGATTTCCGTCAGAACCTCAGGCTGATTGGTACCGATGTAAAATACCTGCTGCTTTTTCTCTGCCGGGAAGGTATCCAGACGCACAGCAAAAACGGCAAGCTTTCCGGCGCACCCGGAGGATTCAAACAGGCGGTCCGGATCGGCGTTGTAGCGCGCCGGCGTATCGGCGTCGATATCCCGGACGCGGGTCACGTAGTCGTGATCGTGCGCATGACGACCGTCGTGCTGCACGTCTTCGTCCTTCACGCGATCGTCGTCAAGCTTGCTGAGGATCTGTTCTGGCGTCACGCCGAGATCGATTCCCAGATGGTTCACCAGCGTCAGCTTGCCGTTTTCGTCAATACGGGCAAACAGCGACATCTCGGTATACGCCGGGCCGCGCTGCACCAGCGAGCCGCCGGAGTTATTGCAGATCCCGCCGACCACCGAGGCGCCAATGCAGGAGGAGCCAATCACCGAGTGCGGTTCGCGGCCCAGCGGCTTAAGCGCTTTTTCGAGGGAGTAAAGCGTGGTTCCGGGAAACGCGAGCACCTGCTCGCCCTTGTCCAGCAGGTGCAGCTTGTCGAGACGCAGGGTACTGATAATCACGATGTCACGATCGTAATCGTTGCCGTTCGGCGTGGAGCCTTCGGTCAGGCCGGTGTTGGCCGCCTGCATTAAAATAATCTTGTCGGCCGCGACGCAGGCGCTCAGCACGCGCCACAGTTCCAGCAGCGTGCCGGGGAAAACCACCGCCAGCGCCTCGCCCTGACCGGAGCGGAAGCCCTTGCGGTAGCGGGCGGTTTTAGCCGGGTCGGTAAGCAGGTGAGAGGAGCCAACCAGGCGCGACAGTTCGTTAATAAATGCTTTGTTATCGTCAGTTCGAACAGAAGACATCTTCCACTCCTTGTGGTGGGGCAAATTTCTCGCTGTAAAGCATAGCGCGATTAACTGTTAAGCGGTCGAGTATTCACGAGAAAAATCAGAGAATAACCCTGCAACGTTCAGAGGGTTTGTGGCACACTGCGCTTTTCGCACGGTATGGCCGAGATCGTCCGGCGGTTATTGATGAGAGAGTAAAACGACATGAAATGGCTATGTTCTGTAGGTGTCGCCGTCAGCCTGGCGCTGCAACCTGCGCTGGCAGAGGATTTGTTTGGCAATCACCCGCTCACGCCTGAAGCGCGGGATGCGTTTGTCACGGAATTGCTCAAGAAAATGACGGTCGATGAGAAAATCGGCCAGCTGCGTCTGATCAGCGTCGGCCCGGATAACCCGAAAGAGGCCATCCGCGAGATGATCAAAGACGGGCAGGTAGGGGCCATCTTTAATACCGTCACCCGCCAGGATATCCGCAAGATGCAGGACCAGGTGATGGATCTCAGCCGCCTGAAGATTCCGCTGTTCTTTGCCTATGACGTTGTGCACGGCCAGCGTACCGTCTTCCCGATTAGCCTCGGCTTAGCGTCTTCCTTTAACCTCGACGCGGTGAAAACCGTCGGGCGCGTGTCGGCGTATGAAGCGGCGGACGACGGCCTGAACATGACCTGGGCGCCTATGGTGGACGTCTCGCGCGATCCGCGCTGGGGCCGCGGCTCGGAAGGCTTTGGTGAAGATACGTACTTAACCTCCACGATGGGTAAAACCATGGTGGAAGCGATGCAGGGTAAAAGCCCGGCGGACCGCTACTCGGTGATGACCAGCGTCAAACACTTTGCGGCCTATGGCGCGGTTGAAGGCGGTAAAGAGTACAACACCGTCGACATGAGCCCGCAGCGCCTGTTCAACGACTACATGCCGCCGTACAAGGCAGGGCTTGATGCGGGCAGCGGCGCGGTGATGGTAGCGTTGAACTCGCTGAACGGCACGCCTGCGACGTCCGATTCCTGGCTGCTGAAAGACGTGCTGCGCGACCAGTGGGGCTTTAAGGGCATCACCGTTTCCGACCACGGCGCGATTAAAGAGCTGATCAAACACGGTACCGCCTCCGATCCGGAAGACGCGGTGCGCGTCGCGCTCAAGTCCGGCATCAACATGAGCATGAGCGACGAGTACTACAGCAAATACCTGCCTGGGCTTGTGAAGAGCGGCAAGGTAACGATGGCGGAGCTGGACGATGCGGCGCGCCACGTGCTGAACGTGAAATACGACATGGGGCTGTTTAACGATCCGTACAGCCACCTGGGCCCGAAAGACTCTGACCCGGCAGATACCAACGCTGAAAGCCGCCTGCATCGCAAAGAAGCGCGTGACGTGGCGCGCGAAAGCCTGGTGCTGCTGAAAAACCGCCTCGACACGTTGCCGTTGAAAAAATCCGGCACCATTGCCGTTGTGGGGCCGCTGGCCGACAGCAAGCGCGACGTGATGGGCAGCTGGTCTGCCGCGGGCGTGGCTGACCAGTCCGTGACCGTGCTGACCGGTATCAAGAGTGCCGTCGGTGAAAACGCCAAAGTGGTCTATGCCAAAGGGGCGAACGTCACCAACGATAAAGACATCGTGACCTTCCTCAACCAGTACGAGGAAGCGGTGAAGGTCGATCCGCGCACGCCGAAGGAGATGATTGACGAGGCGGTGAACGCCGCGAAGCAGTCTGACGTCGTGGTCGCGGTCGTGGGAGAAGCGCAGGGTATGGCGCACGAAGCCTCCAGCCGTACCGATATCACGATTCCACAGAGCCAGCGCGATCTGATCGCAGCCCTGAAAGCGACCGGCAAGCCGCTGGTGCTGGTGCTGATGAACGGTCGCCCGCTGGCGCTGGTGAATGAAGACCAGCAGGCTGACGCCATTCTGGAAACGTGGTTCGCCGGTACCGAAGGCGGTAACGCCATCGCCGACGTGCTGTTTGGGGATTACAACCCGTCGGGCAAGCTGCCGATGTCCTTCCCGCGCTCCGTCGGGCAGATCCCGGTTTACTACAGCCACCTGAACACCGGTCGTCCGTACAATGCTGACAAGCCGAACAAGTACACGTCTCGTTACTTCGACGAAGCTAACGGCCCGCTGTATCCGTTTGGTTACGGCCTGAGCTACACCACCTTCAAAGTCTCTGACGTGAAAATGTCGGCGCCGACCCTGAAGCGTGACGGCAACGTTACCGCCAGCGTCGAGGTAACCAACACCGGCAAGCGCGAGGGGGCTACGGTGATTCAGATGTACGTTCAGGATGTTACCGCGTCGATGAGCCGTCCGGTGAAGCAGCTGCGCGGCTTCGAGAAGGTCAACCTCAAGCCAGGGGAAACCAAAACCATCAGCTTCCCGATCGACGTGGATGCGCTGAAGTTCTGGAACCAGCAGATGAAATATGATGCGGAACCGGGCAAATTTAACGTCTTTATCGGCGTGGACTCCGCCCGCGTGAATAAAGGCGAGTTCGAGCTGCTGTAACCTTTTCCTCCTTTGCCTCCCCCCGTCCTGCGGGGGAGGCGTCTTACCTTATGCTAAAAAGGCATTTTGACGGTTAATTCCGCCGTTTTAAGCTACGCTTTTCTCTCAAGCCTCTGAAAAAGGCAGCAAAAAAATGAGGATAGCGGAATGACGATTGCAAAGGGGATGTTGGGATCTGCGGTGTTACTGGCGGCGCTGAGCCTGCCGTTACAGGCGGCGGAGCCGGTAAAAGTGGGCTCAAAGATCGATACCGAAGGCGCGCTGCTCGGCAATATTATTTTGCAGGTGCTGGAAAGTCACGGCGTGAAAACGGTCAATAAAGTCCAGCTCGGCACCACGCCCGTCGTGCGCGGCGCGATTACATCCGGCGAGCTGGATATCTACCCGGAATACACCGGCAACGGCGCATTCTTCTTCAAAGATGAAAACGATCCGGCATGGAAAAACGCCAAAGCCGGGTATGAGAAAGTCAAAAAACTCGACGCGGAACAGAACAAGCTGGTCTGGCTGACCCCGGCACCGGCCAACAATACCTGGACTATCGCCGTGCGCAAGGACGTGGCGGAGAAAGGGAAGCTGACTTCTCTGGCGGATCTCAGCCGCTACCTGAAAGAGAAGGGCGACTTTAAGCTGGCTGCGTCCGCGGAGTTTATCGAGCGTCCCGACGCGCTTCCTGCGTTCGAAAAAGCCTACGACTTCAAGCTCGACCAGGCTCAGCTGCTCTCGCTGGCGGGCGGGGACACGGCGGTAACCATCAAAGCGGCGGCGCAGCAAACCTCCGGCGTTAACGCGGCAATGGCCTACGGCACCGACGGCCCGGTGGCGGCGCTCGGCCTGCAAACCCTGACCGATCCTAAAGGCGTACAGCCGATTTACGCTCCGACCCCGGTCGTGCGTGAGGCGGTACTGAAAGCCTATCCGGAGATTGCCGAATGGCTCAAACCGGTTTTCGAAAAGCTTGATGAAAAAACGCTGCAGCAGCTGAATGCCAGCATTGCCGTCGAGGGGCTGGATGCCAAAAAAGTGGCCGCCGACTTCCTGAAACAACAAGGGCTTGTGAAGTAACGGGAAAGGGCTGTGCCAATAAAATGTCATAACCGCGTCCTGCTGCTGCTGGCCTGCGTGGCTATCGCGGCGGTCGCGTTACCGTTTGTCAACGTTGCCCCAAACCGCCTGATGTCGGGGGAGGGCAAAGCGCTCTGGCAGGTCTGGTCGTTTACGCCGGCGTGGCTTGTGGCGTCGCTGAGCGCGTGGGTGATCCTGTCGCTCTGGCAGGGACGCCCGGCGCAGTGGCTGACGCTGCTCCTCTCTGAAGGGCTGTTTATCCTCCTGTTCTGGAGCGCCGGGCTGGCGGCGACGCATATGGCATCGGCGGAAAGTCCGCTGGCGAGAACCACTATCGGCAGCGGCCTGTGGCTGTGGCTGGCGCTGTGTCTGCTGGCCTGCAGCGATGCCATTCGTCGACTCATCGCCAGCGCGGTCTGGCGCTGGGTGCTCAATGCGCAGATATGGTGTATTCCTTTACTCCTGCTGTTCAGCGGTGAGCTGAACAACCTCTCGCTGCTAAAAGAGTACGCTAACCGTCAGGAGGTGTTTGATGATGCGCTCGCGCAGCACCTTACGATCCTCTTCGGTACGCTCGTTCCGGCGCTTCTGGTTGGGATCCCCCTTGGCATGTGGTGCTATCGCCATCCTTCACGCCAGGGTGGGGTTTTTGCCGTGCTCAACGTTATCCAGACCATTCCATCCGTTGCGCTGTTTGGCCTGCTGATTGCCCCGCTGGCGGGGCTGGTGAAGTCATTCCCGGTGCTCGGAACGCTCGGTGTCGCCGGGACGGGGTTAACGCCCGCGCTTATCGCGCTGGTGCTGTATGCGCTGCTTCCGCTGGTGCGCGGCGTGGTCGCGGGCTTAGGTCAGGTCGCACCTGACGTGCTGGAAAGCGCCCATGCGATGGGAATGAGCGCGCGGCAGTGTTTCTGGAAGATTCAGCTCCCGCTGGCGCTGCCCCTGCTGCTGCGCAGCCTGCGGGTGGTGGCGGTCCAGACCGTCGGCATGGCTGTGATTGCGGCGCTGATTGGCGCGGGTGGTTTTGGCGCACTGGTGTTCCAGGGGCTGCTGAGCAGTGCCCTGGATCTGGTGCTATTGGGCGTGGTGCCCACGATTGCGCTGGCGGTTGTCGTCGACGCGCTGTTTGCCTTATGGCTCGCGCTGCTCGGGAGAAGAGCCAATGATTGAATTTCATGATGTCAGTAAAACCTTTGCCGGTCGCCCGGCGGCGAGCCATCTGAACCTGAACTTTGCCGAGGGGGCGTTTTCCGTGCTGATTGGCACCTCGGGCTCGGGAAAATCCACCACGCTGAAGATGATCAACCGTCTGGTTGAGCATGACAGCGGGCTGATTCGCTTTGCCGGAGAAGAGATCCGCAGCCTGCCGGTGCTGGAGCTGCGCCGTCGGATGGGCTATGCCATTCAGTCTATCGGCCTGTTTCCCCACTGGACGGTGGCGCAGAACATCGCCACCGTGCTGCAGCTGGAGAAGTGGTCGCGGGCGAAAATCGCTGACCGGGTGGATGAACTGATGTCCCTGCTGGGGTTAGAGCCTGCGCTGCGCGATCGCTATCCGCACCAGCTTTCCGGCGGGCAGCAGCAGCGCGTGGGCGTGGCGCGCGCGCTGGCGGCCAACCCGCAGGTACTGCTGATGGATGAACCCTTCGGCGCGCTGGATCCGGTCACGCGCGGGGCGCTGCAGGCGGAGATGACCCGCATTCACCGCATTCTCGGACGCACGATCGTTCTCGTGACGCACGATATTGATGAAGCCCTGCGCCTGGCCGACCATCTGGTGCTGATGGATCATGGCGAAGTGGTGCAGCAGGGCTCGCCGCTTGAGCTGTTAACCTGGCCGAAGAACGACTTTGTGCGCGAGTTTTTTGGCCGCAGCGAGCTGGGCGTCAGGCTTCTCTCCCTGCGGACGGTCAGCGACTATATGCGCCGGGAAGAGGTGCCGGTGAGCGGCGAACCGCTGCAGGCGCAGATGAGCCTGCGGGATGCCCTCTCCGCGTTTGTCGCGCGCCAGTGCGAGGTATTGCCCGTCTCGGACTCCGGCGGGACGCCGTGCGGAACCTTACATTTTCGCGATCTGCTGGCCGGGGAGGTGACGCGTGAAGGGACTGCGTGATCCGCTCCTCTGGCTGATAGCGCTCTTTGTCGCCTTGCTGTTTCTGATGCCCCACAGCGCGGCGCTGTTTAACAGCCTTTTTCCCGGGCTGCCGCGGCCGGTGTATCAGCAGGAGAGCTTTATTAATCTCGCCCTGGCGCATCTCTGGCTGGTTGCGCTCTCAAGCGCTGTCGCGATCGTGCTGGGCGTGGGGGCGGGCATCGCGGTCACGCGGCCTGCGGGCCGGGAGTTTCGCCCGCTGGTGGAGACGATTGCGGCCATTGGTCAGACGTTTCCCCCGGTGGCGGTGCTGGCGATAGCGGTTCCGGTTATGGGCTTTGGTCAGCAGCCGGCGATCATTGCGCTGATTCTATACGGCGTATTGCCGGTGCTGCAGGGCACGCTGGCGGGCCTCGCGGCGGTACCGGCGTCAGTGTTGAGCGTGGCAGAAGGGATGGGGATGAGTCGCGGCCAGCGGCTGCGCAAGGTTGAACTGCCGCTTGCGGCGCCGGTTATTATTGCCGGGATCCGCACGTCGGTCATCATTAACATCGGGACGGCGACCATTGCGTCGACGGTCGGTGCCAATACGCTGGGGACGCCGATCATTATCGGCTTAAGCGGGTTTAATACGGCTTATATTGTGCAGGGGGCGGTGCTGGTCGCGCTGGCGGCAATCGTCGTCGATCGCCTTTTTGAGCGGCTGGCGCTGTACCTCAGCCGACACCGCCGCGAACAATAAACGAGTACCCTGCCAGCATCACGCCGCCGATACCGCTCACGGCCATCAGGACAAAAAGGGTAATAATGGCCAGTTTGGTTGCCTTCATCATGTGCTCCTGTTGTTAACGGAACAATTATACGGTGAAGCGCAGCTGTTAATGAACCATTAAATGCCGTTATGGCTCATCCGGCCCAAGGGAATAAACCGGGTAACCATTTTCTCGCCATTCCATCAGCAGCTGCTGCTGCGTGGCGGACGGCACTTCGCCACACCAGACCAGCAGGGTCTGGCCGTCGAAAAACTCAGGCTTAAGCTGAGCCAGCGAGTGCGCCAGAACATCCACGCGCCAGCCCTTCTGGGTAGCAATCCACGCTTCCAGCCACAGGCGGGTGGTATCGTGCACGTTCCAGCCGACTACCAGCGCATCTTTTCCGGCTTTGTTCTTCGCTGAGGCAAGGCAGACGGCAATATAGTTGATCAGCACCCCGTCGAGCATGCTGAGCAGCGCCTGCAGGGTGGACTGCTGGCACTGCAGGCGTCGACGGAGCGGAATGAAAAGATGGGAGATCAGCGTCTGTGCCGGATAGTCGCGGCCCTGCTCTTTTATCCATGCGCGCAGGCGCTGAAGATTGCCTGCCTGCAGGAGCCGCAGCAGGGTTTCCTGTTGTTCGCGCCAGAGGTGCTGCGTGTCCGGGTCGTCGTGGCTCAGCAGAGACTTCACTTTGCCGACCTGCACCCCGTTGTCGATCCAGCTCTTAATCTCGCGGATGCGGTCAATATCGGCCTCATTGAAAAGGCGATGCCCGCCGTCGGTCCTTTGCGGTTTGAGCAATCCATACCGTCGCTGCCACGCCCGTAGGGTAACGGGATTGATATCACAAAGGAGTGCCACTTCACCTATCGTGTAAAACGCCATATTCGCCCCCTGGCTTACGCGTTCCCAGCTTAACTGTAGACCCACTTTTGCGAACCAGGAAGGGTTGATTGATTTTTGAACAAACAATGCGAAGCATGCACGATATTCAGAAAAAGGTGTGATAACGGACACGATTTTGTGCTTTTTTGGAATGTTTCAAAGAAAGTAACCCCGCATCAGTGTATGTTACGCGTTTTTAGCGTGTGCGGTTTTGAGTATGTACGAGTTTAATCTGGTGCTGCTGTTGCTTCAGCAGATGTGCGTGTTTCTTGTCATTGCCTGGCTGATGAGCAAAACGCGCCTGTTTATCCCGCTGATGCAGGTCACCGTTCGTCTGCCGCATAAGTTGCTCTGCTACGTCACCTTCTCTATTTTCTGCATCATGGGGACTTATTTTGGTCTCCATATCGAAGACTCTATTGCCAACACGCGCGCGATTGGCGCGGTGATGGGGGGGCTGCTGGGCGGTCCCGTCGTCGGTGGCCTTGTCGGTTTAACCGGGGGGCTGCATCGCTATTCCATGGGCGGGATGACGGCGCTGAGCTGCATGATCTCCACGATCGTGGAAGGGCTGCTCGGCGGCCTGGTGCACAGCTATATGATTAAGCGCGGCCGTCCGGATAAAGTCTTCAGCCCGCTCACCGCCGGAGCCATTACCTTTGTGGCCGAAATGGCGCAGATGGCGATCATTCTGCTCATTGCCCGTCCGTTTGAAGATGCGCTTCACCTGGTCAGCAGCATTGCCGCCCCGATGATGGTGACTAACACCGTGGGTGCGGCGCTGTTTATGCGCATTCTGCTCGACAAGCGCGCTATGTTTGAGAAGTACACCTCGGCGTTTTCCGCCACGGCGCTGAAGGTCGCCGCCTCGACCGAAGGGATCCTGCGCCAGGGGTTTAACGAAGAAAACAGCATGAAGGTCGCGCAGGTGCTCTACAAGGAGCTGGATATCGGCGCGGTGGCCATAACCGACCGCGAGCGGCTGCTGGCTTTTACCGGCACCGGGGACGATCACCATCTGCCGGGTAAACCGATCTCCTCAGCCTATACGCTGCGCGCCATCGAAACCGGCGAAGTGGTGTATGCCGACGGTAACGAAGTGCCTTATCGCTGTTCGCTGCATCCGCAGTGCAAGCTGGGCTCCACGCTGGTGATTCCGCTGCGCGGGGAAAATCAGCGGGTGATGGGGACTATCAAGCTGTATGAGGCAAAAAACCGTCTTTTCAGCTCGATCAACCGCACGCTGGGGGAGGGGATCGCCCAGCTGCTGTCCGCACAAATCCTCGCCGGACAGTATGAGCGGCAGAAAGCCCTGCTGACGCAGTCTGAAATTAAGCTGCTGCATGCCCAGGTCAACCCGCATTTCCTGTTTAATGCCCTCAACACGCTCAAAGCGGTGATCCGCCGCGACAGCGATCAGGCCGCGCAGCTGGTGCAGTTTCTGTCGACCTTTTTCCGCAAGAACCTGAAGCGGCCGTCTGAGATCGTGACCCTCGCCGACGAGATTGAGCACGTGAACGCCTATCTGCAGATTGAGCAGGCGCGTTTCCAGTCGCGCCTGCAGGTGACGCTCTCCGTGCCGGACGAGCTGGCGTATCAGCACCTCCCGGCTTTTACCCTGCAGCCTATTGTCGAAAACGCCATTAAGCACGGCACGTCACAGCTCCTGGGTACAGGGGAGATAACCATTGCCGCCAGCCGTTTTAACCACCATCTGGTGCTGGATATTGAAGATAATGCCGGGCTTTACCAGCCTTCCGCCTCCGGCGGTTTAGGGATGAGCCTGGTGGATAAACGCCTGCGCGCCCATTTTGGCGATGACTGTGGCATTACCGTCGCCTGCGAGCCCGACCGATTTATCCGTATTACCGTACGACTGCCGCTGGAGGAAAACGCATGTTAAGAGTGCTGATTGTGGATGACGAGCCGCTGGCACGGGAAAACCTGCGCGTTCTGCTGCAGGAGCAGCCGGATATTGAGATTGTGGGGGAGTGCGCCAACGCCATTGAGGCCATCGGCGCGGTGCACAAGCTGCGCCCGGACGTGCTGTTCCTTGATATTCAGATGCCCCGCATCAGCGGGCTGGAGATGGTCGGCATGCTCGACCCGGAACATCGTCCCTACATCGTGTTTCTGACGGCGTTCGACGAATATGCCGTTAAGGCCTTTGAGGAGCACGCGTTTGACTATCTGCTCAAGCCGATCGAAGAGAAGCGCCTTGAAAAAACGCTCACCCGTTTACGCCAGGAGAGGACCGCACAGGACGTCACGCTGCTGCCGGAGAACCAGCAGCCGCTGAAGTTTATCCCCTGCACCGGGCACAGCCGGATCTATCTTCTGCAGATGGATGATGTGGCGTTCGTCAGCAGCCGCCTGAGCGGGGTGTTTGTCACCAGCGCGGAAGGGAACGAAGGATTTACCGAGCTGACACTGCGCACGCTCGAGAGCCGCACGCCGCTGATCCGCTGCCACCGCCAGTATCTGGTGAACATGGCGCACCTGAAGGAGATCCGCCTGGAAGATAACGGCCAGGCCGAACTGGTGCTGCGTGCCGGGCAAACGGTACCCGTCAGCCGCCGCTACCTGAAGAGTTTGAAAGAGGCGATTGGGCTGTAAAGCTGGTACACTGCGCGCCATTGCATCATCGACATTCGAAGGCTCTATGCTAAGTAACGATATTCTTCGTAGCCTGCGCTACACCCTGAAAGCGAACAATAACGACATGGTGCGCATTCTTGCGCTGTCCGACATGGAATCCACGTCTGCGGGTTTTGACACGTGGATGACCAAAGAAGACGAAGAGGGCTTTGTCCGCTGCCCTGATATCATTCTGTCGGGTTTCCTGAACGGCCTGATTTACGATAAGCGTGGCAAAGATCCTGCCGCGCCAGAGCTGGCGCTGGAGCGTCGCGTGAACAATAACACGGTGCTGAAAAAGCTGCGTATCGCGTTCTCGCTGAAAACGGACGATATCGTGGCGATCATGACCGAGCAAAAATTCCGCGTATCCGTGCCGGAAGTCACCGCCATGATGCGCGCGCCGGATCATAAAAACTACCGCGAGTGCGGCGACCAGTTCCTGCGTAATTTCCTGCGCGGGCTGACCCATCGGGTGCATCACCCGAAGGCGTAAAGGCGGTAGGGGCGGCCTGATGACCTCACCCCGACCCTCTCCCTCGGGGAGAGGGAGAAAACAAAATGCCATAAAAAAAGCCGGAGAGAATCTCCGGCTTTTTTGTTATTTCACCTGCTGACCCGGCTTCGCGCCTTCGTCAGGGCTTAACAGGAAGATATCTTTCCCGCCAGGGCCTGCGGCCATCACCATCCCTTCAGAGATGCCGAAGCGCATTTTACGCGGCGCCAGGTTCGCCACCATCACGGTCTGACGACCGATCAGCACCTGCGGGTCCGGGTAGGCTGAACGGATGCCGGAGAAGACGTTACGCTTCTCGCCGCCCAGATCCAGCGTCAGGCGCAGCAGTTTGTCAGAACCTTCCACGAATTCCGCGTTTTCGATCAGCGCCACGCGCAGGTCGACTTTAGCGAAATCGTCGAAGGTAATGGTTTCCTGAATCGGATCGTCTGCCAGCGGGCCGGTGACCGGTGCCGCAGCCGCTTTAACCTCTTCTTTAGACGCTTCTACCAGGGCTTCAACCTGCTTCATCTCGATGCGGTTGTACAGCGCTTTAAAGGTGTTCACCTTGTGGCCGAGCAGCGGCTGCTGGATGGCATCCCAGGTCAGTTCGGTGTTCAGGAACGCTTCGGCACGGGCCGCCAGCTGTGGCAGAACCGGCTTCAGGTACGTCATCAGCACGCGGAACAGGTTGATGCCCATAGAGCAGATCGCCTGCAGATCGGCATCGCGACCTTCCTGTTTAGCGACAACCCACGGTGCCTGCTCGTCCACGTAGCGGTTTGCCAGGTCGGCCAGCGCCATGATTTCGCGCACGGCTTTACCGAACTCACGAGTTTCCCACGCGTCGCCAATGGTAGCTGCCGCGTCGGTAAAGGTTTTGTACAGGGCAGGGTCAGCCAGTTCAGCGGCCATCACGCCGTCAAAGCGTTTGGCGATAAAGCCCGCGTTACGGGAGGCCAGGTTCACCACCTTGTTGACGATGTCCGCGTTCACGCGCTGCACGAAATCTTCCAGGTTCAGGTCGATATCGTCGATGCGGGAAGAGAGCTTCGCGGTGTAGTAGTAGCGCAGGCTGTCCGCATCGAAGTGGTTCAGCCAGGTGCTGGCCTTGATGAACGTCCCGCGGGACTTGGACATCTTGGCGCCGTTCACCGTCACGTAGCCGTGAACAAACAGGTTGGTTGGCTTGCGGAAGTTGCTGCCTTCCAGCATGGCCGGCCAGAACAGGCTGTGGAAGTAAACGATGTCTTTACCGATGAAGTGGTATAGCTCTACCGTGGAATCTTTCTTCCAGTATTCGTCGAAGCTCACGGTGTCGCCACGCTTGTCGCACAGGTTCTTGAAGGAGCCCATGTAGCCGATTGGCGCGTCCAGCCAGACGTAGAAGTATTTGCCCGGCGCGTTCGGGATTTCAAAGCCGAAGTACGGCGCATCGCGGGAGATATCCCACTGCTGCAGGCCGGATTCGAACCACTCCTGCATTTTGTTCGCCACCTGCTCCTGCAGCGCGCCGCTGCGGGTCCACGCCTGCAGCATTTCGCTGAAGGACGGCAGGTCGAAGAAGAAATGCTCGGAGTCACGCATGACAGGCGTGGTGCCTGAAACCACGGATTTCGGCTCGATAAGCTCGGTCGGGCTGTAGGTTGCGCCGCACACTTCGCAGTTATCGCCGTACTGGTCCGGGGATTTACATTTCGGACAGGTGCCTTTGACGAAACGGTCCGGCAGGAACATGCCTTTTTCCGGATCGTACAGCTGAGAGATGGTGCGGTTTTTGATAAAACCATTCTCTTTCAGACGGGTGTAGATCAGCTCCGACAGCTCGCGGTTTTCGTCGCTGTGCGTGGAGTGATAGTTGTCATAGCTGATGTCAAAGCCAGCAAAATCAGTCTGATGCTCCTGACTCATTTCGGCAATCATCTGCTCCGGGGAGATCCCCAGCTGCTGCGCTTTCAGCATGATCGGCGTGCCGTGGGCATCGTCCGCACAGATGAAATTAACCTCGTGGCCGCGCATTCGCTGGTAACGGACCCAGACATCAGCCTGGATATGCTCCAGCATGTGGCCGAGGTGGATTGAGCCGTTGGCGTACGGCAGTGCGCACGTTACCAGAATTTTCTTCGCGACTTGAGTCATAGTAGGCATTACTTCTTTTAACTGTGAAAAGGGTTTTCGATCTTACCAAAAGGGGCATTATTAAGTAAGCACAAACCACGGCCTTTCAGGTAAACTTGTTCATCTAAGGTCTTATTCACAAGAACAAAGGAGTCGGGATGAGTTCTCAATCCCAGGCCAAATCACCGGAAGCCTTACGAGCAATGGTCGCCGGGACGCTGGCTAACTTTCAGCATCCAACCCTGAAGCACAATCTCACTACGCTGAAAGCGTTACACCACGTTGCCTGGCTGGACGATACCCTGCACATTGAACTGCAGATGCCGTTCGTCTGGACCAGCGCCTTTGACGCACTGAAAGAGCAGACCAGCTCTGAGCTGCTGCGCATTACCGGCGCGAAGGCGATTGACTGGAAGCTGAGCCACAGCATTGCCACGCTGAAGCGTGTTAAAAACCAGCCGGGCATTAACGGCGTGAAAAACATTATCGCCGTCAGTTCGGGCAAGGGTGGGGTAGGTAAATCCTCCACGGCCGTCAACCTGGCGCTGGCGCTGGCGGCGGAAGGGGCAAAGGTCGGTATTCTTGATGCCGATATCTACGGCCCGTCTATTCCGAACATGCTGGGCGCGGAAAACCAGCGTCCAACCTCACCGGACGGCACCCACATGGCGCCAATCATGGCGCACGGTCTGGCGACCAACTCCATCGGTTATCTGGTGACTGACGATAACGCCATGGTCTGGCGCGGCCCGATGGCCAGCAAAGCGCTGCTGCAGATGCTGCAGGAGACGATGTGGCCGGATCTGGATTATCTGGTACTGGATATGCCGCCGGGCACCGGTGACATTCAGCTGACGCTGGCGCAAAACATTCCGGTCACGGGGACCGTTGTGGTGACCACGCCGCAGGATATCGCGCTGATCGACGCCAAAAAAGGCATCGTAATGTTCGAGAAGGTGGAAGTGCCGGTGCTCGGTATCGTTGAGAACATGAGCATGCACATCTGCAGCAACTGCGGTCACCACGAACCTATCTTCGGTACCGGTGGCGCAGAAAAACTGGCCGCGAAGTATCACACCCAACTGCTTGGGCAGATGCCGCTGCACATTACCCTGCGTGAAGATTTGGACAGCGGAAAACCGACGGTCGTCAGCCGTCCGGACAGCGAATTTGCAGATATGTATCGCCAGCTGGCGGGACGCGTTGCGGCGCAGCTCTACTGGCAGGGCGAAGTGATCCCGGGCGAAATCGCGTTCCGCGCGGTGTAATTCCCCAGCGCTGGATTGCCGGGTGGCGGCTTCGCCTTACCCGGCCTACGAAATACGGTTTTGTAGGTCAGGTAAGCGAAGCGCCACCTGACTTTACCCAAGCCGATAATGCATCAGATAGTACTCTCCGTCCGGAGAATCACCCGTCGCCTCAATGTGCCAGCCGTGCCGCTGGTAAAACGCAATAGCCCGCGCATTCTTCACCAGACACTTAAGCGAACCCGTACTGGTAAACGTTTTTTGCACGTGTTCAAGCAACTCATGCCCGACGCCCATGCTCTGATACTGCGGATCTACAAACAGGTTGTGCAGGAAATTATCGTTCGTCCAGACGGAAGCAAAACCCAGGCGATGGCCGTTCTGCGTGGCAACCCAAATCACTTCGTCACGCGTTACCGCGTCAAAGTCTTCAAGCTGCCAGTCTGAACTGTCCAGCCATGGCCAGGCTTCACGCCGGGCGTGGAGGAAAAGCGTGCGCAGGAAAGGGCGATCGCTTTCCTGCCAGGGGCGAATCAGGATGGTATTAGCGGTGATAGAAAATATCTCCATTGTAGGCTTTGTAGATTTTGCCATCCGCATCGCCGATCAGCACATAGTTCTCGCCCATGTAGGTCCAGTGGGTTCCGGCATACGGAGCCGGCAGGTTACGCAGCTGGTACTGTTTGATGGTGTACTCCGGCGTTTGATACTGCGCCGGCGCCGTGTCGCCAATTTTGAATTTCGTGAAGTCAGCGATGAACTCTTGTTCTTCATAGGCCTTGATGCCGGATGCCGCTTGTGGTGCTGCATTCGCCGCGCTTGCCAGAGACATCACGACACCCAGAAGCAGCCATTTACACTTAGCCATTTTTTCTCCAGTTGAACGGTTTTTAAGTTTGATTTTGCCTGTCAACAATACGGCAACCTGCCTATTTTAAATATCAGACTATGGCTTGTTCGAAAAAAAATGTAACAAAAATGAACCTACCTGATAACCGTTTTCCGTTTGGTAAGCCTCATCGATGAAATGATCTTCACCAGCAAACAGACGCGACACTTCTTTACAGCATAGTGGTGTAATGCCCGCTAAGATGACCTCCGTTAAAACACGAGGTCACAATGGACAACCGCAAAATCAATCGACTGCGCCGCTGGGCGCGGGAAGGGATAATACTCGTTCTGCTGACGCTGGCCGTAGTGTGGGGTGTGGATCAATACCGAAAACCGATGCTCCCCGCCAGTTTTAGCGCAACACCGATGCAGAGCATCGAAGGCAACATTCACGATATCGCGGCGCTCAGCCAGGAGCGCCCGCTGCTGATTTACGTCTGGGCGACCTGGTGCAGCATATGCCGTTATACGACGCCCTCGGTTAATCAACTGGCAGAAGAGGGAGGGAACGTGGTGAGTATCGCCATGCGTTCTGGTGACAATGCAAAGCTTGCGCGCTGGGTTGAAAAGAAACAGCTGAAAATGCCGGTGATTAACGATGCAAACGGTGCGCTGTCGCAGGCGTGGCAGGTGAGCGTGACGCCAACGCTGGTGGTTGTGTCGAAGGGGAACGTGGTGAGTACCACAACGGGCTGGACGAGCTACTGGGGATTGAAATTTAGGATGTGGTGGGCAGGGCTGTAAAAATAACCCCTCTCCCGGCGGAAGAGGGGTGTTGTATTACTTAGCCAGAACTTCCTGCGCAGTGCGCTCAACCAGAGACAGCAGGATTTTGATATCTTCCAGCGTCACGGTTGGGTTCAGCAGCGTCAGCTTCAGGCAGGTCACGCCGTTATGCTCGGTCACACCGACGTTCGCACGGCCGGATTCCAGCAGCGCGTCACC
The DNA here is from genome assembly GCF_019968805.1 of Enterobacter sp. JBIWA005. Lineage (NCBI taxonomy): Bacteria > Pseudomonadati > Pseudomonadota > Gammaproteobacteria > Enterobacterales > Enterobacteriaceae > Enterobacter > Enterobacter sp. JBIWA005. The sequence continues at coordinate 3,072,085 of NZ_CP074159.1, read as the reverse complement.
AATTTTCTGGTTCAGCAGGGCGATGCCCGCGTCATCCATCTGCACCTGTCCACGGAAGCGGAACAGAACGCTTGCCAGCTGCGGCTGCATAACCAGTTCCAGCGCAGGCTGCGCTTTCACGTAGGCCGCAACCTGCTGCGCCAGGGTCACGCCGTGATCGATGATCGCCGCGTATTGCTCCTGACCCAGCGCTTCCAGGCTCATCCACAGCTTCAGCGCGTCAAAACGACGGGTGGTCTGCAGAGACTTGGACACCAGGTTAGGCACGCCCGCTTCTTCATCGAACTCAGAGTTCAGGTAAGCCGCCTGATAGCGCATCAGCTCATAGTGACGCGCTTCTTTCAGCAGGAACGCGCCGCAGCTGATGGTCTGGAAGAACTGTTTGTGGAAGTCCAGGGTCACAGAATCCACCAGCTCAATGCCGTCAAGGTACTGACGATACTGCTCAGACATCAGCAGCGCGCCGCCCCAGGCTGCATCAACGTGTACCCAGATGTTCTGCTTCGCGGCCAGTTCTGCAATCGCGCGCAGCGGGTCGATAGCACCGGCATCGGTGGTACCTGCCGTCGCGACGATCGCCAGAATCTGCTCGCCGTTCGCATTGCACTGTTCAATTTTCGCCGCCAGATCGGTCAGATCCATGCGGGAGAATTCGTCCGTTTTCACCTGCACCACGGACTGGTAGCCCAGGCCCATCAGCGCCATGTTTTTCTGCACGGAGAAGTGCGCGTTCTCGGAGCACAGTACGCGGATCTTACGCAGATCGCCTACCAGGCCGTCCTGCTGAACGGAATGACCCTGACGCGCAAAGAACGCATCGCGCGCCAGCATCAGGCCCATCAGGTTGCTCTGGGTACCGCCGCTGGTGAAGACACCCGCGTCGCCAGCCTGATAACCCACGCGGGTACGCAGCCACTCGATCAGTTTGATCTCAATGATGGTTGCGGACGGGCTTTGATCCCAGGAGTCCATACTCTGGTTAGTGGCGTTGATCAGCACTTCCGCCGCCTGGCTTACGACCAGGCTTGGGCAGTGCAGGTGCGCCACACACTGCGGGTGATGAACGGACAGGCTGTCTTTCAGGAAGAACTCCACGGCGCGTTCAATCGCCGCTTCGTTGCCCAGCCCTTTCGGGTTGAAATCCAGCTTAATACGGTCGCGCAGTTCCGCGACCGTTTTGCCCTGGTACATCTCAGGCTGTTTCAGCCACTGCATCACAGCCTGAGTGCTTTGTTCAATCGCCTGCTGGTAAGCTTCAATGCTCTGCGCAGAGGAGAACAAAATTGGGTTTGAATCAGACATCGTAATCAACAACTCCGGTTACGCCGGGCGAACGCCCGCAGCAAGCAGTGCCTGCTCAAATTTATCCAGGAAGATCTTCAGCTCTTCATCGCTGATCAGCAGAGACGGCAGCAGACGCAGAACGATACCGTTACGACCACCGCGCTCCAGAATCAGACCGGCTTCGAAGCACTTCTTCTGAATCAGTGCAGACAGCTCGCCGTCGCCCGGGAAGCAGCCCATGTGGTCTGCGGCTTCGTGTGGCTTAACGATCTCGATACCGATCATCATGCCCAGACCGCGAACGTGGCCGATAACCGGGTAACGTTTCGCCATCTCTTTCAGCTGGCTTTTCAGCCATTCGCCTTGCGCAGCCACTTTGCCTGCGATGTTCTGGTCTTTCAGGATTTTCAGCGTCGTCAGACCGGTTGCCATCGCCAGCTGGTTGCCGCGGAAGGTACCGGTGTGGTGACCTGGGGCCCATGCGTCGAACTGCTTTTTGATGCCGAGCACGGCCAGCGGCAGACCGCCACCGACTGCTTTAGACATCACGATGATGTCTGGCTCGATGCCCGCGTGTTCGAAGGCGAAGAATTTACCGGTACGGGCAAAGCCAGCCTGAACTTCGTCGAGGATCAGCAGAATTCCGTGTTCCTGAGTCACTTTACGGATGCGCTGCAGCCACTCAGCCGGAGCCGGGTTCACGCCGCCTTCGCCCTGAACCGCTTCCAGGATCACAGCTGCAGGCTTACGCACGCCGCTTTCAACGTCGTTGATCAGGTTATCGAAGTAGTAAGTCAGCGCCTTCACGCCCGCTTCACCACCGATACCCAGCGGGCAACGGTATTCGTGCGGGTAAGGCATGAACTGGACTTCTGGCATCATACCGTCAACCGCTTCTTTCGGAGACAGGTTGCCGGTCACGGACAGTGCGCCGTGAGTCATGCCGTGGTAACCACCAGAGAAGCTGATGATACCGCTACGACCGGTCACTTTTTTCGCCAGCTTCAGCGCCGCTTCAACGGCGTCAGCACCGGATGGACCGGTGAACTGCAGGCAGTACTCTTTGCCCTGACCAGGCAGCAGAGAGAGCAGGTATTCAGAAAACGCGTCTTTCAGAGGCGTAGTCAGATCCAGGGTATGTAACGGCAAGCCGCTGGTAATGACATTTTGGATGCTTTTCAGCACATCAGGATGGTTATGGCCAAGCGCAAGGGTCCCCGCGCCTGCTAAACAGTCAAGGTATTCTTTATTATCTGCATCGGTGATCCACACGCCTTCTGCTTTAGTGATGGCTAAAGGCAGTTTGCGCGGATAACTCCTGACGTTAGATTCAAACTCGGCCTGACGGGCCAGATAGGTTTCGTTGCTTTTGTGGGCATCTACGGTGTCAATACGGACTTTATCCGTCATCATATCACTCCTACAACCGCCGCTTCGTTATGAGCCACGATTGAATAAAAAGTTAAAAAACAGATGGGGGCCTGAAAAAAACGCCGCCAATATAGAGCCTTTTGCCACGGGGCTCAATGGTTAATTTGTTTACTGTTTTGTGACACGCGGCTGTAGCGAGGAAATATCCCCATTTTTAAAAAGAAAATTGCATTTTATGCCAAATAAAAACAGCGGGTTATGGCCCGTTTACCCGGTGTGTAAAGACACGGAAAAGAGTGTGACAAAACGTGCCATCGAACGGCAAAAAAGAGGGGAACGCTCCCTGTTTTTGGGTCATGGGCAAAAAAGCAGGCTTACGTTACATGCGCAACGGAATCACGCAGTAAAAATGGACTTTCTACGCGCGTGGTTTCCAGATGCTCTTCACCGTTAATAATATGCAAGGCGCTCAGGCGACCAATTTCATAGTGCGGCAGTTGAACCGTCGTGAGTGGCGGCAGGAACAACTCTCCAATACCCACCATATTGTCATAGCCGATAACGGCGACATCTTCCGGTATGCGAAGCCCTTGCCCCAGCAGCGTCTGATACACCATAAACGCGATACGATCGTTGCCGCAGATAACCGCGTCAAACCGGGGAATGCCATTCTGGATGTGAGCCAGCAACACTGACGGAATGTCGCGGTAGTGCTCATCGCCGGGTGCCATATAGCTGTGCGCCAGGCCGTCCGGATCGAGCCCCGCTTCACGGCATGCACGCTCCAGCCCCTGACGACGACGGGTTGTGGCCAGATGCCCCTCAGGCAAATGCAGGCAGAGAGGTCGTCGATAACCCTCCGCGAGTAACGCCCGCACGGCGGTATATTGCCCCTGTTCATCATCGGGAATATAGCTGGCAACCTTTTCGCCGTCACTTTCGCAGTTGGCCAGCACGCAGGGAAGGGTGAGGAGTTTAGCCGGGAGAGGAACCTGACGTAGCCCCATGGTGGTGTAGATAATTCCGTCAGGCCGATGAGAGAGAAGAAGGTCGACAATGGCGTCCGGGTTGTCATCGGTAAACATATTCATCACGAAGCTGTTCCAGCCGTGCATTCTGGCCGTCTCTTCAATCGACAGCGTGATCTCCACCGAAAAAGGTGTCGTCACCGTATCGAGCGCCAGTACGCCTATGGTTTTAGGCGAGGCATGCGCGCCGCGTATTTTCTTGGCGGACAGGTCAGGAACGTAGCTGGTCTGCTCGATAGCCAGCTGAACGCGCGCCAGCGTTTCAGGTTTAAGGCGCTCCGGGCTATTCAGCGCGCGGGAGACCGTCATCAGCGATACGTTAGCCAGCTTTGCGACGTCCTTCAGGGAAGCCATTTTCTTACTCCGTTAATGCTCTGTGGGAAAGGGTATACAACTAAGTCGCTGATGTAAAAGGAAGGCTGATGCACAGGCCAGGCCATATTTAATTCAGTGATGAATATTTGATCGCGATCTCACTCTATCAATGTTAACGTTAACTTTCGTGATTAACATCTTAAATTTCCGCCAAACCGTATGAGAAAGCATAAATGTTAACGTTACCATAATGTCATTACTCCAACATGAGAATGTCATGATGAAAACGCATCACTCTCACAGCTACCCTTTATTAAGCGCATTACTGTTTTTCTTTTTTGTCACATGGTCATCTTCCGGCTCGTTGCTCTCTATCTGGCTCCATCAGGAGGTGGGGTTAAAGGCAGGGGATACGGGAGTCATCTATGCCGTGCTGTCCGTCTCCGCGCTGTGCGCGCAAATCTGCTACGGCTTCATTCAGGACAAACTTGGCCTGCGCAAAAACCTGCTCTGGTTTCTGACCAGCCTGCTCATTCTTTCTGGCCCGGCCTTCCTGCTGTTTGGTTATCTGCTGCAAATTAACGTGTTACTCGGCAGTATTTTCGGTGGGATTTATATCGGGCTGACGTTTAACGGCGGAATAGGGGTACTGGAGTCCTATACCGAGCGCGTGGCCCGCCAGAGTCAGTTTGAGTTTGGCAAGGCGAGGATGTGGGGATCGCTGGGCTGGGCGGCAGCAACCTTTTTTGCCGGGCTCCTGTTTAACATTAACCCGAAGCTGAACTTCGCGGTGGCGAGCTGCGCCGGGCTGGTGTTTTTTGTTTTGCTGGCGCGCCTAAGAGTCTCTTCGGCCCCGCACGCCATGCAGGAGGCGGTATCCGGCGGTAAGGTCACGCTGGAAGATGCCTTGCGCCTGCTGACGCTACCGCGGTTCTGGGCGCTGGTGTTTTTTGTTATCGGCACCTGTATTTATGGCGTCTACGACCAGCAGTTCCCGGTCTATTTCTCCTCACAGTTCCCGACGCTGCAGGAAGGAAACGCCATGTACGGCTATCTCAACTCCTTCCAGGTTTTCCTTGAGGCGGCGGGCATGTTTTGCGCCCCGTGGCTGGTGAATCGCCTCGGTGCGAAAAACGGCCTGATTTTCGCCGGAATGGTGATGGCGATGCGTATGGTGGCATCGGGTCTGGTTGAGGGACCGGTGTTGATCTCCATTACCAAGCTATTGCACGCGGTTGAGCTGCCCGTTTTGCTGGTCTCCATCTTTAAATACAACAGCCTGCATTTTGATAAGCGACTCTCTTCCACCCTCTATCTGGTGGGCTTTGCCTGTACAAGCTCGGTGATTGCCTCGGTGCTGTCGCCGCTGGCAGGTTACAGCTATGAGAAATACGGCTTTGCCCAGTCCTATCTCATCATGGGGCTACTGGTCTTCAGCACCACGTTTATCTCCATCTTCCTGTTGCGCTCGGGTAAGTCCTCTTCTGACCCGCTCATGCCGCAACCTTCCACCATCTGATCAAAGAGTAGAGAAATGACGTATTCCATTACGAAAGCAGAACAGGAACTTCAGTCCAGACGCGAAGGGCTTAACCTGCGCTGGTATCCCCGTTACCACCTCGCTGCGCGAGCTGGCTGGATGAACGACCCTAATGGCCTGGTGTGGTTTGACGGCTGGTATCACGCGTTTTACCAGCATCATCCGTATTCGACCCAGTGGGGGCCGATGCACTGGGGCCATGCGCGCAGCAAGGATTTAGTTCACTGGGAGCACCTCCCTGTTGCGCTGGCACCGGAAGGACCAGACGACAAGGACGGCTGTTTTTCTGGCTCGGCGGTGGTGGATGGCGACACGCTGGCGCTGATCTACACCGGCCACAAATTCCACGGCGATCCTGGCGATGAGGCTAATCTCTACCAGGTTCAGTGCCTGGCAACCAGCCGTGACGGCATCCAGTTTGTGCGGCACGGGACAGTCATTAATACACCGCCCGGGCTGCATCACTTCCGCGACCCGAAAGTGTGGCGTGAAGGGGAGAGCTGGTACATGGTTGTCGGCGCGCGCGACGGTGAGACGGGCCAGGTGCGCGTATACCGTTCTGCCGATCTGCGCGAGTGGCTGGATACGGGCGTGCTTGCGGTGGCTGAAAAAGAGATGGGCTATATGTGGGAATGCCCGGACTTTTTTACCCTCAACGGTAAACGCGTGCTGATGTTTTCGCCTCAGGGGCTGGCGGCAGAGGGATTCAAAAATCGTAATCTTTTCCAGAGCGGCTACCTGTTGGGCGAGTGGCAGCCCGGCCAACCTTTTGTGCGTGAAGGGGAATTTGTGGAGATGGATCGCGGGCATGATTTCTATGCGCCGCAAAGTTTCCTGACTCCTGACGGCCGCCGCATTGTTATCGGCTGGCTGGACATGTGGGAATCGCCCCTGCCGGAACAGCAGGATGGCTGGGCGGGTATGCTTTCTTTACCGCGCGAGCTGACGCTGAGTGCGGATAACCATCTGCAAATGCGGCCAGCCAGAGAAGTTGAAGCCCTGCGCGGGGCGTGGTTCCCCTGGCCGATAAGTACACTTAATAACCAGCAGATGACGCTGGTGGAACACTGCGATGCGATGGAGGTCATTCTGCAATGGGATTGCACGAATAGCAGCGCGGAGCAATACGGCATTCGTCTCGGCGACGGCTTACGCCTCTATGTTGATGCCCAGATGCAGCGCCTGGTGCTGGAGCGACACTATCCACAGTATGGCCTGTGCGGTACCCGAAGCGTCGCGCTTAACCTGAACGACGCGCTCAGCCTGCGCCTGTTTTTTGACTGCTCTTCGGTGGAAGTGTTTGTTAACGAAGGTGAGGCGTGCCTCAGCAGCCGTATTTATCCTGATGCCGAATGCCGCGAGCTGGCGTTATTTGCCTGGACGGGAGGAGCATCGCTTATTCATGGCGGGGCGTGGCAGTTAGAGTAAATGTGTATTTAGTCATGTGCTAAAATAAAGCCCCATACAAATGGGGCTATGTAAATCTTATCAGGAGGGAGCGTAGTGCTAAGATCACATTTTTGATAATTGTGCGTTTACAACTCTCTCTTTCTCGACAACCAGCTGCATAATATAGTTACCCTTGTGCCATAAACCCTTATTTGGCTTCCAGCCTTTCGAAAGCAGATATTCAGCAGCATCAGATATTGGCTTATTCATAACGTGATCCGCTTCACCTGAAAACTGTTTAACATCGCCGCTTGCTTTGGCAGGCCTGCTGTCACAACGACCCGCAGCATCCATAACCTGAGTGCAGCCTTCAGGAAAAGGCTTATGTGCTGATTGTGCAAGTTGAGCAGCATTCTCCAAAGCCTGTTTTTCTGCAGCAGCGTTAATGGCTGATGTGCGGTTTTGCTCTGCAATATAACAAGCGTCTTTACTCACCCCCTTGCTTTGACAATCCGCCATCCGTTGCGCTGGTGAGGAACACGCAGCAAGAGATAATACTGCCGCTATCATCATTAACTTTTTCATTATTGCCTCAGTAATTACAATTATAAATATAGGTGCCTAACATCAAGCCGATCCATATCCCTAATAAAATAAAAATGAGATACAAAACAGCGGAGATAAAAATGTACTTTGTCATTTTCTTTGCGGGCAGCAATGTATTGAGTTATAGCCAGCTGATTAAAACTCATGGGCGATTTTTTTAGCTCACTGGCATTTTGTTTTAATACTGTAACATCACCATCCGTAAGATGCGGACGCCGCAACAATTTCATTGCCGTTAGATGTACCTGATGTAGAGAGGGTAGCAGCTACATTCTCAGCGAACTTATGACGGTAGCCGATTGCATAACCTTGCGCATCTTTGAAGTTGGCAGCACCGACGGCAACCGCGTTATCTGTATCAACGTAATGCAAACCAGCAAGAGAAGCAGCGCCAGCGATACCAGCACGATATTCCTTGCGATCCTCATTCTGCTGATTCTCCAGAGAAGAGAACTTAGCGTTATTTTGACTCTCTAACGCAATAATACGTGATTCATGATTCGCTAATTGTGCGCTGTGATTCTGAATCGTCGCTTCCTGTGTTTGCTGGCGTGACTGAACGGTAGCAACAGCAGCTTTATTCGCTGCGGCTACCGTTTGTGCATCGACAGCTAAAGATTGCGCATAAGCGCCCGTATTAAATGCCTGAGTCGCTTTGCCAGAGGCATCCTGAAGTGCTTGATCTTGTCTATCCTGATCGGCGTTGAAAATGCTTTTATCTACCTTACTTGCTAGCGCTTGATTGTTGGCGTCTGCTTTGTTGTTCGCATTGGTCGCGGTGATGTCAGTTTTATCTATTCTCGTGTTTGTATCAATAATTGCTTGACCGTTAGTAATAACGCCTTGTAAAGCCGCGTCTGCTTTATTATTAGTGTTATCAATCAATATATTCTGTTTGTTATCAGTGATTGTCTGATCTGCTTTGTAATCGTCGACTTTCTGGTTAAGGATAGCGTTAGCTTGAGTGTTAGCATTTACGCCATCTTTAGCGGTGTTAGCTGTATCTTGTGCTTTATTAATAGCTGTATTTGCTCTGTCAATATCGCCCTGAAGGTTATAGATTTGCCCGTCTTGCTTAATGTTACTCCCCTCAATGTTATCAAGGTTATAGGCGGTTTTATCGGTACCCTGAATTTGAATGTGAGCACCTGGATTGTTGACGTTATCGTCAAGGTTTATGTTTGCTTCCGCAGCATTTGCAGTATTCATTGAACCAGCAAACACAAAACCAAAAACAGCGATAGCTGTTGTATTTAAATAGTTCATTTTAAAGCTCTCATCATCACTACAAGAAAAAATAAAGTAAGGGCGCTATCCTGGCGGGAAGATACAACGCCTTGTTATATCTGAAATAATTCACTATTAACGTTGAAAATTTTGGTTTGATAACTTATTTCGTAACGTGCAGTAACTATCTATGAATGTGTAATTTTGATTATTGATCTAAATCATAAATAGCAGGAATAGCAAAACGAACCGTTCCATAAAAGCTCGGCTTAATAATCTTATAATACAATAAGATAGCGATTCATAATGGATGAGAGTCAAATTAGATATAAAACACTAATACATTAAATATATTTAAGTGTTTTGATTTGAATGGGTTAATAATACACATAACAGTTTATGTAAATTTATGGTTTTTTGCCGATTATTTATTATCGAACCTTTCGTCAGCTTCGAATGAAAATAAATTCAGCTCATTTTTGTTCCGGGATATACCAGGAAAAAATATTTATGTTGAAGATGCTAGCGAAAAAGTGTTTAGGGAGATTCATAACGCGATCGCTGCCGTGATAAATCAAAACCCCTTGCGCCTGGCCTGTGGCCACGGTTACACTGAATGAGAACATTGATTTCAATAAATCATTGTTTTAAAAGTATTTTGACTCGGGGTGCCCTTCTTCGTTGAAGGCTGAGAAATACCCGTATTACCTGATCTGGATAATGCCAGCGTAGTCCTGGCGATTATCCAAGATAAGAATCAAAGACTTATCTGCGATTTTCGAACCGTTTTGTTTAGCCGATCACATTGAGGCTCACGAAATGGGACACCATACCATACGCCACACCATTAAACGTAACGGGGTTTATTACGTTCGTTTTCGCCTGCCTGATAATAAGTTTTTCCGTAAGTCGTTAGAGACTGACAGCCACACCCAGGCGCAGTTGCTCATGTCTTTTGCTTCTCCTGTAATTCCTCTGGTTCAACGTGGAACTATCCAACCGGATCACTTCAGTAAGCGTCTTTCTGAGTATGGCAATATTCTGAAGCAGCAGAATGAACAATGGCTGGCGCACCAATTTCTGAATGATGTGCGGCGCAATATTCCGCCGATGGTTGCACAGGAATACCGCGAGGTTGGTACTCCTTCCGGAGAAGAGGAAGAACAAACGGAAGCACAACCAAAAGAAGTGCTAACGCTGGCTGGCGCGTGGAATATATACAAAAAGGAGAAGGCTCAGAACTGGACGAAGGCAATTTCACAGGCTAATGAGCGCTTTATGGAAGTCATGTTCATTGTCCTCGGTGCATCAACAGACGTAACGACGATAACCAAGCAGGACATCAAGCAGGTGATGGAAGTTGTTGAAAACTTGCCAAAGCGTGTTGTGCAACCTTATCGGTCAATGACGGTTCAGCAACTGATCGAGTGTGATGATGTTCCGCCAGAAGATTTGGTTGGCGCTGAGTCTATCCACAAGCATTTGAAGATTTACAAATCGCTGTTCAAAACCTTCCTGACTGACAATAAAGATATTCTGGAGAAGTCTCCGACTGATGGAGTGGTCGCCTCACCATCTAAAGCAAGGTTTGGTGCATATAGCGCAGCAGAAATGAGAAAGTTTGTGGGGTGGGCGCTCAAGCAGCCTGACGGGTGGCAGAAGTGGATCACTTTGCTATTGGCGTACACGGGAGCCAGAAGAAGCGAGATCGCCAAGCTGGAGAAATCACAGATCAAATTTGATGAAGATAGCCAGCGGCACTATCTCCTGATCGCAGAAGGGGGGCAAGGCAAAACTGAGAACGCTACAAGGCAGGTAGTGATTCATCCCAAACTGATCGAGTGGGGTTTTCTTGATTTCGTTAATCGACAGTGGAAAGAGAAAATCTTCTCCCCTGTATCTGGCAAAAACATGCCGAAGATCGGCAAGGTCTTAGCAGATGTTCGAGATCAGCTTGGCATTCCTTATCTTGATGATTATGGGCAGCGGCGATTGGTGCATAGCTTTCGGCATACGATGATTTCTGGCTGTTTAGCTGGTTGGGTTGGCAACCTGGCACACCTGCAACAGGTAGTTGGTCATGAGAAGAGTGGCTCAGGTATTACTAGACGCTATTTGCACACCTTCCCGCTTTCCACGGTTTGTTATGTGATTGATGGCTTGGAATGGGGATGATTTAAAATTTGGAGAAGTAAAGCCTTGCTTACAGTCTTATCACCTGCGGGCTTACAATGTACTATCAATAAAATGTGTAAAAAGGGTAAGGGATCGCAAGAGATGGATATTGCAAGGGCAAAAGCTATTGAAAACAGCATGATGTGTTTAACCATATTCTCACGATCTATTCACACTTTTTTCGCTCTGGCTGATGCTTTAGAACACTTGGATCGTGGTACTGGTGATTTATTCCCTTTCAGGGGCGTTTGTAATGCCTTAATTGGTGATGCGGCGATACATTGGTGCAAAGTTTTTGGATCTGATGCTGAGGGGACTCACTGGAAGTGTGTAGTGGATGATCACGACAGATTTCGAAAGGTCTTATTCGATGAACTGCGAACGACGCCAACCGAATTTCATGCTTACTGGAAGAAAATGACGGAGTTCAGAAGCAATGTAATCGCGCATTTCAACGCTGAACATTTTTCGAACGGTTCTACACCTGAGTTCAACACCGCGATTGCAGCAGCGGCAACGGCTTATAAATACATGTACCAAACCTTCCCCTCAAATGTGCATCACCTTGGGCCGAGGGATTTAATCAGTTATGGTAAAATTGCTTCAGAAGCTGTAATGAATCGAATTTTGGTTTAAGGAAAAAATATGTCTGGAGTGTTAGCGAGTACAGCAGCGGCTGTAGGGATTATTGATAAAGCTGTTGGCATTGCAAAGAAACTTGCGGATGATAGCGGTGAACTTGATAAAGCGACGCTTAAACTTGAGCTTGCAAACCTCATGACAGAGCTTGCTAGCGTTAAGATGGAGGTTATCACCACCCAGGCGCTACTTTTTGATGCAGAACAGAAGAACAAGCAATTAGAGGAACAATTAAAGGATAAGCAAACCTTCATTTTCCAAAACGGTGTTTGGTGGAAAGAGGGTGATGAAATAGCATTTTGCCCTAAATGCTATGAAAGTGAGAACATTAAATTCCACATGGAAGCAAGGGAGAAGGTCATCGGTATGATGGGATCATACGACTATAAGCATTGGCATTGCCGCCGCTGTAATTCTGATTTTGACAGAATTTAACCTTACTTGTCCTCTGTAGAGAACGTTTTCACATTTGGACAATGCTTGCTTTTCGTTTTGTACATAAAATCGTAGATTGAATTGGAATAGCGACACAGCGTCCCGTTGGCAGTCTGGGTCTGTTCTGTCAGTTGCATGGTGATTTTGCCTGCCATTGCATAAAAAGTCACCAGAGTACCGCAAATCAATAGAATTCCTCTCATATCTCCCCCTAGAATGATCTGCCCTCTACAATGCCAAATGGCAATCCGAGTAAACATCCTTGGAAGATTATAGTAACTAAATTGATCAATTTTAACGATCGATTTTGTAATTTCGATCGATTAAAGTAATTGATGGCGTTGAGACACTTGCCGATGGTGTACTTAATCTATTCAGCTATGGAGGCTGTTTTGAAAAAAATTCTTGCATTACCTCTTGTGTTCTTTTCCTTCTCATCTTTCGCTGATGGTGTTCCCCCTGCGGAAGTACAGCCTTACCCTGAGTACCTGGCGACCTATGTCAAAACGCTGATTAATGTCAGTTGTGAGCAGACGCTGAAAGGCGGTTCTGAAGATGTATTGATAAAGCAGGCAACGCAGGGTATGAAGAAAGATACGCCTAGCTATTACGCTATCTACAATTCTGTCGTTGAGGGCGCTGGTGCTGGTGCTGCGCTTAAAGCTAAAGGGAGGTTGATAACGAAAGATAAGATCGCCCTTGATAGCTGCGATGGGGTCGCTGCCTATATCTCGATGCAAAAAGATTTTATGAAAATGGTGGTTGACGAGATGACAACATCAGCACAATCGCAATCTGGCACCGTAAAACAAAAGGCTGCATATTCTGACGAAAGCATGTATCGGACCACAGCGAAAGATCTAGCTGAACTTTATAAAGCTAACGAGGTTGCAGCCGATGACAAAATTGGTGGTCGTAAGGTGGAAGTAACCGGAACTGTTCAGGATATAACAAAAAATTTCACGGATGATGTAGTTCTTAAACTTGAAAGCGGTAATCGCTTCATGCCAGTCAGTCTGAGTATGTTTGATTCAGAAAAGGCGAAGGCGTCGAAATTGAAAAAGGGCCAGAAGATCACCGTGACTTGCGAAAAGATGCAGTTTTTCATCGGTGCACCGTCTGGCGGAAACTGCACCTTTAACTAATCTGTCATACGGTCTGCCGGGTAAAATTCCCGGCAACTCATCCACCCCACCTCATGGATGTCCCTGCTATTTGACGATCCAGCTTACATGCTCTTGCTGAAAATATCCTACGGCTCTCTGGGCCATGTGCCTGACGTGACAGACGATCCCTCAATAATTTCTTATCTTCTTGCTGAAATATCGCAGAGCCGACAGGCCCAGTAACGTACGTTACCACTTCATCCCGTAGAACATCACAACAGGGAAAACTTGCCACAATAGGGCATTCTGCTGTTCATTTTCCGGTCTATTTAACATAATGGTTCTTATAAGTACTTGACTGGAATTGTCAGGTATTGCTTTTCGGAGCGTTGATGCGAAGCGGGGTAGACAACAGCGATTTCATCAACAGAAGGAAAGCATTCGGGAGGATTTGAGGTAAGTTCTCTTGTTCAAGGATTTTGGATGAGTTTATCTGGTCACCACACAATTTCAGGTTTCAGGCCTTTGAAGTTGCCAGTGCATCAAATGCCATAAAAGCACATTTTTCTATTCGCAGCAGACACAAAGCCACTACAGCGACGTTACCACAACGGGTTGAAGGTTTGCCATCACCTAGCGAAATTCTCTCGTCCCAGCGGCCACAGATGCGTACCTTTTTCCACACCAGCGTATGCATTCTCACCAATCCCTTCTACGCTTCACCAAAAGCGCTACAGCGCGTCATCTCCACACAATTGTAAACTGACAGACCCATATCACAGCGCCACGCTGAGAGGCTCTCACAGGCCCAGAAATGGACGATTTTTCGTTGATTTTGCACGAGAAATTATTATTTTTCGGTTTGAAATGAGGAGGGATCGGTGATTGTGTTTAGCCACACCACGAGTGACAGATCTGCCGAGGCAGCGCCATTACTGGCTTCGTTGTATACCTTACACTATAACGGTTACCACATCCCACAGGTGAGACAGTGACAACACGACGCATTTACGGCGATATACCAGCGATTAAATTTGAATTTTCAGCGGTTTATTTGCAGCTTGGTGAGGCGCACATCCCAAAGGATGAGGTGATTGAGAAGTAACCAACCCCGGTCACTGGTGTCCGGACACCCCGGTCATGGATGACCTACGATATAATAAAGAACTAGATAATAAAGATAAAAAACCTAAAACATGATCTTTATAAAAAAAGCTAACGGCAAGGCCGCATAGCGGTGAGCGTTATCGTTCATCACTTCGTGACCGGATCACCAGGTGTCTTCTGTCAGAGGGGAGGGTGTCTTCTATTGGAAGATACGTGTCTTCCACCAGAGGGGAGGTGTCTTCTGAGAGACGTAGCATAAGAGCATTTATAAAAACACTTATAAAACACTTATAAGATCTTAAAGACCTGAAGGTCAAAGACAGATTGAACATGCGTTCAATTGTTGGAGTTGTTAGGTGTTATGTAGACAGGCTTCGCCTGTTTACACTATGTGTGGAAGACAAGCGCAAGCGCGTCAGTCCAATGTGAACGACTGCGATGCAGTCAGGAGCTTTAAACGCGACGTAACTCCCCCCTTGGAGGGGCGGCGCTCCCCCCTCAGACTTCACAAAGACGCTATGCGGTGAATCCCCGATTCATCTTGATTGTTGTGACCGTTGATTGACAAAGGACAATCAAGGCTAGATAACAGGAGGCTCACAGAGCGCATCAGACACGCTACACGGCATTTAAACGGTAGAGGTAACCCATAGGCACTGCCTACGGCTTGGAATCGCTTAGAGCGCGTCAGAGGCGATTTGTGTAACCCTGAATTATTTCCCACCTAAAATAAGAATGCAATACATATAATTAAATTCAGCACGAATTGCTAATGACATTGTATGTTGCTTTATGGAATTATGCGGCCCAGCCCAAAAGGTTGCTAGCACACTTTTATCTATGATACAACAAGAAACTTGACAAAAAGTGTGATTTATGACATAATATATTCATACCTTGAGAAAAGGAAACATTAAAACAACATAGGAGATTAGATGACAAAACCAGTCCTGTTCGACTTTTCGAACGCTACCGCCTCAGAGATTGTTTCTGCAATCGACAACAAAATCACTTCTTTAGTAAATCTTCGCAGTTTCAGAACCCGCGTTGGCGGCTCCAAGAAAGCAGACAAACTATACCCGGCAACTCGTGAAGCCATGAATATCATCAAAGGTCTGCGCCAGCAGGCTAAGAATGCAAAAATCATCCGGGATATTCTGAAGCCTTACAGCCATGAGTTGGCAAAAGGCCGTGATGTTATGGAAATCATTGAACCTGTGCTTTCTGGCTGGCGTGTCTATTACGCCTCTCATGGCATCGGCCTGATGAATGAGCAGATCCTTCTGCTTAAGATGATTGAGTCTGGCGGTGAACTTGAAGGCATTATCGGAAAAACTATTCCAGACTTAACAACACCAGCTTAATCCCGCCTTAGCATCACCCGCTGGCGCAAGCCATCAAACTAAACCGCCGTAAAAACGGCTCCTCACCCTTGGTCAATTCCATGATCGCAGGGGTGTGTTCCCACATCTCACAGACAGGAGACAGGATGTATGAATATTTCATTTCCGGATGAAACGTACCGCACATTGCTAAGGGAGGCCAACCGCCGAGACATGCCAATGGCAAAATTATGTAGTGAATTGCTGCAAATGGCAGCCAAAATCATCGAAAACAATAAAACAGATAACCAGCGAGGATATTATGACGACCGAGAAAGCAGAAAGTAAACTTTACGAATCCCTACCGCAGCCGAACGAAGACAAACCGATCACGGTTGATACTTTTTCCCCTTGGGTGATCCAGATTGCCCGTATCAAATATTTCAACGGAGTGAAAAACAGCCCAGAAATCATGGCGGTCTACAGTCATCTGCTTGGATGGAAGAAGACGACAGGTGAGATCCGTCCGTCTCAACAATATATTGCGGATTGCTGTTGTATGGGACTCTCAACTGTTCAGAAAAAAGTGAAACTGCTAATGATAATGGGGTGGATTACAGCGATACCAGCTCGTAAACCAGGAAGTAAAGAGATCTCCCATACTGACTACACAGTCAAAGATCCTGAGGAAATTTTAGCAGAACTTAACGCTGGGTTATCACAGCAAGGTGACGCAGTAGTAACCATCGCAAATAATCAGAAAGTTAAAACCGGGGAGAGCGGCAAAGATGAGCAGAAACAACAGGATGACGAACAACCCGTTACTACAACCTCTGCGGCTGCTGCTGGAGTCGGAAAATCTGTATCTCCTGTGGATGTTGGCGGCAATGCTCCTTTATCCTCTGATGCTGATGCGTTGAACGAACGGCACTATGCCGATCTTAATACCCTCAACTACTGGCAGAATCAGGGTGAGGAAGGTTTAGAGGAATATCTCACAATGTGGGGCAAGACTTCGAAAGAGGCGCAGACTCTGATCAAGAGCCATATCACCATTCTCCATAGCCAGGGAAGTAAAGGATCGAGGTCTGCCGCTAACGACGAATCGTCAGGCGCTGATGCAATTTACAAACAGCAGCAGGCGCGAAGAGCAGCCGAATCGAAACAGGCTATTAATGCCCCGCAGCAGCAAGAGGATGAGCAGCTTGAATTTAATGATAACGAACCGTTTTAGCAATTGGAGGAATAATTGTGTGAGAACGTAACTGGCAACAGCCACTCTCTGGCTGACCAGAAAAAAACAGATTTAGAGCGTCTTTTTAAAAAGCGCCGCCGTGATGAGGATATTGTTAAAACCGCTAAGGCACTCCTTGTGCATGGCATGACTCCCGGCAAAGTTGCCTTGTTATTACGTCTTGATCCTGAGTTTGTAGCTGAACTGGCTAAGACATGGAATCCCAAGTTTCGAAAGGTGAAGTACACCAGTCAGTACGCAACTAAGCGAACTGTACGCCAATATTTCGACTCGGGTGCAATGCTCGAAAAAATCTGTGCTGACCTCCAGTTACCTCTATTTTCTGTGATCACGTTTCTTCAACGTGACGGAGTGAGCGATCAGGAAATGGCATCCCGAATGCCTGTTAGTGACGATCCGTTGTTCATTGAGTTCCGGAAGACTATTTCACGCAAGCAGGCAGCGCCCCAACGCCGATCACCACGCCTGCATTATTAATACCCCAGCCGGGGAAACTTGACCCTATTTGAATATTTATCATTTCTGCCGATCTGCGTAGCCGTACTTCTATGGCTTCGTGACGGCCTGGACCTCTACAGGAAACATAATAATGAAAAACGTAAACGACATCCGCGCCGATATTCTCGCCGCAATGCAGGCAGCTGCCGAACCGGAGAGCGGAGATCTGAATAAAAGCGCCGATCAGGTGTTGGCTGATGCTATCGAGGGATATCTGACCGCTTCGACTGCAACAGCCAGCGAGCCAGCCCTAAAAAGTGGCAAAACCATCAAGGAAAAAGGGATCGCTCTGTGCCACCAGGCCCAAGGTTATAGCGCTAACCTCCGTCCAGTCAGCCTCATGATGAAGGCAAGCCTTGATGAGCTAACGCCTGAACAACGCGCCGCGCTTAAGCGTCTGGGCTACGTTATCAATCAGGGGGTGTGATGTCTGGCACAAATAAGATCGTCTCCAGCTTGGTTAATACAGTCTCCTGGCAGGTCGATCAAAACTCCTTCAACCGCGCCCGCAACAAAATCAAGAGCCTGAAAAAATATGCGGAGTCAGCGGGAAAGTCTTTCGATCAGGCGACACGAAAGCTACAACAAGCCAACGGCAAGACCCAGCTACAGCAGGCGCGAGCAGAAACGCAGAGATTGAAGCTCAATCAGCGATTAACCGCTGAAGCTCAGAAACAAAGTGCTATAAATGCACGTATGGCGACCAACGAACAGCGTCACGCCCAACGTATGGCTGCGATTGCAGCACGTAACCCAGCGGCGGGCGGTCTGGTTCCTAAAAGTGTCCGTGGTCTCAGTGAGGCAATCAGAGCACAGCGTGAACAGGCCGACCTAGAGAAACGCACTCAGCAGATCCGCACCAAAGGTATTCGCTTTAGCACTGCCGCCAACGGTTACAACCTGACACCACGCCAGCGAGCGCAAGCAATTCAGGATTTTAGCCAACTAACGAAACAATATCATGCTGGTTCAATGGCGCTTGGAGAGTACAACGCCAGAGTAAGTAAGCTACAACAGCGGTTGAGACAGCAGGGTGGGTTAATCAAAAAGCCGGTAACCATCCCAGTTAAAGCTAAAGTGACGGGCCTTGATACATCCCTTCTTGATCATGCTGGCACAGCGATCACCATTGGGGCCACTATTGGGATCGGCAAAACCATCATGCAGACCGGGCAAGACTTCGAATCAATGGCCTCTGGTCTCCAGGCGGTGACAGGCGACAGTAAGAAAGCCACTCAGGAAATGGCGTATCTCCAGAAACAGGCGCTTTCCCTTGGTCTTGACCTTCAACAGACCAGCAAAGACTACGTGAAGTTTTACGCTTCAGCCGCTGGCAAGGCCACAGACAGCCAAATCAAAAACCTCTTTGAAGGTGTCAGCCAGTACGGAACCGTATTAGGGGCCACTGGTGAGGAGCAGAGCCGCGCCTTGCTTGCGCTTAATCAGATATACGCTAAAGGCACGGTGCAGGCTGAAGAGTTGAAGGGGCAGCTCGGGGACGCTTTACCAAACGCAGTCGGGATCTTCGTCAAGGCATTGAATAAGCTAAAAGGCCGGACAGACCTTACCGAAAAAGACCTCATGGCAATGATGAAAAACGGTGAACTGCTTGCGAAGGATATCCTTCCCCTTGTTGGTGACGAGTTTAAAGCAGCAGCACAGAAAGGTGGTGCTTTCGAGAAGTCACTGAAATCTAACCGTGTTGCTATGATGCGCTTGCGCACAACGATGCAACTTGCACAGAAGAATTTCTTTGAATCGGGCTTCGGCAGTCAGCTTACCGATACGTTTAACGGTCTGACAGATGCAATTGACAGCAACCAAGATGCATTTAAGACGCTGGGAGCCATTGCAGGCAATGTGATTAAAGGTTTCACTGATGCGGGGTACACGGTCTATAACAGCTTCATTCTCATTGAAGCGCTGATCAAGAAGTATGCTCCTCAATTGTCCAAGACATTCGAGGGATTCGGTAATACAGCAGCATATGCGGCAGGAATTGCGATCTTCACTGGGGCGATCTTCAAGTTAGCTGGCGCGTTGCGGTGGCTTGTCAGCTTCGCGAATCCGTTGAAAGGTCTGCTTGGTACTCTTGCCGGAATCGGCGCTCTTGGTGGCATTGCCACCCCAGGAACCGACAACACCAAACCAGGGAAAGACGGCAAACCAGCTAAAGGCGGTAAAGGTGGGGGCTTTTATATGGGTCTTCCTGCGATCATGGCTGGTGTAAGTCTCAATAATCGTCTTAGCGAGATTCAGGCTGATCCTGATGCCTTCATGAAGAAGGTGCAGGCAAACAACGACAGGCCTACCCTTTGGACTGACATCAAAAACTTCTTTGCCGATCATGCTCAAGGTTTCACTAATGCATTTGCGGGGATGAATACCTTACCTGGAATTCAACCAGCTACCGCAGGCATGGCACAACTACCGGGCATTGATAATCTTGCTTATGGTATGAACCTTGGCAAGCCATTCAGTATTGAAGGTAAGGCCGATCTGACGGTGACCAACGAGGTTAAACTCAGCATTGACGATAGCAAATTCAGCGATGCAATTAAGGCCGAAGTACAAGAGCAGGATAGGAAAAATACCAATCTCATTTTGGGTATTTCTGGCTAATTAATATACTGGCGGCGAATTCGTCGCCCCTATCTCAATACCGCAATGCGCATGTATCAAATTTAGCGACAAATCAAAGATCTCTCGTGAAATTTGTTGTAAATGATAATTATTCGTGTTAAAATAATATACAAGGTGAATTACAGCAGCCATTGTCATTCCGAAATATAAAGCAGGCTCTGTGACACCGTGGAGCCTCTTTTGTGATGTGTCGCTTCCAGCCTCTCACTGGACGTTTGCCAACGGGCGGTACATCACAAAAGATTCGCCTTAGGGCGTACAAAGTCTGGGCCTCTGGTCTGGATTTGCCATTAAATCCGGCTCTCCTCCGGTCATCAGCCATGATGCAAACTGGCATTGAGTGCGGCAACGAAGATATGAGGTCTCCCGCTGTCGTGCTCCTTCATTTTTTAAGCGTGAACCACACTCATGCTTTCCAAATCTCTCCATCAGAAAACTACTGACCTACACCAGGCGGGATATTCTCGCCTTGGTCTTTTTCTGTTGGAACACGAATAGAAGAATGCCGTCCGATGGACGGTATTTTTTCAACTCAACCCGGCATATTCGCCGGATTATAAAAACTGCCTGCTGCACAGGTTAACGGAAATCCGTTAATCGCTCTGGCGACTTACTGTATGGAGATACAAAATATGGCATTCGAATACGAAAGCAAAACCCCACAAGATGTATTGGTTTATACCGATTCACCGATCTTTCATAAGCGCACCGTGATCCTTGATCTGGCTGCTGATGTGACTTGTGGTGATGTGATTAACCCGACCACTGGCGCGGCATACGTTGCAGCCGATGCTGATAACTGTGCTGTAGCTCTGCAAAACCAAATTGCAGGTGATGCCCGTAGCCTGGTCATTTCAGACCGTGGCTGTGTGTTCAATCCATCTGGTCTGGTTGTGGCGGGGGCTGCAAAAGATGCTGCTTACGCCGCCCTTGTTAAGCAAGGCAACCGCATTGCTGATGCAAACACCGCAATCTAATCAAGGAGAGATAACAATATGAAATTAAGTGATTTTACTAACCTTTCCGGTCAGTTCGTGAAGCCAAGCGGCGAGGGGTTCCTTCTGTCCAGCCTGGGGATCTTTACCAGCCGTCCAAGTGACACACAAATCATCGCGCTCGACACACTGGAAGATGTGCAGCGTGAAGTGACTAAATCAGTTGCCCGTTATGGTTCTGAAATGTCGGGTCTAAACTTCCCTAAAGCGGCTAACGTGACCGTTCAGGCTCCACTGCATGTCTACAGCTCAACCATCACTAGCCAGGATTGGCAGGGGAAACGTCAGCCGGGAACAAATCGCCAGATGACCGCTGAAGATGTAGTTGCTAGTCATACCCTGAAGCACTACCTGCAAACCCGCCGTGACGTAGAATTCCAGATGGCGCAGAGTCTTTTGCATAACGTGACTGAAGCAACGCATTTACGCGAAGGCCCAACCATTCACTGGGACCAGTTCTGGGGTATTAACCAGCCGTCTGCTGTGGTGAAAACTGGCATCAGTGCCAACGTCATTACTGAGATGCAGAATGCTGTCACGCTACTGAAGAAAAATCTGGGTGGCTGGTCTTCCAGCATCAAGCAGGTTTATCTGCTGGCGAGTCCGAGTCTTTTCACCGCCATTCAAGGCAACCCAACCGCATATCAGGCGGCTCTGTTTGGTGCTACGTCCCGTGACATCATTTTCCCTGACACTTTGGGCGCATATGATCGATACAACATTGGGCGCGTAACTGTAGTGCAGGTTGACGATCCGCTATACAGCATTGCAGATGGTGAAGGCTACATGCTGGCGACGTTCTCCAATGTTGTTGAAGGCGACCTTTCACCTTATATGACTTATCAGACTCCGGCGAGCCGTCATGCTGAAGTTGCTAATGGTCCGGTTTATCCGTCTTACCATTACGTTCTGCGTGATAAGTTCATGAACTATGAGGTGGTCAGTGAGTTATCACAGATTCAGATCCCAATGCGTCCGGACTTCGTTCTGAAGGTCACTATGGACGACGCAGCGTAAGACAGCGGATTTTGGGGGCGCATTGCCCCCGCTGCTGGCGAGGCAAAGAAGAGGAGATACATATGAAATTAGCTTTGATCGGTACTGGCAACATGCCGCTGATGCAGTGGATTCTGGACGGTAAAGGCGATGATGCGATCATCAACATGTCAGCGTTAGCACGCAGGCTTGAGTGTAGTCGTTCCAGCCTACTTGACCGCATCCATACGTATGGATTCGACAGCGCTATCAGGTACTACTTGAGCGAACAGCGACAACGAAAACTGAAAACATGAGAGCCGGGTTAATCCCGGCTTTTTTTTAGCGCTTTTTATTCGATTGGGAAACAACCGAACCAGCTAAGGTTTTAGTAACCTCGCTTGAACGTGGGTTTTTCAATGCTGCTGATGCTTTGGCTTCCATGTCCGCGCCAGTCTGATTTTTTGTTCCTGCTTGTGATAGCACCGAACCCGCTAAACTTTTCTGAATCGCAGAGGCGTTTGGGTTGTTTAGAGTCTCAGCTGCCAGATGAGCTACATCTTTCGAGGATTGCTTATCATTGTTCGCCATGTTAACACCTATTCACGGGATGGATGTTTGGATATATTGTATTTGTTATATCAATAAACACAATATGTAGTGGTTATGATAGAAGCTAAGCGGCAAAGTTAGCAAGCTCGGAAAAAAGTTTTTACTGGTTTTATGACCAGTGTCAATTGTTTGATAACTGACCGTTTACGAAGCTGCAGAGTAGTCATATAGGTAGTGTGCAGGCATAAGCTTGTAATACTCAGGACAAACCAAATGGCAGATAACTTACAGCGTCGCCAGCCAGAAGATAAACGTTTCATCAGCTTGAGTGAATCTTGGGAAGTGGCATATTGGACCCAAGCGTTAGGTGTTACTGAATCTCAGCTTAGGGCTGCTGTTAGAGCTGTTGGTAATGGCACCGCTAAGGTAAGAGCACATCTAGGTAAATAGGTTTGTGAAGGCACCTTCAATGTGCTGTTGAGGCTGGGGAAACCCGGCCTTTTTTGTGTTCGGTGTTTGGTGCTGTGAGCCACAACCTGGGACACAAGCTGGCACACAGAGCATTTTTTAGGGTTGAGTCTTTGGCTTCCCGCTGGCATGATCCAGAACAGGGATTAACGGGACGTTAATCGCAAGCTTTTGATTTTGTTTTATTTGACTCGGGGTGCCCTTCTTTGTGAAGGCTGAGAAATACCCGTATTACCTGATCTGGATAATGCCAGCGTAGGGAAGTCAGATGCCTTCCCGGTCATCGCTTCTTCACGCAAGGCAGGAGCGAACCCATGCAGCCTGACCTGCTCGATTTACACGTTTTACATCACTTCCGCACCCGTTCTCCGCTGACCCATTGTATGACCAATGATGTCGTACAGACCTTTACGGCCAACGTTCTGCTGGCGCTTGGCGCATCCCCGGCGATGGTGATTGAGGCCGAAGAGGCCGAGCAGTTTGCCGCGATCGCCGATGCGCTGCTGGTCAACGTTGGCACGCTGACCGCGCCGCGCGCCCAGTCGATGCGCCGGGCGATTGAGAGCGCGGTGGCGGCAGGCAAGCCCTGGACGCTGGACCCGGTTGCCGTGGGCGCCCTGACGTTCCGCACCCGGTTTTGCCATCAAATCCTTGCCCTGAAACCGGCGGCCATTCGCGGCAATGCCTCTGAAATCCTTGCTCTTGCCGGGATGAGCCCGGGCGGGCGCGGCGTTGATACGACCGATACCGCAGCCAGCGCGGTGCCCGCTGCACAGGCGCTGGCTCGCCAGACCAATGCCGTTGTGGTCGTCACCGGCGAGGTGGATTACATCACGGACGGGCAACGTACCCGAACGGTTACCGGCGGTGACCCGCTGATGACGCGCGTGGTGGGCACCGGGTGCGCGCTCTCTGCCGTTGTGGCGGCGAGCTGCTCGCTGCCGGGTGACCGGCTGGATAACGTCGCTGCCGCCTGCGGATGGATGAAACGAGCCGGAACGGTCGCGGTTGCGCAGTCGCGTGGCCCGGGCAGTTTTGCCAGCGCGTTCCTGGATGCGCTCTATACGCTGGAGGAGCAGGCATGAAGCGGATTAACGCCCTGACCATTGCCGGCACCGATCCCAGCGGCGGCGCGGGTATCCAGGCTGACCTGAAAACATTCTCGGCCCTTGGCGCGTACGGCTGCTCGGTCGTTACCGCGCTGGTGGCGCAAAACACGCGCGGCGTGCAGTCGGTCTACCGTATCGAGCCGGATTTTGTTGCCGCGCAGCTGGATTCTGTGTTCAGCGACGTGCGCATCGATACCACCAAGATCGGCATGCTGGCCGAGACGGATATTGTGGAAGCGGTGGCCGAGCGGCTTAAACGCTATCAGGTGCAAAACGTGGTGCTGGATACCGTCATGCTGGCAAAAAGCGGCGACCCGCTGCTTTCGGCCTCCGCCGTGGAGACGCTGCGTACAAAACTGCTGCCGCAGGTGGCGCTTATCACGCCCAATCTGCCGGAAGCCGCCGCGCTGTTAGGCACATCGCATGCGCAAACGGAACGCGAGATGAAAGCGCAGGGAAACGCGCTGCTGGCGATGGGCTGCGGCGCGGTGCTGATGAAGGGCGGTCATCTTGACGATGCTGAAAGCCCGGACTGGCTCTTTACCCGCGATGGCGAAGTACGTTTTACCGCGCCGCGCGTGCAGACCAAAAACACCCACGGCACGGGCTGCACGCTCTCCGCCGCGCTGGCGGCGCTGCGTCCCCGGCATGAAGGCTGGGCCGATACGGTTAGCGAAGCGAAAGCCTGGCTCTCGGCGGCGCTGGCAAAAGCCGATACTCTGGAAGTCGGTCACGGTATTGGGCCGGTTCATCATTTTCATGCATGGTGGTAACCCAGTATACTGGCAGGAAACACCACGCCTGAGAAAACAGAGATGGAACAAGCGCATACCCGGTTAATCGCTCAACTGAATGAACGGATCGCCGCGCCGGACAACACGCCGCTGTACCTGAAATTTGCCGAAACGGTAAAAAATGCGGTGCGCAGCGGGGTGCTGGAGCACGGGAATATTTTGCCCGGCGAGCGCGATCTGAGCCAGTTAACCGGCGTGTCGCGCATCACCGTGCGAAAGGCAATGCAGGCGCTGGAGGAAGAGGGCGTGGTGACGCGTTCCCGTGGATATGGCACGCAAATCAACAACATCTTTGAATATTCGCTGAAAGAGGCGCGCGGGTTCTCGCAGCAGGTGGTGCTGCGCGGCCAAAAGCCCAATACGCTGTGGGTCAACAAGCGGGTGGTGAAATGCCCGGAAGAGGTGGCTAATCACCTGTCGATCTCCCCGGACAGCGAGGTTTTTTTACTTAAGCGCATTCGCTATGT
Source organism: Enterobacter sp. JBIWA005 (assembly GCF_019968805.1). Taxonomy (NCBI): domain Bacteria; kingdom Pseudomonadati; phylum Pseudomonadota; class Gammaproteobacteria; order Enterobacterales; family Enterobacteriaceae; genus Enterobacter; species Enterobacter sp. JBIWA005. Next base: position 3,046,785 of record NZ_CP074159.1, on the reverse strand, counting down.
GGATGACGATGCGGTGTCGATTGAAGAGTCCTGGGTCCCGGTCGGGTTAATTCCCGATCCGGATGCAATTGGCATTTCGCTGTACGACTACTTCCGCAGTCAGAACATCTTCCCGCAGCGCACCCGCTCAAGGGTGAGCGCCCGCATGCCGGACAGCGAGTTTCAGGCGCACATTAAGATGGATGAAAAAATACCGGTGCTGGTGATCAAGCAGGTTGCGCTTGACCAGCAGCACCGTCCGATTGAGTACAGCATCAGCTACTGTCGCAGCGATCTATACGTCTTTGTGTGCGAGGAGTAATTCCTCACGAGTCGGGGCGCAATCGCCGCCGCGGTGGCTGACCACCCAGGACGCCACGGCATTCCCCAGCAAAACGGCGTCTGCCAGTGACCATCCCGCTGCCAGCCCTGCCAGCGTGCCGCCCGCGTGGCTGTCGCCAGCACCAATGGTGTCCACAACCGTCGCCGGGAACGCCGGAACAACGCCCGAGGCGTCACCCTCATACCACATAGCACCGTCTTTATCATGGCGCACAATTAGCGCGGCGCCGAAGCGTTGCTGCCACACTTCACCCAGGTTTTCAGACTCCACACCTAATCTTTCAGCTGCAAGTTCCGCTTCCTGACGATTGAGCGACACGATTGGCCTGCAGGCCATAATCCGCTCCATCAGCGCGTCGGGAATATCCGCGATGCGGGGGCCGAAATCGATCAATGCCGTCACGTCCTGTAATCCCTCCAGCCAACGTGTCAGCAGCTCGCCGCACGGCGATGCCAGCTGGTAGCCGGACAAATAAACCAGACTGTTTTGCGGAACGTAAAGCGCATCCAGCCAGCGCTGCTGCCACTGGTTCTCCACGCCGCTAAAGGACATAAAGGTACGTTCGCCGTCAGGCTCAACCAGCGCCAGGCACCAGCCGTTGTCGCCCGTATCGGCCTCCACGGCGCTGTGCAGATCCTGCTTCGCCATGGCGTTGCGGATAATATCCGCCCAGACGCCGTGACCGACGGGCAGAGCGTTTTGCGCCATAATGCCGAGCCGCTTCAGGGCGATGGCGATATTCAGCGCGCAGCCGCCGATATTCACGCCCTGCTGTTTAAGCTCGATATCGCACCCGCGCCAGGGCAGGGCGTAGGCGTCGGCGATGACGTCTATCACCGCTGCGCCCAGCACCGTCACCGGGCGCGTGGCGTGCAGGGTGTCGAGACGTTGGGCAAATGCATTCATACGCCCTCCCTTTGCTCCCGATAGTGCAGCAGTTTCTCGCAATAGTGACCGAAATCGAGCCGGTTAACGGCGTCGAGCTCGGCCTTCAGCGCCGGGTCAATCGCCTGAACGCCGTGGAGCGCGCCGCAGATGGCTGTCGCCATGGCGCCAATGGTGTCCGTATCGCCGCCCAGGTTGGCGCATAAAATGGCGCAGCGGTTCGGATCGGTTTCCGCCAGTTCGACCATCGCAATGGCCGCCGGGACGGACTCAATGGTGCTGGTTCCTGCGCCGACAAGCTGATAAATCTGCTCGCTGGCGGAGTCGATGCCGTTGGCTTCCCGTACGGTCTTAAGCGCCAGCTCAATACGCGCCGCCAGCGACGCGCTGAAGGTGGTGGTTTTCGCCTCCTGCGCATAGCGGGCGATACCCGGCAGGGCATCGACGATGTTCTGCCAGCTTTCGCCGTCGACGGCACGGGAAACCGCCCACGCAATCACCACCGCGCCGGCAATGGCGAGGTCCGATTTATGGGTCGGGCTGGAGGCCAGCGCCACCTGCTCAACAAAGTGTTCCAGACGCGTCGCCGGAAGCAGGCAGCCCAGCGGGGAGGCGCGCATCGCCGCCCCGTTGGTCACGCCGTTGTTTTCCAGCTCGCTGACCGGCTTGCCGTCACGAATTGCGTTAAGCGCGATTTTGGAGGTCGGGCCGAGCACGTTCTTATTAAACGCATCGAAATCCAGAGCCCAGCGCAGAATATGCTTGCCGATAACGTCCGCGTTGATCTCCCCGTCGCACTCGACGATCGCATCAGCCAGGCACAGCGCCATTGAGGTATCGTCGGTAAACTCTGCCTGTTTGAAATAGCAGGCCGCATTATTCTCTGCCGGGCCGGGTAAAAAGCGGTCAATCCAGCCGAAGTGCGCCTTGACGCGCTTTCTCGGCCACAGCTCCGACGGCATGCCCATCGCATCCCCTAAAGCCTGCCCGTAAAGGGCACCGAGAACACGTTCTTGTTTCATTTAACTTCCCCTTGTGTCAGCGCGGTATCGCCATCAACCACCGCAATTGCGGCGATCTCTTTGTCCGATTCGCGGAAAAACAGCATAAACAGCACGGCAATCACGGCAATCATGATTGCACCAAACGTCCACATTCCGGCCCAGTTGAAGGTCAGCCCATTCACCGGCTCTTTGTATGCGAACATTTTTTCCATCATCACGCCGCCCAGGCGGTAACCCAGCAGGCTACCAAAGCCCTGGCAGCACAGCGTAATCAGGCCCTGTGCGGCGGTGCGCATGTGCACCGGCGCTTTTTTATCCACGTAGATATACGCGGTGACGTAGTAGAAGTCGTAGCTCACGCCGTGCAGCAGAATCCCGAGGAACAGCAGGGCGTAGGTGAAGTACTGTTCCGCACCACCGTATACGAAGAACCCGTAGCGGATGGCGGCGGTAATCAGACCCAGCAGTAAGACCTTCTTAATACCAAAGCGTTTGGTAAAGAACGGCAGGGCGAGCATAAAGAAGATTTCGGAGAACTGGCCGAGCGTCATCCAGCCGGTGGCGTTTTTCATTCCCACTTCGGTGAGATAGCCGTTGGCGAAAATGTAGTAGAAGGCCAGCGGCATGGCGAACAGGAACGAGCAGAAGAAGAACACGAGGAAGTTTCTGTCGCGCAGCAGGATCAGCGCGTCCAGCCCGAGCATCACTTTGAAGTCCAGCTTGCCGGTACTTTTCGGCGGGGTGTTCGGCAGGAACAGGGCAAAGACGCCGAGCAGGGCGGAGCTGGCGGCCGTCATCAGCAGCGGAATATTGGTATCGGAAATATCGCTGTAGCCCAGCATCTGCGGCAGGAACCCACACGCCAGACCGGAGGCGATCCAGCCGATAGTGCCCATCACGCGGATACGCGGGAAATCGGCTTCGACGTCATCCACGTTCGCGAAGGCAATACTGTTGGTCAGCGCGATGGTGGGCATGTAGGTCAGGGAGTAAACCAGCAGCAGCGGGAAGAAGGTGCTGAACTGGGTTTGCTGTGCGGCGAAGTACATCAGAATCGCGCCGGCAAACATCAGCACCGCCAGCACTTTCTGCGCGGCGAAGAAGCGGTCCGTCAGTGAGCCGACCAGAATCGGGGAGAGGATAGCGGCAATGGCAGTACAGGCGTAAGACCACCCAATTTCCCCCGCGGTAAAACCGCTTTTGCTCAGCCACAGCCACAGCGGCACAAACCACGCGCCCCAGATAAACCATTCAACAAACATCATGAATGACAGTTGGACTTTCGTTTTCATTTTTTAATCCTGCATGTCAGAGAGGGTACGCCTTTAACATACCATTCAATAATACCTTTTAAATACCTTTGTGGCGATTGTTTGATCAATGTAACAGTTTTGTTGTACACGAATCGAGCCAGCAGATTGTGCTGAAAAAAAATGCAAAGGCTGGAAAATCTGGAAAATCTGTTAAGTCGGTACCAGGCTTAGTCTGCCCATAAATAATGGGACTGGATTAACGCACACCGACATGACGTCGAACTTACGGGAGTATCACATGACTGATATTGCGCAGTTGCTTGGCAAAGACGCCGACAGCCTTTTACAGCATCGTTGTATGACCATTCCAGCCGACCAGCTTTACCTGCCTGGTCATGATTACGTTGACCGCGTGATGGTCGACAACAACCGTCCCCCTGCCGTGCTGCGAAATATGCAGACGCTCTACAACACCGGACGGCTCGGCGGCACCGGGTATCTCTCTATTCTGCCGGTAGACCAGGGCGTTGAGCACTCGGCGGGCGCCTCCTTTGCGGCGAATCCGCTCTACTTCGATCCGAAGAACATTGTTGAACTGGCGATTGAAGCGGGCTGTAACTGTGTAGCCTCCACCTACGGCGTGCTGGCCTCCGTCTCGCGTCGCTATGCCCACCGCATTCCGTTCCTCGTGAAGCTGAACCACAACGAAACCCTGAGTTACCCTACCGAATATGACCAGACGCTCTACGCCAGCGTCGAGCAGGCGTTCAATATGGGGGCGGTTGCCGTTGGGGCGACGATTTACTTTGGCTCTGAACAGTCCCGTCGTCAGATTGAAGAGATCTCTGCGGCGTTTGAGCGCGCTCATGAGCTCGGCATGGTGACCGTGCTGTGGGCGTACCTGCGTAACTCGGCGTTCAAAAAAGACGGCGTGGATTACCACGTGTCGGCCGACCTGACCGGCCAGGCGAATCATCTGGCGGCGACCATTGGCGCTGATATCGTGAAGCAGAAAATGGCCGAGAATAACGGCGGCTATAAAGCGGTGAACTTTGGCTACACCGATGACCGCGTTTACAGCAAGCTGACCAGCGATAACCCGATCGATCTGGTGCGCTACCAGCTGGCGAACTGCTATATGGGACGTGCTGGGCTGATTAACTCCGGCGGCGCGGCGGGCGGCGATACTGACCTGTCAGATGCGGTGCGTACGGCGGTTATTAACAAACGTGCGGGCGGCATGGGGCTGATCCTGGGCCGTAAGGCGTTTAAGAAATCGATGGCCGACGGCGTGAAGCTGATCAATGCGGTGCAGGACGTCTATCTGGACAGCAAAGTCACGATTGCCTGACCTGAGGGCGAAGTGTAGGCCGGGTAAGGCGTAGCCGCCACCCGGCAATACCATCAGCGCAAAAGCACACAGTCCGGCGGCAACCGACACTGCAGCGCGCCGGGCAACACCTCAATGCGGAACTGCGTCCCGCTCAGCGGCTCTCCGTCGAGGTTAAACGTCATCCCGTGCGGCGCATTTACCTCAAACCACGCCGATTTCCCGTCAATGATATTTGGACTCTCTTCCGGCTGCGTCAGCGTGGTAAACAGCGCGGGCAGCAGGCCGTCGCCCGTGAAAATCCTCAGCTGTAGCTGACCGTCATTGATTAGCGCCTCCGGGCACAGCTGCTGACCGCCGCCTGCCTGTCGACCATTGCCAATGCCAATTACCAGCGCGTCACCCTGCCACTGAAAATCCTCGCCGCGAATTTCACAACGGTCAGGCTTGAGGGTGTCCATGCGCATCAGGCCGTGGATCAGGTATGACACGCCGCCCAGCGCCGCCTTCAGCTTTTCCGGCGTTTCGCTGGTGATGCGCGTGCCAAACCCGCCGGTCGCCATATTGATAAAGCAGGTTTTATCATTCACCTGCGCAATATCTACAGCGGTGGCTTTACCGAGGATCGCCAGCTGGAGCGCCTTCTCTAACTCCTCCGGGATCCCGGCGCTGGTGGCAAAGTCATTGGCGGTGCCGAGCGGTAAAATGCCCATCACCGGGCGGTTTGCCGGGGGCAGGTCGATTAGCGCTGAGGCAATCTCATTGATAGTGCCATCGCCGCCGCCGGAAATGATGGTCTCAACGCCAAGCCCGAGGGCTTCATTGATATAGCGTGCCGCGTCGCCTTTTTCCCACGTCACCCTGACGTGAATGCGCGCGCCGTCGTCGCGCAAGCCGTGAATTGCCTGACGCAACAGATCGTTGCCCGCGCTTTTGCCGTTGAGAATCAATAGACTGTCTGGATAGGTTGCCATCCGCGCTGCTCCCTTTTTTAGCGTTAGTAAGAGTGTATAGCAGAGAGGAAAAAAGCGGGTAAGAACAGGATGAAAGGAACAAAATATGCCCGAAAGCGCGTTACACTCCAGCGATGATATGAACGTAATCACAGGAAAGTGATGATGAATACAATTTTGGTAAGCGCGTGCCTGATGGGCTTCAGGGTTCGTTATAACGCAAGTGAGAAAGCGCGAATGGGTGAGCAACTTGCTCGCTGGCAACAGGAACAACGTCTGGTTATCCACTGCCCTGAACTGGCGGCCGGGTTGCCTGTACCTCGTCCTCCGGCAGAGATTATGTCCGCTGATGGGAAAGACGTGATGCACGGGCAAGCCAGAATTATTGAAAATACCGGGCAGGATGTGACCGCACATTATCAGCTTGCAGCCTGGCTTGCGCTACGCGCTGCTCAGGAGTCGGGGTGTAGCGCTGCATTGTTAACCGATGGCAGCCCAACGTGCGGCAGCGAGTTCATTTATGACGGATCGTTTCGCGGCATACATAAAGCGGGGAGGGGGGTTGCGGCATCGTTGCTCGCTGAGCATGGGATCGCCGTGTTCTCAGAGAAGCAAATCGACGAACTCATTGCCTGGATTGAGGAGAGAGAAGGCAAAAAATAAGCCCGCGTAAGGGAGATTACGCAGGCTAAGGAGGTGGTTCCTGGTACAGCTAGCATTTATGGGTTATGTTTTTCAGCGGGGGGATAATACCCGTATTGAACGAAGCGGTATGTGATCCGATTCTAAGAATTATCCCAGCGCGAAAAAATTTCCCTGATTGACTATTTGCCGTGTGGGTTTCGGGTGCTTTCACCGTTGAAGTTACGCATCAGCAGCGCGAACTTCAGCTCCACCTCTTCCGGAACCGGCAGCCAGACGGTATGCCCGTCACCCGGCGCCACGTCAATCGCTTCGCCTTTGCCGTTTTCCAGATGCTCCAGCGTGAAGTTCATGTTGCCCTGCGGGGTCATCAGCTCCAGGCTGTCGCCTTTGGTGAACTTGTTTTTCACCGCGACGGCCGCCAGCGCGCCTTTACGCTCGCCGGTGAAGTCACCGACAAACTGCTGGCGCTCGGAAACGGAGTAGCCGTGCTCGTAGTTCTGGTAGTCGTCGTGGGTATGACGGCGCAGGAAGCCTTCGGTATAGCCGCGATGCGCCAGGCCTTCCAGAGTTTCCAGCAGGCTGGTATCGAACGGTTTACCGGCGACCGCATCGTCGATGGCTTTACGGTACACCTGCGCGGTACGCGCGCAGTAGTAATAGGATTTGGTGCGGCCTTCAATCTTCAGGGAGTGCACGCCCATCTGCGTCAGACGCTCGACGTGGGCGATGGCGCGCAGATCTTTTGAGTTCATGATGTAAGTGCCATGTTCGTCTTCAAAGGCGGTCATGTACTCGCCAGGACGTTTGGCTTCTTCAATCATAAACACGCTGTCGGTTGGCGCGCCGATGCCCAGCGTCGGCTCAACGTTGGTCACCGGAATAGGCTCGTGCTTGTGGACGATGTTGCCGATGTCATCCTCTTTGCCTTCCTGGACGTTATATTCCCAGCGGCAGGCGTTGGTGCAGGTGCCCTGGTTCGGGTCGCGCTTGTTGATGTAGCCGGAAAGCAGGCAGCGGCCGGAGTAGGCCATGCACAGCGCGCCGTGGACGAAGATTTCGATTTCCATATCCGGCACCTGAGTGCGGATCTCTTCGATCTCTTCCAGAGACAGTTCGCGGGACAGAATGACGCGGGTCAGCCCCATCTGCTTCCAGAACTTCACCGTCGCCCAGTTGACGGCGTTAGCCTGTACGGAGAGATGAATATCCATCTCCGGGAAATTCTCCCGAACCAGCATGATTAAACCCGGGTCCGACATGATCAGCGCGTCCGGCCCCATATCCACCACCGGCTTCAGGTCGCGGATGAACGTTTTCAGCTTGGCGTTGTGCGGCGCGATGTTCACGACCACGTAGAATTTTTTGCCCAGAGCATGCGCTTCGTTGATGCCGAGCTGCAGGTTCTCGTGGTTGAATTCGTTGTTACGCACGCGCAGCGAGTAGCGCGGCTGGCCCGCATACACGGCGTCGGCGCCATAGGCGAAAGCGTAACGCATATTTTGCAGCGTTCCCGCCGGGGAAAGGAGTTCCGGTTTAAACATGTTTGTTCTCGTTCTGATGACAGGTCAGATCCGCGTGCACCTGGTGCAGCGGTAAGGGGAGATCCCCCACTTTAAGGGCGGGCATTGTAGCGCTGCGGGGCAGGGAGGTAAAGTTATTGTGCCGGGTGGCGGCTTCGCCTTACCCGGCCTGGATTGACCTGCGGATGACTAGGCAATCCTGCACGCATCCGCTTCCCAGCGATACCCCACGCCATACACCGCGCGAATAAACGACTGTTCGGCGTCCAGCGCTTCCAGCTTGCGGCGCAAGTTTTTGATATGGCTGTCGATGGTGCGGTCGGTCACTACGCGGTAATCGTCGTACAGGTGGTTCAGCAGCTGTTCGCGGGAAAAGACTTTCCCCGGCTCGTGGGAGAGGGTTTTCAGCAGGCGGAACTCCGCAGGGGTCAGGTCCAGCAGCTTGCCGCGCCAGCTTGCCTGGAAGCGGCTTTCATCCACAATCAGCGGGCTTTCAGCGTCCAGCACCTGAAGCTCGCGCTGCGGCCTGCAGCGGCGCAGAATGGTCTTCACGCGGGCTACCACCTCGCGCGGACTGTAGGGCTTGCAGATGTAGTCGTCCGCGCCGATTTCGAGCCCCAGCAGGCGGTCAATCTCTTCAATTTTGGCGGTGACCATGACGATCGGCACGTCGGAGAAGCGACGAATTTCCCGGCACAGGGTCAGGCCATCAACGCCTGGCAGCATTAAATCAAGCAGGATAAGATCCGGCGGAGTCTGGCGTACATACGGCAGCACCTGGTCGCCGTGGCTTATCAGAGTCGGGGCATAGCTGGCCGCGCGTAAGTAGTCGATCAGCAGCTGTCCCAGCTTGGGTTCGTCTTCGACGATCAAAATGCGCGGCGTGTTTTCGTCAATCGGTAACTCGGTCATACTTCTCTCGATAAATCCCGTTCCAGAGGTAACTCTACTGTAATGCTAACCCCGCCAAAAGGCGAATGGGCGGCGCGGATCGTGCCATTATGCGCCTCGACGATGTTAACGCAAATCGCCAGCCCCAGGCCGGAGCCGCCGCTGGCGCGGTTGCGGGAGCCTTCGGTACGGTAGAAACGTTCAAACAGTTTTTCCAGCTGCACGTCCTGCACGCCGGGGGCGGAATCCGCGAAGGTGAGGGCAAAGCGCCCGTTTTCCTGCCTGCCGGAGATGTGCAGCCCTCCGCCGCTGTCGGTGTAACGCAGGCTGTTTTCCAGCAGGTTGTTGAACAGCTGCATCAGCCGGTCTTTGTCGCCAAACACCACCGCGCTGTCCGGCAGGGAGAGGTCGATTTTCAGGTCGCGGCTGGCAAACCGCTCGCGGAAGGCGCCGCTCGCCACTTCCAGAATGTTAATCACGTCCACCGGCGCTTTCTGGTAGGCCAGCGCGCCTTCGTCAGACATGGAGAGCTGGTGGAGATCGTCCACCAGCTTGGTGAGCGTACCCACCTCCGCCTGCAGGGAGGCCACCGATTCGGGCGTAAACTGGCGCACGCCGTCCTGAATGGCCTCCAGCTCGCCCCGCAGCACCGCCAGCGGGGTGCGCAGCTCGTGCGAGATATCGGCCATAAAGTCGCGGCGCATCTGCTGGTTTTTCTCCAGCGTGCTGGCGAGCTGGTTAAAATCCTGCGCCAGCTTGCCCAGTTCGTCCTGGCTGCGGGTATCGACGCGGGTGGTGAAATCCCCGGCGGCCAGCTTGTGCGTGCCTTCCACCAGCCGTTTCACCGGGGCGAGCAGGCCGCGCGCCAGCGGGAAGGTGGCGAGCGCGGCGAGCAGCGTGGAGAGGGCGACAATCAGCCAGCTTGTGCGGCGCTGCTGGCGGTCAAAGTTGATGTCGGTGTTGCGCGTCAGGCGCTCCACCGGCGAGGCGATCACCCAGCCCACGGTGGCGTTATTCACTTTAATTGCCCGCCGGGTGCCGTCCGGCGGTATCGGCGCGCGCGGGCCAACCAAGGGGCGCATATCCTGGTCGATCACCCAGAACTGGGTGCGCCAGCCGTGCGGCGGCATGCCCGGCCCCGGGCGATCGTCACCGGTATCGTGCTCCAGCGAGCGCAGGATCTGGAAAATAAAGCGGTCGTTATTGCGCAGAAAACGCCAGTTGCCGTGTTGGGCGTACTGTTCACTCAGCGCATCGCTTAAGCCCTGTAAACGCTGTTCATTGCCATGCTTGATGTAATCAATAAAGCCGCGCTCGAAGCTTACCCGCACCGCCCAGTGCATGGTGATCAGCAGGACGATACAGGTGGCGAAGATCGCTACAAAGAGCTTGCCGGTAATACCCGGACGCCAGAATTTCATGAGCCACTCCTTTTGCCGCGCCTAATCACGACGTTCTTGCTGGTATCATCCGGCACTCTGGCGAAGATGAAAGCGGGCAGGGCGATGATGACCGCCATGCTGAGGTAGGTATACAAAAAGACCTGATGCGCCACCGGCGTGTCGACGCTGAGATGGTGCTGGCCGTACATGCCGAGCAGCAGGCCGGCAATGGTGACGCCCACGCTCATTGAGAGCTGCATGATCATCGACAGCAGGCTGTTGCCGCTGCTCGCCAGATCGTCCGGCAGGTCCTTCAGCGTCAGGGTGTTCATCGACGAGAAGCGCATGGAGTTGACAATCCCCTGGCAGAACAGCACCAGCGGTAGAGCGTAGTACCAGCCCATCAGCGCCACGGCCATAAACAGTAGGCTGACCAGCGCCAGCCCCAGCGTGGCGGCCACCAGCACGTGCCGGTAACCAAAGCGGTTGACGACCTGCACCACGATGCGCTTCATCCCCATGCTGCCGAGCACCATCGGGATCATCATCAGGCCCGCGTGGAACGGCGAAAAGCCCATGCCAATTTGCAGAAAAACGGGCGTCATAAACGGCAGCATCCCGCTGCCGACGCGCCCGGCGAAGCTGCCGAACAGGCCAAGGCGGTAGGTAGGGTTTTTAAACAGGTTCAGGCTGAACAGCGCCTTATCGTTACCTCTGGCATGCCGCAGATACCACAAAATAGCGATGACGCCGAGAGCGACCAGAATACCCAGCGTCAGGGGGGAAATCCCGAGCCCTTTTTGCCCGTCCAGCGCCAGGGTAAGCGTAGCCATGCCCGCCGCCAGCAGGATAAAACCGAAGAAATCAAAGCGCCGCGTCTGCATTTTGTAGTTCGGCATCAGCGCCAGGGTGGCGATGGCACCGATGATGCCCACCGGCAGGTTGATTAAGAAGATCCAGTGCCACGAGGCGTACTCCACCAGAATGCCGCCCAGCGCCGGGCCCAGCAGCGGCCCCACCTGACCGGGTAGGGTCACAAAGGTCATCGCCGCCATGTACTGCTCGCGCGGCACAATCTTCATCACCGTTAGCCGCCCGACGGGCACCATCATCGCCCCGCCGATGCCCTGCAGCACGCGCGCCGTCACCAGCTGGTCGAGGGTATTGGCCTGGGCGCAAAACAGCGAGCCGGTGGTAAACAGCACGATGGCGGTAAAAAAGATGTTCCGCACGCCGACCTTATCGGCCAGCCAGCCGCTGGCGGGCAGCATCACGGCCACCGTCAGCACGTAGGAGACAATCACCATGTGCATATGCAGCGGGCTCTCCCCCAGGCTTTTCGCCATGGAGGGGAGGGCGGTGTTGACGATGGTCGTATCCAGCGACTGCATAAAGAAGCCGAAGGCGACTATCCATAACTGCCAGCGAACGTTGGCGGGGAGATCGGTCATTTACTCGGTCACCGTGGTTCTGTTTTTACGCGAGAAGCGCAGCCGCAGGCGGTCGAAGAACAGATAGACCACCGGCGTGGTGTACAGCGTCAGCAGCTGGCTCATCACCAGGCCGCCGACAATGGTGATCCCCAGCGGCTGGCGCAGTTCTGAGCCGTCGCCGCCCGAGATAACCAGCGGCAGCGCGCCAAAAAGCGCCGCCAGGGTGGTCATCATAATCGGACGGAAGCGCAGCAGGCAGGCCTGGAAGATGGCTTCTTCCGGCGACAGATTGCCGTTGCGCTGGGCGTCCAGCGCGAAGTCCACCATCATGATGGCGTTTTTCTTCACGATACCGATCAGCAGCATGATCCCGATGAGCGCGATAAGGCTGAACGGCGCGCCGAACAGCTCCAGGGCCAGCAGTGCCCCCACGCCCGCCGACGGTAGCGTCGAGAGAATGGTCAGCGGGTGCACGTAGCTTTCGTACAGCACGCCCAGCACAATATAGACCGTGGCGATGGCGGCCAGAATCAAAATTACCTGCGAGTTCATCGTCTCCTGGAACACCTGCGCGGTCCCGGCAAAGCTGCCGCGCACGGTGGACGGCACGCCAAGCTGGGTCATCGCGCGGTTGATTGCGTCGCTGGCCTCAGAAAGTGACGAACCGGCGGGCAGGTTAAAGGAGATGGTCGATGCCGCCGAAAGCCCCTGATGGTTCACCGACAGCGGCGCGTTGGCAGGCTGCCAGCTGGCGAAGTAGGAGAGTGGAATCGCCTTGCCGTCGTTGTTAATCACAAACATTTTGTCCAGGGCGCTGATGTCCTGGGTGTAGCGCGGGTCAACTTCCATTACCACCTTGTACTGGTTCATCGGCTGGTAGATGGTGGAGATCTCGCGCTGGCCGAAGGCGTTGTTCAGCAGGCTGTTGGCGGCTTCAACATTAATACCCAGCCGCGACATGGTTTCGCGGTCGTAGGTCAGCGCCATCTCGGCACCGTTGTCCTGCTGATCGGAGTTCACGTCCGCCAGCTCCGGCAGGGCGGCTAGCGCCTTGCGGATCTTCGGCTCCCACTCGCGCAGGGCGGCCAAATCGTCCGAGAGCAGCGTGTACTGATAGCTGGCGTTCGCCTGTCGCCCGCCGACGCGGATATCCTGAACGGCCATCAAAAACAGGTTTGCCCCCGGCTCTTTGGCGAGCTTCACCCGCAGGCGGTCAATCACCTGCTGGGCGGTTTCGTTGCGCTCGCCGCGCGGTTTCAGGGTAATAAACATCATCCCGCTGTTAACGCGTGACCCGCCGGTAAAGCCGGTGACGTTATCCACGGCGTTGTCTTCACGAATGATCTTCATAAAGTCCTGCAGCTTGCCGCGCATCGCCTGGAACGAAATGCTCTGGTCCGCCTGAATCCCCCCCATCAGCACGCCGGTGTCCTGCTCCGGGAAGAAGGTTTTCGGGATGGTGATGTACATCCAGACGTTAAGCACGATGGTGCCGATCAGCACCAGACCGACCAGTCGGGTATGGTTCAGCACCCACTTCAGCGATTTGCCGTAGCCTTCCTGCATGGCGATCAGGAGGCGACCAAAGCCTTTGCGGCGCGGCTGCGAATGGGGTTTGCTGCGCTTGAGCATCCAGCCGCACATCATTGGCGTCAGCGTTAAGGAGATGACCAGCGAAATGCCGATGGCGACGGAGAGAGTGACGGCAAACTCGCGCAGCAACCGGCCCGGCAGCCCGCCCATCAGCAGCAGCGGCAGGAACACCGCGACCAGCGACAGGCTCATGGAGAGTACCGTAAAGCCCACCTCGCGCGTGCCCTGCAGCGCGGCCTGCAGCGGTTTCACGCCCGCTTCCAGATGGCGGGAAATGTTCTCCAGCACCACGATGGCGTCATCCACCACGAAACCCGTCGCAATCGTCAGGGCCATCAGCGACAGGTTGTTGAGGCTAAACCCGCACAGATACATGGCGGCAAAGGTACCGATCAGCGAGACCGGCACGGCGACCGCCGGAATAAGCGTCGCGCGGCCGGATCGCAGGAACAGGAAGACCACCAGGATCACCAGCGCGACGGAGATCACCAGCGTTTGCTCTACCTCTTCCAGCGAGGCGCGAATGGTCGGGGAGCGATCCTGGGCAATTTGCAGATCGATCGCCGCCGGTATGGTCTCCTGCAGGTCCGGAAGACGGGCGCGAATGCTGTTCACCGTCTCGATAATGTTGGCCTCCGGCAGCTTGCGGATCATCAGCAGAATCGCCGGCTTTGCGTTAGTCATCCCGGCGTTACGCACGTCCTGCACCGAATCGGTGACGCTGGCAACGTCGCTTAATCGCACCGCCGCGCCGTTGTTATAGTGGATGATGAGCGGTTGATATTCCGCCGCGGTTTTCAGCTCGTCGTTGGTGTGGATCTGCCAGCGGTGGCTGCCGTCCTCAATCGCTCCCTGCGGTTTACGCACGTTGGCGTTGCTGATGGCGGAGCGCACGTCGTCCAGCGACACGCCCTGGTTAAACAGCGCCTGCGGGTTTAACCCCACGCGCACCGCGGGCAGGGAACTCCCGCCAACGCTCACGTCGCCGACGCCGTTAATTTGTGAGATTGTCTGCGCCAGCTGGGTGGATGCAAAGTCGTACAGCTGCCCCTGCGAGTACGTATCCGAGGTCAGCGTCAGGATCATGATCGGCGCGTCGGACGGGTTGGCCTTGCGGTAGGTTGGGCGGCTCGGCATCCCGCTCGGCAGTAGGCTTTGCGCGGCGTTGATGGCCGCCTGCACGTCGCGCGCTGCGCCGTTAATATCCCGGTCGAAGCTGAACTCCAGAATGATGCGCGTGCTGCCCAGCGAGCTGCTGGAGGTCATCTCGTTGACCCCCGCAATCCGCCCGAGCGAACGCTCCAGCGGCGTGGCAACCGACGAGGCCATGGTTTCCGGTGAGGCGCCTGGCAGCGAAGCGCTGACCATGATCACCGGGAAATCCACCTGCGGCAGAGGCGCTACCGGCAGCAGCCGGAAGCCCAGCACGCCGCAGACGGTAATGGCGAGCGAGATTAAAATCGTCGCCACCGGGCGATAAATGAAGAGGGCGAAAAACTTCACTTACGCCTCCTCTTCACGTTTCGGGAAGCGGCTTTTGGTCCACAGCGCCAGGCGGTCAAACAGCAGGTAGATCACCGGCGTGGTGAAGAGGGTCAGCACCTGGCTCACCAGCAGACCGCCTACCATGCCGATACCCAGCGGACGACGGAGCTCCGCGCCGACGCCGGTGCTCAGCATCAGCGGCAGCGCGCCCAGCAGGGCGGCCAGCGTGGTCATCAGGATGGGGCGAAAACGCAGCAGGCAGGCCTGGAAAATCGCATCGCGCGGCGACATGCCCTGCTCGCGCTCGGCGGCCAGGGCAAAGTCGATCATCATGATGGCGTTTTTCTTCACGATCCCGATAAGCAGAATAATGCCGATGATGGCAATCACGTCCAGCTCGCTGCCCGCCAGCATCAGTGCCAGCAGTGCCCCCACGCCCGCCGTCGGCAGGGTAGAGAGGATGGTGATCGGGTGGATAAAGCTTTCATACAGCACGCCGAGCACGATGTACATCGCCACGACCGCCGCCACGATCAGCCAGATGGTGTTACCCAGCGCGGCCTGAAACGCCAGGGTGCTGCCCTGGAACTGGGTCTGAATATCGGACGGGAAGCTGAGATCTTTTTCCGCCGCCTGAATGGCCTCCACCGCTTCGCCCAGAGAATAGTTGTCCGGCACGTTAAATGAGATGGTGGTGGACGGGAACTGATCCAGATGGTTGATCGACAGCGGGGTATAGCGTTCTTCCACCGTGGCGATAGCGCTCAGCGGCACAATGCCGCCGTCTTTGCTGGTCAGGCGCACCGAGTCCAGCCCCGCCAGGCCGGGCGTGTTCTCCGTGTTGTGCTCCAGCACCACGCGGTACTGGTTCGCCTGGGTGTAGATGGTGGAGATCAGGCGCTGACCGAAGGCGTTGTACAGGGCGTTGTCCACGTCCGCCATGGTGATACCCAGACGGCTGGCGGTATCGCGGTTGACGTTAACGTACGCCGCCAGCCCTTTGTCCTGCCAGTCGCTGCTAACATCGGAGAGCTGGGGCAGGGTGTTAAGCTTGTTCACCAGCTGCGGCACCCAGGTGCTGAGGGCATCCAGCGTGGTGGCCTGCAGCGTGAACTGGTACTGCGTGCGGCTGACCTGCGTATCAATGGTCAAATCCTGAATCGGCTGCAGGTAAAGCTCAACGCCCGGCACGCGCGCGACGGCGTTTTGCAGACGCTCAATGACGGCGTTGACGCGATCGTCGCGTTCATCCAGCGGCTTGAGGTTGATCTGCAGACGCGCGCTGTTGAGCGACGGGTTGGTGCCGTCGACGCCCACGTAGGAGGTCAGGCTCTCGACCGCCGGATCCTTCATGATGATTTCAGACACCTGCTGCTGGCGCTGTGCCATATTGGCGAAGGAGACCGACTGCGGGGCCTGAAGCGTGCCCTGAATAATGCCGTTGTCCTGGATCGGGAAGAAGCCTTTCGGAATGAAAATCCACAGCATCACGCTGAGCGCCAGCGTGCCGAGCGCCACGCCGAGCGTTGCCCACGGATGGTTCAGAACTTTCGCCAGCACGCGACCATAGGCGGCAATAATGCGCTCGAACATGCGCTCGGAGGCGCGCGAAAAGCGGTTTTGCTTGCGCAGGGACTCGTGGCTCAGCATGCGGGCACACATCATCGGCGTCAGAGTCAGCGACACCACGGCGGAGATCAAAATGGCGACCGCCAGCGTCACGGCAAACTCGCGGAACAGCCGCCCGACGATATCGCCCATAAACAGCAGCGGGATCAGCACCGCAATCAGCGAGAAGGTCAGCGAGATAATGGTAAAGCCGATTTCCCCTGCGCCCTTCAGCGCGGCGGCCAGCGGTTTTTCGCCTTTCTCGATATAGCGCGAGATGTTCTCGATAACGACGATGGCGTCATCCACCACGAACCCGGTGGCGATGGTGAGCGCCATCAGCGTCAGGTTATTGATCGAAAAATCGAGGAACACCATCACCGCAAAGGTGCCGACCAGCGAGAGCGGTACGGCGACGGCAGGAATAATGGTCGCCGGGACGTTACGCAGGAACAGATAGATGATCATAACCACCAGCGCAATCGCCAGCATCAGCTCAAACTGGGTGTCGGTGACCGACGCGCGAATGTTGGTGGTACGGTCGGAAAGCACCTTCACGCTGACCGATTTCGGCAGGCTTTCGATCAGCTGCGGCAGCATGGTGCGGATGCTGTCGGCGGTTTCGATGATGTTCGCGCCCGGCTGGCGCTGCACGTTCATCACGATCGCCTGCTGCCTGTTGGCCCAGGCTCCCAGCCAGCTGTTTTCCGCACCTTGTTCTACGGTCGCCACGTCGCCCAGACGCACCGGCGCGCCGTTCTGGTAGGCGATAATCAGCTGACGATATTCGTCGGCGGACTGCATCTGGTCGTTCGCCGAGAGCGTCACGGCGCGGGTTGGGCCGTCCAGCGAGCCCTTCGCCGAGTTGACGTTGGCGTTGCTAATGGCGGTGCGGATGGTTTCACTGGTGAGCCCCAGCGCGGCGATGGCCTGCGCGTTCAGCTTGACGCGCACCGCCGGGCGCTGTCCACCCGCCAGGGTGACGAGGCCGACGCCGGAAACCTGAGAAATTTTTTGCGCCACGCGCGTTTCGACCATGTCCTCTACCTGGGTCATCGGCATGGCGGAGGAGGTGACGGCCAGCGTCATGATCGGCGGATCCGCCGGGTTCACCTTGCTGTAGACAGGCGGGTTAGGCAGATCCGACGGCAGCAGGTTGGTGGCGGCGTTGATGGCGGCCTGCACCTCCTGCTCGGCGACGTCCAGCGACAGCGTCAGCTGGAACTGCAGCGTCACGACGGATGCGCCGCCGGAGCTCTGGGAGGACATCTGTTTTAGCCCCGACATCTGGCCGAACTGGCGCTCAAGCGGGGCGGTGATGGCGGACGTCACGACATCAGGGCTGGCGCCGGGATAGAGCGTCACCACCTGAATGGTTGGGTAATCCACTTCCGGCAGCGCCGATACGGGCAGGAAGCGATAGCCGATAATCCCGGCGAGCAGGATCGCCACCATCAGCAGCGTGGTGGCGACAGGACGGAGGATAAACAGGCGTGATGGCCCACCTGTAGAGCCTGGCGGCAGCACCTGCATCAGGAGGTCGCTCCCTGTTTCGCCGGTTCAACCACTTCTACTTTGGCTCCTTCGGTCAGACGGTCAATACCGTCGGTGACCACGCGGTCGCCTGCGGAAAGGCCGGCGCTGATGACCACCGTCTGGCTGTCCTGAATTCCGGTTTTTACGAGATGCTTGCTGACCTTATTGTCGCTGTTAAGCACCCAGACAAAGTTACCTTCATTACCCATCTGCAGTGCAGCGGTGGGGATCACCACCGCGTTCTCTTCGGTCGCGACCAGCATGCGCGCATTGACGAACTGGTTCGGGAAGAGGGCATCGTCCTGGTTATTAAAGCGCGCCTTCAGCTTGATGGTGCCGGTGGTGGTGTCGATCTGGTTATCCAGACTGAGCAGGGACCCTTCACTCAGTTTCTGCTTGTTGGTGCGGTCCCAGGCTTCCACCACCAGGCCTTTACCGGTTTTTTGCGCCTGCATGACGGTCGCGATATCGCTTTCCGGCAGGGTAAAGACTAAATCAATCGGGTGGGTTTGGGTGATCACCACGATGCCCGTGGTGTCGCCGCTGGAGATTTGGTTGCCGATATCGACCTGCTTCAGGCCGACGCGTCCGTCAATCGGCGCGGTGATGCGGCTCCAGTCCAGCTGCAGCTGGGCGCTGGCAACGGCGGCTTCGTCGGCTTTGATAGTGCCCTGCGTTTCGCTGACCAGCGACTGCTGGGTATCAAGCTCCTGACGAGACACGAGGTTGGTTTTCACCAGCTGCTGGTAGCGCGCTAAATCCCGGCGGGCGTTGGCGAGCGTGGCTTTGTCTTTCGCGAGCTGTCCCTGCGCCTGGGCGAGGGCAACCTTAAACTGGCTCGGGTCAATTTCGGCCAGCAGATCGCCCGCTTTGACCTGCTGACCTTCCTGGAAGTGGATCGCGACGAGCTGGCCGTCGACGCGGCTGCGCACCGTGGCGGTATTGGCGGCGGTAATGGTCCCGAGACCTGTGAGATAGCGAGGAACGGCTTTATTCACCGCCGTCGCCGCCTGTACCGGCGCCAGGGCTCCGCCGCGCATGCCGTGACGCCCTCCGCCTGCCGGGCGCTGTGCCTGATTGCTGGCACCGGCGGGAGCTGCGGAGTTCGCGGATTGGCTGTGCCAGTACCAGGCGGCGGCAAGGGCCACCACAATGATGCCAGCGGCGATTGCCCAGCGGGGTTTGTTACTGCCTTTCATCGTTATACGTTCTCATCCTGAAGACTTCGGGGAATGATACTAGTTTAGTCAGCTAACACAGCGGAAAAATGGAGGAAATATGGAAGACTGTCAGGAATGGTCTGAATGGAGGTAAACGCAAAACGGCAACATCCGCTGCCGTTTTTGGTGTTTTATCCCTCTCCCTGTGGGAAAGGGGCGGTGTGAGGGCACCAGGCCGCACCACAACAACGCTAGCTAAACATCACCTGCGCCCAGCGCGCCAGCCCTGCTGTAACGGAACCAAAATCATCGCCCCCTGCAATCGGAATACCCGGCAGCTGTTCGGCCAGCGCTTTCTTAATCAGCGGTGAACGGGCGCTACCGCCGGTCAGGTAGATGACGTCCGGCTTCTCTTTGCCGTTCTCCAGCGCCAGCTGCACCTGTTCCAGAATGCGCTGCAGCGGCTGGGCAAGCGCCGTCTCCAGACCGTCCTGCGAAATGGCGGTGGCCAGTTCGTCGCTGATGAACGGCAGGGAGACCGCATGCTCGGCGCGGTCGGAAAGGGCGATTTTACTCTCTTCCGCGGTACGTACCACGCGGTAGCTCAGACGCTGGCGCCACACTTTATAGAGGAGGGCGACTTTTTCGGCGTCCTGCGCGTCGCGAACCAGATCGTTAAGGAAGCGGCCGTTCGCGGTGCTGTAAAAATCACTTTGCGCAGGTACATCGTTGATAGCAATCGCATTCCACCACGGCAGGATCGGCAGGGCGATGCCTTTTTCCGTCTGACCGCCCATGCCGAGCAGCGGCATCAGGCTTTTGAATGCCAGCGCGATATCGAGATCGTTACCGCCTACGCGGCAGCCGCTGTGCCCGAGCAGGCTGTTTTCACGATCGCGACGGTTATGCCATTCGGGGCCCATCAGCAGCAGCGAGCAGTCCGTCGTGCCCCCGCCGATATCCACGACCAATACGCGCTTCTCTTCCGTCAGCGTGGCTTCAAAGTCCAGCCCCGCGGCAACCGGTTCATACTGGAATACCACATCGCGGAAGCCTGCGCGGTGCGCCGCGCGTTCAAGGATCCCCTGCGCCTGCTGGTTGGCCTCGTCGCCGCCCAGCCCCTGGAAGTTGATCGGGCGGCCAATCACCGCCTGGGTAATCGCATCGGTGACCTGCGTCTGCGCCTGATTGCGAATATGCAGCATCATCGCGCACACCAGGTCTTCGAACAACGCGACCTGCTGCGGCTTCAGGCCGCTGGCGCCGAGGAAGGATTTTGGCGACTTAACGAAATAGACTTCTTCGTGATCTTCAATGTAGTGCCCGAGCGAAGAGAGGCCGAACTGCACGCTGGACGGCGTAACGTCGATATCTTCCTCACGGTTAAAGCTGACCGCCCGGCGCAGCAGCGCCTGGGTCTCCGCCGCCGTGGCCGGAACCTGATGGTGGCGGAACAGCCATTCGCTCACCGCTTCACGCGTCGGTGCGCAGAGCATAGACGGCAGCAGCGTGCTCTCTTTTTCCATTTTCAGGAGCCGTGGCTGCCCGTTTTGCATAATCGCAACCGAGCAGTTTGCCGTACCGTAGTCAAATCCAATAAACACGATGAATCCCCATGCCGGTGAGAAGGGGCGAGACTTTAACGAAATGTCCGCATGGCGACAACAGGAATATGAAAGCAAGGCGAAACAGGACCTTTCCGTTTATGCTGTGAAGAACCCAAAAGGAGAGACGATGTACACCCTGAACTGACTTCCCCCTTACGACTGGCAGTGGATGTTTGGCTTTCTTGGCGCGCGTGCGGTGACGAGCATTGAAACCGTCACAAACGACTACTACGAGCGCAGTTTTGCCTGCGAAGGGCATCAGGGAATATTTCGCGTGACGCCGGATATCGCAGCCCATACGCTGACCGTGACGCTCAGTCCGGGGTTGATTCCGGTTGCGCAGGCATGCCTCGAGCGCATAGAACGCCTGTTCGATCTCTCCTGCAACCCGCAGCACATAGCGGATACGCTGGGCGATCTCGGGGCTGCAAGGCCGGGCTTACGTTTGCCGGGATCGATGGATGCGTACGAGCAGGGCGTCCGGGCGATCCTCGGGCAGCTCGTGAGCGTAGCAATGGCGGCGAAGCTGGCTTCGCGCGTGGTGGCGTTATGTGGCGAACCGGTGGCGGATTGCCCGCGCTATCTCTGCTTCCCCACGCCGCAGGCGCTGGCCGCAGCGGACCCGCTGGCGCTGAAAGCGTTGGGCATGCCGGTAAAGCGGGCGGAGTCGTTAATTCACCTGGCGCAGTCGGTTATCGACGGGACGTTTCCGCTTTTCCCGCCCGTGAATATAGAAGAGGGGATGAAGGCGCTACAGCAGCGGCCGGGGATAGGGCGCTGGACGGCAAATTATCTGGCCCTGCGCGGCTGGCAGGCGAAAGATGTGTTTCTGCCGGATGATTACCTGATTAAGCAACGCTTCGCAGGAATGACGCCCGCGCAAATTCGTCGTTATGCCGAACGCTGGAAACCGTGGCGCTCCTACGCGCTGCTGCACATCTGGTATACCAACGGCTGGGCACCGTCAGTTGATGGCGAAATAGCTGGTGTTTAGCAGAAGATCTAATGGCTGCGGCTCGGCGATAGTGTCGCCATAGATAAAATCAATGCCGATGCCCGAGAGCGTATCCATCATGATGGGCTGATTACACGGCCCTGCTATGGTCTTCATTCCCAGACGCTGGGCGTGGCCCTGAACAATGGTCACCATCATCTCATCCATCAGATTGCCATAGACGTTGCTGACCACCTCTGCGTCCAGCATCAGATAGTCGGCCATGTTCGGGCTCAGGTGCGTGAAGACGTTCATGTCGCGTCCTATCTGACTGAAGATCACACGGCAGCCCGCCTGGCGAAGCTTTTGCAGACCCCGTTGCAGGTTTTTATCCGGGCTGCACACCACGTCGGCAGAGATAACCAGATGCAGGAGACGGCCCGGCATGGGGCTTTTATCCAGCAGCTCGAGAAGTTCATCGACCAGCGTTACGCTGGCTAAACCGGCCTCAGAAAGCGGCAGTGCCACGCCCATGCCTTTACTGGCCACCTGCGCGGCGGAGGCACGGAAAAATTCACTAAAGATACGTCTGTCGAGGGCGTGCAAAAGCTCAGGCTCCGCCAGGCCCGAACGGAAGGCATGCTCCTCCTGTACTTCACCCTGGCTGGTCCACAGGCGTAACGAAAGCAGCCAGAAATTACTGCTTTCCGGGATGCGCGGGGAGGCGACGCTGCGGGCGATCATCATCAGATGATTGTCTTTAATCATGTGCCACTGTTCATCAAGCGACATCATGCTGCGCGTGTTGTGATCCCGCTCCTGCTGGGGTTCGTAAACCGTCACAGTACCGCGCCCGTTGTTTTTTGAGGCGTAACAGGCAATATCCGCCTGCGACATTACCTCTGACGCCTGATGGTTATTTTCATCAATCAGCGTGATACCTGCGCTGGCGCCGATCCGGTGCAGGCGGCCTTCCCACATAAAGTGATAGTCGTTGATGGCATGAATCAGGCGACCGGCAATATAGCGCGCGCTTTCAATATTGCATTCCGGTAACAGTAACCCAAACTCATCCCCGCCCAGACGCGCCAGCACGTCGCTGGAGCGGAGCATGGTCAGCATCAGAGAAGAGAGTTCCCGCAGCAGGGCATCGCCCGCCGCATGGCCCGCCGTATCGTTGACGGCTTTAAAGCGATCGAGATCGATAAAGACAAGGGCATGGCGCTGTCGCGTTTCGCGAACGGTCTGCAGGAGTCGTTTGAGATGATTTTCGAAGCTGACCCGGTTTGCCAGATGGGTCAGGGCATCGTGGGAGGCGCTGTAGCTCAGCTGGCGCAGCATTTTGCGCGACTCTGTCACGTCCTGAATCACGATAACCGAGCCAATATTCTGTCCATCCAGCGTGCTGAGCGGCGTAATGCTGTAATGAATATCAAAATTACCACCGGTACGGCAGTTCAGCACCACGTCCTGATCGATATCAGAACGGGACATATCGCCGCTGTGAATATTCTCCATCAGCGGCCCTTTTTCACCAAAGGTGATATGCAACACCTTCAGGATCGGCTGGCCGATAGCTTCGGTCTGCAGCCAGCCGCTCATTTTCTCCGCGACCGGGTTCATAAAGGTGACGTTCATGTTGATATCGGTGCACAGCACCGCTTCACCGATAGAGTCGAGCGTGATGTGTAGCCGCTCTTTTTCCTGGAAAAGCGCCTCGTTAAGCTGCTTAACCTCGGTCATGTCCATGTTGATACCGAGCAGCCGTTCGACTTCGCCCTGCTTATTGAGCACCCGGTTCGCCAGGGAGCGAATATGGCGCACGCCTTCCTTCACGCGGATGCGGAATTCCAGCTTAAACGGCAGACGGGATATCAGCGAGTCCCGCAGCACCTTCTCAGCGTGGGCACGATCTTCCGGCAGCATCGTATCGTGCCAGAGCTGCCAGGTAGGCTTGATATGCGGCGGGATTTCATACAGCTCAAACATCCGCTTGTCCCAGCTGATGATGTCTGGCTCGAGATCCCACTCCCAGATGCCGATGCCGCCCGCTTCGTTAGCAAGCGTAATGCGCTCCATCAGGCGCTTATTGACCCACTCGGTCTGCTTCAGGTCGTTAATGTCTTCAATCTGGGCGATAAAGTAGAGCGGCGAGCCGTCGGCATGGCGCACGACGGAGACGGCAAGCAGCGCCCAGACCACTTCCCCGTCGCGGGTGTAATAGCGCTTCTCGAGGGTGTAAGTGTTGATGTCGCCGTTGACCAGCTGTTCGAGCTGCTCCAGGTCGGTATTCAGATCTTCCGGCCAGGTGAGCTGCTGGAAGGTCAGCGACTGGAGCTCCGTCTGGCTGTAACCGAGGAAATTGCACAGCGCCTTGTTAGCCTGAAGCCATTTACCTTCGATGCTGACCAGCGCCATACCGATGGCGGAATACTCCATCGCATTGCGGAAACGCTCCTCGCTTTCGGTAATGTGCTTGCGCTCGGCGCGGAAGGCGTACATCACCATGGTCATCACGTTGGCAGGCAGGAGCAGCATCAGAAACGGCAGCCAGGGGGCGTTCAACATCGGCCCGACGTGCTGGGTTGTCAGCGCCACAGGGTTCCGGGCAATCATCAGCGACACAACCATCACGGTGACAAGAAACACCATGAACGCTTCCATTCGCGGCAAGCGCACCGCGCTCCACATAAGCAAAACGATAACGCAGGTGAAAGGCCACGGCAGCCAGGTAATGGCTGCCCAACTGAGGGCCAGCGTCACGGCCAGGGTGGTCAGGGTTTCCAGCAGCAATCGTGGGTCACGGTGGCGCAGCAGATAATGCGGTTTAAACAACAGTCCCAGTGGTACCACCGCCAGCGCGCCAATGGCTTCAGACAACACCCAGACGAAGAAATTACGCGCTGGTTCAGGGCCGGGCGCCAGCAGAGATACCAGGACGCCGCCCACCAGGGGCGGTATCACGGCGCTGCCGATGGCCACCCGGATCCAGTCATTCAGATTCTGCAGCGGGTTGTACCACGGCAGCAATTTGCGCAGCAATAACGCACCGGTAAAGGCTTCAACCACGTTAATTGAGGTGTAGGTGAGGTTTATCGATCCCCACGAAAACAGCATCCATGTGGCCAGAATATTGCCGAACGAACAGGCCAGGGCGATTCCCGGCCACATTTTTCCTGCATGGCGGTAAAACGCCACCATCATAATGGCGGTGGGGAACCAGAGCGGGGCCAGCAGGGTGCCGAACCGGGTGAGCTCCAGCGAAAATAAGGTAAAGATAAAGGTGACCAGGCCCAGACAGACAAGTCGTATTAAAGGATGTGGGGTGGTAACCAAAACCCGCTGGTATTGTTTATTCATTACCGCTTTATCCAGAGACGCCATGCCGTCAGGGAAGATGTCCGAACGCGTGAATTTGATAATTTGGTTTATGCTAGTACAAACAATTTACAATTCATATGGTGACCGCTCAGAATTTGACACCACAGACTTATTAAATAGAAGCTCCGTGAAAAAAAACGGTTAAACGCTGAAAAAACGCTCATTTAAATTTCACTCAGGGAATAAGACGTCACTTTTAGCCCAGTCTCGCAGAACCTGTGCATTCGACTGGTATCACGCCCGCGAAATCCCTATAATTGCCGCGTTTGACGCTCCGGCGTCGTCCTTCCTTAACATCCAGGTTAATCAGGTCGCTAAATTTATGACTGATAAGTCTCATCAGTGCGTCATTATAGGCATCGCCGGCGCATCGGCTTCAGGTAAAAGTCTAATTGCCAGTACGCTTTATCGCGAACTGCGTGAACAAGTAGGTGATGAGCATATCGGCGTCATTCCCGAAGACAGCTATTACAAAGATCAATCCCATCTGTCGATGGAAGAGCGCGTTAAAACGAACTATGACCACCCAAATGCAATGGATCACAGCTTGCTGTTCCAGCATTTAGAAGCGCTCAAAAGCGGCCAGGCGATTGAACTGCCCGTTTACAGTTACGTAGAACACACCCGCACCCAGGAAACCATCCGCATCGAGCCGAAAAAGGTCATTATCCTCGAAGGCATCCTGCTTCTGACCGACGCCCGCCTGCGTGAATCCATGAACTTCTCGATTTTCGTTGATACTCCGCTGGATATCTGCCTGATGCGCCGCATCAAGCGTGACGTGAATGAGCGCGGCCGTTCGATGGACTCCGTCATGGCGCAATACCAGAAAACGGTTCGCCCGATGTTCCTGCAGTTTATTGAGCCATCCAAACAATACGCCGATATCATTGTGCCGCGCGGGGGTAAAAACCGCATTGCTATAGATATCTTAAAAGCGAAAATCAGCCAGTTTTTTGAATAAGCCGCGTGAATTGTGTACCGTTCAGAGATAACCTGGTTTTACCCTGAGCGCTTACCGCCTCAGGGTACGATGCATGAAAGGAGAAAGTGCCATGCGTCTTTGTGATCGCGATATAGAAGCCTGGCTGGATGAAGGCCGTTTGTCTATTACCCCACGTCCACCCATTGAGCGTATCAATGGTGTGACCGTTGATGTACGGTTGGGGAATAAATTCCGCACCTTTAGCGGCCATACCGCACCGTTCATTGACCTCAGCGGGCCGAAGGACGAAGTCAGCGCTGCGCTCGATCGTGTGATGAGTGACGAAATCGTTATCGACGAGGGCGAAGCTTTTTATCTGCATCCGGGTGAACTGGCCCTGGCGGTGACGTTTGAATCTGTAACCCTGCCTGCGGACCTGGTCGGCTGGCTTGATGGCCGTTCTTCGCTGGCGAGACTGGGGCTGATGGTTCACGTGACCGCGCACCGTATCGATCCCGGCTGGTCGGGGCGTATCGTTCTGGAATTCTTCAATGCCGGTAAATTACCGCTGGCGCTGCGTCCGGGAATGATGATCGGCGCGTTAAGTTTTGAACCGCTGTCAGGCCCGGCAGATCGTCCTTATAACCGTCGGCAGGACGCAAAATATCGCGACCAGCAGGGCGCGGTTGCCAGCCGCATTGATAAAGACTGATCGTTAGCCCATTGAGGATGCCATGAGAAGAGTTCTGACAACGCTGATGATTTTGCTGGTGGTGCTGGTGGCTGGCCTTTCGGCGTTGGTTCTGCTGGTTAACCCCAACGATTTCCGCACTTACATGGTGCGGCAGGTCGAGGCACGCAGTGGTTATCAACTGAATCTTGACGGGCCGCTGCGCTGGCACGTCTGGCCGCAGCTCAGCATTCTCTCTGGCCGCATGTCGCTCACCGCGCCGGGAGCGTCCCAGCCGCTGGTGTCCGCAGACAACATGCGCCTTGATGTGGCGCTGATCCCGCTCATTTCCCATCAGCTGCAGGTTAAGCAGGTGATGCTGAAAGGCGCGGTGATTCAGCTCACCCCACAAACCGAAGCCGTGCGTGATGCAAATGCGCCGGTCGCGCCGCGCGAGAATACCCTTCCTGATGAGCCGTCCGATACTGGCTGGTCTTTTGATATCGGCAAGCTGAAAGTTGCCGATAGCGTGTTAGTTTTCCAGCATGAACACCAGGAGCAGGTGACCGTTCGCGACATTAACCTACAGATGGAACAGGATGCTCACCACCTTGCGACGGTAGAGTTTAGCGGACGCGTGAATCGCGATCAGCGTGATTTGACCCTGTCGCTGAATGCGAATGTGAATGCGTCAGACTACCCGCATCAGCTCACGGCTGATATCCAGCAGCTTAACTGGCAGCTGACGGGGGCAGATCTTCCCGCCCTGGGGATCGCCGGGCAGGGAACGCTGCAGGCCGTATGGCGCGAAGAACAAAAACAGCTGGAGCTGGATAATCTCAACCTGCAGGCTAATGACAGTAGCCTGAAGGGGCAGGCGAGCGTCACGCTCGAAGAGAAGCCGAAGTGGGTGCTGAATCTGCAGTTTGACAGGCTCAACCTTGAAAACCTGTTGCCGCCTCTGCCAGCCAGCGCCACGGACAGCGATGCCACGCAGACGGGGCAAAGCCAGGCACCGGTATCACGTCCGGTCATCTCGTCTAATCTCGATCAGCCTGACTATAACGCCCTGCGTGGATTCACGGCGGATATTCTGCTGAAAGCCAATAGCCTGCGCTGGCGAGGCATGGAATTTACCGACGTGAGCAGCCAGATGTTTAACCATAACGGTTTGCTGGTGATCTCCGAACTGAGCGGTAAGATGGGCGCAGGAAACCTCTCGCTGCCCGGTACGCTGGATGTCCGTAAAGACGTTGCCAGCGCCGAATTCCAGCCGCGTCTCGACAATGTTGAGATAGGCACCATCCTGAAGGCGTTTAACTACCCGATATCCCTGACGGGGCAGTTGACGCTCGCGGGTGACTTCTCAGGTTCGCAAATTGATGCCGATGCTTTCCGCCGCGAGTGGCAGGGGCAGGCGCATCTCGATCTGAAAAATTCCCGTATGGAAGGGCTTAACTTCCAGCAGCTGGTGCAGCAGGCGGTTGAGCGCAGCAGCGATGTAAAAGCCCAGGATAACTACGACAGCGCCACCCGCCTCGAGAGCTTCACCGCGGACCTGACGCTGGACAACGGCCAGCTTACTCTCGACGGAATGCAGGGCGACTCTTCACTCTTATCTGTGACCGGTGAAGGCAAGCTGGATCTGGTGAAAGAGACGGCGGATACGCGCTTTAACGTTCGGGTACTTTCCGGCTGGCAGGGTGAAAGCAAGCTCATCGACTTCCTGAAAGAGACGCCGGTCCCGCTGACCGTATACGGCAAATGGCAGGCACTGAATTACAGCCTGCAGGTGGATCAGATCCTGCGCAAGCATCTGCAGGATGAAGCGAAACGTCGGCTTAGCGGCTGGGCGGATCGTAATAAAGATTCACAGGACGGCAAGGATGTGAAAAAGCTGCTGGATAAGCTGTGATGTCCGTTGTGCCTCGCCTTACCCGGAGGCCAGTGCGGCCTGATGCCCTCACCCCGACCCTCTCCCACGGGAGAGGGAGCAAATACTAAAACGGCAACCGGGTTGCCGTTTTTTTTTACCTAAACCTCAAAATCCAGTTCTTCTTCATCCCGCAGCGGAATGAGCTGAACCTTCTGCACGCGATGGTTTTCAATCTGCAGCGTTTTGAGCAGATAGTCTCCCACCTGAACCTCTTCTCCCGGCTGCGGGATACGCTGCAAGTACTCCATCAGCAGGCCGGCAATGGTGTGATATTCTCGTTTTTCATCCAGCGGCAGCGGCACGTATTGCACCAGGTCTTCCAGCGGCATGTGGCCGTTAGCCGTCCAGGAGCCGTCTGCGTTTTTCTGAATGTCGTGGCGCGCGTCAATCTCATCCACCTCGTTAGGCAGATTACCGGCGATCGTTTCCATCACGTCGCTGAGCGTGACCAGCCCTTCCACTGAACCAAACTCATCTACTACAAAGGCAAAGTGCGTGCGCGCGTTACGGAATTGCTCCAGGGCGGAAAGTAGCGGTAGCCCTTCCGGGAATACCAGCGGCTGGCGGACCAGGACGCGGAGATTGAGCGGCTCACCGTGAAGCTGCTGCTGGAGCAGGTCAATAACGTGCACCACGCCCAGCAGCTCATCTTCTTCTTCACCGCCGGTCACCACCACGCGGGTGTGCTGGTTTTTATCCAGCAGTGCGCGAACGTGCGCTTCCGGGGCCGTCAGGTCGATATGTTCAATGTCATGTCGCGATGTCATGATGCTGCTAACCGTCCGCTGATTGAGATTGAGCACCCGCTCAATCATCAGCCGTTCCTGCGGGTTAAAGATCTGCCCGTCGCTGTGATCGGCCAGCATGGCGGAGGATTCGGCGTCAAGCTCGGCATCCTCTTTCTTACCGCTTAACAGGCGCATAACCGTGTCGGCCGTGCGCTGACGCAGGGTCTGATTCGCGGAAAGGAAGCGGCGGCGGTTAAATATCGCCAGCTGGTTAAGCGCTTCAATCATGACGGAGAATCCGATGGCGGCATACAGGTAGCCTTTCGGAATATGGAAGCCAAAGCCGTCGGCCACCAGGCTAAAGCCAATCATCAGCAGGAAGCTCAGACAGAGGATCACGATGGTCGGGTGACTGTTCACGAAGCGGGTCAGCGCCTTGCTGGCCATTACCATCAGCGTGATGGCAATAATGACTGCGGCCATCATCACCGCAAGGTGGTCCACCATCCCGACGGCGGTGATCACCGAGTCAAGGGAGAAGACCGCATCCAGCACCACGATTTGCGCCACCACCGGCCAGAATTTCGCCCCGCGGCGCTGGGTCGGGTTCTCGCTGTCTTTGCCCTCCAGCCTCTCGTTGAGCTCCACGGTGGCTTTAAACAGCAGGAACAACCCGCCGAAGAGCATGATCAGATCGCGGGCGCTAAAGCTCAGACCGTGAATGGAGAACAGAGGCTGAGTGAGCGTCACCAGCCAGGAGATAGAGGCCAGCAGCAGTAGCCGCATCACCATAGCCAGCAGCAGACCCGTTACGCGCGCGCGGTCGCGCTGGGAAGGAGGCAGTTTTTCAGCGAGGATGGCGATAAAGACCAGATTATCAATCCCGAGCACCAGCTCGATGACGACCAGCGTAACCAGCCCGGCCCAGATTGAGGGATCGGCAATCCATTCCATAGTAATAGCAATACCTTCTGTAATATGACAAATGTCACACTTCGATCATGGATAAAGCTGGGGGAAATTGCAATGCCGGGCTGAGATTTCTCTTAATACGACGGGTAAAAAAGAGAGCATTCTCAATAATCTGTAAATAAGCGAAATACGTATATTTAATTACAGGGAAAACATTTTAGGATATATCGCAGGCGATGATTTTTACTTTCATTTTGTCAATATAAAGAAAATCCTAAAAGGTCAAAAATTTGCTCTTAATATTAATCTTAAAAACCGATATTAGGACAGTTGTCTCCTTGCCTGCTATTAGGTTAGCTGCAACAATTCTCCCAGCATCAAATGTTAAATCTCGGTGTTGCTATTAATGTTCGGTCTTCAGGGATGGTTATTCATTATTCGTCGGGTTTCTCAAGCGACTGATATATTTCCAGAAGACCTTGCTCAAGAGGGTGTCTATCCATAACACATTGTTTAGTCAGTGGATTGGTAACTGAAAGCCAAGGGCGGTAGCGTGCCTGAAAGCGTGTGAATCAGCCTCGATTATTCTGTCAAGAGCCAATGGATGAATAAGCTTTTTTTAGGACTGATGCCAGTTATATTTCTATTTGATTAACTGCATGCTGAAACCCAATACGACTCGAGCTTATTTAAATTGCACAGGATAATTACTCTGCCAAAGTGATAAATAATCAATGATGAAATCCAAAATGAAATTGATGCCATTATTGGTGTCTGTGACCTTGATGAGTGGTTGCACGGTCTTTCCCGGCAGCAATATGTCAACAATGGGTAAGGATGTGATCAAGCAACAGGATGCCGATTTTGATCTCGACAAAATGGTGAATGTTTATCCACTTACGCCTCGTCTGGTCGAACAATTACGTCCACGTCCGAATGTTGCCCAGCCGAATATGTCGCTGGACCAGGAAATTGCGTCCTACCAGTATCGCGTGGGGCCGGGTGACGTGATCAACGTGACCGTCTGGGACCACCCTGAACTGACCACGCCTGCGGGCCAGTACCGCAGCTCAAGCGACACCGGTAACTGGGTGCAGTCAGATGGCACCATGTTCTATCCCTACATTGGTAAAGTCCATGTTGCGGGGAAAACGCTTGCCGAGATCCGTAGTGATATTACCGGCCGCTTAGCGCAGTACATCGCCGATCCGCAGGTGGACGTTAATATCGCCGCATTCCGCTCGCAAAAAGCCTATATCTCGGGCCAGGTGAACAAATCCGGCCAGCAGGCCATCACCAACGTTCCTCTGACCGTACTGGATGCCATCAACGCCGCGGGCGGGTTAACCGACGGCGCCGACTGGCGCAACGTCGTGCTCACCCACAACGGGAAGGAGCAGCGCATTTCGCTACAGGCGCTGATGCAAAACGGCGATCTGACCCAGAACCGCCTGCTTTATCCGGGCGACATTCTCTACGTGCCGCGCAATGACGATCTGAAAGTCTTCGTGATGGGTGAAGTGAAGAAACAGAGCACCCTCAAGATGGACTTCAGCGGTATGACGCTGACCGAAGCGCTGGGCAATGCTGAGGGTATCGATCTGACGACCTCTAACGCGACCGGTATCTTCGTGATCCGTCCGCTGAAAGGTGAGGGCAGCGCGAAAGGCAAGATCGCCAACATCTACCAGCTGGATATGTCCGATGCGACCTCTCTGGTGATGGCGACGGAGTTCCGTCTCCAGCCATACGATGTGGTGTATGTCACCACCGCGCCGGTTGCCCGCTGGAACCGTCTGATCAACCAGTTGCTGCCAACCATCAGTGGCGTTCGCTACATGACGGATACGGCGCGCGACATTCATACCTGGTAATCCGCGATGTTTAACAAAATTCTGGTGGTATGCGTGGGGAACATTTGCCGTTCCCCTACGGCTGAACGGTTGTTGAAACACTACCAGCCCGAACTAACCGTTGATTCGGCAGGGCTGGGTGCACTGGTCGGTAAAGGTGCCGATGAGCGCGCAACGAGCGTAGCGCGGGATCATCACCTCTCTCTTGACGGTCACGTGGCCCGCCAGGTCACTGGCCGCATGTGCCGGGAGTATGACCTGATCCTGACGATGGAAAAACGCCATATTCATGCGCTGTGCGATATCGCTCCGGAGATGCGCGGCAAGGTGATGCTGTTTGGTCACTGGGACAATGAACGTGAAATCCCCGATCCGTATCGCAAAAGCCATGAGGCCTTTGAGGCGGTTTACACCTTACTTGACCAGTCTGCCCAACAGTGGGCGCAGGCACTGAAAGTTCAGCAGGGATAACAATGACAGAAAAAACAAGACCTTCTGCCGCCCCGACTTCGGGCAGTGATGAAATTGATATTGGGCGCCTGGTCGGCACTGTTGTAGAGGCAAAGTGGTGGGTGCTTGGCATTACCGCCGTATTCGCCGCGGCGGCCGTCGTTTATACGCTGTTCGCCACCCCTATCTACAGCGCCGACGCGCTGGTGCAGATCGAGCAGAATACCGGCAACTCGCTGGTGCAGGATATCGGCTCCGCGCTGGCGAACAAGCCGCTGGCATCCGACGCTGAAATTCAGCTCATCCAGTCACGTCTGGTGCTGGGTAAAACGGTTCACGATCTCGGGCTCGATATCTCCGTCACCAAAAATACCTTCCCAGTCTTTGGTGCCGGCTGGGACCGTCTGATGGGGCGAAGCAATGACACGGTGAAAGTCACTGACTTTGTGCTGCCGAAAGGGGCTGCCGATCAGACGTTTACCCTGACGGTTCTTGGCCCGAAACAGTATCAGCTAACCAGCGACGCAGGTTTTAGCGCCCGCGGTGAAGTGGGGCAGATGCTGACCAAAGACGGCGTCAGCATGATGGTCAGCGCGATTAACGCCCAGGAGGGCGGTGAATTCACCGTCACCAAATTCTCCACGCTGGGGATGATCAACAATCTGCAAAACAACCTGACCGTCACCGAAAACGGTAAGGACACCGGCGTGCTGAGCATGACCTTTACCGGTGAAGATAAGGATCAAATCCGCGACATCCTGAACAGCATTACCCGCAACTACCTTGAGCAGAACGTCGAGCGTAAGTCGGCGGAAGCGGCGAAAAGCCTGGCGTTCCTGTCAAAACAGCTTCCGGAAGTGCGCGCCCATCTCGATGAAGCCGAGAACAAGCTGAACGCTTATCGTCAGGATAAAGACTCCGTTGACCTGCCGCTGGAGGCAAAATCGGTCCTTGATTCGATGGTCAACATTGATGCGCAGCTCAACGAGCTGACCTTCAAAGAGGCGGAAATTTCCAAGCTTTATACCAAACGCCACCCGGCCTACCGCACGCTGCTGGAGAAACGCCGTACGCTGGAAGAGGAGAAGGCGAAGCTCAATGACCGCGTGACCGCGATGCCGAAAACGCAGCAGGAGATCGTGCGTCTGACCCGCGACGTGGAGTCCGGACAGCAGGTTTACATGCAGCTGCTGAACAAGCAGCAGGAGCTGAAAATCACCGAAGCCAGTACCGTCGGTGACGTGCGTATCGTCGACCCGGCGATTACCCAGCCAGGGGTGCTGAAGCCGAAGAAAGCGCTGATTATTCTCGGCAGCATTATTCTCGGCCTGATGCTCTCCATCGTCGGTGTACTGCTGCGTTCGCTGTTCAACCGCGGAATCGAAAGCCCGCAGGTGCTGGAAGAGAGCGGTATCAACGTCTATGCCAGCATTCCGCTGTCTGAGTGGCAAAAATCCCGTGACAGCGTGAAAACCATCAAGGGCGTTAAGCGTTACAAACAGAGCCAGCTTCTGGCGGTGGGTAACCCAACCGACCTCGCTATCGAAGCGATTCGCAGCCTGCGCACCAGCCTGCACTTCGCGATGATGCAGGCCAAAAACAACGTCCTGATGTTAACCGGCGTTAGCCCCTCAATCGGTAAAACCTTCGTCTGCGCCAACCTGGCGGCCGTTGTCAGCCAGACCAACAAGCGCGTGCTGCTGATCGACTGCGATATGCGTAAGGGCTACACCCACGAACTGCTGGGCACCAACAACGTTAACGGTCTGTCGGAAATCCTGCTCGGTAAAGGTGACATCAGCCAGAGCGCGAAACCTACAACGGTGTCGAAATTCGATCTGATCCCACGCGGTCAGGTGCCGCCTAACCCGTCCGAACTGCTGATGAGCGAGCGCTTCACCGAACTGGTGGAGTGGGCGAGCAAAAACTACGACCTGGTGCTGATCGATACGCCGCCGATTCTGGCCGTGACCGACGCAGCCGTCGTTGGCCGCCATGCGGGCACCACGCTGATGGTAGCGCGTTACGCGGTTAACACCCTGAAAGAGGTGGAAACCAGCCTGAGTCGCTTCGAGCAGAACGGGATTGAGGTGAAAGGGGTGATCCTGAACTCCATCTTCCGCCGCGCGACCGGGTACCAGGATTACGGGTATTACGAGTACGAATATAAGTCTGACAGCAAATAACAATCCCCCTCACCCTAACCCTCTCCCGAGGGGAGAGGGGCGGGGTGAGGGATCAGGGGAAGATCATGACCACACAACGCCCTTTAGTTTCAATCTATATGCCGACATGGAATCGTCAGCAGCTGGCGATCCGCGCAATCAAGTCGGTGTTACGTCAGGATTACGATAACTGGGAGCTGATCATCGTTGATGACTGCTCTTCCTCGTATGAACAGCTGCAAAAGTTTGTGACTGACCTCAACGACCCGCGGGTGGTCTATACCCACAACGCCATCAACTCCGGCGCCTGTGCGGTGCGTAATCAGGCGATTATGCAGGCCAAAGGGCAGTATCTCACCGGAATTGACGACGACGACGAATGGACGCCTAACCGCCTGTCTATTTTCCTGTCGCATAAAGAACAGCTGGTTACGCACGCTTTCCTGTACGCCAACGACTATGTCTGCCAGGGCGAGGTCTACTCGCAGCCCGCCAGCCTGCCGCTGTACCCGAAATCACCGTACTCACGCCGCCTGTTCTACAAGCGCAACATCATTGGTAACCAGGTATTCACCTGGGCCTGGCGTTTCAAAGAGTGCCTGTTTGATACCGAACTCAAGGCCGCGCAGGATTACGATATTTTCCTGCGCATGGTGGTGGAATACGGCGAGCCGTGGAAAGTAGAAGAGGCTACGCAGATCCTGCACATCAATCACGGGGAGATGCAAATCACCTCCTCGCCGAAGAAGTTCTCCGGCTACTTCCATTTTTACCGCAAGCACAAGGACAAGTTTGACCGTGCCAGCCGTAAATATCAGCTCTTTACCCTCTATCAGATCCGCAATAAGCGCATGAACTGGCGCACGCTGCTGACGCTGCTGTCCGTGCGTAACGGCAAGCGTCTGGCTGATGGACTTCGGGGGAAATAATGTTTCTGGAAGATTGCCGCGCTAACAGCTGGAGCCTGCGTCCGTGCTGCATGGTTCTGGCGTACCGCATCGCGCACTTTTGCTCGGTGTGGCGCAAGAAAAATGTGCTGAACAATATCTGGGCGGCACCCGTGCTGGTGCTGTACCGCATCATTACCGAATGCTTTTTTGGCTATGAAATTCAGGCCGCTGCCACCATTGGCCGCCGCTTTACCATCCATCACGGCTATGCGGTGGTGATCAACAAGTTCGTGGTTGCCGGGGATGATTTCACCATCCGCCATGGGGTGACCATTGGCAACCGCGGGCCGGACAGCCTGGCCTGCCCGGTTATCGGCAATAACGTCGAGCTGGGCGCGAACGTGGTGATCATCGGTGACATTACGATTGGTAATAACGTCACGATTGGTGCTGGCAGCGTGGTGCTGGACAGCATTCCGGATAACGCGCTGGTGGTGGGAGAAAAAGCCCGCGTGAAGGTGATTAAATGAACATTCTGCAATTTAACGTACGCCTCGCAGAAGGCGGCGCGGCAGGCGTGGCGCTGGATCTGCACCAGCGCGCGCTGCAAAAAGGACTCCAGTCTCGTTTTATTTACGGCTATGGCAAAGGCGGCAAGAAAAGCGTTAGCCACGATAATTTCCCGCAGGTGCATAAGCACACGCCGCGCCTGACCTCGATTGCTAACATTGCGCTGTTCCGTCTGTTTAACCGCGATCTGTTTGGCAACCTGAACACGCTGTACCGCACGGTAACCCGTACCACCGGCCCGGTTGTGCTGCATTTTCACGTGCTGCACAGCTACTGGCTGAATCTGGAAGAGGTGGTGGCGTTTTGCCAGAAGGTGCAGGCCCACAAGCCCGACACCCGCTTTGTCTGGACGCTGCACGATCACTGGAGCGTAACCGGGCGCTGTGCGTTTACCGACGGCTGCGAAGGCTGGAAAGATAACTGCCAGAAGTGCCCCACATTAAGCAACTATCCGCCGGTGAAGGTGGATCGCGCGCATCAGCTGGTCGCCGGAAAGCGCCAGCTTTTCCGCGACATGCTGTCGCTCGGCTGTACGTTTATCTCCCCGAGCCAGCACGTGGCCGATGCCTTCAACAGCCTGTACGGGGCAGGGCGCTGTCAGATTATTAACAACGGCATCGACGTGGCGACGGAAGCCATTCTCGCCGAGCTGACGCCGGTGGCAGAAACCGCGGGCAAACCGAAAATCGCTATCGTTGCGCATGACCTGCGCTACGACGGGAAAACAAACCAGCAGCTGGTGCGCGACATGATGGCGCTGGGTGACAAAATTGAGCTTCATACCTTCGGCAAATTTTCCCCGTTCGAAGGGGCTAACGTGGTGAACCACGGGTTTGAAACCGATAAGCGCAAGCTGATGAGCGCGCTTAATGAAATGGATGCGCTGGTATTCAGTTCACGCGTGGATAACTATCCGCTGATCCTTTGTGAAGCGCTCTCCATCGGCGTGCCGGTGATTGCCACCCACAGCGATGCGGCACGTGAAGTGCTGGAAAAATCCGGCGGCAAAACTTTTGCGGAGCAGGAGGTTCTGCCGCTGGTTCAGCTGCCGAAGGCGCAGATCGCTCAGGCCGTTTTTGGCACTGACCTGGAATCGTTCCGCAACCGCAGCCGCAAGGCCTACAGTGGACAACAGATGCTGGAGGAATATGTCTCGTTCTATCAGAATCTGTAGTTATCTGCTGCTGCCGCTGATCTACCTGCTGGTCAACGTCAAAATTGCCCAGCTCGGCGAAAGCTTCCCGATAACCATCGTCACCTTCTTGCCCGTTCTGCTTTTGCTATATGTCGATAAAATCAACCTTAAGAAGCTGATGATTGCCTTAGGGTTGGGCACGGGCCTGACGCTGTTTAATTACATCTTTGGCCAGTCGCTGGATGCCAGTAAATACGTCACCTCGACCATGCTGTTTGTTTATATCGTTATTATTATCGGAATGGTCTGGAGTATTCGCTTCAAAACGATTTCTCCGCACAATTATCGGAAAATCCTCAGGTTCTTTTATATTGCCGTTGCGTTAATTGTTATGCTTGCTGCAATGGAGATGGCGCAAATTATTCTTACCGGCGGCAGCAGCCTGATGGAGATAATTTCGAAATATCTCATTTACAGCAACAGCTATGTATTGAACTTCATCAAGTTCGGCGGGAAGCGTACCACGGCCCTCTATTTTGAACCGGCGTTTTTCGCTCTGGCGTTAATCTCAATTTGGCTCAGCATCAAACAGTTTGGTATCAAAACGCCTAAGACCGATGCTATGATTCTTGCAGGAATTGTTCTCTCTGGATCGTTCTCAGGGGTAATGACATTTATCCTGTTTTACCTGCTGGAATGGGCGTTTCAGTACCTGAACAAAGATGCGATTAAGAAAAAACTGCCGCTGGCGATTATCTCCCTGACGGTATTTATGGTGGGCGTGATATTTGCCTTCCCGTACATCTCAGAACGTCTGGGTGATTTGGGAACGGAAGGGTCTTCGTCCTATTATCGCATCATTGGACCGCTGGTGATGGTGGGTTATTCCTTAACCCATATTGATGGTGTAGTAAGATTCGGCTCACTTTACGAATATGTTGCATCATTCGGAATCTTTAACGGTGCGGATGTCGGTAAAACCATAGACAATGGTCTGTATCTGTTAATTATTTATTTTTCATGGTTCGCCGTACTGTTGACGCTGTGGTATCTGTTTAAAGTTTTCAAAATGATGATTAACGCGTTTGGTGATAACCAGAACTTTCGCGTGCAACTTTATCTGTTTACGCCGGTGTCGCTGTTTTTTACCGGCTCAATATTTAGCCCGGAATATGCTTTCTTGATTGTCTGTCCGTTTATTCTGCGCAAAGCGCTTAATATTACGCACGTATGACGAAATGAGGTGATTTATGTTTCTTAGCGTCATTACTGTCGCTTTTCGTAATTACGAAGGGGTGGTAAAAACCTGGCGCTCGCTGCGCAACCTGGCGCGCGATCCAAGCCTCACCTTTGAGTGGATTGTGGTCGACGGCGGCTCGAACGATGGCACGGCGGAGTTTCTGGAAAAACTCAACGGTGAGTTCAACTTACGCTACATCAGCGAGAAAGATAAAGGCATCTACGATGCGATGAACAAAGGCATCAATATGGCGCAAGGCCGTTATGCCATCTTCCTGAATTCGGGTGATATTTTCCATGACGACGTCGCGCTGTTTGCCCGTCAGCTGGCGCGCCAGAAAGAGGACGCCATGTATATTGGCGATGCGCTGCTTGATTTTGGCGACGGACATAAAGTGTGCCGCAGCGCGAAGCCGGGCTGGTATATCTACCATAGTTTGCCCGCCAGCCATCAGGCCATTTTCTTTCCGGTAAAAGGTCTGAAAAAACAGCCTTATGATTTGCAGTATAAAGTGTCATCCGATTATGCGCTGGCAGCCAGTCTGTATAAGTCAGGTTACCCGTTCCGCCGAATTAAAGGGCTGGTATCTGAATTTTCAATGGGTGGTGTGTCAACCTCGAATAATCTGGAGTTGTGCCAGGATGCCAAAAACGTACAGCGTAAAATATTACGCATGCCGGGGTTCTGGGCGGAATTATCTTATTTTTTACGCGTGCGCACCACGAGTAAAACGAAAGCCTTATATAACAAAGCCTGAATATAAGGAAACGTAATGCAGGATCTGAACGGTTTCTCCGTACCGAAAGGTTTTCGGGGGGCGGGCGGTATTAAAGTGCAGCTATGGTGGGCCGTTCAGGCCACCTTATTTGCCTGGTCACCGCAAATACTGTACCGCTGGCGAGCATTTTTATTGCGCCTGTTTGGCGCAAAAATAGGAAAAAACGTAGTCATTCGGCCTTCGGTGAAGATTACCTATCCGTGGAAATTAACGCTCGGGGATTATGCCTGGGTAGGGGATGACGCGGTGTTATATACCCTTGGCGAGATTACGATTGGCGCAAATTCGGTGGTTTCACAGAAATGTTATTTGTGTACCGGAAGCCATGACTTTATGAGTCAGCATTTTGATATTACCGCCTCGCCTATTGTGATTGGCGAAAAATGCTGGCTGGCAACGGATGTTTTTGTTGCACCGGGTGTATCTGTTGGCGATGGCACGGTAGTCGGTGCCCGCAGCAGCGTTTTTAAATCGCTACCGGCAAATAAAGTTTGCCGTGGCAACCCCGCAGTGGTGATACGCGAACGCGTTGAAACTGATTAAATTCATAAGTAGAGGAATATAAACATGTCTAAAGTCGCTCTCATCACCGGCGTTACCGGGCAGGATGGTTCTTACCTGGCAGAATTACTGCTGGAAAAAGGTTATGAAGTACACGGTATTAAGCGTCGTGCGTCTTCTTTCAACACCGAACGTGTGGATCACATCTATCAGGATCCGCACGCGGCGAACCCGAAATTCCACCTGCACTACGGCGACCTGACCGATACCTCCAACCTGACCCGTATCCTGCAGGAAGTGCAGCCGGATGAAGTCTACAACCTGGGCGCGATGAGCCACGTTGCGGTCTCCTTCGAATCCCCGGAGTACACCGCTGACGTTGACGCCATGGGCACGCTGCGTCTGCTGGAAGCGATTCGCTTCCTGGGCCTCGAGAAGAAAACCCGTTTCTATCAGGCATCCACCTCTGAGCTGTACGGTCTGGTGCAGGAAATCCCGCAGAAAGAGACCACGCCATTCTACCCGCGCTCTCCGTACGCGGTAGCGAAACTGTACGCTTACTGGATCACCGTGAACTACCGTGAATCCTACGGCATGTACGCCTGTAACGGCATTCTGTTCAACCACGAATCCCCACGTCGCGGCGAAACCTTCGTGACCCGCAAAATCACCCGCGCTATCGCCAACATCGCGCAGGGTCTGGAGTCTTGCCTGCACCTTGGCAACATGGATTCCCTGCGTGACTGGGGCCATGCCAAAGACTACGTGAAAATGCAGTGGATGATGCTGCAGCAGGAACAGCCAGAAGACTTCGTGATCGCGACCGGCGTGCAGTACTCCGTTCGTCAGTTCGTTGAAATGGCTGCCGCACAGCTGGGCATCAAGCTGCGCTTCGAAGGCACCGGCGTGGAAGAGAAGGGCATCGTGGTTTCCGTGACCGGCCATGACGCACCGGGCGTGAAGCCTGGCGACGTGATTGTGCAGGTTGACCCGCGCTACTTCCGTCCTGCTGAAGTAGAAACCCTGCTGGGCGACCCAACCAAAGCGCACGAGAAGCTGGGCTGGAAACCAGAAACCACTCTGCAGGAGATGGTTTCCGAGATGGTAGCCAAAGATCTTGAAGCAGCGAAAAAACACTCCCTGCTCAAGTCTCATGGCTACGAGGTTGCCATCGCGCTGGAGTCCTGAGAATGACAAAACAACGTATTTTTGTCGCCGGTCATCGCGGAATGGTGGGTTCCGCGATTGTTCGCCAGCTCGAACAGCGTGGTGACGTTGAAGTGGTTGTACGCACGCGCGACGAGCTTAACCTGCTCGACAGCCGTGCGGTACAGGACTTCTTTGCTAACGAACGCATTGACCAGGTGTATCTGGCGGCGGCTAAGGTGGGTGGCATTGTTGCCAACAACACCTACCCGGCGGATTTCATCTACGAAAACATGATGATTGAGAGCAACATTATTCACGCGGCGCATCTGCACAACGTGAACAAGCTGCTGTTCCTCGGCTCATCCTGTATTTACCCGAAAATGGCGAAACAGCCGATCGCTGAAAGCGAGCTGCTGCAGGGCACGCTGGAAGCCACCAACGAGCCGTACGCGATTGCCAAGATTGCCGGGATCAAGCTGTGCGAGTCCTACAACCGTCAGTACAACCGCGACTATCGTTCGGTGATGCCGACCAACCTGTACGGACCGCACGACAACTTCCACCCGAGCAACTCGCACGTGATCCCGGCGCTGCTGCGTCGCTTCCACGAGGCGACCGCCGAGAACGCGCCGGACGTGGTGGTGTGGGGCAGCGGTACGCCGATGCGTGAATTCCTGCACGTGGACGACATGGCTGCGGCCAGCATTCACGTTATGGAGCTGGATCGCGAGGTGTGGCAGGAGAACACCGAGCCGATGCTGTCGCACATCAACGTCGGTACCGGCGTGGACTGCACCATTCGCGAGCTGGCGCAGACCATCGCGCAGGTGGTGGGCTATAAAGGCCGCGTGGTGTTTGACGCCACGAAACCGGACGGCACGCCGCGCAAGCTGCTGGACGTGACCCGTCTGCATCAGCTGGGCTGGTATCACGAGGTGTCACTGGAGCAGGGTCTGGCCAGTACCTACCAGTGGTTCCTGGAAAACCAGCACCGCTTCCGGGGGTAACGATGTTTTTAAGTCAGGAAGATTTTGCCACGGTAGTGCGTTCCACTCCGCTCATCTCAATTGATCTGATTGTGGAGAACGAACGCGGCGAGTTCTTGCTGGGGAAACGAACCAACCGTCCTGCACAGGGCTTCTGGTTCGTGCCCGGCGGGCGCGTGCAGAAGGATGAGACGCTTGCCGATGCGTTTGAGCGTCTTACTCTGGCGGAACTGGGCCTGCAGCTGCCGATGGCAGCGGGCCAGTTTTACGGGGTCTGGCAGCACTTCTATGACGATAACTTTTCAGGCACCGGGTTCACCACGCACTACATCGTGCTGGGGTTCCGCCTGAAGGTGAGTGAGGCAGACCTGCGTCTGCCTGATTCTCAGCACGACGACTACCGCTGGCAGACGCCAGAGGCGCTGCTGGCGAGCGACAATGTGCATGACAACAGTCGCGCCTATTTCCTCGCTGAACGTCAGTCCGGGGTGCCGGGCTTATGAAGATCCTCGTATACGGAATCAACTACTCGCCGGAATTAACCGGCATCGGTAAATACACCGGCGAGATGGTCGAGTGGATGGCGAGCCAGGGACATGACGTGCGGGTCATTACCGCGCCGCCGTACTACCCGGAATGGAAAGTGGGGGAGCGCTACTCAAGCTGGCGCTACCGTCGCGAAGAGGGCGCAGCGACCGTCTGGCGCTGCCCGCTGTATGTGCCTAAGCAGCCCTCGACGCTGAAGCGGTTGATTCATCTCGGCAGCTTTGCTCTGAGCAGCTTCTTCCCGCTGATGGCGCAGCGTCGCTGGAAGCCGGATCGCATTATCGGCGTGGTGCCGACGCTGTTTTGCACGCCGGGCATGCGCCTGCTGGGCAAACTCTCCGGCGCGCGCACCCTGCTGCACATTCAGGATTATGAAGTGGACGCCATGCTGGGCCTGGGGATGGCAGGCAAAAGCAAAGGTGGAAAGGTGG
This sequence comes from Enterobacter sp. JBIWA005, assembly GCF_019968805.1. NCBI lineage: Bacteria > Pseudomonadati > Pseudomonadota > Gammaproteobacteria > Enterobacterales > Enterobacteriaceae > Enterobacter > Enterobacter sp. JBIWA005. The sequence goes on along the minus strand of NZ_CP074159.1, from coordinate 3,003,998 downwards.
CGAAGCTCGCCAGCGCCTTTGAGCGCAGTGGCTTACACAACGTGGATTACGTCTCAACTATCTCGCGCTCGATGATGAACAAGGCGCAGGAGAAAGGCGTCCCGGCGGAGAAGGTGATCTTCTTCCCGAACTGGTCCGAAGTGGCGCGTTTTCGCGACGCGACTGAGCAAGACGCTCAGGCGCTGCGCGCGCGGCTCGGTTTGCCTGAAGATCAAAAAATCATTCTTTACTCAGGCAACATCGGCGAAAAGCAGGGGCTTGAGAGCGTGATTGAAGCGGCTCAACAGCTGAACGAACATCCATGGACGTTTGTGATAGTCGGGCAGGGCGGTGGGAAAGCGCGTCTGGAAAAAATGGTCAGCGAACGCGGCCTGACCAACGTGAAATTCTTCCCGCTTCAGTCTTACGAGGCATTGCCTGCGCTGCTGAAGATGGGCGACTGCCATCTGGTAGTGCAAAAACGCGGCGCGGCGGATGCGGTGCTGCCGTCCAAGCTGACCAACATTCTGGCAGTGGGCGGCAACGCGGTGATTACGGCCGAAGCCGAAACTGAATTAGGCCAGCTGTGTGACAGCTATCCGGGGATTGCCGTGTGCGTAGAGCCGGAATCGGTTCCGGCGCTGGTCACCGGAATTGAGCTGGCACTTGCCATGCCAAAAGTGAACACGGTGGCACGTGAATATGCCGAACGCACGCTTGAGAAAGAGAACGTGCTGAGCCAATTTATTGCAGATATACGGGGATAAATCATGAGTCAAACCACTTTGTATCCGGTTGTGATGGCTGGTGGCTCTGGTAGCCGGTTGTGGCCGCTGTCCCGCGTGCTCTATCCAAAACAGTTCCTCTGCCTGAAAGGGGATCTCACCATGCTGCAGACGACGGTGAACCGTCTCCACGGCGTGGAGTGTGAAAGCCCGGTGGTGATTTGTAACGAACAGCACCGCTTTATTGTTGCCGAGCAGCTGCGTCAGCTGAACAAACTAACAGAAAACATCATTCTGGAGCCTGCCGGACGCAATACCGCGCCTGCGATCGCCCTGGCGGCGCTGGCGGCAAAACGCAGCAGCCCGAACTGTGACCCGCTGATGCTGGTGCTGGCGGCAGACCATGTCATCCAGCAGGAAGAGGCCTTCCGCGACGCGGTGCGTGCGGCCATTCCTTACGCCGAAAGCGGTAAGCTGGTGACCTTCGGCATCGTGCCGGATCTGCCGGAAACCGGCTACGGATACATCCGTCGCGGCAACGTGACGCCGGGTGAAGGCGACAGCGTGGCGTTTGACGTGGCGCAGTTCGTTGAAAAACCGAATCTGGAAACCGCGCAGGCGTATGTCGCCAGCGGTGAGTATTACTGGAATAGCGGGATGTTCCTGTTCCGCGCCGGACGCTATCTGGAAGAGCTGAGCAAATATCGCCCGGATATTCTGCACGCCTGCGAGAAAGCGATGGCGGTGGTGGACCCGGATCTCGACTTCATCCGCGTGGATGAAGAGGCGTTCCTCGCCTGCCCGGAAGAGTCGATTGACTACGCGGTGATGGAACGCACGGCGGACGCCGTTGTGGTACCGATGGATGCGGGCTGGAGCGACGTGGGCTCCTGGTCCTCCCTGTGGGAGATCAGCGCCCATACCCCTGAGGGTAACGTCCACCACGGCGATGTCATTAGCCACAAAACGGAAAACAGCTACGTCTACGCCGAGTCCGGCCTGGTCACCACGGTTGGGGTTAAGGATCTGGTGGTGGTCCAGACCAAAGACGCGGTGCTGATTGCTGACCGTAACGCCGTGCAGGACGTTAAAAAAGTGGTGGAGAAGATCAAGGCGGATGGACGCCACGAGCACCACATTCACCGTGAAGTCTACCGTCCCTGGGGTAAATATGATTCCATCGACGCAGGCGACCGCTATCAGGTGAAACGCATCACCGTGAAGCCGGGCGAGGGGCTGTCGGTGCAGATGCACCATCACCGCGCCGAGCACTGGGTGGTGGTTGCGGGTACCGCTAAAGTCACTATCGACGGTGAAGTCAAACTGCTGGGCGAAAACGAGTCCATTTATATTCCGCTGGGGGCGACGCACTGTCTGGAGAACCCGGGGAAAATTCCTCTCGACTTAATTGAGGTGCGCTCCGGCTCGTATCTGGAAGAGGACGATATCGTGCGCTTCCAGGACCGCTACGGGCGGGTGTAGCACTCTGCATTATGCCCGGTAGCGTTACGCTTACCGGGCCTACGAATGACAAAAAAATCAATTTGGCCATTTAGTGGTCAGGGCCGACTGTTGCCTGAAAAAGGGGTCATCATGGAAAAATTAACCTGTTTTAAAGCCTACGATATTCGCGGCAAGCTGGGCGAAGAGCTGAATGAGGATATCGCGTGGCGCATTGGCCGCGCGTACGGCGAATACTTAAAACCGCAGACCATCGTGCTGGGCGGTGACGTGCGTCTGACCAGTGAATCCCTGAAGCTGGCCCTGGCGAAAGGGCTGCAGGATGCAGGCGTGGACGTGCTGGACATCGGCCTTTCCGGAACCGAAGAGATTTACTTTGCCACGTTCCACCTGGGCGTGGACGGCGGTATCGAAGTGACGGCCAGCCACAACCCGATGGACTACAACGGCATGAAGCTGGTGCGCAAGGGCGCCCGTCCTATCAGCGGCGACACCGGCCTGCGCGACGTGCAGCGCCTGGCGGAAGCCAACGATTTCCCGCCGGTGAACGAGTCGAAGCGCGGCAGCTACAAAAAAATCAACCTGCAGAAAGAGTACATCGACCACCTGCTGGGCTACATCAACGTGGCAAACCTGAAGCCGCTGAAGCTGGTGATTAACTCCGGCAACGGCGCGGCCGGCCCGGTTGTCGATGCCCTGGAGGCGCGCTTTAAGGCCCTGAACGTGCCGGTGACCTTCGTGAAAGTGCACAACACCCCGGACGGCAACTTCCCGAACGGTATTCCTAACCCGCTGCTGCCGGAGTGCCGCGACGACACCCGCAACGCGGTGATTGAGCACGGTGCGGACATGGGCATCGCCTTTGACGGTGACTTCGACCGCTGCTTCCTGTTCGACGAGAAAGGGCAGTTCATCGAGGGCTACTACATTGTCGGCCTGCTGGCGGAAGCGTTCCTTGAGAAAAACCCGGGCGCGAAAATCATTCATGACCCGCGTCTTTCCTGGAACACCGTCGACGTGGTGTCAGCGGCGGGCGGCACGCCGGTGATGTCCAAAACCGGTCACGCCTTCATCAAAGAGCGCATGCGCGAAGAAGACGCCATCTACGGCGGCGAGATGAGCGCCCACCACTACTTCCGTGACTTTGCCTACTGCGACAGCGGGATGATCCCGTGGCTGCTGGTGACAGAGCTGCTGTGCCTGAAGGGACAGACGCTGGGCGAGCTGGTGCGCGACCGTATGGCGGCGTTCCCGGCGAGCGGGGAGATCAACAGCAAGCTGGCGGAGCCGGCCGAGGCGATTGCCCGCGTGGAGCAGCACTTTGCGATCCACGCGCTGGAAATTGACCGTACCGACGGCATCAGCATGGCGTTCCCGCAGTGGCGCTTTAACCTGCGCTCGTCCAATACCGAGCCTGTGGTGCGCCTGAACGTGGAGTCCCGCGCTGACACGGCGCTGATGGAAGCCCGAACGAAGGACATTCTGGCGCTGTTGAATCAGTAATACTTGCCCCTCCCGGTGGGAGGGGGAACCGAATACAGGAACAACGATGACGAATCTAAAAAAACGCGAACGAGCGAGAACGAATGCATCGTTAATCTCTATGGTGCAGCGTTTTTCTGATATCACCATCATGGTCGGTGGATTGTGGGCGGTGTGTCGGATCGGCGGGCTGCCGTTCTTATACATGCATCTGCTGATGGCCCTGATTGCGCTGGTCGTATTTCAGATGATTGGCGGAATGACCGATTTTTACCGCTCGTGGCGCGGCGTGAAAATGACCACCGAACTGATGCTGCTGCTGCAGAACTGGACCCTCAGCCTGATCTTCAGCGCAGGCCTGGTGGCGTTCAGCCATGATTTTGATAATCGCCTCGTCACCTATCTCTGCTGGTATTTAATAAGCAGCGTCGGCATGGTGGTGTGCCGTTCTCTAATCCGCTTCGGTGCGGGCTGGCTGCGTAACCGCGGCTATAACCGTCGCTTCGTTGCCGTAGCAGGCGATCTGCCGGTTGGTAAGGTTCTGCTCGACAGCTTCCGCAAAGAGCCGTGGTTAGGGTTTGAAGTGGTCGGGATTTACCACGACGCGAAGCCGGGCGGCGTGCCGTCGGACTGGGCGGGCAATTACGAACAGCTTATTGAAGACGCGAAAGCCGGTAAAATTCACAACGTCTACATCGCCATGCAGATGAGAGACGAATCCCGCATTAAGCAGCTGATGCGCGAGCTGACGGACACTACCTGTTCGGTGATCCTCATCCCGGACGTCTTTACCTTCAACATCCTTCATTCACGCATTGAAGAGGTGAACGGCGTGCCGGTGGTACCGCTGTACGACACCCCGCTGTCGGGCATTAACCGCGTGCTCAAGCGCGTTGAAGATATCGTGCTCTCGTCGCTGATTTTACTGCTCATCTCCCCGGTGCTGTGCTGCATTGCCCTGGCGGTGAAGCTGAGCTCTCCCGGCCCGGTTATTTTCCGCCAGACCCGCTACGGTATGGACGGTAAGCCGATTATGGTGTGGAAATTCCGCTCCATGAAGGTGATGGAAAATGACAAGGTGGTGACCCAGGCGACGCAGAACGATCCGCGCGTCACCCGCGTGGGGAACTTCCTGCGCCGTACCTCGCTGGATGAACTGCCGCAGTTTATCAACGTCTTTACCGGCGGAATGTCGATTGTTGGCCCGCGTCCGCACGCGGTGGCGCATAACGAGCAGTACCGCTCGCTGATTGAAGGCTACATGCTGCGCCATAAGGTGAAGCCGGGCATTACCGGTTGGGCGCAGATCAACGGCTGGCGCGGCGAAACCGACACGCTGGAAAAAATGGAAAAACGCATCGAATTCGATCTGGAGTACATCCGTGAATGGAGTATCTGGTTCGATATCAAGATTGTTTTTCTGACCATCTTCAAAGGTTTCGTGAACAAAGCGGCATACTAAGATGAGCTTACGTGAAAAAACCATCAGCGGGGCGAAGTGGTCAGCGATGGCGACCATCGTCATCATTGGCCTCGGCCTGGTGCAGATGACCGTGCTGGCGCGCATCATTGATAACCACCAGTTCGGCCTGCTGACCGTCTCGCTGGTGATTATCGCGCTGGCCGATACGCTGTCTGATTTTGGTATCGCCAACTCGATTATCCAGCGCAAAGAGATCAGCCATCTTGAGCTGACCACGCTCTACTGGCTGAACGTGGGGCTGGGGATTTTCGTGTTTGTGCTGGTGTTCCTGCTGAGCGACACCATCGCCAGCGTGCTGCACAACCCGGATCTCGCCCCGCTGATGCGCACGCTGTCGTTTGCGTTCGTGGTGATCCCCCACGGGCAGCAGTTCCGCGCGCTGATGCAGAAAGAGCTGGAGTTCAACAAGATCGGCATGATCGAGACCAGCGCCGTGCTGGCGGGCTTTACCTTTACCGTCGTGAGCGCCCATTTCTGGCCGCTGGCGATGACCGCAATTCTGGGATACCTGGTTAACTCTGCCGTGCGTACGCTGCTGTTCGGCTACTTTGGCCGCAAAATTTACCGTCCCGGGCTTCATTTCTCTCTTGCGTCCGTCTCGTCCAACCTGCGCTTTGGCGCGTGGCTGACGGCGGACAGTATCATCAACTATGTGAATACCAACCTGTCGACGCTGGTGCTGGCGCGTATTCTTGGTGCGAGCGTGGCGGGGGGCTACAACCTGGCCTACAACGTCGCGGTGGTGCCGCCGATGAAGCTGAACCCGATAATCACCCGCGTCCTTTTCCCGGCGTTTGCCAAGATTCAGGACGACACCGAGAAGCTGCGCGTCAACTTCTACAAACTGCTTTCCGTGGTGGGGATTATTAACTTCCCGGTGCTGCTGGGGCTGATGGTGGTTTCCAGCAACTTCGTGCCGCTGGTGTTTGGTGAGAAGTGGAACGGCATCATCCCGATCCTGCAGCTGCTGTGCGTGGTGGGGCTCCTGCGCTCCGTGGGGAATCCGATTGGTTCCCTGCTGATGGCAAAAGCGCGCGTGGATATCAGCTTTAAGTTCAACGTGTTCAAAACCTTCCTGTTTATTCCGGCAATTATCGTCGGCGGGCATATGGCGGGCGCCATCGGCGTCACGCTGGGCTTCCTGCTGGTGCAGATAATCAATACCGTTCTGAGCTACTTCATCATGATCAAGCCGGTGCTGGGCTCCAGCTACCGTCAGTACATCCTGAGCCTGTGGCTGCCGTTCTATCTCTCGTTGCCGACCCTGGCGGTGAGCTACGGCCTGGGCATCATCCTCAGCGGTCACCTGCCGCTGGTCGCGCTGCTGGCGGTGCAGGTTGCCGCGGGCGCGCTGGCATTTGGCGTGATGATTGTGCTGTCACGCAATGCGCTGGTGGTGGAGATGAAGCGCCAGTTTTGCCGTAACGAAAAAATGAAAACGCTGCTTCGCGCAGGCTAGTTATTTAAGAGGCCATTATGAAATTATTAATTCTTGGCAACCATACCTGCGGCAACCGTGGCGACAGCGCCATTCTGCGCGGTTTACTGGATGCAATTAACACCCTTAAGCCTGAGACCGAAGTGGACGTGATGAGCCGTTATCCGGTTAGCTCATCCTGGTTACTGAACCGCCCGGTGATGGGCGACCCGCTCTACAGCCAGATGAAACAGCACAACAACGCCGCGGGCGTGATGGGCCGCGTGAAGAAAGTGCTGCGCCGTCGCTACCAGCACCAGGTGCTGCTTTCCCGCGTGACCGATACCGGCAAGCTGCGCAACATCGCGATCGCCCAGGGCTTCACCGACTTTGTTCGTCTGCTGTCCGGCTATGACGCTATTATCCAGGTTGGCGGTTCGTTCTTCGTCGATCTCTACGGCGTGCCGCAGTTTGAGCATGCGCTTTGCACCTTTATGGCGAAAAAGCCGCTGTTTATGATTGGTCACAGCGTCGGGCCATTCCAGGATCCGCAGTTTAACCAGCTGGCAAACTATGTCTTCGGCCACTGCGACGCGCTGATCCTGCGCGAGTCGGTCAGCCTCGACATGATGAAGCGCAGCGAAATAGACACCTCAAAAGTTGAGCACGGCGTGGACACCGCCTGGCTGGTGGATCACCAGGACGACAGCTTCCAGCCGAGCTACGCGGTGCAGCACTGGCTCGACGTAGCGGCGAAACAGAAAACCGTCGCGATTACCCTGCGCGAGCTGGCACCCTTCGATAAGCGTTTAGGCACGACGCAGGCGGCGTATGAGAAAGCCTTCGCCGACGTGGTGAACCGCGTGCTGGACAGCGGGTACCAGGTGCTGGCGCTGTCCACCTGTACCGGCATCGACAGCTACAACAAAGATGACCGCATGGTGGCGCTGAACCTGCGCAACCTGGTGAACGATCCGTCCCGCTATCATGTGGTGATGGACGAGTTGAACGACCTGGAGATGGGCAAGCTGCTCTCCGCCTGCGACCTGACCGTCGGCACGCGCCTGCACTCGGCGATTATCTCCATGAACTTTGGAACGCCGGCCATAGCCATCAACTACGAGCACAAGTCTGCCGGCATCATGCAGCAGCTTGGAATGCCTGAAATGGCCGTGGATATCCGTCATCTGCTGGATGGTTCGCTTGGCGCGATGGTGGGGGATACGCTCGGCCAGCTGCCTGCGATCAACGAGCGTCTGGCCGTTGCGGTGAAAGCCGAGCGCGAAAAAGGCATTGGAATGGTGAAATCGGTACTTGACCGCGTACGGGAGGGGAAATGAAGGTTGGTTTCTTCTTACTGAAATTTCCGCTGTCGTCTGAGACCTTTGTTCTGAACCAAATCACCGCGTTTATCGATATGGGATATGACGTGGAGATTATCGCCCTGCAAAAGGGCGATACCCAAAATACCCATGCGGCGTATACCCAGTATGGGCTGGAGGCGAAAACCCGCTGGCTGCAGGATGAGCCGTCCGGGAAGCTGAGCAAGCTACGCCACCGTGCCAGCAAGACGTTGCGCGGGATCCACCGCGCGTCGACGTGGCGGGCGCTGAATATTTCCCGCTATGGTTCGGAATCACGCAATTTAATTCTCTCGGCCATCTGCGGGCAAACGGCGCAGCCGTATCGTGCCGACGTGTTTATCGCCCACTTTGGCCCGGCGGGCGTCACCGCCGCGAAGCTGCGCGAGCTGGGCGTGATTGACGGTAAAATCGCGACCATCTTCCACGGTATCGACATCTCCAGCCGCGAAGTGCTGAACCACTACACGCCGGAATACCAGCAGCTTTTCCGGCGTGGCGACATGATGCTGCCCATCAGCGAACTGTGGGCCGGACGCCTGAAAAACATGGGCTGCCCGGGAGAGAAAATTGCCGTTTCGCGCATGGGCGTAGATTTAACGCGCTTTACCCGCCGTCCCGTGAAGGTGCCTGGCAAACCGCTGCAGATCATCTCCGTTGCCCGTCTGACCGAGAAGAAAGGGCTGCATGTGGCGATTGAAGCCTGCCGCCAGCTGAAAGCGCGCGGGGTGGATTTCCACTACCGCATTCTCGGCATTGGGCCGTGGGAGCGTCGTCTGCGCACGCTTATCGAACAGTATCAGCTGGAAGATGTCGTAGAGATGCCCGGCTTCAAGCCGAGCCACGAGGTCAAGGCCATGCTCGATGAGGCAGATGTATTTCTGCTGCCTTCCGTAACGGGTGCCGATGGCGACATGGAAGGCATTCCGGTGGCGCTGATGGAGGCGATGGCCGTCGGTATTCCGGTGGTATCGACTCTGCATAGCGGGATCCCTGAGCTGATTAAGTCTGACCATTCCGGCTGGCTGGTGCCGGAGAATAACGCGATGGCCCTTGCGGACCGATTAGCTGCCTTCAGCGACATCGACCAGCAGTCGCTGGAGCCCGTGCTCCATAACGCCCGACAAAAAGTTGAAACCGATTTTAACCAGCAGGTGATTAACCGCCAGCTAGCGAGCCTGCTGCAAACGCTGTAACGCCGAGGATGTATGCTGAAAAAGATTACCCGACGCACCTTTGTCTCTTCTCTGTCCGTTCTGGCGGCCACGCCCCTGCTGTCGTCCCGCATTGCGCGGGCGGCAAGCGGCAGAACGGTCTCTGTCAATCAGTACAATAACAACGACTGGATCGCCGCTTTTAAGCAGGCGTTTAATGACGGTGACACCGTCGTGGTCCCGGCCGGACTCACCTGCGAAAACATCAATGCGGGTATTTTCATTCCCGACGGTAAAACCTTGCTGATCCGCGGGGCGTTAACCGGCAACGGGCGCGGCCGCTTTGTTCTGCAGGAAGGCAGCAAAGTGATAGGCGAAGGTGCTGGTCGCACGGAGAACATTACACTCGACGTTCGCGGCTCTGACTGCGTTATCAAAGGGCTGGCCATGAGCGGTTTTGGCCCGGTGACGCAGATCTACATCGGCGGCAAGAAACCCAGCGTGATGCGCAATCTGCTGATTGATAACATCAGCGTGAGCCAGGCCAACTACGCCATTCTGCGCCAGGGTTTCCACAACCAGGTGGATGGCGCCCGCATCACCAACAGCAAATTTAGCCATCTGCAGGGGGATGCGATCGAGTGGAACGTTGCCATCAACGATCGCAATATCCTGATCTCCGATCACGTCATCGACAACATCAACTGCACCAACGGCAAGATCAACTGGGGCATCGGCATTGGCCTCGCCGGGAGCACCTACGATAACGACTATCCGGAGAAGCAGACCGTCAAGAACTTCGTGGTGGCCAACATCACCGGCAGCAACTGTCGCCAGCTGGTGCACGTTGAAAACGGCAAGCATTTTGTTATCCGCAATATCAAAGCCAAGAATATTACTCCCGACTTCAGCAAAAAGGCGGGCATAGACAACGCCACGGTGGCCATTTATGGCTGTGATAATTTCATTATTGATAATGTCGACATGGTTAACAGTGCCGGAATGTTAATCGGCTATGGGGTAATTAAAGGCGATTATTTGTCCATCCCGCAGAACTTCAAGCTCAATAATATTCACCTCGATAACCGCCAGCTTGCATATAAATTGCGCGGGATACAGATTTCATCCGGCAACGCCACGTCGTTTGTGGCGATAACCAATGTGGAAATGCAGCGTGCAACGCTGGAACTGCACAACAAGCCACAGCATCTTTTCTTACGCAATATCAATGTGATGCAGGAAGCCGCTGTGGGGCCCGCCCTGAAGATCAACTTCGACCTGCGCAAGGATGTGCGGGGTAAATTCATGGCGAAAGACGAGACGTTGCTGTCGCTGGCGAACATAAAAGCAGTGAATGAGAAGGGGCAGAGTTCGGTGGATATTGACCGGGTCGACCAGCAGGTGGTGAATGTGGAAAGGCTTAACTTTGCTCTTCCGCACAGATAATCGACAAACGCCTGTTTTGAGACTATTCCTGGCATAAAAGCGCGATCTAATCAGATTACAACTACAGAAATTTGTGATGCTGAGGCGTAAGATTGCCTAAGGATTACGGCAAATCATGCTGGCGAAAACAGGTTTAAGAGCTATAATTCGTCAACCATTTTAAGGTGGAAGAAATAATGATTAATTTGAAAGCAGTCATTCCGGTAGCAGGCCTGGGCATGCATATGCTGCCAGCCACAAAAGCCATTCCAAAAGAGATGCTGCCGATCGTCGACAAGCCAATGATTCAGTACATTGTCGACGAGATTGTTGCTGCAGGGATCAAAGAAATCGTCCTGGTTACGCACTCGTCCAAGAATGCGGTAGAAAACCACTTCGACACCTCTTACGAACTCGAAGCGTTGCTTGAGCAGCGCGTTAAGCGCCAGCTGCTGGCGGAAGTGCAGTCTATTTGTCCGCCGGGCGTGACCATCATGAACGTCCGTCAGGCGCAGCCGCTGGGGCTGGGTCACTCTATTCTGTGTGCCCGTCCGGTTGTGGGTGATAACCCATTCATTGTCGTGCTGCCGGATATCATCATCGATACCGCTTCTGCCGATCCGCTGCGATACAACCTGGCGGCAATGGTGGCACGTTTCAATGAAACCGGCCGCAGCCAGGTGCTGGCGAAACGCATGAAGGGCGATCTCTCCGAGTACTCCGTCATCCAGACCAAAGAACCGCTGGAAACGGAAGGGCAGGTGAGCCGCATCGTTGAGTTTATCGAGAAGCCGGATCAGCCGCAGACGCTGGACTCAGACCTGATGGCGGTTGGCCGTTACGTTCTGAACGCTGATATCTGGGCAGAACTGGAAAAAACTGAGCCAGGTGCCTGGGACCGTATCCAGCTGACCGACGCGATTGCCGAGCTGGCGAAAAAACAGTCCGTTGACGCCATGTTGATGACCGGCGACAGCTATGACTGCGGTAAGAAAATGGGGTATATGCAGGCGTTCGTAAACTATGGGCTGCGTAACCTGAAGGAAGGGGCGAAGTTCAGAAGCCGTATCGAGAAGCTGCTGGCTAACGACTGATATTTCTCTCTCCGACCTGCGCAAGCGGCAGTCATTATTTTGGTGTGTTGATATCCAACCAAAATGATGACTGCCGTTTTTCTTTATAAATTCAATATTTACATGGAGTTATCCAGGCTACTCATGGACTGCTTTGTAGCGATTTGTGCTTGTTTCTGAGGTCGTTTAGGACGACAATTAACGCCAGTTTTTTGCCTGTATCCAGGTAAGTCGTATCTTTTAATCAGACATCGCTCAGTACACTGGTAGCTGTTAAGCCAGGGGCGGTAGCGTGCTCAATTTCCGGAACTTTTTATAAATTCTCCGGTTACAGAACGCCAGTATCCAGACATATACACTAGACGGAACAGATAACGTGAAAATTCTTGTGACGGGTGGGGCCGGCTTTATCGGCTCAGCGGTTGTACGACATATTATTAAAAATACCCAGGACGATGTCGTCAACGTGGACAAGCTGACCTATGCCGGCAACCTTGAGTCGCTTAGTGAAGTCAGCGACAGCGACCGATATGCCTTTGAGCAAGCGGATATTTGCGATAAAGACGCTATGGATCGCATCTTCGCAAAGCATAAGCCTGATGCGGTGATGCACCTGGCCGCAGAAAGTCACGTCGATCGTTCTATTACCGGCCCGGCAGCGTTTATCGAAACCAATATCGTCGGCACGTATGTGCTGCTGGAAGCCGCTCGTGCGTATTGGACAACGCTGGAGGAACAGGCGAAGAAAGCGTTTCGTTTCCATCATATCTCTACCGACGAAGTGTATGGTGATTTGCCGCATCCTGATGAGCATCCAGCATCAGCGGATCTGCCGCTCTTCACCGAAACCACGGCTTATGCACCCAGCAGCCCGTATTCAGCATCAAAAGCCTCAAGCGACCATCTTGTTCGTGCCTGGCTGCGTACCTATGGTTTCCCAACTATTGTCACCAACTGTTCGAATAACTACGGTCCGTACCACTTCCCGGAAAAGCTGATCCCGCTGGTAATTCTGAATGCGCTGGACGGTAAAGCCCTGCCGATTTACGGCAAAGGCGACCAAATCCGTGACTGGCTGTATGTAGAAGATCATGCGCGTGCACTCTACACCGTTGTCACTCAGGGGAAACCGGGTGAAACGTACAACATTGGCGGTCATAACGAGAAGCAGAACCTGGATGTGGTCCATACGATTTGCGATCTGTTGGATGAGATTGTGCCGAAAGAGGGGTCATATCGCGATCAGATTACGTATGTGGCTGACCGACCGGGTCATGACCGTCGCTATGCGATTGATGCGCATAAAATTGGTGTTGAACTAGGCTGGAAGCCTGAGGAGACGTTCGAAAGCGGAATTCGTAAGACAGTGGAATGGTATCTAGCGAATGAGCAGTGGGTAAGTAATGTTAAAAGTGGAGCATATGCTTCATGGCTTTCAACACAATATGGAGATAACAATAAATGAAAGGCATTATTTTAGCCGGTGGTTCAGGTTCACGCTTGCATCCAATTACATTGGGAACCTCGAAACAGTTATTACCGATTTATGACAAGCCAATGATTTATTATCCGCTTTCAGTGCTAATGTTGGCTGGTATTAGGGATATCCTTATTATCACAACTCCTGAGGATTGTGATAGCTTCAAACGTCTCTTGGGAAATGGTGCTCGTTTAGGCATTAATCTTAGTTATAAAGTTCAACCTTCACCAGATGGCCTCGCGCAGGCGTTCATCCTCGGAGAAGAGTTTATTGCGAATGATAAAGTATGTTTAGTCCTGGGGGATAATATCTTTTTTGGACAGGCATTTGGTAAACAATTGCGGCATGCAGTAGATAATTTGAGCGGCGCCACGGTGTTCGGTTATAAAGTAATGGATCCAGAAAGATTCGGTGTAGTCGAATTTGATGATAACTTCAATGCTATTTCCATCGAAGAAAAACCGAAGCATCCGAAATCAAATTGGGCCGTTACGGGGCTGTACTTTTATGATAATCAGGTAGTTGAAATAGCAAAAAAAGTGAAACCGTCTGATAGGGGTGAGTTAGAAATAACGAGTATTAACCAAGAATATCTCAACCAGGGGGCTTTAAAAGTTGAGCAATTAGGACGTGGATTTGCATGGCTTGATACTGGAACACATGATTCTCTTCTTGAAGCTTCGCAATTTGTGCAAACTGTCGAGAAGCGACAGGGATTCAAGATCGCTTGTCTCGAAGAAATTGCTTATAATCAAGGCTGGCTGAGTAAAGAAGATATTAAGTCGATAGGGAGTTCACTTTCTAAAACAGGTTACGGCAATTATTTATTAAGCCTTATCAAGTAAGAGTATTTTGAATAAATGAATATCATAAAAACTAAATTAGATGGTCTTTTAATAATTGAACCAAAAGTGTTTGGTGATGAACGTGGTTTTTTTTATGAGACATATCACGAGCAACGCTATAAAAACGCTGGAATTAAAGAGAGTTTTGTTCAGGACAATCGCTCCCGTTCCACAGGTAATGTGCTCCGTGGTTTACATTTTCAAAAAAGAAAACCGCAAGGTAAATTGGTAACAGTCACCGCTGGTACAGTTTTCGATGTAGCGGTAGATCTACGTGAAGACTCCCCAACTTTTGGGCAGTATGAATCGATTATTCTTTCTGGTGATAATAGGCTCCAGTTTTATATCCCACCTGGGTTTGCCCATGGATTTTGCGTTTTGAGTGACATTGCTGATTTTCAGTATAAATGTACGGATTTTTATGATCCTACGGATGAAGGAGGAATTATTTGGAATGATAATTCTATAAATATCAATTGGCCGATTTCTGAGCCAAATTTGTCTTTAAAAGATAAGGAGCTTCCTTCATTGGAAGACGTTCGTAAGCAATTGAAATTTGGAAAGTAAATGAGTATTTATACAGTAGTTGGCGGGAATGGCTTCATTGGAAGTGAAATAGTAAGACATCTACATTTTTTGCACAAAGATGTGTGGATTCCTGAACGGAACGATCCAAATATTTTTTCAAAAAAACTTGGCACCTTGATTTATTGCGCAGGCAATGGCGATTGCCAACTAAAACCATTTGATGTCTTGACTGCTAATTGCTTATTACTCTCTGAACTTCTCCAGAATGCTGACTTTGACCGCTTAATATATGTTTCTTCCACGAGATTATATATGAATGGGGATGAAAGCTCTGAAACAAGCGATCTGATAATCAGGCAGGATGATAATCGCCGTCTCTTTAATCTAACAAAATTAGTCGCGGAAGAATTATGCTTTAAAAGTGGTAAGCCATTTACTATTGTGCGCCCAAGTAATGTTTATGGGGTAGCACTAAAAAGTCCCTTGTTTTTGCCTTCTATAACACGTAATGCAATAATCAACGGACGCATCGATATGTACGTTGATAAAAACTATGAAAAAGATTATGTCTCAGTTACTGATGTAGCGGAAAGTGTCATAAAGCTGAGTAATAAAAAAGAAGCTGAAGGGGAAATAATTAACATTGCCTCAGGAATTAATATATCATCAGAACAGATCGCTAGCGTGCTTATTCAAAATACAAATTGCGTTGTGAATTGGCATGAAAATAATGCGACAAAAGAGGTATTCCCTATTACAGATATTTCATTACTAAAAAAATTGATTCCTGAATACAAACCTCGATCTGTTCTGTCTGATTTGTCAGACATGATTCAATTATTCAAAAGTGAATTACAAATTAAATCATGAAACATGTAGTTAGAAAAAAGGATGTATTATGGGGATACCTCTCTCAATTCTTGAGCATTGCATCCAGTTTACTACTATTGCCCTTTATTCTTAGATATTTGGGGCAAGAAGAAATAGGGTTATGGTATGTTTTTGTTGCTCTTGCAGGACTGGTACAGCTTTTAGAATTTGGTCTGTTACCTACAGTTTCTAGGTTTATATCTTATGTATATTCTGGGGCCAAGGATATATCTTATAATAAAACACCAGAATGCAAAGATGAAGAGATAAATAAAGAGCTTCTGAATGATTTAATAATAGCGGCGAGGGAAATTTATTTTAAAATAACTACTCTTGCGTTTGTAGGGATCGTGATACTTGGGAATATATATTTGTATAGTTTGCACACAACTCTAGATTTTTTCTATGTGATGAGTTGTTGGACTCTTTATGGTATAAGTATATGTGTTCAATTGTATTTTGGATATTATAATTCAATTTTGAAAGGAAGGGGGGATCAAACTGTTTTAAATAAAGTTATAGTGTTAACGAAGTCTGTCCTTCTGGCTGTTAGTATCCCCATGTTAGTAAGTGGTCAAGGATTAATATCCCTCGCAATAGGATCTGTCATTGCTGTAATCATCGATAGATGGATTATAACCAAGTGTGTCTACAACAATGATCATTACATTATTAAAAATTATATCCCTCTTCAAGCAGCAAAAGAGTTAAAAACAATTGTCTGGCAAAGTGCTAAAGACATGGGAATAGTTCAATTAGGTAACTTCCTGTGTGTAAGGGGTAGTATCCTTATAGTATCAAGCTTCATTGGTTTGAAAGCTGCAGCCGCTTATGGATTGACGGTACAAGTAACGATGGTTATTGTGATTGTCGCCTCTATGTTGTTTGGTCTTAATTTACCACGTATGACTTCTGAACAGGCATTACAGAAATATTCATCTGTTAAGCGGTTATTTAAAAAATCGCTATTGACAGCTAATGCTATTTATATGGCTTCTGCTTTTTCCTTGGTTTTTCTTGGTGATTTTCTTCTAAAATATATAACGCAGCAAACACATTTTTTGCCAACAGAAATGCTAGTGTTATATTTGATCTGCAGTTTACTAGAAATGAATTACTCATTATGCACTTCATATCTAACAACAAAAAACCAGATTCCATTTGTTAAAAGCATGATAATAACGGGGGTGTCAATTATTTTTCTTTCTTTTGTGGCCACTTATTACTTAAAGGCAGGGTTGTTAGGGGTGATATTATCTCAATTGTTTGTACAGTCACTCTATAATAACTGGAAATGGCCGCTAACTGTTTATCAGGATCTAAGAAATGTCAAGAGCTGAAGTCGCAATAATTGATTTGCTCAGAAAGAAAGAAGAGCATTATGTTTTTAATTCTTTAACAATTAAAGCAATTAGTGAAGAGAATAAAGCAACTATTTGGTTATCAGATGATGCAACACTAATATCCGAATTAAACTCGGATGTTAAAGTTAATAAAATTAATATCTTGAGGACAAAATTATACCTCTGGCTATATTCAACATTGCATCTGGCTGTCATTTTATTAAAGTTACCTAAAACATTAAGTTCAGTCTTTGTTCTGTCTGCAACACCTCTTCAGTACGCCTTATTAAGTGCATTGAGCCTAATTATAAGGCCAAAAATTTTTCTTTTTATGCACGGAGAGCTTGGTTATTTAAAAACCCCATCTGGTTTTGGTCAGAAATTAGGACGCTTCTTTATTTCGTTGGGCTTTAGATTTGGTGATGTAAAATTCATTTGTATTAGTTCATCAATACATGAAAGTTTGTCGCAGTTTTTCAAAAACAGAACATTTTATTATGTGCAACATCCTATATCCACGCATAAAAAATTGCTAAAAAGCAGAAAGGATATAAACTTTGGGAGCTTTGGCATCCAAAGTGGAAATAAAGGTAGCGACAAGATTTATGAGCTTGCGAATTATCTAAGTTCGATGGATATGACCTGTATCAGGTTGATGACCGTAGGGGTGAGTGATGGAGGGTTTATTTATGATAAATGTACAAATGTTGAGCACTTATGCAAAGGATATCTTAAAGAGTCGCTGATAAGTAAAAATGAATTTTATAGTAATGTTCAGAAAATAGATGTCGCACTTATTTTTTCTGGTCAGTCTACAATTTCTGACACGGCATATGACCTGGTATCAAGCGGTGTTTTTGCTGATTGTATTGCCTTTAATATGCCTGTAATAGCTATGCGCAATAAACAGCTGGCTCATTATTTTGAAAGATATGGACAGTTTGGTTTCCTTTGTGAATCTGTAAGGGAAATGGCTGATGCAGTCTTGGAAATTGCACAAAATAGAGAACTACTTGATAAATTCGAAGAGGTATTAAGTATAGTTCGTGAAGATTTTAAATTTGAAAATTATAAAGTAAGAATCGCAGAGATTATGCGGAATGAATAAAATTTCTAAGTATATGGTGTATGTATATATTGCACCAATTATCGTGTCACTATATTTTATTTATAATACTGGATATCTGTTAGGTGATTTTAGAAGTTATTCCTATAACTTGGATTTCACTGAAGCATCCAGTATTTTCCTTTTTTACATACTGCCATTGCTTTTTATATATTACATGGTGAAAATTTCTGGGCATGTATATATATATGATTGTGAAAATAAACGCCTCGATGTTATATTTTTTAGATTGTTATTGCTAACGGGTATCATTACTTTACTCTTTGGTGCAAACCAGATTGGGCAGGTTGCGCAATCTGGGTTTTCCGGTTTAATGATAAAAATTGCAAGTAAGTTAAACCCTTTAGCGATACTACCATTACTCACTTTCTCTGCAATATCACACCGAAAGTTTTTAGTAAGTGTATTGATTGTGATCTTCTTTTCTTACATGCAACATTCCTTGCAGGGAATATTCATTAGTATTTTATGTATTGGTGCGTATTACATTGTTAACAACAAAATAAATAAAATCACACTGAACTTTTTATTTTTACTCCCACTCATTTTTATAGGTCCATTACTTGACTTAATAAGCTATGTATATACGCTTAGGAATGAAATGCGTGGAGTGGCTTTCGATTCTAATGAAATACTGTCTCTTGCGATTGGTCGGATATCGACAACATCCTCTTTGATTGAAATTTTGCACAATAATTACTTTAGTCAATCAGTTTCTGACTTCTTTAGTCTGGGAATAATGCTCGAAAGGTTGCTTGGGATAACACTCTTTGATACAACCTCCCCATCAAATATATTCAACCTGGCAATCGTGGGGCAAGATGCTGGATACAGTATATTTATGGGGATGCCTGGTTTTTTAGCCTTTCTCATGAAAGGAGATATAACTAGTTTTATATTTAACGTTATAATAATATCATTAGTGCTTGTCAGCATTTACTTGCTAATTCCTGTTTTCAATAGACGTTACAGGATAGTTGCTTTTTTCCTCATTATGTATTTATCTTTTTTGTCATTTGATGTATGGGAAATATCTATTGCCTTTCAGACTGTAGTACTCTGGCGCATAATTTTGTTATTTAATAATCTGAGCTTTCGAAGGATATAATGAAGAGTATTTTATTTATAATACCATCAATGTCTCCTGCTGGTGGTATTGAAAGAGTAATTTCAACACTCGTTAATAAACTCTCGGAACTATATGAGTGTGATGTACTTACTTTTGACAATAAAGATTATTTTTACCATGTCGATAAAAATGTTGGTCGGCACACCTTAAATCAAAAACTCAATCTTGATATGAATCATAGATGGAGGCGTTTAATACAAGTCGGCACTAATTTTTGGATAACGATATTTAATCTAAAAAGATTTTTTTCGACCAACGTCTACGACTATGTCTATGTAACTCACCCTTTGGTCCATTTAATACTACTCCTTGCAGGCGTTAACTCGAGAAAAATAATTATAAGTGAACATGGGGCACGTAATAATTATAATAAAATATATAGATTCATTCGAAAAGTTACGTATAAACATTGTCATGCGTACTGTTTACCAACTAAAAGTGATTTTGCCTTTTATAAGGAAATGGGTTTTCCGGTGCGGTATACGCCTCACTATAAACCTAATCTAAAATATAGAATGCATGCTGATGATGTTAGAACTGTTTTATGTGTGGGAAGACTAACACCCGATAAACAGCACTTACTTTTACTAGACATCTGGAGAGAGTGTATACACCAACTACCAAAAGGTTGGTTGCTCCATATAGTGGGTGATGGTGAATTAAAACCAGATATCGAGAAATTTATCACCAACAATAAACTTGAAGATAATGTTAAGTTAAGTTGTGCTGTCCGGGATGTATCAGATTTATATTATAACTCTTCAATTTTTGTTTTGACTTCACGTAGTGAAGGCTTTGGAATGGTGTTGCTTGAGGCTATTTCTTTTGGTCTGCCCGCTATTAGTTTTAATTGTCCTTCAGGACCAATGGATATTATCAATGATGAAAACGGATTTTTAATAGAAGATGGTAATCGAGATTTATTCAAAAATAAATTAATTGAATTGATAAATTCAGACGAGTTGCAGGATAGCTTAAGTACTGGTGCTTATAAATCAGCACAGCAATGGAATGACGAAAAGATAACAGAGTATTGGCAGGATATTTTTAAATGAATTTATCAGTAGTTATACCTGTATACAATGGCGCAAAAACAATTGTTAATGCAGTCAAGTCAGTAGTTGAACAAAAAAAACCTGCTGACGATTTTAATATTGAAATTATCGTTGTTAATGATGGTTCTGTGGATAATACACTACAGGTGTTGAATGAATATGTTTTGGCTCATCGAGTGAAAAATATTTCAATATATACGACTGAAAATGGTGGCGTTTCCAGGGCCAGAAATTATGGAATAAAGAAATCGCGTCATGACTGGATTGGTTTCCTTGATGCTGATGATGTTTGGATTAGTAATAAACTTGAAATACAATATAAATATCTTACTGAATCTTGCATTGAACCCGTTTTTATAGGTTCCGCTCGCAACAAAGAAGTTCTTTCTTTATATGGTAAAAAGATTACTTCATTGTATAAAGCACGTTTAATAGATCTACTCATTAAAGTTTTTCCGCAAACGTCTACAGCACTGGTACGCAAAGATGTGATAATGGATTGTGGTCTATACGACACTAACATGACACATAGCGAAGACGCAGATTTATGGGTCCGAATTTGCGCCAGTGGAGGTAATTTTTATTACCACCCTGAATCTACGGTTTTAACAGGCTCTGGAAAGCATAATTTTGGTGACTCTGGCTTATCAGCGAACTTGAAGTTAATGGAGAAAGGAGCCTGTTATATGTTACACAAGGCTCGTAAACGTGGAGATATATCTTTTTTAGTTTATGCTCTCTTGTATATTTTCTTTAAAATTAAGTATTTAAGACGTTTGATAATTGTCAAGCTTAGGGGATGAAATGTTTTTCAAAATAAAATGGTTATTCTCAGCATTATTTTTATCTCTCTTTTTAAAAAAAATTAGATTCCCTACGTTTATTGCCTTTCCAGTTTTTTTTAAAGGCCTGAACCGCGTTTCCATTGGAAAACATGTTCGTATTTTCCCTGGGTGTCGGTTAGAAACTCATGGCGATGGTGAAATAATTATAGAAGATGATGTTTCATTAGCTCAAAATGTTCATATCACTTCTGGGACTAAATTAGTTATCAAGCAGGGAACATTAATTACTGCTAATGTATATATAACTTCTATTGATCATAATTATGAAGAAATTGGCGTGCCAATTCCACGGCAGAGCCACAAATATAGCGAAACTATCATTGGCAAAAATTGTTTCATAGGTATGGGTGTTGCAATTCAGGCTGGTACAATTCTTGGTGAACAGTGCATTGTTGGTGCGAATTCCGTAGTGCGAGGAACTTTTCCTGATTATTGCGTAATAGCTGGGGTTCCTGCAAAAATAATCAAAATATATAATAAAGAATCAGGAGAGTGGGTTCGTGTTTGAGTCTAAAAAAGCTTTAGTTTTCTGCCCAAAATTTTTCTCATATGATATTGAGATAAAGAAAGCAATTGAAAACCAAGGCTATGATGTTGAGCTGCATGATGAACGTCCATCCACGAATATATTTATTCGTGCACTTATAAGGCTTGGTTACAACGACATTTTGAAAAAAAAGATCGAAAGTTATTATCTGAAAATTTTTAATACATTGACCGAGCCAGTGGACTCTCTGATCATCATTAGCCCTGAATGTATTACGCCTGAAATACTAAAAAAATTTAGAGAAAAATGCAGTAATATAGTTGTTTATATGTGGGATTCTTTTAAAAATAAACCACAGGCACTAGATTTAATACCCTGTTCCGATGCGTTTTATACTTTTGATTCAGATGATGCTGAATTATATAACATTAAACTTAAACCGCTCTTCTATTCAAATGTCTATAAGATTGATGAGTTGAGTGAAAGTCCACAGTTCGATATATCTTTTATAGGGACTGTGCATTCATCGAGATACGAACAAGTAAAAAAAATATGTAGTGGCTTTAGGTGTTATGTGTTTTTCTATTGCCCGAGTTACATCGTTTTCTTATTTAAGAAATATATAACTCGTGAAATTAAAAGAGTTTCGCTTAAAGATGTTTCATTTAGTTCTCTGAGTAAAAAAGATGTTGTTTCGGTAGTTATTAATTCCAGATGTATTCTTGACATATCTCACCCGTTACAACAAGGACTTACCATGCGCTCTATAGAAACATTGGGCGCTAAGCGCAAACTAATCACAACTAATAAGAATATCTGTCATTATGATTTTTATAACGAAGACAATATACTTGTAATTGATGGTTCGGTTACAAAAAATCAAATTCAAAACTTCCTGCAAAAAAACTATAAAGCATTAACGGCAGAGTTGTATAATAAGTATTCTGTTGATTACTGGGTTAAAGATTTCTTGAGAGATAATTAATGAAAATTATTCCTATAATTATGGCTGGCGGCAGCGGTTCGCGCCTGTGGCCACTTTCGCGTTTGACTTATCCCAAGCAGTTCTTAACGCTTGAAGGTGAGCAAACTATGCTTCAGCAAACAATTTCACGACTAAGTAAGCTTGAAGTTGAATGTCCTGTAGTTATTTGTAATGAAGAACATCGATTTATTGTTGCTGAACAGCTTAGGCAAATAAATGCTCTCAACGAAATCATTCTTGAACCCATTGGTCGCAATACTGCTCCTGCAGTTGCGTTAGCAGCAATTCAGTGTTTAAAAGATCTTGCTGATAATGAAGATGCGCTTTTATTAATTTTAGCGGCAGATCATATTATTAAAGATAACACTGCCTTTATTAACGCCATTAAGATTTCCACATCCTATGCTATAGATGGTAATTTAGTTACTTTCGGTATTGAGCCTTCCTCGCCAGAAACAGGTTTTGGTTATATTCAGGCTGGTGATGAAATTAGCAGTGGTGGAGTTTCTGGTGCCTTCAAAGTTAATGCCTTCGTTGAAAAACCAGAACGGGCAGTAGCAGAAGGTTTCTTATCTGACGGCGGATATTATTGGAACAGTGGAATGTTTATGTTTGGTGCTCGGAAATATCTCTCTGAGCTACATAAATTCTGCCCTGATATTTATGATTCTTGTAGTAAAGCGATACAATCGCCTGACAAGGATCTATGCTTTATCCGCATTGATTACGATATCTTTTCTCGTTGCCCTGATCTTTCTATTGACTACGCTGTGATGGAACATACAGCTAATGCTGTTGTTGTACCGATGAGTGCGGGTTGGAGTGATGTGGGATCATGGTCTTCATTATGGGACATTAGTGTTAAAGATGAACGAGGAAATGTTTTAATTGGTGATGTCATAGCTCACAATAGTTCAAACAATTATGTCCATGCACAATCTGGACTTGTCACTATGCTTGGCGTTGAAGATTTAATTGTTGTCCAAACTAAAGATGCCATCTTAGTAACTAAACACAATGCCGTCCAGGATGTTAAAAAAATTGTTGAAGAGTTGAAAACGGCCGGTCGTAGTGAATACAGAATCCATCGAGAAGTTTATAGACCATGGGGGAGATGTGATTCTATTGATGCTGGTAAGCGGTATGAAGTTAAAAGAATTGAAGTAAATCCAGGTGAAGGTATCTCCCTTCAAACACATTTCCATCGATCGGAGCATTGGGTTGTCGTTGCTGGTACTGCGAAAGTTACTCTAGAGGATAAACAATTCTTATTAGGTGAAAATGAATCGGTGTATATTCCGGTAGGAGCGCAACATTGCCTTGAAAATCCGGGCAAAATTCCACTAGAAATTATTGAGGTTCGCTCTGGTCCTTACCTTGGGGACGATGACATCGTTCGGATAGCTGATCGATATGGTCGAGTTTAATTTATATACTATGAATACATTATCTTGTTTTAAAGCCTACGATATTCGCGGCAGGCTGGGCGAAGAGCTGAATGAAGATATCGCGTGGCGCATTGGCCGTGCGTACGGCGAATACTTAAAACCGCAGACCATCGTGCTGGGCGGCGACGTGCGTCTGACCAGTGAATCCCTGAAGCTGGCCCTGGCGAAAGGGCTGCAGGATGCGGGCGTGGACGTGCTGGACATCGGCCTTTCCGGAACCGAAGAGATTTACTTTGCCACGTTCCACCTGGGCGTGGACGGCGGTATCGAAGTGACGGCCAGCCACAACCCGATGGACTACAACGGGATGAAGCTGGTGCGCAAGGGCGCCCGTCCTATTAGCGGCGACACCGGCCTGCGCGACGTGCAGCGCCTGGCGGAAGCCAACGATTTCCCGCCGGTGAACGAGGCGAAGCGCGGCAGCTACAAAAAAATCAACCTGCAGAAAGAGTACATCGACCACCTGCTGGGCTACATCAACGTGGCAAACCTGAAGCCGCTGAAGCTGGTGATTAACTCCGGCAACGGCGCGGCCGGCCCGGTTGTCGATGCCCTGGAGGCGCGCTTTAAGGCCCTGAACGTGCCGGTGACCTTCGTGAAAGTGCACAACACCCCGGACGGCAACTTCCCGAACGGTATTCCTAACCCGCTGCTGCCGGAGTGCCGCGACGACACCCGCAACGCGGTGATTGAGCACGGTGCGGACATGGGCATCGCCTTTGACGGTGACTTCGACCGCTGCTTCCTGTTCGACGAGAAAGGGCAGTTCATCGAGGGCTACTACATTGTCGGCCTGCTGGCGGAAGCGTTCCTTGAGAAAAACCCGGGCGCGAAAATCATTCATGACCCGCGTCTTTCCTGGAACACCGTCGACGTGGTGTCAGCGGCGGGCGGCACGCCGGTGATGTCCAAAACCGGTCACGCCTTCATCAAAGAGCGCATGCGCGAAGAAGACGCCATCTACGGCGGCGAGATGAGCGCCCACCACTACTTCCGTGACTTTGCCTACTGCGACAGCGGGATGATCCCGTGGCTGCTGGTGACCGAGCTGCTGTGCCTGAAGGGACAGACGCTGGGCGAGCTGGTACGCGACCGTATGGCGGCGTTCCCGGCGAGCGGGGAGATCAACAGCAAGCTGGCGGAGCCGGCCGAGGCGATTGCCCGCGTGGAGCAGCACTTTGCGATCCACGCGCTGGAAATTGACCGTACCGACGGCATCAGCATGGCGTTCCCGCAGTGGCGCTTTAACCTGCGCTCGTCCAATACCGAGCCGGTGGTGCGCCTGAACGTGGAATCCCGTGCTGACACGGCGCTGATGGAAGAGAAGACGCAAGAAATTCTGGCTTTGCTCCGGAAGTGAGGGGCTGCCGCCAGCGTATATCTGGCGGCTTGACTGTACCTGGATTGTGCAATCAGTGTGACATAGATCAGCAAAAGCTATTCATGTCACCTAATACTGAGTTAACATCTCAACCACATTTCAAGCCGCGCATAAGCCGTGGTGACCACACCTGACAGGAGTATGTAATGTCCAAGCAACAGATCGGCGTTGTCGGTATGGCAGTGATGGGGCGCAACCTGGCGCTGAACATCGAAAGCCGTGGTTATACCGTCTCCGTTTTCAACCGCTCCCGTGATAAGACCGAAGAAGTCATTGCCGAGAACCCTGGCAAGAAACTGGTTCCTTTCTATACGGTGAAAGAGTTCGTTGAGTCTCTGGAAACGCCTCGTCGTATCCTGTTAATGGTGAAAGCTGGCGCAGGTACCGATGCAGCTATCGACTCCCTGAAGCCTTACCTCGAAAAAGGTGACATCATCATTGATGGCGGTAATACCTTCTTCCAGGACACCATTCGTCGTAATCGTGAACTTTCTGCTGAAGGCTTTAACTTCATCGGTACCGGTGTTTCCGGTGGTGAAGAGGGCGCTCTGAAAGGCCCATCCATCATGCCTGGCGGCCAGAAAGAAGCATACGAACTGGTTGCGCCTATTCTGACTAAAATCGCTGCTGTTGCAGAAGATGGCGAGCCGTGTGTGACTTATATCGGTCCTGACGGTGCCGGTCACTATGTAAAAATGGTGCATAACGGCATCGAATACGGCGACATGCAGCTGATTGCTGAAGCTTATTCCCTGCTGAAAGGCGGTCTTAACCTTTCTAACGAAGAGCTGGCTGAAACCTTTACCGAGTGGAACAAAGGCGAACTGAACAGCTACCTGATCGACATCACCAAAGATATCTTCACGAAAAAAGATGAAGAAGGTAAATACCTGGTTGATGTGATTCTGGACGAAGCAGCGAACAAAGGCACCGGTAAATGGACCAGCCAGAGCTCTCTGGATCTGGGCGAACCGCTGTCACTTATCACCGAATCCGTCTTCGCGCGTTACATCTCTTCCCTGAAAGAGCAGCGCGTTGCGGCATCTAAAGTGCTGTCTGGCCCTCAGGCTAAACCAGCGGGTGATAAAGCCGAATTCGTTGAAAAAGTGCGTCGTGCACTGTACCTGGGTAAAATCGTCTCTTACGCGCAGGGCTTCTCTCAGCTGCGTGCGGCATCAGACGAGAACAACTGGGATCTGAATTACGGTGAGATCGCGAAGATCTTCCGCGCGGGCTGCATCATTCGTGCGCAGTTCCTGCAGAAAATCACCGATGCCTATGCTGAAAACGCCGGTATCGCCAACCTGCTGCTGGCACCGTACTTCAAGAAAATTGCCGACGAATATCAGCAGGCGCTGCGTGATGTGGTTGCCTACGCTGTCCAGAACGGTATCCCGGTTCCGACCTTCTCTGCTGCAGTCGCCTACTACGACAGCTACCGTGCGGCTGTTCTGCCAGCTAACCTGATTCAGGCACAGCGTGACTACTTTGGTGCGCATACTTACAAACGCACCGATAAAGAAGGCGTGTTCCATACCGAATGGATGGAATAAGTTAGCTTACTCGCTGTAATCAAAACCCGGAGCCTGTCTCCGGGTTTTTTTATGCAAAAAATGTCGCCCGTTATTCGAAGTAGTCTGAATCTCGGCCCGCTCGTAGCCATTACTCCTGGTTTGCCTTGACAGTTCAGTTTGCCAGGAGGTACAAAGCCCAACAGTTATGTTTATCGCGATGGTCTGGTGGCCATCAGTACAGTTAACTCACAGAAGTCATTAGCGAATGAAAATAACAATCTCCGGAACAGGGTATGTCGGTCTTTCTAACGGCATTCTGATTGCCCAGAATCATGAAGTGGTTGCGCTGGATATCGTGCAGGCCAAAGTGGATATGCTCAATCAGAAAAAATCGCCGATTGTGGATAAAGAGATCCAGGACTATCTTAGCCATAAAACGCTGAATTTCCGCGCCACGACAGATAAAGAAGATGCATACCGCGATGCGGATTACGTCATCATTGCGACGCCTACTGACTACGATCCTAAAACCAACTATTTCAACACCTCAACGGTAGAAGCGGTAATCAAAGACGTTATCGCGATCAACCCTGATGCGGTGATGGTGATTAAATCGACCATCCCTGTCGGTTTTACCAAATCCATTAAAGAAAAATTCGGTATTGATAATATCTTCTTCTCGCCGGAATTCCTGCGTGAGGGGAGAGCGCTTTACGATAACCTGCATCCTTCGCGTATCGTTATTGGCGAACGTTCTGAGCGCGCTGAACGTTTTGCTGCGTTGCTACAGGAAGGGGCGCTGAAGAAAGATATTCAGGTGCTGTTTACCGACTCCACTGAAGCTGAGGCGATCAAGCTCTTCGCGAATACCTATCTGGCAATGCGAGTAGCTTATTTCAATGAACTGGACAGCTACGCAGAGAGCCTTGGCCTGAATACCCGTCAGATTATTGAAGGGGTATGTCTCGACCCACGCATTGGCAACCACTATAACAACCCGTCATTTGGCTACGGTGGCTATTGCCTGCCAAAAGACACGAAGCAACTGCTGGCAAACTATCAGGCGGTGCCGAATAATCTCATTTCGGCGATTGTTGATGCGAACCGTACCCGTAAAGATTTCATCTCTGACTCCATCCTCGCGCGTCAACCCAAAGTGGTGGGCGTATATCGTCTGATCATGAAGAGCGGTTCCGATAATTTCCGCGCTTCTTCTATTCAGGGGATCATGAAGCGCATTAAAGCCAAAGGGGTTGAGGTTATCATCTATGAGCCTGCCATGCCGGACGATCAGTTCTTCAATTCTCGAGTGATCCGCGACCTGGATGCATTCAAGAAAGAAGCCGATGTCATCATTTCAAACCGCATGGCTGAAGAACTGGCTGACGTAGCGGACAAAGTCTATACCCGAGATCTCTTCGGTAGCGACTAATTCTCTTGCTCCATAAAAAACCCGGCGGATAAGCCGGGTTTTTTATTTTCAGACTTTGTAAAACTCGCGGTACCAGTTAACGAAGTTTTTCACTCCATCCTTAACCGAGGTTTGCGGTTTAAATCCGATCACCTCATAAAGAGCCTGGGTATCGGCACTGGTCTCCAGAACATCCCCTGGCTGGAGAGGCAGCATGTTTTTCTCTGCTTTTGTACCCAGTGCTTCTTCCAACGCGGTAATGTAATCCATAAGTTCGACCGGCGAGCTGTTACCAATATTGTAAACGCGATACGGCGCGGAGCTGGTCGCCGGGGAACCGGTCTCAACGGTCCAGTCTGCATCGGCCTGAGGAATGACATCCTGCAGACGAATAATGGCTTCGGCGATGTCGTCGATGTAAGTGAAGTCGCGCTTCATCTTGCCATAGTTGTAAACGTCAATGCTTTTGCCTTCAATCATCGCTTTGGTGAATTTAAATAGCGCCATATCCGGGCGGCCCCATGGACCATACACGGTAAAGAAGCGCAGCCCGGTGGTCGGCAAGTTGTAAAGATGCGAATAGGTGTGCGACATCAACTCGTTGGCTTTTTTAGTCGCGGCATAGAGCGAGACCGGGTGATCCACGGAGTCGTCAGTGGAGAAAGGCATCTTGCGGTTGAGACCGTATACGGAGCTCGACGAGGCATACAGAAGATGCTGAACATTGTTATGGCGGCAGCCTTCCAGCACGTTAAGATGCCCAATAAGGTTGGCATCAGCATACGCGTGCGGGTTTTCCAGGGAGTAGCGCACACCCGCCTGCGCGGCAAGATGAATCACACGATCAAACTTCTCAGCCGCGAAAAGCGTGGCCATACCTTCCCGGTCGGCTAATTCCAGCTTGTGAAAGTTGAAACACTCAGATTTTAACAGTTCCAGGCGTGCCAGCTTCAGGTTGACATCGTAGTATTCATTGAGGTTATCGATACCGACAACCTGATGACCAGCCTCAAGGAGGCGTTTACTGACATTCGCACCGATAAAACCTGCGGCACCCGTGACCAAAAATTTCATAGCTTCCCTCATAAACCCTATTCTTTAGATGCCGTAACGCATCACATGGCGTCTATGATAGCGCGAAGGGGGTTAGTTACATAACCCATCTTTCCGATATTACTCATCGGATTCTTATAGAAAAATCGCCAGTAATCGATAAACTATACAAACTTAATTATGTTTGCCCTTTTTTTATCAGTTAGGGATTGTATGACGCAAAACAACAATAGCCAGGTCAGCAGAAGCAATGATCCTGAGCAAATTGATTTATTTGATTTAGTGTTCCAGCTGTGGCGTGGGAAGTGGGTGATAGCAGTCTTTGTTGTTGTTTGTATCGCCCTGGCAATTGGATATTTATCCGTTGCAAAAGAAAAGTGGACCTCTAGCGCAATTATTGCACAACCTGACGCAGCTCAGATTGCCAGCTATTCTAATGCGTTGAATATCCTGTATGGTACCGCCGCACCTACAATGAATGACAACCAAACGCGTGCTATCGGCCGTTTTAGCTCATCATTCTCGGCGTTGTCGCAGGCGCTCGAAAACCAGGCTGTACCTGAAAAACTGACAATTGAGCCCAAGGTTAAAGATCAGCCATTCCCGTTAATTGTATCGTATACCAGTTCATCGGCAGAAGCCGCGCAAAAGCAGCTGGCGCAGTACATCCAACAAGTCGATGAGCAGACTGCAAAAGAGCTAGCTCTTGACCTTAAGGACAATATCAAAGAGCAGATCAGGACCCTGAACGATTCTCTGAAAAACCAGGAGAAGGTCGCTCAGGAGCAAAAGGATCTGCGTATCAAACAGATTGCTGAGGCGTTGAAGAACGCAGAAGCGGCGAAAATTACCTCGCCTCAGCTTCAGCAAACCCAGGAAGTAACTCAGGAAACGATGTTCCTGCTGGGAAGTGAGGGGCTGAAATCAATGATTGACAACGAAGCTTCTCTCCCGTTGGTTTTCCCAAGAGCCTATTATCAGACCAAACGAAATCTGCTGGACATCCAGAATCTGAACGTAAACCCGGACACAATCCACGTTTACCGTTATGTCATGAAGCCGGAACTCCCTGTACGTCGTGACAGCCCGAAAAAAGCGATAGTTCTAATTCTGGCCGTGCTGCTGGGCGCAATGATTGGTTCTGGCGTGGTGCTTGGCCGCAACGCATTGCGCAACTACAAACCAAAAGCCTGATTTGCAGGTAAAAAAAACCGGGGATATTCCCCGGTTTTTTTATTTGTGCCGTTTGCGAAGATTTTCAATCACCGCCGTCAAATCCAGCTCCTGGTCTTGCAGCAGCACCAGCAGGTGATACATCAGGTCCGACGCTTCATTCGTCAGCTCCTCGCGGTCATGCACCGTCGCGGCCAGCGCGGTTTCAACGCCTTCTTCACCTACCTTCTGCGCAATACGCTTGGTTCCGCTGGCGTACAGCTTTGCGGTATACGAACTTTCAGGGTCAGCCGTTTTACGCTCTGCCAGCAGCTGTTCCAGTTGATACAGGAACAACCACTGGTGGCTCGCCTCGCCGAAGCAGCTGCTTGTGCCCTTATGGCAGGTTGGGCCGATTGGGTTTGCCAGCACCAGCAGGGTGTCGTTATCGCAGTCTGGCGTAATGCTCACTGCATTCAGGAAATGACCCGAGGTCTCGCCTTTGGTCCACAGGCGCTGTTTCGTGCGGGAGTAGAAGGTCACTTTGCCGCTGGCGAGCGTTTTCGCCAGCGCGTCCTGGTTCATATACCCCAGCATCAGCACTTCGCCTGAGACTGCATGCTGGACAACCACCGGCAGTAATCCGTCCGTTTTTTCCCAGTCCAGCTGCGCCTGTTGTTGCTCTGTTAACATACCCTGATCTCCACGCCCTGGTCGGCCAGGTACGTTTTTAACTCACCAATATTAATAATCTGCTTGTGGAACACGGAAGCGGCCAGCGCGCCGTCCACGTTCGCATCGCGGAAGGCTTCCAGGAAATGTTCCATGGTGCCCGCGCCTCCGGAGGCAATCAGCGGAACGTGGCAGACCTCACGAACTTTTTTCAGCTGTTCGAGGTCATACCCGTTACGCACGCCATCCTGATTCATCATGTTGAGGACAATCTCGCCAGCGCCACGCTTTTGCACTTCCTGCACCCAGTCGAGCGTTTCCCACTGCGTCACGCGCGTGCGGCTTTCATCCCCCGTGTACTGGTTGACGTGATACTTGCCCGTTGCGGCGTCATACCAGGTGTCGATCCCAACCACAATACACTGCACGCCAAAACGATCGGCAAGGCGGGTGATCAGCTCCGGGTCGGCCAGGGCAGGGGAGTTGATGGAAATCTTGTCGGCGCCAAACGAGAGAATTTTGGCGGCGTCGTCAGCGGACTTAATTCCGCCCGCCACGCAGAACGGAATGTCGATCACTTCCGCCACGCGTTCCACCCAGCTTTTGTCGACCACGCGGCCATCGCTGGACGCGGTAATATCGTAGAACACCAGCTCGTCTGCGCCTTCATCAGCATAGCGTTTTGCCAGCGGAACGATGTCGCCAATGATCTCGTGGTTGCGGAACTGCACGCCTTTCACGACCTGGCCGTCACGTACGTCCAGGCAAGGGATTATCCGTTTTGCCAGCATTGAATCGCCTCCGTCACAGTAAATTTACCTTCCAGCAGAGCCCGGCCCACAATCACACCCTGCACACCGGTACCGCGCAGCGCGGCTACGTCGTCTATATCACCGATACCGCCGGAAGACTGGAACGCTATCTGCGGATAACGCGCACAAACCTCTTCATAAAGCGAGACGTTGGAGCCAGCCAGCGTGCCGTCGCGGGAGATGTCAGTGCATAACACGTGCTTCAGGCCAACGGGCAGATAGATATCAACCAGCTCTTCCAGCGTCACGCCGGAGTTTTCCTGCCAGCCGCTGACGGCCACCTGCTTGTTGCCCTGTTCGTCAATACGCACGTCCAGCGCCAGTACAAGGGCGTCGGCGCCAAAGAGGCGGAACCAGCCCTTCACCGTCTCAGGATCTTTCACGGCGGTCGAACCTACCACCACGCGGGCCACGCCAGCGTCCAGCAGCGCCGCGACGTCATCTTCCGTACGCACGCCGCCGCCAACCTGTACCGGCACATCAACACCCGCAACAAGTTGTTTAAGCAGCGGGATCTGGCGTTTCGCCGGGTCTTTCGCGCCAGTCAAATCCACAAGATGCAGTACCTGCGCACCCTGGGCGGCATAATCCTGCAGACGCGGCAGCGGATCGTTTCCGTAGTCTCGCTGCTGCCCGTAATCACCCTGATGCAGACGGACAACCGTACCGTCAATTAAATCTAACGCGGGAATAATCATCACATCTCCAGGAAGTTTTTCAGCAACTGCGCGCCCGCGGCGCCAGAGCGCTCCGGGTGAAACTGCACGCCGAAGAAATTGTCTTTCTGTACGGCTGCCGTAAACGCCTCGCCGTAAGTGCACTGGGCGATCGTATTCACGTTCACCGGCATGGCGTAGCTGTGCACGAAGTAAAAATACGCGCCGTCTTCGATGCCGCGAAACAGCCTGTCGCCCGCTTTGGCGTACACGCGGTTCCAGCCCATATGCGGCAGAGGCAGACCGTGGTCAGTCATTTTCGGCACGTCTTCGTCAATAATGCCCAGCAGGTCAACGCCGTTATTCTCTTCGCTGCGGCGGCCCAGGATCTGCATGCCCAGGCATATGCCCAGCACCGGCTGGGTACAGGCCTTGATCAGATCGATCAGATCGCGTTCGCGAATCTGATCCATTGCAGCCTGCGCGGTACCTACGCCCGGTAAAAAGAGTTTGTCGGCGCGCAGCACCACGTCCGGGTCACGGCTCACCACCGGCTCGTAGCCGTGGCGCGCAATGGCCGATTTTACGGAGTTCAGGTTGGCGCATCCGGTATCCAGAATCACCACATTCATTACAGTACTCCTTTCGATGAAGGCAGGGCGTCACCTTCCACGCGAATTGCCTGGCGCAGGGTACGACCAAAGGCTTTGAAGAGACTCTCCACGCGGTGGTGGTCGTTCTTACCTTTGGTCTTCAGGTGCAGCGTCAGGCCCATGGTATAAGACAATGAACGGAAGAAGTGCTCCACCATTTCGGTGCTCAGATCGCCCACGCGCTGGTAATTGAAGTCTGCTTTATATTCCAGGTGCGGGCGACCGGAGATGTCCATGGCGCAGCGCGCCAGACACTCGTCCATCGGCAGGACAAAGCCAAAACGGTTAATGCCGCGTTTATCACCGAGCGCAAGCTTCAGTGCTTCACCCAGCGCCAGGCCGGTATCTTCCACGGTGTGGTGATCGTCGATGTAGAGATCGCCTTTTACCGTAATTTCCATGCGGAAACCGCCGTGGGTGGCAATCTGGTCGAGCATGTGGTCGAAGAAACCTACGCCAGTATGGATCTTGCTGCCGCCTTCGCGGTCCAGCCAGACCTTCACATCAATCTGCGTCTCTTTGGTGTTACGTTCAACGTGCGAGTAGCGGTCGCGTTTTGTCAGCTGCTCGCCAATCATCGTCCAGTTCAGGTTGTTGCGGTCGTATCGCAGTCCCGCGATGCCCATGTTTTCCGCCAGCGTAATATCGGTTATGCGATCGCCGATAACATAGCTGTTGGTTTTATCCAGCGCATCTTCAGCCAGGTAGCGCTCTACCAGCTTCACCTTTGGCTTACGGCAGTCGCACTCGTCGGCCGGCATGTGCGGGCAAATCAGCACCTCATCAAATACCACGCCCTGAGAGGTCAGCACCTGCATCATTAAATTATGCGGGCCGTCAAAGTCTGCCTGCGGGAAGCTGTCGGTACCCAGACCATCCTGATTGGTGATCATCACCAGCCTGTATCCGGCTTTTTGCAGCTTGAGCAGCACCGGAATCACGTCCGGTTCAAAGGCCAGCTTGTCGAATCGATCGACCTGAAAATCGGCTGGTGGCTCCGAAATAAGGGTGCCGTCACGATCGATAAAAAGGATCTTCTGGGTCATACTTTCTCCGCTTTCAGGGCGTCAATTACGCGCTGGCTCTCTGCGCGGGTGCCGACGGTAATGCGCAGGCATCCGCTCAGGGAAGGTTGTTTATTCTGGTCTCGTAAGATAATGCCCTGATCCCACAAAGATTTAAATACGGCACTCGATGCGGTGAAGCGTACCAGGATGTAGTTGGTTTCCGAGTCGAACACCTGCTCCACGCACGGGATATCCTTCAGGGCAGTCACCAGATACTGACGTTCCTCCAGGATTTGCGCCACGCGCTCGCGCATCGCGTTGATCCCCTGAGGCGTCAGCGCCTGTGCCGCAATATCGGCTACCGGCGTCGAGAGGGGGTACGGAGCGATCACCTTCAGCAGCAGGTCGATGACCTCTTTATTCGCCAGCGTAAACCCGCAGCGCAGGCCCGCGAGGGCGAAAGCCTTTGACAGCGTACGCAGCACCACCAGGTGCGGATACTCTTCCAGCCAGCCAGCCAGCGTCGCCTGCGGGCAGAACTCGATGTAGGCTTCGTCGGCCACCACCAGCGCTTTACCGTTCGTCATCTCCAGCAGGGTGCGGATATCCTGCGGGTTAATAATCTGCCCGGTCGGGTTGTTTGGGCTGCAGACAAACACGACTTTTACGCCGTCGAGATTGTCGGCAATCCCCTGCAGATCCAGCTGCCAGTTCTCCAGCGCCTGCACGTTGCGGCACGCCACGCCGAAGGTTTCCGCGCTGACGCTGTACATGCCGTAGGTCGGCTGGCAGTACATGACGGCGTCTTTGCCCGGCTCGCAGAACGCGCGGATCAGCAGTTCAATGCCCTCATCCGCGCCGCGGCTGACCAGCACCTGCTCTGGCTTCACGCCCGCGTACTGCGCGTAGTTTTCGATAACCGCTTTCGGCTGACACTCCGGATAGCGGTTCAGCGTTTGCTGCGACAGCTCAAACTGCACCGCAGTCGGGAATTCGTTAGCATTCAGCCAGACATCCCCTTTGCCGCCCAGACGACGCGCAGACTGATAGGGCGTCAGGCGACGGACATTTTCGCGGGCTAATTCTTCAATGTTCATGCTTGCTCCTTCAGGGCTGCAACGCGCAGCGTAACGGCATTTTTGTGGGCGGTCAGGCGCTCGGCGGCAGCCAGGGTTTCAATGGTCGAGGCCAGTGAGGCAAACCCTTCGCGGGAGAGTTCCTGCACGGTCATGCGCTTCTGGAAATCCGCCAGGCCGAGGCTGGAACAGGTTGAGGTGTAGCCGTACGTTGGCAGCACGTGGTTGGTGCCGGAGGCGTAATCGCCCGCTGACTCCGGTGACCAGTCGCCGAGGAACACCGAGCCCGCGCTGGTAATGCTGTCGACCAGATCGCGCGC
Organism: Enterobacter sp. JBIWA005; assembly: GCF_019968805.1. Lineage (NCBI taxonomy): Bacteria > Pseudomonadati > Pseudomonadota > Gammaproteobacteria > Enterobacterales > Enterobacteriaceae > Enterobacter > Enterobacter sp. JBIWA005. Next base: position 2,968,590 of record NZ_CP074159.1, on the reverse strand, counting down.
GTTGCGGGTCTGAATAATCAGGTGCTCCGGGCCGTACTGGTTAGAAATGGCAATGCACTGCTCCATATCGCGCGCCACAATCAGGCGGCTGGCCGCTAACGCCTGGCGTGCCGTTTCGGCGCGGGGCAGGTCGGCAAGCTGACGCTCAACGGCTTCGCCCACGCGTTTTGCCATGTTGGCGTCCGGCGTCAGCAGGATGACCTGCGAGTCCGGGCCGTGTTCCGCCTGTGAAAGCAGGTCGGACGCCACGAAATCCGGCGTTGCGCCGCTGTCGGCAATCACCAGCACCTCAGACGGGCCGGCAGGCATATCGATGGCCGCACCGTCCAGACGCTGGCTGACCTGGCGCTTGGCTTCGGTCACATACGCATTGCCCGGACCAAAGATTTTGTCGACCTTCGGAATGGATTCCGTGCCGAACGCCAGGGCAGAAATCGCCTGCGCGCCACCCACTTTATAGACCGCCTGCACGCCGCACAGCTTCGCCGCGTAGAGGATCTCGTCGGCAATCGGTGGCGGCGAGCACAGCACCACTTTCTGACACCCGGCAATCCGCGCGGGAGTCGCCAGCATCAGTACGGTGGAGAAAAGAGGCGCAGAGCCGCCGGGAATATAGAGGCCGACGGACGCAACCGGGCGCGTTACCTGCTGGCAACGCACGCCGGGCAGGGTTTCGACATCTACGGTCTGCAGCTTCTGCGCGGTGTGGAAGGTATCAATATTTTTCACCGCAACAGCCATTGCCTGCTTGATGTCGTCACCCAGACGATTGCTGGCATCAATGATTTCCTGCTCGGTAACCTGTAATGCGCCGACTTCCGTCTTATCAAACTTCGCGCTGTATTCACGCAGCGCGTCATCGCCACGGGCTTTGACGTTATCCAGGATCTCTGCCACGGTGCGCGAGATGCTTTCAGAGGCGGAAATCGCCGGGCGCATCAGCAGCTCGCGCTGCCGTGCGTCGCTACAGGTATTCCAGTCGATGATTGTGTTAAAGCTCATGGCCATTACTCCATCATCTTCTCAATTGGCAGCACCAGGATGGAGCTTGCGCCCAGCGCCTTCAGTTTTTCCATGGTTTCCCAGAACAGGGTTTCGCTGCTCACCATGTGCATCGCCACGCGCTGCTGATCGCCCGCCAGCGGCAGGATGGTTGGGCGCTCGGCGCCCGGCAGCAGGGCAATCACTTCATCCAGGCGCTCGGTTGGGGCGTGCATCATGATGTACTTGGACTCACGCGCCTGAATGACGCCCTGAATGCGGGTCAGCAGTTTGTCAATCAGCTGCTGCTTGGCATCCGCCATCTCGCCGTCGCGCTGAATCAGGCACGCTTTGGAGCGGTAGATCACTTCCACTTCGCGCAGGCCGTTCGCTTCCAGCGTCGCGCCGGTAGAGACCAGGTCACAGATGGCGTCCGCCAGGCCCGCACGCGGCGCCACTTCAACGGAGCCGTTCAGCAGGCAGGATTTAAACTGCACGCCTTTCTGATCCAGATAACGCTTTAACAGGTGAGGGTAGGAGGTGGCAATACGTTTGCCGTTCAGCGCGGCCGGGCCGTCCCAGGCTTCATCAACCGGCGTTGCCAGCGACAGGCGGCAGCCGCCGAAGTCCAGACGACGCAGGGTGAAGTAACGCGGATCTTCGCCCTGCGCGCGGCGGGTCAGCAGCTCTTCTTCCAGCACGTTTTCCCCGATGATGCCGAGGTCAACGACGCCATCCATGACCAGGCCGGGAATATCGTCATCACGCACGCGCAGAATGTCGATGGGCATGTTTTCAGCCAGAGCAATCAGGCGCTGGGTGTGCAGGTTAATTTTAATCCCGCAGCGGGCCAGCAGTTCGCGTGAATCGTCACTCAAACGGCCTGATTTTTGAATAGCTATGCGTAAACGTGAGTTATCTAACATTCTTTATTCCTCGTTAACCTGTTTTAACCTGTCTGAATTCGGTCCAAAAAAAAGCCCCCGGAAGAAGATCTTCCGGGGGCTTTTTCATGCGTTCATGCACCACTGGAAGATCCAAACGTCTTCCAGCACACATCGCCTGAAAGACTAGTCAGGATGATGGTGATGATGGTGGTGTTTAAATTGAACGCGTGTCATATAAATTCTCGATGAATGCTTATTCATTTGATGTCTTTTAACCTAAACCAGTTGTGCGACATATTGCAAGGGCTTTTTTTGATCATTAATTCATTTCATATTGATGCTATGAATTGTGTGTTCTGCCGGGCTGGCGTAGCCTTATGAAAGACGAGTAAGAGTCAGGAGAATTCGCATGAAAAAGGTCGCGATTGTCGGTTTAGGATGGCTGGGAATGCCGCTGGCGATGTCATTAGCCGCGAAAGGCTGGCAGGTGACCGGGAGTAAGACCACCCGAGATGGGGTCGAAGCGGCGCGCATGTGCGGTATTGATGGCGTTGAACTGCGTCTGGAGCCGGAGCTGGTGTGTGATGCGGACGATCTGGACACGCTGATGAACGTGGATGCGCTGGTCATTACGCTACCCGCGCGGCGCAGCGGCCCGGGCGAATCATTTTATCTGCAGGCGATGCAGGAGATTGTCGACAGCGCGCTGGCGCATCACGTACCGCGCATTGTTTTCACCAGCTCGACGTCGGTCTATGGCGATGCTGAAGGTGTGGTAAAAGAGAGCTCCGAGCGCCGTCCCGTTACGGCGAGCGGTCAGGTCCTGAAAGAGCTGGAAGACTGGTTGCATAATCTTCCCGGCACGCAGGTCGATATCGTGCGTCTGGCAGGATTGGTGGGGCCTGGACGCCATCCGGGACGCTTTTTTGCCGGAAAGACGGCGCCAGACGGCCAGCACGGCGTGAATCTTGTCCATCTTGAGGATGTTATTGGCGCGATTGAGTTACTCTTACAGGCTCCGAAAGGCGGACACATCTATAATATATGTGCACCGTCTCATCCAGCGCGCAGCACCTTTTACCCGCTGATGGCACGTCAGCTTGGCCTGGCTCCGCCGGTCTTTAGTGAGGCAAAAGATGACAGCAAAGGCAAAATTGTTGATGGCAATCGCATTTGTCATGAGCTGGGGTTTGAGTATCAGTATCCCGATCCGCTGGTGATGCCCATGGAATAAGACCCGCAGCGGAGACGATCGCACACCAGAAGGGGGCGAGCATGAAACCGCTGCTGGATGTTCTTATTATTCTGGATGCACTGGAAAAAGAGGGGAGCTTTGCCGCTGCGTCGGCAAAGCTCTACAAAACCCCATCTGCGTTGAGCTATACCGTTCAAAAACTGGAAAGCGATCTCAATATTCAGATCCTCGATCGCTCCGGGCACCGCGCACGTTTTACCCGAACCGGACAGATGCTGCTGGAAAAAGGCCGCGAAGTTCTGCATACCGTTCGCGAGCTGGAAAAACAGGCTGTTAAGCTCCATCAGGGATGGGAAAACGAGCTGGTTATTGGCGTGGATGATACCTTTCCATTTTCTCTCCTGACGCCGCTGATTGAAGCTTTTTATCAACATCACAGCGTGACCCGTCTTATCTTTATAAATGGCGTGCTGGGTGGCTCCTGGGATGCTTTAACCCAGGGCAGGGCGGATATTTTTGTCGGTGCACTCCATGAGCCTCCCCAACTGAGCGATTTTGGTTTTGCCCGGCTCGGCGTGCTGGAGCAGGTATTTGCCGTGGCGCCCCATCATCCCCTGGCTCAGGAACCAGAGCCTCTTAACCGTCGTATGATTAAAGGCTACCGCGCCATCGTGGTTGGGGACAGCTCTCGTCCGGAATGTTCGGCCTCCTCGCAGCTGCTTGATGAGCAGGAGGCCATCACCGTTTTCGACTTTAAAACCAAGCTGGAGCTGCAAATAAGCGGCCTGGGCTGCGGCTATTTGCCCCGCTATCTGGCGCAGCGGTTTATTGACAGCGGTGCGCTTGTTGAAAAACAGGTACTTGCTCAAAACAGCCATGAGTCGGTGTGGGTGGGCTGGAATGAACAGACCGCCGGGCTGGCAAGTGCCTGGTGGCGCGACGAAATTTTAGCAAATAGTGCTATCGCCGCTGTTTATGCTCAGGGCAGCGTCGAGAAATCAGCCAGTTAGCAAAAAGAAAATTACCCGCTGCGTTGCAAAGTATTGCCTTTTGTATCCGATGTGGGGCAAAATGCCGCCGCTGCAACCAAATGAATAATCGACGATATAAAAGGCGTCGGTTATTTTTTTTTGCATGTACGAAACGAAACTAAAAACCAAGAGGCCGGGCTTCGTACCGGATAGATATTTACTAAAATCCGACAGTTGTTGTCGCTGAGGAAGAAACAAATGGGGCAATTTTTCGCTTACGTGGCGGTTATCACCTTAAAGGAGAATAACTATGTCGCATAACGCAACTCCAAACACCTCTCGCGTGGAATTACGTAAAACGCTTACGTTGATTCCGGTTGTTATGATGGGCCTGGCCTATATGCAACCGATGACGCTGTTCGATACATTCGGTATCGTATCAGGCCTCACAGACGGTCATGTGCCGACGGCTTACGGCTTCGCGCTGATTGCGATCCTCTTTACCGCGCTGAGCTACGGTAAGCTGGTTCGCCGCTATCCGTCTGCCGGTTCCGCCTACACCTATGCACAGAAATCCATCAGCCCGACGGTTGGCTTTATGGTGGGCTGGTCTTCGCTGCTCGACTATCTGTTCGCGCCGATGATCAACATTCTGCTGGCAAAAATCTATTTTGAAGCGCTGGTGCCATCGATTCCATCCTGGATGTTCGTCGTGGCGCTGGTGGCCTTTATGACGGCCTTCAACCTGCGTAGCATTAAGTCTGTTGCCAACTTTAACTCCGTTATCGTTGTGCTTCAGGTTGTCCTGATTGCCGTTATTCTTGGCATGGTGATCTATGGCGTGTTCCACGGCGAAGGCGCGGGCACCCTGGCGAGCAGCAAACCGTTCTGGTCTGGTGATGCGCATGTGATCCCGATGATTACCGGGGCAACCATTCTGTGCTTCTCCTTTACCGGTTTTGACGGCATCAGCAACCTGTCCGAGGAAACGAAGGATGCAGAGCGCGTGATCCCTCGCGCAATCTTCCTGACGGCGCTGATTGGCGGTCTGATCTTTATTTTCTCGACCTATTTCCTGCAGCTGTACTTCCCGGATATCTCCCGCTTCAAGGATCCGGATGCGTCTCAGCCAGAAATCATGCTCTATGTGGCGGGTAAAGCGTTCCAGGTTGGTGCGCTGATCTTCTCCACCATCACCGTACTGGCGTCCGGTATGGCCGCGCATGCAGGCGTTGCGCGTCTGATGTACGTAATGGGCCGCGATGGCGTATTCCCGAAAAGCTTCTTCGGCTACGTGCATCCAACCTGGCGTACCCCGGCGATGAACATCATCCTGGTCGGTGCGATTGCGCTTCTGGCAATTAACTTTGATCTGGTGATGGCTACGGCGCTGATTAACTTTGGTGCGCTGGTGGCGTTCACCTTTGTTAACCTGTCGGTTATCTCTCAGTTCTGGATCCGTGAAAAGCGTAACAAAACGCTGAAAGATCACTTCCAGTATCTGTTCCTGCCGATGTGCGGTGCCCTGACCGTGGGCGCGCTGTGGGTTAACCTGGAAGAGAGCTCGATGGTGCTTGGCCTGATTTGGGCGGGTATCGGCCTGATTTACCTGGCCTGCGTTACGAAGAGCTTCCGTAACCCGGTTCCGCAGTACGAAGACGTCGCGTAAGACTGTGTCGGGTGGCGGTTACGCCTTACCCGACCTACATAACCCGTAAGCCCGCGTAAGCGCAGCGCCGCAGGGCAAAAAAAAACCGGAGACCATCGCCTTCGGTTTTTTTATTTCTGACTTTCAGACTATCTCTTGCGCGTACTGGAACAGGGATTTCAACAGTGCCTGTTTCTCAGCATTCCCTTCATACTGGCCATAAAGCATTTCCAGCTCCTGAGCGTAGCTGTGCAGATACTCTGGCGTAAATACGTTGCGACGGTGCTGCAGCCAGCGTTCCTGCTCGGCTTCATCCAGCGTGCCGGGGTAGTTACGCGCGCGGTAATTAAACATCAGCTTTTCGATGCGCTTATCGGCGAAGGTGATATCAAGCGCCGGTAAGTTACGCGGCTCGGTTTGCAGAACGATATTCATGGCCGCGCGATCGGCATCGCTGAAGAAGCCGTTATAGAGCTGGGCATCCACGTTTTCAGACGGCACGAATGGCTCCGCCTCGGCAAAGATAGCAACCACTTTCTCGCGCACCTGCGGGTTTTCGCGCAGCACTTTCAGGTTATCGAGGCAGTGCTGACGGTTGATGCCCAGCCTGTCTGCATCTTCCGGGCGCAGCGTGTTCGCCTGAGCGAGTACCGGACATTTATTTATGTGCACCAGTTTGACCGGCACCGCGGGCAGATCGCCGAGTTCATTTTTTGGCGTGTACAAACGTTCGCGCAGGGTATCGCTGTCGAGCTCCAGCAGGGGTGAAATATCGCCCGCCAGGTCCACCATGATGACCGCATTACGGTTGTCCGGATGCCACGCCAGCGGCGCAACCCAGCTGGTATTGCCGCGCCATGCGCCAAACATGCCGGAAATATGCACCAGCGGCTTCATCTGCGGTACATCAATCAGCGTGATCAATTTCTGTTTACTGCGGTGGCTCAGCAGATACTCGAACAACCGGGGCTGTGCGCTTTTCACCAGCTTCGCCATGGCAATGGTGGCATAGACGTCCGCCATCGCGTCGTGGGCGTTGCTGTGCTCGATACCGTTGGCGCGCGTCAGGTGTTCCAGCCGGAAGCTGGTCAGCCCTTCCTCATTTTCCGGCCAGTTAATGCCTTCAGGACGCAGGGCGTAGCAGGCACGCATGATGTCGAGCAAATCCCAGCGGGAATTGCGGTTCTGCCAGCTCCAGGCATAGGGATCGTAGAAGTTGCGATAGAAGATATTGCGCGTCACTTCGTCATCGAAGCGGATGTTGTTGTAACCAACCACGCAGGTATTGGGAACGGTAAACAGATCGTGAATGCGTCGGGCGAACTCTGCCTCGTTAACGCCTTTCTCCCGCGCTTCCTGCGGGGTGATGCCGGTAACCATGACCGCACCGGGCTGCGGCAGGTAGTCATCAGCCGGTTTGCAGTAAAAGACCTCGGGCTCGCCAATAATGTTGAATTCGTCGTCGGTACGGATGGCGGCAAACTGCGCCGGTCGGTCCAGCGCCGGGTGAGTGCCAAAGGTTTCGTAGTCGTGGAACAAAAAAGTCGGGCGAGCGGCAGAGTCAGACACCAGTAATACCATCCTGTTAAAAAATGACGTCACTATGGTAAACGATCGCGCGGGTCAGACCGAATAAAAAGCACCGCCGCGAGGCAAATTTGCGCGCCAGCTTCAGAGAAAAATCTGCGTTCTGTCACATTTTTTTGCAATTAAGCCAGGTAACGACATCAGAACTCCCGTAAAAAGGTCATCGATTTTTACTGACCTGAGGATATACCGTTGAAACGCCGTCTGTTTATTGCTGTTTCTTTACTCGCTTCGAGTGTCTCATCTGCTTTTGCGGCCGAACCACTGGATTTTTCGCCGCAGCCTCCGGCCATTCAGGCTGGCTCCTGGGTGCTGATGGATTACACGACTGGTCAGATTTTAACGGCGGGCAACGAACATCAACAACGTAATCCGGCGAGCCTGACCAAGCTGATGACGGGCTATGTGGTGGATCGGGCCATTGATAGCCACCGCATTACGCCGGACGATATTGTCACCGTAGGGCGCGATGCCTGGGCAAAAGGAAACCCGGTTTTTGACGGCTCGTCGCTGATGTTCCTGAAAGAGGGCGATCGCGTCTCCGTGCGCGATCTGAGCCGCGGCCTGATAGTCGATTCCGGCAACGACGCCTGCGTGGCGCTGGCCGATCACGTGGCGGGCGGGCAGCCGCAGTTCGTGAAAATGATGAACGACTACGTGCAGAAGCTGAACCTGCGCGATACGCATTTTGAAACCGTCCACGGGCTGGACGCGCCGGGCCAGCACAGCTCCGCCTATGACCTGGCCGTACTCTCCCGGGCCATCATCCACGGCGAACCTGAGTTTTACCATATGTACAGCGAAAAGAGCCTGACCTGGAACGGGATCACCCAGCAAAACCGTAACGGCCTGCTGTGGGATAAAACCATGAACGTGGACGGCCTTAAAACGGGGCATACCTCGGGGGCTGGCTTTAACCTGATTGCGTCTGCCGTAGACGGCCAGCGCCGTTTAATCGCGGTGGTGATGGGGGCGGACAGCCCGAAAGGGCGTGAGGACCAGGCCCGAAAACTGCTGCACTGGGGACAGCAGAATTTCGATACGGTGCAGATCCTGCATAGCGGAAAAAAAGTGGGGACGGAGCGCATCTGGTACGGCGACAAGGAACAGGTGAAACTGGGAACCGACCAGGACTTCTGGCTGGCCTTGCCGAAAGCGGAAGTACCGAACATCAAAGCCAAATACGTGCTGGATAAAAAAGAGCTGGAAGCGCCGATTGCCGCGCATCAGCGGGTCGGAGAAATCCAGCTCTATGACCGCGACAAAGTGGTAGCCCACTGGCCGCTGGTAACGCTGGAAGCCGTTGATAAAGGCGGCCTGTTCTCTCGACTGAGCGATTACCTGCATCACACGCTATAAGTCCTGCTGAGCAGACTGGCAGGGTTGCGAGTCTGCTCACATAATAAACACTCCTCGTTTGCTGATAATGATAATCCAGTTTTATAGTGTATAAATATACAGTAATAAATGGAGGCAGCATGGACTACAGCATTAAGCAGCAACAGAAACGTAAGATTGCCGGTTTTCATTTGGTCGGCCCGTGGGAACACACGGTAAAGCAGGGCTTTGAACAGCTGGTCATGTGGGTTGACGGGCGTCACATTGAGCCGCTGGAGTGGGTGGCGGTCTATTACGATAACCCGGATGAAGTCCCGGCAGAAAAACTGCGCTGTGATACGGCCGTTACCGTACCGGACGATTTCGTTATTCCGGAAAACAGCGAAGGCGTCATGATGACGGAAATCGCGGCCGGGGACTATGCCGTGGCGACGGCTCGCGTGGAAAACTACGACTTCGCCACGCCCTGGTATCAGTTCTTCAATTCCCTGCTGCAGGACAATAAGTACCAGATGGCGCTTAAGCCCTGCTTCGAACGCTATCTCAATGACGGCAATGCGGACGGCTACTGGGATATCGAAATGTATATCGCCGTCGAGCATAAAACGGTTTAAGCCTGCTAAATGAAGGGTTTTTCAGCCGGGATCGATCCGCCCGGCTGAAAACACAGTACAATTGTGGTTTGCCGTGTAGCTGGAGAGCGGGTGTGCGTCCCGACAAATCATTAACTCCTTTTGAAATTCGGTTGTATAAACATTACCGCGTTGTGCACGGGTGTCGCATCGCGCTGGCTTTCGTATTGACGTTTGTACTGGTCCGTTTGCTGGACGTTCCGGAAGGGACGTGGCCGCTGATCACGCTGGTGGTGGTGATGGGGCCCATCTCGTTTTGGGGGAACGTGGTCCCGCGCGCCTTTGAACGAATTGGCGGGACTGTTCTTGGCTCGGCCCTGGGTCTTATTGCGCTGAAGCTGGAGCTCATCTCATTTCCGGTGATGCTGGCATGGTGTGGTGCCGCTATGTTCCTCTGCGGCTGGCTGGCGTTGGGCAAAAAGCCCTATCAGGCGCTGCTGATTGGTATTACTCTCGCGGTGGTTGTCGGGGCGCCCGCCGGGGATATGACCACGGCGCTGTGGCGAAGCGGGGATGTCATCCTGGGGTCGCTGCTGGCCATGCTTTTTACCGGTATCTGGCCGCAGCGGGCTTTTCTGCACTGGCGTATTCAGATGGCTAACTACGTTACCGCCTTTAACCGCGTTTATCAGGCCGGTTTTTCCCCTAATCTGGTCGAGCGCCCGCGGCTGGAAAAGCACCTGCAAACCATCCTTAACGACGTGGTTAAAATGCGCGGCCTGATCACGCCCGCTAGCAAAGAAACCCGCATTCAAAAATCGATTTTCGAAGCTATCCAGACGGTAAGCCGCAACCTGGTCTGCATGCTTGAACTGCAAATCAACGCCCACTGGGCTTCGCGTCCCAGCCATCTGTTGATGCTTAATGCGCAGACCCTCAAAGAGACTCAGCAGATGACGCAGCAAACGTTGTTGACCATCGCTCATGCGCTCTATGAAGGCAACCCGCAGCCGATACTGGCCAACAGCGAGCGACTGAATGAGATCGTCGCGGAGCTGAAGCAGTTAATCAATGAACGCCAGAGCGATAACGTGGCGGAAACGCCTATTCATGGCTACGTCTGGCTGAGCATGGAACTGGCGCGGCAGCTTGAGCTGTTATCGCACCTTATTTGCCGGGCGCTGCGCAAATAAAAGGCGTATGTGACGGCTGCTGCTTCGATTCAGCAGCAATTGGGGTTATGATAGCTTTAAACGATATACTCATTGTCATTCGCAGCCGCTGTCAGTAAGGTTATTGTTACAACGGTTGCCTTAACGAATCCGACTCTCACATTATCAGGGGTGTAAAAATGGAAACTACCAAGCCTTCGTTCCAGGATGTTCTGGAATTCGTCCGCCTGTTCCGCCGCAAAAACAAACTGCAGCGTGAAATCCAGGACGTTGAGAAGAAGATCCGTGACAACCAGAAACGTGTTCTGCTGCTCGACAACCTGAGCGACTACATCAAGCCAGGCATGAGCGTTGAAGCTATTCAGGGCATCATCGCCAGCATGAAGAGCGACTATGAAGACCGCGTTGATGACTACATCATCAAAAACGCAGAGCTGTCCAAAGAGCGTCGCGACATCTCCAAGAAGCTGAAAGTGATGGGCGAAATCAAAAACGGCGAAGCAAAAAGCGAGTAATCGCAGCGAATCGTGAAAAAGGCTCTCTGGTGACAGAGAGCCTTTTTTTTATGACTCAGAACGCGGCTGCAGCTGATAAATCCAGGCCTGAACCTGCTTGCCTTCAGAGGTGGTCACTGCGACCTCAACCCGGTCATAGCCGTCTTCAAATTCATCCAGCAATTGCCAGTGTGCGGCAAGGTTATCAGAGATAAACAGATAGCCTTCGACGCGGGGACCATCGGGGTGGAGCACGATCCCCGGGAAGTCCGCCGCAGCACCCCAGCCGCGTTCGTAAAACGTGCCGGATACGGAACCGGCCAGCCATTCGCCGCCGATGTTCTCAAGAATATGCGCATTAGAGTGGCCCGGGCGCAGCGTGCCGTAGACAAACAGAGCGTTCATTTTCCCTCATCCGCAAAGCAAAAAGCCTGCTTTAAAAGCAGGCTTTTTAAATTTGGCTCCTCTGACTGGACTCGAACCAGTGACATACGGATTAACAGTCCGCCGTTCTACCGACTGAACTACAGAGGAATCGTTGTGGAGGCTTATCTTAGCGGCGAAAAAAGTTTTGTCAAACCTGATCTTAGGGAAAATCGACCGATTGCTGATTCTGTCGTCAGTTTGTTGTAAATCCACACATCTTTTTCTGGAAAATACTTTGCAGGATTAGCATTTGTCCCCCATCATTTGAAATGGAGTTTCAACTTTTCTCGCTAAGGTCCATTTTGAACGTCACTGCCTCCTTACGCCAGGCGATAACGCGCACGCCATGGTATGCAAAACGTAAAAGCTATCGTGTCCTGTTCTGGCGTGAAATCACCCCTCTTGCTGTGCCTATCTTCCTGGAAAATACCTGCGTTCTGCTGATGGGGGTTCTGAGCACCTTTCTGGTGAGCTGGCTGGGTAAAGAGGCGATGGCTGGGGTTGGGCTGGCGGACAGCTTTAACATGGTGGTGATCTCGTTCTTTGCCGCCATAGACCTCGGGACGACGGTGGTGGTGGCCTTTAGCCTCGGCAAGCTGGATCCCAAACGTGCACGCGAGGCGGCCCGCCAGTCGCTGATGATCATGACCATTTTTTCGATCGTCCTGGCGGCGGTGATCCACTATTTTGGTAAAGAGATTATCGACTTTGTCGCCGGGGAGGCCACGAACGAGGTTAAAGACCTGGCGCTGACCTACCTGGAGATGACCGTCATAAGCTATCCGGCAGCGGCCATTGCCCTTATTGGCAGCGGCGCGCTGCGCGGGGCGGGCAGCACCAAAATTCCGCTACTGATCAACGGCGGGATGAATATCCTCAATATCATTATCAGCAGCGTGCTGATCTACGGCGTGTTCTCGTGGGACGGGCTCGGCTTCGTCGGCGCCGGACTGGGTTTAACCATTTCACGCTATATCGGTGCGGCAGCCATCATCGGGGTACTGATGGCGGGGATCACCCCCTCGCTACGCCTTACGCTGAAAAGCTATTTCCGCCCCTTTAATTTCGCCATTATCTGGGAAGTGATGGGGATCGGTATTCCTGCGAGCATTGAGTCGGTGCTGTTTAACGGCGGGAAATTGCTGACGCAGATGTTTGTCGCCGGGATGGGCACCGACGTGATCGCCGGTAACTTTATCGCTTTTTCCATCGCCTCGCTGATTAACCTGCCGGGTAACGCGCTGGGGTCGGCATCGACCATCATCACCGGTAAACGGCTCGGGAAAGGGCAGATAGGCCAGGCGGAGCGGCAGCTGCGGCATGTTTTCTGGCTGTCGACCATTGGACTGACGCTGATCGCCTGGGGAACCGCGCCCTTTGCCGGGCTGATGGCCTCGTTTTATACCCACGAAGACGACGTTAAAGAGGTCGTTAAGATCCTCATCTGGCTCAACGCGGCCTTTATGCCCATCTGGGCGGCCTCATGGGTATTGCCCGCCGGGCTGAAGGGGGCGCGCGACGCCCGCTTTGCGATGTGGGTTTCGATGCTCGGCATGTGGGGATGTCGCGTTGTGGCGGGGTATACGCTCGGGGTAATGCTCGGATGGGGAGTGGTCGGCGTCTGGCTGGGGATGTTCCTCGACTGGGCCGTACGTGGGGCGCTGTTCTACTGGCGAATGGTCAGCGGGCGCTGGCTGTGGAAATATCCGCGGAAAAATGCCTGACAATTGCGCGAAGTGGAGAATAATTCGGCAAACGATCGGAAATATGCATTCTGCCTTTGACATCCCGGGGGAGCATCGATAATATGCGCCCCGTTCACACGATTCCTCTGTAGTTCAGTCGGTAGAACGGCGGACTGTTAATCCGTATGTCACTGGTTCGAGTCCAGTCAGAGGAGCCAAATTTGAAAAGCCTGCTTTTGAAGCAGGCTTTTTGCTTTTCTGCGCAAGGTAAATGCAAAACGGCAACCAGGTTGCCGTTTTTAGTGTTAACTCCCTCTCCCGTGGGAGAGGGAAGGGGTGAGGGCACCAGGTCGCACCAAATTACACGCGAACCGGTGCTGTCGCCTCTTCCAGCCACGAACGCGCATCGCCGTTCACCAGCGGTGACAGCGCCTCACGCACCTGCTGGTGATATGCATCCAGCCACTGTTTTTCCTGCTCGCTCAACAGATGCAGCTCAACCTGACTTAAGTCGATCGGGATAAGCGTCAGCGAGGCAAATTTGCAGAATCCCGGTCGGCTCTCCACAACCTCCACCTGGTTTTCAATACGAATACCGTGGCTATCGCCCAGATAGTATCCCGGTTCAATCGTCATGATATTGCCCGCCACAAGCGGCCACGGGTTGACCTTTTTCGCGATGCGATGCGGGTTCTCATGGATCAGCAGCTGGTGCCCCACACCGTGCCCCGTACCGTGATCGTAATCCAGCCCCATCTCCCACAGCGGGCGACGCGCAAATGCATCCAGCTGATGTCCCTGAGTCCCGGAAGGGAACTGCAGGGTAATCAGCGACAGGAAGCCTCTCAGCACGGCAGTGTAGTGCAGGCGCTGCTCCGGCTCGACCTGACCCCATGCCAGCGTGCGCGTGGCGTCAGTGGTGCCATTAACGTACTGACCGCCGGAATCGTTCAGGTAAAAATGGTCATGGCCGATGGGCTTATTGCTGGCCTCGCTCGAATGATAGTGGCACATCGCCGCATTGCTCGAAGAGGCGGAGATGGTCGCAAAACTCTGCTCGATGAACCCCGGCTGCTGTTTACGGAACGCCAGCTGCTGCGCCTGGACTTCCAGCTCGGTGAGCGGATCTCCTGCCGCCTCGCGAAGCGGCACTTCGCGGCTCAGCCAGGCGAGGAAGTTGACCCACGCGGCACCGTCCTGGTAATGACAATCGCGATAGCCTGCCAGTTCTACCGGGTTTTTGGTGGCTTTCATCAGGGTGATGGGGTCGGTCCGCCAGACAATCTCCCCCCGTGGTTCAATGGCGAAGCGCAGGGCAACCGGCGCGGAATCGGCATCCACCATCACCCGTTTGCCTTCAGCAATCTGCTGGCAGCGTTCGACAAAGGCCTTCTGTGGCGCAATGGTGAACGCACTGCGGACGTATTCAGGCAGGGCGCCGAGCTTGTTGTCGTTAACAAACCACTCAACGTGACCGTCACGTCCAAGAAGGGCAAAGGAGAGCGGTACCGGGCTGTATGGGATATCCGCGCCACGCACGTTTAACAGCCAGGCGATATTATCCGGCAGCGTAACGGCGAGATAATCGGCATTGTTCGCGGCCAGCACGGCAGCGACGCGCTGGCGTTTGTCCGCGCTGCGTTCGCCGCTGTGTTCAATCGGCATATTCCGGATAAGCCCCGCCGGCGCGGCAGGGCGATCGGTCCATAAGGTGTCAAACGGCGAGGCTTTCAGCGGGACCAGCTCGCAAGGCGTGGCGGACAGTTGCTCAAACTCCGAGTGGGTCATCAACAGCGGGTCAAAACCGATGCGCGTGCCTGACTCAACGTTTTCTGCCAGCCATTCAGCCAGCGGCTCGTTGTGCAGGTGGTGGATTTCAATCTCGTCCAGATTCACCTGAACGCGGGCCTGGACCTGATAGCGCCCGTCAACGAACAGCAGCGCTTTATCCTTCAGTATCAGCGCGACGCCGGCAGAGCCGTCAAAGCCCGTCAGCCAGGCCAGCTTTTCGTCGTACGGCGCGCAGTATTCGCTCTGCCATGCATCCGCGCGCGGGACGATCATCCCGTCGAGATGGCTGGCCTCAAGCCAGTGGCGCAGGGCAGAGAGCGGTGATGTGCTGGACATTGTTTTTCCTTATCGTTATTAGCGGAACGGCGGCTCGTTGAAGGTGCGCAGCTTGCGGGAATGGAGCCTGTCACCTTCCGCCCGAAGCAGGTCGATAGCGCGAATGCCGATTTGCAGATGCTCTGAGATAGCCCCTTCGTAGAAACGGTTGGCCTGGCCGGGCAGCTTAATTTCGCCGTGCAGCGGCTTATCGGAGACGCACAGCAGCGTGCCGTACGGAACGCGGAAGCGATAGCCCTGTGCGGCGATGGTGGCGCTCTCCATATCGATCGCCACCGCGCGGCTCAGGTTGAAGCGCAGCGCCGATGCGGAGTAACGCAGCTCCCAGTTGCGGTCATCCGTCGTGACGACCGTACCGGTGCGCAGCCGCTGCTTAACTTCTTCTCCCGGCATGCCGCTGACCTCTTTGGTGGCGTCGTACAGCGCACGCTGCACTTCGGCGATGCTCGGGATTGGAATATCCGGCGGCAGCACCGCATCAAGCACGTGGTCATCGCGCAGATAGGCGTGGGCGAGCACGTAGTCGCCAATCAGCTGGCTTTCACGCAGGCCGCCGCAGTGACCAATCATCAGCCACACGTCCGGGCGCAGTACCGCCAGATGGTCGCAGATGGTTTTGGCGTTTGACGGGCCGACGCCGATGTTGATCAGCGTAATGCCCTGACCGTCGGCGGTAATCAGGTGCCAGGCGGGCATCTGGTGTTTTTTCCACGCCAGATCGGAGATAGCCTGCTCGGGCGCTTCGGTCTCCGCGGTGATCCAGATCCCGCCCGCGCAGGAGAGCGCGATATACGGGCTTTCGGGGTCGAGGATCTGGCTGCAGCCCCAGCGGACAAATTCGTCAACGTAGCGGGTGTAGTTGGTAAAGAGCACGAACGGCTGGAAATGTTCGACTGGTGTACCTGTGTAGTGGCGCAGGCGCGCCAGGGAGAAATCGACCCGGCGGGCGTCAAAGTGCGACAAAGGAGAAAATTCGGCCGGGTGATAAATCCCGTCCGCGGTCTCATCGCCAATCTGCGAAAGCTCGGTGGTCGGGAAGTGGCGGGTCAGCCCCGCGCTCATGGAGCGGTCAAGGGTTAACGCCGAACCGTCAATCACGTACGGATAAGGGATCTCATGCTGCGAGGGCTCAACGGAAATGTGCGCGCCGTAATCCTGGTACAACAGCGTAAGCTGTTCTTCAAGATACGGGCGGAAAAGTGCAGGGCGGGTGACGGTGGTGCTGTAGCAGCCGGAGTGGGTAAAACGGGCGTAGGCGCGGGTTTTGGGATTACTGCTGGCGCTGCCGTCCCAGGTCACAGAGAGCGATGGATAAACAAAAAGGCCCTCGGTTCTGGCCTTTTGGTCGGGGAGTTTCCCTGTTTCGATATATTCGCTAATGGCGCTGCGCAGCGCGTTGACGGACTGTTCATACAGCGCGTCGAGTTTTTCCAGCGCCTGAGCCGGGGTCAGGCTGGAGCCCTTATTATTCATCTCTGTCTCCTTGTTCCACAGGTGTGCGACTCTACCCGATAGTATGTCACACGCCTGTGAAACAAAAGTGAGATCAGCGGTGGCTCGTCTCTTTCATCAGCAGCGCCGTTGCCGCCGACAGCAGGCAACCGGCCAGAAGATAAATCGCCACGCTGTGCCAGTTGCCGCCGGAGAAGGTCACCAGCGCAGCGGCAATAAACGGCGTAAACCCGCCGCCAACCACGCTTGCGACCTGGTAGCCCACGCCCGCGCCGCTGTATCGGTAGCTGGCGCCGAACAGCTCGGTAAACATCGGCTGCTGCACGCAGACCACCATATCGTGAGCGATGTTCGCGAGCATGATGGCAAAGAAAACAATCCAGAAAACAGACTGCGCCTCCAGCGCCATAAAGAACGGCCAGGCGCTGAGGGTCCCAATCAGCGCCCCGGTGATGTAAACGCGACGGCGGCCAAACCGGTCCGCCAGCCAGGCGAAGCAGGGGATGGTCAGACAGCTGATCCCGCCGACCAGCAGGCCAATATTCAGGAACAGTTCGCGCGGCAGGCCGAGATTCTGCGTCGAGTAGTTCAGGGCAAAGGCGGTGACGATATACATCGTCAGCAGCTCGCACAGGCGCAGGGCGATAATTTTCAGAAAAGCGCCAGGGTGCCGGACAAGGGCTTCCATGACAGGAAGTCTTCTGTTAGCAGCCGGTTTTTCCTGCTGCTTTTCGAACTCTGCCGACTCCTCCATTCCGTTACGGATCCAAAGCGCGGCAATGACCAGCACGATGCTGAAGATGAACGGAATGCGCCAGCCCCAGCTCAGGAACTGCTCGTCGGTGGTGAGCTGGCTGATTAACGACACCAGCCCTGTGGAAAGCAACAGCCCTACGCCGTACCCGACCTGCACGCCGCTGCTGTAAAACGCTTTCTTATTTTTTGGCGCGCTCTCAACGGATAGCAGCGCCGCGCCGCCCCATTCGCCGCCCACGGCAAAGCCCTGAATAGCGCGTAATGTCACCAGCAGCACCGGTGCCCACCAGCCAATGGCGGAAAACGAAGGGAGAATGCCAATCAGCGCGGTGGCGATCCCCATCATCCAGACGGTGAGCATCAGCATGCGCTTGCGGCCGAGACGGTCGCCGAAGTGGCCGAAGATCACACCCCCCAGCGGGCGAAACAGAAAGCCAACGCCGAAGGTGGCAAACGCGGCGAGCGTGCCCATCGCAGGGCTGACCTGGGGGAAGAATTCGCGGTTAAACACCAGCGCGGCGGTAATGCCGTAAAGCAGAAAATCATACCAGTCGACGACGGCACCCGCGAAGCTGCCGAGTGCGGCGCGGCGGGCACGATTGAGCGAAGGGATCTCCTCGTTGGGACGATCGGAGATGAGGGTGGAGTCCATAGTTGTCCTGTCCGTACTAATTTTTAATTATTGGTATAAGAAAAGGTCACTCACATTGCGCCGTCATATAAACGGAACCTATGAGACTACCGCGACAAAACGCCTGAGAAAACGTTTTTATCTTTCCTGAAGGTGCTGAATAAATAAATTTCATCTTCGCCTGCAGCGAGATAATTGTGTCTTCTGGCTCCGTTACAGGCTGAATGGTTTACAGTAATAGTGACCGCGCGTGAGTTAAGCTGAGGGAATAACGATGCAACGCACCTTTTCGGCATTCTGGATGATTCTGTTTTTATTCGTCGCACCGCTTCATGCGGAGCCCAACGTCTATGGTGAACAGCGTATCAGCGGCTGGTGGAACGCGCTCACTGACGATATTTCGCAAACCTGGGAGCAGCCTCAACGTTACGATCTGTACCTGCCGTTTCTGAGCTGGCACGCTCGCTTTATGTACGACAAAGAAAAAACCGATAAGTACAACGAAATGCCGTGGGGCGGTGGCCTGGGCGTTTCCCGCTATAACGAAGAGGGCAACTGGAGCGCGCTTTTCGCGATGATGTTCAAGGACTCGCACAACGAATGGCAGCCCGCGATGGGCTATGGCTGGGAGAAGGGCTGGTATCTGGATAATGCCAAAGATTTCCGCCTTGGGCTCGGTGCTGCAGCGGGCATCACGGCGCGAGATGATTTTGCAAACTATATACCGCTACCCTTCATTTTCCCGCTGTTCTCTGCCGGCTACAAGCGCGTTACCGTCCAGTTCACCTATATTCCTGGAACCTATAACAACGGCAACGTGCTTTTTGCCTGGCTGCGCTTAGGCTTTTAAAGGGTGATCACCTTTTTTGCCACGGCGTTAGACAATACCAGCATGGAAAAGAGAACAGAGGTGACGAACGTAAGCACAATCAGCGCCAGCTTCATTCCGAGAGAGGTCACCGGTATCAGCGCCGTCAGCAGATGAAACACCGAGTAGTGCACAATATATACGCCGGTCATCGTTTTGCTGATGGCGGCCAGAATGGACTCCTTGAATTCAGCATTGCGGCGAAAGCGCACTCCGTTCGCCGCAATCACCAGGGCAATAATCAGGATGTAGATCTGCGAGCCGGTGAGAATAAAGGCGTTTCTGTCGGCCTTAAACAGGGCAAAAAAGAAGTGGCGCTCGTAAAACCAGGTGAAAAGATAGATAAACGGGATGGCGATAACCGCCGCCCTGACTACATTTTTGCGGCTTATCCACTCGGCGATTTTAGGGTCGCAGAAAAGTTGCCCCGTCAGATAAAACAGCAGCCACGTCCACAGCCGATACTGCGGTGAAAGAGAAAGGACGTGCGTTTCAGGAT
Organism: Enterobacter sp. JBIWA005; assembly: GCF_019968805.1. Taxonomy (NCBI): domain Bacteria; kingdom Pseudomonadati; phylum Pseudomonadota; class Gammaproteobacteria; order Enterobacterales; family Enterobacteriaceae; genus Enterobacter; species Enterobacter sp. JBIWA005. The sequence continues at coordinate 2,949,301 of NZ_CP074159.1, read as the reverse complement.
AAAGCGCCGATAGCAGATCGTAGCCGTAAGAAAAGAACAGCAGGGCAGCAATTACGCCGCTGAACAGCGCTCTTCGCTGGCTAAGCCACTCAACCACCGGGTGGAAGGTGTAAATTACGACAAAGGCGAACACGAACCAGGGCTGGATTAAATACCCGCGCTGATAAGGTTCCCACAGGTAGTAGATCGTTATCCAGAACAGAAAAACAATCACCAGACTTTTAATTTTACCCAGTTGCCAGCGCGTGCCGTGCCGCGATTGTCCGTCGAGATAGCCCGACACCACAAAAAACAGCGGTGTGGCAATCGTCGAGATAAAGGTTAAAAACCCCAGGATCCAGTGATAGCCATAATCATAATGATCCCAGGTGTTGTAGATGGTAAAGAAGGTCACCGCCGTCATACAGCCCAGCGTCTTGATAATGTTCAGCCCTGTCGCATTCATTGTTGTTTGGCTTCGTCCTTACGATGGAAACACGCGTAGATCACGGGGAGTACCAGCAGCGTCAGGATTGTAGCAAACCCCAGTCCAAACATAATCACAACGGCCATGCTCTGGAAGAAAACATCCAGCAGCAGCGGAGCCAGGCCAAGTACGGTAGTGAACGCGGTGAGCAGGATAGGGCGCAGGCGCGAGGTGGCGGCATAAACGATCGCGCTGTGCTGATCCTTTTGCATTTTCTGCTGTTCAATCTCTTCCACCAGCACGATGCCGTTGCGGATGAGCATTCCGCTCAGGCTCAGCAGACCTATCAGCGCCATAAAGCCAAAGGGAATGCCGGTAATTAAAAATCCTGGCGTGACGCCAATCAGCGCCAGCGGTACGGTCAGCCAGATTGCGACGGCATTTTTTACAGAGCTGAACATCAGCACCGTAATGACAAACATCACCAGATACCCGAGAGGCAGCGTAGTGAATAGCCCTTGCTGCGCTTCGCTGGAGTTTTCCGCATCGCCTCCCCACTCGATGCTGTAGCCGTGGGGCAGGGGAAGGGCATCCACTTGCGGCTTGACGCGGGCGAGAATATCGCCGGAGGTTTGCTGGCTCAGCGGGTCCGGGTCCGTCTGAACCGTCAGTACCCGCGAGCGGTCGCGTCGAAGGATGAGCGGATCTTCCCACTCCAGCGAGAAGCTGCTGACGACGTTACTCAGCGGGATATACTGCTGCCGCGCCTGGCTCCACACCAGCACGTTGTTCAGGTGACTGGCATCCAGCCTTTCACTTTCCGGGGGCCTCACCACCACGGGCAGCAGGTCGCTGCCTTCCCGATACAACCCCGCCCGGCTGCCGGAGAAATTCATTTCCAGCGCGTTGTCGACGTCCTGCTTATCCACGCCAAGCTCGCGTCCCAGCGCGGCGACGTACTGCGGACGGATCACCTTGCTGCGGTTTTGCCAGTCGTTTCGGACGCTCCCCGTGGCCGGGTCGCGCGCCAGAATATCGTCCACCTGGCTGGCAATCAGGCGCAGCCTGTCAGGATCCGGGCCTTTAATACGCACTTCAATGGCGCTGTCGCCGGAGGGTCCAAACATCACCCGCTTCGTGCTGGCGTTGACCTGCGGGTAGTTTCGCGCGATGTACTCATCCACGTAGCGCGTCAGAGCGGAGATGTTGCGCTGGTCATCCATGCGCACCATGATCTGCGCGTAGTTGCTGTATTGCCGCTGTCCGCTGTAGGTCAGAATAAAGCGCATGCTCCCCTGACCGATGGTAGAGACGGTGGTTTCCACGCCGGGCTGGCCCGTGATGATTTTCTCAATATCGCCGGTCATTTTCTCGGTCCATTTGATATCGGTCCCGTAGGGTAACCACAGGTCGACAAAGAAAATCGGCGTATTGGACGACGGGAAAAAGTTTTGCCGCACCGCGCCAAACCCCCAGACAGACGCGGCCAGCAGGGCGGCCATCACTACCAGCGTCGGTGCCTTATGGTGCAGCAGCGTGTTAAGCAGGCGCTGGTAGAGGCGGTAGAGACGTTTGTCGTAAGGATCTGACTCGTCGGCGTTGTCCGGCGCGCTGTCGTTTTTAAACAACCACCACTTAATCAGCACCGGGGTGAGGGTGAGCGCCGAAAACCAGCTCAGCATCAGGGAAATCAGCAGCACCTGGAAAAGGGATTTACAGTATTCCCCGGTGGAATCCTGCGACAGCCCGATAGGCGCAAACGCCAGGATGGCGATCACCGTCGCCCCCAGCAGCGGCAGGGCGGAGCGGCGGATGATATTATTAACGGCGGTTAACAGCGGTGAGCCCTGCTGCCGGGCAATCAACACCCCTTCGACAATCACGATGGCGTTATCCACCAGCATGCTGAGGGCAATAATCAGCGCCCCGAGCGAGATCCGCTGCAGCTCAATGCCACAGAGATACATAATCAGCAGCGTACCCAGCACGTTAAGGGCCAGAGAAACCGCGATGATTATCCCGCTGCGCACCCCCATAAAGATCAGCAGCACGCCGATGACGATCGCCAGCGCCATCAGGAAGTTAATAATAAAACCGTTAACAGAGTGGCCCACTTCGGCTGCCTGATCGTAAAACAGGGCTATCTGTATGCCTGCCGGTTTTTCCGCCGACATCTGGTTTAGCTTCGCCTCCAGCGCGTGGCCCACGTCGATCACATTCACGCCGGGAATAAACGAGACGCCCATGGTGACGGCTTTTTTGCCGTTGGCATGGTAGATACTGGCCGGCGATTCGTTTAGCCCGCGCGACAGCGTGGCGATGTCCCGCAGACGCGTCGCCGCCCCGGTGCCGGAAGGCGTGATGATGAGATCCGCCAGTTCATCAAGATTCTCGAATTCGCCGGTCGGGTGCAGACGAATGGATTCGCTGCCGGAAGTGATTTCTCCGGCGCTGGAAACGACGTTAAGTCTGCTGAGCAGAGCGGAAAGCTGGTTCAGCGTAATGCCGCGCGCGGCCATTTTGGTCAGAGAGATATCGATGTTGACCTGCTGGCTAATGGCCCCGCCGATGGCGACCTTCGCAACCCCGGGAACCAAAATTAACTCGCGGCGCAGCTGTTCCGCATATCTCACCAGTTCAGGATTACTGAATTCATCCCCGGAAATGGCGAAGAAGAAGCCGAATACGTCGCCGAAATCGTCATTTACAAAGGGCGTGACGACGCCGGGCGGAAACTGACGCGAGGCATCGCCCACGCGGCGACGCAGTTCATCCCAAATCTGCGGCAGTTCGTTCGAGTGATAGCGTGACGCGATGTTAACGGTGATTTGCGACAGACCGTTTGAAGAGATAGAGCTCACGTTGTCCAGATAAGGCAGCTGCTGAAGGGCATTCTCCAGCGGAAGCGTCACCTCTTCTTCAACCTGCTGAGCGGATGCGCCGGGGTAGTGGGTGACCACCACTGCGGTTTTGATGGTAAAGGCGGGATCTTCCAGCCTGCCGATATTTAACAGGGCGAAAATACCCCCGATGCCCAGCAGCAGAATCGTTAGCCAGACGCGAACGGGGTTATTAATAAATTGACGAGAAATATCCATTACAGTCCCCGTTCACGCGTCCAGATACGCACCGGCTGGTTAGCATGGAGTTCCCCAACGCCTGCGGCAACCACGCGTTCGCCCGCTTTAAGCCCGCTGACGATCGTCACGCCTTCGCTACTCACTTGACCTACGCTGACCTTGCGGTCTTCAAGATGGAGCGCGTCGCCTTCTCCCGCCACGACCCAGACGTGCGGCTCATTGCGCGGGCTGTTGTCCGGGTTAAAGACGGCCTCAACCGGTACGACCAGCGCCTGAGCGCCTGCGCCAGCAGGGAGGTTGGTTAAATTGATGGTCACAGTACCGCTTACGCCACCGACGGCGGGAAAATCATCTGGTCGCGGCATGGTCAGTATCACCTGCCAGGTCAGGGTATTGCTGTCGCTGCTGCCCGAGTGCTCTTTGTAGACGGCGGTAAATTCCCGATCCGGAATGGCGTTAATTCTTACCACGGGGCGATACTGCGCGTTGCGGATATCAAAGGTCTTAAACAGGTTCTCAGGAATACTAAACACAACGTCCAGCAGGTCGGTGCGGGTTAACGTCGCGATAGGCTGACCGGCTGACACCACCTGATGGTTTCGGACATGTACGCTGGCCACCGTCCCGCTGAAGGGGGCGACGAGCGTCATCTGATTCAGCTCTTCTCGGGCAATCTGCAGCGCCGCATTCGCCGAATCGCGGTTCGCGCGCTGCACGTCCATTTCTGCTTTCGAAATCGCCTGGCGGCCCGCCAGCGTCTGGAAGCGATCGAATTGCCTCTGGGCCAGCGTCGCCGCCGTTTGTCTGTCGTTAACCCGCTGCTGGGCTTCACTGGCGTTCAGTCTGGCAAGCTGTTGCCCCTGTTTGATGGTTGCGCCCTGACGCACATCGAGCGCTTCAATTTGACCTGCGCGCTTGAAGGAAAGGTCTGTAGCATCGCCCGATTCAATGCGGGCGGGGAAAACGCGCTGCTGGGCATGACCGGGAACCGTCACCTCCGCCACTTTTACCATCCTGGGCAGGGGGGACGCTTGCTTGGGTTTCGGGTCGCACGCCGTGAGCGTTAACAAAACGAACGGTAAAAGAGAGAGGTAGCGGTTCACTGTATTCCCCTAATAAATAACTGTTTTATTTATTCCATAACCTGGACAGGGGTGACACTATTCAGCCAGAACAGTGACGACCATATAGGTAAATAAACCAATCGCCGTGCTGGCGATAATAGCAAGCGCGATAAACATACCCAGGCGGATCAGGCTTAAACCATACATAAATTCCTCCATGAGCCGGAAGCGGTGGCTGACTATGAGCATAGTCTGCGAAAAGATAAATGTTAAATAACCATTATCAGTGGGCAAGCGCTAAACCTGATATTCCTGTGCTACGTTTAATATCATCCATCTCTTTTTACCGTAACTGGCATTAAGGGCAACCCCCTGCATTTAATGCGTTTTTTTGCTTCATTCACTCTCGTGTTGGTTATAAAAAGGATGATCGATATGTATAAAAACATTCTCGTTCCGGTGGATGTCTACGAGACAAGCCTGGCGGATAAAGCGTTGCAGCATGCACATTTTCTGGCGCAAAGTGCATCGGGTGACATTCATTTGCTGCACGTCATGCCCAAATTTTCAGCCGAACTGACGCGCGGTTTTATTTCAGATGCGCGCAAGATGGATGAATATATGATTAATAATTCGAAAGAAAAACTGTCTGACCTGGTCAAAAAATTGAATCTGCCGGAAGATCGTGTTCATCTCCACGTTCGTAGCGGAAATGTTCGTGATGAGGTTATTAAGCTGGCGGATGAACTTGCTGCTGGCGCGATTATTGTCGGCTCTCGAAATCCCAATATTCAAACCCATTTGTTAGGTTCGGAGGCGGCAAGTATTGTCCGTTACGCCCATGTTCCTGTTTTCGTTATTCGTTAATTACATGAAAGCAAGGTGATTTCTGAATAGAACCTGAGGAAGGAACGATGAAAACAGGAAAACCTGAACGTCCGTATTATCAACAAACCGTTGACGAAACCCTGTCGAATATCCACTCCACTCTGGAAGGACTTAGCGGCACTGAGGCATCAGCCCGACTTCAGCAGCATGGTGAGAATGCGTTGCCGCAAAAAAAGGGCAAACCCGCCTGGCTGCGCTTCCTGGCGCATTTTAACGATGTATTGATTTACGTTCTGCTGGTGGCCGCGTTGCTTAAGCTCTTTATGGGCCACTGGGTAGACATGTTTGTGATCCTTGGGGTTGCCATCATTAACGCGCTGATTGGCCATATCCAGGAGAGCAATGCTGAAAAATCGTTGCAGAGTATTCGCAATATGCTCTCCAGCGAAGCCGTGGTGGTACGACAGGGGAATCATGAAACGATCCCCACCACGGCGCTGGTGCCGGGAGATATCGTGGTGATCCGTGCCGGGGATCGTATCCCTGCGGACCTGCGCGTCATTGAAGCGCATAACCTTCGCGTGGAGGAGGCCATCCTGACCGGCGAATCCACCGTTGTTGAGAAAAACAGCGATGCGTTAAGCGGGGAACTGCCGTTAGGTGACCGGTATAATCTGCTCTACTCAGGCACCACCGTTAGCTCCGGCGGCGGTAAAGGCGTGGTGGTGGCAACCGGGGGCGAGACCGAGCTTGGCCACATCAATCAGATGATGTCCGACATTGAAAAGCACCGCACGCCGCTGATGGTGCAGATGGATAAGCTCGGTAAAACCATCTTTATTACTATCCTGGTCATGATGGTGGCGCTGTTCGTCTTTAGCCTCCTGTTCCGGGATATGCCGGTTTCTGAACTGGTGCTGTCGCTTATCAGCCTCGCCGTTGCCGCCGTGCCGGAAGGCCTGCCGGCCATCATCTCCATCATCCTTTCGCTTGGCGTACAGGCCATGGCGCGCCGCAAGGCCATTATTCGCAAGCTGCCTACGGTGGAAACGCTGGGCGCAATGACGGTCATCTGCTCGGATAAAACCGGCACCCTGACGATGAATGAAATGACGGTCAAAGCGGTGATTACCGCTGACACGACCTATCGCGTGGAGGGCGACAGCTACGAACCGGTGGGGAATATTCACCCCGTAGATGACCCGACGCCCGTCAGCGTGACGCAGGGTTCCCTGCTGGAACGCTACCTGCGAACAATCGACCTCTGCAATGACAGCCAACTGATCAAAGACGAGCAGGGGCTGTGGAAAATCACCGGCGGTCCGACCGAGGGCGCGCTGAAGGTGCTGGCGGCGAAAATTCCGCTTCCACCGCTTGATACCGAAATGCGCAGCAAAATCCCGTTTGATTCGCAGTATAAATACATGTCCACCCTGTACCGGCTGGGCGAAGAAGAGGCGATTTTAATCACCGGCGCGCCGGACGTCCTGTTCCGCCTCTGCCAGTACCAGCAGACGAATGACGGACTGCAGCCTTTCGATCAGCCTTACTGGGAAGGAAAGATTGAAGAGTATGCCCGGGAAGGGTTGCGTATGGTGGCTGCGGCCTGGAAACCTGCCCGCGAGGGACAGCGCGAGCTGGATCATCCGGACCTCCATGATGGCGTGATCCTGCTGGGTATTGCAGGGATGATGGATCCGCCGCGTCCGGAGGCCATAACCGCGATTGCCGACTGTCTGCAGGCCGGGATCCGCGTGAAAATGATCACCGGCGACCACCCGCAAACGGCCATGAGCATTGGGCAAATGTTGGGGATTGGTAACGCCGCAAGCGCTATCACCGGACGCGAGCTGGAGGCGATGGACGATAGTCAGCTGAGCGACGCCGCGCAGCAGTACGATATTTTCGCCCGAACCAGCCCGGAGGATAAATTCCGCCTCGTGCAGGCCCTGCAAAGTAAACAGGAAGTGGTGGGCATGACCGGGGATGGCGTAAATGACGCCCCGGCGCTCAAGCGTGCAGATGTGGGTATCGCTATGGGGATTAAGGGGACGGAAGTCACCAAGGAGGCCGCCGACATGGTGTTAACGGATGACAACTTTGCCACCATTGCCAGTGCGGTGCACGAGGGTCGTCGGGTTTACGATAACCTGAAAAAAACGATTCTGTTCGTTATCCCGAGCAACATCGCGCAGGCCCTGCTGATCATCATCGCGCTGCTGGCGGGAAACCTGATCCCGCTGACCCCGGTCCTGATCCTGTGGATGAACATGGCGACGTCGGCAACGCTGTCGTTTGGCCTGGCGTTTGAAGCGGGTGAGAAGGACATCATGAACCGCCCACCGCGTAAGGCGAATCTGCATGTGATGGATGGCTATGCCATCTGGCGCGTGGTGTTTGTCGGTCTGATGATTGCCATTAGCGCCTTCGTGCTGGAAGCGTGGCTACAGCCGCGCGGCTATTCGGCGGAATTTATCCGCACCGTGCTGCTGCAAACCCTGGTGACCGCGCAGTGGTTCTACATGCTTAACTGCCGCGTTAATGATGGCTTTTCGCTGAGCAAAGGCCTGCTGGCGAATAAAGGGATTTGGATCGTGAGCGGCGTACTGCTGGCGCTACAGCTTCTTATCATTTACGCACCGTTCATGCAGATGCTGTTTGGCACCGAAGCGCTGCCGTTCCGCTACTGGGTCATCACCTTGCTGATTGGTTTTGTGATGTTCCTTATTGTCGAGGCGGAGAAAGTGCTGACGCGCAGGTGGCGCAAAACCGAAGCGTAATAGCGTAAACTGAGAAAGCCTGCCTGAGCCCGGGCTTTCTCTTTTTTGAGCACAGGAAATTATGATGCGACTTACCTGGTTCGTCCTTGCGCTGTGTGCCGCTATACCCGGCGCGTTTGCCGTAACCTATACCCTACCGCCGGAAGGCAGTCGTCTGGTGGGAACCCCGATTATCATCACCGTTCCTGAAGGTAACACGCTGCCTCTGGAAGCCTTTGCCGCGCAGTACGGGCAGGGGCTGAGCAATCTGCTGGAAGCGAACCCGGGCGTAGATCCTTTTTTGCCTAAATCCGGCACCCGGCTGACGATCCCTCAGCAGCTGATTCTGCCCGACACCGTCCGCGAGGGCATTATCGTGAATGCCGCGGAAATGCGTCTCTACTATTATCCGCCTGGCGGCAATACCGTTGAAGTTCTGCCCATCGGCATCGGTCAGGCCGGACGAGAAACTCCGCGTAACTGGGTGACGGCCGTTGAGCGTAAGCAGGAGGGGCCAACCTGGTCTCCGACGCCGAACACGCGCCGTGCCTATGCGGCAGAAGGGAAAACGCTTCCGGCATTCGTACCCGCCGGGCCGGATAACCCGATGGGCCTGTATGCGATTTATATTGGCAGGCTGTATGCCATTCACGGCACAAACTCGAATTTCGGCATCGGGCTGCGGGTGAGCCAGGGCTGTATCCGTCTGCGCAATAACGACATCAAATACCTTTTCGATAACGTTCCCGTAGGAACCCGCGTGCAGCTTATCGACAGGCCGGTTAAAGTCACCACCGAGCCGGACGGCAGCCGCTGGGTGGAAGTTCACGAGCCATTATCACGAAACCGCGCGGAATTTGAATCGACCCGGAAAGTGCCGCTGCCCATCTCCGCCGCGCAGCGGACGCAGCTGATAAACGAGGGGGCAGGAGCCGAACTGGAACGGCGGTCCGGGATGCCGGTGAAGCTCGGCATGTAAAGGAATAGTGCGGGCTGGTGCCCTCACCCCACCCCTCTCCCACGGGAGAGGGAGCACACACTAAAAACGGTAACTCGGTTGCCGTTTTGCATTTAACTTGCGCAGAAAAGCAAAAAGCCTGCTTTAAAAGCAGGCTTTTCAAATTTGGCTCCTCTGACTGGACTCGAACCAGTGACATACGGATTAACAGTCCGCCGTTCTACCGACTGAACTACAGAGGAATCGTGTGAACGGGGCGAATATTATCGACCTGCGTTCGCCTTGTCAAAGGGTGGATCAACGCCTTTTGATCGTTTGCTGACAAAATCGGCAAAGTGATGTTTTTGGCAGCGGAATGCACCGTCATGGTGCGGGTATACCCCTAATGGGGCAGATCATAAACTGCTGTTTCGGTAATAAAACCCCCCTCCATGATTAGGTTTCCTTATTTTCAGGCGCTTAGCGCCCAATTCAGACCGCCTGGTAAAAGTGGCATTCATATTGCAAAACCTGTTCAACAACGACAGCCGGTTCCGGCACAGCATTTCGAACAGGGGGCAAAATGAACTTAAGACGACTGAAATACTTCGTAAAAATCGTCGATATCGGCAGCCTGACTCAAGCGGCAGAAGTGCTGCATATCGCACAGCCTGCGCTGAGCCAGCAGGTGGCTACTCTGGAAGGCGAGATGGATCAGCAGCTACTGATTCGTACCAAACGCGGCGTTACGCCAACGGAAGCAGGCAAAATCCTCTATACCCACGCGCGCACCATTCTTCGCCAGTGTGAACAGGCGCAGCTGGCGGTGAACAACGTAGGCCAGACGCTGAGCGGGCACGTTTCAATCGGCCTGGCGCCGGGAACGGCTGCGTCCTCTATTACCATGCCGCTGCTGCAGGCCGTCCGCGCCGAGCTGCCTGAAGTTCTGGTCTATCTGCACGAAAACAGCGGTTCCGTACTGAATGAAAAACTGCTCAACGGCCAGCTGGATATGGCGGTTCTTTACGATCGCTCCCCGGTCGCCGGGATCACCAGCCAGCCGCTGCTGAAAGAAGATCTCTACCTCGTGGGCACCCGCGACTGTCCGGGTCAGAGCGTAGACCTTACCGCCGTGGCAGAGATGAACCTCTATCTGCCGCGCGACTACAGCGCCGTGCGCGTGCGCGTGGACGAAGCGTTCTCCCTGCGCCGCCTGACGGCCAAAATCATCGGTGAAATTGACTCAATCTCCACGCTCACCGCAGCCATTGCCAGCGGGATGGGGGTGACCGTGCTGCCGGAATCCGCAGCCCGCTCGCTGTGCAGCGCGGCAAACGGCTGGATGGCGCGGATCACCACGCCATCCATGAGCCTGCCGCTGTCGCTGAACATGTCTGCTCGCGGTTCGCTGTCGCCGCAGGCGCAGGCGGTAAAAGAGATTTTGATGTCGCTGGTCAGCAAGCCGTCGCTTGAGAACCGTGAACTCCAGCTCGTGAGCTGATATTCCATAAAAGCATAAGATGCTGGTTTTTATTATTTGTTCTGCAGCGCGACAGACTCTAACAATAGAGCTATGTCAGATGCGCCGGAGTGAATCGTGAATTTCCAGCAACTTAAAATCATCCGTGAGGCGGCCAGGCGGGACTACAACCTGACCGAGGTCGCCAATATGCTTTATACCTCTCAGTCCGGCGTCAGCCGCCATATCCGCGAGCTGGAAGAGGAACTGGGCATAGAGATCTTTATCCGTCGCGGCAAGCGACTGCTCGGCATGACGGAGCCGGGTAAGGCTTTGCTCACCATCGCAGAGCGGATCCTCAACGAGGCCAGCAACGTGCGTCGTCTGGCGGATCTCTTCACCAATGACGCTTCGGGCGTGCTCACCATCGCCACCACCCACACCCAGGCGCGCTACAGCCTGCCGCCTGTGATTAAAGCGTTCCGCGAACTTTTCCCTGACGTCCGTCTGGAGCTTATTCAGGGCACGCCGCAGGAAATTGAAGTGCTGCTGCAAAACGGTGGGGCGGATATCGGTATCGCCAGCGAACGCCTGAGCAACGACCCGCTGCTGGTGGCGTTCCCCTGGTTCCGCTGGTATCACAGCTTGTTACTCCCGGTCGACCATCCGCTCAATCAGGTCTCTCCCCTGACGCTGGAAGACGTTGCGAAATGGCCGCTCATTACCTACCGCCAGGGGATCACCGGACGCTCGCGTATTGATGAAGCCTTCAACCGTAAAGGGTTAACGCCGGACATCGTGCTGAGCGCGCAGGATTCTGACGTGATCAAAACCTACGTTGAGCTGGGGCTGGGCATTGGGCTGGTGGCGGAACAGTCCAGCGGAGAACGCGAAGACGGTAACCTGGTGCGTCTTGATACGCGTCATCTGTTTGACGCCAACACCGTATGGCTTGGCCTGAAGCGCGGACAGCTGCAGCGCAACTATGTGTGGCGCTTTATCGAGCTGTGCAATGCCGGGCTGTCGGTGGATGAGATTAAACGCCAGGTGATGGAGCCGGAAGAAGTGGCGATTGATTATCAGATATAGCTGCTGGCTTGCCCGGCAGCGCTGCGCTGACCGGGCTAGTTACTTACTTGAACGGATATTTTCTAAAGACCGCCTGTGATTCGAATGATTCGACAACCGCCTGAATCTCTCTAAAATCCTCTGCGTTAACAACGTGCGGGATCATCGACTGAATAAACGTCCAGACAATCGTGCTGGTAATGGCCACCTGATTGGGCACTGTGGTGACCGGACGTGCCTTCAGTAATCTATTCCATTCCCTGCAGGCCGCCAGCAGCTGGGTTGTAATGCGTTCGACCCATGAATCGTGCTGCTTTTCCGGCGGGCGAAGATTGTGTTACCCCTTGATGCTATATTTAAAAGGCGTAGCCAACAGTTAAATAGTATGCCCATCCCGTTGAGTCTATAGAGATGATGTCTCCGTCGCTGCTAAATGCTTTGCTACCTTCGTCAAATTGTCCACCATGATAGAAATAGCGAAGTGTCGCGCCATAGTTCCAGTGGGGATAAACTAAGCTGAGTACGTTGGTGGAAACAATAGAGCTATTGGTACGGGAGTAAAACTTCTGCTCACCGCCTGACTCGTCTTTAAGATCTGAACCAAAATCAAAATTGGTAAAGCCGACGTAATTTAGTTTTCCACCAAATATTGTTGTAATTGGGATGACATATTTGACTTTGAAGCGATATCCATCCCATTCGTTTTCGTTGGCTGCATTATAGTTGTTTCCTTGATATTTGGCATAGATGTTTGCAGATAACGTCATCGGTAGCCCAGTATCAATATCGGTTCCTATCCCCATATACCATGTGCTCTGACGCTGTCCTGAATTCGTTCCTGCGTCATAGATATAGTTGTGGGCAAAATACCATTCTTTGAATGGACCAAAACTTAGGTCGATTCCCGTCAACTTGTCGATGCTAAAACGCGGTTCTATCTCCGTAAAAAATGGAGAGCCATTATCCCAAATGCCGATATCATTATCATTGCCCATACCAAAAAACTTAGGTAAGTCCGCATAGCCATAGAAATCAAACCAATCTACATGTGTCCACGCACGATACTCGGGATATAAATCCGCTCTTTTTAGTGGCCCAAAACGAGTTGAGTTACTCCCTACGATATTAATACTTTGATGCCACCAGTCTGATAGATATTCGTTATTCCCGACGTCTGCCAATGCTACCGTGGGTAAAAGCATAAATGCGCCTGATAATATAATTTTTACTTTTTTCATATGTAGGGATTCCTTCCACAGAGATTTATTAATTAAGACTCTTTATCTTATTGAAACTACTTAGCTGCGCTTACATCTACCACTCTCATTTAAAGATTGGGTTTCAATGGGTTATCCCTTTAAAAAAAACAATGGTTTAAATAAGGGTTCATGTAAATGTATGAACCCTTTTAATATGCACAGTCGAATAAACTATTATTTTTTCACATCAACAACGCGCATGCCTTTGAGCTGTTCATCCGTGATGTTATTGCCTGCCTTGAAGTAATCGATTACAGCATTAGAAACGTAGTAACCGCCTGTTGTATTGCGCGATTTACCTTCGGTAAAGGTAGTAAAACCATCACCGCCGTCAGCAAGGAAGCTCTGGGTGGCAATGTGGTAAACTATCGCATCCTCAATCGGCTTGCCATTAAGGGTTAATGCGACGACCCGCTGATCGATTGGTTTACTGCTGTCATACCTCATCTCCACGCCTTTCGATACCTGCAAGACACCATTGCTTAAGCTTGCGGCATGTTCCATCAAAGTACGTAACTGTTTACCCGTGAGATCCATCGTGGTCAGTTCGTTAGGGAATGGGAACGTACTAATGACGCCGCCTATTGTAATCGCACCAGACGGGATTTCATTACGAATACCCCCTGAGTTGGTTAAGGCCAGCTGCGTATTTTTACCTGCTGCTGCCAGCAAAGCATCCGCAGCCAGATTACCCAGAGAGGCTGATTCACCATACGCACGCGTCAATTCTACCGGAGACTGCGCCACCGTTTTTTGAACCTCTTGATCAAGTTTCTTATTCCAGCCGTCGATTACTTGTTTCGTCTGCGGGTCGGGCTTCCATTCATCCGCATAAATAGTTTTAAGTTCAAATTTTTTCACCGTAAACTGATGCGGCTTCGTATAATCCAGTACCAGTTTCCCCACATCAATGCCGCCGCTGTCGGTCGAGAGGATAAGCGTCTTGCCTACTTTGATCGGTTCCGGCGTACCAACATGGGCATGTCCCGTAATCAGAATGTCCAGACCTTTCACCTGACTTGCCGTTTGAATATCTTTATCCAGGGCACGGCGTACGTCGGTTACCCCCATGCTGGACTGGCGCGCCGGCGTGCCTTCATGAACCAGCAATAAGGTTAAGTCGACTTTTCCTTTCAGTTCATCGAGATAGCTCTGTAGCCACTTAATTTCATCCCGAGCTTCAATACCTACGCGGGTTGCCGCAGAAACGGTATCATTGAAGGCAAAGACGCCGTGCAAACCAATGACGCCTATTTTTACGCCATCTTTTTCGATGATAGTATAGGGCTTATCCCAGAATAATTTGTTGCTGTCCTGATAGAATATATTGCCCTGTACAATAGGGAATTTCGCCTGGCTTAGCTGTAATAACGTGTTATCCCAGCCATGATCAAATTCATGATTACCCATCGTGACAGCATCAAACGACATAGTATTCATAATATCAATAATAGCCTTTCCCTTCGTTAAGCTACTGATATAAGGCCCCGTAAAATAGTCACCCGCATCAAAAAACCATGTTGCTTTACTTTTTTGTTTTTCCTCTTTTACCAGGGTAGTGATATTAGCCCAACCCCCAACATCACGTTTACCTTCCGCGATCCATGGGACTTTATAAGGTTCCACATGCGCGTGGAGATCGTTGGTGTAAATAAGGGTGATATCCCTGGCGCAGGACCAAAATGGTAACGCCAACAAAATACCTGCGGTAATCGCTTTTATATTCATAACCTGTTCCTTTCAGTTATATAAAGATGCGTTACTTTACATTCTGAAAGGGTTTATTATGCGAGTCTGCTCACAATTAGTCTGAGGAGATGAGGCAAAATCAGCGACCTCTTGAAATCGTTGGTGACGCATATTGGCTCAATTTACGATTAATACCTGCAAATCGTTTGGTTGCCGAAATTTAGGGCTACCCATATCAGCCTCTGCAGACTACAGCTGGCCAGACTACAGGCTGGGATTTCCGGCATTACACTGTCGGGCATGCGGGAGTTATCCCCCGCTTTTTGATGAGCAACACTTTAATGAATGGTTGTCTGCGCACTTACGCGCCTATGCTTCAGAAAACGGTTATTTTTGTCCTGAATGTTATAGGCAAGAAATTATTTGTTATGGTTATAACCCGCAGGGAACACAGCGCGTTCAGTGCCGAATTTGCAGAAAAGTCTGGACACCCAAACAGCAAAAACAAAGAAAAAGAAAAAGAGTAACCCCTGCATGCATTGAAACGGTTCCACTTATTGTGCCGTTCCAGGGAAGTTGTGCAGAACAGAAACTGTATGTTCTGCTTAGCTTCGATGCTGACAGTGGTCATATTCTTCATATTTCCACAAATTTTACTCAGCATGATATTGGTGAGACTCTGCGTTATCGCTGGCGAGGGAAGCGTGAGCCCGATCTGCATCAACATGATATTGTCAGTCGTGTTGATATGCGTGAAATGCAATTTCTACGTCGGAGCCAGTTTGATGAAATTCAATATGGCAGTGCGGCCCTCAAGCGTAATGCCAGAGGTGCGATACTGCGTCCCGTCATCGCCGCTCACGGGCATTTTCGCGTGCTGAACATCCTTTTTCCTGAGGTAAAAATGCACGTTTTTTCACACGAATGCTTTCTTCGTGGAGCCGCCATTACCGCCTGGGCAGATCTGTTTCGCGAGCGGCAAGGTGAGCTTTGGTTTATAGAAGAGGAGATCAATGAGGAGGAGTGCGATATACCCTGGACTTTTCAGCGAACAACACAGCACGGCTGGTGGCAAACTCAGTGGCAGCTTTGGAGGCAGGGCAAAAATTTCAAGATGGTTTGCCCGTTAACCGGTGGTGATATCAATAATGCTAAAATGCTCTCTTTAACGGCCAGCAGGCACTTTATCGATTGGCTATACAAACAAACGAATTTTACCCATAGTGCCAAACTATCTGCAGGTCGTGTAACGCAGGTTCTTCTTTCCCTGATGCATGACTATAACGATAAAATTGCGGGATAGGTTCTCAATACGTGGTCTATTTCGTCAAGGGTTCATGTAGATACATGAACCCTTTTAATTTATGCAGAGAAGTCAATTGTTTATAAAAGTCTGATGATCAATTGCATCTATTTATTATAATTATACTTTTTTACAAATTTGCATGAATGGATGCCGTAGTGATTACGTCAGTAAGCTCCGTTTCGTTAAACAATCTTGCACGATAGGCCTCCCCATGGAATTGAGGCGCACCATCAGGTAAAGAAATTACATCGTAGATAGTTGCAATCATATTACCATTCACATCGCTAATAAAGAATGAACGAGCGTGGCAGGTAAAAATAGCGAAGTAATCATCATGGTCAAAAACGCCACCCATAAAATCATTCCACTGGACGATAGGTTTTGTGGGCAGTTCAATCGGTGCATGAATTTCCACAGCTGTTTTGGCAGCTAAGTCTACTGCATAGAAAAGAATGCGAGCCGGAGGTGTTGAATAAGCATCGCTTGTTGCATTGTCATTCATCGGACGAATAACAGGATTTTCATTTGCATCAAGACAAGATCGATTATCAAAGACAGATAAAACGAATTTTCCTACTGTCGGGTCGATATATTCTGCAAATGCACTATTATTCGTGATGCACACAGTGTGAGCATCATTTTTAGCAATGGAATATATAAGAGGAACCAGTAGGAGAGGGGATATTACGGTAGCGCGGTAATTAACGGATTCAGTAAAGAAAGTATGCTGTAACCGTGACGCTCTGGCCTTCAGCGTTCGTGGTCTTACCCGAGATGATTTCGCTCCGGTGGCAGAGCGGGGAAGTGATTTTTATTTGGTGACGGCAGGAGATAAAACAATACTCAGAAAAGCGAATCAGAGGCTGGGATATTGCTACTTATTATTGGAATTTGGGACATGCTGCTGCATCAATTCAACGATCCAATCAATAAAAACGCGCAGTCTGGCGTTGACATGGCGGTTAGGCGGAAATGCCAGGTACAGGGGCATTGGCTTAATACGCCAGTCTTCAAATAGCGGAATTAAAGAGCCAGCAGTCTGATGCGCTGCCGCCATATAGACGGGGAGCGCAATCACGCCTAATCCCGCTAGCCCAGCCTCGAGATAGGCGTTGCCATCATCCACTGCAAGCACATAGTTTCCCGTGATTTCAATATGTTCACTCTCACAGCGCAGTACCAGAGGATCAATCTTACCGGTGCGTGAGGATAAGAACCCCACTATGCGATGGTCGGTGTTTTCCAGCTCTCGCGGGTGCGCAGGGGCGCCGAGGCGTTGCACATAGCTCGGTGCGACGTAAACACCGATTTGCAAATCGCCGACATGGCGTGCGATCAGGGACTGGTCGTTGATTTCGCCGCCCCGAACGACACAATCCACGTTGTCGCCGATCAGATCCACCACCCGGTCACTCACGCCCATGTCGAACTGGATATCAGGGTAGCGCGCGTGAAAAGCCGGTAGCGCCGGCACCAGCACCAGGCGGGCGAGAGGCGTCGGCACATCTACCCGCAGGCGTCCCCTGGGCGTCATTGTCGCACTGGACAGGCTGTTTTCAGCATCTTCCATGTCCGCCAGCAGGCGGATGACGCGCTCGTAGTAGATCGCGCCATCAGGAGTAACGCCGAGCCTGCGGGTGGTGCGATGGAGCAATTTGACGCGCAGGCGCACCTCCAGCTGCTGAATGAGCTGCGTCACCGTGGTTTTGCTCATATGAAGCGTTTGGGCAGCCTTTGTGAAACTGCCTGCCTCCACCACGCGAGCAAAGGCGCGCATCGCGTCGAAACGATCCATTCCTTATCCTCTCTTTTCACCGATTGTTTGGATATTACAAACAATGATGGACAAAGTCGCTTGTTTATCCGCCCGAACCCGCACCTGTAAAGTGTCTTTATGTTCAACGGGCTGATTTCGCCCTATTGCAAAGGAACAAACATGACAACACGCGAAGCTGTTTTTCCCCTCGGACGCCAGGCGCTCTATGAGCGCAATCGGTATTCACCGGCCATTAAATCCAACGGTTTCTTGTTCGTTCCGGGGCAGGTGGGTAGTCGCGAGGATGGTTCGCCTGAGCCCGATCTGAAAGCGCAGGTCAGGCTGGCCTTCGATAATCTTATTGCTGTCCTCGCGGCTGCGGGCTGCACGTTCGATGACGTGGTTGACGTGACCCTCTTTGTCGTCGATCCCGAGTCAAACCTCGACGCTATCTGGAGTATTCTGCCTGAATATTGGGGAGAAGCGCCTTACCCTACGCTGACCGGGGTCGGCGTGACGTGGCTGTACGGGTTCCAGTTTGAAATTAAGGTGATTGCCAGGCTGCCCTGAGTATTACTGGTCTTTCCGCCAGTCGAAAATAAGACAGAGGAAAAATGATGAGAGCAGCGGTTTATTGCCTGGAGGCGCTGCGCTTACCGTGCCCCAGGGTCCCCTAGGCCGGGTAAGGCGAAGCCGCCACCCGGCAAATTTTCCGAATTCAGAAAAGCAAAAAGCCTGCTTCAAAAGCAGGCTTTTCAAATTTGGCTCCTCTGACTGGACTCGAACCAGTGACATACGGATTAACAGTCCGCCGTTCTACCGACTGAACTACAGAGGAATCGTGTGAACGAGGCGCATAGTAGCGACCTCGGTACGCCTTGTCAAAGGGTGAAAACGCACTTTTCTTTCGTTTGCCGAGAATTTCAGCAAATCGCTGATTTTATAGCAAATTCGCGTTGAAATTACACAGCAAAATGCGCCGCCCGCAGGCGGCGCGCAGGATTAGAACAGTACGGAGTAGTTCAGACCAAACGTCCGTCCACGGCCTTTATAGGTATACAGGCCCGGTGCACCGTAGGTTGGGCTATACAGCCCCGGCGCGCGCTGGCCCCAGGCGGTGGTGTAGTCTTTGTCCAGCAGGTTCTCCACGCTGAAGCTGACTTTACCCACCGGCAGGGCGTAGCTGCCCAGGAAGTCGACCGTGTTATAGCCATCGATCTTCTTGCCGTCGGCGTCAGAGACGTCAAAGGTCTGCGTGCTCTGCACGCGCAGGGTCCAGTCGCCCGGCGCCCAGTTGACCCACGCGCTGGCTTTCAACGGGCTGGCGCTGTCAACCGTCAGCTTCTCCCATTTCCCGTTTTCGCGGGTTTCTGACTTGATGGCGTTAAAGTTCGCGCCCGTGCTCCAGTCGCTGTCGGTGAAGAAATAGTCCACCTGACCTTCCACCCCGTAGATACGACGCTTGTCGTCTTCCAGGTTGATGGTCATATCCGTCTTGTTGATGGTGATGGTTTTATCCGAGAGCGAGTAATATGCCGCGACCTGGGTGCGCAGGTTATCCCCGGTGTAGCGCCAGCCCAGCTCATAAGCGTTGACCTTGATACCGTCCAGCTTTGAGTCGTTCACGTTGACGCTGTTCAGCAGGCGATAGTGACCGTTGTTGAGCTGATAGGTGCCGGAGCCGTAGTACTTCGCCAGGTCCGGAATTTCGAAGCCCTGGGAGAAGTTAAACCACAGCTGCTGCTGTTCGGTCAGGCGACCGAGGATCCCGGCGTTAAACAGGAAGTTGTTGTAATCGGTTTTCCCGCCCGGCACCGCGTCGGCGGAGGCTGCTTTCCCGGTGGCAATGGCCTGCTGCTGGGTGTAACCGACAAAGTCGTCCACCTTGTTCTCGGTGTACTGGTAGCGCACGCCGCCGCTCAGGGTGATGGCGTCAATGTCATAGCTGGCCTGCAGGAACGGGGCGAGGTTGGTGATGCTATAACCCGGGTAGCGACCCACGTTGTAGGCGTTATCCAGCTCCATGCCGCCGCTCGCCGCGGCCTTGCTCAGGTTAAAGAACTGCTGGTTGGCGTCGAAGGTTTCGTGGTCGGCATCCACACCCCAGGTCAGCGTTAAATCGTCCACCGGCTTGCTGTTCAGCGTCAGCTTGCCGCCGTAAAAATCGGTTTTCTGCTGCGACGCGCCGATGCTGGTGACCACGCCTTTGGTCAGGGTCGGGAACGGATAGTAGGTCAGGCTCTCGTCGCGATAGTAAATCTGCGCGACCAGATCCTGTCCCCAGAAGTCGGTATTGGAGTATTGCAGGTTGATCAGACGGCGCTCGGTACCCGGCACGCGGTCAGAATCGAGGTTACCTTTGTTGTACGCTGTCGCATCCCCCGTTACCGCCGAGAAGTTCTTCCCAAGATACAGCCCATGCTTGCCGTCGGACTCGCTCTTGTAGTACTGGGTAGTCAGCTGCAGCTGCTGATGATCGTCGATGTTAATGGTGCCTGTGCCCATCACGTCAATACGGTCGGAATACTGTAATCCGGTCTGGGTGTTATCAATGATCACCTCGTCGCCGTTGCCGTCATACCAGCCGCCGTAGCGCTGATACGACACCGACAGACGACCGGAAGCGTTATCGTTGCCGCCGCTGACCGCTGCCGACACGTTCTCATCGTGGTCGTTATGGCTGTTAAACCCGCTCTTTGTCCCGGTCTGGAACTCGACCTCGGTCTCCGGCTGGCCCTTTTTGGTGACGATGTTCACCAGGCCGCCGGTGCTGCCGCCGCCGTAGAGTGACGTGGCGCCGGAGATGACTTCGATACGGTCAATGTTGAACGGATCGATAGAGTCCAGCTGGCGGCTGTCGCTGCGGGACGAGTTCAGGCGTACGCCGTCCACCATCACCATCATGGAGCGGCCGCGCAGGTTCATACCGTAGTTGGTACGCCCCTGGCTGCTGACGTCCATGCCCGGAATCAGCTGCGCCAGCACTTCTTTAATCTCTTTCCCGCCCTGAACCTGCTGTTCAATTTCAGCCCGCTCAATGACCCAGGTGGTCTGCGCCATCTCCGCCACGCTGCGGTGCGCGCGGCTGGCGGAGACTACGATATTTTCTTCCTTTTGTTCTTCCGCCCACGCAGAGGTAGAAAGCATTGCAAGCAAGCAAGGATTTAAAACCCAAAGATGAGAACGTTTCATTGTTATGTTGACCCTGATTGTGTGTGTCAGTACTCGGTGGTTTTTGCTAAGGATTTAAAAACCTGACTATTCTCCGGGCTGGTGGTGCTTCGCCAGTGGATAACGCCAGGGGTGGTAGCCAGCTCAAACGGCTCGTCGCCGTGCGCGCGATTCAAAATTCGCGCCGCACGCCAGGCCATCAGGCTGAGCTGGGGTTCGGCAATGCCGAGACGGTGCATCCCGGCATTCACGGCAAACAGGCGGTTGCTCTGCGGGCCGTCCCATTCGAGGGTGAAATCGTTGTTGATGCAGAAGGCTTCGTCCGTATCCAGATGCAGGCGGTGAGACAGCGGCGCGAGGAACGCAGGCTGCACGGCGCGATAGCCGGTGGCGAAGATCGTCACGTCGCTCTCCAGCTGCTCGCGGCCGCCGTCGAGGTGATGCTTTATGCTCAGGCGCTGTCCGTTTTCCAGGCGCGTCAGGGCCGTCACCGAGCGGGACGGCATCAGGTGCGCCCAGGGTTTTTCACGCAGCACTTCAAAGCGGTGGTACATGGCGCGGTAAATCGCCAGCAGGGACTCGGTGGTGATGCCGTCGGAGGTCATCTTCTGCTCGTGAAGCATTTGGCGACGCGCCTCTGCACCGAGCGTAGAGAAGCTGTCCACGTACTCCGGCGTGAAATACTCGTTAGCAAAGGCGGCTTCATCCAGCGCGTTGTAGTTGTTGCGGCGCGAGACCCAGTTCAGGCTCAGCGGCTGGCCCCATTCGCCACGGAAAATATTCAGGAACAGGTCGGCGCCGCTCTGGCCGCCGCCGACGACGGTGACGCGTTTGCCGGTGAGATCCGGCGTGCGCAGCATCATCTCGCTGGCATGGAAGCAGCTATCGTCCTGCGTCGTTACGCAGTCCGGCAGGTTGATCTGCTTACCGATCCCCACGCAGACGTGGCGCGCCAGGAAGCGATCGCGTTGGGTCACTACCTCAAACAGGCCGCTTTTCTCATCAAAGTTCACCTGCTGCACCTGCTGGCTGAAGGCAAGGTTGGTGAGGTTGTCTGCCGCCCAGCACAGGTAGTCCGCAAACTCTTCGCGGGAGACGGTGCGCTGCTCGGTGGTCAGGAAGCGGTAGAACTTTTTGCGCTGCACCAGGTAGTTCAGGAAGCTGTGGCGGTTGGTCGGCTCAACGGCGCTGACCAGATCCTTCAGGAAGCTGGTCTGCATGTGGCAGTCCGGCACCATCATTCCCGGGTGCCAGGAGAAGTGCGGTTTACGCTCAAGAAACAGCGAGCTAAAGCCGTCCAGCCCTTCCGCCAGCGCGGCGACGCTGAGGTTAAAAGGGCCGATACCAATGCCGATGAAATCATAGGTTTTCATTGCGCTGACTCCCTGGAGGCCAGAAAAAGAGGGTTGTCTAGGTCGGTGACGTAGTTCGGCAGCATGCGGCTGCCGCCGTCGTGTTCGGAGAAGGTCAGTTTGACCGGGTTGAGGATCACGCGAATAATCTGCGGCTTGAAGAGATCGAATTTGGCGAAGCGTTCCGCAAGCTCGGGGTGCGCGGCCATATAGCGGTGCAGAACCCCGGCGAGGAGCTGATAGAACCGCGTTTCGCTGACGCCGCTTTGCAGCGTGAGACGCGAGATAAAACGCAGCACCGTCACAAAGTTGCCGGTTTGCAGATCGTGGATGATGTAATCCGCGCTCAGGCGCGCCGTGACGGCCTTCACCTGTTCCGGCAGGCTCTGGGCCTGCGGGAAATCCTCGTCCACCAGGCGCATATCGCCCTGGAAATCCTTCAGCAGGATGCGCTGCGGAACATAATCCTTCATCACCAGCGTCACGTTCTGCCCGTGGGCGATCAGCGCCACTCCGTAGCGGCAGAGCAGGTGATAGAACGGGATCACCGTTGCCTCAAACATCTTTTCCAGCCACGCTTCGGCGCTGAACCCCGATCGTTTAATCCACGCGTCGATCAGCGGGCGCCCGTTGTTGTCGGTTTCCATTAGCGCCGCCAGCAACAAAGCCTCTTCGCCATCCTGAAGATAACAGGATGGGTTCTCGCGCCAGATCACCCCCAGCATCTCCTGATAGCGATAGGGCGCTTTCGGCAGCGCCGCATAGCCCGGATGCGACAGGTATCCGGCGGCGGGTTCGCCAAGCACCTGCGCGCCAGAGCGCGCAAGCGTAGCGTCGCTGGCGAACTGCTGCTGCAGCCAGCGCGAGGCCAGCGGCCCGGCGGCAATGTATTTGCCGGGAATACCGCGATAGCAGGAGGTGTTGTAAATAGTCAGCGGAAGCTTGATGTCATAAGGCGCGCGACGGCTGGCGTTAGTGAGCGTGCGCAGGGACTGCTGGGCAAGATACTCGTCGCCAAATTCGCCCAGCTCAACCATCTCACCGCGCGCCAGCTGCGCCAGGAAATGAATGGCGATCTTCTGCTGCCACTGCCACGGGTGCAGCGGTACGGGCAGCCAGCCGTCGTTGAGACCCAGCGCCTGCCAGCGGGCGTCAAAGCGGGTGCGCTCGGCGTTGTCCATGGCGCTGGCCAGCAGGGCGCTGATATCGCAATCGACGTCGCTGCTCCAGACCAGATGCTCCCGCTGAACGGCAACCCAGTGCAGACGAAAACGCCCGCGATACTCAGGCGCGTACTGACGCAGCGCGTCCAGACCCCAGCCGCGGCGGCCTTTGTTGAAAATAAACTTCGGGTGGCCGCGCATCAGACACTGTAATTCGTCCGGGTCGAGGTGGATCAGCGCGTCCGCGTCCAGCGCGTCACGCGCCTGCAGCAGCTGTATGTCGCCGCGAAGCGTGGAGTAGAGGTCTTCCATGTGCTCCGCCGTTTGCGCGTCGCTCATCTCCAGCACCTTCGCCAGCTGCAGCAGCGCGCTCTCCGCCTCCACGGCGGCACCGCTGGCGGCGATCAGGCTGTTCGGGTCGATATGCAGCCAGCCCCAGATCCCGCGCGCGGCGCTAAACTGCCAGGACTCGTTGCCCATGACGATGCGCCAGGCGTCAGACGAAACTGGCTCGGCGCGCAGGGTGCGTTCATACTCCAGCTCGGCGAGGATCTTCGCCACCATCTCGCGGTTCACTTTCTCCCAGAGCGCGTTCACAGGCCCACCTCGCTGAAGAAGCGGTGACGCTGGCTCATGATGAGGCGCGAGCGCTTGTGCGGGAAGTCGAACTCTTTCACCGTGTCGAAACCGGCAGAGGCCAGATGGCGGAACAGGCGCTGGTTGTCGAAGCGCGGCTCGGCGACAATCCGCGCGGTGCGCGGTTCATCGAGATACAGATAGTGGCTCAGGCCGCGCAGCCAGCTGCGGATGTAGTGCGCGCCGCGCCAGTTCTCTTCGCCCACCAGCATGTGCAGCCCGCGATCAAACGGCTGCCAGCGGTAGTGACGACCAATGCGGTCTTCCGCCGCCCAGTAGAGTTCAAAATAGCCGAACGGCTGGTCGTCGAAGCAGCCGATAACCGGGTAGCAGTAGGTCGAGTCAAGCTGACGGCGCAGGTAGTTTTCCTGCTCGGCCTGCGGGCCCGCCATCTCCCAGAAGGCGTTCACGCGCGGGTTGTTCATCCAGCGGGTAAAACGCTCGCCGTCCAGCGCCACGTCGGCCACGCGGAAGCTGAGGGTGCGCTTAATCTGCGGATCGTAACGGCGATACACTTCGCCCTGCGGGCGGCGAGGGCGCAGCGGGAAGTACAGCTGACGGCTCTCGTCAAACTGCATTCCGCCGCTCGCCTGCGGCCGTTCGCCTTTCAGCCACAGCGGCAGCTGCCAGAAGGCGTCGCGCGCCAGATAATCTCCGTGGGCCAGGCCAAACAGCGCCCGAGCCTGGGGTTCATCCTGCCAGTCCGCCCACGGCAACGTAACGCCGGTCAGCGCGGGGGCGGCAACAAACAGCTGATCCAGCGCTTGCACCAGCCAGCCGTCCGGGAGCCCCTTCAGACGCTCCAGCACCGCGCTGCCGTCGAGACCCAACGTCAGCGGCAGCGTGCGATCCGTTGCGGTGCAGCGAAAGCCGTAGCCGGAATGGACAATATTCGCGATGGCCATCACGCCTTCTCCTTGTAAAACGGGTTGCTAAAGTCGAAATAGATCACCGCCGGATCGGCGATGGTGTTTTCATTGCGATCGTGCAGGTAGCAGAAGAAGTTGCCTTTGCAGTTCCAGGTCGGGCTGTCGAGAACGTAGTCGAGGCAGCGGGTCTGCTTCGCCGTGCGGCGCAGTTGGGCCAGCGCAGCACGCACCCGGGACATCAGGCTCTCTTCGCTGTCGAAACCGGCGGCAGCGAGGGCGGCGGTTACGGCAAGGGTAGAGTTCAGCAGCAGGTAGTAAGGGAAGTAGCGCAGCAGCTGGCTCTCGCCGAAGCGGTTTTCCACCTCAGTTTCGCCAGCTTCTTTCAGCCACGCGTCGGCACTTTCGGTCCACGCGCTGCCCTGGCAGTCGCGGTAGATAAGTCCGATCGGGAAATCCTGCTGCATCTCAACGAGGATATTTTGCTGGTGCGCCAGCAGGACCAGGCCGTAGTCCGCCTCGGCGCTGAACAGCGGGATTAATACGCGGTCGCAATAGGCGTCCAGCCAGCAGCGGGCGGCCTGGGCGAGCGGTAAATCGAGACGCTGGCTCAGACGGCGCACCGCCGCGGCCAGCAGGCTGTCGCCGCCGTCCGGCGCGGCCTGCGTCAGGCTGACCAGCACGTTGGTCTGGGTGTCTGGCGTATCGAACAGCAGATTGACGCGCAGGGCCATCAGGCTCTCTTCCTGAATAGCGCCACTTTCGTCGCGCAGCCCCGCCCAGCCGTCTTCCTGCATCACGCGCATGGTCGGGTAGCGTGCCTGTAAATCTTGCCAGCGTTCCGTTTTCGCCAGGCGCGCCAGGCGCATGCCGCGCTTAACTTCTTTGACCGACAGCGTGCGCACGGAGTTGGTCAGGCGCACGCTGAGGGAGAACTTAATCATGTCGCAGTTAGTTTCGCTGTACAGCGAGCGGGAGGAGCTGGTGGGCAGCCACTGTGCGCCCGCTTCACCCAGGTCCTGCAGTGAACCGTTTTCTGCCAGACGCTGGCACCAGTCCTGCTCCAGCAGATAGTCGGCCTGCCACGGATGCATGGGCAGCAGCCAGCGGGTGTCGGTGAAGTGGCTGAGCAGCTCGGGCGCGCTCTGGGCCGCGAAGCGCAGCAGACGTTCGCGCAGGGAGACGTTCAGGCTGTCGCCGGCAACGAGCGTGCTCTCAACGGCAAACCAGCGCAGCGGGAAGCGTGAGGCGAAATCGGGCAGGTAGCGGCGCGCCTCGGCTTCGTTAAACGGCTCGTGCGACTTTGGTGCCGGGTGAAACGCGTGGCCGACCAGCAGCGCCTGTTCCGCGTCGGCAAACGTCAGCGGCTTATCGCGCAGGGTTGCCCAGTTGTGGCGTAAATCGATCGCCTGCCAGGTGTGGGCATGGCTTTCGAGGACGCGCTGCTTAAAACGCGCCAGCGTGTCGGCATCCAGCGAGCCTTTTACGGATGGTTTTTCAAGAATTAAATCAACCAGTTGAGAGAATGTGACGGCGTCACTACTATCTAGGTTGCTCTGAATAAGCGTTGCCGGTAAACGGTACTGATGGTGCTGGGTGGGAGAGAAATAGCGTACCGGCACCCGAAGCGCCTGGGTCTGGGAAAGCGGGATATGGATCTCAGATAGCGCATCCGCATCGGTAGCGGGGAGATAGCGCCAGTCCTTCGTTTCGCGCAACAGGGCGTTTAAAAAACACTGGGCTGCAACGTCTGTACCGGCTGAGCGGGGCAGAGCACGCATAGATGTACCTCATTCCATGATTGATAATGATTCTCGTTATGATATTCATTCTGTTTACAGTCGCAACCATTTTTGCAATATTTGTTTTCATAAATTTCATAATTTCCACACATTTATTGACACTATGTTCACATTCTCATGCGCGCTGACTCTGAAATATTGACCGAAAACGTCACCTCAAAATCCAACTGGCCCCTGGCGTTATGTGCGGGTTTATTAGGTATCGGGCAAAACGGCCTGCTGGTGATGCTCCCGCAGCTGGTGAACCTGACCGGGCTGTCGCTCTCTGTCTGGGCCGGGCTGTTGATGTTTGGATCCATGCTCTTTTTACCCGCATCGCCCTGGTGGGGGCGTCAAAGCGAGCGAAAGGGGTGTAAGTACGTGATGCTCGCCTCGCTGGGCGGCTATCTGGCCAGTTTTGTCGTGATGGCGCTGGTGGTCTGGGCGATGGCAGACGGAAGGCTGGATACCGTCTGGGGACTGGCGGGGCTTATATTCTCGCGCCTGCTCTACGGACTGACGGTCTCGGGGCTGGTGCCTGCAGCCCAGACGTGGGCAATTCAGCGTGCGGGACTGGAGAAAAGAATGGCCGCGCTGGCGACGATAAGCTCCGGCCTGAGCTGCGGGCGTTTGCTCGGCCCGCCGCTGGCGGCGCTGATGCTCAGCGTTAATCCGGTGGCGCCGCTCTGGCTGATGGCGGTTGCGCCGCTTATCGCTCTGCTGCTGGTGCTTCGCGAAGTCGCTGATCCGCCGCTGCCGCCGGTAGCCCACCAGGCAACCCGTCTGCAGGCCTCCATGCTGCCGTTCCTGCTGCTGGCGCTGCTGCTGGCGGCGCTGGTGAGCCTGATGCAGCTTGGCCTGTCGCCGCATCTTAGCCCGTTGCTGGACGGCAACGCCCGGGAGATCAGCCATCATGTCGCGTTTCTGCTGAGCCTTGCCGCGCTGGCCACGCTCGCGGCACAGTTTCTGGTGGTCCGCCCGCAGCATTTCACCCCGATGACGTTGCTCTGCATCGCGGCGGTGTTGATGGTGGCAGGACTAGGGCTGATGACTGTCCCCGGTTTAGCGCTGTTCTACGTGGGGATTGTTATCACGTCACTCGGGGCGGCGATGGCCACGCCGGGCTACCAGTTGCTGCTTAACGACAGGCTGACCACCGGGAAAGGGGCGGGCGTCATCGCCACCAGCCACACGTTAGGCTACGGCGTCAGCGCGCTGCTGGTGCCCGTGGTGACGCGTTTTTACGGCGAGCAGTCTTTAACGGTAGCCGCATGGGGAATGGCATTGCTGTTTTTAGCGTTGAGCATAGGGGTACGGTCAACCGAGCGTCCCCCTGCTGAAAAACCTTAATGGATCTGGCGGGAGGAATGGCCGCCAGACTCCTCATTTTGCCGCAGACGCTGCAGCGGATCCTGCTGATAAAACTGGCAGAAACGCTGCCACAGCGCCGGGAAACGGGGCGCGAAGAGCTCGGGCGCGCTGAAGAAATACTCCGAGAGCACCGCAAAGCACTCGGCCGGGTCGGTTGCCGCATAGGCGTCAATGCTGGCCGCGCTTTCGCCTACAAGGTCTATTTCATCCTGAATGTTATCCATCGCCGCGTGCAGATCGTGCTCCCAGCCCGCCACTTCGCGAAGCGGGATAAATGGAACGCCGCTGGCGCGATCGCCGTTGCGGGTATCCAGCTTATGCGCTACCTCATGGATAATCAGGTTAAAACCGGAGGCGTCGAACGAGTCCTGAATATCGAGCCAGTTGAGGATAATCGGCCCCTGCTGCCAGCTTTGTCCGGACTGCACCACGCGCTGGTTGTGCACCAGCCCGATATCGTCCTGCCATTCGTCATCCACTACGAAGGGAGCGGGATAGATTAGCACTTCGTGGAAACCGTCCAGCCACTCAATGCCGAGCTCAAGCACCGGCAGACAGAATAGCAGGGCGATGCGGGCGTTTTTAAGCGGATCGAGCTCGAAACCCTGCAGTGGAACCAGGCGTTTTTGCTGTAAAAAACGATCCGCAAGCTGAACCAGTTTCGACTGCTCATCCGGCTTAAGATTAGCCAGAACAGGGATTGTCAGCGCGTCATTCCATGGCAGCGCCATATCCCGGCCAGCTTCATTCGTTTTCCAGGGCCACTTTATCATCGCTTTGCTCGCAAACTCGTCACTTGAACAAAAATGGGAAAGTCAGGTTCGGTTAAGATGCCAGAAAATCGCGCACTGCGACAATTCCAGCCTGAATAAACTATCATTCGTACGTAGCGGTGGGTAGCGGTTTGCGGGCATCACCTTCATTTTGTGAAGTCTGTCGTAGCCTTCATCCACAGGTTCAGTGAAAAAATCAGTACGGTATTGAAAAGATGAGCGATTTTAAAGGTAACAAGCAGGACCTGCCCAGTCGGCTGTGTGTGCACTGCCAGCGACCCATGACGTGGCGCAAGAAATGGGCGAAATGCTGGAATGAGGTTAAATACTGTTCCGAGCGTTGCCGCAGGAGCCACCGTTGACCGAGCTGCGTCTGATCCTGGGCGATCAGCTTAATCCGCATCACAGCTGGTTTGATACCTGCAGTCCGAACGTCATTTACGTGATGCTGGAACTCCGGGCAGAAACCGCCTATGTGCTTCATCACGCCCAGAAAGTTATCGCTATCTTCGCCGCCATGCGCGCGTTTGCCTCTGCATTAAAGGAGAAGGGGCATCGGATGAGGTATGTCCGGCTCTCTGACGGCTCAAACCGCGGCGCGCTGGAAGACAATCTCAACGCGCTTGTCGCGCATTACGGCGCGGGTAGGGTGATATGGCAGGAGCCCGACGAATGGCGTCTTGATACGCAGCTGCAGGCGTGGGCGAAAACGGTCTCCGTTGAAACGGCCTGCGTCAGCAGCGAGCATTTTTTCACCGTGCGGGAACAGGTCAGCGCGTTCTTTGCGTCACGCAAAAGCTGGCGAATGGAATACTTTTACCGGGAAATGCGTCGTCAGCACGGCGTGCTGTTAACCTCTGAAGGCGATCCGGAAGGGGGGAAATGGAACTTCGATGCTGAAAACCGCAAGCGCTGGTCCGGCGAGCCGCCCGCGCCGGGCGACTCGCGTCCCGGCCACGATTATTCAGCCTTATGGGCGGAGATCCAACGCTGTGGGGTAAAGACCTTCGGCGAACCGCAGGCCGACAATTTTCGCTGGCCGCTTAACCGTTCGGAAGCCAAAGCCAGGCTGGAGGAATTTATCACTCACGTGCTCCCCCATTTTGGCGCCTGGCAGGACGCGATGCACGCGGAGGAACCTTTTCTTTTCCACTCGTTAATTTCATTCGCGCTAAACACCAAAATGCTTAATCCGCGGGAAGTGGTCGCAGCCGCCCAGCAGGCATGGCGTTCGGGCCACGCGCCGCTGCCTGCCGTTGAAGGGTTTATCCGGCAAGTTCTCGGCTGGCGGGAGTACGTGCGTGGGATTTACTGGTCGCAGATGCCGGGCTATCGGGATCTGAATGCCTTAGACCAGCAGGCTCCGCTGCCGGACTGGTTCTGGACCGGCAGGACGCAGATGCGCTGCCTGGCGCATGCCGTTGGACAGTCGCTCACCGAGGCTTACGCCCACCATATCCAGCGCCTGATGGTCATCGGGAACTTTAGCCTGCTCAGCGGCCTGTCGCCGCAGGCGGTTCATGAATGGTATCTGGGGGTCTATATTGATGCCTTTGAATGGGTGGAGCTGCCCAACACCCTCGGCATGAGCCAGTTTGGGGATGGCGGGTTACTGGCGAGTAAACCCTACGTCTCGAGCGCGTCATATATTTATAAGATGAGTAATTACTGTCAGGGGTGCCGGTATCAACATAACCAGCGCACTGGGGAGCTGGCGTGCCCCTTTAATGCCCTTTACTGGGATTTCTTTGCGCGCAATCAGGCGCGTCTGGGTAACAATCCCCGCCTGGGCATTGTCTTTAAACAGCTTGCGGACATGAAGGAAGAGGAGCGGCAGGCCATTGCCGATCGTGCAGGGTATGTTCGCCTGCATCTCAACGACCTCTGACCTATTTCATCGCCGTACAGGTTGCGGTGGTTCAGTAAGACGCTATTATTTTTGACTTTGTTGCGTATTCCCTGACAGGACATCCAGACGCTATGCCCGTGAATTTTGACCTTAACGATCTTTATGCTTTCAGAGCGTTAGTGGAATACGGTAACTTCCGTGTCGCTGCTGAATCTATCTGCTTATCCCAGTCGGCCCTGAGCCGCAGGATTGAAAAGCTGGAAGCCGCGCTGGGAAACCGGCTGTTCGATCGTACCACCCGCCGCGTGGCCTTAACGTTATACGGGCAAAACTTTGCCGAGCGCTCCGCGCAGCTGCTCGACAACGTTGAGTCAATGCTGGCGGATGTCGATAAAGCCAGCGAAGAGCGGACGGGGCTGATCACGGTTGCCACGGTACCTTCCGCCGCCTGTTACTTTATGCCTGATGTGATCCGTCGCTTTCAGTCTCGCTATCCGCGCGTGCGCATTAAGCTCATCGACAGCAGCGCGGGGAATGTGATTGACGCCGTGGCCCGAAGCCAGGCGGATTTTGGTATCTGCTTCGCAGGAAACCTGCCGTCTGAAATCGAATTTTTCCCGCTGGTGGAGGATGTCTACGTCGCGGCGTGCAGAAAGGATCATCCGCTGGCGCAGAAGAGTCACCTGACGTGGCAGGCATTTTATCAGCAGGATTATATCTCTCTCGATAAAACGTCAGGTAACCGCAATCTGCTCGATCGGATGCTGGGGGATATCGTTCCCGAGCGGCCCAGCGTCTGCGAAACACGTCACGTTACCACGATGCTCGGTATGGTTGAGGCGGGGATCGGCATCGCTGCCGTTCCCGCCATGTCGATGCCGACCTCAGAGCACACGCTGCTGACGCATCTGCCGCTGGTGGCGCCGGAGGTCAAACGCACCGTAGGGCTTATCCGGCGCCGGGGGCGCATCCAGTCTTATATCGCGGCTGAACTGGAAAAGCAGATCACCGAGCAGTATCGCCGGACGTAACGGGGATCATCCCCGTCTTCTCGATGACGGCGCGTGAGGGCGGTGAGGCGAGATAGGTCAGCAGCGCTTTCCCCTCGTCAGGATGTTCAGCGTGACGGGTGACCGCACCCGCGAAGCGCGTGATGTACTGCAGATTATCCGGGATTTTACCGATAAAGGTGACGCCCTGAACGGGCAGCAGCTCGCTAACCTGCTGGAAGCCCACGGCGTATTTTCCTTTCGCCACTTCAGAGGCGACCGGGATACGCTCGACCATTGTCGCTTTACCCGCCACTTCTTTTTCAATCCCCAGCTTTTTGAACAACGTCTGGCTGACGTACCTGCCGCTGGCGCTGTCAGAGTAGGCGATGGAGCTGGCCTGCAGCAGCGTTTCACGCAGTTTCGCATCGCTGCTGATATCAGGGACATCCGCACCTTTTTTCACCACCATGCCAACGGGAGAGTCCGCGAGTTCAGTTCGCGAACCCGGCTGGGTCTGGCTGGCTTTTTCGAGTTTCTCCAGCGCATCGCCCACCATAATCACCACGTCGGCCTTCTCGCCGCGCGCCAGACGGTTTGGGATCGCCTGCGGCGTAGCGCCCATTGAGGGGCCGGGGATGATCACGATTTTATCCCCGGTCTGGCGTTCATATTCCGGAGCCAGTTTTTCAAGGGCGGCTTTGAAGCCGCCTGAGATCATGACCTTTACGTCCTGGGCAAAGGCATTGACGCTCAGGAACATCAGCACCAGCGCGCTGGCGGTATAGCGATAAGTGCGTTTCATACTGCCCCCTGTGACTTGACGGTGTTTTGCAGCGATACCGCACGGCGGCGGTAGAGGTAGAGCGTGGCCAGCAGGGCACACACCGCAGCGAAGCTCATCCAGTAGCCCGGCGAGGCTTTGTCACCGGTGTATTCAATCAGCGCGGTGGACATTACCGGGGTAAAGCCGCCAAAGACCGCCGTTGCCAGGCTGTAAGCCAGCGAGAAGCCCGCCACGCGCACTTCGGCAGGCATGATCTCCGTGAGGGCCGGGATCATCGCGCCGTTATACAGGCCGTAGAGGAAGGAGAGCCACAGCAGCACGCTCAGCATCATGGAGAAGCTGGGCGCGTTCGCCAGCAGCGTCAGGGCCGGGTAGCTGGTCGCCAGCGCCAGCAGGGTCATGGCAATCAGCACCGGCTTGCGGCCAAAACGGTCCGACAGGGCACCGCCCACCGGCAGCCAGATGAAGTTAGAGATCGCCACCAGCAGCGTGACCAGCAGGCTGTCTGACGCGCTGAGCATCAGCACTTTTTTACCAAAGGTGGGAGCGTAGACGGTGATCAGGTAGAACGCGGTGGTGGTCATCGCTACCATCAGCATGCCCGCGACCACCACCTGCCAGTTGCCAAGCAGCGTTTTAAAGACCTGACGCATCTCCAAATGCTGGCGGCGCGCGCTGAACTCTTCCGTCTCTTCCAGCTTGCGGCGCAGGAAGAAGATAAACGGCACGATTAAACAGCCGAACAGGAACGGGATGCGCCAGCCCCATTCGCGAATGGCGCTCTCCGCCATCAGGGCATTCAGCGCAAAGCCCATCGCCGCGGCGACCATAATGGCGACCTGCTGGCTGCCGGACTGCCAGCTGGTGTAAAACCCTTTGCGGCCCGGCGTGGCGATTTCAGCCAGATAGACCGAGACGCCCCCAAGCTCCGCACCGGCGGAAAAGCCCTGCAGCAGACGGCCCGTCAGCACCAGCAGCGGCGCCCACAGGCCGATGCTTTGATAAGAGGGGATAAGCACGATCAGAAACGTCCCCGCCGCCATGATGGAGAGCGTGACGATCAGTCCCTTTCTGCGCCCCACCTTGTCGATATAGGCGCCAAGCACGATGGCCCCGATGGGACGCATCAAAAAGCCCGCGCCGAAGACGGCGAAGGTCATCATCAGCGACGCAAATTCACTGCTCGCCGGGAAGAACGTGTGGGCGATATATGTGGCATAGAAGCCGAACAGAAAGAAATCGAACTGCTCAAGAAAGTTGCCGGACGTCACGCGAAGTATGGCGCCCGCTTTCGAGCGTACGGTTGCAGGTGAGGTTGAGGAAAACATGGTTATCTCCAGTTTTATTGTTGACGTTTTACGCGTCTGTTTCTGAAAACTGGATCAGGATGAGGAATTAGATAAGCGCAAATGCCGCATCGACTGATGCATTTCTTGCATGAATATAATCCGACGAATAAATACAATTAATGGCAACAATAACTTAACAAACGGTTGGCTTTTTATTCACCAATATTCTGTAAGTCTCTGATATTGCGATTTTGTGATGTGGCGCAGAGGCGCGTTTCAGAATGAGCCGGGTAACCGCTTCATTACCCGGCGGATGCAATTTAGCGCAGCGCCCTGGCAATCGCGCTAAACATCAGAGAGGCTTCCAGCGGCTGGGCACTGAAGGACGGTTCCGCCTGCGGCCAGGTAGACCACTGGACGATGACCAGATTTTCCTTTGGGTTCACCACGATCATCTGCCCGAAAATGCCCAGCGCCCAGAGCGAACGTTTCAGCGAATCCTGTGCCGTCGGCTCTACGCCCGTGGCGTTGGCGGGCACTTCATTGTTCCACCACTGATAGCCGTACAGCCCCTCGGGATGGGCGTCTGACACCGAGCCTTTGGCCTTCGTCCAGTCTGACGACTGCCTGATCCAGTTTTCCGGCAGTATGGTCTTACCGTTCGGTAACGTACCGTTGTTCAGGATAAATTGCCCAAAGCGTCCCCAGTCCTCCAGCGTGGCGTTAAAGCCGTGCGCGCCGACGTCGTGCTGGCCTTTGCTGTAGGCATGCCACACGCCGTCGCTCGCCATGCCGTAAGGCTGCCAGATGCTTTTCTCCAGATAGGCTGCGAGCGTCATGCCGGTGGCCCGCTCCAGCACGTCACCCAGCAGCCAGGCACCGCCCGAAGAGTAAGACCAGTTCTCTCCGGCCGGATGCGCTCTGCGCAGCCCCTTCACCAGCTTGCGCACGCAGTCATAGGTACCCGGCTTCGCCTCGCACTCGGTGAGCTGCGCAAAGTCGGAGTGGGGGTTGGTGTAATCCTCGTTCCAGGCCACGCCGGACGTATGGGTGATCAGCTGTCTGAGCGTCACGCCGTCCCACGCGGTGCCTTTCAGATCGGGTTCATACCGCGTGATCCGATCGTCAAGCGAGTGGATCTTTCCCTCTTTGAGGGCTACGCCCACCAGCGCCGATACCACCGATTTCCCAACCGAGCGCGAGGTCCAGAGCGTCGAGTCGGTATTGCCCTCTCCAAGATACTTCCAGGCGATTTTGCCGTCCTTCAGCACCAGCATGCCGCTGACGTTCTGCCGCTGGAGGTAGTCCTTAAGGCCGTAGCGCCTGCCGTTAACCTGATAGTGTGCGTCCGTGAGCGGCTTGTCCGACATTTCCAGCGGCACGGCGCTACCGTGGCGGAAAACATCCCCGGGGTAGTTGCGGTAGTCATTGCGAAAGCCCACCACGCGATCGGCCTGACTCCAGGTGAGCATCTTATGGGTGTCAGGCAGCGTGGTGTCGAAGGGGGCAGGGCAAGCGCTGAGGTCGGTGCCTTTACAGGCGGCCACTGCCGCAGGGGAGATCAGGGTGCTGAAGATGAGGCCCGCCAGCAGGGCATGGTTTACTTTTCTGTTTTTCATATCCGTCTCTTACAGGTTAGGAACGGCTTCAGTTTAAAAACCCCGGGGCTATAATAAAAAACGCGTAGCGGGGGAAAATCCCCCTAAAAAACAGAGGGAGCGTAGCGTGGCGGGACTGATTTACTCTTTTGCACAGCTCGAGGCATTTACCGCCGTGGCCGAGAACGGGAGCCTGAGTAAAGCCGCGGTGGCGCTGAAGAAGGACCGAACGACGCTTCGCGATCTGGTTGATTTTCTTGAGGATGGGTTAGGCTACGCGCTGTTTATTCGCGACGGCCGCACCCTGCGGCTCACGCCCGAAGGGGAACAGCTTCAGCGCCAGGCGCACCTCCTGATGCGGCAGGTAAAAGCCTTTGAGGCGTTTGCCAGAGAGGTGCCGCACGGTGCCACGCAGGACCTGACGCTGGTCTACGATCCTTTTACGCCCAGAACCTTTCTGCATGGGGTGATTGCTGAAATGGCGGTGCGAAAAATCCGCCTGAGCCTTATCTGCGCCTCGCGGGATGAATCGGAACGGCTGCTGGCGAATAACGACGCGGATCTGGCCATCTGCCAGGCACGCAACCGCAGCGTGGGCAACGATATGGAGTGGCGTGCCCTGGGTGCCATCGAGATGGATTTTTATGCCGCCAGCGGGCTGTTTGCGGACAGTGCTTCCCCTCTGTCGCTGCTCGATCTCTCCCTGGTACCTCAGGTCATCATGCACCCCGCCTCGGACGAGCCGGTGGCGCGCCGCCTGCAGATTTCCGGGCATACCCTCTTTACCAATGAACCGGAGATGCTGCGCGGTCTGCTGGAGCGCGGCTGCGGCTGGGGATTCTTACCGACGCATTTTCACGCCGGTCAGTGGCAAAACGTAAAAAGGCTGCACACCGAAGTGGGCAGCCAGGGAATTGGTCAGACGATGGTCACCATCTGGAAGCCGGGGAGCGACAAGCGCAGCACAATCGCTGAAACGCTGTCGCTCTTGCCGGACGTATGGAAGCACTCAGCGCTGTGAACAGCCTTTACACTGCTGGTTCTGGATCTGCTGGAAGAAATCGTTGCCTTTGTCATCCACCAGGATAAACGCCGGGAAGTTTTCCACTTCTATCTTCCAGATAGCTTCCATGCCCAGCTCCGGATACGCGACACATTCCAGGCTCTTAATGCTGTTTTGCGCCAGCACCGCCGCCGGGCCGCCAATGCTGCCCAGGTAGAAGCCGCCGTGCTTATGGCAGGCGTCGGTTACCTGCTGGCTGCGGTTGCCTTTTGCCAGCATGATCATGCTCGCGCCGTGAGACTGCAGTAAGTCCACATACGAATCCATGCGTCCCGCCGTGGTTGGGCCAAGTGAGCCAGACGCGTAGCCTTCCGGAGTTTTGGCCGGGCCCGCGTAGTAGATCGGGTGATCTTTGACGTACTGCGGCAGTTCTTCACCGTTGTCGAGCAGCTCTTTCAGTTTCGCGTGGGCGATATCGCGCGCCACGATGATGGTCCCATTTAGCGACAGGCGGGTAGAGACTGGGTGCGCGGAAAGCTGCGCCAGGATCTCATTCATCGGCTTGTTCAGGTTGATGCTGACCACGTCGCCTTCGCCCTGCTGGCGCAGTGACTTCGGAATGTACTGGCCCGGGTTGTGCTCCAGCTTCTCAATCCAGATCCCGTCGCGGTTGATTTTCGCTTTGATGTTGCGGTCCGCGGAGCAGGAGACGCCCATGCCAATCGGGCAGGACGCGCCGTGGCGCGGCAGGCGGATCACGCGGATGTCGTGGGCGAAGTATTTACCGCCAAACTGCGCGCCCAGGCCGAGGTTCTGTGCTTCCTGTAGCAGCTCCTGTTCGAGCTGAACGTCGCGGAAAGCCTGGCCGTGTTCGTTACCTTCCGTCGGCAGGGCGTCGTAGTAGCGCGTGGAGGCCAGCTTCACGGTTTTCAGCGTGCTTTCCGCCGACGTGCCGCCAATCACGAATGCGATATGGTACGGCGGGCAGGCAGCGGTACCGAGAGTGCGCATCTTCTCAACCAGGTAGTTTTTCAGCTTTGCCGGGGTGATCAGCGCTTTGGTTTCCTGGTAGAGATAGGTTTTGTTGGCAGAACCGCCGCCTTTTGCCATGCACAGGAATTTGTATTCGTCGCCGTCCACGCTGTAGAGGTCAATCTGCGCGGGCAGGTTGGTGCCGGTATTCACCTCTTTATACATGTCCAGCGCAGCGTTCTGGGAGTAGCGCAGGTTGTCTTCAATGTAGGTGTTGTAAACCCCCTGGCTCAGCGCCGCTTCGTCACCGCCGCCGGTCCAGACGCGCTGGCCTTTTTTACCCATGATAATGGCCGTGCCGGTATCCTGGCAGGTCGGCAGCACGCCTTTGGCCGCGATCTCAGAGTTACGCAGGAACTGCAGGGCAACGTATTTGTCGTTCTGGCTGGCTTCCGGGTCGTTGAGAATGGCGGCAACCTGCTTCTGATGGGAAGGACGCAGCATAAATGCGGCGTCGTGGAAGGCCTGCTGCGCCAGCAGGGTCAGGGCTTCCGGCTCCACCTTCAGGATTTCCTGGCCTTCGAACTCGGCAACGGAGACGTGCTCTTTGGTCAGCAGGTAGTATTCGGTGTCGTCATGCGAAAGAGGGAAGGGGTTCTGGTAGATAAACGGTTTGTTTGACATAGCGTATTGCTCCACAAAAAATAAAACCGCCGGAGGAGAAGTCCGGCGGTCAGGAATCAGAACATCATGGACATCCACGGATAGCCAATCAGCAGGAGGGCCGCCAGGAAGATGGCACCGAAGATGGTGCCGAGGCGCCAGTAGTCTTTGGTTGGCAGGTAGCCGCTACCGTAGTAGATCGGGCTTGGGCCAGTACCGTACGGGGTGATGATCCCCATCACACCCAGCGAGGTCACCATCAGCAGAACAAACACTTCCATATTCATGCCCGGGATGGTGGAAGCGATGGTCAACATCGCTGGCAGCAGCGCCGTAGTGTGCGCGGTGGTGCTGGCAAACAGGTAGTGCAGCAGGTAGAACGCCAGCAGCAGGACGATGGTCGCCACGCCCGGAGAGATACCGCTCATCAGCAGACCGCCTTCTTTACCCAGCCAGCTGATAAAGCCGGTAGAGGAGAGACCATCCGCCAGCGCCACCAGGGTGGCGAACCAGACGAAGGTGTTCCACGCGGCTTTGTTACCGGTGATGTCGTTCCACTCCAGCACGCCGGTCCACAGCATCAGGCCGACGATGAGCAGGGCAGCCATAGCCGGTTCAATCCACGCAGCGGCGAAGATCCACATCAGCAGCGCGCAGCACACGAACACCAGCAGCAGAATTTCATTGCGGGACAGTTTGCCGAGTTTTTCCAGTTCGCGGGTCGCCCACAGCGGCACTTCGTTGTTGACCTTCACTTCAGGCGGGTAGAACCAGTAGGCCAGCAGCGGCATGGTCAGAATCAGCAGAATACCCAGCGGCAGGAAGGCGAGGAACCAGGTGCCCCAGGAGATATCAATCCCAACCGTACTTTTCACCAGCGCCAGGGCCAGCAGGTTTGGCGCGAGGGCGGAGAGGAACATTGAACTTGTGATACAGGCCGCGGTGATCGCCACCCACATCAGGTACGAACCAATCTTACGCGCGCTTGGGTCATTAGGTTTTGAACCGTACAGCGGCGGCAGGTTAGCGATGATCGGGTAGATGGTCCCGCCGCTGCGCGCGGTGTTGGACGGGGTGAACGGTGCCAGCAGCAGGTCAGCAAACGTAATTGCGTAACCGAGCGTCAGGCTGCGACGGCCGAGGTATTTCACCAGAATCAGCGCCAGACGGCGGCCGAAGCGGGTTTTGTCATAGCCTGCGGCGAACATAAAGGCACCGAAAATCAGCCAGACGGTAGAGTTACCAAACCCGCTTACCGCCCATTTAAAGGAGGCGCCAGCCAGCTTGAATTTAGGATCGGCCAGCTGTTCAGGGCTAAACAGCACCCACTGGCTGCACAGGGCAATGGCGACCACGCCGGTCAGACCGATCACCGCACCTGGCAGGGGTTCGAAGATCAAACCGACGATCACGCCGACAAAGATTGCGAAGTAGTGCCACGCGTAAGGAGGCAGGCCTTCCGGTACCGGAACAAACAGCAGCAGTACGGCGACGATGACGGGCAGTGCCATCATCAGCAGACGTTTTGCGTTTCCATTTGATGCCTGGTTCGCCACAGGGGGCGTTACAGCAGTTTTTGTATTCATAGTTTCACGTCTTAAGTTGTCAAAGATTCGGTCGTACTGAAAAACAAAATCACTTTCTTAAGTTTCTTTGCTTTCTTTAGTTATTAAAGGTGCGGTTTTGTATTTTCAGTAATAGCAATTTAACGCTTTTGTAGAGGCGCCAAATTAAAAATTGATGATGTTTTTATATTGCGCCTTTGGATGCCATAACTATTGATCGCGATCAAAAAAACAGAATTGCAGCGTTATTTTTATGCTTTTATTAATAACCACTCAGGCGTATGTGGGTATTACCTGTTTTATTGGTTTGTTTTATCATTTTTGTAACATCTATGCCTTCTTTGTTTTTTTATCTTATTGTTTTTTATTGTTTTTCATGTGATACGGAAATTGGTTTTACCAATTTTTATTTAACGAATTTTAAATTATTGTGAATGACTAAATTACATTCGCTAACACCAATGTGTTATTTGTGTTATTGCAGGGATTAAATAGTTTATTAACTAACGTAATAACTTTAGAAACTAAAAAAATCATTATATTAATATCATGACATCGGCAAATAACGACGAACTAAAAAATCACTCCGATAACGAATTCTTAATTTTTTAAAAGTTTGGAGTTTCTATTATGAGCACTAACGAACGCATTCTTAGCCCCTTCACATTACCGAATGGCACTGAACTGAAAAACCGTTTGTTAATGGCCCCTATGACCACCTGTACCGGCTATTACGACGGCACCGTTACCAGCGAACTGGTGGAGTACTATCGTGCTCGTTCCGGCAGCATCGGCACCATCATTGTGGAGTGTTGCTTCGTTGACGATCTCGGCCTCGCCTTCCCGGGTGCGATCGGGATTGATAATGACGAGAAAATTGCCGGGCTGGCGAAAATCGCGGAGGCGATTAAATCCAAAGGGTCAAAGGCCCTGCTGCAGATCTACCACGGCGGCCGCATGGTTGACCCGAAACTGATCGGTGGCCGTACGCCGGTTGGCCCGAGCGCTGTTGCCGCGCCGCGTGAGGGCGCAGCAACGCCAGTGGCGCTGACTGGCGAAGAAGTCGAAGGCATGATCGGCAAGTTTGGTGAAGCGGTGCGCCGCGCGATCCAGGCCGGCTTCGACGGCGTGGAAATCCACGGGGCGAACACCTATCTGATTCAGCAGTTCTATTCGCCAAACTCTAACCAGCGTGACGACGAGTGGGGCGGCAGCCGCGATAACCGCGCGAAGTTCCCGCTGGCGGTTCTGGATATCACCCACAAAATGGTGCGCCAGTACGCGGACGACGCCTTTATTATTGGCTACCGCTTCTCTCCTGAAGAGCTTGAAGTGCCGGGCATTCGCTTTGAAGACACCATGTACCTGCTGGAAAAACTGGCGGCTCGCGGCGTGGACTACCTCCACTTCTCCGTCGGCGCGACCCTGCGTCCTTCCATTGTTGACACCCAGGACCCGACGCCGCTTATCGAAAAATACTGCGCGATGCGTTCTGAAACGCTGGCTCAGGTACCGGTGATGGGCGTGGGCGGCGTGGTGAATGCCGCCGATGCCAATGAAGCGCTGGACCACGGTTACGACCTGATTGCCGTTGGCCGTGCCACCATCGCTTACCCGGACTGGACCGACCGCATCGCGGCCGGGGAAAACCTGGAGCTGTTTATGGACAGCACCCAGCGCGAGGCGCTGAACATTCCTGAACCGCTGTGGCGCTTCTCGCTGGTGGAAGCGATGATCCGCGACATGAGCATGGGCGAATCAAAATTCAAACCGGGTACCTTTGCTGAGAAAGTGCAGGATGACGCTAACGAACTGGTGATTAACGTCAGCCTGGAAACCGATCGCATTGCGGACATCGAGCTGGCCTCCGGCCCGAGCGAAGACGTTGAGTTCGTCACCAGCTTTGAAGAGATCCGTACCCGCATTCTGGATGCTAATACTCCGCACGTGGATGCCATCACCGGCGCAACCAGCCAGAGTGAAGCGGTGAAGAAAGCGGTCTCTAAAGCGATGCTGAAATCCAGCAAAGCGCTGGCAGCGGAAGAGGGCGTTGACCCGAACGAAACCCGCAGTGTGGACGTGGTGGTTGTCGGCAGCGGCGGCGCCGGTCTGGCTGCGGCGATTCAGGCTCACGACGAAGGCGCGAGCGTGCTGATCGTCGAGAAAATGCCAACCATCGGTGGGAACACCATTAAAGCCTCTGCCGGTATGAACGCCGCCGAAACCCGCTTCCAGCGCGTGAGGGGCATTCAGGACAGCAAAGAGCTGTTCTACCAGGAAAGCCTGAAAGGCGGCGGCAACAAGAACAACCCGGAACTGCTGCGCCGCTTCGTCGAGAACGCGCCGCAGGCTATTGAGTGGCTGGCAACGCGCGGCATCATGCTGAACGACATCACCACCACCGGCGGGATGAGCATCGACCGTACTCACCGTCCAAAAGACGGTTCTGCGGTGGGCGGTTACCTGATTAGCGGCCTGGTGCGTAACGTCAACAAACGCAACATCGAGGTAATGCTGGATACCTCCGTCAGCGACATTATCTTCGAAAACGGTGAAGTCACCGGCGTGCGCCTGACCACCGAAGAGAATGAAAACGTCACCGTAGCAGCGAAAAGCGTGATTGTCGCCACAGGCGGCTTCAGCGCCAACAGCCAGATGGTCGTGAAATACCGTCCGGATCTGGAAGGTTTCGTCACCACCAACCACAAAGGGGCGACCGGTGGCGGTATCGCGCTGCTGGAGCGCATCGGGGCTGGCACTGTCGATATGGGCGAGATTCAAATTCACCCAACCGTAGAGCAGAAAACCTCGTACCTGATTTCCGAATCCATCCGCGGGGGCGGGGCGATTCTGGTCAATCAGAAAGGGGAACGCTTCTACAACGAAATGTCGACCCGCGATAAAGTCTCGGCTGCAATCATCGCGCTGCCGGAGAAATACGCTTACATCGTCTTTGACGAGCACGTACGCGCCAAAAACAAAGCCGCTGATGAGTACATTGCCAAAGGCTTCGTGACCAGCGCCAGCTCGCCAAAAGCTCTGGCGGAAGCGCTCGGTATGGATCACCACGCTTTCCTGGCGACCCTGGAACGTTACAACGGTTTCGTTGAAAAACAGCACGATGATGACTTTGGTCGTACCACCGCGCTGCGTGCGCCAATCAATGAAGGGCCATTCTACGCCATTCAGATTGCGCCGGGCGTGCACCACACCATGGGCGGCGTGACCATCAACACCGAAACCTGCGTGCTGGACAGCAACCATAACGTGCTGCCGGGCGCGTTTGCGGCCGGTGAAGTGGTCGGCGGGATCCACGGTGCTAACCGTATCGGCGGTAACGCGGTGGCAGATATCATTATTTTTGGTACCCTTGCAGGACATCAGGCGGCTCTGCGTTCGAAAAAGATGTGAGGCACCTGCTTCCCGGGCCGGATACGCGCAGCGCTATCCGGCATTTTCCCCGGCGGCGCGGTGCCAGCCGGGGGCTACAGCTGAGGACTCCTGCCATGCCTGATAGCCATCGCGTTTACAGTTACTCCGCCGTTCTGATGGGCTCGCCCATCCTCCTGAAGCTCTTCTCCCATGACGAAGCCCTCGCGTCCCGCGTGTTTCGCCTGATCAAACAGTATGAAGACCTGCTTACCGTCAACCGCGCGCACTCGCAGGTGATGGACATCAACCATGCGGCGGGCCAGCATCCGGTCACCGTCAGTCGGCCGGTGTTTGATCTGATCCGCTGTGCAAAAGCGGCAAGCCTGCTCAAAGACAGCGCCTTTAACCTGGCGATCGGTCCGCTGGTGAAGCGCTGGAAAATTGGCTTTCAGGGGGACAGCGTTCCGCCTGCCGATGAAATCGCCTCGCTGCTGGCGATTACCCGTCCCGAGGATGTTCTCCTTGATGAGGCCAGCAGCAGCGTGTTTCTGAGCCGGGCGGGGATGGAGATCGATCTGGGGGCGATTGCCAAAGGCTATATCGCCGACAGGGTGCGGGATTACCTGCATAAAGAGGGCGCGGAGCTGGGGCTGATTAACCTCGGCGGTAACATTCAGACGTTAGGCTCGCCGGAAGGGGGCTGGAGCGTCGGGCTGAAAAAACCGTTCGCCGGCGACGCGCTGATCGGCACTATGAACGTAGAGAACCTGTCGGTCGTCACGTCGGGAACGTACGAGCGCTATTTTGAACAAGAAGGCAAACGCTATCACCACATTCTCGATCCGCGCACCGGTTACCCGCTCGATAACGAACTGGAGAGCGTGACCATCATTTCAAAAGATTCCATCGACGGCGATATCTGGACCACGCTGATGTACGGCATGGGCGTGGAGAAGGGCCGCGCTGCGCTGCGCGCGCGTCCCGACATAGAAGCGATCTTTGTGACCAAAACAAAAGAAGTGGTGTTCTCTTCAGCACACCACTTCCGCTTTACCCTGCTGGATGATACCTACCGCGTTACTGGCAGTATTGTTTGAGCAGGCCCGTCTGCTCCGGCTGGAGGCGGTAGCGATACACCGGACGCCCGGTGGCGCCGTAGTGAATGCTGGTGAACAGAATGTTGATTTGGGCGAGCCAAATCAGGTATTTGCGACAGGACACGCGGGAGATATTGACCGCATTTGCCAGGTCATCGGTAGAAAACTCCGTCTCCGGATGAGCGTCAATCCACTGGCAAATCGTGCGCAG
Source organism: Enterobacter sp. JBIWA005 (assembly GCF_019968805.1). Lineage (NCBI taxonomy): Bacteria > Pseudomonadati > Pseudomonadota > Gammaproteobacteria > Enterobacterales > Enterobacteriaceae > Enterobacter > Enterobacter sp. JBIWA005. Next base: position 2,905,182 of record NZ_CP074159.1, on the reverse strand, counting down.
CGTTTGCGGCGTTAATCCCTTCGGCAGCTTTTTGCTGTCCGCCAGTTCCGGTGCCCCGCCGTGGATCAGCCGGTCGACGTCGGCCTGCTCGTAATACTGGTGCGAACCCATCAGGCTATGCTTTGCCTTCCAGCCGTTCAGCGCCTCTTCAAAGCGCGGGAACTGGAAAGGCTTGATCAAATAATCCACCACGCCGTAGTGAATGGAGGTCTGGATCGTGGCGGCGTCGGCGGCCGAGGTGATCATGATCACGTCGATTGGGCGGCCGGATGCGCGAATGACGGGCAGCAGATCCAGCCCGTTATCCTGCTGCATATAGACATCCAGCAGCACCAGATCGACAGGATGGCTGGGGTCATTAATGATGGCCTCGGCCTGGTTTAGCGTGGAGGCGACGCCACTGCAGGTAAAGCCTTCAACACGGTTGACGTACAGACGGTTGAGGTCGGCCACCATGGCGTCATCATCGACAATTAACACATTTATCACGCGATTTTCCTCTCGCTATCCCAGGGGATGTGAACAAAAAATTGGGTAAATACGCCGGGCTCAGACTCGACGGAGATATCGCCGCCGAGGTTCTGAATCTGCTGGCGAGCAAGGAACAGCCCAACGCCGCGGTTTTCACCTTTTGTTGAGAAGCCCTTTGTAAAAATAGACTCCAGCTGAGTGGGATCAATGCCGGGGCCATCGTCGCTGACTTCACAGCTGAGCCAGCCATTCTGATAATGCAGCAGCAGGCCGATCTCGCCCTCCTGCTGTCCTTCCATCGCGTCGAGCGCGTTTTCAATGAGGTTGCCCAGCGCGGTGATCAGCACCGCGACCTGCTCTTCACTTGCTGTATCCGGTATCTGGCTTTCATCCGCCAGCGTCAGGGTGACGCCCGCTTCTTTCGCCCGGTTGATTTTACCCAGCAGGAACCCGGCAACCACCGGGGATTTTACCTTGCTCTGTATCGTACCGATATCCGTCTGGTAATGATGTGCCGTCTGGAGAATGTACTCTTCCAGCTTGTCGTAGCGCTTAATATTCAGCAGGCCGAGTATCACATGCAGTTTATTCATAAACTCGTGGGTGTGGGCGCGCAGGGCATCGACGTAGTTAACCATGCCGTCCAGACGCTGCATCAGCTGGCTGACTTCCGTTTTATCACGGAAGGTGGTGATGGCGCCGATCACCCGATCCTGACTTTTCACGGGGACCATGTTGCACAGCAATAGCCTACCGTTGCAGCTGATCTCCTGATCCTGGCGTGCGACGCCCGTCTTCGAGACGTCACGCAGGCTGGCCAGCAGGGGCGCGCTGGCGTTTTCGGTCTGCTTACCGGAGGGGAGAAGCAATATTTCTCTGGCGGTCTGGTTGATCATCGTCACGCGCCCGTGAATATCGACGGCCAGAACCCCTTCGCGAAGCGACTGCAGCATTGCCTGACGCTGTTCGAACAGGGCGGAAATTTCGTAAGGTTCGAGCCCGAACAGGATGCGTTTAAGTACCCGCACCAGACCCCAAATCGCCATCGAACTCATAAAAATACTGAATAAAATGGTCCAGACGGCGTTTAGCCGCCCGCGGGCAATCTGCTCTTCAACCTTATTCAGGGAGATACCGACCACTACCACGCCTATCTGCTCGTGCTGGCCGTCGTAGACGGGCGTAAAAACGCGCAGCGCTTCGGCGAGCGCGCCCCGGTTAACCGATACGTTCTCTTTGCCTTCCAGCGCAGGGGTTAAATCATCGCCGATAAAATGCAGCCCCAGCAGCGCCTCGTTCGGGTGTGAATAGCGGATCCCGCGCATATCGGTGACCACGGTGAACAGCAGATCGTTTCGCTTCGTCACCGCCTGGGCGATGGGCTGAATAATATTCTCCTGCGGTGCCTGCATCAGGCCGCGCTGTATCTCGGGGCTGTCGGCGAGGGTGCGGGCAATGCCGAGCGCAGTGTCTTTAACATCATCGCGGGTCGCCCGAGTGATTTGTACGGAGTAGAGCGCAAAGACCACCAGCAGCACAGAGGCAATAATCGCGCACACCATCAGCGTGACCAGCGTATTGAGTTTCATGGGGCGCTTGCGCGTCGGAAGGAAAGGCTGCAAATCGCTCATCAACACTCCGCGATGATTAAGAAAGGGGTAATTATCGCCGATGACGCGCTTTTCTTAAAGCCATGTAAAGGCGTGGATTTGGTCCTCTTTTCGTGACCCTCCTCGCAGGTCATCTATATAAAACACTTTATAGTGTATGGGTACTCATAATAAGGAGGCTGTTTATGAGCGTTATGCTTACCGGTTCGGTCAGGGAAAGACGGCACGCCAGCACGATGAATATTGATAGATTGTCCACGCTGGACATGCTGAAAGTCATTCACCAGGATGATGAACTCATTTCTGCTGCCATTACCCCCTGTTTAGATACTATTGCACGCGTGGTGGACAACGCCGCCGCGGCGCTCAGCCACGGTGGTCGCCTGGTCATCGTTGGCGCGGGGCCGTCTGGGCGCGTTGCGCAACAGGTTACCGATGAGTATGCGCCGGGCAAAACCCCGGTGATTGCCGTTACGGCACAGGAAGGGGAAGGGAGCTACGAGCGCGGCGTTGCCGATCTGCAGGCCATTAAGTTTGGTGAACACGATATGATGCTGGCCGTGACCGTCAGCGGAAAAACGCCGTGGGTCTGGGGGGCAATGCGCCATGCATGGTCGCTGGGTTCGCCGGTGGCCATCATTACCGGCGATGCGCAAAGTGAAGCCGCGCATCTGGCGAGCATGGTTATCGCTCCGGAGCTGGGTGCGGATGTTGTCGCAGGCTATATCAACACCAAAGCGGGGATCGCGCAGAAAATGATCCTCTCAATGATCGCCACCGGGCTGGCCGTTCGGACCGGACGGGTTTATAGCAACCTGCGCGTGGATCTTGAGGCAAGCAACACCAAATGGGCCGAACGCCAAATCGCCATCGTGATGGAAGCGGGGGGATGCTCCCGGGCTGAAGCAAAAGCCGCGCTGGAGAGCTGTAACCATCACTGTAAAACGGCGGTATTGATGGTGCTCACAGGGCTGGATGCGTGGAAGGCCCATGAACTGCTGGCGCATAATAACGGGTTTATTCGGGTGGCGCTGCAGGAAGCGCCATAATAAAAATGAAGAAATAAAAAAGGCCGCAATTGCGGCCTTTGGTATTTTGGGGATTAGAACTGATAAACAAGACCGACTGCTAAGATGTCATCGGTGCTGATGCCATTCGCGTTGTAGAAATTGTCATCTTCATCCAGCAGGTTGATTTTGTAGTCAACATAGGTGGACATATTTTTGTTGAAATAATAGGTCGCACCCACGTCAGCATATTTCACCAGATCTTTATCACTTCCGTAGAAGGAATTCAGATCCTTACCTTTAGACATCAGGAAAGAGACCGCAGGGCGCAGGCCGAAATCAAACTGATACTGCGCTGTCACTTCAAAGTTCTGAGTTTTATTAGCAACGCCGAAGTCACCGTAAGGCGTCATATTGCGGGTTTCTGCATACATGGTTGCCAGATAGATATCGTTGGCATCGTATTTCAAGCCAACAGTCCAGACGTCAGCCTTGTCACCACCGGCTGTTGTTTTGGTAACCTGGTCGTTGGTACGGTCAGATGAAGCATATGCCGCGGCGGCGTTGAATCCCATACCGAAATCGTAGGAGGTTGAAATACCCCAACCGTCTCCGTTTTCTTTGCGGATATCACGGCCATTGTTGGTACCTTCCTGATCGTTAGAGGCGCTTTCGTTATTGCCTTGATACTGAATAGCGAAATCCAGGCCCTGAGCCAGGCCAAAGAAATCATTATTACGGTAGGTTGCAACACCGTTTGTACGGCCGGTCATAAAGTTATCGGTATAGGTATAGGAATCTCCGCCGAACTCAGGCAGCATATCGGTCCAGCCTTCAACATCGTAAACCACGCCGTAGTTACGACCGTAGTCGAATGAACCGTATTCACCAAATTTCAGACCAGCGAAGCCAAGGCGTGTCCATGACTGATTGCCTGATTTCTCAGTTTTGTTAGCCTTAATATTATATTCCCACTGGCCATAGCCGCTAAGCAGGTCGTTGATCTGCGTTTCGCCTTTGAAGCCCAGACGAACGTAGCTTACGTCGCCATCTGAACCCGTGTCGTCAGAGAAATAATGCAGACCATCTACTTTACCGTACAGGTCGAGTTTATTGCCATTGCTGTTGTAAATTTCAGCCGCGTTTACTAAGCCTGCCATTAATAACGCGGGTGCAAGAATTGCCAAAACTTTTCTTTTCATTATATATTCCCTTAAAGGATAAATTATATGAATATATGTAACCACCCTCCGTGGTTACTGGGTTGATACTATTTCAATAGATGTAATTTAGTTTCAGAAATAAGTGTAATTAAATTATTTGTAATATTTCCAAATGTTTCTATAAGTCTCTTTATTTTTCTCGTGAATTAATTCATTGAATTTATATGGTGTAATTATTATTAAGTATTTCGTGGTTCTATTTTTAGATTGGTTTAATTCGGCTGTGTTATAATTCATCCTCTTTTAAACAACAGGACATGACGATGGAACTTGCCCGGTGGCAGCAACGATTTGAGCACTGGCTCGAGGAGAATCACAGCACCGACGATACCGCACATGATATTTCGCATTTTCGTCGGGTCTGGATGACGGCGCAAAAAATCATGGTTCACCACATGGTCGAGCCGCTGGTGATTCTGGCCGCATGCTATTTTCACGATATTGTCAGCCTGCCGAAAAACCATCCTGAACGCAGCCAGTCGTCACGGCTCGCGGCGCTTAAGACGAGCGACATTCTGCGCCGCGACTTCCCTGACTTTCCGCCAGAGCATATTGCCGCCGTCGGGCACGCGATTGAGGCGCACAGCTTCAGCGCCGGAATTGCGCCGCAGAGCATGGAGGCCAAAATTGTGCAGGATGCAGACCGGCTGGAAGCGTTAGGCGCTATCGGCCTGGCGCGCGTTTTTGCCGTTTCGGGCGCGCTTGGCGTGCCGCTTTTTGATGCCAACGATCCCTTCGCCGATGCGCGTCCCCTCGACGACCGTGCGTTTGCCCTCGACCATTTTCAGACCAAGCTGCTGCGATTGCCTGATACAATGCAAACGGACATGGGCCGCGAACTGGCACGTCACAATGCCGATTTCCTGATCCAGTTTATGGCGAAACTCAGCGCCGAATTACACGGCGACTGCCTCGGGCTGGATAGCCAGGTGCTGGGCCGTTTCCGTCGCAGTTTGCGCAACTGAACTGTGGTAATCTGTTCCCAGTCTTTATTCTCCGGTTAAAAGAATGCAGGAAAATCGATCAGTGACAGAGCCCGCGCCCGCGCAGGCTGAGAAATCAACGGCAACGGTGCAGGCCTTACTGCGCCAGCTGTTGGATATCTATGATGCTAAAACGCTGGCCAGTTTGCTGATGGCGCACGGCGAGAGCCACTGGAGCCCGGCGATCCTTAAACGCCTGCTGACCAGCGAGCGAGCAGGGCGTCGCCTGAGTGAAGGCGAGTATCGTTATCTGCAAAATCTGCTTCCGCGTCCTTCTGCCGCGCACCCGAACTATGCCTTCCGCTTTATCGATCTTTTTGCCGGTATCGGCGGCATCCGGCACGGTTTTGAAGCCATCGGCGGACAGTGCGTGTTTACCAGCGAGTGGAACAAACATGCCGTACGAACCTACAAAGCTAACTGGTACTGCGATCCGAACGAGCATCATTTCAACGCGGATATCCGCGATGTGACCCTGAGCCATAAAAGCGGCGTGAGCGATGAACAGGCCGCCGAGCACATTCGTCAGACGATCCCGGCGCATGACGTGCTGCTGGCAGGCTTCCCTTGTCAGCCCTTCTCGCTGGCGGGTGTCTCCAAAAAGAATGCCCTTGGACGCGCCCACGGTTTCGCCTGCGATACGCAGGGAACGCTTTTTTTTGATGTGGCGCGCATCATTGACGCTCGCCGCCCGCCCATCTTTGTGCTGGAAAACGTCAAAAACTTAAAAAGCCACGACGGCGGGAAAACCTTCCGCATTATCATGCAAACCCTGGATGAGCTGGGTTATGACGTGGCCGATTCACAGGACATGGGGGCGGACGATCCTAAAATTATTGATGGGAAACATTTCCTGCCCCAGCATCGCGAACGTATCGTGCTGGTGGGCTTCCGACGCGATCTCAATCTGAAAGGCGATTTTACCCTGCGGGATATTCCCTCTCTGTATCCCGAGCGGCGTCCCACCGTGGCCGACCTGCTGGAACCGGTCGTCGACGCGAAATTTATCCTGACTCCGGTGCTATGGAAATACCTCTACCGCTATGCCAAGAAGCACCAGGCGAAAGGCAACGGCTTCGGCTTTGGGATGGTAAACCCTAACGATCCGCACAGCGTCACCCGCACGCTGTCTGCTCGCTACTACAAAGACGGCGCGGAAATCCTGATCGACAGAGGCTGGGACAAAGCGCTGGGTGAAAAAGATTTCGACGACCCGCACAACCAGCGTCACCGTCCGCGACGCTTAACGCCGCGGGAATGTGCCCGGTTGATGGGTTTTGAAACGCCGCAAGGCTACGGTTTCCGCATTCCGGTTTCGGATACCCAGGCGTACCGGCAGTTTGGTAACTCGGTGGTGGTGCCCGCGTTTGCGGCGGTCGCAAAGCTGCTGGCCTCGCGCATCAGACAGGCGGTGGCGCTCCGCCAGAGTGAGGCCGTCAATGACGGACGTTCACGATAAGGCGACGCGCAGCAAAAACATGCGTGCCATCGGCACGCGTGACACCGCGATTGAAAAGCGCCTGGCCGCGCTGCTGACGCAGGCGGGGTTTGACTTCCGCGTCCAGGATGCCGCCCTGGCGGGGTTTGACTTCCGCGTCCAGGATGCCGCCCTGGCGGGGCGTCCCGATTTCGTCATCGACGCCTGGCAGTGCATCATCTTTACTCACGGCTGTTTCTGGCACCATCACGACTGCTACCTGTTTAAAGTCCCCGCGACGCGCACCGATTTCTGGCTGGATAAGATTGCTAAAAACGTCGAGCGCGACGAGCGGGACCTCTCGACGCTTATTGAGCAAGGCTGGCGGGTGCTGATTGTCTGGGAGTGTGCGCTGAGAGGCAGATTAAAGCTGAATGATACCGATCTGACCGAACGGCTTGAAGAGTGGATCTGCGGCGGCGGCCAGACCGCGCAGATCGACACGCAGGGCATTCACCTGCTTACGGTTTCTCCGCCTCGCAAGGCGTGACTACCGGTTTTGCCGGCAGCAAATATTTGCCCAGCGTGACCAGCACGACGGCAAACACAATGATCCCTAATGCAATCCATTCCACTGGCGAGAGCGTTTCTCCCCCCAGACCTGTCCCGAGCAGCACGGCCACGACCGGGTTAACGTAGGCGTAGCTGGTGGCGACAGCCGGAGAGACATTGCGGATCAGGAACATATAGGCGTTAATGGCGATGATAGAGCCGAACAGCGCCAGGTAGCCTACCGCCAGCAAGCCCGACAGCGGCGGCAGGGTTGTCAGCTTTTCTCCCGTAAGCATGGAGGCGAGCAGCAGTACAATCCCGGCGGCAAGCATCTCGATTGCGCCCGCCATCATGCCGGTAGGCAGTTCGATACGCGAACCGTACACGGAACCAAACGCCCAGCTCATCGAGCCAATCAGGATGATGACTGCACCCCACGGATTCCCGCTCAGGTTACCGCCGCTATTCAGCAGAATGATGCCGGCAAGGCCAATCCCAATACCCAGCCACTCCAGCTTGCGGGTGCGGATACCAAAGAGGCGGCTGAAGCACAGGGTAAACAGCGGTACGGTGGCAACGACCACGGCGGCGATCCCGGACGGTACGTTCTGGTGCTCGGCAATCGTCACAAATCCGTTCCCCACAGCCAGCAGCAGCAGGCCGATCAGGGCGGCATTCAGCATCGGACGCAGCGGGGGAAGCTTATGCCCGCGCAGCAGCAGGAAGGCAAGCAGCAGGATGCCCGCCGAGAGAAAACGAATGCCCGCCATCATCAGCGGCGGCCAGCTTTCCACGCCGATGCGAATGACAAAGTAGGTTGACCCCCAGATGATGTACAGCGAAAAGAGTGCCCCGATGAGCGGTAGCAATTGCCGGAAACGCATAATCCCTCACGACGAAATAAAAAGTTCGCTGATAGTAAACGCGAAAACTATCTCGCTGGCGAGCCCTTTAATTGTGTGGCAGATGTGAATTTTTTGTTGACGTAAGGTGCCTGTTTCCGGGTTGGCGCTTTTGCTCCATACTATTCACTTAATTACCAAAAAATGAAGGATTAAGATTTTGGCAGGAAGTAGCTTATTAACATTGCTGGATGATATTGCCACCTTACTGGACGACATTTCAGTGATGGGGAAACTGGCGGCGAAAAAAACCGCAGGCGTGCTGGGCGATGATTTATCGTTGAACGCCCAGCAGGTGAGTGGGGTAAGGGCTAACCGTGAACTGCCGGTGGTGTGGGGCGTGGCGAAAGGCTCTTTCCTGAATAAGGTGATCCTGGTGCCGCTGGCGCTGCTGATCAGCGCCTTTATCCCCTGGGCCATCACGCCGTTACTGATGATTGGTGGGGCATTTCTCTGCTTCGAGGGCGTGGAGAAGGTGCTCCACTCCTTTAGCGCGCGCAAGCAGAGCGATACGCCGGAGGTGCGCCAGCAGCGTCTTGAAGCGCTGGCCGCTCAGGATCCGAAAACCTTCGAGCGTGATAAGGTCAAAGGCGCCATTCGGACCGACTTTATCCTGTCTGCGGAAATCGTCGCGATTACGCTGGGGATTGTCTCTGACGCGCCGCTTCTGAACCAGGTGCTGATCCTCTCCGGCATTGCGATTCTGGTCACCGTGGGCGTGTACGGTCTGGTGGGACTGATCGTCAAGCTGGACGATATTGGCTACTGGCTGGAAGAAAAGTCGAGCGCGGTAGCAAGAGGCATCGGCAAAAGCCTGCTGGTGCTGGCGCCCTGGCTGATGAAGAGTTTGTCTGTGGTGGGCACGCTGGCGATGTTCCTCGTAGGCGGCGGAATTGTGGTTCACGGCATCGCGCCGCTGCACCATGCCATCGAACATTTCTCCTCCACGCAGGGGGCCGTTATCGCGGCGATTCTACCCACCCTGCTGAATCTGGTGCTGGGCTTTATCATTGGCGCTATCGTCGTTGCGGCGGTGAAGCTGGTTGAGAAAATTCGCGGCACGTCGCACTAATTGTTACCCGCGGCAGGATGCAAAAAGACCATTCCTCGTCTAAATTGAAACAGTTTCACCCTGATACAGGAGGCAGGTATGGTCTTTTTGGTCAGTGATGAAGTTAAGCCTAAAAAGGGCGGCCCACGTATGATCGTCACCGGGTATTCCAGCGGAATGGTGGAATGCCGGTGGCACGATGGCTATAGCATCAAGCGGGAAGCATTTCGTGAAGATGAGCTTCAGCCGGGTGACGGGCAGCACAAGCGGGACAAGGCTTAATCACATAACGCCCGGCTTTGCCGGGCGTTTTTATCTCTGGTACTGGGTGTTAGGTAGCGATCATGGAGTGTGTGTGCAGCGCGATACCTTTGTTGTAAGACAATCTTTTTTGCAATGGCTGCATAAGCGTAGCAATCCGGGGCGGATTGTTAATCTCTGTTTTCTGATCGTTCTGGTATTTTCCACTCTACTTACCTGGCGTGAGGTGGTGGTGCTGGAAGAGGCATACATCTCCAGCCAGCGCAATCATCTGGATACGGTGGCCAGCTCTCTGGACAGGCAGTTACAGAACAGCATCGACAGGCTGCTGTTATTTCGCCAGGGCATGCATGATGCAATCGAGACGCCGCTGGCCTTTGAAGTCTTACAGGATGCGGTGTCACGCTTCAATACCGTCCGCATGCTCTCCACCTGGCAGCTTGCCGTTGATAAAAAACGTACCCTTCCCATTAACGGGGTCTCGGACGCCTTTGTCGAAAAAACCACGCTTCTCAATCGGGACGCTGAACGCATAAGCCATGAAATTTCTGCCGCGCTCGAAGTGGGCTATTTGCTCAGACTGGCGTCGTCGAGAGCGCAAACGGAAGCGCGAGTGATCTACGTCTCCCGCGCCGGATTTTTCCTTTCCACGGATACGCCGGATCGGGCGGGTGATATTACCGCCCGCTATTATAATCTGGTCACGCAGTCCTGGTTTACCCAGCAGTCAGAACGTAACAACCGCGCCCGCGCCGTGCGCTGGTTTATCTCCACGCCTTCATCCTGGACCGGGGATGAACGAACGATCACCGCCAGCGTCCCCATCTATTTCGATCGTTACTGGTACGGCGTCGTGGCGATGGACTTTACATTGAGCACGATGCAGCGTCTGCTGGCCGATGCGACGGAAGACCGAACGGAGGGAGAGTATCAGCTGTACGATACCCGGCTAAATATGATCGCCACCTCAGCCCATGCGGGAAGCCCGGTTAACCATTTTGACGAACGCGAAGCGGCGCAGATTGCCCAGGCGATTGAGCATGATACCGGCGGCGGTATCCGCCTCGGGAGCCGGTTTATTACCTGGGAGCGGCTCGATCACTTCGATGGCGTCGTCCTGCGGATCCACACTCTGCATGAAGGGGTACAGGACGACTTCGGTAGCATCAGTATCGTACTGGCGCTGCTGTGGGCGCTCTTTACCGCCATGCTGTTGATCTCGTGGCTGGTGATCCGCCGGATGGTGAGTAACATGTATACGCTTCAGCACTCCCTCCAGTGGCAGGCCTGGCACGATCCGCTTACGCGGTTGAATAATCGCGGCGCGCTGTTCGACCGCGCAAAAATGCTGGCAGAAACCTGCCGCCAGCAGTCGCTGCCGTTCTCGGTGATTCAGATCGATCTCGACCATTTTAAAAACATCAACGACCGGTTCGGCCATCAGGCCGGTGATAAGGTGCTCTCCCACACGGCAGGACTGATTGCCAGCGCGTTACGCAAGAATGATGTGGCAGGGCGTGTAGGCGGAGAAGAGTTTTGCGTCGTCCTGCCGGGGATTGGTCTGGAGGAGGCGAGAGGCGTCGCGGATCGCATTCGTTGCCGAATCAACAATAAGGAGATCCTGGTGAAGAAGAGCACGACCCTGCGCATCAGCGCGTCACTGGGGGTCAGCAGCGCGGATGAAGCGGGTAACTATGATTTTGAGCAGCTGCAATCCGTGGCGGACGTCCGGCTCTATGAGGCCAAGCAGAGCGGGCGTAACCGGGTCGTGTGGCGAGATCAGGACAGGAAGTGATTCAGCCCCTCCCGCCAGCCTGCCGGGCCGGGCTGTTGGGTGTGATAAACGCGGGCAGGGTTATCATCCCGTAGCGTGATGCCCTGGCGGTTAATCCCCTTGATGACCACCGCGAAGTCAACGCTGTCGAGCAGCGGCGCATCGTTAGGGCCGTCGCCGAGCCCCAGCGTGGTGGGCTCGATCTCGTCCTGCTCGCGATACTGTTCAATCAGCCAGTTCACCGCTACGTCTTTGCCGCAGCTGGCGTCCAGAATATGCCAGAACCGCGCACCCTGCAGGCATTTCAGGCCGATATTCGCCAGTTCCTCTTCAAACTGAACCATTTTCTCGTCGGTATCGCGCCAGATGAGCGTGACGGACGCTTCATGCTTGCGGGCAAGCGCCGAACGGTAGCGCGTCAGCCCGGTCCACTCGCTGATAACATGCTCATCCACATCGTCAAAGGTGGTGAATTTAGAGCCCGTCTGCAGACGAATCTGCTCGATCCGAGGACGAATATCCCGGTGAGTCATCCCTCTGGTCTGGCGCTGAACCTTATCCCAGCGCACGTCAGGCTGAATCACCGCGCCGTTCTCGGCAATAAAAGGCAAGCCTTCAAGCCCAAGATCCTGCTGGATATCCAGCATCTCTGCCGCGGTCTTGCTGCTGCAGAGAATGACCGGAATCTGATTATTCAGCAGTTTGTCCAGCCAGGGCATGGCGGGTTGCCACTCATAGGTATGAATATCCAGCAACGAGCCGTCCAGGTCAGAAAAAATCAGCAAGTTATCCCGCAGTGAAGGCATAGTGGCTCCCGGTAACGGCTGTGCCCTTATCTAAGAAAATTCCTAAAAAATAACCGAATTGTTAACAGGAGAAATGAGAGTATTCCCTGGCAAACCCGCATTCGGCGTATGTTATTGCTCATTGCGAAAAGCATTATGTTAAAAATATTATATTCATCATAAGAATATATGCTTTTCAGACAAATTCGTTGGGGATAGTGTGGCTTGTACATCAGATTTCCTGGTGTAACGAATTTTCAAGTGCTTCTTGCATAAGCAAGTTTTGATCCCGGTCATCCCCATGACCGGGATTTTTTTCGCCCTAACGATTGGCTTCAGACACGCTAAAGTCGTGAATATCGAGCTCGAAGGCCTCCGCCAGCTCACGATAGGTGTGATAATCCCTTCCGTTGACAATGACGCGGTCCGAATTGTCGTCCGACCGGCGGACTTCTGACTCACTGATCTCATTGATGGCGGCCAGCAGGGCATCGACATCCACCTCGACTTCGCGCTTGATGGTGTCGCTGTACTCTTTATCGGTCTTCATTGCGGGACTCCTCTTTCAACCTGCAAACGTGTCTAGGGTTAAGTATAGCCTGTGTATAAAAACGCCATTCACGCCGGGCGGCGATGTGTGTTTTTGCGTTTTGTTCTACACTGGCTCAAAACCAGAGGAGGAATGTATGAAGGTCAACGATCGGGTAACCGTTAAAACGGACGGTGGGCCGCGCCGCCCGGGTGTGGTGCTGGCAATTGAAGAGTTTAGTGAAGGGACAATGTATCTGGTATCACTGGAAGACTACCCGCTCGGCATTTGGTTTTTTAACGAACTGGGGCATCCTGACGGTATCTTTGTTGAGAAAGCAGACTAACACGGCGTCGGGTAGCGCATCGCGGCCCGACATCCTCTGCAGAAGCAAAAATCTCTGGCCAGGCCAGAGATCAAAGGTAGGGTGCACAGGGTCTTAAGCGACTAACGCATGTTAACGAAAATCCCGTTCGTCACATTATCGGTCAGGCGTACCACATGGTAGATCACTTGCTTATTATGCGTTTTAATTTTCCGTTTAATATTTCCTTTGTGTGACGAAACGGTTTTCGCTTTAATATTCATCTGGTCGGAGATCTGAATAGTTCCTTGTCCCGCCATCCACATTCGCAGCATACTTGATTCAGTCCTGCTTAATGATAGGGTGGGTAAGTTAACCGCTCCTACATTTTTAACTTCTTTATTCAAATAATCACCCAAAATGTCATCCAGCGACTCGGGTTTAATCGATTTAGAACTGATCAATAAATTTTTACGGACCAACAAATACTCATCGAAATGGATATTCGCGATCGCCATAAAAACAATAAACAGGGTTTTTGGATGCTGATTAATGATTTGCTTAATGTGCTGACTGTTGGCTGGATCGTGAATGAAACAGTCCTCATTAATAAACACCACGCCTGGTTTTAGTTCGTCACAAGCGGCTGCGAGTTCGTCAACGGTGTGTGCATCGTTGATGTCTCTCTTTCTTACCCCTCTGCTTGCCAGGTACCCGGTTAACCCTAGCCGGGTGTAGCTGCATAAATCCATAATGATCGTTGACATGGCATACCCTCACTCAATGCGTAACGATAATTCACCATCTGCCTGAGAGCTCAAAACAGCCATACGGGATGGAAAAAAATAATAAACCTGTGAGCATGACAAAGACTTTCAGGCGGACTCACTATCCCGTAAAGTTACGTATAATTTGCCAGGAATCTTCTTAAAGTAAAGTAAATATTAAGTATTGTGAGGTGGTTAGAAACAATTAAACCGCGTCAGATATATCCTGGAAGATGTTTTTCGCATTTTATTTTAGGAATATCCTCAGAAAGACAATAGCAACAGTGAGGGCTATTATTTACGTGGCAGCTCGCTGACAATATCCGCTAACAGGTTGAATATCTCGCCGAATAAATGTTCACAGAAGGGAGCGATCAGTGGCATCAGTAATGACATTAATAAAATTCCGACCGTCAGCGTCAGCGGAAAACCAATGACAAACACCGAAAGCTGCGGTGCCATTCGGTTGAGTAAACCTAAAGCCAGGTTGACGGTCAGCAGCAGGGTGATGATGGGTAACGCCAGCATCAGCCCGTTCAGGAAGATCAGCCCCGCCGCTCGGGTGAGCGCCAGGAAAGCGTTGCTGTTCACCGGGTTTTCGCCAATCGGCAGGGTATGGAACGTGTCCACCAGCATGGAGATAAGCCACAGATGGCCGTTGAACGACAGGAACAGCAGCATGGCGAGCAGATCGATAATGCGCGCCAGCACGGGCATGTTGAGATGACTGCCGGGATCGACAAACGTGGCAAAAGATAACCCCATCTGCAGGCCAATCAGTTCCCCCGCGGTACGCACGGCGGCAAAGGCCAGCTGCATGGTAAAGCCGACGGCGACGCCAATCATCACCTGCTGCAAGGCCACCCACACCGCATTCGCCGAGAAGATCGGAATATCCACGGGGGGCAGAGAGGGCGCGACGATAATGGAGATAATAATCCCCAGTCCCACCTTGACGCGTTTGGGTATCGATTTCTCGCTGAGAATGGGGGCGGTGGAGATCAGCGCCATGATGCGCAGCATCGGCCAGAAGTAGACGCCGAGCCACTGAACCCACTGGTCGCTGGTGAAGTGCAGCATCGTCAGATCAGCCGATGATGTACGGCAGGTTGGTAAACAGGTTGCGCATATAGTCCAGCAACAGGTTCAGCATCCACGGCCCGGCTACGATGATCGCCACGAACACGGCGATGATTTTCGGGATGAATGACAGCGTCATTTCGTTAATCTGCGTGGCGGCCTGCAGAATACTGATAATCAGACCGGTAACCAGCGCGACAAGCAGCAGCGGAGCGGCAACGGCAATCGCGATTTTCATCGCCTCCGTGCCCATCATCATGACCGATTCGGGTGTCATTGCCGTTCCTTAACTGTAGAAACTCTGCGCCAGCGAGCTGACCAGCAGCTGCCAGCCGTCGACCAGCACAAAGAGCATGATCTTAAAGGGCAGGGCAATGGTCGCGGGCGGCACCATCATCATCCCGAGCGCCATCAGGACGCTGGCGATCACCAGATCGATAATCAGGAACGGAATAAAAATGGTAAAGCCAATCTGGAACGCGGTTTTCAGCTCGCTGGTGACATAGGCGGGCAGCAGAATACGCATTGGCACCGCTTCCGGTCCCTGCAGCTCGCCGGTGTTGGACAGGCGGGCGAAAAGGGCCAGGTCGGCTTCGCGCGTCTGGCGCAGCATAAATTCCCGCAGCGGCTGTGCGCCTTTGTCGAGCGCCTCCTGCATGGAGATTTTGTCTTCGCTGAACGGCTGATAGGCGTCGGTATAAATCTTATCGATCACCGGCGACATAATGAAAAAGGTCAAAAACAGCGCCAGCCCGAGCAGAACCTGGTTTGGCGGAGCGGAAGGGGTGCCCAGCGCGTTTCGCAGCAGACCGAAAACGATGATGATGCGGGTGAAGCTGGTCATCATCAGCAGGATGGCCGGAATAAACGTCAGCGAGGTGATGAACACCAGCGTCTGAACGGGAAGTGACCAGCTTTGTCCGCCGCCCGCGAGAGGGGTTGAGACCAGACCGGGCAGCTGTGCATAGACCGCGGGAGCAAACAGGGCAACGCCCGCAAGCGTCAGGGATAACAAACGGCGCATCAGGATCTCCCGGAACGCTTAAGCAAACTCTTCATGACGGACTGAAAATCCGCAGGGGCCTCTGCGCGCTCGTCCACCACAACAGGGGCGGGCGGCAGCTTGTGTAATACGCTGATGTTTGAGGTCGTTACGCCCAGAACCAGACGCGCATCGTCCACCTCGACGATGACCACGCGTTCGCGTGGACCCAGGGTGGTGCTGGCGCTGACCTTCAGGCCGCGGGCACCGGCGGTTTTACCCGCCAGGCCAAAGCGCTTCGCCAGCCAGGCGGCGATAAGAATAAAGGCAATAATACCGAACAACGCCCCGCTCACCTGGAGCAGAGGTGAGCCGGGAACGGCAGAAGGCTGTGATATTGTTGCCTGGGTTTTCATGCTTAACGGCTCAGACGACGCATACGTTCAGACGGGGTAATGATGTCGGTGATGCGTACGCCGTATTTATCGGCAACCACTACGACTTCACCCTGGGCAATCAGATAGCCGTTGATCAGGATATCCAGCGGCTCACCGGCCAGACCGTCAAGGGCCACCACGGAACCCTGCGTCAGGCGCAGCAGCTCTTTAATGGTCATACGGGTGCGTCCCAGCTCAACGGTCAGCTTAACCGGGATATCCATGATCAGGTCGATGTCCTGCAGCGTGCCGCTGACGTCACCGCCGCCGAGCTGCTGGAATACGGCATCCGCTGCGCTTTTGGCCGGGGTCGCTTTTTGCTCGTTTAACGCGTCAGCCCACAGATCGTCCAGTGCTCCGCTGTTTTCATCGGACGGATTGTTCATGTCACTCATTTGGGCTGTTCCTCATTCAGCGAATTCAAAATCGGGTTGATCAAGTGCTCAACGCGTAACGCATACTGACCGTTAATCGTGCCGTACTGGCTTGTCAGCACGGGGACACCATCCACATGGGCAATAATGCGGTCGGGTTTTTCTATCGGCAAAACATCGCCGGGTTGTAATTTCAGGATCTGAGATAACCGCAGCGGGATATCGGCGAAGCTCGCCACCAGTTCAAGCTGCGAATGCTGGACCTGGCGGACCAGGTTTTCACGCCAGTTCTGGTCTTCGTTGCGGGAGTTCTCCAGCGGCGGGTTAACCAGCAGCTCGCGCAGCGGTTCGATCATGCTGAACGGCAGGCAGATGTTGAACTCGCCGGTCAGATTACCGATCTCCACGTGGAACGGCGTGTTAACGACGATATCGTTCGGGGAGGTGGTGATATTGGTAAATTTCACCTGCATCTCAGAACGGACGTACTCCACTTCCAGCGGGTTAATCGCTTTCCACGCGTCGCTGTATGATTCCAGCGCCAGCTTCAGCATGCGGTTAATGACGCGCTGTTCGGTGTGGGTGAATTCACGACCTTCTACTTTGGTCGGGAAACGCCCGTCGCCGCCGAACAGGTTATCCACCGCGATGAACACCAGGCTTGGCGAAAACACCACCAGACCGGTGCCGCGCAGCGGCTTCAAATGAATCAGGTTAAGGTTGGTTGGCACCGGCAGGTTGCGGGCAAACTCATGGTACGGCTGAATGCGGATCGCACCGACCGTAATATCCGGGCTACGACGCAGCAGGTTAAAAAGCCCCATACGGAACTGACGTGCAAAACGTTCGTTAATGATCTCCAGCGCCTGCAGACGTTCACGTACCACGCGACGCTGGGTATTCGGGTCATAGGGACGAATATCGCTATCGCCGCCAATACCCGGTTGCGGATCATCACTTTTATCGCTGTCGCCGTTGAGCAGCGCATCGATTTCTGCCTGAGAAAGAATACTGTCGCCCATGTCGTTACCGCAGAATGAATGCTGTATACAGAACGTCAGTGACTTCCTGCTTAGGTTGGCCGTTTACCAGCGGGGTCGCCAGCGTTTGTTTAATAGCGTCGACCAGCTTTTGCTTACCCACATCGGTGGCCAGCGCCGAAGCGTCCTGACGAGAGAACAGCAGCAACAGACGGCTACGCACTTCAGGAAGGTAATCGTTCAGACGTGAACGGGTGGCTTCATCTTTCAGGCGCAGCGTAATGCCAACGTAAAGCACGCGATCCGCATCACCGAGATTGACGGTGAAGGTATCCAGCGGGAAGAACACTGGAGCCGGCGGAGGAGGTGCTTCAGCTTTGGCCGCAGCGGTGGTCGGTTCCTGCTGCATACGCCAGTAACTATAGCCCGCGGTAGCGCAGGCGGCGAGCGTGATCAACACCAGCAGCGGGATCCAGATGGAACGCTTACTTTTTTTGGTGATAGCGGAGTCAGTCATCTGATACGAGCTTCCTGTTTCGGTACAGCTTAATAAGGTGATTATCCCGTGTCCTGCTGTCGTCAAAGCGTGGAAAAGACGGGGATAATCACGCTACCTCTGGCGTTTAGGCGAAGATGTCTACGGCACTGTTACCCCGCGCTGCGGACTGCAGGGCGGAAGGAACAGGCAGCAACTCATCGCTCTCTTCATTAAAACCGCCGGTATTGCCGGAACGCGAAGCCTGGTGCTGCTGCTGGGATGAGGACTGCTGCTGCCCGGCGAAGCTCTCGCTGCTGACGCTGCTCTGTGCAAGCTGAATGCCGTTTTCCGCCAGTGAGGTCCGCAGTACCGGCAGCGCGGCTTCCAGCGCCGCACGAACATGGCTGTGCGCAGAGACCATCTGCAGCTGGGCCTGGTTGTCATCCAGCTTAAGTGAAATTTGCACCTGACCCAGATCTTCCGGGTGCAGGCGCAGCTCTGCCGTCTGCTGGCCCTGCTTAGTGAACAGGGTGATGTGCTGGCTCAGAGACTGCTGCCACTCGTGGGTTCCCAGAGGCTGGCTTAACACCGGCGCGGTGGCAACGGTAGCGGCCGTCTGGCTGGTCGCATGGCTGGACATAATCGGTGCCAGGGTGGCCGTTGGAGATGATGAAGACGAACTGGCGAGCTCCTGCTTCTCTGCTGCTGCGGCCACGGCCGGTGTAGCAGGCATGTTGCCCGACAGAGCGGGTTCGTTGGTTTTCGCCTGGCTCTGATAAGGCGTAGAACTCTGCGCTTTATCGTGGCTTCCCGCGGACGCGTTCAGGGACGGCTGGCCCACGCCGTTTTGCGAAAACGTCGCGGAACTCAGCGTTGAGGTGGCGGAAACGCCCTCACTGCCTGCCGCGCGAGAGGCGGTAGTTTGCTGGTGAGGCAGCATCGCCATCAGCGCGCTTAATCCGGCCAGTTCTTCTTCGCTCAGCTCGCTTTTACCGTCATCTTTGCTGTTCGCCGCATTGAGCGTCTTCAGCGCGTCGCCCTTAGACAGCGGCACCAGCCCGGAAACCAGCGTATCAAGCGACGTGACGGGCGACGTTTCATCGCCATTCAGCGCCGTCTGGCGCGAGAGCAGGTCGGCAATTCTGGCCTGCAGGGTGGTATCACCTTTTGCGTCCTGGGCCACTTTTGACAGTTTACTGCCGGCGGCTTTCAGGTCAGCCAGGGTCAGCGGCGCATCTTTGCCCTTGCCCGTTGCGTCCGACAGGGCGCCCGCCAGCAGAGAGAGAAAGTTCTGAGCACCGTCGGTGCCTTTCCCTGTTTGCGTGCCGCCTGACAGGTCGCTGTCGCTCATCAGCAGTTGTTGCAGTGTGATCATTCCGGTTTCCTCATTGATGCGCGCTGGGCAAACTCATCCATTTTCTTCTGATCCAGACGGTTTTCCGCCAGGGTCGTTGCCGCGATCTGTCGGTCCTGTAAAGTCTGCCAGGCCTGCAGCCGCTGCTTCTTCTCGCGCCAGAAATTCAGCGCGGTATCGACTTTCTGGGTCCACTGGTTAAGCTGCTGGCGATGCTGATCTATCGCCTTCTCCAGCGTCTGGATAAACTGCTGATAGTTAATCCAGCGCTGGCTTCCAATGCCCTGTGTCATATCGGTATTGAGGTTGGTGCGATATTCATGCTGATAGTCGATTAACATCTTCAACTGTTCTTCAGCCTGCTGGCACCCGCGTCGCATTGCGCCAAGCTGCAATGCGGCATCATCAACTTCTTTCTCAGCCAGATCTTTCAGCGTTGATAACGCGCTGTTTTGCGCCATGACCTTCGCCCTCCACCTGTGTTACACCTGCGGGAAAATCAGCTCCAGTGCCTGAATTGAATCTTCCCAGTCGGCGCGTTCAAAAATGCCTTGTTGCAAAAATGCTTCCAGCTGCGGCCACAGGCTAATCGCCTTGTCGAGCATCGGGTCGCTGCCTTTGGCATACGCCCCCACGCTGACCAGATCGCGGTTGCGCTGGAAGCTGGAAAGCAGTTGTTTGAAGTTACGCACGCGAGCGTAGTGCTTCTCGGTTATCAGCGCCGTCATTGCGCGGCTGATAGACGCTTCAATATCAATGGCCGGATAGTGCCCGGCTTCGGCCAGACGACGCGACAGCACAATGTGACCGTCAAGAATTGCGCGCGCGGAGTCGGCAATCGGGTCCTGCTGGTCATCGCCTTCCGTCAGAACCGTGTAGAACGCGGTGATGGAGCCGCCGCCGCTGATGCCGTTCCCCGCGCGTTCCACCAGCGCAGGAAGTTTGGCGAAGACCGAAGGCGGGTAGCCTTTGGTTGCCGGTGGCTCACCGATGGCCAGCGCGATTTCACGCTGCGCCATCGCGTAGCGGGTCAGGGAATCCATGATCAGCAGCACGTGCTTGCCGCGGTCACGAAAATCTTCGGCGATGCGGGTGGCGTACGCGGCACCCTGCATACGCAGCAGCGGCGACACGTCCGCCGGCGCGGCAATTACCACCGAGCGGGCACGGCCTTCCGCACCCAGAATGTTTTCAATAAAGTCTTTTACTTCACGACCGCGTTCGCCAATCAGCCCCACGACGATCACATCGGCCTGGGTATAGCGCGCCATCATGCCGAGCAGGACGGATTTACCCACGCCAGACCCGGCGAACAGGCCCATACGTTGTCCACGTCCCACGGTGAGCAGGGCGTTAATCGGGCGCACGCCGGTGTCAAGCACATGCTCGATAGGGGTACGCTGCAGGGGGTTGAACGGCTGGGTGATTAGCGCACCGGTTTCGGTGGTGTCGGGGGAGGGCAGGCCGTCGAGCGGTTTACCGCTGCCGTCCAGCACGCGGCCCAGCAGGGCAGGGCCAAGCGGCAGCTGTTTCCCACTTTGCAGCCCATCGCCAGAAATGTTTTTGGCATAGACGCGCGCGCCGGGCAGAATGCCTTCCACCTCTTCAAGCGGCATCAGGAACAGGCGCTGGCCGTTAAACCCAACCACTTCGCTTTCAACTTCGCGCGTTTCCAGACCGTCCTGACGCTCAATCACGCAGGTCGCGCCCAGCGGCAGCTGCAGGCCGGTGGCTTCGAGAACCAGCCCGGTGGCGCGCGTGAGTCGTCCATAACGACGAACAGATGGCAGTTGCGCCATCTTCGTCTCAAAGTTGTCGAGCGTGGTGAGCCAGCGGGTGAGGCGAGCGGTCATCAGACGACTCCCGGTGCCGCCAGGCGGCACAGTTCCTGCCAGCGGGTAGCAACGCTGGCATCCAGGTCGCCTTCATCGGCAGAGACTTTGCAGCCGCCATGATGTAACGACGGGTCACCGCGCAGACGCCAGCCGTGCAGGTTTAGCGTCGCGCCCAGGCTCTCTTCAACGCGCTGCAGATCGTCCGGATGGACGCGCAGCTGAGGTTTCCCGCTGAACAGCGGCTCCTGCTGAAGCAGACCCTGAATTTGTTTGATAAGTGCGGTGTTATCCACCACGGGCGTCTGGCCGATCACCTGACGCGCGGCTTCCAGCGCCATCTGCATCAGTCGCGAGGCAATCACGCTGTCCAGCGCGTCAAGAGTGTGCTGGAACTCGCTGACCAGCTGCTGCATGCGGGCATGGATCGGCGCCTGCTGCTGGCGCGCCTGATCGATACCGTGCTCTAACCCTTTCGCCAGACCTTCCTGATATCCCTGCTCGTGGCCTTTCTGCCGGCCTTCGTTCAGACCGGCATTGTAACCCTGCTCGTGCGCCTGCATTTGCAGCTGAGCCAGCATTTGAGCTTGCTGCTCTTCTTCGCTCAGCTCGGGCTGCTCGACGTCCGGGTCAAGCTCCTCGGTCGGTATCACGGCTGGCGTGAACTCGGAGAGGGGAGGAGCCAGATCGTCCGGCGTCCAGCGTTTCTACGGCAGCTCATTAGACATAGGTGTCGTCTCCGCTGCCAATCACCATCTCGCCGGTTTCCGCCAGACGACGAACAATAAGCAGAATGGCTTTCTGTTCGTTTTCCACCTGAGAAAGACGAACCGGGCCGCGGTTGGCAAGGTCGTCGCGCAGGATATCGGCCGCGCGCTGAGACATGTTGCGCAGGAACTTCTCGCGCAGCGGCTGCTCGGCGCCTTTGAGGGCGATAAGCAGCGACTCGGAATCCACTTCCTGGAGCAGGCGCTGGATGCTGCGATCGTCCACTTCGACGAGGTTTTCGAACAGGAACATCTCGTCGATGATTTTCTGTGCCAGCTCGCCGTCGAATTCGCGAACCGCCGTAATGACGGCCTCTTCCTGCTGCGTTTTCATCAGGTTGATGATTTCCGCCGCCGTTCTCACGCCGCCCATTTTGCTGCGCTTGAGGTTCTGGCCGTCGAGCAGGTTGTTCAGCACCTCGGTCAGCTCCGCCAGCGCGGCCGGCTGGACGCCGCCGAAGGTGGCGATACGCAGCATCACATCGTGACGCAGACGCTCTTCGAACAGCGCCAGAATATCGGCCGCCTGACCACGTTTGAGGTGGACAAGGATGGTGGCGATAATCTGTGGGTGCTCGTCGCGAATAAGGTCGGCGGCACTCTGCGGTTCCATAAAGTTGAGCGTTTCGATACCGCTGGCGGTATCGCGGGTTTCCAGAATGTCTTCCAGCAGGCTGGAGGCACGTTCTTCGCCCAGCGCCTTGACCAGCACGGAACGGAGGTAGTCGTTGGCGTTGATGTTCAGCGCGGCAAACTGTTCGGCTTCCTGTTCAAACTCTGCCAGCACTTCAGTCAGCTGCTTGTTGGAGATCTGACGCACGTTGGCCATGGCCGCACTGAGAATTTGCACTTCTCGCTGGGAGAGGTGTTTAAACACCTCTGCCGCGCGATCTTCGCCAATGGTCATCAGCAGGATGACGCTTTTATCGGTGCCCGTAAGCGTATTACTCATGTTCGTTACCCATCCACTGGCGGATGACCAGCGCCACGACGCGCGGATCGTTATCTGACATTTCGCGAATGCGCTGGCTCATGACCTCAGCGCCCATGCGCTGGTTAGCACGACGCTGCTGCATCTGTTCATCTTTGCTGAGGCGCACTTCAACCGCTTCTTCCGTTTCCTGACGCGCATTCATCTGCTCGCGAGCCGCTTTTTCGGCTTCAGCACGGCGCTGGAGCTGCGGACGAACGCCCTTACGCCACAGCAGCCACGCGACAATCAGCACCAGCAGCCAGCGTCCTGCGGACATCAGCTGATCGATAAACGCCTGCTGTTGCCAGAACGGCAGTTCGCCGCCGGTCTCATCAACCGAGTTGAACGGTGAGTTCACCACGTTGAGGGTATCGCCGCGCTTCTCGGAGTAACCCATCGCTTCACGGGTCAGGTTTTCAATCTGCTTCATCTGCTCGGCGGTCAACGGCAACGGTTTGCCATCCGCCAGCGTTTTGTAGTTCACCACTACCGCAACGGAAAGACGCTGAATATCGCCCACGTTCAGTTTAGTGTGGCGAATCGTTCTATCCACTTCGTAGTTCGTGGTTTCATTACGGCTGGTGTTTCGAGGGCCGCTGTTATTCGCCGTTGAGGTGGTCTGCTGATTAGTCTGCTGACCGTTCTGCTGATTGGCCGGCGGCGTAGAGATCGGCGCCGCGTTAGCCGGGGCAGGCTGGTTAGACAGCGCGCCCGGCACGCCGCCCGGGTTTGCACCGCCAATCTGCTCGCTGGTATTGATCTGGCGCGAACGCATCACCGCCTGAGCCGCATCGCCGTTCGGGCTGTATTGTTCTTCAGTTTGTTCTTTATTCGCGAAGTCGATCTGGGCGGTTACCTGCGCGTGCACGTTGCTGTTGCCCACTACCGGGCCCAGGATCGCTTCGATACGACGCTGGAGACGGCTTTCGACATCGGCGGCATATTTCAGCTGCGCGTCATTCAGATCGCGACCGGCGGTATTGGATTGCGTCAGCAGGTGACCGCTCTGGTCAACCAGCGTCACGTTACCCGGCGGTAGACCGGCCACGGCGCTGGAGACGAGGTGCGTCACCGCGCTGATTTGCCCTTCGTCCAGCGCGCGGCCGGGTTCGAGGTTCACGGTAACGGAAGCCGAAGGTGATTTCTGTTCGCGGACAAATAAGGAAGGCTTAGGCATCGCCAGATGCACGCGGGCACTCTTCACCGGGCCTAATGTTTCAATGGTGCGGGCCAGTTCACCTTCCAGCGCACGCTGGTAGTTCACCTGCTCGCTGAACTGGCTGATACCGAATTTTTCCTGATCCAGCAGCTCAAAGCCCACCGCGCCGCCTTTCGGCAGCCCCTGCTGAGCCAGACGCAGACGCAGTTCGTGCACCTTATCTGCCGGTACCTCAAGCGCACCGCCATTATCGGCAAAGCGATAAGGGATGTTCATCTGGGTAAGCTGGGTGACGATGGCGCCGCCATCCTGATCGGAAAGATTGCTGTAGAGCGTCCGGTAATCAGGGCTTTTCGCCCACAGGACCATCGCTACAAGGATCGCAATTGCGGCAGCGCCTGCCACGATCAACGGGATTTTAGGATTCGCGCGAAGGCGGTTCATCCACTCGAGTGATTTATTCTGCGGCGCTGTCGATGCTGTTGCACTCATTGCGCACCTCTTAAATCCTGGTGGTTTACGTTATTCGTGTAGAGAAACAAAACTGACTCCCGGGTCGGCAAACACGACAAAAGTTCCATATTGATGGCCCTGCCATTATTTGATGATTCGTGATTTTCTATGCGTCAAATAACCTGGTTTTTTCATGCTATTTACCGCCATTATCTTATTGACAAGCTGTTAGTCTTGACCGCGTAAAAAACCATCCAGGGGAGAGTCATGGCTATACAGGGCATTGAAGGGGTAATCAGTCAGCTGCAGGCAACGGCAATGACGGCCCGTAATCAGAATGTGGCAGATCAGCAGCCGAGCATCAGCTTCGCAGGGCAACTGCATGCCGCTCTTGACCGTATCAGTGATACCCAGACCGCTGCGCGCACTCAGGCCGAGAAGTTCACCCTCGGCGAGCCGGGCGTGGCGTTGAATGATGTGATGACCGATTTGCAAAAAGCCTCGGTTTCCCTGCAGATGGGGATCCAGGTGCGTAATAAGCTGGTGTCGGCCTATCAGGAAGTGATGGGGATGCAGGTTTAAGACCTGTCGATCTCCGCTGGCAGCCGCAGCGCTTTAATGCCACAATATTTTTTTCTTCGAATGCAGGAAAGATGATGAAAAAAATAGCAATTGCTGGCGCGCTGCTGGCACTGACCGGGTGCGTTAAGGTCGATAATTATAAAGACGTGATTAAGCACCCTGTCCCGGCGCACCTGGCGGGATACTGGCAGTCGAAAGGGCCGCAGAGCAACATGGTCAGTCCGAAGGCGATTGCCACGCTGGTGGTGACGGAGGAGGGCGATACGCTGGACTGCCGTCAGTGGCAGCGCGTGATTGCCGTGCCGGGTAAAATCATGCTGCGTTCAGACAGTTATTACAACGTGACGCGTAAGCTGGATATCTATCCGCTGGAGCGCGATGGCTCGACGCTTGAGTACGACGGGCTGGAGCTGCAGAAGGTCGATCGCCCAACGGTTGAGTGTGCCGATTACCTGAGCAAGAATCCGCTGGAGAGTAAACTGCCCTAAGGGTAAAAGCAAAACGGCAACCTCGTTGCCGTTTTTGGTTTTTACGCCCTCTCCCTGTGGGAGAGGGACGGGGTGAGGGCATCAGGCCGCACGTTTCCCGTTCTACAGCGCTTCCTCTATTACCCACACGCTCACGCTTCCGCCTTTGCATGTAAACGTCCCTTCGCCATCCGCCGCCGTGGTGATGGTTTCTTCGCGATTGCCGAGAAAATCCCGCCACGTTTTGTTGCCGTAGTTTTCCCCAAGACAAATCACTTTTTCACCGTCGTCCCCGTTCGACATCACCACCACGCAGCCGGGATCGTCTTCCGTACCGCTGCGGCTGAAGGCGATGCAGTTTGGATGGTCGAAAAACAGCGTTTGCACGCCGTGGGCAAAACGCTGGCGCGCGAGGATCAGCTCGTGAAGCTGCTCAATGACCGGCATATCAATATGGTACGTTTCACCGTCACCTCCCGCGTCGTCATAGCTGGCGCCGAAGAGATCCGGATAAAAGACGCTCGGCACGCCATTTTCCCGCAGCAGGATCAACGCGTAGGCCAGCGGCTTAAACCAGGCTTCGACCGGCGCTTCCAGCGCCTGCAGAGGCTGAGTATCGTGGTTCGCGACGAGGGTGACCGCATGAAACGGATCGGCTTCCACCAGGGTACCGGTGAAGATTTGGCTCATGTCGTAATCCCGGCCCTGACGTGACGCCTCGTGGAATTTCATCTGCAGGGGGGCATCAAACAGCATGGTTTTGCCTTCGACCTGGTCAATATAGGCCTGAAGTTTATCCACCTCATGGGACCAGTACTCCGCCACGATAAACAGCGGCTGGTCGGCAACTTCCTGGACGTGCTCAATCCACTCTTTGTAAAACCAGGCGGGAATATGCTTGACGGCGTCCAGACGAAAACCGTCGCAGCCCGTCTGTTCCATGACCCAGCGGGCCCAGTATTTGATCTCCTCGGTCACGGCGTGATTGCGAAAGTCGATATTTTCGCCCATCAGATAATCGAAGTTACCCATCTCATCATCAACCTGATCGTTCCAGCCTTCGCCGGTGTAGTCGTTGACGATTTTAAAGATGCCGTCCTCATCGGGGTTTTCAATATGGTCGACGCCGCTGAAGCATTTGTAGTCCCAGATAAACTGTGAATACTGCCCGGCGCGGGCAGGGAAGGTGTAGCGGGTCCAGGCTTCGCACTCGATGACCTCGTCATCAATTTGCGTGCGGTCCTGCTCGTTCACGCGCTGAACGCGCACGGGCTCTTTTTCATCGGCGCCCATTTTGTGGTTGACCACCACGTCCAGCAGCACGGCAATGTCGTTGCTCTTGAGGGCATCAATGGCCTCCAGCAGCTGTGCTTTGTCGCCATATTTGGTGGCGATACTGCCTTTCTGGTCAAACTCGCCAAGATCGAACAGGTCATAGGTGTCATAGCCGACAGAATACCCGCCGGATGCCCCTTTACAGGCGGGCGGCAGCCAGATCATGTTGATGCCGATTTCGTTAAGATTGGGAGCTAACGCCGTGACCTCTCGCCACAATTCACCGCCAGCAGGGTAGTACCAGTGAAAACATTGTAACAGGGTGGGGTTTTTCATCATCCTTGCTCCAGAAGCCATTGGCAGACTTCTGGAGTATGGATGAAGAAATCATAGTTGTGTGTCGCGGGTCAAACTTTCTGGATAAAGAATATTCCCTGACAGCTTTCCATAGGTAGACGTGATGGATTGCTGTTTACCGGTTTGATCAATCAGATTACGCAGTTCGTCCATCCGGACTTTCAGCAGAGCCTTTAGCGCATTCTCATTTTCAAGGATCATTTCCAGCAGCGCACGCGCTTGCTCAACCTGAGCCGGAGGGCATGACATGATGGGTGTTTGCGAAATTTTTTCCACCAGTTGAACGTAATGCATTTCCTGCTCGATAAGCGCATCCCATTGACCAGAATGTGCGAGATTGAGCATAGCAATGCTCTGAGCATGTAACGCCTGCCAGTGGCTAAGCGCTGCGCTGGGATTATTCATCAAAATTATCCTGAAATAGAGGACGCATTGGGGCCGATTTGCTTCCACGCATCCGCAATGTTGTTTAATAAACCCTCGACTTCAACAATTGCGTCTACGTCGTTACTGACATTCGCCAGCAACAAACGTCGAACCATATATTCGTACAAGGAGGCAAGATTACCGGACAACTCGCTCTCAACCTCCATGTTCAGTCCTGCTTTTAAACCGTTGTCGATGATGTTGATGGCTTTCGTTAACGCTTCGCCTTTCTCACGAATTTGTCCGGCTTCCATGAACAAACGCGCGCGAACAAGGGCGCTATGCGCCCCGTCGAATAACATGACAATCAGCTGGTGTGGACTGGCATTCATGACTGCGCTTTCGACTCCTATCTGCTGATAGGATTGAACACCAGAGGTCTTATACATATCCACTCCTGAAGGCTACGACTACTTTTGTGAGAACTGTTGGGTCAGGTAGTTGGCTGTACTGGTCATTTTGGTGACTAATACGTCCAGACTGGTGAACTGGGTTTTGTAACGCGCCATGGTGGCATCAATAGTGGCTTCCATAGCATCGTAACGCTCACCCAGCGTTTTTAGCGTTTTGTTGATCCCGTCTTTCGCGTTCTGGATCACCCCGGCGCTGCCGGTACTGGTGCTGAGCATGGTGGTCAGCGTGTTGTTCATCTGGGTGGCCATACCGGTTTTCTTTCCGTCACCGACAAAATACTGCTGTACGGCGTTTGGGTTATCGGTCAGCGCTTTTTTCAGCTTATCGGTATCGACTTTCAGGTTACCGACGGTACCGTCAGAACCTTTAACCGGGTCCTGGGTAATCCCCAGCTGGGCCATGATCTGTACCGAGCCGCTCTGCACTTCGGTCAGCAGGCCGCGCAGCTGAGACTGGATCCCGCGCACGTTCGCATCACCAACAAGTGCCCCGTTGCTGGCTGACTGGCTGCCGGAGCCAGCATCAACCGGAACATATTTCGTCAGGCTGTTAATGGTGGACTGCAGGGAGTTATACGCCGTTACCCAGTCCGTGATCGCTTTCTGGTTAGCATCCGTTGCGCGAGTCACCTCTAATGTTTCATCTGCCTTGCTTTCTGCTTTCAGCGAGAAAGTCACGCCAGGCAGGGCATCGGTAATGGTATTCGACTGGCGCTCGATGGAGATGTTGTTCACTACCACAATCGCGTTCTGCGCGTCGGTGTTCACCGTCAGCGCGCCCGTTTTGGTGGTTGAGTCGTAGCCAATGGCGCTTTGCAGCTTGGCGTCGCCAGTGACGCTTACCGTCATCGCACCATCCATACCGGTGGTTTTAGATGACAGCATCAGGCGGTAATCACCGTCTTTCGCTTTAATGACGCTGGCGGTGACGTTGCCGTTCGCTTTATTAATGGCGCTCGCGATCCCGGCCAGAGACGTATCGCCATCCGCCAGGGTGACCTCTAAAGGCGTTTTCGTGCCCGGCTGGGTGATGGTGATTTTACGCGTTGTACCTGTCGTATCGCCCAGCAGATCAGTGTTGTTTGCATAGGAGCCGGTAGTGAGTGCCTGTGCCTTGGCAACCTGGTTGACGTTTACAACAAAGGAACCGACAGATGCGTCAGCCGTTGTCGTGGCGGTAAAGGCCGTATTGGTACTGCTAACGGACGTTGAGTTCCAGGTGGTTGCTTTACCCAGCGCAGCGGTCGCGGTCTGCAGCGATGTCATGGCGCTCTGCAGCTTGCCGTAAGCGCTTAACTGCGCGTTATACGTTGATTGCTGGGAAGTAATCGTCGTCAGCTTGGTTCTTTCTGCTGCATCCAACTGATTATATAAATCCCCGAGTCCTGCAGAACCTATCCCGAGGTTACTGATAGTAGCCATGCATATTTTCCTTAAAATACGAAAGTAGTTCAGGACTCTTATCGGCCTCTCAACGTAAAAGTTTACGATGGTGAGAAAAAAATAATCCAAAGAATAGACGCGTCCTGGCGGGGTAAATGAAAGGATTGCACTTTAGGATCATTATCTGCGCTTTGAAAACACGAATAAGTGTGTGCCTTTTTAGTCATCTCTTTGCGCGTTAA
The DNA here is from genome assembly GCF_019968805.1 of Enterobacter sp. JBIWA005. NCBI lineage: Bacteria > Pseudomonadati > Pseudomonadota > Gammaproteobacteria > Enterobacterales > Enterobacteriaceae > Enterobacter > Enterobacter sp. JBIWA005. The sequence goes on along the minus strand of NZ_CP074159.1, from coordinate 2,875,532 downwards.
AAAAGCATAAATAATAACGCTCTGTTGGACCTTAATTGATTTTTTAAAAATAAATCTGTTAATAATCAGCTGGTTGTAATTTTTTCAAAATTGATTCTAAAGTCTTTTGGGGACCCGTCGATAACCTTGTTGACGGTGAGAGACGCTGTGAGTGTTAGGCACCGGACCTAAAACCCAATTTTTGAAGGAAAGAAAATTATGGCAGTTATCAATACTAACCTGTTGTCCCTGACCACTCAGAACAACCTGAACAAATCTCAGTCTTCTCTGGGCACTGCTATCGAGCGTCTGTCTTCCGGTCTGCGTATTAACAGCGCGAAAGACGATGCTGCTGGCCAGGCGATTGCAAACCGCATGACCGCTCAGATCAAAGGTATGAACCAGGCAGCACGTAACGCCAACGACGGTATCTCCATGGCGCAGACTGCTGAAGGCTCTCTGAACGAAATCAACAACAACCTGCAGCGCGTTCGTGAACTGGCTGTTCAGGCAAGCAACGGCACCAACAGCACCTCTGACCTGGCTTCTCTGCAGGATGAAGTTACCGCTCGTCTGGCTGAAATCAACCGCGTTGCGGGCAAAACTGACTTCAACGGCATCAAACTGCTGGACGGCACTGCTGGTACTGCTGGCGTAGTTAAAATTCAGGTTGGCGTTAACGACGGCGACACCATCGATCTGGACCTGAGCGGTGCTAAAGCTGACACCACCACTCTGGGCGTGAACGCTATCGACCTGAAAACTATGACCGCTACTGACCTGGGCACCATCGACGCAGCTATCGCTAAAGTTGATAAAGCACGTTCTGGCCTGGGTGCTGTGCAGAACCGTTTCACTTCTGCAATCAACAACCTGAACAACACCTCTAACAACCTGTCTGCTGCTCAGTCCCGTATCCAGGACGCTGACTACGCAACTGAAGTTTCCAACATGTCCCGCGCGCAGATCCTGCAGCAGGCTGGTACTTCTGTTCTGTCTCAGGCAAACCAGGTTCCACAGACCGTTCTGTCTCTGCTGCGTTAATTTTACGCGTGAAACCCCGCTTCGGCGGGGTTTTTTTATCTCTGCTATTTGAGAATCCGCCTGTGAAACAAATCAGTGTCACTCAACCAAAGCTGGTCGCAGATTTTTCATGTGTCGGTGGGGAATGCCGTGAACATTGTTGTCAGGGCTGGACCATCGCGTTTGATAAATCCTCCGTTAATCGCTATCTGAACAGTAAAAATGCCGCTATTCGTCAGACGGCGAAAACGGCGATAAAAGTCACCAAAAAAAACTATGACCACTGGGGTGAAGTGATTTTCCATACGGAAAGTAAAAACTGCCCGTTTATGGATACGGAAAAACTCTGTTCTGTTCATGGCGCCATGGGCGTCCAGGCCTTAAGCCCAACCTGTTCGACATTTCCACGGACAAGCCGGGTCTATAAAAATGAAATCGAAAAATCGCTGAACCTGTCGTGTCCGGAAGTGACCCGACTTCTGTTGAACGATCGGGAGTCTATGTCGTTGATGGAATCTGTCATTGTTCAGCAGGACGTCAATAATGCGCCGATGATTGATTTGAAGGCCAAGGTCATCAATCTCTTCTGCCAGAATATTTTCAGCGTTGAGGGCGTCAGCGTTGAGGAACAGGTTTACGCCGTAGTGAAATTCCTCATGGTGGCGGAAAAGCTCGATAATATCGCAGAGAATATCGGCACGCTCGAAACGGTCTATTTCTCACTGGTTAACGAACTGGTGAGCGGTAAAATCAAAACGGAATTATGCGGCTTTAATCAGAACTACAGCCTGAAGTTCGCGTTAATTTCGCTCATCCAGAGCTACTTCACGAAGAAAGTAACAGCCCGCGGCGGTGCGGTATTAAACCGTTATTTTACCCAGCTTTATCAACAATTTGACTCTGCGGGTGACACCGTGCCGGCAGAGAAGGTCATGGAAAACATCGAGTCCGTCTGGCGCGATGTGGCGGGCAGTTATCTGGCGACCAATGACCATTTATTCAAGAACTTTTTTAAATACAAACTTTGGGAGCAGGGCTTCCCGCAGAACAACGGCCGCAGCATGTTGAATAACCTTTATTTAATCGTTGCGGAGTTCTATTTCCTTAAAACGTTACTTGCCGGTCAGGCTCTCGTGGCGGGGAAAATTGAACAAGATAATATCATTGATGTTATTTACAGCTTCCACTCCCTTAGCCAGCATAATCAGGAAGCAGGAAAGCTCTTTCATCAACATATAGATAGCGTCAAACTGGGCGACGATCTTTCATTGTTACAACTGTTAATTTAGGCAGAAAAGTTGCCCCTGTTGTGGGCAACCTCAGAATAACCTCACTTTATCCCCCTTTTTCATCCAATTGAACGCCCTGCAGAATCGGATAATCATGCCGATAACTCAACTAACGCAGGGCTGTTTATCGTGAATTCACTCTATACCGCTGAAGGTGTAATGGATAAACACTCGCTGTGGCAGCGTTATGTCCCGCTGGTGCGTCACGAAGCATTGCGCCTCCAGGTGCGCTTGCCGGCGAGCGTGGAACTCGACGATCTGCTACAGGCGGGCGGTATCGGGTTATTGAATGCAGTTGACCGATACGACGCTCTGCAAGGAACGGCATTTACGACTTACGCAGTTCAGCGTATTCGTGGTGCGATGCTGGACGAGCTGCGCAGCCGCGACTGGGTGCCGCGCAGTGTTCGCCGCAACGCGCGCGAAGTGGCGCATGCGATGGGGCAGCTGGAACAGGAACTGGGACGTAACGCAACTGAAACCGAAGTGGCGGAACGTCTTGGCATTGCTGTTGAAGAGTATCGTCAGATGTTGCTCGATACCAATAATAGCCAACTCTTCTCATATGACGAGTGGCGAGAAGAGCATGGCGATAGCATCGAGCTGGTGACGGACGAGCACCAGCAGGAGAACCCGTTACACCATTTAATGGAAGGGAATTTACGCCAGCGCGTCATGGAGGCTATTGAAGCTCTGCCTGAACGCGAACAGCTGGTATTGACCCTTTACTACCAGGAAGAGCTTAACCTCAAAGAGATTGGCGCTGTTCTGGAGGTGGGAGAGTCGCGGGTGAGCCAGCTGCACAGCCAGGCCATTAAACGCTTACGAACCAAGCTGGGTAAGTTATAGGTGATTGATTCACCTTAAAAATGCCGCACAACGTATTGACAACCAGGAGTTATCATGACGGTGCAGCAATCTAAAAGACGGCCTTTAAGCCGCTACCTGAAAGACTTTAAACACAGCCAGACGCATTGCGCCCACTGTAACAAGTTACTCGATCGTATCACGCTGGTTCGCCGGGGCGAAATCGTCAATAAGATTGCGATTTCGCGTCTCGACACGTTGATGGACGAAGCAGCATGGCTCGAAGAGCAAAAAGAGTGGGTGGCGCTTTGCCGTTTCTGTGGGGATCTCCACTGCAAAGAGCAAAGCGACTTCTTCGATATTATCGGCTTCAAACAGTTCCTGTTTGAACAAACGGAGATGAGCCACGGCACCGTTCGCGAATATGTCGTTCGCCTGCGCCGCCTTGGGCAACATCTGACCGTAAACAATATTTCTCGCGATCTGCTGAAAACCGGTTATCTGGATGAAAATCTGGAGCCGTGGCTGCCTGCGACCAGCACCAACAACTACCGAATTGCGCTGCGCAAGTATGCGCAATACAAGGTACAAATGCCGGGTGCCATAAAGCAGAAAGCCCACGCCGGAACAACTTCTGATATATATTAAAAAAGAATAAGATGTAGCGCAGTCGCCTTTGACGTTGCAGGCGATTTCTCTACACTACGTAAAAATTCCACTATATCGGGGTATTTATGAAATTTGCACTTCTGGGTCGTCAGGCGCTGATGGGTGTTATGGCCGTTGCGCTGGTTGCGGGCATGAGCGTGAAAACGTTCGCCGCAGAAAACCTGCTGAATAAAGTAAAAGAGCGCGGTACGCTGCTGGTCGGGCTGGAAGGAACCTATCCTCCGTTCAGCTTCCAGGGCGATGACGGTAAGCTGACCGGTTTTGAAGTGGAGTTTGCTGAAGAGCTGGCGAAGCACCTCGGCGTGAAAGCGTCCCTGAAACCGACCAAGTGGGACGGTATGCTGGCGTCGCTGGATTCCAAACGTATTGATGTGGTGATTAATCAGGTGACCATTTCTGACGAGCGTAAGAAGAAATATGACTTCTCTACGCCGTACACCGTGTCCGGTATTCAGGCGCTGGTGAAGAAAGGCAACGAAGGCGGAATTAAAACTGCCGCGGACCTGAAAGGGAAGAAAGTCGGTGTTGGTCTGGGTACTAACTATGAAGAGTGGCTGCGCCAGAACGTGCAGGGCGTTGATATCCGCACCTATGATGATGACCCGACGAAATACCAGGATCTGCGCGTGGGCCGTATCGACGCCATTCTGGTTGACCGCCTGGCCGCGCTGGATCTGGTGAAGAAAACCAACAATACCCTGGCGGTAGCGGGTGATGCGTTCTCTCGTCAGGAATCAGGCGTTGCCGTTCGTAAAGGTAACGAAGACCTGGTCAAAGCGATTGATTCCGCGATTGCTGACATGCAAAAAGACGGCAGCCTGAAAGCGCTCTCCGAGAAGTGGTTCGGTGCAGACGTCACGAAATAAGTTTCTGCCGTAAAAAAAGGCGCTTTTAAAAGCGCCTTTTTTATTTCTTTCGCGTCTGCGTGCATAATGAAAAATATCACATTTTGTCAGAGTTACCGGAGAACCCATGTCACTACAGAATTTAACGCGCTTTCCCCGCCTGGAGTTCATCGGCGCGCCGACGCCGCTGGAGTACCTGCCGCGATTTTCTGATTATTTAGGGCGCGATATTTTTATTAAGCGTGATGACGTGACGCCGATGGCGATGGGGGGCAACAAGCTGCGCAAGCTGGAGTTTCTGGCTGCTGACGCCCTGCGCGAAGGCGCGGATACGCTCATTACTGCCGGGGCCATCCAGTCCAACCACGTTCGCCAGACGGCGGCCGTGGCGGCAAAGCTTGGGCTCCACTGCGTGGCATTGCTGGAAAACCCGATTGGCACGCGGGCAGAAAACTATCTCACCAACGGTAACCGTCTGCTGCTGGATCTGTTTAATGTGCAGGTAGAAATGGTGGATGCGTTGACCGATCCGGCCGCCCAGCTCGACGAGCTGGCGACGCGTCTGGAAGCGCAGGGGTTCCGCCCCTACGTTATCCCCGTCGGCGGTTCGAACGCGCTGGGCGCGCTGGGGTATGTGGAAAGTGCGCTGGAAATTGCGCAGCAGTGCGAGGGCGCAGTGAGCCTCTCCTCTGTGGTTGTCGCGTCCGGAAGCGCGGGCACGCATGCCGGGCTGGCGGTGGGGCTCGAACAACTGCTGCCGGACGTCGAGCTTATTGGGGTGACGGTGTCCCGCAGCGTCGCGGATCAAAAGCCGAAAGTGGTCACTTTACAGCAGGCGGTAGCCGCGCAGCTGGAGGTGAAGGCCAAGGCCGATATTTTGCTCTGGGACGACTATTTTGCGCCGGGTTACGGTACGCCTAACGAAGAGGGCATGGAAGCGGTGAAGCTGCTGGCGCGCCTCGAGGGGATACTGCTCGATCCGGTCTATACCGGCAAAGCGATGGCCGGACTGATTGACGGCATTGCACAGAAACGCTTTAAGGATGAAGGGCCGATTTTATTTGTCCATACCGGCGGGGCGCCTGCGCTGTTTGCCTACCATCCTCATGTCTAAAAGTCAGGTCGAAAAATAATAATGCAAGAAAGTATTCAACTGGTTATTGATTCTCTGCCGTATCTGCTGAAAGGTGCGGTATTTACGTTACAGCTCAGTATCGGCGGGATGTTCTTTGGGCTGGTTCTGGGATTTGTGCTGGCCTTAATGCGCATGTCGCCCATCCTGCCGGTGCGCTGGCTGGCGCGTTTTTATATCTCCGTGTTTCGCGGTACGCCGCTCATCGCCCAGCTCTTTATGATCTACTACGGCTTGCCGCAGTTTGGTATCGAGCTGGATCCGATTCCGGCAGCGATGATTGGTCTGTCTCTCAATACCGCGGCGTACACCTCTGAAACCCTGCGTGCGGCCATCTCCTCCATTGACAAAGGGCAGTGGGAAGCGGCGGCCAGTATCGGGATGACGCCATGGCAGACGCTGCGCCGGGCCATTCTGCCTCAGGCGGCGCGCGTGGCGCTACCGCCGCTCAGCAACAGCTTTATTAGCCTGGTGAAAGATACTTCCCTGGCAGCAACGATTCAGGTTCCGGAACTTTTCCGTCAGGCACAGCTTATTACTTCGCGCACGCTTGAAGTCTTTACCATGTATCTGGCCGCCTCGCTAATTTACTGGGTGATGGCGACGGTACTGTCTGCTCTGCAAAACTACTTCGAAAACCAGCTTAACCGCCAGGAGCGTGATCCAAAATGAGTGCTATCGACGTCAAAAACCTGGTGAAAAAATTCCACGGTCAAACGGTGCTCCACGGGATCGATCTGGAAGTAGAGCAGGGGGAAGTGGTGGCGATTATCGGACCGAGCGGTTCGGGAAAAACGACGCTGCTGCGCAGCATTAACCTGCTTGAACAGCCGGAAGGCGGCACCATCCGGGTAGGCGAGATAACGATTGATACAGGGAAATCAATCAGCCAGCAGAAAGGTTTAATTCGCCGCCTGCGCCAGCATGTCGGTTTCGTTTTCCAGAACTTTAATCTCTTCCCGCACCGTACGGTGCTGGAGAACATTATCGAAGGGCCGGTTATCGTTAAAGGTGAGCCAAAAGAGGAGGCGACGGCGCGCGCGCGCGAACTGCTCGCCAAAGTCGGGCTGGCGGGGAAAGAGACCAGCTATCCGCGCCGTCTGTCGGGCGGCCAACAGCAGCGCGTGGCGATAGCGCGCGCGCTGGCGATGCGTCCTGACGTGATCCTGTTTGATGAACCGACCTCTGCGCTCGATCCTGAACTGGTGGGTGAAGTGCTGAACACCATTCGCCAGCTGGCGCAGGAAAAAAGGACGATGGTGATCGTAACGCATGAAATGAGCTTTGCACGCGATGTTGCTGACAGAGCCATCTTCATGGATCAGGGACGGATTGTTGAGCAGGGGCCGGCGAAAAGTCTGTTCGCCAATCCTCAACAGCCGCGAACCCGTCAGTTCCTTGAAAAATTCCTTATGCAGTAGCATTTATGCACTAATTTGCTCCAGAAATTTAGGCTGGAGCAAATTATTCTCCCTACGGGCGCCGTCCTTTGATTTTTTATTCCGCCCAGCTCGGATAAACCTTATGAATACTAAAGTTAATTGGGCTATTGCCGATATTTTGCAGTTAGAAAAAAGTTTTATGTGTTAGTTTATATTCACCATAATAATGATTATCTTTTCAGAGGCTTCATTTAGTAAGTATGAAGGATTCAGACTTTTTCAACTGGCGACGGGACTGCTCACTCCGGTTTCAGCAATTGACGAGTACCGATGAGGTATATCAGGAGCTAGAGCGGCAAACTCAGGCGCTGGAATTCGATTATTACGCGCTCTGCGTGCGGCATCCCGTACCCTTTACGCGCCCTAAAATCTCTTTGCAGACTACTTATCCAAAGCCGTGGATGGCGCAATATCATTCCGCGAACTATTTCGCTATCGATCCGGTTTTAAAAGCGGAAAATTTCATCCAGGGTCATCTACCCTGGACAGACGCATTATTTGCCGAGGCGCAGGAATTATGGCATAGCGCCCAGGACCACGGTTTACGCGCGGGAATAACGCAGTGTCTGATGCTGCCTAACCACGCGCTCGGCTTCCTGTCAGTATCTCGTACGAGTCTTAAGGAAGGGCCATTTGCCCGTGAGGAAATAGAACTGCGGTTGCAAATGCTGGTGCAAATGGCTTTAACCTCTCTGACGCGTTTTGAAGATGAGATGGTCATGCCGCCAGAAATGAAATTCAGTAAACGCGAGCGCGAAATTCTGAAATGGACTGCGGAAGGGAAGACGTCAGCGGAAATAGCGATCATTCTCTCTATCTCAGAGAATACCGTTAACTTCCATCAGAAAAATATGCAGAAGAAATTCAATGCGCCTAACAAAACCCAGATTGCGTGTTACGCAGCGGCAACGGGGCTGATCTGACAGGATAATACGTTCTGCGTGACAGACGAGGGAACGGCTGAATGCACTGCATCCAGCCGTTTTTTGTTACTGGCGATAGGCTTGTTTGATTTGCTTAACGGTGTTAGCAAATACCGCAGATTCAGCCTGGTCTTCCATCTCCGCGATTTGTTTTTCCATTTTAATGATCACACGACCGGCATCAGCCTGGCCCATCGCCTGCAGCATCAACGTTAGCAATGCTTTCAGGCAGTTTACTTCCTGTGCCAGTTCCTGGTTATTCTCCGCAGTGGCAAATTCAGGTGTGCTCATTTATTTTCCTCATTATTAAACGGCGCTAAAGCGCGACGACGAAAGTCAAGGCGGCGGAGTATACCACAAGCTGAAGCAAAAAATGCAGTGGTTGTTTTTTGTACTTTTACGTGGATGTTTAATTGCGTAAACAGAACGTACCGGTAAACTTAACAGCCGTTAAAGGCTATTAATTGTTTATGCCCGGTTCGCTTGCCGTTAATTATTGTTACAAAAATTTGAGATCTGTTTTTTTGCAGAAAAAGCCTGCTAGTTTTTTGTAACTTTTTGAATACAGATGCTTAAAAAAAGCTGCAAAAGCCCTGACTGCATGGTCTCTCTTTCCACGGACTGTACAGCCTAATTTCCAAAAACGAGAGCAAAATCGAATAGCCGGTTTTTTAACGTTTTAATCTTGTGAGGAAAACCGTTAATATAAACCAAATTATCACTCAGTAGCGTTATCCCTATTCTGGAGACATTTCCTTTGATCAACGTCCTTCTTGTTGATGACCACGAACTGGTGCGCGCAGGGATACGACGCATTCTTGAAGATATTAAAGGTATTAAAGTTGCCGGTGAGGCGTGCTGTGGCGAAGATGCGGTAAAATGGTGCCGCACAAACTCGGCAGATGTGGTACTGATGGATATGAACATGCCCGGTATCGGTGGTCTTGAAGCAACACGCAAAATCGCGCGTACTTTTGTTGATACAAAAGTCATCATGCTGACCGTGCATACCGAAAACCCACTGCCCGCGAAAGTGATGCAGGCGGGCGCAGCGGGCTATCTGAGCAAAGGAGCGGCGCCGCAGGAAGTCGTCAATGCGATCCGTTCCGTGTATGCAGGACAGCGTTACATTGCTTCCGACATCGCACAGCAGATGGCCCTGAGCCAGATCGAGCCCGAGAAAACCGAATCACCGTTTGCCAGTTTGTCCGAGCGTGAATTGCAGATTATGCTGATGATCACTAAAGGTCAGAAGGTGAATGAGATCTCGGAACAGCTGAATCTCAGCCCGAAAACGGTCAACAGCTATCGTTACCGTATGTTCAGTAAACTGAACATTCATGGTGATGTGGAACTGACGCATCTGGCCATCCGGCATGGTTTGTGTAATGCGGAGACGTTGTTAAGTCAGTGAGTGATGTGTTCGATTCAAAAACATTTCTGAAAACCGTAACCAGCCAGCCTGGCGTCTATCGCATGTATGACGCTGGCGGTACGGTTATCTACGTGGGGAAGGCAAAAGATCTTAAAAAACGTCTCTCCAGCTATTTTCGCAGCAACCTGGCCTCCCGTAAGACTGAAGCGCTGGTCTCACTCATTCAGAATATTGATGTCACCGTCACGCACACGGAGACAGAAGCGCTGCTGTTAGAGCACAACTATATTAAGCTCTACCAGCCGCGCTATAACGTCCTGTTGCGTGATGATAAATCCTACCCGTTTATTTTTCTGAGCAGCGACACCCATCCGCGCCTCGCCATGCACCGCGGTGCGAAACATGCAAAGGGTGAATATTTCGGGCCGTTCCCTAACGGCTATGCCGTGCGTGAAACGCTGGCGCTGCTGCAAAAAATCTTCCCAATCCGCCAGTGTGAAAACAGCGTTTACCGTAACCGCTCGCGCCCGTGCCTTCAGTACCAGATTGGTCGCTGCCTGGGGCCGTGTGTAGCCGGGCTGGTGAGTGAAGAGGAGTATGCTCAGCAGGTGGAGTATGTGCGCCTGTTCCTGGCCGGTAAAGACGATCAGGTCTTAACGCAGCTTATCGCGCGGATGGAAAAAGCCAGTGCCGCACTCGAGTTCGAAGAGGCCGCACGGATCCGCGACCAAATCCAGGCGGTGCGCAGAGTCACTGAGAAACAGTTTGTCTCGAATACCGGTGACGATCTCGACGTTATCGGCGTAGCCTTTGACGCCGGGATGGCCTGCGTGCACGTGCTGTTTATTCGCCAGGGCAAAGTGCTCGGCAGCCGCAGCTATTTTCCGAAAGTGCCTGGCGGTACCGAACTGGGTGAAGTGGTGGAAACCTTTGTCGGCCAGTTCTATCTGCAGGGGAGCCAGATGCGCACGCTGCCTTCTGAGATCCTGCTCGATTTTAATCTTGACGATAAAACCCTGCTGGGCGAGTCGCTCTCTGAGCTGGCGGGGCGTCGGGTCAATGTACAAACCAAACCGCGCGGCGATCGTGCGCGTTATCTGAAGCTGGCACGCACCAACGCGGCGACGGCGCTCACCACTAAGCTGTCGCAGCAGTCGACGGTGCACCAGCGTTTAACGGCCCTGGCAACGCTGCTGAAGCTGCCGGAAGTGAAACGGATGGAGTGTTTCGACATCAGCCATACGATGGGGGAACAGACGGTGGCCTCCTGCGTGGTGTTCGATGCTAACGGCCCGCTGCGCGCCGAGTATCGTCGCTATAACATCACAGGCATCACGCCGGGCGATGACTATGCGGCGATGAATCAGGTGCTGCGTCGTCGCTATGGTAAAGCCATTGAGGAGAGCAAAATCCCGGATGTGATCCTGATTGACGGTGGGAAAGGGCAGCTCGGCCAGGCGAAAGCGGTATTTGAATCGCTTGATGTCAGCTGGGATAAAAAACATCCGCTGCTGCTGGGTGTCGCAAAAGGGGCCGATCGTAAGGCCGGGCTGGAGACACTGTTCTTCGAGCCGGAAGGTGAGGGCTTCAGCCTGCCGCCGGATTCGCCGGCGCTTCACGTCATCCAGCATATTCGCGATGAATCACACGATCATGCCATCAGCGGTCACCGCAAAAAACGGGCGAAGGTGAAAAATACCAGTAGCCTGGAAACGATTGAAGGCGTGGGGCCAAAACGTCGCCAGATGCTGCTGAAATATATGGGCGGATTGCAAGGATTACTCAACGCCAGCATGGAGGAAATTGCAAAAGTGCCGGGTATTTCGCAAGGGCTGGCAGAAAAGATCTACTACTCGTTGAAACATTGAGGGCTCTGTAGCAACATAGAGCTAAATTTTACTGACAACAAATAGTTACCGTCACTATGCAATATAATATCCCTACGTTGCTCACTCTTTTTCGTGTTGTACTCATCCCGTTCTTTGTGCTGGCGTTTTACCTGCCGGTTGTCTGGGCACCCTTTGCGTGCGCATTGATCTTCCTTATCGCAGCGGTAACAGACTGGTTTGATGGCTATCTGGCGCGCCGCTGGAATCAAAGCACCCGTTTCGGCGCCTTCCTCGATCCGGTGGCGGATAAAGTGATGGTCGCGATTGCCATGGTGCTGGTGGCCGAGCACTATCATACCTGGTGGGTGACGCTGCCTGCGGCAACCATGATTGGCCGTGAGATTATTATCTCTGCGCTTCGCGAGTGGATGGCGGAACTGGGAAAACGCAGCAGCGTGGCGGTCTCGTGGATTGGTAAAGTGAAAACGACGGCGCAGATGGCGGCGCTGGTCTGGATGCTCTGGCGTCCGAACGCCTGGGTTGAGTGGGCGGGAATTGTCCTGCTGTGGGTAGCGGCAGTGCTGACGCTGTGGTCAATGCTGCAATATTTGAACGCTGCCCGAGGGGATTTGCTTGATCAGTGATCGTTTCGCCGTAATTTTCAGCAAACGATCCGGGGATGCAAAAAATAACGTTGACTCATAACGTCATATCAGTAGAATGCAACGCATCGAACGGCGGCACAGTCAGCCGGACGATAATGAAATCAAGTAGTTAGACATTTACTTGATGACATGCGGGAATAGCTCAGTTGGTAGAGCACGACCTTGCCAAGGTCGGGGTCGCGAGTTCGAGTCTCGTTTCCCGCTCCAGATTAAAGACATGCGCAATAGCGGGTGTCAGTTTGAAAAGTTTTACGGCGCGTTAGCAAAGCGGTTATGTAGCGGATTGCAAATCCGTCTAGTCCGGTTCGACTCCGGAACGCGCCTCCACTTTCTTCCCTGGCCGGATGGTGGAATCGGTAGACACAAGGGATTTAAAATCCCTCGGCGTTCGCGCTGTGTGGGTTCAAGTCCCACTCCGGCTACCATGGGAAAAGTAGAATAAAATCAATGATAAGCAGTGTCGTATAAACCACCGAAAGGTGGTTTTTTTATGTCTTCAATATGGGGCAGTGGCAGCAAAATGGCAGCAGCATGGCAGCACACCTTTAAATTTACTCTGCACGATTATCAAAGGGGTTGAGTGCAACGGCTGCATCAAGATGATTTGGAGCGAAGTGAGCGTATCTCATAGTCATCATGATCGTGCTGTGCCCGAGAATTTGCTGTAATACCAGAATGTTTCCTCCTCGCATCATAAAGTGGCTGGCAAAGGTATGTCTGAGCACATGGGTGCGCTGACCTTTAGGCAGCTCTATCCCAGCCCGTGTAAGTGCTGATTTGAAAGCCTCATATGCAGGGGAGAAAAGTGAACCGCGTTTTTTGGGAAGCATTTCTTGTAACTGCGGCGAAATGGGTACTGTTCGGTTCTTTTTGCTTTTGGTCTGTGTAAAGGTCAGACGTCCGGGAAGAATTTGAGATTGTTTTAAATCCTGCGCTTCACTCCAGCGTGCACCAGTGGCCAGGCAAATACGCACGATAATTCCCAAATCTTTGTTTGCTGACTGGTCACATGCTTCAAGTAGACGAGCAATCTCCCCCTCGTAAAGAAAAGCCAGCTCCTGATCTCCTTCCTTAAACTGCCTGATACCTGAAAGCGGGTTATCTCCCTCCCACTCACCCAGCCGTTTCATTTCCGAGAATACAGCATGCAGGTATGACTGCTCGCGATTTACTGTCGCTTCACTTAGCTTCTTCTTGCCTTTCTGATTCCACTCCCCGCTTAATCGTCGTTCGCGGTATACGGCGAACGTATTTTTATCGAAGTGGGAGGCGAGAGGGTTACCGAGGCGCTCACAGATAGCCAATAGCTTCACTTTTCGCTCATCGCCAGAAGAGAGCGTTTTGCCATGCATTTCGTACCAGCGTTCAACGAATGCCGCTAGCGTTAAAGCATTGTCGCCTATCGCCTGGCTTGAGGCACTATTCATAGTGCGACGCTCAAATGAAAGCGCCTCGCCTTTGGTGGCGAACTGTTTGCGAATGCGCTTTCCATCGCGCCCATAGGGGAAACATTGGCAAAGTCATTTGCCAGAGGGAAGTTTTCGAACCGTCATATTAACTGAATAAGTATTTGGCAATGGCCAAGGCGATACCGGTTGTACCAATCATGGTCGCCGCAATCCATTTAGTCTGATTTGCTATCTCTTTATGCACTGAAATAAGCTCTTTTTGTAATTCTGACTTCAGAGATGCGGTTTCGGTTTTTTGTTCGTTCCGTAGGCTGGCTATTTCTGTTTTCAGCTCCGTCTTGAGTGCCAGAACATCACTTTTTGTTGAAAATTCTTCAGCACGCGCATTGAGCTTGGCTAGGTCGATTTTTATCTGAGTGATGTTTTCTTCAGTTCGCTCTACGCGTCTCTTCAGATCGTCCATACCATTACCCCCATCGTTGCCGTCTGAGCCTCCTTTTTTCCATTTATCACGTGGAAAATCCTTGAGGTTCAAGATGTTGCTAGATTCTGCATTGTTAGCCATCAGAAGCTTCCTTTTTCTTGCTCTATCCAGTTTAACACTGGATAAACCGCGTAATGACTGGTAAACCCGCAATTTTTACAAATCAATCGGTATTCATAATTTAGCAAAGAGTACTGTGGTTCAAACGATTCGATTTGCACAAAGCTGACGTATGCTTCGTTGGAGGCACCTTCTGGTCCAGCAGTCATCACTTGAGCTTGAGGAATGCCAATATCGAGACTACCGCAACTAAGGCACTTGATGTCCTTGCCGACCTTTGCATCCAAAAACTCAGCGAACAGCTCAGGAGTTACCTTTTCTAGTCGTGAGAACAATAAGCGTTTTAACTGTTCAGGCCTTTTTTCTTCACTCATGATCCTGTCCTTAAAAAATAAGAGCGCCTAAAATGAACCCAACTAGGAACGTAAGTCCGATTTCCTTAGGGTATCTTTGAAGTAATGCAACAAAACCGAGTCGGGAAACTTCTTCTCCGCTAGATTTAGATATAGGGAGAACTGAGTTGTTTTGTTGATCAAGCCATAAAAGAGCCATTTGAAGTTGATTACGAGTGAGATCATTTAAACGCCCAGTGCCAAAGTTGACGTGGCAGTAATGAATCAACTTTTGTCGTAGCTCGCTATCTTCACTATTACGAAGAAGGAGACTGACTAAAGCTTTGCTGGCATCTTTTTCTTTACATCGCTCAACCATCGCCTGCAAGTAGCTAAGTGCCGTCTGGTACTGATTGACGGTCATTTCCTCTATGCTTGACACACCAATCTCTGCGTGCACTTTTTGCCAAACTTCATACGCTTCAGAATTAGAGGTTTCTGACACTTCTGCAACAAGGGCATTCAGTTCTTTTCTTTGCGCTTTGACGAGCGGCCGCTCGTCATGAGCATCTGAGGGGATCGCAATGTTGATGGTGTGACGACCATCAAATTTATGTATTTGAACGCGGTTTTCTGTGAAGTCGCGTCCAGCTGTCCGGTTTAGATCTCCTGAGGAATTCACTTCCATACTACTTCCCTATTTATTGTTTTCGTTGTAATCCCTGCCAGCAACACGGTTGCCACTTCCTGACACGTTGACTGAGTTTGAAACTGAGTTGCCAGCTGTTAAGGCTGCAAATACAGCAGCTTTGATAGCTAATGGAGCGTTTCTGAAATGATTAATTAGCTCATGCTCGTCCCTTGTTAGTGCAACTCCTCCTGACTCTTGCCCCGTCAAAATGAACTGGACGTTAGCCCCATTCATTGCAAATGAGAGTAAAACATCTCCTCCGGGCACTATTGAGCCTCTCTCGTATTTTCCCCATGTTTCACGCGAAACACCGCACAGAGCCGCTGCCTCAGCCTGACTTAGGGCTAAACGCTTCCTTTCTGATTTCAATCTAATGACGCAATGAGATGTAAAGCTCACATTTACCACCTTGACAAAAGAGATCTATAGATCTCATAATGTTTTCCACAGACACTTAGCAGATCACAATATACCACTATGACACAAGTACAAAACACACAGCGGGCACGTACGCCCAAAAACAGCGTAGCTGGCGGTTCTTTGCCACTGCGTTTGTCCCCTGAAGAACGCTCAGAGATCGAGACCATGGCAGAGGCTGAGTGCCGTTCAGCATCAAACATGGTACGCATCGTCTTTTTGCGTGGCCTTGAATCCATGAAATCTGAGCCGCAACAGCATTCTGGTAATTAACATCGGACACCGAGGTAAAAATGACGGGCGTAACCATCAATATGAATGTTGCAGCTCCTTATATATCTCTGAAGGAGTATTCCAGAATAACCGGGATTCCATTCGAAACATGTCGGCTAATGGTTCGTGATGGGAGAATAATTATCAGACCTAAAGAGTTAACGGGGGGCAAGGTGGAAGTGAATATGATAGCCATGCTCAAGGATGCTATCGCAAACAGTTAACAGGAAAGCCATGCATCAGCTCATTCAACTTAGTCGGCATAGTTATGTTTATCGCGGATTCACGATTCATATGTGTCCAAGAAGATCACGAACTATGCAGAGAGCGTATAGCGTTTTAAATGACGGTAACTATTTCGGCAGAGACTTTGCACTAGCAGAGGCAATGCAGACAATTGATAAACTAAGAAGTGGGGGAAGGAATGAAGCTTGAAATGATTGTTGGGCTTTTATTTTTCTCAATCGTGGTATTGAGCATTATTCAGTTTCTAATCAGATTGCACTGTAAGAAAGTAAGGCAGAAAAGAGAAAAAGCCTTATCAGAATTTAAAGCGCGTCGGGAAGAGGTAGAGCGCAAAGCACGCGGGCAACTTTAACAGGTATACGATATGAACGAAGAGATCCCTTCACTCGCAAGCCTCCTGAAAAATGGTTGTCAGATAACGCACTACCGTAATACGCGGGGCTGGATTGAATGCCCGGACGGGCGTTTCTTTAAGCCGGAACCTAATAAGGTTCGTTTTGTTAAGGGTATGAGCAAACCTTTTATTTATACAAAAAAGATAAATAAAGGTGTGCTGGCTACTCTGGCAAGAGCATTTAAAAAACTCTTGTAATAAGAAAAGGGGCTTACATGTTTACTGAAGAGAAAACATCGTGGGAACGGGAAATGCTGATCCGCGAGGCGGTAGAAAATGCGGAGCAGGGTTTTACCGTAATTTTGAAAAACGGAAATCGCATTATCGTTTCGCCAGATAGCCCATCTATTGATCTGATTATTTACGGGCTAGAGAAAACAATCCGAGGTAATCACGAGCGTGCGCGAATGACCTTTATTGATTTTCTTTATTACTGGCACGAAAGGTTGTTTAAACAGGTTAAAAGAAAACCTCGCCCTAACCACTAATTAAGCAGGCTTAAATTAACGGCATTTATTTTGCCGGGGATTCGTTTTGCCTTTTTCAGGAGGTTGCATGTCGGTTAAGTCAATAAAGCTGGATGGCGAAATAAGTGATCCGGAGTTTGTAGAGATAAGCACCAACGCACGAAAACACGAACGCGCCCACCTTTTGGGGTTGCTTCGTATTTTTGTCGGCCAGCTGAAAAAGGAAAGCGCCACACCAGAAGAGATTTATTCATCAGTCGAGCGGTGGATCGCAAGCCGCGAATTAACCATTAACGAGGGTAACAAACAATGAATAACTTCATGTTAGATATTCGCGCGCTGGGGAAAGCGCCAGACTCGCCGATCTTTGCTATTGAGTGCGTATTCTTCGAGCCATCAACGGGGAAGATTGGCCCGCAATTCTATCGCGCTATAAATATCAGGACGATAGGGGCTATTTATCCTGAAGCTGTTTTGCAGCTCATGAAGGGGGACAACGCGCAGCGTGCTGAGGTTATCAGTGCGGCATGTAGCGAGGTAAGCGCTATACGGTTAGCCTGCCAGTTTATTAACACCACCGCATCAAAACACGAAAACCTCTATTGCTGGTCTGCGGCCAATTCAGCTGATGTGGCTACGCTGGCTCATGCTCTCTCTCGTTATGGCATCTCAGAGCAGCTTCTGCCTCCTTTTGAAATTCGGCATCTCTCAACGTTAATCCACATCGCCGGTATCACCGGATATACACCACACCCGCGCCGCTCGACGGCAACCTACATGCTGACCGATGCCGTATATCGGGCAGAGCAGGTTTGCGAGGTCTGGCAGCGTCTGACCAGTCCTCACTTTGAATCCCTGTGAGGCCAGCCATGCATCCGCGTCTTTCAGTCGTTTGCAGCGCGCCATTGCCTGTATGCACCAGGGCGATTGCCGCCCTGAAATGTTTTTCACGTGGTCAGCGCAACTTCACCCGCATCAAGCCGCACGCCTATCTCGTGATCCGTATTGGCCGCCGCTGGCGCTTGCTTAGCAAGAACGGCGGCGCTCAGTGGCGACTCATGACCCATGAAACCTACAACCAGGAGTTTCGCAAATGATCAGATCGCCAATTAAATGGGTGGGAGGAAAAACCCGCGTTATGCCGCAGCTGCTTAAGCGTTTGCCGAAAGCGGATTGTCTGATTGAGCCGTTTGTGGGCAGTGGAACTGTGTTTATGAACACGGATTACCGCCGCTACGTTCTCTGCGACAGCAATATCGCGCTGATTAATTTTTTCCGACAATTAACCGGCCGCAAAGAAGACGCTATTGCCGCCTGCCGCTGGGCTTTCAAAGGCGGAAACAGTGCGGAGGAATACTACAGACGGCGCACAGAGTTCAATTCACTGGCCCGCCAGGCTGACTCCGATCCGGACGCAGCAATGCTTTATGCCGCGTATTTCCTGTATCTGAATCGCCATGGCTATAACGGTCTGTATCGCGTTAACCAGAAGGGTGAATTCAACGTTTCATTCGGTAAGTATGCCGAACCTTACTTTCCTGAAGCGGAAATGCGCTTATTCGCCGAAAAGGCCAGCGACACAAAAGCGGTCTTTATCCATAGTGATTTCCGCCAATCTATCCCTGACGTTATGCAACTCGCGCATGACGCGGTGATTTATTGTGACCCACCCTATATCCCTGCGAGCGACACCGCCAATTTCACCGCATACGGCAAACCCTTTACCCTAGATGATCATCGCGCTCTGGTAGCGGCTCTTGTGGCTGTTAACCGTCAGTACGCCACCCGCTCGATCATCTCAAACAGCGACACGCCTGATACCCGCGAAATTTATTCCGCCTTCAACCTTCACTCCCTGAGTGTCCGCCGCTCTGTGAGCGCCAAAAGCCGCGATATGGCTGGCGAGGTTATTGGCGTTCTTCGCGTGTGTGATGGCTGCGAGCGTGCTGGCGGTGGTTGCTGTCCGGATTGTGGGCCGGTAGTGGGGAATGCGACTTACGGCGAGATGTTTTTAGGCTTTGACCCTGCCAAGGGCTGTGAAACGCAGGAGCCTTTCTGATGACCATTAAAAAGACTCATACGGGCATCGTTATAACCAAAGACGGCCCGCAGCGCAAGAAGCTGCACCAGACGGAATCCATGTGGGTAGTCGGCAAAACAGAGTGCTACCGGAAAGACACCGGCAAACGTCACTTTGCCGAACATACCCGCCGTCGATTGCTGCTTGACTCAATCGAAGAGATTCGGGAGGTCGCCACCCGATGAACACAGTTGATGCAGTGATCACTCGCGTGCTCGACGTTCGCCCATACCGCCATTTCTGGATCGTTGAGGTGGAGGTATTGAGTTGGGGCAGGTACAGCCGTACGACCATTATCCGTGATACCGAAAAAGATGCTCGCCAGGTTCAGCCCGGTGACACAGTGACGGTTTAGGTGGTGTATGTCAGATCTCACCGCCTTAGCATGGGAATGGAATACCAAACGGCAGGCCATCAACCCCCATAAAACCGAAAGTTCAGCCATTGAGTATCTGACACCGAAAGGCGAGCGCAGGGCGCTCGCTTATGGTGATCTGGTTGATACGGTCTACCGCGCACCATTGCGCCCGCGCGAGGGCGATGCGCGTGAGGCATTTGATCGAAAAGGCCGCGCTAACTACCTCCGCCGCCGGGTGCAAACGCTCCCGGCGTTTATCCGTAAGCGCTTCTCGCAGCACCTTGAAAACCTCGAACGCAGCAAACCAAAAGACGTCGTGCGTTGGCTGTTCGGTACGTTTGAGCGTCATGTCTTACGCCGTGTTGATGCGGTTAACGCGCAATACCTCCCACAAAGTACGCTCCCGGCGCTTCTTCTTCCGCTGCGTGATGAATTTCACCTGCTGCCGTGGGCGGACAAAAAGCGTCTGAAAAGACTGGCGTATAAGCTTGCGAACTTGATGAAAAGCGAGTTTATGCGCGAGTTTGATTTTCAGTATGAGCAAACATCCGATCTCGAGTTTTCGTCGATTTACGCGTACGGGGCTATAGCGAGCAAAGCGGCGACGCTCAATATCGCGATCCCCGGATGGGCGCGTTATTGCGACGAAGAACTGGACGCCGACGAGGCGCTGCGTGCCGCTGGCAGACTTCATTCCGAAAAATGGTGGCTTAACAAAATCCGCCGCATCCATGACTGCTGGCGCGAACATCTAATGATCGCGACCGGCTACGTCAGCAAAGTGGCTTCACCATATTGCTCTGATCCCTGCTTCAGGGAATGGGTGGCGCAGAAAAAAGCGAACTTCGAATTCCTTCAGGCGATGGACCTGGAAGACCAGGACACCGGCGAGCGCAGCTCATTACTGGATAAGGTGATGGGTAGTGTTTCCAACCCGAAGATCGCGCGGCATGAGCTGATGGTGCGCATGCGCGGGTTTGAGGATATGGCGAATGAAATGGGGCTGGTTGGCATGTTCTACACGCTGACAGCGCCGTCGCGTTACCACTCAACGCATGTCCAGTCAGGCAGACGAAACGATAAGTACCAGCACACCAGCCCGCGACAGACGCAAAAATACCTTTGCAAAGTCTGGGCGCGCGTCAGAGCCAAATGGAGTCGTGAAGGTATCCGCACGTTTGGTTTTCGTGTTGCAGAGCCACACCACGATGGAACCCCTCACTGGCACCTGCTGCTCTTCCTCCGTCCTGAGGAGGTGGAGTATGCAACAGCCATTTTCCGTAAGCATGCCATGAGAGAAGACGGGCAGGAGCCGGGGGCACAGGAGCACCGCTTTACCGTTAAGCCAATCGACGAGCAATTTGGCTCGGCGACGGGCTACATCGCCAAATACATTTCCAAAAATATCGATGGATACGGCATGGATGGTGAGCTTGATCTTGAGTCAGGCCAGCCAGTAAGGGATATGGCAAAGCGCGTGCGTGCCTGGGCTTCACGATGGAATATCCGCCAGTTTCAGCAGATTGGCGGCGCGCCGGTGACCACCTGGCGGGAGCTGCGCCGGTTAGGTGACCGTGAGCTGGTATTGCATCCGGAGCTGGAAGCGGCACGCGCCGCAGCCGATGCGCCAGACTGGCCGGGATATACCAACGCTCAGGGCGGGCCATTTGTCGCGCGCGATTGCCTGCGCGTTCGGCTTAACTATGAATTCACCGAAAACGGCAATGATTATGGTGACACGGTCGCCAAAATTACTGGCGTTTATTGCCCTTATACGGGCAGCGAATCAGTCATTTTCACCCGTACCACCGATTACAAGATTGTGCCGAAGCGTAAGCCGTCGTCGGTCGAGATTTTGACCTTAGAAGGCCGCGCAGCGGCCCCTCGGAGTTCTGTCAATAACTGTACGGGGTGCTCCGGAACGGACGAAAAACCACCGTTAAAAGCGGCGGTGCCAGCTGGTACCACACCGTCAAAACCGGCGATGCATGCCGGTTTTGATCACCCGGACAGTCAAATGACAGAACTTCTGCTGAATATCGAAGACTTGCGCCGATATTCACGCCAGCAGCGGCAGGAAATCACCAGCAGACTGAAAAACTTTGGCCGCGAAAGCTCAGATCAGGCCTTCGAACGTACCGCGCGCGGCTTGCGCACGTCTGTTGATGATGAAACTGCGTTGACGTGGGGGCCAAAAGTGGCAGCTGCGCAAGATCTGAGCCTGACACCGGAAGAGGCAGAACAGCGTTGGCGCGAACAGCTAAGAACCGAGAGTGAGCGGCGCGCGGAAAACTATGCCGCCGCAGTTGCGGAATACCAGCAGAAAAAAGCCGAAGCGGCGCTGCGGCTGGTACAGCAAAGAGTTGCGGAGAAACAAAATGCAGTTAGCCAAGAAACCATCGCCAGCATTGGCGCGCAGCTGCGTAGCTGCAGAATTTTCGTCACTGATGACGTTGTGCGGTCGATTGCTTGCGGTGCGCGAGTTCGTCAAGGGATAAGGCTGCTCGCTATAAATAAAGGACGATTGCAGGAGGTAAGAGTATGGCGAGCAGGTGATAAAAATAAATTAACGACCGAATACATGGCTGTTTGGGATATGATCACTCGTTTGAAGAGTGCGAGTGATCATAAATAACAATCCCAATACCCTTTAAAAATTCCCCTAGGATTAGTCTTTACTAAAAGGTGATTATATTTTCAATTTTTAATCTTTGCCTTTAAGTGTTCATTAATACAATCTTCATTGAAAAGGCTTGGGTAGCTTTTAGTTCCGTATATTTCATAGGTGTCATTGTTTTTGTCGTCGTAATAAATAACGACATCTTTTGGAGTGAGATCCCATATATAAAATCTCTCTTGGCATGGAGTGATGCTCCCGAAATTGTTAATTAAAAAATCTTTAAGAGATAGGTTTTCTAAAAACTTCCTCTTTTCCTTATCAAGAGTTAAAGTATTTTCTTTAAAAACAACGATGTGAGATATTTTGTCTTTTGGGTTTTTACTTCTTGAGGAAAAGTAATACACAATATGATCAATGCCACCATAACCATATTTAACAGAAATATAGCCATAATCTTCATCAGTGATTGCCCTGGGGGTGCCGTAGTATTTAATTAGAGACTCTCGATCATCACCAATGCTAATTCCATCATAACCAATGGGTAATAATGCACCTTTTTGATATAGGTTACTTAATTTTGAAAAGCTCAAAAATTTTTGCATGTTGTCAAGTTTTTCGACGGCACTATCTCGTTCACTTTGGATTTTTTTTATTTCACTATTTTTGAAATTATTTAGAATTGTTATTTCATTATCTTTCTTTTCTACAGAGGAATTGTTTTTATTTGTTAGCTCATTTATTAATAATTCTTTGTTTTCAATATTCTTTTGAAGATCGATGATTTTATTATGATCTTCTTTCTGATACACAGGGATTACATAAGTAAATACGATGAATAGAGTTGTGGTCAAAACGGCTGAACCCGCAATAAAAGCAGTTATAATAGGATTGCTCTTCCAGTCGGACACTTCAAAAATCTCCAATAAATATCGTTGAGATGCCATAGTAATGGTTTGAGCAAATTTGCACAATTATGCACAATTTCAGAAAAGTAGTTACTGACCCTTCAGGCCAGAATTGGCGAGGCTTTGACTGACTGCACAAAGTGCACAAAAAGAGGCCGGTTTAGCGCGCAGGCGAGGCGGGGGAGCAAGCGCGCGCAAAGGGGGTCAGGCAGGGGGGGGCATATCCTTCGCCACTCGCCGCCTGCTGGGCGCTCATGTTGATGGTTGAGCGAAGCGGCAGCGCGAGAGAAGTCGCGCCAGAAGCTCGCATGCTGCGTCTGGTAGGGGGAGTGATTTATTTGTGTTTCGTGAGTGGCCTATATGGCCGGAAATGATGGTGCTGCGGGTGGTACCGCACCGCCAGAAATGACGATGCGGCCAGGAGATCACTTCGTGGGTTCAAGCAAAGCGTAAGGGTTGAAGCGAATCACTTCCTCACCCAGCCAGTCGTTAACATGCTTCATGGCCTCCATGCAGGGTGTCAGCTCGTTGACGGCGAACACGCGGGCGGCTTTCTCAATATCACCGAATGAACCGTTCCCTTCCGGAATGGCGCCCATCAGTTGCGGCGGCACCCGGTGCGCTGCCAGCATGTCATCGCGGGTGGAAGACTTTACCCCCACAAACTCATCCTTAGCCGATATCTGGCTGAATGGCAGTATTTGCACTGAGTCTTTGCCGCCGTTAGGTGCGTGCAGAAGGATGTTCTTAAACGCACCGCCGCGCCGGGTATCCGTCAGCGTCTTTTTGAGCTTATCAAGGCTCTCCTGGTCGGCCATCGCGCTGTTAACGTAGACGATGCAGCCAGCGTGTGAGCCGTTGTCGTAGTAGAGCTTTCTGAACTTGTCAGCAGAATGGGCCAGGTTTGCAGACAGCAGGCCAGCGAAATACTCAGGCATGCCGTATATTTCCTGGTGAATATCCGGGCTGAGAACGTGGCATACCGAGCCCGTTGAAAACATGTGATCCTGTAGCCCGGCCTGAATAAACCAGTAAGTGTCCAGGTCAGAACCACGGCGTGTGTATTTTGCCAGCGAGTGACGAAAGCCAAAGGAACCACCAAGCCGGTTTTTTCGCATCTCAAGATAGCCATTCCCGAAGACAAACCAGTCCAGCGCGAAGGCGGAGAACACCTGGCGGGAAAGAAGTTTGTGCGGGATAAAGCATCCGGCAAGGACATTGCGCTTGAAATAAAGCGCCGACTGGTGCCAGCTCGCATAGCCAAACTGACGGGCGAGGCCATACCAGTCAATAGGGGTTTCGTAGTATCGCCCGTTGTCTGCGCAATACATGTTATCAAGCAGGTCGCTGGCACCACTCACCGGCCATGGGCCGTCGAAGGTGAATGAGTTCAGCTCCGGTGATGCTTTCAGTGAGGCGGCGAGATCTGCCTGCTCCCTGGCATACTTCCTGCCGCGTGTGGGTCTTTGTTTGCTCAAGGTTAATACTCCGTAACTGTCATACTGCTGCCGCCTTCTTGTCCCAGCGGTTCGTTAATGGTGGCAAGCATCGTCGCCCATGCGAGATCGCCATGACTGACGCCGCGAGAGCGGTCCGTGTCGTAAGTGACAACGCCTCCAGGGGTAACGATCTTGCGGACAGAGTTGAATGCACCAACCAGGTCAAGCTCACCACGATCAAACTCCCAGCGCCCGCCACGAATCAGCTGTTGCATCTTCAGCACGAGCATTCGCTTGCTGGACGGTGAGAACTGGTAACAAACCGCTGCCGGGAAATGCTTTTTAACCAGCTGATAAACCGCTTCACCAATACCGGTGCCATCGATCCCAATGTGCTGCACGTTGTACCGGGTGAGCATGCCGATAATGAGATTGGCCTGCTCTTCGAACTCCATCCCTCGTATGCTTAGTGTCTCAATCGTGCGGAACTTGCCGCCGGGCACCATCGGCACAGCGTTAACGGATATGGCTCCACTGTCCCCATTGCCGCTGGCGCCGTTCGGGTCGTAGCCAATCCAGACGGGACGATCAGCCATGGGGCGGGCCGCATATGGCCGCCAGTCGGGCCAGTCGTCATAACCATCAGCGCCGCATGCCAGTAGCCTGTTATAGTCAAAGGCGCTTTCACCGCTTTTGATGAACTGGCATCCGTACAGGTTGTCGTATTCCTCCGGGCTGTTCTCTTCCCTGATTTCGTCGATATCAGTCAGATCCCATCCATGGTCGATAGCATCCTGCAACGTGACAATCTGCCTCCAGATCTTGTCCGGGCACATCAGGCCGCTGTTAAGTGTTTTCCAGGATGTATCAAACTCAATGCGCTTGCCATGGCTGCGACCTTTGTTAAATGCTTCACCTGTCCAGAATGGATAAGCCTCATGGCTTTCGGCTGAAGGGGTGGAGAAATAGGTACGCGTTAGGCCTTTTAGCGTTGCCATGGCGCCCGCGACTTTTTTCAGGTTGGCAAACTGGCCTACCCAAAAGAATTCGTCGAAATACAGGTTGCCCGTGTATGACTGAGCGGTAGCCGCTGACGTGCCAAGAAAATGCAGCTCGGCGCCGTTGAACAGCTGGATCATGTCGCCGCCCTTAAGCTCCACGTCAACTTCTTCGGCGGCCGAGCGAATGAAACTACGAAACTGGTACGCCTGGCGGCGGCTTGCCGATAAAAAGATTTGGTTGCGCTGATGCTTATATTTCACATCCTCAGACAGGGCGCGCACCAGAGCTTCACGTGCGAAATACCACGTCGCGCCAACCTGACGGCTTTTCAGGATCATGCGGTTGCGCCAGTGGTGATTGTCATACCACCCTTTCTGGTGCCAGTGCAGAGAGCCGAGAATGTTCTCCCGCAGCGCGGCAATCTGCGACTCTGAGAAATAGTTTTGCTTTTTGCGGATCTTTTTCTTCGGCTGGGTGGCTGCTGTGCCGTTATCCAGCTTTTTCAGCTGACGGGTGAGCAGGTCAATCTCTTTGAAATCACCGCCGGTCTTTTTGTCTTTGCCAGTGAGCTGAATTAGCCTGGCATCAATGGATGTTGTCACGCGCTGGATCGGCGGTGTGGCGTCCCATTCATCTCGCTTTTTCCATGAGTAAACCGTGTTCTGGTTGATCCCCATCAGGCGTGCGATCTCTGCTGGCGGGTAGCCCTGCCAGTAAAGCTGTCGTGCACGCTGCATGATGAATGCTTCTTCAATCGCCATTAATCCTCCTCGCTTCCTGCCGGGGAGATTAACCCGCGCGCGCGTACCCTTGCGCTCGCTTTAGGTTGTAGTGCTCCGCTCACAACAACAACGCGTTGAGGGGGGATGCGTCCCCCTGCCATCATCTCCGGGAACTCAGAAAACAAGCGAGTAAACGAACATGGCAGGCACAGCAAAACCACGTAAGAAGTTTCGCGTGGCCGTCTCCGGAAATACCGTTGACGGGCGCGAAATTCAACCGCAGCACCTTCGCGATGCGGCAGCAAATTACAACCCTGAGGTGTATGGCGCGCGGGTCAACATTGAGCACTATCTCTCTATGTTCCCGAACAGCGATTTCGGGGCGATGGGGGATGTGGTAGCCCTCAGCACTGAAGACATCACCGAAGGTGCACTGGCGGGGCGCACTGCGCTTTATGCCGAAATCGAACCATCCGAGCGCATGGTGCAGATGACCGACAAAGGGCAAAAAGTCTATTCCAGTATTGAGCTGCATCCGCAGTTTGCCCTCAACGGCAAAGCCTATGTTGTCGGGCTGGCAATGACCGATACCCCGGCGAGCCTGGGCACTGAGCGTCTTAAATTTGCCTCACAGCAGCGTGCATCGGTGATGGCCTTCAATAACCAGCAGGGTGAGGCGCCGATGTTCACCGAAGCGCTTGAAGCAGAGGTGCTCGAGCTGACCGCCCAGCGTAGCGATGAAGGTGCTAAGTGGTTTAATCGCGTGATGAGCATTATTGGCAAAGGTCAGAAAACGGACGATCAGCGCTTCAGTCAGATGCATCAGGTCGTTGAGGCCGTGGCGCAATCTCAATCCGAGCAAATTGATCGCTTCAGTGTCGCAGAGCAGGAGCGCCAGGAGGATAAGGCCGCTATCCAGAAGCTGACCACTGAGCTTGCGGAGCTGCGCCAGAAGCTGGTGAGCACTGAAGCTTCCTTCAGTCAGCGACCACCTGCGAACGGCGGCGCCAACGCGCAGCTGGCTGATTACTGATATCCACTACGAGAGCAGAGAACATGGAAAACAATACCCGCCAGCTGTTTGATCAGTACATTGCACAACAGGCGCGCTTAAACGGCGTATCGACTGCGGCAGTCGCTGCGAAATTTGCGGTAGACCCTGCGCGTCAGCAGCGCATGGAGCAGGCCGCACAGGAGAGTGATTCTTTCCTGAGCAAAATTAACGTGTTTGGCGTTAATCAGCAGATTGGTCAGAAAGTGCTGATTGGCAGCAAAGGCCCGATGGCTGGCGTTAACAACAGCACCACCAACCGTCGTAATCCAGGGGCTAACCATTCAATGGAGCCGTTTGATTATATGTGCCGCAAGGTCAACTACGACTACGGGATCAGCTATGAACAGCTTGATGCCTGGGCGCATATGCCGGAATTCCAGCCCTTGATCAGCAAGGCGATGGCTCGCCAGATGTCACTTGACCGCATCATGATCGGTTTCAACGGCACCAAATACAGCGATCCATCAGACCGCGCGGCTAACCCGCTGTTACAGGATTGTGGTATTGGCTGGCTGGAGAAAATCCGTACCGAAGCCTCACACCGCGTGATTTCCGGCGTCACGATCACTTCCCGTGATGAAGATAACAAGGTTATTGCGAAAGGGACTTACGGCAACCTGGGCGCGGCGGTGTATGACGCCAAAAACAGCCTGATGGATGAGTGGCACAAACGTAATCCTGACAACGTGGTGATCCTGGCGGGCGACCTGTTGACCACCGGCAACTTCCCGGCGATTAACGCCATGAGCCAGACCAACCCGAACACCGAAATGCTGGCCGGTCAGCTGATTGTCGCGCAGGAACGTGTCGGCAATATGCCGACCTTTATCGCGCCGTACTTCCCGGTCAATGGCGTACTGATCACGCCATTTAAAAACCTGTCCGTGTACTACCAGCGCGGTGGAATGCGTAGGACGATCAAGGAAGAGCCGGAATACAACCGTATTGCGACCTATCAGTCATCGAATGATGACTTTGTGATCGAGGACTACGGCAACGTCGCATTCATTGACGGCATTACTTTTGCCGAGGCGCCGGAAGGCGGCGCATAACCGCACACTGGCGGGCTTAGGCCCGCCGTTCATCGGGGAAGAAACAATGCTGACACCGGCACAACGACATTTTCAACGCGTCATGGCTGAGCGCCATGGCAAGGCAGATGATCTGTCAGAAACGGCGCGTACTGCGCACGAGCAAATTCTGCACCGCATGCGTATGGATATGAGTGCGCTGAAGAAAATTCAGGGCGAACAGGCGAAAGCCGCGCTTAAACGCCAGCTGCTACCCAATTATGAGGGGTAGATTGAAGGAACGCTGGAGGGAGACAGCGGGCGACAGGATGAAGTGATCACGCGCCTGATGATTTGGGCGATTGATATTCGGGATTATCCGCTGGCCGTGCGCATCGGGCGGTATGTCATCGCGCACAATCTGGCAATGCCAGACCGGTTTAACCGCACGGCAGCGACAGCGCTGGTCGATGAGATTTGCGATCCCATTCTGGTGCAGGTCAAGGCGGATGACAGCACTGATGTTAAGCCATATCAGGCGGTGCTCGATGAGGTCCAGGAGATCACTGAAAACAGCGATATGCCAGACGTCGTCCGGGCCAAGCTGTATAAAGCCCGCGCTTTTGCATTGTGCAACGGCACTGCTGATGAACAGGCGACTGCGCTGGAACTGTTGCGCCGCGCGCTGAATCTCGACTCCGGCGCCGGGGTGAAAAAGCTGATCGATAAGCTTGCCAGGCAGGTAAAAAAAGCCTCTGCGGAGAATGCATCAGGCAGTGAGGGTGCAGACCAGAGCGGGGGCGAAGAGGGCAATAATCATGCTGCAGCAACGCCGGAAGTGACGGTGCCAGATGCCAGAAAGCCAGCCGCCAAAAACAACCCTGGCAGCACAACACGTAAAACGGCGGCCCGCAAAACAACGACGAAAAAGCCCACCGCCGATAAAAAATAACCGACTTGCGCCCCGTGCGCTGGCGGCGCGGGCGGAGATCTGCAACGCATCGCGTTAGCTTTTCTCCGTCCGCTCACCGCCAACCTTTTCTGGAGACTACACGATGAGCCTTGTGGCCCCTCGCACAGTTACCCCCTCTGCGGAGGATGTGCCGGACGTGGATGACGGCGGAGAGAAAGTCACCGCCGGGGAGTTCTGGCCCGAGATAGTGCTGAGCAACGTCCGTAAGGAGATGCGGATCACCGGTGCGGTTACCACTTCGCGTTTAAAGCAGGTGGTCATCGAAGCCGTAGCCCACACAGCTGACCAGCTGAAGCAATGGCAGGCTGAACAGATCGGGGCCGGATATGCCAGTTTAGCCGCTGTACCGGCCATGGTGATTAACGACGAGAGCGTAAAGGTATATCGCTGGCGCCGCGCAGTTTACAGCATCTCGCGGGCCCTGCTGATCGAGACTTTCCGCGATGTTGACACCACGGGCGACGCGGGCGAAAAGCGCGCCGCCGCGCTCGCAACCCAGGCGAATGATCACTGGCGTGATGCGCGCTGGGCTATCTCGGATATTCAGGGCGTGGTCCGTAACTCTGCGGAGGCGTTCTGATGAAAGTGAAGGCATTGCAGGGCGATACAGTGGATTTGTTGTGTCAGCGTCACTACGGCATCACCCAGGGCGTGACCGAGATCGTACTGGCTGCGAATCATGCGCTGGCCGGTCAGATCTTCCTTGATGCAGGGCAGGAAGTTGAACTGCCTGACGTCGACACCTCTGCGACAAAGGAGACCGTTCAATTATGGAGCTGATAAACCGCCTCTGGAACTGGACGGTGTACCTCTGGTCGATGCTGCTGACGGGCGTCGGCATGATGACGCAGAAGGACTGGCTGGCTTTCATTGCTGCGCTCACCGGGATCGTGGTTGCCGTGCTGGGTGAGCTTCATCGCCGCCGGATGTCCCGCATCCATGAAACCAATAATATTCTGCTGAATGAATTGATCGATGCGATTCGGGACGATACCGAGAACCGGCAGGACGTGAAGGAGTTAATCCGGACTATCAGGGAGTCACCGCGATGAAAAGAGGAATTATTGCCTGTTCTGTTGCGGCGATTGTTTCTCTCGCAGCGGCACTCTGGCCGCAGACGCTGCGCACAAGTCCTGAAGCGCAGCTGAAGATGGCGAAATACGAGGATTGCCGAAAGACGCCGTATTACTGCCCGGCGGGTGTGCTGACCGTTGGCATGGGGTCGACCAGCAACGTGCAGAACCGCGAATACGCCGAGCGCGAGATCGCCGAGCGATGGGTGAATGACCTGTTTCGTGCTGAGAAATGCGTAAACCGCGAGTTTAATGGCACAGCTGCACCACAACGGGTTTTCGAAGCGCTGACTGACGGCGCATTTAACGTCGGTTGTGGTGGTCTTGGCTGGTACACCAACAAAAAGGGCCAGAAGGTCAGAACAACAATCTGGCGCAATGCGCAGGATGGCAACTGGCAGGGCGTTTGCGAGCGACTCACAGACTTTGTCAACTCCGGCGGAAATCGTCTGCCGGGGCTGGTAAAGCGCCGGGAAGAGTTTCGGGACTGGTGCCTCTCAGAGCCTGAGCTGAAGGGGGCGAAATGAAAGCGCTGGGTGTATTTACCGTTTTTATTTCCCTTCTGCTGGTCATCGCAGGCGTCAGGCTGACGCTGGAGAGCAGTAAGCGAGAGGCCGCAGAGACGGCCCTTGGAGAAGCCAACCAGAAGCTTAAGCAAACCGGTGATGTGCTGGCCGAGATCAGGGCGTTACGTAACGACGTGAACGAAGTGGCCGCTGGTCTGAAAACACTGGCTCAGAAGCGTAGCGATACAGGGGAAAAGCGCCGTGAAAATATCAAAACTGAGCTGGCCGGTGATAAATGTGCCGCTGTGCCTGTACCTGACCGTGTGGCTGACAGCCTGTACCAGCGAGCCGCCGAAGTCAGCGCCGGTGATTATTCAGGAACCTTTACCGGAAAGCCTGACGGCAAAAACTGAAACGCCAGCACCGCCAAAACCAATGACATACGGGAGCCTCGCTCCGTGGTCCGATGCGCTGCTGGATGCGCTGGACACATGCAACGCCGATAAGGCGGGTATCAGAGAGCTGGAACTGCGGCGAATCGCCAGGGGGATAAAGTGAAAAAAGCAGAGTTGATGCGTGAAGCCCTGATAGCCGGTAACACCTGGTGTAAGGCCAACCCGGAGCAAATTACCGTCTGGGTGGAAAAAGGCAATATCGGCATTGAAGCGACCGGCGAACCGTCTTTCATGTACCTCTACACCATCAATATTCTCGCCGTGGAATTCCCCGGGGCGGTTGATGATCTGATGCTGCCGATCATGGCCTGGGCCTGGCAATATCAGCCTGATTTACTGCTGAATCCTGACAATAACCGCAAGGTGGAGTTTGACGCTGACATTATCAGCGACGACCTGGCCGATCTTCTGTTCAAGGTGCCGGTCTGGGAGCGCGTCATGGTGGAAACCGTTGACGGGAAGCCCGTCGCGAAGCACCTGAGCGAAGACCGCCCGCGCATCAATGGCGGAGAGTGGGAAGTGGTATTTGGCGGAGGAGAGCTGGCATGACCGATGATGCCGCGCTGTTTCATCAACTCGATCAGGTTTTTGCAGACATCCTGTCCGCAATGGCGCCAGCACGCCGGTTGCGTACAGCGCGCGGAATAGCGACTGCCCTACGTCGAAGTCAGAGCCAGCGCATCGGTAAGCAGACTGCTCCGGATGGTACGAAATACCCGAAGCGCCGCCGTCGCGTACTGAAGTCACGCGCTGAGATCGGCTTTATCTGGAAAGGGGAAGAGCGCCATCTGCGCAACTGGCGGGCAACCCGTGGAAGTCGCGGGCGTATGCTGACCGGATTTGATGAAGGGAAAGGTGCCGTGCGTTCGTTCTATCGTGCGGATATTGAGCGTTACCTTGAACTCAACGCCAGCGAGACGCGCCGCGATACCACGAAAAGCGATCCTATGTTTCGTCGACTGCGCACAGCTCGTTTTCTGAAAGCAAGCGCCACTTCTGAGGGGGCTGTAGTTGGTTTTTCTGGTGCAGTTGCCCGTATTGCCCGCGTTCACCAGTACGGACTGCGGGACCGGGTAAACGACAGTGGCGCGATGGCAAGCTATCCGCGCCGTGAGTTGCTCGGCCTGAGCAAGGCGGACCGCATGGCTATTGCCCGGCAGGTCATTGATTCTCTGGGGGTGAGCTGATGGATCTGGCTGAAGTCATTCGCCTGCTGGAAAACATCGTTCGCACCGGTACGGTGACGGAGATTGACGAGGAAAAGTGGCGGGTAAGGGTAAAAAGCGGAGAGCTGGATTCCACCTGGCTGCGCTGGAATGCACAGCGTGCAGGCGCTTTCAGCTTCTGGGTGCCGCCGTCTGTTGGCGAGCAGGTATGGTTCCTGTGCCTTGGGGGTAACACTACCGCCGCGATCATCGGGGGAAGTCTTTACAGCAACGACAATCCGGCGCCAGGTATATCGGCAAAAGAAATGATCGTGACCGCGCCGGATGGAGCGAAGTTTCGCTATGACGCAGAAGCAGGGGCTTTGCAGGTCAGCGGCATCAAATCAGCAACGATTGAGGCGTCGGTTAAGGTCTTGCTGAAAACGCCACTGGTCGAGTGTACCGAGATGCTGAAAACCAAGAATTTCACCGTTACGGAAGGCGGCGAAATGCAGGGGGACTTTACGCACACTGGCGGTGCATTCATCTCAAACGGTGTGCAGGTTGATGATCATGGACATGGTGGAGTGCAGCGTGGCGGAAGCTGGACGGAGGGCACGCGATGACGGTGCGTTATACCGGGATGAATCCTGATAGCACGGGAACGCTGACGGACTCCGCCCACGTGTGGCAGTCAGCCAGTGACATTCTTAACACCCCGATCGGCTCGCGGGTCATGCGCCGTGACTACGGCTCTCTCGTTCCTGATCTGATTGATGGTCCGCAAAACGACGTTACACGCATGCAGCTGATGAGCGCGGTGGTTATTGCGCTGGCGACATGGGAACCGCGGATCACGCTGAGCATCGTGGATGTGCGTTATTCGCAGTCCGGAGCAGTGGAGGCGGGATTGTCAGGGGCTCTGACGGAATCTATGGAACAGCAGACGACAACCTTAACACTCAGGAAAAGCAGCAATGGCAACAGTTGATTTGGCGCAGCTACCGCCGCCGCAGATTATTGAGGCGCTGGATTTTGAAGTGATTCTGGCGGATGTCAAAGCCGTCATGATCGCGGCTTTCCCTGATGAACAACAGGCTTCTGTTGCCGCTGCGTTAAAACTTGAGTCTGAACCCCTGACCATACTGGCGCAGGTGATTGCCTACCGGGAATTAATACTGCGCCAGCGAATCAATGAGGGGGCTGCGGCCTGCATGTTGAGTCATTCCGTCTCCACCGATCTTGATAACCTTGCGGGTAACCTGAACACCGAGCGCCTGGTTCGTATTCCGGCTACCGAAACCACCGATGCAGAGATGGAAAGCGATACCGCACTGCGTCTGCGCGCGCAATCCGCTTTTGAAGGGTTGAGCGTTGCTGGCCCTACCGGTGCATACGAATATTTTGCGAAGAGTGCCAGCGGAAAAGTTGCAGATGCCAGGGCAACCAGCCCATCACCCGCTGTTGTCGTCGTGTCCATTCTGTCTACCGAAGGGGATGGCACGGCGAGCGACGAGCTGATCGCAACAGTAAACGATACGCTCTCAGCGGATGATAAGCGGCCTGTCGCTGACCGGCTAACCGTCCAGTCAGCGGAGATTGTGAATTATGAAATTGACGCTCTGCTTTATCTCTATCCGGGGCCGGAATCTGAGCCGATCCTGAGTGCGGCAGATGATGCACTGCGGGCATGGCTGGCAGAGCAGGGGAAAATCGGTCGCGATGTTGCGCGTTCGGCCATTATGGCCGCTCTGCATGTGCAGGGGGTGCAGCGTGTAGTCTTGCTGAACCCTCCGGAAGATATCGTGATCGATGATACCCAGGCGGCACGATGTATTTCGCACACCATCAACGTAGGGGGAACGGATGAATAACAGCCTCCTGCCGCCTTCAGCCAGCACCTTCATGCGGAATGCGGAGAAACCGACGGCGCGGATCAGCGGTATTCCTGTCGACCTTCGAAAGCTCTGGAATCCGGATGAATGCCCCGTGGAGTTTTTACCCTATCTTGCCTGGGCGTTGTCTGTTGATCGCTGGGATAAGCGCTGGTCTGAACAGACTAAGAGGCAGGTAATCAAAGCCTCCTGGCTTGTCCATCGTCACAAAGGCACGATTTCAGCGCTGAGGCGCGTTGTTGAACCTTTCGGCTATTTGCTGAGGGTGATTGAGTGGTGGCAGAACGGCGAGGAGCCAGGCACTTTCCGGCTTGAAATCGGCATTCAGGATGAGGGGATCACCGAGGAAACTTATCGGGAGCTTGAGCGCCTGATCGACGATGCAAAACCCAGAAGCCGTCACCTCACCGGCCTTTCACTTTCGCTTCAGTCTCAGGGTTATATCGAAATAGGGGCGGGGTGTTACGTGGGAGATACGTTGACGGTATATCCCTATTTTCCTGAAACCATCGCTGTGGGTGGCAATGACTACACCGGCGCAGCAATCCATTTAATTGATACCGTGGAGATCGCAAGTGGCGACTAAATATCTTGCCCTGTTGACCAATATCGGGGCGGCAAAACTGGCAAAAGCCACGGCGTTGGGTACGAAAGTTGAGATTACCCAACTGGCCGTTGGTGATGGCAATGGTGTACTGCCTACACCGAATCCGGCACAGACTGCCCTCGTACATGAGTTACGCCGCGCCCCTCTGAATATGCTGACGGTGGACCCGGCGAACGCCAGCCAGATCATTGCGGAACAGGTCATACCGGAAGACGTCGGCGGGTGGTGGATTCGTGAGATCGGCCTTTTCGATAAAGATGGCGATATGGTGGCGATTGCCAATTGCGCTGAAACCTATAAGCCTCAGTTGCAGGAGGGGAGCGGGCGCGTTCAGGTTATTCGCGTGATCCTGATTGTCAGCAGCACCGAAGCCGTTAC
Source organism: Enterobacter sp. JBIWA005 (assembly GCF_019968805.1). NCBI lineage: Bacteria > Pseudomonadati > Pseudomonadota > Gammaproteobacteria > Enterobacterales > Enterobacteriaceae > Enterobacter > Enterobacter sp. JBIWA005. The sequence goes on along the minus strand of NZ_CP074159.1, from coordinate 2,840,559 downwards.
GTTGAAGATTGATCCGGCTGTTGTACTGGCAACACGCCAGTATGTTCACAGCCAGCTGCGCGCGCATGAGCAGTCACGTAATCACCCGGATGCGTCAACGACAGAGAAAGGGCTTGTGCAGCTCAGCAGCAGTGTGACCAGTGACAGCGAATCGCAGGCGGCAACATCGAAGGCCGTTAAAATTGCGATGGATAACGGGAGCGCACGGCTGGCAAAAGATCGCAACCTGTCGGACTTACCCAATACCGCATTAGCACGGCAGAATTTAGAGCTGGGTGACAGCTCGACGCGAAATGTTGGAACAACGGCCGGAACGGTAGCCTCGGGGGATGATGCTCGAATTACCGGGGCGATGCAGAAAAGCCAAAACGGCGGGGATATTCCTGACGTGGCGAAGTTTCTCCAAAACCTTGGTTTAGGGGAAGGCTCTGCGTTACCGGTTGGCGTACCTGTTCCGTGGCCATCAGCAACGCCACCAACGGGGTGGCTTAAGTGCAACGGTTCGGCGTTCACGGCCTCCCAGTATCCTAAGCTGGCTCAGGCCTATCCGGCGCTCAGACTGCCTGATTTACGCGGGGAGTTTATCCGTGGCTGGGATGACGGGCGTGGGGTTGACTCCGGGCGCTCGCTACTGAGTTCACAGACGGGAATGCTGGAAAAACACCGTCATATTATTGTTGCGAATGAAGGCTACGACGCAGCAGAGGAATGGGATATCGGCGTAATTGTTAAATCATCATATGTCCAAGGCAGAGGAATAGATGCTGCTGCACCAGGCACGTTAATTGCCTCCCCAACATTACATACCAAGGGGCGTATCGGAAATACCGGCGGTACTGAGACACGTCCGCGCAACATTGCATTTAACTACATCGTGAGGGCTGCATAATGGCTACAGCAGAACTAAACCAGGACATGATTGCCACGGTAGCCGGTGATATTACTGTGTTTAACTATGACGGTGATACGCGCGAATATCTCTCTTCATCAGTGGAGTATCTGGCTGTGGGGGTCGGTATTCCAGCTTTGTCCTGTACTGACGCGCCAGGAGAGGAAAAAAACGGTTTTACCATCTGCCGTACAGCAGATTTTACCGCTTGGGAATATGTCACGGATCACCGGGGTGAAATGGTCTACAGCACTGAAACCGGCGAGTCCTACATCATTTCTTTGCCCGGTGATTACCCAGAAAAGACCACCATCCTTGCACCCGTCACCCCATACGATATGTGGGATGGCAGCAAGTGGGTCACTGATGCTAACACCCAACATTTAGCTGATGTAGCCAGTGCTGAAGCTGATAAACACTCCAGAATCGATAAGGCCAATGATTACATCAATAGTAAACAGTGGCCCGGCAAAGCAGCTATTGGCCGCCTGAAAATAGACGAACTGGCGCAGTACAATCTGTGGCTGGACTATCTTGATGCACTTGAGGCGGTAGATACATCCAGCGCACCAGACATCAAATGGCCTACACGTCCGGCTTTGGTGGGAGGGTAATGGCAGGCGCGGTGCTGGTATCGACTTTAGTTAGTTTATAGCGGTACCGCTGCCATTCAGCCAAGCGTGGCACGTCATCATCGTCGATATAGCCTCCGGTCTGAGCATCTGCCAGTGGGGTGATTATCGCCGTTGCTTCCGCCAGCAACGCGTTTTTCTGCCGTTCGGCCTCGGCCACATCCGCAGCATGCTGTGCCTTTGTGTCGGTCTCCCACTCGCGCCCGTTCCACTTATCGTATGGTGTGGCAGGAGTCTGCGTGGTGGTATCCTCTGGATAATCACCAGGCTTGGTGATAACAACCTTTTCACCTGTAACTGTGCTGTATAACGTCTCGCCGCGATGGTCGACAATAACCTCCCAGGCTTTGCCATTCTCTGCTCTGCAAACTGTAAAGCCTTCATTAATTGTGCCGGGGGCATCGAGGCACGAATTGGCGGGAATACCCACACCAACTGGCAAGAACTCAACGGATGAAGAGAGATATTCACGGGTCTCACCATCGTAATTAAATACGGTGATATCACCAGCCACTATAGCGATAAGGTTTTTGTCTAACTCTGCTTTTGCCATTATGCGGCCCTCACAATGTAATTAAATGCAATGCTGCGTGGACGGTTTTCAGAGGCGACAGGGACTACTTTAGAGGCATCAAAGCTAAAGTTGACCACCCCATTTCCCTGACCGGGAGGTGACATTGTTAAACCATTTGTTTGAGAAATATTATCCAGAACCCCTCCGAACGCCCCATCGCGATAAATGCTTGGAAACAGCTGGGCATTACCGAACTTACCAGTGATGTTTCTAATCGCGTCCGACTGAGCCGACAGCAGGCTACGCCCGGAATCCACACCTCGTCCGTCATCCCAGCCTCGGATGAATTCACCACGCAGGTCTGGCAATTTGAGTGCGGGATAGGCGAGCGCCAGCTTTGGATATTGTTCGGCAGTGAACGCAGCACCATTGCACTTTAGCCACCCGGTGGGTGGTGTCGCAGATGACCACGGAACAGGTACGCCAACTGGCAAAGCAGAGCCTTCCCCTAAACCAACGTTTTCCGGAAGACATAGTTACTTCTGACGGTGCGGTACCTAACCTGCAGTACAGCCAGAAATGACGATGCTCGATACAATGCGAGGAACTATGGCATCTAAATAAAGGGGATTTTTATGCTGATCGGGTATGTAAGGGTGTCAACAAATGACCAGAACACCGCGCTGCAAAGAAACGCACTGGAAAGCGCAGGATGTGAACAAATATTTGAAGAGAAAATAAGCGGAACAAAAGCGGAGAGGCCGGGGCTTAAGCGTTTATTACGAACCTTATCGGAGGGTGATACGCTGGTTGTCTGGAAGCTTGATCGTCTCGGGCGGAGCATGCGCCACCTGGTGACCATGATCGAAGAGCTACGCAATCGCGGTGTTAACTTCCGCAGCCTGACAGACAGCATTGATACCTCAACACCTATGGGGCGCTTTTTCTTTCACGTCATGGGGGCGCTGGCAGAAATGGAGAGAGAGTTAATCGTTGAGCGCACCCGCGCCGGTTTGGTTGCAGCTCGTGCAGAAGGAAGGATAGGCGGGAGGCGACCAAAACTGACAAAGCAGCAATGGGAACAGGCGGGAAGACTGATAGCCGCAGGGGAGAAACGACAGCGGGTGGCTATTATTTTTGATGTCGGAATGTCGACGCTTTATAAAAAGTTCCCTTCAGCAAGAAGGGAACATGAAGGGGCTTAAGGCATCACTAAAACAGACCGTTGAGCGAGTCTTTCACCTGGTTTATCGCATTATTTGCACTTGTCTTTAACCCGGCCAGGGCATCGCTGACGGTCGAGCTTTGCAGCTTCTCCCTGTAATCCGCATCGACACGGCTCAGGCTGAGGGTAAATTCGATTTTTTTTGGATTCCCAAATCGGTCGAACTCGGACTTGCCCCGCTCCAGACGTGTTAAAACGTACATACCATAAATACGCCCCGTACCCTCAATAAGGGGCCATGGGCGCCCTGCGTAGCCGATAGTTTCAAGGGCTGACAGCGAGAGATTTCCACCGGTGATTTCCGGGTAAAGGACGCCTGACAGCGTTATATTGTCATCACCGGCGCCAATGTACTGCCAGCCAGCTGACTGGTTAACCCGCTCGTTTTTTACGTGCCTCCACTCCTGCGAGTGCTGGAGTTGCTGGTAAGGGGTGGTGCGAAGCATAAAAACGAACATTCCAAAAACCATCATCATAATTGTCACCTAATCTCTGTCGCGGAAAGAACCACGGTTAATTCTGCCGGTGCTGGCCATCGCATCACGCACCACATTGCGCATCATTCTTTCCAGCTCCTGATCCGTGCGCTTACCAACATCGTTAAAGGTAATGTTAAAAATTGGGGCGCCGCTGGTTGGAGCGGTAACGGGAGCTGATACCGGGGCCTGTGTGGCTGCTGTCGCTGAAATAATTCCGCCAGCTGCGGGCGTTGCCACTCGCGGTACTGATTGCGGTGTGACGCGCGCTTCCTGATATGCGCCACGCAAAGCCAGAGCACGCGGCAGGTTTTTGAAAATAATGTCGCCAGGACCGACTTTCTTGGTGTTGTCAGCGGTTGCTTTTGTATTGTCTGCGATGCTTTGCAGACGTCGTTGCGTACCGGTATTTCCTGACAGTGGCGAGGCCGCGGGTGGTGCGCCAGTAGTAACTGGCGACTCTGCTTTTTTGGGGGCAACTTTAGCCATATCACCGGCAAGGAAAGCCACCTTATCCTGAAGGAGGGCGGAGCGTTGCGCATCCTCAATTTTCTTGCGCGCCCTCTCTGCTTCATCGGGTAATACACCAAGTTTTTCAAGTATCCAGCCAAGGGTATCAAGAAGCATCTTGGCTGGGGTCAGGACGAGATTTATTGCACCGCCGAGCACGTTACCGAAGATCTCGCCAGCGCTAGTGCATTTATCAAGCGTCTCCTTGCTGGTCTGCACTGGCGATAAGAGGTTCGTAAACCACTGCCAGACGGATTTAACCCCATCGCTGATCATGTCAAAGATGGGGGAAAAGGTGGCAAAGGTATCCCTGAGAGGAGAGATCGCCTGCATAACTCCGGTAAACACACCGAGGAAAAACGCCTTAATGGGTTCCCAGTATCGCCAGATTAGCAATCCCGCAGCGACAAATGCGGCACCAATCAGGCCTATTGGACTGAGTAAAAAAGATAAAGCCCCACCAAGAATAGATACCGCACCGGTGATCATGCCCCAGATTGCTGGTAAGCCAGTGAGGCGCAACAGCAACATGCCAATGTTTTTAGTCAGCGATCCCAAAAGTGCGCCGGGAGACAGGAATGCAGTAAGCAGACTAGAGCGAACCGCGGGGAGAATAGCTGAAATTCTTCCCAGTTTAGGGGCGATTCCTGACAGTAAGACGGACCACCCTCTGACGTTCGCCATGGCCGGGCCCGCGGCAGTGCCGAGAGTGCGAAAAGCTGCAATGGTGCCGAGTAGCCCGCGACCACCGGTCAGCAGTGAAAAACCGAGCTGTAGTTTGGTGAGGGGGCCAATAAGAATACCCATCGCCAGTGATGCAGCGCCAATTGCCGCCACCAGTGCAAGTGCCCCACCCACAACCAGAATGATTGTTTGTGTCAGGCGGGGGTTTTCTTTTACCCAAGTGCTGGCAGCGGTGATCATATCGCTAAGCCCCTGAGTGAGAGAGCGCAGAGGGCCGTCGGCAGTCTCCTCAACCTGAATGCGGAAACCTTCCCATGCGCTGTCCAGGTTTTTCAGATCACCGCTGAGGTTGTCAGCCATGACCTTCGCTGCCTTCTGCGCTTCGCCCTGAGAGCCGCGCAAATCGGCAAGGAGTTTTTGCAGCTCACCGCTACCAGCCGATCTTACCAGCGCCTGAAATGACTTTGCTGCTTCCTCGCCCGCTATGTCTTTAAAGAATGACAGCTGGTCTGTATCGCCGTACTTTTTGATAGATTTATAAATATCAGACAAGACCACTTCGGCCGGTCGCATTTTCCCTGTGGCATCGGCAACAGAAACGCCCAATTCTTTCAGGGCTGCCTGGGCTTTACCTGTTGGTGCGGCCAGACGCGAGAAGGTGGTTTGCAGTCCCGTACCTGCAATACTGCCGCGCAGGCCAACGTTCGCCATTACGCCGATCATGGCGGTTGTGCGTTCAACATCAACGCCAAGACCGGCCATCCCCGTTCCTGCATACTTCATCGCCTCACCGATGTTCATTAAATCGGTGTTAGTACGGGTAAATGCTGCGGTCAAAACATCGCTGACCCGATCCATTTCCTTTGGATCGAGACGGAACTGCGAAAGAATGTTGGAGCTGATGTCGGCACTTTCACCAAGGTCCATGCCGCCAGCCAGCGCCATATTCAGAACGCCAGGCAATGCAGCTTGAATAGCTTCTGGAGTAAAGCCAGCCATTGCAAGAAACGCCTGCCCACTGGCAGCATCTCGTGAAGTAAATGCAGTTTCTGCACCGAGTTTTTTAGCCTGCGCGCGCAGATCCCCCATTTGGGAAGAGTCTTTATTAAGGCGGGTTAATGCCTGGACGCGTGACATTTCCTCGTCGAAACCAATTGCAGGCGCCAGGAATGATCCGCCAGCGTAACCCGCAGCGGCGGTGCCGAGCATCATCCCCATACCCGCACCGCGAAGTTTGCCCGCAGTCTCTTTTGCCCGATCGTATCTGGCCTGGGCTTTCTGAGTAGCAGCCAGCTGGCGCCGTTCGCGCTCAAGTGTCTGGTTGTATTGCTCCGTGCGCCTGATGGCACTCTGGATGGCGCCGCTGCCGGTGGTGAGGTTAACGCCATGCTGGCGCACTGCCTGTGCAGCTGTGCGAAGCTGCGTCGTTTGCCTGCCGTATGTTTCAGTCAGCCGGGAAAGTTTGGTGCGAAGTGACTCAAGTCGCGCCGTCTGGGCTTCAGTAAGCTGGCCGCCTTCGCGTTGTTTCTGGTTGAGACCGTCAAAGGCCCGCTGGGTGCTTTTCAGCTTCAGCGCAGTGTCATTGGCTTGCGAGCGCAGCTTATCAAATGACGTTGCGCTTTTTTCCAGGTCTCTGATGGAAGACTGTGTTTTTTTGAGGGAGTCAGAAAGGCCGCCAATGGCTTTACTGGCGGCGCTGACCGGGCGGGTGAGCTTGTCAATTGCACTGAACGCAACGCGAATACTAAGATCCATCGTCGTCATCCTCCTTCTCATGGTTACCGCTTCTGATGGCCGCCCGTTCGCGCCAGGCCATCAGCTCGCGCAACTCCATGCTGTGCATTTCGGAGGGCGGCCAGTGAAATATCACAGCGATGTCGGCGATCAGATCGTCGACATCGCTGAATACTGCCTCTCTTACTTGCTCGCCGTCGCCGCCTCGCTCGGTGCGGACGGCGCCGCTTTCGTCAAAAAAGGCGTGATTTCTTCGCACAGCGCCGTAAAGTCGCCGGTCGCCATTGAGGAAATATCGGCGGTTGTCAGCTGAGGCGCGGTGACGCGAGTCAACAGAGTTGATACCGCGTCATAGTCGAAGTTGAGAACATCAACCAGACGCAGCCCGCGCAGTGAGCCAGCCTGCTTGATTGTATCGGTGATTGCGACGGATTTAATTTCCTGGTCGCCGCGTTTAATGGGTTGGCTGAGAGTTACTGACATTATTCATTCTCCGGGCGGCCAGGCTGGCCGCCATTGGTAGTGGTTAAAAAAGATTACTGGCCGAGACCCAGGGCGGACGCAATGCGATCCGGGTAGAGACTCTTGCCGTTGCGCTTGTAGATGAAGTTCAGCAGGTCGATTTCCAGCAAAGGCTTGTCATCCACAGACAGCTTGTAATACGTATTTTTGAGCGCATAAGTATGGCTGGTGTCATCACCCTGCTTGGCCTCGCCTTGGTCGACTTCGGTAATACGTCCGCGCATCTCGACCTCAAGCAGGGAGCTTGTACCGCCGCTGTAGATCTCACCGACAAAGCGCGTGCGTAGTTCGTCAATATCCCCACCCCATTTCAGGATCAGCTCCTCGACCATGCCACCAACAACCATTGAGGCATCCAGCGCGCCTGAATCAAGGCCGAGGTCAACAGCAGCGGAGCCAAGCATCCCGCCACCCTGGTAATCTTCCGTTTTACGGGTAATTTTCGGGAGCGTGACGCTGGGAATTTTCCCGATGTAGTTGTCACCGTCGACAAACATCGTGAACAGACGGAGTTTCTTAGGAATAGCCATTTATGCACCTCCCAGCGATGCAAATGCTGGCTCGTAATACTGATCGGTAAACGTCTGAATCAGCGTCAAGTTTTCCAGCGGTGGTACGGGGCTGTAGTTGTAGCGAACAACAGCCTTACCCTGGCGAATACCGGTGGTTGGGTTATCGACAATATCAAACCAGCATGCAGCACCAATCAGTTTGCCAGCAGTGACCAGCGCCTGAAGTTTGGCATTGATCCCACTCACGACGTCTTTGACGTTAGCCGGGGTAAGCGGTTTGTCCACGGTGGTGAACTGTGCTTCCGCAATGCTGTCCGCCAGAATTTGGGCCGTACGGGTAAACACCTCGAAAATATACTCTTCGGTGTCGGTGGTGCGGTTCCCCCAGAACCGGAAGCCGTCGCGTTTGATCAGCGTGGTAATCTCGTTGGCGTTCAGCTCGTTAGCGTCGGAGTCCTCCGCCTGTAACGCCCAGAACACGTCTTTGGAGATACCCAGGACGTTTTTCACCGCAACGTTAGAAAGTGACTTGTGCCAGCCCTGCTCATTGTCAATCAGTGCCCGCAGGCCAAGCGCATAGGCAACAGCTGGGAATTCTTCATTAACGCCGGTCTGCGGGTTGTAGGCGATGAAGTTAGGCCAAATCATCATCCCTTCACGTTCGGCAAACTGCTCGCGGTAGGTTTTCGCTTCGGCAATAGTCTCGCAGCTATCGCAGTAACTGTAAGAGAATGCACGCAGCTGCTTCGCAATTACGCGCAGCTGTGCGGTTACTTCCTGCGTGTCGTACATCGGAATGCCGAGGATACGAGGGCGATAACCGGTTTTCTGCTCTGCGGTCAGCAGGGCAAACATCCCGGTATAGCTTCCGTCAGCCTGTGTGCCACCGATAATGAGCTGGGATTGAGTTTTGGCATTTTCTCCTTCCTTTGCTTCGGCGACACGAACAACAATTACACGTGTGCTGACCTGGTCGGAAATAGCCTTGAGAGATTTATACAGTGAGCCTGTTTTGCCCGCCTTACCCAGCACGCTAATCACACGAGTGATCAGGACTGGCGTATCAAGTGGAAAGGTTAGGGGATCGGCATCATCGGCCACCGCAACCAGACCAATGACCGTTGAATCAATGTCATTGATCGCGGTCTGGAGGTCGGTGTTTTCTTTGGTGCGCGCCCCGTGGAAAAAGTTGTCGGTCATACTCTACCGCCATCATGTTTAGTGAGTTCATGGTGATATTCGCTGAATTCCGGGCGGCAGACACGTTGCGATGGATGTAGCAGAAAGGCGACAACAAAAGGCTGTTTGTCCTATCGCGCGCGCATGGAAATATTTGCGGGAGGAGAAAGTGATGGCACTGACAACTGACGCAATAGAGAGTGCAAAAAGCCTGCTGAATGCAGGTGCTGAGAAATTCAAAAATTATCCTGGCGACCTGTCACGTGTGCCAGCGTTTAACGTCATGCTTGGCGGCAAGGCGCTGATCGTGCTGGATGAGAAAATACTCTCGTTAGAATTAACAGATAACAGGGGCTTTAATGCTGATGAACTGACTATCACTGTTGATGACAGCCAGGGAGATATTGAGTTACCGCCACGTGGCGCTGAATTATCGGTAGCGATAGGCTGGCAGGGAGAAAAACTGGTACACAAAGGGATTTTCATCGTGGATGAAATTGCGCACTCAGGGCCGCCGGACCGTATCGAGATCACAGCCAGAAGTGCAGATTTCCGCGATGAATTTAACGTTAAGCGGGAGGTGTCGTGGCATGACGTTACAGTAGAGCGCATCGTCTCTGCTATAGCTCACAGGTACAAGTTAAAACCTCTCATCTCAGAGCAACTGATGTCCGCCGAGATCGATCATGCAGATCAGACGCAGGAAAGCGATATGTCGTTTCTGACGCGCATGGCGGAAATGCTGGGCGCTATTGCAACTGTGAAAAATGGTTACCTGCTCTTCATCCTGCCTGGTGGTGGTGTTAGCGCAAACGGCAGAGCGTTGCCGGAGTTTTCCATCACGCGCAGCAGCGGAGATCGCCATTCTTTCCGGATTGCAGATCGCGACGCATACACTGGCGTGCAGGCGTACTGGCTTGATATGGAATTCGGGAAAAAGAAAAAGGTTACTGTTAAAAAGCGGAAGAAAACCGCAGACAAAAAGCCGCGTAGCAGCAGCCGGGAAGGGGACTATATTGCCGGTGAAGATGGTAACGTTTTTGTACTCCGTACGACGTACAGCAGTGAGATGGCCGCACAACGTGCAGCAGCTGCAAAATGGCAACAACTCCAGCGCGGAGCTGCTGAGTTCTCTTTAACCCTGGCTTACGGGCGCGCGGATCTTTATCCGGAGATGCACGGAACGGTAACGGAGTTCAAAGATGTTATTGACGGCCAGGACTGGATAATTGCGAAGGCGAGCCACACTATTGACGATGGTGGGTTTAAAACACGTCTGGAGCTGGAAGCAAAAATACCTGAATGGATTGCAGAAATCGAATCATAGCGGCCATAATATGAGCGAGTTCAACTCCCGCCATGGGAGGCCATTATGTTTAAGTGTCCTGTTTGTGGTGCCGTCGCACGTACGCGCACCAGTCGCCCTCTTAGCGAAATGACAGTTCGGCATTATCACCAGTGCCAGAATTTCGAATGCAGTATTACGTTTACTACGCTCAACAGCGTTGAGAAGCTGGTAACCAAACGCGCCCCCCGCGAAAAGTTACCGGCTGATTTCATTCCATCCGATGCTTTTCCCGCTTCGCACTATGGGAGGGATCAGCTTAATTTGGCCCTCTAAATAGTGGCAGCAAAAGTCCAGCCATTACCTGTGATTACCAGCGATTACCTTCAGAGAGAGTCTTATTTATCATAAGCTTATGATTAATAAGACTCTCTAATAGTTTTTAAAATCCCTCGGCGTTCGCGCTGTGTGGGTTCAAGTCCCACTCCGGCTACCATGGGAAACAAAGAATAATCAAAGCAATAAGCAGTGTCGTGAAACCACCGAAAGGTGGTTTTTTTGTGCCTCTGGCTTAGCGCGAAGTGATCATATCTCATCATCATCCCGATCCTGCTGTGCCCAAGGATTTGCTGCCATACCAGAACGGTAAGCCTAACTTTCTAATATCAAGCCCGGAAAGCAGGGCGATTTTCAGATAACCTGCAACCAATCTTAAACAAACATTTCACTGGTCAGACACAGGTTGCCGCCGCTGATAAACTGGTTGGTATCCACCCCGGAGAGCGGAAGGTTATTGTCATGCAATATGAAGAACAGCAGCTTATCAACGGCCTTTTCGAGCGTCTTAAACAGGCCGGACAACAAAACAGCCAACGGGATGCAGATGCGGAGCGTCAGATCGCTGAATTCGTCAGACAGCAGCCTGCGGCCCCCTACTATATGGCGCAATCGATTTTGATTCAGGAAGCGGCGTTGAAACGCCTGCAGTCCAGGGTTCAGGAGCTGGAAAGCGAATTAGCCGCGCAAAAAAGCAAACCCTCGACGGGCGGCAGTTTCCTCGGCGGCCTGTTTGGTGGCGGGAAAAGTAACCCGCAGCCTGACAACAGCTGGAATGCCCAGCCGCAACAGCCGCCGGCGCAGGATTACTCTCGGGCGCCAGTGCCGGCTACTCGCGGCGGCGGTTTTATGGCTGGCGCGCTCAAGACAGCGGCTGGCGTGGCCGGTGGCATCGCGCTTGCTGAGATGCTTACCAGCATGTTCCATCAGTCGCGGCCGGAAGAGATAGTGAACATCATCGAAGAACCGACAATACCCGTCGGTGGTGAACCGTTTGTCGGTAATCAATACGGCGACTTCAATAACGTCTCTGACACCCGTTTCCTCAACCAGAACGATCCGCTCGGCAATAATAACGACGCCTGGCTGAACGACGATGTAGATGACGACTACAGCAATGACGACGACAGTTTTATTTAACGACGTTATCGTGTGACCACCGAAATGAAGTGAACCCCGAAAGTTGGACATCCAACGATTAGGGGTTTTGCGTTTCCGGGTCAAAAGAATCCTTCGACGCTACCCCTGAAGGCTCATAAATGAGATTCGTTTTACTACTTTCCTTACTAGCAAACCTGTAAGAATTGCCGGAAGCAATCTAAATAAAGAGGCGATATCGACTAAGATATCCTCTAATTCTTCTATTCCGTATGTGCCGAAATGGTCCATCACTGTATAAGCGCATTAGGCAGGTATCAAATCACACCCCGCCCAAATACGCCTTCCTCACCTCCTGATTCCCCAGCAGCTCCTCGCCGCTGCCGCTCAGCCGGATCTGTCCGTTCACCATCACATACCCGCGGTCAGAGAGCTTCAGCGCGTGATGCGCATTCTGCTCCACCAGAAAGATAGTCATGCCGTTGCGGGCCAGCTCGCGCAGAGTCTGGAAGATCTGTTTCACCACAATCGGCGCCAGACCGAGGCTCGGTTCATCCAGCAGCAGCAGCTTCGGACGGCTCATCAGCGCCCGGGCGATCGCCAGCATCTGCTGTTCGCCACCGGACATGGTCATCGCGCGCTGCTTGCGACGCTCTTTCAGGCGAGGGAAAAGGTCAAACATGGTTTGCATATCTTCAGCCGCAAACTGGCTGCCGATGGGGATAGTCCCCATCAGCAGATTCTCTTCAACGGTCATATCCGGAAAAATTCGTCTGCCTTCAGGCGCCTGCGCAATGCCGCCGGACGCGACGTAGTGGGTGGATTTATGGCTGATATCTTCACCGCCGAAAAGGATCTGCCCGCTGCGGATACGCGGCTGGCCAAAGATGGACATCAGCAATGTCGATTTTCCCGCGCCGTTTGCGCCGATCAGCGCCACGGTTTCCCCCTTATTCACCTCGAGGGAGACCTGCTTCAGTGCCTGAATGACGCCGTAAAAGACATCCACTTCGCGAAAAGCCAGCAGCGGTTCGCTCATAGGGAGACCTCACTTTCGTCCGTACCCAGGTAGGCGGCAATGACCTTTTCATCATGCTGGATCTGCTCGGGTTTCCCCCTTGCGATCACATCGCCGTGGTCGAGCACGATAATGTCGTCCGAAATTTCCATCACCATCCCCATATCATGCTCAATCAGCAATACCGTGATGTCATGATGATCCCGCAGAAAGCGAATAATGCTGCTGAGCTTATGCGTTTCAACCGGGTTAAGCCCGGCGGCGGGTTCATCCAGACAGATCATTTCCGGCCCGGTGCACATTGCCCGCGCGATTTCCAGACGCCGCTGCTGGCCGTACGACATCTCTCCCGCCAGGCGATTGGCGCACTCCACCAGATCCACCACTTCAAGCCAGTAAAAGGCTCTGTCCAGGGCGTCGCTTTCTGCCCGCCGGTAGGACGGCGTATTCAGGATCCCGGCAAGCAGATTGCGGTTAACGCGCATATGCTGCGCGACCAGCAGGTTTTCAACGACCGACATCTCACGAAAAAGACGGATATTTTGAAACGTGCGCGCCAGCCCGGCTCGGTTAACCAGATGCGTGCCGCCGAACATTTTGTAGAACAGACGCTGCCCGAACTGCGCGGGGTTAATCCAGTCGCCGGGCTGGAATTTTTGCCCGAGTACCTGAATGACGTTGGTCGTTTTATGGCGGGTATTAAATAAAATGTTGCCGCCGGAGGCTCTGTAGAAGCCCGTCAGGCAGTTAAACACGGTGGTTTTTCCCGCTCCGTTTGGCCCAATCAGGGCGGTAATGGAGCCACGCTGCACGTTCAGGTTGACGTCGTTTAGCGCTTTAATCCCGCCGAAGTGCATCATCAGATGTTCAACGCGTAGTATCGTTCCGTTCATGGTGCGACGCCCTTACGCACGGCAAACCCGCTGCGGTTGATGCGGATCAAACCGCGTGGACGCCAGATCATCATCACCACCATCAGCATGCCAAACAGCAGGACGCGGTATTCGGCAAAACTGCGCAGCAGTTCCGGCGTTACCGTGAGCACAAAGGCGGCCAGCACCACGCCAAGCGTAGAGCCCATACCGCCCAGCACCACAATGGCGAGGATCAGTGCCGATTCAAAGAAGGTAAACGAGGTAGGATTCACGAACCCCTGATAGGTGGCGAAGAACACCCCGGCAATGCCCGCGGTCGACGCGCCCAGCGTAAAGGCGGAAAGCTTAACCAGAACATGATTCAGCCCCATTGAGCGGCAGGCAATTTCGTCTTCACGCAGCGCTTCCCACGCCCGACCAATCGGCATTCGCGTCAGGCGGTGCTTAATGTAGAGCACCAGCATCACCACCAGGAACAGCACCGCGTAGATAAAAATAAACTTCATGTTCGGGTTGTAGGTCAGGTGGAAAAATTCGTGGAAGGGCACGCCGCCTTCTTTCGCGCGTCGTCCAAATTCCAGGCCGAAAAAAGTGGGGGGAGGGGCCGACACGCCGTTGGGTCCGCCGGTGAAGGTCAGCCAGTTGTTCAGTATCAGGCGAATAATCTCCCCGAACCCGAGGGTGACGATGGCCAGATAGTCACCGTGCATGCGTAGTACCGGGAAACCGAGCAGGGCGCCTGCGGCGGCGGCCATGATCGCCGCCAGCGGCAGCATGCTCCAGAAGCCTAAGCCGAGATACTGGTACCCCAGCGCCAGACCGTACGCCCCAATCGCGTAGAACGCGACATATCCCAGATCCAGCAGACCGGCCAGACCCACGACGATGTTAAGCCCCAGACCGAGAAGCACGTAGATCAGCCCGAGAATGGCGACGGTCAGCACATATTTAGTGGCAACAAACGGAAAGCAAATCGCAAGAGCAATCACCAGAGGAATAATCCAGCGCATGCGGCTTTTGTATTCCGGTGGCCGGACATATACGCCTGCGCTATCGGCTTCGAAGCGTGCCTGGAAACGGGCGCGCGCGGCGGTACCTAAAAAGGCGCTCAACAGAAAACGTCCGAGCATTACGGTGCCAACCATCCAGGCCAGGCGCTGCCCGGCGAAGGTAAAGCTGTACCCGTCCAGCACCACGCCCGCAATGGGGCCGAAGATTATCAGCGCAACCAGCCCGGAAAAAATCGCGTCCAGCATGCAGCGTTTAAGTGAAAAGCCGTGTGATGTCATCATTCTCTCCTTCACACCTTGGCCACAACCGGGCGCCCGAGCAGTCCCTGGGGACGGAAAATAAGGATCATGACCAGCAGGCTGAACGAGAAGACGTCTTTATAGTCCGAGTTCACCATGCCCGAAAACTGGGCTTCCGCCACGCCCAGGATAAGGCCACCGAGCATGGCGCCAGGGAGGGAGCCGATGCCGCCGAGTACCGCCGCCGTAAAGGCTTTTATACCGATCACGAACCCGACGTAGAAATCAAAGGTGCCGTAGTTCATGGTGATCAGCACCCCCGCCAGGCCCGCCATCGCCGCGCCGATAACAAAGACAAGCGAAATAATCCGGTCGGTGTTAATCCCCAGAATGGAGGCCATCTTACAATCCTGCTGGACCGCGCGGCACATTCGCCCCAGCCGGGTACGATTGATTATCCAGGTGAGCACCAGCATGCCGGCAAACGAGGCCACCAGAATAAACACTTTGGTGTAGGTTATCTGCACGAACCCGTCGCCCAGATGCAGGCGAATCACGCCGTCCAGCATGGTCGGCACCCCTTGCTGGCGCGGGCCCTGGCTCAGCTGCGCGTAGTTTTGCAGGATAAGCGACATCCCGATGGCGGAGATCAGCGGCGCCAGGCGCGTGGAGTTACGCAGCGGCTTGTAGGCGATACGCTCGATGGTCCAGCCGTACACCCCGGTGACCACAATCGTGAACACCAGCGTCCCGAGGATCAGCAGCGGGAAGGACTGCAGTCCGAAGAACGAGAGCAGCGCCAGGCCAATGGCGCAGAGATAGGCGGAAATCATATACACTTCGCCGTGGGCGAAATTAATCATGCCGATAATGCCGTACACCATGGTATAGCCGATGGCGATCAGGCCGTAGACGGAACCCAGCGTTAAGCCATTGATTAACTGTTGCAGGAAGAATGTACTCATCTTAGCGCGCTCGTTTTATGGGCCGCGCGAGACGCGCAGCCTGATGTTTATTACGCGCCGACGGGCAGGCCCGCCGACGTTGAGCGTGACTCCGTCCCGTTACTGCACTTCCTTATATTTTCCTTTGTCGTCCCACTGGTAAACCACGTAGTCAGAGACCTTCAGGTCGCCTTTGCTGTCCCAGGCTTTTTTGCCCATCACCGTGTCGACGGAATTGGCCTTTAGCCACTCGCTGGCTTTGGCAGAGTCCTTGCCGCCGGTGGCCTTGAAGGCCGCGGCAATGGCCTGTACGGAGGCATAGGAGTAAAGGGTGTAACCTTCCGGCTCGAATTTACCGGCGCGGAATTTCTCTATAACCGCTTTGCCGTCCGGGATCAGGCGCGGGTCTTTACCGAAGGTCATGTAAATGCCGTTGGTGTACTGCGGGCCGCCCGCCGCGGTCACCATCTCCTCGTTGACGATACAGTCGCCGGAGAAGAATTTGGCCTGCACGCCCTGTTCACGCATCTGGCGAACCAGCGGACCGGCTTCCGGGTGACAGCCACCGAAGAATACGACGTCCGGTTTTTGCGCGCCGATCTTGGTGACCAGCGCGTTAAAGTCTTTTTCACCGCGGGATAACCCTTCGTACATCACATCCTGAACCCCGCGTTTCGCCAGCGCCGCTTTGGTGGCGTCAGCCAGACCCTGACCATAGGTGTCTTTGTCGTGAATAATCACCACGCGCTTGGCTTTCAGCTTGTCGATGATGAAGTCGCTGGCAACTTGGCCCTGCTGGTCGTCGCGGCCGCACATGCGGAACATGTCGCTCATACCGCGTTCGGTAATCAGCGGGTTAGTGGAGCCGGGGGTAATCGTAATAATGCCCGCATCGCTATACACCTCGGAGGCGGGCATGGTGGAAGAGGAGCAGAAATGGCCGACCACGGCGTTGACTTTATCCTGGTCAACTAAACGGTTAGCGACGGCCACGGCCTGCTTGGGCTCGCAGGCATCATCCCCCTGAACCAGTTTGATCTTCTCGCCGTTAATGCCGCCTGCGGCATTAATGTCTTCAGCGGCCTGCGTTGCGCCGTGCCAGTACTGATCGCCATAGGTGGCATTCGGACCCGTGAACGGCCCGGCCACGCCAATCACAATATCTGCCCGGGCGGAAAACGCCGTCACCAGGCAACCGGCCAACACAAGAGAAAGAGGAGTTCTGATAAATTTCAGCGACATTATTATGTTCCTTAGCAAAGAGGTTTTTGCACCACGGCGTAAACCCGAACGCCCGACGGCGCAGCCAATCCGAAACACGAGCAAGAACAAAATGCACTAAACGAACAAGATACAGACGGCATCCTGCATATTACGGCGAGATTTCCCTGCGCAGAGACGCGCGAAGAACGTTAAGCAAAAACGTTGCCAGAATGGCTAACCCATTGACGGGCATGTGACATGTTTGAGTATAGAGCGCCGCGTTATGCCGCCTTAGGGGAGGAGAAGAAATTACAGCGGAGATCACATATCGTTAACAATAAAGCCCATAAGTTGTGCAAAGGTCACGGTTTGCACGTTTTTGCAGCAATAAAGACCTAAACTTCAGCCCGGAGAGGGGTGAGATATGTGTTAGGATCGTTTCCTTTTTTGCAGGAGTATCAGCGATGACTGAAGGCCCATTGAATGAAAGCGAAATGGCGTGGCTTGAAGAGACGTTAATGTCTTACGGTCATGATGACGCGTCCGTGATTGACGTGTCCGAACTGGACGGCATGCTTACCGCAGTGCTTTCCGGTCCTGTTGTCGTTGAGCCAGATGCCTGGCTGGTGGCGGTGTGGGGTGGCGAAAAGTACATTCCGCGCTGGAAAAACGATCGTGAGATGAACCGTTTTATCGATCTCTGCTTTAAGCACATGAACGATATTGCCGAGCGCCTGAGCGAATACCCGGATCAGTTTGAACCGATGTTTGGCTATAACGACGTGAACGGCGAGAGCTATACCGTGGTGGAAGAGTGGTGCTATGGCTACATGCGCGGCGTGGCGCTGACGGACTGGTCTGCCTTGCCGGAAGCCCTGAAGGCCGATCTTGATGTGATTGCGCTGCACGGGACGGAAGAGAACAGCGAAAAGCTGGATGAACTGTCCGAAGAGGAATATATCGCCAGCATCGAGAGCATCCAGCCTGCGGCGCTGCGCCTGTATAATTACTGGGTAAACAACCCGCAGCAGCCGGAAGCGAAGAAGCCGATTGTGAACGGTACGAAAGTCGGGCGTAACGATCCGTGTCCTTGCGGCAGCGGGAAGAAGTTTAAGAGCTGCTGTTTGCACTGATCAATTTTTTATTAACTTAGGTGGATTTGTTTCGTTCACCTCCAGTCAGTAGAAAATAATACGATCTTTACCTGTGAACGAGATAAGGGGGCTACCGCGGCCCCCTTATCGATCCCCGCGGCCCCGCGGAAAATCGGTGCTTCGCACTGCGCTCACCTCACGACCGTCTGCCTGCGGTCGGCTCAACTCGACATCCTGTCTCGCTTCGCCTCTGGCCGCCATCCATGGCGTCCAGCCCTTGTCCCCCGGTCTCCGGTTCGCCGATTTTAGCGGGGATGCAACCCCCGTGCCCCATGCAGACTATGAAGAAGGTGGAGGGAGCGGGAGTCCGGCTAAAATCGCCGAATCGTTTCCTGGAGGCCGGGGCGACGCGCACGGATGCGCGGCGAGGGCGGCTTTACAGGGACGTTGCATCCGCCCGTCCCCGAAAAGCCGTAAGGAATAAGATGAGGGCACCGCGAAGCGGCGATTTTCTTGCCGGGAGCCGGGATTGTTAAGGGGGCGGCGATAGCCCCCTTAACACGTTCACCGCAGCGGGCAAAACAGGTAGCAGAAGAGTATAAGTGAACGGAATTATCCCCCGATATTACATATAAAATGGACTTGCCATTGAGATAAACAATTCAACCCACTTCCGGCAGCATCCCTGCTGCAATCAACACCTGCACCAGAATAATCACCACCCCGCAGCCAAACACAACGCACAGCAGCGGTTTTCCGCCCGCCACGCGGTACCCCTGCTGAGAGTGCTGCTGACGGCTTTTCCATGCCAGCAGGGAGGGGAGGAGGAGGGCAAGGATCGAGAGCGCTACCCCTGCGTACCCCAGCGCCATCACAAACCCGCGTGGGTAAAACAGCGCGAACGCCAGCGGCGGCAGGAAGGTGATTGCGCCCGTCTGTAACCGTCCCGCGGCGGTATTACGACGCTGGAACAGGTCGGCCAGGTAATCAAACAGGCCGAGCGCCACGCCCAGGAACGAGGTTGCCAGCGCCAGGTCGGCAAACAGGTGTACCGCCAGCTCAACGTGCGGGGAGGTGACGACCTCGCGCAGGGCGAGCAGAAAACCGTTCAGGCCAGCGTGTTGCGCCATGAGCCCAATAAAGGTTGAAGAGTCAATGCTGCCCAGCGTTACCAACTGCCAGAAAATATAGGCGATCAGCGGGATCGCGCTGCCGATAACAAAAACGCGGCGCAGCTTGCGGATATCGCCGTTCATATAGCTGACGATGCTCGGCACGCTGCCGTGGAAGCCAAACGAGGTGAAAATGACCGGGATAGCGGAGAGCGCCAGACCTTTTTCCAGCGGCAGCGTAAGCAGGTTGACCTTGTGCACGTGCGGGGCCAGCAGCACCAGCATGATAATGAGGAAGAGAATTTTGGCGCTGAACAGAAAGCGGTTAAACAGATCGACCAGCGACGTTCCCACGCAGACCACGCCGCCGCCGATGAGTGCAAAGAAGATGGCGCCCGTTGCAGGGGGAATGTCAGAGCCAAACCAGTCGTTGACGCTGGAGGCAATCAATTCCCCAGCGCCGCTAATGTAAGCGGCGGTCAGGGCGTACATCAGGAACATCATGCTAAAGCCGGTTATCCACTGGCCGTAGCGTCCCAGATAGCGCGCCGCAAGCGAACCCAGACCGGTGTCAGCGGGCACGTGCTGGTAAACCTCAAGCAGCAGCAGGGCGGTGTAACACATCAGCGCCCAGAGCGTTCCTAGCAGCAGCAGGGTCATGCCAAATCCCACGCCCGCGGCCGCCAGTGGCATTGCCAGCATTCCTGCGCCAATCGTCGTTCCGGCGACGATAAAAATACTTCCCAGGGTTCTGTTTTTCACGCTTTCCTCTACAACGATGCTTAACCGCGACAAAATCTGCGGCGCAGAGTAAGGGAAAAGCCGTAATTCGTCAAATCACCGTTACAAGTAGTGTAATGAATGATTTACGAAATAATGACCCTCTGATCCTTTATAGGCCTCTGCCTACTTCATAAGGGCAATGTTGCTGCGCGACGTTCCGGCGTAACGTAAACAATAAGTATAAATTATCAAATTAAGTGAGGGTTTTATGGCAGGTGAGAATCCTTTTACCGCGGCGTGGAGTCGGGGAGGTAACCTGTTGTGCCATGGCCACTGGATAATCAGCTGGCAGAACCAGCCCCTGAATCTTCCCGAGTCCCGTTGCGAAAAGGATATGGGCACCTGGGGGATCTATTCGGTTATCGATCCTGAAGATGAAACCTTTGCGCAAGGCTTACAGGAAGATGAGTGGATAATCGAGAATGTCGACTGGTTAACGGATATGTTCTTCGAGGTGGGTATTCCGCTCGAGACGGCCAGCTACCGCTATTTTTACCAGGCCGTGAATCCCCACGACTGGCGCTGCACCAGCTGTGCGGGGTGTATGTAAATTAACGCGGTGCAGGGAACCCGCACCGCGCTGATATTAATTCTGAGTATCGAGAGTGGAAAGTTCTTTATCAATAAAGTAAAGACCTTCACCGGATTTCCCCACCAGCGATAATTTATCCAGCACGGATTTAAACAGCTTCTCTTCTTCGTGTTGTTCAGCGACGTACCACTGCAGGAAATTAAAGGTTGGATAATCCTGGCTGGTCATCGCAGCATGAACCAGTTCGTTAATTTTCTGGGTGATCAGCTGCTCGTGCTCGTAGGTGGCGCGGAACAGTTCATCGAGAGAATTATACTCAGCAAACGGTGAGGCCACGGTGTCAATGCGCGGCAGGCTGCCCGTATCTGTCAGATAATCAAACAGACGCTGCATGTGGGTCATCTCTTCCTGAGCGTGACGACGCAGAAACGCGGCCGCACCTTCGAAGCTGTGGTAGCTGCACCAGGCGCTCATCTGCTGGTAGAGCAGGGATGAAAAAAGCTCAAGATTCATTTGTGCGTTGAGCTTGTCGATCATTTCAGTTTTCAGCATGTTGACGCTCCGGATTATTATTTCTGGTCCACAATGAGCGACACTATAATTTGTTATTTAATTATTTGCAAAACGTAAAATTATTATTTTATTTATTCAAAATACGAATGGGAATAAAACGCATTGGCGATTTTTATAATGTATTAATGAGAATTATTTTTGTTCATAATGAAATAAACTGCCAGCACACGCTGGCAGCTTCGATTAATACCACGGATTATTTGACTTAGGATTAACGGCGTAACCCATACATTTGTACTGGATAGTCACGCTCTCGTTCAGGCACAGAGAACCGCTTGTCAGGGTACAGGTTTTAATGGGCTGACCATAGGCTGAGGCGGTGGCATACCCCATGCTCTGACACGCTTTTGCCGCCGTGCCGTTATTCACATACTCATCGGAATACGCATTTTGCAGCGCTGCCTGGCCGTAGTCGAGGCGGACGATGCCGTTCGGCGCGTCGAGGCTGCTGACTTCAGCCTGGCGGTTAATACTGCACCCCGCGAGCAGCAGGAGTGTGCCGGCTACAATGACTCTTTTCATGGTTCGCTCTGAGTGGATGGAAATACGTTATCGTACCCGCAGATGTCCGCTGCAATGCCTGGAATAGCCGGACAATCTGCCCTCACTCTTTGCAACGGGTCCGGGATGAACGCTGTCAGGCCACACGCTAAGAAAATTGTGATGTGAATCACAAAAATATTGATTTTTGAGACAGTGGTCATATTATAGGCGCATTGACAATAAAGTTGTATAACAAGTTAATGGAGCCTCATCGTGAAACTGCGCAAAATCCTGAAAAGCATGTGGGCCAATTACTGCCGCACGTTCAAAGACGTGCCGCCGGGCGCCATGTTCTGATAAAAAAACCTGCTTCGGCAGGTTTTTTTATACCTGCAGGCGTTGAAGGGAAGATGTCAGGGGGCGTGTTTTGGTACTATGGCGGCCTTTAAATAAGGAGAAAGCCCCCATGTCACAAAACCTGAGCGCCGATCAGGAACTTGTCTCTGACGTTGTCGCCTGTCAGCTGGTTATCAAACAAATCCTTGATGTTCTGGACGTGATTGCGCCGGTCGAAGTGCGCGAGAAGATGTCTACCCAGCTCAAAAACATCGATTTCGCCAGCCATCCTGCTGCCGCAGATCCGGTAACGCTTCGTGCGATCCAGAAAGCCATCGCGCTGATCGAACTGCGATTCACGCCGCAGGGTGAATCCCACTAAAGCAGGGAAATGGGCGACGGTACGTGTCGCCCTTTGATGCTGTCAGAAGAACGTCTGGACCAGCAGGTAGCTCGCCGCGCACGCGCAGCTCACGCCAATCAGCCCTGGCAAAATGAAGCTGTGGTTGATGATAAATTTCCCGATGCGGGTCGTGCCTGACCGGTCAAAGCCGATGCAGGCCAAATCACTTGGATAGGTTGGCAGCACAAAATAGCCGTATGATGCCGGGAAAAAGGCGATCAGCATTTTCGGGTCGATGCCCAGCATGAGGCCCATAGGCGCAACGGCCGTCAGCGCCGCCGCTTGGCTGTTCACCAGTTTCGACACCAGAAACAGTACAATGGCATACGTCCACGGGTGGCTTTTCACCACGCCTTCCAGCGCCAGCTTTAACTCCTCGAGATGTGCCTGAAAAAAGGTATCGCTCATCCACGCCACGCCGAACACCGAGAAGATCGCGACCATACCGGCTTTGAATACCGCGCCGTTGGAAATGGCCGACGCATTGACCTTGCAGGCCATCAGCATCACCGCGCCCGCAATTAACATCATCATCTGAATGACAAGGTTCATCGACAGCGCCGTCATTTTGCCTTTCACTTCAAAGGCGGGGCGCAGTTCAGGGAATGCACCCAACAGAACGACCACGGCAATACCGGCAAAGAAAATCCACGTGGACCAGTAGGCCTGTTTAGGAAAACGTTGATTCATTAACGTCTCCGTTCCGCCGTAGATAAATTCGCGCTGCTTAGGATCTTTCAGCTTTTCCTGAAACTCCATGTCATCGGCCAGATCTTTCCCACGGCGTAAGCTCCACAGGGCCGCTATGGCCACGCCAAAAAGTGAAGCGGGAACCGAGACGGCAAGTATTTCCAGGATCCCCCACGCGTGGCCGAGCCCATGCTGGGCCGCCAGGATGGAGACCAGCGACACGACGGCAACGGAAACGGGGGAGGCCGTGATCGCCATCTGCGACGCGACCGATGCCACGGCCATAGGGCGCTCCGGGCGGATCCCTTTTTTCAGGGCGATATCCGCAATGATGGGGAACATGGTGTAGACCACATGCCCGGTGCCGCACAGAAAGGTCAGCATCCAGGTGGTGAAAGGGGCGAGCAGGGTGATGTGCTGCGGGTGTTTGCGCAGAAGACGTTCAGCAAACTGCATCATGACGTTGAGACCACCCGCCGTTTGCAGGGTAGCGGCACAGCCAATCACCGCAAGGATGGTCAGCATAACGTCAACCGGCGGTTTACCCGGCTGCAGACCAAAGACAAAACATAAAATAAAAAGACCAATACCGCTGATTAACCCAAGCCCCATTCCGCCGAAACGCGTACCCGTCAGCAGGCAGAGGAGAATGACAACAAACTCAATGGTGATCATGATGCTCCCTCGTCAATGATTATGTAACTAAATAAATCATCACACGTTGTGTGGTTAATCATTGGGAGCCAGATCTGATTTGTTAAATTTCAGCAAAAGCAGAAGGTTGGAGAGGGGAAGGGAGCCTGCTCCTCCGGATGGGAGCAGGCCAAAAAACTCAGTGGTGCTGCACCGCCACGATGTCGAGCAGATGACGGTCGGTTTGCTCAGGACATAAACCCGCCTGCTGCGCATTATGGATCTCATCCGCCAGCGTCTTCAGCAGAAGGCCATCCTGCTGCTGCTCTTTATCCATATCGCGTAAGAATCTGAGCGTCGTAATGTCCTGCTGCGCTTTGGCTTCATCGGCCAGTTTGCTGAGGGTGCTGCAGCGTTGTTCATACTCTTCAAGCGTTTTCTGAAACAGTTCTTCCAGGCAAGAGTAGTTCTCGTTGATCCCATCAAGAGCTTTAACGACAGGATTTGCCCCTGCGGCTTTCAGGAAGTTAAAGACACGCATCATATGAGTGACGTTACTTTGCGCCTGAGAGCGAAAGAATGTGGCAGATCCCGTGAGGCTATTCTCGGCACACCATGCACTTAAGTGAAGGTGCAGATTCGAGGCGTAGAACTCAAGGTTCATCTGCGCGTTAAGTTTTTGCATCATCGTTTGGGTAGCCATACTCATATCCTTATTGACTGTGGGACGTGATGTCCGTTGCTTAACCTGAGCGCCAGGCAAATATGAAGAAAAGAGCAGAAATACACATTCTGCCGTGACCGAAGTCGACCGAAATACACTTCCTGTGTTCGATATAAATAAGCATACCCTTGTCAGTGGTCTAAGAAAACTCTTAATTAGGCTGTGTTTACCATACATTACAAAGCTTAATATAGTACAGAAAAGCAATTAGCTCGCCATGAAGTGAGTGCTTTTTAAGTGTCTAAATATTAAGGTTTTTTACTGAGGTGACACACTGTTACTCTTTCGAAAATATTAAGTTGGAATAATGCTCCGTGAAAAAGAGAAATACGGCTTAATCGTTTCGAATATATGATGTGCCAATAAAATTGCGCTAAATCAAATTCTGCGGAATAACGTTTTTCCTGGTGCGTTATACATTCTTGATAAAACAGCATGTGAACCCGTTTAACGCCAGGCGCCGTTTTGCCCGCTGAGGAGCATCAGGGATATCTTAGCTAATCTTATGGATAATTCTGCTTAACCCCCTTCTATTTGTCAGACAAATCCTGCCTTTTTTATGTCATTTTTCGCTGAATTTATGTACGCAATTACTGTAATTCTGCGGTGTGATGGGGCTCTCTTATGGATGATTAATTTCCCGCTAAAACTATCACCAGCAATAACGCTTATGACGAGGTAAGCGCTAATGCCTTGTTTTAAGTCCGATTAAATTAGAAGCACGCACATATTCCCTACAGAAAAGAATGCTAAAGCTGGAGTTTACCATGCACAAATTTACTAAAGCGCTGGCGGCCATCGGTCTGGCTGCCGTTATGTCACAATCCGCTATCGCTGAGAATTTAAAACTCGGTTTTTTGGTAAAACAGCCCGAAGAGCCCTGGTTCCAGACTGAGTGGAAATTCGCAGATAAAGCCGGGAAAGATTTAGGTTTTGAAGTCATTAAAATCGCCGTGCCTGACGGCGAAAAAACCCTGAACGCCATCGACAGCCTTGCGGCCAGCGGTGCAAAAGGTTTCGTTATCTGTACCCCTGATCCAAAGCTGGGATCGGCGATTGCGGCGAAGGCGCGCGGTTACGACATGAAGGTCATCGCGGTTGACGATCAGTTCGTCAACGCTAAAGGCAAGCCGATGGATACCGTCCCGCTGGTCATGATGGCGGCGACAAAAATTGGCGAACGCCAGGGCCAGGAGCTCTATAAAGAGATGCAAAAGCGCGGCTGGGATGTCAAAGAGACCGCGGTGATGGCTATCACGGCTGACGAGCTGGACACCGCACGTCGTCGTACTACCGGTTCAATGGATGCGCTAAAAGCAGCCGGCTTCCCGGAAAAACAGATCTATAAGGTCCCAACAAAATCCAACGATATCCCAGGCGCTTTCGACGCCGCGAACTCTATGCTCGTCCAGCATCCGGAGGTCAAACACTGGCTGGTGGTCGGCATGAACGACAACACCGTGCTGGGGGGGGTACGCGCGACGGAAGGCCAGGGCTTCAAAGCGCCTGACGTGATCGGTATTGGCATCAACGGCGTTGACGCCGTCAGCGAGCTGTCCAAAGCGCAGGCTACCGGTTTCTACGGTTCTCTGCTGCCAAGCCCGGACGTTCACGGCTACAAATCCAGTGAGATGCTCTACAACTGGGTCACCAAAGGGGCCGAACCGCCGAAATTTACCGAAGTGACCGACGTGGTGCTGATCACCCGCGACAACTTCAAAGAGGAGCTGGCGAAAAAAGGACTGGGCGGTAAGTAATACGCTGTGATTGCGCCCCTCATACATCGTGAGGGGCCAGACGTACACACTACAGGAATCACGGAGACGTTATGCGACAGTCTGATCCGTATCTCTCTTTTCGCGGCATCGGGAAAACCTTCCCCGGTGTGAACGCGCTGACCGATATCAGCTTCGACTGCTATGCCGGCCAGGTTCACGCCCTGATGGGGGAAAACGGTGCGGGAAAATCCACGCTGTTGAAGATCCTCAGCGGCAACTACGCGCCCACGACCGGCACGCTGGCCATTCGCGGCGAAGAGTTGGCGTTTGCAGATACCACGGCGGCGCTCAATGCAGGGGTTGCCATTATCTATCAGGAGCTGCACCTCATCCCTGAGATGACCGTGGCGGAAAATATCTATCTAGGACAGCTCCCGCATAAAGGCGGCGTGGTGAATCGTTCGCTACTTAATTATGAAGCGGGGCTGCAGCTTAAACACCTGGGTCTGGACGTCGATCCCCAGACGCCGCTGAAATATCTCTCCATCGGCCAGTGGCAGATGGTTGAAATTGCCAAGGCGCTGGCGCGTAACGCCAGAATTATTGCCTTTGATGAACCCACCAGTTCGCTCTCTAAGCGTGAAATCGAAAATCTGTTCCGCGTGATCCGCGAATTGCGTCAGGAAGGCCGTACGATCCTGTACGTTTCGCACCGAATGGAAGAGATTTTTGCCCTGAGCGATGCCATCACCGTGTTTAAAGATGGACGCTATGTGCGCACCTTTACCGACATGGCGCAGGTGAACCATGACCAGCTGGTTCAGGCAATGGTCGGACGCGAGCTGGGTGACATCTATCACTGGCAGCCGCGCCAGTACGGTCCGGAACGCCTGCGCCTGGATAGCGTAAAAGCACCGGGTGTCAGAACGCCGATTTCGTTATCGGTTCGCAGCGGCGAAATCGTCGGCCTGTTTGGTCTGGTGGGCGCGGGGCGTAGTGAATTAATGAAAGGCTTGTTCGGCGGCACTCGTATTACCGATGGGCAGGTCTCCATTGACGGCGAGCGGATAGATATTCAGAAACCGGCCCACGCGATCAGGGCGGGCATGATGCTCTGCCCGGAAGACCGTAAAGCAGAGGGGATCATTCCGGTGCATTCGGTACGCGACAACATCAATATTTCCGCTCGCCGCAAGTTTATTCGCGCAGGCTGCCTGATAAACGATAGCTGGGAGTCGAGCAACGCCGACCACCATATTCGCTCGCTGAATATCAAAACGCCGGGTCCGGAACAGCTGATCATGAATCTTTCCGGCGGAAATCAGCAGAAAGCCATTTTAGGCCGCTGGCTGTCAGAGGATATGAAGGTGATTTTGCTGGACGAGCCGACGCGCGGTATCGATGTGGGGGCAAAACACGAGATCTATAACGTGATCTATGAACTGGCAAAACGCGGCGTGGCGGTGCTCTTCGCCTCCAGCGATCTGCCGGAGGTGCTTGGCGTGGCCGACCGCATTGTGGTGATGCGTGAAGGCGAAATTGCCGGTGAATTACTTCATGAACAGGCGAATGAACAACAGGCGTTGAATCTCGCCATGCCTAAAGTCAGCCAGGCTGTCGCCTGAGTAAGGAGTTAATGATGTCCTCTGTTACTACATCCGGGGCGCCGAAATCGAAATCGGCGCTGAGTTTTGGGCGTATCTGGGATCAGTACGGCATGCTGGTCGTCTTTGCCGCGCTGTTCCTCGCCTGTGCTATTTTCGTCCCTAATTTTGCCACCTTCATTAATATGAAGGGACTGGGGCTAGCTATTTCCATGTCCGGGATGGTGGCCTGCGGTATGCTGTTCTGTCTGGCCTCCGGCGATTTTGACCTGTCGGTGGCGTCGGTGATTGCCTGTGCGGGCGTCACGACGGCCGTGGTGATCAACATGACGGAGAGCCTGTGGATTGGCGTCCTGGCCGGACTGCTGCTCGGCGTCGTCAGCGGTCTGGTGAACGGGTTTGTTATCGCTCGCCTGAAGATTAACGCCCTGATAACCACGCTTGCGACAATGCAAATTGTCCGCGGGCTGGCCTATATCATCTCCGACGGTAAAGCCGTGGGGATTGAAGACGAGCGCTTCTTTACCCTGGGTTACGCCAACTGGCTGGGTCTGCCCGCGCCTATCTGGCTGACCGTGGCCTGCCTGATCCTGTTCGGCTTCCTGCTTAACCGGACCACCTTTGGCCGTAACACGCTGGCGATTGGCGGTAACGAAGAGGCCGCTCGTCTGGCAGGGGTGCCGGTGGTGCGAACCAAGATTATTATCTTTGTGCTCTCAGGGCTGGTTTCTGCCGCCGCGGGGATTATTCTGGCTTCGCGTATGACCAGCGGCCAGCCGATGACCTCTATCGGTTATGAGCTGATCGTCATTTCAGCCTGCGTTTTAGGGGGCGTTTCCCTCAAGGGCGGCATCGGAAAAATCTCATATGTTGTGGCCGGTATCCTGATTTTAGGCACGGTGGAGAACGCCATGAACCTGCTGAATATTTCGCCGTTCTCTCAGTACGTGGTACGTGGCCTGATCCTGCTGGCAGCGGTGATTTTCGACCGTTACAAGCAAAAAGCGAAGCGTACCGTGTAACCCTTTTCCCCGTCTTTTATTGCTCAACTTATAACCATAGTTGACCCCTGAACCGCCCCGCCAGTAAAACTGGCGGGGCGGTTGTCAAATGGCGAGCCACGTCACACTGTCTATACTTACATGGCTATGAAAGAGGTAAAGGCGTTTACCTCTCGTAAACCGTAAGGAGGAAAAGGGTGGCTGACATGTTAACCGCACCGCCTGTACTGCCCGGACATTATGCTTTCTTTTTTGATCTCGACGGCACGCTCGCCGGGATAAAACCGCACCCCGATCAGGTGTCTATTCCGGAGGCGGTGTTACAGGATTTGCATCAGCTCTCGCTCATGAACGAGGGAGCACTGGCATTGATATCAGGGCGCTCAATGGCCGAGCTGGATATGCTCGCCAGTCCTTACCACTTTCCGCTGGCCGGTGTACACGGAGCGGAGCGCCGCGACATCCATGATCACACGCATATCGTTTCACTCCCCGACGCACTCACGCAAACGCTGCATAAGCAGCTCTCTGCAGCGCTGGCCGTACTGCCCGGCACCGAGCTGGAAGCCAAAGGCATGGCCTTTGCCCTGCATTATCGTCAGGCGCCGCAGCACGAAGATGCCGTGCTCGCGCTTGCTCATACGGTTGCGGATGCGCATCCACAGCTGGCGCTGCAGCCGGGCAAATGCGTAGTCGAGTTAAAACCGAGGGGGATTAATAAAGGTGCAGCCATCGCCGCATTTATGGCGGAGGCACCATTTAAGGGCCGGACGCCTGTTTTCTTAGGGGATGACCTGACCGATGAGGCCGGGTTTCGCGTGGTGAATCAGGCCGGAGGTATCGCCGTCAAGGTGGGGCCTGGTGACACCGTTGCCGAATGGCGACTGGCGGATGTCGCCAGCGTCTGGCAGTGGATATCTGACATCGCTAACCAGCAACAACAACAAATAGCGCAAAGCAAAGGGGGAAACTATTATGGGTCGCTTAGTCGTCGTCTCTAACCGAATCGCACCGCCTGATGACAAAAAAGCCAGTGCAGGTGGCCTGGCGGTAGGGGTGTTAGGTGCCTTGAAAGCCGCTGGCGGGCTGTGGTTTGGCTGGAGTGGGGAAATCAGTGAAGAAGAGAAGCCGCTTAAAAAAGTGACGCGCGGAAACATTACGTGGGCTTCATTTGCATTAAAAGAGAAAGACTATGACGAGTATTACTCGCAGTTCTCGAATGCCGTCCTGTGGCCTGCGTTTCACTATCGTCTTGACCTGGTCAAATTCCAGCGTGAATCCTTCGAAGGCTACTCGCGCGTGAATGCGCTGCTGGCGGATAAACTGCTGCCATTAATAGAAGAAGACGATATTTTATGGATCCACGATTATCACCTGCTACCCTTCGCGAGAGAGCTGCGAAAGAGGGGGGTGAATAACCGGATTGGCTTCTTCCTGCACATTCCTTTTCCGACGCCGGAAATTTTTACCGCGCTGCCGCCGCATGAAGAGCTGCTGGAGGCGCTGTGTGATTACGATTTGCTGGGCTTTCAGACCGAAAATGACCGCCTGGCATTCCTTGACTCCGTGTCAGGGAAAGCCCGTCTGGTGACAAAAGGCGGAAATACTCACACGGCCTGGGGGAAAACCTTCCACACCGAGGTGTATCCAATAGGAATTGAACCAGACGAGATCGCGGAGCAGGCCTCCGGTCCGCTGCCGCCGAAGCTTGCGCAGCTTAAGAATGAACTTAAGCACGTGAAAAATATCTTCTCGGTTGAGCGCCTTGATTATTCCAAAGGGCTGCCGGAACGCTTCCTGGCGTATGAAACGCTGCTGGATAAATATCCGCAGCATCACGGTAAAATCCGTTATACCCAGATCGCGCCGACGTCGCGCGGTGAGGTTCAGGCCTATCAGGATATTCGCCACCAGCTGGAAACAGAGGCAGGGCGCATTAATGGCCGCTACGGTCAGCTGGGCTGGACGCCGCTCTTTTACCTGAATCAGCACTTTGACCGTAAGATCCTGATGAAGGTTTTCCGCTATGCGGACGTTGGGCTGGTCACGCCGCTGCGCGACGGGATGAACCTGGTGGCGAAAGAGTATGTGGCGGCCCAGGATCCTGCCGACCCGGGTGTTCTGGTTCTTTCCCAGTTTGCCGGGGCTGCAAATGAGCTCACGTCTGCGCTTATTGTTAATCCTTACGACAGGGATGACGTGGCTAACGCGCTGAATCGTGCCCTGACAATGCCGCTCACGGAACGTATTTCCCGCCATGCCGACATGATGGAGACGATCCGGAAGAACGACATTAACCACTGGCAGGCGCGTTTTATTCAGGATCTCCGGGATATCGCCCCGCAAAGCCATGAAGGCGATCTGCAAAAAAAGATCGCGACCTTCCCTAAACTTGCCTGATTTTCCGCTGGGGGGTTAATTACCCCCCAAGCGGCACTAACAGCACATCGACCTGGCTTGATGCGACAATAGATTTCGCCGCGCAGGCTGCGCGCGAAAAAAAGCTGTGGTTATGATTCCCGCAAATCACTAAATCAATATTTTGTTTGCGACACATGTCGAGAATATGGGCGTTAAGCTCCCCGGTCGCAATAATTGTCTCATAAATCGGATATTGTGCTTTTTCCACTAATTCGCGCATAAATTGCTGCGTTTCTTCCTGAAGAACCTCACGAATATCCTCCAGCATGGGGGCGGCCAGCTGATTATACATCTCAGGCTCTGCGGCCAGTGTGATAAGGCTGATGCGGGCATTGTGGGGCCTGGCAATGGAAACTGCTCTGGCGACGAGTTGATGACTTTCGGGGGAAACTGCTACGGAAACAAGAAGATGGGAGTAACTCATGGCGCACTCCTTAGATGTCTGAAAGACAGCGTTTAACCACCTTTACCGCGAAATCTTCACTTCTGCAAGAGCTGAATACGACATTAGTGTGAAGCTTATCATAATTATTCATTAATTATTCTTATAAGAAGAATAACTGAAAAATGCGTCTAAATGAAAAAAATTAACAACTTAACGTAAATCACACAAATTCGCGCTTTCACTGTTAAATCGTTTTGATGCGTTACAAACTCATTTCGAATGATCACGTCCTGAAACATCTTTTTTGTACTTCTTGCATAACTATATGTTTTTTCACGGTAAGAAAAATGTTTACCGAAGAGGGGGTTGTTGTAAATGTTTCAGCGTGTCGCTTAAGGCAGGAAAAGCACGCTGTATGCCAGTTTGGATCACCCGTCTGCATGAGTATTCGTCAATTAAGAATACAAAACAGTACTGATTGGCGAAATATTGAACAAATTACAAGTCATACTGATGGATTTATGGGTCATATTCACTTAAATTGTGTGACACAGATCACATTTTTTTTAAATTTGAGGGTAGCTGGATTGTATGTGGCAAAACTGACGAGTAGAGTTTGCGTCGAATTAGGAAAAATCTTAGTTATTTGTAAGAAATGATAAATCATGTAAGAGACGCATTCGCGGTTTCTCTCTTACGGTTTCAGTGAATACAAACCTAAATTCAACTATGCATTTAGCCTTTTCTTTTTTATACCGGGTGATTTCCCGGCGACATCACGGGGTGCGGTCTTTCCGCATAAAAATAATAGTTGGTTATTCGGGATGGGAACAATGCATACATCCGAGTTGCTAAAACATATCTATGACATCAATTTGTCGTATTTACTGCTCGCGCAGCGTTTGATTAGTCAGGACAAGGCGTCCGCGATGTTTCGTCTGGGTATTAACGAAGAAATGGCAACCATGCTGGGCGGCTTAACCCTCCCGCAGATGGTTAAACTGGCTGAAACGAATCAACTGGTTTGCCAGTTCCGTTTCGATGATTCACAGACAATAACGCGTCTGACGCAGGAGTCCCGTGTGGACGATCTTCAACAGATCCATACCGGTATTCTTCTTTCCACTCGCTTGCTTAACGAAATCAGCCAGCCTGATGACGTAGCCCGTAAGAAAAGGGCCTAGCAATGAGCGAGAAAAGCATTGTTCAGGAAGCGCGTGACATACAGTTGGCCATGGAGCTGATTACACTGGGTGCTCGTTTACAAATGCTGGAAAGCGAGACTCAGCTGAGCCGTGGTCGTCTCATCAAACTGTACAAAGAGTTACGTGGTAGTCCCCCGCCGAAAGGCATGCTGCCGTTTTCTACCGACTGGTTTATGACGTGGGAGCAGAATATTCACGCTTCCATGTTCTGTAATGCCTGGCAGTATCTTCTCAAAACCGGTTTGTGTAGCGGCGTTGACGCCGTGATCAAAGCATACAAACTTTACCTTGAACAATGCCCACAGCAGGAAGAAGGCCCTCTGCTGGCGCTGACCCGCGCATGGACGCTGGTGCGTTTTGTTGAGAGCGGAATGCTTGAGCTGTCGCGCTGCAACTGCTGCGATGGCAATTTTATTACCCATGCTCATCAACCTGCAGGCAGCTTCGCCTGTAGTTTATGTCAGCCTCCATCCCGCGCAGTAAAAAGACGTAAACTTTCCCGGGATGCTGCCGATATTATTCCACAACTGCTGGATGAACAGATCGAACAGGCTGTTTAACCCGAACGTGTGGGAAAGATTCCAGCAGCGGTAAGCAATTACCGCTGCTTTTTTTTACCCCGCAATCGGTCAACGCTGCGAGCTGGACATCCTTGCCATAGTCACTAGCGGAAGGATGATGTCGTGCTTATCTTATTAGGTTACCTGGTAGTTCTCGGTACAGTTTTCGGCGGTTACATGATGACCGGCGGGCACCTTGGAGCACTCTATCAACCGGCTGAACTTATTATCATCGGCGGCGCAGGGGTAGGGGCTTTTATCGTTGGTAACAACGGTAAATCGATCAAGGGCACGCTGAAAGCAATTCCGTTGCTGTTCCGTCGCTCGAAATACACGAAAAGCATGTATATGGATCTGCTGGCACTGCTCTATCGCCTGATGGCGAAGTCGCGTCAGCAGGGCATGTTCTCGCTTGAACGGGATATCGAAAACCCGAAAGAGAGCGAAATTTTTGCCAGCTATCCGCGTATTCTTGCTGACGCGATGATGCTGGATTTCATCGTCGACTATCTGCGACTGATCATCAGCGGCAACATGAATACCTTCGAAATCGAAGCGCTGATGGACGAAGAGATCGAAACCCACGAAAGCGAATCAGAAGTTCCGGCCAATAGCCTGGCGCTGGTGGGCGACTCGCTTCCTGCATTCGGTATCGTTGCAGCGGTGATGGGGGTGGTTCACGCCCTGGCCTCGGCAGACCGTCCGGCAGCCGAGCTCGGTGCGCTGATTGCCCACGCGATGGTGGGAACCTTCCTCGGTATTTTGCTGGCGTACGGCTTCATCTCTCCGCTGGCTAGCGTTCTGCGCCAGAAGAGCGCCGAAACCACCAAAATGATGCAGTGCGTGAAGATTACGCTGCTCTCTAACCTCAACGGTTACGCGCCACCGATCGCGGTTGAGTTTGGCCGTAAAACGCTTTACTCCAGCGAGCGTCCGTCGTTTATCGAGCTTGAAGAACACGTGCGTGCGGTGAAAAACCCAAACCAACAGACGACAACTGAGGACGCATGAAAAACCAGTCCCATCCGATCGTCATCGTAAAAAAACGCAAGCACAAGGGCGGCGGGCATGGCGCACACGGCTCGTGGAAAATTGCGTACGCCGACTTTATGACGGCAATGATGGCGTTCTTTCTGGTGATGTGGCTGATCTCCATCTCCAGCCCAAAAGAACTGATCCAGATTGCCGAATATTTCCGCACGCCGCTGGCAACGGCGGTAGCCGGCGGGCCGCGTATCTCTAACAGCGATAGCCCGATCCCGGGCGGCGGCGATGATTACACCCAGCAGAAGGGTGAGGTGAAAAAAGAGCCGAACATCGACGAGCTGAAAAGAAAGATGGAGCAGGCGCGTCTGAAGAAACTGCGTGGCGATCTCGATCAGCTGATTGAAGCAGATCCGAAACTGCGCGCGCTGCGCCCGCATCTGAAGATCGACCTGGTGCAGGAAGGGCTGCGTATTCAGATTATCGACAGCCAGAACCGCCCAATGTTTAAAACCGGGAGTGCGGAAGTCGAACCGTATATGCGCGACATTCTGCGTGCCATTGCACCGGTGCTGAACGGCATTCCTAACCGAATCAGCCTGTCAGGACACACGGATGATTTCCCGTACGCCAGTGGGGAGAAGGGATACAGCAACTGGGAGCTTTCTGCCGATCGTGCCAACGCCTCGCGTCGCGAGTTGGTGGTAGGTGGGCTTGATGATGGCAAGGTACTGCGCGTAGTCGGCATGGCCGCAACCATGCGCGTTTCCGACCGCGGGCCGGATGATGCCATCAACCGTCGTATCAGTCTTTTAGTGCTGAACCAGCAGGCGGAGCAGGCCATCCTGCATGAAAACGCCGAAAGTCAGAATGAGTCACTGGACGATTTAAAACAGCCTGGGGCCGTTCCTTCGGCTGCCGTTCCAACATCGCCACCAGCCAATCCGAGGTGATAGCGTGAGCATGGATATTAGCGATTTTTACCAGACATTCTTTGATGAAGCCGACGAATTGTTGGCCGATATGGAGCAACACTTGCTCGATTTGGTGCCCGAAGCACCGGACTCCGAGCAGCTCAATGCCATCTTCCGTGCGGCGCACTCTATTAAAGGCGGAGCCGGAACGTTTGGATTTACCATCCTGCAGGAAACGACCCATTTAATGGAAAACCTGCTTGATGAAGCACGACGCGGTGAGATGCAGCTCAATACCGATATTATCAACCTGTTTTTGGAAACCAAAGATATTATGCAGGAACAGCTCGACGCCTATAAAAGTTCGGCAGAGCCTGATGCCGCCAGCTTTGAATACATCTGCAATGCGCTGCGCCAGCTCGCCCTGGAAGCAAAAGGTGAGGTCGCTGCAGCCGTTGTCCCTGCGGCGAAACTGAGCGTTGTCGATGCGGTTGCTGTCGATGAGGCCGCGCCAGCCGCTGCACTGACGGGAAAACTGCGCGTTGTGCTGTCACGCCTCAAAGAGAATGAAGTTAACCTGCTGGAAGAAGAGCTGGGCAACCTGGCGAAGTTAAGCAACGTGGTAAAAGGCAAAGACAGCCTGGCCGCGACGCTTGATGACGGTATTGGCCAGGACGATATCGTAGCGGTGTTGTGCTTCGTGATTGAAGCTGACCAGATTGCCTTCGAAACCGAAACTGCTGCGGTTGACGCCCCTGCCGCTGCGGA
The DNA here is from genome assembly GCF_019968805.1 of Enterobacter sp. JBIWA005. Classification (NCBI taxonomy): domain Bacteria; kingdom Pseudomonadati; phylum Pseudomonadota; class Gammaproteobacteria; order Enterobacterales; family Enterobacteriaceae; genus Enterobacter; species Enterobacter sp. JBIWA005. The sequence goes on along the minus strand of NZ_CP074159.1, from coordinate 2,804,750 downwards.
AGAGGTGGCTGTTGTGGCTCAGGCCGCCGCACCGGCTGTGGCACCTGCGGCCCCGGCGCTGAAGGCCGTACCAAAAGAGGCTGCGGCACCAGGTGGACGTGGTGAGAAACCTGCCGCTCGCTCCAGCGAGTCAACCAGTATCCGCGTTGCCGTTGAGAAGGTTGACCAGCTGATTAACCTGGTTGGCGAACTGGTGATCACCCAGTCGATGCTGGCGCAACGTTCTAACGAACTGGATCCGGTCACGCACGGCGACCTGATTACCAGCATGGGTCAGCTGCAGCGTAACGCCCGCGACCTGCAGGAATCGGTCATGTCCATCCGTATGATGCCGATGGAATATGTCTTCAGCCGCTTCCCGCGTCTGGTACGCGACCTTGCCAGCAAGCTGAACAAACAAATTGAACTGACCCTGATGGGCAGCTCAACCGAACTGGATAAGAGCCTGATCGAGCGCATTATTGACCCTTTAACGCACCTGGTGCGTAACAGCCTCGACCACGGGATCGAACTGCCGGAAAACCGCATTGCTGCCGGTAAATCCCCGGTCGGCAACCTGATCCTCTCTGCGGAACACCAGGGCGGAAACATCTGCATCGAAGTGACCGACGACGGCGCGGGTCTTAACCGCGAGCGCATCCTGGCAAAAGCGATTTCGCAGGGGATGGCGGTTAATGAAAACATGACCGACGAAGAAGTGGGCATGCTGATCTTCGCGCCGGGCTTCTCTACCGCGGAGCAGGTGACCGACGTCTCCGGACGCGGTGTTGGCATGGACGTGGTGAAACGTAACATCCAGGAGATGGGCGGCCACGTTGAGATCCAGTCTAAACAGGGTTCCGGCACCACCATTCGCATCCTGCTGCCGCTGACGCTGGCGATCCTCGACGGCATGTCCGTCAAAGTGGCGGACGAAGTCTTTATCCTGCCGCTGAACGCCGTGATGGAATCCCTGCAGCCGCGTGAAGAAGATCTGCATCCGCTGGCGGGCGGCGAGCGCGTCCTCGAAGTGCGTGGTGAGTACCTGCCGCTGGTGGAACTGTGGAAAGTGTTCGAAGTGGACGGGGCGAAGACCGAGGCCACGCAGGGCATCGTTGTGATCCTGCAAAGCGCGGGCCGCCGCTACGCGCTGCTGGTCGATCAGCTGATTGGTCAACACCAGGTGGTGGTGAAGAACCTCGAAAGCAACTACCGCAAAGTGCCGGGTATTTCTGCCGCCACCATTCTGGGTGATGGTAGCGTGGCGCTGATCGTCGACGTGTCGGCGCTTCAGGGATTAAATCGTGAACAACGTGTGGCGTACACAGCCGCCTGATTAAGTAGAAGGTAATAACATGACCGGTATGAGTAATGTAACGAAACTGGCGGGCGAGCCATCAGGGCAGGAATTCCTGGTATTCACTTTAGGCGATGAGGAGTACGGCATCGATATCCTTAAAGTGCAGGAAATCCGTGGTTACGACCAGGTTACCCGCATCGCTAACACGCCTGCGTTTATTAAAGGTGTCACCAACCTGCGTGGCGTCATTGTGCCAATCGTGGACCTGCGCGTGAAGTTCAGCCAGGGCGACGTTGACTACGACGACAACACCGTGGTGATCGTTCTGAATCTGGGGCAGCGCGTGGTAGGTATCGTGGTGGATGGCGTATCTGATGTGCTTTCCCTGACCTCTGACCAAATTCGTCCTGCACCGGAGTTTGCGGTCACGCTGTCGACCGAATATCTGACCGGACTGGGCGCGCTCGGCGAGCGTATGCTGATTCTGGTGAACATTGAGAAGCTGCTGAACAGCGATGAGATGGCGCTGCTGGACATCGCCGCGAGTCACGTCGCGTAAGTAAATGCAAAACGGCAACCGAGGTTGCCGTTTTTTGTATTTGCTCCCTCACCCTGTGGGTGAGGGCTGGGGTGAGGGCATCAGGCCTCACCCTTTTTTTCACCTTACGCTTCCTGCTTTACCAGTTCAGCTTCAGCGTCCGCTTCCCGCGCACCTTCATTCTGCGACAGCATCGCGGTCGCAATACCATTCCCCAGAACGTTAATTGCGGAACGGCCCATATCCAGGAAGTGGTCGATCCCCATGAGGAGCAGAATACCCGCCACCGGAATATTAAAGCTCGGAATGGTTGCTGCCAGCACCACCAGGGAAGAACGCGGTACGCCTGCAATCCCTTTCGACGCCAGCATCAGGGTCAGCATCAGCACCGTCACTTCAGAGAAGCTCAGGTGAATGTTGTATGCCTGCGCGATAAACATCGAGGCGAATGAGCAGTACACCATCGAACCCACCAGGTTGAAGGAGTAGCCAATCGGCAGAACGAAAGAGGCGATGTTGCGCGAGCAGCCAAAGCGCTCCAGCTGTTCCAGCGTTTTAGGATAGGCGGCTTCAGAGCTGCTGGTGGTAAACGCCACCAGAACAGGGTCTTTCAGCATGCTGACCAGGCGAAACACCTCTTTTTTCAGCACCATGTAACCCACGGCCAGCAGCACCATGCAGGTAAGAAGAATGGCAACATAGTAGCCACCAATAAACGAGGCGTAGTTCAGCAGAATGCCCAGACCCTGCGTGGCAATGACGGAGGAAATCGCCGCGAAAATAGCCAGCGGCGCAACGTACATCACGTAACCTGTTACCTTCAGCATGATATGGGAAACCACATCCAGCGCGGCCACCAGCGGGGCGTTGAATTTCTGTCCCAGCGACGCGCCGCCAATGCCGAAGAACATCGAGAACACCACAATCTGCAGGATCTCATTGTTTGACATCGCCCCTGCGATACTGGTTGGAATGGTGTGCGACAGGAACGCTTTCAGCGTCATGCCTCCAACGGCCAGACCGGTATCTACCGCCTCGGTTGGGATCGTCAGGTTCAGACCGCTTCCCGGATGCTCCAGCGTGACGATAAACAGTCCGACCAGAATAGAGAGCACGGATGAGCTGATAAACCACACCATCGCTTTACCGCCGACGCGGCCAATGGTGGAAGTTTCGCCCAGCTTCATAATGCCAACGGTGAGCGTACTAAAGACCAACGGTGCAATGACCATTTTGATCAGACGGAGGAAAATATCGGTCAGAAGGGTAATATTATCCGACCAGGCTTTGATGGCATCCGCAGATGCATACTCATGAATTGCTGCCCCTGAAAGAATACCCGCCAGCATGAATATCACGATGAAGAGTGTGAGTTTGTTTGCACTTGCCACGAAAAAAGACCCTCTATGCGCTTCAGATGTAGCCCGCATCGATACATATAAATTTTTTATTACGATGCAGGAAATTATTCGGCACATAAATTGACGCAAAGTGTAGGGGGATAAAACTCCTTTTTAAGTTTTATTAAATTTGTTGGTAATGTGCAGACGATATATTGTGATCGCTGTCACACTTTAATGGATATATTCTCCTCAGATATAATAAAATCGCTGCCTGTTTTAATTTAACTCTCTGTTATTTATAGGGAAAATTAGTCAATAAGACATATGGCTTATGCGTTGTATGGCAGGTGGTCGAAGCGATATCCGTAAACTAAATTCTCAATAACCCCCCTCAGAGGAACATTAAGCGGGGCTAACATCTTGAACGACAAAAATAAAACGTGGCAAGGGAACGGAGACGTCTTCTGGAGGGTGGTAAATGAAAAGAAAACTCCTTTTGATCTGCGCAGGCACCTTACTGACTGCGGCAACGGTCCATCAGGCGCTGGCCGTTACCAGCAGCGGCACCATCGGGGCGACGCTGACGCTCACGAATGGTTGTCTGATAAACGGATCGCCCACGCAAAACGGCATTAACTTCGGGACACTGGATTTCGGCACCCATCCCGCAACGTTTTCCACTCTGACCACGCAGCTAACCGGCGCCAGCGGCGGAAACACCTTCACCATTCAATGTACAACCGCCAGCTATACGGTGGCGATCACCGGCAACACCAACTCTACCGCCCCCGGCACCGTTGTCGGCACCCCGGGAACACCTGCGCGCTATCTGGTTAACACCGCCAACGCGGCTCAGGGTGTGGCATACAGCCTGTACAGCGACAGCGGGTTTAACAGCGTGATTGCCAATAATGCCGCGCTGCCGATCGCCTCAACGGCCGGAGGGGTGGACAGTTACACCCTCTACGGACGGATTACCGGCGGCGGTAACAGCGTGACGGTCGTCCCGGGCACCTACACCGACACGATAAACGTCAGCGTAACCTATTAGTCCTGCACCGCCATGAAGGCAACTCTTACTGGTCTGCGCAATCGCGCAGAGGGAATCGTGCAGCCTTTTTTCGCGCTGATCGCCGGATTGCTCATGATGCCCGCAGCGGATGCGGTGACATCCCAGTCCTTTAAGGTCAGCGCGACGATTGTTCCAGGGTGCGCGGTGGCCACCGGTAGCGGAGGGCTTCTCGGTACGCTGGATTTTGGCAGCCATAACGGCGTCGAGAGCGCGCCGGTCAGCACCAGCTTTGTGCCAAACGGGGCGTTGTCTATCGCCTGTACGCCGGGCGTGTCGCTGAGCATGAGCATTAATGGCGGGCAGAATTATTCATCCGTTCGCCGCATGAAGCGGTCCGGTGGAACAGAGCTGGTGCCATACCGGCTCTACAGCAGCAGCTCGCTGGCCGCAAACAGTGAAATTGGCGTCAACCAGGCGATACCGGTGACCTATACCAACAGCAATAACATCGCGCTACCGCTTTTTGGCGTAGCGCTACTGACCGGGTTTAGCCCGGCGGGAACCTATTCCGATCAGCTCACCGTGACCTTGTCATGGTAATAAAGGGAGAGTGTTGATGAAGCCATTTTTCAGACCCGTTTGTCTGGCGGGCGCGTTGGGAATGGCGGTTGCCGGCCAGGCGCAGGCCGCAGCCACCATTCTGCTCTGGCCTATCGACCCGTGGCTTGCTGCGGACGCCAACGCCACTGAACTGTGGATCCAGAACCAGGGAAACAGCGCCACGACGATGCAGGTCCGCATCGTGCGCTGGAAGCAGGAGGACGGACACGAGCGATATACCTCGCAGCAGGACGTGGTCGCCAGCCCGCCCATCGTCACGATTGGCACAGGCAGCAAGCAGCTTATTCGCCTTATCAAACAGGCTGCGGTTCCCGCGGGCGTCGAACAGGCTTACCGCATTATCGTGGATGAAATCCCCCAGCCTGATGCAAAAGCCGAACCTGCCATCGGCCTCAAATTGCAGATGCGTTACTCCATCCCTCTGTTCGTGTATGGACAGGGGATCCGAACCATGAAAGAGGGCGCGCATCACGCGCTGGCGGAACCCCAAAACCTGAGCTGGCGTGTGACGCGCGCGGAGGGGCAGCCTGTGCTGGAGGTCAGAAATCGGGGGGATGTCCATGTCAGGCTGAGCCAGGTGACGCTGGAGCAGGGAGGGCAGAAACGCACGGTAGCGGAAGGACTACTGGGTTACGTCCTCCCGGGCAGCAGCCGCAGCTGGCCCATACCCGCTGGCGTTCGTCAGCCAGAGCGGATGAGCGCACAGATTAATGCCAGGGACGCACAATGGCAGTCGACGCCCGTCAACTGAAGCCGGCGATGATGATACTGCTTTGCGTCAGTTCCGCGACCCTGGCCGAGCCCGGCGACGACAGTTTGCCGCCACCACCCCAGGCGCAGGCGATAAATGATGAAGCGGTTTTCCAGCTTGCCCTCGTGCTGAACCACTACGATACCGGTCTGGTCGTGCCCGTGACGCAGCGTAAAGGCGCTTTCTTTATATCAAGCGCCGATTTGCTGCGCGCGGGGCTGCCCCCAGCGCATGTTCCCACCGGAGAGGTGAATCTCTCCTCGCTTGCTCAGGTTCGGGTCGAGTATGACAGCGCCGCGCAGCGCCTGCTGCTGACCGTGCCCCGTGACTGGGTGACGGCCCGCGTGACGTCTTTTAGTGGGCAAACGGCGCAGGCCAAACCGCACTTTGGCCGCGGGGCGCTGCTGAATTACGATCTCTACACTAACCACACGGAACATATCGGCGGTCAGGCGTCGCTCTGGCATGAGTTCCGCTACTTCAACGAGAACGGCTCGTTTTCCTCCACCGGTTACGCGCGGGAAAATTTCACCGGTAATGACGGCCAGCAGGAAGGGTATGTCCGCTATGATACGACCCTGCTGTTCACTCACGAAGATGACGCGATGAGCTGGAGCGTCGGGGACGTGATCAGCGATGCCCTGAGCTGGAGCTCCAGCGTGCGGATGGGGGGCGTAAGCGTAGGGCGGGATTTCTCCCTGCGACCTGACCTGGTGACATGGCCGCTGCCCGAGTTCGCAGGGGAAGCCGCGGTACCCACCTCGGTCGATCTTTTTATCAACGGCTATCGCTCCGGTTCGACCCAGCTTCAGCCCGGCCCCTTCACCCTGACTAATTTACCCTATATCAACGGCGCCGGGGATGCGGTACTGGTCACAACGGATGCGCTGGGACGCCAGGTCAGCACCACGCTCCCGTTTTACGTCACCAGTGACTTACTTAAACAAGGGCTGAGCGACGGCGCCGTGACGCTCGGCAGCCTGCGGCGTAATTACGGTATCAAGAATTTTGACTACGGCTCGGCGGCAGGCAGCGGCTCGTATCGCTACGGGGTGACGGACTGGCTAACGCTGGAAGGGCATGCAGAAGGGGCGCAGGAGCTGGCGCTGGGTGGCGCGGGGACGGTAATAAAACTCGGCCAGTTTGGCGTGGTAAATACCTCTTACTCGCAGAGCCGCATGCGCGGGGATGCGGGCGGGCAAATCAACTGGGGTTACCAGTACAGTACCAGCGAATTTAGCGTCGCCACTCAACACACGCGTCGCGACCGCGGCTTTGGCAATCTGGCCCTCTACGATCAGCCGACGGTATATGACGAAAACGATAAGCCCATCGCCAGCTTTAGCCGTAATACGGATCAGTATTCTCTGACCTTCAATCTGGGACGGTATGGAAATATCGGCGCGGCCTGGATTGGGGTGGAGAGTTTTGACAGTCAAAAAACCGAACTGCTCAATCTCTCCTGGAGCCGCAACCTGTGGGGGGCGAGCAGCATTTACCTGGCCGGCAGCCGGGACCAGCAGCGGGGAGACTGGACGGTCGCGCTGTCGCTGCAGGTGCCGCTGGGGGCACGCGACAGCGCTGCCGTCACCGTTGAAAATACCCCGGATGCCGGCAGTACCCAGCGCATTAACTACAACCACTCTATGCCTTCTGACGGCGGTTTCAGCTGGAACATGGCCTGGGCCAACCAGTCAAGATCCAGCGATTATCAACAGGCTACGCTGGGCTGGCGCAATAACAACATAGAGCTGCAGGGCGGCGGCTATGGCGAAAGGGACACCATGACCTGGTGGGGCGAGGCGATGGGCGCAATTGTGCTGATGGACGGCGAGCTGTTTGCGGCGAATAAGATCAACGATGCATTTGTGGTTATCAGTACCGACGGCCATCCGGACGTGCCCGTCAGCTATGAGAACCAGCCCGTCGGTAAAACCAATAATAACGGCTACCTGCTGATCAGCGGGGTGTCGGCGTATTATCCGGCAAGCTACCGGATTGATACCCTGAATCTGCCGGCGGATACCCGTTTGAAAGAGACCGAACGGCGGATCGCGATCCGCCGTCACAGCGGCTATCTGGTCGATTTCCCGATGGAGCAGGAGCGGGTGGCAAGCGTCATTCTGCATGATGCGCGCGGCCAGGCGCTGCCGGTGGGAAGCCAGGTCCGACGCGTCTCGCGCAGCAATGCGGTGGTGGGGTATGACGGCATCGCATGGCTGGAAAATCTCAGCGATGTGAACCCGCTCGAGGTGATTGCACCTGACGGTAAACGCTGCAAGGCCACTCTGACCGTGGGGGCCAATCCGGAGCACAAGCTAAAAACCTACGGGCCGCTGATTTGTCGGGAGGAGCCATGACGCGCCTGCTGCTGTTGATCCTGCTGCTTTTTTCCGGCGGCGGCTGGGCGGCGTGTACCGTCAGTACGGTTAATGCGTCGTTTGGCAGCGTCACTTCGTTCGCGCTCAGCGGAACCGGGGAAGTTCAAACCACCGGCACGCTGGTGGTGGCCTGTGATGCCGTATTGAATCTGCTGACCAGCGACTCGGTAACGCTGACCTACACCGCGGCATCGGTTTCGGGCAACAGTCGGGCCACCATGAAACGCACGGATAATGCGGCCATCACGGACGTGATCCCCACCCGGCTGTGCGGGCTATCGGGGTGCGCGAGCAGCAGCGAGATACAGATAAGTAAATCGTATACCTGGAGCGGGAATACCTTGCTGGGGTTACTGGGGTCAAAGCAGTACAACATTCCACTTTATTTCCGCACCGTCGCCGGGCAAAACGTGACTGCCGGGCCATATCAGGTGCAGTTAACCTTCAGCGTTAACTACAGCGTCTGCTCCGTGGGCGCACTCGGCCTTTGCTCAATCAATCAGACGGGTACCGCGACAACCACCATCCTGTTAGATATGACCGTCACCAACGACTGCAGCGCCATGACCACGCCGGACGTCAACTTCAACAGCGCGCCGCTGGTGCAAAGTTTCCCTACCGTCTCGCAGGCGATTGCCGTCACCTGTACCAAAGGCAGTACGTATACCATCGGCATTAATAACGGTGCCAACGCGCTGAACAACGTGCGGCGCATGATGAGCGGCAGTAACGCCATGAGCTACGACATCTATAAGGAAGCCACCGGTAACCGCTGGGGCGGCAGCGGCAGCGAGCGCTGGTCCAGCGCGACGTCGTCGCAGGTAAGTGCCGACGGTTTACTGCGCACCTACAACTACACCGCGAAAGTCCTGACCAGTCAGGCCACGCCTCCTGCCGGAACCTACACCGACACGCTTATTGTCGACGTGGCGTTTTAACCCCGCGCTTTTCCCTTTCGCAAATGTAAAGTTCCTGTGGGCTGTGCCGATAACACCGTTAATAAATCTATGAGAAGGTGTTGTATGTTGAACCGTATCCGCGTTGTCACAATGCTCATGATGGTGCTGGTCATTTTCGCACTTCTTCAGCTCATCTCCGGCGGGCTTTTTTTCTCGTCATTAAAACAGAACCAGGACAGTTTCGCGGCCTCGAACGATCTCCGCCTGCAGCAGAGTGAACTCACGTCGACGTGGGATCTAATGCTGCAAACGCGTATCAACCTGAGCCGCTCGTCCGCGCGCATGATGATGGACCCTAACAATCAGCAGAGCAGCGCGAAAACCGATCTGTTGAAAAATGCCCGTGCCACCCTCGCTGACGCCGCGAAACATTACGACGCCTTCAAAAAGATCGCCCCGCAGCCTGCTATGGAGCAGGTGAGCCAGAATATCGATGAAAAATACAATGCCTACCATACCGGTCTGACAGAGCTCATTCAGTTCCTGGAGAGCGGAAATATGGACGCCTATTTCGCGCAGCCGACGCAGGGGATGCAAAACGCACTCGGCGCGGCGCTGGGGGAATACGCGAAGGCCAGTGGCGATCTCTATCACTCGGCCTTTACGGCAAGTCAGAATGACTACCGCTTTGCGAAATGGCAGATGGCCGTAATGGCGCTGGCGCTGGTCATCGTGCTGGTCGCGGTCTGGTACGGCATTCGCCATATCCTGCTGAATCCTCTTGGGCGCGTCATTGCCCACATTCGTGAAATTGCCGGAGGCGATCTGACTAAAACGCTGACCGTTTCCGGGCGCAATGAGATCACCGAACTGGCAAACAGCGTTGACCATATGCAGCGTTCGTTAATCGAAACCGTCGCCAACGTGCGTAACGGGTCGGAGGCTATCTACACCGGCACCAGCGAAATTGCGATGGGGAATAACGATCTCTCATCCCGTACCGAACAGCAGGCTTCCGCCCTGGAAGAGACGGCCGCCAGCATGGAGCAGCTCACCGCGACCGTGAAGCAGAACGCCGATAACGCTCGCCAGGCGTCTCAGCTGGCAGAAAGCGCCTCCGAGACGGCGCAGCGCGGCGGACGCGTGGTGGATGGCGTAGTGAAAACCATGCACGAAATCGCCGACAGCTCGAAGAAAATCGCCGACATCATCAGCGTCATCGACGGCATTGCTTTCCAGACCAACATTCTGGCGCTGAACGCCGCCGTGGAAGCGGCGCGAGCGGGCGAACAGGGACGCGGTTTTGCCGTGGTGGCCGGGGAAGTGCGCAACCTGGCAAGCCGCAGCGCCAACGCGGCAAAAGAGATCAAGTCGCTGATTGAAGACTCTGTCTCCCGCGTGGATACCGGCTCCGTGCTGGTGGAAAGCGCCGGGGAGACCATGAATGACATCGTGAATGCCGTTACCCGCGTGACGGACATCATGGGGGAAATCGCCTCTGCGTCTGATGAGCAGAGTCGTGGTATCGACCAGGTTGCCCTGGCGGTATCGGAAATGGATCGCGTGACACAGCAAAACGCCGCGCTGGTGCAGGAGTCCGCTGCGGCGGCCGCTGCCCTGGAAGACCAGGCGAGCCGTCTGAAGATGGCCGTCTCGGCGTTTCGTCTCGCTTCACTCGCTGGAAACACGGTCACTCCGCAGGCGACGTACCGCGCGCCAGCCGCTGAACAGGCTGCACTCCGTACGCGTACCGCGACGACCGGACAAGATGAAAACTGGGAAACATTTTGACTGACAATTAAACCGCGGCTGCTTGCCGCTTGATGGGAGCGTGGATGTTAAATCGTATTCGTATCTCGACCACACTGTTTTTGATTCTGATCCTTTGCGGTGTGTTGCAGGTTGGCAGTAACGGGTTGTCTTTTTGGGCGTTTCGCGATGGCTATCAGAATTTGCAGGAAGTTGAGGCGAGTAATCAGCAGCGCTCCGCACTGGCACAAACGCGTGCCGTGCTGTTGCAGGCAAGCACTGCGCTGAACAAGGCGGGAACCTTAACCGCGCTGAGCTATCCGCCGGATGACATTAAAGCGCTGATGGCAACCGCGCGCGACAGCCTGAAACAGGCTGACGCACAGTTTAAAGCCTTTACGGCGCAGGCCGCCGACAGCGAGAAAGAGAAAGCGCTGAAGGCCGCCATGAAGACGAACTTTGAGCAGTGGTACAGCGATCTGGACCACCAGGCGACGTGGCTTGAGAACAACCAGCTGTCGGACTTTATGACCGCACCGGTCCAGGCGTCTCAGGCAGCGTTTGACGGCAGCTTTAACGCCTGGCAGCAGGATATCAACCAGTCTGTACAGCGTGCCGGTGACCAGAGCCGTCAAAGCTATCACATGTCGGGCGTCATCTTCGCCGTGGTGGTGATTCTGGCAGGGTTGCTGACCGGCGGGGCGCTGCTCTGGTCGCGCAGAATGATTGTGCAGCCGCTGGCGATCGTCAGCAGCCATTTCGACAGTATTGCAAAAGGCGACCTGGCGCGTCCGGTGGCGGTGTTCGGCAAAAACGAAATTTCGGCGATTTTTGCCAGCCTGAAGGCGATGCAGGGATCGCTGCGGGAAACGGTGAGCGACGTGCGGCAGGGCAGCTATGCCATGCACACCGGGATCTCAGAGATTGCTGCGGGTAACAACGATCTCTCATCCCGCACAGAGCAGCAGGCGGCCTCGCTGGCGCAGACGGCGGCCAGCATGGAGCAGCTGACGGCGACGGTAAGCCAGAACGCCGATAACGCGCGTCAGGCGTCTGACCTGTCAAAACAGGCGGCGATGACGGCGAAGAAAGGCGGTGACCAGGCGTCCCATGTCGCCAGCACCATGCAGGAGATTGCCACCAGCTCGCAGAAAATTGGTGACATCATCAGCGTGATTGACGGTATCGCGTTCCAGACCAACATTCTGGCGCTGAATGCCGCTGTGGAAGCGGCGCGAGCCGGGGAGCAGGGGCGCGGGTTTGCGGTGGTGGCGGGGGAAGTACGTAACCTGGCGAGCCGCAGCGCCAACGCGGCGAAAGAAATCAAGGTCCTGATCGAAGAGTCGGTCTCGCGCGTTCAGCAGGGCTCAACGCTTGTGGATACGGCGGCGAAAACCATGCACGAGATCGTCACCTCCGTGACGCGGGTTAACGACATTATGGGCGAAATTGCCTCGGCCTCGGATGAACAGCGTCGCGGCATTGAGCAGGTTGCCCAGGCGGTCAGCCAGATGGATCAGGTGACGCAACAGAACGCCTCGTTAGTTGAGGAAGCGGCAGCGGCAACCGATCAGCTGGCCAGCCAGGCGGATCGTCTTACCGGACTGGTCGCGGTATTTAATGTGAAAGAGCACGTTGAAGCAGTAACAGAAGTCGGGCGGTCGCAGGCCGTGCCAGTTGTATCCTGAATGTAATTAAGAAGGCGCTATGACATCACCAATGCCCCCTGGGCAAACGTCATTATTGTTGCAGATGACACAGCGCCTCGCGCTGTCCGACGCGCATTTTCGTCGGATATGTCAGTTAATCTACCAGCGTGCGGGGATCGTGCTTGCGGATCATAAGCGGGACATGGTCTACAACCGTCTGGTGCGGCGCTTGCGTACGCTGGGGCTGGATGATTTTGGCCGCTATCTGAGCATGCTCGAGGCGAACCAGAACAGCGCCGAGTGGCAGGCTTTTATTAACTCGTTAACCACCAACCTGACGGCATTTTTCCGTGAAGCTCACCACTTCCCGGTTCTGGCCGAGCATGCGCGCCGTCGCACCGGGGAGTATCGCGTCTGGAGTGCGGCCGCCTCGACGGGTGAAGAGCCATACTCGCTGGCGATCACCCTTGCCGATACGCTGGGAATGACGCCGGGACGCTGGAAGGTCTACGCCAGCGATATCGATACTGAAGTGCTGGAGAAGGCGCGTAACGGTGTTTATCGCCAGGATGAACTGAAAACGCTGTCGCCGCAGCAGCTGCAGCGTTATTTCATGCGCGGGACGGGCCCGCATGAAGGCCTGGTGCGCGTACGCCAGGAGCTGGCGAACTGCGTCGAATTCGCGCCCGTTAACCTGCTGGATAAGCAGTACAACGTGCCGGGGCCGTTCGACGCCATTTTTTGCCGTAACGTCATGATCTATTTTGATAAAACGACGCAACAGGACATTCTGCGTCGGTTTGTTCCGTTGCTCAAGCCTGACGGTTTACTGTTTGCCGGGCACTCGGAAAACTTCAGCAATCTCGTGCGTGAGTTTAGCCTGCGTGGGCAAACGGTATATGCGCTGAGTAAGGAAAAAGCATGAGTAAAATCAGGGTGTTGTCTGTCGATGATTCAGCGCTGATGCGTCAGATCATGACTGAAATTATCAATAGCCACAGCGACATGGAGATGGTGGCAACCGCGCCCGATCCGCTGGTAGCGCGGGATTTAATTAAAAAATATAACCCCGATGTGCTAACGCTGGATGTCGAGATGCCGCGCATGGATGGCATCGATTTCCTCGAAAAATTAATGCGGCTGCGGCCTATGCCGGTGGTGATGGTCTCCTCCCTGACCGGGAAAGGATCTGAAATCACCCTGCGCGCGCTGGAGCTGGGGGCGGTGGATTTTGTCACCAAGCCGCAGCTTGGCATTCGCGAAGGGATGCTGGCCTACAGCGAGATGATCGCCGAGAAGATCCGCACCGCGTCGCGTGCGAAGCTTGCCGCCCACACGCCGATGGCCGCGCCGGCGACCCTGAAGGCCGGTCCATTACTCAGCTCGGAAAAACTGCTGGTCATTGGAGCGTCAACCGGAGGAACAGAGGCAATTCGTCATGTACTCCAGCCATTGCCGCTTTCAAGTCCGGGTATTCTGATCACTCAGCATATGCCGCCAGGCTTTACCCGTTCGTTCGCCGAACGCCTGAACAAGCTGTGCCAGATCAGCGTGAAAGAGGCGGAAGACGGCGAGCGCGTGCTCCCGGGGCATGCCTATATCGCGCCGGGCGACAAGCATATGGAGCTAGCGCGCAGCGGCGCTAACTATCAAATCAAAATTCATGACGGACCGCCGGTCAACCGGCACCGTCCGTCGGTGGATGTGCTGTTTCATTCGGTGGCGAAACATGCGGGGCGCAACGCCGTAGGGGTGATCCTGACGGGGATGGGCAACGACGGTGCCGCCGGAATGCTTGCAATGCACCAGGCTGGCGCCTGGACGATTGCGCAGAATGAAGCAAGTTGTGTGGTGTTCGGCATGCCGCGCGAGGCCATCAATATGGGTGGCGTGAGCGAAGTGGTCGATCTTAGCCAGGTAAGCCAGCAGATGCTGGCGAAAATCAGTGCCGGACAGGCAATACGTATTTGACTCAGGAGTATTATTTTATGGCGGATAAAGAGCTTAAGTTTTTGGTTGTGGATGACTTTTCCACCATGCGTCGCATCGTACGCAACCTGCTGAAAGAGCTGGGCTTCAACAACGTTGAAGAAGCAGAAGATGGCGTTGATGCGCTGAACAAACTGCAGGCTGGCGGGTTTGGTTTTGTTATCTCCGACTGGAACATGCCAAACATGGACGGTCTGGAACTGCTGAAAACTATTCGTGCCGATGCGGGAATGGCCTCTATGCCGGTTCTGATGGTCACTGCAGAAGCGAAAAAAGAGAACATCATTGCCGCTGCACAGGCGGGCGCAAGCGGCTATGTGGTGAAGCCATTCACCGCGGCAACCCTAGAAGAGAAGCTCGGTAAGATCTTCGAGAAACTCGGCATGTGAGGTGATGGAAATGTTGCAACCTGCTATGAAACCCGTTGAAGAACACTCGCCGAGCGATATCATCGTCCGCATCGGCAGCCTGACGCGCATGCTGCGTGACAGCCTGCGCGAGCTGGGTCTGGATCAGGCGATTGCCGAAGCGGCGGAAGCGATTCCTGATGCCCGCGATCGTCTGGACTATGTCGTGCAGATGACCGCTCAGGCTGCGGAACGTGCGCTGAACAGCGTTGAAGCATCACAGCCGCACCAGGATGCGATGGAAAAGGGGGCGAAAGCCCTGAGCAAACGCTGGGACGAGTGGTTTGAAAACCCTATCGAGCTGGCTGATGCCCGCGAGCTGGTAACGGATACTCGTCAGTATCTTGGCGATGTGCCGGGCCACACCAGCTTCACCAACGCCCAGCTACTGGACATTATGATGGCGCAGGATTTCCAGGACCTGACCGGTCAGGTCATCAAGCGCATGATGGATGTTATCCAGGAGATTGAGCGCCAGCTGCTGATGGTTCTGCTGGAGAACATTCCGGAACCTGCAGCCCGTCCAAAACGCGAGAACGAAAGCCTGCTCAATGGTCCACAGCTCGACGCCACCAAGGCAGGCGTTGTGGCAAGCCAGGATCAGGTAGACGACCTGCTGGACAGCCTCGGCTTCTGATAGTCCTTTCCGCCTCAGGAGGTTACGCCGCCTGAGGCGGTTTGCGACAAAATCACCGAAAAGAGCCCGAATAAACGGGCTTTTCCCGCCATTGGATTTCCGCTGCGCTGGCATGATACCCGTGACGTAATGGGCTGAGCATGCACTGTGGCAGAAGAGAACGACGACAAAACGGAAGCCCCCACACCCCACCGACTAGAAAAGGCGCGTGAGGAAGGGCAAATCCCCCGATCCCGAGAATTGACCTCCCTGCTGATCCTTATCGTAGGCGTGTGCATTATCTGGTGGGGCGGGGAGTCGCTGGCCCGCAAGCTGGCGGGAATGCTGTCAACCGGCTTGCGTTTTGACCACAGCATGGTCAACGATCCGAATCTGATCCTCAGCCAGATTATTCAACTGATTAAAGGGGCCATGGTCGCGCTGTTGCCCCTGATTACCGGGGTCGTGCTGGTCGCGCTGGTCTCGCCGGTGATGCTCGGCGGTCTGGTTTTTAGTGCCAAATCGCTGCAGCCGAAATTTTCCAAACTGAACCCGCTGCCGGGCATTGCGAAAATGTTCTCTGCTCAGACCGGGGCCGAGCTGCTCAAAGCCATTCTCAAATCGGTGCTGATGGGCAGTTCCGCGGGGTTTTACCTCTGGTACCACTGGCCGGAAATGATGCGTCTCATCAGCGAATCGCCGCTCACCGCGATGAGCAACGCGCTGAATCTTGTCGGGCTTTGCGCACTGCTGGTGGTGCTCAGCATTATCCCGATGGTGGGTTTTGACGTGATCTTCCAGCTTTATACCCACTTCAAAAAGCTGCGCATGTCACGTCAGGACATCCGTGACGAATATAAGCAGATGGAAGGTGACCCGCACGTGAAGGGGCGTATCCGCCAGATGCAGCGTGCCGCCGCCCGTCGCCGCATGATGGAGGATGTGCCGAAGGCCGACGTCATCGTCACCAACCCGACGCACTATTCCGTTGCCCTGCGCTATGACGAAAACAAAATGAGCGCGCCGAAAGTGGTGGCGAAAGGGGCAGGGCTGATCGCGCTGCGCATCCGGGAAATCGGCACGGAACACCGCGTGCCGATCCTGGAAGCCCCTCCGCTGGCGCGTGCCCTGTACCGCCATGCGGATATTGGACAACAGATCCCGGGACAACTCTACGCCGCCGTGGCGGAAGTGCTGGCCTGGGTATGGCAGTTGAAGCGCTGGCGTCTGGCCGGCGGTCAACGGCCTGTGAAACCTGAGAACCTTCCGGTGCCTGCCGCGCTGGATTTTATGAACGAGAAGGACACTGATGGCTAATCTGGTGGCAATGTTGCGCCTGCCCGGCAACCTGAAATCGACCCAATGGCAGATTCTGGCCGGGCCGATTCTGATCCTGCTAATTCTGTCGATGATGGTACTGCCGCTTCCGGCGTTCATCCTCGATCTGCTTTTCACTTTCAATATTGCGCTCTCCATTATGGTGCTGCTGGTGGCGATGTTCACCCAGCGTACTCTGGAGTTCGCCGCGTTCCCGACCATTCTGCTGTTTACCACCCTGCTGCGACTGGCGCTGAACGTGGCGTCCACGCGTATCATCCTGATGGAAGGTCACACCGGGGCGGCAGCTGCAGGTAAAGTGGTGGAGGCGTTCGGCCACTTCCTGGTGGGTGGCAATTTCGCTATCGGTATCGTGGTGTTCGTCATCCTCGTGATCATCAACTTTATGGTCATCACCAAAGGTGCAGGGCGTATTGCGGAAGTGGGCGCGCGCTTTGTGCTCGACGGAATGCCGGGCAAGCAGATGGCGATCGACGCCGACCTGAATGCCGGTCTTATCGCCGAAGATGAAGCCAAAAAACGCCGTGCGGAGGTGACGCAGGAGGCGGACTTCTACGGCTCCATGGACGGTGCGAGTAAGTTTGTGCGCGGTGACGCCATCGCGGGCATTCTGATCATGGTGATTAACGTGGTCGGCGGCCTGCTGGTGGGCGTGCTGCAGCATGGGATGGACATGGGCCACGCGGCGGAAAGCTATACGCTGCTGACTATCGGTGACGGTCTGGTCGCGCAGATCCCGGCTCTGGTTATCTCCACTGCGGCGGGTGTGATTGTGACCCGCGTGAGCACCGATCAGGACGTTGGCGAGCAGATGGTGGGCCAGCTGTTCAGCAACCCGCGCGTGATGCTGCTGGCCGCTGCGGTTCTCGGGTTGCTCGGCCTGGTGCCGGGGATGCCAAACCTCGTCTTCCTGCTGTTTACGGCGGGGCTGCTGGGGCTTGCCTGGTGGATGCGTGGCCGTGAAACCAAACCGGCAGCGGAACCTGTTCAGGTCAAAATGCCGGAGAATACCCAGGCCGTCGAAGCGACCTGGAACGACGTTCAGCTGGAAGATTCCCTGGGAATGGAGGTCGGGTATCGCCTGATCCCGATGGTCGATTTCCAGCAGGACGGCGAGCTGCTCGGCCGTATCCGCAGTATCCGTAAAAAATTCGCGCAGGATATGGGCTTCCTGCCGCCGGTGGTACACATCCGCGACAATATGGACCTGCCGCCCGCGCGCTATCGCATCCTGATGAAAGGTGTCGAAATTGGCAGCGGTGATGCCTATCCGGGCCGCTGGCTGGCGATTAACCCCGGCACCGCCGCAGGCACGCTGCCGGGCGAGCAAACTATCGATCCGGCCTTTGGCCTGGCCGCTATCTGGATTGAAAGCGCCCTGAAAGAGCAGGCGCAGATCCAGGGGTATACGGTTGTTGAAGCCAGTACCGTGGTGGCGACCCATCTTAATCACCTGATTGGGCAATTCTCGGCGGAGCTGTTTGGCCGTCAGGAAGCGCAGCAGCTGCTGGACCGCGTCACGCAGGAGATGCCGAAGCTGACGGAAGATCTGGTCCCGGGCGTGCTGACCTTAACCACGCTGCACAAGGTGCTGCAAAACCTGCTCGACGAGAAGGTGCCGATCCGCGATATGCGCACCATTCTGGAAACCCTTGCCGAACACGCGCCGATACAAAGCGATCCGCACGAGCTGACGGCGGTGGTGCGCGTGGCGCTGGGACGCGCCATTACCCAGCAGTGGTTCCCGGGAACCGGGGAAGTGCAGGTGATCGGCCTCGATACGCCGCTTGAGCGTCTGCTGCTGCAGGCTCTGCAGGGCGGAGGCGGTCTGGAGCCGGGCCTGGCGGACCGTCTGCTTGCGCAAACGCAGGAGGCGCTGGCGCGTCAGGAGATGCTCGGCGCGCCGCCGGTGCTGTTGGTGAACCACGCGCTGCGTCCGCTGCTGTCCCGCTTCCTGCGTCGTAGCCTGAACCAGCTGGTCGTGCTGTCGAATCTGGAGCTGTCGGATAACCGTCATATCCGCATGACCGCGACGATTGGAGGAAAATAATGCGTAAATGGCTTTGGATGTTGCTCTTCCCGCTGGCGGCGCAGGCTGCCGGGGGGGGCACCTGGCAGGCGAGCAGCATGGGGGTGACCCTCAGCAATCGCGGTGTTGCTATGTCGTCTAACCCGCTGGCGCCTTCAGAAGAGGTCTCCGGTCAGATGGGCCTTGTGGTCTGGAACTATCGGCTGATTGGCCCTACGCCAGCGGGCTTGCGGGTGCGCCTCTGCTCTCAGACGCGCTGTACCGAAATCGACGGCGAAAATGGGACAACGCAGGCGTTCAACGGCGTACCGGCTATTGAACCTTTGCGTTTCATCTGGGAAGTGCCGGGTGGGGGGCGTTTGATTCCGGCGCTGAAGGTGCAAAGCAATTCCGTCATCGTGAACTATCGCTGACGGTTGGATTACCAGGACTGCAAAAACAAAACCCGGCGATTGCCGGGTTTTTTGTATTACATGCGTTCTACGGTTTCGATACCCAGGGTATCCAGACCCAGCTTCAGGGTCTTCGCCGTCAGCTGCGCCAGCTTCAGGCGGCTGTTGCGAACCGATTCGTTTTCCGCAGACAGAATAGGGCAGTGCTCGTAGAAGCCGGAGAACAGACCCGCCAGGTCGTACAGGTAAGCACACATTACGTGCGGCGTGCCGTCACGCGCGACAACCGTCAGCGTCTCTTCGAACTGCAGCAGACGCGCCGCCAGCTGTGCTTCACGATCTTCGGTGATGGTCACGGCGGCATTCGCCAGCACGCTTTCGTCGATACTGGCTTTACGGAATACCGAGAGCACGCGGGTATAGGCGTACTGCATGTATGGCGCCGTGTTACCTTCAAACGCCAGCATGTTATCCCAGTCGAAGATATAGTCGGTGGTACGGTTTTTGGAGAGATCCGCGTATTTCACCGCACCGATACCCACGGCGTTGGCCAGTTTTTCCAGCTCGTCGGCCGGCATGTCCGGGTTCTTCTCGGCCACCAGACGACGGGCGCGTTCCAGCGCTTCGTCCAGCAGGTCGGACAGCTTCACCGTACCGCCCGCACGGGTTTTGAACGGCTTGCCGTCTTTACCCAGCATCATGCCGAACATGTGGTGTTCCAGCGGAACGCTGTCCGGCACGTAACCGGCTTTACGCACGATGGTCCACGCCTGCATCAGGTGCTGGTGCTGACGGGAGTCGATGTAGTACAGCACGCGGTCGGCATGCAGCGTTTCGTAACGGTATTTCGCGCAGGCAATGTCGGTCGTGGTGTAGAGATAGCCGCCATCCTTTTTCTGGATGATCAC
This sequence comes from Enterobacter sp. JBIWA005, assembly GCF_019968805.1. Taxonomy (NCBI): domain Bacteria; kingdom Pseudomonadati; phylum Pseudomonadota; class Gammaproteobacteria; order Enterobacterales; family Enterobacteriaceae; genus Enterobacter; species Enterobacter sp. JBIWA005. The sequence continues at coordinate 2,784,849 of NZ_CP074159.1, read as the reverse complement.
GCCCATCGGTTCACCTTCCTTGTTTTTGTACTCATCAAGGAACACAACCGTTGCGCCTTCGCTCTCCACCGCCAGGTTTTTCGCTTTCAGGTCAGCCACAATGCCGGGCAGCATTGGGTTGTACAGGCTTTCACCCATTACGTCATCGCGGGTCAGGGTGACGTTCAGACGGTTATAGGTCAGCTGGTTCTGGGACATGGTGATGTCAACCAGCTTGCGCCACATTTCGAGGAAGTATTGATCGCCGCCCTGCAGTTTAACCACGTAACTACGCGCACGTTCGGCAAAAGCTTCGTCTTCGTCGTAGTGTTTTTTGGCTTCGCGATAGAACCCTTCCAGGTCCGCCAGCGCCATTTCACCCGCGTTTTCCTGCTGCTGTTTTTCCAGGTAAGCGATCAGCATGCCAAACTGGGTGCCCCAGTCGCCCACGTGGTTGGCGCGGATCACCTTGTGACCGAGGAACTCGAGCGTGCGCACTGCGGCATCACCGATGATGGTGGAGCGCAGGTGGCCAACGTGCATCTCTTTCGCCACGTTCGGCGCAGAATAGTCGATCACGACGGTCTGCGCTTCCGGCTGGGACACTCCCAGACGATCGGATTTCAGCGCCGCGTCAACGTGGCTTGCCAGGAAAGCAGGCTCAAGGAAGATGTTGATAAAGCCCGGACCGGCGATTTCGGTTTTGCTGGCAATGCCGGAAAGATCCAGATGCGTCAGTACCTGCTCAGCGAGCTGTCGCGGCGGCATGCCCAGTTTTTTAGCCACTGCCATCACGCCATTAGCCTGATAGTCGCCAAACTGTACTTTTGCTGACTGACGAACCTGCGGTTCGCAATCCGCAGGGGCACCTGCGGCAATCAGTGCCTGACTGACTTTTTCGGAGAGAAGAGCCTGAATATTCACCTGGATACCTTACGTTTTTGATGCGGGCTTACAACCGCCCGCGCCAGTTAAAGAATTTAGGGCGGGAGTATACTGCAAATGCCTTCTGACGTCAGCAGTGCGGGGCCTGAAGATTGCTCAGAATCCAGGCAGTGAAGGTGTGCATAATCATGCAGTCGCAAAAAGCCGGTTTCTGAGGTTGGTCAAAACAGGGCAACAGAGTAAATTAGCGGCTTTGCGACATGAAAAGAGAATGACTTATGGCGAACTGGCAATCCATTGACGAACTGCATGATATTTCCGCAGATTTACCGCGCTTCACCCAGGCGTTCACAGAACTTGCCACCCGTCTGGGTCTGGATATTGCGCCGCTTGAGGCCGATCACATCTCTTTGCGCTGTCATCAGAATGCCACCGCCGAGCGCTGGCGTCGCGGGTTCGAACAGTGCGGCGAGTTACTGTCCGAGAATATCATTAATGGCCGCCCCATTTGCCTGTTCAAACTGCATGAGCCGGTGAACGTGGCGCACTGGCAGTTCAGCGTGGTTGAACTGCCGTGGCCAGGCGAGAAACGCTATCCGCACGAAGGCTGGGAACATATCGAGATTGTCCTGCCGGGTGAGCCGGAGACGTTAAACGCGCGCGCGCTGGCCCTGTTAGCGGACGAAGGCTTAAGCCAGCCGGGAATTTTTGTGAAGACCAGTTCTCCCAAAGGCGAGCGCGAGCGGTTACCTAACCCGACGCTGGCCGTTACTGACGGACAGGTTACGGTGAAGTTTCATCCGTGGACCATTGAGCAGATCGTTGCCAGTGAAGCATAAGAGATGTGAGTTCACGCCGGGACCGAAAACGAACGGCGTGTCATGATGTTTCGCTTAGTGGAATTTCAGGAGGATTAAATGGCGCTGCTGGAGATTTGTTGTTACAGCGTGGAGTGTGCCGTGACCGCGCAAAAGCACGGGGCTGACCGCATTGAACTGTGCGCGGCACCCAAGGAGGGCGGGTTGACGCCGTCTTACGGCGTGTTGAAGTCAGCCCGTCAGGCCGTCACTATTCCCGTTCACCCAATTATTCGTCCGCGCGGCGGTGATTTTTGTTACACGGCGGGCGAGTTCAGTGCCATGCTTGATGATATCGCCCTCGTTCGGGACCTGGGGTTTCCAGGGCTGGTGACCGGGCTGCTGGATGAAGACGGCAATATCGATATACCGCGTATGCGTCAGATTATGAGCGCCGCGCAGGGGATGGCCGTCACTTTTCATCGCGCATTTGATATGTGTAAAGATCCGCTTCAGGCCTTTGAAATGCTTGGAGAACTTGGCGTGGCGCGCATCCTGACATCGGGTCAGCAGGCGTCAGCTGAAAAAGGACTGCAATTAATTACGGAACTAAAAGCACATTCTGGTGTTCCAATAATAATGGCGGGTGCGGGAGTCCGCGCCAGCAATCTGGAACGGTTTTTAAACGCCGGGGTAGAAGAGCTGCACAGCTCCGCGGGGAAATGGATACCTTCGCCCATGCGTTATCGCAATACAGGATTGTCAATGTCGACGGATGCTGAAGCGGATGAGTATTCACGCTATGGCGTAGAGGGAGAGTCGGTTGCGGAAATGAAGTCGCTGATTGAGCGCCATCACGTGTAGCAACGTACCGATTTTTACCGCGCATCATGTCGCCCAATATGATGCTTGCTTGTACCAGGCCCCTGCCAATTACACAGGGGCCTTTTTTTCTCCTTAAGACTACGGCTTAGTCGCTATTAACACCGCACGCATCGGGGCCGGATAGCCTTCGATGGTTTTGCTGTGATCGGTTGGGTCGAGGAATTGCTCCAGCGATTCGGTGATCATCCAGTCGGTGCGGCGCTGCTCTTCGATTGAGGTCACGCTGACATCGGCAATCCGCACATCCACAAACCCGCATTTCTCCAGCCAGTTCTTTAGCGCCAGCGCGGAAGGGATGAAGTAAACGTTGCGCATCTGCGCGTAACGATCGCCCGGCACCAGAACGGCGTGTTCATCGCCTTCAATCACCAGCGTTTCGAGCACCAGCTCGCCGCCGCTGACCAACTGATCTTTCAATTGCCACAGGTGTTCAAGCGGGGAGCGGCGGTGATAAAGCACGCCCATGGAGAACACGGTATCAAACGCTTTCAGAGCTGGCAGCTGCTCAATGCCCAGCGGCAGCAGGTGCGCGCGCTGGTCGTTACCCAGCAGCTTACGTACCGCTTCAAACTGGCACAGGAACAGCTGCATCGGGTCAATGCCTACCGCCAGATGCGCGCCCGCGCCAATCATGCGCCACATGTGGTAACCGCTGCCGCAGCCCACGTCCAGAATGGTGCGCCCGGTCAGGTCGGAAAGGTGGGGCAGAACGCGATCCCATTTCCAGTCCGAGCGCCATTCGGTATTGATGTTCACGCCGTAAAGTGAAAACGGCCCTTTGCGCCACGGCATCAGGTTACGCATCAGCGTTTCGATGCGGTTGATCTGCCCTGGCGGAAGCGGTTCTTCACTCTCTGCAGTGACGCTGTGCAGAAGATCCAGACGATGCGGGGTCAGTTCGGGCAGAAACTCCACAGCATTTGACCACTGCTTTAACAGGCCGTGCTGCTGGTCCCGCTGCCAGGCGGCAATCTGCGCGGGCAAGGTTTCCAGCCAGTGGGAGAGCTGGTTTTTGGCAATCAGCTGATAGAAGTTACTGAACTCGATCATGCCGGTTTCCCCGCTTTCAGCGCCACCAGCGAACCAAAGTTAAAGCACTGGAACCACAGTTCGCTGTGCTCAAAACCGGCTTTACTCAGACGCGCTTTGTGGGTTTCTACGGAATCCGTCAGCATCACGTTTTCGAGCATGCTGCGCTTCTGGCTGATCTCCAGCTCGCTGTAGCCGTTCGCACGCTTGAAATCGTGGTGCATATTGAACAGCAGCTCGCCAACCTCGGCATCTTCGAAGCTGAATTTCTCCGAGAGCACCAGCGCGCCGCCAGGATTCAGCCCCTGATAAATTTTGTCCAGCAGCAGCTGGCGGTCTTCCGGTACCAGGAACTGAAGCGTGAAATTCAGCACCACCATCGACGCGTTGTTGATCTCAATCTCGCGGATATCGCCTTCCACCACGTCCACCGGAACAGGGGCTTTGTAGGCGTCAATATGGCGGCGGCAGCGTTCCACCATGGCCGGAGAGTTATCGACGGCAATAATTCGGCAGCCTTCATGGTGAACGTTACGACGAACCGACAGCGTTGCCGCGCCGAGCGAGCAGCCCAGGTCATAGACCTGCGTGCCGGGTTGAACGAAGCGCTCAGCCAGCATGCCGATCATAGAGATAATATTGGAATAACCGGGAACAGAGCGCTGGATCATATCCGGGAAGACTTCGGCTACCCGTTCATCGAAGGTCCAGTCGCCCAGGCTGGCGATAGGCGCGGAAAAAAGCGTGTCGCGATCTGACATAACGTAAAAATCCGGGAAAAATAAAGTGGCGTATTGTGCGCTAATGGAGGGAGAAAACCAACTCCCACGGCATATACCACAGGTTAGCCAGCACCATCAGCAAAAGTGAACACCAGGTTGCACTCATGCCGGAACGACGCCAGCGAATTAAGCGATGGTGAAAGCCGTAATAGTGCATCAGGCGGCCAGCAATAAGCAGCAGGCCACAGATGTGCACCATCCAGGTTTCTGCGCCATTCATCTCCATAAACAGCAGCAGGATTAAGGCTGCAGGGATGTATTCGACCGCGTTGCCATGAATGCGGATAGCGCTTTGTAGCTCTGAAAACCCGCCGTCACCGTAAGAGACGCGGTAGAGCGTTCTGAGGCGCACAACATCAAATGAAAACTTAATCAGCAGTAATGCACCTAACACCGCATACAGCGCGCTGACCATACAAACTCCCTGTTTTTGGCAGATGGCACTTCACTATGATAGGGGGTGATATCAGAAAAGAGAAGATTGTTGTGGGATGGAAGGGGCGCTTCCCACGGACGGCACCGCAGCCTGCAAGGCCTGCCATAGAGCATCGACCAGTTCCGGGGCCTGGGCAATATCCGGCGTGTGCAAAAAAAGATACGGCGTGGTGGTGTGTTCCCACGCTGCCAGTTTTTCCAGCCAGACGGTGAACAGCGCCTGGTTTTGCTGCATGTTATCGCTGCCGATAAACCTGACCATTGGGTTCTGTGCGGTCACGATGGCGTGGACCGGCACTTTCGGTTTTTTACGCTGAGCTTCAACGATGGCTTCGCTATGCGGGATAGCGCTGTGCACCGGACGGCTGTCGAGGATCACCCGGTTAACGGAACGCTCAAGCAGGCCGCGATTGAGCGCTTTTTCCGCTTCGCCCTTAGCAAAAAACTCGGGATGCCTGACTTCAACGCCGTAGGTAAACTCCCGGGGCAGGGCGTCCAGAAACGTCCACAGCGTGGGCAGGTCGCGCGGGCCAAAGACGGCCGGAAGCTGCAGCCAGTACTGGCCGATGCGGTTTGCCAGAGGCGCCATCCGGGCAAAGAATTCGTCAGTCAACTCACCACAGTTTCGCAGCGCGGCCTGGTGCGAAATGGTGGCCGGAAACTTGAAGCAGAAGCGGAAGTCATCGGTCGTTTGTTCCCGCCAGCGCGCAACAATCTCGGCTTTCGGGAGCGCATAGAGGGTGGTGTTACCCTCGACGCAGTTGAAGTGCCGGGCATATTCCTCAAGGCTGGTGATGCCAAGGCGCACCCATTTCGGGTGCGACCACTGGGGTAAACCGACATACATCATAGCGCGCTGACAATCTCATCCGTGCTGCGCACGCGGCCGATGCGCGGGAAGATGTGGGTCATGCTGCCCTGATGCTGTTCCGCGGAGGCCGCGCTGCAGGCATCTTCGGCGATCACCAGGTTAAAGCCCAGCTCCCACGCGTTGCGGGCGGTCGACTCCACGCCGATATTAGTGGAAATACCGCACAGGATGAGGGTGTCGATGCCGCGACGGCGGAGCTGCAGTTCAAGATCGGTGCCGTAGAATGCGCCCCACTGACGTTTGGTCACTTCAATATCGCTGTCGCGTTTACCCAGTGAGGCCGGGTATGTCCACCAGTTTTCCGGCAGGGCGCGTGCAGGAGCCTGGGCATCAACGGGCTGTTTTAACGCTTCGGCGTAATCCGCAGACCAGCCGACGCGCACCATGACAACAGGCGCACCGCTGGCACGACATGTTTCCGCCAGGCGAGCGGCGCGGCTGACCACATCATCCGCGGTATGCGGGCCGCCGGCGAAGGGCAGAATGCCTTCCTGTAAATCAATCACGACAAGCGCGGTTTTTTTGGCATCAAGGGTTAACATCGTTACTCCCGTTAAATGAATCACTTCCGGACACCATACGACGTGATGGCCTGTTCCTGGGCGGATAATTTTGTTAATTTTTGTGAGAATGCGCAATAAGAGTGCAGCAAACGACCGCCAGGCCGTGGTTCGCTCTTATCGTCCGGCGGAATTTCCAGTATAATAGCCGCCTTTTTTCATCCAGTTGTGACATACAGAAAGCTGCGACATAGTAGCCTGCATACCAGGCGACATTTAGCCTGCGGCTAATTAAGGGATATCTCATGCGTACAGAATATTGCGGGCAGCTGCGTCAGTCCCACGTCGGACAGCAGGTAACCCTGTGTGGTTGGGTCAATCGTCGTCGTGATCTTGGTAGCCTTATCTTCATCGATATGCGCGACCGCGAAGGTATCGTTCAGGTGTTCTTCGATCCGGATCGCGCTGATGCGTTGAAGCTGGCCTCTGAGCTGCGTAATGAGTTCTGCATTCAGGTCACCGGCACCGTGCGTGCGCGTGACGAGAAAAACGTTAACGCCGACATGGCGACGGGTGCCATTGAAGTGCTGGCGTCCGATCTGACGATCATTAACCGTGCTGAAGCGCTGCCGCTGGACTCCAACCACGTCAACACTGAAGAAGCGCGTCTGAAATACCGCTACCTGGATCTGCGTCGCCCGGAAATGGCTCAGCGCCTGAAAACCCGTGCGAAAATCACCAGCCTGGTGCGTCGCTTTATGGATGACCACGGTTTCCTCGATATCGAAACCCCGATGCTGACCAAAGCCACGCCGGAAGGTGCGCGCGATTACCTGGTCCCATCCCGCGTTCATAAAGGCAAATTCTACGCGCTGCCGCAGTCTCCACAGCTGTTCAAACAGCTGCTGATGATGTCCGGCTTCGATCGCTACTATCAGATCGTGAAATGCTTCCGCGACGAAGACCTGCGTGCTGACCGCCAGCCTGAATTTACCCAGATAGATGTGGAAACCTCCTTCATGACCGCCGAGCAGGTGCGTGAAGTGATGGAAGCCCTGGTGCGTAGCCTGTGGAACGACGTTAAAGGCGTTGAGCTGGGCGATTTCCCGATCATGACCTTCGCGGAAGCCGAGCGTCGCTATGGCTCTGACAAACCAGACCTGCGTAACCCGATGGAGCTGGTGGACGTTGCAGACCTGGTGAAAGCCGTTGAGTTTGCCGTCTTCTCCGGCCCGGCTAACGATCCGAAAGGCCGCGTGGCGGCCCTGCGCGTACCGGGTGGTGCAGCACTGAGCCGTAAGCAGATCGACGATTACGGCAACTTCATCAAGATCTACGGCGCTAAAGGTCTGGCCTATATTAAAGTGACCGAGCGTGCGAAAGGTCTGGAAGGTATCACCAGCCCGGTCGCGAAATTCCTGAACGCTGACATCGTGGAAGCGATCCTTGAGCGCACCGGCGCGCAGGACGGCGACATGATCTTCTTCGGCGCAGATAACAAGAAAGTTGTTGCGGATGCGATGGGCGCGCTGCGTCTGAAGCTCGGCAAAGACCTGAACCTGACCGACGAGAGCAAATGGGCGCCGCTGTGGGTTATCGACTTCCCAATGTTTGAAGACGACGGTGAAGGCGGCCTGACCGCGATGCACCACCCGTTCACCTCGCCAAAAGAGATGACGGCGGCAGAGCTGAAAGCGGCACCGGAAGAGGCCGTCGCCAACGCCTACGATATGGTCATTAACGGCTACGAAGTGGGCGGCGGTTCCGTGCGTATTCACAGCGGTGAAATGCAGCAGACCGTGTTCGGCATCCTGGGCATCAACGAGCAGGAGCAGCGCGAGAAATTCGGCTTCCTGCTGGACGCGCTGAAATACGGTACGCCTCCGCACGCGGGCCTGGCCTTTGGTCTTGACCGTCTGACCATGCTGCTGACCGGCACCGATAACATCCGTGATGTTATCGCCTTCCCGAAAACCACTGCCGCAGCGTGTCTGATGACCGAAGCGCCAAGCTTTGCCAACCCGGCCGCACTGGCTGAGCTGGGCATTGAGGTGGTGAAGAAGGAAGAGAAAAACTGATATGACATATAAGCTCCCCGTTTCGGTCCTGGTGGTCATTTATGCAGAAGACACGAAGCGGGTGCTGATGTTGCAGCGGCGCGATGACCCTGAATTCTGGCAGTCGGTTACCGGCAGTCTGGAAGAGGGGGAGACCGCGCCGCAGGCCGCCGCGCGTGAAGTAAAGGAAGAGGTCGCCATTGACGTTGCCCGCGAGCAACTGACCCTGAAGGACTGTCAGCGCACGGTGGAGTTCGAAATTTTTAGCCATTTACGTCATCGCTACGCGCCGGGTACCGAGCGCAATACGGAATCGTGGTTCTGTCTCGCGCTCCCCCATGAACGGGAGATCGTGTTTACCGAACACCTGACCTACCGCTGGGTGAATGCGGCGGATGCCGCCGCGCTGACCAAGTCGTGGAGCAACCGGCAGGCGATTGAAGAATTTGTAATTAACGCTGCCTGAAAAGGCGCGCTCTTTGAGGATATTTTTATGGCAGGTCATAGTAAGTGGGCCAACACCAAACACCGCAAAGCGGCACAGGATGCCAAGCGCGGTAAGATCTTTACCAAAATCATTCGCGAGCTGGTGACGGCAGCGCGTCTGGGCGGCGGCGACCCGGCGTCTAACCCGCGTCTGCGCGCGGCGGTAGATAAAGCGCTGTCTAACAACATGACGCGTGACACCCTGAACCGTGCAATCGCACGTGGCGTGGGCGGCGATGAAGACGCGAACATGGAAACCATCATTTATGAAGGTTACGGTCCTGGCGGTACGGCGGTGATGGTTGAGTGCCTGTCCGACAACCGTAACCGTACCGTTGCGGAAGTGCGCCACGCGTTCACCAAAACCGGTGGCAACCTGGGCACTGACGGTTCCGTTGCGTACCTGTTCAGCAAAAAAGGCGTCATCTCTTTCGAGAAAGGTGACGAAGATGCGATCATGGAAGCGGCGCTGGAAGCCGGTGCGGAAGACGTAGTGACCTTCGACGACGGTGCTATCGACGTTTATACCGCATGGGAAGAGATGGGTGCCGTGCGCGACGCGCTGGAAGCGGCAGGCCTGAAAGCGGACAACGCTGAAGTCTCCATGATCCCGTCCACCAAAGCGGACATGGATGCGGAAACCGCACCAAAACTGCTGCGTCTGATCGACATGCTCGAAGACTGTGACGACGTGCAGGAAGTGTACCACAACGGTGAAATCTCTGATGAGGTTGCAGCGACTCTCTGATGAGAGCGTATAAATCCGTTACAGGAGACGCGTGATGTCGATTATTCTCGGGATTGACCCAGGCTCACGCGTCACCGGTTATGGCGTTATCCGTCAGGTGGGACGCCAGTTAACCTACCTGGGCAGCGGCTGTATCCGCACCAAAGTTGACGATCTGCCGTCGCGCCTGAAGCTCATTTATGCGGGCGTATCGGAGATCATCACCCAGTTTCAGCCGGACTATTTCGCCATCGAGCAGGTCTTCATGGCGAAAAACGCCGATTCGGCGCTGAAGCTCGGCCAGGCGCGTGGCGTTGCCATTGTCGCTGCCGTGAACCAGGATTTGCCGGTATTTGAATACGCGGCGCGTCAGGTTAAGCAGACGGTGGTGGGTATTGGTAGCGCGGAGAAAAGTCAGGTGCAGCACATGGTGCGTACCCTGCTGAAGCTCCCTGCGAACCCGCAGGCCGATGCCGCGGATGCGCTGGCGATTGCGATTACCCACTGTCACGTGAGCCAGAACGCGATGCAAATGAGCGAGTCGCGGCTCAATCTGGCGCGAGGCAGGTTACGATAATGACAAATCAGGCTGGATGTTTATCCAGCCTTTTTTTATTATGTCGGCAGTTAATTTCTTCCAGAACGCAGGAGCGTCACGTGATAGGCAGACTCAGAGGCATCATCAGTGAAAAACAACCCCCGTTAGTGCTGCTGGAAGTGGGTGGCGTGGGCTATGAAGTCCATATGCCGATGACCTGCTTCTACGAGCTGCCGGACGCGGGCAAAGAGGCGATTGTCTTTACTCAGTTTGTGGTGCGTGAAGATGCCCAGCTGCTGTACGGCTTCAATAACAAGCAGGAACGCACGCTGTTCCGCGAGCTGATTAAAACCAACGGCGTCGGGCCAAAGCTGGCGCTGGCGATCTTATCCGGCATGTCTGCACCACAGTTTGTGAATGCCGTTGAGCGCGAAGATCCTGCGGCGCTGATTAAGCTTCCGGGCATCGGTAAGAAAACGGCAGAGCGTCTGATTGTCGAGATGAAAGACCGCTTTAAAGGCCTGCATGGCGATCTCTTCACGCCGGCGGCCGATCTGGTACTGACCTCTCCAGGTGCGCCTGCGACGGATGATGATGCCGAGCAGGAAGCGGTTGCCGCGCTGGTGGCGCTGGGCTATAAACCTCAGGAGGCCAGCCGTATGGTGAGCAAAATTGCCAAACCGGACGCCAGCAGTGAAACCCTGATTCGTGAAGCGCTGCGCGCTGCATTGTGAGGTAAAGGATGATTGAAGCAGACCGCCTGGTTTCGGCAGGCACTATTCAGGCAGAGGATGTGGTGGATCGCGCGATTCGCCCAAAACTGCTTGATGAGTACATTGGCCAGCCGCAGGTTCGTTCCCAGATGGAGATTTTCATCCAGGCGGCAAAGCTGCGCGGCGATGCGCTCGATCACCTGCTGATTTTTGGCCCTCCCGGTTTAGGCAAAACCACGCTGGCGAATATCGTCGCCAATGAGATGGGCGTTAACCTGCGCACCACCTCCGGCCCGGTGCTGGAGAAGGCGGGCGATCTCGCTGCGATGCTGACCAACCTCGAACCGCATGACGTGCTGTTTATCGATGAGATCCACCGTCTCTCACCGGTGGTAGAAGAGGTGCTCTATCCGGCGATGGAAGATTACCAGCTGGATATCATGATCGGCGAAGGTCCGGCCGCGCGCTCCATCAAAATCGATCTGCCGCCGTTTACCCTGATTGGCGCAACGACGCGAGCCGGGTCGTTGACCTCCCCACTGCGCGACCGTTTCGGGATCGTGCAGCGTCTGGAATTTTATCAGGTTGCCGATCTCCAGCACATCGTTGGCCGCAGCGCCCGCTATATGGGGCTGGAAATGAGCGAAGAGGGCGCGTTTGAAGTGGCGAAGCGTTCCCGCGGTACGCCGCGTATCGCCAACCGCCTGCTGCGCCGCGTGCGTGACTTTGCTGAGGTGAAGCACAACGGTTCGATTTCCGCCGAGATTGCCGCCCAGGCGCTGGACATGCTGAACGTCGACGCCGAAGGTTTTGACTACATGGACCGCAAGCTGCTGCTGGCGGTGCTGGACAAGTTCTTCGGTGGCCCGGTCGGGCTGGATAATCTGGCGGCGGCAATCGGGGAAGAGCGTGAGACGATTGAAGATGTGCTGGAGCCGTATCTGATTCAGCAGGGTTTCCTGCAGCGCACCCCGCGTGGACGTATGGCAACGGTGCGGGCGTGGAATCATTTCGGCATTACGCCACCGGCAATGCCGTAATCCTTAATTCCCTCTCCCGGTGGGAGAGGGGCAGGGTGAGGGCTCAGTGCCCTCCATATTAATTTACGGTCTTTTTCATCATACTGAAAATAAACAACACCGCCGCACTCAGCACCACGGACGGCCCCGCAGGCGTGTCATAGAACGCCGAGAAGGTGAGTCCACCCGTTACCGCAATCATCCCGACGATCACGGCCACACCGGCCATCTGCTCAGGCGTACGGGCAAAACGACGCGCCGTAGCGGCAGGGATGATCAGCAGCGACGTAATAATCAGCGCGCCGACAAACTTCATCGCTACGCCAATGGTTAACGCCGTCACCAGCATCAGCAGCAGCTTAACGCGCTGCAGCTTCACGCCGTCGACAAACGCCAGGTCCGGGCTGACGGTCATGGCCAGTAAATTCCGCCACTGCCAGAGCAGAATAGCGAGCACCACCAGCACGCCAATGGCTATAGCGATGAGATCCTCCGGCGTCACAGCCAGCAGGTCACCGAAGAGGTAGGCCATCAGATCCACGCGGATGTTCGACATCAGGCTGACCACCACCAGGCCCAGAGACAGGGCACTGTGCGCCATGATGCCAAGCAGGGTATCGATGGCGAGGTGAGGGCGTTTTTCCAGCCAGACCAGACCGGCCGCCAGCAGCAGCGTGACTACAATCACCGCATAGAACGGGTTGACGTTAAGCAGCAGGCCAAAAGCCACGCCCAGCAGGGACGCGTGGGCCAGGGTATCACCGAAGTAAGACATTCTGCGCCATACCACAAACGAGCCGAGCGGGCCCGCGGCACAGGCAAGCATAATCCCGGCCAGCCAGCCGGGCAGTAACAGTTCAATCATGAGTGTCCATTTCCCCGACGCAGTACGATTCGTCCCTGCAAATCATGGCGATGATTATGATGATGGCGATAAATGCCAAGCTGCTCGGCGCCGCGAGGGCCAAACATAGAGATGAATTCCGGATGCATGGAGACGACTTCAGGCGTACCTGAGCAGCAGATATGATGGTTGAGGCACAGCACTTCGTCGGTTTTTGCCATCACCAGATGGAGATCGTGAGACACCATCAGCACTGCGCAATCGAGCTCTCGACGTAGCTGGTCGATCAAATCATAAAGCGCAACCTGACCATTAACATCCACACCCTGAGTCGGCTCATCCAGAACCAGAAGCTGCGGGCTGCTCAGCAGCGCGCGGGCAAGTAAAACACGCTGAGTTTCACCGCCGGAGAGTTTTTGCAGGGGCGCATCGACAAGATGGCCCGCCTGCACGCGTTTCAGTGCCGGGAGAATATCGGCTTTACGCGTGCCGGGGCGCAGACGCAGGAAACGGCTGACCGTCAGCGGCAGCGTGGCGTCGAGATGAAGTTTTTGCGGTACATAGCCAATACGCAATTTTTCCTCGCGCTTAATCACGCCTTCATCGGGTGCGACCAGACCCAGCACCACGCGTACCAGGGTGGATTTACCTGCGCCATTGGGGCCGAGAAGCGTCAGAATTTTGCCGGGCTTCAGATCCAGCGACACGTCAGAGAGGACGCGGCGCTGGCCAAATGAGACCGAAATATTTTCAAGAGAAACCAATGTCGTCATGTCATTTTAAGCTTGAAGAAGTCAACGAATGTTATAATATCACATTCCACGCATTCACTACGATGATTAGTCGCATTATGTTACATAAAAATACGCTTCTTTTCGCAGCATTATCTGCTGCCCTTTGGGGGACAACCGCACAAGATGTTAACGCTGCGGTTGTCGCTTCGCTTAAGCCACTTGGATTCATCGCGTCCGCCATTGCAGACGGCGTAACGGAGACCCAGGTTCTGCTCCCTGATGGTGCATCTGAGCATGACTATTCCCTGCGCCCGTCAGATGTAAAACGCTTGCAAAACGCGGACTTAGTCGTCTGGATTGGTCCTGAAATGGAAGCGTTCATGCAGAAGTCAGCAAAACAGGTGGCGGGTGAAAAACAGGTCGCGATTGCCGACCTCCCCGGCGTGAAACCGTTGCTCATGAAAGGGGCGGATGACGACGGCGACGAACATGACCACCATGCTGCAGACGGTGAAAAAGGTGATGGAGATCACCATCACGGCGAGTACAACATGCATCTTTGGTTATCCCCAGAGATAGCGCGGCTTTCAGCGGTTGCAATCCATGACAAATTAGTGGAACTTATGCCGCAAAGTCGAGCCAAACTAGACGCCAACCTGAAGGATTTTGAGGCACAATTAGCCGCAACCGATAAGCAGGTGGGTAATGAGCTCGCACCGTTGAAAGGAAAAGGGTATTTCGTTTTTCATGACGCCTACGGCTATTACGAAAAACACTACGGTTTGACCCCGCTGGGCCACTTCACCGTCAACCCTGAAATTCAGCCTGGTGCGCAGCGTTTACATGAAATCAGAACACAGCTGGTTGAGCAGAAAGCGACATGCGTTTTTGCTGAGCCACAGTTCAGGCCAGCGGTCGTAGAAGCCGTGGCCAGGGGAACATCCGTGCGCATGGGAACCCTTGACCCGCTAGGTACGAATATCCAGTTGAGCAAAGCGAGCTATTCGCAGTTCCTCAGCCAACTGGCGAACCAGTATGCGAGCTGCCTGAAAGGAGAATAACGAGGAAGTGAATACGTGCAACAGATAGCCCGCTCTGTCGCCCTGGCATTTAACAATCTGCCTCGACCCCACCGCGTTATGCTGGGGTCGCTTACAGTACTCACCTTAGCGGTCGCCGTCTGGCGGCCCTATGTGTACCACCCGAGTTCTGCCCCTATCATCAAAACCATTGAGCTTGAAAAGAGCGAAATCCGTTCTTTGCTGCCTGAAGCCAGTGAGCCTATCGACCAGGCGGCTCAGGAAGATGAAGCTATCCCGCAGGATGAACTGGACGATAAAACCGAGAACGAAGCGGGTATCCACGAATATGTAGTGTCTACCGGTGACACGCTGAGCAGCGTGCTGAACCAGTACGGCATCGACATGGGCAATATCAGCCAGCTGGCGGCTGCGGATAAAGATCTTCGTAATCTGAAAATCGGACAGCAGCTCTCATGGACATTAACGGCGGATGGCGATCTCCAGCGTCTGACCTGGGAAATGTCCCGCCGCGAAACCCGCACCTACGATCGCACTGCAAACGGTTTCAAGATGACCAGCGAAATGCAGAAGGGTGACTGGGTTAACAGCGTTCTGAAAGGCACCGTGGGCGCGAGCTTTGTATCCAGCGCGCGCGATGCAGGCTTGACCAGCGCTGAAATCAGTTCGGTGATCAAAGCCATGCAGTGGCAGATGGATTTCCGCAAGCTGAAGAAGGGCGATGAGTTCTCCGTCCTGATGTCACGCGAAATGCTGGACGGCAAGCGCGAGCAAAGCCAGCTGCTGGGCGTCCGACTGCGCTCTGAGGGTAAAGATTATTACGCGATTCGTGCCGAAGACGGTAAGTTCTACGATCGCAGCGGTACGGGCCTTGCGAAAGGCTTCCTGCGCTTCCCGACGGCAAAACAGTTCCGCGTCTCCTCTAACTTTAACCCGCGTCGTCTGAACCCGGTAACCGGGCGCGTCGCGCCGCACCGTGGCGTTGATTTTGCCATGCCGCAGGGTACGCCGGTACTGGCGGTAGGGGATGGCGAAGTGGTGGTGGCCAAGCGTAGCGGTGCCGCCGGATATTATGTCGCGGTACGTCATGGTCGTACTTATACGACCCGCTACATGCACCTGCGCAAGCTGCTGGTCAAACCGGGCCAGAAGGTGAAGCGTGGTGACCGTATCGCGATTTCCGGCAATACCGGACGCTCCACCGGCCCGCATCTGCACTATGAAGTGTGGATTAACCAACAGGCAGTGAACCCGCTGACGGCGAAACTGCCGCGCACCGAAGGCCTGACAGGTAAAGATCGTACTGATTATCTGGCGCAGGTGAAAGAGGTGATACCGCAGCTGAGCTTAAACTAAGCCCTCTGTTTTTGTTAAAAAAGCCGGCGCACACTGACGCCGGCTTTTTCTTTTGTGCGGGGACGACTGCCTCGCTACACTATCTGAATAAAATTTTGCGTCATCAGACCCTGGATCCAGCATGGAAACCAAAAAAAACAATATTGAATACATTCCTGAGTTTGAAAAATCCTTCCGCCATCCGCGCAACTGGGGCGCCTGGCTTGGTGTTTACGCCTTTGCGGGGATGGCGTTGCTGCCGGCTTCCGTCCGAGACCCAGTTCTGGGGAAAATTGGCCGTCTGGCCGGGCGTTTAGGCAAGAGCGCTCGCCGCCGCGCGCAGATTAACCTCTACTACTGTTTTCCTGAGAAAAGCGACGCCGAACGTGAGGCAATTATTGATGAGATGTATACCACTGCCCCGCAGGCAATGGCGATGATGGCGGAACTGGCGCTGAAAGGGCCGGATAAAATCGTCGATCGCGTTGACTGGAAAGGGCTGGACATCATCGAGGAGATGCGTCGCAATGACGAGAAAGTGATTTTCCTTGTCCCCCACGGCTGGGGCGTTGATATTCCGGCGATGCTCATGGCGTCTCAGGGCCAGAAAATGGCGGCGATGTTCCATAACCAGGGAAATAAAATCTACGATTTTGTCTGGAACACGGTGCGTCGTCGTTTTGGCGGACGTTTGCATGCGCGTAACGATGGCATTAAGCCCTTCATTCAGTCGGTACGTCAGGGGTACTGGGGCTACTATCTCCCGGATCAGGACCACGGCCCAGAGCACAGCGAGTTTGTCGATTTCTTTGCGACCTATAAAGCGACGCTTCCCGCGATTGGTCGACTGATGAAAGTCTGTCGTGCCCGCGTGATCCCGCTATTCCCGGTCTATGACGGCAAAACGCATCGCCTGAGTATTGAGGTCCGTCCGCCGATGGACGATCTGCTCACCGCGGACGACCACACCATCGCGCGTCGAATGAACGAAGAGGTGGAGATCCTGGTGGGGCCGCATGCCGAACAGTACACGTGGATTTTGAAGCTGCTTAAAACGCGTAAACCGGGTGAAACAGAGCCCTACAAACGCAAAGAGCTTTATCCGAGGAAATAAAAAAGCCCTCTCCAGACGGAGAGGGCTTTTTAACACAAACGTTATTACTCGACGGTCATAACGCGCGTGGTGTTGGTTGAGCCGATGGTGCTCATCACATCGCCCTGGGTCACGATAACGATATCACCGGACACCAGATAGCCTTTGTCGCGCAGCAGGTTTACGGCATCGTGCGCTGCAGCTACGCCATCATTGGTGCTGTCGAAGTGAACCGGCGTCACGCCGCGGTACAGCGCCGTCAGGTTCAGGGTACGTTCGTGACGGGACATGGCGAAAATTGGCAGGCCAGAGCTGATACGAGAGGTCATCAGCGCGGTGCGGCCAGATTCGGTCATGGTGATGATCGCGGTAACGCCCTTCAGGTGGTTTGCCGCGTACATCGCAGACATCGCAATCGCTTCTTCCACGTTGTCGAACTGCACGTCCAGACGATGTTTAGAGACGTTGATGCTTGGGATCTTTTCAGCGCCCAGGCAGACGCGCGCCATGGCGGCCACGGTTTCTGCCGGATACTGGCCCGCAGCGGTTTCCGCAGAGAGCATCACCGCATCCGTACCGTCCAGCACGGCGTTGGCCACGTCCATGACTTCCGCACGGGTTGGCATTGGGTTGGTGATCATCGATTCCATCATCTGAGTGGCGGTGATCACTGCTCGGTTCAGCTGACGTGCGCGACGAATCAGCGCTTTCTGGATACCGACCAGCTCAGGGTCGCCGATTTCCACGCCCAGGTCACCACGCGCAACCATGACAACGTCAGAGGCGAGGATCACATCGTCCATGGCATCCTGATCGCAAACGGCCTCCGCGCGTTCAACTTTAGCGACGATTTTAGCATCGCAGCCTGCATCACGTGCCAGGCGACGCGCATAGTTAAGATCTTCGCCGCAGCGCGGGAAGGAGACGGCCAGGTAGTCAACGCCGATCAGCGCGGCAGTTACGATGTCCGCTTTGTCTTTATCGGTAAGCGCTTCTGCTGAGAGGCCGCCACCCAGTTTGTTGATGCCTTTATTGTTGGAGAGCGGGCCGCCAACGGTGACTTCGGTGAACACTTTCATGCCCTGAACTTCCAGCACCTTCAGCTGTACGCGACCGTCGTCGAGCAGCAGGATATCGCCAGGCACCACGTCAGCCGGCAGGCCTTTATAGTCGATACCAACTTTCTCTTTATCGCCTTCGCCTTTGCCCAGGTTGGCATCAAGCAGGAATTTGTCGCCGATATTGAGGAAAACTTTACCCTCTTTAAAGGTCGATACACGGATTTTTGGACCCTGCAAATCGCCGAGGATAGCAACGTGGCGGCCCAGTTTTGCTGCAATTTCTCGCACTTTATCGGCACGTAATTTATGGTCTTCTGGCGTACCGTGAGAGAAGTTCATACGCACCACGTTGGCACCGGCGGCGATAATTTTTTCGAGATTATTATCGCGATCGGTGGCCGGGCCTAAGGTGGTTACGATCTTGGTTCTGCGAAGCCTTCTGGACATGTAATACTCCGTTGACTGAAACAACTTTGGTGTTGCGTGAACATTGAATCGGCCTTCATCTGCTGCAAGGCAGCGGCGAGGGGACCGAATGCCGTAAATCGTTACATCGTCATTATTCGTGACGTATTCGTTATCAACTATCAGGGAACATCGCTCTTTATAAGCAATTCTTTATCAAAACGCGATTCCTTCAGCGCTTCCTTGACCCGCTTCAAGTTATCCCGGAATTTTGCCCCGCGACGGAGGGTAAAACCGGTCGCCAGCACGTCAATCACGGTGAGCTGGGCCAGTCGGGAGACCATCGGCATATAAATGTCTGTGTCTTCAGGCACGTCGAGGGTGATTGCCAGCGTTGCCTCTCGCGCCAGCGGCGTGCCGGCTGTAGTGAGGGCAATCACCATGGCATCGTTTTCACGGGCAAGCTGCGCCAGCTCAACCTGACTTTTGGTGCGGCCGGTATGCGAAATCAGTACCACGACGTCATCTTCACTGCAATTCATACAGCTCATGCGTTGCAGCACAATGTCATCGGAATAAATAACCGGAACGTTAAAGCGGAAAAATTTGTTCATGGCGTCATGCGCTACGGCCGCCGACGACCCGAGCCCAAAGAACGCAATTCGCTTGGCCTGGGTGAGTAAATCCACCGCGCGATTTACAGAGCTCATGTCCAGAGACTGACGGACGTGGTCAAGCGAAGCCATGGCCGACTCAAAAATTTTCGTGGTATAGGCATCAACGCTGTCGTCTTCATCCACATTACGATTAACATAAGGGGTGCCGTTAGCCAGACTTTGTGCCAGATGCAGTTTAAAATCAGGAAAGCCGCGCGTTTCCAGACTGCGGCAAAAACGATTGACCGTGGGTTCGCTAACACCCGCTTCCTGTGCCAGAGCGGCGATGCTTGAATGAATCGCCTGAGCGGGGGAGGCCATAATGACCTCGGCCACTTTTCGCTCGGATTTGCTAAGGTGTTCCAGTTGAAACTGGATTTTTTCCAGCATGTTCATGTTAACAGGACGCTCATGGGTGTAAACGATTTCATAAATTGATGAAATCGAGATTCGATTTAGCCGATATTACCCTTGTGGCTTCCATTAAGGGTAACAATCGACAAGATAATGTTGTTGTTTTTTTTCATTACTTGATCGATGTCGGGTTTTGCTATGACCCTGTTGCGCAAAGAAACGACGGTTGTTGCGTCATTAAGCCGTCGAAATCATCCGAAGGGTGAAAAATCGCGGTATCGCACGCGACGATAAGCGCTAATGGTTTCGGGAATGACGTAAAAGCAGTACAGTGCATTGTAATAAAATTACAACGATACCTGGCAGAAGTACCAGGTGATCCAACTGAGGAGAATGACATGGCGGTAACGCAAACAGCCCAGGCATGTGACCTGGTCATTTTCGGCGCGAAAGGCGATCTTGCACGCCGAAAATTGCTGCCTTCCCTGTATCAACTGGAGAAAGCGGGCCAAATTCATCCGGATACCCGTATCCTGGGTGTTGGGCGCGCCGACTGGGACAAGGACGCTTATACCAAAGTCGTCCGCGAGGCGCTCGAAACTTTCATGAAAGAAAAAATTGATGAAAGTTTGTGGGATACCCTGAGTGGACGCCTCGATTTCTGCAACCTGGACGTGAATGACGTCAGCGCATTCGCCCGCCTGGGCGCGATGCTGGATCAGAAAAACCGTGTCACCATTAACTATTTCGCCATGCCGCCAAGCACCTTCGGCGCCATTTGCAAAGGTCTGGGCGAAGCCAAACTGAACGCCAAACCGGCGCGCGTCGTGATGGAGAAGCCGCTGGGTACGTCGCTGGCAACCTCGCGCGAAATCAACGACCAGGTGGGCGAGTTCTTTGAAGAATGCCAGGTCTACCGTATCGACCACTACCTCGGTAAAGAGACGGTTCTGAACCTGCTGGCGCTACGTTTTGCTAACTCCCTGTTTGTGAATAACTGGGACAACCGCACTATCGACCACGTGGAAATCACCGTGGCGGAAGAGGTGGGGATTGAAGGTCGCTGGGGTTACTTTGACCAGGCCGGTCAGATGCGCGACATGATCCAGAACCACCTGCTGCAGATTCTGTGCATGATTGCCATGTCTCCTCCGTCTGACCTGACGGCTGACAGCATCCGCGACGCCAAAGTGAAAGTGCTGAAGTCGCTGCGCCGCATCGACCGCTCCAACGTGCGCGAGAAGACCGTTCGCGGCCAGTACACCGCCGGGTTTGCGCAAGGCAAAAAAGTGCCAGGCTACCTGGAAGAAGAGGGCGCGAACAAGTCCAGCAACACCGAGACGTTCGTGGCGATCCGCGTGGATATCGACGACTGGCGTTGGGCGGGTGTTCCGTTCTACCTGCGCACCGGTAAGCGTCTGCCGGCCAAATGTTCCGAAGTGGTTGTCTACTTTAAGAACCCGGAACTGAACCTGTTCAAAGAGTCCTGGCAGGAACTGCCGCAGAACAAACTGACCATTCGTCTGCAGCCGGACGAGGGCGTGGATATCCAGATCCTGAACAAAGTGCCGGGCCTGGATCATAAACACAACCTGCAGACCACCAAGCTGGATCTGAGCTATTCCGAAACCTTCAACCAGACGCACCTGGCCGATGCTTACGAGCGTCTGCTGCTGGAAACCATGCGCGGTATTCAGGCGCTGTTCGTGCGCCGTGATGAAGTGGAAGAAGCATGGAAATGGGTCGACTCCATCACCGAAGCCTGGGCAGCCGATCAGGATGCGCCAAAACCGTATCAGGCGGGCACCTGGGGACCTGTCGCGTCGGTGGCGATGATCACCCGCGATGGCCGCTCCTGGAACGAGTTTGAGTAAGATAATCCGCTAGCCCGAAAGTGTTATTTTACCGGTAACATGATCTAACACAGCTAGTGGCACAATTTTCAACTTTTAAGCTCCGCGTGGATTCACCCGCGGAGCTTTTTTTATTACACTGCCGGAAGTGATTTTGCCCCTGAGCTCCGGACAGCAAGCGTTTCAGCGTTGTTAACAACTGCCAGCGACTTTGTAAACTCCCGAGCCCGGACAGATAAATGAGAGGAGCTTTTATGAATCCGACATTGTTACGCGTAACACAGCGCATTATTGAGCGCTCGAAAGAGACCCGTTCGGCCTACCTCGCCCGGATTGAGCAGGCAAAGAGCAACACCGTCCACCGATCTCAGCTGGCCTGCGGTAACCTGGCGCACGGCTTCGCCGCCTGCCAGCCTGACGATAAAGCGTCGCTGAAAAGCATGTTGCGTAACAATATCGCCATCATTACCGCCTATAACGATATGCTCTCCGCGCACCAGCCCTATGAGGTTTACCCGGATATCATCCGTAAAGCGCTGCACAGCGTGAATGCGGTGGGCCAGGTCGCGGGTGGGGTACCCGCCATGTGCGACGGCGTAACCCAGGGACAGGACGGTATGGAGCTCTCCCTGCTGAGCCGCGAAGTGATTGCCATGTCCGCAGCGGTTGGCCTGTCACACAACATGTTTGATGGCGCGCTTTATCTCGGCGTGTGCGACAAAATTGTCCCGGGTCTGGTGATGGCGGCGCTGTCGTTTGGGCATCTGCCTGCTATCTTCGTGCCGTCTGGTCCAATGGCAAGCGGTCTGCCGAACAAAGAAAAAGTGCGTATCCGCCAGCTGTACGCGGAAGGGAAAGCAGACCGTCAGGCGCTGCTGGAGGCGGAAGCCGCGTCCTATCATGCGCCGGGGACCTGTACGTTCTACGGTACGGCTAACACTAACCAGATGGTGGTGGAGTTTATGGGGATGCAGCTTCCGGGCTCGTCCTTTATCCAGCCGGATGCGCCGCTGCGCAAGGCGCTGACCGAGGCCGCGGCCCGTCAGGTTACGCGTCTGACCGGAAACGGCAACGAATGGATGCCGATGGGTAAAATGGTCGATGAAAAAGTCATCGTCAACGGGATTGTCGCGCTGCTGGCAACCGGGGGGTCAACCAACCACACCATGCACCTGGTGGCTATGGCGCGTGCGGCGGGCATTCTGATTAACTGGGATGACTTCTCCGAGATCTCTTCCGTGGTGCCGCTGATGGCACGCCTCTACCCGAACGGTCCGGCGGATATTAACCACTTCCAGGCCGCAGGCGGCGTACCGCTGCTGATGCGCGAGCTGCTGAAGGGCGGACTGCTGCACGAAGACGTGAATACCGTGGCTGGCTTTGGCCTGCAGCGCTACACCCAGGAGCCGTGGCTGAACAACGGCGAGCTGGACTGGCGTGAAGGAGCGAGCGCGTCTCTTGACGCGCAGGTGATTGCTACTATCGACAAACCTTTCTCTCCTCACGGGGGCACCAAAGTGCTGAGCGGCAACCTCGGTCGCGCGGTGATGAAAACCTCTGCAGTACCGGAAGAGAACCAGATTATCGAAGCGCCGGCGGTGGTATTTGAAAGCCAGCACGATGTATTACCTGCCTTTGACGCCGGCCTGCTTGATAAAGACTGCGTGGTGGTGGTGCGCCACCAGGGGCCTAAAGCTAACGGGATGCCAGAATTACATAAACTTATGCCACCACTTGGTGTATTATTGGACCGCCGTTTCAAAATTGCGTTAGTAACCGATGGACGCCTCTCTGGGGCATCCGGTAAAGTGCCTTCAGCCATCCACGTGACGCCTGAAGCTTACGACGGCGGTTTACTGGCGAAAGTACGTGACGGTGACACGATCCGCGTGAACGGTCAGACAGGTGAGTTAACCCTGCTGGTCGATGACGCCGAGCTGGCGGCACGTCAGCCCCATATTCCTGACCTAAGCGCATCGCGCGTGGGGACCGGACGCGAAATGTTCAGCGCGCTGCGTGAGAAACTCTCCGGTGCGGAGCAGGGCGCTACCTGTATTACGTTTTAAGACGACTTGATTTTAACGATCTGGCGAGAGAAAACTCTGATGAAAAACTGGAAAACAAGTGCAGAATCAATCCTGACCACTGGCCCTGTCGTGCCGGTTATCGTGGTAAACAAGCTGGAGCACGCTGTACCGATGGCGAAAGCGCTGGTTGCGGGTGGCGTTCGCGTTCTGGAAGTGACCCTGCGCACCGCCTGCGCAATGGATGCCATTCGCGCGATTGCCAAAGAAGTGCCGGACGCCATCATCGGTGCGGGTACCGTGACGAACGCAAAACAGCTGGCTGAAGTGACCGAAGCGGGCGCACAGTTTGCCATCAGCCCGGGTCTGACCGAGTCGCTGCTGAAAGCCGCGACCGAAGGCACTATTCCACTGATCCCGGGTATCAGCACCGTCTCCGAACTGATGCTGGGCATGGACTACGGTCTGAAAGAGTTCAAATTCTTCCCGGCTGAAGCGAACGGCGGAACCAAAGCGCTGCAGGCCATTGCGGGTCCATTCTCTCAGGTACGCTTCTGTCCGACGGGCGGCATCTCTCCTGCCAACTACCGTGACTACCTGGCACTGAAAAGCGTCCTGTGCATCGGTGGCTCATGGCTGGTTCCGGCGGATGCGCTGGAAGCGGGCGACTGGGATCGCATCACAAAACTTGCTCGCGAAGCGGTGGAAGGCGCGAAGCAGTAAGTCTCTCGTCGCATGAAAAACGGGCCTTACGGCCCGTTTTTTTATCCTGCAACCTTGACGCTCGCAGCGGCCGCTTTGGCTCTCGCCACGGCGTCGTCAACGTTATCCCCGGTGGCTAACGCCACGCCAAGCCGGCGGGTTCCGTCGATCTCCGGCTTACCGAACAAACGTACCTGCAACCCGGCACCCACCGCCGCGTCAACGTTATCAAACGTAACGTTCTGGCTGGTTAGCTGCGGCAGGATCACCGCCGAGGCGGCCGGGCCGTACTGACGGATACCGCCGACTGGCAGGCCGAGGAAGGCGCGTACGTGCAGGGCGAACTCGGAGAGATCCTGCGAAATGAGCGTGACCATGCCGGTGTCATGCGGGCGAGGGGAGACTTCGCTGAAAATCACCTCGTCGCCGCACACAAACAGCTCCACGCCGAACAGGCCATAGCCGCCCAGCGCCAGGACGGTTTTACGGGCGATCGCCTGCGCACGCTCCAGCGCCAGGGCGCTCATCTGCTGCGGCTGCCAGGATTCGCGATAATCGCCATCTTCCTGGCGGTGGCCAATCGGGTCGCAGAAATGGACGCCGTCAACGGCGCTGACGGTCAGCAGGGTGATCTCGAAATCAAACTTCACGACGCCTTCGACGATGACGCGACCGGCGCCTGCGCGGCCACCCTGTTGGGCGTACTCCCACGCCTTTTCCAGCGTGCTGCTGTCGCGAATAAAGCTCTGTCCTTTACCGGAGGAGCTCATCACCGGCTTAACGATGCACGGGTAACCCATCTCCTCAACGGCCTGCAGGAATGCCGCCTTATCGCCAGCAAAACGATAGCTCGACGTGGGCAATCCCAGCTCTTCTGCCGCCAGGCGACGAATGCCTTCGCGGTTCATGGTCAGCTTTGCGGCTTTCGCGCAGGGCACCACGCGCTGGCCTTCCTGCTCAAGCGCGATCAGCGTATCGGTGGCAATGGCTTCAATTTCCGGCACGACAAAATCAGGTTTCTCGCGCGTAATCAGCTCGCGAAGGGCATCGCCATCCAGCATGTTAATCACATAAGAACGATGGGCGACGTGCATGGCTGGCGCGTCGGCGTAACGATCCACGGCAATCACTTCCACGCCTAAACGCTGGCACTCAATGGCGACTTCTTTGCCCAGCTCGCCCGATCCCAACAGCATCACTCGCGTCGCCGCAGGTCGCAGCGCGGTTCCTAAACGAATCATAACAATCCCCCTGAAAAAGTTGCGGGCAGTATAAACGAAAACGTTTGCGTCTGTCTTGTACACGGCCAGGTGAGGGGAGAAGAAATTTGCGCTTCTTTAGCCCGTCCAGACATTTCCTGACGCCTGCTCGCTTACGCTGTGGATCATGTTCACCGTTAAGTGAGGGAAATCATGTCTGGCTGGCTAAATCAATTGCAATCCCTGTTAGGGCAGAAAACATCGTCTGGCGAGCGGGACCTGAGCAAACTGCTTGTACCCGGGGCGCTCGGCGGGCTGGCAGGCCTGCTGGTCGCGAATAAATCCTCGCGCAAGCTGCTGGCAAAGTACGGGACAGGCGCACTGCTGACCGGTGGGGGCGCCATTGCGGGTACCGTCCTGTGGAACAAATACAAGGACAGGGTTAGGACCGCGCACAGCGATGAACCGCATTACGGCGAGCACACCTCGCCGCTGGATCTGCGCACCGAACGGCTGATCCTGGCGCTGGTCTTTGCCGCGAAAAGTGACGGACATATCGACGATAAGGAACGACTGGCGATCGAGCAGCAACTGCGTGAAGCCGGCGTTGAAGAGAAGGGCAGAACGCTGGTGGCGCAGGCCATCGAACAGCCTCTGGAGCCGCAGCGTCTGGCACAAAGCGTGAAAAATGAGGAAGAGGCGCTTGAACTCTATTTCCTCAGCTGTGCCGCCATCGATATCGATCACTTTATGGAGCGGAGCTACCTTAATGCCCTGGGCGATGCGTTAAAGATCCCACAAGACGTGCGCGAAGGTATTGAGCGGGATATCCGGGAACAAAAACAGGCGTTACAGGGATAGTTCTCGCCGTTGCGACCCTGTTTCGCTTGCATCATGCGTGGGTTTTGCCAACCTTATAGGGTGTAAAACGAAAAAGAATGATGACATGCCACCGAAAGCCCGACGTATACCTTATGCGATCACCACGCATGGCGATACGCGTATAGACAACTATTACTGGCTACGGGACGATTCGCGCTCCCGGCCAGAGGTGCTCGACTACCTGCACGAGGAAAACTACTATGGCCGCAAGGTCATGTCCAGCCAGCAGACGCTTCAGGACCAGCTGCTGAATGAAATGGTGCAGCGTATTCCTCAGCGCGATATCTCCGCGCCCTGGACCAAAAACGGCTATCGCTATCGCCATATTTACGAGCCCGGCAATGAGTATCCCATCTATCAGCGTCAGTCGGTGTTAAGCGCCGAATGGGACGAGTGGGATATTCTGCTGGATGCCAACCAGCGCGCTGCACACAGCGAGTTTTATACCCTGGGCGGCATGTCCATTTCGCCTGACAATGCGGTGATGGCGCTGGCGGAGGATTATCTCTCCCGCCGCCAGTACGGCCTGCGGTTTCGCAATCTGGAGAGCGGCAACTGGTATCCGGAAATGCTGGAAAACGTCTCCCCGGATTTTGTCTGGGCGAATGATTCCGAGACGGTTTACTACGTCAAAAAGCACGCCTCGACGCTACTGCCTTATCAGGTATGGCGGCATACCGTGGGAACGGACTCCGCTGACGACGAGCTGGTTTATGAAGAGAAAGACGAAACGTTCTATGTCAGCCTGCATAAAACCTCCTCGCGCCACTATGTGATTATCTTCCTTGCCAGCGCGACGACGTCGGAAGTTCTGCTGCTGGATGCCGAACTGCCTGACGCCCAGCCGCTCTGTTTCCTGCCGCGCCGCAAGGATCACGAGTACAGCCTGGATCACTTCCAGCATAGCTTTTATCTGCGCTCCAATCGTGAGGGCAAAAACTTTGGTCTCTATAAAACCAAAGTGCGCGATGAACGCAAGTGGGAGGTGCTTATCCCCGCGCGTGATCAGGTGATGCTGGAAGGGTTCACCCTGTTTACCGACTGGCTGGTGGTGGAAGAGCGCCAGCGCGGGCTGACCAGTATCCGGCAAATCAACCGCAAAACGCGGGAAGTGGTGGGGATTGCGTTCGACGACCCGGCCTATGTGACGTGGATTGGATTCAATCCCGAACCCGAATCATCGCGGTTGCGCTACGGCTACTCATCCATGACCACACCGGACACCCTGTTTGAGCTGGACATGGATACCGGGCAGCGCCAGGTGATTAAACAGACCGAGGTAAAAGGTTTTGAGTCTGAAAACTACCGCAGCGAGCACCTCTGGGTCACCGCCCGGGATGGCGTTGAGGTCCCCGTCTCGCTCGTCTATCACCAAGCCCATTTCCAGAAAGGCAAAAACCCGATCCTGGTTTACGGCTACGGGTCGTATGGCTCAAGCATGGACGCCGATTTCAGCAGCAGCCGATTAAGCCTGCTCGATCGCGGTTTTGTTTTCGCCATAGCCCATATTCGCGGCGGCGGTGAGCTGGGCCAACACTGGTATGAAGACGGGAAATTCCTGAAAAAGAAAAACACCTTCAATGATTATCTCGACGTCTGCGATGCGCTAATTGAGCAGGGCTATGGCGATCCGCAACTCTGCTTTGGCATGGGAGGCAGCGCGGGCGGCATGCTGATGGGGGCGGTTATCAACCAGCGTCCCGACCGCTTTAAGGGGATTGTCGCGCAGGTACCGTTTGTCGATGTGGTCACGACCATGCTCGATGAATCTATCCCTCTTACCACCGGGGAGTTTGAGGAGTGGGGAAATCCGCAGGATGAGATGTACTACCGCTATATGAAAGAGTACAGCCCGTACGATAACGTGGAGGCGAAAGCCTACCCGCACATGCTGGTCACCACCGGTTTGCATGATTCTCAGGTGCAGTACTGGGAGCCGGCAAAATGGGTGGCAAAGCTGCGGGAGCTGAAAACCGATGACAATCTGCTGCTGTTGTGTACCGATATGGACTCCGGACACGGCGGGAAATCGGGACGATTTAAATCCTACGAAGGGGTTGCCCTGGAATATGCCTTCCTGATTGGCCTGGTGCAGGACACGCTGCCAGGCCGTGCGGAGGGTTAAGCGTCGCCCAGATAATGTTTCAGCGTTAAGCGCAGTTCCGGACTCATTCTGTCGAGGTTGTTATACAGCCAGCGCAAATAGCCCGGGTCTTTGTCCGCTACCTCGGACACCGGCTTCCCGCGATATTTACCAAAGGTAAATGTGGTCAGTAACGCGGGGCGTCCGGTGATCGTCGCCATATCATCCGGCGTCCAGCCAGAGATATTCATAATATCAATCAGCAACGCGGCGGTGATATAGCAGTCATACAGGGCGCGGTGATGGTGAAGCCCCTCAGGCGTTCTGACGCTGAGCTTGCGCGATTTATACAGCGCCATATTGCTGTATTTGATGCCCGGCCAGAGACGACGCGCCAGCTTCATTGTGCAAATCCATTCGCCCGGCATTTCAGGTAGGACCCGGCGGTCAAAGCTGGCGTTATGCGCGACGTACCACGGGCTACCGTAGTAGTGCGGAATGATCTCTTCGATCCAGGGCTTATCCGCCACCATCGATTCGGTAATGCGATGGATAGCCATCGCCTGGGGGCTGATGGGGCGATCGGGACGCACCAGATGGCTCATTGGGTTGACGATTTTACCATCAACCACGTCGACAGAGGCCACTTCCACTATTCCGCCCTGAAGATCGCAAGTTTCGGTATCGATGACGCGCAGCATTGAAAACTCCTGAGCTTAAAACGCCTAGCCTAAAGGAATGATATCGCCTTGCCAACCCTCGCCGCCGAGCGTGCCGGTCACCAGAAGCTCGCCCTTATCCGCGCGGACGATCAGCTGGCCTTTATCATCCCACAGCGCGCTGCCGCCGCAGGCGTTCGCCATCAGCACCGCAATAGCATATTTATGCGCGAAGCGCTGCAGGTTACTGATGGACTGCCGCCAGCGATTTTCCCCCACCGACTGGCAGCTGGTAACAAGCGTTGCTCTGGGATCGAGATTGGGAGAATCGGGATGTGCATCAATGATGCTAAGGTGCTTGTCCCCCGGCACCAGGCTGGCTCCGCGCCCTTGCGGATAGCGCAAAATGCGATGGCAAGCAGGCGAAAACAGCACAAGACCTTTCTGTCTCTGCCCATCCTGATCCAGGGGGAGTCCTGCAATAACGGTAATCTGGTAAAAATGTGCCGCGTTAAGCAGCGGCTCCAGCTGCGCGTCATCGGGTGGGGGAGGTAGCGTCGGCGCGCCAGAGCCCGTTAAGGAGAGTTCAGGGAAGACCAGCAGATCGCACCCCTGTCGTGCGGCTTCGGCGATGAAGCGCAGGTGGTGCGTAACATGGTCATTCACACTCTGATGCAGCCCGCCATACTGGGCTGCCGCTATGTTCCAATGTGACATCGTGACTTCCTTATACACTGAGTCGCAGGGATTTAAGAATACACCTAAATTTATCAGGGTTTTCTTATCCTGCCAGATTCCGCGTAAGGAAGTGTAACGACTCGTTAAGCTTATTTAACTTTAGGTTCGTACGGTAAACGGGAGAGGTTAACCGAGGCGAGACGGTGGGCGATTAATCTTTCGCGAAACCAGTCGCGCAGATGGGCGGGTTGTTCCCGTTCAACGACTTCAGCCACGACAGGCATGTTGTAACGCTCTTTGAACGCGACGCCAGCGGCAGCGAGATCGACATTCACTTTATCCATCTCGTCCTGCGGAAGGGCGGCCAGATTGATCTTCATTACCTTCTCCTTTTTCTGCGGCGGCAACGTTACCGCGATTGCACGACGATGACAAGCGGAGGCAGGATGATCCTCGACTCGTTTATTATACAGCGTTATTCTTTAGCATACAGACATAACAAAAAGGAATGATTGCGATGGGTTTTTCCGCCTCCCGCGCGGTATGCGCACTGGTTTTTGTGGCCTCGACAATGATGGCGCCCTCCGCGCTGGCACATGCACATCTTAAACAGCAGAGACCGGCAGCGGACAGCGTGGTGAGCGCTCCGCAGGCACTTACGCTGAATTTTTCAGAAGGCATCGAACCGGGGTTTAGCGGTGTGGTGGTAACGGATGCGCAAAAGCAGGTCATCAAAACGGGAACCGCCACGCGCGACGAAAAGAACAAGGCGCAACTCACCGTTCCGCTGGAACAAACGCTGACGTCAGGGACGTACCAGGTAGACTGGCATGTCGTCTCCGTAGACGGTCATAAAACCAAAGGCAGCTATCACTTTAGCGTGAAATAGCATGCTGGCGCTGTGTTATATCGGGTTGCGCTTTATCCATTTCGGGGCGCTGATGCTTGTTTTTGGCAACGCGCTTTACAGCGTCTGGTTTGCGCCTTCCTCTCTCCACCGCCTGATGTGCCGGCGATTTCAGCTGCAGCAGAAAGTGGCGGCCTTAATGAGCCTGGCGGCAGCGCTCCTGATGTTTATGCTTCAGGGCGGACTGATGGGTAACGGCTGGGGAGATGTGTTTGCCCCGCAGGTCTGGTACGGCGTAATGAGGACGCAGTTTGGCGGCGTCTGGCTGTGGCAAATCATACTCGCTGCGATCACGGTCGGCACAGCATGGCTCGCACCGCTGAAAGGTTCGCGGCTGCTGCTGCTTACGATGGGACAGCTTATCCTGCTGGCTGGGGGAGGGCACGCGGCAATGAACGACGGTCCGATGGGGGCGTTGCAGCGTCTTAATTATGCTTTTCACCTGATCTGCGCCGCAACCTGGCTTGGCGGATTACTGCCTCTGCTGTTCTGCATGCGTCTGGCCAAAGGACGCTGGCAGAATGCCGCCATTTATACCATGATGCGCTTTTCGCGCGTGGGCCATTACGCCGTCGCGGGCGTGCTGCTCAGCGGAGCGATCAATGCGCTCATGATACTGGGTGTCCATATTCCCTGGCAGGCTGGTTACGTACAGTTTTTGTTGTTCAAATGTGCGCTGGTGGCGTTGATGGTGGTAATTGCGCTGGCAAATCGGTATTTTCTGGTGCCACGGTTTCGTCCGGAGAGCGGGCGAGCACAACAGATTTTTATCAGGATGACGCAGGCAGAAGTGGTGCTGGGAGCGCTGGTGCTGGCAACGGTCAGTCTGTTCGCCACCTGGGAACCCTTCTGATAAGGTTAAATATCATATGAAAAAGACAGTACTTTCTCTCATCTTGCTGGCCTGTACGGGGAGCGCGCTTGCCGCACCGCAGGTTATCACCGTCAGCCGTTTTGAAGTGGGTAAGGACAAATGGGCTTTCAATCGCGAAGAGGTGATGCTGACCTGCCGTCCGGGCCATGCGCTGTATGCGATCAACCCGAGCACGCTGGTGCAATATCCGCTGAATGATATCGCAGAGCAGCAGGTAGCCAGCGGAAAGAGCAGCGGACAGCCGATTAGCATTATTCAGATCGATGACCCGTCGCATCCGGGAAAAAAAATGAGTCTGGCACCGTTTATCGAGCGCGCCGACAAGCTCTGCTAACGTTCGGGTTTCCAATAAAAAACCGCAGATGCTTGCAAAAGCACTGCGGTTTTTCACATTTAATGATGCTCTGGCGCTTTTTTTCCGACCGCTTTAGCTGTGGACTGGAAAACCTGGCGTCGTCATCTATTCTTAAAAGGCAAGGCGACTTAGCCTGCATTAATGCCAACTTTTAGCGCACGGCTCTCTCCCAAGAGCCATTTCCCTGGACCGAATACAGGAATCGTATTCGGTCTCTTTTTATCTGTATGTTTTTCAAAGCATTTTTCGGTACTGACTCGACATCACCCGAAACTTTCTCGAACTTTCCATATCCTCTCTAAACCATAACATACTCAGGACCGCGTGCGTCCAGGGTTTTTTGGGATCTTTGTTAAAATTTTGTGGCCGAGCGACCGCTGAGCAAACGCCTTCTGACGTTCGAAAGGGCAACCCTTAAGTTAAATAATGAACGCGCTGAATTTGTCTTTGTGTTGGACAATGTACTCAGGGAAGTTTTCAACCGTTAGCTCTTGCTTGATTAACGTCCTGTCCCGCCCCCATATATCTTCCGCGTTTTTAATGACCTTCATGATGTGTTCCGGGTTGTTAAACTCAGGGAGATTGTATTCAGTATGGGAAAT
Organism: Enterobacter sp. JBIWA005; assembly: GCF_019968805.1. Lineage (NCBI taxonomy): Bacteria > Pseudomonadati > Pseudomonadota > Gammaproteobacteria > Enterobacterales > Enterobacteriaceae > Enterobacter > Enterobacter sp. JBIWA005. Next base: position 2,752,806 of record NZ_CP074159.1, on the reverse strand, counting down.
GGTCGACATTTTTTCTGAGATGCGCTCGGGTGTCATCACCCATGAGAAATGCCAGCCACCATTTTCAATGATGCGGTTGTTAATCTTGAACCAGTTCCACTTTAGCCAGGACCAGTTTTTAACACTTCTGGTGCGTTTAAGATTCCTGAATGATTCAGGTTCACCGCCAAAGAAGTTAACGAGATTTTTATACTGGGTGGCTCTCGGTAATTTACATTTTCTTGGCGTGTTATCTGTATTAAAAACCTGCAGGTTAAACTGATAATTATAAAAATTCTGATAAATAGTAGTGCAGAGCTTTTTGGGGTTTATCGATGCTACTGCCTGAGGTGAAAATATCTCGTCCACATCGGAAACTAAAATCAAATCATCATCGCTGGCATGGGACAAACCCTGCATGATGGCATTCCTCTGCGCGGCTTCATTTGCCCACGCATCCACTACCATTCCCTCTGGCAAACCCGGGATCACCTCTCGGGCCGGATGTGATTCTTCAGCGGCTTTCGTAATCGGTTCTTTATCATGCACAACGTAGATAATTTTATCTTTAAACTGACTGTATTTATTAATGTCAAAATGCAGCTGCCTCTTTTTACCGGTAAAGGTATGCGTTGACTCAACGATAACGAAGCGATCGACAACGTCCGCTAGCGTGTTCAGCCTGATTTCGAGAAGCATATCTTCATCGTAATATAAGAAGCAGTCATAGATCATTACCGAAGTCCCTCATTTTTGCGCCCACATTGCGCTTTTCCCAACGCATCGCCGGTATCATTTCGCGCAATGCTAACTGAGCGCACTCGCCCTGCGCAATAGTACACTGCTTTATTATTCATCCTATAAATAGATTGCATCCACTATGCGGTGAGCGAAGACGCCAGCCAGGCTAAAAGTGGGACTTAACGGATACCTCTATTTCATCAAGCAGCTCAAAGCGGCGGCGGTATTCGGCACGTTTTTTACTGGCGATCTCTTCAAGCGATTTACGCTCCATCTGTAGCGGCAGTTGCCAGCAGAAGGCCGAGAGCTTTTTACCGTCCAGCGATGCCCAAAATTCATCGTAGCTGGCATGGAAATGGCGACCTTTGCTCAGGCGATACCGCAACGCGCGGAAAACGTGACCCTCATCGCTGACGGCAAAAATCGCCCGGACGGATGACTGCGCAGCCAGCTGGAAGAGGACTTCCATCAACACCCGTTTGGGGAAAAGGCCATGACAGGCGCGGGTGGCCTGTTTAATGACGTCTCGCGATACGCAGCGACGGGGTCCCTGAAGCCCGCCAATCACCATGACTTGCTGACCATTGCTGCGCGCGACGCTAAAGGTCAGGCTGGCCAGCAGCGTGTCTTCGTTGTCGCGTAGCCACAGCGTGCTTTCGCCTTCGCGCTCGGCTTTCCCCGCAGAGGAAGCATTGACCGTATAGGTTGCACCGTCTTTTGCATGGAACTGCGCAACGGCTTGTTCCTGCGGGCTGGTCAGGGCCTGGGCGAGACCGCTCTCTTTCAGGCTGTCAATCCAGTAATAATGGCTAACGATAGCGTCGGCGCGATCGTTAGCCTTCAGGCCGCGCATCAGGTACTGCCGGTGGGTCTTGCTCGGCAATGTAATTTGAGAGGCCAGCAGCCTGTCAAAATCGTCGCGACCCGAAAGGGCTTCCAGCATGCGATGTGTAGAAGACCAGAACACCAGCGAACGTAACAGGAACTTCAGGCGATATTCGCGTTTGCGCCAGATTGGCCCCGGAACGCGTTTGCCGTTCACCAGCTCGGAAATGATATTTGTGCGATGTGGATAGAAAACATCGTTATGCAGGTGCGTATTAGACACGTGAAGACCCCTCTTTTTTTCTGCCCTTATTCTAAAGAGCCAGGAAAAGGGGATTAATAGCGCGAGGATCTTTATTTCTGTTTGGTTTACCGTTTGTTTGATTTCGTGATGACCACGCCTGTCCGTCGACTTTTCTGCGGCGGCTATACTGTTTAAAGGAGGTGCTATGTATCAGCGAATTGAAGGTGGCATGTGGCGTCACGTCTGGGTTGTCAGCGATATACACGGTTGCTACCAGTGGCTTATGGAGGAACTTAAACGCCGTCATTTTAATCCGTATGAGGATTTACTTATTTCTGTCGGGGATATGATCGACCGCGGCCCTGATAGCGTTAAATGCCTGCAGTTAATTAATGAAAAATGGTTTCGTGCCGTGCGGGGAAACCATGAGCAAATGGCGCTCGACGGCCTGGATAATAACGATTTTTCTCTCTGGATGATGAATGGCGGAATGTGGTTTTCGCATCTTGAACGCGATCGGCAACAGCTTGCGCTGTCGTTGCTCGACGCCTGTCGCGACTTACCGCATATCATCGAGATAACCTGTGCGAACGGTCTGAATGTGATTGCCCATGCTGATTATCCGGCCGCGGAATACCGCTGGCAAAAACCGGTCAGTGACCAGCGCGTCTTATGGAACCGCGGTCGGTTGATGGGGTTTATGGTGGGCAAAGGGGAGGGCATCAGCGGCGCGGATCATTTCTGGTTCGGACATACGCCCGTCGACAGAAGGTATGATTTTGACAATCTCCACTACATTGATACGGGTGCCGTATTTGACGGTTACTTTACGCTGGCTCAGCTGCAGTAATAAATAACCCGCCTTCGGGCGGGTTCTCTTTAGGTCAGGCAAGACGCATGACCCAGGCATCGGTTTTACTATCGTAATGCTCACGGTAAAGGACTGAATGTTCGCCATCAAGTATTGCCGGGACGCTGGTATCTGCATCCCATGCATCAAGCTGCATGCACAAATCCGGGTCGGATTTGCAGGGAATACTTAACGTTCGATCGCCTTGTGCTTCGCCGCGCAGCTCTGCGTCGTCGATCTCAAAAGCGCCAATACGCACGCTGGTTTTCGTCATAGTGCTCTCCGGGTCGGTTGTCAAAAATCTGGTATGACCAGTGTGGCCACCCATTTTTGATCGTAGACAAAGAGAGCAAAATCGCCAGTAAAAAAATGCGCTTTTTATCAATCCGTGCGATCGTTACCGGTAAACAGCCGACCGTCCCGAACCAGCTCGCGTGGATAGCTGTTTTTCAGCCTTGAGCCGACCTTTTTTGCCAGGCCCAGCGGGTATCCCTGATACGTCACAATCACTTCATCGCCTGATGGCGTGCTCTCCGGATAGACATCGCGACCACGGTACCACTCTTCGGCTTCCTGATGCGTCAGGGCAAAGGTATTGTCGCGTCCGGCAAGGGCGATTACGGCCTCATGCTGCCAGCGATACCCTTTATTATGCACTTCCGCCAGGCGGATCCCGATTCGGGAAAAACGGACCTTTCCGATGAGCGGCTCGATCTGTGCCGGGAACAGCCATATCTCTTTATCACGCATCCAGGGGCGCAGGCTCTCATCCCAGACCAGTCCCGCTTTTTTAGCGGCGGCTTCAAGCTGTGCGGTTTCTCGACCTTTAAGGGGGGAAAACGGGAAGTTACCGACCTTGAATTTAGGTGCGGGCAGGGGAGCCACCGCCTGCGTTTTACGCAGACGCGCCACAAAGAACCCTTCGCAGTCGTAAATCTGCGGGAAAACATGGAGGAACCCCTCCGGGGTGACAGCCTCCTGTGCTGAGGCGAACAGATCGTCGAGCGGCAGAAACTCGACCGCATCCGGATATTGCGCTTGCAGCCACAGGCAGACATCTTCGTTCTCATCGCGGTTTAAGGTGCACGTCGAATAAACCAGCGTGCCGCCGGGGCGCAGGGCATGGAATGCGCTGTCGATCAGCTCTCGCTGCGTGGCCGCGATCTCAAGGTTGCTCTCAACTGACCAGTTTTTTAACGCATCGGGATCTTTACGCACCACCCCTTCGCCTGAGCAGGGGGCGTCCAGCAGAATGGCGTCGAAGGCTTCCGGCAGGGCGGCGCCAAACACGCGTCCGTCGAAGTGCGTCAGGGCAACATTATGAATACCGCAGCGGCTGATGTTGGCATGTAACACCTTCACGCGGCTGGCGGAAAACTCGTTGGCGAGGATCGCCCCTTGATTACCCATACGGGCGGCAATTTGGGTGGTTTTTGAGCCGGGCGCGGCGGCAACATCCATTACGCGCTCTGGCGAATTGCCATCGGCAAACAGGGCGGCAACCGGAAGCATCGAGCTGGCTTCCTGAATATAGAACAGACCGCTCAGATGTTCAGCGGTACTGCCCAGCGGCAGTGAAGCTTCGTCATCGCGTTCTATCCAGAACCCCTCAGCGCACCACGGTACCGGCGTAAGCTGCCAGCCGTACGGAGCGACCAGCGCCAGAAAATCATCGACGCTGATTTTCAGCGTGTTGACGCGAATACTCCGGCGTAACGGACGCTGGCAGGCGGCGATAAAATCGTCTAACGACAGGTGAGAAGGAAGCGCCTCGCGCATCTGCGCCAGGAATTGTTCAGGAAGAAATACGGAGTTTTGAGCCACGGGCACACCACAGGGAAAAATTCAGGTGCGCAGTGTAGCATAAAGGCTCCGGTGCGTTGACACCGGAGCCTGTCAGATTAACGCGGCAGGGCGGTTCCCCATTCGCGCCACTCTTTTGGTTCGCTCTCGAGCAGCAGGAAGTGTTTACCCGGCTGCGCTTTTGGCGCCAGCGGCGTTCCCGGCGGCGTGGCAAACGCGATACCGCCGCGAATGAACTGGTTGAAGGTTCCGGTTTTCACCACGCCTCCCGTCAGGCCAAAGTCCAGCGAATAGCCGGATGCCAGCCAGAATACCGAGTTATTTCGAACCAGGTGCTGGTAACGTTCGCTAATACGTAATGCCACCATGACTCGGTCGGAGAGCGTACCGAGCGTCAGCCCCGTGACCGTACCCACTTCAATACCGCGGAATAGTACCGGAGTGCCGATGTTCAGCGAACCCGCTTCCGGCACTTCCACCACGATGCTCAGGCCGCCAAGGTAGCGCGAGTCGGTAATCGTGGCTTCCTGCAGCTCGAAATCACGGCGGGCATTGCCCTGGCCTGGCTCAACGTTGATATACGGCTGCAAAATGGTGTCGAGGTGCTCAACGCCAGCGGCCGAGATCTGCGGCGTGACCACCGAGAAGCGCGAGCCGGTGCGGGCGAAGGTCTGCACATATTCCGGGTAGAGCACGGCAGTGGCCTGCACCTCGTTGCGCGAGGTGATCAGCGTCAGCTTCTGGATCTGCCCGATATCAATGCCCAGATAGCGGATTGGCATGCCTTCCGCCAGCTTGCCGGCATCAAAGGCGTGCAGGGTAATCTGCCCACCCACCGCGCGGGCGGCGGTCTCGGATGGGAAGAGAATACGCTTATCGCCTTTACGCAGATTCGCGCCCGCACCGCTGAGGTTATCGAAGCTAATCGCCCCCCGCAGCGCGCGTGACAGCGGAGAGGCCTGTACGGTTAGCCCGTTACCGTTAAGCTGAACTTTCGCGCCGCCTTCGGCCCAGAAGACGCTGTTTGGCGTCAGCAGCTTGCGGTACTCCGGCTTGATATGCAGTTCGATATCGAACGCGTCCGCACGCGGGCGAACGGTGATCACTTCCCCGACTTCAAACTTGCGATACAGCACCACGGAACCCGCCTGTACGTCCGGCAGCGTCTCGGCGCTTAAGGTCAGCGTGGTGGTAGGAAGATCGCTCAGGCTGTTTTCAACCGCTTTCTCCAGGTTGGCATACAGCGGATAGCTGTCGCGCACGGGGCCTTTATTCCCTGGCAAAATGCGGATACCGCCGTTAACCCATTCGCTGGCGCTGGCGCCGAGGAACTCCACGCCGTCCAGACCCACCTTCACGTCGACGCGACTGTTCACCACGAATTTGCTGTCGCCATGCACCAGGTCGCTGTATTGCGGATCGATAGCGACCGAGAAAGTCACGCCATTCGCTGAGAGCTTACGCTCCAGCACCTGACCGACCTGCACGCCGTGTAAAATTAACGGCTGTCCGGCTTCGATACCGTAACTTTCTTGCGCATTCAGCGTGACCGTCACTACGCCCGGCTTTTGCAGCAGGGCTTTATCAGCCGGGGCAATCACGAAGCTATTGCTGGGTTCACCTTCGCCGGGGATGAGCTCAAACGTATTGCCGGTCAACAGCGTGCTGAGGCTGGCATCGTTCAGAGAGAGCTTTGGACTGCGCATTTCGATACGCGTTTTCTCGCGCAGGAGATCGACCACGCTCGGGTCGACCGTCATTTCGCCGGTGACCGAGCCGCCCGGGTTGAGGGTCATTTTGGTGAGCTGACCAACCTGCAATCCCTGATACATCAGCGGTGTTGAACCCGCTTTTAGCCCTTTAGCATCGGGCAGGGCGAGTTTGACGATCACGCCGCGCTGGCTGTGCGCCAGGTCAGCGTACAATCCAAATGAATCATCAGCGGTGGCAGGGCTTGAGTTTTCCGGCGAGTCAAAGGCGATGGCGCCATTAACCAGCGCGGCCAGACTCTCCAGCTTCACTTTCGCACCGCTCAGGCTGAGATCCGCGTCCACGCCGGACACGTTCCAGAAGCGGCTGCCTTTTTTCACCAGATTGGTGAAGCGACGCTCGATCAGCACGTCAATGGTGACGCCCTGTTTATTTGGGTTGATCGCGTAATCGTACACACGGCCAACCGGGATTTTGCGGAAATAGACCAGTGAGCCACTGTTCAGAGAACCGAGATCCGGCGCCTGCAGATGGATCATTAAATCGCCGTTATTGAGGCGGTACTTCGGCTGTGTATCCAGGGCAACAAAGTGATCCTGCGGCTCTCCTTTACCCGGCATCATGCCAATATAGTTACCGCCCACGAGCGCATCCAGCCCGGACACACCGGCCAGAGAGGCTTTTGGCGTCACCAGCCAGAACTGCGTTTCACTGCGCAGGGCATCCTGCATGTCAGATTTAATACTGACCCGCACCTGAATCTTGTTCAGCCCTTTTCCAAGAGAGATGTCCTGAACCGTACCCACTTCAACCCCCTGGAAGCGAACGGGCGTTCGCCCGGCGACGATGCCGTCGGCGGTCTGGAAATCAATGGTGACGGTGCTACCGCGATCTTCATAGCTCGTCCAGATAAGCCAGCCTGCAATCATCAGGGCGATGACGGGCAGCAACCAGAATGGCGAAATGCGGCGTTTTGTTTTAATTCTCGCTTCAGTCGGCGAAGCGGGGGTTTCCTGACTCATGTGCATCCCAAAGTAAGCGGCTATCCAGCCATTCCACAGCAAGAATAGTCAATATCACCGCAGAGCCGAAATAAAAAGCCGCGGGTCCCATTGTAAAAGCAAGTAACTGGTCGCGATTGATGAGAGACATCATCAGCGAAATTACGAACAAATCTAACATTGACCAGCGGCCAATCCAGGTGACGAATCGCAGAAGCAGAATGCGGGTTCGTAAGCCTTGTTCACACTTTAAGTGAATGCTGATGAGCAGGGTAATCATCACCACCACTTTGGTAAAGGGAACCAGAATACTGGCAATAAAAACGATCGCCGCCACCCCGACATTGCTGTGCGCAAGGGAGATAATCCCGGAGAGGATAGTATCCTCCTGACGTCCGCCATTCACGTAAATGATGGAAATAGGCAGCATATTGGCGGGGATCAGAAACACCAGGGAGGCGATCAGCGCCGCCCAGCATTTTTGCAGGCTGTTGTTTCGACGCAGCCTTAATGGAATGTGGCACCGCGGGCAGCGTCCGCGCGGGTCGGGTAACCCGGTATAGTGGCAACCCAGACAGACGCGCAGATTTTCATCGGGACGGGTGGCGGGGCGCTGCGGGTAAAATCGCTCCCAGAGCTGCTCAACGTTCAGGTGTATCAGCGTCAGGATGCTCAGCAATACCAGACAGATGAAGGCAAAGAGTCCGATGCCGGGCTGCAAAAAGGCATAGTCCTGTACCTTTATTGACGCAACGCCCACGCCGACCAGATAAATATCCAGCATCACCCACTCTTTGAGTTTATCCAGCATCAGCAGCACCGGGCGAAGGTTCATGCCGAGAATATTGCCAAACCAAAGATAGGCAATGGCGGCGACCAGCACCAGCGGAGCGCCAACGGTGCAGAACAGCACCATGGCGGCGGTGATGGGATCGCCCTGACGGGTCATCTGCCAGATACCCTGCAGCACGTTGGCGTCAATGCGCACGCCAAGCAGGTAGAGTTTCAGCAGCGGTTCGCTCCAGGCGAAGGGCATCAGCAGCAGCATGGTGACGGCCATGGCGGCGAGGCGGGTCAACGACCAGTCGCGACCATCGCGAATTTTAGCGTCGCAGCGAGGACAAAAGGCACTTTGGTGCGATTTCATCTTCGGCAACATAAAAAGCGTATCGCACTGGGGGCAACGCTGATAATGTGCACGAGGCAAAGCTTCGCTTACCGTATGGACAGTTATCTTTCTCGTCGGCGTAATTTTGGTTGTTTTTAAGGCCATCAGCTGCGCACAAATAAGTATTGTTGAAAGTTATAATAACTCATGAACGGATTCATCTTGAGCATGAGCGCATTTAATGCTTATTTTAATAGGCTATGCGGTAAATTTGTAAGACAACTAAGTGATTGAATAATGAACAAAACAGAATTCTACGCGGATCTGAACCGCGATTTTAAGGCATTGATGGCGGGTGAGACCAGCTTCTTAGCCACTCTGGCAAATACTAGCGCATTGCTGTTTGAACGTCTCTCTGACGTAAACTGGGCTGGCTTTTACCTTCTGGAAGGTGAAACGCTGGTGCTCGGTCCGTTCCAGGGCAAACTGGCCTGCGTGCGTATTCCGGTAGGGCGTGGCGTATGCGGCACGGCGGTGGCAGAGAATCAGGTCCAGCGTGTGGAAGATGTCCATGCGTTTGACGGACACATTGCCTGTGATGCCGCCAGTAATTCTGAAATCGTTTTGCCGCTGGTGGTCAAAAATCAGATTATTGGCGTTCTGGATATCGACAGTACGGTCTTCAGTCGCTTTACAACCGAGGACGAACAGGGGCTGCGCGAGCTGGTGGCGATTCTGGAAAACGTACTCGCTGCAACCGATTATCAAAAATTCTTTGCGAGCGTCGCAGGATAATCAACGGATAACGTAGCATTTACTGATAGCGTCATTATAATGACGCCTGTTCATGCCTGCGCTTGTTGGCAACGTCCGTTGTAATCAGGAAATTTCATGGAAAATCAACCTAAGTTTAATAGCAGTAAAGAAGTTATCGCATTTCTGGCCGAGCGTTTCCCGCAGTGCTTCAGCGCGGAAGGTGAAGCTCGTCCCCTGAAAGTCGGTATTTTTCAGGATCTGGTGGCGCGTGTTGAAGGGGAAATGAACCTCAGCAAAACTCAGCTGCGTTCCGCCTTACGTCTTTATACTTCGAGCTGGCGTTACCTGTACGGTATCAAACCAGGCGCTACCCGCGTGGACCTCGACGGCAACCCTTGCGGTGAGCTGGACGAGCAGCACGTTGAGCACGCGCGCAAGCAGCTTGAAGAAGCCAAAGCACGCGTTCAGGCACAACGTGCAGAACAGCAGGCGAAAAAACGCGAAGCCGCCGCGGCAAACGGCCAGGAAGAAGCGCCTCGTCGTGAGCGTAAACCACGCCCTGCGCCGCGCCGTAACGATAATAACGATCGCAAACCGCGTGCAGACAAACCAGCAGCAAAAGCCCCGCGTGCCCCTCGTGAAGAGCCGCGCCATACACCGGTTTCTGACATTAACGCTCTGAGCGTGGGTCAGGCGCTGAAGGTAAAAGCGGGTAACAATGCTATGGACGCCACCGTACTGGAAATCACCAAAGATGGCGTTCGTGTACAGCTGACTTCTGGTATGTCAATGATTGTACGCGCAGAACACTTGTTGTTCTGAAACGGAGGCCAAGCCTGGCATGAACACTTTTTTTAAGCTCACCGCGCTGGCGGGTCTGTTTGCTATAACAGGTCACGCTTTTGCAGTGGACGATATCACGCGTGTTGATCAAATTCCGGTACTCAAGGAAGAGACGCAGCACGCGACGGTGAGCGAGCGCGTGACCTCACGTTTTACCCGCTCGCACTATCGTCAGTTCGATCTCGATCAGGCCTTTTCGGCCAAAATCTTTGACCGCTATCTGAACTTGCTGGATTACAGCCATAACGTTTTGCTCGCCAGCGATGTCGAGCAGTTCGCTAAGCGCAAATCCGAGGTGGGTGACGAGTTGCGTTCAGGCAAGCTGGATCTGTTCTACGATCTCTACAACCTGTCGCAAAAGCGCCGTTTTGAACGCTATCAGTACGCGCTGAAAGTGCTGGAGCGTCCAATGGACTTCACCGGCAACGACACCTTTAATCTGGATCGCAGTAAAGCGCCCTGGCCAAAAGATGAAGCCGAGTTGAATGCGCTTTGGGACGGCAAAGTTAAATACGACGAACTGAGCCTTAAGCTGACCGGCAAAGACGAAAAAGAGATCCGTGACACGCTGACGCGTCGTTATAAATTTGCTATTCGTCGCCTGGCGCAGACCAACAGCGAGGATGTTTTCTCACTCGCGATGACCGCCTTTGCGCACGAAATCGATCCGCACACCAACTACCTCTCTCCGCGCAACACTGAGCAGTTCAATACCGAAATGAGCCTGTCTCTGGAAGGTATCGGCGCGGTTCTGCAGATGGACGATGATTACACGGTGATCAATTCAATGGTCGCGGGTGGCCCGGCATCCAAAAGCAAAGCGATTAGCGTAGGCGATCGCATTGTGGGTGTTGGACAAACCGGCCAGAACATGGTCGATGTGATCGGCTGGCGTCTCGATGACGTGGTTGCGCTGATCAAAGGTCCGAAAGGCAGCAAGGTACGTCTGGAAATTCTGCCTGCCGGTAAAGGCACCAAAACCCGTATTGTTACCCTGACCCGCGAGCGTATCCGTCTGGAAGACCGCGCGGTGAAAATGTCGGTGAAAACCGTGGGTAAAGAGAAGGTAGGTGTCCTGGATATTCCTGGCTTCTACGTGGGGCTGACTGACGATGTGAAAGTTCAGCTGCAGAAGCTTGAAAAGCAGAACGTTAGCAGCGTCATCATCGACTTGCGCAGTAACGGCGGCGGTGCGCTGACGGAAGCGGTTTCACTCTCTGGCCTGTTCATCCCATCTGGCCCGGTGGTTCAGGTGCGCGATAACAACGGTAAAGTGCGCGAAGATGCGGACAATGACGGTGTGGTCTACTACAAAGGCCCGCTGGTTGTTCTCGTTGACCGCTTCAGCGCTTCCGCGTCTGAGATCTTTGCCGCTGCAATGCAGGACTATGGCCGCGCGCTGATCGTCGGTGAGCCAACCTTCGGGAAAGGCACCGTTCAGCAGTACCGCTCTCTGAATCGTATTTACGATCAGATGCTGCGTCCGGAATGGCCTGCGCTGGGCTCGGTTCAGTACACCATTCAGAAATTCTACCGCGTAAACGGCGGCAGTACGCAGCGTAAGGGCGTCACGCCGGACATCATCATGCCGACTGGCACCCAGGAGACGGAAACCGGCGAGAAGTTTGAAGATAACGCGTTGCCGTGGGACAGCATCAATGCCGCGACTTACGTGAAGGCGGGTGATATGACGCAGTTTGGCCCTGAACTGCTGAAAGCGCATAACGACCGCATCGCGAAGGATCCGGAATTCCAGTACATCATGAAGGATATTGCACGATTCAATGCCCTGAAAGATAAGCGGAATATTGTTTCTCTGAATTACGCACAGCGTGAGAAAGAGAACAACGAAGACGATGCAACTCGCCTGGCGCGTATCAACCATCGCTTCAAGCGCGAAGGTAAGCCTCTGCTCAAGAAACTGGACGATCTGCCAAAAGATTACCAGGAGCCGGATCCGTATCTGGACGAGACGGTGCATATCGCTCTCGACCTGGCGAATCAGGAAAAAGAGAAACCTGCCGTACAGCCCGCTCCGGCAAAATAACCTCCTGACAGGCACAAGAAATTGTGCCTGTTTCTTTTTGTTCTGCATCCTTCCGTCAGTCAGATTTCCAATTGTGTAAAGTTGTGTCTTTCTGGTGACTTACGCCCGTCGGATGCTTGAAAATAGCCGCAATACCCATACGATGTGGGTAATCGCATAGTGCGTTTTGTTAAACTGAGGTAAAAAGAAAATTATGATGCGAATCGCGCTCTTCCTGCTCACCAACCTGGCGGTTATGGTGGTTTTCGGGCTCGTGCTAAGCCTGACAGGAATTCAGTCGAGCAGCGTTCAGGGTCTGTTGATTATGGCGCTGCTGTTTGGTTTTGGTGGCTCGTTCATCTCCCTGCTGATGTCGAAGTGGATGGCATTGAAATCGGTGGGTGGTGAGGTTATTGAACAGCCGCGTAACGATATGGAACAGTGGCTGATGAATACGGTGGCTCAGCAATCCCGTCAGGCCGGGATCGCCATGCCGCAGGTGGCGATTTACCATGCCCCGGACATCAACGCTTTTGCCACGGGCGCCCGTCGCGATGCGTCGCTGGTGGCCGTCAGCACCGGCTTGCTGCAGAACATGAGCCGTGATGAAGCCGAAGCGGTTATCGCCCACGAAATCAGCCATATCGCCAACGGTGACATGGTGACCATGACCCTGATTCAGGGCGTGGTAAACACCTTCGTAATCTTCATCTCCCGTATTCTGGCGCAGATCGCGGCAGGCTTTATGGGCGGAAACCGTGACGAAGGTGAAGAGAGCAACGGCAACCCGCTGATCTACTTCGCTGTTTCAATGGTTCTGGAACTGGTCTTTGGTATTCTGGCCAGCATCATCACCATGTGGTTCTCCCGCCACCGTGAATTCCACGCGGATGCCGGCTCGGCGAAGCTGGTTGGTCGTGAGAAGATGATTGCCGCGCTGCAGCGCCTGAAAACCAGCTATGAGCCGCAGGAAGCGAACAGCATGATGGCCTTCTGCATTAACGGTAAGTCCAAATCGCTGAGCGAGCTGTTTATGTCTCACCCGCCGCTGGATAAACGTATTGAAGCGCTGCGCAGTGGGGAATACCTGAAGTAAGGCAAAGAACCCTACTAAGCCGGGCAGGAGAGCACTCCGCCCGGCTTTTTTTATGCCTGAACCCTGGGTTGGGTCACCCGCAGGCCGCTGACGATGGCGGCGAGGGTGGCAAGTACACCGGCGGTGAGGAGTGCAACATGGTTGCCGTTCTGGCCTGCGAGGTTAAACATCAGGGCGACCAGCGCCGCACCGCTGCTTTGCCCCAGAAGTCGAGCGGTCCCCAGCATGCCGCTGGCACCCCCGCTGCGATGACGCGGCGCGGAGGTGATGATGGTGTGATTGTTAGGGGACTGGAAAAGGCCAAACCCCGCGCCACAGAGGATCATGCGCCAGATGATGTCCAGATCGGTTGGCGATGACGGCAGCAGAGCCAGCGCGAAAAGGCCTGTCGCCATCACCGCCAGCCCCAAAGCGCCCAATAAACCGGCATGGACGCGTTCAATGAGGTAACCTGCCAGCGGCGCCATCACCATTGTCGCCAGCGGCCAGGGGGTTAACAGCAGGCCAGTCTCCACTTCTGAACGGCCTACCGCGCTCTGCAAAAAGAAGGGCAGAGAAACCAGGGCCAGCATCTGGGCGCAGAAGGAGCAGACGGACGTGCAAATGGAGAGGGAAAAGAGGGGGATACGCAGCAGGTCAACGGGCAGCAAAGGCACGGGGAGAGTGAGCTGGCGGCGAACAAAGAAGAAGCCGATCGCCAGCAGAGCGATAAGCTCCACACCGGTAAGCATCAGGGACTGTCCCTGCGCAAAGCCGCTCAGCGCCGTAATCAGCAGGCCAAAGGTCAGGGCATTCATCACCGCACTTGCCACGTCGAAGCGCGGCATGGTGCTTTTGGGACCGTTAGCGGGTAGAAAGCGCAGGGCAAAGAAGATGGCGACAATACCCAGCGGCACGTTAATGGCGAACAGCCATTGCCATGACGCAACGGAAAGGATCGCCGCCGCAATGGTTGGTCCGGCGGCGGAAGAGACGGCGACAATAAAAGAGTTTATCCCCATACCGCGCCCCAGATGGCGTTGCGGATAAATTAAGCGGATCAACGCCGTGTTTACGCTCATGAGCGCCGCGCCGCCAAAACCCTGCGCTATGCGGGCAAGCGTCAGGGTATGCAGTGAATCTGAAAGGGCGCATAACAACGACGTAAAGGTGAAAACCACCAGACCGCACTGATACACCCGACGGTAACCGAACATATCGCCCAGGAAAGAGAACGAGAGCAGGGAAACCACGATCGCAATCTGGTAGGCATTAACTATCCATATCGAACTGGCGGGAGAGGCGTGCAGGTCGCTGGCGATGGTTGGCAAGGCAACGTTCGCGATTGCGCCGTCAAGGACGGCCATTGAGATACCGATAATGATGGTGGCTATCGCGCCATACCGCTGGGGTAAAGGCAGGCCATCGGAAAGGGTCTTTTCCATTAAGATTAAAAAAAGCTCAGCGTGAAATTATTCTCAGGATAACTATTTTAGCATTGTTACAGCCGCGATATGTCGCAGATTTGTAACGAAGTAAACGCGGATTGATTGCAGGTGACATGACGGGAACTTATAATAAAAACCGGTTCTGATTTTTATAAAACACTCTCTATGAGGTGGTAAATGGCTATTGCGGATTTGGATAAACAGCCAGATTCTGTTTCTTCCGTGCTGAAGGTGTTTGGCATCTTACAGGCGCTGGGAGAAGAGCGTGAAATAGGTATTACAGAGTTGTCGCAGCGCGTGATGATGTCTAAAAGCACCGTATATCGCTTTTTGCAAACCATGAAGTCGCTGGGCTATGTCGCCCAGGAAGGCGAATCTGAAAAATATTCTCTGACGCTGAAGCTGTTTGAACTGGGTGCCCGCGCGCTACAAAATGTTGACCTGATCCGCAGCGCTGATATTCAGATGCGCGAAATCTCTCGTCTGACTAAAGAGACCATCCATCTCGGTGCGCTGGATGAAGACAGTATTGTTTACATCCATAAAATCGACTCCATGTACAATCTGCGCATGTATTCGCGCATTGGTCGTCGCAACCCGCTCTACAGTACCGCGATTGGTAAGGTTCTGCTGGCGTGGCGCGATCGTGAGGAAGTGAAGCAGATCCTCGAAGGGGTGGAATACAAGCAAAGTACCTCACGGACCATTACCAGCACAGACGCGCTGTTAACGGTGTTGGATCACGTACGCGAGCAGGGGTATGGCGAAGATAATGAAGAGCAGGAAGAGGGGCTGCGCTGCATCGGCGTTCCGGTGTTTGACCGCTTTGGCGTGGTGATTGCGGGCTTAAGTATCTCCTTCCCGACTTTACGCTTCTCTGAAGAGCGTTTGCATGAGTATGTGGCTATTCTGCACACTGCCGCACGTAAAATTTCTGCACAGATGGGATATCACGAATACCCGTTTTAATCCCTCTGCGTAAAAAACGCCGCATCTGATGCGGCGTTTTTTTGCGTCATAATCAGACTGATTAGCCATTATCAATCACGACGGATGTTTTACGCAGTACAGGGCAGTGGGTTAAGCCAACGATCCCGCTGTCAGTATGCAGATACTGGGCTGTGCTCATTCCTTGTGCTGTTAAATATTTACACTGAATGCCTAACCCGGCTGCGTTTTCGGTGCTCCCCACGAGCACGCCATAGCCCGATAACAGAAGGCCAATCCAGACAAGGGCGAGTACAATAATTGTTCGAACAATAAAGCGCATCATTACCTCTTTTATCGTTGTTATCGTAATGCTAGCGTAATGTGTTTACGTGATGAAACAAGTGCATGATTCTGAAAAAAAGCGTGATAGAGGCACAGTTAGTCCTTGTTTAAGATAAGCGTGATAACCTCGCTACATCAGGTTTTAAGACGGAGTTTGGAGTGAAAAAAATACGCTGGGTGATTCTGGTTATCGTGCTGATAGCGTGCGTGGTGTTATGGACGCAGACGATCAATGTGATGTGCGATCAGGATGTACAGTTTTTTAGCGGCGTTTGCGCAATCAACAAGTTTATTCCGTGGTAAGAGACATTTTTTCTCAACGTGATTTCCTTCCTTCGCGCCAGTGGTAAAATAGACGTTTTTATTGAGGTGGTGAAATGGGTGAGTTACTGAATTCAGGGCTGCTGAATATAGCATCCCTGATGATTTCTTTGGTTGTTCTGCTCGTGGGTCTGGTCATTTGGTTTTTCGTGAACCGAGCCAGCTCCCGGACTAACGAGCAGATCGAACTGCTTGAAGCGCTGCTCGATCAGCAAAAACGTCAGAATGCGCTGCTACGCCGTCTGTGTGAGGCTAACGAACCGGAAGAGAAAGACGCGCCGAAAGACGCGGTCGTCGAAGAAAACAAAGACGAAGATGACTTTATCCGCCTGGTGGCTGAGCGTTAATCTTTTTGTCCTGGGAGGTGGCTGTGGTCTGGAAAAACCCCTGGTATGACCCCTCCCTGAAACATCACACCCCGAACGGTTTTCGTAATACCCTCCCTGTCGGACATCAACCCGGCGACATTGACCGTTGGCGTAAAGCGCGTAAAGAGGCCGGTTTACCGAAACCACCTGCGCTGGGTTATGAAGATTTTATCCAACATTGGTGGCAACCTGTAGATCTCACGCAACCTCATGGAGATGGGGTGTGGTGGCTCGGACACGCGAGCGTGTTGCTGCAGCTGGACGGTAATATCATCCTTACCGATCCGGTGTTTTCACGGCGCGCTTCTCCGCTCCCTTTCCTGGGACCACAGCGCAAAACGCCTCCCGTACTGTCTGTCGAGCAACTTCATCAGCTTGATGCGGTCGTCATCTCCCATAATCATTACGATCATCTTGATGACGCGACCATCCGCCGAATTCTCAAGCGCTTTCCCGACGTTAGTGTTTTTGTTCCCCTGGGTCTGGCCGACTGGTTTCGTCGTCGGGGAGCAAAGCGCGTAGTTGAGCTTGACTGGTGGCAGAGTTTCACCTGGCAGGGGATGACGCTGACCGCCGTACCTGCACAGCACTGGAGCATGCGCACGCCATGGAACCGCAATCGTTCCTTGTGGTGCGGCTGGGTGATGGAAGGACGGCATCACCGTTTCTGGTTCAGCGGTGATACCGGCTATTCACCTGAGCTGCTGTTGATTCCTGAACGCCTGGGCCAGATAGATGTTGCCGCGTTACCGATTGGTGCCTATGCCCCACGATGGTTCATGGGTGTCCATCATATGGATCCGCAATCTGCGGTGGCATTGTGGCAGCAGCTGGGCTGTCCACTGACGTTTCCCATCCACTGGGGCGTATTTGAACTGGCAGATGAAGCGCTAGATGAACCTGTGCAGGAGTTAACTAACGCGCTCGATAATTTAGCACCAGTTAATCATTCTTTCAGGATACTGAAAATTGGTGAATATTTATCCTTATAAACGAAGCGTTAAATTGTTGCATATATTCTTGATGTAAACGCTCGCAGGAATGTTTTATTTTTATCGAAACGTTTTGCTTGCCTTCTTTTGATGCAGAGTCATAAAAATTTCATTATTTTGGTGCATAACGCTGTTTATTAACTGATGCATTTTAATACAGACGGAAGTGGTTTTTTAACAGTGTTTTTCTCTGAAACAATTTGGTCGCGTTACAATGATTTAAGCATAAGTTTTCACAAATTGTTCTAACTTAATCAAGACGTAAGATTTCTTTTCCCGGTTGCTGGACGGTTCGTAATGATTGAGCTATGTTAAAAAAGTCTTAGATTACAGCGGTTGTGCAAGCAATGCTGGGTCTTTGTTACGCAGCAGGGCTGTCTGTACATGATGCGCATAATTGTGCAAAACCTGACAGGCACTGTTCGAATTTGTGCGGCGGATCGAGACATGTTTAAAAATGGCTTGCCATATTAAACATAGTGTGTGATAACACGTTTTGGGTCAAACGAGGTACAGTTCTGTTTATGTGTGGCATTTTCAGTAAAGAAGTCCTGAGTAAACACGTTGTCGTTGAATACCGCTTCTCTGCCGAACCTTATATTAGTGCCTCATGCAGTAATGTCTCAGTTTTATCTCATTTAATGCCTGCGGGCTAAGAAAACACTCTAAGGAATTTTGCAAAATGGCAAAGATTAAAGGTCAAGTTAAGTGGTTCAACGAGTCTAAAGGTTTTGGTTTCATTACTCCTGCTGACGGCAGCAAAGACGTGTTCGTACACTTCTCTGCAATCCAGGGTAACGGCTTCAAAACTCTGGCTGAAGGCCAGAACGTTGAGTTCGAAATTCAGGACGGCCAGAAAGGCCCAGCTGCAGTTAACGTAACTGCTATCTGATCGAACCGCTGCTGACTGAAGCGCTTAGCACTTCACTCTCAGACATAAAGCCTCGCATACCGCGGGGCTTTTTTATGTCCCTTATCTTTCAAAATATTACCATTCGCGGTCTTGTTAGTAACTTGTTGCAAAGCTGCGAGGTTAGTAGCACTGTTTTGCCACCCTAAACGCATCTTTTCCCGTTAAATCAGGGCGTTGTTTTACAGTCCTGGGGTTCAGGTGAAGAAGAAATTGATTACGACCGCTGGCAATTTCACGCCGGCGCGTTTTGCACTGCTCTGCTTAGCAATTTTTTGTAGTCTGGCTTTTTTGCTGGGCCGTGTTGCCTGGCTGCAAATCATCAAGCCTGACAATCTGGTGAAACAGGAAGATAAGCGATCCCTCCGCCAGCTGACGATTGATGCGCCGCGCGGCATGATAATGGATCGCGCAGGTCGACCCCTGGCGGTGAGCGTGCCTGTCCAGGCCGTTTGGGCCGATCCTAAAACGGTGCTGGCAAAAGGGGGCGTTGGCGTTGATGAACGCTGGCAGGCGTTGGCAAATGCGCTGCATCTCTCCCTGGGCACACTCTCGGCGCGAATTAACGCCAACCCGCAGGGGCGTTTTATTTATCTTGCCCGCCAGGTCGATCCCGCACAGGCAAAGTGGATCGATAAGCTGAATCTGCCCGGCATCAATTTACGTGATGAATCCCGCCGTTTTTATCCTGCAGGCCATGTGGCAGCGAACCTGATTGGCTTCACCAATATTGACGGGCAGGGCATTGAAGGCGTGGAAAAAAGCTTTAACGCGCAGCTGATCGGCAAGGCCGGAGTTCGGCAGGTAAGGGAAGACCGCTACGGTCGCGTGGTTGAAAACCTGACGGAAGTGGCACCCTCGCCAGCGCATAACATTCAGTTGAGTATTGACGAGCGGCTGCAGACCATTACTGAAGATGCGCTCGATAATGCCGTGGCCTGGAATAAGGCCGAGTCGGGTGCTTCGGTGCTCATTAATATCCCAACCGGGGAAATACTCGCGATGGCGAGCTATCCGGATTTCAATCCCAATAATCGAGAAGGTGCGACGATAAATGATTTTCGCAACCGCGCGATCAGCGATACGTTCGAGCCCGGTTCGACCGTCAAGCCGCTGGTGCTGATGACGGCCCTGCAGCAGGGGCTGGTTCAGCCCGACAGCGTGATTGACACTCATCCGTATACCCTTGACGGGCATCGTATCCGCGATGTGGGCTATTATCCTGAACTGACGATGACCGGGATCCTGCAAAAATCGAGCGACACCGGCGTGTCCCGACTTTCGCTGGCGATGCCTGTTCAGCATCTTATTGATACCTATCGAAACTTTGGTTTTGGTACGAATACGGGGCTTGGCTTAACGGGTGAGAGCGCGGGGCTGCTGCCCCAGCGTAAATACTGGAGCCAGCTCGACCGGGCGACCTTTGCCTTCGGCTACGGGTTGATGGTAACGCCGCTCCAGCTGGCTCACGTCTACGCCACGATTGGCGGCTTCGGTCTCGAGCGACCTCTTTCGATTACGCGTATCGATCCACCCGTTATCGGGCACCGCGTCATGCCGGAAGAGATTGCGCACGAGGTGGAGCACATGATGGAGAGCGTCGCGCTGCCCGGCGGCGGGGGCGTGAAGGCGGCCGTTCGTGATTACCGGGTGGCGGTGAAAACCGGTACGGCGAAGAAAATTGACGATAGCGGGAAGTACGTCGATAAATACGTCGCCTATACTGCCGGCGTTGCGCCTGCCAGCGATCCGCGATTTGCCCTGGTGGTGGTCATTAACGATCCGCAAAATGGCGCCTACTACGGCGGGGCCGTCTCCGCGCCTGTCTTCAGTGAAATTATGGGTAACGTGCTGCGTCTGGAAAATGTGAAACCTGACGGGCTACCGGCGGGTTCCGATCACCTGATCGTTATGCGTTAACCGGGCGTTTATAACCAGGGCGAATAGCGGTACACTTCGCCCTTTGATTATGCTCCGGAGTCACCATGTCCTTCAGCTGTCCTCTTTGCCACGCCCCCCTGACGCACTCAGATAAAAGTTATACCTGTCCGCAGGGGCATCAGTTTGATATGGCAAAAGAAGGCTATGTGAATCTTCTGCCGGTGCAGCATAAGCGTTCCCGCGATCCAGGCGACAGTGCAGAGATGATGCAGGCGCGTCGCGCGTTTCTTGATGCCGGGCACTATCTGCCGCTGCGGGAGGCCGTCGCGCATATGGTGAATGACATCCTGCCTGCTTCAGCCACCGCCATGCTGGATATTGGCTGTGGGGAAGGGTACTACACCGCACGATTTGCAGAGGTTGCCCGTGAGAAGGGGGCAAACATATTCGGTCTGGACGTGTCGAAAGTGGCCATTCGTGCGGCGGCAAAGCGTTACGCGGACGTGATGTTCTGCGTGGCATCGAGCCACCGGCTGCCGTTTGACGATGCCAGAATGGACGCTGTTATCCGCATTTACGCGCCCTGCAAAGCGGAAGAACTGGCTCGCGTGGTGAAACCGGGCGGATGGGTGATCACCGTGACGCCGGGCCCGCGTCATCTGATGGAGCTGAAAGGTCTGATCTACGACGAAGTACGTCTGCATGCCCCTCATTCTGAACAGCTGGCCGGTTTTAGCCTGAAGCAGGAGCAAACCGTGGCGTATGATATGTCGCTCACAGGGGAAGAGGCCACCGCGTTGCTGCAGATGACGCCGTTCGCATGGCGGGCAAAACCGGAAGTATGGGGAACGTTAGCTGCACATTCAATATTTCACTGCCAGACGGATTTCAGCATCCACGTCTGGCAGCGCGAAGATTAACCGGCGAAGTGTGCCCAGAGGATCTGGGCACCAATGCCAATTAGCACAATCCCGCCCAGGATCTCGGCGCGTTTACCCAACAGCGGGCCGATAAACCGTCCGACCATCATGCCCAGCGTGGACATGATCAGGGTTGCACAGCCAATAGCCAGCGCTGTGGCGATAATATTGACCTGCAGGAATGCCAGACCGACGCCGACAGCCATCGCATCAAGGCTGGTGGCAATTGCCGTGGTGACCAGCAGCCAGAACCCGTGGCGGTGCAGCGGCTCCTCGTCTTCATCATCACCGCCGCGAAAACCTTCTATCACCATCCGGCCACCGAGGAACACCAGCAGGACGAAGGCAATCCAGTGGTTCCACTCCAGCACGAACTGGCTGGCGAGCATGCCAAGTCCCCAGCCGATAAGCGGGGTCAGCGTTTCGATAGCACCGAAAATCAGGCCGGTACGCAGTGCTTCTGAGAATTTAGGTTTATGAAGCGTGGCGCCTTTTCCGATGGATGCAGCAAATGCGTCCATGGACATGCCAAAAGCGAGGAGGATCGTAGCGGAGATATTCATAACAGCGTCCAGACCGGGGATATCCATATGACACATCACTGCCCCCAGTAAACAGCAGTTGATGTATCTATGGTCTCGCCTGATCGCAACGCACATAAGATGTGCAGTAAGCGATCCGTACGCGCCACGTTTTTCAACGAGTATGTTGACACGTACATTTCCTGTGAACAGGAAATCGGCTACTCCCCAACGACGGGCGCAACCTTAACATATTTTGAGAATATAAAACAACAATGAGGAGGCATTATTTAAAACGTTTGTTGATAACGATTTTCATTTGTCTTTAAGCGTGAAGCTATCGTTAACAAATAGAGATCAAATTAACGAATGGGATATAGCTTCGGCTATATTTTTTGCGCAAGACAAACGCAGAATATAGCCGTTGCTATATATCTAAGCTATTGAGTTTTCAAGAGTAAATTGTATATCTTTTCCAGATCGTCAATATTATTCACCCGAATAAGCAGGCGGCGTTGTTCTAATTGCATCACCAGCACGCCGTCTTCTGATAAATTCATCTCTTTAATACGGTTATATTCTATCCATACATTGGCGAAGAAAAATCCGCGTGATTTAAAAATGATTTTCGGCGTACGGATCCAGAACAGATAAACAGCCATTAATGCCAGCGCACATAATAACCATGTGGTTAATATTGCACCATGGCTGGTGACGTTATTGTAAATAAGAATAACGATGAGACCCGCGAAGATAAACGCATCCACGCGCCCGCGTCGCAGAAGGGGAAGGGAGAGCAGCGTCTCGCCGTGACGGCGCGGCATGATGAACTCGTCATAGATCGCGTAAGCCAGAAGGGCAGCAATAAATAGAACCAGTACGATGTCCGTGACAGTCATTCATCCTCCAGATAAAAAAAACCGGGGGCAAGCCCCCGGCCTATAGCGTTGAAACTTAGAGACCCAGCAGGCCGACAGCGTAGCCCGCGATACCGATGATGAAGAAGCCAACGATAATCCACAGCGGGTTCACTTTCTTACGCAGCAGCCACATGCAGGCGAAGGTCAACAGCAGCGGCACCAGGCCCGGCATCAGCTGATCCAGAATCGTCTGCACGGTGGTGACGCGGGTCTGACCATCCTGACCGGTGATGGTCGATACCACCAGTGGGATGTTCACGTGCGTCCACTTGTTAACAAGTGCCCCCATGACAAACAGGCCGAGGATTGATGCCCCCTCAGTCAGTTTCTGCAGGAAGCCGCCGCCCATGTCCTTAACGATGTCCACCCCTTTACGGTAGCCGTAGGCCACGCCGTAGTAACGGGTCAGCAGACGCACGGCGTTAAACAGGATGAAGAACAGCAGTGGGCCAAGCAGGCTGCCGCTCATCGCGATACCTGCCCCCAGCGCTGCGAAGACCGGACGCACGGTACCCCAGAAGATAGGGTCACCGACACCGGCCAGCGGACCCATCAGGCCGACTTTAATACCGTTGATGGCACCATCGTCAATCTCTGCGCCGTTTGCACGCTGTTCTTCCATCGCCAGCGTTACGCCCAGAACCGGAGCCGCAACGTAAGGATGGGTGTTAAAGAATTCCAGGTGACGCTTGATCGCCTGACGGCGCGCTTCGTTGTTTTCCGGATACAGGCGTTTGATCGCCGGAACCATGGAGAAGCAGAAGCCCAGCGCCTGCATACGTTCGAAGTTCCATGAACCCTGAAACAGATTAGAACGGATGAACACGCCACGAATATCACCCGGAGTGAGTTTTTTCTCGGTGGTAGTTTTTGTCATATCAACCATTTCGCTCACCTGTTAGTCCAGTTCGTTATCGAGATCGTTGTTACCAGCAGCCTGCGCTGGGGCACCCGCGACGCGGTTATATTTCGGGCTGAGCTGGATGTAGAGAATCGCCATTACCGCACCAATAACACCCAGTGCAACCAGGTTGAAGTTGGTGAAGGCAGCGGTCACGAAGCCGAGGTAGAAGAACGGCATCAGGTAGCCTGCGCGCATCATGTTGATGACCATCGCATAACCGACGACCACGATCATACCGCCCGCGATATTCAGACCGCCGGTGACCACTTCAGGAATGGCGTTCAGCATGCTCTGCACTTCGCTGGTACCGACAGAGATCGCCACGATAACCGCCGGGATCGCGATACGCATCGCCTGCAGGAACAGGGATGAAACGTGGATCCACGACAGTGCAGTGAGGTTGCCGTTTTCGGCCGCCTTATCCGCCGCGTGCTGGAAGGCAACGGTGATAGTACGAACGATGATAGTCAGAACCTGGCCTGCTGCAGCCAGCGGGATCGCCAGGGCGATACCGGCACCGATACTCTGGTGACCGGCAATAACCAGAACGGTCGAAATGATAGAGGCCAGTGCGGCATCGGGCGCAACTGCCGCGCCGATGTTCATCCAGCCCAGGGCGATCATTTCCAGGGTACCACCGATGATGATACCGGTTTTCATGTCACCCAGAACGGCCCCAATCAGCGTACAGGCTACCAGAGGGCGGTGGAACTGAAATTCATCAAGTACGGATTCCATACCCGCAATACATGCGACGACGAACACCAGCACAATCTGAAGAGTGGTAATCTCCATTGCACTTCTCCTATTACATAAACTTTATATGAGAACCGGCGGGGGCTTATTTCCCAACTTTGCCGATCAAATCCATCATTTTCAGTTTTTGATCCGTGGAAACCTTACGGGCTTCCAGTTCAATACCGCGCGCATTCAGCTTGTTGAATGCCTCGATATCTTTCGCATCGACTGAAATGGCGTTGTTGACCTGCGTTTTGCCCTGACGGAATGCCATACCACCAATGTTCACGGAGGTGATTTTCACGCCGCCTTCAACAATGCGCTCAACGTCTGTCGGGTTAGTGAACAGGAGCATCACGCGTTCGCCCGCATATTTCGGGTTGTTGTAAACGCGAATCATCTTGGCGACATCCACGACGTGCGCGGTAACGCCAGGAGGAGCAACCTGAGTCAGAAGGGTTTTACGTACGGTATCGGCGGCCACTTCGTCGCTGACCACGATGATGCGTCGAACGTTGGTCTCTTTGGTCCAGCGCGTGGCAACCTGACCGTGGATTAAGCGGTCATCAATACGCGCAAGGCCGATCACCATGTAATCGTTCGGGCCCATTTGTTTTGCCGGTGCAGCTGCTTTTGGTGCCGCAGCAGGCGCAGGGGCAGGTTTTTCAACCGGCTGTGCTTTCAGGGCTTTTACCCCTTCGCGACCGGTTTCAACGGCCAGCGCCACCAGCTCATCGAAGCCTGGGTTATCGTCGCGCGCCATAAAGGTTTCCACCAGCATGGGGATGTTAACCCCGGCGACGACTTCATAATGCTCTTTATCGACGACAATGCGGCTGGCGGCATTGAACGGGCTGCCGCCCCATGTATCAACGAGAAACAGCACGCCTTTGCTGGTATCCAGCTTCGCGAGTTGAGCGTTGTATTTCTCTATCAGCGTCTCGGCGTTTTCACCGGGAACGAAATCGATCCAGCCGACGTTTTCCTGCTCGCCCAACAGCATCTCTGCCGTTTTGAGTAGCTGCTCAGCAGCCCAACCATGTGTGCCTATGACAATAGCAATGGTCACTTGCTACCTCCTTTTATTATCATTAATACGCCTGCCAGGCAGCCGTACTGAGAATCGTATTGGCGAACCGAATCGATTCAGATAAGGGTTAGAGTTCAAAAAAACTAAGACTTCCGCGAATTATTTTAGATAGTGAAAAAATAATTTATGTGATGAAGATCCGTAATTTAGCCTCGCGTTAGAGATTTATCCGTAGAGTAAAGCCGCTGTGTTACAGAACTTTGCAAAGGAACGTAAATCTTTGCTAAAAACACATTGTCTCTGATATGTTTAGCCTCCGTTTAATTGTTCAGGAGTATAGGGCTACAGCCCACTATATGGACCGTCACCGACGTCAGTCATCTGCCAGGCCATTTCGCGCCTTATTCACCGGCGATCCTCGCCACGTATCGACTCTGTCTACCTCTGTTTTGCCCACGTTGAGTGGGGCACCGTTTCGTCATTCCTTTAGCAGGAGCTTGTCATGGAATTCTTAATGGACCCGTCAATCTGGGTGGGATTGCTCACGCTGGTAGTGCTCGAGATTGTTCTCGGCATTGATAACCTGGTGTTTATCGCCATCCTTGCGGACAAACTGCCGCCAAAACAGCGTGATAAAGCGCGTCTGATTGGTCTCTCGCTGGCGCTGGTCATGCGACTGGGGCTGCTCTCCGTCATCTCCTGGATGGTCACGTTGACCAAACCGCTGTTCTCCGTCATGGATTACACCTTCTCAGGGCGTGATTTAATCATGCTGATCGGGGGGATATTCCTGCTTTTCAAAGCGACGACGGAGCTACACGAGCGGCTGGAAAACCGTCAGCACGATGATGGGCACGGTAAAGGCTATGCCAGCTTCTGGGTGGTGGTGCTGCAGATTGTGGTGCTTGATGCCGTCTTCTCGCTGGATGCGGTGATCACGGCGGTCGGCATGGTGAACCATCTGCCGGTAATGATGGCGGCTGTCGTTATTGCAATGGCGGTCATGCTGCTGGCCTCAAAGCCTTTGACGCGCTTCGTGAACCAGCATCCGACGGTGGTCGTGCTGTGTCTGAGCTTCCTGCTGATGATCGGCCTGAGCCTGGTGGCGGAAGGTTTTGGCTTCCATATTCCAAAAGGCTACCTGTACGCCGCGATTGGCTTCTCGATCCTGATCGAGCTGTTCAACCAGATTGCGCGTCGTAACTTTATTAAGCAGCAGTCGAATCAGCCGCTGCGCGCCCGTACCGCAGATGCCATTCTGCGCCTGATGGGCGGTCGCCGTCAGGTGAACGTTCAGTCTGATTCCGAAAACCACAACCCGGTTCCGGTGCCTGAAGGGGCATTTGTGGAACAGGAACGCTACATGATTAACGGCGTGCTCTCTCTGGCCTCCCGTTCGCTGCGCGGCATCATGACGCCGCGCGGTGAAATCAGCTGGGTCGATGCTAACCTGAGCGTGGATGAAATTCGCCAGCAGCTGCTCTCTTCACCGCACAGCCTGTTCCCGGTTTGTCGCGGTGAGCTGGATGAGATCATCGGCGTCGTGCGGGCGAAAGAGATGCTGGTGGCCCTGGAAGAGGGCGTCAACGTGGAAGCCGTTGCTGCCGCATCGCCTGCGATTGTCGTACCGGAAACGCTGGATCCGATCAACCTTCTCGGGGTGCTGCGCCGCGCTCGCGGTAGCTTTGTTATCGTTACCAACGAGTTTGGCGTGGTGCAGGGGCTGGTCACGCCGCTGGACGTGCTGGAAGCGATTGCCGGTGAATTCCCGGATGAAGACGAAACGCCAGAGATCGTTGCCGACGGTGAAGGCTGGCTGGTTAAAGGTACCACCGACCTGCACGCGCTCTCGCATACGCTGGGGCTGGAAAACGTCATCAACGATGAAGAAGACATCGCGACCGTTGCCGGTCTGGTTATCGCGGTTAACGGGCAAATCCCTCGCGTCGGAGATGTGATCGAGCTTTCGCCGCTGCACATTACGATCGTTGAAGCCAACGACTATCGCGTTGATATGGTGCGCATTGTTAAAGAACAATCTGCCCACGACGAAGATGAGTAATTCTGCTTAGCGCAGCGGCATTAAGGGCACGATGTGCCCGTTATGATGCGCTGGCGGGGACGCGCTTCCCGCCAGCCACTTAGGAAAATCCCGTAGCGGCATAGGCCGCGCATAGAAAAAGCCCTGCAGAACAGGCACGCCATGGCGGCGCAAATAGCGCGCCTGCTCCTCTGTCTCGACCCCTTCAGCAACCAGTTCAATATTCAGCCGCTGGCCCAGCGCAATAATCATATCCGTCACCGTTGAATTCACGGCGTCTGTACCAATGGCTGTGGTGAAGGACTGGTCAATTTTCAGCACGTCAGGATGCAGCTTTTCAAGCCAGGAGAGAGAGCTGTTACCGGTGCCAAAATCGTCGATAGCGAGCTTCACCCCTTTGCGATGCAGTTCGCGCACGATGCGATAATCCGCATCCAGCAGCGCATCCCGTTCCGTTAGCTCAATCACCAGCTGCTGGCGCGGACGGGCGCTGAACCAGAGGCGGTTCAGATCCTGTATCAACACCGCGTCACGGAAATGGCTGGCGGCGACGTTAATGCCGATGTGAAAACCGGCGCTGGCGGGAAAGTAGCCTATCTGGCGCACCGTTTCGGCGATCACATAGCGGGTCAGGGGGACAATCAGGTTATGTTCTTCTGCCAGAGGAATAAACACTTCCGGGGAGATCCATCCCTGACGCGGATTATTCCAGCGCAGCAGGATCTCCACGCCAGTGCACGCCTGGGTACGGGCATTCACCAGCGGCTGGCAGAAAAGCTCAAATTCCCGGCCCGCAATCCCCATATCGATCTCCCACGTGAAGCTCATCCGGTTTGCCGTTGCCAGCCAGGCGAGATAGCCCAGCAGCAGGCTCAGCATAAGCCCGAGAGGCAGCTGGGCTGGCAGGCTTTTTAAGGCTAACTCTCCAGGGCCTGGCCCGCTGACCGTAATGGTGAAAGGATTTCGGGTTGATGATTGCTGGAAAAGCGAGCCTTCCTTATCAAACGTCAGGCTGTCGCTGACGCGTTGTCCATAGCGCAGAAAGCGATCGCCTACGGTCAGCGCCACGTCATTGATGAGCGGGCGCTGGGGCTCCAGAATCATTTTGGCGATCAGATCGATATTAATGATCTCGATGACGCCTGCTTCACCGTCCTGAGAAACAGGATACCACTGGATCAATATCGGGCTACCCTTAAGCAGCCACTGGTCGCTCGATAAAATCAGCTTCGCTGTGCTGGCGGGTAATTCTTTCAGGAAGTCGCGAACGGGCACATTGCGGCTGCCGAAAATACTCGAGCAGTACAGAATACCGTCTTTAATCAGGGCGATGGAGCGTACCGTCTGCAAAATGGCTGCCTGCTTTCGCAGCGCGAGGTGCGCCTGCGGGCTGGGCTGCCCCACCAGGGGCTGCAGCACGCTGCGGCGGTTCTCTAAAGAAAGCAGGACGTTATCAAGGGCGCGAACGGTGTGGCTGGTAAAATCGAGGATCCGCTGTTGGTTAACATTGCGCTGCGAAATAAAGCGAATGCCTAACGTCAGGATGAGCGTGAGGAGCGCAACCGTCACACAGACGATAACGCGTTTTCGGCGATAGTTTTTAATGATCGTTTGTGCAGTTTGCATGAACGGTCGCCTGATAAGCCACCAGCCACAAAAGCCGGACGCAACAGTGAAAGTGTAGTGGGGAAAGCAGAAGGAGACGAGGAAGAAGAGGGAAATTCGCCCATCCGTTGCAGATGGGCGAAAGGCAGTATTAGTCGCACTGCACCTTAATGGCCAGGCCACCACGGGACGTCTCGCGGTATTTCGCGTTCATGTCTTTACCTGTTTCGTACATGGTTTCAATCACCTTATCCAGCGATACGCGAGGTTCGCTGGTACGGCGCATCGCCATGCGTGAGGCGTTGATGGCTTTCACGGAAGCAATTGCGTTACGCTCGATGCACGGCACCTGCACCTGGCCCGCGACCGGATCGCAGGTCAGACCGAGGTTATGCTCCATACCGATTTCAGCCGCCACGCAGACCTGCTCAGGGCTTGCGCCCAGCAGCTCTGCCAGGCCCGCCGCCGCCATGGAGCAGGCCACGCCGACTTCACCCTGACAGCCTACTTCAGCACCGGAGATGGATGCATTCATTTTGTACAGCGCACCGATTGCACCTGCCGCCAGGAAATAGCGGATGTAGATATCAGGCGTCACGGGCTCAATAAAGTGATCGTAATACGCCAGCACTGCCGGAACGATACCGCACGCGCCGTTAGTTGGCGCCGTCACGACGCGTCCACCGGCGGCGTTTTCTTCGTTAACCGCCAGGGCAAACATGTTTACCCAGTCGACCACGTTCATCGGGTCATTGGAAAACTTGTCCGTGGTCACCAGCATACGGCGCAGGGCGGAGGCACGACGCGGCACGCGCAGTGGACCCGGCAGAACGCCTTCGGTGTTCATCCCGCGGTCGATACAGGCGCGCATGGTTTGCCAGACGTTGGCAAAATAGTCTTCAATCTCTTTCTTGCTGTGCAGGGCCAGTTCGTTCTGCATCACCATGCCGGACAGTGAAAGACCGGTCTCTTTGCAGTAGCCCAGCATCTCGGTAGCCGATTTGAACGGGTACGGTACGCTGACGTCGCCGACGCTATCTTTGCCAAAATGCTCTTCATCCACGATGAAGCCACCGCCGATGGAGTAGTACGTTTTGCTGTAAATCTCTTTTTCACCGCTGTAAGCGTGAATGGTCATGCCGTTTTCATGCAGCGGCAGGTTGTCGCTACGGAAACGCATGCCGTCATCCTGCGGGAAATCGACTTCCTGCTGGCCGTTTGCCAGCAGCAGGCGGCCGCGTGTTTCCACGTCGCGGATGAATGCCGGGATGGCATCAATATCAACGGTATCCGGCATATTGCCTGCCAGACCCATAATAATGGCGATATCGGTGTGGTGGCCTTTACCCGTTAATGACAGCGAGCCGTAAACATCCACGGCGACACGGGTAACGCTTTCCAGTAATCCTTTTTCGACCAGATCATCGACGAACTGTTTACCGGCCTTCATCGGGCCAACAGTATGGGAAGACGAAGGGCCAATTCCCACTTTGAACATGTCGAATATACTAATCACTTTCACACTCCTGACAGGGTTACCGGGGTTCCAGTAACGATGTTATAACTGCGCATAGTGTAAGAGGGAACACCGACCTCGGCTTAACTATTCACATGAATTAAACTAATGGTTGACGATGGGTTTTGCTAATAGCGCGACGCGGATCGCAAACCTGCGAAAAAGGATGGAATGTAAAGTATAGTCAAGGCTTCAGGCCGATTTGCAACGCCAGTTCACGAATAATGCCCGCCGTCATGCCCCAGACAAAATAATGCTGATACCAGGACAACCAGACCCGATGGTCATGCCCTCGTCGATGTATATCCAGCGGATGATAACGGCTTAGCCGGAGCGCCTCTTCAAGCGGCATTTCAAACACTGCAGAGACTTCATCGATGCTGGCGTGATACTGCAGGTCAGGCGGGATAATACCTACCACCGGCGTGACCTGAAAACCGGTGACGCTATCTACGGGCGGCAGCACGCCAATGACCTCCACCGTCTCAGGCGGAATGGCAACTTCTTCCTGCGCTTCCCGCAGCGCGGCGGCAATCAGCGAGGCGTCGGAGCTGTCCACTGCGCCGCCAGGAAAGGCGACCTGACCCGCGTGCTTGCGTAAATGGGGAGAACGTTGGGTGAGCAGCAGGCCCGGCTGCGCGCGACGCACGACCGGGATCAGCACGGCCGCCTGACGCTGATTCAGCGCCTCGCGGTTGACCTGCGGTCTTAGTAGCTGAAAGCGAGATAAAAAATCATCCAGCGTCAGGTTCTCTTTTTCCACCCGTGATTACTCCAGTTGTTTCAGGATACGGTTAACTTTATCAAAGGTTTCCTGATATTCCGCATCGACCAGGCTGTCGGCAACAATACCGCCCCCGGCCGAACAGTAGAGATTTCCGTTGCAGGCGGTCAGCGTGCGAATGGTGATGCTGGTATCCATGGTGCCGCACAGGCTGATATAGCCGATGCTGCCGCACCAGGCGTTGCGGCGGTGCGGTTCCAGTTCGTCGATGATTTCCATGGCGCGAATTTTGGGCGCACCGGTGATGGAGCCGCCCGGAAACGCGGCACGGAGCAGATCGCAGGCGGTGCGAGAGGCGGGCAGACGCGCGGTTATGGTGCTGACCAGATGATGCACTGCCGGGAAAGGCTCGACGACAAACAGTTCCGGCACGCGCACGCTGCCCGGTTCGGCGACACGGCCGATGTCGTTACGCATCAGGTCCACAATCATCAGGTTCTCGGCGCGGTCTTTCGGCGAGGCGGCAAGTTTTTCCGCCTGCTGGCGATCGGCGTCGGGATCGGCAAGACGCGGCAAGGTGCCTTTAATAGGACGGGTTTGAATCGTGCCCTCGGCCAGATGAATAAATCGCTCGGGTGAAAGACTGAGTATTGCACCCTGTTCCAGACGCACAAACGCGCTAAACGGCGCCTTGTTGCTGGCATTAAGACGGGTAAACGCCTGCCACTCGTCTCCCTGATACGTCGCCTGGAAACGCTGGGCGAGGTTAACCTGATAGCAGTCACCGCTTTGCAGGTATGCCTGAACGCGAGCGAATTTTTCGGCATACTCCGCTGCACTCATATTTGAGCGCCAGCCGGAGGTCAATGTGAACGTCTGTGCCGGTGCAGGCTGCTGCGATTCAAGCCACGCCAGACGCGCCTGCACGTCATGATGGCTCAGCAGGGAAACCGTTTTTTTCTGATGATCGACAATTAACGCCCAGTCGTACAGCCCCACGGCCATGTCGGGCAGGGAAATATCAGCCTGCGCATGCTCTGGCAGCGCTTCGAAACGGCGACCCAGATCGTAGCCAAACAGGCCCAGCGCGCCCCCCTGAAAAGGGAAGTCCGAGTTCGGCGCGGCAGATAAGCCCAGCGCGTTAATGGCTTGCTGAAGCTGCGCCAGCGGATCGCCAGTTAAGGACAGGTCTTCGGTTGTCAGCGTCTTTAGCGGATCGGCCACCAGAATGTCGAAGCGGCTGTAGGGGTGGTCCGCATGACCGGAGTGCAGCAGCATCGCAAACGGAAGATGGCTCAGGCGGGCAAACCAGTATTCAGCGGCGTCTGTTCGCCAGGGCAGGGTAATAACAGTGGGGAAGCGCATGTTCATGTGTGGCATACTACCGGGCAGCGTGAAATAATTAGCGCGAATAATTTAGCAGGAGTTGACGATGTTTGCAGGTTTACCTTCTCTGAGCCATGAACAGCAGCAGAAAGCGGTTGAGCGAATTCAGGAACTGATGTCCCAGGGGATGAGCAGCGGACAGGCGATTTCCCAGGTGGCGGAAGAACTGCGCGCCACGCATACCGGCGAGCGGATCGTGGCGCGTTTCGAGGATGAAGATGAAGAGTAATCGTGCTTAAACCGCCGCGATAATCTTAATCTCTACCTTGTATTCCGGCTTCATCAGCGTGGCCTGTACGGTGCAGCGTACAGGCGCGTGACCCGCCACAACCCACGCATCCCAGGCTTTGTTCATTGCCGCGAAATCATCTTTGTTTGCCAGGAAAATCGTCGCATCCAGAATGCGGGATTTGTCGCTGCCCTGTTTTTCCAGCACCGCATCAATCTGCGCCAGAGTGTTAGCCGTTTGCTCGAACGCATCCGCATCCAGGTTAGCCGGTACGCCGGTGTAGTAGAGCGTCTGGTTATGGATCACCACATCAGACCAGCGGGCTTCGGCATCAATGCGCACAATTGTCATAAACGTTTCCTCGTTATTTTTCGTCGTCAGGCGGCAAGACTGCCATATTGTTCTCGTGTCGTCACTATTTGGGGTGGCACAGGAGAGGATGGGCTGACATAATCCCTGTGCAAAAATACAGTGAGAGAGCACCGTGGCAGACGATTTTTCCCCTGAAGGTCAATTAGCGCAGGCTATTCCCGGCTTCAAACCCCGTGAACCTCAGCGCCAGATGGCGCACGCCGTTGCACGCGCCATCGATAAGGCTCAGCCGCTGGTGGTCGAAGCCGGAACCGGCACGGGTAAAACGTATGCTTACCTTGCGCCAGCGCTGCGGGCGAAAAAGAAGGTGATCATTTCCACCGGATCGAAGGCGCTGCAGGATCAGCTCTACAGCCGCGATTTGCCGACGGTGGCCAAGGCGCTGAAATACAAAGGCCGTCTGGCCCTGCTGAAGGGACGCTCTAATTATCTCTGCCTGGAACGTCTTGAGCAGCAGGCGCTGGCGGGCGGCGACCTGCCGGTGCAAACCCTCAGCGACGTCATTATCCTTCGCGCGTGGGCGAACCAGACGGAAGAGGGCGATATCAGCACCTGCGCGAGCGTGCCGGAAGATTCCCCGGCCTGGCCGCTGGTGACCAGCACTAACGACAACTGTCTCGGCAGCGACTGTCCGCTGTATAAAGACTGCTTCGTGGTGAAAGCGCGCAAAACGGCGATGGATGCGGATGTGGTGGTAGTGAACCACCATCTGTTCCTCGCGGATATGGTCGTCAAGGATAGCGGTTTCGGCGAGCTGATTCCGAAAGCGGACGTGATGATCTTCGACGAAGCCCACCAGCTGCCGGATATCGCCAGCCAGTATTTCGGCCAGTCGCTCTCCAGCCGCCAGCTGCAGGATCTGGCGAAAGATTTCACCATCGCTTACCGGACCGAACTCAAAGATACCCAGCAGCTGCAGAAGTGCGCCGACCGCCTGGCGCAGAGCGCGCAGGATTTCCGTTTACAGCTCGGCGAGCCGGGCTATCGCGGCAACCTGCGCGAGCTGCTGGCGGACAAAAATATCCAGCGCGCGCTGCTGCTGCTCGATGACGCCCTTGAACTCTGCTACGACGTGGCGAAACTGTCGCTTGGTCGTTCCGCCCTGCTGGACGCGGCCTTTGAGCGCGCCACGCTGTATCGCGGGCGGCTCAAACGGCTTAAAGAGATCAATCAGCCGGGGTACAGCTACTGGTACGAATGCACTTCGCGGCATTTCACGCTGGCGCTCACGCCGCTGACGGTGGCGGATAAATTTAAAGAGGTGATGGCGCAAAAGCCGGGAAGCTGGATCTTCACCTCGGCAACCCTGTCGGTGAATGACGATCTGCATCACTTCACGGAACGTCTGGGCATTGAGCAGGCGGAATCCTTGCTCCTGCCCAGCCCGTTCGATTACGAGAAGCAGGCGCTGCTCTGCGTTCCCCGCAATCTGCCGCTGCCGAACCAGCCGGGTGCGGCACGCCATCTGGCCGCGATGTTAAAACCGATGATCGAGGCCAACAACGGCCGCTGTTTTATGCTCTGCACCTCT
Source organism: Enterobacter sp. JBIWA005 (assembly GCF_019968805.1). NCBI lineage: Bacteria > Pseudomonadati > Pseudomonadota > Gammaproteobacteria > Enterobacterales > Enterobacteriaceae > Enterobacter > Enterobacter sp. JBIWA005. Next base: position 2,718,216 of record NZ_CP074159.1, on the reverse strand, counting down.
CACGCTATGATGCGCGACCTCGCCGAGCAGTTCCGCGCCACCATGACGCTGCCGGTGCTGCTGCAGGGCGAAACCAGCAAAGGCCAGCTGCTCCAGCAGTTTGTCAGCGCCGGAAATGCCCTGCTGGTAGCCACCAGCAGCTTCTGGGAAGGGGTGGACGTGCGCGGCGATACGCTCTCGCTGGTGATCATTGATAAGCTTCCGTTTACCTCCCCGGACGATCCGCTGCTCAAGGCGAGGATGGAAGACTGCCGCCTGCGCGGCGGCGATCCGTTTGATGAGGTTCAGCTCCCGGATGCGGTCATTACCCTTAAGCAAGGGGTAGGGCGATTAATCCGCGACGTTACCGATCGCGGCGTGCTGGTCATCTGCGATAACCGACTGGTGATGCGCCCTTACGGAGCAACCTTCCTTGCAAGCCTGCCGCCCGCGCCGCGGACGCGGGACATAAAACGCGCGGTGCGTTTCCTGGCAAACCCAACGGCGGAGTAATTTACCCCGGAGTATGCTAAGATGCGCGCCATTTTGTGACTGACCCTTGCGAGAGCGCGACGACTGATGCGAATTCTGGCTATTGATACCGCGACAGAGGCTTGCTCTGTCGCTCTGTTGAACGACGGTGCTGTTTCTGCCCATTTCGAAGAGTGCCCCCGGGAACACACCCAACGCATTCTGCCCCTGGTAAAAGCCATTTTAACCCAGGGCAACACCTCCTTAACCGACCTCGACGCGCTGGCCTTTGGCCGCGGCCCCGGCAGCTTTACGGGCGTACGTATCGGGATTGGCATTGCGCAGGGCCTGGCGCTGGGCGCCGAGCTGCCGATGATCGGCGTCTCTACCCTCGCCACCATGGCGCAGGGCGCATGGCGCATGACCGGGGCAACGCGCGTTCTGGCCGCGATTGATGCCCGCATGGGTGAAGTTTACTGGGCCGAATACACCCGCGACGAGCAGGGCGTGTGGCACGGTGAAGAGACGGAAGCCGTGCTTAAGCCGGAAGTGGTCACTGAACGACTGAAGCAGCTGTCAGGCGAGTGGGCAACCGTCGGCACCGGCTGGCCGGCGTGGCCAGACATGGCGAACGACACCGGGGTGACGCTGGTGGACGGCAACATGCTGCTGCCTGCTGCGGAAGATATGCTTCCGATTGCCAGCCAGCTGCTCGCAGCAGGCAAAACCGTGGCCGTTGAACACGCGGAGCCGGTTTATTTGCGAAACACCGTTGCGTGGAAGAAACTTCCGGGCCGCGAGTGAATCTCAGTAACAGGAACTGAGAAAAAGGAGTCGCATCATGGCGGTCCAGACTAAAGTAGTACGCCTTATTATGGCAGGCGCAGTTGCCATAGCACTGAGCGGATGCGTTTCCGTTCCTGATGCGATTAAGGGCACCAGCCCGACGCCACAGCAGGATCTGGTTCGGGTGATGAATGCCCCTGAGCTGTACGTCGGCCAGGAAGCGCGCTTTGGCGGTAAGGTGATAGACGTACAAAACCAGCAGGGGAAAACCCGCCTCGAGATCGCAACCGTTCCGCTGGACAGCGGCGCGCGGCCTGTACTGGGTGAGGCCTCTCGCGGGCGTATCTACGCGGACGTGAGTGGTTTCCTCGATCCTGTCGATTTTCGCGGACAACTGGTCACCGTCGTCGGGCCGATTACCGGCGCCGTGCAGGGTAAAATCGGCAGCACGCCGTATAAATTTATGACCATGCAGGTCAACGGGTATAAGCGCTGGCGGTTAGCACAGCAGGTGATCATGCCGCCTCAGCCGATCGATCCGTGGATGTGGGGTCCGCATCCTTATCGTTACGGCTACCCGGGCTGGGGTTGGTATAACCCGGGACCTGCACAGGTACAGACGATCGTTACTGAGTAACTTACTGTTATTGCTAGAAAAGAGACAGCGGCTCAGCCGCTGTCTCTGTTTTTTTACGGATAAAACGAAAAAAAAGAGTGACGCGCTTCGCAACCTTAAATCTGAACAATTAATAAACTGGTACGCTGAGTTAATATAATGTTAACAAACTGTTTATTATCGGGGTTGTGATGACGACGAACACTCATTTCAGAGGTGATGCATTGAAGAAGGTTTGGCTTAACCGTTATCCCGCAGATGTTCCTGCTGAGATCAATCCTGACCGTTATCAATCCCTGGTGGAATTATTTGAGCACTCGGTAAGGCGCTACGCGGACCAGCCCGCATTCGTGAATATGGGCGAGGTCATGACGTTCCGTAAGCTTGAAGAGCGTAGCCGGGCGTTTGCGGCGTATCTTCAGGAAGGGCTGGGGCTGCAAAAAGGGGACCGCGTCGCGCTGATGATGCCAAACCTGCTGCAATACCCGGTGGCGTTGTTCGGTATCCTGCGAGCCGGGATGATTGTCGTCAACGTCAACCCGCTGTACACCCCGCGCGAGCTTGAGCATCAGCTGAACGACAGCGGCGCGGTTGCGATTGTCATTGTGTCCAACTTTGCCCATACGCTGGAAAAAGTGGTCGACAAAACCCAGGTGAAACACGTCATCCTGACGCGCATGGGGGATCAACTCTCCACCGCCAAAGGCACGCTGGTTAACTTTGTCGTCAAATACGTCAAGCGTCTGGTGCCAAAATATCACCTGCCGGACGCTATCTCCTTCCGCAGGGCGCTGCATGCGGGCTATCGTATGCAGTACGTCAAGCCGGAAGTGGTCTCAGAAGATCTCGCCTTCCTGCAGTATACCGGCGGTACCACCGGCGTGGCGAAAGGCGCAATGCTGACCCACCGCAACATGCTGGCGAACCTTGAGCAGGTCAACGCAACCTACGGGCCGCTGCTGCATCCCGGCAAAGAACTGGTCATTACGGCGCTGCCGCTGTACCACATTTTCGCACTGACCATGAACTGCCTGCTGTTTATTGAGCTGGGCGGTCAGAACGTGCTGATCACCAACCCGCGCGATATACCGGGGCTGGTGAAAGAGCTGGCAAAATACCCGTTCACCGCCATGACCGGGGTAAATACCCTGTTCAACGCGCTGCTTAATAACAAAGAGTTTCAGCAGCTGGATTTCTCCACGCTGCACCTCTCTGCGGGCGGCGGCATGCCGGTCCAGCAGGCGGTTGCCGAGCGCTGGGTGAAGCTCACCGGTCAGTATCTGCTGGAGGGCTATGGCCTGACGGAATGCGCGCCGCTGGTCAGCGTCAACCCGCATGATATCGACTATCACAGCGGAAGCATTGGTCTGCCCGTTCCTTCCACTGAAGCGAAACTGGTCGATGATAACGATAATGAAGTTGCGCCGGGTGAGCCGGGTGAGCTGTGCGTCAAAGGTCCGCAGGTGATGCTGGGCTACTGGCAGCGTCCCGACGCGACCGACGAAATCATCAAAGACGGCTGGCTGCATACCGGTGACATCGCGGTGATGGATGAGGAAGGCTTCCTGCGTATTGTCGATCGCAAGAAAGATATGATTCTGGTCTCCGGCTTCAACGTCTATCCTAATGAGATCGAAGACGTGGTTATGCAGCACAGCGGCGTACTCGAAGTGGCAGCAGTAGGGGTGCCTTCCGGCAGCAGCGGTGAAGCGGTGAAGATATTTGTGGTCAAGAAAGATCCTTCTCTCACCGAGGAAGCGCTGATAACGTTTTGTCGTCGTCAGCTGACGGGCTATAAAGTGCCGAAGCTGGTGGAATTCCGCGACGAGCTGCCGAAATCCAACGTCGGGAAGATATTACGACGAGAATTACGTGACGAAGCCCGTGCCAAAGTAGACAATAAGGCCTGAGCTTCACGTTAATCGTCCAGACGCCGGTTAAGCCGGCGTTTTTTATGGGCGCAAACAAAAGAGAATACGATTTGAATTACCAGATGATCACGACCAACGACGAGCTGGCTTCGCTGTGCGAAGTGACGCGCGACTTTCCTGCCATTGCCCTGGATACCGAGTTTGTCCGTACCCGAACCTATTATCCGCAGCTGGGTTTGATTCAGATGTACGACGGTAAACACGTGTCGCTGATCGACCCTCTCGGCATTACCGACTGGACGCCGATGCGTGACCTGCTGCTCGATACCGCCGTGACGAAATACCTGCACGCGGGCAGTGAAGATCTGGAAGTCTTTCTGAACACCTTTGGCATCATGCCTCAGCCGCTGATTGATACGCAGATCCTCGCGGCGTTCAGCGGTCGTCCGCTGTCGTGGGGTTTTGCCGCCATGGTGGAGGAGTATACGGGCCTGACGCTGGATAAGAGTGAATCCCGCACCGACTGGCTGGCGCGTCCGCTAACCGCACGCCAGCTGGAATATGCGGCGGCAGACGTGTTTTACCTGCTGCCGATCGCCGGACAGCTGATGAAAGAGGCGGAAGCCTCCGGATGGCTCGCTGCTGCGCTGGACGAGTGCCGAATGACCCAGCAGCGCCGTCAGGAAGTGGTGGATCCGAAAGAGGCCTGGCGCGACATCAGCAACGCCTGGCAGCTGCGAACGCGTCAGCTGGCATGCCTGCAGTTGCTGGCAGACTGGCGCTTGCGTAAAGCGCGGGAGCGCGACCTGGCCGTTAACTTTGTGGTTCGCGAAGAGCATCTCTGGGCGGTGGCGCGCTATATGCCGGGCAGCCTCGGCGAGCTTGACAGCATTGGGCTTTCGGGCAGCGAGATCCGTTTCCACGGTAAAACCCTGCTGGCGCTGGTCGCAAAAGCGCAGGAGCTGCCGGAAGATGCGCTGCCGGAACCGCTGCTGAACCTGATGGACATGCCGGGCTATCGCAAGGCTTTCAAGGACATCAAAGCGCTGGTGCAGGCAGTTGCAACCGAAAGCAAACTGAGCGCGGAACTGCTCGCCTCACGTCGTCAGATTAACCAGCTGCTGAACTGGCACTGGAAGCTGAAGCCGCAGAATGGCGTGCCGGAAATGATGGCGGGATGGCGCGGGGAATTGATGGCCGATCGCCTGAATACGCTGCTGGAAGGCTATCCGCGATAAAAAATATGCCGGGTGATAAACCCGGCATATTCCTCCGGTGGCGCTGCGCTTACCGGGGCTATGAAATCACAAACCTACGGACGCGACTCTTCCGCTTCCGGGAGCGTCACGTTCAGCTCCAGAATCGAAATATCCCCGTCTTTTTGTTCCAGCTGCACCGTCACCATCTCCGGGTCAATCTGCACGTACTTACAGATCACTTCCAGGATGTCCTTGCGCAGCTGCGGCAGGTAGTGAGGCTCGGCGTCGCTACGACGACGCTCCGCAACGATAATTTGCAGACGTTCTTTTGCGATGTTGGCGGTGTTCTTTTTCCGCGAGAGAAAAAAGTCCAGTAATGCCATAACTTATCCTCCGAACAGGCGTTTGAGGAAACCTTTCTTCTCTTCTTCAATGAAGCGGAAAGGACGTTCTTCTCCCAGCAGACGGTCAACGGTATCGGCGTAAGCTTTACCTGCATCTGCCATTGTATCAAGGATCACTGGCTCGCCCTGGTTAGAGGCGCGTAACACGGACTGATCTTCCGGGATAACGCCGACCAGCTTAATGCGCAGGATCTCAAGCACGTCTTCCATGCTCAGCATGTCACCTTTGTTCACGCGGCCCGGATTGTAGCGGGTGAGCAGCAGGTGTTCTTTAATCGGGTCTTCGCCATTTTCCGCACGACGGGATTTAGAGGCGAGGATCCCCAGAATGCGGTCTGAGTCACGCACGGATGAAACTTCAGGGTTGGTGGTGATGATCGCTTCATCAGCGAAGTAGAGCGCCATCAGGGCACCGGTTTCGATGCCGGCAGGGGAGTCGCAGACGATGAAGTCGAAATCCATTTTTTTCAGATCGTCGAGCACCTTTTCCACCCCTTCACGGGTCAGGGCGTCTTTGTCACGCGTCTGAGATGCCGGGAGAATGTAGAGGTTCTCGGTGCGCTTGTCTTTAATCATCGCCTGGTTCAGTGTGGCATCGCCCTGAATGACGTTCACAAAGTCATACACGACGCGACGCTCACATCCCATGATGAGGTCGAGGTTACGCAGACCGATATCGAAGTCGATAACGATGGTTTTCTTTCCCTTCTGGGCCAAACCAGTAGCGATGGCCGCGCTGGAGGTGGTCTTGCCAACGCCTCCTTTACCCGAAGTAACAACAATAATGCGTGCCATAGAAATTCCTTGTTAAAAAGGGATCAATTCAACGGTTGAACGGTCAACGCGTCGTCTGCCAGAAGCAGGCGAGCCGCTTTGCCATAAAATTCGGCTGGGATCTTGTCGCTCAGCCAATATTCACCTGCGATGGACACCAGTTCCGCCGTCAGGTGAGTACAAAATATTTGCGCATCTCGATCGCCACTTGCACCTGCGAGCGCACGTCCACGCATCATACCGTATACGTGAATATTGCCATCTGCAATCAGCTCAGCGCCAGCACTGACGTGGCTTGTAACAATCAGATCACAGTTTGGTGCATAAATGCGCTGACCGGAACGAACCGGCACATCAATCATTCGCGTTTTTGTGACGGTAGTAACGTTTTGCACCGCAGGAGGGGGCGTTTCGACGGCAACGGGTGCCGCACGCGAGGCTTTTTCTTTGCCCTCATTCAGAAGGGGCAGCCCCGCACGCTCAATTTCCGCTTTCAGCTCAGAATCTTTGCAGCCGCTGATGCCCACGATACGCAGTCCGGTGGAGGAGACGGCCTGCTGGAGAAGTTTCCAGTTAACCGGCGCCTCAAGACCGCTGACGTTGATAACAACAGGGGCGTGTTTCAGAAAGGCGGGAGCCTGGGCGATTTTGTCTTCTAACGCCTGACGAATAACCTCGGGTTTTGCATCATGCAAATGTACCACTGATAAGGTGAAGCTACTGCCTTTAAGCTCGATGGGCGTGTTTGACATCCTGGCCTTACTCAATTTGCTATTAACCGCAACCACTCGCTGCGATATTCCGAAGAGTATCAGGCATGTTATAGTCAGGAGTATATTGAGGCAAGCAACCACCCATTAATTCAGAGTAAAAACATGTTTTGTGTGATCTACAGAAGTACAAGCCGTGACCAGACCTATCTTTATGTCGAAAAGAAAGACGATTTTTCACGCGTGCCTGAAGAATTAATGAAGAACTTTGGCCGACCACAGCTGGCTATGCTGCTGCCGCTTGATGGTCGTAAGAAACTGATTAATGCCGATCTGGATAAAGTGAAAACGGCCTTAGCCGAGCAGGGCTATTATTTACAGCTTCCACCGCCACCCGAGAATTTATTAAAACAGCATCTTGAGGCGAACGGTAAAAAATAGCCTCAACTGTTTTTGGGCACAACACATCAACCGTTTAGGGGTCGACCATGTATCAACATCATAACTGGCAAGGTGCATTACTGGATTATCCCGTCAGCAAAGTGGTTTGCGTAGGGAGCAACTATGCAAAACATATTCAGGAGATGGGCAGCGCGACGCCAGAAGAGCCGGTTCTGTTTATTAAGCCTGAAACGGCGCTTTGCGATATCCGCCAGCCGCTGGCGCTGCCGCAGGGGCTCGGCTCGGTGCATCACGAAGTGGAACTTGCCGTGCTGATTGGTGCAACGCTTCGCCAGGCCTCAGAAGAACATGTTCAGAAAGCGATTGCCGGATACGGCGTGGCGCTGGATCTGACCCTGCGTGACGTGCAGGGCAAAATGAAGAAAGCAGGGCAGCCGTGGGAAAAAGCCAAAGGGTTTGATAATTCCTGCCCGATCTCGGCGTTTGTGCCGGTGAGCGAATTTACCGGCGATCCGCAGGATACCCCGCTCAGCCTGAAGGTTAACGGCGAGATCCGCCAGCAGGGCACCACGGCAGACATGATCCATAAGATTGTGCCGCTGATCGCCTACATGAGCCGCTTCTTTACCCTTAAACCAGGTGATGTGATCCTGACCGGCACGCCGGAAGGCGTTGGTCCGCTCGTGAGCGGTGATGAACTGGAGGTCGGTTTTAACGGCCTGTCGCTGAAAACCCGCGTGCTGTAATCCCATCTTGCCGCCTGAAGAGGGCGGCAAAACTTGCAACAACGTGCCAGACTCGTTATAAGGTGCGCTTTCTTTTGACGTGTGGACATCCTGATGAACGACATCCCTTTCTGGCAAAGCAAAACTCTCGACGACATGACTGACGCGGAATGGGAATCATTGTGCGACGGCTGCGGGCAGTGCTGCCTGCACAAGCTGATGGATGAAGATACGGATGAAATCTACTTCACCAACGTTGCCTGCAAGCAGCTAAACATTAAAACCTGCCAGTGCCGCAACTATGAGCGCCGGTTTGAATTTGAGCCGGACTGCATTAAGTTAACCCGGGATAATCTGCCGACGTTTGAATGGCTGCCGCATACCTGCGCGTATCGCCTGCTGGCGGAAGGGAAAGGTCTGCCTGACTGGCATCCGCTACTGACCGGTTCAAAAGCGGCGATGCACGGCGAGCGTATCTCTGTGCGCCACATTGCGGTGAAAGAGTCCGAGGTTCGGGACTGGGAAGATCACATCATGAACCACCCGACCCGTTGAGATTAAAAAACCCGCCGAAGCGGGTTTTTTATTATGCGCGGTTGTGTCGGATGGCGCTGCGCTTACCCGACCTACAAAACCGTAGGCCCGCGCAAGCGAAGCGCCGCCGGGCAACTTAGCGCCCAAATAGATCGCGTTTCTTCGGTTTGAACGGCTGAGCGATCAGCACCAGCAGCGCCACGATGAAGTAGGCGGCAAAAATGCCTACCAGCCACTGCGGCATCTCCAGCGTCAGGAATTCCCACTGACGAACGGAGCAGTCACCGGATGCGACAAACACCTGCGGCAGCCATTTATCCAGCGGCAGCCAGCTCGGGAAGCGGGCGGCAAAATCGCAGGTCATAAACGGTGACGGATGCAGCTGCATCATGGTGTGCTGCCAGGAGAGTTCAATCCCTTTCCAGGCGCTGTACAGCCAGATCGCGATAGCGGCATAGCGAAGCGGCGATTTCGGCGCAATTGCGCCCACCAGGCCCGCCCCCATAATGCCGAACAGCGCGCAGCGTTCATAAATACAAAGCACGCAAGGTTTCAGTCCCATTACGTGCTGGAACCACAGCGCGACCATTTCCAGCGCAAAGGCGGTCAGGGCCATTAACAACCACGCTCCGCGACCGCGGGAGCACTGGTTTAAAAATCTCAACATAATCATTTCCCTGGAACATGCTTAGAAAGCGCAGTGTAAACGAATTCGTTTTTCGCGCCACCTGTACCTGGCGAAATAAAACGTAATTGGATGTTTATCGTGCGAAAAGGCAAACGGGCAGCGAACTGCCCGAGATGCATAGTTTACTGCGCCGCAAGTATACCCGCTTGTATCAACCATTGCGTACAGGGAATGAGGGTAATTTTGACGCAAAGCAATCCCACGATCGTGAGCACCAGCGTGTAGGGCAGCGCCATCCACACCATCCGGCCATAAGAAAGACGTATGAGCGGCGCGAGAGCGGAGGTCAGCAGGAACAGGAAGGCGGCCTGGCCGTTTGGCGTCGCCACCGACGGAAGGTTGGTGCCGGTATTGATCGCCACGGCCAGCAGTTCAAACTGTCCGGCGCTGATAACGCCTTGCTCCATAGCGGCTTTGGCCTCGTTGATGTAGACCGTCCCGACAAAGACGTTATCTGAGATTGACGAGAGCAGGCCGTTAAACAGGTAAAACAGCGACAGCTGAGCATCCGGTGACGCCTGTAATACAAAGGCAATAATCGGCGCGAAAAGATGCTGGTCGATAATCACCGCCACGACCGCAAAGAACACCGCCAGCAGGGCGGTAAACGGCAGGGCTTCGGTAAACGCTTTACCGATGGCATGTTCGTCCGTCACGCCGGTAAAGGTGGTGGCGAGAATAATGACTGACAGGCCAATCAGCCCCACTTCGGCAAGATGAAACGCCAGCGCGGCGATAAGCCAGACGCCGATGATCCCCTGAGCAATCAGGCGCAGCGTCTCCTGGCGGGTCCGCTGGCGTCGGCTTTGCAGATCGAATTTATGCAGTTCCTGACGTACCGGCTCCGGGAGCTGGGCCCCATAGCCAAAGAGGCGAAATTTTTCCACCAGCAGACAGGTCGCCAGGCCGCAGATAAGCACCGGTACGCTGACCGGGGCCATTCTCAGGAAGAAATCACCGAAGTGCCAGCCCGCCGCTTTGGCAATGATCAGGTTTTGCGGCTCGCCCACCATGGTCATCACGCCGCCCAGCGCGGTACCGACCCCAGCGTGCATCATCAGGCTGCGCAGAAACGCGCGGAACTGTTCCAGCACGTCACGGTTATGCGCATCGACGTGGCTGTCATCCTGCAAATCTTCACCCGGACGAGAGGAGGCCACGCGGTGATAAATACCGTAAAACCCAACCGCGACGCTTATCACCACCGCGACGACCGTCAGCGCGTCCAGGAAGGCCGACAGGAAGGCGGCGGCAAGGCAAAACGCCAGCGAGAGGAACATTTTTGACGGAATGCTGAGCAGCAGGCGCGTGAAGATAAACAGCAGGAGCTGTTTCATGAAGTAGATGCCCGCCACCATAAATATCAGCAGCAGAAGCACTTCGAGATTTGACGCCAGCTCTGCTTTGACATGCTCGGCGCTGGTCATGCCGATGACGACGGCTTCAAACGCCAGCAATCCGCCCGGCAGCAGGGGATAACATTTTAGCGCCATGGCCAGGGTGAAGATAAACTCCGCCACCAGCAGCCAGCCGGCGATAAAGGGATTCACACTAAAAATGATGGGATTAACGACCAGGAAAACCAGCAATATCAGCTTATACCAGTCAGGAGACTGACCTAAAAAATTGCGCCATAGCGCGCGCCCAAAAGAAATTTCCACAACAGACGTCCTTCCCGTCAAGTAAGACAAAACATCAGTATACGCAAAAAATGCGGCCTGGAGGCGGATAAGGCGGCATTGTAAATTTCACAAAAATGAAACGGCGATCCCTCTTTTCTCTCTTTGCCGCGCTACCTGCCACTGGCTGCCTCTGGTATGATGAGTCCAATTTGCTAAAGCTGTGTAATGGAAATCTCACTATGGTCATTAAGGCGCAGAGCCCGGCGGGTTTCGCGGAAGAGTACATCATTGAAAGCATCTGGAATAATCGTTTCCCTGCGGGGTCCATTCTTCCGGCTGAACGCGAACTCTCTGAACTGATTGGCGTCACTCGCACCACGCTGCGTGAAGTGCTTCAGCGGCTGGCGCGCGATGGCTGGTTGACGATCCAGCATGGTAAGCCTACGAAAGTAAACAACTTCTGGGAAACATCCGGGTTAAACATTCTTGAAACGCTGGCGCGTCTCGACCATGAAAGCGTGCCGCAGCTCATTGATAATCTGCTCTCCGTTCGCACCAACATCGCAACGATCTTTATTCGTACAGCTTTCCGTCAGCATCCGGAAGACGCCCTTGCGGTGCTGGCCAGCGCGAACGAGGTGGAAGATCATGCCGATGCCTTTGCCACCCTCGATTACAACGTGTTTCGCGGCCTGGCGTTTGCCTCCGGCAACCCTGTTTACGGCCTGATCCTCAACGGTATGAAAGGGCTTTATACCCGCATTGGCCGCCACTACTTTGCCAATCCGGAAGCGCGTAGCCTGGCGCTGGGCTTCTACCATAAGCTGAGCAAGCTCTGTACTGAAGGTCTGCACGATCAGGTTTATGAGACGGTGCGCCGCTACGGTCACGATTCCGGTGAAATCTGGCACCGTATGCAGAAAACGCTGCCGGGTGATTTAGCGATTCAGACCCGCTAAAAGAAAAACCTCTCGTATGAGAGGTTTTTTTTCGTCGGGTGGCGCTACAGCGTGTTCAACCGCGCCGGGCAGCGTTCCAGCAGCTCGACGCTGCCGTCTTCATTCTGCTGCTCCAGCTGCACGTCAAAGCCCCACAGGCGATGCACGTGCTTCAGCACCTCTTTACGCCCTTTATCCAGCGGCGCACGATTGTGCGGAATATAGCGCAACGTCAGGGAGCGGTCACCGCGCAAATCGACGTTCCATACCTGAATATTCGGTTCAAGGTTGCTCAGGTTGTACTGGGAGGAAAGGCGAGAGCGGATCTCACGGTATCCCTCTTCGTTATGGATTGCTGAAATCTCCAGATAGTTGTTGCGATCGTCGTCCAGCACGGTGAAGAAGCGGAAGTCACGCATGATCTTCGGCGACATAAACTGGCTGATGAAGCTCTCATCCTTAAAGTCGCGCATCGCAAAGTGCAGCGTTTCCAGCCAGTCTGACCCGGCGATATCCGGGAACCAGTACTTGTCTTCTTCCGTCGGCGACTGGCAGATACGCTTAATGTCCTGGAACATGGCAAAGCCAAGGGCATACGGGTTAATCCCGCTGTACCACGGGCTATTGTAGGGCGGCTGGAACACCACGTTAGTATGGCTGTGGAGGAACTCCATCATGAACCGCTCGGTGACTTTCCCCTCGTCGTACAGATGGTTGAGGATAGTGTAGTGCCAGAAGGTCGCCCAGCCTTCGTTCATCACCTGCGTCTGCTTTTGCGGGTAAAAATACTGGCTCACCTTGCGCACGATACGCAGGATCTCACGCTGCCACGGCTCCAGCAGCGGGGCGTTCTTCTCCATAAAATAGAGCAGGTTTTCCTGCGGCTCGGACGGATAACGACGCGCTTCGGCGATCGTTTTTTCCTCCTCACGCTTCGGCAGGGTGCGCCACAGCATGTTCACCTGGCTCTGCAGATACTCTTCGCGGCTTTTCTGCCGGGCTTTCTCCTCCTGCAGGGAGATTTTCTGCGGACGTTTGTAGCGGTCCACGCCGTAGTTCATCAGCGCGTGGCAGGAGTCGAGCAGTTTTTCCACTTCGTCCACGCCGTAGCGCTCTTCGCAGTCGGTAATGTATTTACGGGCGAAGATCAGGTAATCGACGATGGAGCTGGCATCCGTCCAGCTGCGGAACAGATAGTTATTCTTGAAAAAGGAGTTGTGCCCGTAGCAGGCGTGCGCCATCACCAGCGCCTGCATGGTAATGGTGTTCTCTTCCATTAAATAGGCGATACACGGATTGGAGTTGATGACGATCTCATACGCCAGACCCTGCTGCCCGTGCTTATACAGCCGCTCCGTTTCAATGAATTTCTTACCAAAAGACCAGTGCGGATAGTTAATCGGCATCCCGACGCTGGAGTAGGCGTCCATCATCTGTTCGGACGTAATGACTTCAATCTGATGGGGATAGGTATCCAGGCGGTACAGTTTTGCGACCCGGTCGATCTCGGCGAGGTAAACATCCAGCAGCTCGAAGGTCCAGTCGGGTCCATCGCTCAGACGTGTGTTGTCCTTGTTCAGGGAATCAATAGTAGCCATTAGCGCGCCCTCGTTGTGGGTGCTCTCTCTGTCTGGAGAGCCTCCTTTCAAGCATAGATCAACGTGTTAAAAAGCGTGCTGGGGCAGAAATTATTTCTTTGCGATTTCGCGTTTTTGATACGGCAAAAAAACGGTGTCCATCAGCATTTTATGCTGGTTAAAAATAACGCGCAGCAGGAGATCCCAAATTAGCACTATCCCCTGATGCTGGGGGATGTGTGAGGTAAGTCACCATAAAAAAGTCGTATGTTGAATAATATTTTCAACTAGGTTATCAATCTGTAATTAGAAGATTGTTCTTTTGCACATAATGGAGTGGCTATGCGTGTTGTCATACTGGGAAGTGGTGTCGTTGGGGTAACCAGCGCCTGGTATTTAAGTCAGGCGGGACATGACGTCATCGTTATCGATCGTGAGTCCGGTCCTGCGCTTGAAACCAGCGCGGCGAACGCCGGGCAAATCTCTCCGGGGTATGCGGCACCGTGGGCTGCACCGGGTGTTCCGCTGAAAGCGATTAAATGGATGTTCCAGCGCCATGCGCCGCTGGCCATCAGCCTTGACGGCACGCAGTTCCAGCTGAAGTGGATGTGGCAGATGCTGCGCAACTGCGACACCCGCCACTACATGGAGAACAAAGGGCGCATGGTGCGCCTGGCGGAATACAGCCGCGACTGCCTGAAAGCGCTGCGCGCGTCGACAGGTATTGAGTATGAAGGCCGCCAGGGCGGGACGCTGCAGCTGTTCCGCACCGAGCAGCAGTACGAAAATGCCACCCGCGATATCGCCGTGCTGGAAGATGCTGGTGTACCTTACCAGCTGCTGGAAGCCAGCCAGCTAGGCCAGGTTGAACCGGCGCTGGCGGAAGTTGCGCATAAGCTGACGGGCGGCCTGCGCCTGCCGAATGACGAAACCGGCGACTGCCAGCTCTTTACGCAGCGTCTGGCGCAAATGTGCGAACAGGCGGGGGTGAAATTCCGCTTTAACACCTCTGTCGACAAGCTGCTGTCGGAAGGGGAAAAAATTTACGGCGTGAAGTGCGGCGAGGAGGTGATCAAAGCCGATGCCTACGTGATGGCGTTTGGTTCGTACTCCACCGCCATGCTGAAAGGTATTCTCGATATTCCGGTCTACCCGCTGAAGGGCTACTCGCTGACCATTCCGGTAAAAGAAGAGAGCGGCGCTCCGGTGTCGACCATTCTGGATGAAACCTACAAAATCGCCATTACCCGCTTCGATAACCGCATCCGCGTAGGCGGCATGGCGGAGATCGTCGGCTTCAACACCGAGCTGCTGAAGCCGCGTCGTGAAACGCTGGAGATGGTCGTGGGCGATCTCTTCCCGCGAGGAGGTTTTGTTGAGCAGGCGACGTTCTGGACCGGCCTGCGTCCGATGACCCCGGACGGCACGCCGATCGTGGGCCGCACGCCGTTTAAAAACCTGTGGACCAATACCGGACACGGCACGCTTGGCTGGACGATGGCCTGCGGATCGGGCCAGCTGCTGAGCGACCTGATTTCCGGGCGCACGCCGGCAATTCCGTTTGACGATTTAAGCGCCGCGCGCTATCAATCGGGGTTTACGCCGTCGCGTCCACAGCACCTGCACGGCGCGCATAGCTAAGGAGTTGTCATGTCCCGTCCTGTTCTGGCCCAGCTGAACCTGCAGGCCCTGAAGGATAATCTGCAAATTGTTCGCCGGGCGGCGCCTGGTTCGCGCGTCTGGTCTGTGGTGAAAGCGAATGCCTACGGCCACGGTATTGACCGTATCTGGAGCGCCCTGAGCGCCACCGACGGCTTTGCGCTCCTGAACCTGGAAGAGGCCATTCTGCTGCGCGAGCGCGGCTGGAAAGGGCCGATACTGCTTCTGGAGGGCTTTTTCCACGCGGACGATCTGCCGCTGCTGGATAAGTATCGGCTGACCACCAGCGTTCACAGCAACTGGCAGATTAAGGCGATTCAGGATGCGAAACTCCATGCGCCGCTGGATATTTACCTCAAGGTGAACAGCGGTATGAACCGCCTGGGCTTCCAGCCTGAGCGCGTGCATACGGTCTGGCAGCAGCTGCGCGCCATGAAAAACGTGGGCGAAATGACGCTGATGGCCCATTTTGCCGACGCGGAAAAACCGGACGGCATTGCCGATGCCATGGTCCGCATTGAGCAGGCGGCAGAAGGGCTGGACTGCCCGTGCTCGCTGTCAAATTCGGCGGCCGCGCTCTGGCATCCTGAGGCGCACTATAACTGGGTGCGTCCGGGGATCGTTCTTTACGGTGCGTCACCCTCGGGCCAGTGGCAGGACATCGCCAACAGCGGCCTGAAGCCGGTGATGACCCTGCGCAGCGAAATCATTGGCGTGCAAACCCTGAAAGCCGGCGACACGGTGGGCTACGGCAGCCGCTACCGGGCAAAGGGCGAGCAGCGGATTGGCATCGTGGCGGGCGGCTATGCCGACGGCTACCCGCGCATCGCGCCGACCGGCACGCCTGTCTGGGTCGATGGGGTTCGCACGGGAACGGTGGGCACCATATCAATGGATATGCTGGCCGTGGATCTTACGCCATGCCCGCAGGCGGGCATCGGTTCACCGGTCGAGCTGTGGGGTAACGAAATTAAGATTGATGACGTTGCTGCCGCTGCGGGTACGGTGGGGTACGAATTGATGTGCGCGCTGGCACCGAGAGTGCCGGTTGTGACGGTGTAACGAATGGTTGTGTCGGGTGGCGCTAGCGCCACCCGGCAAAAAAACCGCTACTCCGCTTCATCTTCCATCGGCCTGACGCCGACTTTCCTGACCGCGTTATCTTCTTTCTCCGCAACCGTCCAAATCATCCCGGCGAACTCCACCTGGTCGCCGACAACAGGGGCCGCCCCCAGCAGTTGCTGAATGATTTCCCCCAGCGTTTGCTGCTTGTCGCGGTACTCCAGCCCTTCATCCAGGCCGTAAATCAGCGCCACATCGGCAAACTTGGCGCTGGCTTCCAGAATAAAATCGCCGAAGAAACGCTGATCCAGCGCCACCGGCGGCGACTGGCTAAACAGTTTGCCCAGCGCGGGCAGGTCGCGCTCGCGGCCAATCACGCAGAGAATATCTCCTTCGCGCAGGCGGGTGCTGCCTGTAGGGTGCAGCAGGACATTATCGCGGAACAGGGCGGCAATGCGCGTTTCAGTAGGCATGTGCAAATCGCGCAGCGAGGCCCCCACGCACCATTTGTCAGCGCTCAGCTGATAAACAAACTGTTCCCAAGGATTCTCTGGGTGAATATCGAGCCCCACGCGAGAGACCGGCCAGCCCACGGGAGGCACCACAACTTTGGCTTTCTTCGCCGCCCACCCGAGCGACGTTCCCTGGAACAGCAGCGAAATCAGCACCACGAAGAACGCCACGTTAAAGAACAGCCGGGCGTTATCCAGACCGGCCATCATCGGAAAGACCGCAAGAATAATCGGTACCGCGCCGCGCAGGCCCACCCAGCTGATAAAGACCCGCTCGCGCAGGTTGAAGCCGCGAAACGGCAGCAGGCCTGCAAATACCGACAGCGGACGGGCGAAGAAGATCATCCACGCGGACAGCAGCAGCGCCGGAACGGCGATCGGCAGCAGGTCCGAAGGCGTAACCAGCAGGCCCAGCACCAGGAACATGCCAATTTGTGCCAGCCAGGCCAGGCCGTCGAAGTTCTGCAAAATGGCATGACGGTTACGGATCGGTCGGTTGCCCATCAGGAAACCGCAGAGATAGACGGCGAGAATGCCGCTGCCGTCCAGCGCGGTGGTAACGGCAAAAATAAGAATGCCGCCGCTCAGCGCCAGCAGGGGGTAAAGCCCCGCGGGCAGGGAGATGCGGTTGATCATCTGCTGTAAGAGGTATCCCCCCGCCAGGCCAATAACAATCCCCAGCCCGAACTGCTGCAGGATATGCCAGACGAACATCCAGCTCAGGCCCGTCTCGTGCTGCTGGATCATCTCAATCAGCGTGATGGTGAGAAACACCGCCATCGGATCGTTACTGCCGGATTCAATCTCAAGCGTGGAGCCGACGCGTTCGTTAAGCCCTTTTCCGCCGAGCAGGGAAAACACCGCTGCCGCATCGGTTGAGCCAACAATCGCGCCAATCAGCAAACCTTCCATGATGTTGAGATGGAAAAGCCATGCGGCCATCATTCCGGTGAGGCCTGAGGTAATCAACACGCCAACCGTCGCGAGCGACAGCGCGGGCCCTAAGGCCACGCGGAAGGAGCTTGCCTGGGTGCGCATCCCGCCGTCCAGCAGGATCACCGCCAGCGCGAGGTTACTCACCATGTAGGCGAAAGGGTAGTTATCGAATGGGATACCACCAATACCATCAATGCCGGCCAGCATGCCGATGGCGAGGAAAATGACAAGAATAGGTATGCCGAGACGCGATGAAAATGAACTTAATAAAATACTGCTGGTTACAAGGACCGAACCCAGAATGAAAAGGCTGATTATCGCTGCGGCATCCAATGTTCTCTTACTCCCACCTCAATGTTAACGCTGTTACTAAAACCCTAACATATTAACGACGGCAACAGCGTTTTATTAAGGGGGTATAACGGCTTTTTTATGCCTTTATGACAGGATGGCCGCTGATGGTCAGCCGACTGCCTGAATCATTGTGGATCAGGGAGGCGTGCGCCCCCAGCGCCAGGGTCACGGTTTGCTGCTCATGACCAAAATCCAGACCGGTGATGACCGGAACATCCAGCCTCGAGCGAATGAACTCAACCATGGTTTCCAGGGAGTAACCCGCGTCATAGTCATTCGGGGCAGAGCCGCTGAAGCTGCCCAGCACAATTGCGGACTGGCGCTCAAGAATACCGGCATGATAGAGCTGCAACAGCATGCGCTCGACGCGGAACGGATGTTCGTTGATATCTTCCAGCACCAGAATGCCGTCCTCGATTTGCGGCATCCACGGCGTGCCGATAAGCGAGACCAGCATCGCCAGGTTACCGCCCCAGAGCTGACCTTCACATTCCCAGTGCGGTCCATTGCCTTGCCACTCCACGCTGTAGGTGGAATTGCCCAGCGCGCGCCAGAAGTGTTCCACTGTAAACGCATCCAGCTCCGGTGCGCCGAAGTTACCGGCCAGCATTGGGCCACTGAAGGTGATAATGTCATGCAGCGCCAGCAGCCCAAGCTGGATGACGGTGAAATCGCTGTGGCCGCAGATCAGCAGCGGATCCTGCTGCTGACGCTGTGCCAGCCCCTGCCAGTCAATGCTCTCCAGTAACCGGCTCGCACCATATCCGCCGCGCACCGCCAGCACAATCCGGTTTTCGCCCGTCAGGCTCACCAGACTATTGATATCATTCAGCCGCTGCGCTTCGGTACCGGCAAAACGCTGCTGGCGGCGGGGGATAATTGTCTGATTTTCTACCTGGTGGCCCGACTCCAGTAAACGCTGAACGCCCCGCTGCGCCGCTTCCTGGTTAATGCAGTAGCCCGACGGCGCGATGAGATGAAACTGAGACATGGCAAATCCTTGCTGAATGAGAAACTAATTGTCTATATCATGCCGCTTATTCGCCGCCTGCTTCAAGAGCGGCGCACCGCAATGACCGGCTATAAGGATAGATGACGTGAAATTGAGATGGTTTGCTTTTTTGATTGTGTTGCTCGCTGGCTGTAGTTCAAAACATGATTATCAAAACCCGCCCTGGAATCCGGAAGTGCCGGTGAAGCGGGCCATGCAGTGGATGCCGATCAGTGAGCAAGCCGGGAAGGCCTGGGGCGTCAGTCCGCGCCTCATCACGGCGATCATCGCGGTGGAGTCAGGCGGTAATCCCACCCTCGTCAGCAAATCCAACGCGGTGGGCCTGATGCAGCTTAAAGCGTCAACGGCGGGGAAAGAAGTTTACCGCTATATGGGCTGGAGCGGCCAGCCGTCGACCAGCGAGCTGAAGAATCCGGAA
This sequence comes from Enterobacter sp. JBIWA005, assembly GCF_019968805.1. Classification (NCBI taxonomy): domain Bacteria; kingdom Pseudomonadati; phylum Pseudomonadota; class Gammaproteobacteria; order Enterobacterales; family Enterobacteriaceae; genus Enterobacter; species Enterobacter sp. JBIWA005. The sequence continues at coordinate 2,698,967 of NZ_CP074159.1, read as the reverse complement.
CGCAACATTTCAATGGGCACGGCCTATCTGAGCATCATGGAGCATGGCGTGCTGAAGGGCATTAAGGATCCGGAGGTGATGCAGTACGCGCTGGTGGTGTCTTACGTTAACGGTGCCGGCGCGTTGCTCAGAACCTTCTCTTCTGACCGCAAAGAGGCGATTGAAGAGATTAACGGCATGGACAAAGACGAATTTTTTGAACATGTGGCGAAAAATCATCCGGCACCACAGGCGCCTCGTTATATCTGGAAAGTACAGAAAGCGATGGATGCCATGTAATGCCGCAGACGGGCGGCGGTCACGCTGCCCGATTTCTTCACAGGACTTTATTTGCGCGTTCCCGCGCCTCCCGCTCCAGGGAATAGATAATACGCTGAAGCTCACGCTCTGCGCCTGGCCCGACGTTCAGGAAACGGAAGCTCAGACGCGGCGTGGTGATGGTTTCGTTTTTGCTGTCCACGACGGTGCGGTCGCTGATGGCAATCAGCTGCGCATCGAAATAGAAGCGACCCCAGCCACCCATATCCAGTTCAATTTGCGTAAACCGCATGCCCTCTACCAGTCCGTCGGGTTTCGGCGTATCCATCAGTGCGCCCATGCCGCCAAGCGACAGATCGAAGAGGCGAAAGCGGATCTCTTTTTTGTCCGGCATTTTGGCCTTACAAAAATAGGCGGGATGGAGCGGGGCGCTGATGCGGAAATATTCACGACGCTGAACAAACCAGAGATTGGTCGGAAGGGGGGTCACAAAAGCCGGAAGTCCCTGGTATTCGCTTAGTTCCAGTCGCGACAGGACAAACTCCACTTTGGCCCCCTGCGTTTCGGCCATCACCGCGATGTTCTCCGCTTTCAGCGCCGCGCGGTTTTCGTACTCCTGACTGCCTAAATCAATCACCAGCCGATCCTGCGAGGCGTCAAGGATCTTGCTGATGAACTGATTATTCGACCAGCTGATGCGCAGCGGCACTTCACCTTTTTGCAGGTCGCGTAATACCCCTAATACAGCCAGCGGATTTTGCTTGAGGAACTGCTCACTGTAATGACTCACGCCGGATGGCTCCTTGATTGATGACAGACTGTCTTAGCGTTATCGGCAATCTGCAATGAAACTTAATACAAACCGGTGAGTTTTTTTGCCTGTTTAACCAAAGATAAGTCGGTGAGATGAAAATGGTTTTCCGGCGATGACCTATACTTAAGTTAGCTGTGCAGAAGGTTTTCTGCGCATGCGTTAAACCTGCAAGAGGGCATCGCTATGGGTATCATCGCCTGGATTATCTTTGGTCTTATTGCTGGCGCTATCGCTAAACTGATCATGCCGGGAAACGATGGCGGCGGTTTTATTTTGACCTGTGTACTCGGGGTCGTTGGTGCGGTTGTGGGCGGCTGGCTGGCGACGATGTTTGGTTTTGGAGGCAACATAAGTGGTTTCGACCTGCACAGTTTTCTCGTCGCTGTCGTGGGTGCCATTGTGGTGCTGGGCATATTCAGGTTACTGCGACGAGCATAAATTCACATAAACGGCTCTCTGAGGAGGGCCGTTTTTTTGCCTGCGTATTGATTTGTTAATCTAAATGATAATAATTGTCGTTCCGTATTGCATCTAACAACAAGACGACATTATGAATACCTCACGTTTTACGCTATGCGCCCTGGCAGGCGCCGTCACGCTCGCACTACATGTTCCGGCATTCGCCGAAGAATCCACTATCGTCGTCACCGGCTCAGAGCAGGGCAGCGCGCTGCCTGCCTGGACGAACAGCGCCACGAAATCGGCCGTTGCCGAAAGTAAAACGCCGCAGGTCATCACGACCGTCTCTGCGCCGGAAATTGAAAAGCGTCATGCTAATTCCGTGAATGAAATCCTGCGCTATGCTCCGGGCGTTTCAACCGAGGTGCGGGGGAATACGTCGTACATGAGCGAATACAAAATTCGTGGCTTTACCGTCGACCAGGAGTTCTACAACGGGCTGCAGCTGCCCTATAACGTTACCGGCAATACCAAAGCGCGAATCGATCCGCTGTTGATTGACAGCGTTGATATCCTGAAAGGCCCCTCATCGGTACTTTACGGCGGCGGTTCACCGGGCGGGCTGGTGAATATTCAAAGCAAAAAACCGCAGAGTGAAGCCCGAACCGAAATCGGCGTTAACACCGGAAACCGTAATCTGAAAGAGGGCTATCTCGATTCAACCGGGCAGGTTGCCGACAGCAACTGGAACTACCGTCTGCTGGGCAAAGCCACGGAAAACGACGATCAGCCGCACACCACCCGGTATGAAAACTACCTGGTTGCCCCGTCCGTTGCCTGGCAACCCGACAGCAAAACCCGCCTCACCCTGGACGCGCTGGCGCAAAACACACCGAGCCTCACGCCGTCTAACCCGCTGCCGCTCGCTTACCTGCGCTCGAAATACGCGGGCAAGCGCGACTACGCCGGTGATGAGTGGAGCGGGTTTAAGCAGCGTCAGTGGATGCTGGGCTACAGCTTTGAACATGAATTTGACAGCGGCTGGGGCTTTAATCAGAAGGCTCGCTATTTTGATGTCGATACCCATCAGCGCAGCGTCTATGCAACGGGGACGGGAAGCGAGGCCTATCAGCTCAACCGCTTTGCCTACACTACGGATGAAGATCTGCAGAGCTTCAACATTGACAACCAGGTGACCAAAACCGTTGCGCTGGGTGAGTGGAAACACCACCTGCTGGCCGGGTTTGACTACCAGAAGCTGAACTCCCACTTCCACTACCGCTACGCGTCGGCCACGCCGGGTATCGATATGCGGCATCCTGACTATTCGCAAATCCAGGAAAGCGCGCTGGGGCTCTACACTGCTCAGAAAAACCGCCTCAGCTATCAGCAGAACGGCTATTACCTGCAGGATCAGGTGGAGTTTGGCGGCTTAAATCTACTGGGTAGCCTGCGCTACGACGATTACCGCTCCGTCACCACCAACTACCTGCAAAACGGTGATAAAGCCTGGGTATCGCAGGATCGCGTCACCAAGCGCCTGGGCGCGCTTTACGCCTTCGATAGCGGAATTTCGCCGTTTATCAGCTATTCCGAAGGTTTTGCGCCGGTGTCGCCGCAGGGCACGCTCGTGGCGAAAGACGTTAAGCCGACCACCAGCAAGCAGGTGGAAGGCGGGGTAAAATATCTGCTGGCCGACTACGCTACCACCTTTACCGCCTCGGTGTTTAACATCCGTCAGAAAAATGTCGTTACCTCCGATCCGGGCTTCCTGAACTATCGTCAGACCGGGGAAGTGGAATCTAAAGGGGCAGAGCTATCCGCCATTAGCCGTCCGACGGACAACCTGACGCTGATTGCCAACTATGCGTACACCCACGCGATCAACAGGGAAGATGACAAGTACAAAGGTAAACGTCCGACGCAGGTGCCGGAGAATGCCTTTAACCTCTGGGGGGATTACACCTTTGAGAACACCGCGCTGAAAGGGCTGATGCTGGGCGCAGGCGCCCGCTACACCGGTCCGATGGAAATCTCTCCGGCAAACGACGCGGGTAAGCTGGGCGGCTCCACCCAGTACGATCTGGCGGCTTCATATCGGATGGGCGAGATCCTGCCTTCGCTGGCAGGGCTGACGCTTAAGGCCAGCGCGCAGAACATCACCAACAAAGAGACGCTGACCTGCTACGATGCGACCAACTGCTGGATTGGGCGTGACAGGACGTATCAGCTAGGGGCGAGTTACAGCTTCTAGGTAACTCCCTGTGAGTTCAAAATGTAGGCCGGGTAAGGCGTAGCCGCACCCGGCATTACTCCCTTACTGCGCCGTCGCTTTTACCGGCGCAGCCTCATCATTCGCCGCAGGCCGATTCTCCGGCACGCTGTCGCAAGGTTTCTCTTTTGGGCAGACCCGATCCAGCATTTTCAGCGTCACGCCGTTGCTCCAGCCGAAGCCGTCCTGCAGCGGATACTCGCCGCCGCCGCCGCCCGTACCGGTGGTCGACACGTCATACTTTTCAACCAGTTTCTTTTCCCGGTCGTAAGTATGCTGAACGTTCTTCAGGAAGCGCCAGGTCACGTCCATCGAGACCTTCTCTTGCCCGTAATTCTGCAGCCCTTCCGCAGCCACCCATTGCAGGGGGGCCCAGCCGTTTGGCGCATCCCACTGCTGGCCGCTGTTTACGGTGGTGGTCGCTATCCCGCCCGGTTTCAACAGGCGCGACGAGGTTGCCGCGGCGACTTTATCGGCACGATCCTGCGCCGCCGCCTTCACGTAAAGCGGGAACAGGGCTGCGGCGGTGAGCTGATTGCGTACCTTCTTGCTCTTCAGATCGTAATCCGCGTACCAGCCCTCTTTATCATTCCACAGGTGGCTCTCGATGGCTTTCTGACGCGCCGTAGCCAGCGCTTCGTATTTACTTGCGCTGGCGGCGTCGCCGCTCTCCTGGCTAGCCCGCGCCAGCAGTTTCTCCATCTTAAACATCAGGGCGTTCAGATCCACGGGAACAATGCTGGTGGTCCGGATGGTGCCGAGCTTTTGCGGGTCGTCCATCCAGCGGGAGCTAAAGTCCCAGCCCGAGGCCGCGGCGGAACGTAAATCACGATAGATCTCGGTCGCGGGTCGGTTAGGGTTACTTTTGGCAGTATTCACATCGTCAAGCCAGGACTCCGGACGCGGGGTATCGCGGTCATCCCAGTAGCGGTTGAGGATAGCGCCGTCGTCCAGCTTCACCACGCGCTTGTTGGCCTGGCCCGGCTGAAGGGCATTAACGCCATCCATCCAGTAGGCATACTCTTTTTCCATCTGCGGACGATACTTCTTCAACGCATCGCTGTCGTGGGTCGCCAGCAGTTCAACCATCATTGAGAAAAACGGCGGCTGGGAGCGGCTCAGGTAATAGCTGCGGTTGCCGTTGGGAATGTGGCCGAAGGTGTCTATCTCATATGCAAAGTTATCCACCATGTCGCTGATTTTGTCCCAGTGATCGCTTTCTGCCAGGCCCAGCATGGTGAAATAGCTGTCCCAGTAGTAGACCTCGCGGAAACGTCCGCCGGGCACAACGTAAGGTTTCGGTAACGGCAGAAGGGAATCCCATTTGTTGCTGGCTTTATCGGTGGTGCGCGTCAGCACGGGCCAGAGATCGTCAATGTGCTCACGTAAACTTTGTCCAGCAGGCGGAACATATTTTTCCCCTTCCGCAGGGAGCGTAAAGTTCATCTCGACAAAGTGGCGTAAGTCAAAGCTGGACTGCGTGTGCTGCATCCGGTAGTCCGCCAGAATCATCAGCGGGTCGCTTTTGGGGACGGCATCAGCAAAGGTTTTCTGATCGGGAAACAGTTTGGCGCTCTGCACATCGTTAAACAGAGGGCCCAGCAAAATATCGGGTGAGGTTGTCTGGGCTGCGGGGCTATCGTCGGCATATCCCAGTGTCGTTACGCCGAGCAGCGCGCCGCCTAACGCAAGGGGCAAAAACGCGGGGCGTAGTGTACGAGGTCTTATCATCAGTTCGTCTCCTGTCTTCACTAAACAGCGTGACCGCTGTTGTCAATCACCTGAAAACCTTAGACGAATATTGTCCGCTTCGCGTTAAATATTGCCGGTATTTCAGACCTCTTCCGCGGTCTGGCTGGCTTCCCGCAGCGTGCCCGGCGCATGTCCAATAATGCGCTTGAATGCCCGGCTGAAGGCCGCCAGAGAGCCGTATCCCAGCCGCAGCGCGACGGTTTCAATGGGTTGATTTTCATGCCGAATGTACTGAATCGCCAGCCGCATTCTCAGCTCGCTGAGATATTTTGCCGGAGTGGTTCCCGTCGCGGCCAGAAACCGTTCGGCGAACACGGAGCGGGACGTGCCCGCTTCTTTTGCCAGATCCGCGACGCTCCAGTTCAGGCCTGGCTGCTGGTGCATGGCGTAAATGGCACGGCTCAGGCGCGGGTCGCGCAGAACCTGCACCCAGCCGGTGGCTTTACCGCAGCCGCCTTCAACCCAGCCGCGCACGATTAATGCCGCCACCACGTCGGCAAGGCGCGCAAGGATCCCGGCATACCCGGCCTGACGCGCCGCGGATTCCCGCTCCATCGCCGCCAGCAGCGGATGAATTTCCGGCCAGGTGGACATCAGCCGGCTGACCATCATCACTTCCGGCATCGCTTTGATCAGCGGCTGCATCCCGCCCAGCTCAAAATCCATGCACCCGCTGAAGATGAGGGTGTTCTCGCTTTCCGGGCAGGGCTCGCAGGTGATAGCACAAACCGAGCTGCAGATAGGCTCGCTCGGGAAGGCGTTGATGGGCGTAATGGTGGCCTGCTCGTCAGAGAGCAGGGCATGGGAATTCCCGCCGGGAATAAAGAGGGCGTCGCCACCGCTCAGTTCGAACGTTGCACCGCTCTCCATGCGCAGCAGGGCGCTACCGTGGCTCACAAAATGAAACTGTGCCCGGCCGGGCGCCTGATGAAACGCGACGCCAAACGGCGCGCTGGCCTGGATCCGCCGGTATTTCACGCCTGAAAGACGCATGCCGCGTAAAAGTTCGCTGATCAGATCGGGTGACTGTACGGTCATGGCACAACTCCGGACGAATAATCAATAAGTGGAGATTATATGTCATAGATCGTCCTGGGTGAACCTTCTATTCTTTTGCGACAGTAGTCACATTTTTATAACGGGAGATCAACAGATGAGTTCATGTGTCGCGGCGAGCGAGGCGGTAGCGCCTGCAAAACCCGCCTGGCGGGCCGTCTATTCACTGGGGCTGGGGGTATTTGGTTTGATTACGGCAGAATTTCTGCCGGCGAGTTTGTTAACGCCCATGGCCGCGAGCCTGGGCGTGACCGAGGGGATGGCCGGACAGGCCGTCACTGCCACCGCGCTGGTGGCGCTGGTCACCGGGCTGCTGATTACGCCTGCCACCAAAAGTATTGACCGCCGCTGGGTGCTGATGTTTTTCTCGGTGCTGCAAATTATCTCCAGCCTGCTGGTGGCCTTTGCGCCCAACCTGCACGTCCTGCTGATGGGGCGTCTGCTGCTGGGGGTAGCCATTGGGGGATTCTGGGCGATGTCGACGGCGACTACGATGCGTCTGGTTCCGGCAGATAAAGTGCCGAAAGCGCTGGCGGTGATCTTCTCCAGCGTATCAATTGCCACGGTGGTCGCGGCGCCGCTCGGCAGCTATCTGGGCAGCCTGATCGGCTGGCGCAACGTCTTTATACTCTGCATCCTGCCGAGCATGCTGGCGCTGCTGTGGCAGCTCTGGGTCCTGCCGTCCATGAAGCCGGAAAGCAGCGGCAGCCTGAGTACGCTGTTCCGCGTGCTGCGTCGTCCGGGAATGATCGGCGGCATGCTGGCGACCATTCTGATCTTCAGCGGCCATTTCGCCTTCTTTACCTACCTGCGTCCGTTCCTGGAGACGGTGGGGCAGGCGAGCGTGGAGACCATTTCGCTGATCCTGCTGGGCTTTGGTATCGCCAACTTTGTGGGCACTTCTGTTGCAGGGCATCTGCTGGCACGCAATCTGCGCCTGACGCTGGCGCTGGTGCCGTTTGCGATGGGTGTTCTCGCGCTCATGATGGTCGCCTTTGGTCATCTGGCGATGCTGGACGGGCTGCTTGTCGCGCTGTGGGGCTTTGCATTTGGTCTGGTTCCGGTGGGCTGGTCAACCTGGCTTGCCACTACCGTTCCGGATGAAGCCGAAAGTGCAGGAGGGCTGCTGGTGGCCTCAATTCAACTGGCAATCAGTGCCGGTGCGGCCGGGGGCGGGGCGGTCTTTGACCTCAACGGTGCCAGCGGCGTGTTCGCGGGAAGCGGTTTCCTGCTGGTGACGGCGATGGTGATTGTGTTTATGGGCGTGAAAGTTAAAGCGGAGTGATTTTTTAGCCGGGTGAGCGTTCGTGCCACCCGGCCTCAGGTTTACAGCCCTTTCTTATCCATCAGCACCGCCAGATCCACCAGGCGGTTAGAGAAGCCCCACTCGTTGTCATACCACGCCAGGATCTTCACCATGTTCCCGCCTATCACCAGCGTGGAAAGCCCGTCGATAATTGAGGAGCGTGGGTCGCCCTGGTAGTCGCTGGAGACCAGCGGTTCATCGCTATAGCCCAGAATGCCTTTAAGAGGCCCGCTGGCGGCCGCGTTGCGGAATGCGTCATTCACCTCTTCGGCGGTTACATGACGGCTCAGCGTTACCGTTAAATCCACAATCGACACCACCGGCACCGGCACGCGCAGGGAGTACCCGGTCAGTTTGCCGTCAAGGGAAGGGATCACTTTCCCCAGCGCTTTCGCCGCACCGCTTGAATAAGGCACAATCGACAGCGCCGCCGCGCGTGCGCCGCGCAGATCTTTTTCCGGCTGATCGTGCAGCGCCTGGCTGTTGGTGTAGGCGTGCGTCGTGTTCATCAGGCCATGCTCAATCCCGAACTGCTGGTGCAGCACCTGAGCGGCCGGCGCCAGACCGTTCGTGGTGCAGCTCCCGTTGCTCACCACCGCGTGCCGGGCGGGATCGTACAGGTCATGGTTGACGCCCATCACAATCGTCAGGTCGTCGTTCTTCCCGGGTGCGGAAATGATGACGCGCTTAGCGCCGCCGTGGGTGATATGCACCGCCGCTTTCTCTCGCTCGGTAAAGAAGCCGGTGGCCTCAATCACCACGTCTACCCCAGCATCACGCCACGGGATATTCGCCGGATCGCGTTCGCTAAATACGGCGATCTGCTGGCCGTCTACCTGCAGCGCGCCGTCACCCGCTTCAACGGGCGCGGGCAGTTTGCCCAGAAGGGAATCATGCTTCAGCAGATGGGCGAGGGTTTTACTGTCCGTCAGATCGTTAATGGCCACAATCTGCAGAGCCGGGTTGCCCAGCGCCGCGCGCAGGAAATTACGTCCGATACGGCCGAAACCGTTAATACCGACCTTAACCATAGTGCACTCCTTATCTCTGTTGTCTGGAGTCACTGTAGGCGTCGGGTCGGTTGGCGTAAACGACAAAAAAGGATCAGATTACGCCATTTTGCGGCAGTGGAAGCGCTGGCGGTACTCGCCGGGCGTGAGGTGAAGTTGTTTCTCAAAGATGCGGCGCAAGTTAATGCTAGTGCCAAACCCGCTTTGCTCGGCAACGCGCTCAAGGGAGTCATGGGTCTGCTCAAGCAGCTGACGGGCCGCGGCCAGGCGCGCTTCGGTCACATAGCGGGCGGGAGAAACTCCCGCGTCGCGGGTAAACACGCGGGTGAAATTACGCGGGCTCATTGCCGCTTTCTCGGCCAGATTTTCCACGCACAGATCGGCGGTGAGGTTCTGCAGGATCCAGGTTTGCAGTTCGCTTATCGGACCGGATGTGCCGGGCTGCTGAAGGCTGTAGCGGCTGAACTGCAGCTGCCCGCCGGGACGGCGCAGGTACATCACCATATCCTGCGCGACGTCGCGGGCGAGGGTAAATCCGTAATCGTCCTCGACAAGCGCCAGGGTCAGATCGAACCCGGAACTGACGCCGCCTGAGGTCCAGATGGGGCCGTCCTGAATGTACAGCGGGCCGCCTTCGACCCGGATTGACGGGTACTGTGTCTGCATTGTCTCCAGCAGCCGCCAGTGGGTGGTCGCGCGGCGACCGTCCAGCAGGCCGGTCTGGGCCAGCAGCATCGCGCCGCCGCAGATAGAGGCTACCCGCCGGGCGTGCGGCGCAGCGAGGTGCAGCCAGTCCACAACGGCCGTGCTCTCCTGCTCGTTCATGCCGCGTCCGGTGATGATAATGGTATCCAGCGGTTCACGCGGATCCAGCTCCGGCAGGCGATAGTCCGCCAGCAAATTCAGGCCGGACTGGCCGTGGATCACCTGGTGAGGCTGCGTGGTGGCGATGATAATCCGGTAGCGGGGCTGCGCAAGCTCTTCCGGATGCAGCCGGTTGGCCTGCATCAGAATGTCGGCGATACCGGCGGCTTCAAACAGCATGCCGCCGTCGGGAACAATAATCAGGATCTTTTTCATGTCCTGAAACGTACCTTTATTACAGAATAAGTCAAGGAGCGCATGACCCCCACGTTTCTGGCAAAGCAAAGCGATTAATGTTCTTTGTTATTTCAGGCGTTTTCCCCGATCGTCAGAGAATTATCTCTGGCGAAACGGCGTCTGAAGGAATGAGTCAACGAAGCTCCCTCTATTTACATCCGCAGCAACGCGAACAAATCCGCCACCTCGCATCGGGTTTTTTATGGCGAAGCGAACTGCCCACGTGGCTGCTGATTATCACTATTTATGCAGGCTGGTTTACCACGCTGGCGTTCTGGCAAACGCTGGGCCTGCTGCCCGCCACGCTGCTGCTCATCGGGTTTACCGCCTGGTACATGTCGCTGCAGCATGAGCTGATCCACGGGCATCCCACCCGTTTTGCCTGGCTGAACCAGCTGTTCGGCACGCTCCCGCTGGCGGTCTGGTATCCGTACGGCCTGTACCGGGACTCCCATCTCGCCCATCATCGGCACCATAGCCTGACCCATCCGGTGGATGACCCGGAGTCGTACTATTTTACCGACGAGAGCTGGGCGCGCTTTTCTCCCTGGCAGAAACGGCTTATCAGGGCCCGGAATACCTTTGCCGGACGGCTGATGCTGGCACCGCTGCTGGATATCCTTCAGACGCTGGGCAGCGCCGCGGCGGCATTTCGTCACCTTCACCTGCGCGCAATGACGATGTGGCTGGTGCACGCTTTGCTGCTGGTGGTGCTCTTCGCCTGGATGACGCACGTCGGTTTTTCACCCGTCTGGTTTGTGCTGGCGGTCAGCTATCCGGCGCTGGCGCTGACCAAGGTCCGATCGTTTTTCGAACATCGCGCGGCGGACGATCCGCTGGCACGCTCCGTCATTAACGAGGCCGGGTTATTCTGGCGGATACTGTTTTTGAATCTCAACTACCATTCAGTACATCACGATCTGCCGGGCGTACCCTGGTACGGGCTGAAGGCGATCTACCAGCAAAACCGGGAGGCGTACCGGCAGCGAAACCACGGTTTTCTCGTCAGAGGCTATGGTGAATGGCTGCGTCAGTTCTGGGGCAGGCCCGTTGACGTCACCGTTCACCCAGGAAAACAACAGGGGGAAGGGTATGAGTAACCTGCTGGCGTTTCCCATGTATGCTGTGGATCGCGCCGACACCCGCGCGCTCTGGCTGGCGGTAAAAGGGCTGCTGGCTGCGCGCGGTGTGTCCGTCGATCGCGATCCCGGCTGGCCGGAGTCCGATCTGCTGACCCACTGGCGACAGCCTGCGCTTGTCCTCAGCCAGACCTGTGGTTATCCGCTGGTTACCCAGCTTCCGGACGTGCAGGTGGTCGGCTGTTTTCACTACGTGGCACCTGGCTGCAAAGGGATCCAGTACCGCAGCTTTCTGGTGGTGCGCGAGGAGGATCGCCACCTCACGCTAGCGGATTTTCGCGGACGACGGGCGGTCTGTAATTCTCCGGATTCGCAGTCCGGCTACAATGCGCTGCGAAAAATAGTCGCTCCCCTGGTGAGCAACGGTCCATTTTTCGCGCAAACGTCCTTCAGCGGCAGCCATCGCCAGTCGCTGATTGATGTGAAACGCGGTGCAGGGGATATCGCGGCCATCGACTGCGTGACCTGGGCGTTGCTGCAGCGTCACGAGCCGGAAAGACTGACGGGGCTGGCGGTGATTGACCATACCCCTCTGACGCCGGGGCTGCCGCTCATTACCTCGCACCACACCTCGCCTGACACCCTTGATGCCCTTCGCGATGCGCTCCGCGCGCTGGTGAGTTTGCCGGAATATCGGGCCGTGTGCGGCGCGGTGCTGATTGACGGTTTTAGCGTGGTGACGCGCCAGGCCTACGCCTCATTATTGGCGTGATAAATCTCCAGCGCGTCGGTAAAACAGCGCAGCGCCAGCGAGGAGACGGGCTTCTGCCTGCGCATAATCAGGCCGACAGGGGCCTCAATGTTCGCGTCGGCGATGGGGACAATCCTGAAATTACTGTTCAGATCTTCCAGACCGTTATTCAGCGGCATCACGGCGCAGCATACGCCGCTTTGCACCGCCTGGATGATCTGAAACGTGGAGTCGCTCTCGAAAACGGACGTCGGTTCGATGCCGACAGACTTAAAGCTGGCCTCCATATGCGCCCGGTAATGCATCCCTTTAGTCAGAAACCCCAGCGGAAAATCCGTCAGATCGCGCCAGGTCAACGTCTCCTGGCCGAGCTGGAAATGGCGGACATCGTGCAGCAGGCCCATCTTCGTTTTGGGTAGCTGGATAATATCGAACAGGCTGGTGTCGATGCTGTTGAGGTAGCAAATGCCCAGCTCAAGCTGATTGCGGCTGACGCCGTCGGCAATCTGCGCGGAGGACATGGAATAGAGGCTGTAGGTCAGCTCCGGATATTTTTGGGTCAGCAGGCGAATAAAGATCATCGGATCCACGCTCGCCAGCGGCACCATCCCGAGACGTAATTCGCCCACCACCTGGCCTTTGCACAGCGCCGCTTCCGCCTGCAGCCCGTCGTGCGCGGCCAGCAGCGCGCGGGCCCACGCAAGGATACGCTCCCCTTCCGGCGTAAACCCTTCAAAGCGCTGTCCGCGCAAAATCAGCACCAGCCCCAGCTCCTCTTCCAGGCTGCGGATGCGCATGGAGAGGGTCGGCTGGGTGATGTTGCACTGCGAGGCCGCCTTGCCAAAATGGCGGGTCTCGTCGAGCGCGATTAAATATTTTAACTGTTTAATATCCATCTTTTCTCTGCGCGAACAGCCTTACAGCATGCGGATCTCTTTAGAGCGCAGGGTGATGCGAACCGGAACGGATTTATACGACGGCGTACCGCTGTCCTTATCCAGATAATCCAGCGGTACCAGCACGTTGGCCTCCGGATAATAGGCGCCGACGGTCCCCGGCGCGATGTTGTACGCCACCACGGTAATGTCTTTTAGACGCTGAACGCTGCCGGGGAGGGCGGTTTCGATATCCACGCGGTCGCCGTGTTCCAGCCCTGACTGCGCCATGTCGTCCTCGTTCATGAACAACACGTCGCGGCGGCCAAATACGCCACGGTAACGGTCGTCAAGGGCGTAAATGGTGGTGTTGTACTGGTCGTGGCTGCGCAGCGTGATTAGCCGCATAACATGCTCACCTTCGCCGCTGGCGTTCTCGTGAACACCGTCGAACACCGAGAACATCGCTTTTCCCGTCGCCGTTGGCCAGATGCGTTGCGTGGGCGGCAGCGGCATACGGAAGCCACCGGGAACGCGGATCCGCGCATTGTAGTTCTCAAAGCCCGGGATGGTCTGCTCGATCAGATCGCGGATGCGGTCGTAATCCTCAATCAGCATCAGCCAGTCCACGCGGGTTTCCGGCAGTGTGGCTTTCGCCATGCCGGCGACGATAGCCGGTTCCGAACGGAGTAACGGTGAGGCGGGTTTCAGCTTGCCGGATGAGGCATGGACCATCGACATCGAGTCTTCGACGGTAATGGACTGACGACCGGTAGCCTGAACATCCAGCTCGGTACGGCCAAGACACGGGAAAATAAAGGTCTCTTTGCCCACCAGCAGATGGGTGCGGTTCAGCTTGGTGCCGACGTGCACGCTCAAATCCAGGTTACCCATCGCCGGAAAACCACGTTCGTGATCGGGCATCGCCACCGCAAAATTACCCCCGAGGCAGATGAGCGCCTTCGCGCGGCCGTCGATCATGGCCTGCGTGGCCTGCACCGCATCGTGTCCATGGTGAGACGGCGGCTCAAAGCCGAAAACGTCCTTCAGACGGTTCAGGAAGGCCGGCGTGGGTTTCTCGCTAATCCCGACGGTTCGGTTCCCCTGAACGTTTGAATGACCGCGCAGGGGGCATATTCCCGCACCGGGCTTGCCAATATTCCCGCGCAGCAGCAGCAGGTCCGCAATCAGGCGGACGTTCGCCGTGCCTTTATTGTGCTGGGTAATGCCCATCCCGTAGGTGATAATGGTGGCATTCGATTTCGCATAGGCCTCGGCTACCGTTTTGAGGGCCGCCTGACTGAGACCTGACTCCTGCTCGATTTCGTCCCAGCGGGTCTGTGCGATATCGACGGTGAAATCTTCAATGCCCTGGGTATGTTCGGCGATAAACGCGCGATCGAGCACGTCGCCGCGTTCGGCCTCCATTTCAAGCAGGTGTTTAGCTATGCCTTTCAGCGCGGCGGCATCGCCCCCGGCCTTCACCTGGAAGTAGGTTGAGGCAATATCCGTAGAGCCGTAAGTTGCCATTTCAATCACGCTTTGCGGATCGGCAAAACGTTCGAGGGCGCGCTCGCGCAGCGGGTTAAAGACGATAATCGGCACGTTGCGGCGGGCCAGCTCATGGAGGGTGCCCATCATTCGCGGATGGTTCGTGCCGGGGTTGTGACCGATGGAGATAACCAGCTCGGTCTTGTCGAAATCATCCAGCGAGACGGTGCCTTTCCCGATGCCAATCGAACGCGGCAAGCCGACGCTGGTGGCCTCGTGACACATATTAGAGCAGTCGGGGAAGTTGTTGGTGCCGTATTCGCGAGCGAACAGCTGGAACAGATACGCCGCTTCATTAGAGGCCCGCCCGGAGGTATAGAATTCAACCTGGTCCGGTTCAAGCCCGCGCAGCACTTCGCCGATGCGTTCAAACGCCTCGTCCCAGGCGACGGGCCGGAAGGTATCGCTTGCCCGGTCATAGCGCAGGGGATGCGTGAGTCGACCGTAACCTTCCAGCTCAAAGTCCGATTTTGCCAGCAGCGAGGAGACGCTGTTTTCGGCCAGAAACGCGGGGGTAACGCGTTTGCTGGTGGCTTCCCAGGTCACCGCTTTGGCGCCGTTCTCGCAGAACTGGAAGGTCGATTTGTGTTCTTTATCCGGCCACGCGCAGCCCGGGCAGTCAAAGCCGTCAGGCTGGTTGGTGCGCAGCAGCGTCGCGGGGGCATCAAGGGTATCCATTTGGGTACGTACTGCAATGGCCGTCGCTTTCAATGCGCCCCAGCCGCCGGCAGGGCCGTCATAGTGTCTGATACCCGGCACCGAGCGTCTTTTCTTGTTCATACCCACTCCTGATTTGTTCGGTCACACAACGTCTGAACCCCTAAAAGCGCTGCAAAGAACGATAGGCGAAAGCAATGACGACCGGATGGCGACGCGCGTGCGGTACGAAAAGATGCTTTAACTAAAATTCTTTTCATTACAGTTGTTTATAGGGTCTGATGTTGAAACATTTAAAGAAATTATAACGATTTTTTATCATTTTAATAATAAATCTTATCTATCGCACGGTAAGCAATATAGATGGGGCGAGCAGGAGAAGATGTAGCACCAATAAAGTTTCGAATGAAGCCTTTGAGCGGTGACAATAAAAAACATTCACAGCTGGCGGGCTATCGCGAGCATTTTCGGCTGCGATAAGGTCAGGAAGGTTAACTCAGGCTTAATGATTAATGGATAAAATTTAGGCCTGACGGGATAATTGCCATAACGAGAAATATAAAGTTATTTTTAGGCGTGAAATTAACGCCCTGCAACATAAGTGAAATAGTCACATTCAAGTTTTAGAGTCCGATCGATATTAAAGATACTCTGTTAGTGCAACAAATAATTCATCGTTGATATATTCTGCTGACCTCATCAATACGCAAATTCTACTAATTATGGTAGTGGCGATAATAGCAGTATTGCGTTAATGAAAGTATTTCTCTTTTATGTTTTTGGTATATAAAACATTAAGTTGCAGTGTATTTTGGTAGGAAAATAAGAGAGTTTGGGCCATACCGAGTTTTTTCATAGGATTAATCCTATAATTTTCCGACTGCTTCATTTAGCAACAGTTACGCAACGGTAAATATTGAATTGAGGCAAAGCTCATGTAAACTTGCTTACCGTTTGTCAAAATATGTCAGGAAGACGCTGGGCCTTATTCTGAAGGGCTCGTGCGGTAGCTATGCCCTTAAAATAGTAACGCCCCGAAAATATCCTGGCTATTTTAACAATAGCACTTAAGTCAAACTTCACCCCCTTATCTTCATCATCGAAATATCGCTACGGAAAAGCATATGAAAATGCGCGTACTGTTTTCACTTCTGTTTGTAATGGCGGTGGCGGGCTGTAAAGCGCCGCAGAAACCTGTGATCAACGACGATACGATCGAGACCAGTCAGGTCAACGGCGTCACCTTAACCCACCGTCACGCTGTTACCCCGCCGGCGGAGTTCACGCCGGTCAATGAGCCGTATCGTGCTATGTATCCGGCCTCTCTGATGAGCCGCCCTGACTTCGGCGGTAAAGTTATCCGCACTCTTGATCCCGGAAAAACGTACGTGGTGCTGGGTCAGGTTGAACACTACTGGATGGCGCTTGCCGATGAAGGTAACGAGCAGCTGATTGGTTACGTCCCGATGCGCGCCGTGATCAAGGCCGACCTGTACGACGCCGCCGTGCGTAAACAGGCTATTCGTCCGAAGACGCGTAAAAAAGCGACCTGTGTCGATGTCGATGGCAACAGCAAAGCCTGCAAAGACAGCGCTAACGGTACCTGGATCCTGAACTAAACGGCTTTCATGAGCGCATTTTTATGAATAATAAAAATTTTCATAAGCTGTGGTTATTCTTTTACGCGGTGATTTTCGCCCTGGTCAGTGGTTGTACGTCGTCTTCACACAGCGACCCCTCCCGCTACAATCTGCAGTTTCAGGCTCATCCACAAATCAATGAATCTGCGCCGCTTAAGGTTCGGGTGCTGTTGCTGAAATCCGATGCGGATTTCATGTCCAGCGACTTTTACTCCCTGCAGAACAACGCGTCAGCCACGCTTGGCGCGAATCTGCTGAACAGCGACGTGTTTTTCCTGATGCCGGGACAGCTGTCCAAAACCCTCAGCGGGCAAAGCTCTCCGGAGGCCCGCTACATAGGCGTGATGGCGGAGTATCAAGTGCTGGATGGCAAAAAATGGCGCGTTTCACTTCCTCTGCCCGTGCCTGGCGAAAATCATATCTACCAGTTCTGGAAATGGTCCGCAGATGAACTCCAGGCCAATGTTTTTCTCGACGTGAACGGCATTCGGGTCATCAGCCAGTAACGCGCTTCAAAACAGGAAATACATCATCATGACGAAAGCAGAAAAGGTCGTCTGGACCGAAGGCATGTTCCTGCGTCCACACCATTTTCAGCGGACTGAAAGCTATCTGCTCAACCATGTTCGTGAATGGGGCGCGCTGCAGCGATCGTATCTCTGGGGCTTTCTTGACGTTGAACTGGATGAAGCGATGCTTCGTCAGGGATGCATAGCCCTGAGCTACTGCAGTGGGTTGCTGCCGGACGGAACCTTTTTCCAGGTCCGTAACGGGCGCAACGGCCCTGTACCGCTGAAAATTCCTGACAATCTCACTAACGAAAAGGTGGTGCTCGCGCTGCCGGTTCGTCGTGGCGAGAGAGAAGAGGTGATTTTCAGCGAAGAGCCTGCCTCGCTGGCGCGCTTTATCGCTTTCGAGCAAGAGGTGGAAGACGACAACGCCATGTCGGTGGGAGATGCCACCGTTCAGTTTGGCCGCCTGCGTCTGACCCTGATGCTGGAAAAAGACCTCACGGCAGAATGGACCGCCATCGGCGTGGCGTTTGTGACGGAGAAACGTAACGACAACCACGTGCGGCTCGACAACAGCTACATCCCGCCGATGCTCAATGCCAACAACAGCCCGCAGATCTACAGCATGATCAACGATCTGCACGGCTTGCTGGTACAGCGCAGCCAGCAAATTGGCGGTCGTTTGCGCCAGCCCGGTCGCTTTAATACCTCTGAACTGATTGAGTTCACGCTGCTGTCGCTGGTTAACCGTCATCTGGGCGAGGTGTCTCATTTAAAAACCCTCCCGCTGCTGCATCCGGAAACGCTCTGGCGCAGCTGGCTGCCGTTTGCGACCGAACTTGCCACCTGGACGTCGCAGCGGACCGCCGAAAGCGTGCTGCCGATTTACGATCATGACGATCTGGCAAACTGCTTCAGCAAGCTCATGCTGATGCTGCGTCAGGGGCTGTCGCTGGTGATGGAAGACCACGCGATTCAGATCCCGCTTAACGAACGCTCTCACGGCCTGAACATCGCCACGGTGCCTGAAACCAGCATGGTGCGTGAGTTCGGCTTCGTGCTGGCGGTAAAAGCCAACGTGCCGGGCGAACACCTGCAAACCCATTTCCCGGCGCAGATGAAGGTCGCACCGGTGTCGAAAATCCGCGATCTGGTTCAGCTTCAGCTGCCGGGCATTATGCTGCGGGCCATGCCGGTCGCGCCGCCGCAAATCCCGTGGCATGCCGGCTACAGCTACTTCGAGCTCGAGAAGGGCAGCGAGCTGTGGCACGAGATGGATAAGTCCGGCGCATTCGCCCTGCACCTTGCAGGGGAGTTCCCGGGGCTGGATATGGAGTTTTGGGCCATCCGTAGCCCGACAGAATAATAAAGCGAGCGCTTAATATGCAGGAACGACAGGACACCGGCAGCGATGCCGCGTTTACCGGGGCCAGTAGCAACAATCAGCTGGTGGCGGCCGCCAATCCGCTGCTCAATGCGATTCCGCAGATCCGTCATTCGGTCTCCCATGACGATCAGGTGGCGTTACGCCAGCGCCTGATCGATGAAATTCGCCGTTTTGAAGTCCGCTGCCAGCAGGCAGGGCTGCCCTACGAAGTGATCGTCGGGGCACGTTACTGCCTGTGTACGGCGCTCGACGAGGCCGCCGCGCTCACCCCCTGGGGCAGCAGCGGCGTCTGGTCCAGCAACGGTCTGCTGGTGACGTTCCATAACGAAACATGGGGTGGCGAGAAGTTCTTCCAGCTGCTGGCGCGCCTGTCGCAGAACCCGCGCGAGCACATTCTGCTGCTGGAGATGATCAACTACTGCCTGCTGCTGGGCTTCGAGGGACGCTATCGGGTTCTGGATAATGGCCGCACCCAGCTTGAGACCATCAAGCAGCGGCTGTGGCAGATGATCCGCGGCGTGCGCGGCAGCTATCCGCCGCCGCTTTCTCCCCATCCGGAAGATCGTCCCGTGCTGCGTAAGCTCTGGCGGCCGATGGTTCCCCTGTGGGCCTGCGTGGCGCTGGCCGGGTTTATCGCCTGTCTCTTCTATATCGTGCTTAACTGGCGTCTTGGCGACAGCACCAACCCGGTGCTGGCGAAGATTTACCAGTCCCAGCTGCCGGAAACCACTATTCAGCAACCGGCCCGTCAGCTACCGGCGGTGCTTAACCTTCGCGGCTTCCTGAAACCGGAGATCGAGGCTGGCCTCGTCGCGGTGAAAGACGAAGCGGATCGCAGCGTCGTTATCCTGAAAGGCGACGGGCTGTTTGCCTCTGCCTCGACCGTCGTGCGTGAGCGCTATGAACCGGTCATCAACCGCATTGCGCAGGCGATGAATAACGTCAGCGGCAAAATTCTGGTGGTGGGCTACAGCGACAACGTGCCGATCCGCAGCGCGCGCTTTGCCTCCAACTATGAACTCTCTCTGGAACGCGCCCGCTCGGTACAAAAAATGCTGCAGGGAAGCCTCTCTCAGCCTGGCCGCGTGAAAGCGGAAGGGCGGGGAGAGATTAACCCGGTAGCGCCGAACACGACGCCTGAAAACCGCGCCCGTAACCGCCGTGTGGAAATTACTCTGCTGGTGTCGCCTGAAAACACTCAGGCCGAGCTGAACGGATTGCCGCAAGGAAACTAAGGAATGCTGACTACACTTCTTTCCATTTTGACCAACCGCATTCTGTGGAGCTTCCTCGGCGTAACGGCGCTTGCGGCGGTGATCTGGATGATTGGTCCTCTGTTGTCCATCGTGGACACCCGACCGCTTGAATCTGAACAGAACCGTATTATCAGCATTGCCGTGGTCTATCTGCTCTGGGCGCAGGGCCACATTCTGCCGCGCCTGTACAATGCCTGGCTGAACCGCAAGCTGATGGACAAGCTCAAGGAGAATACCGCCAGCCCGGAAGCCGCGGATCCGCAGAAGCGGCTGAACAGCGAGGAGCAGATCCTCGCCAGCCGTTTTGATGAAGCCGCGCAGATGCTTAAAAAAGCGCACTTCAGCAAAGCGGGTCACGGCGCCCAGTGGACGCAGCGCTTCAGCACGCAATATCTCTATCAGCTGCCGTGGTACGTCATTATCGGCGCGCCGGGATCCGGTAAAACCACGGCGCTGGTCAACTCCGGGCTGCAGTTCCCGCTGGCCGATCGCTTCGGTAAGACCGCGCTGCGGGGCATTGGCGGTACGCGTAACTGCGACTGGTGGTTTACCAATGAAGCGGTGCTGCTGGACACGGCGGGCCGCTATACCACTCAGGAGAGCGAGCAGGTGCAGGACGCCGGTGAGTGGCTGCAGTTCATGGGGTTACTGCGTAAGTATCGCCGCCGCCAGCCGATTAACGGCGTCATCGTCACGATCAGCATTTCGGACCTGCTGACCCAGTCTGCCGAGGCGTCCCGCCAGCAGGCGGTGAACCTGCGCCAGCGCCTGTCCGAGCTGCATGAACAGTTGGGTATCCGTTTCCCGGTGTACGTGATGGTGACCAAGGCCGACCTGCTTAAAGGCTTCCGCGCCTGGTTTGCCGACTACGATAAAGCGCAGCGCGACCAGATCTGGGGCTTTACGCTGCCGTGGGAGCAAACCAAACACGCCGATTACGACCTGATGGGCAACTTCCAGCAGGAGTTTTCGCTGCTGCAGCAGCGCCTCGATGCCGGGCTGCCGGAAACCATGCTGAAAGAGCATGACGCGAAAACCCGCGCAGAAGCGTATCTCTTCCCGCAGGAGTTCGCTGCGCTGCGTCCGCTGCTTGCGGACTACCTGAGCACGGTATTCGCCCGCTCCAACTTTGAAACCGAGTTCTCTCCGCGCGGGATCTACTTCGCCAGCGGGACGCAGGAAGGCATGCCGTTCGACCGCGTGATGGGCGAACTGAACCGCGCGTTGTCGCTGCCGGAAGGGGGAGAGGCGGATAACTGGGATTCGGTCAGCAAAGAAGCGCCTATCCCGGGGGCAAAAGGCCAGAGTTTCTTCATTAAGAACCTGCTGCAAAACGTCATCTTCCAGGAAGCCGGGATCGCAGGCGAAAACCGCTGGTGGGAGCTGCGCAACCGGGCGGTGATCTGGTCCGGCTACGCGGCGCTGCTGGCCCTGCTGGTGATCCTGGGCGGTCTGTGGCTGACCAGCTATGCCAAAAACAAGGCCTATCTGGAAGAGGTGGATGCGAAGGTGCCGCTGCTGGACCAGCAGAGCAAAGTATTGCAGAACCAGACCCAGCGTGACCTGTTCGATCTGCTGCCGCTGCTGAATAGCCTGGTGGATCTGCCGAAAAGCGACGCGTTTGATGTGAACGATCCGCCCGTATCCCGCCGTATGGGACTCTATCGCGGGGATGACGTCAGCGACGCCTCGCAGTCGCTGTACCAGAAAGCACTGGATCAGATGCTGCTGCCTGCCGTTGCCATGCACATCACCACCTGGCTTCGTAACGACAACGGCAGCGATGTGGAATACAGCTATGAAGCGCTGAAAGCCTATCAGATGCTCTATCAGCCAAAGCACTACGACGGTAAATTCCTGCATTCGTGGGTGATGCTCAACCTGCAGCGGAATCTGCCGCAGAACGTCACGAAGGCGCAGCTGCAGCAGCTTGAATGGCACCTGACGCAGCTGCTGGAGCCGAAAATTCAGGCCTCGCCGTACGCGCAGGACGAATCGCTGGTTGCCCGCGAAAGGGCGATGATCGGCCAGCAGCCGCTCTCCACGCGGGTGTACGGTCGCCTAAAGCGCCTGCTGGAGCATGATGAAAACCTGAAGCCGGTCTCCCTTTCCGACCTGGGCGGGCCGCAGAGCGAGCTGGTATTTTCCCGTAAAAGCGGCAAGCCGGTCAGCGAAGTCGTACCGGGGCTCTATACGCCGGACGGCTATTGGAAAAGCTTTAACGGCCAGATTGACAGCGTAACCACCGCTCTGCACGAGGACGACGCCTGGGTGCTGGGGGCCGCGACGGCGCAGGAGGATAAACAGCAGATCGACAACGCCGTGCGCCAGCTCTACATGCGCGACTTTATCGCGAACTGGGATCGCTTCCTCGCCGACATTCAGCTGAACAACAGCGCCGATCTTTCCCAGCGCATCAACACCGCGCGCCTGCTCTCCGGCGCCAACTCGCCGCTGCGCCGTCTGGTGCAGAACCTGAGCCAGGTCCTGACGCTCTCCCGCGATACGCCAGCGCCGGAAGATGCGGGCAAAGCGCAGGCGCAAAGCAACCGCGCCACCCGCACGCTGGAAGCGCTGTTCAGTAATAATGACAATGCGCCGACGCAGGCCGCCGCGGTTACCCATGCGCCGGAGCAGCTGGTGACCGACCATTACGCGCCGATGGTTGAGCTGGCCCAGCCGCTGGAGAAGGGCGGGAAGACCATCGTGTTTGACGATTTTCTCAAGCAGGTGGATGAGCTGTATCGCTACCTGACCGCCGTTCAGGATGCGGCCAACAGCGGCATGCCGGCGCCGGGCGGGGAGGCGATCAGCCGCCTGCAGGCCAGCGCCGGTCGTCTGCCGGGCGGGCTGCAAACCATGTTCAGCAACATGGCTGTGGGCGCCAGCAGCGATACCCAGCGTCGTGACCTGGAAAACGTACGGAAGCGGATTAACGTTGAAGTGGGCGGGTTCTGTCGCCAGGCAATTGCCGGTCGCTACCCGCTGGTGCGCAGCGCCAGCACCGAGGTAACCCCTGACGATCTCGCGCGCATGTTTGCGCCGGGGACCGGGCTGATGGATACCTTCTTTCGCGATAACCTGACCAGCAAAGTGGACACCACCCAGGCAAACTGGCGCTTTATGCCGGGCATCGACGGTAAAACGCTGCCGGGCAGTGAAGGGTTGCTGAGACCGTTCCAGCAGGCCCAGTCGATTCGCGACGCCTTCTTTGCTAACGGCGCAACCACGCCGTCCTTTAAGGTGACGGTTCGCACCGTGCGAATGGATAACTCCATTCTGAACCTGACGCTGGACGTTGACGGCCAGCTGCTGCGCTACAGCCACGGCCCGCAGGCCGTGCAGATCATGAACTGGCCGGGGCCGGGCGGCACCAACCAGGTGCGCATGCAGCTGGGGCTGACGAACGGCAGCACGGCGACGCTGGTGACCAACGGTTCCTGGGCGCTGAACCGCTTCTTTGATAAAGCGAGCACCAGCCCGGGGGCGGGTAGCCTGAGCCGTCAGGCCACCTTCAACGTCGACGGACATCAGGTCACGCTGGAGTTTGCGCCAAACAGCATTCGTAACCCGTTCCAGCTTCCCCGTTTCTCATGCCCATAACCGCAAGGACAGCCGTATGACGAATACCCCTGCGATGAACCGCTACAGCTGGTATGGCAAGTTACCCAGCGCCGGAGATTTTTTGCAGCGTCGCTTTCCTGACACTTTACAGCGCCAGTGGTCACACTGGTTCCAGGTCGGTCTGCTGGCCTGGCAGCAGGAAGAGCAGCGCAGCGGCGAGCGCCAGTTTCAAAAAGCGCCAGTCTGGAATTTTGTGGTACCGCCCATGCTGGGCAGCCAGATGATCCAGATGGGCTGTCTGCTGCCCGGCCGCGACAGCGTTGGCCGACAGTATCCTGTTTGCCTTCAGCTGAGCTTCGCGCCGTCCGAATGGTCGACCAGCCTGCTCAGCCAGGCCGAAAGCTGGTATCAGCAGATTGGGCGCCTGGGGCTGCACGCGGTGCGCAACAGTTTTTCCGCCTCGCAGCTCGACGAAATGCTGATGACCATTCCGGCGCCGCAGCCGGTCGAGCCGCAAAAGCGTTCCGACATACTTGATGTGATTGGCTATGACGAGGACGGCCAGAGCACGCTGGGCTGGCCTCAGGCGGCTGAATGTTTTGATCCTCTGCGTCAGACCAGCTACTGGTGGACCAACCGCTGCGACGGCTACCCGCTGTACACCCACGTGCACAGCGGTAACTTTACCGGGTAGCTTTTCACCCTGCTGTTCGACCCGGCAGGGGGCGCTCGTCCGGGCCGTCACGGTCTCTATCCGCCTATGTTTGAATAAGCAGGGATCTCATGAATATCGAAGAATTTCTCGCGCCAATAAGTCCCGAAAAACCCTGTGGCGAAAACCTGGAGTACGACGCCGAATTCCAGAGCATGAATCAGGCAAGTCTTGGGAAAGCGGAACAGCAGTTTGGCGACACCATTATTCCGGCAGAACCAGCTGACTGGAACACGGTGGAAAAATACGCCATCAGCCTGCTGACCCGCACCAAAGATCTTCGCGTCCTGCTGGCGTTAACCCATGCCTGGACCCGCCGTCGCGGGCTGGCGGGCTACGCGGACGGATTGCTGCTGGTGCAGGAGGCGATCGCCCGTTACTGGGAGACGCTCTATCCGCTGCTGGAAGAGTATGGCGAAACCGACCCCTTCTACCGCATTAACGCCCTGGCAGGGCTGAGCGATAAGTCCGACCTCACCATCGCCGTGCGTAACGCCTCGCTGCTGCGTTCAAACGGCGATGAAATTTCGCTCCGGGATGCTCAGGCCCTGCTGGACGGCAGTAAAACCGAATGCCCGGACTATCCCGGCGGGCGTCCACGGCTGATTGACGAGCTGGCCCGCGGCGATCAGCCGGGAACCGCCGCGGTTATCGTCATTAACGAACGTCTGCTGGCGATTCGCGAGCTGCTCACCGGGCATCTCGGTGAAAGCGGCGTGCCCGAGATGGAGCAGCTGCTTAAAACCGTCGGACTGGTAGCAAGCGCGTGTCAGGTAACCGACATCAGCAAGCTGCTGCCGAACCGTGAGGCGCATGCAGAACCACAGGCAGAGCAGCCGTCGTCGGCAGCGCAGCCCGCTCAGCCGGTCACCGACTGGCGCAGCGTGCAGGTCACCAGCCGCGCCGACGCGCAGCTGATGCTGGAAAAAGCAAAACAGTATTTTGCGCAGTACGAACCGAGCCACCCCGCACCGCTGATGATTGAACGGGTGCAGCGGCTGTCAGAACTCAACTTTATGGACATTATTCGCGACCTGGCGCCAGACGGCGTTAACCAACTTGAAAACATCTTTGGGCGCCGCGAATAACGCGTCCAGGCATTATGACGACAGGCATGGAGCCTGCCGTTTCACCTTCACCGCGCATCTTTGATGGAGAACATCATGGCAATGAGTAACAGTGGGCAGAAATTCATCGCACGTAACCGTGCCCCCCGCGTGCAGATCGAGTACGACGTAGAGATCTACGGTGCAGAACGTAAGATTCAGCTGCCGTTTGTGATGGGCGTCATGGCCGATCTGGTCGGCAAACCGGTTGAAAACCTGCCGGCCGTCGACGAGCGTAAATTCCTCGAAATCGACATCGACAACTTTGACGAACGCATGAAGGCGCTTAAGCCGCGCGTGGCGTTCCAGGTGGATAACACCCTGACCGGCGAAGGTAAGCTCAACGTAGACCTGACCTTCGACAGCATGGACGACTTCCTGCCGGATGCGGTGGCCCGCAAGGTTGAGCCGCTGAACAAGCTGCTGGAAGCGCGTACCCAGCTTTCCAACCTGCTGACCTATATGGACGGTAAAAACGGTGCGGAAGAGCTGATCGCAAAAATTCTGCAGGATCCGACGCTGCTCAAATCCCTGAGCCAGTTGCCGAAAAATGACGAAAGTGCGAAAGGTAGCGAGGAATAATCGATGAGCAACCAGACTCAACAACACGAGCAGCAGGCGGGTCAGGCGTTCAGCCAGGATGAATTCAGCGCGCTGCTGAACAAAGAGTTCCGCCCGAAAACCGACCAGGCGCGTTCCGCTGTAGAAAGCGCGGTTAAAACCCTGGCGCAGCAGGCGCTGGAAAATACCGTCACCTTCTCGAACGATACCTACCGTACCATTCAGAACCTGATTGCCGGTATCGACGAGCAGCTTTCGCAGCAGGTAAACCAGATCATTCACCACGAAGAGTTTCAGAAGCTGGAGAGCGCCTGGCGCGGTCTGAGCTACCTGGTGAACAACACTGAAACTGACGAGATGCTGAAGATCCGCTTTATGAGCATCTCCAAGCAGGAGCTGGGCCGCACCCTGAAGCGCTTCAAGGGCGTGGGCTGGGACCAGAGCCCGATCTTCAAAAAAATCTACGAGCAGGAGTACGGTCAGTTCGGCGGCGAGCCGTTTGGCTGCATCGTCGGCGACTATTACTTCGACCACAGCCCGCAGGACGTTGAGCTGCTGGGGGAAATGGCGCGCATCGGCTCTGCGGCGCACTGTCCGTTTATCACCGGTACCGCACCGGGCGTGATGCAGATGGAGTCCTGGCAGGAGCTGGCTAACCCGCGCGATCTGACCAAGATCTTCCAGAACACCGAATACGCCGCCTGGCGTTCGCTGCGTGAATCCGAAGATGCCCGCTATCTGGGGCTGGTGATGCCGCGCTTCCTGTCGCGTCTGCCGTACGGCATTCGCACCAACCCGGTGGACAGCTTCGATTTTGAAGAGCAGACCGACGGCGCGAACCACAACAGCTACTCGTGGGCGAACGCCGCGTATGCGATGGCCGCCAATATCAACCGCTCCTTCAAAGAGTACGGCTGGTGTACCTCGATTCGCGGCGTGGAGTCCGGCGGGGCGGTGGAAAATCTGCCGTGCCACACCTTCCCGAGCGATGACGGCGGCGTGGACATGAAGTGCCCGACCGAGATCGCCATCAGCGATCGTCGTGAAGCCGAGCTGGCGAAAAACGGCTTTATGCCGCTGGTTCACCGCAAAAACTCCGACTTTGCCGCCTTCATCGGCGCGCAGTCGCTGCAGAAACCGGCCGAGTACCATGACCCGGATGCCACCGCCAACGCGCGTCTGGCCTCTCGTCTGCCGTACCTGTTCGCCTGCTGCCGTTTTGCGCACTACCTGAAGTGCATCGTGCGCGACAAAATCGGCTCCTTCCGCGAGCGCGAAGAGATGGAGCGCTGGCTGAACGACTGGGTGATGAACTACGTCGACGGTGACCCGGCTAACTCCTCCCAGGAGACCAAGTCCCGTAAACCGCTGGCGGCTGCAGAAGTGCAGGTGCAGGAGATTGAGGACAACCCGGGCTACTACGCCGCGAAGTTCTTCCTGCGTCCACACTACCAGCTGGAAGGTCTGACCGTTTCTCTGCGTCTGGTATCTAAACTGCCGTCGCTGAAGACGAAAGACGCGTGATGATGAGTGCCGGCCCTGGAGGGTCGGCACCATTTCGGTGAATACGAGATAGCTAATGAATTTGACTGTGAAAGCGTTAATACGAAAATTCATCAGCTATTTAACCGTTTATATATTGCTAATAATTTCATTTATGCTGTTTATGGCGGTATCCGGCTACTATCTGTTTATCTTTGACTGGCCGGAAGATGTTCCGCGAATCGCAATGCATGGATTCTTATGTGCTGGACTTAATGCATTTGCGATAGGGATATACGTTGTCGCAGAAAAATGGAAAGATAAAAGTTAGTATTTTGGTCGGACTGATGCGCTGTGGTTCTATGGCAAAGGATATAAGGTGAAGCATTTCTGTTTTTTCCTCGCATTTATGACTTTTTATGTGTGTGCTGGAAATAACTATCCTGATTTTTATCAGCAGCAAACATACCGGCAGGTTTTAAAAGATTTAGTTCTGTCGCGCTGTCTTGCTCAGGTGGCAGATAAAGGCAGTCAGTTTTCTGCTGATGCGGCCCGAAGTGCGAGCGCATTTATTGAGTGGATACCTTTTGATGCTGAAAATGGCACGGATAAAGTGAATGCCCTCATCGAAAAATATAAAAATCAAATTAATGGTTTTCATTCAGAGCGAAAACCCGATGTCAAAGGTGTAACCTTAAACTGTCTACGTCTTTATCATAGCGACGAACTGAACAAACTGGTTCCGCAAGTCATCATTGGCGATCCTGATCGTAGCTGGATCCAGGATAACCCAGAGTAGTAAAAGACTTCACATTCTTTCCGTTCATTCAGGGGGAATGTAAGACTGTCAAATGACACGGGTCATTTGATATGAGGCAGAGGTAAAATATGGACGGTTTTATTCAGCCCCATGCTTTCCTGTTTGCCATATAAGTGCTTTTTCGAAAGCAATATTGTTCATCCACGAAGAGTAGATATTATGGCTATTGATATGTTTCTGAAGGTCGAGGGTGTTACGGGCGAATCTAAAGATTCTAACCACACCGGCTGGACTGATATTACCTCCTTCTCCTGGGGTGCTTCCCAGCCAGGTAATATGAGCGTTGGCGGTGGCGGCGGTGCCGGTAAAGTTAACTTTAACGACCTGCACGTTAACGCGCTGATCGACAAATCCACCACCGCTATCCTGAAACACTGCGCCAGCGGTAAACACCTGACCAAAGTTGAACTGTCCGTCTGTAAAGCCGGCGGCCAGCAGGTGGAATACTCCCGCATCACGCTGGAAGATGTGCTGGTCACCTCTGTTCAGTACACCGGTGCAGACAACGGCGATACCGTTGGTGTGACCTATGCGTTCCAGGCTGCGAAAGTGAAACAGCAGTACTGGGAGCAGACCACTTCTGGTGGTAAGGGTGCTGAAAGCAGCGCTGGCTGGAACATCAAAGAAAACAAAGAAGCGTAATTGCGTATGTGGCCGGGGAGTTTCCCCGGTCATTATCAACCGGGAAGGAAGATAGCATGGCAAGTTTGCAGGAAGGAGGCGCCCGTCCTCTCACCATTGGCGAAATAGCACTGGCGCGCTCGGTTTTTGGTGACGCAATAAAGTATTCAGAAGTTAAAGTCCATAATAAAAGCTATTTGCCGTTTAATATGCAGTCGACAGATGTCGCGATGACCCCCAATGGTGAGCTCTATTTTCGCGAGCCGCATTATCGGGATGACTTCTCAATAGAGGTTCCGCGATATAAACACTGGTTTATTCACGAAATGGTGCATGTATTGCAGCATCAGATTGGAATGAATGTTCGAACCCGAGGCGCATTCAGTTGGGCAGCAAGTTATAATTATTCTCTGCCCCCCGATAAAAAACTATCGGACTTTGGTATGGAGCAGCAGGCTTCTATCATTTCTGATTTTTATTATCTTATAAATTACGGCCTGGGTGATTTCCGAAACATTGCTGGGTTTGAGGGAATAATCGGCCCCGACCTGAAGGATAAATACCTGCAGGTATTATCGTTGTTTATTCAAAATCCTAAAGACCGGCGGGTATGGTTATGAAACAGTTACTCAGTGTTGTAGCAATCGCATTAACGGTGAGTGCCTGTGTATCTCATCCTGCACAATATCAGTCGCTTTCGGTTACGCTAAAGAACAACGAACCCTGCTTTGCTATTCCCGCTAACTCCGGGTTAGACGCGCCTGTCACCAGCCATTCGCCCACCATAATGAAACGCGCGGGAAATGAGTGGAAAGCGGTATCGCCGCCGTCAACGTTTAGCCCTGAAGTGACGTTAACGACCCAACAGTGTCACCAGTGGAAGGGGATTGCGTGGCAAGCCGGAGAATATGATGTTGCTCTGAAAGTGTCAGGGAAAAACGATTCTGTTCGCTATGCTGCCCGTTTCACCTTACAGGAAGGTCCTTCAGGCCAGTTTAAGCTTACGCAGACTGAATAGAATGTGTTAACCCCAAACGCCGCCGTTCTCGCCCCGAGAGCGGCAGCGTTTGAGCGCTAATCATACCAGCAGGAATACGCCATGCGATTCACGATTATTTCTACAAAACCCGGTCATCAGCCGCCGCAAAGCAGCTGTGATTTTTACGCCCCGGGCGGCACCATTGGGCGCGGTACGGATAACAATCTGGTGTTGCCGGACAATGACCGCACCATCTCTCGTCTGCAGGCCATTGTTCACGTTGACGCCCAGGGCGAATGCCGCGTGACCAACCGTGGCAGCGTCACCCGCGTGGTATTAAATGACATTCCGCTGGAGCGAGGGCGTCAGGTTGAGCTGCAGGATGGCGACATTCTCGGTATTGATGACTACCGTATCGAAGTGACCGAACTGATCCACGATACGCAGCCCGTGAGCCGCATGGCGGCCAGCATGCATCAGCAGGCGCGTCCGGCAGCCGCGTCCGCGCCCGCTCCGCACCCGAAGCCGGCGAGCACCGCACCGCGCGGGAAGGCCGAGCCGACCGCCGTGCCAACGGAAATATGGGATAGCCTGATGCAGGAGTTCTCCATCTCCGACAGCATCTCCAGCAACCGTACAAAACCGCAGCCAGCTGCATCGCACGATCCATTCTCCCAGCCAGCGGCCCCGGAGCGTAACGCTGAAGATCCGCTGGCGATGTTCAACGACAGCGATCCAAAACTTGAGCGTAAGAACGTTGACCCGGACACGCTGTTCAGCGACGAAGCGTTGTTCAAGAAAGAGAGTATTTTTGACGACGTCACCCCGTCAACGCTGGTGCCGCCGGGCGAGAATAGCCCCGCTAAGCCAGAAGACGAGGCGACTGATGAGCTCGATCCGCTGGCCCTGTTTGGCGGCAAGGCCAGCGCGCCAGCCGCGCGTAATGACGACCCGCTCGGGCTGATGGGCGGCGCGCCGTTAACCCATCCGGATGACATAGTCGCCGAAAAGCCTGCGCCAGTGCCGGAGCCTGAGCAGGAAGAGGACGTGCTGGCCGATTCTCCGCTGTTCGCCCCTGAGCCGCAGGAAGAACCGCGCGCTGAAGAAGAGCCCGCGCGACCGGATTACGCAGGCTTCACCATGCCTACGCCGCAGGCCGTTGCCCGCAGCAGCGCCCAGGCCCCTAAGGGCCGTCTGCGCATCGACCCGGTCAATAACGCCGCCGCCCCAGCCGCCACGGCAAACAGCGGTGAGAAGGGCGAAGTGCTGCAGGGCGAGCTTCTGGAGGCGCTGCTGGAAGGCATGGGCCTGAGCGAAATGCAGCCCGTTCCGCAGTTTGACCGTGAAAATATGCGTCAGCTCGGGCAAATCCTCGGTATGTTCTCTCAGGGAACGGTGGCGCTGCTCTCCTCGCGCTCCATCCTCAAGCGCGGCGTAAAAGCCGATATGACCATGGTGCTGGACGATGCCAACAACCCGTTCAAGCTGTTGCCGACCGGCAAAACCGTGCTGATCCAGATGTTCGGCACCCCGATGCCGGGCTTTATGCCGCCGACCAAATCCGTGCGCGATGCGCTGATCGATCTGCAGGCGCACCAGCTGGGCATGATCTCCGGTATCCGCGCCATCATCGCGGCAATGCTGCAGTCCTTTAACCCGGAGCAGCTGGAAGAGCAGGCGAAGCAGAACGGCATGACCTCGCGTCTGGCGCTGCCGGGCAGCCGCAAAGCCGCCCTGTGGGACTATTTTGTTCGCAGCTATGGCGAGACGGCGGGCGAGATTGAGGACGACTTCCACACCCTTTTCGGCGAGGCCTTCCTTCATGCGTATGACATGGAGGTGAATCAGTACAAAGACTCACAGAGCGGATCGGAAGACAAATGAATATCGCAACGGCTTCTCTCTCCCGCCAGGGGACGCGCGCCAGCAACCAGGATCAGACGGGAGAAACCATAGGGGAACGTTCAGCCTGCTTTGTCGTCTGCGACGGCATCGCGGGCCTGCCGGGCGGTGAGGTAGCTGCAGAGCTGGCACGCAACAGCATTATCTCCCGCTTCGATGGCGACAAACATCTTAATGCGCAGCACATCCGCGACTACGTGCAGACGGCGAACCGCACCATCCTCAGCGAGCAGCAGGCCGTTCAGGACTATCGCCGGATGGGCACGACGCTGGTCAGTCTTTTCATTG
This sequence comes from Enterobacter sp. JBIWA005, assembly GCF_019968805.1. Taxonomy (NCBI): domain Bacteria; kingdom Pseudomonadati; phylum Pseudomonadota; class Gammaproteobacteria; order Enterobacterales; family Enterobacteriaceae; genus Enterobacter; species Enterobacter sp. JBIWA005. Next base: position 2,667,256 of record NZ_CP074159.1, on the reverse strand, counting down.
ACCGTGATTACGGCCTGGCCTACTGGGCGCATGCCGGAGACAGCCGTCTGTACCTGTTCCGCCGGGGATGGCTGTGGCATGTGACCACCGACCACAGCCTGGTGCAGCAGATGAAAGATGCCGGACACCAGACCGACAACCTGAACAGCAACCTGCTCTATCTTGCGCTGGGGATTGAAAACGGCGGTCCAGAAGCGAGCTACAGCGACGTGGTGCAGGTTGAAGACGGCGATGCATTCTTACTCTGCACCGACGGGTTCTGGCACGGCGTCAGTGAAGAGCAAATGAAGCAGTCGCTGCATATGGTCAATACGCCGCAGGAGTGGCTGACCTTAATGAACCAAATCATTCAAAAGAATGGTGAACAGGAAGGGAATGCTCAGGATAACTATACTGCCCTGGCGGTATGGATGGGCAACCCTCAGGACACCACTTTGCTGCACACCCTCTCTGACGCAGCACAATTTCTTCCCTGCGGAACTGATTAGACACACAAGGAACGATATGAAACTTTGGCTATCGGGTTTGGCACTTCTGGCGGTCACCTCCACCGCGCAGGCTGAGAATTTCCGCATCGTGCAGTCTCCTGCACAGAAGCTGGATATCTGGATCGACAACATTAAAGACAACACGCCGCAAAGCTGGTGTAAGCCTGAGGTGGCGCTGCGCATTGTGGCGAACGGCAAGAAAGACGTCTCCGTGCTGGAGAACTTTGTACCGCGTCTTGGCTCACTGCTGGAGCACCAGTGCAGCAAAGTGAATAAACTCAGCTGGACGCTCAACGATCCGGCAGGTACCACGCTGGCGCAGGGCACCGCAGGCAAAGCGCAGGACTGGGCGCTGGTGGTGAAACAGGAGCAGGCCACGCCTGCCGCAACCGTCACCGCTGCCACAGCCAGCGGCACGTTAATGCCGCCAGATCAAAATGTGGCTTCCCGCACCGTTCCCGCCGACCGTACGCCGTGGCAGGAGTTTACGCTTCAGGACGGCTGCCACCTGCGCACCTTCTGGGAAGGGGGCGCCTCTGCTCCGGCGCTCTTTATTCCGGATTCTGACACCACCCGCTGCGGCAACGGCAGCTGGCTGAGCGGACACACCGTAGTTTCGCAGTCCCGCAACGGCGGACAGAAAGAGATGGCGGTGACGTACATCCACGGTTTCCCGGTGACCGGACTAAATCAAAGCGCCGACCCGGAAAACGCGCTGATCACCTCCGTCAACAAAGAGCGCATGGTATTCAGCACCCCAAACAGCGACCAGAGCTGGATGATCCTGCCTTACGATAACAGCCTGAACAGCTGGAAGAGCAACGGCACCGTAGCGGTGGAGATTTCCCGTGAAATCGCCAGCGATGACGCAAAACTGCAGGCGCGTATCGCGGCGGTGAAAAAAACGTGGAGCGCCTGGGTCGCACCGGGTACTCCGCTGAATATCGTTCTGATTGACACCCTGCGTCCTCAGCTGCGCGATCCGGCCGTCGGCGCATGGCGCGCGGCGAATTAAGGAATGGCTATGAATACGCTTTATCAACACCTGGCGGGCGAGTCGCTCAACGATGCGCTGGCGCGTCTGGAAGCTGAAATCAAAGCCCGTCCGGCGGATGCCGACCTTCGCGCTGCGTTTGTGCAGTTTTTAACCCTCAGCGGCAACTGGACGCGGGCTCTTACCCAGCTGAAAAGCTGGCTGGCGCTGAAGCCTCAGGCGAAACCTACCGTCACGCTGCTGGAGCAGTCCATTCAGGGCGAGCTGCAGCGCGCGCAGGTAATGGCGGGACAGGCGCGTCCGGCCATGCCTGAAACCCAGTGGCCGTGGCTGACTACCCTTGCCGCGGCGCTGAGCGAGGATGGCGAGCGCGCGCATGCGCTGCGTCTTGAAGCCCTTGAACAGGCGCAGGCCACTGCGGGTCACATCACCCTCGAAAACGAGGAGACGCAGGCTTTTGACTGGCTGATGGACGGCGATGCCCGTCTCGGCCCGGTCTGCGAAACCATAGTGAACGGCCGCTATTTCTGGCTGCCGTTTAACGCTATCGCGGAGATCCGTTTCCAGGCGCCTGCCAGCGTCACCGATCTGGTCTGGCGTCACGCGCTTGTGCGCCTGACCGACGGTACGGAGCAGGTGTGTCAGATCCCGGCGCGTTATCCTTTTGCTGCCGATGCCGCTGATGCGGTCAAATTAGGCCGCACCACCGAATGGCAGGCGCTCGACGAAGACGGTACCCTTTACGAAGGCAGGGGCCAGAAAGCCTGGCTGAGCGAGCAAAGCGAAAGCCCGCTGCTGTCCTTGAGCCTCGTGACGTTTGCGACGGATGGAGCCGATGAGTAATCCCGCTGGCGAAGGCGATCTGCTGCGCAGCGGTTGGCAAGCCCGCAGCAAGCAGGAGAAGGTGGGGGCGCGCGACAAAATGCAGCCCTCGCTGCTCGATCGCCTCACCGATGACGACCCGGAAAAAAAGCGCGAGTCGGCCAACAGCAATCTGATCACCCACGCCGCCCTGCGCCGCAACGTCCTGCGCGATCTGCAGTGGCTGTTTAACACTATCAACCACGATGCCTCCGGCGATTTGAGCGCCTTGCCGCACGTGAACCGCTCGGTGGTCAACTTCGGCGTCGCGCCGCTGGCCGGGAAAAGAATGTCGGACATCGAATGGCACGATATTCAGCGCAAGCTCACCGAGGCCATCATTAATTTTGAGCCGCGCATTTTGCCGCAGGGGCTGCAGGTTCGCTGCGTGTCGGATACCTCCTCGCTGGATCTGCACAACGTGCTCTCCATTGAGATCAAAGGGCGTTTATGGTGCGTGCCGTACCCGCTGGAGTTTCTGTTTCGTACCGATGTCGATCTGGAAAACGGCCATTTTGAACTGAAAGATGCGGGGTAATCATGGAAAGTAAACTGCTCGAATATTACAACCGCGAGCTGGCCTACCTGCGCGAAATGGGGGCCGAGTTTGCCGAACGCTACCCTAAAGTCGCCGGACGGCTGGGCATGCGCGGCATCGAAGTGGCGGACCCGTATACCGAACGTCTGATGGAGGGCTTCGCCTTCCTGACTTCCCGCGTGCAGATGAAAATGGACGCGGAGTTTCCGCGCTTCTCCCAGCGTCTGCTGGAGATGATCGCGCCTAACTATCTCGCGCCCACGCCGTCGATGGCGATTGCGGAGATTGAGCCCGACAGCAGCCGGGGCGACCTGAGCAAAGGCTTTATTGTCCCGCGTGGCACCATGATGGACAGCCTGGCGCTGAAAAAAACCGGCGTGACCTGCAGCTATACCACGGCGCACGAGGTCAACCTGCTGCCGCTGAAAATCGATAAGGTTGAACTGGGCGGCGTCCCCGCCGATCTGCCGCTGGCGCAGCTGGGACTGAGCCAGCGGGGGATCGGCAGCGCCCTGCGGATCCGCATTGCCTGCGACGGCCCGCAAAACCTCGGGCACCTGGATTTCGACCGCCTGGAATTTTTCCTCGGCGGTCCGGATATTGAAGCGCTGAAGCTGCTGGAGCTGGTGATGGAGCACCACGCCGGGATCGTCTGTCAGACGGTCAGCCCGCAGCCGCAGCGACAGCTGCTGGCGTCAGATGCGCTTCGCCAGGAGGGCTTTGAGCCTGACCAGGCGCTGCTGCCGGACGATCTGCGCAACTTTGACGGCTATCGCCTGCTGCAGGAGTACTTTGCGTTTCCGGCCCGCTTCCGCTTCATCAGCCTGAGCGGTCTGAGCACGCTGATCCAGCGCTGTGAAGGCGAAAAAGCCTTCGACATCTTCATTCTGCTGGATAAGTCAGATGAACAGCTGGAGCGCGTGGTCGATGCCAGCCATCTGGCGCTGCACTGTACGCCGGTCATCAACCTGTTTCCAAAGGTCGCGGCGCGTCAGAAGCTGAATGAAGGCCAGCATGAATACCATCTGGTGGTCGATAACATTCGTCCGCTGGATTATGAAATTTACGCGGTCAAAAAAATTTATGGCAGCGCGGACGGTCAGCGTGATGATCAGACGTTTCGTCCGTTCTGGAGCACCTGGAGCGGCGATGCGGGCAACTACGGGGCCTATTTTTCGCTGCGACGCGAGCAGCGCGTGCTGTCCGAGCACGCCCTGCGCTACGGCACCCGTACCGGCTATATCGGCTCGGAGGTGTTTGTTTCGCTGGTGGATGAACAGCATGCCCCCTGGCAGGATAACCTGCGCTATATCTCTGCCGAGGTGCTCTGCACCAGCCGCGACCTGCCGCTGATGCTGCAGCAGGAACTCGGGCAGTTCATTGTGGCCGATTCCATGCCGGTGAAATCCCTCACCCTGCGTAAAGGGCCGACGCCGCCGCGTCCGGCGCTGGCGGAAGGGTTCAGCACCTGGCGGCTTATCAGCCAGCTGCAGATGAACTACCTCAGCCTGATGGACAGCGAAAACGAAGAGGGAGCGGCCGCGCTGCGCCAGCTGTTAGGGCTTTATGCCAACCTGGCCGAAACGCCCGTTGCGCGTCAGGTGGAGGGGGTGCGCCACTGCGTGCTGGAGCCGGTTCACCGCCGCGTGCCTGAACCCGGTCCGGTCGTGTTCGCCCGCGGGATCGGCATTACGCTGACGGTGGATGAGCGAGCCTTTTCCGGCGCCAGCCCGTGGCTCTTTGGCAGCGTGATGGAGCGCCTCTTTGCCCGTCTGGTCTCTATCAACAGCTTCACCGAGTTCACCCTGAAAAGTCAGCAGCGCGGCGAGATTGGCTACTGGGCGCCGCGCATGGGTAAAAGGGCGCTGATATGAGTGACGCTGCCACTGCACCGCTGCGCGTGCATCGCCTGACCAGGCTGCCGGACGCGTTCTGGCACGGCGTCCGTGAGACGCCCTGGCGCTACGATCTGTTTCAGCTGTTAAGGCGCATTGATGCCCAGGGCGGCGAGCGCTACCCGCTGGGACGCGCGCCGCTGCCGAAATTTGAACCGCTGCGCATCGGCCAACAGCCGTCGATGAGCTTTGCGCCGTCGACGCTGGCCCACGTACGTCAGCGGGAAGAGAGCGGGCTGCACGAGGTGTCTATCCTCAGCTTCGGCCTGTTTGGCCCGAACGGCCCGCTCCCGGTCCATATGACCGAGTACGCCCGCGAGCGTATTTATCATCATCAGGACACCAGCCTCAGCGCGTTTGCCGATCTGTTCCATCACCGTCTTGCGCTGCTGTTTTACCGCGCCTGGGCGGATGCGCAGCCCACCGTCTCGCTGGACCGCGCCGATAACAAGCGCTTTGAGGGCTATCTGGCGTCGCTGATTGGCATGGGCCAGCCGGGGCAGATGAACAAAGGCAGCCTGAGCTCGCACGCGCGCTTTACCCACGCCGGGCACCTGACCCGTCACGGGCGGGATCCGGAGGGGCTGGAGAAGATCCTGCGCAGCTATTTTAAAGCGCCGGTCAAACTGGTCAGCAACGTGCCGCAGTGGATGCCGCTCTCCACGCGCGAGCAGGCGCAGCTTGGCGCAGGACGCCGCACGCCGCGCATGGGGGAATCGGCCTTTCTCGGCGTCGCCGTCCGCGACGTGCAGCACAAGTTTCGCATCGAGATTGGCCCGCTGAGCGCGGAGGAATACAACCGCTTTTTGCCGGGTGAAGCGTGGGTGACCGAGCTGCGCGACTGGGTGCGTCAGTACGCCGGGGTGGAGTTTGAATGGGAAACGCGGGTGATCCTGCGTGAAGACGCGGTGCAGGGCACCACGCTCGGCAGTCATGGGCGATTAGGTTATAACACCTGGCTGGGCCTTCAGCCGCAGCCTGTCCCGCGTGGCGATCTGGTGTATCGCGCAGAGCGGTAATCCTTCCGTATACCGAATCATTGTTAATGGAAACTAACATGTCAGAAATTAGCCGTGCCGTGCTTTTCGGCAAACTGGATACGCTGTTATTTACCTCTCTGGAAAGCGCGACTGCGTTCTGCAAGCTGCGCGGCAACCCGTACGTGGAGCTGGTGCACTGGCTGCATCAGCTGATGCAGCAGCAGGATGGCGATCTGCAGCAGGTCATCCGCCACTTTGCCCTCGACGAACAGCAGCTGACGCGCGATATCGTGGCCGCGCTGGATGTCCTTCCGCGTGGCGCCAGTTCAGTTTCCGATCTTTCCGAGCATATCGACAGCGCCGTGGAGCGCGCCTGGGTCTTCGGCTCGCTGAAGTTTGGCGTCAGCCGTATTCGCGGCGGCCATTTGCTGATCGGCATGCTGAAAACCTGGAACCTGGCCAACGTGCTGAAAAGCATTTCGGCGCAGTTTACCCGCCTTAACGTCGAGGTGCTGATTGAGCAGTTCGACGCTATCTGCGCCAACAGCAAAGAGACTCAGCAGGCCGCTGCCGCCGTCGACGCACCGGCGGGTGCGGTACCGGCTGCACAGGGGACGCTGGCCCAGTACGGTCAGGACCTGACCGCCCGCGCCCGCGAAGGGAAGATTGACCCGGTTGTCGGGCGCGACGAGGAGATCCGCCAGATGGTGGATATCCTGATGCGTCGCCGTCAAAACAACCCGCTGCTGACCGGGGAAGCCGGGGTCGGCAAAACCGCCGTCGTTGAAGGACTGGCGCTGCGCATCGCCGACGGCGACGTCCCGGAGCCGCTGCAAAATATTCAGCTGTGGCTGCTGGATATCGGCATGCTGCAGGCCGGCGCAGGCATGAAAGGCGAGTTTGAAGCCCGTCTGCAGGCGCTCATTAACGAAGTCCAGTCCAGCGCCACGCCGATTATTCTGTTTATCGATGAGATACACACCCTGATTGGCGCAGGCGGCCAGCAGGGGACCGGCGATGCGGCGAACCTGCTGAAGCCAGCCCTGGCTCGCGGCCAGCTGCGCACCATCGGCGCAACTACCTGGGCAGAATATAAAAAGTACATTGAGAAAGACCCGGCGCTGACCCGTCGTTTCCAGACGGTGCAGGTGCACGAGCCGGATGAAGCGAAAGCTATTCTTATGCTGCGCAGCACCGTGTCGCCGCTGGAGACGCACCATCAGGTCCTGCTGCTCGACGAGGCGGTCAGCGCGGCGGTGAAGCTGTCGCATCGCTACATTCCGGCGCGTCAGCTGCCGGACAAAGCCGTTGCGCTGCTCGACACCGCCTGCGCCCGCGTCGCGGTCAGCCAGAGCGCACCCCCTGCGCAGCTCGAAGACTGCCTGCGCCACCTTGCCGCGCTGGACGTGGAAATTGAGATTGCTGAACGCGAAGCGCGCGTGGGGGCCGGTGACGCCGAGCGCGTGACGACGTTACGCGCAGAACGCGGCGCGTATGAAACAAAACGCGAAGCCCTGGCCCTGCGCTGGGAAGAAGAACGCAGCCTGGTGCAGGAAATTATTCGCCTGCGCGCGGCGCTGTTCGCGGCGGGTGATGAAGATAGCGCCGATCTGCGCAGCCAGCTGGCGGAGCAGCAGCAGGCGCTGAACGCCCTTCAGGGCGATGAACCGCTGCTGTTTGCGGCTGTAGATGAAAACGTGGTCGCCGCGGTGGTCTCCGACTGGACCGGGATCCCGCTGGGCCGGATGGTGAAAAACGAGATCGACGCGGTGCTAAACCTCGCCGACACGCTCAACCAGCGCGTTATCGGCCAGCGTCACGGTCTGGATCTGATTGCCCGCCGCGTGAAAACCTCGCGGGCTAAGCTGGACGATCCCAACAAACCGGTGGGCGTCTTTATGCTCTGCGGACCGTCCGGCGTCGGTAAAACCGAAACCGCGCTGGCGCTCGCCGAATCCCTGTACGGCGGCGAGCAGAACGTCATCACCATCAACATGAGTGAGTTCCAGGAAGCGCACACCGTTTCCACCTTAAAGGGTGCGCCTCCGGGGTACGTAGGGTATGGTGAAGGCGGCGTGTTGACCGAGGCCGTGCGCCGCCGCCCGTACAGCGTGGTGCTGCTGGACGAAATTGAAAAAGCGCACCCGGACGTCCACGAGATCTTCTTCCAGGTGTTTGATAAAGGTTGGATGGAAGACGGCGAGGGACGCCACATTGATTTCCGTAACACCATCATTATTCTGACCTCCAACGTCGGCACCGACCTCATTAGCGCCATGTGCGCCGATCCGGACCTGATGCCGGAGCCTGAGGCGTTAAGCGGCGCGCTGCGCCAGCCGCTGCTGGAGGTCTTCCCACCGGCGCTGCTGGGCCGCCTGCTGGTGGTGCCGTACTACCCGCTCAGCGACGAGATGCTGGGGCAGATTGTTCGCCTGCAGCTCAAGCGCATTCAGCGTCGTCTGGAAGAGAATCACAGCATTATTTCTGAGTTTGACGACAGCGTGGTGGAACAGATTGTTCAGCGCTGTACCGAGGTGGAGTCCGGGGGACGCATGGTGGACGCTATTCTGACCAACACCCTGCTGCCTCAGATGAGCCAGATCTTACTTACCGCCAGCCGCAGCGACGAGCAGTACCGACGTCTGCACGTCACCTGCGAGCAGGGCGAGTTTCACTGTCAGTTTGCCGCGTAATAATCATCAAGAGAACTGTAAAAGATGACGGATAATGATAACAATCGGACTGTCCCAAACGCGCTCCCGGTCGGGTACCGCTTCAACGAGTTTGAAATCAAAGAGGTGATCGGCGGCGGGGGTTTTGGCATCGTCTATCGCGCGTGGGATCACCAGCTCGAACGCACTATCGCTATCAAAGAATTTATGCCTTCCTCGCTCGCCGTGCGCGGCGACGACATGACCCTGGTGCTGCGCAGCGAGCGTTTTGGCAAAGCGTTTTCCGCAGGCCTGAACAGCTTCATTCAGGAAGCCCGTCTGCTGGCGCGCTTTAACCACCCGAACCTGCTGCACGTCCTGCGCTTCTGGGTGCAAAACGACACGGCCTACATGGGGACGCTGTTTTACAGCGGCACCACGCTTTCGCGCCTGCGCGAACAAAAGCCGGAGCTGATTAACGAAGCCTGGATCCGCCGCACGCTGCCGATGCTGTTTGGCGCGATCAAGACTATCCACAACGAAGGCTACCTGCACCGCGACATCTCTCTGGATAACATTCAGATCCAGGATAACGGCCTGCCGGTGCTGCTTGATTTCGGCTCCGCGCGCCGCACCATCGGTAATCTCTCCGACGAAACGGAAACCATGCTGCGCCCGGGCTTTGCCCCGATTGAGCAGTACACCGACGACAACGAAAGCGAGCAGGGCCCGTGGACGGACATTTACGCCCTCGGCGCGGTGCTGCGTACGCTGATTGTGGGTTCTCCGCCGCCGGTCAGCGTGGTGCGCTCTATTCAGGATACCTGCAAACCGCTGGTGGAAATCATGCCGCAGGGCTATTCCATTCCGCTGCTGCAGGCCATCGACCGCGCGCTTGCGCTGCACATGGAAGACCGTCCGCAGTCAATCGACGAGTTCGCCGCGCTGATAGAGATGCCGGTCGCCGGTATCAACGACGTGCTGACGGCGAAAAAGCCCGGCACGATGCTGGTACCGGTGGAGGAGGAACAACCGGCTTCGCTACTCGACTGGCGCCGCTACAAGATCCCGGGCTTGGTTGCCGCAGGCGTGCTGGTGGGCGTTGTCGCCGGGGCGATGCTGTTCAGCGGCGGTAACGATGCGCCTGAGCAGGCTGCACAGGGACCGGCCGAGACGCGTCCAACCGAAACCGCCGCGAACACGCCGGACGTGAAGCCGGAAACGGCGAAGGTGAGCGAGCAGGCGACGGCACAGCAGACGCCACCGCCTGTCGAGAGCCCTGTTGCGTTGGTCTATATCCGCATCCTCGACGGCGAAACGCTGAAAGTGAACGGCGAGCCAAAAGCGCTGCGTCCGGCGACCAACGGCTATGCATCGCTCAAGCTGCCGGCCGGTGAGGTGAAGATTGAACTGCAGGGCAACGGAAGAACGCGTGGGCAGACGCTGGATATCACCAGGCCGGGTACCTGGCTGGTGAATCCGTAGAAATATAAACAGGAGATGCTATAGAAGCGTACGATCTTCGAAGCCAAAGGCTTCATCCAAAGGAATTCGATAAGATTGTCTCTCCTGTTTATGCGCGGAGCGACGTAGGACGTGAATTTGTTGTGGTGCGCGGTGCTTTAAATCCATTTCACAGCATTGATGGTTTAACGTTGCGACGTCGCTTCGAATTTAATCCTAATGCCGTGTTTGATCCTCTCTACGCACAAAATCTTAGTAAAATTGAACGGTTAATTGACTCAGGAGAAGTAGTTTTAACAGACCACCGTCAACGGACAAAAGCCATATATCCCTTTTTCATCTCTGAGTCAGGAGAGTTGTTTTGTGTAGATGAGAAGATGTACAGCTCAGCTTTCGTGAGTTACATCCTCGAACGTTACCGAAACAATGTCGCTCTATTTGGAAAACCAGCCCCAACGCGTGATTCATTTATTCCATCGACCGCTTACTACGGACCGGGTTACTGGAAAACTGTGGAAGATGATTATCATGGCACAAAAAATGTTGTGATCATGGCGATTAATCGCCTGACGAGCATGGGGGACGAGGGACGGGTGTTTGGATCGGACGGTAAAGATTACATGAATACGTCGCGCGATAAAATCCAGCGCTGGACAGCACTACCCGCAGACCTGGACGGAGTATCACGCGCGTTGATATCTGAAAAATCTGTAATTAGACGCTTCGGAGAACAACGATCCATTTATCAGAAATACCTTGAGAGCGATGATGCCTGGGCAGTAAGTGGTAAATCATGGCAATGGATACCTAGAGTCAGAGAAGAGGATTATGAATTTAAAAAGTAAATTATGGTATTTCTGGGGATGTATGGATGTACTGGCTATCTTGCTTTACGCTATAAATTCACTTCGCCAGGACAGGATCCCCTTCATTTCAGATATCATCGCGTTCACAGGGAACTCAGATGTCATTTCAGGAGGCGGTTACAGCTTTATCGTAACCCTCTTTTTTATATTTGATTTGCTTTTGTTGCTTTCTCTTTTTGCTTCGGCCTGGATGTTTTTTAAGAGAAAAAATGTTGCGATTAAGTTTGCCCTTATTCAGGAAGTCTTTCGTCTCATTTCATTCAGATGTTCGGTTTCTCTTTTCCCACTTCTGATAAGTGTGTTTGGTATTTCAAATGTGTGGGTGAATTTAGGGTTGTTTGTTATATCGGAGTTTCTGAAGATATATTCTCTCATTTACGTAATGGGCAAAAGAGAAAAAACTCATTCACTTTGATATATAAATGACGCTCATGCATAGATGCGAACCTCTTTTCTGAATCGCATAAGCAATATGGAATAAAGATTATGCTCAACCGAATTACCGTTCAGCTCCCGGTGGAGGGGCTTCTGTTCTGGAAACTGACGGGCCGCGAGGCGATGTCCGAGTCGTTTGCGCTCACGCTGACCGTGCTCGGCACGGACGCGCGCATTGACCGCAGCAAGCTGCTGGGCCAGCCGGTCACGGTGACCATCCCGACGCAGAACCTGCTGACGTCCCGCTATGTTAACGGCAAGATTACCCGGGTGGCGGTCAGCGCCGTTGAGCTGACGGGCACCCGCTATGCGGTGTACCAGCTGACGGTGGAGCCGGACCTGTGGCCGATGAAGCGCGACCGTAACCTGCGTATCTTCCAGGGCCAGACGGTGCCGCAGATTGTGAAAACCCTGCTGGGTGAGCATCAGGTCAACGTTGAGGATAAACTCACCGGCAGCTACCGGGTGTGGGACTACTGCGTGCAGTATCAGGAGTCGAGCCTGGACTTCATCAGCCGTCTGATGGAGCTGGAGGGGATTGCCTATCACTTCCGCCATGAGGCGGACAAGCACACCCTGGTGCTGACTGATGCCGCCACGCAGCATCAGCCGTTCAGCGGCTATGAGGTTATTCCTTACCACCAGACGCCGTCAGGCGGCAGCACGGATGAAGAGGGCATCAGCCAGTGGGCGCTGGAGGACAGCGTGACGCCGGGGATTTACAGCCTCGACGACTATGACTTCCGCAAGCCGAACGCGTGGCTGTTCCAGGCCCAGCAGAACCCGGCGTCGCCGACGCCGGGCAGCATCGACGTGTACGACTGGCCGGGGCGCTTTGTGGACAAAGGGCACGGGGAGTTCTATGCCCGCATTCGTCAGGAGCGCTGGCAGGTGGAGCACCAGCAGATTCAGGCCACCGCCACGGCGGCGGGGATTGCGCCGGGCCACACCTTCACGTTAACCAACGCGCCGTTCTTCAGCGACAACGGTGAGTATCTGGTCACGGCGGCGGGCTATCACCTCGAAGAGAACCGCTACGCCAGCGGCGAGGGGGAGACCATTCACCGTACCGATTTCACGGTCATCCCGTCGGCGGTGGTCTACCGTCCGGCGCAGACCACGGCGTGGCCGCGCACCTACGGCCCGCAGACCGCGAAGGTGGTGGGCCCGAACGGCGAGAGTATCTGGACGGACAAATACGGCCGCGTGAAGGTGAAGTTCCACTGGGACCGCCTGGCGAAGGGCGATGACACCAGCTCCTGCTGGGTGCGCGTGTCGAGCGCGTGGGCAGGCCAGGGCTACGGCGGAGTGCAGATCCCGCGCGTCGGCGACGAGGTGGTGGTGGACTTTATCAACGGCGATCCGGACCGTCCGATTATTACCGGTCGCGTGTACAACGACGCGAGCATGCCGCCGTGGGCGCTGCCGGCTGCGGCGACGCAGATGGGCTTTATGAGCCGCACGAAAGACGGTTCCGTGGACAACGCCAACGCCCTGCGCTTTGAGGATAAAGCGGGTGCAGAGCAGGTGTGGATCCAGGCCGAGCGGAATCTGGATATTAACGTCAAAAACGACGAGTCTCATTCTACTGAAAAAAATCGTACCCAGTTTGTTGGTGAAGATGAAACCTTACGGGTAGCGAAAAACCAGAAATCAGGAATTAAAGGCGATGTGGTATGCCTGACGGGGAACAGTCGAAACGATAAAGTCGTTAATAATTTTATACTTTCCGCAGGAAATACGCTGAGACTGGAATGTGGTGAAAGCGCCATCGAGCTATCAAAAGACGGCAGCGTCCATATCATTGGTAATAATTTTAACTTTACTGCGAAACAGAACGCGCAAATTAATACGCTTTCCGGCGAATTACATTTGAACCCTGATGATGGACAAAATGTCATCGATCCGCCTGGCGCATCCCTTCAGGGTGAAATCCAGCAGGAAGTGGATAGTTTTTTTGTTATTAATGGCAATAAATAAGAGTAACCCGAATGGCTGAATATATTCTTCAGGAAGCATCCCTCGCCTTACCTGATGTGTTTAAAGACAGAACCATGAATTTATTTACTCTGAGTGATAATGGAGCCAGCGAGTTTACTTTTGTTGTTTCTCGTGCGAGTGCTAAAAACGAAGATAAAGTCCATGATGCGGCAACACGGCTGGTACGTGAACTGGAAATTACGGTGCCCGACTTTCGTCTCGAATCCTCTCAGATGACCTCTGTTGATGGTCACCCTGCGGTTGAGCTTTTTTATCAGTTCAAAAATGATAATGCGATCATTTTCCAGAGGCAGACCGTTATTTTGCTCGGTGACCATCCTGGCGGCCAAAAGATGGTGTGTTATATCGGTACTTGCCCGGGCGAGTTTAGCGATTATTATCATAATCAATATCAGGAAATTATCCGTAGTATTAAGTTCCACAAACCGGCTCAGACTGAAACCCAGGAAATGCTCGCTGCGGACAGCCAGGGGCCATTTTTTGCGCTTGATAGTGAGAGTAAGGTACTCAGTGTCTTTGAAAACATTCAGGAACTGTATGGACACCTTTCGCTTCAGCGGGCGAAAGAGGGGCAGTATTTGCTTTTTGAAAAGCGGGGTAAACCACTCAGTATTGCACCCGTTCCGGACAGCCAACCCCTTCGTTACGCGCTCTGGACGACTTCCTCAGACAAATCACATCACTTGCTTTCACAGCTTTCCGTATGCCGCCAGGTCTCTGGTTCTGACCAACTTAATACACCCGATCGGATACGTGGGTATCTGATGGCACAGCCAACCGAATAGTTATGTCCGAATGTCTGGCCGCTCGCGTAGATGATGAGATTGCTCATACAGCCTCAAAAGGCTGGATGATCGCAGGATTGGTTGGTGGGGCAATTCTGGGCGCAGCTGCCGTTGTCGTCACAGGAGGGACCGCGTTGGTTGCTGTTTCTGCCGTTGCGGCTGGGGCATGTGCTGCGGGTGGGTTGGGTGAGCTCCTCGGCAGTATGTCATGGGCTCCACGCCATACCACCGGTACGCTAAAAGAAGGTTCACCCAATGTCTTTATCAACAGCCGAAAGGCTATCCGCGCTCATCTGTCAGCCGGAGAGTGTGATGAGCACAGCGGTAGCCTGCAACGGGTTGCGGAAGGTTCGATAAAAGTTTACATCAATAACTTTCCCGCCTCTCGCACAGGCGATAAGTTGACTTGCAGCGCCGAGATTAGTCAGGGATCGCGTAATGTTATTATCGGTGGAAGCAAGGTTCAGACCGATGAAATAAGTCCTGAAATCCCGGAATGGGTTAACTGGACGATGCTCGCCGTTGGTGCCGGAGCCATGGCGGTGCTGGCCAGTCCGGCAATCGCACTTCTGAGTACCCTCGGTGCGATGGGCGGTGGCACTGTGGGTAGCTACGCGGGTGGAATGCTGTTTGGCGAAGGCAGCGACGGTCAGAAATGGGGGATGCTGATCGGCTCTGTTATCGGCGGCGGGGCCGGCATGAAGGGAGGGGCAAGGTTTGATGCGTGGCGGGCTGGTAAGCCTGTTCTCGAACCGGTTAAGCCAAATATTTCGGCCCGAAGAGCTGAACTTAATGAAAAATTTGGACGCACGGGTGATCTCAATAGAGATATTACAGCCAGAGGAAATAAAGAGCTGGCAAGAAACTGGCTCGAATCTAAGGGCTTCACTCCGCAACAGATTCGTGACTTTGATAATGGCATTGACTATACAAATAGAGTGAGTGTTGAAACAATAAACAGAAATAAAACACTCTATCAAAACCAAGTGCCAGGAGGACGACAGGGAAACTGGTATGCTCTTCGAGAAGATGTTGAGCCAACAGAGTTGGGTATCAATCCAAAAGGTACTATTTATGGCACTGATCAAGTTGTTGATAAAGTAGCAAAACCGTATGTTTCACAACAAAAAGTTGAAATGTTACGTAGTACTTCTTTGCCCGCACTTGATACTTGGTCAGTGAAAGATGTACCCTATCAGACAAAAGGTGGGGCAATACAGATGCTTTCAAGCGAAAAGGATATATTTAAGGTGGCTCATGAATAAAGAAAATTACACCGCGCTAGATTATATCAATGATGCTATTGATGCAATTAATAATCGATTAGAACAAAATCCTACATTTTCTTTATATGTTATGGCGAAAAATCAGTTGGATTATATTAAATCTATTCTAACTGGTGCTGAAAAAGATAAAAGTAAATTACACACATTGAATCTTGGAGTGCTTGCGTCTAAAGAGTTTGATACTACCGATGCCGAACTTGCTCAGCATTTGTCCAATGCTAATTATATAGCCTCGCAGATGGGGCAAGGATTAAAGGTTATTCTTCCCCATGAGCAAGACGTAGAGTACCTGAAAAGGCAAAAAAGATATCGTAAGTGATAGGCAGTTTTTTTGATTTTTAAATGTGATTGTCCGGTATCGTTAACACTTTTTGCTGTAACTATCATATACACTTGATTGCTATCTCCATTTTTTAATGTAATTAAGTCTTCTGTTTCACGGAAAAAAAGAGAGAATGATAGATTATAATCTGTCATGCGCAGTTTCCCTGGTTTAATCCTTTTATAAAGAATGCATAATGGAAGATCTTCACAGTGAAGACTCGGTAATCAATCGTTATGCCGATCGTTATCGTAGCTACATGCCAATTAATATCCGTAATGGAAGAAGAAACACTAGTCTTGATGCGTCGAATTCATCTCACTCATGGGATGCAACATTACCTTTAACCATAACTGAAGATGTTTCACGTGATAAGGCACTTGGATCGCTGGTCGGTTTGGCAGCCGGGGACGCCGTCGGCACCACTCTTGAGTTTAAGAAAAGAGACAGTGAACATGTAGAGGATATAATTGGTGGCGGGCCTTTTCAATTAAAACCTGGTGAATGGACAGATGATACGTCCATGGCATTATGTCTGGCAGAGACTTATCTTTCAGAAAAAAGAATGCATACCGATGTGCTTAGAAAATATCTCTTGAAATGGTATCTTAACGGAGATAATAGCAGTAATGGTCGGTGCTTCGATATCGGGAATACGACGCGATTCGCGCTTGACAGTATATGCGTGTCGGACCTTCCTGGTATGGCAATACAGAGAAACACACTGCTGGTAATGCTGGGGTTATTCGTCAAGCCCCGGTATCTATCTTTCGTCGAAAATCGCTGCGTGCGATTTACTTCGAATCCCAGGCTCAGAGTAGAGCAACGCATGGCGCGGTAGAATCAATTAACGCATGCCAATTTCTCGGATTGGTATTGCACTATTTAATTAACGGTTATCAAAAAGAAGAAGCTTTTTCGCCTCATATTTTCCCACTCTGCGCGCGTGTAATGATCATAAGCGCGGGTGAGTATAAGCAAAAAACTCGCGATCAGATTCGTTCAAGTGGTTATGTTATCGATACGCTTGAGGCCGCGATGTGGTCCGTATGGAATACTGACAACTTCCGGGATGCGATTCTGCTGGCTGCCAATCTTGCCGATGATGCTGACAGCGTTGCGGCGACGGCGGGACAAATAGCGGGAGCATTATATGGTTATTCCGGTATCCCGCAGGGGTGGAAAGATAAACTCGTGCAACACGAACGTATCGCCACAATGGCAGGTGAGTTATTCGATAGAGCACCTGAGGATAATTTTTTATAGTTAGAATTAATAGGGGGAAGCGAGGTGATAAAACAACTCGCACTAAGGTGTCGTATTTTAATTTAACTGAATCTACTGCAATGAATGTAATGACAACCTTTGGTTATGTTGATAAAGCATTAACTTTAGCACAAAAGAGATATGCAGACGTCACGAATCGTGATTCTCACGCCCCGATTTTACAAATGTACGACTCTATTGTACAACAATTAATATTTTTACGGGACTTAATCGAAGGCAAGGAAAAGGATAAAGCAAAGTTATGGAAAATGACTTTCGGTATGTTTGCAGCGAAGGAGTTTGATAATTCTGATGAGTTGTTTTTTGAAAGGTTGTCGGATGCCTGGTTTATTGTGGATCAAATACGTCGAGGGTTAAAGGTTAGACTACCGCACGAGGTTGACGCCAATTACACAATAAAACAACAAAACCTAAAGATGAAATATCCTGATGAGTTTTAGGATACGATATTGAATGTAACTATATTTTAGGTGATGGATGATAGATTTACATGCCAATTTGCATGTCCTGATAAAATATGTGGATAAATATCGCGAATACTTACCGATTAGCAATCCTTCCGTCCAGCGGAGGCTGCAGTATATTTATGATAATAAACCCTTAGAATCATCCTCGAATAGTGATGTACAAAAACAATGGGACTTAACGCCATCATGTAACATCTCACTAGCGGAATCGCGAGACCGTGCTGTCGGTGCGCTTATAGGTCTTGCTGTTGGAGATGCTGTAGGTACGACGCTCGAATTTTTACCTCGTGACAAAGCACATGTCAAAGATATGATAGGTGGTGGGCCATTTCGACTCCGCGCAGGTGAATGGACGGATGATACATCCATGGCATTATGTCTTGCGGAAACGCTTCTTGAGAAAGGTGATGCTGATACTATATGCTTCAGGAATAAACTTCTGGAATGGTATCAGCATGGTTATAATAGTTCAAATGGCGTCTGTTTTGATATAGGAAATACAACACGGTTTGCTTTAGAGCAATATTTAACTGTTGGTCCCGGGTGGAGCGGTAATACAGCGCCAGAAACTGCAGGTAATGCTTCCATCATCAGGCAAGCACCTGTCTCTATTTTTTTTAGAAAGTCATTAAGTAAAGCGTTTTATGAGGCTAAAAAACAAAGTATAGCAACGCATGGAGCCGCGGAAGCAATAAATAGCACACAGTATTTAAGTTATTTGCTCGTGCATATGATTAACGGTAGCAATAAAGATTTTGTTTTTTCTCCGCACGTCATGCCGCTACAGCCACGTGTAATGATTATCAACGCGGGTGAATATAAGCAAAAAACTCGCGATCAGATTCGTTCAAGTGGTTATGTAATCGATACGCTTGAGGCCGCGATGTGGTCCGTATGGAATACTGATAATTTCCGGGATGCGATTCTGCTGGCTGCCAATCTTGCCGATGACGCTGACAGCGTTGCGGCCACGGCGGGACAAATAGCTGGGGCATTATATGGGTGCTCCGGTATTCCGAAGGAGTGGAAAAACAAACTCGTTCAATACGAACGGATTGCTACAATGGCAGGTGAATTGTTCGATAGAGCTCCTGAATACATCGCTTAGAAATTGTTCATCATCTATGGCACGGAAGGATATCCGTGTCATAAATCTGAAGAAAAGTAGTGACTGTTTTTTTACTCTGGCAAAAAGCATGAATAAAAGATGAAATAATGAAATGGACTGGCTTTATAATTTTTATACTCATCTCTTTAGTCTATATCTGGAGCGGGAAAGATCTTTACACCCTAAAAGAGTGGCGAGACTTTAGAATTAAATTCATTTCAGTGTTGGTTGGTGCGCTTGCATTGACACTCATTTTAATTGGCGTATCAAAATTAACCCCGTTACTGGACAGAGAAAGCGCGCGGGCGATAGCATTAATATTACCGGCATCCCTGGTGGCAATGTTACTGTCGAAATTTTTTGTTGTGATGTTGAATGCTATTTTCGAGAGTATTATGCGATTTCATAAACGGTATAATACCAAAGAAATGTATTTAAAACTATCGTCTCTGTCTGCCCGGTACGGGGCCAAATTACACCTGGTAGCAAAATGTTTCGCCTCGTTAGGCTGTATCTTGATGCTCTATGGCATCTGGTTTGGCAGTACAGGCTGATATAAAGAGGTTAGTTAGATGCCAGCAATGCCAGGATATGAAAATAAGTAAATGCGGGATGTTATGATGCATTTGTTTTTCTTTTTTATTTTTATGATTTGGACGCTAGCACTTATCTGGAATGGAAAGGATTTGTTCAACAAAAAACAATGGTTCCTTGCTGGTGTGATGTTCGTTCTGGTGCTAGCGGTTACGGTTGTTATTGGCTTTACATTGAAATGGCTCGCGCTGTCAATGTCATTATTCTCCGTCGCAACGGCGAAACAATATTCGATTATCTTTTCCATGTCTTTCCTGTGCGTATGGGGACTAAAAGTTACCGTTGTGCTGCTCTGTACGATCTTTTCCGGGATTACAGGAGGGCACAAAAAATACAATGCTGAAAATTATGAAGCAATATCGTCTATAACACGCGTTGTTGCGCCTTGCTTACTTATCGTTGCTAAAAGCGTAGTTTCCCTGGGTAGCGTCCTTATGTTTTCAGGTTTATGGCTTAAATAAGCACGATTTAAAAAATATCTCAATGAACACCGAGATTAGTCCATAGTGGAATAAAGATTATGCTCAACCGAATTACCGTTCAGCTCCCGGTGGAGGGGCTTCTGTTCTGGAAACTGACGGGCCGCGAGGCGATGTCCGAGTCGTTCGCGCTCACGCTGACCGTGCTCGGCACGGACGCGCGCATCGACCGCAGCAAGCTGCTGGGCCAGCCGGTCACGGTGACCATCCCGACGCAGAATCTGCTGACGTCCCGCTATATTAACGGCAAGATTACCCGCGTGGCGGTCAGCGCCGTTGAGCTGACGGGCACCCGCTATGCGGTGTACCAGCTGACGGTGGAGCCGGACCTGTGGCCAATGAAGCGCGACCGTAACCTGCGAATCTTCCAGGGGCAGACGGTGCCGCAGATTGTCAAAACCCTGCTGGGTGAGCATCAGGTCAACGTTGAGGATAAACTCACCGGCAGCTACCGGGTGTGGGACTACTGCGTGCAGTATCAGGAGTCGAGCCTGGACTTCATCAGCCGCCTGATGGAGCTGGAGGGGATTGCCTATCACTTCCGCCATGAGGCGGACAAGCACACCCTGGTGCTGACCGATGCCGCCACGCAGCATCAGCCGTTCAGCGGCTATGAGGTTATTCCTTACCACCAGACGCCGTCAGGCGGCAGCACGGATGAAGAGGGCATCAGCCAGTGGGCGCTGGAGGACAGCGTGACGCCGGGGATTTACAGCCTCGACGACTATGACTTCCGCAAGCCGAACGCGTGGCTGTTCCAGGCCCAGCAGAACCCGGCGTCGCCGACGCCGGGCAGTATCGACGTGTACGACTGGCCGGGTCGCTTTGTGGACAAGGGGCACGGGGAGTTTTATGCCCGTATCCGTCAGGAGCGCTGGCAGGTGGAGCATCAGCAGATTCAGGCCACCGCCACGGCGGCGGGGATTGCGCCCGGGCACACCTTCACCTTAACCAACGCGCCGTTCTTCAGCGACAACGGTGAGTATCTGGTCACAGCGGCGGGCTATCACTTTGAAGAGAACCGCTACGCCAGCGGCGAGGGGGAGACCATTCACCGGACCGATTTCACGGTCATTCCTGCGTCGGTGGCCTACCGTCCGGCGCAGAGCACGGCGTGGCCGCGCACCTACGGCCCGCAGACGGCGAAAGTGGTGGGGCCAAAGGGCGAGAGTATCTGGACGGACAAATACGGCCGCGTGAAGGTGAAGTTCCACTGGGACCGCCTGGCGAAGGGCGATGACACCAGCTCCTGCTGGGTGCGCGTGTCGAGCGCGTGGGCGGGCCAGGGCTACGGCGGGGTGCAGATCCCGCGCGTCGGCGACGAGGTGGTGGTGGACTTTATCAACGGCGATCCGGACCGGCCGATTATTACCGGTCGCGTGTACAACGACGCGAGCATGCCGCCGTGGGCGCTGCCTGCCGCGGCGACGCAGATGGGTTTTATGAGCCGCACGAAAGACGGTTCCGTGGACAACGCCAACGCCCTGCGCTTTGAGGATAAAGCGGGTGCAGAGCAGGTGTGGATCCAGGCCGAGCGTAACATGGACACCAGCGTTAAAAATGATGAAACGCACAGCGTCGGCGGCGAGCGCAGCCATTACGTGAAGAAAAATGAACTGCATCGCGTGGAAGCGAATCAGACTCAGGCCGTGAAAGGTGGCACCGAGATCCTGACGGGGAAAGGCAAGCTGGATGCGGCGGTGGAGCAGTACGTCATTGCTTCCGGGACGAAGCTGCGGCTGGTCTCCGGTGAGAGTGCCATTGAGCTGAATGCTAACGGCAAGATTAACCTGATCGGTAAAGAATTTAACTTCTTCGTGGAAGGGGATGGGTATATCACCACTGGCGGTAAGCTGCATCTGAATACCTCTGGTACAAAACCGGGCACCACGGCACCGGGATCGGGGCATAAAGGGGATATTGATGCGGCGGTGCAGGCGAAATTTACGGCCAAAGATGAGTAAAGCAGGTGCGGTGCTTATCGCGTTACTAACGACGGGAATGGCTGGAGGAGGTGCACAGAAAAAGGATCTTTGGATGTTTATTTCCGGGATGAGTGCATCGCTTAAGACGTTATCCGTTACAACCCTTAGTAACGCGCCGTTATCGTTTAAGATGACCAGGCAAAATGAATATATCAATTTCTACAATGCCGACGATATCAAACTGGCGGATGGAACGAACATAACCGCAATTGAGTTACGTTTAAGCAAAGATAACGACGGCATGGCGCCTTTACTGAATTTTTCACCCTCCTCAGGTCAATGCATAACGCTTGATACCGTTAAAAAGCGCTATCCGCAGTTGAGGTTAACTGATTATCCGCGCGGTCGTTCGGAGAACGAAGTGACCAGCTATACAGCCCGAAAAGATATGAATGGACAAAAAGTGAGCTTCAGCTTCACCGTGAAAAATCCTCACTGTCTGGGTTCAGTCGTCATTAGCGCCGACTAAGAAATACTGCACTCATGTCCTGACGGTTTCTTCAGGGTGATAATGGCCATACACATTTAATAAATGACGATTAACGTGAAAAAACATACGCCAATATTTCTTTGTTCGGTCCTGATGTTTAGCTGTCCTGGCAGCAATGTGGTTTTCGCTCAAGGTAAGCCATCCATTCTGACTAAACAGGATTTTTCAGTACAGATCAAAGACCTGCCTGTCGCCTTGGGCGACAGATGGACGCCTGATATTGCCCGTAAAATTGGCGTGCCGGTGGAAGGCAGTTTTACCGGTGAGGTTCCTTTTGATGGAGTCCAATATAAATTCTTTCAGCATCAAAACGCTGGAGTAGAGATATTCACTTCCAATCTCTGGTGGGATAAAGCTGAACGAAGCGTTGATAATTATATCGTGTCGCAGATTACGCTGACTGCCGAAGAATTCTCAACGCCGCGCGGTGTCCATGTGGGTTCAACGAGAAAGGAACTGAACAGCGCATACGGTACCGGTCAGGTCGAAAATGATGCCGGGGAGCAGTGGATTACCTACGAATTGGATAAAGAATTGCTCTCTTTTGAGATAAAAGGCGGCAACGTTATAAAAATAACGATGAATTACAACAATGATTCTCAAGAATAATTTATGACCAAAAAATATCTGGCAGTCGCATTGTTCACGGCTTTATTGACAGGCGTCGTTGAAACGTCATCGGCACTTGAATTATCGCAATATAATAAGCTCGATACGGTAGGTCGCATCCTTAACGACAGTGAAGTGACAGACAATCTCAGGACGCTGCTGGGAAATCATTACCAGACCTTTATTGATAACTTTGACGTCTTCGGCGAACCGCATACCACCACAGGTGGAGGATTGTTTGTTGAGGGCTGGCTAAAAGATCTTTATCTGGAGAACGCGTCAGCGCTGGTTATCAATCCTGACGGCAAAATCTTTGCGGCCTGGGTGGTTCCGGAGTCGGACGTAATCCATTACCAATCCTCTGATAATAGCCCGGTTATTCATGCCGATATTCAGCAATGGGCCGCCAGGTTCCATACGATGCAGTTTGCAGCGAACAGCCAGTCGAGACCTGCGTTTGACGGGGTTTGGGCAGGCGGAGCTGGCGACGACTCGACGTTAACCCTGCGGTTAGCTGAATCAGGCAACCGTATCACCGGGTCCTATTGCTATATATCCCGGAGAGGCAACCGCATTGATTGCCCGGAAAATGATGAGCGAAATCTTAGCGGTACGGTCGCTGGCAATCGTGCCAGCGTAGCGTTTAACTCATCGTTTGGCGGCACAGACGGACGAGCTGTTCTGGAAATAAAGGGGAGTGTAATGGAATGGCGTCTGGTAACGCCTCCTCAAAAAGGAAATGATTATGCTCCACAGCGCTATACGTTACGTAAAGCCGCTTCGGTTCATCACGCTGAAACCAGAAAACTGGATACCGAAAAGTTCGCTATTTCTCTGATAAACAGGTGCGGTCATTTTGAGAGCGAATGTGACGAGATGGTCTATCTCGGCGTGCGAAAAAGCGATAACAGTACGGTCTCCTTAAAGGGAAAAACGTTACGCGACTCCGCAGGTAAAATAATCGGCTCAACGTACAAGAATGGCGAGGTCGCTTATACCGTGACGTACGCCCCCGTGAATCTGGTTGTCAGCAAAGGCAACCATATTTTAGTCGAGCAGTCAGGCCAGTGGCTTAAATAACTATACAGCCAGCCAAAAGGCCAGCATGGATTGGCCTTCTTGTTTCTCTCAATATCAATCATCCCGAGTTCACTTATGAAATACACCCTCCAGGAAGGTTCGTTTTCCCTTTTTCCTGCTGCCTGGCAGGATAACAGCATGAACATTATTCGCGATGACGAAAGCGGGCTGTCCGTGGTGGTCAGCCGCGGCGTGATCCCCGATGGCAGCGACTATGAACAAGAGTTCCACCGCCAGTGGGATGTACTGCGTCCTCAGATGGGTGAGATCGCCCAGAGCGAATTTAGGAACGTAAAGGCCGGGCCTGACGGCAACATTAACGGGCTGGAAGTTGAGACCACGTTTGACCGTAACGGGCAGCGCCTGTGGCAAAAACAGCTGGCCGTGCAGACGCCGGGCAAACCGGTATTGATGATTTTTACCCTCTCGGCACTCAGAGCCTTTATCGAAGAGGACGAGGTGCGCTGGAGCGCGCTTAAGCAGAGTCTGACGCTAAACGACAACCGGAATGTGTAAGGCATGAGCGATAACAACGCGGCCCGTAAGGGCGACGAGATTATTCACTCCAGCATTTTTGCTGACATCACCAGCATTGTGGCGGAAGGTGCCGCCTATGCGGTGATCGGCGCGGCGGTAGGCGCAGCAGCAACCGTAGCGGCGCCATTGCTGGGGGCGGGGGCAGCAGCTGCAGGCGTGGCAGCAATTGGATCCAGCTGTCTGTTAAGCGGCATCATTGGCGGCGTGCTGGCGAACGTCGCGGGGATCACCGACGATATCAGCAACGCCGCTGAGGGGTTAGGCAATGCGCTTTTCCCGCCGTCGCCTGCGGGTACAATCACGACCGGTTCCAGTAACGTTCTCACCAACGCAATCCCCGCCGCACGCGCGGCAGGCACGCTGACGCCCGCAGATACTCCTTCACCTGAGCCGCAGTCGCCGGGCAGCTTTGCCGATTACGCGGGCATGCTGCTTTCTGCCGCCGGACAGTTTGGCAGCGAAATGTGGCAGCCGAGCGTGGCCTCTGCCGCTGCCGGAACTTCGCCGCTGGAAGAAGACAAGGTGGCGTGCGAAAAGCACTCCGGGCCGCAGTATCTGGCGGAAGGCTCTAAAAGCGTCTTCATCAACGGGCAGCCCGCGGTGCGTGCGAAAGATCGCACCACCTGCGAAGGTACTGTGTCCGACGATGTTTCCCCGAACGTAATCATCGGCGGGGACACGCTCACGGTTCGCGATATCAAAAGCGGTAAAACGCCGGGTCTGGCGCTGGGGATGATTGCGCTCTCCCTGCTGCGCGGGCGTCCGGGCAAGATCCTGAAAAATATGCCCTGCGCGCTTGCGGCGGCCGGCGGCGGGATGCTGGCCGATATGGCGGTCAACGCCGTGTTCGGCTCCTCGCACCCGGTTCACGCCGCTACCGGCGTGAAGGTGCTGAATGACGACGACGAACTCGACTTCTCGCTGCCGGGGCGCTTCCCGCTTCGCTGGCAGCGCAGCTACAACAGCCTGACCACCCGCGAAGGGCTGTTTGGTCTGGGCTGGGCAACCACTTTTGACAGCTACCTGGCGCTAGAAGAAGACAACGCGACCTGGTTCGACGAAACCGGGCGCGAGCTGAGCTTCGAGCTGCCGCCGGTCGACCGGGCATTTTACAGCATCAGCGAAGGCATTATTATCCGCCGCAACGAGAGCGGCGACGTGGCGATTGCTGACGATGACGGCGCGGTGTGGCGTCTGTATAAACCAACCCGGGCGAACCCCTCCATCCTGCGTCTGGCCTCCCTCAGCGACGAATACGGCAACGCGCTGCTGACGGAGTGGGACGAGCACGGCAGGCTGACTGGTATTCATGACGAGCCGCGGGCAATCGACGTCACCCTGCGCTATGACGATGAACGTTTCCCGCAGCGCGTGACCGCAGCCAGCCATTTCGACGGCAACCAGACCTGGCCGCTGATGCAGTGGGGCTACGACGCGCGCGGCCAGCTGGCGAGCGCGACGGATGCCTCAGGCGTGGTGACGCGTGAATACCGCTACAACGACCACGGCCTGATGGTCTGGCACCGGATGCCGGGCGGTCTGGAGAGCGAATACCGGTGGCAAAAATTCGACCACTGGCGCGTGGTGGAAAACCGTACCAGCACCGGCGACGGGTGCCGCTTTAGCTACGATTTAGCCGCCGGGCTGACGACCGTCGAGCACTACGACGGTCAGACGCGCCGTCACTACTGGAACGCGCAAAATCTAATCGTTCGCTACGTTGACGAGCGCGGTGAAAACTGGCGCTACGAGTGGGACGAAAACGAGCTTCTCACGCGTCGCATCGATCCGCTCGGCAACGCCGTCACCTTCGTCTACGACGAGATGGGCAACCGGGTGCAGGAGACCGATGCCGACGGCAACACCCGCACCACCACCTGGCTGGAGCACCGCGCGCTTCCTGCGGCCATTATTGAAGCCGACGGCAGCGCCACCCGGTTCTGGTACGACGAACATCACGGGCTCAAGCGCGTGGTAGACCCGATGGGGCAGACGACGCAGCTGCGCCGGGACGAGTTTGGCCAGGTCGTGGAAGAGGTCGATGCCGCTGGCAACAGCCGTTACCAGGAGTACAACGAGGCCGGGCAGATCGTACGTTCGACCGACTGTTCCGGGCGTATTACCCGCTATCGCTATCACCCGCTGGGCTGGCTGGAGGCTGAGACTGGCGCCGACGGGGAAGAGACGCGCTACCGCTACGACGCCGCAGGGCGTCCGGTGCAGCTCGATCGCCCGGAAGGCTGGACGGAATCGCTCAAATGGAACGAACGCGGTCTGCCGGTGAAGCATGCGGGCGCCGACGGGAAAAAAAGTGAGTTCAGATACGACGAGGCGGGGCGCTTAACCGCCACCCGTAATACGCAGGGTGAAGAAGTGCGACGCCGCTGGGACAGCCGCGGGCGTCTGATTGCCCTGGAAAACGAGAACGGCGAAGCGTATCAGTTCCGCTGGGGGCCAGATTCGCTGCTGCTGGAAGAGGTGGGGCTCGATGGCGTGGCCTCGCAGTATCGCTATGATGCCTGCGGGCGCACGATTGCGCGCACCTTTGCCGCCGGTCATCCGGAGGCCATCACCCACGCCTTCGCCTGGAGCGCGAGCGGCCAGCTGGTCGCCCGCACCACGCCGGAAGGCCAGACCCGCTATCACTACACGCCGTCCGGGCTATTAAGCCGGATTGGGCTGCATCCTGCACTTGCAGCCGACGTGTGGACCACCGAGGCAGAGCAGGAGCTTGCCTTTGAGTATGACGCGCTCGGTCGCGTGACGCGCGAAGCGGGCGAGCACGGCGAGCTGGCGTGGGAGTATGACGCGCTGGGCAACCGCACCTCCGTCACGCTGCCCGATGGCCGCGAGCTGAAGCAGTTCTACTACGGCAGCGGGCATCTGCTCAGCATTGCGCTCGATAAGCTGTCGGTCTCCGACTTTACCCGCGACGAACTCCACCGGGAGACCAGCCGCACCCAGGGGCTGCTGACCACCCGCAGCGAATACGATCGTCTTGGCCGACTGCATCGCCGGGACGTCTTTACCGGCAATGCCCAGCGTCCGTCGCCGCGCCGCTGGTCCCGCCGCTGGGATTACGACTACCGCAATAACCTGGTGCGTGAAGAGCGGGACGATAACCCCTTCAGCTGGTACCGCTGGCAGTACGACAGCGCCGGGCGCCTGCTCGTTCAGGACGGCACGCTGCCTGGCCAGGAGCAGTGGCGCTGGGATGCTGCCGGTAACCCGCTCGAAGGGGCTGCTGAGAAGGTCACGCACAACCGCCTGACGCAGCTGAACGGCATTCGCTGGCGCTATGACATCCACGGCCGCACCATAGAGAAGGATAACGGCCAGACCCGCTGGCACTACCGCTACGACGGTGAACACCGCCTGACGGAGGTCATCAGCCAGCCGCGGGATCGCAACAAACCGCAGACGCAGGTCAGCTTCCGCTACGATCCGCTCGGGCGACGCATCAGTAAAACGCGATGCCAGATGCTGGGCGGACAGCCAACCGGCAAGCCGGTCACTACCCGGTTTGTCTGGGAAGGGTTCCGCCTGCTGCAGGAGGTGCACGGAGATGTGCCGCTCACCTACGTCTACAGCGACCAGGACAGCTACGACCCGCTGGCGCGTATTGACGGCGTTGATGCTCCGGAGATTTTCTGGTTCCACTGCCAGCCCAACGGCACGCCGGAGCGGATGACGGATATCGAAGGGCAGGTGCGCTGGGAAGGGGTCAACAGCGCCTGGGGCAAGCTGCTGCGGGAAAGCGAGTCGCAGGTATCAGGATATTCTCAGAACCTGCGCATGCAGGGGCAATACCTGGACCGTGAGACAGGGCTGCACTACAATCTGTTCCGGTATTACGACCCGGACTGCGGGCGGTTTACGCAGCAGGACCCGATAGGGCTGGCGGGGGGGATAAACCTTTACCAGTATGCGCCGAATGCGCTGGGATGGGTGGATCCGTGGGGGTTAACTCCTGAAGATCTGATTCGCTACCGCCCACACGATTCTCTTTCTGCTCAAAACGGAGCTAGAAGCTCTGCTATCTCTAGGGCATGGGTACAAGAAAAAGCCTTATTGCAGGATGGTGGGGCTGGCACCAGGAATTGGACAGCGCAAGAGAGAGATTTAATATTGAAGACTCCGAACAAGAGTCTTACCTCCGTGATGTCACGGGCAGGTTATACTGGGCATCATATCAACTCGGTAGAAGGCAATGGTACACTTGGTTCTAAATGGCAAGGTGATCCGAGGAATATTGTTTTCTTGAAAAATCATAACCATCCCGACAAGTTCAATGAGCATGTCCATGGTGATCAAGGACATAGAGGGAATACTAAAAACTCGACGCGCGGGCGCTTAATTGATAGAGAAAGAACACTAAAATCCAGACAACGATGTAAGCAATTATAGGGGGAAAGATGAACATAAAAAATGCAGTCCAAGACTTTGTTAGCAAATTCAAAATGAATGATTTAAATATGGGAGAGATAGACTATACAGACGATGAAAATGAAACTTCTTTTCCAGTGAATTTAAATGGCGAAATTCGTTTTTTTTATAGCCATTTGATTTTAAATGACCACCCAACATTTGATGGTACTTTCTTTATACAGATTGTTGAGCCCCAAGAGCTTAATGAAATGTTATCAGGCTGGCGAGTTCAAAATGACACGACCTGGCGCGATGAATATATAATCTTTGCTGAAAGAAATGGAGATGTTCTTTTTTGTGATACCCAAAATATTACATCTCCTGTTTATGGTAGTATTCAAAAAAGAAATTTCATTATTTCCAATTCGTTAGCCGACTTTTTGGATGCTTTTTGTTCTGCCATTGAGATAGAACAAAGTAAATATGATGGTGATGCTACAGATGATGATTTTAATTTCAGAGAGGACTTTCTGGAAGATATCGATTTAATGCTAAAAAGCAAGCTTAAGGATGTTGAGGCAGAAGCTTTTAAATATTTCTTTTTTGGTTAGTTAACAATAAAAACTTACTCTTTTAGAGACCTCCATGCTTCTGAAGACATTTATTGCTTATATCCCTTTTATATAGGCAAGGAGGTCTCTTTTCGAATGATAATGAATAAATATATGAAAAACGTATGCTATAAATTCGATGAAAAAAGAGTTACATCTCTTGTAGAAAAAGGAAACGAGTTTCACGACAACCAAAAATACGCCGAAGCTTTAGAGCAATACCAAAAAGCCTGGCAAGCTCTTCCTGAGCCAAAGTTTGAATCGGAATTTGCTAACTGGATCGCTGCGTGCATGTACAGCGCTTACTTTGATCTTGAGGATTACGATGAGGCGAAGAAATGGGGAGAGACGACTTTGCGCACACGTGAATCGGATATAGACACCGCACCATCAATCGACCTCGGCATGGTCTGTTACGAGTTGAATCAATTCGATGAAGCGTATAAATATTTCAACGATGCTTATAACTACGGCAAAGAGCGTGCGTTTCAGGATAGACCTAAAAAATACCTTGAGTTCTATCTGCGCAAGAAGGTGTAAAATCGGTAATTTATGAAAAAAATCCACGCCAAAGCGTGGATTTTTTCATTCAAAACAACTCAAACGTTAAACAAGAAGTTCATCACATCGCCATCTTTAACGATGTAATCTTTCCCTTCTGCACGCATCTTGCCTGCTTCTTTCGCGCCTTGCTCACCCTTGTAGGTGATGAAGTCTTCAAACGCGATAGTCTGCGCACGAATAAAGCCTTTCTCGAAGTCGGTATGGATTTTACCGGCCGCCTGAGGCGCAGTCGCACCCACAGGGATGGTCCAGGCACGCACTTCCTTCACGCCAGCGGTGAAGTAGGTCTGCAGGTTCAGCAGCTCATAGCCTGCGCGGATCACGCGGTTCAGGCCCGGCTCTTCCAGACCCAGCTCGGCCATGAACTCTTCACGGTCGGCATCGTCCAGTTCGGCGATGTCGGATTCAACGGCAGCGCACACGGCAACAACCACAGAACCTTCCGCCGCGGCGATTTCACGCACTTTGTCGAGGTACGGGTTGTTCTCGAAACCGCCTTCGTTAACGTTGGCGATGTACATGGTTGGCTTCAGGGTCAGGAAGCTCAGGTATTTGATTGCCGCCTTGTCTTCGTCAGTCAGGTTTTTCAGCGCGCGCAGCATGCCGGCGTTTTCCAGCTGTGGCAGACATTTTTCCAGCGCAGCCAGTTCCGCTTTCGCGTCCTTGTCGCCGCCTTTGGCTTTCTTCTGCACGCGGTGAATCGCGCGTTCGCAGGTGTCGAGGTCAGAGAGCGCCAGCTCGGTGTTGATAACGTCGATGTCGTCAGCCGGATCCACTTTGTTGTTTACGTGGATGATGTTGTCGTTCTCGAAGCAGCGCACAACGTGGCCGATCGCTTCGGTTTCACGAATATTGGTCAGGAACTGGTTGCCCAGGCCTTCACCTTTGGATGCGCCTTTTACCAGGCCCGCGATGTCCACGAATTCCATGGTGGTTGGCAGAATGCGCTGCGGCTTCACGATTTCCGCGAGCTGGTCCAGACGCGGGTCCGGCATTGGCACAACGCCGGTGTTAGGTTCGATGGTACAGAACGGGAAGTTCGCCGCTTCGATACCCGCTTTGGTAAGCGCGTTAAACAGGGTGGATTTGCCCACGTTTGGCAGACCGACGATACCGCATTTGAATCCCATTTCTAAATCACCTTAATATCTTGATAATCAATCCGTTAGTCATAACCGATTGATGAAAAGTAAATAACTACGCCTATTATACACGTAACCCGCATGACGCGCGGTAAAAAAGCCGTATCGGGCGGATTATTGCGCTTTAAAAGCGTGCAAGCGGTTTGTCGCTTTGGTTAAGCCGTCTTGCAGCCAGATTTCAGTGCAGCGCGCCGCTTCGTCTACCGCTTCGTCAATTAGTTTCTGCTCGGAAACCGGGGGCTTACCGAGCACGAAACCGACAACTTTGTTTTTATCGCCCGGATGGCCGATTCCCACGCGTAAACGGTGGAAATTCGGGTTATTGCCCAGCTTGCTGATGATGTCTTTAAGACCGTTGTGGCCGCCGTGGCCGCCGCCAAGCTTGAATTTCGCCACGCCAGGGGGGAGATCCAGCTCATCGTGGGCGACCAGAATTTCATCCGGATTGATGCGATAAAACGTTGCCATCGCCGCCACGGCTTTACCGCTCAGGTTCATAAACGTGGTGGGTACCAGCAGGCGAACGTCCGCGCCTGCAAGGTTGATACGTGAGGTATACCCGAAGAATTTAGGTTCTTCACGCAGGGGCGCACGTAACCGCTCGGCCAGCAGATCGACGTACCATGCCCCGGCATTATGGCGGGTAGCCGCATATTCTGCGCCCGGGTTGGCGAGGCCGACAATCAGTTTAATCGTCACGATTCAATTCCTAATGGGTTCCAGATCTGGCGCGTAGTTTACTGTCTGGCGCGCCGCTTGACAAAATTCTGCGATCGTCGCAGCGAAACACGAATAATTACTTGTTTGAACAATTAGAATTTCAAGCTGTTCAAAGTCTTATTTGTAAACTTTTGTTTGGGAGTTATCTGTAATTGTGATCATTCACGCAACTCATAAAAGGGGCGTTGTCTATACTTTACACACAAGGATTAGGGGCTTTTCCCCTGACAACCCAAAGTTCCGGAGGTGACACATGAAACGCAAAAACGCTTCGTTACTCGGTAACGTGCTGATGGGGTTGGGGCTGTTCGTGATGGTAGGCGGCGTGGGTTATTCCATTTTGAACCAGTTGCCGCAGCTTGATCTCCCGCAATACTTCGCTCATGGCGCGATACTGAGCATCTTCCTCGGTGCGGTATTGTGGCTCGCCGGGGCGCGCATGAGCGGACATGAGGAAGTGTGCGATAAATACTGGTGGGTGCGCCACTACGACAAACGCTGTCGTCGCGACCAGCATAAGCACAGCTAGCGCTGCGATTAAGAACACCGAAACGGCTCCCGAGGGAGTCGTTTTTTTTTTTGCATCAGGGGTTGACCCTCACGTAACGTAAGGCTCCAGAGTGGCGCCACTGGCAAAGAAAAAGGAGCAGTTATGTTGATTCAGGTGGGTGAGCTGGCGAAACGTGCCGGGATCACCGTGCGGACATTGCACCACTATGAGCAAACAGGGTTGTTGCTGCCTTCTGCCAGAAGCGCGGCAGGTTACCGGCTTTACAACCTGGCGGATGTCCAGCGTCTGCACATGATCCAGGCGCTGGCAAAAGCGGGGCTGGAACTTGCTGAAATCAGGGATTTCCTGGAGCAGGAGTCGCTGTCGTTAACCGAGTTACTCGATGCGCAAATCACGCTGCTGGATAAACAGTTGCGCAGCATACATACGCTGCGCGACCGGCTGGTGGAGCTGCGAGCCGGGCTTCTCGACGATGCGACGCCGGATCTGGAATCCTGGCTACAGACTCTGGAGTTAATGAATATGTACGATCGCTGGTTTAGCAAAGAAGAGTTACAGCAGCTGCCGTTTGCGGTACACAAGGATGCGCTGACGGCAATCTGGTCAGGGCTGGTTGCAGAGGCCAACACGCTGCTGGAACACCGTATACCCGCTACGGACGCGCGAGCGATGGATCTGGCGACGCGCTGGATGGAGCGCCTGGAGCAGGACACGGCGGGCAAGCCGGAGTTTCTCACCCGGCTGAACGAGATGCACAGCGTTGAACCGCAGATGCAGGCGCAGACCGGCATCACGCCGGAGATGACCGATTACATCACGCGGGCGTTTGCCGAGTCGAAGCTGATTATCTGGGAGAAATATCTTTCTGCCGAGGAGATGGCCTTTACCCGGAAGCACTATTTTGACCGCATGATGGAGTGGCCGCCGCTGGTGGCGAAACTGCATCAGGCGCAGCGGGAAAATACCGATCCTGCCTCGGAGGAGGCGCAAAAGCTAGCTGAAAACTGGCTGGCATTGTTCCAGTCTTACGCGGGCACCAGCCCGGAAACTCAGCAAAAGTTTCGCGCTGCCATGCAGCAGGAGCCGCACCTGATGAAAGGAACCTGGATGACGCCTGCCGTGCTTGCATGGCTCCAGCAGGCGATCGGAGCGATGATGCAGAGACGTTTCTCTGCATCAGATAACTCACATATCCGCTAGCGCGGCTTCACGGTTAGGATAGAAGGAGAGTCGGCCAGGGATAGGCTGGACACCCGCACGCGCCATGGTGCGCAGGGGCTGGAACTCCAGATTACTTACCCGCAGTTCGCAGCCTTCCGGCAGGCGTGTCACAAAGCGCTGGAAGGCATCCAGACCGCCGGCATCCAGCACCGGTACGGCATCCCATTTCAGCACCACAACCCGTTTGCCCGCGATGCGGGACTCCAGGTCGCTGAACAGACCTTCCGCCGCGGCGAAGAACAGCGGGCCAATCACGCGCAGCACCAGCACGTCGTCAGGCACCTCGACGTTAACCGGGGAAAGGCGCGTCATCTGCGCGATACGGCGCATAAACAGCAGGGAAGCCAGCACGATCCCGACGCTGATGGCGATAACCATATCGAACAGCACGGTCAGCGACATGCAGATCAGCATCACGATGATGTCGTCTTTCGGCGCGCGACGCAGCAGGTTCACGACCTTATGCGCCTCGCTCATGTTCCATGCCACCATCAGCAGCAGGGCGGCCATGGCGGACAGCGGTAGCCAGGAGAGCAGCGGGGCGAGGATCAGCAGGGCAAGGATCACCAGCACGGAGTGGATAACCGCCGAAACGGGTGACGTTGCACCCGCGCGCACGTTGGCCGCAGAGCGGGCGATAGCTGCCGTTGCGGTAATACCGCCAAAGAACGGCGCGACGAGGTTGCCCAATCCCTGACCGACCAGTTCGCTGTTAGCTTTGTGCTTGGTGCCGGTCATGCCGTCCAGAACGACGGCGCAGAGCAGGGATTCAATCGCTCCCAGCATCGCCATCGAGAACGCGGCGGGAAGCAGGGCGCGCAGGGAATCCCAGCTTAGGGTAAAGCTGGAGCCGGGCATGTCCCACGGCAGCACCAGCTGCGGTAGCAGTCGCGGAATGCCGCTACCCTGTGAACCGTCCGCCAGAACATAGTGGAACTGCGAGCCGATAGTCGCGACGTGAACACCGAACATATTGACGATGGCCATCACCGCGCAGCCCAGCAGCAGCGCGGGCAGGTGACCCGGCAGACGGACCCCCAGACGAGGCCAGACGATCAGCGTGCCCAGCGTCACAATCCCGATGGCGGCGTCGCCCAGGTTCACAGTTGGCAGCGCCATAAACAGCGCCCCCACTTTTTGCAGGTAGTGCTCCGGTACGTGGGGCATCTGCAGGCCGAGGAAATCCTTGATCTGCATGGTTCCGATGGTGATACCAATCCCCGAGGTGAACCCCAGCGTCACGGAAAGGGGAATGTACTCTATCAGGCGACCAAAGCGAGCCAGGCCAAACAGAATCAAAAAGACGCCGGACATCAGGGTGGCGACCAGCAGACCTGCCAGACCAAACTGTTGCGAAACGGGGTAGAGGATCACCACAAAGGCGGCAGTTGGGCCGGAGACGCTGAAGCGCGAGCCGCCCGTCAGGGCAATGACGATCCCGGCAACGGCCGAGGTGTACAGACCGTACTGCGGCGCAACGCCGCTGCCAATTGCCAGCGCCATCGCCAGCGGGATGGCAATAATACCGACGGTGATCCCGGCAATCAGGTCACGGACAAAGCGTGACGAGGTGTACTTCTCTTTCCAGCAGGCGTCGATGAGGGCGCGAAAGGGCAGAACATGTGAGGAGGCTACGTTTTTCACAATTATCTATCATCCGTATGCGCATCATCTGTCATATGAATGGCAGGTGAAGGAGGCATTAATCATACAAATTAAACCCGGAGACAAAAAAACCCGCCGCAGCGGGTTTTTAGGCCGTGTTCGATTAGTGTTCGAACATTGCAGAGATGGATTCTTCGTTGCTGATACGACGAATCGCTTCGGCCAGCATCCCGGACAGGGTCAGGGTACGCACGTTTGGCAGTGCCTTGATCTCGTCGCTCAGTGGGATGGTATCGCATACTACAACTTCGTCAATGACGGAGTTGCGCAGGTTGTTTACGGCATTACCGGAGAAGATCGGGTGAGTGGCGTACGCGAACACGCGCTTGGCACCACGCTCTTTCAGCGCTTCAGCCGCTTTACACAGCGTACCGCCGGTATCGATCATGTCGTCGACCAGCACGCAGTCGCGGCCAGCCACGTCACCGATGATGTGCATCACCTGAGAAACGTTAGCGCGCGGACGACGTTTGTCGATGATCGCCATGTCGGTATCATTCAGCAGCTTAGCGATAGCACGGGCACGTACCACGCCGCCGATGTCCGGAGAAACCACGATTGGGTTATCCAGGTTCAGCTGCAGCATGTCTTCCAGCAGGATTGGGCTGCCGAATACGTTATCAACCGGGACGTCGAAGAAGCCCTGGATCTGCTCAGCGTGCAGGTCAACGGTCAGTACGCGGTCAACGCCGACGCTTGACAGGAAGTCAGCGACAACTTTAGCGGTAATTGGCACACGCGCGGAACGGACGCGACGGTCCTGACGTGCATAGCCGAAGTAAGGGATTACAGCAGTGATACGGCCTGCGGAAGCGCGACGCAGAGCGTCGACCATAACAACCAGTTCCATCAGGTTGTCGTTCGTTGGAGCACAGGTGGACTGGATGATGAAAATATCACCACCGCGTACATTTTCGTTAATTTGTACGCTGACTTCGCCGTCGCTAAAGCGACCTACGGCGGCGTCGCCGAGGGAAGTGTACAGGCGGTTGGCAATACGTTGTGCTAGTTCCGGGGTGGCGTTACCAGCAAAAAGCTTCATATCAGGCACGAGAAGAACCTCAGGCATGCGTCCAGTGGTGGATAGCGTTCGCCGTAAACTGTGCGGGCCAGGCAAAGGCTATCCAGGCGGTGTATTAAAGAGCGCGATGCAACGTCTGGAACAGGGTGACGTTGTCACCGAAACTCAGTCTGCGCCAGAATGGCCTGCTGTAGGGGGGAGGTGTTCATCCCACGTGCTACAAAACCATGCAGCCAAACCGGCGCTTGCTCAAGCACCTGACGAGCGGCGGATTCGGTGTCAAATTCAGCAAAGACACAGGCTCCTGTACCAGTCAGGCGCGACGGCGCGTATTCTAACAGCCAGGAAAGCACCGCATCAACCTCGCGAAAACGTTTTCTTGCGATATCCTCGCAATCGTTGCTGAATTCACAATTTAATAACGTTTCTATTGACCGAACCGGGGTATTCCTTTTCAGGTCAGGATCTTTAAAGATGACCGGGGTCGGAATGCTTACGCCAGGATGGGCAACCAGGTACCATTTTTCCGGCGGTTCTACAGGGGAGAGGATTTCCCCCACGCCTTCGGCAAAAGCCGCATGACCGCGCACAAATACCGGGACATCAGCCCCCAGCGTCAAGCCCAGTGCTGCCAGTTCATCCTTCGACAGCCCGCAGCCCCAGAGATGGTTCAGCGCAACCAGCACGGTTGCAGCGTTGGATGAGCCACCGCCCAGACCGCCGCCCATCGGCAGCCGCTTCTCGATACGGATTTCCGCGCCGCTTCCCGCGGGTAGACGGCCCGATTCCGCTGCGGCTTTCATCAGCAGACGCGCGGCGCGCACGATCAGGTTCTCCTCATGCGCCACGCCCTCGACCGGGGTCAGGAGGCAAATCTGCCCGTCCTGGCGCTGTTCAATGGAGATCGTGTCGCCATAGTCAATAAACTGAAACAGCGTCTGCAGCGTGTGATAGCCATCAGCGCGCTGGCCGGTAATGTATAAAAACAGGTTTAGCTTTGCCGGAGAGGGCCAGTGGGTCATCATTTAACGATCCAGTTGTCCATTTTCAGCTTGATGCGCTGGCTTCCCTGAGTCAGTTCCATATTCGATGGCAGCGACGGTTTACTCTTACTGTCATAGGCGCTGTACACCACTTTCCCGGTTTTGCCGTTCTGGGTGTAGTTCACCTGGCTCAGACGGTACTGGTCGTCCAGGGTGTAGTCGGTGGCGTCACCCGGCAGGCCCAGGATCCACTGGCGCAGACTGTTGAGCGGGATTGGCATCCCGGTCAGCTTGCCAATCATCTCTTCGGCATCGGTCGCGGTATAGTGCTGGCCTTTGTTATCGGTGATCTGCGCTTCGCCCGGTTTCGCGATAAGCTCCAGTTCGGTGCTGCCCAGCGGGTTCAGCAGCAGCAGGCGGTAGTTGTCCTGCCCCGTCTGCTGCCAGAAGAAGCGGGCATAAACCTTTTGTTCGTCAGAGAGATAAGCGAAAGCGCCGCGGGTCTGGTACTGGTTCAAATTACGGACGTCCTGCTGGTGCTGACGCCACTGCGGTGAATCAGGGCTTTTGCCCGGGCCTTTTGGTTGGGTGACGGTACAGGCGGTCAGAACCAGTGCTGCCAGCGGCAGCAGGCGAATCAGTCGGGTCATAATGAGGACAAATCCTTGAGATACGTTGCAGTTATGACTGTTAATGCTAGCGTCGAAGGGGGCTACCGTCTACGTTCAAATTATCTCAAAGCGCTGTGTAACCTATTACTCCGAAAGGGGGCTGTCTCTTTTATTGATCTCGCGCATCCTGTATGATGCGTTCTGCTAACCTTATTAACGCTGGTACTACTCCCGCTCAACATGACCCTATTAGCACTCGGTATCAACCACAAAACAGCCCCGGTTTCGCTGCGAGAACGCGTAACGTTTTCGCCGGATACGCTTGACCTGGCGCTGGACAGCCTGCTTGCACAGCCGATGGTGCAGGGTGGCGTGGTGCTCTCGACGTGCAACCGTACCGAGCTCTATTTAAGCGTGGAAGAGCAGGACAACCTGCACGAAGCGCTGATCCGCTGGCTATGCGACTACCACAATCTCAACGAAGACGAGCTGCGCAACAGCCTGTACTGGCATCAGGATAACGATGCCGTCAGCCATCTGATGCGCGTGGCCAGCGGTCTGGATTCGCTGGTGCTGGGCGAGCCGCAAATTCTCGGTCAGGTGAAAAAAGCGTTTGCCGACTCACAAAAAGGGCATCTGAAGGCCAGCGAGCTGGAGCGCATGTTCCAGAAGTCGTTCTCTGTGGCGAAGCGTGTGCGAACCGAAACCGACATTGGTGCCAGTGCGGTTTCTGTTGCTTTCGCGGCCTGCACCCTTGCACGCCAAATCTTTGAATCCCTTTCTACCGTCACCGTGATGCTGGTGGGCGCGGGCGAAACCATCGAACTTGTGGCGCGCCATCTGCGCGAGCATAAAGTGAAAAAGATGATCATCGCTAACCGCACCCGCGAACGCGCGCAGGTGCTGGCGGATGAAGTGGGGGCAGAGGTGGTTGCCCTGAGCGACATCGATGAACGCCTTAAAGAGGCGGACATTATCATCAGCTCTACCGCCAGCCCGCTGCCGATTATCGGAAAAGGGATGGTGGAGCGTGCGCTGAAGTCCCGTCGTAATCAGCCGATGCTGCTGGTGGATATCGCCGTCCCGCGCGATGTAGAGCCGGAAGTGGGCAAGCTGCCTAACGCCTACCTTTACAGCGTGGATGACCTGCAAAGCATCATTTCGCACAACCTCGCGCAGCGTAAAGCGGCGGCGGTTCAGGCGGAAACCATCGTTGAGCAGGAAACCAGTGAGTTTATGGCCTGGCTGCGCGCGCAAAGCGTCAGCGAGACCATCCGCGAGTATCGCGGACAGGCGGAGCAGGTGCGTGACGACCTGACTGCCAAAGCGTTAGCGGCCCTTGAACAGGGTGGTGACGCGCACGCAATTATGCAGGATCTGGCGTGGAAACTTACCAACCGCCTTATCCATGCACCAACCAAATCTCTTCAGCAGGCCGCCCGTGACGGGGATGATGAACGCCTGACTATTCTGCGCAACAGCCTCGGGCTGGAATAGCGCCCTATACCCATTTTCTAAGACAAGGTGCACTTACGCCTATGAAGCCTTCTATCGTCGCTAAACTGGAAGCTCTGCACGAGCGCCATGAAGAAGTACAGGCGCTGCTCGGGGATGCCGGGACCATTGCGGACCAGGAACGTTTTCGCGCGC
Organism: Enterobacter sp. JBIWA005; assembly: GCF_019968805.1. Lineage (NCBI taxonomy): Bacteria > Pseudomonadati > Pseudomonadota > Gammaproteobacteria > Enterobacterales > Enterobacteriaceae > Enterobacter > Enterobacter sp. JBIWA005. The sequence continues at coordinate 2,627,987 of NZ_CP074159.1, read as the reverse complement.
TTTCACGTGAATACGCGCAGTTAAGTGATGTTTCTAAATGCTTTACCGACTGGCGGCAGGTTCAGGAAGATATCGAAACCGCGCAGATGATGCTCGACGATCCTGAAATGCGCGAGATGGCGCAGGAAGAGCTGCAGGATGCGAAAGCGCGTTCTGAAGAGATGGAGCAGCAGCTTCAGGTGCTTCTGCTGCCGAAAGATCCGGACGATGAGCGTAACGCCTTTGTGGAAGTTCGCGCCGGTACCGGCGGTGACGAAGCGGCGCTGTTTGCCGGGGATCTGTTCCGCATGTACAGCCGCTACGCCGAGTCGCGTCGCTGGCGCGTGGAGATCATGAGCGCCAACGAAGGCGAACACGGTGGCTATAAAGAGGTTATCGCCAAGATCAGCGGCGACGGCGTGTATGGACGTCTCAAGTTTGAATCCGGCGGTCACCGCGTGCAGCGCGTACCGGCCACTGAATCTCAGGGCCGCATTCACACCTCCGCCTGTACGGTGGCGGTGATGCCGGAGCTGCCGGAAGCGGAACTGCCGGACATCAATCCGGCGGACCTGCGTATTGATACTTTCCGCTCCTCTGGCGCGGGCGGTCAGCACGTTAACACCACCGATTCCGCCATTCGTATTACCCACCTGCCAACCGGTATAGTTGTCGAATGTCAGGACGAGCGTTCCCAGCATAAAAACAAAGCCAAAGCGTTGTCGGTGCTGGGCGCGCGTATCCACGCGGCCGAAATGGCTAAACGCCAGCAGGCGGAAGCATCCACGCGTCGTAACCTGCTGGGCAGCGGCGATCGCAGCGACCGAAACCGCACCTACAACTTCCCGCAGGGGCGCGTAACCGACCACCGCATCAACCTGACGCTGTACCGTCTGGACGAGGTGATGGAAGGCAAGCTGGACATGCTGATTGAGCCTATCGTGCAGGAATACCAGGCCGACCAGCTGGCGGCACTGTCCGAGCAGGAATAATGGATTTTCAGCGCTGGTTACGTGAGGCTGCCGGTGAGCTTTCCGAAAGTGAAAGCCCTAAACGCGATGCCGAAATTTTGCTTGAGCATGTGACGGGTAAAGCCCGCACGTACCTGCTGGCCTTCGGCGAAACTGAACTGACCGCGGAACAGGAAGCACAGCTCGCCGCGCTGCTTGCCCGCCGTAAAACCGGCGAGCCGGTGGCGCACCTTGTCGGCGAGCGCGAGTTCTGGTCGTTACCGCTGTACGTTTCGGCGGCAACGCTGATCCCGCGTCCGGACACCGAGTGTCTGGTTGAGCAGGCGCTGGCGCGTTTACCTGCGGAGGCCTGCAGCATTCTCGATCTCGGTACAGGCACCGGGGCCATCGCGCTGGCGCTCGCCAGCGAGCGGCCGGACTGCACCGTTACGGCGGTGGACGTGATGCCTGATGCGGTCACGCTGGCGCAGCGTAACGTGGAACGAATCGGGCTCAGTAACGTGACGGTGCTGCAAAGCAGCTGGTTTGCCGCGCTTGAGAATCGTTCATTTGCGATGATTGTCAGCAATCCTCCCTACATCGACGAACATGATCCGCACCTTGCGCAGGGAGATGTTCGCTTTGAACCGCTCACGGCGCTGGTTGCAGCCAACGCGGGATTAGCCGATCTTGATCACATTGTGACAACGTCACGACAACATTTACTTCCCGGTGGCTGGCTGCTCGTGGAGCATGGCTGGACGCAGGGGGAAGCCGTGCGAGCGCTGTTTATGCAAGCAGGCTACGCCGCTGTCGAAACCTGCCGCGACTACGGCGGCAACGAGCGCCTGACGCTGGGGCAGTGGTTATGAGCCTGTTTACCGTACTTATTACCGTCCACTTGATTTCCGTTGCGCTGACCATCACCTTTTTCATCGTCCGTTACTGGTGGCGCTACAGCAACAATCCGCTGATGGATGCCCGCTGGGTGCGTATCGCGCCACACTGTATCGACACGGTGTTGCTCCTTTCCGGTGCCGGGCTTATGTGGAAGACCGGCTATCTGCCATTTACTGATAAAGGCGCATGGCTGACTGAAAAGCTGTTTGGCGTTATCATCTACATCGTTTTGGGTTTTATCGCGCTTGGGCGTCGTCGTCCGCGCAGCCAGCAGGTCGGGTTTATCGCCTTTCTGCTGGGTCTGGTGGTGCTGTACATCATCATTAAACTCGCCACCACAAGAATACCGTTACTGGGGTAAGTCATGAGGTCCTTAGCCGATTTCGAATTTAATAAAGTGCCGCTTTGCGATGGCATGATCCTGATTTCAGAGATGATTCGCGACGATTTTACGTCGCAGTTTGTCTACGATGAGCTGGAGAATCTGGTCAGCCTGGCGCGTGAAGAGATTAATCAGGCTCGCCCGCAAGACTGGCAATTAGAGAAGCTGCTGGAGCTTTTCTACGGCGAATGGGGTTTCTGCGACACGCGGGGCGTGTATCGCCTGTCTGACGCATTATGGCTGGACCAGGTCTTAAAAAATCGTCAGGGCAGCGCCGTGGCGCTGGGTTCTATTTTGCTGTGGGTCGCGCACCGTCTGGATATTCCGCTGGTCCCGGTCATTTTCCCGACGCAGATGATCCTGCGTGCTGAGTGGCTGGACGGCGAAATGTGGCTCATTAATCCTTTCAACGGCGACACGCTGGATGAACATACGCTGGACGTATGGCTGAAAGGCAATATCAGCCCGGTGGCTGAACTCTTCAACGAAGATCTCGACGAGGCGGATAACGCAGAGGTCATTCGTAAGCTGCTGGATACGCTAAAGTCCGCGTTAATGGAAGAGCGTCAAATGGAGCTGGCGTTGCGCGCCAGTGAAGTACTGCTGCAGTTCAACCCGGAAGATCCGTACGAAATCCGCGACCGAGGGCTGATTTATGCCCAGCTCGACTGCGAGCACGTGGCGCTGAACGATCTGAGCTATTTCGTCGAGCAGTGCCCGGAAGACCCTATTAGCGAAATGATTCGTGCGCAGATCAACGCGATCTCGCACAAACAAATTACACTGCATTAATCTTAATTCCGATTCACACCTGAATAAGGCGATCCTATGAAACAAAAAGTGGTTAGCATTGGTGATATCAAGGTAGCAAACGACCTGCCGTTCGTACTGTTTGGCGGCATGAACGTGCTGGAATCCCGCGATCTCGCCATGCGTATCTGCGAACACTACGTTACCGTGACCCAGAAGCTGGGCATCCCGTACGTGTTTAAAGCCTCTTTTGACAAAGCCAACCGCTCCTCCATCAACTCTTACCGTGGCCCGGGCCTGGAAGAGGGTATGAAAATTTTCCAGGAGCTGAAGCAGACCTTTGGCGTGAAAGTGATCACCGACGTGCATGAAGCCTCCCAGGCGCAGCCGGTGGCAGACGTGGTGGACGTGATTCAGCTTCCGGCATTCCTGGCTCGCCAGACCGACCTGGTGGCCGCGATGGCGAAAACCGGTGCCGTGATCAACGTGAAAAAACCACAGTTCGTCAGCCCGGGCCAGATGGGTAACATCGTCGATAAGTTTATCGAAGGTGGTAACGATCAGGTCATCCTGTGCGACCGTGGTGCAAACTTCGGTTACGACAACCTGGTCGTGGATATGCTGGGCTTCAGCGTAATGAAGAACGTCTCTAACCAGTCTCCGGTGATTTTCGACGTGACCCATGCCCTGCAGTGCCGCGACCCGTTTGGCGCCGCGTCCGGCGGCCGCCGTGCTCAGGTGACCGAACTGGCGCGCGCCGGTATGGCAACCGGCCTGGCTGGCCTGTTCATTGAAGCGCACCCGGATCCGGATAACGCAAAATGCGACGGTCCATCCGCGCTGCCGCTGGATAAGCTTGAGCCGTTCCTGAAACAGATCAAAGCGATTGACGATCTGGTGAAGAGCTTCGACGAGCTGGATACCAGCAAATAATAAAAAAACCCGCTTCGGCGGGTTTTTTTATGCCTCCCTCTCCCTGGCGGAGAGGGTTAGGGTGGGGGCATCAGCCTGCACCGGCCCACTCTTACGCAAATATCGTCATCAGATACGCAACAAACAACGCCATATGCGCCGCTCCGTTCAGCACGTTGGTGCGCCCGGTGGAGAACGAAATCTGGCACAGCAGCAATGATGCTACCATCACGATCATCTCCGGCGCACCCAGCGCAAACTGCAGCTCGTTACCGGTCATAAAGGCAATCAGCGTCACCACCGGTACGGTGAGTGAAATCGTCGCCAGCACGGAGCCGAAGAACAGGTTCATTGCGCGCTGCACCTGATTATTCAACACCGCTTTCAGCGCGCCCAGCCCTTCAGGGGAAAGGATCAGCAGCGCCACCAGGAAGCCGGTAAACGCCACCGGCGCGTTCAGCTCGGTTAACAGCGTCTCCAGCGGGTTAGCGTTCATCTTGGTAACGGCAATCACCGCAATCAGATGTACGATCAGCCAAACCGTATGCCACGCGCTGCTGTGGGCCGACGGCTTACCGTGGTGCGGATCATCGTCGTCGCCGTCGTCTTCATGCTCATACACAAACAGGCTCTGGTGCGTTTTGGTCTGAATCAACAGGAACACGCCGTACATGGCGGCGGAAATCAGCGCGACCAGCAGCGCCTGACCGGTGGAGAAGTTTGCACCCGGCAGCGCCATCGGGAAGACCAGCACGATAATGGCAAGCGGGAAGAGGGCAATCAGATACTGTTTGATGCCAAACAGGTTCATATACTGGGTCGCGAATTTACGCCCACCCAGCAGCAGAGAGAAGCCTACCAGACCGCCCGTCACAATCATAATGATCGAGTAAAGCGTGTCGCGCATCAGCGTCGGCGCGGCATCGCCGGTCGCCATGAGCGCGGAAATCAGGCTAACTTCGAGAATAACAACGGAGAGGCTGAGAATTAAAGAACCGTACGGCTCGCCCAGACGGTGGGCCAGGACGTCCGCATGGCGAACGACGCTAAATGCGCTGGTTAAGATGCCGACCAGGGCAAGAATATTGATACCAATCACCACTGGCAGTGACTGACTGCTTCCCCAGAAGAGCAGCACAGCCAGTGCCAGAACCGGGAAAATGAGTGACGTCTCCTTGTGGCGGGTCTTTACCGCCTCGTGTGTTGCTGTCATGTGCTTCTCCATCAATGCAGGTGCTTGTAATTATAGATAGATTTTTAAGGGCATTAAACTAACAGATCTCTGTTAAATACCCTTTATTTTTTACTTAATTTTACCCTTTTCTTTGAAATTTGCGCCTGACCCATGTAATTTACTTTATCTCTAAAATAGATCTTAAATAACAATGAATTAGAGTTTTAATCAATGCATAAATTAAGTCCGGGTGGCACCATGCTATATCGTCGTCCACACTTATCTCTTTAAGCAAAAGAGAGGTGAGTGATGCCATATAAAACGAAACGCGAATTACCCGATAACGTGCAAAACGTGCTGCCCGCTCACGCGCAGGATATCTATAAAGAGGCGTTTAACAGCGCCTGGGATCAATACAAAGACAAGGAAGATCGCCGGGATGATGCCAGCCGTGAAGAGACGGCCCACAAAGTTGCCTGGGCCGCCGTAAAACATGAATATGAAAAAGGAGACGACGATAAATGGCATAAAAAGAAATAGCCGTGAAATAATTCGCTGCCTTCATTTTGACTTTTCAGGCGGTTGAATTGCCGCTGTATTGCAACTGGTCCGCTAATTGCTTATCGTTATTCAACTGCTGGTAAAATGACCAGCACCTAAGGCCGGGAAGGCGAATTACAGATGTCGCAAGGAAGCATGCAGTGGCGGAGGTGGAAAGTGTTAACGCGTGATTTCTTAATGAAGGCAGATTGTAAGACGGCATTTGGTGCTATTGAGGAATCGCTTCTCTGGTCAGCTGAACAACGTGCGGCGTCGCTCGCTGCCACGCTTGCCTGCCGCCCGGATGATGGCCCGGTATGGATTTTTGGCTACGGCTCCCTGATGTGGAACCCGGCGCTCGAATTTGTCGAATCGGCAACGGGAACGCTGCCTGGCTGGCACCGCGCATTTTGCCTGCGTCTGACGGCCGGACGCGGCAGCGCGTGCCAGCCCGGGCGCATGCTTGCACTGAAAGAGGGCGGGCGCACCACTGGCGTGGCGTATCGCCTGCCGGATGCCACGCTGGAAGAGGAGCTTACGCTGCTCTGGAAGCGCGAGATGATCACCGGCTGCTACATGCCAAGCTGGTGCAAGCTGGAACTGGACGACGGACGCACCGTCAATGCGCTGGTGTTTATCATGGACCCCCGCCATCCGCTGTATGAAGCGGATACCCGCACGCAGGTGATTGCTCCGTTAATTGCCGCCGCCAGCGGACCGCTGGGTACCAACGCGCAGTATCTCTTCTCCCTCGATCAGGAGTTGACCCGCCTCGGCATGCAGGACGATTGTCTGAATGAACTGGTGGTGAAGGTGAAGGCGCTGCTGGAAGGGAACCCGCTCAACGGCACGCTGCGACCGGGTTTTGCCTGATATTACGCCCGGCTTGCCGGGCGTTTAATATTATGCTGCCACGTAGCTGATGGAATGCTCCAGAGACTGACTGTGGCTGTCAATCAGCACATCCCATGTGCCGGTGTAGGGCACTGTAAGCCAGGCCTTATCATCCTGTACGGTGAGAATATCCGCCTGGGACTGTTTTTGTGCTTTCGAACTCATCAGATGAATACGACAGCGTTCTGAGCAACGCACCACCACCGTATCCCCGCCAAACAGTTTCAAACTTGTTTTTACCAGTGCCATTTTTTACCCCGTAGTCTTAAACAACGCTCTCCCTGCAGCCATATCCGAGCGTGATGTTGTTCACAATTCACTCATGGCATAACACCAAAGGGGAGGGGGTGGGATGCTGATTTTGATCAAAAAATGGCATAACGATTAAACAAAAATGACAAAATCCCTCAAAATTTCAGCTGGCGCGCGTTTTACCCGCTAAACGCGCGCCGCGAGAAAATTAAATGCGGAAATGACCGGCTGTTTCAGCAAGGTCGCCCGCCTGGCTCTGCAGGGCACCCGCAGCGGCGGCGGATTCCACGACCAGCTCGGCGTTCTGCTGAACCATTCTGTCGAGATGGGTCACCGCGTGGTTGATCTCATGAATCCCTTTCATCTGCTCGCTGGTGGCGATGGAAATTTCGCGCATAATGCCGGAGACGCTGCCGATGCTGGAGCGGATCTCGTCCATGCTTTCCCCGGCCAGGTGCACGTAGCGGGAGCCGGTGGCCACGCTGTCGGTGGTGGAATCGATCAGCGATTTGATCTCTTTCGCCGCCTGGGCGCTGCGGCTCGCCAGGTTACGCACTTCGCCTGCCACCACGGCAAACCCGCGTCCCTGCTCACCCGCACGCGCCGCCTCGACGGAGGCGTTCAGCGCCAGAATGTTGGTCTGGAACGCGATGCCGTCAATCACGCTGGTGATATCGCCAATTTTAGCCGACGCGACTTCGATGGACTGCATAGTGCTGATCGCCTGGGATACCACCTCGCCGCCGCGCGCAGCGGCCGCTGAGGCTTTGCTCGCCTGGTCATTCGCTTCTGCCGCCGATTCGTTCGACTGGGTCACGGAGGCGGTGATCTGCTCCACGGCGCTGGCCGTCTCGCGCAGGCTGGATGCGGCCTGCTCGGTACGTCCGGAAAGATCCTGGTTACCGGCGGCAATCTCCTGCGCAGCGTTTTTAACCGATTCGCTGGCATCACGGAGCTGCACCATCACCACCGACAGCTTATCGCTGAAGGCGTTAAAGGCCTGCGCAATCTGCGCAACCTCGTCCTCGCCGTTGTCCGGCAGGCGCTGGGACAGATCGTTAGTCCCGTTAGCAATGTTGTGCATCGCGTCGCGAATGTCTGACAAACGCTTGAGCAGGCGGGCAATCAGGAAATGCACAATGGCCGCGCTCAGCAGTGCCAGGATCACCAGCGAAATCGCCGAGGCTTTAAGCAGGGAACGCATGCCGGAGGTGGCATCACCGTTGTCGAGCGCGACGACTAACAGCCAGTTTGTGCCCGGCACGGCTGTCGCCACGAAGGTTTTTTCAGCGCCGTTCAGCGTTCCGTCGACGAGGTTACCGCTTTTCAGCGCAGCAAAATCAATGCCTTTGATCGTCTCAGCGAATGGTTTAAGCGTGAGCGCCGGATCGTTAGCGGCAATCACGCTGCCGTCACTGTTCAGAAGCAACCCGCTGCTGGCTGGGGTTGGATGGATCCCGCGCACGTTAGCCACCACGCTGTCCATCGCCACATCGCCCGCCACCACCGCTTTCAGCGTACCATTCTCTTTTACCGGCACGGCGAAGGTTACCACCAGTTTGCCGGTCCCCGCGTCAACGTAGGGCGCGGTGACAACCGGACCGTCCGTGCTGACCACCTGCTGATACCACGGGCGGATAGTCGGGTCATAGTCCGCCGGGACACCCGCCGGTTCAGAGAATTTCGCCGTTTTGCTGGCGTAGCCAACATAAACGTTGGTGAAGCCACCCGCCTGCGCAAGCTGTTTAAACACCGGAACCGGGTCTTCACTCAACGCAACGGTTTGCGCGGAGGCGATCACCGCCATCTTGCTTTTTACCCAGTCGGCAATCGCCATGTTATGGCTGGCGCTGGTGCTGGTCAGAATATCGCGCTGGGACTGCTGGTTATCCTGGCGCGTGACCTGGAAGTTAATAACGGTATTAAGGAGAAGTGCGACGACCAGACAGCCTGCCGTCGTCGCGATGATGCGTGCACGAATCGATCTGAACATAAGTGAAATACCTGCTGTGTTGTTTCCATGCCTATCGGCAACCCCGCAGGTAAACTTGATGCTGAAACCGCGTCCATAAGAAAATAATATTTTTACGGGTTTATTATTAAAAAGTTAATACTTTATCCGCGGACAGCGTCCACTCGGCCAGCTCAACCAGCGTACCAATCTCTACGCCATCAATCAGCGGCAGACCGGTAATACCGCGGCCATCGGTGCAGGTCTTGCAAAGCTTCACCGGTACGTTTTGCGCGGTCAGGATCTCCAGCATCTGCTGAATGTTATAGCCCTCGGCTGGTTTTTGTCCCTTCAGGCCCGCGGTGACCGCGTCCGACATTAAAAAGAGTCGCAACGCGAGGTCACTCTCTTTTTCACGCAGCGCAATCGCCAGGCGCAGGCTGTTAAAAAGGGATTCGCTGCCGTAGGCCGCACCGTTGGCGACGATCACAATCTTTTGCATGTTGACTCCTGTTCTTATAAAGGCACGAATATTGCTTAGCATTCCCGAGTTTCGCTGTTCCGGAGAGAAAGCATGACATTAATGGCTGGCATTTCGCCAGGCGCTGCCGAATGGCTCGAGCGCGCAAAGATGATGCGCCGGGAGCAGCTCAGCAAGCTGGCACAGCTTGGCGAGCTTGTGCATGGCATTAGCCAACTGGTGCACATGTTACAGTGCGAGCGCGGGGCGTCCAACGTCTGGCTCTGCTCACAGGGTAAGCTTTACGCCCCCGAATGCAAAGCCAGCCGGGCGCTGGTGGATGAAAACCTCGCAGCCCTTTACGGCATTCTTGAAACACAGTCGCCGATTCCGGGAAGTGCCGTCTGTGAACGCATCGGCGGCGCGCTCCTGAGCCTGGATATGCTTCCCGCGCTGCGCGACGGTGTGATTCAGCAAACGGTAACGGCACCCCAGGCGATGGAACACTACTCCCGCATGCTTCGCCATCTGCTCAGTATCGTACCGCAGCTTAATGACAGCATTGACGATCCGCAAATAGCCGGGCGTTTTGTCGCCCTGTATAGCCTGATGCAGGGGAAAGAGCTGGCGGGACAGGAGCGGGCGCTGGGGGCGATTGGCTTCACGCAGGGTTTTTTCGATGATGTGACTCGCCAGAGGCTGGTTGACCGCATCGATGGGCAGCAGGCCTGCTTTGAAATCTTTCTCTCGCACAGCCACGCTGAGGTACAGGCCACCTTTGCCTTAAACTGCCAGCCCGATCGTGAAACGGAACAGCTACGAAGGGTGGCCTGCACCCGCCAGCCCGCCGCCGATAACGGCCATACCGCACTGGCCTGGTTTGCGCTGCAAACCGCGCGCCTTGAGCATCTGCGCGCGCTGGAGGAGATGCTCATCGCCGATCTGATGACGGCGGTGGACGAGCGTATTTACCGTAACGATGAGTACGTGCCTCCCGCCGATGAGCAGGACGATCCGCTGATACAGTACCCGGAAAAACCGTTGCTCACCCTGGTGCGCCAGCAGGCGCGCGAGATAGAACAGCTCTCGCGCCAGCTTGCGTCGCTGCGCGATACGCTTGAAGAGCGCAAAGTCATAGATAAAGCGAAAAGCGTTTTGATGACCCACCAGAATATGAGTGAGGAACAGGCCTGGACGGCGCTGCGCAAAATGGCGATGGATAAGAACCAAAGGATGGTGGATATCGCCCGCGCGCTGCTCATGGTGAAGAATTTGTGGCAGGTAATACCAAAGGAGTAGCTGCACGGTTAGCGGGCATTTTGTGCCTGATTGAGGTGCGTAAACCTGAGGGTAAAGCGGGATACACCGCGAAAAGCGCGTGTTAAAACCTGGCATTCGCTTTGCATTATCAGATTAACCATTTTTGACGATGCGCCAACGGCGGTGCATTCGTCTTCGGGATAAAGGCGTCCACTGGTGCTTCGGCATCGTGGGCGCTTTTTTTTGGTTTTTATTCAGGAGTGGTCATGGCGGATTTGTCGAGACGGCGTTTTTTGCAGGCCAGCATGCTGGCGAGTGGCGCAATGCTGTTACCGGGTATCATGCAGGCCGCATGGGCGGCAGGCTCGGATAAACCGGAGCAGGAAACAGTGCGCATCGGGTTTATCCCGCTGACAGACTGCGCGCCCGTGGTTATCGCGGCGCTGAAAGGCTTTGATAAAAAATACGGCATTACCATCGTGCCCACCAAAGAGGCGAGCTGGGCGGCGGTGCGCGACAAGCTGGTGGCGGGCGAGCTTGATGCCGCGCACATTCTCTACGGCCTGCTGTACGGCCTGGAGCTGGGCATTGCCGGCAAGCCGCAGCAGATGGCAAACCTGATGACGCTTAATCAGAACGGCCAGGCGATTACGCTTTCCAGCGATCTGGCGGAGAAGGGCGTTCGAGACCTTGACGGGCTGAAAAAGCTAATTGGTCAGCAGGCGCCCGGCACCTACACCTTCGCGCACACCTTCCCGACCGGGACGCACGCCATGTGGCTCTACTACTGGCTGGCCAGCGCGGGCATTAACCCCTTTGACGACGTGCGCACGGTGGTGGTGCCGCCGCCGCAGATGGTGATGAACATGCGCATTGGCAACATGGTCGGCTTTTGCGTCGGCGAGCCGTGGAACGCGCGGGCGATTAACGACCGCATCGGCTTTACCGCCGCGACGTCACAGTCTGTCTGGGCCGACCATCCGGAAAAAATCCTCGGCACGCGTCGCGACTGGGTGGAGAAAAACCCGCACACCGCGCGGGCGCTGGTCAGCGCGGTGCTGGAGGCCGCACGCTGGATCGAAGCCTCCCCGGAAAACAAGCGCGAGACCGCGCGGATCCTCTCCCGCCGGGCGTGGCTCAACTGCAAGGAACAGTTTCTCACCGGGCGAATGCTCGGCGAGTACGACAACGGCCTGGGCCAGCGCTGGCAGGACGCGCACCCGATCCGTTTCTTCAACGAGGGGGCCGTCAGCTACCCATATCTCTCCGACGGTATGTGGTTCTTAACACAGTTCCGCCGCTGGGGCTTGCTCAAAACCGCGCCGGACTACGCGGGTATTGCACAGCGCATTAACCAGACTGCTGTCTGGCAGGATGCCGCCACGGCGGTGGGGGGCATCACCACACCGACTTCACCATTACGCAGCAGCACATTGATGGACGGCACCGTCTGGAACGGTACCGACCCGGAAGGATACGCCAGCCGTTTCGCCATTCATCGTAAAGGGGCCTGATTATGCAGCATCTGCAAAAGACGAAATCACCAGATACGCCAGAGAGTGGGGAGGTGATTGTCCTCCCTCCGGTGCAGGTTCGCCGCCGTACGCCGACGTTTGCGCGTCGGATTAACGCGATCATTCAACGCATCATTCCGGCGTTAATCGGTCTGGGACTGCTGGTCGTGCTGTGGCAGCTGGCGGCGATTAACAGCAAAGGTTTCCCGACGCCGCTCAGCACGCTCGATTCCGCCATTACTCTGTTTGCCGATCCGTTTTATCGCGACGGGCCTAACGATATGGGCATCGGCTGGAACGTGCTCGCCTCATTACAGCGCGTGGCGGTGGGCTTTGGCCTGGCCGCGTTCGCCGGGATCCCGCTCGGCTTCCTGATTGGCCGCTTCACCTTTTTTTCGCGCATGTTCGGCCCGCTGATCGCGCTGTTACGCCCGGTTAGCCCGCTGGCCTGGCTGCCCATCGGCCTGCTGCTGTTCCAGAAAGCGGAGCCCGCGTCGAGCTGGACCATTTTTATCTGCTCTATCTGGCCGATGGTGATCAACACCGCCGAAGGCGTGCGCCGCATTCCGCAGGACTACCTCAACGTTGCCCGGGTGCTGCAGCTTTCCGAGTGGACCATCCTGCGCCGCATTCTCTTCCCGGCGGTGCTGCCCGCGGTGCTGACCGGGGTGCGCCTCTCCATCGGCATCGCCTGGCTGGTGATTGTCGCCGCCGAGATGCTGACCGGAGGGCTGGGGATCGGCTTCTGGATCTGGAACGAGTGGAACAACCTCAACGTCGAAAACATTCTCATCGCCATCGTCATCATTGGCGTGGTCGGGCTGCTGCTGGAGCAGGGGCTGATGCTGATCGCCCGGCGCTTTAGCTGGCAGGAAAAATAAGGAGCGAACATGAAACCATTAATTCAGGTCCAGGCCGTGAGCCAGCGTTTTTCCACCGCTAGCGGCGAGTTTCTGGCGCTGCAGAACGTCTCTTTTGATATCCACGAGGGCGAAACCGTGAGCCTGATTGGGCACTCTGGCTGCGGCAAATCGACGCTGCTGAACCTCATCGCCGGTATTACCCTGCCGACGGAAGGCGGGCTGATTTGTGACAACCGCGAAATCGCCGGGCCGGGGCCGGAGCGCGCGGTGGTGTTCCAGAACCACTCGCTGCTGCCGTGGCTCACCTGCTTCGACAACGTGGCCCTGGCGGTAGATCATGTGTTTCGCCACAGCATGAGCAAGGCTGAGCGCCGGGAGTGGATTGAACACAATCTCGACCGCGTGCAGATGGGGCACGCCCTGCACAAGCGCCCGGGGGAGATCTCCGGCGGCATGAAGCAGCGCGTCGGGATTGCCCGCGCGCTGGCGATGAAGCCGAAAGTGCTGCTGATGGATGAACCCTTCGGCGCGCTCGATGCGCTGACGCGTGCTCATCTGCAGGACTCGGTAATGCAGATCCAGCAGGCGCTGAACACCACCATCGTGCTCATTACCCACGACGTGGACGAGGCGGTGCTGCTCTCCGATCGCGTGCTGATGATGACCAACGGCCCGGCGGCGACCGTCGGGGAGATCCTGCGCGTCGATCTGCCGCGCCCGCGCAACCGGGTGCAGCTGGCGGACGACAGCCGCTATCACCACATGCGCCAGCAGATCCTTCATTTCCTCTATGAAAAGCAGCCAAAAGCGGCGTAGCGAGGGGGCTTTGATGCGACTGGTCATTATCGGAAATGGCATGGCGGCTACGCGGCTGATTGCCTCGCTCACCGGGAGTGCTGCCGGTCGTTTCGCTATCACCGTCATCGGTGACGAGCCGGAACTTGCCTATAACCGCATCCAGCTTTCGCCGGTGCTGGGCGGTGAAAAGCAGGCTGTAGACATCTGTCTTCAGGATGACGACTGGTACCAGGCGCGCGGCGTGACGGTGCTGCGGGGCGAAAAGGCGATCGCCGTAAACGTGGACACGCGGGAAGTGCAAACCGCCGCCCGCACGCTGGACTGGGATGCGCTGGTGTTTGCCACCGGATCAACGCCCTTTATTCCGCCAATCCCCGGCTGCGATGCGCCGCATGTGTTCACGTTCCGTACCCTGGCAGATACCCGGGCCATTCAGGCGATCGTCGGTCCTGCGGTGGTGCTGGGCGGCGGCGTGCTCGGGGTTGAGGCGGCGGCTGCGCTGGCGCGTTCAGGTGACGAGGTCACGCTTGTTCATCGCGGTCCGTGGCTGATGGAGCAGCAGCTGGATCGGCAGGCGGGAATGCTGCTGGAAGAGGCGCTGGCGGCGCGGGGCGTGCGCTGTGAGCTCGTCTCTGGCATCGCAGCGGTGAACGGAGATAGCGTGACGCTGCTTAACGGACGCAGTATCGCCGCCGCGCGCGTAGTGCTAGCGACCGGCGTGCAGCCCAGCGTCGCGCTAGCGCAGGCCAGCGGCATTCGCTGCGCGCGCGGCATCGTGGTGGATCAACAGATGCAAACCTCCGAGCCGGACGTCTACGCCATTGGCGAGTGCTGCGAAATTGACGGCCAGACGTTTGGCCTGGTCGCCCCCTGTCTGGCGCAGGCGGATATCCTTGCCGCGCGGCTGGCGGGGGACGTCACCGCGCCGTTTGTCCTGACTGACAACGGCGTACGCCTCAAGGTGACCGGCGTGGAGCTGTTCAGTCTCGGTCGCGCGGCAGAGCGGGAGGGCGACGTGGTCTGGAGCACATGGGATCCGCTGACCCGTCACTATCGCCGTTTACTGATCAATCAGGGGGCGCTGGCTGGCGTACTGCTGATGGGCGACTGCCGCAGCGCGGCAACATTTACCGATTTACTGGCAACGGCTGCGCCCGCCCACGCGGACTGGCTGTTCGATCGTTTTACTACGCAACCGCAGGTTGCAGGACACAATGCTATGACAAAACCTACTCTGGTGGTGGTTGGGCACGGTATGGTCGGCCATCATTTTCTCGAAGACTGCGTTAACCGCAATCTGCATCAGCAGTATCAGATCGTTGTCTTTGGCGAGGAGCGCTATGCCGCCTATGACCGGGTGCATCTGTCGGAATATTTTGGCGGCCGCAGCGCGGCGTCGCTCTCGCTGGTGGAGGGGAATTTCTTTGCCGACAACGGCATTGAGCTGCGCCTGTCGCAGCAGGTCGTCGCTATCGATCGCGACGCGCGCGTTGTACGCACCACCAGCGGGCACGAAACCCACTGGGACAAGCTGGTGCTGGCGACCGGCTCATACCCGTTCGTGCCGCCCGTGCCGGGCAACGATTTGCCGGGCTGTTTTGTCTACCGCACCCTTGACGACCTGGACAACATTGCGGCGCATGCGGCGGGCTCGCGCCGCGGCGTGGTGATTGGCGGCGGCCTGCTCGGGCTGGAGGCGGCGAATGCCCTGAAGCAGCTCGGGCTGGAAACCCACGTGGTGGAATTTGCGCCTAACCTGATGGCGGTCCAGCTCGACAACGACGGCGCGATGATGCTGCGCAAGAAAATTGAGGCGCTGGGCGTCGGCGTTCACACCAGTAAAGCGACAACGGAGATCGCCACGGCGGACGGCGGGCTGGTGCTGCGCTTTGCCGATGGCGAACAGCTGGAAACGGACATGGTGGTCTTTTCTGCCGGCATTCGTCCCCAGGACGCGCTGGCGCGCAGCAGCGGGCTGGCTATCGGCGAACGCGGCGGGATCTGCATTGACGACGGTTGCCAGACCTCCGATCCGGACGTGCTGGCCATCGGCGAATGCGCGCTGTGGGAAGGGAAAATCTTCGGTCTGGTCGCGCCCGGCTATCAGATGGCGCGGGTGGCCGCCGCCGCGCTGGCGGGTGAGGATAAAACCTTCGCCGGCGCGGATATGAGCACTAAGCTCAAGCTGCTCGGCGTGGACGTCGCCTCGTTCGGCGACGCTCACGGGCGCACGCCGGGGGCGCTGAGCTATCAGTGGACGCACGGTCCGCAGCAAATATACAAGAAAATCGTGGTCAGCCACGACGGCAAAACGCTGCTCGGCGGCGTGCTGGTGGGTGACGCCAGCGAATACGCCACGCTGGTGCAGATGATGCTTAACGGGATAGCCCTGCCAAAAGAGCCGGAAACGCTGATTTTACCCGCGTCGTCAGGCAGCGCGCCGAAAGCGCTCGGCGCGGCGGCGCTGCCGGAAAGCGCGCAAATCTGTTCGTGTCATAACGTCAGCAAGGGCGATATCTGCCGGGCGGTGAGCTCGGGCGCAGCGGATATCGGCGCCGTTAAGCAGTGCACCAAAGCGGCGACCGGCTGCGGGGGATGTAGCGCGCTGGTGAAGCAGGTGATGGAGTTCCAGCTGGCGGAGCAGGGCGTGGAGGTGAAAAAGGACATCTGCGAGCACTTCCCGTACTCGCGCCAGGAGATTTACCACCTCGTGCGCGTCAACCATATTCGCACCTTTGACCAGCTTATCAGCCGCTACGGACAGGGACACGGATGCGAAATTTGTAAGCCGCTGGTGGGGTCAGTGCTTGCCTCGTGCTGGAACGAGTATCTGCTGAAACCGGCACACCTGCCGCTGCAGGACACCAATGACCGCTACTTCGCCAATATCCAGAAGGACGGTACCTACTCCATCGTGCCGCGCATGCCGGCGGGGGAAGTGACCGCGGACGGGCTGATCGCCATCGGGCAGATTGCGAAACGCTACAGCCTGTACAGCAAAATTACCGGCGGGCAGCGTATCGACCTTTTCGGCGCCACTCTGGAACAGCTGCCTGAGATCTGGCAGGCGCTGGTCGAGGCCGGGTTTGAAACCGGGCACGCTTACGGGAAATCCCTGCGCACGGTGAAATCCTGCGTCGGTTCAACCTGGTGCCGCTACGGGGTGCAGGACTCCACCGGCCTCGCGGTCAGGCTTGAGCACCGCTACAAGGGCCTGCGCGCGCCGCACAAAATCAAAATGGCGGTCTCCGGCTGCACCCGCGAGTGCGCGGAGGCGCAGAGTAAAGACGTGGGGGTGATTGCCACCGATAAAGGCTGGAACCTCTATCTCTGCGGCAACGGCGGGATGAAGCCGCGCCATGCGGATCTCTTCGCCAGCGATCTGGATGACGAAACGTTAATCCGCACCGTCGACCGCTTCCTGATGTTCTACATCCGCACGGCGGATCGCCTGCAGCGCACCAGCACCTGGATGGATAACCTGGAAGGCGGTCTCGACTACCTGCGGGAGGTGATCCTCAACGACAGCCTGGGTATCGCCCACGAGCTGGAGCAGGAGATGGCCCGGGTGGTGGAAACCTATCAGTGCGAATGGCAAACAACGCTTAACGATCCCAACCGGCTGGCGCTGTTCCGCACGACGGTAAACGACACCACGCCGGATGAAAGCAAGCGCTGGCAGGAAATTTGCGGCATCGACGATATCCCCGAGCAGGCGGGCATCGGCGCGCGGCTTGGACGTAAGCCGATTGCGCTCTTCCGTTTTGGCAAAACCGTTTACGCCCTCGACGATCGGGAACCGGGCGGTAATGCGAACGTGCTTTCACGCGGCATTCTTGGCGATGCGGCGGGCGAGCCGGTGGTGATTTCACCGCTGTATAAGCAGCGCATTCGCCTGCGCGACGGCTGTCAGGTAGAGAACGGCGAACCCGCGGTGCGCGCCTGGCCGGTGAAAATTGAAAACGGCAAGGTATGGGTTGGCAGCGACGCCCTGGTAATGCGTGCGGAGGCTTCATGACGGAAACCCGGACAACGTGCCCCTACTGCGGGGTCGGCTGCGGCGTAGTTGCCAGCGTGGAAGGTGAAGCGGTCAGCGTTCGGGGAGATGAAACCCATCCTGCGAACCTGGGGCGCCTGTGCGTGAAAGGATCGGCCCTGGCGGAAACGACGGGGTTACAGGGGCGATTGCTGCGCCCCGTTGTTGACGGACTTGAGGTGGACTGGGCGCAGGCGCTGGACGCGGCAGGGGAGCGTCTGCGGGAGATTATCGATACATGGGGACCGCAGGCGGTGGCGTTTTACGCCTCCGGACAATTGCTTACCGAGGACTACTACGCCGCCAACAAGCTGATGAAAGGGTTTATCGGTGCGGCAAACATCGATACCAACTCCCGGCTCTGCATGTCTTCGGCGGTGGTGGGCTACAAGCGCGCCTTCGGCGAAGACGTGGTGCCGTGCAGCTACGAGGACGTCGAAAACAGCGAGCTGGTGGTGCTGGTGGGTTCAAACGCGGCCTGGACGCATCCGGTGCTCTATCAGCGGCTGGTGCAGACGAAGCGCAACAACCCGCAGATGAAGGTGGTGGTAATCGATCCGCGCAGAACCGCCACCTGTGATATTGCTGACCTGCATCTGGCGCTCGCCCCCGGCAGCGACGCCGGTCTGTTTGTAGGATTGCTCAATCTGATTCAGGGGACCGAGGCGTGGCCGATTGCCCGCGTGGCGGCGTTTTGCGATCTTCCGTCAGAAGACATTGGTACCTTTTACGGCTGGTTTATCACCGCGCCTCGCGCAATTACGCTCTACACCATGGGTATCAACCAGTCCGCCAGCGGCAGCGACAAGTGTAACGCTATTATTAACGTTCATCTTGCCAGCGGGAAGTTCAACCGTCCGGGCTGCGGCCCGTTTTCGCTGACCGGACAGCCAAACGCGATGGGAGGAAGGGAGGTGGGCGGACTGGCGAACCAGCTGGCGGCACACATGAACTTTGAGCCGGACGATCTTTCGCGGGTGGCGCGTTTCTGGGGAACGGAACGGCTGGCGCAGACGCCGGGCCTGATGGCGGTGGAGTTGTTTGACGCCATTGCCCGCGGCGATGTGAAGGCGGTGTGGATCATGGGCACCAACCCTGCCGTGTCGCTGCCGGACAGCCACGCGGTGTGTCAGGCGCTGGCGGGCTGCCCGCTGGTGATGGTCTCAGAGGTGATGAACGATACCGACACCAGCCGGTTCGCCCATATCCGTTTTCCGGCTTTGGGCTGGGGAGAAAAGGACGGGACGGTGACCAATTCCGAGCGGCGCATTTCACGCCAGCGCGCGTTTCTGCCTGCGCCGGGCGAGGCGAAGCCGGACTGGTGGATCGTCGCGCAGGTAGCGAAGCGGCTGGGCTACGGCGAGGCCTTTGCCTGGCAACATCCGCACGAGATTTTTTGCGAACATGCGGCGCTGACGGCCTTTGAAAATGACGGCGCGCGGGCATTGAATCTTCATGACCTGGCTGCGCTAACCCGTGAGGAGTGGGATCAGCTTGAGCCTTATCAGTGGCCGACGGGGGATTTCCCGCGCCGAAACATTGTTCCCGTTAATCCTCTGTCGCACGGTGCGACGGTCAGCGCGTTGTACCCGCTGATTCTTAACTCGGGGCGCATCCGCGATCAGTGGCATACCATGACCCGAACGGGATACGTAGCCAGACTGATGCAGCATATCGCCGAACCGTTTGTTGAGGTTTGCCCCGCAGACGCCGTTCGGTTTTCCCTGTGCGACGGCCAGCTGGCGTGAATTAGTTCGCCGCGCGGCGTGATGGTCGTCAGAGTACGAATCAATGACGGGATACGGGAAGGCGAGGCGTTTGCCCCGATGCACTGGAACGCTGAGTTTGCCCGCCAGGGAAAGGTGAATGCCCTGGTGGAAGGGCGCTGCGATCCGGTTTCGGGCCAGCCGGAGAGTAAACAAACCGCGGTCAGAATTCTGCCGTGGCAGCCTGCCTGGCAGGGGGAACTCTATGCCCGAGAATGGCCGGAAATGCCTTCTTCGGTTTACTGGTGGCGCAAAGCCTCACGTCTGACGGTGGCGTGCGATAAACCTTTGCTGTCGTGGGTAATGGAATACGCCGGCGTCCGGGGCTGGCAGCTGCAGGTTGCCCAAACCGGCGAACGCAGCAGCGTGCTGGCCTGGCATGAAGGCCAGCTGATGCTGGGCTTCTGGGAGGGCACCGCGTTACCGGCGCTGGCGCATACGGTGATTGAGGCCGCTTTTCAATCACCACCCGTGCTGGCCTCAGAACGTCACGCCTTGCTGAACGGACAGAGCGTCGGGAAGGAAACGGATCCGGGACGCATCATCTGCAGCTGTTTCAGCGTCGGGGAGAATACGATACGGGAGGCGATCGTCGGAGGGTGTGATTCCGTCAACGCGCTGGGGGCGAAGCTGCGCTGTGGTACGAACTGTGGTTCCTGCGTGCCGGAGCTGAAAGGGCTGTTTCAGGATAATCCTGAAATGTCCGCCAGGACTGCATTTCAGGACTTATCGCGTTAACATAATAAGAGTTTATTCATAAACACAGGTTCTTATTGACGACGTTGATGGCTGTATCGTCCCGCATTCGTTTGCTGTTTTTACTCCCCCTTCTTACGGTCGGAGCCGTTCACGGTGCGCCGAATTCCTTTATCCAGCAGGCACAAAATCCCTTTGATAATGACGGGGATAATCTGCCCGACCTCGGTATGGCCGCCCCAACCGGGGAGGGGGAAAAACACCTGGCCGAAATGGCGAAAGCCTTTGGTGAAGCCAGCATGACCGACAATGGCCTGACAACGGGCGAGCAGGCGCGTCAGTTCGCGTTTGGTCAGGTGCGAGACGCGGTAAGCGGCGAAGTGAACCAGCAGATTGAATCCTGGCTTTCGCCCTGGGGGAACGCCAGCGTGAACTTACTGGTGGATAACGATGGCAAATTTAACGGCAGCAGCGGGAGC
Organism: Enterobacter sp. JBIWA005; assembly: GCF_019968805.1. Lineage (NCBI taxonomy): Bacteria > Pseudomonadati > Pseudomonadota > Gammaproteobacteria > Enterobacterales > Enterobacteriaceae > Enterobacter > Enterobacter sp. JBIWA005. The sequence continues at coordinate 2,607,431 of NZ_CP074159.1, read as the reverse complement.
TGGTTTATCCCGTGGAACGATAACAACCGTTATCTGAGCTGGAGCCAGCTTGGCCTGACCCAGCAGACGGATGGCCTGGTGAGTAACGCTGGAATCGGCCAGCGCTGGGTCGCCGGGAAATGGCTGCTGGGTTACAACACTTTTTACGATAACCTCCTGGATGAAAACCTGCAGCGTGCCGGGCTGGGCGCGGAAGTGTGGGGGGAAAATCTGCGCCTGTCAGCCAACTATTATCAGCCCTTTGCCGGCTGGCGCGAGCGCTCTGACGTCCAGGAGCAGCGCATGGCGCGCGGATATGACGTCACCGCTAAAGCCTGGCTGCCGTGGTTCCATCACCTGAACACCAGCGTCAGCTTCGAGCAATACTTTGGCGATAACGTCGATCTCTTCAACAGCGGAACCGGCTACCACAATCCGGTAGCGGTGAATCTGGGGCTTAACTATACCCCCGTTCCGCTGGTCACGTTGACGGCCGCGCACAAGCAGGGCGAAAGCGGCGAGAGCCAGAATAACCTCGGGCTGAAGCTCAACTATCGCTTTGGCGTGCCGCTGGTGAAACAGCTTTCCGCCGGTGAAGTCGCCGCTACGCGATCCCTGCGCGGAAGCCGCTACGACTCGCCGGAGCGCAATAGCCTGCCGGTGATGGAGTTCCGTCAGCGCAAAACGCTGTCCGTGTGGCTGGCAACGCCGCCGTGGGATCTGAAAGGGGGCGAGACCGTCATGCTGAAGCTCCAGGTTCGCAGCACGCACGGCATTCGTCAGATCCACTGGCAGGGAGATACGCAGGCATTGAGCCTGACGTCACCGGCGAAAAGCAACAGCACCGACGGCTGGAGCGTGATTATGCCTGCCTGGGATGACAGCGAAGGGGCGACAAACCGCTGGCACCTGTCGGCGGTGGTGGAAGATGAGAAAGGCCAGCGCGTCTCGTCCAATGAGATCGCGCTTGCTGTGGTGCAGCCGCTGGTCGCATTGCCTGACGACGATCCGCGCTGGAAGCTGCTGCCGGATGAGTAGCCCTTAAAAAATGCGTTCCTGATGCACCCACACCGCGGCTTCGACGCGGGATTTAAGCTTCATTTTCTTCAACATATGCTTCACGTGCACTTTGACCGTACTTTCCGTGATGTCCAGACGACGGGCGATCATTTTATTCGGCAGCCCCTGGGCAATGAGCTTGAGAATGTCGCGCTCGCGCGGCGTTAGCTGGCTGACGTCGCGGTCAGAGGTGGCGCGGTTGGCGCGCAGGCTGGCGGCCAGCACCGGCGTTAAGGCTTCGCTGAGAACCATCTCGCCCGCCGCAGCCTGCTGCAGCGCCTTAAGCAAGTCTTCCGGCTCCATGTCTTTGAGCAGATAACCATCCGCCCCGCGCTTCAGCGCCGTGACCACATCCTCTTCATGGTTCGACACGCTAAAGACGACGATGCGCCCGGAAAGCGATTTTTCCCGCAGCTTGTCGAGGGTCTCCAGACCGTTCATGCCCGGCATATTCAGATCGAGCAGGATCAGATCGGGATCGAGGGATTCGGCAAGCTCAATGCCCTGTTCGCCGTTGCTGGCTTCGCCAACCACGGTGATATCGGGTGCCATGCTGACCAGCTGTTTTACGCCAGTACGCAGCATCGGATGGTCGTCGATCAACAGGATGGATGCCGGTTCCTGATTAGTCATGGGTTTCTCCTTGAGCAGTTGTAAGCGGTTTCTCGGGAATAAAGGTGACGACAACTTCCGTGCCGCCCGTCTCTCTCCGGCGAACCTGGCAATCACCGCGCAGGCTTTGGGCGCGGTCTCGCATAATGATTAAACCATAGTGGTTAGTGCGTTCGGCATTTTCCGGCACGCCGCGGCCGTTGTCGTGAACCGTAAGCTTCACCTGGTTGTTGTGCTGGCTGACGGTGACCGTTACCGCCGTCGCGCCGGAATGCTTGAGCACGTTGCTCAGCGCTTCACGGGCGATCTGCAGTAAATGTATGGCCTGATGGGAGGGGACAAACCGCGGCGGCAGCTGGTAGTCAAGCTTCACCGGGAACCCCAGCCGGGCGCTAAATTCATGACAGCTGGCCTCCAGCGCCGGACGCAGGCCCGGCTCGGTCAGCTGCAGGCGGAAGGTGGTCAGCAGCTCGCGAAGCTGCACCCAAGAGGTGTTCAGCTCGTTGCGGATCTGGCTAAGCAGCTGCTTATTGCTTTCCGGCATCTCTGCATCCTGCATCTGCAGGCAGCTCACCTGCATTTTCATACAGGAGAGCGACTGGGCGATAGAGTCGTGAAGCTCGCGGGCGATGGTTGCGCGCTCCTCCATGACGATAAGCTGCTGCTGCTTTTCCTGATGCCGGTCGAGCGCCAGCGTGGCCGTTAGCTGTTCGACCAGCGTATCGACCAGCTGCTGCTGGTCGTGGCTCAGATGACGCCCGGCTGGCAGCGTTGCCAGCAGAATACCGTACTGAGTGTGGCTGTCGGTCAGGCGCCACTTCAGGGTGGTGCCGCCGGACGTCAGCGGCGGCAGGCCACGAGGGCAAAGATGGCAGCCTTTGTCATCGCACGACATATCCGACTGGCAGGTAAATTCCTGATGGTTATCTTCGTCTTCCACGTCGTAGACGCGCAGCTCAAGGTCGTGCAGCAGGGTCAGATTTTGCAGGCCGTTCAGCACCGGAGAGAGGCGCTCGCATAGCGGCACCTGCATGTGCAGACGGCGGTTGGCTTGCCACAGGAAGGAGAGGATCTCGTTTTTCTGCTCCAGTCCCGCCGTTTTTTCCTGAACGCGCTGTTCCAGTACCGCGTAGCTCTCGGAGAGCTCTGCCGACATGGTGTTGAGCGCCTGGCCAAGCATGGCCATCTCGTTGCGCCCGCTGATGTGCGTGCGCTGGGTAAAATCGCGTGCGGTCACCGCGCGGGCCATCGCCAGCAGCTGTTTCCACGGGTTCAGCAGCCGCGCGCGGAGCCAGACGATGGTGAAGATCAGCAGCAGCCCCATAAACAGCGCCATTGCGCGGTGCACCATCACCACCCGGTCGATGCGTAATTCGGTCGTCTGGTCAAAAGCGGAGACCAGCGCATCAATGCGTGAGACGAACCCCGCAACGTCCTGCGCAACGGTTTCCGTGCTGCGAGCCTGTTTCAGCCCGGGCTGCAGCTGGGTGTGCCAGTAACCCTGAAGGGCGTTAAGCTGGGACTGCTGACCGGCGCGGATGGCGGCGTTTTCCAGCTCGGGGCTGAAGACCGTGCGCTCCATTTCATCAATCAGAGGCCGATCGTCCTGCGTCAGGGGGACCGACGCCAGCAGGCGATAACTCTGCATGCGTAGCGAGCCTGCCTCGTTGATGGCATGCGCATTACCCTGTACTCCCTGTACCAGCCAGCCGGAGATCGCCATGCCGGTTACGCCGATGGCGGTGGACAGCAAAACGATCAGGGCTAGCTGATTCACGAGCGTCAGTGGAGATAAACATCTTTTTAACATAGAGGTGGCGTGCTCCTGACGTGGCCTGCTTGCAGGAATGGCGCTATTCTGGTGCATACCCTGGAGTATACCCATACCAATAAAGGATTACCCCTAAATTGCCAACGGAGTAGGGGGAAGGAGGTGGGAGTAGCCAGGAACCGTCAGTGCCGTGAAAAACCACGTCTTTTTTACCGAATTAGCCTACTCACTAAGGGTGAGACCTTATTTTGCGCCGCAAATCCTCCCACTTTTCCTTTGATTTATATCAACTTACCGCCGCCTTAAAACCCTAATGTTTGCAGCATCATTCGAGAATCAGAGGTGTCTATGAGTCACTCATCCGCTCCCGAAAGGGAAAATGGTGCCGTTATTACAGACTGGCGTCCAGAGGATCCGGCGTTCTGGCAACAGCGCGGCCATCGTGTAGCAAGCCGGAATCTTTGGATTTCCGTGCCGTGTTTGTTATTGGCGTTTTGCGTATGGATGTTGTTTAGTGCGGTGGCGGTAAACCTGCCGAAAGTGGGTTTTACGTTTACGACCGATCAGCTGTTTATGCTGACCGCGCTGCCGTCGCTGTCAGGCGCGCTGCTGCGTGTGCCTTACGCGTTTATGGTGCCGGTCTTTGGCGGCCGTCGCTGGACGGCATTCAGTACGGGCATCATGATCGTCCCCTGCGTCTGGCTCGGCTTCGCGGTGCAGGATACCTCTACGCCGTTCAGCGTGTTCGTGATTATCTCCCTGCTGTGCGGTTTTGCGGGTGCGAACTTCGCCTCCAGTATGGCAAACATCAGCTTCTTCTTCCCGAAAGCGAAGCAGGGCGGCGCGCTGGGTATTAACGGCGGTCTGGGCAATATGGGCGTGAGCGTGATGCAGCTGATTGCCCCGCTGGCGATCTCTGTTTCTATTTTTGCGGCCTTTGGCGGCGGTGGCGTTGAGCAGGCGGATGGTTCTTCCCTCTATCTGCAAAACGCCGCCTGGATCTGGGTACCTTTCCTGGTGGTCTTCACCCTCGCAGCCTGGTTCTTTATGAACGACCTGTCCGCGTCGAAGGCGTCGCTGAGCGAACAGCTGCCGGTGCTGAAGCGTGGACACCTCTGGGTGATGGCGCTGCTGTATCTGGCCACCTTCGGTTCGTTTATCGGCTTCTCGGCGGGCTTCGCAATGCTGTCGAAAACGCAGTTCCCGGACGTGCAGATCCTGCAATTCGCCTTCTTCGGCCCATTTATTGGCGCCCTTGCTCGCTCGCTGGGCGGCATGGTGTCTGACCGTCTGGGCGGTACCCGCGTGACGCTGGTTAACTTCGTGGTGATGGCGGTCTTCTGCGCGCTGCTGTTCCTCACGCTGCCGGCCGACGGACAGGGCGGTAACTTCATCGCCTTCTTCGGCGTGTTTATGGTGCTGTTCCTGACGGCGGGGCTGGGGAGTGCGTCCACCTTCCAGATGATCTCCGTGATCTTCCGTAAGCTGACGATGGATCGCGTGAAAGCGCAGGGCGGGAGCGAAGAGCAGGCAATGCGCGAAGCGGCGACGGATACGGCTGCGGCGCTGGGCTTTATCTCAGCCATCGGCGCGATTGGCGGCTTCTTTATCCCGAAAGCGTTCGGTATCTCTCTGGATCTGACCGGCTCTCCGGCTGGCGCCATGAAAGTTTTCCTCGTCTTCTATATCGCCTGCGTTGTGATTACGTGGCTGGTATATGGCCGAAATACCAAGAAAAATAAGTAAGTGTGATTATCCGTTTACGCGGCCTTCGGGCCGCGTTTTTTTTAGCCTGAATAATAGTTACAACATACTTACGGCTTTTACGGCGGACGCCTGCGGTGACACTGCGATCGCCATCGCTTTGCAGGTGGGTCTACCCCTTAATACCTGAGATGTTAAATTTCGACTGGCTTTTTGTACGATGAAATAAAATTAACCTTATTTTTCATATTGATATGGATTTTTTGGAGATACCGCTTTGGTGGTATTTGGTGTAACCCCTCGCCTGAAAGTCCCTCCTCGTCTTGATCGTTATCAATTCTCCCCCTCTTTCAGGGCGTTACCTTCGCTGCAAATCAGCAATGTCGATTTAGAGAGCCACAGGCTCCATACAGGAGATACCCGATGAGCAAATTTTTGGACCGGTTTCGCTACTTCAAACAGAAGGGTGAAACTTTTGCCGATGGGCACGGCCAGGTTCTGGATACCAACCGGGACTGGGAAGACGGTTACCGTCAGCGCTGGCAGCATGACAAAGTCGTCCGTTCGACCCACGGCGTGAACTGTACTGGCTCATGCAGTTGGAAGATTTTCGTTAAAAATGGTCTGGTGACCTGGGAAATGCAGCAGACCGACTACCCGCGCACCCGCCCGGATATGCCAAACCATGAACCGCGCGGCTGCCCGCGTGGCGCCAGCTACTCCTGGTATCTCTACAGCGCTAACCGTCTGAAATACCCTCTGATGCGCAAGCGCCTGATGAAGATGTGGCGTGAAGCGAAAGTGCAGCACAGCGATCCGGTGGATGCCTGGGCATCCATCATCGAAGACGCGGACAAAGCAAAAAGCTTCAAGCAGGCTCGCGGTCGCGGTGGTTTCGTTCGCTCCTCATGGAAAGAAGTGAACGAGCTGATTGCCGCATCCAACGTCTACACCGTCAAAACCTACGGTCCTGACCGCGTGGCTGGCTTCTCGCCGATCCCGGCGATGTCGATGGTCTCTTACGCTTCCGGCGCGCGCTATCTGTCACTTATCGGCGGTACCTGCCTGAGCTTCTACGACTGGTACTGCGACCTGCCGCCGGCGTCTCCGCAGACCTGGGGCGAGCAGACCGACGTGCCGGAATCCGCGGACTGGTACAACTCCAGCTACATCATCGCCTGGGGTTCAAACGTTCCTCAGACCCGTACGCCGGACGCGCACTTCTTTACTGAAGTCCGTTACAAAGGCACCAAAACCGTGGCGGTAACTCCTGACTACGCGGAAATCGCCAAGCTCTGCGATCTGTGGCTGGCACCGAAACAGGGTACCGATGCCGCGATGGCGATGGCGATGGGTCACGTCATGCTGCGCGAATTCCATCTTGATAAGCCAAGCCAGTACTTCACCGACTACGTCCGCCGCTACACCGACATGCCAATGCTGGTCATGCTGGAAGAGCGTGACGGGTACTATGCCGCAGGACGTACGCTGCGTGCTGCCGATCTGGTGGACGCGCTGGGTCAGGAAAATAATCCTGAGTGGAAAACCGTTGCCTATAACAGCAACGGCGAGCTGGTGGCGCCAAACGGCTCTATCGGCTTCCGCTGGGGCGAGAAGGGCAAGTGGAACCTTGAGCAACGTAACGGCACCACCGGCGAAGAGACTGAGCTGCGCCTCAGCATGCTGGGCAGCCAGGATGAGATCGCCGAGGTCGGGTTCCCGTACTTCGGCGGCGAAGGTTCCGAGCACTTCAACAAGGTTGAACTGAAAAACGTACTGATGCACAAGCTGCCGGTGAAACGCCTGCAGCTTGCCGACGGCTCTACCGCGCTGGTCACCACCGTCTATGACCTGACCATGGCGAACTACGGTCTGGAACGCGGCCTGGGCGATGAAAACTGCGCAACCGGCTATGACGACGTGAAGGCCTACACCCCGGCCTGGGCGGAACAGATTACCGGAGTTCCTCGCGCGCACATTACCCGTATCGCACGCGAGTTCGCAGAAAACGCGGACAAAACGCACGGCCGTTCGATGATCATCGTCGGTGCCGGTCTGAACCACTGGTATCACCTCGATATGAACTACCGTGGACTGATCAACATGCTGATCTTCTGCGGCTGCGTCGGTCAGAGCGGCGGCGGCTGGGCGCACTACGTCGGCCAGGAGAAACTGCGTCCGCAGACTGGCTGGCAGCCTCTGGCATTTGCCCTCGACTGGCAGCGTCCGGCACGCCACATGAACAGCACCTCCTACTTCTATAACCACTCCAGCCAGTGGCGCTACGAAACGGTCACCGCGCAGGAGCTGCTCTCGCCGATGGCGGATAAATCCCGCTACAGCGGCCACCTGATTGACTTCAACGTGCGCGCCGAGCGCATGGGCTGGCTGCCGTCGGCGCCGCAGCTGGGCACTAACCCGCTGCGCATTGCGGAAGAGGCGAAGAAAGCGGGCATGTCGCCGGTGGATTACACCGTGAAATCGCTGAAGGATGGCTCAATCCGCTTCGCGGCGGAACAGCCGGAGAACGGTAAAAACCACCCGCGCAACCTGTTCATCTGGCGCTCCAACCTGCTGGGCTCGTCCGGTAAAGGCCACGAGTACATGCTGAAGTACCTGCTCGGTACCGAAAACGGTATCCAGGGGAAAGATCTCGGCAAGCAGGGCGGCGTGAAGCCGGAAGAGGTGGAGTGGAAAGATAACGGTCTCGACGGCAAGCTGGATCTGGTGGTAACCCTCGACTTCCGTCTGTCCAGCACCTGCCTGTACTCCGACATCGTGCTGCCAACCGCGACCTGGTACGAAAAAGACGACATGAATACCTCGGATATGCATCCGTTTATTCATCCGCTGTCTGCGGCCGTTGACCCGGCGTGGGAATCGAAAAGCGACTGGGATATCTACAAAGACATCGCGAAGAAATTCTCCGAAGTCTGCGTGGGGCACCTGGGCAAAGAGACCGACGTGGTGACGCTGCCAATCCAGCACGACTCTGCCGCCGAACTGGCGCAGCCGCTGGATGTGAAGGACTGGAAAAAAGGCGAATGCGACCTGATCCCGGGCGTGACCGCGCCGCACATTATTCCGGTTGAACGCGACTACCCGGCAACCTACGAGCGCTTTACCTCTATCGGTCCGCTGATGGAGAAAATCGGCAACGGCGGGAAAGGGATCGCCTGGAACACCCAGAGCGAAATGGACCTGCTGCGCAAGCTCAACTACACCAAAGCGGACGGCCCGGCGAAAGGCCAGCCAATGCTCAATACGGCAATTGATGCGGCGGAGATGATCCTGACCCTGGCACCGGAAACCAACGGCCACGTTGCCGTGAAGGCCTGGGCGGCACTGAGCGAGTTCACCGGTCGTGACCATACACACCTGGCTACGAATAAAGAGGAAGAGAAAATCCGCTTCCGCGATATTCAGGCCCAGCCGCGCAAGATTATCTCCAGCCCGACCTGGTCAGGCCTGGAAGACGAGCATGTGTCCTATAACGCGGGCTACACCAACGTTCACGAGTTGATCCCATGGCGCACCCTGTCCGGCCGTCAGTCGCTGTATCAGGATCACCAGTGGATGCGCGACTTCGGTGAAAGCCTGCTGGTTTACCGTCCGCCAATCGACACCCGCTCCGTGAAAGCGGTGATGGGCGCGAAATCGAACGGTAACCCTGAGAAGGCGCTGAACTTCCTGACGCCGCATCAGAAGTGGGGTATCCACTCCACCTACAGCGACAACCTGCTGATGCTGACCCTGTCGCGCGGCGGTCCGATTGTCTGGATGAGCGAAACGGACGCCGAAGACCTGGGTATTGAAGATAACGACTGGATTGAAGTGTTCAACAGCAACGGTGCCCTGACGGCGCGTGCGGTGGTGAGCCAGCGCGTACCGGCTGGGATGACCATGATGTACCACGCGCAGGAACGTATCGTTAACCTGCCGGGGTCAGAAATTACCGAGCAGCGCGGCGGGATCCACAACTCCGTGACCCGCATTACGCCGAAGCCGACCCACATGATCGGTGGTTATGCACAGCTGGCCTACGGCTTTAACTACTACGGCACCGTAGGATCGAACCGCGATGAGTTCGTGGTGGTACGTAAGATGAAGAACATTAACTGGTTAGACGGCGAAGGTAATGACCAGGTACAGGAGAGCGTAAAATGAAAATTCGTTCACAAGTCGGCATGGTGCTGAATCTGGATAAATGCATCGGCTGCCATACCTGCTCGGTCACCTGTAAAAACGTCTGGACCAGCCGTGAAGGTATGGAATACGCCTGGTTCAACAATGTGGAAAGCAAGCCGGGCACCGGCTTCCCGACCGACTGGGAAAACCAGGAGAAGTGGAAGGGCGGCTGGATCCGTAAAATCAACGGCAAGCTGCAGCCGCGCATGGGCAACCGCGCTTGGCTTCTGGGAAAAATCTTCGCCAACCCGCACCTGCCGGGCATCGACGATTACTACGAGCCGTTTGATTACGACTACCAGAACCTGCACAACGCGCCGGAAAGCAAATACCAGCCGATTGCCCGTCCTCGCTCGCTGATCACCGGTCAGCGCATGGACAAGATCACCAGCGGTCCAAACTGGGAAGAGATTCTGGGCGGCGAGTTCGAGAAACGCGCCAAAGACCAGAACTTCGAGAATATGCAGAAGGCGATGTACGGCCAGTTCGAAAACACCTTCATGATGTATCTGCCGCGTCTGTGCGAGCACTGCCTCAACCCGGCGTGCGTGGCGACCTGCCCGAGCGGCGCGATCTACAAGCGTGAAGAAGACGGTATCGTGCTGATCGACCAGGACAAGTGCCGCGGCTGGCGTATGTGCATCACCGGCTGCCCGTACAAAAAGATCTACTTCAACTGGAAGAGCGGCAAGTCAGAGAAGTGCATCTTCTGCTACCCGCGTATTGAAGCCGGGATGCCAACCGTCTGTTCCGAAAGCTGCGTAGGCCGTATTCGCTACCTCGGCGTGCTGCTGTACGACGCGGACGCGATTGAAAACGCCGCGAGCACCGAGAACGAGAAAGATCTGTATCAGCGTCAGCTGGACGTGTTCCTCGATCCGAACGATCCGAAGGTGATTGAGCAGGCGCTGAAGGACGGCGTGCCGCAGAGCGTGATTGACGCGGCGCAGCAGTCACCGGTGTACAAAATGGCAATGGACTGGAAGCTCGCGCTGCCGCTGCACCCGGAATACCGCACCCTGCCGATGGTCTGGTACGTGCCGCCGCTGTCGCCGATTCAGTCCGCGGCTGACGCGGGCGAACTGGGCAGCAACGGCATCCTGCCGGACGTTGAAAGCCTGCGTATTCCGGTTCAGTACCTGGCGAACCTGTTGACCGCAGGGGACACCCAGCCGGTCCTGCTCGCGCTGAAGCGTATGCTGGCGATGCGTCACTTTAAACGTGCGGAAACCGTAGACGGCGTGATCGATACCCGCGCGCTGGAAGAGGTCGGTCTGACCGAAGCGCAGGCGCAGGAGATGTACCGCTATCTGGCGATTGCCAACTACGAAGACCGTTTCGTGGTGCCGAGCAGCCACCGTGAGCTGGCCCGCGAAGCCTTCCCGGAAAAAAATGGCTGTGGCTTTACCTTTGGCGACGGCTGCCACGGGTCAGACAGCAAATTCAACCTGTTCAACAGCCGCCGCATCGACGCCATGGATGTGACCAGTAAAACGGAGCCGCACTCATGATTGAACTCGTCATTGTTTCGCGCCTGCTCGAATACCCGGATGCTGCGCTTGCGCAGCATCAGCAGGAGCTCTTTGATGCACTCGCGTCATCTGAAAACCTGGATAAAGACGATGCCCAGCGGCTTGGCGTTTTCCTCCGCGATCTGCTGGCGCGCGACCTTCTGGATGCCCAGTCGGACTACAGCCAGCTGTTTGACCGGGGGCGTGCGACCTCGCTGCTGCTGTTTGAACACGTTCACGGTGAGTCCCGTGACCGCGGGCAGGCGATGGTGGACCTGATGGCCCAGTACGAACAGCATGGCCTGCAGCTCGACAGCCGCGAGCTGCCGGATCATCTGCCGCTGTATCTGGAGTACCTGGCGCAGCTGCCGAAAGAAGAGGCGCTGAGCGGTCTGCAGGATATCGCGCCGATCCTGGCGCTGCTCGGCGCGCGCCTGCAGCAGCGCGAGAGCCGCTATGCGGTGCTGTTCGATCTGCTGGTGAAGCTGGCCAACGCCTCGGTCGACAGTGAAAAAGTGGCGGAGAAAATTGCGGATGAAGCCCGCGATGATACGCCACAAGCGCTGGATGCGGTCTGGGAAGAAGAGCAGGTGAAATTCTTTGCTGACCAGAACTGCGGCGAGTCTGAAATCTCCGCTCACCAGCGTCGTTTTGCCGGCGCGGTTGCCCCGCAATATTTGAATATCTCTAACGGAGGACGGCACTAATGCACTTCCTGAATATGTTCTTCTTTGACATTTACCCGTATATCGCGGGCACCGTGTTCCTGGTGGGAAGCTGGCTGCGTTACGACTACGGCCAGTACACCTGGCGTGCCGCCTCCAGCCAGATGCTGGATCGTAAAGGGATGCATGTGGGTTCTAACCTGTTCCACATCGGTATTCTGGGGATTTTTGCCGGTCACTTCCTGGGGATGCTGACGCCGCACTGGATGTATGAAGCATGGCTACCGATTGAGGTGAAGCAGAAGATGGCGATGATCGCCGGCGGTGCCTGCGGGGTGATGACCTTAGTAGGTGGCCTGCTGCTGCTGAAACGTCGCCTGTTCAGCCCGCGCGTGCGTGCGACCACGACCGCCGCGGATATTCTGATCCTCTCCCTGCTGATGGTGCAGTGTGCGCTGGGCCTGCTGACCATTCCGTTCTCGGCGCAGCATATGGACGGGAGCGAAATGATGAAGCTGGTCGGATGGGCGCAGTCCGTGGTGACCTTCCACGGCGGAGCGTCCGCGCACCTGGACGGCGTGGCGTTTATCTTCCGCGTTCACCTGGTGCTGGGAATGACGCTGTTTGTGCTGTTCCCGTTTTCTCGTCTGGTGCATATCTGGAGCGCGCCGGTGGAGTACCTGACGCGCAAATACCAGATTGTGCGCGCCCGTCGCTAATTCGCCGTTTTGATACCAACCCCGCACTGGCGGGGTTTTTTTTCGCCCCAGCCCAGGTTATTGCCCGCGGCAGCAAACAGGATCAGCGCGCCGCCCGCCAGCTGCGTCAGGTTAAGCGAGTGTCCGAACACCAGATTATCGACAACGATCGCCACCACCGGATAGATAAACGACAGGGAGCCGGTTATAGGCGTCGGCAGCTTCTGAATTGCGCTGTAGAGCAGCTGGTACATAATGCCGGTATGGACGATGCCCAGCGTCAGCAGGGTAGGCCAGGGAAAATCACCGGTAAATGACGGCATGCTGGCAAACGGCAAAAGCATCACGACGCCCGTCAGCACCTGGATAAAGGCAATATGCTGCGGCGCGATTGTTTTCAGCTTGCGCGCAATGATTGCCGTCAGCGCGTAGAAGAAGGCCGCGGCCATTGCCAGGCCGATTCCGGCGAGCCATTCACTGCCATGCGCGCCGGTCAGCTCGCTGGAGAGCAAGATCACCACGCCGCCAAAGGCGAGGAACAACCAGCCCCATTTCACCAGGCTGACGCGCTCGCCTAAAAACATCCCCATCAGGACCAGCATAAACGGCTGGGTGTTATAGACCACGGTCGAAAGACCAATCGAGATCCGTTCATAGGCCGCGAAGAGCAGCAGCCAGTTCACCACTAGCGCTACGCCGCCGAGCATAGCCAGCATCAGCGAGGTGCGGGTGAGGGGGCTAAAGGGCTTTTGACTCACCCGGATAAAAATAAAAAGCGCCATTACCCCGATAAGACAGCGCCAGAACACCACTTCCGTCACCGGCAGGCCGCTGAGCAAAACAAACGCACCGATAGAGCCGGAAATTAACATCGCCAGGCTCATTTGCCAGACGCCTTTATGTAAATCACGCATCATCCACCTCCTGAGTAATGACGTTATTGTCGAAAATCGCTGTCGGGTTTTACAGGGATGAGATAAGGTGAAATGCAGTAATGGCTTTTTAAAATTAGGTGAAAGCGATGGATTACCTTCTTGATGATATAGACCGACAAATTTTAGCCTGCCTGGTTGAGGATGCGCGCATGTCGTTGAAGGTGCTCAGCGGCCGCATCGGTCTGACGTCTCCCAGCACGGCAGAACGTCTTAAAAGGCTGGAAGAGCGCGGTGTGATTCAGGGGTATGGTGCTCGGGTGAACCTGGCGGCGCTGGGGTATACGCTGCAGGCGCTGGTGCGCGTGCGGCCTTTGCCGGGGTTGTTGCATAAGGTGGATAAGTATATTCAGGCGATGCCGGAGTGTATTGAGAGCGACAAGGTGACCGGGGAGGACTGCTTTGTCATCAGGCTTGTGGTGCGGTCAATCGAACAGCTTGATGCGCTGCTGGATGGGCTGGCGGAACATGCCCAGTGTAATACGTCGATTGTGAAAAGTTCACCGGTCATGCGTCGTTTGCCGCCGATGTAACCATCTTTTGCCGGGGGGCGGCTGCGCCTTACCCGGCCTACAGAGGCGGATTCGGTTGAGTGTTTGGTTTTAATATGACTTGGGATGTTGCTGGAAGTGATGGTGGTGGGGGAAGGATTACTCGGCGCGTTGCGCCTCGCCCTTCGGGTCGTTGCCTGCGGCAACGCTTTCTCGCTGCGCTCGAATCGAGCCTTAGTCGAAGCTTCTCATCCTTCCCCTTGCGGAAATACATGATGCACGGTGCTAGCTGAATGTTAAGTGTCGTTTGAAAGTGATGGTGGTGGGGGAAGGATTCGAACCTTCGAAGTCGATGACGGCAGATTTACAGTCTGCTCCCTTTGGCCGCTCGGGAACCCCACCAGGGGTAATTCAAATTTTGAGGTCGTGCTGAGAGATGGTGGTGGGGGAAGGATTCGAACCTTCGAAGTCGATGACGGCAGATTTACAGTCTGCTCCCTTTGGCCGCTCGGGAACCCCACCACGGGGTAATGCTTTTTTACTGGCCTGCTTCCTGCTGTAAGCGGGGCGCATCATATCAAATGAGACGCCCCTGTAAAGCATTCCTTTAGGGAAATGAAGCTGTTTGCCTGCTTTTTATCCGTAAAGGCGCAAAGCTAATCAATTCATTTTCCGAAAGATTAAAGAATGATGGTTCTGTTGCCATAGACAAAGACACGCTGCGCCAGCACCTGATATAGCGCGCGGCTTAACACATTCTTCTCAACGTCACGCCCTGCACGCATCATGTCCTCAGCGGTGTAAGTGTGATCCACATGAATCACGTCCTGCATGATGATGGGACCTTCGTCCAGGTTGTCATTCACGTAGTGGGCTGTCGCGCCAATAATCTTCACGCCACGCTCGTACGCCTGGTGGTATGGACGCGCACCAATAAAGGCCGGCAGGAACGAGTGGTGAATGTTGATGATCTTGTTCGGGAAACGCGCCACGAAAGATGGCGTTAACACGCGCATGTATTTCGCCAGCACCACATAGTCCGGGTTATGCGCTTCAATGGCCTGGGCCATCAAATCGTCGTGTTCTTCACGGGTATGGCCTTCGTGGCTGACCAGCTCGAACGGAATATCAAAGCGTTCGACCAGCGTGCGCAGCGTCTCGTGGTTGCCAATAACGGCAGCAATTTCGACGTCCAGACCGCCGTAGTTTGCTTTCATCAGCAGGTCGCCAAGACAGTGTGCTTCTTTGGTCACCAGGATCACGATGCGGCGTCGACCGGCTGGAGTCAGTTCGCGCACGGAACCCTCCGGAAGCGCGCTGTCCAGATCGGCCAGCAGAGTGGTGTCGTTGAAAATACCTTCCAGTTCGGTACGCATAAAGAAGCGGCCGGTACGGTGGTCAACGAACTCGTTGTTCTGCACGATATTCAGTTCATGTTTATAGCAAATGTTTGTAATTCGTGCGATCAGCCCTTTTTGATCGGGACAGATGGTGCGCAGAACTTTACGTTGTAATGATTGCATCGCCGGGAAATCCTGTTTGTATTTGCGAAATCTGGGTTGTCAGGCATTACTGCCCGCAACACTTTTTGAATTTTTTACCTGAACCACACGGGCAGGGATCGTTACGACCAAACTGTGGGCGCGTTCCGTCAATATAATACCACTGCCCGCTTTCCTTTAAGAACCGGGAACGTTCGATAATGGCCCCCGGTTTATTATTCTCGTTAAAACGGGCTACAAAGCTGACGTAACCTTCATCAACATGACTGCCAGTTGAGGATTCATAGACGGTGAGGCCGAGCCACTGCGTGTTCGCGAAGCCGGCTTCGATGTCCTTTCTGAATTCGGCAGCGTGGCAGGAGGGATGCCAGGTTTTAATCAGGTAGTCTGCGTCTTTGATCACAAAAGCGGTGTAACGTGAACGCATGAGGTGTGACGGGTCTGGTGCAACCTGATCGCCAGACAGATATCGCTGGCAACATAGGCTATACTCCAGAGCGCTACCACAAGGGCAGAGTTGAGACACGATTCTCTTCCTGGAACAAAAAATAAAGGCGTAAAACGCTTCGGGTAGCACTATGTTAACTGAGCTGTTGCGTTGACGCTATGTCAGGAATCCAGGGGAAGTAAAACAGGGCTAATGAGAAAGGTTAAAATTGGACTGGCGCTGGGCTCAGGTGCAGCCCGGGGATGGTCACACATCGGCGTGATTAATGCCTTAAACAAGATGGGCATTGCCGTAGATATTGTCGCAGGATGTTCTATCGGGTCGCTTGTCGGATCCGCTTACGCGTGCGGAAAGCTTACGGAACTCGAGACTTGGGTGCGTTCCTTCAGCTACTGGGACGTGCTGCGTCTGATGGACCTCTCCTGGCAGCGTGGTGGACTGTTGCGCGGCGAACGCGTTTTTAACCAGTTCCGCCAGGTTATGCCTCTCGAAGACTTCACTGATTGTCAGATGCCTTTCGGCGCCGTCGCGACGAACCTCAGTACAGGACGCGAACTTTGGCTAACCGAAGGGGATATCCATCTTGCCGTGCGCGCCTCCTGCAGTATGCCGGGGCTCATGGCGCCTGTCCCACACAACGGTTACTGGCTTGTCGATGGTGGCGTCGTTAACCCGGTTCCCATTTCTCTGACCCGTGCAATGGGGGCGGATATCGTGATTGCCGTCGATCTGCAGCACGATGCCCACCTGATGCAACAGGACCTCATGCCGGTCAATCTGCAGAGCGAAGATGCTGAGGACGAGAAACTGGCCTGGCACGAGCGCCTGCGCGGCAGAATCGGGCGTATGGCCGCGCGACGCTCGGTTACCGCGCCGACGGCGATAGAAATCATGACCACGTCAATACAGGTACTCGAGAATCGCCTTAAACGTAACCGTATGGCAGGCGACCCTCCGGATATCCTTATTCAGCCGTACTGTCCGCAAATCTCTACTCTTGATTTCCATCGGGCTGAGGCCGCCATCGCAGCGGGCTCGTTAGCCGTCGAAAAGAAAATAGACGAATTGTTGCCTTTTGTGCAGACCGCACGTTAAGCACCTTTTTTTGACTACTTCAGCAAAATCTGACAGGCGATAGTGCCGATCGCATGCCACTATTTAGTTACTGTCAGCCAGGGGAGGAACCATGACGCAGCCATTGGCCGGAAAACACATTTTGATTGTTGAAGACGAGCCCGTTTTCCGATCGCTACTGGATTCGTGGTTATCCTCGCTGGGCGCATTGACGTCACTGGCTGAAGATGGCATCGACGCCCTGGAAAAAATGATCGGCATTACGCCCGATTTGATGATTTGCGACATAGCGATGCCGCGCATGAATGGACTGAAGCTGGTTGAACATCTGCGTAACGAAGGTAACCAGACGCCGATTCTGGTGATCTCTGCCACAGAGAATATGGCGGATATTGCCAAAGCATTACGTCTTGGCGTCCAGGATATTCTGCTTAAACCGGTCAAGGATCTGAACCGGCTGCGTGAAACGGTCCTGGCGTGCCTTTATCCCAATATGTTTAATTCCCGAGTAGAGGAAGAGGAGCGTCTTTTCCAGGACTGGGATGCCCTGGTGAGTAATCCGCCTGCTGCGGCGAAACTATTGCAAGAGCTCCAGCCGCCCGTGCAGCAAACTATTTCACACTGTCGCGTAAATTATCGCCAGCTGGTAGCGGCTGACCAGCCCGGACTGGTGCTGGATATCGCACCTTTATCTGATACCGACCTTGCGTTTTATTCTCTGGATGTCACCCGGGCAGGGGATAACGGTGTATTAGCCGCGTTACTTCTTCGCGCTCTATTTAATGGTTTGTTGCAGGAACAGTTATCGCATCAGGGACAACGGCTACCGGAGTTAGGCAGTTTACTCAAACAAGTAAACCAGCTTTTTCGTCAGGCCAATTTACCTGGACAGTTCCCGCTGCTGGTCGGCTATTACCACAGCGGTTTAAAAAATCTGATCCTCGTCTCAGCAGGTCTCAACGCTTCACTGAATACCGGTGAACATCATATTCAGGTGAGTAATGGCGTGCCGCTTGGGACATTGGGAACGGCATATCTTAATCAAATTAGCCACCGCTGTTCCTCCTGGCAGTGCCAAATTTGGGGCGCCGGGGGACGGCTACGCTTAATGTTGTCCACGGAATAAGCAATTGGATCTTAATTTTAAGATTGCTTTACCTGTGTTTTACGGGGAGTGCTACTATCGCTGCCCAGATTCATGCGTATTTGTCCTAATTGATCGGCAACGCGTTCTTTTCAGACCCGGACTGCGGGGCGAGGCTGATATACTCAACGCGTTATTTATTGCATAAAAGTTCAAAACTTGAACAGCTCAGGAGAATTTGAATGGCTGCCCTAAATTCGAAAGTCAGAAAGGCCGTTATCCCGGTAGCGGGATTGGGGACCAGGATGTTACCAGCAACTAAGGCGATTCCTAAAGAGATGCTGCCTCTGGTTGATAAGCCATTAATCCAGTATGTCGTTAATGAATGTATCGCAGCCGGCATCACTGAAATTGTGCTGGTTACGCATTCATCTAAAAACTCTATCGAAAACCATTTCGATACAAGCTTTGAACTTGAAGCCATGCTGGAAAAGCGTGTTAAGCGTCAGCTCTTAGAAGAAGTTCAATCTATTTGCCCTCCACACGTCACCATTATGCAGGTTCGTCAGGGCCTGGCTAAAGGTCTGGGCCACGCTGTTATGTGCGCGCATCCTGTTGTAGGTGATGAGCCTGTAGCGGTAATTCTGCCTGACGTAATTCTGGACGAATACGAATCCGATCTTTCTCAGGATAACCTGGCTGAAATGATCAAACGTTTCGACGAAACCGGCAGTAGCCAGATTATGGTTGAGCCTGTTGAAGACGTAACGGCATACGGTGTGGTTGACTGCAAAGGCGTTAACCTTGAGCCGGGCGAAAGTGTGCCAATGGTTGGTGTCGTAGAGAAGCCTAAAGCCGACGTAGCGCCTTCAAACCTTGCCGTTGTAGGTCGCTATGTCCTGAGTGCTGAAATCTGGCCTCTGCTGGCTAAAACGCCTCCAGGAGCGGGTGATGAGATCCAGCTGACGGATGCCATCGATATGCTGATCGAGAAAGAGACCGTTGAGGCCTACCATATGAAAGGTAAGAGCCATGACTGCGGTAATAAGCTCGGTTATATGCAGGCGTTTGTTGAATATGGTATCCGCCACAATACCCTTGGTGAAGAATTTAAAACCTGGCTCAAAGAGAGCGTAGGTATTAAGAAATAAGCCACGGTTGTAAATGTTCGAAACCGGTGAGGCATTGCCCACCGGTTTTTTTATGCCCATAACACTCCCAAAAACCTGTCTGAAAGTACAGTCGATGAAATTGCTAAATAATGCTTTATGACAGAGTGTAAGAGGATGTATGCGACAAATTTAGGTTAAAAAAAAATCCCGCAATATGCGGGATTTTTCTGAATATGGCTCGATTAATCCTTGATCAGGAAGTCGTCCAGCTGTTTACCCTGCTCATCCATCGCTTTCTTGATTACAGCAGGAGTACGACCCTGGCCAGTCCAGGTTTTAGTTTCGCCGTTCTCGTCAACGTAGCTATATTTAGCAGGACGTGCCGCACCCTTGGCTTTAGTACCGGTTTTAGCGGCAGCCATGCTGTTCAGCAATTCATTTGGATCGATACCATCAGCAATCAGCATTTCACGATATTGCTGCAGTTTACGAGTACGCTCTTCGATTTCAGCCGCTGCAGCGCTTTCTTCTTCGCGACGTTCATTAACTACAACTTCTAATTTTTCCAGCATTTCTTCAAGCGTTTCGAGGGTGCATTCTCTTGCCTGCGCACGAAGAGTACGGATGTTGTTCAGAATTTTAAGTGCTTCGCTCATTGTAGTAATCTCAAACTTATAATGGGGGTGGTTTGTTGACCTAATAATAGAGCCATAAATTCAGTTGTGCAATAGCCAGGAATGTAAGGAATTCAAAAAATACTAAATAATGGCGCTATTATTAATTACGCTAACTTAAATTTCACCGCCCAGCAGTCTCGGTTGTTATCACCGGAAGCTGCTTAACCCGGTCGATTGTGTCTTTTTTTTGTGACATTTCCCGCAGGAATTATAGTTGCGGCGGAGAAATATCAGCCTTTTGTATTAGTTCCCCTCCGTGATGTTAAGACTGAAATAGTTAATAAATAGTGAATTTTAATGAACGGGGATTCCACTATAAAAAGCAGTGTTATGTTTTGCTGAACATATAACATATTGGCCGAGGAGAGGGTGTTTACTACATGTTTTAACGGGCTATTTTCATAAAAAGAAGGTTGTAAACTCCTCGCTGAAACGCTTCCCCTGTGTGCTACATCGCTGATGACCAGACAAAATATGGTACAATGACTCATCGGGAATATTACACATTGATTAGGGTTTTACGGCCAATGGCACAACTTTATTTCTACTATTCGGCAATGAATGCCGGGAAATCCACCGCGTTGCTGCAATCCTCGTACAATTACCAGGAGCGCGGGATGCGTACCGT
Source organism: Enterobacter sp. JBIWA005 (assembly GCF_019968805.1). Classification (NCBI taxonomy): domain Bacteria; kingdom Pseudomonadati; phylum Pseudomonadota; class Gammaproteobacteria; order Enterobacterales; family Enterobacteriaceae; genus Enterobacter; species Enterobacter sp. JBIWA005. Next base: position 2,587,296 of record NZ_CP074159.1, on the reverse strand, counting down.
TGTTTATACGGCTGAAATTGACGATCGCTTTGGTGCAGGGAAGGTGAGCTCAAGAATAGGACTCTCGTCGCCTGCGAGGCTTTTTAACCCGAAAACCGATCTGTTTGAAGACATTCATGCAGAACATGCTGCACAGCCGATTCACTGTGTCCTGGTCGATGAGAGCCAGTTTCTGACGCGTGAACAGGTATATGCCCTGTCAGAAGTGGTCGATGAGCTTGATATCCCCGTTCTTTGTTACGGTCTGCGCACGGATTTTCGCGGTGAGCTGTTTGCCGGGAGTCAGTATTTGCTCGCTTGGTCGGATAAACTCGTCGAATTAAAAACGATCTGCTTCTGCGGTCGCAAAGCCAGTATGGTGCTTCGTCTTGACCAGGCTGGTAAACCTTATGCAGATGGTGAGCAGGTGGTGATAGGCGGTAATGAACGCTATGTTTCGGTCTGCCGTAAGCATTATAAAGAAGCGTTGTCTGTAGGCTCGCTGACGGCGATTCAGCACGACAACAGAAAATAATGTCAGTCTTGTTATTCAGACATAAAAAAACCCGCCATTAAGGCGGGTTTTTCATCTGCTGCTGTCAATTAAGCGCTTTTCTTCGCTTTCTTGTCAGCTTTGATGACAGGAACTTCTGTTTTCACAGCGGCAACATCACCTTCTTTGAACTCACGACCATAGTAGGTATCCAGCAGAATCTGTTTCAGCTCAGAGATCAGTGGGTAGCGCGGGTTAGCACCAGTACACTGGTCATCGAAGGCATCTTCAGACAGCTTATCTACATGAGCGAGGAAGTCAGCTTCCTGAACGCCTGCTTCACGGATAGATTTAGGAATACCCAGCTCAGCTTTCAGGCTTTCCAGCCATGCCAGCAGTTTCTCAATCTTCGCAGCAGTACGGTCGCCCGGTGCGCTCAGACCAAGGTGGTCAGCGATTTCAGCATAGCGACGACGTGCTTGTGGACGGTCGTACTGGCTGAAAGCAGTCTGTTTAGTTGGATTGTCGTTAGCGTTATAACGGATAACGTTGCTGATCAACAGGGCGTTCGCCAGACCGTGAGGAATGTGGAACTGTGAGCCCAGTTTGTGCGCCATTGAGTGGCAAACACCCAGGAAGGCGTTGGCAAACGCGATACCTGCGATGGTTGCTGCACTGTGAACGCGTTCACGTGCTACCGGGTTTTTAGACCCTTCATTGTAGGACGCTGGCAGGTTTTCTTTCAGCAGTTTCAGAGCCTGCAGAGCCTGACCGTCAGAGAACTCAGATGCCAGTACAGAAACGTAGGCTTCCAGGGCGTGAGTTACCGCATCCAGACCACCGAACGCACACAGTGACTTAGGCATTTCCATGACCAGGTTTGCATCAACGATAGCCATGTCTGGGGTCAGCGCGTAGTCAGCCAGTGGGTATTTCTGACCTGTCGCATCGTCTGTTACTACCGCAAATGGTGTAACTTCTGAACCGGTACCTGAAGTAGTGGTTACCGCGATCATTTTGGCTTTTACGCCCATTTTCGGGAACTTGTAGATACGTTTACGGATATCCATAAAGCGCAGCGCCAGTTCTTCGAAGTGGGTTTCAGGGTGCTCGTACATGACCCACATGATTTTCGCGGCATCCATTGGGGAACCACCGCCCAGTGCGATAATCACATCTGGTTTGAAGGAATTAGCCAGCTCAGCACCTTTACGTACAACGCTCAGGGTAGGGTCAGCTTCAACTTCAAAGAACACTTCAGTTTCAACGCCAGCCGCTTTCAGCACAGAGGTAATCTGGTCAGCGTAGCCGTTGTTGAACAGGAAACGGTCAGTCACGATGAGCGCACGTTTGTGGCCATCAGTAATCACTTCATCCAGCGCGATTGGCAGTGAGCCACGGCGGAAGTAGATAGATTTCGGAAGTTTGTGCCACAACATGTTTTCAGCTCGCTTAGCAACGGTTTTCTTGTTGATCAGGTGTTTTGGACCAACGTTTTCAGAGATGGAGTTACCACCCCAGGAACCACAACCCAGAGTCAGGGAAGGTGCGAGTTTGAAGTTGTAAAGGTCACCTATACCACCCTGGGAAGCAGGGGTGTTGATCAGGATACGCGCAGTTTTCATCATCTGACCGAAGTGAGCGACGCGTTCTGGCTGGTTATCCTGGTCGGTGTACAGGCAAGACGTGTGACCGATACCGCCCATGGCAACCAGCTTCTCAGCTTTCTCTACCGCGTCTTCGAAATCTTTCGCACGGTACATGGCAAGCGTAGGAGACAGTTTTTCGTGTGCAAACGGCTCGCTCTCGTCGACAACTTTCACTTCACCGATCAGGATTTTGGTTGTAGCCGGGACGGTAAAGCCTGCAAGTTCAGCGATTTTGTACGCTGGCTGACCCACGATAGCGGCGTTCAGCGCGCCATTTTCCAGGATAATGTCCTGAACTGCTTTCAGCTCTTTGCCCTGCAGCAGGTAGCCGCCGTGGCTGGCGAAACGTTCACGAACTGCGTCGTAAACAGAGTCTACGACAACAACAGACTGTTCAGATGCACAGATAACGCCGTTATCGAAGGTTTTAGACATCAGTACAGACGCAACGGCTCGTTTGATGTCAGCGGTTTCGTCGATAACAACAGGGGTGTTACCGGCGCCAACACCGATCGCTGGTTTACCGGAACTGTATGCAGCTTTAACCATGCCAGGACCACCGGTCGCCAGAATCAGGTTAATGTCCGGGTGATGCATCAGCGCATTGGAGAGCTCAACGGAAGGTTGGTCGATCCAGCCAATCAGATCTTTTGGTGCCCCAGCAGCGATCGCCGCCTGCAGGACGATATCCGCAGCTTTGTTAGTCGCGTCTTTCGCACGTGGATGTGGAGAGAAGATGATTGCGTTACGGGTCTTCAGGCTAATCAGTGATTTGAAGATAGCAGTAGACGTTGGGTTAGTGGTCGGAACGATACCGCAGATGATGCCGATAGGTTCAGCGATGGTGATGGTACCGAAGGTGTCGTCTTCGGACAGCACGCCACAGGTTTTCTCATCTTTATAGGCGTTGTAGATATACTCGGAAGCGAAGTGGTTTTTAATCACTTTATCTTCCACGATACCCATGCCGGATTCGGCAACGGCCATTTTAGCGAGAGGGATTCGAGCATCTGCAGCAGCCAGTGCGGCCGCGCGGAAGATTTTATCAACCTGTTCTTGGGTGAAATTGGCATATTCACGCTGGGCTTTTTTAACGCGCTCGACGAGGGCGTTCAGTTCAGCGATATTAGTAACAGCCATAATGCTCTCCTGATAATGTTTAAACTCTTTTAGTAAACCAGCGCTCGATACGTCACACAGTATAGACAGAGCCGATACGACTTGCGTAACACAAAGTAAAACAAAGAGTTACTTTCTGCGTCAGCACACTAATTTACTAAAAGAGCCTTACCTTAGCATCATCCCTTTTTGTCAGGTGACCTCCCTGGGGGTGTAACCAAGATTACTCACTTCTGAGTACTGAAATCATGATCTGTGTCAATTTTTCCCCAAGCTGATACCTTTCAGCAGGGTTATTTCTTTGAGATTTTTCCAGTGTTAAATAATTAAGTAAGTATTGGAAGCAACGCTATCATTGATTATACATATGTTTAACATCCTGAAATGATAACGTTTTGGTACAGATTTCAAGTGAAGTATGCTGATAAAAAGGGTATCTTCAGCGCGATTTCTCACGACAAATTGTCAGTCCCGGGCATGTGTATAAGCGGAGCAAAACGTGATCCAAACGCTCTTTGATTTTCCAACGTATTTTAAATTTTTTATTGGTTTGTTTGCCCTGGTCAACCCGGTGGGGATCATTCCAGTCTTCATTAGTATGACCAGTTACCAGACGGCGGTGGCCAGGAACAAGACAAACCTTACCGCTAACCTGTCGGTCGCTATCATATTGTTGACCTCCCTTTTTCTCGGAGACACGATTCTTCAGCTGTTCGGGATTTCAATTGATTCTTTCCGCATTGCGGGTGGGATCCTGGTCGTGACCATCGCTATGTCCATGATCAGCGGTAAGCTCGGCGAGGATAAGCAGAACAAGCAGGAGAAGTCAGAAACCGCCATCCGCGAAAGTATTGGCGTGGTGCCACTGGCCTTACCGCTCATGGCCGGTCCTGGTGCCATTAGTTCAACCATTGTCTGGGGGACGCGATACCATAGCCTGATACATCTGATCGGTTTTTCCGTCGCAATTGCTATTTTTGCGCTCTGCTGTTGGGGAGTGTTCCGCATGGCGCCCTGGCTTGTACGCCTGTTAGGGCAGACGGGAATTAACGTCATAACGCGTATCATGGGCCTGCTATTGATGGCATTAGGGATTGAATTTATCGTGACGGGAATTAAAAGTATTTTCCCCGGTTTGCTGCACTGATATTTCGTATGAAAGAACGGAGCAACGGCTCCGTTTTTTTACGTCATTATCAGTAAATCCTATAACTAAAGTTGAAATGCTCACATATCATAATAAATTCTACTAATAATGTTCATTGCTTGTATTTCAACAAGTTATTAATCCCCCTAAAACCCGCCTGCACAGAAAATCTTCGATCGCTCTGTTATTTTACTCACATGATACTCTGGGGCTTGCTGAGAGATAACCGAAATGATATTAGTAATTTCAACATTCCCCTAGATGAATGTGCTAAATAATAACCAGTTGTTAAATTTTTGTACAAAATCACTCGATAATAGCGCAGCGACGCGCTTGTAGAGAAAATTTTCTCTATCCTATTGAATGTCATGTTTTTCTTGTGATGTTCAATGTCCGGCAAGGCTGCCCTCAACGATACGGTACTCACCGTAAAAGAGAATTGCTTAACAAATTTGCAAAATGTATTGGCGCACGTTTACGCCATTTGATACTTTCCGGCCTAATATTTTGCAGCATAAAACAAGCAGATGAGAATTATTTTCATATGGTTCTCATCTCAGATATCCAGCCCAGGCCTCAAACAGGGGAGGCCTGTAAAGAATCGACGCAAGACGGCCATACGAGCGGTCAGTAATAAAAAAGTCGGTGATAGCAAGCAGTAAAAGAAGAACCTGACAGCAGCAAAAAAAACTCCTGCGCTGTACAGGCCCCAACAGGGGATTACACAGCTGGCGAAGGCCAGTCATTATAATGAGTGGAGTACCAACACAATGTCCATCATCACAAAAAAAAATCTGGTAGCGGCGGGGATTTTAACTGCGCTAATCGCGGGCAACGCTGCAATGGCTGCGGACGTTCCTGCAGGTGTTCAACTGGCTGAGAAACAGACGCTGGTGCGTAACAACGGTGCGGAAGTTCAGTCTCTTGACCCGCACAAAATTGAAGGTGTTCCTGAGTCTAACGTTAACCGCGACCTGTTCGAAGGCCTGCTGGTGACAGACGTAGACGGCCACCCGGCACCGGGTGTCGCAGAAAAATGGGAAAACAAAGATTTCAAAGTCTGGACCTTCCATCTGCGTAAGGATGCGAAATGGTCCGACGGTACGCCGGTCACGGCTGAAGATTTCGTTTATAGCTGGCAGCGTCTGGCGAATCCTACTACCGCCTCTCCGTATGCGAGCTACCTGCAATATGGCCACATCGCCAATATTGATGACATCATCGCGGGCAAAAAACCAATCACCGATCTGGGCGTTAAAGCGATCGATGCCAATACCTTCGAAGTGACGTTGAGCGAACCTGTTCCGTACTTCTATAAGCTGCTGGTTCACCCGTCCGTCTCCCCGGTACCAAAATCTGCCGTGGAAAAATTTGGTGAGAAATGGACCCAGCCTGCCAATATCGTGACCAACGGTGCCTATAAGCTGAAAGACTGGGTGGTCAACGAGCGTATGGTGCTTGAGCGTAACCCGCAATACTGGGACAACGCTAAAACCGTTATTAATCAGGTGACCTACCTGCCAATTTCGTCCGAAGTAACTGACGTTAACCGCTACCGCAGCGGTGAAATCGACATGACCTATAACAACATGCCGATTGAGCTGTTCCAGAAACTGAAGAAAGAGATCCCTAAAGAAGTTCACGTCGATCCGTACCTGTGCACCTATTACTATGAAATCAACAACCAGAAAGCACCGTTTACCGACGTACGTGTTCGTACCGCGCTGAAGCTGGCACTGGATCGCGATATCATCGTCAACAAAGTGAAAAACCAGGGCGATCTGCCTGCGTACAGCTATACCCCTCCATACACCGATGGCGCAAAACTGACCGAGCCAGACTGGTTCAAACAGACTCAGGAACAGCGTAACGCAGAAGCGAAGAAACTGCTGGCCGAAGCGGGCTACACCGCAGATAAGCCGCTAACCTTCAGCCTCTTGTACAACACCTCCGATCTGCACAAAAAACTGGCTATCGCCGTCGCCTCGATCTGGAAAAAGAACCTGGGCGCGAACGTGAAGCTGGAGAACCAGGAGTGGAAGACCTTCCTCGACAGCCGTCATCAGGGTACCTTTGACGTGGCGCGTGCTGGCTGGTGTGCGGACTATAACGAACCGACCTCCTTCCTGAACACCATGCTGAGTGACAGCTCAAACAATACCGCGCACTATAAGAGCCCGGCATTCGACAAGCTGATTGGCGACACGCTGAAAGCCACTGACGAAGCACAACGTACAGAACTGTACTCTAAAGCCGAGCAGCAGCTGGATAAAGATTCCGCGATCGTTCCGGTTTACTACTACGTTAACGCCCGTCTGGTGAAACCGTGGGTAGGTGGGTATACCGGTAAAGACCCGATGGATAATATCTACGTTAAAAACTTGTATATTATCAAGCATTAATGGCAATGAGTGGGGCGGGCTCGCTCGCCCCACGGTGTCTAACCAACGTCACACTATATAGGCACACGCCAGAAGGTACGGGCAATGTTGAAATTTATCCTACGTCGCTGTCTTGAAGCGATTCCAACGCTATTTATTCTTATCACGATTTCCTTCTTCATGATGCGCCTCGCGCCGGGAAGTCCATTTACCGGTGAGCGTACGCTGCCGCCAGAAGTCATGGCGAATATCGAAGCGAAATACCACTTAAACGATCCTATCTCTACCCAGTACTTCAATTACCTGAAGCAGCTGGCCCACGGTGATTTTGGACCGTCATTTAAATATAAAGACTATTCCGTTAACGACCTGGTGGCCTCCAGCTTCCCGGTTTCGGCGAAATTGGGTGCTGCGGCATTCATTCTGGCGATCGTTTTCGGGGTCACCGCAGGCGTTATCGCCGCGCTCAGACAAAATACCAAATGGGATTATGCCGTAATGGGGGTGGCGATGACCGGGGTAGTCATACCCAGCTTCGTTGTTGCGCCATTACTGGTGATGATATTTGCCATTACGCTGAAGTGGCTGCCTGGCGGCGGCTGGAACGGCGGGGCATTGAAGTTCATGATTTTGCCGATGGTGGCATTATCTCTGGCGTACATCGCCAGTATCGCGCGTATCACCCGTGGTTCAATGATCGAAGTGCTGCACTCGAACTTCATTCGTACCGCGCGTGCTAAAGGGCTGCCGATGCGTCGGATTATCTTCCGCCACGCGCTTAAGCCGGCACTGTTGCCCGTGCTCTCCTACATGGGACCGGCATTCGTCGGGATCATTACCGGCTCGATGGTTATCGAAACAATTTACGGCCTGCCGGGCATCGGCCAGCTGTTTGTTAACGGCGCGCTTAACCGCGACTATTCGCTGGTACTGAGCCTGACTATTCTCGTCGGTGCGCTGACCATTCTCTTTAACGCTATCGTTGATGTCCTGTACGCCGTCATCGACCCGAAAATCCGTTACTAACTGGAGCACGCCATGATGTTGAGTAAGAAAAACAGCGAGGCGCTGGAAAACTTCAGTGAAAAACTGGAAGTGGAAGGTCGTAGCCTCTGGCAGGACGCGCGCCGTCGCTTTATGCACAACCGCGCGGCGGTTGCGAGTCTGGTGGTTCTGGTGATCATCGCGCTGTTTGTGACCCTGGCGCCGATGCTGTCGCAATTTACCTATTTCGACACCGACTGGGGCATGATGTCCAGCGCGCCGGATATGGAGTCTGGCCACTATTTTGGCACGGACTCCTCAGGACGCGATCTGCTGGTGCGTGTCGCTATCGGTGGTCGTATCTCTCTTATGGTCGGTATTGCTGCCGCTCTGGTGGCGGTGATCGTGGGGACGCTCTATGGCTCTCTGTCCGGCTACCTTGGCGGCAAAGTGGACTCGGTGATGATGCGTCTGCTTGAAATCCTGAACTCCTTCCCGTTTATGTTCTTCGTCATCCTGCTGGTGACCTTCTTTGGTCAGAATATCCTGCTGATCTTCGTGGCCATCGGGATGGTGTCATGGCTGGATATGGCGCGTATTGTTCGCGGCCAGACGCTGAGTCTCAAACGCAAAGAGTTTATCGAAGCGGCGCAGGTAGGCGGTGTCTCTACCGGGAATATCGTGGTTCGCCATATCGTTCCTAACGTGCTGGGCGTGGTGGTGGTCTATGCCTCACTGCTGGTGCCAAGCATGATCCTGTTTGAATCTTTCCTGAGCTTCCTGGGTCTCGGTACACAAGAGCCGCTGAGCAGCTGGGGCGCGCTGCTCAGCGATGGCGCAAACTCAATGGAAGTGTCACCGTGGCTGCTGCTTTATCCGGCGGGTTTCCTGGTCGTTACCCTGTTTTGTTTTAACTTTATCGGCGATGGCCTGCGTGATGCCCTCGACCCTAAAGACCGTTAAGGAGCGCCGTCATGACAATTATTGAAACGGCAACCGCGCCACAGGCGCAGCAGCGGAGCGACCTTCTGCTGGACGTAAAAGATCTTCGCGTCACCTTTAAGACCCCTGACGGGGATGTGACCGCCGTGAACGATCTCAACTTTAACCTGCGCGCGGGTGAAACGCTCGGCATCGTCGGTGAATCCGGTTCCGGGAAATCTCAAACCGCCTTTGCGTTAATGGGCCTGTTGGCAGCAAACGGTGTGATTGGGGGCTCCGCGAAATTCAACGGTCGTGAAATCCTCAACCTGCCGGAGCAAGAGCTGAACAAGCTGCGCGCCGAACAGATCTCGATGATTTTCCAGGATCCGATGACTTCGCTGAACCCGTACATGCGCGTTGGTGAGCAGCTGATGGAAGTCCTGATGCTGCACAAAGGTCTGGGCAAAGCCGAAGCCTTTGAAGAGTCGGTCAAAATGCTCGATGCGGTGAAAATGCCGGAGGCACGCAAGCGCATGCGCATGTTCCCGCACGAGTTCTCTGGCGGTATGCGTCAGCGCGTGATGATTGCGATGGCGCTGCTCTGCCGGCCTAAGCTGCTGATTGCCGACGAACCTACTACCGCGCTGGACGTTACCGTTCAGGCGCAAATCATGACCCTGTTGAACGAGCTGAAGCGTGAGTTCAACACGGCGATTATCATGATTACCCACGACCTGGGCGTGGTGGCGGGCATATGTGACAAAGTGCTGGTGATGTACGCCGGGCGAACGATGGAATATGGCAAAGCGCGCGATGTCTTCTATCAGCCAGCTCACCCGTACTCCATTGGCCTGCTGAACGCGGTGCCGCGTCTTGATGCGGAAGGGGAATCCCTGCTCACCATTCCTGGCAACCCGCCAAACCTGCTGCGCCTGCCGAAAGGCTGTCCGTTCCAGCCGCGCTGCCCGCACGCGATGGAAATCTGCAACAGCGCTCCGCCGCTGGAAGAGTTTGCACCAGGCCGTCTGCGCGCCTGCTTTAAGCCGCAGGAGGAGCTGGTATGAACGCATTAGATGAAAAACGCAACGTGCTGCTCGAAATTGCTGACCTTAAGGTGCATTTCGACATTAAAGACGGAAAACAGTGGTTCTGGCAGCCGTCGAAGACCCTGAAAGCGGTGGATGGCGTTACGCTGCGCCTGTACGAAGGGGAAACCCTGGGCGTGGTCGGAGAGTCCGGCTGCGGTAAATCGACCTTTGCGCGCGCCATTATCGGTCTGGTAAAAGCGACCGACGGCAAAGTTGCCTGGCTGGGTAAAGATCTGCTGGGCATGAAACCCGACGAGTGGCGCGAGGTGCGCAGCGATATCCAGATGATTTTCCAGGATCCTCTGGCATCCCTTAACCCGCGTATGACCATCGGCGAGATTATTGCCGAGCCGCTGCGGACCTATCATCCGAAGATGTCTCGTCAGGAAGTGCGCGATCGCGTTAAGGCGATGATGATGAAAGTCGGCCTGTTGCCTAACCTCATCAACCGCTACCCGCACGAATTCTCCGGCGGCCAGTGCCAGCGTATTGGTATCGCCCGTGCGCTGATCCTCGAACCGAAGCTGATTATCTGCGACGAGCCGGTTTCCGCGCTGGACGTGTCCATTCAGGCACAGGTGGTTAACCTGCTGCAGAAGCTGCAGCGTGAAATGGGGCTGTCGCTGATCTTCATCGCGCATGACCTGGCCGTAGTGAAACACATTTCAGACCGCGTGCTGGTTATGTATCTGGGTCACGCCGTGGAGCTGGGTACCTATGACGAGGTGTACCACAATCCGCTGCACCCTTACACCAAAGCGCTGATGTCCGCTGTGCCAATCCCCGATCCGGATCTGGAAAAGAATAAGACCATCCAGCTGCTGGAAGGTGAATTGCCCTCGCCGATTAACCCACCGTCGGGCTGCGTCTTCCGCACGCGCTGCCCAATGGCCGGGCCGGAATGTGCGAAAACGCGTCCAGTTCTGGAAGGCAGTTTCCGACATGCGGTTTCCTGCCTGAAAGTAGACCCGTTATAATCGCAAGGGCTGACATGATGTCAGCCCTTATTTTTTGCGAGGTTACTGTGTCGCGTTTATTAACGTCAGCCCGTCGGCGGCTTTATCATTTTTTATTCGATCCTGAAACGGTATCCGGACGTCGCTTCGAAGGTCTTTGCGGTTTATTTGCGCTTCTCAGCGTGGTCGTCATCTTTATTGAATCGGGTGCCGGGACGCAATATCACCTGACGTTTGACGAATGGCACATCTTTGTCTGGCTTGAGCTGGCGATTACCCTGGTTTTTACCGCTGAATATCTCCTCCGGGTAATAGCCTGGCCCAACCCGGCCCGATATGTTTTCAGCTTCTGGGGATTTATTGATTTAGCCACCATTCTGCCGCTCTACGTCATGTGGTTGTGGCCGGAAATCAGCCTGAGCTATGTCTTTGCCTGGCGAGCGATGCGCGTGATTCGCGTATTACGTATTCTGAAATTACTGCGCTTTATGCCCTCATTACGCGTGTTCTGGAGTGCAATCGTCAGCGCACGGCATCAGCTCATTCTGTTCTACTCGTTTATCGCCATCGTCATGATTGTTTTTGGCGCGCTGATGTATTTAATAGAAGGGCCCAAATATGGCTTTACGACGCTCAATGCCTCCGTCTACTGGGCGATTGTGACCGTCACGACCGTGGGTTATGGTGATATTACTCCCCACACGCCGCTGGGCCGCATTGTGGCGTCAGTGCTGATTTTGATTGGCTATTCGGTGATTGCCATTCCGACTGGACTTATTACCACACACATGAGCAGCGCGTTTCAGAGCCGCAAGCAGCAGCGCAAGTGTCCTCATTGCCAGCAGGGTGAACATGATCATGACGCGCGGTTTTGTAACCGCTGCGGAAGTGCGTTGCCGGAGTAAATAAAAAAGGCTGCAATCGCAGCCTTTTTTATTATTCGCGCCAGAGTATATGGCACAGCTTATGGTCTTTCTCTCGACAGAGCAGGACGCGGGCGAAAATATCGTTAATTTCGCCACCGTCTTCATCTGCCAGCCCAATCACCACTTCGGCAAAAAAGTCAGGGTTCAGGTCGAAATCCACATGCTCAGCCCAGTCTTCTGAAGGGTCGAACAGCTCGGCACCGCCACGCTCTTCGAACTGCAGATTAAAAAGGATCACGTCTGCGGGATCGAGGTTATCAACCGCCAGTTCGAGAAAAATGTCATAGGCCTGCTCGAGCGTTTCGTCTTCGGTCAGGCGATTGTTCAGATCCATTTCCATGATGACTACCTGTTTAACATCGTTGGGCACGTTTTACAGCAACGGACTAAAGAAGTAAAACAGTCGTTCGGCAATTCTCTGCCACAGCGGACGTTTTACCCACAGTCTGGCATCCAGCAGACGCGAGCGGGAGATATAATCATCCTGCACCGCCGCGAGATCGCCGCCAAAGCCGGCATCATCAATGACCAGCGTGATTTCAAAGTTGAGCCACAGGCTGCGCATATCCAGGTTGACCGTGCCCACCAGGCTCAGCTCACCGTCGACGAGCACGCTTTTGGTGTGGAGCAATCCGCCTTCAAACTGGTAAATTTTCACCCCGGCGGCCAGCAGTTCGCTAAAGAATGCCCGGCTGGCCCAGCCAACCAGGAGAGAGTCATTTTTGCGCGGCAAAATGATGCTCACATCGACACCGCGCTGCGCGGCTGTACAGATCGCGTGCAGGAGGTCGTCGCTGGGGACAAAGTAGGGCGTCGTCATGATCAGATATTCACGCGCCGAGTAGGTTGCCGTCAGCAGCGCCTGATGGATCAAGTCCTCCGGAAAGCCCGGCCCGGAAGCAATGGTATGAATGGTATGACCGCTGGCCTCCTCAAACGGCATAATATTGCCGTCCGGCGGCGGCGGCAGGATACGCTTGCCGGTTTCAATCTCCCAGTCGCAGGAATAAACGATGCCCATCGAGGTGGCAATCGGCCCCTCCATTCGCGCCATCAAATCAACCCATTGACCTACTCCTGAGTCCTGTTTGAAGAAGCGCGGGTCGACCATGTTCATGCTGCCGGTGTAGGCAATATAGTTATCGATCATGATCATTTTGCGATGCTGGCGGAGATCCATCCGGCGCAGAAACACGCGCAGGAGATTCACCTTCAGCGCTTCAACCACTTCGATCCCGGCATTACGCATCATGCCCGCCCAGGGGCTACGGAAAAATGCCACGCTACCCGCGGAGTCAAGCATCAGGCGGCAATGAATGCCGCGCCGCGCGGCGGCCATCAGCGACTCAGCGACCTGGTCAGCCATCCCGCCGGGCTGCCAGATATAAAAAACCATCTCGATATTATGACGAGCCAGCTGAATATCGCGGATTAACGCCTGCATGACGTCGTCAGACGAGGTCAGCAGCTGCAGTTGATTGCCCTTAACGCCGCCAATCCCCTGGCGGCGCTCGCACAGCTTAAACAGTGAGGAGGCGACGCTGCTGTTCTCCTCGGCAAAAATATGTTTGCAGGCTTTAAGATCGTTCAGCCACTTCGCGGTGGAGGGCCACATGGCACGGGCGCGCTCGGCACGGCGTTTACCAAGATGAAGCTCACCAAAAGAGAGATAGGCAATAATTCCCACCAGCGGGAGGATGTAAATGATCAGAAGCCAGGCCATGGCAGAGGGTACGGCTCTGCGCTTCATCAGGATGCGTAATGTCACACCCGCGATTAACAGCCAGTATCCCAGAATGACCAGCCAACTCACCACGGTGTAGAAGGTTGTCATAGGTAAAAAAATCCTTTTGAAAGCGTATTGTTATGAGTGTACGCATCAGGATTCATCTGGCAAATAAAAACGCCAGGTAAAAGCGCTGGTTTGCTGCCGGGTTGGGTTTATAATGGCGGCTCAGTTAGTTTAAGAGTTGTAGACATGAAGCGCAGTAGAACAGAAGTAGGGCGCTGGCGCATGTTGCGACAGGTGAGTCGTCGCAAGGCTCGTTGGCTGGAAGCACAATCCCGCCGCAATATGCGTATTCACGCCATCAGAAAATGTGGATTGACGCGGCACCGCAATGCGTTGCTGTTCGCAGTCCAGGATATCTGAGAAACATGAGGGCACCGTAACTGGTGCCCGCTGATTTTATAGCGTCTGATTTTTTGGGGATAGCGTATTTGCAGCGTTGTTCCTGTTGTGTTTAGCAAAAGGAGGGAGAAGTGTTTGCGGAGTTTGGCGTACTGAATTTCTGGACGTATGTTGTTGGCGCATTTTTTATCGTTCTGGTGCCAGGACCGAATACCCTGTTCGTGCTAAAAACCGGGATCGGTCACGGTGTTAAAAAAGGGTATCTCGCCGCTACGGGCGTATTTATTGGCGATGCGGTGCTGATGTTTCTCGCATGGGCGGGCGTCGCGGCATTAATCCAGACCACGCCGGTACTGTTTAATATCGTGCGCTATCTCGGGGCTTTCTATCTGCTCTGGCTGGGGGGCAAAATGCTCTGGTCGGTGGTAAACCGTCAAAAAAACGCGCATGAGAGCGGCCCCGAACCTGCCAGTATGATCATGAAACGTTCCCTGGTGTTAAGCCTGACCAACCCCAAAGCGATTCTGTTCTACGTATCGTTCTTCGTTCAGTTCATTGACGTGAATGCGAAGAGTACCGGCACTTCTTTCCTGATCCTCGCGACTACGCTGGAGTTGATAAGCTTTATGTACATGAGCTTCCTGATCTTCTCCGGCGCGTTTGTCACGCGTTATCTGAAAACAAAAAAGAAACTGGCAAAGCTGGGGAACGGGCTAATAGGGCTGCTGTTTGTCGGGTTTGCGGCGAGATTAGCGTCGCTGCATTGATGATTTGAAAGGCTCCTGCGGGAGCCTTTTTTATTCTGTTTGACAATCCCTCACCATTTAGTTGTATAGTACAACTAAATGGTGAGGACATAACATGCACAGCGAAACCCCGGTAGTCAGTGTTATTCGACGTTCCTCGCGCCTTATGGTGCGAGAGTTAGGTTTTATGGGGTCTACCCTGGCCTCAACGAATTACTCGCCTTCGGCCGTCCATACTCTGGTCGAAATTGCTCTGCGTAAGGAGATGACGGCGAGTCAGCTGGTGCAACTGCTGGGCCTGGAAAAGTCCAGCGTCAGCCGGATGCTGGCTCGCCTGATTGCCGCGGGCGAACTTGAGGAGGTCATTTCTACTGAGGATGCGAGAGCAAAGAGCCTCAGGCTGACCGCGAAAGGTCACGAGACGGTCAGCAAAATTAATGCCTTCAGCAATGAGCGGGTGGTCACAGCAATAAAGCGTCTTGCCCCTGCCCAGCAGCAGACCATTTCTGAAGGGCTCTCCCTTTATGCCAACGCGCTGCTGGCATGCCGTGAGGGGGGTAACGATATGCAGCCCGACGAGTTGAAGATAGTGCAGGGGTACATCCCCGGCATGATTGGCCGTATTGCGGAGATGCATGGCAGCTATTATTCGCGGGAGCATAACTTTGGTCGCTTCTTCGAGGCCAAAGTGGCTTCAGGGCTGGCCGAGTTCAGTGAAAGACTGGAGAAGCCCTGTAACCAGATTTGGCTGGCAGTACTCAACGACAAAATTGTCGGCTCGGTGGCGATCGATGGCGAGGATTTGGCTCCGGGTGAGGCCCATCTTCGCTGGTTTATTCTTGATGATGGCTGTCGGGGACACGGCGTGGGTAAAAAACTGCTGAATGAAGCGATGCGGTTCTGCGACAGGGCCGGTTTTTCTGCTGTGCACCTCTGGACATTCAATAAGCTGAACGCCGCCCGGCGTCTGTACGAGTCGTTTGGGTTTACGATGGTAAAAGAGTGGGAAGGCGACCAGTGGGGGAGCCTGATTACAGAACAGCAGTTTACCCGGCACAGAGACGCGTAATCGCCACCATAAAAAAGGCTCCTTTCGGAGCCGCTTCGGTATCAGAACACTTTTTTATACGGTCTCACCGTCACTTTTGCATACACACCCGCTGCAACGTACGGGTCTGCGTCAGCCCAGGCCTGAGCGGCTTCCTGGGATTCAAATTCAGCAATAACCGTGGAGCCGGCAAAACCGGCAGCACCCGGATCGTTGCTGTCGACTGCGGGCATGGGGCCAGCGGTCAGTAATCGGCCTTCATCCTGGAGCAGCTGCAAACGTGCCAGATGCGCAGGGCGCACAGACTGGCGTTTTTCGAGCGAATCAGCAACATCTTCAGAGTAAATTACGTAAAACACGGCGAAGCTCCTTAACCGGTAAAAGTGTCAGTTACGTTATGTGAAAGGGCAAACGACTGCAATGTAAAATAAAAACAATGTTAATACCCTGATCTGACTGCGACTTTTTTGGCCTCTCAGGCGCTAAAGTTGCCCCAGAACAAAGTGTCTTATTGAATATGATTGCTATTTGCATTTAAAATCATGGTTCGGTTTTTTAACGTTGATGAATATGACTTCGATGACCCTTGATTTACCTCGCCGCTTTCCCTGGCCGACGCTGCTTTCTGTCGTGATTCATGGTGCCGTTGTGGCGGGTTTGCTGTATACCTCGGTTCATCAGGTTATTGAAATGCCCGCGCCCGCGCAGCCGATTTCGGTGACGATGGTCTCGCCAGCGGACCTTGAACCGCCGCAGGTTGCCCCTCCGCCGCCACAGCCGGTAGCTGAACCTGAGCCAGAACCCGAGCCCGTTCCGGAGCCACCGAAGGAAGCGCCGGTGGTGATCCACAAACCTGAACCGAAGCCAAAACCTAAGCCGAAGCCAAAGCCGGTGAAGAAGGTCGAGGAGCGTCCGAAACGTGAGGAACGTCCGGTTGAACCGCGTGCGACCCAGCCGGTTGAAAATGCAGCGCCTTCACGTCCAGTGATGAACAATACGGCAACGACACCAAAGCCAACGGTTAGTGCGCCAGCGGGCCCGCGTGCCGTAAGCCGCAACCAGCCTCAGTATCCGGCGCGAGCTCAGGCTTTGCGTATTGAAGGCCGCGTGAGGGTGAAATTTGACGTGACTGCGGATGGCCGAGTGGATAACGTGGAAATCTTGTCCGCTCAGCCTTCTAATATGTTTGAGCGCGAAGTGAAATCTGCAATGCGCAGATGGCGTTATGAGCCAGGCAAGCCGGGCAGCGGATTGATTGTGAATATCGTTTTCCGCCTGAACGGCGGGGCGCAGATGGAATAAAAAAAGCCTCCGAAAGGAGGCTTTTTTTACTTGTCGATCAGGCCTGCGGAAGTTGACGAGGTTTACCCTCGCTGTCCACGGCGACATAAATAAACAGCGCTTCAGTGGCCTTATAACGCTGCCCAATCGGCTCAGAAGAGACTTTCTTAACCCACACTTCGATGTTGATGGAAATGGAGGTGTTGCCGCGTTTGACGCAGCGCGCGTAGCAGCAAACCACATCACCTACCGCAACCGGGCGCAGGAAGGTCATGCCGTCCACTCGCACAGTCACCACGCGCCCGTGGGCGATCTCTTTTGCCAGAATTGCGCCGCCCATATCCATCTGCGACATCAGCCAGCCGCCAAAAATATCGCCATTGGCATTGGTGTCAGCGGGCATTGCCAGTGTGCGTAAAACCAGTTCGCCCTGTGGGGCGTTAGTTGTTGTCATTGTTTTAACTCGTAACGGAAGACTTCAGGCGGGATGCTACTATGATTTTACAGCGGAGAGAATAGACCAGAACGCCTGTCTCTGACGTTCTGGTCAGTCGTTAATCAGTGCTTGTCGTCTTGCGGCATGTGGCGATAAATGTATACGCCGCTTAACAGCGTGAAAATAAGGGTCAGCGCGGTCAGGCCGAAGACCTTAAAGTTAACCCAGATATTCTGCGGCAGCCAGAAAGCAATATAGATGTTAGCGAGACCGCAGAGAATAAAGAAGACCGCCCAGGCGATATTCAGACGGGACCAGACTTCCTGAGGCAGCGTCAGCTCTTTGCCCAGCATGCGTTGGATCAGCGGTTTTTTCATCACCCACTGGCTGATTAATAATGCGCCCGCAAACAGGGCGTAAATCACGGTCACTTTCCACTTGATAAATTCATCGTTATGGAAGAACAGAGTCAGTCCGCCGAATACGGCGACCAGGACGAAGGTGACCAGCGCCATTTTTTCGACTTTACGATAGCGAACCCAGCTGTAGATCAGAACAACTGCCGTTGCAACGATCAGCGCAGTGGTCGCGGCATAAATATCGTACAGCTTATAAAAAGCAAAAAAGACCACGAGCGGTAAAAAATCAAGAAACTGCTTCATTCTGTGATTCCATCTTCTGAGCGGGGCGGGAGGCTGCGATGCCTCCCGCCTCTGGATTACTGACGAATTAACATATACAGGCGGAACAGATAGACCAGCAGTACCGCTGAAATCAGGTTGCTCAGCGTATTCGCCACTACCGCGCCAACGTTCGGCGTTAATACCGCAAAATTCGGTGCAAACAACAGCAGGAGCGTTTTGGCGAGCAGCCAGCCGATCACGGCGGGAGCCACCAGACGCATATTAGCCCATGCCAGTCGGATGCTGCTGCGCATCGCGGTAAAAATACCCATCTTATCCTGCACGACCATCACCGGGGCAAACGAGAGCACGATAGCCAGCAGTACGCCCGGCACCACGACCAGCATTATCCCCATCTGCACCAGCAGGGTAGTCAAAAAGATCAGGATAAACAGCTTAGGTAAGACCGGCGCGCTGGCACCAATCGCCCGTAAGGCGCTGACCCGGTGACCCGCCGATACAAGCTGAATCATCAGCAAAACGCCGCCCGCCAGAACTGCATTACCAATCAGGCCCGAGAACGTGGACGCGGCAGAGGCGCGCAGCAGGATTTGCTGCTGTTCCGGCGTCATGTTTTGCACCAGCTCAAACAACCCCACGCTACCCGCAAGATGGTCGCCCTGGCTCAGGCTGGCAATCTGTTCTTCACTCGGTGAAAACGCATGACCCAGCACCACCGTGATAAAGGCGCAAAGCAACGCGATCAGTAAAAAGGTAATGAACTGATTGCGGAAAAAGTTTCCCGTGTCACGGTAGACAGACTTCGCCGTGATAGACATGCACTCTCCTTGAGTATTGCAGGTGTTAATTAGCCGGCAATTGTACACCGGATGCACCTGCTGTGGCAGCATCAAGGCTTGTATGGAAAAGCATATCTTTGTAAAGCGGCGGTAATCCCACGCGTGCGCGTGCGCGATTGCAGGCTTCGTTGACCTGGCCATCTTCCCCCGACATGGCAAATTCCCGACACGGGCTGGGCCGATCCTCATAGATGGAACAGCGGGTCGCGACCCCAGGTTCACCCTGTAGCGCCACACAGCGGGCCTGCTTTTGGTTCGTGCCGCTCATGCAGCGCAGAAAGGGGGTTAACGGCTCGGTAAGATGAACCGGAACGGTACCGCCGCCATCGCTGGCTTCGGCCCAGTAGAAAGAGACTCGAAAATACGCACAACAGGCTCCGCACGTCATGCACGGGTTGATATCACTCATGGCACACCTGCAAAAGAAGAACGCATCAAATCAATTTGTGAGAGCGATAAATTATCCAGCCGCCAGAGGAAGAGCAAGAGGGGGGAAAGGGAAAATTTTGTAACCGTGAAATGCCAAAAATTGACATGCAAACAACTTATCGCTTTTGAACGCGCCACAAAAAATTAACCCAGATCAATGAATGTTAAGTTACTGGTTTTAATGTGATCTGTGGCAGATCACTTATTACCCTTTTGTGAGTATATTCTCATCCGCGATTAAAACCACAACGATGGAGCGGATATGAAAAAATTAGCGGTGGCAGCCCTTGTATTAAGCAGTCTCTCTGGCGGCGCGTACGCGCATGAAGCAGGCGAATTCTTTATTCGTGCCGGTTCGGCTACGGTTCGCCCAACTGAAGGATCGGATAACGTGCTGGGTATGGGCGGTTTTAACGTCAGTAATAACACCCAGCTCGGTTTAACCTTTACCTGGATGGCGACGGATAACGTGGGGGTTGAGCTTCTGGCGGCAACCCCATTCCGTCATCGCGTGGGTCTGGGCGCAACCGGTGATATCGCCACGGTTCACCATTTACCACCAACGCTGATGGCGCAATGGTACTTTGGCGATGCCAGCAGCAAGGTACGTCCTTATATTGGCGCTGGTGTGAACTACACCACCTTCTTTGATGAGAAATTCAACGATACCGGTAAAGAGGCGGGTCTGACGGACCTCAGCCTGAAAGATTCGTGGGGCATGGCGGGGCAGGTCGGTCTGGATTACCTGATTAACCGCGACTGGTTAATTAACGCCTCCGTCTGGTATATGGATATTGATACGGACGTACGCTTCAAGGCGGGCGGTCAGCAGCAAAGTATCAACACGCGACTGGATCCGTGGGTGTTTATGTTCTCCGCGGGTTATCGTTTCTAATCCCCCTTCAAACTGGCCACCCTGTGGCCAGTTTGCTTTGCTCACTTCAAAACGACGGATAAACCGGCCGCTCATCAAGCTTTACGCAGTGCCTCAGGATCGTCTCCCCATCATATAAATAGCTGAAAGCGTCGCTGGACAGGGAATGGAAGAGAATATCGCCGTTGGCAAACGGGATAATTTCTGTATCACCCGCACGTTTATGTCCCGCGCCGGTTTCAAAATGACCGCGCCATCGTTCCTGGGTATGGTCATAAACGTGCAGAATAACCTCGACAAGTCCTCTTTGCGGACAATCAAGGCGCAGGAAGGTGGAAGAGAAATTCAGGGACAGCGCATGGAAGGGAATCAATAAGGCGAAAACCAGTAAAGCTCGTAAATACATCAAACCGCGAAAACCTCCTTCAAAAGGGAAATGAGATTTTACTTAAGTCAAAAATCGCGTTTTTGCCGTGGATCAACACGGCTTATAATTCAATACGATAAAGGCCCCTGGCGAGGCCCTTAGCGATCATTTTTGAATCAGATAGCGAATGGTCGGGCCATCCTGCTGGATATCCAGCACCGTATAACCGTGGTTTTTCGCATCCAGCGGTATGTTGTTGATGGACTGCGGGCAGTCGCTCACCACCTCCAGAATTTCCCCTTTCTTTAGCTGCGGTAGCGCTTCAAGCGTAGCCACCGCCGGATATGGACAGGGCTCGCCAACCATATCCAGACGATAATCAGGCACAATCTCTTTCATGCTGCATTCTCCTGCGTTTCTGTTTTAACGCTCGCACGGCGGAAAAAACGTTTCTCCTGCGCGACAACCAGTAAAAAAGCGACCAGCAGCAGGGCGTAGGTGACCAGCAGGCCGCCGAGAGGCCCAAAGGTGCTCAGCAGGTTGACCTTGTCCCAACTTGTGGCAAGCGCCGGGGACAAATCGTCCCAGAAGTACGCCAGGATCGTCGAGCCAATCACATTCCCAAGACCCACCCACCAGTAGTGCACCTGACCTTCAACGGCGCGATACATCCAGCCGGTTTCACACCCGCCGGCCAGCACGATCCCGAAGCCGAACAGCAGGCCGCCAATGACCGCGTTAGGACCGGCCCACATGATTTTTGGTTCGACGCCCAGTTGAACATAGCTGAAGATGCCGATGGCGCTGACCGCCATCCCGGCGATAATCGCCTTCGCCATCATCGTGCGGCCGGTGATCCACATATCGCGAAACGCGGAGGTGAAGCAGATCTGCGCGCGTTCAATGAGCAGACCAAAACCCACGCCGAACAGCATCGCCAGACCGAGTTTGGGCTGGTTCAGAGCTGTACACAGCGCCCATGCCACCATAGCGAAAAAGACCAGCATTCCGAGACGGAAACGGCGGCGTGCCTGAGAGGGCTTCTGGGTTAACGGAGACGCTGCGCTGACTTTTGTCATTTTCACTGGAATGCGGAACAGCGGCAGCAGGGTAAATTTTGCCCCAAAGTAAGAGCCGATGGCCGTGGCGACGGCAAAAAACCATGCGTGCAGCGAAAACTGAGGAATACCGGTAAAGAAGGCTGCAAGGTTACAGCCCATTGCCAGACGGGCCCCAAACCCGGCAATGATACCGCCGACAACTGCCTGAAGAATGCGGATCCGGCTTTTGGGCATCCGCAACTTAACGTTGTTTGCCCATAGCGCCGCCGCGAAGCAGCCGCCAAACATGCCGATGATCATCATCCCGTCGATGCGGGTAAGCGGGGTGCCGTCCAGATGAATGAGTTTAAAGTAACCCCACTCTTCGGCATGCACGCCTGCGAGCTGCAGCAGCTGACCACCCCAGCGGGTGAACTCGCCGGTCACTGCCCAGAACGTACCGGTAATGCCAAAATAATAAGTTGAGAGAATGCCAGCCGCGATAACGGCCGGAACGGGTGACCAGAACTTAACCAGGTAAGCCTGTTTGAAGGATTGCCATGACATGAATAAGCCTCTGAACTCAGAAGGATTAAAGATAAAAAAGAGTCCAGATCATACGCTTACATAACAGTTTGAAAAGCCATTCACACCGAAAATATCGAAAGGATCAATTTTGACGTAATACTTTGTTGAAGGCGGGGAAGAAAGGGTAACCGTCTGGCAGGGGTGCCAGACGGTGGAGGTGTCAGGCTTTACGCGTCGCCGCCTTCATGGCAGTCACAAACGCTTTCAGCTCGGCCAGCATCTGCTCGGGTTTATCCACGTTCTTCTCGATGATCTTCACAATTGCAGAGCCAGAGATGGCACCCGCAGCCTTCGCGTCAATCGCCGCGGTGACCTGATCCGGAGAAGAGATCCCGAACCCCTGCAGCGGCGGCGCGGCATGGTACTCGGCCAGCTTTTCCACAAGATGATGCAGCGGCAGGGCGGCTTTATTCTCGGCACCGGTCACGCCTGCGCGGGAGAGAAGATAGGTATACCCGCGCCCGTAAGAGGCAATCTGGCGCAGCAATTCGTCATCAGCGTTTGGCGGGCAGATGAAAATCGGGGCGACATTGTGACGCATCGCAGCCTGGCGGAACGGCGCGGACTCTTCGACCGGCACGTCTGCCACCAGAACGGAGTCGACGCCTACGCGTGCGCACTCGGCGTAAAACTCATCGATACCGCGGTTGAACACCAGGTTGGCGTACATCAGCAGGCCAATGGGAATGGTCGGATGCTTCTGGCGAATTGCCGCCAGCATCTCAAAGCACTGGGTTGGCGTGACGCCCGAGGCAAACGCGCGCAGCGTCGCATTCTGAATGGTTGGGCCATCCGCCAGCGGGTCAGAGAACGGGATCCCCAGCTCCAGCGCGTCGGCACCGGCCTCAATCAGGGTGTCGATAATATTTAGCGACTGTTCCGGGCCCGGGTCGCCCAGGGTGACGAAGGGAACGAACGCGCCTTCCTGGCGGGATTTCAGTTCTGCAAATACGTTATCGTAGCGTTCCATCAGATTTCCCCTCGTGCTTTCAGAATATCGTGAACGGTGAAGATATCTTTGTCACCGCGTCCGGAAAGGTTTACCACCAGCAGCTGCTCTTTTTCCGGATTGTCTTTCATCATTTTCAGCGCATGGGCCAGAGCGTGTGAAGACTCCAGCGCCGGGATGATCCCTTCGCTGCGACACAGCGTTTTAAACGCTTCCAGCGCTTCGTCATCGGTAATGGAGACATAGTCCGCGCGACCCGTACTGTTCAGATAGGCGTGCTGCGGCCCGACGGACGGGAAGTCGAGGCCGGCGGAGATAGAGTAAGACTCTTCAATCTGGCCTTCATCGGTCTGCATCATCGGGGATTTCATGCCGAAGTAGATCCCCACGCGGCCATGCTTCAGCGGCGCGCCGTGTTCACCCGATTCAATGCCGTGACCGGCAGGCTCGACGCCAATCAGACCCACGCTGGTGTCGTCGATAAAGTCTGCGAACATGCCGATGGCGTTTGACCCGCCGCCGACGCAGGCGATCACCGCATCCGGCAGGCGACCCTCTTTTTCAAGGATCTGCGCTTTGGTCTCTTCCCCGATCATGCGCTGGAATTCGCGCACGATGGTCGGGAACGGGTGCGGGCCCGCCGCGGTTCCGAGCATATAGTGCGCGGTTTCGTAGCTGCCGGACCAGTCGCGCAGCGCTTCGTTACAGGCATCCTTCAGCGTCGCGGAGCCGCTGTGTACCGGGATCACTTCCGCACCCATCAGACGCATACGGAAGACGTTCGGAGACTGACGCTCAACGTCTTTCGCCCCCATATAGATGCGGCATTTCAGGCCGAGCAGGGCGCTGGCGAGCGCCGAGGCCACGCCGTGCTGGCCCGCGCCGGTTTCGGCGATGATTTCAGTTTTGCCCATACGCTTCGCAAGCAGCGCCTGGCCCAGCACCTGGTTAGTTTTATGTGCGCCGCCGTGCAGCAGGTCTTCACGCTTAAGATACAGCGTGGTTTTCGTACCTTCCGTCAGATTGCGGCATTTGGTCAGCGCGGTCGGACGACCGGCGTAATTTTTCAGCAGGTCGGTAAATTCAGCCTGAAACGCCGGATCCTTTTGCGCGCTGACAAACGCTTCTTCCAGCTGGCGCAGCGCGGGCATCAGGATTTGCGGGACGTACATCCCGCCGAACTCACCAAAATACGGGTTAAGTAATGTCGTCATCTTCTCTTCCTTAATATGCACGCAGAGTTTTAAAAACCGAGGCCAGCTTGCTGGCATCTTTGATACCCGGTTGGGACTCTACGCCTGAATTGAAATCGAGGCCTGCGCAGCCGGTTTTCGCGGCTTCTACGCAGTTGTCCGGGCTTAATCCGCCCGCCAGCAGGACGTTGTCCAGCTTTTCGCCGTTCAGCAGAGACCAGTCAAAACGCTGGCCGCTTCCGCCCTGGCCGTTATCCAGGACGTATTTATCCACGTGGTTCAGGTTACGCGGGGACAACGTATCGCTAACGCTTTGCGCTTTCCAGATCTGTACCTGCGGCGCCAGCGCGGCGCGCAGGGCATCGATATAGGTCTGATCCTCATCGCCGTGCAGCTGCACCGCGCTCAGGGATAACGCGTCGGCTTTTACAACCATCTCTGCGATATCCGCATTGCGGAACACGCCAACATAGCTGAGCGGTGCCGCGGCGATGATCTTACGCGCCTGCTCTTCGCTAACCGCGCGAGGAGAGGAATCCACAAAAATCAGCCCGCCATAAATCGCTCCGGCTTCATACGCGGCCTGGGCGTCCTGTTCGCGGGTTAAGCCGCATACTTTGTTTTCACCCAGCAGCACGCGACGCACTGCTGCATTGAGATCGTCATGTTCCATCATGGCGGAGCCAATCAGGAAACCGTTGGCGAAGTGGCTCAGCTCGCGCACCTGGGCGTAGCTGTTAATGCCGGATTCGCTGATCACCGTGACGCCAGCGCCCAGACGCGGCGCCAGCTGGCGCGTGCGGTTCAGGTCGATTGACAGATCGCGCAGATCGCGGTTATTGATGCCGACCACTTTGGCTTCCAGCGCAATCGCGCGTTCCAGCTCCTCTTCGTTGCTCACTTCGGTCAGCACGCCCATTTTCAGGCTGTGCGCGACGGCAGAGAGCTGGCGGTACTGCTCGTCGTCAAGCACCGAGAGCATCAGCAGGCAGGCGTCGGCCTGGTAAAAGCGCGCCAGCCAAATCTGATAAGGGTCGATAATAAAGTCTTTGCACAGGATCGGCTGCGGCGCGATGCCGCTAACGATCGGCAGAAAATCGAAGCTGCCCTGAAAATATTTCTCATCCGTCAGCACGGAGATGGCTGAGGCATGATGCTTATAAATACCGGCAATGCGCGCCGGGTCGAAATCGTCACGGATAACGCCTTTGGACGGGGACGCTTTTTTGCACTCAAGAATAAACGCGGTGCGCGCACCCTGCAGGGCGTCATAGAAACGACGGCTGCTCGGGACGACGTCGTTCTGAAAACTGGCAAGCGGCTGCTGTTGCTTGCGGGCTTCCACCCAGATGGCCTTATCGGCAACGATTTTCGCTAAAACGGTCTGCATTCTTTACCCTCTTGCCGCAAGTGCGGTAACGCGATCGTAAGCTGCACCGGAGCGCAGTACATCCAGAACTTTTTGAACGTTGGCCTTCAGGTCTTCCTCACCGTGCAAACGCATCAGCATGGCGACGTTGGCGGCAACGGCGGCCTCATGGGCGACCTCTCCCTTACCTTGTAATAAGCGCGTCAGAATGTCACGGTTTTCTTCCGGGGTACCGCCTGCCAGCGCATCCTGGTGATACGGAGTTAAACCAAAGTCATCGGCTTCGAGCTGGTAGCTCAGGATTTCACCGTCGCGCAGTTCGGCCACCAGCGTCGGCGCATGCAGTGACACTTCGTCCATTCCGCCGCTGTGCACCACGGCGGCACGCTGGTAACCCAGCACGCGCAGCGTCTCGGCAATCGGCAGGACCAGCTCCGGGCTGTAGACACCGATCAGCGCCAGCGGCGGGTGCGCCGGGTTGATCAGCGGGCCGAGCACGTTAAAGAGCGTGCGGGTTTTAAGCTGCTGACGAACCGGCATCGCGTGGCGGAAACCGGTGTGATACTTCGGCGCAAACAGGAAGCAGACGCCCAGGTCATCCAGCGCTTCACGGGAACGTTCGGCGTTCATATCGAGATTAATGCCGAATGCGGCGAGCAGATCGGAAGAACCTGACCGGCTCGACACGCTGCGGTTACCGTGCTTCGCGACCTTTAAACCACAAGCCGCCGCTACGAAGGCGCTGGCGGTTGAAATATTGATACTGTTGCTGCCATCACCGCCGGTACCGACGATATCGGCAAACTGATAGTCCGGGCGCGGGAACGGGGCGGCATTTTCCAGCAGAGCCGTGGCGGCACCGGCGATCTCCTGCGGGCTTTCGCCGCGGACCTTCATGCTCACCAGCGCGGCCGCCAGCTGCTCAGGCTTCAGCTCGCCGCGAACCACGGCGGAGAAGAGCTGGTGGCTCTCCTGCTGGCTCAGGGTCTGCGCCTGATACAGTTTTTCCAGAATCGGCTGCAGGGTGTTGGTCTGCTCCAGCTTCTGCAACGCCCAGTCGAGCGTCTGCTCCAGCAGGCGGGCACCGTGGGAGGTCAGGATGGATTCCGGATGGAACTGCATCCCGCAGACGCGATCCGCGTCGTGACGTACCGCCATCACCATCCCTTCAAACGAGGCGTTGATGGTCAGCCCGGCGGGAATGTTACTGCCGACCAGCGAGTGGTAGCGCGCGACCGGGAGCGGATTCGGCAGCCCGGCAAACATTGCCTGGCCGTCATGTTCGATGCTGGACGCTTTACCGTGGAGGATTTCACCTGCCTGGCCAACGTAGCCGCCGTAGGCTTCCACAATCGCCTGATGGCCGAGGCAGATACCGATAATCGGCAGCTTGCCGCGCATACGGGTCAGCAGCTCCGGCATACAGCCCGCTTCGCTCGGTGCGCCCGGACCCGGGGAGAGCATCAGCACCGGGTTTTGCATGGTTGCCAGACGGTCAATCAGGGTCTGGGCCGGCACGTGGTTGCGATAGATAACGACGTTATGGCCATTCGCACGCAGCTGATCTGCCAGGTTGTAGGTAAAGGAATCGATATTATCGAGCAGCAGAATGTCAGCCATCAGAAAATCTCCTGTGCATGGTGTGCGGTAGCAATGGCGCGAAGGACCGCTCGGGCTTTACTGCGCGTTTCGTCAGCTTCAGACTGCGGAACGGAATCAAGAACAATCCCGGCTCCCGCCTGGACGGTGGCAATGCCGTCTTCGACATAGGCGGAACGAATTACTATGCAGGTATCAAGGTCGCCGTGGGCGGTGAAGTAACCCACCGCGCCGCCGTAGCTGCCGCGACGACGCCCTTCGGCGGCGGCAATCAGCTGCATGGCGCGCACTTTCGGCGCGCCGCTCAGGGTGCCCATATTCATGCAGGCGCGGTAGGCGTGCAGCACGTCGAGGTCGTGGCGCAGCTCACCGACCACGCGAGAGACCAGGTGCATCACGAACGAATAACGGTCAACTTTGGTCAGATCCGCCACGTAGCGGCTGCCCGGGGTGCAAATGCGTGCCAGGTCGTTACGCGCCAGGTCAACCAGCATAAGATGCTCGGAGAGCTCTTTGTGGTCGGTGCGCATTTCCAGCTCGATGCGGCTGTCGAGATCGCGATCCAGCGAGCCATCGGCGCGTCGTCCGCGCGGACGGGTTCCGGCGATCGGGTAAATTTCAATCTGGCGGCTGGTGGCGTCGTACTTCAGCGAGCTTTCCGGCGAGGCGCCGAAAAGCGTGAATTCGTTGTCCTGCATAAAGAACATGTACGGGCTCGGGTTGCTCTTTTTCAGCACGTCGTAGGCTGCCAGCGGAGACGGGCAGGGCAGCGAGAAGCGACGGGACGGTACAACCTGGAAAATTTCCCCGGCGCGAATCGCTTTTTGCATCTGGCGAACCACGGCGCCGTACTGATCGTCGGTCTGGTTCACATCGCAGGTCATTTTTTCCACTCGCTGCACCGGAAGCGCAGGCGGCGCTTCCGTCATCTGCTGCTGAAGCTGCGCGATGCGATGCTCAAGACGGTTTTTCTCAGCGGTCGAAGGCGTGAACAGGCTGGCCTGAATGCGGGTGTATTGTTTCTGATGGTCGATCACCAGCAGGGTTTCGGCCAGATAGAAACAATAGTCCGGGCAGCGATTGCCCTGCTCGGTTTCCGGTAAATCTTCAAAGCCAGCGACCAGATCGTAGGCAAACAGCCCGCCAAAGAACATCGCTTCACGCTCATCGTGCGGAACGGTGACCAGGTTCTGCAGCAGGCGGAAGGCATCAAAGACGGACAGGGAGCAGAGGCGCGCGTCTTCATCCAGCAGTTGGCTAACCGGCGGGAAATGCAGAATGCGCATTTCTGGATGACGTTCGTTTTCAATGCCTGAAGGCAGGGCGGCATCCAGCAGCGGCAGCAGCGAGGCGCCATTGTCTGATAAAGCCTTAATTGTGACGGTGTCACCTAGAGCGGTAATGCGCAACGCGCTGTCGACCAGCAGCAGGCTCTTGAGATCGTCCTTGCTGTCGATGTCCGCAGATTCCAGCAGCAGCGTCGCCGGACGTGCACCGCATACCTGATGAAACAGCGCGGTCGGGTTGTGGCGGTAGGCCGCCTCGCAGGTCAGCAGTTCGAGATGAGGTTTGGCTGTTTGCATTATATTGTTCTCATTTTCTGTTCAAAAAAAAGCCCGCTTGGAAGCGGGCTGGGTATCTGTTTGCATTTCGCAGACGCGTGACACTGCCCGAAGATCAGGAAGTACGCCACCAACCGTGCAGAGTGAAATGTGCTGTCATTTTCAGATACCTTTCTCGTGTGAACTTGCGTACTAGTTAACTAGTTCGATGGCGTGTTGTCAACCCTTGATTTCAGAATTTCGATATAAGTCGGTATCATGATGGTTTCGGATGTCTCCAACCTGTTATGGGAAGTGCTTTGAGCGATACCACCTACGCTATTATTTATGATTTACACAGCCATACTCAGGCCTCTGATGGCCTGCTGACACCCGAAGCCCTGGTTCATCGTGCCGTTGAAATGCGCGTTGGTACGCTGGCGATAACCGATCACGATACGACGGATGCAATACCGGCGGCGCGCGCCGAGATCGCCCGCAGCGGGCTGGCGCTCAATCTGGTGTCCGGCGTCGAAATTTCGACCGTCTGGGAAAACCATGAGATTCATATCGTTGGCCTGAACATCGATATAGACCATCCGGCACTTACTGCCTTTTTGCAAGAACAAAAAACGCGCCGCAACCAGCGCGCAGAGATGATCGGCGAGCGTCTGGAAAAGGCGCATATTCCGGGCGCGCTGGAAGGTGCCCAAAAGCTGGCGAACGGCGGGGCGGTCACGCGCGGTCATTTCGCCCGTTTTCTGGTAGAGGCGGGTAAAGCCACGACGATGGCGGATGTCTTTAAAAAATATCTGGCGCGCGGGAAAACCGGATACGTTCCTCCACAGTGGTGTACAATAAAACAAGCTATTGATGTGATTCATCATTCTGGCGGTAAGGCCGTGCTGGCCCATCCGGGCCGGTATAATCTTTCTGCTAAATGGCTGAAAAGGCTGCTGGCGCACTTTGCCGAATGCGGTGGCGAGGCGATGGAAGTCGCCCAGTGTCAGCAGGCGCCCAACGAGCGCGCCCAGCTCGCGACCTATGCCCGCCAGTTCGGCCTGCTTGGGTCACAGGGCTCTGATTTTCATCAGCCCTGCGCGTGGATCGAACTGGGGCGCAAGCTCTGGCTGCCCGCTGGCGTTGAGCCGGTCTGGCAGCTCTGGGAACAGCCGCAGCAAATTGAAGAGAGGGAAGTATGAGTCAGTTTTTCTATATCCATCCGGATAACCCGCAGCCACGTTTGATTAACCAGGCGGTGGAGATCGTCCGCAAAGGCGGCGTGATTGTCTACCCGACCGATTCAGGCTACGCGCTGGGCTGCAAAATTGAAGACAAAGGGGCAATGGAGCGTATTTGCCGTATTCGCCAGCTGCCGGACGGGCATAACTTTACCCTGATGTGCCGCGATCTCTCTGAGCTGTCCACCTATGCTTATGTGGATAACGTGGCGTTTCGCCTGATTAAGAACAATACGCCGGGTAACTACACCTTCATCCTGAAAGGGACGAAAGAGGTGCCGCGCCGCCTGCTGCAGGAAAAGCGCAAGACTATCGGTATGCGCGTGCCGTCGAACCCGATAGCGCAGGCGCTGCTGGAAACCCTCGGCGAACCGATGCTTTCTACCTCGCTGATGCTGCCCGGCAGCGAGTTTACCGAGTCCGATCCGGAAGAGATCAAAGATCGTCTGGAAAAGGTGGTCGAGCTAATTATTCACGGCGGCTATCTCGGCCAGCAGCCCACTACCGTGGTCGACTTAACCGAAGATGCGCCGGAAGTGATTCGAGAAGGCGTGGGTGACGTAAAGCCTTTCTTGTAATGGTATAAGCAGATATACTACGCGGCCATCAAAGCAGGGCTCAGCCCTCTTTTGACCTGATTCGACGCCTGTGAAGGCGACACCTGAGGAAGCTCAATGAGCGAGAAGTTACAGAAAGTGCTGGCGCGTGCCGGCCACGGTTCACGCCGTGAAATCGAAGCCATTATTGAAGCGGGCCGCGTGAGTGTGGACGGTAAAATCGCCACGCTGGGTGACCGCGTAGAAATCGTACCGGGGCTGAAGATCCGTATCGACGGTCATCTTATCTCCGTGAAAGAGTCTGCCGAACAAATCTGCCGCGTGCTGGCTTACTACAAGCCGGAAGGCGAGCTGTGTACCCGCAATGACCCGGAAGGTCGCCCGACGGTGTTTGACCGTCTGCCTAAACTGCGTGGCGCTCGCTGGATTGCCGTTGGTCGTCTGGACGTGAATACCTGCGGTCTGCTGCTGTTTACCACCGATGGTGAACTGGCAAACCGTCTGATGCATCCAAGCCGTGAAGTGGAACGTGAATACGCGGTGCGCGTGTTCGGCCAGGTTGATGAGAATAAACTGCGCGACCTGTCGCGTGGCGTTCAGCTGGAAGACGGTCCTGCGGCGTTCAAAACCATCAAGTTCACCGGTGGAGAAGGTATCAACCAGTGGTACAACGTGACCCTGACCGAAGGCCGCAACCGCGAAGTGCGTCGTCTCTGGGAAGCGGTAGGCGTGCAGGTTAGCCGCCTGATCCGCGTCCGCTACGGCGACATCCTGCTGCCGAAAGGTTTGCCGCGTGGGGGTTATACCGAACTGGATCTGACCCAAACCAACTACCTGCGCGAGCTGGTCGGCCTGACGCCGGAAACCACCTCTAAAGTGGCGGTGGAAAAAGACCGCCGTCGTATGAAGGCGAATCAGATCCGTCGCGCCGTGAAGCGCCACAGCCAGGTGAGCAGCAGCCGTCGCTCCGGCAGCCGTAATAACAACGGTTAATGTAAAAGCCCGGTCAAGACACCGGGCTTTTTTCTTTAGTAATCAATCCCCATTTGCGCTTTGATGCCCGCATCAAACGCATGTTTAACCGGACGCAGCTCGCTGACGGTATCTGCCAGCTCCAGAATATCCCGATGACACCCGCGGCCCGTGATGATGACCGTCTGATGGGCGGGACGGTTTTTCAGTGCATTAAGCACGGCGTCCAGCGGCAAATAGTCGTAGGCGACCATATAGGTGATCTCATCCAGCAGAACCATATTGAGTGAAGGATCGGCCAGCATTCTTTTAGCGTGCTCCCAGACGGCCAGACAGGCTGCGGTGTCGGTTTCACGATTCTGGGTGTCCCACGTAAATCCGGTCGCCATCACCTGAAACTCAACCCCGTGGGGCTCAAGCAGATTACGCTCGCCGTTAGGCCACTCACCTTTAATAAACTGAATAATGCCGACCTTCTGCCCGTGGCCGACCGCGCGGGTAGCGGTGCCAAACGCGGCGGTGGTTTTGCCTTTGCCGTTGCCAGTAAAGACGATGACGATCCCTCGCTCGTCCTGGGCTGCCGCGACGCGCGCATTGACCTGTTCTTTCAGACGCTGCTGGCGCTGCTGATGACGTTCTTCACTCATTGCGAAATTCCTGGTTTACGGCCCGGCTGGGCGTCGAAGGTCATCCCGGTTTTGCGGCGGCTGTCGTCGCCCATCAGCCAAAGATAGAGCGGCATAATGTCTGCCGGGGTTTTCAGCTTCTGCGGATCTTCGCTCGGGAACGCGCTGGCGCGCATTTTAGTGCGCGTACCGCCCGGGTTAATGCAGTTTACGCGCAGATGGCGGCTTTGATACTCCTCCGCCAGTACCTGCATCATGCCTTCGGTCGCGAATTTTGATACGGCATAGGCTCCCCAGTTTGCGCGTCCTTCACGACCAACGCTGGAAGAGGTAAAGACCAGAGACCCTGACTCGGATTTGAGTAATAAAGGAAGCAATGCCTGTGTGAGGAAAAACGTGCCGTTAACGTTGACCTGCATCACCTGCTGCCAGATATCAGGGTCCTGTTCATCCATTGGACGCACTTCGCCTAACAAACCGGCGTTATGCAGCACGCCGTCGAGTCTCGGATAGTGAGCGCTAATGCGCTGGGCTAATTCCTGGCACACTGCGGGCGTGCAGGTCAGTAAATCGAGGGTATACCACGGGGCTGGCGCACCAGATACCGACTCAATCTCCAGAGCGACGTTTTTCAGTTTTTCTTCGTTCCGTCCGATCAGAATGACGTTCGCGGCATATTCGGCGTATGTCAGGGCCGCCTCGCGGCCAATCCCGTCGCTCGCACCGGTAACAAGAATGATCCGGTTTTGCAGCAGATTTTTTTGCGGTTGATAATGCACGGTGACTCCTCAGGCGACCGGTAACGCAATGGCGCCTTTATGATGACTTTTCGGCTTTATGCCCGAATTCGCCTGATAATTCAATCAGTCTACAGGACGCATTACAGTAAAATTAACAATTTGCAAATATTTAAACTCCAGTTCGGGGATTCCTGAAGGCGGCTCGCAGAGGTAATGTCACGAGCGAGACGCATGGGCAGGGCTGTTGTACACTGCCGTGAAAGATTCGTGGTTAAATCAAGGTGGAACGCGTGGAATTACTTTCTCAATATGGGTTGTTTTTGGCCAAAATCGCGACGGTGGTGGTTGCCATTGCGGTAGTTGCCGTTCTGATTGTCAACCTGACGCAGCGCAAGCGTCAGCGTGGGGAGTTACGCATCACCCGCCTGAGCGAGCAGTATAAAGAGATGCAGGATGATATGTCTCTGGCGCTGCTTGATAGTCATCAACAGAAACTCTGGCTGAAAGCGCAGAAGAAAAAGCATAAACAGGAAGCTAAAGCGGCAAAGGCAAAAGCAAAACTCAATGCGCCGCAGGATAAGGCCACGCCACGGGTCTATGTGCTCGATTTTAAAGGCAGTATGGATGCGCATGAGGTTTCTTCTCTGCGGGAGGAGGTGACTGCCGTTCTGGCCGTGGCGACACCGCAGGATCAGGTTGTCGTGCGTCTTGAAAGCCCGGGCGGGGTGGTTCACGGTTACGGACTGGCCGCCTCACAGCTGCAGCGCCTGCGTGAAAAACAGATCCCGCTGACCGTGGCCGTAGATAAAGTGGCAGCGAGCGGTGGCTACATGATGGCCTGCGTGGCGGACAAAATTGTTGCCGCGCCGTTCTCCATTATCGGCTCGATCGGCGTTGTTGCGCAGATCCCGAACTTTAACCGCTTCCTGAAAAATAAAGAGATTGATATTGAACTTCATACCGCGGGTCAGTACAAACGCACCCTGACGCTGCTGGGGGAAAACACGGAGGAAGGGCGCCAAAAATTCCGTGAGGATCTCAACGAAACGCATCATCTCTTTAAAGATTTTGTACACCGTATGCGCCCGACGCTGGACATTGAGCAGGTTGCGACGGGCGAGCACTGGTATGGCGTCCAGGCGCAGGAGAAAGGGCTGGTAGATGAAATCGGAACCAGCGACGATCTGCTGCTCAACCTGATGGAAGGCCGGGAACTGGTGGGCGTGCGCTTTACCCAGCGTAAGCGACTCCTTGACCGCTTTACCAACAGTGCGGCAGAAAGTGCTGACCGCCTGCTGCTGCGCTGGCTACAGCGCGGGCAAAAACCCCTGTTGTAAACAAAAACGCGAGGCAGATGCCTCGCGTTTTGCATTAATCGACCAGGTGATATTTCTCTGAAAGCGTATGCGCCAGATATTTAAACATGTTAAACACGGCGGTGCTTTTCGGGGTCGGCAACCCCTGTTCGTCAAGGAAGTATTCGCCGCTGAAAACCAGCAGCCCATTGCGCTGTTCTACGCCGGTGGCTTCAATACCCGCCAGCGTATCTTCATGGTCACGGATAAGCTTGTTTGCTTCGATAAGCAGAGAGGCTCGGTCAATAGGTTGGGTCGTATTCTGCATAATCCACTCCTTAAACAGTGACAATAGTCTACGCCGGGGGCGCTTTGGGGGCAAATTTTCCCTGTAATGTGAGGGGATAAGCTGCAGGGGCCTGGCTGGCGGGATTTGCTTTTGCATGCTAATAAAGTTGCGTAACGAATTTTATCAGGTAGAGTGTGCGCTTTCGTCATTCTGGCAACAGAATTGCTTGACATTCAACCGGGAATTCGTCACGAATTACACGAGATGTGAGAAAAATACCCGAGAACTCAATCACCTGGGCGTCTTTTCTTTAACGCCCGGTAAGACAAAGGGGTTGATATCTCCTGACGCAGTCGCAATATCATTGGCTCGTCGTCAGCGGAAGGGAAATCAACGTGCGGCGTATTCCTGGAAGAATTAAATTAGGTAAAGGTGAATATGGGTAAAGCTCTCGTCATCGTTGAGTCCCCGGCAAAAGCCAAAACGATCAATAAGTATCTGGGTAATGACTACGTGGTTAAGTCCAGCGTTGGTCATATCCGCGATTTGCCGACCAGTGGCTCAGCCAGCAAAAAGAGCGCAGACTCTACCTCCACCAAAGGGGCTAAAAAGCCTAAAAAGGATGAACGTAGCGCGCTTGTCAACCGCATGGGTGTTAACCCATGGCATAACTGGGATGCACAATATGAAGTGCTTCCAGGGAAAGAAAAAGTCGTTAACGAGCTGAAGCAGCTTGCTGAAAAAGCAGACCACATCTATCTCGCAACCGACCTTGACCGCGAAGGGGAAGCCATTGCGTGGCACCTGCGGGAAGTGATTGGTGGTGATGACAAACGCTACAGCCGTGTAGTGTTTAACGAAATTACGAAGAATGCGATTCGTCAGGCGTTTGAGAAGCCGGGCGAACTGAATATTGACCGTGTAAACGCCCAGCAGGCACGTCGCTTTATGGACCGCGTTGTGGGCTACATGGTTTCTCCACTGCTGTGGAAGAAGATTGCCCGTGGCCTGTCCGCAGGGCGTGTGCAATCCGTCGCAGTGCGTCTGGTCGTTGAGCGTGAGCGCGAGATTAAAGCCTTCGTCCCGGAAGAGTTCTGGGAAGTTGACGCCAATGTGACCACGCCGGGCGGTGACGCTCTGCCGCTGCAGGTAAGCCATCAGAACGATAAGCCTTTCCGTCCGGAAAACCGCGACCAGACCATGGCCGCCGTGGCGCTGCTTGAAAAGGCACGCTATCAGGTGCTGGAACGCGAAGACAAACCGACCAGCAGTAAGCCTGGTGCGCCTTTTATCACCTCCACCCTGCAACAGGCTGCAAGTACGCGTCTGGGTTATGGCGTGAAGAAGACCATGATGATGGCCCAGCGTCTGTATGAAGCGGGCTATATCACCTACATGCGTACCGACTCAACCAACCTGAGCCAGGACGCGGTCAACATGGTGCGCGGCTACATCAGCGACAACTTCGGTAAGAAATACCTGCCGGAAAGCACTAACCAGTTTGCCAGCAAAGAGAACTCTCAGGAAGCGCACGAAGCGATTCGTCCTTCTGATGTCTCTGTCCTGGCTGAATCGCTGAAGGATATGGAAGCCGACGCGCAGAAGCTGTATCAGCTGATCTGGCGCCAGTTCGTGGCGTGCCAGATGACGCCAGCGCAGTACGACTCCACCACGCTGACCGTTGGCGCGGGTGAGTTCCGTCTTAAAGCTCGCGGTCGTATCCTGCGTTTTGACGGCTGGACGAAAGTGATGCCTGCGCTGCGTAAAGGCGATGAAGACCGAACGCTGCCGGCAGTGAACAAAGGGGATGAACTCTCGCTGGTTGACCTCGTGCCTGCCCAGCACTTCACCAAGCCGCCTGCGCGCTTCAGTGAAGCGTCCCTGGTGAAAGAGCTGGAAAAACGCGGTATTGGTCGACCGTCGACCTACGCGTCCATCATCTCGACGATTCAGGACCGTGGCTACGTGCGCGTTGAAAACCGCCGTTTCTATGCGGAAAAAATGGGCGAGATCGTCACCGACCGTCTGGAAGCAAACTTCCGCGAGCTGATGAATTACGATTTCACCGCGCAAATGGAAGACAGCCTCGACCAGGTTGCCAGCCACCAGGCGGAATGGAAAAAGGTACTCGACAGCTTCTTCAGCGACTTTACTGACCAGCTTGAAAAAGCGGAGAAAGACCCTGAAGAGGGCGGTATGTTGCCTAACCAGATGGTTCTGACCAGCATCGACTGTCCAACCTGTGGTCGCAAGATGGGGATCCGTACTGCCACGACGGGCGTATTCCTTGGCTGCTCCGGCTATGCGCTGTCGCCAAAAGAGCGCTGCAAAACCACCATCAACCTGGTGCCTGAGAACGAAGTTCTCAACGTGCTGGAAGGTGACGATGCGGAAACCAACGCGCTGCGGGCCAAGCGTCGCTGTCAGAAATGCGGCACGGCGATGGACAGCTACCTGATCGATCCCAAACGCAAGCTGCACGTCTGCGGTAATAACCCGACCTGCGACGGATATGAGATCGAAGAGGGTGAGTTCCGCATTAAGGGCTATGATGGCCCGATTGTGGAGTGCGAGAAGTGCGGTTCTGAAATGCACCTGAAAATGGGGCGCTTCGGTAAGTACATGGCGTGCACCAACGACGACTGTAAAAACACGCGCAAAATTCTGCGTAACGGTGAAGTGGCTCCGCCGAAGGAAGATCCGGTTCCGCTGCCAGAGCTGCCTTGTGAGAAATCCGACGCGTACTTCGTGCTGCGTGACGGCGCTGCGGGTGTCTTCCTGGCCGCCAACACCTTCCCGAAATCGCGTGAAACCCGCGCGCCGCTGGTGGAAGAGCTGCATCGCTTCCGCGATCGTCTGCCTGAGAAACTGCGTTATCTGGCCGATGCGCCACAGCAGGATCCGGAAGGCAACAAAACCGTGGTGCGCTTTAGCCGTAAAACCAAGCAGCAGTATGTTGCGGCAGAGAAAGAGGGTAAAGCGACCGGATGGTCAGCCTTCTTTGTCGATGGCAAATGGGTTGAAGGCAAGAAATAATCTTCCCTTACCGTAACTTACCTGTAAAAGGGCCGGATTTCCGGCCCTTTTTTATTGCCTTGTTATTATTTTTTGTTCCGTACTATACAGTCAGGCTATAAATGATATAGTGGTTATAGTTAACCTGTTTCTTATTATTAAATCGTCTTAAGCGATTGACCGCATGCGCTAAATCGGATGGTCTGGCATGAAATTACAGCAGCTTCGTTATATCGTTGAGGTGGTGAATCATAACCTTAACGTCTCTTCTACCGCCGAGGGGTTATATACCTCGCAACCGGGCATCAGCAAACAAGTTCGTATGCTGGAGGATGAGTTAGGCATTCAGATCTTCGCCCGCAGCGGTAAGCATCTTACCCAAGTGACGCCTGCGGGGCAGGAAATCATCCGCATTGCGCGGGAAGTCCTCTCTAAAGTCGATGCGATCAAGTCTGTGGCCGGGGAGCATACCTGGCCGGATAAAGGCTCGCTGTATATTGCCACGACGCATACTCAGGCGCGCTATGCGTTACCTGGTGTCATTAAAGGCTTTATAGGGCGTTATCCTCGCGTCTCTTTGCATATGCACCAGGGGTCGCCAACGCAAATCGCTGAAGCCGTTTCCAAGGGGAATGCAGACTTCGCCATCGCCACCGAAGCGCTTCACCTCTATGACGATCTGGTGATGCTCCCGTGCTACCACTGGAACCGTTCTATCGTGGTGACCCCCGATCACCCCCTGGCAGGTAAAGGGTCCGTCACTATCGAAGAGCTGGCCCAATATCCTCTGGTGACGTATACGTTTGGCTTTACCGGACGCTCCGAGCTTGATACGGCCTTTAATCGGGCAGGGTTAACGCCACGCATTGTCTTTACCGCGACGGATGCCGACGTGATTAAGACCTATGTGCGGCTTGGTCTGGGGGTGGGTGTTATTGCCAGCATGGCGGTGGACCCGGTGTCAGACCCTGATCTGGTGCGTCTTGATGCGCACGATGTTTTCAGTCATAGCACCACTAAGATTGGCTTCCGTCGCAGCACCTTCCTGCGCAGCTATATGTATGATTTTATTCAGCGCTTTGCCCCTCATTTAACGCGTGACGTTGTTGATACCGCCGTTGCATTACGCTCAAATGAAGATATTGAAGAGATGTTTAAAGATATCAAACTCCCCGAAAAATAATCACACCCGGTATCTTTCCCTAAGGGAAAGATACTGAAATAACGCCTCAAAGCTAAATTAGAATTATCATCATCTGCGTATCCCCTGTCATATAATGTCATTATCCATTTAATCAGTAGGGTTATAATGTCGTGAATTGACGACAAAAGTAGAAACTAATTAACGCCTTCGCAAATTTTTCTTTTCAATTATTTATTTCTGGTCAAAAGAATGAATATTTCATACCTTCCGGTGCGTAAATTCACTGGCTTTTCGGCTAAAGTTTCTTTAGGATTTATCTCAACAGATGATTAATTGTACCAATTGTTTGGTCCTAAATGATAAGCGATGTCGATTGTATGAGGTTAGCAATGCCTTCAGGAAGTGAAGAACCGCAAAGGGATCCTGCGCTCAAGCGTAAAGCCTGGCTGGCGGTCTTTCTCGTCTCTACCCTGTTTTGGGTGGTGGTTGCTCTCCTGGCCTGGAAATATTGGGGTTGAATATGGCAGTGACGGTACGTACAGAAACGGTAAAACAGATGTGTCAGCATCGTGACAACGGCCACAGAGGGCGTAAAGCACCTGCGACTGTTGTACCCGCGTCCTGGAAACTGACGCCGCAGCAGCAGGCGTTTATTGATGTGTTCGCAGAAGACGAACCCAAAAAACAATAATTTAGTTTATTGCGTAATGATGCAAATAGTCTGAATATCGACTCTGCACTTTTGTACTCTTTAATAAATACACATCAGCAATATAGCACTGAGGACAAACCTCGGAACTTTTTATAAATAATGCCTGGTGTCCCTATGATGAATAACATGACGTCTCACAAATACTGGTCATGGATCGGCGTTTTTACCGTGTCGATTCTGTTCTGGAGTCAGCTCATCTGGTTGGCCCTCCACTAAATTGTAAAACCTCGCTACGGCGGGGTTTTTTGTTTTCCCGTTCGGGACCAATCCTAAATTTATCAATTTGGGTTGTTATCAAAACGTTACGACATCTTTGTGTTATCTTTAATTACGGCCCTGATGATTGTCGGGGCATCTCTGTGATTAAGGAGGAGCTTATGTCGTTAACCCTACGCGAAGCCAGTAAGGACACATTACAGGCAGAAAATAAAACCTGGCATTACTACAGCCTGCCGCTGGCTGCCAGAACGCTTGGGGACATTTCGCGTTTACCCAAGTCATTGAAAGTTTTACTGGAAAATCTTTTACGCTGGCAGGACGGTGACTCTGTCACCCTCGATGATATCAAGGCGCTGGCAGGGTGGCTTGAAAATGCCCATGCCGACAGAGAAATCGCCTATCGCCCGGCCAGGGTGCTGATGCAGGACTTTACCGGTGTCCCTGCCGTCGTTGATTTAGCCGCGATGCGCGAGGCCGTTAAGCGTCTCGGCGGAGATACGGCAAAAGTGAATCCGCTTTCCCCTGTAGACCTTGTCATTGACCATTCCGTAACCGTTGACCGCTTTGGCGATGATGACGCCTTTGGCGAGAACGTGCGTCTCGAGATGGAACGTAACCACGAGCGGTATGTATTCCTGAAGTGGGGGCAGCAGGCATTCAGCCGGTTTAGCGTGGTCCCGCCGGGTACCGGGATTTGTCACCAGGTTAACCTTGAATATCTGGGGAAAGCCGTCTGGAGTGAGTTGCAGGATAAAGAGTGGGTCGCCTATCCGGACACGCTGGTGGGCACGGACTCCCATACCACTATGATTAACGGTTTGGGCGTGTTGGGCTGGGGCGTCGGCGGTATCGAAGCAGAAGCGGCCATGCTCGGCCAGCCGGTGTCCATGCTTATTCCTGACGTGGTGGGCTTCAAGCTTACCGGTAAGCTGTCTGAAGGCATTACTGCCACCGATCTGGTGCTCACCGTCACTCAGATGCTGCGTAAGCATGGTGTGGTGGGCAAGTTTGTAGAATTCT
The DNA here is from genome assembly GCF_019968805.1 of Enterobacter sp. JBIWA005. NCBI lineage: Bacteria > Pseudomonadati > Pseudomonadota > Gammaproteobacteria > Enterobacterales > Enterobacteriaceae > Enterobacter > Enterobacter sp. JBIWA005. Next base: position 2,546,746 of record NZ_CP074159.1, on the reverse strand, counting down.
ACGGTGATGGTCTGGATTCGCTGCCGCTGGCCGACCGTGCCACCATTGCCAATATGGCGCCGGAATACGGTGCAACCTGTGGCTTTTTCCCCATTGATGATGTCACGCTGGAATACATGCGCCTTAGCGGGCGCAGCGAAGAGCAGGTCGCGCTGGTGGAGGCCTATACCAAAGCGCAGGGCATGTGGCGAAACCCGGGTGATGAACCGGTCTTCACCAGTACGTTAGAACTCGATATGGGAAGCGTCGAGGCGAGCCTCGCCGGGCCGAAACGTCCGCAGGATCGGGTTGCGCTGAGTGACGTGCCAAAAGCCTTTGCCGCCAGCAATGCGCTGGAGGTGAACGTGGCGCAGAAAGACCATCGCCCCGTCGACTATGTTCTGAATGGACATCAGTATCTGCTCCCGGATGGCGCGGTAGTTATTGCGGCCATTACCTCCTGCACCAACACTTCAAACCCCAGCGTGTTAATGGCGGCTGGTTTGTTGGCTAAAAAGGCGGTAGAGCTTGGGCTAAAACCTCAGCCATGGGTTAAGGCCTCGCTGGCACCGGGTTCCAAAGTGGTATCTGATTACCTGGCGCAGGCCAAACTGACGCCGTACCTTGACGAACTGGGCTTTAACCTCGTGGGCTACGGCTGTACGACCTGTATTGGTAACTCCGGCCCGCTGCCTGAACCCATTGAAACGGCGATCAAACAGGGTGACCTGACGGTAGGCGCCGTTCTATCCGGTAACCGTAACTTTGAAGGGCGCATTCACCCGCTGGTGAAAACCAACTGGCTCGCCTCGCCGCCGCTGGTTGTGGCTTATGCCCTGGCAGGGAACATGAATATCAACCTGGCGACCGATCCAATTGGTCACGATCGCAAGAATGACCCTGTCTATCTGAAAGATATCTGGCCATCATCGCGTGAAATCGCGCTGGCCGTTGAGAAGGTTTCTACCGAGATGTTCCGTAAAGAATACGCGGAAGTCTTTGAAGGCACTCCGGAATGGAAAGCCATCAACGTTGCAGGTTCGGATACCTATGGTTGGCAGGATGACTCGACCTATATTCGTCTGTCGCCGTTCTTTGATGAGATGCTCGCCGAGCCGGCACCGCTTAAGGATATCCACGGCGCGCGCATCCTGGCGATGCTGGGAGATTCCGTCACGACGGACCATATCTCTCCGGCGGGGAGTATCAAAGCCGATAGCCCGGCGGGCCGTTACCTGCAGAGCCGGGGCGTCGAGCGTCGCGATTTTAACTCCTACGGATCGCGTCGTGGCAACCATGAGGTCATGATGCGCGGGACCTTTGCCAACATCCGCATTCGTAACGAAATGGTACCGGGCGTGGAAGGGGGCATGACCCGTCATCTGCCGGGGACGGAAGTCGTGTCGATTTATGATGCGGCAGTCAAATATCAGCAGGAAGGTACGCCGCTGGCGGTGATCGCCGGGAAAGAGTACGGTTCCGGCTCCAGCCGCGACTGGGCGGCGAAAGGTCCGCGTCTGCTTGGCGTTCGTGTGGTCATCGCCGAATCGTTCGAACGTATTCACCGTTCGAATCTGATCGGTATGGGGATCCTGCCGCTTGAGTTCCCGCAGGGGATGACGCGTAAAACGCTGGGCCTGACCGGGGAAGAGCTGATTGAGATTAGCGGTCTGCAAAGCCTGCAGCCAGGTAAAACGGTGCCGGTAAAGTTAACCCGTGCAGACGGGAAAACCGAGGTGCTGGATTGCCGGTGCCGTATAGATACGGCAACCGAGCTGACCTATTACCAGAACGACGGCATTTTACATTATGTGATTCGTAAGATGCTGGATTGATGAAACGAGCCCGGCACGCGTGCCGGGCTTTTTAGCATTACTCTTTCAGCAGATGGCCCATTTTGGCGGCTTTGGTATCAAGGTAGTGGGCGTTTTTCGGGTTACGGCCGACAATCAGCGGTACACGCTCGACGATGTTGATCCCCGCTTCGGTCAGGATCTCCACTTTTTTCGGGTTATTGGTCAGCAGGCGAACTTCGTCCACGCCCAGCAGCTTGAACATATCGGCGCACAAGGTGAAGTCGCGTTCGTCAGCGGCAAAGCCGAGCTGATGGTTTGCTTCAACCGTATCGTAGCCCTGGTCCTGAAGCGCGTAGGCGCGAATTTTATTTAGCAGGCCAATATTACGACCTTCCTGACGGTGATAAAGCAGCACGCCGCGGCCTTCTTCTGCAATATGGGACAGGGCGGCTTCCAGCTGGAAACCACAATCACAGCGCAGGCTGAACAGCGCGTCGCCGGTGAGACACTCTGAATGGACGCGGGACAGTACCGGCGTCTGCCCTGAAATGTCGCCATACACCAGCGCGACATGATCCTGTCCGGTTGCCAGTTCTTCAAAACCCACCATCAGGAAATCGCCCCATGGGGTTGGCAGTTTGGCTTCTGCCACACGTTTAAGCTGCATGTGATTCTCCAGAGTAGGCTGACACGTTTCGTGCCTTTGCCCTGTTTTGCTTTCTGTATCAGTTCATTTTGCCACAAGCTCAGCAGGTTCGCCTAATGGGCACCATGCTATATGAACGTTAAACGCACGATCCGACATATCCACCCAAAGGATTAATTTCAGTTATGATTGTGACGCTTAGCGAAAAAGGAGAAGACATGCTTTCAATCGCCAGACGTACGGCAGCAGGTGCGGCCATTTTACTGATTATGCCTCTGACCGTATGGCTTTCAGGCTGGATGTGGCAGCCCGGGCATAATGCCATGTGGCTGAAAACCTTATACTGGATAACGGAAACGGTCACCCAGCCATGGGGAATAATTACCCACGTACTCCTCTGCGCCTGGTTTCTGTGGTGCCTGCGCTTTCGCCTGCGCGCGGCACTGATGCTCTTTGCTATCCTCGGTGGCGCTATCATTGTCGGTCAGGGGGTGAAGTCCTGGGTGAAAGATCGCGTCCAGGAGCCGCGTCCTTTTGTCGTCTGGCTGGAAAAAACCCATCATGTTCCGGTGGATGAGTTCTACAATTTAAAGCGTAAAGATCGTGGTGCGCTGGTAAAGGAACAGCTTGCGGAACAGCAGGATATCCCGAAATTCTTGCGTAAACACTGGCAGAAAGAGACGGGGTTCGCGTTTCCTTCTGGTCACACCATGTTTGCGGCCAGCTGGGCGTTGCTGGGGGTTGGGCTGCTTTGGCCTAGGCGTCGAACGATTACGATCGCGATTTTACTGGTCTGGGCGACGGGGGTTATGGGAAGCCGCTTGCTGCTGGGGATGCACTGGCCGCGCGACCTGGTCGTCGCCACGCTCATCTCATGGTTGCTGATCGTGCTGGCGACCTGGCTCACTGAACGATTCTGCGGCCCGCTAACGCCACAGCCAGAAGAGAAAGCAGAAATAGCCGAAAGGGACCAAACCGACGCCTGACGGTTGATATTCCGTATTTCGCCCATAGATCCATGACCTGCGCGTCACTTTTTCCGTTTCGCGCTCGTCGCTAAAATGGTAGTTTATAAGGCTGATTGCGGTGAATTGAACACACTTTATTCGCTTGAACCACATAACGGGAAGTAATGTGAAATATTTACTCATTTTCTTACTGGTATTGGCGATTTTTGTCATTTCAGTCACGTTGGGTGCACAAAACGATCAGCAGGTGACGTTTAACTATCTGCTGGCTCAGGGTGAGTATCGCGTCTCGAGCCTGCTGGCGGTCTTATTTGCTGCCGGCTTTGCCATTGGCTGGCTGGTTTGCGGTCTGTTCTGGCTGAAAGTCCGTGTTTCGCTTGCGCGCGCTGAACGTAAAATTAAGCGACTTGAAAATAACATTGCCCCTGCGTCTGACATCCCGGAAAGCTCTGGTGTGCCGGTCGTGAAGGAATAATCGACTATGCTGGAGTTGTTGTTTCTGCTTTTGCCTGTAGCCGCAGCCTATGGCTGGTATATGGGCCGCAGAAGTGCGCAACAAACAAAACAGGATGAGGCCAATCGGCTCTCCCGCGACTACGTTGCGGGGGTAAACTTCCTCCTGAGCAATCAGCAGGACAAAGCGGTAGACCTGTTCCTCGATATGCTGAAAGAGGATACCGGGACGGTTGAAGCGCATCTCACCCTGGGAAACCTGTTCCGCTCGCGCGGCGAGGTTGACCGCGCCATTCGTATTCACCAGACGCTGATGGAAAGCGCCTCTCTGACCTACGATCAACGTCTACTTGCAGTGCAACAGCTGGGGCGGGATTACATGGCCGCGGGGTTGTACGATCGCGCTGAAGATATGTTCTCCCAACTGGTGGATGAAACAGATTTCCGCATCGGCGCGCTGCAGCAGCTCCTGCAGATTTATCAGGCCACCAGCGACTGGCAGAAAGCCATTGATACGGCTGAACGTCTGGTGAAGCTGGGGAAAGATAAGCAGCGCGTTGAGATAGCCCATTTCTACTGTGAGCTTGCGCTTCAGCAGATGGGCAATGACGACATGGACAAAGCCATGGCGTTACTGAAGAAAGGTGCCGCCGCGGATCGCAACAGCGCGCGAATCTCCATCATGATGGGGCGTGTCTTTATGGCGAATGGCGACTACGCCAAAGCCGTTGAAAGCCTGCTGCGGGTGATCGACCAGGACAAAGAGCTGGTCAGTGAAACGCTGGAAATGCTGCAAACCTGCTATCAGCAGTTGGATAAGCAGGAAGAGTGGGTCGCATTCCTGCGTCGCTGCGTGGAAGAGAACACCGGTGCCACCGCTGAACTGATGCTCTCAGACGTCGTTGAACAGTATGAAGGAAGCGACACTGCGCAGGTTTACATTACGCGTCAGCTGCAGCGTCATCCGACCATGCGGGTCTTCCATAAGCTGATGGATTACCACCTTAACGACGCGGAAGAAGGGCGCGCCAAAGAGAGCCTGATGGTGCTGCGCGACATGGTTGGCGAGCAGGTGCGCAGCAAGCCACGCTATCGTTGTCAGAAGTGTGGTTTTACCGCGTATACGCTCTATTGGCACTGTCCTTCCTGCCGCGCCTGGTCCACTATCAAGCCAATCCGTGGCCTGGACGGGCAGTAATTTTTTTAAAAGCCTTCATTTTAGTTACAACATACTGATGGCATTTAACGATTTCTCAACACCGTGCGGTTTGCTGGCCTGTCAGGGAAATAAATGGATTCTGTCAATTTGCGACGACGGCAGGTAGAATGCTGGCCGTTTATCTGTTCCGCGCCGCTGCGCGCCCATAGACGAAAAGGGCTGGTCATGACGTCTGTTACATCCTCCACTTCCCGAGTAATTACGGATTCTCCTGTTGTTGTTGCGCTTGATTACAATAAGCGTGACGCTGCACTCGCGTTTGTCGACGGCATTGACCCTCGCGACTGCCGTCTGAAAGTTGGCAAAGAGATGTTCACGCTGTTTGGACCGCAAATCGTTCGCGATCTGCAGCAGCGCGGTTTTGACGTTTTCCTCGATCTGAAATTCCATGATATCCCGAATACCACGGCGCACGCGGTTGCCGCAGCCGCAGAACTGGGTGTATGGATGGTTAATGTCCATGCGTCAGGTGGGGCAAGAATGATGACCGCTGCCCGTGAGGCGCTCCTGCCGTTCGGTAAAGATGCACCGTTGCTGATTGCGGTCACCGTGCTGACCAGTATGGACGAAAACGATTTACGCGACCTGGGAGTGACGTTGTCACCCGCCGAGCATGCCGAACGTCTCGCGCGTCTGACCCAGCATTGCGGCCTGGATGGCGTCGTCTGCTCCGCGCAGGAAGCGGTACGTTTCAAATCAGCGCTGGGCAAGGATTTTAAACTGGTCACGCCGGGTATCCGTCCTGCAGGCAGCGACGTGGGCGATCAGCGCCGCATTATGACGCCTGAGCAGGCGCTGGCTGCAGGCGTTGACTACATGGTCATTGGGCGTCCGGTGACGCAGTCTGCAAACCCGGCTGAGACGCTTAAGGCTATTAACGCATCGCTGAAGAAGGGGGCGTAATGACCGATTCCAACAGCCGCCTGGTCTATTCAACCGATAGCGGGCGTATTGACGAACCGAAAGCGAAAGTGGAACGTCCAAAGGGGAACGGCATCGTTCGGATCCAGCGCCAGACCAGTGGACGAAAAGGAAAAGGGGTTTGTCTAATCTCCGGCATTGACCTTGATGATGCTGAACTGACAGCGCTGGCCGCCGAACTTAAAAAGAAATGTGGCTGCGGCGGTGCCGTGAAAGACGGCATTATTGAAATACAGGGTGATAAACGTGATTTAATTAAAACTCTGCTGGAAGCCAAAGGTATGAAAGTCAAACTGGCAGGCGGCTAAAATAAATGAGCCACGGCAAATGCCGTGGCTCGTGTTATATACGTGCGTATGTCAGACCTGAAATGCGTTTAAATATCGCATTACCGGGGAAGGCTTGGATAGTTATTATTTGCCAACCTGGTGACCGATAATACCACCGACGGCAGCGCCACCTAATGTACCCAGCGTACTACCATCCGTTAATACTGCACCACCGAGAGCACCGGCACCGGCACCAATAGCGGTGTTACGGTCGCGTTTAGACCAGTTAGAGCACGCGCTCAGGGACATTGCTACAGTGATTGCCAGAACAGCGGCGGCTAATTTTTTGCTGGTTAAGGTCATAATACTTTCTCCTGAATTATCGATTCACGGAAAGATGTGCGCATTAAGTATAGACGAATCGAATACTTAATTCTTTTTCCCGTGAAAGCTGGTCGCGCAGGCGTTACTTCATCACGCAGGTGATAGTCACTTCCTGTTATATCGCTAACAGTAATTTTACGACTTTAATGCAGGTTAAACAGGTAAAAACTCTTAAAGCAGGGTTAAGAATCATCTCAGAGAAAGAAGGGCGTATGCGCCCGAAGTTCGGGCGCGGAGGGGAGTCAGGCGCTGGTTTTAATAATATTGACGATCAGACCACTGTCTTCCAGTTTAATACGGTGCGCGTCGCTCAACCGCTCGTCGGTAATCACGCGGCTAAAGCGTGAAACGGGGCCCATCGTGTAAGGGTGAACGGCGCCAAATTTAGAGCTGTCAGTGAGCACAATGGCTTCACACTCTTTTTCCAGCACCGCATTCACCACGTCAGAGCGCATCATATCCCGACCGGTAAAACCTGTCTCTGGTTGCCAGCCGTCAATCCCGATAAATGCCTTGCTGAAATGAACCTGCTGGACATACTGACGGGTCAGCGGGCCTACCATGCTTTCGCTTTTTTTCTGGTAAATTCCGCCGAGCAGTATCACCTCGCAGCGCGTCTCTTTGAGCAAATGCGCGATATAGCTGCTGACGGTGATAATGGTCACGTCTTTTTGATCGGCAAGCGTGCGCGCCAGAAGGGCATTACTGCTGCCGTTTTCAATAAAGACGGTCTCGCCGTTGTTCACCAGGGACGCGGCAAATTCCGCCAGTTCACGTTTGAGCGCGTAGTTGTTCATCATGCGCGTCTCAACGTCATCACTGTCCAGCGGGACAGCATATCCGTGCGCACGACGCAGATAGCTCTGTTTTTCCAGCAGATTAAGATCCTGACGGATGGTGACTTCAGAAACGCCAGTGGTTTTAGCGAGATCGACTACGCTTACGCGTCCCTGATCGATGACCATCTGCAAAATGAGTTGTTGTCGGGAATTCATAGCATCCATTTAATAAAGCGAAACGAGGTCGGAGACAGTGGGGTTAAACTTCCCACGGCGCTTTTGGCTGTCCGTTTTCAGGCGTATTGTCAGCGCCATTCTGAGCGAGAAGTTCAGACTTCAGGATCTCGAGATTACGGATAGCAGAGTGATAATCGCCTGCCACCAGGATATCCAGCACGGTATCAATTCGTTGTGCTACAGCTTGTGCGTCAATAGTCGACATAATCTCACTCCAGGCGCGAAAAGTTAATATTTTCAATGATGCAGAAATTAGGGTCAAAAGAGAAGGGAAAAAATGCAATAACTAAATTACATAAACGTAAGTGATAAATTTATTCCCCCTCATGCAGCAGGCTTAATGAGTGGATTAGTCTAAAACTGCGCGCAAGGCGCTTTTTTATAAGAGGAATTAGACTATGACAGTTATCAATCAGCCTACCTGTACACTGTTTACCGATACTGAACGGTTCACTCAGCTGTCGGGTTATTACGAGGCGGAGCGTCACACCGTCTGGATGATGCTGCGGGCTCAGCCGCGACCTTGCTTTAACCATGCGTTAATTGAGGAGATCATGAACTTTTCATGGCTGGTTCGCCAGTCTGGTTTTGCGGTTGATTTTTGGGTAACCGGATCGCTGGTTCCGGAGATGTACAATGTGGGCGGTGACTTACAGTTCTTCGTCGAGTGCATTCAGAACGGACGTCGGGAAGCGTTGCGGGCGTACGCGCGCGCCTGCGTTGATTGCGTCCATGCGGCCTCACGGGGGTTTGATACGGGAGCCATCACTCTGGCAATGGTCGAAGGCAGTGCTCTAGGAGGCGGTTTTGAGGCCGCTCTGGCGCACCATTTCGCCCTGGCTCAGCGCGATGCCCGTTTAGGTTTCCCAGAGATTGCCTTCAATCTGTTTCCGGGCATGGGGGGATATTCCCTGGTCGCACGCCGTTCGGGCATGAAGCTGGCGGAAGAACTCATCTACAAAGGGGAATCCCATACGGCTGAATGGTACGAACAGCATGGGCTGGTGGATGTTCTGTTTGAACCCGGACAAAGCTATGTCTCCACCCGAACTTTCATCGATACGCTGCGGCCAAAACTGAACGGCGTAAGGGCGATGCTGCGCGCCCGTACCCGCGTTCTACAATTGCCTCGCAGTGAACTGATGGACATAACCGAAGACTGGGTGGATGCTGCTTTCTGCCTGGAGCCGAAAGATATCGCCTACATGGAGCGTCTGGTCACGCTGCAAAACCGCCATCATGCGGCGGGTCTGCGTAAAGCCAGTTAACGTTGATTTCGCGCTTGATATCGTTTTAGCCATCGCTCGAATGCGGCAGCGGGCATAGGCTTAGCAAACAGAAAACCCTGCCGTTCGTTGACGCCGTTCTTGGTCAGAAAGGCGTCTTCTTTTGCATTTTCCACACCTTCGGCAATCACCTGAAGATTTAACGCCTGCGCCACCGCGACGATAGCGCGCACCAGTGACTGTGAAATGGACTGCTTATGAATGTCCCTGACAAAGGATTGATCGAGTTTAATGGCGTCGATAGGGAAGCGGGCGAGCTGCGAAAGAGAAGAGTAGCCGGTGCCAAAATCATCCAGATGAATTTGCGCCCCGAGTCTGCTGAACTGCTGGATCACGGACAGCGCCAGCTCTTCGTTCTCGATAAGACAGCTTTCGGTCAACTCAACGTCGACAGGGCAGTATTCAAAATTCAGATCCTTCAGCGCCTGCTTTAAGTCGCTGAAGATAGTCTGGTCGGCCAGCTGTCGTGCAGAGACGTTCACCGCCACGCGCAGGTTAATTCCCTTATCGCGCCATTTCGCCACCTGGCGAACCACATCAAGCATCACCCAGCGGCCCAGCGGCACAATCAGCCCCGACTCCTCGGCATAAGAGATAAACTCCAGCGGCGGGATCAGGCCGCGTTCTGGTGATTGCCAGCGGACCAGTGCTTCAAGGCTTCTGACTTCCCCACGCCAGGTTATTTTGGGCTGATAGTGAATTAGAAGCTGATCGTTATCCAGAGCTTTACGCAGGTTGGTATCGAGCCAGAGATACTCAAATACGCGCTGGTTCATCTCGGGTGAGAAGACGCAGAACTTGCCCCGGCCGTTCTCTTTGGCGGTGTACATGGCGGTATCGGCGTTACGAATGACGCTTTCCCGGTCGCTACCATGCTGCGGGGCGAGGGCGATACCCAGAGAGCAGCCGGTATAAATCTCAATCAGACCGATTCGGAACGGCTGGCGCAGACGGGTTAAAATGCGCGACGCCATCGCCTCCAGAGAGCCCTGTGAGGTATTGGTGGCCATGACGATAAACTCATCACCGCCCAGTCGCGCCAGCACCTGTTCCTCATCCAGACAGCTCAAAATGGCGAGGGCGACAGCCTGTAACAGCTGATCGCCAAACATATGCCCGTAAGCGTCGTTGACCTTTTTAAAGTTATCCAGATCGAGATACACCACGCCTACCTGCGTGTCGCCGCGGTTGACGATGGCGTCAGAAATCAGATCGTGGATCGCATTGCGGTTTGGCAAGCCGGTGATGGTATCGGTATTGGCCAGCACGCGCAGCCGCTCCTGAGCGCGGCGTTCCTCGGTAATATCTGTCCCGGAACAGATAAGGAAAATTTCATTTTTACCGCTGCCGCTGTGAACGAATTTGTTTCTGAACAGAAACAGCCGCTGCCCTTTACGCGTTTTGATCCAGCGTTCGACTTCGTAGGAGCTGCCGTTGCGAAAAAAACCGGTAATATTGCGCTTTGAAGCGGCCGCTTCGCTGCGGCTCATAAACAGCTTAAACACGTTCTGGCCAATCACTTCTTGCTCTTTCAGGCCGGTATACTCTTCGCTAAGCCGGTTAAAACGCTGGATATTGCCGTGCCGATCGAGAATAACAATGACGGAGTTGGCCTCAGAGACAACCTGTTCCGCAAAAGAGAGCCCTTGAGCCAGATCGCGTGCCACGGAGGGCGTATCGTTCCAGGCGGAAGCGGTTCCGGCCCACTCGTTACGGGTAATTTTACGACCCACAAGATGAACCGGGACATCTTCTCCGTACAGGGAGAGCGACATGGAAATGCTGGAGGTAATAACGGTTAAATGACGGATGAGATCGGCCTGTTCATCGTCCAGCGCCACGACCTGAGTGACATCGGCATTTTCGCTGGTGGAAAGGTGCAGAGCGTTGCTGTCAGCTGATAAGCGCCACCACGGGCTGTGAGTCCCCATGTAGCGAAACAGCAAATTCTGCTCCAGATCGTCCATCATGTTTTCTCCCGCAGCTGTTCATTAGCGCACAAATTATTCATTTGTTGTCGACTTTTCCGTTGAGAAACAGCGGCAAAACCGAAGTGAACCTGTTGTTTTTCCCTGCTTTCTTATAATAAAACGAGTCAGGTTAAAAAGGATACTGAGCGTATAAAAATTCATGCAACCGAATATAACAACACTCTTTTACTGTAGATAATTATGGCGGTTTTAGGCGAAGGGATACTGAAAATAGTAAGGAAAAATAATGATTTTGTGGCGAGGATTAAAATAAAAATTGTCGGCCCTTCCGAAACGAAAAGACCGACAATGTAAGCGGTTATCAGGCGACAGGACGCGCGATAATACTGCGGGTTTCCATGCGAACTTCGGCGATATTAACGTCAATCACGTCGGTGACTTTGTAAACTGTTTCACCTTTAATTTGCACGGTACCGTTTTCCTGACTACAGACCATTTCGTCGCGAACCGCATGCAGGAATGGCGCAGGAATAAACGCGACAGCGCCGTTATCGACCAGACGGACGCGCATCCCCCCACGGCTGATATCGATGATCTCTGCGGCAAAACGGGTATCCGTACCTGCTTTATCCTGCAGGAAGCGTGCGTACAGCCAGTCCCCGACGTCACGTTCCGCCATGCGGTTCAGACGGCGACGATCGGCCATCTGCTGCGTGGTGTCCTCCTCAGGACGGGCAATGGTTTCACCTTTGATAATCGCTTTCAGCAGACGGTGGTTAACCATATCGCCATACTTACGGATCGGCGATGTCCAGGTGGCGTAAGCTTCAAGGCCAAGACCAAAGTGCGGCCCAGGCTCGGTGCTGATTTCAGCGAAGGACTGGAAGCGACGAATGCGGCTGTCCAGGAAACCTGACGGCTGCGCGTCCAGTTCGCGGCGAAGCTTGCAGAAGCCCGGCAGCGTCAGCACTTCTTCCGGATCAACGTGCACATCGTGATTCTTCAGCAGGGCCGCCAGCGCTTCGGTATTCGCCGGGTCAAACCCGGTGTGAACGTTGTAAATGCCAAAGCCCAGTTTGTCGCGCAGCACGCGTGCGGCACAGATGTTGGCGGAAATCATCGCCTCTTCAACGATGCGGTTTGCAATGCGTCGCGGTTCGGCCACGATGTCCAGCACTTCGCCTTTCTCGCCCAGAACAAAGCGATAATCCGGGCGGTCTTTGAACACCAGCGCGTGAGTTTTACGCCACTCGCCGCGGTTGAGACAGATGCGATGCAGCAGACGGATCTGCGCGGCAATGGCGTCTGATTCAGGTTTCCAGCTACCGGTATTTTCCAGCCAGTCTGAGACGTTATCGTAGGCAAGCTTGGCTTTCGATTCGATAGTGGCGGCGAAGAACTCGATATCGTCTTCAATCGCGCCATCTGCGGCGATAGTCATGCGGCAGGCAAGGACCGGGCGCACTTCATTTGGACGCAGCGAGCAGAGATCGTCTGACAATTCGCGCGGCAGCATCGGAATATTGAAGCCCGGCAGGTAGTTGGTGAACGCACGGATTTTCGCCGCGTCATCCAGCTTGCTGCCTTCGGCAATCCAGGCGGTGGGATCGGCAATGGCAACGGTCAGGTGCAGTTTGCCATCGGCGCTCTCTTCAGCGTACAGCGCGTCATCCATATCTTCTGTGCTGGCGCTGTCGATGGTGACAAACTCCAGAGCGGTGAGATTTCGACGGGTCAGACCCTCATCCTGCATCTCGGTTGCCACGCCGTTCGGCGCTTCTTTTTCAAGATTGTGGCGTGCCAGCGTGACCCACCATGGTACGAAATGGTCGGCGCCAAAGGTGATGAACTGGGTCAGTTCAGCATAAAAACCACGATCGCCTTTCAGAGGATGACGGCGCATTTCTGCTACGGCCCAGTCACCTTCTTTAAAATCGTGCTCAACGCCACGGGCGGCGCGGCAGGGAATAGCATCTTTCAGCAGGGGATGATCCGGCACGATAGAAAGACGATCGTCTTTTCTCTGTACCTTACCCACAAAACGGGTCAGGAACGGTTCGATCAGTTCTTCCGGCTCGGCAGACTCGCGGTCCTTCTCGGTATGAATGACGGCCATGACGCGATCGCCATGCATCACTTTCTTCATCTGCGGAGGCGGAATGAAGTAGCTTTTCTGCGCGTCAACCTCAAGGAAGCCAAAGCCCTTTTCCGTGGCTTTTACGACCCCTTCTGCACGCGGCGTCTGGGAATGCAGTTGCTGTTTAAGCTGCGCTAGCAGCGGGTTGTCCTGAAACATAATGTTCTATTTTCGTAGCCATTGAGCGGCTGACAGTTTTACGCGATTCTCACTGTCTCAGCAAGCGGTCTTTGGGTAATGAGTGTGGTTATTCCTCTTTACCAAACGCGACTTTCAGACGATTAAGCCAGCCATCAAATGCACTCCGGGTAAGCAGCTTGATGGCTTGTTCGCCCGGGAGCCCTTGATCCGTGATCGGGGTAAACTGCGCGGCGCTGAAGCGGTCCGGAGAGCGTGTCAGCAGTTCGAGCGCCGCTGAAAGTGAGGTGGACGTCAGCAGGATCTCTTCGCGAGTGTTTAACAGGATTTCGCCGGTCAGATCGAGCAGCGTCGGCTCATGACAAAGAACCGGCGTCAACGCCTGAAGCGCGGGTTCAGCCTGCCAGCGGGACAAGGACTCAAGCTGATGCGCATTCGCATAGCGCAGCTCAACGACAGGTAAAAGCGGCGTCCACGCATCGTGGCTCGCGGGGAGCGTGTGCGGCTGAATATGATGTCCCGGCAACCAGCGAACAGGATGTCCCAGCAGGGCCTGAAAAATTGCGACCACGCGCGCCTGAAAACCGATAAAGCCGATAATCTGGCTAATTACCACGATGTCGTACGTGGACAGGCCCACCTCGTCAAGCTGGTTGCGGGCTTTATCATCGATCACATCAGGAGAGCTGGAAAGCTGGCGGGCATACTGCGTAATTTGCGCCAGACGTCGGTTGCTTTCGCGCGAGGAGTCCGGGCCGGGAAGCGGAGCGAGGAGGGCGGCATAGTGGTTACAGAGCCGCTGAACGCCGCAGGCCTGTGCGACGGTTAGCGCGGTACTGAGCCGATCGTAGGCGCTGAGCGTATGCAGGCGGTTCACGGGAATCGAGAGTGGAAACAGCTGGTGGCATAAGGCTCTGGCAGGAGCAAGCCAGCCAGAACAGGCGGCGACAATCTCATCAGGCAAGGCTAAATCGAGCAAAAAACGATCGTCGACGTTAGCGGCTTCGGGCACCAGGGGCAGAACATCCGTCTGCGCGTTGTTTGACTGGGTCTCGTGATACCAGTGGCCTTTGCCGGAAAAACGGCGTTGTTCCATGTGCGTTCCTTGATCTCAAAATGGCGATCAATATCCTGGCGTAAGGCAGATAAAGGGAAAAATATTGTTAGGTGATAACAAATAGCAGAACGGAATAACGAAGGGGTGACGCGGGGGGAAATACTCTCTTCCCGTGCGGGAAGAGAGTCACAGCTTATTTAATTTCCAGCTCGTTCATTGCAGCGATGTTGAAGCCGCCGTCAACGTGAACCACTTCGCCGGAAATACCCGCGGAAAGATCAGAGCACAGGAATGCTGCAGAGTTACCCACATCTTCAATGGTAACAGTACGACGAATCGGGGTAACCGCTTCGCAGTGAGCCAGCATTTTACGGAAATCTTTAATACCGGAAGCTGCCAGGGTGCGGATAGGACCTGCAGAGATGGCGTTAACGCGTACACCTTCAGGACCCATTGCGTTCGCCATGTAGCGTACGTTCGCTTCCAGAGATGCTTTCGCCAGACCCATAACGTTGTAGTTAGGGATAGCACGTTCAGCGCCAAGGTAGGACAGAGTCAGAAGAGCTGCGCCCGGGTTCAGCATCGCACGGCATGATTTTGCCATCGCAACGAAGCTGTAGGAGCTGATGTCGTGAGCGATTTTGAAGCCATCACGGGTAACCGCGTTCACGTAGTCGCCGTCCAGCTGGTCGCCAGGAGCGAAGCCGATGGAGTGAACAAAACCGTCGAATTTCGGCCATGCTTTTGCCAGTTCAGCAAACATCCCGTCGATGCTTTCGTCTTGTGCAACGTCACATTCCAGAACAATGCTGGAACCCAGCTGCGCGGCAAACTCTTCAACACGGCCTTTCAGCTTGTCGTTCTGGTAGGTGAACGCCAGCTCAGCGCCTTCGCGATGCATTGCCTGAGCGATGCCGTATGCGATGGACAGTTTGCTGGCAACGCCAGTCACCAGAATGCGCTTACCGGAAAGAAAACCCATAGCTTTAATCCTTATATTCATTGCTTATTTTGCCATGTAATTCATAGCGTTACAGGCGGTATTTCAAAATCATTCGAAATTAGCTCGAAATTATAGCCCACTCACAGCCCCTTGTGTCACGATATTTCTCGCACTTCTCGCGAGACGTATGCCCGGGCGAACTCATCATCACGTTGTGTCGCATCTAGCCGGACAGACAAACGCGAAGCTCATGGAGGGCGGTGGGGCATTTCCCGGAGTAGCCCCGTAGCTTTGCGTGCCGTGGCAAAGTGAGTAGTAATATTGGCTGCTGGAATTCTCGCCTGTATGTAGTAGTAAAAAAGGCTGTAAGCACCAGCATCCGTCCAGTATATCATTGGGCTTTAGATTCGCCTCATCCAACCAGAGGGAAAGTGTGGCCAATTCTGATGTGTTTCACGAACAGCAGACCATCACCTCCTCATTAGGGACTCTACGTAATAGTCATCTCTGGTGTATTGATTGGGGGTAACGGCGCGCTACATTTGTTAAGTATTTGTTTTGCTCCTGAATCAGCGAATAACATAATGTCTATTTATAAACAAATTTCGCCCTGTCATTAACGTACATGAACGTATATTCTCGGCGGGTCTATGGGCCATTATGTTTTAGTTCCTTCAGGTATAAATTTTGTTTGCAGGTGACGGGTGAACACCTTTCAGCATGAATAAGATGCAGGGAAACATTTTATCTTAATATTGTGTTGATCACGAAGTGATTTTAGCAGAAATACAGTGTTCATTTTAAGGCCGGGTAAGATCCATATTTGATACATAGCAGCAATATAACGGACATCTCCTTATTTCCGGCGCTAAAAACAGTATGACGAATAAATGATGTGGCCTGGTATATTTGTATCGCAATGATTTTTAAAGTGTATAAGGCTGTTTTTATACTAAAGGTTATTCTTTTTGCAAATTCACGCAATATTTTTGTGCTGGTTGGGTGTGGTGAAACTTTATGTCATTGGTTGTACTTACGAAAAATAATTTCCTGCGACTTGCGCTTCACTCTGTTTATGATGAGCTTAATTTAACAGAAGATACCTGTGTAATTGATACTGAATCTTTCAATGCACTTATAGATATATTATACGAAATATACTCCAGGGATTTGGTATCTTGTCGCCGAATTCTATTGGTGGGAGATGATATTGGCTCAAAGATATTATTTCCTTTGAATGTCATTTCTCTTGATTCACCGCTCACAGTATTGAAGAATCAAATGCATACTGGTTATAGCCTAAAGGCTGTGCTGGAGCGTATTTACGAGTGTAGAAGACTGGTAGCGCTGACTGATAGCGAGCGTTTGTTTGTTCAATACTACAGTTCGAGAAACTCGATTAAAAACATAGCGCGCAGAATTGGTTTAAGTGAAAAAACGGTGTATCAACAAACGGCGAGTGCTGCGGCTAAACTTAACCTGCGCTCTGGAAAAGAGTTTCTGCTTTTCCTGGACCGAGAGTTTAGTAATAATCTTGGTCGTTAAGTTTTAAGAAATGCAGTTCGCAAGGTAATGGAGTTCGTTTAGTTCGGCTAGTCGGTTGTGTGATGACATGATAAACCTGCGAGATTAGATTTATCACACATAATCCTAATTCCTGCTGTGACAAAGAACACATGGATGCCCAGGTCAGGAACGGCTACTCTAAATTGTTCTGTGACGGGTTACTTTCTAATGGTATATATCAAAAAACTGCGGCGTACTTCGCAACGTTGTTCGACCGAGGTGCATATTTCCTGTGGCGATTTTAAGTAGGTTATATAAATCGAAATGTGTTTATGACGCTTGTAAATATTCTACGCCTGGCATTCTTTGTATTTCACAAGTGAGTATTTATGGGGGTGTTATCCATTTCTGGACGATATATTTGATGTGAAAATACCGGATGCAGGTGTAAAATATAAGAATAGTTTAATAAAATTGGCTATGATGAATGAAAAACGCTAGTCGTCAATATTGCAACCCATCATTCTTACTATTTGGTATTCTAAGTGTGTATTTCCTTGTGGCACTGATAGTTTACGTGCCTAACATGGGAGGGGATGGTCTCAGATTGCCGCATAATATAATTTGCTGGGCGGTGATGCTATTTATGATATTAATGTCAGGCTATTATGTTATACTGCGCGGAAAAATAAAACTGAATGAAGCTTTAACCTTCTTCATTGGCGGTGCTTGTTTAATGTCGCTTCCATTCTTATGGGGAAAGAAAGATGTAATGATATTTGCATTACCAAGATTTGCAGGTCTCTGGGGGGGGATCTTTTTCTATCTGGCGTTGCTGCAAATTCCAATGCGATTCTCGATGAAAACCCGATTGATTATTGTCTTTGTGTTAAGTGCACTGATTCAGTCGTGCCTTGCTTTTTGGCAATTGCTCGTCACTTCACCAGATAACTTTATGGAGTTTTTACCCGGCACAAGGCCTTACGGGATCTTTCAACAAGTCAATGTGTTGGCGAGTTTTGTTGCTACGGGTTATGCATGTACCTTGTGGCTATTATTTAAGGCAAAAACAAAGCTGTCTTGTTTTTTACTTCTTTTCTCAACGGTTGTTTTCACGGTAACTTTAGAGATCTTGCAATCCAGGGCTGGGATGTATGGCATCGTTCTTTACTTAGCCTTGATTTTGCTAGCCCGCCATCGCCCAAAGATAAAAGGTGTCTTTATTGTCTACATTATGTTGGTGATATTGACATTATTAACCATCCATTGTTTAAAAAGCTTCGGCATCGCCGATCACTTTTTACGTTTTATTGGTTCGGTGGACAAAGAAGGTACGAACGCTGAACGGTGGAAAATAATTACTATAACCTTATCGATGATTCAGCAGCATCCTTTGAGTGGTTGGGGGTACGGAAGTTATGAGTAT
This sequence comes from Enterobacter sp. JBIWA005, assembly GCF_019968805.1. Classification (NCBI taxonomy): domain Bacteria; kingdom Pseudomonadati; phylum Pseudomonadota; class Gammaproteobacteria; order Enterobacterales; family Enterobacteriaceae; genus Enterobacter; species Enterobacter sp. JBIWA005. The sequence continues at coordinate 2,528,671 of NZ_CP074159.1, read as the reverse complement.
AATCTTTCGAGATTCGCGCTTCATCATTTTGATTATCTTTTCGGCAGGGTTGATAATGCCCACAATGAATTTTTATTTGAATGGGCAGAGGGTGGGGTTCTTGCTATTTCAGGAATGATTTTTATTGCTATTGGGTATTTCACTCTTTTGAGGAGGTACTCACCATCACGAATTGCTATGTGGGGGTTGGCCTCACCGATAACGTTTCATATGATGGTCGAGTATCCATTACTGCTTTCTACGCCGCACTGGATGCTGCTATTGCTGATTTGCCGTCTGGCGACATCAGAAAAATGTAAGATACGGAGAAATAATAGTAAGCGAGATGGGATGATAATGCTTTCTGTTGGAATTACAGGTGTCCTCTTTATGCTAACTGGGTTTCGTACGGGCATGGCGCTGACGGAATTTGAGCGTAACAAAATGCAGGATTTTACAGCAGCATCTAAAGTATTGAATCCATGGGCTCAATTGGAGCGCTGGCAATACGACTCGCATACATCATTGCTGTTTAAATATTATCAGACCCATCAGCATGAGCTATTAATAAGTTACGAAGATTGGGGTAAAAATTATCTTATGCACAGAAATGATATAAGGGTGTTTAAAAATATAGTGCAGATAAATAGAAAGTATCCTCAACAAGCGACAACAATGTGGTTGCAGCAACAATGGTACGATTACTACCAGTTTGTCGAAAGTGCTCATAAAGTAAATTGAATCATGAAGGGCCATCCGGCCCTTCATTTTTAGAAATTTTTGGGGAGGGGCTTTGCGATTTCGATAAGTTTACCGTTACTGGTCTTGATGTATCCACCCTCAGCCAGTTGAGAAATGATGTTATAAATCAAACTGCGGGACAAGTGCGTAGTCTCCTGAATATAAGCCACAATGCCGGTTCGACTTAAATCACTTACCTCTCGTTTTTTCATGTACTCAATAAGCTTAGCACGAATTATTGAGTAAGAAGTTTTACTGACCAAATGTTCGTCCCGGTAGATCATCATATGAACTGTAAAGGCGAGTACTTCTGCAACATCCTGCCAGAGTTGTTTCTCAGTGATAATCGATTTGGCATACTCACCTGGCAAGTATGAAACCCTGGAATTGCGCGATGCCCGAAAATAGTAACGACCAATTGGTTCAAATAAGTCCCCGAGCCCTGCAACAATGGGGCCTGATGTTACTGAAACTTTAAGATCATCATAAGCTCTGTGAATTGATATAGAACCATTGCTCACTAGCCAAAGTATGTTGGTAGATTTTTGCGACTTTATCCTGGACCGGTTGGATGTTGACTCATAAGGTGTTGAAAAGGGGAGCAATGCATCATGGATTTTTCGCAATGCCTCGCCTGGAAATGTGATCGCCTCTATCGCCATATAACTTTGCGGGGGGAGAAAATCAGGCGAAATCGCCTGTGATGCGCTCCCTTCTGTTGTGGTGCTTTTTGCATGTTCATTTATTGATTTTGGTTCTGTTGACATTGTGTCACCCTTCAGTATCGAAGCAGTACTAATGATAGCAGTGAGAATCAGTACTAATGATAGCAGCAAATGACCCAGACACTCATGAGAACTCAGAGGATAGGGGGTTTTCCGCATATGGTTCTTTTTTAGGGGGGATTATCGCTGAATATAAACGGACGTCAAGAATGATAGTTTAATCTTTAATTCTTAACATTATCACAACAATGATTCCAAAAGTGTACGATTTATTTTCTTTAGCCAGTTTACTATTTTTTATAAAATAATATTTGTAATGATGTTAGTGATTTGTGAAGCACGAAATGGCTCAACTTATTACTCATCATAGTAATAAAGTTTAAATTTAAAGAAAAGGATTTAATCAATGAACGCGAAAAATAAATTGCTGGTAATGGCACTTTCTTCCTTAATAACCGCAGGTGCTCATGCGGCAACCGATCAGGGACACGGTAAAATTACATTCCTTGGATCTGTTATTGATGCACCGTGCTCAATCGATGCAAAAAGCCTCGATCAGACAATTCAGTTGGGTGCAATTTCAAAAAACCAGCTCGCTGATGGTGGTAAATCTACGCCAGTAAGCTTTGATATTCAACTCCATGACTGTGATTCCGCAACGGCGAATAAAGCGTCCATTACTTTTAACGGCATAGCGGGTGCTAAGACTGATGGTCTGGATAGTGCCTTTGCTGTAACCGGTCAGGCAAGTGGCGTGGGCGTAGGTATTACCGATATGGGTGGCAAAGTGATTAAGCCGGGTACCAAGTCGTCTCTCTCAGCCATGAGTGATGGCGATAACGAACTGCAGTTTCTGGCTTATGTGCAGGGGTCAACTGCTTCAGGCGCAGTCATCCCGGGTAATTTTACCTCTATCGCTAACTTCATGATGACTTACGAGTAAGTAAAAATTGTCTACCCGAAAGGGTAGACATCTGTTCATGAAATTGTGAGGGCTTATGTTGACAGCTGTAGTGCTTCGCCAGTGCTTTGCTGTTGGTGTGTGTTTATTGTTTTCTTCCGTATGTCACGCTTCAGATCGCGGGCGCGTTAGCATGACAGGCAGCATTTATGAGAGCTCTTGCTCAATTGAGATGGCTTCAAAGAATCAGGTGATAGTGATGAAAACCGTTTCTGTAGGCCAATTAACGCAGAATGGTGAAGCCGGGAGCACATTGCTAAGAATTCATCTGGTGGGATGTTCTACTCAATTAGATGCTCGTCATTTTTACATAACATTTTACGGTTCCAAAGAGGATCATGAAACATTCCATGTACTGGGAAATACGCAGGGCGTAGGTATACGTATTACAGATGCGAATGGAGTACCTATAAAACCGGGTGAGCCATCTTATATTAATCAATCGATGGCTAAAATGAATACCCTGGACTACAACCTCACATTGACTGGTAATGGGGGAATACTACACCCTGGTTTCTATGCAGCTGTTGTGCGTATGAGGCTGGATTATTTTTGACTGATTAAAGGTGATGTTAGTGTATAAAATACAAATATCTCGTCGGTCAATTATTGCCAGTGTATTAATTGCAGTATTAACCAGATATGCATATGCTGAAGAAAAGATCATTCAGTTCAATACTGACGTTCTGGACGTGCAGGATCGTGGTCATATTGATTTAAGCCAGTTTTCACGGGCGGGTTACGTTATGCCCGGCACATACGCATTATCAATTCAAATTAATAAAAGCTCATTACCCGAACAACAAATCACGTTTATGGTGCCCGATAATGATAAAAATGGAAGTGAAGCGTGCCTGACTAATGACATTGTTACTCAGTTTGGGCTAACCACGGCAGCAAGTAAAAACTTATCCTGGTGGCATAACGGTGAATGTCTTGACCCGACTTCACTTCAGGGGATGGTTATGCGGACTGACATGTCCAGCAATACGCTTTTTATTAACCTTCCTCAGGCCTACCTGGATTACGTGGCTGAGAACTGGGACCCACCTTCACGCTGGGATGAAGGGGTCGCAGGAATTCTGTTTGACTATAATTTGAACGGTCAGGCTATACGTCAGCACGATAGTGGTATGACTGAAGAAAGTAAAACTCTCAGCGGTAATGGAACTACCGGGATCAACGTTGGCGCATGGCGTTTTCGCGCAGACTGGCAAGGTCAAATGGAAAAACGTTCAGGGAGCATGGCACGCAATACACAAAATTTTGATTGGAACCGCTATTACTTATACCGGGCAGTGCCCTCTATGCGGGCCAAAATGACATTAGGTGAAGATTACCTCACCTCGGATATGTTTGACAGCTTCCGCTTTACCGGCGTGAGCCTGGTGTCCAGTGACAATATGTTGCCGCCGAACCTGCGTGGCTACGCGCCGGAGGTCACGGGCCTGGCGAAAACAAACGCCAAAGTGACGATCAGCCAACAAGGGCGTGTGCTCAATGAAACAACGGTGGCAGCCGGTCCTTTTCGTATCCAGGATTTGAATAATGCGGTGTCTGGCACGCTTGACGTGAAAATTACTGAACAGGATGGCTCTGTACAGACCTATCAGATGAATACGTCGACCATTCCTTATCTGACTCGTCCAGGGCTGGTTCGATATAAATTAGCAGCAGGGAAACCTTCAGATTTTGATCATCACAGCGATGGCCCTGTCTTCGGTACAGGCGAATTCTCCTGGGGGGTGAACAACGGATGGTCACTGTATGGCGGCGCGCTGGTTGCCGGTGACTACAACGCAATGTCTATAGGGGTCGGGCGAGATTTATTGGTTCTCGGGGCAATATCTCTGGATGCAACTGAATCACGAGCTCGCCTGCCGCAGCAGGAGTCACGGCAGGGTGGTTCGTACAAATTAAGCTACTCAAAACGGTTTGACAGCACTGATAGCCAGGTGACTTTTGCCGGGTATCGCTTCTCTGAGCGTGGTTTTATGAGTATGACTGACTACCTGGATGCGCGTTACCACGATAACGACAACGGTGGCAGTGGCAAAGAAATGTATACGGTGACGTTTAACCAACAAATAAAGCCGTTGAACATGAGTATTTATTTAGACTACAGCCGTCAAACCTATTGGGATCGTCCTGCTAACACAACTTATAACGTGTCGCTTTCGCACTATTTTGATTTCAGAAGTTTTAAAAATCTTAGCCTGAGTATATCTGCGTTCCGCACTACAAATAACGAGACTGACGATCGTGGTGCCTACATGAGTTTATCCGTTCCCTGGGGAGAATCAGGTTATTTCAATTATGGCAATCAAATCAGCGAGGATGGAGCCAGTCATTCCATCTCATACAGCGATCGAATCAATAAGGATAACTCATACCAGATTAGCCTCAACTCCGATCAAAACGGCGTTATAGGGGGGAGCGGGTATCTTACGCATGATGGTGATAATACTGAAGTAACGGCCACCGCAACCCAGCAGGGTAATAAATACAGTTCGATGGGATTGTCAGTACGCGGTGGCATGACGGCAACAACGCAGGGTGCGGCGCTCCATCGTATGTCGGTGGCAGGTGGCACTCGCATGATGGTGGACACTGATGGTGTAAGTGGCGTACCCGTTAAAACAGGCGGAAACAATACTCATACTAATGTTTTTGGTAAAGCCGTGGTCGGAGATGTGAGTAGCTATTACCGAAACAGCATGAATATCGATATGGATGAACTGGGTGATGATGTGGACGCCAGTCGTTCAGTGGTGCAAGGCACCTTGACGGAAGGTGCGATCGGCTATCGTAAGTTCGGCATTCTTGCCGGTAAAAAAGCGATGGCGATATTGCGCCTGACGAAAAATAGCGTGCCGCCATTTGGCGCTACGGTGACTAACAAGGATAAGGAACAGACCGGGCTGGTCAGCGAAGACGGCTTCGTTTGGCTAACGGGAATTAAGCCTGGTGAGGTGATGAGTGTGAGTTGGGACGGTTCAGAAAAATGTCACATTAATCTCCCCGCAGTGTTGCCCCCTGACCTGGAGAGTCAGAAATTGCTGTTGCCATGCACCACGGTAGACAGCATCAATTAATTCCTATTTGTTTGAGAGAAAAGAGTCATGATTCGCAATACATTAATACGTAATCGTTGTTTGCTCGCATTGGCATTCACCACACTGGTCGCGCAACAGGCGAATGCTGCACTTGCGCTGGATCGTACCCGCGCGATCGTTAATGCTGGCGATAAATCGATGAGCCTGGTGGTGAATAATCAAAACCGCGAGCTGCCTTATCTGGCACAAGCGTGGGTGGAGGATGCTCAGGGTAACAAGATAAGCGATCCGCTGGTCGCCCTCCCGCCGGTACAGCGTATTGAACCTGGCAGCAAAAGCCAGATCAAAATTCAGATTACGCCTGCAATGAAGCTGTTAGCGCAGGATAAAGAAACGCTTTTCTTCTTTAACCTGCGTGAAATCCCGCCAAAGACGGACAAACCGAATACCTTGCAGATAGCGCTGCAAACCCGCATCAAGCTGTTCTATCGTCCGGCATCGCTGGTGGTGGAGCAGAACAGCAAACCATGGCAGGAGCAAATGACGCTGACGCGCCAGGGAGAAGGTTACACGGTGAATAATCCAACTCCTTATTACATCTCTGTTGTTGAAGTTGCTCCATCGCTGAAAGGTGAGCCGCTGAAAAGCGTGAAGCCGTTACTGGTCGCCCCAAAAAGTAGCGCCCGGTTAGAAGGTGATACTCACAATCTGGGAAACAACCCGGTTATTACCTATATCAATGATTTCGGGGGACGCCCGAAGCTGGTCTTCAGCTGCAGTGGTAGTAGTTGCAATCTTACATCTGCGCATGCGGGCTAAACAGATGAAAAAAGTATGCATGTTGCTATCTCTGCTGTCGGTCATTAGCTCCACAACGCTGGCTGATGAAAAGAGCGTGAGCGGCGATGTTCCTTTTATTGTTGTAGGAATGATGGTTGAAGGGGCATGCATACTTGAAATGCAATCAGCATCACAGGAAATTTCACTCAGTACTCTGTCTGCATCGCTGCTGAAAAAAATCGGTAATCGTGGCGCACCTGTACCTCTTGTCCTGCACCTCAAAAATTGCATAAGAATGCAGGGCTCAAGTACGGACAGACGCACCGGGAGTCGTTCGTGGGATGCCATCCAACCCATCGCCACCTTAACGTTTTTGGCTCCTGCTAATAGATATAGCCCGGAACTGGTGCAGGTAACTGGAGCACAAGGTATTGGTCTACGTATCACAGATGTCAGACAGAATGACATACGTTTAGGGGAACGCAGTAAGCCACAGTTTCTCACGCCTGGTAGTGACGAGCTCATTTTTTACATCGCACCTGAGAGAACACCTGAACAGTTGATTTTGGGCCCGTATAAGGCAGTGGTGAACTTTTCGCTGGAGTATGATTGATGACGCGACTTTTATGGCTGTTGGGTTTTATTTTTTTTATACCCTATGCTTGTGCAGGGAATAATAATGTAAAAATCAGTGGTGCTCTGGTTTCAGAGCCTTGCACGCTATCTGAAGAATCATCAGATATTCAACTTGATTTCGGTAACCTTGTAAGCACCTTCTTCTATCACAGCAACCGCACGCCGGGACAACCGTTCATTATTACGCTGGTTAACTGTGATACGACATTGGGCAGCAGTGCCACTATCACCTTTAAGGGGAGCGAGAGTCAGGCCTTGCCGGGTTTATTAACGCCTGATGCGGGTAATACGCAGGGTATCGCCATTGGTATCGAAACCAATAGCGCAGATCCACAACAGCTAGCGCTGAATAAGCCAAGTCCCGTATTCAGTTTGACGAACGGTAATAATATCATCGCTCTGAAGGGATATGTCCAGGCTGAGCCAGCCGCTATTGCCGCTCACAGCATTACGGCCGGGGCATTTACGGCTACAGCCACATTTGAGATTGCGTATCCATGAGGTTAATACGATGAAATTATGGTGCCCGATTATTATTGCTGCAGGGTTATTAGCGAGTGTGTTACACGTCAGTGCGGGTGAACCGGCCAAATTAAACCTCAATATTACTGGAACTGTAATAGCCAACGGTTCCTGTACCTTTAATAAAGGCAAAACCTTAACCGTGGATTTTGGTGATGTCAATTTTTCAACTGTTAACGGAACTTCCACACTTGACGGAACCTATCGGAAACCTTTGTCATCAACGATGACCTGTACGGGTGACAGCGCTGGTAAAACTCAGCTCACTTTTAAATCTTTAGCTGGGGGGACGATTGATTTCAAAGGACAGAAATTGTTACCCGTAAGCATAAATGCATCGAATCCTGGGAAGCAGTTGGGAATTAAATTACTGGTTAATGGTGTTGCGCAGGATGTTGATTCAGCATTTGCTGTCGATATGCTCGCTCAGCCAGGATTGCAGGTAGAACTTGTGCTGGTAGGTGATGGTACCGGTTTAATTAATGGGGCACCTATTAGCGCCAGCGCAACGCTGGTAATGGAGTTTATGTGATGCGTATAAAAACAATTTTTTTAACATGTTTTACGTTCTTACTTTGCGCGCAGACGAATACAGTTTTTGCTGCCCAGACGGGTGACACGATGTCAATAACGTTCACCGGTCGGCTAAATAATCATAAACCTTGTGTGGTAAATAATAACCAGGATATCAACGTCGCTTTCGGTAACGTAAATATCAACAAGGTTTCTACCGATCATATAACTCAGTCTATGGATTATAGCTTAGACTGTTCAGGGAGTCAGGCGGGTAATACAGTAGAGATGACTATTAAGGCAACACCTGTTACCGGTGACACAGCTGCAATTGCGTCCAATATACCGGGGTTATGGCTCAAGTTTATCAAAGATGGGCAACCGCAGGATTTGAATGAGGCGTTTACTGTTGCGGACTGGCAATCCCCGCCCACGCTTGAAATTGAACTGGAAAAAGATCCTGCGGTAGAATTAGAGGCTGCTGCCTTTTCAGCAACAGCGACATTAATGAGTGAGTATTTTTGAGATGTGCAATATCCGATTTGGTATTGATAAAATAAGTGTAATAGCAATATTTTTGCTAGGTTTTATATTTCTTCCTGTCTTGTGTCATGCTTCCTGGACAAATACCCCTGGGATGTATTCGCACATAGCGAAAAAACTGGTTTGTCCCGAAACACCTGATACGAATCTGAATCTGGATGAATCAGATTATATCATGCAGGGATGCGAATTTACAGTTGGGGATGGTAATACTGTTCCAAGCTCAGATAGGTATACAATCGTTCTTGCCGTTGTTGACTCTACCGGTGAATACAAACTAAATTTGATAAGTGCAAATAAGTATATTGATGCTGGCGTGGAATTGAATACTTTGAACCTGGACTGGACTGTTTTAAACCGATTAATGATCACATATCCTGCTAATCATATTTGCTATATGTTAAGTAATTATTACAGTGGCCTTAACTACACTTTCAACAATACTCCTCAAAGTTGCCCTGAAGGTTCTGGAGGATCAACGCCGTTACCTCCACCATTCCATTGTGCATTTGGCGATGGAAGCACGCTGAATATTTCATTAGGCAATGTGGACAGAGCTGAAATCGGAACGGTTCCCGGTACGCTGTCCGGGACTGAGAAAAATATCAGCATTACCTGTACGGGCGATGGCTCGGCGACCTACACAATTGGTTTTGAATACACGCCCATAAATATCGCGGGGACGGAAATGATTTCCTCAACGACAAATGGACTCGCGGTAGCTATATCGTTGAATGGTAAGCTTGTCAACCCAGCCGATACGTATAGCCGAACCTATAGTACGGGGACTCAGACAGAGAAATTAACATTCGAACCTATCCGTGACCCTTCGGTGAAAATCGGTGATATCCAAACGGGGGCCTTTTCGGCGAATGCAGTTATGATATTAACTGTTCAATAGCGCAAAGTTAAGACAGAAGGTGCATATTATTGCTTCAGGAAACGGTGCCAAAGTGATGTAATTATAATTTATCCAGAGGCTGGTGAGTGGCAGAAAATATGCATGAGTCGAACAATTAGTACGCGACATGGTGCAAAGTGAAGTCATGAATTTAAACCTTGCACTATTTTCAGGAACAGCACATTAATGTGAGCGGCTTTTGAAATGCACAATATTAAATCTATTATTGAAATGCTGGTTTTTATTTTTTTTACGATGCTACCTTTTCTGCCTGCCTCATGTTTTGCAACATGGACAAACACTCCGGGAATACATGAGAATAGTACGGGGAAGCTCGTTTGCCCTATTACACCTGATACAATCATGTCAAACTTGACAGCTGATGATTATAGCCAGGCGGGATGTACGTTAGACGTTGGAGAGGGAAATGAAGTTCCATACTCTGGTAATTATCATCTTATCCTTGTCCACATTACCTCTGATGGGATCTCTTCTTTCGGGCAAGATAGTGCAGCTGTGTATATTAAGGCTGGAGTGGAATTAAATACACTGAATCTTGTGTGGGCAACGACCTCAATATCACAGCTAGGGAGGTCTCCTAATCGTATTTGCTATGTGCTTAAAAGTTCACGAAGCCAGTACTTTACTTTCAATAATACCGAAAAAGGTTGTAAATCTGGCACTGGAGGAACAACTCCCTTACCTTCACCATTCCATTGTACATTTGGCGATGGCAGCACGCTGAATATTTCGTTAGGCGATGTGGACAGAGCTAAAATCGGAGCGGTTCCCGGTACGCTGCCCGGGACGGAGAAAAATATCAGCATCACCTGCACGGGCGATGGCAAGGCGACCCACACAATTAGCTTTAAATACACAGCCGTAAATATAGCAGGGACGGAAATGATTTCCTCAACGGCAAACGGACTCGCGGTGGCTATGTCGTTGAATGATGAGCTGGTCAGCCCAACGGATACCTATAGCCGAACCTATAGTACGGGGACTCAGACAGAAAAATTAACATTCGAACCTGTACGGAATCCTTCGGTGAAAATCGGTGATATCCCAACGGGTCCCTTCTCGGCGAGTGCAGTCATGATATTAACTGTTCAATAGTTTGCAGAGAAGAAGCGCGATCCCTCAAAGGTATTCACGTTTTCCTTATGTTGTCGACAAAACGCGCGATGACTATAAAGAATACCGGCACGAAGAAGATCGCGAGAAGCGTACCGCTAATCATGCCACCAAAGACTCCGGTACCGATGGCATGCTGCGTACTGTCGCTCGCACCACTGGCCAGCATCAACGGAACAACCCCTAATGTGAAGGCTAACGATGTCATCACAATGGGGCGCAGGCGCTGGCTAGCGGCATGAACGGTAGCCGCCAGCAGGGGTTGCCCCTGACGGTGGAGCTGCCTGGCAAATTCAACAATCAGAATGGCGTTCTTGGCCGACAGGCCGATGAGCGTAATCAGGCCCACCTTGAAGAAAACGTCATTCGTCAAGCCGGCAACTGATACAGCTATCACCGCGCCGATAAGTCCCAGTGGAACGACCAGCATGACCGCGAAAGGAATAGACCAGCTCTCATACAGCGCGGCGAGCACCATAAAGACGACCAGTATCGACAGGGCGATAAGGCCCGGAAGCTGAGATTCCGATTTTCTTTCCTGCAACGAACTCCCGGCCCACTCGCCAGCCATACCCTGAGGCAGGCTCCTGGATAAACCCTCCATGACCTTCATTGCGGTGCCGCTGGACTCTCCCGACGCCGCATTTCCGGTAATGCGAATAGCAGAATAACCCTGGTAACGCGTCAACTGCTGCGGCGCAACGTTCCAGGAAAGCGAGGCAAATGTAGATACCGGCACCATCTGACCCATCCGGTTTTTCACTGATAATTTGAGTATCTGCTCAGGCTTCATTCGGTAGGGCGCGTCGGCCTGAATAATCACCTGTTGAACGCGGCCGTTGTTCGTATAGTCATTGACGTAATTTGAGCCCAGGGTGACGGAGAGCGTCTGGTTGATTTCATCAAATGAAACGCCCATCGCTTCTGCTTTTTCTCTGTCCACCTGTAGCGCAAGGCTTGTTCCTTCCGCAAGACCGTCTATATACACGTCACTCAGTTCAGGACGCTGATTGGCCTGCAGGACCAGCGCATCGGCAGCTCGCTTTAAAGCCTCGTAGCCGAGTCCCGCTCTGTCCTGCACGTACCAGGTAAAGCCCGACGAGGTGCCCATATCCGAAATTGCCGGCGGAAGCAGGCTCATCGTGACGGCATCAGAGACGTTCGCCATGCTGGCCTGTATATGGTCGGCTTCACCCTGGGCCGTCGAACCCTGCCGATATTTCCAGTCCTTCAGCGTGGTGAAGGCCATAGCCGAATTCGACCCTGAACCTGAAAATCCAAACCCCAGGATCATAATGTTGCTTTCAATATCCGGCCGGGCCGCAATTTCCTCTTCAAATTTTTTAACCACGTTCAGGGTTCGCTGCATGGTTGCATCAGAAGGCAGCTGGATTGAAGACATAAAGTAGCCCTGATCTTCGTCAGGCAGAAAGGACGACGGTAAGGAAGACATCCCCAAAAACAGCGCAGCACATAGCGCAACGTACAGGAGCAGCATACGCCCGGTTCGCTTCAGAACGGCACCCAGCCCGGCTTCGTAACAGGCGGTAAGCGAGCGGAAGCGCGCGTTAAACCTGACCGCGAACCATCCGCCTTCGCTCTTTCCTGCCTTATGCGGCTTGAGTAACGTTGCGCACAGGGCAGGCGTCAGCGTCAGGGCAAGAAACGCGGACAGCAGTATAGAGACAGCCATGGAAATACAAAATTGTCGGTAGATAATCCCGACGGATCCTTCAGCAAACCCCATGGGGATAAACACGGCAGTGAGCACCAGCGTGATCCCGATAATCGCCGGTGTGATTTCCTGCATGGCTTGCCGCGTAGCGTCACGCGGGGAAAGGCTTTTTTCCTCCATCAGTCGTTCAACGTTTTCTACAACCACAATGGCATCATCGACAATAATCCCTATCGCCAGCACCATGCCGAACATCGTCAGAATATTGATGGAGTACCCGCTCAATAGCATTACCGTGAAGGTGCCAAGAAGTGCAACGGGGGCAACAATCGCCGGGATAAGCGTGCAGCGTATCTTGTGCAGAAACAGCAGCATAACCAGGAAGACGAGAACCATCGCTTCCACAAATGTCTGAACAACCTTCATGATAGAAAGTTTCACAAACGGGGCGGTATCGAAGGGAACCGTAAATGCCATTCCTTCGGGTAACACCTGGGAAAGTTCGTCGATGCGCGCGCGTACGCCTGAAGCCGTGCTCATTGCGTTGGCGCCAGGCGAGAGCTGGATAGCCGCTGCCGTTGCAGGAACCCCATTTTCGCGGATACCGAAAGCGTAGCTTTGCAGGCCAGATTCAATGCGTGCAATGTCGGACAATTTCAGACGGGCGCCGGATGCGTCAGACTTCAGAGTAATATTCCTGAACGCCTCTACCGAGGAGAGTTGTCCCTTCACCGTGATGGGATACGTTACCCCTTGTCCTTCAGATGCTGGCTCATCTCCCGTTTTACCGGGCGAAACGAGGGCATTCTGCTGGCCAACAGCGGTAAGCACATCGCTCACCGAAAGGCCGTAGGTGTGGAGCTTCATCGGATCCAACCAGATTCGTAGCGCTTTTTCGCCGCCAAACAGCTGAACTTTTCCTACGCCGGGCACGCGACGAAGCTCGTCACTGACGTTTCGGGCAAAATAGTCGCTTAAGTCGGCTTCCTCAAATTGACCTGTCGTGGACTTAAGCCCCACCATCATCAGAAACCCGGAATTAGCGGCCTCGACGTTAATACCGTTTTGTCTTACCGCCTGAGGGAGACGAGGCTCGACAATCTTAATCTGATTCTGCAGGTCCATCTGCGCCAGCTTGATGTCCGTACCCGGTTTAAACGTGACGGTAATTGATGCCGAACCGGTTGTGTCGCTGGATGATTCGAAATAGAGCAAATTATCGACCCCAGAGATTTCGCGCTCGATTAACGATACCACCGACGTATTCATGATATCGGGGCTCGCCCCCGGGTAACTGACGGAAATAATGATCCCCGGCGGTGCCACCGCCGGATACTGCGCAACCGGCAAACGGGGAATAGACAGGAGTCCTGCCAGCACGATAAAAAGCGCCACTACCCAGGCGAAAACGGGGCGTTCAATAAAAAAATGAGGCATTAAATTAACGTCCAGTTACGTGAATTTCTTCATCAGTGGATACGCGTTTACCGATATCCCTGAGCTGCGAAAACTTCTCAAGAAGCTGCGGTGCGTCATCAAGGCTCGTCGCGAACATCCACATGTAGGTCATCACGGAATAAATATGTCCGGCGGTGATGCCGGTTGAGCGCGTCATCCAGATGATGGTCAGCGTAAAAAGCGCGGCAACAAGTACGCCAACCCACAAATAGCCCCACGCCTCGCGGTCAGATAATGCGATACGTAAACGGGCAAGCGTGGAGTAATGTCGGTGAAGAGTGGCCGTTCCCGCCTTATGAACATAATCCACTTCTTTTTCCAGACGATTATTCAGGCGCATGAATAGCCATTCATTTTTACGGGCATATCCGGAGACAAATCCGAGCAGGACAAATACAATCGCAAAGCACATGACCCCGGCCCAAAATTCAATAAACAGCAACATGATTGCGGCGCCAAACAGTGAACTCAGCGATGTAATCAGCAGGGGAAGGTGCATTTCAAAGAAATCCACATACTCACGCGAGAGCGTTACCCTGGCGGCGATTGCCGAATGGTTTAGCTGATACTTGCGCTGTGCCAGAACGACGGATACCGCGAGTCCGGCGTAAATGCGTGCAAAAGTGCGGGTATCGACGCTTCGTCTGGCCGCGCCGATGAACCACATACAAAGCACCATCAGGCCATATAGCGCGGCGTTAAGCGTCTTCCCTGCGAGGATGGCATTTATCGCGATGCCTTCCAGAACGGGGTAAAGTAGAAACGTTACGTTTTCAGCCACCACCAGGAAGAAAGTGACAACCAGTTTTTTCCGGTGCCGAATCGCAAGTTTTTTAAGCGAGTGCATCACTCCGGCAGGTTCAGAAGGACTAAGATTATTATTACGGTTCATCATTATGGGCAAATCGCGTCAGACTTTTTTTAGTGAATTATTTTTGTGCAAAATAGTGTGATGGAGAGCCTACCGAACGCCTGTTTAGCGGAAATGGGCGGTTTGTGGAGGATGTGTGGAGCGGTGGCTCAAATCATTCTCATAAGGAGGTACAGCGGGGCTCCACCAAAAAAAATGATCAAATAACACTCGTAGTAAAAGACCAGATCCTCAATGTCGGGCAATGTGTTTAACAACACGGTGAACGTAATAATGAGATAAACAAAAATCACTATTAGCCAGAAGGAGATGACAAGCAGCTCAGTCAACGCACCGGCTTTATTTTGGATTATCAGAGAGACAACCGACAATGCGATGCAGCCATAGATGATGGGTGACGAGGGTAGCGTCGAGGCGACTTTCTCATCCATTCTGTGTACCAGCACCAGCCAGGTATAAAGTAATCCCCACGACAGCAGCAGAAACAGGGAATATATGCCCAGTTTTTTAGGGGAGAAATATTTTGAAAGTTCCATGTTCATTATTTCAGCCAACTTCATAAAGTCTTTAAGAAACAGTGGTAATTTGCAACGCTCAATGCACAAAGGCTTATGCCTCAATAGCGATTTTGAACGGACATTGTCGAGTCTTTATTGACTGAATGTGTAGGTTGTGTGGAGAAATAACCGGGCATTTAAATCAACCGGTAAATTCTCGTGACCATGGCACTTTTTCGCGGAGGCTGTGTCTTATTGTGCTAAAGATATCTGATAGCGTGCTTAAAGGGATTTCACCCGCGGAGATAACATGCACAAAAATACGCTGATCCTTGTTGTTGAAGATGAAGACGAAATTGCCGAGATACTGATGAGTTACTTAGAGCGTTCGGGAATGAAAACGCTCAGAGCCAGGCAGGGCGAGCAGGCGATAACGCTCAATCGCCTGCATAAACCGGATCTCATCTTGCTGGATATTCATCTGCCCGTATGTGACGGCTGGAGCGTACTTACCACGCTTCGTCAGGAAAGTTCTGTGCCCGTCATTATGGTTTCCGCTCTCGATCAGGATGTCGATAAGCTCATGGGACTGAGACTGGGCGCGGATGATTACGTGATCAAACCCTTCAACCCCTCTGAAGTTGTCGCACGGGTTGAGGCGGTGCTGCGCAGGACAAAACCCGCGCTTCAGCAGGCGGGTTCCCTGCCGCTCAGAACGCCCTTTATTACGGTCTATCCGGATGACTTCTACGTGGAAGTCACCGTGGGCGAAGAGGTTATCTCCCCGGTATTAACGACGACCGAATTTAAATTGCTCACCTGGCTGGTACGATATCCGCGAAAGGTCTGTTCCCGCGAAGAGTTACTCAATGCGTGCCTGCCAGAAGGTGATACGCTCGACAGAACGGTCGACAGCCATATGAGCAAGTTGCGTAAAAAACTGGAACTTGCTGGCCTTTATGGCGTTCCCGAGAGCATAAGAGGCTTGGGTTACCGGCTTGGGGAAAAGAAATGAACAAAGAGTCTGTCCTGAGTCGTCAGATCTTAACGTATATGCTGTTGCTGACGTTTACGATAATTGCCATCGCCATACTGGGTTCCTGGTTTTTTTACTCTTTTATACTGGATCACCTCCCGGGCGGTCCTGCTGCGGGCGATGACGAGCAGATGACGATGTGGGACTGGGTGTGGATTGGGACCGCGACGACGATCAGCCTGATTATCGCACTCTTTTTCACGGTCAAACTTTCATCGCGAATACTCACCCCGCTAAACGCGGTAGCATCCAGCCTGAAAAAGATTTCACAGGGCGATCTTGACGCACGGGCATTCTGCGCCAGCTCCCGGCTGGGTGAGATCAATCACCTGGTGACGGATTTCAATGAAATGGCGGAAAAATTACAGACGCTGGATATACAGAGGAAATCCTGGAATGCTGCGATTGCGCACGAGCTGAGAACCCCGGTCACGATCTTACGTGGACGGCTTCAGGGGCTGGTTGACGGTGTTTTTACCCCGGACCCGGTTCTGTTTAATAATCTTCTCAAACAGACGGAAGGGTTAACCCGTCTGATTGAAGATCTCCGGGTTATCAGTTCGGATGGCGGGGCGGGATACTCGTTATGCCTGTCCAGAACGGATCTTAAAGGGGCAATACAGAATGCGCTCGATACCTTCATGCCCGAGTTCAACCGTAAGGCATTTACCATCAAAACAGAACTGAGGGATCAGCAATGCGTATTCGACCCATTACGCATCAATCAGTGTCTGACCGTTTTATTTGATAATGCCTTACACTATTCAACCTCGCGCACACTCATCGTGAAAAATGGCGTTTCTGATAAAGGCAATTATATCCTTATTCAGGACGGGGGACCTGGCATCCCAAGGGAGTTTCATGATTTCTTATTTCAGCCCTTTCAGCGCGATAATGGTGCCAGAGATTTGAACCCGGAAGGCTGTGGTTTGGGCTTGTCGGTGGTAAAAGCCATCATGCTGGCGCATGGTGGCGATGTTACCTATACCTTATCGAAGCAAAACCATTCTATATTTAAACTCACCTGGCCCGACTCGTGAGTGTGAGCGGCAGGTCAAATGTGCCTGCCGGCGATAAATGCCATATTTTTCCTAGCTTAGCATCCCATTCCTGCGGGGTAATAGACAGTTTACCGCGTCTCGGGCTTAAGGTTATTTCACTGAAATAGATTTCATCTTTTTTTAGCATAAGGTCAACGCGGCAGTAGTCAATGCCATCCGCCAGTTCCTGGGATGCCAGCAACGCCTCTCGGAACAAGACCGGTTCGCCCGGCGCTAACGGTGTATTCGGATATTCCATCTTGAAGGGTTGTAAGTTCCAATGCCTGTCGTAAACGTTGATAAAACCCTGGCCGTTATCATCCGTAAAATCCGCTTCAACATAGTGCGCAACGCCATGAAAGCAATGGATCCGCAGCATTTCCGGCGTTGTGTTTCTGTCAGCATTATCAAAGAGATCGACAAACGGCTCGCAGAGTATACTGGGCGTAATATTTTTGTACTGCCATTCACGCGTGGTGTAGTACAGATTTTTCTTTAACGCGAGACTCAGTTTTTTACACGCTTCCCTGATGTTAAATTGCGCTTTGTTTGTACATATTATAGTGCTGCCGCTGTCATGGTTGCACTTAAGGACGAATTTGTCAGGGAGTACTGAAAAATCAATCTGCGACGCCCGGGTATAAACGCCAATTAATGGCACCGTTTTCACGCGCGTTGTTCTGGAGGAAACGTATGCCCGAACGGCGAGTTTATCGGCAAGCATGGTGTAGAAGTTATTATGGTCATAGACCAGACGATAGCATATTTTTTCACTCAGCGTAGTGGGGGATTTAATGTCGGGGCTTTGCCCGGATATTTTCTTTAACCTGATAGTATGAAAGTGCAGGTCCGTCATTAAAAAAGAACGGCATCTTCTGATGAGATACTCGGTATATTTTAGAACATAGGTAGTGGTGTTCATTTCTTCTCCTCCGTAATGTCCCGGTATTCTGGAGAAGAACTGTTGATTGATATTGCATAAAATATGGAGCAGGGATGGAGACGAAAGGGTTAAGGATTAAATAGCGAATGAAGTCTATTTAATCCCTAATTTAGTGGGGCGATTTTTGTTTGCCGTCGCGCTTAGCGGTCCTTTCTCCATGCATCGGCAGTCAATGCTTCACCAAAGTGACCCGCAATCAGTCGTTTTGTCAGCTCATGAAGCGGGGAGGCCATCACATCCGCGGTGCTGCCGCGCTCGACCACTTCACCCTGGTGCATGACCATCACCTGATCGCTGATATGTTTCATCATTCCCAGATGCTGGGTGACGTAGATATACGAGATCCCCTGTTTTTCCTGTAATTCCAGCATCAGGTTAATCAGCTGCGAGCGCATCGACATATCCAGCGAGGCAAGCGCTTCATCCGCAATGATCACTTTTGGCCGCAAAATCAACGCACGCGCCAGACCCAGGCGCTGTTTCTGACCGGGTGCCAGCATGTGCGGGTAGTAGCTTTCGTGGTCCGGTAACAGCCCAACCATACGCAGGGTTTCGAATACGCGCTTACGGCGTGCCTCCGGCTCCAGGTCAGTGTTCAGACGCAGCGGAAAATCGAGGATCTGCGAAATGCGCTGGCGTGGGTTAAGCGAGGTAGACGGATCCTGAAAGATCATGCGGATGCGCTGGCTGCGGAAAGAGTAATCGCCGAAGGTCAGAGGATGATCGTCAATCAACACTTCGCCTGCAGTCGGTTCAACCATGCCGGCGAGCATTTTCGCCAGGGTGGATTTCCCGGAACCGTTCTCGCCGATGATCGCCAGGGTCTGTTTTTCACGCAGCGTAAAGCTCAGCGGCTTCACCGCGTCGACGGTTTGACGATGAAACAGCCCCGTGCGGTAGCGAAAGGTCTTACTCAGGTTGCGCACTTCCAGCAAGGTTTCGACCATTTCACTCTCTCTCCATGTTCAGCGGGAAATGACAGGCGTAAAGATGATTTTTTGCCCCGGTCAGGCGTGGCGTCTCGATACATTTACGCTGAGCGTAGGGGCAACGCGGCCCCAGACGACAGCCTATCGGCAAAGATTCCAGCAGTGGAATCGCCCCGGGCAGGGTATTCAGGCGGCTTTTATGCGGCATGGCGCTGCCAAAATCCGGAATGGCGCGGATAAGCGCCTGCGTATACGGGTGGTGCGGCGCGGTGATCAGATCTTCACTCGGCGCGGTTTCGACCGTTTGCCCGCAGTACATCACGTCAATTTTATCCGCCCATTTGCTGAGCATTTGCAGGTCATGGCTGATCAGCAAAATAGTGGTGTTGTTATTCTGGTTGAGGCGCGACAGCAGGCGGAAAATTTGCGCCTGCGTGGTGGGTTCCATCGCGTTCGTTGGTTCATCCGCAATCAGCAGGCGCGGCTGATTGGCCAGCGCGATGGCAATCATCACTTTCTGACATTCGCCGTCGGTCAGCTCGTAAGGGAAGCTGCGCATCGCATCTTTGTGGTCTTTGATCCCGACGCGGTGTAAAAGCTCGATGGCGCGACGCTTGCGCCAGCCAACGCGTTGCCACCAGCGGCCTTTGTAGGTCCAGCCGGGAATGTTCTGCATCAACTGTTTACCCACGCGTTCGGATGGGTCGAGACAGGACTGCGGCTCCTGGAAAATCATCGAGACGTTGTGGCCGACCAGCTTACGCCGCTCACGAGGGGAGAGGCGCAGCAGATCGATATCATCAAACCGCATACGGTCTGCGGTCACGCGCCAGTTGTCTTTCGCCACGCCGCAGATAGCTTTGGCAATCAGGCTTTTTCCTGAGCCGGATTCTCCCACCAGCCCGCGAATTTCCCCCTCCGCGAGGGTGATACTGATGCGATCGACGGCTTTAACCCAGCCTTCACCGGTTTTGAATTCGATGGTGAGGTTGCGGATATCAAGAAGCGGCATTATTGCACCCCCGCGTTAATTGCACGGCGAATACCGTCGCCCAGCAAATTGATCAGCAGCACGCTTACCATAATGGCCGCACCCGGCAGCATGACCGTCCACGGTGCTACGTAAATTAACTCCAGCGCGTCGCCAAGCATCGCCCCCCATTCGGGCGACGGCAGCTGCGCGCCGAGGTCAAGGAAGCCGAGCGCCGCGATGTCCAGGATCGCCATCGACAGGGCGCGAGTGATCTCGGTGACCAGCCCTGAGGCGATGTTAGGCAGCACGGCAAACCACAGAATGTTGAAGGTCGTCGCGCCGTCCAGACGCGCGGCGACGACATACTCTTTTTCCAGCTCATCATGCACCATGCTGTAAACCGAGCGCACGATGCGCGGCAGGATAGCCAGCCAGACGGCGAACATGGCATGCGATAGATGCGGACCGGCAAAGGCAACAACAATGATCGCCAGCAGCAGGGACGGAATTGACAGCAGCGTATCCAGAATGTGATTAAGCACCGCCGAACGGAGACCATGCGTGGAGCCCGCAAAAATACCGAGCGCCAGCCCGCAGATCGTTGCCGCGAGCGTCACCACAAATGCGCCGCCGACCGTCGGGGCCGCACCGCTCAGCAGGCGGCTCAACACGTCACGTCCGAGATCGTCCGTTCCCAGGAAGAAGGAGACTTCGCCGTAGCGCGACCAGGACGGCGGCAGCAGCTGATAGCCGAGGAACTGCTGATCGATGCCATACGGCGCAAACCACGAGCCAAAGACGCACAGCAATACCAGACCGGCGCAGCCATAAAGGCCGATCATTGCCGTGGTGTCACCATAGAATTTACGCCACACGGTACGCAGCACGCCGGGCGTGCGCTTTTCACTGTATACGTTATCGTAAGGCATACCATTCCTTATGCTTCAATGGGTTAGCCATGGCACCCAGAATATCGGACAACACGTTAACAATAATGACCAGAGAACCAATCACCATCACACCCGCAGAAATAGCGGCATAATCCTGCTGGCGGATGGCGTTAATCAGCCATCGCCCCAGGCCTGGCCAGCTAAAGACCATCTCGGTGATCATGGCCAGCGTCAGCATGGTGGAAAACTGTAATCCCAGGCGCGGAATAACCGGCGGCAGCGCGTTGTGCAGGACGTTGCGGCGCAGTATGGTCAGGCGCGACAGTCCGCGCGTGGCGGCGGCTTTGACATAGTTCTGGTCAAACACCTCGATGGTGCTCAGGCGCATCAGGCGGATCACTTCGGTTGTTGGCGCAACCGCCAGCGTCAGCACCGGCAATACCATATGGCGCAGGGCGCTGACGATCATCTCGTGGCGCCATACGGAATCGGACAGCCACGCGTCAATGATGGCAAATCCCGTCACCGTTTTAACCGTATAGAGCAGATCAAAACGGCCAGAAACCGGAAGCCAGCCCATCGTCAGCGAGAAGAAAAGCGTCAGCAGCAGCGCCAGCCAAAAGACCGGGATGGAGAAGCCGAGCAGGGCGAGGGCGCTGATAAATTTATCCTGCCATTTGTTGCGATAAATCCCGGCCAGCATGCCCACTGGGATCCCGACCATCAGGGCAAAACCGAAGGCCAGAATGCACAGTTCCATCGTGGCCGGGAAAACCTCTTTCAACTGATCGGAAATAAGCTGCCCGTTAATGCTGGATACGCCGAAATCCCAGTGCAGCAGCCCGTTAAACCAGAACAGCCAGGCATCCCACAGCGACGACCCCTGGAGCGGGGCGTGGGGCGTGAAATAGCTCAGGCTGAAGCCGACAAAGTTCAGGAAAAAGAGCGTCACCAGCAGTAAAAGGAGCCGACGCAAGGTAAAAATAATCATGGTTTTTTCACCTCTTGTTCTTTTTCACGCGATACGCCGGCGAACGAGGCGTTGCCGAACGGGCTCAGCACCAGGCCCTTAATATCATAACGATAGGCCTGAAGACGCAGGGAAGAGGCCAGCGGCAGCACCGGCAGTTCCTGGGCCAGGATCTTCTGCGCTTCATCATAGGCGTCGATGCGCGAGGCCAGCTGTTGGGAAGACAGCGCTTTTTGCAGCACGGCGTCAAACTCCCGGTTACACCAGTGGGCGTAGTTGGTCTGCGAGTTTATCGCTGCACAGCTCAGCAGCGGCCGGAAGAAGCTGTCCGGGTCGTTACTGTCGGTAGCCCAGCCGGTCAGGGTTAAATCATGATTCATGTCCATCAGGCGCGCCTCCTGGAAACGGCCCTCAACCGGTACGATGATCACTTTGACGCCCACCTGCGCCATATCCGCCTGCAGCAGTTCGGCGGTCTTGAGCGGGCTCGGGTTCCACGCCTGGGAACTGGTTGGCACCCAAAGCTGCAGCGTCAGGTTTTCCGCCCCCAGCGCTTTCAGCTGTTCACGCGCTTTTGCCGGATTGTATTCCGTAATTTTAGCCTCACCGTCGTAGGCCCACGAGGCGCGCGGTAAAATTGAGGCGGCGGTTTCCGCCGTGCCGTAGTAGATCGACTGCATCAGGCGCTGGTTGTTAATCGCCAGCGCCAGAGCGTGTCGAACGGCAGGGTTATTCAACGGCGGCTTATCCGTGTTAAAGGCCAGATACGCGATGTTCATCCCCGGGCGTAACGTCAGGCGCAGGCGCGGATCGTCGCGCAAAATCGTGAGCTGGCTGGCCGCGGGCCAGGCAAGCACGTCGCATTCCCCGGTGAGCAGTTTCGACAGACGCCCCGTCCCGCCAGAACCCAAATCGACCACCACCTGCGGCATCAGCGGCGTACCGCGCCAGAAGTGTTCATGGCGTTGCAGACGAATATATTGACCGGCGCGGTATTCGGTCAGCTGGAACGGACCGGTGCCGACCGGCTGGCGATCGAGCAGTTCCTGACGATCTTTTTTCGTCAGCTGAGCCGCGTATTCGGCCGACATGACGGATGCATAGTGGGTCGCCAGGTGCCAGAGGAAGGAGGCATCCGGGCGCCTCAGCGTGAATTCAACCGTGCGGTTGTCCAGCTTACGCACGCTTTTCACGGTGTCGGCAAACTGCAGGCTGTCAAAATAGGGGAAGTTGCTGCCGTTAACGTTATGCCACGGGTGGTTGCGGTTGAAGATACGCTGGAAGGTAAAGACCACGTCATCCGCATTCAGCTTGCGCGAGGGGGTAAACCACGGCGTGCGCTGGAACGCGACATCATCGCGCAGGTGAAAACGGTAGGTTGCGCCGTTATCCAGCACTTCCCAGCTTTCCGCAAGCTCGGGCACCAGACGGTAGGTGTACGGGTCGACGTCAAGCAGACGATCGTAAAGCTGCGCGGCAAGGGTATCCACGATCAGGCCGCTGCCCGCTTTTTGCGGGTTGAAGGTGTCCACTTGTCCGCTTACGCAATAGACGAAGCCGCTGTCACGAATGTCAGGCTGTGGCGTTTGCCCGGGCGCGGCAAAGGCCAGGCTGCTAAACAGACCAAGTGCAAAAAAGGACGATAAAACCAGACGCATAATTTTTAAGGTTTTTAGGTTCGATCTGCAAAGTGTATCGCACTTACACCTGCTTCGTAAAAATGTCTATGGTAAGTGCTGATATTGTCAGCGCATTTGATGCTTTTTAAGCAATGCCCTTAACTGATGGTAGGTCAGACCCAGCAGTTCAGCCGCCCGTTTCTGGTTATATTTCGCCGTCTTAAGGCTGTGCTCCAGCAGCTGTTTCTCCTGTTCGTGCTGGAACTGGCGTAAATCGAGAGGCAGAGAGGGGAGATCGCCTGAAGACGCTGGTGCCGGCAGCGGAGTCGCGCTGCGCTGAAAAGGATCGATAATGATGTTGTCCAGCTCGGTCTCGCTGCTGCCGTGGCGATAGACGGAACGCTCCACGACGTTTTTTAGCTCGCGGATATTTCCCGGCCAGTGGTAAGCCAGCAGCGTCTCCCGAGCATAATCGCTGAAGCCGGGGAAGAGCGGCAGTCCGAGCTCGCGGCACATCTGAATCGCAAACTGGTCTGCCAGCAGCATGATGTCGCTTTTGCGCTCGCGCAGCGGAGGAAGCTGAACGACGTCAAAGGCCAGGCGGTCAAGCAGGTCGGCGCGGAATTTCTCCTCCGCCACCATCTCCGGCAGGTTGGCGTTAGTGGCGCACACCAGGCGCACGTTCACCTGCAGCGGCTGGCTACCGCCGACGCGCTCCAGCTCGCCGTACTCAATCACGCGCAGCAGTTTTTCCTGCACCAGCATGGGCGCGGTTGCCAGTTCATCCAGAAACAGCGTACCGCCGTCGGCGCGCTCAAAGCGTCCTGGATGGCGTTTCTGGGCACCGGTAAACGCACCCGCTTCATGGCCGAAGAGCTCGGTGTCGAGCAGGTTTTCATTCAGCGCCGCGCAGTTCAGGGAAATGAAGGGGCCGTCCCAGCGCCCGGATAAATAGTGCAGACGGTTGGCGATGAGTTCCTTACCCGTACCGCGCTCGCCGATGATTAGCACCGGTTTGTTAAGCGGCGCCAGGCGAGAGACCTGTTCCAGCACTTCGAGAAAGCTATTTGCTTCGCCGAGTAAATTGTCTTTGTATCCAGGCATGATGAAATTAACCACTCCTTAGCGATATTCACCAGGAAAGAGTAAACCTTCATTGCATGAAAATCAATCAGGCTCAGTGAAATCAATAAGATAAAAAGTTGGCATGATGTTTGTATTATCAGTACAGCAGGGCATAGCCCGATAACAGAACTATGAGGATTAGATTATGGGTATTTTTTCTCGTTTTGCCGACATCGTGAACGCCAACATCAACTCACTGCTTGAGAAAGCAGAAGATCCGCAGAAGCTGGTGCGTCTGATGATTCAGGAGATGGAAGACACGCTGGTTGAAGTGCGTTCAACCTCCGCCCGCGCCCTGGCGGAGAAAAAACAGCTTACGCGTCGTATTGAACAGGCGACCGCTCAGCTGAACGAATGGCAGGAAAAAGCGGAACTGGCGCTGCGCAAAGACAAAGAAGATCTGGCCCGTGCGGCGCTGATCGAAAAACAGAAGCTGGCTGATATGGTCGCGACGCTTGAGCATGAAGTGACGCTGGTGGACGACACGCTCACCCGTATGAAGAAAGAGATTGGCGAGCTGGAAAACAAGCTGAGCGAGACCCGCGCGCGTCAGCAGGCGCTGACCCTGCGTCACCAGGCTGCGAGCTCCTCCCGCGACGTGCGTCGTCAGCTGGACAGCGGTAAGCTGGATGAAGCGATGGCCCGTTTTGAATCGTTTGAACGTCGTATCGATCAGATGGAAGCTGAAGCCGAAAGCCACGGCATCGGTAAGCCGAAGTCGCTGGATCAACAGTTCGCCGACCTGAAGGCTGATGATGAAATCAGCGAGCAGCTGGCGGCACTGAAAGCCAAAATGAAGCAAGACAACCAATAATAATTCCTGCGGCACCTGAACGTGCCGCATCGTAAGACAAGGAGTACACATGAGCGCGCTTTTTCTGGCCATTCCCCTGACAATTTTCGTGCTGTTCGTTTTGCCGATTTGGCTGTGGCTGCACTATAGCAACCGTTCTTCACGGGGCGAACTTTCCCAGAGTGAACAACAGCGTCTGGTACAGCTCTCCGATGAAGCGAACAAAATGCGCGAACGCATTCAGGCGCTGGAAGCCATCCTGGATGCTGAACATCCAAACTGGAGGGACCGTTAATGTCTGGACTGAATCTGAACAAAAAGCTGTGGCGAATTCCACAGCAGGGCATGGTGCGCGGCGTCTGTGCCGGGCTGGCGCATTATCTTGACGTCCCGGTTAAGCTGGTACGCGTGGTGACGGTGCTGTCGATCTTCTTTGGTCTGGCATTTATCACCCTGGTAGCTTATATCGTGCTGTCGTTTGTTCTTGACCCGATGCCGGAAGGAGAGCTGGCTGCGGAGGGTGCCCCAACCAGCAGCGATCTTCTTAATGCGGTTGATGCGCAACTCGCCGCCGGTGAGAAGCGGTTACGGGAAATGGAACGCTATGTCACGTCGGATACCTTTACGCTGAGAAGTCGTTTTCGTCAGCTTTAAGAGAGAGATGAGATGAAACAACACTGGCAACAGGCCGGTCAGAAGGTAAAACCCGGCCTGAAAATCGCAGGTAAACTGGTCCTGCTGACCGCGTTACGGTTCGGCCCGGCAGGCGTGGCGGGCTGGGCGATCAAATCCGTTGCCCGCAAGCCGATCAGAATGGTGCTGGCCGTGGCGCTCGAACCGCTGTTGCAAAAGGTGGCAAAACGGCTTTCTCGCCGCTACTTATCCCAATAATTCCCGCTGGCGCTAGTCCTTTCCCTGACGGGCGAGGGACTGGCGATAGCTCACCGCATTTCCTCTTTACCCGTTCTTTCTTTGCGGCAGCTCACAATATTGTGCTGAGCTGCTTTGCAATCACCTTTTTCACCTCCCCGGTCCGTTGACAGATATTTTTCATGGGAGTAGATTGCCACTTCGTGGGACCGCTACCATGGAAAATGAAATGAATCCAAAAATTAAAGAGCTCATTAATCTTGTTTACGGGGAAACGTTTTCTGAAGCCCATTTGAATGTGCTGCTGGAAAATATCGGAAAGATCGCCTCTGTTATTACAGAAAAACGTAAAACGGGTTGGGATGAAAAAGACGTTGTCCTGATCACTTATGCCGATCAGTTTTCAGCGGAAGGGAAGAAGGCGCTACCGGTTTTTACACGGTTTTATAACAAATGGCTTTCTCATTCTTTTTCTCATGTCCATCTCTTGCCTTTTTATCCATGGTCTTCTGACGACGGATTTTCTGTTATTGATTATCATGAGGTTGCACCTGAAACCGGAACATGGCGAGACGTTGCCGAATTAAAACAGTCAGCCAGTTTAATGTTTGATTTCGTATGCAACCATATGTCAGCCAAAAGCAAATGGTTCGCTAATTACCTGAAGCAAACGCCAGGGTATGACGATTTCTTTATTTCTGTCGATCCTGAAACAGACTTATCCGCGGTGACGCGTCCGCGTGCCTTGCCGCTTCTTACGCCTTTCACACTGCATGATGGCAGCGTGCGATACCTGTGGACTACCTTCAGCGAGGACCAGGTTGATCTCAACTTCGCCTCCCCGCAGGTGCTGATTGCGATGGTCGACGTGCTGCTGCATTACCTGATTGAAGGGGCGCGATACATTCGTCTGGATGCTGTGGGCTTCATGTGGAAAATACCCGGAACAACCTGCATCCATCTTAAGCAAACCCATCAGCTCATCCAGCTTTTCCGCGCCATTACCGAGGCTGTTGCTCCGGGCACGGTGATTATCACCGAGACGAATGTTCCGCATAAAGATAACGTTGCTTACTTTGGTGACGGTGAAAATGAAGCGCAGATGGTTTATCAATTCTCTTTGCCGCCGCTGGTGCTGCACGCGGTGCATTCTCAGGACGTCCGTACGCTGAGCCAGTGGGCGGCGTCGCTTGCGTTACCTTCGACAAAAACGACCTGGTTCAATTTCCTGGCCTCACATGATGGCATTGGTCTCAACCCATTACGCGGAATATTATCTGAGTCAGAGATCCTCTCGCTTGTAGAAAAGCTTCAGACCGAAGGTGCGTTGGTTAACTGGAAAAATAACCCGGATGGCACACGAAGCCCGTATGAAATTAATGTGACCTATCTGGATGCTTTGAGTACGCGAGAAAGTCATGATAGCGAACGCATTGCCCGGTTTATTCTGGCGCATGCCGTCCTCTTAAGCTTCCCCGGTGTGCCTGCTGTTTATATCCAGAGTATTCTCGGCTCCCGTAATGATTATGCAGGTGTTAAACGTCTGGGATATAACCGTGCGATAAATCGCGAGAAATATACCGCAGGACAAATTGATAGTGCGCTTGAAGATAAAAGCAGTCTGCGTTATCAGGTCTATTGCGCGTTAAGCCAGTTAATCGCGCTGCGTCGTGCGGAAAAAGCATTCCACCCTGACAGTCAGGCTTATTTTAGTGCGTCAGGTGAACATGTTTTAAAAATCGTTCGTGTGGCGGATTGTGGCGAGAAAATAACGGCGCTGTTTAATTTCAGTGATGGCTTTCAAACGGTAGAGTCCGATATTCAATCCGGAACGGATTTGATTTCAGGAGAAGTTATTACAGATAAAACGCTGACCCTACATCCATGGCAGGTGTTGTGGATTAAAGAAAACTAAAAAGGACCTTAAAAATGAAAATGCCCAGAATTGTGCTGATTTCAGCACTGGTTTCGTGCGCTTTGTTATCAGGCTGTAAGGATGACAAAAAGTCCACTGTCACCATTGAGTTTATGCACTCATCAGTCGAGCAGGAGCGTCAGGCGGTTATCACGAAGCTGATCGAAAAGTTCGAGAAAGAGAACCCTGGCATCACGGTAAAACAGGTACCGGTGGAAGAGGATGCCTACAACACTAAGGTGATTACGCTGGCTAGAACCGGCGCGCTGCCTGAAGTGATTGAAGTCAGCCATGACTACGCAAAAGTAATGGACAAGGAACAGCTGCTGGATCGCAAAGCTATCGGCGAAGCCATTAACGCGGTAGGCGAAAACACTTTCTATGACGGCATCTTGCGTGTTGTTCGTACGGAAGACGGTTCAGCCTGGACGGGCGTGCCGGTCAGCGCCTGGCTTTCCGGCGTCTGGTATCACAAAGATGTGCTGGCCGCGGCGGGCATTCAGGAGCCACATAACTGGGAACAGCTACTGCAAGCCAGCCAGCGCCTTAACGACCCGGCTAAAAAGCATTACGGCATCGCGCTGCCGACGGCGGAAAGCGTGATGACCGAGCAGTCGTTTTCTCAGTTTGCGCTTTCCGGCGGCGCAAACGTGTTTGATGCCAAAGGGAACGTCGACATCGATACCCCTGAAATGGCAAAAGCCCTGGCGTTTTATAAAGCGCTGGCCGCGACCACAATGCCGGGTTCAAACGATGTCATGGAGATCAAAGACGCCTTCATGAACGGTTCAGCGCCTATGGCGGTTTACTCCACCTACATCCTGCCTGCCGTCTACAAGGACGGAAACCCCTCTAACCTGGGCTTCGTTGTCCCGACTGAAAAGTCATCGGCGGTGTACGGCATGATCACCTCCCTGACGGTCACCACCGGACAAACTGAAGAGGAGACCGAAGCGGCCGAGAAGTTTGTGACCTGGATGGAACAGGCTCAAAACGCGACGGACTGGGTCATGATGTCGCCTGGCGCGGCACTGCCGGTGAACAAGCTAGTGGTGGGCACCGATACCTGGAAAAACAACGACGTGATTAAAGCGTTTGGGCAACTGCCTTATGAACTGATTGCGCAGTTCCCGAACGTGCAGGTGTTTGGCGCGGTTGGGGATAAAAACTTCACCCGCATGGGCGATGTAACGGGCTCCGGCATTATCAGTTCCATGGTGCATAACGTCACGGTGGGGCAGAAGGACCTTAATACAACGTTAAGCAGCAGCCAGAAGCGACTGACTGATCTTATTTCACAACGATAGGAGCGCTCTGCGGAAGGAAATTATGAAGACGTTGTTTTCTGGTCGTTCAGATATGCCTTTCGCCATGCTGCTGTTGGCCCCCAGCCTGATTCTGCTGGGGGGCCTGGTGGCCTGGCCAATGATTTCCAATATTGAAATCAGTTTTTTACGACTGCCGCTTAACCCGCGCATTAGCGCTGTGTTTGTCGGGCTGGATAATTACATTCGCATCCTCAGCGATGCCGCCTTCTGGCACTCGCTGTGGATGACGTTCTGGTACACCGCGCTGGTCGTGCTCGGCAGTACCGGGCTGGGGCTTGCCGTCGCCATCTTCTTTAACCGGGAGTTTCGTCTGCGGAAAACGGCACGTTCACTGGTGATTTTATCCTACGTTACCCCGTCCATTTCGCTGGTGTTTGCATGGAAATACATGTTCAACAACGGCTACGGCATCGTGAACTATCTGGGCGTTGACCTACTGCATCTGTATGACCAGGCGCCCCTGTGGTTCGACAATCCCGGCAGCAGCTTTGTACTGGTGGTGCTGTTCGCCATCTGGCGTTACTTCCCGTACGCGTTTATCTCATTCCTGGCGATTTTACAGACCATTGATAAATCCCTGTATGAAGCGGCGGAAATGGACGGCGCGAATGCCTGGCAGCGTTTTCGAATCGTTACGCTGCCCGCGATTATGCCGGTGCTGGCAACGGTGGTGACGCTCCGCACTATCTGGATGTTCTACATGTTTGCGGATGTCTACCTGTTGACTACCAAGGTCGATATTTTGGGCGTCTACCTCTACAAAACGGCATTCGCTTTCAATGACCTGGGTAAAGCTGCGGCGATCTCCGTCGTGCTGTTCGTGATCATCTTCGCGGTGATTCTGCTGACCAGAAAAAGGGTAAACCTCAATGGCAACAAATAAACGCGTACTGAGCCGTATTGGTTTTTATCTGGGGCTGTCGGTGTTTCTGGTTATCACGCTGTTCCCGTTCTTCGTGATGCTAATGACGTCGTTTAAGAGTGCGAAAGAGGCGATCTCGCTCCATCCGACCATTCTGCCCCAGGAGTGGACGCTGCAGCATTACATCGACATCTTTAACCCGCTGATCTTCCCGTTTGTGGATTACTTCAAAAACAGCATGATGGTATCGCTGACCTCCTCGGTGATTGCCGTATTTCTCGGCACGCTGGGTGCTTATGCCTTGTCCAAACTGCGTTTTAAAGGACGCACGACGATCAATGCAAGCTTCTACACCGTCTATATGTTCTCCGGGATCTTGCTGGTGGTGCCGCTGTTCAAAATCATCACTGCCCTCGGGATCTACGACACCGAGTTGGCGCTGATCGTCACCATGGTGACCCAGACATTGCCGACAGCGGTGTTCATGCTGCGCAGCTATTTCGACACCATCCCGGACGAAATCGAAGAAGCCGCGATGATGGACGGCCTCAACCGCCTGCAAATCATCTTTCGCATCACCGTCCCGCTTGCGATCTCAGGACTCGTATCGGTGTTTGTCTACTGCTTTATGGTTGCGTGGAACGACTACCTGTTTGCGTCAATTTTCCTGTCCAGCTCTGGCAATTTCACCTTGCCGGTCGGGCTGAACACGCTCTTTAGCACGCCAGATTATATCTGGGGCCGCATGATGGCGGCATCGCTGGTGACGGCGCTTCCGGTGGTCATCATGTACGCCCTGTCTGAACGTTTTATTAAAAGTGGTTTGACCGCCGGTGGCGTGAAGGGCTGAGGCGGCCAATATTAACAAGGAGTCAGTCATGAAAAAATTAGTTGCGACAGCGCCACGCGTGGCGGCGCTGGTGGAATATGAAGATCGTCCGGTTGCAGTCCATGAAGTAAAAATTCGCGCCCGTTTTGGCGCGCCGAAACACGGTACAGAAGTGGTGGATTTCCGCGCCGCCAGCCCGTTTATTGATGAAGAATTCAACGCAGAGTGGCAGATGTTCACGCCGCGTGAAGAGGGCGCAGCGCGCGGTATTGAGTTCGGTAAGTTCCAGCTGGGTAACATGGTTGTTGGCGACATTATTGAATGCGGTGCGGACGTGACGGATTACCAGATCGGCGATCTTGTCTGCTGCTACGGCCCGTTGCAGGAAACGGTCATCGTCAACGCGGTGAACAACTATAAACTGCGTAAAATGCCGCAGGGCGCGTCCTGGAAGAACGCCGTCTGCTACGATCCGGCGCAGTTCGCCATGAGCGGCGTGCGTGATGCCAACGTCCGCGTGGGTGACTTTGTCGTCGTGGTCGGTCTGGGAGCAATCGGGCAGATTGCGATTCAGCTGGCTAAAAAAGCCGGTGCGTCAGTGGTTATCGGCGTTGATCCAATCGAACACCGCTGCGAGATCGCCCGTCGTCACGGCGCGGACCACTGCCTGAACCCAATCGGCACCGATGTCGGCCTGGAAATCAAAAAGCTGACCGGCAAGCAGGGCGCGGACGTGATCATCGAAACCAGTGGTTTTGCCGATGCGCTGCAGTCCGCGCTGCGCGGGCTCGCCTACGGCGGCACCATCTCCTACGTAGCCTTCGCGAAACCGTTCGCTGAAGGCTTTAACCTGGGCCGCGAAGCGCATTTCAATAATGCGAAGATTGTCTTCTCCCGCGCCTGCAGCGAACCAAACCCGGACTATCCGCGCTGGAGCCGCAAGCGTATCGAAGAGACCTGCTGGGAACTGCTGATGAACGGTTATCTCAATTGTGAAGATCTGATCGACCCGGTCGTGACCTTCACCACCAGCGCTGAAAGCTACATGAAATATGTGGACCAGCATCCGGAACTGAGCATCAAAATGGGCGTCACTTTTTAAGCTAAGGAGAGCAAATCATGAAAATCGCAACACAGAACCAGGGCTTTTTCCCGGTCAATATCATGGAGAAATTCGAGTACATCAAAGCGATGGGTTTTGATGGCTACGAAATTGACGGCAAGCTGCTGGTGGAAAACCTCGCCGAGGTGAAAGCGGCGATTAAGGCCACCGGCCTGCCGGTCACGACCGCCTGCGGCGGATACGATGGCTGGATTGGTGACTTTATCGAAGAGCGTCGTCTGAACGGTTTAGCCCAGATTGAACGCATTCTGGAAGCGCTGGCTGAAGTGGGAGGTAAGGGCATTATCGTGCCTGCCGCGTGGGGGATGTTTACCTTTCGACTGCCGCCAATGATCTCTCCACGCAGCCTTGAAGGCGACCGCAAAGCGGTGAGTGCTTCGCTGCGCTGGCTGGATGAGGTGGCAGCGCGCACCGGAACCACCGTCTATCTGGAGCCGCTGAACCGCTATCAGGATCATATGATTAATACCCTGGCAGACGCGCGTCGATACATCGAAGAGAACGGCCTCAAGCATGTGCAGATCATCGGCGATTTCTATCATATGAACATCGAAGAAGACTCGCTGACGGATGCGCTGCATCGGAACCGCGATCTGCTTGGCCATGTGCACATCGCCGATAATCACCGCTACCAGCCGGGCAGCGGCAGCCTCGATTTTGCCAGCCTGTTCGATCAGCTGCGTGCGGATAACTACCAGGGTTACGTGGTATATGAGTGCCGTGTTCGCGCCGATGATCCGGCTCAGGCATACCGGGATTCGCTCACTTATCTGCGTAAATGCTAAGGATGACGAGCGTGATGAGTGCTTCTACACCTTCGCCTCTGCGCGTCGCCATCATTGGCGCCGGGCAGGTCGCGGATAAAGTGCACGCCTCGTATTACGCCACGCGCAGTGATGTTCAGATGGTGGCTGTCATGGACAGCCACTCTGAACAGGCTCGGGCGTTTGCGGAACGTCATGGTATTCCCTCGGCATGGCAGGATGCGCGAGAAATGCTCGAGGCGGTTAAGCCGGATGCGGTGAGCGTCTGCTCGCCTAACCGGTTTCATTTCGAGCACGTCATGGCAGCGCTGGAAGCAGGCTGCCATGTGATGTGTGAAAAACCGCCTGCTATGACGCCACAGGAGGCCGATCGGATGCGCCTGGCTGCGCGCAAGGCGGGAAAAGTGCTGGCGTATGATTTTCACCATCGTTTTGCCCTGGATACTCAGCTGCTGCGTGATGCGGTAATGAACGGAACGCTTGGAGAAATTTACTTCACGTCGGCGCAGGCGCTGCGTCGCTGCGGTGTGCCAGGGTGGGGCGTTTTTACCAATAAATCGCTACAGGGCGGTGGTCCGCTGATTGATATCGGCATCCATATGCTTGATGCAGCAATGTATGTTCTGGGGTTCCCGGCGGTAAAACGGGTGACCGCGCATAGCTTTCAGAGGCTGGGCAACCGTAAAAGCAGCGGTCAGTTTGGCGCGTGGGATCCCACGCAGTTTACCGTGGAAGATGCTCTATTTGGCACGATTGAATTTTGCAATGGCGGCATTCTGCGTCTGGACACGTCGTTTGCGCTCAATATCCGCGAGCAATCGATCATGAACGTCGCATTCTGCGGTGAAAAGGCGGGTGCCACGCTGTTCCCGGCGCACATTTACAACGACGAAGCTGGTGTTTTACAAACTCTTACCCAACGCGAAGAGGCTGACGACCAACGCCACCTGCGCAGTATGGATGCCTTCGTGCGCCATGTGCAGGGAGAACCCGTCATGATCGCTGATGCGGAACAGGGGCTGATTATCCAGCAGCTTGTCGCCGCGCTGTATGAATCAGCAGAAACAGGGGGAAGCGTGACGTTATGCTAAACGTGTCTGTATTAACCGACCCGGGCTTTTGTCCGCACAGTCTGAATAAATACGCCTCCATCATGGCCTGCGGTAATGGCTACATGGGGATCCGCGCTGCGCATGAAGAGGATTACACCCAGCAAACCCGAGGCATGTATCTTGCGGGTCTGTATCATCGTGCTGGTCGCAACGAGACCACTGAGCTGGTCAATTTGCCCGATATCACCGGTATTGAGGTTGAGCTGGACGGGGTAAATTTTACCCTTCTGTCGGGGGACATTCTCGAGTGGCAGCGCGAGCTGGTGTTTGCTAATGGCGAACTTCGTCGCAGCGTAATCTGGCGCTCGCCCGACGGGAAACGCTATCGACTGGAGAGTCGCCGTTTTGTCTCTCTGGATCAGCTGCAGCTGGTGGCCATGCAGCTTGCGATCACCCCGCTCGATGCTGCCTCGCAGGTGGTGATGAAAACCGGCATTGATGCGACACAAACCAATACCGGCCGGCAGCATCTGGATGAAATTTCTGTCAGGGTGTTCGACCAGCACTATATGCAGGGTGTGTATGAAACGCAGGACCGGGCCGCTGATGTTGTTATCTCGGCCTTTTGTCAGCTATCAGCCGACAGCGAAAGCTGTTTTACCGCTAAAAATCGTCGGGTCTCTGCCCACTATTGCCTGACGATAGCGCAAGGTGACACTGTCACACTGGATAAGATTGTCTGGGTTGCCCATCGCAGCGATAAAGCCCTTTCGCAGGAGTCGTTCGCGCGAAGGGCGCTGGCGGATCTCAAGGTTTGTTCGGCAAGGGGGTATGCCTCGCTGCTGGAGAGTTCATCCTGCGCATGGGCAGACGTATGGCGTAACGCCCGGGTGGAAGTGGCTTCTGCAGTTCCTGACGATCAGATGGCGCTGGACTATGCCGTCTGGCATCTGACCACCATGACGCCAGCCCATGATGAGCGGAGCAGCATTGCCGCTAAGGGATTGACCGGCGAGGGGTATAAAGGACACGTCTTCTGGGATACCGAAATATTCCTGCTGCCTTTCCATCTTTTCACCCGTCCGCAGGTGGCCCGCAATCTGCTGCGCTATCGCTGGCTTAACCTGGCCGGGGCCCGGGAAAAAGCCCGCCGCAACGGCTGGCCGGGCGCACTTTTCCCGTGGGAGAGCGCCTTGAGCGGCAAAGAGGAAACGCCGGAGTTCGCGGCTATCAACATCCGAACCGGCATGCGCCAGAAGGTGGCCTCCGCGCTGGCTGAACACCACATCGTGGCGGATATTGCCTGGGCCGTCGTCGCTTACTGGCAGGCGACACACGATGATGCCTTTATGCGAAATGAAGGCCTGACGCTGCTGATGGAAACCGCCGCGTTCTGGATGGGCCGCGCAACGGAGGTAGACGGGCGCCTGGAAATTCATGATGTGATTGGGCCTGACGAATACACCGAGCATGTGAACAACAACGCCTATACCAATTATCTGGCGTGGCATAACGTTGCCTGCGCGCGCCGGTTTATGGCGCAGTTTGGGCGTGAAGATGCGCGTTTTACGGAGAATGCCACGCGGTTCCTGACGCGCTTATGGCTGCCGGAGGCCAATTCAGACGGTGTGATCCCGCAGGATGATACCTTCATGGCGAAACCGGCCATTGATCTCAGCCGCTATAAAGCAAAAGCAGGGAAGCAGACCATTCTGCTCGATTACTCCCGCGCGGAAGTAAACGACATGCAGATCCTGAAGCAAGCTGATGTGGTAATGCTTACCTACCTCTTGCCGGAGCGGTTTACCCCACAGCAATGTGCCGCCAATCTGGCTTTCTACGAGCCCCGCACGATCCATGACTCTTCGCTGAGCAAGGCCATACACGGCATTGTGACCGCCCGCTGTGGTGACACCGAAGGTGCCTACGCCTTCTGGCGTGATGGCGTCGCCATTGACCTTGGGGACGATCCACACAGCTGCGATGACGGTATTCATGCCGCGGCGACCGGCGCTATCTGGTCCGGCGTCATCCAGGGGTTTGCCGGTATGCAGATTGTGGAAGGGGAACTACACCTTGCGCCCAGCCTGCCTGCCCACTGGCGAAGGCTTG
This sequence comes from Enterobacter sp. JBIWA005, assembly GCF_019968805.1. Classification (NCBI taxonomy): domain Bacteria; kingdom Pseudomonadati; phylum Pseudomonadota; class Gammaproteobacteria; order Enterobacterales; family Enterobacteriaceae; genus Enterobacter; species Enterobacter sp. JBIWA005. The sequence goes on along the minus strand of NZ_CP074159.1, from coordinate 2,492,506 downwards.
CTTTCCCCCTGCGCTGGCGGAACGCAACGCTGCACGTCACCTATGAAAATGAGGTGTTAACCATTGAAACGACGACACCTGTCACGCTGACGCTGTGGGGCAAGACGCTACGCGTATCGGGGCGCAAGGTATGCGCTTATAAGGATTTTCTTGCACCTGTAAATGGGACCGCTACCACGGAGGGGCGCCATGACGCTTAAGGCTGTTGTATTCGATCTGGACGGTGTTATCACCGATACCGCACACCTCCATTTTCTGGCCTGGCGTGCAGTGGCTGACGAAATCGGCATCACCTTCGACGAAGTGTTTAATGAACAGCTGAAGGGAATTAGCCGCATGGATTCCCTTCAGCGCATCCTGAAGCATGGCGGGAAAGAGGGGATGTTTAGTGAAGAGCAGTGCCTCGCGCTGGCGACGAAAAAAAACGCGCTTTATGTCCAGTCTCTGGCGTCGCTGACGGAAGATTCACTGCTTCCGGGTATTCGTGACGTGCTGACGGATATACGTAAAGCGAACGTCAAAACTGGACTCGCCTCCGTTTCCCTGAATGCCCCAGGGATCCTGCACGCGCTGGGCATTTATCAGGCCTTCGATTATTGCGCCGATGCTTCCCGTATTCGCCGCTCAAAGCCAGATCCGGAGATCTTCCTTGCAGCCTGTGCTGGCCTGAAGGTGCGTCCTGAAGAGGCCATGGGCATCGAAGATGCACCTGCAGGCGTAGCGGCGATCAACGCGGCGGGCATGCTGTCGGTTGGGGTGGGTTATGGCCTGAACCATGCGGGACTACAGCTTCATTCAACGCGGGAACTGACCTGGAAATGCCTTACCGAGTTTTGGGCATCCCGGACGTATTGATAAGGAATTAACAATGGCTCAACTGTCTCTGAAAAACATTCAGAAAATCTATGATAACCAGGTCCACGTGGTTAAGGATTTCAATCTCGAAATCGAAGACAAGGAGTTCATCGTCTTCGTCGGGCCTTCAGGCTGCGGTAAATCGACGACACTGCGCATGATCGCCGGTCTGGAGGAGATCACCGCTGGCGAACTGGTGATTGACGGCGTTTGTATGAACGATGTGCCCGCCAAGTCACGCGATATCGCCATGGTATTCCAGAACTATGCGCTTTATCCGCATATGACGGTCTACGACAACATGGCGTTCGGCCTGAAGATGCAAAAAATTGCGCCTGCGGTTATCGAAGAGCGCGTTAACTGGGCGGCACAGATCCTCGGATTACGTGAATACCTAAAGCGTAAACCCGGCGCGCTGTCCGGCGGCCAGCGCCAGCGCGTGGCGTTAGGCAGGGCGATCGTACGTGAGGCGGGCGTGTTCCTGATGGATGAACCGCTCTCAAATCTCGATGCCAAGCTTCGCGTGCAGATGCGGGCTGAAATCAGCAAGCTGAATCAGAAGCTTAACACCACCATGATTTACGTGACCCACGATCAGACGGAAGCCATGACGATGGCGTCCCGCATCGTGATCTTAAAAGACGGCATTATTCAGCAGGTCGGTGCACCTAAGCAGGTGTATAACGAACCGGCAAACATGTTTGTCGCAGGGTTTATTGGATCGCCAGCCATGAACTTTATTCGCGGTGCTATCGACGACCGCTATTTCGTCACGGAAACGCTGCGTCTGGCGATCCCGGAAGACAAGCTCGCTTCACTGAATGCCGCAGGGTATCAGCGCAAAGCCGTGGTCTTTGGGATCCGCCCGGAAGATATTCTCACTCTGCAGAGCAGCGGTAAAAATATCGAGGCGAAAGTCAGCGTAGCCGAACTGACCGGCGCGGAGTTCATGCTCTACGCCACCGTTGGCGGTCATGAGCTGGTTGTTCGTGCTGGCGCTGCGAATGATTATGCCGCTGGGGATAATATCGGCATCCAGTTCGATATGAATAAGTGCCATTTCTTCGACGCTGAAACCGAAGCGGCTATTAGATAAGAAAGGTGTTCGCCGGAAATACCTATTTCCGGTTTTTTTTGTTTGTTACTTATAAAGGGAATATTTGATGAGTACTCTACTAAAAAGTGCTGCGCTCGTGCTGTGCGCAGGGGTTAGCTGCGCACATGCAACAGAAAGCGCTAAAAAGTGGGAATTTAATATTGGCGCGATGTATGAAATAGAAAACGTCGAAGGCCAGGGGGAGGATAAAGACGGGTTATATGAACCTTCCGTGTGGTTTAATGCGACCTGGGATGCCTGGACTATTTCGCTGGCGATGTATCAGGAAGGGCCGGTTGATTATAGCAGCATGACCCGTGGCACCTATTTCGATCGTCCTGAATTTGAATTACGCTATCGCTTTATCGGAACAGATGATTTTACGTTCGGTCTGACCGGAGGCTTCCGTAATTACGGCTATCACTTTAAGGATGAACACGGCGCCAGAGACGGCAGCGCTAATATGCAGCGCTACAAAATTCAGCCTGACTGGGATATAAAATTAACCGACGACTGGCGTTTTGGCGGCTGGTTTGCCATGTATCAGTTTGCTAACGATCTGGAAAAAACCGGCTATTCAGACAGCCGCGTCGAAACCGAAACGGGCTTTACCTGGACCATTAACGACACCTTTGCCGCTAAAGTGAATTACTATTTAGAACGCGGGTTCAACATGGACGGTTCCCGTAATAACGGAGAATTCTCCACCCAGGAAATTCGTGCCTATCTGCCTATTTCGTTAGGCCAGACCACCTTAACGCCTTACACACGACTGGGGCTCGATCGCTGGTCGAACTGGGACTGGCGGGACGATCCCGAGCGTGAAGGACATAATTTCAACCGCGTGGGTATGCAGTACGCCTATGACTTCATTAACGGTTTATCCATGACGCTTGAATACGCCTATGAATGGGAAAACCATGACGAGGGTAAAAACGACCGCTTCCACTATGCGGGCGTTGGGGTAAATTACGCTTTCTGATCGTGTGTCTTCCAGGGGCTAACTGCCCCTGGTTTTAGCGCAGCGAGGCCGCCAGTATAAAATGGGTATCAACCAGCACTTTTTGCGGGGCGGGATGACCTGCAATACGCCTGAAAAGTAGATCGCAGCTCTCTTCCCCCAGCTTTCGGGTGGGGATATCAAACCCGCCAGGTGCGGGTGTTAAAATGAGAGACAGCATCGGGTCACTGTATCCGGCTATCACCACCTGCTCTGGAATCATCAGATTCAACTCATCCGCCGCACGATAGAGGCTTAGCAACTTCATGCTGTCGGTAGCAAATACCGCATCGGGCGGCGTGGATGAAGACAACAGCTCCAGAGCCGCAGTAAGCGCGCTCTCATGGGTATAACCGCCATCCCTGATCCAGTCCGGGTTAAGGGCAATATGGTGCTTTTCCAGGCTGGCTTTATAGCCCGCAAGACGATCGATCGAAACATGATAATCAAGCGGGGCATGCAGACAGGCAATTTTACGGCGTCCGTTTTTAATAAAGGTTTCGGTCAGCGTGGCGCTGTCATGGAAATTATCTGTGTCGACGGAATAGATATTTTGATACTCCCCTTCCACTTTGCCGATAACCACTACCGGTACGCCATACTCATCCAGCGTGGTGAAAAAGGATTCATTTGCCGGTGAGCTCAGCATAATGATCCCTTTGATCATCTTTTGTTTAATTTTACTCACGCATTTCAGCAGATCGTCCTCGCTGCTTTTTGAGGTTTGTAAAATAACGTCAAATCCTTCTTCTTCCGCTTTTGCCGTAATGGCATGAAGGATATCGGAGAAAAAGGGATTACCGGCAGTGGTTTTGGTTGAACGGGTCGAAATAACCATGATGGCATCAAAGCCTGAAGAGGTCAGGGCACGGGCCAGTTTGTTGGGCTGATAATTTAATTCGTCAATCGCCTTCAGCACTTTTTCACGCGCTTCGGGAGAAATATTCGTTTGTTTATTCAGAACGCGGGAAACGGTTGATTTCGATACGCCCGCAACCCGTGCGATATCATAGATGGTGGGTGACATACACCTTACTCACTCCGGACTGACAGCAATGCCGTTCATCTTACTGGAGAGAAAACGGCAATAGCAATAAATAAGAATTGATAATCAACGATCTGCCCCCATTTATTGTATTCTGAAGCCATGCATTCAAGGCTTCCGGGCAACGAAGGACGGTGATGAAGCGACTTAAAAACGAAATTAATTCACTGGTTAACCGTGGCGTTGACCGTCATCTTCGACTGGCGGTAACAGGATTGAGCCGCAGCGGTAAGACGGCGTTTATCACTGCGATGGTAAACCAGCTCATGAACCTGCATGCCGGGGCGCGTCTGCCGTTGCTCAGCGCGGTGCGGGAAGAACGTCTGCTGGGCGTGAAGCGCGTCCCTCAGCGCGATTTTGGTATTCCTCGTTTTACCTATGACGAAGGGCTGGCGCAGCTGTATGGCGATCCGCCCGCGTGGCCGACCCCGACGCGAGGGGTCAGTGAAATTCGTCTTGCGCTGCGTTTTCGCTCGAATGAATCCCTGATGCGCCACTTCAAGGATACTTCCACGTTGTACCTTGAAATCGTCGATTATCCCGGCGAATGGCTGCTCGACCTGCCGATGCTGGCGCAGGATTACCTCAGCTGGTCCCGCCAGATGACGGGCTTGTTGCAGGGGCAACGCGCAGGGTGGTCGGCCAAATGGCGACAGCTTTGCGAAGGACTGGGCCCGCTTGCGCCAGCAGATGAAAACCGTCTTGCGGCCATTGCCGACGCATGGACGGCGTATTTGCACCAGTGTAAACAGGAAGGATTGCACTTCATTCAGCCGGGTCGCTTTGTTCTGCCGGGTGATTTAGCGGGCGCACCTGCGCTTCAGTTCTTCCCCTGGCCGGATGTGGATGGGGTGGGTGAGTCGACGCTGGCGCAGGCTGATAAGCACACGAACGCCGGGATGCTCCGCGAGCGTTACAATTACTACTGTGAAAAAGTGGTCAAGGGATTCTATAAAAACCACTTCTTGCGATTTGATCGTCAGATTGTGCTGGTGGATTGCCTGCAGCCTCTCAACAGCGGGCCGCAGGCCTTCAACGATATGCGCCTGGCGCTGACGCAGCTGATGCAAAGTTTTCACTACGGGCAGCGGACGCTGTTCCGTCGTCTTTTCTCACCGGTGATCGACAAACTGCTCTTTGCGGCCACGAAGGCCGATCACGTCACGGTCGACCAGCATGCCAATATGGTATCGCTGCTGCAGCAGCTGGTGCAGGACGCCTGGCAAAACGCCGCCTTCGAAGGGATCGGCATGGATTGCCTTGGGCTCGCGTCAGTGCAGGCGACACAAAGCGGGCTGATTGATCTTAACGGCGAGAAAATACCGGCATTACGCGGGAACCGGCTCAGCGACGGTGAGCCGCTTACCGTCTATCCGGGCGAAGTGCCTGCGCGGCTGCCGGGTCAGGCCTTCTGGCATAACCAGGGCTTCCAGTTTGAAGCCTTCCGCCCGCAGGCAATGAGTGTCGACAGGCCTTTACCACACATCCGTCTGGATGCGGCGCTGGAGTTTTTGATTGGAGATAAATTGCGATGACGGAACCGTTAAAACCGCGCATAGACTTTACCGGAACGCTTGAGCACGACCCTCAGGAGGCGTTCAAAACCGCGCAGACGTTCAGCGGCACGCAGGCCGATAACTTTTCCCAGGCCCTGACAGAGGAGCCCGCCGTTGAGGAAGGTCCGGCAGAGGCGGTTGTGGAAGCCGCTCTGCGTCCAAAACGAAGCCTGTGGCGCAGGATGGTCACCGCCGGTCTGGCGCTGTTTGGCGTAAGCGTGGTTGGTCAGGGCGTGCAGTGGACGATGAATGCCTGGCAAACTCAGGACTGGGTCGCGCTGGGCGGATGTGCCGCAGGCGCGCTGATTGTGGGGGCGGGCATCGGGTCGGTTACCACCGAGTGGCGTCGGCTCTGGCGTTTGCGCCAGCGCGCGCACGAGCGTGATGAAGCGCGGGATCTGCTCCACAGTCACGGCACCGGCAAAGGTCGTGCCTTCTGTGAAAAGCTGGCCAGCCAGGCCGGAATCGATCAGTCGCACCCGGCGCTTCAGCGCTGGTACGCCGCCATCCATGAAACCCAGAACGATCGGGAAGTGGTGACGCTATATTCCCACATGGTTCAGCCGGTGCTGGATGCCCAGGCGCGGCGCGAGATTAGCCGTTCTGCGGCGGAATCCACCCTGATGATTGCCGTCAGCCCGCTGGCGCTGGTCGATATGGCCTTTATCGCCTGGCGTAATCTGCGCCTGATCAACCGTATCGCGAACCTTTACGGCATAGAGCTGGGTTACTACAGTCGGCTCAGGCTGTTTAAGCTGGTCCTGCTCAATATCGCGTTTGCCGGGGCGAGTGAGCTGGTGCGCGAAGTGGGAATGGACTGGATGTCGCAGGATCTGGCGGCGCGTCTTTCTGCTCGTGCCGCCCAGGGGATTGGCGCAGGATTATTGACGGCGCGTTTGGGGATTAAAGCGATGGAAGTCTGCCGTCCGCTGCCCTGGATTGACGGCGATAAGCCGCGACTGGGGGATTTCAGGCGCGAGCTGATCGGCCAGCTCAAAGAGACGCTCAATAAAAAACCGGCTCCATGAGGTTTTGTTCACTAATCGTGCTGGCTGTCAATATTTGTTGACAGCCATCTTCCCGATCACCGTGTTCTGACATATCATTTTACTGTTACTGGCTTAAAACGGTGAATTTCCCATGCGTCTTGAAGTCTTCTGTGAAGACCGTCTCGGTCTGACCCGCGAATTACTCGATCTTCTTGTTTTACGTAGCATTGATTTACGTGGCATTGAGATCGATCCTGTCGGGCGAATTTACCTCAATTTTGCCGAAATTGAATTTAATACATTCAGTAGCCTGATGGCGGAAATCCGCCGTATCGCTGGCGTTACGGATGTACGCACCATTCCCTGGATGCCTTCTGAACGTGAGCACCTGGCACTGAGCGCGCTGCTGGAGGCCATGCCTGAACCGTTCCTCTCCCTGGATTTGAAAAGCAAAGTTGAGCGCGTTAACCACGCGAGCTGCCAGCTTTTCGCGCAGAGCCAGGAGAAGCTCAGCAATCATAACGCCGCGCAGCTGATCCCCGGCTTTAACTTCCAGCGCTGGCTGGACAGCAATCCGCAGAACACGCTTAGCGAGCATGTGGTGATTAACGGGCAGAATTTCCTGATGGAGATCACGCCGGTCTATCTGAAAGGGGAAGGGAACACTCGCATGCTCACCGGGGCGGTGATCATGCTGCGCTCGACGCTACGCATGGGTCGCCAGCTGCAAAACCTCTCCAGTCAGGACGTTGGTGCGTTCAGCCAGATTATTGCCGTCAGCCCGAAAATGCGCCATGTGGTTGATCAGGCGCGTAAGCTCGCAAGCCTGACCGCGCCGCTGCTGATTACCGGGGACACCGGCACAGGGAAAGACCTCCTGGCTCATGCGGTGCATCTGGCGAGTCCGCGTGCGGCTAAGCCTTATCTGGCACTTAACTGCGCCTCTATTCCGGAAGATGCCGTTGAAAGCGAGCTGTTTGGTCACGCGCCGGAAGGTAAGAAAGGGTTCTTCGAGCAGGCTAACGGCGGCTCCGTGCTGCTGGACGAAATCGGCGAAATGTCGCCACGTATGCAGGCTAAGCTGCTGCGTTTCCTGAACGACGGAACCTTCCGCCGCGTCGGTGAGGATCACGAAGTGCATGTGGACGTGCGCGTTATATGCGCCACCCAGAAAAACCTGGTTGAACTGGTGCAAAAGGGGATCTTCCGCGAGGATCTCTATTACCGCCTCAACGTCCTGACGCTCAACATTCCGCCGCTGCGCGATTGCCCGCAGGACATCATGCCGCTTACTGAGCTGTTCGTCGCCCGCTTTGCCGACGAGCAGGGTGTGCCGCGTCCGAAGCTGTCTGCCGATCTCGGCACGGTGCTGATGCGCTACGGCTGGCCGGGCAACATTCGTCAGCTTAAAAACGCCGTCTATCGCGCGCTGACCCAGCTTGAAGGCTACGAACTGCGCCCGCAGGATATCCTGCTGCCGGATTACGACGCCGGAACGGTATCGGTAGGGGAAGAGGCGATGGAAGGTTCGCTGGACGATATTACCAGCCGTTTTGAACGCTCAGTGCTGACGCAGCTGTACCGCAGTTATCCCAGCACCCGCAAGCTGGCAAAACGCCTTGGCGTCTCGCACACCGCGATCGCGAACAAGCTGCGCGAGTATGGTTTGAATCATAAGAAAGGCGACGAATAACAAAAAGCCTCTGTAAAGAGGCTTTTTACTTTACGTTTATTCCTTCGCCATCGGCGTGTTAACGATTTCTGTTTTTGTCTCGCCCTGAATCGACGCAATCCTGCTTTCAACCTCTTTCACCTGCTGCGGGCTGTGGAGCAGGGTGTAGGTCAGATCAAACTGCGCGCTGGCACCGGGCTGCAGCTGCTTAACCCGCTTCTGCTCACGTTCAATCGTGACGGGGTAGGCGTAACTAGTGCCCGGTTCGATGCCCGTGACGTAGCCCTGCTTCAGCGTGTCGGTGTTTTTCCATAAGGTCAGCACGGGCAGCTGGCGGGTATCAAACTGGATTGACGCGCCTTTATCACCGGCTTTATTGACCACCGCCGCGAGCGTTTCGTGGTTATTGTCTGCCAGCGGTTTAATATTAAAGACCATCTCATCAAAGCCTTTTGTCGGCCCGGCGTAGGTTTGCCAGTCGTTAACCCCCGCTTTGGCGTAGTCATTGAACGGGCTCACGCTCGCCGCAGGCGCAAGGAAACGGGCGCCTTCCTCTAGGATCGGCGTGCCGAAGTTGCTGTGATAGATGATTTGATAATCATGAGGGTAATCGGCATGGTTTGTCAGAACATCGTGCAGGCTGAACCGGTTGGTTCCGGGAACGTAGCGCAGCTCGGTCATGGTTTGCAGATCCGATTTTTTAAACGTGCTCTCTTTGATCAAACCCCGAACGCGGATCTCATGCGGAGCGGTATCCGCCACCTCAACTTCCACCTGCGATACCGGTGTATTTCCGGCCCTGCCGTGAAGGGTGTAAATTTGCCCATCTGCGGTGACCGGATGACCAGTCCACTCGTAGCCACAGCGCACCATCATCTCGTTGAAACCATCCAGCCAGCCGAGACCGTTGCGGCTTTCAAGATTGATGTAAGCCGGGTTCACGACCTCTTTAACAGGAGAATTCCAACCCAGTCGGGTGCCAAACCCTTCCACGTGCAGAAGGTTCATGCCACGGGTAGGGCTCAGGGTAATCGTCAGGCCATCTTTACTGCTAATAATGATGACTTTACTGCCTTCCTGCTTGCCGCCGTGTAAGATTTTTTGCTCAATGCTGAACGTCTGATCTTTAACTTTCAGCTCATCACTGGAAATCTTCCAGTTTCCTTTCTCTACGCTGCTTTCAGCGCTTGTCAGCACCCAGGTTTTAGCCGCGGCATGGCCAGAAACTAGGACCGCCAGAAGCGTAAAAGCGAATTTGATCTTCATATTTTATCCTTTTTGCTGAAACGATTATTTTCTTTCGTAAGCAAATCTAATGTTTAGACAAAAAGGGAAATGTGATGGGCTTCACTCGGGATGAAAATAGGGGATTTTAACGATTATTATGCGTTTCTGATCACGATCATGTTACATATTGCTCTGATTATTGCAGGATTAATGTGACATGCGAGCATTTATGCTTTAACGATTCAGCTTTAAAGTAATAAAAAACCCCGCCGCGGCGAGGTTGAGAATGAGTTGTATAGAATGCTAAGGACTTATTATGCTTTTAGCACGTCCAGCGCGGCAGTGTAATCTGGCTCGGTGGTGATTTCATTAACCAGTTCGCTGAAGACAACAGTGTCGTTTTCATCAAGAACCAGTACAGCTCGTGCTGCCAGACCTTTAAGTGGGCCTTCCGCGATGCTGACGCCATATTTCTCAAGGAAATCAGCGCTGCGCAGGGTGGAGAGGGTGATGACGTTGCTCAGGCCTTCGGCACCGCAGAAACGGGACTGGGCAAACGGCAGGTCAGCGGAAATGCACAGCACAACGGTGTTGTCCATTTCAGTCGCCAGCTGGTTGAATTTACGCACGGATGCGGCACAAACACCGGTATCAATGCTTGGGAAAATGTTCAGTACTTTGCGTTTGCCCGCAAACTGAGCCAGTGTGACGTCAGACAGATCTTTAGCCACCAGAGTAAAAGCCTGCGCTTTGCTGCCAGCCTGCGGAATGGAACCTGCAACAGCAACCGGGTTGCCCTGGAAATGAACGAGTTGTGACATAGATATCTTCCTGTTTACATATAGTTAACGTCGGGGCTAGTGTATGCCATCAGCGGATAACACGGCAAACCAAATTTTTCGCCTTTCCGGGCCGCAAGGAGTCAGTGATGAGAAGCGTTAAGATCTATGAAGAAGCCTGGCCATTGCATACCCCGTTTGTGATCTCCCGCGGCAGCCGAAGTGAAGCCAGCGTGGTCGTGGTTGAAATCGAAGAAGAGGGGTTTAAAGGCGTCGGGGAATGTACGCCTTACCCGCGCTATGGGGAAAGCCTTGCGTCGGTGATGGCGCAGATCATGACCCTTGTGCCTGACCTGCAAAAAGGTCTCACGCGTGAGTCGTTACAGCAGCGTTTGCCCGCCGGGGCGGCGCGTAACGCTATCGACTGTGCGCTCTGGAACCTTGAAGCCGCTCAGCAGCAAAAATCGCTGACGTCCTTGCTGGGTGTGGCGCTGCCTGAGTCCGTCGTGACGGCGCAAACGGTCGTGATTGGTGAGCCGGAGCAGATGGCCGCCAGTGCGAAAGCGCTCTATGACGCCGGGGCCACGCTCTTAAAAGTGAAGCTCGACGATCGTCTGATCAGCGAGCGGATGGTCGCCATTCGCTCTGCGGTGCCCTCAGCCACGCTGATTGTTGACGCCAACGAGTCGTGGCATCCTGAAGGGCTGGCAGCGCGATGCCAGCTGTTGGCCGATCTGGGCGTGGCGATGCTGGAGCAGCCTCTGCCAGCAAAAGATGATGCGGCGCTGAAGAATTTTATCCATCCGTTGCCCGTCTGCGCGGATGAAAGCTGCCATACCCGCGAAAATTTGAGCGAGCTTAAGGGCCGCTATGACATGGTCAATATCAAGCTCGACAAGGCAGGCGGACTGACAGAAGCCCTGGCTCTGGCGGCGGAAGCCCGGGCGCAGGGGTTTGCCCTGATGCTGGGGTGCATGCTTTGCACCTCCCGGGCGATCGGCGCGGTGCTTCCGCTGGTCAATCAGGTCCGTTTCGCCGATCTCGATGGTCCGACGTGGCTGGCTGTTGACGTTTCACCGGCGCTTCATTTTACCAGCGGCGTGCTTCATCTCTGAGGCTGCCAGCGCAGAAGCTCCACCATCGCTTTTAAGTATTTTTCGCTGGCTTCGTCGGAGGAAATCGGCGGGAATTCAGCGGTGATGCAGGGCAGGCTCAAATCGGCGCACCAGCTACCAAAGGAACCTGGGGTTTCATAGCCCACGCTGGTGACGAGCGGCAGGGCGAAAGCCTGCGCCAGCCACTCGCCCAGTTCGGAGTGGCGCGGATCTTCAATACAGGCCAGCGGATCGTGGAAGGAGACAACCCATGCTGGGTGGATTTTATGGATAAGCTGGCACAGCGCCTGCGTTTCCGGCTCCGATCCGGGCTTATCTCCTGTTAGCAGCACCACGTCCCGCTCCTCGGCGGAGCTGTTCCAGCGATATACCGTTTCCCCTGCGCGCCAGTTTGCCGCCGGGAAATTACGGTTCAGGTCGATTCCTCTCGCATTCGCCCGCAATCCCAGCTGGCAGCCGTCCGGATTGACGGCAAGAATCACATGGTGACGTCGCAACGAAGGCGTCAGCGTCCTCAGCGCGCAGGAAAGCGTGACGATGGAAGAGTTCTCGTCTCCGTGCGTGCCGGCAATGATCAAACCGCTGTTGCGATCGGCATCGGGCGCCGGGAACCAGATCAGCGATGCGCCTAAAAATGAGCGGCCATATTGCTCGGCGCCCGGCGGAAAGGCGCCGCGCTCCGCTCGCGGTCGGGTGGTTGCCATACGAAATCCTGATAAAGAAGTCTCTACAGGCAGTGTTGTGCAAAACCCGCTGTTAATCAAATAGTTTCCGTGACGGCTGAGAATTGCCTCAAATCACTATTCCGGACGAAGGTATTTGCATTTCTCTGTTTCGAAACAAATAATTACGCATCTGCTTGTTACCTGAATTCACTAAAGGGGATCTTATGAAGCATCCTGTTTCGCGTCTCTGTGCTGCACTGTACCTGTGCGGACTCTCTACACTCTCGTACGCTGCTGATGTGCCACAGGGCACGGTACTGGCGCAAAAACAGGAGCTGGTCAGGCATATTAAAGACGAACCCGCTTCGCTCGATCCGGCAAAAGCGGTGGGATTACCCGAGATTCAGGTAATTCGCGATCTTTTCGAAGGGCTGGTGAATCAGAACGAGAAAGGGGAACTGACCCCAGGGGTAGCGACGCGCTGGCAGAGCAATGATAACCGTATCTGGACGTTTACCCTGCGCGATAACGCGAAATGGTCTGACGGTACGCCCGTCACCGCTCAGGATTTTGTCTACAGCTGGCAGCGCCTGGTTGACCCGAAAACCACGTCTCCGTTTGCCTGGTTTGCGGCGCTGGCAGGCATCAACAACGCGCAGGCCATTATTGATGGCAAAGCGGCGCCAGATACCCTGGGCGTGACGGCGGTGGATGCCAGAACCGTACGCGTCCAGCTGGACAAACCGCTCCCGTGGTTTAGCAACCTGACGGCGAACTTCGCCTTCTATCCGGTGCAAAAAGCGAACGTTGAAAGCGGTAAGGAGTGGACACGTCCCGGCGCACTGGTAGGTAACGGCGCGTACGTCCTGAACGACCGCGTGGTGAATGAAAAACTGGTCGTCGTTCCGAATACCCATTACTGGGACAACGCGAACACCGTCCTGCAAAAAGTGACTTTCATTCCGATTAATCAGGAATCGTCCGCCACAAAACGCTATCTGGCAGGGGATATCGATATCACCGAATCGTTCCCGAAAAACATGTATCAGAAACTCCTGAAGGACATTCCGGGACAGGTGTATACGCCGCCCCAGCTCGGGACCTATTACTACGCGTTTAACACACAAAAGGGGCCGACTGCCGATGCCAGGGTGCGTCTTGCGCTGAGCATGACTATCGATCGCCGCATTATGGCAGAGAAGGTGTTAGGTACCGGCGAGAAGCCGGCCTGGCATTTCACCCCTGACGTGACGGCGGGTTTCAGCCCTGACCCTTCACCGTTTGAACAGATGTCGCAGCAGGAGCTGAACGCTCAGGCCAAAACTCTTCTCCAGGCCGCTGGCTACGGCCCTCAGCGTCCGCTGAAGCTGAACCTGCTGTACAACACCTCGGAAAACCACCAAAAAATCGCCATTGCGGTGGCGTCCATGTGGAAGAAAAATCTCGGTGTGGATGTCAAACTGCAAAACCAGGAGTGGAAAACTTATATCGACAGCCGCAACACCGGCAATTTTGATGTGATCCGCGCGTCATGGGTAGGTGATTATAACGAGCCTTCGACCTTCCTGTCCCTGCTGACCTCAACCCACAGCGGCAATATCTCGCGTTATAACGATCCGGCCTACGATAAAATTATCCACCAGGCGACACTCGAAACTACGGCGAAAGCGCGTAATACGGACTACAACATGGCGGAGAAAATCCTCATGGAGAAAGCACCTATCGCGCCAATTTATCAGTACACCAACGGTCGCCTGATTAAGCCCTGGGTGAAAGGTTACCCTATTAATAACCCGGAAGACGTGGCGTATAGCCGGACCATGTATATTGAGAAGCACTGACGAGCCCGGATTATGCGGTAACTGTCGTTAATGAGAGTACATTAAGAACTGGCGCATTTAGCGCCAGTTTCTTTATTCCAGAAAAGATGTCTGTTTCACATATAATCGCAGGGATAAATTATGACGGAAGAAAAGAAAGATAAACCCTCTTTTCCGGCAGGCTTAGGCATTATGGATAAAATCTGGGAATGGCAGTGGATTATACGCTTCATCTATATTGTCCTTTTCGCCGATCTGGCGCTGCTGGCTTACAGCGGACAGGGGATTTTGACCTGGCCCATACAGGCCATTAGCTGGACCGAACACCTTGGTTTCTTCTGCGTCGCGCTGGCGGCTCTGGGGCTGATAGCCACAACCCTCATGCCCTTTGTCGCCAGTATCTTCAGGCAAGTGCTGAATGAGATCATATACAGCAGCATCTTTCCGGATATTCTTCGCCCGCAGAGTGATTACGAGAGATACCCTGGTAAGGTACCCTCAAGAGAAGTCCTTGATTTAGCACTGGAAGAGAATAATCAGTTTTTACTTAATTACTATGAAAAACATGATTCAGCCTGGCACAGTAAATTCACTGAAAGATTCAAAGTTGGCGATTTACTTTTTGGTATCCTGTTTTTCATGATACTTGATTACCATCCGCACTGGTTCAGTCACGCTCAGCATTCCTTAGCCAGCGATCTTCTTAATCTAGGTGGTGATGAGGGTTTTGTTATATTTTATATCGTCCTTATCATTATATTTAGCGCCCTGATGAATATCTGGTTCGGCAAATGGGACTGGGGAAATATTTATTATCCACCGCTGTATCGTAAAAAAGAAGAAGCTCGAAGAAAGGAGCGAGAGAGAGAAGCGCAATGGCGTCGCCAGAATGAGTAAATAATTCCCTGTTAACCAGTGCTCCATACATACTATTTTTTTGGCTTTGTCTGAGATATCGCTCCCGCCCATGCGGAGCTGGCGGGAGCAGAGGTGGGCTATTCTAACAACTCACTAAACTTCGCCAGCCACTGCGGATGCGCAGGCCAGGCGGGAGCCGTCACCAGGTTGCCGTCTACATGGGCCTGATCGATGCCGATAGTGGCGTAGTGTCCACCCGCGAGACGTACCTCAGGTGCGCAGGCCGGGTAGGCGCTACAGGTTCGTCCTTTCAGAATGCCCGCAGCAGCAAGCAGCTGCGGGCCGTGGCACACCGCAGCAATCGGCTTACGCGCGGCGTCAAATGCCTGTACCAGCTTTAACACGTCCTCATTTAGCCGCAGATACTCGGGGGCTCTCCCGCCGGGGATGAGCAGCGCGTCGTAATCCTGCTCCTTTACGGTTGAAAAATCGGCGTTGAGGGTAAAGCGGTGACCGTGCTTTTCGCTGTAGGTCTGGGCACCGTCAAAATCATGGATTGCCGTCATGATGTAGTCGCCTTTCGGTTTGTCGGGGCAGACCGCGTCAACCTGATGGCCAATCATCTGCAAAGCCTGAAAAGGCACCATGGTTTCGTAATCTTCGGCGTAATCGCCAACCAGCATCAGGATCTTCTTGCTCATCATTCCTCACCTTTATCAATAAAGATGATTAAGATATAGCCTGGCATGGCTGAATTGCCGGAAATAAAAAAGCCCGTCAGAGCACGGGCAACATAAGCAAATGAATAAATGATTCGTTATCAACGTTATTGGAGGATAACGCCGTATATTTTACGCGGCAGTAAGACAAGCAGATACCTGACATATTCGGTAGGTGAAACAAGTCATTAAACGTGCGTTACAGTGCGTCGAAGGTCGGGTAAAGGCTATTTTCAAGGAATTCTACGAGATACCAGATCTCACCGCTAAAAATAAACCAGAAGCCAAATATAATAAGGAGCAAAATAATAAAGGTGAGTATTATTTCAGTTTTTCCCATTGCTGCTTTTACCCACCTGAAGCTAATTGATTCGAAGTGGGCATTGTAGCGGGGCTTTTCCGGATACTCCAGTTTCATGCAGCAAGGACTTTATTGCGTCCGTCATTTTTAGCGCGATACAGGGCATCGTCCACACGCTTAAACAGCTCGTCAATACTCTCCCCCTGATTGTGCCGCGCCACCCCAATGCTGACGGTAAACCGCGGCAAACCCGGAATCGTAATGCGTGCTACGGCTGCACGGATTAACTCGGCAATCTGCAGGGCGGTATCGAGAGAGGTACGCGGCAGCAGGATAACGAACTCTTCGCCACCCCAGCGGAACACCATGTCGCCCTCCCGACTACAGGCTTCCAGCGTTCGGGAAAGGGCGATAAGCACCTCATCGCCTTTCAGATGACCGAACAGGTCATTAATGTTTTTGAAATGGTCGGTATCCACCAGCAGCAGGCTAAATTGCTGCTGCGCAGGAAGTTTATTCCGGTTGCTTTGATCGGTAATTGCGTAGAACTGGCGCCGGTTGAGTAGTCCCGTCATGGAGTCACGTAACGCGGCATGTTCAAGCTCCTGCTCCAGCCTTTTTTGCTCGGTGATATCGTGGATGATGCACAGCATCAGCTTGTCGCCGTAAATCTCAATGGGCCCGGCATACGTCTGAACGTGGCGGGTGGTTCCATCGGCAAGGCGGTGAATAAAATTGAGCGGCTTATGACCACCGGGCAGCGCGGCAATCGCAGTCATAATGGGCATCACATCTCGCCCCAGCGTATTGATTTCCCAGGTATGCTTACTGCACATGTCATCATGTGAGTAACCATAAAAATTGAGTGCGGCCAGATTTGCATCGACGATTTGCCCGTCGCGGGCCGGATCGATTAACAGCATCGGGGCGCTGTTGGTCAGAAAAAAGCGCGCATAGAAACCCTGTTTTTTCCGTCGATAGGTGGCGGAACGGCTTGCCTTCAATCCTGAGAGCATTTGTTGGGAGATGCCTTCGAAAACAATCACATCTCCCCAGGGAGCGTAGTGGGCGAGCGAGAGCCGACAGCTTAACGGCGTGTCCTGTCCATCCCGGCTAGCCGTCAAGATTTCGACGATCTCCTGTTCTGTTTTCAGTTCAGGTACATACATCGTCAGGAGGGTTTGCGCCCTGGCAGAATAGATCCCTTTGCGCAGGTCCTCGAGGGTTTTATCCCCCATGAGCTGCCTTGCTGCCACATTCGCAAAAATGATCTTTTCCGACACGGGTGAAACGAGCCACACGGGTGTTTTAATTACATTCAACGCATCAAAACAAGGTTGCGACATAGGCGTTTCCTGTTCATCGACAACATGTGCCTGACAATCATGCCAGAATTGACTCGCGTGTACTCCTTTGAAACATACTCCACTTAACCCCGTCAGGCATGATTTTTTTGTGAAATAAATGCGGGGTCCGTTTGAATTTTATTAATGGGGATAATCTGTTTGTCTGAGTTTATCTGCAGCAGTAGCCACGGTACCTGTTCGGCAGGTAAGGGCCGGGAGAAAAGATACCCCTGCAGGTAATCGCAGCCGAGACGGGTGAGGACCGCCTGCTGTTCTTCAGTTTCGATCCCTTCTGCCACCACATTCATCTCCATGGTCCGGGCGATACTGATTATGGTCTCGACCAGCTTGTAGCTTTTTTCATTTCCCAGCATCGATGTGACAAAGCTTCTGTCGATCTTGAGTTCTTTTGCGGGAAGCACGCTAAGCATCAGCAGGTTGGAATAGCCCGTACCAAAATCATCAATTGAGACAACGATCCCCGCGTGATTAAACGCGTTAAGCAACTCAATGCTGCGGTCGAGATTTTTAAGCGCGGTGCTTTCCGTTACCTCCAGGATCAGTCGGGACGGAGGCAGGTTATATTTTTCCAGCATCGACGAGATGATCTGGAAAATGTCCGGCTGTTCGAACTGAACGGGGGATAGGTTGAGCGACAACGTCCACTGGCTGAACCCTTGTTCAGTCCAGAAATGAAGCTGTCGACAGGCGGCTTCAATGGCCCAGTTACCTACCGGAATAATTAAGCCTGTTTGTTCCAGCGAGGGGATAAACAGATTGGGCAATACAACGCCTTGCTCTGGATGTCGCCAGCGCAGAAGGGCTTCAAAACCATGAATCGTTTTCTCTCCCGCATGCCAGGTTGGCTGATACCAGAGTTCAAACTGATCCCGTTCAAGCGCCTGCGAGAGTTCCTGCAGAAAGCCGGGTTTCGCCGGGATCGCTGTTGACATCTCGGCCCGGTAAATCGCCCAGCCGTTACGGCCATCTTCCTTGACGCGGTGTAAAGCTGCATCCGCCTTGAGTTTCAGCTCATGCAGCGTTTCGCCATCCTGAGGATAGAGGCTGACGCCCGCGCTGATGGTCGTGCTTAACGTATGCCCGCATATCGACAGAGGGCGTCGTACATCTTCGAGCAACGCGGTGAGCAGGGCGCTGAGCTTGTCGTCATCACATTCAGGCACCAGCAGGATAAAGGCGTCTCCTCCCAGTCTTGCCAGGGTCATCTCACGCGTGAGCCTTGCCGTGATGCGCTGCGCGACAGCGATCAATAGCTCATCACCGACGCTGTGACCCCACGTATCGTTAACGCGTTTGAAGTGATCGACGTTCAGGAAAATAACCGCAAATGGCTTCTTGCTCAGCAGCGCGCTGCGCAGACAGTCCTGCATGCGGAGATCCATCTGGTGGCGGTTTGCGAGCCCGGTGAGCGCATCAAAACGCGCCTGCAGCTCTAGCTGACGGTTGAGCTGCTGCAAATTATCCGTCAGCCGGCCGGTGCGCCGGTGAGAATCGATAAGTGAAATGATTAACATCACGCCGAGCAGGCAGAGCGTGGTGACTGAAACCCAGATGGATAAACCCAGCTCGCCGATCCCTCCGGGGACGGCATGCGCCATTTCCTGAAATTGCGCGGCGCTCATGCCGGTATAATGCATCGCACAAATCGCGGCAGCCATAACGAAGGCCGCGATAATTCGATCGATAAAGACGCCTTTATGTTTATCGCGCAGTCGGAAAGCCAGCCACAGCGCCGTACCTGAGGCAACAACGGCAATGACCACTGATAACCCCACAATCCGGCGATCCCAGATGATGCTGCCATCCAGCATCAGGGCCGCCATACCGATATAGTGCATAGACACCACGCCAGCGCTCAGGAGCGTCGTGGCAAAGATCAGTCGAAAAGGGGAAAGTTTTTTACCAGTGACGGCAATATTAAGCGCCGTTGTCGACGCAACCACCGCGACGCCCAGTGACGCAAGGGTTAACCAGAGGTCGTAGCTCATCATCATGGGCATTTGCATCGACAGCATGCCGATAAAGTGCATCGACCAGATGCCAATACCCAGCGTGACCCCACCGGCAATCCGCCAGAAGAGTGCAGCCTTTCGGCTGGAGAGAGGGATTTTTCCGGCGCTGTCCAGCGCCACAAATGAGGCAATAAACGCCACCAGATAAGAGATAGCGATTAACACAGGGTCCCACGATATATTGAGCATTATGCAATCCCACGCCTGAGAGGGTTACCGATTTCGCCTGCCGGATACATCTTTATCGGGCAACGAACATGCGCATTCAAACCATATTAGTTATTTATCGTGAATAATGACCAGTCATATTAATACTCTAAAACTCATCAAGAATATAAAATATATTCTTTTTGTTAATGTATTAAGCATTGCTAAACAAGAACGAATAACAGTAGCAAAGCTCCTTAAATATGAGTGCGATCGTATCGTCTCACCGCGGGCGATACTATCGCTTAACATGGCTGGAAACCAGTATTGCAGCATGCTGAGTAGAACATTTTTACTAATACGCTCTTTTAATCTGACTTAAGGTAAATCTCAGGATGCTAACGGCGAAACAAAAAACAAGCGTTGTTTGCGATGAAAAACTTCTGGGCCAATGCTATAAGTCTAAGTGCCGACTTAAATATAAAACGTGGGTATTATCATGCTAAAAAATATTAGTGTCAGGACCTTTATTATCGGGTTCCTTTTATCTCTTTTTTTGGTAAGTGCAGGTGTCGTTGTTCTATTTTCCAGCAATCCCTCTCTCTTTATTTTGCTTAATGCCATCAATTTCGTTGCACTATTTTTGCTCTGGGTCTACATGACGAAGTATCTTGTGACGCCGATCAATACGGTGAAGAAAAGTATTGAAGAGGTGACAGCAGGCAACCTTGGTGTATCTATCCCTGAATTTGGCAATAACTGTGCGGGCCGACTCATCCCCGGGATCAATAGTCTTTCCGGTAATATTGCGACGCTTGTACGTGAGATCAGGGCGTCATCGCAAACCGCCATGACCTTATCGGATCAACTCTCGCAACGTAGCGCTCAGCTTTCGGTGAAAACCGAGCAGCAGTCTGCATCATTAGTGCAAACCGCAGCCAGCATGGAGCAAATGGCCGCGAGCACCAAAAACAATGCCGATAACACGCGTCTGGCGAGCGAGCAGGCAAATGTGGCGACGCTGCAGGCGCGCAAAGGCGGTGAGCTGATGGGACAGGTCGCCAGCAATATGCAGTCCATTACCGAATGTGCGCAGCAGATGACGGAGATTATTTCGCTCATTGACGGCATTGCGTTCCAGACGAATATTCTCGCGCTCAACGCGGCCGTTGAGGCGGCAAGGGCGGGCGATCATGGCAAGGGTTTTTCTGTGGTCGCGGAAGAGGTAAGAAACCTGGCACACCGCAGCGCAGAGGCCGCGAAGAATATCAAAACGCTGATTGAAGTCACCAGCAGTAACGTCACGCAGGGAGCCAGCGTTGTGTCACAGGCAGAGAAAAATATGCATGAAATCGTAACGGGTTCGGGGAATGTCAGCCGCTTAATGGACGAAATTTCCGCGTCGACGTCAGAGCAGGAGAAAGGTATTTCTCAGATCACGCTGGCGCTATCTGAGCTGGAGCGGGTCACGCAAAGTAACGTGTCAATGGCAGAGGAACTCAATGGCTCTTCTGATGTACTGCGTAATCAGGTGATTGAGCTGCAGGCCAGAACGCGCAATTTCAGACTTGACCAGAGCACTTCTTCCTCATTACCTGGCGGCTCGCCATCCTTCCTCCACCGGCCAGAACACTCTCTCTGATTAAACCTCAAAGCCTGGCGTGCCAGGCTTTTTTTTGCCTCTTGCCAGCATGTTCATTTCCTGAGCGATTTCAGCGCGATGGAAAACATAGTTGTTGATTAAGCCCTGATGGAGGCTAGACTGACACCGAAAGAGCTAAAAAGGCGGAGGCGCTGTGGAAAGCATTAAAGGATCTGAACTTAACGTTCCTGACGCAGTTTTTGCGTGGGTGCTGGATGGTCGTGGCGGTGCGCGACCGCTGGAAGATAATGATGCGATCGATAGCGCGCATCCCTGCTGGTTACATTTGAACTACACCCACACGGACAGCGCTGACTGGCTGGCCTCGACTCCGCTCTTGCCTAATAACGTGCGCGATGCGCTGGCGGGTGAAAGCCTGCGGCCCCGCGTGAGCCGAATGGGTGACGGGACGCTGATCACCCTACGCTGCATTAACGGCAGCACGGATGAACGCCCGGATCAGCTGGTTGCGATGCGTGTCTACATGGACGATGGGCTCATTGTGTCTACCCGGCAGCGAAAAGTTCTGGCGCTGGATGACATCGTCAACGATCTGAAAGAGGGCACCGGGCCAACCGACTGCGGCAGCTGGCTGGTGGACGTGTGCGACGCGCTTACCGATCACGCGAGTGAGTTCATCGAAGAGCTGCACGACAAAATCATCGACCTGGAAGATAACCTTCTCGATCAGCAGATCCCGCCGCGCGGTTTTCTGGCCTTGCTTCGTAAGCAGCTGATTGTGATGCGCCGCTATATGACGCCGCAGCGCGACGTTTATGCGCGTCTTGCCAGCGAAAGGCTCGCCTGGATGAATGACGATCAGCGACGCAGAATGCAGGATATTGCCGACAGGCTGGGCCGCGGGCTGGATGAAATAGATTCCTGTATTGCCAGAACGGCGGTGATGGCGGACGAAATCGCGCAGGTGATGCAGGAATCGCTGGCGAGAAGAACCTATACGATGTCCCTGATGGCGATGGTGTTTTTACCGAGCACGTTTCTGACCGGGTTGTTTGGCGTCAACCTGGGCGGTATTCCGGGGGGCGCTTATCGCTACGGCTTTACGGCCTTTTGCGTGATGTTAGTTGTTTTGATTGGGGGTGTTGCATGGTGGTTGCATCGTAGTAAATGGCTGTAAATTTACGCTTTTTTCCTCTTTTTCCGGGATTAAAACGCTCTTTTAATTGAGCGAAGTCAATAAACATCTAACCCGTAAGGTGCAATATTACTCCCGCAGGTGAATGCAACGTCAAGCGATGGGCGTTGCGCTCCATATTGTCTTACTTCCTTTTTTGAATTACTGCATAGCACAATTGATTCGTACGACGCCGACTTCATAGTCGGCTTTTTTTTGCCTCCTGATTCTCAGCGTCTACCCTAAAAGGGATGACAGCCAATTCTGGAGGGAATGATGAGCATCCTTTACGCTCTGCTACTGCAACATTCACGTCAATCCGATCCCATCCCCACCGATCCGGTCCCCATGCCCGATCCCATACCGCGTCCGCAGCCAATGCCCGACCCGCCGCCCGATGAAGAACCGATTAAATTGTCGCATCGGACCGCGAGATCTGCGAGGATACGCGCCATCTGACCGCTAAGATCACCACGAGAGACAATTGTGACCGCTTTTTCTACCCTGAATGTTCTGCCCGACGCCCAACTCGCTAACCTCAACGAGTTGGGATACCTCACGATGACGCCTGTTCAGGCGGCCGCGTTGCCCGCCATCCTCGAGGGCCGTGACGTGCGCGTACAGGCGAAAACGGGCAGCGGGAAAACGGCGGCATTTGGCCTTGGCCTGTTGCAGCATTTCGATGCGGCGCTTTTTCAGACCCAGTCTCTGGTGCTGTGCCCGACTCGCGAACTGGCAGACCAGGTCGCGGGTGAACTGCGTCGCCTGGCGCGTTTCCTGCCCAACACCAAGATTTTAACCCTCTGTGGCGGACAGCCGTTCGGCGCCCAGCGTGATTCACTCCAGCATGCGCCGCACATTATTGTCGCCACGCCCGGACGCCTGCTGGATCACCTGCAAAAAGGCACCGTCTCGCTGGATGCGTTACAAACGCTGGTCATGGATGAGGCCGATCGGATGCTGGATATGGGCTTCAGCGATGCGATTGACGAGGTGATCCGTTTCGCACCGTCCGATCGTCAGACGCTGCTGTTCTCTGCGACCTGGCCCGAGGCTATCGCCGCCATCAGTGGTCGCGTGCAGAAAAATCCACTCACCATTGAAATCGACAGCGTCGATGCGCTGCCCGCCATCGAGCAGCAGTTCTTTGAAACCTCTCAGCAGGGTAAAATCCCGCTCCTGCAGAAATTGCTGAGCCAGCATCAGCCTGCATCCTGCGTGGTGTTCTGTAATACCAAAAAAGACTGTCAGTCGGTCTGTGATGCTCTGAATGCCGCCGGTCAGAGCGCATTGTCGCTGCATGGCGATCTGGAACAGCGCGATCGCGATCAGACGCTGGTTCGTTTCGCTAACGGCAGTGCCCGCGTTCTTGTCGCAACCGACGTCGCTGCACGCGGTCTGGATATCAAATCGCTTGAGCTGGTGGTGAACTTTGAGCTGGCATGGGATCCTGAAGTACACGTGCACCGTATTGGCCGTACCGCGCGCGCGGGAAACAGCGGCCTGGCCATCAGCTTCTGCGCACCTGAAGAGGCACAGCGCGCCAATATTCTCTCTGAGATGCTGCAGATTAAGCTGAACTGGATGAATCCCCCAGCCGGCGTCAGCCTGGTGCCGCTCGAAGCCGAAATGGCGACCCTGTGCATTGATGGCGGTAAAAAAGCTAAGATGCGTCCAGGTGACGTATTAGGCGCGCTGACAGGGGATGTGGGGCTGGACGGGGCGGATATCGGTAAGATTGCGGTCCATCCGGCGCATGTCTACGTAGCGGTTCGCCAGAAGGTTGCCCATAAGGCATGGAAGCAGCTGCAAAACGGGAAAATTAAGGGTAAAACCTGTCGCGTACGTCTGCTGAAATAAAGAATGAAGCGTCTCAGACGGTTTTTCTGAGACGCTAATCGTTTACTTCACTTCAAGCACGTTCAGACGCAGCTCTTCAAACTGATTGTCATCTTCTTCCGGCTGCCAGCCCGCTGGCTGCATGGGAATATCTTCCCGATCAAACGCCAGGTCCCCGCCGTTCACAACTTCTGACTCGTGGTTGATGCCTTTAAAGTCGAACAGTTCCACATCAGCGAGATGGGAAGGGACGACGTTCTGCATCGCGCTGAACATGGTTTCGATACGACCCGGATAACGCTTATCCCAGTCGCGCAGCATGTCGCCAATTACCTGACGCTGCAGGTTCGGCTGAGAGCCGCACAGGTTACATGGAATGATCGGGAATCCCTTAGCCTGAGAAAAACGCTCAATGTCTTTTTCGCGGCAGTAGGCGAGAGGGCGGATCACAATGTGCTTGCCGTCATCGCTCATCAGTTTAGGCGGCATGCCTTTCATCTTGCCGCCGTAGAACATATTGAGGAACAGCGTTTGCAGGATATCGTCGCGGTGATGGCCCAGCGCAATTTTGGTCGCGCCCAGCTCCGTCGCGGTACGATACAGAATGCCGCGGCGCAGGCGAGAGCAGAGTGAGCAGGTGGTTTTCCCCTCCGGGATTTTCTCTTTCACAATGCCGTAGGTATTCTCTTCGACGATTTTGTACTCAACGCCCAGCTTTTCGAGGTATTCCGGCAGAATGTGCTCCGGGAAACCCGGCTGTTTCTGGTCAAGGTTGACCGCCACCAGGGAAAAATTCACTGGCGCACTTTGCTGAAGATTACGCAGGATCTCCAGCATGGTATAGCTGTCTTTACCCCCTGACAGGCAAACCATGATGCGGTCGCCTTCTTCAATCATGTTGAAGTCTGCAATGGCTTCGCCCACGTTACGGCGCAGTCGCTTTTGCAGTTTGTTGAGGTTGTATTGCTCTTTTTTGTTAATCTCTTGATTCTCTTGCATTGAGTACTACCTTCGGAGCCAGCAGGGGCAAACATTGTATGCCGCGTATGGTACGGATTCCGGCGACGAATACCAGCACGTTTTACAGCTCATTAAATCCGGAGCCGATACGCGAAAAGCGTAGCAGGCTTTCTGTGTGCCCCTGCGCATTCTGGGCATAAAAACAAATCGCAGATTTTGATGCTCCCATGAGGACCAGCGCTGGGAGAACTTACGTTGTGTTTAACCGGAACGAATTCAGCGAAGGTACCATCCTGGCCACTTAATCTCCGCTTACAGCACCTCAACCAATTCAAATTCTTCTGCGATCAGTTCCATATCTTCAGAAAAATGGCCTTCGCGGACGAAAAATCGCTGATGCTCTTTCTGCCAGTATTCAAGGCTTAAATCACCTTCACCCTCTTTGCGAGCGAATTCTTCAGTAACATCGCAAAAACGCACCAGCCGCAGTGAAACCAGCCTGATCACACAGACCGGGACGTTTTGTCCATCAAGGATTATGTTGTAGCTCCCCACCCGCGGTGCAGACACATCCTGCGAGTACGAGGCAAAAGATCCGCAGGTGGCCGTTTTGATTCCTTTTTTAATCAGGTCCGCAAGCTTGCTTGCCAGTTCCGGGCTGTCACCCAATTGCCAGGCCGCTGCGCCAGGGTACTTCGTTTTTAATTCCTCAACCTTAACCATTCAAATTCCTTCTTAACATTTGACCAAAAGAAACGAAGTAGCGTTTTTAGCATAAACCCCCTCGATATTAGAAGCGTAGTCGGCTTTCCTTCCACCTTTTTGCTCTGGTGGGTACGAAAACAAAGCGTTGCGTGTATTGCCCGAGTAAATATAACCTTATGGGGTTATCTGTGTGGTGAATCTGCTGTCTGCAGCCACCCGCGTGGCTTTGTATATGAGTAACGAGTCACCGGGATGCAACCAGCACCACGCTTTTCTAAAAACTTTATCCCATTGGAAGGGTTTAACGTGTTCAAGCTTAATTCATACCTACTGGCGGTTTTGCTGATGTCAGGCTGTAGCTCCGAACTGGTTCTCAATCCACCTAAGCAACCCGAATACAAGTCAATGCCAGAAATAACGCAGTCTGTGACGCCAACGCAACAGCGTGCAATCATGGCTGGCGAGCGACCTGACTGGTCAGAAAGAACCCCGATCAATACAATAAAGCGGTACTAATAAACACTTATCCACCAGGGCTGCCGTTCGGCGGCCTTTTGTTTCCCCTCCATCTGGCTTGCGAGAAAATTTCTGACGCCTGATATGGTATTTATTTCTTTATCAACCATGCTTAAGACGAAGATAATTCAATCACTCCAGGATCGCTGAAGCGGCAACTTTACTCAAATAGAGAACCCTGAATGCGCCATGCATCTATTCCCTTAGCTGCAGCCACGACAATGTTTTTGCTCGGCGTTTTTATCATCAATTTACAGGTTTGGTATTCTGCACGTGCTGACAGCCTGGCAGAGGCGCGCTACGTCGTACGGAACATGAACGTTATTCTTAAAGAAGCCCGTCATGCGACTCAGATGGCAATGCAACTTGCCGAGAATGAGTGTGATGCAGAAGGGCAATATCGGCTGGGTACCGAGGCAGCATTACAGCCTCACCTGAGAACGATCATTATTCTGAAAAATAACGCGGTCTGGTGCTCCTCATTACCGGGAAACCGCGTATTGTTGGTTAATAGCTCAGTGCTGCCTGAGTCATCATTGCTCCTGGTTCCTTCGGGGAGTACCGTCAACGGTCTTCCGGTTCTCTTATACCAGACAACCCACGCCGGAAGCCGAATCATCGTTAGTATCAGTGATAGCCATATCCGGGATGCGCTGGATATGCCATTAAACGGCGTTGAATATTCTCTAAGAGTAGGCAATACCCTTTTAGGCCTGACAGGCGATGTGACTACGGTAGACCATACGAAGAAAGAGGTATTAACGGTCAAGGCCTCTGCTTTTCCTTTCTCGGTACAATTTAATTCTCCACCTCTTTTTAGTCTTAAGAGATTATTCAATCGAGCCGGAGGCGTGGTGTTATTCCTGCTGATAATATCGTCTCTTTCTGCTTATATTCTTCAGCGCTATATTTCCAAGGATGTCTCACCCGAAGAGTCACTGCGCATCGCCATTTACAGAAATGAAATTATTCCGTATTACCAACCTGTTGTGAGCGGCAAAGAGGGAATCTTGCGGGGCGTCGAAGTGCTGGCCAGATGGAAGCATCCTCAATCAGGGTTTATTTCTCCCGCGTCCTTCATTCCTCTTGCCGAGAAATCTGGTTTAATTATTCCTTTGACTCAGAGCTTAATGAAGCAGGTTGCAATACAAATGAATTCTATTTCGTCATTGTTGCCAGAAGGGTTTCACATAGGGATTAACTTCAGCGCTTCTCATATCGTTGCGCCCACCTTTGTTGGCGAGTGTCTCCACTACAAACGCCGTTTTACTCAACAGGATCTTAACCTTGTCGTTGAGGTGACGGAGCGTGAACCACTCGACATTGATGAGCACCTCGTTAACACACTGAATGAGTTACACAATAACGGATTTGCCATTGCACTGGATGACTTTGGCACGGGATATTCCGGTCTATCCTATCTGCAGGACCTGCATATCGATTACATTAAAATCGATCAAAGCTTTGTTGCCAGGGTTAACGCGAATGAGGACTCAACGCTAATCCTTGATTCGGTACTGGAGTTGGCAAAAAAACTGTCAATAAGTATCGTGGCGGAAGGCGTTGAAACAGAAGAGCAACTTGATTACCTCACAAGCAATCATATCCGTTTTTTACAGGGGTTCTACTTCTACAAACCTCTTCCTTTCAAGGAGCTGATCAAAGTTCTCTTATCGAAGCCCAAAGTTAAAGTAAGAGTTGAATAATCTTTATTCGGTTGTTTCTGAGGGAATTAAAAAAGGGGGGACATCATCCCCCAAAAATGCAGACAATTATTGTTTTAACCGCAGTCGTATTTTGTTGTCTATTGACCTGGGGGTCAAATTAATTGTTTTCAACATTATTTTGAATGTTCTAAAAGGAATGATTGATCAGAAACATTAGTAGCCTAAGCTTTAATATGATTCTAATCAATGTTGTCGTATGCTCGTCAGGTTAATGGATGTGAAAATTATTTTTTTGTTAAAATAATACTCTGGCGCTGTGTTTTCGAAGTAAGGCGTTTCAGGTTAATTTTTTAAGAAAAAAATGCTAGCGTCCAAAGCATAATGAAATAATAGTTACGTATTACCGCAGTATGAATATCAACCAGTAATGGCCAGAGTCTCAGTATGTTTTTAGAATAAACGTCACACTCTGAGATTTCCGTGATTTAGCGTACAATGCTTCATCCAAAACCGCTAAATCCCCAGTGGCTCGTGCTATGTCCTTTAATCGCTTTTGTTACTTACTTCTGATGACCGCTGCGATCGGCAGCCTGCTTACTACCAATCCGCTGGTCACGTGGTTTCTGCTGATCAATCTGCTGACAATAGTCCTGTATGGCGCCGATAAAATGGCGGCGCGGGAGGGGATGCGCAGGGTGCCGGAAGCTACTTTGCTGGTATTTGGCGTAACAGGTGGCTGGCCTGGTGCCATTGTGGGGCAACAGCTCTTTCGCCATAAAACCCAAAAGCAGCCTTTCAAAAAGTACTTTTTCATCAGCGTCGTGGTCAGCATCGCCATGATGGCGGTGGTTTACCATTTATCTTCTTATTCTTCTTTGTATTAATCCCTCCGTTACTGCCAATAGTAGTAGGCCTTTTCTTAAGGGGTTGCTGTTTTTTGCACAATCTGAATAATACGTGCAACAACACGGACGACAACATCCCATGAAAATAGAATCTCTTATACTGGTTGTGCTGGTGGTCTTTTCTACGCCTTCCTGGTCTGCTTTTCAGGAGCGGGAATATAATACCTGGTATATAAAAAATGCCGTCCTTTATGATATGACACAGACATCGGAAGGTTTCCCGGTCATGGTGAGTGTTTCTCAGCCAGGGAAGAAATCCGCTAACTTGCTGGTGTCATTTATTACTGAAGGCCGTTGTGGTGAAAACAACCAGCCGCTAAATGTGAATGGTAAGGAGCTGCCCGCAAAATATTATTGTGTTGAGGTAGGGCAAAATAGAATTGAACATTTTTCTGTGGTTGATGCGGACAGCGTCAATGGTATGGTGACGCATTTAAAATCAGATTTCACTATTCTGTTGCAAAACAATATCAAGGTTTGGGCTGCAAATATCAAAACGCCAAAGTATGGGCTGACGCCGAGATTCTAAATAGAGAATGCCTGTTTTGTTACAGGCTTTTTTTGGGTGTAAGATAATCATTTACAAAGTAATAGTTTCTACGCATTACTAATCAAAATGAAGAGTAAGTGGCCCTGTTTTTTTACGTGTTTAAATGTACTGTATGCAAACCAATACGAAACAGCATAACTAAACCTTGCTGAGATTATGGATAAAGCTCACTGCCAGACTTAGGCTTGTTAGCAACTTTTTAGTTGTTCAACACATCTTTATTGGTAAGGAGCAGAAAATGTCACAACGTAATAGTCTGGATTTACTAAGCCGTAAAGAAGGAATGTGTTTGTTAGAGCAAAGTATGGGTTTTGTCTGGCAGGCAGCACTTCGGGCTGTCGCGGTATTAGGGGTCGCAGATCGTCTGGTTGATGGAAAAAAATCCGTGAATCAACTGGCGAAGGAGTTGAATGTCGACGTTGACTATCTTCATCGAATCATGCGCTTATTGTCCTCTCGTGGGGTTTTCAACGAATTATCTGACGCCGAATACAGCCTTAGCCAATCAGCACAATTCCTCTGTTCTGAGCATGAATTTTCCTTGCGTGCAGCAGTGCTCATGCTGACAGACCAGACATTCTGGCAGCCAGCGGCAAAAATGGATGAGATATTGCAAGGCAAACCTGTCTTTAATGAATTGTTTGGTAAGCCTTTTTACGAGTACTGGCAGCATGACGATAGTGGGGCTGACAGCAACATTTTTCATGCCGGTATGGCCTCTATGTCATCCGTAGAGAATGAAGTCATCGCAGATAGCTATTCATTCCCTCAAAACGCTGTCGTTGCCGATATCGCCGGTGGGCTGGGTAATTTATTGCTGGCCGTTTTACGTCGAAACCCGACTCTGACGGGGATCCTTTTCGATCAAACAGACGTGCTTGAGCGGAATCGACTGTATCTGTTGAATGATCATCGCCGATGGGAGACCGTTGAGGGCAGTTTTTTTGAAGCCTGTCCTGTAGCAGACATTTATCTACTCAAATACATTTTAATGGACTGGCCTGATGAAAAGGCCATTCAGATACTTCAATGCTGCAGAAATGCTATGAAAGAAAACTCCAGGATATTAATTTTTGAACCACTTATTAAAAAAGAAAATAATGAACAGGGACGATTTGAAATTGACCTTCTTTTGTTAACAAGCTTTGATGGAGGACGGGCAAGAACAGAGTCTGAGTATCAGACCTTGTTTGAAAAGACTCGTCTGAAGCTAAACAAAATAATAGACACCCGTTCGTATCTGTCGATTTTAGAAGTCGTACCTGTTTGAACTGTTTAAATATTATTCACGAATCATGTGTCTGGCATTCCGTTTTACCATATTCCTGCTACCCTTGTTTGTTGTACCAGGAGCATGAATATGAAAAACAAAGATGAACAAACCGGATTAGTGGGGCTGGCGATTGGGGCCGCCGTTATTGGGCTGGTTTCAGCGCAAAAACCGATCCATCGCAACAGTATAGTGGATGAACTGGTCAGACTCGGCAGGCAAAAAGGCGATGGTGTAGAAGACGAGGTTTTCGTTAAAGCGGCCGAGCTCGTGAGAAAAGGGGTATAGCCCATGGCTGAAAGACGAAATGCGAAGTGCCACTGCGGTGCGGTGGCATTCACCGTTGAACTTACTGATGGCCTCAACACCGCGCGGCGCTGCAGCTGTTCCTTTTGTCGAATGCGAGGCGCTGTCGTCGTTTCTGCGCCGCTGTCGGGGATTACGGTGACCAAAGGTGAGGATAAGCTCACCGAGTACCGCTTTAACACGGGAACGGCACGGCATTTCTTCTGCTCGGTGTGCGGGATCTACACGTTCGATCAGCGGCGTTCTAACCCAAACGAATATGGCGTGAATGTCGCCTGTTTTGAAAACGTTTCACCATTTGATTTTCCAGAGGTGAAGGTGATGGACGGGGTTAACCATCCCATGGATGGAGAAAGTGGCGTATTTGGCTATCTCACTTTTCGCGAGAAAGGTGAACAGCAGGCATGATTGCCGCCTGGCCACTCTTTAATCAGCCTGGCTATAGTGGAGAATGGTTATCTGATACAGGAGAAACTATGCTTTGTGTTGAAAAAGACGATCCGCGTGAGGCCCCTGAATCAGGCGATAAAAAGCCTCAACCTGTGAAAAAATAACGCGACCTATGCGTATATCCGCCACCGGCACTGCTGGTGGCTTTTTGTTTCCTGGTAAACGGTCAACTGCCATCCAGATGGTTTAACAGCGCGCCGAGATGCCCGACAATATCACCAAAATCAAAAATTAACGCCATCCACACCAATGCTAAAAGGGTAAGGACGGCAAGAGATACACGACCAAACAACGCTGTTATCCTTAATGACAAAAGGGCTATCTCCGTAGTCTAACCAGCTTTCTTTCAACTTTCCCTCAACCAATCCCTTTCTGAAACTATCTTTTGTGACTTACTTCAAAAACAAGCGAGCCCGCACCATGATGCGGGCTCTGACAATCAGAACTGGTAAACCAGACCTAACGCTACGACGTCATCCGTGCCGATGCCGTTGTTTTTGTAGAAGCTGTCATCTTCATCCAGCAGGTTAATTTTGTAATCAACGTAGGTGGACATGTTTTTATTGAAGTAGTAGGTCGCGCCTACGTCAGCGTATTTAACCAGATCCCGATCGCCCTGACCGTTGCCCAGGTCCTTACCTTTCGACTGCAGGTAGGAAAGGGACGGACGCAGGCCAAAGTCGAACTGGTACTGGGCGGTCACTTCAAAGTTCTGGGTTTTATTCGCTACGGAATTGGTTTTATCACCATACGGTGTCATATTACGGGTTTCAGAGTACATTGCCGCCAGATAGATGTTATTGGCGTCATATTTCAGACCCGCAGTCCACGCATCCGCTTTGTCACCGCCCGCAGTGGTATTCATGACCTGCTCGTTGGTGCGATCTGAAGAGGTGTACGCCGCACCTGCAGTAATGCCCATGCCGAAGTCATAGGTGGTAGAAATACCGAAGCCGTCGCCGTTCTCGTGACGCGTGTCGCGGCCGTTGTTGGTGCCTTCCTGGTTGTTGCTGGCATCTTCATTTTTGCCCTGATACTGCAGCGCAAAGTTCAGGCCCTGCACCAGACCGTAGAAGTCGGTGTTACGGTAGGTTGCCACACCGTTGGCGCGGCTGGTCATAAAGTTGTCGGCTTTAGAGTAGGAGTCTCCGCCGAACTCAGGCAGCATATCGGTCCAGCCTTCTACGTCGTACAGCACGCCGTAGTTACGACCATAATCGAAGGAGCCGTAGTCACCCACCTTTACACCAGCGAAGGCCAGACGCGTCCAGGACTGATTATCAGACCCTTCCGTATTATTAGCCTGAATGTTGTATTCCCACTGCGCGTAGCCGGTCATCATGTCGTTGATCTGGGTTTCGCCTTTGAAGCCCAGACGCAGGTAGGTTTGATCGCCGTCAGCACCTTTATCGTCGGAGAAATAGTGCAGACCATCTACTTTTCCATACAGATCTAATTTGTTACCGTCTTTATTATAAATCTCTGCTGCATGAGTTGCGCCAGCCATTAACAGAGCCGGAATCATCAGGGCCAGTACTTTTCTTTGCATTGTGATATTCCTTTGCAGTTGTTTTTATTTAATTACCTGTTGAACTTTCAGAATGAGAAAGTTGTCTCATGCTAAATCACCCCTGTAGGAGAGTAATAAAATATAATTGTTACGAAATAAGTTAAATCTAAACCGAATAAATCAGCGGAAATGATCATTGGTCGGGTGAATGATTTAAAAGTGAGTACATTAAATAGCAATTATTAATTGGTTGTTAATTACTGTTTTCTTGATGGTGTTATATGCATTTATATGCTTTTAAGATGATTGAATCATAATTAACACGAATGCTATTAAGCAAACAAAATAGATATTCATTGATTATCTGGATTCGCCCGGTGTGAATGCGCCGGGCTTTTTTATGGCAAAAATATGCCCGGACAAGCCGGGCAGAGGTACTAGTCGCTGGTCGGTTTTTCGGCTTTACCCGCCATTTGCGCCAGGAAGTCATAACGTTTTTGCAGATCGGCCGCGGCATCTTTCCAGAGCTGTTCGGCCACTTCCGGCTGCTGCGCGTTAAGGCGACGGAAGCGCTGTTCCTGCATTAAGGTCTCGGCCAGGGCATCTGACGGCGGACGCGAATCCAGTGCCAGCGGTAATTTACCCTCATCAGCACGACGCGGGTCGAACCGGTACAGCGGCCAGAAGCCCGTCGCGGTCAGCTGACGCATCTGGTCGTGGCTGAGCGCCAGATCGTAGCCATGCTCTTCGCAAGGGCTGTATGCAACGATCAGCGATGGGCCAGGATACGCTTCCGCTTCCTGAATCGCTTTTACCGTCTGGTTAAGCTGGGCACCCAGCGAAATTTGCGCGACGTAAACGTGACCGTACATCATCATGCTTACACCGAGATCTTTGCGCGCCTTGCGTTTGCCGTGTTCGCCGAATTTCGTCACAGCGCCTAACGGTGTCGCTTTCGACGCCTGACCACCGGTGTTGGAATAACACTGCGTATCCAGAACCAGGATATTGACGTTTTCGGTCAGGCTCAGCACGTGATCCAGCCCGCCAAAGCCGATGTCGTAAGCCCAGCCGTCACCGCCAATCAGCCAGATCGATTTTTCGACCAGCGCGTCCGCGTCGGTCAGCAGCTGCTCAGCTCCCGCCACGCCCTGAAGCGCCTGACGCAGCTCGGCAACTTGCTCACGACGTTCTTCTGGCGTTGCATCCGCATGAAGCGCGTCATTGAGCCCGGCAGGAAGCTGCCCGGCAAACTGCTCCAGCAGGCGCATCACGCGTGCGCGGTGCTGATCAACGGTCAGGCGGAAGCCCAGACCAAATTCGGCGTTGTCCTCGAACAGCGAGTTTGCCCATGCCGGACCGCGACCGTTGGCATCGGTGGTGTAGGGCGTGGAGGGCAGGTTACCGCCATAAATAGACGAACAGCCGGTTGCGTTGGCAATCAGCATCCTGTCACCGTACAGCTGGGTAAGCAGCTTGATATACGGCGTTTCACCGCAGCCTGAACAGGCGCCGGAGTATTCAAACAGCGGCGTGATCAGCTGCGAAGTGCGAATATCAATACGTTCCAGTTTGCTGCGATCGATTTCCGGCAGATTCAGGAAGAAGTCGTAATTAATTTTCTCCTCTTCAACGTGCTCCAGACGCGACATCATATTGATGGCTTTGATCTCCGGGTCCTGCCTGTCTTTCGCCGGACAGACCTCGACGCAAAGGTTACAGCCGGTGCAATCTTCCGGCGCGACCTGCAGAACGTATTTCTGACCGCGCATATCGCGGGATTTCACATCCAGTGAATGCAGGCTGGCTGGGGCGGATTCCATTTCTTCCGGTGAAACCACTTTGGCACGAATGGCCGAGTGCGGGCATGCCGCTACGCAGTGGTTGCACTGGGTACACAGTTCTTCTTTCCAGATAGGGATCGCTTCGGCGATGTTACGTTTTTCCCAGCGCGTGGTGCCCATCGGCCAGGTGCCATCCGGCGGCAGCGCAGAGACGGGCAAGGCATCACCCAGACCGGCCAGCATCGCCGCCGTCACGGTCTTAACGAAATCAGGCGCCGCATCGGACACCACCGGAGGGCGGTTCGGGCTTTCGGCATTGACCGGCTGCAGCGGTACCTCATACAGCGACTCGCGCGCCAGCGCCAGCGCCTGCCAGTTACGCTCGACTAATTCCTGTCCTTTGCTGCTGTAGCTTTTGGCAATCGCGCCCTGCAGTTCCGCCAGCGCGCTGTCGCCCGGCAGAATATTGGTCAGATGGAAGAAGGCCATCTGCATAACGGTATTGATGCGCGCGGCCAGGCCACATTCGCGGGCAATTTTTGCCGCATTCACCACAAATAAACGGGCTTTTTTCTGGTTCAGCACCGCCTGCACTTCCTGCGGCAGGCGAGACCAGACCTCATCCGCGCTGTACGGCGTATTCAGGAGGAAAATACCGCCGGGCTTCAGGCGCTCGGCCATCTGGTATTTATCGATAAACTGCAGCTGGTGACAGCCAACAAAATCAGCCTGAGAAATAAGATACGCGGAGCGAATGGGCTGTTCGCTCACGCGCAGGTGGGAAACGGTCAGGCCGCCTGCTTTTTTGGAGTCGTAGACGAAGTATCCCTGGGCGTAGCATGGCGTTGAGTTGCCGATGATTTTGATGTTGTTTTTTGTCGCGGAGACGCTGCCGTCGCTGCCCAGACCATAGAACAGCGCCTCAAGTTTGGCGGTCGAGGGCAGAGTATTTTCCGGCAACGACAGGGACAGATTCGTCACATCATCATAAATACCGACGGTAAAGCGCGGCTTGGGCTTCGCTTCGCTGAGTTCGTTGAATACCGCCAGCACGCAGTCCGGCCCAAATTCCTTGGACGATAACCCATAGCGACCTCCGATCACGCGCGGCAGCGTTTCACGTTCGCCCTGATTAAAGGCTTCTGCCAGGGCCGTCATCACATCCAGATACAGCGGTTCTGCCTGCGCGCCCGGCTCCTTGGTACGGTCGAGCACCGCCACAGCGCGCGCGCTTTCAGGCAGAGCCGAAAGCAGATGTTTGGCCGAGAACGGGCGATAGAGCCGCACCTTAAGCACGCCAACTTTTTCGCCGCGCGTCAGCAGTTCATCAACAACTTCCTCGCAGGTGCCAATGGCCGACCCCATCAGCACAATGACCCGTTCCGCCTGCGGATGGCCGTAGTACTCAAAAGGTTTATATTCCCGACCGGTCGCGGCGGCAAAGTCATTCATAGCCTGTTCAACATGGTCGTAAACCGCGTTGTACCACGGGTTCGTGGCCTCGCGGGACTGGAAATAGGTATCCGGGTTTGCCGATGTGCCACGAATAACCGGGTGTTCCGGATTAAGGGCCCGGGCACGATGCGCGTCAATGTCCGCCTGCGGGAGCAGATTCAGGATTGTCTCGTCAGCCAGCGGGACGATTTTGTTAATTTCGTGAGAGGTTCGGAAACCATCAAAGAAGTGAATAAACGGCACGCGGCTTTTAAGCGTGGCGATATGTGAAATTAAGGCAAAGTCCTGGGCTTCCTGAACGCTGCTGGCGCACAGCATCGCGCAGCCGGTCTGGCGTACCGCCATCACGTCAGAGTGATCGCCAAAGATAGAGAGCGCGTGAGTGGCAACGGTACGCGCCGCAACGTGAAGAACGAAGGGGGTCAGTTGACCAGCGAGTTTGTACAGAGTAGGGATCATTAACAGCAATCCCTGAGATGAGGTAAACGACGTGGAAAGCGCGCCGGTTTGCAGCGCGCCGTGCACAGTGGCAATCGCACCGGCTTCTGACTGCATTTCAACCACTCTCGGGACATCGCCCCAGACGTTTTTTAACCCGTTACCAGCCCATGCATCCGCCTGCTCGGCCATGGTAGAACTTGGCGTAATCGGGTAGATGGCGATAACTTCACTGGTGCGAAACGCGACTGAGGCAACTGCACCATTACCGTCAATAGTTTGCATAGGACAACACCCTTACATTGCGCAAAAAATAGGGGTCTGTATTACGGCAACAAACCCTGAATATTATCTGTGTATTCTAGCAAACGGGGGATTTTACGATTTTCGCTTTTGTGTCCTTGGTATTCTCGCCATCAATGAGTAGATCAAACTTTTGGCGAAAAAATTGCGAGAAATTGTTTCCGGAGCGCATAAATACGCACTTTCGCTCTCGACGACATGGGCTGTGATGCCTATTATGCATAGGTTTCGCATCATTTATGGGGGAGAAAGCATGCGCTCAGCGTTTTTGGTAGGGTGTGCCGCATTATTGTTGTCGGCATGTAGCAGTGAACCCGTTCAGCAGGCAACGGCAGCCCACGTGGCGCCGGGAATGAAAGCGGCGATGTCCAGCTCTGGTCAGGCTAACTGCGCAATGATTGGCGGTTCGCTGTCTGTCGCTCGCCAGCTTGATGGTTCTGCTATTGGGATGTGCGCCTTGCCAAACGGCAAACGCTGTAGCGAACAGTCGCTTGCCGTTGGAAGCTGCGGTAACTACTGATTATTCTACACGCTTAAACATCAGCGTTTTATCGGCTGTCGCCAGCGTTAACTGGTCTTCAGTCAGGTCGACCTGCGCCCCTTTGCGCAGCATGTCGCCGATGGCCTGATCCAGCTCATTCAGCTGCTGTTCAGTACAGAGCTTGCGCGTCATGGCCAGCGTTTTAACCTTAAGCTCGCCTTCGGACAATTTCCCCTGTCCGTTGAAGCGGTTACACATCTGGCCGGAAACGCTGATGTTATTCACCAGGCTGATGTCTGGCAGCGCGCTAAAACTGAGCTCAGGTTGCGTTGTCGAGGTCTTCACGGCCTTACCGTTCACGTTTTCCAGCACGAAGCGGTGATTCTGAAGTTGCTCCGGCTGAACGGAGGCTTTACCCGGGTTAACGCAGCCGGTAAGAACAAGACTGATAACACTTAACGCGATGAGCTTTTTCATTTTTCTTCTCAAACTATAAACACTGTGAATCTTTTTCCAGTGTAACGATACGCTGTCGCGCGTTAATGGGGTTTATCTGAAAGTGCGGGGGAACAGGGCAACGCAGCGGTTGCCCGGAATGATGTTAATGCGATTTAAACCCGGCAGCCGTCATCAGCATACGGAAGAGCATGCTGACAGCAGCCAACGCCAGTACGCTGCCGCCCCAGATAATGGCCAGCCACAGTAATCTTTTCCAGACCGGTTGTTGCATCAGTGATAACCCTCCCCATGCTGAACTTTGCCGCGAAATACGTAATAACTCCAGAAGGTGTAGACCAGAATAACGGGAATGATCAACAGCGCGCCGACCAGCATAAAGCCCTGGCTTTGCGCCGGTGCGGCGGCCTGCCACAGGGTGATCGACGGTGGAATAATATGCGGCCAGATGCTGATCCCAAGCCCGCTAAAGCCGAGGAATACCAGCCCCAATGTCAGAATAAACGGACGGCTATGGCTGGCGGGATTATTCAGGCAGCGCCACTGGTACAGGCTAAAAATCACCACCAGAGCAGGAACCGGCAGCAGATAAAACAGATTCGGCAGCGTAAACCAGCGCGCGGCGATGGCCGATTGTGCCAGCGGCGTCCAGAGGCTAATGGCGGCAATAAACGCCAGCAGCACGATTAACAGCGTTTTCGATACCTCGCGCATCCGCTGCTGCAGCGCGTTTTCGCTTTTCATCACCAGCCAGGTCGAGCCTAACAGCGCATAGGCCACCACCAGCCCGGCGCCGCAAAACAGGTTAAACGCGGTAAACCAGTCAAAGGGGCCGCCGGTATAGGCCCGGCCGGTGACGGTAAAGCCGTTAATGACGGCGCCCACCGTCACGCCCTGAGTAAACGTCGCCAGAATGGAACCGCCTATAAACGCCTTATCCCAGAAAGGACGGTGCGCCGGGGTGGCCTTAAAACGAAATTCAAATGCCACCCCGCGGAAAATAAGTCCGATCAGCATTAACGTCAGCGGAATGGTGAGGGCATCCACGATCACCGCGTAGGCAAGTGGGAATGCGCCGAACAGCGCAGCGCCGCCAAGCACCAGCCAGGTTTCATTTCCGTCCCAGACCGGCGCGACGCTGTTGACCATTACGTCGCGATCGTCGGCGTTCTACGTTGCCGGGAACAGAATGCCAATCCCCAGATCAAAACCGTCCATGACGATATACATCAGCGTGGCGAAAACGATGATCACAAACCAGATAATGGAAAGATCAATACCCATTATGGCTGCTCCTTATGTTCAGTTGTGACGGCAGAAAGCGGGCGCGCCGGACGTCCGTCGGACTCGGTGGCGAAAGATTCATGCGGCTGCGGGCCTTTTCGGATGAGGCGCACCATATAGCTGTAACCCACGCCGAATACCGAGGTATAGACGACGAAGAAGGCCAGCAGGCTCACGCTCATGTGCAGGTCTCCGTGGGCAGAAACCGCATCCTTCGTTCGCTGGAGCCCATAGACCACCCACGGCTGGCGGCCCACTTCAGTGGTGATCCATCCGGCCAGAATGGCAATCAGCCCCGATGGCCCCATCAACAGCGCAAACCACAGGAAGGGGCGCGACGAATAAACGCGATTTTTATAGCGAAGCCAGAGTGCCGTTACCCCGAGAAGCAGCATCAGCATGCCCAGACCCGCCATAATGCGGAACGACCAGAAGACGATGGTGGAATTCGGGCGTTCTTCCTTTGGAAACTCTTTCAGCGCCGGAACCTGTTTATCCAGACTGTGCGTCAGGATGAGACTCCCCAGCGCCGGGATCTCCAGCCCAAAGCGGGTGCGCTCCTGCTCCATATCCGGCCAGCCAAACAGCAGCAGCGGGGTAGGCTCACCCGGCGGATTTTCCCAGTGTCCTTCAATCGCGGCTATCTTGGCGGGCTGGTGCTTTAAGGTGTTCAACCCGTGCATATCGCCAACCATGGCCTGGATGGGGGCGACGATCAGCGTCATCCACAGCGCCATCGAAAACATCGCCCGGATGGCGGGGGTATTATTCCCGCGCAGCAGATGCCATGCCGCGGAGGCGCCCACAAACAGGGCGCTGCTCAGGAACGCGGCTATCGACATATGCAGCAGGCGGTAAGGGAAGGAGGGATTAAACACCACCGCGAACCAGTCCACCGGCACCACCTGACCGTTGACGATCTCATAGCCCTGCGGGGTCTGCATCCAGCTGTTTGAAGAGAGGATCCAGAAGGTAGAGATAATGGTCCCCAGCGCCACCATGCAGGTGGAGAAAAAATGCAAACCCGGTCCGACCTTGTTCCAGCCGAACAGCATTACGCCGAGGAACCCGGCTTCGAGGAAGAAGGCGGTAAGCACTTCATAGGTCAGAAGCGGGCCGGTAATACTGCCCGCAAATTGCGAAAAGCCGCTCCAGTTGGTGCCAAACTGGTAGGCCATCACCAGCCCGGACACCACGCCCATGCCAAAGTTGACGGCAAAAATCTTCGACCAGAAATGGTACAGCGAGCGCCAGACCGGATTTTTTGTTTTCAGCCACAACCCTTCGAGCACGGCAAGATAGCTTGCAAGACCGATGGTAATGGCCGGGAAAATAATGTGAAAGGATACGGTAAAGGCAAACTGTATCCGTGCAAGGTGAAACGCATCTAAACCAAACATGCACAGCCTCAATGTCAAACGGTGTGCTGTTATGGTATAGGGGCGAAGATCTGACTATCAGACTCAGAAAAGTGATTTTTAACCATAACAGTTGGCATAATACTCATGCTTTAGCCATCTGATATACTTCTCGGATGAGGAATAAAAATACTGTTTTTATGAATTTTACGCATAAAACTGCTTGCTTTGTCGTCAGCGCCGTGCGTTAATGGTCTTCTGGTTTTGAGTCCAAATAAATATCTGACGTAGTTTTATAAAGCAGTTCTCATCACGTTGTGCCTCTCCGCAGCCTCTCTTGGGTCTTTATCTACATTCCGATTCGTTTTGTTTAAAACCATTATGCCCAATCGGCCCATTAGTAATTTACGTTTTTACGTTTACAGGAGAATCCTATGACTTCTTATATCCATTTCCGCTGCCCATGCTGTCATGGCTCGCAGTACCGTACCTCAGTCTTTGATGTGTCTGAGAAAAACCCACTCGGCGCGAAATGCATCTTTTGCAAATCGTCGATGATAACGCTCGATCACCTGGCCGCTGCGCGTCAGGCGCAAAGCCACGTTACCGAGTACCGTAAGTAATTCATTTCCCGAACTATAACAGTTAGCTAAATCTTCTCTTTTTCTCCTGCTGATATACACTGTCAGTCACAAGGAGAATCTGATGAAAAAATACCAGCGTCTGGCGCAACAAATTATCTCGCAGATAGAGCTTGGCGTATGGCTGCCGGGCGATAAGCTGCCTTCTCTGCGAGAGCAGGTGGCGAGCAGCGGCATGAGTTTTATGACCGTTGGCCACGCGTATCAGATGCTGGAAAGTCAGGGGCGCATTGTCGCCAGACCGCAGTCGGGCTATTACGTTGCCTCGCGCCCGACCGCACATCAGCCTGCTCCACCTGCCCAGGTGATGCGTGACGAAGTGGTGGATATTAATACCTACATCTTCGACGTCTTACAGGCCAGCCGCGACCCGTCCGTTGTCCCTTTTGCCTCCGCTTTTCCCGACCCACGGCTTTTCCCGCTGCAGCAGCTCAACCGCTCGCTGGCGAACGTCAGCAAAACCGCGACGGCGATGAGCGTGATTGAGAACCTGCCGCCGGGTAACGTCGATCTCCGCCACGCCATTGCCCGCCGCTACGCGCAGCAGGGGATGAACATCTCCCCGGAAGAGATTGTGATCACCGCAGGCGCCCTTGAAGCGCTCAATCTCAGCCTGCAGGCGGTGACCGAGCCGGGCGACTGGGTGATAGTCGAAAACCCCTGTTTTTACGGCGCGCTGCAGGCCCTGGAACGCCTGAAGCTTAAAGCGTTGTCGATTGCGACGGACGTCCGCGAAGGGATTGACCTGAATGCCCTTGAACAGGCGCTGAAGGAGTATCCGGTTAAAGCCTGCTGGATAATGACCAACAGTCAGAACCCGCTTGGCTTCACGCTGAGCGCGGAGAAAAAAGCGCAGCTTGTCGCCCTGTTAACGCAGCACAACGTTCCTCTGATTGAAGACGACGTCTACAGCGAGCTCTATTTTGGTCGCGAAAAACCGCTTCCGGCGAAAGCATGGGATCGTCAGGATATGACGCTGCACTGCTCGTCCTTTTCAAAATGTCTGGTGGCCGGTTTTCGCATCGGCTGGGTTGCGGCAGGAAAACACGCGCGACGTATTCAGCAGCTGCAGCTGATGAGCACGCTCTCCACAAGCTCACCTGTGCAGCTGGCGCTGGTTGATTACCTGGCGACGAAACGCTACGACGCCCATCTGCGCCGCCTGCGGCGTACGCTCGCCGAGCGAAAGCAGCAGGCCTGGCAGTCCCTTTTGCGCCATATGCCTGCCGGCGTCAAAATCCATCATAACGACAGCGGTTACTTTTTATGGCTGGAGCTTCCGGCGGATCTGGACGCGGGGCTGCTGAGCGAAAAAGCCCTAACGCATCACATCAGCATTGCCCCCGGAAAGATGTTTTCCACTTCTGACGCATGGACGCCGTTCTTCCGTTTTAATACGTCGTGGGCCTGGGGAGAGCGAGAAGAGCAGGCGGTCATTCAGTTAGGCAAATTAATTAGCACGATGCTTGAATAATCCTTTTTTCGTTTTTTAAATATTCATTTCTTATCCTGATGAC
This sequence comes from Enterobacter sp. JBIWA005, assembly GCF_019968805.1. NCBI lineage: Bacteria > Pseudomonadati > Pseudomonadota > Gammaproteobacteria > Enterobacterales > Enterobacteriaceae > Enterobacter > Enterobacter sp. JBIWA005. Next base: position 2,450,111 of record NZ_CP074159.1, on the reverse strand, counting down.
GGCACTGTTAATATTTCGCGGTGCCCTGTCATAGGAAATCTGCATACCGTCTCTCGCGGCTAACTCCTTGTCTATAATCCAGTTAACGGGGAATGCGCCCTCGGTCACACCTTGATGAAATTTCCTTAAGCCGAACGGTGCGGCGCATTCGCGCGGTCTACGTTTAATAAGGGAGATATTTTTACGGCACGGCTGCCGCTAAATTTCATTGCGACAGGAGTAACCCTTATGAGCAAAAAATTTGCCCGCAGCAGCCTGTGCGCGCTCGGCATGACTATCATGACAGCGCAAGCCGCAGAACCACCAAAGGCCATCGGCGACGGGGAAGGTCGACTGGATATTATCGCCTGGCCGGGATACATCGAACGCGGACAGACGGATAAAAACTACGACTGGGTCACCCAGTTTGAAAAAGAGACCGGGTGTGCGGTGAACGTCAAAACGGCGGCCACGTCGGATGAAATGGTCAGCCTGATGGCGAAAGGGGGATATGACCTGGTCACCGCATCAGGTGACGCTTCCCTGCGCCTGATCATGGGCAAACGCGTCCAGCCGATTAACCCCGATCTTATCCCCAACTGGAAAACCCTCGACGAACGGATTGTGAAAGGGGAATGGTTTAACGTCGGCGGGAAAGTCTACGGCACGCCGTACCAGTGGGGGCCAAACCTGCTGATGTACAACACCAAAACCTTCCCGACGCCGCCGGACAGCTGGAGCGTGGTCTTTACCAAACAGGATCTGCCGGACGGGAAAACCAATCAGGGACGCGTGCAGGCGTATGACGGCCCGATTTACATCGCGGATGCCGCGCTGTTCGTCAAAGCCACGCAGCCGCAGCTGGGTATTAAAGACCCGTACCAGCTCACCGAAGCACAGTATGCCGCCGTGCTTAAGGTGCTTCGCGACCAGCATGCTCTGATTCACCGCTACTGGCACGACACCACCGTCCAGATGAGCGACTTCAAAAACGAAGGCGTCGTGGCCTCCAGCGCCTGGCCGTATCAGGCGAATGCCCTGAAGGCTGAGAACCAGCCTATTGCAACCGTCTTTCCGAAAGAGGGGGTGACCGGCTGGGCGGATACCACCATGCTGCACGCTCAGGCAAAACACCCGATGTGCGCCTACAAGTGGATGAACTGGTCGCTGACGCCGAAAGTTCAGGGCGATCTGGCAGCGTGGTTTGGCTCCCTGCCCGTGGTGCCGGAAGGGTGTAAAGCCAGCACGCTGCTGGGCGATAAAGGCTGTGAAACAAACGGATATAACGAGTTCGACAAAATCATGTTCTGGAAAACCCCCATCGCAGAAGGCGGCAAATTTGTCCCTTACAGCCGCTGGACGCAGGATTACATCGCCATCATGGGCGGTCGTTAATTGCCCGGGAGCAGAACATGACGTACGCAGTCGAGTTTAACAATGTTTCCCGTCTGTACGGCGACGTCCGGGCGGTGGATGGGGTCACCATTGCGATCCGCGACGGAGAGTTTTTCTCCATGCTGGGGCCTTCGGGCTCCGGCAAAACCACCTGCCTGCGTCTGGTAGCGGGTTTTGAACAGCTGTCAGGCGGGACGATTTCTATCTTCGGTAAAGAAGCGAGCGAACTGCCCCCCTGGGAGCGGGACTTGAACACCGTGTTTCAGGATTATGCGCTGTTCCCGCATATGTCGATCCTCGACAATGTCGCCTACGGGCTGATGGTCAAAGGCATCGACAAGAAAAAACGCCATGCGCAGGCCCGTGATGCCCTGGAAAAAGTGGGCCTGAGTTTTGCCGTTGCCCGTAAACCTTCGCAACTTTCCGGCGGCCAGCGGCAGCGTGTCGCCATCGCCCGCGCGCTGGTCAATGAGCCGCGCGTCCTGCTGCTGGACGAGCCCTTAGGTGCGCTCGATCTCAAACTGCGTGAACAGATGCAGTTCGAGCTGAAGAAACTTCAGCAGGAACTCGGTATTACCTTCATTTTTGTCACCCACGATCAGGGTGAAGCCCTTTCAATGTCAGACCGGGTGGCGGTGTTTAATAACGGGCGGATCGAGCAGGTGGACACCCCGCGCGATCTCTACATGCGTCCGCGCACGCCGTTTGTCGCGAGTTTTGTGGGCACTTCCAACGTCTTTGATGCAGGACTAGCGCACAAAATTTGCGGCATGGAAGGCAGCTATTCCCTGCGTCCGGAACATATCCGTCTTAACGAGGGCGGAGACGTTCAGGTTCAGGGCATCGTGCAGGCCGTTCAGTACCAGGGGGCGGCCACGCGGCTGGAGCTGAAGCTTGCCGATGGCGCCAAACTGCTGGTGAGCCAGGCCAATCTCAGTGAAACCTCGCCGCTGAGCGGCATTGCGCCGGGGCAGGCGGTGATGGCGTCGTGGTCACGCGAGGCGATGATTCGCCTGCATGAGGAGAGGTGAAATGTCTATGAGTGTCGCGCATCCTCCCGCCTCGCACGGCCGCTTCAGCCGAATGACGGCGCTGTTCTGGCGGAAACCGTCGCTCGGCCTGTTCCTGCTTCTGCTCGCGCCGCTCATGTGGTTTGGCATCGTCTATTTAGGATCGCTTCTGACCCTGCTGTGGCAAGGTTTCTACACCTTTGACGATTTCACCATGGCGGTCACGCCGGACCTGACCCTGGCGAACATTCAGGCGCTCTTCAACCCGGCAAACTATGACATCATCCTGCGAACCTTAACGATGGCGATTGCGGTGACCATAGCCAGCGCCATTCTCGCATTCCCGATGGCCTGGTACATGGCGCGATACACCCGCGGCAAGTGGAAAGCGTTTTTCTATATCGCTGTCATGCTGCCGATGTGGGCGAGCTACATCGTCAAAGCCTACGCCTGGACGCTGCTGCTGGCGAAGGACGGCGTGGCGCAATGGTTTCTCAGCCATCTCGGGCTGGAGCCGATTCTGACCTCACTCCTTACGCTCCCGGCGATTGGCGGCAACACCTTATCCACCTCCGGGCTGGGACGGTTTCTGGTCTTCGTTTACATCTGGCTGCCGTTTATGATCCTGCCTGTCCAGGCGGCGCTGGAACGCCTGCCGGCCTCGCTGCTGCAGGCCTCGGCCGACCTCGGCGCCCGCCCGCGCCAGACCTTTCGCTACGTCATTCTGCCGCTGGCCATTCCGGGCATTGCGGCGGGGTCCATTTTCACCTTCTCCCTGACGCTGGGGGATTTCATCGTTCCACAGCTGGTGGGGCCGCCGGGCTACTTCATCAGTAACATGGTCTACTCGCAGCAGGGTGCAATTGGCAATATGCCGATGGCCGCCGCGTTCACGCTGGTTCCCATCGTGCTGATTTCTCTTTATCTGGCGTTCGTGAAACGTCTGGGAGCATTCGATGCACTCTGAACGCGCACCGCTGTTCCTCAAAGTGGCAGCGTGGGGAGGCGTCATCTTCCTGCACTTCCCGCTGCTGATTATCGCGACCTACGCCTTCAACACCGAAGACGCCGCTTTCAGCTTTCCGCCTCAGGGGCTAACGCTGAAGTGGTTTAGCGTGGCGGCGGGGCGCGGCGATATTATCGAATCCGTGACGTTGTCACTTCAAATTGCCGCGCTTTCCACCGCCATTGCCCTTGTGCTTGGCACGCTTGCTGCAGCGGCGCTGTGGCGAAGCGAGTTTTTTGGCAAGAATGCGATCTCTCTGCTGCTGCTGTTACCGATTGCGTTACCGGGGATCATCACCGGCCTGGCACTGCTGACGGCCTTCAAAACGATCGACCTTGAGCCGGGCTTTTTCACCATCGTGGTGGGACACGCCACCTTTTGCGTGGTGGTGGTGTTTAACAACGTAATTGCACGGTTCAGGCGCACCTCCTGGAGTCTGGTCGAAGCGTCGATGGATCTCGGGGCCGACGGATGGCAAACCTTCCGCTATGTGGTGCTGCCCAATCTGGGTTCAGCGCTGCTGGCCGGGGGTATGCTGGCGTTTGCCCTGTCGTTTGACGAGATAATCGTCACAACATTTACGGCGGGACACGAGCGCACGTTACCGCTGTGGTTGCTCAACCAGCTCGGGCGTCCGCGCGACGTGCCGGTCACCAACGTCGTGGCTCTGCTGGTGATGCTGGTGACAACTATCCCCATTCTGGGAGCCTGGTGGCTAACCCGCGACGGCGAAAACATTGCCGGCAGCGGGAAATAACAGTGAATTCAACAGGAAAATGCTATGCAAAAACATCTGCTGATAAACGGTGAACTGGTTGCCGGAGAGGGTGAGAAACAGCCGGTTTATAACCCGGCCACCGGAGAGGTGCTGCTGGAGATTGCTGAGGCGTCAGCGGCCCAGGTCGACGCGGCGGTTCAGGCGGCCGACCGTGCTTTTGTGGCGTGGGGACAAACGACGCCGAAAACCCGCGCCGAGAGCCTGCTGAAGCTGGCGGATGCGATTGAAGCCCACGGCGAGGAGTTTGCCCGGCTCGAATCCCTCAACTGCGGCAAGCCGCTGCACTGCGCTCTGGGTGATGAAATTCCGGCGGTGGTTGACGTTTTCCGTTTCTTTGCCGGGGCCGCCCGCTGCCTTAACGGGCTGGCCGCCGGAGAGTACCTTGACGGCCATACGTCGATGATCCGCCGCGACCCGGTGGGCGTGGTTGCCTCTATTGCACCGTGGAACTACCCGCTGATGATGGCAGCCTGGAAACTGGCACCCGCGCTGGCGGCAGGGAACTGCGTGGTGATTAAGCCCTCTGAGATTACGCCCCTGACCGCGCTTAAGCTGGCAGAGCTGGCAAAAGATATCTTCCCGGCGGGCGTTCTTAACGTGCTGTTTGGTCGGGGCAAAACGGTCGGCGATCCGCTTACCGGTCATGAAAAAGTCCGTATGGTCTCGCTGACCGGTTCAATTGCTACCGGGGAACATATCATCGGCCATACGGCGTCCTCCATTAAACGCACCCATATGGAGCTGGGCGGTAAAGCACCGGTGATCGTGTTTGATGATGCCGACCTGGATGCGGTCGTCGAAGGAGTGAGGACGTTTGGCTTCTACAACGCCGGGCAGGACTGTACCGCCGCCTGTCGTATCTACGCGCAAAAGGGCATTTACGCCGCGCTGGTGGAAAAACTGGGTGCCGCGGTTGCGAGCCTGAAAATGGGCGCACCCGAGGACGAATCAACCGAGCTGGGGCCGCTGAGTTCGGCGGCACATTTATCCCGCGTGTGCAAAGCGGTGGATGAGGCCAAAGCCCTGAGCCACGTCAGCGTTGTGACCGGGGGCAGCAAAAAAGAGGGGGCGGGCTACTACTTCCAGCCAACCCTGCTGGCGGGGGCCAAACAGGAAGATGCCATTGTGCAGCGCGAGGTGTTTGGCCCGGTGGTGAGCGTCACCGAATTTGATGATGAGGCGCAGGTGTTGGCCTGGGCGAACGATTCGCAATATGGCCTGGCGTCTTCGGTCTGGACCAAAGACGTCGGCCGCGCCCATCGCCTGAGCGCGCGCCTGCAATATGGCTGCACCTGGGTGAATACCCATTTTATGCTGGTGAGCGAAATGCCGCACGGCGGCATGAAACTATCGGGCTACGGGAAGGATATGTCGGTCTACGGGCTTGAGGATTATACGGTCGTGCGGCATGTCATGATCAAACACTAATCCTCCCAGCCTGGCCGCATGCGCGGCCAGGCGTTCTCCTTGCCCGCCACACGTGTTACGAAAGATACTCAATTGTTATTAGCCGTAATTTTTAAGTGGTTATTCTGTAACGAAAAAACTTGATCTGTGTCAACATATGACGCATATTGCGTGCGGTTATTTTTTCGGCTCTGGTATACAGAATGACGTTGTATCAAAAGATGTTGGTTTTTTACGCAATCATGGCTTCCATCTGCGCATTAATCACCTGGTTCCTCTCTAAAGACCGCAAACGTATCCGCCTGCTCAGCGCTTTTCTGGTGGGGTCAACCTGGCCAATGAGCTTTCCCGTTGCGCTGCTGGTCTCGCTTTTCTGAAGCACGCTTCCAGTTTTAAAAGATGAACATAGCATTCCTGATGAGGTGACTGTATAAATACACAGTGCATCATAAAAAGGAGTGCTTATGAACAGTTTTTACTCGCAGCAGGCCGGTTGTACCGTGCGCTGGCATGACCTGCCCGGCACCGGCGATCCCGTGGTGTTTATTCACGGGCTGGGCTGCGCCTCTTCCTACGAATATCCCCGCGTCGTTCGTGACCCGCTGTTTGGCGCGCGCAGAGCGATTCTCATCGACTTGCCCGGCAGCGGCTATAGCGATAAGCCTCTGCACTACAGCTATAAAACCACTGACCAGGCCCACGTTGTCGCGGAACTGATTGACCATCTTGAGCTGGATTCCTTCTGGTTATACGGCCACAGCATGGGCGGCAGTATCGCTATCGAAACGGCGGGGCTGCTGGGGTCGCGCGTGAAGGGACTGATGGTGTCAGAGCCCAATTTCCACGCGGGTGGGGGCATGTTCAGCCGGACTATTGCAGCGCAAACCGAGCAACAGTTTCTGGAACAGGGTTATGACGCCATGCTCAGCGTAGAAAAAACAGCGTGGGCCGGGTGCCTGCAGAATAATGCGCCGTATGCGGTCTGGCGGGGGGCATCGAGCCTGGTGGCGGGCGTTGAGCCCGAGTGGGAAGCGCAGTTCCTGTCACTCCCTTGCCCGGTAACGTTGATTTTCGGCGAGCTGTCTCTGCCGGATGACGATGTGGATAATCTGAAGCAAAAGGGCGTTGAGGTGAAAATTATCCCAGCGGCGGGGCACTCGATGTCGTGGGAAAATCCGTCTGCGCTGGCGCAGGCCTTAGCCGGATGTATGACGGAGTGATGAGCGCAAAAACTTCGCCCAGCGGCGCTACGCTTGCACGGGTCTACAACAATGAAGAATGTAGGCCGGGTAAGCGCAGCGCCGCCCGGCAAGAGAGGCGGCTACATTGTTAATCAGCCTTCAGCGTAATAACGCCTGCAAAGCCTGACGCGCACCCGGCTGAACATCATGCGGGTGCTGGTAATCAATGTTCTCTATCGCGCGGCTATAGAGTGCGACCAGCCAGTCGTAAACGTACGCGGTGGCCGCATGTACAGGCTGTTCTCCCAAACGCGTCAAACGAGGCTCGGCGCTGCTGACCACCGGCGTGACGAAGATGGCCTGGCCCTTGCGGATGCGGCTTGCCGGACGTGTTGCCACGGGCGTTTGGTCGTAACCCAGCCAGCCAACGAAATTGCCCATCACGGCATGCAGCTGTGCCGCGCTACTTTTGTCCGCTTCGACAATGCGCTGAAGCTGTTGAGGCAAATTCAGCCGGTAGCTGGTGACGACCAGCACGTCCGCGATTTGCTGTAACACCTCAGGATCCAGCCCAAGACGGACGGCGGTCGCCTCGTTGCGGCTCCACTGGCGCAAATGATTTATCCAGACTCGGTGCGCGAGACGCGCTTTGTCTTTTGTCTGGAACAGGCCAGTGCTTTCCTGCGCGTTCTCGGCAAACAGATCAATAGTGTCCGTAAACAGCCCGTTCACCTGCTCCTCGCGAGGCTGCTGAACGGCGAGCAGCGTTTCAAAGGCTTTCAGAGGCGGCAGCAGGCCTTCAAGCAGTTCGCCGTGGCGGGCGGCGCTGCTTTGCAGCATGCGCACCATGTTTTCCGCCTGAGCGCGTCTTGTCCCCGGTTCCTCAACCAGCGGGGCCAGATAGCTTTGCATCAGCGCCGACAGCTCCTGACGCAGCGCGTTTTTCAGCGTGCCGAGACGTTTCTGTCGCTGCGCGGGTAACGTGGCCTGGGACAGCCATTCGATGACGCGCTGCATGCTGTGGCTGTCCAGCGCCTGCAGCGTGCCCCAGCGTAAACCCGGCTTTCCGAGCAGATGCTGTACGGCTTCATCGAGATTCTGCCGGGTAGTAAAGCGGGCGTCATGCGGGGTGATCGCCCACACCAGCCCCGGCAGGGCAGATTCTACAGCAGGCTGCGTCTCCTTCACCCAGTTCATTAAAACTTTTGCTTTTTTGGCCGTCTGTTCGTGCTGTGCCGTCGCGTTGCAAATCACCAGCACATCCGGCTGAAGCTGTTGACGGTAATGTTCAAGAAGCCACTGGGATTTTGCCTGGCGTAGCGGATCGGCACGGTTATCTTCAAAAACCGGAATATCAATAATATCGACGTTATCCAGAGCCCCGTTCTCAACCGGCAGCACCAGCTCGCGGGTCAGGAATGCCAGCACGTCGACCGGGATGCTGATGGCGTTAAGCATTTCACCGCTATTCAGCGGATGAAGCAGCGTCTCCTGCGCGTCCTGAAGGTCTAACGCGCCGTCGTGCGTCAGGAACCCTTCACCCGGCAGCCCAAAGCTGTCCACCAGCAGGCTAAGCGGGGCAGCAAGATCGCCGGCATGGCTGGTCTGGTGCAGCACATGGGCCAGTTTTAACCACTGCAGGGTCAACTCCTGCTGCTCGCCCCAGAGCAGCGACCAGACGCTGGCTCGCGTGCTGAGATCGAGAGAAGGTACCAGTTGGGCAAACTCATGCCACAGGGCATCATCAATTTGCTGCTTAGCGGCGGGAACCGTGCTTTGCCAGAAGCGGGCAATCGTCCCCACTTCCTGAGCCGTGATGCCGGGCACGCTCTGCGGCTGGCGCAGCCCGCGCCACTTCTCCAGACGTGTCTCAATGACCGCTTTATCCACCGCGCGCATCTGCGGATGGAGGGTCGTACGGGCAATAAACAGCTGTACCAGCTCGGCCTCGGTGACAAGACTCAGACGCAGCGGGAACGCCTCATCCGCCACCTCCGTGTTTTCACGGGTAAAGCGGACGGCCATGTTGGTCAGGGCATGTCCCGGATTGATATGCGAAAAATAGTCAAAGGTGCGCTGGCCCGGCGTCACGTTCAAGCGTCCATTACCGCTGCCGCAAAGAGACAACAGCAGGTGCGCTTTCGCGCTCTGCGAATGGCCGTAAAGCCCAACGCTGCTCTGGCGGGTCATGGCGCGTTCAATGGCCTGCTCCCGCGCCTGCGCCGCGTTGATGCGGGCAAGCAGGGCGTCGGCATCGTTATCCAGCACAGGGGCGTTCAGGCGCGTCTCATTAATCCACCCAATTAAGGCCTGAGTGGTGGTCGTCGTCGCTGTCATTTCAGGTATACGCTCCCGCTGTCGATCCAGTAGTGGCTACCGCTGTGTCGGCGATCGGCCAAAGTATTCAGTTTGAAGGTTAATGCGTCAGGGGCAACAGGCGTGCCGTCCTGCAGCCAGGCATCGCTCAGCTCGAAGGCCTCCGGCCCCTCCTGCTTGCTGCCGCCGCAGAGCCTGAGCCGCACGTTAAGCACGCCGTCACCGGCAATGGCTTTCGCCAGTTCAGCCGAGTTGATGCTGAGCGTGTAGAGCGGCGTGGCAGGCCAGCGCGCGTTCGCCAACTGGCGGAAGCCGAGAGTCACGTTACCGCGCAGCGGGAAGTGCAGACGCGCGTCAAGCTTCGCGCCGGGTTTATCCAGGTCGATATCCTGGTACCAGACGTTTTCCTCGCGCAGGGTATTGACGGTGTTATCCAGCACGCCCAGATAGCGCACGGTGGAATACGCGCCAATGTCCGCAGCTTTAAAGTTGAAGCGCGGCAGGCGCAGGTCAAGCGCCAGGCTGCAGAGCATGGCCCCGACGGCAGCTGTCGATTTCGGATTGCCAATGCGCCCCTGCTGGCTGAACGGATACCACTCGTGCACCTGGTATTTATCCAGCCAGACGATGCGGTTGACCGGCACCGGCTGCAGATGTCGAATGAGCGCCTGCACGCCGGGCAGGCAGCCGGGGCGTCCGGTGATCAGCAGAATATCGCAGCTGTAATGTGAAATCGCCTCACACACCGCGTGCAGCGGGGAGGCCAGCGTAAACTGCCCGGCCAGCATCGCATCCTGCATTTCGCGGAAGCTGACGTGCAGCGGCACGGCGAACAGGTCGAAAGCGTCAGAGCCCGCAGGCAGGGCATGATCGATCGCCTGCTGCAGGTAGTTCATCACGTTGCGCGTCGGCTTCTGCGGCAGGAGATCGCCAAAGGTGGCATGCAGACCGGCCAGCGGATCGTCAACGTCGCTCGATTCCCACGCGGCAAGAATGGCATGGCCAATCGGCATAAAGAGCTGCAGCGCCGTCTGCTGGCGGAGTACGGCCTGGGTATCAATACGCCCGGAGTCGCCGAACAGCGAGGCCATCAGCAGCGAGGCATCAGCAATACCGGATTTCTGCAGCTGCGTTTGCAGCGCGGGCAACACGTAGCGCTGAATCACGTCCAGAAGCGTATCGTCGCCCGCGACCTTAAATCCTTCACGGAACAGCAGCTGAGGGGTGATTTTGACGTTATTGCCGGAACCGTCGTCCAGCTGATAATGGGTGATCGCCATATCCGTTGTGCCACCGCCGATGTCGATGGACGCGACGCGCAGCGCGCGGCCCGGCTGGCTACCCGGCTCAGGCTCGCGGTCCGGACGGGCCAGAGAGGCGAAGAAGGCTTCGGTCTGGCCGCCAAAGCGGGAGATGGCTTCGTTATACAGCCAGACCAGCTGACCGCAGCTGGCTTCATCCCACTCCATCTGGATTTCAGGTACCGGCACCACGCTTTTTTCCTGCTGTTTGCGGGTGACAAAATCCTCATCCTGCGGGTGCCATCCCATCGCTTTCCAGACGATGGCGATGGCTTCAAACATGCGGCGACGGAAGATCTCGCGCTCCTGCTTTGGCATGGCGGAGGGCAGCGTCAGGATCAGCGTGCGCAGCTGGCGCGGCGACGCCGGGAATCCCAGACGCAGGCGCGTGGCGACGCTGTTGATCTGCCCCAGCGCCTGCGCCAGCAGCTCGCACAGCATGTGGGTCATCAGGGTGCTGCGGCTGTATTGCGGAGAGAAGACCGGCAGCCGTTCGTCCTGCGGCAGCGTGAAGAGCGGCTCGCCGTCATCGTTCATCAGGTTCATCAGCGGAAACGCGGTGGCAAGCGGTTCACGCTGGGTCTTGCTGTTCATCTGGCTAAAGCGCCAGTCCTGCACGACCGGCGTTTCATCCCACAGGTAGCGACGCGGGCTCGAGATGCCGCTGTTGCCTTCGGTCCCCAGACGCTGCATCGCCAGCTTGCGGGCTTCATCACCCACGCGAACAATGGACGGCCAGACAAAGGCATCTTCGCGACCGCTTTCGACCGAGAAGTGCTGCTTGCCAAAACGCGCTTCCGAAAACTCGAGACGGCTGGTGAACAGCGGCGCATTCAGGAACTGCGGCTCGCTTAGCGAGCGAACCTGCAGCTCGGCGGTCTGGCGTAGGCCATCGTTGGCATCGCCGTGGTCTTCAATAATGACGCCACAGGTGTGGGTATTGCCCACGTCGAGGATCAGATCGACCGGAATGGCAGGCGTGCTGAGCGTATGGGTAACAAATTTCACTTCCGGCACGGTGAGTTGTTCACCGAGCATGGTCATCAGGTTGAGCCAGTGGGCCTGATATTCAAAACCGCGCATCGCCTGCTGGAGATCGCGTTCTGAGCGGTTTTCGACGCCGTCGGCATACTGGGTAAACGCCTCGCGCAGCCAGCCGTCAATCCACGTCTGGTCGAGGAAGCTTTCAACCTCATTGTCTCGCCAGGCCAACGCGAAACGGGTCCCGTTCAGAATATCGTTTTCTACCGGGGACAGGGCGGACGTGGCGTGTTCAGCAATCTGGCTGTCAAGGGCGAGCGTGACGCGGTGCGTATTGCCCGCCGTGTCGGGTGTATCCAGCCTGCGCACCTGAACGCGGGCCCAGTTATCCGACCCCTCAACGAAGGTTCGCGGCGGGTTGAAGCGCAGGAACGGAACCGGAAGCCAGACGCCGTCCAGCACCGCCAGGGACTGATGCAGCGGGATGGTGGTTTCCGGCTTAACCACTTCAGGCTGCCCGCCGTTCGTTCCCGGCAGGGTATAGCGCCCGTTAACCAGGTCGAAATCGAGTCGCAAAAGCGGGCCGTTCGCGGTTTTACGTACGAAGCGCCCGTTGCTGGCGGTGTCCTGCGGCGTCAGACCGAAATCAAGGAACTGCACGCCGCTGTTGGCAATAAGTGTGACGCTTTGTTTATAGTCGCAAAGATTTACCAGCATAGGATCAGGCACCTGCTTTCTTGAACGTCAGTGGAACGACGGTATTGGCATCATAACGGGCGCGACATTCAGCGATATCGCTGGCGCCTGCTTTACAGGCAACTTCCGGCATCGGGTAGCGGGAACCGTCGGTGCAGCGGGCAGTACCGCGACTTTTAATCATCAGCTCGCCGTTGCTGTGCAGGCCGGAGAAGACCTCCGCGCGGCAGACGACGTTGTCGCCATGGACAACCCGGGCGAAGCCCTTATTGTTCTGGATCTGATAGCGCATTGACGGCGGCTTGCCGGTGACCGGATCTTTCACGTCGAGAACCGCACGCCAGGTACCGTTCAGGAAACGCGTCGATCCCGCTTTCACCTGATTCGCTTCCATCACCATGGCATCTTTCGGGATGGCGACAATCACCACCGGGGCAGGCTGTGGCGCAGGCGCTGGAGCAGGCTCTTTTTCTTTGTTTGTCAGGACCTCTGCCTGATGCAGCGGCAGTTTCATCGCCAGCGGCTCAACCGCTTTGATCGGCTTTGGCGCAATCTCGACGGGTTCTGGTGCGGGCACCGGTGCGGGCTCAGCGGAAGGCGACTGTTTTGGCCACAGCAGCGGTGCGGCAATGGCGGCAACGATCACAGCAGCAACCGGCAGCGTCCACAGGGGAACACGACGTTTTTTCGCGACGATCGGCAGAGCAGGTTCCTGAGCGGGTTGCGCAACCGCCGGGGCTGGCTTTGGCTCATACAGCTCTTCCGGCGTGATGCGCACCACCGTGGAAGGGGCGATCAGCGGCTCGTCGGCGTGTTCAAAGGCTACAACCGGTTCTGGCTCAGGCTCGGGCTCAGGATCTTCAATCACAACGGGGGCAGGCTCAGGGACCAGCGATTCTCGCAGGCAGTCGAGAACATCGTCGCGCGCATTTTCGTTCAGGTTTACAAAGCCCCAGAAGCTGATGACAGGCTTTCCGTCCACCAGGAAGAGGAAGTTTTCACCCGGGAACTGAAACGCCTTTGACAGCAGAGAGCCAAAAAGCTGCTGCGCGGTTTTGGGGGACTGGAGGCATTTCTTGCTTAACGACTCAACGCTGGCGAGCGTGTTTTCCAGATAGCGCAGGGCGCGATAGCGGTCATCTTCATCTGCCGCTTTCCAGCTGGTTACGCTCCCTTCAACGGGGGAATACCAGTCCACGCGGTCACCGCTGTCGTTGACCTGAGGAATCGCCAGACAGTCGACGATGGCCTGTTGTTTGCGCAACCGGAGCGCTTCCCGGATTTGTAACGCTGATTCAAAAACGGCTTGTCCGCCGCCGCCAACGGCCTGAAAGTCATCCAGGTTACCGCTGCGTAAAAGAGTTTTTGCCACGATTTGATCCCATATACTTCTTCACACCGTTACTTTAACGAAACGAGGAAGCAACCAAACGGGGGAAGAGACGCTAAAAGGGCCGATTTCTTGCGGCATAGAAAGTGACGGTTGTGCTTGACGAATAATGGCACTTAAGGCAAATCATCTTTTTGGGCGCTGGCGGTTAAAACAGCAAAAAACGCGGCTTTAGAATAACCTGATAGTGTTTCGTTATTTGCCAGGTCAAAACGCCTGTGCTGTTATTACTGTCCTATATAATAAAACTGTCAGGGTTATAACCATGTCTACAGGGAAAACACTGCTCGCCCTTGCGCTGAGCGCGCTGTTACCAGCCGGTGCCGCATGGGCGGCAAACAACGACACCCTTATTTACTGTTCTGAAGCGTCCCCCGAGTCCTTCAACCCGCAAATCGCCAGCTCTGGCCCGTCTTTTGTGGCCAGTTCTCAGGTACTGTACAACCGCCTGATCAATTTCGACCCGGTGAAAAACACCCCGGTGCCGTCGCTGGCAGAGTCCTGGACAATCTCGCCGGACGGCAAGACTTATACCTTTACCTTGCGCAAAGGGGTGAAGTTCAACAGCAATAAATATTTCAAACCGACGCGCGACTTTAACGCCGATGACGTTATTTTCTCGGTCATGCGTCAGAAAGACCCTAAACACCCATATCACAACGTGTCGCAGGGCAACTACGAATACTTTAACGATGTGGGTCTCGATAAGCTGATCCAGGACGTTAAAAAGGTCGACGATTATCTCGTTCAGTTCACCCTCAGCGAACCCAACGCCGCGTTTCTGGCCGACTGGGGGATGGATTTCGCCTCCATTCTCTCCGCCGAATACGCCGACGCGATGCTGAAAAAAGGCACGCCTGAAAACGTAGACACCTGGCCGATTGGTACCGGGCCTTACGTTCTCCAGCAGTACAAAGTGGATTCGCTGATCCGCTACGTCGCAAACCCGAACTACTGGGAAGGCGAAGTGCCGACGAAGCATCTCATTTTCTCCATTACGCCAAACGTGGAAACCCGCCTGGCGAAGCTGCAGACCAACGAGTGCCAGATTATTCCTGCACCATCCCCGGTTCAGTTTGATGCCATTAAGAACAACAAAGACCTGACTCTGCACTCGGTCGATGCGCTGAACGTCGGTTATCTGGCGTTCAACACAGAGAAAAAACCGTTCGATAACGTGCTGGTGCGTCAGGCGCTTAACTACGCGACCGACAAGAAGGCCATCGTTAATGCGGTCTTTATGGGATCGGGCACGGTGGCAAAATCGCCGATCCCGCCAAATATGCTGGGCTTCAATAAAGACCTGAAGGACTACAGCTACGATCCTGAAAAAGCGAAAGCCCTGCTGAAGCAGGCGGGTCTTGAGAAGGGCGCGGAAGTCACGCTGTGGTCAATGCCGGTTCAGCGTCCTTATAATCCGAACTCGCGTCGTATCGCAGAGATGATCCAGAGCGACTGGGCTAAAGTCGGCGTTAAAGCCAAAATTGTCTCCTACGAGTGGGGCGAATATCTCTCCGGAATGCGTAAAGGCGAACATGACTCCGCGCTGTTTGGCTGGATGTCCGATAACGGCGACCCGGACAACTTCGCCGATGTGTTGCTCGGCTGCAACAGCATTAAAACCGGCTCAAACGCCGCGCGCTGGTGCGATAAGGGGTATGATGCGCTGGTGCAAAAAGCGAAGCTGACCAGTAACCCGGCCGAGCGCGCGAAACTTTACGGCCAGGCGCAGGAGATTTTCTACCAGCAGGCGCCGTGGATCGCGCTGGCCAACGGGAAAACGTTCTACGCGACCCGCAGCAACGTGACCGGATACAGCGTGAGCCTGATGGGCAGCGATTTCTCTAAGGCGAAGCTGAACTGATCGTTTGCCCGGTGGCGCTGCGCCACCGGGCACATAACAAGGAGTGACAATGTCACATTTAAATGAAGTTATCGCCCGCGTCGATGCCGCCATCGAAGAGAGCGTGATTACCCACATGAATGAACTGCTGATCGAATTAAGCGATGATGCTGAACTCAGTCGTGAAGATCGCTATACCCAGCAGCAGCGTCTGCGCACCGCGATTTCGCACCACGGTAAGCAGCATAAAGAGGAGATGGACGCGCGTGAGGAACAGCTGACGAAAGGCGGCACC
The DNA here is from genome assembly GCF_019968805.1 of Enterobacter sp. JBIWA005. NCBI lineage: Bacteria > Pseudomonadati > Pseudomonadota > Gammaproteobacteria > Enterobacterales > Enterobacteriaceae > Enterobacter > Enterobacter sp. JBIWA005. The sequence goes on along the minus strand of NZ_CP074159.1, from coordinate 2,434,533 downwards.
ATACTGTAACCATCAAAACTGGCGTCGCGCCACCAGCCAAGCCCCGACCACCAGCATCACCGCGCCGCACACCGGGCCAATCAGGGCGCGCAGCGGAATGCCATTGCTCCTCAGCACGTCCATCACCAGCCCGCCAATCAGCTGGCTTGCTACCAGCACGGCGATAGTCGTTGCCGCGCCAACGTTCTGATATCCGCTGATGCTGGCAAACACGAAAAACGACCCCAGCAGCCCCGGGATAAGCGTCCACCAGCGAACCGTTGCGGCCAGCTCGCTGAACCCGGCGACGCCCTGTTTCAGCAGCAGAATGCTGACAAACAGCACAATGCCGACCAGGGAGTTCAGCAGCATCGCGATGAGAATGGTGGAGGAGGACTGGGTGATACGCACCATCAAGGTGTTTTGCACCACCAGACCAATTCCCGCCGCCACCAGAAACGCCAGCGTCAGCGACTGATTCATGGGATAGCGTCCGGTTCGCTGCGCTCGTCCAGCTGCAGCTGCATAAAGGTTAAGTCCAGCCAGCGGCCAAACTTGGTTCCCACCTGCGGCATCTGCCCCGTGGTGACAAAGCCGAGCGTTTCGTGGAGGTGAATCGAGGCATGGTTTTGCGCTTCAATCCCGGCCACCATCACGTGTTTACCGATGGCGCGGGCCTCGTTAATCAGCGCGATCATCAGCGTGCGGCCAATGCCTTTTCCCTGGTGTTCCGGGTGGATGTAGACCGAGTGCTCAACCGTATGACGAAAACCGTCGAAGGCGCGCCAGTCGCCGAAAGAGGCGTAGCCGGTAATCACGCCGTCTTTTTCGCTTACCAGAACCGGGTAACCCGCGAGAGTGCGTGCCTCAAACCAGGCGATTCGGTTATCGGTATCGACGGTTTTATCGTTCCAGATCGCGGCAGTATGCAGCACCGCGTGGTTGTAAATCTCTCCTATCGCAGCGCAGTCTTCTTTGCAGGCATGACGAACGATCATGATTAAACCTCTGTGTGTTGTTCACTATAGTGTTACGTTGTGGCTACGATATTACACAACCGTATAGCTCGAACGCTACGGCATAAGCCATATTTTTTTGTTATCAAAAGCCCATTGAAATGCTCTTCATTCACTATAGTATGACGTCATGAACACCATAACAGACACGATGAATCAACGGATTAGCGCAAGAATTCGCCTGGAGCGTGAGTCTCGCGGGTGGTCCCTGAGCGAGCTGGCCGACCGGGCAGGCGTCTCCCGCGCCATGATCCACAAGATTGAACGCGGAGACAGTAGCCCGACGGCCACCTTGCTTGCCCGCCTGTCCGGCGCGTTTGGCATCAGCATGTCAACGCTGATTGCCCGGGCCGAAATGCAGGAGGGCAAGCTGCTGCGCCTTGCAAACCAGCCCGTCTGGCGAGATCCGCAGACGCACTACCTGCGCCGCCATGTTTCTCCCCGCACCGATCTGCCCATCGACCTTGTTCAGGTTGAACTGCCTGCGGGCAGCGATGTTCCGATGCCTGCCTCTTCTTACGCGCTGGCGCGTCAGCTTATCTGGCTCCAGTCCGGTGAGCTGGTGTTTCAGGAGGGCGACACTCGCCATGAAATGCACGCCGGAGATTGTCTCGAGCTGGGGCCGCCAAATGACTGCCGGTTCATCAACGAAACGAATGAAACCTGCATCTATCTGGTTGTACGGCTTAACCAGTCCGGCTCGTAATGCTAATGCGATAACGCCGATCGTGAGCCAGGCTGTAATAACATTTGTACCAGAAGGAGATCCTGATGAATCAACCTGTTTCGCAAAATCGCCGCTGGGTGCTGGCCTCTCGTCCTCAGGGCGCGCCGGTGGCGGAAAATTTTCGTCTGGAAACGCAGCCTGTTCCAGCCCCTGTTGAGGGGCAGCTTTTGCTTCGTACCGTCTGGCTGTCGCTGGACCCGTACATGCGGGGGCGCATGAGCGATGCGCCATCCTATTCACCGCCGGTTGAGCTGGGTGCGGTGATGGTGGGGGGAACGGTCAGCCGGGTTGAGCAGTCAAATCATCCCGATTTCAAACCGGGTGAATGGGTGCTGGGCTACAGCGGCTGGCAGGAGTATGAACTCTCGGACGGCAGCGGCCTTGTGAAGCTGGGCGAAAATCCGTCTCATCCTTCCTGGTCGCTGGGGATACTGGGTATGCCGGGCTTTACCGCCTATATGGGGCTACTGGATATCGGGCAACCGAAAGCGGGTGAAACGCTGGTGGTGGCTGCGGCGACCGGTCCGGTTGGCGCGACCGTCGGGCAGATCGGCAAAATCAAGGGTTGTCGGGTGGTTGGTGTGGCCGGTGGCGCGGAGAAATGCCGCCATGCCGTTGAGGTTCTGGGGTTTGACCTGTGTCTGGATCATCACGCGGCCGATTTTGCCGACCAGCTGAAGCACGCCTGCCCGAAAGGAATTGATGTCTATTATGAAAACGTCGGCGGAAAAGTATTTGACGCCGTGCTGCCGTTACTCAATACCTCCGCGCGCGTGCCGGTATGCGGTCTGGTAAGCGGCTACAATGCGACGGGCTTGCCCGAGGGGCCGGATCGCCTGCCGCTTCTGATGGCGACCATCCTGAAGAAACGCATTCGTATGCAGGGCTTTATCATCGGACAGGATTACGGGCACCGCATTAAGGAGTTCCAGGAAGAGATGGGGCGCTGGGTGCAGGAGGGGAAAATCCACTATCGCGAACAGGTAACGGACGGGCTGGAGAACGCCCCCGAGGCGCTGATTGGCCTGCTGGAAGGACGAAACTTCGGCAAAGTCGTGATTCGCGTCGCGAGTGACAATAAATAAACAGCAATATGGCGGGGTTTCCCGCCATATTTATTTGTGAAGATACGATATATTGTCTTTAATTACTGGACATAGCTTTTCGCGCCATCATCCCGGATGAGCCCGAAAACGATAAAAAAACAAAATTTGCTTTTTTGCTGTTTTTACGTACTTCCCACCACCAGGCATGACGATACAGGATATATCGGACCAGCGCCGTTTTATTAAAACTGGCGTTTAAAAATAGCATTAAGTTTTAGCTACAGGAATTCCACATGCTTGATTTGGATCACTTAGAAAAAGCCCAAAGGGTCAGTCTTACTATGCAAGTTGAACTCAGTTTGAAAGGAGCGTTAATTACAGGCTCACTCAAACCTGGGGCACGACTGATTACGAAAGAAATTGCCGATAAATTAGGAACCAGTATTACCCCTGTTCGCGAGGCGCTTTTGCGCCTGGTGTCATCAGGGGCATTACACGCTACGCCCGCGCAGGCATTTCTGGTTCCGGAGGTTACGCTGGAGCGCTATAACGAGATTAACGCCATAAGAAAACAGCTTGAGCCAATGGCGGTCGCCGCAGCCTGTCGGAATATGTCTGATAGCAAACTGGAGGCGTTGCGCAAATTGTCGGAGGCCTTCCATGAGGCCATGCGCAACGGGAACGTCCAGCAGGCACTGCATGCGAATCGCGTCTTCCGGTTTACGCTGTATCAGTATGCGGAAATGCCTACGCTTAATGCATTAATTGAGCAGCTCTGGGTGCGTATCGGGCCCTGTATGAACTATCTGCATCAGGAGCTTAACGATATCAAAGCCTCGACATATCACTATGACGAACTCCTTTCCGCCCTTGAGAGAAGAGATGTTGTTGCCTGCCAAAAGGCGATTGATAAGGTGATTGATGAAGCGAATTTGCTTTTACAGCGACAATATTTTAACTAAGAGATTATTTAGCAGGGCGACTATATTTCGCACCTAATTATTTATCCGGTGAATAACTCCTGATGGTTTATTGCCATCAGGAGCGTTATTTCATTAATCAAATAAACTTTTCTTTTAGCTTACTCGAAGCGATAAGAGACCGACAGCCCGACCCCGTAGTTACGGCCTGGTGCAGGCTCGTAATAACGACCGTTAGACTCGTTGACAATAACCGAGCCCGCGTACTCTTTATCGAACAGGTTATCGACGCGGCCAAAGACGTCCATGCCCCAGCTGCCGTAGTTGAATTTGTACCCTGTGTTCAGCCCGACCACCGTATACGACGGCGCTTTCGCCGTATTCTCGTCGTCGGCCATGATATCGCTCATGTAACGCACGTCCGTGCCCGCGTACCAGCCTTCCTCCGGCTGCCAGCCAAACGAGGCGAAACCCATATTGCGGGCAATACCCGGCATCCGGTTACCGTTACAGTCTGCGTCGCTGCAGACGTTAGTCCGGTAGGTGGCATCCAGATACGTCCACGCCATCTTCAGCTTCCAGTTCTCAGCAAACTGCTGATCGAGGGAAACTTCCACACCCTGACGACGAGTTTTCCCGGCATTTTTATAGGTTGTGCGGCCGCCTGAACTGGAGTCCACCACGATCTCGTCATCCGTATCGGTGCGGAACAGCGCCGCCGTCAGCAGGCCGTTGCCGATTCGGGTTTTGCTGCCCACTTCATACGTATTGTTGGTGGACGGCTGCAGCCCAATGTTGAGGCCTCCCTGGTTATCGGCGCGATAGGAGAGCTCGTTGATGGTTGGCGTTTCGAACCCACGCCCTGCGGCAGCGTAGAGGTTCCATGCGTCCGTCACCGCATACTTCACGGAACCGGCCGGAAGCCATTTATGAGCTGTCATCACCGTTGCCCGGCGTAACGTAATGGTCGTTGGAATCAAACCAGACCGAACCGTAGCGCACCCCCGCATCAACAGAGAGTTTCTGCGTCAGCTGCCAGCTCGTTTGCAGGTAAGGGTCAACGTTCCACATCAGGTTACGTTCGTTTCGACGCTTATCACCCTTCACGCCATAGTCCGGCACGCCATTGCTCATCACGAAGTTCTCGTAACCGCGACGATCTTCACTCAGGTTTTCATAGTTCAGACCGGTGGTAAAAGTCACCGGTACCAGCAGCTCGCCGCGGTGCGTCCAGCGGGTATCCACGCCCTGATAGTGGCGCTGCATATCAATCACGCCGCCGGAATGGGAGGCTTGTAGCTGCGGCTGATACGGAATCGACTGGTACTGCGTCATTTCACGCTCACCGGCGTACATCATCACGCTCAGGTCGTCCTGAGCGCTGAGCTGACGATCGTAGCGCAGACCGGCCTGGGTCTGCTTGATGGTCTTGCGGGTGTTGTACTGGTCGCCGCGCGGTGACTGACGCGGATTGTTCTGCCACTCCTGATAGCTCAGCCCGCCCGGATCGTTGGCCTTCATGTCCACGCTGTTGAAAATCAGCGTCAGCTTGCTGACGTCGTCAATGCGCACGCCCAGTTTGGCGTTAGCGAGGTTTTTCCGTGCGCCGCTGTGGTCGCGGTAGCCTTTGGTGGTGAAACGGGTGGTGGAAACGGTGTAATCCACATCGCCCGCGTGGGTGCCATCACCCATCGCGCCGGTGGCTTTCATGCCGTAGCGCCAGGTACCGTAGCTGCCGTAATAGCTGCTGGCTTCAATGGTCGGCGGCTGCTTACCGGTCTGGGTGTTGATGTTAATCACGCCGCCGGAGGCGTTGCCGTACAGGGCAGAGAAGGGGCCGCGCAGCACTTCAACGCTCTCCACGCTGGAAAGATCGATGTTGGAGGTCTGGCCCTGTCCGTCCGGCATGGTGGCAGGGATACCGTCGACATACATACGGATACCGCGCACGCCAAACGTTGAGCGGGCACCAAATCCGCGCATCGAAAGCTGGAGGTCCTGGGCATAGTTCTGACGGTTCTGGATTTGCAGTCCCGGGACGCTGCCAAGGGATTCAGACAGGTTGATGCGCGGCGCGGCCTGGCGCATGTCGTCGCCATTAACGACGCTGACCGCTGCCGGTGTATCGAGTTCCGATACGGTTTGCGGCGTGGCGCTGACGATCATGGTTTGTTCTTCCGCGCTCATTGCGGTGAGCGGCGCAGAAATAACAGGAACCAGCAGCAGCGGGAGAGAAGCCTTACGGGCAGAAATGATTTTCATGAATAAAACCGGTTGTGGTATGTAAACGAACCAAATGGAACATGTCCATATATGTTAAAGGTTTTGTAAAAGTTTTGAAAACTATAACCGCACATTGCGTTAATGGAAGGCGAAGCGGGAAAGAAAAACTCCACATTTAACACATTAATGATTACTATTCTCATTATCAAAAGGCAATGCCATGACGTTGTCTGCCGGAAGTGATGTCAGCCCAAACCCCACTTTTCAGAAAAGGAATTGTTATGTCTTTACGTCATCTGTGCTCACCGCGTCTGAGCCTGTCACTGCTGTCTGCCACTTTACTGCTTGCCGGGACGTTCCAGGTGCATGCCGCCGAAGAGGTGCTGCGTAAAGCGGTGGGCAAAGGGGCGTATGAAATGGCGGTCAGCCAGCAGGAGAATGCGCTGTGGGTGGCGACCTCGCAAAGCCGTAAAACCGATAAGGGCGGAGTGGTCTACCGTCTTGATCCGGTCACGCTGGACGTGACGCAGGCGATCCATAGCGATCTCAAGCCCTTTGGTGCCACCATTGACAATGCGACCCAAACGCTGTGGTTCGGCAATACGATCAACGGCGCGGTAACCGCGATTGATGCTAAAACGGGTGACGTAAAAGGGCGGCTGGTGCTGGACGGGCGTCAACGCAGCGAAACCGTCAAACCGCTGCAGCCGCGCCAGCTGGTGGCGGACGACGCGAGCAACACCATTTACATCACCGGTGTCGGTAAAGAGAGCGTGATTTGGGTGGTGGATGGCGCCACGCTGAAGCTAAAAGAGACCATTGCCAATACCGGTACTTACAGCACCGGCCTGGCGCTGGATGGGCAGGCGAAACGTCTGTACACCACGAATGCGGACGGCGAGTTGTTAACCATTGATACGGCCACGAACAAAATCCTGAGCCGTAAAAAAGTGCAGGATGACGGGAAAGAGCACTTCTACCTGAACCTGAGCCTCGACACTGCCGGGCAGCGCGCGTTCCTGACCGATTCAAAGCAGCCGGAAGTGCTGGTGGTGAGCCTGAAAGACGGTAGCGTGATCGAGAAAATATCCGCGCCTGAGTCACTGGCGGTCCTGTTTAACCCAGCCCGCAATGAAGCCTATGTGACGCACCGTGAAGCCGGCAAGGTGAGCGTGATAGATGCGAAAACGTATAAGGTGACTAAAACGTTCGACACGCCGGTCTACCCGAACAGCCTGGCGCTCTCTGCGGATGGCAAAACCCTGTACGTGACGGTGAAGCAAAAATCGACTCGCCAGCAGGAAGCTACCCAGCCTGACGATGTCATTCGTATCGCGCTGTAAGATAAAAAAAGGGAAGGCATTTGCCTTCCCTTTTTAATGCTTACCGGATGCTTAACGCGAGGTTTCTTCCACCAGCGGCGCGTCGTGTTTTTCATCATCAGGATGAACCGGCGCGGTGCTGTGAATTTCATGAACGCGTTTACGCACGCCGAACCAGCCCGCAATAAGCAGCACGGCCAGCAGCGGAATGGTCGCGATGGTGTAGGTGCCGTTCGGGTAGTCGAACGCCATCAGCACCAGCACGCTGAACAGGAAGAGCAGGGTGAGCCAGGAGGTCACCGGCGCGCCAGGCAGCTTAAAGCTGACGTCAGCGGCTTTGCCTTCTTTAATCGCTTTGCGCAGACGCATCTGGCAGACCACGATAAAGCCCCAGGACGCGATAATCCCGAGTGCCGCCACGTTCAGAACGATTTCGAATACCTGAGACGGTACCAGATAGTTCAGGAATACGCCGAATACGTACACTACCAGCGTCGCCAGAATACCGGCGTACGGCACGTGCTGCTTGCTCATCTTCGACATGAATTTCGGCGCAGAACCGCCCATCGACATGGAGCGCAGGATACGGCCGGTAGAGTAAAGGCCGGAGTTCAGGCTGGAGAGCGCCGCGGTCAGGACCACGATGTTCATTATGCTGCCAACGTAAGGCACGCCCAGCTTAGAGAAGAAGGTCACGAACGGACTCTGACCCGCCTGATAGGCAGTCCACGGGAGCAGCAGAACCAGCAGCACCACTGAACCGACGTAGAACAGACCGATACGCCAGATCACGCTATTAATGGCTTTTGGCACCATGGTCTGCGGGTCTTTACATTCCCCAGCTGCGGTACCCACCAGTTCGATAGAGGCGAAGGCGAACACGACGCCCTGAACCAGCACCAGCGCAGGCAGCAGACCGTGCGGGAAGAATCCACCGTTATCGGTTATCAGGTGGAAGCCGGTGGCATTGCCGTCCAGCGGCTTGCCGCTGCCCAGGAAGACGGTACCCACGACCAGGAACACCACGATGGCCAGTACTTTTACCAGCGCAAACCAGAACTCCATCTCCGCGAACCACTTCACGCCGATCATGTTCATGGTGCCGACAATCGCCAGCGCGCCAAGCGCAAAGACCCACTGTGGCACATCGCCAAACGCGCCCCAGTAGTGCATATACAGCGCAACGGCGGTGATATCGACGATACCGGTCATTGCCCAGTTGACGAAGTACATCCAGCCCGCAACGTAAGCGGCTTTTTCACCGAGGAATTCACGGGCATAAGAGACGAAGCTGCCGCTGGAAGGGCGATGCAGTACCAGTTCGCCCAGCGCGCGTAGAATGAAGAAAGAGAAGATCCCGCACACCAGATAGACCAGGGCGAGAGCCGGGCCAGCCATCTGCAGGCGTGCACCAGCACCTAAAAACAGACCCGTTCCGATAGCGCCGCCGATGGCGATCATTTGAACCTGACGGTTGCCCATCGCTTTGTGGTAGCCCTCTTCGTGGGAGTTCAACCAGCGACGTTTAGCAGCGTGATGATCGGCTGCGCTTTTATTGCTTGTTTTCATTGAGTTACCTGTTTGCCTGTCTGAACCATTATCGTGATAGTCCTGCCTGGCAGAGCGCAATACAAACGATTGCTTCTGCGCAAACACATGTCGCCTTCCCAGTCATTCTGCGTATGGATAAGGCGAAACATGGCGAGGCATCCTACCTGCAATTCATAAGCGACGCAAAATATAACCGTGCCGAAAGTGATGCACGTCGAAGGAAATCGTGTGGTCAGAGCAGACGGGGATCACAACACGCTGAATCGTGATGAGTTTTTAGTCAAAACAATCGCGAGGTTGATTATTTAATCATCAGAATATCTTAATTATTACCAGATGGTATAAATTGGGGTTACCTCAGAGCACACCCGCCGTTAACATGAAACGGTAACAGGCGGGTGACGGATCTGCGATAACGCACAAAAAATCATCTCAGGCTTCACAGACCCCGAACGGCTAACCGCCAAAAACGGCAATCGCCTGCTTAAGGCGCGTCGTGCGCTCCGTCAGGTGATTCGCGGCGTGAGTGACGTTATCCACCATCCCCGTATTGTTGTGGGTCATTGCGCCGATGCGGGAGATGGATGCGTTGATGAGCGTCAGCGCCTGGGTTTGCTCCTGCGTGGCGTGGCCGATCTCCTTAATCAGGGAGGAGACCCGCAGCACGTTGTCGATCATAACCGTCAGCTGCGTTTCGGTCTGTTCCACTTTCTCCACGCCAGCGTTGACGCTGGCGACGTTTTTTTCGATCAGCGCTTTGATCTCTTTTGCCGCCGTCGCGGAGTGCTGCGCAAGATTACGCACTTCAGCCGCCACCACGGCAAAACCGCGCCCGGCTTCACCCGCACGCGCCGCTTCAACGGCAGCGTTCAGCGCAAGAATGTTAGTCTGGAAGGCTATGCGATCGATAACGCTGATAATATCAACGATCTGGCTGTTATCCTGCGACACGGACTGCATCATACCGATGGTCTCTTTCATCATCGCTTCACCGCGGTGTGCGCTGTCGCTGGTGCGATCGGCCATCTGGATCGCCTCGTTCGCGGTTTCGGCCGTCTGCTTCACCGCGCTGGCAATCTCTTCTACTGCCGACGCGGTTTGCTGCAGAAAGGCTGCTGTTTCTTCAGAGCGCGTCTGTAGCGCCGCACCTTCTTTGGCAACCTGCTGGCTGATGGTGCTAATTCCGCTGATTTGCGCCCCGACATCATCAACCAGCGAATTCAGGTTCAAACCTGATTGATTCACCAGGCGCATCATCAGCCCGATATCATCGATCCTGTCAAAATGGTAATAGTCCGTTTTACGTCCTGAAACCACGCGCTGCATCTGTTGCACAATGGATTTTAACGGACTGGCGATCTGCGCATGAAGATAATAACCGAGGGAAGTAAAGAGCAGCACCAGACTTGCCGATTGCACAAATTTATCAGGAAATAAATACACGGCCAGACAGGAGAGTAACGCCGTCGTCGCAATACCAAGATGGATTCGTTTACGGGTGCTGAGACATTTAAAGAGCGAGATAAATGAAAATAAACCGCGTCGAACCAGCAATCCTTTATAAAAACGGTAATGTTTTAATTCGTTATTACGCACTTTTGTATAGAGTTTTTCACTGGCCGCAATCTCCTCGCGTGTGGGTTTATTTCGCACGGAAATATAGCCCGTCAGGGATCCGCCCTGCCAGACCGGCGTCACGTTTGCTCGCACCCAGTAGTGATCGCCATTATTACGACGATTCTTCACCAGCCCGGTCCAGGTCTCACCTTGCTGCAGGGTAAACCACATGTCGCCAAACGCTTCGGCAGGCATGTCGGGATGGCGGATGAGGTTATGCGGCTCGCCCAAAAGATGCTCTTCTTTATATCCGCTGGCTTCAATAAAAGCGGAATTAGCGTAGGTAATATGACTTTTTGTATCGGTGGTCGACATTAACGTCGAACCATCGTTAAGTAAATACTCGTTTTGTGTAACGGGAGTGTTACGCCTCATGAGTAACTCCATGATGATGTGCAAGAATAAAAAACATCCGGAAAACGCTCCGGCAAGATGAGTGTGATTATTTTTTATAACTGTCTTCTGCTTATTCTCTCTGAAATTTTGACTGCCTGAAATACCCACTGTTCATTATTTTTAATCTGTTAATTTTGTCGGATGTAATAAAAATGAAAATATTTTCAGGGGCATTTTGGGATGGCGATGCAAATAAATGACATAACCCAAACTGCAAGAGGGAGATCGTCACTGTGGAAAAATTGTCATGCTGAAATAGCGTTTCGTTAACAGGATGAAAACGCTATCATTTGGTCAGTTTTCGTTAACACAGTGAGGCTGAGGTGAAAATTAACGTCATCGGAACCAGCGGGAGCGGAAAAAGCACGCTGGCGAAGCAGATTGCGACCGCGCTGTCTATTCCCTGTATCGAGATGGACAGACTCTACTGGCAGGCTGACTGGCAGGGCACGCCGGACGATGAGTTTCAAGAAAAGCTGGAGCAGGCGCTACAGGCTTCGCCAGACTGGGTGCTCGACGGAAACTACAACCGTACGCGACCGGTGAAATGGCGCAATGTAGATGTGGTGGTGTGGGTGGATTATGGGTTTGCCCGCACCCTCAGGCAGGCGGTCACCCGAGCAATAAAACGGGCCTGGCATAAACACGAGCTTTGGCCCGGAACGGGAAATAAAGAGAGTTTCCGGCGCGCGTTCTTCAGCAGAGAATCCATTATCATCTGGACGATCAAAACCTGGCGTAATAACCGCACGCGCTATGAAGCCGATCTGCAAAACCCGCAATACAGCCATATTCGCTTCGTCCGCATTACCCGTCGGGAGCAGGTGGAAACGCTGATCGCCTCCTTAAAGTCTTATTCTTAGCATGGTTTTATATATCTGATTTCCGGCAAACTAAATGTAAATTAATTGTTTCTCAGTGGTGAAATGCGCCTTTAATAATGTCGACATGTTAAGTCAAACGAGAACGCAACATGTCATGGCGAATCAGCATTCTGGATAAAAGCCCCATCGCTGAAAACGAAACGGCTGCCGATGCGCTGGCGCGTAGCCTGGCGCTGGCGCAGCAGGCAGAAAATCTGAGCTATCACCGCTTCTGGATTGCCGAACACCACAACACCCCACAGCTTGCCAGCCCTTCGCCGGAGCTGCTGATTGCCTGGATCCTCGGGCAGACCACGCGCATTCGCGTTGGCTCTGGCGGCGTGATGCTACAGCACTACAGCCCTTATAAAGTCGCCGAGAATTTCAACGTGCTGGCCGCGCTGGCGCCCGGCCGTGTGGATCTCGGAGTCGGGAAAGCCCCCGGCGGATTACCGCTCTCAACCCGCGCGCTGCAGCAGGGCCTGAATCAACAGGAAAAGGGCAGCTTTGCAGAACAGCTGGCCCAGCTCGATCGCTGGATCCGTCCTGAGCATCAGTCAAATGAAGAGGCCGTCCGCGCCACGCCGCTGCCGCCGTCGCCTGCTGAGGGTTTCCTGCTGGGCGCGAGTATCGATAGCGCGCTGCTGGCCGCCGGGCTCGACTGGAACTTTGTGTTTGCCGCGCACCTGAACGGCGATCCGGACCTGCTGCGCGAGGTGGTATCGACCTGGCGTAAGCACAGCGCGCGGGACGTGATTGTGGCGGTACAGGCGATCGTCGCGCCAACGCAGGCCGAGGCAGACGCGCTGGCGCAGAAGGTCGAAGTGTGGGGCGTTGAGCTGGCAAACGGACAGCGCGTCACCGTGGCCAGCGAAGAGCAGGCCTACGCGTTTGCGCGGCAGGCGGGCAGCGAGCCGGTGCGCATCGCACGTCGCGCGCAGTCGCTGCTGGCGGGCACCGCTGAGTCGGTAGTGGAACAGCTCAACGCGCTGCATCAGCAGTGGGGTATTGACGAATTTATCATCGACACGCCGGTGGCGGAGGGAGCAACGCGCGTCGCGTCGCTGCGTCTGCTGGCCGAGGCGCGTCTTAACAAGGAGGTCACCGTATGAGCTTTGGCGAACAGCTGATTGCCTGGCGTCGCGAACTGCACCAGAACCCGGAGCTGTCCGGCCAGGAAGTGGAGACCACAACGCGCCTGCGCCAGTGGCTGACGAATGCCGGGATTACCCCGCAGCCTTACGATCTGTCTACCGGACTGGTGGCGGAAATCGGGACGGGCAGCAGGCTGGTTGCGCTGCGGGCAGATATCGACGCGCTGCCGATCGAGGAGCGCAGCGGCGTGCCGTTTAGCTCGCAGCGTGCAGGGGTGATGCACGCCTGCGGACACGATATCCACACCAGCGTCATCCTCGGCGCCGCGTTAAAGCTGAAAGAGCGGGAAGCCTCGCTAAACGGCCGGGTGCGGATCCTGTTTCAGCCTGCCGAAGAGAACTTTGGCGGTGCGAAGAGCATGGTGCGCGCCGGTGCCCTGCGCGATGTCAGCGCAATCTTCGGCATGCACAACGAGCCCGGCCTGCCGGTCGGTGAGTTCGCCACGCGCGGCGGGCCGTTCTATGCCAACGTCGACCGCTTTGTGATCCGCATTACCGGTAAAGGCGCGCACGCCGCGCGTCCTCACGAAGGCAACGACGCCATTGTGCTGGCAAGCCAGCTGGTGACTGCGCTGCAAAGCGTCGCCAGCCGCAACGTCAACACGCTGGATTCGGTGGTGCTGAGCGTGACCCGCATCGCGGGCGGTAACACCTGGAACGTGCTGCCGGAAAGCGTCGAGCTGGAAGGCACGCTGCGCACCCATCGCACGGAAGTGCAGCAGAATGTGAAAGCCCGCGTGGGTGAAATCGCCGCCGGGTTTGCCAGCGCCTTTAGCGCGCAGATTGATATCACCTGGTATGCCGGGCCCACCGCGCTGGTGAACGATGAGCGCTGGGCTGATTTTGCCACCTCGGTCGCGCGTGAGGCCGGATATGAAACCCGGCACGCGGAACTGCATATGGGCGGGGAAGATTTTGCGGTCTATTTGCAGTCAGTTCCCGGCGCGTTTGTCAGCATTGGCAGCAACAGCCCGTTTGGTTTACATCACCCGGCCTTCAACCCGGATGAAGCGCTGATTGAGCCCGCTGCCCGCTATTTTGCACAGCTTGCGGAAAAAGCCCTGCAACACATTTAATTCAGGAGAGGTAAATATGTCTGCAACCCGACAACTGCGGCTGGGCACCATTCTGCATGGTGCATCCGGAAATATGTCCGCGTGGCGCCATCCTGCGGCGATCGCCGACGCCAGTATTAATTTCGACTTCGTGAAAGCGACGGCGTTAAAGGCCGAGGAAGGTAAGCTCGATTTTCTCTTTGTGGCCGATGGTCTCTATATTAACGAGAAATCGATCCCTCATTTTCTGAATCGTTTTGAACCGTTAACCGTGCTTTCCGCACTGGCCAGCATCACCTCGCGCCTGGGACTGGTGGGAACCTTATCCACCTCCTACAGCGAGCCCTTTACCACGGCGCGCCAGTTTGCCAGCCTCGATCACCTCAGCAACGGCCGCGCGGGCTGGAACGTGGTGACCTCGCCGCTGGAAGGGTCGGCGAAGAACTTTTCCCGCGAAAAACACCCCGAACACGCGCTGCGCTATCGCATTGCCGATGAGTATCTTGACGTGGTGAAAGGGCTGTGGGATTCCTGGGAAGGCGACGCGTTTATCCGCAACAAAGAGAGCGGTCAATTTTTTGACCCGGCCAAACTGCATACGCTCGATCACCACGGTGACTTCTTCCAGGTCGCCGGTCCGCTGAATATTGGCCGCACGCCGCAGGGTCGCCCGATTGTCTTTCAGGCCGGGGCGTCGGACGATGGGAAAAAACTGGCGGCGAAACATGCCGACGCCATTTTCACCCACCACGAGACCTTCGACGAGGCAAAAGCCTTTTATCAGGACGTAAAACAGCAGCTGGAAACAAACGGTCGCCGCGCCTCGGATCTCCATATTTTCCAGGGCGTCAGCGTGATTGTGGGTAAAGACGCCGATGACGTGGAAAATCAGTACCAGACCACGGCGGCGCTGGTGTCGATTAACGACGCCCTCAATTACCTCGGACGCTATTTTGAACATCACGATTTCAGCCAGTATCCGCTCGACGAGCCGTTCCCGGATATCGGCGACTTAGGCAAAAACAGCTTCCGCAGCACCACCGATGAAATTAAGCGTAACGCCCGAGAGCGCAACTTAACCCTGCGTCAGGTGGCCCTTGAGGCCGCTTCGCCGCGTCCGCGCTTTTCCGGTACGCCGGAAGAGGTAGCCGATGGTCTGCAGGCCTGGTTCGAAGGCTATGCCGCTGACGGCTTCATCATTCAGGGCGGCACGCCGGACACCTTCCCGCGCTTTGTTGACCAGGTAGTACCTGTTCTGCAGGCCCGCGGCCTGTTCCGTACCGACTACCCGGGCACCACGCTGCGCGAAAGCCTTGGCTTAGACCAACCGAAAAACCAGTACACACAACAATAAAGAGAACCCCGCTATGCAGAAATCATCGCTTATTCTGGCGCTCGCGCTGGCCTTTACCCCTGCCGTCTGGGCAGAGAACGTCAATATTAACGGCACCGGCGTGAGCATTGAGGCCAATAAAACGCCGATTAATACCGCCAAAAACAATGATGCGGTGGCACAGTTGCCGAAAGACTATCGCTTTGCCGTGCCGGGGAAATTTACCGTGGCGGTGGCGGGCCTCAATCAACCGCCGCTGACGGTTTTCTCCGACGACAACAAAACGCTGCTGGGAAGCGAGGTTGACGTCGCCCGTCTGGTCGCCGACAGCCTGGGGCTGGAGCTGAACGTGGTGCCAACCTCCTGGGAAGACTGGCCCCTGGGCGTGGCGTCCGGGAAATACGATGCGGCCATCAGCAACATCACCGTTACCAAAGAGCGTAAAGAGAAGTTTGATTTCGCCACCTACCGGAAGGACTCCCTCGGCTTTTATGTGAAATCCACCAGCCCGATTACGTCGCTGCAGAAGGCGGAAGACATTGCCGGGCTGCGGATTATCGTCGGCTCCGGCACCAATCAGGAGGCCATCCTGCTGGCATGGAATGCTGAAAATCTGAAGAAAGGACTGAAGCCCTTTACCCCGATCTATACCAAAGACGATGCCGCCCAAACCCTGGCGCTGCAGTCCGGGCGCGCGGATGCCTACTTTGGTCCGAACGTGATTGGCGCATGGAAAGCGGCGCTGAACGGGAAAACCAAACTGGTGGGTAGCGTCGACGGCGGCTGGCCGAAGGCGGCGCACATCGCGGTGACGCTGAAGAAAGGCAGCGGGCTGGTTGAGCCGGTGCAAACCGCGCTGAATGGCGTCATCAAAAACGGCGATTACGACAAAGTGCTGAACCGCTGGGGTGAAGGGGTTGAGCGCATTCCTCAGTCAGAAGTGAACCCGGCAGGCCTGGGTGATTAAGGAGGCGTGATGAGCGAACGATTTCGTGATGTTTCACCGGAAGATGCCGAGCTTCAGCCCATTATCGAGGGGCTGTTCGGGGAATATGCGGCCCGATACGGGGACTACTTCTCCAAAGATGCGGAAATTGAGCTCACCGAGTGGTATTTAGCGCCGCAGGGGCTGTTTATCGTGCTGGAGCGCGACGGGAAGATTATTGCCACCGGCGCGTACAAACCGTTCGACGAACGCACCGCAGAAATCAAACGCATCTGGACGGACAAAACCCTGCGTCAGCAGGGGCTTGCCGGGCGCGTGGTGCAGGAGCTTGAGCGCAGGGCGGTGCTGGCAGGGTACAGTCAGATCTACCTGACAACCGGCTTTCGCCAGCCGGAAGCGGTCAGGCTCTATCTCAGCCAGGGCTATCAGGCGCAGTTCGATCTGAACCGCGATCCGGAAGAGTACAGCCAGCCGCCGTTTGACGGTCGGCTGCGATTCACGAAAACGCTGGTACGCGAAGCGTTCAGTAAAACCGCATGAGGAACGACGATGAGCAACGTTGAAACCATTAAGGTGGTCCCGGCGCGTTATCCGCTGCGGGCCGTCGGCGCCGCGGTGGCGCTGTTTGTCCTGGCGGTCGTGATTCAGTCAGTCGCCTTTAACCCGCGCTGGGAGTGGGCGGTGTTCGCCCGCTGGTTCTTCGACCCGGTGATCCTCGAAGGCGTCGGGCAGACCCTGCTGCTGACGCTGATCGGTACCGCGCTGAGCGTGGTGTTTGGCGGCATGCTGGCCCTGGCGAGACTCTCTTCTTCCTGGCTGCTGAGCAGCCTGGCGTGGGCCTACATCTGGCTGTTTCGCTCGCTGCCGCTGATCGTCGTACTGATTATCCTGTACAACTTTTCCTATCTCTACGACACGCTCTCGCTCGGCGTGCCGTTCACCGGCATCACCTGGGGCAGCTTTGAAACCATCAACGTGCTGGGGCAGTTCTCTACCGCCGTGGTGGGGTTAACCCTGGTGCAGAGCGCCTATACCGCCGAGATCATTCGCGGCGGATTCCTCGGGGTCGATCACGGGCAGTATGAGGCCGCCGCCGCGCTCGGCCTGCCGGCCTGGCGCCGTACGGTCCGCATTATTTTGCCTCAGGCGCTGCGCACTATTCTGCCGTCGGGCTTCAATGAAATCATCAGCCTCGCCAAGGGCACGGCGATGGTGTACGTCCTGGCGATGCCGGAACTGTTCTATACCATCCAGATGATCTACAACCGCACGCAGGAGGTGATCCCGCTGCTGATGGTCGGTGCCGCGTGGTACCTGGCGATCACCACCGTCCTGTCCGCTATCCAGTACGGTGTTGAACGCGCGCTTGCCCGCAGCGAACGCCGCTCTGCGGTTAATCAGAATCGTGCCGCTCGTCGTACCCGTTCCGTCACCACCACGACAGCACAGGAGCCTATCCATGCAAGCCTCTCCTGAAGGACATATCTCCATTACCGGCGTCAGCAAGTATTTTGGACGCCATAAGGCGCTCGACAACGTTTCGCTTGAGATCCCGCCCGGTTCCGTGACGGTTATTCTCGGGCCGTCCGGGTCGGGCAAATCGACGCTGCTGCGCACCATTAACCATCTGGAGCGCGTCGACGAAGGCTTTATTCAGATTGACGGGGACTACATTGGCTACCGTCGTCAGGGCGACAAGCTCTACGAGCTGAAGGAGAAAGAGATCCTCAAACAGCGCGTCAACGTGGGCTACGTTTTTCAGAACTTCAACCTCTTTCCGCACCTCACGGTGCTGGAAAACCTGATTGAGGCGCCCGTCGCGCATAAAAAGCTCAGCAAAAAAGAGGCGGTGGAAAGAGCGTACAGCCTGCTGGATGTGGTCGGACTGCGGGATAAAGCCGATGCCTGGTCCCGGCATCTTTCCGGCGGGCAACAGCAGCGTATTGCCATTGCCCGCGCGCTGGCGTTACGTCCACGCGTGATGCTGTTTGATGAACCCACCTCGGCGCTGGATCCGGAGCTGGTGGGGGAAGTGCTTGACGTTATCAAAAAACTGGCCCGCTCCGGCACTACGCTGGTGGTGGTCACTCACGAGATCGGCTTTGCCCGGGAAGTGGCGGATCAGGTGGTGTTTATGGTCGACGGAAAAATTGTCGAGCAGGGCAGCAGTGACGAGGTGTTAAACCGTCCGTCACACGCGCGAACGCGCCAGTTCTTGTCAAAAGTGCTGTAAGGAGCGCAGATGAAATACGGACTTCTGGCGGGGCTACTTTTTACGACGGCGAGCCACGCCAGCATCGATCTGAAAGCCAACGAGCAGCCGCTGCCGGTGACGGTGGATCGGCAGGCCGTGGCGAAGATCCCCGCCGGTTATAAATTCGTTGAGCCGGGTACGCTGACGGTCGCCGTCTCGATGCTGAACTCCCCGCCGCTGGCGCTGCTGGCCAGCGATAACCGCACGCGGATTGGCAGCGACCCGGATATCGCCCGCCTGCTGGCGGGCAGCCTGGGGCTGAAGCTAAAGCTGGTGCCGACGGCGTGGGAAGACTGGCCGCTGGGGATCGCTTCCGGGCGCTACGACGTGGCGCTGGTGAACATTGCGGTGACCGAACAGCGTAAAGAGAAGTTTGATTTTGCGACCTATCGCGTCGATTCGCTGGCGTTTTCAGTGAAATCCACCAGCGATATTCAGTCAATCAAAAGCGCGGCAGATCTGGCCGGGAAAAGGGTGATTGTTGGCTCTGGCACCAATCAGGAGCGCATCCTGCTGGGCTGGAACGAAGAGAACAAAAAGGCGGGGCGGGCGCCCGCGCTGCCGGTCTATCTCCACGACGATGCCTCGGGCAATCTCTATATCCAGTCCGGCAGGGCAGATGTGTTCTTTGGCCCTCAGTCGGTTTCATCCTGGAAAGCCGCGCTCACCGGCAAAACCCGCGTCGTGGGGTTAGGGCCGAAGAAGGCGTTTGTTGCCACGACCACTAAAAAGGGCAATGAGCTGGTTTACGCGCTGCAGGCCGCGCTGGACGGCGCGATTAAGCGCGGAGAGTACCAGAAGGTGCTGGCGCGCTGGGGCGAGCAGGGCGAAGCGGTGGCGCAATCGGAGGTCAACCCGCCTGGGATAACCTACTAAGGGTACTCTACACTTAGGGTTTTCATTCCCGAGGGGGCAACATGATTAAACTCTATGGCGTACCCGGCTGGGGCTCGGCGATCGGTGAAGTGATGCTGACCCTGGCTGATATCCCTTATCAATTTATCAACGTTGACGGGTTTGACCAGCCCGGTCCGCAGCGTGAATTACTGCAAAAGCTCAACCCGCTGTGTCAGGTACGTACGCTGGAGCTGGAAAATGGCGCCATCATGACCGAAACGGCGGCGATTGCCCTGATGGTGCTCGACAGATGTCCCGATCTCGCGCCGCCCGTGGGGCAGGCCGAACGCCAGCAGTTTCAGCGTTTGCTCATCTGGTTTGTGGCCAACGTCTACCCCACGTTTACGTATGCGGACTATCCCGAACGCTGGGTGCCGGATGCGCCCGAACAGCTGCAGAAAAACTGCATCGAATACCGGAAGTCCCTCTATTTGTGGTTCGAAAGCCAGCTCAAGGCTGCCCCGTTCGCGCTGGGGGAAAGGCTGACGCTGCTGGATGTTTATATTGCGGTGGCGCGCACCTGGGGGCCTCGTCACGCCTGGTTTGCCGAGAACACCCCTAAATTCACGGCGATTGCGGACACCGTATGTCAGCTGCCGGAACTGCACAAGGTGTTAAAGGCAAATAATATTATCTGATAACGTAGAACCCACATTCACAACCGGAAGCCTGCACATGCCACACGTAGATATCAAATGTTTTCCCCGTGATTTGAACGACGAACAAAAAGCTGCCCTGGCCGAGGATATTGCTGAGGTCATTATTCGCCATTTCAACAGCAAAGACAGTTCCGTGTCCGTTGCGTTGAATCAGGTGAACCAGGAGGACTGGAAGGCGCAGGTCTGGGATACCGAAATAGGACCGAAGCTGGACGAACTAATCAAAAAGCCAGGCTATTCAATGTAAGCGCAACTGCCGGGGGGAAACTCTCTCCCCGGTTTTTCCCCTCTCATCTTCCCGCTTTTTCGCAAAAATCGATAAAAATGCGTTTTGTCTTATCCGTTACACTTTACGTTTCTGGCTGACATTTCATACATCCTTAGGAAAGATCTCCAACAGAATCAATTAAGGACAGACACGTTAAAGGATAATTTTCTGATGACAAAATTACCCCGTTTTTCACTCGCCTTTCTTCATCCCCGTTACTGGCTAAGCTGGGCCGGCATTGCGGCACTGTGGCTCATCATGCTGCTCCCTTATCCGCTTCTGTTCAGAATCGGTAATGGCCTGGGTAGACTGGCGATGCGCCTGCTTCCGCGCCGCGTCGAGATTGCACGCCGCAACCTGGAGCTCTGTTTCCCGGAGATGAAAAAGGCGGAGAGAGAGTCATTGCTGCAGCGTAATTTTGAATCGGTAGGAATGGGGGTAATCGAAACCGGGATGGCGTGGTTCTGGCCTGCATGGCGAGTGCGGAAATGCTTTACCGTGACGGGTTATGAGCATATGGAGAAAGCCAGAGCGCAAGGAAAGGGCGTGGTGCTGGTGGGAATGCATTTTCTGACGCTTGAGCTGGGCGCGCGGATATTCGGCATGCTTAACCCCGGTATCGGGGTTTATCGTCCTAATAATAATGCCCTGCTGGACTGGCTTCAGACGCGCGGGCGCCTGCGCTCCAACAAAACCATGCTCGATCGCCATGATTTAAAGGGAATGATCCGTTCGCTGAAGCAGAATGAAATTTTGTGGTACGCCCCGGACCACGACTATGGCAAAACCAACAGCGTGTTTGTGCCGTTCTTCGCGGTGCCGGATGCCGCGACGACGGCGGGCAGCTATATGCTGGTCAAAAGCGCTAACCCTGCCGTCATACCCTTTGTGCCGCGGCGCAGGGCGGATGGCACCGGTTACGAGCTGATCATTCTGGAAGATATCAGTGAGGCGTTGCAGGGCGGCGATAAAGAAGCCGTGGCGACGCAGATGAACAAGGCAATTGAGCAGGCCGTACGCATGGCGCCTGAACAATATATGTGGCTGCACCGTCGCTTCAAAACGCGACCTGAAGGTGTACCTGACCGTTATGCTCGCCAGAAACAGGCGGCAACACGGGGTGATATTCTCTCCGCCAGCGAATTTTCTGACCGCTCAGGCGTACAGCACTAAACCCTCAGCAATGCCCTCACCCTGCGGTGAGGGCATGACCGTCGCTACAGCGCAGACCTGCGATACGGCGCATAGTCCGCCTGCCACCAGGTTTTTTCGATGCGCGCCATCAGGGTTTCATCATCTAAAGACGGCGCCACGCCTTGTTCAATGGCGGCCCGGGCAACGGCGACGGCAATCTGGCGTGAAACCGTTTCAATCTGATCTACCGGCGGCAGCAGTCCGCCTCTTTCCGTGGTCACCAGCGGAGACTGTGCGGCCAGGCTGCGGCTTGCTGCCATCAGCATCTCTTCCGTCACCCGGCGCGCGTTGCAGGCCAGCACGCCAAGCCCCAGACCAGGGAAAATATAGGCGTTGTTACACTGGGCGATCTCGTAGTGCGCATTCTCCCAGAACACCGGAGCGAACGGGCTGCCGGTGGCCACCAGCGCGGCACCCTGTGTCCAGGCGATAAGATCCTGCGGCTGGGCTTCCGCCCGCGAGGTCGGGTTCGAGAGCGGCATGATGATGGGGCGCGGACAATGGCGATGCATCTCTTTGACGATCTCTTCGCTGAACAGCCCAGGCTGGCCTGAAACGCCGATCATCACCGTGGGATGCGCGTTCTTCACCACGTCCAGAAGGGAAATATTCTTCGCGTCCACCTGCCAGCTGCAAACGGCATCGCGCGCGGTAAGCAGGTTTTTCTGGAAATCGAGCAGGTTTGTCATGTCGTCGGTCAGCAGGCCGAAGCGATCGACCATAAAGATCCGGCTGCGGGCTTCGGACTCGGTCAGGCCGTCGTCCACCATCAGCGCCACAATTTTTTCAGCGATCCCGCACCCGGCAGAGCCGCTGCCCAAAAAGACCACGCGCTGATCGCGAATGCGCGTACCCGCGGCATGGGCCGCAGCCATCAGCGTACCGGCGGTGACGGCTGCCGTGCCCTGGATGTCATCATTGAAACAGCACAGCTGGTCGCGGTAGCGCTGGAGAAGTCGCGTGGCGTTTTTCTGCGCAAAGTCTTCAAACTGCAGGAGAACGTTGGGCCAGCGCGCTTTAACGGTGCTGACAAACATATCCATAAACTCAGCGTACTGGTCGTCGCTGATGCGCGGGTGGCGCCAGCCCATGTACATCGGGTCGTCGAGGTGTTGCTGATTATTGGTGCCGACATCCAGCATAATCGGGAGGGTGGAGGCCGGGTGGATCCCTCCGCAGGCGGTATAAAGCGACAGCTTGCCAATTGGAATGCCCATCCCGCCGATACCCTGATCGCCAAGCCCTAAAATACGTTCCCCGTCCGTCACCACAATCACGCGAACGTCGTTGCGCGAAAAGCTTTGCAGCATCTCATCAATACGATGGCGGTTAGGCCATGAAATAAACAGGCCGCGCGCGCGTCGATAAATCGTGGAGAAATGCTCGCAGGCTTCACCGACCGTCGGGGTATAGATAATCGGTAACGTCTCTTTCAGATGCGAACGCAAGAGGTTATAAAAGAGAGTTTCATTGGTGTCCTGAATATTTCGCAGGTAAACATGACGCGAAATATCGCTTTTAAAATGGCAGAACTGCACCCAGGCGCGCTCGGTTTGCTCTTCAATGGTTTCAACGTTATGCGGCAATAACCCATGCAGATTAAAATTATCACGCTCTTCTTTAATAAATGCGAGCCCTTTATTTAGTAGCGGGTTTTCCAGCAATACGGCACCGTTATAGGGGGTGTACAGAACTTCTTTCCGGGACATGGTTAACTCCTGAATTTTTTTAATAAAACAGATTAAGAGATTAAATAAATCATGATGCCTTCGGTCACGACCCCGATGGCAGTGCCAATTAATATGGAAGAGGATGCGGTATCAATATAGGTATCGCTGCGCAACGCAAACATCCCCGCCGCAATCGCGGAAGGTGTTGCGCCAATAATTACTACCTGCTGTAGTAAGGTATGGCTCAGGCCAAAGGCGAGTCCGGCGGCGGCCATCATTGCTGGCTGAATTAAGTTTTTAATACTGATATTGGTAAATGTCTGCACATTCAGTTTTGGACGTTCGCCGTAAAACAGCAGGCCGAGGGCAAACAGGGACAGTCCGCCTGAAACCTTACCAACCATCTCAATAGGCATGCTGAGAATGGCAGGGATTTGCACGCCGGCCAGGCTGAGCAATACGCCGGAAACCGGGATCCAGACGATAGGGTTGCGTGCCGCTTTGATGAGGTTTTGCACGATCATCGCGCCCGGATGCAGCGCCTCCAGGCCAGCATGACCGCTTTTATCACCCATACGAATCAGGACGATAGTCAGGGGGATCATGATAACGCTGGTAATAATATTGCCGATCAGCACGCCGATAAATCCTTCCGGCCCAATCAATACCGCCAGAACCGGTGCGCCAAAGTAGGCCATATCAGGAAAGGCGCAAACCAGAGACTGAATGGCGCTGGTTTTGATATCGTGGCGAAAAACGTAGCGTGAAATAAATAAGGTCAGCAAATACGACCCCATTAAACCGACCACCAAAACGGCCATAAAGGTCAGGTTCTTAATTTTATTGGGATCGGTATGCAATGCACCAATAAAAAGATGAAAAGGAAGGGCGAAACGAATCACCACGGTTGCCATGACGTTTGCATCTTCACGCCGGGAATATCCCAACTTTCCACTTAGCCATCCAAGTAACATAATAAAGACGAGTGGAAACAGTGACTGTAAAAGTAATGAAGGCATAGTATTTCCTGTAGGGTATTTTATGTGTTTTATTGCAGCGCTAATCTATCGCTTAGATAGCAGCACAGGAGTGACATGGGTCACACTCTTTCTGGTTTTATTAATTTCAAAAAGGTTGCATTAGTTGAATAACTAATACTTTCGTCAAATATTGATAAGGCGCAATAAAGCGATGCTGGTCACCATAAATAACTTTAGTTACTTAATAATGAATTAAGTTATTTAAAGTCAAAGGGCCGTATTGTTCACATTTCTCCTGGCAGACTCGTGATAATTTCATATTGAGCCTGGTTTAAGAAAAGGCCATCTAAGTCTTTATTTATATTTAAGAACTTTTATTCGTATCAGGAATAGCTCCAGTTTATTCCTTTCTCTGTATATCCGAACACAATTTTCAGGTGATTATATGAAAGATAATCCTGTACCGACTTCTGAGCTGTCTACCTCGCGTTTTGCCTTTGGGCTCAACAATACCGAGGTGGGCACGGTCCCGTTGATGCTGTTCGTCGGGATTGCTGCCATTGTGGCGACGTCCGCCTGGGCAGGGCTGTTGCCGAAAAATATGATCGGTGGCCTCGCGGTCATCATGACCCTCGGTTTCGCGTTTGCCAAAGTGGGGCGTCAAATCCCGGTACTGAAAGATATCGGCGGCCCGGCGATCCTGTGCCTGATGGTCCCCTCCGTGCTGGTCTATTTTGGCGTATTCGGGAAACATACCCTTGATACCGTGCATCTGCTGATGAAAGAGGCGAATCTGCTCTATTTCGTCATCGCCTGCCTGGTAGTCGGCAGCATTCTGGGGATGAATCGGGTGCTGCTGATCCAGGGGATGATGCGCATGTTTGTTCCGCTGGTGGCGGGAACATGCATGGCCGTGCTGAGCGGCCTCATTGTGGGCTCACTGTTTGGTTATACGCCTTACCACACCTTCTTCTTCATCATTGTGCCCATCATTGGCGGCGGGATCGGCGAGGGGATTTTGCCGCTGTCCCTGGCCTATTCGGCAATACTGGGGCAGACGCCGGACGTCTTCGTTGCGCAGCTTGCACCCGCTGCGGTCGTTGGGAATATCTTCGCCATTATTTGTGCGGGCTCGCTGGCGCGACTCGGCGCGAAACGTCCTGCGCTTTCGGGAAATGGCATGCTCACGCGGAGTAAAGACGACGCCAGCCTGTTTGCCGGGGCGCAAAGCACGCAGCAGACGGATTTTCATCTGATGGGCGGCGGGTTACTGATGGTGTGCGCGTTTTTCATCGTCGGCGGACTGTTTGAAAAACTGGTGCACATTCCCGGCCCGGTGCTGATGATCCTGGTTGCCGTTCTGTGTAAATACTTCAGGGTGATCCCGGCCTCAATGGAGCAGGGCGCGCATAGCTGCTATAAATTCGTCTCGGCTGCGCTGGTCTGGCCGCTGATGATCGGCCTCGGGATGTTATACGTGCCGCTTGAGAGCGTGGTGTCGGTATTCTCGGTGGGATACGTTGTGGTATGCGGTTCAGTTGTGATTGCGATGGCGCTGAGCGGCTACGTTATTGCGTCGCGTCTGAATATGTATCCTGTGGAAGCGGCCATTGTGACCTGCTGCCACAGCGGGCTGGGCGGAACGGGGGACGTGGCCATTTTGTCCGCGTCTAACCGGATGTCGCTCATGCCGTTCGCGCAGATCGCCACCCGCATCGGCGGCGCGTCGACGGTGATTTTCGCCACGCTTCTGATGGGCTGGATTATGGCGCACTGATCAGAAAGCTCAGGATACTGAATCGCAACGATATTTTCTGGATGTCGCTGCGGTTCAGTCCTTTATAAATATCCCCGCGCTGTATAGAATTACCGCATCCACAGCGACGGGATATCACACCATGACCGGAAGAGTTGATTATCAGATTGAAAAATACCTCCTTACCGAAGCCGCCGAACCGGAGCGCCTGACGCGCCAGTGGGCGGAGGTGCTGGAGGAGTGTCGTGAGCAACAGTCCGGTGCAGAGGATCGTCTGCGTCTCGCGCTGCTTAATGTGGATTATGTCACCAGCTTCGAGCTGCCGTTCAGGCTGCTCCTCACCCGCGCGCCCCAGCTGATTGACGCTGTCAGAAAAGAGCTTCAGCTCAGTCAGAAAAATGTTCTGTTTAACGGCAAGCGCTTTGGCTGCGTCTATAGCCTTAAAAGGGATCTGGACGGCATACCTGACGAGTTTACCTATCAGCTGAAAACGCGTATCCATCGCAGTGACGCAACAGGATGTAACGAACTGCCTTACCGGCAAATTGCCCAGCAGGTTAAAGCCCCAAAGGAACGCCTCAAGCTGGCGCTGGAAAACGGGCTGTCTGTAACCGCGCTCGACGGGCTTTTCTGGTTTGGCATTCAGCGCATCGCGGCCGATGTGCAGAGGTTAAGGAAAATGGGCGTGAGAATTGTGACTTCGGAGACTGAGGTCTTTGATACGCTTACGAAGACCAGCCGGCGAATCCCGGCTTATAGTCTTGCTCGCCCGGAATGAGTTTCAGTCTCTGACCAGTCGACAGCATCAAACATGACGAAAAATGGCGGCCAGTTTTTTTACAGCGTCTTCTATTTCACTTTCCGTGTATGCAGCAAATCCCATCAAAAAACCGGTCGAAGCGGGGGGGCCTGCATACAAATCCGTAAGCCCAAGTATATCAACACCCGCGCGTCTGGCGGCGGAGGCCATCTCTTTCTCGGATATTCCATGCTTCAGGTGACAAGGCATTTGCATACCCCCCGCTGGCGTTTCATAGGTAACATACCCGGAAAGATAGGCGTCCATCATGCTTGCCAGCGCGTCTCGACGAGCAACGTAAATACTCCGCATCTTGCGAACATAGGCCCCAAAATGGCCCCCCTCCAGAAATTTACCCAGCGTCAGTTGGGTTATTGAGGCGGTGTGGCCATCCATTAATGTCCTCGCCATGGTGAAGGGCTGTGTCAATTCTGCGGGGACGATCATGTAGGCAATACGCAGCCCGGGGAACAGAGATTTGGTGAACGTGCCGATATAAATTGTCCGGTTGTAACTATCAAGCCCCTGAAGACTGGCCATAGGCTTGCCTTCGTAGTGAAACTCGCTGTCATAGTCATCCTCAACGATCCAGGCCGAGTGACGATTTGCCCAGTCAATGACGGCCAGTCGTCGGTCAAGAGAGAGCGTCACCCCGGTAGGATATTGATGAGAAGGCGTAAGGGAGATAGCCCTGACAGGCTCGGTCAGAGCATTCAGGGCGTCAACCGAGATGCCTTTTTCATCAAGAGGAACCGGAATACAGTGCAGTCCTGCAGCGTTGAACGCTTTCTGTGCCCCTTGATAGCAGGGATCTTCAATGACAATGCCATCCCCGGCGTCCATCAGCACGTGGGAACAAAGCGCAAGCGCCTGTTGAGAACTTGTCAGAACGATGACCTGTTCTGCCCTCGCACGCGTCCCGCGTTCAAGGTTGACATATTCCGCAATTGCCCGCCGCAAGCGCTCTATACCCTGGGGGGGACTTTGCTCTAGCGCCTGGTGTTGAAATTCCTTCAGTACCTGTCGCTGAAGTCGCTCCCAGGTTGAAATGGGAAACATGCGGGTTTCAGGAATTCCGGGTGCCAGCGGGCGGGGTGAGGAAAACTCGCGGATTCCTCCGCTTTCATAGATGACTTTTCCACGGGCGCTGAGTTTTGCTTTTCGTATCTCAGCGGTTGGCTGATGGTGTCGGGGGCGGGGTTTTAAAAAACGCGCGCTGGAGGAGACGAAGCTTCCTCTGCCAGTTTGTCTCTCAATAAAACCTTCAGCATGCAGGCTGGAGTAGGCCGCTTCAATGGTATCCCGGGAAACGCTGAGAGACGCCGCAAGAGCACGTGAAGCCGGAAGGGCCTTGCCATGAGAAAGTATCCCTTCCAGTATCAGCGTCCGTATAGCTCTCTGGATCCTTTCATGAAGCGGTAGGGATCCATGAGCGGGGTCGATAATCCATGCCTTGACCGTTTCAAGCTGCGCGTGCTTAAACATTACGTTGTCCACTTTTCCTCTGCGTCTCTTGATTCTAAAGCAATAGTGCCTGTAGCAGGATGAAAAATTGGTCTGCCTTCATGATGAAAATTGGCGGGGCAAAACATGCCATTCAGCGAATACACTCTTACTGAAACGAATAACGGATAAGCAAAGAGGCACTATGAACGCTATGAGCGTAACAATTGAGGCAGTAAAAGAACGTGATTTTGCAAGCTGGATGCCGCTATGGGGAAAATATCAGGCGTTTTACAATGTCGATCTGTCTGGGGCAATTACTGAACGAACCTGGCAACGATTTTTCAGCCCCGTTGAGCCGCTATTCTGCGTGGTGGCACGATGTAATGGAGACGTCGTGGGCTTTGCGCATTATCTTTTTCATCGCTCGACCTGGGCTGAGAACGATTACTGCTACCTCGAAGACTTATATGTCTGCGATGCTGCCAGGGGCAAACACATCGGTAAACAGTTAATAGAATATGTTCAGAGAGAGGCCAGAAAACATCACGCCAGCCATCTTTACTGGCATACGCATGAAGCTAATTATCGCGCGCAACGATTATACGACTGGATTGCGAAAAAAAGCGGGATGATTGAATATCGTATGCACGTCAGATAATTCCCTTTGCTGACGCTATGCCCCTTAAAATGTTACGGGGCATTATTCAGGGGAAAACAGGCATGTCTTTATGATTTAGCCTGTAAAAGTATCTCCATCAGCCCCGGAAAGCGGGCATCCAGATCCTCTCTTCGCAATGAAATCATGTTCTCCCGCCCCTGAGGACGCTGCCAGATCACGCCGCTGTCGCGCAGAACGCGCCAGTGGTGTGTCATTGTCGATTTCACTACTTCCTCAGGGCGCAGCGCGTTGCAGCTGAGTTCGCTGCCATCGGCCAGCCGGCGAATTATCGCAAGCCGGAGCGGGTTGCCGAGGGCAAACAGCACATTTTCCAGCAGTATTTGTTCAGTTTCAGGGTGGTTAGGGATCATCGTTTTCCTGCGTATGGCGTCAGATTGAGCTATATCAACAATAGGTCAACCATTAAAAAATAGTTCGATAATACTCGTACAATAGGACTATTATAGCAAACGAACGAATGCACGACCATCCTGGTCGTCACAGACAAGTCATAAGACTTAAGGAAATATCATGCCCCGACCCATCCCTCTCGAACGTTATCGCAACATCGGTATCTCCGCGCATATCGATGCCGGTAAAACCACCACCACCGAGCGCATCCTCTTTTATACCGGGATGAGCCACAAGCTGGGTGAAGTACACGATGGCGCGGCAACCACAGACTGGATGGCGCAGGAGCAAGAGCGCGGGATCACGATTACCTCGGCGGCCGTCAGCTGCTTCTGGCCGGGTATGGACAGAGGATATGAACCGCACCGGATCAACATCATCGACACCCCGGGGCACGTGGATTTCACCATTGAGGTGGAACGTTCCATGCGCGTGCTTGACGGCGCCGTGATGGTGTATGACTCCGTGGGCGGCGTGCAGCCGCAGTCGGAAACCGTCTGGCGTCAGGCCAATAAATATCACGTTCCGCGTCTGGCCTTCGTTAACAAAATGGACCGTCCGGGTGCCGATTTCTTCCGCGTCGTGCGGATGATGCAGGAACGCCTGAAGGCCAATCCGGTGCCGATTGTCATCCCGGTAGGTGCAGAAGATCGTTTCACCGGCGTGGTGGATCTCATCAAGATGCGCACTATTCTGTGGGACGATGCGACTCAGGGCATGGTGTTTACCTATGCGCCCGTGCCGGATGATTTAGTCAGCACCGCCCAGGAGTGGCGTGAAAAAATGGTCTCTGCGGCTGCGGAAGCCAGCGATGAACTGATGGACAAATACCTGGAAACGGGCGATCTGTCGGAAGCGGAAATCATCAAAGGGTTGCGTATTCGCACTATCTCGGGCGAAATCCAGCCGATGCTGTGCGGCAGCGCGTTCAAAAACAAAGGCGTGCAGCGCATGCTCGATGCGGTGATTGAGCTTATGCCGTCGCCGCTGGACGTGCCTGCTATTGATGGCGTGGATGAAAAAGGGCAGCACGCGGAGCGTCATCCGAGCGATGATGAGCCGTTCTCGGCCCTGGCATTCAAGCTGATGAGCGACCCGTACGTTGGTCAACTGACCTTTATCCGCGTGTACTCTGGCGTGCTGCGTAAAGGCGACGCGGTGTATAACCCGGTGAAAGGGAAGAAAGAGCGTATCGGGCGTATCGTGCTGATGCATGCCAACGATCGTCACGAGGTGGACGAACTGCGCGCCGGGGATATCGCGGCCTGCGTGGGGCTGAAAGACGTGACCACCGGTGACACACTCACCGATCCGAACGCCGTCATTACGCTTGAGCGCATGGAGTTCCCGGATCCGGTGATTTCGCTGGCGATTGAGCCGAAAACCAAAGGCGATCAGGAGAAAATGGGGATCGCGCTGCAGCGTCTGGCGGCGGAAGATCCATCTTTCCGCCTGCATACTGACGAAGAGTCCGGCCAGACCATTATCTCCGGGATGGGTGAGCTACATCTTGAGATCATCGTCGACCGCATGAAGCGTGAGTTTGGCGTCGAGGCGAACATTGGCCGCCCACAGGTAACCTACCGTGAAACCCTGCGTAAAACGGTGAAGGATATCGAAGGCAAATTTGTCCGTCAGTCCGGCGGCAAAGGGCAGTACGGCCATGTGGTGCTGAGCCTGGAGCCGCTGGAGCCTGGAAGTGGTTTTAAATTTGAAGATGCCACTAAGGGCGGCGTAGTTCCGCGCGAGTTTATTCCGTCCGTTGAGAAAGGGCTGCGGGAAGCGATGAACAGCGGCGTGCTGGCCGGCTATCCGGTTGTAGACGTCAAAGCGACGCTGACGTTTGGCTCGTATCATGACGTTGACTCCTCGGAGATGGCGTTCCGCATGGCGGCGATCCTCGGCTTTAAAGAGGGCGCCCGCAGGGCGGACCCGGTGATCCTTGAGCCGATCATGCATGTGGAGGTGGAAACACCGGAAGAGTACGCCGGCAACATCATGGGCGATCTCTCTTCCCGTCGCGGTATGGTGCAGGGGATGGCGGAGCAGTACGGAAGCCAGATTATTCGCGCTGACGTGCCGCTGGCAGAGATGTTTGGCTATGCCACGACATTGCGCTCGATGTCCCAGGGACGCGCGACGTATACGATGGAGTTCCATCATTTTGCGGAAGCCCCGCGGAATGTTGCGGATGAAATTATTGCGCGTCGTGCGAAGTAATACGGTCACCCTCTCCCAATTGGGGGAGGGTTTTCTCAATCCAGCGCCTTCACCATTTTCCCGCTCGCCACAAACGTCCCGGCCCCAAGATGATGCAGGGTATTCAGCTTATCCCCGTCAAACTGCCAGCGTCCGGTGACAAACGCGCGTTCATCGGCTGCCGCTGAAACCACTTCACCAAACAGCGTATCGTATTTTTCTGCCGCGGAGGTGACGGGTAGTAACCGACACTCCATCCACGCCAGACATTTTTCTTCAATCACCGGCAGGCCGAGCGCAGGGCCGTTCACCACCGGGATCCCATAGCAGTTGAATTTGTCCTCGTCGCGCCCGCTGACGCTACCGACCGCGTATGTCCAGTTTGCCGCCGCCACGCCGGGGATGACGATGCCAAACTTCCCGCTGCGCTCGATCAGCTCGCGTGACCAGGTACTTTTATCCACGACGATCGCGATGCGCGGCGGTTCAAACTCAACGGGCATTGACCATGCGGCGGCCATAACGTTACGTCTGTCGAGGCTTTCATCCCGACTGGTGATAAGCACAGTAGGGCCGTGGTTCAGCAGACGGCTGGCATGACGTAATTCAACAGGGCGAAAGTGGCTCATAGGATCTCCTCATCTACACCGATGATTATGGCGAAAAAGCACGTAAATCAAAGTGAGTGCATAAAATTAGTTTATAAACAGAACATCACAATCAAAGGAAACTGATGCATGTCCCCATTCCTGACCGCCTATTTCGCCCGCATCGGCTGGACGCAGCCGACACGGGTGGATATCGATACCCTGCGCGCGCTGCATTTACTTCACAACTGTGCGATCCCTTTTGAGAATATCGATGTCGTTCTGCCGCGCGAAATCCAGCTTGACGATCGGTGCCTCGTTGACAAGCTGGTCACCGCACGTCGCGGAGGCTACTGCTTTGAGCAAAACGGCCTGTTCGAGCGCGTATTGCGTGAGGTCGGATTTACGGTGCGCAGCGTGCTGGGACGCGTGGTATTAGCGAGTCCGCCGCAAATGCCGCCGCGCACGCATCGCCTGCTGCTGGTTGAGCTTAACGGTGAGCGCTGGATAGCCGATGTCGGGTTTGGCGGCCAGACGCTGACGGCGCCGATTCGCCTGCTCGCTAATGAAGAACAGGAGACGCCGCACGGCCTATACCGTCTGCTGAGCGAGGGCAACGACTGGGTGCTGCAGTTCCGTCACCACGAGCACTGGCAGTCGATGTACCAGTTTGACCTGACTACGCAGTATTTCAGCGATTACGTGATGGGGAATTTCTGGTCGGCGCACTGGCCGCAGTCGCATTTCCGTCATCATCTGTTGATGTGTCGCCATTTGCCGGACGGCGGCAAGATGACGCTGACCAACTTCAACTTTACCCACTGGCAGAACGGCCATGTGGAGGAGCAGATCCATTTGCCGGATGCCGAGGCGCTTTACCAGCTGATGCAGGAACGCTTTGGACTGGGCTTTGACGATGCAAAACACGGATTTTCCCTGGCGGAGCTAACGGCGGTAATGGCGGGCTTTGATACACATCCTCAGGCCGGGAAATAATGCGCAAAGAGGGGGCTGTTGGCCCCCGACAACTTCACTTCTGAGACGGGGGAGTAAATAACTCGAGGGTGATTAATTTATCCAGATGATTGTTAAACGCGGTTTCATCCATTTCGGGCATGTTTAAGATATACATCCCGTCAAGACCGCATACCAGGCCAATCAAGCGCCAGGCGATATTTTCCGCCCGATCGCCAGGACGAAATACTCCGGCCTCTGTTCCCGCACAGATCAGCGCCACCGTTTCCTGATGCCACATCTCCATGGTCATTACATAGGCGCCTTTGATATCGGCATCGCGGCTGGCCAGGATCTGCGCTTCGCGCCACAGGCGAATATAGGGCTCGAACCTGCCGTCATCGCTGCCGAGCATGGCATGAAGCTGCTCCCGCCATCCGGCCTGTTTACCCGCGACATCCGCATCTAACAGCTCGCGAATTAACCGTACGAAGGCCAGCGATTTTAGCTCTCCGCCGGAGGTAAAATGGTGGTGAACCTGTCCGGTCGCAACCCCGGCTTCAGCCGCAACGCGGCGTACCGTCATTGCCGCCAGTCCTTCGGCCAGCGCCACGCGCATGGCGGCCTGTAAGATGGCTTCGCGCCGTTCATCCTTGCTCAGATATCGCATCGTTACTCACTCTCAATGGGAACGAAACGAGTGTAACAAAAAGCTGGACATGCGTTCAACTTTACGTAGGATCGCAATCTGGACATGTGTCCAGGTTTAAAATGAAAAGGAAATTTATGTTTCGTCAGTGGTTAGCGTTAGTGATTATCGTGCTGGTGTATATCCCGGTCGCGATTGACGCGACGGTGCTGCACGTGGCTGCGCCAACATTGAGCATGACGCTGGGCGCCAGCGGTAACGAATTATTGTGGATCATCGATATCTACTCGCTGGTGATGGCGGGTATGGTGCTGCCGATGGGCGCCCTGGGTGACCGGATTGGTTTTAAACGACTGCTCATGATTGGCAGCACGCTGTTTGGCCTGTCGTCGCTGGCGGCAGCGTTTGCCCCTTCAGCAGGATGGCTGATCGCGGCGCGCGCCTCGCTGGCGATCGGTGCTGCAATGATCATTCCTGCCACCCTGGCGGGGATCCGCACGCTGTTTACCGACGCGAAAGATCGCAACATCGCGCTCGGCGTCTGGGCGGCGGTCGGTTCCGGCGGGGCGGCGTTTGGCCCGCTGATCGGCGGTATGCTGCTGGAGCATTTTTACTGGGGATCGGTGTTTTTAATCAACGTGCCGATTGTGCTGGTGGTGGTTTCGCTGGCCGCGCGTTTTGTCCCTCCTCAGCAGGGACGACCGGAGCAGCCGCTGAATATCAGCCATGCCATCATGCTGATCGTGGCGATTTTGCTGCTGGTCTACAGCGCCAAAACCGCGCTAAAAGGCGCGCTGTCGCCGTGGCTGGTGGCTTCCGCGCTGGTGAGCGGCTCGGTGCTGCTGTTTATCTTCGTGCGTATTCAGCTTCGCGCCCGCGTACCGATGATCGACATGCGCCTGTTCTGTCACCGCATCATTCTGAGCGGCGTGGTGATGGCGATGACCGCCATGATTGCCCTGGTCGGGTTTGAGCTGCTGATGGCCCAGGAGCTGCAGTTTGTTCACGGCTTTACGCCGTTTGAAGCGGGCATGTTTATGCTGCCGGTGATGGTCGCCAGCGGGTTCAGCGGGCCGATCGCGGGCGTGCTGGTTGGGCGTTTGGGGCTACGCATCGTCGCGGCCGGCGGCATGGGGCTCAGCGCCGTCAGCTTTATCGGCCTGTCGACGCTCGACTTCAGCACGCAGCAGTGGCAGGCGTGGGGGCTGATGGTGCTGCTCGGCTTCAGTGCCGCCAACGCGCTGCTGGCCTCGACCTCGGCAATTATGGCTGCCGCGCCGAAGGAGAAAGCCGCCGCAGCGGGGGCGATTGAAACCATGTCCTATGAGCTGGGGGCCGGGCTGGGGATCGCCATTTTTGGTCTGCTGTTGACCCGCAGCTTCTCGGCGTCGATTGAGCTGCCGCAGGGGCTGAACGCCTCGCTCGTCGACAAAGCCTCGTCATCGATTGGTGAAGCGATGAAGGTGGCGCAGAACCTGACGCCGCATCTGGCTGAGCCGGTGATTGAGGCGGCGAAAAGCGCGTTTATTACGTCCCACAGCGTGGCGCTGGGCAGCGCGGGCGGAATGCTGCTGTTGCTGGCAGTGGGGATCTGGTTTAGCCTGGCGAAGGTCAATCCGCAGTAAACAGCGCAGTAAAACAGGGCGAGCGGTTGGCGCGGGCGGGGCTGATGGGCTATGTTTTTTACAGGATTATCTGACTCTTGCTGGAAAATATGAGCTCTCGCCACAGCAGTGATGCGTCCCAACCGCTTTCCCGGTTAACCCTGCTTGCGGGGGGCGCGCTGGGCGTCGTTTTTGGTGATATCGGCACCAGCCCGCTCTATACCTTCCGGACGGTGCTTTCGCTCTCAGAGCATGACCCTACGCCAGGCGTCATCCTGGGCCTGCTCTCTCTTATTACCTGGACGCTTATCCTGGTGACCTCCATCAAGTATGCCGCCTTCGCCATGCGAATTGATAATCATGGTGAGGGAGGCATTATGGCCCTGATGTCGCTTCTGGTGGAAAAAGGCAAAGGCGGTCGCTGGGTTATTTTTGCTGCCCTCATCGGCGCCGCGTTAATTTACGGAGATGGCGCGATAACCCCAGCCATCTCCGTGCTTTCCGCTCTGGAAGGGCTGGAGATGGTCATTCCGGAGTCCCAGCCGTACATATTACCCCTGACGGTGGCGGTGTTGCTGGCGCTGTTCCTGATCCAGCCTTTTGGTACCGCCCGCATAGGGAAGATATTTGGCCCGGTGATGGCACTGTGGTTTCTGGCGATTGCGGTCCTGGGCGTGCGGGGGATCGTTCAGCACCCCTCGGTATTGCTGGCCCTCAATCCTGCGTACGGCATCGCGTTTTTGTTTTCGAACGGGTACACCAGTTTCCTGGTCCTGGGCGGCGTATTTCTCTGCGTGACGGGTGCCGAGGCGCTGTATGCAGACATGGGGCATTTTGGTAAAAAGCCCATCTGGCTTGCCTGGTACGGCGTCGTCTTTCCTTCGCTGCTGCTCAACTATGCTGGTCAGTCAGCGCTGATTCTGGCCGGTGCCGACAGCAAACAAAATCTATTCTACACGCTCTGTCCGCCAGCCCTGCAGGTACCGCTCATCATTCTTGCCGCGCTGGCGACGATCATCGCCAGTCAGGCGATTATTAC
Organism: Enterobacter sp. JBIWA005; assembly: GCF_019968805.1. Lineage (NCBI taxonomy): Bacteria > Pseudomonadati > Pseudomonadota > Gammaproteobacteria > Enterobacterales > Enterobacteriaceae > Enterobacter > Enterobacter sp. JBIWA005. Next base: position 2,398,361 of record NZ_CP074159.1, on the reverse strand, counting down.
CGGCGCTTTTTCCATGACGCGTCAGGCGATTCAGCTCGGCTGGCTACCACGATTACGCATCAAGCAGACGGCGGCAGAAAGCTACGGTCAGATTTATATCGGGATAATCAACTGGCTGCTGATGGTAGTAACCATCGGGCTGGTGGTGTTCTTTAAATCCTCAGATAAGCTTGCAGCGGCGTACGGCATTGCCGTGTCATTAACCATGCTGATGACTACGGGGCTGTTGTTTGTGGCGATGCGGGAAGTGTGGCGCTGGAGCCTGGCCAGCAGCGCGGTTATTGCCCTCTGTTTTCTGGTAATTGATGCCACATTCTTATTTGCCAATCTGATAAAGGTCCTGGAAGGCGGCTATATACCGCTGCTGATGGCCGCAGCGATTTGTACGGTGATGCTGATTTGGCACCGCGGCGTTAAGGCGGTATCCGCATCGGTGGGCGAGAAGGGCGTCAGCGTGGATGCGTTCTTTGCCCAGCTACAGCAAAAGACGGTGCCCAGAGTGGCGGGATCTGCCGTCTTTTTGACCCGCACGCAGAACAATATCCCGCCGGTAATGCGCTGGCACGTCGCGCGAAACCGGGCGCTACAGCAGGACGTGTTGTCGCTGACCATTGATATTCTCAACGTGCCCTACGTCGGGGAAGAGCAGCGCATCAGGGTAGAGCAGCGCGCGCCGGGCTACTGGCACGGCGTGGCGCAGTATGGCTTTATGGAACACCCGGACATCCCGCGTTTGTTGCAGGGCGTCAGCGAGATTAACGCGCTTTTCGCCACCGATGACGCCACCTGGTATGTCGGGCATGAAACCATTGTGGCAGGCGAAGGCGGGTCCGGTATGGCGGCCTGGCAACGGCACATATTTGCCTTCATGAAGCGCAACTGCACGCACGTCATCAACCACTACCATCTTCCCAGCGATCGGGTGGTTGAAATTAGCCGACGCGTTGCCGTCTAGTGTCGCTCGCGCCGTTCTAGCTCTCCTGGGCCGCGGACAGGACGCTGTGCAACAGCACGTTCGCCCCTTTCTCGGACCACTCAGGGAGGATCCTCTCCGCTTCGTTATGGCTGACGCCTTTCACGCAGGGGATAAAGATCATGCTGGCGGGCGCAATTTTGCTGACATAGCAGGTGTCGTGTCCCGCACCCGAGACCATCGGTTCCGACGAATAGCCCAGTTCCGCCACGGCCTTCTCCGAACGCGCCAGGCATTCGGCATCAAACGCGATGGGCGCGTAGTCAAAAATGCGTTCAACGAGAGCCGACACGCCGCGCAGGCTCAGGCTCAGGCTTTCAGCCACCTTATACAGCGCCGCCTCCATGGCTTCCAGCGCCGCCTGCGCCGGATGGCGAAACTCCACGCTGCATACCACGCGAGACGGCACGACGTTGCGCGAGTTTGGCGTAACCTGCGCCATACCGATCGTCGCACGTCCGTCCGGCGCATGCCGATAGCCGATATCTTCCACCTTCAACGCCAGCTCCGCGAAGGCGGTCAGCGCGTCGCGGCGGCTGTGCATCGGCGTCGTTCCTGCATGGGCGGCAAATCCGTCCAGCGTCAGAGTAAACCAGCGCTGGCCCATGGCCGCGCGGACGAGCCCGATATCCAGACCTTCGTCTTCCAGAATCGGGCCCTGTTCGATGTGCAGCTCGTAGCAGGCGTGAACCGGAAACGCGCGGGCAGGGGCTTCACCCCGGTAGCCGATGTTATCCAGGGCTTCACCTACGGTGATACCGTCGATATCCGCGCGGGCATGGGCGTAGGCTTCGCTAAATTGCCCCGTCCAGACCCCTGATGAGAGCATGGCTGGCGCAAAGCGCGCGCCTTCTTCGTTAGTCCAGTTCACCAGCACAACGTCACGCTCGGTCTCAACGTTATTATCGTTAAGGGTTCGCAGCAGCTCCAGCCCGGCCAGCACGCCGTAAACACCGTCGTAGTTCCCTCCCAGCGGCTGGGTATCCACGTGCGAACCGGTCATGACTGGGGCAAGCTGCGGTTTTTTCCCGGCGCGGCGGATAAACATATTGCCCATGCTGTCGACGTCACAGGTAAAACCGGCATCCAGCGCCCAGTCGCGCAGCAGGTTGCGCGCAATACGATCTTCCTCGCTCAATGCCAGACGGGTGACGCCACCGGCGGGCGTGCCGCCGATCTGCGCCATCATCTCAAGCGTTGACCACAGCCTTTCGGCGTTGACGCGGATCATGTCTTGTCCTTAGTGCTGCGGTAGCGGAAATCACAGCACGCGCCGCCCTGCATAATGGTGGTGGTGCGGGTTAGCTCTACGTCGGGCGCATAGCCAACGATAAATTTTTCATCGCGCGCGCAGGAGAGCAGGTGACCAATCTCGCCCAGCCCCATCTCGTGATACATCTCCGCGTAGCGACAGCGGGTGACGTTGTAGTTGTACTGCTGGTCGTCGGCGTCGATCACCTTGACCTCCAGGGCATTATCTTTCTCCCACAGATACTGCAGGGCGATAAAGCTTTTTACGTCCGCGCCGTTGGGTTCTTTGCTGGCAAACGCTTTGCCTGCGTCAATTGCGGCCTGCTCGATAGCCTCGCCAATCACCGCCTGGGCGCGGGCTTTCCCTATATCGCGCACCAGGATTTCATAAATTGGTTTAATAATTTCGGCTTCAATTTTGCGGCGGGCGAGAATGCCCAGCTCGTTATTATCACTCATCACATTGCCTCGCTGCGTTACTTCGCTTTTGCGCCGCCCAGCACGGTCTGCGGCTGCCATTTGCCGTCGACAACCTTATAGACCGTGAACGACGGCGATTTCAGGTTACCTTCTTTATCAAACGCGATCTGTCCGGTGACGCCGGAATAGCTGATGGCGCGCAGGGCTGGCAGATAGTCGGAGGGCTCAACGGAGTCTGCTTTTTCCATCGCCGCAACCAGCACGCGGGTAGCGTCATAGGCGAACGGGGCGTGCAGTTCGATATGGGTGTGGTAGCGGGACTGATAGGCCTGTTCGAATGCCTTTCCACCCGGCATCAGGTCAACGGGCAGACCCGGCTCCAGTGCCACAACGCCTTCGCCTTCTTTCTGCGCCAGCTTGAGGAACGTCTGGCTGACGAATCCGCCTGCGCCCATCAGCATGGCGTTCATGCCCAGCTGTTTGATGCGACGGGCCAGCGGTGCGGCCTGGCTGTCGACGCCGCCGAAGAAGATCAGATCGGCGTTTTTACTGCGGATGGCGGTCAGCACGGCGCTGAAATCGACCGTTTTGTCATCCACGTACTGACGATCGACAATTTTCACGCCCTGCGCTTCAAGCGATTTTATAAACTGGTCTGCCAGACCCTGACCGAATGCGGTACGGTCGTCGATCACCGCAATGCGTTTGGCTTTCAGGGTATTTACCGCGTACTGGCCGGCGAGCTGGCCGCCGTCATCGTCGTGGCCCATCACGCGGAAGCTGGTGTCAAAACCCTGTTTGGTATAGGCGTGACCGGTCGCGACCGGTGCCACCTGTGCGATGCCCGCATCGTGATAAACGCGGGCCGCTGGAATGCTGGTGCCGGTGTTCCAGTGACCGACCACGCCCGCCACGCCGCTGTCCACCAGACGCTGTGCGACGGCTACGGCGGTGCGCGGGTCGGACTGATCGTCTTCGGACTGCAGCTTGAAGGTCACCGCTTTGCCACCGATGGTCGGGTGCTGCTTGTTAATGTCGTCAATTGCCAGCTGCGCGCCGTTCTCCAGATCTTTACCGATACGGGCAGACGGGCCGGTCAGCGGCCCCGCCAGACCGATGACCACGGTTTCACCGTCGGCGGCCCACGCGGACGTGGAGGCAAAACTACCGAGCAGAATAGCGGCGCTGAGCGCACTGATTTTTACTGTTTTCATGGTATGTCCCTGATGTTGGCTGGTGTTGTTAAACGGGTATTTCACCCAAATAAATCTGTGCAATCTGGTCGTCATCGAGCAGCGCTGTCGATTCGCCATGATGAACAATGCTACCGCTGTCCATCACCCACGCGCTGTCGGTGACTTCCAGCGCGAGACGGGCGTTTTGTTCGATGAGCAGCAGGGCGACTCCGCGCTCGCGCAGCCCGGCGATGACGGCAAAAATGTTCTCGACCATCTTCGGGGCAAGGCCCATCGACGGTTCGTCGAGGATCAGCAGGCGCGGGCAGCTGAGCAGGGCGCGGTTAAGGGCCAGCAGCTGTTGCTCACCGCCGGACAGCAGACCGGCAAGCTGATGCTGGCGTTCGCCCAGGCGCGGGAAGCGCTCGAACACCTCGTTCATCTCACGCTTAACGGTGACAGTGTCACGCCTGAGCCAGGCGCCCATCTGCAGGTTTTCCAGTACCGTCATGCGGGAGAAGATCCCGCGGCCCTCCGGGACCATCACCAGTCCGTCGCGAAGCAGGGTCTCCGGGCTCTGTTTACGCACCGCTTTACCGCTGAATTCAATACTGCCGCTAAAGCTTTCCAGCCCGGTAATGGCGCGCACGGTGGAGCTTTTCCCCGCGCCGTTCGCGCCGATCAGCGTAGCCTGTTCGCCCTCGCGCAGGGTAAAGGAGACATCGCGTACGGCCTGAATTCCGCCGTAATGCACGTCCAGACGTTCCACCTTCAGCAATTCAGACATGCGCGTTGCCTCCAAGCCAGGCGGCGATCACTGCCGGGTCGCGCCGCACGCTTTCCGGCGTGCCGCTGGCGAGCGTTTTGCCGTAATCAAGCACCGTCAGTCGATCGCAGATGCCCATCACCAGCTTGACGTCATGTTCAATCATCAGCAGGGTTTTGCCGTCATCGCGGATGCGGATGAGCAGTTCGCCGAGCGCCACTTTTTCCGCCGCGTTCATCCCGGCGGCGGGCTCGTCCAGCGCCAGCAGCAGCGGATCCGTTGCCAGCGCGCGGGCGATTTCAAGGCGACGCTGATGACCATAGGCCAGATCGCAGGCGCGATAGTGGGCGAACTGCGCAATGCCGGTGTACTCCAGCCAGTGCCAGGCCAGTTCGCGGGTCTGCTTTTCTTCCTCGCGAGCGCGTTTGTGGCGGCTCAGCGCGGCCCACAGACCGTTACGGGTGCGCACGTGGCGGCCCACCATCACGTTTTCCAGCACCGACATCTCGTTGAAGAGGCGAACGTTCTGGAAGGTGCGCGCAATTCCTGCGGCGGTGACTTTCTCAATGTGTTTTGGAAAATAGGGCTTATCGGCAATGGAAAATTCGCCGCTGTCCGCCGGATAAAGCCCGGTGATCAGGTTAAAACAGGTGGTTTTTCCCGCCCCGTTAGGACCAATCAGGCCGTAGATCTCGCCCTTGTTCACGGTAATGGAAACGTCATCCACGGCGGTAAGGCCGCCGAAGCGTTTTGTCATGTTGCGTACGGTTAACAGGCTCATGCTTTCGCCTCCTTGTGGCGTACCGGCCAGATCCCGGACGGGCGCACCAGCATCACCAGCACCAGTGCCAGACCGTAAAACAGCTGACGCAGTACTTCCGGGTCAATCAGCACCGTACCGAACAGCGCCTGCTGAACCGGCGCTGCCTGGCTGCGCAGCAGTTCCGGCAGGGCGGTAAGCAGTACCGCGCCGAGGATCACCCCCGGAATGTGCCCCATACCGCCCAGCACCACCATCGCCAGTACGGCAATGGATTCCTGTAACGTGAAGGATTCCGGCGAGACAAATCCCTGAAACGCGCCGAAAAGCGCACCCGCTACGCCGCCAAAGGAGGCCCCCATCGCAAAGGCGAGCAGCTTATAGTTACGCACGTTGATGCCCATCGCGCGGGCCACATCTTCATCCTCGCGGATGGCGTGCCAGGCGCGGCCAATACGGGAATGCTGCAGGCGCAGGCAGACAAAAATAATCGTCACAATCACCAGCATCAGCAGGTAGTACCACAGCCACAGGGCAGGCACTTTGAAACCAAACCAGTGGTATACGCCGCTAAACTTCAGGCCGAACAGGTTCAGCGTATCCACTCCGGTTATGCCCTTTGCGCCGTTGGTGATGTTCACCGGACGGTCGAGGTTGCGCATCAGGATGCGGATGATTTCGCCAAAGCCGAGGGTCACTATCGCCAGGTAGTCTCCGCGTAGCTTCAGCGTGGGCGCTCCAAGTAAAATGCCGCAGACGGCCGCGACGAGCGCAGCCAAAGGAATAATCAGCAGATATGACGTGTGCAGCCCGTCCGGGAACCAGACGCCAAGAACAGGAAACACCTCCAGCAGGTGTGGGGAGGCCATCAGCGCAGCGAGATAAGCGCCAACCGCGTAAAAGGCGATAAAGCCCATGTCCAGCAGGCCGGTATAGCCCACCACAATATTGAGCCCCAGAGCCAGCATGATGTAGAGCAGGGCGAAGTCGATAACGCGCACCCAGTAGTTGCCGCCAAGCTGCGTGGTCACCACGGGAGCAACCAGCAGCGCGAGGCAGAACAGGCTCATGCCTGACCAGAATTTGCGCGTCGTCGCCGGAGTCTGGAGTTGAAGTGTTGTCATGGTATTCCTTACGCCCTTTGCGCCACGCGCTCGCCCAGCAGGCCAGCCGGACGGAAGACCAGCACCAGAATCAGCACCATAAAGGCAAAGACATCCTGATAGTTGCTGCCAAATACGCCGTGGGTCAGTTCACCCAGGTAGCCCGCGCCCAGCGCTTCGATAATGCCGAGCAGTATCCCGCCGATCATGGCGCCACGAATGTTGCCAATGCCCCCCAGCACGGCGGCGGTAAAGGCCTTGATCCCGGGCAAAAAGCCCATCGAGAAGCTGGCGTTGCCGTAGTTGCTCGCCATCATTACGCCTGCCAGCGCGGCGAACACGCCGCCAATGGCAAACGTCAGGGTGATAATGGCGTTTGGGTTAACCCCCATCAGCGTGGCCACGCGCGGGTTTTCCGCCACGGCGCGCATGCCGCGCCCCAGACGGGTGTATTCCACCAGCAGCCACAGCCCGGTCATCACAGCCAGCGCCAGCGCCACGGTGACAATTCCGGTAACGGTCACGATGGCGGGCGGGTGCGCTTCGCTGCCGGACGTGACGGCGATAGGGTCCATCGGCAGGATCTGCGGGAACATCAGCGGGTTGCGCGTCCAGATAATCATCGCCACGGTTTGCAGCAGGACGGAGACGCCGATACCCGAGATCAGTGGCGCCAGGCGCGGTGCGTTGCGCAGTCGACGGTAGGCAAAACGTTCAACGGCCATTGCCAGCACGGCGCAAACGGCCATGGCAATCACCAGGGCAACGCCAAGCTGCAACAGCAGCGGCATATGTGGAAAGGTGGTATTCAGGGCGTTTATGGCGGAGAGCGTGGTGAGCGCACCGACCATCAGAATATCGCCGTGAGCAAAGTTAATAATGCGCAAGATGCCATACACCATGGTATAGCCCAGCGCGATCAGCGCGTAGATGCTGCCCAGCATCACACCGTTGATCAGTTGTTGTATGAGTGTATCCAACGTCTGTACCCGCAAAGTGCTCGTTCTGCGGCTACCATCCAATAAATGAATTAAATTGTAAAATACGCATCTATTATTTCTTATGATAAATAAATATTGTTTTATCTTTATGATTTATATGAAGATAGTTAATGCCTGTTTTGGGGTGAAAAGCCTAAAGAAATCAACATATGAATAAAACAGAACAATTGGCGAGCCTGACGGCGTATGCAGAAAGCCGACTGGCAAACGATCCGCCGCTTCGGGCCGTACGTGCGTTCGAGGCCATCGCCCGGCTGGGCAGCGTCACGCTGGCCGCGCAGGAGCTGGACATCTCTCCGTCGGCCGTAAGCCATCAGCTCAGGGTGCTTGAAGGGTATCTGCAAATGCCGCTCACGGAGCGTCAGGGGCGCAGGCTGGTGCTGAGCCAGCACGGGCGGGAATATTACCGCTCTATCCGCGCGGCGTTTAACGTGCTGCGCCAGGCGACGGAGCACCTGGCGGAGCAGGCGCAAACGCGTCAGGTCACCATCAGCCTGATCCCACTTTTTGGTATGGGGTGGTTTATCCCACGTTTGCCTGCGTTTATGCGCGCCAATCCGCAAACCGAGATCAACGTGGTGTATGCCAACCATCGTAACTATCTGAGCGACGCGTCGGATATGTCGATTCGTTTTGGCAACGGGCAGTGGGCGGGCTATCAAAGCGAAAAGCTGATTTCCGGTCAGATGGTCCCGGTGTGCAGCCGCGCGTTTTTGCGCATTCACGGCCATATCGACACGCCCGAGCAACTGCTGCAAATGCCGCTGCTGCACGATGAGGAGCGCACCACATGGGCGCAGTGGTTTGTACAACAGGGGGTGAAGCGCCCCGTGCGCCGCAGCGGTCCGATGTTTGAGGATGGTCTGCTGACGCTGGCGGGCGTTCAGGCTGGTCTGGGGTGTGCGTTAATGCGTGAGCCGCTGATTGCGCCTTATCTTGAGAGCGGCGAACTGGTGAAGATATTTGACCTGCCGATTGATGACGGGCGCGACTATTACCTCTGCGTGCGTACTGACTCAGAGATGACTGAAGACGGCAAGCTGCTGCAAAACTGGCTGCGTCGGGCGGCGGGTGGGGAGTCGTCTGGCGGGTAAAAGAGGGAGATAAAAAAGCCAGCTTGTGCAGCTGGCTTTTGTACAGACAAGATTTAGAACTGGTAGGTCAGACCCAGCGCAACGATGTTGTCGGTACCGATGCCTGCCTGGCGAGTGAACTGGTTGTCGTCGAGCAGGTTGATTTTGTAATCCACGTAGGTGGACATGTTTTTGTTAAAATAGTAGGTCGTGCCAACATCGATGTATTTAACCAGATCCTGGTCGCCGAAGTTTTCGATGTCTTTACCTTTAGACTGCAGGTAGGCGATGGATGGACGCAGGCCAAAGTCGAACTGATACTGAGCCACAACTTCGAAGTTTTGCGCCTTGTTTGCAAAGCCGTAGATGTCGCTGCGATTACCGTTAGATGTACCGAAGCGGGTTGCGTTATAGGTCTGAGAGTACTGTGCCGCGAGGTAAATGTTGTTCGCGTCGTATTTCACACCACCGCTGTATACTTCTGCGCGGTCGCCTTCACCGTATACGCCAGCCGCATTCTGGTCAGCGGTACGACGGGAAGAGGACATTGCACCACCTACGCTGAAGCCTTCGCCCAGATCGTAAGTCAGGGACGCGCCGTAGCCGTCACCGTTCTGGTTCAGCAGGCTGCGGCCGCTGGTGTTTTCACCGCTTACGCTGCCGTTTTTGCCCTGGTACTGCAGAGCAAAGTTCAGGCCGTCAACCAGACCAAAGAAGTCCTGGTTACGGTAGGTCGCAACGCCGTTAGCACGAGACTGCAGGAAGTTGTCGGCACCGTAGGTGTCACCGCCGAATTCTGGCAGAACGTCGGTCCAGGAGGTCACGTCGTAAATTACGCCGTAGTTACGACCGTAATCAAAGGAGCCTGCTTCCGCGAACTTCAGACCTGCAAACGCCACACGGGTCCAGGACTGGTTGTCGCCTTCGTCTTTGTTACCCTGAATCTGGTATTCCCACTGGCCGTAGCCGGACAGCTGATCGTTAACCTGGGTTTCGCCCTTGAAGCCGATACGCATGTAGGTTTTATCGCCATCTGCGCCAGCGTCATCAGAGAAATAGTGCAGACCTGTTACTTTACCGTACAGATCCAGCTTGTTACCGTCTTTGTTGTAAATTTCGGCAGCGTTAACAACGCCTGCTGCCAGCATGGAAGTGACTGCCACTGCAACTAATTTAAGTTTCATCTTAAATATTCCTTATAATTTTTTTCAGTATTTCCTGAACCACTGTGAACGATTTCTAAACGAGGCTGTTCGTCAATGGCATGCTATTTTTAAGAATCTCGTAGTCTTATTTCAATAATAAGTTTCAAAATATTAGAGATAATTTCAATTAGTGTGATCTCGATCGTGCGAGAAGGCGATTATTCAAACAATATGGCCGGAATTTATACGATTAATGGTTATTTAGTCAGTGGGATTATTGCTTTTAAGATAATTTCTGATGGTTTTAGTCTATTGCGTTATATTTCGCAATTTCCGAGGGTTTGGCAGGGGGGTATCGCCTGTTTCTCCTTAAAAACAATGGGTTGATTTAATTTTTCAACGTCTATTTCGTATATTTCATTAAAGCTGCCAGCGCTGAATTATTGCATGTAATGCTATGCAGAGCGTTAATGTTTATTACTGACTAATTTCACGGGGTTGTCAGTTTACGTCAACTCGCTTCAGGTGGCTTTACAGAAGGCGCTCAATATAAACCGAACTTAAACAGACGCTCTATTATTATGATAAATATTCTGAGGTGCGATCACATTTTAAATTTATGTTAATTATGTTGCCGGGTTGAAATTAACCCGGCCGCTGGAGAGGCGCTATTGTCTTGTTGCGTACCAGCAGAGCAACGACCCGGCGCAGACCATCAGCGCCCCTTGCCAGAACGAGAATGAAAGGGGAGAGCTTAGCACCGCGGCGGCAAGCGCGGCAGAGAGCACGGGGGTAAAATAGGATACGGCAGCCAGAACCGTGACGTTCCCGTGCAGAATGCCAATATTCCATGCGGCGTAACCAAACCCAAGCGCGATCCCGCACATGACGAGCTTCACCACCACCGGAAGCGTGAACACCATCTCGGGCTGATCGCTCAGAAAATATTTCACCCACAGGCTCAGCGCGGTCAGCAAAACAAACAGGGTAATACCGTTTTGTCCTTTCGCAAATTTGCTGGTTACCGTGCAGTAGGCAGCCCAGATAAAGGCCCCGGCGAACGCCAGCGCGTAGCTCAGGGGGCTGGAAACGACATTGCGGGTTATTTCCTCAAGATGTAACCCTTCTTCACCGCCCAATACCCAGCAGACGCCCAGCAGCGAAATGACCAGGCCGGGGATCACCCACAGGGTAGACTTTTGCCCGTTGAACAAAATCGCAAATACGATCGTCAGGCTTGGCCAAAGGTAATTCACCATACCGACTTCAATCGCCTGAGCGCGCGTCGCGGCATAGCCCAGCGACAGCGCCAGACATATTTCGTAGCTGACAAATAAAACGCTGCCGGCAATAAGATAGCGGAGTGAAAACCGCCTGATATCAGGAAATCCTACCGTCACCAGACACAGTAATCCGCTGAGAGTGTAAATCATCGCCGCACCGCCTACCGGCCCAAGCCCCTCACTCACGCTGCGAATAAGGCCGACCATGGTGCTCCATAACAATATCGCCGCCAGCCCAATAAGCGTTGCTCTCTTTCTGTCCATTACTTCGTCATCGCAATAAAAATCAAAGGAAAAATGTATCGTATTACGCCTGTCGCTGTCGTGAATTATTCTCTTAAACCGTTAATCAAAAAGGGGTAATGAAATGTTCCGGGGGTGACTATTAAGGGGGGGAAGGCAGATGACCTTGATTTGACGCAAAAAAATCAGGGGCTTTGCTGTTAGTTTGCGGCGCGAAATGTTTTCAGATAACGAGGACAACAATGGACGTCAGCCGCAGACAATTTTTTAAAATCTGCGCGGGCGGTATGGCCGGAACAACGGCAGCCATGCTGGGATTTGCCCCCAAAATGGCGCTGGCTCAGGCACGCAACTATAAGCTGCTGCGCGCGAAAGAGATCCGTAACACCTGCACATACTGCTCCGTGGGTTGTGGGCTTTTAATGTATAGCCTGGGCGATGGCGCGAAGAACGCCAGAGAAGCGATTTACCACATTGAAGGGGATCCGGATCATCCGGTGAGCCGCGGGGCGTTATGCCCGAAAGGGGCGGGGCTGCTGGACTACGTTCACAGCGAAAACCGCCTGCGCTACCCGGAATACCGCGCGCCGGGTTCTGATAAATGGCAGCGTATCTCCTGGGATGAGGCCTTCTTCCGTATAGCAGCGTTAATGAAAGCCGACCGCGATGCCAACTTTATTGAAAAGAACGCGCAGGGTGTAACGGTCAACCGCTGGCTTTCCACCGGGATGCTGTGTGCCTCTGCGGCCAGTAATGAAACCGGCATGCTGACGCAAAAGTTTGTGCGCTCTCTCGGCATGCTGGCGGTAGACAACCAGGCGCGCGTCTGACACGGACCAACGGTAGCAAGTCTTGCTCCAACATTTGGTCGCGGTGCGATGACCAACCACTGGGTTGATATCAAAAACGCTAACGTCGTGGTGGTGATGGGCGGTAACGCCGCTGAAGCCCATCCGGTGGGGTTCCGCTGGGCGATGGAAGCGAAAAACAACAACGATGCGACGCTTATCGTCGTCGATCCGCGCTTTACGCGTACGGCATCGGTGGCCGATATCTATGCGCCAATCCGCTCCGGTACGGACATTACGTTCCTGTCCGGTGTGCTGCTGTACCTGATCGAAAACAACAAAATTAACGCGGAATACGTTAAGCACTACACCAACGCGAACCTGCTGGTGCGGGATGATTTTGCCTTCGATGACGGGCTGTTTAGCGGCTATGACGCCGAAAAGCGCCAGTACGATAAAACATCCTGGAACTATCAGTTCGATGAAAACGGCTACGCGATGCGCGATGAAACGCTCACGCATCCGCGCTGCGTGTGGAACCTGCTGAAGCAGCACGTCTCCCGCTATACGCCGGACGTCGTGGAGAACATCTGCGGCACGCCGAAAGCGGACTTCCTTAAGGTGTGTGAGGTACTGGCTTCCACCAGCGCCGCCGACAGAACCACCACGTTCCTGTACGCGCTGGGCTGGACGCAGCACACCGTGGGCGCGCAGAACATCCGTACCATGGCGATGATCCAGCTGCTGCTCGGCAATATGGGGATGGCCGGTGGCGGCGTGAACGCGCTGCGCGGTCACTCCAATATTCAGGGCTTAACCGACCTCGGCCTGCTCTCGACCAGCCTCCCGGGCTACCTGACGCTGCCGTCTGAAAAACAGGCCGATCTGCAAACGTATCTTGAGGCCAATACGCCAAAAGCGACGCTGCCGGACCAGGTGAACTACTGGAGCAACTATCCGAAGTTCTACGTCAGCCTGATGAAATCCTTCTACGGCGATGCGGCGCAGAAAGAGAACGACTGGGGCTTTGAATGGCTGCCGAAGTGGGATCAGGCTTATGACGTCATCAAGTATTTCAACATGATGGATAAGGGCGACGTAACGGGGTATATCTGCCAGGGCTTCAACCCGGTAGCCTCTTTCCCGGACAAAAACAAAGTCGTTCGCAGCCTGAGCAAGCTGAAGTACATGGTGGTTATCGATCCGCTGGTGACCGAGACCTCCACCTTCTGGCAGAACCACGGGGAATCAAACGATGTCGACCCGGCATCGATTCAGACCGAAGTGTTCCGCCTGCCGTCCACCTGTTTTGCCGAAGAGGACGGCTCCATTGCCAACTCCGGCCGCTGGCTGCAGTGGCACTGGAAAGGCCAGGATGCCCCTGGCGAAGCGCGTAACGACGGCGAGATCCTCGCCGGGATTTACCACCGCCTGCGAGAGATGTACCGCACCGAAGGCGGTAAAGGCGCGGAGCCGCTGCTGAAGATGAGCTGGAGCTACAAACAGCCCGATCGTCCTGAGTCAGAGGAAGTCGCCAAAGAGAACAACGGCGTGGCGCTGGCGGATCTGTATGACCCGAGCGGCAACCTGGTGGCGAAAAAGGGCCAGCTGCTGAACAGCTTTGCGCTGCTGCGCGATGACGGCACCACGGCATCGTCGTGCTGGATCTACACCGGCAGCTGGACGGAGCAGGGTAACCAGATGGCCAACCGTGACAACTCTGACCCTTCCGGGCTGGGCAATACGCTGGGCTGGGCATGGGCGTGGCCGCTGAACCGTCGCGTGCTGTACAACCGCGCGTCTGCAGACGTAAACGGCAAGCCGTGGGATCCGAAGCGCATGCTGATCCAGTGGAACGGGGCGATATGGACGGGGAACGACATCCCGGACTACAGCACCGCCGCGCCGGGCAGCAACACCGGGCCGTTTATCATGCAGCCGGAAGGGCTGGGGCGCCTGTTCGCCCTCAACAAGCTGGCGGAAGGGCCGTTCCCGGAGCACTACGAGCCGATGGAAACGCCGCTCGGCACCAACCCGCTGCACCCGAACGTGGTCTCCAGCCCGGTGGTGCGTATCTACGAAGACGACGTCCTGCGCCTTGGCAAAAAGGACAAATTCCCGTACGTGGGAACGACCTACCGCCTGACCGAGCATTTCCATACCTGGACCAAGCACGCGCGGCTTAACGCCATCGCGCAGCCGGAACAGTTTGTGGAGATAAGCGAAACACTGGCGAAGGCGAAAGGCATCGCCAACGGCGACCGCGTGAAGGTGAGCAGCAAGCGCGGCTTTATCCGCGCGGTGGCGGTGGTGACCCGTCGTTTGCAGTCGCTGAACGTGCATGGTCAGCAGGTGGAAACCGTCGGTATCCCGCTTCACTGGGGCTTTGAAGGCGTTGCGCAGAAAGGCTACATCGCCAATACCCTGACGCCAAACGTCGGGGATTCCAATTCGCAAACGCCGGAGTACAAGGCGTTTCTGGTCAACATCGAGAAAGCGTAAGGAGCGATTCAATGGCGATGGAAACACAAGACGTTATCAAACGCTCCGCGACCAACCCGATAACTCCCGCGCCCCGCGCGCGGGACTACAAGGCAGAAGTCGCCAAGCTTATCGACGTCTCCTCCTGCGTGGGCTGTAAGGCCTGCCAGGTGGCCTGCTCTGAGTGGAACGACATCCGCGACGAGGTGGGGCACTGCGTTGGGGTCTACGATAATCCGGCGGATCTGAGCGCTAAATCCTGGACGGTGATGCGTTTTAGCGAAACCGACCAGAACGGCAGGCTGGAGTGGCTCATCCGCAAAGACGGCTGCATGCACTGCGAGGATCCGGGCTGCCTGAAGGCGTGCCCGTCTGCTGGCGCGATTATTCAGTACGCTAACGGGATAGTCGATTTCCAGCAGGACAACTGCATCGGCTGCGGGTACTGCATTGCGGGGTGTCCGTTTAATGTCCCGCGCCTCAATAAAGAGGATAACCGGGTATACAAATGCACCCTGTGCGTGGACCGCGTCAGCGTCGGGCAGGAGCCTGCCTGTGTGAAGACCTGTCCGACCGGGGCAATCCACTTCGGCACCAAAAAAGAGATGCTGGACGTGGCGCAGGCGCGGGTCGACAAGCTGAAAGCACGTGGTTATCAGAATGCGGGCATTTACAACCCGCAGGGCGTGGGCGGCACGCACGTGATGTATGTGCTGCACCATAGCGACCAGCCCGAGCTGTACCACAATCTGCCGAAGGATCCGGCGATCGATACCTCCATTAACCTCTGGAAAGGGGCGCTCAAGCCGCTCTCCGCGGCGGGCTTTATCGCCACCTTCGCTGGGTTGATTTATCACTACATCGGTATCGGGCCAAACAAAGAGGTGGATGACGACGAGGAGGAGCATCATGAGTAAGTCGAAAATGATAGTGCGCACCAAATTTGTCGATCGCGCCTGTCACTGGACGGTGGTGATCTGCTTCTTCCTGGTGGCGGTATCGGGAATTTCGTTCTTCTTCCCGACGCTGCAGTGGCTGACCGAAACTTTCGGTACGCCGCAGATGGGGCGCATTCTGCACCCGTTCTTCGGCGTGCTGATTTTCGTGGTGCTGATGTTTATGTTCGTGCGCTTCGTCCATCATAACATCCCGGACAAGCAGGATATCCCGTGGGTGAAAGGGATCGTCGAAGTCCTGAAGGGCAACGAGCACAAAGTGGCTAAGGTGGGGAAATACAATGCCGGGCAAAAGATGATGTTCTGGACCATCATGAGCATGATTTTTGTGCTGCTGGTGACCGGGGTGATTATCTGGCGTCCGTATTTTGCACACTACTTCCCGATACAGGTGATTCGCTACGCGCTGCTGATCCACGCGACGTCGGCCATCATTCTGATTCACGCCATCCTGATCCATATGTATATGGCGTTCTGGGTGAAAGGATCGGTTAAAGGCATGATTGAAGGGAAGGTGAGTCGCCGCTGGGCGCAGAAACACCATCCGCGCTGGTATCGTGACGTGGAACGGCTGGAAGCGAAACAGGAAAGTACGGAAGGGATCAAGTAAGACCTGCGCCGTCGGCTTTGCCCGGCGGCGCTGCGCTTGCGCGGGCCTACTCTTCAAATCAGAACCGCTCTTCCACATAGCGGAACGGGTATTTTGTGGGTTTGACTTTGCCGATTTTGCGCTTCGGTAAATCCACCTTGTCGACGTGAATTTCTTTATACGGTATCTGCGAAAGCAGATGCGAAATAATATTCAGGCGCACGCGTTTTTTATCTTCAGAGCGTGCCACAAACCACGGCGCCCAGGCGGTATCGGTGGCTTCAAACATGGCGTCGCGCGCAAGGGTATACTCATCCCACAGGTTAAAGGATTTAATATCCATCGGTGACAGCTTCCAGATCTTACGACCATCGTTAATACGGTCGCGCAGGCGCCGCTCCTGCTCTTTCGGGGTCACCTCCAGCCAGTATTTCAGCAGGATAATTCCGGCATCGACCATCGCTTTTTCCATAACCGGCGCGCCGTCCAAAAATTTCTCCGCCTGTTCCTCCGTGCAGAACCCCATCACCCGCTCCACGCCCGCGCGATTATACCAGCTGCGATCGAAGATCACGATTTCACCCGCCGAGGGCAGGTGCGGCACATAGCGCTGGAAGTAGAGCTGGCTTTTTTCCTTTTCCGTCGGGGCAGGGAGCGCAACAACGCGAAACACGCGCGGGCTGACGCGCTCGGTGATCGCTTTAATGGTGCCGCCTTTGCCTGCACCATCGCGTCCTTCAAAAACAATACACACTTTTAACCCTTTGGCGACGACCCACTGCTGGAGCTTAACCAGTTCGACGTGCAGGCGGCGGAGCTCTTTTTCATACTCTTTGGTCTTAAGCGGTGCATTCGATACGACATCAACAGCGACAGGGGCTTTCTTTTTGCTTCCCATAATTGTCATCCTCAGTTTGTCTGGCGTGGAAAAAGCGAGGCCGCACTATGAAGTGTAATCCACCTGATATTAAACGTATTGTTTTTAGGTAATTAATTTCACGACACTTTTTTAAGCAGATAATGAGGTATTCACGAAGGTGCTTAGCACCCGTTCCCCTATTAGAATGCTGAGGATTCAATAAAATCAGCACGTTTAATCCCGTTCTTTATATGTGGTTAATGCGATAATTTCATTCTTATTTACTTAAAGGAACTAAGAATGAGTTGGAATAAAGACGCTGCGGTTTCGTATCTCCGTTCACACGCTCTGGGCGCTCTCATAGTGAATGTGCTAAGTTTACCCGCCTTGCCATTCTGGCTGGCGGTGTTAAGGTAGCGAACACAGATTATGCAAAAGATTATGGGGTTGAATTATTACGTGCTGGATTCAGTGAGCTGCCGCCCGGTTAAACGTTAATTGCTGGTGATGTGGCCGTGATACAGCCATACCCTGGTGGAAATGGCATAGGCCACATGACTATGTATGACGGTACACAATGGATTTCTGATTTCGTTCAAAAAAGTATGTATCCGGGGCCTGGATACCGCAAAATGCAACCATCCTTTAAAATTTACAGGATGCATTGATGAAAAGGATATTGTTATCATTCGTTATGTTGCTGGTGGGATGTAGTTCGGCTGCCAATCAAGAACGTAGCGCACAAGACGCTACTGAATCATTTTATAAATCCTATCTTTCCGTATTCGGCAGCGATGAAACCAGGCCTTATCCTGCCGACGAACTGCGTAAATATGTTTCTGCTGATACGATTGTTCGCATTAATACCATTCAGGAAATCTCTGAACAAGAGTTAATAGAGTCTGACTATTTTACGTATACCCAAGATTATTCTCGCGAATGGATACCTGCGTTACGAGTGGAAAACGCCAGACCATTTTTAAACGGTGAAGCAGTCCAGGTTATTGAAGGGGCGGGTAACGGGAGAAGCATTCACCTTGAGGTATTTCTTCGTCGTGAAGATGATGCATGGAAAATTTACCGCGTTCGTGACGTAACGAACAATCACGAGCACCCAATTTTCAATGCTGGCGCGATTACACGCGCTAAAGCAGCGGCAGAAAGCACACCGTAAAAGCCAGACCTTAAACCCTTTAAAGCCCTGACGCCTGCCGGGGCTTTTTGTTTTCCATTGCCCCGTGTCGCGGTTGGAGAAAACTCCTGAATTAATGGATTAACCTGTCAGCCATCTGATTTGAACTGGCTCACCATACAAGATTATTCAATAATGCCCGCTGCGAGTGATTAACCCGTGGTTGAGGCATGAAAAAGACAATATTTTCGCTGGCGCTTGGCACATTTGGCCTTGGCATGGCTGAATTTGGCATTATGGGCGTGTTAACCGAGCTGGCGCATGACAGCGGTATTTCGATTCCCTCCGCCGGGAATATGATCTCGTTTTACGCCTTCGGCGTGGTGATTGGCGCCCCGATTGTGGCGCTTTTCTCAGGCAGGTTCTCCTTAAAAACTACGCTGCTGTTTCTGGTTGCCATGTGCGCGGTTGGGAACGCTCTGTTTACGTTTTCTACGTCATATTTCTGGCTGGCGACCGGGCGCCTGATTTCCGGTTTCCCGCACGGCGCCATTTTCGGCGTCGGGGCGATTATTCTTTCTAAAATCGCGCCGCCGGGTAAGGTGACGGTCGCGGTGGCCGGGATGATCGCCGGAATGACCGTCGCCAACCTGGTGGGTGTGCCGCTCGGCACCTGGCTGGGGCATCAGTTCAGCTGGCGTTATACCTTTTTCCTGATAGCCCTGTTCGATGCGCTGGTGATCCTCTCGGTGCTGATCTGGGTGCCGAACATCCGCGACACATCGGAAATTAAATTAACCGAGCAGTTCCACTTTCTGAAAAAACCAGAACCCTGGCTGATTTTTGCCGCCACCATGTTTGGCAATGCCGGTGTGTTCGCGTGGTTCAGCTTCGTTAAGCCGTTTATGGTCAACGTCTCCGGTTTTTCAGAAGGGGTGATGACGGCCATCATGATGCTAATGGGGCTTGGCATGGTGTTGGGCAACCTGTTGAGCGGCAAGCTCTCGGGACGCTTTAGCCCGCTGCGCATTGCGGCGACCACCGACATGGTGATTGTCGCCTCGCTGCTGCTGCTTTTCGCCTGTGGCGAACTGAAAACGGCCTCGCTGGTCATGGGTTTTATCTGTTGTGCCGGGCTGTTTGCGCTCTCTGCGCCGCTACAAATTCTGCTTCTGCAAAATGCGAAGGGCGGTGAGATGCTGGGTGCCGCGGGCGGGCAGATGGCGTTTAATCTCGGCAGCGCGATCGGTGCATATTTTGGCGGGATGATGATTACCCTCGGCTTTAGCTGGCGCTACGTCACGCTGCCTGCGGCGATACTCTCGTTCTCGGCCATGAGCGCGCTGTTGATCTACGGTTACCTGCGGGCCAGACGGGCTCAGGCTAACGCTCGCGCGCTAGCCTGATCGAATTCAGGCAAGCCAGGGCTCGCCCAGGGTCAGCATCAGTCGGTTCGCCCATGCGAAGAACGCGGCGGACTGCACCAGGTCAAGCTGGGCTAAGGTGTCCAGCCCCTCTTTTTCAAGCGCGGCAAGGTGCAGCGGCGTGGCGGCAGGCGGAGTAACCGATAGCGCCGCCGCAAAATTTATCTCCGCCTGCCAGCGCGCAGATTGTCCCTCGCTCAGGGATTGTCCTGGACGCACGGCCAGCAGGGCCTCTACCGCAGCGTCATCCTTTGACAGCTGGCTCGCTTTCCGCGCATGGACAGATGCGCAGTAGATGCAGCCGTTAATTTTACTGGCGACCGTTGCGGCCAGCTCGCGCTCGGCGCGCGGCAATCCCCCCGGCGTATAAAAAATCCCTTTATCCGTTAGCGTGCGCTGTTCAAGCACCGGCAGGTTGCGGCCCAGCAGGCGGAAATAGTCGGAATCGGTGTGGCCAAACTTCGCCAGGATCGCAACCTCGTCATCACGAAAATCCGCCAGAGGTTTGGCGGCGATCCACGGTTCCCAGCCCAGTTCCTGCTGGGTGAAGGCGACGGGAGCCGCCTTGCCGGTGGCCGTGGTTGCGGTCGTGTGCCAGATGCCTGCCGCCACCGGGGCATCGCTTGTGGCGACTGGCCTGTCGTTCAGCAGCCGCAGCCCGGCAATCAGTCGGCTCTGGAAGCTGACAAAGGCGATCAGCTGCGCCAGGGTCACGATACCTTCTTTGCTCCATCCCGCCTGGGTCAGCGCCTTTAACGATGCGGGCGTGGCTTCGACGGGAGAGAAGGTCAGCAGACGCGCGAAGTTCAGCGCCGGGGTCAGACGGTCGGAGGTCGGGTCTGCCAGGCCAAACCCCGCATAGTGTGCGGCCAGCGCCTCCGCATTGTGCCACCTCGCGACTTTTGCCGCGACGGCGAAGCGTTCGTCCAGCGCAAAATCGCTGTCCTGCTGGGTAAATAAGATTTCGTAGCTGCCCTGCGCGTGTCTTGTGGCGGCGTCCCGCGTGGCACGCGCCTCTGCCAGAGGGGAACCGGGTTTAATTTCCGCCAGCTCGGCGAGAATGTCGTGACTTAATGACATAGGTGTCTCCTCAAAGGATGTGGGGGGCAATATGTTCGGCGATCAGTTCGATAGAGCGCAGCGTGTCGCGATGGGTGGGCTCGACCGAATGGACCTGGAATGAGATGTCCGTGGCGCGCCGGAGAACGGAATCGGCCTGCAGCGAACGCAGCACCGTCTCGGGCGAACCGATGTGGGCGTCGAACTGCCGACGAAAATCTGTGACGGTGTCACCTTTAACCGCGTATCCGGCAGCGCGATGCTGCTTTGCCTGTTTCGTGAGGCCCGGCGTCGCAACCTTCAGCGCATAGTCATCGCTGTCGGCGACGAACGCGGTACGTGAGGCAAGAATGCGCGGTGCGATGCCCGCAGGCAGCGCCTCAAGGTAGGCATCCACAATCGGGTTCTGGATCGCGTCTAGCGTTAAATCCAACTGGTCTGCCGGGCGCGGCTGCGTGCGGGAGAGCATCAAACCGTGTCCGGCCCGCGCGGCGCGAACGGCACCGTCGACGGAAAAGGTGGCAATCCAGATCCGGTCAGCCAGCTGTGGCGCAGGCGGGTAAAGGTGGTTATCCGGATGGGTGAGCGAATCCCCGCGCCAGGCGCTCTGGATCACATGTAGATGGTCAGCAAAGGCCGCGCCGCGCTGTTCGAACGTCAGTCCGAACGGCAGGAAAGAGGTCGGCGTGCCGCCCGAACCAAAACCGACTTCGAGACGTCCATCGGCGAGTAAATCCAGCACCGCGGCATCTTCTGCGACGCGCAGCGGGTTTTCCATCGGCAGGGTAATGATGGCCGTGCCGAGTCGAATGGTTTCGGTATGTGCGGCTACGTGTGCCAGAAATAGCAGCGGCGACGGCAGGCCGCCTTCACTTTCATGGAAGTGGTGCTGAGCAATCCAGGCGCTGTCAAAACCGTGGCGTTCGGCGTGGCGGATCTGTTCGGTTGCCAGACGATAGCGCTCCTTCGGCGTGGCGTCGTCAAGCAGGCGGGTGAAAAATCCCAGGCGTTTTCGCGTCATGCGAACTCCTCCGTAGCGGGTGAAAAATGGGGAATGGCAGCAATCAGCTCGCGGGTATAGTCGTTTTGTGGCGACGTGAATAAGGTTTCGACGTCACCGTGTTCGACCACCTGACCGCTGCGCAGCACCGTGACGCTGTGGGCGATCCGGCGAACGGTGGAGAGATCGTGCGTGATGAACAGGTAGGTTAATCCCAGCTGCTGCTGTAACTGCTGAAGCAGTGCCAGGATCTGCGCCTGCACGGTGACGTCCAGCGCGGAGGTGGCTTCGTCCAGCACCAGAATAGTCGGCTCCAGAATCAGCGCCCGGGCGATGGCCACGCGCTGGCGCTGACCGCCTGATAGCTCCCTGGCGGTGCGGGTCAGGAGTTCGACGGGCAGCGCAACCCGCTGCGCCACGGTTTCCACTAGCACCTTTCGCTCAGCCTTCGCGAGGCGGGAAAAGTTCTTCAGGGGCTCTTCGATGATGTCAAACAGCGTCTGACGCGGGTCGAGAGAGGCGAACGGGTTCTGGTAAACAAACTGGATCTTCTGGCGCAGCTGACGACGGGCCTCGCGGCTGAGCGCGGTGGCATCAATGTCATCAATAATGACCTGTCCGCTGTCGGCCTGTTCAAAACCCAGCAAAATACGGGCGAGGGTGGTCTTCCCGGAGCCGGATTCACCGACCAGCGCATGGGTGCTGCCGCGTCTGACGTCAAACGTCACCCGATCCAGCGCCTGAAGCTGATGACCTTTACCCAGCGAGAACCGTTTGCTGATGGCGCGGGCGCGAATGGCCGGTGACGCGAGCGGCAGGCCGGCTACCGGGGCGATGGTCAGGCGCTGGCCCTGGAGATCGCTCAGCAGCTGGCGGGTATAGGCGTGCTGCGGCGTGCGAACGATGTCGGCGGTGTCGCCGTGCTCCTGAACCTCACCATGGCGAAAAACCAGCAGCCTGTCCGCGCGCTGAGCGGCCAGCGCCAGATCGTGGGTGACAAACAGAACGGCAGTACCCGATTCCCTGCGCAGGATATCCAGCAGATCAAGAATACGTTTTTGCACCGTCACGTCCAGCGCGCTGGTGGGCTCATCGGCAATGATGACGTCCGGACGCAGCGCTATCGCGATGGCAATCAACACGCGCTGTTTCATTCCGCCGGAGAGCTGGTGCGGATACTGCTTCATGCGCTGTTCGGGGTGGCTCAGGCCGACCTTTGTCAACAGGGCAAGCACCAGCTCGTCGCGTTGGGCGCGAGTCACCTTCTGGTGCAGCTGAATAATTTCCCCGACCTGACCACCGATCGTCTTCACCGGGTTGAGTGAATTACCCGGATCCTGCGGAACCAGGCTGATTCGCGCCCCGCGCAGGGTATCGAGACGCTTCGCTGACCACCGGCTAATCTCCTCGCCGTTGAGCACGATTTTCCCCGCATCGCGACGGGCGTTATCCGCCAGCAGGCCAATGATCGCCTGTGCCGTGGTCGTTTTGCCGGATCCGGATTCGCCGACAAACGCCAGCATTTCCCCTCGCCTGAGGGTAAAGCTGACGTAATGCACCACCTCGCGCCACTGGCGCGCGGTACGGTAGCTGATGGTCAGGTTTTCTACCGAGAGTACGGTCATTTCAGGCCTCCGCTGAACTGCTGGCTGATACGGTTGGTGGCAAGCACGACGGCGATGACGACCACGCCGGGGAAGGTGGTTAACCACCAGGCGGTAGAGAGATAGTTACGGCCTTCGGCGATCAATAAGCCCCATTCCGGCACGGGCGGCGGGGTGCCGTAGCCGAGAAAGCTCAGCGTTGAAAGGGCCAGGATAGCCTGACCAAACTGCAGCGTGGCAAAGGCAAGAACGGCGGTTAACGCGTTGGGCAGGATGTGTCGCCACAGCACGGCGAAAAACGTCCCGCCGCTGCCAAACGCCGCTTCGACGTAATCCGTATGGCGGATGCGCACCACTTCACCGCGCGCGAGGCGGGCGAAGCTGGCGATAGAGGCCACGCCGACGGCAATGGCGGCGTTAACGGTGCCAAACCCGAGCAGAATAATAACCGTCAGGGAAAGCAGCAGAGACGGAATGGACAAAAGTACGTCGACAAAACGCATCAGGAAAGACTCGACGCGTCCGGCGAACGCCCCGGCGACAACCCCCAGACCTGTGCCGACCACCAGCCCCATCGTGACGGCAGCGAGCGCCGCGCTAAGGGAGTGGGACGCACCGTACACAATACGGGTGTAAACATCGCGGCCAAGCTGATCGGTGCCGAGCCAGTGTCCCGCCTGCGGCGCCAGACGTTGCGCTCCGGCGATGCCCTCAATCGGGCTGTAGTGGGTTAACAGGCCGGGCGCCACGGCGGCGAAAATCGCAATGATAATTACCGCCCATGCCAGCCACAGTCCGGGCTGCCACGCGACGCCCTGCCAGCCGGGAACGCGTTTTCGCGCGGCGGCAGCGTAATCGACCAGGCTCATGATGCACCTCCGGTAACAGTTTGCAGACGGGGATCCAGCAGCGGCATAAGCAGGTCCACCAGCAGGTTGATCAGGACAAAGCCGAGGGCGGAAATCATCACTACCGCCTGAAGTACGGCAATATCCTGGTTATTCACCGCCTGCTGGGTCAGCTGCCCGAGCCCGCTGCGGCCAAAAACGGTTTCGGTGATCAGCGCCCCGGCAATCAGCTCGCCCAGCAGCAGCCCGGCAATGTTCAGGACAGGCAGCAGGGCGTTGCGGGTCACGTGACGCCACAGCACGGCGGTTTCACTCAGCCCTTTGGCCCGGGCTACGGCAACAAACGGATGCGTCGCCACCTGGTCGAGGCTGCGCATCAGGATTTGCGCCAGCGGGGCGGAGATCGGGATCGCGACGGTCACGATCGGCAGGATCAGCCCCTGCAGCGGCGTCGGGTTAATCACCGGGATCAGCCGCAGCTGGAAAGAAAAGAGCTGGATGAGGGCAATCCCCAGCCAGAACGTCGGTAAGGAGATAAACAGGACCGGCAGAGACTGGAGGGTATTGCTCAGCCAGCGCAGACCCGGCAGACGCGACGCAAAGGCCAGCGCAAACGCCAGCAGAACCGCGAGTAAAAAGGCGGGCAGGGCGAGGCTCAGGGTATCCGGCAGATTGCTGGCAATCAGCTCGCTGACCGGCACCCCGGCCTGTAACGAATAGCCGAAATCCCCGTGCAGCATCGCCAGCAGCGTATGGCCGTATTGCTGCCACAGCGGGCTGTCCGCGCCGTAGGCCACGCGCATCTCCTCAATTTGCGCCGGGCTTAAGCCCAGGTCCGGGTTCTGAAATTTAATCAGCACCGCGTCGCCCGGCAGCACCTGGAGCAACACGAACGAGAGGGTAAAGGCGGCCCATAGTACCAGCAGCCCGTGCCCAAAGCGTTGAAGAAGTGCGTGGCGCATCGTCAGCTCCTCAGTGTTTCTCAATCCACGCGCCGTAGAACGACGGGCGGCCAACCGCTTCAAAATTGACGCCTTTTAGCCACGGCGCACCGGCAAAGACCTGCGGCTCCTCGAAAATTGGAATGACGTAGGCGTTATCCAGCAGGTAGCGCTGGGCGTCCCCCGTCAGCTGCAGGCGTTTTTGCGGATCGACCTCTGAGGAGATATTTACCAGCAGCGCATTCAGCTTGTCGTCACGGAAGCTTTTGACCTTGTCGCTGGAGCCGCCTTTTTGCAGCAGCGCGTCGCGGTTAGCGGGGTAAAACATGCTTTTCACCACGTCAGGATCGGCGCGGCCCACTTCTGAGACGGTTAACGGGGTTTTCAGCGGATCAAGGTTATCCAGCGTGCGGCTGCCAGCGTCGCCGGCCTTCACGCTCAGCGCCACGCCCACCTGACGCCACTGCTGGGCAACCAGCTGCAGCACCTCTTTGTTTTGCGGCTGCGGCAGGGATTCATATACCGTCAGCGCCAGCCGCTGGCCGTCTTTGGCGCGGATCCCGTCGCTGCCCGCTTTCCAGCCCGCCTCGTCCAGCAGCTGGTTGGCTTTTGCCGGGTCAAAGGTCAATTTGTCGCTGAGATCGACAAAACCGGCGGCAGAATCGGCAATTACCGACTTCGCCTGCGGATAGTTGGCCGAGAAGAGGGTCTCGACCACCTGTTTTGCGTTGGTGGCATGCAGCAGCGCCTGGCGGACGCGAATATCGGAGACCAGCGGGTTATCCGGGCGGAAGCTGATGCTGTCGTTCACCCCGCGCGTTGGGGCGGCGTAGATTTTATAGCCCTGGTCTGTCGCCTGCTTTTCGTCATACGCCTGTACCTGGCGAATAAAGTCGGCCTGACCGGCCAGCAGGGCGCCGACGCGCACGCTGTCTTCCTGGGTCACGATAAACTTGATGCCGTCCAGATTGGCCGGCCCCTGCTGCGCCAGGTTTTTCGGTCCCCACTGGTAGTCTTTACGCGCTTCCAGCGTCACTTCGCGACCCAGCTTCTCGTCTTTCACCACAAACGGGCCCGAGCCAATGATATGCCGGGCGTCACCCAGCTCTTCAAAGTTGCGCTTCAGCGTGCTGAGCGAAACCAGGCCCGAGCCAATCGTGGCGGTGCCCTGCAGGAACCCCGGCGACGGTTTTTTGAAGTAGAACTTCACGGTCAGCGGGTCGACCACTTCGCTGCGATCGTAGTTATTGATTACTTCTGACACCGGAAGACGCTGCGCTTTGTTGCCTAAGCCGTAGGTATCAAAGTTCTTCGCTACGGCGTTGGCGTCCAGCGGCGTGCCGTCGGAGAAGGTGATGCCGGGACGCAGCTTAAAGGTGTATTCGGTTTTATCGGCGTTGGTGGTCCAGCTTTCGGCTACCCAGGGCTCCACCTGTAGCGTTTTCGGGTTCTGCCACGTCAGTTTGTCGGTGATCTGGTTCAGAATGCCGCCGTTCGGGTAGAAGCCGCCGGCAGGCGGGTAAAGGTTGGTATGCGCCTGTTGCTCCAGATAAATCAGCGTGCCGCCTTTGACGGGCGCATCTGCTGCCCACGCTGCGGTGGTCGTCAGAATCAGCGCCGTCAGCAGCGGCAGACGAAATGGGGTTTGCATGGTGAATTCCTTTGTTATCTTCTTGTTAGCGTCGGATTCATCATCGGGCGCGGGGGAAAACAAGGGAACAAAGGAATTAAGATAAGGATTGCCGGAAAATGGCTATAAAAACCGCCCCTGTCAGGAGCGGTAATTGAACGGTGGGTGATTATGAACGCAGGTCAATCACCATACGGCCACGGATCTGGCCCTGTTCCATCTCTTTAAAGATGGCGTTGATGTCCTCGATAGGACGCATCGTGACTTTCGGCACGACCTTGCCTTCAGCGGCGAACTGGAACGCTTCCTGCAGATCCTGACGGGTGCCAACCAGCGAACCCACCACCTGAATACCGTCCAGCACCAGACGCGGAATATCCAGGCTCATCGCTTCCGGCGGCAGGCCAACCGCGACCACGCGGCCACCGGCACGTACGGCATCTACCGCCGAGTTGAAGGCGGCTTTTGCGACGGCAGTGACGACTGCAGCATGCGCGCCGCCGGTTTTCTCCTGCACAATTTTAGCGGCATCTTCGCTGCGGGAGTTGATGGTGAGATCCGCACCCATGCTGGCCGCCAGCTTCAGCTGTTCGTCGTTAACGTCAAGCGCGATGACTTTGGCGTTAAAGACGTTTTTGGCGTACTGCAGCGCGAGGTTGCCCAGACCGCCCAGACCGTAAATCGCAATCCACTGGCCTGGTTTGATTTCGGACACCTTCACCGCTTTGTAGGTGGTGACCCCGGCGCAGGTAATGCTGCTGGCCGCCGCCGAATCCAGACCGTCCGGCACTTTTACCGCATAATCCGCGGTGACGATGCACTCTTCCGCCATGCCGCCGTCAACGGAGTAACCGGCGTTTTTCACGTCACGGCACAGGGTTTCGTTGCCGGTATTACAATATTCGCAGTGCCCGCAGCCTTCAAAGAACCAGGCCACGCTTGCGCGGTCGCCGACTTTCAGAGATTTCACGCCTGGGCCGACTTCTTTTACGATACCAATCCCTTCATGGCCCAGGATAACCCCGGTTTTATCGCCAAAATCACCGTTCTTCACGTGGAGGTCGGTATGGCATACGCCACAGCACTCCATCTTCAGCAGAGCTTCCCCGTGCTTTAGCGGGCGCAAGGTTTTTTCGGTGACATTAACCTGATGATCCTGAGTGACAACAGCAGCCTTCATGTGTATCTCCTTGTTCATGATGAGTATCTGCATAGCAGGTGTAATACTCCTCAAGGATTAGTGGTTTGGCGCTGTAATGCAAGGCAACGGCAACATAATGTCATTATTTAATCCATTTTCAGAATAAGAATACGGCGTTCCTCTAATAATTTAGGGGGAAAATACTGGCCCGGCGAGAGAGACTCGCCGGACGCAGACTTACAGCTGTGCTTCTATCTCCTTAATCTCTTTACGCCATTGAGCCTGCAGCTGCGGCTTTTGATGCTTAGGCTTACGCGCCAGATCGTCTTCCAGCAGCGTTTCCAGTGCGACCAGCCGTTCGAGCAGATCGTCATACGGCGAGGATTGAACCGCCGAAGCGGTGATAGCAGGTGGGGTGGATGTCACCAGCCCCGCGCTTTCACGCAGACGCTCAAAGACCGCTTCTGCATCGTGCCACTCGCTCAGCTTTTCCTCTTCAATCAGCCAGAAACGGTTGCAGCTTTGGCTAATTAACTGTCGGTCATGGCTGACCAGCAGAACGCCGCCTTCAAACTGCTGAAGGGTTTGCGCCAGCGCC
Source organism: Enterobacter sp. JBIWA005 (assembly GCF_019968805.1). Taxonomy (NCBI): domain Bacteria; kingdom Pseudomonadati; phylum Pseudomonadota; class Gammaproteobacteria; order Enterobacterales; family Enterobacteriaceae; genus Enterobacter; species Enterobacter sp. JBIWA005. The sequence goes on along the minus strand of NZ_CP074159.1, from coordinate 2,370,118 downwards.
TCTTTGCCTTCCATGTCAAGGTGGTTAGTTGGCTCATCCAGCATCAGCAGGCTATAGCGGGCAAGCGTCAGGCCCACGAACAGCAGGCGCGAACGCTCGCCGCCGCTGAGCGTGCTGACTTTCTGCCCGTGGCGGGACCACGGGAACCCGGCGCTTATCAGGGCCATTTTGCGATTCTGCGGATCCGATGCGAAAGGCTCCAGCGCGTCGAGAAGCGTGGCGTTGTCTGCAAGCTGATGAAGCGTCTGGTCGTAGTAGCCAGGCGACACGCGCGGATGGATTTTCAGCCCGCTTTCCGCCGGTTCATCCGTAAAATGTCGCCAGATAAGCTTCATCAGTGACGATTTGCCGCAGCCGTTACGACCAACAATCGCCACGCGATCGCCGCTTTTCAGCCGCGCCGTTTCGATGTTAAACAGCGGCGGTAGCCCAGGCGCGGGCGGGACGCCGAGGTTTTCCATCTCCAGTAGACGGTCCGCCCGCAGCGCGTCGCCGCGCAGAGTTAACGTCCACGGGCTGCCCGCCGTGAGCGCGGTCTGGCTCTCTTTGAGCCGTTCGACCTGTTTTTCCATCTGTTTGGCTTTGCGGGCCAGGTCTTCGTTGTCGTAAACCTTGCCCCAGGTCGCCAGGCGTTTGGCGCTTGCGGTTACGCGGTCGATCTCCTTTTGCTCCGCCTTATGGCGCTGCGCGTCGCTTTCATCTTTGGCGTCAAGCGCCTGCCGTGCTGCCGTACAGGGAAGGGCAAAGTAGTGCAGCGTTTTATCGCGCAGGATCCAGCTACCGTTGGTGACGGCATCCAGCAGCTGTCTGTCATGCGAGACCAGCACAAAGCTACCCGACCAGTTCTGTAGAAAGTATTCCAGCCAGAGCATCGTCGGCAAATCAAGGTGGTTGCTGGGTTCATCGAGCAGAAGCAGGTCTGGCTCGTGAATCAACGCCCGCGCCAGCAGCAGGCGGGTGTGCTGTCCGCCGCTCAGCGTGGAGGATTGCAGCAACATATCCTGCGGCGTGAAGCCCATGCTTGCCAGCAGCGTTTCGGCTTTCCAGCGCAGGCTGTCCCGTTCAGTTGAGGGCAACTGGGCCAGGACGGCATCCAGCATGGTCAGCGGAAAAATAGCGTCCGGGAGATGTTGCTCCACCCGCGCCATCAGGCAGTGCCCGGCCAACGCTACCGTTCCGGCCGCAGGGGAATCCGTGCCGTCCAGCACCTTCAGCAGCGTACTTTTGCCGCAGCCGTTGTCGCCCAGCAGACCAATGCGGTCGCCTTTTTTCAGCGTAAAGGAGAGTGAGTCGAAGAGCGTGCCAAACGCCGTATCAACGCGTAAAGATTGTGCAGTGAGTAAAGTGCTCATTGTTGCTTACCCAAGAGTTACAGGCATGTTTATGCCTCGTCAAACATCGCTGACGATAACTCAGTAAGCCCGAGAGAAGGGATTTCAGGGGTTGGTGTCTTCGCTCAAGCAGAAGTTATCGCAGCACGATACCGATAACGCTTGAGCTGGTGCGATCACCAAATGTATGTGAAACATTGAAAATTTCACGATACAGCATAATTGGCCTCCTTATATATTCAGTGGGTTAATGGATGAATGGAGTGTAGCGGGGGAAAAGGGGTTTGGCTAGTGGGTATTCGATGGTGCGGTCTGTTGCCCTCACCCTGACCCTCTCCCACAGGGAGAGGGAAAACACCCGGCCCGTAGGCCCGGTAAGCGAAGCGCCACCGGGCGGAGCGGATTAAATCGACGTACGGCGATAGCTGCGGTATTCAGGCTTCCAGAAGTTGTCGTCGATGGCCTGCTGCAGCGCGTCGGCAGAGGTTTTCACCGCCACGCCCTGCTGCTGCGCCATTTTACCTACCGCGAAGGCGATTGCACGCGACACCTTATGTATGTCCTTCAGCTCCGGCAGCACCAGCCCTTCACCGTTGTTGACCAGCGGAGAGTAGCCCGCGAGGGTTTCGCTCGCCGACATCAGCATCTCATCGGTAATGCGGGACGCGCCGGAGGCGATCACGCCCAGTCCAATGCCCGGGAAGATATAGGAGTTGTTGCACTGCGCAATCGGATAGGTTTTATCCTTCCACACCACCGGGTCGAATGGACTGCCGGTCGCAACCAGCGCGTTACCTTCGGTCCAGGCAATGATGTCCTGCGGCGTTGCCTCCACGCGCGAGGTCGGGTTAGACAGCGGCATCACGATAGGGCGCTCGCAGTGCTTGTGCATCTCGCGAATAATCTCTTCGGTGAAGAGACCGGTTTGCCCGGAAACGCCGATCAGAATATCCGGCTTCACGTTGCGCACCACGTCCAGCAGGGAAAGGACTTCGTTGTCGGTATCCCAGTTTTTCAGGTTTTCGCGTTTCTGCACCAGCTTCGTCTGGAACGGCAGCAGGTTCGGCATGCCGTCGGTCAGCAGGCCGAAACGGTCAACCATAAAGACGCGGGAGCGGGCCAGCTCTTCGCTTAAGCCTTCGCGCTGGGTCTGGGCGATAATCTGCTCGGCAATACCGCAGCCCGCAGAGCCTGCGCCCAGGAAGACGATTTTCTGGTAGCTCAGCTGGCTGCCGGCTGCGCGGCTGGCGGCGATAAGCGTACCCACCGTCACGGCTGCGGTGCCCTGGATATCGTCGTTAAAGGAGCAGATCTCATCGCGATAGCGGTTCAGCAGCGGCATCGCGTTTTTCTGCGCGAAGTCTTCAAACTGCAGCAGAACGTCCGGCCAGCGGTGCTTCACTGCCTGGATGAAGTCGTCGACAAACTGATAGTACTCGTCGTCGGTAATACGCGGATGGCGCCAGCCCATATAGAGCGGGTCGTTTAGCAACTGCTGGTTGTTGGTGCCGACGTCCAGCACGACCGGCAGGGTATAAGCCGGGCTGATGCCGCCGCAGGCAGTATAGAGAGAGAGTTTACCGATTGGGATCCCCATCCCGCCAATGCCCTGGTCGCCGAGGCCGAGAATACGTTCGCCGTCGGTCACCACAATGACTTTGATATTGTGGTTCGGCACGTTCTGCAGAATATCGTCCATGTTGTGACGGTTCTGATAGGAGATGAATACCCCGCGGGAGCGACGGTAGATCTCTGAGAAGCGCTCGCAGGCCGCACCCACCGTAGGGGTGTAGATCACCGGCATCATCTCTTCGAGATGGTTCTGCACCAGGCGATAGAAGAGGGTTTCGTTGGTGTCCTGAATGTTGCGCAGGTAAATGTGTTTGTCGATTTCAGTTTTGAAACCCTGGTACTGGATCCACGCGCGCTCTGCCTGTTCTTCGATGGTTTCAACCACTTCTGGCAGTAAACCCAGCAGGTTAAAGCTGCTGCGCTCTTCCATACTGAAGGCGCTGCCTTTGTTGAGCAGGGGGAATTCGAGTAAAACCGGTCCGGCGTATGGGATGTATAAGGAACGATGTTTTTTCAGTTTGTTGTCCATGTCACTCACTCTTTTTATGAAGATCCGTCCCTGACACTGCTGTTTGTCATCTTTCTGGCCTGTGCGATGGGGTGCGGTCCGACGGTATTATAAAGGAGCTAAATATTAATTACCGCAACACATAAACAAAAACACCACCGGGATTACCGATGGTGTTCTGGATCTCAGTCTGGAACTTACTTGCCGGCGTGGCGTTTTCTGCCGGTGGCGTGCGTGACTTGCGTTTCGTGGTCGCCTTCAATCACCACTTTACGCTGATTCGAAAGCTTGTAGTTCAGTCCCAGAATATGGCGTGCCTGACGGTTCGATTTCATGTTAACTCCTCAATCCTGTTGATAGTTTTAAGGACCAGTTTGCTTACGCAAACGAAATGTAACCCCTTAGGTTGCAGATCCAGCTTAGCAGGTTTTTACAAGGGTGCGTTTTGCCCGCTGACGACGTAGTTAATGGTCTGCTGGTAGATGTCACTGAGGATGTCATTATCTGTGGATTCCACCCACTTGGTCAGTTCCATCAAAATGTCATCTTCAGTCACAGCACCGTGCTCGGCGTGAAGACCCTGCGCAATCGCGTTAACGAGTTCAGGTTGTGCTGCTGCGGTATTGGCCGGGTAATAAGTAAACATGCTGCCTCCGTGTCGTTTTCTGTTTAATGGTACGGCTCGCAAAAAATTTAATTCATAAACAGAATGGCAAATATTTTCCCGGTTGTGGTTCAGATTCATCTTAGAAATAAAAATGACATAAGTGCATGCTTTTATGCGGTTTTGAAATGTGGGGGTTAATCGAAGTGCTGTTGAGAGGATATTATAACGGTGCTCCTGCTATCACGAAAATATAGCAGGAGCAGAATTTAAATTACCACTTCATTTCGCCGGTATTCACCTTAGCGCTTAATTCCAGCGAGCTCTCTTCGGCCAGGTTTGGATACTGTTTTTTCAGGGTGCTGATGACGCCCGCAGAATCTTTATGTGCCGATAACGCCTGTTCAAAATGCTGCAGATAGTCGCGGGTAAAATCAATCGCCCCTGTCCCGGCTGGCGGGGTACCCAGATAGTGACCCGGAATCACGCGCTCGGGTTTATGCGCCGCCATGTTCACCAGCGTTTCCTGCCACTGCTTACGGCTTTCCGCCGTCTGGGTGTCTGCCGTCCAGACGTGAATCCCCCAGGCTACCCCGGTGCCGCCGAGGATGGTTTTCGCTGACGGGATCCACACATAGGCCGCGTAGCAGTCAGGCTGTTCGATGTCGATTTTCTCACCGTCAACCATAAACGTGGTGGAGGCGAGCACCTGTGGGACGACCAGCTCGGTCGGTGCGCCGTCTTTCATTTGTGGACCCCAGAAGGCGAGCTTGGCGTCTTTGGTGGCCTTGATGTGGTCAACCACGTGCTGCGTGGCCACGACTTTGGCGTTCGGGAAGGCTTTAACCAGCGGCTGCAGGCCAAAATAGAAATCCGGATCGCCGGAGGTGATCACAATCTTATTCAGGGTTTTACCGCTGCGGCGAATTTTCTCTACCAGCGCTTCGCCATCCTTCACGCTGAACTGCGCGTCAAACAGTACGGCTTCTTTCGGGCCGGAAACCAGGGTGGAGGAGACAGCGAAAATGCCTTTCTCCTGCGGGTTATAGGTGTCAATGGTCAACGGCGCGGCAAAAACAGCGGGTGTGAAAAGGGTGGAAAGCAGGGCAAGGTGAGTTAATTTCATGCTGTTGTCTCTGTTGTTCAGGAATGTCTCTATTGTACGGAAATTCGCATTTGCCAGAATTCCTGAAACAAGACATGCTTAGTTTCATAAATCGAGCAAATGGAGCTTATATGGATCGCGTTATTGCCGCTCAGGTTTACAACCGGATATGCGAGCTGGGGAGTTTGAGCGCTGCAGCCCGCGCGCTGGGTATTTCCCGACCGATGGTCAGCCGGTACCTTGAACAAATGGAGAAGTGGGCGGGCACGCGGCTGGTAAACCGCTCCACGCGCAAGCTGACGCTGACCGCAGCAGGCGAAAAGGTGCTGCAAAAAACGCGGACCCTCTCGCAGATCTCTCAGGAAATTGAAGGCCAGTCTGAAAAAGATCTGCCGTCCGGCACCCTGCGGGTGGCATGCGCGCACTTTACCGCCATGCATCTGATTGCGCCGGTGCTGCCCGGTCTGCTCGCGCGCTACCCGCAGCTGCGCATCGAGCTGGACGTGAATAACCACCCGGTTAGCCTGGTGGGAGAGCGCATTGATGTCGCCGTACGTATTACCGATAACCCTGAACCCGGCATGATTGCCCGCCGGCTGGGGGAGTGCCGCTCGGTGCTTTGCGCCTCGCCGGAGTATCTGACACAACACGGTATCCCCGTCAGCCCCGAAGAATTAGCCCGGCATAACTGCCTGCATTACAGCTTTTTTGCCGGGCAGTCCTGGCACTTCCTGACGCCGGAAGGAGAAAGCCTGAGCGTGGCAGTCAGCGGCAACCTGAGCGCCAGCATCTCTTCGCTGTTGATGGACGCGGCTATCAAGCACTGTGGTATTGCCATGCTGCCGGAGCGCGAGGCGCGTGCCGCGCTGGATCAGGGATTGCTGGTGTCGGTACTGGAGGCTCTGGAGCCGAAACCGCTTGCCATCCATGGCATTTATCAGTCACGGGAATACCAGCCTGCCGCGCTGCGCGTGTTCCTCGACGAACTGGCCCGCTACCTGGCTTAAGAGCAGGGTTGACGGGTGATTATTTTGCCTTTAGCCAGGGAGAGGATGTGCTCCAGAAAATAATATCCGCCCCGAGATAATTTTCCGCGAACCGATCAAATTCTGCTTTGGTGAAGGGCTTGCCGGTCTCAGGATTTTTATAGGTCAGGGTCGGTTCCTGAACCGCCATGGCGATGAGCGGCAGCGTCTGTTTATTTTTATGGAAGAAGGGATAGGCATTCTTCATGTGTGCCTTGCGATTGGGGACAATATCCGGCCCACCCAGACCGACATTATTGGCGCTGGCATACGTAAACAGACGCCCCATGTAGTTGTGGTCATTATCCCACTCGCACGGCCAGAAGTTCACGTATTGCACCACGTGTGATTTCTTAAAAGCCTTTCGCGCAAAGGCCAGATTTTCCATTTCTCCAGCGAAATAGCTGTCGCAGGTAAACCCGGCGGGCGGATTTTTTTCGTCGAGATCGATGGCGGTTTCGGGCAGGTTTACGCCATACACCTCGCCATCAAAGCGTTTCGCGAGGGCGGCCAGCAAAGCCTGGTAGCGCAGGCGCACGGCGGGATCCCACTGACGCGCCACCCATCCTGAACCGACAGGCTTGCCTTCTCCGGGGTTATCGAACTGCGGCGCAATCCCGCCTCCGTATTGCTTATCGTGCATCAGATAGTCCGGCACGTAGCGGGCGTCCGCCTCAAAGAAACGATCCTGGATTTGAATAAAGAGTTTTTTTCCGGCGGCCTTAACGCGCGCCAGATCCTGCTCTATCCGCGAGAAGTCATAGTTGTCTTTGCCGGGCTCCAGCAAGCGCCAGTTGTAAACGATCTGCACCCCGCCGACATCGCTTCGCGCAACGAGCGGAAACACCGCGTCGAGCTCGCCGGAGCTGGTGTAGATAAAATTCTCCGGCGTTTTCGCCAGTGAAGACAGCGATACCGCCAGTGTGGTCAGGGCAACGGCCATGCTGATTTTTAGCGCCATATCATTATCCTTTTTGTCGGTTCAGCAGGTGAAAGTCCTGGAATTGTCTGTGTTCCAGAGTGGGTCAGATGCGTAGTCTATACTTAACCCTTTGTAAGCCAAAAGGAGAGCAAGAATGACTATTCATAAGCACGGTTCGGCACACTGGTCTGGCGACATTAAGCGCGGTAAAGGGACGGTTTCCACCGAGAGCGGCGTTCTCAATCAGCAGCCTTATGGTTTCAATACCCGCTTTGAGGGTGAAAAGGGGACCAACCCCGAAGAGCTGATTGGCGCGGCACATGCGGCCTGTTTTTCGATGGCGCTGTCGCTGATGCTCGGTGAAGCGGGCTATACCGCTGACTCTATTGATACCACGGCGGACGTCTCTCTGGATAAAACCGACGGCGGCTTTGCCATCACAAAGGTTGCCCTGAAAAGCAAGGTCACCGTTCCAGGCATCGCCCCCAAGCAGTTCGATGGCATTATTCAGAAAGCAAAAGCGGGCTGTCCGGTATCGCAGCTCCTGAAAGCCGAGATTACCCTGGACTATAAGCTTAACTAAGCCCCAGCCGGGTTCGCGCCCGGCTACCCCTTCAGCGCGGCGGGGAACACCTCCGCCAGCCACGCAATAAACACCTTAAGACGGTGCGTCAGATGCCGGTTCTGCGGGTAAACCACATGAAACGGATAGGCGGCAGGGCGCCAGTCGCCCAGGATCGCCGTCAGCGTTCCCGCCTGCAAATACGACTTTGCCGAATACTCAAAGGTTTGAACGATCCCCAATCCCGCTGCGGCAGCCGCCAGATGGGCATTACTTTCATTGACGCCGAGATAGTGCGGAACATTGATTTCCAGCGCCTCGCCGTTCTTTCTGAAGCGAAACGGAAATGCCCGCCGGGTGACGGGCGAAAGGTAGCTGATCAGCTTGTGGCCGTTGCACAGCTCCTGCGGATAGGCCGGAACGCCATGGTTTTTCAGGTAACCCGGCGTCGCGCAGGTGACCATTTCGGCGTTGCCAATATGGCGGGCGATGAGGGTAGAGTCGTTCAGCGGCCCGCCGCGGATGACGCAGTCAACGTTACCGCTGATGAGATCCACCGGACGATCGGCTACCCCAAGGTCGATGCGGATTTCCGGGTAGCGCCGCATAAAATCCGGCAGCAGGGGGATAAGCACGTCCCGAGCGGTGGAGCCGCCCACGTCAACCCGCAAATGCCCTTTGGGCGTCGCGCGGGAAACGCGAAACGCGGTGTCGATATCTTCGATATCTATCAAGACCCTGAGCGCTTTTTCATAGTATTCCATCCCTTCCGGCGTCGCGACCACCCGTCGAGTGGTGCGGTGCAGAAGGCGTATATCCAGGTGCGCCTCAAGCGATTTGACCAGCTTGCTCAGGGTGGCGATCGGCATATTCAGCGAGTCCGCCGCGCGGGTAAAGCTGCCGGTTTCCACCACCCGGGTAAAAGCGCGCATCGCCATTAGCTGGTCCATTAGGCTCCCCTGATTATTTCTGTTTGTGAATAGTCATTTTCATTTTTGCCGGTTTTTCACTAATCCTGCAAGGGCTAAAGTTTGTCCAACGCAAACCCAATAAAAGGTAAATGACATGAACACGACTCTTTCAGGAAAAATTGCACTGGTCACCGGCGGCAGCACCGGCATCGGTCTTGCCGCGGCCCAGGAGCTGGCGGCACAGGGCGCGAAGGTGTACATCACCGGACGTCGTCAGGCCGAGCTTGACGCGGCGGTCGCAGAAATTGCTTCAACGGCAGTGGGCATTCGCGCGGACGTGTCAAAACTGGCGGATCTGGACGAGGTCTATGCACGGATAGCCAAAGAAGAGGGCCGCCTCGATATTCTGTTCGCCAATGCCGGTGGCGGCGATATGCTGCCGCTGGGCGCGATCACCGAAGAGCAGTTTGACCGGATTTTTGGCACCAACGTCCGCGGGGTGCTGTTTACGGTGCAGAAGGCGTTGCCTCTGCTCTCCGCCGGATCGTCGATTATTCTGACCGGTTCGACGGTGTCCATTAAGGGGACGGCAAACTTTAGCGTCTACAGCGCCAGCAAGGCCGCCGTGCGCAACTTTGCCCGCTCCTGGGCGCTGGATTTGCAGGGCCGTGGGATCCGGGTCAACGTGGTCAGCCCGGGCCCGATCAAAACCCCTGGCCTCGGCGATCTGGTGCCGGAAGAACACCGTCAGGGGCTGTACGACGCGCTGGCCGCTCAGGTGCCGCTGGGCCGTTTAGGCGCGCCGGGCGAGGTGGGGAAAGCGGTGGCGTTTCTGGCCTCCGACGCGGCCAGCTTTATTAACGCCACCGAGCTGTTCGTGGACGGTGGGATGGCGCAAATTTAACCCAGACTGCGCCAGCAGCGGACGTCACGGCCCTCGCGAGAGGGCTGTAACGGCTGAGGACGTTCGCACCCCTGCGCGGCCATCGGGCATCGGTCACGGAAAAAACAGCCTTCGGGCAGATGACGGTTGCCGGGAAGCTCCGTTTTGCGTAAGGCCAGCGTTTCATCCAGCGGTTCACCGGTGCGGGGAACCGAATCGAGCAGCAGACGGGTGTAAGGATGGCGCGGCTCCCCAAGCACCTGAGCGGCGCTGCCCAGCTCCACAATCTGCCCAAGGTACATCACCGCCACGCGGTCGCTCATGTGCCGGACCACCGAGACGTTATGCGAGATCAACACGTAGGTCAGATTACGCTGCTGCTGCAGGGTCACCAGCAGGTTGAGGATCTGCGCCTGCACGGAGATGTCCAGCGCGCTGGTGGGTTCATCAAGCACGATGATATCCGGATCGGACGAGAGCGCCCGGGCGATGGCAATGCGCTGACGCTGCCCGCCGGAGAAGGCGTGCGGAAGCCGGTCGAGATACTCCGGGCGAATGCCCACCTGCAGCGCCAGGTTTTCAGCCAGCTGACGGCGGTCGCGCTCGCTGCTGCGCTTTTGTACCCAAACCGGCTCGGTGATGATGCGCCAGACCGGCAGGCGCGGGTCGAGCGAGGAGAGCGGATCCTGAAACACCATCTGCATGCCGCCCGCATGGTGCGACCGCTGGCAGGCGCCGGTGCTGGGCTTAAGCATGCCCATCAGCAGCTGGGCCAGCGTGCTTTTCCCGCAGCCCGATTCCCCGACGATACCGAGCGTTTCTCCCCGACGGATCTCAAGGTCGAGCCCGTTAAGCGCATGGACCTTTTCCGTCACGCGGCCCAGCCAGTTTTTACGCGCTGCAAAATTGACGTGCACGCTATCCAGTTCCAGCAGTACATCAGACATGGTGTTTCTCCCGTTGTGGATACCAGCAGGCGGCCTGTTGGCCTTCTGCCCCATTGGGCTGTAAGCGCGGCGTTTCGCTGCATTTCGCCCCGGCGGCAAAGCAGCGCTCGCGGAACGCGCATCCCGGCGGAAGCTGGCTGAGGTTGGGGACCGTGCCGGGGATGGCGGGAAGCGGGGCGCGCGGCTGGCCGTTTTCCGGCGCGCACTGCAGCAGGCCAATGGAATAGGGATGCACAGGCTGGTGGATCAGCGTTTGCGTGGCACCGCTCTCAATCACGCTGCCCGCATACATCACGTACATCCTGTCGCAGAGCTGCGACACCACGGCCATATCGTGGCTGATAAACAGCACCGAGGTGCCGCTGGCCCGCGCCTTGTGCTTCAGCAGGCGCAGCACCTGCAGCTGGACGGTGACGTCCAGCGCGGTGGTCGGTTCGTCGGCGATAATCAGCTCCGGCTCGCAGGAGAAGGCAAGGGCGATCATCACCCGCTGGCGCATGCCGCCGGACAGTTCAAACGGATAGCGCGCCATGACCTGCTTCGCGTCGGGTATTTGCATCTCTTCCAGCAGGGTAATCGCCTTCTGCTGCGCCTCGCGCCGTGAAAGCGGTTGATGCTGGCGAATTACCTCCACCATCTGTTTGCCAATCCGCCGCGTCGGGTTAAGGGCGGTCATGGGCTCCTGAAAAATCATCGCCACCTTTGCGCCGCGCCACTGGCGAAGCTGTTTCTCGGACGCCGTCAGGACGTTTTCGCCGAGTAATTTCACCTGGCCGTGATGAATGCGGTAGCTGCCTTCCGGCAGCAGACGCATGGCGAGCATGGCGGTCACCGATTTACCGGAACCGGATTCGCCCACCACGCCGACAATTTCACCCCTGCCGATCTCCAGCGAGACGTGGTTAAGCGCGTGGACCTCGCCGCGAAAAATCGGGAAGCTCAGGTGCAGGTCTTCAATCTTGAGTACCGGGTCGGTCATCACTGTTTCCCTCCTGACTTCGGATCCAGCAGATCGCGAATACCGTCTCCAAACAGGTTAAAGCCCACGGCGGTTATCAAAATCGCCGCACCGGGAAAGGCGCAGTACCACCACTGGTCCAGAACGTAGTTACGGCCGACGGCCACCATCGCGCCCCATTCGGCGGTCGGCTGCTGCGCCCCCAGGCCAATAAACCCCAGCGTGGCGGCCATCAGGATGGCGCTGCCGATGTCCAGCGACGCCTGCACGATCAGCGGCGGCAGGGCGTTGCGCAGGATATGCCAGCGGATCAAATGCCAGCGGGAGGCGCCAAAGGTGCGGGCGGCCTGCACGTAGGTAAACTGGCGCACCACCAGAGTTTGGCCGCGCGCCAGGCGGACGTAGAACGGAATGCGGACAATCGCAATTGCCAGCATGGCGTTAAACAGGCTCGGCCCCAGCGCGGCGGCCAGCGCCATGGTCAGCACCAGGGAAGGAATGGAGAGCATAATGTCCATTACCCGCATGATGACGGCGTCGCCGCGTCCGCCCAACACGCCGGACAGACAGCCCAGCAGCGAGCCGATGCCGCCCGCAATCATCACCACCGCCAGCCCGGCGGTAATGGACTGCTGGCTGCCCGCCAGCACGCGGCTGAACAGATCGCGGCCCACCTCGTCGGTACCAAACCAGTGCTGCGCGGACGGCGCCTGCAGGCGGGCGGTCAGATCCAGCGCGTTCGGGTCGTGCGGCACTATCCACGGCGCGGCCACCATAATGAAAAGCATCACCAGCATAATGACGCCGCCAACGATCGTGAGCGGGCTTTGACGCAGCATCCAGAACAGCTTTGCCCAGTTGATGCGTTGTCTGGCGGTTTTAACCGGGACGGGCGTTTCCTGCGTTAACATCATTCGGCACCTCCGCGCCCGATTCGCGGGTCAATCCACAGGTAAAGCAGATCGACCACCAGATTAACCAGCACGTAGGCCAGCGAAACAACGACGGCAAAGCCCATCACGGCAGGGAAATCGAGCGCCTGAATGGACGTCACCACCCAGGCGCCCATGCCCGGCCAGGCAAAGACGGTTTCGGTCAGCACGGCGCCGTACAGCAGATCCCCCAGCGCCAGCCCGAGCACGGTAATCGACGGGATCATCGCATTCGGCAGGGCGTAGCGCAGGACGATATACCAGCCGGGCAGGCCGCTGGCGCGGGCCGTGCGAATGTAGTCCTCGCTAAGCTGCTCCAGCATCGCCGAACGGACCTGGCGTGCGACGATGCCCAGGTGGACAAACGCCAGCGTCAGCGAGGGTAAAATCAGGTGCTGCAGCGCATTGAAAAAGACCTCGCCGTTGCCCTCAAGGAGCGCGTCCAGCAGATAAAAGCCGGTGACGTGCGTCGGTGGATCGAGCCAGTCGTCCAGCCTCCCGCCGCCCGGCAGGATTTGCAGGTGCCCGTAGAACAGCACGATGACGCCCAGCCCAAGCCAGAAGGCCGGGGTGGAGATGCCAGTCATCGCCATTAAACGCACCAGGTGATCCTGCCAGCGGTTGCGGTAGACCGCCGACAAAATCCCCAGCGGCACGCCGATGACCAGCGCCAGCAGCAGAGAACAAAAGGCCAGCTCCAGCGTGGCGGGGAAAAAGGCCTTCAGGTCTTCCGCAACCGGACGACCGGTACGGATGGACGTGCCTAAATCGCCGTGGGCCAGGGCGTCCACGTAGCGGCCAAACTGAACGTACAGGGGCTGGTCCAGCCCTAACTGCTGGCGGATGTTCTGCACGATGTCGTCGCTGGCGCGATCGCCGGCCAGCAGACGGGCCGGATCGCCGGGGATCAGGTGCGAAATAATAAAGGTGATAATACAGACACCGGCCACCACCAGGAGTAACCCCCAGCAGCGCTGGCGCACTATGCTCCAGAACGTCATACGCTTTCCCCCGGCGAAACGGTTACTTGCTCATGGTGGCGATGTTGAACACCTGCTCGAGCATCGGATTAAAGGTGAAGCCTTTGACCTCTTTGTTCATCGCCAGCTGGTAGTTCTTCTGGAACAGATAAACGTAGGCCGCTTCGTCGATAACCACCTTTTGCGCCTGCTGGTAATCTTTGGTGCGTTCCGCCTGGTCGGTGGTTTTCAGCGCGGCCTGCAGCAGGGAATCGACCTCTTTGTTCTCATAGAACGAGCGGTTGCCCGGCAGCCCTTTTTTATCCGATTCGAACCAGTAGTTCATGAACATATACGGGTCGGCAAAGTCCGGGCTCCAGTTGCCGATGGCGATGTCGTAATCGCCTTTGCCGACGCGGTCGCGCATGGTGGCGTTGGCCAGTTTCTCCAGCTTGACGTTAATGCCGATCTTGCCAAGGCTGGCCTGGGTTGAGAGGGCGATAGGCTCCCAGTTTGGATCGTTGTCCGAGTAGAGGAAGGTCAGGCTGGCGGGCTTGTCTTTGACCTTCTCCAGGGCTGCTTTAGCTTTGGCCTCGTCGAGGCTGTACTGCATAGCCGCGGCGTCAAAACCCCACATGCCTTCCGGGATCGGGCCGCGCATTTGCTTGCCGTTGCCGCTCAGAATGCCTTTCACCATCCCCTGATAGTCCGTCGCCCAGGAGACCGCGCGGCGTAAATCCACCTGATTGAGCGGCGCTTTGCTGTTGTTGAGGTAGAGGTAGGTCACGCGCAGGGACGGGTATTCGGCGACGGCGACTTTGCCTTCCTGCTTCAGGGCCGCCAGCTGATCGACCGGCAGGGAGTCGGCAATGTCCAGATCGCCGCGGGAAAGCTGCAGACGGCGCGACGCGCTCTCACCGATAATTTTTACCGAGACGCGCTTAAAGTGCGGCTTTTCACCCTGCCAGTGGGGGTTAGGGACCAGGATCAGCTGCTGGCCTTTCTGCCAGCTTTTCAGCATAAACGGCCCGGAACCGGCGGTGTTTTGCGCCAGAAAACCGCGCGCATCGTCTGCGGCATTGGCCTTCAGCACCGCCGGGTTAATGATGGACGCCCCGTCGTTTGCCAGGGTGTAGAGGAAAGGCGCGAACGGCTGGCTGAGGGTGAACTTCACCGTATGGTCATCAACGGCATCTATTTTCAGATCTTTCGGGAAGGCCTCAGACGGCCCCTGGCTGAGCTTCAGCAGGCGCTCAAAGGAGAGTTTGACCGCCTCGGCGGTAACCGGCGTGCCGTCGGAGAATTTGGCGTTATCCGCCAGGGTGAAGGTCCACTCTTTCTGGTCGTCGGAAGCTTTCCAGCCCGTCGACAGATCGCCTTCTACCTCGGTAGAGCCAGGCTTGTACTTGACCAGACGCTGGTAGGACGGATAGGTGACGGTCCAGTCGTTGTTATCAATGGTGATGGCCGGATCGAGCGTTTGCGGGTCGGCGGCTTTACCGATCGCCAGCATGTCTTTCGGGACGGCGGCCAGCGCCAGCGGTGCGCTCAGGGCCAGCGTGGCGGCAATGATGGTCGAGAGAAGCGATGTTTTCATGGCAGTGCTCCAGGTTCAAAGAGATGTGTGCGTCAGGGGAAAACAGGCAAAACGGTCGTCAAGCAGCGGGTAGCTGGCGGCGTTCGGCAGTTCGAAGTGCCACCATTCGCTGCTGATACCCACAAAACCGCCGCCAAACATGATGGCGTTCAGCAGCAGACGGTTACGCTGGGCGTGCGGCGGTACGGAGGGGTGATACGGATGCGATCGGTCATGCATTTCGTCAAAACCGGCGCCCATATCCAGCACGGCGTTATGTTCGTCCATCAGGGTGACGTCGATGGCCGTGCCGCGGCTGTGGTTGGAGCCAATCGCCACGTCGACCACGTATTCCGGGTTGGGGCAGGCCTCCCACAGCTGAGCCTGCGCCTGCTGCGGCCGATAGGCGTCGTAGACCACCAGCTTCAGCCCGGCCAGCGTGGCAATGCTGATGGCTTTTGCCAGCGCGGTAGCGGCATCGGTATGCAGCAGGCACAGCGCCTCCTGATAGATCGGACGGCCGGTGATGTTGTCGGCGGTGGCGTATTTCAGATCGATATGCAGCGTGGGGAACGTCTTCGCCACATCAATCAGTTCACTCTCTACGGGCATAGCTCCGCTCCTTTAGCGTTCGAATTGACCAAACTCTTGTTGTAATTGTCGGTTTACCGCCAGACGAGCCGGAAGCGCATCACCCAGCGCTTCCACCACGCCCGACAGCAGCAGGTTGAACAGGCAGCTTACGGGGGCAAGTGAATCCCAGAAATGACCGGTATCGGTTTTCACCTGCAGCAAATCCATCGGGTAATCCCGCGCCCACGGGCACCAGATGTCGGTGATTAAGGCCAGCGGAATGCCTTTCTCGCTCGCGACGCGGCAGTACTGGCGCGCCATTGCGGAGTAGGTACGCGTATCTGTCAGCACGACATAAGGGTGCGAGAACCCCGAGTTCAGGGATTCCACCCAGCTGCCGGATGCCCCTTCGGAGTAGCTCACCCGCGGGCGGAGGTATTCAAGGTGGCTGAAGAAGGCATTGGCGATCCCGCGCGTGGACTGGATCCCCAGCACAAAGACCGCGTCCGCGTGGGCCAGATGGTGTACCACCTGGCGGAAGGCGTCCGTTTGCGCCAGCTGGTACACCTGCGTGATGGCATCCACTTCCAGCGACAGGGCGTGCTGAAGGCGGCTGGAAAGAGGGCGCTGCTGCTGCCAGGAGTCGAGCCGCTCGTTCATGCCCCAGGGCTGATACGGATCGCGCAGGCTTTTTTTGGCATCTTCCAGGTTGCGGTACCCCAGCTTGCGCAGGAAGCGTCCGACGGTAATTCCGCTGGTCCCGCTCGCCTGACCCACACTTTCCGCCGTTTCAAACGGGATTTGCGCGGCGTGCGCCAGCAGCCAGCTTCCGACCCGCTTTTCGCTGGGCGTGAGCTGGCTGAACGTCGCTTCGATACGGCTCAGCATCTCAGGTTTCGTCGTCATACCGCCTCGCTGTTAACAGGCTGTCAATGGTCGAATTTGTGTTACCCGGTTAACAATGCATGACGCGTGCCATATTCACAGGCGGGCGAAAACCCGCTGCGCAGTAAACTTCATGCAATATTTAGTTAACCAATGATCAACATTTGTGCAGCGTAGTTCACTTTTGGTGCACTGGCTGAGCGGGCAGGTATGAATTTGGTGAATACGTCAGTCCGTTCACATTTTTGATAAGATAGATGTACTGTGAATATAAAAGGGATCCCGGCATGGCAAATCTGCCCTGGCGAGTCAGCGTGCGCCTGATCGCGCTTGCAAAGAAAACAGGAATGGTCGTGGGGATCGTACTGGTCGTCCTGCTGGCGGTGCGGGTCTATCTCTCGCAGCAGGGGCCGGAACTGCACCTGTGGCACACCTGGCGGGCCAATGAGATGTCCGCGCGCGAGATGGACAACACCGACTTTGCCGGGTATCAGGCCCGGGAAAAGGCGATTTTCACCGATCTGGATAACGCGGTGACGGCGAAAACAGCGGGCGAGGAACAAACCCCGTTAAACCGCTACTACCGCCAGAGCCTGGTGTGGCCCGGTCAGTTTGCCCCCGATGCCAACCGCTCCTTTGTGCTGATGCCGGCCGGAAAGCCACGCGGCGCGGTGGTGTTGCTGCACGGGCTGACGGATTCGCCTTACAGCGTCCGATGCCTTGCCGTGAACTATCAACAGCACGGCTTTGTGGCCGTGGTCCCGCGTCTACCCGGGCACGGCACCGCGCCCGGTGCGCTGACGGACGTTGACTGGGAAATGTGGCTGGCGGCGACGCGTCTTGCGGTGCGGGAAGCCACGCGCCTGGCGGGTGAGGCTGTGCCTTTGCATCTGGTGGGCTACTCCAACGGCGGGGCGCTGGCGATGAAATATACCCTCGATGCGCTTGACACTTCTGCGCTGCGTAAACCCCAGCAGGTGATCCTGCTCTCACCGATGATCGGCGTGACGTCCTTTGCGCGCTTTGCCGGTTTCGCCGGGTTACCGGCGCTGCTGCCGGCGTTTGCTAAAGCAGCCTGGCTGAATATTGCGCCGGAATATAACCCGTATAAATACAATTCTTTCCCGGTTAACGCCGCTCGCCAGTCTTGGCTGCTGACGAAGGCCCTGCAGGAGCAGATTGGCCGTGAGGCGCGGGAAAACAGGCTGGCGAATTTGCCGCCGGTGCTGGCGTTCCAGTCGGTCATGGATTCTACGGTCAGCACCCGCGCGGTGGTGACCGGCCTGTTTGACCAGCTTCCGGCAAACGGCAGCGAGCTGGTGGTGTTTGACATCAATCAGGCAGCCAGCTTCCGTCCGCTGTTTAAACCGTCGTCGTGGACGGCAACCTCGGCGCTGCTGCCGGTTGTGCAAAGGCGTTACAGTGTCACCATTATCACCAATGCCGGCGAGCACAGTTTCTCGACGGTGGCGAAAATCACTCCAGCAGGCAGCACGCAGGAGACGGTCGTGCCGCTTGCGCAGTCCTGGCCGCAGGATGTCTATTCACTGTCGCACGTTGCGGTGCCGTTCACGCCGGATGACGATCTCTATGGTCGTGAACCTGCAGTGAAAAACCGCTACGGCATCAGCCTCGGGACAATTGCGCTCTGGGGAGAAACGTCCGTGTTGAGCGTCGGAAAAGAAGCGCTGATGCGGGTCACCTCGAACCCGTTCTACGACTATATGCAGGAGAGGATCGACAGCCGGATTGGCGACGGGGGAAAGTAACGTTCCTTTGTGGTGTGAATAAGTTAGGTCGCATTGATTAAGTATGTTAAATAGAAGCTTCAAAGCACCTCTCTTTCTCATCGGAACCCATTTTTGTGCTGACGACTCTGATCTACCGAAGCCAGTTGAATTTATCCCCCCCGACCACTGAACTGCGGGAGCTGGTGGAGCGCGCCAGGGGCCGCAATGCAAAACTGAATATCACCGGCGTCCTCCTTGCTAAAGGGAACGACGTTCTGCAGATCCTCGAAGGGTCGGAAGAGAGTGTGGTCAAACTGTTCCACACCATCCGTGAGGACAAGCGGCACAGCGGGGTGGTTGAACTGCTGCGGGACTATGGTCCGCGCAGACGCTTCGAAAACGTCGGCATGCTGCTGTTCGATCTGCAAATGCAGTCGCCGAAAGAGGTGCTGCAGTCGGTGCTGCGCTACAGCAAGCTGGAGAGCTATCTGACCTCCGACGATCGGGTGTTCAAATTTATTCAGACCTTTATAACCGGTAAACGTCCGGCCCCGTCGGGGGCACGCTACACCCCGGACAAATGGACGCTCTCGACCGAAACGTTACCCTTTGGTGAGCATCTGGGCCTGATTGTCGGGCAAACCTGCCAGTTTGCGCTGCAGCCTATTGTCGAGCCCTCGGAAGGGAAGATCAGCTCCCTTGAGGCGCTTATCCGCGGCAACGACGGCGGCAGCCCGGAGCATTTCTTCAGCACCGTTAACCCGGACAACGTCTACGAAGTCGATCTCCAGACAAAAGCGTATGCCTTTGCGCTGGCGGAAAAGCTGGGCATTGGCAGCCATAAAATCGCGGTAAACCTGCTTCCCATGTCGCTGGTTAATGTCCCTGGCGCGGTGGAATTTCTGGTCAATCAGATTAAAAAGCATGGCCTTCAGCCGGAGCAGGTGGTCATTGAAGTCACTGAAAACGAGATGATCTCCGGGTTCAACCAGTTTAACAGCGCCATTAAGCAGCTTCGCGGCGAGGGGATTGGCCTGGCGATCGATGATTTTGGTTCGGGCTATGCCGGGCTTTCGCTGCTGACCCGCTTCCAGCCTGACAAAATTAAAATCGACCGCGAAATTGTCAGCAACATCCACCTGAGCGGCCCGAAGCAGGCGATCGTGCGCTCCATCATCAGCTGTTGCTCCGATCTGGAAATCACCCTGGTAGCTGAAGGCATTGAGAAAATAGAAGAGTGGTGCTGGCTTGAATCCGCCGGTATCCGTCGTTTCCAGGGCTTCCTGTTTGCCCGGCCGCAGCTTAATGGCGTGGGCGATATCTACTGGCCGCATCTGGTGCGGTAAGCCAATTTTCCCTCCCGTTATTTCCCCTTTGCCCGGCCTGTGCTTAAATAGCTAAAACGGTTTAACATAGTTTAGCTAAGAGGATCACATGAAGAAAATCTGGGTACTTGGCGATGCGGTAGTGGATTTGCTGCCCGATGGAGAAGGCAGATTGTTGCAGTGTCCCGGCGGCGCACCGGCAAACGTTGCGGTCGGAATTGCCCGGCTCGGCGGCCAGAGCGCCTTTATCGGCAGGGTTGGCGACGATCCTTTCGGGAGCTTTATGGCGAAAACGCTCGCTGACGAGCGGGTTGACGTGACGTGGATGCGCCTTGACCCGGCGCACCGCACCTCAACGGTAGTGGTCGATCTGGACGACCATGGCGAGCGCTCGTTTACGTTCATGGTGCGCCCGAGCGCCGATCTGTTTCTGGAACCCGCCGATCTGCCACCGTTTAGCGCCGGAGAGTGGCTGCACGTCTGCTCCATCGCGCTAAGCGCAGAGCCGAGCCGTACGGCGACATTTGAGGCGATGGCCGCCATCCGTGAAGCGGGCGGTTACGTCAGCTTCGACCCCAATATTCGCCCGGACCTCTGGCCGGATGAGAACGCACTGCATGGCTGCCTGGAGCAGGCCCTGCAAAGCGCCGACGTGGTGAAACTTTCGGTAGAAGAGCTGGCCTTTTTCACCGGCAGCGCGGAGGTCAACGTTGGTCTGGAGGTGCTGATGCAGCGCTGCCCGGCGCGTCTGGTGCTGGTCACTCAGGGTAAAGAGGGCGTCATCGCCTGGCATGACGGCGCCGTGGAGCACTATCCGGCAACGCCCGTTGAGTGTGTCGATACCACCGGCGCGGGCGATGCCTTCGTAGCGGGACTGCTCTACGGGCTGGCTGCCGGGCAGGACCTGACGCCGGTCATCGCCTTAGCCCAGCGCTGCGGCGCGCTGGCCACCACGGCCAAAGGGGCGATGACCGCCTTGCCGTGGCAGCACGAACTGTAATTCCTCCCTTCACTGGCCGCCATCCGGCGGCCTGAATTGTCGCCTCGATCACACTTACTAAAACGGTTTAGCAAAAAAGATTGCCGATCCAAAATTCACAGGTTTAGTATCAGCAACCTAAACCGGTTTAGCAATTTAGCACGTTTAATGACTTCTTTTAGGGATGCGACAAAATGTATAAAAAACGCAGACTTGCCGTGATGATAGGCATGCTGGCCGGAAGTACCTCTGTTTTTGCCCAAACGGATATGACAAGTATCGAAGCGCGTCTTGCCGCGATGGAGCAGCGCCTCCAGGCGGCGGAAACGCGTGCGCAGGTGGCTGAAAAACGCGCCGACGATGCAGAACAAAAAACGCAACAGCTGGTTGCCGCGCAGCAGCAGACGCAAACGACAACTCAGGCGGTAGCGCAGCGCACTACCGCGCTGGAGAAGAAGGCGGATCAGACCGGCGGGTTTGAGTTCCACGGCTACGCCCGCTCGGGCCTGCTGATGAACGATGCGGCCTCCAGCAGCAAAAGCGGCCCTTATCTGACCCCGGCCGGAGAAACCGGCGGCGCGGTAGGGCGTCTGGGGAACGAAGCCGACACCTACGTCGAGCTGAACCTGGAGCACAAGCAAACCCTGGACAACGGGGCGACCACGCGCTTCAAGGCGATGCTGGCCGACGGTCAGAGAACCTATAACGACTGGTCAGCCGATACCAGCGACCTCAATATTCGCCAGGCCTTCGCAGAGCTGGGCAATCTGCCTGATTTTACCGGCGCGCTGAAGGGCAGCACCTTCTGGGCGGGTAAACGCTTCGACCGGGACAACTTTGACATTCACTGGCTGGACTCCGACGTGGTGTTCCTGGCCGGTACCGGCGGCGGCGTCTACGACGTGAAATGGAACGATTCGCTGCGCAGCAACTTCTCCATTTACGGCCGCAACTTCGGCAGCGTGGAGCAGACCGACAACAACGTTCAAAACTATATTCTCAGCATGAACCACTTCGCCGGCCCGTTCCAGCTGATGGTGAGCGGCCTGCGGGCGAAGGATAACGACGACCGTAAAGACACTAACGGCGATCTGATTAAAACGGATGCCGCCAATCACGGCGTTCATGCCCTGGTCGGCTTGCATAATGACAGCTTCTACGGCCTGCGCGAAGGGACTGCCAAAACGGCGCTGCTGTATGGTCACGGGCTGGGGGCGGAAGTCAAAAGCATCGGCTCCGACGGCGCGTTGCTGTCTGAGGCGGATACCTGGCGCTTCGCAAGTTACGGTGTCACGCCGATCGGCGGTGGCTGGAGCGTTGCGCCCGCCGTTCTGGCACAGAGCAGTAAAGATCGCTACGTCAAGGGCGATAGCTATGAGTGGGTAACGCTCAATACCCGCCTGATCAAAGAGGTCACCCAGAATTTCGCGCTGGCGTTTGAGGGAAGCTATCAGTACATGGATTTAAATCCGGAAGGCTATAAGGATCGCAACGCCGTCAACGGCAGTTTCTACAAGCTGACCTTTGCGCCAACCTTAAAAGCGAGCAAAATCGGCGATTTCTTCAGCCGTCCTGAGCTGCGCCTGTTTGCCACCTGGATGGACTGGAGCAGCAAACTGGATCATTACGCCAGCGATGATGCCTTTGGCAGCAGCGGCTTCAACGCCGGCGGGGAATGGAACTTTGGGGTCCAGATGGAAACCTGGTTTTAACCCATCACGCTCCCGCCTGGCGGGAGCGTTTCGTACATCATAAAAAGAAGTCAGGCAGAGGTATCTATGGATTTTAATCAAATCGCCCGCGAGCTTATCCCGCTGCTCGGTGGCAAGGAAAATATCGCCAGCGCGGCGCACTGCGCAACGCGTCTTCGTCTGGTGCTGGTCGATGACGCGCTGGCGGATCAGCAGGCCATCGGCAAGGTCGACGGCGTAAAAGGCTGCTTCCGTAACGCCGGGCAGATGCAGGTGATTTTTGGTACGGGGGTGGTCAACAAGGTTTACGCCGCGTTTATTCAGGCGGCCGGGATAAGTGAGTCCAGCAAGTCGGAAGCCGCGGATCTGGCGGCGCGCAAGCTGAACCCGTTCCAGCGCATTGCCCGTCTGCTCTCCAACATCTTTGTGCCAATCATCCCCGCGATTGTGGCGTCCGGTCTGCTGATGGGCCTTCTCGGCATGGTGAAAACCTACGGCTGGGTCAATGCGGATAACGCCCTCTACATCATGCTGGACATGTGCAGCTCGGCGGCGTTCATCATTCTGCCTATTCTGATTGGCTTTACCGCCGCGCGCGAATTTGGCGGTAACCCGTACCTCGGCGCGACGCTGGGCGGGATTCTGACCCACCCGGCGCTGACCAACGCCTGGGGCGTGGCGTCGGGCTTCCACACCATGAACTTCTTCGGCCTTGAGATCGCGATGATTGGCTATCAGGGCACGGTATTCCCGGTGCTGCTGGCCGTCTGGTTCATGAGCATCGTCGAGAAAAACCTGCGCCGCGCGATCCCGGATGCGTTAGACCTGATCCTGACGCCGTTCCTCACCGTGGTTATTTCCGGCTTTATCGCGTTGCTGATTATCGGCCCGGCGGGGCGCGCTCTGGGGGACGGTATCTCCTTTATTCTGAGCACGCTGATCGCCCATGCGGGCTGGCTCGCCGGGCTGCTGTTCGGCGGACTTTACTCGGTAATTGTGATCACCGGTATTCACCACAGCTTCCACGCGATTGAAGCCGGGCTGCTGGGGAATCCGTCGATTGGCGTTAACTTCCTGCTGCCGATCTGGGCCATGGCGAACGTGGCGCAGGGTGGCGCCTGTCTGGCGGTGTGGTTCAAAACCAAAGATGCCAAAATCAAAGCCATTACCCTGCCGTCGGCGTTCTCTGCAATGCTGGGCATCACCGAAGCGGCCATTTTTGGTATCAACATGCGCTTCGTTAAGCCGTTTATCGCCGCGCTGATTGGCGGTGCGGTGGGCGGGGCCTGGGTGGTCTCCGTGCACGTGTACATGACCGCTGTCGGGCTGACCGCGATTCCGGGGATGGCCATCGTGCAGGCCAGCTCGCTGCTGAACTATATTATCGGCATGGTGATTGCCTTCGGCGTGGCGTTTACCGTCTCACTGCTGCTGAAATATAAAACGGATTCTGAATAATGACGTTACCTTCCCGCTGGCCTGCGATCCTGCAGGCCGTTATGACAGGTCAGCCGCGGGCGCTGGCGGACAGCCATTATCCGCAATGGCACGCCGCGCCGGTGACGGGGCTGATGAACGACCCGAACGGGTTTATCTGGTTCGCTGGCCGCTATCACCTGTTCTATCAGTGGAACCCGCTGGACTGCGAGCACCGCTTTAAGTGCTGGGGGCACTGGAGTTCGGCGGACCTGGTGCACTGGCAGCATGAGCCGCTGGCGCTGATGCCCGACGAGGCGTATGACCGCAACGGTTGCTACTCCGGTAGCGCCGTCGATAACCAGGGCGTACTGACCCTGTGCTACACCGGCAACGTCAAGTTCGATGACGGCAGCCGCACCGCCTGGCAGTGCCTGGCCGTGGAGCAGCCGGACGGGACCTTTACGAAGCTGGGGCCGGTGCTGGCGCTGCCGGAAGGCTACACCGGCCACGTGCGCGACCCGAAGGTGTGGCAGCACGAGGGGATGTGGTACATGGTGCTCGGCGCGCAGGATGTGCAGAAGCGCGGCAAGGTGCTGCTGTTTAAATCAGCCGATTTGCACGCCTGGACATCCTGCGGGGAGATCGCCGGTCACGGGGTTAACGGTCTGACGGACGCGGGTTATATGTGGGAGTGTCCGGACCTGTTCGCCCTCGACGGGACGCACGTCCTGATCTGCTGCCCGCAGGGGCTGGCGCGCGAGCCGCATCGCTACCTCAATACCTATCCGGCTACCTGGATGAGCGGGGCGTTTGATTACGCCAGCGCCGCATTCTATCACGGCGAGCTGCACGAGCTTGACGCGGGCTTTGAATTCTACGCCCCGCAAACCACGCTGGCGGAAGATGGACGCCGCATCCTGATTGGCTGGATGGGCGTACCGGACGGGGAAGAGATGCTTCAGCCCACGCGGGCGCACGGCTGGATGCACCAGATGACCTGCCCGCGAGAATTGCGCTTCCGCGACGGCAGGCTCTGGCAGACCCCGGCGCGCGAGCTGGCGGCGCTGCGTGAAGATGAGCAGCACTGGCAGGGGCGCGCCAGCGACGCGCCCGAACTGGACGCGACGCGCCTGGAGTTTGAGCTGGGCGCCGCGCACGTGAGCGTCGATTTTGGCGGCGCGCTGCGCCTCACGCTCGATGAGCAGGGCGTGCGCCTGGAGCGCGCGAGCCTGAAAACCGGTGAAACATTGGCCCGCTACTGGCAGGGCGACGTCCGTCATTTGCGCGTCCTGTGCGACCGCTCCAGCGTTGAAATTTTCATTAACCACGGCGAAGGGGTGATGAGCAGCCGCTATTTTCCTGACCATCCGGCTCGGGTGCGATTCGAAGGTGCGTCCGATATCACATTACGCTACTGGTCGCTGCGCGCCTGCATGATAGAATGAGGGTTTTGGCAGCCGGATCTAAGTCGTTGTGAGAAAAACAAAACGCGTCACCATTAAAGACATCGCGGAGCTGGCGGGGGTGTCAAAAGCCACCGCCAGCCTGGTCCTGAACGGCCGCAGCAAAGAGCTTCGCGTGGCGGAAGAGACGCGCGAGCGCGTGCTGGCAATTGCAAAAGAGCACCACTATCAGCCCAGCATTCACGCCCGGTCGCTGCGCGATAACCGCAGCCACACCATTGGTCTGGTGGTCCCGGAGATCACCAACTACGGTTTTGCCGTCTTTTCTCACGAGCTGGAAACGCTGTGCCGCGAGGCAGGCGTGCAGCTGCTGATCTCCTGCAGCGATGAAAACCCGGGGCAGGAGACGGTGGTGGTGAACAACATGGTGGCGCGTCAGGTGGACGGGCTGATTGTGGCCTCCAGCATGCTCAACGACGCGGACTACCATAAGCTGAGCGAGCAGCTGCCGGTGGTTCTGTTTGACCGCCACATCAACGACAGCGCGCTGCCGCTGGTGATCACCGATTCCATCACCCCGACGACCGAACTGGTGGCGGACATTGCGCGCCAGCATCCGGATGAATTCTACTTCCTCGGCGGCCAGCCGCGCCTTTCTCCGACGCGCGACCGCCTGGAAGGGTTTAAGCAAGGGCTGCGTGAGGCCGGCGTGGAACTGCGCCCCGAGTGGATCATTCACGGCAACTATCACCCGAGCTCCGGGTACGAGATGTTTGCTGAACTCTGCGCCCGCCTGGGGCGTCCGCCGAAAGCGCTGTTCGCCGCCGCCTGCGGGCTGCTGGAAGGGGTGCTGCGCTATATGGGCCAGCATAACCTGCTGCAAAGCGATATCAGGTTAGCCAGTTTTGACGATCACTATCTCTACGATTCGCTGACGATCCCGGTGGATACCATCCGCCAGGATAACCGACAGCTGGCGTGGCACTGCTTTGATTTGATTAGCAAACTGATCGAGGGGGAGAACCCGGAACCGTTGCAACGCAAGCTGTCTGCCACCCTGCAGCGGCGCTATAAGTGAGCAATATAGCCCGGACCGATACATCAATAACTTTAATTAATTTAAGTTTTGGAAGCGCCGATAACCATAAGGAATAATTCTCCTTGAGGTATTGGTTTATGTCGTTGAAAAAGTCGTCCCTGATTGTCCTGTTCTCACTGCTTTTCTTCTTTGTTGTCAGCACCGTCACTAGCGTTGGCCTCATCATTAAAAGTAATAATTCGCTGGATAACGTCAACAAAGAGATCCAGGTTGTGCTGTCCATTATTGACCCCATCAACCACAGCCGTACGCTACGCGTGAGGGTTATGGAGTATGTGAAGATGGTGGAAGCGGGTAATACTGCCGACGAGGCTGCCAAGCTTGCCGCCGTGAAAGAGGCGCTGACCAAAGCGGACCAAGCCTTTGCGGCCTTTATGGCGTCGCCGCGTCTGCCGGATGAAGCGCCGCTGGTGACAGCCTATCAGGACGGCTGGCAAAACTACCGCAACCAGGGGCTGGCGCCGCTGATCGACGCCGCCGAGGCGCACGATGTGGCTGAATTCAACGCGCTGATCCCGGAAGTCTCCCGCCTTGACCGCCAGTACGAGATCGTTCTCGACCAGGTGCTTTCCGTCCACCAGAAATACGCCAAAAGCCTGAACGAAGATGCGAGCAGTAACTTCGTCTCTGGCCTGGCGATCGTTGCCGCTATCGCCAGCCTGTTTGTGGTGGTGATTATCGCCGTCAGCCTGCTGATGAAGCGCTTTGTCTTTGCGCCGATCAACCTGGCGCGCGAGCACTGCAGCCAGATTGCGGCTGGCAAGCTGGACATTCCGGTGCCGGTGAAGGGGAGTACAAGCAACGAAATCGACCATCTGATGGGCTCGATGGAGCAGATGCGTCAGGCGCTGCTGGCGACCATCGCCCAGGTGCGCGATGCGAGCCATACCGTAACGCACGCAGCGCAGGAGATTGCCTCCGGGAATATCGACCTGGCGTCACGCACCGAACAGCAGGCTTCCGCGTTGACCCAGACGGCAGCGAGCATGGAAGAGCTGAGCGCGACGGTGGCGAACAATACCGACAACGTTTATCAGGCCGGTAAACTGGTGCAGGACGCGGTGAAAAATGCCCACACCGGTGAAGCGGTGACTCGTGAAGTCATCGACACGATGAATACCATCGCGGCGAACTCGAAGCGCATTGAAGACATCACCAGCGTGATTAACAGCATCGCCTTCCAGACCAACATCCTGGCGCTGAACGCGGCGGTTGAAGCGGCGCGCGCCGGTACCCAGGGTCGCGGCTTTGCGGTCGTGGCCAGCGAAGTGCGCACTCTGGCGCAGAAAAGCGCGGTGGCGGCGAAAGATATTGAAAGCCTGATCGCGCAGTCGGTATCCAGCGTGAAAAACGGTGCGGAGCTGGTGAGCCGCTCGGGCGAGGTGATTGACTCGATCATTACGTCGGTGAATAAAGTGAATACGCTGATGGAGCAGATCTCCGTCGCATCTGAAGAGCAGAGCCGCGGGATCGGCCAGGTCGGGCAGGCGGTGACCGAAATGGACGGCGTGACCCAGCAGAACGCCGCGCTGGTGCAGCAGTCCGCCGCCGCAGCAGCCTCGCTGGAAGAGCAGGCGCAGCAGCTTTCACGGAGTATTTCGAGTTTTAGGTTGCCGGTGCAGGCTTGATAAATCCGGTACAGGCTTGATAGATGGTGTAAGGCCCCTCAGGGGGCCTTTTTTTGTGGTGGATGTAACAGGGAAGATGTGTCAGATAAGGCTTACTTTTTACTACTAGCATTCATATGAATAATTTTTGTATGACTTGCTCCATTTAAATTACTATGAGCCACGCGAAAGTGTGGCCTTTTTCTTAACGCCCGTAATTTCTTTCTGCCGAGGCTAATGCTTTATTTAAATTCTCTATAAATGTACTTCTTACTGCTGTCAGTGGATTAACTCGCCATTCTTTTGGCAAAGCGCGCCTGTTTGCTTCTTCTTGTAAGGGAGAATACAGCTTTACCATATAATCAAAGAAAAGTGTTGCTCTCTCAATTCTTAATTTTATACGATTCACAACATCACTTGAGCTGTTAGCTATGGCCCTTTCAAGCCTTTTTAATTCTTCCCAGCTTGCATCATCTGCAATAAATGTGTCAACCATTAGAGATTCTACGAACATGAAATTAGAGATGAGGTCTCTGGTAATATATCCGCCTAGTCGTGTTGGATAGAAACTGGAACTGAATGCAGCTTCATCGTGTGAAGCCGTGTTTACAAATCGCAGCCTACACAGATCCTTTAAAACTGCGATTGATATGTCGTCACCAATACCTACGCTTCTTAAATGTTTTTTCATCTCAGAACCATCAATGTATTGGAATGAAGCTTCACTGCTATATTGAACAAGCGCTGAGAGTATGAATAATCTTAATAATTGTAAGTTGGTTTTACCTTTTCTGGCATCAAAAGGATTACCTACAAGGGAATAGTCTTCAGAATATAATGCTTGATTCCCTAGGAGTATAGCTCTAAGAGCTTCGTGCCGTGGTAGCACATAATTTCCTGTGCTTTTGTAGGTTTGCCATGCTTTACCGACGTTAGTGTAACCATGTTCAAGAAATTCTCGTGTCATCCTTAAAGCATTACGAATATCACCTGCAGCAAGCACTTCGAGTAAACTTCCAACTTCTGTACCTAAAACAGAACTTTGAACAAGAGAAATTATATCTGCATTATTACTTACATGGACTCTCATGCCGTTTTCCGCTTCAAAATCTCCGCTTTGACCTTGAGCCATATTTTTAGCCAAGAAGAATCTTTTAGATAAAACAGCCTCAACCTGTGGTGGTTCGATTAAAATAGGATCAAAATCATAAGCATTGAATGCAGCAGAGTTTCGATGTTCAACATATGTTGAATTTCTTAAAGAAATAACTAAATTTATTTTCAGTCTTTTTGAAAACGCGACGCAATCAGTGAATATTTGCGATTGAGTTTTTTGATCTAATTGGTCGACATTATCAACAACTAAAAATACAGGTGCGTGCTGTGTTGCGTAGGAAAATAAATTATCAATGTAAGGTTTTGTTTTGTTGTAATCCTCTTGTAATTTATCAGTAATTACTTTGTCTATTGCCTCTTTATCATTGGCTATTAAGAAGGCTGGTCCTTTTTTAATTGCATCGATTTCTTTTTTATAAGCATGCTCTACACATAATTTAAAATCAGAAAAATATGGGTCTTCAATAATGTATTCTTTCATCGTTTTGTAGATGAAATCTATAGAAGTTTCATCGTTTGTATGAGCAAGAAAATCAACTCTTATCCAATGAGGATATGGGCTCCCGTTTTTCTTTTCAAATACAGCTGCAGCAGAAATGTTTCTTGTATAGTGTAAAAAAGTTGTCTTTCCTGCGCCAACAGTTCCAAGAATGACAATTGCTAAAGGGTTAGAGTTCTTATGAGCTTTAGATAAAGCATCTCTGAAAACATTTGCATCTCTTTTTTGCATCGGCCTTACCGGCTGTGTATTAAAAAGATGCTGGCTTTTAGATATGTTCATGTTAATTCTTCTGTCGAATTTCATACGATCAGGTGAATTGACATAACATTTTTCGAAGAGAGAAGGTTCAATATCGGTAATAGAGTCAGAAAAAGCTGTTGTTATAGCTTGTTCAATTAAAGGATAGATAGGGTTTCGCCCATCATAAGTGTTATTTTTTCTAATGACATTTTTTAATCTTCTTTCTTCAATTTGATCTTCAATGTTGCCTAAAAGATACAATTCTAAACTTGAGTTTATAACTGCTTTTCGAGATAGTAGATCATAGAACTCGGTGAAGTCGTCCCTTAGTGCACTTTGCAAACTATTGAAAACTCTGGCGTAGGAAGAGTTAAACGCAACTTGATCGGTTCTATTTGCTGGGAAAATTATCCATTGTACACCATTGGTTACTACTGCGAATTGTATACTTAGTTTTCTGCAGTAATCCCTTGCTTGAACTATAGCATCGCCGAACGGACCAATAAGAGCGTTATTTGATAACTTCAATCTTCTGTCATATTGCTGAGTAGCAAAAGGCACACCGATTTTTTTTGCTTCTATTATGAATGCTGTACTTGCCGTTCTTACTACATAATCTGAATATGTGGTAGTCCCATCCTCACTTACTCTTTCCTCAACAGTAACATCGTCTAATTCCCATTTTAGAACGTCAAAAAGAATTTTATCGATGACCTTGAGTCGTGTTTCAGCTTCATTTGCATCGGCTAGATCAAGTCTTCTTGATATCATTATGATATCTTCAATTGCATTGCTCATAACATTCCTTATCTGCTGCAGCATTGAACATACGATCGATACTAAATCACTGTGATTTGAAAAAAAAGTGGACTGACCGTCCTTCTTGCATAGTGGTATCCTAGCGCATTAACTCGCATGAATCCTTGCACTTGCGTTAATCCTTGCGACTAAGGTCATTAGTCATAGAACATGATATTTTGGAAGAAATCAAGGAACAGGTCCCATCGACAAGACCCCATCTTCTTGCACGGGTTTTGCAAGGTTCTACAATTTGTACGTCACGTAAATTTCGTAACATTCGGAAAATTTTACATTCACCCCAGCAATATTTCCCTCCCTCATCCGTCTACCTCATCACACACCATAATCAGTTACTGTAAACGAGGTAAACACCATGAGAGATTTTGAAATGCACGGTAGAGGTCACGGGCGCGGATTCGGTCGCCACCGTATGGGTAAAGGCTTAGTCATCGGCGCGGTGATTTTCATCGTGCTCGGCCTGCTGGTGATGTCCCTGTGGAACGCCTTGCTCCCGGCCATCCTCGGCGTGAAGGCCATCGGATTCTGGCAGGCGCTGGGCATTCTGGTGCTGAGCCGCATTCTGTTTGGCGGCTTAGGTTTCCGCCCCGGGATGTTTGGCGCGCACCGCCGGATGCACGAGCGCTGGATGAACATGACGCCCGAACAGCGCGAGGCGTTTATTCAGCAGCGTCGCGAAGGGTTTGGTCGCCACGGTCGCGGGCACTGCGGCTGGCACGGTCATCGTGACGATAAGCGCGATGAAGCCACGCCAAAAGCGCCGGATGCAGAGTGAGCGAGATGAAAGCCGGGGAGACGGGCGGATCCATGCTGATGTCGGCGCTCAATGCCTGCCGCGCCCGGCTGAAAGCCTTCATTCGCGGACGGACCTCCGTGCGCGATGATGCCGACGACATTTTGCAGGAAGTGACGTATCAGCTGATGAAAGTGGAGCAGCCGGTCGAAAACGTCGCCGCCTGGCTGTTCCGCGCGGCGCGTAACGAGATGACCGACCGGGCGCGTAAAAAGCGCGAGGTGTCGCTCTCCGGCTATTTTACGGGCGAAGACGACGACGGTTTTCCGGAAGACGAGCTGGCCGAAACCCTGTTCGGCGTACCGCACACGCCGGAAGAGGAGTACCTCAAGACGCTGCTGTGGGAAGAGCTGGGGCAGGCGCTGTCTGAACTTCCTCCGCCGCAGCGGGAGGTATTTGAAAAGACCGAGCTCCACGGCTACAGCATCAAAATGCTGGCAGAGGAGACCGGCGCCAGCGAACAGGCGCTGTTATCCCGCAAGCACAAGGCGGTGCTATTTCTGCGCACGCGGCTGCGGGACGTCTATGACGCGCTGACGGGCGAATAGCGGCGACAGACAAAACCTTACACTTCCGGCACTTGTAGATTCATCACTATCGTTTATGATCGGGGCGTCTTGTCACTCTGGAATGTTATGCGCAACCGTCAGCTCCTCGGAAAATGGCTTTTGATTATCACCTGTCTTGCGATGGCGCTTTGCCTCGTGCAGCGTGCGGTGATGCTCAACCATTTTTTACAGGGACTGGAACCGCAGATTTCACTGAGTGCAGATGCCCCAACGCAAACCAGCACCGAGCAGTCCGGGCCATCGCCCTGTCAGCTAGGCGCGCACTCGCTTCTCTGCGCCCAGCCGCTGTTTTTCGACGGCGCGCTGCCGGCCATTATTATCTTCTTCGCGCTACTGCAGCTGTTTACGCAAGGGCGGGCAATGGCTCCTGCGCAACAGTCCGTTCAGGCACCGCCTCCCCGAATACACCTGAAAAACTGCGTTTTCCGTGAATGAAAAACATCGTCACCACACGATAATTTTTCACTGTTCACGGAGTACAACATGGTTAACCTCTTCAGGGGATTCGTCTTCCTGTGGCTGTCCTGCATCGGCATTGCCCATGCGGCGGACACCGGCTGGCTGGTCTCCCCACAAAACGATCACGCCCGCATCCGCTTTCAGGCGGAGAGGGAACAAACGCACATTAAGGGTCTGCTCACCGTTGAGCTAAAGCCCGGCTGGAAAACCTACTGGCGATCGCCGGGCGAGGGCGGCGTGGCGCCGAAAATCAGCTGGACGGACGGCATAACGGACAGCTGGTCCTGGCCGGTTCCGTCGCGTTTCGATATCTCCGGCATGACGACGCAGGGCTATCACGATAAGGTCACTATCCCGATCGTTCTCGACGGGGTGAAGGGCGACGCGCTCGACGGGACGCTGACGCTCTCTACGTGCAGCAACGTCTGCCTGCTGACGGACTACCCGCTGCATCTCGATTTTACCCAGCCGGTGGATGAGGGCTTCCGCAGCGACTTCGAGCAAGCGATGCGCGCCGTTCCGGGCACGTCTGGCGTATCCACGGATCTCTCCGCCTGGCTCTCTGGCGACAAGCTGGTGATTACCGGCACCACGGATGGGAAATGGGACAATCCGGGGATCTACTTTGATCCGCTGGAGGGCGATATTCTGCCCGGCGAGCCGGTTATTAAACATGACGGCACTGCGCTTCGGGTGACGGTACCCGTGACCGACGAATGGGGAGACAAACCCGCCTCGCTGGCAGGCAAAAGGCTGTCGTTTGTGCTGACCAACGGCGATCGGGCGCAGCAAACCACCATGACCGTTGGGACAACGCCCGAAGAGACCTCCGCGCCGGGCGGGACGGGAAAAATGGTGCTCTTTGCGCTGCTGGGCGGGCTGATCCTGAACCTGATGCCCTGCGTGCTGCCGGTGATGGGCATGAAGCTTAACAGCATCCTTCAGGCGGGATCGGACAGGCGTACCATCCGGCTACGCTTCTTCGCCACCAGCGCCGGGATCCTCACCTCCTTTATGCTGCTGGCCGGGATGGTCACCGCGCTGAAGCTGGCCGGAGCGTCGCTGGGGTGGGGCATTCAGTTCCAGAACCCGTGGTTTATCGGCCTGATGGTTGCCGTGACCTTCCTGTTTGCGCTGAACCTGTTTGGGGCGTTTGAGATGCTGCTGCCTTCTGCCGCCGCAGGACGGCTGGCGACGGCAGGGGGATCGGGGATTGGCGGCAGCTTCTGCGAAGGGATGTTCGCCACGCTGCTGGCGACGCCGTGCTCCGCGCCGTTCCTCGGTACGGCGGTTGCTTTTGCCCTTGGCGCGCCGCTGCACGCCCTGTGGCTGATCTTCCTGATGCTCGGCGTGGGCATGAGTCTGCCGTGGCTGTTCGTTGCCCTGGTGCCGAAAACGGCCATGCTGCTGCCAAAACCCGGCCGCTGGATGAACACGCTCAAAACGATCCTGGGCCTGATGATGCTGGCCTCCAGCCTCTGGCTGGCGACGCTGTTGAGCGTGCATCTGGGCGAGGCGGTCAGCCAGATCGTGATGCTGGGGCTGACTGCCGTCGCGCTGGTGCTGTTTGCGCTAAAGGGGCAAAAATCTTCGCCGCTGTTCTGGCTGGTGGTCATCGCGCTGTCGGCGTTCGGCGGGTATCAGGTGCGCGGTCTGCTTAACGCGGGGCCTGACGCTCCGGCACAAAACGTTGCGCAGACTATCCCGTGGCAGCCGCTCAGTGAAAAGGCTATCGAGAACGCGCTGGCGCAGGGGAAACGGGTGTTTGTGGATATTTCCGCGGACTGGTGCGTGACCTGCAAAGTTAACGAGCATCGGGTGCTCAGCCAGCCGGACGTGATTGCCGCGCTGCGCCAGCCGGACGTGGTGGCCCTGCGCGGAGACTGGAGCCAGCCGTCCGCGTTTATCGCGGATTTTCTGGCGAAGCGAAACCGCTACGCCATTCCGTTTAACGCGGTGTATGGCCCCGGCCAGCCTGATGGCGAGATCTTCTCGCCGCTGCTGGACAAGCGCACCCTGGTCACCACCCTGAACAACGCAAAAGGCTAACTGTGTCATGAAAAAACTCTTTATTACGCTGCTGCTCCTGCTGGCCCCGCTTCAGGTATTCGCCGCGCAGCCGCTGACGCCGGACCAGGAGCAGCGTGCGCAAAAGACGATCGCTGATTTCCTGTTTAACGATCCGAACTCCCCGCGCATCGGTGCGAAAAACCCAAAGCTCACCCTGGTGGTGTTTACCGACTACAACTGCCCGTACTGTAAAAAATTCGATCCGTACCTGGAGAAGATTGTCGAAAAACACCCGGACGTGGCGGTGGTCTTTAAGTTTTTACCTTTCCGCTCGGAAAGTTCGCTGACCGCCGCACGAGACGCGTTAACCGTCTGGCGTGCGCATCCTGAGCAGTTTATGAAGCTGAACCACACCCTGATGGCGAAAAAGGGGTACCACGATGACGCCAGCATTCAGGAGGCGCAAAAGCGGGCGGGCGTGAGCGTGACGACGCCGGATGAGGAGAGTTTTCTGACGATCAGGCGCAGCCTCATTGTGGCGGAAAAAATGGGGATTCAGGGCACGCCCGCCACGCTTATCGGCGAGGGGCTGCTTCCCGGCTGGGTGCCGTTCGAACAGTTCGACGAAATGGTCAGTGAAGCACTGAAAAACCGCTAACCTGAAGGGGGCGAAATGCCCCCGATAAACCGGAGAGGGAAATGAAAAAATTACTGTTACTTTCGGCGCTGGCGACGTCAGGGCTGGTACAGGCGGCTGAAGCCATACCGGACGTGGTGAAGCAGTTCAGCGAGCAGCAGCAGATCAAAATCATCAGGAAGCTGGATGCGCCGGGCGGAGCGCCAGCCTGGCTCGGGCAGTATCAGGATATGGGCGTGACGCTCTTTCTCACGCCGGACGGCAAGCACGTGATCTCAGGCTATCTTTATGATGACAAAGGGAAGAACCTCAGCGAGGGCTACTTCCAGAAAGAGATCTACGCCCCGATGGGACGCGAGATGTGGAAAAACCTCAACGCGGCGCATCCCCTGAAGGAAGGGGCGGATAACGCCCCGCGTAAGGTCTTTGTGTTTGCCGATCCGTTCTGTCCGTACTGCAAGCAGTTCTGGTCCGAGGCGCAGCCGTGGGTGAAGGCCGGTAAGGTGCAGCTCAATACGCTGCTGGTGGCGTTCCTCAACCCCAACAGCGGACGCAACGCCGCCGCCATTCTGAATGCGAAAGATCCGGTTGCGGCCTGGCGCGAATACGAGCTTTCCGGCGGCAAAAAACTGCCCAAGCCTGAAGGGGACGCTTCTCGCGAAACGGTTGAGATCCTGGAGAAACATCAGGCGCTGATGGACAGCCTCGGCGCTAACGCCACGCCGGCCATTTATTATCTGAATGCGGAAAACGAGCTGCAGCAGGTGGTGGGTATGCCGGATGCCCAGCAGCTTGAGGCGATGTTCGGGCCGAAGCCGTAAAAGACGAGGCAGAAACGGGGCGTTTCTGCCTGGTGGTCACTCAACTACCCCAGCGTCCGCGGAGGTAGTTTACCGCCTGCTGCGTCTGCGGCTGGTTCAGGTAATCTTCCCGGAACAGGATGGTGCCGTTGACGTTGGGCAGCGAATCGTTGAGATCGAGCTGTTTTTTCAGCTCTGGCACGCCGCCCTGAACCGTCCAGTCCGGCTCTTTTTTCGACGGCTCGCCCACCTTATAGAACGCAATGCCGATATACAGGCGAGTGTGGGTCGGCTTGACGACGTCGGCCCACCATCTGGTCAGCACGTCGTAGCGCGCGGCATCCCGGGAGAAGGGCCAGTAAATCTGCGGCGCGATGTAGTCCAGCAGGCCCTGCTGCACCCACTGACGCGTATCGGCGTAGGATTCATCATAGGCCGCGGCGCCGCGGGTGTCGGAGCCTGCCGGGTCAAAGGAGCGGTTACGCCACACGCCCGCCGGGCTGACGCCAAACTCCACGTTGGGCTTTGTCTGCTTGATCGCGCGGGAGACCTGGACGATCAGCTGCTGCGTGTTGTGTCTACGCCAGTCGGCTTTTGAGGCAAACCCCTGGCCGTACTGCCGCCAGCTCTGCGCGTCATTGAGCGCGGATCCCGGCGATTCGGCATAGAAGTAATCATCAAACTGCACGCCGTCTACCGGGTAGTTCGCCACCACTTCGGTCACCACTTTGGTTATCCAGTCCCGCACGTCGGGAATGCCCGGGTCGAGCACAAAGCGGTCGCCCGAGATGCGGACCCATTCCGGGTGCTGGACATAAACGCTGGACGGGGTCTGATAGGCGGTCCGGTTTAGCGCGGCGATGGTGGACGGTTTGGTGTTGGTCGATACGCGATAGGGATTAAACCAGGCATGGACCTTCATGCCGCGCCTGTGCGCTTCATCAAGCATAAACTGCAGCGGATCGTATCCCGGATACTCACCGATGTTGCCCGTCAGCATATCTGACCAAGGTAAAATTTTAGATGACCAGAGCGCCGTGCTGTCCGGCTTCACCTGGAAAAATACCGTGTTGATGCCGAGCTGCTTAAGGTTGTCGAGCTTTGCGATCAGCGCCTGCTTTTGCATCGCGATGCGCTGGTCCGCGCTGCGGCCATTCACCGAGGCCACCGGCGGCCAGTCGAGACGCGAGACGGTCGCCAGCCAGATCCCGCGCATCGGCTCGTTTGCCTGCGGCGTCGGTTTGTTGACGGTGGGAAGAGGGGTAACCAGTGATTTGGGTGGTTTTGAGGAGCAGCTTACAAGTAAAAGTGCGCAGGCAGCCAGCGCACCAATCCGTTTTACGTGTCGCGTCATTTGCGTATTAGCTCTTGATAATCCTGCTGTTGGCCCAGGGATTAAATGCGGGCGCCGCCTGCTCTGTATTTCCCTCATCGTTGAGAGAGTCCAGATACAGGGCTTCAACCTCCGCGCGCGCCCACGGGGTACGGCGCAGAAATTTCAGGCTCGATTTAACGCTGGGGTCTTTTCTGAAACAGTTAATTTTGATTCGGTCGCCCAATTCGCTCCAGCCATATTTCGCCACCAGGGCGTTGACCATCATCTCCAGCGTTACGCCATGCAAAGGATCTTTGGAAATATGTGCAGTCATAGGCGTCCGGATGTCTCGATTTTTAGGTGATTGGGATAAACGCTGAAAGGGTACAAGAAAGCAGGGGAAGCGGCAATTTTCCTTTTCCCCTCGCTCATCTTATAACGGACTCCGTGCGCTGATTTTCACCGATAATTTTTCCCGCGCTGTTTTCAATCGTAAACCGAATCGACACGTCATCCTGGCCCTCGGGCGTAGCCGTAAGCGTTTTAACCATCGCTCCCGAATCTGCTGCGATCGTCATCGTTGTCGTGCCTTTTGCCAGCACCTTGTCGCGCTGCGTGATGCGCCAGCTCAGGCGGCATTCGCGGCACGGTTTCCAGGTGTCGTTGATGGCCCACAGACGCACGCTCGCCGCCGCCCCGGACTGCCACTGCGCCGTCACCGGCTCAATGGACGGCAAAACAGGCTGGTAGGCGCGTTTTAAGGCATAAAACCCGGCCTTAGGCTTACGCAGGTAGTCCACCACGCCCCAGTTGATGGAGGGCCAGGTTTCTACAAACATGAAGTGGAACAGGGCCGTCACCGGCTGGTAGCGCTGTCGACGGTAGCTCTCTGCCGCCGTGGCCACCAGCTGAGACTGGTACGCCTGAGTATTGCGGATCATCGCCTGAATGTTCTTCCCGCGCGGAATACCGGCAAACTTAAAGGTCTGGAAGGGTTGAAAATTATGGTATTTCCAGACGGTCCAGCCGGGATCGTCAGCGGCGGTCGTTTTTGGCCAGAGCGACGCCGCCGGGATGATGGTTTTTAGCGTTGACAGGCGGGGAAGCGCCTGCGCGCCGAACTCGGTGATGATCCCCGTTTTGGCCGGAGCAAGCAGGTCGCGTACGGTACCAAAGTACCAGCCCGCCCAGTAATGCTCCTCAACGGCGGAAAAGCGATGCACGATGCGCGAAGTATCTTCGGCAAGCGTATCCGCTACCTTTTGCGTGAGTTCGCGGTTGAGGTTTTTATTCCAGTCCGGGAAGCGTTTTTCCATCCAGGGCGAGTTCCACGGCGGTTCGTTATGCCCGCCCCAGACGATAATGGCGGGGGAATTACCGAACTGTTCGATCATCTCCCGCGTCTGTCGAACCGCATTTTCCGTGAAAGCCGCACTGTTGTTGTAGCCCCACTGCAGCGGAACATCCTGCCAGATCATCATCCCCATCTCATCGGCCACATCATACAGCGCGCGTCCGGCAACGTGTCCGTGCACGCGTATGGCGTTGGCATTCATGGCCTCCACCAGACGAAGATCGCGACGGTATTTTTCTCTCGTCATGGTGCTGAGCCAGGGGGAACCGATGTAATTACTGCCCTTAATGAAAAGGCGTTTGTCGTTAATGAGCCAGCCCTTATTGTCGGGCTGCTCGACGATCTTGCGCAGCCCGGTGCGGGTGACCGCCGTATCCATCAGGCCGTTTTCATCCCGCAATGCCACGCGAATGGTATACAGGTGGGGTTTTCCGGTACCGACGGGCCACCACAGTTTTGCCTTCGGCATAGGCAGCGTCACCTGCACGGAATGGGCACCGCTTTCGAGGGTAACCGGAAAGTCAGCCTGGAAGCGATTGCCGCTGAAATTGGCGGGCGTGGCGGTGAGCCGCACGGTCGCTGGGCCCTGGCCGAGCGCCCGATAGCGAATATCTGCTTTCAGCGCGGGGTGCGTCAGCCCCTGTGACCAGTCTGGGCGCAGGATGGTCTCATCCAGAGTAGCGCCCCGGCTAAGATGCAGCCTCACCGGTGCCCAGATGCCGCCCGAGTTGGCGTCCTGTCCTTGCGGCGACCAGGCCCCGCCGGGACGAGTGTCAT
The DNA here is from genome assembly GCF_019968805.1 of Enterobacter sp. JBIWA005. Lineage (NCBI taxonomy): Bacteria > Pseudomonadati > Pseudomonadota > Gammaproteobacteria > Enterobacterales > Enterobacteriaceae > Enterobacter > Enterobacter sp. JBIWA005. The sequence goes on along the minus strand of NZ_CP074159.1, from coordinate 2,331,221 downwards.
GCTGGTTAAGGATCCCCTTCATAACCATTTTATGCAGCGGCCAGACCTTATTGGGATCTTCGTAAGGGCTGTCCACCCTGACCACCAGTCGGTTGTGACGTTGTAACGCCTGGCTGGCATCCAGCGAAAAGCGCTGAAAATAGCCCTCATGTTGGCCGAGCGGCTGGCCGTTCAGGGTGACCTCGGCCAGGTAATCGACGCCGTCAAAAACCAGGGTGCTCATTACGTCGGTCGGCTGCACGGGCAGGGAAAAGGCGTGCTTGTACCACAGCACGCCCTGATGATCGTATCCGGCGCTGTACCAGTTGGCGGGGACCTGAAGCGGGCGCCAGCCTGATGCAGCAGGATGCGCACTATTATTGGCGTCCTGAACCTGCCATTCTCCAGCAAGAGACCAGGTGACCGGTGCAGAGTTAGCCACAGTGTGGGTGGTCAACAGGGCAAAGAGCAGCGCGCAGTTGCGAGCAATCATGCGTTTACCCCGCGCGCGTCGAGCCACGCCATCAGGCGCAGCGATTCCTTCTGAAGCTGCTGGTTTAGCGTCGCAAGCTGTTGCCCCTCCAGCGTGTGCGCCTCGCTTTCCAGCACCTGTAGCTGCTGTGCGAGCGTGCTGAAGTCCAGGGTGACGGCTTCTCCTCGCAGCTTGTGGGCCGCGCGGCGCAGCGCTTCACGATCGTCGCTGTCGATAGCCAGGGTGATGGTCTTCATGGCCTCCTCCAGCCCTTCGCCAAACAGGGCCAGCAGCTCCTGAACCAGCGCAGGGTCGTCAGCACACTGCTTCAGCAGGCGTGCTTCATCCGGGAAGTCGGAAGGGGCATCGTGGCGCGGAAGCACGCGAGCAATCTCTTCAGCGAGACGCTCCTGGCTGATGGGTTTGGCAATGTAGCCGTCGAAACCCATCTGAAGACAGCGCTCTTTATCCCCCTGCATGGCGTGTGCCGTCATGGCGACGGTGGGCTGAGCCGGTCCTGGCCGGGCGAGTTCTTCTTCGCGCAGCAGGCGAATGGCGGTTTCACCGTCCATCTCAGGCATCTGAAGATCGATCAGCAAAACGTCCCACGCGCCCGCGCGCCAGCGTTCCAGCAGCGCGACGCCATTATCGACGATCTGACAGGTGTGGCCGAGCCGCTCGAGCAGGCGCGCAGCGACCTTCTGGTTGACCAGATTATCTTCCGCAAGCAGGACCCTGAGCCCGGCTGTGTCCGGCGCGACGGTGGGCGCGGGCGCGCTTTCACTCACCGTCTTCGGCGCACGTTCAAACGCCGCGGCAATCGCCTGATGCAATTCATTCTGGGCGATAGGTTTATGCAGGTAGTTCTGGATACCGATCCGCTTCAGCATATTGATATCAAAATGTCGGCTCATGGAGCTCAGCATGATGATGTGGCTCTCAGCAACCTGCGGCAGCACCGAAAGTTCGAGGGCCAGCGACACGCCGTCCATATCCGGCATCTGCGCGTCCAGCAGGATCAGCGGCCATGCCGTTCCGGTTTTAACCCGGTTGATGGCCTCGCTGGCGTTATTAACGCAGGAGGGTTTCAGCCCCATCTGGCTAAGCATGGCGGCCAATAGCCGCAGGTTGGTCGCGTTATCATCAACCACCAGCACGGGCTCCCCGTTAAAGCGATGGCTATGCCGGCGTTCCTCCGGGCCAGGCGCCTGGGCCGCAAGCGGCAGCACGAAGGAAAATTCGCTGCCTTTTCCCGGCTCGCTGGACACCGTTAATTCGCCGCCCATCGCCGCGACCAGTCGCGCAGAGATGGTTAGCCCGAGCCCCGTACCGCCATAGCGGCGCGTGGTTGAGTTATCCGCCTGGCTGAAGGCTTCAAAAATGGCTTTCTGCTTATCTGCCGGTATGCCAATGCCGCTGTCGCACACCCGGAAACGCCATCGATCCGCGCTATCGCCGGGCTCAACAATCAGGATCACTTCCCCCTTATGGGTAAACTTCAGCGCGTTGCCAAGCAGATTGGTCAGGATCTGGCGCAGCCGCGCGCCGTCGACCAGCAGCACGTCGGGAACGTCGGGCGCAATATCGACCAGCAGCTCGATGCCTTTTTCGCTGGCCCCCGGCATGTGCGGGCGAATAAGCGACTGAATAAAGGGGCGGACCGGGACGGGCTCCGCCTCCAGCTCCACTTTTCCGGCTTCAATCCGGGAAAAGTCGAGAATATCGTTGATGATGTGCAGCAAAGACTGGGCAGAACTCATTACCAGCGTCAGGTAATCGCGCTGATCGGCGCTGAGCGCCGTATCCAGGCACAGCTGGGTCATGCCAATAATGCCGTTCATTGGGGTGCGAATTTCATGGCTCATATTCGCCAGAAACGCGCTTTTCGCCTCATTGGCTTTTTGTGCCTCAATGGCCGAGGCGAACGCCTGAATTTCAGCCTCCTTGCGGCGCGTAATATCCTGCAGCGTGCCAATCACGCGCTCGGCGTTTCCCTCAATAGAGAGCGTGACCACCTGGCCGGAGAGCAGCATCCAGCGCAGTCCTTCGGTAGGGTGATGCACGCGAATTTCACATTCAAAGACCGGGCGATGATCCTGCTTCGAAGCCTGTAGAGCCTTGCGCAGCGCTGCGCGATCGTCCTCGTGAACCTGGTTAAGTAAAAAACGCACCGGATATCGCCACTGGGTGCGCGACTGGCCCAGCATGGCAAGCAGGGTGTCGTTCACCTGGAGCGTGTCGCCGGAAACCTGCCAGTCCCAGATCCCGATATGGATGGATTCCGCGGTCAGCAGAAAATCGTCATGCAGCTGGTGCCGCGCCCGCTGTGCTTCATCCAGCTCGGTAATATCGCTGTGCAGGCTGACAATGCCGCCGTCCGCAAGCCGCTGGTGCTGAACGAAGATGCGCCGCTGGCCCGCCTGCCGCACTTCGCAGTGTTTATCCTGCCGACAGTTGCGCACGATCGACTCGCGCAGCGTCTGACGCAGGCCGGGGTCGACGTTGTAAACGGCGTCGATAAAGCGTTCCGCCAGCGACTCCAGCGTTGTGCCCGCCTTCAGCCACGGGGTGATGACCGGATAAAACAGGGCCACGTTGTGATTCCAGGCCTGGAGGCGTTCCTCGCGGTCATAAATCATGACGGCCGCCGGCAGCGCGTTAAGATCGTTCGTGAATGCGCTCATCGTGATCCTCCTACGCGCGGTAGTGCAGTTCTGCCTGTCGGCGCAGGTATTCCAGCCCGGGCGCGATCGCCATGGCCCAGGCCGTCAGGATCTCATCGTCGCACTGCGGATCGCGTTCGCTCACCGCGTTCAACATCGCTTCGCGCCACAGGGCAAAAAATCGCGGGGGGAGGTGGAGACCGTCGTCACTTTGCTCCCGCGCCAGGCGCTCGAGAAAATCAGGCACGATTAACGCGCCGTCTACCGCAAGCATGGCGAAGAAACTCTTAAACAGAGTCTGCTGACCCTCGCTATCCGGCAGGCGAGAAAAATGCTGCTCCGTCTCGGGCGACATATGAACGAAGGCGTCATAGAACGTCTGGAAAAACGCCGTTTTATCATTATCCGGAAAGACGCGGTTCAGGCTGGATTCAAACAGATCGCGGTAAAATTTCACGGCGTCCTCCTTACGGCGTTTTCGCCCGGTAGACAGTGCCCGACGGGCGTATATTCATCTGCCACACGGCGCGTAAAGTAGCTCTCTTTTTTGGCCCGGCGGGCGTCAAACAGGGGGCCCGCGTTGTGTTTGAAGAACAGGGCTTCCAGCACCGTGGCATTGGTGGAAAGGGTGAGCGCAGCGTTGGTATCGCCCGTGGCTTCCTGGCGGCCTTCGTACCAGCCTTTTTGCGGATCGTTAAGGTGTTTTGTGACCGTCATCAGCACGTCGGTGTACGGGGTGTCCCACAGGGCCCACAGGGCAAAGACCGCTTTGGTAGATACCTGCGCGAAACGGGTGTAGTCCCGACCATCGTCACCGACAGAGTTCCAGGCATAGCCATTTCCCCAGACCGTATCCTGGATATGCCAGGGCGCCTGCGGAAGCGAGAAATCTGCCCTGGCCGTCAGGATTTTATCGGTCTCCCAGCGGGTCTTCTGGCTCAGCCAGACGTTTTCGGCCTGCTTGCGCAGGTGCTTTTGCCGATCGGCCGCAACGCCTTCGGGCTCCCAGCCAAACTCCAGACCCGGCAGCATATAGGGAAGGGTGGAAATCACAGAGGGCAGCCACGTGGTGCGCGGATCCCGGGCATCGACGGCCAGACGCCGCTGGGCGATGATGACGTGGTGCGCCGGGGGCGTAAACGCTTTCTCCGGGGAAAACCCCCACAGCTGAAACGCCGTTGCGGCATATTCGCTCTCGCCCAGGCGCAGCTCCTCGCGCACCACCGGCTGACCGTTTTGCAGGGAAGATGACCATAGTTCGCCTTCACGATCGATGACCGGACAGAAATTCCACCGCAGAATGATTTTATCCAGGTATTCGCTGTACTGCGGTTCCCGCTCTGCGGTGAGGCGCAGGGCGAGCATCAGACGCGCCATATCGCGCGCGGACCAGCCATTTTTAACGGGCTTGCCGCTAAAGTCGATCGGCGTCGCCGTCTGGCTGGAATAGAGTCGACCCGGCGTCCGGGCCTCGGTCAGCATCAGGCGGTTGAGGGTGCCCATCAGCCGCGTCAGGCGAGCGTCATATTCGGCGTCGTCAATCAGCCCCAGCTCTTTGGCCGCCAGCAGGGCGATAAGCGTATCGCCCATTTGCCAGAGCGTGACGCGGGGCTGTTTGTCGCTGCCGTTGACCAGCCCGGTTTGCGGCTGGGTATTATTGACGAAATAGCGCCAGGCGATCGCCGCCCACGTCCGCTCTTCCGGCGTCAGGGCGGCAATACGCGCGCTCGAGTGCCACCCGCCACTGATGAGCCAGCGCCAGCCTGCGCCCTGATGTCCAAACAGCGCAAAGACGATCGCGCCTGCAAGGAGTAATCCCGCGAGCCCTCTGGCTATGGTTTTAAGCATTGCGCAGTCACCGGAGGCAGTTTAACGGGCTCGTCCACGCTGCATGACGCGCACTGACAGGCCTGGCAGGCGGGTTTGGTGCGTTGCGTGACGCCGGTCCGGTCGCACCAGCTTTTTACGGCCGGGGTGCTGGCAAGGAACGGGCGGCTACGCAGCGCGTTGTTCTCTTCAAACTGATCGAGCAGCTTTTGATCCCACAGCGACGGGGCAAAATCCTTGCTCTTCGGATTGTCGGTGTTGAAGGCCAGCAGTTTTCCCTCTTTTTTGAACAACAGGGCCTCCAGCATGATGCCGTTGTTGTTCGCGGTGAACTCTTTGATCGGGCCGTCGCCGTTTTCATACAGCCCTTCGTAGTAGCCTTTTCCCTCTTCGTTGGCATTCTCAATGGTATTCAGCAGGCGGTCGGTATAAGGGGAGTTCCACAGCACCCACATGCCCAGCGCCGCCTTCAGCGAAATCGCGGCAGCGTTAGGGACGAACTGTCCCTTATCGGTAATGGTGTTCCAGTTGTATCCGTCGCTGAAGACGGTGTCATAGACGAAGTAAGGGGCCTTATCGAGCTGGTGCTCGGAGCGCGCGGTGAGGACGCCGGTAATGGTATAGCGGTTTTCCTGAGCCTGATAAACGCGGTCGGCAAAGTTTTTCATCCACGTCAGGGAGTAGTCGCGCGGGGCGTTATCCCGGTCGGTCGGTTTGTCAAAGCCGAACTCCAGCCCGTAGAGCAGGTAGGATTCTGTCACCACGTAGTTATGCTGCGACGTGTTGCGCGGGTCGCGCGTATCGTACGGGACCAGCACGCAGTAGATCTCGGCCAGCTCGTAAGGCTGCGGACGGCTGGCTTTGCACGTATTAAACCCCCACAGCTGGAAACCGGCCGCGCCGTACTCTTCATAGCCCAGTCGACCTTCCTGAACGTACTTCGGCTGGCCGTTCTCCAGATAGGCCCCGTACAGCGTGCCGCAGGGGTCGATCGCGTGGCTGAAATCCCAGCCGAGCACCACGTTATCAATGCTGTTGCCGTATTCCGGATAACGCTCTTTGATGATTTTCAGCCAGACCAGCATTCGCCCGATATCCAGCGCCGAGAAGCCAATTTCGCCGGGCTTGTTGGTGTAGTCCACTTTCTGGCCGCTGATGGTGTTATAGGCCTTGTTGGGCAGCTCGTTGCGAAAGAGCACCAGGGTGTTTAACGTGGCGAGGAATTTCAGCATCCGGCGGTCAAATTCCGCTTTATCAATGATCCCGAGTTCGCGCGCCGCCGTCAGGGCGGCCAGATAGGAGGCGCTGTCCCACATGGTGGTGGAGGGATATTTGTTGACCGCATTCACCAGGCCCGTCGTGGGCTGATAGTTGGAGACGAAATACTGCCAGGCGTTTTTCGCGATGGTCATCTCACGGGCCGTCAGCTCGCCGCTGCGCGGGGAGTAACCTGATGCAGGGAGCTCGGTGTCCGCACGCACGGTCGATAGCGCCAGCCAGCAGATCGTTATTCCCGTGAGCAGGTGGAAAAGGATCGGGGATCGTGGCTTCATGGCGTTGCTCCTGCTGAGGGGGATGTGTAGAGGCAGGCCAGACAGAGCATCTGGCCATGCGCAATGTAAGACAGACTTTCCAGCACAATGGCGTTGGTATCGGCATCCACGACGCCATTGACGCTGTTGTTGAGATTTAACCCGCGCTGCCAGCCTTTACCCGGCACCTGAAGGGCCAGAACCTGCTGGCGCAGCGCTTCGCTCCAGCTGTTGCGGAACAGGGCATACCAGGCAAACGCGGTGCGGGTGGAGGTAATCGCCACTTTCTCCGGCACCTCGTCGCGCAGGTTACGCACCTGTACCGGCTGCCTGTCCGGCAGATCGTTAACGTAATCCGGCGCGGGTTCGGCATAATCCGTGCTGATCGGCGGTTTTGGCGCGTGCAGGCCGTGGCGCCGCTGCTGGATCTGCATAATTCGCCACGCAATTTCAGCGCTCTGCGCATCAAAGCCCAGCTCAAGACCGGTTAACAGGTAGGGGAGACTGATCAGCGAGGTTTGCTTGCCCCAGGGCGTACGTAGCCCTTCATCGGGCACCATTACGCCATCCAGATCGATCATCTTTTGCCCTTCAGGCGGGTTGGTCACCGCGAGTCCTGCCGCGCTGTCAATCAGGCGCAGCGTATGGCTGGCATAGAGACGGTAGCCAAAGCTGTCCCGCTGTTCATCATCGGTCAGCGTCCAGTGATGGAGCGGCACGGCTGCCTGACTTTGAGCGCTATTTTCAATCAGAGCGCCGGTGTTCCAGAGGCTAAACAGATCGTGGATAGCCGCCGCGTGCTGGGGATAGCGCCACAGCAGGGTCTGTAATGCCGTCAGCAGCCGGCTCAGACCGATTGCGGAGGCGTCAGGCTTGCCCAGAATCTTGAGCGTGTCCGCATGGTAATAGGCGGCGGGGAGACCTTTGTCATTGAGCGGCAGTTGCCCCAGCGTGAACACGGCGGTGCTGACCCTCTCGTCAAACTCATCAGCGGAAATAATGTTGAGCTGCTCTGCGGCAGCGGTCGCAAAGAGGTAGCTTCCCACGCTCCAGAGGCTCAGCCAGGGTTCACCGTCGCTGGCGTTCGCCAGCCCGTTTGGCTGAGTATTATTCACGTAGTATTGCCAGGCGACCCGCGCCCAGATGGCTTCGTCATAGGTCAGCGCCCGTTTTGTGGGCAGCGGCGGAAAGTCTTTACTGAGCGCGATGCCGCCGCTGCTTTCCACGCGCGTGGGCATCTGTTTCTCCACCCAGACCACAATGGCAAAGCCGATCAGGAAGCCGAGCAAAATGGTGAGGTAGCTGCGCGCGGGCAGCAGGGCATCACGTATCCTCATTGGGTGACCTCGTCCTCTTCAGCGGGCGTCCACATGGCCGCGAAAATCAGCGGCAGCATGGCGGCGATGTTCACCCCTCCCCAGAAAATATTGATGACATAGCCGGAGGGGTCGTCCACCTGTCCACGCGCCACCTGGATACCGCCCCAGATAAGCCCTGCGAGGGTGAGCACCACGATGGCAATCTGCGGCTTCACCAGGTAGAGAAAACGGCCCGTCTGCCGCTCTTTTGGCGTGACGTGAAATTTGATCTGTTCGCCCCGCAGCACCGTATTGAGCGCGCGCAGGTTCATGGAAAAGAAGGAGAGGTATGAGGCCCTGCCGTCCCAGGCCGAGATCCCCCAGGTGCCGAACATAAAGGCCAGCTCTGAGAAAATAAAAAACGGGAGAAAATGCAGATAGAACGGCGTCGACCAGGCGGACACCGGCGGAATGCCGGTGAACAGATAGATAATGGGTGAAATCAAAAACACCGTGTTCCATACGCAGGCCATGTATGACCAGAAGGTGGTGGCATACATCAGCGTCTGGGGCAGAGAGAGCCTGAAGCGGCGACGGCTGAAGATGTTGTCATGAAACAAAATATCCAGCGAGCCGGCGGCGTACTTAAAGCGCTGGATCATCCAGGTGAGCATATCCTGCGGAGAGAGCATCTTCGACTCAACCCGCGGATGCATAACCGAGCGCCAGCGTCGTGCGGCGTCACCGTGCAGCAGCACTGAGGTGTAAATATCTTCCGAGACGTGGAATTTGTAGGGGGTCAGCTCGGTGTCAAACGCCACGTGCGGACGCATTGCATTCTGCAGTGCGTCCCGGGTCTCCTCATCGCGAATATCGCGCGTGTGACGATGGATCTCCTCTTCGACGGACCAGACGTAGCTTCTCAGCGCGGCCTGCATGACCGCCTCACGACGGTGAATGGACGCCGCGCCACAGCAGAAAGCCGCGTTCGCCCAGTTGCGCCGCCGCAGGATCACGTCATAGAACATGCGCGGATCGTTAAAAAACGGGTCGCGGCCTACGGTGACCGGGCCAACACACTTTTGAATCAGCCAGCCCAGACCGTAGCCCACTTTTCCGGCCTTTCGCTGGCCCCAGCGCGACAGATTTTCCCCTTCCGGAAGATCGAAGAACCACTGCGGCGTCTGCACCCAGGCCACGTCCGGGTCGCGGAAGTAGCCCAGCGTATGGCTGAGCAGGGTGGGAAATACCCGGGTGTCGGCGTCGCAGATAACAATAAAATCGCCGTCGGTTTGCTCAAGGCCGTTGCGCAGGTTGCCGGCCTTAAAGCCGATGTTGGTCTGGCGAGTGATATAGTTAACGCCTTCCTCTTCACAAACGGCTTTCATCTCCGGGCGGCGGCCGTCATCAAGCACGTGGATCCGGTAGTCAATCGGGAACGGGTACGTCATCTTCAGGGCATCGCGAATGGACAGCCTGACCAGCTCGGTGTCTTCCGAGTAGGTGGCAATGAACAGATCCACCTTTACGGGACGGGGCTCAACGGCCTCCTCAGGCGACAGACATTCGTTAATTTCGCCGGGCGGCGGACTTTGAGGAGGATCCTGTTCTTTCCACAAATTGATGGTAAACAGCACGGTGCCAATCCACGCCAGGGTTTCGGCGAGGACCAGCGGAATGGCATACCATAATGCGTCAGTATTCAGGGAGGCGGTCCAGCGCCAGTAAATATAATTGGCACCCAGAATAAGCGCCGCGACCGCCAACACCTGCCAGGTCATCATTACCCAGCGCGGTGTTGTTAACGGTTCCGGAGGACGACGATGTTCAAAACGGGAAAAATAAAAATCCATAGTTCCGGCGTTCCTGATTCCGTGAAAAATGCAGACCCATTCTGCTGCGCAGACAGTTGCCCAAAAGCGAAAGAAAATAGCGATTAAACAAGATTTAAGATAAGTGTAGAACGCCGAATAAAAGTGTCCAGCCACGTTTTTATTAATATTTAGCAGTGGTTAATTCAGCTTAAATTCTGCTTAATATCTTTCATCTGCTGACGATAAATTGCGGTTACTATTCCTTTAGGCTATCTACTTTATTTAGACCTTAATTTTCGTTTTCAGGCAAAGGACACCCTATGAGCCATGTTGCGCCGTCGGTAGCGCAAGAAGATGACGCTAAATCAACAGCATGGAGGTATGCCGTTGCAGGTGCCAGGGACCTGAGAATCGACTTTATGCGCGGCATTGCCCTCGTCATGATGGTCGTGGCGCATACGGAGGTGATGTCGGTATTTAATATATTCTCCTGGGAGCGTTTTGGGTTAACAACCGGTGCAGAAGGTTTTGTTATTCTCTCGGGGTTTATGCTGGGCATGCTGAACCGCGCGCGTTTGCAAAAAGTGGTTTTGCTCACGGTTTCCTGGGGGCTTTATCTCAGGGCGTGGAAAATATATCGTGTAAATATCATTATCATAGTGTCCTTTATTCTCCTGGCCTATATCCCGCATATTAACGTTTTCGAGGTCACCCATTTTACCGACCGTTTTTCGGGTGAAAGCTGGTCGCTTTATCCTGTTACGCCGCAAATTAAAGAGACCTGGTTCAACATTATCCTCTATTTGCAGATCGGCCCTCATCAGACGCAAATTCTGGGGCTGTATATCTTTTTGCTGCTACTCAGCCCGCTATTTTTGGGGATGCTGCAGAAAGGAAAGGTCTGGTGGCTGCTGGGGCTGTCGCTGCTGGTGTACGGCTTGTGGCAGCGCTGGCCGCTTCGGCTGACGCCGTCGGAATTCGAATTTGCCTTCCCGCTGCTCGCCTGGCAGTTCATCTTTGTGCTGGGCATGGCCAGCGGTTGGTATAAAGCCGAACTGCTCTCTTTCGCCCGGACGCCTCCGGGGAAAGGGGTGGTAGTGGCGCTGGTTATGGTGTCGCTGGTGCTGGGATTTGTCGCCCAGAACCATACCAACCCGTTTATGCCGCCCGCGCTGCTGATGCACGTCATCCCGCCTGACAGCTTCAATTCGTTTTATCACACCTGGGCGGCGAAGAACGGGCTGGGCCCGGTGCGGGTGTTAAACGATATCGCCCTGATGGTCACCGTCTACCTGGTGCTGACGTATTGCTGGACGCCGCTCAATCGCCTGCTGGGATGGTTCCTGATCCCGCTAGGCCAGCACTCGCTTTATACCTTTATTTTGCATGTGTACGTGGTGCTGCTGGTGAGCCAGTTCATCACCTTCGACTTATGGCGTCACGCCTGGATAGAGAACACGTTAGTGCATGCGGCGGCACTGGGTATTTTGTGGCTGATGGCAAAATACGACGTCGGCGCACGCTGGATACCTAACTAAGGATGGCGGTTATGCGCGAAAAATGGCTTCTGGCGGGCGTGCTGCTCGCCGCGATACCCGCCGCGGAGGCGGCGAAAAGCAGCGAAAATGAATCCCTGCGCGATAAGAACGGTGAACCCGTTCAGGCTGGCGTCTTTACCAGCCGCTGGGGGCGCCTGTTCTCGGGTAACGACAAGAAATTCTCAGGTGCGCTGAGCTTTAGCTCGGGACTGAAAGAGCAGTGGATGAGCATTCCGAACAGTTCAGACACCGCCACGGAAAAGAAAAAGTTTAACCAGACGCTAAATCTCAGCCTTCAGTATTCCCCCTACAGCTTCTGGTTTGCCAACATTACGTCCCGACTGCCGGTCAGAGACACCAGCCGCTACACCGCCGATTTTCGCTACAGCTTCGGCTACGATGACTGGCACGCCAACACGGTGAGCCTGGTTTACAGCAACTACGGCGATAACCATTTCTGGACGTCGGGCAGCCGGAGACATACCTATTTCGAACAGGGCGCCTTCACGCTGGCCTATAAGTTTTCGCTACCGAAACCGGTCGAAAACACGCTCCTGATTAATAAAGGGGATTCCATCATTTGCCAGGTCGGGTACAGCTGGGTGCCGCGCTACTACGACCTCAGCAGCGATGACATTCGCAAAAATAAAAACGTTATGCTCGGCGGCTGCGGCTACACCTTCAAACAACATTTCTTCGTTCGCGCGACGGCATTCTGGTTCCCGGACAGCAGCCAGCAGCAGCCCTGGAACGGCGATTACAGCTACAGCTTCGGTTATGCCGGCTATACGCCGGGTTCGTTCTCCATCCAGTACGCGAACTATGCGGGAACGCGCTATCCGGGGCACGGCAACGGGAATGCAAAATTCAGGGAAGGGACCGTGAGCCTCATCTGGTTCTTACCGCTATAGGAGGGATGTATGTCGGCGCTGCACGTGTTAATCGTTGAAGATTCGCTGATTTATCGTCGGTTACTCTCCCGAATGCTCACCCAGTGGGGGTATATCGTGAGCGAGGCGGAAAACGGCGTCGCCGCGCTGGAAATACTTTCCAGCCAGCCGATCAGCATGGTGATAAGCGACTGGGACATGCCGGAAATGGACGGTCTCACGCTGTGTCAGACCATCCGCAACCGTCAGTTTGGCCACTATGTGTATCTCATTCTTTTGACGGCCCGCGAGAATGCAGGGGATTTAACGCAGGGTTTTGATGCCGGGGCGGACGACTTTTTAAGCAAGCCGGTCGAGCAGGATGAACTGCGGGCGCGGCTCCACGCCGGGGTCCGTATTTTGACCCTGGAGGCGACCCTCGCGGCGCACAACAAGCGCCTGAGTGAAGCGTTGCATCAGATTGAACAGGATCTTGAACTCGCGGCGCGCGTTCAGCACTCGGTGCTGCCTTCGCACCGCTTACGTTTTGGGAACTACTTTTCCGACTGGCTTTTCATGCCGTCAGCCTGGGTCTCAGGCGATGTGTTCAATATTTTTCCACTCGATTCTCACATTGGATTCTATTGCGTGGATGTGTCCGGGCACGGCGTGGGTGCCGCGATGATGTCCCTCGCGGTGGCGCGCCAGTTCTTACATGGTCGGGTGGTAGACCGTTTTTTGTTTACCGATCGGGGCGGCATTCAGTCGCCTGCGGAGGTGATCAGGATCCTGAACAGCCGCTTTTGCAGTGAAGAGAGCGACATCACCAGCTATTTCACCATCATTTACGGCGTGATTGATCCAGAAAGTGGGAAGGGGTTGTTGTGTCAGGCCGGGCATCCAACTCCCGTCATTGTGAACGCAAACAGCGCCGTCACGTCCGTGGGCGATGGCGGTCCGCCGGTCGGGCTGATGCCTGACCTGAGCTGGGAGGACGTCGCGTTTACCCTCAATCCGGGGGATCGCTTATGCTTATTCAGTGACGGTATCACGGAGTGTGAGAACGTCAGCGGCGAGCAGTTTGGCCCGCAGCGTCTCGAACGCTGGCTTCATGAGCATGTCCGGCTCCCGGTTGACCAGCTCCTGCCGCGGTTCGGTGACCACCTGACCGGCTGGCGCAACGAAAATCTTGATGAACCGACCGCCTTAACCGATGACGTTTCACTGCTCGTGATCGAGCGTCAGGGAGAACAGAATGATTATTAACACCGAACGACTACCGCACGCCAACATTCTCACGCCCGCGGTCCGGCGGCTGGATGCCTCCGTTGCCGCGACGTTTAAAGCGTCCGTGACGGAGGAAATTGGCGACGATCGCAAGGCTTTGATTGTCGACTTCAGCAAAGTGGATTTCATCGACAGCAGCGGGCTGGGAATGCTGGTGTCGTTGTTTAAGCTGATGAACGGGAAAGGCGACATGGCGCTGTGCTCCCTGAACCCCGGGATAATGAATATGTTCACCCTGACCCGCATGGATCGCATATTCCGTATCTATCCGGATAAAAGCAGCGCGCTTGCGCAGCTGGGGCAGTAGATGCAGACGCCGGTACAGGCAGAATTTCCGGCGGTGCTCGGTTCCCTGACGCCGCTGGCCGGCTGGCTGGAAGAGCGGCTGAGGGCGCTTCCCGTAGATGACGAGTGGCGTTTCGCGCTCGATCTCGCCGTCTGTGAGGTGGCGACGAATATCATCCGCCACGCGCTGCATGAGGATGCCTCGCGCGCATTCAGCGTACGGTTCGACATCCGCGACAGCGATGTCTGCATTGTTTTTACCGACGCGGGTGACGCGTTCCCGCTGGAGCGGCTTGAGGCCGCCAGGCGAGACCGTTTTTGTGAAATCTCGCCGCTGCTGGAGAGCGGCAGGGGGCTGATGCTCATTTTACTGAGCGTCGATCGTTTCACTGTGGAACGCGTGACGGGTGAAAACATCGCCACGCTTGAAAAGAAAATCAGCGTATGACCCGCGGGCCATACGCGCGGTGTTTTTATTTCGCGTTGCCAGCAAACAGCTCCGGCGCCCACGGACGCGGATCCACCTCCATAAACGGCGCGCGCTCGAAGCGATCCTTCAGCGCCCACGGCACCGTGCAGTCGAAGATGGTCTTGCAGGAGATGCCGTTGCCGCGAATCGAGGTGCTGTAATCCGGCGACTGGGACGGATCCAGCTGGTGGCCGCGGATCCCCGGAATATTGGTGATGCTGACATCGCCCTGCATGCGGGTGGTCATCGCCCACAGGATATCGTCACTGTCGAAAATATCCACGTCTTCGTCGACCAGAATAATGTTTTTCAGCTCCGAATAGGTGGCTAAGGCGATGAGCGCCGCCTGGCCCTGCCGTCCTTCGTCTGACGGTTGGCGTTTTTTCACCTGCAGTATCCCGAGGAACTTGCCGCCGCCCGCGGTATGCGCATAGACGTTTTGCAGGAAGCCCGGAATCGCCTCCTCAACGGCATTGCGGATGCTGGCCTCCGTCGGCAGTCCGGCCAGCGTGGTATGTTCTTCCCCCGGACCCACCAGCGTCTGCAGGATCGCGTGGTTTCGCATGGTCACGGCTTTCACTTTAATCACCGGCAGGGAGGGGTTCGCCTCGCCGCAGTAGCCCGGGAACTCCGGCATCGCGTGGCCGGTGTTGGTATGCTGATCCTCTCTCACGCGCACGCCCGGCAGCAGTTCACCTTCGATGATGATTTCCGCCCGCGCGATGGCTTTCTCTTTGACCGCCACGCCCTGCACCAACTCGACCGGCTGCTGGCGCAGCGCCCCGGCGACGCCCAGCTCGTTGTAGCCAAACGGCGTGGTCGGGGCCTCAAAGCACGCGCCGATGTAGATGGCGGGGTCGAGACCCATGTTGATCGTCACCGGCAGCGGTTTTCCGGCATCTTCCGCCTTTTTTCGGAACACTTCGATATGGCGCCCGGCGGCAAGGAACATGGAAAGCTCGTCGCGCTCCTGCACGCAGAGGCGGTGAATGGTGACATCCGTCAGCGAGCTGTCTTCCGGATCGCTTGCCAGCACCAGTCCCAGACAGAAGAACGGACCCGCATCAATCGGCGTGTTGGTCGGGGCCGGAAGCAGCTTGCGCAGATCGAAGTCAGGATCGTCAGCGTAGAAGACCTGTTCCTGACATGGAGCCTGCGAGGCCGGAACGACAACCGGCGCAACCGGCTTTTTCACCGCCTGGCCGACGTGTTTTGCCAGTTCAGAAGGCTCGCAGCCTAACAGCAGCGCCGCGCGCTCGCGGCTGGCGTGCATGCCCACCAGGATGCGGGAGTGCGGATAGCCCTTAATGCTGTTGAACATCATGGCCGGGCCCGTGCGGGTCGGACGTTTGACCGTGCCGCCTGCGCCGATATGGCGATAGACGCCCGCCAGTTCGGCGTTGGGGTCGACCGGACGATCGGTTTCAATATACTGCCCGTCGTGGCGCTGCAGTAAGGCGATGGCGCTGCGAAGATCGTTAATCTTGTTTTCCATATTTTCCTCCCTCGGTTGAATCCCTCCATTTTTATGGCAATGACCAATAGCATCAATTGCATCATTACTGTTAAATTGATAATGAAATTTATATCAATACAGGGAGACGTCTCGTGCAGTTTCGTCAGATGCGCCACTTCATCGTCGTGGCCGAAGAGCTCCACATGCACCGGGCCGCCGAGCGTCTGAACATGGCGCAGCCGGCGCTGAGCCAGCAGATAAAGGCCCTGGAAGAACGTTTAGGCGTCACGCTTTTCAGCCGGGCGAACCGCCGCTTGACCCTGACGCCCGCGGGCGAAGCATTTCTCGTGAAAGCCCGGCTTGCCATCTCGCTGACCGAACAGGCGGTGCTGGACGCCAGACAAACGGCACGGGGCGAGCAGGGGGTGTTAAACCTCGGGTGCGTGTCGAGCGCGATGTTTGACGGCAGGCTGCCCGCCGCGCTGCGCCAGATGCACACCCGCTGGCCGGCCATTACCATGTCCCTGATGACCGGAAACGTGCAGACACTCTACGCCGCCGTGCAGAGCAACCAGCTGGATGTGGCCATCATCCGCGCGCCGCTGCCGTCGCTGCCGGACGATCTGCAAAGCCGCCCGTTCGCCTCGGAGAAAACGGTGCTGGCGCTGTATCGTCAGCATCCGCTGGCCGGGTCCGCCGCGCTGACGCTTTCGTCGGTGAAAGACGAAAAATGGATCTCCCTGCGCGACCCGGAGGGAATGGGGCTGGAGCAGTACTTCTATGATGCCTGCAGCGGAGCGGGCTTTCAGCCGGACGTCGTGCAGAACGCGACCGACGTGCCCACGGTGATAAGCCTGGTTTCGGCGGGGTTTGGGCTGGCGCTGCTCCCCGCGTCGGCAAAGGCGGTGAGCGTCGAGAATGTCGTCTACGTGGACATCCTCGACCGGCTGCGGGAGAGCGAACTCACCCTGGTTTGCCACCGGATTATTCGCTCAGAGGTGCTTAAAAAGTTTCTGGTAACGCTCGATCACACCTGACGTCCGGCGGCCCGCAGCAGCTGTTCGCGCAGCCAGGCATTCGCCGGATCCTGGCTGTTTTTCGGGTGCCAGTACATGTTGATGGTAATCGGCTGGAGCGGCAGCGGTGGTGCAAAGAGATCCAGCGTGCAGGCAAACTGCTTCAGCATCCGTTCCGGCAGGGTGCACACCAGGTCCGTACCGGCAATAAGTGCTGGCGCCACGGCATAGCTCTGGGTGGACATGGCGACGTGTCGCTGGTAGCCCAGCCCGGCGAGGGTTTGGTCAACAAAGCCGCTAAACGGATCCCCCGCCGACGACACCACCAGATGGGAAAGCGCGCAGTAGCTATCCAGATCTAACGGACCCGTTCCGCGCGGATGGCCTTTACGCTGGGCGGTGGCAAACGCGTCGTCGAGGAGTTTGCGCCTCACCCATCCCTCATGGGCACCTGCGCTCACGCCAATGTAGATATCCACATCGCCGTTTTCCAGCTGCTGCGGCAGGTCAGCTATCTCCGGCAGGGCGAAGCGCAGGCGGATACCGGGGGCATCGGTTCTAATCTGGTTAAGCAGCCCGGTGCCGAGCATCAGCGCCGGATTCTCATGCAGCGCGATTACAAAGGTCCGGCTGCTGGTTTGCGCATCAAACGCGGTGGGTGCAAACATCGCGCTGATGCCGCGCAGCACGCTTGCCACCTGCGGCCTGAGCGCTTCCGCTCGCGGCGTGGGCAATACCCCGCGTCCATGCGGGGAGGGAATAAACAGCGGTTCGCCAAACAGCGTGCGCAGACGCGCCAGACGGGCGGACAGCGCAGGCTGGCTGATGCCCAGCCGCGCGGCCGCATGGGTGATATTCCTGTCCTGAAGCAGGGCGTCCAGGGTCAGGATCAGGTCTATGTCCATATCAGAGATGGGCGTCATCTTATTTCGCGCTGCTGGCGTCACGGTTGGTATAGGTCACAGGGACCCAGGCATAGCCGCCTTTCGCGCCTTTCGTCACATAGCCGATGCCCGGGAAAGGCAGGTGCGGGGCGGCAACCAGGTCCTTGTTTTTCACAAAGTCAGCGAACGCATGCTCGCGAACGGTTGCCGCTTTGTTCTGATCTTCATCGTAGGTGATGGTCACCGCAGGCTGCGGGAACTGAACCGCCGCGGCATGAATGATGTCGCCGACAAAGGTGATCTTCTCGCCTTTACTTGTCAGCGTGTAGAAGGCTGAGCCCGGCGTGTGTCCGGGATGAACCGTGCCGGTCAGCCCCGGTAGAATCTCCGATGTGCCGCTAAACGGCACCACTTTTCCCGCATCCAGATAGAGTTTTAAGGTCTTCTGCGCGACGTCAAAGTAGTTCTTGCCGTAGCCGGTTTTCTTCTGGTTGTCGTCATTAAAGAAAAAGTCGATATCCGGTTTGCCAACGAAAACGCGCGCGTTGCTGAACACCACTTTTCCATCCTTCACCAGGCCACCGGCATGATCGGAGTGGGCGTGGGTCAGCAGGACTTCAGTAATGTCTTCGGGTTTTATCCCCTGCGTGGCGAGGCTTTCAACCAGACGTCCGCCGGTATCAGGGCCAAAGAGCTGGCCCGAGCCGGTATCCACCAGGATTTTATGTCCGGGTATCGCAATCAGAAAAGCGTTGATGGAGACCTCAGCCGGGTTGGTCTGAAAGTTTTTCGCGAGCAGCGCATCAATGTTTTGCGGCGTGGTCCGGCGCAGCAGCTTGTGCAGATCCTGCGCGACGGTCCCGTCGGTAAACGAGGTGACCAGAACGTCGCCGACCTGCACGCTGTAACCGCCCGCCGGTTGTTTAACGACGTGCTGGGGCGTCTCCGCCGAGGCCTGGAGCGCAGGGTAAAAAAGCAGTGAACTGGAAATCAGCGTGGAAAGAGCAAGTTTTTTCACGGTAAGCATACGAGTCTCCTTTGTAAGTGCTCATCTTACTGCTCCGTAAAATTATAAGAACCTGCCCAGAAATGATAGGACCTATAAACGGGATGGATAGGAAACCGAAGGGCCGGGAAGGCGCGCGATAGCTTTCCCGGCCCGTAGACATTATTTTTTCAGCGGTACGTTCCAGCTGTCCGGCGTGGCTTTGGACCATGAGCCATAAGCGGCATTAGGCAGCACAATCCAGTCGTTGCCGAAGCGTTCGGCGCTGGCTTCAACCAGCTCACGCTGCTGCTCGCTCGGCTTTTTGTTTTTAAACTGCACGGCGAAGTCCGGCAGGCTGTCGCCGAACAGCATCACGATCTGCTGCTTTTTGAGGATGCTCTGGCGACGCTCTTCCTTGCTGACCGTATCCAGCAGCACGCTTTCGTCAGATACCTGCGGCAGGCCGAGAGCGTTTAACGTCTTCAGCGTGTCGGCTTTGTTTTCCTGCATACGATCCGAAACGTAGTAGATGCGGACCTTGCTTTGATTCACGTGCTCAAGAAACGCTTTCGCCCCCGGAATTAAGCCGGGTTTTCCCTGTTTCTCCCAGTCGCTCCAGGTGTCCCATTTCGTATAGTCGTGACACTGCTCCATGTCGCGCACCAGCAGAGGGGTGTTATCCAGTACCGTTTCATCCAGGTCCATTACCACGGCGTAATTTTCGGGCGTTTTCAGATCCTTTAACTTTTCGTTGAAACGCTCGGTGGCAAACCGATAGGTTTGCAGCTGAAGGGCCATAATCTCTGCCGATTTCTGCTGATAGCGCAGCGCCATTTCGTACGCTTTCGGTTCACACAGGTCGTGCTCCGCGGCCGTCGCCGCTGCCGTTGCACTCAAAACAGGTAATGCCAGCAGTAATGCCTTAGCCATTGAATTCACGCTTCTTTCCTCAACACCGTGGTTAAAATCCCGAAAGCGTAATGAAATTCAGTGACAGAAATATGACCGCGATGTGGCAATGTGTTTCCGCTAGACCAGCATGTAATACCAGAACAGGGCGACCTCGTCTTTTTCCGGTAGGGCGTTGTAGAGATAACGATCGTATCCGCCCAGGGTGAACCCGTAGTTACGGTAAAACAGACAGGCAGAGACGTTCACATTTTGTGTTTCAAGCCGTAATCCCGGCGCGTTTACGCTGCGGGCCCACACGTGCGCGGCGGCCATCAATTTTTGCGCGGCGCCGGTTCTGCGTTTCGTGCGATCCACGGCTATGTAATCCACCGAGATAAACTTATTCCAGCCGATTGACGCGGTAATAAATCCGGCTATTTCACCGTCGTCTGTTTCCGCCACAAGAAATATGGCGTCCGGATTAACGCAATGGTTTTCAAGGGTTTGAATGTCGAGTTCGTAGGTTTTTATCCAGGGCTCGGCGACGGCTTCGATATGCAAATCACAATGGATAAAGGGCTCTCGCGCAATGTGGCTAATGGTGAAAGAAAAGTCACAACATTCAAGACGGACGAGGTCCGTATTTAATCCTTTTCGAATCTGCATAGTATTCCCGATAGTGAGTTATTTCATAAAGAATAGACGAAGCGGTTAAATCCGCTGAGCTCACGCACTTTTAATCCTGAACTAAGCTTGTACTTCGTTCCGCGTAAAATGTGGGTCATTCGAGGACAATGAATGGAATTCAGGACATTTCAAAAGCAGTGGGGTGCTGAGTTTATTTCCGATGACGTTGTACGTTTTCGCGTCTGGGCAGAAGGACAGAAAGAACTTACGCTACGTCTTGCCGCCACCGATGTGCCGATGACGGCAACAGGCGGCGGCTGGTTCCAGGCAGACGTCCCTGGCGTCACGCACGGTGCAGAATATCAGTTTGTTCTTCAGGACGGCATGGCGGTGCCCGATCCCGCCTCGCGGGCGCAAAAGGACGACGTTAACGGCCCCTCGGTGGTGATCGATCCCCGACGTTACCAGCCGGTCAACCGCGACTGGGCAGGGCGTCCGTGGGAAGAGACGGTCATTTACGAACTGCATATCGGCACCTTCACTCCGGAGGGCACCTTCCGGTCGGCCATCGACAAGCTGCCGTATCTGGCAGAACTCGGGATTACCCAGCTTGAAGTGATGCCCGTCTCCCAGTTTGGCGGTTCCCGCGGCTGGGGATATGACGGCGTGCTGCTGTATGCCCCACACTCAGCGTACGGCACGCCGGAGGATTTCCACGCGTTTATCGACGCCGCGCACGGGCTGGGGCTTTCCGTGGTGCTGGATATCGTGCTCAACCACTTTGGGCCCGAAGGAAACTATCTGCCTCTGCTGTCGCCCGCGTTTTTTGATGCACAGCGGATGACGCCGTGGGGTAACGGCATCGCCTACGAGCGCGAGCCGGTCAGGCAGTACATCACCGACGCGCCGCTCTACTGGCTGACGGAATACCGTCTGGACGGCCTGCGCTTTGATGCCATCGACCAGATTAAAGACGGCTCGGACACGCACATTCTCGAGGAGATTGCCGCAAAAATTCGCGAGGCCATTCCCCACCGGCACGTTCACCTGACCACGGAAGACAGCCGCAACGTGATTTTTCTGCATCCGCGCGATGAACAGGGCCACACGCCGCTGTTTACCGGCGAGTGGAACGATGACTTCCACAACGCCGCCCACGTGTTTGCTACCGGTGAGACGCACGCCTATTACCAGGACTTTGCCTTTGAGCCGGAGAAAAAGTTCGCCCGGGCGCTGGCGGAAGGCTTTGTCTACCAGGGCGAGATTTCGCTGCAAACCGGCGAATCCCGCGGGGTGGAATGCCACTCGCAGCCGCCGCAGTTCTTCGTCGATTTTATTCAAAACCACGATCAGACCGGCAATCGCGCCCAGGGCGAGCGGCTTATCTCCCTCGCGGGTGCCGACAAGACGCGGGTGCTGCTTGCCGCGCTGCTGCTCTCCCCGCATATCCCGCTGCTGTTTATGGGCGAGGAGTTCGGTGAAACGCATCCGTTCCTGTTCTTCACCGATTTTCACGGCGAACTGGCAAAGGCGGTGCGGGAAGGGCGCGCGAAAGAGTTTACCGGTCACGCCGGACACGATGAAGCCGTTCCGGACCCGAATGACGTGAACACCTTTGTTCGCTCAAAGCTCGACTGGCATAAGATTGCCACCGACGAGGGCAAAACGTGGCTGCGCTACACGCGCAATCTGCTGACGCTGCGTCATCGCCATATCGTTCCGCTTCTGCATCCGCGCGGTGCCGTTGAGGGCCATGTGCTCAAGACCGCGCCCGGCATGGTGGCGGTGTGCTGGCGCTTTCCGTCGGGGACGCTCTCGCTGGCGCTTAATATCGGCATTAAGCCCGTCGCGCTGCCCGATCTCGCGGGTGAGACGCGCTTTGCCTGGCCGGAAGTCTCTGACGTTTTACCCCCGAACGGTATTGTCGTTCGCTTTGCTGATGGAGAAGCATCGTTATGATCCCTTCCGCCACGTACCGAATTCAGTTCCGTAACGGCATGACCTTTGACCGCGTTGTGGCGCTGGTGCCGTATATGAAGGACCTCGGCATCAGCCACCTTTACGCGTCGCCCGTGTTCACTGCCACGACGGGGTCTACCCACGGCTATGACGTGACCAACCCGAATGAAATCGACCCCGCGATCGGCGGACGAGACGGTTTCGACCGCATGGCGGCGGCGCTTAAGCAGGCCGGTATGGGGCTGATTCTGGATATCGTCCCCAACCATATGTCCACCTCGCTGGAAAACGCCTGGTGGCGCGACGTGATTGAATATGGCCAGCAGAGCCGCTATTTCCGCTACTTCGATATCGACGGGTCACGACCGCTTACGCTGCCGTTTCTTGGCGATACCTTTGAGGCGGAGCTGGAGAAGGGTGCCATCACCTTAAAACGTGACCCTGTCACGGAAAAGGCCGCACTGGTTTACTACGACGCCGAGTATCCGCTCAACCCGGGTACCTACAGCGAGGAGAAGAGCATAGCCGAGCTGCACGACGCGCAAAGCTGGCGGCTTATGTCCTGGCGGGAGGCGCCGAAGCAGCTCTCATGGCGGCGCTTCTTTGAGATAACCGGGCTGGTCGGCGTTCGGGTTGAGGATGATGCGGTCTTCGACGACACGCACCGGCTGATCCTTGAGCTGGTCCACGCGGGCGTGGTGGACGGCCTGCGCATTGACCATGTCGACGGTCTGGCGGATCCGCTGGGCTATCTGCAGCGCCTGCGGCAGGCGGCCGGGCCCGACTGCTACATCACGGTCGAAAAGATTCTCGCCAAAGGGGAACAGCTCCCCGCTGACTGGCCGGTATCCGGCACCACCGGCTACGAGTTTATCGCCTCGCTGGCGGAAGTGCTGGTCGACGACGATAGCCTGGGGCGTCTGGAGAAAATCCACGACGAGACGCTGGGCATCACGGTCGATCGCCATGCGGAACTGCGCGATGCCAAAGGCCTGATGGCCGATCGCAATTTTGAGGGTGAATTCACCACGCTGCTTAACCTTGCTGAGGATCTGGCCCGTCGCAATGAGGTTGCGCTGCCGCGCGAGGAAATCCGTCACGCGCTGCGCGAACTGCTTATCGCCTTTCCGGTCTACCGCACCTACGGCACCCGGGAAGGATTAACCCCGCCGGACGTGGCGCTGCTTAACCGCGTGGTTGCCAGCGTGGAGACGTCGGAAGCGGCGCTCAGCCTGATCGTGCGGATTCTTACCGGCGATCTGCCGGAAGATTGCCGCGAGAGCGCCGCGCTTTTCAGGACCCGCTTCCAGCAGCTGACCGGGCCGCTGATGGCGAAGTCCGTTGAAGACACGCTCTTCTTTCGCCACAACCTCGAGCTTGCGC
This sequence comes from Enterobacter sp. JBIWA005, assembly GCF_019968805.1. Lineage (NCBI taxonomy): Bacteria > Pseudomonadati > Pseudomonadota > Gammaproteobacteria > Enterobacterales > Enterobacteriaceae > Enterobacter > Enterobacter sp. JBIWA005. The sequence goes on along the minus strand of NZ_CP074159.1, from coordinate 2,307,984 downwards.
TCAACGAAGTGGGCGCCGACCCGACGCCGCGCGCGTTTTCATTATCCCGCTTCCACCAGGAAATGCGCATTCGTCTGGCCCGTCAGCCCGATGCGCTGCTTGGCACCTCCACGCACGATACCAAGCGCGGGGAGGATGCCCGCGCGCGCCTTTACACCCTGACGGAAGCCCCGGAGCGGTGGGGCGACAACCTTGCCCGCTGGCGGCAGATGAACCAGACCCAGGTGCGCTTTCTCAATGACGGTACCGCGCCGAACGCCGCCGATACGTGGATGATCTACCAGGCGCTGGCGGGCGTCTGGCCCGCCACGCTGTCACCGGACGACGCCGACGGGCTGAAATCACTGCAAGAACGCTTCCTCGGCTTCCTCGAGAAAGCGCTGCGCGAGGCGAAACAGCGCACCGACTGGATCGACAGCAACGAGAGCTATGAGAGCGTGGTGTTGAGCTACGCGCGGCACCTGCTTTCGCCGGACAACGCCCCGTTCCTGCATGATTTCAGCGAGGCGATGCAGCCCTTTATCCGCGCCGGGTTAATGAACAGCCTCAGCCAGAAGGTGATCAAGCTGACGGCGCCCGGCGTGCCGGATATCTATCAGGGCAGCGAGGCGCTTAACTTTAGCCTCGTCGACCCGGATAACCGACGGGAGCCGGATTTCAACGCGCTGGTGCACAACCTCAGCGCGGCGGATGCCTCGGTGTTTGACAGCCCGGCATGCTGGCGGGACGGGCGCGTTAAGCAGTTTGTTACCGCCACGCTGCTGCGGCTTCGACCGCACTACGACGCGCTTTTCCGCTACGGCGACTGGCTGCCGCTTAAGGTCACCGGCGACCGCGAGGAGAACCTGATTGTGTATGCGCGCGTTAAGGACGACGAGGCGCTGATCGTTGCCGTGCCGCGTCTGGTTTTTGGCGTCACCGCTAATCATCAGCTGTGGGTCAATACCACGGTCGCGTTACCCGACGAACTGGCCGGTAAGCGCTATCGGGATCTGTTCAGCGGCGAGAGCCGCATTCTGCAAGAGACGCTGGATTTAACGTCAGAAAAGGGATGTGTACTGGTTCTGCTTACCTGCGAATAATCGTGGAGAACGAAAATGGCAAAGGATACAACGTTTGAAATTCGGGCCGGTCATGGCCAGCAGTTGGGTGCAAATTATGACGGGAAAGGGGTCAACTTCGCGCTGTTCTCCGCTCACGCTGAACGGGTGGAGCTCTGTCTGTTTGACCCGTCCGGGAAAAAGGAAATCGCCCGGCTGGAGCTGCCGGAGTATACCCATGAGGTCTGGCACGGCTATGTGCCTGACCTGAAGCCGGGCGCGCTGTACGGCTATCGCGTCTACGGCCCCTACGACCCGGAAAATGGTCATCGCTTCAACCCGCATAAGCTGCTTATCGACCCCTACGCTCGCGAACTGGTGGGTGACATCGACTGGAACGACGCCCATTTCGGCTATGAGCTGGGTCATGACGAGCTGGATTTGAGCTTTGATACCCGCGACAGCGCGCCGTTTACGCCGAAATGCAGGGTCATCGACTCGAACGCCTTTGACTGGCAGGATAACAACCGGCCGAACGTACCCTGGCCGCATACCGTTGTCTATGAGAGCCACGTGAAAGGGTTTACCCAGATGAACCCGGCCATTCCGCCCGAGCTGCGGGGCACGTTTGAGGGAATGGGGCACAAAGCCTCTGTCGACTATATCAAAAGCCTCGGCATTACCTCGGTGGAGCTGCTGCCGGTTCACTGGTTTCCGGACGATCGGCACCTGCTCGACCGCGGCCTGAAGAACTTCTGGGGCTATAACACGCTGGGCTTTTTTGCCCCTGCGTCACGCTACTACGGCCCGGCGGGGATCCAGGGCTTTCGCGATATGGTGCGCGCCTATCATGACGCGGGCATCGAGGTCATTCTTGACGTGGTGTACAACCACACGGCGGAAGGGAACGAGCTTGGCCCGACGCTCTCGTTTAAGGGGATTGATAACTACAGCTATTACCGCACGCTCCCGGACCAGCACCGGTATTACATCAACGACACCGGGACGGGAAACACGGTCAACACCTCGCATCCGCGCGTGCTGCAGATGGTGATGGATTCCCTGCGCTACTGGGCGGAATCGATGCACATCGACGGTTTTCGCTTCGACCTCGGGACGATCCTGGGCCGCGAGCCCGAAGGGTTTGACCCGCGCGGCGGTTTTTTTGACGCCATGACCCAGGATCCGGTGTTATCCCGACTGAAGCTGATTGGTGAACCCTGGGATATCGGCCCCGGCGGGTATCAGGTCGGCGGTTTCCCGCCGGGCTGGGGGGAGTGGAACGACAAATACCGCGACACCGTTCGCGAGTACTGGAAGGGGGACAATGTCTCCACGGACTTTGCCGCGCGGCTGCTCGGTTCCGGCGATCTGTACGATCTGCGCGGACGTCGTCCGTGGGCCAGCGTCAATTTTATCACCGCCCACGACGGCTTTACGCTGAATGACCTGGTGTCGTACAACGAGAAGCACAACGCCGACAACGGCGAGGACAATAACGACGGGCATAACGATAACCGCTCATACAACTACGGCGAGGAAGGGCCAACCGAGAACCCGGATATTATTGCTACCCGCGAACGGCAGAAGCGTAATTTCCTGACCACGCTGCTGTTTTCCCACGGCACGCCGATGCTGCTGGCGGGGGACGAGTTTGGCCGCACGCAGAAGGGCAACAACAATGGGTACTGCCAGGACAGTGAGATCTCATGGATCGACTGGAAGGGGCTGTCCGAAAACGACGCTGCGCTGCGCGAGTTTACCCGTCGTCTCATTACCTTGCGCGCGCAACAGCCACTGCTGCGCCGTGAAAGCTGGCGCGACGGGCTGGAGATCCGCTGGTTCAATGCCGGGGGCGGCCCACAGCAGGCCGAGCAGTGGGATGAAGGCTCAACCCTCGGGGTCTCCATCAGCAGGCCGGATCTCAGGCAGGAGGACGGTATCTGGCACGACGTGCTGATGCTGTTCAATCCTTTTGAAGGCACCGTGCCGTTCCAGATCCCGCAGTTTGGCGAAGGGGGATGGGTGCTGGAGCTGTCTACGGCGGATGATGCTGCCACCGGGACAGCGATCACCGAAACCGTAGAGTATGCGCTGGCCGGACGGAGCATTACGCTGTTCCGCCGTCCTTAGTTACAGTGACGCCGCCGCCCGGGCGGCGGTGTCATACAGGGATGAGATCGTGCGTAACAGCTGCGCGGTCTCGCCAATCGACTTCCCGGCAATGCCGCTCTCCGCGTGGATCGCAATCAGACACGCTTCCCGCACGTCCCGGTATTTCATGCACAGCGCTTTCCCTTCCTCCGTGGTAGAGAAAAAGAGTTCTTTACCCGCTTTCTCGCTCGTCACGTAGCCTGCTTTGACCAGTTTTTTCAGGGCATAGGTCACCACGTGGGTATCTTCCACGTTGAGGACGAAGCAGATATCGGCCAGCTTTTTCTTGCGGTCGCGGTGGTTCACGTGATGCAGCAGCGAAACGTCAAAGGCGCCCATATCGGGCTCTCCGGCAGCCGTCATGCAGCGCACCATCCATTTGTTGAACGCGTTGCTGGTCATAATCAGCGCATATTCCAGCTCTGATAACTCCGCGCAGCGCTCGGATACCAGATGGCGGGAAGAGACGATCCGGCCATCGTTGATATCGTCGCGATCGGGTGAAGCACTCTTTTCTGAGGTCATAACGTTCCTTAGCCAGAAATGTAAACTCATCGATAAAATAAGAACATTTTATTGATAATTTGTTTACATGTTTTTGAGGTTCAGATATAGCTTTTTAGCGCAGGTTTTGCGAAGCCTGCCAACAAAACACAACATCGCTCGCCGCAAATTAAAAAAATAGCCGTCGGCGCGCAACGCTCACTTTCGATAGGGTAAACGTTATGGACGGTACTACGCTGCTGCCGCTGATCGGGATACCGATCGTGGTTATTGGTTTTGCACTGCGCTTCAACCCGCTGCTGGTGGTCGTGGTGGCGGGGCTGGCGACGGGTCTGCTGGTCGGCATGGATTTCGGCATGCTGCTGGAGACCTTTGGCGAGAAGTTCGTCAATAGCCGATCGCTGCCCACCTTCATCCTGATCCTGCCGGTGATTGGTCTGCTGGAATATTACGGGCTAAAAGAGCGCGCCCAGGCCTGGGTGGCGAAGATCGCCAGCGCCACCTCGGCGCGTATTCTGATGCTCTATTTTGTCGCGCGGGAAGGCACCGCCGCGCTGGGCCTGATGTCGCTGGGAGGTCATGCCCAGACTGTGCGCCCGCTGCTGGCGCCGATGGCCGAAGGGGCGGCGCTGAACGAATATGGCGAGCTGCCGCAGCACATCCGCGACAAAATCAAAGCCCACGCCGCCGCGTGCGACAACATCGCGGTCTTCTTTGGGGAAGATATCTTTATTGCCTTCGGGGCGGTGCTGCTGATCGACGCGTTCCTGAAAGAGAATGGTATTCAGGGCATTGAACCGCTGCATATCGGCCTGTGGGCCATTCCAACCGCCATTGCGGCATTAGTTATTCATATGACGCGCCTGCTGCGCCTCGATGCAAGCATCCGCCGCGACGTGATGGCCTGGCGTGCAGAGCAGGGTACGCAGGAGGCTGTGCAATGATGACGCTTATCACCATTAACCGCGTGTACTACCTGATTGGCTTTGTCGTGATGCTGCTGGTTGTGATGACCCTGCGCGATCGCGCTAATCCAAAGCGTTTTACCACCGCGCTGTTCTGGTTCTTGTTTGGCGGGATCTTCCTGTTTGGCGATCTGATGGTCCAGGAGCTGGGGAAATCGCTGGCGTACCGGATAATCGGCGGCGGCGTTATCGTTATCGCGCTGCTGGCGGGTTTTGGCCTCGTCGGGAAAGGACACTATAAAATGTCAACCGAGGAGGAGCGCGTCGCGTCGTCAAACCGGCTTAAAAACTGGCTGTTCCTGCCCGCGCTGATGATCCCGGTGGTGACGGTGCTGGGCACGTTATTCCTGAAGGGCGTTTCGATCGGCGGCGTGTTTCTGCTCGATCAGAAACAGCTGACCCTGGCGGCGCTGTGCGTGGCCTGCGTCGCGGCGATCCTCACCGGCTGGTGGCTGACCAAAGGCACGCCGCTGCATGCCGTTCGTCAGTCTCGTCGTCTTGTCGATACCATCGGCTGGGCGGTGATCCTGCCGCAGATGCTGGCCATGCTCGGCGGCGTGTTCGTGGTGGCCAACACCGGCGACTCGGTGCAGAAGGTGGTGAGCCTGTTTGTGAACCCGGATAGCCGCTTCATGCTGGTGGTCATTTACTGCGTGGGTATGGCGCTGTTTACCATGATCATGGGTAATGCCTTTGCGGCCTTCCCGGTGTTAAGTGCCGGTATCGCCTTGCCGTTTCTCATCAACGTGCATCACGGCAACCCGGCGCCGCTGCTGGCGATTGGCATGTACGCGGGCTATTGCGGCACGCTGATGACGCCGATGGCCGCGAACTTCAATATCGTTCCCGCCGCGCTGCTGGAGCTTAAGGACAAATATCAGGTGATCAAGATCCAGATCCCGACCGCGTTAACCCTGCTGGTGGTGAACGTGTTCTTAATGTATTTCCTCGTGTTTCGCTAAGGAGCTGTCATGGAATTAACGCAAGATCAGGCCGACGCGTTTGCCCGCATGCCTTTGACCTATTTGCGCCAGGAATACCCGAACCACATCATGCACCTGCTGAATGATGATGGTGACGTTCTGCCGCCGCGCGAGCTGCATCCCATTTTCTACGGTTGTTTTGACTGGCACTCGGCGGTGCACGGCTACTGGCTGCTGCTGCGCTGCGTGCGGCTCTATCCAGAATTACCTTGCCGGGATGCGATCGTCGCGCTTTTTGACGAGCACATAACCGAAGAGAACGTGGCGAAGGAACTGGCCTATTTCACCGCTCCGTTCCGCGCCTCGTTTGAGCGGCCGTATGGCTACGGCTGGCTGCTTGCGCTGGCCCAGGAGCTGAAACAGTCGTCGCTGCCGCAGGCCGCGGGCTGGTATCAGATGCTGGAGCCGTTAACTCAGGACATTCGCAACCGGCTGGTGGATTACCTCGGCAAGCTCACCTATCCGATCCGCGTCGGGACGCACTACAACACCGCGTTTGCCCTCGCGCTGGCGCTCGATTACGGTCGCGCAGTGGGAGACAAGGCGCTTGAACAGGCGATTGTGGCAGCGGCGGAGCGGTTTTATCTCGCCGACACGCGCTATCCGGCTCATTATGAGCCCGGCGGAGACGAGTATATTTCCGGCGCGCTGACGGAGGCGCTGCTGATGAGCAAAGTGTCTGAAGACTTCCCGGCCTGGTTTGACGCGTTTCTCCCGGAGGTGGGTGCCGTTACGGCGCTGATGAATCCGGCGGAAGTGAGCGATCGCACCGACCCGAAAATTGCCCATCTCGACGGATTAAACCTCAGCCGCGCGTGGTGTATGAAGCATATTGCCAAAGCGCTTCCCGCTAACCATCCGGCGCAGCAGGCGCTGCGCGAGGCAGTGACTAAACATCTGGCCGCAAGCGTTGAGCATGTGGTCGGCAGCCACTACAGCGGCGGGCACTGGCTGGCGAGCTTTGCGCTGCTGGCGCTGGAGTAAATAAACGCGCTGCGCCGTGAGGCGCAGCCTGTTAAGCCGATGCCCGAACCGCAGGGCGCAGCCTGCTCAGGCTAAATAAGACCGATCCCGTTGAGGCAATCACCGCAATCCACAGCGCCAGATGCACGGCCCGGTCATCAAGCGTTTGATGATCTGACCCTGTCGTCACAGCCAGCAGCACCCCCACCGCGGCGGCACCGAGACACTGGCCGAATGTCCTGACGATAGAAAGCACGCCAGAGGCATAGCTGGCATATTCCCGCGCCACGTTAGAGAGCATTTCCCGGTTATTGGGACTCTGGAAGCAGCCAAACCCAATCCCACAAACCAGGCTGCGCAGGCAGATATTCCATACGGAAGGATTTGCCGGCAACGTCGCCAGCAGGACCAGCCCACCAACAAACACGATCAGCCCGAGGGTCGAGATCAGCGGCGCGGAAATGGTATCCGCCCAGCGACCCGCGTGCGGCGCGATCAGTACGATGCCAATCGGCCACGGGGTGAACAGCAGCGCGGACACTACAGGGCTGTAGCCATATACGCTCTGAAACAGGAACGGCAGCGCGACAAACGTGATCCCCTGGCTGACAAACGAGGCCAGCGAGGTCAGCGCGGCGAGGGTGAAGCGCCCGTTTCTGAACATCACCGGCGGCAGTAACGGATGTTGCGCACGCCGGATCCGCCAGGTAAAGGCGAAGGCGCTGACCAGCGCGAGAACGCCCCAGAAGATGGCCTGCGCGCTAATCTGTTGCGCCACGTGCTGAAGGCTGTCGGCCAGCATGATCGCGGAACCTAACAGGACGGCGGAGAGCACGGCGCCCGGCGCGTCAAAGGGAGTTCGGTCCACGGCCGATTCCCGCGGTAAGGCCCGCCATGCCAGCATCAGGGCGATGCTGCCCGGAATGAGGTTAATGGCGAACAGCCATTGCCAGCTCAGGGCGTCCAGTATTGTTCCTCCGAGCACAGGAGCAATCGCCGTGCTGGAGGCGATAAGCAGGGCGTGCAGCCCCAGAATGCGGCCAAGCAGTCGGCCAGGAAAAACCGAACGCAGGATCGCCGGGGCGATACTCAGGGTCGCCGCCCCGCCGATGCCCTGCAGGATCCGCATCCCGGTTAACATTTCCGGCGTTGTTGCCAGCGCGCAGCCGAGTGAGGTGAGCGTAAAGGTGGCAAGTCCGCTCAGAAAGACCGGGCGATAGCCCACGCGCGCCGCCAGCGCGGCGAAAATAGCCAGCGTCATCGCCGCTGACAGCAGATAGCCGTTGGCGAACCAGACCGCAACGTTCGCGGAGACCTGCATCGCCCTTGCCATAGAGGGGAGCGCGATGTTGATCATGGTGCCGTCAAAGACGCCCATCAGCGTGGTGGTCATAACGGCGGCCAGGACCCGGGCGCGTTCATGCCCGGGTAAACCTTCATCGCCAGGCTGGTTTGAAAAGAGCGTCATCGTCGTTACTCCGAAAAAGAATCGTGATGACGAAACTATAATCATGCGGTATACAGGGCGGAAGACGCAGCATTTGCACTTAATCATTGCGCGTAACGCCATATCTGAGGAGCCATCGTGTCCGATCCTGATTTTAACCTTCTGGTTGCGCTCGACGTTTTGCTGGCAGAAGCCAGCGTGGCGGGCGCGGCGCGACGTTTGAACCTGAGCACCTCCGCCATGAGCCGCACCTTGAGCCGGCTGCGGGAGGTGACCGGCGATCCTATTCTTGTACGGGCCGGTCGTCATATGGTGCTGACGCCCTGGGCCGAAGCCACCCGGGACCGCGCCAGAAGCGCCGTCTACGAGGCAAGGGCGGTTCTGCAGCCCTCCACCGACACGCTGAAGGTGGAAAATCTCGAACGGCTGTTCACCATCCGGGCCAACGACGGTTTTGTGGTGGCATTTGGGCCACTACTTATTGCGGCGGTGGCGGAGGTGGCGCCCGACGTCTGTATTCGTTTTTCGCCGAAACCTGAAAAAACGTCGCGCTATTTGCGCGAGGGGCTTGTCGACCTGGAGATTGGCGTGCAGAACAATATGGGGCCTGAAATACGGCTGCAAAGGCTCTTTCAGGATCGGTTTGTTGGCGCGGTGCGCAAGGGGCATCCGCTGTCATTACGGCATGATGTCAGCCTTGACGATTATGTCGCATGGGGCCATGTTGTAGCCTCTCCGAACGGATCGTTGCATGGGGCTGTCGATGACGCGCTGGCAGAACGGGGGATGAAACGCAAGATCGCCAGCGTGGTGCCCGGCTTTCCTACGGCGTTATCCGTGGCGCTGGCCTCCGATCTGATTGCCATGGTGCCTGCGTTGTACCTGCTCAATCAGCCGATGACCGAGCGCGTACACGTCTTTGAACTGCCCTTTAAAACCAGGACCATTACGGTGTCACAGATGTGGCATCCGCGCATGGAGCAGGACCCGGCGCACCGGTGGCTCAGAGAGAAAGTGCTGGAGGTGTGCCGTTCCGTGCGCTGAGCGCTCAGGCAACCTTTCCCGGCACGGTGAGGATGAAGCGCGTCGACACCGCATCCGATTCCACGCGAACTTTTCCGTTGTGCGCCGTGACGATGGACTTCACGATGGCAAGCCCAATTCCGCTGCCTTCGCCTTTGCGCTGCCTGGACGGGTCGACGCGATAAAAACGGTCAAACAGCTTCGACAGATGCGCCTGCGGGATCGGCGTACCGGGGTTTTCTGTCACCAGCTCAACGTTGTTATCCTGTGTTCTGATGGAGACCGTTACCGTTTTCCCTTCCGGCGTATAGCGCAGGGCGTTGGAGAGCAGATTATTGATTGCTCTCCTGAACATCTGCGGATCGCCTTCTATCAGGCAGGGCATCCCGTTAAATTTCAGAGCGATGTGGCGTTCTTCCGCCCAGGCTTCGAAGAAATCAAACACCTTCATGACCTCGCCGCTTAAATCAAACATCACCCGATCCGGTATAAGCTGATTATTATCCGCCTGAGCAAGGAACAGCATGTCGCTGACCATGCGGGTCATCCGGTTGTACTCTTCGAGGCTGGAGTACAACACATCTTCCAGCTCCTTTTGAGAACGGTTCTGGCTCAGCGCGATTTCCGTTTGCGTCACCAGGTTGGTGATGGGGGTTCTGATTTCGTGCGCGATGTCGGCGGAAAAGTTAGCCTGACGGGTAAAAACATCTTCAATCTTTTCGATCATCTGGTTGAAGGAGATGACCAGCTGCTCCAGCTCAACGGGGACGCGGGACGGCTCCAGCCGCGCGTCAAGATTTTCGGAGGTGATGTTTTTAATAGCGTTGCTGACGTTACGCAGGGGCAAATGTCCCTGGCGCACGGCGATGCGGATGACAAGAATAATCAGCAGGCTGATAACGGCGGCAATCGCCAGAAGGTTTTTTTTCAACGCCTCAAGGTAGTGCAGATGAAAATTAATGGAGAGCCCGATCAGCATCACGTAGCCCTGCGTTTTGCCCTGCAGCGTCGCCGTGCCTGAGGAGGCGATAATCCGGTACGTTTCCATTTTCATGTCGGACCCGCCGTGCATGGGGTCGGCCGGGCCTTCAACCGTCCAGAGAAACACATCCTGCGCGCGGCGGTGTTCGCTAAAGTTCGCCGTGTTCATCGCGGGGCGCAGTGCCGCTCCTTGCGCCGAGCTGAACAGGGTATTGCCCTGCGGATCCAGAAGCAGGACGGCCACGTTGCGGTAGCTGGCGATCGACTCTTTGATCTTGCTGATTTTCTTTTGGTCAGGATCGGCCGGTGACTGCAGGATGCGGTGCATCGCGGTGCTGATTTGCTGCAGGTCGCTGATATCCTGCTCGGCGAAGTGCTTTTCAACGGAATGCAGCATAAACCAGGTAAAGGCGAAAAAGGCCAGTATCGTGGAGAGGCTGATAAAAAAGGTCAGCCGCAGCGCAAGCGAGAACGGGCGTCGGAGGGGCTTAACGCGCATCCGGGACCTCCAGCATATAACCCACGCCGCGCACCGTCTGGATCAGCTTCGGTTCAAAATCGTTATCGATTTTCGCGCGAAGCCGTTTTACCGCCACGTCAATCGCGTTTGTGTCGCTGTCAAAATTCATGTCCCATACCTGGGAGGCAATCAGTGAACGGGGAAGCACCTCTCCCTGATGACGCATGAAAAACTCCAGCAGGCTGAACTCTTTGCTGGTTAACAGGATGCGGCTTCCGGCTCGGCTGACCTTTCTCGACACAAGGTCAACCGTCAGGTCAGCCACCTGAAGCTGGCTTTCGGCGATCACCGTATTTCCGCGCCTCAACAGCGTCCTGACCCGGGCGAGCAGCTCGGCAAAGGCGAAAGGCTTAATCAGATAGTCATCCGCGCCCAGCTCAAGCCCCTTAACCCGGTGTTCAATCGTACCGAGAGCCGTCAGAAGTAGTATGGGCATCCCTTTGCCGGCAGAGCGGAGCATGCGGACAATGTCCCAGCCGTTCACATCGGGCAGCATGATATCCAGAATCAGCAGATCGTATTCAGCGGTCATGGCGAGATGGTAGCCGTTCAGGCCATTAACAGCGTGGTCCACGACAAACCCCGCTTCAGTGAGCCCCTTGCTGAGGTACTCACCGGTTTTCATTTCATCTTCAACGATCAGTATTTTCATCTTGCTCCCCTGACTGGCTGCTGATGACATTCTATGGAGCCCGCAACCGTTCACAATGACTTACGTTAAAAATGACAACATTGTCATTATCCCGTCACCCGTCAAACAGGAAGCGTTCAGTAGAGTAGCCCTAAAAATACTCTGGACTTCATTTGAACCGCTATGTTCCTGTTAAAACGACTCAGCATCAGTACGGTATTTATCCTGGCGGGCTGCGTCTCGCTGGCCCCCGAATACCAGCGCCCGGCATCACCGGTACCCCAGCAGTTTTCACTTTCGCGCAACGGCCTGACGCCTGCGGTGGTGGGGTATCAGGACACCGGGTGGCGCAACTTTTTCGTCGACCCGCAGGTAGCCGGGCTGATTACAGAAGCGCTGAACAATAATCGCGATGTAAAAATGGCCGCTCTGAAGGTTGAAGAGGCACGGGCGCAGTTCAGCGTGACGGATGCGGATCGTTATCCACAGCTGAATGCCTCCTCGGGTATCATCTACAGCGGTGGGTTGAAAAGTGACAAACCGACCTCTCAACAGTACGACGCGGGTTTTGAGCTTAGCTATGAACTCGACTTCTTCGGCAAGCTGAAGAACATGAGCGAGGCCGGCCGACAAAACTATTTCGCCAGCGAAGAGGCCCGTCGCGCGGTGCATATCCTGCTCGTCTCTAACGTTTCACAGAGTTATTTCAACCAGCAGCTGGCGTTTAAACAGCTGCGTATCGCGCGGGATACACTGAAAAATTACCGGCAGTCTTATGCGTTCGTTGAGCAACAGCTGGTGACGGGCAGTACGAACGTGCTGGCGCTGGAACAGGCCCGGGGACAGATCGAAAGCACGCAGGCAGAGATTGCCAAAAGAGAGGGAGAGCTGGCGCAGGCCAATAATGCCCTGCAGCTGGTCCTCGGCACGTATCGCGCGCTCCCGGGCGAGAGCGGCATGAACGCCAGCGACGTTGCGCCGGTAAAACTGCCGCCTCATCTCTCCTCAGCGATACTGCTGCAGCGCCCGGACATTTTGGAAGCGGAGTATCAGCTTAAAGCGGCCGATGCGAATATCGGCGCCGCGCGTGCCGCCTTTTTCCCGTCAATATCATTAACCAGCGGGCTTTCAACTGGCAGTACGGAATTATCCAGCCTGTTTACCGCGGGCAGCGGGATGTGGAATTTTATCCCTAAAATAGACATTCCCATTTTTAATGCGGGCAGGAATAAGGCAAACCTGAAGCTGGCCGAAATTCGCCAGCAGCAGTCGGTTATTAATTACGAACAAAAAATACAGGCCGCATTCAAACAGGTTGCCGACGCGCTCGCGCTGCGGGACAGCATCAACCAGCAGCTTGCTGCGCAGCAGCGGTACCTTGATTCACTCCGCATCACTCTTCAACGTGCAGGTGGGCTATATTCCAGTGGTGCAGTCAGCTATATCGAAGTCCTGGACGCGGAACGTTCTCTTTTCGCTACACAGCAAAATATTCTCGACCTTATTTATGCCAGGCAGGTTAATGAAATTAATCTCTTCACCGCGCTTGGCGGCGGTTGGGTCGAATAACGTTATTTAATTAAACAGGAAAATAAGCATGCGCAATTCTCTTAAGGCCATTGTATTCGGAGCGACCTCCATTGTGTTTTCTGCCAGCATCCAGGCTGAGGTTCATCAGCACGAGGGGATGAACTCTACCAGCGAAGCGACCTCAGAGCAGCTCATCACCGGGACCGGCATCGTGAAGGATATTGATCTCACGAATAAAAAAGTCACGATTTCTCATGAAGCGATCCCGGCGATTGGCTGGCCCTCGATGACCATGCGTTTCACCTTTATTCAGGCTGACGAGAGTATCAATGCATTGAAAGTCGGCAGTCATGTTGATTTTTCATTTGTTCAGCAGGGCAATATCTCTTTACTGAAGAGCATTAAATAGCGAGAAACGGCATGGCCTCATTCAAAATAAAATATGCAGCCATGATAGTCAGCAGCCTTATTGCGGGAGGGCTGATATCCGTGACGGCATGGCAGACACTTTATTCATCTGAAAAAACAGCAAATAGCGTTGCGGAAAGAAAGGTCCTTTTCTGGTATGACCCGATGAAGCCTGACGTGAAATTCGACAAGCCCGTTAAATCACCATTTATGGATATGGATCTGGTCCCGAAATATGCGGACGAAAATAACGATAAAAGCGGTGGCGGTATCCGTATCGATCCGACGCAGGTCCAGAATTTAGGATTAAAAACGCAAAAAGTGACGCGCGGAACGCTGAATTATGCCCAGACGATCCCGGCCAATGTCAGCTATAACGACTATCAGTTTGTCATTGTGCAGGCGCGCGCGGAAGGCTTCGTTGAGAAAGTCTACCCGCTGACGACGGGCGATAAGGTAAAGAAAGGCACGCCGCTGATTGATATTACCATTCCGGACTGGGTAGAGGCGCAGAGCGAGTTTCTGCTGTTATCCGGCACCGGCGGAACGCCGACGCAAATCAAAGGGGTTCTGGAACGGCTTCGGCTGGCGGGTATGCCGGATGAGGATATTCAGAGGCTGCGTGAGACCCGCACGATCCAGACACGGTTTACCATCAAGGCACCGATCGACGGGGTGATTACGGCCTTTGACCTCCGTACCGGGATGAATATTTCGAAAGAAAAGGTGGTGGCACAAATTCAGGGGATGGATCCGGTCTGGATCGGTGCGGCGGTCCCTGAGTCCATTGCTTATCTGCTGAAAGATACCTCGCAGTTTGCTGTTTCGATACCGGCCTGGCCGGATAAATCCTTCCCGGTTGAAAAATGGAGTCTTCTGCCGAGCGTGGATCCAACCACCCGTACGCTGCAGCTGCGCCTGCAGGTCTCCAACAAGGATGAGCTGCTGAAACCTGGCATGAATGCCTACCTGAAGCTGAATACCCACAGTCAGGAAATGCTGCTCATTCCGTCTCAGGCCGTTATTGATACCGGCAAAGAGCAGCGCGTTATTACCGTTGATACGAACGGGAATTTTATGCCGAAAAGGATCCGCGTTCTGCATGAATCTCAGCAGCAGTCCGGCATTGGTAGCGGACTGGAGGAGGGGGAGTCGGTGGTGGTCAGCGGTCTGTTCCTGATTGACTCGGAGGCCAATATTACCGGTGCGCTGGAGCGCATGCGCCACGTTGAAGCCGCTGACGACGCGCATTCAGGCCATTAAGGAGACGATGATGATTGAATGGATTATCCGACGGTCAGTGGCCAATCGTTTCCTGGTCATGATGGGGGCGCTGTTCCTCAGCGTCTGGGGCACATGGACGATTATTAACACGCCGGTCGATGCCTTACCCGATCTGTCTGACGTGCAGGTGATTATCAAAACCCGCTATCCCGGCCAGGCCCCGCAGATTGTTGAAAACCAGGTGACCTATCCACTCACCACCACCATGCTGTCGGTTCCCGGCGCAAAGACAGTGCGCGGCTTTTCGCAGTTTGGTGATTCGTACGTGTACGTCATTTTCGAAGATGGCACCGATTTGTACTGGGCCCGTTCGCGCGTGCTGGAGTACCTGAATCAGGTTCAGGGCAAACTCCCTGCCGGCGTGAGCTCGGAAATCGGCCCGGACGCCACGGGCGTGGGCTGGATATTTGAGTATGCGCTGGTGGACCGCAGCGGAAAACACGATCTCGCCGAGCTGCGATCATTGCAGGACTGGTTCCTGAAGTTTGAGCTGAAAACGATCCCGAACGTGGCCGAAGTGGCCTCCGTCGGCGGCGTGGTGAAGCAGTATCAGATTCAGGTTGACCCGTTAAAGCTGGCGCAGTTCGGCGTCAGCCTGCCGGAAGTTAAGCAGGCTCTTGAATCGTCTAATCAGGAAGCGGGGGGATCGTCCGTAGAAATCGCGGAAGCGGAATATATGGTGCGGGCCAGCGGCTATCTGCAGACCATCGATGATTTCAATCACATCGTCCTGAAAACCGGTGAGAACGGCGTGCCGATTTACCTGCGTGATGTTGCCCGCGTACAAACGGGGCCGGAAATGCGCCGTGGTATTGCCGAGCTGAACGGGCAGGGTGAAGTGGCGGGCGGCGTGGTGATCCTGCGTTCGGGTAAAAACGCGCGCGAGGTCATAACGGCGGTGAAAGACAAGCTGGAGACGCTGAAGGCCAGCCTGCCGGAAGGCGTTGAGATTGTGACTACCTACGATCGCAGCCAGCTCATCGATCGGGCAATCGACAACCTGAGCGGCAAGCTTCTTGAGGAGTTTATCGTGGTGGCCATCGTCTGCGCGCTGTTCCTGTGGCACGTCCGCTCTGCGCTGGTCGCAATTATCTCTCTGCCGCTTGGCCTGTGTATTGCCTTTATCGTTATGCATTTCCAGGGGCTGAACGCTAATATCATGTCGCTGGGAGGCATTGCCATTGCCGTCGGCGCGATGGTGGATGCCGCCATCGTGATGATTGAAAATGCGCATAAACGGCTGGAAGAGTGGGACCACCGCCACCCGGGGGAGCCGATTGATAACGCCACCCGCTGGAAGGTGATCACCAACGCCTCTGTAGAGGTTGGCCCCGCGCTGTTTATCAGCCTGCTGATCATTACCTTGTCGTTTATTCCCATCTTTACCCTCGAGGGACAGGAAGGGCGGCTGTTTGGTCCACTGGCCTTCACGAAAACGTACGCCATGGCGGGGGCGGCCGCGCTGGCCATCATCGTGATCCCCATCCTGATGGGATTCTGGATCCGGGGTAAAATCCCCGCAGAGACCAGTAACCCATTGAACCGGTTGCTTATTAAAGCCTACCATCCGCTTCTGATCAGGGTGCTCCACTGGCCAAAAACCACCCTGCTGGTTGCGACCTTATCCATATTCACGGTTATTTGGCCACTTAGCCAGGTGGGCGGCGAGTTCCTGCCAAAGATCAACGAAGGCGATCTGCTGTATATGCCATCAACATTGCCGGGTGTGTCTCCGGCAGAAGCGGCCGCGCTCTTACAGACCACGGACAAGTTAATAAAAACAGTCCCTGAAGTGGCCTCTGTCTTCGGCAAGACCGGCAAAGCCGAAACGGCAACGGATTCCGCGCCGCTCGAAATGGTCGAAACCACCATTCAGCTTAAGCCTGAGGATCAGTGGCGACCCGGCATGACGATTGACAAGATCGTTAACGAGCTCGACAAGACCGTTCGTTTGCCTGGCCTGGCGAATCTCTGGGTTCCGCCCATCCGCAACCGCATCGATATGCTTTCAACCGGGATTAAAAGCCCCATTGGTATCAAGGTGTCAGGTACCGTTCTGGCTGATATCGACGCCACGGCGCAACGCATAGAGGCAGTCGCCAAAACGGTGCCGGGCGTGGTGTCAGCCCTGGCTGAACGTCTGGAAGGCGGGCGCTACATTGACGTTGATATCAACCGGGAAAAAGCCTCCCGCTACGGGATGACGGTGGGCGACGTGCAGCTGTTCGTCTCCACGGCCATCGGCGGGGCGACGGTGGGAGAAACGGTGGAAGGCGTCGCACGGTATCCGATTAATATTCGCTATCCTCAGGACTACCGAAACAGCCCGACCGCGCTGAGGCAGATGCCGATCCTGACGCCGATGAAACAGCAGATCACGCTGGGCGATGTGGCGGATATCAACGTCGTTTCCGGCCCTACGATGCTGAAAACGGAGAATGCCCGTCCTGCGAGCTGGATTTATATCGATGCCCGCGGCAGGGATATGGTGTCGGTGGTGAACGACATTAAGACTGCTATTAGTCAGAACGTAAAGCTGAGACCGGGCACCAGCGTCGCATTCTCTGGACAGTTTGAACTGCTTGAGCACGCCAATAAGAAACTGAAGCTAATGGTACCGATGACGGTGATGATCATCTTCATTCTGCTGTATCTGGCATTCCGTCGCGTGGATGAAGCGTTGCTGATCCTGATGAGTCTGCCGTTCGCGCTGGTCGGGGGGATATGGTTCCTGTACTGGCAGGGTTTCCATATGTCTGTGGCAACCGGCACCGGCTTTATCGCTCTGGCAGGGGTGGCGGCAGAATTTGGGGTGGTCATGCTGATGTATTTGCGTCATGCCGTTGAAGCGCATCCGAAGTTATCCCATCGGGAAACCTTCATCGTACAGGGACTTGATGACGCCCTTTATCATGGCGCCGTGCTGCGCGTGCGGCCAAAGGCGATGACCGTCGCGTTGATTATTGCCGGTCTGCTGCCCATTCTCTGGGGAACCGGTGCCGGATCAGAAGTCATGAGCCGGATAGCGGCGCCAATGATTGGCGGCATGATCACGGCTCCGCTGCTATCGCTGTTTATTATCCCTGCGGCGTATAAGTTGATTTGGTTGCGCAGGCTTAAAAAACCATAAAAAAACCGCCGTTAGCGGCGGGTTTTTACGTGATGAATGCTTAGCGCGCCTTGCTGATCAGTTTGCGCCAGGCTCTGTTATGCAGAGTAAATAGCAGCATCTTATAGAAAGCGGTAGAGAAGATGCAGCTGCCGCTAAGCCCCAGCATGACGGTACTCACCATCGCAGCGGCCAGACTGACGCCCGGAGCAGCGCTACCGCTCAGCGCGGCCAGCAGATAGGCTGCCGTTAATACCAGACTTATCACCGCCAGCGTAAGATGTAACCGCACGGCGCGCATGCTTCCTTTGCCAATCATAAACATCGTCACGCCGTTGATGCCTGCGAACAGTAGGGCGATCAGCACAATCCACACGAATACACGTTCGGCTGGCTGGCCGAGTGCGGCGAATACGCCATAGCCCAACCACAGCTGAGGAATCGCGAAGCTAACAATTACCCCGAGAGTACTTATTGCCGCCGGAATACCCATGGTGTGTAGACCCACAGGTTTGCCCATTTCTTCAGCCAACTGAGTCTTTAGCTGTTGCAGCTGTGTCGGGGAGGTATTGCTTATGCTGGTAGCCACCTCGTTACAGTGTTGCAGGCGACGGGTTAAAACTTTAAACATTTGAATACTCAGCGTTCAGTTAGGTAAAAATGATTGCAGCACACCAACCACATAGCGTCCTGACTGGACGGTATTTTGCGGATTGCGGATAGTCCCAGTGAGTGAGCTCCCCACAAAGGCCGATGCGTTGTTGACCGCACTCATCAGCTCGCGCTGCAGTGATTTTTGTAACGATTCGCTTGGGAAACGTTTCGGATAAACACCTGCGCGGATCGCGGCCTTTACCCCGGCACTGGAGATACCTGGATTCTGCGCTTTAATGATCTCTTCCGTGATGCGCTTACGCTCGGCACGGCTCAGGCTCTGGAACCAGGCGGTAACTTTACTTGAAGACGCCGCTTTCATCAGCTTGTACGTTTCTAAAGTACCTCTTAGCGCGGTTCCTGCCGCAGCAAGCGAAATAACATCCAGAACTGTCGTGGTAGCAACGTACCAGTCCTGGCTGTCAAGCCATGCAACGTCGGAACCATGGTCGTTATGGATAGCCAGCAGACGGCCCGCGCCAATCATGCATTGCGCTCCCGTAGCCAGCGTACCGGACAGGCTAATCGCCGCAATCACACCAGACCCGCCAGCGGTAAACGGTACTGCCGCACCGGCACCAAACGCCATGACAAGCGTAACAATCATCGCGCCACAGGCAAAACCGGTCGAGGTAATTTCCGTAGCAAGTGACGGAGTAGTTAGCGTCGCAACCACAGCTTTTTCTGCACTGATTTCCTTAGCATCTGGAATTTTACTGATGACTACATGGCTGACGGTGCTCTGATTCACATCAGCAATGCGTCGAGAGGGGCGAACCAGCCAGCGTTGCTTGCCATCATCAAAAATGATGCCGACATTGTAAAAATTACGCGAGCAGTCGAGTTGCGCGGCCAGCTTTTTAAAATCGATATCTGCACCGGCCTGTAGGCCAAGGCTTCGCGAGAGATCATATGAGGGAAGGGTGCTGTCAGGCGACTGCTGACCGGGTAAGTTCATCGAGGAAGCTCCTTCATTCCGTGAGGACTATTAATTAGCAGGATAATTTATTGAAAAAATTTATGATTCGAACACTAAGACTTAGATAATAGCAGCGTTAACTCGGTGATCAAATGATATTGCTTGACTTAAATGTAAACGATACCAGGGTGTATTAAAGCTTAGCGGCAGACTTTCTCAGCACAGTAATATCCCTCTTAGGTGATTGACCGAACATCCTCGTATATTCCCGACTGAAATGGGATAAGCTTTCGTAACCCGGTCCCGCGTCTTGAGTAGAACGCCAGATGGGTAATGTGAGTTTTTCTCACCATGAACTACTTAATATTGGCAACGGGGTATGGTGCCAGATAGCTTGAAAAGCCCCCTTTAAGGAGGCTAAGCGACGATTCATACAGGTACTGTTCTTAGCTTTGAGGTCCACAGAGTCAACATCGCTGAGAAAATAAGTATTCCTGCACTTAACGCAAATGTACTTTGAAAACCAAACTGATCAAACAAAATCCCGCCCACTGTAGACCCCAGTGCGATTGAGAACTGAACTGTTGCTACCATAAGACCGCCCCCTGATTCTGTATCTGACGCAGTGGCACTGGCAACCCAGCTCCACCATCCTACCGGTGCAGCTGTTGATAACACGCCCCAAAGTCCCAACAAAACACAGACGGTAGGAATATTGTTACCCATAGGGATCAGGATTACAGCGACTGTAGCCATGACAAGTGGTATCCCAACCAGTGTCTGATAAAGGCGATTTTTGATCACAAACCCAATCACTGTCGTTCCGGCAAGTCCAGCTACCCCAATCAGTAACAATATTAGCGTTACTTCATCAGAATTAACTTTCGTGACATTCTCCAGAAACGGTCGGATGTAGGTAAACAGAGTAAACTGCCCCATGAAAAAATGACCTTTTTATCCTGCGGGACTTCCTGCGCAAGTGCAGGGATTTGGTCATGCCCAAACAGAATTTTTACCGGCTTGTGATAGATGAAATCTTGCATAACAGTTACCTCAGGATCAGAGCCACAAACGCGTTATCAGAGTAATGACACGCTCACTATTGATGATGTGAAGGTAACATTTGATATAAAATTAATTAATCAGCATTTATTTCACTTACTTGTGAAAAATATTTGATAATTAACCATTGGCTGGTACGCTGGCTTCTCCCCTGGAGGAGGCGAGTGTGGATGAACTGAAAGTTTTTTTAAGCGTGGCCAGACTCAAGAGCTTTACTAAAGCGGCAGCAGAGATCGGTGTGACGCCCTCAGCTGTCAGCCATACAGTAAAATCCCTGGAAGAAAGGCTTGGGATCAGGTTGCTGGCCAGAACCACCCGCAGTATCTCCACCACAGAAGCGGGTGAAAGGCTCATCAACGAAATTGGCCCCTTGATGGAGCAGGTTGATGACGCAATTAGTCGGCTGAGTGAGCTTCGTGAAAAGCCCACTGGCATCATTCGCCTTACGGGTTCAGATGACGTTATCCAGTACCTGATCCGCCCGGTGTTGCCTGACTTCCTGAGCCGCTACCCTGACATTCAGATTGAAATCGGAATTGATTATGGATTTACCGACATCGTTGATCAGCGTTTTGACGCGGGGATCCGCCCCGGAGATGCGCTGAATAATGATATGATTGCCGTTAAAATCAGCCAGGACTGGCGGCAATTGATTGTTGCAGCACCGGATTATTTTCAACGCTATGGGAAGCCTAAAAAACCGCAGGATCTTTTGAACCACAATTGCATCAACGTCCGGTATTCCGACACGAGTGGTTTGTATGCCTGGGAATTCGAGAAGGAAGACCAGAAGTTCAGCCTGAAGGTGAAGGGGCAATATATTGCGAACAGCACGGTACATCAGCTTGATGCAGCTCTTGATGGCCTGGCGTAGCCTGCCTTCCAGAATATGTTGCGGATGAATATATCAGAAACGGCAGGTTGATTGTGGTACTGACCGAGTGGTGCCCCTGGTTTGAGGGCTACCACATCTTTTATCCTCACCGCCGACAGGATTCTCCCGCCTTTATGGCTTTCCTGCAAGTTTTGCGCAACCGGTACAATAACAGGATAAGGTAAAATACATTACGATAATACTAAAGCTTACCAGCTGACTTTCTCAGCACGGTTATATCCTTCTTGGGTGATTCCCCGAACATCCGCGTATATTCCCGGCTGAAATGCGACAGGCTTTCGTAACCGACAGCATAGGCTGCTGTGGTGACATCGTAATGTTCATTCAGCATCAGTCGCCTGGCTTCATTGAGGCGCAGCCATTTCTGATACCGTAGCGGGCTCATTCCCGCAAGCTGCCTGAAGTGTTGGTGGAAAGAGGGCGTGCTCATTTGCACCCGACTTGCCAGTTCTTCTACGCGTAAAGGTGATGCAATATTGGTCTTTAACCAGTCAATAGCTTTACCGATACGGTAGCCATGGCCGTCTACTGCTGCAATCTGTCTGAGATGATCGGACTGATCGCTCATCAAAAGCCGGTAATGTATCTCTCTTTGAATCAGCGGCCCGAGAACAGGAATAGCTTCAGGCTCGTCAAGCAAAGAAAGCAGACGGCAGAAAGGCTCCAGCAAAACATCAGTAATAATTCCTATACCGACACCCGTTCCCGCGTCTCGTTTTTTAACCGGCGGCAGGCTTCCCTGTGCAATTAATTCCATCAGTACGCGCTGGTCAAGTTTATAGGCTACGCCCACGCAGGGACGGGATGTCGAAGCCTGTAATACTTCCGAGCTGGCTGGCAGGTCAAGAGATGTGATCAGGAATTTTTCCGCATTGTATTCGTAAGGTTCACCACCAACCCACATGATCTTCGCGCCATCGGCCACCAGAACGATACTGGGAGGGACCAGGCAGCTCACCGGAGGAGCGGGTTCGTTTCGGCGGAACAATTCGAGTCCTTCTACGGCTGTAGGGAAATCACCGGTGCAGGGTGTGCGCTGAGCTATATCGACCGAAAGTTCACCCAGTAGTTTTTCAACCGACTTCTCAGAAATCATTCTGTAATGCCTCACATTTGTTACGCCTTTTGACGTTAACAACTTAGCAGCTATGAAAATTGAAATATACGCTTTGAGATCAGGTTCAGAGGATCAGGCAAATAATGCAGAGTATTTTAATAACACCCTTCATTAAAGACACTCAAAATAACAACACTGAAATGAGGCAGTGTCCTGTAAGTCAGGGTTCACCGCGAGCAAATTTAAACCGTTCAGGTTAAAGCCATTTTTAACTGTCAGGCAGGTTATCCGGAGGAGACATACGTGAAAGAGTTTACTTTCTACAACCCAACCCGAATCGAATTCGGTTCCGGAAAAGAGGATACTATCGGTGCACACATTGCCAGTGCTGGCGCACGAAAAGTCCTGCTGTGCTACGGAAGCGAACGTATTAAACGAGAAGGCCTGTTCGATACGATCAGCCAGAATCTTGCCGATAACGGCATCGAGTATATAGAACTTGGCGGTATCGTAAGTAACCCGGTGATATCCAAAGTCCGTGAAGGGGTGGAACTGGCCAAACAACATAACGTGGACGCTATCCTTAGCGTTGGCGGCGGCTCCGTACTTGACAGTGCTAAGGCTATTGCGGCCGGCGCACATTATAATGGTAACGTCTGGGATTTATTCGCTGGTAAAGGCGAGCTTTCCTCTGCTTTACCTTTGTTTGCCATTCTGACCCTGGCCGCAACGGGAAGCGAAATGAACCCGTATGCCGTTGTCACCAATGAAGAAACACATGAAAAATTATCGATCGGTAACGACTTTACACGACCGGTGGTATCCGTCCTGAGTCCGGCACTGATGGCGGGCGTCTCCCGCGATTACCTGGTCTATTCTGCCGCTGATATCATTTCACACCTTATCGAAGTGTACTTCACCGCAACCGTTCAGCCTGCAATTCAGTCGCGACTGGTTGAAGCACTGCTAAATACGGTAATTGAAACCACACAAACGCTCATCGCCAATCCGGAGGATGAGGCTGCGCGTGGGGAATTTGCCTGGGCGGCAACCCTGGCTCAAAACGGTTTGATCCTGTCAGGCTGCGCCGGATTCAGTTATCCGAATCATGCAATCGAGCACTCTTTATCCGCACTTTTCAACGTTCCACACGGGGCAGGGTTGTCCGTTGTTATGCCCGCCTGGATGAAATGGTACAAAAACCGAAATACACCGCAGTTTGAGCGTTTCGCAAAATATGTGTTCGGACTCAGTTCGGCAGACGACGGCATCGCAGCGCTTGAGAAGTGGTTCGAAGAAATTGGTACGCCAACACGTCTTGAACAGCTGAACATCAGGGAAGCAGATCTGCCCGCTATCGTTGAGAACGTCCAGATCAATGTCAAAGCGTTTGGTATCGCCAATGATTACCCACCGGAAGTTGTAACTGAAATACTCATGCATGCTGTCTGAAACATATCCCTCAATATCCAATGAAAGGTTTTAATATCATGACGCTAAAATCTTCAACGCGCTTTTTTAATGGCGCACTCCTTGCCGGAGCGATGGCTCTGATTTCAACAGAAGCTGCGGTCGCCCAGCCTGCACCAGGCACAGCAGATTCTTCAGTCCGTCTGGTTCAGACGTGGGATAAAACTTTCACAAGGAGCGAAAAAGTGGATCATCAAAAAGTTACTTTTAAGAACCGTTACGGCATTACGCTGGCCGCTGATGTGTATCTTCCTAAAGATCGCGGGAACAAGAAGCTTGCTGCGCTTGTGATTTCCGGGCCATTTGGCGCTGTAAAAGAGCAGGCTTCAGGTCTTTATGCTCAGACCCTGGCAGAGCGCGGATTCGTGACGCTGGCATTTGATCCGTCTTATACCGGTGAAAGCAGTGGTGAACCCCGCAATATTGCTTCACCTGATATCAATACCGAAGACTTCATGGCCGCAGTCGATTTCATTGGACTGCAACCTTATGTGGATCGTGAACGTATCGGTGTCATCGGTATCTGCGGCATGGGTGGGATTGCCCTGAACGCTGTTGCCGTGGATAAACGCGTAAAAGCGGTCGTTGCCAGCACCATGTATGATATGAGCCGCGTGATGTCGAAAGGCTACAACGACAGCGTAACGCCGGAGCAACGCGAGCAGGCGCTGGAGAAGATGAGCCTCCAGCGCTGGGAAGATGCGGCAAACGGTAAAGCTGCATACCAGCCAGCCTATAATAAACTGAAGGGCGGTGAAGCACAGTTCCTCGTGGACTATGCGGACTATTACATGACCAAACGCGGCTATCATCCACGAGCCGTCAACTCTGGTAACTCATGGTCCGTGACAACGCCGATGGCCTTCATGAATTTCCCGCTCATGACCTATATTAAGGAAATTTCTCCGCGCCCGATCCTGTTCATCCATGGTGAAAAAGCGCATTCGCTTTACTTCTCCAAAACGGCTTATGAAGCGGCAAATCAACCAAAAGAGCTTCTGATTGTTAAAGATGCAACACATGTCGATTTATATGATCGTATGGATAAGATCCCGTTCGATAACATCACTGCATTTTTCAACAAAAATCTTAATAAGTAAGCCATAGCACCGTCCGGTGTTTTCAGATGCAGTGTCTGTGCGACAAACGACAGACACTGCTCTCTTAGCATGGGGTGTTGTGTATTCCCCCTAAAGAGCGTGCCGAATGGATACTAAACAAACGTTTTCACTTAGCTATGATGGCCTGACCGGCGAATGCGTGAAGATGATAAAAGAACTTCAGACAAACGCAGACAGTCTTGATGGTATTGGATTTGCGCTCGAACAGGCAAAAATACAGGCAGTGCTGGTACTCTGGAGTCGACTGGCAACCGCAGGAAAGGCATGCCAGCTCAGTTTCATTATGGACCGCCAATATATTATTCAGTTGATAGTCGGTAATACCGTCGCTGAGATGCATTAATCCTAATTTTAATAACAGCCACTCTGCTGTTACTCGTGAAGCAGGCTCTAATTTCTCATGCAACATTAATTTATCGAGTTAATGCTGCAATAGAAAAAAAATAGCCGCATATGAAAGAGGAGAGGTTTATGTTCTGGAACTATGAAGTATTAACAAGAATAGATGAGGCCGATGACCTAAAAATCGCTCCGTATCATCCCGATATGAATACGACCGGTACGCCGACATGGATTTGGGAAGTGAAGGTGGGTAACCGACTTTTCGTCCGAGCCTATAGTGGTACCCGTTCAACATGGTATCAGGCTGCATTGTCCCAGCAGGCGGGTAAGATACTGGCTATTGGACAGGAGTTCGACGTCCTGTTTGCAAAACCATCAGACCCTGAGCTTGAAAGTAAAATAGATCAGGCTTACCAGAAAAAGTACTCCGGCAGCAGCTATGTTTCCGCAATGACAGGGACACGCGCCAGAGCGGCCACGATTGAGATTTTACCTTCGTGATTTCCTGTCGCAGTGATACTGCGTGTTCTGTGAGGCAAAAGTTAGTGGGAGTGTCTTGTGAACTTATTTACCACAGCAGGTGATTTAACATAATACACATTATGCGCACCGGTATGAAATCAGGGGAAATCTGGTGTTTTGTGGTCATCGTTAGCCTGGATGCCGATGGACTATTAAAGCGTCTTAGCTGACCATCTTATGTGCATCCAGCTTTTGCTCAACGTCTCAACCAAAGGCCGTGTTGAATACGCTCATCTGCCGCATCAGAACTTTGAACTGAACTTACGCATTTCACATCCCTTAAAACGCAGATAGCACGTCAGCTTGACGGTACTGTTCTTCCCAGCCTTATTATTTACCGTTTTGTCCTGTTGATATAAGCCTGCAAACCCTCCGCAAGATAATCAAACACCGTTTTACAGGCCTGGCTATGGCGTAAATCCTCATGCATCACCAGCCAGGTGTCGAGATGAAATGCAAAGAAATCAGGCATGACCCTCTGTAACGGCGGAGAAAAATCGGCCAGTTGTACCTGGCACATACCGATACCCGCTCCTGCACGAATGAGGTTTAATTGTGCAATATCACTGTCACTCCGCACGGTAAACAATTCACGGTTTAGCTGTGGATATTGTTTAAGTGCCTGTAAAATAAAGGGAGTCGTATTATCGAAACCCACGAGCGTATGGGTGAATAACTCATCAATACTTTCCGGAGCACCACATCGTGACAGATAGGCTGGCGCGGCATGCAGACCTATTTCAACCCTGCCCATCCGGCGTGCAATCAGTTGCTCCTGCACCGGCGTGGCCATGCGTACGGCAATATCCGCTTCCCGGTTCAGTAAATCCTGAACGCGATTAGACAGAACCAGTTCAATAACTATCTGCGGATATTCTTTCTTTATTTGTGCAATCACTGGAGGCAGAACCTCCGTGCCGATGATTTCACTGGCGGCGACGCGCACAATGCCTCGTAATCCGGTTGCGCCGGAACTGAAACTGGCTGCCGACCGCTCAATCATCATGGCCGTATTTTCCATCGACTGCGCATGGCCCTTCAGCTCAACGGCTGCATCCGTGGCCTGTAATCCTGTCTGTGAACGGGTAAATAAAACAAGGCCCAGGGCTGACTCCAGCGCCGCAATATGGCGCCCGGCGGTTGGCTGAGTAATGGCAAGCCTGCGTGCGGCCCCTGACAGAGACCCTTCCCTCATCACGGCCAGAAAGGTGCGATACCATTCCCACGGGATATTTAGCTTCATACAAAAATGAATACCTGCTGGCTTATATTATGCAATTACATTTAGCCCGTGCGGTCATTATGATGTCAAGCAGATATCCAATAAGGGTCAAACGATGAAAAACACAAATAAGGTACTGATACTGGGCGCAACGGGTGGGATCGGTGGCGAAATAGTCCGCAAATTGATCCGTGATGAATGGGATGTGCGTGCATTGCGCCGCAGCGCTCCGAAAACTGACGATCGCAACAAAAGCATTCCGTGGATAAGTGGTGATGCGCAGAATGCAGAACAGGTTGAGGCAGCGGCGTCCGAATGCAGCGTTATTATCCATGGCGTAAACCCGCCGGGTTATCGAAACTGGGAACAGCTGGTTTTGCCCATGCTTCATAACACCATAAATGCAGCGGAGCGAAACGGTGCGTTAATCGTTCTGCCGGGCACGATTTATAACTACGGTCCGGATGCTTTTCCCCTCTTACGCGAGGATTCTCCTCAGAATCCGTTTACCCGAAAAGGCGCTATACGGGTGCAAATGGAGCAGGAACTCGCAGACTATGCGCAGCGTGGCGGAAAGGTGCTGATTTTACGTGCAGGTGACTTTTTTGGTCCCCATGCCGGCAATAACTGGTTTTCGCAGGGATTGGTCAAACCGGGGCAACCGCCGAAGATAATTCAAAACCCCGGGAAAACCGGCGCAGGCCACCAGTGGGCTTATCTGCCGGATGTCGCCGAAACGCTCGTTGCACTGCTGTCGCGTCGGGAGGAACTCGAACCGTTTGCCAGTTTCCATATGCGCGGGCATTGGGATCCTGACGGGACAGCGATGACTGCCGCCATAAAGCACGTCGCGGAGCGTGCCGGTATTCAGGCGAAGGTGAAATCGTTTCCCTGGTGGCTTATCTCGGCGATAAGCCCCTTTAATACCACACTGCATGAAATGCAGGAGATGCGTTATCTCTGGGAGCAGACAATAGAAATGGATAATTCAAAACTGGTTTCCTTTTTGGGCCATGAGCCCCAGACCCCACTTATTGAAGCTGTACATTCCACATTAGCGGGCCTGGGCTGCATTTAACATAACCTGTGCGTTTAGAAAGGGTTGAACGATGTCTGATATACTTTAGCTTTTGAAAAACGTAGCCCTAAGCAAATGGAAATTGAATTAAATAAAAGTGTTAAAGAGAGAATTTTCCACGCAATCATTTTTGAAGTGATGGCCAACATTATTATCGCGCTGTCTCTTGCCTGGCTGATGAACGTGTCGATACTCCAGTCGGGCTCGTTGTCCGTGATATCCGCCCTTACCGCAACGGTCTGGAATTTTATTTTTAATAAACTCTTCGACTCGCTGCAGAAAAAATACCGCTTTCAACGGACGTTTCTCATTCGAGCGATCCATGCTGTAGGTTTTGAAACGGGACTCATCATCACCCTAATTCCTGTCGCGATGGTTATGCTGAATCTTACAGTGACTGAGGCATTTTTTGTTGAGATCGGTCTTGTACTGTTTTTCCTGCCGTACACGTTACTGTTTAACTGGATTTACGACTACCTGCGCTGGACATTTGTTGGGCGGAAACGGTCTGCTATGTAGAGAGATATCTGTCACATTGACACGCCTTTGATCGTATTCGACTCCTCTCACCTTCTATACTCTTCATTTCTCTATCTCTTTTGAGGAGTCGATAATGTTCGATCATGTGAAATTCGGCGTCAGCGATTATGAAAAAAGTAAAACTTTCTTCCTCGAGGCGCTTCGCCCGCTTGGGGTAAAAATCATCGATGAAGGCGCGCCGGAGTATGGTGTTGAAATGAGCTCCGGGGACGTTTCACTTTGCCTTTTCCATACAAATGACAAACCCGCGCCCCTGCATCTGGCGTTTGTGGCTAATACGCGTCAGCAGGTTGATGATTTTTTCCATGCCGCGCTTCGCGCTGGCGGACGTGATAACGGCGGGCCGGGATTGCGTTCGTACGGTGAAAATTATTATGCCGCTTTTGTCATCTCACCTGATGGTCATAACATCGAGGCCGTGTGCCATACGCCGGAGAGCGAGTAGCTCAACGAGTCTTCCAGTAACCGTCAAACGATTTACTCATGCAGTTTTTTGCACGATATTGCACGAAATACTGTATTCCTGGCCAGTGATGTCGTAAAGTCTCGTCTGTAAATGTGCATTTTCATGCAATAACACTGACAGAGGTATTTATGACACAACAGTTGATTTTAATTGCCGGTCCCTATCGCAGCGGTACCGATGGCGTTCAAGCACGAATTGATGAGAATCTGGCGCGTCTCGAAAGCGCAGCATTAGCCGTTTACCAGCGTGGCCACATTCCGGTCATTGGTGAATGGCTTGCTTTGCCGCTGGCAAAAGCCGCAGGCTCAATGACGGTGGGTGATGAAATCAGCGAAGCGATGCTGTACCCCGTTGCTCACCGGCTCATCGCAAAATGCGATGCGATTTATCGTATTGCCGGTGCGTCTAAAGGTGCCGATATGGATATTGAAGTAGCCCGAAAATATGGTCTCAGCGTTTATACCGCGCTTGAGAACATTCCAGAAGCTTAATCCGGAACGCCAGCCAGCCCGTGGTCAAAGGCTGGCTGTCAGAGGGGGTCAGGATCTGAGGTCAGCACGACGGATACGCCCTTTTCCGATACCGCGCGGATCCAGTCCTTATCTGTACCGTCTTCAACAACGATGGTATTTACCGAAGACACATCGCCAATCACAAACGAAGACGCGGTGTTGATCTTTTCCGGAGAAGCCAGAACGACCGTCTCCGCGGCTCTGCCGGAAAATGCACGTTTGATGCATGCCTCTTCGAAATCACCGGTTGTCAGCCCCGCGTCAGGATGAATGCCGGTCACGCCCATAAAGAACAGGTCCGCATGTATATTCGCAATGCCTTCGATGGCCGCAGCGCCGACCGCAACAATTGAATGTTTATACAAGCGTCCGCCGATCAAAATCACCTCAACAGAAGGATGATCAACGAGCCCCAGAGCAATACTCGGGCTGTGCGTCACCACGGTGATGCGCAAGTCAGGAGGGAAAAACGTAATCAGCTCGGAGGTTGTCGTGCCACCGTCGACAATCACCACCTGGCCTGATGAAATTAGCAGTGCCCCTTTCCGGGCCACCCTTTTTTTGGCATCCATCTTAACGGATTGCCGTTCGGCAAAAGGAGCAATAGCGGAAGATGACGGCAGCGCGCCGCCGTGAACACGCTGCAAACGCCCTTCTGCCGCCAGCTCGCGCAGATCGCGCCGGATGGTATCTTCTGAGACGTCAAAGAGAATGCTGAGCGCTTTTGACTGTACCTGACCTTCGGCACCAAGCTTTTCAAGGATCAATTGTTTTCGCTGACTGGTGAGCATCGTGAATTCCTGATGTTGCATGTTTCATCCTGAACATGCATGATAATGCTGTTTATGATCATTACTCTACGTAAGGAGGGACATTCGTGCAATCAAAACGTGCAGATGTGCGCATCATCGACAGTGAAACCCTGTCAGACAACTGGTACATCCTCAAAAAATACACCTTTGACCTGCAGCGGCGTGATGGTGAATGGCAGCGGCAGCATCGGGAAGTCTATGACCGTGGCAACGGCGCGACGATTCTACTCTATAACCGTGAGAAAAAGACGGTGATCCTGACGCGCCAGTTCCGCTTCCCTGTCTTTATCAACGGCCATGAAGACGATTTAATTGAGGCAGCAGCAGGATTGCTGGACAACATGGATCCCGAAAGCCGCATTAAAGCAGAAGCGGAAGAAGAGACCGGATTTCACGTTTCGCGCGTGCAGAAAATCTTTGAAGCCTATATGAGCCCAGGCTCCGTCACGGAGAAACTCTACTTTTATCTTGCCGAGTACCAACCACATGACAGAACCAGCGCAGGCGGCGGGATCAAGGCTGAAGGAGAAGATATCGACGTGCTGGAAATGACGCTTGAAGAGGCTTTACGCAGCATTGAAACGGGCAAGATTGTCGACGGTAAAACCATCATGCTGCTGTATCATGTTGCCCTTAAAGGTATTCTGTAACCTACTGGTTTAAATCCTGATTTATAGACGTATGTAAACGGTATGCTTGTACGTTACGCGTAAGAAAAGGGAAAACCTCCTAAATTTTGCAGCTACTATATTTAGTGAACGATTTCGCAATTCGATAAAATCATCAACAATTCCCTGAGTCATCTGCATTTACCATTCAAAAATGCCAAACGTTCACAAGGCTGCCCGCTGAGGTAGCCTGTCTTATCTGTTGTCTGGATTAAAATGCGACTCGCTACGGATAACGAAGCATATTATACTTGCTCCTCCATTCGAACAGGAGGCAGCAACTCACGTGAAGGATACATATTACAACGACATAACGATCAATACGCTAATTCAGAGTGAGCTTGACGCGTTTTTTGAGGATTTCAAAGGGATCGTCTTCGCCTACGCTATTATGAACAAGAAAGATCCTTCACAGATGAGGATAATCAATAATAGCCCTGAGTGGTTTAATATCTACCTTGAAAGAAAATACCAGTTCATTGACCCTGTCATTATTAGGGCTTTGCGCTGTGTTGAAGATTTTTTCTGGGAAAGTGATGTCGTACTGTCGGATGGTTATAACCTGACACGCATTTTCGACGAAAGTGTCCAGTATGATATTTACCAGGGACAGACGTTTCCTCTGCATGACTATCTGAATAATCTTGTTGTCTTATCCGTCATCAGTCCTAAGCATTCTGGCATTGACATAGAGAAGTATCGGCCGCAATTTCTACGCTTCCTTGTTCAGTTACATCAGAAGACACTCAATCTGTATAGTCAGCATCAGCAGAAAAAGAATGTTTTCTTGTCGCCACGTGAGCGCCAAATCCTTAAATGGGTCAGTGCCGGGAAAACGTACGCAGAAATTGCTGTTATTTTGTCTATTGCTGAGCGCACCGTTAAATTCCATATGGGCAATATAATGAAAAAACTCGGTGTGAATAATGCCAGACACGCAATAAAACTTGGAACGGAACTCCGGTTACTGGAGGAGTAAGCCTCAGCCACTGGTTATAAATGGTGTAGATGCTCGAGCATTTCACGAAGCCAGTGACTGGATTTATCTTTGCTAATAATGTCTTCAATAATGCCTATACTGGCAGGCATGTAAATATAGTAAATAACCTCCCCTTTTTCAGAAACACCGCGCTGAATAACTTCAACTTTCCAGTTAGCATGGCGAAATATGGCATACATCCCACGGCTGGCTACTGCGTACATCCCATGATATTTATTCTTAATGCAATAAATAATCATTGCAAGAAACAATGCTTTACTGGCGGGCACGCCCTGCAGGCTTGCGGAGTCTCGTATTTCTTTATCTAAAAATAAACGACTCACTTCACAGCAGGGAACATCTTCTGGAAAAACAATGGGATTATCGAAATAGTTGTGAAAGATCTCGCTTATCATTGTCGGCTGCGTTGCGTTAATAAATCGCGCGCCACATAGCAGCTGCCCATCATACATACCCAGTAAGTATGTCGTGTTATGGGAATCAAATTGATCCTTTTCCATACCTTCGACGCATTCCACCTTCCAGTCGAGTCGCTCCCGAAAAGTTTTTCTTCTGAGTCTGTAGAGTTCGCGCGCTAATGCTGGTGGTAAATCATCGTAGTCGTGTAAAAAAAATTCAATGACAGAATTCATTCTCTTGTTCCTGATAATAACACCTGAAACTAGTTTCACCTGTCTCTTAGGACAGCTTTCATTGTGCCGCATATTCCCTATACTTAAAAAGTACCTGACCACGAAGTTCTCGCAAAACTAAGCGGTCAGGAGGTCAAAGACCTATGAAACACCAGGGATATACCCATCGATTATTATCTAATATTTAAAGTTTCGGGTACAGAACATAAGAAGCACTTTGCCGATAAAATATTAAAAAACAATAATCATAAAATTATTACAATAAAAACATTGCCCCTTAATCCTTTAAGGGGTAATATTTCCTTTTTCTTATTTTTTTTCCTCTCTTTTGTTTCACAGAAACTGCGGAATTCATCTGCCCTGAACCTCTCCCGTACCGCTTTGAAGGCGCCTGCCTGTGCTATTCTTGCAGAAGCATGCCAAACGGAGAATTGATGATGACCGACTGGAACCCTTCTCTTTACCTGCAATTTGGCGCAGAAAGAACGCGTCCAGCTGCAGAACTGCTCGCCAGAATTCCTCTGGATGAGATCGCTACCATCGCTGATCTAGGCTGTGGACCAGGAAACAGCACGGCGCTGTTGAAGCATCGCTGGCCATCTGCACATATCACCGGGGTCGATAACTCCCCTGCCATGCTTGAGGAAGCACGCGCAGCCTTACCTGACTGCCACTTTATTGAGGCCGATATCCGTCAGTACAAGCCTGGCCAGCCGCTGGGCCTGATTTATGCCAACGCGTCGCTGCAATGGGTTCCGGACCATTACGATCTCCTGCCACATCTTGTCTCCCTGCTTAAGCTAAATGGCGTACTGGCGATCCAGATGCCTGACAACTGGCTGGAACCGACCCATGTGGCGATGCGTGAAGTGGCGCTTGAGCAAGACTACCCAGACCGTGGCCGCGAGCCTCTGCCAGGCGTACATGCTTATTACGATATTCTGTCGGAGGCTGGCTGTGACGTGGATATCTGGCGGACGACCTATTATCACAAAATGAGCTCTCATCAGGCCATTATTGACTGGGTAAGCGCCACCGGCCTGCGGCCCTGGCTCCAGGAACTGAATGAAAGCGAGCAGAAACGTTTCCTGAAACGCTACCATGAACTGCTGGAAGAGCAGTATCCGCTTCAGGAAAACGGGCAGATACTGCTGGCTTTCCCCCGGTTGTTTATCGTGGCTCAACGCCAGCCCTGAACGGGCTATGACCGAGCTTCTTTGAGCAACTGCTGGATAACCTTTTCCTGTTGCTCATAGTCCCCCTCGCCAAAGGCGGTATAGCGCAGCTGCCCTTTGGCATCAAAAAAGTAATGCGCTGGCCAGTACTGGTTGCCGAAAGCATTCCAGATTTTATAGTTGTTATCCGTGACCACCCGATACGGCAGTTGCCATTTATTCACCGCATTTTTAACCGACGAAAGCGGTTTTTCCCAGGGGTATTCCGGGGTGTGAACTCCGATCACCACCAGACCCTGCGGTTGGTACTTAATGGCCCACTCCCGCACATGGGGGAGCGTATGCTGGCAATTAATGCAGTCCCACGTCCAGAAATCAATAAGTACAACCTTCCCGCGTAACGATTCAGACGTGACAGGGTCACCGTTCACCCACCCTGTTCCACCGCTGAGCGAAGGCAGCTGACTGCTGGGCTCTGTAATCACTATCGGCTCAAGCTTCACCGGCGTGGCTGTGGGTTTCGTCAGATTTAACAGCGCGGTTTCAAGACGGTCCGAGACGCCGTTTGCCCCTTTAAGCAGCGAAGTCATCCCCGTCGCGTTAAATGCGACGGTCGCTAACATCACAACGCCTGCACCCTGTCGCAGCTTTTCCATTAGCGCCGATTTTGCCCTTAAAGGTGCCATCAGCGTGCGGCCTCCAATGACGAGTAATCCCAGCATCATTGCGCATCCGCTGCCATAGGCGGCCAGCAGAGCGCCGGTGGTAATAGCGGAATGCCCCGCAATGTTAATGCCGAAAATCGCACCCAGAATGGGACCGGCGCAGGGAGACCAGAGCAGTCCTACAGCAAGCCCGGCCAGAAAAGCCGATGCCATTCCGCGCGTTTGCCCGCTTCGGGTGTTGAGAACATTACCCGCGCTGACGGCCGGTCCCGCAATACGCTGGGCGAAAGACGGAAAAATTAAGGCTAGCGCGGCAGTGGCCAGAATGACGAGCGCGACCCAGCGCCCAACGATGGTTGCCTCTGCGATCCACTCGCTGGCGACGGTGACGGCCATCGCCACCAGGGTAAACATCACGATCATCCCAGCAAGCAGGGCCAGAATATGCCGACGCTGGCCCTGGAAACCGGCGAACAAAAGTGGAATAACCGGGAGCGTACATGGGCTGAGCAGGCTTATCATCCCACCCAGAAAAGCGATAACCAGAAACATAGAAACCTCACAATACAAGTCCTGCGACGCTGCAGTGAGGCTATTTAAGCGTGCGGATGTGTTCAGGATATGTGTAAATGCGAGGGTTTTGTCTGGCTCTGTATCGCCCAGGCAGAGAGATACAAAGCCGTACAATTTTACTCACGGCGCAGTAGCGTAATGGAGACGTCCAGCCCGCCCCCGTTACGGTTCGCCAGCCTGAGCTTTCCTTCCAGCTGAGCGGTGAGCTGCGCGGCGATCGCCAGTCCGAGTCCTGTCCCGCCAGTCTCGCGGTTGCGCGAGGTTTCAACCCGATAAAACGGCTGTAATACCGCATCAAGCTCGGCTTCGGGGATCCCCGGACCGTCGTCCACAATGTGAATAATGACCTCGCTGTCTGATGAATCGTCAATTGAAATCGCAGCATGCTCGCCGAATTTGAGGGCGTTATCCAGCAGATTGGTCATCACCCGGCGAAGCGCCTGCGGCCGCGTGACGATGGGCAAGCGGGCTTCGCCTGCCTGAAAGTGCACGTTTTTACCAATGTCCTGGTAATCGCAGGCGATGCTGTTGATCCAGGCGTTCAGCTCCAGCTTAAGCGACGTCTCCTCCAGTGATTCCGATGACCGGGCATACGCAATGCCCTCCCGCACCAGACGAGACATGTTATCAAGGTCGTTCAGGAGTTTGTCGCGAAGTTCAGGCTCTCCGGCCATTTCGACGCGGAGCTTCATGCGGGTAATGGGCGTCTGGAGATCGTGAGAAATCGAGGCCAGGATCTGCGCGCGTTCCCGGAGATAAGACTGAATGCGCGCCTGCATGGCGTTGAAGGCATGCGCTGCCCGCTGCACCTCAAGCGGCCCTTTTTCCGTCATTGGCGTGCTGGCCGCCGGATCCAGCGCATCCACCGCGCGGGTAAAGTGTGAAAAAGGCCGCACGACCTGCCGCACGGCTATCCAGGAGCAGACAGCCAGAACCAGCAGCTGCAGGATGAGAACGACCGGTAGCCAGCTGGCGACGGGCGGCATGCGCGGGATCAGGTCGATGGTCAGCGGTGCGCCATCGCGTAACGTAAGATGGGCCTGAATATGCGAAATGGCGCCGGGAACCGCGGTAAAGCTAAGCGGGTAATGCGCGGCAAGCGTCGCTTTTAAGGTTCGGATAGCATCTTGCGAACGCTTATCCGTCGGCGCTGCGCCAGGTTCCCCTGTGCCCAGAATATAACGATAGTTACCCCGTTCAAGCCGCGGCAGCCAGGCGGCACGTTCGCTCGCCGGTAAGCGGTCTAATATGGCGACGCTGGTTGCGACATCGTTTTCCAGATTACCAAGCATCACCGTGCGGGCGCTGTGCATGCGTTCAACCATGACCAGCGTCAGGCTCAGGGCGTTAGCCAGCAGCAGACCGGCCAGCACGACGAGCAGCAAACGGGCCAGCAGCGAGCGTGGCCAGAGCCTCATTCGTTAACCTCTTTGATGGTCACTGGCATCGTAAAAACGTAGCCTTCGCTGCGCACGGTTTTGATATAAGCGGGCATGCGGGCATCTTCGTTGAGACGCTGGCGAACCCGGCTAACCAGCAGGTCGATTGAGCGTTCAAACAGCTCGGCGTCTCGCCCCTGCGTCAGGTTGAGCAGCTGGTCACGGGTCAGCACGCGCTGCGGATGGTCAAGGAAAACGCGCAGCAGCCGATACTCCGCGCCGCTGAGCGCCACAATTACCCCTTCCGGATCGATTAAGTGGCGAGCGACGGTATCGAGCTGCCATTCACCAAACATCACTAGCCGCCCTGCTTCCGTCACCTGTAGATTGGGCGGCATCGTGCGAAAACGCCGTAAAATCGCTTTGATACGCGCCAGCAGCTCGCGGGCGACAAATGGTTTCACCACGTAGTCATCCGCGCCCATCTCCAGACCCAGGATCCTGTCCGTCTCCTCGTTGCGCGCCGTCAGCATCAGGATGGGGAGATCTTTATGTTTCCCGACGCGCAGCTCTCGACACAGCGTAAGGCCGTCATCGCCGGGCATCATGACATCCAGCACAACCAGGTCGATATGCTGTTTATCCAGCACGATGCGCATCTCTTTGCCGTTGGCCGCGCCCGTCGCGCGAAAACCAGACTTAGCGAGGTAATCGACAATCAGTTCACGAATATCCCTGTCGTCATCGACGACAAGGATATGATCAATATGCTCCACCGAAATCTCCAGACCGAAGGGTAACGTACTGAAAATAGCACATTTCAGAGTTTGTCAGCGTCAACAACGGCCTTAACGAAATCCTGCGGGTCTTCCTGAGGCGGGTTGTGCCCTACGGTTGCGCCGAAGGTGCGGTGCTCGTACTTACCGGTAAATTTACCCGCATAGGCCTGCGGTGCAGGATGCGGCGCGCCGTTGTTCCCACCTTCGATGGTGATCGTTGGAACGGTGATATTCGGCAGCGTGGCCAGTTTTTGCTCGTAGCTGTCGTATTTGCGCTCGCCTTTTTCCAGCCCTAAGCGCCAGCGATAGTTGCTGAGCGTCACGGCGACGTGGTCCGGATTGTCGAGGGATTTGGCGCTGGCGTTAAAGACAGCATCGCTAAATTTCCAGTCAGGCGATGCCTGAGACCAGATTAAACGGGCGAAGTCATGCGTGTTTTTCGCATAGCCTTCAGCACCGCGCGCGGTGGCGAAGTAGAACTGATACCACCACTGCTGCTCCGCTTTTGGCGGCAACGGCTGTTTGCCAATCTGCTGGCTGCTGATGAGATACCCGCTCACTGAAACAAGTGACTTAACGCGCTCGGGCCACAGCGCCGCAACGATATCTGCCGTTCGGGCACCCCAGTCATATCCTGCAAATACCGCCTGCTTAATATTCAGGGCGTCCATCAGGTTCACAATATCTTTCGCCATGGCTGAAGGCTGGCCGTTGCGCGGCGTTTGGGCTGACAGGAAGCGCGTGGTGCCATAGCCGCGCAGAGAAGGCACAATAACCCGATAGCCTTTTGCCGCCAGTGCGGGCGCAACCTCGGCGTAGCTGTGAATATCATAGGGCCAGCCGTGCAGTAAAATAACCGGCTGACCGTCTTTCGGGCCGAGGTCGACATAACCGACGTTCAGATCGCCGGCGTTAATTTGCTGCGGATGATCAAAGGCGGCCGCGATATTCGTGCCGGTGACTTCAGCCTGACAGGACATCACGGTGCCAAGAGAAATGGTCAGTGCAAGGGTCGAGTACGCGAGTTTGCTAAACATGTTGGTATCTCCGGTTGATTACAATTCACGGGGATATAACAACACTGCAGTGTATAGCGGATATGTGCGAAAGCGGGTTTATTGCAAGCCTGTGTATGTATCCGGGACCTTGATACAGTGTGATACAAACACAGGCGTTGTCGCCTTAAAGGGAGAGGCGATAGCGGACGTAATCGTCAGCCTCACCGTATTTGTCATAGAGTTTACGCGCCGGGTTGTTCTCCCGGGTGACCCAGTACAGTTTTGACCACCCTTCGAGCTTGCCTTCCTCAATCAGGGCGTCAATGAGCGCTTTACCTGCTCCCGCCCCGCGTTCATCGGCATCAACAAACAGATCTTCCAGGTAGCAGATGGGCGCGGTAGACCAGGTTCCTTCATGCAGAATACACATCGCGAAACCGATGACCTTTTGGTCCTTCTCTACCACCCGGCAGAACATCGGTGAATGCGCTGAGAGCGCCCTTTCCCACGTCGCTGCGGTGACGGATTCCTCGAGGTAGCAATCATAAAAATGGGTATAGCCATCCCACAGCGGTCGCCATTGGGAATAATCGTTTTCGCTTAGAGGTCTTACCGTGACGGCCATGTGTTCCTCACATTACAAGTCGATCGCCATTTCGAAACAGCGTAAATCAGACCCCGCCATACGCGAGTGATGATAGTTTTCGCGCAGCGTGACAAACCCCAATTTCTGATAAAACAACTGGGCGTTAGGCGTTGCATCCAGCCTCAGACGGGTTATCCCCCGGCTACGGGCTTCATTTTTGAGCGCCTCGATAATCCGGGTCGCCATCCCTTTACCGAATGCCGCGGGCAAGGTGAATATCGCCTCCAGACAGTGGGTATCCAGATCCAGATAGCCGGTCGCCGCAACGTCGCCCTTTTCATCTTCCACCACGTAAAAAGGGTATTCAATGACCATCTGCCGATAGCGTTCGGGCATGAGATCCGGCGTCCAGCGCGCAATGACGTCGGCATCGTAACTGGTTTTACAGCCGTGACGAATCGCCTGGTTGCGAATGTTCCAGAGTGTTTCGGCTTCCTGCGGGTTGGCTCGTCTCAATGCCATAGTGACCTCTGCAAATGATAGTAGGATGGAAAGGTGAGCTAGCTGAGATAGAGTGCTTTTAAGATGAAAATACCAGAACGCAAACAAAAGCATAACGCCTAAATAGGGAGATCCGCGCATGACGATACCGACGCTCACGACAGAACGCTTACTGCTGAAACCGCTGGTAGCGGAAGATGCCGTCCAGATACAAACGCTTTATCCGCGCTGGGAGATCGTCCGTTATATGGTCTCCTCCGTGCCCTGGCCCTACCCGGATAACGGCGCGGAAAACTATGTCAACAACGTGGCGCTGCCGGATATGGCAAAAGGGATTGCCTGGTTCTGGAGCATCCGGCGACGCGATATGCCGGATGAATTGATGGGCATTATTTGCCTGTACGACGTCGAGGACAACAACCGCGGGTTCTGGCTCGCGCCGGAATTTCAGGGGCACGGATATATGCGCGAAGCCAGTATTGCCGCGACGGATTACTGGTTCAATACGCTAAACAAACCCGTATTGCGCGCACCGAAAGCCGCCGCCAACAGCCGCTCCCGGCGTATTTCAGACAGTAGCGGCATGCGGCTTATCAGGACGGAAAAGAAAGCCTACGTCAGCGGGATGCTGGACTCCGAGCTGTGGGAAATCACCCGCGAAGAGTGGAACGCCCGTCAGGTCAGCTGATAATGTTTATCCGGCATCAGCCTTTCCGGGATGTTCTCTTCATCGTTCATCTGCAGCAGATCGCGTTCCATCATATTGCAGATGGCGTCCAGCGGCAGGTCATTATCTTCGGTGCCAAATGGATCTTCCAGCTCTTCCGCCAGGGTGTCCAGCGAGATAAAGGTGTAGGAGATCAGCGCCGAAACGAAGGGCGTCATGTAGTGCAGGTCCACAACCAGCGCGAACGGCAGCATGATGCAGAATAGATACACAGTGCGGTGCAAAATCAGCGTATAGGCAAACGGCACCGGCGTGGTTGCAATGCGCTCGCAGCCGGAAAGGACGATAGACATGTCGTTCAGACGATTGTTCAGGCTATGGAACAGAATGTCTGAGAGTTGCCCGTTTCGCCGCCGCACGGCCAGCCACTCCCCCATGATCAGTAAAATACGGTTCGCCGGTGAGTTGGCGCTCATCACGTGACGTAAATCATCCGCAGCAAGATAGCGAGAGAGTTGCTCGGCGTTCAGCTCCCGGCGCAGGGTCATGCGCAGGCAGTTGGCAAAAGCAATCTGCAGGCGGACAAATTCGCCCAGGTGCTTATCGTCAGGCAAGGTGTTTTTTACCTCGCGAAACAGCGAGCGTGCCGCTATCATCAGCTGCCCCCAGAGCAGCCTCGCCTCGACGTAGCGTGAATAACAGGCGTTGTTTCTGAAACCCAGAAAGATAGCGATCGCCACGCCGAGAATGCTAAATGGCGCCACTGTAAATTTGATCCCCAGCGAGGTATACCACGGCAGCATAAGGATAACGGCGATAGAAAGCAGGAAGTTGAGCAGCAATCGGGTATAGATCTTGGGAAGTACCGAACCGTGCCAGACAAAAATCAGTTGTAGCCAGTGCTGTTTAGGACGAACGATCATAGTGAGTTTCAGGAAAGAAAAGAGCGAGGCTATTAAACGTGATCCCCGTCACCGTTGCAAGCATGTTAACGGAACATTGCATTTTCTCCCCTGAGTAGCGAAAACCGCACGGTGCTGCATGTGATTTTTTAAAAACAAAGCACATAGTATGTTGTAACTAAATGGTACCTATTCAAACCCGGCCGAAGCCGGGTGAACGCATTAGCAAAGCGGTTTAACCGCGGCGCGCATGCCCTTAAGCAGAATGGCATCCAGATCCAGCGTCACCTGGTCGACAAGACCGTTCACCTGCGTCAGATCCTGTTCCCAGTGCTCACTCACGCTGAGCACCGACTGCACCAGTTCACGGGTGCTCAGCTGCCGATCGCGGTGCTGCGCCCACAGCTGCTGATAACGTTCCAGCCAGCATGCATCATCCTGCACCGGATAGCTCTCCCCATTACGCTCCGCGCGATAAAACGCGATCAATGCGGCCAGAGCAAACGTCAGGCGTGCTGGTAATTGCCCCGTCGCCTTCTGCCCTGCCAGCAGCTGCGGCAGGATGCGGGTGCGGTATTTGGTCATGCCGTTAAGCGCGATGGAGAGTAGCTGGTGTCGGATGTAGGGGTTTCGAAAACGCCCAGTTACCGCACTGGCGAAAGATTCCAGTTCTTCACGCGGCAAATCGAGGACCGGAATGATTTCCTGATAAATCGCTTTTTCGACGAACGCGCAGACCTCGGCATCATTCATCGCCTCGCCTACCGTATCCAGCCCGGCCTGGAAGGCGACCGGCACCAGCGCCGTGTGCGCGCCGTTCAGAATGGCCACCTTGCGTTCTTTGTAAGGCCCGATGTCATCGACAATTAGCACGTTTAACGGGTACTTATCCAGACGAAGTTCGTGCGCAAGGGATGCGGGCCCCTGGATAACGAACAGATAGAAATGTTCAGCCGTGTCCAGGAACCCATCGTGATAACCAAGCTCAGCTTCAAGCGCAGCCGCTTCATCGCGCGGGTAACCGGTCACGATACGGTCTACCAGCGTCGAGCAGAAGCAGTTGGCGTCGTTTAGCCACCGGAAAAAGGCCGCAGGCAGCGCCCATTCCTGCGCATAGCGCAGAACGAGTTCACGTAAGGCGTCTCCGTTGTAGTCAATCAGTTCGCACGGAATGATAATCCAGCCTTTATCCGGCGCACCGTTAAAGTGGCTGAAGCGCTCAAACAGCAGTCGCGTCAGCTTCGCCGGATAGCTCACTGCAGGGGCATCGTCGAATTTGTCACCTGCGTGGTAGCTTATACCCGCTTCGGTGGTATTCGAGAAAACAAACCGCATATCCGGATTGCGAGCCAGTTTCAGAAACGCGTCATAGTCATCGTAGACGCTGATTTCACGGTTAACGGAGCGGATAAGACGGCTCTCGCTCACCGCTTCCCCCTGCCCGTTCAGGCCACGAACGATAGTGGTATAGAGACCATCCTGAGTGCTCAGCGACGGTGGAAAATCGCTCTGAATAGGACGGACGATAACCACGCCGGCATTAAGATCGGTATGTTCATTTAGCAGGTCGATTTGCCAGTCGACAAACGCACGCAGGAAGTTGCCTTCACCAAACTGAATGATGCGTTCTGGGTATTGAGCACCGGGAAAATCACGACGGTTGAGCGTGTTCACAAGGGGTTCCTTTTATGATTAGTCATACAGCCTGATAAGATTGGTACGATAACTTATCAAAACTTAACGACCAGAAACCCTGTTTTGATCAATACGTCGCGTAGTTGTGCAGAATATTTACAGGAACTTATAAAACACGGACGTGGCCGTCATGGCACCGTCCGGCATCAGCGCGTAGCGCGGGATCTCACCAACCTTTTGCCAGCCGGCACGCTGGTAGAAGGTCTCGGCCCCGCTACCGGTGGAGGTATCAAGCACCAGAACCGAAATATCTCTGGCCCGGGCCTCAGCTTCCAGCGCTTCCATCAATGCCATCGCGGCCCCTTTCCGGCGCGCTTTCTCATGAACCAGCAGCTTTGCCACATCGGCCCGATGCGGCTGGTTTTCCGGCTGGTCTGTGATCAGCTGCACCGTTCCGATGACGCCGTCCTGCGCATCGACGCAGACAAGCACCAGCCGCTCGCCTCGCGCTACGCTTTCGGCAATACCGCGCCAGAAAATACGGGCCTTATCCAGGCTATAAGGGAGCATAAAGCTGACGGATGCCCCGCCGTTTACGCAGTTTTCGAGGATCCCGGCCAGCGCATCAATATGGGTAAGAATTTCGTCTCGGGTGAGGTTTTTGATTTGCAGTGAGGTATTCATTGTTTTTCCTTACGTTGAATACCATCACTGTGCATTTAACATCTTCTTAACGCAAACGGATCGAACATAGGCTTTTGTTATGTCACCGGGCGCGCTGGCGCTGCTGTTTCATGGCATACATCTTTTCATCGGCATCTTTTAACCACTGCTGCAGATCGTTGCCGTTATGATCGAATTCGCTGAGCCCCCATGAGAAGTGAAGCGACCAAGGGTGAAGCTTACGGGCGTTATAACTTTCTACCTGCTCGGCGAGATACTGCATAGCAATCCAGGCGCCCTGCTCATCCGTATCCGCAAACAGCACGGCAAACTCGTCTCCGCCAAAACGCACCAGCAGATCTGCTTCACGGAATGAGCTACGCATCAGTTGCGCCATGGCTTTCAGCGCCTTATCTCCCTCTTCATGGCCGTAGCGATCGTTAATTTCCTTAAAACGATCCAAATCCAGCCAGCCAAGCGTCAGCGGCTCAGCCCGGCGCCGGGCAACGGAAAGCGTGAAACGCACAAGCTGATTAAAGCCCCGACGGTTGAATAACCCGGTTAATTCATCCGTGGTCGCCGCACTGATGGCAGCAAATTCATCTTCCGCCAGCGCGCCCAGGTCCCCCAGCACGGCGAGGTCGGACGCTGAAAACTCACGGGGAGCGTAATCAATCAGGCACAGCGAGCCCACGCTCGCGCCGTCACGCAGGCGCAGCGGGAAGCCCGCGTAAAACCGCACGCGCGGCTCACCGGCCACCAGCGGATTATCCGCAAAGCGATCGTCCTGAAGCATGTCCCCCACCACCAGCGGCGCTTCGGTGAGGATCGTATGTCCACAGAATGAGATGTTACGCGGAACGGCGCTCGGTGCCTGACCATCAGCCGACTTGACGATCAGCGAATGCTCATCGATAAGATTGACCATCGCCAGCGGCACCTGGAAAAAGCGTTTTGCCAGACGCGTTAAGCGGTCAAACGCCGGGGAACTGTCAATCTCAAGCAAACCAGACTCGCGCAGCGAGTTGAGACGTTCCGTTTCATTTTCAGGGGTTGCAGGTGCTTTCATAATGTCTCCTGACGTAAAGCGTTACTAAAAGCGTAGCTTAAACAGAAACATTGTCAGTGTTCTGACGTCCTGTTAAGCCGCTTACTATTCACGTCAATGCCTTATGACGATTAACGCAGCTATGTTTCACTCCCGGAAGGCGTAGCAATTTGCTCGTCCGCCACCCGGGCGCTGGTACGGTTTCGACCCGCTTTTTTTGAACGATAGAGATGATCGTCCGCCTCGGCCATGAGCTTGTTGAAGACCTCGGTCAACTGCCATGACTCTGCCTTCCCACTTCCGAGGCCAATACTGACCGTCAGATAGAGGGTCTGGTGACGCCATGTAAAAGGATGGCTGGCCACGGTGGACCGGATACGTTCAGCCAGTTCAAAACCGTGCTGCGCGTCGCCTGAGTTGACCACCACAGCGAACTCTTCCCCGCCCATGCGCGCCACCATGCCGTCTTCGCCGACGACCTGCTGAACCTGTCGGGCAAACGACGCCAGCACGCGGTCTCCGCACTCGTGGCCGAAGTTATCATTAATGCTTTTGAAATAATCAATATCCAACAGCATGACGGTCAGAAAACGCGTATGGCGGTAGGTTTCTTCCTGCTTTAACGCCTCGTAAAGCCCGGAACGCGAGTAGACGTGCGTTAAAAAGTCATAATCCGCCCTCAGCGAAACCTGGCGGATCAGGGAATTAATCGCCGCCATGCTGACGGAAACCATCACCGGACAGATCGCCATTGTGGCGATGCCCAGCCGGGCTGAAAACATCATTGGCGTCGTAAACGGCGTCGCCACGGCAATGTTAATAATCGAATTGGC
This sequence comes from Enterobacter sp. JBIWA005, assembly GCF_019968805.1. Taxonomy (NCBI): domain Bacteria; kingdom Pseudomonadati; phylum Pseudomonadota; class Gammaproteobacteria; order Enterobacterales; family Enterobacteriaceae; genus Enterobacter; species Enterobacter sp. JBIWA005. The sequence goes on along the minus strand of NZ_CP074159.1, from coordinate 2,263,066 downwards.
GACCAAAATGATTTCAGTGGCGCCCGTGATAAACGTCAGCAGGCAGGTCGCAGGCAGCGAGTAGCGAACCGCACACCAGATAAGTGCAGGCAGAGGAAACGAGAGGCTCCCCGCTCCGCCAATCACCACCGAAGCGACCACCGAGACGATCAGCGCCATCACAGGCAGCAACTGCTCCAGACGTAACCTGAGTTCACGCCCGGGCATACGTAACGTGAGCATACAAGGCACAACAAGCACGCCGGTTGAGAACTGCTCGCTAAACCAGTCGGCAAACAGCGGCCAGAAGGTGTGACTGTCAATCCCAACCGACCCCACCGCGCCGAGCAAGGCACAAAGCAGCGCGGCAATCAGGCAGTAGTTAAACAGGCGCAATGCGTTAAGCGGATCGGGGGTTTTCTTCATTAGCCGCTTGTCGCGCTGAATCAGCACGGCGACGGCAACGATAAAGATCATGTTAGAGAGGTTGATCACCGCTGAAGCGATCCCCCAGTTGGTCGTCACCGCGTCGTACAACAGCATCGCGACATAACATACCGCATAGTAATGCAGGCGATTCAGGTAAACATAGCGGGCGAAGATCCCTGCCATGACGCCATTCAGCGGCCAGAACAGAGAGAGGGCCTCAACGAGCCGTAACTCCGCGCCCACAAAATAGAATAAGGTGGTGAGGATAAAGATCGTCGATGCATTTCGCAGCGGCGTGTCAACCTGGAACGGCCTGAAGGCAGTAAGAGCAGAACGCATTAAATATCATTCCATATGAAAGCTTATGGCAATTATTGCGGTCGTAAGCACGATTGGGACTAACTTAGGATGCATCTATAACACAAATAACACAGGAGCATAACTCGTCAAATTTAGGCGTTCATTTGCAACACCAGCCAGTGATGAATAACGCCGACAATATAATTTTGCTGCTGCGCAGTGAGCGTTACACCCTGTGGAATGTTATGCCATTTTGCCAGACAGCCCCGACAACAGGTGGCCGTGGCATGCTGGGCGATAAACACCGGGTGTCCGCGCATGGGCGTCTGCTTGCCGTCGTTTGCAGGGTGTGCAGGCGCAAGGCGCTTTTCGACAAAATCCGCGGCATGCTGGTCAATGGTTTCGGGGCCTTTGTTCCAGCAGTACTGTCGTTCCTTATCGCCTAAGCGAAAGCGCGAGCGAAATGTCGATCGCGCCAGGCGGGAAAAAAGAGGATTAAGATCGGACATCAGTATACGGAACGTCCCAGACGCTGGGTCAGTTTCTCCAGAACCGCGACACCGGCAAGCGAATTTCCCGTTTCATCCAGTTCCGGGCTCCAGACTGCAATCGCCATTTCGTGCGGCACAATCGCCACGACTCCGCCGCCAACGCCCGATTTAGCTGGCAATCCAACGCGCCAGGCAAACTCACCGGCGTTTTGATACATCCCGCTGGTGGCCATCAGCGCGTTAACCTGGCGAGCCTGCAGAGGAGAAACCACTTCCTGATCGAGATGCGGCGCATGACCCTGATGCGCAAGGAACAGGAACGTCTGAGCCAGCTCAACGCAGCTCATTTTCAGTGCGCAGTAATGGAAGTAGTTTTGCAGGACGGTCGCCACGTCGTTGTGGAAATTACCGAAGGATTTCATCAGCCACGCGATAGCCGCGTTACGGGCGGAGTGTTCAAACTCCGAGCGCGCTACCAGCGCATCATAGGCAATATCGTCAACGCCCGAGAGCTGACGAACAATCTCAAGCATTCGCTGGCGCGGAGCGCTGAGGCGGCTTTGCAGCATATCGCAGACCACCAGCGCCCCGGCGTTGATGAAGGGGTTTCGCGGTTTCCCCTGTTCTATTTCGAGCTGAAGCAGCGAGTTAAAAGGCTGGCCGGAAGGATCTTTACCCACGCGCTGCCAAATCTCTTCTTCTTCGTACTGGCGCATCGCTGCAACCAGACTCAGCACTTTCGAAATGGACTGAATGGAAAAACGTTCAGTGGCATCGCCTGCCTGGAATCGCTGTCCGTCGATAGTACAGATAGCGATGCCCAGCTTATTCCCGCTTACCGAGGCAAGGGCCGGAATATAGTCGGCAACCTTCCCCTTTCCAATTAACGGACGAACCTGCGCCAGAATCTCGTCCAACATCTCATTATGGATGACCGCAGCCACACTTTGCTCCTTGCCCTCAGGCTAAAACGGGCTGCGAGTATAACAGAGGCTTATGTATTACGTCAGGCGCTAAGACGAAAACGCGAAACGGCCTGCAATAAAAGATCGGATTGCTTTTGCAGCCGCTCTGAGGCATCCGAGGCGTCAGAGACCAGCAAATCCGTCTGACGGGAGACCTGATTCAGCGCCTGAAGCTGACGCGTCATCTGGTGAATACTCTCTCCCTGACTGAGCGTGGCAGCGGAGATCTCATTAAGCAAACTGCTTAGATTACCCACCAGCCCGGTGACCTGCTGGAGATTCTCTTCCATCAGGGTGACGGCGCGGGAACCGTCTTCAATGCCCTGCAGCGAGCGGTTGATCAGCTCCTGTATGGTCTGCGTCGAGTGGCTGCTCTTTCTGGCCAAAAGACCGACCTCCCGGGCGACGACGGCAAACCCACGTCCCTGGTTTCCTGCATGGGCAGCTTCGATGGCGGCATTGAGCGCCAGGATGTTGGTCTGAAACGCCACGCTGTCGATCATCGCCACGATCCCACGCATCTCAGACGATCGGTCGACGATCGCCTGCATGGACGCGTTTACGGTTAACATCATCTGGTCGCCGCCCACGGCGGCCTGGCGCGCCTCATCGGCCCGCGAGCTGGCGAGCCTGGCATAGCCGGTATTCCCTTCCACATGGCTTTCCAGCGACGCGATATGCGCCGTCACATCCTCAAGCTCTTTCGCCTGACGCGCTGACTGCTGATACAGTTTCTGGTTACCCTCCGCGAGGGAGCCGATGTTTTCCACCATCGTGGCGGTGGCATGGCTGACCTGCGTCACCAGCTGCTGCAGGCCGTGCTGCATCGTGGCGATACTGTCGCTGAGCTGCCCTATCTCCCGGTTGAAGCGCATGACGTTGGGCGGCTTGCCGGAGAGATCCCCTGCTGCCAGCCGGTTGATATGCGCGATGAGTCGACGAAGCGGCGTAATCACCCATCTCGACATGCCGAACCACACGATAACCGCGATGGCGAGCAACAGCACAGGCGCAAACAGGAACAACGTTTGCAGGCCGGAGAGCTGCGCCATGAGGCTCTGGCGCCCCTTCATGGCCTGCTTCTCGCTTGCCTGCTGATAGCGCGCATAGTTGTCATTAAAATCAGACTGAAACGCCTGAGCAGGTACGGCAAAAAAAGCGTCGATGGTGTTGGTTTTGACCAGACCTTCAGCCTGCTCTTCGATCGCGCCGTAGAAAAGTTGATAGCTGTTCACCAGCGCGTCGTCTTTCGGCGGATTCAGCGCCAGCCAGGCCTTCCATGCCTGCTGAGAAATCTTCAGCGCCTTTTGCGCATCATCCATCAGGCTATGCCAGCTCCCGTCGGATCCGGTCTCTTTATCCTGCATAAACCAGACGCCGGACCGGTTAAGCAGGTCGCTTGCCGCCAGCAGGGAAACACGGGCCTGATCCAGCTTGCTCTGCTGCTGCCATGCCAGAAGGTTTTGCTGCTCGTTGCGCTGGGCGTCGTTCAGGGAGGCGTTAAGCAGAAATGACGAGGAGAGCTGCAGCGCGGAGAAAAGGCCAATAATGCAAAAGATCCCTGTCAACAGGCCAAAGTGACGGGGAGTAAGACGCTGCGCAATACGGCGAAAAATTTGCGTTAGGTTCATAATTAGCTTCATTTACAAGGCGTTAGACGCGAGCGAGTCTACGAAATGAAAATGACAGAACCATTGCAGATTAGTGACAACGGCCCTCGCTCTGAGGGCCGAAATTAAGGATTACACGCGATCCTTCCATACCGTCTGCGCGTTACAGAACTCGTGCAACCCAAAGTGGGAAAGCTCGCGTCCAAAGCCGCTTTTCTTCACGCCGCCGAAGGCCACGCGCGCATCGCTGGCGCTATAGCCGTTGATAAACACGCCGCCGCACTCCAGCTCGCGTGAGAATTTATCCGCAAGCTCTGCGTCAGCGGTGAAGACCGTCGCAGACAGGCCAAAGTCGCTGTCGTTGGCAAGCGTCAGGGCGTGATCCGCGTCTTTCGCGACCGTAATGGCCGCGACCGGACCAAACAGCTCCTGGCGGAACGCCGTCATCGACGGGGTAACGTTCGCCAGCACGGTTGGCGCGTAATAGTTCCCCTCACCGCCGATCTTCTCTCCGCCCAGCAGCAGCGTTGCCCCTTCTGCAAGCGTGGCCTGCACCTGCTGATGCAGTTCATCGCGCAGGTCAAACCGCGCCATCGGGCCCAGGTAGTTCTCTTCTTCTTCCGGCGCGCCCATCTTTAACGCAGAAACTGCATCGACAAAGCGCTGTGTAAAGGTCTTCGCAATACCCTCTTCCACAATAAAGCGTTTGGCCGCCGCGCACACCTGCCCGGTATTCTGATAGCGACCCGCCACCGCCGCCTTCACGGCAAGATCCAGGTCGGCATCGTTGAGGACGATAAACGGGTCAGAGCCGCCCAGCTCAAGCACGCATTTTTTCAGCGCGGCCCCCGCCTGAGCACCAATGGCTGCCCCGGCACGCACGCTGCCGGTGACGGTCACCGCTGCAATACGACGATCGTTAATCGCCTGGCTGACGCCGTCATTGGTGGCGTTCACCCAGCCGAACACGCCTTCTGGGAAACCCGCATCCGCAAAGATCTGCGCGATAAGATCCGCAGAGCCGAGCACGTTGGGGGCGTGTTTGAGCAGATAGCTGTTACCGGCCAGCAGAATTGGCACCGCGCCGCGCAGCACCTGCCAGAGCGGGAAGTTCCACGGCATCACCGCGAGAATCGGCCCCAGAGGACGGTATTCAATGACCGCGTTCTGGTTTTCCACCAGCGTAGGCTCCGCACGCAGCATCGCCGGGCCGTGCTCGGCATACCAGTCGCACAGACCCGCGGACTTTGCCACTTCCGCCCGCGCCTGCAGGATGGGTTTGCCCATTTCACGGGAGATCGTCTGCGCCATCTCTTCCGCGCGGTTTCGCAGCGCGGCGCCAAGATCGCGCAGCTTTTGCGCCCGGTGGGCAACGCTTTCTCGACGCCACTGCCGGTACCCGGCGTCGGACTGAGAAATTGCGCGGTCAACCTGTTCCGGCGTTGCCCAAGGCCAGGTTGAGAGGGTTTCACCCGTGGCCGGGCTGACAGAGAAGGCATGTGTAGCAGATGAATAAGTCATGTTGTTCTCCACGTGTTTCGGTTGATTAATTGTGGCTCACTCTGCTATTTCTTAAAAATGAATAATACTAACCACCTTATTCACGAAACGAGAACATTATGGATTTAACCCAGCTTGAAATGTTTAACGCCGTCGCACTGACGGGCAGTATCACCCAGGCGGCGCAGAAGGTGCATCGCGTGCCGTCTAACCTGACGACCCGCATTCGCCAGCTGGAAGCCGATCTTGGCGTTGAGCTGTTTATTCGTGAGAACCAGCGTTTGCGTTTATCCCCGGCCGGGCATAACTTCCTGCGCTACAGCAAGCAAATCCTCGCCCTGGTAGATGAAGCGCGCATGGTTGTAGCGGGAGATGAGCCGCAGGGGTTATTTGCCCTCGGCGCGCTGGAAAGTACCGCAGCCGTGCGCATTCCTGAAACGCTGGCGCAGTTTAACCAGCGCTATTCGCGCATCCAGTTTGCCCTTTCTACCGGGCCATCCGGGACGATGATCGATGGCGTACTGGAGGGAACCCTCAGCGCCGCCTTCGTCGACGGGCCGCTGTCGCACCCGGAGCTGGAAGGCATGCCGGTCTATCGGGAGGAGATGATGCTGGTCACGCCTGCCGGGCACGCGGAGGTCGCACGCGCCGCGCAGGTTAGCGGCAGCGACGTTTACGCTTTTCGCGCCAACTGCTCGTACCGTCGACACCTGGAGAGCTGGTTTCATGCTGACCGCGCCGCGCCCGGCCGCATTCATGAGATGGAGTCCTATCACGGCATGCTCGCCTGCGTTATCGCGGGCGCAGGCATCGCGCTGATGCCGCGCTCAATGCTGGAGAGTATGCCAGGGCATCATCAGATTGAAGCCTGGCCGCTGGCGGAAAACTGGCGCTGGCTCACCACCTGGCTGGTGTGGCGACGCGGGGCGATGACCCGCCAGCTGGAGGCCTTTATAGCGCTGCTAAACGAACGTCTTCAACCAGCGCCTTCTCCATAAACAGGCTGAGCGGGTCGTCAACGTACGGGGCAAACGCCGGGCGTAAATCGTATCCGCACTGTTCATAAAGACGCACCGCGGCGCGCTGTTTAATACCGGTCTCCAGCCGTACCGTGTGGCAATGACGGCTCAGGGCCTCATCTTCCAGGGCGGCCAGCAGCGTCTCGCCGAGATGCTGCCCGCGATGGGCCGGATCGATATAAACCCGCTTCATCTCGCCCGTTCCGTCGCCGTTGAGCACGATTGCGCCGCAGCCAACGGCCTGAAGCTGCTGGTCGCGAATGATCATCAGGATCAGCGAAGCTTCCGGCAGCGAAGCCAGATCGAGCAGATGATTACTTTCAGCGGGATAGAGTTCGCTCTGATAGCGGTCAAGCGCCGCGATCAGGCTAAGAATATCCGGGTGACGTGCAGATTCAGAGGTAATGGAATACATGGCAGGCTCCTTGCTTTTTTATGAGGCTAAATTTCAACATAGCGCAGGCCTGCCAGGGTGCTTCATAGTATTAACTTATCGCTCCGCCCTGTTAGCGCAAAAAGACACGCCCTTTCAGATACAGGGTGGCCTGACCGCCTATGAGCACGCGGTCGCCCTTCAGCTCGCAGCGCAGATCTCCGCCACGGTGTGACACCTGGCGAGCATTGAGCGACGTTTTGCCCAGCTTTTCGCTCCAGTAAGGGATCAGCATGCTGTGGGCAGATCCGGTGACCGGGTCTTCCGGCACCCCTTCGCCCGGGCAGAAGAAGCGGCTGACGAAGTCATATTCTTCTCCCGGCGCCGTCACGCAGACCATTTTATCCAGCGGAAGCAGCGCCCCAATATCCGGCGTTAACGCTTCCACCTGCTGCTGGCTCTCCAGCACCACCAGGTAATCACGTCCGACGCGCACCTCTTTTGCCTCAGTGATGCCCAGCGCGCTAAACAGCAGCGCAGGTGGGTTCTCGACAACCTCCGTTGACCACGCCGGGAAGTTCAGCGTCAGCCAGTCGCCGCTGCGTTTCACCGTCAGCTCGCCCACGAAGCGCGTGGTGAAGGTGATTTCGGTGTGCGGATAATCAAGGTATTCGAAAATAACGTGCGATGCGGCCAGCGTAGCGTGACCGCAGAGGTTAATTTCATCCAGCGTGGTGAACCAGCGCAGCTCAAACCCGCCGTCGGTGCGCACGAAAAAGGCGGTTTCAGACTGGTTATGCTGCTGCGCCATTTTGAGCAGCGTCTCGTCCGGCAGCCACTCTTCCAGAGGACATACCGCTGCCGCGTTGCCGCCAAAGGTTTTGTCGCTGAAGGCATCCACCAGATAAAAATCAATTTCCTGCATTGTCTCTTCCTCTCTTGTTATGGATATTTAGCGCAGAAAAACTGTGCCTTTCAGATAAAGCGTGGCCTGCCCGCTCATCAGCACGCGCGAGCCTTTCAGCTCACAGCGCACGTCGCCGCCGCGCGCGGAAACCTGACGGGCAAGCATGGCTGTTTTCCCCAACTGTTCACCCCAGTACGGGATCAGCATCGTGTGCGCGGAGCCGGTGACCGGGTCTTCCGGAACGGAAACGCCGGGGGAGAAAAAGCGGCTGACAAAATCGTATTCCCCCTCACCGCGCGCCGTCACGCTCACCTTATGCTCGCCCGGCGTCATCGCCGAAAAGTGTGGCGCAAGCGCCTCGACCTGCTGGCGATTTTCCAGCACGATCAGCCATGCACGCCCCTTACGGGCTTCAACGTAGCGGCTGATACCCAGCGCCGAGAGCATCTCCGGCGGAGGTGTCTCTTCATGGGTTGGACATGCCGGGAAGTTCAGCGTCATCCATTCCCCCTCCCGGGTTACCGTCAGGCGACCAGAGGCGGTGTCAAAGTGGATCCGCGAGTCGGGGTAATCCAGTTCATTAAACAGAACGTACGCAGCGGCAAGGGTGGCGTGGCCGCAGAGATTGACCTCTGTAAGCGTGGTAAACCAGCGTAGCTCAATGCCCCCTTTAGTGCAGACGAAAAAAGCCGTTTCCGACTGATTATGCTGCTGTGCCATCTTCAGCAAAGTCTCATCGGGCAACCATTCCTTGAGCGGACAAACGGCAGCCGGGTTGCCGCCGAACGTGATATTGCTGAACGCATCGACCAGATAAAAATCAATCTCCTGCATTGTCTTACCGCCTGTTTTTATTGTGTTGTTCTTTTATATTCAATGAAAACAGCGTTGCCGGCTACCGCTTTCACAAGGTAAATTTTGAGATCTGCATCACATAATGATTGAGTTTTCGCCGTTCAACGTTTTAAGATCGTCTCCTCTTCTTTTCAGCAACGAATCTCCGACATCCCTATGACAACGAACACAGTTTCCCGCAGGGTTGCGTGGCTACGCGTGGTCACGCTGGCCATTGCCGCGTTTATTTTTAACACCACAGAATTTGTGCCGGTTGGGCTGTTGTCTGACATCGCTGAAAGTTTTCAGATGGAAACGGCTCAGGTAGGCATTATGTTGACCATCTACGCCTGGGTAGTGGCGCTGATGTCCCTGCCGTTTATGCTGCTGACCAGCCAGATGGAGCGACGCAGGCTGTTGATCGGCCTGTTTGTCTTGTTTATTGCAAGCCACGTACTGTCGTTTATGGCGTGGAATTTTACGGTGCTGGTCATTAGCCGCATCGGCATTGCCTTTGCCCATGCGGTGTTCTGGTCGATCACCGCCTCGCTGGCTATTCGACTCGCACCGGCGGGTAAACGCGCCCAGGCGCTGAGCCTGATTGCCACCGGTACCGCACTGGCGATGGTGCTGGGTCTCCCGATTGGCCGCATCGTGGGGCAATACTTCGGCTGGCGTACCACCTTCTTCGCTATCGGCATGGGCGCGCTGGTGACGCTGGTGTGTCTGATTAAACTTCTGCCCGCGCTGCCGAGCGAACATTCCGGCTCGCTGAAAAGCCTGCCGCTGCTGATGCGCCGCCCTGCGCTGCTGAGTATCTACCTGCTGACCGCCATCGTCGTGACGGCACACTACACGGCGTACAGCTACATTGAACCGTTTGTGCAGGTGGTGGCGGGCTTTAGCGCCAACTTTGCCACCGTATTACTGCTGATCCTCGGCGGCGCGGGTATTATTGGCAGCGTGCTGTTCGGCAAGCTGGGTAACCGGCATGCCTCGACGCTGGTGAGCTGCGCTATTGGTCTGCTGCTGGCCTGCCTGCTGTTGCTGATGCCTGCCGCGGGCAGCGAAAGCAATCTGGCAATCCTCAGCCTGTTCTGGGGCGTGGCGATCATGATTATTGGCCTGGGCATGCAGGTGAAAGTCCTGGCCCTGGCACCGGATGCAACGGATGTCGCCATGTCGCTGTTCTCGGGAATTTTCAATCTCGGCATTGGCGCGGGTGCGCTGGTGGGAAATCAGGTCATACTGCATGTGTCGATGTCGGCAATTGGCTATCTGGGTGCCATTCCGGCACTGGTGGCGCTGATCTGGTCAGTGCTCATCTTCCGTAAGTGGCCGGTGGCGCTGGAGGAACAGGGGCAGCACGGGTAAGGTTTATTTATGCCGGGTAGCGCTGCGCTTACCCGGCAATCACATCAATGATAGGTCTTAATAATCTCCAGCACGCCGTTAATAATAAACTGAACGCCCATACAGACAAGTAAGAAGCCCATCAGACGGGAAATTGCCTCGATACCGCCCTTACCTACCCAGCGCATAATAGCGCCGGAGCTGCGCAGCGACACCCACACGATAAGACCGATAATCGCAAAAATCAGCGGCGGTGCCACCGTCAGCACCCAGTCCGGGAACGTTGCGCTGTCGCGCACCGTCGACGCGGAACTGATGATCATCGCGATGGTACCCGGCCCCGCCGTGCTGGGCATGGCAATCGGCACAAAGGCGATATTCGCACTCGGTTCGGTTTCCAGCTCTTCCGATTTGCTGGTCGCTTCCGGCGACTCATGCGCTTTTTGCGCCGGGAACAGCATGCGGAAACCAATGAAGGCCACAATCAACCCCCCGGCGATACGCAGGCCAGGGATGGAAATCCCGAAGGTATTCATCACCACCTGTCCGGCATAGTAAGCCACCATCATGATGGCAAACACATAAACCGAGGCCATCATCGACTGATGGTTGCGCTCGGCGCTGTTCATGTTCCCTGCCAGCCCGAGGAACAGCGCTACCGTTGTTAACGGGTTAGCCAACGGCAGCAAGACCACCAGCCCAAGGCTGATTGCTTTTATTAAATCCAACATAGTGCGTTGTCGTCCTTATCCATATTTAACACAGCAATTATAGGGGGAAAGTGTGACATTCAGCCATGGGCGCAACGTAACGATTATTTTCCTTCTGAAAAGATAACAGGAAGTTATCTCTATGATTTGAAACACCTTAAAAAAAGTTCATGAAACGTTTTAGCAATTCGTGGCATCGGCTGGTTCATTCAGTTGACTTATACTTGCCTGAGCAATAATATCTGCCGTGACTAACTACTTGCCAGGGCAACCATTGTGAAAAGCACCAGTGATATCTTTAACGACGTTGTTCCGCTGGGTCGTCTTATTCATATGGTCAATCAGAAAAAAGATCGCCTGCTCAATGACTACCTGTCACCGCTGGATATCACCGCAACACAGTTCAAAGTGCTGTGTTCCATTCGCTGCGAAGTGTGTATCACGCCGGTTGAGCTCAAAAAGGTGCTCTCTGTCGATCTGGGTGCGTTAACCCGCATGCTCGATCGTCTCGTCTGCAAAGGATGGATAGAACGAAGCCCTAACCCGAATGACAAACGCGGCGTACTGGTGAAGCTAACCAGCGATGGCGCGGCCATGTGCGAGAAATGTCATCAATTAGTAGGACAAACACTGCATCAGGAACTAACAAAAAACTTAACGGCAGATGAAGTGGCAACCCTTGAGCTTTTGCTGAAGAAAATCCTGCCGTAAACAGAAAAAAAGAGGTATGACGATGTCCAGACGCAATACTGACGCTATCACCATTCATAGCATTTTGGACTGGATCGAGGATAACCTGGAATCGCCGCTCTCCCTTGAAAAAGTGTCAGAGCGTTCGGGTTACTCCAAATGGCACCTGCAACGGATGTTCAAAAAAGAGACCGGCCATTCATTAGGTCAATATATTCGCAGCCGCAAGCTGACGGAGATTGCCCAGAAACTGAAAGAAAGCAATGAGCCGATCCTTTATCTGGCGGAGCGTTACGGATTTGAATCGCAGCAAACCCTGACGCGTACTTTCAAAAACTATTTTGACGTGCCGCCTCATAAGTACCGAATCACCAGCGTGCCGGGCGAATCCCGATACCTGTATCCGTTAAAACACTGTAGTTAATTATCGCCTGTAACAGACGTAACCGAGGAAATCATGAAAGTTATCGCCTCCGCCGCCCTCGCCTTGCTGGTGCTGTTCTCCAGCCAGACCTTCGCGGAGCAAACCCCTCGTGCAACGCAGCAAAATAATCCTGATTCGATGATTTTGCCGTCAGCACATGACCAGTCGCCTTATGATTTCAACCACATGGGTGCTGGTAGCGACAAATCCGACGAATTAGGCGTGCCTTATTATAATCAGCACGGCCTCTGATTCGTTTTTGCCCCGCAGATGCGGGGCTTTTTTTATGCCTTTTCGCTTACCCGCGTCGTCCGACGCACCCGCAGACCAAACACGTTAATGTACAGCCCGGCCATGATCAGCACGGCGCCAAACAGCTGCAGCGCGCTCAGCGTTTCATCCAGCAATATCGCCGCACTGGCAAGTCCTACCACCGGCACCAGCAGGGATAACGGCGCGACGCGCCAGGTTTCATAACGCCCCAGCAGCGATCCCCAGATTCCGTAGCCCACAATGGTGGCGACAAAGGCCAGATAGACAAGAGAAAGGATCGTGGTCATATCAATGTCGACAAGGCTGTTCAGCATCACCGCCGGACCGTCCAGAATGCACGACGCCAGCAGAAACGGGATAACCGGGATCAGCGCACTCCAGACCACCAGCGACATCACCGCCGGGCGCGCCTCGTGCTGCATGATCAGCTTGTTGAAGATATTCCCGCAGGCCCAGCTCAGCCCCGCAGCCAGCGTCAACATAAACCCGAGCAGCGCCACGTGTTGACCATTCAGGCTGGCCTCGATCAGCACCAGCACGCCGAACACCGCCAGGGTGATCCCCGCCAGCTGTTTGCCCTGCAGGCGCTCGCCAAACACAAACGCCCCGAGAATAATGGTAAAGAACGCCTGCGCCTGTAACACCAGCGAGGCAAGACCCGCCGGCATACCGAACTTGATGGCGCAAAAGAGAAACGCGAACTGGCCAAAGCTAATGGTCAGACCGTAGCCCAGCAGCAGTTTAAAGGGGATCTTTGGACGCGCCACAAAAAAGATGGCCGGAAAAGCGACCAGCATAAAGCGTAAGCCGGCCAGCATCAGCGGCGGCATGTTGTGCAGCCCCAGCTTGATGACCACAAAATTGAGCCCCCATACTACGACCACCAGCAATGCCAGCAGCCCGTCTTTACGCGTCATACCCTGCCCCTGAATTATTAATATTTTGTTAACACTTCAAGGTAACAGAAAAAAGCACGCTGCGAGAAGATCATTAATTCTGGCAGGCAGCTGAAGCACTTAGGGATAAATCAGGCGCTATACAAGCCCCTTATGTCATGGTAATCCTGTTAACACACATCTAATAAAAGCATAAGCAACTGTCGGGCAGGAATATGAAACCATCTCTCAGGCGCTCAACCGCAGCGCTGCTGGCATCGTCATTGTTGTTAACCATCGGTAGAGGGGCAACGCTGCCGTTCATGACCATTTATCTCACGCGCGTCTACAGCATGAGCGTTGAGAATATTGGTTATGCCCTGACCGTGGCGCTGACCATTGGCGTGGTATTCAGCCTGGGATTTGGCATTCTGGCCGATAAGTTTGATAAAAAACGCTACATGCTGATCGCGATCGTGGCGTTTATCGCCGGCTTTGTGGCGATCCCGCTGGTCAATAACGTCACGCTGGTGGTGCTGTTCTTTGCGCTGATCAACTGCGCCTACTCCGTCTTTTCGACGGTGCTGAAAGCCTGGTTCTCCGACGTGCTCACCTCCAGCCAGAAGGCGCGGGTCTTCTCGCTTAACTACAGCTTCCTGAACATTGGCTGGACGGTCGGCCCGCCGATTGGCACCCTGCTGGTGATGTACAGCCTGCAGCTGCCGTTCTGGCTGGCGGCCTTTTGCGCCGCCCTGCCGCTGGGCTTTATCCATTTCTTTGTACAGAAAAGCGTGGCGTTAGATACCGCAGAGGAGAAGACGCCGTGGCAGCCGTCGGTATTGCTGAAAGACCGCGCGCTGTTCTGGTACACGCTCTCGGGCCTGCTGGCGTCGTACGTGGGCGGATCTTTCGCGAGCTGTATTTCGCAATACGTTCTGGCCGCGCATGCGGACAGTGATTTCGCCGAAAAGGTGGTCGCCGTGGTGCTGCCCGTCAACGCCGCCGTGGTGGTGACGCTGCAATATGCGCTGGGCCGCAAGCTCTCAGCCAGCAATATTCGCCCGCTGATGACCCTCGCCACCCTGTTTTTTATCCTGGGGCTGGGCGGCTTTATGCTCTCCGGGGAAAACCTGGTTTACTGGGGCATCGCTGCCGCCATTTTCACGCTGGGGGAGATTATCTATGCGCCGGGTGAATACATGCTGATCGACAACATTGCCCCACCGGGAATGAAGGCGAGCTATTTCTCCGCCCAGGCGCTGGGCTGGCTCGGCGCGGCGGCAAACCCGATGATCACCGGTATTATCCTGACCAATCTGCCGCACTGGTCCTTGTTTGCGATCATGATGGTCGCCATCATCATGGCCTGGCTGATGATTCTGCGCGGGATGAGCGTGAAGGCATGGTGCGAGTCACCCAAAGCGGCGTAGCAAATGTAGGCCGGGTAAGGCGAAGCCGCCACCCGGCAATAAAGCATCAGTGGTGCAACATCTCCTCCACCACCTGCTCTTTGTACATCTCATTCGGGTAATAGGTCGGCCAGTTATCCATCTCTTTCAGCAGCGCCTCGTGGGAGGTATTGCCCATGAAAATGTGGAAGTGCGAAGAGGCCTTCGGTCCGATGGTGTGGTCGCTGAACTGCACAAATTTCGGCGCCTTGCTGCTGGCGTCCTTACACTCAAACAGATAGCGAACGCCTTTCTTACCTGACGCGTAGGTCAGAATTTTGTAACCGCTGTAATCATACTGACAGCGGCTGACCGCTTTGCCCTGATGGAATTCCATCACGTTATTTTCGATACCGATGGCATCCACGTCCGTCGCATAACCCTTACGGTAGTAATCTTTCACCTCGTCAAAGGATTTGCTTTTATCCTTCTGCGCTTTCTGCTTAAAGACCGGATCCAGCGAACCATCGAGCAGGAACGGATAGACCGACTGCCAGGTCCCGTCCCAGTCAGACAATGCTCTGTCCTTCACGTCCTTATCCTCAAACACGCCGTTCGCCGCCTTCTGTTCCGCTTCGGTCATCTGATGGCCGTGCGAATGAGCAAACAGCTGGCCGCTGACCAGCAGCGCCCCCAGAGTCATGGCAAATTTTCCAATATGTGCAGCCAAGATAACATCCTCATTCCGTTTTATAAGAATGAGGATGTTATATTATAACATTTCAGATCGCAACCAGGCCGCGAACGCCCTCCTGCTCCATGTTTTCACCCCGCCCGCGCTGAATAATCGTGCCGCGCGACATCAGCAGATAGCTGTCGGCCAGCTCGGCGGCAAAGTCGTAAAACTGCTCCACCAGCAGGATCGCCATGTCGCCTCTGCTTGCCAGAGTACGGATCACGTGGCCGATCTCTTTAATGACGGAAGGCTGTATGCCTTCAGTCGGCTCATCCAGGATCAGCAGCTGCGGACGGCTCGCCAGCGCGCGACCAATCGCCAGCTGCTGCTGCTGTCCCCCGGAGAGGTCCCCCCCGCGACGATGCTTCATCTCTTTGAGCACCGGGAACAGCTGCCAGATCTCCTCCGGCACCTGCTTCGCCTCGCGTGCGGAAAATCGCGACAGCCCCATCAGGAGATTCTCCTCTACGCTCAGGCGCGGGAAAATCTCTCGGCCCTGCGGGACATACGCCACGCCAGACTGCACCCGCTGGTGCGGTTTGCTATGGGTGATCGTTTTTCCCTGCCAGATGACCTCCCCGGTTTTGGCCGGGATCAGCCCCATCAGACACTTCAGCAGCGTGGTTTTCCCTACGCCGTTGCGCCCCAGCAGGCAGGTGACTTCGCCGGTGACGGCCTCAAAGCTCACGCCGCGCAGGATATGGCTGCCGCCGTAATATTGATTCAGTTCATTAACCTGTAACATCATCGCTCCTTAACGTCCCAGATAGACCTCAATCACCTGCTCGTTGGCCTGCACCTCGCGAAGTGAACCTTCCGCCAGCACGCGCCCCTGATGCAACACCGTCACGCGATCGGCGATGGTTTCGACAAAGCCCATATCGTGCTCAACAACCATCAGGGAATGCTTGCCTGCCAGCGTTTTGAACAGCTCTGCGGTGTATTCGGTTTCCGCGTCGGTCATCCCGGCTGCGGGTTCATCCAGCAGCAGAAGATGCGGGTCCTGCACCAGCAGCATGCCGATCTCCAGAAACTGCTTTTGTCCATGGGAAAGCAGCCCGGCGCGGCGGTCGCGTTCGGCGGTCAGCCGAAGTAAAACCAGCATCTCATCGATCCGGTCGAGCTGCGCGCCGTTGAGTTTTGCCCGCAGGCTCGCCCAGACGGATTTATCCGTTTTCATCGCGATCTCAAGGTTTTCCCACACCGTCAGCGCTTCAAAGACCGTGGGCTTCTGGAATTTACGCCCGATGCCCTGGCGGGCGATGGCCGCAGGCTCCAGCGCGGTCAGGTCAATGGACTGATCGTAAATCGCCCTGCCGCTCTTTGGCCGCGTTTTGCCGGTTATGACGTCCATCAGCGTGGTTTTACCGGCCCCGTTGGGACCGATCACGCAGCGCAGTTCGCCTACGCCGATATTCAGCGAGAGATCGGTCAGGGCCTGAAATCCATCAAAATTAACGTTAATGGATTCAAGCTGAAGTACAGGATCAGTCTGGTCCCGGTAGCGATCGCCGGGCAGCTGGCGGGTGAATAACCCTTCGGCTGGCTGCATTATTTTTCTCCCTTACGAAACAGTCCATAGACGCCGCGCGGTAAAAACAGCGTAACGGCGATAAAAATCAGCCCCAGAAACAGCTGCCAGTATTCCGGCATCGCGACGGTGAAGAAACTTTTCGCCCCGTTCACCAGCGCCGCGCCAATCACCGGCCCCACCAGCGTGCCGCGCCCGCCCAGCGCTACCCAGATGGCGGCCTCTATCGAGTTCGTCGGCGACATTTCGCCCGGGTTGATAATGCCCACCTGCGGGACATAGAGCGCCCCCGCCAGACCGCACAGCACGGCAGAAATCGTCCACACCAGCAGCTTGAACCCGCGCGGATCGTATCCGCAAAACGTCAGGCGGTTCTCGGCGTCGCGAACGGCGGTCAGAATGCGGCCAAACTTGCTCTTCGCCAGCGCAAATCCGCAGCCCAGGGCCAGGAGCAGCAACAGCACGGTCGCCAGAAACAGCGCGATACGGGTGGTCGTTTCCGTTACCGAAAACCCGAGCAGCGTGGTGAAGCCGGTAAAGCCGTTATTGCCGCCAAAGCCGGTTTCGTTGCGAAAGAACAGCAGCATCCCGGCATAGGTCAGCGCCTGGGTCATAATCGAAAAATAGACCCCTTTGATCTTCGAGCGGAAGGCAAACCAGCCAAACACCAGCGCCAGTAGCCCCGGCACCAGCACAATTAGCACCAGCGCCCAGGCAAAATGCTGGGTTCCCCACCAGAACCACGGCAGCTCGCTCCAGGAAAGAAACGACATAAACGCAGGCAGACCGTCACCCGCGGCCTGGCGCATCAGGTACATGCCCATCGCGTAGCCGCCCAGGGCGAAAAAAATGCCGTGCCCGAGAGAGAGCATCCCGGCGTAGCCCCATACCAGATCCAGCGCCACCGCAACGATGGCATAGCAGAGGATCTTGCCAGTCAGCGTCAGCATCCAGGTTGACAGCGCCAGCGGATGCGTTGCAGGCAGTAAGGCGAAAAACGGCAATATCAGCAAGCACACCACCAGAAGGCTGCCTACAATCAGCGTTGTGCGTGGCGCTTTGCGCGCCAGCGTTAAGGTCAGCGGCTGGCTCATCAGTCAATCACCCTCCCTTTCAGCGCAAACAGCCCCTGCGGGCGTTTCTGAATAAACAGCACGATCGCCACCAGAATCACGATCTTGCCCAGCACCGCCCCCATCTGGGGTTCAAGGATTTTATTAAAAATCCCCAGACCAAACGCCGCGGCCACGCTGCCTGCCAGCTGGCCTACGCCTCCGAGCACCACCACAAGGAAGGAGTCGATGATATAGCCCTGGCCCAGCTCCGGCCCGACGTTACCGAGCTGCGATAACGCCACGCCGCCTAACCCCGCAATTCCGGAGCCAAGCCCGAACGCCAGCATATCGACGCGCCCTGTCGGTACCCCGCAGCAGGCGGCCATGCTGCGGTTTTGCGTCACCGCCCGCACGTTAAGCCCCAGACGAGTTTTATTCAGAATGAGCCAGGTAAAGAACAGCACCAGCAGCACGAAGCCCAGCACCACGATGCGGTTCCACGGCAGCGTCAGGTTGGCAAAAACCTGCACACCGCCGGAGAGCCAGGCTGGGTTAGCCACCTCCAGGTTCTGGGCGCCAAAGGTCATGCGCACCAGCTGGATGAGCATCAGGCTGATCCCCCACGTTGCCAGCAGCGTTTCCAGCGGACGACCGTACAGATGACGGATCACCGTGCGCTCCAGCACCATTCCAATGCCCGCCGTCAGGCAGAACGCGACCGGCAAGGCGATAACGGGATAGAGCGCCAGCCACTGGGGCGCAAGCCCGGCCATCGCCTGCTGCACCATCCAGGTGGCATATGCCCCTAGCATCAGCATCTCGCCGTGGGCCATGTTAATCACCCCCAGCAGGCCGTAGGTGATAGCCAGCCCCAGCGCGGCCAGCAGCAGCACCGACCCGAGGGAGAGCCCCATAAACGCCTGGCCCAGTAGATCGCCCCACATCAGCCGATGCTGGATCTGGCTAAGACTCTCTTCTGCGGCCGCGCGCACGCCGCTATTTGGCTCAGTGTCTGGCTGGGTAAACGGAGTGAGCCTGGACTGTACGTCCGGATCGTCGGACTGACCTAATAGTTCGACGGCCTTGCGGCGCACTTCTGCCTGCGGGCTTGCCAGCTGGAGGTTCGCGACCGCCAGCAGCAGCGCCTGACGCGCCACGGCGTCCGTTTCATCGTTCACACGTTTTTCCAGAAAAGCGAGCATACCGGGCTGGGCATCGCGCTGCAGCTGACGCGCAGCCGCCCGCCGCTCGGTGACACTGTCACTCACCAGCTGATGGGTGGCGATGGCGGTCGCAGCCAGCACGCGCAGCCGGTTCGTCAGACGAACGGCTTTGGTTGGCCCTTCTGCCGCACGGGCGTCCCCAAGCGACACCATTTGCCCGTTACGCTGCGCAAAGGCGTGCTTTTGACTGTCGGCATACAGATTTTCCTTCTGCAGGGACTGAAGCAGCGGAAGCCTGGCGGCATCCGGCGCGGCGGCCCACTGCGTCAACAAATCCGCCTGCTGGCTGCGGCTGGCGGCAACAAAAAGATCGGCATCCGATGCCTGCACCATCCCTGGCAGCAGTCCGGAAAGCCATACAAGAGCGATGAACAGGCGCATGGCGTTCATGACGTTTCTCCCTGCGGTGATGGCTTAGTTGCTGGCGGTTTTCATCGGCTGGTCGGGCTTTTTGTCATTCCCGGCGATGAACGGGCTCCACGGCTGGGCGCGTACCGGCTGCTCCGTCTGCCACACCACGTTGAACTGGCCGTTACCTTCGATTTCACCGATCATGACCGGCTTATGCAGATGATGGTTGGTGGCATCCATAGTGAGCGTAAAGCCTGATGGCGCCTTAAAGGACTGGCCGGCCATCGCCGCACGCACTTTGTCCACATCGGTAGTACCGGCTTTTTCCACCGCCTGCGCCCACATGTGAATGCCCACGTAGGTCGCCTCCATCGGGTCGTTGGTGACTACGGTGTCGGCGTTCGGCAGCTTGTGCGCCTTCGCATAGGCTTTGTAATCCGCCACGAACGCCTGGTTAGTCGGGTTATCGACGGACTCAAAGTAGTTCCAGGCCGCCAGGTTACCCACCAGCGGTTTGGTGTCGATCCCGCGCAGCTCTTCTTCGCCGACGGAGAACGCCACCACCGGCACGTCGGTCGCCTTCAGACCCTGGTTAGCCAGCTCTTTGTAGAACGGCACGTTGGAGTCGCCGTTGATGGTCGACACCACGGCGGTTTTGCCGCCCGCTGAGAATTTTTTGATGTTGGCAACGATGGTCTGGTAGTCGCTGTGGCCAAACGGGGTGTAAACCTCTTCGATATCCTTATCCTCCACCCCTTTCGAATGCAGGAACGCGCGCAGGATCTTGTTGGTGGTGCGCGGATAAACGTAGTCCGTGCCCAGCAGGAAGAAGCGTTTCGCCGCGCCGCCGTCTTCGCTCATCAGATATTCAACCGCCGGGATGGCCTGCTGGTTCGGCGCCGCGCCGGTATAGAAGACGTTTGGCGACATTTCCTCGCCTTCATACTGCACCGGATAGAACAGCAGGCCGTTCAGCTCCTCAAAGACCGGCAGTACGGATTTGCGCGAAACCGAGGTCCAGCAGCCGAATACCACCGCCACTTTATCCTGGCTCAGCAGCTGGCGCGCCTTCTCGGCAAACAGCGGCCAGTTTGAGGCCGGATCCACCACTACCGGCTCCAGTTTCTTGCCCAGCACGCCGCCTTTGGCGTTGATCTCATCGATGGTCATCAGGGCGACATCTTTAAGCGGGGTCTCGGAAATGGCCATCGTGCCGGAGAGAGAATGCATGATCCCCACTTTGATGGTATCGGCCGCCTGCACGCCAAAACTCATTCCCATCGCCACGACGGACGCGGATAACGCAAAGGCTTTTAATAAGGTACGACGGTGCATATTTTCACTCCTGAAAAAGAACGCTGTGCGAAAACGTCCGTTACGGCGTGGACGCGGAAATAAATGTGTCAGCGAAGCAGGAGCAAAAAGAATGCCAGAATGGAGATAGCGCTATTTCCGGGAGGAGAGCGCAGGATGTAAAGAGAACGTCTCAGAATGGCACAGCGCTGCACTTTTATAATGCAGCGCTGAGGAGGAAGGTTTTACCAGACTTCGCTGGCGATCTGCGTGACCAGACGGACTTTGTCCCACTGCTGGGTTTCGCTCAGGCTGTTGCCCTCTTCGGTAGAGGCAAAGCCGCACTGCGGGCTGAGGCAAATTTGCTCTTTCGCCACGTATTTCGCCGCTTCTTCCAGACGGGCTTTGATTCCCTCCGGGTTCTCCAGCTCGCCGTTTTTCGTGGTGATAAGACCCAGCACCACCTGCTGCTTGCCCGGGCGAACAAAGCGCAACGGCGCGAAATCCCCGCTGCGGTCGTTATCGTATTCCAGGAAGAAGGCATCAACGTTGACCGTTCCGAAAAGCACTTCCGCCACCGGCTCGTAGCCGCCTTCGGAAATCCAGGTGGAGCGGAAGTTACCGCGGCAGACGTGCAGCCCGATGGTCAGATCGTCCGGCTTGCCCTCCAGCGCCTTGTTCAGGACGCGGGCATAGATACGTGCAAGCTCATCGGCATCGTCGCCGCGCTCGCGGATCTGACGACGCTGATCGTCCGAACAGAGGTAGGCCCATACGGTATCGTCCAGCTGCAGGTAACGGCAGCCTGCATCATAGAATGCGCGAATCGCGTCGCGCCAGGTGGTCGCCAGATCGTCGAAATAGACGTTCAGGTCCGGATACACCGTCGCATCAATGTCTTTGCGACCGCCGCGGAAATGCAGCACGCTCGGGCTGGGAATGGTCATTTTTGGCTGGGCGTTACCGCTGATGCTTTTCAGATAGCGGAAATCGTCCAGCATCGGGTGCTCGCCAAAGCCCAGTTTGCCGGTGACGCGCACGCCGTGGGCTTTGGTTTGCACGCCGTTAAACTGGATGCCCTGCTGGGAATCGTAACGCTCAACGCCCTGCAGACCGTCGAAGAAGTCGAAGTGCCACCAGGCACGGCGAAACTCACCGTCGGTCACGACATGCAGGCCGCACGCGCACTGCTGCTCAACGACGTGGCGAATGGCTTCGTCCTCCACCGCGCGAAGCTGTCTCGCGTCAATCTCGCCGCTGGCAAATTGCAGGCGAGCCTGCTTGATGGCATCCGGACGTAAAAAACTGCCGACTACGTCGGCGCGGTACGGTGCGTGGTGTCGTTGCATGGAAATCTCCTCTGTCTGCCGGCGATAATTGCCCGCAGTGATAATTCATCATATGAACTTTTAGACTTCTGGATGTCTAAATGTCCAAAAACAATGTCATACCTCCCCGGTGCCGGCAAACGAGAAAATTTCACGGGTGTTGAAAAAAATTCATCTTCACAGCGCGGCAGTGGTTTCGCTGCTGGCAAACGCGTAGCGTTCATCTTCCCAGCCGGTGACCCCACCGAGCATGATTTTGACCGGCAGCCCGAGACGCGCCAGCTTCAGCGCGGCTCTGTCCGCGCCGTTACAGTGCGGCCCCGCGCAGTAGACGACGAACAGCGTCCCTTCAGGCCATTGGGCCATGCGCTCAGCGGTCATCTGGCTCCACGGCATATGCAGAGCGCCCGGCACATGGCGACGGGCAAACTGCTCCGGGCTCCCCACCACGTGCAGCAAAACAAAGTCCTGCTCATTATTGGCGATGGCGTGATGCACATCGGCGCAGTCGGTTTCTACGCTCAGGCGACGCAGAAAATGGGTGACGGCTTCCTGCGGCTCGGCAGCCGGAAATTCAGTAACATAGCTCATGATCCTTCCTCATCTTTGGCGTTTGTGTTAACACTACTCTATCCAGAAATTCAGCACGTGAATGCGCTCGCTTATGCCAGAAAACAGCAAAAAGATGACAAACTTAAGACAAATTGCCCGCCCACAAGTGGTGGTGCTGGCCTATGACGGCCTGTGTACCTTTGAGTTTGGCGTAGCGGTGGAGATCTTCGGTCTGCCACGTCCCGAGCTGGGCGATGAATGGTATCGTTTTGCGGTGGCGAGCGTGGATAGCGGTGAACTTCGGGCAACAGGCGGGATCCGTATCGTCACCGATGGGGATTTAAGCCTGCTTGCGTCTGCGGACCTGATTGTGGTTCCCGGCTGGCGTGGGCTGGACTCGCCGGTTCCGGACGCGCTCTGCAACGCATTACGTCAGGCCAGCGCGCGAGGATGCCAGCTGCTGTCCATCTGTTCGGGCGTATTTGTGCTGGCCGCTACGGGGCTGCTCAACGGGCGCAAAGCCACGACGCACTGGCGCTACATTGAGACGCTTAAAGCCCGCTACCCTGACATCGACGTTGTTGAGGATGTGCTCTACCAGGACGAAGGCGATATCCTGACTTCTGCAGGCAGCGCGGCGGGGATCGATCTCTGCCTTCACGTTGTACGAAGGGATTATGGAATGGAAACCGCTAACAGCGTGGCGCGGCGGCTGGTCATTCCCCCACACCGGGATGGCTCTCAGCCGCAACAGCTGAGCCGCCCGGTGGCACAGCTGCGGGAAAGCCAGCGCCTCGGCCAGCTGTTTGATTTTCTGCACACGCATCTTACCGAGCCGCACAGCGTCGACTCGCTGGCGCGTCGTGTCGGTATGAGTCAGCGCACGTTTCTTCGTCGCTTCGAGGCGGCAACAGGAACGACGCCTGCCCGCTGGTTACTCAATGAGCGCCTGCTGCGGGCGAAAGATTATCTGGAAAGCAGTCGTTTAAGTATCGACAGCATCGCGGAACAGACCGGGTTTGGCCAGGCATCGACGCTGCGTCATCACTTTCGCCAGCAGTTCGCGATTTCCCCGGCCCAGTACCGCAAACAATTTTCTCATTCCGCTACAGCCCGCTGAGGCGTCAGTCTTTTGGTTTCGCAGGAATACGGAGAACCTTATGGTCACCACACACGTTTTTATCGCAACCAGTCTTGATGGTTACATCGCCCGACACAATGATGATATCGACTGGCTCCTGCAGCGCGATGATCCGACTGAAGATCATGGCTATGCGGCGTTCATCGCGGACAAAGACTGGATAGTGATGGGCAGAGGCAGCTATGAGAAAGTGCTGGTCTTTGACGCATGGCCTTATGACCGGCCCGTGCTGGTGCTCTCCAGACAGCTGGCCGACACGCCCGTGCCCGACGCGCTGAAGGGAAAAGTACAATTTTCAGGGCACACGCCTAAAGAGGTGCTCGACTACCTGGCGTTGCAGAACGTCCATCGCGTCTATCTCGATGGTGGGCAGGTGATACAGTCGTTCCTGCGAGAAGGACTGGTGGCCGATATGGTGATCACGACCGTTCCTGTCCTGCTCGGTTCGGGAAAATCGCTGTTTGGCGCCCTGCCAGAGGATATCGATTTGACGCTGGTATCCAGCCGCAGCTTCCCTTCGGGTCTGGTACAGTCGCACTATCGACTGCTGTCATAAAACGACGGTAAACACTGCGCAAAAAAAAACCGCCAAAAATGGCGGTAAATGCTTGCATGGATAGATTTGTATTTTGGTCTCTACGTCCCGACACTCCATGGCCGGGCTGCGGATCCCATACAACCTAACACCCGTTGTCTTAACGAAGGTTAAACAGTCTTATTAACCTGCATGAGTATTGATCTGTAAATAACGCATAAGGCCCTGTTCAGCGCTCTGTTTTGCGTCATCATTTATGGCTTCAAGATAAAATGACCGCGCCACTCCATAAGGTGCTTTATCAGAGGGGTACGCCGCAAACTGGAATGTTTTTCCTATCGTCTGCTGGGTGCAGTCTAATTCCCAACGCACATCGTTAATTTTTTTACTGTTACAGGTAACGGCTCCATAATCGCTGGTCAAATAGGAACCAACGCGAATTTCTGCTGATTGTATATATTCTGGTTTGTTATCACCAGCATAACGAATCCCTGCAACGGCCCCAACAGCAACCGCCAGAAGCGCAAGCGCAATTATTTTTTTCATTTATTAATGACCCGTTCCTTAGCCAGAGATTAACTATTATATAAGATTTATCCTTAATGCAAATATCCGATTATGGACCAGAAATGGCACTTTACAAACATTCATAACTTTTTAGGAAATGTCCTGGACAATTTTCCGGGCACACATTATTTGACAATCTCTTTTCACGAGTTTGAATTATTAAATAATAACACTAAAAAATAATCGGCATGATTACCCCGCAATGTCATTCGGCGGCTATCTCATGATTAAAAAAGGCTTATCTCTCGTCATGCTTATCTGTGCACTCTTTTCAGGCCAGCTTATGGCCGGGCACAAAGGACACGAATATTTATGGGTCAAGAATGTGGCGCATCAGCTTCGTCATGAAGCCGACAGCGATGAGTTACGAAGCGCTGCGGAAGAGTCGGCGGAGGGTTTGCGCGAACACCACCTGTGGCAGAAATCGCGCAAACCTAATACGCACGTTCGGTAATTAACTGCCCTTGCGTTTAGGCAGAGTTTTCATCAGATCGTCCGGACTGACGGACGCCACAATACTGCCCGGCTGCGGCATTTTGAAGATGTGGTTTTTCATCTTACCAATCACATGCATTTCGCAAGGACGGCAGTCGAACTTGAGAGTAAGAACTTCATCACCGTTTACAAGCTGCATGGGGGTTGCCTTCCAGCTCTTAATATTCCCTTTCGCCTGCTTAGGGCAAAGGTTAAACGCAAAGCGCAGGCAGTGCTTGGTGATCATCACCGGCACATCGCCCTTCTCTTCATGCGCTTCATAAGCCGCGTCGATCAGCTGCACGCCGTGGCGATGATAGAATTCACGCGCTTTATGGTTATAGACGTTGGCCAGGAAGGATAAATGTGTCTCCGGGTATACGGGTGCAGGTACGGCTTCCGCTTTACGGCTAGCGCGCGGATACTGCGCCAGGCGCGCGGCATCCAGCATCTCTGCCGTTTCACGACGGAACTGGTTAAGCAGGCTGTTCGGCACGAACAGGGCATCCGGCAGACTGACCTCAACGTTACGGGCGTAGTAAATCGTCTGGCCAAGCTTCGCCACCCCATCCTTCAGGCTGTTGAGCGCTTTTTCCGCGTTGTTTGCCACCTCGAAAAGGCCATCGAGCGTATGCGTTACGCTGATGCCGTCTTCACAGGTCATGGTCAGAATCAGCTGCTCTTCCCAACCGCCCAGCTCAATGTCCACAGCGATACGACGTTCGCTGGAGGTTTTCAGCAGCGCCTGCTGCCAGTTATGATCGAGGTTACGGTTAAGCGCCGCGTTCGGCCGCGCCTTGTAGAGATCGGCCGGCATCTCATTCGGCCAGACGCGGTAGCGGTTCTCGCCGGTTTTCTCGACCGTATTAGCCCGGAAGCCCACGACCTCACGCTTAATCATCACGTTAAGGCCATCGCCGTTCGCCAGCGGTTCCGTCACCTGGACATCAAGATGATCTTTCGCCACTTTCAGCACTTCACCCACCGGTAAACCGATAAACTTCGGTGAGTCAAACGCGCCGACATCCCCTTTACGGGCATTCACAAAATAGTCCGTGCTGCCGCGGTGGAACGTTTTGTCCGTAGACGGAATAAAGAAATGTTCGGTGCGCCCGGCCGACGCGCGTGCCAGGTCGCCGCGATCTTCAATGATGGCGTCCAGCATCTGGCGATAGTGCGCGGTGATGTTCTTCACGTAGCTCATATCTTTGTAGCGCCCTTCAATCTTGAAGGAACGCACGCCCGCGTCGATCAGCGCGCCCAGGTTGGCCGTCTGATCGTTATCCTTCATGGAGAGCAGGTGCTTTTCGAACGCCACGACGCGGCCCTGATCGTCTTTCAGGGTATACGGCAGACGGCAGGCCTGAGAACAGTCGCCGCGGTTGGCGCTGCGGCCCGTCTGCGCGTGGGAAATATTGCACTGACCGGAATAGGCGACGCACAGCGCGCCGTGGATAAAGAATTCAATCGTCGCGTCTGTCGCCTGGTGAATATCGCGGATCTGATTCAGGTTCAGCTCACGCGCCAGAACGATCTGCGAAAAGCCGACGTCAGAGAGAAACTTCGCCTTCTCTACCGTGCGGATATCACACTGGGTACTGGCATGCAGTTCAATGGGAGGAATATCCAGCTCCAGCACACCCATATCCTGAACAATCAGGGCATCCACCCCGGCCTGGTAGAGATCGGTAATCAGACGTTGCGCAGGCTCCAGCTCATCATCATGAAGAATGGTGTTCAGGGTCACGAACACTTTCGCCCCGAAACGGTGGGCGAACGGCACCAGTTCAGCAATATCGCTCAGGCTGTTGCTGGCGTTATGGCGGGCACCGAAGCCTGGGCCACCAATGTAGACGGCATCTGCGCCATGAAGGATCGCTTCACGGGCAATGGCGGCGTCGCGGGCCGGGCTTAAAAGTTCAAGATGATGGGATTGCAGGCGCATACTTCGTCGTTATCCGTTATGGTCAAAATGGCGGCTATTGTAGTCAGAAGTATGCGTCAGCGAAACAGTTTTGCGCAGCGTCAGCGGGGATAATGAATCAGGGAGTGAAAATGCACCGTCCGGTCGCTGCTGTTGCGGTAGGCGTGGGGTTTATCACCGGCAAAACGGATGCCCGAATCGGCAGAAATCATCTGCCATTTGCCGCCAAGCTTCATCTCCAGCTCGCCGCTTATTACGACGACATGTTCAATTACTCCGGCCTCATGCGGCGTGGATTCGCTCAGCGCGCCGGGTGCCAGCGTGATGGAGAAATAATCAAACCCGAGCGTCTCGTCCCACGGAAAGAGCGGCTTGACGACCATCGCCTGCTGCTGGGGGTCAAATACCGCCTGCCGGTCCGCCTCTGGGGTGATGAACGTGGAAAACGGCACGTTCAGCCCGGTGGCAATTTTCCACAGCGTCGACACCGTCGGGCTGGATTCATTGCGCTCGATTTGACCGAGCATGGCTTTTGACACGCCGGTCTCGTCCGCGAGCTTCGACAAACTCCAGCCGCGCGCCTGGCGCAGCGTTTTCAGCGTTGTTGCAAGGTGTAGTGTGATATCCATGTTCCCTCCTGGTGACGATCAGCATACCACTTGTACGCTATAGCGCACAGTGCTACCTTACTCCGGACGTTATAACGCACAATGGAGTTTTCATGCGCCCTTCCTCTCACTTTATTCCGGTCGCACTGGCTGGATTTGTCGCCGTTCTGGTTGGTTACGCCAGCTCGGCCGCCATCATCTGGCAGGCCGCCGCCGCGGCAGGCGCCAGCGCACAGCAGATTGCGGGCTGGATGACCGCGCTGGGAATTGGGATGGGGGTCAGCACGCTGGCGCTTTCCTGGTGGTACAAAGCGCCCGTACTGACCGCCTGGTCGACGCCCGGCGCGGCGCTGCTCGCCTCCAGCCTGCACGGCGTCACGCTGGCAGAAACCATCGGCGTGTTTATCTTTGCTAACGCGCTTATTTTGCTCTGCGGCATTACCGGGCTTTTCGCCCGTCTGATGAAGCTGATCCCTCATTCGCTTGCTGCCGCCATGCTGGCAGGGGTATTGCTGCAGTTTGGCCTCCACGCGTTTGCGCATCTTGAGGGGCACTTTCTGCTGTGCGGCAGCATGATTGCGGCTTGGCTAATCGCAAAAGCGCTGTCGCCGCGCTATGCCATCGTGGTCACGCTGCTGGTGGGCGGGATTGTGGCATGGGCGGCAGGTGACGTTGTCACGGATAAACTCACCCTTTCTCTGGTAATGCCCGAATTTATTGCACCCGCCTTCACCTTCACCAGCCTGGTGAGTATTGGCTTGCCCTTCTTCCTCGTGACCATGGCTTCGCAAAACGCGCCGGGGTTCGCCACGATGAAAGCCTCCGGTTACCCGCTGGCGGTCTCACCGCTCATCATCGTCACGGGAGGGCTGGCGCTGCTGTTTTCTCCGTTTGGCGTCTTTTCCATCTGCATTGCGGCTATAACCGCCGCCATTTGTCAAAGCCCGGATGCACACCCGGATGCGGGTAAACGCTGGCTGGCGGCCATCGCAGCGGGAGGATTTTACCTGCTGGCGGGAATTTTCGGTGGCTCCATTACCGGGCTGATGGCCGCACTGCCGCTCAGCTGGATCCAGACGCTGGCCGGTCTGGCGCTGCTGGGCACCATCAGCGGGAGTTTATATCAGGCGCTGAGTAACGAAGCGGAGCGCGACGCGGCTATCGTCACGTTTCTGATGACCGCAAGCGGCGTGACAATCCTGGGCATCGGTTCGGCATTCTGGGGACTGGTGCTGGGCGGGATGTGCTACGCCCTGTTTTCACGCGCTCGCCGCACGTAGCTGCGAAGGCGTCATGCCCGTCGCGCTGCGAAAGCGGTTGCTGAAGTGGCTGGCGGAGTTGAACCCGCAGGCAAGGGCGATGTCAGTCAGCGGCGTCGTCGTATGCTGAACGAGAGCCTTAGCTTTATCCATTCGCCTCTGCATCACGTACTGATGCGGCGCCAGCCCCGTCGACTGGCGGAACATGCGGGCAAAGTGGTATTCGCTGAGCGCGGCCTGCGCCGCCAGCTCGGCCAGCGTCAAGGGCTGGCCCAGGTTCTCTTCAATAAAGGCCAGCACGTTGCGCAGCACGAATGGCGATAGCCCTCCGGTGACGACCGGCAGCTTCCACTGCACGTTAGAGTAGTTTTGCAGCAGATGGGTCAGCAGCAGCGTAGAGGCCGTGCTCAGGGTGAGCTGGTTGGCGTGCTGCTGCCAGTCGCAGCCGAGCAAAAACTGCCGATACAGCGCGGTGATCTTCGGATCGCTACCAAAAATGCGCTCGTCAAGGGTCAGCGAAAGCGGACGCTTGTCCCAAATCTTTTCCCCCACGTCGCGCAGGTGTTCGTCGGTGCAGTAGAGATGCACAAACGACAGGTCATCGCGGATATCCCACGTCGATTCGCTCTCTTTGGGCATCAGACAGAAACGGTCCGGTCCCCCGCCGTTCTTCCAGCCGCCCGGCGTTTTTTGATAGCTTTCGTAACCGTCCGCCACGTACAGGCTGAGGGTATGATGGTTACTTTTTACCGTTATCGTATCGTGCTTGTTGTACCATGCTGCCAGCTGAATACCCGAATTCAGCGAGACGGTTTCCCGCAGAACTGCATTCTGTTGGCAAAGCGTTTCAAAGGTATCGTAAGCGTGAGACATAACCGTTAGCGCATAATTGATGGGAATATCAGTCTAAGAAGAGTTGCCCCCCGTTGCCAGTCCCGCCGGAAGAAAAAAGCGCAAGATTTTGCAAGTCACCCGCAACCCGGTGAAAGCCCGTCGCGAATTTCAGCGCCATACTGCGGGCTTCCGTGATTTGAGAAGAGAAAAAGTATGAACGCTATATTATACGGACTGGTGGTGGTCATCTGGGGAACCACCTGGATTGCGATTTTCCTGCAGCAGGGTCCCGTAGCGGCGCCGGTGTCGATTTTCTGGCGCTTCGCCGTCGCCAGCCTCACGATGATGGCGGTGTTAATCGCCCTGCGCCGCCTGCGCAAGCTGGCGCTGCGAGATCACCTTTTTTGCCTGCTTCAGGGATGCTGCGTTTTCTGCTTTAACTTCTGGTGTTTTTACACCGCAGCCTCGCACATTAATACTGGGCTGGAGTCGGTGATCTTCTCCATGGCCGTGCT
Source organism: Enterobacter sp. JBIWA005 (assembly GCF_019968805.1). Lineage (NCBI taxonomy): Bacteria > Pseudomonadati > Pseudomonadota > Gammaproteobacteria > Enterobacterales > Enterobacteriaceae > Enterobacter > Enterobacter sp. JBIWA005. The sequence goes on along the minus strand of NZ_CP074159.1, from coordinate 2,233,020 downwards.
CTATAACGCCATCAACAGCTTTATCTTCTTCGGGCAGCGCCCGCCCGCGCGTTTTTGGACGGCGGCGGCACTGGGCCTGATCGGGATCGTCACCCTCTTCTGGGACGATCTGCTTGCCAGCGGCTGGAGCGCGTCGCTCCTGACCGGGATTGGCCTCTCCGCGCTCGGCACCTACGGCTTCTCGCTGGGCAATATGATCAGCATGCGCCATCAGCGCAGAGGCCTGGAAACCATGACCACCAACGCCTGGGCGATGCTCTATGGCACGCTGGTGATGGGCTGCATTGCGCTGTTCATAGGCGATAGCTTCGCGCCAGAGTGGACCATCAGCTACATTGGCGCGCTGCTCTATCTGGCTGTATTTGGTTCGGTGATTGCCTTTGGCGCCTACTTCACGCTGGTGGGACGTATCGGTCCGGGCAAAGCGGCCTACAGTACGCTGCTCTTCCCGCTGGTGGCGCTGTCCATCTCTACGGTGTATGAAGGCTACGTCTGGCATATCAATGGTATAGTGGGGTTATTGCTGATTCTGGGGGGAAATATGGTGATGTTTACCAAACCAGAAACCTGGTTCAGACGCATACGAATGGCGTAAATAAAAAGGCCTGCATTACGCAGGCCTTTTTATTTTATTTCGCGGTCTTTTTCACATCAAACATGGTGGCGTCCGTCGCCATGTCATCAACAACCTGCTTCAGGGTTGCAAAGGTCATCGGCGTACTTTCGTTGTTCAGATCTTTACCTTCGCCTTTGCGCACCACCTTCATGACCGGTTTGTTGGTAGCCGCATCGATCAGTTCGCCTTCAAAGAAGAGATGCGTATCCATGGTGCGATGCCCGGTTGCCATCTGCGTACCTGCTACCACCAGCGCGACCGGCACCACTTCATAGAACTGCAGACCTTCTTTCTGCGAACTCACCCCGGTAATCGCGCCGCGGAAAATCAGGCTATGTTTACCCGGCGTGGTCACAATCGGCTTACGCGTGCCAATCGCCGTTTTCATTTTGGTATTGGTGTAGTTCAACAGCTCATCAAGCGTTTTTTGCCCAATTTGCGTGGTTGGTTTTGGCGTTGGATAATACGTAATCGGTGTCCAGAGAATACTGTCGTAATTAGCTTCGTTATAGGAAGGATCAACCCAACGCAGCGTTGGTTTACCCGTCGCAGACGTTGTCTGCTGCAATCCTGAATAGTCTTTTAAAAAGCCAGAATATTGTTCGGGAGCCGCGACTTTTGAAGAACAGCCCGCTAACGCCAACAGACCAGTAAGCACTGCAACTTTAAAAAAAGTTTGAGTACGCATGATAGTTTTCCATGTTATCTGCAAGTATGCATTTGAAGTTATAGCAAAAGACCGGCGGGTTTGTTGTGACAAAAAATGATGCGGAGAGCACAAATTGCGAAAAGACTGCCCGGAAGCGTGCCGGGCAGTGAAAAATTACTGATTTATATCCAGTTGCCAGAACAGATGTTTGCCAAACGGGTCAATTTCATAGCCCGTCACCTCCTTGCGCACCGGTTCGAAAATGGTTGAATGCGCAATCATCACCGCGGGCATCTGGTCATGCATCATCTGCTGCGCCTCTTTATACAGCGCCACGCGCTTATCGCGATCGGTCGTTGATTTTGCTTCCGCAATAATTTTATCAAAGGGCTTATAGCACCATTTCGCCGAATTTGACCCACCGTTTGCCGAGGTGCAGGTAAATAGCGGGCCGAAGAAGTTGTCCGGATCACCCGTTGCCGTCGTCCAGCCCATCAGCGCGGCCTGATGTTCACCGCCCTTCACACGCTTAAGGTATTCGCCCCACTCATAGGTAACGATTTTGGTCTGCACGCCTATTTTCGCCCAGTCCGCCTGAATCATCTCAGCCATGCGTTTCGCATTCGGGTTATAGGGACGCTGCACCGGCATCGCCCACAGGTCGACGTTCACGCCGCTGGCGAAACCGGCCTCTTTCAGCAGCGCTTTGGCTTTTTCAGGGTCGTAGTCGTAATCCTTAAGCTCGCTGTCTGCGCTCCATACGCCCGGCGGCAGCAGGTTCTTCGCAGCGGTGCCGGTACCGTGGAACACCGCATCAATAATGGCTGGTTTATTGATGGCCATCGCCAGCGCCTGACGGACCTTCACGTTATCCAGCGGCGGCTTTTGGGTATTGAAAGCCAGAAAACCGGTATTCAGCCCGGCTTTGCTCATCAGGTTGATGTCTTTGTTCGCCTTCATGCGCGGCAGATCCGCCGGGTTCGGGAACGGCATCACCTGACATTCGTTCTTCTCAATTTTGGCAAACCGCACGGAGGCATCCGGTGTGATGCTAAACACCAGCCGATCCAGCTTCGATTTCCCCTGCCAGTAGTCGGCAAACGCCGTAAACAGGATCCGCGAATCCTTCTGATACTGCGCCAGCTTAAACGGCCCGGTGCCTATAGGCTCCATATCCACCTTCTCCGGCGTGCCCGCTTTGAGCATCGCGTCGGCATATTCCGCGGACAGGATCGAGGCAAAATACCATGCCAGATCGGCGACAAACGGCGCTTCCGGGTGCGCCAGGGTAAAGCGCACGGTGTGGTCATCAACTTTATCAATGCTCGTTATCAGGCTGCCAAACTCCAGACTTTCAAAGTTGGAGTAGCTGCCGTTAGAGACGTTGTGGTAGGGATGATTCACGTCTTTCTGCCGCATAAACGAGAAGATCACGTCGTCGGCGTTAAAGTCGCGGGTTGGCGTGAAGGATTTATTGCTCTGGAACTTAACGCCCTTACGCAGAAAGAAGGTGTAGACCTTGCCGTCGTCGCTCACCTCCCAGCGCTCCGCAAGGCTTGGCACCAGCTCCGTGGTGCCAGGCTTGAAATCGACCAGACGGTTATAGACCGGCACGGCGCTGGCGTCGACGCTGGTTCCCGAGGTGTATAGCTGAGGGTTAAAGTTTTCCGGCGATCCTTCGGAGCAATACACCAGCGTTTTCGCAGCGACAGCGGAACTGACCGTGAGTGCCGCGAGCGCCAATGTGAAAGTTGTGAGTTTGCTTGTCATCATTTATTCCTGTCTTTTTAATTCGACGGCTAATTAATTCTTTTGCCATTTCATAAATAACATTAAAGTGATGTGGCAAACACCTGAAAAATAAATAAGGAATAAATCACTATGGGCTCGCCGCTTTCCAGACAATTAACGCACCGTTTTTTCCGCTATCTCGCTATCACCAGCCAGAGCGATCCCAAAGTCAAAATCCTTCCCTCAACGCCGGGCCAGCATGACATGGCGCGCGAGCTGGCGCAGGAGCTGGCACAGCTGGGGTTAGACGACATTGTGATTGATGAATTCGCCACGGTGACGGCGGTAAAAAAAGGCAACGTGCCCGGTGCGCCGCGCATCGGCTTTATTACCCATATTGATACCGTCGACGTGGGACTTTCACCGGATATTCATCCACAAATATTAACGTTTACCGGTGAAGATCTCTGTCTGAATAAAGAGAAAGACATCTGGCTGCGGGTTAACGAGCACCCTGAAATTCTGGCTTATCCGAATGAGGAGATTATTTTCAGCGACGGAACCAGCGTATTGGGCGCGGATAATAAATCGGCGGTCACGGTGGTCATGACGGTGCTGGAAAACCTCACGGCCGAGCATCGGCATGGGGATATCGTCGTGGCGTTTGTGCCTGACGAAGAGATCGGCCTGAACGGTGCCAAGGCGCTTGATCTTAAGCGCTTCGACGTCGACTTTGCCTGGACCATCGACTGCTGCGAGCTGGGTGAAATTGTTTACGAGAATTTTAATGCGGCAGCCGCGGAGATCCGCTTTACCGGCGTGACGGCGCACCCGATGTCCGCCAAAGGCGTGCTGGTGAATCCCCTGCTGATGGCGACTGATTACATCAGCCATTTTGACCGCCAGCAAACGCCGGAGTGCACCGAGGGACGTGAAGGCTATATCTGGTTTAACGGCATTCAGGCCGGACAGAACGAGGCCGTTCTTAAGGCCAATATCCGCGACTTTGACAAGGAGAGCTTTGCCGCGCGCAAGCAGCAGATTGCCGACGTGGCCGCACTGATTGCCGCCCAATATCCGACGGCCAGAGTGGACTATCGCATTGAAGATACCTACAGCAATATCAGCAATGCGATTGGTGAAGACCGGCGCGCTATCGATCTGATGTTCGAGGCGATGGAATCGCTCGGCATCACGCCGAAACCGACGCCGATGCGCGGCGGCACCGACGGCGCGGCGCTATCGGCAAAAGGCCTACTCACCCCGAACTTCTTCACCGGGGCGCATAACTTCCACTCGAAGTTTGAATTCCTGCCGCTCTCCTCGTTCGAGGCGTCTTACAACACGGCCCTGCAGATCTGCCTGCTGGCCGCCCGTTAAGCGGGCTTGCGTGCCAGCATCGTGGCAAAGCGCAGCCTGATGCGGTTGCCGTGTTCATCGGTGCGGTGCAGTTCGCCAACGTCTTCGTTGTATTTGAGCAACTCCCAACCTTCGTAGTAGTTGCTCAGCTCGCCGCTCATGAACGCAAACGGGAAGCCGACCGTGCAGGGGTAGTCTGACGTATCCATGGCGGCAACGATCAGATTGTAACCGCCCGGCTTCGTACAGCGCTGCATGTTGGCGATAAGACCCGGGATGGTTTTTGCCTCGAGGAACATCAGCACCACGGTGGAGAGAATAAAATCATACTCGCCGTCAAAACTCAGGTTGTTGAGATCTTTAATCGCCGCGTGGAGGTTATCGATCCCTTCTTCCGCCTTAATGCGCTCGATATTATCGATGCTCATCGGGTTCTTGTCCCACGCGGTGACATCGTGGCCGTTAGCTGCAAGATAGAGGCTGTTACGGCCGTTGCCGCAGCCCAGATCCAGCGTTTTACCGGGCTTCACAATCTCCGCGCTGTACAGCACTTCTGAATGGGTACGGGTTAAGCCATATTTCTCTGTGAAGTAATTCTCATCGACAGTCATTGTTTTTCTGCGTTCTCATAAAGTGAAAGTGCATCCTGGATGCTATTTTAAGGCGTTTACCGTCTGGTTGCCAGCCGCTCGAAAATCGAAAAATTTGCTACGTTTAGTTAAGACGCTTATCAGAGAAATAAAGATGAACAAATATCGCCTTAGCGACGAGACCCGCCTCTGGCAATGGAAAAATGGCGAAACCACCCACTCCGCTACGCTGCGGCAGATTATCGCCACGGCGGACTTTAACGACGTGACTGTCGGGACGAGAGGCGGCTGGATTGACGATGAGCGCGCCCTCGCGCAGGACGGCCACTGCTGGATCTACGATGAAAACAGCGTGGTGTTCGCCGGAGCGACCGTGTCCGGCAACGCGCGTCTTACCCTGCCGTGCGTCCTGAGCCATGATGCCCGTATCGGTGACAGCTGCTGGCTGGACGGCGCAGAGGTCAGCCACGGGGCGCGAATAAGTGACAACGTCACCATTCAGCAATCCTGCGTGCGGGGCGAGTGTCATATCTACGGCGAAGCGCGCGTGCTGCACCACAGCGTGGTCATTGCTGCCAAAGGGCTGACGCCGGACCATGAACAGATCCTGCAAATCTACGATAAGGCAACGGTGAGCCAGTCGAGGATTGTGCACCAGGCGCAAATCTACGGCGAGGCGATGGTTAATTTTGCCTTTGTTGAACACCGGGCCGAAGTCTTCGACAACGCGATCCTCGAGGGAAACGAACTCAACAACGTGTGGGTGTGCGACTGTGCAAAAGTCTATGGTAACGCCCGCGTGATTGCCGGCTTTGATGAAGATGCCATCCCAACGGTGCGCTACAGCTCGCAGATTGCGGAGAATGCCGTGGTCGAGGGAAACTGCGTCATCAAGCATCACGTCCTGATTGGCGGTCAGGCCTGGCTGCGCGGCGGGCCGATCATGCTGGATGATAAAGTTGTGATTCAGGGGCGCGCGCGCATCATCGGGGATGTGCTGATCGAACATCGGGTTGAAATCACCGGCGATGCGGTTATTGAAGCATTTGCCGGCGAGAGCATTCACCTGCGCGGCGAAAAAGTGATTAACGGCGACCAGCGCATCACCCGTACGCCGCTGCTGGGTGCGTTATAGGGTATAAATCCTGCCGTAGATATTCACGTCGTCAAAGCGGTCATTCAGGTATTCCGCTTCCCGCAGGCACCCTTCCAGCGTAAAACCGTTGCGCACCGCAACGCTGTTGCTGTGCTGATTCGCCACCCGACACTTGATCACAAAACGACGGATTTGACCGCGCTCAGCGTAGTAGCGCATAAACGCCTGCAGTGACCGGGAGAGGATACCCTGCCCCTGGTGGGCTTCATCCAGCCAGTAGCCGATGTACCCAGCCTTGTTGGTCGGTTCAATCGTGTTGAACGACAGTACTCCAACCAGCGCATCATCCTTGAAGATCAAAAACATTTTGGCGTAGCCGCGCTGGTGCAGCATCTGGTTACTTTGCACATTGCGGCGGGTATCCTCTTCGCTGCCTACGTGCTGCGCCCAGTCAAAGGCGGTTTGCAGAAAGATTCTGTTTTTGACGACGAGATTGTGCAGGTCGGCGGTATAGCGCTCTTCGACGGCGCGAAGCTCGAGAGCGTCAGATACCGGGATAATTTCGGATTTTACTACGGTCATTGCCCCTCACCCTAACCCTCTCCCGGAGGGAGAGGGAATCGATCGTTAACGCATTACCCTGTCGTCAACGTAGTTACGTTTATCCGGCGCCGGTGGGAAATACTGGTACAGCCAGGTTTCACTGATGGCGTCGCCCTGGCAGCGCAGGAACAGACGCATATCCACCGGCTCCGTCGAATCCGACGTCGGGTACCAGTCAAAGAGAATGCGATAGCCGTCAAACGGCTCAACGTAGAGGATCTCCACCTGCTTCGCTTCACCGCTGGAGAGCGTAATCACCGGCTCGATGCCTTTTGGCGCAGCGGCCTTCAGATCGCCGCCGACAAAATCTATCGCAAAGCGACGGGCCCACACTTTCGGGTAATTTTCGCCCGGCGCCCAGCCTTCCGGGAACCCGCCCATGCCGGTACGGGTGGCGAAGACGTTGGCCAGCGGAGAACGCACCGGCGGCATAGCGCTCCAGTAGAGGCGATATTTGAAGTCCAGCTCGTCGCCCGCTTTGACTGCTTTTTCCGGCTGCCAGAAGCAGACCACGTTATCCAGCGTTTCACCGGTGGTCGGGATCTCCATCAGGCCAACCGCGCCTTTCCCCCAGTCGTTACGCGGTTCCACCCACAGGCTTGGACGCTTGTTGTACCACCCCATCACGTCCTGATAGTGGGAGAAATCGCGATCGAGCTGCAGCAGACCGAACCCTTTCGGGTTTTTGTCCATATAGGCATTAAACTGCAGCTTCTGCGGGTTGTTCAGCGGACGACAAATCCACTCCCCGTTGCCGCGCCACATCGCCAGGCGGTCGGAGTCATGAATTTGCGGGTGAATGGTGTCACACATGCGGCGTTCGTTATTACCGCAGCTGAACATGCTGGTCATCGGCGCAATGCCGAGCTGCTTGATGTCCTTACGCGCGTAGAGGTGGTTTTCCACCTCCATGATCACCTGGCTCTTCTCGCAGTGGATCACGAATTTATAGGCACCCGTGATGCTCGGGCTGTCGAGCAGCGTATAAACGGTAAAGGTCGTGTCGCCTGGCTTGACGGTTTCAAACCAGAAGGAGGTAAAGTCCGGGAACTCTTCCGGCGTGTCGGTGAAGGTGTCTACCGCCAGGCCGCGGGCGGAAAGGCCGTACTGGTAGGTGTCGTCCACCGCGCGGAAGTAGCTCGCGCCCAGGAAGGAGACGATATCGCGACGCGCTAGCTCCGGCGCCTTAAACGCGCGGAAGCCCGCAAAGCCGAGATCGCTTTGCCCTTCCAGCTGTTTGGTATCCACACCCGTTTCACCGTAGCTGAACAGCTCCGGACGGAAGTGGATCTCGCGCGCCATAGAGGTCGACTGGTCCAGCGAGAACATCCGCACGCGACGGCGGAACCCCATTCCCATATGGAAGAACTGCACGTCCAGCTGACGCCCTTCAATGTTGTTCCACAGAGACTGTTTTTCATCGTAGCGGATGGCGTTGTAGGCCTGCGGGGTCATGGTGGCCAGCGTCTCCGGCAGCGGGCGCGGCGCGCCACCCCACGGGGTTTTTGCCAGGTCATGCGCCATGGATTGCAGTACGGAGAAGTCAAAACGACGGCTCTGGCCGTCAGCAATGTCAGAGTCGGCGGCGTATGCCGCTTTGGAAAACAGGGAGGCAAGGCCGGATGTGCCGCTCAGGGCTGCCACTGCCAGCGAGCCTTTTAGAAAACGTCTGCGATTCATGCCTGGAAAAACGTCCTTATGGTCGTGTGAATGTGTTCCGCGCTCGGCGAAATGACGGCAAGAAAGAACGCACAGCCTAAACAAAAATGGTTAAGAATCCAATTGTTGGCCGGTGATTATATGAACAAAGTGAGAAATATTTTCTGTCGACCAGAACGGCCCGAAAGTGGTGTAAAGAAAGCCTGGAAAATGTGTAGAAAAATGCCCCGGCGCGACATCGTTCACCGGGGCCAATGAGGCGGTTATTTTACGCTGACATCGATACCCGGGAAGTACTTATCAGCGAGTTTGGCGATCGTGCCGTCGGCACGTACTTTATCAATTGCGGCATCAAGCTGCTTTTTGGTGGCCTCGTCACCTTTACGCAACCCAAAGCCGATCCCACTGCCGAGGATAGTGTCGTCAGACACCGGCTTGCCGATGAAGCCAAACCCTTTCCCCTGCGGCTTGCTGAGGAAACCTGCCTGCCCGGCCGCGGACATGACCAGCGAGGCGTCGATACGGCCATTCAGCAGATCGCCCCAGGCCATATTCTGATCTTTATAAGACACCACGGTGACACCCTGCTTTTCCCAGTGCTCTTTGGCATAGGTTTCCTGAATGGAGCCCTGCAGCACGCCGATGGTTTTCCCCTTCAGCCCTTCAGGCGTCGCCTCTACCGCCGTACCGGCCTTGCCCACCAGCTGGGACGGAATACGGTAGATAGGCTGGGTAAAATCAATGCTCTTGCGGCGCTGCTCGGTGATATTCATCGCCGAGTTAATGGCGTCGAATTTCTTCGCCACCAGGCCCGGGATCAGCGCATCAAACGAGGTTTCCACCCAGCTGCACTTCAGCGCTGCCGCTTTGCAGATGGCATTCCCCAGCTCAACGTCAAACCCTTCCAGTTCGCCTGCCGCATTGCGGCTTTCAAACGGCGGATATTCTGCTTCCAGACCGTAACGCAGCTCGGACGCCGCGAAGGAGGAAAAGGTACACAGCAATCCCATGCCGACAACTAACGCGCGTAATTTCATCTCATACTCCTCAGAGCCTATCTCAGCGTGGTTTAACCCGACACAGGGCTTGAGCTCCTGCCCGTAACGTCGCCTCATCTTTCGCAAAAGAGAGACGAATCAATTTATTATCCGTACCGTCCGCATAAAACGCCGACAGCGGAATGGTGGCAACACCGTACTCAACGATCAGCCGTTTCACCAGATCGCTGTCGCGCTCGTCGCTGAACTGGCTGTAGTCCGCCAGCATGAAGAACGATCCGGCGCTGGGCAGCAGCGTAAACGGAGAATCGGCCAGCAGACTGTGCAGCAGATCGCGCTTGCGCTGGTAAAACGCCGACAGCGACAGCCAGGTTTGCGGGTCGACCATATGTTCAGCAAACGCGTGCTGCATTGGCGTATCGGCAGAGAACATTAAAAATTGATGGACTTTACAAATCTCGTCCATCAGCACCGCCGGTGCAACACAGTAACCCACGCGCCAGCCGGTGACGTGATAGGTTTTTCCGAAAGAAGAAATAATCACGCTACGCTCCGCCAGCTGCGGGTGCGTGGCCATCCCGTGGTGCGGCTCACCGTCAAACACAACGTGTTCATACACTTCGTCAGACAAAATAATGATGTCGGTATTGCGGGTCAGCGCCGCCAGCTGCTGCAGGTCGTTGGCCGAAAAGACCTGACCGCTCGGGTTGTGCGGCGTATTGATGATAATCATGCGCGTGCGCGGGGTGATAGCAGCACGGACCTCATCCCAGTTGACGGCAAAATCCGGCACGGTCAGCTTGATGGCAATTGGGGTTGCACCCTGCAGACGGACAATCGGCGCGTAGCTGTCAAATGACGGCTCAAAGTAAATCACCTCATCACCCGGGTGCACCAGCCCGCTAATCGCCGAATAGAGACCTTCGCTGGCGCTGGCGGTCACCAGGACCTCGCCGGCCGGGTCATAGCGCGTGCCGTAAAGCGTGGCAATTTTATCGGCAATGCGCTCTTTAAGCGGCTGCAGGCCGGTCATCGCCGCATACTGGTTATGCCCCGACTCCATTGCGCGGGTGACGCCCGCAATCAGCTTCGGGTCGCAGGAAAAATTCGGTGCGCCCTGAGAAAGGTTAATCGCGTTATGCTGCGCCGAGAGCTGGCCGATAACGGTAAAAATGGTGGTGCCCACATCGGGCAGTTTGGAGCGCGTCTGCACTGGCGTTCGTAAAGTCATCCTCTTTCCCTTCTCATGGACATTGCATAACTATTCAAACAACATCTCTGTTGTCGGGACAATCGAATTGTTGTCATAATAGCCATGAGAAAAATGCATAGCTGAGGGTTTTCCATGTCGCGCCGTTCGCTCCCGCTCAATGCCATCGACGCATTTTTAGTCACCGCGCGTCACCTGAATCTGACCCATGCTGCCGCAGAACTTTGCCTGACGCAGGGGGCCGTGAGCCGCAAGATCGCGTCCCTTGAAGCGTGGTTTGGCTTTCCGCTTTTTGAACGCCACGCGCGCGGCCTGCGCCTCTCTTCGCAGGGCAGCGCCCTGCTTCCGGAGCTGCAGTCTGCTTTTGAACAATTGCTGACCGTGGCCGACCAGGCCCGCAGCCAGCAGACCGTGATCCGGCTCAAGGCACCCACCTGCGCCATGCGCTGGCTGGTGCCGCGCCTGCTGGAGGTGGAGCGTGAGCAGCCGGATCTGCAGATCGCCCTGACCACCACTACCGATCACAACGTCAATTTCAAAACCGAATCTTACGACGCGGCCATCGTGTTCGGGACGCACATGAGCGCAGGCGACCTGCTGTTCGAAGAGGCGCTCACCCCGGTGATAAGCCCGGTGCGGTCGTGCGCAATGCTGGGATCGCTGACGTTCCTGCACCCCACAAGAGATAAGACAGACTGGTCGCTGTGGCTGACGAAACAGGAAGGTCCGGGCTTTGCTATGCACAAAAATCAACACTTCGACACGATGGATCTGGCCATCACGGCCGCCATTCAGGGGCTGGGCGTTGCCATTGCCGACGAAACGCTGGTGGCCGAAGATGTCCGCGCGGGGAGACTGATGCGGCCTTATGAAACCAGCATAAAAACCGGCGCCAGCTACCGGCTGGTGCTGCGCGAAACGCCAGGCGAGGAAAACGGACTGGCGGCGTTTCGCGCCTGTTTGCTTAATCGAGGCTGACGTGGTGCTTCATCACCCGTTTGAAGAGGCTCATGCGGGCGCGCATAAAGCGGTTTTCAAGCCGAAAACCTGCATGTTTATTCACGCCAATGCGTAACAAAACGTCCCGCCCTTTTCGGCATGCGGGCCAGTGCGTCGGCCCGGGCAGGATCTCGCGAGGACCAGCGTCACGCGCAAAGCTCACCCAGTAATCGGCCACGTGGGCAGCAAACTGCAGATCCCGTTCGTTGACGTACTGACGTGAAGGCTCTACCTGACCTAACGTATCAAAGACGTAGGGAACCTCGTTGCCGTGCCAGGCACCGTTGATATAGGTGGCATGTTCCGCTTCCGCGACATAGTCAAACCAGTAGCGCCAGCACAATCCGCCGACGCGCTGCTGAGCCTGCATCACGACGTAGCCCATCGTGGTGAACGCCATGTCGCGGCACACCTGCCTCCCCAGCTCTTCATCGCCTTTGACGCCAGGGTAGAGCAGCTTAATCAGCCCCAGTCCGAAGCGCCGCTCCCGGCGGAGCTTCTGGATTTGCCCGGCGAGATCGATGCCAAACACCGCCATTACGCTGGCCTCATCGCTGTTCGACCCAATCATCACCGGTACGGGATGCTGGCGGGCAGCGAAAAAGACGTCCAGCATCGCTTCGGGCAGAACGCAGTCCCCGACGATGGGCGCCGGTGCGACGTTCAGCGGCGCGGTTAACGGCCAGAACGCCTCGGGAGGAATGGCGCGCAGCTGCTCAGCAGTCGCCTTCTCCAGGCCAAAATGGGCGGCCAGCGCCTCCCCTTTTTGCAGCGCCTGCTCGCGCGGCGTGTCCGGCAAGGTGTACCCGCTTTGCACAATAGCCTTATGGAACAAGCCAGCCGCCAGGGGCGATGCCAGCAGAGAAAGCACGCTGCGCGCACCGGCGGATTCGCCAAACAGGGTCACGTTAGCGGGGTCGCCACCAAATGCGGTGATATTGTCCCTAACCCATTCGAGCGCGGCGATCTGATCCAGCAATGCAAAATTATGCACCACGCGATCTTCCTCGCCCTCCAGCGCGGGATGGGCGAAAAAGCCGAGATGGCCGAGACGGTAGTTGATCGTCACGACAACAACGCCTCGCGTAGCCAGCGCTTTACCGCTATAGGGCGGTAACCCCCCCGCGCCAATGGTAAAGCCACCACCGTGCAGCCAGACCATAACCGGAAGCGCCCCGGCGCGCTCTTTGGGGGACCAGACGTTCAGATAAAGACAGTCTTCCGAGAACTGACCGGGATCGCCCCCGCCCAGCTCCTGACAATATTCGCTGCTTTGCCAGCTTGAGGCCGAAAAGGCGGTGGCCTCGCGAACGCCATCCCACGGCTCAGGGGGCCGCGGGGAGCGCCAGCGCCACTCGCCCACGGGCGGTGCAGCATAAGGAATACCGCACCAGACGTGGACATTTTCATCGGTTAAACCAGAGAGTGCGCCCTGGCGCGTTTCAACCACAGGGGCGGAAGGATTTTGCATAACGACCTTATTTTTTCCATCACACCCCAGCAGAGTAACGATTTCAGAGCAAACCGCAACGCTGTTTGCTGCGCGTTTCAGCCTCCTGGTAGAGGGTAAACTCGTCATACACCGGGCAGCCCAGCGCGTCTTCAAACGCATCGCGGCTGGCGTTACCGTGGCTGCGGGCCTGTGTTTCATTCCCGAGATTGGACTGGAAAATCCCCGCGGCGCTAACCGGGAGGAAATCTTCGTAGGTGATCGGCTGGGCAACCACCCATCCGCGCTCGATCAGCGGCTGCGGATCGTCTCCCGGCCGGAACGCATGGCGATGCGCTTCACCCGCAGGCGTCAGGCGATAGCGGAAATACGCCAGCTCCTGACGGCGCATCAACAGTTCGCTGTCCGGGAAGGCGCTAAAGATCTCCTGCAGATGCAGCTGGTGGGTCAGGTTATCTTTGCCGGTGCCTGCCTGGGCAAGCAGGCTATCGTACAGTTCCCGGCCTTTCGGGGTCAGCGCCACGCCGCGCTGTTCAATCTCACCGAAGCGCGCGGTGTGGGTGCCCTTATGTTCCCCGGCAAACAGCACCGGCTCTTCCAGCGCCTTGAAGCTGGTTTGACGCAGCAGGACGGGCACCTCGCGACGCGGCGGGCCTTCTATCAGAATTTTCGGCTCGATACCGTACTTCGGCATCAGCTCCTGCACCCGATCAATATCCAGCGTGCGCGGCGTGAGGTGGTTAATGTGGCAGCCGGGGAAGCAGACCACGTCGGCAATCAGCCGGTGCTCGTTGTGGAGCGCAAGATAGGTTTCCTGATCGACCGTCGCGTGACGGTGCCAGCGGAAGGTTTCCAGCGCTTCCTGCACAAACTCGTGCGCCTGCTCGTCAGTAAAGTGCCCTTCTGATTCATACAGATCGAGAAGCGCCAGACAGCGCGGGGTGAAGATGTTCCGGTGAGACAGGATTTCCGCCGCCCGTTCGCGCAGCGCGACGTTTTCAATCAGCTCAAGGCGCAGCAGCGAAGTAAAGATGCGGAACGGATTACGGCACAGCGCCGCATCATCGATCGGGCGAAACGCCGTTGAGTGAACCGGCACCCCCGCCTGGGAGAGATCGTAATAGCTGACCGGGTACATGCCCATGATGGCAAACATACGGCGCAGGGTTGAAAGCTCTTGCGCACTGCCAACGCGAATTGCCCCGTGACGCTCCACGTTCAGGCGCGCAAGCTCATCGGCGTTTGCCAGTTGTTCATGTAATAGTGGGTTATTTTCCAGCACCGCCAGGTTTACGTCCGCTACCAGTTCAAGCAAGGTGCCGTACTGCGGAACTTCCTGCTGGTACATCGCCGACATAGCCTGCGAAAAGTGTTCCCGAATGTCATCAGCCGTGATGGTGTTCGCCATGATGTCATGCCTCCAGTGAATATTACCTGGAGTGTAGAGAAACCCGTTCCTTCCGGGGGGAAAGATTTCTGATTTGTGATCTTAAGACGACAGTGGTCAAACCGTGTGCGACTGGCCTCTTAACAAGCCTCAACGAAACCGCCATTTCGTGCCCGACGCTTTTTATCCAGGATTTTCCTTATAATTATTTAGGGTTTCGCTTTCTAGCTATAAAGGAGTATTTTTTTATTTTCCTCTGACGGCAAATCAACCAATTTTAACGCGTCATTATTTTTATCCTCAGCTTTCAAATTTTTAGCTCAAAGTTAGGAATAATCTGAACAGTTGTTTACAAGTCCTTCCTGTCTATCCATATTTCCAGCTCAAGCGAAGCGCAAATTTACAAATATTTAAAAATAACGCAACCGCAAATAGCCAAATGCATTTGACGGATGCCGCACAGCGACTAGAGTTATTACTCGAACGACGAGTGATACGGAAATATTTTCGTATCGTACTGACATAACCAATATATGACTATGAGGTTTAATATGGCAGAGCATCGTGGTGGTTCCGGTAATTTCGCTGAAGACCGTGAAAAAGCATCAGAAGCTGGACGTAAAGGTGGCCAGCATAGCGGTGGTAATTTTAAAAACGATCCGCAACGCGCATCTGAAGCGGGTAAGAAAGGGGGACAGAACAGTCACGGCGGAGGCCGTAAATCTGATAACTCCTGATCTTATTTAGTACTCTTTTAATAAAACCAGAGAGCATGCTGCGGGCTGAAAAGCTCGCAGTACCCATTCTTTATTTTACCGGAGCGTAATTATTATGAATATGAAAAGTGTTGAGGATGTATTTATTCATCTTCTCTCGGACACCTACAGTGCGGAAAAGCAGCTGACTCGCGCGCTTAGCAAGCTTGCCCGCGCCGCGTCCAGCGAGAAGCTGAGCGCAGCCTTTACCGCGCACCTTGAGGAGACGCAGGGTCAGATCGAACGTATCGACCAGATCGTCGAACAGGAAGAAGGAATTAAGATTAAACGCATGAAGTGCGTGGCGATGGAAGGCTTAATTGAAGAAGCCAACGAAGTTATCGAAAGTACGGAAAAAAATGAAGTGCGTGATGCTGCCTTAATTGCCGCTGCGCAAAAAGTCGAGCATTATGAAATAGCCAGCTACGGCACCCTTGCCACATTAGCAGAACAACTGGGCTATAAAAAAGCCGTTAAGCTTCTTGCCGAAACCCTGGAAGAAGAAAAAGAGACCGACCTGAAACTCACCGATCTGGCCGTAGGCAATATTAACCAAAAAGCGCAAAAATGACGCTATAACACAGGTTAAATAAAATGAGCATCAGTCCCAGGACAATTAAACGGTGCCATTTAGCGGCAGCAATAATATGGTTCATTCTCGCTATTCCTTCCGTAATATGGTGGAAGAACAGCGTGCTATGGGTCATTATCATCAGTATTTATGCCAATATTGTCGGCCATTTATCTGGCTACAGTGCCGCACGTGCCGATCAGGCTGCTGAAAGTGAGAACAAATAAGCGAACCCCTAATGAGGATACAATCATGAATCACGTAGAACACTACCATGACTGGCTACGCGATGCCCATGCAATGGAAAAGCAAGCCGAATCAATGCTGGAATCCATGGCCAGCCGTATCGATAATTATCCTGATGTTCGCGCCAGAATTGAGCAACATATTAATGAGACAAAACGGCAAATCACATTGCTGGAGGAAATCCTCGACCGTAATGATATTTCTCGTTCGGTCTTAAAAGACTCGATGAGCAAAATGGCGGCGCTGGGACAATCCATCGGCGGCATGTTCCCTTCCGACGAAATCGTGAAGGGCTCAATCAGCGGCTATGTTTTTGAACAGTTTGAAATCGCCTGCTATACCTCCCTGCTCGCGGCGGCGAAAAAAGCGGGCGATACCGCTTCAATACCCGCTATTGAGACGATCCTAGCCGAAGAGCGCGAAATGGCCGACTGGCTGATTCGTCATATCCCGCAAACGACGGAACAGTTCCTGCTGCGTTCAGACGCGTCGGGTGTCGAAGCGAAAAAATAACCCACAGGAGAGTGAGCATGTTTCGACACGTCAAACAGCTGCAATACACGGTTCGCGTCGCCGAACCTAATCCCGGCCTTGCCAACCTTTTACTGGAACAATTTGGCGGGCCGCAGGGTGAACTGGCCGCCGCCTGTAGGTACTTTACGCAAGGGTTGAGCGATGACGATCCGGGCCGTAAGGATATGCTGATGGATATCGCAACCGAGGAGTTAAGCCACCTCGAAATTATCGGCACCCTGGTCGGCATGCTGAATAAAGGTGCCAAGGGCGCGCTGGCGGAAGGGGTGGAAAATGAGGCCGAGCTGTATCGCTCCATGACCGAAAACGGGAATGACAGCCACATCACCTCCCTGCTCTACGGCGGCGGTACGCCGCTCACCAACTCAGCGGGCGTGCCCTGGACGGCGGCCTACGTCGACACCATTGGCGAGCCGACGGCGGATCTGCGTTCGAACGTGGCGGCCGAAGCCAGAGCCAAAATCATCTATGAACGGCTGATCAACGTGACCGACGATCCCGGCGTTAAGGACGCGCTGGCGTTTCTGATGACGCGTGAGGCGGCGCATCAGCTCTCCTTTGAAAAGGCGCTGCAGTCCATCCGTAATAATTTCCCGCCGGGAAAACTGCCGCCAATCGAGGAATTCACCAACAAGTACTACAATATGTCTGAAGGTGGAGAGGTTCGCGGAAGCTGGAACAGCGATAAACATTTCGATTACGTTGAGTCCCCCCAGCCTGCGGTTGACGGCGGCGATGGCAGTGCCAGCGTGACGCTCACAACCGAGCAGGCAACCCTGGTTAAGGCGATGTCTGCCCGCACGAAGTCCGATCCACATTCCGACCCGCTGACCGGTGCCGAGCTGGGTGCCGGTAAGACTAAACCGTAATCGGTTTGCCGGGCAGTCCTGAACTGCCCGGCAAGTCGCGTGCCCCATCGTCTCAGAGGTACGGACCATGTTCGAACTCGATGCATTTCATCTGGCCAGAATTCAGTTCGCTTTTACCGTCTCGTTCCATATCCTTTTTCCCGCGATCACCATCGGCCTCGCCAGCTATCTGGTGGTGCTGGAAGGCATGTGGCTGCGCACCAAAAACGACGTCTGGCGATCGCTATACCACTTCTGGCTAAAGATATTTGCCGTTAACTTCGGCATGGGCGTCGTTTCCGGGCTGGTTATGGCGTATCAGTTTGGCACCAACTGGAGCGGGTTCTCCCAGTTCGCGGGCAGCATTACCGGCCCGCTTCTGACCTATGAGGTGTTAACCGCCTTCTTCCTGGAGGCCGGATTCCTCGGCGTTATGATGTTCGGCTGGAACAAGGTCGGGCCGGGCCTGCACTTCTTTTCGACCTGCATGGTGGCGCTCGGCACGCTAATGTCGACCTTCTGGATCCTCGCCTCCAACAGCTGGATGCATACGCCGCAGGGTTTCACTATCGAAAATGGGCAGGTTATCCCGCAGGACTGGCTGGCCATCGTTTTTAACCCATCCTTCCCTTACCGTCTTATTCATATGGCTATCGCCGCGTTCCTGAGCAGCGCGCTGTTTGTCGGCGCGTCGGGCGCCTGGCACCTGCTGCGCGGGAACGATACGCCAGCCGTTCGCACCATGTTTTCGATGGCGATGTGGATGGCGCTGCTGGTCGCGCCCATTCAGGCGGTGGTGGGCGATATGCACGGCCTGAACACGCTTGAGCATCAGCCGGCGAAAATTGCCGCCATTGAGGGTCACTGGGAAAATCCCCCCGGTGAGGCCACCCCGCTGCTGCTGTTTGGCCTGCCGGATATGGAGGAAGAGCGCACCAAATACGGCCTGGAAATCCCCGCACTCGGCAGCCTGATCCTGACGCACAGTCTGGATAAACAGGTCCCCGCGCTGAAAGACTTCCCGAAAGAGGATCGCCCAAACTCGACCATCGTTTTCTGGTCGTTCCGCGTGATGGTCGGGATGGGGCTGCTGATGATTACCCTCGGTCTGGTCAGCCTCTGGCTGCGCTATCGTCATCGACTTTACCACTCGCGTCCGTTCCACTGGTTTGCCCTCTGCATGGGGCCTGCCGGGCTGCTGGCGCTGCTCGCCGGCTGGGTGACCACCGAAGTGGGCCGTCAGCCGTGGGTCGTCTATGGCTACCTGCGCACCATCGACGCGGTATCGCTGCACAGCACCCTGCAGATGAGCATCAGCCTGCTTGCGTTCTTCGTCGTCTACTCATCCGTATTTGGCGTGGGCTATGTTTATCTTATCCGGCTGATTAAGAAAGGTCCTCAGCCCGTCGATACGCTGACGTCAAACACCTCGGGCACGCCAGCCCGTCCGCTGTCTGCAGCGGAGTCTGTTCCGGAAGAGGAGAGAATCTGATGGGCGTCGATATCTCGGTGATTTGGTTTGCCATCATCGTGTTTGCCACGCTGATGTATATCATTATGGACGGCTTCGACCTGGGGATTGGCCTGCTGTTTAACTTCGTGGGCGATGCGAAAGAGCGCGATGTGATGGTCAACAGCGTGGCGCCCGTCTGGGACGGCAACGAGACCTGGCTTGTCCTCGGCGGCGCGGGGCTTTTCGGCGCGTTTCCGCTGGCCTATGCGGTCATTATTGATGCGCTGACGATCCCGCTCACCGCAATGCTGATCGGCCTCATCTTTCGCGGCGTCGCCTTTGAGTTCCGATTCAAAGCCACCCCCTCACACCGCAAATTCTGGGACTACTCCTTCGCCGGCGGCTCCCTGCTCGCTACCTTCAGCCAGGGCGTGGTGGTGGGCGCCGTGATCAACGGCTTTGACGTGGAGGGCCGACGTTTTGTCGGCTCGGCGCTGGACTGGTTCACGCCCTTTAACCTCTTCTGCGGCATCGGTCTGGTCGTCGCCTACACGCTGCTGGGCACCACCTGGCTCATTATGAAAAGCGAAGGCGCGCTGCAACAACGCATGCGCGAACTGACCCGCCACGTGCTGCTGGCGCTGATGGTGGTTATCGCGGTGGTCAGCGTCTGGACCCCGCTCGGCTGGCAGTACGTCGCCGACCGCTGGTTTAGCCTGCCCAACTTCTTCTGGTTCCTGCCGGTTCCGCTGCTGGTCGGCATTTTCAGCGTGCTGATCTGGCGCCTGACCCGCAATCCGGACAGCCACGCGCGCCCTTTCCTGCTGACGCTGGGGCTGATCTTCCTCGGGTTCAGCGGGCTGGGTATCAGCCTCTGGCCGAACATTATCCCGCCGCGCATCACCCTGTGGGAGGCCGCAGCTCCGCCTGCCAGCCAGCTGTTTATGCTGGTTGGGACGTTACTGATTATTCCGGTGATCCTGGTATACACCGCCTGGAGCTACTACGTTTTCCGGGGCAAGGTTTCGGATACTGAAGGCTATCACTGAGGCACGCTATGACGGACTGGCATACACGGGCCATTATTTACCAGATTGATACCGCACTCTTTTATGATCTGAACGGCGATGGCTGCGGGGACATCGCCGGGATAGCGGCCAAGCTGCGGTACATTCGCCGCATGGGGGCGACGGTTATCTGGATCACACCGTTTTACCTCACGCCCTTTCTCGATGAAGGCTATGACGTCAGCGACCATCTACAGGTGGACCCCCGCTTCGGAAAGCTGGCCGATATCATCGCCTTTATCGAACAGGCCCGCGAGCTGGGCATGCAGGTCATTATCGAGCTGCTGATCCAGCACACCTCCGACGCGCATCCCTGGTTCCAGCAGGCACGCCGCAACCCGGCATCACCCTACCGGGATTACTACCTCTGGTCAGATAACGACGAGGACGATACGCCCCCCATGTTTCCCGGCGTCGAAAAGAGCATCTGGAGCTGGGACGACGAGGCGGGACAATACTACCGGCACATGTTCTATCGCCACGAACCGGATCTGAATCTGACCTCGCCCGTGGTGCTGAAAGAGATTGAGAACATCATCCTCTTCTGGCTCAAGCTGGGCGTGTCGGGATTTCGACTGGATGCCGCATCTCACCTGACCACCCAGGCGGGAAACGGTGATGAAAAAAAGGGCCTGTGGATCCTCGAGCATATGCGTCGTCTTATCGAGCAACACAACCCGGACGCGATCCTGCTGGGTGAGGTCGACGTTGAGGTGGAGGCCTATCAGGACTACTTTGGCAATAATGACCGCCTGAATCTGGTGCTCAACTTCTGGCTCAACAAATATTTTTACGTCAGCCTGGCCCGCAAAAGCGCCCGTCCGCTGCGCAACGCGGTGAAGAAGATGATCGTCCCGCCCGATTCATGCTGTTTTGCCAACTGGCTGCGCAATCACGACGAGCTGGATCTGGAGGGCATCAGCCAGAAAGACAAACAGTTTGTCCTCGATACCTTCGCCCCTGAAGAGGAGATGAACGTCTATCAGCGCGGGATCCGCCGCCGCCTGGCGCCGATGCTAAACGGCGATCTGAAGCGACTGGCGTTCTGCCATGCGGTGCTTTTTTCCCTGCCCGGCGTTCCGGTGATGCGCTACGGTGATGAGATCGGCATGGGGGATGACCTCGAGCTGGAGGAGCGCTACGCTGTGCGCACCCCGATGCAGTGGGCGGGATCGCAAGGCGGCGGTTTTTCGGCAGCCGACCCGAAAGAATTTATCGCGCCGATTATCGACCGCGGCCCTTATCGCTATCAGAAAATCAACGTCGCCGATTCGCTCCTCCACCGCAACTCGCTTCTGCACCGGATCATTGATATCGCCAATACCCGCTCGGAGTTCCCCGAAATCGCCGTTGCGCCCTTTCGGCTCCTCACGATCGATCGTGACGCGGTACTGGGGATCTATTACGAGACCGAAGAACGCAGCATCCTGACCTTTGTTAACTTCAGCGACCAGCCGGTGCAGTTCACCGTGAAGGGGATCCGCAACGCCACCTGGACCGCCTGTCTTGCGGACAAACGCTACGATGACGCGCTGGTTTGCGGTAAAACCGTTGAGCTCAGCCTTGGCGGCTACGGCTATCGCTGGTTCTGGACGCACCGCAGCGCGCTGCGCTGATTACGGTTTCCGGCGGGTGAGTAAACGCGTCAACACAATACCCGCCACCGCAAGGGCCCCTAACGCCACTTTGCCCGGCATACCGGAGGTCACGGACGACGCGCGAGTTTTCGCTTCATCAGTGAAACGGCCATGGATTTTGTGCAGGTCGTTAACCGGCTGGTCGAGATAATCCCGACGGTCCGGCGCGTTCAGATCGTCGGTCATCTGGCCTTCCCAGGCTTTCTTGACCATCAGCCTGTCCAGAAAACCCGGGAAGAGGAACTGCCCGACAATCGACTGAATGGTGCTGCTGCCAACCCACAGCTCGCGCACCGGTTTTTGCGCCGCCCTGAAGATGGCGCTGGCGGCGACTTCAGGCTCGAACACCGGCGGTACCGGGCGCATCGCCCAGGCGAACTTGTTCCTTGCCCATTCGAACTGCGGCGTATTGAGCCCCGGCATCTGCACCATCGAAAGCTGAACCCGGCTGTTCTCATGCATCAGCTCGGTACGCACCGCATCGGTGAACCCGCGGATCGCCGCTTTGGCACCGCAGTAGGCGGACTGCAGCGGAATGGAACGGTAGGCCAGCGCAGACCCTACCTGGATAATCACGCCCCTGTCGCGCGGAACCATGAGCTCGAGAGCTGCGCGGGTGCCGTTCACGTAGCCGAGGTATGTCACCTCTGTCACGCGCCGAAACTCGTCCGGCGTAAGGGTACGAAACGGCGCCAGCACGGCCCCCATGGCGTTGTTCACCCAGACATCAATCGCGCCGAGGCGATACTCAATCTCGTTAGCCGCATCCACCACCGCCTGACTGTCGGCGACGTCCGCCTGCACGGCGTGCGCATTCACGCCGAAGCGGCGCAGCTCTTCCTGGGTTGAGTGCAGGCTGGCCTCATCGCGGGCGATAAGGCCGACATCGTAACCTGCTTTTGCGAAGCGCAGCGCCGTGGCTTTTCCCACGCCCGCCGTCCCACCGGTAATGACTATGACAGCCATAGAACCTCCACGTGAGTTTATCCGTTATTTCCGTCCGACAATGCTGTCACCAGCTCGGCCAGCGAAAAATGCACCGCTTTTTCCACCACGTCCTGACAGTCTCCGGAGAAAAGTACGGTGCGGGTTTGCGTCTCGCCGCGGATGTTCCACGCAAAGCAGACCGTCCCCGCCGCCGTGCCATCGTCACCCCCTTCAGGGCCTGCATAGCCGCTGATGGCGATGCTGATATCCGCCTGGGCGATGTCGCGGATGCTGGCAGCCATCTCGGTAACCGTCTGCTCACTGACGGCGGTGTAGCGCGCGAGCGTCTCAGGACGAACGCCAAGGATCCGCGCTTTGGCTTCGTCGCTGAAAACGACCAGGCCAACATCATAAAAATCGGCCGTGTTCTCTTCGGCACAGAGCGCTACCGATAGCTTTCCGCCGGTGCAGGATTCCGCCGTGGTTAAGCGAAGCCCGAGATCGGTTAATTTGCTCGCCAGTTTTTTCGTCAGTTCACCCACGGTATAATTGTTGTCGTGAAAAAGATTGCTCATCTTTGCGCCTCTTATTTCTCGAAGGGAATAATTGAAATATGTCCATTGCGCTCAAGTATGGCATATTTAATTTGGCTTATTTCGGTAATACCATTATTTTGACGCGCTGACACCAGAATATCATCGCAAGAGACATCGACCTTTTTGAGTTTATCAGCCAGGGGTACGCCGTTTTCCACCAGAATCACGGGAGTGCCGTCCAGAATATTCTCCACCGGGGTGGAATACTTCTTCATAAGTCCAAAAATAATATCCACCACCACCAGGGTGGTAATCGTAATCATCGCGCCGGTGACGGAAAAATCTTGTCCCAGTAGCGCCTGTTGCGTGGCTTCACTAATTATCAGGAGCAGAATGAGATCGAAGCTAGTCATCTGCAGCAGCGCACGCCGCCCGGCCACTTTGAAAACCACCACGAGGAACAGATAAATCGCCAGCGCACGAAAGACCATATCCATATCAGCCTCCTAGGGGTAAATAAATTGCCAGAAGGTTATCTCCGGCTCGCTGTTAATACGGATGGTTGTGTTCCATTTACCGGCTCTCGAAGGCGTGGTGAAGAATAACACAGAGAAGTTGTCTGATTTTTTCAAGTTGTTATAAACAAAATAGAGGGTCTTGCCCCGGCTGAACATGCTGTCAGGCTGCGGCCAGACGCTGCCAGGCTCGTAAACATCGCTGCTCTCGCTGGTCATGCTGAGAACATACTTACCCTCTGATTGCACCGGGAACGCCAGCTCCATTCGCGTCTCCGTCTCCCGTCGGCCAAACCGTTCATAGCTTATGGTCAGTGATTTTGCGGAATTGGTTTTGACCGTATCGCTGACCCACCCGCTTGAAAACAGACCGGCGATAGCCGCGATGATAATAGCCAGCAGAACAATAAAACCCACCTGACGAAACGCGTATTCAAACGTCAGCAAGCGAAAACTCTCATCTATCCCGGGCAACTTTTCATTTTCACGCTTCATGGTCATCGTCACCGTTTCGCTTATTATCCGATAAGTTTGATTTCCCAAGCGAATGTTTTTAGGACTTATCACATTTGCCACATAAAGGAATAGCAACAATACTTAATAAGTCAAGACACCCAAAATGAAGGATATCCGATGAAATTATCGCTTATTTCCGCTTTTATGATATTTCTTGTTCCGGCCGCCTTCGCAGATAATAACGGCGGGTTACAAAAAGGTGAAGCTCCGCCGCCACCCCATGCGCTGGATAGCGGATATCGCGGAACCGATGATGCGCGTATTATGACCATCGATCAGGCAAAACAACTGCACGACGGTGCGACCATTTCACTGCGCGGTAATCTTATTGACGGTAGCGGCGATAAGTTTGTATTTCAGGATAAAACCGGAAAAATCGACGTTATTATTCCCCAGGCAGTCTTTGACGGCAGAACGGTAAAACCCGATCAGATGATCAGCATCAACGGTTCGCTTGATAAAAAATCATCTCCTGCCGTCGTCCGCGTCGATCGTTTGCAGAAATAATTCAGCGAAGCGTTAACGCTGCAGTTATCCATCAAATCTCACCCCTTGGCTTAAGGAGTCAGCTATGAGTGATACCCAACAACGTACGAACGCTTATCCGCAGCCCCCGTTCCCGGAACAGCCACAAACGCCACCGGGACTGGCATCCGAAATGCAGCCTGTACCCGACCACGGGGAAACCAGCTACAAAGGGCATGGCCGCCTGGCCGGTAAAAAAGCGCTGATCACCGGCGGTGACTCGGGTATCGGTCGCGCAGTGGCCATCGCCTATGCCCGTGAAGGCGCTGACGTGGCGATTAACTATCTGCCTGAAGAGGAAAAAGACGCCGCGGAGGTCATCGACCTGATCAAAGCCGAAGGCCGGAACGCCGTCGCGCTGCCGGGGGACGTTCGGGACGAAACCTTCTGCCAGAACCTGGTCGAAGAAGCCGTCTCGAAGCTGGGCGGGCTGGATATTCTGGTCAACAACGCCGGTCGCCAGCAGTTCCGTGAATCCCTTGAAGAGCTGACTACCGAAGATTTTGACGCGACGTTTAAAACCAACGTATATGCCCCTTTCTGGATCACGAAGGCGGCCCTGCGGCACCTGAAGGCCTCGTCCGTTATCATTAATACCTCCTCCGTTCAGGCCGTGAAGCCAAGCCCAGTGCTGCTGGACTACGCCCAGACCAAAGCCTGTCTGGCGGTATTTACCAAATCCTTAGCCAAGCAGCTGGGTCCGAAAGGCATTCGCGTCAACGCGGTCGCTCCCGGCCCATACTGGACGGTGCTGCAGTCCAGCGGCGGCCAGCCGATGGAAAAAGTGAAGGAGTTTGGCGGAGATACGCCGCTGGGACGTCCGGGTCAGCCCGTCGAGATCGCCCCGCTGTACGTCACGCTGGCCTCGGATGAATGTTCGTTTACGTCCGGCCAGGTGTGGTGTTCTGACGGCGGTGACGGCGTAATCTAAACGCTTAACCCTTTCCCCTCAGCAATCAGCAATAAATGAACAAGGACGTTCGCTCTTATTCCCCGCCGAAAAACATGTTGTAACTCAAACAGATCAAATGTTAAAAATATTTTGCTATCAGGTTATCAAAATTAAATAACTTAACTTGTCACCCGCATCGCTCTGTTTTTAACATCGCCTATGGAAAAAAATGGTCTGTTCAGTCAGCGCATACGCTTGCGCCATTTGCATACATTTGTGGCCGTCGCTCAACAGGGAACGCTGGGGCGTGCGGCTGAAACCCTTAACCTGAGCCAGCCTGCGCTATCTAAAACACTCAACGAGCTGGAACAGCTGACCGGCGCCCGTCTTTTTGACCGCGGTCGGCTGGGGGCGCAGCTTACCATCGTGGGCGAACAGTTCCTTACACACGCCGTTAAGGTGCTGGATGCGCTAAATACCGCAGGCCAGTCCCTGCACCGTAAAGAAGAACACACCAGCGAGGTCGTCCGCG
This sequence comes from Enterobacter sp. JBIWA005, assembly GCF_019968805.1. NCBI lineage: Bacteria > Pseudomonadati > Pseudomonadota > Gammaproteobacteria > Enterobacterales > Enterobacteriaceae > Enterobacter > Enterobacter sp. JBIWA005. The sequence goes on along the minus strand of NZ_CP074159.1, from coordinate 2,207,119 downwards.
TCGGGGCACTGCCTACCGCCGCGCTGGGCATTCTTCCGCCGGTGATTGGCCAGTTCCACAAGCAGCAACGGCATACCACGATTCAGGTTGCCACCATGAATAACACCATGCTGCTCGCGGGGCTGAAATCGGGCGAGCTGGATATCGGTATCGGCCGCATGTCCGACCCCGAACTGATGGGGGGTCTCAATTACGAACTGCTGTTCCTGGAGTCTCTGAAGCTTGTGGTTCGTCCCGATCATCCGCTGCTGCAGGACACGGTGACGTTAAGCCGCGTCATGGAGTGGCCGGTGGTGGTGTGCCCGAAAGGGACCGTCCCGCGCCAGACCGCCGAAACCTTGCTGCAAATGCAGGGGTGTACGCTGCCCTCAGGGTGTATCGAAACGCTGTCAGCCTCGCTTTCACGCCAGCTTACGCTGGATTATGACTACGTCTGGTTCGTCCCTTCCGGGGCGGTAAAAGATGATTTACGCCAGGGAACGCTGATCGCGCTGCCGATTACCTCCCCTGGCCCCGGTGAACCTATCGGCATATTGACCCGCGTCGACACCCCACTCTCAACGGGTGCGCAGACGCTGCTGAGCGCCATCCGTAAATCAATGCCGGTTTAGAACCTTTTTGCCCCTCGCCCTGACCCTCTCCCCTTAGGGGCGAGGGGGTTGACCTGTGCGTTAATCAAATAATGCGGAATAAATCATTAACAATTGCTTAAAACAATTTAACAGTTTTATCATAGCGGCGAATTCACCAAATGGTTCGCAAATTATTTGATATAAACGAATTCACCGGTATCAACCATCAATCCCACCGCATTTATTACCCAACTGGTACATACCCGACACAGCGGGGGGAGCTAAGGAGACAGAAATGGCATTTGGCAGCGCGCCGCGCGGGATACCTCGTATTCTGCAGTGGCTTCTTGCCGGACTGATGATGCTCATCGGTCTGGCCGTCGGCGGGTTGGGCTTTAAGCTCGCCACCGTGGGCGGAAGTAGTTACTTCCTGATAATGGGCGTGGTAATGGTGATTGCCGCGATCCTGATTTTCCTCAACCGCACCAGCGGGATCGTGCTCTATAGCATTGGATTTATTGCCTCGCTGTTCTGGGCGGTAAGCGATGCGGGCTGGGATTTCTGGCCGCTCTTCTCCCGCCTGTTTACCTTTGCCGTACTGGCGTTCCTGTGCGCCATCGTCTGGCCCTTCCTGCGCACTGCAAACTACGCTGCACCGAACAAGACGCCCGCCTTTGGCGTCGCGGCCCTGCTCGCGGTGGCCATGCTGGTCAGCCTGGGCTGGATGTTTAAGCCTCAGACCCTCGTGGCTGCCAACGAGCCCGTTCCGGTGAAACCCGTCGCCCCTGGCGAGCAGCAAAAGAACTGGGAGCACTGGGGCAATACCACCCACGGCGACCGTTTCGCCGCGCTGGACCAGATTAACAAGCAAAACGTCAGCTCGCTGAAAGTCGCGTGGGTTGCACACACCGGCGATATTCCGCAGAGCAACGGCTCGGGTGCGGAAGATCAGAACACGCCTCTGCAGATTGGCGACACGCTGTACGTCTGTACCCCATACAGTAAAGTGCTGGCGCTGGACGTGGATTCCGGTAAAGAAAAATGGCGCTACGATTCCAAAGCCACGGCCCCTAACTGGCAGCGCTGTCGCGGTCTGGGCTATTTTGAAGACCACTCCAGCGTGACAACGTCACAGGCAGAAACACAGCCTGCGGCATGCCCTCGCCGCCTGTTCCTGCCCACTACCGATGCCCGTCTGATTGCCATCAACGCGGATACCGGCAAGGTCTGCGACGACTTCGGCGACCATGGCACCGTGGATCTGAGCGTCGGCATGGGTGAGATTAAGCCCGGATATTATCAGCAAACCTCCACGCCGCTGGTTGCCGGGAACGTTGTCGTCGTCGGCGGTCGCGTCGCGGATAACTACTCAACCGGCGAGCCGCCGGGCGTGGTGCGCGCCTACGACGTTCACACCGGTAAGCTGGCCTGGGCGTGGGATCCGGGTAATCCGAACCTGACCGGCCTGCCGCCGGAAGGCCAGACCTACACCCGCGGTACACCGAACGTCTGGTCAGCAATGTCTTACGACGCCAGGCTGAACCTGATCTACCTGCCAACCGGCAACGCCACGCCAGACTTCTGGGCGGGAGAGCGTACCGCGCTGGACGATAAGTACAGTTCATCCATCGTCGCCGTCGACGCGGCCTCCGGTCAGGTTCGCTGGCATTTCCAGACTACCCACCACGACCTGTGGGACTTCGACCTGCCTTCCCAGCCGCTGCTGTACGACCTGCCTGACGGTAAGGGCGGCACCACGCCTGTGCTGGTGCAGACCAGCAAGCAGGGCATGATCTTCATGCTTAACCGCGAAACCGGTAAGCCGGTCGCGAAGGTAGAGGAACGCCCTGTCCCGGCGGGTAATGTTGAAGGTGAACGCTATTCCCCGACCCAGCCGTACTCCGTCGGCATGCCGATGATTGGCAACCAGACGCTGACCGAATCCGACATGTGGGGCGCGACGCCTGTCGACCTGCTGCTGTGCCGCATTCAGTTTAAAGAGATGCGTCATCAGGGCGTCTTCACCCCACCGGGTCTCGATCGTTCCCTGCAGTTCCCTGGCTCACTCGGCGGGATGAACTGGGGCAGCGTCTCCGTTGACCCGAACAACAGCCTGATGTTCGTCAACGATATGCGCCTGGGCCTGGCAAACTATATGGTGCCGCGCGCGAACGTGGCGAAAAATGCCAGCGGCATCGAGATGGGGATTGTCCCAATGGACGGCACGCCGTTCGGCGCGATGCGCGAACGCTTCCTGTCACCGCTGGGTATTCCGTGCCAGAAGCCGCCGTTTGGCACCATGTCAGCCGTTGACCTGAAAACCGGCAAGCTGGTGTGGCAGGTCCCTGTCGGCACGGTGGAAGATACCGGCCCGCTGGGCATACGTATGCACATGCCAATCCCAATCGGCATGCCGACCCTGGGCGCGTCGCTCTCTACCCAGTCCGGCCTGCTGTTCTTTGCCGGCACCCAGGATTTCTACCTGCGCGCGTTTGATACCGCCACCGGGAAAGAGATCTGGAAAGACCGCCTGCCGGTCGGCAGCCAGTCCGGACCGATGACCTACGTGTCGCCGAAAACCGGTAAGCAGTACATCATCATTAACGCCGGTGGCGCCCGCCAGTCGCCGGATCGCGGTGATTACGTTATCGCGTACGCGTTACCCGATAAGAAATAAGATGTGAAAAAGGGACCGAAAGGTCCCTTTTTTGTAGGTCAGTTTTTGTAGGTCGGGTAAGCAAAGCGCCACCCGACGCGGCTGTCGACTCAGAACGTCTCCCAGTTATCCCCGCTATCTGCTACCGCCGGACGTAGTGCAGCCGGTTTTACCGCTGCGGAGTTCTGTGGTTGAGTGCGCCCCTGTGTCTTGCTGCTCAACCGAAATGCGCCGACCGCCTCGGTCAGACGCGCGCCCTGTTCTTCCAGAGACGCCGCCGCCGCGGAGGCTTCCTCCACCAGCGAGGCGTTCTGCTGGGTCACTTTATCCATCTCGGAAATCGCCTGGCTCACCTGCACAATACCGCGGCTCTGCTCATCGGACGCTGCGGCAATCTCCAGCATGATGTCGGTCACGCGTTTAACCGCTTCAACGATTTCATTCATAGTGTTACCGGCGGCGACAACTTCACCGGAACCCTGGTCGATCAGCGAAACGGATTCGTTGATCAGGCTTTCGATCTCTTTTGCGGCATTCGCACTGCGGCTTGCCAGAGTGCGCACTTCACTTGCCACCACGGCAAATCCGCGCCCCTGCTCGCCCGCCCGCGCCGCTTCTACCGCCGCGTTAAGCGCCAGGATATTGGTCTGGAAGGCAATGCTGTTAATCACGGCGGTGATTTCAGAGATCTTCTTCGAGCTGCTGGAGATATTGCCCATGGTTTTCACCACGCCGGAGACCATCTGGCCGCCGCGGGTGGCTTTACCGGAGGCATCTTCCGCCAGCTTGCTGGCGTGATGGGCGTTATCGGCGTTCTGCTTCACCGTCGCGGTGAGCTGTTCCATGCTCGCGGCAGTTTGCTCAATGGCTGCGGCCTGCTGCTCGGTACGTGAAGAGAGGTCGGTGTTACCGGCTGAAATCTCGCTGGTGCCGCGGTAGATCTCCTCCGCCCCCTGACGTACGGTGCCTACGGTGTTTTCAAGCGAGTGCTGCATGGTTTGCAGATCGCGCGTCAGGCGGCCAATCTCGCTGCGCCCCGCCACGTCGTCCGGCATCGTCAGATCGCCCTTAGCGATATTCTCGATACGTTTCGCTGCACGCTGCAGCGGATTGATTACAGTGCGGCGCAGCACGACAAAGGTCATCGCCGTCAGCACCAGCGCCAGCGCAAACGCGCCCACCATAAACATCAGGCCCAGCTGCGTGCGGCTGTGCGCCTGCGCCGTTAGCGCATTGGCACGGTCAGTACGGATTTTAATTGCCTTCAGCAGTACGGCGTTGTAAGCGTCGTCCAGCGGACGCGCCGTTTCGTTTTCATGGTTGATAATCGCCTCGAACATGCCGTTTTTGGCGAATTTCACCATCGGCTGCATGCCCGCGATATAGGCGTCATACCGGGTCTTAAGCTCCGCATCCAGCGCTGCGCCCTCGGCGGTACGCACGGCGCGATTCATGTAGGCGGTAAAGCTATCCTGAGACTGCTTAATGCGTGTTTCCGCCTCGCCGATGTTCTGCTTCATCGCATCCATCTCTGCGATACGGCTTGCCGCACCGGCGTGGATCAGATTGATACGCGCGGTTCGCAGATGGTTTGAGCTGTTCGACAGCCCCATACGCACCTGAATTTCGGATGTGACATCCTGCTGATCGTTATCGGCCTGCAGCAGGAAATACCCTGCCAGACCCGAGCTCAAGGCAAACAGAAGAATAATGCCACCGAGAATGGAGGAAAACAGCGGAACCAGCCTGATGTGATGCAAGAAGCCCAGCTTGCGCTGCGCCAGCATCGAAGTAGTGTTGTCCATGACCGTCGACTCTCTTGTAGGTAAGATGCGTAAAAACACGCCTGTTAAATAGTCATCGGCACGGCAGAGATTTAGATTACGGCTAAAAACGCCGCACTGGTCACACTTTCGAGAAGATTATTAAAGAAATGCCAGCGGCTAAAAACCGCTGGCAGAAGAGTTACTTGTCGCCGAAATGGATAACGGTACGGATGGATTTTCCTTCGTGCATCAAATCAAACGCCTCGTTAATCTGCTCCAGCGGTAAGCGGTGGGTAATGAACGGATCGAGCTGAATCTTGCCTACCATAGCATCTTCAACCATACCCGGAAGCTGGGTACGCCCCTTCACGCCGCCAAACGCGGAACCGCGCCATACGCGCCCGGTGACCAGCTGGAATGGACGGGTTTTAATTTCCTGGCCCGCTCCGGCCACGCCAATAATGATGCTCTCGCCCCAGCCTTTGTGGCAGCACTCCAGCGCGGAACGCATCACGTTGACGTTGCCGATACACTCGAAGCTGAAGTCCACGCCGCCGTCGGTCATCTCAACGATGACGTCCTGAATCGGCTTCTCGTGATCTTTCGGGTTCACGAAATCGGTCGCGCCCATTTCACCCGCCAGCCTGAATTTCTCCGGGTTGGTGTCGACCGCGATGATACGACCGGCTTTCGCCTGCACCGCGCCCTGAATCACCGCCAGACCAATGCCGCCGAGACCGAACACCGCCACGGTATCGCCCTCTTTAACTTTTGCCGTGTTGTGCACCGCGCCGATGCCGGTGGTCACGCCGCAGCCCAGCAGGCAGACTTTGTCCAGCGGAGCCTGCGGGTTCACCTTCGCCAGTGAGATCTCCGCGCAAACGGTGTATTCACTGAAGGTGCTGGTGCCCATGTAGTGATAAACCGGCTCGCCGTTATACGAGAAACGGGTGGTACCGTCCGGCATCAGCCCTTTCCCCTGGGTGGCGCGCACCGCCTGGCAGAGGTTAGTTTTGCCGGATTTACAGAACTTACACTCGCCGCATTCCGCGGTGTACAGCGGGATCACGTGATCCCCTGGCTTCAGGCTGGTCACACCCTCGCCCACTTCCACCACAATCCCGCCGCCTTCATGGCCGAGTACCGCCGGGAAAACGCCTTCCGGATCGTCGCCCGAGAGCGTAAACGCATCGGTATGACATACGCCGGTATGGGTAATTTTGATCAGCACTTCACCTTTCTTTGGCGGTGCCACGTCAATTTCAACGATTTTGAGCGGCTGGCCGGGGCCAAATGCAACTGCAGCGCGAGATTTCATATGTCTTCCCTTCTTGTCAGGTATGTGGATTTATTTTAGATAAGAGCGCAGTAAATGGCCGACTTCCGCCATGCGTACGGCACGCTGATCCGGCGTGGTTTCCCCCGCTACCAGCTCATCTTTGAGGTGAATTTCAACCATTTCGCCCATCAGGCCATTGGCAGCCCCGCGCACGGCGGCAATTTGCTGCAGGATCGCCAGACAGGGATCGCCCGCCTCCAGCGCGCGTTCAAGGGCATCAACCTGGCCGCGAATGCGCCGGACGCGGGTAAGAATACGTTTTTTATCTTCGGGTGAATGCGGCATACGCCCTCCTGATACTATAGGGGGGTATGGTACATTTATTATTGATATAATGTAAACACTCTGTTTTTATAGTTAACACACATTTTGTTAACGTTACGTATTACTCCGGCAGCGTTATCCCTGAAATCTCAGTACATATATCAATGAGACGATCCTGCAATGCCGCATTGAGAGCCTGTGGATTAGCGGCAATGCGCTTCATGTGGTAGAAATATTTGCCCGTCACATCAGCCGCAGAATCATGGCTGGCTGCGAGCCATGCCTGAGTGAGATGTGCCAGGTCCATATCGTCCGGAGCGTGCGGCCCACCCATTTTTGTCGGCACCCAGCCAGGCTCCAGGCTGTTGATCCGCACATTACGCCAGCGACGCGCCAGAGCAAAAGCCAGCATAGCGTCATGTAATTTGCTCTCAGCATAAGCGTCAGCACCATTCCAGCGACGTTTTTGCCAGAGAATATCATCCAGGTTTGCCCGGGCATGATGATGCATACCCGAACTCAGATAGACGAGGCGCTGCGGACGTTCAATCAACGCGGTAAGTATGTAAGCCGAGAGCGTGTTGATCGCGAAAACATGCGGCAGCCCGTCGCGGGTCACGCGATACGCTTCGTTGTAGCCAACGGCAGCATTGTGGATGACGGCATCGAAATGCCCCAGTTCGTTGACGCATAAAGCCGTTTCCCTGGCACCGGCAATGGTCTCCAGGTCACCTACAACGACAGCTTCAGCCTGGGGTAAGGTGCGCAGGGCATCTTCAGCACGGTTGGCATTACGCGCGTGCAATACAACCTGATGTCCTTGTTGAACCAGCAGTTCGGCTGCCATCAGGCCGAGGCCTGTAGACGAACCGGAGATGAAAATGCGTGACATATAATTTCTCCAGATTATTAAACCGACAGCAAGGGCTACCGGCTCGGATGTTTATTCAGGATTGCTGCATGCGAGACGCGCTCGCAATCAGCGCCCCCAGCAGCGCACAGACTGCACCAGACAGATATACAGCGGCATAACTAAACTGGCCGGCGATCAGGCCAGCTACAGGCCCGGCGATTCCATAAGCGACATCCAGAAAGGCAACGAATGCGCCCATTGCACTGCCGCGGTTGGCTTGTGGAACGCGTCTTAAGGCTTCAACGCCCAGCGCGGGGAATACCAGCGCACAGCCCAACCCGGTGACCAAAGCGCCGGCAAGCGCCACCCCTTCGTTTGATCCCAGCCACAACATTGCCTGACCGAGAGCTTCAACCACCAGGGACCATACCGCAACGCGGTAGCCGCCCAGCCGATCTGGCAGATGCCCGAAGGCGAGGCGAACAAAAATAAAACCGAGGCCAAAGGCAGTCATTACCAGTCCAGCGTTCTGCCAGTGATGTGATGCAAAGTACAATGAGGCAAAAGCGGTAAGCCCGGAAAGCCCGACCCCCTGCAGCATCAATCCCAGACCTTCGCGCCAGATGCGCCCTACTACGCGATGGAATGGCAGCCGCGGACCTCCAGGCGATCTATATGATGTAGCACCTAATGCAATCAGCGTGGCCAATAGCGGTGAAGCAATACAGGCAATCATCGCCGTCGCGAGGCTGTAATGCTGATATAACACCATTCCAACAGGAGCACCGATTGAAAGTGCCGCAAACATTGCGATGCCAGTCCACGACATAGACATCCCGGCGCGCTGAGGGCCAACGGAGGCAATTGCCCATGACACGCATCCCGTCACGAACTGGCTTTCGCCAAACCCTGCCATCAGACGCCCTGCTATAACAATGCAAAGTGTGGCTGTGGGTGAAAGGTCCGTTGCTGAAGCGACCAGATAGAGTCCTCCAGCCAGCGCCGAAAGGATCGCGCCCTGAAGCGCGGAACGTTTGCCGCCCTGCTGGTCGGTAACCCGTCCGGCGTAGCCGCGAGTGAGCACCGTTGCCAGGAACTGGATGCCTATTACCAGTCCCACCACGACGTTGCTAAAGCCGAGATGGCCATGGATGAACAAAGGAATCACCGGTAACGGCAGTCCGACGGCCAGATAGCCAAAAAATAGCGCGGCGATAACGCCCGTTGCCGGGCGGGGAAGAAGCACGGGCAGAGTATTATCCTCCGCTAGCCGCTTTATGACGTGGGCTTCCATCAAATTCTCCTTGATGATACAGGCGTGAGAGAGTTGAACGGCCGGAGTGTCGGGCCGCTCAGTTATCAAGATGCTGTAAAGAGATCGGCGTGATAGCCGCTGGCTTTGAGCAGGTAATCGCGAGAGCGGATGATATCCGCACTCAGCGACGCCAGATCGATGCCCGTTAATTTGCCCGCACGCTTGCGCAGCTGGCCAGCCACCATCACGGTATCCACATCAGACCGTTCAATCGCCTGCACAACAGTGCCGATCGCGTTGGTCACGGGGAAAACGGCGACGCCGTTAGTACGAATCATGATAATGTCGGCCTGCTTTCCTGGCGTAAGGGTCCCAATCTGGTTCTCAAGTCCAGCCGCTCGCGCACCATTCACAGTTGCCGCCTTAAGGACCGCCTCTGCCGTAATGGGAGATGGCACGTTCTCCTCGCCACGGAAGCGACGGTAGCGCATAGCCGATCGCTGCTGACCGAACAGCGCGTGCATTTCTCCGAACATATCGCTGCCAAACGCAGTATCCAGGTCGATGCCCAGCGCCGGGGTTAAGCCGTTATCAACAGCCTGCTGGTAAGCAAAGGTTTCATCGTCGAAACCAAATAACGCATCCGAACGTGGATTGACCGTGACGTTGACCCGTGCATCGGCCAGCAGCTTCCACGTATCCTGAGGAACTCTTGAGCAGTGATTGAAGATGTTATCCGTGCCCAGTACGCCCGGTCTGGCAAACTCAGGGCCGAGGTTAGCGAGATCGCCGATGAATTCAGTCAGAATGCGCATGTCGAGCTTGCGTGCGATCTCCCACAAGTCAAGATTGAGCTGACCAAACAGACCAACCCGCACAAGGCTGTCATTTGTATTCCAGCTTCGCGACAGTCGCTCCAAATCGGCAGGCAAATGCGCCGATGAAGCTTCTTTATCCATTGCCGCACCAACCATATGTAACGCCCGGATGCCGCTCTCCTTTAGAGCATCTAGTGCTGCATCAGTGTGCTCGGGGCTGCGCGAGTTGTGGCAGGCATCAATAATGGTCGTGATACCAGCGTCCAGTGAGGCAAGTGCCGTGAGCATGGTACTCAGGTACATGTCCAGTGGACGATAGTGTTTGCCCAGTTTCTCTGCGACGACATCAATGTAAGCAAAAAGATCGTCGACGTCCGGCATCATGCGGCGCATAACCCCAAGCCACGCGTGGTGATGGGCATCAATCAGGCCAGGCATAACAATATGATCGGTGGCGTCAATCACATGGGCTTCATCCGCATGCAGATCCGGGCCGATAGCCGCTATCCGGTCGTCCTGCACAAGCACATCGCCCACGGAGAGATTGGGTACGTCAGCATCCAGGGTCAGGATGATGCCGCCTTTAAAAAGTGTGCGCGTCGTTGTCATTTCATGTTCCTCAGGGTTAAGTGGTGCCGTTCGTTGCGCGGTTCGCCAGGACGACGATCGTGAAAATTGCTCTTCGCAACGAATTGGCTGACACAATAGGTTGCGCGCCATCTTTGATAAAGGTAGCTTTATTCAAATTATATTTGCATAAAGTCAAAGGTGAGCGGGAATGAGTTTTGACGGACGGTTACTGTCAGGATTAAGCGTGTTGGCCGCGGTGGTAGAGGCGGGCAGCTTCAGCCGCGCTGGCGAGGTACTGGGGCTGTCAGCGTCTGGCGTCAGCAGATCGATAGACAGGCTTGAAGAGAGGCTAGGCGTGCGCTTGCTGAACCGGACTACGCGTACCTTGAACCTGACGAATGAAGGTCGGGCTTTGTATGAGCGCGCCGCGCCACATCTGGAAGGTATCGAAGTTGCAGCAAGCTACGTCTCCGGTGCCGCCGTGGCTGTTCGGGGTACATTAAGGGTCAGCCTTAATCCAATATTTGCCCGACATATTTTGGCGCCGAACCTGCCGCTGTTACGCGAACGTCATCCGGAACTGGAACTGACAGTGGTCCAGCAACCGGACGTCGGGGATTTAGTGACGGAGGGAATTGATGTTGCGGTGCGTTTTGGGCCGCAACTCCCCTCGACTATTACGTCAAAATTGTTGTTAAAGACGCGCGTACTGACGGTAGCATCACCGGCCTATCTGGAACGGCACGGGCGACCAGGGCATCCTGAAGCGTTGAAGAGTCATGAGTGCATCCAGTTTATCGATCCTCGCCGCGGTAAGCCGTTCGAATGGGAATTCCGCCGTGGTCGGGAAGTTCTGACGGTTGAAACCCGTGGCCATCTCACCACAACCGATGTCGATCTGATGGTTCAGTCCTGCGTAAGTGGCGTTGGCATTGCCCAGGTGCTTTCACTCAGCGTTGAACAGCTGATCGCTGACGGAATGCTGGTCGAAATTTTTCCGGAATGGCCGGGCGAAACCTATCCTCTCTATATCACGCGGCCTTCACGTCGACTTCCTCCCGCCGCAGTCGAAGCCTTTATGGAATTTTGCGCCAGCATTTGCAGCTCGTCCTGAAGCCAGCGCGTTGCGCCCCGCTGGCCGCTGCGTTTATGCGAGTAAATTTTCACTTCAAACGTGCGTATCGAAAACGGTAAAGCAAAAATCCTCAGGTCTGCTGCCGCAACCAGCTTCTCAGCGGCGTAACGAGGGATCGCCATCAGCAGGTCGCTTTCCGCTACGATAAACGGTGCGCTGAGCATTGACGGCGTTTTGATCGCGATTTGCCGGGTATAGCCCAGCTGCTCAAGCCGTACGTCAAGAACGCCCTGCTTCTCATTCCATGGGGTCACCACCAGATGTCGGGCCGCGAGATAATCCTCCAGCGTCAGACGCGTCCGCCGCGCGTTGCTGATGACCACATACTCATCTTCAAACCAGTCGATCTCTTCCAGTTCCGGGTATCGGATATCATCCTGAGAGCTGAAGCCCAGCGCCAGATCCACCTCGCCCGCCAGCAGTTCCGTCAGCGCCGGACTGTGCGGCAGATAGCGCAATTCAAAGCGTAACCCCGGGGCAGTAAGCTGCAGCCTGTGCATCAGAGCCGGAAAAATGCAAAGCGCGGTAAAGTCCGTTATCGCAATCTGCAGGCTCTCCGTACTGCTGGCTGCATCAAACTCCGGCTGCGGGGTCAGTTCATGATTAAGGAACGAGAGTGCGGAAGCAATCGAAGGTGCGAGCTGAGAGGCATAAACGCTGGGGGACATACGATGCCCTTCGCGGAAAAACAGCGGGTCATTCAGGCTGGCGCGCAGGCGCGACAGCGCATGGCTGAGCGCGGATGTGCTCATCGCCAGCTCGTCAGCGGCCAGCCGAACGGAACGGTGGCGGTAGATCGCGTCGAAAACGGGCAGCAGGTTTAAATCAAGCCGTCTCAGGACCGGATGCATAATATTCATCATATGTTGATTTCATTGCACTTAATTCTTCGGACAATACTCCGTATGCTTAACGCCATCAATCAAGACGCACGCTAAAAAGCAGGAAAAACAATGAGCATCACCCTTCGTCAGGCCCGCCCCGAAGATGCGGCGGCCATTTACGCCATGATTTACGAGCTGGCGGTGTATGAAAAAGCCCCGGAAGAAGTAGTTACCACGCCGGAGGAGATCCGGGAAACGCTCTTTGGCGCAGGTACAAAAACCGAAGCGTTGATCGCGGAGTGTGAAGGCAAGATCGCCGGCTATGCCGTATTCTTCACCAGCTATTCAACCTGGCTTGGCCGCAACGGGATTTATATGGAAGACCTTTACGTTTCCCCGGAATATCGCGGTAAAGGCGCGGGAAGAGCGCTGCTGAAACATATTGCTCAGCTCGCGGTAAAACGGCATTGTGGCCGCCTTGAATGGAGCGTGCTGGACTGGAACCAGCCCGCCATCGATTTTTATCTGAGCATTGGCGCGCTGCCGCAGTCCGAATGGGTGCGATACCGTCTTGACGGAGAAGCGTTGCTCAAATTTGCCGAATAGCGGCACGTCATACCCGAGAAGATCCCGCCCCGCGGGATCGCTCTTTCTCGCGTCGATCCCGTCTCAACAGATTCTGAATTTATGCTACCCTTCCATAAATTTCATAAACATAGTGCAGAACGCCATGACGACAGCCCCTTTTATCCGCCCTCAACTCACCTTGCCAAACGGCGCTGACAAACTGCTGCTGCACTCCTGCTGCGCCCCCTGCTCGGGTGAAGTGATGGAGGCCATCCAGGCGTCGGGCATTGAGTACACCATTTTCTTCTATAACCCCAATATCCATCCGCAAAAGGAATACCTCATTCGTAAAGAGGAGAATATTCGCTTTGCGGAAAAACACGGCGTGCCGTTTGTTGATGCCGATTACGACACCGATAACTGGTTTGAGCGCGCGAAAGGCATGGAATGGGAACCCGAGCGCGGCGTCCGCTGCACCATGTGCTTCGATATGCGTTTCGAGCGTACGGCGCTCTATGCGGCAGAGAATGGATTCAGCGTCATCAGCAGCTCGCTCGGGATCTCCCGCTGGAAGAACATGCAGCAGATAAACGACTGCGGCCAGCGTGCGGCCGAGCGCTATCCGGGTATGGTTTACTGGGACTATAATTGGCGCAAACAGGGCGGCTCTTCACGCATGATTGAGATCAGCAAGCGGGAACAGTTTTACCAGCAGGAATACTGCGGCTGCGTTTATTCGCTCAGAGACAGTAACCTGCACCGTAAGTCACAGGGCCGCCCTCTGATCCGCATCGGGAAACTGTTTTACGGTCAGGATGACAATGAGAAATAACGGGTTCCGGATATAGAGATATATCCGAAAACCGCCCTTTCAGGTGCCGAATTTAGCCTTGCGTCTCCCGTATCCACAAAGAGCGGCTATCCTTTAATTATCAACAAAAGGAGGCAAAAATGTCTGATTTCGGTACTGATAAAAACACCCAGTTTGCTGAAGATAAAGCAAAAAATAAATTTGATGAACTAGCAGGCTCAGCGCAGCAGCAGTTTGGTGAATTCGTTGATTCACCAAAGCATCAGGTAAAAGGTGCAGCCAAAAAATATGCCGCGCAGGCCAGCGATGCCGTTTCCGATGTAACAGAAGCGGTCAGAAATAATCCCCTCACCGGCCTCGTCGCCGCGGGTGCTGTCGGTATTGTTCTCGGTCTGTTGCTGGGTCGAAAATAATAAAAGCCCCTTCGGGGCTTTATTTTTACCTAACTAAACAATCTTACCATACGGTCTAACTCATCCTCTTTCACAGCCCGCGATAAATAATACCCCTGAAAATTCTTGACGCCTAGCGCGACTAATTTCTCAAACTTTTCTTCACTATCAACCCCCTCTGCAATACAGTCCGTTCCGGTCATATCGCTATAAAGCTGTATCGCTTTAATCAGGTTATAGTCATTATCATTTGCCACAAAATGCTCAACGATGTCCCGATCCAGCTTAAGTCCATCAAAATGCACCTGGCGCACCGGGAACATAGTTTGATGATTTGAGAAGCAGTCATCCAGATACAATCGACACCCTGTATTACGTAAATGCCGCATGGTTTCAGGGATCCTTTTGTCCTTCGTCACGTCAATATCCTCCGCAAATTCAAAGACCAGCTTTTCGGCCCACTGCGGTTTGAGTAGCATATCGATGGCTTTGCGTGCCATATCAGGCAATGCATTCCCGGAAGCCAGGCGAGGCGGGATGTTCACAGAAAAATAATATTTCCCGTTATACTTATTAATACCCGAAACGGCGGCATGGATGACTAACGCTGTTATTTTTAACCATATCTCATGATTTGAGATGTCCGTGAGAAAACTGGCTGGCTTGACAATTTTACCATTTTTATTCCAGCGAATAAGTATTTCAAAACCTACGCCCTTTTTGTCACGATCGGTAATAATCTGATAGGCAGGGAAGATCTCTCTTTTAAGTAGCGCATTAAATATTTCTGTTTCCTTATCCGTGAATTCTGTTTTCTGGCTCTGATGTTTAATTCGCCCTTCCGCTTTTAAATTATGCGGATCGTGTAGCCATCGCTTAATTAAGTTTAATTTGAGCACACCCTCCTTCCGATGGGTATAAACCGTTTTATTCGATAAGCCCATTCTTTCGCACATTTCTTTTACTGACATGCCGCGATAGAAATTTAATAAAACATCAATCTCTCTTTTTGTTAGCCACTTTACGTTTTCCTGGGAAGAGTTATCCCGGTAACGATCGCGTAATAAGTACGAACGGTCCTTAAATACATTATGGTGCGTATGAATAAAGGTTATAATATCTGAAACGCGGGCTATACGAATCAATGATAACTGATAACTATTATTTAAAAGACTGCCCAGGGTGCGATACAGCCAGCCATCCGGTATGTCACCATACAGGGTGACGCGTCGAATAACGGGAAGTGTATTGAGCACGGATGCCAGACGCTTCAGGCTTTCCAGGAGATTCACGACCCCCTTACCAAGAAAGGCAACGATATGAGCATTTTGATTTATAAGGATATTTTCCATATCCCGCTCGGATATCTCATCCCCCTCAAAGTGCAGATGCGAAGCCTCTATTCCGTACTGGCTTAGGATCAGACGATATCCCTGGAACGTAAAACCGCAGGCTGAAATGACAAATTTTTGTTCATCGCACGCCCCATTTCTGTGAGAAATTTTGTGGGTCATAAACTGCTCCTGGGCACTAACGCACCTTTTCCATTTGTGAATACGTAAAATCTAACGCACCTTTTATAATCATTAATTTTACAATACAGCCACAGGGTACGAAACATTTATCAGTTGAACTTACAGGAACATCTTTGCGTTAATCACCGCGGTTTAAATATACTTTTCTTTTCAAATAACCCCGACAAAAATCTCATTCTCAGGGTATAATGAAAATTCCGAAAAAGAAGACTGGATACTTCATCTATCGGTTCATTCAAATACGAGAAAAATGCTATGGATAATCATATCTCATCCAGGGCCTTGCTACATCGAAGGGATGTTATAAAGAGCAATCCGCGATTCGGTGAGGCAATATCAGAGCACTACACAATTAATGACACCATCTACAAAAAACAACCTTTGTTCTACAAGACAATGCTGCAGGAATCACGATTCAATATTATTCTCTCCATGTGTTGCTTTATTTTTGGAAATCAGGCCGAGTCAGTTTCAGAGATTAAAGAGTTATGTTCTCGCTATAAGATAGCCAGCCCTAACAGCGTTATTGCGATCATTACGATACTTAGAACCACCGGGCGCATCAGGACCTGGCGCTGCACGGAAGACCGGCGTAAGACGAGAATCGCGCCAACTGAAAAAGGTCTCAATGAACTTAAGCGTTATATGTCCGGTGCTTTTTTGCCCGTCAGCATTCTTTACCCAGCATTTAACATTAATGTTAACCTGCTGGATAATGATATTTTGAGAAACAACTTTTTTCGCCGTGCGGCTGAATATCTTTTTCGGGGATTAACGTTCCGAAAGGTGCTGCCAGAAGTGGGATTATTTATCGATAAAGATGGCGGGCGTATGATTATGCTTTATCTTTACCTGCAGGCCATGAAAAACAAATCAGCCCATGGTGCCGTCATTGAATATTCAGCAAGCACGCTAGCAAAAGAATTTTTTGTTTCGCGCATTCACGTCAACCGAATTATTAAATCGGCACAAGAGGCGGGTTATCTTAAAGATCGTGGTGATGGTCGAATGTCGATATACCCGGCGTTTCTCGAACTTGTCGAAAATTATGCCGGATTATATTTTGCGTATGTTACCCATTACATCAACGTTGTACCTAAAGAGCGACGCCACGCTCAAAACATGACGTCAACCGTATAATTCACCAGGCGTTCGGTGTTCCGAACGCCCTTAACCTATCGTTCCCGCAGCGCCTCTTTTGCCTTGTTCAGCGGTTTCAACAGATAATCCAGAATGGTTTTGCTGCCGGTTTTAATGTCTACGGTAGCAATCATGCCCGGAAAGACCGGGAATTCCTGACCTTGCTTATTGGTCAGATGGTTACTGTCGGTACGGATATAGACGCGATAGTAATAAACATCTCTTTTCACCTCATCCTGCAGGGTGTCCGGCGAAATCATGGTCACTTCCCCTTCCAGCCCGCCGTAAATGGAGTAGTCATAGGCCGTCACTTTTACCAGCGCCTTCTGTCCGGGATGGATAAACGCCACATCGCGCGGCGAAATTTTCGCTTCAATCACCATCTGATCGTCAAGCGGAACCAGACTCATCAGCTTGCCGTTCGGCGGGATGACGCCTCCCACGGTCGTAACGTCGATATCCTTCACGATCCCGCGAACCGGGGCATTGAAGGTCAGCCGGGTCAGAGAGTCTTCCCGACCCTTCATCACCGAACGCTGGGCTTCAATCTCCACATTGGCTTTCGCCAGCTCTTCACGGGCGCGAACGTAATACTGGTTTTTCATCTCGGTGATTTTGTTCTCAAGCTCATTTTTCTGACGCTCAAGACGTAGCACCTCCACCTTGCTGGCCGCTCCCTGTGTCACCAGCGGACGGGTTAACGACAGTTCGCGCTGCACCAGCTCGGCCCCCTGACGCAAACCGGCCAGTCCTTTTTCGAGGCTTTCACGACGGGACTGGTAGAGCGCCGTTTCCTGTTTGACCAGCTCAACGTCGTCATCCAGTTCTTCCGGAAACGCGAGTTCCGTGTCGTTCACCTCGGCCTTCAGGCGCGCCGCCGTTGCCAGCGCCGCATTCAGACGAGACTCGCTCTCCAGCACGCTCGACTCGGTTTTCGTCCGGTCAAGCTGCGCGAGCTGCTGGCCGCGTTCCACAATGTCGCCTTCGCGCACCATCAGGCTATGGATAATGCCGCCTTCCAGGGACTGAATGACCTGCTCATGCGAAGACGGTATCACCTTACCGCTGCCGGTGGTCACCTCATCCAGATGGAACAGGCTTGCCCAGGCGATAAACACCGCAAGCAGGGCAAACAGCGACCATGCCACCAGGGTAGAGCGCGGCAGGCGAGGCTCCTTCAGCCGGCTATTGAAACGAGACAAATCATTCATGCCGCGCCCTCCTCTGCAACCGCCGCCGGCTTCATGGTCACGGTGCGCTGTGCTGCTTTTTGCGGTGCCATACCGTGCTGGTGCAGGATAGCGTCGCGCGGTCCGTCCATCACCACCTTGCCGTTTTCCAGCACGATGATGCGGTCGACCAGGTCCAGAATCGGCAGGCGATGCGTCGCCACGACCAGCGTCCGGCGTTTACCCAGCCATTTGTGAAGATGCTGAATAAACTGCTTCTCGCTCATTTCGTCCAGCCAGGCGGTAGGTTCGTCCAGCAGCAGGATATTTGGCGAGGTGATCAGGGCGCGCGCAAGCAGCAGCGCCTGACGCTGTCCGCCGGAGAGGCCCGTTCCGCCCTCGTTGATGACGGTGTTCAGCCCCATTTTCTGCTTGCGCACAAACTCCAGCGCGCCGCTGTTGACCAGCGCCTGATGAATTTCGTCATCGGTGGCGAGCGGGTTCCCCATCAGGATGTTGTCCCGCACGGAGCCAAAGAACAGCCGGGCCTGCTGGCTCAGCAGCTGCATGTCCCGACGCACGTCGGCCGGGTCGAGGTGATTGAGCGCAATATCGTCCAGCAGAATGCTGCCCTGCTGCGGCTCCTGCATGCCCGCCAGAAGCTGTAACAGCGTGCTTTTCCCGGAACCATTGCGTCCAAGCACCGCCACGCGCTCCCCGGCGCGGATCTGCAGCTTGCTGATGTTGAGCACGGTGAGTTTCTCTTCCTCGTCGTAGTAAAACCCAACGTCCTCAAGCGAATAGTCGCCGCGCAGGTGGGCCTTGTGCACCTTCTTGCCGTGCTGCGGATCGTCAATCGGACGCTGCATCAGATCGTCCAGCCCCTTGCGGGCCACTTTCGCCGACTGCCAGCGCGAGAGCACGCCTGAGATCTGCGACAGCGGCGCAATGGTCCGCGACGCCAGAATCGAAGTCCCGACCAGCGCACCGGTGGTCATATCGCCGCTGATGACCAGATAACACCCCACCAGCAGCACTACCGCATAAACGATGGACTGCACCTCCTGCGTCCAGGTGAGCAGCAGGCCCGTCAGCCAGCGCTGCTTCATGCCGACGCTGGCGGCGACGTCGTTGGTGTTATTCCACTGGTTCTGGAAACGCTGTTCGGCGCGCATCAGCTTGATGTCTTCAATGCCCTGCACCGCTTCCACCAGCGTAGCGTTACGGATGGCGGATTCGCGCATCCCTTCGCTGGAGAGTTTCCCCAGCGGGCGCTGTACCAGCAGGCCCGGGATGAGCAGCAGCGGCACGGCGAGCAGAACCACCAGCACCAGCGGACCGCCAATCATCCACAGAATGAAGACGAACAGCAGGAAGAACGGCAGATCGGAAATCGCCGCAATGGTGGTGGAAGTGATCAGCTCGCGCACCGACTCCAGCTCGCGGATCTGCGCGATAAACGATCCGGTTGATTTCGATCGCGCGCCGTTTTTAATCCGCAGCGCGTGGGCAAAAACGCGTTCAGAGATACGCAGGTCGGCGCGCTTGCCCACTACATCAGAAATATGCACCCGCAGCATACGCATGATGAATTCGAACACGATGGCAATCATCACGCCGCCAAACAGCACCCACAGCGTGGCCTCCGACTGCGACGGCACCACCCTGTCGTATACCTGCATGGAGAAGACCATGCCTGAGAGCGCCAGCACGTTAGCCACCAGCGCCACAAGCATAATGTCGCTGTAGCGTCGCCAGTCCTTCAGCGCCAGCTGCCAGAACCAGTTTTTCTCATACGGTTTGATGTAGTCATCCACGCGGGCATCCGGCGTGGATTCAAGCGGGCGCAGTACCATCAGGCCCTTTAACCGCGACCCGATCTCCTCGCGCGTCAGCGTCGTCTCCAGCCCCGCATCGCCGCTGAACTGCAGGCTGACGTTGCCTTCGTTGTCCATGCGGTTGATCACCGCAATCTGCCCGCCGGTAAATTCCGCCAGCAGCGGCAGACGCCACGGATCGAGGGATACCGCTTCCGCCGCCACCACACGCATCCCCAGCCCAAGCTGGCGCGCCATCTCCTCCAGCACCAGCTGGCGCGGAGACTGGCTTTCATGGTTAATTGTGACCCGAACATGCTCCGCGGAAAAATCCAGCCGGTAGTGCTTCGCGATGATGAGCATGCCCTGCAGCCAGGGTTCGTACAGTGGATGTGTCTTCATAAGGCTACGTCCTGTCCAGAGCGGTAATTCCGCCCTGAAATGATACCTTTACGGGATGATTAAAAAACGAACGCTTTCTAAACGAGCCCGCAAAATAATCTTGTGAAATATAGGGTTATGACTATTCGTGTAAAGAAATGCCAAAAGGCCGCGAGGATCGCTCCCCGCGGCGTTGTTTTACGCAATTAACAGCTGATGGTTCGCCAGCAGCGTCGCCAGATCCGTCTGCACGCCGTTCAGCGTCACCAGAGTGGTCGGCGAGAACTGGCCGCCCGTACCGTCCAGGTCAACCTGGATCTCGGTATTGCTGCCGTTCTGCACCACGCGGATGTAATCGCTGATATTGCCCGCGCTGCTGTCCAGCGTGGCCACGCCGTTCACATAGCTCGCCGAGCCCGTGCCGGTATAGCCGCTGCCGGAGAGCAGATCGCGCAGGTCAATACGATCCGTGTCCGCTGTCCCTTCCCAGGTCCCGACCGTAAAGCCGTTCACCACGTCGTGACCGTTACCGCCCGTCGCATCCGACGCGTTGATCAGCTTGTAGAGCAACGTATCGTGACCGCCGCTGCCAATGTTGAAGGTGTCATTTCCGCCGCGGCCTTCGAACTGGTTATCACCGCTGTTGCCGGTGATGACGTCGTCGAAATCCGAACCGTTAATCCCTTCAATGTTCAGCAGACGCGTGGTGCCGAACCCGGTGTCCTGCGCGGTTGAGAGGCGCAGGTCAACGGTTACGCCGGAGGTCGCATTGCGGTAATCCACCACGTCCATCCCACCGGTGTTGCTCCAGGTGTCATAGTCGGAATGGGTATTCCAGCCGCCGGAACCGTTGTAGGTATAGGTGCCGTTTTCCGCGATAAAGGTGTCGTTATACCCGGTCCCGGTGATAGTCCCGCTGTGGCCGCCGGTGGCGGCTTCGGCCGTCAGGACATAGCCCTCCTTGCCGTTGCCTGCTTCCAGACCGCTCCAGGTGACGTTATCCGACACGCCGTTGGTGATCTTCAGGATCTCAGCCGAATAGGTTTCATTCGGATCCAGCCCGTAGAAGCTCACCAGCGCAGAGGTATCGTTCGAACCGATACCGGACTGGGCGTTGATGATCTGCGAGGCCACCAGCACGCCCGCGGCGTTGTACAGATTGACCGTGTTGCCGTAGTAGGCGTTGATGCCCTCGCTGTCGACAATGTGCAGATGCATCGCGGTGCCGTCAGCAATGGTTTTGCTGTTTTGCACCAGCACCACCTTGCCGTTCTGCTGAGAAACCAGCAGGTCCTGCGCGCCGTCCCAGTTGTAGTCGACAGCCGCCACGCCGGTGACGTTCGCCAGGCCTGAAGCCAGCTGGCTTGAGGTCCAGGTAGAGCCGTAACCGTTGTTGGTGAACAGGGTCGCCGTTTGCGAGCCGCTGTAGGTGCTGAGCTTGACGATGTCCATCTGTCCGTCGCCGTTCCAGTCCACCGCCACAGACAAATAGCCCGCCGCTGCGTTAGAGGCTTCTACCGCGCTCTTGGTGGCCGAGAGCTTCCCGGTACCGTCGTTGTAGTAGATCACCCCGCCGTTGTTGTTGTAGCTGCTGCCCAGGTACAGATCCATGTAGCCATCGCCGTTGAAGTCCGCCCACGTCATGGATGCCGCCGTGGTGGTATTTGAAGCGTTTGCCACAAACACGTTCGTCAGGTTCTGACCGATGGAGAGCGTGCCGTTACCGTTGTTGTTGATCACGGTTAACGAGTACGCGCCGCTGCGGTTAGTGTGCTGGACAATATCTACCGTGCCGTCGTTGTTCAGATCGACGCCGGAGATTTCACGCATGGTGGTGAATTGCCCCCAGAAACCTGCTCCGCCATTGGTCCCATCCGGCGACAGTACGCCGTTCTTGTTGATCAGGTACGTAATGGAGTCCGCGCCGGAGTCACCGTAGGCCAGATCCAGATAGCCATCGCCGGTTTTATCGTACGCAATCACGCCGCCGTACCAGATGGTAGTGCCCATTGCCAGCTGGCTGGCGTTATAGGTGCTGCCATCGTAGGTCCACATCACCTGCGTTGACCCGGCGTAGGTATTTTCCGTCGCGAAAATGTCCTGCGTGCCGTTACGGTCAAAGTCGGCGGTGGTCTGGCTCACCACGTAGTAGTTACGGGTATTGGTCAGCGTATTGCCGGCATAGGTCGAGCTATCGCTGCTGGAGTATGACTGACCGTTAGCGATGATATTCCACAGACCGCTGCTGTTCATGCCGAGAGTCATGGTGGAGTTGTTGCTGTTCCCCGCCGCGGTTGCCCAGTCGGTATTCACCGAGGTGGTATCAATCACCAGGCTGCCGGTCGCCGTACCCGTGGTATTGCCGTTACCCGCGCTGCTCTTCACCTGCGCGGTCACGCTGTAGCTCGCCACGCTCAGCGCATCGCCGTCCGGGATCTGCAGATACCAGGTGTTGTGATCCGGGTCGACCACCACCGCACCGCCCGTCTGGGAGGTGTAGGTTTTGCCGTTCACCGTCACCACCAGATATTCGCCGTTCACCAGGTCAGCGGAGACGGTACCGCTGACGATCGGCGTAGTGTCCGACGTGGTCTGCGCGGTAATCGCCGCCGTGGTGGTCGGGATGCTGGTATCGACGTTCAGCACAAAGCCGTCGGATTCAGTGTAGTTTCCGGCCCTGTCGGTGACGCGCACGATGTAGGTGTGATTCCCGTCGCTCAGGCCGTTGTCCTGGAAGGACCAGCTCGCGCTGCCGTTCATGGTCACCTGGCCGAGCAGAACCCCGTCACGGTAGAGCTGCACGATCTCGCCGTCATCCGGGGCACGGTTCAGCGTCCCGTTGATCAGCGGCGAGTTATCGTCCGTTGCCACCGCGCTGCCAAAGGTGCCCTGACGCTCGCCTTCGCCGTCGGTGTAGCTCACGACCGTGCCAACCGTGGTCGGCGGCGTGGTGTCTACCGTGACGATCTGAGACGCGGTGGAACCCACGTTGCCCGCCTGGTCGATAATCCGCACCTGGTAGGTGTAGTCCCCGTCAGGCAGATCGCGGGTATCGGTGTAGCTCCAGCGCTGGTTGGTGACCGTGGTATCGAGCCAGGTATTCCCGCCGTCCAGGCTGATCTGTACGCGCTCGTCGCTGGCCAGCGCGCTGCCCAGCGAACCATTGATGGTCAGCGTGGTGTCCATGGTGATGAAATCACTGCCGGACTGGCCGGTATCTTCGCTGATGCTGTCGATGGTGACGCCGTACTGCGGCGCCTGGGTATCCACCGTCACCGCCTGCGAGGTGGTTGTCCCAACGTTCCCCGCCAGATCGACGACCCGTACCTGATAGTTATGGCTGCCGTCGGTCAGGGTACGCGTGTCGCTGTAGCTCCACTGCGTGCCGCTTACGGTGGCGTATACCCAGGTGCTGCCGCCGTCCATGCTCACCTGCACGAATTCACCCGCGCCGAGTTCTGCGCCGAGCGTTCCGTGCAGCGTGTACGAGGTCGAACTGGTCAGGAAGTCGTTATTGTCGAAGCCGGTATCCACGGTGATGTTATCCACGGTCACCGTAATCGCCGCATCCGGGGCGACCGTATCGACGGTCACCTGCTGATGGGCGCTGGCGCCCACGTTACCGGCCGCATCCACCACGCGAACGTAGTAGTCATAGGTCTGGTTACCCAGCGTGCGGCCGTCCACGTAGTACCAGCTGTTGCCGGTGACAATCACGTTCTGCCAGGTGACGCCGCCGTCGATGCTGATCTGCGCGTATTCGCCGTCGGCCAGCGTCGCGCCGAGCGAGCCGTGCAGCGTCAGGGACGTGTCGCGAGTGATAAAGTCGCTGCTGCTCAGGCCGGTATCGTCGCTGATGCTGTCGATGGCGATCGTTTTGCTGGCGTCCGGCGCAACGGTATCAATGGTCACCACCTGGCTGGCGGTGGCGCTGATGTTGCCCGCATCGTCAATCACGCGCAGCTGGTAGTTGTAATCCCCGTCGGCCAGCGTGCGGCCATCGACGTACGTCCAGCTCAGGCCGCTGACGCTGACGTCGGTCCAGGTGACGCCGCCGTCAAGGCTGATCTGCGCGTGGTCGCCGCTGCCCAGCGCCGCACCGAGCGTGCCTTTAAGGCTGATCTGGTTGTCGCTGGTGATAAAGTCGCTGCCGGACAGGCCGGTATCCTGCGTAATGGAATCCACGGTAATGGTGGTTGCCGCAGGCTTCGTCAGATCAATCACCACGTCCTGGCTGTCCGTTGCCCCCACGTTGCCCGCGTTATCAATCACCCGCACCTGGTACTGATACGTACCGTCCGTCAGGGTGCGGCCATCGGCGTAGCGCCAGATGGTGCCGGTCACGGTCAGGTCAATCCAGGTGACGCCGCCGTCGAGGCTGATCTGCGCCTTCTCGTTATTGCCGAGCTGCGCGGTCAGCGAGCCGTTGACGACGACCTGACTGTCGTTGGTAATGAAATCCGTTGCGCTCAGGCCGGTATCGTTTTGCAGCGAATCAATACTTATCCCCATCGACGGCGCGGTGAGATCCACCGTGACGGTATGGTTATCGCTGGC
The DNA here is from genome assembly GCF_019968805.1 of Enterobacter sp. JBIWA005. NCBI lineage: Bacteria > Pseudomonadati > Pseudomonadota > Gammaproteobacteria > Enterobacterales > Enterobacteriaceae > Enterobacter > Enterobacter sp. JBIWA005. The sequence goes on along the minus strand of NZ_CP074159.1, from coordinate 2,182,698 downwards.
GCTGTTGCCGATGGTGTTGCTCACCTGCGCATTGATGACGTACGAGCCGCCGTCTGCCAGCGCGGTCACGTCAGCGCTGCCCACCGTATAGCTCCAGGTACCGTCATTCTGGACGGTAGCCGCATAGGTTTTACCGTTCAGCGTGATGGTTACCGTCTGGCCTGCAGGCGCGTCGGTGGTACCGCTGATAACCAGCGGCGTGCCGTGCTCGGCGGCGTTGACGATATCATCCTGCGCAAAGGTGTTGATGGTGATGGTTGGCACATCGCCGTTCAGCGTCACGTCGTGCGTTGCGCTGCCCGGGTTGCCCGCCTTATCGTTCACCGAAGCGGTGATGGTGTACTGCCCGTCGCTCAGGCCGAGGAAATCACGGCCCGGCACGAAGACCGACCACGATCCGTCCGCCTCGACGGTCGCCTGATAGCTGTGCCCGTTGAAGGAGACGGTCACCGTCTGGCCCTGTTCCGCCGTGGTCGTACCACGGATCGTCTGGCCCGCCAGCTGCTCCGCGTTGTTGACGATATCGTCATCGGCCACGGTGCTGATGGTCACGGTTGGCGCAACGGTGTCTACCGTTAAGGTGTGCGTGGTCTGGCCGTTATTACCGGCTTTATCGTTGACCGAGGCGGTCACCGTCAGCGCGCCCTGGCTCAGGACGGCCAGATCTGCCGCCGGCACGTCGAGCGTCCAGGTGCCGTCGCTGCCGACAAGCGCAGTATAGGTTTTGCCGCCCAGCGTCACGGTAACGGTCTGACCCGCCTCCGCGCTGGAAGAACCGTGCACGGTCAGCGGCTGCTGCGCTTCCGCGGCGTTCAGCATGTCGTCAACCGACAGCGTCCCAATGCTCACCACCGGCGCAGTGGTATCCACGCTGATAGTATGCGTTGCGGAGGCGCTGTTGCCCGCGCTGTCCTGTGCCGATACGGACACCTGATAGCTGGCGCCATCGGCCAGGGCGCTGACGTCTGCAACCGGTACGGTAGTCGTCCAGGTGCCGTCGCTCTGAATGGTGGCCGTATAGCTCTTGCCGTTCAGGGTCACGGTGACCTGAGTCCCGCTGGCGAACTGCGCGCTGGAGCCGTTAATCACCAGTGACGAACCGGCTTCAGCCGCGTTGATCACGTCGTCACCGCTAAGGGTGTTCACCGTCAGCGCCACGGAGGCGGTGTTGACCACCACGTCATGGGTCTGGGTGCTGCTGTTACCCGCGCTGTCGGTAATGGTCGCGCTGAGGGTCACGGTGCCGTCGGTCAGGGCGGAAATCACGCTGACCGGAACGCCCACGCTCCAGTTGCCGCTGGCGTCAACGGTGGTGGTGTACTGGTGCGAACCGAGGGTAATAACCACTTTATCCCCGACGTTCGCGCCGGTTGCCGACCCGCTGACGATCTGCGCCTGGCCGTGCTCCACGCTGTTAATGACGTCATCGCCCGCGACAACGTTAAAGCTGACGGTCGGCGGCGTGGTATCAAGCGTAATTGTTTTGCCCGCGCTGCCCGGGTTACCCGAGGCGTCGCTCACGCTAACCTGCACGGTGTAGCCGTTATCCGCCAGCGTGGAGAGGTCGCTGCCCGGAACGTTAACGCTCCAGATGCCGCCCTGCAGCACCTGCGCGGTATAGCTCTTACCGCCCAGCGTCACGGTGACCGTCTGACCGACTTCCGCCGTAGTGGTGCCGGAGATGGCAACGCCCGCAGCCGCTTCGCTGCCGTTAATCACGTTATCGCCTGCAACCGTATCAATGGTCACGGTTGGCGCAGTCGCGTCCACGCTGTACTCACGCCCCGCCGACGCGCTGTTGCCGTGCGCGTTGGTGACGTTCACCTGCACGCTGGCATCGCCGTCCTTCAGGCCCGCGAGATCCGCAGACGGCACGGTGGCCGTCCAGTTACCGTCAGCATCCACCTTCGCGGTGTACGTCCTGCCGCCAAAGGTAACAGTAACGGTCTGGTTTTCCTCCACGTTCGAAGTGCTGCCGGAGAGCACCAGATCCGCGCCTTTTTCCGCCGCGTTAATCACGTCGTCGGTGGCAATCGCATCGATGCTGATAGCCACCGACGCCAGGTCGACGGTCACGTCATGGCTGATGGTCACCGGGTTGCCCGCCGCGCTCTGGCCTGCAACGGTCACGGTGACCGTACCTGCTGCGAAGGCCGCGACGTCTGCCGCCGGGATCGCCGCGCTCCAGGAGCCGTCTGCCAGCACGGAGGCCGCATAGGTTTTGCCATTGACGGTCACGGTGAGCGTTGTGCCTGCCGCCAGCCCGTCGCTGGTGCCGGAGACGATCAGGTTTTGAGTATGTTCGATGCTGTTGATCACATCGTCGCCCGCTACCGTATCGACGCGCAGGCCCGGCAGGCTGGCGTCTATAACGACTTCGCGCTCGCCCGTTCCCGTGTTGCCATGACCGTTGGTGACGGATGCAGACACCGTCAGGTCACCGTTGCCCAGCGCCGTCAGGACGGACTCCGGCACGCTCACGGACCAGGTCAGATCGCTCTGCACCGTCGCGGTGTAGGTGTTGCCACCAATGGTCACGGTGACGGTATTGCCCGCCTCCGCGTTCGTTACCTTGCCGCTGAGGGTCTGGCCCGCGGCCACTTCCGCCGCGTTGATGACGTTATCGCCCGCCACGGTGTTGATGGTGACGGTCGGCAGCGCGGTATCCACCAGCAGGTTCGCGGTGTTGCTCACGCTGTTGCCCACGCCGTTGGTCGCGCTCGCGCTCAGGGTGTAATTCGCTTCGCCCAGACCCGCCAGATCCGCTGCCGGAACGGTCAGGCTCCAGGTGCCGTCTGCCGCCGTCGTGGCCGCGTAGTTTTTACCGTTCAGGGTCACGGTCACCACGGTACCTTCCGCCAGGTTGGCGCTGGTGCCGCTGACGCTCAGGTCCTGACCTTTCTCCACCGCGTTCAGCACGTTATCGCCGCTGATGGCGTTGAAGGCCACGGATGGCAGGCCGGTATCGACGGTCACGTTATGGCTGCCGGTACCGGTGTTGCCCGCCGCGTCGGTAACCGACGCGGTGACGGTCACGGTGCCGTCGCTGAGGCCGGAAATCACGCTCGCCGGGACGCCCACGCTCCAGTTCCCCGCCGCGTCAAGCACGGTGGTGTACGTCTGGCCGCCGATGGTGACGGTGACCTTATCGCCCGCTGCCGCGCCGGTGGCGGTGCCGCTGATAACGTGTGCCTGACTGTGTTCAGCCACGTTAATCACATCGTCACCCGCGATGGTGTTGATAGTGACTGCAGGAACGGTCACATCCACCGTCAGGTTGTGGTCCACGGACGCCGGGTTACCCGCCTTGTCGCTGACTGATGCGGTAACGGTGACGCTGCCGTCGGTTAATCCTGCCAGATCGGCCGCCGGAACGTTCAGCGTCCAGCTGCCGTCCGCGCTGACGGTTGTGGTGTAGTCTTTGCCGTTCAGCGATACGGTGACCGTTTGGCCCGCTTCGGCGGTGCTGGTGCCGGAAACCGTCAGATCGCTCTTCGCTTCGGTGGCATTGAGAATGTCGTCCGTCGCCAGGGTATTGATGGTCACGGACGGTGCGGTCGCATCCACGCTGTATTCGCGGCCCGCCGAGGCGCTGTTGCCGTTCACGTTGGTGACGCTCACCTGCACGCTGGCGTCGCCGTCTTTCAGACCCGCCAGATCGGCCGCTGGCACCGTGGTCGTCCACTTGCCGTCGGCGCCTACGGTCGCGGTGTAGCTCTTGCCGCCGAAGGTGATGGTGACGGTCTGATTTTCTTCGACGTTTGAGGTAGTGCCTGAGAGCACCAGATCCGCGCCCTTCTCGGCCGCGTTAATCACGTCATCGGCGGCGATGGCGTCAATGCTGATGGCAACGCTCGCCAGATCCACCGTTACATCGTGGCTGATGGAAACCGGGTTACCGGCGCTGCTCTGGCCCGCAACGGTCACGGTAACCGTGCCAGCACTCAATGCGCCGACGTCCGCGGCCGGGATCGCCGCGCTCTAGGTGCCGTCCGCCAGCACGGTCGCCGGATAGGTCTTGCCGTTTACGGTCACGTTCAGCGCCGCGCCTGCCATCAGCCCGTCGCTGGAACCGGTGATAATCAGGTTCTGCCCGTGTTCGATGCTGTTGATCACGTCGTCACCCGCCACGGTATCCACGCGCAGGCCCGGCAGGTTAGCGTCGATCGTGATATCGCGCTCAGCGGATCCGCTGTTGCCGACGCCGTTGGTCACGCTGGCTGACACCGTCAAATCGCCGTTGCCCAGCGCCGTCAGAACAGATTCAGGCACATCGACGGACCAGGTGAGATCGCTCTGCACCGTTGCGGTGTAGATGTTACCGCCAATGGTCACGGTCACGGTGTTGCCCGCTTCGGCATTCACCACCTTACCGCTGATGGTCTGACCGGCTGCCAGCTCTGCCGCGTTAATGACGTCGTCGCCCGCAATGGTGTTAACGATCACGCCCGGCAGAACGGACTCCACGTTCACGGTGTGAGACGCGCTGGTGCTGTTACCGACGCCGTCCGTCGCCGAGGCGGTGACGGTGTAAAGCGCCTCGCCCAGCTGACCGACTTCGCTCGCCGGAACGGTGGTGGTCCATTTTCCGTTATCGTCCACCTGCGCACTGTACGCTTTGCCGTTGAGCATCACGGTCACCACCGCGCCTGCCGCCAGGCCGGAAGCCGTACCGGAGAGGGTCAGATCCTGGGTTTTCTCAGTATTGTTGATTACATCGTCACCGGAAACGGTGTCAATGGTCAGCCCCGGCGCGGTCAGGTTCACCTCTACGCCGTGCGTGGCGCTGTTGCTGTTGCCGGCTTTATCGGTCAGCGCCGCGGTGATGGTGTAATCCCCGGCGGCCAGCGCGGTTACGTCCGCCGCAGGCACGCCAACGCTCCAGTTGCCGGAGGCGTCAAGAGTGGCGGTGTACGATTTGGCGTTGAGGGTGACGGTGACCACATCGCCCGCCGCCGCGCCGGTCACGGAACCGGTGACAATCAGGGCCTGCGCATGCTCGGCGCTGTTGATCACGTCGTCGTCGGAAACGGTGTGAATGGTCAGCTGTGGAACGGTGGTATCAACCAGCACGTCGCGATCCGCGGAGGCTGGGTTGCCCGCTTTATCCGATACGGCGGCGCTGACGGTGTAGTTTCCGTCGGCAATCGCGCCCAGATCGGCGGACGGTACGGTCACGCTCCAGCTGCCGTTAGCCTCAACGGTGGTGGTGTAGTCCACGCCGTTCAGGGTCACGGTGACGGTCTGACCCGCTTCGGCGTTGGTGACGCCGTTAATCACCAGATCCTGCTGCGCTTCGGCCGCATTGATAATGTTGTTGTCGCTGATGATTTCAATAGACACCGTCGGCGCGGTAGCGTCCACGCTGTACTCGCGGCCCGCGGACGCGCTGTTGCCGTTCACGTTGGTGACGCTCACCTGCACGCTGGCATCGCCGTCCTTCAGGCTGCCCAAATCGGCAGACGGCACGGTGGTTGTCCAGTTGCCGTCGGCATCGACCGTCGCGGTGTACGACTTACCGCCGAAGGTGATGGTGACGGTCTGGTTTTCTTCCACGTTGGTGGTGGAGCCGGACAGCACCAGGTCCGCGCCTTTCTCCGCCGCGTTAATCACGTCGTCAGAGGCAATCGGGTTAATGCTGATGGCGACTGCCGCCAGATCCACCTTCACGTCATGGCTAATAGAAACCGGATTGCCCGCCGCGCTCTGGCCGTCCACGGTCACGGTGACCGTGCCCGCATTCAGCGCGCTGACGTCTGCCGCCGGAATGGCCGCCGTCCAGGTCCCGTCCGCCAGCACGGTTGCGGCGTAGGTTTTACCATTGACGGTCACCGTTAACGCCGCGCCCGCTGCCAGGCCTTCGCTGGAGCCGGTGATAATCAGGTTTTGAGCGTGCTCGATGCTGTTGATGACATCGTCGCCTGCCACGGTATCGACGCGCAGGCCAGGCAGGTTAGCGTCTATCACGATTTCGCGCTCGCCGGTGCCGGTGTTGCCGTGGCCGTTGGTGACGCTGGCTGACACGGTCAGATCGCCGTTCCCGATGGCGGTTAAGATCGTGGACGGCACGTTGACCGACCAGCTCAGATCGTCCTGAACCGTCGCCGTATAAGTATTGCCGCCGATGGTAACGGTGACAGTGTCACCGCTCGCCGCGCCGCTCACTTTCCCGCTCAGGGTCTGTCCGGCAGCCACTTCCGCCGCGTTAATAACGTCGTCCGTGGCGACCGGGTTGATGGTGACCTGCGGCAGCGCGCTGTCGACCAGCACGCTGTGACCGGTGCTCGCGCTGTTGCCCGCGGTGTCGGTTACGCTCGCCGTCACCACATAGCTCGCTTCGCCTAGCGCCGAGACGTTTGCCGCCGGAACGGTCACGCTCCAGTTCCCGCTCGCGTCGGCGGTGGCCGTATAGTTGATGCCGTTCAGCGTCACCGTAATGGCGGTTCCTTCCGGCTGGTTGCTGGTGCCGGACACCTGCAGATCCTGGCCTTTCTCGGTCGCGTTGATCACGTCGTCAGCCGCCAGGGTATTGATGGCAATCACCGGCGCGGTGAGGGAGACGTCAAACTCGTGCGTCGCGCTGGTGCTGTTACCGGCTTTGTCGGTGAGGGTCGCGGAGATCGTCTGCTCGCCGTTTGCCAGCGCGCCCACGTCCGCCGCCGGAACGCCCACGCTCCAGCTGCCGGACGCGTCCAGCATGGCGCTGTAGTCTTTCCCGTTCAGGGTCACGGTAATCACGTCGCCCGCCTGCGCGCCCGTCACCTTACCGGAGACGATCAGCGCCTGGCCGTGCTCGGCAATATTCACGACGTCGTCGCCCGCAACGATGTTGAACGAAATCTGCGGTACGGTGGTATCGACCAGCACTGAAGAGCCCGCGCTGGCCGGGTTGCCTGCCTTATCTGACACGGTCGCCGTTACCGCGGCGCTGCCGTCGGTGATGCCCGCCAGATCCGCCGCAGGCACGTCCAGCGTCCAGCTGCCGTCCGCCTGCACCTGCGCGCTATATTGGTTGCCGTTGAAGGTCACGGTGACCGTCTGGCCCGCTTCGGCAGTAGAGGTCCCGCTCAGGGTCAGATCCTGCGCCGCCTCTGCCGCATTCAGCATGTTATCGCCGCTGATGGTGTTGATGGTAACCGTCGGCGCGGTGGTGTCGACGCTGAATGCCTGCGCCGAAGACGCGGCGTTGCCGTTCACGTTGATGACGCTGACCTGAACGCTGGCGTCGCCGTCTTTCAGGCCGCTCAGATCGGCAGCCGGAACGGTCCAGGTCCAGTCGCCGTTGCCATCCACCGTCGTGGTGTAGGTTTTCCCTGCGAAGGTGATGGTTACGGTCTGGCCCGCTTCAACACTGGAAGTGGTGCCGGACAGCACCAAATCCTGGCCTTTTTCCGCCGCGTTAAGCACGTTGTCGTCGGTCACGCTGTTGATGGTGATGGCGACCGGCGCGAGATCGACGTCCACGACGCTCCCGATGGTTACCGGGTTGCCAGAAGCATCCTGCGCGCTTGCCTTGATATCCAGCGAGCCATCCGCCCACTGGGACACGTCCGCAGCAGGTACCGCTGCCTGCCAGGTGCCGTCCGCCAGCACCGTTGCGGAATAGGCTTTGCCGTTGATGGTCACGGTCACGGCGCTGCCCGCCGCCAGATCGGTGCTGGTTCCGGATACAATCAGGTTCTGCGCGTGTTCAATCACGTTGATCACGTCGTCGCCTGCGACCGTATCAATACGCAGTCCCGGAAGCTGGGCGTCGATGGTGAAGTCGAGCGAAGAGGAACCGGTATTGCCGTGCGCGTTGGTGACGCTGGCCGATACGGTGAGATCCCCGTTGCCGAGCGCGGTGAACTGGCTCTCGCTTAACGGCAGGCTCCAGGTCAGATCGTCCTGTACGGTAGCCGTGTATGTCTGGCCGCCAAGGATAATCGTGACAGTGTCACCTGGCGCCGCGTTCGTGACTTTGCCGGACAGGGTTTGCCCTGCCGCCACTTCCGCCGCGTTAACGATATTGTCGCCCGCCAGCGTGTTAATCGTCACCACCGGCAGCGAGCTGTCTACCAGCACATCGTGTGAGGCTGAGGCGCTGTTGCCTACGCTATCGGTGACGTTCGCCGTCACGGTGTAATTCGCTTCGCCCAGCGCCAGCACGTTTGCCGCCGGTACGGTCACGCTCCAGTTGCCGCTGGCGTCAGCGGTGGCCGTGTACTGAATGCCGTTCAGGGTCACCGTAATAGTCGTGCCTTCCGGCTGGTTGCTGGTGCCGGAAATCTGCAGATCTTCGCCTTTCTCGGTCGCGTTAATCACGTCGTCCGCCGCCAGCGTGTTGATACCGATGACGGGCGTCACGGTATTCACCACCACATCCAGCGAACTGCTTCCGGTATTGCCGGATCTGTCGGTCACGGAGACGTCAACTGTCCAGGTGCCGTCAGCCAGCCCCTGCACGACGGACGCCGGCAGGCCAAGGCTCCAGTTGCCCGCCGCATCCACCACGGTGGTGTAATCGACGCTGTTAATGGTGATGGTCACCAGATCGCCCGCTGCCGCGCCGGTGACGGAGCCGCTCAGGACCTGCGCCTGTGAATGGGCGAGCTGGTTAACGGTGTTGGTGTCGGTGACAAAGCTGTTGATGGTCACCTGCGGCACGGTCGCGTCCACCAGACCCACGCGGTCGGCGCTGCTGGTGTTGCCCGCCACGTCGCTCACGGTGGCCGTCACGGTAACGATGCCATCGTTGAGGGCACCGACATCAGCCGCCGGGACGCTCAGTTGCCAGGTACCGTCCGTCTGGACCGTAGTCTGATACGTTTTGCCGTTCAGCGTCACGGTAACCGTCTGGCCGGGTTCCGCACTGCTGCTACCGCTTAACAGTAAATCCTGCTGCGCTTCAGCCGCGTTGATGATGTTATCGGCGGTCAGGTTATCGAGCGTAATCGCCGGTGGCTGCGTATCCACCGTGACTACGCGCGACGCGTCGGCACTGTTGCCGTTGACGTTAGTGACGCTGACGCTCACCTGCGCGCGCCCGTCGATGAGTGTTTCCATGGCGCTGGCGGGCACGGTCAGGCTCCAGGAGCCGTCCTGCTGCACCTGCGCGGTGAAGGTCTGGTCGGCGAATTTCACCACCACGGTCTGCCCCGCCTCCACGCCCTGCGTCTGGCCGGAAATTGTTAAATCGGCGCCTTTTTCTGCCGCATTCAGCAGGTCGTCGCCGGAGACGGTATCAATGGTGACCGCCACGGCGTTCAGATCCAGTTCAATCGGGTGTTCAGCCGCAACGGTGTTGCCCCAGGCATCTACCGCGCTGACGCTAACCGTGATGCCTCCCGCGCTCCAGGCCTGCAGGTCCGCCGCCGGGACGCCGATCTGCCAGTTGCCGCTGGCGTTAACCGCGGTAACGTAATCAACGTTGTTGATGGTAACGGTAATCTGCGTGCCGGCAGCCAGATGGGTGCTGGAGCCGGTGACGCTCAGATCCTGCTGCTGTTCGATCGCGTTGATGACGTCATCGCCGGAAATGGTGTTTACGCGCAGGCCCGGCAGTTCAGCATTGATATTGATATCGCGCTCGCCGGTGCCGGTATTGCCGTGCCCGTTGGTCACCGACGCGGTAAAGGTTAAATCCCCGTCGCCAAAGGCCTGAAGATCCGCTGACGGAATTTTCACGCTCCAGGTCAGGTCGCTGCCAACCGTTGCGGTGTAGCTCTTGCCGCCCACGGTGACAGATACGGTATCGCCCGCCGCCGCGCCGGTAACGCGACCGCTGAGGGTTTGATCGACGCCCGCTTCGGCGTTATTGACCAGGTTGTCGCCCGCAAAGGTATTGATAATGACCTGCGGAAGTACGGTATCCACCAGCAGCGTCGCCCCGGCAGAGCCGCTGTTACCCACGCTGTCGGTACCGCTGACGCTGACGGTGTAAAGGGTGTTCGCCAGATTCAGCACGTCGGAAACCGGCACCTGGACCGCCCAGATACCGTTTTCAACGGTGGCCTGATAGCTGACGTTGTTCAGCGTCAGGGTGATAGCGCTGCCGTCAGGCAGGTTGCTGGTGCCGGTGAGGCTCAGCGGCTGCATTGCCTCCTGAGCATTCAGCACGTTGTCCTGGCTGATGGCGTCAATCGTAAATTCTGGCGGGTTTCCGCTCAGCGTAATATCGTGCGTGGCGCTGCCGGTGTTGCCTGCCGCGTCGGTCACGGAAACTGAAATTGTATGGTTACCTTCTCCCAACGCGCCCAGCACGGACGCCGGAACGCCTACGCTCCAGCTGCCGTCCGCCAGCACCACGCCGGTGAAGGACTGTCCGCCAACGGTCACGGTGACCACATCGCCTGCCGACGCGCCGCTCGCCTGCCCGGAAATAATCTGCGCCTGCCCCTGCTCGCTGATATTGAGGGTATCGTCGCCCGCCACGGTATCGATAGTGACGACCGGCGCGGTGGTATCAACCGTGAAATCTCCCGTCACGGACGTACCGTTGCCCGCTTTGTCGCTAACGTTAACCGTCAGACTGTGATTGCCCTCGTTGAGCGCCTGCACGTCGTTCGCTGCAAGCGTGACGGACCAGGTGCCGTCGCTACCCACCGTAGCGTTATAGTTTTTACCGTTCAGCGTGACCGTGACGATCTGACCGGCTTCCGCATTCGTTTTACCGGTCAGGGTCAGCGGCTGATTGTGCTCAGCCGCATTAATGATGTTGTCCTGCGCGAGGGTATCGACAGAGAGGGTTGGCGCGGTGGTATCCACGCCAATCGTCTGGCTGCCGCTCACGGTATTACCCGCCGCGTCTTTACCGCTGACGTTAACCGTCCAGGTGCCGTCGCCCAGCGCCTGCGCGTCTGCTGCAGGCACGTTCACGCTCCACGCGCCGTCTGCCCCGACTTCAGCCGCGTAGGTTTTGCCGTTCAGCGTTACGGTAAGTAAGGTACCCTGCGCCAGGTTTTTGCTGGCTCCGGAAACCGTAAAGCCCGCGGATTGTTCGCTGGCGTTCAGCACGTTATCGCCCGCCGTGGTGGCAAGCGTAATGGCGGCATCGGCGGTTGAAACCGTCACGGTGATACTACCCGCAGAGGTGGTTTTACTGCCGTCGATCTGCACGACCGACCAGGTATGCTCCCCGTCCGTTTGCGTCGGTAACATTACCGTCCACGTGCCGTCTTTGCCGACCATCGTGCTCGCAATGGTGCTGCCGCTACTGTCTTTGACCTGGATGGTCGCGCCCGGCTGACCGGTACCGCTAAAGGTTGGGTTGCTGTCGTCCGTGATCTCGTTTGCGCTCAGCACGCCCTGCTTGTCACCCGCTTTATCCGACAGCAGGAAGGTTGGCGTGGCGCTTTCCACCTCTTTCGTATTATCAATAACTTTTGTCTTAGTTTCGCCGTCGCCGCCGTTTGCCAGCAGTGCCCCGATGGCACCGCCACCTAATGCAGCTCCCGCAATCCAGCCCCACGGCGCGTCGCTTAAGACGCTTTCCTGTTCAAGGAAAGGTTGAATGCTGCTAATCGGTGTGGCCTGCGCGGTTAACTCGGTCACCGCAGCGCCTGACGCGTCCCCGGCATCGGCAAAAGAAATATGCGTCAGTTCCTGACGATCGTTGAATACCAGCTCTGACTGAGTATGCGTTTCAGGATCTTCAACAAAATAGTTATTGCAGCGAATAACGCTGCCATCTTTCATATAAATAAGGAGGTCTTTACCCTGGCGGACATAGCGCACCACATCCTGAGCAGAACCCTGGATTTCAATCACGCTCGGGGATGAAATAGAGACCGACAGATTTCCTTCGCCGGTTAATTTCGTTTTCTCCGCCGTTTTGCGAATGATGACATCAACAACTTTTATGTTACTCATATTCTTCTCCTTGCAGGTGTACGGATTCCTGTGGATATGTCCACCAGATGGATGTAGCTATCCCTGGGAAAAAACACCCATTATTTTCAGTCTTACTTTGCGCAACACTGCGCGTCTTTTATTAACTCAAATCGGGTAATTTTGCGGCAGCGTTTTTCTCTATTCCAATAAGCGGCATTAAATTATCAACCGCGGAAGCATAATTAATTGCCGAACTCCAGCCATCATACTCAGCGATTATTTTCGCCGAAGTAGCCTGCCAGACATCCTGCTCAACGCTGAGCAGATCGTTAATGCTCCGCTTGCTCAGGGTGTACTCATTTTTATAAACATCCCGGGCGCGCAGGGCATTTTCCAGCTGCTGCTTCCCGGCCTCCATTCTTCCCCGTGCGCCGGTCCAGTCCGCCTGCGCGACGGAGGCTTTTTGCAGGACGTCGAAACGCGCCTGATCGACCTGAGAGGAGGCCATCGCCCGTGCTCCTTCAGCCTGCCGCACTCGTGCGGAAACTGCGCCCCCCTGATAAAGCGGTGCGTCAATATTGAGCTGGATCTGGTCGTCCCAGTACGAACGGTTGTCCGATTCATAACGGGTGCGCCCGCCCTTCAGGCTTAACGTCGGCCAGTGCTGGGACTTCGCCGTTTCCACGCCGTACTGGGCAGAGCGCTCCATGTTTTGCGCGGCCATAACCGCCGGTATCAGCGAGTAATCAATGCGGTTGAGCGAATCAGGTTCAACCGCGAGGTTTGCGGGTACAGGCGAATAGTTTTCTGCCTGCATACCGGTTAATACCGCAAGCCGCGCGCGGGCGCTGTTTAAGGCGGCCTGATACTGTGCGACCGTCGCCTGCATGCCGGCAATACGCGTGCGGGTCTGGAGCTCATCGGAGGTCGAACTCACGCCCGCGTCGGCACGCAGCTTTGCCAGCTGCTCAACGTTTTTCAGCGCCTGAACGTTCTCCTTTGCCGCCTGCAGCAGATCGGCATAGCGTTTGACCTCGACGTAGCTCAGCGCCGTTTTTTCCGCCACGTCAGAGAGCGTGCCCATCAGCTGATAGCGATAGCTATCGCGCTGGGCCGAAGACTGGCTGATGCTGTTATTGGTCTTGCCAAAATCGTACAGCAGCTGCGTCAGGCTCAGCCCCCAGGCGGCCGAATTCTTCAGCGACCCGCTGGAATCGGTGGTCTGGCTGTGCCCTGTACTCCCGTTCAACGATATTTGCGGCATCCAGCCGCTGCGCGCTTCATCTATTTGTGCCTGGCCAATACCTAATTGTGCGGCCTGCTGACTAATAGACGGATCGCGATCGATAGCAAAAAGAATGCTTTCTTTTAAGGTTGTCGTGGCAACCGGGGCAATGCCCACCTGACTGCTATTGGCGTACGCAGTATTTATGGCTAATGAAATGAATGCCAGTGCTGCTGTAAATCGGCGTAACATAGGCTTTCGTAATATCGTCATTGTTATCTCCCTGACTCTGAGTGACACTGAAGCAATTACCCAAAAAGAGGTATAGATAATTAGACAAATATCTTATTTAGCATCCTTGCCGTATTTTAGGTAAAACTCCCCCATACCCATTTCCTCTGGAGATGAGATCTGCCTGCGTCTTATTTAAATTAAGAATTTACTTATTTCCTAAAGTGGTTAGCAGCATAACAAAATGTGTTATAGGCCACTACACCCCCAATGTTAAGGCGGTGTTACAATTAAGAAAAAACATGGGGTTTCTGGACAAAACTCTTAAAATGACCTTTCAGATGAAACATATAAACCGACTGTTATTTAAGGAAAATTCTTAATTTGCTCCCTGTACATTTTTGCGTTAATTTCCGCGCGGGTCAGACACAAAGATTTTCAAAGAAGTGTCAATTTAAGTAGCCAAACAGGCTGAATTAAACTTTAATGCTATTAATAAACTAATTAAAGCAATTAAAAACCACACTAAAACGATTTAACAGAATTAAAACCCATTCAATGGTAGTGCAGTGGTTACATAACCCAAACCGTTAAATAAAACATAACAATAACATTGTGATTAACATTCAAAACGGCTTTCTTATACCTGTTTAATAAAATTTTAATAATCACACAACTGAATCATCCCGCTACTTCCCCCACATCAAAACGACATTGCCCTTCTCTCTGCGTTAAAATGCTGTATTATGCAAACTATTGCGACATTTTGCAGGAATGTACCCCCATGCACAAAACCGCTCGTCAACGCTACGTTCTGGATATCCTGAGCGAGCAAGGCCAGGCCAGCATCACCGAGCTGGCCGAAAAGCTGCAGGTTTCAGCCGATACCATCCGTCGGGATCTGACCGACCTGGAGAACCAGGGGCTGGCGCAGAAGAACCACGGCGGAGCCATCGCGTTGAATCTCTCCGCCATGAACCGTCAGGGCCGCAATACGCTGCTGCCGGAGACCAAACAGCGCCTGGGTAAGCAGGTCGCACAGCAGGTTCCACCGGGCTCCACCCTGTTTCTGGATGCCGGGAGCACGGTGATGGCCGTCGCCACCTTTCTTCAGGGGCCGCTCACCGTCATTACCACGTCACTGGATATCGCCCAGCACTTTAGCGACCGGGAAGACGTTGAGCTGATCCTGCTCGGGGGGAAATGGGACCACCAGCAGCGCCTGTTTGCCGGAAGCGCCACGTTATCTTTGCTGTCCCGCTATCGGGCAGATATTGCTATCCTCGGGGCGTGCGCCATTCATGCCGAACTTGGGTTGAGCGCCGGTAAAGAAGCGGATGCCGAGGTTAAACGCGCAATGCTGGACGCAAGCCACGTGCACTGGATTGTCGCCGATCATCTGAAAATTAACCGCTGCGAGCCGTATCTGGTTTCCGGGTTATCCAACATTCAACAACTCTTTTTAGATCGTCCCTGGCCTGAGCTTGGGGACTCTGGCGCATTGCAGGTCACGGTGTGCGCGAATTAACGTGGAGAAGGTCATGAGTAAAGTTCAAACAATCAACATTGCGCTGATCGGGTATGGATTTGTCGGGAAAACCTTCCATGCCCCGCTGATCCAGTCTGTGAACGGGCTTAAGCTGGCAGTTGTCTCTTCTCGCGATGAAGAGAAGGTAAAACGCGATCTGCCGGACGTACAGGTGGTCGCCACCCCTGAAGAGGCTATTCAGCATCCTGATGTTGACCTGGTGGTGATTGCCTCCCCCAACGCCACGCACGCCCCGCTAGCGACGTTGGCTCTGAACTCTGGTAAACACGTGGTCGTGGATAAGCCTTTCACCCTCGACATGCAGGAAGCCCGCGACCTGATTGCGCTGGCGGAGGAAAAGCAGCTGCTGCTCTCCGTCTTCCACAACCGCCGCTGGGACAGCGATTTCCTCGGCATTAAGCAGGTTATTGAGCAAGGCACGCTCGGCAAGGTCAAACACCTTGAATCGCACATTGACCGCTTCCGCCCGGAAGTGCGCGTGCGCTGGCGCGAGCAGAATGTCCCTGGGAGTGGCCTGTGGTTTGACCTGGGGCCTCATCTTATCGACCAGACGCTACAGCTCTTTGGCCTGCCGCAGTCGGTTCAGGGGAATATCGCGACGCTGCGCGACGGCGCAGAAATTAACGACTGGGCGCACGTGGTCTTAAACTACCCGGAGCATAAGGTGATTCTGCACGCCAGCATGCTGGTGGCAGGCGGTACGGCGCGCTTTGCCGTTCACGGGGACAAGGGCAGCGTGGTGAAGGCCAGAATCGATCAGCAGGAAGCACAGCTGCTCTCTGGGGTGATCCCAGGCAGTGAGTCCTGGGGCGAAGACAGCGACAGTATGGTGTTCTTCGGCGCTGACGGCGCGCCGCAGACGATCCCTACCCCAAAAGGCGATCAGCGACAGTACTATATTAACGTGCTTGATGCGCTACGCGGGGAAATCGCCAATCCTGTCCATCCTGTTGAGGCATTAGCGGTGATGGCCGTCCTGGAAGCGGCGGTGAAGTCGTCGGAGACGGGGTCAACTCAGGGGCTGGCGTTAACTGCCGAAGAGCGTGCTTTGCTGGGTTAAAAAACAAGCCGGGTGGCGCATCGCCACCCGGCAAGCGTTTAAGACTACGAACGCTTTTTCGGCATCATGCGCAGAAGGGTATTATCTTTCCAGAAATAGTGGTGCATCAGCGCCGCCGCGGCGTGCAGGCCAATCACAAAATAGCCCAGATTTGCCAGCGTTTCGTGCCACTCTTTCAGCACATCAACCAGGTCAAAATTTGACTCTGCCGCATGCGGCATCGCCAGGCCAAAAGCAAACCAGTCGCTGCCCCGGTTATACATCATCACAATTCCAATCAGCGGCAGCGCAATAAACAGCAGATACACCACCAGATGCCCCAGATGGGACATCCCCGTCACCATCGCTTTTGGCTTCGGTTGAATCGGTGGCGCGCGGAACTTCAGACGAACCAGAAGACGGGTCACCATCAGCACCAGGATACTGATACCGCATGAGACGTGGATCATGTTGATCGCCGGGCGCGCGGTGCGCGGGAAGAAACCTCTGAACTCCATGGCGCAGTAGGCGACGATGATTAACAGAAACACCAGCCAGTGGATGCCGATTTGCAGGCTTGTATATTTAGTGCGCATGTGATTTCTCGATTAAAAACAGTTACCGCGCCAACATAATCCCCTTTCCTTAAAAATTCATTAACTTTTCTGTATGGTTTTTCAAATACTTCCTCCCGCATGAAGCATCTTCAATTGCCGCCCTGCCCGTGATGGTCTAAGCCTGGATGAGTTCAAACTGTCGCATCGACACGTTTACAGGAGAACACCATGAGTAAAATTGGCATTAACGGCTTTGGACGCATTGGGCGCCTTGTACTGCGTCGCCTTCTTGAAACCCAGGACAGTAATACCGTCGTCGCCATCAACGACCTCACCTCCCCGAAAGTGCTGGCCTACCTGCTAAGGCATGATTCCAACTACGGTGGCTTCCCGTGGAGCGTGGACTTCACCGAGGATGCGCTGATTGTGGACGGTAAAACCATTGCGGTGTACGCCGAGAAAGAGGCGAAGCATATTCCGTGGAAAGCCGCAGGCGTGGATATCGTCGTGGAGTGCACCGGCTTTTATACTTCTGAAGAGAAATCACGGGCGCACCTGGACGCCGGCGCGAAGAAAGTGCTGATTTCTGCGCCTGCGGGTGACATGAAAACTATCGTCTACAGCGTTAATGACGACACCATTGACGCCAGTGATACCATCATCTCCGTCGCCTCCTGCACCACCAACTGCCTCGCTCCGCTGGCGAAAGCCCTGAACGATGCGTTTGAAATTAAGGTGGGCACCATGACCACCATTCACGCCTATACCGGTACGCAGGCGCTGGTAGATGGCCCGCGCGGGAAAGACCTTCGCGCCTCCCGAGCGGCGGCAGAGAACATTATTCCGCACACCACGGGTGCCGCCAAAGCCATTGGCCTGGTGATCCCTGCGCTCAGCGGCAAACTTAAGGGCCACGCGCAGCGCGTGCCGGTAAAAACAGGTTCGGTAACCGAGCTGGTGGCCATTCTGGGCAAGAAAGTCACCGTTGAGGAGATCAACGCCGCGCTGAAAAAGGCGACGCAGGGCAATAAATCGTTTGGGTATACCGACGAAGAAATTGTGTCGTCAGATGTGATTGGCTCGCACTATGGTTCGGTGTTTGACGCCACGCAGACGGAGGTGTCAGAGGCGGGAGAACTTCAGCTGGTGAAAGCCGTTGCCTGGTATGACAACGAATACGGTTTCGTCACTCAACTGGTGCGGACGCTGGATAAGTTTGCGGCGCTGTGATTTTTTCCCCTCATCCTAACCCTCTCCCCATTGGGGCGAGGGAATTGTTCCGTGCTCAGATGATTTTTCGCGTCACCTTCAGGACCGGATCCTGCTGCAGCTGTTTCCATGCGGCCATGACGGCCTCGGGGAATTCAACGTGAGCAATATAATCCCGCCCGGCCGGGCCATAGCCGTTGGCGTCATCATACATGCGCGGCAGTTCCCCAAGAACCAGAGAAAGATAGCGGTCAACGGGCCACAGCCCGGTGTTGCCCTCACCGAATTCCACGCCCTCTTTTCCGTTTTGCAGCGTTGGCGTAAACCCGGGATGGCTTGTCCACTCCGGTGACTCGGACTCATCCCGACAAACGCGGGCAAACGTCGCCATCGTGCGGCGCTGCATCGTCGGATCCTGCACCACCAGCACCCGCCCGGTCGTTCGATGACGCTGTTTCAGCATGTTCCAGCTAAAGCGCGCGTTTTCACCGCAGTTGGTGGATTGATCCTCAACCCACAGATGCCCCTGCGGGATCTGCCAGAACTCCCGCGCAATGTCGGCAAGAATGCTTGCTTCGGCCCGCCCTGCGACCGGTACGGTGTGGTAACGCGGATGACTGGCGATGGCAGCATATAAAAAGGTGGTCGAATGCCCGATGCCGCCGCTAATCAGGAGCGGGATTTCTCTCTGAGCGGCAATACGGCAGGCCGCGTCAATGGTTGGGATCACCGCGTTTCCAGCCAGAATCACCGCATCTATCTCCGGGGCCTGACGCGTCACGCTCAGTTCGTCCTGCGCCAGCCATACGCCGACAGTATTGATGGCCGCCAGCGTGGCATCCGCCAGAAGGGGAAAATGGGGCTGAACCATGATGAACTCCTCACGTTGTTGAAGCGCCGAATTTATCATTTTCTGAAATAACCAGAAACATCCAAAAATCATCGGGTTGCACCTGCCTATTATGCTTTTGATTTCCAGCCTTACAAAACATTGTATTGTGCAGACGTTATGTAAAAGCACCCGGCGCTGCTTATTTCACCGTGATCTGACCAGTTTTATCCCCCCTTCGATTGCCAAAAACAACATCCAAACCTAAGTTGCTTAACAATTTCACAACCTTTTTCATCATCACAGGTTGCACCTGAAGCGCGCCAGGTGACACCTCTCTCTCATCATCAACGTGGCGGGGTTTCAGGTCATGACAGAACATGAAAGTACGACGACGGTATTACGAAAAAATAAAAAGGTATTAATTGCCAGCCTTACCGGGAGCGCCATTGAATGGTTTGACTATTTTCTCTACGGTACGGCGGCCGCGCTGGTCTTCAATAAGATCTTTTTCCCGATGGTCGATCCGGTGATCGGTCTCATTCTCTCGTATCTCTCTTTCTCATTAACCTTTTTTATTCGCCCCATTGGCGGGGTACTTTTCGCCCATATTGGCGACCGCATCGGACGTAAAAAAACCCTCGTTCTAACCCTCTCACTAATGGGAGGTGCAACCGTCATGATTGGTCTGCTGCCCACGTATGAGATGATTGGCCTGTGGGCTCCCGCTCTGCTGATCCTGATGCGTATCATTCAGGGGATGGGCATCGGCGGTGAATGGGGCGGCGCGCTGCTGCTGGCCTATGAATACGCGCCAGAAAAACGTAAAGGCTTCTTCGGCAGCATTCCGCAGGCGGGCGTCACCATCGGCATGCTGATGGCAACCTTTATCGTTTCGCTGATGACCCTGTTCAGCGAGGAGGATTTTCTCTCCTGGGGCTGGCGTATCCCGTTCCTGCTGAGTTCGGTTCTGGTGTTGCTCGGCCTGTGGATCCGCAAGGATATTGATGAAACGCCCGATTTTAAGAGAGTCAAAGCGTCCGGTCAGGTGGCTAAGGCCCCGCTGCGCGATACGCTGAAGCATCACTGGCGTGAAGTGCTGATCGCCGCCGGTCTGAAGGTGGTTGAAACCGCCCCCTTCTACATCTTCTCTACGTTTGTTGTGAGCTATGCCACCAGCACGCTGACCTATCAAAAATCACAGGCGCTTGAGGCCGTGACGCTGGGAGCCCTGGTGGCGACCATTATGATCCCGCTGATGGGGCTGCTCTCCGATAAAATAGGCCGTCAGCGCATGTACGCAATCAGCGTCTTCTTGCTTGGCCTGTTTATCGTACCGTGGTTTATGCTGCTCAATACCGGTACAACCTGGGGCATCGTGCTCGCGACGGTCATCGCCTTTGGCGTGCTGTGGGCCCCTGTCACGGCGGTACTCGGCACGCTGTGCTCTGAAATTTTTAGTGCAAACGTGCGCTACACCGGCATTACACTCGGCTATCAGCTGGGTGCCGCGCTGGCCGGCGGTACCGCCCCGCTGATTGCCACCGGCCTGCTGGCAAAATATGACGGCGACTGGGTGCCGGTGGCCTGGTATCTTGCCGTCACGGTAACCATTTCCTTAATCGCGATTTTCTGCGCCTGCCGCGTTAAGCGTGCAACACTCATCCAGGCGCAGCCCGAACGTCTCTGACCGTTCCTGGCCCGTCCTGCGGGCCGCTCTTTTTCCTTAAATTTCCCTTCACCATTTGATTAACATGCGTAAATCATATTCACTTGAATTATCATTTGCGGCAGACGTAGAATCGCTAGCCCGCTAATTATTCAATCATTTCTAAGGTAAACGACGTTATGCGCCTGCCCGAACGCGACCCTTATGCTCCTCGCGAGTGGCAGCCACATGAGAAACCCGCCCTGCTGGGTTCGCCCTCCACGCCCGAACACAGTACGCCAAAACGCATTGCCTACGGCGTCGTGGGCCTGCTGGTCTGCCTGACGGGGGCGCTGGGGAATGCGGTGGTGACCGCCAACCTGCAAAATTTGCAGGGGACATTCGGCGCCTGGTCGACCGAAATCGCATGGCTGCCCGCGGTCTATGTGATGACCAACATCTCCATTAACCTGCTGCTGGTCAAATTCCGCCAGCAGTACGGTTTGCGCGCCTTCACCGAAGGTTTTCTGGTGCTGTACGTGCTGGTCACCTTTTTCCACCTGTTCGTTAACGATCTCAGCTCGGCGCTGATGGTTCGCGCCGCGCACGGCATGGTGGCCGCCGCGCTCAGCTCGCTGGGGATTTATTACCAGATCCAGGCCTGGCCTGCGAAGCACCGCCTGAAGGCGCTGACCATTGGTATCACCGGGTCGTCGCTCGCCATCCCGCTGGCGCGCCTGTTTTCAACCGAGCTGCTGCAGCTGGACGAGTGGCGCGGGCTCTATTTCTTCGAGCTGGGGCTGGCGCTGATCTCCCTGGCCTGCGTGATAGCCTTAAAACTGCCGCCGGGCGACCGGCGCAAGGTATTTGAGAAAAAAGACTTTATCACCTTCTTTTTAATGGCCCCCGGGATGGCCCTGCTCTGCGCCGTACTCTCGTTAGGCCGCCTTGACTGGTGGTTCGAAGCGCCGTGGATTGGCTGGTCGCTGGCGCTATCGCTGGTGCTGATTGTGGCGGCCATCGTCTTTGAACATAACCGCACTAACCCGCTGCTGAACACCCGCTGGCTGTCGAGCGGCAGCATCGTCCGCCTGGGGCTGATTATGCTGCTGATCCGTATCGTGCTGGCCGAACAAAACACCGGCGTCATCGGCTGGCTGCAGTACGTAGGCTTACAGAACGAGCAGATGACGCACCTGGCGTGGTCTATTTTCGCCGGGATCGTCTGCGGGATCGTCACCAGCTGTCTCACCATCAAGCCGACGAAACTGGCGTGGCCAATCATCACGTCTCTGGCGCTGATGATTGTTGCCTCGCTGCTGGACAGCCAGTCCAACAACCTGACCCGCCCGGATCAGCTGATGGTAAGCCAGTTCCTGCTGGGATTCGGCAGCGCCTTCTTCCTGGCGCCCGCCATGCTGGCAGCCATTGGCGGCGTGATCGCCGACCCGCGCAACCTGGTCAGCTTCTCGGTGATGTTTGGCATGAGCCAGAACCTCGGCGGCCTGCTGGGCTCCGCGATCCTCGGCACCTTCCAGACCTGGCGCGAGAAGTACCACTCCAGCCTGCTGGCGGACCAGCTCACCACGCTCAACCCGCTGGTCAACGAGCGAATTCAGCTTTATACCCAGATGTATAAAAGCCTGATTGGCGACAGCGCGCTGCTGGGAACGCAGGCGATAACGCAGCTGCAAACGGTCACAACGCTGGAGGCGAATATTCTGGCTTATAACGATACTTATCTGCTGACGGCGAGCATCGCTGCCGCCACGCTGGTCTGGATTTTATGGCGCTTGCTGCGCCTGCGCATCACTGCCCGTCTGGCGCTGAAGAACGCCACCGGCAACAAATAATTGAAAGAGTTCTGGAGAGTTTATGAGTCAGCAGGATGCCGCCAAAGAGCAGGCCAACACCCGCAAAAATGTGCGCATTGTTTCCGTTTTTACCGCCGCCGCCATCGGTATTGTTGGCGTGCTGGTGATCCTTTACGCGTGGCAGTTGCCGCCGTTCACCCGCCACGCACAGTTTACCGATAATGCCTACGTGCGCGGTCAGACGACGTTTATAAGCCCGCAGGTAAACGGCTATATCACTGAGGTCAAGGTTCAGGACTTTGAGCAGGTCAAAAAAGGCGACCTGCTGGTGCAGATCGATGACCGAATCTATCGGCAGCGCGTGCATCAGGCCGAGGCGCAGCTGGCGATGAAAATTGCCGCCCTGAATAACAACCTGCAGCAGCGTAAAAGCGCCGAAGCCGTCATCGCCAAAAATGACGCCGCGCTGAAAAATGCCCGCGCCCAGAGCCTGAAAAGCCAGGCGGATTTAAAGCGGGTGAAAGAGCTGACGTCCGACGGCTCGCTTTCCATTCGCGAGCGCGACGCGGCGCTTGCCAGTGCCGCCCAGGGCAGCGCCGACATCGACCAGGCGAAAGCCGCCCTTGAGATGTCGCGTCAGGATCTGCAGACGGTGATTGTGAACCGCGGCGCGCTGGAGGCGGATGTCGAAAACGCGAAAGCGGCGCTTGAGCTGGCGCAGATTGACCTGCAAAACACCCGCATCATCGCCCCGCGCGACGGCCAGCTCGGCCAGATCGCCGTGCGTCTCGGGGCGTACGTGACCGCCGGAACCCATCTCACCACCCTGGTGCCGCCTCAGCACTGGGTCATTGCGAATATTAAAGAGACTCAGCTCGCGGAGCTGCGCGTCGGCCAGCCGGTGAAGTTCACCGTTGATGCCCTGAACAACAAAGCGTATCAGGGCCGCGTCGAGAGCATCTCCCCGGCGACCGGCGTGGAGTTCAGCGCCATCACGCCGGACAACGCCACCGGCAACTTTGTCAAAATCGCCCAGCGTATTCCGGTGCGTATTGAGGTGCTCGGTAAGCCTGAGGACTCCGCCCTGCTGCGTCCGGGCATGTCGGTACAGGTGACCATTGATACGCGGGAGGCGAAGTAATGATCCTTCGTCCGATTGCCGCGCTGGCGGCGGCGGTCATGCTGGCCGGATGCCAGTCCGCAGACGTAAAACCGGCGCAGCCGACGCTGCAAATTCCTGCGCAGTGGCGCAACGTCTCCGGCCCTGCCAGCCCGGCGGAGCAGCTCTGGTGGCGCAATTTTCATGACAACCACCTCAACCGCTATGTGGATCAGGCGCTTAAGAATAACAGCGACGTGCTGATCGCCCGCGAACGAATTAACGAGTATCAGGCGCGGGTCTATGCAGCTGACGGGAGCCTGTTTCCTTCGCTTGACGCGGGCGTAACCGGGACGCGCGCCCGTTCGCAGTCCGCCGCGACCGGGCTGCCGGTCTACGGCACGCTGTACAGAGGTAGCCTGACGGCGAGCTATGACGTGGATATCTGGGGCGTCAACCGCAGCACGGCCAATGCCGCCGAGGCTTCGCTGGCGGCGCAAAAAGCCGCCGCCGCGGCCGCGGATTTGACCGTAGCCTCCTCCGTTGCATCCGGCTACGTCACCCTGCTCTCGCTTGACGAACAGCTGCGCGTGACCGAATCCACCCTGAAATCGCGCGAAGAGGCGTTTAACCTCGCGAAACGTCAGTTTGAGACGGGCTACAGCTCGCGCCTGGAGCTGATGCAGTCGGATTCCGAACTGCGCTCAACGCGGGCGCAGGTGCCCGTGCTGCAGCACCAGATCGCACAGCAGGAGAATGCCCTAAGCCTGCTGCTGGGAAGCAACCCCGGCGACGTGGCGCGCAGCGAAAACTTCGCGGCGCTGACGCCGCTGACGCTGCCGTCGCAGCTACCTTCTGCGCTCCTGAACCGCCGCCCGGATATCGTCCAGGCCGAACGCCAGCTGGTGGCGGCTGACGCCTCGCTCGCGGCGTCGCGCGCCAGCCTGCTGCCGTCGATCAACCTGACCGCCAGCGGATCGGTTCAGGATCGCACTCTTTCCGGCCTGCTGGACAACCCGCTTCAGCTCTGGAGCGTCGGGGGCAGTATTCTCGCCCCGCTGCTGAACCGCCAGGCGCTGAATGCGCAGGTGGATATTTCTCAGTCCCAGCGTAACCAGGTGCTCTACGCCTATGAAAAAACCGTGCGTAACGCGTTTGCCGAAGTGAACAACAGCCTTGATGCGATAAGTCGCTATCAGGAACAGCTGACGGAGCTGCTTGCCCAGCAGGAGGTGGCCCAGGAGACGCTGCGCATTGCGCAGAACCGCAATCGCAACGGCTACTCCTCGTATCTTGACGTGCTGGACGCCCAGCGCACGCTGTACTCGGTTCAGACCAGCGTCGTGCAGGTGAAAAACAACCTGCTGCTGGCGCAGATTGATTTGTATAAAGCGCTGGGCGGCGGCTGGAATAGCGCGTAAACCCGGTTTGGGCGCTTATGCCCTCACCCCGGCCCTCTCCCATAGGGCGAGGAAGAAAACCCAAGGAGTCAATCTATGCAACAAAAATGGTCTGCCGTAGATAATTACATGATTTCTTCTCTTATCCCTGACGATGACGTACTGAATCAGGTTCTGGAAAACAACAAACGCGCCGGGCTCCCCGAGCACGACGTAGCGGCCAATCAGGGGCAGCTGCTGGCGCTGTTCGTGCGCATGACGCAGGCAAGACGTGTTCTTGAGATCGGGACGCTGGGTGCCTATAGCTCAATCTGGATGGCGCGCGCCCTGCCGCCGGACGGTAAGCTGATTACGCTTGAGGCCGATCCCACGCATGCCCGCGTTGCGCGCGAGAATATTCAGCTTTCGGGGTTAAACGAACGCATTGAATTAATTGAGGGCCCGGCGCTGAGTTCGCTGGAGAATTTCGGCGACGTTCCCCCGTTCGACCTGATCTTTATTGATGCCGATAAGCCAAACAATCCCGGCTATCTGGAGTGGGCGCTGCACTATTCCCGCCCCGGTACGGTGATTATCGGCGATAACGTGGTGCGCGATGGCGAGGTCATTAACGGGCAAAGCGACGACGCGCGCGTGCTGGGGGTGCGGCGTTTTATTGAGATGATAGGGGATAATCCGCGTTTAACCGCCACCGCGCTGCAAACGGTGGGGGTTAAGGGATGGGATGGGTTTACGCTGGCGATTGTGAACGGGTGAAAATTGTGCGGGCTGATGCCCTCACCCCGACCCTCTCCCACAGGGAGAGGGAGAAAACCGGGCAAGGGTTTTAAGCTGAAATCTGCTCCATCGCCTGCAGGATACGCTTATCCGAAATCGGATACGGCGTACCGAGCTGCTGGGCAAAGAAGCTGACGCGCAGCTCCTCGATCATCCAGCGGATCGCCTGCACGTCTTCATCGTCGCGGCGGGCAGGCGGCAGTTTGTTGAGCCACTGCTGCCACGCCTGCTGCACGCTCTCCACTTTCAGCATCTGCGCGCGATCGCGGTGCGGATCGATGGCCATCTTCTCCAGACGTTTTTCAATCGCCTGCAGATAGCGCAGCGTATCGCCGAGACGATTGAAGCCGTTGCCGGTCACAAAGCCGCGGTAAACCAGGCCGGCCATCTGCGCCTTCACGTCTGACAGCCCGAGCGCCATGGTCATATCCACGCGCCCCTTCAGGCGCTTGTTGATATTGAACACGGTGGTGAGGATCTGCTCCACCTGCTTCGCGATGTCCACCACGGTGTCGTTCAGCTCCGCGCGCACCTTTTCATGAAGCTGGGCAAAGCCCTCTTCCGTCCAGACCGGACCGCCCGCCTCGTGGATCAGCTTGTCCACGCCGCAGGAGATGCAGTCGTCAATCAGATCCAGCACCTTGCCGTACGGGTTAAAGTAGAGCCCCAGCTTGGCCTTGTTCGGCAGCTTCTCGTGCAGATATTTAATCGGCGACGGGATATTAAGCAGCAGCAGGCGACGCAGCCCGCGCCACATCATCTGCTGCTGTTCCTGCGGGTTATCAAACAGTTTGATTGCCACGCTGTCGCGCTCGTCCACCAGCGCAGGCCAGGCTTTGACCTTATAGTTGCCGCGCTTCTGCTCGTAGCTTTCCGGCAGCTGACCAAAGCTCCAGATATGCAGCCCGCTCTGCTCGATGCCGTCGTCGGCCACCGCAGAGAGCGTCTCCTGGACTTTGCCTTTCAGCGCATCTTTCAGCTCGCTCAGGGAACGCCCTTCCAGCAGCTTTTTATTTTTATCGTCCACCACGCGGAAGCTGATTTTCAGGTGATCGGGCACCTGATCCCAGTTCCAGTCGTCGCGGTCGATGGTCGTCCCGGTCATGCGGCGGAATTCACGCTCCAGCGCGTCCAGCAGCGGCAGATCCAGCGGCGTGACGCGGCCCAAAAACGCTTCCGCGTAGTTTGGCGCAGGCACAAAATTGCGGCGCACCGGTTTCGGCAGGGATTTGATCAGCGCAATCACCAGCTCGCGGCGCAGGCCGGGGATTTGCCACTCGAACCCGCTCTCGTCCACCTGGTTTAACAGCGGCAGCGGAATGTGGACGGTCACGCCGTCCGCGTCTGCCCCTGGCTCAAACTGATAGGTCAGACGCAGCTTGAGGTTGCCCTGATGCCAGAAGTTCGGGTAGTCGAGCTTGCTGACCGACTCCGCGCCCTCTTTAATCAGCATGCTCTTTTCAAAGTTGAGCAGGTCCGGCATCTCTTTGCTGGCCTTCTTCCACCAGCTGTCGAAATGGCGGGCGGAAATCACATCATGGCTGATGCGCTGGTCATAAAACTCGAACAGCGCTTCATCATCCACCAGAATGTCGCGGCGGCGGGACTTGTGCTCAAGCTCCTCCACTTCCGCGCGCAGCTTCAGGTTTTCGCGGAAGAAGGCGTGGCGCGTCTGCCAGTAACCCTCCACCAGCGCGTGGCGGATAAACAGCTCGCGGCACAGGGCCGGATCGATCTGGCTGTAGTTGACCTTACGCGCGGCGACCACCGGCAGGCCGTAAACGGTCACTTTCTCGGTCGCCATCACCGCGCCCTGCGCGCGCTCCCAGTGCGGTTCACTGTACGAGCGCTTAAGCAGATGCTGCGCCACCGGCTCCACCCATTCCGGATCGATACGGGCGGCAATGCGTCCCCACAGGCGGCTGGTTTCCACCAGCTCCGCGACCATGGTCCACTTCGGCGGCTTCTTGAAAAGGCCAGAACCCGGGAAGATGGCGAAACGGGCGTTGCGCGCGCCGGTATACTCCTGCTTCTCGGCGTCCTTCATTCCAATGTGGGACAGCAGGCCGGTCAGCAGCGCGATATGGATTTCGCGGTACTCCGCCGGTTCGCTGTTCACCGGAATGCCCAGCTCTTTCACCACCTGGCGCAGCTGGGTGTAGATATCCTGCCACTCGCGCACGCGCAGGTAGTTGAGGAAATCCACGCGGCACTGGCGGCGGAACTGGTTCGAGGAGAGCGCTTTCTGCTGCTCGCCGAGGTAGTTCCACAGGTTCACGAAGGCGAGGAAATCGGACTCTTTGTCGTGGAAGCGTCGGTGCTTTTCGTCAGACGCCTGCTGTTTGTCCATCGGACGCTCGCGCGGGTCCTGAATGGAGAGCGCAGAGGTGATGATCATCGCCTCGCGCACGCAGCCGTGCTTTTGCGCTTCCAGAACCATGCGCGCCAGACGCGGGTCGACCGGGAGCTGGCTGAGCTGGCGGCCCAGCGGCGTCAGCTTATAAACCGCCGCCTGCTCGTCGGTGGTAATCGCCCCGAGCTCTTCCAGCAGACGCACGCCGTCCTGAATGTTGCGTTTGTCCGGCGCTTCGACGAACGGGAACGCCGCGATGTCGCCCAGCCCCAGGGCGGTCATCTGCAGGATAACGGACGCCAGGTTGGTGCGCAGAATTTCCGGGTCGGTAAACTCCGGGCGCGACAGGAAATCGTCTTCGGAATAGAGACGAATACAGATCCCTTCCGACACGCGGCCGCAGCGGCCTTTACGCTGGTTTGCGGACGCCTGAGAGACCGGCTCAATCGGCAGCCGCTGGACCTTGGTGCGGTAGCTGTAGCGGCTGATGCGCGCCGTGCCCGGGTCGATCACGTATTTAATTCCCGGCACGGTCAGCGATGTTTCCGCCACGTTGGTCGCCAGGACGATGCGGCGTCCGCCGTGCGGCTGGAAGACGCGGTTCTGCTCGCTGTTCGACAGGCGGGCGTAAAGCGGCAGGATCTCGGTATGGCGCAGGTCGCGCTTGCTGAGCGCATCGGCGGTATCGCGGATTTCGCGCTCGCCGCTCATGAAGATCAGAATGTCGCCCGCGCTTTCGTTACCCAGCTCGTCAACGGCATCGAAGATGGCCTGCAGCTGGTCGCGCTCGGTATCATCCGCCTCTTCCACAATCGGGCGATAGCGCACTTCCACGGGATACGTGCGACCTGACACCTCGATAATCGGCGCATTGTTGAAGTGCTTCGAGAAGCGCTCCGGATCGATGGTCGCGGAGGTGATGATGATTTTCAGATCCGGGCGGCGCGGCAGCAGCTCTTTCAGGTAGCCGAGCAGGAAATCGATGTTCAGGCTGCGCTCGTGCGCTTCGTCAATGATGATGGTGTCGTACTGCATCAGCAGGCGATCCTGCTGGATTTCCGCCAGCAGAATACCGTCGGTCATCAGCTTGACCATGGTGTTATCGCTAACGTGGTCGCTGAAACGGACCTTGTAGCCGATGCAGCCGCCCGGCTCCGTCTGCAGCTCTTCGGCAATACGGTTGGCAACGGTGCGCGCCGCCAGACGACGCGGCTGGGTGTGGCCAATCAGGCCTTTGATCCCGCGGCCCAGCTCCATACAGATTTTCGGCAGCTGGGTGGTTTTCCCCGAACCGGTTTCACCCGCGACAATCACCACCTGGTGGTCGCGGACGGCCTCAAGGATGTCCTGTTTTTTCTGGCTGACGGGCAGGTTTTCCGGGTAGGTAATCGCCGGTCGCGCGGCTTCGCGCAGCAAGACTTTCCCTGCCTCCTGTGCAATCTCTTTCGCCATCTCCTGGTAAATGGCCTGCTGAGCATCAGGATTTTTAACCTTCTTAACGCCGTGCAGACGACGGGCGAAACGCTGTTTGTCGCGCAGCATCAGAGAATCGAGCTGTTGCAGGAGCATCGGGAAGGTGAATTTTTGTTGTTCTGTCATAGCGTTAAAGGGCAGTACACGCCCTGATAAATTCTCTTTTTAATGATTGCTATAGAGTACCACACTGACGCCTTTCGCGCCTTATTCAAAAAATTCGAACATAGGCTTCGATATATTGCGCTATCTCTATGGCAGGATTGTGAATAGAGTGTCAATAAGCAACGGGGCAACCCCCTTCAATCAAATGCAAAAACAGGAATCACCCATGAGCAAAGTATTAGTTTTGAAATCCAGTATTCTGGCAGGGTACTCTCAGTCTGGTCAGCTGTCTGATTACTTCGTTGAACAGTGGCGTGAACAGCATTCTGCTGACGAAATCACCGTGCGTGACCTGGCTGCAAACCCAATTCCTGTGCTGGATGGCGAGCTGGTTGGCGCGCTGCGCCCAAGCGATGCGCCGCTGAGCCCACGTCAGCAGGAAGCCCTGGCGCTCTCTGACGAGCTGATTGCCGAGCTGCAGGCGCACGACGTTATCGTCATCAACGCCCCAATGTACAACTTCAACATCCCTACCCAGCTGAAGAACTACTTCGACCTGGTGGCACGCGCTGGCGTAACCTTCCGTTACACCGAGAATGGCCCTGAAGGTCTGGTGAAAGGCAAACGTGCGATCGTACTGACCAGCCGTGGCGGCATCCATAAAGACACCCCAACCGACCTGGTTGCGCCGTACCTGAGCCTGTTCCTGGGCTTCATCGGCATCACTGACGTGAACTTCGTGTTCGCGGAAGGCATCGCCTACGGTCCGGAAGTGGCGACCAAAGCGCAGACCGATGCGAAAGCCGCCATCGACAGCCTGGTAGCAGCGTAAGATTTTGCCCTCTCACCGCCCGGTGGGAGGGTTTTTCTTTTCTCCCGCATTTCGTTATCATCCGCTCCCACTCTCCAGCCGGGCGGCCTGATGTCTGCGATTATTGATTCTTTTATTGCCCCACCGTGTCACGATGACATTCAGATCCTCTGGCAGGATGAACATCTGCTGCTGATCGATAAGCCTTCCGGCCTGCTCAGCCTCTCGGGCAAAAATCCGCAAAACCTTGATTCCGTTCACTATCGTCTGGCCCAGACCTTCCCCGGCTGCACGCTGGTACACCGCCTGGACTTCGGCACGTCCGGGCTGATGGTGGTTGCGCGCAATAAGGCCATCAACGCGGCACTGTGCCAGCAGTTCAGCCAGCGTAGCGTGGAGAAAGTCTACAGCGCCCTGCTTTGCGGACATGTGGAAAATGACGAAGGTGTAATCGATGCGCCGATTGCCAAAGACCCGGCGCTGTTCCCGCTGATGTCGATCTGCGCCATCACCGGGAAACCCGCCCGCTCCCGCTATCGGGTGGTGGAACGGTTTTATCAGGAGACGGGACTGCCGTTAACGCGGGTTGAACTTACTCCGGAGACCGGGCGAACCCATCAGCTGCGTATTCACTGCCAGCGGCTGGGGCACCCGATTCTGGGCTGCGATCTGTATGGTGGTCTTGACGTACCGGGCGCTGAAGGAACGCCCCGGCTGATGCTGCATGCCAGCGAGCTGAATTTTATTCATCCCATGAGCGGAGAGCCGGTTAACGCCCGTCACGCCGCCCCGTTCTGAACGCGTTTTACCACATCAAATCGTCAGGGATTTTGAAGTCCGCGTACGGATCGTCTTCGTCCTGCTCTTCCTGGCTGAGCGCGCTGTTTAACACGATGCTGTCGGCATCGCGCTGGGCAATTTTATCGGCCACCACCGCCGGGATAATTGCGTATTCGCAGTCGCCGCTGGCGTTAATCACCAGACGGGCAATCGCCAGACGACCGTTGATCAGCTGAGCCTGGGTTTGCTTGTCGACTTCGATTTTTTTGATCAGATTACCGTCGGTGAAGTTAAAGGTGATGTTGCCTTTCGCCACGGTGATGCGATTCATCTCAATCAGCTGCTTCACCTGCGCCTTAAACTCTTTCGCCATCACGGCCTGCTTCTGCTGCTCGCTCAGCAGCTTGTCACGCTCGATCTGCGCCTTCTTGTTCTCTTCTACCGCTTCCCGAGCCTCACGCGCCTGAACGCGTGATTTCTTTGCCGTGCGCTGCACTTTCGCCGCTTTCTTGCTGCTGACCAGGCCCGCTTTCAGCATCTGCTCTTGTAAGGTGAGTTTTGTCATGATTGTTTCTAAACCGGTTGGAAATTTTGGGGATTATAGCGGGAATTGCGGAGCGTGTGCCAGAGAAGTAGGCATGGCGTTTTGTTGCCTGACCCTTGTTTATTATTTATTCAGCGTTTACTAACGTTACAGCCGCAAAAGAGATTAAAAATTGTCAGGTCATTATCTTAAAAAAAATTAGCAGCGCAGAAATATGATGTGAGTTGAATATCTGTACCCACATCAGGCGTAGGCTGCCTTTGTCTAATTAAAAGACTAAGGAGAAAATATGGCCTTAAAAGGAACAATGCTGCTTAACGGTGCTGACTATGCGCCTTTTAACCTGCACGGCGTTGGCGTGTTTATGGCGCATTCCGGGCAGGGAATTTACAGAAACAATGGATTATGTGGTGCTGTTAAAGGCTCAGGTCCAATTCCTCCAGGGAAATACTGGATTGTTGACAGAGGGACTGGAGGTTTCTTTTCAGGGTTAAAAGCGAAGGTTCAGGATCGGTGGAACAAGGTTAGATCCGGGGCAGAATTTGGCCGCGATGAGTGGTTTGCTTTATACAAGGATGACTGGGGAATCGATGATGGCACCTGGATTGATAACGTCTATCGGGGTTTATTTCGGCTGCATCCGGGTACGCTATCTGAGGGATGTATCACGATTGCCCATGATTCTGATTACGCATTGATCCGCAATGCTCTGATGAGTACGGACCTTATTCAGGTTCCCTGTATGCGTTCACTGATGGCACGCGGCTGGGTTGAGGTGATTGAAAGTGGCTACACCAACACTTGTCCGTAAATGGGGCATCAGGCTATTCAAAACGGTCTGGTTTCTATGCATCAGCATTATAGTAGGCCGCATATTGGGGCCCGCTGAACGCTATCTTGATCATGACGTGGCCTCATTTATATGTGATTTTATTTATGGCGACGTGAATG
The DNA here is from genome assembly GCF_019968805.1 of Enterobacter sp. JBIWA005. Lineage (NCBI taxonomy): Bacteria > Pseudomonadati > Pseudomonadota > Gammaproteobacteria > Enterobacterales > Enterobacteriaceae > Enterobacter > Enterobacter sp. JBIWA005. The sequence goes on along the minus strand of NZ_CP074159.1, from coordinate 2,150,493 downwards.
CTGAAACAATATATGACACATATGCCAATATCGATATTTTAATTGTACTGACCCTCGCGACTATTATTTATCGCTTAACAACACTGCTACTCAATAAAACAAGAAAATAAAGAATGCCAATTCCTCCCTACATGTGGCTAAAAGACGATGGTGGAGCAGATATTAAAGGTTCCGTTGATGTTCAGGACCGTGAAGGTAGCATTGAGATCATAGGGCTGAGTCATGGCCTTAACCTACCGGTAGACAGCGCTAACGGCAAGATCACCGGCACGCGACAACACTCATCCATGCGGATTGAAAAGGAGGTTGATAGCTCCACGCCCTATCTCTATAAAGCAGCATCTACCGGTCAGGCGCTTAAAAGCGCTGAAATCAAGTTCTATCATATTAATGATGCCGGACAGGAAGTCTGTTATTACACCGTGTTGATGGAGAACCTAAAGGTTACTGGTGTTAACTGCAGCGTGCCGAACGTGAAGATCGCTTCTAACGATAAAATAAACCATGTTGAAAGCGTAAGTCTGCAGTACGAAAAAATCACCTGGCGCATTGTCGATGGCAACATCATGCACAGTGACGCCTGGAACGAACGTCCTACAGCATAACGCTAAGGGGCGCGATGCCCCTTATTCTTACTATGCCAGCCTTTGCGCAATCCTGTTCATGAACTTCCCTCATGTTGCAGTGAAATTAAGTCACTTCCCCTGCGCCGCGGGCTCAGGCATAAATTATGCATTGGTAACTTCTTAGCAACATGAACTTAGGATGCATAACCACAATGAGCAAAGCTTTCACATATACCCTTAAGCGCAGTTGCTTCGATGAGAATTACAACCCGTCTGTAAATACGCGTACGACCACCAACTTTGCCAACCTGGCGCGCGGGGAAAAACGTCAGGAAAACTTGCGCAATACGCTGGTGATGATAAACAACCGCTTCAACGCCCTGGCGCGCTGGGATAACCCAAACGCCGATCGCTATGCGGTTGAGCTTGAAATCATCTCTGTCGATTTGAACATTGGCGCGGAAAAGCCATTCCCGGCTATTGAGATACTGCAAACCACTATTGTCGACAAGAAAAACAACCTGCGCATCCCTGGCATCGTCGGGAATAACTTCTCGTCTTACGTGCGGGATTATGATTTCAGCGTCCTGCTGCTGGAGCACAACAAGAACCAGCAGCACTTCAGCATCCCGGAAAAGTTTGGCGAACTGCACGGTAATATTTTCCGCCATTTTGTGCGTTCACCGGAATACAAAGAGAACTTCACAAAAGGACCGGTGATTTGCCTGAGCGTCTCCAGCAAAGATACCTATCGCCGCACCGGCAACCAGCACCCCGTGCTGGGCGTTGAGTATCAGCCGGACGGCGAATCGCTAACGGAGCAGTACTTCGCGAAGATGGGCCTGAGCGTGCGCTACTTTATGCCGGAACACAGCGTGGCGCCGTTCGCCTTCTTCTTCACCGGGGATTTGCTGAGCGACTACACCGATCTCGAACTGATCGCCACCATCAGCACGATGGAGACGTTCCAGAAGATCTATCGCCCGGAGATTTATAACGCCAACTCGGCGGCCGGGCTGTGCTACCGACCGGATCTGAACCAGCAGGATCACTCCTTAACCAAAATTGTGTATGACCGGGAAGAGCGAAGCCGTCTGGCGATTGAACAGGGTCGATTTACCGAAGAATACTTTATTAAGCCTTACAAACACATTCTTGAGCAGTGGTCTGATAACTACACGCTTTAATACATTAAAAAAGGTCTTTTATTATGAAAACATTGCTCCCGACTTCTACCGCTGGCAGCCTGCCAAAGCCGACCTGGCTTGCGCAACCTGAAACGCTGTGGTCACCCTGGAAATTACAGGATCAGGAACTGCTGGCGGGCAAGCAGGATGCGCTGCGCCTGTCTCTGGATGAGCAGATCCGTGCGGGAATCGATATCGTCAGCGACGGGGAACAGACCCGCCAGCACTTCGTCACCACCTTTATTGAACACCTGAGCGGCGTGGATTTTGAGAACCGCCAGACGGTGCGCATTCGTAACCGCTATGACGCCAGCGTGCCGACCGTAGTTTCTGCGGTTGCGCGCCAGAAACCGGTCTTCGTCGACGATGCCAGGTACCTGCGCCAGCTTACGGACAAGCCGATCAAATGGGCCTTGCCGGGGCCGATGACCATGATCGACACCCTTTACGACGCGCACTATAAAAGCCGCGAAAAGCTGGCCTGGGAATTCGCCAAAATCCTCAACCAGGAAGCGCGTGAGTTAGAGGCCGCGGGCGTGGATATTATCCAGTTCGACGAACCGGCGTTTAACGTCTTTTTTGACGAGGTCAACGACTGGGGCATCGCCGCGCTGGAGCGCGCCATTGAAGGGCTGAAGTGCGAGACCGCGGTACACATCTGCTACGGCTACGGCATCAAGGCCAATACCGACTGGAAAAAGACGCTCGGATCCGAGTGGCGCCAGTACGAAGAGGCCTTCCCTAAGCTGCAGACCTCTAACATCGACATCATCTCCCTGGAGTGCCACAACTCACGTGTGCCGATGGATCTGCTGGAGCTGATCCGCGGTAAAAAAGTGATGGTTGGCGCGATTGACGTAGCAACCAACACGGTTGAAACGCCGGAGGAAGTGGCCGATACGCTGCGAAAAGCGCTGCAGTTTGTCGATGCGGACAAGCTTTATCCGTCAACCAACTGCGGCATGGCTCCCCTCTCCCGTCAGGTGGCTAACGGCAAGCTGAAAGCGCTCAGCGCTGGCGCAGAGATTATCCGCAAAGAGCTTGGCGCGTAATCCCCTTACCTTTGCCAGTAAAGCGGCGTGCCAAAACGCTCAACGTAATAATCAATTACCGCCCTGACGTTCAGGGGCGGATGTCGGGCATCAGGATAGATCGCCGCGATCGCCTGCTGTTCCGTATTGATGGCACACTCCAGCGCGGGCAGGAGCGGAATCAGCTCACCGCGCTGGAGCGGCTCGCTCACCAGCCAGTCCGGGAACAGCACGATCCCCATCCCGCCAAGCGCCGCAGCCAGCAGCGCTTCCGCATTATTCGAGGTCATCAAAGGCGTTACGGGATAGTGTCTCCACGCCTCGCCCGCCCTGCGCAACAGCCAGCGGTTAGGCCCTGACGATCCGCGATAGACAAGACAGTGATGGCGATTCAGATCGTCCGGCCCTTCAGGCGCACCGTACTTACGCACGTAGCCAGGCGACGCGGCCAGATGATACACCTGCTGCCCGAACACCCGCGCGTGAAAAGATGAGTCCGTTAGCACGCCAATCCGGAAGATCACGTCGGCGGCATCGCGGTGCGGGTCGATAAAATCATCGGTCAGCGTCAGCTCTACGCTCAGGCGGGGATAGCGTTCCGACAGGCCGGGAAGTCCTGGGGCGATGTGCTTCTGGCCGAAAAACACCGGTCCGTTAATGCGGATCGCACCGGACGGTTCCACCGCACGCGCGTCCAGCTCCCGTCGCGCCTCTTCCAGGTTTTCCGCCATTGACCGGGCGTAGCGGACAAACAGATGACCGCTTTCCGTGGGAATGACGGCCCGCGTATTGCGATAGAAAAGCTGCTGCCCGAGCGCATCCTCAAGCTGGTGGATCACGCGCGATATCTGCGAGGCCGAAATGCCCTGCCGCCGCGCCACGACGGAGAAATTCTGCGCTTCATACACGTCGATGAAGATCAGCAGCGTGCGAATGTTGATATTGCTGGCGTCAACCATTAATGCATGTCCTGCAAAGGTGTTTCCAGCATTATGGCATTTTTCTCATTGCACAACCCACGTAATCTTCTTCGCCTGAAAACGGAGGAAGAAGAATGCAGTTGGTTTTGATTTTACTGGTGATTGCTGGCGGGATGGGCCTCTCCGTCGAGGCGGGGCTGCTGGGACCGCTGGGGGGAAAAGTCGGAGATTTATGGGCGACGTTCAGCATTTTTGGCGTCGGTGCCGCGCTAACCTTTCTGCTGATGCTGTTTTTCAGCCCGCGCAACAGCCCGTCATTTTTCGCACAGCCCGGCTGGCAGCTGCTCGGCGGCGTGCTCGGTCCGGTATACGTGGTCATCCTGACCGTGGCGACACCCACCATCGGCATCGCCATGACGATGATTGGCATTCTGGCCGGCCAGGTCTTTAAAAGCCTGATCATTGACCACTATGGTCTGCTGGGTTCGCCGCACAGGAAGATAAACGCAAAGCGCATTATTGCACTGGGGTTCATTATTGCGGCACTGGTTCTGGTCGCACAGGGGTAACGTATGACACTGATTATGATTCTTCTGGCCGTCTGCGGCGGCGCAACGCTGAGCATTCAGGCCGCCATTAACGGCCAGCTCGGCAGCAGCGTGGGGGTATTTAAAAGCGCGTTTCTGACCTTCTCCGTCGGCGCGCTGGTGACCGCCCTGCTGATTTTCTTCTTTGAGCCTAAGCAGGCCGTCAGCCTGCTGGACGTGCCGAAATGGCAGCTTCTCGGGGCAATGTTTGGCGTGCCTTATATTGTGATTATGGTCGTGGCGGTGCAGCGCATCGGCACCGCCGTCGCCACGGTGGCGGTCATATTCGGCCAGCTCACCATGAGCATGTTGATTGATAACTTTGGCTGGCTGGGTAATGCCGCTATTCCCTTTTCGCCGAGCCGTCTGGGGGCGGTAGTCTGCCTGGGGATTGCTCTCTGGTTCATCTACTCGAGCAGTAAAATTCACAGCCCCCGCGACTAGACTCATGTCTTACGGGTAAAGAACAGCGTTACCGTGGCGACGGTGACGCCCAGCTTCTTCATCTCGGTTTTATTAAACAGATGGTTCTCATCCTGCAGGTACATCCAGTCGTCAAAGTTCAGTAGCCAGGTGCTGCCGTTGGCCTTCACGTTCATGCTGTAATGCCAGTTGAACGCGTTGCCTGCGGCCTGCCCCGTCGCCACCCCTTCGATATCCCCCGCCGTGCCCTCGTAGCGATCGTTCCCCAGGCGCCGGATATGCCAGACCCGTTGCTGCTTCTCACCGTCGTCATAAACGAAGTGCTCGTTGAGCGTCAGCGTATCGCCAATCACATCCCCGGCAATCTCAACGTGAAAGCGACGGATCTGCTTGCCGCTGCGATCCTGCACCATCCCCCACGCTTCAGTTTTACCCTGGAAGTAGTGGAAGATATCCAGCCGCGGCTGCTGCTGGCGGTACTCGGTCACCTCCGTGCTACAGCCCGCCAGAAGCATCGTCAATGCCAGCGCCATCATCAGGAAACGTTTCATTTTTGGCCTCCGATTAACTGCTGACGCAGTTTAGGGTATTGCGTGCGGGGATCGAGCCAGATGGCCAGAAAGCGGGTGCTGAACGCTTCTGACTGGCGTGGTCCCAGGGGAATAAAGGTTTTCTGAAGGGTCGGATCGCGATACCAGAACTGCCCCTGCTTATCGTTGAGAACAAACGCCAGCTGTGAGCCCTGTCGGACATCAGGCCACAGCGCCTGGAGCATCCGCAGCCAGGCTTCGCTTTGCGCTTCCTGCGCCAGGATACCCTGCGCCTGCCACTGGTCGCGGGTCGCCTCGACCAGTTCATCGCGATCGATGTCGCGCGCATAGGTAATAATCAGCGCCTGATCCTGGTCCTCCCGACCGTAACGCCCATCCGGAGTACGCAACTGGGAGGTATAGACCGTGAACGGCCCCCAGGTAAGCGTGGCGTCGCCCACCTTCCGCCACGCCAGCCAGTCGGCGGCCTGGGCAACGGGAACAACCAGCGTCAGACAAAGCAGCAAAAATGCAGCTCTCATTTTTGTCTCCCCATCAGCAGGTGGAAAAACAGCATCAATACCAGCCACCCCGGCGCCATCCAGCTGACGACGATAAAGGTTGGCTCCAGAAACGTTATGGCACCCAGCCGCTCGCCAATCAGGTACGCCACCGGCCCTCCCACGGCGGCCAGCAGGGTGAGCAGCCAGCCGGGCAACGTGGTGGTGCGCGTAAGCTGCGTCCAGACGGTGGCGAACATCAGCCATAATGCCACCATCCATAGCGGCATCAGGGCATCACCCGTGAAGGCGATCAGCCCCGTCAGCGCCCAGAGCGTATCCAGCAAACTGCCCGCCGCGGCCAGCCCAATGGCGTAAAAACGATATACAGACGGCAAGAGCAGGCACGCCAGGATCGCCAGCCCGAGCCAGATAATCAGGCCCTGTTCGCGAAAGAGCACCACCAGCGCCCAGTAGAGATCGAACGCGACGGCCAGCAGGAAGACCTGAAGATATCGTCTCATACGCGCTCTGCGGTCAGCTGCACCACGCTAATGGTGCGGGCGTTAAACCCGGCTTCACAGTAGCCAAAGTAATAAAGCCACATGCGGCGGAACCGGTCATCAAAGCCGAGCTTTTCAATCTCCTGCCAGGCGTGGACAAAGCGCTGCCGCCAGTGCGCCAGCGTGCGGGCGTAGTCCGGCCCCATGTCGAAGAGATTGCGCACCACGAAATCGGTGTGGCGCGTCATCAGCTCGTTCATCGCGGTGATGCTCGGCAGGAAGCCGCCGGGGAAAATGTAGCGCTGAATAAAATCGACGCTTTTGCTGTAGTCGCGATAGCGCTGGTCCTGAATGGTGATGGCCTGAATCGCCATTCGTCCCCCCGGGCGCAGCCGCGCCTGACAGGTCCGGAAGAATGTAGGCAGATAGCGTTGCCCGACGGCTTCAATCATCTCTATTGAGACCAGCTTGTCGTACTGCCCGGTGAGGTCGCGATAGTCGCAGAGCAGCACCTCAACACGATCCTGCAACCCGGCGCGGGCGATCCGCTCGGTTGCCCAGACGTATTGCTCCTGCGACAGCGTGGTGGTAGTCACCCGACAGCCATAATGACGGGCCGCGTATTCCGCCATCGCCCCCCAGCCGGTGCCGATTTCCAGCAGGTGGTCGGCCTCGCTAAGCGCCAGCTGGTCGCACAGGCGCGCCATTTTGGCCTGCTGAGCCGTCGTGAGATCCTGCTCGTCTGCGGTAAAGAGCGCGCTGGAGTAAAGCAGTTCCCTGTCCAGAAAATGGGCATAGAAGGTGTTGCCCAGGTCGTAGTGGGCGGCAATATTTTCACGCGCCTGCGCGCGGGAGTTACGCCGCGTCCAGTGGCGCAAACGCTCCAGCGGTCGGCCAAGCAGCCGGAACCCTTTCTCAAGACGGCCAAGCACCTCGCCGTTGAGCGCCAGCAGTTCCAGAAGCGGCGTAAGGTGGGTGGTTTCCCATTCGCCGTCCATCCAGGCTTCTGCGGCAGCAAGGCTACCGCCCGTTAAGACGCGCCAGTATACGCCGGGCGTGAGGATTTGTACGTCGGCGTGCAGCGCGGAGGATGTCTCGCCAAAATGGAAGGTCTGCGCCCCTTCACGCAGGGTGAGCGAGCCGCCGCGGATACCGCTTAACAGACGAAAAAGCAGCCAGCGCGCGATGCGCACGTTGCGCGGGATATCGGGTTCTAACGCAAAGACGGGATCGGTCATGAGCGTTCACTCCTGCTGACGGGGTGGTTATACAGCGGCACGCGCTTGAGCCAGAGCCGCAGCGCCTGCCAGTAAATGGCAAAAACGGTTTTCAGGGTCATGAGCGGGATACGCACCAAAAGCCCACGCAGCGCGGGGCGCGTCAAAGGCTCCCGGCGCAGCGCCAGCGTGGCGTCAAAGACCTTCGCTTCCTGATGATTTTCAATGTGCATATGCAGCGTGTTATCCGGGTCGTTAAAGCGCCAGTGGTAGATCATGTCCATTGGATTGAAGGGGGAAACGTGAAACGCTTTTTCCGTGGGCTGTACATTCTGTCCGTTGACGGCATAGTAATGACGTTCATTCCACGGCGTGTTGCGGACCTCCGCCAGCACCCAGCGCAGCGTCTCCTTCTCGTCATAGCAGTAGTAAAAGTTGACCGGATTGAAATGAAAGCCGAAATAGCGCAGCTGCGTCAGGAGCATGACCCGCCCGTCCGGACGTTCTCCGGTCAGGCTCTCCAGCCTGCTGAGCACGTTCTCCTTAAGCGGCGTGCCGAGCGGATAGTCCGAGTCGTGGAACGAGGCGGCGGCAAAGCGATTGTGCCGTACGCCGACGGACGGCAGCAGCGGCAGTTCATCGAGATCCAGCCAGGCCATAAAGACGCTGTAGCTGAATTCGTGTTTTTTCGGCTGGAGGCGGCGGTGGCGTAATACGCCGTGGTAGAGGCAGCTGTTCATCTCACTTCCCCTCTCCGGCCGCTATCGCATTGACCACGTCCAGCGCACTGCGCACGCCATCCTCATGAAAACCGTTGTACCAGTAGGCCCCGCAGTACCAGCTCCGGTTATGACCGTTGATCTCGCCGCGCCGCGCCTGCGCCCGCCAGCTTTGCGGATTAAACAGCGGATGTTCATAAACGAAGCGTTGCAGAACGAAGCGTTCATCTACCGGCACGTCAGGGTTCAGGGTGACGCAGAAAAGCGGGCTGCCCGCAGGCAGCCCCTGCAGAATGTTCATGTTGTAGGTAACACAGGCGCTCGCCTGCTCCTGCGCGCTCAGGCGGTAGTTCCAGCTCGCCCACGCGCGCGGCCGCACCGGCAGCCAGCGCGGGTCGCTGTGCAACACGACCTCGTTGCGCTGCCAGCCGATATCGCCCAGCACCTCGCGCTCTGCGGTGGTCGGGTCGTCAAGCATGGCCAGCGCCTGAGCGGAGTGGCAGGCAAATATCACCCGATCGAAAGTATGGCTGCCGTTTTCGAGCTGGAGCGTGACCCCGCGCTCGTGGCGGCTCACCCGCTGAACCGGCGTATTGAGATGCAGCGTCAGCCGATCGCCCAGTTTGTCCAGCATCGCGCGGATATACTCTCGCGAGCCGCCCGGCACCACGTACCACTGCGGGCGATGGGTGATATCCAGCAGCCCGTGATTCTGGAAGAAACGTAAGAAAAGCGGCAGCGGGAAGCGCTTCATCTCCTGCAGCGAGGATGACCAGATGGCGGCTCCCATCGGCAAAATATAGTGGCGCGCAAAAAACGGCGTAAAGCCGTGCTGGTCCAGAAAGGTCTGCAGCGTGGCGTTCGGGTCCACCATCCCGTCCAGCGCCTGTTTTGCCAGACGATTGAAGCGGACGATCTCGCCAAGCAGACGCCAGAACGCCGGATTCACCAGGTTGCGGCGCTGGGCAAACAGCGACGTCAGGGTGTGACCGTTGTACTCCAGCCCCGTTTCGGGGTTGTGTACCGAAAAGCTCATCTGCGTTTTTTGCCCGCTGATGCCCAGCTCGCTGAGCAGGCCCATAAAGCGCGGATAGGTGCGGTCGTTGTAGACGATAAAACCGGTATCGATCGCGTATGTGCCCTGGGGCGTCGTCACGTCAACCGTTGCGGTATGGCCGCCCGGTGTGGATCCCGCTTCAAACAGGGTCACCTGATGATGCCCGGCCAGGCGCCAGGCGCAGGTCAGCCCGGCAATGCCGCTGCCGATAATCGCAATGTTCATGAACGCACCATCCTGCGCAGCAGCGCGCGCTGTAGAAACGCAGGCAGCCCGGAGAGCAGCCGCAAAATGAAGCCAAACCCGGACGGAAACGCGATGTGCATTTTCCCGGCCGCCAGACCGATACGGATCGCCTTCACCGCCTCGTCGACGGTCACCCTGCCCGGCATGGCAAAATCGTTTTTTTGCGTCAGGGGCGTATCGACAAAGCCCGGGGAAACAACCGTCACGGCAATGCCTTTTGGCTCCCAGTCCAGGCGCAGGCTTTCGGCAAACCAGCTCAGCGCGACTTTGGACGCGCCATAGGCCTCTGCACGCGGGAAGGGAAGCCAGTGGGCTATCGAGCTCACCAGCACCACGCGGTTACCGGCAACCAGCTGCGGCTGTAGCGCCTCAAGGCAGTTCACCGGCCCGAGGAAATTAGTGTTCATGACCCGCTCTACCAGCGCCGCGTCCACCACGCCCTGGTCGAGATATTCGCAGGTACCGGCGCAGAGAATAATCAGATCGGCGTAACTGCCGGTCAGCGCCTGGCGACAGGCGTCCCGGTCCGTCATATCGAACAGACGAACGGTGAGATTGGGGCAGGTCTGATGCAGTGCTTCCAGACGCGCCGGATCGCGCCCGCAGGCAATCACATGGTAGCCGTCAGCGGCAAAGGATTTTGCCAGCCCGGCGCCAATGCCCGAGCTTGCGCCGGTAATCAACACCGTCTTCATGATTTAACTCTCCGCTTCACGCCGCGTACCGCCCAGCCCAGCAGAGGGAGATGTTCGTAGATCATCTCTCCCGCATCGTAGTAGTCGCGCTGGTGCGTGATGAGATCGTTTTCCGTCTCCACCACCGAGCACCCCGGCAGATCGAGCGGCTCACCTCCGGCAATGCGCGGATGCGACCAGTGCATCACCCAGGTGACAACAAACCGGTTCCCACTGCACAGCGGCGGATCGATAGAAAAACGGCAATTCTCGACGTTGGCCAGCAAATGGGTGAAATAGCGCTGAAGCGCAAAGATACCGTCATGCTCGCCGAACGGATCTACAAGCGTGGCATTTGAATGGTAAAGCCCGACCAGCGCGGACGGCGGCTGGCTATCCAGTGCGGCGTAGTACTCAACAAACCGACTCACGACAGAGGGCAAAGTGCTCATGGGTCACATCCTGGCTGTAAACAACGTGGCGTAATCGCATACTTAAAACTTACACAATTAACGTTATTTGTCCAAGTTTGTGCAAAATTATTTTCTATTACTTATAAATATCAACAATTTGATAACTCAATCATTTGACGTTTTTGTATGCCGGGTAAGGCGTAGCCGCCACCCGGCTTTCACTTTCAGGTTATCCTTAAGGCAAATTCAGCGGCCATCTTCCAGGCTTATCCTTTTTATTCATAAGGATGCCTGACATGAAACGTTTCTTTCTCTCCCTTTTCTCCAGCCCGGAATCCTTACTGCAGGTGATGAGCCAGCAGGAAATTATTGAAGCCGTCGAAGATGGCGACCGCATCATTATCGACCAGGACGGAAACGCCTCCGTGAACTACAAAAGCAACGAGGTGCGGCAGGATTTTCTGCGTCACGTCAACATGCTGAAGAGGGCCTGATATGGGAACGGCGATATTTATGGTGCTGATGGTCTGCGGGTACTGGTACACCAGCCGCGACCTGTCGACCCGCTTTAAAATCAAGCGTTCCTTTGGCTGGGACGTCTATTTTCTTGTGGCGCTGTACGGCTGTATTTTCGTTCTGCAGGGGGTGATTGCCACGAGTCTGCTCTGGCTGCTGCTACTCGCCCTTTCCGCCGCCAATAACGCTTTTCACTTTGCCTCACCGAAATATACCGACTGGCAAATCGACTTTATGAACTGGAGTTTTTTAGGCATTCAGGCGCCGGTGGTCGTGATGCTGGCGTTCGCCATCCTGTTTTGCCTCTACCGCTCTAACTGGGCGGGCAGCGCCAGGCTGGACGGCGAAAGCCGGAAAAAGCTCTACAAACGGCTTGCGCAGGCGAGCGGGATTGAACAACTGCTCTATCAGTGTATGGAACAAGGCGAGCTGGCGCAGGTCACGCTCCGCTCGAGACGGATTTACATCGGCATGATCCACACCGCGACTCTTGAATATGAAAAAACGGCCAATATCGTGCTGATCCCGATGTTGAGCGGGTACCGGGATGCGAAGACGATGAACCTGCGCATCGAGAATAATTACAGCAGGTGGTATGCGGAGCATGACATTACGCTCGACTCGGAACCCCGCAGCGCCATGTCATTCCGCAAGGTGATTTTACTCAATCAGATTGAGAGCATCTCGCTGTTCGATCCCGCCAGCGCCAGCGCGCTGTCGCTGGCACAGCGGGACGAGGGCTCTGGCCCTAAAGAGACATCCCCATAATTTTGAGTACGCTCTGCTGGGAAGCGTACAGGACAAAAGGCGAATGACACATCATTTGCGGTGGTATTCACGGTTGCGCAGTCTGATAAAGATCCCAGCGGTTGCCGTAAATATCTTCAAACACCACCACCGTACCGTACTCTTCCTCACGAGGTTCTTCGCAGAAATGAACGCCTTTTGCCTTCATGGCATGGTAATCGCGCCAAAAATCATCAGTCTGAAGGAACAGGAAAACTCTGCCGCCGCATTGATTACCGATAAAACCTTCCTGCCTCTCGTTAGACGCACGAGCCAGCAAAATATTACAGTCGCTTTCCGGGTTGGGTGAGACGACTACCCAGCGTTTCCCCGGTTGCGGCGTATCCTCTACAAGGGTAAACCCCAGCTTATCTGTGTAGTACTCAATGGCGCGATCGTAGTCATCAACCACAATAGCTACGCAGCCAAGGCATCGTTTCTGTGTTCTCATTTTTTTCGTTTCCTTTGCACAAATGGGTTACGGATAACGCTATTCCATTGAAGCGTGCTGACCGCCAGGCTTACAGGCTTGCGTAAGCCTCACGTTTTTCTGCCCATTTCAGCATGGCATCAAGCGCCGGACATAATGCCTGCCCCCAATCGGTGAGGCGATACTCTACTTTCGGTGGCACTTGAGGGTAAACCATCCGCGAAACGATACCGTCGGACTCGAGTTGTCGAAGTTGCTGCGCCAGCATCTTTTGGGAAATACCGGGGATCAATTTTTCGAAATCAGAATAGCGCTGCACTTTTCCGTCGAAAAGATGAAAAAGAATAATTAATTTCCAGCGCCCTTCCAGCAACCGTAATACTTGCTCCACGCCGCTTGCGGCAGATTCCGGACTATATAACTTACTCATAATTTAGTAACTCACTTTTTCGTGCGTACTTGTCAATTACTCAGTCTATGTTGAATATACCTGTACTGTAAATAATGGGAGCGAAAGTCCATGTCATTAGATATTGATTTTAAAGGCAAGCGCGTGCTTGTTACCGCTGGCACGAAAGGGCTCGGCAAAGCAGTCGTCGGACTTTTAAAACAACTCGGTGCAACGGTATTTACCACGGCGCGCCACGATCCAGACGTAAATATCGCGGATACTTTCGTAGCCGCTGATCTTACTACGGTCGCTGGATGTGCCTCAGTCGCATCCGCAGTGCAGGAACAGATGGGAGGTGTCGACGTAATTATCCATGTTGCAGGCGGTTCAACCTCACCCGGTGGCGGTTTTGCTGCACTTGGCGAAGACGAGTGGCAGCAGGAGCTCAATCTTAATTTGTTACCTGCAGTACGCTTAGATCGCGCCCTGCTTCCCGGAATGCTTGAGCAGGGAAATGGGGTGATTATTCACGTGACGTCTATCCAGCGCGAACTGCCTTTACCGGATTCAACAACGGGTTATGCAACGGCTAAGGCAGCCCTCTCAACCTACAGTAAAAGTCTTTCAAAGGAAGTCTCGCCGAAAGGTGTTCGGGTGGTGCGCGTTGCCCCCGGCTGGATCGAAACTGAAGCGGCGGTGGCACTTGCGGAGAGACTGGCAAAGCAAGCAGGAACAGACTACGAAGGTGGCAAACAGATCATTATGAAGGCGTTAGGTGGAATACCGCTCGGACGCCCTGCCCGCCCGATTGAGGTTGCCAACCTCATCGTCTTCCTCGCTTCATCGCATGCTGCGAGTATCACAGGTACTGAATTTGTGATTGATGGCGGCACCATTCCAACAGTGTAACGCGGATGCTTAATCGACTTGGTGCAAGAGTTGATTAAGCACCGGAATCTCACTGGCCGGTCAGTTCCGCTAAGACCCTTTTTAACGCATTTATTATCGTTTCTGTATCCATGCCCATTTGCGCATGAATAATTGCGCCGTCAATGAGCAACATGATTTCATTGACGACGCGCTCATCAGCAATCTTCGTCAGCAACGCAATAATCTTCTTTGTTTCGATTTTATGATCGCGGCAAATCTCTTTTATTTCGCTTTCAATCTCTTCGGATTTGGCTTCCGCGCTGGCGTTAATAAACGCGCAGCCGTGGAACTCGGGCGAAATAAACCATTCATAAAGGGTTGCCGATAGAGCGTCCGCAGGCGTCTGGCCTTCAACGAGATGTCGACGAAGCGTGGCCTCAAACCAGTTAATCCATATTTCATGTCGATAGTGTAAATAGGCGAGAATAAGCAAGCTCTTACTCGGAAAATGGCGATAAAACGTCACCTTAGTCACTTTCGATGCTTTAATCAGCGTGTCCACCCCCGTCGCCCTGAAGCCAGTGGAATAAAAAAGATCGTGCGCCGTGAGTAATATTTTATCTCTGACGCTGATTTTTGTCTCGTTACCTGCGGGTTCGGTTTTCATTTTTTCGACAGCCTCAAAAAGAGTGTTGACAGCGTTATTTTTCAGGCATAGATTACCGCAAGTAGACAGACCTGTCTACATAAATCACACTGAGGTAATCGCCATGAACACTCGTCCTCCTTTACCGCCCTTCACTCGTGAAAGCGCCATCGAAAAAGTCAGGCTGGCAGAAGATGGCTGGAACAGCCGCGATCCGGCGAAAGTCGCGCTTGCCTATACGCTGGACACCCAATGGCGTAACCGCGCCGAGTTCGCCACCAACCGTGAAGAAGCCCAGGCGTTTCTGGAGCGGAAATGGAAAAAAGAGCTTGAATATCGTCTGATTAAAGAGCTCTGGGCATTTACGGATAACCGGATCGCGGTGCGCTATGCCTATGAATGGCATGATGATTCCGGCAACTGGTTCCGCTCTTACGGCAATGAAAACTGGGAGTTCGAGCCGGACGGCCTGATGAAGCGCCGCTTTGCCTGCGTAAACGATATGCCGATAAAAGAATCCGAGCGGCTGTTCCACTGGCCGCTGGGCAGACGCCCGGACGATCACCCTTCGCTGAGCGATCTTGGCTTATAGGGTTTTCGCATCACTCCGGGCCACCCCGGAGTGGTGACTTTACAGCGCGCCGAGCTGTTTCATCAGCGTCAGGTTGTCCTCAATGTGCCAGTTTGCCGCAATCTTACCGTCAGCGACTTCATAAATATCGGTGGCGATAAAATCTATTTTCTGCCCCTGTCCTTTCAGCTTGCCAAATGTCCCGGTGAAGGTGCCGTGAAAATGTAGATGCGAAACCACGCGATCGCCTGAAATAATCATTTGCTCAACGTCACAACGCAAATCAGGCACGGCTGTCCGAAACGCCCTGGAAGCTAGAATAGCGCCCTCGGGACCTTGCTTACGTCCTTCCGGGGGCGTTTTATCAATAAAGTTAACTGCCAGGGCATCACGCGCCAGAGTTTCATTACCGGTGTTCCAGAACGTGGCATATTTTCTGGCAGCAGCTTCATTCGCCTTTAATTGTGCCTTTGACAGACTGTTGTCCACAATAAGCTGTTTCGGCTGCAGCCATTTCCCCTGCGAGGAAATAGCATTGCCCGACAGACCAGCAAAAATAAGCGCCGCGATAGCGGGACGAAAACACGTCGTATATTTCATGTTGTTTCTCAATAGAGTATTACGCCACCCGCAGACGATGCCCTGCGGATCAAATTAATGAGGGTCAGTTAATTAACGCCCCGCCCTCAATATCAATAATCGATCCCGTGACAAAGGGATTATCAATGGCGAAAAGATACCCCTGCGCGATGTCCTCCGCCCTTCCCCAGGCCTTGGCTGGCAGGGTTTCCGCCGCGCCGACGAGCATTTTTTCCCGCGCGGCGGCGTCCATCCCCGCATACGCTTCCGTGTCGGTCAGCCCCGGACTGACGACGTTGACGCGCAGCGGTGAAAGCTCTTTCGCCAGCACTTTTGTCGCAGCCTCAATGGCGGCATTCATCGTTGTTTTTACGATGGCGCCCGCCACGGTGCGGCGCGCCACGAAACCGCTGGTGAACGTCAACGTACCGCGGGGGGCAATATTCCCGCTGAGATAGCGAGCGACATTGAGGCTTCCCCAGAATTTTGTATCAAAGGCCTGCCTTGCCGCACGGAGATCCAGTCCGGAAAGCAACCCGCCCGGCGCCTGTGAACCCGCCGTGACGACAATATTATTGACCTCGCCCAGCGTTTCACCGAGCGCAACAAGCTCTTCCTCACGGCTGATGTCCAGCACGAGGGTGTGAACGGACGCGGCGTGGGCGCTCAGCCGCTGTCGCGCGGCGTCCAGTTTTGCGCCGTCGCGTCCCGCAAGAATAATCTCCTCACCGCGCCCGGCAAGCAGGCTGCCCAAGGCGAAACCGATGCCGGAACCGCCGCCGATAATTAAAGTTTTACGGGTCATAATGTTTCCTCCTGTAGAGCGTACGTTGGGTAATCGGTGTATCCCGTGCCGGTACCGCCAAACAGCGTGGCGGGGTCGCGCACCTGGGCAAGAGGCAGCTGGTTTGCCAGCCGGTGGGGCAAATCGGGGTTGGCAATAAACGGTCGGCCGAAGGCAATCAAATCGGCATAGCCGGCAGCAAGGATCTTTTCTGCTTTATCAAGGTCATAGTTACCCGCGACGATAAGAGTTCCGCTAAAGGTCTCGCGAAGGGACTGACGGAAACGCTCGGGTACCTGAGGGGCATCATCCCAGTCGGCTTCCGCCAGGTGGATGAATGCAATATCTTTTTGTTCACACCAGGCCGCAAGCGCAAGTATGGCCTCCGAAACCTGCGGGTCGTTCATCCCGCGCTGGGTAATAAATGGGGAAAGGCGGATGCCCGTGCGCTCGTGACCAATGGCCTCGGCAATGGCGCTTAACACCTCCTGGGCAAAACGGATGCGGTTCACCAGCGTACCGCCGTACTCATCCGTGCGTTTATTGGAGGTTTGGCGCAGGAACTGGTCTATCAGATACCCGTTTCCGCCGTGGACCTCGACACCATCAAACCCGGCCTGAACGGCATTCAAAGCGGCCTGGCGATAGTCCGCGACGATGTTCTGAATGTCCTTGCGCGAGAGTGTTCTCGGCTGCGGGCAGTCAACCATCTGGCCTTCCCCACGCTCATTCACCACCCACACCTGCGCATCCGGGGCCAGCGCTGACGGGGCGACGGGCTGACCATCCTGGTGAAAACTGGCGTGCGACATTCGCCCGACGTGCCAGAGTTGCGAAAAAATCACTCCGCCCGCCTGATGCACGGCGCCCGTCGTGAGTTGCCATCCCGAAACCTGTTCAGGCGAATGGATGCCGGGTGTCCATGAGTATCCCTGGCCCTGAGGCGAAATCTGCGTGGCTTCCGTGATGATTAATCCCGCGCTGGCACGCTGCCGGTAATACTCTGCCATCAGCGCGGAGGGGATATTTCCCGGCTGAAGGGAGCGTGCGCGGGTCATCGGCGCCATGACGATACGATTTTTCAGGTCCAGCGAACCCAGCCTGTAGCGTTCAAAAAGTGAGGTACGTTGCATGATTTTATCCCTTATGGTTTGGATAAAATCACTTTACAGCCGGCATCTGATTTTGATAATTACGCTAAAAGCAGATGCACTTTTCGGAAAATATGAATAATGGGCAAACTCGAAGACATGGCTTTACTGGTGGAAGTTGCCGAGGCCGGAAGTCTTTCCGCCGCCGGACGACGCCTGTCGCTTTCCCCCGCTACCATGACGGCCAGGCTGAAGGCGATTGAGGAGCGTTACCAGACGCGCCTGTTTCACCGCTCAACGCGATCCCTCACCCTGACCCGCGCCGGGGAAGAGTTTTACCATGCCGCGCTGCGCGTGCTGGAAGAGATGCATCATGCCGAGTCGTTACTGACGCAAAAAGAGGGCGTGCTCAGCGGCAATATTCGCCTTTCCGCGCCCTCGGATTTTGGCAGACAGTATCTTAGCCCCGCCGTCATTGATTTTTCCCGGCGCCATCCTGACGTTAAATTTTTCATTTCGTTAAGAGAACACGTTGAGGATCTGGTCGCTAACCGGCTGGATATGAGCGTGCGTTTTGGCAACCTGCCGGACAGCAGTCTTGTTGTCAGAAACATCCGCCCGAACCGTCGGGTGCTGGTTGCCTCCGGGGCGTATCTTAACGACCACGGCGTCCCCGCCACGTTTGCCGATTTAGCCCGGCACCGGTGCCTGGCGCTGGAATCGCAGGGCGTGGTGATGAATGAATGGCGCTTTGAAACTAATGGTGAGGAAAGCATTGTTCGCGTTGAGCCCGCCATGGTGTGCGACGACGGAGCATTGCTTCGTCAGTGGGCGCTCAGCGGAGCGGGCATCGCGGGGAAATCGTGGTGGGACGTCAAAGACGACGTTGAAACCGGAAGGCTCACGGTGCTGTTTGCCGACAGCTTCACCGGGTTTAGCCGATACGATCGCAAAGATGTCGGGCTGCAGCTTGTTTACCCCCAGTGCAAACTGCAGCCGCTTCAGGTAACGGCGTTTAGCCAGTTTTTTCTCGACTGGCTTAAAAAACATTAACGTAAAAAACAGTGATACACTTACTCCACCTAGCCGATTGTCCCGTCTTTACGGCGTAAGGTAGCACAACTGTAACCAAAATACAAAATGGTCACTCGTTGCCAACCATGGCCCGTCACGCTAAGCTTACATAATGACTAAAACTATGAACGCCCCATCAATACGTGGTCCACTTGACCATTCTGTCAGAGAGCAAATCGTCGAAGCGGCCTTTGAGCACTTCGGTCACTACGGCTATGAAAAAACCACCGTCGCCGAACTGGCTAAATCCATTGGTTTTTCAAAATCCTACATTTATAAGTTCTTCGATTCCAAACAGGCTATTGGCGAAGTGATCTGCGCTAACCGCCTGGAGCTGATCATGGCGACAGTGCTTTCCGCCATTGAGGATGCGCCGTCAGCAAGCGAAAAACTCCGCCGTCTTTTCAAGGCGCTCACCGAGGCCGGAAGCGAGCTGTTTTTCCACGATCGTAAGCTTTACGACATCGCCGCCGTCGCCGCGCGCGAGCAGTGGCCGTCGACAGAGCGGTATGCAGAAAGTCTGATGAAGCTGATTGAGAGCATCATTATCGAAGGCAGGCAGGCCGGAGAGTTTGAAAGAAAAACGCCGCTGGATGAGGTCACTCAGGCTATCCACATGGTGATGTGTCCTTTTATTAATCCCGTTCAGCTGCAGTACAATCTCGAAATGGCTCCCACCGCGGCGGTGCTTCTCTCTTCACTCATTTTAAGAAGCCTTGCCCCCTAATCTGTGACCATTGACATTTTTAGTCACTAGTCAGAGAATGCGGAAACCGTCCTGTTACGTCGAAAAGGTTTCCCATGCTCAGGCTCACTTCAGCCCGCGTTGCCGTTTGTCTCCTGCCGTTTGCCCTGGTGGCATGCGGCGATATTTCCGCAAGTGACGATCCGCGTACAAAGCCACCGCTTGTCCGATCCGCATCCGTCGAGCTTGCGAACAATAGCGCCCGCGCCTTCACGGGCGTGGTGGTCGCAAGAACGCAAAGCGATTTAGGTTTCAGAGTTCAGGGCAAAATCCTTGAGCGACTGGTTGATACGGGCCAGACCGTCAAACAGGGTCAGCCCTTGCTGCGCCTGGATCCGGTTGACCTGAAATTACAGGCACAGGCGCAGCAGCGTGCGGTGGATGCGGCTCAGGCGCGCGCGCGAAAAGCCTCCAGCGATGAGGCGCGCTATCGCGGACTTGTGGCGTCCGGCGCCGTTTCTGCCTCGGAGTATGACCAGATCAAAGCGGCAGCCGATACGGCCAGGGCCGATCTCAGCGCCGCCCGCGCGCAGGCCAACGTGGCGCAAAACGCCACAGGATATGCCGTCCTGCTGGCGGATTCAGACGGCGTGGTCATGGAGACGCTCGCCGAGCCGGGTCAGGTCGTCAGTGCCGGACAGGTGACGATCAGGCTCGCCAGAGCGGGACAGCGTGAAGCGCTCGTGCAGCTTCCGGAAACATTGCGCCCTGCCGTCGGCAGCGAAGCGCAGGCCACGCTTTATGGCAATGAAAAACACCCGGTCACCGCAACGCTTCGCCTGCTGTCTGACTCGGCCGATGCCGCGACCCGCACGTATGAAGCCCGCTACGTGCTGGATGGCCTGCTGGCGAACGCGCCGCTGGGGGCGACCGTCACGCTGAACATTCAGGACAATAAAGCGGAAGGTCAGGTCATGCAGGTCCCGCTGGCTTCACTCTATGATGCAGGAAAAGGTCCCGGCGTCTGGCGCATTTCCGCCCAGCCGGCAAAGGTCGCATGGACGCCCGTCAAGGTGCTGAGCGTGGGTGAAGATGCCGTGCTGGTCACGGGCGGCGTGAAGCCCGGTGAGAAGATTGTTGCGCTAGGCGCACATCTTCTGCACGAAGGTGAGGTCGTCAGGCTCGCGAAACAACGCAATAACGCCCTGGCGGAGAACACGCCATGAGCAGAAGCCGCTTCAACCTGTCCGCGCTGGCCGTCCGCGAACGTTCCATCACGCTGTTTCTGATCGTTCTGGTCACGATTGCCGGAATTTACGCCTTCTTTGGGCTCGGGCGCGCGGAAGATCCGCCCTTCACGGTGAAGCAAATGACGGTGATAACCGTCTGGCCGGGTGCGACCGCGCAGGAGATCCAGGATCAGGTCGCGGAGCCGCTGGAAAAGCGCCTGCAGGAACTCAAATGGTATGACCGTACCGAAACTTATACCCGTCCCGGCATGGCATTCATCACGCTGTCGTTGCAGGACAAGACCCCGCCAGCCGAAGTGCAGGAGGAGTTCTATCAGGCGCGTAAAAAGCTTGGAGATGAATCGCAGCGTCTCCCGGCGGGCGTCATCGGCCCGATGATCAATGACGAATTCTCGGATGTCACCTTTGCTCTCTTTGCCCTGAAAGCAAAAGGCGAACCGCAGCGGCAGCTGGTACGCGATGCCGAAGGCCTGCGCCAGCAGCTTCTGCACGTTCCCGGCGTGAAGAAAGTGAACATTATCGGCGAACAGGCCGAGCGGATTTATGTCGCCTTCTCCCACGACCGTCTGGCGACGATAGGGCTCTCACCCCAGGATATTTTCAATGCCCTCAACAGCCAAAACGCGTTGACCGCGGCGGGTTCGATTGAGACCCGAGGAGCGCAGATTTTTATCCGCCTTGACGGCGCGTTCGATGAACTGCAGAAAATCCGCGATACGCCTTTTGTCGCTCAGGGCAAAACCCTCAAGCTGTCAGATGTGGCAACGGTTGAACGTGGCTACGAAGATCCCCCGACGATGCTGATACGCAATCAGCATGAACCCGCCCTTCTGCTGGGCATCGTAATGCGCGAAGGCTGGAACGGTCTGGCGCTGGGTAAAGCGCTGGATGCGGAAACGGCAAAAATTAATGATAGCCTGCCGCTTGGCATGTCCCTGACCAAAGTCACCGATCAGTCCGTCAATATTCGCTCGTCGGTCGATGAGTTTATGATCAAATTCTTTGTCGCACTGCTTGTGGTCATGGTGGTTTGTTTTGTCAGCATGGGCTGGCGCGTGGGGGTAGTCGTTGCGGCGGCGGTCCCGCTGACGCTGGCGGTCGTCTTCGTGGTGATGGAGGCCGCGGGAATAAACTTTGACCGCGTCACGCTGGGCTCCCTGATACTCGCCCTCGGCCTGCTGGTTGACGATGCCATTATCGCCATCGAAATGATGGTGGTGAAGATGGAGGAAGGTTACGACAGAATCAAAGCCTCAGCCTACGCCTGGAGCCATACCGCCGCGCCCATGCTGGCCGGAACCCTGGTGACGGCCATTGGCTTTATGCCGAATGGGTTTGCCCAGTCGACCGCCGGGGAATACACCAGCAATATGTTCTGGATTGTCGGCCTCGCCCTGATTGCATCGTGGTTTGTCGCGGTAGTGTTCACGCCCTATCTTGGGGTGAAGATCCTGCCGGCGATCCCCAAAGTAGAAGGGGGTCATGCCGCCATCTATAACACGCCTCGCTATAACCGTTTTCGCCAGCTGCTTGGCCGCGTTATCGCCAGAAAGTGGCGCGTGGCCGGGTCCGTGGTCGCCATTCTCATTCTGGCCGTGCTCGGCATGGGGCTGGTAAAAAAACAGTTTTTCCCGACCTCCGATCGCCCGGAAGTGCTGGTTGAAGTACAAATGCCCTACGGCACCTCGATTGCGCAAACCAGCGCCGCCACCGCAAAAATAGAAGCGTGGCTGGGCCAGCAGCCGGAAGCCAAAATCGTCACTGCCTATATTGGTCAGGGGTCGCCCCGTTTTTATCTGGCAATGGCGCCTGAACTGCCCGATCCCTCTTTTGCGAAAATCGTGATCCTGACGGACAGCGAGACGTCACGCGAGGCGCTCAAGTTCAGGCTCAGGGAGGCCGTCGCCAGCGGTCTTGTGCCCGAAGCCCGCGTGCGGGTGACGCAGCTGGTATTCGGCCCTTACTCGCCCTTCCCGGTTGCCTGGCGCGTGTCGGGCCCGGATGTCGAACAGGTGCATGACATCGCTGATAAGGTGAAAGCCGTGCTCCAGGCAAGCCCGATGATGCGAACCGTCAACACCGACTGGGGGTCACGCGTTCCCGTCCTGCATTTCACTCTCGATCAAAACCGCCTGCAGGCGACCGGCTTAACCTCCAGCGCCGTTGCCGATCAGCTTCAGTTTCTGCTTTCAGGCGTGCCAGTCACCTCCGTGCGGGAAGATATTCGATCGGTAGACGTCATTGCCCGCGCGGCGGGCGATATCCGTCTTGACCCGGCAAAAATCGAAGGCTTTACCCTGGTCGGCAATGCGGGACAGCGCGTGCCGCTGTCTCAAATCGGCAAGATAGAGGTCGGCATGGAAGACCCGGTCCTTCGCCGTCGCGATCGCACCCCGACAATTACCGTGCGGGGCGATATTGCCGACAATCTTCAGCCACCGGACGTGTCGGTCGCCATCATGAAGCAGCTCCAGCCGATCGTTGATGCGCTGCCGGCCGGATACCGTATTGACATGGCGGGTTCGATTGAGGAATCGGGCAAAGCGACGCAGGCGATGTTACCGCTGTTCCCGATCATGATAGCCCTGACGCTGCTGATCATCATTTTGCAGGTGCGCTCACTCTCCGCGATGGTGATGGTGTTCTTAACCGCGCCGCTGGGGCTGATTGGCGTCGTGCCGACCCTGCTGATATTTAATCAGCCGTTTGGCATTAACGCGCTGGTCGGTCTGATCGCCCTCTCCGGCATTCTGATGCGCAATACGCTGATTCTGATCGGTCAAATCGATCATAACCAGAAGGACGGCCTCGATCCGTTCCAGGCGGT
Source organism: Enterobacter sp. JBIWA005 (assembly GCF_019968805.1). NCBI lineage: Bacteria > Pseudomonadati > Pseudomonadota > Gammaproteobacteria > Enterobacterales > Enterobacteriaceae > Enterobacter > Enterobacter sp. JBIWA005. The sequence continues at coordinate 2,127,420 of NZ_CP074159.1, read as the reverse complement.
GGTTGAAGCGACTGTCCAGCGCGCACGCCCGGTCTTACTGACCGCCATGGCGGCCGTGCTGGCGTTCATTCCCCTGACGCATTCGGTATTCTGGGGCACGCTGGCCTGGACGTTGATCGGCGGAACGCTGGGCGGGACGATTATTACGCTCGTCTTCCTGCCCGCGATGTATGCGATCTGGTTTCGGATCCGCCCCGCGGAACAACGCGTGCAGCACGTTGCTGAAAACGTGTAAACTACCATGAGTAGATAACATTTCTGAGGAAAGCATGGTTGTTAAGCGCTTAAGAAAAGAGGATCGCCGCGTGCAGCTGCTGGAGGTTGCGCGAGGGATCGTGCGTCAGCAAGGCACGGAGGCGCTGACGCTTGGCTACCTGGCCGAGCGGGCCAACGTGACCAAACCTATCCCCTACGACCACTTTGGCGATCGTGAAGGGTTGCTGATGGCGCTGTACAAGGATTATAGCGATCGGCAGCTGGCGAAATTCCGCGAGACGCTGGCGGTCGACAGCAAAACGCTGGAGAAGACGATCCGCTTTTTCAGTGCCGCCTATATCGACTGCGCCATTACTGCCGGGCCTGAAACCGGGCCAATCGCCGCGGCGCTGTCCGGTTCTCGCGCGCTGCAGACGTTTCGGGAAGCATGCGTGGCCGAATGTGCCGACTGCCTGCGCACCGCGCTTTCCCCTTTTATCGTCTTAAAAGGCGTTCAGGGGGAAGCGGTACTGACGGCTATTATTGGCGCGGCGGAGGCGCTCAGCACCGCGGCGGGCAACGGCGTGCTCGCCCGGAACGTGGCGGAAGATACGCTCAGCGGCGCTATGACCGGGGTGCTGGAGACCTACGCGAATAGCACAAAATGATCGCCGGGGGCGGATTGACACCTAAGTTACCAATAGTAATATAGGCGTTACTTCTCCCCCATCTGGAGGTCGCTATGTCTGCAACACATGCCATTAAAAACGCGCTGATCGTGACGGCACACCCGATCGACAATTCGTTATCCCATACGCTGGCAGCCCGTATTGCCGGGAAATTACGCGAGGAAGGTACGCAGGTTGAGTTCGCCGATCTGCATGCTGAAGGGTTTAATCCGGCGATGACCCGCGCCGATCTCGATTTGTATCACGGCAATCCGAGCGCCCTCCCCGACGATATTCTGCGCGAGCAGCAGCGCGTCGAGCGCGCGGATATGCTGGTATTCGTCTTCCCGGTGTACTGGTGGTCGGTTCCCGCGCTGTTGAAAGGCTGGTTCGATCGCGTGTTAACCCTGAACTGGGCGTATAAGGTGGCCGAAGACGGCCGGATTGTGGGCAACTTAAGGGATGTTCCCGTCCGCCTGATTGCCACTGGCGGTAGCGATCTGACCGGATTTGATAAACACGGCTATTCGACGGCGATTCAGACGCAGATTATCGAAGGCGTGTTTGGCTTCTGCGGGTTGAAGAACGTCAAGCTCGATATCCTTTACCAGGCAGACACGGCGACGCCCGAGCAGGTTGACGAATTCCTGAGCGAGATCGGCAACCTAAAATAATATCGGCTATCCAGCCAGCAACGGCGTGCCTCCTTCGCCATAAGGAGGCACGAGTTCTCGATGTTACTAACCGTCAGGGATCCTGCTGGCAAACCGGAACTCTCTTTCTTGTGATTATTCAAAAAATAACGAGAAAAGGCCAATCGTCATCACTACACTCATAATCACCTGAATCAAGATAATAAAAAAAGCGATCCCACCCAATACCGTGATTTTTCGACGCAGAATGAAAGTTATGCCGGAAAGTACAGCACTGAACAGAATGGCTTTTAGTATATAGGAAAGCGGCACCATGGCCGGGTGACCGGTCTGCACTCCAGCAAGCCCAATGAGACCCAGTAGAAAATTACCGCAAATTCCCCATCCCCAGAAAGTCATCGGTAAGCTCATCTGTCCCGCGACTAATCTTTTCAACATATGCACATCCTTTTTGTGATTTTTTATCGAAACACAACGGTTTTTATCCAGTCTCTCGCACAGTTGGATTGTGCAATAAGTCGAGCCGACAAATACGCAACTACCAAATATGCTGATATGATTTTGTTCATCTTTACATGCATATTGATGGTATTGAAAAGAACTATCGGCAGCAAATTTTTAAAGTTTAACGGCTCGTCCGGATATGATTTAAAAGATATATCAGCGAAGGTCATAACATGTTTACGTCAGTTCAGCCAACAACCATCCTCACCACCACCGGAACCTTCGGCGGTGCGAGCGTATCTGTAGTGAACGACTGACAAACAGAACCTCAATCCCCGCCGACATGGACGGGGAAATCTCTCTCCGTTCACCACCCTCTGAATGGAGAAAGAAAATGGTTTCATCTGACAGTGCTCTCTTGATTATCGACATGCAGCAGGGCCTCTTTCGGGGCCCAGTTTCCCCCAGTTCCGCCGATGCCGTTCTGGCCAATATCCGTCTGTTAATCACCAACGCGCGACACGCTCAGGCGCCCGTCTTTTTTGCCCGCCATATTGGACCAGATGATTCACCGCTCTCAGAAAATGGGCCGTTAACACAGCTCATACCCGAGCTGGACGTCCAGGAGCAGGATATGGTTTTCACCAAGCGCTATCCCAGCTGTTTTCGGGATACGGTATTGCTGCGAGAACTTAATCAGAGAGGCATCAAACAGCTGGTCATTGCCGGGATGAAAACAGAGTTTTGTGTCGATACGACCTGCCGGGCCGCACCGGGGCTGGTTTTCAGGACGGTATTGATTTCAGATGCGCATACCACAATGGATAATGACTATTTATCCGCCAGCGATATTATCGCCCATCACAACAGCACGCTGTCAGGCCCGTTTGTGACGCTGTCGACTGCTCGTGACTGGCTTTTTAGTACGGTGAGTTGACTCAGGTGATCGCTTACCTCATTACCCGGCTCGCCTTTCCGCGCGCCGGGCACATAAGAGAATAATTACAGGGTGAAACCACCGTCACCCACCTGTGCCTGAGCGTACCATTTCATCAGCTTCCCGGTGCCGGGCTCGTTTTCTGCAGGTGACCATGGGGCGGTATCGTGCTCGGGCACGGGCTGATAACCCCCGTGCTTAACCTCAAAAATGACGCCGCCTTTATCCAGCGACAGCACGGCATGCCAGATACCGGCATCCATCTCCAGCACCTTGCACTCTTCGCCTAATACGACGCGCCGGGTCACGCTACCGCTGTCATCAAAGTTCAGCACCAGAAAGCGACCGCTCAGCGCCGTCAGCAGTTCAAAGGTGTGTGGATGGCGATGGGGACGAACATAGGTGCCGGGCTCCATTGCAATGGCCAGGCGCTGCACCGGGTCGCTAAGCTCAGGATGTAAATTGCGATGCGCGCGTAAGCGAGGGGAATTAGCCGCCTGCTCGCTTTGCTGCTGCAGGTCACTGAAAGTAATCTGTTTCATATACGCCTTTAGTTATGTGGGCTGTCTGCGGCAACCCGGTTGCCGCAGGACGTTATACCATCCTGAACGGTCGAGGAGCGATGGGATTTGTGAAACAAATCACTGCCGGGCGAGTGGTCGATCCCCCGGCAGGAAGCTCATCAGTAGAACTGACATGAAAACCGCCATTCCCCTTCTGATGACCGGTGAAAGTAACCGATACCGTTATCCGCCCACATCCAGTTTACTTTTTCTTCGGACCCAACCTGAAAAACAAACTCTTCGATTCCCACACCGTGTTGTATCTCAGTCGGAAATCCCCCTACCTTGGTTCCCCTGTAGCGATTGAAATCTTCAAAAAAACTCTCACTGGCCTGCTCATCATCATTTACGCAAGAGAGATCAATAATATCCCAGGCATCTTCCCATCCAGGAGCATCGTCAATGACACTCAGCCATTGAACTGGAAACGGCCGATACGGCGTGTCCAATTCAGGCAATGGCTGAAGCCCTTCGAGGCTGGCATACTCGCGAATTAACCATCCTTCACCGTGCGGTTCGTCAAAGGGATGTTGTTCCACATTGTGAAACAACACCAGAAGGGCTATGCCCTTCAACTGGTCAGGAATAACAGGAAGCTCGTCGACCCTGATCTGAAGAAGTGGAAACATGGGTTTGCCCTTCCAGGTGGGTAATCCTTCATCTGCGCGAGAAACGCCCTTCAGAAACCATGACGTAATGGGGTCTTCAGGCGGCCGGAACCCACCGACCTGCGCGACCGATGCGGGTCTTAGCCTGGTCCGGAGTTCTTCTAAAACTGACGCACTCTCTAATCTCATGTCTGCTCGCCTCTGTAGACGGTTGTCGGACAGATATTCTGCTGATCATTGTAAGTTAATCATCACATCTGGAGAATCGTAAGCGTCCAGCGAGAACCGTATTGACGGGGATGTGTTATTCAGTTGGCAGTGCGACGCGCCAGGGGAGTAGTTCGCTGACCCGGTTTATCGGCCAGTCAGCAATGACGTCAAGGACATAACGGAGGTAGCTTTCTGGCTCCACGCCGTTCAGTTTGCACGTTCCGATCAGGCTGTACAGCAGCGCTCCCCGCTCACCACCATGGTCAGAGCCGAAGAACAGGAAGTTTTTACGACCCAGACTGACCGTCCGCAGGGCATTTTCAGCGATGTTGTTGTCTGCTTCGGCCCAGCCATCGTCCGCATAGTACGTCAGTGCCGGCCACTGGTTAAGTGCGTACGCGAACGCTTTTGTCAGTTCTGAGTGTCGCGACAGAGTCTTCATCTTTTCACGCAACCAGCTTTCCAGGGATCTCAACAGCGGTTTCGTTTTTCGCTGACGTTCAGCAAGCCGCTGCTCTGACGGCATTCCCCTTATATCCGCCTCTATGGCGTACAACTGACCGATCTGCCTCAGGGCTTCTTCCGTCAGGGCTGACGGGGTGCGGATGTGCACATCGTGGATCTTTCGGCGGGCATGAGCCCAGCAGGCGGCTTCCGTTATCCGGCCATTGCGGTACAGCTCGTTGAACCCGGCGTACGCATCTGCCTGCAACACACCGCTGAAGCCGGCAAGATGGGTCTGCGGATGGATGCCTTTTCTGTCCGGGCTGTAAGCGAACCACGCGGCAGGTGCCAGCTCTGACCCGGCATTGCGGTCATCACGAACATACGTCCACAACCGCCCGGTCTTCGTCTTCTTATTGCCCGGCAACAGCACCGGGACGGGCGTGTCATCGGCGTGGAGCTTGCCGTCAGTCAGCACATAGTTCCGAAGTGCCTCTTCCAGCGGTGACAGCAGCCGGCAACATGCATCCACCCAGCCCGACAGCAGTGAGCGACTCAGCTCCACACCCTGGCGGCCGTATATTTCAGACTGGCGATACAGCGGGGTGTGCTCTGCATACTTAGAGGTTAGTACGCGGGCCAGCAACCCCGGTCCTGCTATACCCCGTTCGATGGGCCGCGAAGGCGCGGGGGCCTGCACAATGGCATCGCACTGAGTACAGGCGTGTTTTTCGCGTACAGTCCGGATAACCCGGAAGGCACTGCGCATCATCTCCAGCTGTTCGGCGGCATCCTCACCCAGATAACTCAGCAAGCCACCACACTCCGGGCAGCAGGGTTCTGCGGGTAATAGCCGTTTTTCATCGCGGGGAAGTGATTCGGGGAACGGTCTGCGGGTGCGGGTCTGACGCAGCGGGCGCTGCACGGCCGGATCATCCACCCGCCCCGTCAGCGTATCGCTTTCTTTCTGAAGCCGGTTCAAGTCAGCTTCCATCTGTGCGATACGGCGGGATACCTTTTCGGAACGACTGCCGAAGTTCATTCGGCGGAGTTTATCCAGCTGCGCCTGCAGATGGTCTATTTCACGCTCCCGGTTGCTCAGCTTTTCCTGAAGGGCGTGGATCAACGCTTCCTGTTCGGCCAGGCGCTGTTTTAGCAGAAGGATATCGTCAGAAGAGGTGTCATTCATAGGCCCGTATTTTACCAGGCTTATTCTGCGACAACCAGGATAAAGAGGCCTACAGCATGGTCAGGGATGTCAGCAGCCGCTTTGGCTGTCTCCAGTCGATACCTTCCATCAGCATTGCCAGCTGCGCCGGTGTCAGGAACACTTTGCCATCGCGAGCTGACGGCCAGGCGAAGCGCCCGCGCTCCAGCCGTTTGGTCAGCAGGCACAGCCCGTCACCGGTAGACCACAGCAGTTTGATCTGACTGCCGCTTCGGCCCCGGAAGATGAAGACATGCCCGGACATCGGATCGTCTTTCAGCGTCATCTGCACCTTTGCGGCGAGGCCATTGAAGCCGTTACGCATGTCGGTGATACCGGCAACCAGCCAGATTTTGGTGCCTGTTGGTAACGGGATCACCGTTTGAGCTCCTGTATCAGCACGGTCAGGAGCTTTTCGCTGACAGTACCGTTGAGGCGGAGCGTTCCGTGCCGGAACGTTACCTCACAGCTGATACTGAGGGTTTCCGGGTCCTCTGCGAGTGGCTCTGACTGTACGGCAGCTGCATCGAGAGTCACAGGAAGTAGCTGAGGACTCTCTGAAGAAGGTAATAGCAGCTTTCCCTCACGCCATTGTTGACGCCATTTGAACAACAGATTGGCGTTAATGCCATTTTGAAGCGCCAGCTTTGAGATGGATATCCCGGGTTCGCAGGAGGCAGCAACGAGCTGCTGTTTAAACTCAGGAGAATAATTAGGGCAGCCTTTACGCCTGCCGGGAGTCATATTTTTCTGCATATCTGACACTTTGGTTCCCACTACTTATTTGGTGGACACCACTTTGTCGGATGCTTCAGATTATGACCAGACGGTTCACGCTGTACGCTTACGGAGAATCTCATTGAATAATAAAACCTATGTTGAGTAAAACTCACATTAATTCCCACTATTTCTCGTTTTTCAAACGTAATCTCATTGAAATACCATCCCTTCATTCCCGGTCTCTTCCTGACCTGGAACAGAGAGCGAAACTCAAATAATAAATACACCTGCATGCATATGGAGTACGTATGACACTCGATGTTTTATTTCATCTAATGAAAATGATCTCACCTGAAAAAAACATCGCGGGTGAAAATATTCATGCGTTAATAACGTTACTTTCGTCAGAAAACGATAGCGCTGAGATGCTTTCGCCCTTTATTCATCGACTGCATCTTCTGTCTTTCGCCCAAAGCAATCCGGGTAACGCTGAAGAGTTGCTCTCTGCGCATTTACCCAAAGACGACGGGATCCTTCCGCTGCTTGACTTTGCGGACTGGCCAAGGGTGCATTACGCCGCGTCAGGCGAAGTTCAGACGGCTGAATCTGAGGAGTACTTCCGTGAAATGACATCGGCTGCCAATCTGTTACGCTCTGCGCTGATCGACGCTGAACGCGCAAAGGGAACGCCTGCGCTTTATATACTGGATAAATTACTCAACCTGAACAGCGCCCTGCCGGATAGATATAAAAAGATGGCAAATATCCCCTACGCATAAACACGTTCAATATGCGGAATATCTCGCAATTAATATTCCGCTATTTATTAAACCCGCTTTTCATTGAAATCAAGACAGACGATATCCAAAGAAGGCACCACAGGCGCATTAAGGTTAAGCCAGGCCAGCAACCGTTCAATGCTCTCTCCTCTGAGCGAATTTTTGGGCCAGACAAGATAGTAGCCGTCACCGGTTGCGATGGCTTCCCTGAAGGGCAATGCGAGCAGCCCGCTTTTCAGGGCTTCAAGCGTGAGTCGAAGATCGGCTATAGCAACACCATGTCCGTGCATGGCCGCAAGGCTTCCCTGCTCCAGGGTGTCGAACACGATCCCGCCGCTCATGTCGAGTCCGGGGAATAAGCCCGTCCTTTTAAGCCAGCGTCGCCAGTCTCGTCGGTCCGGTGAGGGGTGGATAAGCTCGCACTGGGCAAGCTGATGCCGCGCAGACTCCAGCAAAGACGGGGTACAAACCGGAATAAGCCATTCACTGAAGAGCAGCCTGCTTTCTGTTGACTCGCCGAAATAGCCATTACCGAGGAGGATCGCACAATCGTAAGGTTCCCGGCTGAAGTCAACCGTGTCGAAGTCCATCCAGACGCTGGCAATTTCGATTTTCGGCTTCGCATGGTTCTCGCGAAAAGATTTAAGCACATTCAGAAGCCATCGCATCGTCAGGGAGCTTGGTGCTTTGAGTCGCAGAAGGTGGTTTTCACTTTTAAATGCGCGACAGGCCCACTCAATATTCGAGAAACTCTCGCTAAGCTGACCGGCCAGAATACGCCCGGCGTCGCTGACCTCCACTCTCGGCCCCTGTCGTTTAAACAGCTCGCAGTCGAACCACATTTCAAGCGTCTGGACATGCCTGCTGACCGCTCCCGGCGTGATATTCAGGACTTCAGCCGCTTTACTGAAGGAGTTCAGCCGTGCGGCAACTTCAAACGCGCGCAGCGCATACAGTGGCGGTAAAGACATACGTTCCCTTTCTGTAAGGTGTAATCATGCAGTTTTTGTATTATCGGCACACGGTGACGTTTCATCCCATTCCTCAGCCGGAAACGCCAGCAGCAATTCCCTCAGCAGGGACTCAAGCTGCGCGCGTTGCGCCTCAGAGAGGTTTCTTAGCAGAGCATTTTGCGTCTGTGTATGCACGAGCAGCGCCTGTTCGATACGAGCCTGCCCGCGCGGCGTCAGGCTGACGAGCGAGCTGCGCTTGTCATCGGGATCGGCAATCCGCGTGATAAGCCCTTGTTGTTCAAGACGGTTGAGCCGGTTCGTTATCGCCCCTGAGGTGATCAACAGCGATGTATACAGCTGCGTGGGCGAAAGGCAGTACGGCTCCCCGGCGCGACGCAGCGTGGCGAGCACGTCAAACTCGCCCTCGCGAAAGCCAAACTGCGCCATCGCCTCCGCCCATTCTTTTCCAAGATGCTTCATCAGCCGGAGCATTCGGCCAAAAATTTTCATCGACGAGGCGTCCAGCTCCGGCATGGCGCGGCCCCACTGGCCGACGACGAAATCTACATGGTCTTTCATTTTCACCTCTAATGGGGTGGGTATTTATCCTGTTGTGCGGTACATCTTACGCAAAAACACATTTTATCTTAACGTTAAGATAAATGCTCGCGGCGATTTGCCCGGGCAATTCACACCCGAAAAGGATTCCATGTTGAAACGCACATCGCCATTACTCTTCGCCATTATCGTTTTTATCGTCGGGCTGAACCTTCGCCCCATTCTGGCCTCGGTTGGACCACTGTTCTCCGTGCTGCAGCGCGAAGCGGGGCTGACCGCGACGCAATTTAGCCTGCAGACCACCCTGCCGGTGGCGATGATGGGACTCGCCGCCCTGTGTGGTCCCTGGCTTTTGGCCACACTCGGAGCAATCAGGGGAATTATGCTCGGGCTCTTCATCCTTCTTGCGGCCTGTTTGTTACGCGGGTTTAGCGCTTCACCGGCGAATCTTATGGGCACCGCGTTACTCGGCGGGGCCAGCATCGGCACTATCCAGGCGTTAATGCCTGCCCTGGTAAAAAAGGAGTATACGCAAACGGCCAGCACGATAATGTCGCTATTCAGCACGGGCATTATGGCCGGTGCGGCTGTCGCCGCCGCCAGCGCTGAGCCGTTGTTTTCATGGCTAACGCTGAAGCCCGCGCTGGCAATGGCAGGGCTGTTAGCGCTGCTGGCGCTGATGCTCTGGATAACGCTGGTGAAGCATCCTGGCGGGGAAAAAACAGCCCACGAAACCGTTACGCTCTCGTCCTCCCGTACGGCACTACTGTTGCTCTTTTTCGGCGTGGGAACAGGAGCCTATACGCTGGTACTGGCCTGGCTGCCCCCGCTCTATATTCAGGCGGGATGGACCGCACGCAGCAGCGGCTACATGCTGGCCTGGCTGACGTTAACCGAGGTTGTCGCCGGGTTTGTCGTCTCCGCGCTGATTGGTAAATTCCCCGATCGCCGCGTGCCGCTGATCGCCGTATTGTTGCTGCTGCTGGCGGGATTACTGTGCCTGGTCTTTTCGCCGGGTACAACGCCCGTCTTATCCACGCTGCTGCTTGGCACTGGGATCGGCGCCCTCTTCCCGCTGTCGCTTATCGTCACGTTCGATCATGCGCGAACGCCCGCGCAGGCCGGGAAGTTACTGTCTAAAGTTCAGGGAGGTGGATATATGATTGCCGCGCTTATGCCGTTAATTGCAGGGATCGTTCGCGACAGTTCGGTCTCGCTGACCAGCGCATGGTTAATCATGAGTGCGGGAGTCGTGCTGCTGATCGTCATCGCGCTGAATTTTAAACCCGTCATGGACGTTCAGGCACGGTGAATGCGATACCAGAATTGAGAGTCGTATTTCAGCCGATCGTGAGATAATTTCAGGGTGAATTTCACCTCATTCAGGAGTGGATATGTTGCAGACGTTACCGGGTATTAATGTCTTGTTCGTCGCCGGGTTCGGGCCCATATCGCGGGATACGGAGTCCAGCGCCGCGTTTTATGTCCAGACACTCGGCCTTCCGCTGAAGCCGATGGAGGGGAATAGCGAATATCTGCTCACTGAAGCGGGCCAGCTGGAAGGCGTGAAGCATTTTGCCGTCTGGCCGCTCGCACAGGCGGCTGCGTCCTGTTTTGGAGAAGAACAGTGGCTCACGGAGCACCCGATACCACAGGGATGGATTGAGTACGAAGTACAGGATCTGGACTCGGCTACCCGCGTTCTGAGCGAAAAAGGCTATCGGTTGCTGGTGGCTAACCGTATAGAGCCGTGGGGGCAAACCGTCACTCGCCTGCTCAGCCCGGAAGGTTTGCTTACCGGGCTGACGATTACGCCGTGGCTGCGGGGGTAATGGGGGTTTGCTTTGGGCGGATTTATTTAGGGGAATGTCTGCTTTGAGCAAGGAGCAGACATTATTAACTTCATTAGGTATGAATTAGCATTAGCAACTCAGCAGACGAATCATGGCGATCAGAATGACAAGGTCAGGTTTTCATTTTTCACGATAATTTTTTTGTTGTTGATAATCAGCAGAGAAGATGTTCCTACACCAGTAAATAGTGCGTCCCCTTTAAAGAAGGTCTGATCTTGTTTGCCGGTTAAATGTCTTGCCATTTCCAGATCGCTTCCTTTCAGAAGGATTGTCACATTGATTTTGCGCACGCCGATATACTTCATGCCTGCATCGCTAAGCACAGGCGCCATATCTGAAAGCATAAAAAATAGAACAAAAATTAAAACTAAAATTGATATAACGGTACTTCTTTTATCTTCTTTTTTTACCATTTTATCAATGCAAGTATAGATAATCAGTGTAATAAAAAATGCGGTGAATAGTAACGACAATAAAACAAACTTCCCATCAAACATTCCATTAGCGCCACCAATAAAAAGAATAACGCCACCCACAAAAGCAATAATTAAATGGGCATACAAAGCAACATAAACCCTCATTATCCTCCCCGCTTTGAGGGTTGCTTTCAGTTTTCCACGCCATTCTTTACGCTTTATTTTTTTATTGGGTGCAAGGAGTAAAATAAACATCGAGCAGTAATAAGAGGTTACAACCGACATTGAATACCATATTGCAAGAGAGAATGTAAGAAAAATTGAAAAAGAGATAATGACAAGAAGAAAAAATATGACATCAGAAAGTGATAATCCTGTAGGTAAGAAGCCAATTCTCATAGAGTAAATCATAAACACCACCACACCGCCCCCTATCAGGGAAAGGTAGATGTTTTTTGCTATGTTCATATTTAGAATGTTCTTTATAGAAATCACTTCCTGACTCCATTTATATGCCAAAGGTGTATAAAAATGAAAACTGTCGACCATCAGCAGATTCATGAACCCATTTGCTATGGATGAATACTTACAACTTACGCTCCTGTCACCATGCTGCTGAAGAAATGGATCGTGAGTCTGCTTCAAGCGAAAAGTGGACATCTGAACTGAATGGCTAATCTAATGATGATAGCCTACATTCAAGCGAAATAAAAAATTATACAATGTTTGATTACCACCACTAATCCTTATCTGGAATATCTCTCGCATCGTAATAATCAATCCCAAGTCTAAAGCTTAACTCAAGACCCTCGGGACCTCCGTTTATATCGCCTACACCAAATGTATTAGGAGCATTTTTGCTTCTGAACACTTCAACATCTTTTTTATTTGGAGAAAGCTCATCGTTATTATAAAAATCAGGGAGCGACTGCAACTCAACGTAATCAACGCCAGCAGGATTATAAGCGAGGTAAAAGTTTCTATAGTTACCAGGATTTCCTAAATAGTGCCCTTCTTCATATTGATAGAATTTCGAAGAATGGTCAAAATGCAAATAGTTAATATGATTTCCAAAGTCTTTAAACTTATGGCCAAGGGTTTTACCCAGATAAGGCACTTCAGGATGAAAGTCCTTATCCTTGCTGGTTACAGAATAGAGTATCACAGTATTCTTATTATCATAAACCACTTGTAGATAGAACTTCCTGAACGAGTAAATATACTCATTAACCTTGCCATCCTCAGAATGTTCTTCTTTCACAGGTGCGCCAAAAATTGATTCGATGTATTTTATCGATGCCCCGGTATAAATTACGTGGAGATTATCTTCCGCTTGTTTTTGGAAAAATTTATCTGCGATATTCTGATACAAGTCAAACACTGTATTTAGCGCTCCAAAGTATCCAGAAATGGCAAGAACACCGCTCAAAACAACAGCAATAAATGATTTTTTAAGTGTTTTTCCCGGGGTCATCAGTTTTAGTCGCTCATTCCATTTTTTTACTATTGTACGTATTGCTGACCATAAAGTAAAACAATGCGGCGTAAAAAAGCAATTATCAATGATGATTAAATTGAAACTTATCTTACGCATGATTTTAACTTTTAATATTAGAGCACCTTAAGTTGCTGGCACTGGCCTGCTTTTAGCAGTCATGCACCACAAAGGATATTTCTGCCTTGCAATGAAGGTCCTTTTTCTGCTTTGCATAGACAGATTCGCAAAGCTATGCACCCAGGCTTTGCGATATTCAATGAGGTCGTAACGTTAACCCGCTTTTAGCATTCGTCGAAGTTCATGTTCCATATATTCATCGACAGCACTGGCATCAATTCCACCGGCTTTATACCAGACATGGAGTTCTTTAATCGCCAGAGTTCCAAACCTTGCCCAGCCGATGAGGTTCGTTCTCAGGAGGAACTGAATAATTTCTCCTCCTGAACGAAGTGCCGCATCACCTGCATCCATCAAACACAAGGTTCCATGTGCAACCAGCAACATTCGCCTGAGTTCTGGGTTATTCGCAGAAGGGACACATTCACCCCAGCCCTTCTTATGGTAGCAACGTTGTTTCACCGTCCAGGTGATCCTCACAAGCAGTTCAGTAATCAGAACAGGGATCGCCATGGCTAATCCATGCCGTAAGTCGTATCCTTTCTCAAAAACCTGGACGGCGACGGTCGCGAAAGACTGGCGATGCTGACCAAATTCACCCACGTTTATAAACTGAAGTAATGAAAAGAAAGGTATAGGGATACCAGAGCCTCTCCCTTCAGCACCGGAAGAGCCTGCCATATCAGAGAAAAGATGGCCCATCCAGTTTACGAAACCACTGAATACCTTAGAGACAAGGTTATTCCCTTTAAGCTCAAAAGTTTCGGTATCTACGGAAATCAGTTTTCCGTCTGCCACAAAATGTGCCGTACTGGTAAATTGATCAAGGATCGAGAAAAATAAACCGACTAAGTCCGGAGAGTGGGCAAGATTTTTAATATGGTGATTCTTCGTGTTCATCCTGAACAGACCATCAACATCACCACCATGCCGATGGTCATAGTTAACCTTGAATTTTCTCTCCAGAAAACCGATAGCGCTTTTTGTGGGATCACTTCCTTCTGCGCCCCCTTTCCACCCAAAGGCAGAGGCGAATTTCTCGACTGCACCGTCCACCGCATTATCTGCAAGCTGGGTCAGCTTACCTTCACCCGGAGCACCTACCAGAAAAATATCGATAAGCCCGCCAATAACGCCACAGGTGCCAGCGATCATGTAATCATACTTGTCGCAGCGGGCAGTCTTTAAGGTGAAGTCTTCCTGAATGCGTTTCTCCAGAGCAATTTTCTGAGTTGGCGACATCAGGGCGCTAAACGGATCGACCGTTAAATCGATATTGTGCTTATGGGCATAGTGCGATACGGACTGGGAATAAGTTTCCCAGTCCGTATCGCTGGTGAACGCTATCGTTTCTATCATCGATAGTTTACTGATACTGGACAATGACGGGGTCAAACTGGATTCAAGGTAATCGCTGAATTCACTGGAAACCGTTATGTGGAAATTATCATCAAAAGTGATACCTGCGTGTTCCAGAACACCATCCATCGCAAGAATCATTTCATCTAAAGCAGCATCGGTATCAGTTTGCAAAGCGTTAAGGGCGTCAAGAGCGGCATCAAGGTCACTCAATTGTCTCTCGCTTTGTTCAAGCTGGTGCTTCTGCACCAGCAAGGCCGATACCTGAGTATCCGGTTTTTTCATTATGAGAACAACCCAGTCAGTTTGCCTTTGATAACGTCCCCCGCTCTGAAATAGCCGATGCCTTCAAAGATGGCGGCAAGCTTCTCTAATTGCTGAGTCGCTGTATCTTCTTTAATTTTACGTTTTTTCACTTCAACGATCTTACCATCGTGTTGCTCTTCGACAATACATTCTTCATAGAATGAAAGAACAATATCGTAGAATTGTTTTTTGATGGGTTCTCGGGTCAGAGAACTGAGTTTGGCCTCATCAAGATAGACAGGACACTTAAGTTTGAGTGCACTGTTTTGCATTTTATTCGATTTTTTATTTAATTCATCCGCCGCACCGGTCAATGCATTCATCATCTTCTGGAGCTTTTGAATTTTTTCACCTTGCCGGTTGTGCGCATCCAGAGCGTCGTTAAACTTGCCAGAAATATAATTGAGATCATTGATTAACGCGGACAATGTGGATTGTGTCTGCTTGATGACTTCATTGAGCATGAGTTCCCGGCGCTTGGATTTATCCAGTTCATTAGCACCCGTAAGATGACGAATCCCTTTATAGGCCCCGACACCTAATAACACCGCAACACCAATACCCGTTGCCATACTTGAAAAACCAAGCACACCGCCAAGTCCAAGCGTTGCGAGGCCTGAAGTGATGCCTGCAGCGGACATACCGATGACAGAACCAGAAAGATAGACTGCAGCGAGCGGCACACCTACCGCACCGGCTTTCGCCGTAAGTTCTTTCATGCTGCGTTTCAGTGCATCGTCAGAAAAATCTTCTCGTAACATCTTGAAGTCTTGCTGAATAGCCATCACCGCGAGCTCTATTTCTTCGTCAGTTACACCCAGCAAGGGTTGCATTTGCTGAAGAAATGGAAATTTTATATATTCACCATCATTAACGCTCATGAAAATGCTAATCAGGTCCTTAACAAGAGAGATCTTTATTGACTTGTTATGGCTAGGCACGCATTCACGATCAATTATCGCAATTAACTCTTCAACCGGTATCAGACTGGAATCAGTACCGATGTAACTTCGCAGTATAAATCGGGATTCGGTCGTTAACTCAAGTCGCGTCATCAGCAGGAGAATTTCGGCAAACTCTTTTTTATCAACCTGACCGTCATCTGAGAACGCCATGTTAACAATGGTTTTGACGTAAGCCACTTTCAGAGCTTCTGACATTTCAGCAAGGGTAATGAGCTGATCTTCTTCTTTAAACTCATCAAAGTCACTGATGGCATGCTCAAGAATGTCGCTCAGTTTCTTATAGTTGCACTCCATCAAACTTTTGAGTGGCTTTACCTCGCCATTTTTTAGTTTGAGTGAGACAAATTCTGTTCGTTTCTCCTTCCCTTTATCATTCACTGTAACGTCTTCTATATATTCTACGGCTTCAATATTGTTGTAGTACACGTCATAAGGACTTTCAAAAGCTTCTTTTATAACCAGTTTTTCGCCGGTAAAAACGATGCCATCTTTTGCACTACCAAATACCGTATTGTCATAAATGGCCAACACAGCATTCAGGTTGTCAGCGACATTGAATGCTTTAGCGACGTTATTTAGTTTTTTTTCAGGGATACCTGGAGCAACAAAAACATTCTTACTTACTGAAGATAAATTTTCCTTAAGGAAGGTATTGACGTTATTCACAACTTTCTCCTTATTCGTTGCAACGAATCGACGAACTATCGACCCCGTATTTTTACAAAGTGTGATTATCTCAACCTGGAGTGTCACATTTTGTCATTAGCTCATGGGATATGAGTAAAAATATAAAGAGGAGTATGCCATCCGGGCAAGTTAATCATTCACGAAATAGTCAAAAGTTTATGCTACTGTTCTACCGTTTGGGTGGCACCAAATGATAACATGCTATTAAATAAGTGACTTAAGTAAAACCTTATGTAGTCAACACAAGATGCAGCGTCTGCATTTGCGCATTCTACAGGTGTATTTAAGTGACATGTTGTTTATGCAGGGAACAGAGGTGCTCGATAATTCCTGTCACCAAAACTCTCACCTCCGCAAAGCCTCAACAATCGCCCCCTCCATTTTCTCTGGGGTAGTCATCGGAGCAAAGCGCTTCAGTGGTTTACCGTCGCGTCCGATAAGAAACTTAGTAAAGTTCCACTTAATTCGCTCACCCAGCACGCCGGGTAATTCGTTTTTCAGATAACGAAACAGCGGATGCGCTGCGCTACCGTTAACCTCAACCTTCTCGAACATCGGGAAACTCACGCCGTAGTTGATGTAACAGGTTTTCGAGATTTCGTCGGCGCCGCCGGGTTCCTGTTTACCAAACTGGTTGCAGGGGAAGCCCAGCACCACTAACCCCCGATCGGCGTACTTCTTGTACAGCGCTTCAAGACCAGCATATTGCGGCGTGAAGCCACACTGGCTGGCGGTATTCACGACCAAAACCACCTTTCCGGCATAGTCGGCCATAGAGGTAAGCTGTCCATCCAGACGGGTGGCGGTAAGTTGATAAAAGCGAGTCATACTAAAATCCCTCAAAGCTGGCCGAAAAGTCACGTTGACCACCCACAGGGCCGTCACCGTGTAGAAAGTTTACATTCAAGCAGGCTATTTGTGATACATTCCTGGCGCGCCAATGACCACCACACTCGCTATCAGGTATGCAGAACATAACAAAAAAAATTCGCTGGCTTCTGCTTACTCTCCCACTCCTCAGCGGTTGTGGCACACTTTCACAAATGTCCTCCCCGGAAGGTACTCAGGAACTTCTCACTCATGATTCGCTGGATGGCGACGTTGACAGCGTGGTGCGTCACTACATGGCGCAAAAATCCGTTCCAGGAATGACGGTCGCGGTCATTCATAATCACGGCTCACCGCAGTTTTACACCTGGGGCGTAACCGATGCGGTCAATCGTTATCCGGTCAGGCCCGACACCCTGTTTGCACTCGGCTCGCTCAGCAAAGGGATCACGGCGGAAGTGGTGGCTTGTCTGGTCAATGAAGGGCAACTGAACTGGAACGATAGCCTGGCAACATTGTTACCGCCGGGTACGCCGCTTAGCGTGGATGCACAAAAAATCACCCTGCTTGAACTGGTAACCCACACCTCCGGCCTGCCGCGTCAGAATATGGATGTTCCGATGCTTGGAAAATTCATCAGCTATTTAAGCACGGGCGATAATTTCTACGGCGAGCTGGATAGCGATAACGTGCTGCATTACCTCGCCGACTGGCAAGCGCCAAAGAGTAAAGTGCCGCAATACTCCAATACCGGCTACGCGCTGATCGGCTATATCCTGAAACACAAAACAGGCGTAGATATCCAGAGTTTAGCCTCGCGCTATATTTTCCAGCCGCTGCAGATGGCTAACAGCAGCTTTACGCCACAGCAGCTAAAAGGATACCCGCAGCGCGCCCTCGGCCACGCGGGCGATCAGCCGAAATTCATCCCGCGCGGACAGCTCACGCCGGACTGGCATTTTTCCAACAACATGGTGGCGGCAGCGAGCTTATACAGCAACGCCGAAGATCTGGCGGCCTATGCGCGCTATCACGTATCGACGACCCACAATCCCTTGCTGGACAGCGTCTTCGCCGAAGTCAGAAATACCGATATTCAACGTCCCGACGGGGTACAGGGTATTGCCTGGACCACCGACTTTATCGGTCTGGAAAAAATCACCTATCAGGTCGGCTATATCGGCGGCTACTCCAGCTTTATCGGTTATGACAAAGAAAAAGGCAATGCGGTGGTGGTGCTGCAAAATACCTTTAACTGGAGTAATTACATTGGCATCGCGCTGTTGATGGATATGGCGAAAAAAGACAGCCTTATTATCTCTGGCAACCGTTTTGCGAATAATGGGATGCCTGAACGCGTTTATCAGCAATTACGGTGAGCGCCCGCCGTCAGATTCAGGCCTGATGCGCCAGATCTTCACGAGTCGGCCCCTGAAAGTAGATGGTACTAATATGGCAACTTCGAGGCTGAGTCAGCACAAAACGCATCGTTTCCCAGATGGACCGTCCATTCACCAGACGCTCCCCCATTCTTGTTTGACGATCGACATGCGCATCTAAACCGGTCAGTTCAAAATCAGGCGGATATAACCCGGTTACCCGAATATTTTCTTTGGATAAGTGTGCTGACAGTTTCGTTAGAAAGCCGCTTAGCCCGTGTTTACTGGCAAAAAAAGCGGGATGGGCAATGGAATCTGTAAAGTTCGGAATACCGCATGCGGATATAATCGCAATGATGTCTGCGCCGTCTGAGCGTCGCAATCCTGAAAGCAGCGTCTGGGTGAGCAGGATTGAACCTGTCAGGCCTGAACTGACGGTATTGACGATTTCAGAGCTCGATTGTTCGTCTATTGTTCCTGACAGCCACTGAGCAGCATTCAGTATTAAAATATCGATTGGCCTGTCTGAATGTAAGACTTGCGAAGAGAACTGAGAAACGGATTCCGGCTGGGCTAAATCACAGAGATACCCTCTTGCCACACCCCCTTCAGCCGCGATGAGGGCGCAAGTTTTTTCTATATCCTCCTCGCGACGGGCGCTAAAATCAACGTCAACGCCCTCTCGCGCCAGCCAGACGCAAAGCGCCTGACCAAATCCCCCGCCGCCGCCCGTGATAACAGCGCGTTTTCCTCTCAGCATAACTCTGCGTCCTTTATCGTGATGAGTCTGTGTCGGAGGATTTATAGCATGATGAGGCGGGGTCACATCTTCCCGTTAGTGCCCTGGCGCAGACTTCCCGTCCTACACCGCCGACTTCGGCCTTAAATTCTCATCAAACGCCAGCCGCTTTCGTTCAGGCTCAACCTCGCGCAGCGGTTCAACCTGATGCATCGTCAGCTTGCAGCGCTCAACCAGCACCTGGTATTCCCGCGTGCCCTGCTGCTTCCAGGCGAGCTCCTGCTCGCTCAGCTCGCGAATCGCTTTGGCCGGGCTGCCGATAATCAAATGGTTGGCGGGCATCTCCGCTTTCGCCTTCACGAACGCAGCCGCGCCGACGATGCTGTTTTCACCAATGACCGCCCCGTCCATCACCACCGCGTTCATGCCCACCAGCGCATTGCGGCGGATCACGCAGCCGTGAAGAATGGCGCTGTGGCCGATATGCCCGTCCTCTTCCACCACCGTGTCCTGCTCCGGGAAGCCGTGCATCACGCAATTATCCTGAATGTTCGCCCCGTCTTTCACCACGATACGGCCAAAATCACCGCGCAGGCTGGCGTTAGGACCGACATAAACGCCTTTGCCCAGAATCACGTCGCCAATCAGCACCGCCGTTGGGTGAACGTAGCTCTCGTCAGGTACCACCGGCGTCAGGCCGTCAATTTGATAAACAGGCATCTTCCCTCCTTATGCGCTTGTAAGACCACCAAAGCGCTGATAGTAGAGCGTGCCGGGCACGGGCAGTTCGCCGACGGAGGTTTCGCCCTTCTCGCTGACAAACGTCAGCGCTCCCGGCGCGACACGCTGATAGATATTTATGCAGAGCTGTCGGGCGCTTTGCCCCGCCCAGTGCGCGGGCAGTAACTCTTCCGGCAGCAGCGGATCCTTCAGCACCACGCGACGATAAAAGTGAATCAGCAGCAGCTGGATCTGGAAGCAGCGTTCCGGCGTCAGCTCCTCGGGCGCGGCCTCTTTCAGCAGCGGCAGCAGCGGCCGGAACGAGCTGATAAACGACTCGTACATCGCGTTTTGCTCGGTTAACTGCCAGCACTCTTCCACGCGTGAACGCAGCGCGGCGCGGGAGAGCGCCAGCGGCGAGTGGGCTTCAAAGAAAATCACGTTTTCCGCCACCCCAGCATCGTGAAGCAGGGACTGCACGTCCGCAAGATGCTGCGACGGCGAGGCCATCAGGCTCGGCGCCAGCGTGCCAAACCCCTGCCAGATCAGCTGTTTTTTGACGTCGGCAAGGGTGGTTTTGTCCAGCCCTTCTGAGAGCAGCAATAGCCATTTTCCGTCCCAGGCGGGCAGTTCCGCGCGGTAGATCTTATTCTCCGCGCGACGCGTCAGGCGAAGCCCTTTATCGCTCAGGCGGTAAAAGCTACGTCGTCCGATGCGCGAGACGTCCAGCCAGCCCTCTTTGTTGAGGCGAAACAGCGCGGTACGCACGAACCGTTCGCCAAACCCCATGCCTTCCAGTAAGGCAGCCAGGCTGCCGAGCCAAATCTCACCGCCGCGATGGGAAAGCGCGTCACCGTATAACGAGGAGATAAGCGAGGTCCCGCTGACGGGAACGGAGCTGACCGCGTGCTGGATAAAGGCGTCGAGTTTATTCATGTGATTCATTCTGTTGTTATTTTTGTCCTGGATGAATCATAGCATAGGATTCTGGGATAGCCCTTCACCCTAACCCCCTCCCTTTGGAAGAGGGCCGGGGTGAGAGGAAACTTAACCGTTGGCCGCCGCTTTACGCAGGTCAAACACCCGGCAGGCTTTTCCCTCCGAGCGCGGGATGCTGCCGCAGTTAACGATCGTCACGTCGGTGGAAATCCCCACCATCGACTTAATGCGGTGGCGCAGCTGGTGGCACACCTGGCAACGCTGCTCGTGGGTCAGCGTGAGGCTGCTCTCTTTTAGCTCCACCTTCACGGAAAGTGAATCAAGATGCCCGCGACGGTTCACCTCCAGCTGGTAGTGCGGCGAAAGATGTTCGAACTTTACGATCTCCTCTTCCAGCTGCGACGGGAAGACGTTGACGCCGCGGATGATCAGCATATCGTCGCTGCGGCCGCTGATCCGGTCCATACGGCGCATGCTGCGCGCGGTGGCCGGGAGCAGGCGCGTCAGGTCGCGGGTGCGGTAGCGGATCACCGGCAGCGCCTCTTTGGTCAGCGTGGTGAACAGCAGCTCGCCCTGCTGACCGTCATCCAGCGGCGTGCCGTCGTTCGGGTTGACGATCTCAGGGTAGAAATGATCTTCCCAGATGGTCGGGCCGTCGACGGTTTCGATACACTCCATCGCCACGCCCGGCCCCATCACTTCGGAGAGGCCATAGATGTCCAGCGCCGTAATGCCTAAGCGTTTTTCAATTTCCCGGCGCATGGCCTGCGTCCACGGCTCGGCGCCGAAGACGCCCACGCGCAGGGAACAGGTGCTGGCATCGCCGCCCATCTGGCGTTCCAGCTCTTCAATCAGGTTGAGGCAGTAGGATGGCGTCACCATGATCATGTCCGGCTGGAAATCGCGGATCAGCTGCGCCTGTTTCTCCGTCTGGCCGCCGGACATCGGGATCACCGTCGCGCCTAAACGCTCGGCCCCGTAGTGCGCCCCCAGCCCGCCGGTAAACAGGCCGTAGCCATACGCCACGTGAATTTTGTCCTTCGCGCTGCCGCCCGCCGCGCGCAGGGAGCGGGCCACCAGATTGGCCCAGTTGTCGATGTCGCCCTGCGTATAGCCGACAACGGTCGGTTTGCCGGTGGTGCCGGAAGACGCGTGAATGCGCACCACCTGCTCCATCGGCACGGCAAAGGTATCGAACGGATAGTTATCCCGCAGGTCCTGCTTGGTGGTGCACGGGAATTTGCGGATATCCGCCAGCTCTTTGAAATCGTCAGGGTGAACGCCCGCTGCATCAAACTTGCGTTTGTACATCGGCACGTTGCTGTAGGCGTGATGCAGCGTACATTTCAGACGCGCGGTCTGCAGCGCCTGTAACTCGTCAAGAGAGGCCGTTTCAATCGGATCAAGCTTTGTTGTATTTGTCATTGTAGGGTACTCACATTGTTTTTATGCTCAAACACGCTCAAGGATCATGGCAATGCCCTGACCCACACCGATGCACATCGTACACAGCGCGTAGCGCCCGCCGCGTCGGTGCAGTTCATTACTCGCGGCCAGCGCCAGCCTGGCGCCGCTCATGCCCAGCGGGTGGCCCAGCGCAATCGCGCCACCGTTCGGGTTAACGTGCGCGGCATCGTCCGGCAGGCCCAGCTGACGCAGCACGCCCAGCGCCTGCGCGGCGAAAGCTTCGTTAAGTTCGATCACGTCCATATCGTTAATGCTGAGCCCGGCGCGCTCCAGCACCTTCCGGGTGGCGGGTACCGGGCCAAGCCCCATCAGACGTGGCTCCACGCCTGCCGTCGCCATCGCCACGATCCGCGTGCGCGGGACTAACCCCTGCGCCAGCGCCATCTTCTCGCTGGCGACGATCAGCGCCGCAGCGCCGTCGTTGACCCCGGAGGCATTTCCCGCCGTGACCACCCCGTTCTTACGGAACGGCGTTTTTAGCCCGGCAAGCTGTTCAAGAGTAGTGTCCGCGCGCGGATGTTCATCCACGCTGAACGCTGTGACCGCCCCTTTTTTACCCGGCACCGGCACCGGCACGATCTCCTGCGCCAGAATGCCGTTCTGCTGGGCCAGCGCGGTACGCTGCTGGCTGCGCAGGGCGAACGCGTCCTGATCGGCACGGCTGATATTTAACAATTCAGCTACATTCTCTGCCGTTTCCGGCATACTGTCAGTTCCGAATTGCTGATGCATGAGCGGATTCACAAATCGCCAGCCGATGGTGGTATCAAAGATCTCCGCCTGACGCTGAAAGGCGGCGGTGGCTTTGCCCATCACGAACGGCGCGCGGGACATCGACTCCACGCCGCCCGCGATCAGCAGGTCGCCGTCGCCCGCTTTAATGGTGCGGGCGGCAAAACCAATCGCGTCCAGCCCGGAACCGCACAGGCGGTTAATGGTGGTTCCGGATACCGTCTGCGGCAGCCCGGCCAGCAGCGACGACATGCGCGCTACGTTGCGGTTATCTTCCCCCGCCTGGTTGGCGCAGCCGAAAATCACGTCGTCGATCCGCTCCAGGTCGAGCTGCGGGTAGCGGGCCAGCAGCGCGCGCAGCGGAACGGCACCCAGATCGTCGGTTCGGACTGCGGAAAGCGCTCCGCCGTAGCGACCCACCGGGGTTCGAACGCCATCACAAATAAATGCGTCACGCATCAGGCTTCTCCTGTCACGCTGCCGCCGATGCGGTGAGATTTTCCGCGAAAAAGGGCGACTGTTTTCTGTTGTTGGTTCTGGATTTCAATGTCGTACACGCCGGTCAGCTTGCCCTGATGCTTCACCCGCGCGGTGGCGGTGAGCGTGTCCCCGGCGAAGCCCGGACGCAGGAAATCAATCGAGCAGCCGGAGGCCACCGCCGCCAGCCCCTGGCTGTTGCAGGCGTAGGCAAAAGCGGTGTCAGCCAGCGAAAACAGCTGGCCGCCGTGGCAGGTTTTGTGGCCGTTCAACATCTGCGGGGTGATGGTCATGGTGACAACCGCGTAGCCCTCGTCCATCTCGACAATGTCCATCCCCATCGCCTGAGCGCAGGCGTCCCGTTCGTACATGGTGCGGGCGTTATGCCAGGCGTTATGACTCATAGCTACTCTCCAGAAGCGCGCGCTGGCGCAACAGTGAACAGGGGCGATAGCGCTCTTCGCCGTAATGACGCTGCAGGTTCTCCAGCAGCGTCAGCAGGCGCTGCCAGCCCAGGCGCTCGCCCCATGCGATCGGCCCGCTCGGGTAGTTCACGCCCAGGCGCATGGCCGTGTCGATATCCTTCTCGCTGGCGACCCCTTTTTGCAGGGCATCCAGCGCCTCGTTGGCAATCATCGCCAGCGTCCGCCAGATCAGCAGGCCGGGATAATCGGCAATTCGCACCACCCTGTGTCCCTGCTGCTGCAGGTAGCGGATGGCTTTTTGCGTCGCGGTATGCGGGTTGCTGGCGGCGGCGGCAATGACCGCTACGTCACGCTCGATGCGGTCGACAACCACCACCGGGCCGTTAAGCCGCAGCGCCAGCGCCTGCGCGGTCTCTCCCTGCGTTTCAATCAGGTACACATCATCAATTTCCGTGACACCGTCACGTCTTTTTTCCACGCGCATCGGGCTATAGCTGTCGTTCACCGACTCAACCCACTGCACGTCAGGTTTGTCGCCCTGCCAGTCGTAAACGCCCTTCCCGCTTTTCTTGCCCAGCCTTCCAGCCAGCACCAGCTCCTGCTGCACCAGCGAAGGCAGAAAACGACGCTCCTGCCAGAAGGCGTTAAATACCGAGCAGGTCACCGCAAAGTTCACGTCCTGACCAATCATGTCGGTCAGCTCCAGCGGCCCCATCGGGAAGCCGCCGCCTTCACGCAGGGCGGCGTCAATCACCTCCGGCGGAGCGACCTGCTCTTCCAGCGCGCGCCAGGCTTCGGAATAGAACGGACGCGCGACGCGGTTGACGATGAACCCCGGCGTTGACTGGCAGCGAACGGGCTGTTTGCCCCAGTTCAGCGCCAGCTCGCACAGCGCGTCGGCCACTTCCGGGGAGGTCCCCAGCCCGCTGACCACCTCCACCAGCTTCATCACCGGCGCCGGGTTAAAGAAATGCAGGCCTGCGACGCGCTCCGGGTGGTGGACGTCCGCCGCAATCGCCGTGACGGAGATGGAGGAGGTATTGCTGGTCAGCACCGTCTGCGGCGGGCAGATCTCAGCCAGCTGGGCAAACAGCGTCTTTTTCACCTCCAGCCGTTCTGAGGCCGCTTCAATCACCAGATCGGCCGCGGAGAGCGCGTCGATCTCCGTGACGGGAACAAGCCGGGCAAGGGTCTGGCTCCCGGCATCGGCGGAGAGTTTTCCGCGCGTCACACGGGAGGCCAGACGCTGGCGGATCCCGTCGATGGCGCGTGATATCGCATCGCTGGAGATGTCATAGAGCAGCACCTGATGCCCGTGGCTGGCCGCCACTTCGGCAATCCCGGCACCCATCGTGCCGCTGCCAATCACGGCGACCGTACGTATGTTCAGCATCTTATTTCCCCGTAAAGTTCGGCGCGCGCTTCGCGAGGAAGGCGCTGACGCCCTCGCGGTAGTCGTCGCTGCGCCCGGCCAGCCGCTGATAGTCACGCTCCAGATCGAGCTGGGCGTCCAGGGTATTGGTTTCCGCAGCATTGATCGCCTGCTTGATCAGCCCCAGGCCGAAGGTCGGCTGCGACGCAAAATGCAGGGCCATCTGCTGCGCCGTAGTGGAGAGCTCTTCGTCATCGACCACCTGCCAGATCATGCCCCACGCTTGCGCCTGTTCGGCGCTGAGCTTGTCGCCGAGCAGCGCCAGCCCCATGGCGCGGGCGCGTCCGGCCACGCGCGGCAGCAGCCAGGTGCCGCCGCAGTCCGGCACCAGGCCGAGCTTGCTGAAGGCCATCACGAAGCTGGCGGAGCGCGCCGCAATCACCATGTCGCACCCGAGCGCCAGCGTGGCGCCCGCGCCCGCCGCCACGCCGTTAACGGCACAGATGACCGGCTTCGGCAGCTTTGCCAGGCGGCGCACGAGCGGGTTGTAGAAGGTTTCAACGGACATGCCCAGATCCGGCGCCGGGCCGTTAGGGTCGACGTTGCGGTCGTTGAGGTCCTGACCGGCGCAAAAGCCGCGTCCTGCCCCGGTGATCAGCAGGCAGCGAACGGTGTCATCGCGCTCGGCCTGTTTCAGGCACTCGGCCAGCTGCCGGTGCATGACGTCGTTAAAGCTGTTCAGATGCTCCGGACGGTTCAGCGTAATGGTCATCACGCCCTGTTCTACATGACTGAGAATAAATTCCACAATTAGCGTCCTTTAAAGTCGGGAGTGCGTTTTTGTAGGAAGGCGTTGATGCCTTCCCGGCGGTCTTCGGTGGCAGAAAGCAGCGTAAACAGCTGGCGCTCCTGGGCCAGACCGGCCTGAAGCGGCACCTCCTGAGACTGGCGCAGCGCCTGTTTGGCTGCCTGTAAAGCCAGCGGCGAGTGGCGCCCCATCAGGGCCGCCTGCTTCAGGGCATACTCCAGCGTCAGCGCCGCCGGGAAAACATCGCTCACCAGCCCGGCGCTCAGCGCCTGCTCTGCGGTAATGCTCTCACCGGTCAGCACCATTTTGCTGGCCAGCGATTTCCCGACGCTGCGGATAAGACGCTGGGTGCCGCCCGCGCCGGGCATGATGCCGAGCGTGATTTCCGGCAGGCCGAAACGGGCGTTGTCACCGGCAATCACCACGTCGCACAGCAGCGCCAGCTCGCAGCCTGCGCCCAGCGCGAAGCCGTTCACGGCGGCGATCAGCGGTTTACTGAACGTATTGATGCGTGACCACAGCTGCGGGCGAATATCGTTTAGCGTGGCGGGCAGGTCTTTCTCCGCCATTTCGTTGAGATCGGCCCCGGCGGCAAAGCAGCGCTCGCTGCCGTAAATCACGCAGACGGAAATCTCGGCATCCACGGCGGCGGCCTCAAGCTGTTCCGCAAGCTGGGTCAACAGCGCGTTGTTGAGAGCGTTGCGCGCCGCCGGACGGTTTAGCGTCAGCTGCAGCACGCGGCCATGACGGGTAACAATCAGTTCGCTCATGCCATCCCCTTCGCGTCGAAGTCGACGATCACGTCGGCGGTTAACGGCAGCGACTGGCAGCTCAGGACATACCCGGCGGCCAGCTCGTCCGGCTCCAGGCTATAGTTGGTCGCCATGTCCACCTTCCCGCGCAGCACTTTGCATTTACAGGTGGCGCAGACGCCGCCCTTACAGGCATAAGGCAGATCCGCCCCCTGACGCAGGGCGGCATCGAGAATGCTTTCGTCGTCCGCCGTCAGGGTGATTTCACGGTCGCGCCCGTCCTGGCGAACGGTCACTTTTTGTCCATCCACCTGCACGTGCGCCGCGCGCTTAACGGTGATACCGGAGGTGTTAAAGCGCTCAAGGTGAATGGATTTGTCCGGCATCCCCAGCGCCTTCAGCGTGGCTTCCGCGTCGTCCATCATTGCGGACGGGCCGCAGATAAACGCCTCGTCGTACTGGCGGAAGTTGATCAGGTTTTTCGCCAGCGCCTGCAGCTTTTCCCCGTCGATGCGGCCATAAAGCAGGTCGCTGTCCAGCCGCTCCTGGCTGAAGATGGAGACCAGCTGCAGGCGCTGCGGGTATTTGTCCTTCAGGTCCGCCAGCGCCTGGCGGAACATCATGCTCTGGCTGCTGCGGTTGCCGTAGATTAGGGTGAAATGGCTGTTCGGTTCGGTCTTAAGCGTCGCGGAGATAATTGCCAGCATCGGGGTGATCCCGGAGCCTGCCGCAATTGCCAGATAGTGGCCTTCGCGTTCGGCCCGCGGCTGGTAGCCAAACTGCCCCTGAGGAACCATTACCTCCAGCGCCATGCCCGCTTTGATCTCATCCCGGGCATAGCGGGAGAAGCGCCCGCCTTCAATCGCCTTGACCGCCACGCTGATTTCGCCCGGGGCGGCACTCCGGCAGATGGAGTAGCAGCGGCGCAGCTCGTCCCCGCCAAGCTTCGTTTTTAACGTCAGGTGCTGGCCGGGACGGAAGCGGTAGGCCTCCTGCAGCGCCTGCGGCACCGCAAAGGTGATGGTTACCGCGTCGCGGGTTTCGGGTTCCACTTTTGCCACTGTTAATGAATGAAACGTTGTCATGGCAGCCTCAAATGCATTTGAAATAGTCGAAGGGCTCGCGGCAGGTGTTGCAGCGATAGAGCGCTTTGCAGGCCGTCGAGCCAAATTCACTGATAAGGGAGGTGTCGGTGCTGGCGCAGCGCGGGCAGCTCACCTCCACCGGCGCGTGCGCGTGACAGCTATGCCCCACCGGCGGGCTGATGCCGTACGCCCGCAGGCGCTCGCGCGCGTCGGCGGTCATCCAGTCGGTGGTCCAGGCGGGTTCAAGCTGGAGCACGATATGCACGGGGGTGAAGCCGCGTTTAGTCATCGCCTCACGGATCGCCCCCAGCAGGTGCTCCGTCGCCGGACAGCCCGAGTAGGTGGGCGTGAAGCCGATGACCCAGCCTTCCCCCTGCGCCTTTACGCTGCGCACCATGCCTAAATCGGTGATGGTTAACACCGGCACTTCCGGATCGGGGATCTGGCCTAACAGCGCCCAGATCTGCGGGATTTGCGCAGGCGCGATGTCGACGAGGCGTTGCATAGCGTTCTCCTTTACCACTGCTGACCGGGATACGCGCGCTGGAGATACTGCATTTCCGCCAGCATCGGGCCCAGATGTTCGGTATGCAGCCCCCTCTTGCCCCCGGTGCGGTACGCCACCTCGGCGGGCACCTGCAGGCAGGCTTCATTCAGACCGGCAAAGACTTCGCTTTCCCACGGCTGGCGCAGGAGGCGCGGGTCAACCGCCACGCCGGGCTCAATCAGCGCCAGCTCGACGTCATCGGCTTCAAACAGCTCGGCCGTAAAACGCCACAGGCTGTCGATGGCCTGCTGCATTTTTTGCGCGGACGTTTCGGTCCCGTCGCCCAGACGCACCAGCCAGCCGCGGCTGAAGCGCAGGTGGTAGCGCGCCTCTTTAATTGCCTTGGCGGCAATGGCGGCAAGCTGGCCGTCGCGGCTATGGGTCAGGCGTTCGTACAGCGCCACGTTCCAGGCATCCATCAGGTACTGGCGGGCAATCGTGTCGGCGAAGCTGCCGTTCGGCTGCTCCACCAGCAGAACGTTGCGGAACTGGCGCTCGTCTCGGCCAAACGCCAGCGTGTCTTCATCGCCCTGGCCTTCCAGCTCCGCGGCATAGGTCAGGAAATTGCGCGCCTGCCCCAGCAGGTCGAGACCGATATTGGCGAGCGCGAGGTCGATTTCCAGCTCCGGCGCGTGGCCGCACCAGGCGCCGAGACGCTGGGAAAGCACCAGACCGTTGTCGCCCAGACGCAGGGCATAGGCAGTCACTGAATTCATTCTTTGCCTCACATATGCTCGATGCCGTCGGGAATGGTGTAGAACGTCGGATGGCGGTAAACCTTGCTCTCCGCCGGGTCGAAGAACTCGCCGCTCTCTTCCGGCTGGGAGGCGACAATCTCGCTCGCCTTAACCACCCAGATAGAACAGCCTTCGCTGCGGCGGGTGTAGGCATCACGCGCGTTTTCCAGCGCCATGCGATCGTCGGCGGCATGCAGACTGCCAACGTGACGGTGGGATAACCCCTGTTTGCTGCGTACGAACACTTCGTACAGCGGCCAGTAGACATTGCTCATGGTTGTTTCCTCTTACGCGGCCTGACGGGCGCGCTGTTTTTCGGCGTGCGCCAGCGCGGCTTCCCGCACCCACGCGCCCTCTTCCCAGGCTTTACGTTTCGCAGCCAGGCGTTCGTGGTTGCAGATGCCGCGCCCGTTAATGACCTCGTCAAACTCCTGCCAGTCGATCTCGCCGAAGCGGTAATGACCGCTCTCTTCATCAAAACGCAGGTCGGGATCGGGCACCGTCATGCCCAGCATTTCCACCTGCGGCACCGTGTTGTCGACAAAGCGCTGGCGCAGCTCGTCATTGCCGAAGCGTTTGATTTTCCACGCCAGGCTGCGGGCGCTGTTCGGCGAGTTGTCGTCGTTCGGCCCGAACATCATCAGCGCCGGCCACCAGAAGCGGTTGATGGCATCCTGCAACATCTGGCGCTGAGCCTCGCTCCCCTGCGCCAGCGCCATGCAGGCCTCAAAGCCCTGACGCTGGTGGAAGCTCTCTTCTTTACAGATTTTCAACATCGCGCGGGCATACGGACCGTAGGAAGTGCGGCACAGCGCCACCTGGTTGACGATGGCCGCGCCGTCCACCAGCCAGCCGATCACGCCGATATCGGCCCAGCTCAGGGTCGGATAGTTGAAGATGGAGGAGTATTTCATCTTGCCGTCGAGCATCTTCTGGTAGATGTCTTCCCGCGCGCAGCCCAGCGTTTCCGCCGCGCTGTAGAGGTAAAGCCCGTGTCCGGCTTCGTCCTGCACCTTCGCCAGCAGGATCGCTTTTCGGCGCAGCGTCGGGGCGCGGGCGATCCAGTTCCCTTCCGGCAGCATGCCGACAATTTCGGAGTGCGCATGCTGGCCAATCTGACGGATCAACGTCTTACGGTAGGCGTCAGGCATCCAGTCCTGAGGCTCAATCGCCGTCTCCTGCGCTATGCGCTGCTCAAACCGTTGTTCTTGCGTCACGTCATCACCTTTATGATTCGTTAGTTTGCAAATTAAAGCGTAATGTTGAATCATTTTGTTTTTTAAAAGTTACACAAAGGTTAAATACAACCCCAAGAATTGTTTCCTGATTCTGTGACGTTGCTCGCAGGCCTTTTGCTGAAAGCCTTGATAAGCGGACCTTCGTATTCTGTAATTCATCCAGTCAGATCACATCATTAACAATTCATTAAAAACGCCGCTTGATTTTTATGATTCATGATTAAACTATTAATGAGTAAATTACGTAACATTTGGAGATAAGCGATGCAGCAGTTAGCCAGCTTCTTGTCCGGTTCCTGGCAGTCTGGCCGGGGCCGCGAACGCACTATTCATCACGCCATCAGTGGCGAAGCGCTGTGGAGCGTGACCAGCGAAGGGCTGGATATGGCGGCCGCCCGCCGCTATGCGATTGATCGCGGCGGCGAAGCGCTTCACTCGATGACCTTTATCGAACGCGCAGCCATGCTGAAGGCGGTGGCAAAGCACCTGCTTAGCGAAAAAGAGACGTTTTATGCCCTGTCCGCACAGACCGGGGCGACTAAAGCGGACAGCTGGGTGGACATTGAAGGCGGGATCGGCACCCTTTTCACTTACGCCAGCCTGGGCAGCCGCGAGCTGCCGGATGACACCGTGTGGCCGGAAGACGAGTTAATTCCGCTGTCAAAAGAAGGCGGCTTTGCCGCGCGTCACGTCCTGACCTCGAAGTCCGGCGTGGCGGTGCACATCAACGCCTTTAACTTCCCCTGTTGGGGAATGCTGGAAAAGCTGGCCCCGACCTGGCTTGCCGGCATGCCCGCCATCATCAAACCCGCCACCGCCACCGCGCAGGTGACGCAGGCGATGGTGAAATCCATCGTCGACAGCGGGCTGGTGCCGGACGGCGCCATCAGCCTGATCTGCGGCGGCGCGGGGGATCTGCTCGACCAGCTCGACAGCCAGGACGTGGTCACCTTTACCGGCTCCGCCAGCACCGGGCAAAGCCTGCGCGTGCACCCGAATATCGTGGCGAATTCGATTCCGTTCACGATGGAAGCCGACTCCCTGAACTGCTGCGTGCTGGGGGAAGACGTCACCCCTGAGCAGCCGGAATTTGCCCTGTTCATCCGGGAAGTGGTCCGCGAGATGACCGCCAAAGCCGGGCAAAAATGTACGGCCATTCGCCGCATTATCGTCCCGCAGTGCCAGATTGACGCCGTGAGCCAGGCGCTGATTGCCCGCCTGGAAAAGGTGTTGGTGGGCGATCCGGCTCAGGAAGGGGTAAAGATGGGTGCGCTGGTCAACGCCGAACAGCGTGCGGACGTGCAGGAGAAAGTGGATCACCTGATCGCCGCAGGCTGCCAGGTCCGCCTGGGTGGCAAAGCGGATTTGCAGGCCGCGGGCGCGTTCTTCCCGCCGACGCTGCTGTTCTGCCCGCAGCCGGATGAAACTCCGGCAGTCCACTCAACCGAAGCCTTTGGCCCGGTTGCGACGCTGATGCCGTATCGCAATGCACAGCACGCGATGCAGCTTGCCCGCGCGGGCGGCGGCAGCCTGGCGGGCACGCTGGTCACCGCAGACCTGGACATTGCCCGCGAGTTTATTATCGGCGCGGCGCGCGCCCACGGGCGTATTCAGATCCTCAACGAGGAAGCCTCGAAAGAGTCCACCGGCCACGGCTCCCCGCTTCCTCAGCTGGTGCACGGCGGCCCGGGTCGCGCGGGCGGCGGCGAAGAGCTGGGCGGCCTGCGCGCGGTGAAGCACTACCTGCAGCGCACCGCGATTCAGGGCAGCCCGACGATGCTGGCCGCCATCGGCAAGCAGTGGGTGCGTGGCGCAGCGGTGCAGGAAGATCGCGTGCATCCGTTCCGCAAATACTTTGAGGAGCTGCAGCCGGGCGACAGCCTGCTGACGCCGCGCCGCACCCTGACGGAAGCGGACATCGTGAACTTTGCCTGCCTGAGCGGCGATCACTTTTACGCCCATATGGACAAGATCGGCGCGGCAGAGTCGATCTTTGGCGAGCGCGTGGTGCACGGCTACTTCCTGATCTCCGCCGCGGCGGGACTGTTCGTTGATGCGGGCGTCGGGCCGGTGATTGCCAACTACGGCATGGAAAACCTGCGCTTTATCGAGCCGGTCAAACCGGGCGATACCATTCAGGTACGTCTGACCTGCAAGCGTAAAACGCTGAAGAAACAGCGCAGTGCCGAGGAAAAACCGACCGGCGTGGTGGAATGGGCGGTTGAGATCTTCAACCAGCACCAGCAGGCCGTGGCGCTTTACTCCATCCTGACGCTGGTGGCGCGCCAGCAGGGAGATTTCAGCTAAGGTCCCCTCACCCTGACCCTCTCCCCAAGGGGAGAGGAATCCCTGTAATTTTTTTAACCAGAAGCGATAAATTGCTTCAGGAAAATTAATGGCTTACAGCGATACCCTGGTCCGGCTGTAAATCGCCGAAGCGTTTCCGTAAGGCCGGGGCGAGGCGCAGGGATGCGCCGAGAGGGCGTGGCCTGCAGGGATGCAGGCTCATGCCCGACCCGATAGCCTGAAGGAATAAGCTGAGGGCACCGCGAAGCGGCGATTTACCGCCGGGAGCCCGGGTCGCCAGGGCGGCGGCGACTGAGCCGCCCTGGCACGTTCACTGGTCATGTCGTGACAGAGTAGCAAGGAACATGAAGTGAACGGAATGACCACTACAGCCGTATGTTCCCCCTCACCCCAGCCCTCTCCCTCAAGGGAGAGGGGGTCGCCTGTGTTGACATCATTTGTGGGGAGAGGAAATGGCCCGGCATGTGATGTATCCCCGCTCTTTTTTTAACCTGGCAAGGCTGACAAATAATCTGGCAGATGCAGGCAAACGCTTTTCTCAGGCGCCTGTCAGGATAAGGCTGTCACAACACAATATACCCAAAAATCACAACAAGATGAGGTCTACGATGGGAAGCAATTCTTCTTTTTCTGCCCGTAGAACGGCGCTGGCTATAGCCGTTGCGCTGTGTTGCGCCTGGCAATCCCCTGTTTTCGCCCACGGCAGCGAGGCGCATATGGTCCCGATGGACAAAACGCTGCAGGACTTTGGCGCTGACGTGCAGTGGGATGATTACGCACAGATGTTCACCATTGCGAAAGACGGTGCCTTTGTGAAGGTCAAACCGGGTGCCAAAACCGCCATCGTCAACGGCAAAACCCTCAAGCTCGAGGTGCCGGTGGTGATGAAAGGCAAGAAAGCCTTTATCTCTGACAGCTTCATCAATGATGTTTTCCAGTCCGGTCTTGACCAGACCTTCCAGGTTGAAAAACGCCCTCACCCGCTAAACGCGCTGACGGCGGACGAAATTAAGCAGGCCGTTGAGATTGTGAAAGCCTCGGCGGACTTTAAGCCTAATACCCGCTTTACCCAGATTGCCCTTGCAGAGCCAGAGAAAGCCAAAGTGTGGGACTTTGTGCTTAACGGTACGGCGGTGGATGCCCCGCGTCAGGCAAAGATTGTGATGCTCGATGGAAAGCACGTTATCGAAAGCCTGGTGGATCTGAAGGATAAAAAAATCCTGCGCTGGGAGCCGGTGAAAGACGCGCACGGCATGGTGCTGCTGGATGATTTCACCGCGTTACAGCAGATCGTTAACGAGAGTACGGAATTTGCCGAGGTGCTTAAAAAACACGGCATCACCGACCCGAAAAAAGTGATTACCACGCCGCTGACCGTCGGCTATTTCGACGGTAAAGACGGCCTGAAGCAGGAAGATCGCCTGCTGAAGGTGGTGAGCTATCTGGATGTAGGCGACGGCAACTACTGGGCGCACCCGATTGAGAACCTGGTTGCCGTGGTCGATCTTGAGCAGAAAAAGATCCAGAAGATTGAAGAAGGCGCCGTTGTTCCGGTCCCTATGACGCCGCGCCCCTACGATGGCCGAGATCGTATAGAAACGCCGAAAAAACCGCTCGACATCATCGAGCCGGAAGGTAAGAACTACACCATTACCGGCGATATGGTGCACTGGCAGAACTGGGATTTCCACCTGAGCCTGGACTCGCGCGTCGGCCCGATGATTTCAACCGTCACGTATAACGACAACGGCAAAAAGCGTCAGATTATGTATCAGGGGTCGCTCGGCGGGATGATCGTCCCTTACGGCGATCCGGACGTGGGCTGGTACTTCAAGGCCTATCTTGATTCCGGCGACTACGGCATGGGCACCCTGACCTCCCCTCTGGTGCGCGGGAAAGACGTGCCGTCCAACGCGGTGATGCTCAACGAAACCATCCCGGATTACACCGGCGCGCCGATGGAGATCCCGCGCGCGATCGCCATTTTCGAACGCTACGCGGGGCCGGAATATAAGCATCAGGAGATGGGCCAGCCTAACGTCAGCACCGAGCGCCGCGAGCTGGTGGTGCGCTGGGTGAGTACCGTGGGCAATTACGATTACATCTTCGACTGGGTGTTCCATGAAAATGGCACCATCGGCATTGACGCCGGTGCGACGGGTATCGAAGCGGTGAAAGGCGTGCAGGCGAAAACCATGCACGATGCCACCGCCAAAGACGATACAAAATACGGCACGCTGATCGACCACAACATCGTGGGCACCACGCACCAGCACATCTACAACTTCCGTCTTGATATGGACGTGGACGGCATCAACAACAAGCTGGTGGCGATGGATCCGGAAGTGAAGCCGAATACCGCCGGGGGTCCGCGCACCAGCACCATGCAGATCAATCAGTATGATATTGATACCGAGCAGCAGGCGGCGCAGAAGTTCGACCCGGGCACGATTCGCCTGCTGAGCAACACAAGTAAAGAGAACCGCATGGGTAACCCGGTCTCGTACCAGATCATCCCTTATGCGGGCGGTACGCACCCGGTAGCGACCGGCGCGAAATTTGCCCCGGACGAGTGGATCTACCATCGCCTGAGCTTTATGGACAAACAGCTGTGGGTGACCCGCTACCACCCTGATGAGCTCTACCCGGAAGGTAAATTCCCTAACCGCTCCGTACACGACACGGGCCTCGGGCAGTACAGCAAGGATAACGAGTCGCTCAACGATCGGGACGACGTAGTCTGGATGACCACCGGCACCACCCACGTGGCGCGCGCGGAAGAGTGGCCGATCATGCCAACGGAATGGGTGCATACCCTGCTTAAGCCGTGGAACTTCTTCGACGAGACGCCAACGCTCGGGAAGAAAAAAGACGAAAAATAACCACCCGCCGGGCAATAGCCCGGTTTTTTTTGCCCTGGCGTTTGAGGATCGTCCTGGCTTGCTTATAGTTACAGATATCTCATCGACATGATTTATCCCCCGGACGGGAAAGGGCTTTATGGAAAAAAGAAAAAAACCGTCGCTGGAGCGGGCGACCTGGCCAACGCGCCATGCCATGGTCATGCACGGGCTGGCGATGAACCTGCCGTGGCTGGCCTTCGTCAATATCAGCTTTGCGGTGATGATTCTGCTGCGACACGTTCTGCTTAAGCCCAGCGATCCCCTTTATCCCCACTCGCCCCAGCTGACGAGAATGGTTGATGCCTCCATGCTCGGTATTATCATCCTCTCGGCCGCGCTGATCCTCATGGCCTGGCGGCGAATCGCCGGTATCAGCGTGGTGTTGTTTATCTGTAGCGCCATCTGGTCGGTCTCCTGCTTCTGGTTTATCACCGAGCTGCTGCTCCCGCACGTCTGGCCGCTGTGCGTTATTCTGTTACTCGCCGGTTTGACGGCGCTCTATTTTTACCCTGAAGGGCTGCTCGCCTTTGTGCTCCCGCTCTGGATCACCCTGCCGATAGCAAGCTGGATACGAAACGATGGCCTCAACCTACACTTCGTTGTTATCTGGAGCGTGTTTACGCTGATCCTTATCTGCGGGCGTTTCATTCTGCTGAGCTGGTTTGACGAAGCCTGGCGACGTAACCAGCAAAATCAGCTGCTGATTTCGCGGCTGGACGCGCTGGCGCATCAGGACCCGTTAACCAAAACCGCCAATCGCCGGAAAATGGAGGTGGTGCTGGAGAACGCGGTTGAGCAGAAAAAAACCTTCTCGGTGATCATGCTGGATATCGACTACTTCAAGCGCTACAACGATACCTACGGGCACCAGGCGGGCGACGACTGTCTGACGCGCGTGGCGCGCGTGCTGAAGCAGTCCGTGCGCACGCCTGACGATGTGGTGTCACGCTACGGTGGTGAGGAGTTCGTGGTCATCCTCTTCAATTGCCCGGCAAACATTGCGGAAAAGGTTGCCCTGCGTATTCAGGACGGCCTGCGTACGGAAGCCATCCCGCACGGCGCCTCGACGGTCAGCGACCATGTCACCGTGAGCATGGGGATTGCGAGCATGGCCGAGGGATTAGCGGGCACCGAGATCATCGCCCGCGCCGATGCGGCGCTGTATCGGGCGAAGGAGGCCGGGCGGGATCGGTGGTCGCTGTAGATAAAAGCCGGGTGGCGCTGCGCTTACCCGGCTTGCTTTTTAATACCGCACGCACACCGACTTGGTTTCACACCAGCCGTCCAGCCAGTCCGGGCCAAAATCGCGTCCGGTACCGGACTGCTTCATGCCGCCGAACGGCAGGTTGGCGTCGATCAGCGTATGGCTATTCACCCACACGGTGCCCGCCTGCAGCCGGTCGGTATACTCCAGCGCCTTGCTGATATTCTGCGTCCAGACGCTGGCCGTCAGGCCATATTCGGTGTCGTTTGCCAGCTGGAGCGCCTCTTCCCCGTCGGCGACGCGCACAAGGTTGACCACCGGGCCAAACACCTCTTCGCGGGTCAGGCGCAGCGAGGCATCCGGGTTGACCACCAGCGTAGGTGAAACGTAATAGCCTTTGCCTTCCGGCCCCCGGTTACCGACGATCAGCTCCGCGTGGCGCGACTTCGCCTCATCGAGGAAGGTCTGCACCTTGTCGCAATGCGCGCGCGACACCAGCGGGTTAATAAACGCCTCCGGCGACATGCCTGGCCCGACGCTCAGGGATTTCACCGCCTGCTCAAACCCGCTGACCAGCGTGTCAAACAGCGGCGCCTCAATGTAGATGCGCGAGCTCGCCGCGCACACCTGCCCCTGGTTCAGGAAGCTGCCGGTCATCAGGCCTTCGATCACCCACGCGGGGTCCGCATCCTTGAGCACAATTGCCGGGTTTTTCCCGCCCAGCTCCAGGGTCACGCCGGTTAGCGTGTCCGCCGCCGCGCGGGCAATTTGCTTACCCGTCGCCGTTGAGCCGGTGAAGCTCACCTTCGCGATATGCGGATGCGAGGTCAGCGCCGCGCCACACACCGCGCCGCTCCCGGTCACCACGTTGAACACCCCATCCGGGATGCCCGCTTCACTGGCCAGTTCCGCCACGCGCAGCATGGTCAGCGGCGTGGTTTCAGACGGCTTAATGACGATAGAGCAGCCAGCTGCCAGCGCTGGCATCACTTTCCACATGCCGATCATCAGCGGGAAGTTCCACGGCACAATCCCGGCCACCACGCCAACCGGCTCTTTACGCGTCCACGCCTGATAGCGGGCACCCTGCGGCAGCGGGATAGAAAGATCGAGAGTCTTACCCGAAATTTTGGTGGTCAGCCCGGCGGTATAGCGCATCCAGTTCAGGGTGCAGCCGACTTCAAACATACGGGAAATGTTGATGGATTTGCCCTGCTCCAGCGTTTCAAGCTGGGCCAGCTCCTCGCTGTGCTGTTCCACCAGATCGGCGAAATGGAGCAGGATCCGCTCGCGCTCCGCCGGAAGTTTTCCGGCCCAGGTGCGGGCCACAAAGGCGCGCCAGCCGGACATGACGGCACGATCAACGTCGTCGACGCTGGCATCGGCAGTTGAGGCAATGACCTCGCCCGTGGCCGGGTTGAAGACGTTCAGCCGCTTTTCACTGTCCGACGCGGCCTGACGCCCTTCAATCCACAAGCCATGCTGTCGGTCTAAAAACTGCTGCACGGCAGGCTGAATAGCCACCTGTGATTCAGACATAGGATACTCCTTCGTTATTCTTCGCAGGGTGTTCATCCAGTCTAAGAGGGGTTTTGCATTCTCGCTTTTGTCTCTGTGACATTCGCTTTGCCACCTGTGACAGGCTCCGCAAATCGCGATAATTGCCGCTTATATCGCTGTTACCGGTGAGTGTTCTTTCCTATAGTCAGCCTCATAGCTCTGACAAAATGCAACACAAATGCAACAATGCGAAAACGTTGATGGTGCAGTGAGAGAAACGATGGCGTGTGCAAGCGAGCAGGAACAGTATCAGCATTGGCTGGCGCAAATTAACCAGGTTTGCGGGCGTTTTAACGCGCAGCCCACCGGGGCTAAATTCTACGGCGAGCTGGAGACCAGCTATGCGCGCAGCCTGAAGCTCAGTACCGTGACCGCGGGTGGCGTTAACCTGTTCCGCTCCCGCCAGGAGATCAAACAGAGTAACGATGCCTGGTTCTATACCGTGTTCCAGCTCGACGGGAGTGCGGAAATTGAGCAGGATGACCGTCGCGCGCTGCTCAAAACCGGTGATATCACGCTGATTGACGCGTCGCGTCCCTGTTCAATCAACTGGCAGGAAAAATCCCGCCAGATTTCGCTCCTGGTTCCGCGTCAGATTATTGAGCAGCAGTGTCGTTTCCAGGAGATAAGGTGCGCGACCGCCCTTTCCCGCACCTTACCCACGGTGCAGCTGAGCCATCGCCTGTTGATGGAGAGTATGAGCAATGCCGACCTGAGCGATCGTGAAAGTGAAGCCGCGCTCGAAGCGATGATCTGCCTGCTGCGCCCCGCTTTCCAGCAGCGTGAAATCATTCAGCCGCGCAAGGAGCGCCAGTTCCAGCATGTGGTGGCGCTGATTGACGACCATATTCAGTCTGAATCGCTGCGTCCTGAATGGATTGCCGCCGAGAGCGGTATGTCCGTGCGCAGCCTCTACCGCATGTTTGCCGAAAAGGGGCTGGTGGTCGCGCAGTACATTAAAAACCGTCGCCTGGATCTCTGCGCGCAGGTACTGCGCACTGCTGGCGATGATGAAAAGCTGGCGGGCATTGGCTACAGCTGGGGCTTTACCGACCATAGCCATTTTTCAACGGCGTTTAAGCAGCGTTTTGGCGTCTCGCCGGGTGAATACCGCAGGCGCTACCGCTAGCTACTTTCTCAGCCATTTTCCGTTAATACCCTTCACGTACTCGCCCGGCTGCGCGCGGGCAACCAGTTTTTGCCCAGCCATTTTGGCCACTTCATCGACCGGCAAATTATTGCTGTCAGCCAGCTTCTGGTAGCTTTCCGTGCGCGCCGCGTTGATGCGATTGACCAGCGCCAGCGTTTCGGCATCCTGTTGAATCGGGGCCAGATAACCGCTGAGGGTTTCCCCCACGCGCCCCTGGGCCCGGGCATCGTTGAGGGTGAGCGTAGCCGCCTGTACGTTCATCCCCAGCGCCAGCAAAATCAGAGCTACTCGTTTCATGGCGTCCTCAGAACAGATCGCTGCGCGATTTCAGCAGGGTTTCGACGTCTTTATCGACCTTAATGTGGATCTCATGTTCGATTTTGACATTCATATTGATGGTAATCGGCTCCTTTGGCGCAGCGACTTCAATACGCGGCGTACAGCCGGTCAGTAGCGCGGCAACGGCAACGGTGAGCACACCAGCCATCTTTTTCATTGTTGTTCCTCACTTTCCTTGCCGGTCAAACTGCGGGGAGCAGGTATCGCCGCATGTTGCTCAAACCAGGTTTGCAGGTTGTCCCCAAAGCGCAGGCTACGCCAGAGGGTAAAGACATTCTCGTCATGGGTATAGTTCAGGTTGACGGAGCTGCTTTTGCCATCCACCCGGCTGTTCCCCTTGATGGTCGCCTGCATGGTCAACTCACCCAGATTATCTAAATTGATTCTCGTCCACGAACGCGAAATTTCCATATAGCGGAGCCAGTTAATCGCGGCACCCGCGACCATATTATCTTTGACGATGGCGTCGGCCGTATCTTTGTCGATGCGCAGCGTCATTGGGCCCGGGTTGGTGAGCCAGCCATCTTCAATGATCCATTTTTCATTGTCCAGCCAGAACGGCAGCGCCCCGCTGACTGGCCCCGACATGGCAAACTGTTTCGGATTAACGGCGCTAATCAGCTCGCTCGAAGAGATATTGTCCACCCGCAGCAGGGCCGGATCGTGCTGCGGCATCCGCAGCTGCTGCATGGTGATCTTCCCGCCGAGGGTTTCCACCTTCACGTTGGTGAGCAGCAGCGGATTGTCCTCCGTCCAGGGATAGTCCCCCTGTAGATCGGCAGTAATGTTTCGTGCGGTCACCAGGTTTACCACTTCGCCAATGCGCAGCGTCACCGGTCCGCGCGTGCCCAGAGACCAGGTTCCGTCGCTGAAGCGGAACGGCAGCACAAAATCGACGCCGTTAATCTGGTTATCCGGCATCCAGGCGCTGCCGGATTTCAGCACGCCATGCCCGCCCGCTTCAAAACCCTGATCGGCCGCCGCCGAGAAGGCGACCTGCGCATACAGTTCCCCGTCGCGCAGCGTCATTTTCCAGTCCGGCGGGATCAGCGGCTGGAATACGGTGAGAGACTGTTTCGGCCACCAGGCCTGCCCGCGAAGGCGCACGCCATCCCAGCGTCCGTTTACCTGTACCGGACCGATTTTGTCCGCGTGGAGGTCGCCCTTAAACTGAAAAATAGTCGGGTCGCTGCCGTCGACGCTAAAGGTCAGGACCGATGGCGGCAACACGCTGCCGCCGGAGAAACGGGTTTGCCCGGCGTTAAGTGAGAGCGCACCGCTGAAGGTCGGTTTTTCGGGGTCACGCAACCATCGCACCGGTTGTTCCAGCACCAGGCGAGGCTTGCTGACCTCCATCGTACCGTACTGGAGCTTGTCAAAACCGGTGGAGAGCGCCGTCAGCTCAATAAGGTTGTCGCGCCATTCGCCTTTCCCGGCGACATCCCAGCGGGCATGCATCGGCGTAAAACCGCCTTTCCCCCAGTAGCGCCACTGCCACAGGCCGTTATCGGGTAAGAAGTCGCTGGCCTGACCGTCCAGGTGGAGTTCAAAATCGCCCATCTCGTTTTCATGGGCGCGCAGGATAGCCTGCAGACGGCCATCCACGCCCTTCTGGGTGAGCTTCACGCCCGCCAGCGGCCAGCGGATTTCATCGATATCGAGTGAATCAATGATGCGCCCGCGCGAGCGGAGCAGCGCGCCCGGCTCAAAGGCCAGCTGCGGTTCATACAGGCTGCCGGTCAGCGTTGCGGGCAATTTAGCGTAAAGAATGAGATCGTTTTGCTTTGCCTCGCCGCTCAGGTGCAGAGGCATGTCGCTGTTTTCCATGCTGAGCCTGCCTGGCCCGATATTCAGTACCGCGTTCCCTTTCCCCGCATCACCGTGGGTAAGCACATTCAGCCGTCCGGTCAGGGTGGTTTTCTCCAGCCCCTGCTGCCAGTTGTCGGCGCGAAGGGACACCCGCCCGCTCAGCGGCATACCCGAGAGATCCCAGTTCCAGCGCCCGTCGCTGATGTTCAGCTGTTCCGCCGTGATCTGCCACGGCAGGTCGAGCAGCG
Organism: Enterobacter sp. JBIWA005; assembly: GCF_019968805.1. Taxonomy (NCBI): domain Bacteria; kingdom Pseudomonadati; phylum Pseudomonadota; class Gammaproteobacteria; order Enterobacterales; family Enterobacteriaceae; genus Enterobacter; species Enterobacter sp. JBIWA005. The sequence continues at coordinate 2,085,515 of NZ_CP074159.1, read as the reverse complement.
GATCGGGATTGTCCCGCGCCATCACCACCAGCTGTCCCTGATTGTCTTCCCAGTCCAGATCGGCATCGACCAGAGACGTCAACTGTGGCACGTAAAAGGTCGCGACCGCGTGGCCTTTCACCGGTACGCCATCCGGTACCAGCGGCAGGGTAAATTCGCCCACCAGCTTAATCGGCTGCGGCTGGTCCGGGAGCTGTACATCGAACTGGCTGACCGAGAGCGTCTGACCGCGAAGCGTGCCTTTAATGCTGACCTGCTCGCCTTTATAGGCGATCTCCTGACTGGACGGGGTCAGCGACGCACGCAGCTCGCCCTGCCACTGCTGCCAGGGAGAGAGCGTCAGACGGTGAATCGTGAGCCAGGTATTGGGTAATACTGCCTGCCATTGCGCGAGCGTTTTCGGGGCGACCGTTGAAGGCGCTGACTGAGGAATTTTGCTCAGACAGACGGAATTTAAATCCAGCGCGCCGATATCCAGCTTCCAGCGGCTCGGATGTGACAGCGTCACGTTATCGATGCGGGCAATTTCGCAGTCTTCAACCAGATAGCGAAGATTGGGGATCACCAGCGCGTGGCGGGTCAGTTTCGGGCTCTCTTCGAACGCGATGCGCGTCCCCACGGGCAGCCAGATCCCGGCGAGCGTCGGAACCCACTGGGCAAGCGTCATCAGCAGCGTCAGCGGCAACAGTATGAACAGCAGTAAAAGCGCAAGAGCGGCTTTGTATTTACCCTTCATGGGCAGTTAATATCCTGATTTAGCGAAAGAATTAAGCCGGCAGTGCCGAGCATTGTCGCATGTTTAGCGGTTGAGTTGAAGTTAACGCCAGGATTAAGGATAGATGCTGGAAATAGTATGAGGTAACTTTTTTGCTATGCGTAACCTAAAGAACACATTTTATATTCAGTGGGTTACGCATCATTTCAGGCGTAAAAAAGGGAAAACACTGCGAAACTAATACCTGTTCCTGGGCATTGCCAGCAGGTAAAGCATAGCGAATATCAATGACCCCCAGTACACCGAATCGTACCGCCAGGGATCAAAATCGATATGTAAAAAACCGCGAACAAACTCATAGCCGTTGGCAAAAACGTTAATCTGGATGGCTGCAATGGCTATCACAAACAGCGTATAGGCTATGAACAGTGGGTATTTTCGTAGCCAGTTAACCTTCTGTTTCCCGATATATAACAAGAAAAAAACTACTATAGATACAATGAAATAGTACAAAGCGGGCAGCATTGGCGGAGATAAGGACAACCCCAGCTGTTGCGACATGCATCATTCTCCCTCTTTATCAGAAACTCACCCGGTTCCTGATATCGTCCCATCACATCCAAAAGGATTGCAGTTTTCACACCCTCTTGCCATTCTTTAACGTAATTCAGACAGGCTTTTTTCGCATCCTCAACCCACTGCATTTTTCTCTACATGCCCTGAGCAGATTCAAGCCAAAGATTCCTCGTAGCAACAATATCATGGAGTTAGGATGTAGATATGCTCTAAAATAATTCATAGAACTTATTGAATTCAATAATATTTTAGAAATTGTAAGATAATTTTAATCATGCTAACGTGAATGCAAAATCACTGGAGAAAGTCTTATGAAACTCGCGGTATATAGCACAAAGCAGTACGACAAAAAGTATCTGCAACATGTTAACGAGGCTTACGGGTTTGAGCTTGAATTTTTCGACTTTCTGCTGTCCGAAAAAACCGCCAAAACGGCGCACGGCTGTGAAGCCGTCTGCATTTTCGTAAACGATGACGGCAGTCGCCCGGTGCTGGAAGAGTTGAAAAGACAAGGGGTGAAGTACATCGCCCTGCGCTGTGCGGGCTTTAACAATGTGGATCTCGATGCGGCGAAAGAGCTGGGTCTGAAGGTGGTGCGCGTTCCGGCGTACTCCCCGGAAGCGGTCGCGGAACATGCGATTGGCATGATGATGTCGCTCAACCGTCGTATTCACCGCGCTTATCAGCGCACCCGTGACGCCAACTTCTCGCTGGAAGGGCTGACCGGCTTTACTATGTACGGCAAAACCGCGGGCGTGATCGGCACCGGTAAAATCGGCGTCGCCGCCCTGCGGATTCTGAAAGGCTTCGGCATGCGTCTGCTGGCGTTCGATCCGTACCCGAGCGCCGCTGCGCTGGAGCTGGGCGTGGAATACGTCGACCTGCCGACCCTGTTCTCCCAGTCTGACGTGATCTCCCTGCACTGCCCGCTGACGCCGGAGAACTACCACCTGCTAAACCAGGCGGCGTTTGACCAGATGAAGGATGGCGTGATGATCATCAACACCAGCCGCGGCGGGCTGGTTGACTCTCAGGCCGCTATCGAAGCGCTGAAAACCCAGAAAATTGGCGCGCTGGGAATGGACGTGTACGAGAACGAACGCGATCTGTTCTTTGAAGACAAGTCGAATGATGTGATCCAGGACGACGTGTTCCGCCGCCTGTCAGCCTGCCATAACGTGCTGTTTACCGGACACCAGGCGTTTCTGACTGCCGAAGCGCTGATCAGCATTTCGGAAACCACGCTGGGTAACCTGCAGCAGCTGGAAAAGGGCGAAGCGTGCCCTAACGAACTGGCGTAAGCGTGACGCCGGGTGGCGGCTATGCCCCACCCGGCGTACTGTCTGTTTCCCAGGTCCGGTGCGCAAAGCACCACCAGAGCAGGACGGCCACCAGCGCAATCGCGCTCAGGACACTGAATGCCGTGGCAAATGAGTAATGACCGGCAATCGTGCCGGTTAACGCCGGGCTCATGGATGCCCCAATCCCCTGCATCAGCATCACCACACTCTGCCCGGCATTGACGTGCCCGCTACCGCGCAGCAGCACCACGATAAACGACGGTACCACGACGCCCAGGATCCCTGCGGCCAGCCCGTCGAGAATTTGTACCGGGATCATCATGAGCGGCGCGTCCGTAGACGCCGCCAGCGCGGCGCGCACCGGCATCACCAGCAGCGCCAGCATAATCAAGCGCCAGTAGCCGTAGCGGTCTATTCGGTGGGCGACCCAGATGGCGACGGGGATCATCACGGCCTGAGAGATGATAACGGTGCCCGCCGCGTACAAACCGGGGTTGATCGATGCGGGTGCCGCAGCCACCCTCATGCTCAGCATCGGCAGCAGCGCGGCGTTCGCCAGATGAAACAGCAGCAGCGTCAGGCCTGTCACAAACAGCGCCCGTTTTTTAATCAGCACGGCAAAACCGGGAACCGGCAGGCTCTCCGAAGAGGACAGTCCTCTCGCCGCGTCGTTATCAATATCCCGGTTGCGAATGGCAAGCAGCGCGCAGAGCGTTAACAGCGTGGTACAGGTCATCAGCAGGAAAATCCCGCCGACGCCCCAGTACCAGGCAATGCCGCCTGCAATCAGTGCGGTAACAAAGTTGCCGCCGTGATTGAACGCTTCGTTTCTACCCATCTGCGCGCTGAACCCGCTCTGGCCGGTCAGACCCAGCGTAATCCCGGCGATCAGCGGGCCGACAAACGCCGCACAGATACCGGTGACGATTTGCGACACGGCGACAACAGCGCTCTGCTGGCTAAACCAGAGCAGGAGCGTGCTAAGGGTGATGAGCAGGCACACCAGCGCCAGCACGGTACGCTTGCTGCGTGAGGTGTCGGTGATGAATCCCGCCGGCAGCGTGGCCAGTAATCCCGCCAGCCCACCGGCCGTCATCAGGATGCCGATATCATCAGGGGTCCAGTGGCGTTCGGTCAGGAAAATACCGAGAAAAGGCCCCAGGCCATCGCGGACATCCGCGATGAAAAAACTTGTCAGGCACAATGCCCGCAGCGAACGAAGAGACATACTTCCTGCCTTTGTCTGTTATCGCCTGTAAAAAAGGAAATGTAGTATAGCGGGTATTTTTTAAAATCAGATGACGTCTTAAAAAATATGCCTTGCGAACTTAAACAATTCATAACGGAGGCTGTTTTTTCGCTTTACTCATTATTTCGCCTGACTATACTGGCAATAAATTTTCACAGGAGACCTTCGTTGGAAAGTCATTTTATCGTCGATACGAAGGTAAGCTAGCGCAATTTTCTCGCTGCTTACCTGAAAGGGTGGGCAGCAATCCTCTTTAAGCGATTGTATCCCGAAATAGTAAAACCACTCATTTTGTGGGGCATCGCATGTTCATGTTTACACATTCACTCTTTCCGCCACCGTTGTCCTGACACGTTTAGCATTTAAACGGCGTTATGATGTGCTTAGCAAAGCACTGACGCTTATTATTTAATAACGTTAACAGGCGACAGGCTGATGTTCCCTTATATCTCTCATCTGCTCGCAGCGATGCTGCTGGGCGCAATTATTGGCGCGGAAAGACAGTGGCGCCAGCGTATGGCCGGACTTCGTACCAATGCACTGGTTGCCACGGGTGCCGCAGTGTTCATTTTAAGTTCGGTATCGACTTCTCCTGATAGCCCGGGGCGTATCGCAGCGCAGATCGTCTCCGGTATCGGCTTTCTTGGCGCAGGCGTCATTATGCGTGAAGGAATGAATATTCGTGGTCTGAACACCGCCGCCACGCTGTGGTGCTCGGCCGGAATTGGCGTGCTATGTGGTTTAGGCCAGTTCTGGAATGCCGCCATGGCCAGCTTAATTATTCTCTGCGCCAACATATTGCTTCGCGAAGCCGCGCAGCGGATTAATCAGCTGCCCGTGCTCCATGAAGGCGAAAAAAGCTATGTTCTGAAAATCACCTGTGCTGACGAGCATGAAGATGCGGTGCGGCAGAGCATCGTTAATATGGCGAAAGAGTTGACGTTAAGTCTGAAAGCGATTTATTCCGCCACGGCTCAGGCTGAGGGAAAAACCGAAATTCGGGCTGAGGTGATGACCCGTGAAGAATACCGAAAATTACTCGAACTGATTATGGGCAATATGGGCGGGAATAAAATTATCGCGTCCGTCAGCTGTCACGCAATATGAACAAGGTACCGGGCATTGCGCCCGGTTGAGGCTTTGGCGTTTTGCAGAAAACGGACCGTGACGCGGAGAGATTCATCCCCGGATGTCCCTGTTCGTTGTCACGCCACGTTGGCAAGGTCACGGACAGGTTCGACTGTACGCCTATCACATAACCGAAATTTGTCCCCGTTATGACACCCTGCTCTCTGTTTTCCTGAAATTAACGGTCTACCCTGAATTGTGTGAAAAACACTCAGGAGGGACAAATGTACAACTCAATTTTAGTTCCAATTGACATTTCGGAGGATAGCCTGACGCACATGGTTATCCCCTTCGTTCAGGCACATACAGCACTTAACACAGCTAAAGTTCACTTTCTTACTGTCATTCCATCGCTTCCGTATTATTCATCATTAGGCCTGGCCTACTCGGTCGAAATGCCGAAGCTGAAAGAGTTCCAGCACGCGGCCTTAGCAAAGCTGGATGAAATCGTTAAGCAATTCAAAATTCCTCCAGACAAGATACAGACTCACGCCGTGACGGGCTCTCCAAAGGATCAAATCCTTAAGCTCGCTGACACGATCGATGCCGACCTGATTATCATCGCTTCCCACAAACCTGACATATCTACTTATCTGTTGGGTTCGAACGCTGCGGCAGTGGTTCGGCATGCGAAATGCCCTGTCCTGGTCGTAAGATAGAAAGCGGCGTTTACGATCGTGGATACGAACGGAGAGCGAATAACAAAAACCGGGCGAGAAGCCCGGTTTTTCATTTACGCTTCCCTGAGTGAAAACGCGATTTAGAGATTTACTCTGCTTGCGTTTAAATTTAAGTCCGTAATGGCGACCGGTTTTCCAAGCAGGTAGCCCTGAACCTCATCACATTTATTTTCTTTAAGAAAAGCGAGCTGTTCGACGGTCTCCACCCCTTCTGCGGTTACCGCCATGGAATAGGCTTTCCCCAGGTCAATAATTTTCTCCACGACTGACTGGTTCTGCGGCGAGTCACCCAGGGTAAAAATAAAGCTCTTGTCGAGCTTAAGCCCATCAAACTGAAACTTCCGCAGATAGCTCAGAGAGGCGTAGCCGGTTCCGAAATCGTCAATCAGAATGCGGACGCCCATTTTTTTGAGAGACTTCATGGTCTGCAGCGTTTTTTCAGGATCGGAAAGCGTGACGTTTTCCGTCACTTCTATTTCCAGCCGGTTGGATTCAAGCCCTGTTTCGTGAAGTAACTCTTTTATCCTTTCAGCAAGATCGCTTGCCTGGAATTCGATAGCAGAAATATTTACGGATACCGATAATCCCGGCAATTTATCTTTCGTTTCCGCACACGCTTTGCGTATGACCCAGTTGCTCAGGCTAATAATAAGCCCGGTTTCTTCTGCCAGCGGAATAAACTGGTCGGGCATTATGGTCCCCCGAGTCGGGTGCTGCCAGCGTACCAGCGCTTCGACGGCCTCTATTTTAGAATACCGGAGGTTATAACGGGGTTGGTAAACCAGGTAGAGTTGTTCTTCGCGAATCGCAGTCTTCAGCTCTAATTCCAGTTTCCTGCGTTCGGTCAGCTTTTCCGACATATCCGGGCGATAATAGACCCATCGGTTTCTGCCGGATTGCTTTGCCTGATACAGCGCAATATCTGCATAGCGTAGAAGATCGTTTGCGCTGATGCTATCCCGGGGAGCCTGTGCAATGCCCATGCTTACGCCTATCGCTACCTCATTTCCTTCAATGGAAAAAGGTCGGTTCAGTTCTTGCACGATGCGGCGACACACCTCTTCAATCTGGTCTTGCTGGCTGGTGTTGCCGAGGAGAATCATAAATTCATCCCCTCCCTGCCGTGCGACAAAATCACCTCGTCGAACGCAATATTTAAGACGTGAAGCGACCTCACCGAGCAGAGCATCCCCAGTAGAGTGCCCAAAAATATCATTGACGGGTTTAAACTTGTCTAAATCGAGACAAATCATGGCAAAGGGATAATGGTTAAGGTCTTCTTTAGCCAGCTGGCCTGCCAGAAATTCCTTAATATGATAGCGGTTCGGCAGACCGGTTAATTCATCATGACGTGACAGAAACTCCACACGTTTTGTTGCTTCAACTTCCTGAGAGACATCGGTTGCCGCGCCTCGCAAAACCACCGTTCCATCAGGCTGAGCAGAAAATTTTGCCAGGAGCGTGCAATATGACGTGGTTTGATGCGCGTGAGTATAAGGACAGTTTTTAAATTCAAAGCGCTCAGTTAAGTCCCGCTGGCTGGCACAGGCATGTGATAACCCGCTTGTCGACGGAAAGAGTTCATCCAGGCTGCGGCCTATCCATTTGCTATTTTCATATCCCGTTATTGTAGTAAAACGACCTGACAGCCATGTTATCTTTAACGATAAATCTGTTTCCCAGAACCAGTCGCTGGTTGTTTCACTGACGTCCCGGAATCGTTTTTCACTCGTAATTAGATTTAATCGCGCCTGCTCAAGGAGAAAGCTATTTTCGTCAAGCATTCTCGCCTTGTGCATAATATGACGCATTAATATTAGCGTCATCGATACCGTCAGAACGACTGAAAGAATGAGTAATGGCAAAAAATAAATTATCAACGCCTGGCCGGGATTTTCACCGTCCCAGATAATTTGCACATCACCATTCTGGGTGCTTAAGGTAAATTCCGTCTGATTATTTATTTGAGAAGTCACTGTAGCCGGTGAGGTACGAACATTCAGAATGCCGGCATCCTGCCCAATCGTGAGGAGTTTTTTAGCCGTTAACTTATCTATAAACACCATTGTCGAAGATTTCCCCGGTAAGGGTTGCACGCTCGTATCATCACCGGTCGTTATCCATTCAGCAGAAACAATGGCCGGGACCGAATTGATAAGCGTTAGCACAGAAACCGGCAATCCATTTTTAATGCTTATCTCACGCAGTAAACGGTCTTTGGTTGATTTGTCTAACCAGCGCTCCAGATCCTGAAGCTTCAGTTTCCCGTCAACCACGCTGTATCGCGTGCTCCCTTCAGGAGAGAGAACAAACACCCCTTCGTAGCCAAAGTTGTCATACAGGGACTTGCCCAGATTCTGCTTATCCCATACCCAGTGAACGTCTGTGGTCAGATGAAGATGTTTGTAGGCATCTCCCCACTCGGCATTGTCTTTCAAATGACTTCGCATGTTTTCCTGGCGGGTATCCAGGGCCTTCCTTAACAAAAATTCATCGTGCTTGTCGCTGATTTTATTAACATTATCTTTTATTATGAGCAGGGAAATTATTGCTGCAATAAAAATACTTATCAACAACGTTACTATATAGGTAAAAGTTTTATTTATCAGGCCTTTAGAAGGCTCGGTATCCGTGAAGCCCGGATTGTTCAAAGGTAGGGTCATCTTTCGCCTTCTTGACTGCTACTGCGTCGATTCTTATGCCATTTTCATTTATCGGCACAAAATAATAAAAATTTATAGCTAAAAATTGGCAGTTAAAAGATTTTTTATTTTTACAATCCAGATCAAAGTATTAATTACTCACTCATTTACAGACTACTCTCGGTAAATTATATATACCGGTAGAAGCGCGTTTTAATCTCACATTTTTTATTTATAAAGAACGCCTGTAAAAATTTTTTTTTGCTGAAGCATTTACCAGCAAGATGAAATTAAAAAACCGGGCGTAAAGCCCGGCTCTTTTTTCTGACGAAACTGTCGCTATTCGCTCAACCCGCGATTCTCCAGCATCGGTTCAATCTTCGGATCGCGCCCGCGCCAGCTGCGATAAAGTTCAGCCAGATCCGTGCTGTTACCACGAGACAAAATCGCCTCGCGGAATTTTTGCCCGTTTTCACGAGTTAAGCCGCCCTGCTCGACAAACCATTGATAGCCATCATCCGCCAGCATCTGCGTCCACAGGTAGGCGTAATACCCCGCCGCGTACCCGCCGCCGAAAATATGGGCAAAATAGCTGCTGCGGTAGCGCGGCGGTACGGCGGGCAGATCCAGCCCCTCTTTTTTCAACGCTGCCGCTTCAAAGCCTTCAACGTCCGAAACGGCCTCGCCGATGCCGTGCCAGTTCATGTCCAGCAGCGCGGCAGCCAGCAGCTCCGTCATGTCATAACCCTTGTTGAAATGGGTAGCGTTGAGCATGCTTTCCCGCAGCGCGTCCGGCATCGGCTCCCCGGTTTCGTAATGGCGCGCATAATGGGTAAACACCTGTGGATGGCTGGCCCAGTGCTCGTTGATTTGCGACGGGAACTCAACGAAATCACGCGGCGTATTGGTGCCGGAAAGGGTGGCGAAACGCTGGCTGGCAAAAAGACCGTGCAGCGTATGGCCAAACTCGTGGAACAGGGTGATCACGTCATCCCACGAGAGAAGCGCGATCCCGCCATTCGTCGGTTTTTGGTAGTTACAGACGTTGTAGATAACCGGACGGGAAGCAAACTCGAAGGATTGTTCGACGAAATTCCCCATCCATGCCCCGCCCTGCTTGGAATCACGGGCAAAGAAGTCGCCGTAAAACAGCGCCATGCCCTCACCGGTGTGGTCGAAAATTTCCCATACGCGGACGTCCGGATGATACACCGGGATATCAAAGCGCTCGACGAAGCGAATGCCAAACAGCTGGCTGGCGGCCCAGAAAACGCCATCCTGCAGCACGGTATTGAGCGCAAAGTAGGGCCTGATCTGCGACTCATCAAGGGCATATTTTGCCTGGCGCACGCGCTCGGCATAAAACGCCCAGTCCCAGGCCTGGACGGTGAAACCGCCCTGTTCGTCGTCAATGACTTTCTGAATATCGGCCTGCTCGCGTTCCGCGCGGGCACGGGCGGCAGGCACAATGCCGCGCATAAATTCCAGCGCGGCGGCCGGGGTTTTCGCCATCTGATCGGCGATACTCCAGCTGGCGTAATCCTCAAAGCCCAGCAGGCTGGCCTGCCGGGCGCGCAGCGCCGTCAGACGAAGGATCAGCTCGCGAGTGTCGTTTTCATCCCCTTTCTGGGTGCGCGTCCAGCCTGCGTTGAAAAGGTTTTCGCGGGTCTGACGATTGCGCAGCGCGGAAAGCGCGGGCTGCTGGGTGGTGTTCAGAAGCGGGATCAGCCAGCGATCTTTTAGCCCTCGCTCCGCGGCAGCCTGCGCGGCGTCCGCGATTTCACCGGCGCTGAGCCCGTCAAGCTGGTGCGCGTAATCCACCACCAGCCCACCCGTCTTATCGGCAGCCAGCAGGCGCTGGTTAAACTGGCTGGTCAGGGAGGCAGCCTCGGTATTCAGTGCCTTCAGCTCGGCCTTTTCTGTCTCATTCAGACGCGCACCGGCCAGAATAAACCGCTGATACGTCTCCTCGACCAGACGACGGGATTCGGCATCCAGCGCGGCACGATCCTGCCAGACGCTTTCCACGCGGGCGAACAGCACGTCATTCAGCCAGATATCGTTTGCCAGCGCGGCAAGCTCGGTGGAGAACTGTTCTTCCAGTTCCTGTAAATACGGATTGGTGTGAGCGGAAGTCATAGCGAAGAACACGCTGCTGACGCGCGCGAGCAAAGCGCCGCTTTTCTCCAGCGCCAGCACGGTGTTCGTGAAGTCAGGCGCAGCGGCCTGAGAGACAATCGCGTTAATGTCCGCCCGCTTCTGGCGAAGGGCTTCATCGAAAGCTGGACGATAGTGACTGTCGTCGATCTTATCAAAAGGGGGTGCCTGGTAAGGAAGCAGGCTGATTTCAAAAAAAGGATTCGTTGCCGTCATCTTTCACTCCTGAGTACGGGTATCCTCCCAGAGTAGGCCAGGCCGCCATCCCCTGCAACGCCGTCATACAAATGTTGCCTTAACGCACCCTCTGCCGCCGTGCTATGTTAGTAAAACACAAAAAGCGTTGAGGAACAGTGAGATGATTATTTTAGTTACCGGGGCAACGGCAGGTTTTGGTGAAAGCATCACGCGTCGCTTCGTCGCCAACGGACACAAGGTTATTGCGACCGGCCGTCGTCAGGAACGTCTGCAGGAGCTGAAGGACGAATTAGGCGACAGCATCCTGACCGCGCAGCTGGACGTGCGTAACCGCGCGGCGATTGAAGAGATGATTGCTAACCTGCCCGCCGAGTGGCGCGCCATCGACGTGCTGGTCAACAATGCCGGTCTGGCGCTGGGCATGGAGCCCGCGCACAAAGCCAGCGTTGAAGACTGGGAAAACATGATCGACACCAACAATAAAGGGCTGGTCTATATGACCCGCGCGGTGCTGCCGGGCATGGTTGAACGTAATCGCGGCCACATTATCAATATCGGCTCCACCGCCGGAAGCTGGCCTTATGCGGGCGGCAACGTCTACGGCGCGACGAAAGCGTTTGTGCGCCAGTTCAGCCTTAACCTGCGGACCGATCTGCACGGCACCGCCATTCGCGTCACCGACATCGAGCCGGGCCTCGTGGGCGGCACCGAGTTTTCCAACGTGCGCTTCAAGGGCGATGACGCGAAAGCAGACAAAACCTACGAAAACGCTAACGCCCTGACGCCGGAAGATGTCACCGAAACGGTCTGGTGGGTGGCGACGCTGCCAAAACACGTCAACATCAATACCGTAGAAATGATGCCGGTCAGCCAAAGTTTTGCCGGACTTAGCGTCCATCGTGGCTAAATCTGCCCTTCCCGGCCTGCGGGCCGGGTCTGTTTTGGTCTATAAAAGAATGGTAGTATGTTCAGGCTAACTCTCTGAGAAATGACAACTCATGGCCGCTGAATCGCAACTCAACCCCACCCAGCCCGTAAACCAGCAAATCTATCGCATTTTGCGACGTGATATTGTCCATTGCCTGATCCCACCAGGAACGCCGCTTTCTGAAAAAGAGGTGTCCGTGCGTTTTGACGTTTCCCGTCAGCCGGTGCGTGAAGCGTTTATTAAGCTTGCAGAAAACGGTCTAATTCAGATCCGCCCGCAGCGCGGCAGCTACGTGAACAAAATTTCTCTCTCTCAGGTGCGCAACGGCTGTTTTGTTCGCCAGGCCATTGAATGCGCGGTGGCGCGTCGTGCCGCAACGCTCATCAACGACAACCAGTGTTATCTGCTGGAGCAAAACCTGCATCAGCAGCGAATTGCGATTGACCGTAAGCAGCTGAATGATTTCTTCCAGCTTGATGATGAATTCCATCAGAAACTGGCGCAGATTGCGGATTGCCAGCTTGCCTGGGACACCATCGAAAACATCAAGGCCACCATCGACCGCGTGCGCTACATGAGCCTCGATCACGTCTCCCCGCCGGAAATGCTGCTCCGACAGCATCATGATATTTTCAGCGCGCTGGAAAAACGCGACCCGGACGGCGTGGAAAAAGCGATGACGCTGCATCTGCAGGAAATTAGCGAATCCGTGCAGCTGATTCGTCAGGAAAATAGCGAGTGGTTTAGCGAAGAGTAATATTCGCCGCCCCTTTCGGACGCGGCGATGGGTTTAGCGAACGACTAACACCGGAATAGTGGCGTAGCGCAGGATAGATTCCGCATTTGACCCCAGCAGATGGGTGCTGATGCCCGGATTTTTCGACCCGATGACGATCGCGTCATATTCCCCTTCTTTGCTCAGTCTGATAATTTCATCGCGGACGTTGCCAAAGCGAACAAGGCTGTCAATTTTCTCCGGCGAAATATCGAAAAGTCTTTTTAACGCGTTCATTTTCTTACCGGATTCCTCCGTCATATACTCTTCGAACTTTTTAATATCGGCGTTAAATCCACGCAGCAGGGATCGGCTGCTGGCCGGCAGAATATTGACCAGGGTAATCGAGGCGCCCTCAGCCTTCGCAAGGTTTGCCGCGTGGCGAACCGCTTTGTCGCTCAAATCCATTTCAAACACATCAACAGGCATCAAAATCTTCTTATACATAAGCCTGACTCCTTATTCCGATGAAAGGGTTATTTCCTGTACCCAGAATGGCATCAGGAATATAAACCAACCCTCAACGCTTCCCTGCTGAAACTATCAGCTAATGAAAATAACGGTCTGCTTTGTAAATTGCTGTAGTGAACCGTCAGCGCCCGACACAATAAAGAAAAAAGTGTGAGTTTGATCAAAAACAAAAACATGTGATGCAGACAGGCGTATTTATATGCTCCGTGAACGGCAACCCTGGAATAACGCCGTAACGAACAGGTTAGAGAGGAGAAAATACCATGATGACATACGACCGTAACCGCAATGCAATCACCACCGGCAGCCGCGTCATGATTAGCGGCACGGGCAAAACTGGCGTGATTAAAGCAATCCACAGCGACGGGCTGGATGCCGCGCAGGTGCGCCGCAGCAAAACGGTTGAAGTGGAAGGATGCGAAGGTAAGTTCGAACCGATTGAGCTGATTCGCCTGGGTATGCACTAAGCGGTGCGCGGACATGCCGCCGCGAACGGCGGCATGTGCTGAATTACCGTTGAGACACGTACTGCTCCACGGTCGCTTTCGCTCCCTTTTGCAGCAGCGTCAGGTAGGCCTTCATCACCGCATCAACAAAGACGGCTTCACGCGGTAACTCCTTGCCAAAGATGGCTTCAATGCCGAGAAGCGCCCTGACCCGGCTTTCCCCTTCCGCACTGCCCTTCACCGCCGCCTGAATCACCGCCAGCTGCGGGTCGCTTACGTCAATCGCGTTACCCTGCTCGTCCACGCCGCCGACATAGCGCATCCAGCCTGCCACGCCCAGCGCAAGCAGCGGGAAAGGCTTCTGATGCACCAGGTGCCAGCGCACGGAATCCAGCATGCGCTGCGGAAGCTTCTGGCTGCCGTCCATCGCAATTTGCCAGGTCCGATGGCGCAGGGCCGGGTTACTGTAGCGGGCAATCAGGAGATCGGCATAGCGCCCTAAATCGACGCCTTTGACCTTCAGCGTGGGCGCCTGCTCGTTGAGCATCAGCGCGTGCGCGGCAAGACGGTAATTCTTATCTTCCATGCAGTCGTTGATATGCTGATAGCCCGCCAGATAACCCAGGTACGCCAGGAACGAGTGGCTGCCGTTGAGCATGCGCAGCTTCATCTCTTCAAAAGGGATCACGTCCGACACCAGCTCGGCTCCGGCTTTTTCCCACGCAGGACGACCCGCCACAAAGTTATCTTCGATCACCCACTGACGGAACGGTTCACAGGCCACCGCCGCCGGATCGCGCACGCCGGTCAGCCGTTCGATTTTATCCAGCGTATCGGGAGTGACCGCGGGCACGATGCGATCCACCATAGTTGACGGGAAGGTGACGTGGGATTCAATCCAGTCCGCCAGTTCACCGTTTACCGCTCGGGCGTACGCGCAGGTGACATTGCGCATCACGTGACCGTTCTCTGGCATGTTGTCGCAGGACATCACGCTAAACGCCGGCAGACCCGCCGCCTTACGGCGCGCGAGCGCTTCCACGACGACACCCGGCGCGGATTTTGGCTGGTGCGGGTTTTGCAGGTCTGCGACGATAAACGGATGATCGAGCATCAGTTGCCCGGTCGCCGGTGAGTGACAGTACCCTTTCTCGGTGATGGTCAGCGAGACAATCGCCACCTGCGGTTCGCACATCGCCGCCAGCACCGTTTCCAGCCCGTCAACCTGCGCATGCAGCGCCTTTTTGACTACGCCAACTACGCGGGAAGTCCACGCATCGGCAGACATCTCCGCCACGGTATAGAGATTATCCTGGGCCTTCAGATCGGCAATCTGCTGCTCGCCGCCAATCAGGTTAACTTCACAGTAGCCCCAGTCGCTGCCGTGTTCAGCGGCAAGGATGTCGGCGTACACCGCCTGGTGCGCCCGGTGAAATGCGCCGAAGCCTAAATGTACAATGCGTGCTTTGAGGCTGTCGCGATCGTACTGAGGCAGCGTCGCGTTGGCCTGTAATAACGTGTTTTCCATGATTAAGACTCGTTAATTAGAAAGCTGTGGATCGCTGCCGCTCTTTCTGAAGCGGCAGCGCCTGCTGACTACACCAACTAGAATGGCAGCTGGAGTAAAAAGAGAACTGCCATCAACCATACCGATACTGCCGTTTGATTTTTTGATATATATTAACTTTTGCTCATCTGGTGTGACATAAAAATAAAGTTGTGTGACAGGTCACGCAGGCTGTAAACCACTAGCGTCGCGAAGAGACAGCGCCGTAACCCACACTCTCTTCTGGCGCAGACTCGGCTGCGTCATGCGCCGCGCTCAAATCACGGTCGCGCACTTCCGGCATCAGGATCGCCGAGACCAGTCCAATCGCGGAATAGGCCACCAGCATGGCAACAATGGGCCACCAGGAGCCGGTCATATTGCAGAAGATCCCTGCCAGCACCGGACCAAAGCCCACCGCCACCAGACCGCCCGCCTCTTTGGAGATGGCCATACGCGTAAAGCGATTTCGCGAGCCAAACATCTCCGCCATAGTGATATTTTCCAGCGCGAAGAGCCCCAGCACGGCGAAGTTATGGATAACGATGATAGAGAGCATGATCGTCCCCGGCGCATAGCTCTTATCGACGATGATCGACAGCATCGGGTAGGCGAGCAGAATGGCGGAGATGTTGAGGATAATATACGGCAGACGGCGCCCCACTTTATCGGAAAGCCAGCCCAGCAGCGGGATGGAGATAAACCCGAGAATGGAGCTGATCATCAGCGCATCGGTCGGGATGGCCTTATCGAACAGCAGCGTCTGGACCAGATACCCGGCAAGGAACGTCTGGATCAGACCCGAATTACCCGCCTGACCAAACCGCAGGCCGGTCGCCAGCCAGAAGGATTTGTTCTTCACCATGGAACCCAGCGAGGTATCCGGCTGCACGCTTTGTGCATCGTTTACTTTCTCAAAGACCGGGCTCTCCTTGAGATTCATACGCAGCCAGATGGCGAAGATCATCACCACGACGCTGGCGAGGAACGGCACGCGCCAGCCCCAGGCAATCAGCTCTTCACGATCGAGAGCAAAGAACATCACTGCCCAGATCGCCGTGGCGCTGAGCGTTCCGCAGTTCGTGCCCATCGCCACCAGCGAGGAGATGATGCCGCGTTTCCCTTTCGGCGCGTACTCCGCCAGCATGGTCCCCGCCCCGGAGATCTCAGCCCCAGCGCCCAGGCCCTGAATGATGCGCAGCGTCACCAGCAGAACCGGGGCAAAAATCCCGATCTGCGCGTAGGTCGGCAGGACGCCAATCAGCGTGGTGCAGATCCCCATCATGGTGATGGTGATGAACAGCACCTTCTTACGACCAATGCTGTCGCCCATTCTGCCGAAGATAAAGGCGCCGACAATGCGTGCGATATAGCCTGCGCCGTAGGTCCCCATCGCCAGAATCAGCGCCATCGCGGCAGACTGTTCGGGGAAGAAGATCTCATGAAAGACCAGGGCGGCCCCCAGCGAGTAAAGCTGAAAGTCCATAAACTCCAGAGCGGTGCCCAGCCAGCCGGAAACGGCGGCTTTCACCAGATCGGAGGTGGTTCTTTGAGGTTGTGCTTGCGTCATAATGGCTATCTCTGAAAGGTAAGATGCGTACCACCAGAGCCTGTCTGCGCAGGCTCTTAACCGCGTATTTAATTATTGACCGAACGTCAGTAAGACTTTGCAGCACTGCCGCTGGTCTTTTTCAAACAGTTCGATGGCGTCTGTTACATGGTGATAGTCAAAGGTATGGGTGATCAGTTTTTCCGGGTCGATCAGCCCTTTCTTCAGCCAGTCGATGACGACCGGGAATTTATTGGCATTGAGGCGGGAGGAGAATATCGCCAGCTCTTTGCCGGTGATGCCCTGCTGAACAATCTGGCTCGGCTCGCTGGAAAAGCCCATCAGCACGATGCGCGCCGCCGGAGAGGCCAGGGTTATCGCTTCCTGCAAAATAGCTGGATGGCAGGCGGCATCAATGATTAACGTCGGTTTGATGCCCTTTTCGTCCAGCGCGGCCTGCAGCGACTGCTCGCCGTTATTAAAGACCCAATCCGCGCCGCTGCGCCGGGCCATCGCCAGGCGCTCGTCTATGCGGTCAACCACGATAACCTGCTTCACCTGATAGACGCCTTTCAGCGCCTGCACGGTGACCAGCCCCATCGGGCCTGCGCCGTAAATCAGCGCGACGTCCTGCCCGGTGGGACTGGCCTGCCCCGTCACGTTGGCGGCGATGGTGAAGGGCTCCACCATAACGGCGTGTTTATCAGGAATGTCATCCGGAATGGGCCAGGCATTTTGTGCAGGTACTGCCGCATATTCGCTGAAGCCGCCGTCACGGTGAACGCCCAGCACCACCAGCGAGGTACAGACGTTCGGTTTTCCCACCGAGCACGGGTAGCAGTGCCCGCAGCTGATCACCGGGTCAACCGAGACGCGCTGGCCCAGGCGGGCAGCATCAACGCCCTCACCCACGGCGTCGATCGCGCCAAAAAACTCGTGGCCAATGACGCGTGGGTACTTAGCAAACGGGTTATGCCCGCGGTAGATGTGGCTGTCTGAACCGCAAATCCCGGCCAGTTTAATCTTGACGCGCACTTCGCCTGCGCCTGGTTCCGGGCGTGGCCGCTCTTCAATCACCAGTTCGTTCGGCTGCTGAATCACTACGCTTTTCATCGTTCTCTCCTCGCTTACCAGTTCCACAGCGTGCCGTCTTCGAGACGGGCCACCGGCAGATAGGCCGGATCGTACGGGTATTTCGCCGCCAGCTTTTCATCAAACTCGATGCCCAGCCCCGGCTTATCCCCAGGATGCATATAGCCGTTATCAAAGCGCCAGCTGTGCGGGAAGACCTCCAGCATCTGTTCGGAGTAGCCCATAAATTCCTGCACGCCAAAGTTCGGCACCCACAGGTCGAAATGCAGCGCGGCGGCGTGGCACACGGGCGAGAGATCAGACGGACCGTGCGAACCGGTACGCACCTGGTAGAGCGAGGCGAAGTCCGCGATGCGACGCATCCCGGTGATCCCGCCCGCGTGGGTAATGGTGGTGCGGATATAGTCGATGAGCTGCTCTTCGATGAGCTGCTTGCAGTCCCAGATGCTGTTAAACACTTCCCCCACGGCAATCGGCGTGACGGTGTGCTGGCGGATCAGTCGGAAGCAAGCCTGGTTTTCCGCAGGCGTTGGGTCTTCCATCCAAAACATGCGGAATTCCTCGATGCTCTTGCCGAAGCGCGCCGCTTCAATGGGCGTCAGGCGGTGGTGCATGTCGTGCAGGAGATGCTCATTGAACCCGAATTTACTGCGCACCGCGTCGAACAGCTTCGGCGTGAAATCGAGGTATTTTTCGGTGGACCAGAGCTGTTCTTCCGGCCAGTCGCCTTTGGTCGCAGGCTCGTAGGCCAGCCCCTTCCCTTTGGCCATGCCGTAGGTGGTTTTCATGCCCGGCACGCCGCACTGCACGCGGATCGCCTTGAAGCCCATCTCTTTATGGCGAGCGTAATCTTCCAGCACGTCGTCAATGGTATGGCCGGTGGTATGGCAATAGACCATCACTCCTTCCCGGGAGGCGCCGCCCAGCAGCTGGTAGAGCGGCATGTTGGCCGCTTTGGCTTTGATATCCCACAGCGCCATATCTACGGCGGAGATGGCCGACATGGTAACCGGGCCGCGACGCCAGTAGGCGCCTTTATAGAAAAACTGCCAGATGTCTTCGATGCGGTGCGCATCGCGGCCAGTCAGCTGCGGGCAAAGGTGATCCTTCAGGTATGAGGCCACGGAGAGCTCGCGTCCGTTTAGCGTAGCGTCACCAAGACCGACAAGCCCCTCATCGGTGGTGATTTTAAGGGTGACAAAGTTCCGCCCCGGGCAGGTAACAAACACGTCAGCCGCGACAATCTTCATAATTCTTTTCCTTACATCGCTCGTTGTGATGCTGGAAATTTACGCAACTACACTACTACCATACAAGTATAAAGATCGCGAAATCAGCTAGCGATCACAAAAACCGGGGGCTCAGGCGCGCCCCCATCCCACCACAATAATCAGCATACCGCACAGGGCAATCAGCGCCCCGGCCCAGTCGTATGCGCTGAGTTTGACCCCGTCCACGACGCGCAACCACAGCAGCGCTGTACACACATAAACACCACCGTAAGCCGCGTAAACGCGACCACTGGCCGCCGGATGCAGCGTTAGCAGCCAGACAAACAGGGCAAGCGCGACGCCCGCAGGGATCAGCAGCAGTGCGCTTCCCCCCTTCTTCAGCCAGAGCCAGGGCAGGAAGCAGCCGATGATTTCGCATAGCGCGGTGGCAAAAAAAAGCAGCGTCGTTTTAAGCATATTTCACGTCAGGTGAGGATTTATTTAACCATCATACCTGATGATGCCCTTTACTTTTCCATACTTGCCCCGCGGGTATGCCGTCATTTCGCATTAGTGTAGAATCTGTACGGGGTAACCTGATTACCTGCACCCATTTAAAAGGAAACGCTATGACCACATTAAGCAAACGCCTTTGTCTGACAGCCCTGCTGGCGCTGTCATCGTTCGCCTTTGCCGCCTCTGCGACAGCGGAAACCAGCAAGCTCATTATTGAGTCTGGTGACAGCGCGCAAAGCCGCCAGAACGCCGCTATGGACAAAGAACAATGGAATGACACCCGTAGCCTTCGCCAGAAGGTCAACAAACGTGCCGAAAAAGAGTGGGACAAAGAAGATGTTGCTTTTGACGCACGCGATAAGTGTCAGCAAAGTGCAAACGTCAATGCATACTGGGAGCCAAACACCCTGCGCTGCCTGGATCGCCGCACTGGCCGCACGGTAGCCCCGTAATGTCGGTGTCCTGCGACGTCAAACTCCGTCCGCTGGAGCGTGAAGACCTGCGCTTTGTGCACCAGCTCGACAACAATGCCAGCGTGATGCGCTACTGGTTCGAAGAGCCTTACGAGGCGTTTGTCGAGCTGTCCGATCTCTACGATAAACACATTCACGATCAGAGTGAACGTCGTTTTGTGGTGGAGTGTGAAGGTGAAAAAGCCGGGCTGGTGGAGCTGGTTGAGATCAACCACGTTCACCGTCGGGCGGAGTTCCAGATCATCATCTCCCCTGAGCATCAGGGAAAAGGCCTTGCGTCACGGGCGGCTAAGCTGGCAATGGATTACGGATTCAACGTTCTGAATCTCTACAAGCTTTACCTGATTGTGGATAAAGAGAACGAGAAAGCGATCCATATCTATCGCAAGCTGGGCTTTATGGTGGAAGGCGAGCTGATTCACGAGTTCTTTATTAACGGTGAATACCGCAATACCATTCGCATGTGCATTTTCCAGCATCAGCACCTGGCCGGACATAAACCGTCTGGCGCCAGCCTGCTGAAACCGACCGCGCAGTAACCTGCGCGGTTTTATTCTCAGTAGTATTCAATCGTATTTTTGATGGTGTACTTGCGCTCAACGGCGGGTTTGACGCTGTCGTCCGTGATGGTCAAATCGCAGCTCACCGGGTTATTGTGGCGGTCGTAATCGCAGCTCTGCTTCACGTTGCCCAGCGGCTTGTCGTTCAACATGCTCACGGCCGAGTAATCCATTCTTTTGCGAAGATCTTTAGACGGCGTCGACTGAACGGACAGGTGCTGATCCCCGGAAACGGTGGTTTTGCCCAGCGGGTAGCCATCCGCGTCGTAGCGATACTTCACTTCCATCTCTTTGCCGTGCGCCGCCACCACAAAACCGTTGTCGTCGGTATCCCACGTTATCCCGGCTGACGGCAGTTCGGCCAGCTGGCATTTCCCCTGCAGCTTCACTTTGCGCTGCTGGGTTTCAGCGTCAAGATAGTAATTGGCATCCAGCACCAGCGCCACGCCGGTGTTGGCCTCCAGGTCGTGCAGCTCCAGCGTATCGAAACACCCTTCCGACGAGACGGTGCCGGTGACCCGTTTGGACACTTCGCCCTTCTCGTTGAACAGCGTCTGGGTAAAGTCTTTGACCGGGCCGCGCAGCGGGTCAAAATCAAACTCGTTTGAAAAACTCGCCATCTCGGGCGTAAACGACAGCGGCGCGGAGCTGTTGTCGCACCCCACCAGTGTTGCTGCCAGTAGCGTTATCGCTGCGTATATCTTCACATTCATTTCCGTACAGGGAGATTATTCCCAATCATATTAGCAAATACAGCGGCTTACGCGATAGTGAAAACGAATCATCTGAACGTGGAGAAAACCGGCTTCGCCCACGCAGACGGGAAACCAGGCTATATTTTATGGGGAACGGTCAACGCTAAAGGATATATTATGACGGGCATTTCAAAAGAGATTGAATATCACAAAATGAACTTCCTGAATCATCCGTTATTTAATTATCTCAATGACGATACATTATCTCTTGATGAGCGCCTGAGGTTTTTACCCTATATTTCACATTTTGTCATGAGCTTTGCCGATATTAATAAATATATTTTGCCGTTTGCGACGCCCGCCAATGCGCTGGAACGGGCAGTGAATACCCATGCGAGGGAGGATGCCGAACACTGGCCCTGGTTTCTAAACGATCTGCAGACCAGCGGGCAAAATTCCGCCGCTAGCCTCACAGAACACCTGAGCTTTCTGTGGTCTGATAACCTGATTAACAGCCGAAAGCTGACTTACCATTTAATTCAGACCCTTCACAATCAAAGCGCCAAAATGCGTTTAATCGTAATTGAAGTCATGGAGGCAACCGGCAATGCGACATTTGATACGTTGGCATCCATAACAAAGGGCACGGATAAACAGCTGGAATACTGCGGTCATTTACATTTGAGTCATGAGACTGGACATTCAATGGGGAGCGAGGATGAGATTGTAGATACCCTGTATTTAACGGAAGAGGAAAGAAATAAAGCCAGCCAGATGATTGCTGAGTGCTTTAATGCGTTTCATCGTTTTTTTGATGAAATATTTGAGAATGTCTCACCAGAGCATTCTCGTTCGATTACATGATAGCGGCTCGCCGCGCGAGGGAGCCAGCTACGCGTGGCAGCATTAAGATTAATCAGAAAATTACAGATAAAAACATAGACTTACGCCTCCCCTGCTACACTAACTTAACACACAGAGAAAAGGAGCTACAGATGAAACGGTTACCCTGGATTACCGCCCTGCTGTTAATGAGTGCCTCGACGGCCGCGCTGGCGGCACCGGATTCCTGCGAGCGAGTGAAAAGCGACATTCAGCAGAAGATCGTCAACAACGGCGTGCCTGAGTCAGGTTTTACGCTGAATATCGTGCCAAACGACCAGGCCGACCAGCCGGGCACGCAGGTGGTAGGCCACTGCGCTAACGACACGTTTAAGATTTTGTACACCCGCACAGGCAGCGGTGCGGCAGCTGAACCTCAGTAATTGAGCTTCAATCCACTTTGATTTGATAAGGATTAATATTTAGTCTCCCCAAATTAGTGACACTCACCCCATCATTAGCCCGGATATCATTTCGGGAAAAATAATACGCAATTATAATGATGGGGTGAGCCATGTCCGATGCTGAACATCACGGCGGAATTAGCCGTCGAACTCTCGTGAAATCTACGGCGATAGGTTCTCTGGCGCTTGCCGCTGGTGGGATCTCGCTTCCATTTGGTCTTAAAAGCGCTGCAGCCGCGGTGAAGGGCGCCGTCCAGCCCCCTGAAGATACCGTCGTGTGGGGCGCCTGCTCTGTCAACTGCGGCAGCCGCTGTGCGCTGCGTCTGCACGTGCGCGACAACGAAGTGTACTGGGTCGAAACGGACAACACCGGCGAGGATGTATATGGCGATCACCAGGTGCGTGCCTGCCTGCGCGGACGTTCAATCCGCCGCCGCATCAATCACCCTGACCGTCTGAACTACCCGATGAAGCGCGTGGGCAAACGCGGCGAAGGCAGGTTTGAACGCATCACGTGGGATGAAGCGCTCGACACTATCACCGCCAGCCTGAAAGACGTGGTGGCCAAATACGGCAACGAAGCGGTGTATATCAACTACTCTTCCGGAATTGTCGGCGGCAATATCACCCGCTCTTCCCCTTACGCTTCGCTGGTGGCGCGCCTGATGAACTGCTACGGCGGTTTCCTGAGCCACTACGGCACCTACAGCACGGCGCAAATTGCCTGCGCG
The DNA here is from genome assembly GCF_019968805.1 of Enterobacter sp. JBIWA005. NCBI lineage: Bacteria > Pseudomonadati > Pseudomonadota > Gammaproteobacteria > Enterobacterales > Enterobacteriaceae > Enterobacter > Enterobacter sp. JBIWA005. Next base: position 2,062,590 of record NZ_CP074159.1, on the reverse strand, counting down.
ATGCCCTACACCTATGGCAGCAACGACGGCAACAGCACCTCGGATATCGAAAACACTAAACTGGTGGTGATGTTCGGCAATAACCCGGCGGAAACGCGCATGAGCGGCGGCGGGATTACGTACTATCTTGAGCAGGCCCGCGAGCGGTCCAACGCGCGCATGATTGTTATCGACCCGCGCTACACCGACACGGCAGCCGGACGCGAAGATGAATGGATCCCGATCCGTCCTGGAACCGATGCCGCGCTGGTGGCGGGTATTGCCTGGGTATTAATCGACGAAAATCTGGTCGACCAGCCGTTCCTGGACAAATACTGCGTTGGCTACGACGAAAAAACGCTGCCGGAAAGCGCGCCCGCTAACGGTCACTACAAAGCGTATATTCTCGGCCAGGGCGATGACCACATGGCTAAAACGCCGGAGTGGGCCTCACGCATCACCGGCATTCCCGCAGAACGCATCATTAAGCTTGCCCGGGAAATTGGCTCCGCGAAGCCGGCCTATATCTGTCAGGGCTGGGGACCCCAGCGTCAGGCGAACGGCGAGCTGACCTCGCGCGCCATCGCGATGCTGCCGATCCTCACCGGAAACGTGGGGATCAACGGCGGGAACAGCGGCGCGCGAGAGTCGACCTACACCATCACCATTGAACGTATGCCGCTGCCGGATAACCCGGTCAAAACGCAAATCTCCTGCTTCAGCTGGACGGACGCCATCGCCCGCGGGCCGGAAATGACCGCCCTGCGCGACGGCGTACGAGGAAAGGATAAGCTGGACGTGCCGATTAAGTTCATATGGAACTACGCGGGCAATACCATCATCAACCAGCACTCCGATATCAATAAAACCCACGATATCCTGCAAGATGAAAGCAAGTGCGAGATGGTTGTGGTCATCGATAACTTCATGACGTCGTCCGCGAAATACGCCGATATCATCTTGCCGGACCTGATGACCGTCGAGCAGGAAGACATCATTCCTAACGATTATGCGGGCAATATGGGCTACCTGATTTTCCTCCAGCCCGTGACTGCGCCGAAGTTTGAGCGCAAGCCCATCTACTGGATCATGAGCGAAGTGGCGAAACGCCTCGGGCCGGATATCCATCAGAAATTTACGGAAGGACGCACGCAGGAGCAGTGGCTGCAGTATCTGTATGCCAAAATGCTCGAAAAAGACCCTCAGCTGCCGTCCTATGACGAACTGAAAAAAATGGGCATTTACAAGCGTAAAGATCCGAACGGACACTTTGTGGCCTATAAAAAGTTCCGCGAAAACCCGAATGCCAATCCGCTGAAAACGCCTTCGGGCAAGATTGAGATTTACTCCAGCAAGCTGGCGGAGATTGCGGCCACCTGGGAGCTTGAAAAAGATGAGACCATCAGTCCTCTGCCCGTCTACGCCTCGACCTTTGACGGCTGGGATGCGCCCGAGCGCGCGCGGTTCCCGCTGCAGCTGTTTGGCTTCCACTTCAAAGCCCGTACCCACTCAAGCTACGGTAACGTCGACGTGCTTAAAGCGGCCTGCCGCCAGGAGGTCTGGCTTAATCCTGTTGATGCCGAAAAACGCGGTATTAAGAACGGGGATACAGTGCGCGTCTTTAACGATCGCGGTGAGGTGAGAATTGAAGCGAAAGTCACGCCGCGCATCATGCCCGGAGTGAGCGCCATGGGCCAGGGTGCCTGGCACGACGCCAACATGAACGGCGATCGTATCGACCACGGCTCATGCATCAACACGCTGACCACGCACCGCCCGTCGCCGCTGGCAAAAGGCAACCCGCAGCACACCAATCTGGTGCAGATCGAGAAGGTCTAGAAAGTGAAGCGCATGACCGTGGTTTATTCTATGGTCTATAAATTGGTTTAACACAGTCGCGCGGGCGAAATCCGCGCGAGCAAGGAAGATGTAATGAAAGACGTCTCACAGCGTGAATCGTTCGCGTTTAGCGCCCGCGTACTGGGCGCGCTGTTTTATTTTGCACCCGACAGCGAGCAGGCTGCTCCGCTAGTTCAGGCCCTAACCGCGGGCGACTGGGTTCAGGACTGGCCTCTGCCGCCGGAAACGCTGCAGCCCATTGCCGAATCCTTTGCCTCGCCTGCCGACGAGCCGCTGACGGACGCGTGGCAACGGCTGTTTATTGGCCCTTACGCCCTGCCCGCTCCACCGTGGGGCTCCGTCTGGCTCGACCGCGAATCCGTGCTGTTCGGCGACTCGACCCTCGCCCTGCGTCAGTGGATGCGGGAGAACAATATCGCGTTTGAGATGCAGCAGAACGAACCGGAAGACCACTTTGGGACATTGCTGCTGCTGGCAGCGTGGCTGGCCGAGAATGGTCGCGATGCTGAGTGCGATCGGCTTCTGGCGTGGCACCTGCTGCCGTGGAGCACCCGCTTCCTGTCCGTGTTTGTCGACAACGCCAGGCATCCGTTTTATACCGCGCTGGGTAAGCTCGCGCAGCTGACGCTCACGGACTGGCGATCGAGGCTGCTTATTCCGGTTGCGGAAAAGACGCTGTATCGCTAAGGGGTGTGGCTTGCTCGCGGATGGCGGGCAAGCCAGGATGGTTTAAACCTCTCCTCCTGATTCACTCGCGCTCTCTTTACTTTGAATGAACCGAAGTGCCAGGTAGAGGTCTGGTGCCAGAATCATGTCATCATCATTCATTGTTGGTCGACTCTCTTTAAACCAGCGGGTTAACTCTGTTTTCCTGCCCGCAAGGATTAACTTAATTTGTCGACCTTTCAGATCGCGCTTTAACTCATTAATGGTTGCCAGAACGCTGATGTCTGAATAGGTGAAGCAGGCAACGGCATCAATGACCACCCATTTAGGCTGTAAGGCTGCCCCATCAACCAGGTTTAATACCCGGCGTTTAAAATAAGCCACGTTAAAATAGGTCAACGGTGAGTTAAATCGATACATCAGTACGCCCGGGACCATTTTAATATCGTTCGTATTTCCTAATGAGTGAATCATTCCATCGTCGTCAGTGCCCAGTAAGTGCTCAGAGGGACGAAACACTGTACGAAGGAACTGTAACAGGCCAAGCAACACCGCAAGGCCAATCCCCTGGATAACGCCGATAATTAAAACGCAGCCAAACGTGAAGAAGGCCAGACGAAATGCCTGCTTATTTCTGCGCCTCAGGTTCCATAATCCACGTAAATCGATTAATGACCACGAGGCATACATTAGAACTATACCTAACGCAGATACCGGAATGTATTGTAATGGCTGAGTGAAAAACACCACGACGATACCAATGATCAAGGCTGCGACCACCGAAACCAGCTGGCTTTTCCCCCCAACCGAATCATTAACTGCGGTCCGGGAATCGGCGCCACTGATAGCAAACCCCTGAGATAACCCCGACATAATGTTCGCAATACCCAGCGCGCGGAACTCTGCATCAGCATTAATTTCATAGCCATTTTTCGCGGCGAAACTGCGGGCGGTCAGCATCAGGCTGACAAAACTGACCAACGCCAGGTTCAGCGCCGGGATCACTAAATCACGCATCGGACCTGGCTGGAACGCCCCCCAGTTAACGACGGGTAAACCTGGCTGGAAGCCTTCTCCCCCAATCGTGGCAATTCCATACTGTTGCGCAGAGGTCACCCATACCAGCGCCGTTGTTATCACAATAGCAATTAAAGGTGCTGGCCACTGGCTGCGATACGTTTTAATCGCCATTAAAATAATTAACGTAAAAAGGGATATCCCTACGGTTAATAAATGGCTATCTGAAAGTCGGCCTGGCAAGGCGATTATTTTTTCAATAACCTGCGCCTCATCAAGCTTAATCCCCAACACCTTGCCTAGTTGCCCGACAATAATCGTCACCGCTACGCCGTTAAGCAGGCCGGTAAGAATGGGATGAGAAAGCAGATCGGCAAGTGCGCCCAGGCGGAATTTACTGGCCAGCAGGCACCACCCGCCCATCATCAATGTCATGATAATTGTCAGCTGCCAGTGCAGTTCGGGATTCCCCGCAGAAAGCGGAAACACGACGGCCGCAATCACCGCGCATGTCGTTGCATCTGGGCCCACAATAAGCTGGCGTGAAGAGCCAAACAGTGCGTAAGCTATCATTGGTAAAACGCAGGAATAGAGCCCTACAATTGCCCCAACACCCGCCAGCTCAGCGTAAGCAATCGCAACGGGTAGCGCTACAGCCGCAACGGATAACCCGGCTTTAACATCATGTTTTAGCCAGCTTTTATCGTAGGCTAACAAATTTTGTAAACCTGGCATGTAGTTTAACAATAGTTTTCCGAACACATTCTTCTCCGGACAGGGATATTTGCCACGTCATGCTGGCACACTTCTCAGTGAGGTTCTGGCTTTCAAATGCTCCGGACTGAGGCCGCCGACTCTCAGTTCCTGATAAACTACAGCCATCGTACTATTCTGACGGATATTAAACATAGTTCATAAACTACCCCTTAGCCGGGGTTGGCCTGGCCGGACGCTGCAGTGCTGCACGCTGGCAATCTCACCTTCTCTCATATCGTCTGGAATAGCGATGTCATAGAGTCGAGAAAACTATAGTCATGAGCCTATGAATCTATGATACATACGTCAGACAGATCGGCGAGTATGAAAGGCCAGCGTCCACTCCTCGCTCAAAACTGCTTCAGCAACTATGGAACAACAGCGTTATTTTCACAATTTGCGGTAGACACCTTTATTGATATAACTTTATTGCACGGCTGATTTCGTCACCGCTAAACATCCTAAAATTTCATCCATGGAGTAACTATTGTTCCTTTAAATTTTCATCTGCTTCCGGCGAATAGTGCTGAAAAACACATGCCAGCTTATTCCCGTCAGGATCGCGAAGATAGGCAACATAAAAATCGGGGCCGTACGCGGTTCGTGTCCCTGGCGCGCCTTCATTTTTCCCTCCCGCAAGAAGTCCTGCTGCATGGAAACGTCTGACAAGGTCCGCGTTATCTGCTCGGAATGCGAACATTGTCCCGTTTCCCGCCGTTGCGGGATGCCCGTCAAAAGGAGGGCAAATACAGAAGCTGAATCCCTCATCCGGATTATTTTCATCTCCCCACATTGCCCAGCTCTCTGTCCAGGCAGGCAAACGTGAATAGCCAAGCACGTTAAAAACAGCGTCATAAAACGCCACGGAGCGCTGAAGGTCATTTGTACCTATGGTGATATATGTCAGCATCTTATCACATCCTCTTTGCCGTTTATCTGAGCAGACATTATACCTGGGGCTATGAATTAAGGGGCCATAAAAAAGCGGATTTTGAGCATTGTAAGCGTGTGGGCGAAATGGTTTGCTGAACATGTTCTGTAAGGCGATCTCTGCCCCCGCCCCATTACGTGAGTATCTCAAGTTTCCGTATATATGCTAAAATTTTTGCAGCTGCAGGTCGAAAATCCCCCTTTAAAATTTCAGTACGTTAGCCAAAGCGAGCGAATATGGATAATATTCCACATAAGCAGATAGTCCTGAAAAGATACCCCGCATGGCTTTGGTGCGGAAGTTTTTATCTGGCGACATTGAATTGCTCTGCAGATGAAATAAATCTGTATTCAATTAACACTGGCTCATACGTTTATCATCTGACAAATAATCACGGACAATACACGGAGAACTTTGAAAACAAGTTTATATCCGTGGAGCGGAAATTCTCAGATACGTCGAAATATAGTGTTGTGCTAGGCACAATGAAAAACAGCTTTAATGACAGATGTCTGGCCGCCGGTGTAAGAAGAGACTGGGCTGGATGGAATAACGGTTGGGTTTTTAAGGGAATCTATGGATATGTAGGCGAATTTTTCTTTGATACTTTCGATGATTGTGGCGACCATGGTTCATACCATGATTTTAAAAAAGTAACAGGGATAGGTTTTTCTCCCTACATATATCATGGATTTCAGTATAATTTTACGTCTTATTTTGGTATGGATGTGGGTATTATCATCCCCTCCGTTTTTGTCATCACGGCCCAATGGAGCTTTAGATAAATCCGTCAACCATGTGTGCAGTGCTGTAACTGTCTGTAAGGGAAACCGCCCCACCGTCTCAACCGGAGGGGCTTAAATTACCGCTGGTGCACGCTCAAAACCACAAGCTAAAAACTATACGTCACCTTCAAACCCCCCGTGGGTGACTTTTTGCGTTGCACGATCGGGCTGTCCGCTGCATCCCCCGTCAGCTGCGTCACACCCGCTGAGGCAAGTACGCTCCAGCGCGAGGTGAGCTTGTGGGTCCAGTCAAGGTTCATCGACCAGGCATAAATCCCGGCCCCGGCGTCATGTCGGGCAAAACCCGATGCGGCCGATTGGGCGGCGTTTACCCCGTAGTACGTCTGCATATACTTGTCCGATCCCCAACTGCCGGTCAGCGCCAGCGCCACCTCATTTTTTGGTGAGGTGTAGAACGGGCTGGAAATGCCAAAATGTACCGCTTCACCGTTGTCTCTTTCAGAAACCGGTACCTCAGCCTGCAGCTGCAGGTGAAGCCAGTCGGTCACCTTGTACTCAAGCCCGGGCACCACGATAGCCGAGCCTTTAATCTCCCCCATTCCTCGCAGCTCGTCGCTGCCGGTGCCGATCGAATCGCTGCTCACGTCTTTTTCCTTACGGCCAATTCGATAGCTCAGCGCGGCGCTGTAGTCCAGGTTGCCGATGTTGTTACCGTAACCGATCCCTCGCGTGGTGCCGATGAAGAAGCCATTTTCCATGGAATAATCCACTACCTGAGCCGCTGAGACGCGGGTTTTATCTGAACCCGAATAGCGTGGCCCTACGTCCACGCCGCCCCCCAGGGTTAAGACGTTACCCTGCCGCTGTTCTTCCGCCAGCACAGGCGTAGCCAGTAACGCCAGAACGACGCCCGGCACGATGGTTTTCAGGCAGCGGCCCGAAAGTAAATGAGGGAACGTATGACGCAGTTCGATGTTTCTCATTAAGGAAGTCCTTATGGATTCAAATGATGACGATGCATGCGGTTAACCGCCAGAACGCCCATTTTGAATACTCACCCTAAGGTTCTTATGAGCCGAAAATGAAGAAACGCTGAAGCGCAAGCAGGTGCTGTAAACCAGGCTGATTTCCTGATACCGTTTTTTTCTTAAGATGTTCTTCATTCACGGTTGATACCGTTACCAATGTGAAAATTCTACTAATCGAAGACGACCTGGATCTCGGCAATGGCGTACGTATCGCTCTCTCAGATCAAGGGTTTGACGTCATATGGGTTCGCCGTAAAGAGGATGCGCTGCATCAGCTTGACGTCTGCGTGCCGGAACTTATTTTGCTCGACCTCGGGCTGCCCGACGGAGATGGCATGAGCCTGATGACGCGTTTGCGTCAGCAGCTCAAGGGGATCCCGGTCATCATCCTGACGGCGCGAGGGACATTGCAGGATCGCCTGCGGGGGTTGGATGCCGGCGCGGACGACTATCTCGTCAAACCTTTTATTCTCGCCGAGCTGCTGGCGCGAGTGAGGGCTCTTGCACGGCGCAGCTACGGTTTTGAGAATGAGGCGATAGAAATTCGCGGGCTCTCTCTTCATATACCGACGCGTCGCGTGACGGTGAGCGCGCGCCATGTCGATTTAACGGCCAGTGAATACGCGCTGCTGGAGACGTTGATGCTGCGCGCGGACCGCGTGCTGACCCGGCGGTTTCTGGAAGAAAGGATATTCGGCAACAAAGAGAATCTCAGCAATGCGCTCGACGTGCATATGGGCAATTTGCGGCGAAAAATCGGCGACGGCTATGTGCGAACGGTCCGGGGCGTCGGGTACGTTATTGATACCGTCTCAATACAGAAGGTGACCGGGTGATGCAAAACGTCTGGTATCACCTGAGGCGGCCGACGCTGGTACGGCGAATTATCATCGCCCAGATGCTGCTGCTTACCCTGCTGTGGTGTCTTTTTTTAACCTTCATTCTGTGGGAGGACCTGCGTAGCCCTCCTATCATCACGGGCAGCAAAACGTACGAAACCGTTTTTACCCTGGCTGAGCGTATGGACGGGCGCCCGCAGGACCGTACCGCCGTGCTGGAGGCCTTCAGCAAGGCGCTGCGTGAAGGTTACGGCGGAGGGGAAGATCCCCTGCTGTCGATTAACCTCATCGTTCGCAAAAATAATAACGTTATTTTTTCATCCGACGGAGCACCCGCGGGGATAACAAATACCCGACAAGGCGAAATGGAGCACGTTCAAAGTGAAGGTCGCATCTGGACCAGCCGAACACTGAAATCGCCCCACTCCGACGTGGAGGTAACCCTTTTCACCCCTGCCAGCGGCTGGAACTTCTTTATCTACCTGAACTCGCGCGGATACTACATTCTGCCGCTTCTGGTTTGTTTCCCTTTTCTGCTGTTTCCCGCATGGCTCTCCATCCGCATTGCGATGCGTCCGTGGAATAAGGTGGTCAATGAAATTACGTTACGCACGCCGGACGATCTCTCTCCTTTAAAAGCCGTACCGAAGCACAGAGAGCTTCGCCAGATGGTGGACGCGATCAATGACTTCCTTGCCCGGGTGCGTGAAAGCGCGGAAAGGGAGCGGGTTTTCATCGCGGATGCCGCACACGAGCTGCGTACGCCCCTCGCGGCGATGCGCATCAACGTGGAGGCGCTGCAGTCCTGGGTCATCAGCGAAAGCCAGCAGGAGCTGCTTGCCGGCGTGATCCGCAGCAACAGCCGCGCCGCGCGTCTCGTCAATCAGCTTCTGCTGATGATGCACAGTGAAGCGAGTATTGATACGGTCATGGAGCCCGTGCCGCTGACGACGCTCGTCCAGGAGCGCATGGCCGAGCTGGAACCCTTAGCGTCTGCGCGCAGGATCGAGCTGGAATTCTTTGCCGAGGATGAAGTCTGGATCCCCGGCGCCAGGGAACGCCTGGTGTCGCTGATTGATAATCTCATTGAGAATGCGGTGAAGTACAGCCCCGAGGGCGGGCGGATTCAGGTCGACGTGCGGGCGGGCGATCGCGTCGTCCAGCTGCGCGTCTCCGATGCGGGCCCGGGTATTCCGGTCGAGCTGCAGGAGCGCGTGTTCGACCGCTTTTTCCGCGATCCCAATCAGGTGCAGAGCGGCAGCGGGCTGGGGCTTGCCATCGTTAAAGCGGTGGCGCAGCAACACAACAGCAGCGTAAACCTGACAACTTCTGCAGAAGGTGGCCTTCTGGTGACGGTGGACTTCCCGAACCGCACGTTTAGCTAAAGCAGAACAGGGGGTTTGATCGCAAATGCCGCAGATTGCTTCAAAAAAATTACCGTGTTTGTTATATTGTTGTTTATTGCTTATTCACCTCTGCGGTGCCAAAAAGAACAAGATTCACCGCAACCCAGGACAGAGAAATGTTAGATTACCGCTTCCCGACAGCTTTGCAGATGGTTCTCAGCGTAGCGATGGCGGAGCAATTGGGTGAACGTTCGACGAGTGCGATTCTGGCCTACGGTCTGGAAGCGAACCCGAGCTTCATCCGCAAATTGATGGTTCCGCTGACGCGAGACGGCATTATCGTCTCAACGCTTGGCCGTAACGGCTCCATTCATCTTGGTCGCCCGCCGGAAGAGATCACCCTGCGCGACATCTACCTTTCGGTCATCGAAGATAAAAAGCTGTGGGCATCCCGCCCTGACGTGCCGGCCCGCTGCGTGGTCAGCGCCAACGCCTGCTGGTACTTCAAATCAATTTCTGAAGAAGCCGAAGAGGCTTCGTTAGCAGTACTGGCCCGCCATACCGTGGCAAGCGCCCTGGAAGCGGTGAAAAACGCCGACAGCAGCGGATGGGATCCACTCCCCGACCTCATTGCCCAGTATCAAAAAACGTCATAACGTTTTACCTGATGCGAAAAAAAAACCGCCTTCACTATGAAGGCGGTTTTTTATTATCGGCAACGTCCTTATGCGGGCAGAACGTCCCTTTCCTCTTTTTTCCCGCGCGTCACGAACTTACGCAGCGTCACGTAGAACACCGGCGTCAGGAACAGACCAAACAGCGTCACCCCAAGCATGCCGGAGAATACCGTGATCCCCGTGACGCCGCGCACTTCTGCGCCAGCGCCGTGACCGAGGATCAGTGGAATGGTCCCGGCGATAAAGGCGATGGAGGTCATCACAATCGGGCGTAAACGCAGGCGGCAAGCCTCCAGCGCGGCCTCCATGATGCCTTTGCCCTGAATTTCAAGCTCGCGGGCAAACTCCACGATAAGAATGGCGTTTTTACAGGCCAGCCCCATCAGCACCACCAGCCCCACCTGCACGAAGACGTTGTTATCGCCCCCGGTCAGCCAGACGCCAAACAGTGCGGAGAGCATTGTCATCGGCACGATGAGGATCACCGCCAGCGGCAGCGTCCAGCTTTCATACAGCGCCGCCAGCACCAGGAACGCCAGCAGCACCGCCACCGGGAAGACGATCAGCGCCGTATTGCCCTGAGTGGCCTGCTGGAAGCTCAGATCCGTCCATTCAATGTTCATCCCGTTTGGCAGGATCTGCTTAGACATCGCGTCCAGCTGCGTCATCGCCTGCGCAGATGAGAGCACGCGCGGGTCGGCATCGCCAATCAGGTCCGCCGCCGGGTAGCCGTTGTAACGGATCACCGGATCCGGCCCGTAGGTGGTCGTGATTTTCACCATACTGCCAATCGGCACCATTTCGCCCTGGCTGTTGCGGGTGCGCAGATTCGCAATATCTTCCACGCTGTCGCGGAACTGCCCGTCGGCCTGCGCCATCACGCGCCAGGTTCGTCCGAACTGGTTGAAGTCATTGACGTACGACGAGCCCAGATAGGTTTGCAGCGTCCCGAAAAGATCGGTCAGCGACACGCCCTGCGCTTTCGCCTTATCGCGGTCAACCTGGACGTCCAGCTGCGGAACGTTAGCCTGATAGGTTGAGATCGGGAAATGCATTCCCGGGGTCTGCATAATCGCACCGGACATGGTGTTCACCGCGTTTTGCAGCGCGCCATAGCCCAGACCACCGCGATCCTGAATATACAGAGAATAGCCCGACCCCTGACCCAGCCCTAAAATCGGCGGCGGCAGAATGGAGAAGCCAAAGCCTTCCTGGATTTGCGCGATTTTCGCATTAATCTCCGCATTAATTTCCGCAGCGGAATGTTTACGCTGATCGAACGGCTTCAGGCCAAAGAACACCGTACCGGTATTCGGCGTATTGGTGAACTGCAGCGCGTTCAGCCCCGGAAACGCGACCGCATAGTCCACGCCTTCGGTATTCATCCCGATTTCGCTCATTTTGCGGATCACCGCGTCGGTACGCGCCAGAGAAGAGCCTTCCGGCATCTTCACACCGCCAATCAGGTAAAGCTTGTCCTGCGTCGGAATAAACCCGCCGGGCACCGCTTTAAACATGACGCCTGCGGCACAAAGCAGCAGCAGATAAACCACGAATACCGCACCGCGCCGTCCCAGCGTTTTACCCACCAGCCCCTGATAGCCGTTTGAGCTGCGGAGGAAAAAGCGGTTAAACGGACGGAAAATCCAGCCGAACAGACGATCGATAAGCCGGGTCGGGAAATCCTTCGGCGCGCCGTGCGGCTTTAAAAGCAGTGCCGCCAGCGCCGGAGAGAGCGTCAGCGAGTTAATAGCGGAGATCACCGTCGAAATCGCGATCGTCACCGCAAACTGCTTGTAGAACTGACCGGTAACGCCCGACAGAAACGCCATCGGCACAAATACCGCGCACAGCACCAGCGCGATCGCGATAATCGGCCCGGACACTTCACGCATCGCCTGGTGCGCTGCCGCAAGCGGCGCAAGCCCCTCTTCTATGTTTCGCTCTACGTTTTCCACCACCACGATGGCGTCGTCCACCACGATACCGATGGCGAGCACCAGCCCGAACAGGCTGAGGCTATTCAGCGAGAAGCCGAGCAGGTAAAGAATGCTGAAGGTACCCACCACCGACACCGGCACCGCGATCAGCGGAATGATCGACGCGCGCCAGGTTTGCAGGAACAGAATGACCACCAGCACGACCAGCACCACGGCTTCCAGCAGCGTTTGCACCACCGCACGGATCGAATCGCGCACAAAGACCGTCGGATCGTAAGGTGCCGCCCACTTCATGTCCGCCGGGAAGCGCGTCGACAGTTCGTCCATTTTCGCGCGCACCGCGTTAGACAGATCGATAGCGTTCGCCCCCGGCGACTGGAAGATACCAATCCCGACCGCGTCTTTATTGTTCAGCTGGGAACGCAGGGCATAGCTCCCGGACCCCATTTCAATCCGCGCCACGTCGCGCAGGCGGACGACCGTACCGTCCTCCGTCGTTTTCAGGACAATATTGCCAAACTCTTCTTCGGTGTGCAGACGCCCCTGGGCGTTAATGGAGATCAGGAAGTCGCTCTCTTTCGGCAGCGGCTCGGCGCCAAGCTGACCGGCGGAAACCTGTACGTTTTGCTCCTGCATCGCCGTGACCACGTCCGAGGCAGTCAGCCCGCGCGCCGCCACTTTATTAGGGTCCAGCCAGACGCGCATCGCGTACTCGCCGGAGCCGAAAATCTGGATCTGGCCGACGCCGGGCAGGCGCGCCAGCTCATCCTTCACCTTCAGCGTGGCGTAGTTGCGCATATACAGCGAATCGTACTTACCGTTTGGCGAAAACAGATGCACCACCAGCGTCAGCGTGGGCGACTGCTTCTGGGTGGTAATGCCCAGACGCCGCACGTCCTCCGGCAGACGCGCCTCGGCCTGCGCGACGCGGTTCTGCACCTGAACCTGCGCCTGATCCGGGTCAGTACCCGGACGGAAGGTGACGGTGGTAACCAGCACGCCGTCCGAGCCCGCGACGGATTTCATGTACATCATGTTCTCGACGCCGTTAATCGCCTCTTCCAGCGGCGTCGCCACGGTCTCGGCAATCACTTTCGGGTTAGCGCCCGGGTACTCCGCACGCACCTGCACGCTTGGCGGCACGACGTCAGGGTATTCGCTCACCGGCAGCAGCGGGATGGCGATTAACCCTGTGATAAAAATCAGAATCGACAGGACGGCAGCAAAGATCGGCCTGTCGATGAAAAAGCGGGAAAAGTCCATGGGTTGGATTCTCAGGTCAAGGGATCAGTTGAGGGCGCTGGTGGCGGTCATGGCAACGGTTTTGGCGTTAACCGGCATACCCGGCATAAACACTTTCTGTAAACCCTCGACGATGACTTTGTCGCCAGGATTCAGCCCCTGCCGCACGATGCGTAAACCGTCTGCCAGACGACCCGGCGTAATGTCGCGACGCTGTGCTTTCCCCTCTTTATCGACGATATAAACGTATTTACGATCCTGATCGGTCAGCACCGCCTTGTCGTCAATCAGCGTGGCTTTGAATTCCGCGCTGCCCGGCAGGCGTACGCGGGCAAACAGCCCCGGCGTGAACTGACGCTGTGAGTTATCCAGCAGCGCGCGCATGCGGATTGTCCCGGTGCTCGGCGTGAGCTGGTTATCCAGGAAATCCACTTTGCCCTGATGGGGATAACCCTCCTCGCCCGTCAGGCCAATCTCAACCGGCAGCGCCGTGTGATTGCTGGACGCCCCCTGCCCGCTGCGGGCCAGATTTTGATAGTGAAGATAGGTTGACTCGTCCACGTCAAAGTAGACGTACACCGTCTTCTGCGAGACCAGCGTGGTGAGGACGCTGGCGGTATCGCCCGCAGTCACCAGGTTCCCGCTGGTGATCAGCGCCCGGCTGGCGCGACCGTCAATAGGCGCGGTCACTTTGGTGAAGTCCAGGTTGAGCTGGGCTGCGTCAACCGCCGCCTGCGCGGCGCGAATGTCGGCCTGCGCCTGAACGGCAGCCGAACGTCGCTGCTCCCACTCTTCCCGTGAGACCAGATGGGTATTGATCAGCTTATCGGTACGGTTAGCCTCACTTTGCGCCAGGCTGGCCTGCGTTTTGGCTCTTGCCAGGTTCGCCTGCGCCTGTTCCAGCGCGGCGCGATAGGTACGGTCATCAATGGTGAACAGCACCTCGCCCTTCTTCACTTCCTGGCCGTCGGTGTAATTCACCTTATCAATGTAGCCGGAAACGCGCGGGCGCAGCTGAACGCTCTCCACCGCTTCAATCCGGCCGTTAAAGCTATCCCACTGGCTAATCGATTTCACCACCACGTCAGCGGCACTCACGGCAGGCGCAGGTGGCGCGGCATTTTGCGCGACGCTGTTATCGCATCCGACGAGCAGCACGGAGAGCAATATTGCCCCCAGCGCGCTCAGAGGAGAGTTACCCCAGGTTTTTTGCAGGCTCATTATTTTTATTCCAGTAATTGTCGCCACCGGGCAAGACGCAGCAGGAGGCACCGCGCCACTTCCTTTGTCCAGGGGCTGTCTTCAGGCCATTTGTGTCGTTCATCGCCACAAAACTGTAACAGTTGCGAATACACTATTCGCGGCGATTGTAGGAAGGCGCTTAACTAAGTGCAAGAATAATTGTTGCACTTTATGTGCTATTTGAGAGGATGTGAAAAGACCCGTTTCGGTCAGGGATTTAAATGCAACAATAAAACTTGCAATTACTGAAAAAATGCGCCACCTTTAAATGCAACAGACAAAGATACTTTTTCATCCGCTACGTGGGGGTAACCAGATGAACACTGGCGCATTTATGCATGATTTACTCGACTGGATCGACAACAACCTGGACAGTCGCCTGGACATTGAGACCGTCGCCAGGCGTTCCGGCTACTCGAAATGGCACCTCCAGCGCCTGTTCAAAGAGCATACGGGCTATCCCCTCGCCGGGTATATTCGCGCGCAAAAGCTGCAAAAATCGGTTGAGCGGTTATCCCACAGCGACGAACCGATTCTGAATGTGGCGATCGCGCTGGGCTTTGATTCCCAGCAGTCCTTCAACCGCAGCTTCAAGCGTCAGTATGGTCAGGCGCCTGGGGCATGGCGGCGCAGTATGGGTAGCCCGGAAACACAGCAGCTTCGCCAGTAATGCATATTTTGCTGCAACATCGATCCGTTGCTGATATTCTGTATATAAATACAGTATAGCGAGGTGCACGATGGCTGTTGAAACAAAATTTGTTGTCGTAAGAAAAGGTGAAGAGAAAATGACATTTGCCAGTAAGAAAGAGGCTGACGCTCACGACAAGCTGCTCGATATGGCCGACGCGTTCACCGACTGGCTGTTGCAAAGCGGAATGCAGATGGATGAAACGCAGGCTGAAAACCTTGGCCTGTATCTCGCCGAGCAGAAAGAGACCGTGCAGCATATTCTTCGTACCAGCAAGCTTCCCGATCTCACTGCTCCAGCGGTAGCGGATAAAACAGAATCCGATGCGGCTGACACGAAAAAAATCAGGGCTGTGAAGGCGGCCTGATTGCCAGAAAACGTTATTAACGATCCTGTAGCCGTAAGCAGACTTCTGCTTGCGGCTTTTTTTATCCTGAACATGAAAAGAGTAAAGGAGATGGCGTGCAGCAAGGAGTGAAGGAAAAGATCATCAGGATCTGTGATTCAAAAATTGCCTCTAAGGGAAGCGATGTTGGGCTTTCGTTTTATGCTTTTTTTGCTAATAAAAATGACGATCCGGAACTGCTTATGGAAGTGGCGCACTGGTGGATTATGGAGATGAAGCTGGACCATTTTGAAAAGGCTGAAAAGATCAGAAAGCTCTTTTCTGCGATGTAACGCTGTAAAGCGAGATGCCGGTAACATTGCGGGATTGGATTGCTCTGCCCGTCGCATAACTGCTATGAGACCACTTTGCCAATCGTCGCTGCGTGCGTAAGCCTACTTCTTCTCGCGCGTTGTGCAGCATCCGCTGTTTCTTTGACGTTGGCGCTAACAGGTTAATTTTTGTTCGTTGTGCGGTCCGCTTTGTGCCAGCAGCGGACGTTGCGCGGTATGTTAGTTATGATACGAAATGTTTGCGTAAGATTTTTTCTAATAGTGAAAAAATTACTGTGACCCTTTTTGGAGTAATCGTCTGATAAGGCCGATATAAATAAAATTGCCATTTCTCCTGTCGCAGTTCTGGCAGGGGTTTTATGAGTTGACCATTTGCTAAGCACTCTCTACAGATAAAATCGCTGGACTGTACAACCGTTTTGCCAGCCAAAGCGGCCTGAATTTCTGCGTATGGGTCCGTAGTATAAAATTCAATATGACGAGGGACAAAGGTATTCACTGCGTCACTCATAAATTCAAAGATTTTTCCCGTTTCAGGATTAAGTAAACCACTGAATGGATAACGTTGCCGAAGATCTTCTAAATCCGTTGGAGCTCCCAGGCGCGCAACGAGTTCTGGGGATGTTACCAAAATATGTTCCACCTGCGTGATATTTTTAATGATAAAGTTTGGATTAGGTTCTCGCCCGACGCGTATACCTATATCGATACGATGCTCGACAGTATCAAGTTTCATCATGTCTAAACGCCAGTCGATAAATAATTCAGGATATGGGCGTAGCGCAGTCAATAGTTCATATAATACTTGTTCATGCTTTGGAAATCGAAGCGACGTGATACGGACAATGCCCTTCATTTCATTATCATCTTTCGCCGTCTGAAATAGTTTTTCCGAATCCTCAAGCAGTCGCCTGGCTTGAGGTAAAAAAAGCTCACCGAAGCTTGTGAGAAAGATCGAGCGAGTATTGCGTCTGAAAAGGGGTTCATCAAGCTGTTTCTCCAGCTCAGCGATTGTTCGTGTTACAACCGATGGTGAAACCGAAAGCTTTATAGAGGCTTCGCGGAAGTTGAGGGTCTCAGCGGCGATGATAAAAAACTTCAGAGCATCAAGTTTGTTCATGATTGTTGTGAAAGTTGCAATAATGTTTTTTGATATTAGCAATTAACTTGCAATTATTCCAGTCGTATAATCAAACCATCAAACAAGTAATCTATCGTATCCTTTTATCAGAACTTTGAAGAGTAATTTATGGCAATACAACCAGTAGAATTAAACAAAGCCTATCGTTTATTGCAGGTAGGGCCAACGACGATGATATCGGCTAAAAATAATGGTATTGAAAATGTCATGGCAGCTGCCTGGGTGGGATTAGTAGGCAATAACAAAGTGATGGCTTTTATAGGTCCACAGGCATTTACACGCGGCCTTGTCGAAAAAAGTGGATATTACGTTGTCCAGGTCCCAGTAGTAAATCAGATGGAAATGGTTTTATATGCAGGCGGTCACAGTTATTCTGACACACCCGAAAAAAACAATAAAATCCCACTTTTTTATCAGAAAGAGTTTGATCTGCCTTTAGTTGTAGGTTGCGCTGGCTGGCTAGTCTGTAAGGTTATACCCAATGAAGAAAATGAAAAGCAGCACAACTTGTTCATGGGGGAAATTGTCGGAGCATGGAGTGATGACCGCGTTTTCAGGAATGGGCACTGGATTTTTGATGATGCGCCTGATGAACTACGTACTGTCCATTACGTAGCTGGCGGACAGTTTTACGCCATTGGCAAAGGTACAAAATTTAATTATGGTCCGGGAAAAGACTAATCCTTACTTCTGTATAAATGTAGCCATAGAAAATGGCTCCATAGAGGTAAGAACACCAAAATCAACCCATTAAAGATGTCCGCTCTTCGCTCTTAGCAGACCTAACGTTACCTCCCCCACCTCTTCCCCCAACGCTACCAGCCATAAAACCTGGTAGCTATACAAACACGCCAGACTGTTACGTTAATACGTGTTTACCCTTTAACGAGGAATCGTGCATGACCCCACATCCGCTACGCCAGATAATCGAATCCTGCGACCACGCCATTACCACCAAAAACTATGACGCGCTGATGGAATACTACGCCGAAGACGCGGCTCTGGTAGTTAAGCCCGGCATGACGGTGAAAGGCAAAGAAAACATCCGCAACGCGTTTATTGCCATCTCGGATTATTTCCTGGACCAATTGATTGTGGAACAAGGAGAGATGCAGGTGATCGAAGGTGGCGGCAATGCCCTCGTTATCATGGAAACCGTTCTGCGTTTTCCTGATGGTCAGGGTGGAATTACGGAAATGTCGCGCCGCGCGACCTATGTTTTTCGGCTGGAAAGCGACGGTCGCTGGCTTTGTACTATCGACAACTCCTACGGTACGTCGCTTCTGGATACCGGGAACCGATCGCGCTAATCACGGTTTCAAAGGGGCGCTGCCGCCCCTCCACGCCAGCCACTTAATGCGCAGTACCTTCACAAACTCAGCCAGCAGCCACACCATATCGTGCAGCAGGCCCGTCAGCTCTTTCGCTACGTGAGCGGGCAGCGTTCCACCCATCACCGCCTGTGTCAGCGCCAGAACATAGTCCACCTGAGTCAGCGTGTCCTGCCAGCAGTCCGGCACGCAGGAGTTTATTTTCTCACCCATGATCAACTGTTCAATCAGGTATGGCGGAAGCTCGACATCACAGAGTTCACGCAGCCTGCGCAGAGCCTGAAGGAGACGCTCGTACAGCGCAGTACGGCTCGCGACATCATCGGTTTCGACCAGCACGCTTACCAGCGCGGCGCAGTTGTCGGCGACGTCAAAGAGATCGGCATCGGCCGGAAGCGGTCGGGAGATACGTTGCAGAATGACGTTTTTGTCAGACGGGAGATAAGTCAGAGTTGGGATAGTCGCCATACAAGGCTTCCTTCTATATGGAGTTTATTTACCACCCTTTGAGTTCCTACGCTCGGGGGGTAGCGCTGACAGAGGTAGGAATACCGCCCATATAGAAAACGGCCAGCCTAACGGCTGCTCCGTCAGCGCCACCGTTATTGTAACGAGATCGGCACTGCTGCGACATACGTAATGTCACTATATGGTTGACGGGTTCCTACGCCCGATTGCGGATGTGCCGCAACGCAGGCACTTTACGACCGCGACCCGTTGAGGAAAAGACATAACGCTGAATTTCATAAGGTTACTTTGCGGTTTGCGAGGCGCCTTCCAGAAACATTCACCGGGGCCACACAGAGCACACCCCACCAAATTTTGCCCCAACCTCTCTGGCACATCTGGTGTATTGTTTTTAAACAATAACATCCATTAAAGGACACCTGCGCAATGATCAGCATCCTCGGCAAAACCACTTCCATCAACGTTCGTAAAGTGCTCTGGACCTGCGAAGAAGCGGGCATAGCCTATCAGCAGGAAGATTACGGCAGCGGTTTTGCCTCGACGGAAACGGATGCCTTCCGCGCACTGAACCCCAACGCCATGGTGCCGGTGCTGATTGACGGTGATTTCGTGCTGTGGGAGTCCAATTCCATCTGCCGTTATCTGGCGCGCAAGGCCGAACGTCACGATCTGCTGCCCGCAGAACCGCAGGCCTGCGCCAACGTTGAGCGCTGGATGGACTGGCAGGCCACTGAATTTAACAACGCCTGGCGCTATGTCTTCCCGGCGCTGGGGCGTAAAAACCCGGACTTTAACGACCCTGAGCGCATTGCGGCGGGAATCAAAGAGTGGAACCACTGCATCACCATTCTGGAAAACCAGCTGCAGCGCACCGGGGCCTTTGCGGCGGGCGAGACGTTTACCCTCGCGGACGTGGTGCTTGGGCTGTCGGTGAATCGCTGGAAAATGACGCCGTTTGATAAGCCAGACGTGCCCGCCATTGAGGCCTGGTTCGAGCGCCTTAACCAGCGTCCGGCATTTTTGCGTCACGGCAATAACGGCATGATATAAAACTTAATGCCTGAATGAATACCGCAACAAGGCTGTTTTATTTAATTACGAAACCCTGATTGTCGTCAGAGGGAATAATAATTAAGCCATATCCTGGACAGCCCATTGCACCGCTTTGCTAGCCTGAATAGTCAGGCAAAGCTCAACCCGGAGGTATTCTTGCTGATAAGACTCAAGAAAGAACGAACGCATAAGGAGGATCGCCGGCTTGCTCTCTGGCTGGCGACCTCGGCAGGTTTGCTTAACGCCATCGCCCTTGGGGCATTTGGTTTTTTTCCCTCACACATGACCGGCAACACCTCACAGTTATCCAGCGAAGTTTCTTCTACCGATCTGAGCGATATTATTTTCTTCGGCTCGATTATTCTCTCATTTGTGGCTGGCGCCATTATTGCGCGCACAATTGTCATATGGGGTATTATCCATAACGTCAGGCTGGTTTTTTGCCAGATCCTTTTTGTCGAGGGGATATTACTGACCGGCGTTTCCTTCTACGAAATGTATTTCCATGCGCTCACCAGCAACCGCGAAATTATTCTTTTTCTCTGCTTTCTGATGGGCATTCATAATTCCACCTCCACGCAGCTTTCCGGCGGACGGGTGAGATCGACGCACATTACCGGCACGCTAACGGACGCGGGGATTTCTCTGGCCTCCGTCATGGTGGCGATGCTGCGCAGGGATTACTCCAAAGATACGGCGGCGCAAAAAAGTCAGCTAAAAACCCACTTAACCACCCTGTTTTCGTTCATTACGGGCGGTATCGCGGGGCTGCTGCTGTTCAGATGGATTGGCTTTAACGCCATGCTAGCGCTGGGGTTGATGCTTGCGGTTGTCGCCGTGGTATCAATTATCACCGTCTCGTCGCGGGTTCGACGAGTGCGTGCCACTCTATGAAGATAATGCCATGTTTTCAGTGTAAGAGCTCTTTAGATGTGACGTTGTCACATCTAAAGATTCGCTTTAGGACTATTCTGCCCGCCACTCAATCAGGCCTTACGCCGTAAGGCCTGGCTTAAGGTTGTCACTGTTTTCATAGGGTTACTGATTTTACCCCTTCGCTGGAACCCTTCCCAAACGCTTGCTATAGGTGAAATACCCCTGCCGAAACATGGCATAACAACAGGCAACCGGTGGTTGCTATAACGCATGCGCACAGGGAGACACACCGCAATGCACCCATTACTCAAACGTTCGCTGCTGTTTGTCGGTGCCATTATCGTGGTCCTCGCCCTCCTCGTCTGGGGCATTGGGCTTGAGACGATAAGAGCGCGCCAGGTTGACCTGGTCTACCTCGGGCAACAGCACATGATTCTGGTTTTCTCATCAATGTTCTTTGCCCTGATGGTGGGTATTCCGGCCGGTATTCTGCTGAGCCGCCCGGCCGCGCGGGGAATCGCCGAATATGTGATGCAAATCTTCAACGTAGGCAACACGCTGCCGCCGCTGGCCGTGCTGGCCCTGGCGATGGTGGTGATTGGCATTGGCGATACGCCCGCCATTATCGCCCTGTTCCTCGCCTCGCTGCTGCCGATCGTCCGCAATACCTATGCCGGGCTGTGCTCGGTCCCGCCGTCGCTGCTGGAAGCGGCAAACGGCATCGGGATGACCAAATGGCAGCGTCTGCGTCAGGTTGAGCTGCCAGCCGCCTGGCCGGTGATGCTCTCCGGCATTCGCATTGCGACCGCCATTAACGTTGGTACCGCGCCGCTGGCGTTCCTTATTGGCGCCAGCAGCTACGGCGAGCTAATTTTCCCCGGCATTTATCTGAACGATTTCCCGACCCTGATCCTCGGCGCGGCGGCCACCGCCCTGTTCGCCCTGATCCTCGATACCCTGCTGGCGGCGCTGGGTCGCGTGATGAGTCCCCATCTCCCCCGATAACAATAACAAGGAGCTTTTATGAGACTGATATCCGGCCTGGCGACGCTGTGTGCCGCGGCGCTGTTCACCAGCCAGTCGATAGCGGCCCCGCTGATTCTGGCGACCAAGAGCTTTACCGAGCAGCACATTCTCTCGGCGATGACCGTGCAGTACCTGCAGAAGAAAGGATTCCAGGTACAGCCGCAAACCAATATCGCCACGGTGATCTCCCGCAACGCGATGATCAACAAGCAGATTGATATGACCTGGGAGTACACCGGCACGTCATTAATCATCTTTAACCACATCAACAAGCGCATGTCGCCCCAAGAGTCTTACGAGACGGTGAAACGCCTGGACGCGAAGCACGGTCTGGTCTGGCTCAAGCCCGCCGACATGAACAACACCTATGCGTTCGCCATGCAGCGCAAGCGCGCCGAGGCGGAACATATCAACACCATGTCGGAGATGGTGGCGAAGATTGAGCAGATCCGTAAAACCAACCCGGACAAAAACTGGCTGCTGGGCTTAGACCTGGAATTCGCCGGGCGTAGCGACGGTATGAAGCCGCTTCAGGCCGCCTATAAGATGGACCTGGACCGCCCGCAGATCCGTCAGATGGACCCCGGACTGGTCTATAACGCGGTGCGCGACGGCTTCGTCGACGCCGGGCTGATTTATACCACCGACGGCCGCGTGAAGGGCTTCGACCTCAAGGTGCTGGAAGACGATAAAGGCTTCTTCCCGAGCTATGCGGTCACCCCGGTGGTCCGTAAGGACACGCTGGAGGCCAACCCCGGCCTGGAAGAGGCGCTCAACACCCTCTCGGCCCAGCTCAACAACGACGTTATCACCGAGCTAAACAAAAAGGTGGATATCGACCATCAGTCACCGCAGCAGGTCGCCCGCGATTTCCTGCGTAGCAAACAGCTGCTGTAGGAGGCACTATGGAGACGATTCACTACATTCTGGACAACTGGGATTACCTCTTAACCCTGACGCTGCAGCACCTGTGGCTGGTGGCGCTGGCCGTAGGTTTAGCCATCATCATCGGCGTACCGCTGGGCATTCTGATTGTCCGCCACAGGTGGCTGGCGACGCCGGTGCTGGGGATTGCCACCATCGTGCTGACCATCCCGTCCATTGCGCTGTTTGGCCTGATGATCCCGTTGTTTTCGCTGATCGGTCAGGGAATTGGCGCCCTGCCCGCCATTACGGCGGTGTTTCTCTACTCGCTGCTGCCGATTGTGCGTAACACCCATACGGCGCTGGACAGCCTGCCGCCGGGCCTGCGTGAAGCCGGACGCGGCATCGGCATGACCTTCTGGCAGCGCCTGCGCTGGGTCGAAATCCCGATGGCGCTGCCGGTGATTTTCGGCGGGATCCGCACCGCCGTGGTGATGAACATCGGCGTGATGGCGATTGCCGCGGTGATCGGCGCGGGCGGTTTGGGCCTGCTGCTGCTCAACGGCATCGGCGGAAGTGATATCCGCATGTTGATTGCGGGCGCGCTGATGATTTGTCTTTTAGCGATTGTGCTCGACTGGCTGCTGCACCGTCTGCAGGTGGTTCTGACTCCGAAGGGGATTCGATAATGATAAAACTGGAAAACCTCACCAAACAATTTTCACAGAAGCACGGCCAGACCTTTAAGGCCGTCGACAACGTCAACCTGAACGTGCCTGAAGGGGAAATGTGTGTGCTGCTGGGCCCGTCCGGCTGCGGGAAGACCACCACACTGAAGATGATTAACCGCCTCATTATCCCAAGCAGCGGGACGATCCTGATCAACGGCGAAGACACCAGCGGGATGGACACCGTCACCCTGCGCCGCAACATAGGCTACGTGATCCAGCAGATTGGCCTGTTCCCGAACATGACCATCGAAGAGAACATTACCGTCGTGCCGCGCATGCTGGGCTGGGATAAAGCGCGCTGTAAAACCCGCGCCGAAGAGCTAATGGATATGGTGGCGCTGGATCCGCATAAGTTCCTGAATCGCTATCCGCGCGAGATGTCCGGCGGCCAGCAGCAGCGCATCGGCGTGATCCGCGCCCTGGCGGCGGATCCTCCGGTACTGCTGATGGATGAACCTTTCGGCGCGGTGGACCCGATCAACCGCGAGGTGATCCAGAACCAGTTCCTGGAGATGCAGCGCAAGCTGAAAAAAACCGTCATGCTGGTGAGCCACGATATCGACGAAGCCCTGAAGCTCGGCGACCGTATCGCGGTGTTCCGTCAGGGGAAAATCGTGCAGTGCGCCAGCCCGGACGAACTGCTGGCGAAACCAGCAAACGAGTTTGTCGGCTCGTTTGTCGGTCAGGACCGCACCCTGAAGCGCCTGCTGCTGGTATCGGCGGGCGACGTCACCGACCAGCAGCCGACCATTACGGTGCGGGGCTCTACTCCGCTTTCCGAAGCCTTTGCGACCATGGATGATAATGATATTCGCGCAATTACCGTAGTCGACGAGCACGGCAAGCCGCTGGGCTTTGTGAAGCGTCGCGAAGCGCGTAACGCCAGCGGGACCTGCGCCGACATCCTGCATCCGTTCCGCATGACCGGCAAGGCGGAAGACAACCTCCGCGTGGTGCTGTCACGCCTGTATGAGAGCAACACCAGCTGGATGCCGATCGTAGATGAGGACGGGCGCTACAACGGCGAGATTTCTCAGGACTATATTGCCGAGTATCTGAGTTCAGGTCGTACGCGCCGGGCGCTGAATATTCACACCGACAGCTAACCTTTCTGGCCGGGCATTGCCCGGCTTTTCCGCACGCATACCTTTTGCTAACCCCGCGATTTCCCGCCACAATATTGTATCTTTCCCGTTTACTCGCGACTCATGCAACGTCTTCATACTTACCCCGACATCCGCGCGATGTTTCGTCGACTGCTGATTGCTACCGTCACCGGCGTGCTGGCCGCGCTGGCCGTTGCGGTGTTCCGCCACAGCATGTATCTGCTGGAGTGGCTGCTTCTCAGTAACGACAGCGGCAGCCTGGTGAATGCCGCCGCGTCGCTCTCACCCTGGCGGCGCGCGCTGACGCCCGCGCTAGGCGGGCTGGCTGCCGGGCTACTGCTCTGGGGATGGCAGCGCCTGACCGCTCAGCGGCCACATGCCCCTACCGATTACATGGAAGCGCTGGAGACGGGCGACGGTCAGTTTGACTACGGCGCCAGCCTGGTTAAATCCCTTGCCTCTCTGCTTGTCGTTGCCAGCGGAAGCGCAATCGGGCGTGAAGGGGCGATGATCCTGCTTGCTGCCCTCGCCGCCTCCTTTTTTGCCCGGCGCTTTACGCCCAAGTCCGAATGGAAGTTATGGATCGCCTGCGGCGCAGCGGCCGGGATGGCCAGCGCCTACCATGCTCCATTAGCCGGAAGCCTGTTTATTGCGGAGATTCTGTTTGGCACCCTGATGCTGGCCTCGCTCGGCCCCGTCATTATCGCGGCGGTGGTGGCGCTGCTCACCACGCAGCTCCTGGCGCCGGGTACCGGCACGCTCTACGCGGTCCATTTGAGCGGCACACTCACCGCAGCCGATTATGCCCTGCTGGTCGCCATGGGGCTGCTGGCAGGGCTTTGCGGACCGCTGCTGATGTGGTTGATGGCATTCAGCCACGGTCTTTTCCTGCACTTAAAACTCTCGCCTCCGTGGCAATTAGCGCTGGGCGGTGCGATCGTTGGGCTGCTGTCTCTTCTGACGCCGAAGGTGTGGGGGAATGGCTACAGCGTGGTTCAGGCTTTTCTGCTCGCGCCGCCGCTGCTGTCGGTGATTGCCGGAGTGTTCATCTGTAAGCTGCTGGCTGTACTGGCGAGCAGCGGATTGGGTGCGCCGGGCGGGGTGTTCACGCCCACGCTGTTTGTCGGCATGGCAACAGGCATGCTATTCGCGCAGTTTTTCGCGCTGTGGCTGCCGGGTTCTGAAACGGCTATTTTGCTGGGGCTGGCAGGGATGGCAACGCTACTCGCCGCGACCACGCATGCGCCCATTATGTCGGCGCTGATGGTCTGTGAAATGACCGGACAGTATTTTTTACTGCCCGGTTTGCTGGTCGCCTGCGTGGTGGCGTCCGTATTGTCGCGGACGTTACGCCACGACTCGATCTACGGTCAGCACGCCACCGAGGGCAGAGAGATCGATGTACTGCGCTAGCTCGCGCTGCTCGGCGCGTGGCAAATAAGGCAGCTCGCCGACTAATGGGCCAGGCAGTTTGGTGCTCAGCACGTCAATAATCTCGGCGTAGTGCGCCAGGCCCGGGTTGATGCGGTTTGCCACCCAGCCAATCAGCGGCAGGCCGTCATTGGCAATCGCCTGCGCCGTCAGCAGCGCGTGGTTGATGCACCCTTCCTGGATCCCTACCACCACTACCACCGGAAGCTGCTCCTGCACAACCCATTCAGACAGCGGGCGCAAATCATTCATCAGGCTGCGCCAGCCGCCCGTCCCTTCAACCACTACGTGGTCAACCTTCTCGCTCAGGTTCGCCAGTCCGTCGGACAACAGGGGATAATTAATCAGGCCGCTGTGCGCTACGCTGCTCTCCTCTTCGCTTAACGCAATGGGATTGACCGCGTGATAAGGCAGTTCCAGTGACGAGACGCTTTGCAGCACCAGGGCGTCTTTATTACGCAATCCTTCTGGCGTCTCTTTACTGCCTTTTGCGACCGGTTTGTACCCTGCCACGCGTTTACCGCTTGCTGCCAGCGCCTGCAGCAATGCGCGGGATACGACGGTCTTGCCGACAGAGGTATCTGTACCAGTAACAAAGAAACGCTTAAGCATGACTCACTCCACCTCTTGGGTATGCTTCGAAAATATAAACCAGGTAAATAATTCAGTGGAGGAAGTCTACGGGATGCATGCGCTACCCGGCTTGAGATAGCGCAATTTTTCTTACATCAGCGGAAAAGAGTTAACCCTGTAGCAGGCGGATCAACAGCGAGCCGTTATACATGGCATCTTTGACCAGCGCCGCGCCTGCCATCGTGCCCTGGTTGGAAAACTGGGTGCTTTCTACCGCAATATTTTTGCTGTAGGCGGGAAGCGACTGCTGATGGATACAGGCCGAGATCGCCGGGAAGAGGATTTCCGCCGCCTGGCTCAGCGGTGAGCCAATGAGGATTTTTTGCGGGTTGAAGAGGTTCACCATAATGGCCAGAATGCGGCCAACGTTGTTCCCTACTCCAGTAATAATGTCCTTCGCCAGCAGATCGCCCTGGCGCGCGGCGGCGCAGAGAGAATCCACCGTTAAGGGTTGTCCGTGCAGCGAGGAGCTCATGGACTGGCTGAGCCGGACCTGCGCCAGTTCCAGCACGCTTTCCACGCTGGCAATGGTCTCGAGACAGCCGTGGTTCCCGCAGTAGCAGCGCTTGCCGTACGGGTCGACCTGGGTGTGGCCGATTTCCACCAGGCTGCTGCTTCCGGCGTGGAGAAGTCGTCCATCGGTAATCACCCCCGCGCCGACGTTATGGTCGATAACCACCTGAATCACATCCCGCGCGCCCCGGGACGCGCCGAACAGCGCTTCCGCCATCGTCCAGGCGCTGATGTCATGCTGAATATAGACCGGCACGCCGGTATGGTTTTTCAGCACCTCTCCCAGCGGCATCTCTTTCACATCGTCGTAGAACGGCATGCGGTGAACAATACCATTTTCGGTATCAATAATACCCGGCATGGTGATGGCGATCGCCGTTAAGCGTTCAAGGCGCTGCTGATGGCGGATAAAGAAGCGATCGATGTGCGAGACTATCGCCTCAAGGAGCGACTCCTCGGCGTTGAGCGGCAGTTCAAGACGGTCTTCCACCACCAGCTTGCTGCTCAGGTCGCGCAGCGCAAGGAAGATCTCCCCCCGGCTGATGCGCAGCGACAGATAGTGCCAGGCCTCCGTCTCCACCACCAGCCCAACGGCCGGACGGCCACGGCTGCCCGGCTCCTGAATTTCCGTCTCCTGAACCAGGTGTGCTTCCAGCATCTCGCGGACTATCTTGGTGATACTGGCAGGTGCCAGCTGTGCCAGGCGCGAAAGATCGATACGCGAAACCGGACCAAGCTGATCAATCAGGCGATACACCGCGCCAGCGTTGGTCTGCTTAATCTGATCAATATGCCCTGGCTGACTATCCGCGACCACCTCGTACTCCCTTATTTTCGAGCTTCGAAATAAACTGTTGGCTATGGTGAAGCACTTGTATGGCTGCCGTCAAATATTTACTTAGCCATGTGATTTACCGCACATTTTTGCCCACTTTTGCCTGAAAATGCTGCCCGGCAGAGGCGTTCATCAACTGCTGTTTGAAGCGCTGCGCGGCGTGGCTCTGTTCTCGATGTTTTGACCAGACCAGCCACATCTCTGAAACGGCATCCTCTTCGGCAATGGTTACCCAGCGCATTTCGCGCAGTTGTACCCGTTTAAAGGAGGCTGGAAGAATAGAGACGCCCAGCCCGGCGGCGACCAGGCCGATAATCGTCATCGCTTCCCCGACTTCCTGGGTGATGACCGGGGCAAGATCGTAGCGGCGCATCAGCCCCAGAATATCGTCATACAGACCTGTTCCAACCTGCGGGTCAAAAAAGACAAACGGCTCTTTTGCCAGCTCAGCCAGCGAAACCGTCGGACGCGACGCCAGCGGGTGATCGTGCGGGATCATGGCCATCAGCGGCTCGCGCAGGATCACCTCCCACTCCAGCGAGTCCGGCAGCTGGGTATTGCGCATCAGCCCCAGATCCAGCGAGCCTTCATTCAGCGGCGCGATCTGCTCGCGGGTGTTGATCTCGCGCGTTTGAATGTGAACATCCGGGAAATGGCGGCGGAATGACGACAGGGTTTCCGAGACGGCGCTGATAAACGGCGCGGACGAGGTAAACCCGATGCGCAACTCTCCGGCTTCCCCGAGATAGAGCCGTTCTGCCCGAGCGGCGGCGTCATCGACCATGCTCAGAATTTGTCGGCTGTCGTTCAGAAACTGCTTACCCGCCGCCGTCAGGCTCACGCTGCGGTTGGTGCGGGCCAGAAGGCGCGCCCCGACCTGCTGCTCCAGGATCTGTATCTGCTGGCTTAACGGTGGCTGAGAGATATTTAGCCGTGCCGCCGCGCGGCCAAAATGCAGCTCTTCGGCGACGGCGACAAAGTAGCGGAGATGACGCAGCTCGATATTCATATTTCTAAAGTATCATTTGAGATTATTAATATATTAGACAGAATATTTACATTTTCCTACCCTTAACAGGTGGTCATACCCGTCACCAGAAATCACGGGGATGTTTAAGCAAGGAAACTGTGTGAGTCGTACAACTACTATTGATATCGATCCGGCCAGAGATATCAATGATTTACCCGCAGCATCGCAGCCGGTTCAGTTCATTAAACGTGGTACTCCCCAATTTATGCGCGTCACGCTGGCGCTCTTTTCCGCCGGTCTGGCAACCTTCGCCCTGCTCTATTGCGTACAGCCGATCCTGCCCGTTCTCTCCCATGAGTTTGGCGTATCGCCTGCCAGCAGCAGCGTTTCACTCTCTATTTCTACCGGCATGCTGGCGATTGGCCTGCTCTTTACCGGGCCGCTGTCCGACGCCATTGGCCGTAAACCGGTGATGGTAACCGCGCTGATGCTGGCCTCGGTTTGTACGTTACTCTCGACCATGATGACCAGCTGGCACGGTATTCTGGTGATGCGCGCGCTGATTGGGCTCTCGCTTAGCGGCGTGGCGGCGGTCGGGATGACCTATCTCAGCGAGGAGATCCACCCGAGCTTTGTTGCCTTCTCTATGGGGCTTTACATCAGCGGGAACTCGATTGGCGGAATGAGCGGACGTCTGCTGAGCGGGGTATTCACGGACTTCTTTAACTGGCGTATTGCGCTGGCAGTCATCGGGTGTTTTGCGCTGGCATCTGCCCTGATGTTCTGGAAAATTCTGCCGGAATCGCGTCATTTCCGCCCGACCTCGTTGCGCCCGAAAACGCTGTTTATCAATTTCCGTCTGCACTGGCGCGACAAGGGGCTGCCGCGCCTGTTCCTGACCGGCTTCCTGCTGATGGGCTCGTTCGTCACGCTGTTTAACTATATTGGCTACCGCCTGATGCTCTCGCCGTGGCATCTGAGCCAGGCGGTGGTCGGCCTGCTTTCCGTGGCTTACCTTACCGGCACCTGGAGCTCGCCGAAGGCCGGGGCGATGACCGCACGCTATGGCCGCGGCCCGGTCATGCTGTTCTTCACGGCGATGATGCTGGTCGGCCTGTTGCTGACGCTCTTCTCCTCCCTGTGGCTGATTTTTGCCGGCATGCTGCTCTTCTCCGCGGGGTTCTTCGCCGCGCATTCGGTCGCCAGCAGCTGGATTGGACCGCGCGCCCGTCGCGCCAAAGGTCAGGCATCGTCGCTGTATCTGTTTAGCTATTACCTGGGGTCCAGCATCGCCGGGACCCTCGGCGGTGTCTTCTGGCATAACTATGGCTGGAACGGCGTGGGCGGGTTTATCGCGCTGATGCTGTGCGCCGCGCTGCTGGTGGGCGCAAGCCTTCATAAACGTCTGAGATAATACGCCTGCGGGCTGATGTCCGTTAAGGCGCGCCATCCAGAAAAACGGCACCAGCGTACTGGTGCCGTTTCACGTTCAGGAATCCCAGGCCTGCTCTATCTTACCGGCTTCAAACTGCGGAGGCGGTTTGCGGAAACGGCGCGTGAGCCACGTCAGGTAAAGGATCCCCAGTGCCGCCCAGATGAGGCCAAGCGTCAGGGACGTCGCTTCGAGGTTTATCCACAGCACGCCGACCGTGACGGCACCGATGAGCGGCAGCAGGAGATAGTGGAAACGATCTTTCCACGTTTTGTTCAGCCCCTTACGCCGCCAGAAATGGTTGTACACCGAGAGATTAACAAACGTAAACGCCACCAGCGCGCCGAAATTGATCAGCGCCGTCGCGGTCACGAGATCGAAGTACAGGGCCGACAGCGCCACTATCCCAACCATAATGACGTTCAGGGCCGGCGTACGCCATTTCGGATGCACGTAGCCAAACACCCGCTCCGGAAACACGTTGTCACGCCCCATCACATACAGTAAGCGCGAGACGCTGGCGTGCGAGGCCAGGCCTGAAGCGAGCGTATTCACAAACGTGGTACACAGAAACACCGACTGGAAGAGCTTGCCGCCCACGTACAGCGCTATTTCCGGCAGCGCGGCGTCCGGGTTCTTGAAGCGCGCGATCGTCGGGAAAAAGAGTTGCATGAAAAACGAGGCAACAATGAATATCAGCCCGCCATACAGAGCGGTGAGGAAAATCGCTTTGGGGATCACCCGCGCCGCGTTTGGCGTCTCTTCCGACAGCGTGGTGACCGCGTCAAAGCCGAGGAAAGAGAAGCAGACGATAGTCGCGCCGGTAATAATCGGGATCAGGTGTGCGTTCTCGCTGATAAACGGCTGGAGCGACCAGACGGTGCCGACGCCCTCCCCCTTGTGCAGACCGTGCACCACGAGTATGACAAACACCACCATGATGGCGATCTGCACCAGCACAAACAGGGTGTTAAAGTTGGCGACCAGATTCACACTCTTGAGGTTCGCCAGCGTCAGGATCGTTACAAACCCCACCACCCAAACCCACGGCGGGACTTCAGGGAACAACGCGGAAAGGTAGATCTTCGCCAGCAGCACGTTGATCATCGGCAGGAAGAGATAATCCAGCAGCGATGACCAGCCGACCATAAAGCCTAAGTGGGGTCCGATCGATTTCTGCGTGTAGGTATACGCAGAGCCTGCTTCCGGGAACTGTCGTACCAGTTTACCGTAGCTGATGGCGGTAAACATGACGCCAGCCAGCGCCAGGAGATACGAGGCGGGCACGTGGCCGTTGCTGATACCGGACACAATGCCGAAGGTATCAAACACGGTCATGGGGGTGAGATAAGCCAGCCCCATCATGACCACCTGCCAGAGCTTGAGGGAACTGCGCAGCCGGGTTCTTCCGGCCATGCCCGGTGAGTCAAGAGAGGTGTTAGTCGCCATAAACCGTCCCCCCCATGCTTACCGTGGTTTGCAATCGCGCTGTCCTTAACGCAAACCTGCTTAGCAAAGGGGGAAGTTGTAAAGAACACACGCGATCGTACCAGCGCACCGTCTCTGGCTCGCACTCACAGCAGGCGCCTGACTGGCCCCCTTCGCCCTGTGGATAGTTGAACATCTGCATCATTTCCTACCTCGTCACACAGTGTCGTTAAGAAAATCCCTGTGCCGCCTGCGCTCCATAACGCGACTCCCGGGAGATAGCTGGCGTGCCAGCAAACAGTTAGGCCAGGCTCCGCGCAGGCCGTTTGGTGTTACGTATGAGATGAAACAAAGCGGCCCCTTACCGGGGCACGTCATCAGGCGTTTTTCAGCATCCACTCAATTTCCGTTTCGGTAATCAGGCGTTCAAACTGCAGTAATTCATCGTTTTTGCAGGCGTGATAGACGTGGCAGAAGCGTTCGCCCAGCCGCTCGCGCAGGCTATCGTTTTGCATAAATTCCCACAGCGCATCGCTCTGGCGGATCGGGAACGGCAGTCCGTCCTGCTCCAGACCATTTCCTTCCACTTCTTCCTGCAGCGGTAAATCGTTATCCAGGCCATGTAAAATGCCGGCAAAAATAGCCGCCATCACCAGATACGGATTCGCGTCAGCGCCCGCTACCCGGTACTCGACCCGATGGTTATGGCGATCGCCGCAGGGGATACGCAGGGCAACGGTGCGATTATTGTGTCCCCATGACGCCTGCGTCGGCACGTACATTCCCGGCTGGAAACGGCGGTAGGAGTTGACGTTCGGTGCCAGCAGCGCCATGGACGCAGGCATCAGGTCGATCATCCCGGCCAGCGCGCGTTTCAGCAGCGCGGAATCCTCGCCGCTGGCGTCTGCGAGCACGTTTTCGCCTCGGTTGTTTTGCATGCTGATATGGATGTGCATCCCGCTGCCCGCATGTTCTTCATACGGCTTTGCCATAAACGTGGCGTGCATCTTATGTTTTTCTGCCATCTGCCTGACGAGACGTTTTAGCGCCAGCGCATCATCGCAGGCATCGAGCACGTTTTCCGTATGGTGCAGGTTTATCTCAAACTGGCCCGGAGAGGCCTCAGCCACTGCCCCGTCGGCGGGGATCAGCTGCAGCTGCGCCAGTTCGTCAATGTCGTTCAGTACGTCAGCAAAGTGGTTCAGATTATCAACCGAGTAGACCTGACTCTGCGTGTTGCGCACGTCGGTCCCCGGCGCGCAGGGTGGCTGCAGATAGCCGTCGGCATCGCGTTTACGGTCAAGTAA
The DNA here is from genome assembly GCF_019968805.1 of Enterobacter sp. JBIWA005. Classification (NCBI taxonomy): domain Bacteria; kingdom Pseudomonadati; phylum Pseudomonadota; class Gammaproteobacteria; order Enterobacterales; family Enterobacteriaceae; genus Enterobacter; species Enterobacter sp. JBIWA005. The sequence goes on along the minus strand of NZ_CP074159.1, from coordinate 2,029,807 downwards.
ATAGAACTCCAGCTCTACCGCTACCACGGGGAACAGGCCGCGCTGGCGCAGCTGCTGCCAGAGTCGGTTGAGTACGTTCCGCGGCTCAACGTCAAAGGGAGCGCCATCTTCATCGACCATGGTGAGCTGCACCTGACCAATGTATTCCGGGTCGGCGGCGGACGGCGTCAGGGTGCCCGGTACCGGCACGCAGATACAGTCCGGCTCGCCGAGCTCCTGTCCCAGGCCCGCCTCTTCCACGACGTTACCCAAAATGTCCATGGCGAAAACCGATGCCGGGAAATAGCAGCCTTTTTCAAGCTTGCTCAGTCCGGCAACCGGGATGCGTTTACCGCGAAAACAGCCGTTCAGGTCGGTCAGGAGGACATCAATAAACTGGGTGTCAGGATACTTTTCTAAATAGCGCTTCACTTCCTGCGTAAAGGCGCTGCCCCGCCTCTCATCCGTGTGCTGAACAAAGTTCTCAACTTCTACGATATTGGTTTCCATGATTTACCACCGTTTTTGGGATTTGCGTTCGCTGCTCTGGACTGTCAAATATAATGTCCACCCTATCGAATCTGTATGCAAATAAATTGTTTGTCAAATGTTAAATTAAGTTTGCAAAAGGCAGATCTCGTTGCTAGATTGAGAAAATATTGAACGAAAAGGCCGTTTTGCAGGCGAAAATGGCCTAAATTTAGTCCACTTTGTGAGGGCGATCATGGAAAATATAATGAACAAGCCAGTTATTGGCGTGGTGATGTGTAGAAACAGGCTTAAGGGTCATGAGACCCAGACACTGCAAGAAAAGTACCTGAATGCCATTATTAACGCGGGGGGTTTACCGATTGCCTTACCGCATGCGCTGGCTGAGCCAGAGCTGCTCACCGCTCTGCTGCCCACCCTGGACGGGATTTACCTGCCGGGCAGCCCAAGTAACGTGCAGCCGCACCTTTATGGTGAAAACGGCGATGAGCCTAACGCCGATCCCGGGCGAGATCTTCTGAGTATGGCGCTGATTGCCGCCGCGCTCGAAAGGCGCATCCCCATTTTCGCCATCTGCCGGGGGCTGCAGGAGCTGGTTGTTGCGACGGGGGGGACGCTGTATCGCCGCCTGTTCGAGCAGAACGACCTGCTCGAGCACCGGGAAGATCCTGAACTGCCGGTTGAGCTACAATACGCTCCGTCCCATGAAGTTCAGGTTCAGGAGGGAGGACTGCTGTCTCAATTAATACCAGGCTGTAACACATTTTGGGTAAACTCGTTACACGGGCAAGGTGCACGAACGTTAGGAGCACGGCTTCGCGTGGAGGCCCGCTCGACGGATGGGCTGGTCGAGGCGGTCAGCGTTCATGACCACCCTTTTGCCCTCGGCGTGCAATGGCACCCCGAATGGAACAGCAGCGAGTACGCCCTGTCCCGTATGTTGTTTGAAGGTTTTATCACCGCCTGTCAAAGCCACATTGCCGAGAAGCAGCGGCTTTGACCACTACCGTAAAGGAAATGCAACTATGAGCGATGACGGACTGGCGCCAGGGAAACGTCTGTCTGAGATCCGCCAGCAGCTGGGTCTCTCGCAGCGGCGTGCCGCCGAACTGTCTGGGTTAACACACAGTGCCATCAGCACCATTGAGCAGGACAAAGTCAGTCCTGCTATCAGTACGCTGCAAAAGCTGCTGAAAGTCTATGGGCTGTCGCTCTCGGAATTCTTTTCGGAACCGGAAAAACCTGATGAACCGCAGGTGGTTATTAATCAGGAAGACCTTATCGAAATAGGCAGTCAGGGAGTTTCGATGAAGCTGGTTCATAACGGAAATCCGAACCGTACGCTGGCGATGATTTTTGAAACTTACCAGCCTGGAACCACGACCGGAGAGAGGATCAAACATCAGGGTGAGGAGATCGGTACGATACTGGAAGGTGAAATATTGTTGACCATTAATGGCCAGCAATATCACCTGGTTGCGGGGCAAAGCTATGCCATCAATACCGGCATACCGCACAGCTTCAGCAACACCTCGGCAGGCGTCTGCCGCATTATCAGTGCCCACACCCCCACCACGTTCTAATTACCACTCAGTCCCGGCGTAAGCGCGCTTACGCCGGGAAATATAAAAACGATCGCTGTCGGCATTTAACGGGTTAATTCCCGGGATGCCCCACGGCTTCGTATTGCCTGAAACGGCCATGCCTTTATTTATCTGATTGCGAAAGAAAGGAGTGAATATGCATTTTCAGCACCTGACTTACTGGCAGGATAAAGCAAAAAACAGCGCCATTGAGACCCGGTTATTTATTAACGGTGCCTATTGTGACGCCGCCGATAACACCACGTTTGCAACCGTCAATCCCGCGACCCAGCAGACGCTGGCGAACGTCGCCCGGGGCAAGCAGGCGGACGTGGACCGCGCGGTTCAGGCCGCGCGTGAGGTATTTGAGCGCGGTGACTGGTCGCAGGCGTCTCCGGCGCAGCGCAAGGCCGTGCTAAATACGCTCGCCGATTTAATGGAACGCCACGGCGAAGAGCTGGCATTACTGGAAACGCTGGACACAGGTAAACCCATCCGCCACAGCCTGCGCGACGATATTCCCGGCGCGGCGCGCGCCATTCGCTGGTACGCCGAAGCAGCGGATAAAGTCTACGGCGAAGTGGCGCCTACGGGTCCGGGCGAGCTGGCGATGATCGTGCGCGAGCCAATCGGAGTTGTTGCGGCCATCGTCCCCTGGAACTTCCCGCTGCTGCTGGCCTGCTGGAAGCTGGGCCCGGCGCTGATCGCGGGCAACAGCGTGATACTGAAACCGTCGGAGAAATCGCCCCTCACCGCCCTGCGGCTGGCCGGACTGGCGAAAGAGGCGGGCCTGCCTGACGGCGTGCTGAACGTGATAAGCGGTTACGGCCACGAAGCGGGCCAGGCGCTGGCATTGCATCCGGAGGTCGAGGTGCTGACGTTTACCGGCTCTACCCGTACCGGCAAGCAGCTGTTGAAGGACGCGGGAGAAAGCAACATGAAGCGCGTCTGGCTGGAGGCGGGCGGCAAAAGCGCCAACATTATCTTTGCCGACTGTCCGGACCTGGACAAGGCCGTGAGCGCGACCGCCGCCGGGATTTTTTATAACCAGGGGCAAGTCTGTATCGCCGGTACCCGTCTGCTGCTCGAAGACAGCATCGCCGATGAGTTCCTGGCCAGGCTAAAAGCGCAGGCTCGTCACTGGCAGCCGGGCGATCCGCTCGACCCGGACAGCACGATGGGCATGCTCATCGACGCTGCGCACGCCGATACCGTCCACACGTTCATTCGCGAGGGAACCCGGAAAGGCACGCTGCTGCTGGACGGGCGGGAACAATCATGGCCTTCCGCAGTCGGTCCAACCATTTTTGTCGACATTGACCCCGCCTCCCCGCTGTGCCGGGAAGAAATTTTCGGACCGGTGCTGGTCGTCACCCGTTTTAAATCCGAAGAGGAAGCCTTAACGCTGGCCAACGACAGTGAATACGGGCTTGGCGCAGCGGTATGGACCCGCGATCTTTCCCGCGCGCACCGCATGAGCCGCCGCCTGAAGGCCGGCTCGGTCTTCGTCAATAACTATAACGACGGTGATATGACCGTTCCCTTTGGCGGCTATAAGCAGAGCGGCAACGGTCGCGATAAGTCCCTGCACGCGCTGGAAAAATTTACCGAACTGAAAACCATCTGGATTGCCCTGGAGCCTCAATCATGACCGAACATACCACCAGCTACTACGCGGCCAGCGCGAACGCTTACGAACCCTTCCCGACGCTTAACGAGTCGATCAGCTGTGACGTGTGCGTGGTGGGCGGCGGCTATACCGGCCTCTCCTCCGCGCTGCATCTCGCCGAAATGGGCTATGACGTGGTGCTCCTTGAAGGGGCGCGCATCGGCTTCGGCGCCAGCGGACGCAACGGCGGCCAGCTGGTTAACTCCTACAGCCGCGATATCGACGTGATCGAGAAAAACTACGGGCCCGATGCCGCCAGAATGCTCGGGAGCATGATGTTTGAAGGCGGGGAAATCATCCGGGAACGCATCCAGCGCTATCAGATCCAGTGCGACTATCGTCCCGGCGGGCTGTTTGTGGCGCTTAACCATAAGCAGCTGGAGACGCTGGAGGAGCAAAAAGCCAACTGGGAACGCTACGGCAACACGCAGCTGGAGTTGCTGGACGCCAGCGCCATTCGCCGGGAAGTCGACAGCGAACGCTATACCGGCGCGCTGCTGGACCGCAGCGGTGGGCATATTCATCCGCTGAACCTGGCGATCGGCGAAGCGGACGCCATTCGCCTGAACGGCGGGCGGGTATATGAGCAGTCCCCGGTGACCTCCATTCAGCACACCAGCCCGGCCGTGGTGAGCACGCAGCATGGCCAGGTGACGGCCCGCTACGTGATCGTCGCCGGGAATGCCTATCTCGGCGATAAGATCGAACCGGAACTGGCAAAACGCAGCATGCCCTGCGGCACCCAGGTTGTAACCACCGCCCCGCTGCCGGAAGAGGTCGCCCGCACGCTGATCCCCAATAACTACTGCGTGGAAGATTGTAACTACCTGCTGGATTACTACCGTCTCACCGCCGACAACCGCCTGCTGTACGGCGGTGGCGTAGTGTATGGCGCGCGCGATCCGGACGATGTCGAGCGCCTGGTGATGCCAAAGCTGCTGAAAACCTTCCCTCAGCTGGCAGGCGTCAAAATCGACTACCGCTGGACGGGCAACTTCCTGCTGACCCTGTCCCGTATGCCGCAGTTTGGTCGTCTGGATAAAAACATCTATTACATGCAGGGCTACAGCGGCCACGGCGTGACCTGCACCCACCTGGCCGGACGGCTGATCTCGGAACTGTTGCGCGGCGACGCCGAGCGCTTTGATGCGTTTGCTAACCTCCCGCACTACCCCTTCCCGGGCGGCCGCAGCCTGCGGATTCCATTTACGGCGATGGGCGCGGCGTACTACAGCCTGCGCGATCGTCTTGGCGTATGATCGTTTCGACAAAAGGGTATCTGACATGAGTAACCAGGAATTTCATCAGCGCAGACTTTCTGCCACCCCGCGCGGCGTAGGCGTAATGTGTAATTTCTTTGCCCGCTCGGCGGAGAATGCCACGCTTACCGACGTGGAAGGCAACGACTATATTGATTTCGCCGCCGGGATCGCGGTACTGAATACCGGCCATCGTCATCCTGAACTGGTAGCCGCAGTAGAAAAACAGCTTCACCAGTTCACCCACACGGCCTACCAGATTGTGCCGTATGAAAGCTACGTTTCATTAGCTGAAAAACTTAACGAGCTGGCCCCGGTGCAGAGCCCGGCCAAAACGGCGTTCTTCACAACGGGCGCGGAAGCGGTGGAAAACGCCGTTAAAATCGCCCGGGCCCACACCGGCAGACCGGGCGTGATTGCCTTCGGGGGAGGCTTTCACGGCCGCACCTATATGACCATGGCGTTAACCGGCAAGGTCGCGCCTTACAAGCTGGGATTTGGTCCCTTCCCGGGGTCGGTTTATCACGTGCCGTATCCCTCCGAGCTGCACGGCATCACGACGCAGGATGCCATCACGGCGATAGAACGCCTGTTCAAAGCGGATATTGAGGCGAAACAGGTGGCGGCGATTATTTTTGAACCCATCCAGGGTGAAGGCGGATTCAACGTCGCCCCACCCGAGCTGGTGTCCGCCATCCGCCGCATCTGTGATGAGCACGGGATCGTGATGATTGCCGACGAAGTGCAGAGCGGCTTCGCCCGAACGGGTAAGCTGTTTGCCATGGAACACTACGCGGACAAACCCGACCTGATGACGATGGCTAAAAGCCTGGCAGGCGGAATGCCGCTGTCCGGCGTGGTGGGCCGCGCCGAAATCATGGACGCGCCGGCTCCCGGCGGTCTGGGGGGGACCTATGCAGGCAACCCGCTTGCGGTGGCCGCCGCGCACGCGGTGCTGAAGATTATCGACAACGAGTCGCTATGCGCGCGCGCCCGTCAGCTTGGCGATCGGCTGAAAGCCACGCTGGAGGAGATTCAGGGCACCTTCCCTGCGCTCGTGGCGATAAGGGGAAGAGGATCGATGATCGCGGCGGAGTTTTTTGATCCCGAGAGCCGTGAACCGTCGGCCGCCATCGCGCAGGCGATCCAGCAAAAGGCGCTCGCCCAGGGCCTGCTGCTGTTGATCTGCGGCCAGTACGGCAACGTGATCCGCTTCCTTTATCCGCTGACCATTCCGGATGCTCAGTTCAGCCAGGCGCTGGCAATCCTGCAACAGGTTATGCGCGATAAGTCCTGAGTGCCCACCGAAAACCGTCTCCCGGAATGTCGGGGACGGTTTTCTACGGAGGAGATCGGCATAGATTTCCTCCGTGTGGGAAATGTTGGGGAATTTGCTCGGTTTCATTGTATGCTCCCTGAAACACATCCCCGGCATGAGGAAATAAGAATTGCAAAAAACATCAGCCTATCAGTCACTTGTGAAAACCTTCCAGCGTCTCTCCCGCTTCTCGCACCTCTCCTCCATCGCCAGCTGGGACATGTTCACCATGATGCCGCCCGGCGGCAGCGCCGCGCGCGGTGAGGCGCTGGCAGAGATGAGCGTCCTGCAGCACCAGCTCCTGACCGATAAAAAAGTCGGCGACCTGTTAGCGGCGGCGGCAGGAGAAGATCTGAATGACGTCGAACAGGCCAACCTGCGCGAAATGACGCGCCAGTACCAGCAGGCGACCCTGCTGCCGGAATCGCTGGTGGAAGCCAAATCTCTGGCGGGCAGCAGGTGTGAACACGCCTGGCGTACTCAGCGCCCCGCCAACGACTGGCAGGGCTTTTCCGCCAACCTGAAAGAGGTGGTTAAACTCAGCCGCGAAGAGGCTCGCCTGCGGGCTGAAGCAAAAGGCTGTACGCCTTACGACGCGCTGCTGGACATTTTTGAACCCGACATGACCAGCGCGCGTCTGGACGTTCTGTTCGGCGACATGAAGTCCTGGCTACCGGACCTGCTGGCAAGCGTGGTGGAAAAACAGGCTCAGCGGTCGTTTATTCCCCCGCAGGGCCCCTTCCCGACGGCAACACAGCGTGAGCTGGGCTTGGAGGCCATGAAGATGCTCGGCTTCGATTTTAACGGCGGTCGCCTCGACGTGAGTGCGCACCCCTTCTGCGGCGGCGTACCGGAAGACGTGCGCATCACCACGCGCTACGACGAGGATGAACTGCTCAGCGCGCTGTTTGGCGTGATCCACGAAACCGGACACGCGCGCTACGAACAAAACCTGCCGCGCGCGTGGGCAGGACAGCCGATTGCGCTGGCCCGCTCAACCGCGATCCATGAATCGCAGAGCCTGTTCTTTGAGATGCAGCTGGGGCGCAGTGAAGCTTTCCTCAGGCATCTCCTCCCCGCGGTACGCGCCCGTTTTGGCAGCCAGGCGGCGTTCAGCGAAGAGAACTTTATTGCCTGGAACCAGCGCGTGAAGCCGGGCTATATCCGCGTCGATGCGGACGAAGTGAGCTACCCGGCACACGTGGTGCTGCGCTATGAGATTGAGCGGGCGCTGATCAACGGCGAGATTGAAGTGGACGATATTCCCGCCCTGTGGGACGAGAAAATGCAGGCCTGGCTCGGGTTGTCCACCAAAGACAACTACCGCAACGGCTGCATGCAGGATATCCACTGGACCGACGGCGGTTTTGGTTACTTCCCGTCGTACACGCTGGGGGCTATGTATGCCGCACAGCTGTTCCACGCCGCGAAAACTGCGCTTCCGGGTCTGCAGGCCTCCATCGCTGAGGGCGATTTTTCCGCACTCTTTGAGTGGCTGCGCCAGAACATCTGGCAGCACGGTAGCCGCTTCAGCACGTCGCAATTAATCACCCAGGCGACGGGTGAAGATCTGAATATCCGTTACTTCCGCGAGCATCTGACCTCCCGCTATTTGTAATCTGTTTGGCCGGGGCTGAGGGACCTCAGGTAAAAGAGCCGTATGTTACCCCTCACCCCAGCCCTCTCCCTCATGGGCTGAGGAATCCCCAGTAATTCTTTACCTGAAGCGATGAACGTTGCTTCGTCAAAATTAATGACTTACAGCGACAACCTGGTCCGGCTGTAAATCGCCGAAGCGTTTCCGTAAGGCCGGGGCGAGGCGCAGGGATGCGTCGAGAGGGCGTGGCCTGCAGGGATGCAGGCTCATGCCCGACCCGATAGCCTGAAGGAATAAGCTGAGGGCACCGCGAAGCGGCGATTTACCGCCGGGAGCCCGGGTCGCCAGGGTGGTGGCGATTGAGCCACCCTGGCACGTTCACCGGTCATGTCGTTACAGAGTAGCAAGGAACATGAAGTGAACGGAATGACCACTACAGCCGTATGTTCCCCCTCACCCCAGCCCGTACCCCCTCATGGGAGAGGGAGCCGTCTGTGCAGGACCCCGGCAATGTACATATGGTTACACGCCGATACCAATCACTCACGGAAACCCCGAATTTACAGGGATATAGTTATTTCAACGGCCCCGCAGTGGGGTTAAATGAAAAACCAAATTCGAGGGTATGAACATGAAAAAAGTATTAGCTCTGGTTGTTGCCGCTGCTATGGGTCTGTCTTCTGCTGCGTTCGCTGCTGAAACCACTGCTGCACCGGCTGCTGCGGCACCTGCTGCAACGACCACCGCGGCGCCAGCAAAAACTGTCCATCACAAGAAACATCATAAAGCCGCTAAACCGGCTGTAGAGCAGAAAGCTCAGGCTGCTAAAAAGCACCACAAAAAAGCGACCAAACCGGCTGTAGAACAGAAAGCTCAGGCTGCTAAAAAGCACCACAAAAAAGCGACCAAACCGGCTGTAGAACAGAAAGCTCAGGCTGCTAAAAAGCATCACAAAAAAGCAGTAAAACACGAAGCTGCTAAACCAGCTGCACAGCCAGCTGCGTAAGAGTACAAGCTTAACCGTGCCTTTCGGGGCACGTTGGTAAACCGGCGCTGAACCGGACAGGTTCCGCGCCGTTTTTTTTATCCGGAGGGCGTATGCTGCGACGCTATCGGTTTGAGCTGATTCTGATCCTGCTTATTTTATGCGCGCTCATTGCCAGCCATTTTTATCTTTCCTGATTGTAGCACGCTGATTTTACTCCCACTTTAGCGCTGTCCCGTCTATAGTATTTTCATAGGGTTCACTTTTAATAATCATAATTACCCCCCACCAGAGTGAGATATGCGTAAATCTGTTGTGTTGTTACTGGGAACGTTTGGTCTTTTTTCTGGATTCTCACATGCGGATGATGGCGGTGATGACACCATTAGCGCGAAAGAGCTAAAGACGCTTTTTTTCAATCATGACGACCGCACGCGCGTCGCCGATCCCACCCAGGCGCCCTGGGATGCTATAGGTCAACTGGAAACCGCCAGCGGTAACTTATGTACTGCGACGTTGATCACCCCTCAGCTTGCCCTGACGGCAGGCCACTGTCTGTTAACGCCGCCAAACGGCAAGCCGGATAAAGCGGTGGCCTTGCGGTTTGTGTCGCAAAAAGGGACCTGGCGCTATGAAATCCACGGCATTGAAGGCCGTGTCGATCCGTCTCTCGGCAAACGCCTGAAGCCGGATGGTGACGGCTGGATCGTGCCACCGGCGGCCGCCTCATGGGACTTTGGCCTGATCGTTTTACGCTACCCCCCTTCCGGCATTACGCCGCTGCCGTTATTTGACGGCGATAAAGACGCACTCACCGCCGCCCTGAAAGCCGCCGACCGAAAGGTGACGCAGTCCGGCTATCCTGTCGACCATCTGGATACGCTTTACACCCACACCGACTGTATTGTGACGGGCTGGGCGCAAAACAGCGTACTTTCGCACCAGTGCGATACGTTGCCGGGTGACAGTGGTTCACCGCTGATGCTGAAAACAGATAACGGCTGGCAGTTGATTGGCGTGCAGAGCTCTGCACCGGCGGCGAAAGATCGCTGGCGCGCAGATAACCGGGCCTTGTCCGTGACCGGTTTTCGCGACAAGCTGGAAGCGCTGGCACAGCAATAAATCAGCATCGTCTGACCTGATGCAGTGCCCTGATTGACTCAATCGGCATCGGCTGGCTGAACCAAAAACCCTGCAGTTGATCGCAGCCAGCCAGCCGCAGCAGTTTCATTTGCTTCTCGGTTTCCACCCCTTCGGCGACCACCGCCATCCCCAGCGCGTTGGCGATCCGCACCGTGCCGCTCACCAGCGCGGCTGCCTGTTCATCGTTGTCCACCAGCCCGGCCAGGGATTTATCGATCTTGATGGTGTCGAAGTTAAAACGCCGCAAATAGCCAATGCTGGAATAGCCGGTGCCAAAGTCATCCAGCGCCACCGCAGTACCCAGCGCTTTAAGATTGGCTATTGCCATGCGGGCACGATCCGGATTTTCCAGCACATAGCTCTCCGTTACCTCAAGCTGCAGCCGGTGGGCCGGGAAACGGGTACTCTCCAGCACGCTGGCCACTTTGTCTTCGAAGGCGGGATCGCGAAATTGCGCGGGAGAGATATTAACGGAAAGCTTTAAGTCACCGTATGGCTGGAGATCCTGACAGGCGCGCTGCAACACAAACTGGCCCAGTTTGTAAATCAGACCGCTGGTCTCCGCGATGGCGATGAAGGTATCCGGGCCCAGCGGCCCTTCCGGGCGACGCGGCCAGCGGACCAACGCTTCGACGCTGCTCATCGTCTGAGTGCGGGCGTCTACGATCGGCTGATACCAGACCTCAAACTCATCGCGCTCCAGACCGCTACGGATCTGATTTTCAATCGCCAGCTTGCGTTCCCGGACGCTGTTCAGCTCCGCATCGTAGTGGGTAATCCGCCCTTTCCCACTCATTTTGGCGTGATACATGGCAATATCGGCGCGGCGAAACAGTTCTGAGCTGGTGCATTCAATCAGAGTTCCGCTGGCGATACCGATGCTGGCCCCGATATGGATCGTGCGTTCCCCCAGCTGAACCGGGGTGGCGAGGAAATCCAGCACCGAAACGGCAAAGGCGGTGGCTCGGGCCTCTGCATCATCACCGCCGATTGTCATGGCAAACTCATCCCCGCCCATGCGGGCCAGCATCCCGCCCGGCGGCACCCGTTCACTCAGCGTTTTCGCAATCGCTACGATGAGATCGTCCCCCACGCTGTGGCCGTAGATATCATTCACATCTTTAAAACCATCCAGATCGATAAACACCACGCTTTTGACGTCGATATCTCCGCGTAAGCTCACCCGATCCAGCGCCTCGATAAGCGCTCGCCGGTTCGGCAGATGGCTTAACCAGTCCGTTCTGGCCACCAGACGTGCCTGGCTTTCTCCTCGTGCAAGCTTGTACAGCCCCACGCTGCTCACCAGAATAAAGAGCAGGATCAGGGCCGATGCCAGCACAACAATCTGCGTGATATCAGAGGATGCCGCCCGGGCGGCCTGCGCCCCCGGAAGCCGCGCCTGCCAGTTCAGATAGCCCAGCAGCTCCCCAGCCGAACTGCGCAGCGGCATACTCATCTCGTTAACTTTATCTGGCGTAAAGTGAAGGTTATCGATCTGAAAGGTCGCCCCCAGGTCGGATAAGATTCTGGCGTTCAGATGACGGGTGATCACCAGATAGCGGCGCGTTCCGTCGGTAACCTGTAATCTCCCGACCATTGGGCGAATCAGCCCAATGCCCACAAAGGCGACGCCGCTTCGCGTTTTGCTGATCCCGGCATAGATATTTTTATCGCTTGATAAGGCGCGCGCATGCTGAGCAATAAGGGCTTTCAGCCCCTCACCGAAAAAATCGAGATTCGTCTCCTGAAAAGGCTGACTTTTAAACGATCCCCAGAGGACGTTGAAATGTTCATCCAGCACGAAGGTGCCGTCATAGAGGTTATTAATTTTAAAGCCGGTGCCCCAGGTGTCGTACAGCCAGTCGGTATTAAGCGTGGGACGGTAGGCTTCCCGCACAGCATCGTCCCAGACGGCGTTGTCAAGCACCAGAGATGAGACGCGGTTAACCGATGTCTGAATAGCCCCCTGCACGGAAAGCGCCGTGCGGTGTTCATCAATTTCATTAGTTTTGGTGCTGATAAGATTCAGGGAAAGATAGAGGAGTGCGACGACGGAGATGATTAAGCCGATGCCCGCCATAAAGACCATGGCAAACAACGTTCTCGCATTGGGAATATTGCGCCAGCTTAATGTGCGATACATCAGCCATCCTCTTCATGTTTTGCTTTTCTAAGCGTAATACAGGCAGCGAATTTCGCTGCCTGTAAATCATGGATTGAGGACTGTCAGGCGAGTTTTATCATGATCATGCCGGCAAGCAGCAGGATGAGCCCCATCCAGCCCTTGTTATTTAAGCGCTGGCCAAAGAGCACCCAGCCTGCAGCCAGCGTGGCGGCGATACCAAAACCGCCCCACAACGCATAGGCGACCGAAAGATCGATACCTTTTACCGCCTGGGACAGCGCGCTGAACGCCCCCAGAACCGCCGCAATCGACATCAGGCCGTAGAATTTACGACGAAAACCATCGGAGAATTTCAGCAGAACGTTCGCCAGGATCTCAAGCACGATGGCGAACCCCAGCCAGGCCGCATGAACCCACTCAAACTGTTGCATGGTTCTGCTCCTTCTGCTGTTTGCCAGGTTTACGGGTACCGGACTTAATCAGCACAATACCCGCGACCAGCGTCGTTAAACCGGCGACCTTCATTGTTGTTAATGTTTCGTCAAATATCAGCACGCTGAACAGCGTAATCAACAAAATACCGATCCCCTCCCACAGGGCATACGCGACGCCCAGCGCAATTTTTTTCACTGCAAACGAGAGGAAAATATAAGACAGTGAAATCATCACCAGCATCAAAATAAAACCGGTGTTGCCATCGCTGACGCTAGCCCACTTCATAGACAGCGTGCCGGTAATTTCAGCGATAATAGCCAGCGCTAATAAAATCCAGTAAAACATGTTTTTCTCCTGCTTGAGAATATAATCCATCGTGGCCCGCTGCGTGCAGCAAACCCAAAAATACGAATTGAAATCAGACAGCTAAGCGCTTAGCGCCAGCTCAGGCAGAAGAAATGACTATAGTGCGGTGCGCCAGTGTTGCTCACCAGAAAGCAGGCAGAAAGAAGTGGAGTATACAGCAGTATTGTTTGAAGAGTACGTCCTGAACATATTGTCCATAAAATTACAATTATCCGCGTTGTTGCTTCTCGTCTTTGCGGATGAAAATTGTCCTCGGTAGTTAAACACACCGAATTTGTACCATAAGCCAGGATTTTACTCAAAGTCTTTGCAATTCTTTACCCACTCCGTTTGATTTTGGTTAGTTTATTGCAAAGCCTTTCACCTTTATTATAAATATAAAGAAAATTTCGGAGTCACCATGGCTAAACCCATCATTACCCTGAACGGGTTAAAAATTGTCATCATGCTGGGCATGCTGGTGATCATATTGACAGGCGTGCGCTTCGCCGCCGACATTATTGTGCCCTTTATTCTGGCCCTGTTTATTGCGGTGATCCTCAACCCGCTGGTGCAGCGCATGACGCGGCTACGCATTCCGCGCGTGCTGGCTATCACGCTGCTTATCAGCATCATTATTGTGGCGATGGTGCTGCTGGTGGCTTATCTGGGTACCTCGCTCAATGAACTGGCGCGAACGCTGCCAAAATACCGATCTTCGCTCGCTATCCCCCTGCTGCAGCTAGAACCCTGGCTGCAGCGGGCGGGTATCGAAGTCTCGGTGGAAGAACTGCTGAAATATATCGACCCCAACGCGGCGATGACGATCGTCACCAGCCTGCTGGCGCAGCTTTCCAATGCCATGACCTCCATTTTTCTGCTGTTTTTAACGGTGGTGTTCATGCTGCTGGAGGTGCCGCAGCTGCCAGCAAAGCTGCAGCAAATGATGGTCCGTCCGGTCGAAGGAATGGGGGCGATTCAACGCGCGCTGGACAGCGTTTCCCGCTATCTGGTACTGAAAACCGCCATTAGCCTGGTGACGGGCGTTGTCGTCTGGTTGATGCTTCTGGCGCTGGACGTTCGCTTTGCGTTTGTCTGGGGGTTGCTGGCGTTTGCGCTCAACTACATTCCCAACATTGGCTCCGTGCTGGCGGCGATCCCCCCTATCCTCCAGGTGCTGGTTTTCAGCGGGCTTTATGACGCGCTGATCCTGCTTGCCGGATACCTGGTCATCAATCTTGTGTTCGGTAACATTCTTGAGCCACGCATGATGGGTCGTGGCCTGGGGCTCTCCACGCTGGTGGTCTTTTTGTCCCTGATTTTCTGGGGCTGGCTGCTCGGGCCCGTTGGGATGCTGCTCTCCGTCCCGCTAACCATTATCGTCAAGATTGGTCTGGAACAGACGGCAGGCGGGCAAAGTATCGCCGTGCTGCTGAGCGATATGAGCCATAAATAGCGCTCAGTCCTCCATCGACAGGAGGGGCTTGCGGGTCCTTCCACCTTCACGATAAGCGCTGAGCGCCCTCTGCCAATCCGCCAGCGGGTAAACCGTAACGTCGCTGTACTCACTGTCGGGCAACATCCGCCAGATGCGATCGAACTCCGCGCGCCACGCCTCAACGCCGAGCGCATCCAGACCGTTTCGGATATGGAACCACGCCACGCGCGGCGCAGGGCGCCGCTGTGTGAAGGCTTGCCCGGAGAGCAGCCCATAGCAGACAAACGTACCCTGCTCGGGCATCACGCTGAGGATCGCTTCCGCAAGCGGTCCGCCGGTGGCATCGTAGACGATATCGCTACGGGCGGCGACGATGCCGATTCTGTTTGCGTCATGCTGCGCGACAGGCGTAATGCCCATCGCCTCCAGCCGTTCAGCATGCACGGCAGAACGGTGAATGCCGTACACCGCTTCCGCCCCCGCCTGACGCGCCCACTGCCCCAGCAGAATGGCGCAATCCGATCCGGCAGCCGTGAGCAAGACCCGCTTTCCGCGCGGCGGGTAGCGGGTCAGCATCATCTGCGCCGCCAGCGGGTTGATATAGGCCCGCGCGGCCAGCTGTGCGTCGACGGTATCCGGAACGGGTATCGCATACTCTGCCGGGCAATCAACATAGCGCTGCCAGGTTCCCTGACCGCGCAGCGGCAGGACGTGCTGACCCACCAGATGCTTAAACGAGGCGGGCGCCTCGATGACAACCCCAACACCTTCATACCCCGCGATCGCCGGTAACGGGGTTCGGTGGCGATAGGCGCCGGTGATGGGAATAAGATCGGACGCGTTCACCGGAGAAAACAGCATCCGCACGCGGAGCTGTCCCGGCGCAAGCGCGCCCGGGGGCGTGGTTTCAGGTTGCAGAACGGTTTCTGGCTCGCCAAAACGGCGATACCAGAGGGCCAGATTTTCCATTACGATCTCAAGGCTGATAGCGGAACTACTCGCGCCAGCCCATTGCCGGTGCGACATGCTTGAGAATAGACTCAATCACGTGCGCATTATAATCCACACCCAGCTGGTTCGGTACGGTCAGTAAGAGCGTGTCCGCCTCGGCAATTGCCTCGTCTTTTTTCAGCTGTTCAACCAGCTTGTCCGGCTCCGCGGCATAGCTGCGCCCGAAGATGGCGCGCGTTTTCTCATCAAGGTAACCCACGCTATCGCTGTCGTTGCGGCTGGCACCGAAATACATCCGGTCACGGTCGTCCATCAGCGCAAAAATACTGCGGCTGACCGACACCCGCGGCTCGCGCGTATGCCCTGCCTCTTTCCAGGCCTGACGGTACGCGCGAATCTGTTTTGCCTGCTGAATATGGAACGGCTCACCGGTTTCATCGTCCTTCAGGGTTGAACTTTGCAGATTCATTCCAAGCTTTGCGGCCCATACGGCCGTCGCATTGGAACCTGCGCCCCACCAGATACGCTCGCGCAGCCCTTCAGAATACGGCTCCAGGCGCAGCAGCCCCGGCGGATTCGGGAACATTGGCTGCGGGTTCGGTTTGGCAAACCCTTCCCCACGCAGCACCTCAAGCAGCACCTCGGTATGACGGCGCGCCATGTCCGACTCGTTTTCCCCTTCCTGCGGGACATAGCCGAAATGACGCCAGCCATCAATAACCTGCTCCGGGGAGCCGCGGCTGATGCCGAGCTGCAGGCGACCGCCGGAAATCAAATCCGCCGCGCCCGCATCCTCGGCCATGTACATCGGGTTTTCGTAACGCATGTCGATCACGCCGGTGCCGATTTCGATGGTTTTCGTTTTTGCGCCAATAGCGGCCAGCAGAGGGAACGGCGAGCTAAGCTGTCGGGCGAAGTGGTGCACGCGGAAATAGGCGCCGTCTGCCCCCAGCTCCTCAGCCGCCACGGCTAAATCAATGGACTGCAGCAGCGTGTCTGCCGCCGAGCGCGTGCCCGACTGTGGCGAAGGCGTCCAGTGACCAAAGGATAAAAATCCGATCTTTTTCATAACCATTTTTCCTGATAATACGTTGCGTTCTGTCCACTTTACGCATTACCCGATAAGAATAAATGCCGTTTATTTAACGGAAAGCATCAAATAAATTGACAGAATAGCGTGGTTCTTCATTCCGCCCCATAATGGGATATAATCTTCCCCACTCTTTTCATGGCAGGTAAAACCGGCAATGGCTTTGATCCCCAAAAACTACGCGCGGCTGGAAAGCGGCTATCGCGAAAAAGCATTAAAAATCTATCCATGGGTGTGTGGACGCTGCTCGCGCGAGTTTGTCTATTCCAATCTTCGCGAACTCACGGTGCACCATATCGATCACGATCATACCAACAACCCGGAAGATGGCAGCAACTGGGAGCTGTTGTGCCTGTTTTGCCACGATCACGAGCATTCAAAATACACCGAAGCGGATCGGTACGGCACCACCGTGGTCGCCGGGGAAGACGCGCAAAAAGACGTGGGCGTCGCCACGTTTAACCCGTTTGCCGATTTAAAGGCGATGATGGATAAGAAGAAGTAATCCTCTCCCTCTCGCTCACATCGTGATCCACGAATTTAGAATGTCCAGGTGATAGCGGCGGTTGCAGACCCCTCATTACGCCGCAGCACTATCGGGCTGTCATTTGCATGGTCGCCAAGCCAGGTATAGTCCGCGCTCAGGACCGTCCCCCAGTGGGCATCGAACTGATGGCTCCAGGTCAGGCTGGTGTCGACGCCGTAAAATCCACCCGGCGCAGCATAGCGGCGATAGCCGGTGCGGCGGCTCTGCTGCTCGCTGACCCCATACCAGGTATTCAGGTAACGGCTGTCGCCAAACAGGGCCGCAGACTGCAAGGCGATCGTGTCCTGGTTATTTTGTACCGGGATCAGCGTAACGGAGGCCTGATAGCTTGCCCCCTGGCTGTCGGTTAACGGCAGCGTCGCTTTGCCTTCCATACTCAGCCATGCCGCGGCCTCCCAGCCGACGGCAAGGCCGGTATTCAGGGTGGCATCAATGTCCCCCATCCCTTTCAGGTTGTTTGCACCCTCACGCCAGCCTGAATTTTTATCAGCCCTTCCGGGGTCGTAGCCCAGCGTGTGTTCGAAATACCAGCCGCTGTCGTTTTGCAGGTCATATCCCACCCCTTTTTGCGCATCAACAAAGAAAGCGCCTTTGCGTCCCTGCAGCACAGGAACCACCTGCCACACCTGCTTGTCTGAGCCTGAGTAACGCGGGGCGTATTGCCCTCCCAGCCCGACGGTTAGGGAATCGGAAGCGGTGCCATCATCCGCCTGCACGTCGGAAGTCACGACCATCAGAAGCGGGACGGACATATACAGGACTTTATTTATCGCTATCATACTGCTCTCCATACAGACGCTGGCGTCTCCTGATACAGGACGGCCACACAATGTTGGCGCAGTATGATTTGGCTGAATCAATGAATCGTCGGGATAGTGTTAAGAAATGGTCAAGGTGAACGGATGTTGTCCAGAAGAGTGCTGATTATTGAAGATGACGCCGATGCGGCTGGCGTGCTCGAAGCCTATTTAAGGCGGG
The DNA here is from genome assembly GCF_019968805.1 of Enterobacter sp. JBIWA005. NCBI lineage: Bacteria > Pseudomonadati > Pseudomonadota > Gammaproteobacteria > Enterobacterales > Enterobacteriaceae > Enterobacter > Enterobacter sp. JBIWA005. Next base: position 2,011,876 of record NZ_CP074159.1, on the reverse strand, counting down.
AAAATTACGACGTGACCATTACCGGGGACGGTCATTCCGGGCTGGATATGGCACAGCGGTGGAAGCCAGACCTCATTCTGCTGGACGTGATGCTGCCGGGGCTTAACGGCACCGAAGTGCTGGCTGGCCTGCGTCGTAAAAGCGATGTGCCGGTGATTATGGTCACGGCCATGGGGGATACTCCCGATCGCATTGGCGCCCTGCGGTACGGTGCCGATGATTACGTTGTGAAGCCTTATCATCCGGGCGAAGTGGTGGCGCGGGTGCAGGCGGTGCTGCGGCGCAGCAGTAAAAAAGAGACAGACGACGAGATCCTTCGCTGGCAAACGCTGGCGGTGGATGTCGCCGCCATTGTGGCGAGCGTGGATAACGGCGGCGACGCGCCCGTGATGCTCGATCTTACGCCAACGGAATTCTCGCTTCTGGCAACGCTGCTGCGCTCGCCTGCACACCCGTTTTCCCGCCAGTATTTACTGGAACACTGTTTGCCGGAAAGCGAGGCGCTGGAGCGCGTTGTCGACACCCATATTTATAACCTGCGTAGAAAACTCGAAGCGGTGGGCATCTCCGGCGTGCTGATCAACGTTCGCGGCGTGGGTTACAGGTTCAGACAGCCATGATAAAAAACCGGCACTCCTCTCTGTGGCGCTGGATTTGCGCGCGCATCCTGGCGCTGGCTATCGGCAGCGTGATCGTCATTGCCACCTGCATGTGGCTGCGCTATGCGGTCCAGAACTACTGGATCATGGGCAGGATGCCACCGGCGGTCCGGCAGGAGTTTCTGACGCTCAGCCAGAACCCACAGGCCGATCCGGCCCGCTTCCACAGCATTGTGGATACCTGGTGGGGGCTGAGCTATTCCACGCCATCCATCGCCTCAGCGGACTGGGTCACGGTGGCCCTGCTGGTGCTGGTGATGATCCCGTTTATCGTGGTGATGGGGCTCAAACACGCCCGACCGCTGGCGCTGCAGTTCAGCCGCCTTCGCGATGCCGCCAAAGATGTCGCCGACGGGCAGTTTGGCCGTCAGGCTGAACTCGTCAAGGATGCGCCAGCGGAAATGGTCATCTTTGCAAACGACTTTAACTCCATGACGGGGCAACTCGCCCGCTATGAAAAAGAGCTCCGCGCCTCGCACGTCGCGATGGCGCACGAGCTGCGCTCGCCCCTGACGGCCGCCATTGGTCGTCTGCAGGGCATGTTGGACGGCGTGTTTGATGCCAGCCCGGCACAGCTGGGCATGGTGATGAAACAGCTTCAGCATCTTAATCGCCTGACCGATGAGCTTCACCTTCTCTCGTTAGCGGACGCGGGAAATCTGGTGCTGGAAGAGCAGGCCTTTTCTCTGGATGAGCTTATTCAGGAGCGGGCGGCCTGGATCATGCCGCAGGCCGAAGCGAATCATTTTACGATTACGCTGCGTAACCCGCGTACGTGCCCGTTCAGAGGCGACGCGTTCCGTATGGGACAGGTTGTTACCATCCTCATGGAAAATGCGCTACGTTACGGGCGCGAGGGCGGACATCTTGATGTGGCGCTGCGTTACGCCAGCGGGCGTTACACTCTCGACTTTACCGATGACGGGCCGGGCGTTTCGCCCCAGTTTTTACCGGAAATGTTTAAACGCTTTAGCCGCGAGGAGCAGTCCCGCGCGCGGCATTCCGGCGGTAGCGGCCTCGGATTGTCCATCGCCCGGGCGATTTGCGAGGCGCATGGGGGGGAGATTAACGCGTCATTACCCGAAACCGGCGGCCTCGCCGTGCGCATTTTATTGCCCTGGCACCCGTCCGGTAATGAAAATTTCCACTCTTGATACAGCCTTGACAGAACATCGAATCTTTCTCGACGTAGCGCGCATTTAATAACGCCATTCCCTTTATGGAGCGGCGTTATGTCAGACGAATTTTTTCTCTCCCTCCGCCACTGCCTGCATCATTTGTACGGCGTGGCGCGCACCCTTTCCTGGCTGCATTTTCTTCCCCTGGCCCTGCTTGCGCTGGCGATTTTTCCGCTGACCGGCTGCGGTGATGAACACGAAAACAAACCTGACCCAGTGCGTAAGGTACGCTACGTTGTCGTTGGCACCCCCCAAACCCTTCCCGCGCTGGAAAGAACCGGTGAGATCCATGCCCACGATGAAACGACCCTGAGCTTTCGTACCGGAGGCCGGGTACTGACGCGCAGCGTTGATATTGGCGACCGGGTCACTGCCGGACAGCTACTGGCCACGCTTGACGATACGACCGGGAAAAACCAGCTCGACAGCGCCGCGGCCGACTATGAAAGCGCCAAAGCCTCTGCCCAGATCGCCGCGCTTAACGTTAGTCGAATGCAAAAGCTCATGCCAACGGGTGCTATCGCCCGCACGCAGCTCGACAGCGCCCGTGCGGACTGGCTTGTCGCCCGCGCGCGCTTAAAAAGCAGCGAGGCCGCGTGGCGAAATGCTCGCGAAAGCCTCGGCTGGACGCGCCTGATCGCCCCACAAGCGGGCGTCATCACGGCCGTGAGCGCCTCAGCGGGGCAGGTTGTCAGCGACGGCCAGTCCGTGCTGACTCTGGCGACCGGGGAAGCCCGCGACGTGGCGTTTGATATTGCCACGCCCGATGCGATTCCGCCTCTGGATAAGACAGCATTGCGGGTTTCCCTCCTCAGCGACCCGTCGGTACAGGCCTCTGCCGTACTGCGGGATATTACCCCGCAGGCCGATCCTCAGACCCGCACCTGGCGCGTCAGAGCGACCCTGCAAAACCCGCCGGAGGCCATGGCGCTTGGTGCCAGCGTCACCGTGACGTTGCCCTCCGCCGCCCCGCACGGGTACGCGCTTCCCGCGTCGGCGCTGACCCGCGTCGGCGACAAACCGGCCGTTTTTGTGATCGCTTCACAGTCGCGGGCGCAGCTGCGCGCGGTGGTGCCCGCGAGCTATACGGCCACCTCCGTCATGATTGCCTCCGGCCTTGAGCCCGGCGACAGGGTGATTACGGCGGGCGTGAGCACATTACGATCCGGCGAGCCGGTGATGGCCGGAGAGGTTCAGCCATGAACACAGGATCGGAAACCAAATTTAACCTCTCCGCCTGGGCGCTGAAGAACCAGCAGATGGTCAGCTTTTTCATGCTGCTGGTGATTGCGATGGGCGTGTTCTGCTATGAGAAGCTGCCGCGTAACGAAGATCCGGCATTCACCATTAAAACGGCCGTCGTCTCCGCGCAGTGGCCGGGAGCCTCCGTGACGGATACCACCCGCCTGCTGACCGATACGCTTGAAAAAAAGCTGCAGGAAACGCCCTGGCTGGATTATCTCGAAAGTGAAACCCGTGCCGGACGCACCGTTATCCACGTCAACCTCCGTGACGATACGCCCCCGCAACGCGTGCCCGATATCTGGTATCAGGTTCGCAAAAAAATGCAGGACATCGCGCCGTCCCTGCCTGAAGGGGTGCAGGGCCCTGCCGTGGACGACGAGTTTGACGACACGTTCGGCACTATTTATGCCTTTATTCCCGACGGTTTTACCCTGCGGGAGGTGCGGGATCGCGCAGAGACAATACGTCGCGAGCTCATGTCCCTGCCGGATATGGGTAAGACCACCCTGCTGGGCGAACAGCAGGAGCAGTGGGTCCTCGCCTTTTCTCCGGCACGTCTGGCCGGTATGGGGCTCGATATTCAGGAAGTTGCCGACGCCCTCCGGGCGCAAAACGCGGTTGTCCCGGCTGGCGTTATGCGAACCGGGCAGGAGAACATGGCGATAAAGGTCAGCGGAGCGCTCACCACCGAAGAGAGCTTACGCGCCGTCACGCTGCACGTTAACAATCGCTATATTCCGCTGACCGATATTGCCACCGTCACCCGTGAAATCGCCGAGCCACCGGCTCCGGCCTACCGGGTGAACGGCAAGCCGGCTATCGGGCTGGCGGTGTCGATGGCGCCGACAGGCAACATGCTTCGTTTCGGCGCTGCGCTGAACGCAAAAATGGCGACCCTCAGCGCCGGGCTGCCGCACGGTATCGAGATGGTGAAAGTTGCCGATCAGTCCGCGGTGGTGAGTGACGCGGTAAGCGGGTTTATCCGGGTGCTTATCGAAGCCGTTGTTATCGTGCTGGCGGTTTCATTTGTCTCGCTGGGTTTACGGGCCGGACTGGTGGTGGCGACGGCCATTCCGCTGGTGCTCGCCATGACGTTTGCCGGCATGATGCTCGCAGGTATTGGCCTTCAGCGTATCTCGCTCGGGGCGCTGATCATCGCCCTGGGCCTGCTGGTGGATGACGCCATGATCGCCGTCGAAACGATGGTCTCCCGGCTGGAAGCGGGGGATTCCCGTCGGCACGCGGCCACCTATGCATTCAAAACGACGGCCTTCCCGATGCTCACCGGGACTCTGGTAATGATTGCCGGTTTTATTCCCGTTGGTTTTGCGGCCTCCAGCGCCGGTGAATACTGTTTTTCCCTCTTTGCGGTGGTGCTCATTGCCCTGCTCTGCTCCTGGGTTGTCGCGATCTTGTTTTCGCCGCTAACGGGTACGTGGCTGCTGCCGGAAACAGTCAGACATCACGCGGCAGAACCCGGAAGGATCGCGCGCGGGTACGGACGGCTTTTACGCCTGGCATTGCGTCACCGAGTCGCTACCGTGCTGCTCGCCCTTTCCGCGCTGGGGCTGTCAGCGTACGGCACGACGTTTATGCAGGGCGAGTTTTTCCCCGCCTCGGACCGGCCCGAGCTGCTGGTCAGCCTGACGCTTCCGGCCAACGCGTCGCAGCCGGAAACGCTCAGAGAGGTGGAAAAGCTGGAAAAAGCGCTGGCCGACAACAGCAATATCGATCGCTTTTCGACGTACGTTGGCTCAGGCGCCATCCGTTTTTACCTGCCGATGGACGTGCTGCTGGAAAATGAAAATATCGCCCAGATGGTTGTGGTCGCGAAGGATCTTGCGGCGCGGGATCGTCTGCACGCACAGCTCAACACGATCCTGGCGACGCAGTTTAGCGACATCATCACGCGCGTGTCGCCCCTTGAGCTGGGGCCTCCCGTCGGCTGGCCCATCAAATACCGGGTGAGCGGGCCGGATTATCTGCAGGTCCGGGCGTTTGCGAACCTTCTCACGGACGCGATTGGCCGGTCTTCGTTCTCACGCGACGTTAACCAGACGGCCGGAGAGCCTGAAAGGGTCATCACCCTTAAGGTGAATCAGACGGCGGCCAGGGCGGCGGGAATATCGTCCGAAAGCCTCGCCCGCACGCTGAATACCGTCTGGTCCGGCAGCGTCATCACCTCGGTCAGGGATAATGACCGTCTTGTCGACGTGGTGCTGCGGGCCGAGGACAGCGCCCGCCACAGCACCGCCACCCTCTCCTCGCTCACGATTCAGGGGAATGACGGTAAAAAAATTCCGCTCAGCGCCGTCGCGACGCCGGTCTGGGGCGTGGACGATCCGGTCATCTGGCGCCGCCAGCGCGTGCCCTTTATCACGGTGCAAACCGACCTTGCCCCGGGGCTGAAGGCTGAAGCGGTATCCGCCGCGCTGCGTCCGACGGTGGATAAACTGCGCGCGAGCCTGCCCGCAGGTTACAGCATTGAAGAAGGCGGCGCGGTCGCCGAATCGGATAAGGGTAACAGCTCCGTCTTTACCGTTCTTCCGGTGACGCTGGTCATCATGCTGTTGCTGCTGATGCTCCAGCTGCGGCGATACTCCCGGATGCTGCTGGCGCTCCTGATGGCCCCGTTTGGTTTACCGGGGATCGTGCTGGCTATGCTGCCCGGCGGCACGCCGATGGGGTTTGTCGCGCTGCTGGGCGTCATCGCCCTCGCGGGGATGATCGTACGTAACGCGGTGATATTGATTAGCGAGGTTGACAGCAATCTGGCTCAGGGGATGGCAAATGATGCCGCAATTATGGCAGCGGCGGAGCACCGGGCCAGACCCATCTGTCTGACCGCCTGCGCCGCCATTCTGGGCATGATCCCGATCTCTCACCAGGTTTTCTGGGGTCCAATGGCCTATGCCATTATCGGCGGGCTGCTGGCTGCGACGCTGGTGACGCTGACCGTGTTACCCGCGTCGTTTAGCCTGCTGTTACAGCGGGGAGCTCAGCGCAAAGCCGCAGAAGACGGACCGCGCTGAGGCCCTACCTTTCACCGGCAGATTACGCGGCGGTTAGCGCAAAACGGTCTTTCAGGACATGGCGGATTTCATCCTCCGCCAGTTTCCGCGTTTCAGTGCCGTTCGCCGTAATGGTTTTCAGCATATCGCCCAGTAAAATCTGGCGTCCCTCCGGGCTGTGCTGCACCACCACCCGCTTCTGCACAAAGATGGCATCCGGGTGCGTGGAGTTAAGGTAGTTGGCCGGAACGAAGTCAATCCATTCCTGAGGGGTGAGATCAAAGCCGTACTGCCGGGCCCACTCTCCCTCAACCTTCGCCTCAAGCCGATACTCTCCCTCCGCACTGCGGCTCAGGCGAAACGTGTCGAAATCCTGGGTGATTTCCACGTCAAGCGTGTCCAGCGCCATTGGCGCGCGGATGCCGTAGCTGCCGAACCCGAGATCGCAAAGCCACTGGCGGCTCTCCACCTCGGCGATGAGCGCCATATGGGTTTTCGGCCGCCGCGCGGGGTAGAACATCGGGCGCGCCGCCACAAAACGGTAAGGTATCCCTAACGCCTCCAGCGCCATCGCAAAAAGCCCGTTTACCTCATAGCAGTAGCCGCCGCGCCCTTTCTTTAACACCTTATCGGCAATCTCGTCTGGCGCCAGCGAGACAATTTTGCCCGCCTGCACGTCCAGATTTTCGAAGGGAACGGAAAAGAGCTGATGACGCATCAGCGCATGCAGGGTGGCCGTATCAGCAGCCGCCGGTCCGGTGTAGTTTATGCGCTTGAAATAGGTGGAAATGTTGAAATTATCGCTGTGCATAATGCCTCCTTGTCCTGAACATGCCGGACACTATAGATGGCACACATCATTGGCTGTATAGTCAGTTTCATCGAAAATTAGCCTGAACAGTTATCCATGTCTGCGCCGTACCACTCCTCTCCTCACTATCGCCGTATTGCGGATATGCTGCGTCTTACCATTACGTCCGGCGCGCTGCGCGCCGGTGACAGGATGATCTCCGCGCGCAAACTGGCCGAACGCGAGCGCGTTAGCCTCCCGACGGCGCTGGAGGCCCTTCGCTGCCTTGAGGCTGAAGGGCTGATCGTTGCGCGTCCGCGTTCAGGCTATTACATCCGCCAGACCAGCCTCCCTCCGCGCGTGGAGCCCGCGCGTTCCTCACCCGGCCCGGTCCCCGTCACGATGTCCGCCGTGGCCCGGTCGCTGTTCAGCAGTGCAGAAGCCCGGCTGATCCCGCTGGGCGCCGCCCTGCCCGATCCCACGTGGCTGCCGGGAGATGCGCTGCAGCGGGCGTTACACTCTGCGGGCCGTCGTCTGGACGCACATGGACAGAGCTACAGCCTGCCTCCGGGAAGGCGGGATTTGCGAAGTAAAATTGCCGCGCGCTCTGCGCAGTGGGGAGCCCGTTTCAGTGCGGACGATCTCATTATTACCGCAGGCGCGACGCAGGCGCTCCGCCTGGCCCTTCGGGCCGTATGCCAGCCGGGAGATGTGGTGGCGATTGAGCAGCCCGCCTACTTTGGTACGCTCCTGCTGCTGGAGGATTTAGGCCTGAAGGCCTTAGCGGTCCCCACCGACCCTGCAGAAGGCCTGCTGCTGGAACCGCTGGCGGACGCCATCCGCTGCCACCGCCCCGCGGCCGTTCTGGCCTCGCCCACCGTGCAAAACCCGTTGGGTGCCAGCATGCCCGTCGCGCGCAAGCAGGAACTGGTTGCTCTGCTTGAAGAAGCCGGTATTCCTCTGATTGAGGACGACGTTTACGGTGACCTGGTCGGCGAGGGGCAACGCCCTCCGGCCTGCAAGGCATTCGACCAGAGCGGAAATGTGATCTACTGCAGCTCCCTGTCTAAAACGCTTGCGCCGGGGTGGCGAATCGGCTGGATTGCCGCCGGACGCTACTCCCCGCAGGTCTTGCAGGCCCGCATGGCCGGAGATTGGGCCGGTGCGCCGCTGCTGGAAGCGGCGACGAGCGACGTCCTGGCGAGCGGCGACTACGATCGTCACCTGCGGCGGCTGAAGCGGCGGATCGCAGAGGGCGTTCGCGCCGTCGTGGCACAGGTCAAGGCGAGCTTTCCACCCGGTACACACGTTAACGTGCCCGCTGCCGGTTTCCTGCTGTGGGTCGAACTTCCTCCGCAGGTCAACGCGCTGGAGGTGCATCGTCGCGCGCTGGCGCTGGGTATAGGCGTCAGCCCTGGCCCCCTGTTTTCCCCTGCCGCCGAATTAACGCACTTTCTGCGGCTGAACTGCGCAAACGAACCCACGCCCCGCCTGCTGAACGCCGTGGAACAAATTGGTGCGCTGTGCCACGAGCTGGCCGTTTTCACACAAGACTCTCCAGCCACTCGGTAAAAACCCGCACCTTGCGGGATAGGTGACGGTGTGGATAGAGCAGTGACAGCTTGCGGTCCGGCGAGCGATAGCCTGGCAAGACCTCAACAAGCAGGCCGCGGTCTATATAAGGCTGGAGAAAAAGATTCATCCCCTGCATTAACCCCAGCCCGGCCAGGCCTGCCGCGATGTAGGCCTCGGAGTTATCCACGACAAGCTTACCGGCCAGGGTAATCTCCGCGACGCCTTCTGGCGTGGTAAACGTCCACGGATGAATGTGTCTGCTGCGGTTATTAATCCAGTTGATGGCCTGATGCTTGCGTAAATCATCCGGCGTTTCTGGCACACCGTGTTTTGCCAGCCAGGCCGGGCTGGCGCAGGTCGTGATTTTGATATTCCCGATTTTACGCGCAATATAATCGCCGTCCTCCAGCTCACCCACCCGCAGCACGCAGTCCAGTCCATCCCGCAGCATATCCCGACGGCGGTCAGAGCTGCTCAGAATGATGTCGATCCCGGGATGCTGACGATAAAAGTCAGGCAGATTGGGTATCACCCGCAGCGTTGCAAACGAGACCGGCATATCGACTCTAAGCTGGCCATGTATTGCCCGATCCGTACCAAACGACTCCAGTAATTCGTCCGCCTGCGCCAGCAGAGGCTTACTCCGGCGATAAAAGGCTTCTCCATCCGGCGTCAGGCTAATCCGACGCGTGGTGCGCTGCAGGAGCCGCGTGCCGCTGTGTTGCTCAAGAAGCTGCAGCGCTTTGGTGACCGCCGGGCGATGGACCTGCAGATTCTCCGCCGCCTGGGTAAGACTGCCTGACTCGACAATTTCAATAAAAATTCGAATAGATTCAAAGAGGTTTATTTGCATAAGGGATGTTTTTGCCGCGAGCAGGATAAGGTGATTGTTATTAATTTTATAACAGTGATGAATATTTTTGGCTATTTTTCCTAACAATACTGCGCCCTACACTCTTCCCCATTCAAACGTAAGGGAGAGTCTGCTATGAAAAATAACCGTATTTGTCAGATCCTGGGTATCGAAAAACCTGTTATTCAGGGACCATTATCCTGGCTTACTGACGCCCGCCTGGTCGCTGCGGTCAGCAATGCCGGAGGGCTCGGCGTGCTGGGGCCCAACGCTGGGTTAACCGCCGATACCGCGGTTTCCACGCCGGAAGAGACCGCCGAAAAAATGCGTGAAGAAATACGAAAAACCAAACGGCTGACCGAAAAACCGTTTGGTGTGAACCTGATCCCTACCGCCGTTAATGACGTCTGGACAGGGCCTATTCTTAAGGTGGTAAAAGAGGAAGGCGTCAGGGTCGTGGTGTATACGGGTTATGGGGAAGGCAGCATTATTCCCTCGCTGTTCAATGAGTTAAAAGAGGCAGGTATCGCCATTGTCTACCGCGACATCAACCCAACGCCGGAAAACACCCGTCTCGCAGAAGAAATGGGGGCAGACATTATCGTCGCCACCGGTTTTGACGAGGGCGGAACATTGCCCGCAACGGTGCTTGGCACCTTTTCCATCGTGCCGCTGATTGCCGATGCCGTGAAGCATATCCCGGTGATGGCCGCGGGCGGCATTACCGATAATCGCACCGCCAGAGCGGCGCATGCGTTAGGCGCTGAAGGCGTGTTTGCCGGTTCGGTCTTTATCAGCAGCGAAGAAAGCCGCGTGCCGCAGGGAGTCAAAGAGAAAATTGTTGCCGCCAACGGCCTGGACCTGCTGCTTTTCCGGACCGTGCCCCATTACTACCGCTCTCTACCCGGCAAGCTGGCGGAAAAACTGGCGGCGATGGATAAAGCAGGCGCAAGCAACGAAGCGCTGGGCAAGGCGATGGGAGGATTACGGGGCCTGCGCCTGGGCATGCTGGAAGATAACACCGATGAAGGCTATATTGCGCTCGGCACGGGGATTGGGAACATCCACAGCGTGAAAAGCGTGGCCGAGATCGTCAATATGTTAGCGGTTGAGTAAGCCCCAGGCGTCCTGACGGTTATCAGGACGCCCTGTGTTCTCAGGGAATAATCCGCGCGGCTCTCAGCTGCGCAAACAGGCGGAAAAACATCTCATCGGTCGCCTGCATTTGCGTAAAGCCCGTCCTGCGCAGCTTGCTCCCGTCACCAAACATGTCGTAATTCCAGCTAAAGACAAAATCGGCAAAATGGCCGTCGCTCAGCTGCAAAATATCCGCTTCCGCCAGCCGCTCTTCGGCAAGCTCGCGCCATACGCCGCGATAGTCGTTAAACAGCTGATGAAATGACAGCCTCACCGGCGGCGCAGAGTCCAGTTCAAACCAGCGTGCGATGCGTGGCCACAGCTCGCTCCAGCGCCAGATATCACCATTGTTTACGTTGAAGGCCTGATTCTGTGCCGCAGATGACGCGGCGGCCCACAGCGTGGCCTCGGCCAGCAGCCCGGCGTCGGTATGATCCACAATGCTGTGCCAGGTCTGTTCTGAACCGGGAAAACGCAGCGGTAAACCCAACGCCTTGCACAGGGAGGCGTACAGGGCGATGCTCAACGCAAGGTTCATGGCATTGCCCGGCACCGCGCTCCCCACCACGCCCGGCCTGATGGCATTCCAGTGCCAGCGTTTTCCCCGCTGAAACTGGCTGAGCCACGTGAGCTGTGCGGCGTTAAACTCGGCCCCCGGCACGCCGGGATCGCTTTCCCGCGCCGGGGTTTTAAACGGCCCCAGATGCGCGCCGTAGACCTTGTACCCCTGCATCAGGCTTATCGTCTGCAAAGGTGCCGCTGTTTCGAGGGTGCTGACCAGATTGCGCAGCATGGTGACGTTCGGCTCAACCATGTCCGTCCAGTTCGCCGCGTTCGCCCAGGCGCTGTAAAAGATGTGGGTGACACCGTTCAGGGAGCGCAGCGCCCGGGCGCTGTCCTGTTCATCCAGTAAATCGACCTTGACCATCGGAATGCCGTCAGGATGCAACCCGGCATGACGGCTAAGGCCAATCACCTCCCACTGATGGTTCAGGAGCGTGTTGACCAGCTGCCTGCCGACAATGCCGCTGGCGCCCGCGACCAGGGCGACGTTGTGTTGCTGCCTCTTACTCATGGTGTTTCTCCGTAAAGGGTGACAGCCACAGTGTGATATATTATTTTTTCTGCAAATACTCCCTGAAATCGATGGCACTTATAAGCAGAATCATTAAATGAATAACAAGCTCACCGCCATTTCTACCTTTCTACGCGTCGCTGAAGCGGGCTCGTTCTCAGCGGCCGCCCGTCAGACCGGGATTAAGCAGTCCGCCGTCAGTCAACAGATCGCGGCGCTTGAGGAAGCGCTTGGTGTGGTATTGCTGCACCGAACGACGCGTACGATGAAGCTGACCGAACAGGGTGAACGTTACCGGCGTGATATGCAGCTTGTGCTGGACGCCATGGGGGAAGCGGAGAGGCGTTTACATCCTGCCGATCATAGCGTTCAGGGACGCGTCCATGTCCAGTTACCGAGCGGCCTGGGTCAGATCTTTTTACCGCATCTGCAGGCGCTGCAGCGCCTGCATCCCGAACTGCAGCTGATGATTTCTCTCGATGACCGCCTTGCCGATCTGGTGACGGAGGGCGTGGATATCGCGATACGGCTGGGCAGCGAGCCTCCGCAGGCGCATGCGGCTCGCGTGCTGGGGCGTATTGAGGCGGCGCTGTTTGCCGCTCCCGATTTTCAGGCGGTACACGCCGTCAGCGAGCTGGCGACGCTCCCACACGTGCGGTTCAGCGGCATTCCGCTGGATGCCCCCCTGCGCCTGATTTCTGACGAGGAAACGGTCGAGGTCAACGTGAATACCGTTTTCCGTGCCAACACCAGCGACGCGCTGCTGCAGGCGCTGGAATCCGGCATGGGTATCGGCGGCATGCAGCGACCGCTCGTGGCCAGAGCGCTGCAGGTGGGCACGCTGGTACCGGTGCTGCCCGACTGGCGGTTACCCGATCGCTTCCTCTATGCCGTTTATCCTGATGCCCGCTTTATTCCGCAGCGCGTCAGAAAGGTCGTCAGCGTGATTGAGCAGTTACTGCCTGAAATAATAAAGAAATGCTGATGATTCCCCCCCGTAAATTACGTGCATTTTTCAACCGCCAGGAATAGAGTATTTTTACCGTATCCCCTTTTTCTGGAGCTCTTATGCCGGAGTACTGTTTTTTCCAAAAAGGCCCAAACCTCATAGCAATCGAAAGCGCAAACACCGATGCGGCTGCACAGCTCATCGCCCAGGGGTTCGAAAAACAGTTCGAGGAGATCGGCGCCGCGGATGAAAAAGAGGCGCTTACCCGCCTTGCCGATATCCGTAAAAATAACGAGATCGATCGCCATAACTTCCTGGCCGGTGCGGGCGAAATGCCGCTGATCGGCGCGCTGGCGGCTGCGGCAACCTGGTTGATTCAAAAGAAATAACGCAACGATACTCTACCTCGCCACCGGCAAATCGGCGTACCGCGTTGTATAGGCCGGTGACAACATTTCCCGCTTCATCGCCCACGGTTTCTCAATACCCTGCCCGGCAAACCATATCTTCCCTTTGCCGGAATGATTCAGGCTGTCGATCGTTTCCATCAGCGCCGCGCTGTTGGCGCGCAGGCGATTATCGTCAAACAGGTTAAGCTGGGCGACGCCGCTGCTGAAAAAGTCCGCCAGCATGACCCCGGCCTTCATATAGCGATACCCGTCGAGCCATATCCGCCCCAGCGCTTCCGTGGCGGCGCGGATGATATCGCGCGAGTCATTGGTGGGCGTCATCAGGGTGACCGAAGCCTGATTGCCGTAATAAATTTCGTTGTCCGCATGCGGGCTGGTGCGCACAAACACGCTGATAAAACGACAGTATTGATGCTCGCCGCGCAGTTTCTCTGCGGCGCGTTCCGCGTAGGCGCAAATCGCCTGGTGCATTTCCTCGTACTGCGTAATACGGTGTCCAAACGAACGGCTACAGATAATTTGCTGCTTCGTGGGGGTGAACTCCTCCAGGTCAAGGCAGGGCTCACCGCGAAGCTCGCGGGCCGTACGCTCCAGCACCACGTTAAAATGTTTGCGAATGACCCACGAGGAGGCCTCCGCCAGCTCCAGTGCCGTGGTGATCCCCATCGCGTTGAGCTTTTTCGTGATGCGTCGGCCTACCCCCCACACCTCCTCTACCGGAACCTTTTCCAGCAGTTTACGCTGCCGCTCGCGGCCTGAGAGATCGACCACGCCGCCGGTGCCGGACCACCGTTTCGCCGCATAGTTGGCCAGCTTCGCCAGCGTTTTGGTCGGGGCAATACCGACGCCAACGGTTAAGCCCGTATTTTTAAAGACCTGCGAGCGCATCTGGTGACCAAACGCTTCCAGTGACAGGCAGTGACTGACCCCTGAAACGTTCACGAACGCCTCATCAATGGAGTAAATCTCTATTGCCGGGGCGAGATCGGTCAGCGTCTGCATTACCCGACTGCTGAGATCGGCATACAGCGCATAATTCGAGCTAAAGACGTAAATTTTTGACGGATATAGCTTTTCTTTGAATTTAAAATACGGCTCACCCATTTTTATGCCGAACTGCTTTGCCTCCCGCGACAGTGAAATAATGCAGCCGTCGTTATTGGAAACCACCACGATGGGCTTCCCCTCCAGATCGGGGCGGAAGACCCGCTCGCAGGAGGCGTAGAAGCTGTTCACATCAACCAGCGCGAACATGTTTATGCGTTTTAAGCGTGTGGGTGACGACGCCGAAGATCTGCAGCTCCTCTTCGGACTGAAAGGTAATCGGCTGATAGCGGACATTATGTGGCAACAGTCTCAGAACCGGGCGCGTCTGTAGCTCCTTCACCGTAAACTCACCGGCGACCGACGCCACGACGATATCTCCGTGTTCGGCATTTAACGAGCGGTCAACCACCAGCAGATCGCCGTCGCCGATACCCGCCCCAATCATGGAGTCTCCACTCACCTTAATAAAATAGGTCGCACTGGGGTGCCTTACTGCCAGCCGGTTAAGATCGAGACGATCCTCCACATAATCCTGTGCCGGGCTGGGGAACCCACAGGCAACACGTTCTAAAAATAAAGGTAATTCAATGATTTGTTTTGGTTGATAAGAAAAGAGAGTGTCCATAATGCCTTTCTCGCCGAATGCTGTATATAAATACAGTATTACGGATTGTGGACAAGGATCAAGGTCATTTCCGGAAGCGAACCCAAACGCATTGAAGTGTCAGAAGATTTAAAACGCGCAAAGCCCGGAAGCGCATGTCGGGCTTTGCGCGTGTGACGATCAGTCCATCAGCGTATTCAATGTTTCCAGCGCGTCAGGCGGCAGCTGCAGTTCCCCCGCCGCGAGGTTTTGCCGCAGATGCGCCACGGAAGAGGTGCCCGGGATCAGCAGAATATTCGAAGAACGCTGCAGCAGCCATGCCAGCGCAACCTGCATTGCCGTGACGCCCAGTGAATCCGCGACAGCCTTCAGCCCGGAAGATTGCAGCGGCGTAAAGCCTCCCAGTGGGAAGAACGGCACATACGCAATCCCCTGCTGCGCGAGCAGATCCACCAGCGCGTCGTCACCCCGGTTCACAATGTTGTACATGTTCTGCACGCACACCACCGGCACCATCTTCTGCGCTTCTGCAACCTGGGTGGCCGTGACGTTGCTCAGGCCAATATGCCGCACCAGCCCCTGCTGCTGTAATTCTGCCAGTGTGGAGAGCGGTTCAGCAATCGACCCTTCCGCAGGCCCGTGTGCGCTAAACATGATCCGCAGATTCACCACGTCCAGCACGTCCAGCTGCAGATTACGCAGGTTGTCATGCACCGCCTGCGTCAGCTCCTGCGCGGAAAAGGCCGACAGCCAGGCGCCTTTGTCGTTGCGACGGGCGCCAATCTTGGTGACGATCGTCAGATCGTCCCGGTAAGGATGAAGCGCCTCGCGGATCAGCTGGTTGGTGATATGAGGACCATAAAAATCACTGGTATCAATATGGTTCACCCCCGCCGCCACCGCTTCGCGCAGCACGTCCAGCGCGGCCTGCTTATCCTTCGGTGGGCCAAAGACGCCCGGCCCGGCGAGCTGCATCGCACCGTAGCCCAGCCGATTAACCGTCCGCGTCCCGAGCGCGTATGTCCCGCTTTTATCAATGCTGATCATGTTAACCTTCCTCATAAAAATGATCCGGATTTACAACAGGTTCCTCACCGGAGCCCTTAGTTAAGCGCGAGTTAAATTAAAGTTTAAATTCTATACGACGATAGTATTGGTGTACCTCTGCATCCTTTCTAACGGACGACCGCTATGCTGAAAAATCTGCACGTGATTACCGGAATTATCTTTGCCCTCACCATATTCTGTCTGCTGCAAGTTGTCACGGGAGGGTTGTTCTACTCTGCCGTCAGCAACGATCGCCATAACTTCCAGAATTCCGGCGTGCTCAACGCCCAGCAGGAAAGCCTGAGCGACAGCGTGAACACGCTGGTGAAAACGCGCGTCACCGTCACCCGCGTGGCGATCCGCTACCTGAAAAACCAGCGTGACCCGGCTTCCCTTGCGGCGATCAATAAACTGCTGGGCACCGCAGGCGACTCGCTGGCAAAAGCCGAAGCCTATAACAAAGAGTGGCAGAAACTGCCGCAGGTTAAGGGCCAGGAGGCGGCATTGACCGACGAGATGCAGAAATCCTGGAACCAGATGCACGAAGTCATGCGTTTATCAATTGAGTATCTGCGCGCCGACAACTATCAGGCCTATGGCGATCTGGACGCCCAGCAGGCACAGGACGAGATGGAAGCGGTCTATAACCGCTGGCGCGCCGAAAACAATACCCTGCTGAAGGCGGCAACCGAAGAGAACCAGAGCAGCTTCACGCAGATGCAGTGGACGCTGGCGGCTATTCTGCTGGCCGTGATCGCGGTTCTGGTGGTCATCTGGCAGGGGTTACAGCACCTGCTGTTAAAACCACTCCACTCCATTATGAACCATATTCGCGCCATTGCAGGGGGCGACCTGACGCAGGAGATCGCTATCTCGGGTCGCAATGAGATGGGTCAGCTGGCCGCCGGCCTGCATGAGATGCAACAGTCGCTGGTGACCACCGTCAGCGCCGTACGCGGAAGTACCGATTCCATCTACACCGGCGCAGGTGAAATTGCCGCAGGGAGCAACGATCTTTCCGCTCGCACCGAACAGCAGGCCGCCTCGCTCGAAGAGACCGCTGCCAGCATGGAAGAGCTGACCGCGACGGTTAAGCAGAACTCCGATAACGCCCGTCAGGCCACGCTGCTGGCGAAAAACGCCTCTGAAACGGCCGCGCGCGGCGGTCACGTCGTGGATAACGTGGTTCGCACCATGAACGAAATTGCCGACAGTTCGCAGCAAATTGCGCATATTACCGGCGTGATCGACAGCATCGCGTTCCAGACCAACATTCTGGCGCTAAACGCCGCGGTGGAAGCGGCACGCGCCGGGGAACAGGGCCGTGGTTTTGCGGTCGTTGCAGGTGAAGTCCGTACCCTGGCGAGCCGCAGCGCGCAGGCGGCGAAAGAGATCAAAGGGCTTATCGAGAACTCCGTCAGCCGGGTGAATACCGGTTCTGAGCAGGTCAGCGAGGCGGGTTCCACCATGAAGGAAATTGTCGCCGCCGTCACCCGCGTGACCGATATTATGGGCGAGATTTCCTCTGCCTCTGACGAGCAGAGCCGCGGCATTGAGCAGGTGAGCCTGGCCGTTTCGCAGATGGACAGCGTGACGCAGCAAAACGCCGCGCTGGTGCAGGAATCCGCCACGGCGGCGGCGGCGCTGGAAGATCAGTCCGAGCAGCTGCGCCAGGCGGTAGCCGCGTTTCGTCTGAACGGCAAAGAAAAAGCGGTAGCCCCGCGCCCGGCCAGCGTGAAAACGCCCCAGCTGTTGCGCCCGGCAACCGCAAACGCCTCCACCGACAGCAACTGGGAAACCTTCTGAGTTTCAGGCGGGCGAGAATATCGCCCGCTAGCGGCTGCGCTTGGCGTGCCGCTCCCAGTTATCCTGTTTTGCTTCATCGGATTTACGCAGTGAAACGTAGCATGCCCCGCTGCCGCCGTGATGCGGCAGCGCCACGCAGAAGGCCTGCACTTCCTCAAATTCGGTTAACCAGCGCGCCAGATAGCTGCGCACCACATTGGGATGCGAGTTTTGCTCGCACCCTTTCCCGTGAATGATAATCAGATTGCGTAACCCGTCTCGTCCGGCCTGGCGAATAAAAGAATAGAGCATCTGACGGCAGCGTTCGGCAGGCTGACGCAGGAGGTTTAAGCTGGCCTGGCGGGCATATTTACCCGAGTGCAGCTTATCAATAACGCCCTGCTGTACCCCTTCGCGCTGGAACGCCAGCGGCTCTTCCAGGGGAAGTAGGTCAAGAAAATCCAGCGTAAGGAAGTTATCCAGCTGTTCGCTATCCACCTCCTGGCGCGTCCGCGTATTGCGGCTGGGCTGCCAGTGAATATCCGGGCCACGCTTCAGCGGCTGGACATCTTCCATGGCGTCAAGAAAAAAGGATTTGTCGTCAGGGTTCATGGATATCCTCCGGCTACAACTGAGGACGGTACTATACCTGCGCCAGAGACAGGCCTCAATCACCGTTACAGGCCGCCGTGGGCCATAAATATTAACCTGATGAATATATATAGTATTTATAAAATGGATTTAAATCGGACTTAACTAAAATTTCAGCAAGAATGAAATAAGTGATTTGTGTTAAATTTTCGTAAAATCAAACACTCAACACCCTTCCATTTTGCGGAAAAGGTGTTATACCTAAATATACCTGCTTCATGGATATAATACTCAGGATTGGCGAAAGGACGCACTGCTGTGTGTACTGGAGGATCTGTCTGATGTCGGGCAGATCCTGTTTTTTTATTATCTCACTTTCACGCCACGATTATTTTTCTCGCTTCTCTCCTGAATTGCGTAATTAATGATTCAGCAAGGGGCGTCTGACGTGAATCACGGCGCTGAATTAAATAATATGCTGCTTTGGGAAGCGATTCGACAACCGGCAGCATGACCAGGCGGTGCGCCAGAAGCGGGTCACAGCCTAACTCCTGCGGCAATATGCTTAAAAAATCACTTTGCGCGACCAGGCTAATACAGGAAGAAAATGTTTCGCAGACCACACCAATTCGCGGTATTTGCGAGCGATGGCTAAATACCTCTTCTAACTGCTTATAATAACTTCCCCGCGGCGTCGGCATTGTCCAGTTATAATGCAGAAGTTCATTAATCGACGTTGCCCCCATTGCCGGATGCCCTTCGCGACAAAATACCGCAAACGGCTTCTCGAAGAGTTTTTCAAACGTAAATTCCTGGTCGTAAGGTCCCTGATAATAGGTGTTAATGGTGAAGTCCAGCTCGCCCTGGCGTAATTCATTGATCATCGACACCAGCTGCCCTTCCATTATCCGCACCTTGACCTGCGGATGCTGCGCATGGAAGCGTGTGATAACGGCGGGCATAAGCGTGCGCGAAACGCTGGCCCCCATTCCGATGTTGATCTGCCCGGCCAGCTCACCCTGCCGCTGACGGATGTCATCCTGCGCGGCACGCAGCTCTTCCAGAATCAACCGGGCGCGCTGGTAAAAGCCCTCACCGCATTCGGTCAACGCGACGCCCTTACTCCTGCGCACAAAAAGCTGCGCCGCCATGCCCTCCTCCAGCTCTTTGATGGATTTGGTCAGCGCCGGTTGCGAAAGATTCAGCGTCCTGCTGGCACCGCGAATGCTGCCCTGACGCGCAACCTCAACAAACGCCCGGATTTGATGAAATTTAATCTGGAATGTCATAGCCCGACCGATAACCGTTGTTTATCAGAGTAAAGAAACTGTCATCTACTTTAATGGAAAGGGATGTGCGAGGGTAATTCCTGATCGGTTAAAACTGTGAAAAATCGGTTAGTGATAAGTAAAAACTATCACAGCGTGAAGCAGTTCACATATTTTAATGATGACAGGAACAGATATGGACACACTGGCGCAGTACATCCAGACGTTAACGCCGCAGCTGAGCGCGTGGCGTCGCGATTTTCACCATTTTGCGGAATCCGGCTGGGTAGAGTTTCGTACCGCCGCGAAAGTCGCGGAAATACTGGACTCGCTGGGTTACGCACTGGCGATGGGCCGCGACGTGGTCGATGCCGAAAGCCGGATGGGGTTACCCGATGACACAACCCTGGCGCGAGAGTTTGCCCGCGCGCGGGCGCAGGGCGCGCCTGAGAAATGGCTGGTGCCGTTTGAAGGCGGGTTCACCGGCATTGTCGCCACCCTGAATACCGGCCGCCCGGGCCCAACCCTGGCATTTCGCGTCGACATGGACGCCCTTGATTTAAGCGAAGCGCTTGACGACAGCCATCGCCCGTTCCGCGACGGGTTTGCCTCCTGCAATCCGGGCATGATGCACGCCTGCGCGCACGACGGCCACACCACGATTGGTCTGGGACTGGCACAGGTGCTTAAGCAGAATGAAGCCCGGCTCAACGGCACCATTAAGCTGATCTTCCAACCTGCCGAAGAAGGAACGCGCGGCGCGCGCGCCATGGTTGCCGCCGGGGCGCTGGATGACGTGGACTATTTCACAGCCATTCACATTGGCACCGGCATACCTGCCGGGACGGTAATCTGCGGCAGCGATAACTTTATGGCCACCACCAAGTTCGACGTGAGCTTCACCGGCGTGGCCGCGCACGCGGGCGGTAAGCCGGAGGACGGTCGTAACGCCCTGCTCGCCGCCGCGCAGGCCGCCCTCGCCCTGCACAGCATCGCCCCGCACAGCGACGGCGCATCCCGGGTGAACGTCGGGGTGATGCAGGCGGGCAGCGGGCGCAACGTGGTCCCCGCGAATGCGCTGATGAAGGTTGAAACCCGCGGCGAAAGCGAAGCGATTAATCAGTACGTCTTTGAACGCGCGAAGGCGGTGATTACCGGCGCGGCGGCGCTCTACGGCGTGAGCGCGGAGATGCGCCTGATGGGGGCTGCCACCTCCAGCGCGCCGACGCCGGCCTGGGTTGATTATCTGCGCGAACAGGCGAGCCGGGTTTCCGGGGTTGTTCACGCCATCAATAAGGTGAAAGCGCCAGCGGGTTCCGAAGACGCCACGCTGATGATGGCCCGCGTGCAGCAGAACGGCGGTATGGCGTCCTATATGGTGTTTGGCACGGATTTGAGCGCCGGACATCACAACGAAAAATTCGACTTCGATGAGCAGGTGATGCCTGTCGCCATCGAAACGCTGGCGCGAACTGCGCTCAATTTCCCGTGGACGCGAGGTGTGTAATGCAGGAGAACTACGCTTTTATTGCCGATGCGATCGACACGCGATGTCGGACGTTAACCGATATTGCCGACGCGATCTGGGATCGTCCCGAAACCCGCTTTGAAGAGTTCTGGTCCGCCGAACGGTTGGCCAGCGAGCTGGAAGCAGAAGGCTTCACGCTGACCCGCGAGGCAGGCGGTATTCCAAATGCCTTTATCGCCAGCTTCGGCAGCGGAAAACCGGTTATCGCCCTGCTGGGCGAGTACGACGCGCTGGCCGGGTTAAGCCAGCAGGCACACTGCGCGACCGCGCAAACCGCCACGCCGGGGGCTAACGGCCACGGCTGCGGGCATAACCTCTTAGGCACCGCAGCACTTGCGGGCGCGGTGGCGGTGAAAAGCTGGCTGGAGCAGCACGGCGGCAGCGGAACGGTGCGTTTTTACGGCTGTCCCGGCGAGGAAGGCGGCTCCGGGAAAACCTTTATGGTGCGCGAAGGGCTGTTTGATGACGTCGATGCCGCCGTCACCTGGCACCCGGAAGCCTTTGCCGGGATGTTTAACGTCAGCACGCTGGCGAATATTCAGGCCGCCTGGCGTTTTCACGGCGTGGCGGCGCACGCGGCCAACTCCCCCCATTTGGGACGCAGCGCTCTGGACGCCGTGACGCTGATGACCACCGGCACCAACTTCCTCAACGAACACATCATTGAGAAAGCGCGCGTCCATTACGCCATCACCGACACCGGCGGGATTTCCCCCAACGTGGTACAGGCGCAGGCCGAAGTGCTGTACCTGATCCGCGCCCCGGAGATGGCCGATGCGCAGCAGATCTACGAACGCATCGAGAAAATTGCCCAGGGCGCGGCGATGATGACCGAAACCACCGTCGAGTGTCGCTTTGATAAAGCCTGCTCAAGCTACCTGCCGAACCGCACGCTCGAGGCGGCGATGTATCGCGCCCTGCAGCACTACGGCACGCCGCAGTGGACCGAAGAAGAGCGAAAATTTGCCCGCGAGATCCGCGCCACGCTGACGCCCAACGATCTGCAAAACAGCCTGAAAAATATGGCCGCCACGGGTGGCGACGCGGGTAAAGCCTTTGCCCGTCGTCATCAGGCGACGCTGCTGGTAGATGAAGTCGCGCCTTACGCCGTCACCGGCAACGTGCTGGCGGGTTCAACCGACGTGGGCGACGTCAGCTGGAAAATGCCGGTGGCCCAGTGCTTCAGCCCCTGCTTTACCGTCGGCACGCCGCTGCACACCTGGCAGCTGGTGTCTCAGGGGCGAACCTCTATTGCCCACAAAGGCATGCTGCTGGCCGGAAAAGTGATGGGCGCAACCGCGCTCAATCTGCTGCAGGACGCATCGCTGCTGAAAAAATGCCGTGAAGAGTTTGAACAGCAAATACAAGAAAAACCGTACGCGTGTCCGATCCCACGGGGCGTGACACCGTCACCTTTAAAATAAAAAAACACAACACAACAACACTCCCGAGGAACGCCCATGAGTATGTCATCCATACCTTCGCATTCCCCATCCGGTAAGCTCTATGGCTGGGTTGAAAGGATCGGCAATAAAGTGCCGCACCCTTTCCTGCTGTTTATCTATCTGATTGTGATTTTGATGGTCGCCACCGCCGTGCTCTCCGCCTTTGACGTGAGCGTGCGCAGTCCGGCCGACGGCAGCCTGGTGGCGGTGAAAAACCTGCTCAGCGTTGAGGGGCTGCACTGGTTTTTACCCAACGTGATTAAAAACTTCAGCGGCTTCGCCCCGCTGGGCGCCATTCTGGCGCTGGTGCTGGGTGCCGGACTGGCCGAACGCGTGGGCCTGCTGCCCGCATTGATGGTAAAGATGGCTTCTCACGTCAGCGCGCGGTACGCCAGCTACATGGTGCTGTTTATCGCCTTCTTTAGCCATATCTCCTCCGACGCCGCGCTGGTGATCATGCCGCCGATGGGGGCGCTGATCTTTCTCGCCGTCGGGCGCCACCCCGTGGCGGGCCTGCTGTCGGCGATTGCGGGCGTGGGCTGTGGATTCACCGCCAACCTGCTGATCGTCACCACCGACGTGCTGCTCTCGGGCATCAGTACGGAGGCGGCGAAAACCATTGATGCGGCCATGCACGTCAGCGTGATCGACAACTGGTACTTTATGGCAAGCTCGGTCATTGTCCTGACGATTGTCGGCGGGCTGATTACCGATAAGATCGTCGAGCCGCGCCTGGGCAAATGGGAAGGCCGCAGTGATGAAAAGCTGGAGACGCTGAGCGAAACGCAGCGCTTTGGCCTGCGCGTGGCGGGCGTGGTCTCGCTGGCCTTTATCGCGCTGGTGGCGCTGATGGTGGTGCCGGAAAACGGCATATTGCGCGATCCGGTTAAACATACGGTCCTGCCTTCGCCGTTTATTCAGGGCATCGTGCCGCTGATTATTCTGTTTTTCTTTGTCGTCTCGCTCGCCTACGGTATCGCCACCGGTAAAATCCGCCGCCAGGGCGATCTGCCGCAGCTGATGATCGAGCCGATGAAGGAGATGGCGGGTTTTATCGTGATGGTGTTCCCGCTGGCCCAGTTTGTGGCGATGTTTAACTGGAGCAACATGGGCAAGTTTATGGCCGTGGGCCTGACCGACGCGCTGGAGGCTGCCGGGCTAAGCGGCGTACCGGCGTTTGTCGGCCTGGCGCTGCTGTCATCCCTGCTGTGCATGTTTATCGCCAGCGGCTCCGCCATCTGGTCGATTCTGGCCCCGATCTTCGTGCCGATGTTTATGATGCTGGGTTTTCACCCGGCGTTTGCCCAGATCCTGTTCCGTATCGCGGACTCCTCGGTGATACCGCTGGCGCCGGTCTCGCCGTTTGTTCCGCTGTTTTTAGGCTTCCTCCAGCGCTATAAACCCGAGGCCAAACTGGGTACCTACTATTCGCTGGTTTTACCCTACCCGCTTATCTTTTTAGGGGTATGGCTGGTGATGCTGGTGGCATGGTATCTTGTCGGCCTGCCGATTGGGCCGGGAATATACCCGAGGCTGAACTGAAGGAATGAGGATGCTGAGATTACTCGAAGATAAGATTGCGACGCCGCTTGGACCGCTGTGGGTTATCGCGGATGAGACGTTCAATCTGCGCGCCGTTGAGTGGGAAGAGCACAGCGACCGCATGGAAGAGCTGCTCAATATTCATTACCGCCTGCAGGGTTATGAACGTATCAGCGCAACCAACCCGGGTGGGCTGAGCGACAAGCTTGCGGCGTACTTCGAAGGCGATCTCAGCATCATTGATACTCTGCCGACCGCCACGGCTGGCACGCCTTTTCAGCGCGAAGTGTGGCAGGCGCTGCGGTCGATTCCGTGCGGGCAGGTCATGCATTACGGCCAGCTCGCGGAGCAGTTAGGTCGCGCAGGCGCTGCACGCGCGGTGGGTGCCGCTAACGGCTCTAACCCGGTCAGCATCGTGGTGCCCTGCCATCGCGTCATTGGCCGCAACGGTACCATGACAGGCTATGCCGGTGGCGTGCAGCGAAAAGAGTGGTTGCTGCGTCACGAAGGGTATCTCTTGCTCTAGTTCCCAGGCTTTTTGTGCTTAATTTTCTACCGGTTAGGCTAAAAATCCATAATCAAGCTGTGGAATTTCAAGAAGATGGCGACGCATTGTCGTCTCTTGTCCTTATTGAGGGTTTGTCAGGCTTACGTACTTACCAAAAAGATGTTAAAATTGACCAATATCAATTAAGGCTTGAGCAAACCTATGATCCCGGAAAAGCGAATTATACGACGCATTCAGTCTGGCGGTTGTGCTATCCATTGCCAGGATTGCAGCATCAGCCAGCTCTGTATCCCGTTTACCCTGAATGAGCATGAACTCGATCAGCTTGATAATATTATCGAGCGTAAGAAGCCTATTCAGAAAGGGCAGACGCTGTTTAAAGCGGGAGACGAACTGAAATCGCTCTATGCTATCCGTTCTGGCACCATCAAGAGCTACACCATCACCGAACAGGGCGATGAGCAGATCACCGGCTTCCATCTGGCGGGTGACCTGGTAGGCTTTGATGCCATCGGTACGGGCCACCACCCGAGCTTTGCTCAGGCACTCGAAACCTCGATGGTTTGCGAAATTCCGTTTGAAACCCTGGACGATCTGTCCGGCAAGATGCCTAACCTGCGTCAGCAGATGATGCGTCTGATGAGCGGTGAGATCAAAGGCGATCAGGACATGATCCTGCTGCTTTCTAAAAAGAATGCCGAAGAGCGCCTGGCCGCGTTTATCTACAACCTCTCCCGCCGCTTCGCCGAGCGTGGCTTCTCGCCGCGTGAATTCCGTCTGACGATGACGCGTGGCGATATCGGCAACTACCTGGGTCTGACCGTGGAAACCATCAGCCGTCTGCTGGGTCGTTTCCAGAAAAGCGGGATGCTGGCCGTTAAGGGTAAATACATCACTATCGAAAACGGTGAAGCGCTGGCCGTTCTTGCCGGGCACGCCCGTAACGTGGCGTAACACTCCGCATATTGATGACCAGACTGATAAATTCTTGTGATTTATTGGTCTGGTGTAATCACTTCCGTTTCAAGATATTTTCACCGTAGTACGTCCCCACACAGCGCCCGAAAGGTTCTCGTTGAGGTTATGAATTGAGAGAAAGTTTGTTTTTCGTTTCAGTCGTGATTGCCTCAGTGACCTTTATCTTCATCTGGATCATGCTTGTCGGCCCAATGAAGGGGGAAGAAAAAACCTACGTCCAGGACTCCACGACCTTTGCGATAGCAGTGATGGTGCTGCTGTTTATTGCGTTTATCGCGGTGACGACCACGGTGCTTTTCCTCTGATAAATTTTCATGACTTATAAATATGGTATGTAGACCCTTCAACATTCAATAATGTTATCAAAGAAAAATGACATTTTGGTTCGTTATCAGACGATAACGGAGAATGTAGGATAATCAAACGCCCTAAAAACTCCCCCCAGCAGCTCATTTCGCCGCCCAACATCCTCCAATTTTGCGTAGCTACTTCCCGTTTCGCAACGTGTCGCTTTACCTTCTCTCCCCTCAAGAGCATATTCCCCACCGATCCGTTTGTAAGACTTTACCAGCGCGCGACTTTTTCTCCCTGCCCTTTACTTTCATTCTGACTGACTGGAGTTTTTTTATGTGTGGAAGTTTTGCACAAGTCCAACCCCGTGAAGAATACCTGCTATATCTTGCCGACGAAGACGACCATGACATCGTATACGACCCGGAGCCGATTGGCCGGTACAACGTCGCGCCCGGTACTAAAATTCTGTTGCTGAGCGAACGCGACGAGCAGCTGCATCTTGACCCGGTCCTGTGATCCTACGCGCCAGGCTGGCGGGACAAAGCACCATTGATAAACGCGCGCGTCGAAACGGTCGCCACCAGCAGAATGTTTAAACCTCTGTGGCAGTATGGCCGGGCAATCTGCTTTGCAGACGGTTGGTTTGAGTGGAAAAAGGAAGGCGATAAGAAGCAGCCCCATTTCATTCATCGGGCAGGTGGCCAGCCGATATTCATGGCAGCGGTCGGCAGCACGCCATTTGAGCGTGGTGATGAATCAGAGGGATTTCTTATCGTGATGTCTGCAGCGGATAAAGGCCTGGTCGACATTCACGACCGTCGTCCTCTGGTTCTGCGATCAGAAGCTGCCCGCAAGTGGATGCGGCAGGATATAGGCGGGAAAGAAGCTGAAGAGATTGCTGCCAACGGAGCAGTACCCGCCGACGAGTTCATCTGGAACACCGTGACGCGCACCGCGGATAATGTGAAAAATCAGGGGCCGGAGTTAATCGACGTGATCCTATAAAGAAACAAGAGAGCCACATGACTTCCGAAATGAGAGAACAGCAGGTGTTCGGAATGCATGCGTACATAACGGTTTCATGAGTCATAGGACGTAGGTCACGTCAGCTGGCAATAAGGCTGGTAAACGATTCGATTTTTGCATGCGCTTTATAATATTACGCAAATAATTCAATGTATTACACGTCATGTTAGGCTATTTTAGATTTCCCTATTTATTTGTATTGTATCTCCTATCTTCGGTTTGTATATTCATGCAGACAAACCAGGAGAATCGCCATGATTTACATTGAACGCCTTGAATTTATTCATAAAAGTGGAGACGTACTGTATCCCGTGAAAATAACCAGAAAATCATCGGGGAAAACAGCCTTCCACCTTGTGCCATTCGGTCTGGATAAGACTGTGGATCTTGTTGAGGTAGAAGATCCTTTAGAAGCCATTAGGCTGGTTATTGATGAGAGTCATTCCATTCGCTGCAGCACCCTAACCGCTACTATTACGGATAAAAATGGCAAGCGGATTAAGCGAACAGGCATATATAGCATTAACGGGGCTAACATTAGAGAATACAACGTCAGGTAATGGCGCAAAACGGGCCAGGGCATTAGCAAATTTTACCGAACCTTTAGCAGATCTGTATATTTTGTCGTATACAGCGGCGACAGCATTTATCGCTTCATCTGCCACTGCAGCTGAATGCCCTGCCCTCCAAAGTAGAGCATCCCTTTCTCTTGCTGCGTTAGTGCACGACCAGATTCCCGTTCTTTTGCAACCAAGATAGCTATCAATGCGGGGATGAAAACAATTGTCATTTGTAGTTTGTCACTGCCATTTCGATGTAATGGGGATCGCTAACTTCGGTTAATTTATCGACGTATCATGATAAAAGTTCAAGTACGTCCAAAAGTTATATGGTACGGCCTGTAAACGTTAGCCTGTCGAGCATCTCGTAAAGATACACACCATACCATTTAAATTTAATTAGCTTGGCTTAAGCTCTGGTCAGTTCGTTTTTAAAGCGGATGTTTTTTACGGTATTTTTCAATGACGTTTGGTTTACACGCGTCAACATTTTTAGGGTCGACTACGATTTTCTCAATCCCCGGATGTTCCTTCACTACTTCCTGATAAGCTTTCAGAACGTCTTCATTGAAAGGAGTAGGATCAGTTGCGTTAATCAATCCTTTTTTAATCTTAAAGTCTGGTTTTGCGGCTTCTTCTCTGAATTTAGGACTGCAAATTAGTTCGGCTTGATATGATAACACCTCATCAGACAAGGATTTCGTGTTATCAGTGGCATGAACTGAAAGGCTTACTGTAGTGATAAATAATGCAAGTACGATCTTTTTCATGAATTTTACTCGATTAAATGTGTCAGATAACTTCTATCATAAAAAGAAACATCAGACTAAGGCTGATCACCCTACTAAAATTTGGTATCATTATGATAATTATTCCTTGCACATCCTGCCCATGCGCCCTCTCCCTAGCTTACTGGGCAACGACACCAGGAAATGCCGACGAATAAAAGCGGCTAAATTTATTTCGCTGCCACAAACCTTGGCTCGTAAACGGTTTCTCTTCCCAGCAAGCGATTGCTACATAAAGTGATGCTCTGAAAGAGCAGAACTCTTGTACAACCTATCTAAGATAAAACAGTAACCTGAAAATCGCCGCGAACATAGAAAAACCGAAACGCAGCGCCTCAGGACAGTATTGGTAACCGACCAGCGCTCGACAACAAAGGCAGGTTCTCTGTCCTACGGATGGAAGAATGGATTACGTAGGGCAGGAATCAGAGAACTGTCCCCATCAGTCGAGACACACCATGCCTGCTGGTCACTTTATGCATGTGCACATCCTTCGTTTGTAGCGACACCGAGGGGACATGAGGATTCACGGATGGTTTATGAGGTCGGTGCAAAGTGGAACGGTGATATGGATAGGGACCAGGTTGCTGTTATTAACAGGAGGATTCTTGTCAATATGCCCCTGACGCGCCCACATAACGATTTGAAGCCCAAGAAAATCTTTACATTCATCATGCAGCAGTACGAACCAATAAATTTGCATGATTTATTGATCTGGCAAAACCTCCCCTCTGTTTCATTCAGGATATATAGGTTACTCTTTTAATTACAGACTGTGGTGACAGTAGTAAGGAGACCTGTATGGCCAAGTATCAAAACATGCTGGTAGCTATCGATCCGAACCAGGACGATCAGCCGGCATTACGACGTGCTGTGTATTTACATCAACGGATTGGTGGCAAAATCAAAGCGTTTTTGCCGATCTATGACTTCTCGTATGAGATGACCACCCTTCTGTCGCCTGACGAGCGCACCGCTATGCGTCAGGGCGTCATCAGCCAGCGTACCGCGTGGATCCGAGAACAGGCGAAGTATTACCTGGAAGCGGGTGTTCCCATTGATATTAAAGTGGTCTGGCACAACCGACCTTTCGAAGCCATCATCCAGGAAGTTGTCGCCGGTGGGCACGATCTGCTGCTGAAGATGGCGCACCAGCACGACAAGCTGGAATCCGTGATCTTCACCCCGACCGACTGGCATCTGCTGCGCAAATGCCCTTGCCCGGTCTGGATGGTTAAAGACCAGCCGTGGCCTGAAGGCGGGAAAGCCGTTGTGGCGGTAAACCTCGCTAGCGAAGAGGATTACCACAACTCCCTGAACGAGAAGCTGGTGAAGGAGACCATCCAGCTTGCCGACCAGGTCAATCATACTGAAGTGCACCTGGTAGGTGCCTATCCGGTCACCCCGATTAACATTGCCATTGAGCTACCTGAATTTGACCCGAGCGTGTATAACGACGCGATCCGCGGTCAGCATCTGCTGGCCATGAAAGCCCTGCGCCAGAAATTCAGCATTGATGAGAAAATGACCCACGTGGAAAAAGGGCTGCCTGAAGAGGTGATCCCGGACCTGGCGGAACACCTGCAGGCGGGGATTGTGGTGCTGGGTACTATCGGCCGGACCGGTATTTCTGCCGCCTTCCTCGGCAATACCGCCGAACAGGTGATCGACCATCTGCGCTGCGACCTGCTGGTCATTAAGCCGGATGAGTACCAGACGCCGGTTGAGCTGGACGATCCGGAAGACGATTAACACCTGACGCCGCCCGACAATAAAAAAACCGCCAAATTCGGCGGTTTTTTCGTTTCAGCGCAACTTACAGCGCTTTCAGAATCGCATCCACGCTGGCTTTAGCATCGCCAAACAGCATGTGGGTATTCTCTTTGAAGAACAGCGGGTTCTGCACCCCGGCATAACCGGTATTCATAGAGCGTTTGAAGACGATTACGTTCTGCGCCTTCCACACTTCCAGAACCGGCATACCGGCGATTGGGCTACCCGGATCGTCCTGTGCAGCAGGGTTAACGGTATCGTTGGCACCAATGACCAGCACGGTGTCGGTGTCGGCGAAATCATCGTTGATCTCATCCATTTCCAGCACGATGTCGTAAGGCACTTTCGCTTCCGCCAGCAGCACGTTCATGTGGCCCGGCAGACGCCCTGCCACCGGGTGAATACCAAAGCGAACCTTGATGCCCCGCGCGCGCAGCTTCTCGGTGATTTCCGCAACCGGATACTGCGCCTGCGCCACCGCCATGCCGTAGCCAGGGGTGATGATAACGGAATGCGAGTTTTTCAGCATGTCTGCGGTATCTTCCGCAGAAATTTCACGGTGCTCACCCACTTCTTCATCAGCACTGGAAGAAGAGCCATCTGTCCCGAAACCACCGGCGATTACGCTAATGAACGAACGGTTCATCGCCTTACACATGATATAAGACAGGATCGCGCCGGAAGAACCCACCAGCGCACCGGTGACGATCAGCAGGTCGTTGCTCAGCATAAAGCCTGCCGCCGCTGCAGCCCAACCGGAGTAGGAGTTCAGCATTGAGACAACAACCGGCATATCCGCACCACCGATGGACGCCACCAGGTGCCAGCCGAATGCCAGCGCGATGATGGTCATTACCAGCAACGCCAGCACCTGCAGACCGACGCTTTCGGTACGCACGAAGACCACCAGCAGAACAAATGACACCACCAGCGCCGCCAGGTTCAGCTTATGACGGTTTGGCAGCATCAGCGGTTTAGAGGAGATCTTCCCGCGCAGTTTACCGAACGCGACAATGGAGCCCGTGAAGGTCACCGCACCGATGAAGATACCCAGGAACACTTCAGTCAGGTGGATATTGACCAGAATCGGTTCCAGACCCGGTTCGTGATACAGGTAGCTGTTGAAGCCCACCAGCACCGCGGCCAGACCCACAAAGCTGTGCAGAATGGCAACCAGCTCCGGCATCTCGGTCATTTCAACGCGTTTTGCCAGACGAATACCAATCGCGCCGCCGATGATCATCGCCACCAGGATCCACGCTACGTTGCCGGTATCCGGCCCGAAGATGGTGGCAATCAGCGCAATCGCCATCCCGGCGATACCAAAGTTATTCCCCTGCTGAGACGTTTCGTGTTTGGAAAGCCCCGCCAGACTGAAAATAAACAGGATTGCAGCAACAATGTATGCGGCTGTCACTAATCCTCCAGACATATGCTACCCCTTAGCCTTTACGAAACATTTTCAGCATGCGCTGAGTCACGGTGAAACCACCGAAAATATTGATACTGGCGATCAGCACCGCGATAAAGCTCAGGAAGCTGATCCAGCCGCCGTGACCAATCTGCAGTAACGCCCCCACCACGATGATCCCGGAGATGGCGTTGGTTACCGACATCAGCGGGGTATGCAGCGCATGGGAGACGTTCCACACCACGTAGTAGCCTACGACGCAGGAGAGCGCGAAGACGGTAAAATGGCCGAGGAACTCTTTTGGCGCGACGTCAGCCAGCCAACCGAACAGAATAATTACCAGCGCCATGATCGCGTATTTACGCCACGGTGAAGCCGGTTTAGCAGGTTCTTTTGGCTCAGGCGCCGCTTTTGGTGCCGCCTGAGGCTGAGCAGAAACCTGAATAGGCGGCGCAGGCCAGGTAATTTCACCTTCACGGACCACGGTCACACCTCGCACCACCACATCGTCGAAATCAACGGTGACGTTGCCGTCTTTCTCTTTGCAGAGCAGCTTAAGCAGGTTGACGAGGTTAGTGCCGTACAGCTGAGAAGACTGCGTTGGCAGACGGCCCGGCAGATCGGTATAGCCGATCACCTTCACGCCGTTAGCGGTCGTGGTCACCTGATTCGGTACGGTATATTCACAGTTACCGCCGTTTTGGGCGGCCAGGTCGACAATCACGCTGCCCGGCTTCATGGAATCAACCATCTCACGGGTAATCAGCTTTGGCGCAGGTTTACCCGGGATAAGCGCGGTGGTGACAATAATGTCGACATCTTTCGCCTGAGCGGCGAAGAGTTCCATTTCGGCTTTGATAAAGGCTTCGGACATCACCTTCGCGTAACCATCGCCGCTGCCGGCTTCTTCCTTGAAGTCCAGCTCAAGGAATTCGGCCCCCATACTCTGAACCTGTTCCTTTACTTCAGGACGGGTGTCAAAGGCGCGTACGATAGCGCCCAGGCTATTTGCCGCACCGATTGCAGCAAGGCCCGCCACGCCCGCGCCAATCACCATGACTTTCGCCGGAGGGACTTTACCCGCGGCGGTGATTTGACCGGTAAAGAAGCGACCAAACTCGTGGGCTGCTTCAACAATGGCGCGGTAGCCAGCGATGTTTGCCATGGAGCTTAAGGCATCCAGCGACTGCGCGCGCGAAATGCGCGGCACGGAGTCCATCGCCATTACGGTCACGCCACGGGCTGCCAGCTTCTCCATCAGCTCCGGGTTTTGTGCAGGCCAGATGAAGCTCACCAGGGTTGTCCCCGGATTCAACAGCGCAATCTCACCCTCTTCCGGTGCATTGACCTTCAGAATCACCTGAGACTGCCAGACGTCAGCACCGTCGACCACTTCCGCGCCAGCCTGGATAAAGGCCTCGTCATCGAAACTCGCCAGTTTGCCCGCGCCGCTTTCAACCGCGACCGTAAAACCCAGCTTAAGCAGTTGCTCCACCGTTTTCGGTGTTGCCGCTACGCGGGTTTCATTGGCTAACCGTTCTTTTGGTACCCCAATACGCATAGTTTTCCCTTCCATCGGTTCTTGATGATGGTTTATCGATAAATGCCCGCGATTTGTATCAATTTTCACCATCGCACCAGCGACGAGATATGATTAACCCCGGAAAATAAAACAGTAACAAACTGTCTATAACCTACTGAAAATAGCGCCCGTGATCTACCGCCAGAAAACACTATTTCTTACTTTATCTGTGAAAAATAAGCGATCGGCGTCACTGACAGTGATATTTACCTTAAATTCATCGCCGGAACCGATAAATCGCGCAAGCGAAGCGGTAAAAACATGATATAGCGCCGTAAGAGAACAACTTATTAACATTAAATTAACTTGTAAAAGTCATATGCTTTATCAGTTTTACTTGTCAAACGCCTGTTTTTTCAACATATCACTAAATGTTATCGAATAAGGTGATTTAGTGAGCACAGGCAGTGAAAAATGGCGCAGACAGCGACGGGTTTTAAATGCAATAATCGGGACCGTCTCAAATTAACAACAATACCAGTACATGGTTTGCGCAAGGCGAAGGATCATTTTTATGAAGCTTAAGAACACACTCCTGGCGTCCGCACTTCTTTCCGCGACCGCCCTGTCTGCGAATGCCGCAACAGAGTTAACGCCGGAGCAAGCGGCAGCGTTAAAACCTTTTGACCATACGGTCATTGTGGGTCGTTATAATTCTATTGGCGACGCCGTCGCCGCTGCATCAAAAGCTGCTGATAAAAACGGGGCGGCCTCGTTTTATGTCGTTGACCAGTCCGATTACGGCAACAGCGGTAACCTGCGCGTGACCATCGCGCTATTCAAAGACAATGCGCCAAAAGCTGACGCAGCGAAAAACCGCGTGATCAACGGTGTTGTTGAACTGCCGAAAGATCAGGCGATTGAGCTGGAACCCTACGACACCGTCACCGTTCAGGGTTTTTACCGCAGCCAGCCTGAAGTGAACGATGCCATCACCAAAGCCGCGAAAGAGAAAGGGGCCTATTCTTTCTACATCGTGCGTCAGGTCGATGCTAACCAGGGCGGCAACCAGCGCATTACCGCGTTCATCTATAAAAAAGATGCGAAAAAACGTGTTCTGCAAAGCCCGGATGCCATCCCGGCGAATTCAGAAGCGGGTCGCGCGGCGATAGCGAAAGGCGGCGAAGCAGCGAAGAAAGTTGAAATTCCTGGCGTCGCAACGACGGCGGCCCCAAGCGCTGAAGTGGGTCGTTTCTTTGAAACGCAGTCCACGAAAGGTGGCCGTTACTCCGTTACGTTGCCGGACGGTACCAAAATTGAAGAGCTGAACAACGCCACTGCAGCACAGATGGTGCCGTTCGACAGCATCAAATTTACCGGCAACTACGGCAACATGACGGAAGTCTCTTACCAGGTCGCGAAGCGTGCGGCGAAGAAAGGGGCGAAGTACTACCACATCACCCGCCAGTGGCAGGAACGTGGTAACAACGTGACCATCAGCGCCGATCTGTACAAGTAACAAAAATCGTTTACGAAAGGCGGCGCAATGCCGCCTTTTTTTGTTACTTTTTTTGAATTTCTGCCTCACGTCATTGCATGCTTTCGTTACACTCCGTAAAATCCCGCGCCTTAGTGTGATCCACCATTTTTATGCGCCTGAGCGAAATAATTATTCTGGATTTTGACCTTTCATAACAGGAAGCCAATGGAAAAGAAACTTGGCCTGAGTGCTCTGACTGCACTCGTTTTAAGCTCAATGCTGGGTGCGGGCGTATTCAGTTTGCCGCAAAATATGGCGGCAGTCGCGAGCCCTTCTGCGCTCATCATTGGCTGGGGCATTACGGGTGTCGGAATATTGCTGCTGGCCTTCGCTATGCTGCTGCTCACCCGCATTCGCCCGGATCTGGACGGCGGCATTTTCACCTATGCGCGTGAAGGTTTCGGCGAGCTGATTGGCTTCTGTTCCGCGTGGGGATACTGGCTGTGTGCCGTTATCGCCAACGTCTCCTATCTGGTAATCGTCTTCTCGGCGCTCAGTTTCTTTACCGATACGCCTGAGCTGCGCCTCTTTGGCGACGGAAATACCTGGCAGTCTATTGTGGGCGCCTCGGTGTTATTGTGGTTCGTCCACTGGCTGGTGTTACGTGGCGTACAAACGGCCGCCAGCATCAATCTGGTGGCGACGCTCGCGAAGCTGGTTCCGCTCGGCCTGTTTATCGTTCTGGCCTTCATTGCGTTCCGTATGGACGTGTTTAAGCTTGATTTCAGCGGCGTTGCGCTGGGCGTCCCCGTCTGGGAGCAGGTGAAAAACACGATGCTAATTACCCTGTGGGTGTTCATCGGTGTAGAAGGCGCGGTCGTGGTTTCTGCCCGAGCCCGAAATAAACGCGATGTGGGCCGCGCCACGCTGCTGGCCGTACTCGCTGCGCTCGGGGTCTATCTGCTGGTAACGCTGCTGTCGCTGGGCGTGGTGGCGCGTCCTGAACTGGCTGAAATGCGTAACCCGTCAATGGCAGGGCTGATGGTGAAAATGCTCGGCCCCTGGGGCGACGTGGTGATTGCGGCTGGCCTTATCATATCCGTCTGCGGCGCGTATCTGAGCTGGACCATCATGGCGGCAGAAGTGCCTTTCCTGGCCGCGACGCACAAAGCGTTTCCACGCCTGTTCGCCCGTCAAAACCAAAACAGTGCGCCGTCGGCATCGCTCTGGCTGACCAACATCAGCGTTCAGGTCTGTCTGGTGCTGATCTGGCTCACAGGTTCAGACTATAACACCCTGCTGACCATCGCCTCGGAGATGATTCTGGTACCCTATTTCTTAGTGGGTGCGTATCTGTTAAAAATTGCCACACGCCCGGCGCATTATGTTGTGGGTGTCGGAGCCTGTATTTACGGCCTTTGGTTGTTGTATGCTTCCGGTCCTATGCATCTGCTACTGTCGGTAGTGCTGTACGCACCGGGTCTGCTGGTGTTTATCTATGCCCGCCGCACGCATCAGCTGGAGAATGCGCTGAAACGCCGTGAGATGGCATTGATTGGACTACTACTGGTTGCTGCCCTACCGGCAACCTGGATGTTAATGGGATAGCATCGCCTTTCCCATTGTTGAACTGTAAAGGAGAATACGATGGGAAATGCACCGCTTCGCCCAATACTGATTACCGGTGGAGGCCGCCGTATCGGCCTCGCCCTCGCCCATCACTTTCTCAACCTTCGCCATCCGGTCATTGTCAGCTACCGTACGGAATACCCGTCGATTGAAGGGTTACGCAAAGCGGGGGCGGTCTGCATTCAGGCTGATTTTTCAACCGATGAAGGCATTCTGGCTTTCGCGGAAACGGTAAAAGCCACCACGACGGGGCTGCGCGCCGTGATCCATAACGCCAGCGCATGGCGTGCCGAAAAACCCGGTACGTCACTTAGCGAAACGCTCTCCTCCATGCTGCAGATCCACGTCAATGCCCCTTATCTGCTTAACCACGCTCTGCAGGACCTGCTGCGCGGCCACGGGCACGCTGCGGGCGACATCATTCACTTCACCGATTATGTAGTGGAGCGCGGCAGCGACAAGCACATCGCCTACGCGGCCAGTAAAGCCGCGCTGGATAACATGACCCGCTCGTTTGCCCGCAAGCTCGCCCCGGAGGTGAAGGTGAACGCCATCGCCCCGGCGATGATTTTGTTTAACGAAAACGATGATGCAGAGTATCGCCAGCAGGCGCTGAATAAGTCGCTCATGAAAATCGCCCCCGGCGAGAAAGAGGTCATCGACCTCGTGGATTACCTGCTCACCAGCTGCTACGTCACCGGCAGAACCTTTGCCGTGGACGGTGGCCGACCGCTGCGCTAGTGAAAGCGGCTCCAGCAGAAAATTAGCACCCAGGCGCTGAGTCCCCAGCAGACCACCGCCCCGCTCAGCGCCAGGGGAAGACGCAGAAAACCGGTGAAATACCACAGAGAAAGCAGGTAGAGAAAATACGGGATAATAGACCACATGCCAAACACGATGGTCGTGCGTAATGCTTCAATGCCCCGTTCAGAAGCCACAATATAGTGAGCAATCAGCGCAAAGGTCGGGAAGAGAGGAATGAGCCCGGCAATGTAGTAGTTTTTCGTTTTCGCCAGCATGCCAATCAGCAACACCACCAGCGCGCCCAG
This sequence comes from Enterobacter sp. JBIWA005, assembly GCF_019968805.1. Lineage (NCBI taxonomy): Bacteria > Pseudomonadati > Pseudomonadota > Gammaproteobacteria > Enterobacterales > Enterobacteriaceae > Enterobacter > Enterobacter sp. JBIWA005. Next base: position 1,975,119 of record NZ_CP074159.1, on the reverse strand, counting down.
CCCGGCTTTGATCACCAGCCCCATCGTTTTCCCTATAATAATCAACTCTCAATATGAGCCAGAATAGCGGAACCGGCGTTAATTTTGAAAGATTAATGGAAGGTTAAGGTTTCGCGGTGTATGTTGGCTTTTTTCACGAAAACAGACGCTGTATGAATAAGATTGTTTATGTTGAAGACGAACCCGAAGTCGGGCAGCTGATCGCCGCCTATCTGGGTAAACATGATATGGACGTCATTGTTGAACCTCGCGGCGATCGTGCCGAAGAGGTGGTCGTCCGTGAAAACCCGGATCTGGTGCTGCTGGATATCATGTTGCCAGGCAAAGACGGCATGACGCTCTGCCGTGACCTGCGCTCCCGTTGGGAGGGCCCTATTGTCCTGCTCACCTCGCTGGACAGCGATATGAACCACATTTTGTCGCTGGAGATGGGTGCCAATGACTACATTCTGAAAACCACACCGCCTGCCGTCCTGCTCGCTCGCCTGCGCCTCCATTTACGCCAGCACGCCAGCATCGAACGCGAAGCACCGGCGCCGTCTCTGACGCCGCACAAAGCGATGCGCTTCGGGACGCTGTCTATTGATCCGATTAATCGTCAGGTGCTGCTCTCTGGCGAACTTATCGCCCTTTCTACCGCAGATTTTGACCTGCTGTGGGAGCTGGCAACGCATGCCGGACAGATTATGGACCGTGACGCGCTGCTGAAAAACCTGCGTGGCGTGAGCTATGACGGAATGGACCGCAGCGTTGACGTGGCGATTTCGCGTCTGCGCAAAAAACTGCAGGATAACGCCACCGAGCCCTACCGCATTAAAACCGTGCGTAATAAGGGTTATCTGTTTGCCCCACATGCATGGGAAACCTGAGAAGATAACCTGACAGAAATGAAGGCATTGCGCGATGATGCCTTCTCTTTCGTACGTTTATTTTTACGTTTGCGCAACAATTTACTTGCTAAGCACGCGAACTATTCCATAATTACCTTCTCGACTCTCCTTTCTTCAGCTCGCCCCGCTATTGCGATCGTTTTACTCATTTTCGCCGTGAAGCTTTCACGACATCTCTCCAATAAATCTTGAAATGAGGATTTAAGCCCATGACATATGTATAGCTACGGTCAGGTAGAAGCGATAAAAACCAATCTTGAGTGGATTGTTAATCAGGCAACCCTTAACCACGTCACCCCCTCAAGAACCGATCAAAAAGCGCTCTTTGACCTGCTGGAACTCATCCAGTCTTACGAAATACTGCTGGACCTCATCAGCGAATACGGGACGGATGTGATTGATACGCATATTGCTGAAGGACTGGCGATGACCGAAAAACTCATCGCCAAGGTAAAAAACAGCGCGAAAGCCATATAACACGCTCGACAGACGTGAAAAACTCGAAGGGTTTTCATGTATATTCTGCACATAGCGTTTTTGCGGTGAGATCCAATGAAAAAGCTGTTTGTGCAGTTTTATCTTTTACTGTTTGTCTGCTTCCTGGTGATGACCATGCTGGTCGGGCTGGTTTATAAATTTACCGCCGAACGTGCGGGCAGGCAGTCGCTGGACGATCTGATGAAAAGCTCGCTCTATCTGATGCGCAGCGAGCTAAGAGAGATCCCGCCACACGACTGGGCGAAAACCCTGAAAGAGCTGGATCTGAATCTGTCATTCGATTTACGCATCGAGCCGTTGAAAGATTTCGATCTGGACCCGCCTGCCATGCAACGTCTGCGCGACGGGGACATCGTCGCGCTGGATGAGAAATACACCTTTATCCAGCGTATTCCTCGCAGCCATTACGTGCTTGCCGTCGGGCCGGTGCCCTATCTCTATTATCTGCACCAGATGCGTCTGCTGGACATGGCGCTGATGGCCTTTATCGCCATTTCGCTCGCGTTTCCGGTCTTTATCTGGATGCGCCCCCACTGGCAGGACATGCTGAAACTGGAATCCGCCGCGCAGCGTTTTGGCGAAGGGCATTTCACCGAACGCATTCACTTCGACAGCGGTTCCAGCTTTGAACGCCTTGGCGTGGCCTTTAACCAGATGGCCGATAACATTAATGCCCTGATAGCCAGTAAGAAGCAGCTGATCGACGGGATTGCACATGAACTGCGCACGCCGCTGGTTCGCCTGCGCTATCGTCTGGAGATGAGCGAGAATCTGACGGAAGCGGAGTCTCAGGCCCTGAACCGCGATATTGGCCAACTCGAAGCACTGATTGAAGAGCTGCTGACCTACGCGCGCCTCGATCGCCCGCAAAACGAACTGAACCTCAGCACGCCGGATCTGCCCGCGTGGCTGCAAACCCATATTGACGATGTTCAGAGCGTAAACCCGCAGCGCACGCTGTTGACGCGCGTCACGCCGGGTGATTACGGCGCGCTTGATATGCGCCTGATGGAGCGCGTTCTGGACAACCTGATGAATAACGCCATGCGCTACAGCGAAAGTACGCTGCAAATTGGGCTGGATTTGCAGGGAAACCAGGCCAGCCTGACTGTAGAGGATGACGGACCGGGGATTGCCCCGGAAGCACGCGAAACCGTGTTTGAACCGTTTGTCCGCCTCGATCCCAGCCGCGATCGCGCCACCGGAGGATGTGGCCTGGGGCTGGCAATTGTCTACTCTATCGCCCAGGCCATGGGCGGTACGGTGCATTGCGAGGAGAGCGAGCTCGGCGGCGCGCGCTTCTGCTTTAACTGGCCGGTGTACCATAACATCGCCCTTCCCGTCCCTGCCTGACTTCAAGCGCACGCTGGCCTGACCCGGCGTGCTGTGCTATATGATAAGTATGTTGTAACTAATGAGAGTGTATATGGCGACCTACGATCTCATCGAACGGCTGAACAGCACGTTTCGGGAAATAGAACACGAGCTGCTAACCCTGACAGAACGTTTGCAGACCTGCCGCCTGCTGGCCGCGCGCGTCTTCACCCTGCCCGAGGTGGTCAAAGGGGCCGAGCACGATCCGCTGGATACCATCGACGTGAAGCAGCACATCGGCAATGCCGCACTGGAGCTGGCGATGAAGCACTATCGCCATCTTTTTATCCAGCAGCAGTCTGAACAGCGCAGCAGCAAGGCGGCGGTGCGGCTGCCCGGCGTGATCTGCCTGCAAACCGATGCCGCAGCGCGCGAAGCGCTGGAAAGCCAGATTACCCATATCAACAGCCTGAAAGCTGCATTTGAGAAAATCGTTACCGAAGAGTCGGGCCTGGCCCCCGCCGCCCGGTTTGAGTGGGTGCACCGTCAGCTTCCGGGGTTAATTACCCTGAATGCCTATCGCACGCTGACGGTACTACGTCATCCCGCCACGCTGCGCTTCGGCTGGGCGAATAAGCACATCATTAAAAACTTCACCCGGGATGAAATTCTGGCGCAGCTGGAAAAAAGCCTGAAGACGCCGCGCACCGTCGCGCCGTGGTCGCGTGAGCAATGGATTGAGCGCCTGGAACAGGAGTACCACAGCATCGCCTCGCTGCCGGCGGATACGCGCCTCAAAATTAAGCGCCCGGTGAAGGTTCAGCCTATCGCCCGCGTCTGGTATTCCGGCCAGCAAAAACAGGTGCAGTATGCCTGCCCAACGCCGCTGATTGCGCTCTATGATGACGAAAGGGGGGCCATAGTGCCGGATATTGGTGAATTGCTGAATTACGATGCTGAAAATGTCCAGCACCGTTACCGACCTCAGGCGCAGCCGCTTCAGCTGATTATTCCGCGGCTGCACCTGTACGTAGCGAGGTAATTATTTCAGGCTGCCAACCATCGCCTCGGGACGTACCCAGGCATCGAACTCCGCCTCCGTCAGATATCCCAGCGCCAGGGCGGAGGCTTTCAGCGTCAGCCCCTCCTTATGCGCTTTTTTGGCGATCTCGGCGGCTTTGTCATAGCCAATATGGGTATTGAGCGCGGTCACCAGCATCAGCGATTCGTTCAACAGCTGGCTGATGCGCTCGCGGTTTGGCTCGATCCCCACCGCGCAGTGTTCGTTAAAGCTCTCCATGCCGTCCGCCAGCAGACGAATCGATTGCAGAACGTTGTGGATCACCATCGGGCGATAGACGTTCAGCTCGAAGTTGCCTGATGCACCGCCCAGGTTAACGGCCACGTCGTTACCCAGTACCTGGCAGCAGAGCATGGTCATGGCTTCGCACTGGGTCGGGTTGACTTTACCCGGCATGATGGAGCTGCCCGGCTCGTTTTCCGGAATGCTGATTTCACCGATGCCGCAGCGCGGGCCCGAGGCCAGCCAGCGCACGTCGTTGGCGATTTTCATCAGCGACGCCGCCAGCCCTTTCAGCGCGCCGTGGGTGTGGACCAGCGCATCGCAGGTCGCCAGCGCCTCGAACTTGTTGGGCGCCGTGACGAACGGCTGCCCGGTGATGTTTGCCAGCTCCTCCGCCACGCGCACCGCATACTCCGGATGCGTGTTTAACCCGGTCCCAACCGCCGTCCCGCCGAGCGCGAGCTCCGCCAGATGCGGCAGGCTGTTCTGAATATGCTTCAGATTGTGTTCCAGCATCGCCACCCAGCCGGAAATCTCCTGGCCGAGCGTCAGCGGCGTGGCGTCCTGCAGGTGCGTACGGCCAATTTTGACGATATCGCGAAAGGACTGCGCCTTCTCGTTGAGCGTCGATTTCAGGACGTTGAGCTGCGGGATAAGCTGCTCGCGGATAGCAATCACCGCCGCCACGTGCATGGCCGTCGGGAAGACGTCGTTAGAACTCTGGCTCTTGTTGACGTCATCGTTCGGGTGAACCTTACGCTCCATGCCGCGCACGCCGCCTAGAAGTTCGCTTGCCCGGTTCGCCAGCACTTCGTTCATGTTCATGTTGCTTTGGGTGCCTGAACCGGTCTGCCAGATAGCGAGGGGAAATTCGTCGGGATGCTTGCCCGCCAGCACTTCGTCGGCGGCGTTGATGATGGCGGTCGCTTTGTCTGCCGTCAGCAGGCCTAAATCCTGGTTCACTTTCGCGGCTGCACGTTTGGTGAGCGCCAGCGCCTGAATCAGCGAGACGGGCATTTTTTCAGTCGAGATACGGAAATGCTCCAGCGAACGCTGGGTTTGCGCGCCCCATAGCTTGTCGGCCGGGACGTCGATGGCGCCCATCGAGTCTTTCTCATGGCGTACCGTGGTCATTACTTTCTCCTTGATAACAAAAGAGGGATAGCTCACATGCTTAAGGGATAAGTATTGATGACTTCTGAGAAACGTTATGGCGCTTTGTGCGCTCTTTTTGGTGTCGGGTGGCGGCTACGCCACCCGGTTTTTTCAATTTACTTCACACACGCCGAACACTGGGACGACTGGATCTGCTTGAAGAAGTCGTTGCCTTTGTCATCCACGAGGATGAACGCCGGGAAATCTTCCACCTCAATTTTCCAGATCGCTTCCATACCCAGTTCCGGGTATTCCACGCACTCCAGGCTCTTGATGCTGCCCTGCGCCAGAACCGCAGCCGGGCCGCCGATGCTGCCGAGGTAGAAGCCGCCGTGCTTGTGGCAGGCGTCCGTCACCTGCTGGCTGCGGTTGCCTTTCGCGAGCATGATCATGCTGCCGCCGTTGGCCTGCAGCTGGTCAACGTACGAGTCCATACGGCCCGCCGTGGTTGGGCCTAACGAGCCAGAGGCGTAGCCTTCAGGCGTTTTCGCCGGGCCGGCGTAGTAGATCGGGTGATCTTTAATGTACTGCGGCAGCCCTTCGCCGTTGTCCAGGCGCTCTTTCAGCTTCGCGTGCGCGATGTCGCGGCCCACGATGATCGTGCCGTTCAGGGAGAGACGGGTCGAGACCGGATACTGCGAAAGTTGCGCCAGAATCTCTTTCATCGGACGGTTCAGGTCAACGCGGACCGCTTCCCCCTCGCCCGCTTTGCGCAGCTCTTCCGGAATGTATTTGCCCGGATTGTTTTCCAGTTTTTCGATCCACACGCCTTCGCGGTTGATCTTCGCCTTGATGTTGCGATCCGCAGAGCAGGAGACGCCCATCCCGACCGGACAGGAAGCACCGTGACGTGGCAGACGGATCACGCGCACGTCGTGGGCAAAGTATTTGCCGCCAAACTGCGCGCCAAGACCCAGGTTACGCGCTTCTTCCAGAAGCTCCTGCTCAAGCTGAACGTCGCGGAACGCCTGGCCGTGCTCGTTACCTTCGGTTGGCAGGCCGTCGTAGTATTTGGTTGAGGCCAGCTTCACGGTCTTCAGCGTGCTTTCAGCCGACGTGCCGCCAATCACAAACGCGATATGGTAAGGCGGGCACGCCGCGGTGCCGAGGGTGCGCATCTTCTCAACCAGGTAGTTCTTCAGCTTACCCGGGGTGAGCAGCGCTTTGGTTTCCTGATAGAGATAGGTTTTGTTGGCCGAACCGCCGCCTTTGGCGATACAGAGGAATTTGTACTCGTCCCCGTCGACGCTGTAGAGGTCAATCTGTGCAGGCAGGTTGGTGCCGGTGTTGACCTCTTTATACATGTCCAGCGCCGCGTTTTGCGAATAGCGCAGGTTATCTTCGGTGTAGGTGTTATAAACGCCGTGTGCCAGCGCCGCTTCGTCACCGCCGCCGGTCCAGACGCGCTGCCCTTTTTTACCGACGATGATCGCCGTGCCGGTATCCTGACAGGTTGGCAGAATGCCTTTCGCCGCGATATCGGAGTTACGCAGAAACTGCAGGGCAACGTACTTATCGTTTTCGCTGGCTTCCGGGTCGCTCAGAATATCGGCCACCTGCTGCTGATGCGCAGGACGGAGCATAAACGAGGCGTCGTGGAAAGCGTGCTGCGCCAGCAGCGTCAGCGCCTGCGGATCCACCTTGAGGATCTCTTGTCCTTCAAATTCAGAGACGGAGACGTGATCGCGGGTTAACAGGTAATACTCGGTCTGATCCTTACTGAGGGGGAAAGGATCCTGATAATGGAAGGGTTTATTCGACATTGGTCTCTCACTTACTGCTTCGGTCTGTTTATTCAGGGCAGATGTTCCGCTGCCCGGCTTAAAAGCGAGTCAGCTTATCCTACACAATTTTTTAACAAAAACTGAGACTAGTACGACTTTTTACATCCACAGGTTACTTCCATGAGGTTTATTGCTTTAATACCCAGAGTTAATTCCACAATTGAATCAGGGCTTGATAATGCAAAAACTCATTAACTCAGTGCAAAACTACGCCTGGGGAAGTAAAACTGCGTTAACGGATCTCTACGGTATCGCGAACCCGAACAACCTGCCGATGGCGGAACTGTGGATGGGTGCGCACCCGAAGAGCAGCTCAAAAATTGAAGACGCCAGCGGCCAGGTACGCAGCCTGCGAGACGTAATTGATGCCGATAAAGCCGCGCTGCTAGGTGACAAAGTCGCTCAGCGCTTTGGCGAACTGCCGTTCCTGTTTAAAGTTTTGTGCGCTGACCAGCCGCTCTCCATCCAGGTTCATCCGAACAAGAAAGCCTCAGAAATCGGGTTTGCGAAAGAGAACGCGGCAGGTATTCCGTTAGATGCTGCCGAGCGTAACTACAAAGATCCTAACCACAAGCCGGAACTGGTGTTCGCGCTGACGCCTTTCCTTGCGATGAACGCGTTCCGCGAGTTTTCAGAAATTATCTCCCTGCTGCAGCCGGTCGCGGGTGCCCATAAAGCCATCGCGCATTTCCTTGAAAACCCGAACGCCGATGCGCTGAGCCAGCTGTTTGCCAGCCTGCTGAATATGCAGGATGAAGAGAAAACCCACGCCCTGGCGGTGCTGAAAGCCGCCCTGGACAGCCAGCAAGGTGAACCGTGGGAGACCATCCGTCTGATTTCCGAATTCTATCCGGACGACAGCGGCCTGTTCTCCCCTCTGCTGCTGAACGTGGTGAAGCTCAATCCGGGTGAAGCGATGTTCCTCTTCGCGGAAACCCCGCACGCCTACCTTCAGGGCGTGGCGCTGGAGGTGATGGCCAACTCCGATAACGTGTTGCGCGCGGGCCTGACGCCAAAATACATCGACATCCCTGAACTGGTAGCCAACGTGAAGTTCGTGGCGAAACCTGCCGCGGAGCTGCTGACTCAGCCGGTGAAAAACGGCGCAGAGCTGGACTTCCCGATTCCGGTTGAAGATTTTGCCTTTTCCCTGCACGACCTGAGCCAGGCCGAAACCACCATCGCACAGGAAAGCGCGGCGATTCTGTTCTGCGTGGAAGGCGAAGCGACGCTGCACAAAGGCGAACAGCGTCTGGTGCTTAAGCCCGGTGAGTCAGCATTCGTTGCAGCCAATGAGTCTCCGGTTAGCGTAAGCGGCACCGGTCGTCTGGCGCGCGTTTTCAATAAGCTTTAACCACTTACTGAATTTTTTAACAACTCTTGCTAAGCTAGTTGCAGGCTTAATATCTCCAGGCGGTTTTTACCGCCTGGTTTCATTTTAGGGATAGTCGCAATGAAAAAATCGGTCGTAGCGGTTGGAGTGATTGTAGCGTTAGGCGTGATCTGGACGGGTGCTTCCTGGTTTACCGGGAAACAGCTGGAAGGCCGTCTGGCTGAGATGGTGGCGCAGGCTAACGGAGAGATTAAGCGCAGCGCGCCGGAGGCGGGCCTTGAGCTGAGCTACCAGAACTATCACCGCGGCGTGTTTACCAGCCGCATGCAGCTGGTAGTGAAGCCGGTTGCCGGTGCTGCAAACGGCTGGCTGAAACCGGGCCAGAGCGTGGTGCTGGACGAGGTGGTGAGCCACGGTCCCCTGCCGCTGGCGCAGCTGAAGTCCTTTAACCTGATCCCGTCGATGGCGTCCGTTCATACCGTGCTGGTGAATAACGACGTCACCAAACCGCTTTTTGACCTGGCGAAGAATGAATCGCCTTTCGACATTAATACCCGCATTAGCTATTCCGGTGACACGAGTTCCGATATTGCTCTGAAAGCGCTGAACTACGAGAAAGAGAATGAGAAAGTCGCCTTCAGCGGCGGTCACTTCAAACTCGATGCTGACCGCGACGGGAACGTGTTCTCCCTGACGGGTGAAGCGGAAAGCGGCCTGGTCAATGCCGTGAACGAATATAACCAAAAAGTTCAGCTCACCTTCAATAACCTGAAAGCCGACGGCAACAGCCGCATGACCGATTTCCAGGAGCGTATCGGCGATCAGAAACTGTCTCTCGACAAAGTCGCCATTGCTGTTGAAGGCAAAGAGATGGCCGTGCTGGAAGGCATGGACGTCAACGGAAAATCCGACGTTTCTAAAGACGGTAAGAGCATCAATACCCAGCTGGATTACACGCTGAAGAGCCTGAAAGTGCAGAATCAGGATCTGGGCACCGGCAAACTGTCGCTGAAGATCGGCAATATCGACGGCCAGGCGTGGCACGAGTTTAGCCAGAAATACAGCAAAGAGAGCCAGGCGCTGCTGACCGATGCCGCGCTGCAGCAGAACCCGGAAGTCTACCAGCAGCAGGCGATGGCGGTGCTGTTCAACAACCTGCCGATCCTGCTGAAAGGCGAGCCGGTGGTCACCGTTGCGCCGCTGAGCTGGAAAAACAGCAAAGGCGAAACCAGCTTCAACCTGTCGCTGTTCCTGAAAGATCCGGCCACCGCCACGGGTGAACCGCAGACGCTGGCGCAGGAAGTGGATCGCAGCGTGAAGTCGCTCGACAGCAAGCTGACCATTCCAATGGATATGGCAACCGAGTTTATGACCCAGATTGCGAAGCTGGAAGGCTACGGCGATGAAGACGCCGGCAAGCTGGCGAACCAGCAGGTGAAAGGTCTGGCGGCAATGGGCCAGATGTTCCGCATCACGAAGGTGGACAACAACACGATTTCCACCAGCCTGCAGTACGCCAATGGCCAGGTCACGCTCAACGGCGACAAAATGCCGCTGGAAGACTTCGTCGGCATGTTTGGTATGCCTGCTCTGGGAATGCCGGAACCGGCTGAACCGGCAGCGCAAGCCGAACCGGCGGCACCGCAGCAGTAAACAGCAAAACCCCTCGCATGAGGGGTTTTTATTGCCCGCTAGCTTTTCCATCCCGCCAGGAAATCCAGCAGAAGCGCGTTCACTTTCTCTGGCTGCTCCTCCTGCGGAAGGTGGCCGCACTCATCGATACCATGCGCCCGCAGGTTCTCCGCCATTTCGGCCCAGACGCTTTCCATATCGAAAAGCTTGCCGACCGCATGAAAATCATTACCCCACAGCGACATTACCGGGCAGGTGATTTTCACCTCAGCGTCTGCCATATCCTGCGCAATATCCTCTGCGTTGGCGCGATAGTCAGCCATAGCGCCTCGCACGGCCCCCGGTGCCTGATACGCCCGAACATAGGTATCAAACGCCTCACCGCTGATGGTAGACGGATCGTAGGTCCAGTCCGAGAAAAAGTGGCGCAGCCAGATATTCTCCCGACCCGCAATCAGCGCTTCCGGCAGGTCTGGTACAAGATGAAACAGAAAGAACCAGTATGCACGCGCAATCGACGCATTCAGATCGCGCGCCACAATGCGCGTTGGAACGTTATCCATCACCACCAGTCGTTCCACCAGTTCAGGGTAATCTTTTGCAAACCGCGTCGCGACGCGCGCGCCGCGATCGTGCCCCACCAGTACCACTTTCTGTAAGCCAAGCGCACGCATCAGTTCCCGGATGTCCCGCGCCATGTTGCGTTTATCATAGCCAGACGCAGGTTTATCCGTTTCGCCATACCCGCGTAAATCCGGCGCAATCACTCGGTAGTGCCGGGACAATACGGGTATCTGGTAGCGCCAGGCATAGTTTGTTTCAGGGAAACCATGCAGGAGAATAACCGGTGCGCCTTCACCCTCTTCGACCACATACTGACGGATACCGTTTGCCGTTACGGTGTAACTTTTCATGTTCATAACCTCATATTATTTCAGCAGAGGCACGTTGGCCGCACGTTGATAAGGACCGTAATTTACCGGGTTCCAGCTAAAACCCTGCTGCCCGGCGGTAATATGCCCGATACCGGGGAATGGCAGATGCGCTGCGGCCATCCACTCACCGTCTTTCGCCAGCGCGTTAAATTCCTGCGTCCGGGACGAGATGGCTTTTTTCGGATCGACATCGAAGCGAATAGACACTTCAGGGTGCGGGAACTGGACGGCAGGCGCATGAATCAAATCCCCAATGAAGTTGATAGCCGTACCCTGCGACGCAAAGCGATAAACGGTACTGCCAGGCGTATGACCAGTGGCATAGGTCGTCTGGACTTCCGGGATCGGCGAAGCTGGCGGGACGAAGGTTTTAAGATGCCCGGCGGCTTTATAGGCAGAAAGAGCATTCCTGGCGATAGCGAAATACTCCTTCGCGTTAGCCGGTGCGCTCGCTTCTTTTGCAGGGTCAAGCCAGTAGTCGGCTTCCCCCTGCGGAACGTAGACGGTGGCATTGGGGAACAGCGCCTTACCGTCTGCATCGCTCAGGCCACACACGTGGTCAAGGTGCAGGTGGGTCAGGAAAATGGTATCAACCTGATCGGGACGATACCCTGATGCGTTCATATTGCTGACCAGCTGGCCAGCCGTTTCCGACATGCAGTGGCCGCCCCCGCTGTCAATCATCACCAGGTGTTTACCGGTATTCACCAGGAAGGCGTTGAAGGCAGTAGGCATGCGTTCGGCATCAATTTTGTGTTGAGCCAGCAGTTCGCGAACCTTGTCGCCTGAGAGCCCGTGTAGCAAGGCAGGCGAAAGATCGTTATAGCCGTCGAAAAGCGCCGTCACCTCATATTCCCCGACCGCCAGACGATAATACCCCGGGACCTGCTGTTTCACCTGCGCGGGGGCATCTGCCCACGATGAGCTTGCAAAGAGCAGGCCGCTGAACGCCAGAACCGTTTTCAACTTTTTCATCTTCACTCCAGACTGATATTTTTTCAGGTTGTGAAGAGACTATGGCAGCGTAACGATTAATAATGTAGACATGTACTTTGATAGGTCAGCATAACGAAAAGCGATACAATGAAGCTGGAAGACGTTGAAGTGTTTGTCGAAGCCGTCAAGGCGGGTAGCCTGGCGGGCGCCGCGCGTCGGCTCTCTGTGAGCCCTATGGCGGCATCACGGTCTCTTAATAATCTTGAGGCGGAACTGGGGGTCAGGCTGGTGCATCGCACCACGCGTTCCCTCTCACCCACCAGCGATGGGGACGTTTTTTTACCCCATGCGCAGGCGCTGCTGGAAGACAAAAATAATGCGCTGGCCGATCTGTTTCCCGAGGGGACGCATCTTACCGGACGCCTGCGCATTACCGCCTCAGCGGGGTTTGGCCGTAAGATCGTTGCTCCTATGCTGACCCGGTTCATGCAGCAGCATCCCGCCCTGCAGGTCGATTTACTCGCAACCGACGAACAGGTGGATATTGTCGGAAAAGGCATAGACGTGGCGTTACGCATTGCGCCGCTGCGCGACAACCGATTAGTTGCCCATCGCCTGTGTCACAACCCACGGGATCTCTGGGCCAGCGCGGCGTATCTTGCCGCAAATGGCTATCCAAAATCGTTTAACGATCTGGCGGCACATAGCTGTCTGACCACGTCAGATACCGTCCACTGGTCATTCGAACAGGGCGAACAGCGCTACAGGCAAAAGGTGTCGGGTCGATTCTCCGCGAACTCTGTTGAGGCAATTTTCGAAGCCTGCCTTGGAGGATTGGGCATCGCCAATTTATCTCGCTGGTACGTAGAACCGGCCTTCAGAGAGGGGAAACTCGAGCGGATCGTCCTGGAAGATGCCCGGCCGGAATCGCTGGCCGTTTGGGCGGTTTATCCGACCTCCAGGCTGATCCCGGCAAAAGTACGAAAATTTGTGGAAGCACTGGAAGCCGAACTGTTGCTCAGTCCGCTAACGCAACTCACCTGATACTATTTTACCGGCACCAGGCGCGCCGCCACAATCTGGTGCCCGGCCTGCACATCCGTATTTTCGATACGCTGCATGATTCTGTCCGCCAGGGTGTAACCCATCTCCCGCGCGGGGGTAGTGGCCCAGACGATCGGCAGATCGTCCAGCGCGTTTTCACCGACGTCGGCGAACGCCCCCAGCGCCACCTGGTGGCCGAAGAAGGTTTCCACCCCGCCCTCGCCGCTCTGACGCCCGGCGCGGATCAGGCCAAACCAGGCGCCCATAGCGATCACATCGTTATAGCAAATCACGGCGCTGATCGTCGGGCTGCTTCGCAGCAGCGCGCCTATCGCTTCCGCCGCCATCTTCTGGCTGGACTCACACTCCACGACCCACTCGCTGTGGAACGGCAGGCCGTATTTAATCAGCGTCGCACAGTAGCCGCCGACCCGCTCGGCGCGGGTCAGGGACGAGCTTTTTCCGCCCAGCCAGGCAATGCGCTGATGACCGCGACGAATAAGATGCTCGGTCAGCATTTGCGCGGCCTGCATGTTATCCGGACGCAGCGTATCGGCTTCGTCGAGGTAGCTGGCGCGCGAGGCAAACACCAGCGGCACGCCCTTTTCGGCGGCACGCTCGCACAGCTCGCTGCCCACGCCCGACGCCCCTGCGACGATCACCCCGTCCACCCCCTGGTTCAACAGCATATCGAGCCGGGAAAGCAGCTGATCGGCTTCGCGGCCGCCGTGAAGCAGAAAGACCATCCGCCCCTGCGCTTCAAGCGCTTCGGTTAACCCGGCCGTCAACTCCGCATAGAAAGGTGACGTCAGGTCACGAACGATCAGGCCAATCACCCCGCTTTGCCCCCCGCGCAGCGCCGACGCCTGGCGGTTACGCACAAAGCCCAACTGTTCAACCGCCTCGTTCACCCGCTGACCGGTCGCGGGAGAGATGCGCCCTTTTCCGCTCAGTACCAGAGAAACGGTGCTGACGGAAACCCCCGCCGCCAACGCGACATCGTTGATGGTGACTTTTTTCACTACGGCCATGTGTTGGCGTGACTCCCTGAAAATGAGATCGGTAAAACGTTTTATCAATACGTTATCTTTATACTACCAGTCAAAGCCTGAGAATGTGATTTAGCGCGCACTAAACTTTGATAAAACGTTTTATCTTCTCGCAGCATTGAGGCAGACAAACTGATTTTAACAATAAAGGAGTCGTTTTATGACGGCGAAAGCAGCACAAAAAATATCGCTGTGGGAATTTTTCCAGCAACTGGGTAAAACCTTTATGCTGCCCGTGGCACTTCTCTCGTTCTGCGGGATCATGCTCGGGATCGGCAGCTCGCTCAGCAGTAAAGATGTCATCACGCTGATCCCGTTCCTCGGTACTCCCGTGCTGCAGGCGATCTTTATCTGGATGAGTAAAGTCGGCTCCTTTGCGTTTAGCTTCCTGCCCGTCATGTTCTGTATCGCTATCCCGCTGGGCCTGGCCCGCGAGAACAAAGGCGTCGCGGCGTTTGCCGGTTTTGTGGGTTACGCGGTGATGAACCTGGCGGTTAACTTCTGGCTGACCGCGAAAGGCATTCTGCCGACCACCGACGCTGCCGTGCTGAAAGCTAACAACATTCAGAGCGTGATCGGTATCCAGTCTATTGATACCGGGATCCTCGGTGCAGTGATCGCGGGCGTGATTATCTGGATGCTGCACGAGCGCTTCCACAATATTCGTCTGCCGGATGCCCTGGCCTTCTTCGGCGGTACCCGCTTTGTGCCGATTGTGACCCTGGTGGTCATGGGTCTGTTTGGTTTGATCATTCCGCTGATCTGGCCGGTCTTTGCGCTGGGCATTAACGGTATTGGCCGCATCATCAACGGCGCGGGAGATTTTGGTCCGATGATCTTCGGCACCGGCGAGCGTCTGCTCCTGCCGTTTGGCCTGCAGCATATCCTGGTGGCTCTGATTCGCTTCACCGAAGCGGGCGGCACCATGGAGGTGTGCGGTCACGATGTGAGCGGCGCGCTGACCATCTTCCAGGCGCAGCTGAGCTGCCCGACCACCCACGGCTTCTCCGAAAGCGCAACCCGCTTCCTGTCTCAGGGTAAAATGCCTGCCTTCCTCGGCGGCCTGCCGGGTGCCGCGCTGGCGATGTACCACTGCGCGCGCCCGGAAAACCGTCATAAAATTAAAGGTCTGCTGATTTCCGGCGTGATCGCCTGCGTCGTGGGCGGTACCACCGAGCCAATCGAATTCCTGTTCCTGTTCGTCGCACCGGTGCTGTACCTCATCCACGCGGTGCTGACCGGTCTGGGCTTTACCGTTATGGCGGTGCTGGGCGTTACCATCGGCAACACCGACGGCAACGTGATTGACTTCGTAGTCTTCGGGATCCTGCACGGCCTCTCCACCAAGTGGTATCTGGTCCCGGTCGTGGCGGCGATCTGGTTCGTGGTGTACTACGGCATCTTCCGCTTCGCCATCACCCGCTTTAACCTGAAAACGCCAGGCCGCGATACCGATACGGCCACCAGCGTCGAGCAGGCGGTAGCCGGTACCGTGGGCAAATCCGGCTATAACACCCCAGCAATTCTGGCAGCGCTGGGCGGTGCGGATAACATTACCTCGCTGGATAACTGCATTACCCGCCTGCGTTTGTCGGTGGCGGATATGTCAAAAGTGGACACCAACGCCCTGAAAGCCAACCGGGCCATCGGCGTGGTACAGTTAAATCAGCACAATTTGCAGGTGGTTATCGGCCCGCAGGTACAGTCAGTGAAAGATGAGCTGGCTACCCTGATGCGAACAGTAGAAGCCTGATGCCTCAGCCCCCTCTCCATGAGGGGGTTTTACGTTAAGGATTAAAGCATGTTTGATTTCTCAACCGTCGTGGATCGACACGGCACCTGGTGTACGCAGTGGGACTACGTCGCCGACCGTTTTGGCGCGGACGATCTGCTGCCCTTCACCATCTCGGATATGGATTTCGCCACCGCCCCCTGCATTACCGACGCGCTGCATCAGCGCATTCAACACGGCGTGTTCGGTTACAGCCGCTGGAAAAACGACGAGTTTCTCGCCGCCGTCGCGCACTGGTTCCAGCAGCGTTTTAACAGCCGGATTGATACCGAAACCGTGGTTTATGGCCCCTCCGTCATCTACATGGTCTCTGAACTGATACGTCTCTGGTCAAACCCCGGCGACGGCGTGGTGGTACACACCCCGGCATACGATGCGTTTTATAAGGCCATAGAGGGTAACGCGCGTCGTGTTGTGGCGGTTGAGATGGAAAAGCAGGCAGCAGGCTGGCAGGGCAATATGGCGGCCCTCGAAGCGGCGCTTGCGAAACCGGAAAACAAAATTTTGCTGCTGTGCAGCCCGCAGAATCCGACCGGCAAGGTCTGGACGCGGGATGAGCTGACGCACATGGCGGAACTGTGCGCACGCTATGACGTGGCGGTGATCAGCGATGAAATTCATATGGATATGGTGTGGGGAGAGCATCGTCACACGCCGTGGATCGCGGTGGCGCGCGGGAAATGGGCGCTTCTCACCTCCGGCTCGAAAAGCTTTAATATTCCAGCGCTGACGGGCGCTTACGGCATGGTTGGCGATGAAGAGAGCCGTAACGGTTATCTCAGCGCACTAAAAGGACGGGACGGACTCTCTTCCCCTTCCGTGCTGGCGCTGACGGCGCATATCGCCGCCTATCAGCAGGGGGAGCCGTGGCTGGATGCCCTGCGGGGTTATCTCGAAGCAAATTTGTCGTATATCGCGCAGGAAGTAAACCACGCTTTTCCGAAACTGAACTGGCAGCCGCCGGAAGCGACCTATCTGGCCTGGATCGATCTGCGCCCGCTGAACATTGACGATCGGGCGCTGCAAAAAGTGCTGATCGAGCAGCAAAAAGTCGCCATCATGCCGGGATATACCTATGGAAAAGAGGGAAATGGCTTCGTACGCCTGAATGCGGGCAGCCCGCGAAGCAAGCTTGAGCAAGGGGTTCAACGCCTGATTGCCGGGATTAATACGCTCCTGTAATCAATTTGCGCAACGGAATATTCCCTTGCGCAAATAGCTTTTTACCCCGTTTTGTTTTTATAATATGGCGCACTTTAACCAGAAAAGAGTGCGACCATGATTGATACACGCCTGCCTTTAACTGATATTCATCGTCACCTTGACGGTAACATTCGTGCCCAAACCATCCTCGATCTTGGCCGCCAGTTCAATTTAACGCTTCCTGCTCAGACCCTTGAGTCCCTGATCCCTCACGTACAGGTGACCTCTAATGAACCGGAC
Source organism: Enterobacter sp. JBIWA005 (assembly GCF_019968805.1). Taxonomy (NCBI): domain Bacteria; kingdom Pseudomonadati; phylum Pseudomonadota; class Gammaproteobacteria; order Enterobacterales; family Enterobacteriaceae; genus Enterobacter; species Enterobacter sp. JBIWA005. The sequence continues at coordinate 1,958,011 of NZ_CP074159.1, read as the reverse complement.
CTGGTCAGCTTCCTGAGCAAACTCGACTGGGGCGTAAAGATGCTGGCGTCGCTGGATGCCTGCCGCCGCGTGGCGTTTGAGAACATCGAAGATGCCGCCCGCAACGGCCTGCACTACGTCGAGCTGCGCTTCTCGCCGGGCTACATGGCGATGACCCACAGCCTGCCCGTTGCAGGCGTGGTGGAAGCCGTCATTGAAGGCGTGCGCGAAGGGTGTAAAACCTTCGACGTTCAGGCTCGCCTGATCGGCATCATGAGCCGTACCTTCGGTGAAGCCGCCTGCCTGCAGGAGCTGGAGGCGCTGCTGGCCCATCGCGATGCCATCACCGCCGTCGATCTCGCCGGTGACGAGCTGGGCTTCCCGGGCAGCCTGTTCCTCTCCCAATTCAACCGCGCGCGCGATGCCGGCTGGCACATTACCGTGCATGCGGGCGAAGCGGCTGGCCCCGAAAGCATCTGGCAGGCCATCCGCGAGCTGGGCGCCGAGCGTATCGGTCACGGCGTGAAGGCGGTAGAAGATCGCGCGCTGATGGATTTCCTGGCGGAGCAGCGTATCGGGATTGAGTCGTGCCTGACGTCTAACATTCAGACCAGCACCGTCGCATCGCTGTCGCAGCACCCGCTGAAAACGTTCCTTGAGCACGGCGTGCTGGCCTCTCTGAACACTGACGATCCGGCGGTACAGGGCGTGGATATCATCCATGAGTACAACATCGCCGCACCGCAGGCGGGTCTGAGCCGCGAGCAGATCCGTCAGGCGCAGATCAACGGGCTGGAGAGTGCCTTCCTGACGCCTGCAGAGAAGCAGGCGCTGAAAGATAAAGTGGCTCGCGGTTAACTCCGCTGCCGGGTGGCGCTAACGCTTACCCGGCCTACTAAAATATTTAAAAATTATGCCAGACAGAGCGTCGCGCGATGTTTGGCAGATTCAATACCCAGCTCAATCAGCTCCATAATCTGTATCGCCTGGCTGGCCGGAACCGGATTCTCTCCCGTGCCGTTCAGCGCATCGCGGATGCCCGCATAATAGGCCGGATAGTTACCCGGTATCGTCAGAAAGGTCTCCTCGACCATCTCCTCGCCTTCCACCCGCGTCACTACGCCGTCGCGCATATCATAGCCCCAGTCTTCCTGCGGTAAACGTTCACCGCTTTTCAGCCGGTCTTCCTGCGGATCGAGACCAAACTTCACGTAGCTCCCGCGCGTGCCGTGCATAATATAGCGGGCCGATTCCGCGGCCGCGACCATCGTACCGTGGAGCACAATCCGCCGCTGCGGGTAACTCAGCACCGCGTGGAAGTAATCGGTCGTCTGTGCTCCGGGCCTGAGCTGGGCCAGATCGACCGTCATGCTCACCGGCAGACCAAAAAGATTGACGGCCTGATCCAGCAGATGCGGGGCTAAATCGTACCAGATGCCGCTGCCCGGACCGGCCTGCTCGCGCCAGCGGTTTCGTACCTGCGGACGGAAGCGGTCAAAGTGCGATTCAAAAAAGAGGATCTCCCCTAATGAGCCCTCACTGAGAAGCCTTTTTACCGTTAAAAAGTCGCTGTCCCAGCGGCGGTTATGGAACACCGACAGCAACCTGCCCAGACTCTTTGCCAGCGCATCCAACTCGCGCGCCTGAGACAACGTAACGGTAAAGGGCTTATCGACAACCACGTGCTTGCCGGCTTCCAGCGCGGCCTTTGCCAGTGGAAAGTGGGTGTCGTTCGGCGTGGGGATAACGATTAAATCAATATTCGGATCGTTGAAAAGGTGTTTTGGCTCAGAGACAACCGGCACGGAAGGCCAGTCTGTATGGACTTTAGCGGCATCGCTGCTGGATACCGCTGCCAGCGCCATCCCCGGCGTCCCGGCTATCAGAGGCGCATGAAACGTTTTGCTTGCATACCCGTAGCCGATAAGCCCAACGCGGATATTATCACTCATAGTGCCATCCTCTTTTATGACGTTCTTATTTCACACTGGCTAGCCTGGCATTACCACAGATTAATAATGTGCCATATGACTTAAAATAGCAGGTCGTACGGGTTGTTTTTGTTACATAGTATTAACCTACTGATTTTGTTTAAGGGAACCGTTCCCAAAGCGCTTGCGGCCGGGGAAACGTCGCTGTAACATTTGCACCCTGTATTTAAGGATAAAGTACAACTACGAATCATGACGTCAATTATTAATCGAATCATTGAATTAGCGGGATGGATTGTCCTTGGGGTTTCGGTCATTTTGCTGGGCGTTGCCAGCCATATCGATAACTACCAGCCGCCGGAGCCTGTCACAGTCGCCCAACCCAAGTAACCGGTTACCGCACTAAAGAGTGACATAATATGTCAGTTACTTATTGCCAGCCCTGGTGAACACGGTTAACCTTCTCTTCCAGGCATCGTCTGATGCCTGAATTTCAGCAAAGAAAACTCCTAATTTCGTCGCGTTACCTGAGTGGGCTGTTTACGTCTTTATTAATCCGTTTATTATTCGAACGAATTACCTTAACTGGTATTACTCACTTTTATATGGAAACTTATTAATATGACAGTTCAGGACTATTTATTAAAATTTCGCAAGATCAATTCGCTTGAGAGCCTGGAAAAACTGTTTGACCATCTGAACTACACCCTGTCTGATAATCAGGACATCATTAATATGTATCGTGCCGCTGACCATCGCCGTGCGGAGCTGGTTTCCGGCGGTCGTTTGTTCAACGTGGGTGAAGTGCCTAAGTCAGTATGGCGCTACGTTTTATAAGAAAGTAGCCATCCGCGCGAAATGTTATATACTCTCCGCCCTGCCAACTGGCTGTAAAACATTTCGCGCAGATTATGGGAGAGTTCATGACCGCAACGCCTGGAGAACGCATTGGAGGCTGGTTAATCGCCCCACTGGCATGGCTGCTGGTTGCCTTATTAAGCGCATCACTTGCGCTGCTGCTTTATACCACCGCACTGATTACCCCTCACGCCATCCAGACCCTGATGTCGCAAAACGTGCTGAATATTGCTTTGTGGTTTGTGTCATTCGTTTTCGCGATCGGGATGTGGTACTACACGCTGTGGCTGACCATCGCCTTCTTTAAGCGCCGTAAGAATGTGCCTAAGCACTACATTATCTGGCTGCTGGTTTCGGTCCTGCTGGCGGTGAAGGCATTTGCTTTTTCGCCCGTTTCAGACGCGCTGGCCGTTCGTCAGCTGCTTTTCCCGTTGCTGGCCGCGGCGCTGCTGGTACCCTACTTCAAGCGTTCGACACGGGTGAAAAACACCTTCGTGAACCCGTAATAACCCTACAGATAACCTGTTGTCGCCTGCGTGTGTTTGTCCGATAATAGGCGGCTTTTTTATTTCAGGCTAAATAATGACCGATTACTTACTGCTCTTTGTCGGCACCGTGCTGGTTAACAACTTCGTTCTGGTGAAGTTCCTTGGCCTGTGTCCGTTTATGGGCGTTTCCAAAAAGCTGGAAACGGCAATGGGCATGGGGCTGGCGACGACCTTCGTCATGACGCTGGCGTCCATCTGCGCGTGGTGGATTGATACCTGGATCCTCATTCCGCTGGGGTTAACCTATCTCCGTACGCTGGCCTTTATTTTGGTTATCGCGGTGGTAGTGCAATTTACCGAAATGGTGGTGCGCAAAACCAGCCCGGCGCTCTATCGCCTGCTGGGTATCTTCCTGCCGCTGATCACTACCAACTGCGCCGTTCTCGGCGTGGCGCTGCTGAATATCAACCTTGGCCATAACTTTATGCAGTCGGCGCTGTACGGTTTTTCCGCTGCAGTCGGTTTCTCATTTGTTATGGTTCTCTTCGCGTCGATTCGCGAGCGTCTGGCGGCAGCGGATATCCCCGCCCCTTTCCGCGGTAACGCGATTGCGCTGGTGACCGCAGGTTTAATGTCTCTGGCCTTTATGGGCTTTAGTGGTCTGGTGAAGTTGTAATGAGTGCTATCTGGATTGCCATCGCCTCTATTAGCGTTCTGGGGTTGGTGTTTGGCCTTATCCTGGGTTACGCCTCCCGCCGCTTCGCGGTAGAGGACGATCCTGTTGTTGAGAAAATTGATGAGCTCCTGCCGCAAAGCCAGTGCGGGCAGTGCGGCTACCCGGGCTGCCGTCCCTACGCGGAAGCGGTAGGCATTCAGGGTGAAAAAATTAACCGCTGTGCGCCCGGCGGCGAAGCGGTGATGTTGAAAATTGCGGCCCTGCTTAACGTTGATCCGCAGCCCGTTGACGGCGATGCGGAGGTGCTGGAGCCGGTCCGCGCGCTGGCCGTGATCGACGAAGCGAACTGCATCGGCTGCACCAAATGTATTCAGGCCTGCCCGGTCGACGCCATTGTTGGCGCAACGCGCGCCATGCACACCGTGGTGGCAGACCTGTGCACCGGCTGTAACCTCTGCGTAGCACCTTGCCCGACGCAATGTATCGAGCTGCGCCCGGTTGAAACGACTACCGAAAGCTGGAAGTGGGATCTTCAAACCATTCCGGTTCGCAATATTCCTGTGGAACAACATGCTTAAGTTATTTTCTGCTTTCAGAAAAGAGAAGATTTGGGATTTTGACGGGGGTATTCACCCACCGGAAATGAAAACCCAGTCTAGCGGCACGCCGCTGCGTCAAATTCCGCTGGCGACCCGTTTCGTTATGCCGCTCAAGCAGCACATTGGCGCTGAGGGTGAGCTGTGCGTCAAAGAAGGCGATACGGTCCTTCGCGGTCAGCCGCTGACCTTTGGCCGCGGACGTATGCTGCCGGTGCACGCTCCCACCTCCGGTAAGGTGGTCGCCATCGCGCCCCATACGGTGGCCCATCCGTCAGCACTTTCAGAGCTGAGCGTGATTATTGAAGCCGACGGTGAAGACCGCTGGATCGACCGTGATGGCTGGAGCGATTACCGCAGCCAGAGCCGCGAAGCACTTATTGAACGTATTCATCAGTTCGGCGTTGCCGGCCTCGGCGGCGCAGGCTTCCCGACAGGCGTCAAGCTGCGCGGCGGTGGCGATAATATTCAGACGCTGATTATCAACGCCGCCGAATGCGAACCGTACATTACCGCTGACGATCGTCTGATGCAGGACTGCGCCGCCCAGGTGGTGGAAGGCATCCGCATCCTGGCGCACATTCTGCAGCCGCGGGAAGTGCTGATCGGTATCGAAGACAATAAACCGCAGGCTATCTCGATGCTGCGCGCCGTGCTGGCCGGTAGCCACGATATCAGCCTGCGCGTCATCCCGACCAAGTACCCCTCTGGCGGTGCTAAACAGCTGACGCAAATCCTTACCGGTAAGCAGGTGCCGCACGGCGGACGCTCTTCGGATATCGGCGTGCTGATGCAGAACGTCGGCACCGCTTACGCCGTGAAGCGCGCGGTGATCGACGGCGAGCCGCTGACCGAGCGCGTGGTAACGCTGACCGGGGAATCGGTCTCTCGTCCGGGCAACGTCTGGGCACGTCTGGGTACGCCGGTGCGTCACCTGCTGGAGCAGGCTGAGTTTTGCCCGGGCAGCGACCAGATGGTGATCATGGGAGGCCCGCTGATGGGCTTTACCCTGCCGTGGCTCGATGTCCCTGTAGTGAAAATTACCAACTGTCTGCTCGCCCCTTCCCCGACCGAGATGGGCGAAGAGCAGGAAGAGAAAGGCTGCATCCGCTGCAGCGCCTGCGCCGATGCCTGCCCGGCGGATCTGCTTCCGCAGCAGCTGTACTGGTACAGCAAAGGCCAGCTGCACGACAAGGCAAAAGCCCATAACCTGGCCGACTGCATCGAATGCGGCGCCTGCGCCTGGGTCTGCCCAAGCAACATCCCGCTGGTGCAGTATTTCCGCCAGGAGAAAGCTGAGATTTATGCTATCTCCATGGAAGAAAAACGCGCCGCGGAAGCTAAGGCACGTTTCGAAGCGCGCCAGGCGCGACTGGAGCGCGAAAAAATCGCCCGTCAGGAGCGCCATAAGCAGGCCGCGGTTCAGCCCGGCGAGAAAGATCAGGATGCGATTAACGCCGCACTGGCGCGCGTTCGTGAGAAAAAAGCGACAGCGGCGCAGCCTGTGGTGATCCCGGCCGGCGAGAAGCCTGACAACAGTGAAGCCATCGCGGCGCGTGAAGCTCGCAAAGCCCAGGCTCGCGCCCGTCAGGCTGAAAAAGCGCAAACGGTCCAGACGGATGCAGAGGTTGACCCGCGCAAAGCCGCAGTTGAAGCGGCAATAGCCCGCGCCAAAGCGCGCAAAGCCGGCGAGCAGAACGTGGTGGTTGAGCAGGAAGCGGTCGACCCTCGCAAAGCGGCCGTCGAAGCGGCGATTGCCCGGGCCAAAGCGCGCAAGGCGGCGCAGCAGACGCCAGCTGCAGAAACAAAAGCACCGGTCGACCCGCGTAAAGCCGCCGTCGAAGCGGCGATTGCCCGCGCTAAAGCGCGCAAAGCGGCGCAGCAGGATGAACAACCTCAGGCCGCCAACGATGACCCGCGCAAAGCCGCCGTGGCCGCCGCCATCGCGCGCGTTCAGGCGAAGAAAGCCGCACAGCAAGCAGTTAACGAGGATTAAATGGTTTTCAGAATCGCAAGCTCCCCTTACACCCACAATCAGCGCCAGACGTCGCGCATTATGATGCTGGTCTGCCTGGCGGCGCTGCCGGGCATTGCCGTTCAGTGCTGGTTTTTCGGCTGGGGAACCCTGTTCCAGATAATCCTGGGCTGTGCCAGCGCCTTAGCGGCGGAAGCCCTTGTGCTTAAGCTGCGCAAGGCGGCTGTCTCCCGTATTCTTGCCGACAACTCCGCGCTGCTGACCGGCCTGCTTCTCGCCATCAGTATTCCGCCGTTTGCCCCGTGGTGGATGGTAGTGCTCGGCACCGTGTTTGCCGTGATCATTGCCAAACAGCTGTATGGTGGACTGGGCCATAACCCGTTTAACCCGGCGATGATTGGCTACGTGGTGCTGCTGATCTCCTTCCCGGTGCAGATGACCAGCTGGCTGCCACCGCACGAGATTGCGGCCACGGTTCCGGGCTTTATGGATGCCCTGCACGTCATCTTTACCGGCCATACGGCACTCGGTGCGGATATGAACGCGCTGCGCATGGGCGTGGACGGTATCAGCCAGGCGACGCCTCTCGATACCTTTAAAACATCCCTGCATGCCGGGCACAGCGTTGAGCAGATCATGAAGTCCGCGATCTACAGCGGCATGCTGGCGGGCGCGGGCTGGCAGTGGGTCAACCTGGCGTATCTGCTGGGCGGCCTGTTCCTGCTGCAGCAGAAAGCCATCCGCTGGCATATTCCGGTCAGCTTTCTCGTGACGCTGGCGGTGTGCGCCACGCTGGGATGGGTCTTTTCTCCTGAATCACTGGCCAGCCCGCAGATGCATTTGCTCTCCGGTGCCACTATGTTAGGAGCCTTCTTTATCCTGACGGATCCGGTGACGGCGTCAACGACTAACCGCGGCCGCCTGATCTTCGGCGCGCTGGCGGGCCTGCTGGTCTGGCTCATCCGCAGCTTTGGCGGGTATCCGGACGGTGTGGCCTTTGCCGTCCTGCTTGCCAACATTACCGTTCCGCTCATCGACTACTACACGCGCCCTCGCGTGTATGGCCATCGCTAGGGGTTTCGCCATGTTAAAAACGATGCAAAAACACGGCGTCACGCTGGCTGTCTTCGCCGCGGTCCTGACGGGGCTAACGGCACTGGTTAATGCGCTGACCAAAACGACCATCGAAGAACAGGCCTCGAAGCAGCAAAAGGCGCTGTTCGATCAGGTGATCCCGTCCGATTTCTACGATAATGACCTGCAAAAAAGCTGCTTTGTGGTAGACGCGCCGCAGCTTGGGAAAGGCCCGCACCGCCTCTTTATCGCCCGCAAAGGGGATAAACCGGTCGGCGCGGTGATGGAAGCGACCGCGCCTGACGGCTATTCCGGCGCCATTCAGCTGCTCGTGGGCAGCGATTTCTCCGGTACCATCCTGGGCACCCGCGTGACGGAACATCATGAAACGCCGGGTCTTGGCGACAAAATTGAAACCCGTCTGAGCGACTGGATTTTGCACTTCGCCGGGAAAGTTATCCATGGCGAAGGTGACACCGCGTTTGCGGTGAAGAAAGACGGCGGCGAGTTCGACCAGTTCACCGGCGCGACCATCACGCCGCGCGCCGTGGTAAACGCCGTAAAACGAGCCGGGCTGTACGCTGAAACGCTGCCCGCGCAGATCAACAATCTTCCGGTCTGTGAGGAGTAATCATGAGCCAGGTTAAAGAGGTTATTGTCCAGGGGTTGTGGAAGAACAACTCCGCGCTGGTGCAGCTTCTGGGGATGTGCCCACTGCTGGCGGTAACGTCCACCGCCACCAACGCGCTCGGTCTGGGTCTGGCAACCACCCTGGTATTGACCCTGACCAACCTCTCCATCTCTGCGCTGCGACGCTGGACGCCGTCGGAAATTCGTATTCCGATTTACGTCATGATCATTGCGTCGGTGGTCAGTATTGTTCAGATGCTGATTAACGCCTACGCGTTCGGCCTGTACCAGTCGCTCGGGATCTTTATTCCTCTTATCGTCACCAACTGTATCGTGGTCGGGCGTGCGGAAGCGTTCGCGGTGAAAAATAGCCCCGCCATGTCGGCGCTGGACGGTTTTTCCATAGGCATGGGCGCCACCTGCGCCATGTTCGTGCTGGGCTCTCTGCGCGAAATCCTCGGCAACGGTACGCTGTTCGACGGCGCAGATGCCCTGCTGGGCGGCTGGGCCAAAGCCCTGCGCGTTGAAGTGTTCCACACCGATACGCCGTTCCTGCTGGCGATGCTGCCGCCCGGCGCGTTTATTGGCCTTGGCATGATGCTGGCGATAAAATACCTGATTGATGAGAAACGTAAGCGCCGCGCGGCTGAGCGCAGCGTTCTGGAAGGGACACCCGAGAAGGCTTCATGAATAAAGAAAAGCGGATTGCGATCCTGACCCGTCTGCGGGACGAGAACCCGCACCCGACGACGGAGCTGAATTTTACCTCCCCGTTTGAGCTGCTGATCGCGGTGTTGCTCTCTGCACAGGCTACCGACGTGAGCGTCAATAAAGCCACCGCCCTGCTCTATCCGGTCGCCAATACGCCGAAGGCCATGCTGGAGCTGGGCGTGGAAGGCGTGAAGTCGTATATCAAAACCATCGGCCTGTTTAACAGCAAAGCCGAGAACGTCATTAAGACCTGCCGGATCCTGCTGGAACAGCATGGAGGCGAAGTGCCGGAAGATCGCGCCGCGCTGGAAGCCTTACCGGGCGTGGGGCGTAAGACTGCCAACGTGGTGCTCAACACCGCGTTTGGCTGGCCCACTATTGCCGTAGATACGCATATTTTTCGCGTGTCTAACCGGACCAACTTCGCGCCGGGGAAAAATGTCGAGCAGGTCGAAGAGAAGCTGCTTAAAGTGGTTCCGGCTGAGTTTAAGGTTGATTGCCATCACTGGCTGATTCTGCACGGTCGTTACACGTGTATTGCCCGTAAGCCTCGCTGCGGCTCCTGTATTATTGAAGATCTCTGCGAATACAAAGAAAAAGTGTATCCCTGAACGTCACAATCCCTTACCAAAAGAAGGGCTACCAGAAGCTCTTCTTTTGCCCGCTATTTGTCCGCCTTTCGTTTACCCTCACCTGTCACTTCTTCGGATGTTTAACGCTCAAACAGGTTAATAGTTTTTTCATAGCCAAAAATTTCTATACATCTGTGATCGCGATCACCCTGATAACTTCATGTTGTATTTTTGTTGTCAAAATCAGCCTAAACCCTTTATCTGACAAGACACTCTTCTTTTTTGGCCGACGATAAGACCAGCTATTTTTCAGAATATGGGCTATATCACTGCCAGAAGCAGTAAATAGCAGAACATATCGCCAAACACCGGTCCTGACGGGGCTTTGCCAGTCGAAAAAACTACCTTTATACATCGTATAAAATTTAACGCTGAATAACATTTGCATGAACCGACGATTATACCACTTCAGATATATGTAACAGATTATTGCAAACGTATTGCCAGATGGGGCAGGATAGTGAACATTACCCGCCGTTTCTCCTCCCAATATAACTATAAGGCGTATGGACTACGGCCATCACGCTATGAACACCCCCGTTAATATGGGATGTAAAAAAAGAGGTATATGTGTCTACTGCAAACAATAAACCAACAGATGAAAGCGTGAGTCTTAACGCTTTTAAACAGCCTAAAGCGTTCTATCTCATCTTCTCTATCGAGTTATGGGAGCGTTTTGGTTATTACGGCCTGCAAGGGATCATGGCGGTTTACCTGGTCAAACAGCTGGGTATGTCTGAAGCTGATTCCATCACGCTGTTCTCCTCCTTCAGTGCCCTTGTCTATGGTCTGGTTGCTATCGGCGGCTGGCTGGGTGATAAAGTTCTGGGTACTAAGCGCGTCATTATGCTGGGCGCTATTGTACTGGCAATTGGCTATGGTCTGGTTGCATGGTCAGGGCACGATGCCGCTGTCGTGTATATGGGCATGGCGACGATCGCCGTGGGTAACGGTCTGTTCAAAGCGAACCCGTCTTCCCTGCTTTCTACCTGCTACAGCAAAGATGACCCGCGTCTGGACGGTGCATTTACCATGTACTACATGTCCATCAACATCGGTTCATTCTTCTCGATGCTGGCAACCCCATGGCTCGCCGCGCAATTCGGCTGGAGCGTGGCGTTTGCGCTGAGCTTCGTGGGTATGCTGATCACCGTTGTGAACTTCCTGTTCTGCCGCAGCTGGGTCAAAGACTACGGTTCAAAACCTGACTTCGAGCCTGTACACATGGGCAAACTGCTGGCGACTATCGTGGGCGTTGTTGTCCTCGCGGCAATCGCCACCTGGCTACTGCACAACCAGGGTATTGCTCGCGCCGTTCTGGGCGTGGTTGCGCTGGGTATCGTGGTTATCTTTGCGAAAGAAGCGTTCGCCATGCAGGGTGCTGCCCGCCGCAAGATGATTGTGGCGTTCATTCTGATGCTGGAAGCGATTATCTTCTTCGTGCTGTACAGCCAGATGCCAACCTCTCTGAACTTCTTCGCCATTCGTAACGTTGAGCACTCTATTCTGGGCATCGCGTTCGAGCCGGAGCAGTATCAGGCGCTGAACCCGTTCTGGATCATGATTGGTAGCCCGATTCTGGCCGCTATCTATAACAAGATGGGTGACCGTCTGCCAATGCCGCACAAGTTCGCAATCGGTATGGTACTGTGTTCCGGCGCTTTCCTGGTGCTGCCGCTGGGTACCAAGTTTGCCACTGACGCAGGCATCGTCTCCGTTAACTGGCTGATCCTGAGCTACGCGCTGCAGTCTATCGGCGAACTGATGATCTCCGGTCTGGGCCTGGCGATGGTTGCACAGCTGGTGCCACAGCGTCTGATGGGCTTCATTATGGGTAGCTGGTTCCTGACCACTGCCGGTGCGGCAATCATTGCGGGTAAAATTGCGAACCTGATGGCTGTGCCTGAAAACGTCACTGACCCACTGGTCTCCCTGAACGTCTACGGTACCGTATTCATGCAGATTGGTATTGCGACAGCGGTGATTGCGGCGCTGATGCTGCTGACCGCGCCGAAACTGAATCGTATGACTCAGGACGACGACAAGACGGCTGAAGCGACCAAAACCGCTACTGCGTAAGATTATTGAGAAACGACTGAACAGAAGCCGCTAATGCATTAGCGGCTTTTTTTTTGCCCGTTCGCGCACTAACATAGCTGAAACCTCAGCAAAAAGGAGTTACCGATGAAACTGTTCTACAAACCGGGCGCGTGCTCTCTTGCTTCCCATATCACCCTGCGCGAGAGCGGCAAAGATTTCACGCTGGATGGCGTTGATCTGATGAAAAAGCGCCTGGAAAATGGCGATGACTTTCTTGCCATTAACCCGAAAGGACAAGTTCCGGCGCTCCTGCTGGATGACGGTACTCTGCTGACCGAAGGCGTGGCGATTATGCAGTTCCTGGCCGATAGCGTGCCCGATCGCCAGCTGCTGGCACCGGTCAGTACCATTTCTCGCTATAAAACGCTGGAGTGGCTGAACTACATTGCCACCGAGCTGCACAAAGGCTTTACCCCCCTGTTCCGCCCGGATACGCCGGAAGAGTTTAAGCCTACCCTGCGCGCCCTGCTGGAGAAAAAGCTGCAGTACGTTAACGAATCGCTGAAAGACGAACAGTGGATTGGCGGGTCGCGCTTCACGATTGCCGATGCGTATCTGTTCACCGTGCTGCGCTGGGCTCGTGCGGTTAAGCTGAATCTGGAAGGGTTAGACCACATTGCATCGTATATGAAACGCGTGTCAGAGCGTCCTGCGGTGGCTGCGGCGCTGAAAGCGGAAGGGTTGAACTAACCGAGCGGCCTGTGTTGCCGGGTGGCGCTGTGCTTACCCGGCCTACAAAATCCACAGTCCCCCACGCGCAGCGCCACCCGGCATCTTTTAAAGCCTTGTGGCGCTGAAATAGTGCTCCGGCTTCGCGATACGATCCTGTGCCGCGACCACCTGCAGTTCATATTCCTGCATCTCTTTCGTCGCCATCATAATTTCGTACACTGCCGCAGTCACATGCTCCAGCGCATCGCGCAGCGTTGCACCCTGAAGCAATTTCACCAGCAGCAGGCCGCTGGTCACATCCCCCACGCCCACCGGCTGGCGCAGGCCAAAATCCACCAGCGGACGGCTGATGTGCCAGGCATCATCTTTCGTCACCAGCAGCATCTCAAAGCGATCCTGACTTAGCCCTGCGCGTGCGAGATGTTTTACCAGCACAACCTCAGGCCCCTGCGCGATCAGCTCGCGAGATGCAGTTACTGCCTCTTCTACGCTGTTAACCGGATGCTCGCAGAGGATCTCCAGTTCCACCAGGTTTGGCGCAATGATATCGCTAGCGGGCAGAGCGTGGCGGACGTGGAACTCCGCAACGCCTGGCGCCACGATGCAGCCTTTTTCCGGATGCCCCATAACCGGGTCGCAGAAGTATTTTGCCGACGGATTTGCGGCTTTCACCTGGCGTACGATGCCGAGGATATGCTCCCCCTGCTCCGCTGAGCCAAGATAACCGCTCAGTACGGCATCACAGCGCTTGAGCTGGTCGATATCGGCAATGCCCTGCACAACCTCGGTAAGGTGCGAAGGCGGCATCACGCAGCCGGTCCATTTGCCGTACTGCGTGTGATTGGAAAACTGGACGGTATTGAGGGGCCAGACGTTGGCGCCGAGGCGACGCATAGGGAATTCCGCTGCGCTATTGCCAGCATGTCCAAAAACGACGTGGGACTGAATGGCGAGGATGTTCTTCATTATTTTCTTACCAAACCCTGAAAAAACAAAAGGGGCGTGGTTTCCCACGCCCCTGGAGACTGTTAATTACTTCCAGCAGACAAGGCAGTAGTTTTTCTTGCCACGACGCAGCAGCGTGTAGCGGCCATACAGACGATCGCCGTCAACGAAGGTGTATTCCGGGTCGGCCTGTTTCTCACCGTTAATGGTGATCGCGTTAGACGCGATGGTTTTACGCGCCTGACCGCGGGAAGGCTGCAGTTCAGAGTCCACCAGCGCCTGCATCAGGTCAGCCCCTTTCTCCATTTCAACCATTGGCACGCCGTCCTGCGCCAGCTGTTCGAAGTCCGCTTCACTCAGATCGCTCAGGGTGCCGTTAAACAGGCTAGCGGTAATGCGTTTTGCCGCGGCCAGACCTTCTTCACCGTGAACCAGTTTGGTCACTTCATCCGCCAGCACGTACTGCGCGCGTGGCGCTTTACCGCTGTTCTTGTCTTCTTCTTCCAGCGCGTTGATCTCTGCGATATCCATGAAGGTGAAGAACTTCAGGAAGCGATAAACATCGGCATCCGCCGTGTTGATCCAGAACTGGTAGAATTTGTACGGACTGGTTTTCTTCGGATCAAGCCATACCGCGCCGCCCTCAGTCTTACCAAATTTGGTGCCGTCTGCTTTGGTAATCAGCGGAACGGTCAGACCAAACACCTGGTTCTGGTGCAGGCGACGGGTCAGATCGATACCGGAGGTGATGTTGCCCCACTGGTCAGAACCACCAATCTGCAGGGAAACGCCGTGCAGTTTGTTCAGGCAGGCAAAGTCATACCCCTGCAGCAGGTTGTAGGAGAACTCGGTAAAGGAGATACCCTGGTCGTCACGGTTAAGACGCTGCTTCACGGCCTCTTTGTTAATCATCTGGTTAACAGAGAAGTGCTTGCCGATGTCACGCAGGAAGGTCAGCACGTTCATGCTGCCAAACCAGTCGTAGTTGTTCGCGGCAATCGCGGCGTTATCGCCACAGTTGAAGTCGAGGAACGGCGCAACCTGTTTGCGGATCTTATCCACCCACTCTTGCACGGTATCTTCGGTGTTCAGTTTACGCTCAGCGGCTTTAAAGCTTGGGTCACCAATCAGACCGGTAGCGCCGCCCACCAGGGCAACAGGCTTATGGCCCGCCATCTGGAAGCGTTTCAGGCATAACAATGGAACAAGATGCCCCAAATGCAAGCTGTCAGCGGTGGGATCGAAGCCGCAATAGAGCGCGATCGGGCCTTGCGCCAGTCGCTCTGCTAACGCTTCCTCGTCCGTCACCTGGGCCACGAGGCCCCGCTCTTGCAATTGTTTAATCAAGTTACTGCTTGCCATCAAATTCTCCATGTATAAACGACTGCACCTTTGCCGGTACACGACTTTTCGCCTGATGCGAAAGGACCCATAGAATAAAGCGCAAGCGCGGCGTGCGCTAGCGCTTAAATCAACAAATTTCGGGGATTACGGTGCCAGTCTGTCGATTTTCCAGCCGCCATTCTCGCGCTGGTATAAAAAGCGGTCGTGCAGGCGATGTTCGCCCCCCTGCCAGAACTCAATCTGATCTATCGGGATGCGGAAACCACCCCAGAAGCTCGGCAGCGGGATTTCACCCTGCTGGAACTTCTGCTTCAGCTCCAGGAATTTACTTTCCAGCACGCCGCGGGCAGAAATGCGGCTCGACTGTTTTGATACCCAGGCGCCAATCTGGCTGTCACGCGGGCGGCTGTGGAAATACTTCACTACTTCCAGCGTCGAAAGACGTTCCGCTTTGCCGGTCACCATGACCTGACGTTCCAGCATGTGCCACGGGAACAGCAGGCTGATACGCGGATTGTTTTCCAGATGGTGCGCTTTGCGGCTGCCAAGGTTGGTATAGAACACCAGCCCTTTCTCGTCATAATGCTTGAGCAATACGATGCGCTGATAGGGTTGACCGTTTTCATCCACCGTCGCGACAACCATGGCCGTGGGGTCGGCAAGTTTCGCTTCGCAGGCCTGTTTCAGCCAGCGTTCAAAAAGCACGAGGGGTTCAGCGGGAAGATCCTGGCGACGCAGGCCGCCTTTGGTGTATTCACGGCGCAGATGCGCAATTTGCTGCAGTTCGTCGTTATCTGACATGGCGTTAGCTGACATTGAGAGTGGGTGGCGCTATTGTGCGCCGCCCCTGTAAAAATCTCAACGCTTCGGATTTTCGAGCTGGCAATTGTTCAGCACAATACGGTCGCGTTTGTAGACCGTGGCGCTGTCGCCTTTCGACCAGAAGACATAGATACCGTCGGTGTAGCGGGCGCCCGAGGCCGAAATGCCCTGCTTCAGCGTCAGCAATTTATTGTCGTAAACAAAACTGGCTTCCTGGCGCGGATTGTTCAGCTTCACGGTCAGCGGTTTTTCGTCGCAGCGATACTCCAGCGTATCGGTCTGCATGCGCTCAACGAGCTGGTTGTAGACGCTGCATCCTGACAGCAGCAAAGGAGCGGCAATAAGAAGAAGTTTTTTCATGGGCGTATTCCGAAGACTTTCCTGGTCCTGGAGGGCATGGCCGCCCTCCTGTTTCGTTCCATTCTAACGGCGACGCACCGCGTTGAATTTCAGTTAACTCTGATTATGGCGCGGATTTGCCGGGAAAATCGCCCCAAGAACGCTCGCCTCGCGAGCGCCGGTTACCGACGGCAAATTGCCCGGCAGCCCGGCAATGGTGCGCCAGGCAAGCCAGGCGAAGGCCAACGCCTCCATGTCATCCCCGCTGATGCCAGCCTCATCGGTCGTAGACACTTCGGTACCCGGCAGTAGCCCCGCAAGACGCGCCATCACCAGCGGGTTACGGCTTCCCCCGCCGCACACCAGCAGGCGGTCGCATCCGCCGCTGAGGAGCACCTGTTCGGAAATCGACACGGCCGTGAGCTCGGCAAGCGTCGCCTGGACATCCTGCGGTGCAAGCGCCGGGAATGACGCCAGCTGGCGCTCAAGCCAGCCAAAGTTGAAGTATTCACGCCCCGTACTTTTCGGTGCCGGTAAGGCAAAATAAGGGTCGCTCAGCATGGACTGCAGCAGCGGGATAATTACCTTACCCTCGCTCGCCCACTCCGCGTTTTTATCATACGGTTGACCGCACTGACGCCAGATCCAGGCGTCCATCAGCATATTGCCCGGGCCGGTATCGTAGCCACGCACCGGCTGTCCCGGGATCAGCATTGACAGATTGGCGATCCCACCAATGTTGAGCACCATACGACGTTCTGAAGGGTGTGCCAGTAGCGCCTGATGGAACGCAGGTACCAGCGGCGCGCCCTGTCCGCCAAGGGCGATATCGCGACGACGGAAATCGCCAACCACCGTCACGCCCGTCTTCGCCACAATCTGGTTGTTATCACCGATTTGCAGCGTATGCGGGGCATCTCCTCCGGGCTCATGCCAGACCGTTTGTCCATGACACCCGATGGCCACCACATCCTGCGGGCGAAGATGTTCCTTCTGCATTAATGCCAAAACCGCATCCGCAAACAGCGCCCCCAGGCGCACATCAAGCTGTCCTAGCTGGGAGAGGGTCAGCTGCTGCCCCTGACAAATACTCAGAATATCCTCTTTCAGTGAAATGGGGATTGGCCAGGTCAGGCTCGCCTGCTGTGCCACCATGTTTTCGTCAATAGCGGCCAGAACGACATCTACCCCATCCAGACTGGTGCCTGACATCACACCAATGTAGCGACCCGATTTCATGCGCTTTCCTTACGTTGCGTGGGCTAAGGATACCCACTCAACCATAAACGGCGCAGCATTGCCATCGGGTGATAATATTTTTTAACAATGTCAGACGCCTAACTCGGGCGGCTCCTGTTTATCTCTCGTTAAGTCAAATTCAAGTACAATTTTCTTATTGTTAGTGCAAAGATATGAACTATGGCCCCTTATGCCATATAATTTAGCCATAACGGATGCCCCAATCGGGCGTTTTTGGTGAACAGGAGATTCAAATGATTTTACGTGTACTGGGCGTTTCGCTGATTGGTTTAACTCTGGCTGGCTGTGTGAATGACAGTTCACTCTCTGGCGACGTTTACAGCGCTTCTGAAGCGAAACAGGTTCAGAACGTAACTTACGGTACCGTTGTTAACGCACGCCCTGTACAGATCCAGGGTGGTGATGAAAACAACGTGATGGGCGCAATCGGTGGTGCCGTCCTGGGTGGTTTCCTGGGTAATACCGTCGGCGGTGGCACTGGCCGCTCGCTGGCGACGGCCGCAGGCGCCGTTGCAGGTGGTGTAGCAGGCCAGGGCGTACAGGGCGCGATGAACAAAACTCAGGGCGTAGAGCTGGAAATTCGTAAAGACGATGGCAGCACTATCATGGTTGTCCAGAAACAAGGCAACACTCGCTTCTCTGCAGGCCAGCGCGTCGTTCTGGCAAGCAACGGAAGCCAGGTGACCGTTTCTCCACGTTAATTAAAAATGGATGTGGTCATCGGACCACATCCATTTACAATATATATCACTCCCACAAATATATTTACAAAATAGATTCATCCCACCAATTTTTAACCACATCATATATTGTTTTTGCGCAAAGTATTTCTCAGGCTAATTGAATAAACTCTCGCAATTACCTCACCCTAATTCATTATAAAGCCATTAAAAACGTATATGTTTTCGAATCATCGTTCTGTAAAGGGTCGTTATACCTCGTTCTGTCTGGGTTGTATTGTTGTCATTGGCATATTGCACGCCCTGTTTTCAAAAATTGCCGAATGGGTACCTAGCTTCTCGTCTCATTTGTTCCCTACGCTCACCATTTTTTTGCTGGTGTTTAACCTGTTTATTGCCTTCTTTATGGCAATGAAATACTGGTGCGACCGAAAACGGTTGTATCTGGTAGCGATCGCTTTTGCCTTTGCCGGGTCGGCATCGCTGATGGTCGGGACGTTGTCCTGCTTTCCCGCCTGGCTGGACCTCTATCAGTTCAACGCTGTGAACTATAACGATGCGATGATCTTCTATATGTTCCGCCATCTTTTAATGGCGGTGCTAATAATCGTTTCGGCAATACTCTATACCACGCGCAATTGTCCCCTTTCACGGCTGGCGCATATCCTTATTGTGGGCGGCGAGTTTCTCTTTACCGTCTTTGCAGTAGGGTTGGCCTGGATGTATTCCAGTCACTCTTCCTTTTTATCCATTGATCTGGTGGATAATGAAACCCGTGAATTTATGGTTCTCTGGAGCCACTTCATTAATATTGCATTAATTGCACTCTGGGTGGTGACATTAGGAACGCTGATGTTTATTACGCGCATACGCAATTTATTCTGGGTGGGTGGTAATTTTCTGTGCGTCTGCTATATCGTCACGCTTACAATGCTGTTAGCGGGTGGAAATGTCGAAGATGTCTCCTGGTATCGCGCCCGCTTATTTGAAACTGTCGCCACGCTGCTGATCATTTTTGTTCTGCTCTACGATGTTTTCAGGCTGTATCGCGACTCGCACGTCAAGTATCAGCAGTCCTACCAGAACTCAATTCGCGACCCGCTCACGCGCCTTTATAACCGCAGCTATTTTTATGAAACATTGAAGCAGGCGCTGGATATCGCCAAACCCAGCCGGCCTGTTTCCGTCATCGTAAGCGATCTCGATCGCTTCAAGCGCATCAACGACACCTACGGGCATCTTCAGGGCGACAAAGTCCTGCAGTTTGTCGCTAACCTGCTGATGGATTCCGTACGCCCGCAGGACATCGCGGCCCGTATCGGTGGTGAGGAGTTTGTTCTGATGCTGGCCAACACATCTTCAGAAGCAGCGCACCAGGTAGCGGAGCGCATACGGTTAAATCTGAGCAGCTTCGATAACACCAGCAGCGGCGGTCAACTACCGGAGCCAGTCACTATCAGCATGGGGGTGTATACGGCGACGTCACCCGCGATAGCCGCAGAAACGTGCGTGGAAAATGCAGACAAAGCGATGTATGAAGCGAAGGAGACGGGACGTAATCGTGTGGTCGTATTTAAGTAAAAAAGGCCTTGCTGCTGCAAGGCCTTCGTGTTTATTAGTCGCGAGAATGCAGCTCATGGATGTTTTGCTCAAGGCGAGCAATGAGGCTGATGAGCATCTCCAGCTCCGCGGGTGAAACGCCTGACAGGATTTCACCGCGCGTCCTGGTGATCACGGCTTCCATTTCCGTGATGATAGGCGCCGCTTTCTCGGTGAGTTTAATCCGCTTGGCACGGCGATCGCTGGCGCAGGTTTGCCGCGAGATCAACCCCTTCTCTTCCAGCTGGTCGAGCGTACGCACCAGCGACGGTTGCTCAATCCCTATCGCTTTTGCCAGCTGAATTTGCGACTGATCGGGCGGCAGCTGATGGATGTTGTGCAGCGTGACCCAATGCGTCTGTGTGAGTTCCAGAGGTTTCAGGCGATGGTCAATCAGAGCACGCCAGACGCGTACCAACCTTGCCAGATCAGAACCTAATGGCGATTCCAATTTCATCTCCTTATAATTAGCTTGCTAAGTTATTATACTGATTTTAGAATAGTGTGCAGCATTTGTATTGCCAAAACAAATGCAATACTGCATTCATCGAACTTAAAAGTATGACTTACACTGAATTGTGATGCTTCATCATACTAAGACAAGCCAACGCGGCATTCTGTTCACTGCAAAGGATTTCTGCCCGTGACGTTTTTTCATCGCTCAGAGGGGTTGCCCCTTCAGGACCTGATCTTCGGTGCGTCAGTCTATTTTCCTCCGCTGTTTAAGGCCGTTCTGGTGGGTTTTCTGCTCTGGCTCATCGCGCATCGTCTGCTTCGCGACTGGATGTACTCCGGTGAAATCTGGCATCCCATGTTGATGGATCTTTCCCTGTTTGCCCTTTCCGTGTGCCTGGGCCTTGCCGTTTTGACTGTGTGGTGAATATGTCCCTGAAAACGCTAAAGTACTTTTCCACCCTGTTTGTCCTTGCCCTCGCGCTGGTTGCGGGGTGGTGGATGTGGAATTTTTATATGCAGTCGCCCTGGACGCGTGACGGCAAAGTTCGCGCTGAACAGGTCAGCATTACTCCTCAGGTGTCGGGAAGTATCACGACGCTGTTGGTTAAGGATAATCAGTTTGTTAAAAAGGGGGACGTTTTATTCCGTATCGACGATACCCCATACCACATTGCGATTCTGAACGCCCAGGCCCAGCTGGCAAAAGCCCAGTCGGATCTGGCAAAGGCCAACAACGAGGCCAATCGCCGCCGCCATCTGTCGCAAAACTACATTTCAGCGGAAGATTTAGATACCGCCAATATCAACGTTAAGGCGATGCAGGCTAACGTCAACGTGGCGGAGGCGACGCTGAAGCAGGCGCAGTGGCAGCTGACCCAAACTGTGATTACAGCACCTGTCGATGGATGGGTGACCAACCTCTCCGCCCGCGTGGGGAATTATGCCACCACGGGACAACCAATATTCGCCCTTGTCGACAGTCACTCCTTCTACGTTGTGGGCTATTTCGAAGAGACTAAGCTTCGGCATATTCGCGAGGGCTCGCCAGCCGCTATAACGCTTTACAGCGGCTCTCAGAGGTTACAGGGTCATGTATCCAGCGTTGGCCGAGCCATTTACGATCAAAGCGTTGAAACGGATTCAGGTCTTGTGCCGGACATTAAGCCAAACGTACCGTGGGTACGTCTGGCCCAGCGCGTTCCGGTTCGCGTGGAGTTTGACCATTTACCGCGAGACATTACGCTGGTGTCTGGCACCACCTGCACAGTCTCCATCGGAACCCGTTAATGAAGCTGCAGGGGATCGCCTGGCAAAACACGCCGTGGATGAAAGCGACGCGTCCACAGTGGCGCTACGCCCTACGTAACGGCATTGCCATGTGTCTGGCGCTGACCGTTGCCTATTACCTGAACCTGGATGAGCCCTACTGGGCGATGACGTCTGCGGCGGTGGTTAGTTTCCCAACGGTAGGCGGGGTGATCAGTAAAAGCCTTGGCCGTATCGCAGGCAGCCTGCTGGGCGCCACCGCAGCGTTAATTATCGCCGGGCATACGCTGAACGATCCGTGGCTGTTCCTGCTCAGTATGGCGGCATGGCTGGGGGGCTGTACCTGGGCCTGCGCCCATTTTACCAATAACGTCGCCTACGCTTTTCAGCTGGCGGGCTATACCGCCGCCATTATCGCCTTTCCGGTAGTTAACGTGCTCGACACCACCGAACTGTGGAATATCGCCCAGGCGCGCGTCTGTGAAGTGATTGTCGGGATCCTTAGCGGCGGCTTCATGATGATGATCCTCCCCAGCACATCCGACGGCACAACGCTTATCACTGCGCTAAAAACCATGCACACCCGGCTACTGGAACACGCGAGCCTGCTGTGGCAACCGGATAACAGCGACGATATCCGCCTCGCGCATGAAAAGGTTATCGGACAGATTCTGACGATGAATCTGTTGCGTATTCAGGCGTTCTGGAGTCACTACCGCTTTCGCCGCCAGAACACCCTGCTTAACTATTTGCTGCATCAGCAGTTGCGTATGACCAGCGCCATCTCCAGCCTGCGCAGGATGCTGCTCAACTGGCCGACGCCGCCTGAAAATACCCGTGCCGTCATCGAAACGCTGCTCGCGGCACTTTCGCGCCCGGATGCGGACATCTACACCGTTGCGAAGATCATCGCCCCGCTCGCCCCGGTTGATGAGTACGACTACCGCCATCGCGCCTTCTGGCAGCGCCTGAATTACTTCTGCCGTCTGTACCTGCGCAGCAGTCGCTGGATTATGGCCGTCGAGAATGCAACCCCATTGACGGAGTTCAACGTCCCCGGCAGCCCGGCACTTGCACGCCATACCGACTATCTTGAAGCGTTGTGGAGCGGTTTTCGCACCTTCTGCGCGCTGATGCTGGTGGGAGCATGGAGCATTACCACGCAGTGGGAGTCCGGTACGGCGGCCCTGACGCTTGCCGCCATCAGCTGCGTGCTTTACTCCGTCGCGGCCTCGCCGTTCAACTCACTTACTCTCCTGTTGCGCACGCTGGTGCTGCTATCGCTCTTCAGCTTCGTGGTGAAATTTGGCCTGATGGTGCAGATAAGCGATCTTTGGCAGTTCCTGCTGTTCCTGTTTCCCCTGTTGACCACCATGCAGCTTCTGAAGCTGCAGATGCCAAAGCTGGCGGGCCTTTGGGGACAGCTGATTGTCTTTATGGGCTCGTTTATCTCCGTAACGAATCCGCCGGTTTATGATTACGCAGACTTTCTCAATGACAACCTGGCGAAGATCCTTGGCGTGGGGCTGGCGTGGCTGGCTTTCGCGGTGTTACGTCCCGGCTCCGATGCACGCAAGAGCCGCAGGCATATCCGGGAGTTACGCAGAGGGTTTGTCGACCAGCTCAGCCGTAAACCACACATGAGTGAAAACGAATATGAATCGCTGGTTTATCATCACGTCAGCCAGCTGAACAGCAGCCAGGACGCACTTTCCCGGCGCTGGCTGCTGCGCTGGGGCGTAGTGCTGTTGAACTGCTCGCACGTGGTCTGGCAGCTTCGCGGGTGGGAAACACGTTCCGACCCGCTGTCGCAGGTTCGTGATGTTTGCATATCCCTGCTGCGCGATGTGATGAACGAGAGCGGTGTCCAGCAGCGACCGCTGGAAACCATGCTGAATGAACTGCAGCGGATCTGCGATACGCTTGCACAGCATCATCTGCCCGCAGCCCGTGATTTAGCCTCGATAATCTGGCGCCTGCACTGCTCGCTATCGCAGCTGGAACAGGCACCGCCACCGGGAACGATTGGGGATCAGATCACGCCGCACGCATAGCGTGCCCCTCCGCCGCCAAGCGGTTTAGGCTGATCGGACATATTGTCGCCACCGACATGGATCATCAGCGCTCTGCCTTTCACCTCATCCAGCTTTTTCAGACGCGGCGCGACGACGGGTTCGGTAGCTTTACCGTCGTTATTGACCACAAGCACGGGCAGATCGCCTAAATGCCCCATTCCATCCGGGCCTTCATGCTTACCGGAATGCTGGGGATCGAGGTGCCCCCCTGCCGCTTCCGCCGCCGACGGTTTACCTTCTTTTAAAGCGGGCTGACAGCTGCCTTTGGCATGAACATGGAAACCATGCTCACCGGGCGGGAGTGCTTTGAGGCTGGGAGCAAACTCCAGTCCTTTATCGGTTTCCGTGATTTTCACCGTTCCGATGGACTGACCCACTCCTTGTGGGGTGACGAGATTCATTTCCACTTCGTCGCTGGCTGCCTGCGCCCCTGCGCAAACAACCAGCGTGATCAGTGCCAGAGCAAAACGCTTCATATGACCTCCGCGGGTTATTTTTTGCCCCTTAAGTGTATACCAGGGGCAAAGATTTCACCGGAAAGTCACCTTCTGGCGGTTTATGGCACGTCGTAACCCAGAGCGGCTTTGCGGACGCGGAACCACTGCTGGCGGGTCATCTGCAGCTCTTCAGCGGCCAGTGCAGAACGCACGCGTTCTATTTTGCCGGAACCGATAATGGGCAGCGGTTTTGACGGCAGGCGCAGGATCCACGCGTAAACCACCTGTTCGATGCTTTCCGCGTTCAGTTCGCGGGCGATCGTCTCAAGCTCGTTGCGCAGCGGCTGGAATTCATCATCATTAAACAGGCGTCCGCCCCCCAGGCAGGACCAGGCCATCGGGCGAATGCGCAGCTGTTGTAGCTGATCGAGGGTACCATCCAGCAGCAGCGGCTGGTGAACCGGGGAGATCTCAACCTGGTTTGTGGCCAGGGTAAACGGCAGACGAGACTGAAGAAGCGCAAACTGCGCCGGGGTAAAGTTAGAAACGCCGAAATGACGCACTTTCCCATTCTGATGCAGGTTCAGGAAAGCTTCGGCCACCTCGTCAGCATCCATCAGCGGGTCGGGGCGGTGGATTAACAGCAGGTCGATACGATCGGTCGCCAGATTGACCAGCGACTGCTCGGCGCTCTTGATGATATGCGCGCTGTCGGTGATGTAATGACCGAGGGCGTGTTCAGGTTTTGCCGTGGTGGCAATCCCACACTTCGTGACAATTTCCATGCGATCGCGCAGTGCCGGAACCAGCTTAAGCGCCTCGCCGAACGCGGCCTCGCACTGGTAGCCACCGTAAATATCAGCATGATCGACCGTGGAGATGCCTAAATCGAGGTGCTCTTCAATAAAGCTCGCCAGCTGGAGCGGAGACATATTCCAGTCCATCAGGCGCCAGTAGCCCATCACAAAACGGGAGAATTCTGGCCCCTGGGGGGCAAGGGTAATTCGCTGAACCATAACATTTTCCTCAAGGACGTGATGTCATGAGTATACGCAATTACCGTGTTAAAAAAGTGAAGGTTGCTGGGGTTCTTCGGTCTCACCCGCTTTGTTTGCGCGTATTTTGCGCAGAAGGCGCTGTCGACAGAGGCGTAGTACCTCCTGCTTTTGCGTGTCGCTAAAGTTTTGCCAGTTGAAACGCTCGTCACGGGTACGCATGCATCCACGGCAATATCCGCGTTCATCAACCTGACAAATACCCCGGCACGGGCTCTGGATGGGGAAAAACTCCAGCTGCTCTGCCACTCTCACCTCCAGATAGCCACTCTCACCTACAGTGAAGACGCTAAACGCGCCACGTGCAAGGCCTATATCACAGATTTGTGGCATTAAGGTTTCACTAATCTTCCCTCTCTATACTCGGCCCATCATGACAATAACAGGTTTACCGATCGATGTGGTCAATCAAAAAGTTACACTGTAACGACATTAAATTTACTCTGGGTTGTGCTCTCTTCTTTACGCTAATCAACGGGCTGTTTATCCAGCGCAGCTGGGCCATTATCGGCCCAGTCCATCTGCACGACTTCCTCTTTGCCGCCTCCGTACCGCTGGTGCTGTTTTGCGGCTGGGTGATTGTTTTTAGCCTGCTTAATATCCCGTATATCCGTAAACCGCTGCTGATTGTTTTAACCATCGGTTGCGCCGCTGCGACGTATTTTATGTACACCTACGGTGCGGTGATCGATCAGAATATGATTGTGAACGTCTTCGAAACCAACTCTCAGGAAGCGACCGCCCTGGTGACCCCGCAGATGATTCTGTGGATTGTTATCGCAGGCCTCATTCCCTCGGTGGTGCTGGCTCTTACCCGCATTCGTACCGGGAAATGGTGGTATGCCCTGCTGACGCGGGTTGCCGCGATGCTCGGCGCTCTGCTGGTGATTATCCTGGTGGCCGCGCTGTTTTATAAAGATTACGCGTCGCTTTTCCGCAATAACAAAAGCATCGTCAAAATGGTCACTCCGGCGAACTATGTCAGCGCCGTGGTGAAGTACAGCAAGATGCGCTGGTTTGCCGGCGATCAGACGCTTGTGCGGATTGGCGAAGATGCCCATAAAGGGCCACTGATTTCCGGTCAACAAAAGAAAACCGTTCTGGTGCTTGTCGTCGGCGAAGCGTCTCGCGCGGCAAACTACTCCCTGAACGGTTACGATCGTGAAACCAACCCGGAGCTAAAAAAGCAGGATGTGATTAACTTCCCGCAGGCCTCCTCATGCGGCACTGAAACCGCGGTTTCCGTTCCGTGCATGTTCTCCGGCATGACGCGCAGCAAGTACGATGCCGACCTTGCGCACCATCAGGAAGGTCTGCTCGATGTGCTGAAGCATGCGGGAATCAATCTGCTGTGGCGCGACAACGACGGCGGGTGTAAAGGTGCCTGCGATCGCATCCCCCATACCGATATGACGCAGTGGAATCTGGATCAGTTCTGCAAAGATAAATCCTGTATTGACGACGTGAACTTCTACCGTCTGGACAACGTGCTGGATGGCGTGAAGCAAGATACGGTGCTGGTTATCCACCTGATGGGGAGTCATGGACCGGCGTACTATCGCCGTTACCCGGACAATTTCCGGAAATTCACCCCAACCTGCGACACCAATGAAATTCAGGATTGCGACCATCAGGCGCTGGTAAACACCTATGACAACACTATCCTCTATACCGACAGCATGGTCAGCAAAACCATTGATGCGCTGAAAGCGCGACAGGCAAGCATGAACACCGCGCTGATTTACCTTTCGGATCACGGTGAATCACTGGGTGAAAGCGGCATTTATCTGCATGGTACGCCGTACATGCTGGCGCCGGAGCAGCAAACGCATATTCCGTTTATGTTCTGGCTGTCACCGGATTATGCAAAAAACTTTGGCATCAACGGACAGTGTTTGCGTGACCAGGCAGCAAAAAATGCGGTTTCCCAGGACAATTTATTCTCAACCGTATTGGGTATGATGGACGTGAAATCAACGGTTTATCAACCGCAGCTGGATATACTGAGTGCATGTCGGCAGTAAACTCGCTTGCATTAGACCGAACGGTCTATTAGAGTGCGGCCATGAGCAGAAATACTGAACACGATACCCGCGAACATCTACTGGCAACCGGCGAGCAGCTTTGCATGCATCGCGGGTTTACCGGTATGGGGCTGAGCGAGTTATTAAAAACCGCTGAGGTACCGAAGGGGTCGTTTTATCACTACTTCCGGTCCAAAGAGGCCTTTGGCGTGGCGATGCTGGAGCGTCATTATGCTGGCTACCACCAGCGTCTGGCGACCCACTTTGCGTCGGGTGAGGGAAACTATCGGGATCGTGTTCTGAATTACTATCAGGAAACGCTGAACCAGTTCTGTCAGCAGGGCATTATCAGCGGATGCCTGACGGTCAAACTGTCTGCCGAAGTGTGCGATCTTTCCGAAGATATGCGCTCGGCGATGGATAAGGGTGCCCGCGGCGTAATCGCCCTGCTGGCCCAGGCGCTGGAAAAAGGCCGCGAAGAAAAAACGCTGGCCTTTTCCGGCGACCCCTTAATGCAGTCTCAGGTGCTCTACTCCCTCTGGTTAGGAGCCAACCTGCAGGCAAAAATTTCGCGCAGTGCCCTGCCGCTGGAAAGCGCGCTGGCACATGTGAGAAACAGTATTACTGCGCCAGGCGTATAACGGGCGCTTTTTATTTACTTTGTTACTAGTCGACTGGTCTACTCAGGAGTCTTTATGTCAGCTGAAAAACTGTTTACCCCATTGAAAGTGGGTGCCGTCACGGCGCCAAACCGCGTGTTTATGGCTCCGCTGACCCGTCTGCGCAGCATTGAGCCGGGTGACATCCCCACCCCCCTGATGGGCGAATACTATCGTCAGCGCGCAAGCTCTGGCCTGATCATTACGGAAGCCACACAGATTTCTGCTCAAGCGAAGGGTTATGCGGGCGCGCCGGGCCTTCACAGCCCGGAACAGATCGCCGCATGGCAGAAAATTACCGCAGGCGTTCACGCTGAAGAGGGTCGCATTGCGGTCCAGCTGTGGCATACCGGTCGTATCTCTCACAGCAGCATTCAGCCTGGCGGCCAGGCTCCGGTCTCCGCTTCGGCCCTCAGTGCAAATACCCGCACTTCCCTGCGTGATGAAAACGGTAATGCGATCCGCGTGGATACCTCTATGCCACGTGCCCTGGAGCTGGATGAAATCCCGGGTATCGTTAACGACTTCCGCCAGGCAGTGGCCAACGCTCGTGAAGCCGGTTTTGACCTGATTGAGCTGCACTCCGCGCACGGCTACCTGCTGCACCAGTTCCTGTCACCGTCGTCTAACCATCGCACCGACCAGTACGGCGGCAGCGTCGAAAATCGCGCTCGCCTGGTACTGGAAGTGGTTGATGCCGTATGTCAGGAGTGGAGCCCGGATCGTATCGGGATCCGCGTTTCCCCAATCGGTTCTTTCCAGAACGTCGACAACGGTCCGAACGAAGAAGCCGATGCACTGTACCTGATCGAAGAACTGGCTAAACGTGGCATCGCTTATCTGCACATGTCCGAGCCGGACTGGGCCGGCGGCAAGCCATACACTGAGGCTTTCCGTCAGAAAGTGCGCGAACGTTTCCACGGGGTGATCATCGGTGCAGGGGCGTATACGCCGGAGAAAGCCGAAGATCTGATTAATAAAGGGCTGATTGATGCCGTCGCGTTTGGCCGTGACTACATCGCCAACCCGGATCTGGTTGCTCGTCTGCAGAAAAAAGCAGCGCTCAACCCGCAGCGTCCGGAAAGCTTCTACGGCGGCGGCGCGGAAGGCTACACCGACTACCCTTCACTGTAATCTCGCCATTGTTCATTGATAGCGGCGACAGTTCGCCGCTATACTAAAACATCGTTCCTGATCAAAAAGCTTTTTTATTCCATTGGTTAATGAGGAAATTATGCGCCTACTTCACACCATGCTGCGCGTTGGCGACCTGCAACGTTCTATCGATTTCTACACTAACGTCCTGGGCATGAAGCTGCTGCGCACCAGCGAAAACCCGGAATACAAATACTCGCTGGCGTTCGTGGGTTACGGCCCGGAAACGGATGAAGCGGTGATAGAGCTTACCTACAACTGGGGCGTTGACAGCTATGAGCTGGGCACGGCCTACGGCCATATCGCACTGGAAGTGGATAACGCGGCCGATGCGTGCGAACGCATTCGCAAAAATGGCGGTAACGTCACGCGCGAAGCGGGCCCGGTAAAAGGCGGCACCACCGTGATTGCGTTTGTGGAAGATCCGGACGGTTACAAAATCGAGCTGATTGAAGCCAAAGACGCCGGTCGCGGTCTGGGCAACTGATCCCTCAGGGCGCAACGTGCGCCCGTAGTTTTACTGCATCACCCCGCAAAATTTGCCATAATGCGCTCTGCTTTTTCCCCCATGTAAGAGACCCTGATGTCCGATAACGCTCAATTTAGCGGTCTGTGCGACCGTTTTCGTGGTTTTTATCCCGTTGTCATTGATGTAGAAACAGCCGGATTTAACGCTAAAACCGATGCGCTGCTCGAAATTGCCGCCATCACGCTGAAGATGGATGAACAGGGCTGGCTTACACCGGACACCACGCTGCATTTCCACGTTGAACCTTTCGAAGGGGCAAACTTACAGCCGGAAGCGCTGGCGTTTAACGGTATCGATCCGCATAACCCGCTGCGCGGTGCCGTCAGTGAATATGATGCGCTGCACGCCATTTTTAAAATGGTGCGTAAAGGCATGAAAGAGAGCAACTGCAGCCGCGCCATTATGGTGGCCCATAACGCCACCTTCGATCACAGCTTTACCATGGCTGCCGCGGAGCGCGCGTCGCTCAAACGCAACCCCTTCCACCCTTTTGTCACCTTCGACACCGCCGCATTGAGCGGCCTGGCGCTGGGACAAACGGTGTTATCTAAAGCCTGCATTACGGCTGGCATTCCGTTCGACGGAACGCAGGCGCACTCCGCTCTATACGATACGGAGCGCACCGCAGAGCTGTTCTGTGAGATCGTCAACCGCTGGAAGCGTCTTGGCGGCTGGCCGCTGCCGATGGGTGACAGCGAAGAATAAAAAAAAGCGACCTTATCTGGTCGCTTTTTTATTTGCGCAGAAAATTACTCTGCGTCCGGCTCTTCCGTTTTATACTTCGCCGCCGTCTCTTTGATCAGCTGCTGCAGTTCGCCGCGCTGATACATTTCAATCAGGATATCGCAGCCGCCAACCAGTTCGCCGTCAACCCACAGCTGTGGGAAAGTCGGCCAGTTAGCGTACTTAGGCAGCTCAGCGCGGATGTCCGGATTCTGCAGGATATCAACGTAAGCAAAACGCTCACCACAGGCTGACAGCGCCTGAACCGCTTGTGCGGAGAAGCCGCAGCTTGGCAGCTTCGGAGAACCTTTCATATACAGCAGAATCGGGTTTTCAGCGATCTGGCGCTGGATTTTTTCAATAGTGGTGCTCATGTCTTGCTTCCTTTAACTTCTGTTACGGCATTCGTCTGACATTGTAGCGGTTCAGACTGGCATCGGAAAATAACATTTTTGTCACGTTTATACATTCTACCCCGAGTCACGAAAAGTTGCATTGCAAATGGTGTTTACCCCTGCCGCATTCAGGGTTTTGCTTAGGGAGCGGGCAAATGTGCGACAGAACGATGAATTTTTTTGCACTTGCTAACGAAACACGATTGTAGATTGAAAAATGCTATTAACTTTCTGGCTTTTTATAGATTAGAATCGACGGGCTTTGTAAATCACACGCGGGTATTATTGATGACCTGCATTTATCAGGGGACTGCCCAGTGGCGCGGATAAATAAAATCTCGATCACGCTCTGTGCTTTACTGTTTACTTCACTCACTTTCACGCCAGTGGCAAACGCCTCTCAGCAGGCGCGGCATTCTGCTGTACAAAAAAACCATCTGGTGAAAGCCACAGAACGTAAGAAAAAAACCACCGCTAAGAACGACAAGAAAAAAACACCGGCTCAGACGAAACAGACCGCTTCCAGCAAAACAAAAACAAAACCTTCCCGCACTGCCCACTCTGCCAAAAGTAAAGCTTCGCAAACCGCCTCTAACCTCGTTACTGAAAAATGCATCACGCGTAAAGGCCATAAGGCGAAATGCACGAAGGTCACGAAAATTGCTGAAGTGCATAAAGTGCGCGTACAGAAAGCGCAAAAAACCGCAATGAATAAGCTGATGGGGCAGATTGGCAAACCTTATCACTGGGGTGGAACTTCGCCGCGTACCGGTTTTGACTGCAGCGGCCTCGTCTATTACGCCTATAAAGATCTGGTCAAGTTCCGCATTCCGCGCACCGCCAACGAAATGTACCACCTGCGCGATGCCTCACCGGTTGACCGCGGTGAGCTGGAAAATGGCGATCTGGTGTTCTTCCGCACCCAGGGCCGCGGGACGGCTGACCACGTTGGCGTCTATGTCGGCAACGGGAAATTCATCCAGTCTCCACGTAGCGGTCAGGATATTCAGATCACCTCTCTCAGTGAAGACTACTGGGTACGCCACTACGTCGGCGCGCGTCGCGTGATGACGCCGAAAACCATTCGCTAACCCCTGCCCTGCCACACCCGTGGCAGGGTAAGTTCCTCTTTTGCATACCCTTTCAATTTGCTATCCTGTCCATGTTGTCTGTGTGGTTATTGGCAACACAAAATACAATAAGGAGAGAAGCAATGTCGTTCGAATTACCTGCACTACCGTATGCAAAAGACGCCCTGGCCCCGCACATTTCTGCGGAAACCCTGGAATATCACTACGGCAAACATCACCAGACTTACGTCACCAACCTGAACAACCTGATCAAGGGCACCGATTTTGAAGGCAAAACGCTGGAAGAGATCGTCCGCAGCTCTGAGGGTGGCGTATTCAACAACGCAGCTCAGGTGTGGAACCACACCTTCTACTGGTACTGCCTGGCGCCGAATGCCGGCGGTGAACCTGTCGGTGAACTGGCTACCGCTATCAACGCCGCATTTGGCAGCTTCGCGGACTTCAAGGCGAAATTCACCGATGCCGCCATCAAGAACTTCGGTTCAGGCTGGACGTGGCTGGTTAAAGAGGCGGATGGCAAACTGGCTATCGTATCCACCTCTAACGCGGGCACCCCGCTGACCACCAGCGCGAAGCCGCTGATGACCGTGGACGTATGGGAACACGCTTACTACATCGATTACCGTAACGCGCGCCCGAACTACCTGGAACACTTCTGGGCATTGGTTAACTGGGACTTTGTGGCGAAGAACTTCGCCGCGTAAAAGACACGCAGAAGGGTTCGCCCTTCTGCGTTTTTGGTTTATTCCGCAGCGCAGGCTGCTTCTGGCTGTTTACGCCCCGACATCATCACCAACAGCAGGCCGAGCGCGGCAATGATTGCCCCCATCACCGGCACAAAGCTGTATCCCAGACCACCTGAAATCACGACCCCACCGGCCGCCGCACCGAGCGCATTGCCCAGGTTAAAGGCACCGATATTGACCGAGGATGAGAGGCCCGGCGCTTCATGCGCAACACGCATCACGCGCATCTGCAGCGGTGGCACCACGGCGAACGTTGCTGCACCCCAGACGACCATCGCCACCGCGGCGCCAAACTCGTTTCGCGCCAGCCACGGAATGGCAATCATGATGACAATCAGCAGAGTTAAGAAGCCCTTCAGCGTCCCGCTCACGGAACGGTCGGCAAATTTCCCACCGAGATAGTTACCGATCGAGAAGCCCACGCCAATCAGCACCAGCATCGCGGTCACAAAGAGAGGCGTTGCGTGGGTAATGTCATGCAGTACCGGTGAAATATAGGTATAGAGGGTAAACATCGCCCCTGCCCCGAGAACGGTGGTAAGCAGCGCGGAAAGCACCTGCGGGCGCATCAGCACCGCCAGCTCCTTACGCACTTCCGGACGTTCTCCGGCGCTGCCTTTCGGCAGGGAGAAGAACAATGCCACCATCGCGACCACGCCCAGCCCGGCCGTCGCCAGGAAAGACATACGCCAGCCGATCGCTTCTCCCAGCCAGGTTGCCGCAGGAACACCGCCGATGTTAGCGATGGTCAGCCCCATAAACATGGTGGCCACGGCGCTCGCCTGCTTGTGTTTTGGCACCACGCTTGCCGCCACGACCGACCCCAGCCCAAAGAACGCGCCGTGGTTGAGGCTTGTCAGAATACGCGACAGCATCAGCGTGGTGTAGTCCGGCGAAATGGCCGAAAGCACGTTGCCGAGGGTGAAAATCGCCATCAGGAAAATCAGCGCATTGCGGCGCGCGCGATGAGAAAGCAGAAGCGTCATCAGCGGCGCTCCCACCATCACGCCGATAGCGTAGGCGCTGATCAACATGCCTGCCGCAGGGATCGAGACGTCCACGCCGCGGGCGATGACGGGCAGTAACCCCATCGGGGAGAATTCAGTGGTGCCAATCCCAAAAGCGCCAATCGCCAGGGCCAGCAGGGGAAAATTGATTTTCATGCGTCAACTCCGGATGCCGTGTCATGTGGTGACACAGAACAAAGAAGCGGAAAGCATGACATCAATCACAAAAAATGAGAAGTTAACAAAATGGCAAAAGATTTTTGCCAGAGAAGTAACAATCCGGGGAGTCGGGAGGGAGTAGGCTCTCCCTCCGCGTAAATCAGTGCAGCGCAGCCGTCAGACCGGCCGCAACAATCAGAGCCAGCACAACAACGGTGGTGAACAGCGAAAACTTAAGATCGGAACTCATCAATTTTTCTCCTTTTAATCCCCACACGAAAAGTGAGCTTGCTCATTTTTGCACAGATTACGTCAAAAATCTTCCTGGATTTATACTGATAACCACTTTACCTCTTCCCCTTTTCATCAAGATAGGACAAAATTCCACGCTAAATTTATTAGCGTACCGGCCATTGACCCCCTCCTGACGTCCCGTGTCGTTTTCCCGGCGTGCCGCAATTCAAGATTGCGTGATAAGGGTGAGAGAAGGCAAACGTTTACCTTCAAGTTTTTCAGGAGTTTAGGATATGGTCTGGAGTGACATTTAATGGCAACAATTAAAGACGTAGCAAAACGCGCAAACGTTTCCACTACAACCGTATCACATGTAATTAACAAAACCCGCTTTGTGGCGGAAGAGACGCGCAACGCCGTCTGGGCAGCGATCAAGGAGCTGCACTATTCGCCAAGCGCGGTCGCGCGTAGCCTCAAGGTTAATCACACCAAGTCCATTGGATTGCTGGCGACCAGCAGTGAAGCGGCCTATTTTGCCGAGATCATTGAAGCGGTTGAAAAAAACTGCTTTCAGAAAGGCTATACCCTGATTCTGGGCAACGCGTGGAACAGCATTGAAAAACAGCGTGCTTACCTGTCGATGATGGCGCAGAAGCGCGTTGACGGCCTGCTGGTAATGTGTTCCGAGTATCCGGAATCCGTGCTGTCGATGCTCGAAGAGTATCGCCACATCCCCATGGTCGTTATGGACTGGGGCGAAGCGCGTGCGGATTTCACCGACTCCGTTATCGACAATGCCTTTGAAGGCGGTTACATGGCCGGCCGTTACCTGATCGAACGCGGTCACCGCGAGATTGGCGTGATCCCGGGTCCGCTGGAGCGCAACACCGGGGCGGGCCGTCTTGCCGGTTTTATGAAAGCGATGGAAGAAGCGCTGATCACCGTGCCGGAAAACTGGATCGTGCAGGGCGACTTTGAGCCGGAATCAGGCTACCGCGCGATGCAGCAGATCGTTTCCCAGCCGCACCGTCCGACCGCCGTTTTCTGCGGGGGTGACATCATGGCCATGGGCGCGCTTTGCGCCGCCGATGAGCTGGGTCTGCGCGTACCGCAGGATATTTCCGTGATCGGGTATGACAACGTGCGTAACGCGCGCTTCTTCACCCCAGCGCTGACCACCATTCACCAGCCGAAAGATTCGCTGGGCGAAACGGCCTTCAATATGCTGCTCGACAGGATCGTCAACAAGCGCGAAGAGTCGCAGTCCATTGAAGTTCACCCGCGCCTGATTGAACGCCGTTCCGTTGCGGACGGTCCGTTCCGCGACTACCGTCGTTAATCCCTTTACGGGGCCAGCTACGCTGGCTCCCGTAACCATTCCCGGTTCAGCGTTTCGCTGTCCCCCAGATAATCCAGCAGCCAGGCCATGGCGGGCGAGACATCATTTTGTTGCCAGGTCAGGCAGCAGGCCGCGTCCGGGAACGGATTTTCCAGCGTCAGTTCAACCCATTCGCCGGTATCGATGCGCGGACGCGCAAAATGAACGGGCACCATCGCGACGCACAGTCCGGCACTGAGGCACGTCGCCGACGATTCCCAGTCCGGAGCCACCACCCGCCGCTGGTTGTCCAGAAGCCAGGTGATACGCTTGGGCAATGAACGGGACGTATCCTCCAGCACCAGCGAGGGCCAGTTGCGCAGCGTATCGTCGCTAAGCGGCCCGTCCATCGCCGCCAGGGGATGATCGCGTGCCACCACGCATTTCCAGCTCAGCATCCCCATATCGCGAAAGGCGTAACGTCCCCCGACCGGGATCGCCTGCGTGGCGCCAATCGCCATCTCCGCCCTGCCGTCCGCCAGCGCATCCCAAACGCCGTTGAACACCTCCTGCGAGACCCGCAGCTCAACGTCAGAGAAGTGACGATAGAAATCGACAATCATCTGTCGGGTGCGTTCCGGCTTCACGATGTTATCCACCGCGATAGAAAGATGTCCCCGCCAGCCGTTGGCGATCTGCTGGCACTGTTCGCGGGTGATCTGCATTTTTTTGATAACAGAACGCCCTTCCTTCAAAAACCACGCCCCGGCGGGCGTCAATTCCACATCACGATGCCGCCGCTCAAACAGCGGAACCGCCAGCCACTCCTCCAGTTGACGCACCGTGTAGCTGATGGCCGAAGGGACGCGGTGCAGCTCCTGCGCCGCACCGCTAAAGCTGCCGTTACGCGCGACAGCATCGACCACTTCAAGAGAATAATCTGACCACATTTTCTGCCTGCAAAAATTTTGAATGCACCCGCCAAATATTAGCGTTTCACAAGCGGCTTTGCACTCCCTACACTCAGCGCCAATGTACACCTGCCTCCTCAGGAGAATAAAATAATGCAACCCAGGAACGGTTTTTTAGTCTGGCTCGGCGGCTTAAGCGTGCTGGGCTTTTTGGCCACCGATATGTACCTGCCGGCTTTTGCCGCGATGCAGGAAGATTTGCAAACCCCCGCTGCCGCCATCAGCGCCAGCCTGAGTTTGTTCCTCGCCGGTTTTGCTTTTGCACAGCTGCTCTGGGGACCGCTCTCGGATCGCTTTGGTCGTAAACCGGTACTGCTGCTGGGTCTGGCCATTTTTGCCGTGGGCTGCCTGGGGATGTTATGGGTACGCGACGCCACCTGGCTGCTGGTGCTGCGCTTCGTTCAGGCCGTGGGCGTCTGTGCCGCGGCCGTGACCTGGCAGGCGCTGGTGACCGACTACTACCCGGCTAACCGCACAAACCGTATTTTCGCCACCATTATGCCGCTGGTGGGCCTCTCCCCTGCCCTGGCTCCGCTGCTGGGCAGCTGGATCCTCGCGCACTTTGACTGGCAGGCCATCTTCGCCACGCTGTTTGCCATCACGCTGGTGTTGATGCTGCCGGCGTTCGCCCTCAAGCCTGCGCATAAAAAAGAGGCGCATGCCGACGCGAAGCCGATTACCTTCACCTCACTGTTGAGCGCCAAAGCGTATCGCGGGAATGTCCTGATCTATGCCGCCTGCTCGGCAAGCTTCTTCGCATGGCTCACCGGCTCGCCGTTCATTCTGCACGATATGGGCTACAGTCCGGCAGCCATCGGCCTGAGCTATGTTCCGCAGACAATAGCGTTCC
The DNA here is from genome assembly GCF_019968805.1 of Enterobacter sp. JBIWA005. NCBI lineage: Bacteria > Pseudomonadati > Pseudomonadota > Gammaproteobacteria > Enterobacterales > Enterobacteriaceae > Enterobacter > Enterobacter sp. JBIWA005. The sequence goes on along the minus strand of NZ_CP074159.1, from coordinate 1,921,550 downwards.
TTGTGGGCGGGTACGGCTGTCGCGCGGCGCTGCAAAAATGGGAAGGCCAGCAGATGCTGCCGTGGCTGCTGGTGCTGTATGCGCTAAGCGTCATCGGGACCTGGGCCGTTGGCTTTATTCCGGGCGCGGGCCTGGCTGAAATTTTGATCCCGTTCTGCGTGATGGCCATTGCGAACGGGGCGATTTACCCTATCGTTGTGGCACAGGCCCTGCAACCGTTCCCGCAGGCAACAGGCCGCGCCGCCGCGCTGCAGAACACCCTGCAGCTGGGTTTGTGCTTCCTGGCAAGCCTGGTGGTCTCGGCGCTGATTGCTACGCCGCTTTTGACCACCACCAGCGTGATGCTGTTCACCGTAGCGCTGGCGGCATTGGGCTATCGCATGCAGGCCTCCGCGCAGCGTGAGCAGGATAACGGTGCTCAGGTGGAAACCTCGCATGCCTGATTGCGCCAGAAATCATGTTATATTTCAGTGATTAGGTTGCTAACAATTTTCTATTGAATCACCAAATTTTGAAGCCTATACTAAATTTGGTTCGATTAAATACGATAAATATTAAGTGTTAACGGGAGCCGGAGTGCTCCCGTTTTACCATGGAAGGCATTTCGGCAAGGGTTATCTCCCTTCCTCTGTTCTACGTCGGATACTAGCCTCGCGGTATTTACCGTGAGATTTCTCACAAACCAAAAAAAGCGTCTACGCTGTTTTAAGGTTCTGATCACAGTAGGGTGATGGAGAAGCTATGAGTTCATCGTGTATAGAAGAAGTCAGCGTTCCGGACGATAACTGGTCCCGGATCGTCAGTGAACTGTTAGGTCGAGCAGGCATCACTATCAATGGATCATCGCCATCCGATCCTCAGGTTAAACATCCCGACTTTTTTAAACGCGTGTTGCGGGAAGGGTCGTTAGGCCTGGGAGAAAGCTACATGGACGGCTGGTGGGAGTGTGAACGTCTGGATACCTTTTTCGCCAGCGTGTTGCGTGCCGGTCTTGAAAATCAACTCCCTCGCAACCTGAAAGACACCCTGCGCGTCGCCTCTGCCCGACTTTTCAATCTCCAGAGTAAAAAACGCGCGTGGATCGTTGGCAAAGAACATTACGATCTTGGCAACGATTTGTTCAGCCGTATGCTGGACCCTTTCATGCAATACTCCTGCGCCTACTGGAAAGAGGCCTCGACGCTTGAAGAGGCTCAGCAGGCGAAGCTGCGTCTGATTAGCGAGAAGCTGCAGCTACAGCCCGGCATGCGCGTGTTGGATATCGGCTGCGGCTGGGGTGGGCTGGCATATTTTATGGCTAAGCATTATGGCGTCAGCGTGGTCGGCGTGACGATCTCAGCGGAACAGCAAAAAATGGCGCGGGAGCGCTGCCAGGATCTCGATGTGGATATCAGGCTGCAGGACTACCGTGACCTGAATGAACAGTTTGACCGGATTGTTTCCGTCGGCATGTTCGAGCACGTGGGGCCAAAAAACTACGATACCTATTTTGAGGTGGTGGACCGGAATCTGAAACCGGACGGCATCTTCCTGCTGCACACCATCGGCTCTAAGCGGACCGACAACAACGTTGACCCGTGGATCAACAAATACATCTTTCCGAATGGCTGTTTACCGTCCGTTCGCCAGATTGCCAACGCCAGTGAACCCCATTTCGTGATGGAAGACTGGCATAACTTTGGCGCGGACTACGACACCACCTTAATGGCATGGCATGAACGTTTCCAGAAAGCCTGGCCAGAGATTGCGGACAACTATTCTGAACGATTCAAACGAATGTTTAGCTATTATCTGAATGCCTGCGCGGGGGCGTTTCGCGCACGGGATATTCAGCTCTGGCAGGTGGTATTCAGCCGTGGGATAGAACACGGACTGCGTGTCGCACGCTAAAAAAAATAACCCCGGATATCCGGGGTTATTTTTTTATTCTTCTTCGGCGGTCTTTATTATTGCGGCTTCTTTTGCTGCCAGCACGCGCTCAACCGTATCCACCACAGCCTGGGTCTGCGGATCGATTTCGATATTCACGCGATGCCCCAGTTTTTTCGCGCCCAGCGTGGTGCGCTGCAGCGTTTCAGGAATTAAATGCACGCAAAAACGCGTTGGCGTCACTTCCCCTACCGTCAGGCTAATCCCGTCAATGCCAATAAATCCTTTATAGAGGATGTATTTCATTAATGACGGGTCCTGCATTTTAAACCAGATTTGACGGTTATTTTCCGAGGTCACGATTTTCGCCACTTCGGCGGTGGTCATGATGTGCCCCGACATAAGATGACCGCCAATCTCATCGCTGAACTTCGCCGCGCGCTCAACGTTGATGGTATCGCCTACCACCAGCTCGCCCAGGTTAGTGATCCGCAGCGTCTCTTTCATTAAATCAAAGCTAATCTGGTTGCCGTTAATTTCGGTAACGGTCAGGCAGCAGCCGTTATGGGCAATCGACGCGCCGGTTTCAATGCCCTCAAGCATATATTCCGGCAGCTCAACAACATGAGTACGGAAATTAGGTTTTTCATCAATGGACACCACTTTGGCGGTGCCCTGCACAATACCAGTAAACATGCTTACAACTCCTGTTTTTTCCGAACGGTGATGGCACCGTTTAATCCCACCACAATAACAGTTGGAAAAACAGGTTGCCAGCGGGGCGCATATTCTGGCGATTTTTTCACTAGATAAATAGCTAAAGCCCGCTACAATAGCTGGCACCCCCCTGCATTTTCTTCTTGCTGCCCGTTTCGGCGGCTTTTTTAGTCTCTCATATAACTACAAAATAAAGGTGTTCACGTGCAGAAGTACATGAATGAAGCGCGCCAGCTATTGGCACTGGCTATACCAGTGATCGTCGCGCAGGTGGCCCAGACCGCAATGGGATTTGTGGATACGGTAATGGCGGGTGGCTACAGCGCCACCGACATGGCGGCCGTAGCTATCGGTACGTCAATCTGGCTTCCGGCCATCCTGTTCGGCCACGGTCTGCTGCTCGCGCTCACGCCTGTTATCGCTCAGCTCAATGGTTCGGGGCGCCGCGAGCGCATTGCCCATCAGGTCCGCCAGGGCTTCTGGCTGGCAGGATTTGTCTCGGTGCTGATTATGGTCGTGCTCTGGAACGCGGGCCATATCATTCGCGCTATGCATAACATTGACCCGGCACTGGCGGACAAAGCCGTGGGTTATTTGCGCGCGCTGCTCTGGGGTGCGCCTGGCTACCTCTTCTTCCAGGTGGCGCGTAACCAGTGTGAAGGCCTGGCGAAAACTAAGCCCGGCATGGTGATGGGCTTTATCGGGCTGCTGGTCAACATTCCCGTTAACTATGTCTTTATTTACGGTCATTTCGGGATGCCGGAGCTGGGCGGCGTCGGCTGCGGCGTGGCGACGGCCGCCGTTTACTGGGTAATGTTCTTCTCGATGCTTACCTTCGTGAAGCGCGCCCGCTCCATGCGCGATATTCGTAACGAGCACAGATTCAGCACGCCGGACTGGAACATCATGACGCGTCTGGTGCAGTTAGGGTTGCCGATTGCCCTCGCGCTATTCTTTGAGGTGACCCTGTTTGCCGTGGTCGCCCTGCTGGTCTCCCCGCTGGGCATTGTGAACGTCGCCGGGCACCAGATCGCGCTGAACTTTAGCTCCCTGATGTTCGTCCTGCCGATGTCGCTGGCGGCGGCGGTGACGATTCGCGTGGGCTTCCGCCTGGGCCAGGGCTCAACGCTCGATGCGCAAACGGCCGCCCGAACCGGGCTGGGCGTCGGCGTCTGCATGGCGATCTGTACTGCGCTCTTTACCGTCGCATTACGCGAGCAGATCGCCCTGCTCTACAACGACAATCCGGAAGTCGTCACACTGGCATCGCACCTGATGCTACTGGCCGCGATTTACCAGATTTCTGACTCCATTCAGGTGATTGGCAGCGGCGTGCTGCGCGGCTATAAAGACACGCGTTCCATCTTCTTTATCACTTTCATCGCCTACTGGGTGCTGGGTCTGCCGTGTGGCTATATTCTGGCCCTGACCGACCTGGTGGTTGAGCGCATGGGACCGGCAGGGTTCTGGATGGGCTTTATCATCGGCCTGACCTCGGCGGCGATTATGATGATGATGCGCATGCGCTTCCTGCAGCGCCAGCCATCAACGGTCATTTTGCAACGCGCTGCACGTTAACGACGCAGTAGCCGCCGCCTGGCGGCTACTTTCTCTTCACTTTGCGCGGTAATACAGCAATCGCGTGAAATCATAGAGAAAATTGCATTTTCCCTCTTGCCACCTCGATGCTGTGCCGCTAATATTCGTTCCCGTTGTCACCGACAACACGTTGCGTTCATAGCTCAGTTGGTTAGAGCACCACCTTGACATGGTGGGGGTCGTTGGTTCGAGTCCAATTGAACGCACCATTCTGCGTCCGTAGCTCAGTTGGTTAGAGCACCACCTTGACATGGTGGGGGTCGGTGGTTCGAGTCCACTCGGACGCACCATTTCAGTCCTGAAATGGTGCAACTCCTATTCTGATATCCTGAATTTTCCTAATCCCTTATTTTCTTCATTGTTCTCCTGCTACGCTTTTCCTATGGAAAAAAACACAGGAAACGTGTTGATGAAGAAGATCGCGATTATCGGCTCCGGCCCCACTGGGATTTACACCTTTTATCACCTGCTTAAGAACAGCACGCCGCTCTCCGTTTCCGTTTTCGAACAGGCCGATGAAGCCGGCGTGGGAATGCCCTATAACGACGACGATAATTCCCGGCTGATGCTGGCGAACATTGCGAGCATTGAAATCCCGCCCATTTTTATGACCTACCTCGACTGGCTCAAGGAACAGAGCGACGCCCATCTGTTGCGTTTTAAGGTTGATAAAGCCCGCCTGCACGATCGGCAGTTCCTGCCGAGGATCCTGCTGGGGGAGTATTTTCGCGACAGCTTTCGATCAATCGTAAAAGAGGCGAAAAAGCTGGGGTTCCAGGTTGAGATCCATGAATCAGCGAAGGTCACCGACATCAACCCTTCGACAACCGGCGTGACGATTTCGGTCAACGACCGCGCCCTACCGGATAAATTCGACCTGGCGGTTATCGCCACCGGCCACGTCTGGCCAGACGAGGATGAAGCCACGCGCACATTCTTCCCAAGCCCGTGGTCCGGCCTGATGGATGCCAGCATTCCCCCTTGCCGCGTGGGCATTATGGGCACCTCGTTGAGCGGTCTCGACGCGGCTATGGCGGTGGTGATGCAGCACGGTGAGTTTAGTAACGGTAAATTCATCCTCGACAACGGCAGCGAAGGGTTACACATTACGCTGATGTCCCGGACGGGCATTCTGCCGGAAGCCGATTTTTACTGCCCTATTCCTTACGAACCGCTGTCGGTTTTGACCGAATTCGTGGTGGAAAGCGAGATAGCCAAAGGACCGGATGGCCTGCTTGACCGCATTTTTGCCCTGATGGTCAAAGAGCTTCAGCTTGCCGATCCGGCATGGTGCGAGAAAATGTCTCTGCATACGCTGAATGCGGACACTATTCGTGAGGCCTGGTTTGAGGATCGTAAACGCCACGGCCCCTTTACCTGGGCGGAAGAGAATCTCAACGAGGTTGAACGCAACAAACGGGAACGCCGTACCGTGGCCTGGCGCTATACCGTGCTTCGGCTGCATGAAGTGGTTCAGGAGATCGTCCCCCATCTCGATGAGCAAGACGGTGAACGCTTCAGTCAGGGGCTGGCTCGGGTATTTATCGACAATTATGCCGCCATTCCTCCGCAGTCTATCCGCAGGCTGCTCGCACTTCGCGAAGCCGGCATCATCAGCGTGGCCGCGCTCGGTGACGACTACACGCTCGACGTTGGCAGCGATCGAACGGTGATAACCACAAAAGAGACCGTCTATCGTTTCAACGTATTTATTGACGCACGCGGACAAAAGCCGCTCAAAACGAAAGATCTGCCCTTCCCGACGCTGCGAAAACAGCTGGAAGCAACGGGAGATCGGATACCCGATATCGGCGAGGATTACACCTTAAAAGCGCCTGACACCGTGCGCGGACGCATCGCCTTCGGCGCGATACCGTGGCTGATGCACGACCGTCCCTTCGTTCAGGGGCTGGCGGAATGTGCTGAGATTGCAGAAGCGATGGCGAAGGCGGCTGAAAAACCCGCGTCGGGATCGCGGAGAAGGTTACCGTATATTGAGATGTGACAGGGCTTCCATGCCCTGCTGTCGGTAATTACTCGAAGAAGACTTCCGGGTTTTCCGACAGCGAAACGAAACTTTTCGTCGCTTTATCCAGCGCGAGGATTTCGCCGCTTTCAATATCGTACACCCAGCCGTGCAGTCGGATGGAGTTATTACGCAGGCCCACCGCAACGGACGGATGGGTCTTGATGTTGCTCAGCTGCGCAAACACGTTTTCCTGCACCATCGCATTGACCTTATCGATCGGCTTATCCCAGGTTTTCTTCTCAACCACGGCTTTCGCCGCGTCGGAATAGCGCAGCCAGTGTGACACCGCAGGCATCGGCTCCAGGTTCGCGTTATCGGCAATCGCCTTCATTGCGCCACAGTTGGAGTGACCACAAATCACGATATCCGTGACGCCCAGCGCCACCACGGCGTATTCGATGGTTGCGGACACACCGCCTGGCTCCGGTCCGAACGGCGGCACGATGTTGCCAGCATTACGAATGACAAAGAGTTGTCCTGGCTCTTGCTGGGTGACCAGTTCCGGGACCAGACGGCTGTCGGAGCATGAGATGAACAGCGCTTTGGGATTCTGGCTGGACGCTAAACTGCGGAAGAGTTCTTTACGTTGCGGGAAAATCTCTTTTTGAAAGCTGAGAAAACCTTCAATGATATGTTGCATAGCAATGTCTCTTTTATCTGTTTTAGTTTAGGCATGATCGAGATCACACTCGTAAAGTTTACCCATCGTGGTTTACTTCAGACAAGCAATATATTTCTGGCCCGACCGCTGCACGATCTCGTCCGCACTGGTCAGGATGTTCTGCCCTTCGAACGCGCCGTAAAGACGTTCAAAGGTTTTGCCTTCGAGATGACTCACCACCGACGCCACCGTTCGGGCCGGCAGCGGGAGATAATTCGGGTAGCTCCACATAAACGAGACGGCGTCTTTACCCGGCGTGACCTGCAGAATATCGCCAACCAGCAATACCCCGTCCCCCTCCTGCCAGTGCAGCACCGTTCCCCCGGCAAAATGCCCACCCAGACGCAGCAGGGTAACCGACGGGAAAATCTCCAGCGTATCCCCCTCCCAGAAATGAATGGCCGGGCTGTCGCGCATCACCCACTCTTTGTCGCTGGCGTGCAGGTACACCGGCGCATCAAACGCCGCAGCCCACTCCTGCATCGTGGTGTAATAGTGCGGATGTGAAATCGCAATCGCGCTGATGCCGCCAAGGGCGGCGATGAGGGTTTGGGTTGCGGGATCGAGGTTGGCGATGCAGTCCCAGAGGATATTGCCGTGGGGCGTTTGCAGGAGCAGCGCCCGCTGGTTAATCGCAAACGCAGGAACCGTTTTGATACCGAATAATCGCGGCTCCAGCTGCTGCCATTTGTTGCTGTGCGCCGCGGTGATGGTATCGAGATCGGTCCACGCCTGCCCCGTGATGGGCACATACTGGCGTTCATCCTCACAAATCGGGCATCTGTCCGGCTGCGTATCGTAGGCGGTTCCACAGGTTTTACAGAGTGTAATCATGTGCTCTCCTCAGCGATAAAGCACTGAGTATGGCAGGGATTATCCTTATGTGCTGCGAGGTACATTGCTGGCTTTTTTTGCCCTATACTGTGCCAGTATCGAAAACTGAACAGAGCAGGTGCAACATGGAAATTGATCTCGATAACTTAGTCTTTAACGGTCTGGATGAAGCTGAAGAGCGTAATGCGGAACGTCTGGACGATGCAGACAAAAAAGCGCAGGCGATTGTCGCCGACGATGACTGCGGCGACGCCTGCAAGATCTAATAAAAAAGCACCGGGAAACCGGTGCTTTTTTATTTCACTCGTTAAACGTCACGCACACCTCGTTCCAGTAGGTTTCGCGCGTGCGGCGCAGTTCAGCGTGACGTTTTATCATGGAACCACTCCGGGTCAATGTTGGCAACGTCTACGCCATACAGGCTGGCGACAGGAAGTATCGACTCAAGAACACGTTGCGCGCTGTTCTCCGCATTCGCTGGCCGGGCCGCAAAAAACCGCCGTAACGTGCTGATCCACTTTTTCATCGTCTTACCCTCTCTCGCCGTGTCTGACCTCAGTTAAGCACCCAAATCCCGTGCAGGGGAAATACCAAAATCCACTGTCTATGTGCAGGATCTGCAAATAGCACCCCGTCCTTTTCACGCTTCATTAACACCTTGTTCACTAATGCTTTTTTGCTCATAGCAAAGAACGATTTCTTATTTGGCGATAGCTTTCCCTTATGGGAGCGTAACGGGGTAAAACAAAAACAACGGGATGGCGAATGACTATGGCAGCAAATATGAAAGGGTTTACCAAACGGACACTGGTTCTGGGATTACTGGCGGCGGGGAGCCTGCTTTCAGCGCAGGCACAGGCCGATCAGCTGGCGGATATTAAGGCCGCAGGGGTGGTGAAAGTGGCCACGTTTGACGCCAACCCGCCGTTTGGCTCGATTGATGCCAAAACGCATGAGATCGTGGGTTATGACGTGGACTTTGCCAAAGCGCTGGCAAAATCGCTCGGCGTGAAGCTTGAACTGGTTGCCACCAATCCGGCCAACCGCATTCCGCTGCTGCAGTCCGGCAAAGCCGACCTGATCGTGGCGGATATCACCATCACCCCGGAACGCGCGCAGGTCATTGATTTTTCTACGCCTTACTTCGTTACCGGCCAGCAGTTCCTCGTTCCGGCAAAATCACCGGACAAGCTTGATGACTATAGCCGGGCGCGCATCGGCGCAGTCAAAGGAACGACGGGCGAGCAGGCGCTGCACCAGCGTTTCCCGCAGTCCCGCGTCCTCTCTTATGACGACATCCCGCTGGCGTTGACCGCACTGCGCAATGGCAACGTCCAGGCCATTACCCAGGACAGCACCATTCTGGCCGGCCTGCTGGCGCAGGCGCCGGACAAAGCCAACTTCAAAATCCTGCCCGACCTGCTCAGTAAAGAAGAGATTGGCGTGGGGGTGAAGAAAGGTGAAACGGCGCTGCTGAAGGCCGTTAACGACGAACTGGTTAATCTCGAGAAGACCGGTCAGGCGGCAAAAATCTATGATGCCTGGTTTGGTCCTGGCACCCCTGCTCCACAGCCGCGCGCCTTTAAAATAGAAGTCAGGTAATTATGCTCTCAGGTTTATTTTCACACTCCGCGGCCGGTGCCGCGGATTTTTCACATCTGGAACAGGCCAGCGTCGAGTTTCTTCATGTGGACAAACGCTACGGTGACCATCAGGTTTTAAACGATATTAACCTCACCATCACGCCCGGAGAAGTGGTTGCCATCCTCGGCCCTTCAGGCTCCGGTAAATCCACCCTGATCCGTCTTATCAACCAGCTTGAAACCCTGAGCGGCGGGGAGATTCTGGTCGACAACAAGCCTACCGGAAAGCTCTCCGGTACCGGGCTGCGTCAGCTGCGAAGCCGCGTGGGGTTTGTGTTCCAACAGTTCAATCTCTATGCCCATCTCACCGCCAGCCAGAACATCACCCTGGCACTGGAGCACGTTCACGGCTGGAAGCCGCATCCTGCTCAGGAGCGCGCGCTGGCCCTGCTGGAGAAAGTCGGGATGCTGGAAAAAGCCCACCATTACCCGGCGGAGCTTTCCGGCGGGCAGCAGCAGCGCGTGGCGATAGCCCGCGCCCTCGCCTCTTCACCGCAAATCATTCTGTTTGATGAACCCACCTCCGCGCTGGATCCGGAGATGATTGGTGAAGTGCTGTTCGTGATGAAAGCCCTCGCCCACAGCGGGATCACGATGATCGTGGTGACTCATGAGATGCAGTTTGCCCGGGAAATCGCCGACCGGATTGTCTTTATCGACGGCGGGCAAATTCTGGAAACCGCGCCGCCGGCGCAGTTTTTCAGCCAGCCAGCGCATCCGCGCGCGCAGCGCTTCCTGCAAAAGGTGCTCAACCCGCTGCATCAGGAGCATCTGTAATGCCCGCGCTCGACTGGCAGGGGGTACTGACCGGACAGCCTCTGCAGTGGATACTCTCCGGATTCCTCACCACCCTGTGGGTGACGCTGGCGGGGATCGTGCTGGCCAGCCTGCTCGCACTGCTCTTTATGCTTCTGCGCCTGTCCGGCGGACGCGTCGGGAAAGCGATCGTCAGCGGCTGGGTATCACTCTTTCGCAATACCCCGCTGCTGGTGCAGCTACTGTTCTGGTATTTTGCCGCCTGGAACGGGCTGCCTCAGGCGTTTCGCGACGCGGTCAACGCCGATCACAGCTGGTCGATTCTGCCCGGCGACGTCTGGTGGTTTACGCCCGAATTTTTATGCTCTGCCTGGGGGTTGGGCGTTTTTACCTCGGCGTTTTTAATCGAAGAGGTGGAAGCAGGATTGCGTTCCGTGCCCGCCGGGCAGCGGGAGGCGGCGCTCGCCCAGGGATTCTCCACGTGGCGCTTGTTTCGCTTCATCCTTCTGCCGCAGGGCCTGGCTAACGCCTGGCAGCCCGTTGTGGGCCAGTATCTCAATCTGATGAAGCTCTCCTCGCTCGCCAGCGGGATTGGCTTCGCCGAGCTCACCTATCAGGTCAGGCAGATCGAAAGCTATAACGCGCACGCGCTGGAGGCGTTTACCCTCGGTACCGTGCTCTATCTGCTGACCGGCCTGGTCATGGGGATGGTGCTGGTACGCCTTGGGCCACAGGCGAAACGTAAACGCCCGAACGTCGTCATCGCAGGGAGTGAAAAACATGATTGCCGGACTTAATGTCATCACCGATAACCTCGATTATCTGCTGTGGGGACGCGCGGCAACGGGTGAACCGGGAGGCGTACTGCTTTCGTTAATGATGGCAGCAGGCGCTGCGGTTATCGCTCTGCCCGGAGGGATACTGCTCGCGTGCCTGGCCTGGCGCTTTACCGGGCTCGTGCGAAAAGTCCTCTTTTTATGGGCAGAACTGATTCGCGGTATCCCGCTTATCTTCGTGATTTTCTGGATGTGGTATCTCCTGCCGCTCATCACCGGGGGCGATCTGCCCGGGGCGCTGACCGTCATGCTGGCGCTGGCCTGGTTTACGGCGGCCACCGTGATGCACTCGGTGCTGGCCGGGCTGAGCGCGCTGCCGACCGGGCAGTACGAGGCCGCGCTGTCTCAGGGCTTCAGCACCCAACAAACCCTGTTGCGCGTGCTGCTGCCGCAGGCGCTGAGGAATATTCTGCCGTCGCTGGTGGGGATTTTTATTAGCCTGCTGAAGGATACGTCGCTGGCGTTTATCGTGAACGTCCCGGAACTGACCACGGTGGCGGGACAGGTCAACAACCGGGTGCAAATCTACCCGGCGGCCATTTTTATCTTTACGGGCGTGGTTTACTACCTGCTCTGCTGCTCGCTCGAGCAGCTTGCGAAGCGCTGGCGCCTTACCCGGCCAGCGCTTTAACCACCGTTTCCATTGCTTCGGTTGTCAATTCACTGCGTTTAACGCGCTGGTTCGCCAGCGCGGTACGCAGGACTCCGGCAATGACAATATGCTTTGGCTCCTGCCCTAAATCACGCATCTCGAGCACCACCTTTCCGACCACCCGGCACATCTCCTGGTACAGCGCTTCATCTTTGGTCACGTTACCCATCGTCATCACTCCATTGCCTTTTAAACGTTGAGCTTAAATGATTCTCCAGCCGGATACAAAAAAGAAGCCCGGCGATAGACTCGCCGGGCTTCATCAGTAAAATCAGTAAATTAGTTGTTTACAGGAATAACCGCGCCTTTGTACTTGGTGCGGATCCAGTCCTGAATCTCTTTCGAGTGCAGCACGTTCACCAGCGCGACGATATCTTTCTTCTTCTCGTCACCGCGGTGTACGGTAATGATGTTGGCGTACGGGTTGTTTTCACCGCTCTCAACCGCAATCGGGTCGTGAACCGGATCCAGACCGGCGTCAATCGCGTAGTTGGCGTTGATCACCACCGCATCGCCTTCGTTGTTGTTGTACATCTGCGGCAGCAGAGACGCTTCAACGTTAGGCGTGAACTTCAGCTTTTTCGGGTTCTCGACGATGTCGCTGATGCGCGCAGTCACTTTATCGATGCCCGGCTTCAGCTTGATCACGCCCTCTTTCTCGAAGATGGAAAGAATACGCCCCTCTTCAGAAACCGCGTCACGCATGATGATCTTGCCGCCTTCCGGCAGGTCTTTCAGCGACTTGTATTTTTTGGAGTAGATGCCGATTGGCTCAATGTGGATCGCGCCCGCACTGACAAAATCGTAGTCCTTATCGCCCGCATGATCTTTCAGCACGCTGTTCAGGTAAGGAATATGCTGGAAATAGTTCGCGTCGATGTCATGACCCGCCAGCGCGGTATTCGGCAGAATGTAGTCCTGGAACGGTTTAATCTCCAGGTCGATACCCTGCTTCGCCAGAATCGGCTTTGCCTGCTCCAGAATTTCCGCATGCGGCGTGTTGGACGCGCCCACGGTCAGGGTGTCGGCCCAGGAGGCGAAGCTCAGGGCGCTCAGGGTTGCTGCGGCGATCAGTGTCAGTGTCTTTTTCATGATGTGGTTCCTGTGTGTATTTATTAGCGTTTATCTAACAGTGAAGTAATGACATCGCCGCAGAACTGGATAATGAAAACGATGATCAGAATGGTCACCGTTGCCACCAGCGTGACGTCACCATGGTTGCGCTGGAATCCTTCCAGATAAGCCAGATTTCCCAAACCACCGGCGCCAATCACCCCCGCCATTGCGCTGTAGCTCACCAGCGCAATCAGCGTCACCGTAATACCTGATACCAGTGCGGGTGATGATTCCGGCAGTAAAACCCGAAACACGAGCGTGCTCAGTCGTGCGCCCATCGAGCGCGTCGCTTCAATCACGCCTTTATCCACTTCACGCAGGGCGATCTCCACCAGGCGTGCGTAGAACGGTGCGGCACCCACTATCAGGGCCGGCAGCGCCGCGTTGGCGCCAAGAATGGTGCCGACGACGGTCTTGGTGAACGGGATCAGCAGCACAATCAAAATGATGAACGGAATCGAGCGGAACACGTTCACCACGATCGAAATCACGCTGTAGACCGTGCGGTTATGGAACAGACCGCCGCGCGCGGTTAAAAACAGCGCCAGACCCAGCACGATGCCCAGCACAAAGGTCGCCACGCCGGACAGCGCGGTCATGTACAGCGTCTCAAGCGTCGCCGCCCAGAGCTGATCCCACTCGAGATGCGGAAAGAGATTCTCAGCCATGTTTAATCACCTCGCCTTCAATATCGCTGTGCTGCAGGTCGGCGAGGATATTGTTCAGTTGTTCGTCAGATGCCACGACGTGCACCCAGAGTTGACCAAACACGCCGTGAGCGGTTTGGGTCATTTTTCCGTGCAGGATGTTAAACGGCAGGCCGTAGCGCAGCGTCAGTTCGCCCACAATAGGCTTATGCGTGCTGTGCCCGGTAAAGGTCAGCCTGATGACCGTCCCTTCCAGATCGTTTGCCAGTTCGGTATTGAACGTTTCTTCTTCAGCGTACTGGCTCACCTGACGCACAAACTGCTGCGTAATCGGCTGCTGCGGATGGGTAAAGACGCTCAGCACGTCTCCCTCTTCCACCACCTTACCGTTCTCCATTACCGCCACGCGGTCGCAGATTTTGCGCACCACGTGCATCTCGTGCGTGATGAGCACGATGGTCAGCTTAAAGCGGCGGTTAATATCCAGCAGCAGATCGAGGATCTGATCGGTGGTCTGCGGGTCAAGCGCGGAGGTGGCTTCATCGCAGAGCAGCACATCCGGGCGATTAGCCAGCGCACGCGCAATACCCACGCGCTGCTTTTGACCACCGCTCAGCTGCGACGGATAGGCATGCTCGCGGCCTTTCAGGCCAACGAGTTCAATAAGCTCGGCCACGCGGGCCTTAATTTCGGCTTTCGGTACGCCGGCAATTTGCATCGAGAACGCAATATTCTCGCTGACCGTGCGCGACCACAGCAGGTTAAAGTGTTGAAACACCATGCTGATCTTCAGACGCGCCTGGCGCAGCGCTTCACCTTTTGCGGCAGAAATGTTCTGCCCGTTGATGGTTACGCTGCCGCTGCTCGGTTTTTCCAGCCCGTTGAGCAGGCGGATAAGCGTACTTTTACCTGCGCCGCTGTAACCAATGATCCCGTATATCTGTCCCTGTGCTATCGTCAAATTGACGTTATCAACGGCTGTGAGTGCCACCTTTCCGTTGTCAAAAACTTTCGAAATATTGCTCAGTACAATCATTCTTATTCATTATCCGTGCCGCCCGTGGCGGTTTAGCAGTATGGATGTCCAAACGATAGTAAACAGCCGTTACCAGCTTTTAAATGAACAAAAAAGAATGTGTTATAACTTTCCGAAATAAACAGCGGATTTACCGGGTGGGCAGCATTTAGACCAATTTCAGCAATGATTATCTGCCGGATGCATATCTGCTGGCGGACGGGCGCAAAAAACGGTCATTTTTGCAGCATTTTATCCCGATATAGCCATCCTCACATCCAGACAACTTTACGTCTTGCTGTCCTGCCATCCAGAAATGGCATTTATATTCCTTTCTGTTCTAAACGGCAGTGAATGGTTCTTTATTGAGAAAATTTCACCGCCCTATCATCCCGTCATGACATCCAGAAAGGAAAACATCATGACGATTTATCACTCCGTCACCGAACTGATTGGTCGTACCCCGCTGATCCAGCTGCATAAGCTTGATACCGGTCCCTGCTCGCTCTTTCTGAAGCTGGAAAACCAGAACCCGGGCGGTTCGATTAAGGATCGCGTTGCGCTGTCGATGATTAACGAAGCGGAACGTACCGGTAAGCTGAAGCCTGGCGGCACGATAATTGAGGCTACGGCGGGCAATACCGGTCTCGGCCTGGCCCTAATCGCCGCCCAGAAAGGCTACTCGCTGATTCTGGTGGTGCCGGACAAAATGAGCCGCGAGAAGATTTTCCACCTGCGCGCGCTGGGTGCCCAGGTGGTGCTGACCCGCTCCGACGTCAATAAGGGCCACCCGGCCTATTACCAGGATTACGCCCAGCGCCTGGCTAACGAACTTCCCGGCGCGTTTTACATCGACCAGTTCAACAACGAAGCCAACCCGCTGGCGCACCGCACAACCACGGCGCCGGAACTGTACGAGCAGCTTGACGGCAGGATCGACGCCATCGTCGTGGGCGTCGGCTCAGGCGGCACGCTGGGCGGCCTGCAGGCGTGGTTCGCCGAGCACTCTCCGCATACTGAATTTGTCCTGGCAGACCCGGCCGGATCCGTTCTGGCCGACCAGGTGGAAACCGGACGCTACCACGACGCGGGCTCCTGGCTGGTTGAGGGAATTGGCGAAGACTTTATTCCTCCGCTGGCCCACATTGAAGGGGTGAATCGCGCCTGGCGCATCACCGACCGCGAAGCCTTCACCACCGCGCGCGAGCTGCTGAAAACGGAGGGCATTCTGGCGGGCTCCTCCAGCGGCACGCTGCTTGCGGCCGCGCTGAAGTATTGCCAGGCGCAGACCACGCCGAAGCGCGTGGTGACCTTCGCCTGCGACAGCGGCAATAAGTATCTTTCGAAGATGTTCAACGACGACTGGATGCGACAGCAGGGGCTCATCACGCGTCCTCAGGCCGGCGACCTCTCTGACTACATCGCCCTGCGCCACGATGAAGGCGCCACCGTTACCGCGGCCCCGGACGACACGCTTTCCACCGTTCTGGCACGCATGCGTCTGTATGACATCTCCCAGCTGCCGGTGCTGGAGAACGGCAAGGTGGTGGGCATTATCGACGAGTGGGATCTCCTGCGGCATATCGGCGGCGACGGCGATCGCTTCGCGCTGCCGGTGACGGCAGCCATGACGCGTCAGGTGGAGTTTCTTGATAAACACGCACCGGAAAGCGCCCTGCACGCCATCTTCGACCGCGGCCTGGTGGCCGTCATTAATGACAACGACCGTTTTCTCGGTCTGATTACGCGCAGCGACGTTCTGACCGCCTGGCGCAACCGTCTTCAGCAATAAAGGAACTGATGATGAAAAACCTGGCTACCCTGAGCGTCCACAGCGGCGAGTTCAACGACCAGCACGGCGCCGTCATGCCGCCGATTTACGCCACCTCGACGTTTGCGCAACCGTCACCCGGCGAGCATACCGGCTATGAGTATTCGCGCAGCGGCAACCCTACCCGCCACGCGCTGGAAACCGCGATTGCCGAACTGGAGGGCGGTACGCGCGGCTACGCCTTCGCCTCCGGCCTGGCGGCCATCTCCACGGTGCTCGAACTGCTGGATAAAGACAGCCATATCGTCGCCATTGATGACGTTTACGGCGGGACGTACCGCCTGATCGAAAACGTGCGCAAGCGCAGCACCGGCCTGCAGGTCAGCTGGGTTAAACCGGACGACCTCGCCGGGCTCGAGGCCGCCATCCGCCCGGATACGCGTATGGTGTGGGTCGAGACGCCGACCAACCCGCTGCTGAAGCTGGCGGATCTGGCGGCCATCGCGGCAATCGCCCGTCGTCATAACGTCATCAGCGTGGCGGATAACACCTTCGCGTCGCCGGTGATCCACCGTCCGCTGGAGTCGGGCTTCGATATCGTGGTTCACTCTGCCACCAAATACCTTAACGGCCACTCTGACGTGGTCGCCGGGCTGGCGATTGTCGGGGATAACAAGGAACTGGCGGATAAGCTGGGCTACCTGCAAAACGCGGTGGGCGGCGTCCTGGATCCGTTCAGCAGTTTCCTGACGCTGCGCGGTATTCGCACGCTCGCGCTGAGGGTCGAAAAGCACAGCACCAACGCGCTGGCGATTGCGCAATGGCTGGAGCAACACCCTCTGGTCGAAAAGGTGTTCTATCCCGGCCTGGAGTCGCATCCGCAATATCAGCTTGCCCGCACCCAGATGGCCCTGCCCGGCGGGATGATTTCCGTCGTGGTAAAAGGCGATGCGCAACGCGCCGCCGAGGTGATTCGCAACCTGAAGTTGTTCACCCTCGCAGAAAGCCTGGGCGGCGTGGAAAGTCTGGTGAGCCAGCCTTACAGCATGACGCACGCGTCGATTCCGCTCGAGCAACGCCTGGCAAACGGCATTGTGCCGCAGCTGATCCGCCTGTCAGTCGGGATTGAAGATCCGAAAGACCTGATTGCCGACCTCAGCCAGGCGCTGCAAAAATAAGCAAAATGCGGCAGGTCCCTCACCTGCCGCTATAAGTTGTCATCATGGCTTAACGCCTTGATAACAATATTATGTGAAACTGCATAGATTATTTTTGAAACACCGTTTCCATTTTCCTTTTATCTTCAAATCAGCGTATAATGCGCGCCTAATCCTTGGTGAATGGTTTCAGCGCTTGGAATACAAAAAACAACGTACAACTTCTCCTCTCCTTCGTTGGGCTGTCACTCAGGCACACTTTCTTCTGCACGCTCATTTGATGTCTCCTATCCTTAGTGCGTGTCATATACTCTTTTGCAACACAGGTTTGACTCCGCGGCGGTGCGCCCCCGGAGCGAGATTTCCATATCCTTCCCAACTTAAAGACTAAGACTGTCATGAAAAAGACGAAAATTGTTTGTACTATCGGCCCGAAAACCGAATCTGAAGAGATGCTGACCAAAATGCTGGATGCCGGCATGAACGTGATGCGTCTGAACTTCTCCCACGGTGACTACGCAGAACACGGTCAGCGTATCCAGAACTTGCGCAACGTGATGAGCAAGACCGGTAAAAAAGCCGCGATCCTGCTGGATACCAAAGGTCCAGAAATCCGTACTATCAAACTGGAAGGCGGTAACGACGTCTCTCTGAAAGCTGGCCAGACCTTCACCTTCACCACCGACAAATCCGTTGTCGGCAACAGCGAAATCGTTGCAGTGACCTATGAAGGCTTCACCAACGATCTGTCCGTTGGTAACACCGTGCTGGTAGACGATGGTCTGATCGGTATGGAAGTTACCGCTATCGAAGGCAACAAGGTTATCTGTAAAGTACTGAACAACGGCGACCTGGGCGAAAACAAAGGCGTTAACCTGCCGGGCGTTTCTATCGCACTGCCAGCGCTGGCTGAAAAAGACAAACAGGACCTGATCTTCGGTTGCGAACAAGGCGTTGACTTTGTTGCGGCATCCTTCATCCGTAAGCGTTCTGACGTAGTTGAAATTCGTGAGCACCTGAAAGCGCACGGCGGCGAGAAGATCCAGATCATCTCCAAAATTGAAAACCAGGAAGGCCTGAACAACTTCGACGAAATCCTCGAAGCGTCTGACGGCATCATGGTTGCACGTGGCGACCTGGGTGTAGAAATCCCGGTTGAAGAAGTGATCTTCGCGCAGAAGATGATGATCGAGAAATGCGTGCGCGCGCGTAAAGTGGTTATCACCGCAACGCAGATGCTGGACTCCATGATCAAAAACCCACGCCCTACCCGCGCTGAAGCAGGCGACGTGGCAAACGCCATCCTCGACGGTACCGATGCCGTTATGCTGTCCGGCGAATCCGCGAAAGGTAAATATCCGCTGGAAGCGGTGTCCATCATGGCCACCATCTGCGAACGTACCGATCGCGTGATGAAAAGCCGTCTGGACTACAACAACGACAGCCGCAAGCTGCGCATCACCGAAGCGGTATGCCGCGGTGCGGTAGAAACGGCTGAGAAACTGGAAGCCCCACTGATCGTGGTTGCCACCCAGGGCGGTAAATCTGCTCGCGCCGTGCGTAAATACTTCCCGGATGCGACTATCCTTGCGCTGACCACCAACGAAACCACTGCCCGTCAGCTGGTGCTGAGCAAAGGCGTGATCCCACACCTGGTGAAAGAGATCGCGTCTACGGATGATTTCTACCGTCTGGGTAAAGAAGTGGCTCTGGAGCTGGTTGATCGTGGTCTGGCACAGAAAGGTGACGTTGTGGTCATGGTTTCTGGCGCACTGGTACCAAGCGGCACTACCAATACCGCATCTGTTCACGTGCTGTAATAATTCCTGAACGAATTAATTTGGATAAAAAGCGCCCTCCGGGCGCTTTTTTTATTCCTGGCATTAGCCAAACGCATTCAAAATGCAAATCGGGTTTTTCTATTTAATTGCGAATTATCTAAGATGAATCCGATGATAAATGCCTTTTTTTCCTTAGATTTTTGCCCGAAAAGGGCTGATTCGATGCTTCTTTGAGCGAACGATCAAAAATAGGTGTATTCCCATCAAAAAAATATTCTCAACCCAAAAAACTTTGTGTAATACTTGTAACGCTACATGGAGATTAACTCAATCTAGAGGGTATTAATAATGAATCGTACTAAACTGGTACTGGGCGCGGTAATCCTGGGTTCTACTCTGCTGGCTGGTTGCTCCAGCAACGCTAAAATCGATCAGCTGTCTTCTGACGTTCAGACTCTGAACGCTAAAGTTGACCAGCTGAGCAACGACGTGAACGCAATCCGTTCCGACGTTCAGGCTGCTAAAGACGACGCAGCTCGCGCTAACCAGCGTCTGGACAACCAGGCTACTAAATACCGTAAGTAATAGTACCTGTTAATAAAATGGCGCACATTGTGCGCCATTTTTTTTGCCTGCGTCAAACGGCTACTGCGTCACCTTCTCTCTTTCATCTTCCGCTACCGCAGCAGATACCCGGCTGTTCTGCACCGACAACACGCTATTGCTGGCTGACGGGCCGCTACCGGACGATACGATAACCGGGATCCCGGCA
Source organism: Enterobacter sp. JBIWA005 (assembly GCF_019968805.1). Classification (NCBI taxonomy): domain Bacteria; kingdom Pseudomonadati; phylum Pseudomonadota; class Gammaproteobacteria; order Enterobacterales; family Enterobacteriaceae; genus Enterobacter; species Enterobacter sp. JBIWA005. The sequence goes on along the minus strand of NZ_CP074159.1, from coordinate 1,901,695 downwards.
CGACGTGACAGGGCTTTATCAATCAGCGCCTTATCGCTTCCCGCCTGAGAAACAAAGGTCGCAAACTCGGAGGAATGGGTAATGGGCGAGACCTGCGGATTCTCCCCTTCTACCTGCGCAAGCGGACGGTGGACTTCAATATAGCGTTTACCATCCGGCTCAACGGAGAATTTCACGGGTTCATTAATAATCTGCACCCGCGTGCCCACCCGCACCTGTTCGAACAGGGCCTTAATGTCCGGGGCGTTCATCCGCATACAGCCGGAGCTGACCCGCAGGCCGACGCTGTCCGGCGCGCTGGTGCCGTGGATGAGATATTCCCCGTTGCCCACGCCTAAACGCAGCGCGAAGCGTCCTAGGGGGTTATTTGGCCCGGCAGGAACCACCGGAGGCAATTTGATGCCCTGCTCCAGAGAACGCGCTCTGATGCCCGGCGTGGGCGTCCAGGTGGGATTAGGGATCTTCTGGCTCACCCGCGTGGTCGTCACCGGCGTTTCCAGCCCCAGCTGACCAATGCCCAGCGGGAAAACCTGAACAATGTTTTGACCCGGCGGGAAGTAGTAGAGCCGAAGCTCAGCGAGATTCACCACAATCCCCTCGCGCGGCGTATCCGGCAACAGCATTTGCGACGGAATGGTAATGACGGTTCCCGGCGCAGGGTTAACCGGCGCAATGGTATTGTTGGTTTCAAGGATCACCTGCGCCGCCGTATTAAACCGACGGGCGATGGTCTGCAGCTTATTATCCCCTTCCTGTATCGTGTAGGTTTGATTTTGCCCAATCAGACGACTGCCTGCGGGCGGCAACGGATAGTCCATCGCACGGGCCAAGTTGAGGGCACCGAGCGAACTGAGGAGTAATAGAGTTATGAGAGACGCGCGCTTCATGCTGAGATTCCTTATTCACTGACAGAACGCCAGAAAGCTGAAAAACCAGCGAGGCGGGAACCACCTCGCGAAACAGAATGAATGCTGTTCTGTAAGTCTAGCTAAGGATTGAAGCTTTGGCGCGGATGGCGCGAATCATCGCTTCCAGTCCCTGAGAACGGGACGGGGTGAGGTGTTGGGTTAAGGCCATTTTTTCAAACCACGGGCGGACATCGAACGCGACAATATCCTGCGCCGACATCTGCTGATAAAGGCTAAAGACGACCGCAATAAGCCCTTTTACAATGGCGGCATCGCTGTCGCCGCGCAATTCTATCGTGCCGTCATCAGACTGCGTCATCACAATCCAGACCTGGCTCTGACAGCCCTGAATAATATTTTCCGGGCTATGCGCCTCTTCACCGAGCGGTGGCAGACGCTGCCCCAGCTCGATGATATAAAGGTACTTCTCTTCCCAGTTTGCGCAACGCCCAAAGTTGCGCAGCAATTTGTCTCTGTCCGGCAGTTCTGCCATCGTTTGCCTCTCCGTTAGCCCAGCAGCTGGTGAATGCGCTTAAGCCCCGCCACCAGCCTGTCGACCTCTTCCGTCGTGTTGTACATCACCAGAGATGCGCGGCACATTGCCGGCACCTGGTAAAACGCCATCAGCGGCATGGCGCAGTGGTGCCCGGTGCGGACAGCCACGCCGTAGTTATCAAGGAAACTGCCCACGTCATAGGCGTGGTGTTTCCCGAGATTGAACGCGATCACCCCCTGACGATCGGCAGGCCCGTAGAGGGTCAAATCCGGCACGCTGGCAAGCTCCGCAAGCGCATAGTGCATCAGCAGCCGTTCATACTCCTGAATGGCATCAAGACCGATGGCAGAGACGTAAGAGACCGCCGCCCCCAGACCGATAATCCCACCGGTGTTGGGCGTGCCCGCTTCAAAACGCCACGGCGCGCGCGCGTAGGTCGTGCCTTCCGTCAGGCTGACGGTGGCGATCATCGACCCGCCTCCTTCCCACGGCGGCATCGCCTGCAGAATGTCTTCTTTTACATACAGCACGCCTATCCCGGTCGGCCCATAGAGCTTGTGGCCTGAAAAGACGTAGAAATCACAGTCCAGCGCCTGAACGTCAACCGCGTGGTGCATCACCGCCTGAGCGCCGTCAATCAGGACTTTTGCGCCCACCTGACGGGCTTTTTCGACAATCGCTGCCACCGGGTTTTCAGTCCCCAGCACGTTGGAGACCTGGGTAACCGCCACCAGCCGCGTGCGGTCATCCAGCAAGACGTCAAGCTGCTCAAGCTGAAGCGTCCCGTCAACGTTGAGCGGAATGACCCGCAATTGCGCACCAACGCGCTCGCAGAGCATCTGCCACGGCACGATATTGGCGTGATGCTCCATCTGGGTGATGATGATGTTATCCCCCGCGTGGACCTGTGCGTTGCCCCAGCTGTTAGCGACAAGGTTGATCCCTTCGGTGGTTCCGCGCACGAAGACCAGCTCTTCCGGCGAACGTGCATTGAGGAAGGCGGCAAGCTGCGTGCGTACGTTTTCCATCCGCTGGGTCGCCTCGGCGCTCAGGGTATGAATACCTCGATGCACGGCGGCATAGCCATGGCGATAAAACTCGGCTTCGGCATCCACCACCTGATTCGGCTTCTGCGCGCTGGCCGCGCTGTCCAGATAGGCCAGAGGAAGACCGTTCACTTCACGGGTCAGAACCGGGAAATCTGCCCGTACTTTCTCGACGGGAAAACTCATGCTTCGCCTCCAGGCAGACGCTGACCGATACGCGCCAGCACCTGCTGTTTTAACTGACCATCGTGCAGCGCTTCCGTCAGTTCGGCGGCAAACGCATAGATAATCATTTTCTGCGCCGCCTGCTGGTCGATGCCGCGGGAACGCAGGTAGAACATCTGCTCGTCGTCGATTCGCCCGACCGTCGCACCGTGGCTGCACTTCACGTCGTCGGCGTAGATCTCCAGCTGCGGTTTGGTGTCTACCTCCGCCAGTCGGCCCAACAGCAGATTGTTGTTGGTCATCTGCCCGTCGGTTTTAATGGCGTGCTGCGCCACGTTAATCAGACCGTTAAACACCGCTCGCCCTTTATCACTCACGATGGTTTTGTGCAGCTGGCGGCTGTTGCAGTAGCCTTTGTTGTGCTCCAGCCACGTGCGCGTGTCGCACACCTCAGATTTAACCGGCATCGCCAGGCTGTTGATGCGCAGCGTGGTGTTTTCACCGTTAAGCTGCGTGCTGGTGTTGTGGCGCAGCACCGACCCGCCGAGCAGGAAGCTATGGCTGTACGCCGCCGCATCCTGGCCCAGGACAATGTCGTTATGGGCAAAGTGGTGGCTCTGCGCATTCTCAAACGCCAGCTTGATATGGTGTAGCTGGGCATTGCCCGCCACGTTCATCGTCAGACGCGCCCCGGTAAAGTGACGCGTCTCATTGAGGCTGACGTAATGTTCGATGATCGTGGCCTCGGCGCCCTCCGCCAGCTCAAGATGGTGACGATAGTGCGCGGTATTGATTTCGTCGCCGTTCAGACCCTGAGTGATGTGCATCAGCAGCAGCGGCTTAGGCGGACGCTGGTTACGCTTCACGCCGATATGCGTCACGCTGCGGGCCAGGCTTTCGGTCAGGTGCAGAAAGACCTCAGGCTGAACCGGGGCGCTCAGGGGCTGGCGATCGTCGTTTATCTCAATCTCAAATCCGCTCGCCTGAAGAGCGTCGCTCAGCTCCGGACGGAACTGACCGTCGACAAACACCAGGCGCACGGCATCCACGTGCACTGCCAGCGCGTCACGCTGCTCAGGAGTCAGATCCGCCAGACGGGTCACAAACTCGGCGTTCAGCAGGCCATCGAGCGGGGTATATTTCCAGTTCTCATGCTTACGCGTCGGCAGACCAAGACGCAGCATCTGCTGCAGATGCTGCTGCGCCTGCGCCGAGCGCGTGCCGCCCTGGGCTTCAAACAGCCGGTGCCACTGCTGGAGCGCATTACTGCTGTTCTGTAAGCCAGCCATAGCCCTGCTCCTCCAGTTGTTTAACCAGCGTGAAATCACCGGATTTGACAATACGCCCCTGATAAAGCACGTGAACGTAATCCGGCTTGATGTAGTCCAGAATGCGCTGATAGTGGGTGACGATGATGAATGAACGCTTGCCGTCGCGCAGGGAGTTCACTCCGTCAGCGACAATCTTCAGGGCGTCGATGTCCAGACCGGAGTCGGTCTCATCCAGAATGCACAGCTCGGGCTCCAGCACCGCCATCTGCAGAATGTCGTTACGCTTTTTCTCGCCGCCGGAAAAACCGACGTTCACCGAGCGGGTCAGCAGATCTTCCGGCATTTTCAGCAGCTTGATCTTCTCTTCCATCAGGTCCTGGAAGTCGAAGCGGTCCAGCGCCTCCAGGCCACGGTATTTGCGCACCGCGTTGAGCGCAGTTTGCAGGAAGAACTGATTACTGACGCCCGGAATTTCGACCGGGTACTGGAAGGCCATAAAAATGCCCTCTCCCGCACGATCTTCCGGCGACATCTCCAGCAGATTCTTGCCGTTAAACTCGACCGAGCCGTGGGTCACTTCATAATCTTCGCGTCCGGCCAGCGTGGCAGAAAGCGTACTTTTCCCGGAACCGTTCGGCCCCATGATGGCGTGGACTTCGCCCGGCTTGACGTCAAAATTGAGGCCACGCAGGATGGCTTTGTCTTCTACGCTGACCTGTAAATCTTTAATGCTTAACATGTGCTTTCCTTAACCGACGCTGTGTTCAAGACTAATGGCGAGGAGTTTCTGGGCTTCAACGGCAAATTCCAGCGGCAGTTCAGAGAACACGTCCTTACAGAAGCCGTTAACGATCATCGAGATGGCGTCTTCTTCGCTGATCCCGCGCTGCAGGCAATAGAAGAGCTGATCTTCCCCAATCCGTGACGTCGTCGCCTCGTGCTCAAGCTGGGCCGTATTGTTGCGGCACTCAACGTACGGGAAGGTATGCGCCCCGCAGTCTGCGCCAATCAGCATCGAGTCACACTGGGTAAAGTTTCGTGCATTGGTGGCCGTCGGCATGATTTTCACCAGCCCGCGATAGCTGTTCTGGCTGTGCCCGGCAGAGATCCCTTTCGAGATGATGGTTGACCTGGTGTTTTTACCAATGTGAATCATCTTGGTGCCGGTATCCGCCTGCTGATGGCCGCTGGTGAGCGCCACCGAGTAAAACTCGCCTATGGAGTTATCGCCGCGCAGGATACAGCTCGGGTATTTCCAGGTGATGGCCGAGCCGGTTTCGGACTGGGTCCACGACATCTTGCTGTTTTCGCCTTCGCACAGCGCACGCTTGGTTACGAAGTTCAGGATGCCGCCGGTATTGCCGTCGCCCGGGAACCAGTTTTGCACCGTCGAGTATTTCACCTCGGCGTCTTTATGGATAATGACCTCCACCACCGCCGCGTGCAGCTGATAGCTGTCGCGGACCGGGGCCGAGCATCCTTCGATGTAGCTGACGTAGCTGCCTTCATCCGCGACCAGAATCGTACGTTCGAACTGACCGGTTTTTTCGGCATTGATGCGGAAATAGGTCGAGAGCTCCATCGGACAGCGCACGCCTTTCGGCACGTAAATAAAGGTGCCGTCCGAGGCTACCGCCGCGTTGAGCGCCGCAAAGAAGTTGTCGTTAGAGGGCACCACGGTCCCGATGTACTTTTTCACCAGTTCCGGATGATCGTGAATCGCTTCGCCAAAGGAGCAGAAAATGATCCCCTGCTCTGCCAGCTTCTCGCGGTAGGTGGTCGCCACCGAGACGGAGTCGAAAATGGCGTCCACCGCTACCTCTTTCCCCTCACGCACGGGCACGCCCAGCTGGTTAAAGGCTTCTTCAACCTCTTTGCTGAGGAAGCTGTTTTCCGCGCCGGTTTGCTGCACCGCGCCGGGCTGTGAGGCGCAGGTGTCATCGCAGCTACCGCATGAGGGCGCGGAGTAGTAGCTATAGTCCTGATAGTTCAGCTTGTCATAATGCGCTTTCAGCCAGTGCGGCTCTTCCATCTCCAGCCAGGCGCGGAATGCGCTCAGACGAAACTCCAGCATCCACTCGGGCTCGTTACGTTTCGCCGAGATCGCCCGCACGACATCTTCGTTAATGCCTTTTGCCAGCTCATCGGTCTGCAGCTGGGTGAAGAACCCCTCTTTATAGTTGAGGTGCCCACCGCTCCAGGTATTTACTTCACTCGTTGCTTCAGTATTACGAGACATAGTACCGCCTATACCCCAAAGCTTTCGCCGCAGCCGCATTCATTCTGGGCTTTCGGGTTATGAAATTTGAATAACTGGTTTAAGCCTTCGCGGACGTAGTCCACCTCGGTGCCGTCAATAAACGGCATAGCCTGCAGCGCAACGTACAATTTCGCACCGTCAGTCTCGAACACCAGGTCATCTTTTTCGGGTTCGGTGACGGTATCGAGCACATAGCCGAAACCTGCGCAACCTGTCTGTTTGACACCTAAACGCACGCCGAGGATCTCGGGCTTTTTCGCCACCAGCTCGTGAATATGTGCCGCCGCCGCCGGCGTGAGCGTTAAACCGCGCCAGGCGAAATCGGCAGGATTAAAGGTTTCTGAATGCAGTTCCATAGGTCCACCTCATCGGATAAGCCATCAGGGCATAACACCATGTTAGTGATAACGATTATCACTTCAACCCTCTGTCAGCAGGGGCATTCGGCTAAACCGCCCTTTTTGCCTACTTTTATTAAGCATAGACCCTGTGAGAGGATGCAGTCAGGATGGATGTATTTGTTCAATGCATTGATTAATAATGCATTTCGTCGCAACGTTTATAACGCAGAGGAGAAAAGTAAAATATGCATCGGAAATGCCTATTTTTGAGATAGCTTTTGCTCAGAAAATGACAAAAACAAAAAAAGGCCCTTAAGGCCTCAGACAATTAGTGATGAAATGAGACAGCAAACCCCTGTTCACGCCAGTGGTCGAGCTGTTCCTGCTGGCGAGGCGTTGGGGATTTCCCCGTCCAGACGAAGATTTTTTGTCCCGGGAAGAGTTCAGGGCGCGGCGAATCAATAGGTTCCGCCAGGACGTCTATGTGCCAGCCCTTCTGCGATAAGCGCGCGGCTTCCAGCCACAGGTGAGTGCGGTCATCGCATTCCCAGCCAATAAGAAGCGCGTCTTTACCGGCTTTTTTGCGGGATTCCGCCAGGCTTGCTATCGCGAATTCGATCAGGACGCCGTCAAACAGGCTCGCCATGTGACGCACGGTGTTTTGATCCTGATTCATGCGCTGCCGGACGGGAGAGAGAATATTGTCAATCAACGCATCTATCGCGTGATCGCGGCGGAATTCGCCGATTTTGGCGCGCAGCTTTGCCGGGCTGGCATAGCGCAGAACGGTCATCATCTCTTCCTGGAACGAGACCCAGTTGCCCTGAGTCAATACTTCTTTGTTTTCCAGCAAGGCTTTAACTTTTCCGACCGAGACGCCGCTTTTCATCAGGCGTTTGATCTCTTCAATACGCAGGATATCTTCATCGTCAAACTGACGATGGCCCCCTTCGCTGCGCTGCGGCTTCAACAATCCATAACGGCGCTGCCAGGCACGCAGCGTAACGGGGTTGATACCGCATCGTTCGGCCACTTCGCCGATACTGTAATAGGCCATTAACTCCCTCACGCTCAGAACTTCCATACCTAACTGCACCAACCTTATCAGATTGTACACACCATTTGTATAGCTAAGACCGCATTTTGAACGGGCGAACGGGCTGCTCCTCCGTTCACCTGTTAATACATTGTTGTATAAAATTTGCCGTTCGTACAGCTAACTCTGTCCGATTGTGTACAGCTTTATCAGAACTCGAATTTTTTCTCCGGCCACGCTATAGCCGGAATACCGCCGTGTCGCGGGCTGGCAAAAAGATGTCCCTGGAACTGGGAAATACCCGCGGATTCCAGCCACATCCACTCTTCAGCCTTCTCTACTCCTACCGCGCAGAACTGGATCTCAAGCGAGGAACAGCATTTGATAATCGCCTGAATAATGGCCTGTCGGGGGCCACTTTTATGCACGTTCGCCACCAGATCGCGATTAATCTTAATTCTGTCAGGCTGGAAGTGGGCCAGCAGCTGCAGTCCGGCAAAACCGGCGCCAAAGTGATCGATCGTCACGCTGATACCCGCGCTTTTTAACTGCCTGACCGAATCCGTGAATTCATCAAAACGGGAAATGGCTTCGCTCTCGGTGAACTCAACCACGATTTGCTCGGGTACAAACCCATTTGCTTCAATCGCGGTGAGCAGAAAGTCCACGGCGTTGGGAATGTTAACCAGCGTCATAGGCAGCAGGTTCAGGGATAACGTCTGGTCCTGTAACCCCAGCGCGCTGGCCATGGAGAGCGCCACCTGCTTGCTTTGCAAATCAGACGCGTACACTTCCTCATTCGGAAGGCTGGCGAAATAAGCCCCTGGCGAGTCGCCGGACGGGGTGCGCAAAAGCGCCTCCCAGGAGACAACCTGCTGCATAAACGGATCGACTATCGGCTGGAACGCGAAGCTGCAATCCGCCCCCTTCGCGACCACCTCAGGCTGTGCAGACAAACGCGTTTCCTCGCGAACGAACTCCCAGGAATCCGCAGGCGGCAATTCAAAATAGTTCGCTTTTTCCGTGGCCTCGACAAAGGTGCGGAAAAACTGCAGCGGGCGGTCGTTATACGTCAGCTGATAGCGTGTCGTCCCCCTGTTGAGCACCTGCTGCAGCACTTCGTCCCTGTCGAAGTGGCGCAAATCAAAAAGCTCCATGCCCACGTTGCCAAAACGCCGGACAGGTCCGTGATCGCGCATCAGCTCCACCACGTTATGGTGGCGCGGGTCGTTGCAGATCTGCTCATAGATAGCAGAGACGTGTTCCACTGGCCCTTCAAGCAGCTGAAAAAAATGTGTGCCGTTAAACAGCAGGATCCCCGTGACGTTGGATTGCCGGTTTTTACTATTTGCTGCAGCGACCATGGCTTCCAGCGCTTTCACTGGAACGTCCTCGCAGATATGGCTGCGGTAAATGATGGTTGTGAGCATGCGATTCCTGGGGTTAGGGTTTTGGCCACAAAAAAGGTGGATAAGTATCATTTATAGCACATTCATTGCCTGACAAATAATTTACATCTCAATCATTTACGGCAGTTAATGAAATATTTTTCTGCGCTGTACAACTTACCAGTGCCAGACCTTTTTGTACAATATATCCTGTAACATTACCGGTTCATGCTAGCCAGTCAACTAACTAAAAATAAAGGATTTTATAAAATATATCATAAAAATATTAAAAATTTGTACATTTTATATGTACAGATTTAGGAATTGTGTATACCTTAATTGTAACGTTAGTGATTACAAAATTTTACAGGAGCGAAACATGCAGCAGAAAGGTTACGCCACAGATTCCGCAGCAGCGATCGCACAGTACTTCGAAAAGGCTGCCCTACCTACTCAACAAGAGACGCTGGGCCAGGTAGTTGTCGAAATCCTCAGCGACGGGCGAAACCTCAATCGCAAATCGCTCTGTACCAAACTGCTCAGCCGTCTCGAAAGAGCCGATGGGCCAGAAGAGGAAGAGCATTACCACATGCTGCTTGGTCTGCTCTTCGAACGGTAAGGTTATGAATAGCAGTGACGCAAACCGACTGATTGACACGCTTATCGGTGAAGCCGTTCTTTCTCTTCTGAAAGAGCGGGGGCCAGTGACAACCGAAGGCTTGCTGCAGCGTCTGCGGAGCATGAAAGAACATGAAAAGGATCCCCGGCGGCGGGAGACACTTGAGGCGGTGATTGCCGAAATTGGCTCAAACAGCATCGCCTTTACACGTCGCAGAACCGCGCAAGGACGAACGAAAAGAGAGGGACCTCTCAACGATAACAGAGACAATGTAGTGCCGTTATTTGGAAGTGGAAAACCGTCCGACCCCAAAAAAATACATTGACTGCAATTTTACAGCTACGGTGAGAACAAATGAGACAAAATATTCAGCTTCAACCCGAATACCACTCTGCTTTTTTAGACAGTGCGCTGTCGGAATACTTCCGTCACGCAGGCGATCGTTTTGCTGAAGAGTCCGCTGTTTTTTCTACTGCAGTACGCTGTGTTCTGGCCTCCGAGGGGCATCTGTCTAATAAGGCGATCATCCTCTGGCTCATTCAGACGCTGGAAGCCACTCACGACGTGGTTCAGGCGGATGTGATTCGCAAGACGCTGGAAATCGTGGTGGGTTACACGATGGACGATCTCTAAGTTCCAGCTCGCCGCGCCTCCTGACGTGTCATCGTCAAAACTGACGAACAGCTTGACGATGACACGTGCCCTCCCCGCATAACTCCCTGTAATACACGCAAAGACAACCTGGCACGCTTCCTGCTTACCTCCGCATACGGGACTGGGTTTTCCAGTCAACTTTGCTTCATTTCTTAACAGGTCTGTTATTGATGAAAAAGATCGCCAGCGTCTGCCCGTACTGCGGTGCAGGCTGTAAATTGAACCTTGTCGTTGAAAATAACCGTATCATCCGTGCCGAAGCGGCAGAGGGCGTCACAAACCAGGGCACCTTATGTCTGAAAGGCTTTTACGGCTGGGACTTCCTCAACGATACCCGTCTGCTCACCCCTCGCCTCACCCAGCCCATGATCCGCTACCGCAAAGGCGAAGCATTCACCCCCGTTACCTGGGAAGAGGCGATCCGCTACACCGCCCACAGGCTCAGCAGTATTAAAGCGCAGCACGGGCCGAGGTCGATCATGACCACCGGTTCCTCTCGCGGCACCGGCAATGAAACCAACTACGTGATGCAGAAATTTGCCCGCGCGGTGCTGAACACCAACAACGTGGACTGCTGTGCGCGCGTCTGTCATGGCCCGTCCATCGCCGGTTTACAGGAAACGCTCGGCAATGGCGCAATGAGCAACTCAATCAATGATATTGAAAACTCAAAATGCCTGCTGGTGTTTGGCTATAACTGCGCGGACTCCCACCCTATCGTTGCCCGCCGCGTGCTGAAAGCACGTGAGAACGGCGCAAAAATTATCGTCTGCGATCCGCGGCGCATTGAAACGGCACGCATTGCCGACCAACATCTGCAGCTGAAAAACGGCAGCAACATGGCGCTGGTTAACGCCTTTGGCTATGTGTTGCTTGAAGAGGAGCTATATGACAAAAGCTACGTGGCGCGCTTTACGGAAGGGCTTGAGGCCTACCGACAAACGGTAAAAGACTATGCGCCGGAGAAGGTCGAACATATCACTGGCATCCCCGCCCGTGACGTCCGCCAGGCGATGCGCACCTTCGCGGCGGCCCCTTCCGCAACCGTGATGTGGGGAATGGGCGTGACCCAGTTTGGTCAGGCCGTTGATGTGGTCAAAGGGCTTTCCAGCCTGGCGCTGCTGACCGGCAACCTCGGCCGCCCTGCCGTCGGCGTCGGGCCGGTACGCGGTCAAAACAACGTCCAGGGCGCCTGCGACATGGGCGTTCTGCCGAATATGTTCCCCGGCTATCAGGATGTGACCGATCCTGCGGTCAGGCAGAAATTCGCCGATGCCTGGGGGATTGACGTCAACAAAATGGACGATCGGGTCGGGACGCGCATTACCGAGGTGCCCCATCTGGCGCTGGAAGGCAAGGTCAAGGCCTACTACATCATGGGGGAAGATCCGCTTCAGACCGAGGCCGCTCTCGGTCTCGTTCGCAGCGGTTTTGAGGCGCTCGACTTTGTTGTGGTTCAGGACATCTTTATGACCAAAACGGCAGAAGTGGCGGACGTTCTGCTACCGGCCACATCCTGGGGTGAGCACGGCGGCGTTTTTACCTGTGCCGATCGCGGCTTCCAGCGTTTTGGCAAAGCCATCGAGGCCAGCGGCAACGTGAAGCGCGACTGGGAAATCATCAGCCTGCTCGCCACCGAGATGGGCTACCCGATGCGTTATGACTCCAACCAGCAGATCTGGGATGAGATGCGCGAGCTGTGCCCGCTTTTCTACGGCGTGACGTATGAAAAAATGGGCGAGATGGGCCACGTGCAGTGGCCCTGCCCGACCCTGGATCACCCCGGCACGCCGTACCTGTACAAAGACAATCAGTTCGACACCCCGAGCGGTAAAGGGCAACTCTTTGCCGCACCGTGGCGCGCGCCGGCTGAAACCCCGGATGCAGATTTCCCGCTGGTGCTGTGTACGGTACGCGAGGTGGGACATTATTCCTGTCGCTCCATGACCGGGAACTGCGCCGCGCTGCAAAGCCTGGCCGACGAGCCGGGCCGGGTGCAAATGAACCCTGCCGATGCAGAAAAGCTGGGCATTACTGACGGGCAGCTGGTCTGGGTACGTTCACGCCGCGGCAAAGTGATTACCCGCGCCAGCATCAGCGAGCGTATCAACGCCGGGGCCGTTTACATGACCTATCAGTGGTGGATTGGCGCCTGCAACGAGCTGACCCAGGATAACCTCGATCCCATCTCCAAAACGCCGGAAACGAAGTACTGCGCGGTGCAGCTGGAGGCGATAGAGGATCAGCGTTGGGCGGAGGACTATGCAGCGTCTGCATATCAGTCCATGAAGTCTCGGTTGATGAGTGCGGCGAACGTCTGAGGAAAATGCCGGGTGCGCTATGCGTACCCGGTAATAGTTAACGCATCTCTCACTATCTCCAGCATTTCGAAATACTTTGTTTTTTCATGCTGTGACATCCTGCATATCCGCCGTGCCGCTGAAATACTTAGCAGCAGGGCTGCTTGAAACAGACTCAGCAGGATCCACGCTATACTGAGCCGCATCACTATTGACAGGTTTAATGGATAGGCGTGCACATGGCTGATGAGATGTCCCAGACGTTAATATTCGATTGTTCTTCATCCACACAACTACTGATCGATTATCTAAAACAGGGTGCAAATCTGAAGAAAGTGCTCCCCCGCCGTCGATTAAATTTTGTAGCTGGCGACGAACGCCTCTGTTATATCCTCCTCAACGGTCGCGTCATGATTCACCGTAACAACGACGATTTAGCCATGGCAACGGTTAAGGCGCCCGCTTTGCTCGGTCTCAGTAATCTGCATTACGCTCAGATGTTCGGTTACATCAAAACCTTTAATCACTGTGAGATCGTAACCCTTAAAATGGATTCTGTTTATGACATTATCAAGCATCATGGACTATGGGAGCCGCTGGCTTATCACCTGATGGGCCTTGCAGGTAAGCTATTTCATAGCTACGAAGATATAACCGGACCTTCCGCATACAATATTGTCCGCGCCCAGCTTTATGCACTCTCAAACGAAGAAGAATCATTCAGGCAGAACATTACTGCAGAAAGGTATATCCGGGATAAAACCCACCTGTCCCGTAGCGGCGTCATGCGTATTCTTTCAGCTTTAAAAGAAGGGGGTTATATCGAAGTTGAAAGAGGTGTGCTAATCAATATGGGGAAATTGCCTGAAAGATTTTAATCTCACCGGCATGTGATGGTCCGGACGGAAAATGAGCTGACCCGGACACTATAGCCGTCTTTTAACAACGAGTCCCCCGATACTGAATTTCAGACACAAAAAAGGCCGCACTCGCGGCCCTTTTATTCTTAAGTGCTCAATGGACGTGAACGCCCAACCGCCAGGCAAAGTAGATCTCTTCTTTTAGTTCATTCGAAGAGAGCGCCAGCAAATCTGTAAACTCCAGCTCAAGCTGTTTCAGCTTTTTCAGGTACTGCGCCGGAGACAGGTTGCTCTTATCGCGACGTAAATATTCAATTGCCAGCTGCGTTGGGGTTATTTCAGTATCCATGATGTCCTCGCTTATGTACAAAACCTGACCAGTATATCACAACCATCTGGCTAGTTTTTGACCAAAGGCAAAACATCTGAAAACTTTACACAACCGCCGTGGTCAGCCGCGACGAGCAGCACAGGCGATCCTGCTCATCGAGAATATCTATCTGCCACACCTGATGGCGGCTACCGGCGTGCAGCGCGCGGCATACACCGCGCACGCGCCCGCTGCGCACCGAGCGGATATGGTTAGCATTCACCTCGAGTCCGACAACCTTCTGCTCCCCTTCGGTACAGAGATAGCCCGCCACCGAGCCCAGCGTTTCGGCCAGCACGACGGACGCTCCGCCGTGCAATAAACCAAACGGCTGATGGGTGCGACTATCGACGGGCATGGTGGCTTCAATCTCATCGTCGCCAATGCGGATGAACTGGATATCCAGCAGCCCCACCATATTTCCCTCGCCCATGGCGTTCAGCGCCTGCAGCGTCACGGCACGTTTCCAGATCATCCAATTATCTCCAGTAAAGCCTGCAGTGGGTGACGTACACCGTTACCTTCTACTCGTTTCACCTGGCTGCGACAGGAGTAGCCCGTCGCCAGACAGCGGTTTCGCGGTAAACGCTGCATCGCCTGATGCCAGGACAGCTCATAGATGCCGAGCGAGTTGGCGTGGTTTTTCACTTCGTGTCCGTAGGTGCCGGCCATTCCACAGCAGCCGACGCTGACGCTCTCCAGCTTCGCGCCGAAGCGGGCAAAGACGGACGCCCACTGCGCGGGCGCGCCCGGCAGCGCGGTGACTTCCGTGCAGTGTCCGAACAGATACCATGGTTCCCCGCTGACATCCTGAACCGCCTTATCTTCCAGCGCCACCGGCAGCCACTCGTGCACCAGCATCACGTTGAAATCACCGCGCTTGTCGCCGAGCGTCTGCTTATATTCATCGCGATAGCAAAGCACCAGCGCCGGATCGACGCCGACCATCGGTATCCCGAGTTGCGCCACGCGGTTTAAGAAGTCAGCCGTTTTCTGCGCGGTCTTTGCAAAGCGCGTCAGGAAGCCCTTGATGTGCTGCGCCTTGCCGTTGGGTGAGAACGGCAGAACCACCGGCTGATACCCCAGCTTTTCCGACAGGCGGATGAAATCCGCGACCACCTGCGCATCGTAGTAGCTGGTAAACGGATCCTGCACCACCAGCACCACCTTCGCTTTTTGCTCTGGGGTGAGCGCCTCGAGCTGTTCCAGGGTCATATTTGCCGAGCGGTGACCGACGAGCTGGCGCTGCAGAGACGGTACCGACAGCAGCGGCAGATCGATCATACCGATATGTTTTTCGGAGAGCTTGCGCACCAGCGGCTGGTTGATAAAGAAGTTGAAGGTCTTTGGCGCGCGCGCCATCAGCGGCGCGTAGCTTTCTACCGTTGCCACCAGATGGTCGCGCACCGGGCGGAGGTAGCGGGTGTGATACAGCTGCAGGAAGCGCGAGCGGAATTCCGGCACGTCGATTTTAATCGGGCACTGGGTGGAGCAGGCTTTACAGGCCAGACAGCCGGACATCGCCTCTTTCACCTCATGGGAGAAATCATACTCGCCCTTATTCGCATGCCAGCTGTTGCGGGTGCGCTCAATCAGCGAGCGCAGGCTGGCCCGTTTTTCCGGGAGCTGCTGCTCCAGCCTGAGCGGATCCACCCCGCGATCGGCCAGCAGACGCAGCCATTCCCGCACCAGCGTCGCCCGCCCTTTCGGCGAGTGGATGCGGTTGCTGGTGATTTTCATCGACGGGCACATCGGGCTTTTCACATCAAAGTTAAAGCACAGTCCGTTGCCGTTGCACTCCATCGCGCCGCGCCAGGAGGAGCGCACCGCAATCGGGATCTGTCTGTCGTACGTGCCGCGCTTGACGGCATCCACCTGCAGCATTGGCGCGTCCACGCCTTCAGGAGGGCAGATTTTGCCCGGGTTGAGGCGGTTATGCGGGTCAAACGCCGCTTTCACCTTGCGCAGCTCCGCGTAGAGCTGTTCGCCGAAGAATGCCGGGCTGTATTCCGCGCGGAACCCTTTCCCGTGCTCCCCCCAGAGCAGGCCGCCGTATTTGGCGGTTAAGGCCACCACATCGTCGGAGATCTGCTTCATCAGGATCTCCTGCTGCGGGTCGCACATATCCAGCGCCGGACGCACGTGCAGTACCCCGGCGTCGACGTGGCCGAACATGCCATAGCTCAGGCCGTGGCTGTCCAGCAGGGCGCGGAACTCGACGATATAATCCGCCAGATGCTCAGGCGGCACGCAGGTATCTTCGGCAAAAGGAATCGGCTTCGCCGCCCCTTTCGCATTGCCGAGCAGACCCACAGCTTTTTTACGCATCGCATAGATACGCTCAATCCCGGCCAGATCGTTACAGAGCTGCCAGCCGATCACGCCGCCTTCCCCCTGCGCAATCAGCTCATCCAGCCGCTGGCAGAGCGTGGTGACCTGGCGCTCAATCAGCTCCGCGTCGTCGCCGGCAAATTCCACGATGTTGAGACCGAGCATCTCTTTATCCGGCACGTCGGTAATGAGATCGCTGACGGAATGCCAGACAATATCTTCCCGGGCCAGGTTGAGCACTTTGGAGTCGACCGTCTCCACCGAGAGCGCTTTAGCTTGCACCATAAACGGCGCATTGCGCAGCGCAGAGTCGAAGGAGTCATATTTGACGTTCACCAGACGACGTACTTTCGGCAGGCGGGTAATATCCAGCCGCGCCTCGGTGATAAACGCCAGCGTCCCTTCGGAACCGGTCAGCACGCGGGTTAAATCGAACTGGGTCAGGTCGTCGTTAAAGACGTGACGCAGGTCGTATCCGGTCAGGAAGCGGTTTAGTTTGGGGAACTTATCAAGAATAAGCTGGCGGTTGTCGCGGCAGCGCTCCAGTACGGTACGATAGATGCGTCCGCTGGCGGTGTTATCTTTGCCAAGGGTTTCCGCGAGTTCGACCGGCATCGGCTGCGTATCGAGAATATCGCCGCCCAGAAGAACAGCACGCACGCCCAGCACGTGATCGGAGGTTTTACCGTAGACCAGCGAGCCCTGACCGGAGGCATCCGTGTTGATCATCCCGCCGAGGGTCGCGCGGTTACTGGTGGAAAGCTCCGGGGCAAAAAAGTAACCGTAAGGCTTGAGGTACTGGTTAAGCTGATCTTTGATAACGCCCGCTTCGACCCGCACCCACCCCTCTTCCGGGTTGATTTCAATGATGCGGTTCATATAACGCGACATATCAACAATGATGCCCTGGTTCAGCGCCTGACCGTTGGTCCCGGTGCCGCCGCCGCGCGGCGTAAAGACCAGCGAGGCAAAGCGCTCCTGTGTGGCCAGCCGGGCAATCAGCGCCACGTCAGCCGTTGAACGAGGGAAAACCACGGCATCGGGAAGAAGCTGGTAAATACTGTTATCGGTCGCCATCGTCAGCCTGTCGGCATAGTTCGTGGCGGTATCACCTGTAAAACCCTGTTGCTCCAGTGCTTGCAAAAAATTAAGCACCAGCTGAACGACGCCAGGTGCCTGAGAAATCTGTGGGATCATGACTGTCGACCCTAATTAGAGTTGTATGAAATCGTTTGCGTGTATCTTAAAAGTTTTATCACATTTTTTTCTTATAATCTCTGCTGAATTACAGGCAAAATCCGCCTGTCAAAAACCGCTGAGATCATTAATGATTAAAGAGACGCGGTTTTCCGTTCCCGCCAGTTGTACTGGCGTTCTTTTAAGGAAAGTTTCATTTATGGTCAATCTTCGCCAGCCCAGGGATGTTGCGCAAATTTTGCTGTCGGTGCTGTTTCTTGCCCTCATGATTATTGCGTGTCTGTGGATTGTTCAACCCTTTATTCTCGGCTTCGCGTGGGCTGCGACCGTTGTCGTTGCCACGTGGCCTTTGCTGCTGCGCTTGCAGAAGCTGCTGTTTGGCCGCCGCGGGTTAGCCGTGCTGGTCATGACGCTCCTGCTGTTCCTGCTGTTTATTATTCCGATTGCCCTGCTGGTCAATAGCCTGGTGGATTCCAGTGGCCCCGTTATTCGCGCCATTAGCAGCGGTGACCTGACGCTGCCGGATCTCGCCTGGCTGAACAGCATTCCGGTGGTGGGCGCTAAGCTCTACAGCGGCTGGCATAGCCTGCTGGAGATGGGCGGCAGCGCGCTAATGGCAAAAGTCCGCCCGTATATTGGCACCACTACCACCTGGTTTGTGGGTCAGGCGGCGCATATCGGCCGATTTATGATGCACTGTACCCTGATGCTGCTCTTCAGCGCCCTGCTCTACTGGCGCGGCGAGCAGGTGGCTTTAGGCGTTCGTCACTTCGCCACCCGCCTGGCGGGCAAACGCGGTGACGCTGCGGTACTGCTGGCTGCGCAGGCCGTGCGCGCGGTTGCGCTGGGCGTGGTGGTGACCGCGCTGGTACAGGCGGTGCTGGGCGGTATTGGTCTGGCGATTTCCGGCGTACCGTACGCCACCGTGTTCACCGTTGTCATGCTGATGACCTGTCTTGCGCAACTGGGACCGCTGCTGGTGCTGGTCCCTAGTATTATCTGGCTCTACTGGACGGGTGATACCACGTGGGGAACGGTGCTGCTGGTCTGGAGCTGCGTGGTCGGCACCATGGATAACGTCATTCGTCCGATCCTCATCCGCATGGGTGCAGACCTGCCGCTGATCCTGATCCTCTCCGGAGTCATTGGCGGACTGATTGCCTTTGGCATGATCGGCCTGTTTATTGGCCCGGTGCTGCTCGCCGTCACATGGCGTCTGTTCTCCGCCTGGGTGCATGAAATTCCGCCGCCGGGAACCGACCCGGACGTGATTCTGAGCGAACTGGAAGAGCTGGAAGAGAAAAACACCAATTAAGTTTTTTGCCGGGTGGCGCTAACGCGCACCCGGTCTACATTCTCCCTCACAATACTTTAGCAGCGTTAAAGTATTTATTCGTTGCACACTGGTCAGACCCGCTATTCATGCACTCATTCTGCTCTTAACCTCAAGAAATCTTTACGTCTCTTTAACTATTGAGACGAATCCGATCGACGCTCAAAGATGACATGCCTACTATTAGCACACGGTTATAAATCAACACCTTGATTTATAAGCATGGAAATCCCCTGAGTGAAACAACGAATTGCTGTGTGTAGTCTTTGCCCATCTCCCACGATGGGCTTTTTTTATCCTGACTACGCGCGCTTAACCTCACAGGCACTGAGCATCCGCCACTCCGCTGGCAGCACCCGCGTTTCCCCGGTCACATTGACCGTCACCGCCTCGCGGATATCCGCCGACGATGCGCCAACCTGCAGTTCAAACTCGCCCGGCTCAACGATGCGCTTCCCGTCCCGGCGGGTAAAGTTGAACATCTCTACCGGTAGCGTAAAGCTGAGCGTGGCGGATTCGCCCGGCGAGAGCGTGACGCGCTGGAAGGCTTTCAGCTCCTGAAGAGGTCGTACCTGGGTGGCGACCTTATCCCTGACGTAAACCTGCACCACCTCGCTGCCGCTGCGTTCCCCGGTATTGGCAATATCTACGCTCAGCGTCACCTCGCCGTCAACCGGCACGCTGCTTTCGGCGAGGCGGGCTGCGCCCCATCTAAAGGTCGTCCAGCCGAGGCCGAAGCCAAACGGATAACGTGAACCGAAGTGGAACGCAAACGGCGTGCCGCCGCTTTTGAGCTTGTGATTGTAGTAATACGGCATGGCCCCGGCGCTTTTCGGCACGCTCACCACCAGACGGCCCTGCGGCTCTGCGCGTCCCGTTAGCACGTCCGCAATCGCCCAGCCCCCTTCCTGCCCCGGCGCCCACGCCACCAGCAGCGCCGCGACCTTATCCTCCAGCCTCTGAAGGTTGTACGGGCGCCCGCCGGTCATCACGACGATCACCGGTTTGCCCGTCGCCACCAGCGCTTCCAGCAGCTGTTGCTGCACGCCCGGCAGGTTCAGGGAATCGGTATCGGAACCTTCCCCCACGGTTCCGCTCTGGAACAGCCCGGCAAGATCGCCCACGCAGGCCACCACCACGTCACTCTCCTGCGCCGCGTTCACGGCCTCGGGGATCAGGGCGGTACTCTGCGAGACCGGCGACTGCTGCATCGGCTTGCCGCCGCTGTCGCCCGGGAAGACCGGCGCACCCGCCATCCGTTTCTCGATGATGTGGCACCCTTTGGCATAGCGGACGTTCGATGCACCGAGATACTGTTCCAGCGCCGCGCGCGGGGTCGTGACCTGCGAGGTCTCTTCCACCATATCGCTGATGATCAGATGCACCGGGAAGCTGTAGCCGCTGAGTAACGCCAGCGGATCGTCTGCCGTCGGCCCCACCACCGCCACGCGGGGCTTACCGCCCAGGGGGAAAATACCTTTATTTTCCAGCAGCGTGAGCGATTTCGTCGCCACCTCCCGCGCGATCTGGCGGGTCATGTTGTTTTGCAGATCGATACCGTTCTCATCCGCGTACGGCTTTTCAAACAGGCCCAGGCGGAATTTTTCCGTCAGCACGCGCGCCACGATCTCATCCACTTTCGCCATAGAGATCAGCCCGCGCTCCACGGCGTCTGCCAGATGCCGCGCGCAGTCATCTTTCGGCAGCTCAACGTCCAGCCCCGCGTTGAACGCCAGCGCGGCGGATTCCGCCGCATCGTGGGAAATCCCGTGATGCTGGTGCAGCAGGCTGATGCCGCCGTAGTCCGCGACAATAATCCCATCGAATCCCCACTGTTCGCGCAGGAGGGTAGTCAGCAGGAAGCTGTCGCTGTGCCCCGGCTGATTGTCGATATCGTGATAGGCGGGCATCACCGACCCGGCATTGGCCAGCTTCACCGCCATTTCAAACGGCAGCAGGAAGGTGTCATTCAGCTCGCTGAACCCCAGGTGTACCGGCGCGTGGTTGCGCGCCCCTTCGCTGAACGAGTGGCCCACGTAGTGCTTGAGCGTCGCCAGCAGGTCGCGATTATCGCCCTGTAAGCCTTTCACGTAGGCGGTTGCCATCACCCCCACCAGCCACGGATCTTCCCCAAAGGTTTCCTCGGTTCGCCCCCAGCGCACGTCGCGGGAAACGTCCAGCACCGGCGCCAGCCCCTGCTGACAGCCGACGGAACGCGCCTCTTTACCGATCTGCTCCGCCGCGCGCTGTACCAGTTCAGGATCCCAGGTCGAACCGTAGTTCAGCGACGACGGGAACAGCGTAGCGTCTTTGCACAGTAGCCCCACCAGGCACTCTTCATGGAACAAGGCCGGAATGCCGAGACGCGTCTCCTCCATCATCATCCGCTGCAGGCGGTTCGCGGCGCGGACGCCGGTTTTCGCGTCAACGATATGGGTACCGAGCGGACGGGTGATCTGCCCGACGCCCAGCTTTAACCGTTCGCCTAGCGCTGCCTGCTCGCTCACGCCGGCGAATTCATCGCTGAGATCGCTGCGCTCGCGGTGGTTACCGTTTTCATCGAGGATCAGCCAGTACGCGTGCATCTGGGCGAACTTCTCTTCCGGGGTCATACGCGCCAGTAAATCGGCGACGCGCTCGTGCACGGGACGTCCCGCGTCCTTATAGATAGCTGTCATGTTTTACTCCTGTAGTGCGGAAGGGGTTGACGGGCTGAGCTGCCCCGCTTCGGGTCTGACTTCACGTTTGCTGGCTAGCTCACGGGCGATGGAATCCACCAGCCGGCTGTTAAGCTTGTAGATGGCCAGCAGCGCGACCATGCAGAGGAACAGCGCGCAAGGGATGAGGGTGAACAGCGCGTTGATGGTCGAGAGAACGCCCGGCGCCTGGGTTGCCTGTCCCGGGGCGTAATCCACCATGCCAAGCACCCAGCCGACGACCGCGCCGCCCAGCGCCAGGCCAAATTTGATGGCAAACAGCGCGGTGGAGAAGACCAGCCCGTCCAGGCGGCGACCGCTGCGATGCTCCTCGTAGTCGACCACATCGGAGAACATGGTCCACTGCAGCGGCGTGGTGAGGTTTTGAATAAAGCTAAAGACGATGTTGAGGCCAAAGATCAGCCACACCTGCGAAGGCGGCAGGAAGAAAATCAGCGCACCAAAAATCACGAAGGAAATTATCGTCCACTGATAGGCGCGCACGCGGTCAAATTTTCCCAGCAGCCGTTCAGATAATAATGCGCCGCTTAGGGAGGCCACCATGCCGGAAACAATAAAGGCAAAAACCAGATCCGGGCGCAACAGCACATAGTTCACGTAATACATCGTGGCGGAACCGCGCGTCACCACCGCCGTTAACAGCAAAATATTAAACAGGAACACAATACGCCACTGGCTGTTCCCGGCCAGCAGTTTTAAATCGGTGAGCATCGAGCCGGAGGTATCATTGCGCGGCGAATAACGCTCGCGGGTCATCAGGAAACAGCAGAAGAACAGAACGATTCCCAGCAGGCCCATCAGACTCATGGCATAGAAATAGCCTTTCTGCACGTTGCCCTGGCCTAACAATGAGACCAGCGGCAGGGCAATAACCGTCACAATCAACCCGCCGATAAACGACAGGCCAAAACGCCACGACTGCAGAGAATGACGCTCGCGCGGGTCCAGCGTCAGCGCGCCGGGCATGGCGCAGTAAGGCACGTTAATCGCGGAGTAAATCAGGCTTAAAATTGCGTAGGTCACGCAGGCATAGACGATTTTTGCCGTTGGACCAACGTCCGGCACATAGAAGGTGATCAGGCAGCTCACGCCAAACGGGATCGCAAACCACAGCAGCCAGGGACGGAAACGTCCGTGACGCGTCTGTGTGCGGTCAACCAGCGCGCCAATGCACGGGTCGACAAACGCATCGACCACGCGCACCACTAAAAACATGGTACCCATAATCGCGGCGGGAAGCCCAAAAACGTCTGTATAAAAATAAGCGAGAAATAACGTTGCCGTTTGCCAGACCAGCGCGCTGGCCATATCACCTAGGCCATAACCTATTTTATCTTTGGTACGCAATACAGAGGAGAGTGTCATTGTTATTTGCCTTTTTATCAGGTTAAAACGTATTTCAACCAGTTGCGCATCATTGAAAGAGAAATGCGCAGTAAGGCTCAAGTATTAGCAACGCATTGCGCGCTAACAATTGTCTAAATTAACAGGCAAATTATGATATTTAGTTTTTTACTTTATTTGTGATGGGGAGCAAATAACAAATGAAATAAAAAAGGCGAGGAATAATATCCTCGCCTTTTCGGGTCAGCGTGGCGTTACTTGTTCAGTTCCGCCAGGCTCAGCCAGGTTTGCACCACGGTATCCGGGTTCAGGGACAGGCTATCGATCCCCTCTTCCATCAGCCAGGCGGCAAAGTCTTCATGGTCGGATGGACCCTGACCGCAAATCCCGACGTATTTGCCCTGCTTCTTCGCCGCGCGGATGGACATAGAAAGCAGCGCTTTCACCGCCTCGTTGCGCTCGTCGAACAGCTCAGAGACCACGCCGGAGTCACGGTCCAGACCCAGCGTCAGCTGCGTCATGTCGTTCGAGCCGATAGAGAAGCCGTCGAAATGTTCCAGGAACTGCTCGGCCAACAGGGCGTTGGACGGGATTTCGCACATCATGATGATCTTCAGCCCGTTCTCGCCGCGCTTCAGACCCTGACGCGCCAGCTCGTCAACAACGGCTTTCGCCTGATCGACGGTACGCACAAACGGGATCATGATTTCGACGTTGGTCAGCCCCATGTCGTTGCGCACGCGCTTCACCGCCTCGCACTCCAGCGCGAAACAGTCGCGGAAGCTGTCGGACACGTAGCGTCCGGCCCCGCGGAAGCCCAGCATCGGGTTCTCTTCTTCCGGCTCGTAACGCTCGCCGCCTACCAGGTTGGCGTATTCGTTAGACTTAAAGTCAGACAGACGCACAATCACGCGTTTCGGATAGAAAGCGGCACCCAGCGTCGCGATCCCTTCGGTCAGACGGCCGACGTAGAACTCTTTCGGCGAGTCGTAGCCTTTCATCATCTCGCGGATTTCGTTCTGCAGCTTCGGATCCTGGTCGTCAAACTCCAGCAGCGCACGCGGGTGGACGCCGATCATACGGTTGATGATAAATTCCAGGCGCGCCAGGCCTACACCTTCGTTCGGCAGGCAGGCGAAGTCGAACGCGCGGTCCGGGTTGCCGACGTTCATCATGATCTTCAGCGGCAGGTCCGGCATATTGTCCACGCTGGAGCTCTTCACGCTGAAGTCGAGGATATCGGCATACACGTAGCCGGTATCGCCTTCGGCACAGGAAACGGTCACGTTCTGGCCGTCCTTCATGCGCTCGGTGGCATCACCGCAGCCGACAACCGCAGGAATACCCAGCTCGCGGGCAATGATCGCCGCATGACAGGTACGACCGCCGCGGTTGGTGACGATAGCCGCCGCTTTCTTCATGATCGGTTCCCAGTCCGGATCGGTCATGTCGGTCACCAGCACGTCGCCTGGCTCAATACGGTTCATCTCACTGATGTCGTGGATCACTTTGACCGGACCGGCACCGATGCGGTGACCGATAGCACGGCCTTCCGCCACGATTTTGCCCTGGGCATGCAGCGTATAACGCTCCATCACCTGGCCGCGAGAGCGGACGGTTTCCGGACGCGCCTGCACGATAAACAGCTTGCCGGTGTTACCGTCTTTCGCCCATTCGATGTCCATCGGACGGCCGTAGTGTTTTTCAATCTGCACCGCCTGCTTCGCCAGCTCCTGAACTTCAGCGTCGGTCAGGGAGAAGCGGTCGCGCTGTTCCTGCGGTACGTCTTCAATTTTAACCTGCTTGCCATGCTCCTGCGTCGGGGCATAGATCATGCGGATTTTCTTTGAACCCATGGTGCGGCGCACTACCGCCGGACGGCCAGCGGCCAGCGTAGGCTTATGAACATAGAATTCGTCAGGATTTACCGCACCCTGCACGACCATCTCACCCAGGCCCCACGCGGAGGTGATAAACACCACCTGGTCGAAGCCGGATTCAGTATCAATGGAGAACATCACGCCGGATGAGCCCACGTCCGAGCGCACCATGCGCTGTACGCCAGCGGAGAGCGCCACGCCGCGATGGTCGTAGCCCTGATGCACGCGATAGGAGATGGCACGGTCGTTGAACAGGGAAGCAAACACGTGCTTCACCGCCACCAGCACCGCATCGTAACCCTGGACGTTCAGGAAGGTTTCCTGCTGTCCGGCAAACGAGGCGTCCGGCATATCTTCCGCGGTCGCAGAGGAACGTACGGCAAAGGAAGCCTGCGCATCGTCAGCGGAGAGCTGGTTGTACGCGTCGTGAATGGCTTTTTCCAGTTCCGGCTGGAAAGGTGTGTCGATGATCCACTGGCGGATCTGCGCCCCGGCTTTGGCAAGCTCGGTGACGTCATCAATATCCGTTTTATCCAGCAGGTCGTAAATGCGCTGGTTAACACCGCTCTGGTCTAAAAACAGGTTAAAGGCATCGGCGGTGGTGGCAAACCCGTTCGGTACGGAGACACCCATACCCGAGAGGTTTGTAATCATTTCACCCAGGGAGGCATTTTTGCCCCCAACTCTGTCTACATCATTCATGCCGAGTTGGTTATACCAAAGCACCAGCGGTGACGAGCCATTGTTGGACATCGAAACAATCCTTTTGTGATATTTGATCGGAGTAAGTAACACCTGACTACGTTTTTATACTGGCATATTTATTTCCGCTAAAAAAACGGTGAATCGTGTAAGCAATTTAAAATTTCAACTTTTCGGATACTTTCCCATCAACGATTAACCCGATGATTCCTCTATATTCAGCCAGAAACCCCAAAAATAAAGTCGCTATTTGAAAAATGAAATCCACTTTTCAGGAAAATCAAAAACAGTGTTTCACTCATAATTAGGATAAGTTCTTTGCTGTGTAAATTACTTTTTTAATTTATGCTTTCAGACAATTACGTCTGATATTCAGGGTGGGTAAAATGGATAGTGCTGTCGATCGTCACGTTTTTTATATTTCTGATGGTACGGCGATCACCGCCGAGGTGCTGGGACACGCGGTGATGTCGCAGTTTCCCGTATCGATCAACAGCATTACGCTGCCGTTTGTCGAAAATGAGAGTCGCGCCAAAGCGGTAAAGGACCAGATCGACGCCATTTACCAGCAGACCGGCGTCCGCCCGCTGGTGTTCTACTCCATCGTGATCCCCGAGATTCGCTCCATCATTCTGCAGAGTGAAGGCTTCTGCCAGGATATCGTGCAGGCACTGGTGGCTCCGCTGCAAAGCGAGCTGAAGCTCGACCCGACGCCTATCGCCCACCGTACCCACGGGCTGAACCCCGGCAACCTGACCAAGTACGACGCGCGTATTGCCGCCATCGATTACACCCTCGCGCACGACGACGGTATCTCGCTGCGCAATCTCGACCAGGCGCAGGTGATCCTGCTTGGCGTGTCGCGCTGCGGCAAAACGCCGACCAGCCTCTACCTGGCGATGCAGTTCGGCATTCGCGCCGCCAACTACCCGTTTATCGCTGACGATATGGATAACCTGGTGCTGCCCGCTGCCCTCAAGCCGCTGCAGCACAAGCTGTTCGGGCTGACCATTAATCCGGAGCGCCTTGCCGCTATCCGCGAAGAGCGCCGCGAGAACAGCCGCTACGCCTCCATGCGCCAGTGCCGGATGGAGGTCTCCGAAGTGGAAGCCCTGTACCGCAAAAATCAGATCCCATGGCTGAACAGCACCAACTATTCGGTGGAAGAAATTGCCACAAAAATTCTCGACATCATGGGGCTAAACCGCCGCATGTACTAATATGCTAGTACATTAACTCAGATTCAGGTATCATCATCGGCAACCACGGGGCGGTGTCGCCCCGAACTTGAAATCAGCAGGGATTGGTTTAAGGTGATGCCCATCACTTCCCGGTAGTCTGCCGATGAAGCAAAAATTTTCTGAGACATTCCATGAATAAAACCGATGAACTCCGCACTGCGCGCATTGACAGCCTGGTTACGCCGGCTGAACTGGCCCAGCGGCATCCTGTTTCCGCTGCCGTTGCGGAACACGTGACGGCCTCCCGCCGCCGCATTGAAAAAATCCTCAATGGTGAAGACAAGCGTCTTCTGGTGGTGATTGGTCCCTGCTCCATCCACGACCTGGATGCCGCGATGGATTATGCAAAACGGCTTCAGGGCCTGCGGGATAAGTATCAGCACCGCCTTGAGATTGTTATGCGCACCTACTTTGAAAAACCGCGGACCGTGGTGGGCTGGAAAGGGCTGATCTCCGATCCTGACCTCAACGGCAGCTATCGCGTGAACCACGGCATCGAGCTGGCGCGTAAGCTGCTTTTGCAGGTCAACGAGCTGGGCGTGCCGACGGCAACCGAGTTTCTCGATATGGTGACCGGGCAGTTTATCGCCGATCTGATCAGCTGGGGCGCAATTGGCGCACGCACCACCGAAAGCCAAATCCACCGCGAGATGGCCTCCGCCCTCTCCTGCCCGGTCGGCTTTAAAAACGGGACCGATGGCAACACCCGTATTGCGGTTGATGCCATCCGCGCGGCCCGTGCCAGCCATATGTTCCTGTCGCCGGATAAAAGCGGTCATATGACCATCTACCAGACCAGCGGTAACCCTTACGGGCACATCATTATGCGCGGCGGGAAGAAACCGAATTACCATGCACAAGATATTGCGGCGGCCTGTGAAACCCTGGCCGAATTCGACCTGCCGGAACATCTGGTAGTGGATTTCAGCCACGGCAACTGCCAGAAGCAGCATCGCCGCCAGCTGGACGTCTGCGATGAGATCTGCCAGCAGATCCGCAGCGGCTCGACCGCCGTTGCCGGGATTATGGCCGAGAGCTTCATCAAGGAAGGCACGCAGAAAATCGTTGCCGGACAGCAGATGGTTTACGGCCAGTCGATCACCGACCCGTGCCTGAGCTGGGAAGACAGCGAGCTGCTGCTGGAGAAGCTGGCTGCAGCAGTAGATACCCGCTTCTGAAGCATGCGGGTCAGCCGGGTCACACCGCCTGACCCGGCTGATAAAAATCCTTCAGCGTTTCCAGCAGGGCATGCGCCGCTTTTGAGAGCTGCGTGTGCCCGGGATGGATCGCCCCAATGCACTTTTCAATCGGCGGGTTATCCAGCGGAATACAGACCGCGCCCAGCGCCGTCATCTGCGCCTCGCAGAGCGCCGGAACGGCGCTGCCGCCCAGCCCGCACGCGACCATTCGCCCGACCGTAACCAGCTGATGGCTCTCCAGCGCCACGTCCAGCTTTCTGCCGCTTCGCGCCAGCTCCTCCTCCATCATCAGACGTACCGCCGAGGGGCGCTGCAGGGTGATGAAATCCAGCGTCAGCAGCGCTTCCCATGTAAGGCGCTTCTTGCCCGCCAGCAAGGAATCTTTCGGCACAATGGCAACAAAGCGGTCGAGACCCAGCGGGGTAAACAGCAGGTTGTGCGTGGGCGCGGGCTCAAAGGCGATGCCCATCTCCACGCGCCCTTCCCGCACCATCTCTATCACCTGCTCGTTGATAACGTCATGCACGGTGACGTTAATCCCGGCATGACGATCGCGAAACGCTTTCAGCACCTCGGGCAGGACGTTCGCGGCAAACGACGGCATGGCCGCAACCGAAATTTTACCGCGCTGCAGGGTAAAGCATTGGTGCATCGCCTCTTCGACGTTATCCCAGTCGGCAAGCAGCTGGCGCGCCATCGGCAAAAACGTCTCGCCCTCCTGCGTCAGCGCGACCTTGCGCGTGCTCCGCTGCAGCAGCGGTCCGCCGAGCGCGTCCTCCAGCGCTTTAATCGTCAGGCTCAGGGCCGGCTGGGAAAGATTCAGTCGTTCGCTGGCGTGCGCGAAATTGAGAGTGTGAGCTACCGCTAAAAACGCGCGTAACTGTTTGACACTCATTCTCATTTTTCACCTTGTTAACTAATTGAAAAAATTTAGTTAACAGGAAATTAATAAAAAAACCAAATGAGTGGGTCACAAATTCAAAATTAACAAATGAGTCGCCGCCCCTAATGATACCGCCACGGTTAAGAGGAGGAATGACGATGGCGGGACTGGATAAGCGCGTCGACAGCTATGCGCAGGCGCTGGATGGGCTGACGGACGGAATGACTTTGCTGGCGGGCGGCTTCGGCCTGTGCGGTATTCCGGAGAACCTGATTGCAGAGGTCAGACGCCGTCAGGTGAAAGATCTGACGGTGGTATCAAACAACTGCGGCGTGGACGGCTTCGGTCTCGGGCTTCTGCTTGAGACGCGGCAGGTTCGCAAAGTGGTGGCCTCTTACGTCGGCGAAAACGCGCTGTTCGAGCAGCAGGTGCTGAGCGGCGAACTGGAGATTGAACTCACGCCTCAGGGCACGCTGGCGGAAAAGGTGCGCGCGGGCGGTGCGGGTATCCCGGCATTTTACACGGCCACAGGCTACGGCACGCCCGTGGCTACCGGCAAAGACGTGTGCCAGTTTGCCGGTAAGCACTACATCCTCGAAGAAGCCATTACCGGTGATTTCGCGCTGATCAAGGGCTGGAAAGCGGACTGGTACGGTAACGTCGTCTACCGGCATACCGCGCAAAATTTTAATCCGCTGATGGCAACGGCGGGCCGGATAACGGTCGTCGAGGTGGAAGAGATTGTTCCCCCGGGCGAGCTGCCCCCGTCGGCCATTCATACCCCGGGCATTTACGTCGACAGGCTGATTGTCGGCCAGTTTGAAAAACGTATTGAACAGCGCACCCTGCGCGCGGAAGGAGTGTGACGATGTTAACCCGTGAACAGATGGCCATGCGCGTCGCCCGCGAGCTGCGCGACGGATATTACGTCAACCTGGGGATCGGTATTCCTACCCTGGTGGCGAACTACATTCCGCAAGGAATGGACGTGATGCTTCAGTCGGAAAACGGACTGCTGGGGATGGGCGCGTTTCCTGACGAACAGAGCCTTGATGCGGACATGATCAACGCCGGTAAACAGACCGTGACCGCACGGACGGGCGCGGCCATTTTCGACTCGGCCCAGTCGTTTGCCATGATCCGTGGCGGCCATGTTGACCTGACTGTGCTGGGCGCGTTTGAGGTGGATGTCGAAGGCAATATCGCCTCGTGGATGATCCCCGGAAAGATGGTGAAGGGTATGGGCGGCGCGATGGATCTCGTCGCCGGAGCGCAGAACATCATTGTGGTGATGACCCACGCGTCGAAAAGCGGTGAGTCAAAGCTACTGTCGCGCTGCACGCTGCCGCTCACGGGGGCGGGCTGTATCCGCCGGGTCTTAACCGACCTCGCGCTGCTCGAGATCGCGGACGGCGCGTTCATCCTGCGGGAATACGCCCCCGGCGTCAGTATCGACGAAATAGCGGCTAAGACGGCCGGAAAAATGATTGTGGCGGACGACGTTCGCGAGATGCGCTTTAGCTGAGGACTCACCATGAAAGAGGTCATGATTGTCGGGGCCACGCGAACCCCCATTGGCAGTTTTCGCGGATCGCTCGCGCCCCTCTCTGCGGCCGAGCTGGGAGCCGTCGCGGTTCATCGTCTGCTTGAAAGCAGCGGTCTTCCAGCAGAGACGATAGACGAGGTGATTTTCGGCCAGGTGCTGACGGCGGGATGCGGACAAAACCCTGCGCGCCAGACGGCCATCGCCGCCGGATTGCCCGTCAGCACGCCGGCGACAACGGTCAACCTGGTCTGCGGCGCGGGCTTGAAAGTGGTTCAGCTCGCCGCGCAGGCGATCCGCTGCGGCGACGCGGACGCGATTATCGCAGGCGGTCAGGAGAGCATGAGCAACGCCCCCTATCTACTGGACGGCGCGCGTTCAGGGCTGCGTTTTGGCCATACGGGCCTGCAGGACAGCATGATTACGGACGGCCTGTGGGATGCGTTCAACGATTACCACATGGGGATCACCGCTGAAAACGTCGCCCGGCAGTTTGGCGTTTCACGCGAAGAGCAGGACGCCTTCGCTGCCCGGTCGCAGCAGAAAGCGGCTTCCGCCGCCGAAGCGGGTCGTTTTGCCCCGGAGATTGCGCCGGTGACGGTGAAACAGGGTAAAAAGCCTCCGCTTATTGTCAGCCGTGACGAGCAGCCCCGGCCAGGCACCACCGCTGAGCAGCTTGCGCAGCTGCGCCCCGCCTTTTTGCAGGAGGAAGGCACGGTCACGGCCGGAAATGCCTCCACGCTCAACGACGGTGCCGCTGCGGTGCTGCTGATGAGCGGCGAAAACGCACGGGCGAGCGGACTGCCGATCCTGGGCCGCATCGTGAGTTACGCCGTGACGGGCGTTGATCCGTCGGTGATGGGCATCGGTCCGGTCAGCGCCTGCCAGACCGCGCTGGCACGAGCGGGCTGGACGCTCGATGACGTGGACCTCATTGAAGCCAATGAAGCCTTTGCCGCGCAGGCGCTGGCGGTGGGCAAGCAGCTCGGCTGGGATGAGCGAAAGGTGAACGTTAACGGCGGCGCTATCGCCCTGGGCCATCCGATTGGCGCCTCCGGCTGCCGCATCCTCGTGACGCTGCTATACGAAATGCAGCGCCGTGACGTTAAAAAAGGACTCGTCACCCTGTGCGTAGGCGGCGGGCAAGGCATCGCCCTCACCGTTGAACGTTAAGCATCTCGTTGGTACCCGAATAATAATTAAAGTGAGGAGTCGTAATGAGCGTGTTAATTGCCCTGGCGGCGCTGGGGCTGCTGATGCTGGCGGCCTATCGCGGATATAGCGTGATTTTGTTTGCGCCAATTGCGGCGCTCGGTGCCGTACTGCTGACCGACCCGGGCGCCGTCGGCCCGACCTTTACCGGCCTGTTCATGGAAAAGATGGTGGGCTTCGTCAAGCTCTACTTCCCGGTGTTCCTGCTGGGGGCGGTGTTTGGCAAACTGATTGAGCTTTCCGGCTTCTCGCGCTCCATCGTCGCCGCCGCGATTCAGATCCTGGGCCGTCGCCACGCCATCCCGGTGATTGTTCTGGTGTGCGCGCTGTTAACCTACGGCGGCGTGTCGCTGTTCGTGGTGGCATTTGCGGTTTATCCGTTTGCCGCCGAACTGTTCCGCCAGAGCGGCATCCCTAAACGGCTGATCCCGGCCACCGTGGCGCTCGGGGCCTTCTCGTTTACCATGGATGCCCTGCCCGGTACGCCGCAGATCCAGAACATCATCCCCACAAGCTTCTTTGGTACCAACGCCTGGGCCGCACCGTGGCTGGGGCTTATCGGCTCTCTGTTTATTATCGTCTTTGGCCTGCTCTGGCTGGAGCGCCAGCGTCGTAAGGCGTTCAATAACAAAGAAGGTTACGGCACGGATCTGAAAAATGAGCCCGAGACGCCGGACAACATTAACCTTCCTCACCCGCTTATTGCTATCTCCCCGCTGCTGGTGGTGGGCATACTGAACCTGCTGTTTACCCGCTGGATCCCCGTCTGGTACGGCACGACCCACGAGCTGACCCTGCCCGGTCTGGCGAAACCGATTGTGACCGAGGTGGGCAAGATCACCGCCATCTGGGCCGTGGAAGTGGCGCTGATCGCCGGTATTTTGCTGGTGCTGATTTTTGGCTTTCGCAATATTCAGGGGCGCCTGGCGGAAGGCAGCCGGACGGCGGTGAGCGGCGCCATTCTGGCGGCGATGAATACCGCCTCGGAGTATGGTTTCGGCGCGGTTATCGCCGCCCTGCCCGGTTTTCTGGTGTTATCCCACGCGCTGGCGGCTATTCCGAATCCGCTGCTGAATGAAGCCATCAGCGTGACCGTTCTCGCGGGGATCACCGGCTCGGCGTCCGGCGGGATGAGTATTGCACTCGCCGCTATGTCCGACACGTTTATTGCCGCCGCCCATGCCGCCAATATCCCGCTAGAGGTGTTGCACCGCGTGGCTTCAATGGCGAGCGGGGGGATGGATACCCTTCCCCATAACGGCGCGGTGATTACCCTGCTGGCTATTACAGGCCTGAGCCATCGCCAGGCCTACGGCGGCATTTTCGCTATCACTATCATTAAAAGTCTGGCAGTGCTTTTTGTCATTGCCGTGTTTTATCTGACCGGCATTGTGTAAGGAGAGAAAGATGAATCTGAACGGTAAAACCGCCCTGGTCACCGGCTCGACCAGCGGCATTGGCCTTGGGATCGCCCGCGTACTGGCGAAGGCCGGGGCGCAGCTTATCCTCAACGGTTTCGGCGATAGCGACTCAGCAAGAGAAGCTATTGCGCACCTGGGCAAAAAGCCGGGCTATCACGATGCGGACCTGCGTGACGTGCTGCAAATTGAAGCCATGATGCGCTATGCCGAATCGCAGTTTGGCGGCGTGGACATTCTTGTCAACAACGCGGGCATACAGCACGTGGCGCCGGTTGACGCGTTTCCGGTAGAGAAATGGAACGACATTATCGCCATTAACCTCTCGTCGGTGTTTCACACCAGCCGGCTGGCGCTCCCTGCCATGCGCGAGAAAAACTGGGGGCGCATCATTAATATCGCCTCCGTTCACGGGCTGGTCGCGTCAAAAGAGAAGT
The DNA here is from genome assembly GCF_019968805.1 of Enterobacter sp. JBIWA005. Lineage (NCBI taxonomy): Bacteria > Pseudomonadati > Pseudomonadota > Gammaproteobacteria > Enterobacterales > Enterobacteriaceae > Enterobacter > Enterobacter sp. JBIWA005. Next base: position 1,868,544 of record NZ_CP074159.1, on the reverse strand, counting down.
CGGCCTACGTGGCTGCCAAGCATGGCGTAGTGGGCTTTACGAAATCGCTGGCGCTGGAAACCGCGCGCACCGGCATTACCGCCAATACGATCTGTCCCGGCTGGGTACTGACGCCGCTGGTGCAACAGCAAATCGACAAGCGTATCGCCGACGGCATTCCGCCGGAGCAGGCTCGGGAACAGCTTCTGGCGGAGAAACAGCCTTCGGGCGAGTTTGTTACCCCGGAGCAGCTGGGCGAACTGGCGCTGTTTTTGTGCAGCGACAGCGCCGTTAACGTTCGCGGCGCCGCGTGGAATATGGATGGCGGCTGGGTCGCGCAGTGATGTTCAGGCCGGGTAAGGCAAAGCCGCCTCCCGGCAAAAAATCTCTAGCTTGAGCAACTGACCTCCAGCCGCTTGCCCCAGTCAGGCGGGCGGCTGACGTAATCATCATCCCGGTCGGCAAACGGCGTGCGCAGCGCCACGTGCAGACGGTGTAACTCGTCGTACTCGCCCTGCTCCGCCTGCTCAATCGCCCGCTGCGCCAGCCAGTTGCGCAACACCATCGCCGGGTTCGTGGCGTTCATCTGCGTCTGGCGAGTCGCATCATCTACCTGTTCCTGCTGCAGCCGCGCGCGGTACGATGCAAACCAGTCGTCAAACGCCTGTCTGTCAATAAACTCATCGCGCAGCGGGGAGGCGGCGCTGTGCTGCTCCGTCTGCCCCAGCATCCGGAAGGTGCGCGTGTAATCGCTGCCCTCGCGCGCCATCAGGGCAAACAGGCCATTGAGGATGTCGTTATCGCCCCTCTCCTGCGTCACCAGCCCCAGCTTGTTGCGCATCAGCGTGCCATATTCCCGCAGTAATATGTCCTGATAGCTGTCGAGCGCATCATTTAGGGCATCAACGTCGATAAACGGCGACAGGGTTTGCGCAAGCCGCTGCAGGTTCCACAGGCCCACCGCGGGCTGATTGTCAAAACTGTAGCGCCCCTGATAGTCGGAGTGGTTGCAGATATACCCCGGCTGATAATCGTCCAGGAAACCAAACGGGCCGTAGTCGAAGGTCAACCCGAGAAGCGACATGTTGTCCGTATTCATAACGCCATGGGCAAAGCCTACCGTTTGCCAGCGGGCAATCAGGGTTGCGGTACGGGCCACCACATCCCTGAACCAGAGAACGTATTTATCCGCCTCGTCCATCAGATGCGCCCAGTGGTGGCGAATGGCAAAGTCTGCCAGCTGGCGCACCTTTTCCGGCTCGCGACGATAGTAAAAGTGCTCAAAATGACCGAAGCGCAGATGGCTTTGCGCGATACGCATCAGCATTGCGCCCTTTTCCACGGTTTCGCGCACAACCGGCGTATCGCTGGTAACGATCGACAGCGCGCGGGTGGTGGGGATCCCCAGGGCATGCATCGCTTCGGAGCCCAGGCATTCGCGGATCGTTGAACGCAGAACCGCACGCCCGTCGCCCATTCGCGAATAGGGCGTCAGGCCCGCGCCTTTCAGGTGCCAGTCAACCGTCTCTCCGTTGGGAAGCCGTTGTTCACCGAGCAGGATCCCCCTGCCGTCGCCCAGTTGACCCGCCCAGACGCCAAACTGATGTCCGCTATAAACCTGCGCCAGTGGTTGCATTCCGGCGAGTAACGTTTCACCTCCCCAGACGCCAGCGCCCTCTGAACGCTGAAACAGCTCAGGCGGAATGGCCAGTTCTTCTGCCAGCAAATCGTTATGCCAGATAAGGCGTGAATTTTGTAACGGTGTTGGTTTGAGTGCGGTGTAAAAGCCGGGCAACTCATCATGCCATTGAGCAGTAAAAGACAGGGTCATAGGTCCTCCTGCTTTTAGTGTAGAGGGTTTACCCGGACTTAAACACGGGCGAAAGCAAGGGTTATCGCTGCTGAACCAGCGTTGTAACGTGCTCGGCAGAGACGGCTGGCCAAAGTGCGCCCTGCATGGCGCCAAAATTGAAGGACAACACGCGTTGCAACAGGCTGTGATCGTCAATGCCCGAGACGATCACTGACTGGCAATGCGGTGTGATTTGCCAGAGGATGGCGCGCATAAAAGGCTCAAAAGAGAGCTCCGGTGCGCGCTGCTGAATGAATCCTTTATCGAGGATTACCCGTTTAAATAATCCATCATAGACAGCTTTGAGCGAGGCGGCGCCTGCGCCAAAGTTTGCCAGCACCAACGGGAAATGGATTGCCATTCTCGCCAGCTGCAGATCGTCCTTGCCGTTATTTAAACCTGGATAATTCTCATTAACAGTAAACTCAAGAAACGGATAACGCTCAAGAATTGAAACAGCGTTTCCATTACTTAATAAAAATTCAACTATTGCAGGTGTAATATTGATCCATGCAATTAACTGATGCTGAATAAAAAACAGTTTACAGGTATCAAGCAATTGCAGTTTTTCGTTAAAAAGCACTAACTCTTCAGCTGCTGAAAGCCGAGGGATAACGAGTTCAGTGGGGATCCTCACATCGCTGCCGACGCCAGTAAAGTTAACCAGAACCTCTAAACCTTTAAGCTCCCCTGCGCTATTACGGGCGGGCAGAAGCAGCAGTTCAGACTGGTAAGCATTATCTAGCGTAATAATCATTGCACTCGCTCCGCATTAAAGATGAGAGAGGACATCCTGGAGCAATTGCCGACACAATTCCACTGTCGTGATTTTAATAAGAATAATTTCATTAGTTCCGTATTTATTTTCAGATTTATCCCTGAATCTAAAATAATTTTATCCTGGTTGCAAAATAATAGCCAGTTTTAGATAAAACAGACACATGCAGGATTCGATAATTTTAGATAAATTTAACTTTAAGCATCTTATTTGAGAAAAAACGGCATGATTTATTAGTTACCATGCCGCCATAAGAGAAGTTTCTGACAAAGACTATATACGTCGTGCCTGCCAGAAATTTTTACGCCAGTAAACATTATCAAGAGAAGAACGCATCACGCCGCGGCTGGTCGAGGCGTGAATGAACTGATTGTCTGTATCATAAATGCCCACGTGCAGACCACTTTCACCCGAGCCGATTTTGAAGAAAACCAGGTCCCCGGGCAGTAGATCGTCTTTATCAATTTCAGTACCAATTTCGGCCTGCTTGCGCGTTTCGCGAGGAAGCTGTAAATCAAACTTGTCGCGAAACGTCATCAGAACGAAGCCGGAGCAATCTACGCCGCCGCGGCTCATGCCACCGTAGCGATAAGGCGTACCGCGCCAGTTGCTCAGCTGGTCGTTGAGGCTGGCAATGACGGTGATCGAATCTGAAAGCCGTGGGTTAGGCGGCGGCGCACGATGGCTACTGCATCCCGCAAGAAAGAGTGCGGCCATCAGGATAAACCAGAATCGCATTTTCAGACGAATCCTCTGCTCTTTTTGTTCTTTTCGTAATTTAGCGTGCAATTGTGCTAAGAGGCAAGAAACGGTTACGTTTGCCCGGTAGAAATCAGCATCTTATGTCCCTCTATATCCAGCCTTCGGAACGACATGTTGTATGCGCGGGCAAGATGGGGCGGCGTAAGCACCTGATCCCGAGTACCGCTGGCGACCATCTTTCCCTGCGACAGTAGCCACACCCGGTGGGCATGACGCAGCGTGTGGTTGAGGTCATGACTGCTCATCACCACGGCGATGCCTTGTCGGCTCAGGGCGCTTAAAAGCGTATCCAGTGCTGCCTGCTGCGCCACATCCAGACCGCTCATGGGTTCATCGAGAAGCAGCATCCGCCCGTGAGGATTGCCTGCCGGGTGGATCTGAAGGATGACAGCCGCCAGTCGCACCCGCTGCCACTCTCCGCCGGAAAGCTGGCTGGCGTGCCGGGATAGTTTATCTTCCAGCCCGAGGGCCGCGGCCACGTCAGTCAGCAGTGCTGTATGTTGTTTGTCGTGCAAATGCAGCATCAGATAATGCCAGACCGGCATCGCAAAGGGCGGCACCTGCTGCTGCACGAGGTAACTGCGCCGATGCGCCAGCGAGACCGGTGACCAGTCGGCGAGCGTATGCTCAAGCAGCGTTATCTGCCCTTCTCCGTCAGTCATGCCTGCCATCCGTGCCAGCAGCGTGCTCTTTCCTGCGCCGTTCGGCCCGACAAGATGCAGGATTTCTCCCGCATTGACGGCGCCGGTCATCGGCTCAAGACGTCCCCTCTCGGCAACGTCCATGAGCTGCATCAGCAAAGACATTATTTCGCCAGCGCCAGCTTGATCGATTCCATGACGATCGGATCTTCTGGGGTCATATCGGGCGAAAAACGCTGAACGACCTGGCCATCGCGACCAATCAGGAATTTTTCAAAATTCCACAGGATATCGTCCGGGTAAAGCGGCGCGCGTCCTTTGCTGGCCATGCGTTCATAAAAACCGCTTCCTTCAGGCGCAACGGCCTTCGGCGCGGCAGCGATCAGCTTCGCATACAGCGGATGGCGGTCTTCCCCATTGACATCGATTTTGCTGAACATCGGGAACGTCACGCCATAGGTGGTGCTGCAGAAGGTTTTAATCTCTTCTTCGCTGCCCGGCTCCTGGCCCAGGAACTGGTTGCACGGGAATCCCAGCACGGTAAAACCGTCTTTCTCCCAGGCCTTCTGAATATTTTCCAGCTGCTCGTACTGCGGCGTCAGGCCACATTTGGATGCCACGTTGACGATAAGCAGCACGTTGCCTTTGTAGCGTTCCAGCGTGGTTTTATCGCCATCAATGGTGGTCACTTCAGTATTCAGGATATCTGACTGCATAGCATTTCCTCAGGTTGTCGATTTAACGTCCAGCTTTTAATAGTAGCCAGATAAATACCGGCGCGCCCAGCGTGGCGGTCACCACACCAATGGGCAGCTCTGCGGCCGTCAGGGCAAGCCGGGCGATGACGTCGGCCACCAGCAGCGTAACGGCCCCGGCAACCGCCGAGGCCGGAAGCAGGGTTCTGTGGTCCGTGAGGCCACACAGACGCAGCATGTGCGGGATCACCAGCCCGATAAAACCGATCGCGCCCGCCAGAGCCACGCTGACGCCGACCAGCCAGCCAATGGCTATTACCAGCACATTGCGCCAGAATCCAATCGGCATACCGAGCTGGCGGGCAGAGGTTTCACCTAGCGCGAGCATATTCAGCGGCTGCGCCTGCAGGGCAGCCCACACGATGACCGGTACCAGCAGCGCCATCAGCCAGCCCTGGTGCCAGTCAACGCCGCCAAAACCGCCCATCATCCAGTACATGAGCTGTCGCAGGTCAAAGGATGTTGAGAAGTAGACCGCCCAGGTCATCAACGCGCTACAGATGATCCCCAGCGCCACGCCGGCAAGCAGCAGACGGCTGGTCGATAAGTGCCGTCTGGCGAAACGAAGAAGTATCGCTGTGATCAGCAGTGCACCGAGAATAGCGCTCAGGCTAATACGCCATCCCGAGAGTTCTCCTCCTCCCAGCATTACCGCCGCAATCAGGCCTACGCCCGCTCCGTTCGACACGCCGAGCAGCCCCGGCTCCGCCAGAGGGTTATCAAACAACGCCTGCATTATGGTGCCGCATAGCGCCAGCGCGGCACCGACCAGAACCACCGCGACGGTGCGCGGCAGGCGAATTTGCCAGACGAAGAGCTGCCCGTCAGGCCCCCACCAGCTTTCAGGCCCAATCCATCTGTCGCCCGCGCAGAGGCTCACGCCCGCGGAGGCAATGAGCAGCAGCACCAGCAAAAGCAGGTGACGCCGATCGGAACGGTGCTGGTGATGGGCATAATCAAGCATGTGTACGGTTTTAGTAGCGTGAGATGTAATTGATTTTACGGCGGGTTTGCCGAAGAGCGCAAAGAAAAAAGGCCGCATGGGCGGCCTTTTTAGTTAGTTCATATTACTCTGCTTTAGGCGTTGCGTTTTCGACACGGCTTTTTAACTTCTGGCCGGGTCTGAAGGTCACCACGCGGCGGGCTGTAATGGGAATATCTTCCCCCGTCTTCGGGTTGCGGCCCGGACGTTGGTTTTTGTCTCGCAAATCAAAATTGCCAAAACCGGAGAGTTTTACCTGCTCACCATTTTCCAGAGCACGACGGATCTCTTCGAAAAACAGCTCTACCAGCTCTTTGGCATCCCGTTTGCTAAGCCCAAGCTTATCAAACAGATATTCTGACATTTCAGCTTTTGTAAGCGCCATAGGTTCAATCCCTCAATGATGCCTGGAATCGCTCTTTTAATGCCTCTACACATTTGGCGACGGTAGCGGCAATCTCCTCTTCTTCGAGTGTACGGCTGGTATCCTGAAGGATAAGGCTAATAGCGAGGCTCTTGAAACCTTCTGCTACGCCCTTGCCGCGGTACACGTCAAATAAGTTTACGCCAACTACCTGATTTACGCCAACTTTCTTACATTCGGCCAAAATATCTGCTGCAGGCACATTTTCCGCGACCACAACCGCGATATCACGGCGGTTTGCCGGGAAGCGGGAGACGTCCTGAGCCTGAGGAATCACGCGGTCAGCCACCGGGTTCCATTCCAGCTCGAACACGATGGTACGGCCGTTCAGATCCAGTTTACGCTCCAGCTCAGGGTGAACAACCCCAATAAAACCAACGCGTTTGCCGTCTAAATAGATGGCAGCGCTCTGGCCCGGATGCAGGGCCGGGATGGCTTCTGCGCGGAATTCAATTTCAGATAATTTACCGGTCAGATCCAGAATCGCTTCCAGATCGCCCTTCATATCGTAGAAATCAACCGTCCCTTTTGCCAGGTCCCAGTGCTCTTCATAGCGGTTACCGCTGATGGCGCCGGCCAGCATGAGATCCTGACGGATGCCTAAATTTGCCTGATTATCCGGTACAAAGCGCAAACCGCTTTCGAAAATGCGCACGCGGTTTTGCTGACGATTCTGGTTATAAACGATAGTACCCAGCAGGCCCGCCCACAGGGACAGACGCATCGCGGACATTTCGCTGGAGATTGGGCTTGGCAGGATCAGCGCTTCCTTGCCCGGATGGATCAGTTGCTGCAGTTTTGGATCAACAAAGCTGTAGGTGATCACTTCCTGGTAGCCTTTGTCGTTCAGCATGGTTTTCACACGCTTCAGGGACAGGTCGGCTTCACGGTGGGTGCCCATCACCAGACCTGCCTGCACAGGCTCGTCAGGGATGTTGTTGTAGCCATAAACACGGGCCACTTCTTCCACCAGATCTTCTTCAATTTCCATGTCGAAACGCCATGACGGCGCAACGGCTTTCCATTCGTCCTGGCCTTCGGTTACTTCACAGCCCAGACGCTTCAGGATATCGGTCACCTGCGCATCGGCAACGTGGTGACCAATCAGACGATCCAGCTTGCTGCGGCGCAGGGTGATGGTCGCACGCTTCGGCAGCGTCGCCTCGTTGGTGACGTCGATGACCGGGCCCGCTTCACCGCCGCAGATGTCGATCAGCAGGCGGGTCGCACGTTCCATCGCTTTATACTGCAGCGCCGGGTCAACACCGCGCTCGTAGCGGTGAGAGGCATCGGTATGCAGGCCGTGACGGCGTGCGCGACCGGTGATGGAGAGCGGGCTGAAGAACGCACATTCCAGCAGCACGTTTTGCGTCTCGTCGTTGACGCCCGAATGCTCGCCTCCGAAAATACCGCCCATTGCCAGCGCCTTGCTGTGGTCAGCAATCACCAAAGTGTCGGCGTTCAGTTTCGCTTCGCTGCCGTCCAGCAGAACCAGGGTTTCGCCCTCTTTCGCCATGCGCACAACGATGCCGCCGTCGATACGATCTTTATCGAACGCGTGCATTGGCTGGCCCAGCTCCAGCAGGACGTAGTTGGTCACGTCGACCACGGCGTCGATAGAGCGAATACCGCAGCGGCGCAGCTTCTCTTTCATCCACAGCGGAGTTGGCGCTTTCACGTTGATGCCTTTCACCACGCGACCGAGGTAGCGCGGGCAGGCATCCGCAGCGTCAACCTGAATAGGCAGCACGTCACTGATGGTCGCTTCAACCGGCGCGATCTCCGGCGCGTTCAGTTCGGTCTGGTTCAGCACGGCCACGTCGCGCGCCACGCCGATGATACCTAAGCAGTCGGCACGGTTTGGCGTGACGCTGATTTCAATAGTGTTGTCGTCAAGCTTCAGGTATTCACGGATATCGGTGCCGATTGGCGCATCCAGCGGCAGCTCGATGATGCCGTTGTGATCGTCGGAAATACCCAGCTCGGAGAAGGAGCACAGCATGCCTTCAGACGGCTCGCCGCGCAGCTTAGCCGCTTTAATTTTGAAATCGCCCGGCAGTACCGCCCCGACGGTCGCCACGGCCACCTTCAGGCCCTGACGGCAGTTTGGCGCACCGCAGACGATATCCAGCAGACGGTCACCGCCCACGTTCACTTTTGTCACGCGCAGTTTGTCAGCGTTAGGGTGCTGGCCGCACTCTACCACTTCGCCGACGACCACGCCGTTGAAGGCACCGGAAACCGGCTCAACGCCGTCTACTTCCAGACCCGCCATGGTGATCTGGTTAGAAAGCGCGTCGCTGTCCAGCGTGGTGTTCACCCACTCGCGTAACCACAGTTCACTGAATTTCATTGTTCTGTCCTGCCCTTATTTAAACTGTTTGAGGAAACGCAGATCGTTTTCGAAGAATGCCCGTAAATCGGTCACACCGTAGCGCAGCATGGTCAGACGCTCCATGCCCATACCGAAGGCAAAGCCGGAGTAGACTTCCGGATCGATACCTACGTTGCGCAGCACGTTTGGATGCACCATGCCGCAGCCCAGCACTTCCAGCCACTTGCCGTTTTTGCCCATCACGTCAACTTCCGCAGACGGTTCGGTGAACGGGAAGTAGGACGGACGGAAACGAACCTGCAGATCTTCCTCAAAGAAGTTGTTCAGAAAATCGTGCAGCGTGCCCTTCAGGTTGGTGAAGCTGATGTTTTTATCAACAATCAGGCCTTCCATCTGGTGGAACATTGGGGTGTGGGTCTGATCGTAGTCGTTACGATAGACGCGGCCCGGCGCGATAATACGGATTGGTGGCTCTTGCTCCTTCATGGTACGGATCTGAACGCCGGAGGTCTGAGTACGCAGCAGACGCGTTGCGTCGAACCAGAAAGTGTCGTGGTCAGCGCGTGCCGGATGATGGCCAGGAATGTTCAGGGCGTCGAAGTTATGGTAATCATCTTCGATTTCCGGGCCAGTCGCCACGGTAAAGCCGAGCTCACCGAAGAAACTTTCAATGCGATCGATGGTGCGGGTAACCGGGTGCAGACCGCCGTTCTCGATGCGGCGACCCGGCAGAGAGACGTCGATCGTCTCTGCGGCCAGACGCGCATTCAGCACAGCGCTTTCCAGCTCGGCTTTACGTGCGTTAAGCGCCTGCTGTACCTGCTCCTTGGCTTCGTTAATCACCGCTCCCGCTGCCGGACGTTCTTCTGGCGGCAGCTCACGCAGGGTTGTCATCTGAAGGGTCAGGTGCCCTTTCTTCCCAAGATATTCGACGCGGACATTGTCTAACGCGGCAACATCTGAGGCCTGATTAATGGCGGCTGTTGCACTGGCAACCAGCTCTGCGAGATGTGACATGATTTTCCTCATTATGTCGGTGCAGACACCGATTTGGTGGAGTTATTCTCTCAAATTCAGGCACAAAAAAAGCCTCCATCGGGAGGCTTATCTGGCGCTGTTTTTCGTTTCATCTTTCACGCGCTAGCCTCCTGAAATCAGGTGCTAAAGTAAAAGAAGAAGCGGAAAATAGCAGCATTCATGCTTGCGTTACCTTGTCTGGTAAAAACCGTTAAGACCTTATTGAAAAGCCTGCACGGGTAAATGTCAATCTTCTTACAGGGTTATATGAAAAGAGGGAGCCAGGCCCCCTCTCTCAACTGGCTTATGCCAGTGCTGCTTTCGCTTTTTCGACCAGAGCGGTGAACGCTACTTTGTCGAATACTGCGATGTCAGCCAGGATCTTACGGTCGATTTCAACAGAGGCTTTTTTCAGGCCGTTGATGAATTTGCTGTAAGAAATACCGTTCTGACGTGCTGCTGCGTTGATACGCGCAATCCACAGTTGACGGAACTGACGCTTACGCTGACGACGGTCACGGTAAGCGTACTGACCTGCTTTGATAACAGCCTGGAAGGCAACGCGGTAAACGCGTGAACGCGCACCGTAGTAGCCTTTAGCTTGTTTCAAAATTTTCTTGTGACGTGCACGTGCAATTACACCACGTTTTACGCGAGCCATATGTGCTCTCCTGTATCTATATTCTTAGTAAAAAATTAAACGTTAACGGCTTATGCGTACGGCAGGCACGCGATAACCAGACCCAGATCGCCTTTAGAAACGAGGCCTTTTGGACGCAGGTGACGTTTACGCTTAGTAGATTTTTTGGTCAGAATATGACGCAGGTTTGCGTGCTTACGCTTAAATCCACCACCACCGGTTTTTTTGAAGCGCTTAGCAGCACCGCGTACGGTCTTAATTTTTGGCATCTTAATAACTTCCACTTCGCATTGTTAAATAAACGAAACATAGGCGAACAAAACCTATGAAACCCGAAGGCTCCACAGATTTTGCTGCTTGAAGGCCTTACTGTTTCTTCTTAGGAGCGAGCACCATGATCATCTGGCGGCCTTCGATCTTCGTAGGGAAGGATTCGACTACTGCCAGTTCACTCAGATCGTCACGGACGCGGTTAAGCACTTCCATACCAATCTGTTGGTGGGCCATCTCACGACCACGGAAACGCAGTGTGATCTTGGCCTTATCGCCATCTTCCAGAAAGCGAATCAGGCTGCGGAGTTTTACCTGATAATCGCCATCGTCGGTACCAGGACGGAATTTGATTTCCTTAACCTGGATAACTTTTTGCTTCTTCTTCTGTTCCTTAGAAGACTTACTCTTTTCATAAAGGAACTTGCCGTAGTCCATGATACGACAAACTGGCGGTTCGGCGTTAGGGCTGATTTCAACTAAATCTACTCCAGCTTCTTCAGCTTTTTCGATCGCTTCTCTCAGACTCACAATCCCCAGTGGTTCACCTTCAAGATCTGTTAAGCGAACTTCCTGGGCGCGAATCTCGCCATTGATACGATTCGGACGTGCCGTTTGAACTCGTTTTCCGCCTTTAATACCTTATTCCTCCAGTTGTTGAAGACTGCGGCTGCGAATCTCTTGTTGCAGCTTCTCAATCACTTCACTTACGTCCAGGCTGCCCAGGTCTTTACCACGGCGGGTGCGAACGGCAACTTTGCCTGCTTCCACCTCTTTATCACCACAGACCAACATATACGGGACACGACGTAAAGTGTGCTCGCGGATTTTAAAGCCAATCTTCTCATTTCTCAAGTCTGCTTTTACGCGAATGCCCGCATTTTGTAGTTTCTGCGTCAATTCTTTAACGTAATCCGCCTGAGAATCGGTAATGTTCATCACCACGACCTGCACTGGCGCAAGCCAGGTTGGGAAGAAGCCAGCGAACTCTTCGGTCAGGATGCCGATGAAGCGCTCCAGAGAACCGAGAATAGCACGGTGAATCATTACTGGTACCTGACGTTCGTTGTCTTCGCCAACATAAGAGGCGCTTAAACGCTGCGGCAGGGAGAAGTCCAGCTGTACAGTACCGCACTGCCATGCGCGATCGAGGCAGTCATACAGGGTAAATTCAATTTTCGGACCGTAGAATGCGCCCTCACCCAGCTGGTATTCGAACGGAATGCCGTTCTCTTCCAGCGCCACGGCGAGATCCGCTTCTGCGCGATCCCAGGTCTCATCGCTGCCGATACGTTTTTCCGGACGCGTTGAGAGTTTGACCACGATCTTCTCGAAGCCAAAGGTGCTGTACATATCGTAGACCATACGAATACAGGCGTTAACTTCGTCACGGACCTGATCTTCAGTACAGAAGATATGCGCATCATCCTGAGTAAAGCCACGCACACGCATCAGGCCGTGCAGCGCACCTGATGGTTCGTTACGGTGGCAGCTACCGAACTCCGCCATACGCAGCGGCAGGTCGCGGTAGGATTTTAGACCCTGGTTAAAGATCTGAACGTGACCCGGGCAGTTCATTGGCTTGATGCAGTATTCACGGTTCTCAGACGAGGTGGTGAACATCGCATCTTTGTAGTTGTCCCAGTGGCCGGTTTTTTCCCACAGCACACGGTCCATCATGAACGGGCCTTTTACTTCCTGATACTGGTACTCTTTCAGCTTGGAGCGTACGAACGTTTCCAGCTCACGGAAAATGGTCCAGCCATCGTTATGCCAGAACACCATACCCGGCGCTTCTTCCTGCATGTGGTACAGGTCAAGCTGCTTGCCGATTTTACGATGGTCACGCTTCGCCGCCTCTTCCAGACGCAGCAGGTACGCGTTCAGGGCTTTTTTATCGGCCCACGCGGTACCATAGATACGCTGCAACATCTTGTTGTTGCTGTCGCCACGCCAGTAGGCGCCGGCGATCTTCATCAGCTTAAAGTGATGACAGAAGCGCATGTTCGGCACGTGCGGTCCACGGCACATGTCGACGTATTCTTCGTGATGGTACAAGCCAGGCTTGTCATCATGGGAAATATTTTCGTCAAGAATAGAGACTTTATAGCTCTCGCCGCGCTTCACGAAGGTTTCACGCGCTTCGTGCCAGCTGACTTTCTTCTTGATGACGTCATAGTTCGTTTCGGCGAGCTCGTGCATACGTTTTTCGAGCGCGTCGATATCTTCCTGAGTCAGAGTATGGTCAAGGTCAACGTCGTAGTAGAAACCATTGTCGATAACCGGACCGATCGCCATTTTGGTGTTCGGCCACAGCTGCTTGATGGCATGACCTAACAGGTGCGCGCAGGAGTGACGAATGATCTCCAGACCTTCTTCGTCTTTCGCGGTGATGATGGCAAGCGTCGCATCGTTTTCAATCAGGTCGGAGGCATCCACCAGCTCACCGTTAACACGGCCAGCAATAGTCGCTTTCGCGAGACCAGGACCAATGTCCAGGGCAACATCCATTGGGCTAACAGCACGGTCGAAATGGCGTTGGCTGCCATCAGGAAGAGTAATTACAGGCATTTTATATCCTTATTTGCAGTGATGCCCCACACATAAGAGCATATACAAAGAAAATAATCGTGATTTGACAATAGATTACGACACCATCTGACCAACAATCGTCAAATTGGTTCGTCATCATTCACCTGCCGAATTCAGATTAATTCGGATTTACGGCAAGCGACGTAATGTTAACACTAACAGAAAGGAGATTGCACCCTCTGCGGCCAGATTGATGGGCTGACACTTTCGCACGAATTTGCAGGTTGCTTCTCCCCTGCGCTCGCATTTCGATGATGCTGGGCTACTCTTGAACAGGTCCTTAAACCCAAAGGTGCATACCATGAACGTATCCAGTAGAACGGTTGTGATATTGAACATCCTTTCCGCCACAGGTTTATTGTTGATTCTCGCCGAACGATTCCACTGGTTCTGAGCCAGACCCTTCGCTGGCATAACCCAATCGATCCTGAAAAGGGGCATATTTCGGCCCTGTTTGGTAGACTGTGGATATTAACGAACAAGGATTAGGTTATGCCAACAAAACGATTTGCCGTAAAACACTGGAAAATGGTGCTGGTGTTGATTGCCATCTGCGGCGCAATGCTGCTACTCCGTTGGGCGGCAATGATTTGGGGCTAGGGGCGAATGCAGGTCATCAGAAGGGACATCAAAAAGTCACAGACAATAAACGGGCCGACATCATCATCGGCCCGCTTTTATTACATTCTATAACCCAGTGAAACCGTGGTTCTGCGGTCGGTATGATCCGGCGCAGATTCTGGTGGTGAAGAGTTCCAGGTCACGTTGTAGGCGAGTTTCAGACCAAAGTGTTCGTTGATAGCCACGTTAAGCGCCGTCTCAGAGTTCAACGTCGTATCGTCGGCACCAAATACAGAAACACCCTGGGTAAATTTGGTGTTGTCAGTCATCTGCCAGGCATAGGTACCGGAAGCGTAACCGAGCGGTTGAGTTTTGGTATCGCCATTGGTGTATTCGTCATAACGCACACCCGGACCGAATTCAAAACGGAAGCTGTGCACCGGTCCGTTCAGGAACTGACGACCATAACCGGCGGTGAAGACATCGCGCTGGCGATAACCGTTGTAACGGTCAGTTAACCAGCTCCCCTGACCAAACAGATAGTCATAGTCGGTCATGTTGTAACGGCTACGTCCGCCTACCGCATATTTCTCGGAAGAGCGTTCGTCGTTAGCGGAAGTGTTGCTGGCATTACCCCACAGAGACCAGGCGGTAGTATTACCGTACCATGTGAGCGTACTGTCCGCCGTCAGAGAAGAGCTTTTCGTGTTACCGGATTGTGCCAGGTACCCAGCATTCAGGTTACCTTCAAACGGTTTTTTCGCGGTGGATGGATCGTCCATGACAGTAAAAACGGAATCATCGGCGGTCGCGTTCATAGCCGCAAACACGCCACCCGCCAGCATCAGTGCAGCGGGCACTGTCTTTAAAAGCTTCATTTTATTAAGGAGTCCGTACAACAAAAAAAGAGACCACACGGTCCCGGAATCTTTCTTGAGGATCAATGACAAGGCGTCCAGAGAAAGGTAACAAATTATAAAAAGCCGCAAATAACATAGCAATGTTTTCTTATTTCATTTTTTGAATAAGAACGATCTCAAAAAGCGTTTTATTTTATATATCTCCGGCCTGACTTTTATTCAGTATTCATATTTAAAATCATACTGTTATTTACATTGCCTTCCTGACAAATGGTGCCAGACTAAAAGGAACCCATGCTAAAAGGAGGTAATGATGGTTTCTATCTACACCCTGACGCTCTCCCCTTCCCTTGATTCCGCCACCCTGACGCCGCAGATTTACCCGGAAGGTAAATTGCGCTGTAGCGCCCCGGTCTTTGAGCCTGGCGGCGGCGGGATCAACGTGGCACGCGCCATTACCCATCTCGGCGGCAAAGCCACGGCCATTTTTCCCGCAGGTGGTGCTACCGGTGAACACCTGGTCTCTCTGCTGGCCGATGAACAGGTGGCCGTAGACACCGTCGAGGCGAAAGACTGGACGCGGCAAAACCTGCATGTCCACGTGGGATCCAGCGGCGAACAGTACCGTTTTGTCATGCCGGGCGCGAAACTTACCGATGACGAGTTTCGTCAGCTTGAAGAGAAAGTGCTGACGATAGAAAGCGGCGCGCTGCTGGTGGTAAGCGGCAGCCTGCCGCCTGGCGTCAGCACGGAAAAATTGACGGCGCTGATTCAGGCTGCACAGCAACGCGGTATCCGCTGCATCGTTGACAGCAGCGGTGAGGCCCTGCAGGCGGCACTGGTGCCGGGCAATCTTGAACTGGTCAAACCCAACCAGAAAGAGTTAAGCGCGCTGGTCAACCGCGAACTGACGCAGCCTGACGATGTTCGCACCGCCGCGCAGGAGCTGGTGCGCAGCGGCAAAGCGCGGCGCGTGGTGGTTTCCCTTGGCCCTCAGGGGGCGCTTGCAGTTGATGAATCGTCATCCGTTCAGGTTGTTCCGCCGCCGATGAAGAGTCAGAGCACGGTTGGCGCGGGTGACAGCATGGTGGGCGCGATGACGCTCAAACTGGCGCAGGGCGCGTCTCTGCTCGAAATGACACGCTACGGCGTAGCGGCGGGTAGCGCCGCCACCATCAACCAGGGCACACGTCTCTGTTCACTTGCCGATACGCAAAAAATCGTCGATTACCTGTCCCGAAATTAACGCCTGTTCCCCTTCGTCTTTACGGAGGGGAATGTCATCACCGAGTCGCCAAACGCAAACTATCGACTATGCTAAGAAAACTTCCATGATAACAATGAGGTGAATTATGAGCAGTGGTGACATCACACGCTACGTCGTGTCCATCAACCTTCATGAGGCATCGCTGACCGAGCTGAATGAGCTCAACAATGCGTTTACCCGGGCTAATTTTCTCCTCACGCTGACGGATGACGAGGGCAATATTCATGATTTAGGCACCCTGACATTTGGTCTGATCGGCGCCCTTAGTCAGGAAGAGGTTCAAGCGCTGGCCGCCAGTCTGGTGGAGAGCGTGACCGACAAGCCTAGCGAAATTAACGTGGATACATGGGAAAACTGGCGAAAAAAAGAACAATAAGTGCGCTGCATGAATTTAAACCGCTCAGGTGTGCGTTAGTTCGTATTTTTTTACCGCAATTATGCGCTAACTTTATGATCTGGCAGACAACATGGGAGAGTGAACATGTGGCAGGCTATCAGTCATCTTTTACGTGAGCAGCTGGGTGAAGGTGAAATTGAACTGCGTAACGAACTGCCAGGCGGTGAGATCCACGCCGCGTGGCATTTACGCTACGCAGGGCGCGATCTTTTCGTTAAATGCGATGAACGAGAGCTGCTTCCGATATTTACCGCCGAAGCCGATCAGCTGGAGCTGTTGTCGCGCAGTAAAACGGTGACGGTCCCACAGGTTCTGGCCGTAGGTAGCGACCGCGATTACAGTTTCCTGGTGATGGAGTACCTCCCCGCCCGTCCTCTGGATGCGCATAATGCATTCATTCTTGGCCAGCAGCTAGCGCGCCTCCATCAGTGGAGCGACCAGCCGCAGTTTGGGCTCGATTTTGACAACGACCTCTCCACCACGCCACAACCCAATGCCTGGCAGCGTCGCTGGTCGACTTTTTTTGCCGAGCAGCGCATTGGCTGGCAGCTTGAGCTTGCCGCCGAGAAAGGGCTGGAATTTGGCAATATTGATGCCATCGTCGAGCATGTTCAGCAGCGTCTGGCCTCCCACCAGCCTCAGGCGTCTCTGCTTCACGGCGACTTATGGTCCGATAACTGCGCGCTGGGTCCAAACGGCCCCTACATCTTCGACCCGGCCTGCTACTGGGGTGACAGAGAGTGCGATCTTGCCATGCTGCCGCTTCATCCGGAGCAGCCGCCGCAAATATATGACGGATACCAGTCTGTTTCCCCCCTGCCGCCCGGTTTCCTCGACCGCCAGCCGGTGTATCAGCTTTATACCCTGATGAACCGAGCCATTCTTTTTGGCGGAGAACACCTTGTTAACGCGCAGCGGGCACTTGAGCGTATGCTTGCCGCCTGAGACGCGAACGGGTGGCTATGCAGCCACCCGTGTCGCTTACAGAAAACCGAGCAGTGAGAAGAAGAAATATCCCGCCACAATGATAATCACGGGAAGAATATAGAGCGGGAAAATTTGCAGGAAAATGGTGTGACGCGGCACAACAATGCGGGATTCAATCTGCTCCCGACTCATGCCTTCCGGGCCTTTAGCCTGCTCCAGAATCAACTGATCCTCAACGCCTTCACGTAAAAAGCGCGTCTGACGGCTCATTCGCGCCCCAGAGGCCTGCAGTGCCAGCGCGACAAAGATCAGGGCGTATATCACCCAAAAGCCGATATTCAGCTGTTGATGAAAATCCGGGGTGGGTGAGTTGAACCAGAAGACATTCAAAAATGGCGTATTGAAACGCATCATCTCAATCATAACATGCGCAAAATCAAGCATTACCGCATTGATACCCGGCTGTTTTTCGCTGTGGTCGTACATAAATTTGAGTACAGAAATCAGCGTAGAAATGACGGCAGGAATAAAAATCACCCAGCCTGCAATACGTTTTAAGACCGCAATGCGTCCAGCTTGTTGATACGTCATCAGTTCCTCTTCATAAAGACGCGTTATTTGTGCCTAAGTCTACCTGCTGGTCATCAATTTCGCCCGCTCTTTAAAAGCAATATGCTAAATTGCAGATTGTGCTTAGCACTTATCGTCTGTCGTACACCCTGGATAAGGAGACGTTGTGATGTCGACACCGCGCCAAATTCTTGCCGCAATTTTTGACATGGATGGATTACTGATCGATTCCGAACCGCTGTGGGATCGCGCCGAACTGGACGTTATGGCCAGCCTGGGTGTGGATATCAGCCGCCGTAATGAACTACCCGATACGCTGGGCCTGCGCATCGACATGGTGGTTGACCTGTGGTTTGCCCAACAGCCGTGGGTGGGTCCAAGTCGTGATGAAGTGACCGCGCGCATTATCAGCCGCGCCATTTCGCTGGTGGAAGAGAATAGACCACTGCTGCCCGGCGTACGTGAGGCCGTCGCGCTGTGTAAAGCCCAGGGGCTGAAGGTCGGACTGGCCTCGGCTTCACCGCTGCATATGCTGGAAAAAGTGCTCGTCATGTTTGAACTGCGCGACAGTTTCGACGCGCTGGCGTCCGCTGAAAAATTGCCTTACAGCAAGCCGCACCCGCAGGTCTATCTGGACTGCGCCGCTAAGCTCGGCCTGGATCCCCTCAACTGCGTTGCGCTGGAAGACTCCGTTAACGGCATGGTCGCCTCTAAAGCCGCGCGGATGCGCTCCATTGTGGTGCCTGCGGAAGAAGGCCGCCACGATCCCCGGTTTGCCCTCGCCGATGTGAAGCTAAATTCACTGGCAGAACTCACGGCGCATCATCTGCAGGGCGGTTAACGCCCTCCTCCGGTTTGTGACAAACAGTTACACCGTCACCTCTTCCGCCTACTGTATAAAAACCCTATACTGTATGAATTGACAGTTTTGTGGGTTTTATCATGACGGCGGAAGGCCACCTGCTTTTTTCAATCGCGTGCGCGGTATTTGCCAAAAACGCTGAGCTCACCCCCGTGCTGGCACAGGGGGACTGGTGGCATATTGTTCCTTCCGCCGTATTGACCTGTCTGCTGCCCGACATCGACCACCCCAAGTCCTTCCTCGGACAGCGCCTGAAGTGGGTATCTAAACCCATCGCCCGCGCGTTCGGCCACCGGGGGTTTACGCACAGCCTGCTGGCCGTGTTTGGCCTGCTGACGCTTTTCTATTTAAAAGTGCCTGAAAGCTGGATAGTCCCCGCTGATGCCATTCAGGGGATGGTGCTGGGCTATTTAAGCCATATCCTTGCCGATATGCTGACGCCTGCGGGCGTGCCGCTACTTTGGCCCTGCCGCTGGCGTTTCCGTTTTCCCATCCTGGCGCCGCAAAAAGGTAACCAGCTTGAGCGGGTATTGTGCATGGCGCTGTTTGCTTACGCCGTCTGGATGCCGCAAACGTTGCCCGAAAACAGTGCAGTCCGCTGGTCATCCCAGATGATTAATTCGCTGCAATTTCAGTTCAATCGCTTTATTCATCACCAGATTGAACAGTAAACCAACAAAATTATCCCATTTGTCATAACCAATTCCATTTGGATATAAGCGCTACATCACACTTCTGCTAACCTTCCGCCAACAGGATCGGTAAAAACCGACCCGATAATAAATCAGGAGAACGGGGATGAATTTTCCACTCATCGCGAACGTCGTTGTGTTCGCTGTATTGCTGTTGCTTCTCGCGCAGGCGCGCCACAAACAGTGGAGCCTGGCGAAAAAGGTGCTGGTTGGTCTGGCCATGGGTGTCGTATTTGGTCTGGCATTACAGGCAATTTATGGCTCCGATAATCCAGTTCTTAAAGATTCCATTCAGTGGTTCAACATCGTCGGTAACGGCTATGTCCAGCTGCTGCAGATGATCGTTATGCCGCTGGTGTTCGCCTCTATTCTGAGCGCCGTTGCCCGCCTGCATAACGCGACCCAGTTGGGAAAAATCAGCTTCCTGACCATTGGTACGCTGCTGTTCACCACGCTGATTGCCGCGCTGGTGGGTGTGCTGGTCACTAACCTGTTTGGCCTGACCGCAGAAGGTCTGGTTCAGGGTACCGCTGAAACGGCGCGTCTGACCGCGATTCAGACCAACTACGTTGGAAAAGTGGCTGACCTGACCGTGCCGCAGATGGTGCTCTCCTTCATTCCGAAGAACCCGTTTGCAGACCTGACCGGTGCGAGCCCAACCTCGATCATCAGCGTGGTTATTTTCGCCGCGTTCCTGGGCGTAGCGGCGCTGAAGCTGCTGAAAGACGACGCGCCAAAAGGCGAACGCGTGCTGACCGCGATTGACACCCTGCAAAGCTGGGTGATGAAGCTGGTTCGTCTGGTCATGCAGCTCACCCCCTACGGCGTGCTGGCGCTGATGACCAAAGTGGTTGCCGGCTCTAACCTGCAGGACATCATTAAGCTGGGCAGCTTCGTTGTCGCCTCTTATCTGGGCCTGGGCATTATGTTCGTGGTGCACGGCATCCTGCTGGGCGTGAACGGCGTCAGCCCGCTGAAGTACTTCCGTAAAGTCTGGCCGGTACTGACCTTTGCCTTCACCAGCCGCTCCAGCGCCGCGTCTATCCCGCTGAACGTGGAAGCGCAGACCCGTCGTCTGGGCGTGCCTGAATCCATCGCCAGCTTCTCTGCCTCCTTTGGTGCTACCATTGGTCAGAACGGATGTGCGGGTCTTTACCCGGCGATGCTGGCGGTGATGGTTGCTCCTACAGTCGGCATCAACCCACTTGATCCGGTCTGGATCGCCACGCTGGTCGGGATTGTTACCGTAAGCTCCGCAGGCGTTGCGGGTGTTGGCGGTGGCGCAACCTTCGCCGCGCTGATTGTGCTGCCTGCGCTGGGTCTGCCCGTGACGCTGGTCGCCCTGCTGATCTCCGTTGAACCGCTGATCGACATGGGTCGTACCGCGCTGAACGTGAGCGGCTCCATGACCGCCGGCACGCTGACCAGCCAGTGGCTGAAGCAGACCGACAAAACGATTCTGGAAAGTGAAGACGACGCCGAGCTGGCGCACCGTTAATCACCGTCTGAAATAAAAAAACCGCCTGATGGCGGTTTTTTTATGGCTGTTATTCCTCAACCTCTTCATCCTGGCGGATCTGCATCGCCCATCGCTGCGCTGACTCCGGCACCGTAAAGGTGGGTGAGCGACGGAAATGTTCGCCGATCAGCACAAAGGCCACGTATTTCCCCCGCAGCAGCCAGACATCGCGAAAACCCTCCACTTTCAGGGCATGGTCAGGCGGCGCGGGCTCAACGCGGGGCACATAGCTAATTACCTGGCGGTTTTGTTGACGAAGAGGTTTCATAAGCGACTGGTTCACTAAAGCAAATTCTTGAAGCAGGAAAACTCTATGATAGCCGATCCTGCTGCCTTCCGTCGCGCCCCGAGTGGGTGAGAGGGCTCCTTTCGTTAATCACGTCATATGAAAACTCTTAGTTCGCGAACCATGTCGCGACATTGTTCTATCCTTAATAGGGTTTTTAGCAATGGATAAAGGAGAAGCGTGCAATGTCGAACAAAGATAAAACACATCAATCACCGATTCATGGCACTGAAGAATCTCAACCGGGTATGGACTCTCTCGCCCCTGCTGACGGCTCTCACCGCCCCTCGCCTGGCCCTTCCGCGCCGGGAGAACAGCCTACCGCACCGGGAAGCATGAAATCGCCGGATACGGGAAACGAGAAGCTGAAATCTCTTGAGCCACACCGTAAAGGCGGCGAAGGTTTTGCGCTCACCACCAATCAGGGCGTACGCATTGCTGACGATCAGAACTCCCTTCGCGCAGGCGCGCGCGGGCCTACCCTGCTGGAAGACTTTATCCTGCGGGAAAAAATTACCCACTTCGACCACGAGCGGATACCGGAACGTATCGTCCACGCGCGCGGTTCCGCTGCGCACGGCTACTTCCAGCCCTATAAGAGTCTGAAAGCGATCACTAAAGCGGATTTCCTCTCCGACCCGGATAAAATCACCCCGGTGTTTGTGCGTTTCTCCACCGTGCAGGGCGGTGCGGGGTCGGCAGATACCGTCCGGGATATCCGCGGCTTTGCCACCAAATTTTATACCGAAGAGGGGATTTTCGATCTGGTCGGCAACAACACCCCGGTGTTCTTCATTCAGGATGCGCATAAATTTCCTGACTTTGTCCATGCGGTAAAACCGGAGCCCCACTGGGCCATACCGCAGGGACAAAGCGCGCACGACACCTTCTGGGACTATGTCTCCCTGCAGCCTGAAACCTTACACAACGTGATGTGGGCGATGTCAGACCGAGGCATCCCCCGCAGCTACCGCACTATGGAAGGGTTTGGCATCCACACCTTCCGGATGATCAACGCCGAGGGGAAAGCCACGTTTGTCCGTTTCCACTGGAAGCCGGTGGCGGGTAAAGCCTCGCTGGTATGGGACGAGGCGCAGAAGCTGACCGGGCGCGATCCAGACTTCCATCGCCGCGAGCTGTGGGAGTCCATTGAAGCGGGCGACTTCCCGGAGTACGAGCTGGGTCTGCAGCTCATTCCGGAAGAGGACGAATTTAAGTTCGATTTCGATCTTCTGGACCCGACGAAGCTGATCCCTGAAGAGCTGGTACCGGTGCAGCTGGTAGGTAAAATGGTGCTCAACCGCAACCCGGATAACTTCTTTGCCGAAAACGAGCAGGCCGCGTTCCACCCGGGGCATATCGTGCCGGGAATGGACTTCACCAACGATCCGCTTTTGCAGGGTCGCCTGTTCTCCTATACCGATACGCAGATCAGCCGTCTTGGCGGGCCGAACTTCCACGAAATTCCGATTAACCGCCCAACATGCCCGTACCACAACTTCCAGCGCGACGGTATGCACCGTCAGGATATTGATACCAATCCGGCTAACTATGAGCCGAACTCCATCAACGATAACTGGCCGCGTGAAACCCCTCCCGGGCCGAAACGCGGTGGCTTCGAATCGTACCAGGAGCGTATCGATGGCAACAAAATTCGCGAGCGTAGCCCCTCGTTCGGCGAATATTACGCCCACCCTCGCCTGTTCTGGAACAGCCAGACGCCGATTGAGCAACAGCACATCATCGGCGGCTTCAGCTTTGAGCTGAGTAAAGTGGTGCGCACCTACATCCGCGAGCGGGTAGTCGATCAGCTGGCGCATATTGATATTCAGCTAGCCCAGAGCGTTGCGGATAACCTGGGCATTACGCTGACCGACGAGCAGCGCAATCTTGCCCCGCCGAAAGAGGTTAACGGGGTGAAGAAAGATCCGTCTCTGAGCCTGTATGCGGTGCCGGGCGGCTCGATTAAAGGCCGCGTGGTCGCCGTTCTGCTGAACGACAAAACCCGCGCCAGCGACGTGCTGGGAATTATGCAGGCGCTTAAAACCCAGGGCGTGCATGCCAAACTGCTCTATTCCCGCATGGGTGAAGTGACGGCCGACGATGGTTCTGTGCTGCCGGTCGCGGCGACCTTTGCCGGTGCGCCATCGCTGACCGTCGATGCGGTAATTGTGCCGGGCGGGGATATTGCCAGCCTGCTGACCAACGGCGACGCCGTCTATTATCTGCTGGAAGCCTATAAGCACCTGAAGCCGATCGCGCTGTCCGGCGACGCGCGACAGTTTAAGGCGCAGCTGAAGGTAGCCGATCAGGGTGAGGACGGCATTGTCGAGGGAGATAACGTTGACGATGCCTTTATGACGAAGCTGTTTGATTTGCTCGCCGCGCACCGAGTCTGGTCGCGAAGCAGCAAGATTGACCAGATACCGGCGTAAAAAAGCCGGGTGGCGCTTGCGCTTACCCGGCCTACATTCGATTGGTTTTGTAGGCCCGGTAAGGCAAAGCCGCCACCGGGCTTTATTTCAAAGATCCCCGAACGTCCCCAAACGATACCCTCGCTCGGCAATCGCGTATTTCAACGACGGCGACGTCAGGACATCCAGCTCCGCCAGGCGCGGCCAGCAGTAGGCGCTTTTATGCACGGTATGATCGACAAAAGCAGGATGCGCCATGACCTCCAGCGACCGTTCCCCTCGCGCGGCGGAATCATCCAGCACCGTCAGGAACAGCGCGTCGCTGATCTCTTCTCCGTAAAATGCGCTGCTGAACCCCTCTGTGGTGGTGACAGCGCAGTCCGGCAATCCGCGCACCTCCCGATCCACGCGCATCGCGACGCCGTTGCGCTTTGCGAAATCAGCGACAATCGGGAAAATCGCCGGGATCATATGCACGTGGTGATGGCTATCGATGTGCGTCGGCGCCCTACCAAACACATCAACAAAGCGGTTGAACTGACTCTCCAGCTCGCGGGCAATCTCTTCGAGCGGCAGAGCACCCTGCTCCGCCAGTTCCCAAATCCATTTGCCCAGCTGGCCGTCGCGCGTCAGGCCCGGCATTGGAGAAAGCGGCATCCCGAGCGTCAGTACAAAATGCATGCCGACGCCCAGCTCAGGCACCTCGCGGCTCAGCTGCGCCGCGTGTTCAACCGCCTCACCATTAACCAGCGCCGTGGTAGAGGTCACCACACCCCGGCGACAGGCTTCAATAATGCCGTAGTTCTGGCCTTTCGAGAGGCCAAAATCATCAGCATTAACGATCAGCAGGTTTTCCATTGTGCGTCCTCTTATTGCTGTTTGAACTTCAGCTTCTCGATCGTAGCGGCAAAGTTTGGCAACCATTTCTCATGCGCCAGGATCATCTCGCTGGCCAGCTGCTCCGCGTCGCGGTCGGAATGCACCAGCGGGCTAAGGTTCAACGCCAGCAGCACGTCATTGAGTTCGCCGCTTAGCGCCGCATTGCTTGCTGCCACTTCAAAGCCTTTGATGGTATGAATCAGGCCCATGACCTTGTCATCGAAGCGGGTGATACGGGGATGCGGTTTAGCACCATCGCGTCCTAGGATGCAGGTCATCTCAACCGCCCAGTCAGCCGGAATATTGTCGATATGGCCATGATGCGGCACATTCACATAGTGCTCCGCCTGCTTGTCGTTGTAGATGGCGTTGATCACTTCGCACGCCGCATCGGAGTAGTAGGCCCCGCCGCGCTGCTCCAGCTCTTTCGGTTTGACGTTCAGGTTCGGATCTTTATACAAATCGAACAGCTGCTTCTCGACCTTCTGAACGATCTGCGCACGCGCGCCGCCCTTATAGTACTCGCCCATTTCGATGGCCAGCATCTCTTTCTGCTTGAAGTAGTAAAGCAAATACGAGCAAGGCAGCAGATTCAGCGAGCGGATCAACCCTTCGCTGAACGGCAGGTCAAAGATGTTTTTCACCGATGCCGCCGTCAGGCGACCGGAAGCCACGCCGTCCAGCAGTTCGGCAAACCGCGATTTACCGTTCACGATAACGTCTTTAATGAACACCATGTGGTTCAGGCCGAACAAATCGATGGAGAGGTCGTCGCTGTCGGTCAGCTCCAGCACGTCGCGGATGAACATCTTCATGCCGATCGGAATATTACAGACGCCGATAAAACGTTTGAAGTTCGTATGCCGATAGACCGCCTCGGTCACCATCCCGGCCGGGTTGGTGAAGTTAATCACCCACGCGTTCGGGCAGATCTCCTGCACGTCTTTGACGATGTCGAAAATGACCGGGATGGTACGCAGGCCTTTAAAAAGGCCGCCCGCGCCGTTGGTCTCCTGCCCCAGATAGCCATGGCTCAGGGGAATACGCTCGTCCAGCTCACGCGCTTTCAGCTGGCCGACGCGCAGCTGGGTAGTCACGAAATCCGCATCTTTCAGCGCCAGACGACGGTCCAGGGTTTTATGCACGGTCAGAGGCACGCCGGCTTTTTCCACCATGCGCTTGCACAGGTCGAAAATAATATTCAGCTTTTCCTGACCTTCCTCAACGTCCACCAGCCATAATTCGCTGACCGGTAATTCATGATAACGTTTAAGAAAGCCTTCCAGTAATTCCGGGGTATAGCTGCTGCCGCCACCAATGGTTACGACTTTTAATTTCTTCTGCATAATATCTCCCTTAGCGTATCAGGTTAATCGCCTGCAAGGTATAGCGTGCTCTTCCCGCTATTTGGGCAAGCCATTAAAGCAATATTCGTGGCGGGTAATCCGCCGACAGTTAATTAATTACCGTTAAATTTTTCCGGTAACTGTTCGGTGTGAATGACGTCAATTTCTTAAAGGTTTTAATAAACAGGCTGGGGCTGCTGTATCCTGACTCGTATGCAATATCGGTGACAGAATAGTTGGTAATTTCCAGCTGTTTTTTAGCAAAATTAATGCGGATTTCATTAATAATTTGCACGGGCGTTTTACGATAATAGCGCTGCGTCGCGCGGGTCAGATATTCCTGGGATTTCCCCGACAGGGAGACCATATTTTCCAGCGCATTTTCGCTGAACTGGCCTTTATCGTGCATCAGCTCAACGGTGCTGCGCAGCCACTGTGGAATATCATCCGTTACCTGCTGCTCTTCCCGATGGTGGCGCAGCCGGTTCATCACGTAGAAGGTCACCGTTTCAATAAACTCATCAAATTCATTGTCGCGGAAGTTAAGCGAGGCGATAACCGTTTCAATCCAGGTCATGAACTCGTTTTTGACCCGATAGACCTGAGAGGCCACAAAGCAGAACGGCACCAGCGGCAGATAGTGCTTCTCGAAGAATCGTCTGCTGACGCCCACGTTCAGAATACGGGTGGCACCAAATTCGTAAAAGCTCTGGTGATAAGACCCCATCGGCAGGAAGACAAAATCCCCTCGTTCAAGCAGGACACGCTTACCGTTGATCTCCTGGTAGTAGCGACCGGTCAGAACAATCGTGAACTCGTAGTAGTCATGCTGGTGCAGACCGCTGGCGCTCTCCGTTTTGTTGTAGATAACCACGTGAAAATTTTTGCCGTTAAACAGCTGCTGTTCAAGCGCGGTTTTGATTTCCATCGTGCTGACCTCCTGCTACTCAGTCTGACTTACTGCATCTTTTCGTGAAGCTCAATGAGCTCCGACACCAGCTCACGCGCCAGCATCGAGGTCATCAGGTGATCCTGCGCGTGAACCAGCACCAGGCTGACCTTCATCTTTCCTTCGCCCTGATCGCTTTCAATCAGCTTTGTTTGCACCAGATGCGCTTCGTTAAGCGCCGTGCGGGACTGTTCCATCATGGTTTTTGCCGCGGCGAAATCCCCCTGCTTGGCCTGCTTCAGTGCGCCATAGGCCAGGCTGCGGGCCTGCCCGGAGTTGATGATAAGCCCCATCACCACTTCTTCGAGATCGTTCTCAACGCCTTCGTCTGCGACAATACTATCCAAATCTAACATGTTTAAGCTCCTTGTGGCTGGCGCGGGTTTCCCCGCGCCGGTCAATCTTAGAATTTCAGTGAGAGGGCAATATCCTCTTCGCTCTCTTCTTCATCAATGATGGTGGCGGCTTTGTTGGCAATCGCCACGAACGGCATGTACAGCAGGGTGGCAACTCCGAGGTTGAATATCGCCAGCAGGAAGGCCGCGACGCTGCCGTTGGTGTTGAAGAAGGCACCCAGACCCGCCGGCATGGTCCACGGCGCAATGTTGGTGACCGGTGGGATGATGCCCATGTAATACGCCGTCAGGGTGATAGCGGCCAGCAGCGGCTGAATCAGGATGAACGGAATGAACATTACCGGGTTCATGATGATTGGCAGACCGAACAGAATCGGTTCGTTAATCTGGAAGATGCCTGATGGCAGCGCCAGCTTCGCGACCTGACGGTAGTCAGCACGGCGAGAGACAATAAAGACCGCGATGATCAGACCCAAGGTCGCCCCGGTACCGCCCAGGAAGATATAGGAGTCAAGCATCGGCTTCGCCCACACATGGAAGGTTTTACCCGCTGCCAGCGCCGCGTCAACGGAGCCGTACTGTTGGTAAAGCGCAACGTTTTCCAGTGCCCATGGGGTCATAATTCCGCTGTCCAGCGCGGCCAGTGCCAGTGAACCATGCACGCCAAAGAACCACAGCAGAGAGGTGAAAATCACATACGCCCAACCGACCACGCCACCCATCGACGCCAGCGGCGTAGAGATAGAGTCCATGATGATCTGGTGGAAGTTTGTGCCCCAGTGGGAGAGCGCCCAGGCGATAATCCCCATGATGGAGAGAATAATGAAGCCCGGAATCAACGCGGAAAATGAACGAGAAACAGAAGCCGGTACGCTATCCGGCAGGCGGATAACCCAGTTGCGGCGGATAATAAAGGTGAACATCTCTGCCACCACCAGACCGATAACAATACCGGAGATGATGTTGGCCCCGCCCAGCCAGTTGGCGCCGACGGCATAGGCTTCACCCACGCTGTATGGCGTTACGGTCATAAAGGCGGCGACGGATAATAACCCGGCGGCCAGCGGATCCACCTTACGCTCTTCTGCCAGTGCCATCCCAATAAAGAAAGGTGCCATCAGCGACATAATCCCCAACGTACCGTTATAGACGTTGCCGCCGATGGCTTTAAAACCATTAAGGGTTTCAATAGTAGAAGCGTCTAACCGAATTCCTAATGAATAAAAGAAGGAACCTTCACCAAAGCTCAGAAAAACGTTGTTAATTAAAACGAACATGGCCCCGGCCAGCGTCAACGGCATTAATTTAATAAAGCCGTTTTTGATGGCATTAACGTGAGGCTGCTTTCCTATTTTAACAGCAAAAGGAAGGAGTACCTTTTCAAGTGAAGCGATGACTTTACTCATAGGAAAATACCCTTAAATGCCGTAACGCATGTTACGGCGTATTGTGTGTGAAATAACTCTTTGACGGGAAAAATAAAAATTAATTAGCAGCTTTTTTAATGGCTGCCACAGCAGCTTTAAGAACACCTAAACCATCAATTTTGCCGTACAGCCCCGAGTCGATCACTTCGACCGGTTTATTCGGTAACAGTCGTTGAATTTCGGGCAACATATAGGCGATTTGCGGTCCCAGTAAAACGACATCGGCTCTCTGACCTTTTTCGCCCGCCAGCGTCTCGGGGAACGCTTCAATCACCACAGGGACTTCATACTTTTCAGCCTGCGCACGCATTTTTGAAACCAGAAGCGAGGTTGACATGCCCGCTGAGCAGAACAGGTAGATATGTTTCTTTTCCATCGTGATTTCCCTCTTGTATGACTACCCGCCATCGCGCTATCACTCGACTCGCTGTCCCAGCAGACAGGTAGCTTGCGTACTGTTGTTTATCGTTGGAGTGAGTATACGCAATGGTACAGACAGGGGATAATTCTGGATAGACTCAAATTGTCTCTCATTGACCTGGCTTGTTGACTCCCTTCACATTTCGGGTAAATAATTCGCGCAAAGAAATAAGATTTTCTGATGCATAAAAAAACCGGCCCTGGGGGCCGGTTTTTTACATCCTCAGGCAAGCAGGGTTACTGCGCCTTAGGTGCCTGCGGATCGGTATCGTATTCAGCACAGGTCTGATAGCCGGAGTTAATCACATGGCCGGTATCATCCAGGGCGACAAAGTAGGTTTCTGCCTTACCATCACGTTGACCCAGGATATAGGTCTGGCAGGTCCCTTTCGCATGAATCATGGTCACTTCAGAAGAAGGTTTACCGGCAATCGCAGCCACCTGCGAACGGGTCATCCCTTTTTTAACGTCTTTTACTACGGGCTGCGTAAACTGATCCTTAGTGCGATCGTAAGCCGTACACCCTGCCAGCATAGTCAGTACCGCCGCTGCGCTAAGAATTCCTGCTACGTTCTTGTTCATATTCCGTCCTCTTGTTTATCAGCGTGTTATCTAAGCATGGGATAAAAAGTACTATTGTTCAACTTTGTGAGTTACGCCAGACGAATTTCGGAAAATTCTAATAAAACAACGATAAGCTGCTAAATCGGCGCAAATTAGCGCACTCGAAACTGTGATCCTTGTCGTTTCTCGTCCAAAAGGTTAGTTTTAACAGTTAACACATTCTGTTTATGTACTGCATATGGAGGGCGTGATGGCTCTGCAACAAGAGATTATTCAGGCACTGGGCGCGAAGCCTACGGTAGATGCACATGAAGAGATCCGCCGCAGCGTGGATTTTTTAAAATCGTACTTAAAAAAGAACGCTTTCCTGAAATCCCTGGTGCTGGGTATCAGCGGCGGCCAGGATTCTACCCTGACCGGTAAACTCTGCCAGATGGCGATTTCAGAGCTTCGCGAAGAGACGGGCGATGAGACGCTGCAGTTTATCGCTGTGCGCCTTCCTTACGGCGTACAGGCGGACGAGCAGGATTGCCAGGATGCCATTGCCTTCATTCAGCCTGACCGCGTGCTCACCGTGAATATTAAGGGCTCGGTGCTGGCAAGCGAGCAGGCGCTTCGCGAAGCGGGCATTGAGCTGAGCGATTTTGTTCGCGGCAACGAGAAAGCCCGCGAACGTATGAAAGCACAGTACAGCATCGCAGGGATGACCAAAGGCGTCGTGGTCGGCACCGACCATGCGGCAGAAGCGATCACCGGTTTCTTCACCAAATACGGCGACGGCGGCACCGACATTAACCCTATCTTCCGTCTCAACAAGCGTCAGGGTAAGCAGCTGCTTGCCGCGCTGGGCTGTCCTGAGCATTTGTATAAGAAAGCGCCGACAGCCGATCTGGAGGACGATCGCCCTTCCCTGCCGGATGAAGCAGCGCTTGGCGTCACCTATGACAACATTGATGATTATCTGGAAGGCAAAAAGCTGGATGAACGTACCGCGAAAATCATCGAAGGCTGGTATCTGAAAACCGAGCACAAGCGCCACACGCCCATTACGGTGTTTGACGACTTCTGGAAATAAACGCAAAACGGTAACCCGGGTTACCGTTTTTTGTGTTTGCGCCCTCTCCCGTGGGAGAGGGTTGGGGTGAGGGCATCAGGCCGCGCGTCCTGGCCGGGTAAGGCGTCGCCGCCACCCGGCTCTTTTTTAACCACCACACTCCTGCTACACTGTATACCTGAACAGTATATGGAGCAGTATGTGAGCAGGCGTCAATCCGCCCCGCGTCTTGAGTTTGAAGCGGCGGCTATCTACGAATATCCCGAGCACCTTCGCCCCTGGCTTGAAGCATTGCCTAAACAGCCGGGCGTGTACATCTTTCACGGTGAAAGCGACACGCTGCCGCTCTACATCGGCAAGAGCGTTAACATTCGCAGTCGGGTGTTATCCCATCTGCGTACCCCGGACGAGGCCGCCATGCTGCGCCAGTCGCGACGCATTACCTGGTTCCAGACTGCCGGAGAAATGGGCGCGCTATTGCTGGAAGCGCGTTTGATTAAAGAGCAGCAGCCGCTGTTCAACAAGCGCCTGCGCCGCAACCGTCAGCTATGCTCCCTGCAGATCAACGATGGCAAGCCGCAGGTCGTCTACGCGCGCGACGTCGATTTCTCACATGCCCCCAATCTCTATGGGCTGTTCGCCAATAAACGAGCCGCGCTCCAGGCGCTGCAGACGCTGGCGGACGAGCTGCAGCTTTGCTACAGCCTTTTAGGTCTGGAGGCAACCACCCGCGGACGCGCCTGTTTCCGATCCTCGCTGAAGCGCTGCGCCGGTGCCTGCTGTGGGAAAGAGAGCATTGAGGCGCACCACGCCCGGCTCCTCTCCGGTCTGGCGGCCATCAGCGTGAACTGCTGGCCCTGGGAAAGCGCCGTTGCGCTAAAAGAAGTGGGTGAGGCGATGACCCAGTATCACATCGTCAACAACTGGCTCTGGCTGGGCGCTGTCGACGACATCAACGACGCGGCAACCCTGCTGCGCACGCCCGCCGGATTTGACCACGATGGCTATAAAATTCTCTGTAAGCCGGTATTAGCCGGTAAATTTGAGATCATTGTGCTCAATGACCTGGCAGCCACGTGATTTCGCTGAACAATAAGGTGCCCTGAGCCTCCAGCAGACGCAGCGTATGGGTACCCTCCTCCCAGCTGGCGCCCTGATCGGCCGTCAGCAATTTATCACCCAGCTGCCACGCCCCGGTTAACACAAATACCACGCCCCCGCGTGAGCCAAAGGTGGTAAAGGTACGGTCAGCCACGCGCACCTTCGCCCGGCAGCAGTCGCGCCGGGTCATGATGTTGAAGTCCATCGCCATCCGCCCATCGGACAGCAGCGCTTTCACCGGCAGATCGCCGGCAAAGCTGTAGGGCTGATGGTGCTTGAGGGTATGGAAGAATGCCTGACCGGCATCCAGCGTCACCTCCCCTCCTTCCAGTAACGTGATCACCCGGTCGACGCCGGGAAACGAGGAAAATTCGCCGTTGCTGGCAATAGTCGCGATACTGGCACGCCATTGAAAATCCCGCGTCGCGGGAGGGAAACAACAAATTTCACGCGTTTCACCCGCACCATTTCGCCAGAGGCTGACCGGCATCTTACGGATATCAAAGAACTCCATCACCACTCCTGAATGGCACAACCCGTGCCAGGGCAAGGATATCGCTATCGTTGCTGTCTTGTTTGTTATCGTTGGGTATTCACAGAAACAGTATCGGCAGCAGAGCGGGCAGGCCTTAGCGGAACGTTAATAAAAATTCTAACGCCATGACTCTACAAACATTCTCTGATGCGACTACAGGAGCATACCGCGCTGGCGGCGGCAGACAAGAGGGCAGGAAAGAAAAACCGCCGGTCCTGTCCACAGCGATTGCGCTTTTGTGGACAGGATCCCGGCGGTCTTAAGAGAGTGAACCGATTATTCGGTTGGTGCTGGCATTTTACCTTCCATCGCCGGACGTTCTGTCAGACGCTTCTCAAAATTCGCATTAAATTGTTTTTTCTGTTCCGGGGTCAGAATGTTGTAGATCTTGTTCTGGGTTTCCATGTGAGCCAGCATGCGGGCTTTGTGCTGCTCGGCCATTTTGTCGATCTGCGCTTCGGCTTTCGCCTTATCGAAGCTGTCGCTGGCGATGATGTCATGCATCGCGCGACGCTCTTCAAGCGGTGGACGTTTCATCTGGTCGCGTTCGCCTTTTCTGATATCGCGGATCTGCTGCTTCTGCGCATCCGTCAGGTTGAGATCCTTGAACATCATCATCTCGTTGTGCATACCCGGACCTTTATGATGCATCATCATTTTGCCTTCAGCAGGCGCGGCAGGTGCAGTGGTCGCAGTATCTGCGGCGAACGCCATGCTGGTAGCGCCCAGAGCCAGGGTAGAAGCAACAAACAGTGCAGTAAACTTACGCATAATTTATTTCCTTTCTTTCAGTTATTCTTCGGCGCTATGCCGTGTTGACGAGATTAACTTTACGGGGTTTATCGTCAATTAGTCAGAGCAACGGTAAAACAATGAAAGTGTAAAAAACAAATTTTCGCCAAATGTGAAGGAAATAAGGATAAAGCGTGGAGAGTTGCAACGAAAAATATTTAATACGATGATTTAAAAGCGATTTAGCAGAAGTATAACGGAGTGAAGATGAATAATAAAGCAATTCACCAGGAATATTCTGCAAAACACGCACAGGCGCTTTAATTGTTAAGAAAAGGTATTTTACTTCCCCTCCCGGATGAAGAGAGGGGAAAGGTTCAGGATATTTTTTCCAGCATCAGTCCGGCACGCAGGCCAAACGCCACGCTCGGGTTAGGGAATAAAACATACTCGGTGGTTTTCTGCACCTCATAACGCTCCTCGCCATCCTCGGCCAGCAGCGCCCCTTTGCGAAACGGCGTGAAGTTCAGGGTATGCGCGGCCATATGGAGCAGGAAGGCGTCGCTGCGGCGCGTGATCTGCTGTACGACCCGATACCGCTCGACGGGCAGATGCGTATGCTCGGGACTCGTTCCGCCCAGCAGCGCCCGAAGGGCGAGATGCGTTGGCGCAAAGCGGGTAAGATCGTTTTGCCCAAACGGCAGCGCTTTCCCCAGCTCCAGCGTACAGGACAACGCCCCAAAGTGCTCACAGGTGAAGTGCGTAAAGGTTCCGCCCGGCGACTGGTGAAACACCAGCGCCTCCAGCCCGGCGTCTCCCAGCCAGCCCAGGAAATCTTCCTCCCACGGCTGATTACGCTGCGGCAGAACGCCGAAGCGAACGTGGTAGGACGCGCGAATTGCCGTGTGCAGATCCAGATGCCAGCGCACGGGTCCCGCAGCGGCAAAAAACGGGGTCACGATGTTCTCCAGCCACTGTGCCCGCGCCGTTTCGTCACTCTGCGGAAACTGCGACCAGCGCCCGCCGAACATGCGGTTAATGTCGCTCACCAGATACCGTTTATTTTGCGCCAGCGCAGGGGGATTGCCGAGCACCACCAGCACGCGGCACTTCAGGGCAATTTCATTGCGATACAGCGCGCGCAGCAGCAGATCGACAATCTCAACGGGCGCCGTTTCATTCCCGTGGATACCCGTTGAAAGCAGCAGCGAGAGATCGCTTTTTGCGGTCGGCGTCAGCTCAAGCACCCCGCGGCCCAGCCACCGCCAGCGAAATGAGGGGCCCTCCCCCTCTTTCTGTTCCGGTGTCTCATCGGCCAGGGTCAGCGCCAGTAAATTTTCCATATCCACTCCTTCAGCGCTGGAACGGGTAAACCGATCCCAGCTGCAGGATTGCCGATAACGCGTCCAGCGCCTCGCGTCCTTCACGCAGAAGCTGCGGGTCAACCAGATCCGCCTGCGTTAACCGATCGCGATAGTAGCGATCGACCCAGTCATTCAGCCGCGTAAAGAGCGTATCGTTCATCATGACCGCCGGATTCACCGCCTGCATTTCGTCCTGGGTCAAGACCACGCGCAGACGTAAACAGGCGGGACCACCGCCGTTGGCCATGCTTTCGCGCAGGTCAAACACGCGCAGTTCGGAAATGGGGTTATCGGCCTTCACCAGCTCGGTCAGATAGCGCCACACGCCCTGATGATCCCGGGACTCCTGCGGCAGAACCAGCATCATGCTGCCGTCATCGCGGCTGAGCAGTTGGCTATTGAACAGATACGTTTCTACCGCATCCTGCACGCTCACCGCCTCCGTTGGCACCTGGACTGGCGTGAAGCCACGCACGCGCTCATGCAGCGTGGCGAGCAGTTTCTCCTGATGGGCAAACGCCTGCTCGTGGCAGAACAGCACCTGGCGGTTAGAAACGGCGATCACGTCGTTATGGAATACGCCCTGGTCAATCACATGCGGGTTCTGCTGGGCAAAAACCACCTGGGAAGGATTTACCTGATTCAGGCGGGCAACCGCCTGGCTGGCCGCCAGCGTCTGACGCGCAGGGTAACGAGTTGGCGCGGCGTGGCCCCCCTCTTCTCGCCCGTAGATAAACAGCTGCAGGCCCGGGTCACCATAATCGCCCCCCAGGCGGTTATGGTTGGCCGCGCCTTCGTCGCCAAACATCGCCACCTGCGGCAGGGCCTGATGCACCGCAAAATGGGCGTCCTGGTTGAAAATGGCGCGCAGCACGCGCTCGGTGGTTTCCGCTTCGGTGGCGCGATGAAACTTGTTATTCAGGTTCGCCACCGTCAGGTGGACTTTGCCATCCAGCGTATCGGCTGACGGCGCGACGGTTGCCGCGTTGGCGACCCACATCGAAGAGGCGGAGCTTGCCGCCGAGAGCAGGTGCGGCGTCTGCGTACCCGCTTTTTCAACCACCTGCTCATCGGTGCCGCTAAAGCCGAGCTGACGCAGCACCGCCACGTTCGGACGCTCCTGCGGCGGGATCACCGCCTGCGGGAAACCGGCATCCGCCAGCGCTTTCATCTTCAGCAGCCCCTGTTTTGCCGCCAGCTTCGGGTTGGAAACCTGAAAGCGGTGCTTCGTCGAGGCTTCATTACCAAAAGAGAGACCGGCGTAGTGGTGCGTCAGCCCCACCAGCCCGTCAAAGTTGACTTCACGCGCTTTCATGGCGATCCCCTCCGGTAAAGTCCAGCCCCGGATTAAGCGTCTCCGGCAGCGTCAGCGCCGGGGTTTCCAGGCTCGCCATCGGCCATGCACAATAATCGGCGGCATACCACGCGCTGGCGCGATGGTTGCCCGACGCGCCCACGCCGCCGAACGGCGCGGTGCTCGCGGCCCCGGTCAGCGGTTTATTCCAGTTCACGATCCCGGCGCGCGCTTCCAGCAGCAGCCGATCAAACTTCTCGCGATGCGGCGAAATCAGCCCGCTCGACAGGCCGTAGCGGGTGTCATTGGCCATCGCAATCGCCGCATCAAAATCGTCGTAACGCCAGACGCACAGCAGCGGACCAAAGACCTCTTCATCCGGGACGTTGCTCGCGCCGCTCATCTCTACGATGCCCGGCGTCAGCAGCGAGGTTCCCGGCTGAACCGGCTTCGGCTCCAGCAGGGTTTTCGCGCCGCGCGCGACGTGGTCCTGCCAGGCCTTAAGCACGTTCAGCGCGGCCTGTTCGGAAATCAGCCCGCCGATAAACGGCTGCGGATCGGCATCCCACGCGGCTGGGACCAGGCGCGCGCTTACCTCTACCAGACGTTTCAGGAAAGCATCACCCTGCGCGCCTCTTTTCACCAGCAGACGGCGGGCACAGGTGCAGCGCTGTCCTGCGGTTATAAAGGCGGACTGAATCGTCAGGTGCACCGCGGCGTCGATATCGTCAGGGTCTTCCACAATCAGCGGGTTGTTGCCGCCCATCTCCAGCGCCAGGATTTTCTCCGGCTGCCCCGCCAGCTGGCGGTGCAGCTGATAGCCCGTCCCGGCGCTGCCGGTAAACAGAAGGCCGTCGATATCGCTCAGCGCGCTCAGCGCCTGACCGGTTTCCCGTCCGCCCTGCACCAGGTTCAGCACGCCCGGCGGCAGGCCTGCCTGTTCCCATAGCTTAACCACCGCTTCGCCGGTTAGTGGCGTGAGCTCGCTCGGTTTGAAGATGACGGTATTGCCCGCCAGCAGCGCGGGCACAATGTGGCCATTCGGCAGATGCCCCGGGAAGTTGTACGGGCCAAACACCGCCAGCACGCCGTGCGGACGGTGGCGCAGCGTGGCCGCGCCGTCCGGCATCTCGGTGTGCTGTTCGCCGGTTCGGGTGTGGTATGCCTTCACCGAAATGGCGATTTTATTGATCATCGCCGTCACTTCGGTTGTCGCTTCCCAGCGCGGTTTGCTGGTTTCAGACGCGATGATGCGCGTCAGCTCAGCCTTGTTTGCCTCCAGCAGCCCGGCAAACTTTTCAACAATTTCCTGACGCACGGCGAAAGGCTGTTTTGCCCACGCCGGAAACGCGCGGCGAGCGGCATGACAGGCTTGCTCCACCTGCGCGGCGCTGGCGTCGTTCCCCTTCCAGAGCGCCTCTTTTCCTACCGGATTGGTCTTTACGCGCTGTTCGCCTTCGCCCGTGACCCAGTCACCGTTAATCCATAATGTCATGCTGTTTTCTCCTCAGGGCAGAGACGCACAAGGCGAACCTTATCGCCGGCGTTACATTTCAGGGCATCCAGTTCTGCAGCCGTCAGCACCAGACGTTCGCATTTCGGGTTGGTCCGCACCAGCATCGCACGGAAGTTGGCATAATTTTCGTTCGCCACCAGGCATGCCGGCCAGTCGCCCGGCGCGGGCTGGCCTTCAGAGACCTCAACCAGACGGCTTTTACGGATCGCGCGCACGCGGTCGATATCGCACTCAAGCGTAGGCCCACCGTCAAAAATGTCGACATAGTTGCGGTAGCGGAAGCCTTCTTTCTCCAGCACCGCGCGGGCGGGTGCGGTTTGCGGATGCACTTCGCCGATCACCGCCTGTGCTTCCGGGCTGAGGAAATGGGTATAGATAGGATGCTTCGGCATCAGTTCGGCAATAAAGGCTTTCTGGCCGGTGCCGCAGAGATAGTCCGCCCGGCTGAACTCCATCGAGAAGAAGCGCTCGCCCAGGCTCTCCCAGAACGGCGAGTAGCCGGTGTCGTCGATTACGCCGCGCATCTCCGCAACCACTTTTTCGTTAAAGCGATCGCGGAAGGCAGCCATAAACATAAAGCGCGACTTGGAGAGCAGATAACCGTTGCCCTCTTTTCGCCACGCCGGGTCGAGGAACAGCGTGCAAAGCTCGCTGGCGCCCGTGTGGTCATTGCAGAGAAACAGCGTGGGCAGCGCGTTATAGACGTTAAGCTCTTTCGAGGCGTGAACCATGGTGCCGACGCGGTAGTTGTACCACGGGTCGTTAAGCCCGACGGCCACTTCAATGGCGCAGATCCCGGCTACGGTCCCCGTGTCGGTGTCTTCCAGCACGAACACATACCCCTGTTCGCTTTTTGGCAACGTCCCCTGCCAGGTTTGCAGGGCGCGCTCAATGCGCGCCGACAGCGTATTTTCATCGGCAGGAAGCGAGGTCAGCCCGCCTCCCGTCTTACCGGCAAGCTGCATGAGCCCGGCGAGGTCGCCGCACTCAACGGGACGGATGACCATCATGATGACACCCCGGATTTCACTTTTTCACACGCCAGCGCAAAGCGGTCCAGACCGGTTTGCACCTCTTCCTCGCTGACGATCAGCGCGGGAGCAAAACGCACTACGTTGGCACCGGCAATCAGCACCATCACGCCCACTTTTGCCGCTTCCTGTGAAATAAGTTTAGCTTTCCCGGCAAACTCAGCTGTGAGCTCGCAGCCGATTAACAGCCCCAGGCCGCGGATCTCTTTAAATAGCCCCGTTTTGCCGTTGATGGCGTTCAGACGCTCAACAAACCAGTCGTGACGCTGCTTAACGCCCTTCAGCACCTCAGGGGTGTTAATGATGTCGAGCACCTGTCCGGCGACGGCGGTGGCCAGCGGGTTACCGCCGTAGGTGGTGCCGTGGGTGCCGACGGTCATCACGCTGGCGAATTTATCGGTGGTCAGCGTCGCGCCAATCGGGAAGCCGCCGCCCAGCGCTTTGGCGGTCGAAAGCACGTCCGGCGTGACGCCGTAGTGCATATAGGCATACAGCTCGCCGGTGCGGCCCACTCCGGTCTGCACTTCGTCGAAAATCAGCACCGCGTTATGACGATCGCACAGCTCGCGCAGCCCTTGCAGGAATTCCTTTTTCGCCGGAAGCACGCCGCCCTCGCCCTGCATCGGCTCGACGATCACCGCGCAGGTGGTGTCGTTAATCAGCTCGCTGGCGGACTGCAGATCGTTATAAATACCGTGACGGATATCCGGCGGCAGCGGGGCGAAATCCTGCGAGTAGGAAGGCTGGCCGCCCGCGCTGACGGTAAAGAGCGTGCGCCCGTGGAAGGCATTTTTAAACGCCACGATGCCGCTCTTGTGGGTACCAAATTTATCGTGCGCATATTTGCGCGCCAGCTTCAGCGCAGCCTCGTTGGCTTCCGCCCCCGAGTTACAGAAAAAGACCTTCTCCGCAAACGTCGCGTCGATCAGTTTTTTGGCCAGGCGCAGCGCGGGCTCGTTGGTAAAGCCGTTGCCGGTATGCCAGAACTTCGCCGCCTGGTCATTGAGCGCCTGACGCAGCGCCGGGTGCGCATGACCCAGCGCGTTGACCGCAATCCCACCTGCAAAGTCGATATACTCTTTACCCTGCTGATCCCACAGGCGCGAGCCTTCCCCACGAACCGGAATAAAAGCCGCCGGAGCGTAAACCGGCATCATCCATTCATCGAAATTTTCACGCGTAATTGACAGAGACATAGCGACCTCATCCGGTAAATAAAAGGTTATTTGAATGTTAAATAATTGAGTGTTTGCACTGTGAATGTAGATTGCAGCCTTCGTGCCAGCCAGCGATAAAATTGCATAAACGGGTTGAGGTAACAGAATATCAATAAGTTACAATATGGAGTTATTCACCTTTAGTGCATAAAAAGTGAATATTTTTACGACAAGCGGCGCTTTGCCGCATGAAAATCAGAAAGAGTATGCACAGGCCAAATATAATTCTGGAATTGTGATCGCTCGCGAAATTTATCGGTCATTTACGCCCTGTTTGAGGGCGAGGCGCGTCAGAATGGTGCAAATATTGCACCACCGGCATTATCTGTTGCAGTTATTGGCCGAAGCCGGTAACAGTTGACGCAAATTCTGCTACCATCCTTGCACTATTCACCTTGCACTGGCAGCGACTATGAAA
The DNA here is from genome assembly GCF_019968805.1 of Enterobacter sp. JBIWA005. Taxonomy (NCBI): domain Bacteria; kingdom Pseudomonadati; phylum Pseudomonadota; class Gammaproteobacteria; order Enterobacterales; family Enterobacteriaceae; genus Enterobacter; species Enterobacter sp. JBIWA005. The sequence continues at coordinate 1,828,959 of NZ_CP074159.1, read as the reverse complement.
TTTGTCTCTTTTAATATCAACGGCCTGCGTGCCCGCCCTCATCAGCTTGAAGCTATCGTTGAGCAACATCAGCCAGATGTGATCGGCCTGCAGGAGACAAAGGTTCACGACGACATGTTCCCCCTCGAAGAGGTGGCGAAACTCGGCTACAACGTCTTCTATCACGGCCAGAAAGGTCACTATGGCGTCGCGCTGCTGACCAAAGCGCCGCCGGTTTCCGTGCGTCGCGGCTTCCCCGGCGACGGTGAAGAAGCGCAGCGCCGCATCATCATGGCGGAAGTCCCTTCCGCGCTCGGAAATATCACGGTCATTAACGGCTATTTCCCGCAGGGTGAGAGCCGTGACCATGAAACAAAATTCCCGGCAAAAGCCAAGTTTTATCAGGATCTGCAGGACTACCTGACCACCGAACTCAAAAAAGAGAATCCGGTGCTGATCATGGGCGATATGAATATTAGCCCGACGGATCTGGATATCGGTATCGGCGAAGAGAACCGCAAACGCTGGCTGCGCACCGGCAAATGCTCCTTCCTGCCGGAAGAGCGTGAGTGGATGGAGCGCCTGCTGGGCTGGGGCCTGGTGGACACGTTCCGCAACGCCAACCCGGAAACGCAGGATCGCTTCTCCTGGTTTGACTACCGCTCTAAAGGCTTTGACGACAACCGCGGCCTGCGTATCGATCTTCTGCTCGCCAGTTCGCCGCTGGCAGAGCGCTGCATCGAAACCGGGATCGACTACGACATCCGCAGCATGGAAAAACCGTCTGACCACGCGCCGGTGTGGGCTAAATTCAAGCTGTAATGACGCGTGAACATTCGAAAAACACTCTTCCTGTGCGCCCTTCTGGGCGCATTTATTCTGACGTTTGTCATGCTTTCCCAGGGAACCCTCTCCCTGGAAGGGATTAAAACCCACCAGCAGGCACTCCTCTCCCATGTTCACCACGCGCCGCTGCGCAGCGCGCTGACCTTTTTTGCGATCTATATGGCGGTCTCCGCCCTCTCGATTCCCGGCGCGGCGATCCTTACCCTGCTGGGCGGGGCGTTGTTTAGCCTGTGGGAAGGCACCGTGCTGGTCTCGTTTGCCTCCACCCTCGGGGCGACGCTTGCGATGCTCGCAAGCCGTTATCTGCTGCGCGACTGGGTTCAGCAGCGGTTTGCTCAGCAGATGAAAACGGTAAACGCTGGCATGGCGCGCGACGGAGCGGGCTATCTTTTTGCCCTGCGCCTGATGCCGCTGTTCCCGTTTTTCCTGGTGAATTTGCTTATGGGTCTGACCCGCATTGGCGTCTGCCGCTACTGGTGGGTCAGCCAGGCAGCCATGCTGCCCGCCACGATTATCTTTCTGAACGCCGGGCGCGAGCTGGGGAAAGTGACCTCGCTGCGCGATATTTTGTCGCCTGGCATGGTATTCGCCTTTACACTACTGGGGTTATTACCGCTGGTCACCCGCCGGCTGTTTTCCCGTTTTCTCCCGTCTGCTAAAAAGTGAGGCATTATGCGCCGTGCGCGTTTTTGCACGTTTCTGACCGGTCTGCTGCTAACCGCTCCTCTGTGTGCCGCCGAAAGCTGGCACGCTATACAACAACAAGCCAAAGGCCAGACCGTCTGGTTTAACGCCTGGGGCGGCGATCCGGCGGTCAACCGCTATCTGGAATGGGTCAGCGGCGAGATGCAAACGCACTATGCCATTACCCTAAAAATCGTCCCGCTGGCGGATGCTGCCGACGCCGTAAAACGTATTCAGACCGAATCCGCCTCGGGGCGTAAGACCAACGGCTCGGTTGACCTGCTGTGGATTAACGGCGAAAACTTCCGCACGCTGAAAGAGGCGAACCTGCTGCAAACCGGATGGGCGCAGACGCTGCCAAACTGGCGCTATGTTGATACCCGCAAACCGGTCACGGAAGATTTTGCCGTCCCAACCGACGGGGCGGAAGCGCCATGGGGCGGCGCGCAGCTGACCTTTATCGCCCGCAAGGCAAGCATGCCGACGCCGCCTGTGGATCCTCAGGCGCTGCTGGCTTACGCGCAGCAGCACCCCGGCAAGATCAGCTATCCTCGCCCGCCCGATTTTACCGGCACGGCATTTCTTGAGCAGCTGCTGCTAACGCTCACCGATCGTCCTGAGGCTTTACAAAAAGCACCCGATGAAACGTTTACGCACGTTACGGCGCCGCTCTGGGCCTACCTCGATAAGCTGCACCCGCTACTGTGGCGTGAAGGCAAAGACTTTCCCCCTTCCCCTGCACGGATGGATGCCCTGCTTGCCAGCGGCAGTCTGAACCTGTCGCTGACCTTTAACCCGGCCCATGGTCAGCAAAAAATAGCGAGCGGCGAACTGCCTGCCGACAGCTACAGCTTTGGTTTTCAGGGCGGGATGCTCGGCAACGTCCATTTTGTGGCGATTCCGGCCAACGCCAGCGCGAGCGCGGGGGCGAAAATGGTCGCCAATTTCCTGCTGTCGCCGCAGGCGCAGATCCGCAAAGCTGACCCGGCCATCTGGGGCGATCCGAGCGTGCTGGATGCGAAAACGCTGCCCGAAGAAGAAGCCAGACAGCTGCTGGCTCACACGCCTCAGGGGCTGCCGAAGGTGCTTGCAGAGCCGCAGTCCGCCTGGGTGAACGCGCTGGAGCAGGAATGGCTGCGTCGTTACGGCACCCGCTGAGCGGGCTTGTCTGGCTGGCGATGGCGGTAATTTATCTACCGCTCCTGCCCGCCGGCGCCATGCTGCTGGCACCGGCGTTTTCGGTGACAAACTGGCGGCGGCTGCTGAACGATCCGCAGCTCCCGCAGGCGGCCATCGCTACGCTGGTCTCAACGCTCATCGCCACGCTCGGGGCGTTGCTGATTGCCCTTTTCCTCGTCAGCCTTTTATGGCCCGGTAAGCGCTGGCGCCGTCTCATTACCCGCCTGCCGTGGCTGCTGGCGATCCCCCATGTGGCGTTCGCCACCGGCGCGCTACTGCTGTTTGCCGAGGGCGGTCTGTTTTATCAGATCTGCACCGTCTGTTCGCCGCCGTTTGACCGATACGGCGCCGGACTGGGCCTGACGCTCGCGGTCAAAGAGAGCGCGTTTGTGCTGTGGGCGATTTACGCCGTGCTGCCGGAAAAGCGGCTCGCGCAGCAGAAGATCGTCCTGCAAACCTTTGGCTACGGGCGTTTTCAGACGCTCAGCTGGCTGATCATTCCGGCTATCGCCCCTGTCCTCGGGGCAGTAATGCTGGCGGTGCTGGCGTGGTCGCTGTCGGTCGTCGATGTGGCGATCGTTCTCGGGCCCGGCAACCCGCCTACCCTGGCCGTGCTGGCCTGGCAGTGGCTGAGCCAGGGCGACGCGCATCAGCAGGCAAAAGGGACGCTGCTGTGCCTGCTTCTCCTTCTGCTGCTGTCCGCGCTTGCCGCCCTCGGGTACGGCCTCTGGAAAGCATGGCGTCGCACAATTCCGGAACTCGCGGGGACGCGTCCCCGGTCTCAGCGCCTCCTGCCTGAGCGAGCACTGAGCGGGTTGCTCCCCGCGTGCGGCGTGCTGTGCGCCGTGGTGCTGTTGATGCTGGCGCAAAGGAATGACGTTGGCCCGGTGGGAAGCAGCCTTTCCTTCGGTCTGCTTTCAGCCCTGATTGCCCTGGTCGTCGGCTTGCTCTGGCTGGAATGGGGTCCGCAGCGTGGCACGCTGTGGGTATGGTTACCGCTCGCCCTTCCGGCCCTCCCGCTCGTCACCGGCCAGTATGCGATTGCGTTGCACCTGGGCATCGACGGGCACTACGCCGCCGTGCTCTGGAGCCACCTTCTGTGGGTATTGCCGTGGACGCTGCTGGTGCTGCAACCCGCCTGGCGCCGGATCGATCCCCGGCTGCTCCTCACCGCCAGAACCCTCGGCTGGCGACGGACCAAAGTCTTCTGCCTGGTGAAATGCCCCCTGCTGGTGCGCCCTGCGCTACTGGCCTTTGCCACCGGCTTTTCCGTCAGCATGGCGCAATACATGCCGACGCTGTGGCTTGGCGCGGGGCGTTTCGCCATGCTGACCACCGAAACCGTCGCGCTCAGCAGCGGAGGCTGCATCCCGATTCTCGCTAACCGGGCGCTGGGATTACTGCTGGTCACGGGCACGGTGTTTGGTCTTGCCGCCCTTTTATCCCGGCTCGCGGGCCGCTACCGTCAAGGATTACGATAATGCTGAAGGTAAAAGATCTCACCATCGAACCGCTTTTCCGCGAGGTCAGTTTTTGCGTGCCCCGCGGGGAGATCGTCACCCTGATGGGGCCGTCCGGCAGCGGCAAATCGACCCTTTTTGCCTGGATGGTCGGCGCGCTGTCAGACGATTTCCAGGCGCGGGGCGAACTGTGGCTCGACGCGCGTCGCTGCGACGGTCTTCCCGTGGAGTCCCGCGGGCTGGGTATTCTCTTTCTGGACGCGCTGCTGTTCGAACAGTTCAGCGTCGGGCAGAATTTGCTGCTGGCGCTGCCCGAGCGCATCGCCGGACGCGCGCGTCGGGAAGCGGTCGAGCAGGCTCTGAATTCCGCGGGGCTGAGCGGTCATTACGCCAGCGACCCGGCCACCCTTTCCGGCGGGGAGCGCGCCCGGGTTAGCCTGCTGCGCGCCCTGCTCGCGGAGCCGCAGGCGCTGCTGCTGGATGAACCGTTCAGCCGCCTCGATAAAGCGTTGCGGGCCTCGTTTCGGGCATGGGTTTTTGACGCCGTCCGCTCGCGCAATATCCCGGTGGTGCTGGTCACGCACGATGAGGAAGATATTCCGCCCGGCGGCAAGCTGATTGAGATTTCTCGCTGGCAATAATGTGCTAACGCAATGTTTTCCGTTTCGGGAGAGACGACAATGCCCCCCTCTTTTATTGACGTCAGGTTATTCGATGAAACGTGTTTCTCAACTGACCGCGCTGGCTCTGCTCTGCGGCCTCGCGTCCTTTTCCTCTCTGGCGGCTGATATGCCCAACGCGATGACGCTGTCTCAGCTTCAGGCGCAGCACGGCACGCCTGTCGATACCCGGCCCAGCGCCTTCTATAACGGCTGGCCAAAGACTTTTCGCGCGCCTTCCGGGCATGAACCCGCCGCACTCAACCTGGCTGCCGCCTGGCTTGACAGCATGAGCGACGAGCAGCTTGCGCTCTGGGCAAAAAATCATCAATTGCCCCCTGCGACGGCCATCGCCCTGTACGGTGACGATAGGGATAACCAGGCGGTGAAAGCCCGTCTGGAGAAAGCAGGATATCGCCACGTTTCGCTGCTCAGCGACGCTCTGCAGACGCCCGAGCGCCTTCAGCGCCTGCCGCACTTTGAACAGCTGGTTTACCCGGAGTGGATCCATCGCCTCCAGCAGGGTAAACCCATCACCGCTGCGCCGTCAGGTGACTGGAAAGTGATTGAGGCCGCCTGGGGCGCACCGAAGTTTTACCTGCTGAACCACATTCCCGGCGCGGGCTATATCGACACCAACGAGGTGGAAAGCGAGCCGCTGTGGAATAAGGTCTCCGACGACAAGCTCAAAGCGATGCTGGCGAAGCACGGGATCCGTCACGATACCACCGTCATTTTGTATGGCCGCGACGTCTACGCCGCCGCGCGCGTGGCGCAGATTATGCTGTATGCGGGCGTGAAGGATGTGCGTATTCTCGACGGCGGCTGGAAGGCGTGGTCAGATGCAGGCCTGCCGGTTGAGCGCGGCACGCCCGGTAAAGTGATGCCCGCCCCCGATTTTGGCGCGCCGATCCCCGGTCAGCCGTAGCTGATGGTGGATATGGAACAGGCGCGCGGCATGCTGCACCGTCAGGATGCCTCCCTGGTCAGCATTCGCTCGTGGCCGGAGTTCATCGGCGAAACCAGCGGCTACAGCTACATCAAACCAAAAGGTGAAATTGCCGGTGCCCGCTGGGGCCACGCGGGCAGTGATGCGACCCACATGGAGGATTTCCATAACCCGGATGGCACCATGCGCAGCGCGGACGATATCGCCGCCCAGTGGAAGCGCTGGAATATTCTGCCGGAACAGCACGTCGCGTTTTACTGCGGCACCGGCTGGCGGGCGTCCGAAACCTTTATGTACGCCCGGGCGATGGGCTGGAAGAATGTCGCCGTCTATGACGGCGGCTGGTACGAATGGAGCAGTCATCCGCAGAACCCGGTCACCAGCGGAGAGCGCGGGCCAGAGAGCGCTCTCTAAGGGTTGAGTGACTTCAGCGTCACATAGCCGCTCCAGACGCGCGTTGTGGTGGTCAGCCAGCACAGCGCGCCGAATACCCACGCGAACAGCGTAAAGTGCGCCGGGAAGAGGCAGCACAGCACGAACAGCGCGATGGTCTCCGTTCCTTCCGTTAACCCACCGATGTAATAAAACGACTTATGCGCATAGCCGGGGTTGTCGATGTCGTGCTTTGCGGCCAGCGCCGCAAACGCCAGAAAACTGCTGCCGGTCCCGATAAACGCAAACAGCAGCCATGCGGCCGCCAGCGCATTCTCTGCCGGAGCAGCGAGCGCAAAGCCAAACGGCACCAGGGCGTAGAAAAGAAAATCGAGCGCGATATCGAGAAATCCCCCCGCATCGCTCAGCCCTCTGCGGCGCGCCAGCGCCCCGTCCAGACCATCCAGCAGGCGGTTCAGCACGATGGCGACCAGCGCCGCCGGATACCAGCTGAGGGCCAGAAACGGCAGCGCCAGCACGCCGATGGCAAACCCTGTCAGGGTCAATCCGTCGGGCGTAATGCCCGGTCGGTCCAGCACAGAGACCATACGATTCAGAGCGGGTTTTATCCGCGGGTGAAGATGGCGATCAAGCATGAGGCGTCTCGTTAAATGTGGCGCACAGCCCCTGCGCCGGGATGTCCAGCGCGGCGTTAAAGCGGGCAGAGAGATTCTGAAAGGCAATAAGCGCCGTCATCTCGGTGATGGCGTCATCCGTAAAGTGGCGCTTCAGCGCCGTTCTGATGGCCTCATCCGCCCGGGGCGGCGTGGCGGTCACCGCCTCGGCGTAGGCCAGCGCCGCGCGCTCCTGCTCCGTGAACAAGGCGGAACCCTGCCAGTCGCTCACGGCCTGCACCTTATCCAGCGCCCCGCAGCGCTCGGCCAGCCGCAGGCTGTTGGCATCAATACAGAAAGCGCAGTGGCAGAGCTGGGATACCCGCGTCATGAGCAGCGAACGAAGAACGGGCGTCAGGCGCGCACGACGACGCTCCAGAAAACCGACGAACAGCGCCACCAGCCAGAACAGACGCGGCATGCGCCCCCACCAGCGCGTGGGATTCAGCACGGCGCCAAAATGCTTTTTTTGCATCACGGCAATGGGTTTAAGGCTGGCGGGAAGGGATTCGATAGGGGCAACCCAGGCGGTAGTCTCTTTCACCTGATTCTCCTGATAGCTGGACTCTGAGAAAGGGCACGATAATATGTCTTTTTTCGCCATCAATTATTGACGACCATGCTGAAAACACTCGATGTCGTTGCCGCCATCATCGAAAAAGACGACAAAATTTTACTGGCACAGCGCCCTGCCCACGCCGACCAGCCGGGCATGTGGGAATTTGCAGGCGGCAAAGTCGAGGCGGGTGAAACCCAGCCCGAGGCGCTTATCCGCGAGCTGCGTGAAGAGTTGGGTATTGAAGCGCTGCCCGCTCAATACGTGGCAAGCCACCAGCGTGTAGTCTCGCAGCGGTTAATCAACCTGCACGCCTGGCACGTTCCTGCGTTTAGCGGTGCGCTCACGGCGCACTACCACAGCGCGCTGGCGTGGTGTACGCCGGAAGAGGCGTTCGGCTACGCCTTAGCCCCCGCGGATATTCCCCTGCTGGAAGCGTTTATTGTTTTACGCGACGCCAGACCAGCGGGTTCGTGCTGATGGCGCGCTCGTCGCGCTGGCACTGCAGCAGAATGCCGTCCGCTTTCACCACGGCGCCTTCCGAGTAGTTCTGATTCTGATAGATGCAACACTGATTACAGGGCTGCACCGTTTGATTCTGGCCGCTGGAGCTAAACACTTCCGGCGGCACATTCACTTCCACGTCCGGACGAATGCGGTCAGCCTGCGCGCCAGCGGTGAAGATCAGACATAACGCGGTTAATAGATAACGTTTCATAGACACATCTTCCTGTTGTTCCCTTGATAATGACTATAACGGTAAACCCGCGCGGAACCTTTAATTTATCTCGTCATCGCTTTTGGTTATGACGCCCGCGCTCTCATTAATTTCCCTTTCGCCCTAAATTTCTGCTTGCCAGACAAAGCAGTACGGGTGGTATAGTCAAAAAAACAACACAAATCGCATAAGTCATATACAAACATTATTATAAGAGGTTCTTATATCTATGGATCAGACACGCTCTCTGGAAAGCTTCCTTGCCCACGTTCAGCAGCGCGACCCGCACCAAAGCGAGTTCGCGCAGGCCGTGCGTGAAGTGATGACCACCCTGTGGCCCTTCCTTGAACAAAACCCGCGCTATCGCCAGATGTCTTTGCTCGAACGCCTGGTCGAGCCAGAGCGCGTGATCCAGTTCCGCGTGACGTGGGTTGACGATCGCAATCAGGTGCAGGTTAACCGCGCGTGGCGCGTACAGTTCAACTCGGCCATCGGCCCGTTTAAGGGCGGCATGCGTTTCCATCCGTCCGTGAACCTGTCGATTCTGAAATTCCTCGGCTTCGAGCAGACCTTTAAAAACGCCCTCACCACGCTGCCCATGGGCGGCGGGAAAGGCGGCAGCGATTTCGACCCGAAAGGCAAAAGCGAAGGTGAAATCATGCGTTTCTGCCAGGCGCTGATGACCGAACTCTATCGCCATCTTGGTCCTGACACCGACGTGCCTGCCGGTGATATCGGCGTGGGCGGGCGTGAAGTAGGCTTTATGGCCGGGATGATGAAAAAGCTCTCCAACAACAGCGCCTGCGTCTTTACCGGTAAGGGGCTGTCGTTTGGCGGGAGCCTGATCCGCCCGGAAGCGACCGGGTACGGCCTGGTTTACTTCACCGAGGCCATGCTCAAGCGCCACGGTTTAGGCTTTGAAGGCATGCGCGTCGCGGTGTCCGGCTCCGGTAACGTGGCGCAGTACGCGATTGAGAAAGCGATGCAGTTTGGCGCTCGCGTGGTAACCGCCTCTGACTCCAGCGGAACGGTGGTGGATGAAGCGGGCTTTACGAAGGAGAAGCTGGCACGCCTGTGTGAAATAAAAGCCAGCCGCGATGGCCGTCTTGCAGATTATGCCCGGGAGTTTGGCTTGACCTATCTTGAAGGCAAACAGCCGTGGGGCGTGCCGGTGGATATCGCTTTGCCGTGCGCCACTCAGAATGAGCTGGACGTGGACGCCGCGCGTACGCTGATTAGCAATGGCGTGAAGGCGATAGCCGAAGGGGCGAATATGCCGACCACAATCGAAGCGACGGATCTGTTCCTGGAAGCGGGCGTACTGTTTGCACCGGGCAAGGCTGCCAACGCGGGCGGCGTGGCGACGTCCGGCCTGGAGATGGCGCAAAACGCCGCGCGTCTCGGCTGGAAGGCGGAAAAAGTGGATGCCCGCCTGCATCACATCATGCTGGATATTCACCATGCCTGCGTGGAGTACGGCGGCGAGGCATCGCAAACCAACTACGTGCGCGGGGCGAATATCGCCGGATTCGTGAAGGTGGCGGATGCGATGATTGGGCAGGGCGTGATTTAAGGTTTATAGCGTGCGGCCGGGTGCCCTCACCCCAGCCCTCTCCCACAGGGAGAGGGGGTAAACCGGGCGTATCAGGCCGCGCTCTTTTTCTTTTTAAACGGTTTCTTCGCGCCACCACCGGGTGCAACCATCCCTCTGAACGTTTTCACCGGCGTGCTGCGCGCCTGATCGATTAGCTGGTAAAGCGTCCCGACCAGCGGCTGCATAAAGTCCTGATAGCGACACTGTTTCTCGCTGATCTGCGTCAGCACCGATTCCCAGTGCGCGGTCATGTCCGGCCTGGCGGCCAGCTCCGGCAGGGAATGAATTAGCGCGCGTCCCGGCTCGGTCGAATGGATATAGCGCCCCTTCTTCTCAAGAAAACCGCGCTTAAAGAGCAGCTCGATGATCCCCGCGCGGGTTGCTTCCGTACCCAGACCGTCGGTAGCGCGCAGGATCTTCTTCAGATCTTTATCCTGCACGAACCGGGCGATCCCGGTCATCGCCGACAGCAGCGTCGCATCGGTGAAATGGCGCGGCGGCTGGGTCTGGCGTTCCACCACTTCCCCTTTTTCACACAGCAGCTCGTCGTCTTTAGCGACGACGGGCAGCGGCGTGCCGTCGTTCTCCTCGTCACGCTCTTTGTTCCCCAGCAGGGTACGCCAGCCTGCTTCCGCGAGGAAACGGGCTTTGGCGATAAACTTTCCTTTCGCGATTTCCAGCTCGATCACGCATTTGCGGAACACCGCGTCCGGGCAGAACTGCATCAGGTACTGACGGGCGATCAGATTGTAGACCTTCGCTTCGTTATCCGTCAGGTTGACGCTGCTGGCGCGCGCCGTCGGGATAATCGCGTGGTGGGCATCGACTTTTTTATCGTCCCAGCAGCGGTTATGGGTATCCGGATTCACCGCCGGCTGCGGCAGCAGATCCGGCGCGTGCACGCTGATGGCGTTCATCACCGAATGACGTCCGGCAAAGTGCTCTTCCGGCAGGTAGCGGCTGTCCGAACGCGGATAGGTGATCAGCTTGTGGGTTTCGTAGAGCTTCTGGCAGATATCCAGGACGTTCTGCGCGCTGAGGCCAAAGCGCTTCGCGGCCTCAATCTGCAGGGCCGACAGCGAGAACGGCAGAGGCGCGGGTTCTGATTCCCGTTTATCGTTATAGCTGGTGACGATAGCGGGCTGTCCGGTAATGCGGTTAACCACGTGCTCCGCCAGCGGACGGTGCAGCAGACGCCCCTCTTCATCCTGATACGATTCGCAGGCATCGCTCGGCTGCCAGACGGCGGTAAAACGCTCGTCTTCAGGCGTAACGATATGCGCTTTGACCTCAAAGAAATCTTTGGCGACGAAGTTTTCAATCTCTTCATCGCGACGCACGACCAGCCCCAGCACCGGCGTCTGCACGCGCCCCACGGAGAGCACGCCCTGATAGCCCGCGTTGCGCCCGAGGATGGTGTAGGCACGGGTCATGTTGATACCGTACAGCCAGTCCGCGCGCGCGCGGGCCAGCGCGGAGACGCACAGCGGGATAAATTCGCTGTTGGCGCGCAGGCGCGAGATCGCACGCTCCACCGCCTGCGGGTTGAGGTCGTTGATCAGGCAGCGCTGCACCTGCTGACGCTTTTCCGGCGCGAGCTCCAGATAGTCCAGCACCTCATCCACCAGCAGCTGTCCTTCCCTGTCCGGGTCACCCGCGTGCACGATTTCATCGGCTTCATGCAGGAAGCGCTTGATCACGTTGAGCTGTTTGGTCACCGAAGGTCGGGGCTGCAGGCGCCATTTTTCAGGCACGATGGGCAGATCGTTCAAATTCCAGCGGGCGTAGCGGCTGTCATAGACATCCGGCTGCGCCTGCTCAAGCAGGTGACCAATACACCATGTAACCACCTGCCCGTTACCGCATTCGATAAAGCCGTCGCCTTTGCGATGCGGCTTAGGCAGCACGTCGGCGATGGCACGGGCCAGGCTCGGCTTTTCGGCAATAAACAACCGCATCGAATTAACGGATCTCAATCATCGGTCGGCCACCGCGCGCGGTCACCAGCTCGCCGATCGCCGTCAGGGTAATGCCAAACTCGGCGGCCGTAGCCTGAACCTCGGCTTCGGATTCCGGCGTCACCGCCAGCAGCAGACCGCCGGAGGTTTGCGGATCGCACAGCAGGTTGCGCCACTCCTCAGGCATTTCGCCCATCAGGTGACCGTAGCTGGCGAAGTTACGCTGGGTACCGCCCGGAACTGCGCCCTGAGCAATATACTCTTCCACGCCCGGCAGCTTCGGCACGTCCTGATACCAGACCTGCGCCTGCACGCCCGCGCCCTGACACACTTCGGAGAGGTGCCCCAGCAGGCCAAAACCGGTCACGTCGGTCATCGCCTTCACGCCGTCGATATTGGCGAACGCCGCACCGGCGAGGTTCATCTGGCACATGACTTCGGTTGCCAGCCCTTTGTGCTCCGGTTTCAGCAGGGACTTTTTCTCGGCGGTGGTCAGCACGCCAATGCCCAGAGGCTTGGTGAGGAACAGCTTGCAGCCCGCCTGCGCGGTGCTGTTGCGCTTCACGCGTTCGGTCGGCACCACGCCGGTAACGGCCAGGCCGAAGATTGGCTCCGGCGCATCAATAGAGTGACCGCCGGCCAGCGCAATTCCCGCCTGCTGGCAGGCAAAACGGCCGCCATCAATCACTTCACGGGCCACTTCCGGCGGGATGGTGTTGATCGGCCAGCCCAGAATGGCGATCGCCATAATCGGCTTGCCGCCCATTGCGAAGATATCGCTGATGGCGTTGGTGGCCGCAATGCGTCCGAAGTCGAACGGGTTGTCGACAATCGGCATAAAGAAGTCGGTGGTACTGATAATGCTGGTGCCGTTACCTAAGTCATAAACCGCTGCATCGTCACGCGTTTCGTTGCCGACAAGCAGGTTCGGGTCGACAAACTTCGCCTGTTCGCTGTGCAGGATGGTCTCCAGCACTTTCGGGGAAATTTTACAACCGCAACCGGCTCCGTGGCTGTACTGCGTTAAACGAATGGTTTGCTCGCTCATGGACGTCTCCTGTCATCTCAATCGCGCTATGGTAGCGCTCATTCCATAAAGAGGTAAGTATGACTGTCTGAATTCTGCGGCAGATGCTCAGAATCCAGACAGTTTAGCGCGCGTTATCAGAAACGGCTGACGAAAGGCGTGGTGTCCGGCACGCTGGTGGTGCTGGAGGCTTTAAGCTGCGGAGTACCGAGATAGAGGAAGCCGACAATTTTGTCATGCTCGCCACAGGAGAATCCTTCCCGTACGGCTACGCTCTCCGTCAGCGGCCCGGTGCGCCAGATGCCGTTGAAGCCCTGCGCGACGGCGGCCATTTGCATCGCCATTACCGCACAGCCAGCGGACATTTCCTGCTCCCAGACCGGGACCTTATGGTCGGCCTGACATTTCGCCACGACAGCAATAATCATCGGTGCACGGAACGGGGCATTGCGCGCCTTGTCGATGCCCTTCTCATCCTGCCCGGCGGCAACCGCGCCCTGCTCCAGCAGCTGACTGAAACGATCGCGGCCTTCGCCTTCAATTACAAAGAAGTGCCACGGCTGCAGTGTGCCATGATCGGGGGCACGCATGCCGGCACGCAGAATGTTCTCCAGCTGCTCGCCTGCCGGGGCAGGTTCGGCCAGACGGGAAGCGCTACGGCGGTTAACAAGCAGTTCGAGTGCGTCCATTGGTTAACTCCTTTCTTGAAATTTACTCACAAAATTAACACGACGGCAGATTTTGTTACAGCCTGGCAGGCGATTCCTGCTGACAAGTGGCGGTTGGGTCATTACGATAACCCAACATTACCGTCCAGTGGCGACGGAAACAGTCATTTTCTGGTTAGGGAGAATACATGCGAACCCTTTGGCGAATCATTGCCGGTTTCTTTAAATGGACGTGGCGACTGCTCAACTTCGTCCGCAACCTGGTGATGAACATCTTCTTCATTTTTCTGGTTCTGGTTTGCGCGGGAATCTGGATGCACATCAGTAACGCAAATCAGGCGCAGCATTCGACCCGCGGGGCGCTGTTACTCGATATCACCGGCGTTATTGTTGATAAACCTTCCGCCAGCAGCCGTCTGGGCGTAATCAGCCGCCAGCTGTTTGGCGCGACATCAGACCGCCTGCAGGAAAATTCCCTGTTCGATATCGTCGATACCATCCGTCAGGCCAAAGACGACCGCAACATCACCGGTATCGTGCTGGATCTGAAAGATTTTGCCGGTGGCGATCAGCCGTCTATGCAGTACATCGGTAAAGCGCTGCGCGAGTTCCGCGACAGCGGCAAGCCGGTGATTGCCGTGGGCGACAGCTACAGCCAGGGGCAATATTATCTGGTGAGCTTCGCCAATAAGATCTGGCTCTCCCCGCAGGGCACGGTCGATCTGCACGGCTTTGCCACCAATGGCCTGTACTATAAATCGCTGCTCGACAAGCTGAAGGTCACCACCCACGTCTTCCGCGTCGGCACGTATAAATCCGCCGTGGAGCCGTTTATCCGCGACGATATGTCCCCTGCCGCCCGCGAAGCGGACAGCCGCTGGATTGGCGAGCTGTGGCAAAACTATCTCGGCACCGTTGCCGCTAACCGTCAGATTACGCCTGAGCAGGTGTTCCCTGGCGCGCAGGGCGTGCTCGAAGGCCTGCGTAAGGTTGACGGTGATACCGCAAAATATGCGCTCGATAACAAACTGGTTGATGCCCTGGGCACCAGCGCCGAGATTGAAAAATCCCTGAGCAAACAGTTTGGCTGGAGCAAAGAGGACAAAAATTACAGCGCCATCAGCATGTATGATTACTCGACGAAAAAACCGGATGAGAACGGTGACAGCGTCGCGGTGGTCTTTGCCAACGGTGCGATCATGGACGGTCAGGAGACCCCGGGGAACGTGGGCGGCGATACTACCGCGTCGCAAATCCGCGATGCTCGCCTCGATCCGAAAGTGAAGGCAATTGTCCTGCGGGTCAACAGCCCTGGCGGCAGCGTCAGCGCCTCTGAGGTGATCCGCGCTGAACTTGCCGCGGCCCGCGCCGCAGGCAAGCCGGTCGTCGTCTCAATGGGCGGAATGGCCGCCTCCGGAGGTTACTGGATCTCCACGCCAGCCAACTATATCGTGGCTAATCCAAGCACGCTGACCGGCTCGATTGGCATCTTCGGGGTGATCAACACCGTGGAAAACAGCCTGGATTCTCTGGGCGTGCATACCGATGGTGTAGCAACCTCTCCGCTGGCGGATGTGTCGGTGACCAAATCCCTGCCGCCGGAAGTTTCTGAGATGATGCAGCTCAGCATTGAGAACGGCTATAAACGCTTTATCACCCTGGTCGCGGACTCGCGTAAAAAGACGCCTGAGCAGATCGACCAGATTGCACAGGGCCACGTCTGGACCGGCCAGGATGCGAAGAGCAACGGGCTGGTGGACAGCCTGGGTGACTTCGATGACGCGGTGAAGAAAGCCGCCGAACTGGCGAAGCTTAAGCAGTGGCATATCGAGTATTACCAGGACGAACCGTCGTTCTTCGAGATGGTCATGGACAGCATGTCCGGCTCGGTACGTGCCATGCTGCCGGAGGCGCTGCAGGCTTACCTGCCTGCGCCTGTCGCCACGGCGGCAAAAGCGATGAAGGCGGAAAGCGATAAGCTTGCGGCCTTTAACGATCCACAGAGTCGTTACGCGTTTTGCCTGACCTGCGCGAACGTCCGTTAAAACCGTCCCCTCTTCTCGCGAAGAGGGGATTTTTTTCTTTTGAAGAACAAGAACTCACTACCATGCAGAAGAAATCGATTTATGTAGCCTACACTGGCGGTACCATCGGTATGCAGCGCTCCGAAAACGGCTATATCCCCGTCTCCGGCCACCTGCAGCGTCAGCTTGCGCTGATGCCAGAATTCCACCGTCCGGAAATGCCTGACTTTACGATCCATGAATACGAGCCGCTGATGGACTCCTCCGACATGACGCCGGAAGACTGGCAGCATATCGCGGATGACATTAAAGCCCATTACGACCAGTACGACGGCTTCGTGATCCTGCACGGCACCGACACCATGGCGTTTACCGCCTCGGCGCTCTCCTTCATGCTGGAGAACCTGAGCAAGCCGGTTATCGTCACCGGGTCGCAAATTCCGCTGGCGGAGCTGCGCTCGGACGGGCAGATCAACCTGCTGAACTCCCTGTACGTGGCGGCGAATTACCCGATTAACGAAGTGTCGCTGTTCTTTAACAACCGTCTGTATCGCGGTAACCGCACCACCAAAGCCCATGCCGACGGCTTTGACGCCTTCGCCTCCCCAAACCTGCAGCCGCTGCTTGAGGCCGGTATTCATATCCGTCGTCTGGGAACCCCTCCTGCGCCGAACACAGCGGGCGAGCTGATTGTGCATCCGATTACTCCGCAACCGATTGGCGTGGTCACCATCTATCCGGGTATCTCTGCGGACGTGGTGCGTAACTTCCTGCGCCAGCCGGTGAAGGCGCTAATCCTGCGCTCCTACGGCGTGGGCAATGCGCCGCAGAATGGCGAATTTCTGAAAGAGCTTCAGGAAGCCAGCGAGCGCGGAATTGTGGTAGTGAACCTGACCCAGTGTATGTCCGGTAAAGTGAATATGGGCGGCTATGCCACCGGCAACGCGCTGGCGCATGCTGGTGTGATCAGCGGCTTCGATATGACCGTTGAGGCAACGCTGACTAAACTTCACTATTTACTGAGTCAGGATCTGGACATTCAGTCCATTCGCAGCGCGATGATGCAAAACCTGCGCGGCGAACTGACCCCGGACGAATAAGGAGTGCTCATGAAGCAACGCGCCCTGCTACTGGTCGATTTGCAAAATGATTTCTGCGCGGGCGGTGCGCTGGCCGTCGCCGAAGGTGACAGCACCGTTGACGTGGCAAACACGCTGATTGACTGGTGCAAAGCCCGTGGTGAAGCGGTTGTCGCAAGCCAGGACTGGCACCCTGCGAATCACGGCAGCTTTGCCAGCCAGCACAACGTAGAGCCCTTCACCCAGGGTGAACTCGACGGGCTGGCGCAAACTTTCTGGCCGGATCACTGCGTACAGCAGACGGAAGGCGCGGAGTTACATCCGCTCCTGAACCAGAAAGCCGTCGACGCAGTGTTCCATAAAGGTGAAAACCCTGCTATCGACAGCTATAGCGCGTTTTTTGATAACGGGCATCGCCAGAAAACGGCGCTGGACGCCTGGTTGCGTCACCACGAAATCACGGAGCTGATCGTACTGGGCCTGGCGACGGACTACTGCGTGAAGTTCACCGTGCTGGATGCGCTTCAGCTTGGCTACACCGTCAGCGTCATCACCGACGGCTGCCGCGGGGTGAACATTCAACCACAGGACAGCGCTCAGGCGTTTATGGATATGGCTGCGGAAGGCGCAACCCTGTATACGCTCGAAGACTGGCTGGAAACGCAGGCATAGTCTTTTACGCCCTCTCCCTGTTGGAGAGGGCATCAACCCGCACCGTTATTGCATTTTAATCGTCGCAATCGGCTTCGGCGTGATACCGAAGTCCTCTTTCAGCTCGCGCTTGCTCTTCATCACCATCTGGCCTTTGGTGTCGATCGTCATGTGCTGTGCGTCGGAGTTGTTGCGCGCCTGCCACAGCATCACCAGCTGCAAACTGTTCTCTTTTTGCTCCGGCGTCAGCGCAACGCCGTCGGGCCATTTTCCCAGCTCCACGGCGGTCACCAGACGCTGATAAATCTCCGGCGTCATGCCGCTAATCATGTCATCAATATTCACACTCGCGCCCTTTCAAAGGAATAATTTGCTGAATCGTTTTTTCAACCCTTAATCTGGTCACCGTTTTCATCATCGGTGAAGCTCATTGAGGCTGAATTTACGCAGAAACGTTCGCCGGTAGGCTGAGGTCCATCCGGGAAAACGTGCCCAAGGTGCGCATCGCAGTTGCCGCAGCGAATTTCCGTACGCACCATGCCGTGCGACGAGTCGGTCAGATAGCGGATTGCCTCATCGCTCACCGGCTCATAGAAACTCGGCCAGCCGCAGCCAGAATCAAATTTCGTTTGTGAATTAAACAGCGGGGCATCACAGACCAGGCAGTGGTAGACGCCGTCCCGCTTGTTGTGCAGTAAACGCCCGGTGAACGGCGGTTCCGTTCCGTGATTCTGCGTCACGTAAAACTGCATTTCTGTGAGGTTTTTTTTCAAATCGTCAGGGTTACGTTGGTTCGACATATGCTTACATCTCGCTGTAGAAACAGACATCTTTCAACCCGGATTCTAACAAAACATTAACACCCTTGCGTGCACTTTTGATCTAAACTTATGTGTCGCGAATAAGCGGTCAGGCAATTGTGATCACGTTCACATTTTTATCCTGCGAGGACTTTAAAATCCCGGCGCAGCCCCCATATGGGTGCAAGCTCAAAGGGAAAGTGAGGCGAGTCAGTCGCACAAACGTTAGTCACAGGATTGATTTGTCGCAATGATTGACACGATTCCGCTTGACGCTGCGTAAGGTTTTTGTAATTTTACAGGCAACCTTTTATTCACTAACAAATAGCTGGTGGAATATATGACTATCAAAGTAGGTATCAACGGTTTTGGCCGTATCGGCCGTATTGTTTTCCGTGCTGCTCAGAAACGTTCTGACATCGAAATCGTTGGTATCAACGATCTCCTGGACGCTGAATACATGGCGTACATGCTGAAGTACGACTCAACTCACGGTCGTTTCGACGGCACCGTTGAAGTGAAAGACGGCCACCTGGTTGTTAATGGCAAAACCATCCGCGTTACTGCTGAAAAAGACCCAGCTAACCTGAAATGGAACGAAATCGGTGTTGACGTTGTTGCTGAAGCAACCGGTATCTTCCTGACCGACGAAACTGCGCGTAAACACATCACCGCTGGTGCGAAGAAAGTTGTTCTGACTGGTCCTTCCAAAGACAACACCCCAATGTTCGTTCGTGGTGCAAACTTCGAAACTTACGCTGGCCAAGATATCGTCTCTAACGCATCCTGCACCACCAACTGCCTGGCACCGCTGGCTAAAGTTATCAACGACAACTTCGGCATCATCGAAGGTCTGATGACTACCGTTCACGCGACCACCGCTACTCAGAAAACCGTTGATGGCCCGTCTCACAAAGACTGGCGCGGCGGCCGTGGCGCGGCTCAGAACATCATCCCATCCTCTACCGGTGCTGCTAAAGCTGTAGGTAAAGTACTGCCAGAACTGAATGGCAAACTGACTGGTATGGCGTTCCGCGTTCCAACTCCAAACGTATCTGTTGTTGACCTGACCGTTCGTCTGGAAAAAGCTGCTTCTTATGAAGAAATTAAGAAAGCAATCAAAGCTGCTTCCGAAGGCGCAATGAAAGGCGTTCTGGGCTACACCGAAGACGACGTTGTTTCTACCGACTTCAACGGCGAAGTATGCACTTCCGTGTTCGATGCTAAAGCAGGTATCGCACTGAACGACAACTTCGTTAAACTGGTTTCCTGGTACGACAACGAAACTGGCTACTCTAACAAAGTACTGGACCTGATCGCTCACATCTCCAAATAAGTTGAGATGAGTGCTTGATCCAAAAAGGCGACTTCGGTCGCCTTTTTTTATTTATAAGACAGAGGATTGCTTAATGATTAATAAAATTTTTGCACTTCCGGTAGTCGAACAGCTTACCCCTGTGCTCTCCCGCCGTCAGATTGACGGTGCTGATATCATCGTCGTTGACCATCCGCGTGTTAAAGCGTCCGTGGCGCTGAACGGCGCTCACCTGCTCTCCTGGAAACCGGAAGGCGAAGCTGAAGGTTTGTGGCTGAGCGATGCGACCTCCTTCAAAAAAGGGGCCGCAATCCGCGGTGGCGTGCCTATCTGCTGGCCGTGGTTTGGCCCGTCCGCCCAGCAGGGTTTGCCTTCTCACGGTTTTGCCCGTAACCAGCAGTGGACCCTGAAAGCGCACAACGAAGACGATAACGGCGCCGTGCTGACCTTTGAGCTGCAGGCTAATGATGAAACCCGCGCCCTGTGGCCGCACGATTTCACCCTGTATGCCCGCTTCAAGCTGGGTAAAACCTGCGAAATCGAACTGGAAGCTCACGGCGAGTTCGAAACCACCTCTGCCCTGCACACCTATTTCAACGTGGGTGATATCAGCGCAGTGAAGGTGAGCGGCCTGGGCGATACCTATATCGATAAAGTCGATAACGCGAAAGAAGGCAAACTGAGCGACGGCGTTCAGGCATTCCCTGACCGTACCGACCGCGTCTACCTGCACCCGGAAGCGTGTAGCGTGATCCACGACGGCGCCCTGAACCGCGGCATTGAAGTGGTCCATCATCATCACAGCGATGTGGTGGGCTGGAACCCGGGTCCTGCGCTGTCCGTCAGCATGGCCGACATGACGGATGAGGGTTATAAAACGTTTGTCTGCGTGGAAACGGCTCGCGTGACCAACCCGCAGAAAGCGAGTGAAGAAAAACCGTCTCGTTTAGGGCAGACGATTCGCATTGTGAAGCGATAATTTCTCTGCACCACGCTAAAGCAAACGGGGCGCAAGCGCCCCGTTTTGATGCATAGATTGCACTAAATTAATGCACAATCAGAACTTGTAGCTCACACCCACAGAGAAGATACCTGCCCAGGACTTATCGACCATCGGGCTATCCTTCACTTCGTCGCTCAGACGCTCGTAGCGGCCGGTACCGTACACGCTCCAGTCGCCAAGGAAGTTGTAGCTCGCTGTCAGCTCCAGGTAAGGATCCCAGCCGTCATCTGCACTATAACTTTTCAGACCACTGCGGCGGGACTCATTTTTAGAGACGCCGTAGTAATAGTCGTTGTAGTTCTCGCTGTTGTACTGCACACCGATACCCGGCGTCAGGGTCAGCCCACCGTTGGTATAGCGGTACAGCCACGCCAGGTCCCAGATAAAGCCGTTGCTGTTATCCAGCGTGTCACCCGCCAGGGCCGTACGCAGGAAGCCATACTGGGTGTTATGCACGTATGAGAGGCCGGCCATCATCGAGCTTTTACGCTTGTCGAGCTGGCGAAGCGCGTGGCTGTCACTGTCACCCGGCTTGAAGTGCGTTGGATCGTAGTAGGCCATTATGGAGAGCTTATCGGCCTTGTCGTTCCAGAGATAGTAGCCGCCGCCGAGCCCGCGGAACCAGACGTTATCCCCTTCATAGGTGATAACCGGAACAGGATACACATCACGGTCATACTGTTTGTACGGGCTGTTAATGACGCCAACACCCGCGCCAAGCGTCCACTGACTTTCCGCCTGTGCGGTGCTTACTGCGGTCGCGGCAAGGATGCCTAATGCCAGAAGTTTGAGTTTGGTCACAATCCATTCTTTCCTGTAGTCAAATAATCAGCGGGTGAAGTGTAACCGCCATTCCCGTACATCCCAAAATTTTTTGCCTGCTAATCAGTCTGATTAACCCGTTATTTTTAACTTTTCAGATGACAACACGCTTTCATTTATATGACCGCTGAATGAAAAACGTGCATTTGTCTTATAACGACAGTGGAAATTTTTGGATGAGTTATTGATATGTCATTGAAAGTAGATTTTATGGGCATGCAAGTTTTGCAAATGCCATCTACGCTTTAATTTAAGAAGAGTTTTCCTGAACACCCTGCGGTTCTTAGCGTCTGACCTGGCACACAGGTTGCTGCTCTGGCAGTGAGGTGCGAGAGATTCTCTTCCGGGAGCCTCCACTACTCATACGAACGGCTCTTATCCTGTGCTAAAAAACGAAAGGACGGCATGCCATGAATATATTCGATCACTATCGCCAGCGCTATGAAGCTGCCAAGGACGAAGAGTTCACACTGCAGGAGTTTCTTACCATCTGTCGGCAAGATCGCAGTGCCTATGCCAATGCGGCAGAACGGCTATTGATGGCTATTGGTGAGCCAAACATGGTTGACACTGCCCTGGAACCCCGGCTTTCCCGTCTCTTTTCGAATCGGGTGGTCGCCCGATATCCGGCGTTTGAAGAGTTCTATGGTATGGAAGATGCCATCGAACAGATTGTCTCCTATCTGAAGCATGCCGCTCAGGGTCTGGAAGAGAAGAAACAGATCCTCTATTTACTCGGCCCCGTGGGCGGCGGTAAATCCTCGCTGGCGGAACGCCTGAAGTCGCTGATGCAGCGCGTGCCTATCTATGTGCTGAGCGCCAACGGCGAGCGCAGCCCGGTGAATGACCATCCGCTGTGCCTGTTCAATCCGCAGGAAGATGCGCAGATTCTGGATAAAGAATACGGTATACCGCGTCGCTACCTCGGCACCATCATGTCGCCGTGGGCGGCAAAACGCCTGCACGAGTTTGGTGGCGATATCACCAAATTCCGCGTGGTGAAGGTCTGGCCATCTATCCTTGAACAGATCGCCATCGCCAAAACTGAACCCGGCGATGAGAACAACCAGGACATCTCGGCGCTGGTGGGTAAAGTTGACATCCGCAAGCTGGAAAACTTCGCGCAAAACGATCCGGATGCCTACGGTTACTCAGGCGCGCTGTGCCGGGCTAACCAGGGGATCATGGAATTCGTCGAGATGTTTAAAGCACCGATTAAAGTGCTGCATCCTCTGCTGACGGCTACCCAGGAAGGCAACTACAACGGGACGGAAGGTATCTCCGCCCTGCCGTTTAACGGGATCATTCTTGCTCACTCGAACGAATCTGAATGGGTGACCTTCCGTAACAATAAAAACAATGAGGCCTTCCTTGACCGCGTGTACATCGTCAAGGTGCCTTATTGCCTGCGGATCTCTGAAGAGATCAAAATTTACGAGAAACTGCTTAACCACAGTGAGCTGGTGCATGCGCCGTGCGCACCGGGCACCCTGGAAACGCTGTCTCGCTTCTCCATCCTTTCGCGCCTGAAAGAGCCGGAAAACTCCAGCATCTACTCGAAAATGCGCGTGTATGACGGTGAGAGCCTGAAGGATACCGATCCGAAAGCGAAATCGTATCAGGAATACCGCGACTACGCCGGGGTCGATGAAGGGATGAACGGTCTGTCCACGCGCTTCGCGTTTAAGATCCTCTCCCGCGTCTTTAACTTCGACCATGCGGAAGTGGCGGCCAACCCGGTTCATCTGTTCTACGTGCTGGAACAGCAAATCGAACGCGAACAGTTCCCGCAGGAGCAGGCTGAACGCTATCTTGAGTTCCTGAAAGGTTACCTGATCCCGAAATACGCCGAGTTCATCGGCAAAGAGATCCAGACGGCCTACCTGGAATCCTATTCAGAGTACGGGCAGAACATTTTTGACCGTTACGTCACCTACGCTGACTTCTGGATCCAGGATCAGGAGTACCGCGACCCGGATACCGGCCAGCTGTTTGACCGTGAATCCCTGAACGCGGAGCTGGAAAAAATCGAGAAGCCTGCCGGGATCAGCAACCCGAAAGACTTCCGTAATGAGATTGTGAACTTCGTCCTGCGCGCCAGAGCGCATAACAACGGGCGCAATCCGAACTGGACCAGCTACGAGAAGCTGCGCACGGTCATTGAGAAGAAAATGTTCTCCAATACCGAAGAGCTGCTGCCGGTGATCTCGTTTAACGCCAAAACCTCAACCGATGAACAGAAAAAACACGACGATTTTGTCGACCGTATGATGGAAAAAGGCTACACCCGCAAACAGGTGCGCCTGCTCTGCGAATGGTACCTGCGCGTGCGTAAATCGTCTTAAAACAAGTGCCCGGCGGCGCTTAGAGCCTGCCGGGCCTACAAAATGCAAGTTGGCAAATGCAGTACGGGGGGTATATGACCTGGTTTATTGACCGGCGTCTTAACGGCAAAAACAAGAGCACGGTGAACCGCCAGCGCTTCTTGCGTCGTTATAAAGCGCAAATTAAACAGTCTATCTCCGAGGCCATCAACAAACGCTCGGTGACCGACGTCGACAGCGGCGAGTCTGTCTCCATCCCCACCGATGACATCAGCGAACCGATGTTTCATCAGGGGCGAGGCGGCCTGCGCCATCGCGTACACCCAGGTAATGACCACTTCGTTCAGAACGACAGAATTGAGCGCCCTCAGGGCGGCGGAGGTGGTTCAGGAAGCGGTCAGGGACAGGCCAGCCAGGACGGTGAAGGTCAGGACGAATTTGTCTTCCAGATTTCGAAAGATGAATATCTCGACCTGCTGTTCGAAGACCTGGCGCTGCCGAATCTGAAAAAGAATCAGCATCGTCAGCTTAATGAATATAAAACCCACCGCGCGGGCTACACCGCCAACGGCGTACCCGCCAACATCAGCGTCGTACGTTCGCTGCAGAATTCGCTGGCGCGACGCACGGCCATGACGGCAGGAAAACGTCGCGAGCTGCGCGAGCTGGAGAGCAGCCTGAAGGTGGTGGAAAACACGGAACCGGCGCAACTGCTGGAAGAGGAGCGCCTGCGTAAAGAGATTGCAGAGCTGAGGGCGAAGATCGAACGGGTACCGTTTATCGACACCTTTGACCTGCGCTACAAGAACTACGAAAAACGCCCTGAGCCCTCCAGCCAGGCGGTGATGTTCTGTCTGATGGACGTGTCCGGCTCGATGGACCAGGCAACCAAGGATATGGCGAAGCGTTTTTATATTTTGCTCTACCTTTTCCTGAGCAGAACCTATAAGAACGTGGAGGTGGTCTATATCCGCCACCACACCCAGGCGAAGGAGGTGGATGAACATGAGTTCTTCTACTCTCAGGAAACCGGGGGGACCATCGTCTCGAGCGCGCTGAAGCTGATGGATGAAGTGGTCAAAGAGCGCTACGATCCGGCGCAGTGGAATATTTATGCTGCGCAGGCGTCGGACGGCGATAACTGGGCCGACGACTCGCCGCTGTGTCACGAGATTCTGGCGAAGAAAATTCTGCCTGTGGTGCGTTACTACAGCTATATCGAAATCACCCGCCGCGCGCACCAGACTCTGTGGCGAGAATATGAGCATCTGCAGGCGATGTTCGACAATTTTGCCATGCAGCATATCCGTGACCAGGATGATATTTATCCGGTGTTCAGAGAGCTGTTCCACAAACAGTCTGCTACCAGCAACGCATAATCCAACAGCCAGCGAGCCCGCTGGCTGTTTTCTTTCGACCCCGCTCATCCCGTGCTAATGTAGAACGCTGCATACTGGATTATCACCGGGAAATCGTTATGACTGATGACGTTATTGGGGCAGGAACCCACCAGCAACTGATTACCTTACTCACCGAGCAGGGCGCGCGGTTTCGCGTCATGGAGCACGAGGCTGTCGGGAAATGTGAAGCGGTAAGTGAAATTCGCGGGACCGACCTGCGGCAAGGCGCAAAAGCCCTGGTCTGCAAGGTGAAGGGAAACGGCGTAAAAAAACACGTTCTGGCGATCCTCGCCGCCGATCTGCAGGCTGACCTGAGCCAGCTTGCAAGCCATTTTGGCGGGCTAAAAGCCTCCCTCGCCAGCCCGGCGGAAGTCGATGCCCTGACCGCCTGCGTTTTCGGCGCTATCCCGCCCTTTAGCTTCCATCCTGATTTGGCACTGGTTGCCGACCCGCTGCTGTTCGAGCGTTTTGACGAAATCGCGTTTAACGCCGGCCTGCTGGAGAAATCCGTGATTATGGATACCCAGGATTACCTGCGCATCGCCCGTCCTGAGCTTGTCACCTTCCATAAAGCGTAACTGCGATGGCTGACGCCCTGTCAGCCTTTTCGTTCCAGAAACAGCACGGAGGCAACGAGAATAGCGGCAATAGCGAAAAACGATGAGGAGATAATCAGCGTTTCAACAAACATGTGATCGTTCATGATGGCGACCCTTTTGCGATATCTGCTTTCGTTTTAATCCGCGTAAATGACAAGGTAATGACAACGATAAAATCTTTTTAAAACTGTTCTCTGCCGCGTTTGCGCGTACAGTAAACAGAACAATTTTTCTGGCAAGGATTCCCTATGTTTGACCCTACTCTGCTCATTCTTCTGGCACTGGCCGCGCTCGGCTTTGTCAGCCATAACACCACCGTCGCCATCTCGATTCTGGTGCTGATTATTGTGCGCGTGACCCCGTTAAATACCTTTTTTCCGTGGATAGAAAAACAAGGCCTCACCATCGGGATCATCATCTTAACCATCGGGGTAATGGCGCCCATCGCCAGCGGTACGCTTCCTGCATCAACCCTGCTGCACTCGTTCGTAAACTGGAAATCGCTGGTGGCGATCGCGGTGGGGATTTTTGTTTCGTGGCTGGGGGGACGCGGCGTTACGCTGATGAGCAGCCAGCCCTCGCTGGTGGCGGGTCTGCTGGTGGGCACCGTGCTGGGCGTGGCGCTCTTTCGTGGCGTACCGGTCGGCCCGCTCATTGCGGCAGGCCTTGTCTCTCTGTTTATCGGGAAGTCGTAGTCAGGCTGGCCATATAACGCGCTGGCGTCTGGCCCAGTCCCTTTCTGAACATGGTGATAAACGCGGTGGTAGAGTCATAGCCCAGTGACTGGGCCACCTGCTGTACCGATTTCCCGCCGATCAGGTGCTGTAATGCCACAATTAGCTGCAGCTGGTGACGCCAGCGGCGAAAGCTTAAGCCGGTCTCTTTCACCACCAGCCGCGCCAGGCTGCGTTCGCTCATGGCGAAGTGGCTCGCCCATTGCGCCAGCGTCTGCCAGGCGGCGGGCTCTTCCGCCATTTTCTCGCTCATCAGCCTAATTTTGGGATGGGGCGAGACGGGCAGCTGCAGATGCTCCTGACGCTGGAGCGGCAGCTCATCAAACAGGACGTCCACCAGACGCGAGGTGGCCGCGAGCTGCAGCTGTTCACGAGATTTTTCCGCGAGCGATAAAATCAGCTCCCGCACCAGGGGGGAGATTTTCAGGGTACAGCAGCGCTCGGGCAGGCTGACGGCCCCCGGCTCAATAAACAAAAAGCAGAGCTGCGCGCCCGGCGTGGCCCTGTTGCTATGCGGCATTTGCCCGGGGATCCAGACGGCGTATTGAGGCGGCACCATCAGCATCGCATTTTCCACTTCACAGGTGATTGCGCCGCCGAGGGCCAGAATCAGCTGCCCCTTACGGTGATGATGTCGGGGAATATACTGTTCCTCCGCCACCACGCGGATGCGAAATGCGACGGCCGCATCGTACTGGCTATCTGGATCGTAGCCTTCCAGTCCCAGACCAATCATCAGTTTGTCCGATATTAGCGATAAACTGTCATTTTAGCCTGATTTCAACCGCTGATAAAATGGGTATTGTGTGCGCTCGCTTGAACGTATGAGAACATAATGACTACTGCTATTCGCACCTCAGGAAAACACGGCGCGCTGTTGATTGCAGGCATCCTGATGATTGCCACTACGCTTCGCGTCACCTTTACCGGCGCAGCGCCGCTGCTCGATACAATTCGTCTTGATTATGGCTTAAGTACGGCGCAAACCGGTCTGCTGACCACCCTGCCCCTGCTGGCTTTCGCCCTCGTCTCGCCGCTCGCCGCGGGCGTTGCCCGGCGTATCGGCATGGAGCGCAGCCTGTTTATCGCCCTGCTGCTGATTTGCGTCGGGATTGCCGTTCGCTCCCTGCCTTCCGCCGCTTTGCTTTTCACCGGAACGGCGATCGTCGGCTGCGGTATTGCGCTCGGGAACGTGCTGTTACCCGGATTAATTAAGCGTGATTTTCCCGGCCAGGTGGCGAAGCTCACCGGAGCCTATTCCCTGACGATGGGCGTCTCGGCGGCGTTTGGCTCAGCGATGATTGTTCCCCTGGCACAGGGTAGCGCTGGCTGGCATGGCGCGCTGCTGATGCTGATGGCGTTTCCGCTGGTCGCGCTGCTGCTCTGGCTGCCCCAGTGGCGTCAGAAACACGTCGCAACGGTAACGGCCGCAGGCGCGCTGCATAACCGCGCGATCTGGCGCTCGGCCCTCGCCTGGCAGGTCACGCTCTTTTTGGGGATAAACTCGCTGATTTACTACGTCATCATCGGCTGGCTGCCGGCGATACTGCTGAGCCACGGCTACAGCGAAGCGCAGGCTGGCTCGGTGCACGGTCTGTTGCAGCTGGCTACGGCCGTGCCGGGACTCGCCGTTCCGCTGATCCTTCACCGTCTGAAAGACCAGCGGGCGATCGCAGGCACGGTGGCGCTGATGTGCGCGATAAGCGCGGCGGGATTATGGTTTATGCCGGGCATGGCGGTGATGTGGACGCTGGTGTTTGGCTTTGGCACAGGGGCAACGATGATCCTCGGCCTGACGTTCATCGGTCTGCGCGCCAGTTCTGCACACCAGGCGGCGGCGTTGTCCGGCATGGCGCAGTCGATTGGCTATCTGCTCGCCGCCTGCGGTCCCCCGCTGATGGGAAAAATTCACGATAGCGCGGGAGACTGGCAAATCCCGCTTCTGGGCTGCGCCCTGGCCGCCGTGATAATGGCCCTCTGCGGCATCTTAGCCGGGCGAGACCGGGAGATCGCGCCCCGTTAAACAGTGTGGCAGACCCTCGGGTCTGCCTTTTTTACCCGCGAGCGGCGCGCAGCATCGCCTGCACCAGCACGACCGGACGCCCTTCGAGCGCGGCACGCTCGTGCTGGAATAAGGTGATCACGAAGAACGGGTGCGTAACCAGCTCCGCGGCGCGAATTTCACCCTGATCGTCCCAGCCCGTTACATGCATATCACCGCTTTCCAGCGCCTGCGCAAACGCCGGCGACACGCCATAGTTACAGTGATACCCCTCTTCAATTTCCGGTTTGCCGTACGCTTTGGCGATCAGCGTATTTTTGCGCAGTTCAATCGCATCGGTTTTTTCCACCAGCGAGCAGGTCAGCGGCGCAATCACCATGGTGCCTTCGGTATCCGTCTCAGCGTGTGCCGCATCGGCCCAGCCCAGCACGTTTCGGGCATACTCAATCAGCGCGTGCTGGAACCCGCCGCAGGTGCCCAGGAACGGGATGCTGTTTTCACGGGCGTAGCGCGCGGCAATAAAAGCGGCCTCGGTGTTTTTGTAGGGGCTGGCAGGAACCAGCCAGATGGCATCGTAGCCCACCAGATCTTCAGGGCTAGTCAGCTCCGTGGTGGCCAGCCAGTCGTAATCGGCGGTGAGGTCAAGGACTGCGGCGGCGTCGTCAATGGCCAACGGGATCGCCTGATGCGCAATAACATTGGGATTGTAGTCGCCAACCAGCGCAATGCGCAGCGTCGTTTTAACCGGGAGGTGTTCCATGAAAGGTTCCTTATGCCAGAGTATTATCAGATAACATAAGGAACCTCAGACTACCGATCTTTTGCAATTATCACAATACCTTAAATTGGGAGGGTGAAATCATGATTCAGTGCAAACGCGTTTACGAACAGGCAGTTCCGGACGACGGCTATCGGGTGCTGGTGGACAGGCTCTGGCCTCGCGGGGTTAAAAAAACGGACCTCGTTTATGACGAATGGTGTAAAGCGCTCACGCCCTCGAATGAACTACGCAAGGCCTTTCATAGCGAAACCATTGATTTCACCGCCTTCAGTAAGGCCTATCGGGAAGAGCTTGCGCAGCATGCTAACGAGGGAGTGCGTCTGGCGACGCTGGCGCGCAGGCAGACCGTCACCCTGCTCTTTGCTGCCAAAAACACGGAGCAAAATCACGCCCTGATCTTAGCCGACTGGCTGCGTCATCTGTGATCAGCCGATCGTCAGTTCATCCAGAATTTGCGGCGCTTCATCCGGGGTGAGCGGCATCAGATGTTCGGCGCGTACAAACGCAAAGCCGTGCTGGTTGTCAAAGGCGTAGACATCACCCGTCACCAGCCAAAGCGCGCGATCTGCGGTGGCCGGTAATTGCGTCATCACGCCGTTGACCGGGTTAACAAAACGCAGGCCAGGCTGGCAGAGGCCAAATAGCTCAACAGATTTACCAATATTGCGACGGCCTGACGCCGTGCGGGCACCCACGATCATCGCCATGCTGCCCGGTTTTAGCTGAAACATACTTCTCTCGCGGAAACGAATGCCAGAAACTGGCTAAGATTAATCCTAAAGAGAAGTGTATCGCAGGTGGTATCCGTCTGTCACCTGATGGGTTGCGGATGATCGCGACGATAGAGCGTCCATTCATCGAGCACTTCGCCGCCCGGTAATTTGCACTCGGTGCGAACGCCCTGCGGGCTTTGAACCGGGATCTGTTCCCCGCCTTTCTCCAGG
Source organism: Enterobacter sp. JBIWA005 (assembly GCF_019968805.1). Taxonomy (NCBI): domain Bacteria; kingdom Pseudomonadati; phylum Pseudomonadota; class Gammaproteobacteria; order Enterobacterales; family Enterobacteriaceae; genus Enterobacter; species Enterobacter sp. JBIWA005. The sequence goes on along the minus strand of NZ_CP074159.1, from coordinate 1,799,158 downwards.
CAGTAGACGGAGGCCGGGTTCGCCATACCAATAACGTGCGGCGGTTTCGGCGCATCGGGTGGCGTGGGTTTTGCGGTACAGGCGGTCAGGGGAAGCGCCAGCGCCAGAAGCAGAAATCTCATCTCATTGATCCTTTTGACGTCATTACACCCTAAGGGTAACGGGTCATCGCCGCGTTCTCCATGATTTCTCCATTTTAACTGCACTTTTCAGCACTATAGTGTGGCATGTTCTCGATTTGACCAGAGAACATCATTCCGTAATCAAGATGTCTTTGCCCCGGTCTCAACAACGGGGCTTTTTTTCTCGCCTGCTCCCCGCTTCCTGCATATATTAAATTTTCTGTATTCATGTTTTACTATGCCTGAAGCCTAAAAACTCAGCATAACATGCAGATGCAGACGTCTTCTGCCAGGGAGTCATTCTACGTCATGTCGGATCTTATCCTCGCTCGCGTTTCAGAAACCCTTGCCACCGAGCAGTCCCTTGAAAGCCTCGTTCGCCAGCTGCTGGAGATGCTGGAGATTGTCACCGACATGGAGTCGACCTACCTGACGAAGGTCGATATCGAGGCGCGGCTGCAGCACATCCTCTACGCCCGCAACAGCAAGCAGATGACGATCCCGGAGGGTCTGAGCGTCCCATGGGACGAGACGCTGTGCAAGCGTGCGCTGGACAGTGACACGTTATTCAGCAATGACGTACCCGAACGTTGGCCCGAGTGTGAAGCCGCAAAAGCGCTTGGCATTACGACCTACATGAGTATACCTGTCCATCTTGCGGATGGTTCACTCTACGGTACGCTCTGCGCCACCAGCACGGCCAGAAAGCCGCTTAGCGAGCGCGGGGAACAGGTTCTGAAGCTCTTCGCCGGGCTGATCGCCCAGTCCATTCAGAAAGAGTCGCTGGTAACCCAGCTTCGCGAAGCCAATGCGGCCCTCATCGCGCACTCCTACACGGATGCCCTTACCGGTTTACCCAACCGTCGCGCCATTTTTGAAGATCTGACCACGCTGTTTTCTCTGGCCCGGCACCTTAAGCGTAACGCCATCATCGCGTTCATCGATCTGAATGATTTCAAACTGATTAACGATCGTTACGGCCATGAGGCTGGCGACCAGTTCCTGATAGAAGTGGGCAAGCGTTTGAAGGAAGAGAAACAGCAGGACGATATTATCGGTCGACTGGGTGGTGATGAATTTCTGGTCGCATCGCTGAGCCAGCTCCACGAGGACGGAGATAACGCGCAGGTTACGCTGCTCAAAACGCGCCTCAGCGCCTGCATCGCAGGCGAATACTGGCTGGGCAGCGTTCATATTATTTATCCGGGCGCCAGCCTCGGCGTTATCGAAGTGGACCCTGCCGCAACCGATCCTGACAGCGCATTACGCGACGCGGATGTCGCGATGTATCAGGATAAGAAAGGAAAAAGCAAAACACGCTTTCTCACTATGGATTAACCCCGTACACTCTACGGCGTTACAAAAACCGAAACAGGTGATGATATGAGAATAGGGATCCTCTTCCCGGTCGTTATTTTTATAACGGCGGTGATTTTTTTAGCGTGGTTTTTTGTCGGTGGTTACGCGGCGCCTGGGGCATAAATGAGAAAAACGACCCTCATTATGCTGATCGTTGCCATCGCGGCGTTTGCCGGCACCCAGCTTGGCTGGTGGTAAACGCCAATACGTAAAAAGGCCGCCATCTGGCAGCCTTTTTTCAACGCTTTTAAGCCTTAGCTTTTGATTTTTCTGTAGATAAACAGAACAACCAGCGCACCAATCACCGCGACGGCGAAACTGCCGAAGTTAAAGCCATCGACTTTGCCAAAACCGAACAGCGTACTGATCCAGCCGCCGACTACTGCGCCGACAATACCCAGTATTACGGTGACGATAAACCCACCGCCATCTTTGCCCGGCATGATCCACTTCGCCAGAATACCCGCAATAAGCCCAAAGATAATCCAGGATAAAATTCCCATAACTTTCCTCTCTGTATGGTTTTTGTCATTAAATCAACGACACAAAAAAGAATAGCACAGGATTTCAGAAAGGAAATTTGTGATAGGCGTCACAATGAGAGAGTGAGTGATTATTCATCAACAAAAAGAGCGTGCCACATAAACTGTGGGGTTGCATCTTTTGTTGAGAAAGATTATCTTTCTCAACACTGAATAGTTGAGCGAAATACTCAGGTATTCAGTACGACATTGCTCACATTGCTTCCAGTTTTTCTTGCCCACTCCTGAGTGGGCTTTTTTTTCTGCTCATACCCCAACAAACGCGTAACGGTTACGTCCTGCGCGCTTTGCCTGATAGAGGGCCTGGTCAGCGGCAATAATGATATTTTGCTGGCTGCCAGCGATGTCGACGGCACGTGCGGTAGAAATCCCGACGCTGACCGTTACCCGTCCGAAGGGGCTAAAAGCATGCGCGATTTGCAGGGAAAACACATTTCGAATAATCGTCTGCGCCAGTCGGAGCGCATCCTGAATATCCGTATCCGGCAATATCAGCGCAAATTCCTCTCCGCCGTATCGCGCCACAATCTGATTATCACGCGTAAGGCTCTCCCTGAGGCTGTTTCCGAGCATTGCCAGACACCGGTCCCCTTCCGGATGACCGTAGTTATCGTTGTATTTTTTGAAGTAGTCCACGTCCACGATCAGTATCGAAATCGGTGCGTCATGCTCAGCACACATAGTGATTTCCGAGAGGATTTTTTCATCAAAGAAGCGGCGGTTGTACAGCCCGGTCAACGCATCTTCTGAGGCAATAATCTTCAGCGCTTTGTTATCCCTTGTTTTTCGGGACAGGTCGGAATACAGGAAGTATGACGCCACGATGAGGATCGCCGTGAACACGAAAATGAGCACCGCCAGCTGAATGGCCTGTTTGCGCCAGGCTGCAAGGGCTTCATCAATGCTAACGGCCACGGTGGTGACCAGTCCGTAGCGTCTGTTTTTCTCGTAGGCATAAATGCGCTCGATTTTATCAAACCGTGAGATGGAGCTGGCTATCCCCGAATTTTGTACCTTGAGATATTTCCTGAATAGCGGTGAATCAGAAACAATCGTGCCGATATAAGTATTTTTAAAGGGATAACGGACCAGCAGCACGCCTGATTGCGTCGTTAAGCCGATGACGCCCGAGTGACCGATATTAATCTGCCCGTAGAGTGCCAGAAAATTTTCGATACCCAGCGTCACCACCACCACTCCGTTAAATGCCCCGCTCTCGGTTTCAAGGCGTCGACTGATGGTGATAACCCATTTGCCATTGGTTCTGCTTACCACCGGCTCCCCAATAAAAATCTGCTGAGTTTTATTTTCTTTGTGATAGATAAAAAACTCTCTGTCCGAGCCTTTGCGTGACCCGGTAAAACTTTCATGCAGTGCGGTGAAGATATCGCCCTGAGCGTTGTAAACAACCACATTATTAATCTGGGTAAGAAGGTTATCCTGATTATTGATCATGTGCTGAATATTGGTCGCCTGCTGCGGGGTCATACCATAAATTTCGATTATGTCGGAAACGGTAGTAATTAACATTTCACTCTGGCGCATGATCCCCTCGGTGTAGACATCAAGGGTATGGCTCAGGTTAGCAACGCTGGTATTAATTTGCTGGATTGACTGCTGTCTGGACGTGGCTATTTGGACGGCGAGCGACAGCGAGAGGATCAATGAAACAATGATGACGGTAATGGTTGTTGTGTAAAAAGTATTTTTCACATGCACGAGCTTTTCCACCTTATCACGCCTGACATCCCTGGCTGACAACTCTTGTCACTGTAACAAAGCTCGGGATAAGAGGAAAATGAATTGCACTTAAGCAGACAACGGAAGCTTGCCTTTATTTTGATTTACAAACTTACGATCTCCCTGGGTTTAGATAAAATGACTTTAATAAAATCGATATAGGAGACGGGCTTACCAAAATAATATCCCTGTAACAGGGTAATCTCATTACGGTTGAGATACTCCAGCTGCTCTTTTGTTTCTACTCCTTCAGCTACAATGCGCAATGAGAGTTTTTTCGCCAGATCAATGACGCAGTCCAGCAGGATCGTTGAGTCCTTTTCCTCTGAAACCCGGTTCACAAAGCTTTTATCAATTTTAATATAATCAATGGCAAGCGCATTAAGACATGACAGCCCGGAATAACCCGTACCAAAATCATCAAGGGCAATAACAAAACCGGCGTTATGCAGCATGTTGAGGTTTTCCACCAGGTGAGGATTATCGATCAGCGGTTCACGCTCGGTCACCTCGAGAACCAGTTTGACCTCTTTACCCTGAAACCCCTTCCCGAAGAGGCGACAGTCCCCGATAAAGGAAGGTGCATTGATGTGTCTGGCGCTGATGTTCACCCCGATATGAAACCCGTCCGGTAGCTTAGGCAACAGTGGTTTAAGCTGTGCGACCACTTTCGCCATCAACCCTTTGGTTAACGGGATAATTAAACCGCTACGTTCGGCAATCGGAATAAAGACATCCGGCGGGATAAAGCCTGACTTTGGATGTTTCCATCTCGCCAGGACCTCAACGCCGTACAACCCGCCGGTATCCCCGTTCACGATCGGCTGATAATAAGGCTCGATCTCCCCCTGCAAAATGGCTTTGCGCAAATCGTCTTCGAATGAGGTGCTTTTCCCCTTGTAACGACGGATCAAAATGCCCACCGCCACGGATAATGCAAGAATAAGCAGTATCAGGCTCCATCCCTGGTGCAGTAGCCGCGTCAGGCTAAAAAAGGCAGGAGGCTGCCAGGCCAGGCTAAAGGGGAAGTGCGAAGAGGTCGTCAGTGACCCCGCCCACGAGGCCGCTTTCCAGCCGGTCACATCACCGCTGCGGGTAAACATTCTTTCGCCGACAACCAGTCCCAGGCCAACGCTATTTGATGCGCTCGTAATGGCATCCTGCAAATGCGCGTCGCTGATGCTGACCATGACGCGCCCTCCCGCAACGGGCATCTGAAAGACAAGCACCGGCATGCCGTTCACCAGCCGATTGCCGGGTAGCAGCATCAACTTTTCGGCAGGTAAGGTCTCAGGGTGAATAATCAATACGCCATTCCCGGGAAGGGAAGTACAGATGATTCTGCCCTGCTGCTGGATCATGATGGCGCGCAGATGCGGTTTTAGCGCGGCTTCCGTCCCCAGCGCCAGCTGTCCGCTACTGGTACATCCCTGCTCCGCAACGCGCTTCGCCGTGTTGGCCGCACTGACTGCTTCAGCCAGAATACTTTCTATTTTTTGGGTGCCTGCCATCGCGGCATGACTATTACTCAGCTTCGCCATCTGCCATAGCTGCCAGTTAATAATCAGAATGCCGCTCAGAAAAAGAAACAGGGCACTCATAATAGGGATCATCACGTTGCGCACGATTTTTTCCTTAATAGAAAAAACAAGCATGGATGTTCTGGAAGAAAAGCCTGTGCTAATCCGGCGTTGCTTATGGCAATGAAAATAGCTTAGCTGAGAATTGTCTTAAAAAACTGATGCTTTCGTATGAGTTCACCTGCCCGAATTTGCTCACATGACGTGACTATCAGGCTTGTTCCTTGCCCAGGCTGTGTTAAGCTTTGTGAAATCAGGGAGCGGACTGGATATCTGGAAAATGAAAAAGCTCATTGCCGTTGCTATCGTTTCAACGCTTCTGGTCTTCCTGTCTCTTTATGCCGTCAATGCTGTCATCACAGGACAGCAGAAGAGCAAACAGCTCGAAATATCCCGAACCCTTTTACATTATTCAGAAGACCTGTCCCAAAACGTTGCGCTGGGCCTAAAAAGCATAACGACGCAGGGATGTGATAAAGCCAGCCTTGATAGCTACAGACAAATCAAGCTTAATAATCTTTATTTTGGCGATATAGGTTTTATCGAAAAGGGAAAAATAGTCTGTACCGCTTTTTGGGGGAAACTCGCAACGCCCGTTGCACTTCCTGCAGAACTGCATAAAACGCCGAGAGGCTTTCTCCTGGCCCAGTTTTCGCGAAAAGACTTTTTCACGGGCAACGCGGCAATTTATAACAATATTATTATCTTCACCTCCCGCTATGCTTACGATAAATTCAGCCCGGTTACCGCAAGTTATTCGCTAAGTGCTACCACGAAAGACTTCGGCAGAGTCTTTTTTTCGGCCGCTCCGGAGCTAAATCAGCAGAGCTGGCTGCATTCGACGTTGTTTACCCTGACCCTGACGCAGTGCAGCGCCTTCTGGGACCTGTGCGTCATCGTGAAGCATCATGACGCTGGGCTGGCCTCGTTACCTCCGTTTATCTTTGCGCTTCTTGCGGTCATTCTCTGTTTGATCTGGATCGCGATTACGTTGTTTATCTTCCGAATCTATGAAGATCGTTTTTCTCTGGAACGCACGCTGATCAAAGCCGTCATCACGAATACCATCTGCGTTAACTATCAGCCCATTATCCGTATTCGCGATCAAAAAATCGTGGGCGTCGAAGTTCTGTCGAGATGGCGCGATCAAAAGCACGGGGACGTCTCTCCGGAGCTTTTTATTCCATTAATTAAGAAGATTGGTCTGTATAAAAAATATTATAGTAATATTATCGAAAAATCCCTTTCCGAAATTGCCCCACTGGCAATAAAACACCAGCTGATAGTATCAATAAACGTTGGGCGGAAGGAAATTGAAGATGGACAGTTCATTACCATTTTGCGTCGTGCGTGTTTTGCCAATCACCTTCCCCTTTCCCTGATGAAGGTCGAACTCTCTGAGAAAGCCGTTTCCACGGCAGATATCCTGGAGGGATTCTGTCGGGAGCTCAAATCGCTCGGCGTTAAAATATCAATAGATGATTTTGGCGTGCAAAACTCGAACCTCGCACGCCTGTCGCTGCTTGAATATGATGAAATCAAAATTGATAAGTCGCTGGTGGACGGCATCAGCGAGCATTATAAACAAAACATCTTCGCTATCTTCAGCGATGCTCTTGCAAGATTGAATAAAACGCTTGTATTCGAGGGCGTGGAAAATGAAATTCAATATCGCTTTATTGCGGACAGATATCCCGATGCCCTGATCCAGGGATGGTATTTTTCAAAAGCACTCACCCGCAGCGAACTGGCGAAGCAACTCACCGGCGTCACACCGTAATCCAAAACTGGCGTGCCCGTTTTTTCCCGTCGGGCATTTCAATTTTTTACGCAAAAACATATAGTCGTCACAATCAGACGGTAGATTACCCTGAAGCACACTCATATTTTGGTTAAAAACGTGAAATTATCCTTACTATTCCCAGTGGTACTCTTTTGCCTGACCGTTATTTTCGCGCTGTTTATCGACGCCCCCGCTTCGCATATTCTGCGGAAAAAGTGCATGTGGTCCGATAGCGTGATGCTGAGCTGTATCGCAAAGCATCAGCATAACGGTTTTTGAAGCAGGCTATTCATTTCCCCACTGATTGAGGAAGTTCGCAATATCATCAATGCGCCCCGCACGGATCCCGGCCTCTGCGGCCATCTCCTGCTGGGCTTCCTCGCTAATCTCCTCGTTATTCGATAAACGGGTAAGCAGCAGCTCGAAATAATGCGCAAGCGCGTCGAGCTCTGACTCAGCGACGGACTCTGCGGCTTCCGTCGCGTACTCATCGGCAATGTCATAATATTTCAGTGGGATATCGTTGTTCATAACTGTCTCGTAGCAAACCTGTAAGGGTGAAGCCATCAGTATATCGGACGCCTTATCTCAACCAAAGCATTGCGTCAGATGAGCAACGCAAGCAGCGCCGCGAGAGCGGGTACGGCCTGTACATACAAAATTTTCCGGCTGGCGGTGGCTGCGCCAAACAGTCCGGCGATCAGTACACAGGTCAGGAAGAAGATGGCTACCTGGATCCCCTTTTCGCCGAGCCAGAGGCTCCAGAGCAGACCTGCCGCCAGAAAACCGTTATACAGCCCCTGATTCGCGGCCAGTACGCGGGTATCGCGCGCAAAATCAGGACGCAGATTAAAGGCCTTGTGCCCTGTTTTGGTATTCCACAGGAACATTTCCAGCACAAGAATGTAGAGATGGATGAATGCAACGACAGCGATAAGAATAGTAGCTAGCATCGTGGTGTCTCCCGCAGGCAGAGGCAAAAAAAACGGGAACCCTCAGGCCCCCGCTCTTGTTTAACCCAGAATCTGGATTACATGTTCGCGATAATCGCGTCGCCAAACTCTGAGCATTTCAGCAGCTTAGCGCCTTCCATCAGACGTTCGAAATCGTAAGTTACGGTTTTCGCGTTGATCGCGCCTTCCATACCTTTAACGATCAGGTCTGCGGCTTCGAACCATTCCATATGACGCAGCATCATTTCTGCAGACAGGATGATAGAGCCCGGGTTCACTTTGTCCTGACCCGCGTATTTTGGTGCAGTACCGTGTGTCGCTTCGAACAGGGCGCATTCGTCACCGATGTTCGCGCCAGGGGCGATACCGATACCGCCAACCTGCGCTGCCAGGGCGTCAGAAATGTAGTCACCGTTCAGGTTCATACAGGCAATCACGTCGTATTCTGCAGGACGCAGCAGGATCTGCTGCAGGAACGCATCGGCGATCACATCTTTAATGACGATTTCTTTGCCGGTGTTCGGGTTTTTGATCTTCTGCCATGGGCCGCCGTCGATCAGCTCACCGCCGAACTCTTCGGTCGCCAGCTGGTAGCCCCAGTCTTTGAACGCGCCTTCGGTGAACTTCATGATGTTGCCTTTGTGAACCAGGGTCACAGAGTCGCGGTCGTTGGTGATAGCGTATTCAATCGCCGCACGCACCAGACGCTTGGTCCCTTCTTCGGAACATGGCTTGATGCCGATACCACAATGCTCAGGGAAGCGAATTTTCTTCACGCCCATCTCTTCGCGCAGGAATTTAATCACTTTTTCTGCGTCAGCAGAGTCCGCTTTCCATTCGATACCCGCGTAGATGTCTTCTGAGTTTTCGCGGAAGATAACCATATCGGTCAGTTCAGGGTGCTTAACCGGGCTTGGGGTGCCCTGATAGTAACGAACCGGACGCAGGCACACGTACAGGTCCAGCTCCTGACGCAGTGCCACGTTCAGGGAACGGATACCGCCGCCAACTGGCGTCGTCAGTGGGCCTTTAATAGCAACGCGGTAGTCGCGGATCAGGTCCAGCGTTTCTGCTGGCAGCCAGACGTCCTGGCCATAAACTTGAGTAGATTTCTCACCGGTGTAAATTTCCATCCAGGAAATTTTACGCTCGCCTTTGTAGGCTTTCTCAACAGCGGCATCAACCACTTTCAGCATTGCCGGGGTAACGTCTACACCGATTCCGTCACCTTCGATGAACGGGATAATCGGATTGTGAGGAACGTTAATCTTGCCGTTTTGCAGGGTGATCTTTTTACCTTCCGCCGGAACAACTACTTTGCTTTCCATTAACCTCTCCTTCGAGCGCTTCTGGTTGTTACTGATCTTATGTTAATAAATTGTAATGAGCCCTTCGATAGTACCTGATTGTCCTGCGCCATGAAAGGTCTTCGTTATTAGGCTATAATGCGGCAATTGATAACGCCTGAAAATACCATGAAGAAAACTTCTTTTACAAAACACCGGGTTGAGCGATTCAGCTCACGACAAGCCGCCAGAAGACCGCAAGAAACCCAGCCAAAGCGGGTTATTTTGTTCAATAAACCCTACGATGTTTTGCCGCAGTTTACCGATGAAGCCGGGCGCAGCACGCTGAAGGATTTTATTCCCGTTCAGGGCGTCTACGCAGCCGGGCGTCTGGACCGCGACAGCGAAGGCCTGCTGGTCTTAACCAACGACGGAGCGCTGCAGGCGAGGCTCACGCAGCCGGGCAAACGCACCGGCAAAATCTACTTCGTCCAGGTCGAAGGCGAGCCGGACGAACAAACGCTGGAAAAATTGCGCAAAGGCGTCACGCTGAACGACGGCCCAACACTGCCCGCAGGTATTGAACGCGTGAATGAACCGGAGTGGCTGTGGCCGCGCAATCCGCCGATTCGTGAACGCAAATCCATCCCGACCAGCTGGCTCAAAATCACCCTTTACGAAGGCCGCAACCGTCAGGTTCGCCGCATGACCGCACATGTCGGCTTCCCTACCCTGCGTCTGATTCGCTACGCCATGGGCAGCTACACCCTGGATACGCTGGCAAACGGCGAATGGCGCGACGCTGCCCCTTAAGGAGAAATGATGTTTAAACCTCATGTTACGGTTGCCTGCGTGGTCCACGCCCGGGGTAAATTCCTGGTTGTCGAAGAGAGCATTAACGGCAAAGCGCTGTGGAACCAGCCTGCCGGACACCTTGAAGCCAATGAAACTCTGCTGGAGGCAGCAAAACGCGAGCTGTGGGAAGAGACAGGCATTCACGCTGAACCCCAGCACTTCATCCGTATGCACCAGTGGATTGCGCCCGACAGCACCCCGTTCCTGCGCTTTTTATTCGCCGTTGAGCTTAGCGAAACGTGCGCCACTGAGCCGCACGATGACGATATAGACCGCTGTCTGTGGGTCACCGCCGACGAGATCCAGAACGCGCCAAACCTGCGCTCCCCGCTGGTTGCGGAAAGCATTCGCTGCTGGCAGTCAGGCGCACGCCTGCCGCTGGATGTCATCGGCGCATTTAACTGGCCGTTTACAGAGGGTGCCAATGGTGGGGGGGCGTGATAGAATACGCCGCCTTGAAGTTCAATGTCGTGAGTATTCCATGTCAGATAACAGCCAGAAAAAAGTGATCGTCGGCATGTCCGGCGGTGTCGATTCCTCCGTTTCCGCCTACCTGTTACAGCAACAGGGCTATAAGGTGGAGGGCCTGTTCATGAAGAACTGGGAGGAAGATGACGGCGAGGAATACTGCACTGCCGCAGCGGATCTTGCCGACGCGCAGGCCGTATGCGATAAGCTCGGCATTGAACTGCACACCGTTAACTTTGCCGCAGAATACTGGGACAACGTTTTTGAACTGTTCCTGGAAGAGTACAAAGCGGGCCGCACGCCGAACCCGGATATTCTGTGCAACAAAGAGATCAAATTTAAGGCCTTCCTGGAATTCGCCGCGGAAGATCTGGGCGCTGACTACATCGCGACCGGCCACTATGTGCGTCGTGCAGACGTGAATGGTAAAAGCCAGCTGCTGCGCGGTCTGGACGGCAACAAAGATCAAAGCTATTTCCTCTATACGCTGAGCCACGAGCAGATCGCCCAGAGCCTGTTCCCGGTCGGCGAGCTGGAAAAGCCGCAGGTGCGTAAAATCGCCGAAGAGCTGGACCTGATCACCGCGAAGAAAAAAGACTCTACCGGCATCTGCTTCATCGGCGAGCGTAAATTCCGCGATTTCCTGGGGCGCTACCTGCCCGCACAGCCGGGTAAGATCGTCACCGTCGACGGTGAAGAGATTGGCCAGCATCAGGGGCTGATGTACCACACGCTCGGCCAGCGTAAAGGCCTGGGTATCGGCGGAACGAAAGAAGGTAGCGAAGATCCGTGGTACGTAGTCGACAAAGATGTCGAAAACAATATTCTGGTTGTTGCTCAGGGTCACGACCATCCGCGTCTGATGTCCGTTGGCCTGATCGCGCAACAGCTGCACTGGGTCGATCGTGAGCCGCTGAAAGGCACGCTGCGCTGCACGGTGAAAACACGCTACCGTCAGACCGATATTCCTTGCACCGTTACCGCGCTCGATGACGATCGCATTGACGTGCGCTTCGACGAGCCGGTTGCCGCCGTCACCCCAGGTCAGTCTGCTGTCTTCTACAGCGGTGAGATCTGCCTGGGCGGCGGGATCATTGAACAGCGCCTGCCGCTGCCTGCTGTTTAATACGATTGCACACATAAAGGAGACCGTGTGGCGAAGAACTATTATGACATCACCCTGGCGCTGGCGGGAATTTGCCAGTCAGCCCGTCTGGTGCAACAGCTCGCGCATCAGGGTCATTGCGACGCTGATGCCCTGCACGTTTCACTGAACAGCGTTATCGATCTTAACCCCGGCTCGACCCTGGGTGTGTTCGGCGGCAGTGAAACCAATCTTCGTCTCGGTCTTGAAACCCTGCTTGGCGTGCTTAACGCCAGCAGCCGTCAGGGATTAAACGCAGAGCTGACCCGCTACACGTTGAGCCTGATGGTGCTGGAGCGTAAGCTGAGTGCAGCAAAAGGCGCGCTTAATACCCTGGGCGATCGCATTGCCGGGCTACAGCGTCAGCTCGATCATTTTGACCTGCAGTCCGAAACGCTGCTCAGCGCGATGGCCGGCATTTATGTTGACGTCATCAGCCCGCTGGGCCCGCGTATTCAGGTCACCGGATCCCCTGCCGTGCTGCAAAGCCCGCAGGTACAGGCAAAAGTGCGCGCGTCCCTGCTGGCTGGGATCCGCGCCGCCGTGCTGTGGCACCAGGTCGGTGGTGGCCGCCTGCAGCTAATGTTTTCTCGTAATCGCCTGACCACTCAGGCAAAACAAATTCTTGCTCATTGTTAACCTCCCGGAGTTGCGAATTATGGAATTATCCTCACTGACCGCCGTATCCCCTGTCGATGGACGCTACGGCGATAAAGTCAGCGCGCTGCGCGGGATCTTCAGCGAATATGGTTTGCTGAAGTTCCGTGTTCAGGTTGAAGTACGCTGGCTGCAAAAGCTGGCCGCCCAGGCAGCAATCAAGGAAGTTCCTGCTTTTGACGAAAAGGCAAACGATTACCTTGATAAAATCGTTGCCGAGTTTAGCGAACAAGACGCCGCGCGCATTAAAACCATTGAACGCACCACCAACCACGATGTTAAGGCGGTTGAGTATTTCCTGAAAGAGAAAGTGGAAAGCGTTCCTGCGCTGCACGCCGTGTCTGAGTTCATCCACTTCGCCTGTACCTCTGAAGACATCAACAACCTGTCCCATGCGCTGATGCTCTCCACCGCGCGCAAAGAGGTGGTGCTGCCTTACTGGCGTAAAATCATCGACGCGGTGAAAGCGCTGTCCGTGGAATACCGCGACATTCCGCTGCTCTCCCGTACCCACGGCCAGCCAGCCACCCCGTCCACGATGGGTAAAGAGATGGCCAACGTAGCGTATCGTATGGAACGCCAGTACCGTCAGCTGGAGCAGGTTGAGATCCTCGGCAAAATCAACGGCGCGGTCGGTAACTATAACGCCCACATCGCCGCGTATCCGGAAGTGGACTGGCACCAGTTCAGCGAAGAGTTCGTGACCTCGCTGGGCATTCAGTGGAACCCGTACACCACCCAGATTGAGCCGCACGACTATATTGCGGAGCTGTTTGACTGCATCGCGCGCTTTAACACCATCCTGATCGACTTCGATCGTGACGTGTGGGGCTACATCGCCCTGAACCACTTCAAGCAGAAAACCATCGCCGGTGAAATCGGCTCTTCCACCATGCCGCACAAAGTGAACCCGATCGACTTCGAAAACTCCGAAGGTAACCTGGGCCTGGCGAACGCCGTGCTGCAGCATATGGCGAGCAAACTGCCGGTATCCCGCTGGCAGCGCGACCTGACCGACTCCACCGTACTGCGTAACCTGGGCGTGGGCATTGGCTATGCGCTGATCGCGTATCAGTCCACCCTGAAAGGCGTGAGCAAGCTGGAAGTGAACCGTGACCGTCTGTTGGACGAGCTGGATCACAACTGGGAAGTTCTGGCGGAGCCAATCCAGACCGTGATGCGCCGTTACGGTATCGAAAAACCGTATGAGAAGCTGAAAGAGCTGACCCGCGGCAAACGCGTTGACGCCGAAGGCATGAAGCATTTTATCGACGGTCTGGCGCTGCCGGAAGAAGAGAAAACGCGCCTGAAGGCGATGACCCCGGCGAACTACATTGGCCGTGCCATCACCATGGTTGACGAGCTGAAATAACGCCCCTCTCCCCCTTTTCGCCCGAAAAGGGGGATGCTTTTCCCCGGTTTACTCAATGTTTATCCCCAAAACAACATAATCAGCGTTAAACTATTCATACCAATTATTTAGGGAGAAGAGATGATGCGCGTACTGGTTGTTGAGGATAACGCATTGCTACGTCATCACCTGAAGGTTCAGCTTCAGGAGATGGGACATCAGGTGGACGATGCTGAAGACGCAAAAGAAGCCGATTATTATCTCAATGAACACCTGCCGGATATCGCCATTGTCGATTTAGGGCTGCCTGACGAAGACGGTCTGTCGTTGATTCGCCGCTGGCGCAGCCATGATGTCTCCCTACCGGTTCTGGTTCTGACCGCCCGTGAAGGCTGGCAGGATAAGGTCGAAGTGCTCAGCGCGGGTGCGGATGATTACGTCACCAAGCCGTTTCATATTGAAGAGGTGGCGGCGCGCATGCAGGCGCTGTTACGCCGCAATAGCGGGCTGGCTTCACAGGTTATTTCCATCCCGCCTTTCCAGGTCGATCTCTCCCGTCGGGAGTTAGCGATCAATGATGAAGTGATCAAGCTTACCGCCTTCGAATACACCATTATGGAAACGCTGATCCGTAACAACGGCAAAGTGGTAAGCAAAGATTCCTTAATGCTCCAGCTTTACCCTGATGCGGAACTGCGCGAGAGCCATACCATTGACGTGCTGATGGGGCGTTTGCGCAAGAAAATTCAGGCGCAGTATCCGCAGGATGTGATTACCACCGTCCGTGGCCAGGGCTACCTGTTCGAATTACGCTAAATGAGACGGATTTTACGCCATATTCTGCCCCTCTCCCTGAGGGTTCGTTTCTTACTGGCAACGGCCGCCGTCGTGCTGGTGCTGTCACTCTCCTACGGCATGGTCGCCCTGGTGGGCTATAGCGTCAGCTTTGATAAAACCACCTTTCGGCTGCTGCGTGGCGAAAGCAATCTTTTTTATACCCTGGCGAAGTGGGAAAACAACCAAATCACCGTCGAAATGCCGGAAAACCTCAACCAGCAGAGTCCAACGCTGGCCCTGATTTATGACGAAAAGGGCAAGCTACTGTGGGCGCAGCGTGACATCCCATGGCTGGTCAAAAGCATTCGTCCGGACTGGCTCAGAACCAACGGGTTTCATGAAATTGAAGCCGATCTCAACACCACCAGCTCGCTGATACGTGAAGATCGCTCCCTGCAGCAAAAGCTGAACGAGATCCGCGCCGACAATGCCGAAACGGAGATGACGCACTCCGTCGCGATTAACCTCTATCCGGCGACGCTAAACATGCCGCAGCTGACCATTGTGGTGATCGACACCATTCCGGTCGAGCTGAAGCGTTCTTATATGGTCTGGAGCTGGTTCATCTATGTTCTGGCTGCGAATCTCCTGCTGGTGATCCCGCTGCTGTGGGTGGCGGCATGGTGGAGCTTGCGCCCCATTGAATCACTGGCGAAAGAGGTTCGCGAGCTGGAGGAACATCATCGCGAGAAGCTGAACCCGGAAACCACGCGCGAGCTCACCAGCCTGGTGCGAAACCTCAACCGCCTGCTGAAAAGCGAACGCGAACGCTATGATAAATACCGTACGACGCTTACCGACCTGACCCACAGCCTGAAAACCCCGCTCGCGGTCATGCAAAGTACCCTCCGTTCAATGCGCAGTTCGAAGCTGAGCGTCGACGATGCCGAGCCGGTGATGCTGGAACAGATCAGCCGTATTTCACAGCAAATTGGCTATTACCTGCATCGCGCCAGCATGCGTTCCGGCAGCGCGCTGCTGAGCCGTGAACTGCACCCGGTTGCCCCGCTTCTGGATAACCTCACGTCCGCCCTTAACAAGGTGTATCAGCGTAAAGGGGTGAATATCAGCCTCGATATCTCGCCAGAGATAAGCTTTGTGGGTGAACAAAATGACTTCATGGAAGTGATGGGTAACCTGCTGGATAACGCCTGCAAATACTGCCTGGAGTTCGTGGAAGTTTCTGCGCGCCAGACGGAAACCGAACTGCATATTATCGTTGAGGATGATGGCCCGGGGATCCCGCGCAATAAGCGTGACGTGGTGTTCGATCGCGGTCAGCGCGCCGATACGTTACGTCCAGGACAGGGCGTAGGATTAGCCGTCGCGCGCGAGATTGTCGACCAGTACGACGGGAAAATCGAAACCAGCGAGAGCCTGCTGGGCGGCGCCAGAATGGAGGTCATTTTTGGTCGCCAGCAGCCCACATCGAACGATAGTTAACCCGTTATGTGAAAAATGCGAGGATCTCGCAGCCGGGGGGCTGAGCTTCCGTTATAATCCGAGTCAGTAAGAGCCTGCGGAATAAAAAAATTATGGATTATCACTTAACGCTTAACTGGCCCGAGTTTATTGAACGTTACTGGCAAAAACGCCCGGTGGTTCTGAAACGCGGGTTCAGCAATTTTGTCGACCCCATCTCGCCTGACGAGCTGGCCGGTCTGGCCATGGAAAACGAAGTCGACAGCCGTCTGGTCAGCCACCAGGACGGGAAATGGCAGGTTAGCCACGGTCCTTTCGAAAGCTACGATCACCTCGGTGAAAACAACTGGTCGCTGCTGGTGCAGGCGGTCAACCACTGGCACGAGCCAACTGCCGCCTTAATGCGTCCGTTCCGCGCCCTGCCCGACTGGCGCATGGACGATCTGATGATCTCCTTCTCCGTGCCTGGCGGCGGCGTGGGTCCGCATCTGGACCAGTACGACGTATTCATCATTCAGGGTACGGGCCGCCGCCGCTGGCGCGTGGGCGAAAAAGTACCTATGAAGCAGCACTGCCCGCATCCGGACCTGCTGCAGGTTGATCCGTTTGAAGGGATTATCGACGAAGAGCTGGAGCCGGGCGATATCCTCTACATTCCGCCTGGATTCCCTCACGAGGGTTACTCGCTGGAAAACTCCCTCAACTACTCCGTGGGGTTCCGCGCGCCAAGCGGCCGCGAGATGATCAGCGGATTTGCCGACTACGTTCTGCAACGCGAGCTGGGCAGCTATCGTTACAGCGACCCCGATGTGCCTGCACGCGAGCATCCGGCCGATATCCTGCCTGCAGAGCTGGATAAGCTGCGCGGCATGATGCTGGATTTGATCAACGAACCGGAACATTTCCGTCAGTGGTTTGGCGAGTTTATCAGCCAGTCTCGTCATGAGCTGGACGTTGCGCCACCGGAGCCGCCTTATCAGGCTGACGAGATTTATGATGCGCTCCAGCAGGGCGACAAGCTGGTACGTCTGGGCGGGTTGCGCGTGCTGCGCATTGGCGAGGAGGTATTCGTCAACGGCGAGAAGCTGGACTCTCCGCACCGTCCAGCGCTCGATTCCATTGCCAGCCATCTGGTGCTGACTGCCGATACCTTTGGCGATGCGCTGGAAGACCCGTCTTTCCTCGCAATGCTGGCCGCATTGGTTAACAGCGGGTACTGGTTCTTTGAGGACTGAGTCGCCTTAATGCCCGGTGGCGCTTCGCCACCGGGCTTTTCTTACCGCTTCGCGGTCAACTCCGCTATCCGCACTATCACCTTCACCGCTTTTTCCATTCCTTCCAGCGTCACAAACTCATGCTTGCCATGGTAGTTGTAGCCACCGGTAAACAGGTTCGGGCACGGTAGCCCCATGAATGACAGCTGAGAGCCGTCGGTGCCGCCACGAATCGGTTTTAATGTCGGTTCAATATCGCAGTCGCGCATCGCCTGCTGGGCGATATCGAGAATATGCGGATGCGCCATCACCTTCTCGCGCATATTGTAATAGCTGTCTTCGATGATGAGCTCAATATAGCAGTCGGGATGCAGGCCCTTACCCACCTTCTTGGCGATCTCCATCATCTTACGCTTGCGTGCCTCGAAGGCTTTACGGTCGAAATCGCGGATGATGTAGTGCATCTGCGCGCTGTCCACGGTGCCTTTGATGCTGGTCAGGTGATAGAAACCTTCATACCCCTCGGTCTGTTCGGGGCTCTCTTCCGCCGGGACTTCCGCATGAATTCGCGACGCCAGCGACAGCGCGTTCACCATGACGCCTTTCGCCGAACCGGGGTGAACGTTGTTGCCGACAATTTTGATCGTGACGGACGCGGCATTGAAGTTTTCATATTCCAGCTCACCGACGCCGCCACCGTCGACAGTGTAGGCCCACTGGGCGTTAAAGGCGTCCACGTCGAAGTGCTTCGCGCCCTTGCCGACCTCTTCATCCGGCGTAAAGGCCACGCGGATGTCGCCGTGCGGAATATCTTTGCCCTTCAGCACCGCCAGCGCCGTCATGATTTCCGCGATCCCCGCTTTGTCATCCGCCCCCAGCAGGGTTTTCCCGTCGGTGGTGATCAGCGTCTGGCCCAGCAGCTGATGCAGCACCGGGAACATCACGGGCGAGAGCACTTCGTCGCCAATGCCCAGCGCAATGTCGCCGCCGCGGTAATTTTCCACAATCTGCGGATTCACATTTTTACCGCTAAAATCAGGAGAGGTGTCGACATGGGAGATAAAGCCAATCGCCGGAATGTCACCCGGGACATTCGCCGGCAGCGTTCCCATCACAGTGCCTTTCTCGCTTAACGTGACGTTGACCAGCCCCATGGCGTCAAGCTGCTCTTTCAGCAGGTTTAATAACTTCCACTGGCCTTCGGTGCTCGGCACCTGGCGAACACCCGGTTTAGATTGGGTATCCAGCGAAACGTACTGTAAAAAACGCTCAAGTAATTTATCCATGCAGTCACCCTCACTTTTTGTGACAACATTATCAATAAGCAGCAAAACGCAAATATTGCGTCAGGTCACTTTTATCCCGCAAACGAGAATATTTTCCGTTTATATCGTTATGCGTTAGTAAATGTAGCTTATGAATCAGTGACAAGGATTGGCGATTACCGGGGATTGCCGTAGAATGTCCGCCCTCATTACGAGTCACCAAGGTGGTTACACACAAACCCCGCTTCAGTCTGCTGCCTGAGGCGTCTATATGGGACAGCGCAAAAATTGAATACACAAACCCGTTCACCGCTGGTGAAACTGGAACGAATTCGTAAAAGTTTTGATGGCAAAGACGTTATTTCCGACCTCACTCTCACCATCAATGACGGTGAGTTTCTGACGCTGCTTGGCCCCTCCGGCTGCGGCAAAACAACCGTACTGCGCCTTATCGCCGGGCTGGAAAGCGTCGATAACGGCCATATCCATCTAGAGAACCAGGACATTACCCGGGTTCCTGCCGAAGATCGCCACGTTAATACCGTCTTTCAGAGCTATGCCCTGTTCCCGCACATGACCGTTTTTGAAAACGTGGCGTTTGGCCTGCGGATGCAAAAAACCCCGGCGCATGAGATCGAACCGCGCGTCACCGATGCCCTGCGCATGGTACAGCTTGAGACGTTTGCCCAGCGTAAACCCCATCAGCTTTCCGGCGGCCAGCAGCAGCGCGTGGCCATCGCCCGCGCCGTGGTTAACAAGCCGCGTCTGCTTCTGCTGGATGAATCCCTCTCCGCGCTGGATTACAAGCTGCGCAAACAGATGCAGAACGAGCTCAAAGCCCTGCAGCGCAAGCTCGGCATTACCTTTGTCTTCGTCACCCACGATCAGGAAGAAGCCCTGACCATGTCAGACCGCATCGTGGTGATGCGCGACGGCAAAATCGAGCAGGACGGCACGCCGCGCGAAATCTACGAAGAGCCGAAGAACCTGTTTGTCGCCAGCTTCATTGGCGAGATCAATATCTTTGACGCCACGGTGATTGAACGTCTGGACGACCAGCGCGTGCTCGCCAGCGTCGAAGGACGCGAATGCAATATCACGGTGAATTTCCCCGTCGAGAAGGGACAAAAGCTCAACGTTCTGCTGCGCCCGGAAGATCTGCGCGTCGATGAAATCCACGGCAATACCGAGGCCGAAGGGTTAATCGGCTATATCCGCGAGCGCAACTACAAAGGGATGACCCTGGAGTCTGTCGTCGAGCTTGAGAACGGCAAAATGGTGATGGTCAGCGAGTTCTTTAACGAGGACGACCCTGACTTCGACCACTCGCTCGACCAGAAAATGGTTGTCAACTGGGTAGAAAGCTGGGAGGTTGTGCTGGCTGATGAAGAACACAAGTAAGTTCCAGAATGTGGTGATTGCCACGATCGTCGGTTGGCTTGTGTTGTTTGTCTTTTTACCCAACCTGATGATCATCGCCACCAGCTTCCTGACCCGCGACGACGCAAACTTCGTTTCGCTGGTCTTTACGCTGGATAACTACGCGCGCCTGCTCGATCCGCTCTATTTTGACGTGCTGCTGCACTCGCTCAATATGGCGCTAATTGCCACCGTTGCCTGCCTGGTGCTCGGGTATCCCTTCGCATGGTTCCTCGCGGGCCTGCCGCAAAAGGTGCGGCCCCTGCTGCTGTTTTTACTGATTGTTCCATTCTGGACCAACTCGTTAATCCGCATCTACGGGCTGAAAATCTTCCTCAGCACCAAAGGCTACCTCAATGAGTTTCTACTGTGGCTGGGGGTGATTGATACGCCGATCCGCATCATGTTTACCCCGAGCGCGGTCATTATCGGCCTGGTCTATATCCTGCTGCCGTTTATGGTAATGCCGCTTTACTCCAGCATTGAGAAGCTGGATAAACCGCTGCTGGAAGCGGCAAGAGATCTGGGAGCCAACAAGCTCCAGACCTTTATCCGCATTATCATCCCGTTGACCATGCCCGGCATTATCGCGGGCTGTTTGCTGGTAATGCTTCCGGCCATGGGTCTGTTCTACGTTTCTGACCTGATGGGTGGCGCGAAAAACCTGCTGATTGGGAATGTGATCAAGAGTCAGTTCCTGAACATTCGCGACTGGCCGTTCGGGTCCGCCACCAGCATCACGCTGACGGTGGTGATGGGTCTGATGCTGCTGGTCTACTGGCGCGCTTCACGGCTGCTGAACAAGAAGGTGGAACTCGAATGATCGGTCGACTGCTTCGCGGCGGTTTTATGACCGCCATTTACGCTTACCTGTATATCCCGATCGTTATTTTGATCGTGAACTCGTTTAACAGCTCACGCTTCGGGATTAACTGGCAGGGCTTTACCACCAGCTGGTACAGCCTGCTGATGAACAACGACAGCCTGCTGCAGGCCGCTCAGCACTCGCTGACGATGGCGATCTTCTCCGCCACCTTCGCCACGCTAATTGGTTCACTGACCGCCGTGGCGCTCTACCGCTACCGCTTTCGCGGTAAACCGTTCGTCAGCGGCATGCTGTTTGTGGTGATGATGTCGCCGGATATCGTGATGGCGATTTCGCTGCTGGTGCTGTTTATGCTGCTGGGCGTACAGCTTGGCTTCTGGTCGCTGCTGTTTTCCCATATCACCTTCTGCCTGCCGTTTGTGGTGGTGACCGTCTTTGCGCGCCTGAAAGGGTTCGACGTGCGCATGCTGGAGGCGGCGAAAGATCTGGGCGCCAGCGAGATGACCATCCTGCGCAAAATCATCCTGCCGCTGGCGATGCCCGCCGTGGCGGCCGGATGGCTGCTGAGCTTTACCCTGTCGATGGATGACGTGGTGGTCTCCTCCTTCGTGACCGGGCCGAGCTATGAAATTCTGCCGTTGAAAATCTATTCGATGGTGAAAGTCGGCGTTTCACCCGAGGTGAACGCGCTGGCAACCATTCTGCTGGTATTTTCGCTGGTTCTGGTGATCGCCAGCCAGGTTATTGCTCGTGATAAAACAAAATCTCAGGGGACAATGAAATGAAAAAAATGCTCGCCGCTGCGGCGCTGGTGCTCGGCATGGGTTCCGCGCACGCTGATGACAGCAAAACGCTCTACTTCTACAACTGGACCGAGTACGTGCCGCCGGGCCTGCTGGAACAGTTCACAAAGGAGACGGGCATCAAAGTGATCTACTCGACCTACGAGTCGAATGAAACCATGTACGCCAAGCTGAAAACTTACAAAGATGGCGCGTACGATCTGGTGGTTCCTTCCACCTACTTTGTCGACAAAATGCGCAAAGAGGGCATGATTCAGAAGATCGATAAAACGAAGCTAACCCATTTTTCAAACCTCGATCCTGAGATGCTCAACAAGCCGTTCGACCCGAATAACGACTACTCCATTCC
The DNA here is from genome assembly GCF_019968805.1 of Enterobacter sp. JBIWA005. Taxonomy (NCBI): domain Bacteria; kingdom Pseudomonadati; phylum Pseudomonadota; class Gammaproteobacteria; order Enterobacterales; family Enterobacteriaceae; genus Enterobacter; species Enterobacter sp. JBIWA005. The sequence goes on along the minus strand of NZ_CP074159.1, from coordinate 1,777,183 downwards.
GTATATCTGGGGGGCAACCGCGATTGGCGTTAACAGCGAGGCCGTCGATCCGAAATCGGTGACAAGCTGGGCCGATCTGTGGAAACCGGAATACAAGGGCAGCCTGCTGTTGACAGACGACGCGCGCGAAGTGTTCCAGGTGGCACTGCGCAAGCTGGGCTACTCGGGCAATACGACGGATCCTAAAGAGATTGAAGCGGCGTATGCCGAGCTGAAAAAGCTGATGCCTAACGTGGCGGCATTCAACTCTGATAACCCGGCAAACCCGTATATGGAAGGCGAAGTGAATCTGGGGATGGTCTGGAACGGCTCCGCGTATGTTGCCCGTCAGGCCGGTACGCCGCTTGAGGTGGTCTGGCCGAAAGAAGGTGGGATCTTCTGGATGGACAGCCTGTCTATTCCGGCCAATGCGAAAAACGTTGAAGGGGCGCATAAGCTGATTAACTTCCTGCTGCGCCCGGACGTGGCGAAACAGGTTGCCGAGACTATTGGCTACCCGACGCCAAACCTCGCCGCACGCAAGCTGCTGAAGCCTGAAGTGGCTAACGATAAATCGCTCTATCCGGATGCCGAAACCATCAGCAAAGGCGAATGGCAGAACGATGTCGGCGACGCCAGCCGCCTCTACGAAGAGTATTACCAGAAGTTAAAAGCGGGCCGGTAACGGTATCGCGTTCTTCCTCACGCCGCCTGTACGGCGTGAGGAAGGATTAACTGACCGCATTCTCTCCTGCCCAGATCGTCGCCTTTCGCATCGCCTCAACCACTTCTTCATCCGACAGCCCCAGCCTCTGGCGTACTCTGGTCGCTTCGCCCCACTGCTGCTGTTCATAGTAACGGCAAAGGTTAATCATATCGGCTAACCGTCCCTCCTGATGACAAAGCGCGTTGCTCACGCTCTGCGGGACCGCAATTTGCTTCATCAACTCTGCCATCGGCAGCTCAAGGAGGGTATCCAGAAGAGAAAACAGGCCGCACATGAACGCATTTTCAGCCAGAATCGGTTCGTTCATCGTCTCTGCGATCAGCTCGCAGAACTTACCGCGCATCATGCTCAGCGGATAAAGCTCGCTGACGGTATCATTGCCCGCACTGGCGAGGACCACGACGGCAACAAACCGTCGGAGCTGATTTTCGCCAAGATACCTGAGCACCTCGCTCAGGGTTAACTTGCTGAAATTACAGGCGCCGACATGCTTAAACGCCGTATGCTTCATATAGCGCATGATTTTATAAGAGAGCGTAAGATCGGTTTTTATCAACGACTCGATAATTCGAAAATCAGGCTTATTGCGTCCGACCTCCATTTGCAGTCGAAAAATCGCCAGCTGATTTTGCGACAGCCGTTTATATTTAATGACCTCCGGGCGGCAGAAAAAATAGCCCTGAAAAAGGGAAAACCCCTCGTCCCTGTATTGGTTGAATTCCTCTTTAGTCTCAATTTTTTCAGCGAGATATTTAATATGACCGGTCAGATGTTTACGCGTTTTCAGATACTGTTTAATTTGCGCTAAGGTGTAATTTCTGACGTCAAATTTCAGTATTGAAATATAGGGTAAAAAAGCATCCCATTCTGGTGCAAGGGTGAAATCATCAAGCGCAAACTGATAACCATGCGCATTCATCTCCCTGACGGCCTGCAGCAGTTCCGCTCCCGGCACAGCATCTTCAAGGATCTCAATGACCACGCTCTCTTTATCCAGCGCTTCTCCACTGCGGTCTATGACCATTCGCGAAGGGAAATTAATAAACGACGTATTTGCCCCGGCGATGCGCTGGGACGGCACGCATAAAAACTGATCGGATATCATTCTGGAGGTGGCATATTCCGCCGACACATCCGGAAAACGGTTTGTCATCCCGTCTCTGAAGAGCAGCTCATAGGCCACCGTCTTCATCTCAGGGTTAAAAATGGGTTGTCGCGCAATAAATCCGTACATATCCCATCCTCCTTTACCACTTAATATTTATTAGCATCCTCTTTCTACACGATGATAACGAGCATTATCGAGCGCTATTTTGATTGAATGCACAAAATAAAAGCATCCACACTAATTAACGGGATTAAATATTCTGGAATTTAAATTAAATATATCCGGCGCTCTACAGAAAGAGGATGAAATATCCGATAAGTACTGTGTGCCTGCCCGACATGCACAACATTACGGGAGATGAGAATGAAAGACGCCATGGTCCGAAAACAAAAAATAAGAGTCAAGACGTTGATGCTATTGTCCATTTTCCTCACCGTGACGGTGGGCTTTACGGCAACGATCGGGTTTATGATGTGGCAGTGGATGGCGCAGCAGGAGGTGCTGGCCAAAAAACATATCCGCCAGATAGCCGAGGTACAGGCTTTACAGGTCAGCAAACAGCTGGATTCCGCCCTGACTGCCGCCCGGGATATGGGCAACAGCGCCCTGGCGCTGCGCGAGGCGGGCGTATCCGACCGCCAGAGCCTGAACCAGCTGCTTATCCACTACCTCTCGGCTCACCCACAGTTTCTCTCCATGTCGATGGCCTTTGAGCCCAACGCGTTCGACGATAAAGATGCCGCCTTTGCCGGTCAGAGTGGTGAAGATCCTGCCGGACGCTACGCCCGCTACGTCGACCGCGATGCCACCGGCAAACCGGCATTACACCTGCTGACTGACATCGAAACCCCCGGCAGCGGTGATTATTACCTGCTGCCGAAACAGCGGCATAAAGATGTGATCATCGAGCCCTATATTTACCCCTACAACGGCGTGGACGTGATGCTCACCTCGATTGCCGCACCCATCATGCGTGACGGCCAGTTTCTGGGCTCGGTCACCTCTGACTTCTCCCTCGCCACGCTGCAGTCCACGATCGGCGCGATTAAACCGTGGAACGGCACAGGCTACGCCCTGCTTCTCTCAGCGGGTAATAACGTGGTGTCCAGCCCGGACAAACAGGCGGCAGGCAAGCCATACGCGGGTCAGATTGCCGGTCATGACGTCACTCGGGTAAACGATCCGCTGCTGATGGAGGACGTGTTCATCACCTGGCAGGACATCGCCGTCGGTAACAGCCAGACGCCGTGGAAGCTGGCCATTATTACTCCGGTTAGCGAAGTGATGGCCGAAGCGCGGGCATTTTTACTGAAAGCCATCATCATGATGATGTTAAGCATCGTTGCGGTCAGCCTGGTGATGGCCCAGATCTTTACCCGCAAGGTTGACCGTCCGGTTGGAGGGGAACCTTCGGAGGCCGCCGGGATCGCCCTGGCCGTTGCCCGGGGAGAGCTGAACAACACCATCCCGGTTCGTTCCGGGGATACCCACAGCATTTTTTATGCCCTGCACACCATGCAGACGCAGCTCAAGCGCATCGTCGACAACATCAGCGAAGCCAGCCACTCCGTGCACGGCGGCACCAGCGAAATTTCGGCGGGCAACCTTGACCTCGCCTCACGTACCGAAGAACAGGCGGCGGCGATTGTTGAAACAGCAGCCAGCATGGAAGAGATTTCGGTCACGGTGAAAAATAATGCCGACAACGCCCACAAGGCGACCACGCTGACCGATCGCGCCGCGAGCCTCGCCGGGCATGGCGAAACGCTGGTAAACGACGTGGTGATGGTGATCGGAGAGATTGACGAGAGCGCGCGTAAGATCGGTGAGATTAACAGCATCGTCGACGGCATCGCCTTCCAGACCAATATCCTGGCGCTGAATGCGGCCGTTGAAGCGGCGCGCGCGGGCGAACAGGGGCGCGGTTTCGCAGTGGTCTCAGGTGAAGTGCGCAACCTGGCCCAGCGAAGCGCCAACGCGGCAAAAGAGATCTCTCAGCTGATTGCCGAGTCCTCAGGCCGCGTCAGCAAAGGCGTTGAGCTGGTCAATGAAACCGGCGTAATGATGAAACAGGTGATTGAGGCGGTTTCGCACGTGCATCTGGTCATCAACGACATTGTTCAGGCGCTGGACGAGCAGAACCGCGGGATAAGCCAGGTCAGTACCGCCGTTAACCAGATGGACAGCACCACCCAGCAGAACGCCTCTCTGGTTCAGCAGATCTCCGCTGCGGCGCTCTCGCTGGATGAGCAGGCTAAATCGCTGGAGAAGACGCTGGCGTTCTTCCATTCATAAATAAAAAGGCACCCGCTGGACGGGTGCCTTTTCAGGCGATTGCCGTTACAGCCCTTTCAGCAGCTTGTCGACAAACTCCGGGACGACCGTGCTTGCCAGGCCGTAGTGTTTCTCTTCAAACTCGCTGCCCACCTGGCTTGGCTCAAGGTTGAGTTCTACCGTATGCGCACCGTGCAATCGCGCTTCGTGGACAAACCCTGCCGCAGGGTAAACGTGGCCGGATGTTCCGATGGCGATAAACACGTCTGCCATCGCCAGCGCGCTGTAGATCTCATCCATTCCCAGCGGCATTTCGCCGAACCAGACCACGTGCGGACGCAGGCGCGACGGGAACTGGCAGCAGTGGCACTTATCCTCTGGCAGCACGTCCTCTTTCCAGTCCAGCACCTGACCGCTCCAGGCGCAGCGAACCTTGAGCAGCTCGCCGTGCATGTGGATGATGTTCTTGTTACCGGCCCGTTCGTGGAGGTTGTCGATATTCTGCGTCACCAGCAGAAAACGATCGCCCAGCGCCTCTTCCAGCTTCGCCAGCGCCAGATGCGCTGCATTCGGCGCGACGTCAGGCTGCTGAAGCTGACGACGGCGTGCGTTGTAAAACGCCTGCACGAGATCCGGGTCGCGGGCAAAGCCTTCCGGCGTGGCGACATCCTCCACGCGGTGCTCTTCCCACAGCCCGTCCGCCGCGCGGAAGGTTCGAATTCCTGACTCGGCCGAGATCCCCGCTCCGGTCAGCACCACCACTCTGGGTTTATCCATCGCTTCTGGCATCATTCTGTCTCTGAAAAAGATCCGCTGGCGCAAGCGCTCACGCAAGCGGCGTTTGTTTTTGCGAAAACGGCTGAGTCGACCCTGGCGACGCGACAGCATAGAAACCTCGTAAACTAATCGGTGAGATGAAGGAATGCGGCTCCGCGCATGCCTCCTGCGTCCCCGTGTCGCGCGCGTTCAATACGCGGCACGCGGGCAACCGGCAATAAATGTCGGGGCAAACGCCCGGACAACCGTTCCGTAATCGCGGTAAAGTTTGAAAGCCCTCCCCCGATCACCAGCAGATCCGGGTCGACGATGGTGAGAATATTTCCCAGACACACCGCCAGCAGATCCAGATAGCGCTCGACGTGCTCACGCGCCTGCGCATCCCCTTGCTCCCACAGGGTAATGATTTGAGGGGCCTCAAGTTTCTGATGATAGAAGTGTTCGTAAAGCCATGCAAACCCGCGGCCTGACAGGTAGTTCTCAATACAGCCGTGCTGCCCGCAGCCACAGCGGGTCAGCGGGAAATCACGGCCGACGACCTCCAGCGCATCCACCGGCAGGCGGATATGACCAAACTCGCCGGTGATGTAGCTGCGGCCGGTGATGGGCTTACCGTTGATGACGATTCCTCCGCCGACGCCGGTACCGAGGATCAGCCCCATCACCAGCGGATATTGACGGAACTCATCATCCCAGGCTTCGGAGAGCGCAAAGCAGTTGGCGTCGTTATCTAAACGCACGTCGCGTTCAAGGAGCACGGAGAGATCGGCGCGCAGCGGTTTACCGCTAGCGGCAGGCACGTTGGCCGCGTAAAGCGTACCGTCGTCGGTTTCGGGCATGCCCGGAATGCCAATGCCGACGCTGCCTTTGACCCCAAAGCGTTCATCCGCCTGAGCCACCAGCGCGGCAATGGCGGTTAAAAATTCGTCATAACTTTCGCGCGGGGTGGGAACGCGGGTTTCCCACTGCAGTTTGAGGTTTTTATCAAATACGCCGAGCGCAATCTTGGTGCCGCCAATATCAAATCCGTAATACATAACGCATTCCTCTTTTAACCTGGCGGCCCGAAAGCCGCTAGATCATGACGTAATTACTGGCCACTTAATACCCTCGCCGGATCAATTCGGCTTGCGCGACGCGCCGGATACCAGCTTGCCAGCAGACTCAGTAAAAGTGCTGTAAGCAGCACATAAAAAACATCCAGCCAGTGCAGTTCAGACGGCAGGAAGTCAATAAAATAGATGTCACCCGACAGGAACTGGTGGCCAATAAGCTTTTCAATCCCGTTGATAATCGGCGTCAGCTGCAGGGAAACCACCACGCCAATCACTACGCCGCACAGGCTGCCAAACAGCCCTGCCAGCAAACCGTACCAGACGAAAATGGCGCGAATAAGACCGTCTTTCGCCCCCAGCGTACGCAGCACGGCGATGTCGCCGCTCTTGTCCTTGACCGCCATCACCAGCGTCGAAACGATATTAAAGCACGCCACGCCAATCACCAGCACCATCGCCAGATACATGATGGCGCGGATCATCTGGATATCACGGTACATATACCCGTAAGTACCGATCCAGCTTTTGATGTAGACATAGTTATTGGTCACGCTGCCCGCGTCGCGTACCAGTTTGTTGGCGTTAAAGACGTCGTTCACCTTAATGGCAATGCCCGTCACGCTGTCGCCCATGTCGAGATACTGCCGCGCATCCTCCATCGGCACCATCGCAAAGCTGTGGTCAAGCTGACCGCTCAGCTGAAGAATACCGGTAACGTGCAGGCGCACGCGTTTTGGCTGCTGCAGTTTGTGGTCGGTGCTGGCGTTCGGGATCATGATTGACACCCAGTCGCCCTGCTTCACCTTCAGAGCATCGGCAACGCCTTTACCCATGATGATCTGCTGCTCGCCAGCTTTAAAGTTGGCCCAAGCGCCGTTCTGCACATAGTTCGGCAGCGCGCTGAGACGCGCTTCCTGTGCCGGGTTGACCCCTTTCACCTGAATGGCGCGCAGGTTTACCCCGCTTTCCACCAGCCCGGTAAAGTTAATGTAGGGCGCGGCCGCGGCGATGCCCGGCACTTTTTCAACTTTGGCGAGCGCATCGCTCCAGTTCGTCCACGGCTGGTTAACCGGCTCGATCTCCCCGTGCGGCACCACCGCCAGAATGCGGTTATTCAGCTCACGCTCGAAGCCGTTCATGGCGCTTAAGCCCACAATCAGCACCGCCACACCCAGCGCAATACCGATGGTCGAGATAACAGAGATCAGCGACACCATGCCGCCGCGACGGCGGCCGCGGCTAAAACGTAAACCGATGAGTAACGATAACGGTGACGCCATTACTCTGCTCCCATCAGGGTCAGTTCCGCGTTCAGATGGCCGTCGCGCATTTCAAGCTGACGCCCCATACGTTTTGCCAGCTGCAGATCGTGGGTTACGACCAGAAACGCGGTGCCCTGCGAGGCGTTCAGCTCGCCCAGAAGCTGGAAAATACTGTCCGCATTGCGCGCGTCCAGGTTCCCGGTGGGCTCATCCGCCAGCACCAGACGCGGGTTGTTGACCAGCGCACGGGCAATCGCCACGCGCTGGCGCTCGCCGCCGGAGAGCTCCGACGGACGGTGGTTACCGCGATGACCCAGCCCTACCGCCTTCAGCATGTCGCTGGCGCGAGCGTTAATCTCTGCCGGTTTCTTTTTGCCAATCAGCAGCGGCATCGCGACGTTTTCCAGCGCCGTGAAGTCCGGCAGCAGATGGTGGAACTGGTAGATAAAGCCCAGCTCGCGGTTGCGCAGCTCGGCCTTCGCCGCCGAGGACATTTTGCTCATCGGCTGGCCGGAGAAAATCACGTCGCCGTTGGTTGGCGTATCCAGCCCGCCCAGCAGATGCAGCAGCGTACTTTTGCCCGAGCCGGAGCTGCCGACAATCGCCATCATCTCGCCTTCGCCCACGCTGAAGCTCACATTGTGCAGCACGTCGGTTTGCACAGTGCCTTCCTGATAGCGTTTGGACAGGTTGTCGCATTGCAACAGGATCTTATTCATAACGTAAAGCCTCAGCGGGTTGAGTGGCGGCGGCGCGCCAGGAAGGATAAAGCGTAGAAAGCAGCGCAATGGCCATCGCGGCCAGCGCAATACCGACCACCTGCAGCGGCTCGATAGCCACCGGCAGCGCCGCGCCGTCGAGCAGCGCGCCGATGATCGGCATTAAATTGTTAAGCTGGCTGGCAAGCAGCGCCCCCAGCACCGCCCCGAGCAGCGCGCCGATGATACCGGCGCTGGCGCCCTGCACCATAAACACGGCCATGATCTGGCGCGGCGTCAGCCCCTGGGTTTGCAGGATAGCAACCTCGCCCTGCTTCTCCATCACCATCAGGCCCAGCGAGGTGATGATGTTAAATGCCGCCACGGCGACGATCAGGCTCAGCAGCAGCCCCATCATGTTTTTCTCCATCCGCACGGCCTGGAACAGCTCGCCTTTACGCTCGCGCCAGTCCTGCCATTTGGTGCCGTCCGGCAGTTTTTGCTGGCTGAGAGTATCGACCTTCAGCGGCGCGTCGAGCCACAGTCGCCAGCCGGTGATATTTCCTGCCGGGTAGCGCATCAGGCGTGACGCGTCCTGAATGTTAACCAGCATCTGGTAGCCATCGACTTCGCTGTTGGCAGCAAAAGTACCAATCACGTTAAACAGACGCTGGCTTGGCAGGCGCCCCATCGGCGTAAACTGGCTGGCAGAAGGGACCATTACGCGCAGCTGATCGCCACGGTTGACGCCAAGCTGTCCGGCAAGCTGCTCGCCCAGAATCACGTTGTATTTCCCGGCTTCCAGGTCGGTCTGCTTTACGTTAACGAGATACGGCGTCAGCGGATCGTTTTGCGCCGGGTCGATACCCAGCATCACGCCGACCGCCACGCTGCGGGCGCTTTGCAGCACCACGTCGCCGGTGGTCAACGGCGCTACGCGCGTGACGCCCTGTAACTTCGCCGCGCTTTCCGGCAGCTGCTGCGGGTTAACCGAGCCGTTAGTCGATGAGAGAACGGCCTGCGGCATCAGCCCCAGGATGTTGTTTTGCAGCTCGCGCTCAAAGCCATTCATGACGGAAAGTACCGTCACCAGTGCCATCACGCCAAGCGTAATGCCAATAGTCGATAGCCAGGAGACAAAGCGACCGAAGCGGTCCGCGGCGCGCCCACGCATGTAGCGTAAGCCTATGAAGAGTGCGACAGGTTGATACATGAAGTCCGTCTGTTTGCTGATAGCAGACCCACGAGTATATAAGCGAATCCGTTAAGCGTAAATGACTGAAACCGTAAGCTTTGGTAATCATTTTTCCAAAAAATTCAGATAAATCAGGATACTAATATCTGAAACCGCACCTCGCAACCTCCACCTTTTCCGAAAAACCTCCTGATACAGACTGTTACCCATTACAGCACGGTTTCGTTTAACAACAATTGCTCGTTCGTCTATGGCAATAAGGTAGTTGCGAACAATGAAGCAAAAAGCATTATGGATTAACCAGATAAAAGGGCTGTGTATCTGCCTGGTGGTTATCTATCATTCGGTTATCACGTTTTATCCGCACCTGATCGGGCTGCAACACCCGCTCTCCGGCCTTCTCGCCAAATGCTGGGTCTATTTTAATCTCTATCTTGCCCCCTTCCGTATGCCGGTCTTTTTCTTTATCTCCGGCTATCTGATCCGTCGTTATATTGACGAAGTGGACTGGCGAACCAGTCTCGACAAGCGAATCTGGAGCATTGTCTGGGTGCTGGCGCTGTGGGGGATTCTGCAATGGCAGGCGCTGACCCACCTGAATGCCTGGCTGGCGCCCGATCGCGAGCTTGCCACCTCGTCGAACGCGGCCTACGCCGACTCGCTCTCGGGATTTGTGCAAGGCATGCTCACTGCCAGTACCAGCCTGTGGTATCTGTATGCCCTGGTCGTGTACTTCACGCTGTGTAAACTGCTGAGCCGCTGGAAGCTGCCGATGCTGGGACTGCTGGCGCTGGCAAGCATCGCGATCAACTTCCTGCCGCTACCGTGGTGGGGAATGAACAGCGTGGTCCGCAACATGATCTACTACAGCCTCGGGGCGTGGTATGGCGCGACGCTGATGGCGTGGATGAAAAGCGTCAGCCTGCGCCGCCTCTGGCTGGCAACCGTCGCTTTCGCCGCCGTCTCCGTGGTGCTGTGGTTTGCTAACGTTCCGCTGCTGCTCTCATTGCTGTCGATTGTGCTGATTATGAAGCTATTCTACAGCTTTGAGCAGCGCTATGCCGTTCACCCTGACAACCTGTTGAACGTGATTGGCTCCAATACCATTGCGATTTATACCACCCACCGCATCTTAATTGAGGCCTTCAGCCTGTTCCTGATTGGCGAGATGAATGCCGCTTACTGGCCGGTCTGGGCTGAACTCACCTTAATTCTGGTCTACCCGTTTGCCAGCCTGCTGATCTGTACCCTGGCCGGACTCGGGGTCCGTAAGATCTCCACCGCGCTGTTTGGCGACGTTTTCTTCTCTCCTCCGTCTACGCTGACCCTGTCCCCCTCAACGCGTTAATTCCCTCTCCGCCCCCGCTACGGGGGCGTTTAGCCCTGCCGTGCGGTTACGATTTGCTTATGCAAAACGATCGAGGATAATAAAGACATTGCGTATCAGTGATATGCCCCAATACTGTTGGTATATCCATAAGAGACTCTGACATAGCCATGCCTGAACACTATCGTTATTCCTTGCCTGTCAAAGCGGGCGACCAGCGCCAGCTGGGTGAACTCACGGGCGCGGCGTGCGCCACGCTGGTGGCGGAAATCGCCGAGCGTCATCAAGGGCCGGTGATCCTGGTTGCCCCGGATATGCAAAACGCCCTTCGCCTGCACGATGAAATTCGCCAGTTCACCGATAATCTGGTGTTCAGCCTGGCCGACTGGGAAACGCTGCCCTATGACAGCTTCTCTCCGCACCAGGAGATCATCTCCTCGCGCCTGTCGACGCTCTACCAGCTTCCGACCATGCAGCGCGGCGTGCTGATTGTACCGGTGAACACCCTGATGCAGCGCGTCTGTCCGCACAGCTACCTGCACGGCCACGCGCTGGTGATGAAAAAAGGCCAGCGCCTGTCCCGTGATGCCCTGCGGGCGCAGCTTGACGGGGCCGGCTATCGCCACGTCGATCAGGTCATGGAACATGGGGAATACGCGACCCGCGGCGCGCTGCTCGACCTTTACCCGATGGGCAGCGACCAGCCGTATCGTCTGGACTTCTTTGATGATGAAATCGACAGCCTGCGCGTCTTTGACGCCGACACGCAGCGCACGCTGGAGGAAGTGGAGTCCATCAATTTACTGCCCGCGCATGAGTTCCCCACGGACAAAACCGCTATCGAACTGTTCCGCAGCCAGTGGCGCGATAGGTTCGAGGTGAAGCGCGACGCGGAACATATTTATCAGCAGGTCAGCAAAGGCACGCTGCCTGCCGGGATCGAATACTGGCAGCCGCTATTCTTTAACGAGCCGCTGCCTGCCCTGTTCAGCTACTTCCCGGCGAATACGCTGATTGTTAACACCGGCGATATCGACGCCAGCGCCAGCCGCTTTGAAAGCGAAACCCGCGCCCGCTTTGAAAACCGGGGCGTTGACCCGATGCGTCCGCTGCTGCCGCCGGAAGCGCTGTGGCTGCGTACCGACGAGCTCAACGCCGAGCTGAAGCGCTGGCCGCGCATGCAGCTGAAAACCGATTCGCTTGCCGACAAGGCCGCCAACACCAACCTCGCCTTCCGGACGCTGCCGGACCTGGCCGTCCAGGCGCAGCAGAAATCCCCGCTGGATAATCTGCGCAAGTTCCTGGAGTCGTTTACCGGCCCGGTGGTGTTCTCCGTTGAGAGTGAAGGCCGCCGCGAAGCTTTGGGTGAGCTGCTGGGACGCATTAAGGTGGCGCCGAAGCGCATCCTGCGCCTGAGCGAAGCAACCGGAAACGGTCGTTACCTGATGATTGGCGCCGCCGAGCACGGGTTCATCGACACGCTCAACAACCTGGCGCTGATTTGCGAAAGCGACCTGCTGGGCGAGCGCGTCGCGCGCCGCCGTCAGGACAGCCGTCGAACCATCAACCCGGACACGCTGATCCGCAACCTGGCCGAGCTGCATCCGGGCCAGCCGATTGTGCACCTGGAGCATGGTGTTGGGCGCTATCAGGGGATGACCACGCTGGAAGCGGGCGGCATTAAAGGTGAATACCTGATGCTGACCTACGCGAACGACGCAAAACTGTATGTCCCGGTGTCGTCCCTGCATCTGATCAGCCGCTACGCGGGCGGTGCCGAAGAGAACGCGCCGCTGCACAAGCTGGGCGGCGATGCCTGGGCGCGCGCGCGCCAGAAGGCCGCGGAAAAAGTGCGCGACGTGGCCGCCGAGCTGCTGGATATCTACGCCCAGCGCGCGGCCAAAGAGGGCTTCGCCTTTAAGCATGATAAGGAACAGTATCAACTGTTCTGCGACAGCTTCCCGTTTGAAACCACGCCGGATCAGGCTCAGGCTATCAACGCCGTGCTGAGCGACATGTGCCAGCCGCTGGCGATGGACCGCTTAGTTTGCGGCGACGTCGGCTTCGGCAAAACCGAAGTGGCGATGCGCGCCGCCTTCCTTGCGGTGGAAAACAACAAGCAGGTGGCGGTGCTGGTGCCGACCACCCTGCTCGCTCAGCAGCACTTCGACAACTTCCGCGACCGCTTCGCCAACTGGCCGGTACGAATCGAGATGCTGTCGCGTTTTCGCAGCACCAAAGAACAGACGCAGATCCTCGAACAGGCAAGCGAAGGCAAAATCGATATTCTGATCGGCACCCATAAGCTGCTGCAAAGCGACGTGAAGTGGAAAGATTTGGGGCTGCTGATCGTCGACGAAGAGCATCGCTTCGGGGTGCGCCATAAAGAGCGCATCAAAGCGATGCGCGCCGACGTCGACATACTGACCCTGACCGCAACGCCGATCCCGCGAACCCTGAACATGGCGATGAGCGGCATGCGCGATCTGTCAATTATTGCCACGCCGCCGGCGCGCCGTCTGGCGGTGAAAACCTTCGTCCGTGAGTACGATAATCTGGTTGTGCGTGAGGCAATACTGCGTGAAGTGCTGCGCGGGGGTCAGGTCTATTACCTGTACAACGACGTGGAAAACATCCAGAAAGCGGCGGACAGGCTGGCGGAGCTGGTGCCGGAAGCGCGCATTGCTATCGGTCACGGGCAGATGCGCGAGCGCGAGCTGGAACGGGTGATGAACGACTTCCACCACCAGCGCTTTAACGTGCTGGTGTGCACTACCATCATCGAAACGGGGATCGACATTCCGACGGCGAACACCATCATCATTGAACGTGCGGATCACTTTGGCCTGGCGCAGCTTCACCAGCTGCGCGGCCGCGTCGGGCGTTCGCACCATCAGGCCTACGCCTGGCTGCTGACGCCGCACCCGAAAGCGATGACCACCGACGCGCAGAAGCGTCTGGAAGCCATCGCCTCGCTGGAAGACCTCGGCGCAGGCTTCGCGCTGGCCACGCACGATCTCGAGATCCGCGGCGCCGGCGAGCTGCTGGGTGAGGACCAGAGCGGCTCCATGGAGACCATCGGCTTCTCGCTCTATATGGAGCTGCTTGAGAACGCGGTTGATGCCCTGAAGGCCGGTCGCGAGCCGTCGCTGGAAGATCTCACCAGCCAGCAGACCGAGGTCGAGTTGCGTATGCCTTCCCTGCTGCCGGACGATTTCATTCCGGACGTGAATACCCGACTGTCGTTCTACAAGCGCATCGCCAGTGCGAAGACGGAAAACGAGCTGGAAGAGATTAAGGTTGAGCTGATCGACCGCTTTGGTCTGCTGCCCGATGCGGCGCGAAATCTGCTGGATATCGCGCGCCTGCGCCAGCAGGCGCAGGCGCTGGGCATTCGTAAGCTCGAAGGCAACGAAAAAGGCGGCGTGATTGAGTTCGCGGAGAAGAACCACGTCAACCCGATGTGGCTGATCGGCCTGCTGCAAAAACAGCCGCAGCATTTCCGTCTGGATGGCCCAACGCGTCTGAAATTTACCCAGGAGCTGACGGAGCGCAAAACCCGCATGGACTGGGTGCGTAACTTTATGCGCCAGCTGGAAGAGAACGCGATCGCCTGACCTCCCTTCCCCCGTTAGCCCAGCGCTAACGGGGGACAATTTACAAACTCTTTGCACTTCACCCGATCTTCCCGACACACCCATTCGCCATAATTATCGTTAACGCCTTATAAAACAATAACCTTATTATTTACATGGATTATGGTGATGATGACCTCTTCGCGTTTTACTCGCTGGTTAACCCTGATTGCGCTGGCAGCCACAGTCGCGGTGGCGCTTCCCGCTCGCGCAAATACCTGGCCCCTTCCTCCGCCCGGCAGCAAGGTGGTGGGTGAAAACCGCTTTCATGTGGTTGAAAATAATGGCGGTTCGCTGGAAGCCATTGCCAAAAAATATAACGTCGGTTTTCTGGCTCTGCTGCAGGCGAACCCCGGCGTCGACCCGTACGTCCCGCGCGCGGGCAGCGTATTGACAATCCCGTTACAGACTATCCTTCCGGACGCTCCGCGCGAGGGGATCGTCATAAATCTGGCGGAGCTGCGTCTGTACTATTATCCGCCGGGTAAAAATGAGGTGACCGTTTACCCGATTGGTATTGGTCAGCTGGGCGGCGACACCCTGACGCCGACGATGGTCACAACCGTCTCGGATAAACGCGCGAATCCAACCTGGACCCCGACGGCCAATATTCGTGCCCGTTATAAAGCTCAGGGCATCGATCTTCCAGCCGTGGTGCCAGCAGGACCGGATAACCCGATGGGTCACCACGCAATCCGTCTGGCGGCCTACGGCGGCGTTTACCTGCTGCACGGAACGAACGCGGACTTTGGCATCGGCATGCGCGTCAGCTCCGGCTGCATTCGTCTGCGCGATGACGATATCAAAACGCTGTTTAACGTCGTTAAGCCGGGTACCAAAGTGAATATTATCAATACGCCGATTAAGGTTTCTGAGGAGCCGGGCGGCGTGCGGCTGGTTGAAATTCATCAGCCGCTATCGAAAAACATTGGCGACGATCCGCAGACGCTGCCCATTAACCTGAATGCCGCGATGGTAAGCTTCAAAACGAATGCGAATACCAACAGCGTGGTGATGGAGCGTGCGATGGAAGCGCGGTCAGGCATGCCGACCGATGTCACCCGGCATCACAATGTTGCCCAGCAGTCGATGTAAATCAGAAATAAAAAACGCCCTGCTCAGCAGGGCGTTTTTTATTGCAGTGGCATAAATGAGGGTTTATGCCCGGCTTATTTGTAGATGACGGCGGTGCCGTGCAGGGTGTTAGGACCGGTCACAGAGGTGATGCGGTAAGATTTTGCACCCATCTCTTGCGCTTTTTGTGCCAGCTGATCTTCCAGGGAACCCAGGTTAGTACCGGCAGACGCAGAAATGGTCCCGACTTTATGCTGGTCAGCAGGGGTGGATTGCACCTGTACAGCAGCAAAGCTTGCGAAAGAGAGTGAACTCAGGACAGCGGCAGCGATGAGGGTTTTTACGTTTTTCATGATGTTTACCTTTAGCAGATGAATTTGGAGGTCGTTAATCATTTAGTTAACGATCGATAGGTAAATAATAAATGTGATCCAGGTCACGCGTCAACATAATTTTATAATGACCATTAACTTAATTTTAAAGTCGTTATTTTTCATACTTATATGATTAATTTATTTTTAAGCATTCAGCGCTGGTGGTGACTTGCGTTTATTTTTATAATGGTCATTCAACAAACCAACAGAGGACCAACGGCACATGACAACCGACGTCACGAGTTGTGCGAAGAAAAGCCGTGGCCGACCAAAAGTGTTTGACAGGGATGCAGCGCTTGATAAGGCCATGACTCTCTTCTGGCAACATGGGTATGAAGCAACCTCGCTTTCCGATCTGGTAGAAGCTACCGGAGCAAAAGCGCCGACGCTGTATGCCGAATTTACCAATAAAGAGGGGCTGTTCAGGGCGGTGCTGGACAGATACATTTCGCGCTTTGCGGCGAAACACGAAGCCCAGCTGTTTTGTGAAGAGAAAAGCGTCGAACAGGCGCTTCGGGATTATTTCACCGCCGTCGCGACCTGCTTCACCAGTAAAGAGACGCCTGCGGGCTGCTTTATGATTAATACCTCTGCCACCCTGGCGGCGTCCTCTAAAGAGATTGCCAATACGGTGAAATCGCGGCATGCCATGCAGGAGGAGACGCTTAGCGCATTTCTGGCTCAGCGCCAGCAGCGCGGTGAAATCCCTGCCCAGTGCAACCCACAGCTGCTGGCGCAATACCTGAGCTGTATTTTGCAGGGGATGTCGATCAGCGCCCGTGAAGGGGCTACGCTGGAAAAACTGCAGAATATAAGCGAAACCACGCTGCGGCTGTGGCCTGAGCTACTGAAAATCTGAAGCAAAAAAAGCTCCTCAGCCTGAGCGCATGAGGAGCTAAATTCAGAGAACATCTTTTTTACACTTTGTTATTCAGAACCAGCTGGCCATTTCCATCCAGTGGAATTTGCGTGCCCGGGTCTTTATCCATGCGGATTTTGCCCTGCTGATCGCCAATTTTGTACGTCACGTCATAGCCCAGCATTTTTTCCGACTTGTCATAGACGGTTTTGCAGCGCTGCTGAGTCGTGGTGTAGGTATCGTTATCCTGCATCGCACCCTGCACCTGGTTACCGGCATAGCCGCCACCCAGCGCGCCGACCACGGTCGCCACATCTTTACCCCGGCCGCCGCCGAACTGGTGACCAATCACGCCACCCGCTACCGCGCCCAGAACAGAACCGGCAATGCGGTTTTCATCCTGCACCGGACGACGATGCGTCACGGAGACGTTACGGCACTCCTGACGAGGCGTTTTTACCGTTTCTTTAATCGGTGTAGCAGAAACCACCTGCGCATACTGCGGGCCGCGATCTAATACGTTGAGACTGGCAACGGCAGCCACACCTAACGCAGCCGCGACGCCAATCCCTATACCCGCCAACATTGATTTATTCACGGGACTTCCTCCTTTGTTGCTATTGGTAACAATTTTGCAATGGAGGCACGGCTTCGCCAATCAGATAAAGGATCAAAAAAGGACGTTCAGAGGAGATATATTGTATTTAGGAGAATTCTTAAGCACTCGATCTGTGATCTACAGCATGAAATGCTAAAAACTCCCTCCGGAGAGCCCGGAGGGAGTGAAAGATTAGTGCAGCTTCAGACGCGGACGGATCACGCGGTTGATTCTGCCGACCAGCATCATCAGCCCGGTTTTGAAATAGCCGTGCAGCGCAATCTGGTGCATACGATACAGGGAGATATACACGAAGCGGGCAATGCGCCCTTCTACCATCATCGAGCCGCGCATCAGGTTACCCATCAGGCTGCCGACGGTAGAGAAGTTTGACAGAGATACCAGAGAACCATGGTCTTTGTAGACATAGGCCTTCATTGGCTTGCCTTTGTACTGCGCCAGAATGTTGTGCAGGACCAGGCTTGCCATCTGGTGAGCGGCCTGCGCGCGCGGCGGCACAAATCCACCTTCAGGACGCGCGCAGGAGGCACAGTCACCGATAGCAAAGATTTCAGGGTCACGCGTGGTTTGCAGCGTTGGCTCGGTTACCAGCTGGTTAATGCGGTTGGTTTCCAGGCCGCCGATATCTTTCATAAAGTCAGGCGCTTTGATGCCGGCCGCCCAGACCATTAGATCCGCTTTGATATACTCGCCGTCTTTGGTGTGCAGGCCGCCTTCGTCGGCGCTGGTCACCATGGTCTGCGTCAGCACCCGCACGCCCAGCTTGGTGAGTTCATTGTGCGCCGCACCGGAAATACGCGGAGGCAGCGCGGGCAGAATGCGTTCACCGGCTTCGACCAGCGTGACGTTCAGCGCTTCATTCGTTAATCCTTTGTAACCGTAGCTGTGCAGCTGCTTCACCGCATTGTGCAGCTCCGCAGACAGCTCAACGCCCGTCGCACCGCCGCCGACAATGGCGATATTTACCTTACCGTTCGCACCCATATTGCTGGTGTACTTCAGGAACAGGTTCAGCATTTCCTGATGGAAACGACGCGCCTGGTGCGGGTTATCGAGGAAGATACAGTGCTCTTTCACACCCGGCGTGTTGAAGTCGTTGGAGGTACTGCCGAGCGCCATGACCAGCGTGTCATACGGCAGTTTGCGCTCAGGAACCAGCAGCTCCCCTTTTTCATCACGCAGTTCTGCCAGAGTGATGGTTTTGCTTTCACGGTTGATGTCAACCACCGAGCCCAGCTGGAACTGGAAATGGTGGTTGCGCGCGTGCGCCAGATAGCTGAGCGCGTCCACGCCCTCATCCAGAGAGCCGGTCGCCACTTCGTGCAGCAGCGGTTTCCACAGGTGGCTGTGGTTACGATCCACAAGCGTAATTTTGGCTTTTTTACCGCGACCCAGCTTCTTGCCCAACTGTGTCGCCAGCTCCAGCCCGCCAGCACCACCGCCTACAATCACTATCTTTTTCAATGGCGTAGTCAACGTGACCCCCTCAAATTATTAACCAATTGTTAATTAAACGTTATAAAAATAACCCTTAATTAACAACAGGTTACAGCACTGAAACCATTCAGGTGCATTGAGAATACCACGTCAGGCGCATTGGTCATACCAAAATTGATATGCATCAAGTTTTGATGGCTTAAAAGTAGACAATTCTGGTCAAAAAGAAAGCCCGGCACGCTTTCACGGCCGGGCTTCGACGCCTGCAGGTAAGAAATTAACCCAGCGTTTTAAATGCTTTGATACGCTGCAGGTGCGGGGAGATGTTTTTGAACTTGTGGGTCTGTTCTTCGTCCCAGACAATTTCGTAATAATGATGCAGCAGCTCTGCCGCCCGGTGGCTGTTGAGCGCCTCATCGTTACGCGACAGGATCACCAGACAGCGGTCACGGTTTTTCTCACGAAAATTGCTCACGCACTTGGTCGCAATATCGACATACTCTTCCGGGCGGTCAATTTTGCCTTCCATGTTCTCGTTCGGGAACAGGTTAGGATTGAATACCACCTGACGGATGTCGCACAGGAAGCCAATGCGCTCCGCCCAGTAGCCGCCCAGCCCCACGCCGCAGATCAACGGGCGATCGTCGACGTTGAGCTGCAACATCTTGTCCACCTCTTTGAGCAGATGCTGCATATCGTGCTTCGGATGGCGCGTGCTGTAGCTGATCAACCGTACATCCGGATCGATAAACTGCAGCTGCAGCACCTTCTCATGATTACCAGGGCTGTTTGAGTCAAAACCGTGTAAATAGATGATCATCGTCTTCTCACCACGCTACGCCTTCCGGGAGGGTTTACAGGCTGGCTTTATGTGCCTGCCAGCGCTCATTCAGGTCTTCAAGCCGGGCGTTGACCGTCTTCCAGCGCGCCGAGTCCATCAGCTCCTGACGGCTAAATGAACCTTTATGATACAATTGTGTAACACGCTCAGCATTGATCGGCGACAGGTTATCCAGCACGCTAACGGCACCTTTACGATTATTGCAGACCAGGATCATATCGCAACCTGCATCCAGCGACGCCTGACCGCGCTCAGCGTAGCTGCCCATGATCGCCGCCCCTTCCATCGATAAATCATCAGAGAAGATCACGCCATTGAAGCCCAGCTCCTGACGCAAAACGGTTTTCAGCCAGTGCGGAGAGCCGCTGGCAGGACGCGGGTCAACGTCGCTATAAATCACGTGCGCAGGCATGATGGAATCAAGCTTGTTGTCGGTGATAAGCGACCTGAACACCGACATATCTTTGGCGCGAATTTCCGCTTCCGGGCGCGGATCGCGCGGGGTCTCTTTATGCGAGTCCGCCGTAACCGCCCCATGGCCCGGGAAGTGCTTCCCGGTGGTTTTCATCCCGGCATCGTGCATGCCGTCGATGAACCGGGTCGCCATGGCCAGCGCAATGCGCGGATCGTCATGGTACGAGCGCTCGCCAATGGCGGCGCTGATATGCCCCACGTCCAGAACCGGGGCAAAACTGATGTCGATATCCATGGCAATCATTTCACTGGCCATCAGCCAGCCGGCCTCCTGCGCCAGTTTCCCGCCCTCTTCCGTGCCGAGCAACGCGGCAAAAGACTGGGCTGCCGGCAGGCGGGTAAACCCTTCGCGAAAACGCTGCACGCGTCCGCCTTCCTGATCGACGGCCACAACCAGATGGTTGCGCGACGCGGCGCGGATCTGACGCACCAGCTCACGCAGCTGCGCCGGATCGTGATAGTTGCGGGTAAACAGGATAAGCCCCCCCACCAGCGGATGCGCCAGAATTTCACGCTCCTCCGCATCCAGCTCAAACCCTTCTACATCCAACATGACTGGACCCACATCCACCTCTCTTATCCTTTAGTTTGTAACTGACGCCAGGCATCGTCTGCCAGCGCAATAAATTGTTTGTCTCTGGACTGCCGATAGCGGATTTCAAACCAGCCAGCCATTAACATGACGACCCAGGGCCGCCAGCGTTTGACCTGACGCTTCAGCGCGTCGGCGTTAATGTGTGCCACCTGGGCGTAATCCATGATGAGCATCTGCCGCGCGGCTTCACTCTCCGTCCAGACGGCCGCCAGCTCCAGCGCGACATCGCCATCTCCGGCATATTCCCAGTCGATGAGCCTGATGCCCGCTGACGTATGCACAATATTTCCGGCATGAACATCCATGTGCAGCGGCGAGAGCCGAATCGGCTGCGGCTCGCCCGTTTTATGCAGCCGCTTGAGATGCGCCAGCCACACTGGAGTGCGTCTGTCAGGCGCGGCCTGCAGCCAGTAGCGTTCCAGCAGCGGGTATAACGTGATTCGCCATCCCAGATGTGGCTGCCGGTGCAGATGATACAGCATCGCCGCGAGCACAGGCGTGTCCGGCAGCGCGCTTTTAACATCACCTTCCAGATAGTCGACGGCCATCCAGCCCTGTCTGAAAAAACGAGGGGCAGGCACGAGATCTGACGGTAGACGCCTCAGGGCGCGAAACTGACGACGGAAATGGGAGGCAGGCGCATCGGGGTCATGGTTTTGCCGCAAGACCAGACGTTGTTCGCCCTGCGCTATAATGCAACTCGCGCCGCCAAGCCCGGAATGGGCCTGCGGCGCGATAAGGCGGTACTGAGGAAAATAGCGCGTCAGAATCTCTTCACGCGTGCTGTCATTGTTGCGTAACCGCACCTTTACCTGACCAGATAATTTCGCCTGTCTGAACCAGCATCAGCTGCATCTGCAGGGCCGGAGTATTCACGTTACCGGTGGCGTTAGAGTAAAGCACATACTGTGCGCCAACGTTACGGGCAATACCGATCGCCTTGCTGCGGGTACCGAGGCTATCCTGCGGCGAAAGGCCCAGCTGCTGTTTGGCTACCGCGAGCTGTTGAGCTGAGACCAGCGTAAACTTACCGTTGTTTGCCAGGGCATTGCGCAGAGTTTCCGTCGCTTCACCCGCATTCAGCGAACCGTTGGTACGGTTGTTCACGCTATCGACCAGCAACACGCTACCTGCCGTCACGCCCTGTGCCTGCAGCATTTTGCCGACCATGGGCTGCATTGCGCCGTTCCAGTCGTAATGACGCACGCGCGGCGTGGGTTGCGACGTCTGGTCCGGATGTTCAATCGGGCCTGGCTGTGACGGAATAGACGGCACAGACGGCACGGTTGGCTGCTGCTGCGTTGGCGGCGTCGGCTGTTCAGTGCCCGGTTTCGCCTCTTCCACAGGCGCTGGCTGTTCAGTTCGGGTCACACACCCTGCCAGGAACAGAGCGAAAGCTGTCACGAGCGCATAGCGGCTCAAATTTTTAATCAAGGTTCACCCCTCAGAGATAAAGATAAAGTCTCACCTTATGTGCACCCAGATAGTTGGCGCTGCCATAGAGCGTTACCGACGACCTGGCCGGAATCGTGACGCTGCGAGGCGCCTCCAGCGGATGCATTTCAAGACCTCTTACGTCATACCAGAAAAAACGGTAGTGGACCGTCACAGGTTCATGTCTTTCATTAAAGAGCGTAGAGGAGGCAGATGAGTTGATTTCACTGATAGTCAACGCGGGCTGTTGCGCAGTGATGCCCGCGGCAAGCACGGAGGATTCCATGACCAGCGTCTGTTCATCATTCACGGGGATCGCCGGGCGTGAGCTACACCCAACAATCATCATCGTCATTATCAGCGCTGCAATACGCCCTTTAAGCATGTCAAAGACCTTTATGTGCCAGCATCGGTCCCAGAGGACGTCCACCCAGCAGATGCATGTGAATATGATAAACTTCCTGGCCACCGTGACGGTTGCAGTTCATGATCAGACGATAACCGTCTTGTGCAATGCCTTCCTGTTCAGCGATTTTCGCGGCCACCGTCAGCATACGACCTAACGCCACTTCATGCTCGGTTTTTACGTCGTTTACAGTCGGAATCAGAATATTGGGAATAATAAGGATGTGCGTCGGGGCCTGAGGGGAAATGTCCCGGAAAGCCGTCACCAGTTCATCCTGATAGACGATATCCGACGGAATTTCGCGGCGGATAATTTTACTGAAAATCGTTTCTTCAGCCATGACCTTTTCCTTTTTTGTTTAATCTGGCGCAATGCGTCCGCTGTAAACACACTCCCGGGATCGGTGTGTGACACAATGCAAGAGTATGAGCGAGTTTCTCTTGTCCTTTCAACCTCCTCCCTCGATTTCTTTCCTGAATGTTCATCAGCTGACTGAAGAGTGACCGCTCTTGTGCCTCAGTGGCGTTTTTTAAGACACAAATAAAAAAGGCAGCCATTCGGCTGCCTTAGTCTCCCCAGGTCACAACTTAGTTGCTGCGGATGTACTCATCCATTTCGGTTTTCAGGTTATCGGATTTGGTACCGAAGATTGCCTGAACACCAGAACCTGCAACAACTACGCCCGCTGCGCCCAGTTTTTTCAGACCCGGCTGGTCTACTTTCGCTACGTCGGCAACGCTCACACGCAGACGAGTGATGCACGCGTCCAGGTTAGTGATGTTCTCTTTACCGCCGAACGCTGCGACCAGTGCCGGAGCCATTTCGCTGGTAGCGCCAGCTTTGCTGTCTTCTGTCGCATCTTCACGACCCGGAGTTTTCAGGTCCAGTGCTTTAATCAGCACGCGGAAGATGGTGTAGTAAACAACGGCATAGCACGCACCCACGATTGGGAACAGCCACAGTTTGCTGCTGTTACCGGACAGAACGATGAAGTCGATCAGGCCGTGAGAGAAGGACGTACCGTCACGCATACCCAGCAGGATACAGATTGGGAACGCCAGGCCCGCCAGAATCGCGTGGATAACGTACAAGATCGGCGCAACGAACATGAAGGAGAACTCGATCGGCTCGGTGATACCGGTCAGGAACGAGGTCAGCGCTGCGGAGATCATGATACCGCCCACTTTTGCACGGTTCTCTGGCTTAGCAGAGTGCCAGATAGCAATCGCCGCTGCTGGCAGACCGTACATTTTGAACAGGAAGCCACCAGACAGTTTACCTGCAGTTGGGTCGCCCGCCATGTAACGTGGGATATCGCCGTGGAATACCTGGCCTGCTGCGTTGGTGAATTCACCAATCTGCATCTGGAAAGGAACGTTCCAGATGTGGTGCAGACCGAATGGCACCAGGCAACGCTCGATGAAGCCGTAGATACCAAACGCCACGACCGGGTTCTGGTAAGCAGCCCACTGAGAGAAGGTCTGGATAGCAGAGCCAATTGGTGGCCAGATGAAGGACAGGATCACGCCAGTGAAAATCGCTGCCAGACCAGAAATGATCGGAACGAAACGCTTGCCCGCAAAGAAGCCCAGATACTCAGGCAGCTTGATGCGATAGAAGCGGTTAAACATATACGCTGCAATCGCACCGGAGATGATACCGCCCAGAACACCGGTGTCTGCCAGGTGTTTCGCGGCGATCTCTTCTGCCGGTAAATGCAGAACCAGCGGCGCAACAACAGCCATGGTTTTCACCATGATGCCGTAGGCAACCACTGCAGCCAGCGCAGAAACGCCGTCGTTATTGGTGAAGCCCAGAGCCACACCGATCGCGAAGATCAGTGGCATGTTAGCAAAGACAGAACCGCCTGCTTCGGCCATCACGTGGGACACTACGGCTGGCAGCCAGCTGAAGTTAGCAGAACCGACACCCAGCAGGATACCTGCGATAGGCAGTACGGATACTGGCAGCATCAGCGATTTACCGACCTTTTGCAGGTTAGCAAATGCATTCTTAAACATAATTGAGAGTGCTCCTGAGTATTTGTGCTTTTTTTACGCTTTCACGCATTGGCCCGGGGGGAGTACCGTGCCGTGGACAGGACATCTAAGCGCCCTTTATTTATTACACAGAGTAAAATAATTCCCTCTGAGTTTGTTTGACGGCTATCACGTTTCAGCTTAAGGCGGTCGAAAAACTTTCAGTTATTTACAAAAAGCATGTCCGGATGTGTCTAAAAACACCCTCACCGCCCCAAATGAGGCGGTGAACTTTACTCGCTTTACTTATTAATTACGAGCCTAAAAAAAACAGGTGTATCAGACAGATTGCAGGCGGGCGGGGTCAATATGGAACAGCGCGGAGAAGTTTTCCGTCGTCACGCGGGCCAGCTCATCGATGCTGACGCCCTTCAGAACGGCCATGTACTCAGCCACATCTCTGGTCATTGCGGGCTGGTTCTCTTTACCGCGATGCGGTACCGGTGCCAGGTACGGAGAATCTGTCTCCACCAGAATGCGATCGAGCGGAACATAACGTGCAGCATCACGCAGCTGCTCAGCGTTACGGAACGTCACGATCCCCGAAAACGAGATATAAAACCCCAAATCAAGCAGTTTACCCGCCGTTTCTCTGTCTTCTGTGAAACAGTGTAGTACGCCACCGCAATCCGTCACGTTTTCTTCCCGGAGGATCGCCAGCGTATCCGCACGTGCATCGCGAGTGTGGACGATAACCGGCTTATTCAGTTCACGGCCAATGCGAATATGGTTGCGGAAGGACTCCTGCTGGCGAGATTTGGTTTCCGGAGTGTAAAAATAGTCCAGCCCGGTTTCGCCCATCGCCACCACGCCCTCTTCTGCTGCCAGGCGGCGAAGATCCTCAACGTCGTAGGCCTCGTCCTGATTCAACGGGTGCACGCCGCAGGAGAACACCACGTTATCGCGAACGCCCACCAGCTCACGCATGGAGCGATAGCCCGGCAGCGTCGTCGCCACCGCAAGGCAAAATTTCACATCGCGGGCAGCGGCTTTTGCCAGCACGTCATCCACGTTTTTATGCAGGGATTGATAATCCAGGCCATCAAGATGGCAGTGTGAGTCGACTAAAAACATAATGTCTCTCTCAGAGATGGGAAACAGGCGGTGTGACGCCTGGTTGCAGGTAATGTTCGATACGCAGTAACTGGTCGGTCAGTAAAAGCTCGCGATTAAGCCCCGTCACGGTTAAAAGCTGTTCACGGCTTTGGCAAATTTCATGAAGCATAGCGTGAAGAACCGTCCCTGAGAGGCGGTTCGCCAGCGTATTCACCAGCGCCCACGCATCCGGGTTGGTTAGAAGCGTTGCCCCTTGCTGGATTTTGAGCGCATCCAGCAGCAAGGAGGCCAGCCAGTGCAGCCGATCAACGGCCCGCTCGCTGTTAAGCGCAGGCAGTAAACTTAGCCAGTCGTGGTTATTCAGTGCCGTTTCGATGGCACGGCAGAGCGTTTCTCGCTCTGACCAGACGTCAGGCTGCAGTAATGCCAGCGCCGCCGCAGGCGCGCCGCTGCTCAGGCGCAAGGCGGACAGCGCGCTCTCAGGTGACGTTGTCACCTCTCGTTCCAGCCAGCTCAGCGCCCACGATTCCTGAGGAACCGCAAGGTGATGAAGACGACAGCGGCTACGCAGCGTCGCCAGTAATCGTCCCGGATCGCGGCACGAGAGGAAAAACCACGTTTTCACCGGTGGCTCTTCCAGGGTTTTCAGCAGGGCATTAGCGGCCGCCTCGGTCAGCTGCGTGGCGTCTTTAAGCCAGACCACTTTAGCGCCGCCCAGCCGCGCGTGTTCATACAATTTTTCACTGACTTCCCGCACGGCATCGATACCCAGCGCGCTTTTACCCTTCTCAGGCTCAAGGGTGTAGTAGTCAGGATGTGTACCCGCCTGCATCAGCTGGCAGCCGCGGCATTTGCCGCAGCTCTTATGCCCTTCCGGCTGCTGGCACATCAGAAAACGGGTGATGGCATAAATCAACGCGTCATCGCCCATTCCCGGCAATGCCTGAATCAGTAACGCATGATGCCCCCGCCCCGCCTGATAGCTGCCGATCAGCTGTTCAAAGTGCGGGCGCAACCATGGATACCATTTCATGCCTGCTGCTCCTGCACCCACTGCGTCACGGTTTGCTGAATGTCACGCGTGACGTCGTCCAGGGATTGCGTCGCATCGATGGTACAAATTGAGCTGTCCTGTGCGGCCAGTTCAAGATAGCGCGCACGGGTGCGGTTAAAGAAATCAAACGACTCTTGTTCTATGCGGTCCAGCTCGCCGCGCGCGCGGGCACGCTTGAGGCCCACTTCCGGGGTTACATCCAGATAGAGCGTCAGGTCGGGGCGAAAATCTCCCAGTACGGCATTACGCAGCGTTGCCAGCATGGTCTGGTCGATGCCGCGTCCGCCGCCCTGATACGCCTGAGTCGACAGATCGTGACGGTCACCGATCACCCACTTACCCTCGGCCAGGGCGGGTTTGATCACCGTCTCAACCAGCTGCACGCGCGCCGCGTAGAACATCAGCACTTCGGCTTTGTCAGTGATAACTTCGTCGCCGACGGATTTAATATCCAGCACCAGGCAGCGCAGCTTTTCAGCCAGCTGCGTGCCGCCCGGCTCACGGGTAAACACCATGTCCGCCACGCCAAGTGATTTGAGCGTATCCACTACCACGTTGCGGGCAGTGGTTTTACCCGCCCCTTCAAGTCCCTCAATGACAATGTATTTACTGCGCATTTTTTTCCTTAAGTGCCTTCAGATAGTCCTGAACAGAGCGGTTGTGGCTGGCAAGGTTGGTGTTAAAGGTGTGCCCCCCTTTTCCATCAGCCACAAAATAGAGATACGGTGTTTTAGCCGGATGCGCGGCTGCTTTTAGCGACGCCTCGCTCGGCGTGGCAATCGGGCCTGGCGGTAAACCGCTAATCACGTAGGTATTATACGCCGTTGGCGTCTCCAGATCTTTTCGTGAGATCTTGCCGGCGTAGCTCTCGCCCATGCCGTAGATAACGGTAGGATCGGTTTGCAGACGCATGCCGATACGCAGGCGGTTGATAAACACCGACGCCACCCGATCGCGCTCGGCGGCAACGGCGGTCTCTTTCTCAATGATCGAGGCCATGGTTACGAACTGGTTCTGATCGCTGTAAGGCAATCCTTCCATTCGCCCCTGCCAGGCGGCATCCACTGCGGCGACCATTTTTTTGTGCGCCCGCTTAAGGATGGCCACATCGGTCGTGCCTGCCGTGTACATCCAGGTGTCTGGCCAGAACCAGCCTTCCACCCATTCCGGATGTTCAAGCTTCAGCGCTTCTGCCACCGTCTGATAGCTATCGTCTTTTAACGTATGTTTGATATACGGCGCGTCACGCAGCTGTTTGAGGTAATCACTCAGGCGCATCCCTTCCACAAACCGCAGAGGGAACTGGGCTTCTTTGCCGCTTTCCAGCAGCTGCAGCATCTCCCTGACGGTCATTCCTGGCGTAAAGCGATAGGTGCCGGCTTTGAAATGTGACAGCTCAGGCTCCACGCGCAATAGCCACTGGAATACCCGTGGACGATTAATAATCTTGTCGCCATAGAGCTGTTCCCCAAGCGCCTGACGGCCGGTTCCCGCTTTCAGGGTAAAGATCGTTTCGTCTTTAACCAGGATCTTACTATCAGCCAGCTGGCGAACTTTCCATACGCCTGCTCCGCCAGCGATGCCCAGCGCGACGATGAGGATAAGGACAAAGCGCAACATTTTTTTCATGACTATCTGATTTGCTCACATATCGGGGCTAAAAACTGAAACAGTTCGCGCGAAGACCAGTGTTGTTGACCATACGCACGGACGGGCACAACAGGCATCAGCGCATTGCAGATGATGACTTCATCTGCGGCCTTTAGCGCGGCTTCTCCTGCACTAACTTCGACAACGCGAAAGTCAGAGCGTGCCAGCTGTTCCAGACAAAACTGACGCATTAACCCATTTACGCCAGCGTGTTCCAGCGACGGAGTGAACACCTCTCCCCCCTGCCGCCAGAATAAATTAGCCGCACAGCATTCCGTAATGAACCCTTCGCTGTCAAGAACCAGCGCCTCATCGGCGTCCGTCTGTTCAAGATGAGTACGAATGAGCACCTGCTCCAGGCGATTGAGATGCTTAAGCCCGGCCAGCATCGGGTTTCGTCCCAGTCGCACCGGGCTCAGCGTCAGCGTGACGCCGTCTTCTTGCCAGCGAGAATAATGCGCGGGATAAGCAGAAACGGAGAGGATACGCGTTGGGTTGAGATACGATGCAGCGCTATAACCCCGGCCACCACTGCCGCGGCTAATGATGACTTTGAGTACGCCGCTGTCCTTCCCCGTAGCCAGCTGGCACATTTCCTGGCGCAGCATGTCCCAGTGCGTAAAAGGGATCATTAGCTTTTCACAGCCATGCTGCAGGCGTCGAATATGCGCCTCCAGCAGGCAGACATCGCCATCCAGAATTCGCGCCGTCGTAAAGCAACCATCACCGAACTGTATCGCCCTGTCGCTGGCAGGCAGCGTGTCCTGCTCAAGGCCATTGATTAAAAACATGGTGGCTCCTTATGCGTGGGCGTTTAGTCTGGCAGGATGTCATGCAGCCGACAAGAAGATTAGCCTTAATAAAAAAGGCCCGGCAAGCGGACCTTTTTAAAAGCTATCGGGACGTCAGGATCAGATCTTTTTGAAGATCAGAGAACCGTTGGTGCCGCCGAAGCCGAAGGAGTTACACAGGGTGTACTCCATACCGCTAACCTGACGCGCTTCGTGAGGAACGAAGTCCAGATCGCAACCTTCATCCGGGTTATCCAGGTTGATGGTTGGCGGAACAGCCTGATCGCGCAGCGCAAGGATAGAGTAGATAGACTCTACTGCACCCGCCGCGCCCAGCAGGTGACCGGTCATGGACTTCGTGGAGCTCACCAGTACGCGGCTGGCAGACTCGCCGAAGATAGACTTAACCGCCTGAGCTTCAGCTTTATCGCCTGCAGGAGTAGACGTGCCGTGCGCGTTAACATAGCCAATCTGAGCCGGGGTAATACCCGCATCACGGATTGCGTTTTCCATCGCCAGCGCAGCACCTGCACCGTTCTCCGGAGGAGACGTCATGTGGTACGCATCGCTGCTCATACCAAAGCCAACGACTTCAGCATAAATTTTCGCACCGCGTTTTTTCGCGTGTTCGTACTCTTCCAGTACGATCATGCCCGCCCCGTCGCCCAGCACGAAGCCGTCACGGTCTTTATCCCACGGACGGCTTGCCGCCTGCGGGTTATCATTACGGGTAGACAGCGCACGGGCTGCGCCGAAACCGCCAACACCCAGCGGGGTACTGGCTTTTTCAGCACCGCCGGCAACCATAGCATCTGCATCGCCGTACGCAATAATGCGCGCGGCCTGGCCGATGTTATGTACGCCAGACGTACAGGCGGTCGCGATAGAAATGCTTGGCCCACGCAGGCCGAACATGATGGTCAGGTGACCTGCCACCATATTAACAATCGTGGACGGAACGAAGAACGGGCTGATCTTACGCGGGCCGCCATTCATCAGAGATGTATGATTTTCCTCGATCAGGCCAAGACCGCCAATGCCGGAGCCGATAGCGGCGCCGATACGGGTTGCGTTCTCTTCCGTAATCTCAAGGCCAGAATCCTGCATGGCCTGAACGCCAGCGACAATTCCATATTGAATGAAGGCATCCATCTTGCGCTGTTCTTTGCGCGAGATGATCTCTTCACAGTTAAAATCCTTTACTAAGCCAGCAAATTTCGTTGCATAGGCGCTAGTATCGAAATGGTCGATTAGGCTGATGCCGCTCTGACCGGCAAGGAGAGCTTTCCAGGTGGACTCTACGGTATTGCCGACAGGAGACAACATGCCAAGTCCGGTCACAACTACACGACGCTTAGACACGTTTGTCCTCCAGGGAGGGATAAAAAAAGAGATTCGTGGGACTAAAAAAGATAAAACTCAGGCGGTCGAATGACCGCCTGGAGATGTTCACTTACGCCTGGTGACCGTTGATGTAATCAATGGCAGCCTGAACGGTGGTGATCTTCTCAGCTTCTTCGTCCGGAATCTCAGTATCAAACTCTTCTTCCAGAGCCATTACCAGCTCAACGGTGTCAAGAGAATCTGCGCCCAGGTCTTCAACGAAGGAAGCGGAGTTCACAACTTCTTCCTGCTTAACGCCCAGCTGTTCGCCGATAATTTTCTTAACGCGTTCTTCGATAGTGCTCATACTCTTAAATTTCCTATCAAAACTCGCTTTCGCGATGGTTTTCGTAGTGTATAAAATGTTGAAAAATTTGCAACTAAATCCCGGCAGTTCTTACCACGATTTTACGTTATTTTGAGGCCTTTTACCCAAATAACGCAAATTTTTTTATCGTGGTTAAACCATATACATCCCGCCGTTGACGTGGAGGGTCTCACCAGTGATGTAACCCGCTTCGTCAGAGGCTAAAAATGCAACCGCACTGGCGATTTCTTTAGGGTCGCCAAGACGACCCGCCGGAACTGCCGCCAGCGTACCCGCACGCTGCTCATCAGTCAGCGCACGCGTCATGTCCGTTTCAATAAAGCCCGGAGCAACAACGTTTACCGTAATACCGCGGGACGCAACTTCACGCGCCAGCGACTTACTGAAACCAATCAGACCTGCTTTCGCCGCAGCGTAGTTAGCCTGACCAGCATTTCCCATGGTACCTACCACAGAACCGACAGTGATAATACGACCATGACGCTTTTTCATCATAGCGCGCATTACCGCTTTTGACAGACGGAATACAGATGACAGGTTGGTTTCGATGATATCGTTCCACTCGTCGTCTTTCATTCGCATTAACAGGTTATCGCGAGTGATCCCGGCATTGTTTACCAGAATATCCACTTCGCCAAACTCTGCGCGAATATTTTCCAGAACAGATTCGATAGATGCAGGTTCAGTCACATTCAGTACCAGACCTTTACCGTTTGCACCCAGATACTCGCTGATGGCCTGAGCGCCATTCTCGCTGGTTGCTGTACCAATCACCTTCGCGCCGCGCGCAACCAGTGTTTCAGCAATTGCACGCCCGATACCGCGGCTTGCGCCAGTGACCAGGGCGATTTTTCCTTCAAAACTCATGGTATTCCTCTTTTATTGCGAGAGTGCCGCTGACATCGCTTCCGGCTCGTTAATCGCCGAGGCTGTAAGGGTGTCAACAATACGTTTTGTCAGACCGGTGAGGACTTTACCTGGGCCGACTTCATACAGATGCTCAACGCCCTGTGCGGCCATAAACTCAACGGTTTTGGTCCACTGTACCGGGCTATAGAGCTGGCGAACCAGCGCGTCACGGATAGCTTCCGGCGCGGTTTCGCATTTCACATCGACGTTGTTCACGACAGAAATCGTCGGTGCGTTAAAGTTAATTTTTTCCAGCTCAACCGCCAGCTTCTCGGCAGCAGGCTTCATCAGCGCGCAGTGAGACGGCACGCTGACAGGCAGCGGCAGCGCACGCTTAGCGCCCGCTGCTTTACAGGCCGCACCGGCACGCTCAACCGCTTCTTTATGGCCTGCGATAACCACCTGACCCGGCGAGTTGAAGTTCACCGGCGAGACAACCTGGCCTTCAGCAGATTCTTCACACGCTTTTGCAATTGCAGCATCATCCAGACCGATAATGGCAGACATGCCGCCCGTGCCTTCCGGCACCGCTTCCTGCATGAATTTACCACGCAGTTCCACCAGACGTACCGCGTCAGCAAACGCGATCACGCCGGCGCACACCAGCGCAGAGTATTCACCCAGGCTATGGCCTGCAAGCAGCGCTGGCGCTTTACCGCCCTGCTGCTGCCAGACGCGCCACAGCGCAACAGATGCGGTCAGCAGCGCTGGCTGGGTCTGCCAGGTTTTGTTCAGCTCTTCGGCTGGCCCCTGCTGGGTCAGCACCCATAAATCATAACCCAGTGCATCAGAAGCTTCACGGAAAGTCTCTTCAATGACCGGATAGTTTGCTGCCATTTCAGACAACATCCCAACGGTTTGAGAGCCCTGGCCCGGGAACACAAAAGCAAATTGCGTCATTTTTTATTCCTTATCCTAGAAACGAACCAGCGCGGAACCCCAGGTGAACCCGCCACCGAAGGCTTCAAGCAAGACCAGCTGGCCCCGTTTGATTCGTCCATCGCGTACCGCTTCATCAAATGCGCACGGTACCGACGCCGCAGAAGTGTTGCCGTGACGATCCAGGGTCACAACAACGTTATCCATCGACATGCCCAGCTTTTTCGCGGTCGCGCTGATGATGCGCAGGTTCGCCTGATGCGGCACCAGCCAGTCGAGCGAGGAACGCTCAAGGTTATTCGCTTCCAGCGTTTCATCAACGATGTGTGCCAGCTCAGTCACCGCCACCTTGAACACCTCGTTCCCTGCCATGGTCAGGTAAATCGAGTTGTCCGGATTAACGCGATCGGCGTTAGGCAGAGTCAGCAGCTCGCCGTAGCTGCCATCAGCATGCAGATGCGTAGAGATGATACCCGGCTCTTCGGACTGCCCCAGCAGCACCGCGCCTGCGCCATCACCAAAAATAATGATCGTTCCGCGATCGGTTGGATCGCAGGTGCGCGCCAGCACGTCAGCACCGATCACCAGCGCATATTTAACGGCACCGGATTTCACGTACTGATCGGCAACGCTCAGCGCATAGGTGAAGCCTGCGCACGCTGCAGCGACGTCAAACGCCGGACAGCCTTTAATGCCGAGCATGTTTTGCACCTGGCACGCTGCACTTGGGAATGCATGCGTGGCAGACGTCGTGGCGACCACGATCAAACCAATCTGTTCTTTATCAATGCCCGCCATTTCGATAGCACGCTGTGCGGCTTCGTAACCCATGGTCGACACGGTTTCGTCTGGCGCGGCAATACGACGTTCACGGATACCTGTGCGCGTGACAATCCACTCGTCAGACGTATCTACCATTTTTTCCAGATCGGCGTTGGTACGCACTTGTTTTGGCAGGTAGCTGCCGGTACCTAAAATCTTCGTATACATGTACGCTCAGTCACTTTTAGCTAATACAGATTCCAGGCGAGCGGCAATCCGCTGAGGGACTTGTCGCTGCACCGCCTGCACTGCCTGTTCAATCGCGACAGCAAATGCTCGCTGATTGGCGGCGCCATGACTCTTAATCACGATGCCGCGCAATCCTAACAGACAGGCGCCATTATACTGGTCGGGGTTGAGGTGACTGAATCGCCGCGTCAGGCTCTTTTGTAGCCAACGCTTCAATAAAATGAGCCACCAGGCGCTTTTATTGCCTTCTCCCTGAGATTTCAGCAGAGAAAGAAACATGCGCACGACCCCTTCCATGGTCTTCAACGTGACGTTTCCGGTGAAGCCATCGCACACCAGAACATCCGTTTTCCCCGTCAACAACTCATTGGCTTCGAGATAACCAATATAGTTGATGGAGGGAACCTGTTTGAGCAATTCAGCCGCTTCGCGAATGCTGTCCAGGCCTTTGGTCTCTTCTTCACCAATGTTCAGTAACGCAACACGGGGAGTGTTGATCCCGACAACTTCTTCTGCCAGCACCGATCCCATCACGGCAAACTGTGCCAGCATAGTACTATCACAGTCGACGTTAGCGCCTAAATCGAGCACCACCGTCTTGCCCTTCTGCTGATGCGGTAATACCGTCACCAGCGCGGGGCGCTCAATACCTTCAATAGGTTTGAGCAGTAATTTCGACAGCCCCATCAGCGCGCCGGTATTCCCCGCGCTAACGCAAGCCTGGGCTCGCCCTTCTTTCACCAACTCCAGCGCTATCCGCATAGAGCTGCCACGACTATTGCGAATAGCCTGCGAGGGTCGGGCATCACTGGCAATAACTGACTGCGCAGGAATAATCTGCAGACGCGAACGTTGTTCAAAGTCAGCTTTTGCGAGTAATGGCGTGATT
Organism: Enterobacter sp. JBIWA005; assembly: GCF_019968805.1. Taxonomy (NCBI): domain Bacteria; kingdom Pseudomonadati; phylum Pseudomonadota; class Gammaproteobacteria; order Enterobacterales; family Enterobacteriaceae; genus Enterobacter; species Enterobacter sp. JBIWA005. The sequence continues at coordinate 1,743,044 of NZ_CP074159.1, read as the reverse complement.
GCGTCGGGATTGCCGACTAAAAGAAGTGTGAGTTGCAAATTAGAATTCAGTGCCTGCAATGCTGCAGGCACTGTCACGGAAGGGCCAAAATCTCCCCCCATGACATCTAACGCCAGGGTTAGACGTGTCAAGGTATCGTCGCAGCCTGGTTCGGTAAATTCCCCGTTTACACGGGGAAATCCTCACTAAGCCTAATCACGCTTGCGCGTGATTACTTAGTGATAACCTTGCGGCCGCGGTAGAAACCGTCAGCGGTGATGTGGTGACGCAGGTGTTTCTCACCAGAAGTCTTGTCTACAGACAGGCTGGTAACTGCGGTCAGCGCGTCATGGGAACGACGCATGCCACGTTTGGAACGGGTTGGTTTATTCTGTTGTACGGCCATGGACCTTACTCCTCAATTACTTACGCTTTAAGCTGGCTAATACGGCAAATGGGTTTGGTTTTTGCGCTTCATCAGGCAGTTCCCCAAAGACCATGTCCGCCTCGGACACTTCACAGTGTTCAGAATCATGCACCGGAACTACTGGCAAGGTGAGGATGATTTCATCTTCAACCAGAGCCAGAAGATCGATTTCACCGAATTCGTTAACCTCAATCGGCTCATACGCTTCCGGGAGTGCTTCAGCCTGTTCCTCAGAACGGACCGGACTGAAACAATACGTTGTGTGAACATGCTGTACAAACGGTTTCCCGCAACGCTGACACTCGAGCGTTACCGTTACCTTCGCATCACCGGTTAAAACGGCGAGACGCTGGTTGTCGATAGCGAACGACATGGAGCATTCTACATCACTGTCCACACTGACTACGGATTCGGCAATACGCTCAGCCTGATCGGAAGTATAGATACCTTCATAATCGAGGCGTTTTTGAGCCGTACGAACCGGATCAAGAGTCAGGGGTAATTTTACCTTTTGCATAGGGCGCGCATATTAACTTTGTAACGTCATAGAGTCAAAGAAAAAGGCAACCAGAGCTGCCTTTTGCCAATTATTCGCACACATTGCGGCCTGTAGTTTAAAATGGCTGGCATCGATACGCTATATCTGGTGATAAAAATATGCCAAATCTCGTCCTTGCTTCCACGTCTCCCTATCGCCGAATGTTGCTGGAAAAGCTCGGGATCCCGTTTGAATGCGCCGCGCCAGAGGTTGATGAGACGCCACAGCCGGGTGAATCACCGCGTCATCTGGTGACGCGTCTCGCTAAAGAGAAAGCGCAGTCGCTGGCCGCACGTTACCCCGCACATTTGATTATAGGCTCCGATCAGGTTTGCGTACTGGACGGCGAAATCACCGGCAAGCCCCATACGGAGGAGAACGCCTGCCAGCAACTTCTGCGTGCACGAGGCAGTATCGTGACCTTTTATACCGGCCTGGCGCTTTACAACTCCGCTTCCGGTCATCTGCAAACTGAATGCGAACCGTTCGACGTGCACTTCCGCCATCTCAGCGAGCAGGAGATTATGGATTACGTGCGCCGCGAACGTCCGCTGAACTGCGCAGGAAGCTTTAAAAGTGAAGGCTTGGGGATTGCGCTTTTCGACAAGCTGGACGGTCGGGATCCCAACACCCTGGTGGGGTTACCGCTAATTGCCCTGTGTCAGATGTTACGACGAGAAGAGAGTAATCCGCTGACGATGTGACTGGAACGTTGCGGCCTGATGCCCTCACCCGCCCCTCTCCCACTGGGAGAGGGAGGAAGGCAAATCAGCCGCGCAGAACCTTAAGACAGCGTTTCAGCTGCTCATCCAGCGGCGCTTCAATACGGATCACTTCACCCGTATTAGGATGGGTAAACTTCAGCGCTGCCGCATGCAGGAACAGACGCGACAGCCCCGTTCCCGCCAGCTGCTTATCAAACTCGCGGTCGCCATAGCGGTCATCAAACGCAATTGGATGCCCTGCAAACTGCGTATGCACGCGGATCTGGTGGGTGCGGCCGGTCACCGGACTACAGCGCACCAGCGTGGCAAACTCATAGCGCTCTTCAACCTTAAAGCGCGTCTCAGACGGTTTCCCTTCCTGGCTCACGCGGACAATACGCTCACCGCTTTGCAGAATGTTCTTTAGCAGCGGCGCCTGCACCACTTTTACATGGGACTGCCACTGGCCGCGCACCAGCGCCAGATAGTCTTTCTGCATCCCTTTTTCACGCAGCTGTTCATGCAGAGAACGCAGCGCGGAACGCTTTTTCGCCACCAGCAGTACGCCAGAAGTATCGCGGTCAAGACGATGCACCAGTTCAAGGAAGCGCGCTTCCGGGCGCAGGGCACGCAGCCCTTCAATCACGCCGAAGCTCAGACCGCTACCGCCATGAACAGCCGTCCCTGACGGTTTATTCAGCACCAGAATGTGGTCGTCTTCATAAAGGATCACATCGCTCAGGGCCGCCACTTTCTGTAGCTTCGGTGATACGGTCTCTTCTTCACGCTCTGCCACACGCACCGGTGGAATACGCACTTCGTCACCGGCTTCGAGTTTGTACTCGGGCTTCACGCGTTTTTTGTTAACCCGCACCTCGCCCTTACGCAGGATGCGGTAAATCATGCTCTTTGGCACCCCTTTTAGCTGGGTGCGCAAAAAGTTATCGATACGCTGCCCCGCTTCATCTTCGGCGATGGCAACCATTTTTACGGCTGGAGTCTCTGTTTTCATGGTTGGCGATTCTAAATATCGCCAGCCATTAGCGCCACTCATTTTTCTATGCTTATATTTACTTTTATCCGGCCTGCTACCCGTTTCGCGCAACCGATTTGGTGGTTATTAAACCAATCTCCATTCTGAAGTGAAGAAACTGTGAGTAACCGGGTGATAATTGGTAAAAGTCATCTTGCTATAACCCGGCGAGCAGTGGAATAATGAGGCTGTTTTCCGTGTTAAATCCTGGTTAAGTAAGGATGTTGACGGAATGACCAATTTTGTCTGACCGATCATCCACGCAGCAATGGCGTAAGACGTATTGATCTTTCAGGCAGTTAGCGGGCTGCGGGTTGCAGTACTTCCCGGTATAAGGATTGTTCTCTGGAGAGTTCTACCCAGACAATTCCCCTGATAATTGCGCTGTGTTTCCGTATGAAATACAGGCAACCGACACTCTGCGCCTCTTAAGCGAGCGACAACCGTGAGGTTGGCGACGTGAACAGACACGAGGCCATCGGTTCATACCCCGGAAAGCGTCACCTTGCCCGCAGCTTTGTCGTCAATGTAAGAATAACGAGTAAGTTACGATGAAAAGAATGTTAATCAACGCAACTCAGCAAGAAGAGTTGCGTGTCGCCCTTGTGGATGGGCAGCGCCTGTACGATCTGGATATCGAAAGTCCTGGACACGAACAGAAAAAAGCGAACATTTACAAAGGTAAAATCACCCGCATTGAACCAAGCCTTGAAGCTGCATTTGTCGATTACGGTGCTGAGCGTCATGGTTTCCTCCCTCTGAAAGAAATTGCCCGCGAATATTTCCCTGCAAACTACAACGCCCATGGCCGCCCAAACATCAAAGATGTGCTGCGTGAAGGTCAGGAAGTTATCGTTCAGATTGATAAAGAAGAGCGTGGCAACAAAGGTGCCGCACTAACAACCTTTATCAGCCTGGCAGGGAGCTATCTGGTTCTGATGCCAAACAACCCGCGTGCGGGTGGCATCTCTCGCCGTATCGAAGGTGATGACCGTACCGAGCTGAAAGAAGCGCTGGCAAGCCTCGAGCTGCCTGATGGCATGGGGCTTATCGTGCGTACCGCAGGCGTTGGCAAATCCGCCGAAGCGCTGCAGTGGGACCTGAGCTTCCGTCTGAAGCACTGGGAAGCCATCCAGAAAGCAGCGGAAAGCCGCCCTGCTCCGTTCCTGATCCACCAGGAAAGCAACGTTATCGTGCGTGCCTTCCGTGACTACCTGCGTCAGGACATCGGTGAGATTCTGATCGATAACCCGAAAGTGCTTGAGCTGGCTCGCCAGCACATTGCCGCGCTGGGTCGTCCGGATTTCACCAGCAAAATTAAACTGTACACCGGCGAAATCCCACTGTTCAGCCACTATCAGATCGAATCCCAGATTGAGTCCGCCTTCCAGCGCGAAGTACGTCTGCCATCCGGCGGTTCTATCGTTATTGATACCACTGAAGCGCTGACCGCTATCGACATCAACTCCGCGCGTGCAACTCGCGGTGGCGATATCGAAGAGACTGCTTTCAACACTAACCTCGAAGCCGCTGATGAGATCGCCCGCCAGCTCCGCCTGCGCGACCTGGGTGGTCTGATTGTTATCGACTTCATCGACATGACCCCTGTTCGCCACCAGCGTGCGGTTGAAAACCGTCTGCGCGAAGCGGTGCGTCAGGACAGAGCGCGTATCCAGATTAGCCATATATCACGCTTTGGCCTGCTGGAGATGTCCCGTCAGCGCCTGAGCCCGTCCCTCGGTGAGTCCAGCCATCACGTTTGTCCGCGCTGCTCCGGCACCGGTACCGTGCGTGATAACGAATCTCTGTCCCTCTCTATTCTGCGTCTGATTGAAGAAGAAGCGCTGAAAGAGAACACCAAAGAGGTTCACGCGATTGTTCCTGTGCCAATTGCCTCCTACCTGCTGAACGAAAAACGTGCAGCAGTAAGTGCGATTGAAGCTCGCCAGGGTGGCGTTCGCTGCATTATCGTACCAAACGATCAGATGGAAACCCCGCACTACCACGTGCTGCGTGTCCGTAAAGGCGAAGAGACGTCAACGCTCAGCTACCTGCTGCCGAAGCTGCATGAAGAAGAGATGGCCCTGCCGTCCGATGAAGAGCCAGCCGAGCGCAAGCTGCCTGAGCAGCCTGCGTTAGCGACCTTCATTATGCCTGAAGCACCGCCTGAAGCAGCCCTGGAAAAACCGGCGGCCAAACCTGCGGCGCAGAAACCTGAAGCTGCGGTAGCAAAAGCCCAGCCGGCGCAGCCGGGTCTGCTGAGCCGCTTCTTCGGCGCGCTGAAGAAGATGTTTGCCGGTGAGGAAGTTCAGCCTGAGCAGCCGAAAGAAGAGCCAAAAGCGGCCAAGCCTGAGCGTCAGCAGGACCGCCGTAAGCGTCAGAACAACCGCCGCGACCGTAACGACCGCAGCGAGCGCAATGACCGCAGCGAGCGTCGTGACAACCGTGATAACCGCTCTGAGAATAACGAAGGCCGTGAGCAACGCGAAGACAACCGTCGCAACCGTCGCGAGAAACAGCAGCAGAATGTTGAAGATCGTGAAATTCGCCAGCAGGCGGGCGATGAGTCTGAGAAGAGCAAACAGCGTGACGACCAGCAGCCGCGCCGTGAACGCAACCGTCGCCGTAACGACGAGAAGCGTCAGGCACAGCAGGAAGTCAAAAACCTGAACCGCGAAGAGCCTGTTGAACAGCAGGACGGCGAGCAGGAAGAACGTACTCAGGTAATGCCACGTCGTAAGCAGCGCCAGCTTGCTCAGAAAGTTCGTTTCGCCTCCGAAGCAACCGAAGAGTCAGCAATTGTCCCGGTTGAAACCCGCGAGAGCGCAGCCGGTACTCAGCTTGCAAAAGTTGACCTGCCAGCCGTCGTTGATAACAACGTTGAGCAGGATGATAACGGTGAAAACCGTGATAACGCCGGCATGCCGCGCCGTTCACGTCGTTCCCCACGTCATCTGCGCGTCAGCGGCCAGCGCCGTCGTCGCTATCGTGACGAGCGTTACCCAACTCAGTCGCCAATGCCGCTGACCATAGCCTGTGCTTCACCAGAAATGGCCTCCGGCAAAGTCTGGATCCGCTACCCGGTAGCGCGTCCGGAGCAGGTTGTTGAAGAACAGCCAGTAACCGAAGAGGTTATTGCACCTGCGGCAGCGGTAGAAGAGGTCGTGACTGAAGCGGCAACCGTGGTGGAACCTCAGGCTGTTGAAACTGCAGCCCCTCAGGTAGCTGAAGTCGAAACCACGCATCCGGAAGTGATTGCAGCGCCGGTTGATGCCGCACCGCAGCTTATTGCTGAAGAAGATGTCGTGGTGGCTGAGGAAATCGCTGAAGAGGCTGAATCTGTAGCCGCAGTGGAAGACACCGCTGAAGCCATTGTCGAAACTACCACTGAAGAAGTCATTCAGGACGTTGAGATTCAGGTTGAGCCGGTTGTTGAAGAACCGAAAGCGCCTGAAGTGAAACCAGAGCCGGTTGTTTCTGCGCCAGCCGCTGCCCACGTGGCGACAGCACCAATGACGCGCGCTCCGGCGCCGGATTACGTGCCTGAAGCACCGCGTCACAGCGACTGGGTTCGCCCGGCCTTCAGCTTCGAAGGTAAAGGCGCAGCCGGTGGCCACAGTGCAACGCATCAGGCGACTGCACCGGCAACGCGTCCACAGTCTGTCGAATAACGACAAACGACGCTGAAAGTAAAAAGCCGACCCTCTGGTCGGCTTTTTTTATGGCTGCTGCACAGGCTTCCTCATCCCGGTCACCTCCGGCATGACCTGCCGCATCAACTCCAGAAAACGCCGCAAGCGTGCCGGATAATAACGGGACCAGGGATAAACCAGATGCACCGGTAGCGCCGCTGGCTGCCACTCCGGCAGCAAGTGCACCAGCCGCCCTTCCTGAATATCGTCCTGTACCGTCCAGCTGGAGACCACCGCTACGCCAAGCCCGGTGAGTGCAGTGTTACGTGCGACATAAAGGCTGTCGGTGCTGAGGCGTGGCGTAATAGCAATCCGCGCGGTGGCGGGCGAGGCATCGTGAAAAAGCTCCACATGGCGCTGGTAGAAAGAGCTGATGGCTATCCAGGGAAACTGCTGCAAATCCTCCGGCGCGTTAACCGTTGGAAAACGGGCCAGCAGTGCCGGTGAAGCCACCACCGAGCGCGGCACCTCCGCCAGCAGTACGGACACGGTCGCCGGATCGACCTCCACACCTACCCGAATAGCACAGTCCAGGTTGTCACCGAGGAAATCCGCCGACCGATCGTTGAGCATCCACTCAATCGAAAGCTGCGGATAGCGTTGCAAAAATTCGGTTACGGGTTTAAGAAGCTGATCCTGACCAAACGCGTGGGGAGCGCGCACCCGCAGCACGCCTACCGGCTCATCTTCCGTCTGCCCCACCTCATCTTCCAGCGCCAGCCAGCTGTCAATCACCCGACGGGCGTGCTGATAGCAGCGCTCGCCGTCATCCGTCAGCCGCGTCGTGTGGGTGGTGCGCAATATCAGGCGTACGCCCAGCATGGTCTCAAGCGACTGTAACCGTCTGCTCACAGTGGCCTGGGTGGTGGCCAGCTGCCGTGCCGCCGCAGAGAGAGAACCCGCCTCCACGATGCGAACAAACGTCCGCATTAACTCCACCCTGTCTATACGCTCAGCTCTTTTCATTGCTTTTTCACTTATACGTTCAACGTATAAGCGTTTTACCACCGTGCCCGCTACCGTCGCAAGGCGTACTGATAAAAAATATCCTCACACGACGAATGAGGAACTTCTTATGAACACAACAACCGCCGCCCATGCCGTGAGCCGCTGGGTGATTTTAATGCTGGCGATCGGTGCAGGTTTCAGCGTGGCATCAATCTATTATGCCCAGCCTCTGCTGCCGCTGATGGGCGCAGACCTTCATCTGAGTATCGAAGGAATGGGCATGGTCCCGACGCTCACCCAGGCGGGATATGCCCTGGGGATCCTGTTCCTGCTTCCGCTCGGCGATCGCCACGACCGCAGGACGTTAATCCTGATAAAGAGTGCGGCGCTGGCGCTGTTTCTTCTCGGCTGTAGCCTGACCGGGCAGATCCACTCTCTGCTGCTGGCAAGCCTGCTCATCGGCATGGCCGCCACCATGGCACAGGATATCGTCCCTGCCGCGGCCATCCTTGCGCCGGAAGGTAAACAGGGGAAAACCGTGGGCACGGTAATGACCGGGCTGCTGATGGGTATCTTATTATCAAGAACCGTGAGCGGCGTGGTGGGTGAAGCGTTTGGCTGGCGCGTCATGTACCAGTTGGCTGCGGCGAGCATTGCGTTCATCGGGGTGATGATGTGGTTTGTGCTTCCCCGTTTTGCCATTCACTCCACGCTGAGCTACCCCGCGCTGATGCGCTCAATGGAACACCTGTGGCGTCGCTATCCGGCGCTGCGCCGTGCGGCGCTGGCTCAGGGCTTTCTGTCGATTGCCTTTAGTGCCTTCTGGTCTACGCTTGCGGTCATGCTGCTTGAGCACTATCACCTGGGCAGTGCCGTAGCGGGTGGTTTTGGTATTGCAGGTGCCGCCGGTGCGTTAGCTGCCCCGCTGGCAGGAGGTCTGGCGGATAAACTGGGTGCAGGAAAAGTCACGCAGCTTGGTGCCGTTCTTGTGACCGTCTCATTTGCCCTGATGTTCCTGATGCCCGCGCTGGGCGTTCATGGACAGCTGATTCTGATCGCCATCTCTGCCGTCGGGTTCGACCTGGGTCTGCAGTCAAGCCTGGTCGCTCACCAGAACCTGGTATACAGCCTTGAACCACAGGCTCGAGGTCGTCTCAACGCCCTGCTCTTTACGGTGGTCTTTATCGGGATGGCGCTGGGTTCCGCGTTAGGCAGCAATATCTACTCGCTGGCTGGCTGGACGGGTGTGGTCGCGCTGGCGACAGCCTGTGGTGTCATTGCACTGGCAATTCGTCTGATTGAAAGCGCACGTGTCGCCTCCGCATCAGCAGAAGTTGCATAAAAAAAATGCCCAATCCAGGCGGATTGGGCAGTAAAACATGCCCAGTTTCAAGACATGTTCCAAGAGGTCAAGATGTTATTTGTTCAGCTGGAACAGAGACATGCCCTGCATATCGCTAAACGCTTTATAAGACGCCTGCAAGGCCGCCTGCTGCATGGTGTAAGAGGAAATCGCTTCGTTCCAGTCAACATCAACCAGGTCACTCATCTGCTTGGTCTGACCCAGCGCGCGGTCATCACCCAGCGTATCGAGTTTTTCCAGCTCGTTCATCTTGGTTCCCACATCCGCAACGACCGTCAGGACATTGTTCTGGGAGTTTTTGATGCCGATTTGCGCATTGGCAATCACCTGGCTTTGCGCCGTTGCAGCAGCCGGATCGTTTTCAATCGGTGTCTTCAGCGAGGCAATGGCAGAATCCAGGATTTTGAACATGTTTGTCTGGCCATATCCACCGCCCGGCAGCTGTTCTGCATTACTGGTAATGCTTTCGAAAATTTGCTGGCCGGTATGGCTAATCGTCATATTTCGCGCCGTATCAACCTGCTGCGTGATGGCCTCTGCGCCGCCGTTATAATCCCCGGTCGCGGCATCAAACGGTGCGCTTTCGGTTTTGTATCCCGCAAAGATAAAGCGACCATTACCATCCGTCGTGTTGGCCAGGTTCATAAGCTGATCGCGGATCCCCTGAATATCGGTCGCCAGAGAGAGACGGTCGTCATCGCTTAACGTGCCGTTAGACGCGTAAACGAGCTTCTCGCGCACGCTCGAGATCGCGGTGTTGACCTGGGTTAACACGTTATCTTCCAGCGAGACCTTCTGCGTTGCAAAGGTACGCGCGAGCGCAAACTGGCTGTTTTGCGACTGAGACTGTGACAGAACGATGGCCTGCGATGCGGCGATAGGATCGTCCGAAGGACGATTGACGCGCTTGCCGGTGGACATCTGCTCACCGTAGCTCAGCCATCTGCTCTGGGAATCGGTGATCCCACGCATGTTCTGCTCGTACATCATCTGGGTGCTAATACGCATTGTTCACCTCAACCTTAACGAATGTTGATAATTGCATCGAAGAGCGTACTGGCAGTCTGGAGAACCTGGGCGTTCGCCAGGTAATACTGCTGATAACGCTGCAAATTGCCATACTCTTCGTCGAGGTTTACCCCAGAGATGGTCTGCTGCTGCTTGATTAACTGCGTCTCCACGTTGGCTTTCGTCTGGCTGCTCACCTTCAGTGACGCCGTTGAGCTACCGACGGTACTGACGAGAGAGGCATACGCATCGTTGAAGGTTTTGTTTCCACCCACCACTTTGCCGTTTTGCAGATCGAGCAGTTTTTGGCCATTACGGTTATCACTCTCGCCGCCGTTCTGCACCGATGCCATCGCCAGCTTGGACTCGTCGCTGATCGCGAGTTCCATGTTCATGATGACGTTGGAAACAGGCTTCACGGTAAAGCTGTCTTTGGTGTTTGCCGTACCGCTCACGTTGACGTTAAGGCCATCAAACGACAGATTGCCGCTGGCATCCGGGCTCATCGTAAAGCTGGTTTTGTCTGAAGTACGGGTAACCGTCCAGTCAGTGCCGTTAAACTGCAGCTTATAGTCTGTCGCCTGGACCTGCTTGCTGTCCGCTACAGAAGCCGTAACAACCGCCGAACCGCCGTTCTTGCTGCTGGACAGGACCGCCGGAGAGCCGAAGTTGAACAGCTTACCGCCCGCATCACCGTTCGCATCAAAGCCGGCTTCATGCTGCGTGTTCATTGAATCTGCAAAGGCCAGCGCCATCTGGTTCAGGGTGTTACGAGCTTTATCAAGATCTTCCGTGCGGAAGGTCAGTAAACCGCCCAAAGAACCGGTGGTAATCATCTTCTCCGGGATCTCGACATTACCCGCTACGTCGTCGACATAGGCCACGGTGGTACGAGCCGGATCTGCACTCGACTTCACGGCAGCCAGCTGGTTGGCTTTGCTGCCCTGAACCAGGCTGTAACCATTGCCGAAAGAGATGTTAAACGTACCGCTATCCTGAACAGACACTTCCACGCCGACGATTTTGTTCAGCTCATTGACGAGCTGATCGCGCTGGTCGAGCAGATCGTTAGGCGATGCGCCCGCACCGACGCCGGTCAGACGAGAGATCTGATCGTTCAGGTTCGCAATCTGTTTGGCATAGTTGTTGATCTGAGACACGCTGGTCCCAATGGCGGTATTGACCTGCGTATCCTGATCGCGCAGATACTGATCGTTGGTTTTGAACTGATTGACCAGACCACCCGCTTTACCCAGCACCGTCTGACGTGCAGCCGGGTCTTCCGCGTTGCTCACCAGCGTTTGCAGGCTTTTGAAGAAATCCTGCAGGGTGGTGGAGAGCGAGTTGGTGGTATCAGAGAGCACATCGTCGATTTTTGACATCTGCTGATAGCGCGTCGTCAGACCGCTGCTCTGCGTCTGCGCGGCGCGCAGCTGGTTGGTGATGAAGGCGTCATACTCACGCTGGACACCGGAGACATACACCCCGTTACCCACCCAGCCACCGCCGGTCAGCGTGCTGTTAGATGCGCCCAGCACCGTGGTCTGGCGGGTGTAACCTGCCACGTTATAGCTTGAAATATTATTACTGACGGTATTGAGTGCCGACTGCGCAGCACTGAGGCCACTCATGGCGCTGTTAATCAAACTGGACATGGGGGTTCCTTTTATACGTTCAGACACGAGTCCTGATGAAGGTTATCGGCAACCTCCACCGGGACTTGAGAACTTTCAGAACAGATTTTCAATATCTGTGCTATAGGCTTTGCTGACTTTCTCGCCCATGGATTTCAGCTGCTGGATCATGCTGGTGAGCTTGCGTGCATAGTTCGGGTCAGTCGCGTAGCCCGCGTTTTGTAAGGCCTGAGCGCCCTGCTCCGCCGTCGCCGCCTGCGTAACGGCGGTATAACGCGGATTTCGGCTCAGCAGGCCAACGTAGTCGGACAATGCTTCCAGATAAGAGCTGTAGACGCGGAATTTTGCTTTGACCTTCACCGCCGCACCGTTCTCGTATTCGGTGGTCGTGATCTCCGTTGTTGGCCCCTTCCAGCTGGAGGTGGCCTTCACGCCGAAGATGTTGAAGCTCGGCTCGCCGTTTTCCTTGCGGATCTGGCGCTGGCCCCAGCCCGACTCCAGCGCGGCCTGCGCCAGAATCAGATGATGCGGCACGCCGCTCTGTTCGCTGGCAAGGCGCGCGGGCAGAGAAAGCTGCGCCAGGAAGTCTTTGCTGTCACCGGAGAGCGGCTCATCGCCGCTGCCCGTGGCTTTTGGCATCGCTTTACGCACCATTTGCGTCAGAGCCTGGTTCTGATAACTGGTCACCGTTTCCAGGTCGAACTTCATCGGCACCTGCTGCGTCTGTTCCTGAGGCTGAATGCCCTGCGCGGCTTCGGTCTGTTTCACAATCATGTCAGCCAGACCGAGGCCTTTACCGGCGGTCATCTGCTGCGCAATCTGCTGGTCATACATGCTGGTGTAGAGACGCGTTGAATCACTGCTGAACATCCCGTCTTTCGGCAGGGTTTCACGCATGCTTTTCAGCATCATCTGTACAAACATCCCTTCCACCTGGCGGGCGACCGGGCGGATGTTCGCCGCCGGGTCTTTTCCTGCTTTGGTTTTCAGTTCGTTGAGCGACTGGGCATCCCAGGCTGCACTGGTCAACAGTTTGCTATCGGTCAGCATTAGATGATTTCCAGTTTGGCGCGCAGGCAGCCCGCGCTTTGCATGGATTGCAGAATGGACATCAGATCCATCGGCGTTGCACCCAGGGCGTTCAGGGCTCGCACCACGCTGTTCAGGTTGGCACTGGAGCGAACGCTCTGCAGCGACCCGCCGCTCTGACGCATATCAATCTGCGTTTGCGGCGTCACCACCGTCTGACCGCCACCAAATGGCGTATTCGGCTGGCTCACGTTCGCGGAGCGGTTTACCGTTACGGAGAGGTTGCCCTGCGCTACGGCACAGCTGTCCAGCGACACTTCCCGGTTCATGACCACCGAGCCGGTACGGGAGTTGATGATCACCTTGGCATCCTGAACCGGAACGTTCACTTCCATATTCTGGATATCTGCCAGCATGCGCACCTGGTTGCTGCTGCCGGTAGAGGTACGGATCTGCACGGTGCGCGCATCGAGTGCCGTTGCATTACCGTAGCCTCGGCTGCGGTTGATGGTATCGGCAATTTGCTGCGCCATGGTGAAGTCTTCATTATTGAGCTGCAGGTTGATGGTGTTGCCCGCGCCAAACTGGGTCGGCAGTTCACGCTCAATGATCGCCCCGTTGGTGATACGTCCACCGTTAAGCTGGTTCACCTGCACGCTGCTTCCGCCTGCGGAAGCGCCCGCACCGCCAACCAGAATGTTCCCCTGCGCCAGCGCATAGACCTGGCTGTCGACGCCTTTCAGCGGGGTCATCAGCAGCGTACCGCCGCGCAGGCTTTTGGCGTTACCCATTGAGGAGACCACCACGTCAATGGTCTGCCCCTGACGAGCAAACGCCGGGTAGGACGCGGTGACCATTACCGCGGCCACGTTTTTCAGCTGCATGTTAGTTCCCGCCGGCACGGTAATGCCGAGCTGGGAAAGCATGTTGTTCAGACTTTGGGTAGTGAACGGCGTCTGGGTGGTCTGGTCACCGGTACCATCCAGGCCAACCACCAGGCCATAGCCAATCAGGGAGTTTTCACGTACTCCCTGAACGCTGGTGAGGTCGCGAATACGGTCAGCCTGGGCAAATGTTGCCACCAGCGCGAGCGCCACGGCGAAGATCGATTTAAACATGGGTCACCTCGCTTACATTGGCGATAAATTAAGGAAGAAGCGCTGCAGCCAACCCATATTTTGCGCTTCATTGATATAGCCGTTCCCGACGTACTCAATGCGCGCATCCGCCACCTGGGTAGATGGAACGGTGTTGGTGCCGCTGATGGTGCGAGGGTTAACCACGCCCGAGAAGCGAATGAATTCAGTGCCCTGGTTGATGGCGATCTGTTTTTCACCCACAACGTGCAGGTTGCCGTTAACCAGTACCTGGTCAACCGTGACCGTCAGCGTGCCGCTGAAGGTGTTGCTGGCGTTGGCACCGCCTTTACCGTTAAAGGTGTTGCCGCCGGAGGCCTCAACATCCGCACGGGCATTGCCGAACAGGCCCTGCAGATAGCGTGGCACGGTATCGAAGCCAAAATTGGTTTTGCCATCGCGGCTGGCGTTCGCCGACGAGCTCTTGCTCGCGCTGACATTTTCCTGCAGCACAATGGTCAATGTATCGCCGACGTTACGCGGGCGGCGATCTTCAAACAGCGGCTGATAGCCGTAATTAATCGGCTGCGCGGTCTGGAAAATGGAGCCGTTTACCACTGGCGCGGGGCCAGGAACGGGTTGGGCAGTCGTCGCACCCTGGACCAATGGTTTAGACGGGATCAAAGCACACCCGCTAAGGGTGACAGCCAGAACAGTCAGTATCGGATAACGAAACGCCGCGTTTTTTTGCATTGCCTTCATCTTCGAAAACAGGGAGCCGGCGCGGCGTTTACCGCACCGGGCTACACCTTAGAGTTGCGTCAGTTTCTGCAGCATCTGGTCGGTCGTCGACACTGCTTTACTGTTAATTTCATACGCGCGCTGGACCTGGATCATATTCACCAGCTCTTCCGCCACGTTCACGTTGGACGTTTCAACATAACCCTGGTACAGCAGACCCGCGCCGTTCAGACCCGGGGTGCTCTCATTCGGCGTACCGGAGGATTGCGTTTCGGTGTAGAGGTTCTCACCAATGCTTTCCAGACCGGTATCGTTCATGAAGGTGGTCAGGTTGAGCTGCCCGACCTGAACCGGCGCGGCCTGTCCCTGCTGGGTCACGCTGACCACACCGTCACGTCCAATGGTGATGCTCAGGGCGTTCGCCGGGATGGTAATCGCAGGCTGAACCTGGAAACCGCCCGCCGTCACCAGTTGGCCGTTCTGATCGACCTGGAACGAACCGTCGCGGGTGTAGGCAGAGGTCCCGTCAGGCAGCTGCACCTGGAAGAAGCCCTGGCCTTTGATTGCCACGTCTTTACTGTTGTTGGTCTGAGACAGGTTGCCCTGGCTGTGCAGACGTTCGGTGGCCACCGGACGAACACCGGTACCGATCTGCAGGCCCGAAGGCAGCGTCGTCTGTTCAGAAGACTGCGCGCCCGGCTGGCGGATGGTTTGATAAAGCAAATCTTCGAAAACGGCACGCTGACGCTTGAAACCATTGGTGCTCACGTTTGCCAGGTTGTTGGCAATCACGTCCATATTGGTTTGCTGGGCGTCCAGGCCAGTTTTCGCGATCCATAAAGAACTGATCATAAGGAGTCCTGTTAACTCATAGCCAGAAGTTGGTTAGCCTTGCCCGCGTTTTCATCCACGCTGCTGATGATCTTCATCTGCATTTCAAAACGACGGGCGCTGGCGATCATGTCGGTCATGGCTTCGACCGGCTTGACGTTACTGCCTTCCAGAACGCCGGACATCACGCGGATGCTCGGATCGGCCTGTAACGTGGCGCCACGCGTCGCCTGAGCCGCCTGGGTCAGACGGAACATGCCATCGTCGCCACGCTGCACGTCTTTGGCTTCCGCCTTCACCAGCTTCAGACGTCCGACGGGCGCAACGGTGTTGGCCGGGTCGCCCGGGTTCAGCGCCGAAATGGTGCCGTCCGCAGCGATAGTGAGCTCAGAGCCTTCCGGCACGGTCAGCGGACCCGCTTCCCCCATCACCGGATGCCCCTGAATCGTCAGCTGGCCCGTCGCGCTCACCTGAATGTTGCCGTTACGGGTATAGCCTTCGCTGCCGTCCGCCGTTTGCACCGCCAGCCAGCCGTCCTGCTGCAGGGCAACGTCCAGCGGGCGTGAGGTGTAATCCATCTGCCCTGGCGTCATATCGGCGCCAGGGGTTGATGCTGTCACCAGCGTACGGGTCGGCAGGGAAAGCCCTTCTACCGGCACCGCGCGCAGCGCATTAAGCTGGGCGCGAAAGCCCGGCGTTGAGGCGTTTGCCAGGTTGCTGGCGGTAACGGCCTGCTGATTGAGCGTCTGACTTGCCGCGCCCATCGCGGTATATATTGCGTGATCCATTGCGCTTTCCTGTTAGCCGCTTAACGCAGGTTAACCAGCGTGTTGAGGATCTGGTCCTGGGTTTTGATGGTCTGCGCGTTCGACTGATAGTTACGCTGCGCGACGATCATGTTCACCAGTTCTTTACTCATATCCACGTTGGAGGCTTCCAGCGCGCCGTTGGTCAGCTTGCCGAAGTTACCGGTGCCCGCGGTACCCAGCAGCGCCACGCCGGAAGACTGTGTGGCAGACCAGACGTTGTCGCCTTCAGACTTCAGGCCTTCGTTGTTGGCGAAGTTTGCCAGCACGATCTGACCCAGAACCTGAGACTGTTCGTTAGAGTAGCTTCCCACCACGGTGCCATCGTCGTTGATCTGGTAGCTCACCAGGTCGCCAGGCTTGTAGCCGTTCTGATTGGTTGCCACCACGCTGTTTGCACCGGTGTTCTGCTGCATGGAGTTCTGGAAACTCAGGGAGAAGGTCGCCGCCGTCGCACCGCTGACAGAACCCGTGGTGATGTTAATGGCCGGCGTGGCGTTTGGCGCTGCGCTCAGCACGCCCGCTGCGTCGTAGTTATAGACACCCGCCAGGTTACCGTTCGCATCAAAGTTCATCTGCGCCGCTTTCGTCGCAGCAGAACCCGCAACGCTGCCGTCCTGAGTGTAAAGATCCCATTTATTGTTGGCCGTCTTAACGTAGTAGACGTACATGTTATGGGCGTTACCCTGGCTGTCGAATACGGTCACGGTACCTTTTTTGTTATAGGTATCCGGGTTGGTCGCATCGAAGGGGGCGGTTTGAACAGGATCGGTTGAGTTCAGGTTGATCTGCTGCGTGGCGGTGGTGGTTGATTTCGCCGCCATCAGGGTATTCGGGATAGTAATCGCCTGAGGATTCGCACCGGTCTGAACGGTTGGAGGCGTTCCTGCTGCCGGGTAGCCCGTCAGCTGCATGCCCTGCATGTTAACCAGCGTACGGTTTTCATCCAGTTTGAACTGGCCGTTACGGCTGTAGAACACAGAACCGTTAGAATCGACCATACGGAAGAACCCGTTCTGGCTGATGGCAACGTCCAGGCCACGGCCGGTGTTGGTGGTGGTGCCGTCGCTAAAGTCCTGAGTGATGCCTGCAACTTTTACGCCCAGACCCACTTTGGAACCGGCAAACATGTCTGCAAAAGAAGCAGAACCGGATTTAAAACCATAGGTCGCGGAGTTGGCGATGTTGTTGCCAATGACGTCCAGGTTGGTGGCCGCAGCATTCAGGCCGCTGACCGCTTGAGAAAAGGCCATGACTTACTCCTGATAAGTGTTAAGGCTTAGATAATCTGCCGAACTTCGTCGAGTGTGGTGGAACCAGAGGTTCCCAAATCCAGTTTGTTGCCGTCGCTTCCTTTAATCACGCCCTGGACCAGCGCGAACTGCAGCGGCTGCGCCACCAGCTGGGTCGTCCCGTTGCTGGCGCTGATCGCTACTTTGTAAGAACCGTTTGGTGCTTTAGTGCCGTCGGTCAGGCTGCCATCCCACGTAAAGGTGTGAACGCCCGCCTTCAGCTCACCGATATCAATGGTGCGCACGACCGTGCCGTTGCTGTCGGTAATGGTTGCGGTAACTTTCTCCGCCGCCTGCTGCAGCTCAACGCCAAACGGCGTGGTGGTCGTTGTGGTGTTCCCTTCAGTGGTGCTGGTGCCCGCCAGAATCGTGGTTCCAGGGATCATCACCCCGTGACCAATCAGGCTCGCTGCCTGCAGAGACTGGCTGCTGCCAATCTGGCCGGAAACGGCACCGAGGGTAGTGTTGAGCTTCTCAATGCCGCTCACGGTGCTGATCTGCGCAAGCTGCGTGGTCAGTTCGTTATTCTGCATTGGGTTGGTGGGATCCTGGTTCTTAAGCTGCGCCACCAGCAGCGTCAGAAAGCTGCCCTGAAGATCGGAGGCATTGCTCCCGGTCAGGGAGTTAGAACCCGTCGTACTCTTCGTGTTATTAACACCCGAGTTCGTAGGATCATTCACATTTACGGCGATGGACATGCATGTCTCCTTTACTGGCCGAGAGTGAGTGTTTTGAGCATCATGCTCTTCACGGTATTAAGCACTTCGACGTTGGCCTGGTAGCTACGGGACGCCGACATGGAGTTCACCATCTCACCCACCACATCCACGTTTGGCATTTTCACGTATCCGCTGGCATCCGCGAGCGGATTACCCGGCTCATACATCAGCCTGTCCGGCGCCTGGCTCTCTACCACATCAGACACCTTCACACCGCCCGTCGCAGCGCCTGGCGCCGCATCGACCTGAAAGACAACCTGTTTGGCACGATAAGGCTGGCCGTCGGGTCCGGTTACGCTGTCGGCGTTCGCCAGGTTACTGGCGGCCACGTTCAGGCGTTTGGACTGCGCGGTTAACGCCGAACCGGCAATATCAAAAATATTCAACAAGGCCATCTATCAGTTCCCCCCCTGCAGGACGTTCATCATGCCTTTGATTTGTCCGCCGAGTACGGTCAGGCCCGTCTGGTATTTCAGGCTGTTATCGGCAAACTGTGTACGCTCCCGGTCCATATCCACGGTGTTACCGTCGAGTGAGGGCTGATCGGGAATGCGGTAAAGTAAATCGGTCGCTGGCGCGGTCATCGCCTGAGCAGGAATATGGCGAGAGGATGTCATGGCGAGTGCAACACCCGTTCCTTCGGCACGTCCACGCTCCATCACCTTTTTGAGTTCACTGGAAAAATCAATATCGCGCGCCTGAAACCCCGGGGTATCGGCGTTAGCGATGTTGGCGGCTAAAATCTCCTGCCGCTGGGCGCGTAAGTTGAGCGCTTCCTGCTGAAAACGTAACGCGGCGTCGAGTTTATCGAGCATGTCTCCTCCGCTGATGGCAAAATTTCAGTTCACAGCTTAAATCTCACCCGGTCTCACCTATCGACGGAATAAGCGCAAAATGCGTCGCTATTTATTGCGTTGATGCAAAACCACTGCAGGTAGAATTCATTCAATTCTGGAAACGGTGGAACTTGCGATGCAAACGTTAAAACGTGGCCTGGTGGCAACTTTCTTGCTGTTTAGCCCTCTGGTGCAGGCTGATGGCTTACAGGATCGGCTGACGGCTTTTTTTGCTGAAAAGCTGGCGGGCTTTTCCGATGAGGTTAACGTTACCGTGCGCACCCCACCGAATCTGTACCCAACCTGTGACCAACCGTCATTCAGCGTGACAGGGACTACCAGGCTGTGGGGGAATGTGAACGTGCTGGCACGCTGCGCGAACGAAAAACGCTATTTACAGGTTGCAGTTCAGGCGACGGGCAATTATGTTGTCGCCGCCGTGCCCATTGCGCGCGGCAGCGTCCTGCAGACGAACAGCGTGACGTTAAAACGCGGGCGTCTGGATCAGCTGCCGCCACGCACCATGCTTGAAATGAACCAGGCACAGGACGCCGTCAGCCTGCGTGATGTCGCCCCCGGCCAGCCGATACAGCTTTCAATGCTGCGTCAATCGTGGCGGGTAAAAGCGGGTCAACAGGTGATGGTGGTGGCCAACGGAGATGGCTTTAGCATCAACAGTGAAGGGAAAGCGTTAAACAATGCCGCGGTTGCGCAAAACGCCCGCGTCAGAATGTCCTCAGGCCAGGTGGTGAGCGGAACCGTCGATTCTGATGGGAATATTCTGATTAACCTATAATCTTTTTAAAGATTTCGCGGCGCGTGCCGATAAATATTCCACTAATGATGATATCAGGCGCAAACGCCGCGAACCCTCGATGAGGACAACACTATGAGCATTGATCGTACATCAGCCCTGAAGCCGGTAAGCGCTGTACAACCTCGCGAAACGAATGACGCTCCTGCGCAGAAAACGCGTCTGGAAAAACCGTCAACGTCCAACAGCACCAGCGTTACCCTGAGCGACGCGCAGGCAAAACTGATGCAGCCAGGCAGCAACGATATCAATATGGAACGTGTTGAAGCGCTGAAAACGGCTATTCGTAACGGTGAGCTGAAAATGGACACCAGCAAAATCGCTGACGCCCTGATTCAGGAAGCACAGAGTTTCTTACAGAGTAACTAACCGTATGAGTCGACTGTCAGAAATACTGGATCAAATGACGGTTGTTCTTAACGACCTGAAAACGGTAATGGACGCTGAACAACAGCATCTCTCTTCCGGTCACATCAACGGCAGTGCGCTGCAGCGTATTACTGAAGATAAGAGTTCACTCCTGGCGACGCTGGATTATCTGGAGCAGCAGCGCCGCGCTGAGCAGGATCCTAAGCGTAGCGCCAATGACGATATTATTGAGCGCTGGCAAACCATTACCGAAAAAACCCAGCATCTGCGCGATCTTAACCAGCACAACGGCTGGCTACTGGAAGGTCAGATTGAGCGTAACCAGCAGGCGCTTGAGGTATTGAAACCGCATAAAGAAACCGGACTGTACGGTGCGGATGGTCAGACAGCGACTGCGCGTATTGCGGGAGTTAAAAAGATTTCGATTTGACGCCTGAGCGACAAATCATGCAGCGGGGAGCACCATAAGGTGAACTCCCCTTTTGGTGTTTATGCCGTACGGCGGGCAAACTCTTTCACTTTGAACCCCAGCACCGCGAGCGTGGCAAAATAAGCCACCACCCCGACGCCTACCACGGCCATCAGCCGCATCAGACGGTAAGGCATGGTGCCCAGGGACCATTCCGGCATCACGTACATCATGCCAAGCAGCGCGGCAGACATTACCAGTACCGCAACGATCAGACGCGCCAGGAAACTCCCCCAGCCCGGCTGCGGCGTAAAAATATCCTGCTTGCGCAGCTGCCAGTATAACAGCCCGGCATTCAGACAGGCCGCCAGACCAATCGATAATGACAGGCCTGCATGCTTCAGCGGACCAATAAACGCCAGGTTCATCAGCTGCGTCATAATCAGCGTCACGATGGCAATTTTCACCGGCGTTTTGATGTCCTGACGCGAGTAGAACCCTGGCGCCAGCACCTTGACGACGATCAGCCCCATCAATCCGACCGAGTAGGCAATCAGCGCGCGCTGGGTCATGGCAGCATCAAAAGCGGTGAATTTCCCGTACTGGAAGAGCGACACCGTTAAGGGTTTAGCCAGAATACCCAGCGCCACCGCGCTTGGCAGGGCCAGCAGGAAGCAGAGACGTAATCCCCAGTCCATCAGGCGACAATATTCATCGTGATTGCCGCTGGCAAAACTTTTCGACAGCGACGGCAGCAGAATGGTCCCCAGCGCCACGCCCAGCACCCCGGACGGAAATTCCATGAGGCGGTCGGCGTAGTACATCCAGGAAACCGAGCCGGACACGAGGAAAGAGGCAAAGATGGTGTTGATGATAAGCGAGATCTGGCTGACTGAGACGCCGAGAATGGCGGGCCCCATCTGCTTGATCACGCGCATCGCCCCGGCATCTTTGAGATTGATGCGCGGCAGCACCAGCATGCCGATTTTTTTCAGATGCGGCAGCTGATACGCCAGCTGCAGCACGCCGCCGACGGTGACCGCCCAGGCCAGCGCCAGCACCGGCGGGTTGAAGTGCGGCGCGGCGAAGAGGGCAAAACCGATCATGCTGACGTTGAGAAACGTCGGCGCAAACGCCGGTACAGAGAAGCGGTTCCAGGTATTCAGGACAGCCCCCACCAGCGAAGCCAGCGAGATGAGCAGAATATAGGGGAAAGTAATGCGCAAAAGCTGCGAGGTCAGGGCAAATTTGTCAGCCGTATCGGCAAACCCGGGCGCGGTCACCATAATTACCCAGGGCGCGGTCAGCATCCCGAGTACGGTCACCACAGCTAAAGCCAGCGTCAGCAATCCGGAGACATAAGAAACAAAGACGCGCGTCGCGTCTTCACCCTGCTTGCTTTTATATTCCGCCAGAATGGGCACGAATGCCTGGGAAAACGCCCCTTCAGCAAAAATACGACGCAGCAGGTTCGGCAATTTGAAGGCGACGAAAAAGGCGTCCGTGGCCATCCCTGCACCAAATACCCTTGCCACAATGGCGTCGCGTGCAAAACCCAGCACGCGGGAAAACATGGTCATCGAGCTGACGGCCGCCAGCGATTTTAATAAGTTCATTAACGTGAATTTCCAGAACCATACGGATTTCCAGGACGGGCAAGCGTAAGCGCCACCCGGCAAAGCCTACAAGCGGCGCTTAGTCTACCCGGATTTCAACGAATTACTATCCGCAGATGTTACAGCGAGTTATTCACTCATGGCATCGCGCCAGAGCCTTTCTACAATGCGCTGCGCCATAATGGCCTGCTCGCCGGACGTTTCAGGAACCGTCTGATTTTGCACGCAGGAGATAAAGTGGCGGGCGCATCCTGCGAAACCGCGCTGCTCTAGGGTGCTCTGCCAGCCTGGCGCCGGGAGCGTCACCACGCCGCTGCCCTTCTCTTCCCGCCACTCGCGCATGTCCGTAATGTCGTACAGCGCGCCGTCGGTCACCGCCTGCACGGATTCACGCTGGCTACCCGCCCGGCGGTGCATGCTGGTGGTAATCTGAAGATGCTCAACGGAAAAGTGGTGTTCAGCGTAGACCATTTGCCCCTGATCGTTTGTCACGAGGGTGCCGCTTTTCAGCTGCGCATTACCGTTGGTCAGCCACAGCGCCGTATCCACCACATGCAGGTAATCATCCAGAAGGGTGAACCGCAGATCGTTTGGCCCAATGCTGTCGGTACGGTGCTTATCCATTCGCAGCGAGGAAAGCGTGCCCGACTGCGCCTTAAGCTGCTGGTAAAGCGGCGCGAAGCGGCGGTTGAAACCCACCATCAGCGTCAGTTTTTTGCGTGCCGCCAGCTCGATCAGACGTTCCGCGTCCGGAACATTTTCCGCCAGCGGTTTATCCACGCAGACGTGAACCCCCGCATTGAGCAGCTCGCTCACCACCTGATAGTGGGTTGCCGTTGAGGTATGCACAAAAACCGCATCACACTCGCGGGCCAGAACCTGCAGGGAGGCAGCGTACGGAATGCGCCAGGTTTCGCAGATACGTTCTGCCTTTTCTCGCGTGGGTGACCATGCCCCTTGCAGGGTCCAGTCCGTCGCCGCACCTAAAACAGGCAGCCAGGATTTTTGCGCGATGCCGCCCAGCCCCACCACGCCTACGCGTAATTTTTTCACCGTCAGTCTCCCAGATGTGCCAGCAAGGTATCCAGACGCTGTTTCAGCCCGGCGACCTCTTCTTCCAGCGCTTCTACGCGCGCGACAAGAGTGTCAGTGCCTGCTGAGGATACCGCGTCGCTCTCCACGGTAGCGACATCGACGTCGCCGCTGAACAGATGCATATAGCGGCTTTCACGTTTGCCTGGCTCGCGCGCCAGACGCACCACGTACGGGCCGTCTTCACGAGAAGCCAGCCCTTCCAGGGTCTGCTCGACCTCCTGCATATCGCTGAACTCATGCATACGGGAAGCGCGCGTGCGCAGTTCCCCCGGCGTCTGCGCCCCGCGCAGCAGCAGCGTGGTGATGACCGCCACTTCCGCGCTGCTCAACTTCAGGTCGCCAAATTCGGAGTTACAAAAGCGCTGTTCGTACTTGGTCACGCGGTTGCCGAAGCCGCTGACGGTGCGCAGATAGTGCCGTTTTACCAGCGCATCCAGCACGTCCTGAACGCCATGCTCGCTGAGGTTCATCACCGGCTCGCGGTTGGTTTTCTGGTTGCAGGCCATGGTCACGGCGTTGACGGAGAGCGGATACTGCTCCGGCGTGGTGACCTGTTTTTCGAGTAAGCACCCAATCACGCGCGCTTCTGTACCGTTTAGCTGATACTTCATCTTTTCTCCTTAACGACCTGCGGTCCAGTCCCGGGTGGTTAACGCCGTCAGAACGTGGTCGCGCCACTCTCCGTCAATCAGCAGATAGTCTTTGGCGTAACCCTCTTTCTCGAACCCTAAACGCGCCAGCAAATTGCCGCTGCGCTGATTATGCGGCATATAGTTCGCCATGATGCGATGGATATGCTGCGTGCGTTGCATATAGCGGATCGCCACCGTTAACGCCTCGTACATCAGCCCCTGCCCCTGCCATTTCTGGCCGATGGAGTAGCCAAGGTAGCAGGCGTGAAACGACCCGCGCACCACGTTTGAAAAATTGGCGATCCCGATAATCTCTTTCTCTTCGGGATCCAGCAGCGCGAAATAAAACGCGCTGCCCTGCTTGTGAAATTCCGTAATCATGCTGAGGCGCGCCTGCCAGCCGGAAGGGTAACAATGGCTCTCATCCCGAACGGGTTCCCAGGGTTTTAAAAACTGGCGATTCTCGGCGTAATAATCCGCCAGACGCCAGGCATCACGCTCATGCACCAGACGAACGACCAGCCTGTCCGTTGTCAGACGCACTTTTGGCACATTACTGCGATAGCCAAACATCGATCCCACTCCTTCCCGTCACTTCTGCTTACCCATTAGCTTTACTATACCTGCGCCTGCGCCGTCTGTGAAAACAGTGACATACCATTTTGGTCGCTTTTCACTATTTTCGATGAGAACTCTCTATCAAAGCACCCTTTTGATAAAAAAATATTGTCACGCCCGGGGGTGGGAAAAAACGCGGCGACACCGCAGAATGTTAGCGTGCTCACCATCTTATTTTCCCTGGAGGGAAAATGTCCCGCGTATCACAGGCCAGGAGCCTGGGTAAATATTTCCTGCTCGTCGATAACATGCTGGTCGTGCTCGGCTTTTTTGTCGTTTTCCCCCTTATATCGATCCGCTTTGTCGATCAAATGGGCTGGGCGGCATTAATGGTTGGCATTGCCCTGGGGCTACGCCAGTTTGTCCAGCAGGGTCTGGGCGTCTTTGGCGGGGCTATCGCCGACCGCTTTGGCGCTAAACCGATGATCGTTACCGGTATGCTGCTGCGCGCGGCAGGGTTTGCCACGATGGCGGTCGCCCAGGAGCCCTGGCTGCTCTGGTTCTCCTGCTTTCTCTCCGGCATCGGGGGCACGCTGTTCGATCCGCCACGTACCGCGCTGGTGGTGAAGCTTATTCGCCCTCAGCACCGCGGCCGTTTCTTCTCGATTCTGATGATGCAGGACAGTGCCGGGGCGGTTGTCGGCGCCCTGCTGGGAAGCTGGCTGCTGCAGTATGACTTCCGTCTGGTCTGTGCGGCTGGGGCGGTGCTCTTTATTCTGTGCGCGCTGTTTAATGGCCTGTTCCTGCCCGCCTGGAAGCTGTCGACGGTCAAAGCGCCGGTCCGGGAAGGGCTTGGCCGGGTCCTGCGCGACAGGCGTTTTGTCACCTATGTGCTGACCCTGACGGGCTACTACATGCTGGCCGTACAGGTCATGCTGATGCTGCCGATCATGGTTAACGATATTGCGGGCACTCCTGCAGCCGTAAAATGGATGTACGCCATTGAAGCCTGCCTGTCGTTAACGCTGCTCTATCCGATTGCCCGCTGGAGCGAGCGGCGTTTTCGTCTGGAGCATCGCCTGATGGCCGGACTTTTCCTGATGACGCTGAGCATGATGCCGATCGGCCTGGTGAACTCTCTCCAGCAGCTGTTTACGCTGATTTGCACGTTCTATATTGGCTCAATCATCGCCGAGCCTGCCCGCGAAACGCTGAGCGCCTCGCTTGCGGATGCGCGTGCGCGCGGCAGCTATATGGGGTTCAGCCGCCTGGGGCTGGCGCTCGGCGGTGCATTAGGTTACGCCGGGGGCGGCTGGTTGTTTGATGCCGGCAAAGCGCTAAACCAGCCCGAGCTACCATGGATGATGCTCGGCGTGGTGGGCTTTATGACGCTACTGGCCCTGTGGTGGCAGTTCAGCCAAAAACGCAGCGCGAGCGGCATGCTCGAGCCTGGCGCGTAGCCTTTCCCTCGGGCGGGAGCGCCTCCCGCCCCACTTCTCAGTTTTTTCTGCTGGTTTCTGCCCATTCACGCTGACATACTGGCGTAACAGGACAGAAGCGCCGATTTTCGTTGAGGAACACTATGAAGAAAATTGTCTTTGCCGCTGCATTAGTTTTCAGCGGCCTGCTGGTTGGCTGTAACCAGCTCACGCAATATACCGTCAGTGAACAGGAAATTAATCAGGCGCTGGAAAAACATAACAATTTCTCTAAAGACATTGGCGTGCCGGGACTGGCGGACGCGCATATCGTGCTCACAAACCTGAGTAGCCAGATCGGACGTGAAGAGCCAAACAAAGTCACCCTGGCCGGTGATGCGGACCTCGATATGTCCTCCCTGTTTGGCAATCAGAAAGCCAACATCAAGCTCAAGCTGAAGGCACTCCCTGTTTTCAACAAAGAGAAAGGGGCGATTTTCCTGCAGGAGATGGAAGTGGTCGATGCGAAGGTGTCTCCGGACAAGATGGCACCGGTTCTGCAAACCCTGATGCCCTATCTGAATCAGTCGCTGCGTAATTATTTTAACCAGCAGCCCGCGTACGTCTTAAGTGCAGACAAAAGCAAGGGTGAAGCCCTGGCGAAAAAATACGCAAAAGGCATAGAGGTAAAACCGGGCGAAATTATCATTCCTTTCACCGATTAACCTGAAGGGCGCTGCGGCGCCCTTTTTTTTCACGGAAAAGTGTGCAAACGAAAACGTTTCCGCTTATGATTTGTGTCCGGCAAAAACAGCCATCCTTATGACTGATTCCTGACAAGCCGGAGCTTCCATGACTGCACAACCCCAGGTTCTTAAAATCCGCCGCCCTGACGACTGGCATATCCATCTGCGCGATGGCGATATGCTGAAAACCGTCGTGCCTTATACCAGCGAAATTTATGGCCGCGCGATTGTCATGCCTAACCTGGTTCCACCAGTCACCACCGTCGATGCCGCGATAGCCTATCGCCAGCGCATCCTGGATGCCGTGCCTGCGGGACACGATTTTACCCCGCTGATGACCTGCTATCTGACCGACTCGCTGGACCCGAACGAAGTGGAGCGTGGGTTTAACGAAGGCGTCTTTACGGCAGCGAAACTCTACCCGGCGAACGCCACCACCAACTCCAGCCACGGCGTCACCAGCATTGATGCCATCATGCCGGTTCTGGAACGCATGCAGAAACTGGGTATGCCGCTGCTGGTCCATGGTGAAGTCACGCACGCGGAGATTGATATCTTCGACCGTGAAGCCCGTTTTATCGAGACCGTGATGGAGCCTTTGCGCCAGCGCCTGCCCGCCCTAAAGGTGGTATTTGAGCATATCACCACCAAAGACGCGGCAGAGTACGTGCGTGACGGCAACGATCTTATCGCTGCCACCATTACGCCACAGCACCTGATGTTTAACCGTAACCACATGCTGGTGGGCGGGGTGCGCCCTCACCTCTACTGTCTGCCTATCCTCAAACGCAACATCCACCAGCAGGCGCTGCGCGAGCTGGTCGCCAGCGGGTTCTCCCGCGCGTTCCTCGGTACCGACTCCGCACCTCACGCCCGCCATCGTAAAGAGGCGAGCTGCGGCTGTGCAGGCTGCTTCAACGCCCCAACGGCGCTTGCCAGCTACGCAACAGTATTTGAAGAAATGAACGCGCTGGAACATTTCGAAGCATTCTGCTCCCTTAACGGCCCGCGCTTCTACGGCCTGCCGGTCAACGACACCTTCATCGAGCTGGAGCGGAAAGCGAGCCACGTTGAGGAGTCCATTGCCCTGACGGATGATACGCTGATCCCATTCCTGGCGGGTGAAACCGTTAACTGGACGGTAAAACGTTAAAAAATCAATCCCCCTTGTTGTCAAAAAGATAATATACCTGTATAAATAAACAGTATATTACACAGGGGGCATTTATGCGTATTGAAGTCACCATAGCCAAAACTACCGTTCTGCCTGCCGGCGCGCTTGATGCACTGGCAGGCGAATTATCCCGCCGTATTAACAACACCTTTCCCGATAACGCGGGTGCCGTAACGGTGCGTTACGCCGCGGCGAACAACCTCTCCGTCATTGGTGCTGCGAAAGAAGATAAAGATCGCATCAGCGAAATCCTGCAGGAAACGTGGGAAAGCGCAGACGACTGGTTTATCACAGATTAACACTGCTCCCTCATTGTGTTTTTTGCCGGGTCGCCCCGGCTTTTTTTTGTCTAAAAATCCTGCAAGTTCAAATTAATTCGGCATCTTCTTTAAGAATCGTGAACAAGATGGTGTTTTATTGTTCGAACAATCCTAAAAAGCAGAAAAATGTGTTGCCAGCTGTTTATTTTTCCCGTCGGAACCCTTATTACTTGGTATACTGAAGATGCTTTCAGAAAAACATGCATTGAACCTCAAAGCCGTTGTCTTCTAACACGCATTAAGGGGGTTATAATGGAAAAGAATAGTGAAGTGATCCAGACCCATCCACTGGTTGGTTGGGATATCAGTACCGTAGATAGCTACGATGCGCTGATGCTGCGTTTGCACTACCAGACCCCGAATCAACTCAACCGTGAAGAAGCGGAAGTTGGACAGACGCTGTGGCTAACAACAGACGTCGCCCGTCAGTTTATTTCTATTTTAGAAGCAGGTATTGCAAAAATAGAATCTGGCGACTATCAGGAAAATGAGTATAAACGGCACTAAGCTTATGCCCACTTTTCTCTCTACAGGCACCCTCGCGGTGCCTTATTTATTTCTCCCTTGTCTAACCCCGCGTTGTTAATTACTCTGCTAACAAAACGTCAGTTTATGAGATGCATATGAAATACGACTTAATCATTATTGGTAGCGGCTCCGTGGGTTCCGCCGCCGGTTATTACGCAACACAGGCAGGCCTGAAGGTCCTGATGATCGATGCCCACCTTCCTCCTCATTCGGAGGGCAGCCATCATGGCGATACCCGCCTCATGCGCCATGCGTATGGAGAAGGCGAGCGCTATGTACCGCTGGTGCTTCGCGCCCAGACGCTGTGGGACGAGCTGGCGAAGCAGACCGAAGAGCGTATTTTCGAGCGTACCGGCGTTATCAACCTTGGCCCTGCTAATTCTGATTTTCTCGCCAGCGTCGAGCGCAGCGCAAAAGCCTTTAATCTTGATGTCGAGAAGCTGGACGCGACGGGCATTACCGCGCGCTGGCCTGAAATTACCGTCCCCGACGATTACATTGGCCTCTTTGAAGCCCACTCCGGCGTGCTGCACTGTGAAACAGCGATCAAAACCTGGATCGATCTTGCCGCGAAAGCCGGCTGCGCGCAGCTGTTTAACTGTCCGGTAGAGGCTATCACCCATGACGAGAATGGCGTCACGGTAACGACTATTGACGGCGACTATTCAGCGTCCCGCCTGCTCGTCAGCGCAGGAACCTGGGTCACGCGCCTGCTGCCGGAACTGCCTGTCCAGCCGGTGCGTAAGGTCTTCTCCTGGTTCCAGTCGGATGGGCGCTACAGCGCGCAGAATAAATTCCCGGCCTTTACCGGCGAATTGCCGAATGGCGATCAGTTCTACGGTTTCCCTTCCGAGAAAGACGCGCTGAAAATCGGTAAACACAACGGTGGCCAGGCTATCGCCTCTCCTGACGAGCGTAAGCCCTTCGGCGCCTTCCCACAGGATGGTTCAGAGGCCTTCTCGTTCCTGCGCAATATTCTTCCAGGCGTCGGTGGCTTGCTGTATGGCGCGGCCTGTACCTACGACAACACGCCGGATGAAGACTTTATCATTGACACCCTGCCGGGGCATGACAACGTCCTGCTGATTACCGGGCTGAGCGGCCACGGCTTTAAGTTTGCTTCCGTGCTGGGTGAAATCGCCGCGCAGTTTGCCCAGGGCATCACGCCGCAGTTTGATCTGACGCCCTTCTCCCTCTCGCGATTTAACGGATAATCCGCCACGGGCTCCGGACGTCCCGGAGCCCGTTTCATTTACACTGCATGTTGGGGCGTTATGCGCAGGATCGTTAACTTTCTTATGAATAATATTCGCGAGCATTTTATGCTCTATATCTTACTGTGGGCGCTGCTGGCCATTATTGATTTTGTTTACATCGTATTTTATTGAAAACCATGATTGACAATAATTGACGTTTATTTAGCTTTGCTGAAACTCTCAATTTCATCTTGCACGAAGACATTGAATTACATTTATTGATCCTGTTCAAAAATGCTGAAATAAATAAAATAAAAATCAATAGACAATTATTTCAGTTGCAATATCAACTCTTCCCGTTCATTTTTACCCTTCGGTTTATTTGAAATGGACATTCTTATGCAATTGCGTAACTCCTCCCGGCGCTACGGAATAATATCCATAAGTTTGCACTGGATATTTGCTCTTGCCGTCTACGGTATGTTTGGACTTGGGCTCTGGATGGTCACGCTCAGCTATTACGATGGCTGGTATCACCAGGCGCCAGAGTTGCATAAAAGTATTGGTGTCCTGCTGATGCTGGGGCTGGTCTTCCGAGTGATCTGGCGACATATCTCCCCGCCGCCCGCCGCGCCAACGTCTCACAGCAAATTTACCCGCGTTAGTGCAGTCGCCGCGCATATTGCCCTCTATGCGCTGCTGTTTGTCATCCTGATTAGCGGCTATCTCATTTCGACGGCTGACGGTAAGCCGATTAACGTTTTTGGCCTGTTCGAGGTTCCGGCAACGCTTAGCGATGCCGGGGCGCAGGCCGATACGGCGGGGGTAGTTCACCTCTGGCTTGCCTGGAGCGTGGTGATCCTGTCCGTACTTCACGGGCTTGCCGCCCTCAAGCACCATTTTATTGATAAAGACGATACGCTAAAGCGCATGCTTGGCCGCTCGTCAGTTGACTCTGGAGCATAAAATGAAAAAACACCTGCTGGGTATCGCCCTGGGTTCTCTGTTATTCACCGCCGGTAATGCCGTGGCGGCGGAGTATAAAATTGATAAAGAGGGCCAGCACGCTTTCGTCAATTTCCGTATTCAGCACCTGGGCTACAGCTGGCTGTACGGCACCTTTAAGGATTTTGACGGCACGTTCACCTTTGACGAGAAAAATCCCGCGGCCGATAAAGTCAATGTGACGATTAATACGAACAGCGTCGACACGAACCACGCAGAGCGCGATAAACACCTGCGAAGTGGGGAGTTCCTCAACGTCGCGAAATTCCCGCAGGCGACCTTCACTTCTACTGAGGTGAAGAAAGACGGTGATAAGCTGAATATTACCGGCAACCTGACGCTTAACGGCGTAACCAAACCGGTCACGCTTGATGCTAAATTACTGGGCCAGGGTGACGATCCGTGGGGCGGTAAACGCGCAGGCTTTGAAGCGGCAGGGAAAATTCACCTGAAAGATTTTAATATCACAACGGATTTAGGCCCGGCGTCTCAGGACGTGGAGCTGATTATTTCCGTTGAAGGGGTACAGCAGAAATCATAATAACTTCGCCCGGTAGGTTTTCACCGTGCCGGGCGTTATTATCATTCCGGGTCAGGGATACCCAGTTTGGTATTCAGACGACCACGTGATTTATTAAAAATCTTGTTGCCGTTTTCACGTCCTGCGCGACGGCGACGTTGCTCTTCTTCCGGCAGGATGCTCTCTTCACTGCACAGCTCGCTACAGCAGCCGTTAAACTTCTCGGCACAGGCCGGGCACTGAATGAACAGCAGATGGCAGCCGTCGTTTTTGCAGTTGGTGTGGGTATCGCACGGCGCGCCGCACTGGTGGCACTGGGCAATAACGTCTTCAGAGATACGCTCACCCATCCGCTCGTCAAAGACAAAGTTTTTCCCGATAAAGCGTACCGGCAACCCCTGCTCACGGGCGCGACGAGCGTACTCAATAATGCCGCCTTCAATGTGCCAGACCTTATTGAAGCCGTTGTGCTTCATCCACGCGCTGGCTTTCTCGCAGCGGATACCGCCGGTGCAGTACATAACGATCTTTTTATCTTTATGCTCCTGCATCATCTCAACCGCTTTGGGCAATTGCTCGCGGAAGGTATCAGCCGGGATTTCCATCGCGTTCTCGAAATGCCCCACTTCGTACTCATAGTGGTTACGCATATCAATGAATACGGCATCCGGATCGTCCAGCATCGCATTCACTTCCGCCGCCTTGAGGTATTCACCGACGTCCGACGGGTTAAACTCAGGATCGTCGATACCGTCTGCCACGATGCGTTCACGCACCTTCATGCGCAGCACCCAGAAGGATTTCCCGTCATCATCCAGGGCAATATTCAGGCGTAAGCCGTCGAGTGCAGGGTCAAACTGATAAAGTACGTCACGGAAGGCGCTGACTTTGCTTTCCGGTACGCTAATCTGCGCGTTGATACCTTCACGGGCAAGGTAGACGCGGCCGAAGACGTTAAGCGCCGTGAACGCCTGATAAAGCGCATCGCGGGTCGCCTGCGGATCGTCGATCGTGAAGTATTTATAGAATGAGATGGTTGTGCGCGGTTCGGTTTCAGCCAACATACGCGCTTTTAACATCTCATTCGAAACGCGGTTGTGTAACACTGGCATGGTGTACAGTCCTGGAATCGTTAGAGAGAATGAAAAATCGGTCGGCATCATATAGCAAACAAAACCAATTTACATCCACACAATTTACGCTACATTTCACACACCCTGATTAATCAGGCTTAACAATTGCTGTATTCGTGCACGCTTCGAAAGCAGATATTTTGGCTACGTCTCAAAAAATGAGACACTAGCAAAACAGGACGTTTGAACACAGGAAAGACATGACCCAGTTACCAAAATTTACTGCCGCCCTTTTGCATCCCCGCTATTGGTTGACCTGGCTTGGCATCGGCTTTTTATGGCTTCTGGTACAGCTTCCCTACCCTGTTATTTTTCGGTTGGGTAAATTTCTGGGCCGCTTCGCGCAACTGTTTATGAAACGTCGAGCCAGAATCGCGTACCGCAATCTTGAGCTGTGTTTTCCGCAGATGAGCGAGTCAGAGCGTCACGATATGGTCGCGAAGAATTTCGAATCCGTCGGGATGGGCCTTATGGAAACCGGCATGGCGTGGTTCTGGCCGGACAAACGCATGGCTCGCTGGAGCGAGGTGACGGGCACCGGCATGGATCCGGTGCATTCGCTTCAGGCCAACCAGACGGGCGTTCTGCTGATTGGCGTCCATTTCCTGACGCTTGAAATCGGGGCGCGCATGTTCGGCATGCAGGCGCCGGGCATTGGCGTTTATCGCCCTAACGATAACCCGGTCATCGATTTAATCCAGACCAATGGCCGCATGCGCTCCAACAAAAGCATGATCGACCGTAAAGATCTGAAGGGAATGATCCGCGCGCTGAAATCCGGTGAAGTGGTCTGGTACGCCCCCGACCACGACTATGGCCCGCAGGCCAGCGTATTTGTCCCCTTCTTCGCCGTTGAAGAGGCCGCCACAACGACCGGAACCTGGATGCTGGCGCGGATGTCCAAAGCCGCCATCGTGCCTTTTGTTCCCCGCCGTAAGCCGGATGGTTCAGGCTACGAGCTGATGATGCTGGAGCCGGAACTCGCGCCGCCGCTCGACGATGCGGAAACGACCGCGCGCTGGATGAACAGCGTTGTGGAGAAGTGCATTATGCTGGCGCCCGAGCAGTACATGTGGTTGCACCGCCGCTTTAAAACGCGGCCACAAGGCACGCCGTCTCGCTATTAATCCTCATGCGGCCCTCAGGGCCGCATGCTGTTTTAGCTTTAAAAGCTCCCCCTCATTGCGGCATTCATAACCCAGGCGCATAATTAGCAGGCTTATTACTTCAAGCTTCAGGTGCTCAGCACCTCATTATGCGGATTGTTATGTCACCCTCAGATGCCCCCATAAACTGGAAGCGTAACCTCACGGTTGCGTGGCTTGGCTGTTTTCTTACCGGCGCGGCCTTTAGCCTGGTCATGCCCTTCCTGCCGCTCTACGTCGAACAGCTTGGCGTAACGGGCCACAGCGCGCTCAATATGTGGTCTGGCCTGGTATTCAGCATCACGTTTCTCTTTTCCGCGATGGCCTCACCCTTCTGGGGCGGCCTTGCAGACCGCAAGGGGCGAAAAATCATGCTGCTGCGCTCGGCGCTGGGGATGGCCATCATCATGGCGCTGATGGGCGTGGCGCAAAACGTCTGGCAGTTTCTAATACTGCGCGCGCTGCTGGGCCTGCTGGGAGGATTTATTCCCAACGCGAATGCCCTGATTGCCACACAAATTCCCCGCCATAAAAGCGGCTGGGCGCTGGGCACGCTCTCAACCGGCGGCGTGAGCGGTGCCCTGCTGGGGCCACTGGCCGGCGGACTCCTGGCCGATAGCTATGGACTGCGGCCGGTTTTCTTTATCACCGCCAGCGTGTTGTTCCTGTGCTTCATCCTCACCCTGCTCTGTATTCGGGAAAACTTCACGCCTGTCGCCAAAAAAGAGATGCTCCACGCCAGGGAAGTGCTGACCTCGCTCAAAAACCCCAGGCTGGTGCTGAGCTTGTTCGTAACAACACTGATTATTCAGGTAGCCACCGGGTCGATTGCCCCTATTCTGACGCTTTACGTTCGCGATCTGGCGGGTAACGTCAGCAACATTGCGTTCATCAGCGGGCTGATTGCCTCCGTACCCGGCGTGGCAGCGCTGCTGAGCGCCCCGAGGCTCGGAAAACTGGGGGACCGGGTGGGTCCGGAAAAAATACTGATCTGCGCGCTGGTGATTTCCGTCCTGCTGCTTATCCCGATGTCGATGGTGCAAACGCCATGGCAGCTGGGCGTCCTGCGCTTTTTACTGGGAGCCGCCGACGGCGCGTTACTGCCCGCCGTTCAGACCCTGCTGGTCTACAACTCTACAAACCAGATTGCCGGGCGTATTTTCAGCTATAACCAGTCGTTCCGGGACATCGGTAACGTCACCGGACCGCTGCTCGGGGCTGGGGTCTCCGCCAGCTTCGGTTTTCGCGCCGTCTTTATCGTGACGGCGGGCGTCGTGTTGTTCAATGCCATTTATTCATGGTTCAGTTTATCCCGCGCGTTACGGCCGGTGACGGAATAAGACGAACGCCTGACAGCTTATTTTCGTATTCATACTTGCAGAATCGGATATTCAGCTATTCTTTCCCTGAAACCTTCTGGAAAACAGGGAGACACCAATGACCATGTACGCCACGCTGGAAGAAGCTATTGATGCCGCTCGTGAAGAGTTCCTCGCCGACAACCCCGGCGTTGAAGAAGAAGATGCTGACGTGCAACAGCTTAATATCCAGAAATACGTTCTGCAGGATGGGGATATTATGTGGCAGGCCGAATTCTTTGCCGATGAAGGTGAAGAAGGGGAATGTTTGCCGATATTAAGTGGTGAAGGTGCGCAGGCAGTCTTTGACGGCGACTATGACGAAATCGAACTGCGGCAGGAATGGCTGGAAGAGAACACCCTGCACGAGTGGGATGAGGGTGAGTTTCAGCTTGAGCCGCCGCTTGATACGGAAGAAGGTCAAACCGCAGCCGATGAGTGGGACGAACGTTAATTTAGGTTATTCGTAAGGGCCGTGGCTGGCATCAATCGGCAGCAGCAGCGTGTCGAAAATCAGCGAGAACGGCAGATCGAGCACGGTCAGGTAGCGCCATGCGGAATCACGGAGATCCCATTTCACGCCAGGGTAATACTGATTCCCGTGGCCTTGCCCTGGAATGGTGCGACTGATGATACTGCCGCAGCCGCTGAGCAGGCATGCCATCAGTACGACGATGATTATTTTCATGAGTAACCTCTAAAAAAATACCGGCGATTAAGCCGGTATTTTATTTGGCGGGAGGCGCTTCGCTTGCCCACCCTACTTAACAACTTACTTCGCCTTCAACGCCAGCGGGTTAAGTTTCAGTTCCTTATAGTAGTTTACCCACGAAGAGTATCTCTCCGGAGCGGACCACACGCGGTAGTGAAGACGCGCCATCGTGACCGGGTCGCTCAGCAGGACCAGACGACGGTCGCGGTTAAGTTTTTCCGGAGTCTCGTTAAGCGCCTGCTCAACGTGACGATCGCGGGCAATCTCCAGCACCTGGCTTGCGCGGTGACGCGCCGTCGCCATAGCCGTTGCCAGGGCGTTGAATGACGGGTTAAACACGGCGTGCATGAAGCCGTCATCCAGCGTGCGATTGCGGTTCTGCTCCAGGTAACGATCGGTATCCACCAGCACCTGCGGCGGGGAATACTCTTCCGGGATCAGGAATAGCTTCCAGCGTTTGGTCCGCAGCCCCACCGTCGAACGGCTGGAGATCACGGAGACAAACGGCGACAGGATTAGCGAGAAGACAATCGGCGCCAGCCAGAACAGGAAGCGCAGATCCAGCCACGCCATCCCGGCCGCCCACACCAGACCCAGCAGCAGCTGTGAACCATGGCGCATAAAGGCTTCGCTCCACGGCGTGGAGTCGTCATCACGCTGCGGTGAGTTCCAGACCACTTCCCAGCCCAGGAATGCGCTGACCACGAACACGGTGTGGAACAGCATACGCACCGGCGCCAGCAGCACGGAGAACAGGACTTCCAGCAGCAGTGAAAGGGTCACGCGGAAGAAACCGCCGTACTCTTTCGAGCCTTTGCACCAGATCAGGATGATGCTGAGCAGCTTAGGCAAGAACAGCAGCACCATGGTCGAGGCAAACAGCGCGATCGCCAGCTCCGGACGCCACTGCGGCCAAACCGGGAACAGCTGCCGCGGTTGC
This sequence comes from Enterobacter sp. JBIWA005, assembly GCF_019968805.1. Lineage (NCBI taxonomy): Bacteria > Pseudomonadati > Pseudomonadota > Gammaproteobacteria > Enterobacterales > Enterobacteriaceae > Enterobacter > Enterobacter sp. JBIWA005. The sequence continues at coordinate 1,706,700 of NZ_CP074159.1, read as the reverse complement.
AGGAAGTATTGCGGCTCCGTCAGGGCATGGACGACCTGCAGCGCAGTGGAGAGCGCAAGGAACATAAACCACAGCGGTGCGGAGAGATACGACATCACGCCCGTCAGGAACACCGCACGGTGAACCGGGTGCATTCCTTTAACAAGGAACAGGCGGAAGTTCATCAGGTTACCATGACACCAGCGGCGGTCACGCTTGAGCTCGTCCAGCAGGTTCGGCGGCAGCTCTTCGTACGATCCCGGCAGGTCGTAGGCAATCCAGACGCCCCAGCCAGCACGACGCATCAGCGCCGCTTCTACGAAGTCGTGCGACAGAATAGAGCCGGCAAACGAACCCTCGCCCGGCAGCGGCGCCAGCGCACAGTGCTCAATGAACGGCTTCACGCGGATAATGGCGTTGTGACCCCAGTAGTGCGATTCACCCAGTTGCCAGAAGTGCAGACCTGCCGTAAACAGCGGCCCGTAAACACGGGTGGCGAACTGCTGGCAGCGTGCATAAAGGGTGTCCATTCCGGACGCTTTTGGGGAGGACTGGATAATACCCGCGTTCGGGTTGGCTTCCATCAGACGCACCAGACCACTCAGGCAATCTCCGCTCATGACGGAGTCAGCATCCAGCACCACCATGTAGCTGTACTGGTTACCCCAGCGACGGCAGAAGTCATCAATGTTACCGCTTTTACGCTTCACCCGACGACGACGGCGGCGGTAGAAGATCTGACCTTCGCCCTGCACTTCTGCAATCAGCTCCATCCACGCTTTTTGTTCTGCAACGCAGATATCGGGGTTGTAGCTGTCGCTCAGGATGTAAACGTCGAAATGCTCCGCGTTGCCGGTGGCCTTTACGGACTCCCAGGTTGCACGCAGGCCCGCGAATACGCGGTCAACGTCTTCGTTACAGATAGGCATAATCAGCGCGGTACGGTGCTCAGGATTGAGGGGTTCATCCCCGACCGTTGACGCCGAAATGCTGTATTTGTCACGCCCCATCAGCAGCTGCAGGAAGCCCATCAGCGCGGTCCAGAAGCCGGCTGAGACCCAGCAGAAGAGAACCGCGAACAGCAGAAGGATGCCGCTCTGCAGGATGTACGGCAGCAGCTGCATGAAGGAGACCCAGAGATCCTGGCCCATCATGTCCGTCGGGTTTATGAATGCCCAGCCCTGATACGGCAGGATGGTTTTCATATACCAGGTCGCGACGACCGTCTGCGCAAGCGTCAGAAGCAGCAGGATATAGCGACGGATTGTCCCCACGGTACGCCATTTCTGTTCAGACGCCTGCTCTTCTTTCGTCAGGCGTGACAGATAGCGCGGCGTCACATCACGTCCACGCAGGCGATCCCAGAAGCGACCCACCGGGTTGGTGCGCCACGGATCGGGGAACATAGAGGAACGCGTGGCCTTCGGCATCGCCTGAAGCTGATCGCGTCCTTCATCGTCTTTAATCAACTGCCCTTCCGCCAGCGAGTCCGGCCAGGACTGCTCCAGACGCGCCTTGACTGACCCAAGCGGCGTATCATCATCACGGGAAAACTGACGATGTTCACCATCCAGCGCGGTGTGAACCGCGCGGATGTCGCTCTTAGGCAGTGCCGCTTTTTCGATATCCGTCAGCGGCATGGCATCAATATATTCAGATGTATTATTCATTGGCAGGTAGCTGATAGCTCCAGGTTTCACTCAGCGGCTGATCGTTACTGACCAGCGCAGCACGCATTTCAGTGGTCTGTTTCGGATCTTTCACTTTCACGCGCAGGGTCAGACGCCAGCCTTTGGTTACCGGGTTGTAACGCACGGTATTCTCAACGATTTCACCGTTATCACCAATGCTGGCCTGAGCGGCAACGGCGGTGTCCGGTGCCAGTTTCTTCATATTCTGGCCTGTGAAGTCCACGACAAACGCCACGGTGCCGTCAGGCTGACGAATCAGATTAGACTGCTTCACATCACCCGTTGAGCGGCGAGTCTGCATCACATACGCGTTATCCGGCGCATGCAGCTTATCTTCGTCCCGGCTGAAGGTAATGGTGTACTTGAAGTTCATCTCTTTACCGGCTTCCGGCAGCTGATCCGGCGTCCAGTAAGCAACGATGTTATCGTTGGTTTCGTCGTTGGTTGGAATTTCTACCAGCTCGACCTTACCTTTACCCCAGTCACCGTTTGGCGTGACCCAGGCGCTTGGACGCTGGTCATAGCGATCGTCCAAATCTTCAAAACGGGAGAACTGACGACCACGCTGCAGCAGGCCAAAACCTTGTGGGTTTTCCATCGCGAAGCTGCTCACCGCCAGATGTTTCGGGTTATTCAGCGGACGCCAGATCCACTCACCGTTACCGGCATGAATCGACAGACCGTTGGAGTCGTGCAGTTCCGGGCGGAAGTTAGTTGCCGGTGACGGCTGGTTCGGCCCAAACAGGAACATGCTGGTCAGCGGCGCAACGCCCAGTTTGCCCACTTTATCACGCAGGTAAACCTTAGACTGTACGTCAACCACCGTGTCGCGGCCCGGCATAATCACAAAGCGATAGGCCCCGGTCGCACGCGGCGAATCCAGCAGCGCGTAAATAGTCAGACGTTTATCCGTTGGTTTTGGACGTTCAATCCAGAACTCACGGAAACGTGGGAACTCTTCACCTGATGGTAGCGCGGTATCAATAGCCAGTCCGCGCGCAGAAAGCCCGTATACCTGCCCCGCGCCAATCACGCGGAAGTAGCTGGCACCAAGCATACTGACGATTTCGTCGTTTTTATCTTTGCTGTTGATCGGGTAAAGCACCTTAAAGCCTGCGAAGCCCAGGTCTTTCACCGTATCTTTGTCGTGTTGCACATTGCCAAAATTGAAGTAATCCGGGCTGTACTTGATCTTACGTACCGCTGTTGCCGTCACTTCATTGATGGCAACAGGCGTGTCGAAGTACATACCCTGATGATAAAACTCAAGCTTGAACGGGGTTTTAATATTGCTCCAGTACGCTTTGTCGTGATTGAACTGGATCTGCTGATAGTCCGCATACTTCATGTCGCGGAAAACGGAGGGCAAGTTACTTTTCGGCGCTTCGTAGCTCTTGCCTGCCATCGATTTTGCCTGTTTTGCGACATCGTCGATGTTAAAGGCCAGTGCCGATGAGGTATACAGTGATAACACCACTGCAGCACCCAACCAACGCATTTTCATCATCTGTGGTTTATGTTTCATAATAAGTAAGCACTTCCCCCTTTGTGTGCTTATATCGATCCGATCCATTTTAATGGAAACTCAGGCAATCCGACAACATTATCACTGCTTTGTTCAGCTGCTGGCTCATGGATTAAGCAAATGAAAGAACCCGCTATTCACTTTGCGTGCTTATCCTGGAGACAGGGTGTCGGTCTTGGTGTAGGGTTGGCTTCGAATGTAACCATTATGAGTCTTAGGGATAAGACGAAAAGTCTGAGAATGCACAACGTTATATGAGCACAACACCAACAGAACGTGAATATTTCCTCGACTCGATCAGGGCCTGGCTGATGCTATTGGGGATCCCCTTTCACATTTCACTGATTTACTCCAGCCACACCTGGCACGTGAATAGCCAGATGCCCTCCTGGTGGCTGACGCTGTTTAATGACTTTATTCACGCCTTTCGAATGCAGGTTTTCTTCGTCATATCCGGCTATTTTTCTTACATGCTGTTTCTGCGATACCCGCTTAAGCGATGGTGGAAAGTACGCGTGGAGCGCGTGGGCATCCCGATGCTGACCGCAATTCCGCTGCTGACGCTGCCTCAGTTCATTATGCTGCAATACGTCAAAGGCAAAGCGGAGAACTGGCCGAATCTGACGCTCTATGAAAAGTACAATACGCTGGTCTGGGAGCTGGTGTCTCACCTGTGGTTCCTGCTGGTCCTTGTGGTGCTCACAACGGTAAGTCTGTTGATTTTTAGCCGCCTGCGCCACCATCTGAGCACAAAAGCCGACACCTTCTTCGCCAACGTTACGATGGGCAAACTGTCAGTGCTATTCTTGCTGTTGGGGATCGCTTATGCCGCCGTGCGACGGACGCTGCTTATCGTCTATCCGCCTATTTTGAGCGACGGGTTATTTAATTTCGTGGTGATGCAGTCACTGTTCTACATTCCGTTCTTTTTAATCGGCGCGCTGGCTTTTATTCATCCAAAGCTTAAATCGCTGTTTGTCACCCCGTCACCGTGGTGCGCGCTGGGGGCAACCTTCGCGTTCGCTGCATATCTGCTGAATCAGCGCTACGGCAGCGGCGACGCCTGGATGTATGAAACGGAAAGCGTGATCACGATGCTGCTGGGCCTGTGGATGGTGAACGTGGTATTCGCGCTGGGCCATCGCTTGCTGAACTTTAAGTCCAGCCGCGTGACTTACTTCGTTAATGCATCACTGTTTATCTATCTGGTGCATCATCCGTTGACGCTTTTCTTCGGGGCTTACATCACACCACACATCGCCTCCAACACGTTGGGCTTCTTTACCGGGCTGGTTTTTGTGGTAGGGGTGGCGATCGTACTTTACGAAATCCATCTGCGGATCCCGCTCCTGCGTTTCCTCTTTTCAGGAAAACCGCAGGCAAAAGCCTCATAAACCACGCGGCGCACCAGATGCGCCGCGTTTGCTTCAGCTTTCCAGCTCTTGTCTGCGCTGAGTCAGAAGCCGCTGATAAAGATGCGTGGTGTCGTCGTCAAAACAGACAAAAATCACCTTCTCTGGCAGCGGTTTTAACGACAGATAGCGGTAAACGGTTTCTACAGCGATCGTTGCGGCTGCCGCTTTAGGATAACCATACACGCCGGTGCTGATAGCCGGGAACGCCATCGTTTTATAACCGTTGTCGGCGGCCAGTCGCAGACAGTTCCGGTAAGCCTCTTCCAGAATACTCGCTTCGTGCCGATCGCCACCGTGCCAGACGGGCCCAACGGCATGAATAACCGCTCTGGCGGGCAAATTGCCCGCCAGCGTAATTACCGCATGACCGGGAGGACATTCGCCCTGCTGTTGCCGCACGGTTTTACAGGCTTCGAGCAGCTGCGGTCCGGCAGCACGGTGAATCGCCCCGTCTACACCGCCTCCCCCCATGAGGGAAGGATTGGCCGCATTGACGATGACGTCGACGTGCATTGTCGTAATATCGCCTTGAATAATTTCAATTTGCGGTTTCATAAAGCCCCTCTGCAATCCGCCTTTTTCTTAAGTGTATCGCAGAGGTGACCGGGAGAAAAAACTAGAAAAAATCCTCTTCCTCCGCAGGGCGGGGAGAACGCGCATTAGCGATACTGGATTTCAATAACTGCAAGCGTTTTTTCAGGATTAAGGTATTTCATATTGAGCGTTGCCAGGTTTGAGTCGCTCACTTTCCCGTTAAGCGCCTCTTCATAGCTGACCATACGCGTTTGCATACGGTTATTATTTGGACATGACATTGCAAATTGTTGCTTCTGCGGAGTGATTTCACAAGGGTCGGCGACGATAGCACCGCGAAAATGAATGACACCGCCGTCAACAACTGTGGCCGAATAAGCCGGGATACTCAAAGCAGAAACGACCAGACCCAGACCTGCTACGAGTCGAGCAAAATAGTTGTTCATTATAGGTACTCCTCAATGAAAATCGTCCATGAGGGGTAAACGCGCTTCATTTATTACGGCAAACGAAGTTTCACGTTACGGAACATAACGACCTGGTCCCTGATATCAGCATAGCTCAACGTCACAGACCCGCCACATTCACAACGTATTGATTTAATACATTTTTATAGCGAACGTTCCGCTGGCGACCACTGTTGTGATAAATGAAGCGATTTTCCATCTGTAACGGTGACAACGATTTTTACCGTGTCTCCTGCATTAATATTTAAACTCAGGCGCATTAAATCAATCGTCTGATTAGCGGGTATAAAAAGTGTGTTTTGCTGCCGGGAAGAACTTTGCCCCCCCTGCCCTTCTCGTAAAGAAACAATCTGAACCTGACAATCACACGACTGTGCCAGAGTGACCTGAGGAATAATGGTGGTCATATTTTCCTGCTGCGACGTTTTGAAGGTGATCTGACTGGAAAGCGCGGCCAGGAGAATTAAGGTATTCATGATGAACTCCCGAAAAAAAACAGGGCTGATGCCCTGTTTTTTTGTAGCACAGATTTCAGTATCAGTACTGATGAGCTGTCGCGTGGTTACCAAAGCCGATCTGGGTAACGTTGACAGTAGAGTTAGAGGCAGTCTGGTCAACGAGTGCGCCGTTAAAGCCGCCGGACTGGCTAACGTTCATAACAGATTTTTTACTGTTCCACTGATCAAGTGTTGCACTGTTGCCGAATCCTTTCTGGGTCAGGTTGATTTTACTGTCATCAGAACCCTGACCAACGTCAGCGCCGTTACCGCCACCTTTCTGGGTAATATTCAGCACGGAATTTCTGGCGTCTGTCTGCAGAGCAACCGCGGAGTTACCGCCACCGTCCTGATAAATATTCAGGGTTGAATTTGGACCACTGTATCCGCCATGACCATGCCCATGACCCCAGCCGCCCTGATTAATAGAACCCGCCATAGCACTACCAGAAACTACGATTGCTGCAAGCGCTGCCACTTTGAGAAATTTCATGGTAAACCCCCATCGGATTGATTAAAGTCGTCGCGAAAGCGCTAATGTTGAATAACGTTAATCGCCATTTGCGACTGTTTCTGCACTACAACTGCGGTTTTCTGCGTACCGTACTGCGTAATATTTGCTCTATTACCCGACCCTTTCTGGATAATTTTCGCGCTATTACCGTATCCATCTTGCGTAATACCTGCATCATTAGCGTTTCCGCTCTGATCGATCCAGGCTATATTGTAACTCCCTGATTGATCAACTCTCGCTCTGTTGCCTGCCCCATCCTGGGAAACAATGGACAATAGTTTCGAACCTTCCTGGCGAACCTGAGCGTCATTGAAAACACCCTGTTGACCAATAATGGCTGCCTGATTGAGTGATGAAAGACTTAATTCGTTAACCGCAAAGTTATATTCAGCATTTGCTAAATCTGAATTCGCTGCGGTTACAAATCCAGGCGCACCCAGTAATGTAAACATCATAAATAACGATGTGTATTTCATGTTGTCACCCTGGACCTGGTTATTGAATAACTCCATAACCCTATAACAGTGTCACATGTAAAAACGATTCGTATTGTGTTAACGCGTCGTTACGGTGAAGAGTATGTCCGCTGAAACATTTTAAATATCTCACCCGCGCGGCTTATTTTTATTTTTCAGATCACCACAAAGTCGTAATTTACATCAAAAACCACTTTATTCAGGCCAGCTTATATTTTTTATTAAATGCGTTTTTCGAAAAGGTTGTACAGCAAGACAAAAGCTGTCCACGCCTCCCCCCGGGGTGTTTAAACGTAACGGCATGAGAACATTTTTTCTCAGCACGTGACACGAAGCTTCTTTTCTTAAGCCAGACTCATGCTCATTCGTGGACTTAGAAACAACCTGTAACTCATACTAAATTATCGCTTTATAAAAATAATAAATACCAATACAAATCAAACAATTGGAAATATTTGTATGATTTTTAAAATCTGTGCATCTCTATTTATGTGTACAACTTTCTCATCAATTCTCGCCATTCAAAACAACCGAATTTCACAAATTAATATTGATTTTTACATTATGTTACATGTTTAACACTTGCTTTAAACTTCGTAAAAGCTAGATTGAAATTAGATGTACGAAATTGGTTTTATATTTACCTCCCCGTGGAGGTTATGGTCTGATTCTACACACAGCAGTGCAACATCTGTCAGTACTTCTGGTGTCCTCTTTTAAACAGGAGGGCAGCTGCCAGGTGCCAAAAAAAGTGGGGTTTCATCATGTATAATGAAGTCCATAGTTTACATGGTCATACATTACTGTTGATCACAAAACCTTCTCTGCAAGCGACAGCATTATTACAACATTTAAAGCAATCTTTATCACTGAACGGGAAATTGCATAATATTCAACGTTCTTTTGATGATATTGCACCTGGCAGCATCATTCTTTTCGATATGATGGAAGCAGATAAAAAACTTGTCCATTACTGGCAAGATATTTTAAGCAGGAAAAACAACAATATCCGAGTGCTATTGTTGAATACGCCTGACGAATATCCTTTCAGAGATATTGAAAGCTGGCCGCATATCAATGGCGTGTTCTACGTCACAGAAGAAGAAGACCGGGTAGTTGAGGGTCTGCAAGGTATATTGCGCGGAGAGTGTTATTTTTCGCAAAAGCTTGCCAGTTATCTCATCACGCACTCCGGAAATTATCGTTATAACAGCTCAGAGTCAGCACTGCTCACGCACCGTGAGAAAGAGATCCTGAATAAGTTACGCATTGGTGCTTCAAATATTGAAATCGCCCGTTCGTTATTTATCAGCGAAAATACGGTAAAGACGCACCTTTATAATCTTTTCAAGAAGATAGCTGTAAAAAACAGAACTCAGGCTGTTTCGTGGGCAAACGATAACCTCAGGCGTTAATCACATGAAGCGCACGTTGAGTTGGATCGCCGCAGCGAGTTTCCTGCTCGCTGCCGGGAATCTGAAGGCCGTCGAGGTCGAAGTTCCCGGATTGTTAACAGACCACACTGTCTCATCGGTCGGGCACAGTTTTTACCGTGCCTTTAGTGATAAATGGGACAGTACTTATACCGGAAATATAACAATCAACGAGCGGCCCAGTGCACGATGGGGAAGTTGGATAACAATAACGGCTAATCAGTACGTTATTTATCAAACGTTTTTATTCCCCACAAAAATGGACTTCGATAAAAACGTAGCCCTGGCACTGGCACAATCAGAAGACGCTATTAATCGCCTGCAAATAGATAAAGCCCTATTAAGCACCAGCGATTTAGCAAAAGACGAGTTCTAGCGAACCGATATGCGGAGGCTGTCATGCGTATTGCATATGCAGTTGTTTCGATAATGCTGATAACACCCATAAGCTGGGCCGGAAACATGACGTTTCAGTTCCGTAACCCTAACTTTGGCGGTAACCCTAACAACGGCGCGTTCCTGCTGAATGAAGCTCAGGCGCAAAACTCCTATAAGGATCCCAGCTTAAAGGATTTTAGCATTGATACCCCGTCCGCACTGGACAACTTCACTCAAGCTATTCAGTCGCAGATTTTAGGTGGGTTACTAACCAACATTAATACCGGTAAACCCGGCCGGATGGTGACCAACGACTTTATCGTTGATATCGCCAACACTGACGGACAGCTTCAGTTGAACGTGACCGATCGTAAAACCGGAAGAATCTCCACCATTCAGGTTTCCGGTCTACAAAGTAATTCAACTGACTTTTAAACAATAGCTAAATAAGGACAACGATCATGCAGCGCTTCCTGATTTTTGTTGCAGTGTGCTTATTGAGCGGTTGTTTAACTGCTCCACCTAAAGAAGCTGCAAAACCTACATTAATGCCTCGGGCCCAGAGTTATCGTGATTTAACGCATTTACCTGCTCCAACGGGGAAAATATTTGTCTCCGTATACAACATTCAGGATGAAACCGGGCAATTCAAACCTTACCCGGCAAGTAACTTCTCCACGGCCGTGCCGCAAAGCGCCACCGCGATGCTGGTTACCGCGCTCAAGGATTCGCACTGGTTTATTCCCCTGGAACGTCAGGGTCTCCAGAACCTGTTGAATGAACGTAAAATCATTCGTGCAGCACAGGAAAATGGTACCGTCGCGGCCAATAACCGTACGCCTCTGGAATCTCTGGCGGCAGCGAACGTGATGATTGAAGGATCGATTATTGGCTACGAAAGTAACGTTAAATCGGGTGGAGCGGGCGCGCGGTATTTCGGTATCGGCGCGGATACCCAATACCAGCTCGACCAAATTGCCGTGAACCTGCGTGTGGTCAACGTCAGTACAGGCGAAGTGCTCTCTTCGGTGAACACCAGCAAAACCATACTGTCCTATGAAGTTCAGGCAGGGGTATTCCGCTTCATCGATTACCAGCGTTTGCTGGAGGGTGAAATTGGCTACACCTCCAACGAGCCGGTCATGATGTGTCTGATGTCAGCCATTGAAACCGGCGTGATCTTCTTAATCAACGACGGTATTGACCGCGGGCTGTGGGATCTGCAAAACAAAGCAGACGTGCAGAACCCGATACTGGTGAAATACCGCGATATGTCAGTCCCTCCGGAATCCTGACAGGAAGCGAATAAAAAAGGCGAGATGATTATCTCGCCTTTTTTTATTCGCTCACTGCCGTGACGTTTTGCGCTTTTTCCCGCCGCGACGCCAGCCAAAGACCGCTGTTTTTCATGGCATAGCCAAACAGCAACCCCAGCGCCAGTGAGGGGACCACCAGCTTCCAGTCACCCTGCCCTGCAAAGGTCGCACACGCCCCCATAAAGGTTCCAGGAACAAATGAAAGCAGCAGATGCTTAGCCTGGATGCACATTAAAAAGGCAACAACGCCCGTCATCACGTATCCCAGCATCTCCAGATGCGGCGCCAGCGCGCTGCCTTTCATGATCACCAACGCCCAGATAACGCCGCTCATCAGGGTGCAGCCAGAGATAAAGAGCCCTTTGACGCCCCCCTGCGGGCAGGCGAAATAGGCCGTACAGCCAAGGAATCCGGCCCAGCTGAGTAATCCGAGAGACATGGCCACCCATCCCCAAAGCCCGGAGAGAATGCCCGTCGTTATTGCGATACAAAGTAATATGTTCATGGCGCGCATCTTAGCAGAAGCGCACCATAGAAATGCGATCAGAAGCACATTATTTGCAAATTGAAATGCGTAGTTGCAGAATTTATGTGATCTAAATCACTCTTCATTCTCTTCTTCCAGCTCATCCCACATCGCCGCGATCGCGTCGCGGGTCAGCGGTGCCAGCGTTCTCCAGAATGGCGAGGTGGCATGCGCTTCAACTTTACCAAGGAATGTTCCGACCCACGGCAGCAGGTACGTTTCGAACAGGGTTTCGATAGCTTCTTTCTCATCATCCCCGGCGTTGTCTTCGATCCAGGAGGCAGCAAGCAGCAGCGTACCGATATGATCCGCCGGCGTATCGCTCAGCGGCATACCGCGGGTTGAGAGGAAAGCGCGGACTTCCGCTTCCGTCGCCCCTTCCTGCCAGGCAGAACGGTATGGCGAAACGCGGCACTCATCGCCGACAAACAGCGCATTGTAGTCCGTCGCAATCTGCTGCATGTCGCAGCTTTTTTGCAGACGTTCCAGTAAATCATCCTGTTCCAGCGGCCAGTTCTGCGCCAGTTTGCCTTCACGAATCAACGTAAAAAGCGGAACCAACAGCGGGTCTTGCGGCTGGCGATAATAGAGCGTACCCAGCACGCGGCAGAGGATGGAAAACTCGTTCATTTTTATTATTCCATTACACAATTAAAGATCGGCAAATTCGGCAATCGGCTCCATTCCGCGGGACTCAAGGAAATCGAGCATGCGGCGTGGGGTCACGTTCAGGATTTGCGCTTCCGGGAAGTTAACATCATTCAGCACTTTCAGGCACTCGCTGAAATCACCCAGCGTAAACGCGGTATGAGAATCTGAGCCCAACGCCACCATGCCGCCCGCATCGCGGACGGCGGCCGCCACTTCGCGACAGTTGGCTTCACTGCCCTTACGCGAGTGAACAAAAGAGGAGTTATTAATCTCCAGCGCCACGCGGTGCTTCGCTGCCGCCTGCGCGACAGCCTGAATATCAATCGGATATTTTGGGTTACCGGGATGACTGATAATGTGCACATTGCCGCTGGCAATGGTGGCAATCATCGCCGCGGTATTGGTCTCTTTATCCTGAGGAGCAAAAACCGGCTCATGGAAGCCGGCGAGGATAAGGTCAAGAGACGTCAGCATCGGGCCGGTGCAGTCGATCTCACCGTCGGTATTTTTGATGTTTGCCTCAATGCCGCGCAGTATCCCAATGCCGTCCACCAGACGTGGCCAGATCCGCATATTCACAAAATGCCAGTAGTGCGGCGCATCAGCCATATCCGGGCCATGATCGGTGATCGCGAACAGCTTGATGCCTTTAAGCTTCGCCTGGGCGATATAATCATGGAGGTTGCTATAAGCGTGGGTACTGGCGACGGTGTGCATATGCAGGTCAACGGGATACATCTCTCTCTCCTCTGCGGTTTTTCCAAAGGATAGCAGTTATCAGCGGCGAATATTAGCAAAAACCCGGCGAACGCCGGGTTTATCTCAGTAGCCGCGCTGTCTGTCGACCTGGCCGGTGACCGGGTTACCCTTTTCCATTTCGCTGATGGTATGTGATATATACGCCACCGCTTCTGCCGGACGCGTCACGGCGGCCACGTGAGGGGTCATCGCGACGCGCGGGTGCGCCCAAAGCGGGCTTTCCGCGGGTAGCGGCTCACGGCTATAGACATCCAGCATGGCACCTTTAAGCTTTCCACTGTCCAGCGCCTTCAGCAGATCGGGCTCGACCAGATGCACCCCGCGCGCCAGGTTCATCAGGTAGCTCCGATCGACGAGCTGATTGAGCAACGCTTCATTGATGATACCGACCGTTTCCGCCGTATTGGGCAGCAGGTTGATGAGCACGCGCGTCCCGTTCAGAAAGGCCGGGAGTTCATCCGTCCCGGCAAAGCTCTCTACGCCCGGATAATCTTTGCGGCTGCGACTCCAGCAGCGCAGCGGAAAGCCCCACGGAGCAAGGGCTTCAGCCACTTTTGAGCCAAGCACGCCCGCGCCGAGGATGCCGATGGTAAAGTCTTCACGACGATAATCCGGCAGCGGCTCCCAGCGGGCCTGCTCTTTAAATGCCTGATAGTCATCAAAGCGGCGGAACCAGTGCAGAACCTGGCTCACGGCATATTCCTGCATCTGCTGGCCCATTCCGGTATCTTCCAGGCGGAACAGTGGAACGTCTTCCGGCAGCATTTCAGGGTGTGCCTTAAGTTTGCTCAGAATGGAATCCACGCCGGCTCCCAGGGCAAAAACGGCCTTCAGCTTGCGGCCCTGGAGCATTTCTACCGGAGGATGCCAGACCAGCGCATAGTCAGCATGTTCATTATCGCCGCGCTTCCACTCGCGTACGCGTGCGCCGGGCAGCGCCGCCGAAAGTGCGTCAATCCAGTAAGCGTTATCAAATGTAGGGTGATAGAAGAGAATATCCATGGTCATTCCTGCCTTTTATTGCGCTGTTTTGCTTTCATTTTCAAGTGGATTGTCAGCATAACAAATTTATCAGGAAACCGCGTTGCTGATAAAAGAGGCATTTTATGCACATTTAAGAATCATGTTGCCTGAAGTTTGTCTAAACGCGCTAAATTACTGAAAAAGTGAGTTGACGGCAGTTCGGCTTTTCCTTACATTAGCGCCCGTCCCGTCAACAACGGGATGACAATATGGTGAGGTGTCCGAGTGGCTGAAGGAGCACGCCTGGAAAGTGTGTATACGGCAACGTATCGGGGGTTCGAATCCCCCCCTCACCGCCATATTTAAAGAAGAGCTCGCATGAAAATGCGTGCTTTTTTTTCGCATATTGTACGCATGCAGGGGGGATTCGAACCTTGTGGCTCTGTGCGAAACTCATGTCGGGTGGCGCTGCGCTTACCCGACCTGGAAAAAACTAGTCTTCCACCATCTTCGCATACTCTTCGGTCAGAAAATCCACCAGCGCCCTAACGGAGGGCAGCAAACCGCGTCTTGAAGGATAAACGGCATGAATCACTTCCCGTCTGGGTTCCCATGCCTCAAGCACCCGGACCAGCTCACCGGACGCAAGCTGATCCTTCACCATCAAAATCGGCAACTGCACCACGCCAATGCCTGCCATGGCGGCTTCACGCAGCGCGAGCATATCCGTACTGATCAAACGGGGATGGTAATGGATCTCCGCTTTCGCCCCGTCGGGTCCGGAAAGTGCCCACTTATGGTTGTGCTTTCCCTCTCCCATACTTAATCCAGGCCAGGCGCTGAGTTCAGACGGCATTGACGGTTCCCCCAGACGGGCAATCAACGCCGGGCTTGCCACCAGGCAATGCCCCCGGTCAGCCAGCACCCTTAACACCAGGTCACTGTCATCAAACGGACGCGGGCGTACGCGGATCGCGATATCCACGCCCTCTCCCACCAGATCTACCCGCCGGTTAGTCGCCTCAAGCTGAAGATTGATCCCGGGGTAGCGCGCCATAAAACTTGCCAGCATCGGACCAACGTGGACATGCAGTAAGGTTATCGGACACGTGATCCTGACGATACCGCGCGGTTCGGCCTGCAGTGCCGCCACGGCTTCCTCGGCAGCCTCGGCCTCCACCATCATCGCTTTGCAGTGCTGATAGAACGTCTGGCCGACCTCGGTCACCGTAAAATGCCGGGTTGTTCTATGGATGAGCCGTACGCCAAGCCGCTCTTCCAGCTGCGCAATCCGGCGGCTTAGCCTGGACTTCGGTAAATCAAGCGCCCTTCCCGCCGCAGCAAAGCCACCGTAGTCCACCACCTTCACAAACCAGACAAAGTCATTGAGATCCTGCATAAAACCTCATCGTTCTATTTTCAGAACAGTGAATGCCATTTTCACTATCTACCGGGATATTGACCCTGAATATAAGCTAATTACATCAACAGAACATCAGGAGTTAATCATGAAAAACGTAACAGGCGTTTATACCGCTCCCCGCCAGCACTGGGTTGGCGATGGTTTCCCGGTCCGTTCAATGTTTTCTTATCAGACGCACGGCGAGCCGCTCAGCCCGTTCCTGCTGCTGGACTACGCGGGCCCATATACCTTTCCGGCTGACGGTGCGAAACGTGGGGTGGGTCAACACCCTCACCGGGGTTTTGAAACGGTCACTATCGTCTATGCCGGTGAAGTGGAGCATCGCGACTCCACGGGTAAAGGCGGCGTCATTGGTCCCGGCGACGTGCAGTGGATGACCGCAGGGGCAGGCATTTTGCACGAGGAGTTCCACTCCAGCGCGTTCTCACAGAAAGGCGGGGAACTGAAAATGATGCAGCTTTGGGTCAACCTGCCGGCGAAAGACAAGATGGCGGCACCGGGCTACCAGAGCATCACGAAAGCCGACATCCCGGTGGTGACGCTGCCGGATAACAGCGGTTCGCTGCGAGTTATTGCCGGTCGCTACGACACGGTGACCGGCCCGGCGCACACCTTCTCGCCGCTTAACGTCTGGGACATCGCTCTGAACCAGGGAAGCCATCTGACGCTCAATCAGCCTGAAGGCTGGAGCACGGCGCTGGTCGTGCTTGAAGGCAGCATCACGGTGAACGGTGCAACTCAGGCGGGTGAAGCCCAGCTGGTCGTATTGAGTCAGGAAGGTGACAAACTGCACCAGGAGGCGAACAGCGATGCAAAAGTGCTGCTGATGGCCGGCGAGCCGCTGAATGAACCGATCGTGGGCTATGGCCCGTTTGTGATGAACACTAAGAGTGAAATCAACGAAGCCATTCGTGATTTCAATTCCGGCCGCTTCGGCCAGATCTGAACGTAATAAAGGAGGACTGCCGCTGTGATCTCCGAGATCCAGCGCCCGCTTAAACCGTTAAGTTCTCGATTCGCAGCGTTAATCCCCTGCTCCACGGCGAAAAACCGTGGAGCTGATTATTGCTTAACCGAACAGGCACTAAAGCTGAAAATCTGCTTGACCGTGTCAGCGCAACTCCCTATAGTAGCGCCCCGTTGCCCCCCAAGCTGTGAGGCAGCAAAACAATATGGTGAGGTGTCCGAGTGGCTGAAGGAGCACGCCTGGAAAGTGTGTATACGGCAACGTATCGGGGGTTCGAATCCCCCCCTCACCGCCATATTTAAGATGAGAGCTCGTACGAAAGTACGGGCTTTTTTCTTTTATATTCTCCGAAAAGGGGGGATGAGAATCCCCGACCGGGGTTCGACAACTGGCGCAGCCAGTTGGACAGACTGTGAGCGCAGCGAACAGGCTGCCCGCACAAAAAACAAAGCCCGGTTTCCCGGGCCTTGAACGCAACAGCAAACTCAGTAATACGCTTGCAGCGTGCGCTGGCAGAGCGCCGATCGCACGCAGTCCTCTTTAGTGAAACGTACCACCCCAATCATCTCATCTTCCTCAAAACGTGACATGGCGTCGCTCAGTCCGGATTTCACGCCGGACGGCAGGTCACACTGGGTAATATCGCCGTTAACGATAACCGTCACGTTCTCCCCGAGGCGCGTTAAAAACATCTTCATTTGCGCAGCGGTCACGTTCTGAGCCTCGTCAAGAATGACGACCGCATTTTCAAATGTACGTCCGCGCATATAGGCGAACGGCGCGATTTCCACCTTGCCAATCTCTGGCCGCAGGCAGTACTGCATGAAGGATGCACCCAGCCGCTTCACCAGCACGTCATAGACGGGCCTGAAGTACGGGGCAAACTTCTCCGAAATATCACCGGGCAAGAAGCCGAGATCTTCATCAGCCTGCAGTACCGGACGGGTAACAATGATTCTTTCCACGTCCTTATGGATCAGCGCTTCCGCCGCTTTGGCTGCACTGATCCAGGTTTTCCCGCATCCGGCTTCACCGGTTGCAAAGATGAGCTGTTTACTCTCGATAGCATTCAGGTAGTGCGCCTGAGCCTCATTGCGCGCCACAATTGGAGAATTATCACGGCTGTCTCGGGCCATGCCAATTGCTTCTACGCCACTCATCTGCACAAGCGAGGTGACCGATTCTTCTTCACGCTGTTTATGGCTACGTGAATCCCGTCTCAGCACACGTTTTGCTTCGCGACGAGCTTTGATCACTGCTTTTTGTCTTCCCATGGATAGCACCTTGAGTTGTTGGTATTCATCACACGCGCCAGCGTCGGCACGATTATGCGCACGAACATCAGAGGGTTGGCTTCCTTGTAAGCCATTGCTTGCACTATCGGATGACGATACGGAACAGCTACGCGCACCGTTCTGCACGTCGGTCGAATCAGATTCTTGAGGGAGGGGGGAAAATTTAGTGGTGAGGAAATCGCTGCCGGAGTCTGAGCCTCCGCGCCGGGTGCTGCGGTTGTTATGTTTACCTTGTCCAGTACAGGACGCAACCATTCGCGATCTCCATAGTGATTCAGCATCACTGCCGGGAACTACCGCTGTCTTATCTTAAGTACATCAGGAGTTATCATAAATGCAACATTTATTTTACCTGAATGCAACTTTTAGGACTGTCCCTACAGTTGAAATCAGTCTCATATAGAAATATTACAGAAATATAACAGCAGGATAGTCATATGAAAAAATAATGTCCCCGCGAACGGTTGCGGGGACAATTATCAGGCTTCAATAAGACCCTGAGCGAGATACGCGCCGCTGTCGCGCACGCCCGGCAGGGCAAAGAAATAGCCTCCGCCGATAGGTTTAATGTACTCTTCCAGCGCCTCTCCGTTTAAGCGCTTCTGCACGGTGAGGAAGCCCTTTTCCAGATCGTGCTGGTAGCAGACGAACAGCAGCCCCATATCGAGCTGACCGGAGTTAGTCACGCCGAGCGAGTAGCTGTATCCCCGACGCATCATCAGACTGGACTGCGTCTCTTTGGTGCGCGGATTGGCCAGACGAATGTGGCTGTCCAGCGCAATCACATCGCCATTAGGATCGCTGGCGTAGTCGGGCACGTCATGCTCGTTCTTCATGCCGAGCGGCGCGCCGCTTTGCTTATCGCGGCCGAAGATCGTCTGCTGCTCTTTGAGCGGCGTGCGGTCCCAGAACTCCACGTGGAACTGGATAATCCTCACCGCCTGGTAGCTGCCGCCCACCGCCCATGCCGGTTCGCCCTGATCGGCAGTGACCCACACCACCTCCTTCATGAGCGCACCATCGTGGCTGTCCGGGTTGGCCGTGCCGTCCTTGAAGCCCAGCAGGTTCACCGGGGTCTCTTTCCCCTTGCTGCGGGCGGCGTGGTCCGAGATAAACCCTTCCCGCTTCCAGCGCACGCTTAGCAGATCCGGCGTGTGCTTGATGATGTCGCGCAGGGCGTGGATCACCGTATCCTGGGTGTTGGCACAAATTTGCAGAAGCAGGTCGCCATGACACAGCGCAGCGTCCAACGAGTCATTCGGGAAACGCGTCATTTTCTGCAGCGCTTTCGGCTTCTGTTTTGCCAGCCCATAGCGTGTATCAAACAGCGATTCCCCCAGCGAAACGGTAATGGTCAGGTTGTCAGGGGCGATAAACGGCCCCAGAATGCCGGAGTCCATTGGCGGCAGACGCGGGTTCGGCGTATCGGGCGCCGGTCCACCGGCGGTGAGAAACGCGATGCGCGTCGTCAGCAGGCGGAACAGACGTTCCAGATCGGCTTTATCGCTGGCCAGCGAATCAAAGGCCACCAGCATCATCGACGCCTGCTGCGGCGTCAGGATGCCCGCCTGATGCTCGCCATAAAACGGCTGCGTCTCCATGCGGGCATTGGGTGACAGCGTGCCGGGCGCGCTTTGCGGTTTTGCCGCATGCGCTACCGGACACCCGCCAGCCAGAGCAAGCGCGCCCCCCAGCGCCCCTACCCCTTTTAACAACCGACGACGTGAAGGCTCAACCACGTCGTTCTCGCTATGCTTATTCATCGTGCTTAGTCCAGACCCAGTACGCCACGCAGCAGGGAGAGATCTTCCGCCAGGGCGGTAATCGGGCCTTTCAGCGCGTTACGATCGGCGTCGGTCAGCTTGTCGTAGGTCTCAAACCCGTCTTTGGTGCGGTACTTCGCCAGAATAGTGTCGACTTTTTTGAAGTTGGCATCCACCTTGCCCAGCAGCTCGCCGTTCTCTTTCTGCAGCTGAGGACGCAGGAGGTTAACGATTTTCTGCGCGCCGTCGACGTTGGCCTGGAAGTCCCACAGATCGGTATGGCTATAGCGATCTTCTTCGCCGCTGATTTTGCTCGCGGCCACTTCTTCAATCAGGCCGGCCGCGCCGCCCACCACTTTTGACGGCGGGAAGGCCAGCTCGCTGATGCGCTTTTGCAGCTCCAGCACGTCGCCGTTCAGCTGCTCAGCGTATTTCTCCATCCCTTTGGTGGAGTTGTCGCCAAACAGGGCTTTTTCCAGACGGTGGAAACCGGTGAATTTCGGATCGGCGGCCTTCTGCTCGAAATCATCTTCGCGGGCGTCGATGCTGCCATCAAGGTCAGAGAACAGCTCGGCGATCGGCTCGATACGCTCGTAGTGCTGACGTGTTGGCGCATAGAGGGATTTCGCTTTTTCGATGTCACCGGCCTTCACCGCATCGGTAAAGGCTTTGGTTGCCGCCGCCAGATCCGCCGTCTCTTTCGTGACATAGGTTTTATACGCGGTAATCGCATCGCCCAGGCTCAGTACCGCAGCGCCTTTCGCCGCATCGGCCGTCGCTTCACCTTTGACGATCAGCTTCCCTTTAGGGTTGGTCAGCAGGCCGCAGGTCATCTCATACTCGCCCGGCTGCAGGTTGGCGGTCATCTTCTGGCTGAAGCCAGGAGCGATATTTTCACGCTCTTCCACCACCAGAACGCCTTTCAGGATCTCCCATTCCAGCGCCTTCTGGCTGTGGTTCTGAATAATAAACTGGGTTTTGCCGCTGTTCACCGTGAGGGTCATCGGCTCACACTGCTTATCATTAACGGTGACTTTAACCTGAGGAACATCCGCGCCCCAGGCGGAGAATGCAGAAGCGAACAGCGCGGCAATGCCTGCGCATAACGCACTACGACGGAACTGAATTGCCATGACTCTTCCCTTTAAAAAGTATGTTGTAACTAAACCAACTATTATGGCGTAACGCGAGACGCCTGCGTGCCGGTACGCGGCGGCATTGCGAACAGCACCAGCGCCGGAACCAGATAGATAAAGTAAATCGCCACTTCGCTGACGCTCGGCGTTTCCTGATAGCCGAAGATACCTTCGAGCAGGGTGCCGGTCAGAGAGTGCGTGGAGAGCACGTTGCTAAGGTCGAACGCGACGTCCTGGAAGTGGTTCCACAGGCCCGCTTCATGGAAGGCGCGAATCGCCCCTGCCGCCAGACCCGCCGCCACCAGCAGAATAAACAGACTGGTCCACTTGAAGAACGCGCCCAGGTTCAGGCGGATACCGCCCCAGTACAGCAGGAAACCAAGCACCACGGCCGTGGCGAGACCCAGCATGGCCCCGAGCGGCGGCCAGATCCCCACATCCTGCTGAAACGCCGCCAGCAGGAAGAAAACAGACTCCAGGCCTTCACGCGCGACGGCGAAAAAGACCATCATAATGAGCGCCCAGCCGTGGTTGTTCCCCTTCTGCAGGGCATTGTCCACCGCCTGCTCCAGCTGCACCTTCACGTTACGCGAGACTTTACGCATCCAGAACACCATCCAGGTGAGGATCACCACCGCAATCACGGCGACGATACCTTAAACAGCTCCTGCTCTTTCTGCGGGAACTCGCCGGTGGTTTCGTTGATGAGGATACCGAGGCCCAGGCAGAGCGCCGCGGCAAGGAATACCCCGACCCACATGACGCCAATCCAGCGTCCGCGCTGGGTTCGCTTCAGATAACTGGCGATGAGGCTCACGATAAGGGCGGCTTCGAGCCCTTCACGTAACATAATGAGAAATGGAACAAACATGCCGACACCTTAAATGTTTATCGCGGTCAACTGATGCAAAGAAAGGTAAATTCTTGTGATAGTGATTATCATTACGGCGAAAAGAAAAACAAGCGAAATGTGCGGTGTTTTGATGACGAGTTGTAAACGCCCAGCCTGATAATAGTTACATACGTTACGTTCAACTTTATAAGTTATAACGAAAATGCCCATTTACGCTGATTCAGGGCTGTGGCTAAATATCCGCCTCAAACACCTGGTGAAAATAAATTATGTTTAAAATTGTCCATTTCCTGCTGGCGCTGGTTATTATTCTCGCGCTTGCCTGGCTGGTAAGTTTCGACCGCCGAAAAATTCGCATTCGTTTTGTTTTACAGCTGATTGTCATTGAAATTGCCCTGGCGTTCTTTTTCCTGCACGCCGAAAGCGGGTTATTCCTGATTAAATACGTCTCGGGATTTTTTGAGTCACTGCTCAAATTTGCTGGCGAAGGCACCAATTTCGTCTTTGGCGGTATGGGTGAAAAAGGGCTGGCGTTCATTTTCCTCGGCGTGCTTTGCCCAATTATTTTTATTTCCGCGCTGATTGGTATTCTTCAGCACTGGCGGATCCTGCCGATTTTTATTCGGGTGATCGGTACGCTGCTGTCGAAACTGAACGGCATGGGTAAGCTGGAATCCTTTAACGCGGTTAGCTCGCTGATACTCGGCCAGTCGGAAAACTTCATTGCCTACAAGGGCGTGCTGGGGGATCTCTCTTCCCGTCGTCTCTTCACCATGGCAGCCACGGCGATGTCGACGGTCTCCCTGTCGATTGTCGGGGCGTATATGACCATGCTCGATGCTAAATTTGTCGTCGCGGCGCTGATTCTGAACATGTTCAGCACCTTTATTATTCTTTCGGTCATCAACCCGGCACGCCCGGAAGCGGAGCCGGATATCAAGCTGGAAAAACTGCATGAATCGCAGAGCTTCTTCGAAATGCTCGGCGAGTATATTCTGGCCGGTTTTAAAGTGGCGATGATTATTCTGGCGATGCTGATTGGCTTTATCGCGCTTATTAGCGCCGTTAATGCCCTCTTCTCCAGCGTATTTGGCATGAGTTTCCAGCAGATTCTGGGCTATGTATTTTATCCCCTGGCGTGGCTGGTGGGTATTCCGCTGGGTGACGCCCTGAACGCGGGCAGTATTATGGCGACCAAGCTGGTGGCGAATGAATTTGTGGCGATGATTGAGCTGCAAAAAATCGCTCATCAGATGTCCCCGCGCGGGCTAGGGATTTTATCCGTCTTCCTGGTGTCGTTCGCGAACTTCGCATCCATCGGCATTGTGGCCGGAGCGATTAAGGGTCTTAACGAGCAGCAGGGGAACGTGGTGTCGCGTTTCGGTCTGCGTCTGGTGTATGGAGCAACGCTGGTAAGTTTACTGTCGGCGAGCTTTGCGGGGTTGGTGTTGTAAGTGTTTTTGCCGGGTGGCGCTTCGCTTACACGGCCTACAAAACAACAACGGCGGGAATTCCCGCCGTTTTCATTAAAACTGCACGCACACCGGCTGGTCGACACGCATCACCGACTCCTGCGCGAAGCGTGACTTATAAATCCCGCGCAACGCTTCGATGTTCTTCTCGCTCTGCGCATCTTTTCCATGGATCAGCATCAGCGCCTTGCTCGGCTCGCGCGCCACTTTCCCGTCGTTGCCCAGCCACTGCCCGCGCGCGTCAAACACCGTTAAGCCATCGCGAAAGCGCGGCGTCACGTCCTGGTCAACAAACTGCTGCCACTCGTTGCTGGTTATCTGGGCCCCGGCAGGACGATTTAAGCCGAAATAGAGCGTGGTTTGCTGCATCTGGTTATCCGCTTTGCAGGTCTCCACCGCAGCGTGCTGCGATGGCGCGTTGCAGCCCGCCAGCATCAATAATGCCGCCGCCATTAACCCTGTTTTGATTGTCATGCTTCGCTATCCTCATTGTTATAAGCACATGGATATCACAGGAAATTACGGATTTTGGCAAGAAAAAAGCCGGGTGCGCTTACGCTCACCCGGCCTGTATTGTGCAGCGAGAAAAGTTATTCTGCCTGAAGCTTAGACGGCGGCGCAGTGTGGTAATGCGCGTCGGCTTCCGCAAAGCGTTTCTGCATGGAGGCAGACGGCGCTTTACCCAGCAGGCTAAACACCACGATACCGATGCTGCCGAAGATGAAGCCAGGAATGATTTCGTACAGGCCCAGCCAGGCGAACTGTTTCCATACGATAACGGTCACCGCACCGATAATCATCCCCGCCAGCGCGCCGTTACGGGTCATACGGGACCACATGACGGAGAACAGGACGACCGGACCAAATGCCGCACCGAAGCCCGCCCACGCGTAGCTAACAAGACCCAGCACGCGGTTCTCCGGGTTAGCCGCCAGCGCAATCGCCACCAGCGCAACCGCCAGCACCATGAAGCGCCCGACCCACACCAGCTCTTTCTGGCTTGCGTTTTTACGCAGGAAGGCCTTATAGAGGTCTTCGGTGATCGCACTGGAGCAAACCAGCAGCTGGCAGCTCAGGGTGGACATCACCGCCGCCAGGATCGCGGAGAGCAGAATACCGGCAATCCACGGGTTAAACAGAATCTGCGCCAGCTCGATAAACACGCGTTCGGCGTTCTGGTTCACCGCGCCCGCCTGCGCCGGGTTGTTGTTGAAGTAGGCGATACCGAAGAAGCCAACAGCGCACGCACCCGCCAGACACAGGATCATCCACGTCATACTGATGCGACGGGCATGTACGATGGTGTGGTGAGAATCCGCCGCCATAAAGCGCGCCAGAATGTGCGGCTGACCGAAGTAGCCCAGACCCCAGCCCATCAGAGAGACGATGGCCACGAAGTTCAGCCCTTTCAGCATGTCGACGTTTTCAATGCTCTTCTGCTTGATCACTTCCAGCGATTCGCCAAAGCCGCCAACGGTGAAAATCACAATCACCGGGGTCAGGATCAGGGCGAAGATCATCAGGCTCGCCTGCACGGTGTCGGTCCAGCTTACCGCCAGGAACCCGCCCACGAAGGTATAGAGAATGGTCGCCGCGGCACCGGCCCACAGGGCGGTTTCGTAGCTCATGCCGAAGGTGCTTTCGAACAGGCGCGCGCCGGCCACGATGCCGGAGGCGCAGTAGATGGTGAAGAACAGCAGGATAACCACCGCAGAGATAATACGCAGGATGCGGCTGTTATCTTCAAAACGTCCGGTGAAGTAATCCGGCAGCGTCAGGGCGTTGTTGTTGGCTTCGGTATGCACGCGCAGACGGCCTGCCACCAGCTTCCAGTTGATCCACGCGCCGACGGTCAAACCGATGGCGATCCAGCTTTCCGAGATACCGGAGATGAAAATCGCACCGGGCAGCCCCATCAGCAGCCAGCCGCTCATGTCGGATGCGCCCGCAGAGAGTGCGGTCACCATCGGGCCTAAACTGCGTCCGCCCAGAATGTAGTCGTCAAAGTTCTTTGTAGAACGCCACGCCAAAAACCCTATCAGGATCATGCCAAAAATATAAACGAGAAATGTCACCAGCATCGGTGTGCTAATAGCCATTCAAATTCTCCAAAAGTGTCGAGCGACAACCGTCCGGGTTGCCTTGTTATATGATCACCGGAACGAGGTGACGGTATCTTGTGTTTCGGTTGGGCGCGCTATCCTGCCGTATGCGCCCTCCGCTGACAAACGATTTAACACTGCATTTACATCAATTTCATCCCCGGTTTGATACGAGTTTCCTATAGGTTGCACTCGCTCACGCTTTTACGGGTTGCACCTTTGAAAAGTGTTAACTTCCGCATAAAACCAGGCTTTCCGCTACAAAGCCAGCACGTTTTTCCAGCTAACCATTCGTTAACAATCCATTCATTTTCTGGGTTGCAAACCAGGTCACATTTAACACGGTTGCACAAAGTTGCAACATGGAGGATATTTCACGCTATCTACAGAACGCTATTACAGAACAACAGGAGCTTTGGCATGGGTATGACCACCATGGGGGTTAAGCTGGATGACGCGACCCGCGAACGGATTAAGACCGCAGCAACCCGCATTGACCGCACGCCGCACTGGTTAATTAAGCAGGCGATTTTTAACTATCTCGAAAGACTCGAGAGCGACGAGGGCCTGCCGGAGCTGCCTGCCCTGCTCGCCGGCGCCGCCAATGAAAGCGAGGACGCGCCGGCCGCTGGCGACGAAAGCCATCAGCCGTTCCTTGAATTTGCCGAGCAGATCCTGCCGCAGTCCGTCAGCCGCGCCGCCATTACCGGCGCCTACCGCCGCGCCGAAACCGACGCCGTGCCGATGCTGCTGGAGCAGGCTCGCCTGCCGGAAGCCATTGCCGCACAGGCGCACAGCCTGGCGTATCAGTTAGCCGACAAGCTGCGCAACCAGAAAACCGCCACCGGCCGCGCCGGAATGGTTCAGGGTTTGCTGCAGGAGTTCTCCCTCTCCTCTCAGGAAGGCGTGGCGCTGATGTGCCTGGCGGAAGCGCTGCTGCGTATTCCGGATAAAGCCACCCGCGACGCGCTGATCCGCGACAAGATCAGCAACGGCAACTGGCATTCGCACATTGGCCGCAGCCCGTCGCTGTTCGTTAACGCGGCAACCTGGGGCCTGCTGTTTACCGGCAAACTGGTTTCGACCCATAACGAAGCCAACCTGTCACGCTCCCTGAACCGCATCATCGGCAAGAGCGGCGAGCCGCTGATTCGCAAAGGCGTGGACATGGCGATGCGTCTGATGGGCGAACAGTTTGTGACCGGAGAAACTATTGCCGAAGCGCTGGCGAACGCCCGCAAGCTGGAAGAAAAAGGTTTCCGCTATTCGTACGACATGCTCGGTGAAGCGGCCCTGACCGCCGCCGACGCGCAGGCCTACATGGTTTCTTACCAGCAGGCGATCCACGCCATCGGTAAAGCGTCCAACGGTCGCGGTATTTATGAAGGCCCGGGCATCTCGATAAAGCTCTCCGCACTGCACCCGCGCTACAGCCGCGCGCAGTATGACCGGGTGATGGAAGAGCTCTATCCGCGCCTGAAGTCACTGACCCTGCTGGCGCGCCAGTATGACATCGGCATTAACATCGACGCCGAAGAGGCCGACCGTCTGGAGATCTCCCTCGATCTGCTGGAAAAACTGTGCTTCGAGCCGGAGCTGGCAGGCTGGAACGGGATTGGCTTCGTTATCCAGGCCTACCAGAAGCGTTGTCCGTTCGTCATTGATTACCTGATTGACCTGGCCAGCCGCAGCCGTCGTCGCCTGATGATCCGCCTGGTGAAAGGCGCCTACTGGGATAGCGAAATCAAACGCGCCCAGATGGAAGGGCTGGAAGGCTATCCGGTCTATACCCGTAAGGTTTACACCGACGTCTCTTACCTCGCCTGCGCGAAAAAGCTGCTCGGCGTGCCGAACCTGATTTATCCGCAGTTCGCTACCCACAACGCACACACCCTGGCGGCGATCTACAGTCTTGCCGGGCAAAACTACTATCCGGGCCAGTACGAGTTCCAGTGTCTGCACGGCATGGGTGAACCGCTTTACGAGCAGGTGACCGGTAAAGTGGCGGACGGCAAGCTGAACCGCCCGTGCCGTATCTATGCTCCGGTGGGCACGCACGAAACCCTGCTGGCGTACCTGGTTCGTCGTCTGCTGGAAAACGGCGCGAACACCTCCTTTGTTAACCGCATCGCCGACACCACGCTGCCGCTGGACGAGCTGGTGGCCGACCCGGTACAGGCCGTTGAGAAGATGGCCGCGCAGGAAGGCCAGATTGGTCTGCCGCATCCGAAAATTGCCCTGCCGCGCGAGCTATACGGCAAAGGCCGGGTCAACTCGGCGGGTCTGGATCTCGCCAACGAACACCGTCTGGCGTCCCTCTCCTCTGCCCTGCTCAACAGCGCGCTGCAGAAGTGGCAGGCCAAACCGATGCTGGAACAGCCCGTTGATGACGGCGACATGCAGCCGGTCATCAACCCGGCAGAGCCAAAAGATATCGTCGGCTACGTGCGTGAAGCGACAGAAGCGGAAGTGGATCAGGCGCTGGACAGCGCGGTGAATAACGCCCCTATCTGGTT
Source organism: Enterobacter sp. JBIWA005 (assembly GCF_019968805.1). Taxonomy (NCBI): domain Bacteria; kingdom Pseudomonadati; phylum Pseudomonadota; class Gammaproteobacteria; order Enterobacterales; family Enterobacteriaceae; genus Enterobacter; species Enterobacter sp. JBIWA005. Next base: position 1,680,049 of record NZ_CP074159.1, on the reverse strand, counting down.
CGCCACGCCGCCGCAGGAGCGCGCCGCCATTCTGGAACGCGCGGCGGTGCTGATGGAAGATCAGATGCAGTCGCTCATCGGCATTCTGGTGCGCGAAGCGGGTAAAACCTTCAGCAACGCCATCGCCGAAGTACGCGAGGCCGTCGACTTCCTGCACTACTACGCCGGTCAGGTGCGCGATGATTTCGATAACGAAACCCACCGTCCGCTGGGTCCGGTCGTCTGTATCAGCCCGTGGAACTTCCCGCTGGCGATCTTCACCGGCCAGATTGCCGCCGCCCTGGCCGCAGGCAACAGCGTGCTGGCAAAACCGGCGGAGCAGACCCCGCTGATTGCCGCGCAGGGCATCAACATTCTTCTGGAGGCAGGCGTACCGGCGGGCGTGGTCCAGCTGCTGCCGGGCCGCGGTGAAACCGTGGGCGCCAAACTGACCTCCGATAACCGCGTACGCGGCGTGATGTTTACTGGTTCGACCGAAGTGGCCTCGCTGCTGCAGCGCAACATTGCCACCCGTCTGGATGCGCAGGGTCGTCCTACTCCGCTCATCGCGGAAACCGGCGGCATGAACGCCATGATCGTTGACTCCTCCGCCCTCACCGAGCAGGTGGTGGTTGACGTACTGGCCTCCGCCTTCGACAGCGCCGGTCAGCGCTGCTCCGCCCTGCGCGTGCTGTGCCTGCAGGATGACGTGGCGGACCACACGCTGAAGATGCTGCGCGGCGCGATGGCCGAATGCCGCATGGGCAACCCGGGCCGTCTCACCACCGACATCGGGCCGGTGATCGACGCGGAAGCCAAAGCCAATATTGAAAACCACATTCAGGCCATGCGCGCGAAAGGCCGCCCGGTGTTCCAGGCGGTGCGAGACAACAGCGAAGACGCCCGCGAGTGGCGGACCGGCACCTTTGTGCCACCAACGCTGATTGAGCTGGCAAGCTTCGACGAGCTGAAAAAAGAGGTCTTCGGTCCGGTACTGCACGTGGTGCGCTACAACCGTAACAACCTCAACGAGCTGGTTGAGCAGATCAACGCCTCCGGCTATGGCCTGACGCTCGGCGTGCATACCCGTATCGACGAGACCATCGCGCAGGTGACCGGCAGCGCCAAAGTGGGCAACCTGTACGTTAACCGCAACATGGTTGGCGCGGTCGTGGGCGTACAGCCGTTCGGCGGTGAAGGCCTTTCCGGCACTGGTCCGAAAGCGGGCGGTCCGCTCTACCTGTACCGTCTGCTGGCGAACCGTCCGGAGAACGCGCTGGGCGTCACCCTGGCTCGCCAGGATGCGGAGTATCCGGTCGATGCACAGCTGAAAACCGTACTGACCCAGCCGCTGGAGGCGCTGATCGCCTGGGCGGAAAAACGTCCTGAACTGCGTGCTGTCGCACAGCAGTACGGCGAGCTGGCGCAGGCCGGTACGCAGCGTCTGCTTCCGGGACCAACCGGCGAGCGCAACACCTGGACGCTGATGCCGCGCGAGCGCGTGCTGTGCGTGGCGGATAACGAGCAGGACGCGCTGGTACAGCTGGCCGCCGCCATGGCAACCGGCTGTGAAGTGCTGTGGCCGGAAGATGCTCTGCATCGCGATCTCGCCAAACAGCTGCCGAAGGCGGTCTCGGCCCGCATTCGCTTTGCGAAAGCCGATATCCTGCTGACCCAGCCGTTTGATGCGGTGATCTACCACGGTGATTCCGATCAGCTCCGCGAGCTGTGCGAGCAGGTTGCGGCCCGCAGCGGGGCGATTGTTTCGGTGCAGGGCTTTGCGCGCGGGGAAACCAACCTGCTGCTGGAGCGTCTGTACGTGGAGCGCTCGCTCAGCGTCAACACCGCGGCGGCGGGCGGTAACGCCAGTCTGATGACAATAGGTTAACGCTGTGCTAATAAGGCTCCGGAGACGGAGCCTTATTTTATTGGGGAATATATGAAACGATATCTTATCGCCTGTGCAGCGCTGCTGCTGAGCGCCAGCGCGCTGGCCGACGAGTGCGACAAAGCGACCACCCAGCTTGAACTGAATACCTGTAGCGCGCAGCAGTACCAGGCTGCCGATAAAAAGCTCAACCAGACGTACCAGGCGGCCGTTAAGCGTGCGGCAGACCCTCAGCGAGATCTGCTGAAAAAAGCGCAGCAGGCGTGGATTACCCTGCGCGATGCGGACTGCGCGTTTATCGGTTCGGGTACGGAAGGCGGGAGCGTTCAGCCAATGATTGTTAACCAGTGCCTGGCGGAAAAAACCGTGGAGCGCGAAGCGTTTCTGGCCTCGCTGATGCAGTGTGAAGAGGGCGACTTAAGCTGCCCTCTCCCGCCGGCAAACTAACGTAAGCGGATCCCTTCAATAATCATCCGCTGCACGTTTTCCAGGGTGCTGTGGAAAAACGCTTCGTCCTGGAGCGTTTTTCCGGTCACCGCCTCGACCTGGGCCGCAAAGTCAGCGTAATGCTGGGTGGAGGCCCAAATCATAAAGATCAAATGATGCGGATCTACCGGGGCCAGCTTTCCGCTGGCAACCCATCCGGCGATAATGGCCGACTTGTCGTCCACCAGCTGTTTTAAATCTCCGGTCAGCTCCGCCTGCAACAGCGGCGCGCCCTGCAGCATCTCAAGACAAAACAGCCTTGATGCCTGCGGGTAATCGCGCGACACCTCCAGCTTCAGGCGAATGTACTCCTTGATCGCTACCAGCGGGGCCAGCTCTTCGCGAAACGCTTTCAGCGGCGCCAGCCAGATATCGAGGATCTGCTGCATCACCGCGACATACAGCGCCTCTTTCGACGGGTAATAGTAGAGCAGATTGGTTTTGGATACCCCGGACTGCTCCGCCACCTGCTCCAGGCGCGTGCCGTGAATGCCAAACTGCGAAAACGTCTCCAGCGCCGCGCTGAGGATCGCCTGCTTCTTGGCGCTCACCGCCTGCGAACGTTTACCTGGTGTTTTCACTGCGCCTTGTGTCATTCCCGCTCTCCTTATTCTGCGTTGCCCTCAGCATAGCAAAACCCCCGTCTCACCACGACATCCTGCACTCCGATCGCGCATGAATGCCTGTTTTCTGTGCAATGTTTTTGACCAGTTAGTCCACATTTAGCTGCATCAATCCACCAACTTCTGATTAACACACTAATAACACTGCCATTTTCAAAACTGGCACTGCCTTTGCAAAATCACCGTTACACCTGCGACGTAATGAAGAGAGGTTCGTGATGAAAATTGGCATATTTGTACCCATCGGCAACAACGGCTGGCTTATCTCGACCACTGCACCGCAATACATGCCGACCTTTGAGCTCAATAAAGCCATCGTGCAGAAAGCGGAGCACTACCATTTCGACTTTGCGCTTTCGATGATCAAGCTGCGCGGCTTTGGCGGCAAAACCGAATTCTGGGATCACAACCTGGAGTCCTTCACCCTGATGGCCGGACTGGCCGCGGTCACCTCGCGGATCCAGATCTACGCCACCGCCGCCACGCTTACCCTGCCCCCGGCGATCGTCGCGCGCATGGCCTCCACCATTGACTCCATCTCAGGCGGACGCTTTGGCGTCAACCTGGTTACCGGCTGGCAAAAACCCGAGTACGAGCAGATGGGGCTCTGGCCGGGTGACGATTACTTCTCGCGTCGCTACGACTACCTGACCGAATACGTGCAGGTTCTGCGCGATCTGTGGGGTACCGGCAAAAGCGATTTTAAGGGTGACTTCTTCACCATGAACGACTGTCGCGTCAGCCCGCAGCCGTCGGTGCCGATGAAGGTGATTTGCGCCGGACAGAGCGACGCGGGGATGGAATTCTCCGCCAAATATGCCGACTTCAACTTCTGCTTCGGTAAAGGCGTTAACACGCCTGCCGCATTCGCCCCGACCGCCGCTCGCATGAAAGAGGCCGCCGACAAAACCGGGCGCGACGTGGGCTCCTACGTGCTGTTCATGGTGATAGCAGACGAAACCGACGACGCCGCGCGCGCGAAATGGGAGCGCTATAAGGACGGCGCCGACGAGGAGGCCCTGAGCTGGCTTACCGAGCAGAGCCAGAAGGATACCCGCTCCGGCGCAGACACAAACGTGCGCCAGATGGCCGACCCGACCTCTGCCGTCAATATCAACATGGGCACGCTGGTCGGCTCGTACGCCAGCGTTGCCAGAATGCTCGACGAAGTGGCGGCCGTCCCCGGCGCGGAAGGCGTCCTGCTGACCTTCGATGACTTCCTCACCGGCGTGGAAACCTTCGGCGAGCGCATCCAGCCGCTGATGCAGTGCCGCGCCCACATTCCTGCCGTCACGAAGGAGGTGGCGTAATGACGACCCTTAACGCACGCCCGGAAGCCATCACCTTTGCGCCGGAGCAGAGCGCGCTGATCGTGGTGGACATGCAAAACGCCTACGCCAGCCCCGGTGGTTATCTTGATCTGGCGGGCTTCGACGTCTCCGCGACCAGACCGGTTATCGAGAACATTAAAACCGCCGTCGCCGCCGCGCGCGCCGCGGGCATGCTCATCATCTGGTTCCAGAACGGCTGGGACGAGCAGTACGTCGAGGCCGGCGGCCCCGGCTCGCCCAACTTCCACAAGTCGAACGCCTTGAAAACCATGCGTAAACGGCCCGAACTGCAGGGCAAGCTGCTGACGAAAGGCGGCTGGGATTATCAGCTGGTGGATGAGCTGGTCCCGCAGGCGGGTGATATCGTCCTGCCCAAACCGCGCTACAGCGGCTTTTTCAACACGCCGCTCGACAGCCTGCTGCGCAGCCGGGGCATTCGCCACCTGGTCTTCACCGGCATTGCCACCAACGTCTGCGTGGAGTCGACCCTGCGCGACGGCTTTTTCCTCGAGTATTTTGGCGTGGTGCTGGAAGACGCGACCCATCAGGCCGGGCCGGAATTCGCCCAGAAGGCGGCCCTGTTCAATATCGAAACCTTTTTTGGCTGGGTCAGCAGCGTCGCCGAGTTCTGCGACGCCCTGAATCCCCCGCTCGCCCGTATCGCCTGAGGAGACATCTGATGCCGAAATCCGTAATCATCCCGCCGGGCACCAGCACGCCCATCGCCCCGTTTGTCCCCGGCACCCTTGCCGACGGCGTGGTGTATGTCTCAGGCACGCTGCCGTTTGATAAAGACAACAACGTGGTGTTTATCAACGACCCAAAGGCGCAAACCCGCCACGTGCTGGAGACGATCAAAACCGTGATCGAAACGGCGGGTGGCACGATGGAGGATGTGACCTTCAACAGCATCTTTATCACCGACTGGAAAAACTACGCCGCGATTAACGAAATCTACGCGGAGTTCTTCCCCGGCGATAAGCCGGCCCGGTTCTGCATTCAGTGCGGCCTGGTGAAGCCGGAGGCGCTGGTTGAGATCGCCACCGTTGCGCACATCGCGAAGTGAGGCGGCCATGAAACTCTCCGTCTCACAGTCCCCGTATGAGGGTGCACCCGTGGTGGTCCTTATTGCCGGTCTCGGCGGCAGCGGCAGCTACTGGCTGCCACAGCTGGCCGCGCTGGAGCCGGAATATCAGGTGGTGTGCTATGACCAGCGTGGAACGGGCAATAACCCCGACGTCCTGCCGGAAGGGTACAGCCTTGCAGAGATGGCGGACGAACTGGACCAGGCGCTGGCTGAGGCCGGAATTGCACGCTACAGCGTCGTCGGCCACGCGTTGGGGGCGCTGGTCGGCCTGCAGCTGGCCCTCGACAGGCCCGACGCCCTCACCGCGCTGGTGTGCGTCAACGGCTGGCTGACCCTCAATGCCCACACCCGCCGCTGCTTTCAGATCCGCGAGCGCCTGCTGCATTACGGTGGCCCACAGGCGTGGGTTGAGGCGCAGCCGCTGTTTCTCTACCCGGCAGACTGGATGGCCGCTCGCGCGCCCCGCCTGGAGGCCGAAGAAGCGCTGGCGCTGGCCCATTTTCAGGGAAAAGCCAACCTGCTGCACAGGCTCAGCGCTCTGAAAAAGGCCGACTTCAGCCGCCATGCGGCGCGCATCCGCTGCCCGGTCCAGATCATCTGTTCCGCCGACGACATGCTGGTGCCCTCTGTCTGCTCGTCTGAGCTGCAGGCAGCGATCCCGAACAGCCACAGCGCGGTGATGCGCCAGGGCGGGCATGCCTGCAACGTCACCGAGCCGGACGCCTTTAACACCCTGCTGCTGAACGGGCTGGCCAGCCTGCTGCACAGCCCTGAACCCGCTTTATAAGGAGCTTTAATGAGCGAAGCCATTACCCCCGCCGCGCTGGAAACGCTGTTCACCAGCGCCCGCACCCATAACGGCTGGCAGGATATTGCCGTCAGCGACGAGACGCTGCGCGAAATCTACGACCTGATGAAATGGGGGCCCACGTCCGCCAACTGCTCCCCGGCGCGGATTGTGTTTGTGCGAAGCGCTGAGGGAAAAGAGAAGCTGCGCCCGGCGCTCTCCAGCGGCAACCTGGAGAAAACGCTTACCGCTCCGGTCACGGCGATTGTCGCCTGGGACGGTGAATTCTACGAGCGCCTGCCTGAACTGTTCCCGCACGGCGATGCCCGAAGCTGGTTTACCGCAAGCCCCGCGCTGGCGGAAGAGACCGCCTTTCGCAACAGCTCGCTGCAGGCCGCCTACATGATTTTCGCCTGTCGCGCGCTGGGGCTGGATACCGGCCCGATGTCGGGCTTTGACCGCCAAAAGGTCGACGAGGCTTTTTTCACCGGCACGACGCTTAAAAGCAACCTGCTGATCAACATTGGCTACGGCGACCCGGGCAAACTTTACGGGCGCCTGCCGCGCCTGACCTTCGACGATGCCTGCGGGCTGGCGTAAGGAGCGATGATGACGACACCGGATAAACAAACCTTTCGCGATGCTATGGCCTGCGTTGGCGCGGCGGTGAATATCATCACCACCGACGGCCCGGCGGGGATGGCAGGCTTCACCGCCAGCGCGGTGTGCAGCGTCACGGATTCACCGCCCACCCTGCTGGTGTGCCTGAACCGCGGCGCGTCCGTCTGGCCGACGTTCAGCGAGAACCGCACCCTGTGCGTCAATACCCTCAGCGCCGGACAGGAGCCGCTCTCAAACCTGTTTGGCGGCAAAACGCCGATGGAAGAACGCTTCGCCGCCGCCCGCTGGCAAACGGGCGACACGGGCTGTCCGCGCCTGGAGGAGGCGCTGGCCTCGTTTGACTGCCGGATCAGCCAGGTGGTGAGCGTCGGTACGCACGACATTCTTTTTTGCGACATCGTTTCGATTATTCGCCACCCCGCGCCGCAAGGCCTGGTGTGGTTTGACCGCGGCTACCACGCGCTTATGCGACCCGCCTGTTAACCCGCTTTAAGGAGACAGACCATGTTCGGATTTCCCCACTGGCAGTTGAAATCGACCTCCACAGAAGCTGGCGTGGTCGCGCCGGATGAACGACTCCCGCTCGGGCAGACGATGGTGATGGGCGTCCAGCACGCGGTCGCCATGTTTGGCGCCACGGTATTGATGCCGATGCTGATGGGACTGGATCCCAACCTCTCTATTCTGATGTCGGGTATCGGTACCCTGCTGTTCTTTTTTGTCACCGGCGGGCGCGTGCCCAGCTATCTGGGATCAAGCGCCGCCTTTGTCGGCGTGGTGATCGCCACCACCGGGTTTAACGGCCAGGGAATCAACCCCAACCTGAGCGTGGCCCTCGGCGGCATCATCGCCTGCGGTCTGGTGTATACCCTGATAGGTCTGGTGGTAATGAAGATCGGCACGCGGTGGATCGAACGCATGATGCCTCCAGTTGTCACCGGCGCGGTGGTGATGGCGATTGGCCTCAACCTTGCGCCGATTGCGGTGAAAAGCGTCTCCGGCTCGCCGTTTGAAAGCTGGATGGCCGTCGTGACCGTGCTGTGCATCGGCCTGGTGGCGGTGTTTACGCGAGGCATGATCCAGCGGCTGCTGATCCTGGTCGGGCTGATTGTTGCCTGTCTGGTGTATGCCCTGCTGGCGAACGTTTTTGGTCTCGGCAAGCCGGTTGATTTTACGCTGCTGCATCAGGCCGCCTGGTTCGGTCTGCCGAAGGTGACCTCGCCCACCTTTAACACCCAGGCGATGATGCTTATCGCACCGGTGGCGGTGATCCTGGTGGCGGAAAATCTGGGCCACCTGAAGGCGGTCGCGGGGATGACCGGGCGCAGTATGGATCCGTACATGGGCCGCGCTTTCGTCGGCGACGGGCTGGCGACCATGCTCTCCGGTTCCGTGGGCGGCAGCGGCGTCACCACCTATGCCGAAAACATCGGCGTGATGGCGGTAACCAAAGTCTATTCGACGCTGGTTTTCGTGGCGGCGGCGGTGATGGCGATGCTGCTCGGCTTCTCGCCGAAGTTCGGCGCGCTGATCCACACCATTCCGTCACCGGTCATCGGCGGGGCCTCAATCGTGGTGTTTGGGCTGATCGCCGTGGCTGGCGCGCGTATCTGGGTGCAGCATCGGGTCGATCTCAGCCAGAACGGCAACCTGATTATGGTGGCCGTCACGCTGGTGCTGGGCGCAGGCGATTTTGCCCTGACGCTGGGCGGGTTTACGATCGGCGGGATTGGCACCGCGACCTTCGGCGCGATCCTGCTTAACGCCCTGCTGAGCCGCCGGATGGCCGCTGCGCCGCAGGGCGAGGTTGTACATCAGGATTCGTGATTTAACGTCGCGCTGTCATCTTCTGGCAGCGCGTTTTTCTTCCGCTTGAGCTTCAGCTCGCTCACCAGCACCCCGGCGACAATAAACGCCGCGCCCACCAGGGCCAGCAGCGGCAAACGCTCGCCGGCGAGTCGCCCGAAAATGCCTGCCCAGACCGGCTCACCGGTGTAGATCACCGTTGCCCGCGTCGGCGAGACACTGCGCTGCGCCCAGTTCATGGTGACCTGGATAATGGCGCTGAAGATACCCAGTCCCAGTGCGACTACCACCAGACCGGTGGACATCTGCGGCACGGACTCCCCTGCCGGAACCATCGTCGCAAAGGCCACCAGAGACGCCGTCGCGAGCTGCACCACCGTTACGCGTTTGACGTCGACCTTGCCCGCCCAGGCGCTAATCAGAATAATTTCCGCCGCAATGGCGATCGCCCCAATCAGGGTAATGATTTCGCCCGGCCCCAGCGCCAGAAGATTGTTTTCCGGCCCGGCCAGCAAAATCAGACCGATAAACGCCAGCACGATGCCAATACAGGACATCATCCCCGGCAGCCGACCCAGGCACAGCCACTGCAGCAGCGGCACCAGGGGCACATACATGGCGGTGATAAATGCGGATTTGCTGCTGGAGATGGTCTGCAATCCCCACGTCTGGAGGCTGTAGCCCATCGCTATCGCCACCCCAATCGCCACGCCGGCCTTAAGCTCTTTCAGCGTCAGCCCCCTAAGCGTTTTAAGCGAAATTAGCCCCACGGCAAGCGCCGCCGTCGCAAAGCGCAGACCAACAAAAAAGAACGGATCGCTGAGTGTCACCGCGTACTGAACGGCCAGAAACGTCCCACCCCAGAACATGGTGATGAGAATGAGGATGGCTTCCTGCGGTTTAACGGAGAATTTGAAGCGTGAGACAGACATGCGGCACCAGAAAGAGAAAACAATTCTGTAGTGTGCGTTGCCTTTAGTTACAGTTCAATGTTGCAGAAATAAAAAACCGCCGGGAGATCCCGGCGGCAGAGGTTCAACCCGGCGTATTACTTACTGCTGCCGTGGCTGTTTTTCCCCCCTTTTTTACCAGCTTCTGATGCGCGCTGAGGGTCATTTTTAAAATTGCCCCCGCTGTGCTGGCCACCTTTACGACCTGCTTCTGATGCTCTTTCACGGTCTTCAGCGAAATTACCTGAACCACCACGATGGTTTGCCATCTCTAACCTCCAGAGTGTGAAACATTAGACATCATATTGCATTCAGTAAAAGAGGATTCTTTCACCTCGCGGCGCAAGGACAACGCCTGTATCTGTGCCGCGTGAAACTAAGCTTAGTGGACTGAGGCTGTCCGGCAAGCCAGAGGTAATATCCTGCAACATGATCTCAGTCTTTAGGGTGAGATGACGCGGCGTGGATGCATAAGCCATTCTTATCATTTTAAAAATCCGCGCCTGGAAAGTTGTATCATTTTGCTACAAAGCCATTTTTCTACTCATGTTGTTATAAATCAAATAAATGGCGTTCATTTTTGCAGTCTGGCCGTGATGGCATATCTTTAAAAGAGCGCAGCGATCCGCTGTCAGAGAAACCAACGAGGAGTGAAGCAAAATGGCAAAAGTTCTGGTGCTCTATTATTCCATGTATGGACACATTGAAACCATGGCTCACGCGGTAGCAGAAGGTGCAAACAGGGTTGACGGCGTTGAGGTTGTGGTGAAACGCGTACCGGAAACCATGCAGGCGGAAGCCTTCCTGAAAGCCGGGGGGAAAACGCAAAACGCCCCGGTCGCCACCCCGCAGGAGCTGGCGGATTATGATGCCATTATCTTCGGCACCCCGACCCGCTTCGGCAACATGTCAGGCCAGATGCGCACCTTCCTCGATCAAACCGGCGGACTTTGGGCATCCGGGGCGCTCTACGGCAAACTCGCCAGCGTGTTCAGCTCTACCGGCACCGGCGGCGGTCAGGAGCAGACGATTACCTCAACCTGGACTACCCTTGCTCATCACGGGATGGTGATTGTGCCGATTGGCTACGGCGCGCAGGAGCTGTTTGACATTTCCCAGGTGCGTGGCGGTACGCCGTACGGCGCAACCACCATTGCCGGTGGGGATGGCTCACGTCAGCCAAGCAATGAAGAACTGTCTATCGCCCGCTATCAGGGTGAATACGTCGCGGGTCTGGCCAAAAAACTGAACGGCTAACACCCAACAGGAGGACAAGCATGCCAACTCAAGAATCCAAAGCTCACCACGTGGGCGAATGGGCAAGTTTACGCAACACCTCTCCGGAGATTGCCGAAGCTATCTTTGAAGTCGCGAAATACGATGAAAAGCTGGCCGAGCAGATTTGGGAGGAAGGTAACGATGAGGTGCTGGTGCGCGCCTTCGAAAAAACGGATAAAGACTCGCTCTTCTGGGGCGAGCAAACCATCGAACGTAAAAACGTCTAAGCGTTTCCCCCCGCCGCAGCGGGGGGTTCTCTTTTACTTCGCCGCGTTATTCATCACCGCATTGAATTTGTCGACAGGACAGAAGCCGTTCGCATCTACCGGGCAGCCTTTCAGCTCCAGCGTCACGCGCTGTGCAGGCGACTGCAGCGACAGCACGCTGGCGTTGCGCAGCTGCTCTGAGCTCTGATAGACATACTCAATTTTCATCAACTCCTGGTTGGCATTTTTGTCATGCCAGCGCTGGAAGACAATCTTGCCGCCAATCGGGGTGCGTTCCTGCTGGTCGTGCAGCTGATACGGTTTGAAATCCAGGGCCGTCAGCAGGGAAGCAATGTTCGAATCATGTCCCACCAGCAGGGTGATCTTAGGCGCTTTAGCCTGGTCGGTGACCAGCGTTTTATCGATATATTTCACCAGCGGCTTCGCTACGTTTTGCGCCACCTCGGTTGAGGTAAACAGCGAGTCCTGATAGCCGTTCTTCAGCTTCGACAGCACGCGCCACTGCTGGTCGGTTTTGATTTCTCCCCAGGCCACCTGGTCAACCGGGAAGCCTTCGTAATACTGCAGCGTAAACGCGTCCACCAGCGAGTTACCCACCTTCAGCGGCCCGGATACGCCAGGCTCTTTTTCATAGTCGGCGCTGAAGGTATCTTTTGCGTCCGCAAGAGAGCAGACTTTTTTCTCTTTGCAGGACGGCGAATCGGCGTAGTTCGTCATCTGCTCAAGCAGCTTATAGCTTTCGCCAAGCTGCATTTTCTGCCGCTCGGTCTCCATCGCCTTGAGCGCTTTTTCACGGAATTCCGGCGAGTTATCGGTAATCACCGGGTTAAAGGTCGGGTCCATGGTGCCCATTTTTTCCTGATGGTGCACGGGCACATCGCAGCCCGGGAACGCGCCGGTAATGAAGAACTGCGCGGTAGCGACGGTACGCTGCAGGCTGTTGGCGTAAGCATAAACGCTATCCGCCGCTGGACATTCTCCCGTCTTCACCATCCCCTGCTGCGCCAGCCACTCGCGCATATAATGGCCCATATAGACTTCCAGCACGCCACCCTTGGTGGTGAGCTGACCGCCCGGCACCTCCCACTCCGGCCACTGCTTCGGCGTGGACTGCTCCAGCACGCTGCCGTTATTAGCGAGCGGCGCGCGCAGGTTATGGCGACTCATGATTAAAACTTGCTCCAGCTGATACCCTTCCGGCGTCTCTTGCGCCTGCACGCCAAACGTTGCCGAAATGGAACCGGCGACTGCCAGCGCGAGTAGTGCTTTTCTCATCCCTAATTCCTCACTCGTTTTAAAATGTCGCGTTCAGTGTGACAGATTCGTGACAATTTTCCGGGAAGCATTTCTCAAACTGATGATTAACATGCTTACGACGCGTGCAGATTAGTTTTATAATAAAACCACACCCCACCGGAGAATTCGCTGTGAAACGTACCCGCCTTGAAGAGAGCACCTGCCCCGTCGCCCGTTCGCTGGATATTATAGGCGACTGGTGGTCGCTGCTGATTGTTCGCGACGCGCTACGCGGGATTAAACGCTTCGGCGAGTTCCAGAAAAGCCTCGGTATCGCAAAAAATATGCTGACTACGCGGCTAAAACTGCTGGTCGACGAGGGCATCCTCCGGCTTCAGCCTGCGTCTGAGGGCAGCGCCTGGCAGGAGTATGTCCTGACCGATAAAGGGCGCGCCCTGCAAACGGTGCTGGTTGCCCTCTCCCAGTGGGGCAACGAGTTTTTGTTCGCGGAAAACGAATGCGGCACCGTGTTGGTCGATACCGAACAGCGCAAACCCCTGCGTAAACTGGCGCTTATCGCCGACGACGGGCGCGAACTGACGCCTGAAGAGATCGTGGCTAAACTCCCCTCCTGACCGTTCCCGACGGCAAAAGCACAAAATGCTCGCAAATATGGTTGCATTATAAAACCAAATAGCAGAGAGTTTATTCAGTTTCATATTGAAACCAAATAACCCACTTTGCTTTGAGGTAACACACGATGACTACGCAAATCACCACAGCCCTGATTACGGGTGCCTCTTCCGGGATCGGTGCCGTCTATGCTGACCGCCTTGCCGCGCGCGGCGCTAACCTGGTGCTGGTCGCCCGTCGCGAGGATCGCCTGAAAATCCTCGCCGCCGACCTGCGCGCGCGCTATGGCGTGGCCGTTGATATTCTGGTTGCCGATCTCACCGATGAAGCCGGGATCCGCGCAGTGGAAGAAGAGCTGCGCAGCAATATCGCCATTGATACGCTCGTTAACAACGCGGGCACCGCGCAGATGGCACCGTTCCTCGCGGGCGAGGTGGCGCAGCATCAGGCTATTAACACCCTGAACACCACGGCGCTGATGCGTCTGACCTACGCCATCCTGCCCCGCCTGGCGCAGAACAATCGCGGCACGCTGATCAATATCGCGTCCGTGCTGGCCCTGCACGTCCGGGCGGGCAGCGCGCTCTACAGCGCCACCAAGGCGTGGGTTCTGAGCTTTACCCGTGGGTTACAGGAAGAGTTTGCCGACAGCAGCGTGCGCATTCAGGCCGTGCTGCCCGCCGCCACGGCGACTGAAATCTGGAGCCATTCAGGCGTCACGGTGGACGATCTGCCGGAAGGATCGGTGATGACCACCGACAACATGGTGGATGCGTCGCTGGCGGGTCTGGATCAGGGTGAACCGATCACCATCCCGCCGATGCATGACGCCGCCCTGTGGGATCGCTACGAAGCGGCGCGTCTTGAGCTGTTCAACAGCGCGCGCACCGGCATTCCGGCGCCGCGCTACGTAAAACAGTAGCCTAACGCTGAAGCTGGTCGCCGTACTCGCTCATCCAGGCGGCCAGCGGGGAGAGTGCGTCCTGCAGGGTTAACCCCAGCGCGGTGATCTGATACTCCACGCGCGGCGGGATCTCCGGGTAGACCGTCCGCGTCACCAGCCCGCGCTGCTCAAACAGGCGCAGCTGCTTAGTCAGCTCTTTCTGCGTGATGGGGGCAGCCGCCCGCAGCAGATCGCCAAAGCGTACGGGCGTATTAAAGACAATCAGGCGATAGAGAATGGGGATCGCCCACTTACCGGAAATCAGGTTCACAAACTGCGTCATCGGGCAGGTATACGCCTCAGATTTTTTTTCACAGCACACCTCCAGCATTTCTGCCATAGCACACCTCTTGCCTCTTTAGTATCCATTTGGTACCTGGTTTCCTTTCGATACTAACGTTTCTATAGTGCTTTCTCCAGTGACATTTCAGGAGAAGAATATGGGTCGTTTAACAGATAAATATACGCTGATTACCGGCGGCACCAGCGGCATCGGCCTCGCCACCGCGCAGGCGTTTATCGCCGAAGGCGCGCGCGTCGCCGTGACCGGGCGTAACCCGGACACCCTCGCCGAAGCAGAACGTATTCTTGGCGATAAGGCCTGGGTGATCCCAACCGATGCGGGCGATATCTCGTCGCAAAAAGCCCTGGCGGAAACCCTCGCCGCCCGCTGGCCGCGCCTGGACGCGGTGTTTCTCAACGCCGGCGACGTAACGCACGCGCCGCTGGAAGAGTGGCGGGAAGAGACCTGGGATCGCCTGATGGGCATCAACCTGAAGGGACCGTTCTTTTTGATTCAGGCGCTGCTGCCACTGCTGAATAATCCGTCGTCGGTGATCCTCTGCGGCTCCGTGAGCGCGCGCATCGGCCTGCCCACCAGCAGCGTGTATGCCGCGAGCAAGGCCGCCCTGCTGTCGCTGGCGCGCACGCTCTCGGCGGAACTGCTGCCGCGCGGGATACGCGTCAACGGCCTGAGCCCCGGTCCGGTGGAGACCCCGGCGTTTACGAAAACGGGCTTAAGCGACGAGGCGCTTAACGCGATGATGGCGGAAATCATCAAGCTGGTGCCGCTCGGCAGAATGGGCTCAACGGCGGAGCTGGCAAAAGCTGCGCTCTATCTGGCGTCCGACGAGTCGAGCTACACGGTAGGAACGGAGCTTCTGGTGGATGGTGGAATGGGGAGCCTGTAACTCAAAAGGCGCTGATGCCGGTGACCGCGCCGACATACAGCGCCGCCCACGCGCAGGCGGAAAGCAGGCTGACGGCGTAGACCTTTGCTGCATTCAGCCTGAGCATACCCGCTGCCAGCGGCACGATGTAACGCAGCACCGCCAGAAAGCGCGACGTAAACAGTGCGATGACGCCGTTCTTTTGCAGCTGATGCTGTACCCGTAAAAACGTAGCGGCATGCTTCGACGTAAATCGCGTGACCAGCCGGGTGTGCCCCATCAGCTGCCCTAAGTGGTAGTTCAGCACCGATCCCGCCGTTGCCCCCATCACTACAGCCAGCCATGCCAACGCAGGATGCATGCTCCCCTGGCTGACGGTAATGCCCGCCAGCAGCATCACCGACGCGGGCGGCAGCACGGAGGAGATCAGCACCGTCGATTTACTCAGCGCCATCACAAATAACAGCGCGAAAAGATGTGCCGGATACAGCGCAAAATGATTCAGCAGATTATCAAGCCACGCCATTTTCTCTCCTCCGTTAATTATTTAATCCTCCATTTAAAATGAATAAACCTAAATAAACCCTCAACGCTTTATTAATAATATTTATCTAAACCGTTCTTAAACATTATTTAATTTCCTGAGCGGTAAATTTAAACAGGCGTATTATTTCCCTCGTTTTACAACGATCTCGTTATGGCGAGGCTCCTGTACAAATACACGTTATCGCTCTGGTAGGTTCGAGAGAACCGGCACAGGGTAAAACAGGCACTGTCGAATCAAGGCTTTGTCAGTATAACTTCCCTCACGGGATACGGTGTACAGTGCTGAACCCAGGACGTGGGGATCTCCTCTTCGACATGCCCTGTCTTGCTCGCCCCTGAGAGATGTTATTATTCAAAGGGAATTCACTATGTCTTACGCTATTCACAACCAAAACCTGGCATTCAATGACAGCGCTGTCGCGCAATATATGAATACCGATTTTATTGTCCTTGATATTTCATTATGCGTGGCGCTGGCGCGCGAGCAATTCTTCGAAAAATTAAAAGACG
The DNA here is from genome assembly GCF_019968805.1 of Enterobacter sp. JBIWA005. NCBI lineage: Bacteria > Pseudomonadati > Pseudomonadota > Gammaproteobacteria > Enterobacterales > Enterobacteriaceae > Enterobacter > Enterobacter sp. JBIWA005. The sequence goes on along the minus strand of NZ_CP074159.1, from coordinate 1,663,949 downwards.
ACGATATTCCGTCTCATATTTTTATTGAAGACAATGGTCGCCTGGCGGGCATGATTGCCGTGCGTAAATTGCTGCAAACCGCCGACACGGTCCAGCCGGTGAAATCGCTGATGATTTCGCAGTTTTTGCAGGTCAAACCGGAGGATGAACGTGCCGACGTTGCCGGACTGCTGGCGCACGGCGGCGCGGATGTGGTGCCTGTGGTCACCCACGGTAAGCTCGTCGGCTGCCTGACGGAGCGCGAAATCGCCCATCTGCTGGAAGATGACGTCACTGAAGACGCCCAGCTTCAGGGGGCGACGCTACCGCTGGAGAAGCCCTATCTGGATACCAGTCCGTATAGCCTGTGGAAGAAACGCTCCGTCTGGCTGCTGCTGCTTTTTGTCGCAGAAGCCTACACCAGCTCGGTGATCCAGCATTTCGAAGAGGCGCTGGAGTCCGCCATCGCGCTGGCGTTCTTTATTCCGCTGCTGATCGGCACGGGCGGCAACAGCGGGACGCAGATCACCTCCACGCTGGTGCGCGCCATGGCGCTGGGAGAAGTCCGTCTGCGCGACGTTGGCCGCGTGCTGCGTAAAGAGATGACCACCTCGCTGATGATTGCCGCCACGCTCGGTATCGCAGGGTGTATCCGCGCCTGGATGATGGGGATTGGGCTGGAGATTACGCTCATCGTCAGCCTGACGCTGGTGTGCATTACGCTCTGGAGTGCGATTGTCTCGTCGGTCATTCCGATGGTGCTCAAGCGCTGCGGCATTGACCCGGCTGTCGTCTCCGCGCCGTTTATTGCGACGCTTATCGACGGTACCGGGCTGATTATCTACTTTAAGATCGCGCAATATACGCTGGGGCTGGAGTAACGCGGTCCGCCAGCTGGATCACCGCTCGCGAAAACGCCTCAATCGCCAGGGCGACATCTTCAGCCATCACCGATTCCGCCGGATGGTGGCTGACGCCCCCTTTGCAGCGCACAAACAGCATGCCGACCGGCCAGCGTTCCGCGATGGCAATCGCATCGTGGCCCGCACCGCTGGGCAGCGATAGCGAGCGCCCCTGTACCGATTTGACCGCCTCCCCCAGCACGTTTTGCAGGTGGATATCGCACGGCGTGGCGGCAATGCGGTAAAACTCCTCGGCGCTGAAGTCCAGATTGCGGCGCGATGCGATCGCCTGCGCATGCTCCAGCAGCTCGTTAAGCAACCGATCCAGCGGCGCATCCTGCGGGCCGCGAATATCCAGCGAGAGCTGAACATCGCCGGGGATCACGTTCACCGCCCCCGGCAGGCAGCGCAGTTCGCCAACCGTCGCCACCAGGTTTCCGCCCTGCTGTCGGGTAGCGTTTTCAATGATGACCATCCACTCGGCGGCGGCGGCCAGCGCATCCCTGCGGTGGTGCATCGGCACGGTTCCCGCGTGCCCGGCCTCGCCGGTAAAGCGGCAGTTCAGACGACGCGCGCCGTTAATGGCTTGCACCACGCCCAGGGCGAGCGCCTCCTGCTCAAGGCACGGCCCCTGCTCAATATGCAGCTCCAGATAGGCGCTGAAATCCTCCTGACGGCGCGCGGCATGCAACACGCGTGCAGGATCGAGCCCCACCAGGGTCATCGCCTGCGCCACGCTGATTCCGCTGGCGTCGGCTTTCTCCAGCCAGCCCTGCGGCCAGGTGCCGGTGATGCCCCGGCTGCCTAACAGCGTAATGCCGAAGCGGGTACCCTCTTCGTCGCAAAAGCCGACAATCTCGATGGCCTGCGCCAGATGCACACCCTGCTGGTGCAGGCTGTCCACCACCTCAATGGCGGCAAGCACGCCGAGCATGCCGTCGTAGCGCCCGGCATTGCGCACGGTATCGAGATGCGAGCCGAGCAGCACCGCCTGCGCCCCCTCCTGCTGGCCTTCATAGCGTCCGCAGATATTGCCCACGCTGTCCTGCCAGACGGTCATGCCCGCCTGGCGCATCCACTCTCCGACCAGCTGGTTAGCCTGCAGATGCTGCGTGGAGAGATAGACCCGCGTCAGGCCGTCCGGGGTTTCGCTGATGGCGGCCAGCGCGTCGGCGCGCGCCATCACCCGCTCTGCCGCCGGGCTCATTGCGGCGTCTCGCGGCGATAGTGGTCCCATGCGGCCTGCATGGCGGCCCCCTGCGTGGTGGAGAATTTCAGGTAGTTGAGCACCGACTCCAGCGCGCTCAGGGTGGTCATCACGCAGTCCTTGCGTGCGTTGTAGCCCATGGTGCCAATGCGCCAAACTTTGCCGTGCAGCGGGCCAAACGAGGTGCCGATTTCAATCCCGAAATCCTCCAGCATCAGCTTACGCACCTGGTCACCGTTGATGCCCTGCGGGATCACCACGCCCAGCACGTTGTTCATCTTGTGCTTCAGGTCGCCGAAGGTCTCCAGCCCCATCGCCTGAATGCCCTTCAGCAGCGCATCGCCGTGCAGCCTGTGGCGAGCGATGCCGTTATCCAGCCCCTCCTGCAGGATCAGACGCGCGCACTCGCGGGCGCCAAACAGCGCGGTGGTGGCTTCGGTGTGGTGGTTAAGACGTTCCGGCCCCCAGTAGTCCATCACCATGCCGAGATCGAAGTAGTTGGAGTAGATCATCTCCTCGTCGCCGTCGCGGTGGGCGTCGGTGCGTATGCCTTCCTCAACGCATTTGCGGCGGCGGATCGCCTCCTCCATGCGCGCGCTCAGGGTGATCGGCGAGGTGCCCGACGGGCCGCCGAGGCATTTCTGCATCCCTGCAGAGACGGCATCCAGCCCCCAGGCATCGGTTTCCAGCGCGTTACCGCCGAGCGACGCGGTGGCATCGGTGTAAAACAGCACGTCGTAGCGGCGGCAGATCGCGCCCAGCTCGGCGAGCGGCTGCAGCATGGTGGTGGAGGTGTCGCCCTGCACGGTCAGCAGCAGGCGCGGACGAATACGCTTAATCGCATCCTCGACCTGATCCGGGGTAAACACCTCGCCCCACGGCACCTCGATGGTATGCACCTCCGCGCGGCAGCGGCGGGCAATTTCGCACAGCAGGTGGCCAAAGCGGCCAAAGACCGGCACCAGCACCTTATCTCCCGGGCGGATGGCGGAGACCAGAATGGCTTCAATCCCCGCGCGGGAGGTACCGTCCACCAGCATCGTCCAGCGGTTTTCGGTGCGGAATACCCCGCGATAAAGCGCCATCACCTCGTTCATGTAATGGGTCATGGCCGGGTCGTACTGCCCGATCAGCTGGCTCGACATGGCGCGCAGCACGCGCGGGTCGGCGTTGATCGGGCCCGGCCCCATCAGCAGGCGCTGCGGCGGGTTGATTTGCGGAAAGTGTGCGATATCCATTGTTAAGTCCTTATCAGTTGAGGCCGCGCACGGAGGAGATGAACTGCTTCAGTTCCGTGGTCTGCGGGTTGGCGAACAGCGTTTTGCTGTCGCCCTGCTCCCAGACTTTCCCCTGGTGCATAAACACCACGCGGTCGCCCACTTCGCGGGCAAAATTCATTTCATGGGTAACCAGTATGAGCGTCATCCCCTCGGCCGCCAGCTGCTCCAGCACTTTGAGCACTTCGCCCACCAGCTCCGGGTCGAGCGCGGAGGTGATCTCGTCGCAGAGCAATACTTTCGGCGACATGGCCAGCGCGCGGGCAATCGCCACGCGCTGCTGCTGGCCGCCGGAGAGGCTCGACGGGTAGTAATCCAGACGATCGCCGAGGCCAACCTTCTCCAGCATGCGCTGCGCCAGCTCGCGGCATTCGGCGGCGCTTTTCTTCAGCACCCGACGCGGGGCGAGCATCACGTTTTCCAGCGCCGTCATGTGCGGGAACAGGTTGAAGCTCTGGAACACCATCCCCACCGAGCGGCTGATTTCACGCGCCTGGGAATCCCGGTCGGTAATGGTCATGCCGCCCAGCTTGATGCTGCCGTCCTGATAGCCTTCCAGACCGTTAATGCAGCGCAGCAGCGTGCTTTTGCCCGATCCGCTGCGCCCGATAATGGAGATTACCTGGCCCATGTCGATATCCAGATCGACGCCCTTGAGCACGTGGTTATCGCCGTAGTACTTCTGCACCTGATTAATGGTGATGAGAGGCATTGAATTTCGTCTCCAGATAGCGGCTGTAGCGCGACAGCGGATAACACAGAATAAAGTAGCCCAGCGCCACCAGCGCAAAGACCTTAAACGGCTGATAGGTCACGTTGGTCAGCATGGTTCCGGCCTTGGTCAGCTCGATAAAGCCGATAATCGACGCCAGCGCGGTGCCTTTGATCACCTGCACGGCAAAGCCGACCGTCGGCGCAATGCCGATGCGCAGCGCCTGCGGGGCGACGACGCGAAACAGGGTCTGGCCGAAGGTCAGCCCCAGGCAGCGCGACGCTTCCCACTGCCCCTTCGGTAAAGCGCGAATGCAGCCGTTCCAGATATCGAGCAGAAACGCGCTGGTGTAAAACGTCAGCGCCAGCGAGGCGGCGGTCCACGGCGAGACGTCGATGCCGAACAGCGCCACGCCGAAGAAGGCCAGGAACAGCTGCATCAGCAGCGGCGTGCCCTGAAACAGCTCAATATAGCCGCGGATAATGCGCTTCACCGTGCGCCCGCCCGTCAGGCGCAGCAGCAGGAGCGGCAGCGTTACCACCGCCCCGCCGACGAACGCCACCAGCGACAGCAGCACCGTCCAGCGTCCGGCCAGCAGCAGGTTGCGAATAATGTCCCAGTCGGTAAAGGTGGTCATCATGCCTGCACCCCCAGCCATTTGCGTCCTGCCGCCATCATCAGCTGGCGCAGGGTAATCGACAGCGCCAGGTAAATCCCGGTTGTCACCAGATAAACCTCAAAGCTCAAAAACGTTCTGGACTGGATCAGGTTGGCGGCGAAGGTCAGCTCTTCATAGGAGACCTGCGACACCACCGACGAGCCGAGCATCACGATGATGCACTGGCTCACCAGCGCCGGGTAAATGCGCTGCAGCGCGGGCGGCAGCACCACGCGAATAAAGGTCTGCAGGCGGGTGAGCCCCAGCACGCGTCCGGCTTCCCACTGCCCTTTCGGCGTGACCTGAATGCCCGCGCGGATAATCTCGGTGCTGTAGGCGCCCAGGTTTACCACCATGGCCAGCAGCGCCGCTTCACCCGCCGTCATCTTCAGGCCAAGATTTGGCAGGCCGAAGACAATGAAAAACAGCTGTACCACAAACGGCGTGTTGCGGATGATCTCCACGTAGCCGCCCCAGATCCGGCTGAACCAGGTCGTGCGTCCGCTGCGGATCGCCGCCCCGAAAATCCCTATCGCCAGCCCGCCGACGGTCGCCATCACCGTCAGTTGAACGGTGACCCACAGCCCTGCCAGCAGCTCCGGCCAGTGCGGCCAGAGCGCGGAGAAATCAAGTTGCTCAGTCATCGGCTCAGGCGCCAAGGTTTGCCGGCAGCGGGGCCTTCAGCCATTGCTCAGACAGGCCGTTCAGCGTGCCGTCCTTGATGCCCTGCTCAATCAGCGCATCCACTTTTGCCTTCAGAGCCGGTTCGTTTTTCTTCAGGCCAATAAAGCACGGCGAATCTTTCAGCATAAAGCTCGGCACCGGGGCTTTATCCGCGTTCTGGCGCGAAATGGCCGCCACCACGAGGTTACCGGTTGCCACGTACTGCACCTGCCCCGACAGGTAAGCGGAGAGCGTGGTGTTATTGTCTTCGTAGCGTTTCACGTCCGCGTCTTTCGGCGCCAGTCCAGTCAGCACCATGTCCTCCACCGCCCCGCGCGTCACGCCGATGGTTTTTCCGCTCAGCGCGGCGGCGTCCTTCAGCTCGGCCCCTTTTGGACCAAACACGCCAAGGAAGAACGGCGCATAGGCGCGGCTGAAGTCGATCACCTTCTCGCGCTCCGGGTTTTTACCGAGGCTGGAAATGACCAGGTCCACCTTATCAGTTTGCAGGTACGGCACGCGGTTGGCGCTGGTCACCGGCACCAGCTGCAGCTTGAGCTTCATCTGTTTGGCGAGATAGCGCGCCATATCGATGTCGTACCCCTGGGGCTGCAGATCGGTCCCCACCGAGCCAAACGGCGGGAAGTCCTGCGGAACGGCAATACGGATAGTACCGCGCTTCTCGATATCCTGTAGCTGGTCAGCCTTTGCCGGCAGCTGCGTGAAGAGGCATGCTGCCCCGGCCAGTGCAATCAACAATTTTTTCATGGTGCTTCCCCGTAACGTTAACATGAAACAAAAGATTCTTTGAATGTGATTTTGCAACTAATGTGCCAGATAAGGCGAAGCGGGAAATATTCTTGTAAAGCCTGATAAAACGCGGACGGGGCGGAAATGCTCTCCATTTTCGCCCCGCCATTACGCACCATTTTAATGCAAAGCACCAGCCTGATGCCCCATTATCGTTGTTCGAGCTCGTCCAGCTGCTGATAGAGGGAGGCAATCTCGTGAATGCGCGGGCGGCCTTTATCGAGAATGTCATGCAGGAAGGCGTTCGCCAGCAGGTTGATCAGACTGTTGACCGACGAATAGCTGTCATAGGCGGAGACGCTGTCCAGCGGAGTGCAGAGCTGCCAGCTCGCCAGCGGGAACAGGCTGTGGGCCTGCGGCTCGCACATCAGCAGCACCGGAATACCGCTGCTCTGAAGCTGCTGCATCAGCGGGCGAATGATGCGCGGGCGACGGCGAAAGGCCATCATCACCACCAGATCGTCCGGCGTTAAGTCCACCAGCTCCTCGCTCAGGCTCTGCCCCGGCTGCGGCAGAACCAGCACCTGACCGCGCGCCTGCAGCAGCTGCTGGCGCAGGTGCAGCGCCGCCGGATAGGCGTTACGCATGCCGATAATCACGATCCGCCGCGCCCTGACCATGCAGGCCATGGCGTCGGCAAACTGCTGCGCGTCGAGGGCATTGACCCACTGGGTCAGGTTTGCCATCTCCTGCTTATAGTGGCGCGCCAGCAGCGTATTGCCCTGCACCGCATCGCGATTGTCGGTGAGCGGCATCCCGCTCTGGCGCAGGGTGCGCAGCTCGTCGCGCATGTCCTTATATTTCTCATAGCCCAGACGCTTAAACAGACGGCTCACCGTGGCTTTCGACACCCCGCTCAGCTGCGCCAGCTCGGCGCTGTTGTAGCTAATCAGATCGTCAAAATGGTCGAATATAAAGTCCGCCACCCGCTGCTCCTGCGGCGACAGCGACGGGTATTGTGCTTTCAGACGTTCATCTAACTGTTCCATAGCGCCTCTGTAACTTTTGTTTCATTACATTTTAGTTTTCATTCTACCTTTCATTATACGTGCCAGTTTACTGAAACTTTTCTTTCAGAACTGGAACAGCTTTTGCAGCGCCTTGTGACTTTCAGGGTTACGAGGACTCTTCATGCAAAGTAATATCTCCACACACGGTATGGCGGTTGCGCCGCACCACCTCGCCAGCCAGAGCGCGCTGACGGTGCTACGCGAAGGCGGCAGCGCGATAGAAGCGATGGTCGCGGCGGCGGCCACCATCGCCGTGGTTTACCCGCATATGAACGGGCTGGGCGGCGATGGCTTCTGGCTTATCGTGCCGCCGGAAGGCGACCCCATCGCCATTGACGCCAGCGGCGCGGCGGGATCGCACGCGACGCTGGCCGCCTACGATGGGCTCACGCAGATCCCCCATCGCGGACCGCAGGCGGCGCTAACCGTCGCCGGCACGGTCAGCGGCTGGGACGAGGCGCTGAAGGTTTCCCGTGAGATGACCGGCAAGTCGCTGCCGCTGGCCCGCCTGCTGGCCGACGCCATTGACTACGCGCAGAACGGCACGCCGGTCACGGCCTCTCAGGCTCACGCCACCGCCAGCAAGTTCGACGAGCTGAAGGATGTGCCGGGCTTCGCGGAAACCTGGCTGGTCGACGGCAAGCCGCCGCAGGCCGGGAGCCGCTTTTACCAGCCCGCCATGGCTACAACCCTGAGGCGCCTGGCGGAAGACGGTCTGGACAGTTTTTATCGCGGCCCGCTGGCGGACGTGCTGGCGCACGGCATGGAGACGCTGGGCCTGCCCGTTACGCTGGCCGATTTACACGCCCACGCAGCCCGACGCACCGCGCCGCTTAAGCTGCAGCATCAGCAGGGAGAGATCTTTAACCACGCCCCGCCGACGCAGGGGCTGGTCTCGCTGGCGATACTCGGCATCACCGACCGACTGAACATGGCGGAGGCCGACGACGCCGAAACCCTTCACCGCATCGTTGAAGCCACCAAGCTGGCCTTTGGCCTGCGTGATGCCCACATCACCGACCCGCGCGAGCTGAAAATCGATATTCAGGATCTGCTTGATCCCGCCGCCCTGCAGGCGCTTGCCAACAGGGTTGACGACGGCCGGGCCGCACCGTGGGGAACCGGAAAAGGCCCCGGCGATACGGTGTGGATGGGGGTGATGGACAGCAGCGGGCTTGCCGTGTCGTTTATCCAGAGCATTTATCACGAGTTCGGCAGCGGCGTGGTGCTGCCCGATACCGGCATCGTCTGGCAGAACCGAGGGGCATCATTCAGCCTCGATCCCGCCCATCTTCTGGCCCTCGCGCCGGGCAAACAGCCGTTCCACACCCTGAACCCGGCGGCGGCGCGTCTGAAGGACGGTCGCGTGATGGTCTACGGATCGATGGGCGGCGACGGACAGCCGCAGACCCAGGCCGCGATCTTTACCCGCTACGCGATTCAGGACGTGCCTTTACAGGAGAGCATTTCCCGCCCGCGCTGGCTGCTGGGGCGCACCTGGGGACAAACCTCGGACACCTTAAAGCTTGAAGGACGTTTTTCACCCGAGACGGTCGTGCGCCTGCGGGCACTCGGTCACGAGGTGGAGCTTTTCCCTGACTTTAGTGAAGCCATGGGCCACGCGGGCGCGATTGTCCGCCACCCCAACGGGCTGTTCGAAGGGGCATTTGACCCGCGCAGCAACGGCGCGGCCGCCGGATTCTGAGGAGAAAAAAATGACGACACACCAACCCGACTGGCAGGCATACCTGGCGCAAATGGAAACTGTACTCGGCGTGACGCTGGATGACGCCCGCCGCGCCGAGCTGCAGCTGCAGTTCAGCCGCATAGCCACCATGGCCGCCCCGCTGATGGCGCTGCCGCTCGACGACCGTCTGGAGATTGCAGGAGTGTATAAAGCATGACGCTACACGAGATGAGTATCAGCGACATTCAGCAGGCGCTGAGCGCGGGCGAGCTGAGCGCCCATGAGATTGCCCGCCAGACGCTGGAGGCCATTGCGCGCGTGAATCCGCAGATCGGCGCCTGGACCGCCGTGACGGAAGCACGCATGCTCGCCGAAGCCGACAATATCGATACCCTGCGACGGGAAAAGCGTCCCCTGCCGCCGCTGGCGGGCGTGCCCTACGCGGTAAAAAATCTGTTCGACGTTGCCGGTCACACCACCCTCGCCGGGGCCGAGCTGTTCAGCCAGCGCCCCGCTGCCGCCGCCGACAGCTTCGCCGTGCGCCAGCTGCGCAGCGCGGGCGGGCTGCTGACCGGGATGGTCAATATGGACGCCTACGCCTACGGCTTTACCACCGAGAACAGCCACTACGGTGCGACGCGTAACCCGCACGATCTGACGCGCATTGCGGGCGGGTCGTCCGGCGGTTCAGCCGCCGCGGTGGCCGCCGGGCTGGTGCACTTTTCGCTCGGCACCGACACCAACGGCTCGATTCGCGTTCCGGCCTCCCTGTGCGGCATCTACGGCCTGAAGCCCACCTTTGGCCGCCTGTCGCGATCCGGCAGCCATCCGTTTGTCGCGAGCCTGGATCATATCGGGCCCTTTGCGCGCCGCGTATGCGACCTGGCGTCCGTGTACGACGCGCTGCAGGGCCGGGACACCAGCGACGGTTTTCAGGCAGAGAGCTCGCGGGAACAGACGCGCCCCCTGCTTGACCGCGGGCTTGACGGCCTGCGCTGCGCGGTGCTCGGCGGCTACTTCACCACCTGGTGCGACGCGGACGCCAGAGACGCCGTGGCGCGGGTGGCGAAGGCGCTCGACGTGCAGGATGAGCTTCAGTTTCCTGACGCCGAGCTGGCGCGTTCCGCTGCGTTTATCATCAGCGCCTCCGAAGGGGGAAATCAGTACCTGCCCGCGCTTCGCCGGGAGCCCGAGCGTTTTGAGCCGCACTCCCGCGAACGCCTGCTGGCCGGGGCGATGATCCCCTCTGCCTGGTACATTCAGGCCCAGCGGTTTCGCGCGCAGGCACGGCAGGCGTTTCACGCGCTGTTTGCACGAGCCGACGTGCTGATTGCCGCGGCAACGCCGCGCAGCGCCACGCGGATCGGCGAGCAAACCATGGAGATTAACGGTCAGCCGCTTCCCATCCGCGCCAGCATGGGGATGCTGACCCAGCCGATTTCGTTTTTAGGCCTGCCCGTGACCACCGTTCCGCTGCGCACCGCGCAGGGCGCGCCCATTGGCCTGCAGCTGATTGCCGCGCCGTTTAACGAGCAGGCCTGCCTGCGCGTCGCGCGGGTTCTGGAAGAGAGCGGCATCACCGATGCCCGCCCGGCGGAGATAGCAGCATGATGAATCACGATGACATTAACCTCCCGTGGGTGGTTGCCGAGGTGACGGCCGCGTTTTACCGCTATGAGGACGCGCTGGTGAGCAACAACGTTGCGGTGCTGGACGAGCTGTTCTGGCACGACAAAAACACGGTGCGGCTGGGGGCGGGGGAAAACCTGTACGGGATCGATGAAATCCGCGCCTTTCGTGCGGCGCGCCCCGCCGCCGGGCTGCAGCGGACGCTGCGGCACACCGTCATTACCACCTTCGGGGAGGATTATGCCGTGTGCAGCACCGAGTTTACCCGCGAGAGCACAGAACGCATTGGCCGCCAGCAGCAGACGTGGGTGCGGTTTGCCTACGGGTGGCGCATCGTGGCGGCGCAGGTGAGTTTGATGTCGTAGTCGTAGGCCGGGTAAGGCGCAGCCGCCACCCGGCTAAAGACGGCTCAGTTATTTCTGAAACGGATGCACCTCCCGCCAGTGGTCGGCAATCTGCTGGCGGGTACAGACCCATACCCGCTCGTGCTGCTGCACATAATCCAGGAACTTCTGCAGCGCGCGAAAACGCCCCGGTCTCCCCAGCAGGCGACAGTGCATGCCGATGGACATCATCTTCGGCGCGCTTTCTCCCTCTTCGTACAGCACGTCAAAACTGTCCTTCAGGTAGGTATAGAACTGCTCGGCCGTGTTAAACCCCTGCGCGGTCGCGAAGCGCATGTCGTTCGCATCCAGCGTATACGGCACAATCAGGTGCGGCTTATGGGTGCCGTCGCTGCAGGCTACTTCCGTCCAGAAGGGCAAATCGTCGCCGTAGTAGTCGCTGTCGTAGTCAAAACCACCGTGCTCCACCACCAGCTGGCGCGTGTTGGGGCTGTCTCGTCCGGTGTACCAGCCCGCTGGCGGCTTGCCGAACAGGTCGGTCAGAACGTGCACCGCCTTATGCAGGTGTTCGCGCTCCTGGCTGATGTCCATGTTTTGATAGTGGATCCAGCGCCAGCCGTGGCTGACCACGTCGTAATCTGCGGCTTTGATCGCCTCAACGATCTCCGGGTGACGCGCCAGCGCCATCGCCACGCCAAAGACCGTTAGCGGCAGGCCGCGCTTTTGAAATTCATTGTGGATCCTCCAGAACCCGGCGCGGCTGCCGTATTCGTAGAGGGAGTCCATCGACATGTGTTTATCCGGGTAGCTGGCCGCGCCGATAATGTCCGACAGGAACTGCTCGGATCCGGCATCGCCGTGCAGAACGTGGTTTTCCGCCCCTTCCTCATAGTTGAGCACAAACTGCACGGCGATGCGCGCCTGATTCGGCCACCGCGCGTGCGGCGGGTTGCCCGCGTAGCCGCGCAGATCCCGCGGATAATCCTGTTCAAAAAGCCCCATTGCCACCCCCAAAAATTAAAATGGATTCAATGCCTGAAAATGCCCGCTTAACGGTTTGTTCTCCGGGAATGCCAGATCCCCGTGCTTGCTGGTCGACAGCCCCAGCGCCACCAGCGATTCCACCATCTTCACCGCCGCGCTGACGCCGTCGATCACCGGCACGCGCAGCTCGCGGGTCAGCTCCTGCGCCAGCGTTGCCATGCCGCCGCAGCCCAGCACGATGGCGCCACAGCCATCCTCTTTCAGCGCCTGTATACAGCGCGCGCGCACTTTTTCCTGCGCCAGACCGCTGCCATCCTCCAGCGCGAGCACCGGAAGGTCGATGGCGTGCAGCGGCGCGCAATGGTCCTGAAAGCCATACTGGTGCAACAGATGACGGGCAATAATCAGCGTGCGCGACAGCGTGGTAACCACCGAAAAACGCGTCGCCACCAGCGTCGCCATGTGCATCGCGGCTTCGGCAATGCCGATAACCGGCCCCTGGGCCAGCTCGCGCGCCGCCAGCAGGCCCGGATCGCCAAAGCAGGCAATCACGTGACCCGACACGCCCTGTTCCCTGCCTTTTTTGATCTGTTCCAGGACACCGACGGCGGCGATGGCCTCATCAAAGTGGCCTTCTATAGACGGCACGCCCGCGCTCGGGCAGACCGCGAGGATCTCCGTCCCCGGCGCCGCCACCGCGCGCGCCGCCGCGCCGATGGTTTCCGTCATGGCGAGGCTGGTGTTGGGGTTGATCACTTGTATACAGACAGACATTACGACTCCTTGTGGCCGGCAAACAGCCGGGCAAAATCAGGCAGGCACTCGCCCGCCCGCTCGAAGCAGAGGCTGGCGACGATATGTTCAAAATGGTGCATGAGGGCATCGCTTAATGGCTCAAGCGCCTTCTGACGCAGCAGATCCACAAGCTGTTCGTGATCGTTGCAGCGGCAGCCCTGACGCCACGGCGCGCCCCAGGTGGCAATCACCAGCGAAGAACGCTGGCTCAGGCTGGTCACCATCTCAGTGAGCACCTGGTTGCCGGAGATGGCCTGCAGCTGAATGTGGAAATTGGCGGAGTGGCGAATCGCCGCCGGGCCGTCATAGGCCTCGTGCGCCTGCTGCTCCTGGCGAATAATGGTCTCCAGCGCGGCAAGGTGCGGCGGCTGGCAGTGCGCCAGCACGTCCGGAAGGTTAGCGACCTCCAGCAGCGCGCGGGTGCGAAAGATGTGTCGCGCCTCTTCCACCGTCGGGCTGGCGACGTGTGCACCACGCTTGGGCGTCAGGGTGACCATTTGCACAGCGGCGAGTCGTTGAAGCACCTTGCGGATGCCCGTGCGGCTTACGCCAAACACCTCGGCCAGCGCCTCTTCCGGCAATTTGCTCCCCGGCAGCAGCTGATGTTCGACAATCGCGGTCATCAGCGCCTGAAAGATCGATTCGTCTTTGTCATGCAGGTCTGGCGCGGTCTGCAGGGCGTTTATGTTGTTCATTCACCACTCCGTCTTTTACTCTTCGTTATCGAATCGTATACATAAAAATAAAATATTGCATACAAGAATTATTATTTTGGCCTGGATCCTGCAACACCGTTTGCACTCCCGCTTAACGGGTTTTCATTCACAGGAGCAGGTTTCATGCCAAACAGTCAAAACGCACAGCAAGGTACGGCCGCTGATTCCGGTGCGGTTTACAGCCCACGTCTTTGCAATGAGGATCTGGCACCGACGCGTGACCAGAACTGGAGCTGGTACAACATCTTTTCGTTCTGGATGTCGGACGTTCACAGCATGGGGGGTTATGTTGTCGCCGCGAGCTTCTTTACGCTCGGGCTGGCAAGCTGGCAGGTGCTGCTCTGCCTGCTGGTGGGGATTTGCATCGTGCAGCTGTGCGCCAATCTGGTGGCCAAACCGAGCCAGATGGCGGGCGTGCCCTACGCGGTGATCAGCCGTCAGGCGTTCGGCGTCTTCGGGGCCAATATTCCGGCGGTGATCCGCGGGCTGATCGCTTTTGCGTGGTACGGGATTCAGACCTATCTGGCCGCCAACGCCCTGATGCTGGTGGTGCTGAAGTTCTGGCCATCGCTCTCTTCGCTCACCGCCGGCGCGTTCCTGGGCCTGTCTCATCTGGGCTGGATCTGCTTCGCTATTATGTGGGTCCTGCAGGCGATGGTCTTCTGGCACGGCATGAGCGCCATCAAGCGCTTTATTGATATCGCCGGTCCGGCGGTCTACGTGGTGATGCTTGCCCTCGCAGGCTGGATTGTATACAAGACCGGTTTTGACGGGATCTCCTTTACCCTCGCCAGCAAATCCCTGAGCGCGGGCGAGCAGACCTGGCAGATGATCACCGCGACCGCGCTGGTGGTCTCCTACTTCTCCGGCCCGCTGCTCAACTTTGGCGACTTCTCCCGCTACGGCAAAAGCATGGGCGAGATCCGCCGCGGCAACCGCTGGGGCCTGCCGTTTAACTTCCTGCTGTTTTCCATCGTCACGGTGGTCATTGTCTCCGGCACCCAGTCGCTGTTTGGCCGCATGATCACCGACCCGATCGAAACCGTCAGCCGCGTGGGCAACGATCTGGCCGTGGCGATTGGCCTGCTGACGATGATCACCGCCACCATAGGGATCAACATCGTGGCAAACTTCGTCTCGCCGGCGTTTGATTTCTCTAACTGCTCGCCGCAGAAAATCAGCTTCCGCACCGGAGGGATGATTGCCGCCGTCGGCTCGATCCTGCTCACCCCGTGGAACCTGTTCAACTCGCCGGAGCTTATCCACTACACCCTGGACGTGCTCGGGGCGTTCATCGGCCCGCTGTTCGGCATTCTGATTACCGACTTCTACCTGATTAAGCGCGGCAAGGTGTCGGTTGACGATCTGTTCGACGACACGCCAAAGGGTAAATACTGGTACCGCAACGGCTTTAACCCGAAAGCTATTGGCGCACTGATCCCGTCCGTTGCCGTGGGCCTGGTGATTAGCTTTATCCCGGCCCTGCATGAGGTGGCGAACTTCAGCTGGTTTATCGGCGTCTTCCTCGGCGGCGTGACCTACCGCTGGCTGGCGCGGGAAGATCGTGAGACGGCGGGCGCGACGTCGTTCAGCTCCCGCGTGGCAACGCAAAAAGAGTAACCCCCTCCCTCCGGCCGCAGCTTATCTGCGGCCCTTTCATTCTGGCACCGTTCTTGCTGAGCCCTCTCACCCCCGCTACGCAAACACGAAGGCAGGAATCATGATGGAATACCAGACTGCGATACGCGGTGCATTTTTTGATATTGCCCGGGTCTGCGACAGCGCAGACGCCATTGCTCAACACGCGCGCTACCTTGAGGACGGGCTGCTGTTTATACAGAGCGGAAAAATTCTGGCGCAGATGCCGTGGCAGGAGGGCGAGCAGTATCTTGACCCCCACAAGGGCTACACCGACCTGCGCGGCAGGCTGCTGCTGCCCGGTTTTGTCGACACCCACGTCCATTACCCGCAAACGGAGATGATCGGCGCCTTTGGCGAACAGCTGCTGGAGTGGCTGACCACCTACACCTTCCCGGTGGAAAGCCAGTTTGCCGATGAGGCCTACGCGAAAGAGATCGCCGAATTTTTCATACAGCAACTGGTTAGCAACGGCACCACCACCGCGCTGGTGTTTTGCACGCTGCATCCGGAATCGGTCGAAGCGCTGTTTACCGAGGCCCTGCGCCTCAACATGCGCCTTATCGCCGGAAAAGTGATGATGGACAGACACGCGCCGGACTACCTGAGCGAAGACGCGAAGCAGAGCTACCGGCAGACGCGGGCGCTAATCCAGCGCTGGCACCACCGGGGACGGCTGGGCTATGCCATTACGCCGCGCTTTGCCCCGACGTCATCCCCCGAGCTGCTTGCGGCGGTCAGCCTGCTCAGAGAGGAGTTCCCGGACACCTGGCTGCAGACCCACCTGAGCGAAAACCCCAACGAAGTGGCCTGGGTAAGCGACCTCTGGCCGGAGCATGAGCGCTATCTCGACGTGTATCACCACTACGGCCTGACCGGCGAGCGCAGCGTGTTTGCCCACGCGATCCATCTGCACCACAGCGAGTGGCAGTGCCTGCATGACACCGGCTCGGCGGTGGCGTTTTGCCCTACCTCTAACCTGTTTCTCGGCAGCGGGCTGTTTCGCCTGCCCGCCTGCTGGCAGCACAGGGTGCGGATGGGCATCGGCACCGACGTTGGGGCGGGCACGACCTTCAGCATGCTGCGCACGCTGGGGGAAGCCTACAAGGTCGGCCAGCTTCAGAGCTACCGCCTGCGCGCCAGCGAGGCGTTTTACCACGCCACGCTGGGCGGCGCGCACGCCCTCCGGCTGGACGATAAGATTGGCAACTTCACACCCGGCAAAGAGGCTGATTTTGTGGTCATCGATCCCGACGTGACGCCGCTGCAGCGCCTGCGCAATCGCCGCTGTCAGGATATCTACGAGCAGCTTTTTGTGCTGATGACCCTCGGAGACGAGCGCAACATCAGCGAGACCTGGGTCAACGGCGAGCGGGTGTGGTCAACTGCCCCGGTAGGTTGACCATCCGCCGGGGGCAATCACAAACGGCAGATGGAAATGCTCGTCTGCCGTTTCTCCCGTCACAAAATCAATTTGCGCACTGGGATAGAGCGTGTCGCGACCGGTTTCGCTAAACCACGCCCCGATCTCCGCCACCAGCCGATAGCGACCTGCGGGCAGAGAGGGAACGAACGCGGCAATGCGCCCTTGGGCGTTGGTCACGCCCGTGGCCAGCGTGCTCCCGTCCTGTTGCAGATGAACCGTTACGCCCTCCGCGGGCTTGCCCGTTGAGATATCGAGAATATGGGTGCTGAGTGTGCTCATTCGCTAATAACTCCTTCCAGCCGAAGCAGCGTAATTTCCCGCAGCTGTTCCAGCGCGGCACGGACTTCCTGCGCGTCGCTGTTCTCCAGCCGCGCGTGCAGGGCCCGCAATATCTCCTCGCCGCTGCGGCCCTTCGCGCGGATCAGAAACACGCGTCCGAAGCGGGCCTCATAGCGGGCGTTGCCCTCGCGCAGCGCCTGGGCAAGGTCAGCATCGCGATCGTTCACAGCGCCCTGCTCCTGACGCGACAGCGCCGCCTCTGCCGCTGAACCCGCGGGCTTTTCCCCGATGCGCGGATGGGCGCTCAGGGCCTGCGCCAGCTCCGCTTCGTCCCAGTTTTGCGTCAGCGCGTTTGCCGTACTGAGTAATTCGTCCCGGCTGGCGTATGGCCGCCCCAGAGCCAGCGCGTCGGCCCAGCCGGGTATCGCCACGCAGGGCAGAAGCAGCGTAAGAGCATCTTTCTCAGGAAGCTGATTGAAGTCGTGCAGTGCGATCATAGTGTCTCCTTTATTATCCTTCTCCAGGCTATTGCACAAACCACGCCACCCTGAACGCGGGCGTGAAACAGTCGATTCCGTATAGCTCAACTGGAAATTTTTGATTCATAAAAAGGCACGCTCACCGCGTTTACGCACCTTAGCAGTGCAAACGTCTCCCTTACAACGCCGTTTTCGCCATGCTGCAGCCTGGTACGCAAATTGCTGAATGTCTTTACACCCTGCAAAAGGAGAGAAGCATGAAAGCAATCGTGATTGGCGCGGGCATTGGTGGCCTGAGCGCTGCCGTGGCGCTGAAGAAAGCGGGCATCGACTGTACCGTGTTTGAAGCCGTAAAGGAGATCAGGCCCGTCGGGGCGGCCATCTCCATCTGGCCTAACGGCGTGAAATGCATGCAGCACCTCGGCATGGGCGACATCATCGAGACCTATGGCGGGCCGATGCGTTTTATGGCCTACAAGGATTACCGGCGCGGCGATACCCTGACCCGCTTTAGCCTTGCCCCGCTGGTTGAGCGTACCGGCGGGCGTCCCTGCCCCGTCTCGCGCGCTGAACTCCAGCGCGAAATGCTGGACTTCTGGGGGCGCGACAGGGTGCAGTTCGGCAAGCGCGTGGAACACGTCCATGAAGACGACGCGGGCGTGAACGTCACCTTCACCGATGGCACCACGGCAACTGGCGATTTTCTGATTGCCGCCGACGGCAGCCACTCGGCGGTTCGCCCGTACGTGCTGGGATACACGCCGGAGCGCCGATACGCCGGGTACGTAAACTGGAACGGGCTGGTGAAGATTGACGAAGAGATCGCCCCGGCGCACCAGTGGACCACGTTCGTTGGCGAAGGCAAACGCGTGTCGCTGATGCCCGTCTCCGGCGGACGCTTCTACTTCTTTTTTGACGTGCCGCTGCCCGCAGGCCTGGCGGAAGATCGCACCACCCTGCGCGCCGATCTCACTGGCTACTTCCGCGGCTGGGCGCCGCCGGTGCAGAAGCTTATCGCGGCGCTGGATCCTGAAACGACCAACCGCATCGAAATCCACGATATCGAGCCGTTCGACAGCCTGGTGCGCGGCAACGTCGCGCTGCTCGGCGATGCCGCGCACAGCACCACGCCGGATATCGGCCAGGGCGGCTGCGCGGCTATGGAAGATGCCGTAGTGCTGGGGGAATGCCTGCGTGAAAACCATAATATTACGCTGGCGCTGCGGCAGTACGAGGCGCTGCGCTGCGACCGGGTGCGCGACCTGGTGCTGAAGGCGCGTAAGCGCTGCGACGTCACCCACGGGAAAGACATGGCGCTGACGCAGGCCTGGTATCAGGAGCTTAGCGAAGAGACCGGAGAGCGCATCATCAACGGTCTGTGCGAGACCATTCAGGGCGGCCCGTTAGGCTGAACGTAAGAGGGATAATGATGAAAAGAGAACCAACTCCACCCGCCCACTGTACGTTTGAGCCAGAGGACTGGCTGCGTCTGGCGAAATGCTGGCATCCGGTCGCGCGCGCCTGCGACGTCGGTCCGGCGCCGGTCAAAGCGACGCTGCTGGATGAACAGCTGGTGATTTACCGGATAAACGACCAGGTTGTGGTCGCCCGTGACGTTTGCCCGCACCGCGGCGTGCCGCTGACGCTCGGCTTTCACGATGAGCTCGGGATTATCTGCCCCTATCATGGTTTACGCTTTGGGGAGGACGGGCGCTGCAACCGTATTCCCTCCAGCCCCGACCAGCCCGTTCCGGCGAAGCTGAACCTGATTAACTACGCCGTGGAAGAGCGGTACGGGCTGATCTGGACCTGCCTGGCCTTTGATCCGGATAACCCCGCGCCGCTGCCCGCCATGCCGCACTGGGATGACGACGGATTTCAGCAGATTAACTGCCCGGCGTTTGAGGTAAACGGCTTTGCCGGACGTCAGGTAGAGGGTTTTCTGGACGTGGCGCACTTTGCGTGGATCCACACCGAAACCTTTGCCGACCCCAATAATCAGCTTGTACCTGCCTATCAGCCGCAGGAGACGCCGTTCGGCTTCGTGGCGGATTACTGGAGCTCCGTGAGCAACTATCCCGCCAGTTCGGACGTGCAGGCACCAGAAGGGTTCCAGTGGCTGCGCCATTTTGAAATGCACCTGCCGTTTACCGCTACCCTGACAATTCATTTTCCGGGTGAATCGCGGCTGGTGATCATGAACGCCGCGTCGCCCGTGTCGTCGCGCGTGACCCGCATGTTCGCCCCTATCGCCCGCAACTTTGACCTGCATATTCCGGTGGAGGATGTGCATGCCTTTAACCTGCGCATTTTTGAAGAGGATCGCCTGATGGTCGAAACCCAGCGCCCGGAAAGCCTGCCGCTGGATCTGACGCTGGAAGCCCATATTCCCGCAGATAAAAGCTCAATTGCCTACCGTCGGGGGCTGAAGAAGATGGGCTTTGGCGAATTTTTCCTGGTATGACGGAGGCCGATATGCTGAGCGTAATTGTTGACGGGCTGTGGCGTGAGGGCGACAAAAGCCTCGCCGTCAGGCTGGTGGCTGAAAACGGCGAAGCGCTGCCGGCGTGGCAGGCCGGCGCGCACGTTGATGTCCACCTGCCCTGCGGCGTGGTGCGCCAGTATTCACTGACCGGAGCATGTGGGGACGAGAGCTATCTTATTTGCGTGGGGCGTGAAACCGCCTCGCGCGGCGGGTCGCGCTACGTTCACGAGACGCTGCGTCCCGGGCAGAAGCTGATAATATCGGCCCCGCGCAACCTGTTTCCGCTTCAGCAGGCAGAGCGGGTTTTGCTGCTGGCGGCGGGCATTGGCATTACGCCGCTGTATGCGATGGCCCTGCAGTTGAAGGCAACCGGAACGCCATTCACGCTGCACTACTACGTCAGAAACCGCGAAAGCGCGGCGTTTACGCGTGAACTCTCCCGGTTCGACGAGTGCCTCATTCATACCGCCAGCCCGCGCATAACGCTGGCAGATCATCTCCCCGCGCCCGAGGCGGGGCTTCACGCCTGGATATGCGGACCGGCAGGATTTATGGAAAAAGTGTGTGAGGTCGCCACTGCAAAGGGATGGGATGACGCCCACCTTCACAGCGAGGCGTTTCAACCCGTTGCGCCCGCCGCAGGCGGTGAAACCGGGGAGATTTTCACGGTCAAACTGGCCTCCACCGGTGAGCGCTGGCCGGTGCCTGCGGATAAGACCATCGCCCAGGTATTACAGGAAAACGGGGTGGACATT
The DNA here is from genome assembly GCF_019968805.1 of Enterobacter sp. JBIWA005. Taxonomy (NCBI): domain Bacteria; kingdom Pseudomonadati; phylum Pseudomonadota; class Gammaproteobacteria; order Enterobacterales; family Enterobacteriaceae; genus Enterobacter; species Enterobacter sp. JBIWA005. The sequence goes on along the minus strand of NZ_CP074159.1, from coordinate 1,643,514 downwards.
CCGCTGTCATGCGAAATGGGAATCTGCGGCGCGTGCCTGACGCCGGTGATTGACGGCGTGGTGGATCACCGGGATAGCGTGCAGTCGGAGGCGGAAAAAAGCGCGACAAACCAGCAGGTGGCGCTGTGCTGTTCGCGAAGCCATTCCGGGGAGCTGGTGATTGGGCTGTAAAACGAAAAAAACCCTGCGATATTGCTATCGCAGGGTTTTCGAATTTGGCGGAAGCGTAGAGATTCGAACTCTAGAACCCTTTCGGGTCGCCGGTTTTCAAGACCGGTGCCTTCAACCGCTCGGCCACGCTTCCAAAGTGAGGCGCACTATAAACATCTATTAGCGCCTTGTAAAGCAGGAATTTTTCTATTTTTCCCCACAGGCGTTTGACTGCGCAAAAAGTCACCCAAACGCTGATTTCACATCACTCTCCGCGACCTTGTACATACCGTAACATAGCAACGCTCATCGTTTTAAAACGCTCTGGTATAGAATGCCACAAAAATAAACGGTCATTTGTTGTGTAATTGTTATAAATCTGAGTAGCTACAGATTTAGAAATTACTGCCATGCAGTGTTACTGGTTGATGATGAAAATCAAAAATTCGCTTTGCTTACATATCCTGATGGCGACGCTGGCCATTTTGTTTCTCTGTGTTCACCCGCTGGTGACGAGTTTCGATCCGCCGCTCACTTTCCAGCCGCTGATTAAATCAATGGCGGGTACGCCTAAAGAACAGGCGGAAAAAATTGCCACTATTTCTCATGCCTTAGAAGGGAATGCTATTTTCTTCATTGGCGCGTCTGAGGTTGCCACCTCAGAAGATGAACATTACGCTGTATATAATTACTTTAATAAGCAATTACACAAACCCGTCGTGGCGTATGGCGATGCGTTTGTCGATGATGAAACGCAATTTTTACTATTCTCACGTTTTAAAAATAGCCTTAACGCAAACAGTAAAGTTGTTTTGCTGCTGGCGCCTGACAGCTTTTACTCAAAAGGGCTGCCACCGGCTATTTATGCCGATAATTTCCCCGGCTCTATTTTTAATCCACTGATGAAGGATCCGCAGGCGCGCCCGCTGCTGGTTAATTATTTAAAGCATATTGATAGTAAAGAAATAAGCCATTTAACCTTCGGCCAAATGCACGTCTTTGGCTGGCATCCCGATCTGATCTGGGAGGAGCTGAGCTTCCAGTTTGCGAACGTCTGTACCATGATAAAAAACGACTGGCTGTCGCTGCTCAACATTAGGCCCCAGACGGTTCAGACCTGGCCGCCGCAGCCAGCCACCCGCATTATCCCTGACTGGGATAAAGAGCTGGCGAATGCCCGCGAGTTAAATAAAAAACGCCAGCAGAGCGCGGCCACCCTGTGGATGGACAAAACGATTTACGAAGAGGACGGTACGCGGCAACAGTGGGACGACACGCCGGTCGTGCCTGCGCAAATCACCGCTTTCAGTAAAACCGTCCAGCTGCTGAAAGAACATCACGTGCAGGTGATTGCTATCGTCGACCCGGTTAACCCCTGGGCGCTTTACAACACCGATACCTTCCGCCCGGTTGATAAGCAAATTAAAACCATTCTGGAAAAGAACCAGATCCCCTATTTAGATATGTACGCCATGCCTTATCAGAATGGCTGGAACTGGGATCGTTTGCACCCTTCCGAACTGGCCTGGGTTCCTATGATTCGCTTTATTGCACAGAGTTTTAAATGATGAAAATTGCGATCCGTCTTTTTTTCCTTTATCTCCTGCTGGCGATTACCGTCGTCGCGTGGACCTCTGTCGATGACAGCATGAGTATGCAGCTGCATTTTGAATATCAAAAATTCTGAGGCCGAATGATGTATAGCTCAGGAATGTTTTTTGTTTATTTGTTTTCATCCGCGCTGGCGTTTGCGCTGGTCAATCGCGTATTACGCCATCGCCTGACTTATTTATCGGCCTTATCCGTCCTGGCCGCATTAGGCTGGGGCTATATTTTTCAGGGTGATTACCGTGTTCCCGCGGTCGTTTTTTTTAGTTTTTACCTTGTCGCCGCGTTAAAAGAAAAAGGATGGTTAAAAACCTGGCAGGCGATTGTGTTAACGCTGCTTCCTTTATTTTTGGTGAAACTGCACGTTAATCACCATCTCGGCATGATCGGCCTCTCTTTTATGACGTTCCGCGCGGTGGACGTGCTGCTCTATCGCAGTAAAAAAGAAGGGCAGAATTTCCTGCACTATTTCTGCTATCTGTTTATGCCCTTTATTATTCTGGCGGGCCCAATGTACCGCTGGCGGACATGGATGAGCGACGTCAGCAAGCCCGTCTTTGCCCTTACTCGCGAACAGTTTTTAGTGGCGCTGGAGCAAATCATTACCGGCATTATCCAGAAGTTCCTGTTTGCGATGCTGGTTGACTCACTTGTCGTGCAGCCCTGGAGCCATAAGCCGTTTACGCTGACCGTGGGCGTGGTGATGTCGATTGCCTATAGCGCCTATCTGTACTTTGATTTTGCGGGCTACAGCAATATGGCCATCGGCGCAGGCCGCCTGTTTGGACTCAACATTCCGGCAAACTTCAATATGCCGCTTCTGGCAAAGAACCCGCAGGATTTCTGGCGCCGCTTCCACATCAGCCTGTCTGAATGGCTGCGCGATGTGGTCTTTATGCCCGTTTATATGAACCTGATGAAGTTCAACTTTTTCCGTCAGAACAAAACGCTGGCGCAAAATATCGGTATTTTTTGCACCCTGTTCTGCATGGGGGCATGGAATGGCCTGGAACGCCATTACGTCATCAGCGGCGCGCTGTTTGGCGCGATTTCCGTCACTCATAACATGCTGCTGTGGTTAGCCAAACGCAGCCCGGCATTGCACCGGGGCTTGCAGTATCCGGCCGTTGCATTTTTGGGACGCATTCTGACGCTGGGAAGCGCCGCGGGCTCCCTTTACATCTTTAGTGGAATGTCACCTCTATGAAAAATCACTCCGATCTTCAGGAAATGCACGATTTCTTGCGTGCGGCATTATGCGATCCCGCCTCCCCGCAGCAGCTGGCCATCAGCGGCAGCGACGAAGCCTTAAGCTGGCTGCAGCTTTCCGCGGCCGTGACGGACTGGGCGCAGCGCTATCAGCGTTGCCAGCCTGTTGCCGGTACGCCGGTCGTCTTGTACGGACACCAGCAGGCCGAGTTCGCCGTGGCGATTTATAGCTGCCTGCTGCACAACATTCCGTACATTCCGGTGGACTGCATTTACCCGCAGGAGCGCCTGCGGGAGATCTGCCATCTGGCCAGCGCCCCTTACTATTACGACGTCGCGACCCGGCAGTTTATCGCCACCGGTGAACCGGGCAAGGTGCTGGAGGAGCAGGATTTGGCCTATATCATGTTTACCTCAGGCAGCACCGGCAAGCCTAAAGGGGTGCAGATTGGGCGTGAAAGCGTATGGCACTTCATGAAATGGGTCAGCCAGGACTTTTCGCTGCCGGAAAAACCGGTGCTGATGAACCACGCGGTGTTCAGTTTTGACCTCTCCCTGATCCCTTTGCTGGCGAATCTGGCGATGGGTGGACACATCGTGCTGAACGCCAAAGAAGACATTCAAAAAGAGAACTGGCTGGAGCGACTGAAAAGCAACGCCGTCTCCGCCTGGGTTTCGACCCCCTCTTTTGCTTACCAGCAGCTGCTTTCCCCGCAGTTTAACAGCGAGTATTTACCTGAACTCAACGTCTTTATCTTCATTGGTGAAGTGTTGAATAAAGCGCTGGTTAAACAGCTTCGCCGCCGCTTCCCGCAGGCAAAAATCATTAACTCCTATGGTCCAACGGAAGCGACCATCGCGACCACCGTGGTTGAAATCACGGATGAGATCCTGAACAGCGACAGCGCCGTGCTGCCGGTGGGGGTCATGATGCCTGAGAGCAGAATGGAAATTTCCGCTGAAGGCGAGCTGATTATCTGGGGTAAAAACGTCATGCGCGGCTACCTGGGCCTACCGCAGGAGAACGCAGAAAAATTACTCCGTCGGGAAAATGAAGCATTTCGCGGCTACCGGACCGGCGATCTGGGCTATGAAGCGGGACTTATCTACTGCCAGGGCCGCAACGATAGCCAGGTCAAACTGAATGGCTACCGTATTGAAATTAACGAGATTGAAAACCGCCTGCTGGCCATGTCCGGCATCAACGAAGCGGTGGTTCTGCCGCTGATGAAATCCTGCGGCAGCGTGCTGCGCATTGCAGCGTTCTGCGTGACCGATATGGCGCCGGACACCATCAAAACGTCGCTTTCTAAGGTGGTTCCGCACTATATGGTGCCTTCACAAATTATCGTAAAAGACGCTTTGCCGCTGAATCCCAACGGCAAAATTGACCGCAAGCTGCTGGACGCTTACGCCCGAACAAATTAATGACTCCAGGAAAAATTATGGAACAAGAAATTCTCGCCCTGTTCGAAAAAGTGTTATCCCGTAAGGTGGGCTTTCACGATGAACTGATTGAATCCGACATTCTCGACTCCATCCTGGCGGTCGATATGGTGCTGGAAGTGCAGGACGTTTACGGCTGTATGATCCCGCCAACTGACGTAGCGACGGTGCTGAAAACCCCGGCTGACCTGGCCCGCTATATTGAAGAAAACCGCTAAACGCCCCTGTAGTTAATGCTGCCCTGAAGGCTCTGGAGGATCTCCCCAGAGCCTTTTTCCGTTCCCCCCTCCCGCCTGAAAGCAAAACGCTGCCTTTCACAGGAATGAAACCCACTGCTTTTACTATTTCACCTACACTTTAGGGGTACTGTCGGTACGGGAAATAGAAAAAAGCCAACTTAATTAAGGCATTAATGATTCGCTCTCCACCCGGGTTGCGATCGTTTTGCCTTTAACAGAGGAGTCTGCAGTATGGCATTCGTAACCACGAAAGACGGCGTCAACATTTACTACAAAGACTGGGGCCCCAAAGAGGCCCAGCCCATTGTCTTCCACCACGGTTGGCCGTTGAGTGCCGATGACTGGGATAACCAGATGCTCTTCTTCCTTGCTGAAGGCTATCGCGTTATCGCTATCGATCGCCGCGGTCACGGGCGTTCGGACCAGGTGAGTGAAGGACACGATATGGATCATTATGCGGCCGATGCGTCAGCCGTGGTTGAAAGCCTGGATCTGCGTAATGCCGTGCACGTCGGTCACTCCACCGGCGGCGGCCAGGTCGCCCGCTATGTTGCCCGGTACGGCCAACCGCAGGGGCGCGTTGCCAAAGCGGTGCTCGTCAGCTCTGTTCCGCCTCTCATGGTCAAAACGGAGACTAACCCCGGCGGAACGCCGATCGAGGTTTTCGATGGCTTCCGCAAAGCGCTGGCGGCTAACCGCGCCCAGTTTTACCTCGACGTCGCCAGCGGTCCTTTCTATGGTTTTAACCGTGAGGGAGCCGAGATTTCACAGGGTACGATTCAGAACTGGTGGCGTCAGGGCATGATCGGCAGCGCCAAGGCCCACTATGAGGGGATTAAGGCGTTTTCTGAAACCGATCAGACGGAAGATTTAAAAACCATCACGGTTCCCGTTCTGGTGATGCAGGGCGACGACGATCAGGTCGTGCCGTATAAGAATGCCGCCCTGCTGCAGGACAAGCTGCTGGCGAACAGCGTGCTGAAAATTTATCCGGGGTTCCCGCACGGGATGCATACCACCCATGCGGATACTATCAACGCGGACATTCTGGCTTTCATTCGCTCATAACGCTGCGTTTCTTGCCGGGTGGCGCTGCGCTTACCCGGCCTACATTCCGCCACAATATTCAGTTTAATGCATGAACGCCACCCGAGGGTGGCGTTGTCTATTCCGCTTAGCGATTATCCAGCTGGGCGCGAACGTTGTTCAGCCCGGTAGTGTTGATGCGGTAAGGCTGCCCGTTCACGGATCGGATCAGCTTTTTAGAGCGGAGTTTTTTGAAGACGTTCAGCGTGCAGTCGCTCAGCACCAGCCCTTCACGGGTGTAGCACTCAACGGACGTGACGCGGCCGGAACTGTCGCGGACGTGCACAATACGCCCACCTTTGGCGAGAACGTGTAAGGTACGTTGTTCCTGACGGGATAAATTCATACTGGAAAACCTGTGTAATCATCATGCGTAAAAACGAGCCCACACCCGCAGGTGCGTGCGTAAGGTTTAAGCGCAGCGATAACCAGTCCGTCCTGAAAAGGTCGGGAAACTGATTATCTGATGAAAACATTCTCCAGCATCAAAGCCTCGATGAGAGATGAAAAGGTATTTACGGGGTGAATAATAGCGCCTGATTTTTGCGGGGAAATAACGGGGTCTTGAAAGTGTGAGGCGGATCGGCCAATCCAAAACAAAAACCCCAGGTTCACGAGTAACCTGGGGTTTATATCTGGCGGAAGCGCAGAGATTCGAACTCTGGAACCCTTTCGGGTCGCCGGTTTTCAAGACCGGTGCCTTCAACCGCTCGGCCACACTTCCTAAGTGAGGCGAACTATAAACACCTCACCGCGTGCTGTAAAGAGTGGCTGCACTCGTTCGCTGTAAAAATAGTCAAAACGTGTTTAATCGGTTGAACTGACGACACATCGACGATTTTATCAGCACAGTCTCCCGCGCTCAGGCTTAGTGTTTTTTGATGTACATATCTTTGGTGTAATAGTACCCCAGCTTATCCGGCGTAAACCCACCCACCCACGGTTTCACCAGGTGCGTGCGAACGTAGTGATAAACCGGAATGGCCGGCACATCACGACCCAGAAGATCTTCCGCCTGCTGGTAGAACTTACCCCGCTCTTCCGTTGTTTTGGCTTTTGCGGCATTCACCAGCGCCTGGTCGTATTCCGGATTGCTGTACTGGCTGGTGTTTTCGCTGTCGCCGGTGCGGAAGGTGTTCAGGAAGGTCGCCGCATCGTCGTAATCGGCAATCCACGCGTACCGCACCGCGTCAAAGTTGTGGGTGTGCATGGTATCCAGCATGGTTTTCCACTCCTGATTTTGCAGCTTCGCCTCCACGCCGAGGTTCTTTTTCCACATGGAACTGGCCGCAATCGCGATACGCTGGTGCGATTCAGAGGTGTTATAGAGCAGGTTGAAGCTCAGAGGGTGGCTTTCGTTGTACCCGGCCTCGTTGAGCAGTTTTTTCGCCTCAGCGATGCGCTTGTCCTGCGGCCAGCTGGCGTAGTCCGGGTTCTGAAGCTTAACGCCGCCGATATCCGGCTGGCTGATGAGCCACGCCGGGCGCTGCCCCTGCCCTAACACTTTCCCGGCAATGATGTCTTTATCGAGCGCCATGTTCAGCGCCTTGCGCACCCGGGCGTCGTTGAACGGCGGTCGGGTGGTATTGAATTCGTAGTAATAGGTCGCCAGCTGCGGAGAGACATCCAGCTGGCTGCCCAGAGTCTTCTTAAGCTGGGCAAACTGGTTGATCGGCACCGTGTACACGATATCAATTTCACCCGCTTTATAGCGGTTCACATCCGCGGCTTCGGAGGTGATAGGCAGATACGTCACCTTGTTGATCACGGTATGAGCATTATCCCAGTAGCGCGGGTTGCGCTCCGCCACAATGCGTTCGTTGACCACCCACTGTGAAAGCTTATACGCCCCACTGGTGACGATATGTTCAGGCTTGGTCCACTTGTCGCCAAAGCGGCCAATCAGCACTTTATCCACAGGCACCAGTGACGGGTGCGCCAGCATTGCCAGGAATGCCGCATTAGGCTGAGTCAATGTCACTTCCAGCGTGGTGTCGTTAATGGCTTTCACGCCCAGCGTATCGGGGGCTTTTTTCCCCTGAGCGATATCCGCACCATTTACGATGTGCATGTTGCCTGGATAGCTGGCATACGGTGAAGCGGTTTTAGGATCAACCAGACGCTGCCAGCTCCAGACCACATCTTCCGCGGTGATGGCAGTTCCGTCGCTCCAGGTGATGCCCGGGCGCAGATGGAACGTCCAGACGGTGTTGTCCTTGTTCTCCCATTTTTCCGCCAGTCGGGGCTGAACTTCACCCGACGGGGAAACGCTGACCAGCCCGTCGAATAAATCACTGATAATATTGAATTCGACGTCGCTTTCGACTTTATGCGGGTCGAGCGAAGCGGGCTCATTACCGTTGTTCCTGACCAGTTCCTGCTTATCGGCCAGCTGCGTTCCTGCCGGCACGTTAGCCGCCCAGGTAGCCGTGCTGGCGCACAGGATCCCTGCGGTAAGTAAAGAGAGCGTAAAGCGCGTGCGTGTTTGTGGTTTCATTTCCTTCGCCTTATTGTCTGTTTTTGTGACGATCCGGAAATAACTCTTAGCGGCCTTATGGTAATAACGCAATAATTTTCAGTAACCTATAAGAGGTTGATCTGATTAATCGCGTCAAACCGCTGTTCATACTGGTGAAATGTATTTATGCAGAAGAAACAACCAGCTCCAGCGCTAACCTGCTGAGTAAAGATGGGTAAAACCACTTTGAGACTGGCGCCCCGTTTCCTATTCTTTCCGTTAATTACATCTGTCATAAGAGAGTGACTCATGGATCGTATAATTACTTCCTCACGCGACCGCACATCGCTACTCAGCACCCACAAGGTGCTGCGCAATACCTATTTCATGCTCAGCCTTACGCTGGCGTTTTCGGCGATCACCGCCACCGCCAGCACCGTGCTGATGCTGCCGTCTCCGGGGCTGATCCTGACGCTGGTGGGTATGTATGGTCTGATGTTCCTGACCTACAAAACCGCTGACAAACCGGTCGGTATTCTGTCGGCCTTTGCCTTCACCGGCTTCCTGGGCTACATCCTGGGACCGATGCTGAACGCGTATCTGTCTGCCGGTATGGGCGACCTTATCGGCATGGCGCTGGGCGGTACCGCGCTGGTATTCTTCTGCTGCTCGGCCTACGTGCTGACCACCCGTAAGGACATGTCCTTCCTCGGCGGTATGCTGATGGCGGGTGTTGTTGTGGTGCTGGTGGGCATGGTGGCTAACATCTTCCTGCAGCTGCCTGCCCTGCACCTGGCGATCAGCGCCGTGTTTATTCTGATTTCTTCCGGCGCGATCCTGTTTGAAACCAGCAACATCATTCGCGGCGGTGAGACGAACTATATCCGCGCCACCGTCAGCCTTTACGTGTCGCTGTACAACATCTTCGTCAGCCTGTTGAGCATCCTGGGCTTCGCCAGCCGCGATTAAGCACAACGGATATTAAAAAGGAGAATGCCTCTGGCATTCTCCTTTTTTTATGCCCTACTCACCCCGGCAAATATAGGTGGGGTAACGCCGGTCCTGAATCAGCCACACGGATGGCGAGAGTTCAGAGATCGTGAGGTAATAACGTGCGGTAGGACTGGCAAAGCTCCCCCACTGTGCGTCAGGCGTATTGTCATTGTGCCGACGCCAGGTTTCGGTGTAGCTCAATACAATGACCTTATCGTCGTCCCGCTGCTGCCAGGTAAAGTCCACGTCCCTGTCAACGATCATATTTTGCCCGTCAGCCCTTGCCGCGCCTTTATAGGTAGTTACCCCTGTACCATCCCGGTGAAAATAGAACTGAGCAACGGTATTGACCTTTACTTCGCTGGCTTTTCCCTCATTGCGCGTGAAGTTAAATTCAGTGCTGCAGGCCAGCACATCCTTTTTAAACACACAGCCGGAATAGTAAAATAGCGCCAGGGCACTGCCGACCAATGCGCCACCCAGCCCAAAAAGAAGTTTTATTTTCATTTTTGTGCCCCACTTTTATAACGGATGGTTTTGCACAGGCTGGATTTACTGACCGGGCAAGCGCCAATGAACACCTCATCTGCAGTGGCAATAGCAAAACGGGCGCTGAAATAATAAATGTCGTATTCCTCACGTTCGCACGCCACGTTATTGGCCGTCAGCCGCTCCGCTAATTTCGATAACACCAGCGGTCTTCCGTGATCGTTGATAATCCAGATGCTGCAACGCGCGATTTTCTCCTTAACCGGCATGAGTTTCGCCGGGACGAATATCCCCTGCTGTCGGCTAAAGCAGAAGCTCGCTCCCAATACAGCGACAATCAATACGGCAGGAATCCCCCACCTTTTCAGGGAAGCGGGTCGCCGCTTTTCCTGTTGCGGTGCAGACGGAGGCTGCGGCTCGGCGGTTTGAATATTCTCTCCAGGCTGAAAAATCACATCGGCCTCAAAGCGAAACCCATAACGGGGCACGGTTACGATAAATTCATACCTCTCTCCCAGCGCCTGGAAGCTTTTCCGTAATTCGCTCACCGCTTTATTGAGATTATTTCCCGATGGCGTAAAGCCAAACTCCTCCCACACGCGGGTAATCAATTCCTCCCGACTCAGGTCGTGCCCTTTGTGTTTAATAAATTCCTGTAAGAGGCGAACGGCGGGTGCCGAAAGCGTTAATACAGATTCCGGTTGTCCAACAAGACTTATTGCATGTGCTTCAGGATCAAATAACAACGAATTATTGCATATAAAAAACATCTTTTATTCTCGGCTGTTACCGCATGCTTTTTAATCCCTGGTACATCGACATGAAAATCGCCTCCCGATCTGCTTATTTTTTCATCAGAAGGAATTTTCTCTCCATCCCTGGTCGCGGTATTTTCGCTTAACTATACAACCTTAAAGCCAGAAAAGCAGGATAAAAAACTGTATGTAACGAGTTAATTAATACAAATTTTCACAAACCGCTGTTCTGGTTAAAGTTTCCCTGCCCTGAAGCGATACGTTAGCAGAGGGTGTCCCGTTGTGAATGCTCCGGGAATGAACTCAACGCAGGCGGACCGAAAGTGAAACAGAAAAAAAATGTGAATAAGACAACTGCCTTTTATATCGCTGCGCTGTCACTGCCATTTTTCTCAGAAATGGCACTCGCCAATATGAGCGTGTATCCCATGGAACTTAACGTGGATAAGTCCGGTGCGGCGCAAATTAAGGTGGCGTCAAAAACGGATGATATTCAGTTCATTCGGGTGAGGCAAAAGAAAATTCTTAATCCCGGCACGGCCCAGGAAAAAGAGATTGATGTGGCCTCGTGGAAAGAAGGCGGTGTTGTTGTCACACCGGAAAAATTCGCCCTTGCGGCAGGTGCAATGCGAGTGGTTCGTCTGGTATCGCTTACGCCCCCGGAAAAAGAGACGACCTGGCGCGTCTATTTTGAAGGAGTAAAGCAGCCTGACAGCATTATTCCGGGCAAGGCAGAAAGCCCTGCGGCGACGGCAAGACTGGGCGTCAATGTGATCTGGGGCGCCCTGATCCATCTCGCACCGGAAAAAAGTGTGGTTTCACTGACGATAGACCCTCGCAGGGGCACGTTAAAAAACAACGGCACGTTGCGCGTGCCGCTGAGAGAGATCGGTATTTGTAACGCAGATTCGTCGTGTAAATGGGTTAAAGAAGACGCGACGATTTATCCGGACACCGAACGGAAATTAAAAACGCTCACAAAGACACAAGGCCAGAAATATAAATTCCGCTACTTCAACTGGGTGAATAAAACCGCTGAAGAAGCTGATTTACCCGTCGTGCAATAACACGACGTCACCGTAAAGACCCCAAAGGGTTTGTTTAAAGAGCCAGGGTGCTCATTTGTAAATATGGAGATATCAATGCGTAAGTACTTTAAACCTCTAATGATTGTTGCCGCGATGACCACGTCCGTTAGCGCGCTGGCGATTCAAAAAGATATTACCGTCAACGCCAGCGTTGATTCACAGCTGGATATGACCCAGGCCGATAACACGCCGCTGCCGGCAAGCATCGATATGCAGTACCTGCCTGGCCGCGGTCTGGAAAGCTATCGTCTGAATACCAAGGTGTGGTCTAACTCCGCCACCAGCAACGTGAAAGTCCGTCTGGTGAGCGCCGCGAAGCTGGCGAATGCCGACGGCGCTGAGACCATCCCAATGACGGTGAAGCTGGGCGATAAAACCCTCTCTACCGCAGATGTTGAATACACCGGTACCGAACTGTTCCCGGGAAGCATCGAAAACGGTTCAGCGGTACTTCCGCTGACCATTTCCCAGACCACCAAAGGCATTCTGAAAACCGGTCAGTACAGCGGCGTTGTCAGCCTGATGCTGACGCAGGCGACTACCACGGAAGGCGGTGCGTAACACCACAGCACCTAAGGAATAACGTCAGAGGGTGCCCACCCTCTGACGTCAGGATGATGTCGAGGCTCGTTCATGGCGTTTCACAGAAATACCCTCCTCTTTGTTGCTTTGTTACCCGCTTCCATCCAACTCGCCTGCGCCGGGATGGCCGTCCCGGCAGGTTTTGAAGATCTGGCGAAAACGCAGCGCCTGTGGACAGAGGTCAACCTCTACGGCGAGTCGCTTGGACTTTTTGAAACGGATATCACCCTTGAAACGGTGAGCTTTGTCGCACCTGAAACCGTGGTTGCGGCCATCAAACGACGGTTCAATGACGCCCCTGCACTCGTTGCCACCGTGTCTGCCGCGCTGGCCGTTCCGCTTGCCCGTAACGGCAACCTGGCCTGCAGCAGCAACGGCTCCGCAGCAGGCTGCGATTACATTGATACCGACCGCGCGGCCATTATCTATGACGAGAATAACGCCCGCATTAGCCTGTTTTTGGACAAGAAATTTCTGCCTAAAGCCATCGCGGAAAATCAGTGGTATCAGCCCACGCAGGACACTGAAAATGCGCTGATCCATCAGCAGAACATTAACTTCGTTGCCGACAGGGATTATCAGTCGGCTACCGTGCAGGGCAACGGCGCGCTGGCGCTCACGCAGGACGGCTATGTTAATCTCGACTGGACCTGGCTGGGACAGCGTTCACGGCGTCAGCAGCAGCAGGAGATAACCGTCAACAACGCCTGGTTCCGCCAGGATATCTTGCGTCAGTACTATGTCCAGCTAGGCGAGATGGATACCCGCGATCTGTTCAGTAATGCTGGCGGAAATATTAACCTCAGCCAGCTGCCGCTGGGCAAAATTCGCGGCCTGCGCATGGGATCGACAAGGGCGTGGATAAATCCGGTTCAGCAGTCGAAGGGAACCCCTGTTACCGTGCTACTTTCCCATGACGCGCGTATCGACGCCCGCCGGGGCAATCAGCTTCTGGCGAGCTTTTATCTGAATGCCGGGGCGCAAACCCTGGACACGCGATCGTTCCCGGACGGGAGCTACACCGTGACGCTCTCCATCTATGAAAATAACCGGCTGACGCGCACCGAGCAGGTGCCGTTTACCCGAACCGGCATTACGCCATTCGACCGCGTCGAGTGGTTCCTGCAGGCGGGCGAAACCGACAACAGCGAACAAAACGAAGAACGCCGTGCGGTTGCGCAGGCGGGCGTACGCCTGCCCCTGACCCCGTCGCTGGCGCTAACCAGCGGCGCAACGTTCAAGAAAAACCAGCGTTTCCTGGAAAATGCGATCGACTGGAGCCGGGGCTTCAACGCGGGCCCGATCGATGGCGTGCTGAGTACCCGGTTTAGCTACCTTTACGGCAGCGAAGGCCAGCGAGGCAATATCCAGCAAATCAGCTACAACGACGGTTTTTCACTTAGCCTCTATCGCAACGCGCTATCAGCGGAAAACTGCAACACCCGAAGTACAGGGTTTGATGCCGTGAACGGCTGTTATCGCACCCTCTCGGTGATGTTCTCCGTCCCGGTCGGCGCCTGGTATGCGAGCCTGGGGTATTCGGATAACCGCAACGAAGGACGGTACGTTTCACGTCGGGAGCTCCCGGACAGCGACGATCGCCACGATGCGGGTTTGCCGTGGGAATCAGTCTACATGACCCGCTCGCGTACGCGGGCCTGGCAGGGTGGCCTGAGCAAGGCCTTCAGCACCCATGGTCTGAACATTAACAGCAGCATTAACCTGTTCATGCGTAACGATGACTCACGCGAAGGCAGGGATAAAGGCGGCTACCTGAGCGTGAGCCTGTCCATGACGCATAACCGTCAGGGCGATGCATCAAGCTACACCTCTCTGGGCGCGACATGGCAGCACCAGCAACGTGAAAAAAACCAGCTGAGCTACAGCGTGGCGCATAACTGGTATGCCGATGCCCGCGGCGAAAATGAGTACGGCCTTAGCGCGTCGGGCATTAACAGCGACTCGCTGAATACCTCAGCCTATACGCGCCAGGGCGGGCGATATGGCAACGGCAGTCTTACCGTCAGCGACGCCTGGGATCGTCAGGATCGGCGCCATACGCTGAGCAGCAGCGGCAACTACAGCTCGACCCTTGCGCTGTCGCGTTCTGGCCTGTGGCTGGGCCGCTGGAGCGACGGTCGCCCTGCTTCCGCCGTCGCGGTGAACGTGACCACGCCGGAAGATGCTCAGGATCCGCGCGTGGCCGTGTCGCTGGATAACGGCGGCAGCGCAGATATTCCGGGCAATAGCCGCGCCCTCTTCGCGGTGCCGGGCTATCAGCAGACAACGTTGACGGTTAACGAATCGCTGGATGTCTCACGAGGAGCCAGCAGTGAAATCACGCAAGGATCGGGCAGCAGAACGCTGTTTATGGTGCCTGGCAAACTGCTGCGCCGGGACGTGCAAACCACCGCAAGCTACACCTGGCTCGGCCAGTTAACCGACGAGCGTCATTCGCCGTTTATCGGCGGCGTGCCGCTGAACGTGAACGGCTGGAGCGACCTTGGCAACGGCGGGTTTAGCGCCCAAAGCGACGCCCTGCTGCATAACCTCTACCTGGTGCGTCAGCAGCAGTTTTATCAGTGTGCGCTGAACGTGAAGAGTATGCGCGACGTGGTGCGTTATGTCGGGTCGATCCCCTGTAAGGAGTTAACCTTCTCCGCCCTGCCGGATGCCGTCCAGCAGCAGGCACAGCTGATGCTGGCCGGACGGTCGGTTCCTGCTGGCCCGACTGCCATGAACACCGATAGCCTCACTAAAGGGAAATGATGTGATTAAGTGCCTCTTTATTTTACTGTTCATAAGCCTGTGGGCCAGCCAGACGCTGGCAGGCTCTCCCGCGGGACGAAACACCAGCGTAGGGATCAGCTTCGATCGCACCGCGCCGCCCGCGCGTTTTGACATCTGGTTTCATGAATCGGGCGGCTTTGACGCCGCAGATCCGCAAAAGTGGGGACGCAATACCCTGACCTGTCAGTCCCGTACCGATACCACGAACGGCGCCTGCATGAACTCACCGGTCTGGTTCTCGGCAAACCCGGCCGCGCCCTATGCCATCAATTTACGTTTCACGCATACCCTCACCGGCAAGACGGCGGATATCAAGGTGTATGGCGATCACTACATGTTTATCAACAACAAAGTGTTTACCTTTGCCAGCTTCGTGACAGGGGGAACGGCCACCATCGCTGACTGGAACAGAGAGCCTTATTTCGATTTCTATATCGTGAAAAGCGAACTGGATAAGCTCGCCCTGCCGGGGATCTGGACCGCCACGCTGAAGCAGAACCTGCGTCAGTGGGGAAGCGCCGACTGCGGCGGCAACTTCAATGACGTAAATGTCGGTTGTCCTGGCTATCTCACCATCGCCAAATGGCAGGCAAATATTCGCATTGAGGTGGTCGACCCGGGAAACCAGCAGATATATCTGCCAGCCTTTCCGCACTCAACGCCCATCGTTAACCTCAACCTGACCAACTTCCCGGGGCGACCGGGAGGCAGTGAGATCCAGGGTGAGAACTCGCTGGATATGTGCCTGTACGACGGCAATAACAGTACCAGCACCCGCGCCTACCTTCGGTTTGAGGACGACGGACTTACGTCAGCGGGCCGTGCAGATGGCGCGTTTTCTATCAGGCGACGTGGCGGTAGCCAGACCGATGCGCGGGATCGTCTCGATTATCGGGTCTCCGTCACCAATCCAATAACAGGCGCAACCGAAACCGTCTCGAACGGTAAAACCCTTGTCTGGCAAGGCACAAACGATCCGCAGTATCTGCGTAAGGTCGTGCTGCCCGGCGGACGCGAGAGCGTACTGTGCATTCCTGCACCGATTATCCTGAAAACCCCCGCGTTTGCTGCCAGCAGCAAAAACGCGGGCGACTACACCGGCACGCTGCGCGTTATCTATACGCCCAGCACGTTATAACGAGGTCACCGTGAGTTACGCCATTCTCGACAACAATCGATTTTACGCCGAAGGGTTGCGCTATGCGCTGCTGCGTCGGGGCGTCCAGCCAGAGGTCATAAGCGATACCGTACAATGGCAGCCAACTCTGCTTTCCCGCCGCGTGGTTGTCGTACGCTGTCGTTTTTCCGTTGCGGGTACGCATCAGGCACTGATTAACATTTTACTCAGACTGGAAGCCGCCCGCTGGCAAGGCAGCCTTTATCTGGTCTGCAATGAAAAAGGGTGGGCGCTGGCGACGCATTTACGCAAGCGTTTCGGTACGCTAACGCTTTATATCATCGACGACAGGATCGCCGTTGCCGATGCGGCGTATTTGCTGGCAAAAGAGCCCCGTCGCGTTCGAAGTCTTGACTGCTGTCTTACCGGCCTTGAATTCAACGTGCTCGATCTGATGCTTACCGGGTTGCCGGTACGCCACATTGCCATCATGACGCGTATGTCTGAGAAACAGGTTTCGACCCATAAATGCAACGCGCTGAAAAAGCTTAATGCCAATAATCTGCTGCAGCTCCTCCTGTAGGGCACGGTTTATCCTGCGGCCTCTTTTTTGCTACACTGTCGCCGGTTTTTTCACACACGACAGAAAATTATGTTCATTTTTGCAGGCCAGGAAATTGAGACCGATAGCGAAGGCTATCTGAAAGATACGACGATCTGGAGCGAACCGCTGGCGGAGAAAATTGCGGAAAACGAAGGGATAACCCTCTCTCCAGAACACTGGGAAGTGGTGCGTTTTGTTCGCGAGTTCTATCTTGAATTCAACACCTCTCCGGCCATCCGCATGCTGGTCAAGGCGATGGCCAATAAGTTCGGTGAAGAGAAAGGCAACAGCCGCTATCTGTATCGTCTGTTCCCGAAAGGCCCGGCAAAACAGGCCACCAAAATTGCTGGCCTGCCTAAGCCGGTGAAGTGCATTTAATACCGAATACCGAAGTTTACGTATTCGCGCCCCGGTTGATGGGGTTCAGTTAAGACCTTATCAACCCGCGCGCTGCGCGGCCCACCCGCTTTCAGCCACGCCACCAGCTTGTCGACCTGCTCCGCTTCGCCGCAGGCGACCACTTCGACGCTTCCGTCGTCCATGTTGCGCGCGTATCCCGTTAGCCCAAGCTCAACCGCTTCGCGCTGGGTGCTGTAGCGGAACCCGACGCCCTGAACAACGCCGTGAACCCAGGCAATAGTGCAGACTTTAGACATTCTTCTTCTCCTTAACGTAGCGTTTTCGGTAAGCAGCCATAGTGTTGCCGGAAACGGGCAGTGAAACGAGAGCTGGAAAGATATCCACATTGTAATGCGATTTCGCCGATCGGTAATCGTGTTGACTGTAGCTGTGACAAAGCCACGGCCATCCTCACCTCCTCCACAATCTGGCGAAAACTCTGCGACTCTTCACGCAACCGCCTGCGCAGCGTCGGCACGCTTAATGCGAGACGGCTGGCAACGTCCTGCGCGGTCCAGTCTCTGGCGGGCGACAGCATAATGAACTGCCGCACCTGCTCGGTCAGGTTACTGTTTCGCTCAACAAGCAGCGGACCCGCCACGCCATCATGTAGCAAGGCCAGCAACAGACCGAAGGCCTGATGCTTTTGTAGCGCTTCCGGTAACTCCTGACGCACGGCGTGCAGCAGGTTGTCCCACATAAATGCCAGCCCCTCGCTCAGCGGAGCACAGAGCGAATGCAGCGTCGTGCGCGGCCAGGATTTCAGGTAATGCGCTTTAAACTCGGCAACAATTTCCGGCGATAACATTAGCAAATCCGAGTGAAACAGCCCGTTTACAGGCTGATTAATAATTTCCATCGACGTATTGGCAGGGATAATGATGAGCTCATCCCGTGTCGCCTCCAGGCGGTTATCATCCTGAACAATCACCTTACTGCCGTGAGTGATATGACAAATAGCCGGAAAAAAAAGTTTAACCTGGTGCAGGCGATGCATTTTGCTGGCAGTCACTTCACCCGCTGTAAGATGTTTATGTCGAAAATGAAACTCCTGCACCCTGCCATCCTTATCTGCTATAGGTTGCTGTTAACTGAGCCTTTGCCAGAGCGTGACTATTGAGCATAAAACCGACCAGCGCGCCGCTGGCATTTTTATCGGCGGGCAGTTTATCCACGTCCAGCGCCCAGACGGTAATCTGATAGCGGTGAGGCTTATCCCCGGCGGGTGGACATGCGCCGCCGAATCCAGAATAGCCGAAATCATTACGCCCCTGCACAGTGCCGGCAGGTAATTTCTCGCCGTTTGGATTACCGGCATCAGCGGGCAGCGTCATTGTCTTCGCCGGAATATTGGCTACTGTCCAGTGCCACCAGCCGCTGCCGGTAGGTGCATCCGGGTCATATACCGTAACGGCAAAACTTTTCGTACCGGCGGGGGGATTCTTCCATGCCAGCTGTGGTGAGGTATTTCCACCGTGGCAGCCGAACCCCTCAAACACCTGCCGTTGCGCTAACCGTCGTTCGCCGGAAATATCCCGGCTGGTGATACCGAAAGGCGTTGCCGCTAAAACCTGAGAACTCATTGCCGCCAGAGCGGCTATGGCTATTACACTGCGCTTTTTCATGGGTGCTCCCTTTTCTGTACCGGAAGCCCCACTCTAAAGCCAGCTGCAATATCGTAATGTGCCTAAGCGATTTGATTTTGTGCCGAAACGCTCAACGGCATCCGCAGATGATTGCGCCTTGCTGAATGTGGTAATCTACGCGCCATTTCCTGAAATCGACAGAACAGCAAATTATGAGTGTACGTTTAGTGTTAGCCAAAGGGCGCGAGAAATCATTACTGCGCCGTCATCCCTGGGTCTTTTCCGGCGCGGTTGCCCGTATGGAAGGCAAAGCCAGCCTCGGTGAAACCATTGATATCGTTGACCATCAGGGGAAATGGTTAGCGCGAGGCGCTTACTCGCCAGCGTCCCAGATCCGTGCCCGCGTCTGGACCTTCGATAAAGATGAAACCATCGATATCGACTTCTTCGTCCGCCGCCTGCAGCAGGCGCAGCAGTGGCGCGAATGGCTGGCAAAACGCGACGGGCTGGACAGCTACCGCCTGATTGCCGGTGAGTCCGACGGGCTGCCAGGTGTAACCATCGATCGCTTCGGCAACTTCCTGGTGCTGCAACTTCTGAGCGCCGGGGCGGAATACCAGCGTGCCGCGCTGATTAGCGCCCTGCAAACCCTGTTCCCGCAGTGTGCCATTTACGACCGCAGCGATGTGGCGGTGCGCAAAAAAGAGGGCATGGAGCTGACGCAAGGCCCAGTGACAGGCGAACTGCCGCCTGCCCTGCTGCCGATTGAAGAGCACGGCATGAAGCTGCTAGTGGATATTCAGGGCGGGCACAAAACGGGTTATTACCTCGACCAGCGCGACAGTCGTCTGGCTACGCGTCAGTACGTTGCCGACAAACGCGTGCTGAACTGCTTCTCCTATACCGGCGGTTTTGCCGTTTCAGCTCTGATGGGCGGCTGTGCCCAGGTTGTCAGCGTGGACACCTCGCAGGAAGCGCTGGACGTGGCAAAACAGAACGTCGAGCTGAACAAGCTGGATCTGAGCAAAGCGGAATTTGTACGCGATGACGTGTTCAAGCTGCTGCGTAAATATCGCGATCAGGGCGAGAAGTTCGACGTCATCGTGATGGATCCGCCAAAGTTTGTGGAAAACAAAAGCCAGCTGATGGGCGCCTGCCGCGGGTATAAAGATATCAACATGCTGGCCATCCAGCTGCTGAACCCGGGCGGGGTTCTGCTCACGTTCTCTTGCTCCGGCCTGATGACCACAGATTTATTTCAGAAAATCATCGCCGACGCCGCAATAGATGCTGGCCGTGATGTACAATTTATAGAGCAGTTCCGTCAGGCAGCCGATCATCCCGTGATTGCTACCTACCCGGAAGGACTGTATCTGAAAGGGTTTGCCTGTCGCGTCATGTAACTTGAAAAGAGAAATATTGCCCGCACATAACGTGTAAGTCGTATTTCCCGGGAGGTGACTATGATTGCCAGCAAATTCGGTATCGGCCAGCAGGTCCGCCACACTTTGCTCGGGTATTTGGGTGTGGTCGTGGATATCGACCCGGAGTATTCCCTTGATGAACCGTCAGCAGACGAGCTGGCGGTGAACGCAGAGCTTCGCGCCGCGCCCTGGTACCATGTGGTGATGGAAGGTGATGACGGGCAACCCGTCCACACCTACCTTGCCGAAGCGCAGCTGAGTAGCGAGCTGCAGGAAGAGCATCCGGAGCAACCCACTATGGATGAACTTGCTCAGACTATCCGCAAACAGTTACAGGCTCCGCGCCTGCGGAACTAAGCGTGTAAAAAAAGCCCGATGAACGGGCTTTTTTTATTACTTCGCCAGCCCCAGACGGGGGATATCGATCGCCGGACAGCGGTCCATGACGACGTTCAGCCCCGCATCCCGCGCCAGCACCGCAGCCTGCTCGTTAATCACGCCCAGCTGCATCCACAGCGTTTTCGCCCCGACGGCAATAGCGTCCTGCGCCACTTCCCACGCTGCCTCGGAGTTTCGAAAGACATCAACCATATCAATTTTTTCCGGCACGTCAGCGAGCGTGGCATACCCCTGCTGACCCAGTAAGGTTTTTCCCGCCACTTTTGGCGAGACCGGGATGACGTGATAGCCCTGATCGAGAAGGTATTTCATTACCCGATAGCTTGGACGATCGGGTTTATCGCTCGCGCCCACCAGCGCAATGGTACGCGTAGATGTCAGAATCTCGGCAATATCGTTCTCTTTCATGGTTTTTCTCCTGGCTTTTTTAAAAGTGTACGCCAAACCGCACATCTCAACCATCCATCCCATACAGATGCATGAGGGCAAAACGGCGAAATATGTCTATATGTTAGTAAACGTGATTATCGAAAAATTTAGATACATTAATGCGGCGACAGGATTTCTGACGGGAGCCTTTTATGAAAACCGGTATTGCCACGGCTCTGATTGCGTTAGTGATGCCGGTCTGGGTTTTTGCTACCACGCTCCGGCTCTCTACCGACATTGATCTCCTTGTACTGGACGGAAAAAAGGTCTCCAGCTCGTTATTGCGCGGTGCAGACAGCATCGAGTTAGATAACGGGCCTCATCAGCTGGTCTTCCGGGTGGAAAAATCGATCGGGCTTGCGAATCACGAGCAAAGGATGTACATCTCGCCGCCGCTGATCGTCAGCTTTAACACCCGGCAAATCAGTCAGGTGAACATCACTCTGCCTCGCCTTGAAACGGAGAAAGAGTCTGCGGCCTTCGACGCTTCACCCCGCGTTGAACTGCTGGACGGGGATGCGATGCCGATTCCGGTGAAGCTGGATATTCTGGCGCTGACGACCTCACCGAAAGGCCCGGATTACGAGGCAGCGACCCAGACCTATAACAAAGCGGGTAAACGCGCCTCTCTTCCGCAGTTTGCGACCATGATGGCGGACGACAGTACGCTTTTGTCCGGCGTCTCTGAACTGGACGTCATTCCTCCTCAGTCCCAGACACTGACGGAACAGCGCCTTAAATTCTGGTTCCAGCAGGCCGATCCCGACACGCGGGCCCGTTTTTTACAGTGGGCAAAACAACAACCTTCATCATAAACCACATTTTTTACGCCTTTCTCTTGCAGCGTCAGACGGTTCCCGTCATCGTGTAGTCAGTTAACCTGATGGATATGATTATGGAACTGACAACACGCACGCTACCTGAGCGCAAACACATTGCTCTCGTGGCGCACGATCACTGTAAACAAATGCTGCTTAACTGGGTTCGCCGCCATCAGTCTTTGCTGGAAAAACACGCCCTGTCGGCGACCGGTACAACCGGTAACCTGATCCAGCGCGAAACGGGTCTGCAGGTGAATGCGATGCTGAGCGGCCCGATGGGCGGCGATCAGCAGGTCGGCGCGCAGATTTCCGAAGGGAAAATTGATGTGCTGATCTTCTTCTGGGACCCGCTGAACGCGGTTCCGCACGATCCGGATGTCAAAGCGCTGCTGCGCCTGGCGACGGTGTGGAATATTCCAGTGGCGACAAACCTCTCGACGGCGGATTTCATCATCGAATCGCCGCAGTTTAACTCACCGGTAGATATCCTTATTCCGGACTATCAGCGTTATCTTTCAGAGAGATTGAAGTAGCTTTTTTTTGCCGGGTGCGGCTACGCCTTACCCGGCCTACCCATCCTTGCCCGGCGGCGTTATGGCTTCCGCGCCACCGGCACATCTATACTCTTCAAAATATCGACAAACGCGGATGGCTCCTCTTTATTGAACAGCAGCCACACGCGATGGCGCGCGCGGGTCATTGCCACATACAGCAAACGCCGCTCTTCGGCATCCGGGAAATCTTCCGGCTCCGGCAGCAGGGCCTGTTCCATCACCGACTCGCGGGCCGGGGCCGGGAAACCGTCGCTCCCCTCTTTCAGCCCCACCACGATCACATAATCGGCCTGCTGCCCTTTGCTGGCATGAATCGTCATAAATTCAAGCTGCAGTTTCGGCCAGCGGGTGGCGGCTTTTTCCAGCGCCTCAGGTTTAAGGTGATGGTAGCGTGCCAGCACCAGGATACGCTCATCGGGCTTCGCGTAGCCGCTGAGCTTGTCCAGCAGCGGTTCCAGCTGATCGTCCGCCAGCAGGGTCACTGCTTTTTTATCCCCAGGCCGCAGGCTATTGAGCGGTTTTGCCAGCTGATGCGGGTTCTGCTGGATAAAGCGGTTGGCGATTTCACCAATCCGTGAATTGAAGCGGTAGGTCGTATCCAGATCGCTGCGATCGCCTTCGCCAAAATAGTGGTGGAATGCGGTCGTCAGCGAAAGCTGTGCCCCGCTGAAGCGATAGATGGCCTGCCAGTCATCCCCCACCGCAAACAGAGAGGTATGTTTATTTTGTGCCCGCAGCGCCGAGAGCAGAGCCGCACGCTGTGGAGAAATATCCTGGAACTCATCCACCAGAATATGTTTCCACGGGCTGACAAAACGTCCCTTTTCAAGAATGATGATGGCTTGATGGATCAAACCGGAGAAATCGACCGCATTTTCTTCTTTCAATGCTGTTTTCCAGGCCTTCAGCAGCGGCGCCATCAGCTTGACCCGCTTCGAAAACAGCTCGCGGATTGCCTCCGGCGCGCTTTCAATCATCTCAGCCTGCGATCCACCGTGCATTCGCATCAGGCTGACCCAACGGTCAAGTCGCGAACCCAGCCGACGCGCCAGTTTGTCATCCTGCCAGAAGCTGCCCTCAGGCACCTCCCAGTTGAGTTCCTCTTCCAGCCACTGACGCCACCCTTTCGCCTGCGCCTTTTTCTCACTGCACTGCTGGCGCCACGTTTTGATGAACAGCTCCTGACGCGCCTGCGCGTCGTTTTCCAGCTTACTGATGGAAGGCACTTTTTTACTGCCCTGCTGAATAATATGCAGCGCAAGAGCATGGAATGTTCTGGCCGTGATATCCCGGGTGTGCAGGCGCTCCTGGATCCGTTCGTCCATTTCCTGCGCGGCCTTACGGCCAAAGGCCAGAAGCAGAATTTGATCGGCGACCGCTTCCCCGGTCGTCAGCAGCCAGCCGGCACGCGCGACTAGCACCGACGTTTTACCGCTACCGGCTCCCGCCAGCACCAGCAGCGACTGCTCGCCGTTGACCACCGCTCGCGCCTGAGCCGGATTGAGCGGTGAAGATTCCACCGTACTGAAAAAATCGGCGTATTGGGTAAGCATGGCATCCGTCCAGGCCTGGTTATGGGCGAGACGGCTTTTATCCTTATCATTCAGCCAGGCCTGACACTGGCGCCAGGCGTCGCGACAGTTGTCAAACTCGTCGAGACGCGTCACGGAGAGCGGCAGAGCCGAGAGTGCCTGCCGGATCTTTTGCTGCAGCCCGGCAGTCTGCTGACGGGTCAGCCACGCTTGCTGCGCGTTGCTCTGGGCGATATCGTCCAGCACCTGCTGCAGCACCTGGGCGGCAATCACGCTCATATCCTGGCTCCACTGCTGCCAGAGTGCGTTCAGATGATGATGGAAACGCTGGGTTTCCGCCCACTCGGTACCATGAAGGCGCACGACTTTATCGTCAGGCAGAACGAACTCCAGCTCGCCCCACACCAGACCGCGTTTGCAATGAATAGCCAGAAGCTGATTAAACGGAATAAGGTATTCGTGGCGTTCCCCGGAGACTTTCACCCCGGCATTAAGGAGAACAACCCTGTCGTAAGGGTGTTGTGCCAGGCGTTTGCCCAGCGACGTTGCTTTCAGTTCCATGTTCCGCCAAATCCACGAAGAGATAATTTACCTGACAGTTTAACTGCCAGTTTTAAGGTGCTCCAGCCTAAAAAAACGTTACAATCATTGGGCGTTAATTATATCGAAAGGAAGTGAGCGTTTATGCGTACCGTTCTGAATGTGTTGAATTTTGTGCTGGGCGGTTTTGCCACCACCCTTTCCTGGCTTTTTGCCACGCTGGTGAGCATCGTCCTGATTTTCACGCTTCCCCTGACCCGTTCCTGCTGGGAAATCACAAAACTCTCCTTAATCCCCTACGGGAATGAAGCTATCCACGTTGACGAGCTGAATCCGGAGAGCAAAAACGCCCTGCTGAATACGGGCGGAACCCTGCTTAACATTCTGTGGCTGATTTTCTTTGGCTGGTGGCTGTGCATCATGCATATTTTTGCCGGTATTGCACAGTGCATCACGATTATTGGTATTCCTGTGGGGATCGCAAACTTCAAGATCGCCACTATCGCCCTTTGGCCCGTTGGTCGCAGGGTTGTTCCGGTAGAAGTGGCCAGAGCGGCGCGCGAAGCAAACGCTCGTCGTCGTTTTCAGTAAATAAGGACTGGCCGCGTTTATGCTAAGCCCACTGCTTCGCCGTTATACCTGGAACAGCACCTGGCTTTATAACGTCAGGATATTTATCGCGCTTTGCGGCACGGTTGCCCTGCCCTGGTGGCTGAATGATGTCAAGCTCACCATTCCGCTCACGCTGGGGGTGGTGGCCGGGGCGCTGGCGGATCTGGACGACCGTCTGGCCGGGCGTTTACGTAACCTGGTCATTACGCTCGTCTGCTTTTTTATTGCGTCAGCTTCCGTTGAGCTGCTTTTCCCGTGGCCCTGGCTGTTTGCCCTGGGCCTTACGCTCTCAACCAGCGGGTTTATTTTGCTGGGCGGGCTTGGGCAGCGCTATGCCACCATCGCTTTTGGTGCATTGCTGATCGCTATCTACACCATGCTGGGCGTTTCCCTGTACGACCAGTGGTACCAGCAGCCGGTTCTGCTGTTGCTGGGCGCCATCTGGTATAACCTGCTTACGCTAACCGGTCATCTGATTTTCCCGGTTCGCCCGCTGCAGGATAACCTTGCCCGCAGCTTTGAGCAGCTAGCCCGCTATCTGGAACTGAAATCCCGGCTGTTCGACCCGGACATCGAGGAAGAAAGCCAGGCGCCGCTCTACGATCTGGCCCTGGCAAATGGCCAGCTGGTCGCCACCCTTAATCAGACAAAAGCTTCCCTGCTTACCCGTCTGCGCGGCGATCGCGGTCAGCGCGGAACACGACGGACGCTTCACTACTATTTTGCAGCCCAGGACATTCATGAACGCGCCAGCTCCTCGCACGTTCAGTATGCCGCCCTGCGCGAGAAGTTCCGCTACAGCGACGTGATGTTCCGTTTCCAGCGTCTGCTGTCCATGCAATCCCAGGCGTGCCAACAGCTCTCGCACTCCATTCTGCTGCGAACGCCCTATCAGCATGACCCCCGCTTTGAACGCGTATTCAGCCATCTTGATGCGGCACTCGACCGCGTTCGGGCCAGCGGAACGTCACCGGAACACATCAAAGCGCTGGGTTTTCTGCTTAACAACCTGCGTGCGATTGATGCCCAGCTGGCAACCATTGAGTCCGAACAAGCGATGGCGCTGCCAGGCAGTGAGGTGGAAAACCAGCTTGCTGATGACAGCGTACACAGCGTTAGCGATATGTGGCTACGGCTGAGCCGCAACTTTACGCCGGAGTCGGCTCTCTTTCGGCACGCCGTGCGAATGTCGCTGGTGCTGTGCGTGGGGTATGCCTTTATCCAGATTACCGGGCTGCATCACGGCTACTGGATCCTGCTGACCAGCCTGTTTGTCTGCCAGCCGAACTATAATGCCACCCGACATCGTCTTGCGCTGCGTATTATCGGCACGCTGGTTGGCGTCGCGATTGGCCTTCCGGTGCTCTATTTCGTGCCCTCCGTTGAAGGTCAATTGATCCTGATCGTGATCACCGGCGTGTTGTTCTTCGCGTTTCGCAACGTGCAGTACGCCCATGCCACCATGTTCATCACGCTGCTGGTGCTGCTCTGCTTTAACCTGCTGGGTGAAGGGTTTGAAGTCGCCCTGCCCCGAGTGATCGATACGCTGATTGGCTGTGCGATTGCCTGGGCCGCGGTCAGCTTTATCTGGCCGGACTGGCGTTTCCGAAATTTGCCGCGCGTGGTAGACAGGGCGATGAACGCCAACTGTCGATACCTTGACGCAATCCTGGAGCAATATCATCAGGGCCGCGATAACCGCCTGGCTTACCGGATAGCCCGCCGCGACGCGCACAACAGTGATGCGGAACTGGCCTCCGTAGTCTCTAACATGTCGACGGAGCCTCGCGCCACGGCGGATATTCGAGAGACCGCGTTCCGCCTGCTCTGCCTGAACCATACGTTCACCAGCTATATTTCGACGCTGGGTGCTCACCGTGAGAAACTCACCAACTCGGGTATTCTCAACCTGCTTGATGACGCCGTCTGTTATGTCGATGACGCGCTTCATCATCGACCAGCCGATGAGCCGCGCGTTCAACAGGCGCTGGATGAACTGGCTCAACGCATTGCGCATCTAGACCCGGGAAACGACAGTAAAGCACCTCTGGTGCTTCAGCAGATAGGCCTGCTTATCGCTCTGCTGCCTGAAATTTGCCGGCTGCAACAACACATCGCTACCTGGAGGAGTGATTCTCCAGTGGCTCAGTCAACGCATTAAACCACTCCGTGAGCTCCCGGCGAATGTCTGCCGGGAGTGCCGCTTCATGCAGCCCCTCGATAGCCCCTTCCAGCGCGAAGAGAACTTTTATACTCAGCGCTTTGTTTTTTGCCCGCATCTTTAGCCAGCTCGCCCTGGCACCAAGCTCCCGCAACATTTCCTCATTGGTGATGCCAGCTTCAAAGAGCAAGACTTCAAGCTGAAAGGTCAGGTTTGGCAGATCTTTGAGTCGGTTTCGTTGATGGCGCTGATAACGCTCTTTTCTTGCCGCACTGAGTGCAAACGAGGAGAGCTGAAGTAACCGCTCCCTGTCCTGCCATAATCCGTCATCCACACGATAATAGTTGAGCAGCACCGGGCGGCCTCGCTTCATCAACGTCAAAAAAGAGGAGGCATTTTTTACACAGTATTTCGCACTTTCCTCACAGGCGCGAAGATAAAGCTCGCCGTCTGAGACCATGGCAAAAACCGCATCATCCACCGCGAGGGTATAGCCTCCAAACAACGCGCGGTGATGAATCTCACCCAACGGGGAGAGGTATTCCTGAGATTTATAAATCCGTTCATAAGATATCTTTTTCATGATATTTCCCTTCAAAATCATAAAGTAACAACCAAATTTCTTACTAGCGGATCCGTTAGCAGGAAAATAGGCAACTTATCGTCGTTGAGCAAGATGATTTTTCGAGGAGCATCAAGATTGAATGAATTTTGCGAGTCGCTTTCCGAAAATGAGGTTGATCTTTGGGCATACAGGAGTTACTGTATATCCATACAGTAACTACAGAGCTGGAATGAATATGCACACTTCAGGCTATGCAAATCGCGCTACCTCTCTCTCTTCTGCTGCAGGCAATGTCTCGCAGAATTCCATCGAGCGTGTTTCCACGGGGCTTATCAGTGAAGTGGTTTATCGTGAAGACCAGCCCTTGTTAACGCAACTTCTGTTACTGCCGTTATTACAACAGCTCGGTCAGCAATCGCGCTGGCAGCTTTGGCTCACGCCTCAGCAAAAGCTGAGCCGTGAGTGGGTTCAGTCCGCCGGCCTGCCGCTGACGAAAGTCATGCAAATTAATCAACTCTCGCCTTGCGATACCGTTGAGTCGATGATCCGCGCGTTACGCACAGGGAATTACAGCGTGGTGATTGGATGGTTACCGGAAGAATTGACTGAAGAAGAACATTTCCGTCTGACTGAAGCCGCTGAAGAGGGGAATGCGATCGGGTTCATTATGCGTCCAGTTCGATCGGATTCTTACCGCAGAGGACAACTTTCTGGGTTAAAAATTCACTCAAATTTGTATCATTGAGTGAAATTAAGATTTTTCCTGGAATTTTTTTTGACCGCAAGATGGGATTTAAGTTCCCGACCAGAAAATTGCGGCAAGGCTTGTCTGGTGCGGTTCTCCTTAATTTTATTGCACAAAATTCGTTCGAAAAATGTTAAATAATCGGTATACGGAACTTTTTTTTTCATATGCCTGACGGACTTCACACTTGTAAGTTTTCAGCTACGTTGTAGACTTTACATCGCCAGGGGTGCTCGGCCTAAGCCGAAGATATCGGTAGATTTATATTTGACCACGCCCCCCGGTGAAGGATTTAACCGTGATTCTCTCTTGAGACTTTCATGGCGAATTTTGGATGATAACGAGGCGCAAAAAATGAAAAAGACAGCTATCGCGATTGCAGTGGCACTGGCTGGCTTCGCTACCGTAGCGCAGGCCGCTCCGAAAGATAATACCTGGTATGCAGGTGGTAAACTGGGCTGGTCTCAGTTCCACGACACTGGCTGGTACAACAGCAGCCTGAACAATGATGGCCCAACTCACGAGAGCCAGCTTGGTGCAGGTGCGTTCGGTGGCTATCAGGTTAACCCGTATGTTGGTTTTGAAATGGGTTACGACTGGTTAGGTCGTATGCCATACAAAGGCGACACCATCAACGGCGCTTTCAAAGCACAGGGCGTTCAACTGACCGCTAAACTGGGCTACCCAATCACTGACGATCTGGACGTGTACACCCGTCTGGGCGGCATGGTATGGCGTGCTGACTCCAGCAACAACATTTCTGGCGACAACCATGACACCGGTGTTTCCCCAGTATTCGCTGGTGGCGTTGAGTGGGCTATGACCCGTGACATCGCTACCCGTCTGGAATACCAGTGGGTTAACAACATCGGCGACGGCAACACCGTTGGTGTTCGTCCAGACAACGGCATGCTGAGCGTAGGTGTTTCCTACCGTTTCGGCCAGCAGGAAGAAGCAGCACCAGTTGTTGCTCCAGCGCCGGCTCCAGCTCCAGAAGTACAGACCAAGCACTTCACTCTGAAGTCTGACGTTCTGTTCAACTTCAACAAAGCGACTCTGAAACCAGAAGGTCAGCAGGCACTGGATCAGCTGTACACCCAGCTGAGCAACCTGGATCCTAAAGACGGTTCTGTAGTGGTTCTGGGCTTCACCGACCGTATCGGTTCTGACGCTTACAACCAGAAACTGTCTGAGAAACGTGCTCAGTCTGTTGTTGATTACCTGATCTCTAAAGGTATCCCAGCTAACAAGATCTCCCCACGTGGTATGGGCGAATCTAACCCAGTTACTGGCAACACCTGTGACAACGTGAAAGCTCGCGCTGCACTGATCGACTGCCTGGCTCCAGATCGTCGCGTAGAGATCGAAGTTAAAGGCATCAAAGACGTTGTAACTCAGCCAGCGGCATAAGTTATCGTCTTATAAAAAAACCCCGCCATGCGGGGTTTTTTATTGTCTGAAGAAAAGTAAAAAATCTACTTTTTACCCAACAGAGCCTGAAGGTCGTTCTTCAGCGTCGACATCTGGTTAGCGTACTTCTCTTTATGTTCTGCATCCTCAATCAGCTGCACGATGGTTTCCGACAGCGTTTTACCCCGTCGTTGTGCCAGCCCGGCCAGGCGCTGCCAGACAACGAACTCAAGGTCGATTGATTTTTTGCGAGTGTGCTGATGCTCAGCATTAAAATGCCGTTTGCGTCGCGCGCGGATAGTTTGCTTCATCCGGTTTAACAACGCAGGATTGATATGTTTCTCAATCCACCCGTTAACCTGTACCGGTTCATTTTCGAGGGTCAGCAAAATATCCACGGCTTCTTGCGCAGCGCTGGCTTCGATGTAGCAGGTGATCAGCTCCCCTTCACGGTGCTTTTTGACCAGGTATTTCCATTTCCAGCCGCTTTCGAGATTTTCCAGTTGTTGATATTTCATTGCGATCTCAGTGTTACCACGTAACTCTGTTCAGAATATCAGTTTTTTAGCAATCTGCTGAAAAGAAATCATATCCTGTGAGTGAATGCAGGCATTCGCCCTGTCGAAATCCCCAATCCTGCTTGGGTACAGCCCCCCGCTTACGGTATACTCCACGCTTTTACATCTGACTAAAAAACATCAACTTTGACCATTACGAAACTTGCATGGCGTGACCTTGTTCCGGATACCGAAAGTTACCAGGAACTGTTTGCACAGCCCGAACTCGCAAAAGAACACGAATTCATCCTTAGCGATACGCAGCCTCGTTTGCATTACGCGCTGGAGCAGGTGTTAAGCCCATGGGCAACAGCACCCTTCATGCTGCTCAAAGCCCCGGAAGAAGCGGAATACCTGACGCTGCTCGGAGATGCTGTGCGTCAGCTGAAGCCGGAAGCGAACGCCGTTTTTGGCGGGCAGTATCGTATTGCGGGACATGATGTCACTTTCGAACCTGCGGCGCAGGCCGATGGCGCTTTTGCCGCTAAGGGCGAGGTGGTTACCGCTAACTGGGTCGAGGCGGAACAACTCTTTGGTTGTCTGCGCCAGTTTAACGGCGAACTTTCGCTGCAGCCGGGGCTGGTACATCGCGCAAATGGCGGTGTTCTCATCATCTCACTGCGTACCCTGCTCTCGCAGCCGCTGCTGTGGATGCGTCTGAAAACCATCGTGCATCAGCAGCGTTTCGACTGGATCGGCTACGATGAGTCTCGTCCCCTGCCTGTCTCGGTTCCGTCTATGCCGCTGTCGTTAACCGTCGTGCTGACAGGCGACCGTGAGTCGCTGGCGGACTTCCAGGAAATGGAGCCTGAACTGGCTGAGCAGGCGGTATATAGCGAATACGAAGATAATATCCAGATTGCCGATGCCGACGATATGGCGCAGTGGTGCCAGTGGGTGATGGCCGTTGCAGAACGTTTTGCGCTGCCAACGCCTGCGGCTGACGCGTGGCCAGGCCTGATCCGCGAAGCGGTGCGCTATACCGGTGACCAGGAAACGCTGCCACTCTGCCCGCTCTGGATCGGCAAACAGCTGCGTGAAGTGGGTGTAATTAGCGGTAACGGTGCGTTCACCGGAGAGCAGCTCACCCAGATGCTGGCTCAGCGAGAGTGGCGAGAAGGCTATCTTGCTGACCGTATGCAGGATGAAATTCTGCTGGAACAAATTCTGGTGGAAACCGAAGGCGAACGCGTCGGGCAGATCAACGCCCTGTCGGTGATTGAATTTCCTGGCCATCCGCGCGCATTCGGGGAACCGTCCCGTATCAGCTGCGTTGTGCATATTGGCGATGGCGAATTTACCGACATCGAACGCAAAGCCGAGCTGGGTGGAAACATTCACGCCAAAGGCATGATGATCATGCAGGCGTTTTTGATGTCTGAGCTGCAGCTTGAGCAACAGATCCCCTTCTCGGCCTCGCTGACGTTTGAGCAGTCCTACAGCGAAGTGGATGGCGATAGCGCCTCTATGGCTGAACTGTGCGCCTTAATCAGCGCCCTGGCGGAAGTGCCCATCAATCAGAACATCGCGATCACCGGCTCGGTGGACCAATTCGGTCGTGCCCAGCCTGTCGGCGGCCTCAACGAAAAAATTGAAGGCTTCTTCTCTATCTGCCAGCAGCGCGGTTTAAACGGCAAGCAGGGTGTAATTATTCCTGCTCCTAACGCACGCCATTTAAGCCTTAGCCAGGAGATTCTGGATGCGGTTGAACAAGAGCAGTTCGCCATCTGGGCCATCGAAGGGATTGAGGATGCACTACCCTTACTGACAAACCTGGTATGGGATGGCGAAGGGCAAACCACCCTGATGCAGACTATCCAGGAGCGCATTGCTCAGGCAACACAGCAGGATGCTCGTCACCGTTATCCATGGCCGTTACGCTGGCTGGGCTGGTTTAGTTCGAACTGATCGGACTTGTTCAGCGTACACGTGTTAGCTATCCTGCGTCCTTCACTAAAATAAGGCTTACTGAGAACATGGTAGATAAACGCGAATCCTATACAAAAGAAGATCTTCTTGCCTCTGGTCGCGGCGAACTGTTTGGCGCAAAAGGCCCACAGTTGCCGGCCCCGAACATGCTGATGATGGACCGTGTCGTGAAAATGACCGAAACCGGCGGCAACTTCGATAAGGGTTACGTAGAAGCAGAACTCGATATCAACCCGGACCTGTGGTTCTTCGGTTGCCACTTTATTGGCGATCCAGTAATGCCTGGTTGTCTGGGCCTGGATGCTATGTGGCAGCTGGTTGGCTTCTATCTGGGCTGGCTGGGTGGCGAAGGTAAAGGCCGCGCACTGGGCGTGGGCGAAGTGAAATTCACTGGTCAGGTTCTGCCTACAGCGAAGAAAGTGACCTATCGTATTCACTTCAAGCGCATCGTAAACCGCCGCCTGATTATGGGCCTGGCAGATGGTGAAGTACTGGTCGATGGTCGTCTGATCTATAGCGCAAGCGACCTGAAGGTTGGCCTGTTCCAGGACACTTCTGCGTTCTGATCGTGCTTTTCGCCCCCCTGAAAGGCGAAACCTCCGCAATGCGGAGGTTTCTTTTTTGAAAGAGACGTTATCAGGCTATGAGTGCCCTGTCGCCGATGGCTTCTCGCCAGCCTCCAAGCCATTGTGACCTTTGATTTATCGTCTGATAAGGACACATTTCTTTAGAACGTCCAGCGATGCCGGCCTGATAACCACGTTGATGAGCCCGTTCCAGGCGATCTCGTTTCTGTCTCTTCATGCCTCGTTTCCCTCATTCTTTTGTCTGGTGGAAAGAAAACAGTGTCTGCGCTATCTGCACAGGCACAGATAACGAATACCCCGAATTAGTCGCATCGTCAATGTTCAAAATTCATACGGGTGTCATATCTGTGAGCTATATGGAAGTTCATTTGTACAAAAATTGTGACGTGGCACAAGTAACAACCTGAGTTGAAAACGAAAAAAAACCGCAATCAGCGACAGGCCAACTGCGGTTTTAATGATGAATTTTACTTATGGCAGCCGGGAAATCTCCCTCGCGATACTGGCCGACTCCTGCGCCCAACCCTGAGCCAGGACTTTCACCATTTCGTCATAGCCATCCTTCTGCTGCTTCAGCTCCAGATGGAAAGGACGCTTAATCAGCTGCCCCTGATGGTTCAGCAACCACTCCCCGCTGATCACCACCGCACCGTCATAGCGGCCGTGGAAGCCCGTTACGGTGACGTTCAGCGTATCCTGATCGTTACCCAGCGGCTGCGACGCGACTACCCAGCCCGGAAGCTGGCTGCCCAGGTTAGCCACCAGCGTGTTGCGCAGCTGCTGATCCAGCGGGCTGGCCCACAGGTTGTTGGTCGCAATCACGTATTTAACGTCGCTGGTCTGATAGACCACGCCGTTCCCTGCCAGATAATCCGGCACGGCGACCTGCTCAACCCACAGCTGGCGGTTTCCCTGACTCGCCGTGCTTTGCCCACCGCTGTGGGTTGCCACAGGCAGCTGATAATAACTTTTATTATCTCCCCCTGAACTGCACGCCGTTAACAGCAGAGCGCCAACCATCAATAGCCATTTTTTCATTCTTTTGCCCTCTTCGGCTCAGGATCCTTTTTATCTTTCGCTTCGAATACCAGCGCATTGCTCTTCTCGTTGAGCGTTTTCAGCACCGGCTGCAGTTCACGCAGGACCTGATCAAGACGCTGCATATCTGCCACCATCTTGTTATAGGCCGCAGAGCCCGGCTGGAAGCCCTGCATACTGCGGTTCAGCTCACGCAGCGTTTTCTGCATGTCCTGCGGCAGCTGCTGCATGCTCTGGCTCGCCGTGATCTTGTTGATGTTATCCAGCGTGGTTTGCAGACGGCGCATCGTTGCCTGGCTTTCGCTCAGCGAGTTTGTCGCCGCTTCAATCATCGGATTCAGTGGCAGATTGTTGATCTTATCCAGCGTCTCCATCAGACGCTGCTGGATCTGCGCCAGACCGCTGCTCACCGTTGGGATGATCTTGTAGCCGCCGAATTCACGGATACCGGTAATCGGCGGTGCTTTCGGGTAGAAGTCCATATCCACATACAGCGCGCCGGTTACCAGGTTGCCGGTTTTCAGCGACCCGCGTAGACCGCGTTCCATCAGTTGGGTGATGTGGGTAGCGATATCCTGGTTTTCACCAATCTGGTTAAGCAGACGCTCTGGTTCAATGCGGATCAGCACCGGAATGCGATAGTCATCATCCAGCATCTGGCTCAGACCCGGGACGAAGAACGGCACTTGTCCAACCGTACCGAGGCGAATACCGCGGAACTCAACGGGCGCCCCCGGCTGCAGGCCGCGAACGGAGTCTTTGAAGAACATCAGGAAGTCAACGTGATCGGTATAGAGCGCGTCCTGAATGCTTTTTTGATCGTCAAAGAGGCGGAAAGCGGTGTTCTCTGCAACCGGCTGCCCCAAATCCAGGCCTTCCGGCACGTCAAAACTCACGCCGCCGCCAAACAGCGTAGTCAGCGAACCCATTTCAACGCGCATGCCTGCCGAGGTCAGATCCACCGCGATCCCGCTGTCTTTCCAGAAACGGACGTTGCTGGTGACCAGACGATCGTTTGGCGCATTGATGAAGAGCTGATAGCTAATTGCGCGTTTCTGCGGATCGAACGTGCTTTTCTCAACCGACCCGACGCGGTAGCCGCGAAACAGTACCGGGTCGCCCGCCGTGAGCTGACCTGCTTTTTTGCTGTCGAGGATCACGCGGATGCCCTTGGCATCAGGCGGCGCAAGCGGCGGTGAATCCAGAAGCTGGTATTTGGCAGGCTGGTTACCCTTAGCGCCGGGCTGCAGCTCTATGTAGGCGCCCGAAAGCAGCGTTCCTAAGCCGCTGATCCCTTCACGCCCCACCTGCGGTTTAACGACCCAGAAAACGGAATCGCCGTGCAGCAGTTTCTCCATGCCGGCATTAAGGCGCGCCTTAATCTCCACATGGGTTAAATCGTCGGTCAGGGTTGCGCTTTCGACCACGCCCACATCCACGCTACGGCTTTTGATGGTCGTTTTACCGCCCTCAATCCCCTCGGCATTGGTGGTTATCAGCGTGACTTCCGGTCCCTGATGGCTGTAATGATAAAACAGGATCCATGCACCGATCAGCGCGGTCACGATGGGAAAAATCCACACCGGTGACCAGTTTTTGACCTTCTGCACTTTCGCCTCTCCACTCTTATTTTCCATGCTCTTACTCTTCCTCATGGCTTGATTCAGGCTCACGATCCCACGATAAACGAGGGTCGAAGGTCATGGCCGCAAACATGGTCATGATCACGACCAGTGCAAACATTAAAGCCCCCATCGCGGGATAAATACTCATCAAACCGCCCATCCGCACCAGCGCAGAGAGAACGGCGATGACAAACACGTCTATCATTGACCAGCGTCCGACAAACTCGACCACCTCATAAATCAGGTGCATGCGTTCGCTGTCGCGTTTTCCATGGCCTTTCGCATCCCAACAGAGCCAAGCGATGGCGATCATTTTTAAGGTTGGCACCATAATACTGGCGATAAAGATGACGCCAGCGACCGGATAGGAACCCTCGCCCCAAAGCAGTATCACCCCGGCCAGGATCGTTGAGGGCATTTTGTCACCGAGCAAATCGGTGATCATAATTGGCAGAATATTGGCAGGCAGATACAGCATGATGGACGTGACCAGCAGCGCCATCGTCCACTGAAGACTATTTTTACGCCGCACATGCCCTTTCGTTTCGCAGCGCGGACAAACGTCGAGATCGGCGGGCAGCACGGCGGTGCAGCACGGGCAAGAACGTAACCCCTGACGAATTCCGGGCACGCCGACCTTCACCGTCTGTGCAAGCGTCGGTGCCGGGGCGATATCGTCCCACGCCCAGCGCCTGTCAACGCACTGGAATGCACGCAGCTGGAGGACACAGTACAGACACCACGGAATAAAGCTGCTGCCGATCCCCACGTCGCCGTATGCCATGAGCTTCACGAAACTGACCAGAATGCCCGCCAGAAAGATCTCGGCCATGCCCCAGCTTTTGAGCTGAAAAAGGATACGCGCAAGCCGGATTTTCAGTGATGCGGGCATCCTGACGCGGTTGACCAACAAAAGGATTACGACCAGGCAAAAAGCCGGGACTATCTGGACAAACAGGAGAAAAAAGGTGCCGAGGCTGGCGTAATCTTCTGAGAACATCACGCCCGGGATCTCAAGCAAATCCACCTGGCTGGTTATCCCACCCACCTTCATATAGATGAAGGGGAAGAGATTGGAGAGCAGCAGCATAAAAAGTGCTGCAAGAGCGTAAGCAGTGGGACGCTGCCGCGGCGCGTCCCACTCGGTTGTCAACGTCGCTCCGCAACGTGGACACAGGGCTTTATGTCCGTGACCAAGCTCTGGCAACGCCACGAGCATATCGCATTGCGAGCATAAAATATGCCTGTCGGCATGGTGCTGGTCACACATATGTTATCCCTGTTTATGCGCCGTTTTTCAGAGACTCAAGGTACTCCCAGCGCTCAAATGCTTCTTCCAGAGCTTTTTCAGCCGCGGACATTTCTGACAGTACTTTCTGAGTATAGTCATGCGATTGGGTAAAGAATGACGCATCAGCAACCTGTTTTTGCAGATCCTCAAGCGCGGCCTCCAGCTCTTCAAGACGCTGCGGCAGTCCCTCCAGTTCGCGCTGCAGGTTATAGCTTAGTTTAGCCGAGGTTTTCTTGACAGTTTCTGCTTTTGTTACAGTAGCTTCAGGACCAATTTTGGACTTTGACTGCTTCGTCGCCAGCGACTGTGCCTGCTGCCCTTTTGCATCGTGATAACCGCCTACGTATTGACCAATTCGCCCTTCACCTTCGAAGATCCAGCACTCGGTCACGGTGTTGTCAACGAACTGACGATCGTGGCTAACCAGCAACACGGTACCCTGATAGCCGTCGATCAGCTCTTCGAGTAATTCCAGCGTTTCGACATCCAGGTCGTTCGTTGGTTCATCGAGAATCAGCAGGTTACTTGGCTTCAGGAACAGGCGCGCCAGCAGAAGACGGTTGCGCTCACCGCCGGACAGCGCGCGCACCGGCGTCATGGCGCGCTTCGGATGGAACAGGAAGTCCTGCAGGTAGCCCAGCACGTGGCGCGGCTTGCCGTTTACCATCACCTCTTGCTTACCTTCAGCGAGGTTATCCATCACCGTACGGTCCGGATCCAGCTCCGCGCGGTGCTGGTCGAAGTAGGCGACCTCCAGCTTGGTCCCGCAGTGAATGCGGCCGCTGTCAGCCTGCAGCTGGCCAAGCATCAGCTTCAGCAGCGTGGTTTTACCGCAGCCGTTCGGGCCAATCAGGGCGATTTTGTCGCCGCGCTGGACCTGTGCGGAGAAGTCTTTCACCAGTACTTTACCGTCAACCTGGTAGTTGACGTTTTCCATTTCGAAGACAATCTTGCCGGAGCGGGACGCCTCTTCCACCTGCATTTTGGCGCTGCCCATCACTTCGCGACGTTCGCTGCGCTCGCGACGCATCGCCTTCAGGGCGCGCACGCGGCCTTCGTTACGGGTACGGCGGGCTTTGATGCCCTGGCGGATCCAGACCTCTTCCTGCGCCAGCTTACGGTCGAACTCGGCATTCTGCAGCTCTTCCACGCGCAGGTTTTCTTCTTTCTCCAGCAGATAGGTGTCGTAATCGCCGGGATAGGTGACCAGCTTGCCGCGGTCGAGATCGACAATACGCGTCGCCATATTGCGGATAAACGAACGGTCGTGTGAGATGAAAATAATGGTGCCGCTGAAGGTTTTCAGGAAGCCTTCCAGCCAGTCGATCGCTTCGATATCCAGGTGGTTAGTCGGTTCGTCCAGCAGCAGCACCTTCGGCCCGCTAACCAGCGCGCGGCCCAGGGCCGCCTTACGCAGCCAGCCGCCGGAGAGCGCCGACAGCTCCATATCGGGTTCCAGACCGAGCTGGGCCAGCACTTCATTAATACGGTTTTCAAGCTGCCACAGACCGTGGTGATCGAGCATCTCCTGCACTTTTGCAAGTTCGTTGAGGTTTTTGTCGCTCGGATCGGTCATCACCAGATGTGAAATCTCGTGATATCGCTTCAGGTATTCGGCCTGCTCAGAGATCCCTTCCGCAACGAAATCGTAAACGCTGCCGGTCACGTGACGCGGCGGGTCCTGCTGGAGGCGGGAGACGATCAGATCCTGTTCATAAACAATGCGTCCGTCATCCAGGCCCTGTTCACGGTTAAGGATTTTCATCAGCGTGGATTTACCCGCGCCGTTACGGCCCACCAGACAGACGCGCTCGTTATCTTCGATGTGCAGCTCTGCATTATCGAGAAGCGGTGAGTCGCTGAAAGAGAGCCACGCGCCGTGCATACTAATTAAAGACATTTATTTTTCCTTTCAGACCGCGGTAATCAACCAGCAGTTATGGATTTGACGGTTACGGGCAAAGTCCTGAGACAGCGTTTTTTGGCTGATTTCTTGTGCTTTCAGTCCCAGGGCTGCTAAGCCGTCATGATCCATACGGAAGCCGCGTTTGTTGTTCGAGAACATAATGGTGCCGCCTTTGCGCAGCAGGCGCTTCAGGTCGGTCATCAGGCGCAGGTGATCGCGTTGAACGTCAAAGCTATCTTCCATACGCTTGGAGTTGGAGAAGGTCGGAGGATCGATAAAGATCAGGTCGAACTGCTCGTCGGTATCGCGCAGCCAGCCCAGCACGTCGGCCTGCATCAGGCGATGCTGACGTCCGGTTAAGCCGTTAAGGCGCAGGTTGCGCTCCGCCCACTCCAGATAGGTACGGGACATATCTACCGTGGTAGTGCTGCGCGCGCCGCCCAGACCGGCATGCACGCTGGCGCTGCCGGTGTAGGAGAAGAGATTCAGGAAGTCCTTGCCTTTACTCATCTGGCCCAGCATGCGGCGGGCGATACGGTGATCGAGGAACAGACCGGTATCCAGATAGTCGGTCAGGTTGACCCACAGGCGCGCATTGTATTCGCCCACTTCGATAAAGTCGCCCTTCTCGCCCATCTTCTGGTACTGATTTTTGCCTTTCTGACGTTCACGCGTTTTCAGCACCAGCTTGTTTGGCGCAATACCCAGCACGGCGATGGTGGCGGCAATGACGTCCAGCATGCGCTGACGCGCTTTTTGCGCATCAATGGTTTTCGGCGGCGCATATTCCTGAATCACCACCCAGTCCGCGTAGCGGTCAACCGCCACGTTGTACTCCGGCAGGTCGGCATCATACAGGCGGTAGCATTCAATGCCCTCCTGCTTCGCCCACTTCTCAAATTTCTTCAGGTTCTTGCGCAGACGGTTAGCGTAATCTTCCGCCACGCCGGACGGCTTGCTGTCGGCCGCCTTCTCCGCCAGATGGTAGTTTTTCTGCACGCAGTCCAGCGGGCCGTTTTTCGCCTTAAACTGGCGATCGGCACGCAGCTGCAGGCAGCTCAGCAGTTCCGGCGAGGCGCTGAACAGAGACAGGTTCCAGCCGCCAAAGTGGTCCTTCATGTTGCGGCCCAGCAGGCTGTGCAGGGCAATCAGCGCCGGTTCGCTGTCGAGACGTTCGCCGTATGGCGGGTTGCTGATCACGGTACCGTACGGGCCTTTTGGCAGCGGGTTGGTCAGGTTTGCCACGTCTTTTACTTCGAAGGTGACCAGCTCGCCGATACCGGCACGGCGGGCGTTGCTGCGCGCGCGCTCAATGACGCGAGGGTCGCTATCGGAGCCGTAGAAATGAGAGGTATATTCCGCCAGCCCCTTACGTGCGCGGGTCTGCGCGTCGTCTTTGACCTCTTTCCAGAGCGCTTCATCGTGCTGCGCCCAGCCTTTGAAGCCCCACTGGCCGCGGTGCAGTCCCGGCGCGCGGTCGGTGGCCAGCATGGCCGCTTCAATCAGCAACGTACCGGAACCACACATCGGATCGAGCAGCGGCGTGCCCGGCAGCCAGCCGGAGCGCATCACAATGGCGGCCGCCAGGGTCTCTTTGATGGGTGCCATGCCGGTACGATCGCGGTAGCCGCGCAGGTGCAGGCCCGCGCCGCTCAGATCGAGAGAGATGCTTGCCGTGTCGCCGTTCAGCCAGACGTTAATACGCAGATCGGGGTTTTCACGATCGACGTTCGGACGTTCCTTATTTTTACGGGTGAAGCAGTCCACAATGGCGTCTTTTACGCGCAGGGCACCGTACTGGCTGTTGCGGATCTCGTCGTTCACGCCGTTGAAATGCACCGCAAAGGTAGCATTCGGGGTGAAGATCTCTGTCCAGTCGATCATCTGTACGCCGGTATAGAGGTCAAGATCGCTATAAACCTTGCACTCCTTCATCGGCAGCATGATGCGCGACGCCAGGCGGCTCCACATCAGGCTCTGGTAAATAAGCCGCGTGTCGCCCTCAAAATGGACACCACCCTGAACCACCTGGCACTCTTGCGCGCCCAGGCTTTCCAGTTCAGTTTTTAACAGCTCTTCCAGCCCACGGGCCGTACTGGCAAACAGAGAATTCATATCGTCACTTTTACTCTTAGAAAATTGTCGCGCATTATAGCTAATATGACGTGTATGTCATAAAGTTGAAGGCTTATTTTCATTCGAGGGAGTGTGCAGTGGCGACGTTATCCAGGCTTTTTATTCATCCGGTGAAATCCATGCGCGGCATCGGCGTCTCTCACGCGCTTGCCGACATGAGCGGATTTGCCTTCGATCGTATTTTTATGGTCACCGAGCCTGACGGAACGTTCATTACCGCACGCCACTTCCCTCAGATGGTTCGCTTTACCCCTTCCCCGCTTCATGACGGTTTGCACCTTACCGCGCCGGACGGTTCCAGCGCGATAATTCGCTTTGCTGATTTTGCGCCTGTCGATGCGCCGACGGAAGTGTGGGGCAATTATTTTACCGCGCGCATCGCCCCGGATGAGATCAACCGCTGGCTGAGCGGCTTCTTCTCCCGCGACGTGCAGCTGCGCTGGGTTGGGCCTGAACTGACGCGTCGCGTGAAGCGCCACGACGCCGTTCCTCTCTCCTTCGCCGATGGCTTCCCGTTCCTGCTGACTAACGAAGCTTCACTGCGTGATTTGCAAGGCCGCTGTAAAGCCAGCGTTCAGATGGAACAGTTCCGTCCAAACCTGGTAGTGACGGGCGCCGACGCCTGGGATGAAGACACCTGGAAAGTGATCCGCATTGGCAGCGTCATTTTTGACGTGGTGAAGCCGTGCAGCCGCTGCATTTTCACGACGGTTAGCCCGGAGAAAGGCCAGAAGCACCCTTCCGGCGAACCGTTGAAGACATTGCAGTCATTCCGCACCGCGCAGGACAACGGCGATGTGGATTTCGGCCAGAACCTCATCCCGCGCTCCAGCGGCGCTATCCGCGTCGGTGATGAGGTAGAGATTCTTGCCAGAGGGCCTGCAAGGGTGTACGGCTCAGGGCAGGAAGAAGAAATGGTCGACGTTGTGACGAATGTCGCCTCCGCGATAGATATTCACTGGCAGGGCAACGTCATCCGTGGCAACAACCAGCAGGTATTACTGGAGCAACTGGAGCAGGCTGGTATTCGTGTACCGTATTCCTGTCGCGCAGGCATTTGCGGATGCTGCCGCATCAGGCTGGTGGATGGCGAAGTGAGTGCGTTGAAAAAATCAGCAATTGGAAATGACGGCACAATTCTGTGCTGTAGCTGCGTCCCGAAAACGTCCGTACAGCTGGAAGCTTAAACCGCCTGCTCGAGGCTGAAGGCATCCACGCGAAGCTGGGGCTTCAGCCTGTCGTTCATGACCTTAATAGCATCCCCAAGCTGCATCGTCCGCCCGGCAATCGTTACGCCGGGCTGCGCCAGCAGACAGAGTGCAGCATTTTCGCCAGGCTCAACCACCAGCAGGCTCACCTCTTCTGCGGTATCGCTCAGATTTACGCTCGCCGCATCGCCCGTTGCCGGGGTCCAGTTCATGCCGTGGGGCAGAAAATGCCAGCTCTTTGGCATTTGCGGTTTCAGGAAACGGATAGC
The DNA here is from genome assembly GCF_019968805.1 of Enterobacter sp. JBIWA005. Lineage (NCBI taxonomy): Bacteria > Pseudomonadati > Pseudomonadota > Gammaproteobacteria > Enterobacterales > Enterobacteriaceae > Enterobacter > Enterobacter sp. JBIWA005. The sequence continues at coordinate 1,601,177 of NZ_CP074159.1, read as the reverse complement.
CACCAGCGCATTTAATACCAGCTCGGCGCGCTGCTCTTTAGAGAGCACCAGATCGCGGCATTTTTCCTCAAAGGAGAAATAAAGCGCTGCATCGTCAACGCAAAAGCCCGACGGGGAAAACGCATCCGGGGTTAACATTCGGCGGGCAAAACGAGAACGAAACAACATGCCATTGGCTAAGTCGAGCATCATTCGGTCATGCTCGTCGCAAAAATACCAGCGCCAGTTATCGTCAGGTTTAATTCGCATGTGTCTCTCCCGTCCCCAAACGTCCTGTACTAAAAATGTCCTGTTTGCCGCCTCGTTTATAACACCATTAATAAAAGACTATAATGACTAAATAAGCAACAGTGACGGAATATAAAACAACCAGGGCTGGAAATAAAGCCCTGGTTGTCTGATTAAGAGAAAAGATTAGATATGAGTAACGATTTCTTTAATCAGCGGCGGTCCTTTAAAAATAAAGCCGGAATAGATCTGCACCAGCGACGCACCCGCCGCCATTTTCTCGCGCGCAGCAATCACGGAGTCAATGCCGCCGACGCCAATAATCGGCAGACGACCTTTTAATTCCGCAGACAGGGCGCGAATAATTTCGGTGCTTTTTAATTGTACCGGACGGCCACTTAACCCACCCGCTTCGTCACAGTTTTTCATTCCCTGCACGAGGGAACGATCGAGGGTGGTATTGGTTGCAATCACACCATCAATATTATGGCGAACCAAACTGTCGGCAACCTGGATCAATTCTTCGGGAGAAAGATCCGGGGCGATCTTAACCGCGACCGGAACATATTTATGGTGGATCGACTGAAGCTCATTTTGTTTATTTTTAATGGCACTCAGAAGATCGTCCAGCGCTTCGCCATATTGTAAAGAGCGCAGCCCCGGGGTATTGGGTGAAGAAATATTCACCGCAATATAACCGGCATAGGCGTAGACTTTTTCCATACAAATCAGATAGTCATCTTTACCCTGCTCTACCGGCGTGTCTTTATTTTTGCCGATATTGATGCCTAATATCCCGTCAAAATGGGCTTTTTTTACATTCTCAACCAGGTGATCAACACCGAGATTATTAAAGCCCATGCGGTTGATCAGCCCTTCGGCTTCCACCAGTCGGAACAGGCGCGGCTTGTCATTTCCCGGCTGCGGGCGCGGGGTGACGGTACCGATTTCAATGGAGCCAAAGCCCATCGCGCCCAGGGCATCAATGCACTCGCCATTTTTGTCCAGACCGGCCGCCAGACCCAGCGGATTTTTAAAGGTCAGCCCCATGCACTGCACAGGTTTTACCGGCACATTCTGACGTACCAGAGCGGCCAGCGGCGTTCCGGTAATACGACGTAATTGCTGGAATGTAAATTCATGAGCGCGCTCAGGGTCGAGCTGGAAAAGGGCTTTACGAACGAAGGGGTAGTACATGAACTCTCCTGGATTCCCGGTGTGCAAACCGGGAGGGGATTATGGGCGATCCCATCGCGAAAGGGAATTGACCTGCGGCAAAAAACCCGCGTAAAACGCAATCGTTTACCTCCCCGTCCATTTCTTATGCACTTTTTTGCATTTTAATTGCAGATAAATCATTTAGTGGAATAAACGCGCGGTGTCACACTCCTGAAAATTGTTATGAATGTTAGATAAAAGCAAACAATTAGTTATAAGGAGGAAGTATGCGCGTCATTACCCTGGCCGGAAGTCCACGATTCCCTTCGCGCTCCAGTGCCCTGCTGGAATATGCCCGTGAAAAACTGAATGCTCTGGATGTGGAAGTGTGCCACTGGAACCTGCATAACTTCGAACCTGAAGATTTGCTCTACGCCCGTTTCGACAGCCCTGCGCTGAAAACCCTCATTGAGCAACTTAACGGCGCGGACGGCCTGATCGTAGCAACGCCCATCTATAAGGCCTCCTTTTCCGGGGCGCTGAAAACCCTGCTCGATCTGCTTCCGGAACGTGCGCTGGACGGCAAGGTGGTGCTGCCGCTGGCAACGGGCGGTACGGTTGCCCATTTACTGGCCGTGGATTATGCCCTGAAGCCGGTGCTGAACGCGTTGAAAGCGCAGGAGATCCTCCACGGCGTTTTCGCCGATGACTCGCAGGTCATCGACTATCAACACAAACCCCACTTTACGCCTAACCTGCAAACCCGCCTCGATAACGCTCTGGAAACGTTCTGGCATGCCCTGCATCGCCGGGATATCCAGGCCCCGGCGTTTAGTCAGCCTCAAGGAGTCGCACATGTTTAAAACGTTAACCCGCATCGGACTGGCCGGTTTGATGGCGCTTACCCCGCTGGCCCATGCCGCAGAAACGGCTCCGGAAAGTTTACGCATCGGGTATCAGAAAGGCAGCGTCAGCATGGTGCTGGCAAAAAGCCACCAGCTCCTGGAAAAACGCTTCCCGGACACCAAATTCTCCTGGGTGGAGTTCCCGGCCGGCCCGCAGATGCTGGAGGCCCTGAACGTGGGCAGTATCGATCTCGGCAGCACGGGCGATATCCCACCTATATTCGCCCAGGCCGCAGGAGCGGACCTCGTCTACGTTGGCGTTGAGCCGCCCAAGCCTAAGGCCGAAGTCATTCTGGTGCCTGAAAACAGCGACATTAAAAGCGTCGCCGATCTTAAAGGCCATAAGGTCGCTTTCCAGAAAGGTTCCAGCTCACACAACCTTTTGCTGCGCGCTCTGCAAGAGGCCGGGCTTAAGTTCACCGACATTCAGCCCGTTTACCTGACACCTGCCGACGCGCGCGCCGCGTTCCAGCAGAAGAACGTTGATGCCTGGGCCATCTGGGACCCGTACTACTCCGCCGCATTGCTGCAGGGTGGCGTTCGCGTGCTGAAAGACGGTACCACGCTGAAGCAGACCGGCTCGTTCTATCTGGCCGCGCGCCCTTATGCGGAAAAGAACGGCGCATTTATTCAGGGCGTGCTGGATACCTTTACCCAGGCCGATGCCCTGACTCAGAGCCAGCGTCAGGAGAGCATTGCCCTGCTGGCGAAAACCATGGGCTTACCTGAGCCGGTGATCGCGAGCTATCTCAACCACCGTCCGCCGACCACCATTACGCCGGTGGACGCACACGTCGCCGCGCTTCAGCAACAAACGGCTGACCTTTTCTATCAAAACCACCTGGTGCCAAAACAGGTCACTATTCGCGAACGCATCTGGCAGCCCGCAGGCAAAGAAGGAGCTAAATCATGAGTCTGAATCTTTTCTGGTTTTTACCCACCCACGGTGATGGACACTATCTTGGTACAGAAGAGGGCTCGCGCCCGGTTGACCACGGCTACCTGCAGCAGATTGCGCAGGCGGCGGACCGAATCGGTTTCACTGGGGTGCTCATCCCGACCGGACGTTCATGTGAAGATGCCTGGCTGGTCGCCGCATCAATGATTCCGGTCACCCAACGTCTGAAGTTCCTGGTTGCGTTACGTCCAAGCGTCGTCTCCCCTACCGTGGCGGCACGCCAGGCGGCAACGCTGGACAGACTATCCAACGGCCGCGCCCTGTTTAACCTGGTGACGGGCAGCGATCCGCAGGAGCTGGCAGGCGACGGCGTGTTCCTCGACCATACCGAACGCTATGAAGCTTCCGCCGAGTTCACCCGCGTCTGGCGACGCCTGCTGGAAGGTGAAACCGTTACCTTTGAAGGCAAGCATATCCACGTTCGTGACGCGAAACTCTACTTCCCGCCGGTACAGCAGCCGCGACCGCCGCTCTATTTTGGCGGATCGTCGGATGTAGCCCAGGATCTGGCGGCAGAACAGGTCGATCTCTATCTGACCTGGGGCGAACCGCCTGAGCTGGTGAAAGAAAAAATTGCCCAGGTACGCGCTAAGGCGGCCGCCCATGGCCGCAAGGTGCGCTTCGGCATTCGCCTGCATGTGATTGTGCGCGAAACCAGTGAAGAAGCCTGGCAGGCGGCGGACCGCCTGATCTCCCATCTGGATGATGAAACGATCGCCAGAGCCCAGGCCGCATTTGCCAAAACCGACTCCGTCGGGCAGCACCGGATGGCCTCCCTGCACAACGGCAAGCGCGAGAATCTGGAGATCAGCCCGAACCTGTGGGCGGGCGTCGGTCTGGTGCGCGGCGGTGCGGGGACGGCGCTGGTCGGCGACGGCCCGACCGTGGCCGCGCGCATCAATGAATACGCCGAACTGGGTATCGACAGCTTTATTCTCTCCGGTTATCCGCACCTGGAAGAGGCGTACAAGGTCGGCGAGCTGTTGTTCCCGCATCTTGATGTCGCCATTCCGGAGGTTCCGCAGCCGCAGCGGCTCCAGCTGCAGGGCGAAGCCGTGGCGAACGAATTCATTCCACGCAAAGCCGCGCAGAGCTAAGGAGCGACCATGTCTGCCACCTCACAAAAATGGCTGCTGCGCGCCGCGCCGTGGTTTTTACCCGTCGGCATTGTGGCTCTCTGGCAGCTCGCGTCGTCCACCGGCTGGCTGTCGAGCCGCATTCTGCCCTCTCCGGAGGGTGTTGTAGAAGCGTTCTGGTCGCTGAGCGTCAGCGGTGAGCTGTGGCAGCACCTGGCGATCAGCTCCTGGCGCGCGGCGATCGGGTTTTCCATCGGCGGCAGCATCGGTCTGGTTCTGGGCCTAATCAGCGGTCTTTCACGCTGGGGCGAGCGGCTGCTGGACACCTCCATCCAGATGCTGCGCAACGTGCCGCATCTGGCGCTGATCCCGCTGGTTATCCTGTGGTTTGGCATTGATGAGAGCGCCAAGATTTTCCTCGTGGCGCTGGGCACATTGTTCCCGATCTACATCAACACCTGGCACGGCATCCGCAATATCGATCGCGGTCTGGTCGAGATGGCACGCAGCTACGGCTTATCGGGTTTTTCTCTCTTTATACACGTAATCCTGCCGGGCGCCCTGCCCTCCATTATGGTCGGGGTGCGTTTCGCGCTCGGCCTGATGTGGCTAACGCTGATTGTGGCGGAAACCATCTCGGCCAACTCCGGGATTGGCTACCTGGCGATGAACGCCCGTGAATTCCTGCAAACGGACGTGGTGGTGGTTGCCATTATCCTTTATGCCCTGCTCGGCAAACTCGCTGACGTTAGCGCCCAGTGGCTGGAGCGCAGCTGGCTGCGCTGGAACCCGGCCTATACCCTTCAGGAGGCGAAAGCATGAATACTGCACGACTGAATCAGGGGACACCGCTACTGCTGAACGGCGTCACCAAACGCTACGGCGATAACACCATTCTTAACGGGCTGGATCTGCATATTCCCGCCGGACAGTTTGTGGCCGTTGTCGGGCGCAGCGGCGGAGGAAAGAGTACCCTGCTACGGCTTCTGGCCGGACTGGAAGCCCCCAACGGCGGCGACATTCTGGCAGGGACAACGCCGCTTTCGAATATCCAGGACGATACCCGCATGATGTTTCAGGATGCGCGCCTGCTGCCGTGGAAATCGGTTATCGATAATGTCGGGCTCGGTCTTAAGGGCAACTGGCGGGATGAAGCCCGCCAGGCGCTGGCCGCCGTTGGGCTGGAAAATCGCGCCGATGAATGGCCTGCAGCCCTTTCGGGTGGGCAGAAGCAGCGCGTGGCGCTGGCGCGCGCGTTAATTCACCGTCCGGGCCTGCTGTTGCTTGATGAACCGCTGGGCGCGCTCGACGCCCTGACGCGAATCGAAATGCAGGATTTGATTGGATCTCTCTGGCAGGCACACGGCTTTACGGTACTGCTGGTGACGCATGACGTGAGCGAAGCCGTCGCAATGGCCGACCGGGTGCTTTTAATAGAAGATGGCAAAATAGGTCTGGATCTGACGGTAGATCTTCCGCGGCCTCGTCGCGTGGGCTCGGCAAGACTGGCGGAGCTGGAAGCGGAAGTGCTGGATCGGGTGATGAAGCGTGGAGGTACGGAGTTACAGCAAGCTAAGGCTAATGCCTGATGCCCTCACCCCGGCCCTCTCCCACAGGGAGAGGGCCGGGTTAACTTTTATTACGCTAAGGCTTTAGCAATCTTCTCGTACAGATCGCCAGACAGGTTTTCCAGCCCTTTCAGCTGCTCAAGCGCGGCACGCATTTTCGCCTGACGCTTCGCATCGTAGCGTTTCAGACGGATCAGCGGCTCAATCAGGCGCGACGCCACCTGCGGGTTACGGCTGTTCAGCTCGGTCAGCATTTCCACCATGAACTGATAACCGCTGCCGTCTTCGGCGTGGAACGCGGCCGGGTTGCTGCTTGCAAACGCGCCAATCAGCGAACGCACGCGGTTTGGGTTGCTCAGTGTAAAGGAACGATGCTTCAGCAGGCTGCGCACGTTGCTGAGCGCATCGGCCGCCGGGCTGGTCGCCTGCAGGATGAACCACTTGTCCATCACCAGGCCATCCTGATGCCACTTGTCGTCGTACTCCTGCATCAGCGCGTCGCGGCACGGCAGCTCAGCGGCAACGCTTGCACCCAGCGCTGCCAGCGCGTCGGTCATGTTATCCGCTTCATGATACTGCTTGCTCACAAGAGTGTTCGCCAGCTCGGTTTCACCAAACGCCAGGTAGCGCAGGCAGGTATTACGCAGAGAACGTTTACCAATGTCCGCGTGCTCAACGCGATAAGCGTCAAGCTTGTTGGCGTTATAAATGGCGAGGAACTCGTCCGCCAGCTCAGCAGCCAGCGTACGGGTCAGCGCTTCACGCACTGCCACGATCGCGATCGGATCGATAATCTCGAACAACTCCGCGATTTCCGTTGCTGACGGCAGGGTCAGGATTTCAGCGGCGAGCGCCGGGTCAATCTTCTCATCAAGCAGGATCGCGCGGAACGCGTCAGCCACGTGCACAGGCAGCGACAGCGGCTGGCCCTGCTGGTGACGGTTTACGTTGATCTTGATGTAGGTCGCCAGCAGGCTTTGCGCCGCATCCCAGCGGGAGAAATCGTTGCGCGCGTGACGCATCAGGAACGTCAGCTGCTGATCGCTCCACTTGTACTCCAGCTTCACCGGCGCGGAGAATTCGCACAGCAGAGCAGGCACCGGCTGGAAGTAGACGTTATCAAAGATAAAGGTCTGCTCGGCCTGGGTCACGTTCAATACGTGGTGTACCGGGTGGCCGCCCTTCTGCAGTGGGATGACTTTGCCTTCGTTATCGTACAGCTCAATGCTGAACGGAATATGCAGCGGGTATTTCTCTTCCTGCTCTGCCGTCGGCGGCGTGCGCTGACTGATGGTCAGCGTGTACTGCTCGGTTTCCGGATTGTAGTCGTCTTTGACGGTAACAATTGGCGTACCGGCCTGGCTGTACCAGCGGCGGAAGTGGGAAAGATCGACATTAGAAGCATCTTCCATTGCCTGCACAAAATCGTCGCAGGTGGCCGCGCTGCCGTCATGACGCTCGAAGTAGAGCTGCATCCCTTTCTGGAAGTTCTCTTCCCCCAGCAGGGTGTGGATCATGCGGATAATTTCTGCGCCTTTTTCGTACACCGTCAGGGTGTAGAAGTTGTTCATCTCAATGACTTTATCCGGGCGGATCGGATGCGCCATTGGGCTGGCATCTTCTGCAAACTGCAGGCCGCGCATGGTTCGCACGTTGTTGATGCGGTTCACCGCGCGTGACCCCAGATCGGAGCTGAACTCCTGGTCGCGGAAGACAGTCAGACCCTCTTTCAGGCTCAGCTGGAACCAGTCGCGACAGGTGACGCGGTTACCGGTCCAGTTGTGGAAATATTCGTGGCCGATGACGCGTTCGATATCGAGATAATCTTTATCGGTAGCGGTATCGGTTCGCGCCAGCACGTATTTGGAGTTAAAGACGTTCAGCCCTTTATTCTCCATTGCGCCCATGTTGAAGAAATCAACGGCGACGATCATATAGATGTCGAGGTCATATTCGAGGCCGAAGCGCTCTTCGTCCCACTTCATGGAGTTGATGAGCGAGGTCATCGCCCACGGCGCGCGGTCAAGGTTACCGCGGTCTACGAACAGCTCCAGCGCCACCTCGCGCCCTGAGCGCGTTTTGAAGGTGTCGCGCAGCACGTCGAAGTCCCCCGCCACCAGCGCAAACAGGTAGCACGGTTTCGGGAACGGATCCTGCCACTGAACCCAGTGACGGCCATTCTCCAGCTCGCCTTCGCCCACGCGGTTGCCGTTGGAGAGCAGGAAGGGATACAGGGTTTTATCGGCGATGATTTTGGTGGTGAAGCGCGCCAGGACGTCCGGGCGATCGAGATACCAGGTAATGTGGCGGAACCCTTCCGCTTCACACTGGGTACACAGCGCCACGTCAGACTGGTAAAGCCCTTCCAGCGCGGTGTTGGCGGCCGGGCTGATTTCATTCACGATGCGCAGCGTAAACTGTTCCGGCAGGTTGTCGATGACCAGCTGGTTGTTTTCTTCTTTATAGTCCGACCAGGCTTCATCGTTAATATGCAGGGAGACCAGCGTCAGGTCTTCGCCATCCAGACGCAGCGGCACGGCAGTTGCGCTGTGGCGCGTCACCTGACTCACCGCCGTAACAACGGTTTTAGTGGCATCCAGGTCAAAAGTCAGATCGATTTCGCTAATCAGATAATCCGGCGCACGGTAGTCGTGGCGGTATTTGGCTTGTGGCTGTTGTGTCATAGAAAACCTTATGCATCGTTTGTCGAGTAACGTTTCAATATATTCCTGTTGCGCAAAACGCGCTATGCAGAATGTTCATCTTTTCAGGGTCAACACCCTTTTTTGCTACATTTGTATAACACGGGGCACAAAATGCCCTCGACCATAAAACGCGCTTATGTTGTGATCGGGGTTCAATAAATCACTAAACAAGGTATACTCCGGAGTTGTTTATTGTACTAAACGCTCCTGTGAGAGGATGCTACTGCGCACCTATGACTCAATTCGCTTCTCCAGTTCTGCATACGTTGCTGGATACCGACGCGTATAAACTGCATATGCAGCAAGCCGTTTTCCACCATTACTATGACGTTCACGTCGCGGCGGAATTCCGCTGCCGTGGCGACGACTTGCTCGGTATCTATGCTGACGCCATTCGTGAACAGGTCAATGCTATGCAGCATCTGACGCTGCAGGACGAGGAATATCAGTGGCTTTCTGGCCTGCCTTTCTTCAAAGCCAACTACCTGAACTGGCTGCGCGATTTCCGCTATAAGCCGGAGCAGGTCACCGTGCTTAACGATAACGGCAAGCTGGATATTCGCCTTGAAGGTCCGTGGCGGGAAGTGATCATGTGGGAAGTGCCGCTTCTGGCGGTGATCAGTGAACTGGCTCACCGCTACCGTTCGTCGGAAAAAGGCGTCGAGCAGGCGGTCGCCGCGCTGGAAAATAAACTCGCAGCCTTCTCCGCGCTGACCGCAGGGCTGGACATGTCCCGCTTCCGCCTGATGGACTTTGGTACGCGGCGCCGTTTTTCGCGCGACGTACAGGAGGCCATCGTTAAACGTCTGCAGCAGGAGCCGTGGTTCGTGGGCACCAGTAACTACGATCTGGCCCGTCGCCTCAACCTGACGCCAATGGGTACCCAGGCGCACGAGTGGTTCCAGGCGCATCAGCAGATCAGCCCTGACCTGGCCAATAGCCAGCGCGCGGCGCTGGCCGCATGGCTTGAGGAGTACCCGAATCAACTCGGGATCGCCCTCACCGACTGCATTACGATGGATGCCTTCCTTCGCGACTTTGGACCTGAATTTGCAGAGCGATATCAGGGGTTACGCCACGATTCAGGGGATCCGATCGAGTGGGGCGAGAAAGCGATTGCCCATTACGAGAAACTTGGCATTGACCCGATGAGCAAAGTGCTCGTCTTCTCGGATAATCTCGACCTGGCGAAAGCGGTCGAACTCTATCGTCATTTCAACACCAGAGTGAACCTGAGTTTCGGGATTGGTACCCGGTTGACCTGCGACATTCCTCAGGTAAAACCTCTGAATATTGTGATAAAGCTGGTGGAATGTAACGGCAAGCCTGTGGCGAAACTCTCCGACAGCCCGGGTAAAACCATCTGCCATGACAAAGCGTTTGTCCGCGCATTGCGCAAAGCGTTCGATCTCCCCTTGATTAAAAAAGCCAGTTAAGCGCTTACGGGAGCCTTTATGGCTCCCTTCCCTTATTTATTTCTCAATTCTTCTCTTTTGACTGCGAAATTTACTTGTCTGATAGCGGATGGCAGGTAACATAGATATCCCCCCATAAGGGTGGACAAGTGTTTATTTTTTCCGACTATTAACAGAGAGAATATTATGAGCGTTGTGCCTGTAGCCGACGTACTCCAGGGCCGTGTCGCCGTTGACCAGGAAGTCACCGTGCGCGGATGGGTGCGTACCCGCCGAGATTCTAAAGCTGGCATCTCCTTCCTCGCCGTTTATGACGGTTCCTGCTTTGATCCTGTACAGGCCGTCATTAATAATTCTCTGCCCAATTACAATGATGACGTTCTGCACCTGACAACGGGCTGTTCCGTTATTGTCACCGGCGTGGTTGTAGCATCACCGGGTCAGGGCCAGAGCTTCGAAATTCAGGCTTCTGCCATTGAAGTCACCGGCTGGGTTGAAGATCCGGACACCTATCCGATGGCGGCTAAACGTCACAGCATCGAATATCTGCGTGAAGTGGCCCACCTGCGTCCACGTACCAACCTGATTGGTGCGGTGGCGCGCGTGCGTCATACGCTGGCGCAGGCGCTGCATCGTTTCTTCGATGAACAGGGTTACTTCTGGGTGTCTACCCCGCTGATCACTGCGTCCGACACAGAAGGTGCCGGTGAGATGTTCCGTGTCTCAACGCTGGATCTCGAAAACCTGCCGCGCACGCCGGAAGGTAAAGTGGACTATGACAAAGACTTCTTTGGTAAAGAGGCCTTCCTGACCGTTTCCGGTCAGCTCAACGGCGAAACGTACGCCTGTGCGCTGTCTAAGATCTACACCTTCGGCCCTACCTTCCGCGCAGAAAACTCCAACACCAGCCGTCACCTGGCGGAATTCTGGATGCTGGAGCCGGAAGTGGCGTTCGCCGACCTGGACGATGTTGCGGGCCTGGCGGAAGCGATGCTCAAGTACGTCTTCAAAGCGGTGCTGGAAGAGCGTCCTGACGACATGAAATTCTTTGCAGAACGCGTAGACAGCGATGCAGTAGCGCGTCTGGAGCGTTTTGTGTCTGCCGACTTTGCGCAGGTGGACTACACCGACGCGGTGGCGATCCTCGAGAAATGCGGTGAGAAGTTCGAGAACCCGGTTTACTGGGGCGTAGACCTGGCGTCTGAGCACGAGCGCTATCTGGCCGAGAAGCATTTCAAAGCGCCGGTTGTCGTTAAAAACTACCCGAAAGACATTAAGGCCTTCTATATGCGCCTTAACGAAGACGGTAAAACCGTGGCAGCGATGGACGTCCTGGCGCCGGGCATTGGTGAAATCATCGGTGGCTCTCAGCGTGAAGAGCGTCTTAACGTGCTGGACGCGCGTATGGAAGAGATGGGGCTCAACCCAGCTGATTACAGCTGGTACCGCGATCTGCGCCGTTACGGTACCGTACCGCACGCCGGTTTTGGTCTCGGCTTCGAGCGTCTGATTGCCTACGTTACCGGCGTTCAGAACGTTCGTGACGTGATTCCGTTCCCACGTACTCCGCGTAACGCCAGCTTCTAATCGGTAAAAGACTAAAATGGCCAGCAGATGCTGGCCATTATTTTATTCTGTATTGTCAGTTTTCGTCAGCTTAAAGTCAGCGTCTTTAAACCTTCGCCCCGTCACAACCACTACCTGTTACGTTTTGTTTCCGCGAAACATCCAGCCACAAAAAATAAACCCTATTCTTATTGCGATTATTTCACCATCGGGCAATAGCACAAATTTCAACCATTTTTACAGCCATCCAGAAGGCTTTCAGGAGTCATAAGAAAAAACGGGTCGTTTAGCGTCTGTTTATATGAATTGCCTTTATCCAAATTAATCATAAGGAATTCATATATATAGGATATGCTCTGTTGTTTAATTCGCCAGGGCACTCTGAAGTTTGAGGTGGTTCACAAAGTTCCCAAAAATACATATTTAGTTACACATATTTTCTTTCTGTTACTCAATCTTGAGAATTGTAGCACTTTCAGGCTAGCGAAACGCTTCGGCGAATGGAAAGATGCCTGTCAGATACATAAAGACACCTAACTCTCATCAATAGTTCCGGAAATATTTATTGACAGAATTTATTGACGGCAGTGGCGAGTGTCATAAAAAAACCAATGAGGGTAATAAATAATGATGAAGCGCAATATTCTGGCAGTGGTAATCCCTGCCCTGCTGGTAGCCGGTGCAGCTAACGCTGCAGAAATCTATAACAAGAACGGCAACAAGCTGGACTTCTACGGTAAAGTTGTGGGTGAACACGGCTTCACCACTTCTGGCGTACACAAAAACGCTGACTCCTCTTATGGTCAGATCGGCTTCAAAGGCGAAACTCAGATCAATGATCAGCTGACCGGTTACGGCCAGTGGGAATATCGTGCACGCGCCGGTGCAGCTGAAGGTGACCAGACTAACGTAACCCGTCTGGCTTTCGCTGGCCTGAAAATCGCTGACGCGGGTTCTCTGGACTACGGTCGTAACTACGGTATCGTGTATGACGTAGAATCCTACACCGATATGGCTCCATCCTTCTCTGGCGAAACCTGGGGTGGCGGTTATGTTGATAACTACATGACCAGCCGTTCTACTGGCCTGCTGACCTACCGTAACAACAACTTCTTCGGTCTGGTTGATGGTCTGAACTTTGGCGTTCAATACCAGGGTAAAAACGATCGTAAAAACCTGAATGAAGCAAACGGCGACGGCGTTGGTCTGTCACTGGGTTACGAGTTCGGTGAAGGCTTCGGTCTGATCGGTGCCTACAGCACCGCTAACCGTACGCTTGAGCAGAAAAAAGATGGTAAAGGGATAAAGCTGAATCCTGGGCTGTTGGCGCGAAATACGACGCAAACAACATCTACCTCGCGACCGTTTATGCAGAGACTCGCAACATGAGCCGCCTGGGTAACAGCGGCGAAAACTATGTTCCGAATGATGATGGTAATGTTTATAACATTGCTAACAAGACTCAGAACTTCGAAGTTATCGCTCAGTACCAGTTCGACTTCGGCCTGCGTCCTTCCGTTTCTTACGTTCAGTCCAAAGGTAAAGACCTGAACGGCATCGGCGACCGTGACCTGGCGAAATACATCACCACTGGTGCGACTTACTACTTCAACAAGAACTTCAACGTGTACGGTGACTACCGCTTCAACCTGCTGGACGACAAAGATGCGTCCACCAGCTGGGTTGGCTCTGACAACCAGGCTACCGTTGGCGTAACCTACCAGTTCTAATCAGAACACCACTTTGTTATATGCTTAATGAACAGGGCTTCGGCCCTGTTTTTTTATGCCTGACAGAAAATAATGGCGACTTTTGAAAAGCCGCACGCTTTTCGTCGCAAACGGTTGGCATTTTGTAAATCTACCGTTAACCTGATAGCGGATTTCACTTCTGTAATCACAATGGAACTTCGTCATGTTTGAGAACATTACCGCCGCTCCTGCCGACCCGATTCTGGGCCTGGCCGATCTGTTTCGTGCCGACGACCGCCCTGGCAAAATCAACCTGGGTATTGGTGTATATAAAGATGAAACCGGCAAAACTCCGGTACTGACCAGCGTTAAGAAAGCTGAGCAGTATCTGCTGGAAAACGAAACCACCAAAAACTACCTCGGTATTGATGGTATCCCTGAATTTGGTCGCTGCACCCAGGAGCTGCTGTTCGGTAAAGGCAGTGCAATTGTGAGTGACAAACGTGCCCGCACAGCACAGACCCCAGGCGGTACCGGTGCGCTGCGCGTGGCGGCGGATTTCCTTGCGAAAAACACCTCTGTTAAGCGCGTTTGGGTAAGCAACCCAAGCTGGCCTAACCACAAGAGCGTGTTTAACTCTGCGGGTCTGGAAGTGCGTGAATACGCCTACTACGACGCGGCAAACCACTCTCTCGACTTTGACGGCCTGCTGGCGAGCCTGAGCGAGGCGCAGGCAGGTGACGTGGTGCTGTTCCACGGCTGCTGCCATAACCCAACCGGCATCGACCCGACGCTTGAGCAGTGGCAACACCTGGCGAAGCTGTCCGTAGAGAAAGGCTGGCTGCCGCTGTTTGACTTTGCCTACCAGGGCTTCGCCCGTGGCCTGGAAGAAGATGCCGAAGGCCTGCGCGCGTTCGCAGCCGTGCACCAGGAGCTGATTGTCGCAAGCTCATATTCCAAGAACTTCGGTCTGTACAATGAGCGCGTGGGTGCCTGTACGCTGGTTGCCGCTAACGAAGAGACCGTCGATCGTGCGTTCAGCCAGATGAAATCGGTTATCCGCGCTAACTACTCTAACCCACCGGCACACGGTGCGTCTGTTGTTGCGACTATCCTGAGCAACGATGCGCTGCGCGCTATCTGGGAACAAGAGCTGAACGATATGCGTCAGCGTATTCAGCGCATGCGCCTGCTGTTTGTGAACACCCTGGCTGAGAAAGGCGCGGATCGCGACTTCAGCTTTATCATCAAACAGAACGGTATGTTCTCGTTCAGCGGTCTGACCAAAGAGCAGGTTCTGCGTCTGCGTGAAGAGTTTGGCGTGTACGCCGTGGCCTCTGGCCGCGTGAACGTTGCAGGCATGACGCCTGACAACATGGCGCCACTGTGCGAAGCGATTGTCGCCGTACTGTAATTTGCGCCCATAAAAAAGCCTGCGTTATGCAGGCTTTTTTTATTCGGGTTACCAGACAGGCATTTCATCCTGAAGGAACGGGTTATGGAGCCGTTCATAGCCCAGCGTCGACATCGGACCGTGTCCAGGGATAAACGTTACATCATCACCCAGCGGCAATAACTTCTGTTTAATCGACTGAATCAGTTGACCGTGATCGCCGCGCGGAAAATCGCTGCGTCCTACGCCACCTTTGAAAATCACATCGCCGGAAATCAGCAGACGGGACTGGTCATCAAAGAAGACGATATGGCCTGGCGTATGCCCAGGACAATGCAACACCTGTAAAGTCACATTCCCTATGCTAACGCGCTCTCCTTCGTTCAGCCAGCGATCGGGCGTCAAAGGCTGACACTCATCCAGGCCAAACATGCGGCTTTGGGCGGGTAACCCCTGCAGCCAGAACTCATCTTCTTTTTCCGGACCAACTATCGGCACGCCGTAGTGTTCAGCCAGTTCAGCCGCTGCACCCACATGGTCGAGGTGACCATGCGTCAGTAAAATCTGCATGAGCGTCACGCCGCTGTCGGCGACTTCCTGCTTGATCTTCTCAGCGTCACCGCCGGGATCGACAAGCGCGGCCAGTTTAGTCTGTTCGCACCAGATGAGAGAACAATTCTGGGAGAACGCGGTAACCGGAATAATACGATAGTTCATACTGCTCCTGTGTTTCGTTATTACCAGTGCCGAACCGGACCGGTATCAATATGCACAAAGTTGCTGCTGGGGTAATATCCTACACCACCTGCGCGCATAGATAACGCAGCTTTGCGAATATTGGCTAACGAAACGCCTTCAATATGGAAGTCCATTGCCTGTCCCTTCGTGTGATAGCTTTTTTTCGCTACCCCGCGACTGTGGGCGCGCAGTTCATTATTGGTATCAATCGAGCGATAGCCAGAAATGAGCTGAACCGGCTTGCTGGTGCCCAGCAGGCCCTGAAGGCGGAAAAGCTGATCAAACAGTCCTGGATCGATGGCTTTTATTTTATTCGCGCGGAAATCACGGAAAAAATGGTTAAGTCTTGCTAATTCATCCTGAATATAGCCTCTGCCATCGAAAAACTCCGCTTTTAGCGACTCACCGGTATGCAGGTTGTTGAGCGTTAAAACTCGCGGACGAGGTGTCGAGAGGGTGGCAAATGCTGGCGTCGGCAAGATGGCCGCTGCGCCAAGCGCAACACCACCTAACGCCAGCAGTTTGCGGCGATTAGCGTCAAATTTGTCCATGATAATCAGGTCTACAGGTAAAAGAAATCGTAATATGCTTAGCGCACGAAGGGCACCTTAACTGGCAAAACCGGGTACGTCAAGGCGCCCAACCCCAGTGAATACGCGGCTTACAGCGATATTGCCCCTTATTCACCCTAACTTACGACAATCATTTTTCCCGAACTGCTTCATTTACCTGATTAATTGTTCCGCTTTTGGCAAAATTTGTGCGCCGGATCGCGCGGTGAGATCATAATTGTAAATATCTGTACGGTACTGAGTACGCCCGTCTTCGCCAACAAACGCCGTCAGATAGTAGAGATTGACCGGAATGTTGTGTCGAATATTAACGTAACGCGTATCCCCCTGCTTCAGGGCATCGGAAATGCGCGTATCGTTCCAGCCCGCATCTTGCAATAGCATATTGGCCAGCTCCGAGGCTTTGTTCACGCGTACGCAGCCAGAACTCAGCGCGCGAGTATCTTTCTGGAACAGGTTGTGGTTCGGCGTATCGTGCAGATAGATAGCGTCTGAACTCGGCATATTGAACTTGTAACGCCCTAAAGAGTTATGCGCCCCGGGTGCCTGCTGGAAACGGAACGGCAGATTAGAAGCCGTAATTGTCGACCAGTCGACCATATAAGGATCGATGGCCTCTTTACTGTTCCATCCGCGCATCACCGTATAGCCATGACGTTCCAGATACCCCGGATCGTTCCAGACCTTCGGCAGAATGTCTTTTCTCGCCAGCGTCGGCGGCACGTTCCACGGTGGGTTAACCACCACGTTATTCAGCGCGCTGCTCATCATCGGTGTTTTACGATCCGGACGTCCGACAATCACGCGCGACGCCAGTTTTTCGCTACCGTCCTGATAATAGACCAGGGAATAAGCCGGAATGTTAACCATAATTCCGGTAGAGAGTGTTCCAGGCAGCAGGCGCAAACGCTGGATATTGAGCGCCAGCACCCCTGCCCGCTGCGCAGGCGATACGTTCAGCCAGTCTCGCGTCGTCTGGCCAATGACGCCATCGGCCCCCAGCCCCTGTGCGGTCTGGAATTGCTTCACTGCCGCAACCAGCTCGCGATCGTATGCTGCGGGTTTATTGCTGACGGCAATCGTTTTTTTCTCTTTCACGGGAGCTGACGGGCTGACCGCCGCGTTTTGCGGATCGTCGCCTGGCAACGCAATATGTGGCCCGCCATCAAGAAGACCGGAGCGAGTCAGGATCTCGCGCAGGGCAGGCACATCGCTGCTCCACTGCCCCGGACGCAGCGTCGCGGTGCCGCGCATCTGAGGCCATGGGCGCGAGTCACCCACCAGCGCGAGGAGCGACTGGTGCAGAGTGGCATATTGTGGGTGCGCCGGTGCGAGGCTGGCGATAAAGCGCGGCAGTTCGCCGTTATCCAGCGCTAACTGCCATTGGTTAATCACCGACAGTGCCGGCGTCGCCAGCTTGTACGGCTTATCGCTGTAAAGCCAACGGTTGCCGTTGACCGGAATACCCGCCACGAACTGCAGGTAGCCCATCATGGCATCGGAAAGCACCACGTCCCGCGCCTGCCCGATGACGGCAGGATCGGTTAACAGCTCAACCCATTTTGTAAACTGCGGCTGAAACCCTGCAATCGCGACCTCCGCGAGCTGTTGCTGGAAGGCGCGCACGGCATCGCGGTTTTCCCACATCGGTTTCATATCGCGGGCAGCATAAAGGAGCGTGAGCTGATTGAGATAGACAGGCGCGTACCCGGACGGCAGCCCCGACTGCAGCTGCTGGCTGAGCGATTCGGCGTCGATACCTTCCGGCAGCGGCTTAATACCGGCCATGATAGCTGTTGCCGGAGACTGGTCCAGCGGTTGGGACAACGACGTTGGCTGCGCGCCTGTCGTTGCCGAGCTGTCAGTCGGCACAATTTCAGGCTCGTCGGCCTGGGCGGTTAACAGCGGAGCAAACATCACTGCCAGGCATAAACTCAGCGCCGACAGCTGACGACCACATTCTTTCTTAAGCAACATCCCTTGCCCCCTGTTTTCACGACATGCCCATCACGTTGGGGCTTTCTTTCATTATAGGTAGACGGCTAAGCTGTTGCCTTACCTTATGTAAAGAAGTTTAAAGATAACGCAGCCCTAAGCACAAGTTAAGTTTAAAAAAAAGCGGCGCCAGGGCGCCGCTTCGGGTCAGAAGACGCTTCAGGAAGCGTCCGCCGTGGTTTCAGGCAATGATTCTGGCGGCTGCGGCGCAAAGCCACGCAGCCCAACAACGTGCACGTGTTCGCTGTTCTGGAACACTTTACGCACCAGCTTGTAGGTTGTCCCTTTTTCGGGACTGATGTTCTCAGGTGCCGCAATGATGAGCTGCATATCGAGACGTTCGCAAAGCTCAAAAAGCGTAGCAATGGAGCGCGCATCAAGACGCGCAGCCTCATCAAGGAACAGCAGTCGGCATGGGGAGATGTCTTTGCCGCGCAGGCGGCGCGCTTCGTCTTCCCAGCTCTGTACCACCATCACCAGAATTGACATACCGGTACCGATCGCTTCACCGGTAGAGAGCGCTCCGGATTCCGCACGCAGCCAGCCGTCTGAGCCACGGTTTACCTCAACTTCCATTTCCAGATAGTTTCGGTAGTCCAGCAGCTCTTCACCGATGGTTTGCGGCGTACGCTGTCCCATATCAATCTGCGGGTTCAGGCGCTGATATAGCTTCGCCAGCGCTTCGGAGAAGGTCAGACGGTTACTGTTAAACAGATCCTGATGCTGCTCGTGCTGCTCAGAAAGCACTTCCAGCAGGGTGGCATGCGCTTCACGCACGTTAACATTGAGGCGCACGCTGTTCACCTGACCAAACGACACGCTCTGCAGCCCCTGGTTGAGCTGGCGGATACGGTTCTGCTCGCGCTGAATGGTTTTACGAATAATGTTCGCCACGCTGCGGGAGCTGATTGCCAGCTTCTGCTCGCGGGAGGTCAGCTCTTCCGTCAGACGGCCCAGCTCGATTTCCATCTGTTCGATGGCTTCGACCGGATCGTCAGTACGGATGATGTCCTGGCGAATACGCTCGCGCAGATGCTGGTAAACCGCCACGAAGAACTGGATTTTACGTTCAGGACGTTTCGGATCCTCAGACATACGCAGGACATCGCGCAGGTGTTCGTTATCCGCCACCGCCAGACGCAGCGCACCCAACGCCTTATCCGACATAGAACGCAGCTCATCGGCGGAGAGATATGCCAGCTCGCGACGGTGCAGACGACGCTCGACGTTATTGTCTTTCACCATGCGCATCACCGCGCACCAGCCCGCCTTGGCGGTCACGACCTGCTCACGCATTTCATGATAATCGCGTTCCAGCTTGCGCAGGCGACGGGTCAGGTTATCCATTTCGGCTTCGCAGAAGGTCAGCGCTTTTTCCAGCTGATTACGACGCGCACGGTTATTGCTGAGCTGCGAATGCAGTTCGTCACGACGGATACGCGCGCGCTCTTCTGCCCCGCTGTCGGCACGAACGCCGATGTCCTGAAGCTCTTTCTGCAGATCGTTTAACAGCTCTTTCTTGGTGTCGAAGGAGCTTTTCAGCGAGGCCAGCACCTGGTTGTACTGGTTCAGCTGAGCGGAGTGGCTGCGCATTGCTTCGCGGGCGCGAGTACGTTCCGCTTCAGCCTGCTCAAGGCGCTGACGCAGCTTTTCGTTCAGGTCACTGTTACCGCTCAGCATTTCCGCCGAATCGGAGTAGCCGAAGTGGGCGCGACGCTGCACCACCTCCGTCAGGGCAAACGCCTGCTGACGCGCCTCGCGCTGCACCTGCTGCGACCAGGCATAATCTTCTTTTAACTGCTCATACTGTTCCGGGTCGCTCTGCAGGACAGAGACTACCGGCTCGAGCTTCGCCAGCTGATTGCCGTGCTGCTGCACGAAGCGCGCGGCTTCCTGCGCTTCATCCAGACGCTCCTGGATCTCGTCCACGCGATCGGCCAGCGTGTCATCCGCCAGCAGATTCAGGCGCGGCAGAATACGGTTAAGGGCCGCGACGCCCTCTTTCGCCTGCTCGAACTGGACGCGGCTCTGCTGGTTGTCGCTTTCATGACTGGCAATCGCCCGCTCCAGCTCGCCGCGACGGGTATTGAGCTTGCGGATTTCGGCTTCCGGGTCCGCGTCAAACGCTACGGCGAGATGGCTGCCGATAAAGCGGCTGAAAGACTGGTGCAGACGCTGGGTTTTCTGCACGTCAAACGACAGCGTCGCAAAACGTTCAGACAGCGTTTCACGCTCGGCGTGCAGGCTTTCGATGCGGCTTTCGCGCGCGGCGCGGCCAAACAGCGGCAGCTCAGGGAAGCGGGAATAGCGCCACTGACGGTCGGCGATTTTCACCACCACCGCTTTTTCCAGCTCGTCGACGCTGAATACGCTGTCATCGAACGACTGCGGATCCCCTTCGATCAGGTAGAGATCTTCCGGACAATCTTCCAGGCCGGCAAGCTGCTCAGAAATCAGCGACAGATCCGGGACCACTATCGCGTTGCGGGATGGACCGTACAGCGCGGAGAAGTACGGGGCATCATCAAGACCTACATCGTCATAAATCTCGGACAGCAGCACGCCGCCAAAACGCTCGGCGAGTGCATTCAGGCGCGGATCTTCTGACCCGCCCGGCTGGCTTAAGCGTTCAATTTCTTCGTCGACGTCACGCTTGCGCGCGCCCACTTCATCACGCTCAACAATGGCTTCGCGCTCGCGCTCCAGCAGCTGCTGCAGGTATTCTGTCACTTCCTGACTGGATTCGAACTGCTCGCCGCACTGTTCGCTGAGCTGGTTCAGGCTGCTTTGAGCCGCCAGCCAGACCGGCGCCCGCTCCAGAAGCGTCTTCGAACGGGACTGAAGCTGCTCCAGCTCCTGACGCAGAGTCATACGCTGTTCGCTGGCGCTGGAGACCGTGTCTGAAAGCGCAGCGATACGCGCTTCCAGCTCCTGATGCAGGGCCTCAAGCTCGTCGAAATCGTAATTTTTTCCCTGACGCTTGCAGAATTCCGCCAGCAGACGCTCGGCTTCCTGCTGCTCGCGCAGACGCTGCTCCAGCTCGTTCAGACGCATACGCAGCGGCTGAACCTGCTCGGCCAGATGGCGCTGGTTCACGCCGTCGCGCAGCAGCTCACGGGCAACGTCCCAGGCTTCGCTACGCGCCAGCGGGCCGTTAATCGCAACGACTAACTGATAAGCCTGCTCAAACTGGCTGTGCGCCGTTTGCGCGACGCTCATTTTTTGTTCGAGGGACAGCAGTTTCTCGGTGGCTTCCTGCTCTTTGGCCTGGAAGGTATCCAGCCACTCGTCGGCGCTTTCCGGCGTCAGGTCAGGCAGATGGCACAGCTCTTTCGCGCGCTGCAATGCCTGCAATGCCTGGGTGTACTGAATCGCACGCGTCTGCTGCACGTCCAGCGCCTGCTGGTAATCGGCAAGCTGGCTTTTCAGCTCATCCACTTCCAGCTCGGCGGCTTCGGCGCGGGCTTCGTTCTCTTCCTGCATGTCGGCGGCTTCGGCCACCACTTCATTTTGCTCTTCGAGACGGATCTGCAGCTCGTCGAGGTCCGCTTCATAGCGCTCGATTTTTTCCTGCTGACGGAGCGCAGTTTGCACCAGGTTCAGGTGATCGCTGGCGGCCTGGTAGTCGGCTTCCAGGTCGCCCTCGGCACCGTTGTGCTCACCGAGTTCGCGCGCCATTTCGACGTGCTTGTACTGCTCGGCCACCAGCTGTTTACGGGAGGTAAACAGCTCGCGACGGTATTCTAATGCCTGATCGAGATGCACGCGGCGCTCGTTGGCGTGGCGCATGTAGTCCGCCGCCACGTAGTTGGTGGCTTCGCTGATCAGGTGTTTAAACAGGTCACGATCGGACTGGGTAACGCGAATCGCTTCCAGCGTCATACGGTTTTCACGCAGCGCCGCTTCCATATCCTGGAAGGCCTTACGCACCCCGCTGTTTTCCGGCAGCAGGTAGTCGCGCAGGGAGCGGGTAATCGCGCTGGAGATACCGCCGTACAGAGACGCTTCGATCAGGCGGTAGTATTTGCTACGGTCTGATGCGGTGCGCAGACGACGCGCCACCACGCCCAGATCGAACATGAGCGAGTGGTAGTCGGTAATCGAGTTGAACTGCTTGAACTGGACGCCTTCAATGGCTTCCAGTTTATCCTTCAGCTCCTGCAGCGTCAGCACGCGCGCCTGGCGTTCATTCAGGGTTTCCGTCAGCAGCGCCGTCGGCTGCACGGAGGTCGGCAAGCCCTGAATCGCAAACGGCTTGATATCCACTTTACGGTCACGGCCAGCGACCTGCTGCAGGCGCACGCCCACGACTACACGCTGATGGCGGGAGTTAATGACGTCCAGAACCGAATAACAGACGCCGGCCTTCAGCTTACCGTGCAGACCTTTATCACGGGAGCCGCTTGTTGCTCCCGCTTCGGTGGTGTTACGGAAGTGAAGCAGCGTCAGGTCAGGGATCAGCGCCGTGACAAAGGCCGCCATGGTGGTGGATTTACCCGCCCCGTTACCGCCGGAGAGCGTCGTGACCAGCTCATCCAGATCGAACGTTCGGGCAAAGAAGCCGTTCCAGTTAATCAGCGTCAGTGAGCGAAATTTACCGCGTTCAATCATTACTCTTCCTCCCCGCTATCCGGCAGATTCTCTTCATGCTCATCATTGAGCTGCAAATGGTTTTCCACCGGCATCGCTTCACCGTCGCGGATCATGCGAAGCTGCGCTTCACGCGCGTCATCGCCCGCACGCACGTCGGCGCCGAAGCGGAAGACAGATTCCGTAATGCGGAATTTGCTGCTGTCGTGGCCCATAAACCAGACCATCCCCAGACGACGCAGACGGTTCAGGGAAGAGCGAACCTTTTCCTGTAATTTCTGACGGTCAAGATCCGAACCCGTGGAACGGTTGTTCACCAGCTTGAGCAGCTTGCTTTCATCTGCCAGCGTCAACAGCTCGTCGTAAAGTTCCTGCTGGGTGAAGATCCCTTCATTCGCCAGACGTTCCGGGCTGAGGTAGAGGTAGCAAAGAATTTTGCCGACCATCATATCCAGCTCGGAGAGCACGGAACGCGGAATCAGCGTCGTGGAGCGCGGGCGCAGGTAGAAAAATCCTTCCGGCGCGCGGATAAGCTCCACGTTGTAGCGCGCGTAAAACTCTTCCAGGTACTCCTGAAAGTCCATCAAAAAGGCGTGATTATCCAGCTCGTCTAAGCCAATGTGACGACCGGCACGCAGCTGGCTGTCCAGCGCCGGAAATAACGGATTCGCCAGCGCCTGTGCCAGCTTAACCGGCATCACTTGTTCAATATTTGTCAATGACATGCGCCTGTACCTTGGCTCCGTAATCGTTAATTGGCTGCCACTTCGGCGGCAGTCCGGTGAAATCTGCTTGCGCGATACCCAGGCGCACCGCCTGGTCTACCACAATGCGGGCAACGTCGAAGTGGCGCGCACGAGGATATTGCGCCAGATAGTCGCGCACCACGAGTCCAAGATCCAGCGGAGCTTGTCTGGTTTTGTAGACCGCGAGCTGTTCTTCGATCATCGCCGCAAGCTGCTCGCGAATTTCGTTAAATTCTTCGTATTCCAGATCCGGCGGCAGTTCACCGGTCACCTCTTCATCGCGCAGCGCCATCTCTTCGTCACGCATATCCAGCAGACGATCGGCATTGGCATAGGTCAACGCCCACGGCGCATCGAAATAGGTCTGTACCGACTGACGCAGACGCTGAGCAAAGACGCGGTTTTTATCCATATCGATCGCGGTACGGATAAATTTATGCACGTGTCGGTCATAGCCGATCCACAGGTCGATCGACTGCTGGCCCCAGCTGATAATACGGTCGAGTTTGCTCTGCAGGTCGAACACCAGACGGTCAATAAAGTGCAGATCGTCGTGCGCCAGGGTCGCATCCTGGATGCGCAGAAGGTTCGCCTGAAGCTTATCCCCTGCGGCTTCCAGCGTATCCTGGAGCTCACGCAGCGTGCCGGAGGTTTCTGACAGCAGAAGTTCGCAGCTGGAGATGGCCGCTCGCCAGTCTTTATTCAGCAGCTGCGCGATATCGTCTTTCACCTGCTGCTGCTGCTCGTCCATCAGTCGCTGGGTGAGATCGATACTATCGAAAATCTCGGCCACCGAATATTTCAGCGGCGCGTAGACGTTACGGTGCCAGTGGAATTCGTCACCGTTTTCATCCGCCGCGTCGGCGGCGCGCTTAAGCTCACCCGCCACGATCGAGAGCTGCATGGAAAGACGCAGCGTGGAAAATTCACGCTGGCGGATATAATAATCGGTGATGCCGATGCCCAGTGGCGTCAGACGATAGATGGCGTTTCCTTCCGCCTGCTCGCTGGTAAAGCGGTTCAGCAGACGTTGACGCACCATATCGTTGATTGCGTTGTTGGCACGCACGCTAATGGTTTCGCTGGTTTGCTCAAACGCATCACTGACATGGCGGAACGCATCCACCAGTTCACCCTCGCTCATTTCACCATCCAGCCGTTCGCCGTTCAGCGTGGCAACCGCCAGCAGGAAAGAGAGTCTGTCTACCGGCAGCGAGATGGAGAAATCGTTTTTCCTGGCCCAGGCAACCAGTTCGGGGACTGTCTGGGAAAATTCACTCATAGGTTATCCTTGCATCTGCGGCTTGTGCGCGGTGACGTGAATATAGCGGCCAAGGCTGATAAAAGGCTCCTGACGGCAATACCGCGTTTCTAATTCTGTTAAGGTGTCAAAACAGTCACGCTGTTTGTGTTTTTCACGCAGATAATCATGAAACACCCTGACGCCCGTCTTCCCGACTATCTGCCAGCCAATCGCTTCCAGCCAGCCATAAACCTGCTGTGGATCGCGCGGATAGTCCGGGGAAAGCGTGCGCTTTTTCTTTTTGGGCATCCCGACCTGAACATAGTCGAAGTTTCCTGCAACCATGTTGTGCATCAGAAAGCCGTTAGCATTGTAGAACATCAGCGACAGCGTGCCGCCCGGGCGCAACATCGACCACAGGGTTTGTAACACGCTTTGCGGATCGGCAACCCACTCCAGCACCGCATGAAACAATATCAGATCAACCTGGGTTTCCAAATGCTGTGCGATGTCCTGAGCGGCGCATTGTATAAAATGCATGTTGTCGCTCACACCTTTCTCTTCTGCAGCACGCGTCGCCCGGGCGACCATTTCAGCAGAAAGATCGCAAAGCGTGACGTGATGACCGCGTTCAGCCATTTTTATGGCCGTCTGCCCTTCACCGCCACCGGCGTCCAGCACGCGCAACGTTTGACCACCGAACGTAGCCAGAATGGTGTCCAGATCCTGCCAGAGGATCGTCTGACGGAGCTGCCCTTTCGTGGTGCCATAAATGTTGCGCGAAAACTTTTCCGCGATGTCATCAAAATTGCGATCCCGCATTGGGAGAGTTCCACTCGCTAACTGCAAAACCGCTATTTTGTCACACCCGCGCGGAGAATGAACCTCTCTGGTGTAATATCACGGGTAATCACCTGCTATATGGTCAAAAAAGGAACCAAAAAGGATGCTTTTTACCCTTAAGAAATACATTGGAGGGATGATGCTTCCCCTTCCGCTGCTGCTCATCATCATCGCGCTGGGGCTGGCGCTGGTGTGGTTCAGTCGCTTTCAGAAAAGTGGCAAAACGCTTATCACGCTCGGCTGGTTAGTCTTGCTGCTGTTAAGCCTGCAACCGGTCGCGGATGGTCTGCTACGCCCCATCGAAAACAAGTACCCGACATGGCAGGGAAAGCAGAAAGTGGCGTACATCGTGGTGCTGGGCGGCGGATATACCTGGGATCCTGACTGGGCCCCCAGTTCAAACCTGATCAACAACAGCCTGCCGCGGCTGAACGAAGGTATTCGCCTCTGGCTGGCGAATCCGGGATCAAGAATGATCTTCACCGGCGCGGCGGCCAAAACGAACCCGGTGAGCACGGCTGAAGCGGGCGCCAGGGTCGCGGAATCGCTCGGCGTACCGCGTTCTTCAATAATCACTCTCGACAGCCCAAAAGATACCGAAGAAGAGGCTGCCGCTGTGAAGCAGGCGATTGGCGATGCCCCGTTCTTACTGGTGACCTCCGCCTCACACCTGCCGCGCGCGATGATTTTCTTTGAGAAGCAAGGCCTGCACCCGCTTCCCGCGCCGGCAAACCAGATGGCCATCGACGCGCCGCTCAACCCATGGGAGCGAGCTATCCCCTCCCCGGCGTGGCTGATGCATAGCGACCGCGTCGGCTATGAGACGCTTGGACGCCTCTGGCAGTGGCTGAAAGGATCGTCAGGCGAGCCAGGGCAATAATGATTTTGTTGCCAGATCGAAGTTTGCGCGATTAAAACGTCCGGTGTTCACCAGCTGCGCGACTTCGTCCCAGAGCAGGTAGAGCCAGCGCCGCCAGAGGAATGCTTCAGCAACAGGGGCGCGTTGAAGGTAATGCCACAGTAAACCTTCCGCCGCCCCGCTGTCGCTGAGCCTGAAGAGTTCATATTCGCGCGGAGCCCAGAGCATGATCCCCGGCCCGAGCATCGCCAGAAGCTGATCGCTTCGGGCGTCTTTGAGCATGCTGCGCAGGGTGAAATTACCGTGGATCAAAACGCAGTTGTCATTAAAACCGTCGAACAATGCCGGTAGGCACTCGCGGGTGCGAAACAGAATGCGTTTGTCCTGCATGGTTAAACCGGTATTGTTGAACTGGTTAAGCGTCCCCCAGAGCACTTCCACCCGCTGGCGGTACCACTGCGGCCACAGGTTTTCCTGAGTGCTGTCGACCGGACCGACAAGTCCGCGGCTATCCTGACGGTGCCAGGCCAGCAGCGCCTCGACAATCTGGTCTTTTAACTGCTCCCAACGTTCCGGCGTGCGCGCAGGCGCTTCAACGGACACACCTCGTAAACGCTCAATCAGCAGCACGTCCGGGCCGGGGTGTTCCTCGTGGGTCATTACGCCGTACACCGTCGGCATACGGACGGTCCCCTCCCGCGCCAGCATCGACATTTTCCATGCAAGCTGCCTGGCAACTCCCGGCGAGGTGAAACTTCTGGCCATCAGCGGCATTGGGTTGCCCTGACTGTCATACAATGACCAAAGCGCGGTATCGGCCTTTTCACTCACGCATTCGACCCGGCTTAATTTCTCACCCAGCAGATGGCTAAGTTCGGCACGCAGCTGTTCCATATGAGATTACCCCCATTAAGACTACTGCTTTTATAATGAGCGTCCTTAATGAAGTTGTCACCCGGAAGAGATCAATCAGGAAAAAGAAAGTGAAAAATAAAGCGGAGAGTGCATCCCTCACTGAGGAGAGATGCCGATAAGATTAACGCAATTCGGCTCGAACGCGCTCAAGATCTTCAGGGGTGTCTACGCCCGTGCCGGGAACTTCCTCAGCAACGGCAACGTGAATTTTCTCGCCATACCAGAGCACGCGAAGCTGTTCCAGCATTTCGATATGCTCCAGCGGGCTCGGCGCCCAGGCCACATAGCGACGAATAAAGCCGGCGCGATAGCCGTAGATCCCTATATGGCGCAGGAAAGTATCACCAATGGTCTCTTTAGAAAGCGCAAAGCGATCGCGATCCCACGGAATCGTAGCTCGGGAGAAATAGAGCGCATAGCCTTCCGCATCCATGACCACCTTCACCGCATTCGGATTGAATGCCTCTTCAGCGTGGTGAATGGGTACCGCCAGCGTGGCCATTCCGACCTGACGCTGGGCCAGGTTTTCGGCCACCTGACGGATAATCACCGCTGGGATCATCGGCTCGTCACCCTGCACGTTTACGATGACCGTATCATCACTGAAACCACATTTCTCAACCACTTCCGCCAGACGTTCGGTGCCGGACTGGTGATCGGCGCGGGTCATGCATACCTCACCGCCTGCTGCCTCAACCGCACGGGCGACGTCAGGATGGTCGGTAGCAACAATCACGCGATCGGCACCGGATTCACGCGCGCGTTCAAGAACATGCACAATCATCGGCTTGCCGTTGATATCCACCAGCGGTTTACCCGGCAGACGCGTTGAGGCATAACGCGCAGGGATAATGACAACAAAACTCATGGTTTGCTCTCTTCTGCTACCAGGGAGCGGGATTCATTTTCCAGCAGTACCGGAATGCCGTCACGCAGCGGGAAAGCCAGGCTGTCCAGCTTGCAAATCAGCTCCTGTTTGTCCTGGCTATAGTAGAGTTTGCCGTTGCATACCGGGCAGGCAATAATTTCAAGTAAACGGTGATCCATAGTTCCTCCGTATGGGTAATAGCTAAAGCTTAACACATTCCCTTTTCAGGGCGTGCCTGTTTCCCAGCCACTTCGACAGGATGTAAACAATCCATCAGGTACCCGGCCCAGCGTCACGTCGCGGGCACCCTGCCAGCGCGCGAATTCGCTAATGGCGGACGTTAACCCTTTTTCCAGGCTCGCCGTCACCCTGACGCCTTCTTGCAGATAAAGCGCAATGATTTCAAGCGTTCCGGTCTTGCGGTGCATTTTGGCATCCATACGCCCGACCAGTTGCCCCTTGTGCAGCAGCGGTAAAACAAAATAGCCGTACTGGCGCTTTGGAGCCGGGGTATAACATTCCAGCCGGTAGCTAAAATCGAACAGCTGCTCGGCACGTTTTCTGTCCCAGACGACCGGGTCGAAAGGCGACAGCACCGCACTGTGGGTTGCCTGAAGTTTCCCCTCCAGGGCCAGAGGCAGTAGCGGGAGGAGATCCGCATGCAGCCACATTTCGCCCAGCGTTTCCACCGTGACGGGGATGATGCACTGTTCGCGTTGCCAGATGTCCAGCAGCGGTTTCAGCGCGGGCTGGCGAAGGCGGTAATAATCTGCCAGCCATTGGGGGCGGAAAATCCCCAGGCTGCGGGCGCTGTTCTCCAGCATGATGGCCTCGGCAGTCTCCTGGGTAAGCAGGTCACGCTCGTCGTCCCAGTGCGGCATCACGCGATGCGTCAGGTCGTAGACGCGCTGAAAATTACGCCGCTCAATCACCATGACTTTACCTGAGGTGAACAGCCCTTCGAGATGACGTTTGTGCGGCTTCCACTCCCACCAGCCGCTGATGCCCTTGCGCGGGTGTTCAAAATCGGCGGAACGTACGGGACCGTTATCCTGAATATGCGCGATGAGCTGCTCAATTTCAGCCGCATGTTCCTGCATCCACGCCTGTCGGTATTTCCAGCCCATATTTTCCGGCGCGAGCATGCGGTGACGAACCAGGGCAAAATCGCTGCGGGGCAGAAAACAGGCTTCGTGCGCCCAGTACTCCATTAACTCCCCCTTGCTTAGCGCTTCATCCAGCCACTGCAAAGGATAATTCCCCAGTCGACTAAAAAGGACCAGGTAAGGGCTACGGGCCACAATGTTAATGGTGTCGATTTGAAGCAGCGACATGCGCTGGACGGTAGAGAGAATATCGGCAGGCTGTGCGCGGCGGCGGGGCTTTTTGAGCAGCCCCTGCGCGGCAAGGTGTAAATGACGTGCGGCTGAAAGCGAGAGTTGCGGTAATGACATGCGTTTTCCTGTCAGTCTAAGCGCCACCGGAACCGCGTAAGCCTTTACTGCACCAACGCAATCAGTTCCTGGAGCAAGTGTTCCGGCTGCTCGCCGCTGAGTTCAGCGTCAACCGGCAGATACCACCAGTTATCTTTCGCAAAGGCACGGCATTTTACCGCATCTTTTTCGGTCATGATCAGCGACTGTCCGGGCACAGTCAGGGCGTCAACCTGCCCTTCCACCAGCGCCTGGTGGTCGGCCAGCGGAACGCGTTTTTCAAGCCGGGCACCACACTGTTCCAGCGTCGCGAAGAAGCGCGGGGGATGACCAATTCCCGCCATCGCCACCGGTGAAGGTAGCTCAGCAACCGACCGGCGTTCACCCGTCGCCAGGTTGACCGCCAGACCCGGCTGCAGGTGCATCGGGATTTCACCCGATTTTGCCTCTCCACCGTTCACAATCACCGCATCAACGGACTTCAGTCGCGAAGCACGTTCACGCATAGGGCCGGCAGGCAACCACCAGCCGTTACCGAAACGGCGAACACCGTCGATGACCACGATCTCTTTATCACGCGCCAGGGCATAGTGCTGCAAGCCATCGTCAGTGATGATGATTTGTACCGCCTGTTCGACAAGCAGCGCCTGAACGGCGTCGCTGCGCACCGGAGAGACCGCAACCGGCGCGCCGGTACGCTGGAAAATCAATACCGGTTCATCACCCGCTTCGGCTGTCGTGGTTTCCGCCGTCAGCAGCAGCGGATAACGCGCCGCTTTGCCACCATATCCGCGCGATACCACCCCTGGGCGGATACCGCGTTTTTGCAATTGCTCCACCAGCCAAATCACCACCGGCGTTTTACCGTTGCCGCCTGCCGTAAGATTACCGACAACCACAACCGGCACCGGCGCGCGCCAGGCACGCTTCAGCCCCAGACGGTAAAGCAGACGGATAATGCCGCTCACCAGGCCGTATAGCCAGGAGAGCGGCAAAAGCAGCAGCCACAGCGGGTTCTCACCGGACCAGATACGTGCAATCATTCGCCAAACTGCATCTTATGAAGCTGGGCGTAAACGCCGCGGTGCTCCAGCAGGTCAGCATGGCTTCCGCGTTCAACAATGATACCGTCCTCAACCACGACGATTTCGTCAGCCTGCTCGATAGTCGACAGACGGTGTGCAATCACCAGCGAGGTACGGTTTTTTTGCAGCTCATCCAGCGCAGACTGAATAGCACGTTCAGATTCCGTATCCAGCGCAGAGGTCGCTTCGTCCAGAATCAGAATCGGGCTATCGCGCAGTAGAGCACGCGCAATGGCAATACGCTGACGCTGACCGCCGGAAAGAAGTACCCCGTTCTCACCGATTATCGTATCCAGGCCGTTATCCATCTTATTGATAAAGTCCATTGCGTAGGCCATACGCGCGGCGTTCTCAATCTGCTCGCGGCTGTACTCATCAGTGCGCGCGTAAGCGATGTTGTTGGCGACCGTATCGTTAAACAGATGCACGTTCTGAGAAACCAGAGCAACCTGGTTACGCAGCGACTGAAGGGTATACTCTCGCAGGTCATGCCCGTCTAACAGAATCTCACCTTCGTTAATATCGTAAAAACGGGTGATCAGACTGGCAATGGTCGATTTACCCGAGCCGGAACGGCCTACCAGCGCCACGGTTTTCCCCGCCGGAATGGTCAGGTTGATATTGCGCAAAGCCGGTGTTTCACGACCAGGATAGGTAAAGGTCACATTGCGAAACTCAACGTCGCCGTTTGCACGCTCAATGACGCGCTTACCTTCATCTTTTTCCTGCTCGGAATCCAGAATGCTGAACAGGGTCTGACAGGCCGCCATCCCACGCTGGAACTGGGCGTTGACGTTTGTCAGGGATTTCAGCGGACGCATCAGGGCGATCATTGAGGAGAAGACCACGGTGATGGTACCCGCCGTCAGCGTCTCCATGACGCTCGGGAAGCTTGCCGCATACAGGACGAATGCCAGCGCCAGTGACGCAATCAGCTGAATAATCGGGTCAGAGATGGAAGAGGCTGAGACCATTTTCATCCCCTGAAGACGCATTTTGTTGCTGACTTTATCAAAGCGTTTTGTTTCGACTTCCTGACCGCCGAATATCAACACTTCCTTATGCCCTTTCAGCATCTGTTCCGCGCTAGTGGTCACCTGCCCCATCGTGTTCTGCATATTCTTACTAATATTGCGGAAGCGCTTTGAGACGACGCGGATGGCAATAGAAACTACCGGCGCCAGAACGATAAGGATGAGCGACAGCTGCCAGCTGTAATAGAACATCATCACGAACAGGCCGATGATTGAAGCACCCTCACGCACAACGGTGATCAGTGCGCTTGAGGACGAGGAGGCAACCTGCTCGGAGTCGTAGGTAATACGCGATAGCAGCGTCCCGGTAGACTGCTTGTCAAAGAACGAGACCGGCATGCCCATCATGTGGCTGAACAGGCGACGGCGCATGGTCATCACCACTTTCCCGGATACCCAGGAAATGCAGTAGCTGGAGATGTAGCTGGTGATACCGCGTAAGATCATCAGTCCGATAACCACCAGAGGCATCCATAGCAGCACTGAGCGATCCGTTTTACCAAAACCGTCGTCCAGTAACGGTTTGAGAAGCGATAGCATAAAAGTATCGCTGGCTGCGTTGAGGATTAACGCTACTCCCGCCACGATCAGGCCTGTTTTAAAGGGCGCAATCATCGGCCAGAGACGGCGGAAGGTTTGCCACGTGGAGAGATCTTTGTCGTTATGCATTCAAAAAACCAGCATTCGTTGAAATAGCCGCATATTCTACCCGTTATCGACGGGCGCGCCAAACCACTGATGATACCAAACGGGTAAAAATTGCTCTCGCAAGCGCCGGATTTGCCAGTGATGTTGCGAGAATGTCACCGATATTTGTCCAGAATGAGGGGTATCGTGCCAGATATACCCCTCTTTTCGATAGCGTCGGACAACTTTTGCTGACGGGAATCGCCATGCGTTATAGCGGGCCGCTGAATCCAGGGCGATTTTACCTTCCACGCGCTGTACCAGCGGCAAGGAAGAAGAAGTAATGCTGCCATGATGGGGCACCTGTATGAGGGTAGAGGTCAGATAACGCCAGTAATGGCTAAGCATAGCCTGTTCCGCCTGCGCTTCAATATCTCCTGTTAGCAGAACACTCTGCTCACCGTCGTCGATTTTTACCACGCAGGAATGGTTGTTTCCCTGAGCCGGGTAATTTTCAGGGGGCCAGTGTACGGTGAAGGAGAGCCCCTGCCATCTCCATCTCTGCCCACGAAAACAGGGGTGATGTCCCGCCAGGTGCAATGGGCTTCTTACCCATACTTCAGGCCACGCTTTTTGCAACGATGCGAGGCCTCCCGCATGGTCGAGGTGCTCATGACTGAGAATAACGCCTTCAGGCCGCAGGTGATGCCAGCGAAGCCACGGGATTATTAACCGCTGTCCGCTGTCCCCGCCCGGCCAGGCGAGCCCGGTATCATAGAGAATGGCTTTCCCCTGCCGTTCAATGACTATTGCCAGCCCCTGCCCCACATCCAGCATATGCAAAGTCCAGCTCTCGCTTTTTTCCGTTCTCCAGAGAGGAAATGTCAGTAAGACACTTCCTGCAAAACAAACGGCGGGAAGGGTTTTCCAGGCACGAAAACGCCAGCCAATGATGATAAGCCAGGGCAGTAGTGTCATGTACTGCCAGCGTTGATCTACACTCTGCCAGCCATCAGGCAGGCGCATGAGGAGCCAGAATAGCCCCTCAAGTGACTTATCGGCTGCAAACCAGACAACGCTTTCCAGTGCTTCCAGCGGCAGCAGATGAAGCAGCATGCCGAGCAGGATCAGCGGTACGGAGACAAACGTCACCAGAGGAACGGCAAAGAGATTCGCAACCAGTGATGTGAAGCTGAAGCCATGGAAAATCAGAACCTGTAATGGCATCAGCAGCATCAGCATACCGACCTGCAGATAGAGCAGGTTCAGCAGCGGCCGTATACGTCGGGCCCGTAGCCAGTCAGGAAGAGGCAGCCACTGAAACCAGAAAATCAGCGCGGCGACGGCAAATGCAGACAGGGCAAGACTCTGCGAAAGTACGGCTAAGGGATCGCTTATCAGGATCGCTGCGATACAGCATCCCCATACCTGCCAGGGAGACCATTGGCGGGCAGCGATCCGCAACATTGCAAGCACAGAAAGCGCGATGACCGTTCGTAGCGCAGGAGGTTGCAGACCGGTAAGCCAGGCATAGAAGGCGGCAAAGCATAACCCAGCCAGGAGAGGCATTTGCCAGTGGACCCGATGGCTGGGTAATAAAAACTGGAGTCCACGTGCAAGTAACCAGACGAGAGAGGCTGCCAGCGCGATATGCAGGCCCGAAATCGCCATCAAATGCAGCGTCCCGGTTTCACGCATCAGGTCTTTTATTTCCCGGGGAACATCCAGACGTTCACCCATCCCAAGTCCGAGGATAACCGCACCCCAGCGGTAAGCAGAAAGTCGGTTTTGCAGTGACATCAGGTATTGCGCTCGCAGGCTGCAGCGCCCATCGACGAGTTCAGCACGGGTGAAGCGCCCACTCAGCGTTTGATGTTGGGCAAAGGCGCTGCGCTGAGAATCATAACCGCCGTCGTTCAGTTCGCCATGGGCAGGCCTGAGCCTGAGCGTCATGGTCCAGCGCTGACCGGCACACGCTTTCTGTGGCAGATAGTTGCCATACAGCGTTACGCCGGTTGAAGCCCACCAGCGCTTGCCATCAATGCTGCGAATGTTTCCCTGATGCAAAGTAGCGCCGTCGGTCGATGTGAGCTCTACCTCAGCCTGCACGGCCCCCGTGGTTAAATGCTGCATCGGCCAGACGCTCTCCTGCTCGGCCAGAATGCCCCACGCACAAAATAACAACGTAATACCAGCATACTTCACTCGATGGTTTTGCCATGCTGCAAGCACTATCCCGCCAGCCACCATGACCCACACGGTGTAAGGTGATGGCAGTTCAGGTAACCAGAGTAACGGGGCTATCGCCAGAATGGCGCAGATACTAAGCGTGGGAATTCCCATTGCTACCTCCCTGTTTCAGAGCGGCAGTATGTATGCAAGCAGTGCGAAATGTCAGATGAGAAGAATGCGTTTTACAGCGCGCGCTGTGTTGTTTTTATCGGCTTACAGAAAACGAAACTGAAAATGCGGGACATCTTCAGAATAAAAGCGACAGACACAAAAAAAGCACCCGCAGGTGCTTTCTTTCGAACCCAGTTTAACCGGCTGGCTAAACTCAGTTACCGTAAATATTGGCGCGATCGCGCAGTTCTTTACCCGGCTTAAAGTGTGGAACGTACTTACCTTCCAGCTCGACTTTATCGCCAGTTTTCGGGTTACGCCCGGTACGTGGAGCACGATAGTGCAGAGAAAAACTACCGAAACCGCGGATTTCAATGCGCTCGCCCTGGGCAAGAGTGGAGGCCATATGCTCCAGCATCTCTTTTACGGCATCTTCCACTGCCTTGGCAGGGATATGCGGTTGCTGACTGGCAAGTCTTTCAATCAATTCTGACTTGGTCATGATTCCTCCGGTTCCTTTCAAACCAATTAGCTGAACAGCTCATTAAACAAGGGCGGCCGTAGCCGCCCTTTGTTATTGATTACAGGACGAATCCTGCAATCTGTCAAGTTTGCTCCTCATCCTTCACGCTGTAAATGCGTTACAGCGCAAATGATGCTGAGAACCTGATATTACTCGCCTTTAGCTGCTTTGAAAGCTTCAGCCATTGCGTTGTTAGAGAAGTTTGCATCTTCCTGTTTGTTAACAGTTGCGATTGCATCTTTCTCATCAGCTTCGTCTTTAGCACGAACAGACAGGCTGATTGCACGGTTCTTACGGTCAACACCGGTGAACTTAGCTTCAACGTCGTCGCCTACGTTCAGAACCAGAGTGGCATCTTCAACGCGGTCACGGGAAGCTTCAGAAGCGCGCAGGTAACCCTCAACGCCGTCAGCCAGTTCTACGGTTGCGCCTTTAGCGTCAACTGCAGTTACTTTACCGTTTACGATTGCGCCTTTCTTGTTCAGTGCAACCCAGTTGTTGAACGGATCTTCTGCGAGCTGTTTGACGCCCAGGGAGATACGCTCACGCTCTGCGTCAACCTGCAGAACAACTGCAGCGATTTCGTCGCCTTTTTTGTATTCACGAACTGCTTCTTCGCCTGCAACGTTCCAGGAGATGTCAGACAGGTGAACCAGGCCATCGATGCCGCCGTCCAGGCCGATGAAGATACCGAAGTCAGTGATAGACTTGATTTTACCTTCAACACGGTCGCCCTTGTTGTGGGTTTCCGCGAACTGCTGCCATGGGTTGTTTTTGCACTGTTTCAGGCCCAGGGAGATACGACGACGTTCTTCGTCGATATCCAGAACCATTACTTCCACTACATCACCAACGTTAACAACTTTGGATGGGTGGATGTTTTTGTTGGTCCAGTCCATTTCGGAAACGTGCACCAGACCTTCAACGCCTTCTTCGATTTCAACGAAGCAGCCGTAGTCAGTCAGGTTGGTTACGCGACCAGTCAGTTTAGTACCTTCTGGGTAACGCTTAGCGATAGCTACCCATGGATCTTCGCCCAGCTGTTTCAGGCCGAGGGAAACACGAGTACGCTCGCGGTCGAACTTCAGCACTTTAACAGTGATTTCGTCGCCCACGTTCACGATTTCGCTTGGGTGCTTAACGCGTTTCCACGCCATGTCGGTGATGTGCAGCAGGCCATCAACGCCGCCCAGGTCAACGAATGCGCCGTAGTCAGTGAGGTTCTTAACGATACCTTTGACTTCCATGCCTTCCTGCAGGTTTTCCAGCAGCTGATCGCGTTCTGCGCTGTTTTCAGATTCGATAACGGCACGACGGGAAACAACAACGTTGTTACGCTTCTGGTCCAGCTTGATTACTTTGAACTCAAGCTCTTTGCCTTCCAGGTGCAGGGTGTCACGGACTGGACGAACGTCTACCAGAGAACCTGGCAGGAACGCACGAATACCATTCAGCTCAACAGTGAAGCCACCTTTAACTTTGCCGTTGATAACACCGACCACAGTTTCAGCTTCTTCGTAAGCTTTTTCCAGCGTGATCCAAGCTTCGTGACGTTTCGCTTTCTCACGAGAAAGCAGGGTTTCACCGAAGCCGTCTTCTACTGCGTCCAGAGCAACGTCAACTTCGTCGCCAACCTGGATTTCCAGCTCGCCCTGGGCGTTTTTGAACTGCTCTGCCGGAATGGCGGACTCAGATTTCAGACCGGCGTCAACCAGTACTACGTCTTTGTCGATAGCAACAACAACACCGCGAACGATGGAACCCGGGCGGGTTTCGATTTCTTTTAAGGATTCTTCAAACAGTTGAGCAAAAGATTCAGTCATGTTTAATCTTCAGGTTAATATTAACGTCCACCTGGCTCCGTGCCGGATGGGGTTGTTTCACATACCCGCCGTCAATCCATTGCAGCGGGGTACTGCTAAATCGGTCGCGATTACGCGAGTGCCAGTTTTTGGCGCGCATATTGTAGCGCTTTTTCAATCACTTGCTCAATAGTTAAACTGGTTGAATCCAGAACTAATGCATCTTCTGCTGGAACAAGTGGAGCGACGGCGCGGTTACGATCGCGGTCATCGCGCTCTTTTATCTCGGATAAAAGGCGATCAAAGTTAACACTAAACCCCTTTTCCTGCAACTGAAGCATGCGGCGCTGAGCGCGTTCTTCTGAAGAGGCGTCAAGGAAAATTTTCACAGGTGCATCAGGAAATACCACGGTTCCCATATCGCGTCCGTCCGCGATCAAACCCGGGGCTTCACGAAACGCGCGCTGACGACGTAACAACGCCTCACGAACGCGCGGGAAGGCCGCTACCTGAGAGGCCGCATTCGCCACTTCCTGAGTACGGATTTCCCCGCTCACGTCTTCCCCTTCAAGGATCACTTCCAGGTTGCCATCGGTCGACACGAAACGCACATCAAGATGCGCGGCCAGCGGAACCAGCGCTTCTTCTGACGCCACGTCCACGTGATGATGTAGCGCAGCCAGAGCCAGCACGCGATAGATTGCTCCCGAATCTAAAAGATGCCATTGCAATGCTTCCGCCATCGCTTTGCACAGAGTCCCTTTCCCTGCGCCACTCGGCCCATCAATGGTGATTACCGGGGCAATTGCCGTCATCTTTTTCTCCTTAAATAAGGCATACCGTTTACATGAACGCCGCGCATTATACGCGTCAACGTGCGCAACTGTTACCTTTGCGTGCAAATTACGGATTGATTGAAGCAGAGTGTAGAAGAAATGAACGGAAGTGTTCGTCAGGAAGCGTAAGGAAATGCCGCATCAGGCGATGCGGCAAGGTGTTATCAGGCCAGCGTGCTAATGCGTGCCAGCTGTTCGAAGTAGTCCGGGAACGTTTTCGCCGTACATTTCGGGTCAAGGATGGTCACAGGCGTGTCTGACAACGCCACCAGCGAGAAGCACATCGCCATACGGTGATCGTTGTAGGTTCCGATCTCGGCAACCTGCAGTTTTGCAGGAGGCGTGATGCGAATGTAGTCTTCGCCCTCTTCCACCTCAGCGCCGACCTTACGCAGCTCAGTCGCCATCGCGAACAGACGGTCAGTCTCTTTTACGCGCCAGTTGTAGATATTACGCAGCGTGGTGGTGCCTTTTGCAAACAGCGCCGCAGTGGCAATGGTCATCGCCGCATCCGGAATATGGTTCATGTCCATGTCGATGGCCTTCAGATCGCCATGGGTACAGGCGATGAAGTCATCACCCCAGGTCACAACCGCGCCCATTTTTTCCAGCACGTCCGCAAAACGGATGTCGCCCTGCACGCTATTGCGACCAATACCGGTGACCTTCACGGTACCGCCTTTGATCGCGCCCGCAGCCAGGAAGTAAGAAGCCGACGAAGCGTCGCCTTCAACCAGATAGCTGCCCGGAGACTGGTACTGCTGTGCCCCACGCACCACGAAGCGCTGATAAGACTGGTTTTCCACCTCGACACCGAAGGTTTTCATCAGGTGCAGGGTGATATCAATATAAGGTTTGGAGACCAGCTCGCCTTTAATCGTAATAACCGTATCCTGCGGTGCCAGCGGCGCGGTCATCAGCAGTGCCGTCAGGAACTGGCTGGAGACGCTGCCGTCAACCTCGACGTGACCGCCGTTAAAACCACCGCGCAGACGCAGTGGCGGATAGTTTTCCTGCTCCAGATACTCAACCTGCGCGCCGCCCTGACGCAGGGCATCCACCAGATGACCAATCGGACGCTCTTTCATGCGAGGTTCGCCGGTCAGCACAATGTTGTTGCGCCCAAGACACAGGGCCGCCGCCAGCGGACGCATCGCGGTACCCGCATTGCCCAGAAACAGCTCAAGCTCTTCATCCGTCTGCAGCGCGCCGCCGCTGCCAGTCACTTCGCAGCGGGTACGATCGTCGGAGAGAATGTAATGAACACCCAACGCTTTCAGCGCATTGAGCATATGGCGTACGTCATCGCTGTCCAGCAGGTTTGTAAGGACGGTGGTGCCGTTTGCCAGTGCTGCCAGCAGCAGAGCGCGGTTCGAGACACTTTTTGAACCAGGCAGATTAATGGTGCCATCTACCCGCGCGATAGGTTGTAACGTCAGGGATTCCATGAAAACTTAACTCTCAACTCAACATAATAAAAACCCCGCAGCAGGGCTACGGGGGTGAAAACAGCGCTATTAACCGTGGCGACGTTCGAAGTCGATCATGAAATCCGTCAGAGCTTTAACGCCTTCCAGCGGCATCGCGTTATAGATGGAGGCACGCATGCCGCCAACGACACGGTGACCTTTGAGCGCATGCAGGCCTGCCGCGAAGGACTCTTCCAGGAATACTTTATCCAGGCTGCTGTCCGCCAGCTGGAACGGCACATTCATCCGGGAACGGTTAGCTTTCGCCACATCGTTGCGATAGAAATCGCTTTTGTCGATCACGCCATACAGCAGTTCAGCTTTCTGCTGATTCACCTTGTCCATCTGCGCCACGCCGCCGTTTTGCTTCAGCCATTTGAAGACCAGGCCGGAAAGGTACCAGGCAAACGTCGGTGGGGTGTTGAACATAGAATCGTTGTCGTTCAGCACGGTGTAATCAAGAATCGACGGGCAGGATGTATGTGCTTTACCCAGCAGGTCTTCACGCACGACGACGATAGTCAAACCGGCCGGACCGATATTTTTCTGCGCGCCCGCATAGATAACGCCGTAGCGGCTGACATCAATTGGCGCAGACAGAATGGTGGAGGAGAAGTCGGCGGCAACCACGACATCGCTGCCGAAGTTTGGCGTCTCGTCGATGGCAATCCCGTCAATGGTTTCGTTCGGGCAGTAGTGCAGGTACGCTGCGTTATCAGAAAGCTGCCACTCGCTCATTGGCTTCACGGCGCGCAGGCCATCAACGGTCACTTTTGCGTCGATCACATTCGGCGTGCAGTATTTATGCGCTTCTTTAACGGCGCTTGCCGCCCAGTATCCTGCATCAACGTAGTCTGCCGTCGTTTTGTCACCGAGGATATTCAGCGGAACGCCTGCAAACTGGCCGCGTCCACCGCCGTGGCAGAACAATACTTTGTAGTTCGAGGGAATATTCAGCAGATCGCGAAAATCCTTTTCTGCCTCTTCGGCCACCTGAATAAACTCTTTACCACGGTGGCTGATTTCCATCACCGACGTACCGAGACCGTTCCAGTCACAGAGTTCCTGTTGAGCCTGTTTAAGCACGTCTGCCGGTAACATTGCCGGACCTGAACTGAAATTAAAGACTTGAGCCATTTCCCCTCACCACGCTAAAAGCCATAAGTTATAACTGTGGATATCGGTTTTATCATTCAGTGACACGCGCCGCAATGTCTAAAACTTATGACCCGTGAAATGTGCCCCGCGTCACACAAAACAATCTGCCGCCTCGCCATGACAAAACCGACAAAATGGCTGTCAGGTGATGCGTTTGGCCCGGCTAACCTTCGTCCATTCCGGATTTGCACAGCGGGGGCATAATTGACGATCCCCCGGCTGCATCGCGAGCACATGGCTACATCTCACGCAGGCATACTCGCCTGACTCAGGTACGGTTCTGAAACGCTCGATCAGCATATCCGGCAGGATACACAGTCCCGGCTTCACCTCGTCGTCAGAATAGTAATAGACGCTGATCTGCCCGTTGGTTTCCATGATCGCCAGACGCACCTGCCCGAGCTGTTCAACGCTATTCAGTCGTAGCTCCATAAAGAACTCGAACTCGGTCATATTGGCGCTTTGTACATTTTCCCAGGCCAACTGCCCGTCCTCGACGATAACGACCGGCTTCCCCTCAAGCAGATCTTCCAGCTTTTCGCTTTTCGACATCAGCCACATGACAAGGCGATAAAGAAGCGCCAGTGAAACAAAAACGATAAACACCGGCACCATCGGCACATCGTCATAGAAGGCGACATCCCCCGCCGCTGAACCCAGCGTCAGGATGATCAACACCTCAAAGAGCGACATCTGCCGTACGCCGCGACGGCCGGTGATTTTAAGAAACAGGAAGACAAGTACGAAGGTATACAGGCTGCGCAGCGCCACTTCGCCCAGAAATTCAGGAGGAACTTTATCAAACGCCATCCGCTGGAGATCAAATGCTTTCATTTTTCTATGCCTTAACAGTCAGTTACTGCCACTAAGCATAGCCCAGCCATTTATTTTCGCCGAAGATAGCACCCGTCACGCAAAACCCGTATCATTGCGCGCTTTACGTACGATAAAAGTGAACGCCATGACTCAAACGTTTATCCCCGGCAAAGATGCCGCTCTGGAAGATTCCATCGCTCGCTTCCAGCAGAAACTGACCGACCTGGGTTTTAACATCGAAGAAGCCTCCTGGCTCAATCCGGTGCCTCACGTCTGGTCCGTGCATATTCGCGATAAAGACTGTGCCCTGTGCTTTACCAACGGTAAAGGCGCGACAAAAAAAGCGGCACTGGCCTCTGCGCTGGGTGAGTATTTTGAGCGTCTGTCCACCAACTATTTCTTCGCTGACTTCTGGCTGGGCGAGACTATCGCTAACGGCCCGTTCGTTCACTATCCAAATGAAAAATGGTTCCCGCTGACCGAAGACGACGAACTGCCGGAAGGTATTCTCGACTCACGCCTGCGTGCCTTCTACGATCCAGACAACGAACTGACCGCCAGCATGCTGATCGATCTGCAGTCTGGCAATGAAGACCGTGGGATCTGCGCCCTGCCGTTCACCCGCCAGTCTGACGAGCAGACCGTTTATATTCCGATGAACATCGTCGGCAACCTGTATGTGTCCAACGGTATGTCCGCCGGTAACACCCGCAATGAAGCGCGCGTGCAGGGTCTGTCCGAAGTCTTTGAACGCCACATTAAAAACCGCATCATCGCCGAATCCATTAGCCTGCCTGAAATTCCGGCCGACGTGCTGGCGCGCTACCCGGGCGTAGTGGAGTCCATCGCTAAGCTGGAAGCAGAAGGTTTCCCAATCTTTGCCTATGACGGCTCGCTGGGCGGTAAGTACCCGGTTATCTGCGTCGTGCTGTTCAACCCGACAAACGGCACCTGTTTCGCCTCCTTCGGCGCGCACCCTGACTTCGGCGTGGCGCTGGAACGCACCGTCACCGAGCTGCTGCAGGGCCGTAGCCTGAAAGATCTCGACGTATTCACCCCGCCAACGTTTGACGATGAAGAGGTGGCTGAACATACCAACCTCGAAACTCACTTTATTGACTCCAGCGGTTTGATCTCCTGGGATATGTTCAAACAGGACGCAGACTATCCGTTCGTGGACTGGAGCTTTGCCGGTACAACCGAAGAAGAGTTCGCTACGCTGATGGCGATTTTCAAAGCCGAAGACCAGGACGTCTATATCGCCGACTACGAGCACCTGGGCGTCTATGCATGCCGCATTATTGTTCCCGGCATGTCCGACATCTACCCTGCAGAAGATCTGTGGCTGGCGAATAACAGCATGGGTGCACATCTGCGCGAAACGCTGCTGGCTCTTCCGGGCAGCGAGTGGGAGAAAGAAGATTATCTGAACCTGATCGCCCAACTGGACGAGGAAGGCCACGACGACTTCACCCGCGTACGCGAACTGCTGGGTCTCGCGACCGGTAAAGACAACGGCTGGTACACCCTGCGTATTGGTGAGCTGAAAGCGATGCTGGCCCTGGCGGGTGGCGACCTGGATCAGGCCCTGGCCTGGACCGAGTGGACCATGGAATTCAACCAGTCGGTCTTCTCTGCCGAGCGCACCAACTATTACCGTTGCCTGCAAACCCTGCTCCTGCTGGCACAGGAAGAGGATCGCGAGCCGCT
The DNA here is from genome assembly GCF_019968805.1 of Enterobacter sp. JBIWA005. Lineage (NCBI taxonomy): Bacteria > Pseudomonadati > Pseudomonadota > Gammaproteobacteria > Enterobacterales > Enterobacteriaceae > Enterobacter > Enterobacter sp. JBIWA005. The sequence goes on along the minus strand of NZ_CP074159.1, from coordinate 1,558,309 downwards.
GCAATACCTGAATGCTTTCGTGCGCATGTACGGTGCTGAGGCTGTAGAAGCAGCCAGCGCGGCCCTGAGCGGTGAAGCGCCGTTCTATGGCCTGCAGGCTGTTGATAGCGATTTGAAAGCCTTCCCGGCGCACCAGTCGCTGCTGAAGGCCTACGAAAAACTGCAGAAAGCAAAAGCCGCTTACTGGTCAAAATAAGCGCACATAACATTACCAGCAGTAGGCGTATTCAATCGTCTGGGCTATATTACGGGGCAATTTCATTGCCCCGTTTTTTATTTTCTTCGGCAATGACTGTTGATTGTAATAATAAAGTTAAACATGGGTAAATATAATAATATTTACCTGGGCTTTACTGTTACTTTTTATGGTAAATACTCCATATTAATTAACTGTCTCCGAGGTGGCTGAACGAAAAAATTCAACTCTTTTCATAACTTTTAAAATTTATTTTTATACGGATAATCAAATACTTACTCCGCATTTGTTGTAAAACCATACACACTGCGGGCCTATAAGCCAGGCGAGATATGATCTATATCAATTTCTCTTCTATAATGCTTTGTTAGTATCTCGTCGCCGACTTAATAAAGAGAGAGTTAGTGTGAAAGCTGACAACCCTTTTGATCTTTTACTCCCCGCTGCGATGGCCAAAGTTGCCGAAGAAGCGGGTGTCTATAAAGCAACGAAACACCCGATGAAGACGTTCTATCTGGCAATCACGGCTGGTGTGTTCATCTCTATCGCTTTCGTCTTCTACATCACCGCCACCACCGGTACTGCCGGAATGCCTTTCGGCATGGCCAAACTGATTGGCGGCATTTGTTTCTCACTGGGTCTGATTCTCTGCGTCATCTGCGGCGCCGACCTCTTCACCTCAACGGTGCTGATTGTCGTGGCAAAGGCCAGCGGAAGAATTACCTGGGGTCAGCTGGCACGTAACTGGCTTAACGTCTACGTGGGTAACCTGGTTGGGTGTTTGCTCTTTGTTTTGTTGATGTGGCTTTCTGGCGAGTACATGACCGCCAACGGTGGCTGGGGCCTCAACGTCCTGCAAACCGCCGACCACAAAATGCACCACACATTTATCGAAGCCGTTGCTCTCGGCATCCTCGCTAACCTGATGGTTTGCCTGGCTGTATGGATGAGCTACTCGGGTCGTAGCCTGATGGACAAAGCCTTAATTATGGTTCTGCCGGTTGCGATGTTTGTTGCCAGCGGCTTTGAGCACAGTATCGCGAATATGTTCATGATCCCAATGGGCATTGTCATCCGCGACTTTGCGAGCCCGGAGTTCTGGACCGCAGTTGGTTCATCCCCGGAAAGTTTCTCACACCTGACTATTATGAATTTCATTACTGATAACCTGATCCCTGTCACTATCGGGAACATTATCGGTGGGGGTCTGTTAGTTGGGTTGACATACTGGGTCATTTACCTGCGTGGCGACGATCATCATTGATGGTTTTCTCAGGCAGTAAATAAAAAATCCACTTAAGAAGGTAGGTGTTACATGTCCGAGCTTAATGAAAAGTTAGCCACAGCCTGGGAAGGTTTTGCGAAAGGTGACTGGCAGAATGAAGTAAACGTACGTGACTTCATTCAGAAAAACTATACCCCGTATGAAGGTGACGAATCCTTCCTGGCTGGCGCAACTGACGCGACAACCAAGCTGTGGGACAGCGTAATGGAAGGCGTTAAACTGGAAAACCGCACTCACGCGCCAGTTGATTTTGACACCTCCGTTGCTTCCACCATCACTTCTCACGATGCTGGCTATATCAACAAAGCCCTTGAGAAAATCGTTGGTCTGCAGACTGAAGCACCACTGAAACGCGCAATCATCCCGTTTGGTGGTATTAAAATGGTTGAAGGTTCCTGCAAAGCGTATAACCGCGAGCTGGACCCAATGCTGAAAAAAATCTTCACCGAATACCGCAAAACCCACAACCAGGGCGTATTCGATGTTTACACCAAAGACATTCTGAACTGCCGTAAATCTGGCGTTCTGACTGGTCTGCCAGATGCGTATGGCCGTGGCCGTATCATCGGTGACTACCGTCGCGTTGCGCTGTACGGTATCGACTTCCTGATGAAAGACAAGTACGCGCAGTTTGTTTCCCTGCAGTCCGATCTGGAAAACGGCGTAAACCTGGAAGCGACTATCCGTCTGCGTGAAGAGATCGCTGAACAGCACCGCGCGCTGGGTCAGATCAAAGAGATGGCTGCTAAATACGGCTGCGATATCTCTGGTCCTGCTACCAACGCTCAGGAAGCTATCCAGTGGACCTACTTCGGCTACCTGGCCGCAGTTAAGTCTCAGAACGGCGCAGCAATGTCCTTCGGTCGCGTATCCACCTTCCTGGATGCTTACATCGAACGTGACCTGAAAGCAGGCAAAATCACCGAGCAAGACGCTCAGGAAATGATTGACCACCTGGTCATGAAACTGCGTATGGTTCGCTTCCTGCGTACTCCTGAATATGATGAACTGTTCTCTGGTGACCCAATCTGGGCAACAGAATCTATCGGCGGTATGGGCGTTGACGGCCGTACTCTGGTGACCAAAAACAGCTTCCGCTTCCTGAACACCCTGTACACCATGGGTCCTTCTCCGGAGCCGAACATCACCGTTCTGTGGTCTGAAAAACTGCCTCTGAACTTCAAGAAATTCGCCGCTAAAGTGTCCATCGATACCTCTTCTCTGCAGTACGAGAACGATGACCTGATGCGTCCGGACTTCAACAACGACGATTACGCTATCGCTTGCTGCGTAAGCCCAATGGTTGTTGGTAAACAAATGCAGTTCTTCGGTGCGCGTGCAAACCTGGCGAAAACCATGCTGTACGCTATCAACGGCGGCGTTGATGAAAAACTGAAAATGCAGGTTGGTCCTAAATCTGAGCCGATCAAAGGCGACGTTCTGAACTTCGACGAAGTCATGGACCGCATGGATCACTTCATGGACTGGCTGGCTAAGCAGTACGTCACTGCACTGAACGTTATCCACTACATGCACGACAAGTACAGCTACGAAGCCTCTCTGATGGCGCTGCACGACCGTGACGTTATCCGCACCATGGCGTGTGGTATTGCTGGTCTGTCCGTTGCTGCTGACTCCCTGTCTGCAATCAAATATGCGAAAGTTAAACCAATTCGTGACGAAGACGGTCTGGCTATCGACTTCGAAATCGAAGGCGAATATCCTCAGTTTGGTAACAACGACTCTCGCGTTGATGACATGGCGGTTGACCTGGTAGAACGTTTCATGAAGAAAATTCAGAAACTGACTACCTACCGTAACGCTATCCCGACTCAGTCTGTTCTGACCATCACCTCTAACGTTGTGTATGGTAAGAAAACCGGTAACACCCCAGACGGTCGTCGTGCTGGCGCGCCGTTCGGCCCAGGTGCTAACCCAATGCACGGTCGTGACCAGAAAGGTGCTGTTGCCTCTCTGACTTCCGTAGCTAAACTGCCGTTTGCCTACGCGAAAGATGGTATCTCTTACACCTTCTCTATCGTGCCAAACGCGCTGGGTAAAGACGACGAAGTGCGTAAAACCAACCTCGCGGGTCTGATGGATGGTTACTTCCACCACGAAGCGTCCATCGAAGGTGGTCAGCACCTGAACGTGAACGTAATGAACCGTGAAATGCTGCTCGACGCGATGGAACACCCTGAGAAATATCCTCAGCTGACCATCCGCGTATCTGGCTACGCAGTACGTTTTAACTCCCTGACTAAAGAACAGCAGCAGGACGTTATCACCCGTACTTTCACTCAGTCCATGTAAGTGGAATTGACTGAAATCACGCGTTAACAAGCGTACAATAAAGGCTCCACGTCAGTGGGGCCTTTTTAGCACCCTCTCCACCTCAGTCTCTTTTGCCCGCTATCTATACTTGATGGATAACAGCCAAAACAGACTTAACACAGCCGGCTTTGAGCTGTGCATACACAGGCCCGGGACGGGCCGATGATGGAGATATCACCGCAATGTCAACTATTGGTCGTATTCACTCCTTTGAATCCTGTGGCACCGTTGATGGCCCGGGCATCCGCTTTATCACCTTTTTCCAGGGCTGCCTGATGCGCTGCCTGTACTGCCATAACCGCGATACCTGGGACACGCACGGCGGCAAAGAAGTGACCGTTGAAGACTTGATGAAAGAGGTGGTGACCTACCGCCACTTTATGAACGCGTCCGGTGGCGGCGTCACCGCATCCGGCGGTGAAGCCATTCTTCAGGCTGAATTTGTCCGTGACTGGTTCCGCGCCTGCCACAAAGAAGGCATTCATACCTGCCTGGATACCAATGGCTTTGTACGTCGCTACGATCCGGTGATTGATGAACTGCTTGAAGTGACCGATCTGGTGATGCTCGATCTCAAACAGATGAACGATGAGATCCATCAGAACCTCGTTGGTGTCTCAAACCACCGCACGCTGGAGTTTGCCAAATACATAGCCGACAAAGGCATCAAAACCTGGATCCGCTACGTGGTTGTTCCTGGCTGGTCAGACGACGACGACTCCGCGCACCGCCTGGGGGAATTCACCCGTGACATGGGCAACGTCGAGAAAATCGAGCTTCTGCCCTATCACGAGCTGGGTAAACATAAATGGGTGGCCATGGGCGAAGAGTACAAACTCGATGGCGTGAAGCCGCCGAAAAAAGAGACGATGGAACGCGTGAAAGGTATTCTTGAGCAGTACGGTCACAAGGTCATGTATTAACGAAAAGGCCCGGTAAAACCGGGCCTTTTTTATATTCTATTTAAATACACCGTTAATAACGGACGTCACAATGGCTGTGCTCAGCGCAATTAAGACCAGGTCGTCCCCGACCACGCGCCATTCATAGCCTGGGTAGGAAGGAAGCTGGTCCAGCATAGAGGCTGGCACGGTTTTCTTCGCAATGCCCGGAGGAAGCGGTTTACCACGGGCGAGGTTTTTCGCGATGCCCGGAGGCAGAGAGTCATAGCCCGTTAAGCCATAATTCAGCGCCAGGTGGCGCGCATGATCGAAACTCACGCGAGCATCAACATCATTACCGACATCTTTGCTATTTTTGAAGCTCTTATTCGATTTTCCAGGGTTATCCTGTCCGCTATTTTGCTTATTTCCATGGTTGCCGGAGTTACCTGAATTCCCGTTACCATGATTACCGCCATTACCTTGTCCGCCACCGTTTCCGTGACCACCGCCGTTCCCGTTTCCAGGATTAGCCATGACCGGAGCAGTTGCAAACGTTAAAGACAACACTACGGCAAGTGCGGTAGTGGAAAAACGACGAATAGACATGATTGCTGCCTTATAGTGTTAGGACTCACATGAATTATCGCCTGGCGCAATAAACAAACAATAAGTAAAACTCTTAGTTGTGATGGGGACAAAAAAGCCTGTCATCGACAGGCTTTAATTTAATCAGGCATGTGCCACAGGCGTTGGATGCTCACCTGCTTTACGCAGCAGCATTAAGAGATATATAAACGACACGCTGGCAATCATGATAAACAGTAAATTGTCGGAGTAATTCTGCATCAGCATCGCTGTAAACGTCGGCCCTAATAAGCTGCCGATGGTATAGCTCAGTAACAGCGCCTGGTTCATTGCCACCAGCTGGTGATGCTCAACTTTCTCACAGGCCCAGGCCATCGCCACCGGATAGAGCGTAAAGCCGGCGGCCCCGAGAATGAACAGCGCAGGCGCCATTGCGGCGTTGCTGAGCATGGCAAGACATCCCATGATGACCACGAAGACCTGAACGCGTAGCACCAGCAAACGACCAAAGCGGTCCGCCAGACGACCAATCGGCCACTGCCCGACGATCCCCGCACTCACCATGACCGCCATCCAGAATCCAATTCCGGAATCGCTGACGCCCTGATGATTCAGATAGAGCGGCATCAGGCCATAGAGCGAGCCCAGTACAATCCCCGATATAATGCAGCCGTTAACGCCCAGACGCGCATGACGCAGTCTGAGCATTGGCCAGACGTGGGTTGCTTCCTGGTGTTCGCTGTTCTGGTTCACGATGCGCGTGAAGAGCAAAGGCAAGATCGCGGCCAGCACCATACCCGTTACCCACGGCAGAACGCTCATGAGGTCGGTTGGCAGCTTGCTGACCATCAGTTGCCCCAGCACGGTGCCGACGTAATAAACCATCATATAGGCTGCCAGCAGGCGTCCACGATTACGGGAGGTGCCGCTGCACATCAGCGCACTTTCAACCACCACCCAAATCATCGCGCAGCCTACACCGGCTATGAAGCGCCATGCCATCCAGCTCCAGAAGCCGACCATCAGGCCCAGCCCAGCACACCCGGCAGCGAAAATCAGCGAAGCCAGATAATAGCTGCGGTTAAAGCCAAAGCGCTTAATCAGGCTCCCGGTCACCAGGGTACCAAGAAGGTTGCCGGTAAAAAAGGACGAGCTGACCATACCCACCTGCCAGGTCGGTAAGTTCTCATGGGCGAGCCACAGCGGGACGAGCGTATTTAACACTGCGATCGCCAGGGTCAACAGAAGCAGGCCACAGAGCAACAGCAGCACTGGCCGGGTATAGGTGGTCATGGATTAAAAAGCCGTGAGGAAGTTCAGATTTCGTGCGCATCATGCCACTGGCAAAAACAAAGTCAATCCACTGATTTAGCCGCCTCGCACAATATGTTCCCTGTCGATTTAAAAAACTTATCCTGCTAATGCCACGCCTGCTATAGATATTAATTATGTCTCTGTTTTCATTTATTAATGGGCAAAATTAAAACAAAACGACAGTCGAAAAATTTCATGATCGAAAAAAGAAAAAGCCGGGCGCTCAGGCCCGGCTTGATATAACCAAATACAATGTTAACTGGCGATAGCCATACCTACAGTCATATGCAACCCGTAGAACACGCCGCGACCAATCAGTTCACCCGCCAGTACCAGCACAAAAGCCAGTGACAGCAGCGGCAGCGCGGGCTGATAACCTTTGAGCTGAGGAGCAATCCAGAATACCAACGCGGCGACCAGCAGAACGATGCGCCAGGCCATCAGAGCACCGTAGTCCGGTACCAGGGCAGAAGCCTGCTGGATAGAGCTGTGAATGGTTGCCAGTTCTGCACCCTGCATCAGGGCGACCATCGCACTCACCACCAGCGCCAGCAGCGAAACAGCGGGCAACAAACGCATTGCCCACCCGTCTACGCCCGCCACTCGCAGCAGCAGGTAGCCCAGCAGCGGTCCGCCGATAAACATCGTCAGGAAGAAGCTCATTGGCGTCCAGACGCTGTACCAGGTTGGAACGGTATCGATGGTGTTATAGACGCGCACCATCATCCACACGAACACCACGCCCAACACCATGGTCACGATTAGCCACAGGCTGCGCAGACCCGCAGGCAATTTTTTCATGGCGGCCAGCAGCCAGCCCAGCCCACCGACGGCAAAGAAAATTGCTCCGCTGGCAATCTCATTACTGAGGGATGAGGCACCCACGCGGTTCAGGGAGTTAAACGCGCGCATAGGCGACCCCAGGTGAAGCGTAGAGGCGATAAACCCAATCCCCATCAGCACCCATAGGCCAAACATGCTCAACACTAAACGCTGCTGCTGTTCAGCATTAAGGCGACCTTTCAACAGCGCCAGCGCGAGCACAATGAAACCACCCGCCACGCACTGACCAAAGACCGTGAAGATCATCAGCGGCCATTCATGCCATCCACTTCCCATCTCACACCTCCTTCGGATTTGCCAGGTAGCCGGTGGTGTCCCCTGTAGGACGGCTGTTGGCGTTAGGTTTAATTACAATGCTCGGCTTCGTGAAGTGCGCAGACGGCAGCGGCGCCACGGCAGCGAGCTGCCCGTGTTTTTGACGCAGCTCTTCAATCGGACCGAAGTCCAGCGCGCGCAGCGGGCAGGACTCGACGCAAATCGGCTTTTTGCCGTCCGCTACGCGGGTGTGGCAGCCATCGCATTTGGTCATATGACCTTTGGCGGCATTGTACTGCGGCGCGCCGTACGGGCACGCCATATGGCAGTACCGACAGCCGATGCAGACATCTTCGTCCACCACCACAAAACCGTCTTCACGCTTGTGCATCGCCCCGCTCGGGCAGACCTTAGTACAGGCCGGATCTTCACAGTGGTTACAGGCAATTGACAGGTAATAGGCAAAAACGTTCTGATGCCAGACGCCGTTATCTTCCTGCCAGTCCCCCCCGGCGTATTCATAAATACGGCGGAAGCTGACGTCAGGGGTCAGGTCTTTGTAATCTTTACAGGCCAGCTCGCAGGTTTTGCACCCGGTGCAACGGCTGGAATCAATAAAAAATCCATACTGGGTTGTCATCGGCTACTCCTTAAACCTTTTCAACCTGGACAAGGTTTGTGTGGGATGGGTTGCCTTTCGCCAGCGGCGACGGACGCTGCGTGGTCAGTACGTTAATACTGCCAGCCTGGTCGATGCGGTTTGCATCAGGGCTATACCAGGCACCTTCACCCAGCGCCACTACTCCGGGCATCATGCGCGGCGTCACTTTGGCTTCAATGTGAACCTCGCCGCGACCGTTGAAGATCCGCACGCGATCCCCATTGCTGATACCTCGCGCTTTGGCATCCATCGGGTTGATCCACATCTCCTGTCGGCAGGCGGCTTTCAGCACGTCGACGTTACCGTAGGTAGAGTGAACACGCGCTTTGTAGTGGAAGCCGGTCAGCTGCAGCGGGAATTTCGCCGTCAGCGGATCGTTGTAGTTTTCAAAGCCCGGCGTGTAGATCGGCAGCGGATCGATAACGTCCCCTTCCGGCAGTTCCCAGGTTGACGCAATTTTTGCCAACTCTTCGGAATAGATTTCGATTTTGCCCGACGGCGTGGTCAGCGGGTTCGCCTGCGGATCTTCACGGAACGCTTTGTACGCCACGTGGTGCCCTTCCGGATCGCGCTGTTTGTACATCCCCTGCTTGCGGAAGGTGTCAAAGTCCGGCAGGTCAGGAATGGCCTTACGGGAGAGTTCATGCAGATGGCGCATCCACCCTTCCTGAGTCCGCCCCTCGGTAAACTGCTGCTCAACGCCAAGACGTTTCGCCAGCTCGGAGGTCATCTCATAAATGGTTTTGCACTCAAAGCGCGGTTTAATCGCCTGGTCGGTAAAAATCACGTAGGACATGTTGCCGCAGGATGCATCCAGCGCGAAATCCATCTGCTCAGAGGCGGTGCAGTCCGGCAGCAGGATATCGGCATATTTCGCCGAAGAGGTCATGTGGCAGTCGATCACCACAATCATCTCGCACTTCTTGTCGTCCTGCAGGATTTCATGGGTACGGTTGATTTCTGAATGCTGGTTGATGAGGCAGTTACCGGCATAATTCCAGATCATCTTGATCGGCACGTCCAGCTTGTCCTTGCCGCGCACGCCGTCGCGCAGGGCGGTCATTTCCGGGCCGCGTTCAATCGCATCGGTCCACATAAACATGGAGATGCTGGTCTGAACCGGGTTATCCAGCGTCGGCATACGTTCGAACGGCACTTCATATGAACCTTCACGCGCGCCGGTGTTACCGCCGTGAATGCCGACGTTGCCGGTCAGAATGGAGAGCATGGAGATGGCACGGGTCGCGATTTCGCCGTTCGCATGACGCTGCGGACCCCAGCCCTGGCTGATATAGGCCGGTTTGGCTGAACCAATTTCACGCGCCAGCTGAACGATACGCTCAGCCGGGATGCCGGTGATGGTGGACGCCCACTCCGGCGTTTTCGCCACGCCGTCGCTGCCCTGTCCGAGAATATACGCCTTGTAGTGACCGTTTGCCGGCGCGCTGGCTGGCAGAGTTTTCTCGTCATAGCCGACGCAGTATTTATCCAGGAAAGGCTGATCGACAAGATTCTCAGTGATCATCACCCACGCCAGGGCGGAGACCAGCGCCGCGTCGGTCCCCGGACGAATGGGAATCCACTCGTCTTCACGTCCGGCGCCGGTGTCGGTGTAGCGTGGGTCGATGATGATCATGCGGGCATTGGATTTGGCGCGGGCCTGTTCGAGGTAGTAGGTTACCCCACCGCCGCTCATGCGGGTTTCACCCGGGTTATTGCCGAACAGCACCACCAGCTTACTATTTTCGATATCAGACGGGCTGTTTCCGTCCGCCCAGCCGCCATAGGTGTAGTTCAGGCCAGCAGCAATCTGCGCCGATGAGTAGTCACCATAGTGATTGAGATAACCGCCGCAGCAGTTCATCAGGCGCGCCACCAGCGTTTTACCCGGTGGCCAGGAACGGGTCAGCGTGCCGCCAAGCGTCCCGGTACCGTAGTTCAGGTAGATGGATTCGTTGCCGTACTCTTTAATCAAACGCTGCATGTTGGTGGCAATGATGTCGTAGGCTTCATCCCAGCTAATCCGCTCGAACTTCCCTTCCCCACGCTTACCGACGCGCTTCATCGGGTATTTCAGGCGGTCCGGATTATAGACGCGACGACGCATGGAGCGACCACGCAGGCAGGCACGGACCTGATGTAACCCTTCGTAGTTATCGTCCCCGGTATTATCGGTTTCGACATATTTAATTTCGCCATCCACTACATGCATACGCAGCGGACAACGGCTACCGCAGTTGACGGTACAGGCACTCCACACCACTTTTTCCGGGGAAGTGGCCGGAGACAGAGCATCAGCCGCCGACGCCAGTCGGGTAAAGGGGAGCGTGAAGGCACTGCTGGCTACGGCCAGGCCGCCTATGGCCGTGGTTTTCATCAAACCACGGCGAGTGACCTCGGCAGCCATTAATGCTTCAGGCGCGTTGATTTTCATAGAGACTCACTTTGGTTGCTCACAAAGAAAAGAGAGGCGGCGCAAACCGCTATGTAGTTTTATATATAACGAATATTTTCGTTATCAGCGTTTTATGCTGACTTTCATTCGGAGGAGTATTACTACTTTAGAGGGAGGGGGTATTGCGTCGTATCAATTCATAAGCATAAAAAAAGCGCCCTGAGGCGCTTTTTTGTTTTAAGACAAATATTAACCGATGTACTGCTGGCCTTTCATGTATGGACGCAGCACTTCAGGGATCTCGATACGACCGTCTGCCTGCTGATAGTTTTCCAGCACGGCAACCAGGGTACGCCCCACAGCCAGACCAGAACCGTTCAGGGTATGTACCAGACGGGTTTTCTTGTCAGATTTGCTGCGGCAGCGTGCCTGCATGCGGCGCGCCTGGAAATCCCAGACGTTAGAACAGGAGGAGATTTCACGGTAGGTGTTCTGCGCAGGCACCCACACTTCCAGATCGAAGGTTTTGCAGGCGCCAAAGCCCATATCACCGGTACACAGAGCCATACGACGGTACGGCAGACCCAGCAGCTCCAGAACCTTCTCCGCGTGGCCGGTCATCTCTTCCAGCGCGTCCATAGATTCTTCTGGACGAACGATCTGCACCATCTCAACTTTGTCGAACTGGTGCATACGGATCAGACCGCGCGTGTCGCGACCGTAAGAACCGGCTTCAGAACGGAAGCACGGTGAATGTGCCGTCAGTTTGATCGGCAGATCGTCTTCGTCGATGATCTCATCACGCACGAGGTTAGTCAGCGGCACTTCCGCGGTTGGGATCAGCGCGTAGTTGCTACTGTCTGCTTCTTCGTCCAGCGGGCGGGTATGGAACAGGTCGCCGGCAAATTTCGGCAACTGGCCCGTACCGTACAGCGTATCGTGGTTGACCAGATACGGCACGTAGGTTTCGCTGTAGCCATGCTGCTCGGTGTGCAGATCCAGCATGAACTGCGCCAGCGCGCGGTGCAGATGGGCAATCTGGCCTTTCATCACCACGAAGCGAGAACCTGTCAGCTTAACCGCTGCCGCAAAGTCCAGGCCCGCGTGCATTTCGCCCAGCGTCACGTGATCGCGTACTTCGAAGTCAAACTCACGAGGCGTACCCCAGCGCTTCACTTCAACGTTGTCGTTTTCATCTTTGCCGACAGGCACGCTGTCGTCAGGAATATTCGGGATAGCCAGGGCAATATCACGAATCTCGGCCTGAAGAACGTCCAGCTCAGCTTTCGCCTGATCCAGTTCTTCACCCAGCTTGTTCACTTCCAGGCGTAATGGCTCAATATCTTCCCCGCGCGCTTTCGCCTGGCCGATGGATTTCGATCGAGAGTTACGCTCTGCCTGCAGATTTTCAGTTTGTACCTGCAGTACTTTACGACGCTCTTCAAGAGCGCGTAGCTTATCTACATCCAGCTTAAAGCCCCGGCGTGCCAGTTTTTCAGCGACTGCGTCTGGCTCATTACGCAGCAGATTGGGATCGAGCATGCTTATCCTGTGCTTATCGAATTAAAATAGGGAAATGTGACCACAGCCTGCGGCCACAAGGATACTACGCCAACATTACCGCAACGATTGAACTAACGGTAGCGTTTTATAGGGCTATTTTGATCCTGTCCGGCGAGCCAGGTGAGCTTTTCACCAATCTTGCCTTCAAGACCTCTGTTTGTGGGGCGATAATAGCGCGTTTGTGCCATCTCCTGCGGGAAATATTCCTCCCCTGCGGCGTAGGCATTGGGTTCATCATGAGCGTAGCGGTACTCCTGCCCATACCCCATCTCTTTCATCAGTTTGGTCGGTGCATTACGCAGATGAACCGGCACATCGTAGTCCGGGCGTTCACGCGCATCCGACATTGCCGCTTTAAACGCGGTATAAACCGCATTGCTTTTCGGCGCGCAGGCCAAATAAACAATCGCCTGCGCAATGGCACGTTCGCCCTCCGCGGGTCCAACGCGGGTGAAGCAGTCCCAGGCCGACAGCGCGACCTGCATAGCGCGTGGATCGGCATTGCCAACATCTTCAGACGCAATCGCCAGACAGCGGCGCGCGACATACAACGGATCGCCGCCCGCAGTGATAATGCGCGCGTACCAGTAAAGCGCCGCATCCGGCGCGCTGCCGCGTACCGACTTATGCAGCGCCGAGATCAGGTCGTAAAAACGGTCGCCTTTATTGTCGAAACGGGCGCTGCGTTCACCAGCAATTTCGGTGAGCAATTCCGGTTTAAGCACCCGCTTCCCGGCATCGTCGACTTCGGCCATATCGGCCATCATTTCCAGCGTATTCAGCGCCCGACGCGCATCGCCGTTGACCAGCTCCGCAATCGCACGACGCGTGTCGTCGGGCAGAACGATATCCTGCCCGCCGTAGCCGCGCGCTTTGTCGTCCATCGCCTGGGTGAGAACCTTTTCAATATCCTCGGTGGTCAGCGATTTGAGCAGATAAACGCGCGCGCGGGAGAGTAGCGCCGAGTTCAATTCAAACGACGGATTCTCGGTGGTCGCGCCGATGAAGAAGATCGTGCCGTCTTCAATATGCGGCAGGAAGGCATCCTGCTGGCTCTTGTTGAAGCGGTGGACTTCGTCCACGAAGAGGATGGTGCGCCGCCCGGCATTGCGGTTCTGCCGCGCACGCTCGATCGCCTCACGGATCTCCTTCACGCCGGAGGTCACCGCCGAGATGCGTTCAACGTCCGCGTTGGCATAGCGGGCGATCACTTCTGCAAGCGTGGTCTTGCCGGTGCCAGGGGGCCCCCAGAGGATCATGGAGTGAAGATGCCCGGCCTCAATGGCGCGTGGCAATGGCTTACCGGCAGCCAGCAGGTGCTGCTGGCCGATGTACTGCGCTAAATTTTCTGGCCGCATACGGGCGGCCAGAGGTTGAAACGCGTTATCTGAAAAATCGAGCGACAGATTGCCCACTCACGCCTCTTACTTATTGCGTTGGTCGTCCACCGTCACGCCCTTCGGCGGGGTAAAGGTGAATTTCGATGCATCAACGGCGCCGTTCTGCTGAGATTTAAGCTGGTAGCTGCTGCGCTGATCGTCCTGCTCAACCGCGCCGAACTGATTAATGGTACCGTTGGTGCTCACGTTAATGGTGAACTGCTTCAGGTTGCCGTTGCTGTCTTTCGGCGTCAGGACGAACTCGTCACCCGTCTGTTTAATATTGTACTGCTGCCAGTCGCTGGCCTGGTTTCGGGCAATCAGCATAAACGGCGTATTGCTGGTGGCATCTTTCAGCCAGGTCGCAGTAGCCTGCTCAACGAACGGGTTGTAGAACCATAAGGTTTTACCGTCAGACACCAGGATGCTCTCATCCGGCTGGGTCATGTGCCAGTTGAACAGATTTGGGCGTTTTACCCACAAATCTCCCTGGCCTTCCTGCACCGCGTTGCCGCTGCCGTCCGTCACTTTTTGCGTGAAGCTGGCGTGGAAGCTGCTTACTTTATCCAGTCGGCTTTTAAGGTCGCTGGCTGCATCAGCCCAGACGCTGCTGGCAACAAAACTGGTGAGTAATGCACAGGCGATGGCGATTTTTTTCATTGTTATTCCTTAAAATACGTCTTCCCGATATGGGATTTCCGTCTTCTATTCTGGACCTGCCCGAAGGCAGGCGACAGAAGAAAATGCTTAATTTTGGCTGATTTACCCTTCTTTGCAAACGCTGAAGGTTAATCAAACGGCGGCGGCGCCAGCACCTCGCGGTTACCGTTATGCCCCTGCTCGCTCACAATGCCCTGCGCTTCCATCTGCTCGATGATACGCGCTGCGCGGTTATAGCCGATGCGGAATTGACGCTGCACGCCTGAGATGGACGCTTTGCGTTTTTCGGTAACGAAGTTAACCGCCTGATCGAATAACGGATCCAGCTCTTCACCACCGTCGAAGCCACCGCCGCCGCCTTCGCTTTCCGTATCGCTGGTAATGCCGTCAATATATTGTGGACGACCGCGCGCTTTCCAGTCCTGCACGACAGCGTGAACTTCCTCGTCGCGGACAAACGCACCGTGAACACGCACCGGAGAAGTGGAGTTCGGGCCGGAATAGAGCATGTCCCCCATTCCCAGCAGCGACTCTGCGCCGCCCTGATCAAGAATGGTACGGGAGTCAATTTTGCTTGATACGGTAAAGGCGATACGCGTCGGAATGTTCGCTTTGATAAGACCAGTGATAACGTCCACGGAAGGACGCTGGGTCGCCAGCACAAGGTGAATACCAGCCGCACGCGCTTTCTGCGCCAGACGGGCAATCAACTCTTCCACTTTCTTACCAACGGTCATCATCAGGTCAGCGAATTCATCGACCAGCACGACGATATAAGGCAGTTTTTCCAGCACCGGATGCTGGGCATCCATGCTGTCACCTGGCTTCCAGTAAGGATCCGGGATCGGACGTCCCATACGCATAGCCTGGGCGATTTTCTCGTTATAACCGGCCAGATTACGTACGCCCAACGCAGACATCAGCTTGTAGCGGCGTTCCATCTCATTGACGCTCCAGCGCAGGGCGTTGGCGGCGTCTTTCATGTCGGTGACCACTTCGGTCAGCAGATGCGGGATGCCTTCGTAGACCGAAAGTTCGAGCATTTTCGGGTCGATCATGATGAAACGCACATCTTCCGGCTGCGCTTTATAGAGCATGCTGAGGATCATGGCGTTCACACCGACAGACTTACCGGAACCGGTAGTACCCGCGACCAGCAGGTGAGGCATTTTTGCGAGGTCTGCCACCACCGGATCGCCAGCGATATCTTTACCCAGCACCACTGTCAGCGGGGATGGGTTATCGCGGAATTTGGTGTTATCCAGCACTTCACGCAGGTAGACGGTCTGACGTTTCTTGTTCGGCAGCTCAAGACCAACGTAAGGTTTGCCCGGTATCACTTCCACCACACGTACCGCAACGGTCGACAAGGAACGCGCCAGGTCGCGGGACAGGTTAGAAATACGCGCGGCTTTAACGCCTGGCGCCAGGTTCAGTTCAAAACGGGTGATAACAGGGCCCGGCGAGTAGTTCACCACGTCAGCCTTGATACGGAAGTCGGCCAGACGGGCTTCCACCAGACGCGCCATCTGCTCCAGCGCGAAGGTATCGACGGGTTCCACTTCCGACGGCGGCGGCGTTAACAGATCAAGAGACGGCAGCGGCGTGCTTGGACGCTGCAGCGGACGGCTGTCACCGTTACGCATCAGCAGCGGGTGAATCAGGCTCTCTTGCTGCTGAGGCGCAGGCTGCTGGAACTGCGGCGGCTGCGGTTGCTGAACTGGTTGTTGCGGTTGCGCATATGGCTGCTGAACGGGCTGCTGCGGCTGCGCATACGGCTGATGAACAGGTTGTTGCGGCTGTGCATAGGCCTGTGGTGCTGGCTGCTGGCGCACAGGCTCAACTTCCGGCATCACGCTCGGGGTAAATAAAGGCTCGCTCGGGCCATCATCCACCAGATCCTTCATCGGCGAGAATTCAAAATCAGACAGTGAGAACGGATTTGCACCAGCCGGTTGTTCACCGGAATAACGCTGCTGCTGGGTGGCGGCGAACTGGCGCGCTAATTCCGCTTCTGCAGCGTCATCTTCGTCTTCAGGCACAGGTTCACCGTGCTGATATTCTTCACCGTAGCGTTGATTCTGCTGCGCGGCGAACTGGCGGGCCAGCTCGTCCTGTTGCATCTCATCGGCGTCATCTTCGTACTCTGGCTCGCGCGCTTTCTCTTCTGCCATGCGCTGGGAAGGCAGCTTGATACCATAAGAGGCAAGTTCACGACGGGTTGGTACGCGAACGCGGTTAGGACGAGGCAGTTGCGGACCAATCCCCTCCTTCACCTGAGGACGTGGCGCGCCCCCTGTTGCCAGGCTAAAGACAGGTGCAGCCACGGCAGCGGCCGCGGTAGCCTGCTTCACGCTTTCCGCTACGGGTGCAACTACAGGTGTCGAGTCGACCGGTGGAACTGGGACAGAAGGCGCTTTCGTCACCGGCTCCTGCACCGGTTCAGGCACAGGCTGATACCAGGCGGCCAGCTGTTCGCGTTCACGCGCGCGGCGCTCTTCGACTTCTTCAAAATAGTACAGCGGTGGACGGGCAGGCTTCACCTCTTCCACGATTTCAGGTTCAGGCTGCGGCGCTACATGAGGCTGCACAGGTTCAACCGGTTCTGGCACATACTCCTGATACGGCTGGGCCACAGGCTGTTCAAAGTGAGGGTAATCTTGCGGTTCATACGCAGGCTGCGGCGGCTGATATGGCTGCTGCCACTGCTCCTGCTGCACAGGGACATAGCTCTCTGGTTCAGGCGCGATAACGGGCTCCGGCGTGTGAACACCGGGAGCAGTCTGCCAGTCAACCTGAGGTTGCTGAATAACGGATTCCGGCGGCGAAACCGGCGCGGATGGCATCACGGCGTCGACAGGCGCGGCATACGCCTGCGCTGCGGTTGTCGCGGCTGCGGCTGCCGCAACCGGTTCAGTGACCGAGTGACCGTTTAACAGCGGGTCGTATTCGTCAAAGTCCCCGGGCGTGGCCCGGCTGCCAGAGAAGAGCACATCGTCAGGATCGACTGCGACACCCGCAGCGCGATACGCCACCTGCTCGTCTTCATCCATGCGTTTACCGGAGAAGAGCGCCTCATCGGTTTTACGACCTAGCGGGTTGGCAAATTTCTCAGCAACACGCTGACGACGCGCCAGCGCGCCGCGCAGAATACGCGCGCGACGAGATTCGCGACGCTGCACAGGCGCGTCATCTTCCTCTTCATCTTCGTACTCGTCTTCATCAACCCACGTATCGTCACGGCGGGTACGGTTGCTGGCGAAGGTCAGAATGGTGAGGATAAAACTACCAATTTTCTCGGCAATGCTCACCCAGGACCAGCCGGTAAATAGCGTTAGCCCGGCCGCCCAAATGCACAGCAGCGCCAGCGTGCCGCCGCTGCTGTGCAGCATCGGCTGTAGCGCAGAACTGAGTAAGCTGCCGATTACACCGCCAGAGGCGAAGTACCAGATATCATCCGCATTGATTGCCGCTAGCCCGCACGAAGTAAGGATCAGCGCCAGCGCGCCAATCAGGCGCAGCGACACGGCGAAATAGTCGATGTAATCATCGTTCTGACGATGACGCCACGCAAACCAGCAGCCGCCAATGATAATAACGGGGAGGGTGTAGGCCATCACACCGAAAATGAAAAACAGCGTATCCGCCAGCCAGGCACCAGGGACACCGCCTAAATTATGGATAGGCTCATGCCATGCAGTTTGTGACCAGCTGGGATCTGAAGGATTGAAACTGAATAAGGCTGCCATCAGCCAGACGGCAAAAAGGGCAATAACAATCAGCAAAGCCTCGAGGAGACGACGTCCGCTGCTTAGCTTCGATAGTGTGACTTCTTTGTCTTCAGTGTATTCCTGGCTCAAAAAAGGCTCTCCAGGTATCAGGCATATCCTGCCTTTTTGCTAAAACGGACAACAGCGCCGGGACTCCCCGGCACTGTTGCTGTATGGATTAACAGGAGTGTAATCAAACTACGCTGATTTTGCACCTGTTCCGTGTTAGCGCGTCTTAATAACCAGACGATTGCTCTGTTTGACCTCTTCCATCACCACATATGTACGGGTGTCGTTCACGCCTGGCAGACGCAGCAGGGTTTCCCCCAGCAGCTTACGGTAGGCGGACATATCAGGCACTCGGGTTTTCAACAGGTAGTCGAAATCACCGGACACCAGATGACACTCTTGAATTTCTTCAAGTTTTTGTACAGCGGCGTTGAATTGTTCAAACACATCCGGCGCACCACGATTCAGAGTAATCTCAACAAATACCAGAAGTGAGGCATCCAGATAATGCGGGTTCAACAGAGCAGTGTAGCCCTGAATGAAACCCTGTCTTTCCAGTCGGCGCACACGCTCAAGGCACGGCGTCGGGGAAAGTCCCACACGTTTTGAAAGCTCGACGTTGGAAATACGCCCATCCTTTTGCAATTCATTAAGAATGTTACGATCGATACGGTCGAGATCTTTGCCAGGGCGCTTCTTGCTATCTACCATTATTATTGTCTCTCTGTATTCCTTCCCTACTCCTGCCTGGACCCTGTGCACATCACTGTTCAGAGCCTGTACCCGTTAGTCATCACATCGCCTGATTATGTAATAGACGCGATGCGGATTCGGGTTCTGTTGGTAAGAAGACCGTTGCCCGAAGGCTGTCACCGACATCACGTATGGCGTCTGTCCACGCCATGCGTAGATTTCACTGACCCGGTAAAAATGGCATTTACGTGCATGCCTATGCGGCATACGGTTAACGCGGTTTTTTTTCTTCCTTGAATGTTTTCGCAAAAGCGCAGGGGATTGTCAAAGCAAAACATCGTTTTTTAGTACAACATGCCGGATATTCATTACGGCAGGGTATTAATCCTCATTTTATTGCCTTAGAAACGACCGCTTTTATCGAGAAAGCGTGAGGTTATCGCGCGCTATTCATCGTCCATGGCTATTACACAGATTGATATCAAAATTGCTGCGCTCTTTTTTTACGGCAACAAATTCCCTACAATCCAGCCAAATGTCTGCCAACAACAATGGGGATCTCATGGGCACGGCCAAACACAGTAAGCTGCTAATCCTTGGTTCTGGACCTGCGGGATATACCGCAGCGGTCTATGCTGCACGCGCTAACCTGCACCCGGTACTCATTACCGGTATGGAAAAAGGCGGTCAGCTGACCACCACCACCGAAGTGGAAAACTGGCCAGGGGACCCGAACGACCTGACCGGGCCGCTGCTGATGGAACGTATGCACGAGCATGCCGCTAAATTCGAAACCGAAATTTTGTTCGACCACATCAATAAGGTCGATCTTCAGAACCGTCCGTTCCGCCTGACGGGCGACAGCGGCGAATACACCTGCGACGCGCTGATCATCGCCACGGGTGCTTCTGCCCGTTACCTCGGTCTGCCATCCGAAGAAGCGTTCAAAGGCCGCGGCGTCTCTGCCTGCGCAACCTGCGACGGTTTCTTCTACCGTAATCAGAAAGTCGCGGTCATCGGCGGCGGCAACACCGCAGTGGAAGAAGCGCTCTATCTGGCAAACATTGCCTCTGAGGTGCACCTGATCCACCGTCGCGAAACCTTCCGCGCGGAGAAGATCCTGATCAAACGTCTGATGGATAAAGTAGCAAGTGGCAACATCGTGCTGCATACCAACCGTACCCTGGAAGAGGTGACGGGAGACCAGATGGGCGTTGCCGGTCTGCGTATCCGTGATACCCAGAACACTGATAACGTTGAAACGCTGGAAGTGGCGGGCCTGTTTGTGGCGATCGGTCACAGTCCGAACACCGCGATTTTCGACGGTCAGCTGGAGTTGGAAAACGGCTACATCAAAGTGCAGTCCGGCATTCACGGTAATGCGACCCAGACCAGCATCCCGGGTGTGTTCGCGGCCGGCGACGTGATGGACCATATTTATCGTCAGGCGATTACTTCTGCGGGCACCGGCTGTATGGCCGCGCTGGACGCTGAACGCTACCTCGATGGACTGGCTGAACAAGGTAAATAATCTTTACAAGTCAGTAACAAACGTAAATAAAGGCGGCGATAAGTCGCCTTTATTGTCTCCCCGTTGTAACATTGCGCTGCCCAACTTCTAATAACGTCACCTGCAAAGTACGCAATGGAAAAAACCCGTCAACAAGAGTTAACACGCTGGCTGAAACAGCAAAGCGTTATTTCCCGCCGCTGGCTTACGATTTCCCGCCTTTTGGGGTTCGTTAGCGGTCTGTTGATTGTTGCCCAGG
The DNA here is from genome assembly GCF_019968805.1 of Enterobacter sp. JBIWA005. NCBI lineage: Bacteria > Pseudomonadati > Pseudomonadota > Gammaproteobacteria > Enterobacterales > Enterobacteriaceae > Enterobacter > Enterobacter sp. JBIWA005. Next base: position 1,537,714 of record NZ_CP074159.1, on the reverse strand, counting down.
CATGGCTGCTGGCCCGCATTCTAAATCACATGATCATGGAGAACATCCCGCGCGAAGCGCTCCTGCTGCCCTTTATTGTCCTGATCCTGATTTTTGTTCTGCGCGCCTGGGTGGTATGGCTGCGTGAGCGCGTCGGTTTTCACGCCGGACAGCACATCCGTTACGAGATCCGCCGTCAGGTGCTCGATCGTCTTCAGGAAGCCGGGCCCGCCTGGATCCAGGGTAAACCGGCCGGTAGCTGGGCGACGCTGATCCTTGAGCAGATTGACGATATGCACGACTATTACGCGCGCTATCTGCCGCAGATGGCCCTTGCCGTCTTCGTTCCGCTGCTGATCGTTATCGCTATCTTCCCGGTGAACTGGATGGCGGCGCTGATTCTGATGGGAACCGCCCCGCTGATCCCACTGTTTATGGCGCTGGTCGGGATGGGGGCAGCGGATGCCAACCGCCGTAACTTCCTGGCATTGGGTCGCCTGAGTGGCCATTTCCTCGATCGTCTTCGCGGCATGGAGACATTGCGCATTTTTGGCCGCGGTGAAGCGGAAACCGAAAATATTCGCAAGGCGTCACAGGACTTCCGTCAGCGCACCATGGAAGTCTTACGCCTCGCCTTCTTATCTTCCGGCGTACTGGAATTCTTTACCTCTCTGTCGATTGCCCTCGTGGCGGTCTACTTCGGCTTCTCCTACCTTGGCGCGCTGGATTTTGGCCATTACGGCACGGCGGTGACCCTTTCTGCCGGTTTCCTGGCGCTGATACTGGCGCCGGAATTTTTCCAGCCGCTTCGCGATCTGGGAACCTTCTATCACGCCAAAGCGCAGGCGGTTGGCGCCGCCGATAGCCTGAAAACGTTTCTGGAAACGCCGCTGGCCCACCCGGAGCGGGGTGACGTAACGCTGAATGCTAAAGATCCGGTGACGATTGAAGCGCAGGACTTTTCCATTCTGTCGCCCGAAGGCAAAGTCCTCGCCGGTCCGCTGAACTTTACCTTACCTGCCGGACAACGCGTGGTGCTCGTCGGCACCAGCGGTTCCGGGAAAAGCTCTCTACTGAACGCGCTATCCGGTTTTATGGCCTACACGGGTTCACTGCGGATCAACAAAACCGAACTGCGCAACCTCGAGCCTGACGCCTGGCGTAAACAGCTCAGTTGGGTAGGACAAAACCCGCAGCTCCCGGCTTCTACGCTGCGTGAAAACGTGCTTCTGGCGCGCCCGGACGCGCGTGAAGATGAGCTGCAATCGGTTCTCGACCGCGCCTGGGTCAGCGAATTTCTGCCGCTGCTGCCGAAAGGGGTGGATACCGTGGTCGGCGATCAGTCCGCCGGGCTGTCGGTCGGGCAGGCGCAGCGCGTGGCCGTTGCCCGAGCGCTGCTTAACCCATGCCAGCTGATGCTGCTGGACGAGCCCGCAGCAAGCCTGGATGCCCACAGCGAGCAGCGCGTAATGGAGGCCCTGAACGCTGCCTCCCGGCAGCAAACCACGCTGATGGTTACCCACCAGCTGGAAGGCATTGCCGACTGGGACCAGATCTGGGTCATGGAGAACGGTCGTATTGTTGAGCAAGGCGATTACGCCTCTCTCGTTGCAGCCCAGGGACCATTTGCCGCTCTGCTGGCGAACCGTCAGGAGGATATCTGATGCGCGCTCTGCTGCCTTATCTTGCGCTCTATAAACGCCATAAATGGATGCTGACGCTGGGGATTGTGCTGGCGATTGTCACGCTGCTCGCCAGCATTGGCCTGCTCACGCTTTCTGGCTGGTTTCTGTCGGCCTCGGCCGTCGCGGGGTTCGCCGGATTATACAGCTTCAACTATATGCTTCCGGCGGCCGGGGTTCGCGGTACCGCCATCACCCGTACTGCCGGACGCTATTTCGAACGCCTGGTGAGCCACGACGCCACCTTCCGCGTGCTGCAGCACCTGCGTATCTACACCTTCAGCAAACTGCTGCCCCTCTCCCCTGCCGGGCTGGCGCGTTTTCGTCAGGGCGAGTTGCTTAACCGCGTGGTGGCGGATGTCGACACGCTGGATCACCTTTATCTGCGCGTAATTTCCCCTATCGTGGGCGCGTTTGTGGTGATTCTGGTGGTCACGCTGGGGCTGTCTGTTCTGGATGTTCCCGTTGCGCTGACGCTGGGCGGGATAATGCTGTTAACGCTTATCGTTCTGCCGCCGCTGTTTTACCGCGCCGGGAAATCCACCGGGGAAAACCTGACTCGTCTGCGTGGGGACTATCGACAGCAGCTGACCTCCTGGCTTCAGGGCCAGGCAGAGCTGACCATTTTTGGTGCCAGCAAGTGCTACCGCGCCCGCATGGAAAGTACGGAGCTAAACTGGCATGAAGCCCAGCGCCGCCAGTCGGAACTGACGGCCTTTTCTCAGGCGCTAATGATGCTAATCGGCGGTGTGGCGGTGATTGCCATGCTGTGGCTGGCTTCCGGCGATATCGGGGGAAATACACAGCCGGGTCCTCTTATTGCCCTTTTCGTTTTCTGTGCGCTGGCCGCATTTGAAGCGCTGGCCCCGGTGACGGGCGCCTTCCAGCACCTGGGTCAGGTTATCGCCTCTGCCCTGCGCATCACCCAGATTGCCGAGCAGGAGCCTGAAGTCACGTTCAGTGCCGGACAGACCGCGGTACCAGAGCAGGTTGCGCTGACGCTTGACGATGTCACCTTCAGCTATGACAAACAGGCACAGAACGCGCTGGAGGGTATCACCCTTTCTGTTAATGCCGGACAGCGGATTGCGATCCTCGGCCGTACCGGCTGCGGTAAATCGACGCTGCTGCAGCTGCTGACCCGCGCCTGGGATCCGCAGCGCGGTCAGATTCGTTTTAATAACACGTCGCTGATCGATTTTAGCGAGCAAGCCCTGCGCAAAACCGTCAGCGTCGTTCCGCAGCGCGTGCATTTGTTTAGCGCCACACTGCGCGATAACCTGCTGCTGGCAGCCCCAGAGGCCACTGATGATACGCTTCGCGCCGTGCTGGAACAGGTCGGGCTGCATAAGCTACTTGAGGACGATGGATTGAACAGCTGGCTGGGTGAAGGCGGCCGTCAGCTTTCCGGCGGTGAGCTGCGCCGCCTGGCGATTGCGCGCGCGCTGCTGCACGATGCTCCGCTGATGCTGCTTGACGAGCCCACCGAAGGGCTGGACGCCACGACCGAGAGTCAAATCCTTGATTTGCTGGCCAATGTCATGACCGGTAAAACCGTCCTGATGGTCACGCACCGCCTGCGCGGACTGGCGAGTTTTGATCGGATAATTGTGATGGACAACGGACACATTATTGAGCAAGGTAGTCACGCAGAGCTGTTGGCGAAACAGGGTCGCTACTACCAGTTTAAACAGCGTCTGTAGACTATATTTGTAGCGTCCTCACTCGCGTACTGGAGTTTTGCTGTCATGCGCCTGGTCCAGCTTTCTCGTCATAACATCGCGTTCCCTTCTCCGGAAGGGGCGCTGCGTGAGCCCAATGGGCTGCTGGCCCTTGGCGGTGACCTCAGTCCTGCTCGACTATTGATGGCATACCAGCGCGGTATCTTCCCCTGGTTTTCTCCCGGCGATCCGATTTTATGGTGGTCTCCCGATCCGCGCGCCGTGCTGTGGCCAGATCAGTTTCACCTGAGCCGCAGCATGAAGCGTTTCCATGCAAAATCACCGTACCGCGTCACCCTTAATCACGCCTTTGGTCAGGTCATTGAAGGCTGTGCCGAAGACCGCTTTGAGGGAACATGGATAACCCGAGATATTATTACCGCCTACCACCAGCTTCATGAGCTTGGCTACGCCCACTCAATCGAGGTGTGGGACGGCGGAGCACTCGTCGGCGGCATGTATGGCGTGGCGCAGGGTACGCTGTTTTGCGGCGAGTCGATGTTCTCCCGCGCGGTTAACGCCTCGAAAACGGCGCTGCTGGTCTTCTGCCAGGCATTTGCCCAGCGCGGCGGACGCCTGATCGATTGTCAGGTGCTCAACGAGCACACGGCCTCTCTCGGTGCCGTTGAGATCCCGCGACGCCAGTACATTGAGCATCTGGATGCCAGCCGTCAGGAGAAGCTCCCCCGCGACTTCTGGATACCGAGAACGCTCTTTATGCCCAATGCCTAAATGTTTTCCGCATATTTTTTGTGAGGGTGTTATAATTATGCCGCAGAGTAGCTTCTGCCTGTTGCCCCGCCGCCGTTTGGGACCCTCGCTTCAGATAACGTTCTGACGTTTATCCTGTTGTCTCCCCTTTACGAATGCGTTTCCTGTTCGGTTGTACCGTGACGCTTGGGCAATGCGCCGAAACTGTTTTGCTGCGTTTTAATCGCGCAATTCTTTACTTAATTGATGAATTTCGGCATTATCTTGCCGGTTCAAAACTTGGTAGTGATACCCCAGAGGATTAGATGGCCAAAGAAGACAATATTGAAATGCAGGGTACCGTACTTGATACGTTGCCTAATACCATGTTTCGCGTAGAGCTGGAAAACGGTCACGTGGTAACTGCGCACATCTCCGGTAAAATGCGCAAAAACTACATCCGCATTTTGACGGGCGACAAAGTGACTGTTGAACTGACCCCGTACGACCTGAGCAAAGGCCGCATTGTCTTCCGTAGTCGCTAATTGTTTTCGCCTGTAATGGCAGATGAATATTAAATAAGGCCGGGATTTTCCCGGCCTTACTTTTTTGTGCTGCAGGCGATTATTTGAGCATTCGATTCTGCCTCAGGGCTGTCTGTTCGACAGCAATGCCAGCCACTGAAAGTGACCGACATTAGCAGCCGCAATGTCCTTTAATGGCTGTGTCTCGCTATGCTTTCAGCCGTTTGCCACCTGGTAACCTATATTTATCAAAGCATCAAGCTCGTCTTTCGCAAACAACCTTGCCCGATAGCACTCGCCTGGGAACTCGGGATAGCCATCCAGAGTACAAATCAGATCGTAGATTGTGGCAATAATATGGCCTGTCGCATCACTGATAAAGAAAGAGCGAGCGTGGTTGGTGTAGATACCATAGTAGTCACCATAATCGATTGCAGCCCCCATAAAATCAGTGATTTGAGGAACGCGAGAGGAAGGTAACTGGATAATGCTACCTGTCTGAGTTGCTGTTTTGGCAACCAGATCAACAGCATAGAACATGACCCTTGCAGGATCGGTTTTGTAAACATCAGCCGTTGGATCAAGAGTAATATCACGAGTAACCGCGTTTCCTTCATTATCAACGCAGGAGCGATTATCAAATAGCGAAAGAACGAATTTGCCTTCGGCCTCATTGTTTAACCCAGCAAAAGCGCTATTTTTAGTGACGAATACGGTATGAGCACCATTTTCAAAATTCGTAATACCGGAAGTTTCTATCTGCGTAACGCCCTGCCCCGCTGCGAAACCAGGGTTAAATCCACCGGTATTAATACTCCATAATATCGTACCATCGGCAGGAGAAATACCAAACGTCAGGCCTGCAGAGCGAGTATGGACAACAATCGCTTCAGAGTTTGCTTCACCCTCGGGGATCCAGGAAAGCGAGTTAAGGTGAGCATCGTTTGTAGGGCTATTATTCAGGATCTGCGTATTATCGAATGCACGCGTATAATTTTTTGCCCACAGCATCATGCCTGTCTTTTCATCAAATTTTAAAATTGATGCATCCTGCCTCATCGTATTGGTCGAACGATCCGGGTTATCATTACCAATCATGAAGAGATTACCGGCTGAATCCCAGATCAGATCGTGGGTATTAGCATAGCGGTTGCCATCGCGGTCACGTAAATCAAATTCCAGAATCTCATTGCCTAAAATATCAATTTTAAAAAAACGTCGGCCATACCAGTGTTCATCTTCATCACTGCCGATATAGAAATAACCATTATGCGTTTTTAGCATCTGATTACGATAGGGCTGAGCATAATAGCAACGAAGATCGCCATTTTGGTCGTAACCATCACAATTGGTGGTCATTAACCAACTGTTTCCCCATACGGCCGCAAACTTAGTGGGATCCGTTTGCTCAATATCGATATGGAATATTGTCGCATCGCGATAGACTTGTTCCTGTGTGCTTACCTGAATGGTTTGATTAAAAATTTCCACTCCGCTAAGGTTTTTAAAAACAACCTGCACTTGATTAAGATAGTTTGCGTACAGTCCAATAACCGGAATTTTTATCTCAGATAGAGAGATAATGTCATTTGATGAATACGTAAAATCTAAACTTGATGCGCTAGTTAATCTTCCAAGAACTGTATAGGAATATGTTACCGCTTCATCAATTATAAACTTCAGATATACTGCAAGCTGGTTATTTGCAGGCGCGAGATCCATTCCAAGATAGGTAATTGCCATGTTGTTCACCTGTTATTAAGTATTACTGTTCAACTTCTTTTACACGCATTTCTTTCACCTGTTGGGGAATGATCTTATTTCCTTTTACCAGATAATCAATAACCGCATCAGAAAGGTTATACCCACCTTTTACCTGTTTGTTCTGACCATCGATAAATGCGGTAAAACCATCGCCCCCAGGAGCAAGGAAACTATTTGTCGCTACGCGATAGGTATCAGTATCTACAATCGGCTTGCCATTAAGCGTAAATAGCACAACGCGGTGTCCAGCAGGTTTATGTTGGTCGTATCGCATTTCCAGTCCTTTCGACATCTGCAAAACACCATTTGTAAGTGACGCACCGTGTTCCATAAGATTGCGTAAGGATTTCCCTTTCAAATCCATGACAGTTAGCTCATTTGGAAACGGAAAAGCGCTGATAACATCGCCAAGGGTTATCGGACCGGCATTCAAGTCTGCGCGAAGACCACCTGAATTAGTGAGCGCCAGCTGCGCATCAGGCGCTGCAGCAAGCATTGCATCGGTAAATAAATTTCCAAGTGAAGATGACTCACCATAGGCGCGCGTAAGCGTAACAGGAGTCTCACCAACTTTTTGGCGAACCGTTTCGGACAGTTTTTTATTCCAGGTATCAATAACGCTCTGAGTTGCCGGATCGGGTTTCCATTCATCGGCATACAGGGTTTTAAGTTCGAAGCTTTTTATTTTATGGTGATGCGTTTTTAGATCCACATCGAGAACCAGCTTACCGATATCAATCCCCCCACTGTCAGTCGAAAGTACCAACGTGTTGCCTACTTTGAGCGGCTCCACTGTTCCAACATGCGCATGTCCGGTAATCAGAATATCCAAGCCCTTCACCTGCTTCGCCGTCTGAATATCCTTATCAAGGGCGCGCTTCACGTCTGCATTGCCGATACTGGACTGGCGTGCAGGGAAACCTTCATGCATAAGTGCAACGGTAATATCCACTTTTCCACGGAGTTCATCCAGATAATGCTGGAGATATTTCACCTCGTCACGCGCTTCAATCCCCTGACGCATTGACGAAGAAACGGTATCATCGAATGCAAACACGCCGTGCAACCCAATAACCCCAATTTTAATGCCATCCTTTTCGATGATGGTATAAGGGTTATTCCAGAAGAGGACATTACTGTTTTTATAAAAGACGTTCCCTAACAGTATCGGGAATTTAGCCTGACTGAGCTGTATAAGGGTATTATCCCAACCATGATCGAACTCATGATTGCCGATAGACGCAGCATCAAATGACATTGTATTCATAATATCTATGATTGCCTTCCCTTTTGTCAGGCTACTGATATACGGGCCGGTAAAATAATCCCCAGCATCGAAATAAAAAGTAGCCTTATTGTTTTTCTTTTCTTGCTTAACGTATGTTGCAATATTTGCAAAGCCACCCACAGCTCTTTTTCCCTCTGCAACATAGGGGAGTTTATAAGGCTCAACATGGGCATGCAGATCATTAGTATAAATGACGGTAACGTCCTGCGCTGGACTTAGCGAAGCATATCCCGACAATAATAAAACTGCGATTACTGTTTTTTTCATATTTCAACTCTCTAATTAAAAGAAGAGTTTCATTATCGATTAGCAAAAAACAGATTTTGTGAACTTTCTCACGGCATATAAAAAAGAGAGGCGTGAAAATCATCGACTCACAGAATCAGTTGGTGATATGCATGGAATGCGCTCCAAAAATAGACCTGAATGTTTGTAAAAGCTGGTCATGCCCTAATCTTGGAATACCCGATGCGAGTGATTATGTTGTTCCTGTTTATCGTCTCGGCTACGCTGCTCTTGAATGTCAAAAATGTGGCAGCCTTCCGCCCTTGTTTAATAAAAAAGAATGTGACGAGTGGTTCAGACACTTCATGCAACAAAAATTGGGAAATACAGGACAAGGTTGTCCTCGCTGTTTTACAACTCGCATCATTCACTATGGATACACAAAAGCCAGAACCCCACGCCTTCAATGTTGTACCTGCCGCTATGTGTTTACTCCACACTATGACAATGCTCAATGCCAGGATAAAAATATCGCCCTTCTTTCCCGGCTCGAACAAGGGGTGCACTCTGGTGAAACGACAAATCAAAGGGTCCTTGCGCAAGCGGTTAACGGGTTCGAGCACGATCTGCATGTTTCATTCCCTGCGCTAACAAGGGTGTCAACGACCACAATAGTTCTACCGTTTCAGGGTCATTCTGCGAGGCAAAAACTGTATGTTGTGATCAGTGCCGATGCTGACTCCGGCAAAATTATTCAAATAACAACCAACTATTGCGACTGGAAGGCAGGCGATTCGTTGCTCTATAAAAGCTCACAGCCCAACCCTTCTGCGATATTACCGTCGAGCGATGTTGATCTTATTCGTGAGCAAGAGAAGCAATTTCTGACGCGGAGTCAGTTTGATGAAATTCAGTACGGTAGCGCCGAACTTAAGCGAAACGACCGGGGAAGCATAGTCCGTCCTGTCATAACCATACACAGTCATTTTCAGCGATTAAAACGACGATTCCCGGGTGTAACCGATCATTATCTCGCGCATGAGTGCGTCTTGCGTGGCGGTGCAATTACGGCCTGGTCAACAGAGGTTCGCCGCGGAAAAACCAATCTGTGGTTTGTGTCTGAAAAGCCTGAAAACGCCATGCTCTCTGAAAAGTCATTTTACCTGACTGGCAGCTGGAAAATGGGATGGTGGAAGAATGTATGGGAGCGCTGGGATAATGGCGAGAGATGCAAGATGATTGGCCTACTAACCGGACAGCAAAGTACAGCGGAACCTGCTTTGATTACGCTTGCACCCTGCACTGCATTTGGTGCCTGGCTGAAAGCCCATCCATGGTCATTACAGTGTCATAACTATGGGGCCCGGGTAGTAAGCCAGCATTTAGTGGGTCTTGGCTGTATTTATAACCAAAAATTGATTCTGTGAGCCCGTATTTTACGTCTTATAAACCGGCTCCAGGCAATAACACATGTTCAGGTGAGCACGTAAGATTGTCAATTCATACACTTACAGGATGCCAGTCCTGACACCTGATTTGCAGGTTCGCCTCCACTTTATTACTGTGGATTTATCCAGAATCCAACGTCGAACAAAAGTGGAAAGCGCCTCGCAAAATTCCTCTGCGGCCTGATGCCGTCATCCCGGCCCTCTCCCACTGTAAGAGGGAGAAAAGCAGGAACAAAAAAACCGGGCAAATGCCCGGTTTTTAACATTAGCCTTCAACTCACTCAGTGAGCCGCTTCCGGCTTGTGCTTCGCCGCACTCTGGAAATCGTACGTCAGTTCGTTCTTCGTCTGATCCAGCGCCACGGTCACCTGGCCGCCGTCCACCAACGAGCCAAACAGCAGCTCGTTCGCCAGCGGTTTCTTCAGGTTGTCCTGAATTACACGCGCCATTGGACGGGCGCCCATCGCACGGTCGTAGCCTTTCTCGGCCAGCCAGTTTCGGGCCTCCTGGCTCACTTCCAGCGACACGCCTTTCTGATCCAGCTGAACCTGCAGCTCGACGATGAACTTATCCACGACCTGATGGATCACCTCGGTAGACAGGTGATCGAACCAGATAATGTTGTCCAGACGGTTACGGAACTCCGGCGTGAAGATCTTCTTGATCTCCTCCATCGCATCGGTGCTGTTATCCTGGTGGATCAGGCCGATGGACTTACGCTCGGTTTCTCGCACCCCGGCGTTAGTGGTCATTACCAGCACCACGTTGCGGAAGTCAGCTTTGCGCCCGTTGTTGTCGGTCAGCGTCCCGTTGTCCATCACCTGCAGCAGGATGTTGAACACGTCCGGGTGCGCTTTCTCGATTTCATCGAGCAGCAGTACCGCGTGCGGGTGCTTGATCACCGCGTCGGTGAGCAGGCCGCCCTGGTCAAAGCCCACGTAGCCAGGAGGCGCACCAATCAAACGGCTGACGGTGTGACGCTCCATATACTCGGACATATCAAAGCGCAGCAGCTCAATGCCCAGCGCTTTGGAGAGCTGAACCGTTACCTCGGTTTTCCCCACGCCGGTCGGGCCGGCAAACAGGAAGGAACCAACAGGCTTGTGCTCATGCCCCAGCCCGGCACGGGCCATCTTGATCGCTTCGGTTAAGGCTTCAATGGCTTTATCCTGACCAAAGACCAGCATTTTCAGGCGATTACCGAGGGTGCGCAGCGTGTCGCGGTCGCTCTGAGAAACACTCTTCTCGGGGATACGCGCGATGCGGGCCACCACGGACTCAATATCCGCCACGTTAACGGTTTTCTTACGCTTGCTGGCCGGCATCAGGCGCGCACGCGCCCCGGCCTCATCAATCACATCAATCGCCTTATCCGGCAGATGACGGTCGTTGATGTATTTCACCGCCAGCTCCACCGCCGCACGTACCGCTTTCGCGGTGTAACGCACGTCGTGGTGCGCTTCGTACTTCGGCTTCAGGCCGTTGATGATCTGCACCGTTTCCTCGACGGACGGTTCGGTCACGTCGATTTTCTGGAAGCGGCGCGCCAGCGCACGGTCTTTCTCAAAGATGTTGCTGAACTCCTGGTAGGTCGTGGAGCCAATCACGCGGATCTTGCCGCTGGAGAGCAACGGTTTGATCAGGTTAGCCGCATCCACCTGGCCACCGGAGGCCGCACCTGCCCCGATGATGGTGTGAATTTCATCGATAAACAGGATGCTGGTGGTGTCCTGCTCCAGCTGTTTCAACAGCGCCTTGAAGCGTTTTTCAAAATCACCGCGGTATTTCGTACCCGCCAGCAGCGAGCCGATATCCAGCGAGTAGATAGTGCAGTCGGCAATCACTTCCGGCACGTCGCCCTGGACAATGCGCCAGGCAAGCCCTTCGGCAATCGCGGTTTTACCCACGCCTGACTCCCCCACCAGCAGCGGGTTGTTCTTGCGGCGACGGCACAGCACCTGGATCGCGCGCTCCAGCTCTTTATCGCGACCAATCAGCGGGTCGATACCGCCAACGCGAGCAAGCTGGTTAAGGTTGGTGGTGAAGTTTTCCATACGATCCTCCCCGCCTGCTTGCTCTTCATTGTTATTGACCTGATTGCTGGAATCCGATGCCTGGTTAGGCTCGTCTTTGCGCGTTCCGTGAGAGATAAAGTTAACCACGTCGAGGCGGCTGACTTCGTGTTTGCGCAGCAGATAGGCAGCCTGTGACTCCTGCTCGCTGAAGATGGCGACCAAGACGTTTGCGCCAGTCACTTCGCTACGCCCGGAAGACTGGACGTGGAATACCGCGCGCTGCAGCACGCGCTGGAAGCTGAGCGTCGGCTGCGTGTCGCGCTCTTCTTCACTGGCTGGCAGCACCGGTGTGGTTTGTTCGATGAAGGCTTCGAGTTCCTGACGTAGCGCCACCAGATCCACGGAGCAGGCTTCCAGCGCTTCGCGGGCAGATGGGTTGCTAAGCAGTGCGAGCAGTAAATGCTCGACGGTCATAAACTCATGTCGGTGCTCACGCGCTCTGGCGAAAGCCATGTTTAAACTGAGTTCCAGTTCTTGATTGAGCATAGGCACCTCCCCCAATTTTATGCCTTATCAGGCCTTTTCCAGCGTACACAGCAACGGATGCTCGTTCTCCCTCGCATAGTCGTTCACCATCGCCACTTTGGTTTCCGCCACTTCGGCTGTGAAGATGCCGCAGATAGCTTTGCCACGATAATGAACGGTAAGCATCAGTTGCGTTGCACGTTCTACATCATAAGAAAAGAACTTTTGTAGCACGTCAATAACAAATTCCATCGGCGTGTAATCATCGTTCATTAACATAACTTTATACATAGATGGCGGTTTTAGCGCGTCGCGCACTTTGTCTTCCGCCAGCTGGTCAAAATCCAGCCAATCGTTGGTCTTACCCATTATGCATAACCACTTTGAATCTACCTCAGATGTTAGATAACAATCATCTATTACTGTCATCCGCGATGTCTGTCACAAACTGTTGCAATAGCGTTAACTGCTTCAAACTTTGGTTGATTATTGTCCCATCTCCAGCGCCAAACGCTTGACGACTTCTTTCGTTTCTCTAAATTGTACAAGCGTGAGATGGCGAGGTTTTGAACAGCCCCCACTCCACCACCGGTTCATTCCATCTTAACTTATAAGATTTACGAAGGATGTCGAAGCATGGAAATGGGTACTGTTAAGTGGTTCAACAACGCCAAAGGGTTTGGCTTCATCTGCCCCGAAGGCGGCGGCGAGGATATCTTCGCTCACTATTCCACCATTCAGATGGATGGTTACAGAACGCTCAAAGCCGGGCAGTCCGTCCGGTTCGATGTTCACCAGGGACCAAAAGGCAATCATGCCAGCCTTATCGTCCCCATTGAAGCTGAGACGGTTGCATAGCTCTCTGTTTTATTGTGTACATCCCGCAGTCAAAATGCCAGCCCGATCGGCTGGCATTTTTATTTTCGGGTTATTCCCGAGCCAGCGCGTCCACCGGATCCAGCCGCGCCGCGTTGCGGGCGGGCAACCAGCCAAACAAAATGCCGGTAAAGGTTGAACACAAGAATGCGGTAATAATGGCCACCGGCGAGAAGCCAATTTCCCAGCCGGGTAAAAAGAGCTGGAGCGCGAAGGCGATCATCATCGAGAGCGCAATCCCCATCGCACCGCCGACCAGACACACCAGCACGGCTTCAATCAAAAACTGCTGCAGCACGTCGCTGGCCCGGGCCCCGACCGCCATGCGGATGCCAATCTCCCGGGTACGTTCGGTTACCGACACCAGCATGATGTTCATCACCCCGATACCGCCGACGACCAGCGAAATCACCGCCACCAGCGTGAGGAACAGCTGAAGAGTACGTGTGGTCTTTTCCGCCGTTTTCAAGAGGCCGTCCATATTCCAGGTGAAGAAATCTTTCTTCCCGTGGCGCAGGGTTAACAGCCGCTCAAGCTGCTGTTCGGCCAGCGCGCTGTCGTAGCCCTCCTTCACGCGCACGGTGATGGAGTTGAGCCAGGACTGCCCCATAATCCGCCCGGAGATGGTGGTATAGGGCAGCCAGACGCGCAGGATCTTGCTGCTGCCAAACATCGACTGCTTCTCTTCCGCCACGCCGATAACCGTGGCAGGCATGTTGCCGACCAGGATCACTTCGCCCACCACGTTGGCTTTATTGGGGAAGAGCTGTCTGCGCGAATTCGCGTCCAGCACCACCACCTGCGCCCTGCCCGCCAGCTGCTCGGCGTTGAAGGTGGCGCCTTCGCTGAAGGTCATACCGTAGACGTTGAAGTAGTCTCCGCTCACGCCGTTCGCGCTGGCTGCCATGTCAACATTACCCACGCGCAGACGCAGGTTCTGCGACACCGCAGGCGTGGCGGAGTTGACCCATGGCTGCTTCTGAATGGCCGCCAGGTCGTCGTATTTCAGTGCCTGTTGATACTGCGGCTCGTCGTCGCCAAAGTCTTTGCCGGGATAGACGTCAATGGTATTGGTGCCAATAGCGCGGATATCTGCCAGCACCAGCTGCTTGGCCGCGTCGCCCACCACCACGATCGACACCACCGAGGCGATACCGATAATGATGCCGAGCATCGTCAGCAGGGTACGCATTTTGTTGGCCGCCATCGCCAGCCAGGCCATGGTCAGCGCTTCGCAAAAGCCGCTGGAGAACTGCCCCCAGCCGGTTGATGCCGGCAGCGCTTCTTTCGGCGCCGCAGCCCTGGGCTCACGCGGCGGCGGGTTGCTGACCAGCTCGCCGTCGCGGATCTCAATTATGCGCTCCGCCTGCGCCGCCACCTGCGGATCGTGGGTCACGATGATGACGGTGTGCCCCCGATCGCGAAGCTGGTGCAGGATCGCCATCACCTCTTCGCCGGAATGGCTGTCGAGCGCCCCGGTCGGCTCATCCGCGAGGATCACCTGCCCGCCGTTCATCAGGGCACGGGCAATACTCACGCGCTGCTGCTGGCCGCCGGACAGCTGCGAGGGCTGGTATTCCACCCGCTCCGCCAGCCCCAGACGCGTCAGCAGCATCTGCGCGCGTTCAAGTCGCTTTTTCCGCTCGACGCCCGCATACACCGCGGGCACTTCAACGTTCTGCGCCGCATTAAGATGAGAAAGCAGATGGTAACGCTGGAAGATAAAGCCGAAATGTTCCCGGCGCAGCTTCGCCAGCGCGTCGCCGTCCAGCGTGGAGACATCCGTTCCGGCCACGCGGTACGTGCCGCTGGTGGGTTTATCCAGACAGCCGAGAATGTTCATCAGCGTCGATTTACCGGAACCCGATGCCCCGACAATCGCCACCATCTCGCCCGCCTCCACGCGCAGGGAGATGCCCTTCAGCACCTCCACCGGGCCGTCGCCCGACGGATAGCTGCGACGAATGTCCTTCAGCTCAAGCAGCGCCGTCATTTGGCGGCTCCGGGCAGGCTTTCGCTGACAACAACCTCCTCGCCCTCTTCCAGTCCTTTCACCACCACCACGTCGGTGTCGTTGCGCGCGCCTATCACAACCTCACGCTCGCGCGTTTCGCCGTTGCGCAGCACTTTCACTTTATAACGGCTATCCCCGGCGGATTCGCCGAGCGCGGAGAGCGGAATGGTCAGCACGTTCTTCACGCCGGTCAGCTGGATATGCACCTGTGCGGTCATGTCCAGACGCAGCACGCCCTGCGGGTTTGGCACCTCAAAGCGGGCATAGTAAAAAATAGCGTCGTTAACTTTTTCCGGCGTCGGCAGAATGTCTTTCAGCACGCCTTCGTAGCGCGTCTGCGGATCGCCCAGCACCGTAAACCAGGCGTTCTGTCCCGGCTTAAGATGGATAACATCCGCCTCTGAAACCTGGGCTTTGACCAGCATAGTGCTCATGTCCGCCAGCGTCAGAATGTTTGGCGCCTGCTGCGCGGCAATCACCGTCTGGCCCTGCAGCGTAGTGATCTGGGTCACTTCACCCGCCATCGGCGCAACGATTTTGGTGTAGTCGAGGTTGGTTTTCGCCGTATCCAGCGAGGCCTGATTGCGCTTGATTTGCGCGTCAATCGTGCCAATCTGCGCCTGTTTCACCGCCAGTTCCGTGGTGGCCGTGTCTAAATCCTGCTTCGAAATCGCCTGGGTTTTGGCCAGCGCCTGCTGTCGGGTCAGCGTCACCTGCGCCAGGTTACGTTCTGCCAGCGCCTGCGCACGCTGCGCGCGCAGCTCCATCAGCGTGGCTTCCACCTCGCGGATCTGGTTCTCAGCCTGCTCAGGGTCGATAACGCCGAGCAGCTGGCCTTTTTTCACCTTATCGCCAATCTCAACCGACAGCGTTTTCAGCTGGCCGCTAACCTGCGCGCCGACGTCAACCTTGCGCAAAGCGTCAAGCTTGCCCGTCGCAAGGACGTTTTGCTGCAGTTCCCCCGGGCGAACAATCAGTGTCTGATACTGCGGCACCGGCGCATTCAGCACCTGCCATAGCCAGTACCCACCGGCTAAAACCACGACCGCCAGCAGCAGAAACAGCGTTCTGCGTTTTCCCTTGATATTCATAAATATTCCAAATAAATGTTCTGGCAATTATAAATGTTGATTCTATCTAAACGACTCCTCAACGAAACCCCTGTTCTCTGAAATCGCCCTAATTTGTTTACGAGACGTTGACATTTCTCCTGTTGAAATAGCGATATTCCAAAAGGATCAGGATCTACCATGTCTTCTATCGTCGACACATCACTTTCAAACCTGCCGCAGCCTAAATCCGGCTGGCAACTCTTCAAAAAACTGGCTTTCGGTGAGATCGCGCCCGGGCTGGCATGGGAAAAAACCGCCTACAGACGTAAGTTCATGCTGCGTTCACTGGCGACACCGCTCAGCACCGCTCGCCTGCTGTCTGACCTTGCAGAACATCCGCACCTGATGCAAATGCTCCAGGTTCAGCCGGGACTGCCCTGCCGCCTTCATCGTCCGTGGTTGACGGTCAATATGGATAGACAGCGTACGCTGGAATCGCTGTCATGGCACTATCAGATGATGTGTCGCCAGCTGCCGGCAAAGCTGACCAGTGGTTATCTTTCAAAGCAGGGCGTGACTCTGCTGACCTTAACCGGAAAAGATGAACAGCAATTTACCGTCCGTCTGTGTGCCGATGCGTTTATGGATAAAGAGGGAGAAGCTACCCTCGTTTTCTGTGACGGTCAAAATACGGCGCTGGCGGAGATGACCTTTACCCTCTGCCAGTTTGAGGGAAAATCGACGCTGTTCATTGGCGGTTTGCAGGGCGCAAAAGCGCATGTTCCGCATGAGCTGATCCAGGGTGCGACGAAAGCCTGCCATGGCCTGTTCCCGAAACGTCTGCTGGTCGAGGCCGCCATGACCCTCGGCGCCGCGTTCCCGGTAGAGCAAATTGTCGCCGTCAGTAACGATACGCACATTTATCGCAGCTGGCGCTACCGCAAGAAAAAAGAGGGGAAACTGTTGGCCGATTACGACAGTTTCTGGATCTCCATCGGCGGTGAAAAGCAGGACAGCGGTAACTTTATGCTGCCGCTCGTCATGCCGCGTAAACCGATGGAAGAGATCGCCAGCAAAAAGCGTTCCGAATATCGCCGCCGCTACGAGCTGCTGGATAGCCTGATTCAGCAGGTGAAACAGGCGACCCAACGTTAATCTGCTCTCCCGCGAGCCAGCCACAGCACGCGGGAGAACATCTTCCGCAACAGGGTCGGTACAGCCTCCACGCCCCGCCTCCCCGCCTCCGTCGCCACTTCAATGGCTAAATCCGGTTTTGAGGAACGATGAATAGCTTTGGCGATCACGCGCCGCATATTCATCG
This sequence comes from Enterobacter sp. JBIWA005, assembly GCF_019968805.1. Taxonomy (NCBI): domain Bacteria; kingdom Pseudomonadati; phylum Pseudomonadota; class Gammaproteobacteria; order Enterobacterales; family Enterobacteriaceae; genus Enterobacter; species Enterobacter sp. JBIWA005. Next base: position 1,520,590 of record NZ_CP074159.1, on the reverse strand, counting down.
GGACATCGACCGGCACCATGGCAATTCGGTGGAATACGTCGTCAAACCCCTGACGATACATAAAGTGTTCCATGTCCATGGCGGGCAGCATAGTTAAATGGTCGCGCTCTTCCTCTCGCTCGTTACTCAGCAGGCTTCGCACGGTCGAGGCATATTTTTTGCCAGCCTCATCGCCGTCGACCAGAACGTGCCACTCGATCCCCATCCGGCGGGCAAATTTTATCAGTGGCTTTAATCCCGACTGGGCGAACTCGATAACCTTGATGCCTTCCGCATCAAAATGGTGGCCGCACTGGCGCGCCAGTTCGTTGATGACCCAGGTTTCCGTTTCCCCCTCAACCAGCAGCCAGCAGCGGGCAAAGAGCGACGACGCCCGGTTAAAGCGAATATGGAAAGCGATGCGCCGCCCGTCTTCCGCGTTCAAACCGCCCGGCCCAAGCCGGAAAGCGGAGACGCGGGAGGATTCACGCACCAGGCGACAGACGTGTTCTACCGGCGTCAGCGATAATAGCTCCCCGGAATTGGTGGTCGTGACACGCTGCAGCGGCAGCAGATTCAGCAGATGCCATGCCACGGAGAGCATGATGGGATGGAGGCGCGTTTCCGGGTCTTCCACCAGCAGCAGCGGCCGGGCGTCCCGGTCAAGACGAACGGTGCCTTTGGCCTGCAGAAGCGTTGAAAACAGCCCCAGCAGAATCACCCGATGGGTACGACCTCCGGGCCGGTCGATCATCCGGTTAATGATGTCGAGATAACGCCAGCTTCGCTGCTCATCATGAGAGCGGCGGCGCATCAGGCGATGGCGCGACTCAGACGTTCCCTGTTCGGAAAAATAGTGCTCCAGAAGCTGTACCATTGCGGACAACCCCTGACGAATTTGGCCATCAGTAAGATTCTGCGGACGCGACACCAGCTCTCTTGCCAGAAAATCCAGCTCGCGGGCGGTGACTTCCACTTCCGGCATATTGGGTACGGTACCGTTACGAATACGCCGCATAAAACGCGCATCGCGCAGGCGTAACACAGGCGTCAGACGGATCAGGTGACGGGCCAGATCGTCGATATTGTCCAGCGGGATGGGGTTAGCTTTCTCATCGAGAAAATCACGCAGGGTGAGTACCCCCTCGTTCTCCGCCATCTCACCTTCCAGCCGGTAGAAAATCCGTTGAAAACCGTCATCGCACGGCACCCAACAGGGTGACAGCGGGCGGAAGCGACGCACGCGGTGACGTCCGGGCTCGGATTCGCGGAACGTCAGGATGATGTGCAGGTGCTTCTCGCGCCCCGTCACGTCGCCGGGTGGAAACCAGAAATCGTCGCGGACAAAGTGATACAGATCGTCCTCGGGCGAAAGCAGTAGCGTCAATGCATCCAGCAGGCTGGACTTGCCCCACGCGTTCTCGCCGATCAGGACGTTGTTTTGCTCCAGCTGCAGTGACAGGCGGTTAATACCGCGAAACCCGACAATTTCCACACGTTCGAGAAGCATAAATCCCCCGACAAATGATCACTTTTTCCTTCAAGTTATCAGCAGTATAGCGGGAGGTGCTCTGTCACGACAGCATAACATTCACCCTTACAAGAATTGGTCTATGCTCTATTTACCGCTGATTTGAACAAGGATTGACATCACATTGCCTTAAATCAAATTAATCGAATTTATTTAAGTGGCGAAGGGATGTTGTTGGTTTCTAAAATACGGGCTCTTCGAGTCGTCATCCCTTTATGGCGATATATCCCGCGCGCGGGAAAGCGTGCGGAAATTTTTGAGGTGGTTATGTTTAGAAAATTGGCAGCAGAATGCTTTGGTACATTCTGGCTGGTATTTGGTGGCTGCGGTAGTGCCGTTCTGGCAGCAGCATTCCCGGAATTAGGCATTGGTTTTGTCGGCGTCGCGCTGGCTTTTGGTTTAACCGTGTTAACCATGGCGTTTGCCGTCGGGCATATTTCCGGCGGTCATTTTAACCCGGCCGTGACATTAGGTTTATGGGCCGGCGGTCGTTTTCCGGCGAAAGAGGTAATTGGTTATATTGTGGCGCAGGTGGTTGGCGGTATTATTGCGGCTGGCGTTCTGTACGTAATTGCCAGCGGTAAAGCCGGGTTCGACGCGGCGGCCAGCGGCTTTGCCTCTAACGGCTTCGGCGAGCATTCTCCGGGCGGCTACTCCATGTTGTCTGCCATCGTGATTGAAATTGTGCTGACCGCCGGCTTCCTGCTGGTGATCCACGGCGCAACCGACAAACATGCGCCAGCTGGTTTTGCCCCGATTGCCATTGGTCTGGCGCTGACGCTTATCCACCTGATTTCTATTCCGGTCACCAACACCTCCGTTAACCCGGCACGCAGTACCGCCGTCGCCATCTTCCAGGGCGGCTGGGCGCTTGAGCAGCTGTGGCTGTTCTGGGTGATGCCAATTATCGGTGGTATCCTGGGCGGCGTGCTGTACCGCACCCTGCTGGAAAAACTCGATTAATTGCTCGCGGTGTCGGGTGGCGCTAACGCTTACCCGACCTACGTGAGAATGCACTTGTAGGCCGGGTAAGGCGCAGCCGCTACCCGGCTCTCTTTTGCCGCTTTACTGAACAGCCTTTATTGGGTAGTGTCACTGGCGCTTAACCGATACTCAAAAAGGACCGGCTGTTCATGTTTTCAGGACTCCTCATCATTTTGTTGCCCTTGATCGTGGGCTATCTTATTCCGCTCCATCGTGAATCCGCATTAAGGCTCATTAATCGATTCCTCAGCTGGATTGTCTACGTGATACTTTTCTTTATGGGGATTAGCCTGGCATTTCTGGACAACCTGTCAGCGAATTTACTCTCAATTCTCCATTATTCTGTCGTCACCGTAGTCGTTATTTTGCTGTGCAATATTGCCGCGCTGCTGTGGCTGGAACGCACTATTCCATGGAAAAATCACCATCATCAGGAAAAGCTTCCTTCTCGAATTGCAATGGCGCTTGAATCGTTAAAATTATGCGGCGTGGTGGTGCTCGGTTTTCTTCTTGGGCTGACCGGTTGGGCTTTTTTGCAGCACGCAACTGAGGCCAGCGAATATACGCTGATCTTCCTGCTGTTCCTTATTGGTATTCAGCTGCGAAATAATGGCATGACCCTGAGGCAAATTGTCCTGAACCGTCGGGGAATGATGGTTGCCGTCATTGTTGTCGCCAGTTCAATGGTGGCGGGCGTCATTAATGCCTTTGTGCTCGATCTGCCGCTGAAAACCGGCCTGGCGATGGCATCAGGTTTTGGCTGGTACTCCCTCTCCGGTATTCTGCTTACTGAATCATTCGGCCCGGTGATCGGCAGCGCTGCCTTCTTTAACGATCTGGCGCGAGAGCTGATCGCCATCATGCTGATCCCGAGCCTGGTTCGCCGCAGTCGTTCTACCGCGCTGGGCCTGTGCGGTGCGACGTCGATGGACTTTACCCTGCCGGTATTACAACGCTCCGGCGGGCTGGAGATGGTGCCCGCGGCTATCGTTCACGGCTTCATTTTAAGCCTCCTGGTTCCGGTTCTGATGGCCTTTTTCTCAGCCTGATACTTCTTTGGCGGTAGGTTTCCTGCCGCCAAAATTGCGCTAAATCAATCTCCCTCTATTTTGTAGCAGAAAGCCCTTTTCACCGTTCCGGCACGAGCATAACCTTAAACATGTATATCAAATATAACTTTAACAGGTGTGATTATGTTTTGTGTGCAATGTGAACAAACCATCCGTACCCCGGCAGGCAACGGCTGCTCCTACGCACAGGGTATGTGCGGCAAAACCGCAGAAACATCTGACCTGCAGGACCTGCTGATTGCGGCTCTGCAAGGCCTTTCCGCCTGGGCGTTCAAAGCCCGCGAATACGGCATAGTCGACCACTACGTCGACAGCTTCGCCCCGCGCGCGTTTTTCTCCACGCTGACCAACGTTAACTTCGACTCTCCGCGCATTGTCGGCTACGCCCGCGAAGCGATTGCCCTGCGTGAAGCGCTGAAGGCACAGTGTCTGAAGGCGGATGCCAGCGCCCGCGTGGAAAACCCGATGTCAGAACTTCAGCTGGTCAGCGACGATCTCGGCGACCTCCAGCGCCAGGCGGCAGAATTCACCCCGAACAAAGACAAAGCGGCGATTGGGGAGAACATTCTCGGCCTGCGCCTGCTGTGCCTGTACGGCCTGAAAGGCGCTGCGGCGTATATGGAGCACGCGCACGTTCTGGGTCAGTACGACAATGAGATTTATGCGCAGTACCACAAAATCATGGCGTGGCTGGGCACCTGGCCTGCCGATATGAATGCCCTGCTTGAGTGCTCAATGGAAATCGGCCAGATGAACTTCAGGGTGATGAGCATTCTGGACGCCGGTGAAACCAGCACCTACGGCCACCCGACGCCAACGCAGGTCAACGTCAAGGCTACCGAAGGCAAGTGCATCCTGATCTCCGGTCACGACCTGAAAGATCTCTACAACCTGCTGAAGCAAACCGAAGGCACCGGCGTTAACGTTTATACCCACGGTGAAATGCTGCCCGCGCACGGCTACCCGGAGCTGCGTAAATTTAAGCATCTGATCGGTAACTACGGCAGCGGCTGGCAGAATCAGCAGGTTGAGTTCGCCCGCTTCCCGGGCCCTATCGTGATGACATCTAACTGCATCATCGACCCTACCGTCGGCGCGTACGATGACCGCATCTGGACCCGCAGCATCGTCGGCTGGCCGGGCGTGAGCCATCTTGAAGGTGATGATTTCGGTCCGGTTATCGCCCAGGCGCAGCAGATGGCGGGCTTCCCGTACAGCGAGATCCCGCACCTGATCACCGTCGGCTTCGGTCGCGAGACGCTTCTCGGCGCCGCCGATTCACTGATCGATCTCGTCAGCCGTGAAAAGCTGCGCCACATCTTCCTCGTCGGCGGCTGCGACGGCGCGCGCGGCGAGCGTAACTACTTCACCGATTTCGCCACCAGCGTGCCGGAAGACTGCCTGATCCTGACCCTGGCGTGCGGTAAATACCGATTCAACAAGCTGGACTTCGGCGATATCGAAGGCCTGCCGCGCCTGATTGATGCGGGCCAGTGTAACGATGCTTACTCGGCCATCATTCTGGCGGTCACCCTGGCGGAGAAACTGGGCTGCGGCGTGAACGATCTGCCTCTGTCCCTGGTGCTGTCATGGTTTGAGCAGAAAGCGATTGTCATCCTGCTGACCCTGCTCTCTCTTGGCGTCACCAACATCGTGACCGGACCGACCGCGCCAGGCTTCCTGACGCCGGACCTGCTGGCCGTGCTGAACGAGAAATTCGGTCTGCGTTCCGTGACCAACGTTGAAGACGATATGAAGCAGCTGCTGAGCGCGTAAGGAGGGATTCATGACCATGCCAACCTCACTATGCCCGTGGCGGATGCAGGTTCATCACATCCATCAGGAGACGCCGGATGTGTGGACTCTGTCGCTGTTGTGCCATGACTACTATCCATATCGTGCAGGCCAGTATGCGCTGGTCAGCATTCGCAATTCGGCGGACACCCTGCGCGCCTACACGATCTCCTCGACGCCGGGCGTGAGCGAATACATTACGCTCACCGTCCGCCGCATTGACGACGGCGCGGGCTCCCAGTGGCTGACGCAGGACGTGAAACGCGGGGATTACATCTGGCTGTCCGACGCGCAGGGGGAATTCACCTGTGACGACAAAGCTGACGATAAATTCCTGCTGCTGGCGGCGGGCTGTGGCGTAACGCCGATTATGTCAATGCGCCGCTGGCTGGCGAAGAACCGCCCCCAGGCCGACGTGCAGACGATCTTCAGCGTCCGTTCCCCGGAAGATGTGATTTTTGCCGAGGAGTGGCGTGAATACCCGGTGACGCTGGTGGCTGAGCACAACGCGACCCACGGTTTTGTGCCTGGTCGCCTGAGCCGCGAGCTGCTGCAAAGCGTGCCGGATGTTGCGAACCGAACGGTGATGACCTGCGGCCCGGCGCCGTACATGGCTATCGTGGAAGAAGAAGTGAAAGCGCTTGGCGTAACCCGTTTCTTCAAAGAGCAGTTCTTCACGCCGGTGGCGGAAGCGGCAAGCAGCGGCGTTAGGTTCACCAAACTGCAGCCTGCCCAGACCTTCTTTGGCCGCGTGGGGACCACGCTGCTGGAGGCGCTGGAAAGCAACAAGGTGCCGGTAGCGGCTGCCTGTCGTGCTGGCGTGTGTGGCTGCTGTAAAACCAAAGTGGTTTCCGGTGAGTACACCGTCACCAGCACCATGACGCTGTCCGACGCGGAAATTGCCGAGGGTTACGTGCTGGCGTGCTCGTGCCATCCGCAGGGGGATTTGATCCTCGCATAAACGATAAACGTTCGTTCGTAGGCCCGGTAAGCGTCAGCGCCACCGGGCTTTTTTGCCGGGCGGTACTGCGTTTACCCGACCAACAATTTTACCGCCACGCGGGCGCTTTACCCAGCGCAAACCGCCCTGCCCCTAAAAACGCGACAGCCAGCGAGCCGATAAAGAAGTACACCAGGCTTTCAATCGCCCATGCCCCAACCTTATCAAGGGCGAACGTTTCACCCATTCCCACCATCAGCCACGCCACAATCATCGTAAACGCCAGTACCAGCGCGGCCGGCCGCGTAAACAACCCGACAATAATCAGGATCGGCGCCACGACTTCGCCAACCAACACGCCGTAGGCGATAAATCCCGGCAGCCCTTTTTCCACCAGCATGCCGCTGATAAACCCCACGCCGCCAAAAAGCTTGTGCAAACCGTGAAAAAGCATCAGCCCGCCGACGGCAAGTCGTAACAAGAGTTTGCCAAGATCGTCGCAAGATAGCTTTTCATTAACAGCAATTAACAATGATTTAAACATTTGAAATTATTCCTGTTTTAACTGAGACACTGCCAGATTATGCCGAATAATTGCGCGTGAAAAGCACCTTTTAATTGTGGGGATACGACGGGCAATACGGAGACTTTCTTCTAAGCTTGTAAGCGTTATCACAAAAAGGAGACGGACAACCATGAAACAAACCGTGGCTGCATATATAGCGAAAACGCTCGAACAGGCTGGCGTAAAACGTATCTGGGGCGTCACCGGCGACTCCCTGAACGGACTCAGCGACAGCCTTAACAAGATGAAGACCATCGAATGGATGCCGACCCGCCATGAAGAGGTTGCCGCCTTCGCCGCAGGCGCTGAAGCGCAGCTTACGGGTGAACTGGCCGTGTGTGCGGGCTCGTGCGGACCGGGTAACCTTCATCTGATCAACGGTCTCTTCGACTGTCACCGCAATCACGTGCCGGTGCTGGCGATTGCCGCCCACATCCCCTCGTCCGAAATCGGCAGCGGCTATTTTCAGGAGACGCATCCGCAGGAGCTGTTCCGTGAATGCAGCCACTATTGCGAACTGGTTTCATCCCCGGAGCAGATCCCTCAGGTGCTGGCGATCGCCATGCGTAAAGCCGTGCTGAATCGCGGCGTTTCTGTGGTCGTTATTCCGGGCGATGTGGCCCTCAAGGCTGCGCCGGAAGGGGCCAGCACTCACTGGTATCACGCCCCGCAGCCCGTCGTCACACCAGCAGAAGAGGAGCTGAAAAAGCTGGCGCAGCTGCTGCGTTACTCCAGCAATATCGCCCTGATGTGCGGCAGCGGCTGCGCTGGCGCGCACAAGGAGCTGCTGGAATTTGCCGGAAAGCTGAAAGCCCCGATTGTCCACGCCCTGCGCGGCAAAGAGCACGTCGAGTACGACAACCCCTACGATGTTGGCATGACCGGACTGATCGGTTTTTCCAGCGGCTTCCATACCATGATGAACGCCGACACGCTGATCCTGCTTGGTACCCAGTTCCCGTATCGCGCGTTCTACCCGACGGATGCCAAAATCATTCAGATTGATATCAACCCTGCCAGTATCGGCGCGCACAGCAAGGTCGATATGGCGCTGGTGGGCGATATCAAATCTACCCTTGCAGCCCTGCTGCCGCTGCTGGAAGAGAAAACCGACCGCAAGTTCCTTGATAAGGCGCTAAGCGACTATCGCGATGCCCGCAAGGGGCTGGACGACCTCGCAAAACCAAGCGACAAAGCCATTCACCCGCAGTACCTGGCGCAGCAAATCAGCCATTTCGCGGACGACGACGCCATTTTTACCTGCGACGTGGGCACGCCAACCGTCTGGGCGGCACGCTATCTGAAGATGAACGGCAAGCGTCGCCTGCTCGGCTCGTTCAACCACGGCTCGATGGCCAACGCCATGCCGCAGGCGCTGGGCGCAAAAGCCACGGCGCCGGAGCGTCAGGTGGTGGCGATGTGCGGCGACGGCGGGTTCAGCATGCTGATGGGGGATTTCCTGTCGGTGGTACAGATGAAGCTCCCGCTAAAAATCGTGGTATTTAACAACAGCGTGCTGGGCTTCGTAGCGATGGAGATGAAGGCCGGAGGCTATCTCACGGACGGTACCGAGCTGCACGACACCAACTTCGCGCGCATCGCCGAGGCATGCGGCATCACCGGTATTCGCGTGGAGAAAGCCTCCGAGGTGGATGAAGCCCTGCAGCGCGCCTTCTCCATCGACGGCCCGGTGCTGGTGGATGTCGTCGTCGCCAAAGAAGAGCTGGCGATCCCGCCGCAGATCAAGCTTGAGCAGGCCAAAGGCTTTAGCCTGTACATGCTGCGCGCGATCATCAGCGGCCGAGGCGACGAGGTGATCGAACTGGCAAAAACCAACTGGCTCAGGTAAAACATTTCGCATGACCTCTTAAATTAAAGGGATGTGAAATGATTGATTTACGCAGTGATACCGTTACCCGCCCGAGTCGGGCCATGCTCGAAGAGATGATGGCCGCTCCGGTCGGGGACGACGTCTACGGTGACGATCCGACGGTAAACGAACTGCAGCGCTATGCGGCAGAACTGAGCGGCAAGGAGGCCGCCCTGTTTATGCCGACAGGCACACAGGCGAACCTGGTCGCGCTACTCAGCCACTGCGAGCGAGGTGAAGAGTATATCGTCGGCCAGGGCGCGCATAACTATCTCTACGAAGCCGGCGGTGCGGCCGTGCTCGGCAGCATTCAGCCGCAGCCGATTGACGCCGCGCCGGACGGCTCCCTGCCGCTCGATAAAGTCGCGGCGAAAATCAAAGCCGACGATATTCACTTCGCCCGCACTAAACTGCTCAGCCTCGAAAACACCCACAACGGCAAAGTGCTGCCGCGCGAGTACCTGAAGGCGGCGTGGGAATTTACCCGCGAGCGTAAACTCGGCCTGCACGCGGACGGCGCGCGTATCTTTAACGCCGTAGTGGAGTATGGCTGCGAGCTGAAAGAGATTACGCAATACTGCGACTCGTTCACTATCTGCCTGTCAAAAGGACTGGGCACGCCTGTAGGTTCACTGCTGGTTGGCAATACGGACTACATCAAGCGCGCCAACCGCTGGCGCAAAATGACCGGCGGCGGGATGCGTCAGGCGGGTATTCTGGCGGCTGCTGGGCTGTATGCCCTGAAAAACAACGTGGCGCGTCTGAAGGACGATCACGACAACGCCGCGTGGATGGCGGCGCAGCTGCGCGAGATTGGCGCCGACGTGATGCGCCACGACACCAACATGCTGTTCGTCCGCGTGGGCGAGGATCGCGCCGCTGCGCTTGGCGAATTTATGAAAACACGTGGCGTGCTGATCAACGCCTCGCCTGTCGTGCGCCTGGTCATGCATCTCGACGTGAGCCGCGAACAGCTGGCGGACGTGGTGAAACACTGGCAGGCGTTTTTACAGCGATAAGGAGCATCACGTGCCGCAACGCATTCTGGTGCTCGGCGCCAGCGGGTATATCGGTCAGCATCTCACCGCGGCGTTAAGCCAGCAGGGACATCAGGTGCTGGCTGCGGCACGCAACACCGAACGCCTGCAAAAACTCGGTTTGCCTGGCGTTACCTGCCACAGCGTTGACCTCAACTGGCCGAAGGAACTTCCCGCCCTGCTGGAAGGGGTCGACACGCTTTACTACCTGGTGCACAGCATGGGCGAAGGCGGGGATTTCATCGCCCATGAGCGACAGGTGGCGATGAACGTCCGCGATGCACTGCTGCAAACCCCGGTTAAGCAGGTGATTTTTTTAAGCTCGCTTCAGGCTCCCGAGCATGAGCAATCCGATCATCTGCGTGCCCGCCATCTGACGGCCGAGACCCTGCGCGGCGCCAATATTCCCGTCACCGAACTGCGCGCCGGGATCATCGTTGGCGCAGGCTCCGCCGCCTTCGAAGTGATGCGCGATATGGTCTACAACCTGCCGGTACTCACGCCGCCGCGCTGGGTGCGTTCGCGCACCACGCCGATTGCGCTGGAGAACCTGCTGCATTATCTGGTAGCCCTGCTGGATCGCCCGGCGGAGCAGCACCGCGTGCTGGAGGCGGCAGGCCCGGAAGTGCTGAGCTATCAGGAGCAGTTCGAACACTTCATGCGCGTCAGCGGCCGCCGCCGCTGGCTGATCCCCATTCCCTTCCCGACCCGCTGGATTTCGGTGTGGTTTTTGAATGTGATCACCTCCGTGCCGCCGACGACCGCCAAAGCGCTGATCCAGGGGCTGAAGCACGATTTACTGGCGGACGATCGCGAACTGCGGGCACTCATTCCCCAGGAGCTGATCCGCTTTGACGATGCCGTGCGCAAAACGCTCAAGGAAGAAGAACAGCTGGTGAACTCCAGCGACTGGGGTTACGACGCTCAGGCGTTTGCCCGCTGGCGCCCGGAATACGGCTATTACCCGAAACAGGCGGGCTGCACGGTGAAAACCAATGCCAGCCTGGCCGCGCTGTGGGAAGTGGTGAACCAGATTGGCGGCAAAGATCGGTATTTCTTCGGTAATATCCTCTGGCAAACGCGCGGGGCGATGGACCTGCTGGTGGGCCACAGGCTGGCAAAAGGCCGCCCGGCAAACCCGTATCTTGCGGTGGGCGACACGGTAGACAGCTGGAAGGTGATCATCGTCGAGCCGGAAAAACAGCTGGCGCTGCTGTTCGGCATGAAAGCCCCGGGGCTGGGTCGACTCTGCTTTACCCTGAAAGACAAAGGGGATTATCGTGAACTGGACGTGCGCGCCTGGTGGCATCCGCACGGAATGCCGGGTCTGTTCTACTGGCTGTTGATGATCCCTGCCCACCTGTTTATCTTCCGTGGGATGGCGAAACGCATTGCGCAACTGGCAGAACAAAAGACGGAAAAGATCTAAATAAAACTCTCTTTCTTTCACCTTTCCCATTGCATAGCGCCGTAATTCACGAAAGAATGCGCACGAAATTCTTTTCAACACAGTGGATTGATATGAAGGTACTGGTTACCGGGGCGACCAGCGGCTTAGGCCGAAATGCGGTCGAATTTCTGCGCAACAAGGGCATCAGCGTCAGGGCTACCGGTCGCAACGAAGCGATGGGAAAACTGCTGCAAAAAATGGGCGCAGAGTTCGTCCATGCCGACCTGACGGAGCTGGTCTCCTCGCAGGCGAAAGTGATGCTCGCCGGTATCGACACGCTGTGGCACTGCTCCAGTTTTACCTCCCCGTGGGGAACCCAGGAAGCCTTCGATCTCGCCAACGTGCGGGCTACCCGCCGTCTGGGTGAATGGGCCGTTGCCTGGGGCGTGCGTAACTTTATTCATATCTCGTCACCGTCACTCTATTTCGACTATCACCACCATCGTGACGTGCAGGAAGATTTCCGCCCTGCTCGCTTTGCCTGCGAGTTTGCCCGCAGCAAGGCGGCCAGCGAAGAGGTCATCGACCTGCTGGCGCAGTCAAACCCGCATACCCGCTTTACGGTCCTGCGTCCGCAGAGCCTGTTCGGGCCGCACGATAAGGTGTTTATTCCGCGTCTGGCGCAGATGATGCACCACTACGGCAGCGTGCTGCTGCCGCGCGGCGGCGATGCGCTGGTCGATATGACCTATTACGAAAATGCCGTTCACGCCATGTGGCTGGCAAGCCAGCCGGACTGCGATAAGCTTACCTCCGGTCGCGCCTACAACATCACTAACGGCGAACCCTGCACGCTGCGCAGCATTGTGCAGCGCTTAATTGACGAGCTGCAGATCGACTGCCGTATCCGTTCTGTTCCCTATCCAATGCTGGATATGATTGCCCGCAGCATGGAGCGCTTTGGCAGTAAATCAGCCAAAGAGCCTGCGCTGACGCATTACGGCGTCTCTAAACTTAACTTTGACTTCACGCTGGATATTTCGCGTGCGGAGAATGAGCTAGGGTATAAACCGATTGTGACGCTGGATGAAGGGATTATGCGCACCGCGGCGTGGCTGCGGGATCACGGGAAACTTCCTCGGTAGATCGGGTCCGGCATTTTTACGATGAAAAAAGCGGCAACCCCAAGGTTGCCGTTTGTCATTTTGCTGATTACAGCGCAGTCCACGCGTCCTGCCATGCAATCCCTTTACCAGGCTCGTAGTAGGATGGCGCGTTATTGCACCAGCCGCTGTATGGGTAAGGTTTGCACTGGAACAGCTGGCCGCGGTTGTTAACGATATCGCCTGCTTTCCATTTGGTTTTGGACGTCCAGGTCGGGTAAGTCCCGGTCTGGCCGCCGCTGGCCTGTTTAGGCTGTACGTTCAGCATATAGCTGGTGGTGCTGCTCAGCTCGCCGTCACTGACGGTCAGGTTGATCTGGTACTGCGTCGCCGCTGCCACTTCTGGTGCATTGAAGGTAATAATGGCTTTATCTTCGCCGCTTACGGTCTGGCCGTTCGGAGCCGTCCAGGTATAAGTCAGGTGGTTACCGTCTTCGTCAGTCGAGCCAGACGCGTTCAGAGAAACTGATTTACCCGCTTCAACCGCTCCCACCGGGCCGGAGATTTTTGCTACTGGCGCATGGTTTACAGGCGCTGGCGTATTATCGTCTGGCACCGGCGTGGTGTTGCCTTCGTCCGTTGGGTCGACAGGGGTCGGGGTAGGTGTTGGCGCCGGGGTTGGCGTGACGTTACCGCCGTCGGAAGTCCCGTCTTCACCCACCACGTTCACATTGAAGTAATGCTTCACGCATTTGGTGTAGTCCCCCTCTTTAAAGGCGCTGAATGGCGTCTGGTAACCCACCAGCTGGCAAGAGTAGGTCTGGCCTGATGGAGTATCCGCACTCCATCCCCAGTCCTGTTCCCAGTAGATCTTCAGCGCGCCGGCACCGCCTTCGTCGAACTGTTTCATGTTGGCGCAGCCCAGCACTTCGTTAGAAGGAACTGGTACTTTCAGGTAGTTGGCGAACTCTTTGTAATATTTGATACGGTTTTGAGACTGGGCGATCTCAGTCGGGCCGCCACACTCCACGCCGCCGTTGATGATCTGCGTGGTCACGCCGAAGCCTGGTACCAGACCATTCGCCTTATCGTGATCGTTCGGCTGCCATGTGCCGTCGATAACCTGCAGCATGCTCGGTTTTGGCGGCTGCGGGTAGGCGAAGAAGAAGATCGCGGAAGCAAGGTTCAGCCAGGTGTCCGCCACCAGCTCAGGTTTGTCCAGCAGTACACGTACGTCGCCGTACATCGCTTCAGAGAACGGGCCGTAGTTGTAGTTATAGGAGAGCTGTTTCGCACCGCGACCAAAGTAGCTAACGAAATCGCCATCTTTGTCTTTACCGCACGGCCAGGTCTGACCCTGCCAGACATCCGGGTTACATTCACCGTTGTAGCCGCCCTTCTGACCTTCGCTCCAGCCCATCTCACGCACGTAGACCAGCGCCTGACGCCACTCGGGTTCCGGACGCCAGGACTCGTGGCCTCCGGTTTCCTGCGCGAAGTGCGCGAACATGGTTGCCAGAGACTTACGGCAGATGGCATCGCTGTTACGACCATCGGTATAGGTCTGGCACAGTGCAGGGAATTTACCGACCGCTTTCAGGAAGTTGCTGTAAGTATATTCCGGCGCACGCAGTGGGAAGAGGTAATCCCAGTCGCTGGCCTTGATAATCCCTTCCACGCGCTTGACGTTTTCCGGGTTTGTCGATTTCCCCGGCTCAATTTGTTCCACCAGGCTGTTGTCCAGCGTGCGGATGGTTGACTTCACTGAAGCCATAAGCGGGAAGTTGGTCAACTCCTGCTCTTTCTTCTGCAGATCGCTGGCCTTAACGGTGTAAGGTTCGCTGCTGGCCTGCAGCAGGGTTGCCTGAGCCATAAACGGTGCAACGCATGCGCCCGCGATAAGAACACTGAGTAATGTCCTTTTGTTCATGTCAATAGTCCTCTTAATTATATTAAGGGTCAATAAAAGTTAATTTTTTCGCGGTTTATTTATTAATCATTTAATAAATAAACCCGGGAGCAGTTTCGTTTTATGAAGAACACCAGTCGGTACTCTTCAAAAAACAAAAATCAATAATAATAACGGTTGCGGGTGCTACGTTTTAACTTCTGATATTTATTCCAGACCTTGCGGGCATAGACCATGCGCTGCGCGAAATTCTCTTTTTTCAGGCCCGCGTTATAGGCGCCGACCGCCTCCCAGTTATAGCCATAAATTTTAATCATTCCGGATAATATCGATGCGCCAACCATAATCGAGGTGCAGGGCTCGGTAATTAACCGGTACTCATTAATGCCTTTTCGCTCCAGATCGGAAAAATGTGAACTGTTAATCTGCATCAGGCCGACATCACGCGTGCCATCGTGATTCAATCCAATCGCATTCGGATTCATTCCCGATTCAACATTAGCAATGGCATATAACAGATAAGGATCCACATGATAATAACTGGCGGCTTTATCCCAGCAGTTGGCAAAGACGCTATGGCTTATTACCAGCAACAATAAAAATAACGTTTTCATTTTCAGTCCGGCTCTTTTTCATTGTCTCCTTACGCGGTTATTACTCTTTTCCTGATTTACGGCCCACGTCCGTCTCGGGACGTGGACCGTAATAGCGGGCAAGTTTCTTACCCGCATCGTGATGGCAGTGACTTACTGGCAGTCAGTCGCCGGGCCTTTTTTCACCCATACATCGCTGCTACCTGGTTTATCACCCTTCGTCCACCATTTGGCGGTGTAGGTGTAACCGTTGTAGGTAGTAGTGTCGCCGCCGTTATAAACCACGTCGGAGCGCCAGTTGAATTTCACCTGACTTACCAGCTCCCATGCATCCACACCGAAGCCCGGCTGGTTGCCCTGAGTCCAGTATTTTGCTTTCCAGACCAGGTTGTCGAAGCTGACGGTATTCCCCGCGTTGTAAACCTTGCTTGCGCTCCAGGCAGCATATTTACTGGCGTTAGCGTCAACAGGCTTATCGCAGCTATTGGTGGCAGAGCCTTCGTCAGACGGCGTGTTGCCTTCATCGGATGGGGTGTTACCTTCGTCAGATGGCGTGTTGCCTTCATCGGAAGGGGTGTTGCCTTCGTCAGACGGCGTGTTGCCTTCATCAGATGGGGTGTTGCCTTCGTCAGACGGCGTTTCCGCCGCTTTAGGCGTTACCGTCACCTGTACGTTAGTCTGTACGCTGGACTTGCCATCGCTTACCAGCACGCTCAGCGTGTAAGTTGATTCCGTGTCCACGTCCGGCGCGGTGATGTTCAGGTTCGCGGTATCTGCGCCTGTCGCCTGCATATTCGCAGGAACGCTCCAGGAGTAGGTCAGCGCGTCGCCATCAGGATCGTTAGCCTGAGCGTGCAGAGAGTAGCTCTGGCCCGCTTCCAGCGTCACGGCTTCCATCTGGTTCACAACCGGCGCCTGGTTTGCTTTCGGCGCTTTGTTCACGACCTGGACGTCAGCAGTGCTGCTCAACCCTTTCGCGTCAGTAACCGTCAGGCGGAACGCCAGAGTCTGATTACTGGTGACAGCAGCAACGTTGAAGGTCGCTTTCGCTTTGGTGCTGTTGGTGATAGTCACCGACGGGCCAGAGATCTGCGTCCACTTGTAGGTGATGGCATCGCCATCCGGATCGGTGGAAGCCGAGCCATCCAGGGTCACCGTCGCCGGACCGGTTACGCTCTGGTCAGCGGCAGTCGCCACAGGCGCATGGTTGGTCACTACCGGATCAACCGGCGCAGCGCCGCCGCCTGTCAGGCTTTCATTCATCGCGTTCAGAATGTCTCCGGTATCGGAGTCGATAGACCAGGCAAACAGACCGCCCAGATTTTTCGCCAGCACATACTGACCTTTCGCCGTTGCGGAACGGGCATCTTCATAGGTGATCAGATCGCCGGTGGTTTTGTTAAACAGATACGGCGCTTCAGCGGTAGTATCATAGTTATATTCCCAGCCCGCTTTGCCTTTGTACTCGTTAACGATCTGACGATAGTCAACCACGCCCGGTTCCCAGGTCCCTTTCACCATGCCCGTTGCCGTGCCGGTGAACGGGTTGTTATTGCTGTAACCGTGAACGCCGGTCCAGCCGCGACCATACATGGCCGTCCCCACGACAATTTTGCCAGGCTGTACACCCTGCGCGAGCAGCGCATTCACGCCGTTTTCGGTGGTGTAATTAGTATCCGGTTTGTTCGCCGGCGCACGCAGTGCCGCCTGGTGACCCAGATCGGTGTTGCTCCAGCCGCCGTAGAAGTCGTAGCTCATCAGGAAGATGTGATCCATGTACTGCTGTGCAGTGGTGTAATCAACGTCTTCAATTTTGTCGCTGCCTGAGCCGATTGCTGAGGTCAGTTCAAAGGTACGGCCGGTTTCGGCTGACAGTTCATTCATCATGGCGCGCAGTTCGCGCATCAGTGCGGTATAAGTCTCTTTATCCTGCTGCGGGTTGCCCAGCGTTTCGTTCTGACCGCCGCCGCCCGGGAATTCCCAGTCGATATCCACACCGTCGAAGAATTTCCAGGTTTTCAGGAAATCTTTAACGGAAGCCACGAAGCGATCGCGGATCGCTTTGTCATGCATTTTGAAGAACGGATCGGAAAGGGTCCAGCCACCGATCGACGGCAGCACTTTCAGGCCAGGGTTGGCTTTCTTCATTGCCATCAACTGGCCGAAGTTACCTTTGTAGGGATCGTCCCAGCCGCTTACGCCAGCCTGAGGCTTCTGCAGTGCGGCCCACGGGTCGTGGATCGCCACCTGGAAGTCCTGACGGCCAGCACAGGCGCGCTTAAGCGCTTCGAAGCTGTTACCGCCTTCGATGGTTTTCAGGCTGTCGTTGATGCCGTCGCCGCCGCAGATTGGAATGAAGCCATAAAGAATGTGGTTAAGGTTAGCCGCCGGGATTTTGTCTACAGGGAAGTTACGGTCGTAAACACCCCACTCAGGGAAATAAGCACCCACTACTTTATCGGTGTGCTTAGAGAGGGTTTTGTTATTTTCCTGCATGGTGGTGTTGAGTGGCAGCAGATGGCTACCGTCGGTATCCGCGACGATAATCAGTTTGCTGGCGCTGGTGCTGCAGCCGCTGGCATTGCAGAGCTCAACCGTTTCCTGATAACGACCACCTTTCTTCACTTTAAACGTAGCCGTGCCGGACATACTGCCTGCGCCGGTCCAGACGGTTTTGCCATCGAGCAGCACTTTCGCTGAAGTCGGCGCAGCGCCGCTCCAGACGTCCCACTGCACTTTAACATCGGCGCCATCATGGACTTTGACCAAGCTATTGTAAGCAGAAGCAGACTGATCAACTTCGACAATGGCAAATTTATCATTACCACTGGCGATAGTTGCTTTACCGGGCACTGCTGCGAACACCGGGCTTGCAGCCGCTGCAACGAAGAGTGCCAGATATTTAGGCTTCAGAAATTTCATTATTTGATCCTGATAATACGATTTGTGAAATTAAATACCCATGCTTTTCCATTAAACATGGACGAACGTTATTTACTGATAAATTAATCGTGAACGCTTCTGGTTCACCAAAGACCTGCTTATTATTACGCCGTACCTTCCTCCATTCATAAAACATTCAACAAATCTTTTATTGTGGAGAAGAGAATACAATGAGGAATTTATTTTCTCCTTTCCTTCCCTCAATGAAAAAACCTCAAAAAAAACTTGACTGCATTATTTAAAAAATGAGATAGGGGATTTGAGAAATAAATACAGCCAGCCCGGAAAACGCAATATATGGGCCAAAGGAAATAAGGTTATTTTTATTCTCAAAGGGTTTTAACAGGCAATGCATAATAATGCCCCCCAGCGCCGCGATCAGCAAAATAGAGGGTAACGCCTGCCATCCGCACCACGCGCCTAGCGCTGCCAGCAGCTTAAAATCACCATAGCCTAACCCTTCCCGACCGGTCAGCAGACGGAATGCCCAGTAAACCAGCCAGAGCGACAGATACCCTGCCACCGCGCCAAAGATAGCATCGGTCAGCGGTAGCGTCCGGAACAGGGCATGGAACATCAGCCCCGTCCACAGCAGCGGCTGGGTCAGGCAGTCCGGCAGCAGCATATGGTGCGCATCGATCACCGACAGCGGCAGCAGAAAACTCCACATCACCCACAGCGCGATTAGCGCCGAAAACGACGGTGCCAGCGCCGCGCTGGCGGCAAAGAAGACGGCGCTACAGACTTCCACCAGCAGCAACCGCAGCGGAATCGCGCTATGGCAGTGACGGCAGCGACCGCGCAGCGCACACCAGCTAATGATGGGAATATTTTCCCACGCGCTCAGGGTATGGTGGCATTCCGGGCAGTGAGAGGCGGGAAACAGCAGATTGCCTGCCCCCTCTTCTTCCATTACCAGCGGCGGAATACGCTCCCCGACTACGCCCAGGAAACTGCCGAGGATTGCCCCCAGCGCTCCGCTCATCACGCACAGTCCCGGCAGATTCGCTTGCTGCAACAGCATTAGCGGGTTCATGCGCTTTTCGCCCAGCTCAGCGTAATGTGCGCTTTCACTTCACTCTGACGATCCACCGGCGTTAACGCGAGTTTTTCCAGATGTATACCGGAAGAGACGTTCATCTCACGCAGCCAGTTTTGCAGGGCAGAAATGTTGACGCGTTCGACAACAAAGGTTAGCGACTGCTCTTCCTGACGCACGTCTGTCAACGCGACGTGCACGACTTTGGCACTTTCTTCCACCACGCTGCGTGGATTCGGGGTATTGACTATTCTGGACTGGAGATGGTTTTTATCAATTTCCTGGCGCATCCAGTTCAGCGTCTGCTTCTGCTTAAATAACACGGCCTCGTTATTTTTGATCAGAGTATCAAGCGGCATCATCGCGCCGTAATAAACCATCGCACAGCAGAGTGCCCCACCGCAGAGTTTAAATAAATTACGCTCGCGTGGACTATAATTTTGCCAGCGGTTTTTTAACTGGGCTATTTGCGTTTTCATTTATAGCTCCCGGTAATAATGGCGGTATAAGGCGCCTCGCCGGAAATCGGCTGCATCGCAAATTCAAAGGTTTCGGCGCTGCGGGCGACAAAATCCTGCAGTGTCTGTTTATCCATGGATTTCACATTCAACGTCAGCTGATTTTGCGTTTCGTCATATTCCACGTTGTTGATCTCCAGAGACGGCAGTGACTGCTTGATTTGATTCAGCGCTTCGAGTTGCAGGAAGATCCCTTTCTTCGCCTTGCTGATATTCTGCCCGATGTAATACTTCATGTTGCTGGTCTGGCGCAGGGTCGGGAAATAGTGCTGCGCTACGGTGGTCATCTCGCGGTGGATCTCGTTTTGCTGGTGAGTGAGCATCAACGCCATACCAACGCGGGGGCCGATCAGCAGGCCGACACAAACCAGCGCCGCCGCAGCGAGGGCCGTTTTCGCGTGGCGAAAACGCGGGCCGCTGGCGCTGCGCCCGGAAAACTCCCCGTGCAGCATGTTGATACGACAGCCCTGCCACTGGGGCTGGATCAACACCAGCGGATGCTGCCACGCCAGCAGTTCATCCACCTGTACCTCCTGCGGCGCATCGCCATAGCAGCACACCTCACCCGTCGGGCATTTACTCAACAGCAGCGGCAGCAGGACCGCATCGGCTTCGCCAGCGCTGCTGGGAGAAAAACGCAGCCAGTAGCTCTCTTCCAGGCTCACCAGCGTAGTACCCCCTTCGCTCACCGGCAGCAGCCAGGCATCCGGCAGCGCCTGGACCACCGTGAGCCCCGCCTGAGCGAACAGCTCAAGCCAGTGGCGCAGACGTTCAGCGTCGATGGCCACGGCATCCACTTCTGGCCCCTTTTTGTTCAGCACCGTCCAGTGCAGCGTCTCCACCTCGCCGAGCAATGTCTCTTCCGCCATCCACGAGAACTGCGCCGTCTGGGCTGAAAGTCCTTTTTTCGGCAGGGTAAAATGACGAAAGATCGTCTCGCTCGCCGGCAGCAAAAGGCACACCTGCTGAGAAAGCGGATGGCAGGAAAGTTCGCTCAGTGCGCTCCAGCCCGTCAGATATTCCACCCGATCGTTACCGGATTCACACCACCAAATTTTGCCGTCCTCACGGGTATCGGGACGAATAAAAAGCACCTTTTTCATCATCTTCTACTTATCTTATTCAACCATTCGGTAGCGGCGTTGCCAGGTAACGACCTTGCCCGCCTCACTGTCAACGTGAAGCTGGCTGACGACGCGCAGCGTTAAATCATCGGTATTGCCGGTGGTATCCACCCGAAAATAGCGACTGTTGACCGCAACCCTGTCCTGAATCTGCGCCAGGATATCTTTGGTCTGCGGATAGTTGCTCTCCAGCACTTTGCTGAATGCCTCCAGCGACTCCCAGCCCTCTTCCGGGCGTGAATCGATCAGGCGGGCAGCATCGTCCGTGTTTAACACGCCGGTAAAAACCGCCGCCAGCAGCGGCGACTGTTCTCGTGTTAAGGTATTCACATTTATGGTGCCATCCGTATCCGGCAAGGCGCACAGCAGTTTGCTGACCTTCGGCCATGCGGCCTGCGGAAAGGCGGGCAGCAGTCTGATTTCATTGATGGTGCGCATCATTTGATTCGCCGGACCACGGGCGGGCGTCACGCTCGCCCAGGCATCGGCCTCCTGGCCCTGTTTCGCCGTCACGTCGTCGGCGTCAAGATAATCCACCAGTTGCTGGTAAATCTCTTCTGCCGCCAGCGTACCGACTCCGCTTTCTGTCAGCAGCTGTTCGACAATCTGCTCTTTGACCGGTTTTTCCGGCAGCGCAGTGGCGTCAGCCGGGGCCGCTGGCGCCTCGTCAACGGCCAGCAGACTATTGACGTTAAAGCAGGTCCGGGCATCCTCCACCTGACTCACCACGGTGTAATTATCCCCGTGGGTTTCCAGGGGCTGGGCCCAGTCACCTCGCAGCGAAAGCCCCGCCCCTTCTGAACTGGCCGCTTTCTGCAATACGTTTTCCAGTACCTTCTGTTGACGGGCAATGGCCCAGCGCAGCGTCTGCTGGCTGACCTGATAATGCGTTTTTTGCAGGTGGCGGCAGAACTGCTGACTGATTTTCGCCGCCAGGGCGGACATCATTACCAGCAGGATCAGCACCACCAGTAGCGCCACGCCACGCTCTTTCCGCGCAGGTTTGCCGCTCATGAACTCACTCCTGGTTGTGCTGCCGTATCGGGCTGCGGGTTGGTTACGGGTTGCGCCGCATTCTCCGCTGCCGGCTGCGCCGGGTCCGCATTCGTCTCTTTTGGCGCGGTCTGGATCTCGGGCATATCGCCGGGAGTGATAAAAACCCAGCGCCAGGTTTCGCCGTTTTCCATAGTCAGATTCAGCTCAACGCCATCAGGCTGATGGGCGATGTCGGTCCATTTCTCCTGCCAGCCTTCGTGCCAGAAACGCCATTTCATCGCTTTCACATCGTTCAGAATCGGTACTTCTTCCGGCTGCGCGCTGGCGGGACCGTCGATAGCAGCCCAGACGTTGCGCCACAGGCGCTTGTCCTTTAACGTCCAGCTCACCCGCTCTAGCTGCACCTGACCGCTGATGCCGTTAAGGGTTGTCATTTCCAGACCATTCTGCTGCTGAACGAACACCTCGCCGCTGTTGCGCGGCGCGCGCGCCTGCTGCTGATAAAAGTCACGCGAGAGCAGATTGTACGTGCGCTGAAGCGCCGTCACTTTTGTCGCCGCCTCGTCGCTGGCCGTCGAGGTGCGCATCGCACCGTCAAGAATTTGCCAGGCGAGAATGCTGATCACCGCGAAGATGGCCAGCGCAATCATAATTTCCAGCAGGGTAAAGCCCTGCTGACGCTGCGCCTTACTCACGATCCACCTCCGGTTCGTCTAGCTGAAGTGCCACCACCGGTTGCGCATCGCTTCCTTCGCTGTAAACCCGTACCTCATCGGCAAAGGTATTTTCGGCGGTTTTTACCCGCTGGATATGCCAGGTCCAGGTTTGTCCGCCCATGGTTTCGGTACCCACCTGCTCGTCATCCGGAAAATCGGTCTGGGCAAGCTGAGCTTGTGCCAGTAGATTTTCCGCCACCCAGCCGGCCAGCAGTGTTTCCGACAGGCTGTGGGTAAAGCGCACGTTCAGGGTGACGGAGTTCATTAGCGCCAGCGCCGCGGTGGAGAAAATCACCAGCGCCACCATCACTTCCAGCAGGGTCATCCCCTGCTCTTTGGTTTTGCGTTTAGTCATCGTTTTCCACCACCACGGGAACAGAGCCCTGTGACGTCACGTGAAAGCGCTGCTTTTTATCGAGGCTTTCGAAGCTGAGCGTGAAGCGGCTCAGCTCGCCGTCCGGCAAAAAAATGATTTGCGGTTCATCGTCCAGCGTGGCCGCCAGCGTTCGCGGCGAGAGGGAGACGTGCATCTCCTCAGGAAACTCGCCGCGGGTCGCGATCCGTCCCGCCTTTAGCGGTGCCCAGTGGCTTTCGCCGTTATTTCCAACCTGTGTCACCAGTTCAAATTCTGACGAGGTCATCACCAGCCCGACAATATTTCCGTCCATTACCGCACGGTCAGAACCATATTCAACGAGGGATTTTAGCTGCTGACCAAATGTATCTGCGCCGCTGCGTGATGGAATGGTGGTGACCACCATCATGGCGCTCAGGGCGAATATCACCAGCGCCACGATAATTTCCAGCAGGGTAAATCCACGTTGCTTATTCATTACTTATCTTTTTTATCAAAAGACCAGTTGCTGATATCGTCGGCAGTATTCGCTTCTCCATCCGGACCGGCTGAGAAAATATCGACAGCGCCATGCTCTCCCGGGCTGACCAGAATATAGTCATTGCCCCATGGATCCTGCGGCAGGCGGCGAATATAGCCGTCGTCACGGTAGCCTTTCGGAATGGGCGCAATTTCAGGTTTGGTCACCAGCGCCTGCAACCCCTGCTCGGTGGTCGGATAGCGATGGTTGTCGAGCTTGTACATATCTAGCGAACCTTCCAGCGCCACAATATCGCTGGTCGCTTTCTGAATATCGGCTTTTTCTTTATTGCCCATTAAATTAGGCACGACCATACTGGCCAGCACACCGAGAATAACGATAACCACCATTAATTCGAGCAGCGTGAATCCCGCCTGACGCTTCAGGCTATTCTTTTTCAAAGACATGATTAACCCACCATATTATTAAGTTGAAGAAGCGGTTGTAATATTGAAAGAACGATAAATAGAACAACGGTCGCCATAGTTACTACCAGTGCCGGCTCAAATACCGACAGCGTTAAAGTAATTCGATGCTGTAATGCAGATTCCTGGTTTTCCGCCGCGCGATCCATCAACGAGCCCAGCTCGCCGCTCTCCTCCCCGGAGGCCACCATGTAAAGCATGGTGGGTGGGAAGATTTTCGCCTGTTCCAGCGCGTTGTAGAGAGATGCCCCCTGGCGCACGGTGTCCGCCGCCTGCTCAAGCACCTGCCGGGCATAAAGGTTTTCAATTCCGTCCATCGCGATATACATCCCTTCCAGCAACGGAACGCTGCTGGCCTGCAAAATACTCAGCGTGCGGATGTAGCGCGCGCTGTTGATGGCGCAGACCAGTTTTTTCAGCGGTGAATTTAGCAACAGCCACCGATGATAAACAAATCGGTTCTTTTCTTTTTTTATCCAAAATTTAAAGCTCGCCGACGCCCCGAACAGGCCGCCGGCGATAACGATGCCCCATGCCTGTAAAAAGTCGCTCACCGCAATCAGCGTGCGGGTGGTCATCGGCAGCTCTTGTTTCATATGGGTGAACTGGTCGATGACCTGCGGCACCACGGCGACCAGCAGAATGGAGATCACCGCGATCGCCACTACCGTCAGGGTGATGGGGTACACCATCGCCTGGGTGAGCTTGCTTTTCATCTTCTGGCGCTGCTCGTTGTATTCGGCGAGCTTTTCCAGCACGCCCCCGAGATGACCGGTCTTTTCACCGGCCATCACCAGGGTGCAATAGAGCTTATCGAAGCTGCGCGGAAACTGGCTGAAGGCGTCGAACAGCGTGTGGCCTTCCACGATCTTGTCGCGGATCTCGGTCACCATCGCCGCCAGGGTTTTATCTTCCGTCTGCTTCGCAATCGCCTTTAGCGCACTCTCCAGCGGCAGCGCGGCATTGACCAGCGTCGCAAGCTGTCGGGTAAACATCGACAGCACCGGAATCGACAGTTTTGCCCCTTTACGGGCGTTTTTCCCCGCCGCCGGATCGCTGGTTGGGGAGATATTCACCGGTATCAGCTTTTGTTCGCGCAGCATCTGGCGCACCTGCTTTGGCCCTTCGGCCTGCAGGTTGCCGCGCTGGGTTTTTCCGGCGGCGTCCGTCGCGGACCACGCATACCAGGCCATTACGCATCCCCTCCGCGCTCGGCGGTGACGCGCATCACCTCTTCCAGCGAGGTCACGCCGGAGATCACCTTCAGCAGACCGTTTTCACGCAGGCTGTAGGCCTCTTTGAAAAGCTGCGTTTCGATGGACATCTCATCTTTATCTTCATGGATCGCACGGCGCATGGCGCTGTCGACCACCAGAAATTCATGGATGCCTGCGCGTCCCTGGTAGCCGCTCTGGCGACACTGTTCGCAGCCCACGGCGCGATAAATCGCTTTGGGCGGCGTTTCCATAAAGGTGAAAAGCGCTTTCTCATTGTCATCCAGCGGACTGGTCGTGCGGCAGTGCGTACACAGCCGACGCACCAGACGCTGGGCAATGACGCCAAGCAGCGACGAACCAATTAAAAATGGCTCCAGCCCCATATCACGCAGACGGGTAATGGCGCCCGCCGCACTGTTGGTGTGCAGGGTAGACATTACCAGGTGACCGGTGAGGGACGCCTGCACCGCGATTTGCGCGGTTTCACCGTCACGAATTTCCCCGATCATTACCACGTCCGGATCCTGGCGCAGAATGGCGCGCAGCCCGCGTGCAAAGGTCATATCCACGCGCGGGTTGACCTGGGTCTGTCCTACACCTTCCAGTTCATACTCGATCGGATCTTCCACGGTCAGAATGTTGCGTTCATGACCGTTAAGCGCCGACAGCAGCGCGTACAAGGTGGTACTTTTCCCCGAACCGGTCGGGCCGGTCACCAGGATGATGCCGTGCGGACGTTCAATCAGTCCCTTTAACTTCACCAGCTCTTCGTCAATCAGACCGAGCTTGTTGATGTCCGGCTTAAGGTTGCTCTTATCCAGCAGACGCATCACCACGCGTTCTCCGTACTGAGACGGAATAGTGGAAACACGCACGTCAATAGCCTTACGACCAATGCGCAGCGAAATACGACCGTCCTGGGGGAGACGTTTTTCGGCGATATCCAGTTTGGACATCACTTTGATACGCGACACCAGCAGCGGCGCGAGCTTGCGCGCCGGCTGCAGCACCGGACGCAGCACGCCGTCAACGCGAAAACGAATGCTCAGGGTGCGCTCGAAGGTCTCGATATGAATATCGGAGGCCCCCTCTTTCACCGCTTCGCCCATAATGGCGTTGATCAGGCGGATCACCGGCGAGTTCTCGTCGTTATCGAGCAGATCTTCGTTGTCAGGGATCTCCTCGGTTAACGCCATCAGGTCAATATCGGCATCCATGTCGTCCACCAGCTGCTGCGAGACGCCGCTGTTCTGCTGCCAGATTTTGGTCAGCAGTTCGTCAAACGCTTCCGCCGTCAAGATCGTCGGGGCATAGGAGCGCCCCAGCACGCGGCGCATCTCCAGCAGGGCATACGCCTGCGCATCCTCGCGGATATAAACCTCATCGTTATAGAACAGGACCCCGTTCTCTTTCGCCCAGGTGCTGGTACAGAGCGCATTACTTATCTCGGTCATGTCGCGTCCGCCTTACTCTTTGAACGGGTTGCGGGACGGCACCGGCGCACTGGCGCTCACCGGCGCGGCGTGGCTCTGGGACGGATAGGCCGGCAGCATCGGGGAATCAGAATTCTCTACAATGCCCAGCTTGTGCTCTTCCATACGCTGCTGCTGACGCGCCTGGATCTGATCGTATTTCTCTTTCGACGCCGCGCTGTAGTTGTCGTCGTCGCGCAGTACGGTGGTGTGGATAAACACCATCAGATTACGTTTGGCGCTGTCCTGCGAGGTATAGCGGAACAACTGCCCCACGACCGGAATATCGCCCAACAACGGTACTTTCGAGACCGACTGTTTAGTGACGTTTTCCATCAAACCTCCCAGTACCACCGTCTGTCCGCTGTGGACCATCACTTCGTTATTGATGGTGCGGGTGTTGAACGTTGGGCCCAGGCTGGCATCGGCCGTCGAGGTGTTATCCACGCTGGAAACTTCCTGCTCAATCTTCAGATGGATCATGTCGCCATCGTTGATCTGCGGTACGATTTTCAGCTTAGTACCGACGGTTTTACGTTCCACCGAGTTAAACACGTTATCGCCGCTGGTGGTCTGCGAACCGGAGAGTACCGGTACATCCTGACCGACGTTGAACGACGCCTCTTTGTTATCCAGCGTCACCACGCTCGGTGTCGACAAAATATCGTTTTTGCCGTTAGTGGACAGCGCCGTCATCAGCGCACCAAAATCGCCGTTAAAGAAACCGGTCGCCAGGCCCGTATAGCTGCCAATGACTTTTGACTTCTTGATCTGGCTGATCGGCAGGCCGGTCGAACCAAACTGAACCCCACCGTGTTTACCGGTCCACTGCACGCCCAGATCCAGGCCGTTACCGTCCTGAACTTCGGCGATGATCGCCTCCACCAGCACCTGTGGACGGCGGATATCCAGCTTGTCGATCACTTTCTCCAGCGAATTCATGACGTTTGGCTGGGCGGTGATCACCAGCGAATTGGTAGACTCGTCGGCAGTAATATTCAGGTCGCCTGCCATCGGCGCGGCTTTGCTCTTACCGCCGCCCGCTTTATCTTTCAATTGCTCTCCGATCCCCGTCAGCACCGGCACCACTTTGCTGGCATTGGCGTATTTCAGGTAGAAGACGCGGGTGTTGCCTTCGTTGTTCTGCTCGCGATCGAGCTGGGAGATCAGCATCCGGGTGCGCTGACGCGCGTCCGGGCTGCCGCTAATCACCAGGCTGTTGGTTTCATCGTCGGCGACCACTTTGGTCGCCAGCTGCGGGGCGTTTTGCCCTTTCTGCTCTTCGTTGTTGAGATTGTTCAACATGTCAGAAAGATCTTTGGCCGAGGCAAAACGCAGTGGCACGATTTCACGGCGCTGGACGCCGCTTTGATCCACTCGCTGCACCAGATCGACCAGGCGGTTTACCACCGAGGCTTTGCCGGTTAACAACAGCACGTTTGACGGTTCAAAATGAACCACGTTGCCGATGCCGGAGGCGTCGTTCAACTGACGCAAAAGGGGGGCCAGCTCACGTACCGGGACGTTCTCCATCCGCACCACGCGGGTGATGATTTCGTCGCCTTTGCCGGGGTTTTTGCTGTCGGCAATCGGTGCGCCCGACATGCGGGCCACCGAAGAGCGCACGACTTTCACCATCCCGTTATCCATCGGGATCACCGACAGACCATAGAGATCCAGCACGCTCAGGAAGAACTGATAATATTCCTCTTCCGTCAGCACGTTGTAGGTACGGACCGACACCGTTCCCTGAACGGAAGGATCGACCAGAATGGTTTTATTGAGGTTACGCCCGACGGTATCGATAAATTCGCGGACATCGGTATTTTTAAAACTGGCGCTAAAGTTCGCCGCGAACAGCGAACCGGAATATAATGACAATGCGGTCAGCGCTACGCACGCCCATGGAAATTTCTTCATGTCTGTACACTTATTAATTGTTTAGAACATTGACCCGAATATTTTCAAGGTGAGCGTGACGCCGAATAATGACATCCGCCTCTTTCATTTTTGACCAGCGGGCAACGATCTCTTTTGCCTGCGCCTCTTTAGTCATATCCACATCGTCAACTTTTACCACTACATCACCTTTTTCCAGGCCAGCATGGCTGTAGAAAGGAGACGCATTGCGTGGATTAATGTTGTAGCCTTCCAGCTGGCCTTTCTCGATTAATGGTTTTAACACCAGATAATCATCCAGATGCAGATTATCCAATCCTGCATCTTTCTTCGATTTGGTTACCGGGCTGCTGTCAACGCCGCCTTTAAAATAGTCTGGTTTTTTAAGTGAAATAACCTGCGGTGCGCCTTCATAATTCACCACCACATTATCGGGATGAATTTCGGCAATATAGGCATTGTCAAAACCGGCGAGCATTTCGCCCTCGCGATAGCTCTTTTGTCCGGAGGGGGTTTTTATCACCGCAAAGGACAGCCAGGCTTCGTCGCTGCTGAGAATACCTTCGATTTCCGCACTGAGCGGCTTTTTCAACGCCGCTGGCTGTTTCGCTGGCATCACCGCCGGCGTAAAAAGTACAAACTGAGTTTCATCATGACTTTTTTTTTGCATCTTCTGCTTTGGATCAGACAATCTGTTCGTAACTTTCTTATAATCTTTATAAACCATATACCCTTGCTGGCCGCAGAAAATGAGCAGCACAAACATGACGCAGGGCATAATCAATTGATTAACAAATGACATCCGCATTTTTTAACGAGCCTTTCTGCCAGTCAGTAATTCACAGCACAGGGCTGTATGAGTAAGTGGCGTAAATACTAATGAGTTCCCTATCCCCCGCCCATTTATACTTCCGCCAACAATAATTTAGAAAAAGATTGAACGTTAAATAAACCTATGCTAAAAGCGCAGGCCGAATATTTTTATCCTGCATTCAAATTGCCCCTTCCGCCCGTATCCTTTACTTTTCCGTCTCCTTGTTATGAATGAAAGAGACGGTAATACGCTATGTATATGCGCCATTTTAATTTCACTACCCAGCCTTTCCGGACTATCAGCCGGATGCCAGGTGATTTTTTTGTTCCGTATCATCAGGATGTGTTCGGTTTGCTGAAAGAGAAGTGCCAGACAACAGGCGTTACTGCGCTCTTTAGCGACGACAGCTATCTCACCTCGCAGTTTTGCGATGCGCTTAAAAAGCATGACGGCACGCTGATTGCCATTAACGCCTTCCCGAAACTCAGCGCCAGCGGCCTGCTCTATAAACTCAACACCACCACTAAAGAGAGCAAAACCCGGATCCAGGCTATTGATGCTGTGCTGCGTCAGTTGCAGGACGAGATGTTGTCCCGCAAAACCTCACGTAAAGTGCTGGTCATCTCGCATATTCAGTCGATGAAAGCGAATTGCCATGACGCACTGTCCGTTTTGTTAACCCGCGCGCAGGAGCTGGATGTGCCTCTGTCGGTTGTGCTGATGGGATCGGCCGACCAGGAAGCCGCCCTCCAGCAGTCCGGGTTGCGTGAATCTCTTCATACGCATCACATGCTCCGGCCTCTCACCTGCCGCGAGTCCATGAGCTATGTTCAGGCCCAGTGTGAAGCGCATGGCAGCGACGCGACGCCGTTCACCCGGGCCCGCGTGCGCAAGATGCATGTTCTGACCAAAGGACAGGTAAGTAAACTCAACGAGCTGGCGCACCTTGCGATGCTCGCCGCCTGGACCGAACGTTCAGCGCAGGTATCGCCGCGCCATCTGCGACTCGCCGCAGGAGAAGTTCTGCCGGCAAAACCGAAGGGCAAACGCCTTGCCGTTATGGGCCTTTTTGCCTCTGTACTGTTTGCCGCCTGCGGCTGGACATTGATGCCCGCCATTACCGCCAGACTGCCGGTACAGCTGCCCGTGATGGCAAGCTGGAAACCGCAGACCCCAAAAACCGACGCCCCAGTGGTGCCGGTTATTGAGAATGAAGTGGTGAATAAGCCCGATGCGATGAATCAGCTCTATACCATGTGGGGTTATGACGCCACGATGGAAGAGGCGCTCTGCCAGAACGCCGGGCGGGTCAACCTGATGTGTAAGGAGGGCAGCGCTCCGCTCGAGGAGCTGGCAAAAGAGGGTTACCCGTGGATCGGCGAGATCAGAACAGGCGATCACCTGAACTATGCCGTGGTGGCCAGAGTAGATGATAACTCGCTGGATCTGCTGATGAATAATCGCACCTGGCAGGTGAGCCGCAAATGGTTTAACCAGCATGCAACGGGCAATTACACCCTATTGCACCGCCTTACGCCGCAGGGGAAAGATGCCGTGAGCGCTGAAAGCAGCGCCAAAGATCTGGGCTGGATGGATCAGCAGCTCAGCCTGGCGATGAATCTGCCCGAAACCCACGCAAAAGTGTGGACGGCGGAACTGATGCAACGTACCCGCGAGTTTCAGCAGAAAATGCATCTGCATGTGGACGGGATTGCGGGTGAAGAGACATTGATGCAGTTAATGCGTGAAACCAGGACTACGCCAAGCGTGCTTATTCAGTCCGCAAATATATCTGCGACCCCCACCGCGCAGGAGAAGCATTTATAATGTCGACGATTACTCTGGCTGCCCAGCGCAGCTATACCCTGAACGCACCGGTCTGGTTTTCTTACCGGCGCCCCTCGCTGAAAAAAATGGTCAGTGCCACCCTGATCTGGGTGGTGGGAATAGTGATGACGATCGCTGCGGGACTCTATGCTCATCTTTACTGGGATCTGCGCCATCCGGCACCAGAGCCAATAAAAACGAGCGCCGTTAAGCCAGAAACGAAGCTATCGGACATGCATTATGTCTATGTCAGTAAACCGTTCCCGCAGCCTGAAGCAAAGCAAGAACCGATGACAAAAGAGATGCCGCCGCTGCAGGAGATGCCAATTGATAGCGGCGATACCGACTGGCAGCAGGCGCCAGACGGTGAATTACCGCATGATATATCCCGAGATACATTGCCAGGGACCGAAATGAACGTTTCTGCTACTCCCGAACAGGATAATACCAGTCACACACTTGATGATGGGGCAATCAAGGCATTATTGATGAAGGCGTTAAAAGAGCAGGAAAAAGATTATTCGCAAGGGAAAATACCCACGTCCCCCGTGGAAGAAACCACGGCAGGAACGCAGGCAAATAATTCACTGACACATAGTCCCTCTTCCAGTTAAAAGGGGAGGTAAAAAGCGATTAATATTTCTCTGGCAGTGTCGACAAATACATCAGACGACCTTTATCAACCTGAATATAATTACCTTTTTTCAGGTCAGCGAGGATTTTAATAATGGTGCTGCGGGCAAGGCTGGTATATTCCTGAATATAGTCGTAAATATTAATATCGTGCTGATGGTGCACCATCAGTTCGTTAATTTCCAGCAAGAACTCGCGAACAATCGAGTACGCGCTGCGGGCGACGAGCACTTCGTCACGTTTGCTGAGCATGCAAATATACCAGGAGAGGACTTTGCTCAAGGCTTCCCACAGGTTTTTTTCGCTCATCAGACGGAAAAAATCATCTTTTTTAATAGTGCGCACCACGGTATTGGCACGAACCAGGCCGTACATATGCGCTGAATTGTAATAAATAGAGGAGAGACCGAAAATACATTTATTATGTAAGGTGAATACACACAGTTCATCCGACTTGCGGCGGAATTCAACTTCACCGCTAATGATAAAATGAATATCTTCGTTATTCTCGGTACTGATACGCTGCCATTTGCGTAAGGTTCTTTCTTCAAAACCTTCAGTTGCCGCGATAATGGCGTCAAGTTCTTCTTGTGGACGGCTATTTTTACTGTAGATACTTAACATAGTTATACCCATTAATATTAAATTGAAAAAGGTGAACGTGTGCAATCACAGCGCATAAATGCGTAGTCCATTTAATAAATGTAAATAAAGCTAAGACGTCAGCACATCAGTATTTCTGATTTCGCGTGCTGATATATTGTCAAACACGTTAGCGAGTAATTTCGACTGAGGAAACTATAAACATTTACTCCGCGAATGTGATTAGAAAATTAGTCCAAAAGGAGACCGTATAGAAGTGGAGTCGGGTAACCCGAAGGATTAACCCTGCCCGTAGCGCTCTAACAGCGCCTCCGCGATAGCCAGCGTTTCGCGATCGGCCACGCCGTCCCAGCGCGCCGGGCGAAAATGCATCTGAAACGCGACGATCACGCGCTTCTGCTGTGCGTTCGTCATCTTATCGGTCACCTCATAGCCGTAGCGCGCCAGCAGATCGAGCAGCACCTTCGGCTCCACAAGCTCATCTCGCGGCTTGCCGTTCAGGTAAAACGCCACCCGCGCCGGGTCGGGCCATGCGCCAATCCCCTGCAGCGCCAGCTGACGCCAGGGGAACAGCGGGCCGGGATCGTCTTTGCGCTGCGGGGCGATATCAGAATGGGCCACCACATTTTCAGGTTTGATGTTGTAGCGGGTGATAATGTCTTTGGCGAGCGGCACCAGCGCCGCAATCTGCGCTGGCTCAAAAGGGGTAAAGCGCTTAACGCCCGACGTTTTTTGCCAGCCACGGTTCTCCAGCTCAATGCCGACAGACGTATCATTGATGCGGTTGGTGCCGCGCCAGAAGCTGATGCCCGCATGCCAGGCTAGTTCGCTCTCGGGTACCAGCTGCCAGATGCGCGGCTTACCGTCCGGTGCGGGAGGCCTGGCAGGGATCAAATAGTGAGAGCTGACGTTTTTATCCGTCAGCGTGGCCAGCGAGCTGTCAAAATCATCCGCGGTGTAGTGGATCACCAGCACCTTGATGCGCGGATAAGCCGCCTGAGCCTGATGACGCGTATCCAGCTCGTAGGCGCCTTTGTCGATAACCCCTTTTTCCGTGGCGCATCCTGCCAGCAGCAGCGCCAGCAGCAGCGCGGCAAACGAACGCCTCATCTCAGGGTTTTCACCGCCGTACCGCTTACGCTCACCATCAGCATGCTGCCATCTTTCCCGACCGTTTCGTAATCGATATCAATCCCCACGACCGCATCAGCGCCGAGGGCTTCCGCCTGCTCGCCAAGCTCTTTAAAGGCGATTTCACGCGCTTTACGCAGCTCTTTTTCATATGCGCCCGAGCGGCCGCCAACGATATCGCGGATGCCGGCAAAAAAGTCACGGAAGATATTCGCGCCGAGAATCGCTTCGCCGGTGACCACGCCGCAGTACTCGGTGATAGTCTGCCCTTCCAGGGTTGGCGTTGTTGAAAACTGCATGGTTTCTCTCCTTCTTTAGCGTTCAATGCCTTAGGCACAGCATTATCGGTTCGTTACGCTATGATTGAAAGGATAGTTAATAAATAAGGAAATCAACATGCGCTATTCAGCTTTAACACTTTTAGTGCCCTGCGCGCTGGTGCTCAGCGCCTGTACTACCACGGTCACGCCTGCCTTTAAGGATATCGGTACCCGCAGCGGCCCCTGCATTGAGGGCGGCCCGGACACCGTGGCGCAGCAGTTCTATGATTATCGCATTCAGCACCGCAGCAACGATCTCACCGGCCTGCGCCCGTATCTGAGCGATGGTCTGGCAAAACTGCTTAACGATGCCACCCGCGATCCTCAGCATAACGCCCTACTGAAATCCGATCCGTTCTCCAGCCGCGCCACGCTGCCGGACAGCGCCGAAGTGGCGAGCGCGTCAACCATTCCGAACACGGATGCCCGCAATATTCCGCTGCGCGTGAAGCTGACGCAGGGAACCCAAACCTGGCAGGATGAAGTGCTGATGATCCGTGAAGGACAGTGCTGGGCGGTAGACGACGTGCGCTACGTGGGCGGCAGCGTTCATGCCCCGGCAGGCACGCTGCGCCAGTCGATTGAAAATCGCTAAACCCGCCGATATAACCTGGTAACCCCCGTAAAATGTGCGGCATTTCTTGCGGAATGCCGACATTTATACTCGCCGACCTTGCCGTTCGCTATTTTGTGCTATGTTTAAGAGGAAATACGGGTTATATTTAACTTTTAACGCAGAAATATTGCATAACTATTCTGTCAACGGTACTATCTGCGGCCTCAATTGCTATAGATTGCCTGGATGAGTAAAGACTGCCCCGATGAGTATTAAACTAAACGGCATTAACTGCTTCTACGGCGCACACCAGGCGCTGTTTGACATCACGCTGAACTGCCCGGAAGGCGAAACGCTGGTTTTGCTTGGCCCAAGCGGTGCAGGCAAAAGCTCCCTTCTGCGCGTCCTTAATCTGCTTGAAATGCCCCGTTCAGGTACGCTGGCGATTGCCGGTAACCACTTTGATTTCGCAAAGACGCCGTCTGATAAAGCGATTCGCGAGCTGCGTCAAAACGTCGGCATGGTCTTCCAGCAATACAATCTCTGGCCGCACCTGACCGTGCTGCAGAACCTGATTGAAGCCCCGTGCCGCGTGCTGGGGTTAAGCAAGGATCAGGCGATCGCCCGTGCTGAAAAGCTGCTGGATCGTCTGCGCCTTAAGCCCTACAGCGACCGCTACCCGCTGCACCTGTCCGGCGGTCAGCAGCAGCGTGTGGCCATTGCCCGTGCGCTGATGATGGAGCCCGCGGTACTGCTGTTTGATGAACCGACCGCGGCGCTGGATCCGGAAATCACCGCCCAGATCGTGAGCATCATTCGCGAGCTGGCGGAAACCAACATTACGCAGGTTATCGTCACCCATGAAGTGGAAGTGGCGCGCAAAACCGCCAGCCGTGTGGTCTACATGGAAAACGGGTATATCGTTGAGCAAGGTGATGCGAGCTGCTTCGCTAACCCGCAAACCGATGCCTTCAAAAACTATTTATCTCATTGATTGTGTCAGGGGAAATATAATGAAAAAAGTATTACTTGCCGTGCTGCTTGCTGGCGTTACCCTTTCCGCTACCGCAGCTCAGACCATTCGTTTTGCTACGGAAGCCTCTTACCCTCCGTTTGAGTCCATCGATGCGAACAACAAAATTGTTGGCTTCGACGTGGACCTGGCTAACGCCCTGTGTAAAGAGATCGATGCAACCTGTACCTTCAGCAACCAGGCGTTCGACAGCCTGATCCCAAGCCTGAAGTTCCGCCGTATCGACGCCGTAATGGCCGGTATAGACATCACCCCTGAGCGTGAAAAGCAGGTGCTGTTCACCACCCCTTACTACGACAACTCCGCCCTGTTTATTGGTCAGAAAGGCAAATTCACCTCTGTCGATCAGCTGAAAGGCAAAAAAGTGGGCGTGCAGAACGGTACCACCCACCAGAAATTCATCATGGATAAGCATCCGGAAATCACCACCGTTCCGTATGACAGCTACCAGAACGCCAAGCTGGATCTGCAGAATGGCCGTATCGACGGCGTTTTCGGTGATACCGCGGTAGTGACCGAGTGGCTGAAAGCTAACGACAAGCTGGCGCCAGTGGGCGACAAAGTGACCGATAAGGATTATTTCGGTACCGGTCTGGGGATTGCCGTTCGTCAGGGCAACACTGAGCTACAGCAGAAATTCAACGCTGCGCTGGAAAAAGTGAAGAAAGACGGCACCTACGAAACCATCTACAAAAAATGGTTCCAGAAGTAATTCCTGATGAATGAAATTTTTCCTTTAGCAAGCGCCGCCGGGATGACCGTCGGCCTTGCCGTTTGCGCACTGATTATCGGCCTCGTGCTGGCGATGTTCTTTGCGGTGTGGGAATCCGCGAAATGGTTCCCCGTCGCCTGGACAGGCTCCGCGCTGGTCACCGTGCTGCGTGGGCTACCGGAAATTCTGGTGGTCCTGTTCATCTATTTCGGCTCCTCGCAGCTGCTGCTCACGCTGTCGGACGGCTTCACGATTAATCTCGGCTTTGCGCAGATCCCGGTGCAGATGCAGATCGAAAACTTCGACGTCAGCCCGTTCCTGTGCGGCGTGATTGCCCTCTCCCTGCTCTACTCCGCGTACGCGTCGCAAACCCTGCGCGGTGCGCTGAAAGCCGTGCCGCAGGGTCAATGGGAGTCGGGTCAGGCGTTAGGTCTGTCGAAATCAGCCATCTTCTTCCGTCTGGTGATGCCGCAGATGTGGCGTCATGCCCTGCCGGGTCTCGGCAACCAGTGGCTGGTGCTGCTGAAAGATACCGCGCTGGTGAGCCTGATTAGCGTCAATGATTTAATGCTGCAAACCAAAAGCATCGCCACCCGTACTCAGGAGCCCTTTACCTGGTACATTGTGGCGGCGGCGATCTACCTGGTGATCACGTTGCTCAGTCAGTACATCCTCAAGCGTATTGACCTGCGTGCGACGCGCTTTGAACGGAGACCAGGCTGATGCTTGAATATTTCCCCGAGTTGATGAAAGGGCTGCATACCAGCCTGACGCTGACCGTGGCGTCCATTATCGTGGCGCTGATCCTGGCCCTTATCTTCACCATCATCCTGACGCTGAAAACGCCGGTGCTGGTGTGGATTGTGCGCGGGTACATCACCCTGTTTACCGGTACGCCGCTGCTGGTGCAGATCTTCCTGATTTACTACGGCCCGGGCCAGTTCCCGTCGCTGCAGGAGTATCCGGTTATCTGGCATCTGCTCTCTGAGCCGTGGCTGTGTGCCCTGATTGCCCTTTCGCTGAACAGCGCGGCCTATACCACCCAGCTGTTCTACGGAGCGATCCGCGCCATCCCGGAAGGCCAGTGGCAGTCCTGCGGGGCGCTGGGCATGAGCAAGAAAGACACGCTGGCGATCCTGCTGCCGTACGCCTTTAAGCGCGCCCTCTCCTCCTATTCCAACGAAGTGGTGCTGGTATTCAAGAGTACCTCGCTGGCCTACACCATCACCCTGATGGAAGTGATGGGTCACGGACAGCTGCTGTACGGACGCACCTATGACGTGATGGTGTTCGGCGCGGCGGGCGTGGTCTATCTGGTGGTGAACGGTCTGCTGACGCTGATGATGCGCCTGATCGAGCGTAAAGCGCTGGCGTTTGAGCGCAGAAATTAACCACGAAAATGCATAAAACGGTATTCATGAAGCGGGTAACCTGATGGGTTATCCGCTTTTTTTTGCGATAAAGATAATACTTAATCATTTTTATTGCATATAAATTCATTAACTGGCATTGTACATCCATGCCGCAGACACGGCGCATCAATAAGACAGACGGGAGCATTACAATGAAAAAGTTAGTTCTGGCCGCATTACTCGCCACCTTCGCCGCTGGCGCATCCGCAGCTGATAAAATCAATTTCGGCGTGTCCGCCACCTATCCACCGTTTGAATCGCTGGATGCCAGCAACCAGATCGTCGGTTTCGATATCGATCTGGCGAAAGCGCTGTGCAAACAGATGCAGGCCGACTGCACCTTTACTAACCATGCTTTTGACAGCCTGATCCCGTCGCTGAAGTTCAAAAAATACGACGCGGTGATCTCCGGGATGGACATCACGCCTGAGCGCAGCAAGCAGGTCGCGTTCACCGACCCGTACTACGCCAACTCGGCGGTGGTGATTGCGAAGAAAGGCGCTTATACCTCTTTCGATCAGCTGAAAGGCAAACGCATCGGGATGGAAAACGGCACCACGCATCAGAAATACCTGCAGGACAAACATCCTGAAGTGAAGACCGTGGCCTATGACAGCTACCAGAACGCGATTATCGACCTGAAAAATGGCCGTATCGACGGCGTCTTCGGCGATACCGCCGTGGTGAACGAGTGGCTGAAAACCAATCCGCAGCTGGGCACGGCTACCGAGAAAGTGACCGATCCACAGTACTTCGGCACGGGTCTGGGTATCGCGGTACGTCCGGATAACAAAGCCCTGCTGGAAAAACTGAACGGTGCGCTGAAAGCGATTAAAGCAGACGGTACTTACCAGAAAATTAGCGAGCAGTGGTTCCCGCAGTAAGATTTTTTTGCCGGGTGGCTCGGCCTACGGGGGTGGTAGTCTGTAGGCCGGGTAAGGCGAAGCCGCCACCCGGCAATTTCTCAGAGTGGCACAAAGAACCTGAACCGTGCTCCGCTCGCCGACTCCATCAGCCTGATCCCACCCCCGTGCAGCTCCAGCATCCGTTTAACAATCAGCAGCCCTAACCCGCCGCGATTCTCTCTCGACGCCTGAGTATTGAGCGCCGACGGCCGCTGGAACAGATCGTCACGCAGCGCGGCATCCACGCCCGCTCCGCTATCGGACACTTCGACCTGCAGCCGTTCATTTTCCTGCCACACCGCCAGACGAATTTCCCCGCCGCCAGGCGTATGGCGCATCGCGTTATCCAGCAGGTTGGTTACTACGCGCTCGATCATCGACACATCGGCGTTTATCAGCGGCAACGGCCCCGGCACGTCAATATGCAGGTTGACCTCTCGCGTACGGGCGGTGAGCTCAAACTTCTGCGCCACGTCGGAAATCAGCTCTCCCATCGCGAACCGCTCGCGCTGGGGTTTAATACCGCCGTACTCCAGGCGTGCCAGCTCAAACAGCTGCTGCGAAAGATGACGGACCTTTTGTCCCTGGCGCAGCGCGGTGGCGAGATACTGCTGGTGCTCCTGCGGCGTCAGCGTGGCGGATTTGAGCGACAGGGTTTCGAGATAGCCCAGCAGCGAGGTCAGCGGCGTACGGAGATCGTGCGAAATATTGGCGATAAACTCCCGGCGCTGGCGATCGCTGTCGGCCAGCCGATCCCACTGCTGGGTGATTTTGCGCGCCAGCTCGATAAAACTGTTGCGCAGGATCGCCACCTCATCTTTTGCCGCCGCGTCCGGCGTCTGTGCCGCCAGCTGTCTGATAGCGCTTATGCTGTCCTGCTCCAGCCCGGCGACTTCCACCGTCAGCTGTTTAACCGGGCGCGTGACCCAGTACCAGACCAGTAAACCGGCCAGCAGGCCAAACAGCGCGACCCACAGCAGTGACCACAGGACGGTACTCCACAGCGCCTTATGCCAGGCCATCTCCGCAAGAGCATTTGACTCCTCGCCCTGCAAAATAATGTACAGATAGCCTTTTAGCTCGCCGTCCTGCCGCAGCGGCGTGGCGCTAAAGACTTTTTGATTTTGACTGCGCGGATCGTCGCCCAGCACCGGCATGGCGGTGCCGCTGAGGAAGCTCTGCACCGGAGCCAGATCGATTTTTTGCCGCTGAATATGGCCCGGCGGTGCGGCATCGGCGAGGATATCGCCGTCAGGAGAGATAACGTACAGCTCAACGCTCGGATTAAAGGTCATCAGCCGGCCAAACAGCGGTTTCAGCGCGCTGCTGTCGACCCTGCCCTGCGCGTCCAGAATTGGTTCGCGCTGAACGATCTGCTGCGCCAGCCCGCCCGACAAACGCTGCACCATCGCATTACCGTACTGCATGCTGCTGTAGAGCTGTACCGCGCAGGCAACGGCGGCGCAGAGCATCATCAGCAGGATGAAGAGCAGCGTCAGGCGCTGGCTCAGGCTAAAGCGGCGCATCATGATTTGGCTCCGCAAATTTATAGCCCTTGCCCCAGACGGTGCGAATAATCTCCGGCTCGGCGGCGTCCTTCTCAATCTTGATGCGCAGGCGGTTGATATGGGTGTTGACGGTGTGCTCATAGCCTTCGTGCTGGTAGCCCCAGACCTGCTCCAGCAGCGCCAGACGGGAGAACACCTCGCCGGGATGACGGGCAAAGAAGTAGAGCAGTTCGAACTCGCGCGGGGTGAGATCCACCACCTGGCCGTGAAGCAGCACGCTGCGCGCCAGCGGATCGATGGTCAGTCCGTGAGCCTGAATTTGACCGTCGGTTTGCGCCTGCCCCATCGCCTGCTGGCGACGGAACAGCGCTTTGATGCGCGCAATCAGCTCCTGCACGGAGAACGGTTTTGCCAGATAGTCATCGGCGCCGGTTTCCAGCCCGGTGATGCGGTCGGTTTCGCTGCTACGGGCGCTGATGATGATCACCGGCAGGTAGCGCGTCATCTGACGGATGCGGCGGCAAATCTCCAGGCCGTCAACGCTGGGCAGCATCAGGTCGAGGATCACCGCGTCCCACGTCTGGACTTCAAGACGCTGCAGGGCTTTGCCCCCGTCGGGTTCGTGGGTGATGGCGTAGCCTTCGTCTTCTAAATTGAGTCGCAGAAGCGCCGCGATATCGTGGTCGTCTTCCACCAGCAGGATCTGCTTCATGGGTAAGCCTTCATTCATTTCTTATGACGTAAGCTTACCTGATTTCGCCGGGATGAAGAGTTCACATTTTGTTTAAGATTTTACGAGCAACGTCAGCACTTCATAGTGCGCGGTGTGCGGGAACATATCAAAAAGCTGAACGCGTTCAACGCGATAGCCCGGTAGTTGCGCAATGTCTTTTGCCATGGTCTGCGCGTTGCAGCTGGAATAGATGATGTACTCTGGCGCCATCTGGCTCAGGTAGTCGCACAGCGCATTGCCGATGCCGCGGCGCGGCGGGTTGACCAGCACCAGCTCAGGCACGTTGCCCTGGCCGGTCGCGAACCGCGTGGAGTCGAGCGCCTGGAAGTGCAGATTCGTTAACCCAAGTTCGGCGGCGGACTGCTTCGCGCAGGCAATCGCTTCGGCAGAGATCTCAATGCCGGTGAGCTGCATCTCCGGCGTGGCGCAGTGCAGGCCAAAACCGCCCACGCCGCAGAAGAGATCCCACATGTGGTGAACGTTCAACGCACGAACCCAGTCGCGGGCGGCGGCGTACAGGCTGCTTGCCACGGTCGGGTTGGTCTGGAAGAAGCTTTGCGGGCGGATCCACAGCGGCACCCCGTTGAAGCTTTCGGCCAGCGCGTGCTGGTCGGTGAAGAAAATCTCTTTCTCCCCTTCCATGATTGCCATATGCACGGGCTGAATGTTTGCCGTAATGACCTTCAGCTGCGGAAGCTGCGCCTGCAGCCACGGCAGCGCCGCGCGCAGCTGCTCCAGCTTGGTTTCAGAGCGCAGCACGAAGCGCAGCATCATGCCGCCGTCTTTCTGGCTTTCCGTCAGCAGAAGGTATTTCAGCTCGCCGCGCTTGCGGGCAACGCTGTAGGGCGTTAAGCCCGCCCGCGCGATAAACGGTTTCAGTGCGGCAAAGACAGGCTCAAACGAGTCGGGATACAGCGGGCAGTCGGTTAAGTCTTCCGGCGTGCCGTCGCGGTGCAGCATCCCCAGCAGCGGTTTTTCTACGCTGCCGCTGACCACCATTTTGGCTTTATTGCGAAACCCCTGTTCGGGGCCGCTGACGGGTGCGCACCACTCGCCCACCGCGTGTTCTGCCAGCAGCTGTTGCAGGTCGGCCATTTTGGCGGTGAGCTGTTGAGGGACCGGCTGTTCTATCCACTGACAGGAGCGGCAGCGTCCGGCGTCATAGAGTGCGCACTGCATATGAAAACCTTAAAAATCACGAGGGCTGCGATTATACACATTATTGCAGGCGGAAGAATCTCCGACTGGAAGCCGGAACGAAGAGTAGAAAGAGCACCAGCATGTCCGGCAGTTTTTGCATAAACAGCGCGCGCAGGATCTCGCGTTTGGATTCACCGGCGATGCTGAACAGCTCCGGGTAGCCATACCCCAGCGAGGCGGCCCACAGATAGCTTGCGGCGGTAATTTGCGTCAGCAGATAGACCCATCGCGCCCAGTTGCGCCCTTTAACCAGCGAAAACGCGCAGTAGATCTCGATAAACACCAGCACCAGGCTGCTCAAAAAGACCAGCGTCAGATTCCACGTCTGCACGCTGCGGTGAATGAATTCACCGATGCCGCGCACGCCCAGGGTGTTGAGAATCATCAGCACGTCCAGGCAGCGGATCATAATAATGGCGAGCGCCGCCACCTGAACCAGCGCAGGTACGTTAGGACGCGCGTGCGTAATACGTGATTTTTTTAATAATCCCAATGTTTTACTTCCCTGAAAAACAGTGCCGCGTCATGCGCGGCACATCACTGGAAATTTTAAATCCTTCAGCCGCGTCTTGCACGCTGGATATCGCGCACGCGCTGTTTTTCCGCGCGCGCCATCAAATACCAGGCGATAAATCCGACAATTCCGACCACGCCGAGGATGATAGAAGCCAGGGCGTTGATCTCCGGGTTGACCCCCATGCGTACGCTGGAGAAGACCAGCATCGGCAGCGTGGTCGCCCCCGGGCCGGAAACAAAGCTGGCGATCACCAGATCGTCGAGCGACAGGGTAAACGCCAGCAGCCAGCCGGAGATCACCGCCGGCATAATCATCGGCAGGGTGATGATGAAAAAGACCTTCAGCGGCGTCGCGCCGAGATCCATCGCCGCCTCTTCAATGGAGCGATCCAGCTCGCGCAGGCGCGAGGAGATCACTACCGCTACGTAGGCCGTACAGAAAGTGACGTGCGCCAGCCAGATGGTGAGCATGCCGCGATCTGCCGGCCAGCCGATGGCGTGCGCCAGGGCCACGAACAGCAGCAGTAGCGCGAGACCGGTGATCACGTCCGGCATCACCAGCGGGGCGGTAATCATAAAGGCAAAGCCGTTCGAACCGCGAAAACGCCCGAAGCGCACCATCACCAGCGCGGCGATCGTGCCCAGCACGGACGCCATGGTCGCCGCCAGCGCCGCAATGGTCAGGCTCAGCCCCACCGCGCTCATCATTGCATCATCGTGGAACAACTCGCTGTACCAGCGCGTCGACCAGCCTGCCCAGACCGTCACCAGTTTGGAGCTGTTAAACGAATAGATCACCAGCATAAGCATCGGCGCATACAGGAAGGTAAAGCCGATCACCAGGATCGCGATTCGCCACGGGGAGCGCACTACCGGTAAGTTGTTCATCCGCGATCTCCCATCTGTTTCTGCTGATGCTTGTGGAACCACATGATCGGCACGATCAGCAGCAGTAACATGATAATCGCCACCGCTGACGCCACCGGCCAGTCGCGGTTATTGAAAAACTCCTGCCACAACACGCGGCCAATCATGATGCTATCAGGCCCGCCGAGCAGTTCCGGGATCACAAACTCCCCCACCGCCGGGATAAAGACCAGCATCGACCCGGCGATAATGCCGCCTTTAGTCAGCGGGACAATGACGCTGAAGAAGGTTTTTAGCGGACGGGCACCGAGATCGAGCGACGCTTCCACCAGCGAGTAGTCGATACGGGTCAGCGCCGTGTAGATTGGCAGCACCATAAACGGCAGATAGGCGTACACAATACCGATATAGACCGCGAGGTTGGTGTGCAGGATCGTCAGGGGCTGATCGATAACCCCGAGCCACATCAGGAAGTTGTTCAGCACGCCGTTGTTTTTCAGGATCCCCATCCAGGCGTAAACGCGGATCAGGAACGAGGTCCACGACGGTAAAATTACCAGCAGCAGCAGGATATTCCGGGTCGACGGCTTGCTGTGCGCCACCGCCCACGCCAGCGGGTAACCCATCACCAGACAGCAGAGCGTCGAGATGGCGGCCACCTGCAGCGACTGCAGATAGGCTTCGAAATAGAGCGGGTCGTCGGTGAGCTGCAGGAAGTTACCCAGGTTTAAGGTCAGCGTCAGCTGCCCGTCGGCCCAGTCCAGCAGGTTGGTGTAAGGCGGGATTGCCCGCGCCATTTCCGCCAGGCTTATCTTGAAAACAATCAGGAACGGCAGCAGGAACAGCAGGATCAGCCACACGTACGGCATGGCGATCACCAGCTTGCGGCCGTGTTTCATCTGCATTCGCGTCAGCCACTGGGCAAAACCGCCCGGTTTGCCTGCGCGGGCTGGAGGTTCAAGTGTACTCATTGGCCGCTCCTTATACCGTCAGCACAACGCAACTGTCTGCATCCCAACACAGGCGCACTTCGTCGCCCCAGGTCGGCTGCCCCTTGCGGTAGCGATGTTCGTTCTGTAACTGCGCGCTGAGCATCTGCCCGCTTTTCAGGCGCACGTGATAGATGGAGAGGTCGCCAAGATAGGCAATGTGCACCACTTCACCGACGGCAAAGTTATAGCCATCGGCAGGCGGATCCTCACAGAGCATGATCTTCTCCGGACGCAGCGCGACGTAGACAGGCACGTTATCCACCACGGAGTTATCCGGGTCGACCTTCAGCGGATGCTGCAGCCCCGGCGATTCGATGACCAGACCATCTTCCTGACGATCTTTCAGCAGCCCTTCGAAGACGTTGACCGAGCCGATGAACTCCGCGCTGTAGCGGGTGGTTGGATGCTCATAAATCTCTTCCGGCTCGCCAATCTGCACGAACTTCCCGCGGTTCATGATGGCGATACGTCCGGCCATGGTCATGGCTTCTTCCTGGTCGTGGGTAACCATCACGCAGGTCACGCCCACGCGCTCGAGGATATCGACCACTTCAAGCTGCATACGGTCGCGCAGCTTTTTATCCAGAGCCCCCATCGGCTCATCAAGCAGCAGCAGTTTCGGGCGTTTTGCCAGGCTGCGAGCCAGGGCCACGCGCTGGCGCTGGCCGCCGGACAGCTGATGCGGCTTACGCTTCGCGAACTCCTGCATGTGTACCAGGCTCAGCATCTCGGCCACGCGCGCGGTAATTTCGGCCTTCGGCAGCTTGTCCTGCTTCAGGCCAAAGGCGATGTTCTGCTCCACCGTCATGTGCGGGAACAGCGCGTAGGACTGGAACATCATGTTAATCGGGCGCTGATACGGCGGCACGCTGGACAGATCCACGCCATCGAGCATGATCTGCCCGGCGGTGGGTTGTTCAAAACCGGCCAGCATACGCAGCAGGGTCGATTTACCGCAGCCAGAAGCTCCCAGAAGAGCAAAAATCTCGCCTTTATAAATCGTCAGGCTGACGTCGTCCA
The DNA here is from genome assembly GCF_019968805.1 of Enterobacter sp. JBIWA005. Lineage (NCBI taxonomy): Bacteria > Pseudomonadati > Pseudomonadota > Gammaproteobacteria > Enterobacterales > Enterobacteriaceae > Enterobacter > Enterobacter sp. JBIWA005. The sequence goes on along the minus strand of NZ_CP074159.1, from coordinate 1,475,819 downwards.
CGGCATGCTGGCCATCGAAAGATTTGGTGAGGTTACGAATTTCAAGAAGCGGGGTCAGCGCTTTACGGACTTTCGCCTGCGGGCGGGGGATCGCGTCATTCACGGGGTGCTCTCCGGCAGAAATCAAATCATGGTGCAGGCGCACCAGAACGGTGCGCCTGTTGCCGGGGGCACTTCGCTTGCCCGGCCTGTAACAAAGGGTTATTTACCGCTTTTCACCTTGGTCCACGCACGGGTACGTACGCGGTCAATTTTTGGATCCTGGACTTTCAGGGTGAAGAGCTTGGCGAACACATCCGCTGGCGGATAGATAGCCGGGTTATTACGGATTTCTTCGCTCACCAGCGGCACGGAGGCCTTGTTACCGTTCGCGTAGTAAACGTGGTCGCTGATGTGGGCGATCACCTCAGGACGCATCAGGTAGTTGAGGAACTGATACGCTTCATCTTTGTTTTTCGCATCAGCCGGCATCGCGAAGACGTCGAAGAAGGCCAGCGCCCCCTCTTTCGGAATGAAGTAGGAGACGTTCACACCGTTTTTCGCCTCTTTCGCGCGGTTAGCCGCCTGCCATACGTCCCCTGCCCAGCCGATCGCGACGCAGATGTCGCCGTTCGCCAGGTCGTTGATGTACTGAGATGAGTGGAAGTAACGAATGTTTGGACGCAGCTTCAGCAGCAGATCGGTCGCCGGGCCAGTGTAATCATCGGCTTTATTGCTGTTCGGATCTTTGCCCAGGTAGTTCAGCACGGTTGCGAAAATCTCTTCCGGCGCATCTAGGAAGGAGACGCCGCAGCTTTTCAGCTTCTCAAGGTTTTCCGGCTTCAGCACCACGTCCCAGCTGTCCAGCTTGACGTCCGGGCCCAGCGCGGCTTTGACTTTATCGACGTTGTAGCCGATACCGGTAGTCGCCCACAGGTAAGGCATGGCGTATTTGTTGTCCGGATCATGCTTGGCCACCAGCTTCAGCACTTCCGGATCGAGATTTTTCCAGTTTGGTAACTTGCTCTTATCCAGCGGCTGGAAGACGCCTGCCGTCAGCTGACGCTCGAGGAAGCTTGCGGAAGGCACCACGAGGTCAAACCCGGTGCTGCCCGCCATCAGTTTTCCTTCCAGCACTTCGTTGGAATCGAACACATCGTAGACGACTTTAATGCCGGTCTCTTTTTCAAAATTCGCCACCGTGTCCGGCGCAATATAGTCAGACCAGTTATAAACGTGCAGCGTTTTTTGTTCCGCAGCGAGCGTGCCGGCAGAGACGGCCATCAGAGCACCCGCAACCAGACCCGATAACCATTTTTTATTCAAGGCGATCATAGTGTTATTCCTTCTGAAAGCTCGTTAACAAACGAACTAAAACTGTGCAATCTGAATGTATGCAAAAATCATGCATAGTTTGTCGCTCTGCTCAAAATAAAAAGAAACCTCTTTACCCGGCAGCTTCCGCTCGCTTTTTGAAGCATCGCAAGAATAACTGTAGCCCGTGTCCCCGGCTATAGCCCAGACGAAAAAACGCCTTTTATCAATTTTTTATGCAGGTTAAGTCTACGTGATAAGCCGAAACGGCCTTCAGGGAGGTGAATAATTCTTTAAAGAAAGGTTAAAAGCAGCAGAAAAAATGGCCTTCTGCAGCCGCTATGGCAGCGACTGCGCAAAAGTCAGACAGGCTTAGTGAAGAAAATTGGGAGATGCATCATTATTCTCTGCATCATCTTCCGCGCTATACAGCAGATGGTGTGCATTGGCTTCCATCATGACCATCGAAATTTGCTCTTCGCTCAGGCGCATAAACCATGAGAACTGCTTGAACGACAGCCCGGCACCGGAGAATAAAGACTGGCAAACGACCAGTTTTGGCAGATTATCATCCTGTATGTCGAGAAATGCTTTCACCGTCAAAGAACTGGCGTTAATCGCTGACAGATCGGAAGCCAGCGCCAGCAGCGCAGAGGGCTTCACTTCGGCCAGCGCGGAGAAAAGGATCACGTCGTTAATCAGATCGATTTTGGCATCGAAAATGCCGTCGAAATTCTGCATATGAGGCAGATGCAGCGCCTGGCAGGAATCGCATTCGAAAAACGTAATTCCGGCATCATCAAGCCATTGACGTAACGTATCCAGTGTAGGTACGACCTGTAAATCCATCGCGTTGCAGCCTCTTTAATAAAAACTTCGCATAGGGTACTTAAAAAGCGCGCGGTAATCCATTTAACCACCCGTTTTCAGACAGTAGCCCGGCGTCGCATGACGCTCGATCCATAAGATCATTTTACCCGCAATATCGACCCCTGTGGTTTTTTCCACGCCTTCAAGCCCCGGCGAGGCGTTCACTTCCATAACCAGTGGCCCTCGCGTCGCCCGTAGCAGGTCTACGCCTGCCACGTCCAGCCCCAAAGTCTGCGCCGCTTTGACGGCAATTTCCCGCTCCTGGTCGCTGATATCGGCGATTCTGGCAATGCCGCCGCGGTGAAGGTTAGAGCGGAAATCGCCCTCTTTGGCCTGGCGCTCGATGGCCGCCACCACCTCGTTTCCCACCACGAAACACCGGATGTCGCGCCCTTTGGCCTCTTCAATGTACTCCTGCACCAGAATATGGGCATTCAGCCCGCGGAAGGCGTCAATCACGCTCTCCGCTGCCTGACGCGTCTCCGCCAGCACCACGCCGATGCCCTGTGTGCCTTCCACCAGCTTGATCACCAAAGGGGCACCGCCCACCATGTCGATCAGATCGCTGGTGTCGTCCGGTGAATGGGCAATCCCGGTGACGGGAAGATCGATCCCCTGGCGCGCGAGCAGCTGCAGCGAGCGCAGCTTGTCGCGGGCGCGTGAAATGGCGACGGATTCGTTGAGCGGATAGCTGCCCAGCATCTCGAACTGGCGCAATGCAGCGGTGCCGTAAAAGGTTATCTGGGAGCCGATGCGGGGGATCACCGCATCAAAGTGAGGCAGCTTGCGGCCTTTGTAGTGAATCGACGAGGCGGCAGGGTCAATGTTCATATAGCAGGACATCGGGTCGAGGATCTCAACCTGATGTCCGCGTTTCGCCGCCGCTTCCCGAAGACGCTTACATGAATAGAGCGTTCCATCCCGGGACAATATGGCAATTTTCACCCTGCACCTCTCTGAAGACATGGAAAAAGCCTGCGTATCATATACGCAGGCAGGCGCAGGATAAATGGACTATCGCGTAGCCCAGCCCTGTTTGTGCAGATAATCAAGAATAAACGGGCGATTTTCTTTAATGATGGTGCGGCGAATATGGTCAGTCCAGGTGTCGCGACGGTTATTGCTGCCGCGCGTCAGGTAGTAGTTCGCCAGCTCTTCATCGTATTGATTCAGGACGTCCTGATCGACCGGCTGGTAGTGGTTTTCGTGCACCAGCATCGCCGCGGGAATACGCGGCTTCAGATCCGGGTTATCCGCCGGCCAGCCGAGACACAGGCCAAACAGCGGCAGCACGTGTTTTGGCAGCTTCAGCAGGTCGGTCACGCTTTGAATGTTGTTACGCAGGCCTCCGATGTAGACGCCGCCTAATCCCAGCGACTCCGCCGCAGTAAAGGCGTTTTGCGCCATCAGCGCGGTATCCACCACGCCCAACAGCAGCTGTTCGGCCAGCCCGAGCTCGGCCTCAGGGCAGATCTGCAGGTGGCGGTTAAAGTCGGCGCAGAATACCCAGAACTCGGCTGCCTGAGCCACATGCTTCTGCCCGCCGGTCAGCGTCACCAGTTGTTCACGCATGGCCGGGTCGGTAATGCGGATAATGGAGCTGCACTGCAGGAAGCTGGAACTTGAAGTCGCCCTTGCGCTGTTAATAATCGCTTCGCGCTGCGCATCGGTAATCGGCTCATCGGTGAAGTGGCGAATGGAACGATGGGAAAGGAGCAGGTCTATGGTTGGCGTCATCTTGTCTCTCTTTGTCTTGCTTAATACGTATGGCAGCCAGTATAGGCAATGATATGCGCGGTGTAATTGGCGAAACATAGCTCATAGATATTATAACGACAGGCGAAACCTTCTTTAATGACGACAGGTTATGGGGCACTATACGTGTCATTCGCCGCCAGGCTTGTTTTTTGAGGAGAGAGAAATGTTTGCAGTAATTTTTGGTCGTCCAGGGTGCCCTTACTGTGTGCGCGCGAAAGAGCTGGCTGAGAAACTGACCGAAGAGCGCGATGACTTCAACTTCCGCTACGTGGATATCCACGCGGAAGGCATCACGAAAGCGGATCTCGAAAAAACCGTCGGTAAGCCGGTTGAAACCGTACCGCAGATCTTCCTCGATCAGAAACACATCGGCGGCTGCACCGACTTCGAAGCTTACGCCAAAGAGCACCTGGGCCTGTTTGCTGCCCAGTAATGAAAGGACGCCCTCACCGAGAGGGCGTTTTTATTTGTGGTGCCGTCGGCGTTGAAGCAGACTGCGCACAAATAAGTAGCAGAGCGCGCCAAGGGCGCACCAGAATACGGCGCTCATCAACCACGCCAGCTCCTGCCAGAAACTTCGCGTTGAAACATACAGCATGCGCATCAGCAGCAGACACAGCGGTGCCGCCAGCATGGCGCCAATTAGCGGCTTGACCACTTCCCCTTTACGGGAAAGAAAACTGGCTGCCGCTCCCGGCAGGGTAAAAAAGAGCAGCCCCAGCTCCGGGTGTCCGGCAGCCCTGAATGCCCCTTTCAGATTAAAAGCGAGCGACATGCACACGAAGGTAAACAGCAAAAAGCAGCTGATCACCCCCGCCCAGTTTCGTTTAATGTTCAAACTATCCTCCTGACTTATCTCTATCAAATACAGCTTCGTCGGGTAGACGCCCAGTCAGATAAAGCAATGCGGCAATCCTTGCCAAAGTACGCACAGGGTGATGCGATAATAGGTAGCTGTCAGTAGCTAATGCGATTAAACTACACGCCAGCTAATGTTTTAGGGAATAAAGCAGGAAACAGGGAGCGTTAACGCCTTTCCCTGACCCAGAAAACAGTAGCCCAAATAGTCCTTTCATTCAACAACTTACTGGTAAACAAGAAGTTAGCCTCCGTGAATATAAACGTCGCAGACTTGTTAAATGGGAATTACATCCTGTTATTATTTGTGGTACTGGCGCTGGGCCTTTGCCTGGGTAAATTGCGCCTGGGTTCAGTTCAACTTGGTAATTCCATTGGCGTTTTAGTCGTCTCCTTATTATTAGGTCAGCAGCACTTCAGCATTAACACGGACGCGCTTAACTTAGGTTTTATGCTGTTTATTTTTTGTGTTGGCGTGGAAGCGGGACCGAACTTTTTTTCAATTTTCTTCCGCGACGGCAAAAATTATCTGATGCTGGCGCTGGTGATGGTCGGCAGCGCGCTGCTGATCGCGTTAGGACTGGGTAAACTGTTTGGCTGGGATATCGGGTTAACGGCCGGTATGCTGGCAGGCTCCATGACCTCCACTCCCGTGCTCGTGGGTGCCGGTGATACCCTGCGTCATTCCGGCATGGCCGGCGCACAGCTTTCTGCCGCACTCGACCACCTGAGCCTGGGCTATGCCCTGACCTATCTGATTGGTCTGGTGAGCCTGATCGTTGGCGCACGCTATCTGCCAAAACTGCAGCACCAGGATCTACAGACCAGCGCCCAGCAAATCGCCCGCGAGCGCGGTCTGGATACCGATTCCAAACGTAAAGTCTATCTCCCGGTGATCCGCGCCTATCGCGTCGGGCCAGAGCTGGTGGCATGGGCAGACGGCAAAAATCTGCGCGAACTGGGGATTTACCGCCAGACGGGCTGCTATATCGAACGTATCCGCCGCAACGGCATTCTGGCGAACCCGGACGGCGACGCGGTTCTGCAGATGGGCGACGACATCGCGCTGGTGGGTTACCCGGACGCCCACGCCCGTCTCGACCCGAGCTTCCGTAACGGCAAAGAGGTGTTCGACCGCGACCTGCTCGACATGCGTATCGTCACCGAAGAGATCGTGGTGAAAAACCATAACGCCGTTGGCCGCCGCCTGGCGCAGCTGAAGCTGACGGACCACGGCTGCTTCCTCAACCGCGTGATCCGCAGCCAGATTGAGATGCCTATCGACGACAACGTGGTGCTCAACAAAGGCGACGTGCTGCAGGTCAGCGGCGACGCCCGACGCGTGAAAACCGTGGCCGACCGCATCGGCTTTATCTCCATTCACAGCCAGGTCACCGACCTGCTGGCCTTCTGCGCTTTCTTTATCGTTGGCCTGATGATCGGCATGATCACCTTCCAGTTCAGCAACTTTAGCTTCGGCATCGGTAACGCCGCCGGGCTGCTGTTCGCCGGGATCATGCTAGGCTTCCTGCGAGCGAACCATCCTACCTTCGGCTACATTCCGCAGGGCGCGCTGAACATGGTGAAAGAGTTCGGTCTGATGGTCTTTATGGCGGGCGTGGGCCTAAGCGCGGGCAGCGGCATTGGCCACAGCCTGGGCGCCGTCGGCTGGCAAATGTTGGTTTCCGGACTTATCGTCAGCCTGGTGCCGGTGGTGATCTGCTTCCTGTTCGGCGCCTACGTGCTGCGCATGAACCGCGCCCTGCTCTTCGGGGCAATGATGGGCGCGCGTACCTGTGCGCCTGCGATGGAAATCATCAGCGATACCGCGCGCAGCAACATCCCGGCGCTGGGGTATGCAGGCACGTACGCTATCGCTAACGTACTGCTTACGCTGGCGGGTACGCTGATCATTATCATCTGGCCGGGACTCGGATAACTCCTAAGTTTGCGCGTGGTGAAATTATTTTCGTTACGCGCAGAACTTTTTTATCAGGGGGCAGTCATAACTAGTGCCACTGCTTTTCTTTGATGTCCCCAATTTGTGGAGCCCATCAACCCCGCCGTTTTGGTTCAAGGTTGATGGGTTTTTTGTTGCCTGAAATTCCCCTTACTCAATTTCACCTTTTCTCCAACCATTAAAACATATATGATTAAACGCATATAAAAGCCACGCCGACAGGAACCCTCATGCTCCACCCGCTCCAGCTCTTCAAAACCCTCTCTGACGAAACGCGGCTCGCCATCGCCATGCTGCTCCGCGAAGCGGGCGAGCTGTGCGTCTGCGATCTCTGCGCCGCAACAGCCGAATCGCAGCCGAAGGTCTCCCGCCATATGGCGCTGCTGCGCGAGTCCGGGCTGGTTATCGACCGTCGTGAGGGTAAGTGGGTTTATTACCGTCTCTCTCCCAACATGCCCGCGTGGGCGGCAACGATTATCGACAACAGCTGGAACTGCCTGCGGGAAGAGACGCGCATGAAGCTGAAAAACCGACTTCCGGGCTTGTGCTAAGCAAAACACATTCACAAAAACAGATATAATGGAGTAAAGGATGTTTCTGGCAGGGGCTATTTTTCTGTTTACGCTGGTACTGGTCATCTGGCAGCCCAGAGGGCTCAGCATCGGCTGGAGCGCGACTATTGGTGCCGTACTGGCGCTCGCCAGCGGCGTTATTCACGTAAACGATATTCCGGTTGTGTGGAATATCGTCTGGAACGCCACGGCAACGTTTATCGCCGTCATCATCATCAGCCTGCTGCTGGATGAGTCCGGCTTTTTCGAGTGGGCGGCACTGCACGTTGCCCGCTGGGGGAACGGCCGCGGAAGATTGCTGTTTACGTATATCGTGCTGCTGGGCGCAGCCGTGGCGGCGCTGTTTGCCAATGACGGTGCGGCTCTGATCCTAACCCCTATCGTTATCGCCATGCTGCTGGCGCTGGGATTCAGCAAGCAGGCTACGCTGGCATTTGTGATGGCGGCAGGTTTTATCGCCGATACCGCCAGCCTGCCGCTGATTGTGTCGAACCTGGTCAACATCGTCTCGGCAGACTTCTTCACGCTGGGGTTCAGCGAATACGCTTCGGTGATGATTCCCGTTGATGTCGCCGCGATTGCCGCAACGCTGGCCATGCTCCATCTGTTCTTCCGCAAGGAAATTCCCCCGGAATATGACCTGGCAAAACTGCGTGAGCCCGCGCGGGCCATTCACGACCTCCCGACCTTCAGAACGGGCTGGATCGTGCTGCTCCTTCTTCTCGTCGGTTTCTTTGTGCTAGAACCGCTGGGTATTCCGGTCAGCGCCATTGCGACTGCGGGCGCGCTGGTTTTGTTTGCCGTTGCAAAACGCGGACATGCGATAAATACCGGAAAAGTGCTGCGCGGCGCACCGTGGCAGATCGTGATCTTCTCGCTGGGGATGTATCTGGTGGTGTATGGCCTGCGCAATGCCGGGCTGACGGAATATCTCTCAGGCGTACTGAATAACCTGGCCGGGCAAGGGCTGTGGGCCACCACGCTGGGAACCGGGTTCATCACCGCGTTTCTGTCATCCATAATGAACAATATGCCCACGGTGCTGATTGGCGCGCTCTCCATTGAGGGCAGTACGGCGACAGGACTGATCAAGGAAGCAATGATTTACGCCAACGTGATTGGCTGCGATTTGGGGCCGAAAATCACGCCTATCGGCAGCCTTGCCACCCTGCTCTGGCTTCACGTGCTGGCGCAGAAAAACATGACGATTAGCTGGGGCTACTATTTCCGGACGGGCATCATTATGACGCTGCCGGTCCTGTTTGTGACGCTCGCCGCGCTGGCGCTACGTCTCTCCTTCACACTGTAATGAGCCACTGATATGAGCCACATCACTATCTACCACAACCCCGCCTGCGGCACGTCGCGCAACACGCTGGAGATGATCCGCAACAGCGGCACGGAGCCAGAGATTATCCTCTATCTGGAAACCCCGCCGTCGCGCGATAAGCTGACAACCCTGATTGCCGATATGGGGATCTCGGTGCGGGATCTGCTGCGTAAAAACGTGGAGCCCTACGAACAGCTCGGCCTGGCCGAAGACAGCTTCACCGACGACCAGCTTATCGATTTTATGCTGCAATACCCGATCCTGATTAACCGTCCGATCGTCGTGACGCCGCTGGGCACTCGCCTGTGCCGCCCGTCTGAAGTCGTCCTCGACATCCTGCCGGACGCACAGAAAGGGGCATTTACGAAAGAAGATGGCGAAGCGGTGGTTGACGCCAGCGGGAATAAAATCGAGCGCAGGTAAAAATGGCAGGGCGAGCGATACCTAAGGGTTCCCCTCGCCCGCAATTCTCCCCACCATCGCCCGGATCTCTTCGCGGGATAGCGGCGCCCGGTCGGTGACGTAGTGCAGCGTCATTCCTTCAATAAAGGCATCCAGCGCGCGGGTGGTGACCGGGTCGAACCACTGCTCGAGCGTTGTCTGGCTCATCTTCATCCAGTCCTGCATCACCGTTTTGAGCGCCGCGCTGCGGTGCATAAAAGCGTAAAGCTGATACATCAGCGCCATGTTGTGCGGCGTCGTCACCTGCGAGCTGTGGATCAGAGTGGTAATGGATTCGCACGCCATTTCCGGCCCGGTGACGCCCGCGAAGAAATCCCGGTACTGCTGCGACATCTGGCGGGTAAACCACGTGAAGGCCTCCTCCAGCAGCGGCTCCATACCGTCGAAATAGTAGGTCATCGACCCCAGCGGCACGCCCGCGCAGGTGGCGATTTTCCGGTGCGTGACGGCGTGAATACCGTGTTCAGCAATGGTGTCGAGGGTCGCCTGCAGGATTTTCTCCCGGCGATGCGGATCGTTGGGTGGTCTGCTCATCATTTCCTCACCTGGTTTGTGTACAAATGTACACAAACTTGCTAGTGTTGTCGCTATTGTTGTACTTCTGGTGCTACCCCAATGACGCTGACCTCTTCCCGCAAAGCCCTGCAGCTCCGCATGTGGGCGCTGTTTATGTTCTTCTTTATTCCCGGTCTGCTGATGGCCTCCTGGGCCACGCGCACCCCCGCCATTCGCGACATTTTGTCCGTCTCTACAGCTGAGATGGGTATCGTGCTGTTTGGCCTGTCGATAGGCTCCATGAGCGGCATCCTCTGCTCCGCGTGGCTGGTGAAGCGCTTCGGTACGCGGGCGGTGATCCGCACCACCATGTGCTTCGCGGTATTCGGGATGATCGTGCTCAGCGTCGCGCTGTGGTTTGCCTCACCGGTGCTGTTTGCGCTGGGGCTGACGGTATTTGGCGGCAGCTTCGGTTCGGCGGAAGTTGCCATCAACGTTGAAGGAGCGGCTGTCGAGCGTGAGATGAACAAAACCGTGCTGCCGATGATGCACGGTTTTTACAGCCTCGGCACGCTGGCCGGTGCGGGCGTGGGAATGGCGCTGACGGCCACTGGCGTGAGCGCCAATCTGCATATCCTGCTGGCAGCGCTGGTGTGTATCATTCCGATTCTGACCGGCATCCGGGCGATCCCGGACGGCACAGGTAAGAACTCCGCTGACGAACAGCACTCGGCCGAAAAAGGGCTGCCCTTCTACCGCGACTTCCAGTTGATGCTGATCGGCGTGGTGGTGCTGGCTATGGCCTTCGCCGAAGGGTCCGCCAACGACTGGCTGCCGCTGCTGATGGTAGACGGTCACGGCTTTAGCCCGACCTCCGGCTCGCTGATCTACGCCGGGTTTACGCTGGGGATGACCATCGGGCGCTTCACCGGCGGCTGGTTTATCGACCGCTACAGCCGTGTAGCGGTGGTGCGCGCCAGCGCCCTGCTGGGCGGCCTGGGTATCGCGATGATCATATTTGTCGATGTGGACTGGATTGCCGGGGTCTCGGTGATCCTCTGGGGACTGGGCGCGTCGCTCGGCTTTCCGCTTACCATTTCAGCCGCCAGCGATACCGGCCCGGATGCCCCGACGCGCGTCAGCGTGGTGGCAACCACGGGCTATCTCGCCTTCCTGGTCGGGCCGCCGCTGCTTGGCTTCCTCGGCGAGCACTACGGGCTGCGCAGCGCCATGCTGGTGGTGTTAGGGTTGGTCATCATCGCGGCGCTGGTGGCGCGCGCGGTGGCAAAGCCGGAAACGAATCAAACGACACTGGAGAAGGGATATGAGCGTTAAACTGATTGCCGTCGACATGGATGGCACATTCCTCAGCGATGCCAAGACCTACAATCGTCCGCGCTTTCTGGCGCAGTACGCCCGCATGAAGGCGCAAGGCATTCGCTTCGTGGTCGCCAGCGGCAACCAGTTCTACCAGCTGATCTCCTTTTTCCCGGAGATTGCGCATGAAATTTCATTCGTCGCCGAAAACGGCGGCTGGGTCGTAAGTGAGGGTGAAGACGTCTTTAACGGTGAACTGTCGAAAGCCCATTTCGAGACCGTTGCGAACGTGTTAAGCGACGTTCCCGGCATTGAGATTATCGCCTGCGGGAAGAGCAGCGCCTACACGCTGAAGTGCTATGACGAAGGCTTTAAGGGTATCGCGGCGAAGTACTATCACCGTCTGGAAATGGTCAGCGATTTCGACAACCTGAACGATATTTTCTTCAAGTTCGGGCTCAACGTGTCTGACGATGAAATTCCGCGTATTCAGGCGCTGCTGCATGAAAAGCTGAGTGACATCATGGTGCCCGTCACCACCGGTCACGGCAGTATCGACCTGATCATCCCCGGCGTGCACAAAGCAAACGGCCTGCGGATCCTGCAAAAGCGCTGGGGCATAGCCGATAGCGAAGTGGTGGCCTTCGGCGACAGCGGCAACGACGTGGAGATGCTGCGCCAGTCCGGGTTCAGCTTTGCGATGGCTAATGCCAGACCGCATATCAAAGCGGCGGCGCGTTTTGAAGCGCCGCACAATAACGATGAAGGCGTGTTGGATGTGATTGATAAGGTGCTGGATGGGGAGGCGCCGTTTAATTGACCGCGAGCGGTCTGGCGGCCTCGCCCCTCACCCTGGCCCTCTCCCCAAAGGGGAGAGGGAAAAAAGATTAAGGTTGCAGGGCGTTTCCAACGCGTTTGTCTTTCAGGAACACCACCATCAGGGCAACCCACAGCACGCCGTTGGCGAGGTTAAACAGGCTGAACAGCCCGTTGCCGCCCATCGCGTAGGCATGCTTGCTCACCTCGATACCTACGGTAAAAATCAGCATCTGGAGCATCCCCATCGCCGCGGAGACCGTGCCTTTACTCATCTCGCTGGCGAACAGCGTCAGGCGCACCAGACCGGCGTTGGCCACGCCAATCCCGAAGGCGTAGATGCTCAGTCCCGCCGTCATCCACAGATAAGCGTGTGATGACGCGACGGTCGCCACCGCCGCCAGAATCAACCCTGCCGCAATCGGCCAGCCGCCCATGATAATTAGCGAACGCACGGTGCGGCGTGACGTCAAACGTGCCAGCACCAGGTTCCCGATAATCAGCGCGCCAAAGATCGGCACCTGCAGCAGACCATACTCATAGCTGCTGAGCTTTTCGCCGCTGATGATAATAACCGGAGACTGGGCGATCCACGCCAGCAGCGGCAGGCTAACGAACCCGGTCGCCAGCGCGCCCGCCACAAAGCGGCCATTCTTCAGCACTTCTTTATAATCCCGACCCAGCTCTTTCAGCGAGAGTTTCTCGCCGATGCGGGTGGCCGTTTCCGGCATCGCCCGGTGCAGACCAAAGAACGCGATGGCGGCGAGAACGGCAAACAGCACAAACATCCCTTCCCATGGCGCCATATGCACCCACGCGGCACCCACCAGCGGCCCGAGTAATGGGGCAATCAGCGCCACGTTCGCCATCAGCGCGGTAATTTTGATACACACCGCCTCTTCAAACGATTCCTGAATGGCGGCATACCCCACGGCGCCGATAAAGCACAGGCTCACCCCCTGCAGGAAGCGCAGCAGGGTAAATTGTTCAATGTTTTGCGCCAGCAGCGTGGCAAGACAGGTGACGATAAACCACACCACGCCCGTCAGCATCACAGGACGGCGGCCAATACGATCCGACAGCGGGCCTAACAGCCACTGCAAAAACATGCCGCCGGCCAGATAGGCGGTCATGGAGGTCGGTACCCACTCGATTCCGGCGTTGTACTGCGCCACCACGGCCAGCATACCGGGCTGGATCATATCGTTGCCGATATAGGTAGAAAATTCGTAGAGCACCAGACACAGAGGGAAAAGCAACGCCTGACGACCCAGACGTGAACCAGAAGAAGAACGGTTTAACATGCAATCTCTTTATAATGACAAAATCGCGACGAGTGTAATGAAATGCCGCAGCCCGAGATAGTGATTTATCGAGGATAAACAGAAATAAAGCACATATCGTCTTCGTTTAAGGTTTCCTTAAGTTGACACTTTTATGATAGCCCCATTACTCGTCAACGACCCCAAATCATGGCACTTACCTCCAGCCGTTCAGAATTGTCTAAGTTACAGACAAATAAGACAAAACGCCTTTACCGCTTACCGTCCCGCTTTTATGGTTATCAGCTTTTCATACTGATTGCCCTTGCCGTGGTATTTACGTGGCTATCGCGCAATGAAGCGCTCGACAGATGGATTACCGGCTTTTGGTATGACGCGGCGACGCAGAGCTTTCCGCTGCAGAAAGACCACCTGCTGGATCTGCTCAACCACCGACTGGCGAAGTACATTGCCATCGCCTCAGGCGCCGTGGCGCTGTTTTACGGCGCCTACAAGCGTAACGCAAGGCTGGTTACGGCAGCGCTGCTGATGGGCGTTGGCGCGCTGGTGGTAGGCCTGCTGAAGAGCATGAGCCATCACAGCTGTCCGTGGGACCTGGTGGAATATGGCGGGAAGGCCGTGTCCTACCCCCTGTTCAGCGCCATTCCTGCTGACAGCGGTCCGGGGCGCTGTTTCCCCGGTGGTCATGCCTCCAGCGGCTTTATGGTGATGGGGCTGTTTTTTGCCTTCTGGCGCGAACGTCCGCGTCTCGCCTGGTTCTTCGTCGCGCTGGGCGTGGTGTTAGGTCTGGCGATGGGCTTCGGTCAGGTCATGCGCGGGGCGCATTTTTTCTCTCACAACCTGTGGGCCGGGTGGTGGGTCTGGTTTTCCCAGGTGGTGGTCTACGGGCTGATTTCCACCCGGTTTGCTAAAGAGTGATAACGCTATGCTAGAGAATCTGAATTATCAGCTGTTTTATCTGATCAACGCCACACCGGCCTCGCCCGAGTGGATGATCGACTTTGCCACCTTTCTGGCAAAAGACCTGATCGGTATCGTGCCCGCGCTGGCAGCCATTCTCTGGCTGTGGGGGCCTCGTAGCCAGGTAAAAGCACAGCGCAAGCTGGTAATCAAAGTGGCGATGGCTCTCGGCGTAAGCGTCCTGGTGAGCTACATTCTGGGCCACGCGTTCCCGCACGATCGTCCGTTTGTCGATCACGTCGGCTATACCTTCCTGCATCATGCGCCGGATGACTCGTTCCCGAGCGATCACGGTACGGTGATCTTCACCTTTGCGCTAGCCTTCCTGTTCTGGCATCGCCTGTGGTCTGGTGCGGTGCTGATGGTGGTCGCCGTGGCCATCGCCTGGTCTCGCGTTTACCTGGGCGTCCACTGGCCGCTGGATATGGTGGGCGGCTTCCTGGTCGGGCTGATTGGCTGCGTGAGCGCGGCTATCCTGTGGAGCCTCTTTGGTGAAGCGCTCTACCGCACGCTGTCATCACTCTATCGCGCCATTTTCGCTATCCCGATCCGCAAAGGCTGGATACGTGACTAACCCCAACCTGACAGGTTACACTTGAACCCCCGCCCTGCGGGGGTTCACTTTTTTATCCCGAGGAACTATGGAAACACGTCGCGATGACCGCATTGCTCAGCTGCTACAGGCGCTGAAGCGCAGCGATAAGCTGCATCTTAAGGAAGCCGCCAACCTCCTCGGCGTCTCAGAGATGACCATTCGTCGGGATCTTAACAGCGAAAGCGCGCCCGTCGTGCTGCTGGGCGGGTATATTGTGCTTGAGCCGCGTAGCGCCAGCCATTATCTGATCAGCGACCAGAAGACGCGCCTGGTGGAAGAGAAACGCAAAGCCGCCCGGCTTGCAGCCTCGCTGGTACAGCCGCACCAGACGCTATTTTTTGACTGCGGCACCACCACGCCGTGGATTATCGAGGCCATCGACAGCAGCATTCCTTTTACTGCCGTGTGCTACTCCCTGAACACCTTTCTGGCGCTTCAGGAGAAACCCGAGTGCCGGGTGATCCTGTGCGGCGGCGAGTTTCACGCCAGCAACGCCATCTTTAAGCCGCTCAACCTGCAGGACACGCTCAGCAATCTCTGCCCGGATATCGCGTTTTATTCCGCGGCGGGCGTCAACGTGCGCCAGGGCGCGACCTGCTTTAACCTGGAAGAGCTACCGGTGAAGCACTGGGCATTAAGCGCCGCGCAGTACCATGTGCTGGTGGTCGATCACAGCAAGTTTGGTAAGGTCCGTTCGGCAAGAATGGGCGAGCTGGCGCAGTTCGACGCCATCGTTAGCGACTGCCGCCCGGACGACGAGATTGTGGCCCACGCGAAGGCGCAGCAGGTGAAATTGATGTATTAAGAGGGGTGCGGTCTGATGCCCTCACCCCAGCCCTCTCCCACAGGGAGAGGGAGAAAACCCATCAGGTTTAGCTGAACCAGCTGCCGAACCACCCGTGGAATTTCATCATCACGAAATCCCACATCCGGCTGAAGAAGCCGCCCTCTTCGACCGCTTCCATTACAATTAACGGACGCTGTTCAATTGATTTACCGTTTAGCTGGAAATCAATCGTCCCGACTACCTGACCTTTTTTCAGTGGCGCGGTGAGCTGCGGGTCGGTCAGGGTGTAGCTGGCCTTCAGGTTTTTCAGCTGACCACGCGGAATGGTCACCGAGCCCGCCTCACCCGCGCCCAGGTTCACTTCGCTCTTGTCACCAAACCAGACGCGCTGGCTGACGAACGTGGCATCCGGTTTAATCGGCGTCACGGTTTCATAGAAGCGGAAGCCCCACGTCAGCAGTTTTTCTGACTCATTAAAGCGAATACGGTCGGTTTTGGTGCCCAGCACTACCGAAATCAGGCGCATGTCGCCCTGGGTCGCGGAGGCCACCAGGTTATAGCCCGCGCCCGCCGTGGTGCCGGTTTTCATTCCGTCCACGTTAACGTTGCTGCTCCACAACAGTCGGTTGCGGTTCGGCTGACGGATTTTATTGAAGGTAAACTCTTTCTCTTTATGGATGGCGTATTCATCCGGCACGTCGTGGATCAGCGCTTTCCCCAGCAGCGCCATGTCGCGCGCGGTACTGAACTGTCCCGGCGAATCCAGACCGTGAACCGTTTTGAACGTGGTGTTGGTTAAGCCCAGTTTCTGCGCATAGCCATTCATCAAGCCAATGAAAGAATCCTGGCTGCCGGCAACATAATCGGCCAGCGCGATGCATGCATCATTTCCCGACTGAATAATTACCCCTTTGTTCAGATCGGAAACGGAGACCTGATCCCCAGGCTTCAGGAACATCACCGAAGAGCCCCGCAGCGCCGGGTTGCCGGTCGCCCAGGCATCCTTCCCGATGGTGACCATATCGTCCAGCTTGATCTTGCCCGCTTTTAACGCCTGGCCGACCACATAGCTGGTCATGATTTTGGTCAGGCTTGCCGGATCGAGTTTCTCATCTGCATTACCTTCCGCCAGCACTTTACCGCTGGAATAATCCATCAGGATCCAGGCGCGCGCGTCCACAGGCGGCGCTTCGGGCGCAGCCTGCTCAGCTGCGTAGAGAGTTGGTGCAAACAGGAAAAGGAGCGCAGAGCCTGTCGCAAGGCTGCGCAGAGAAGTCATTTTACGCGTCATAAATGCCACCCGAGTGTCCATTCAAAAATTACGTCACATCACCGTGTCGCAAGAAGCGATGAGTAATAGCGCACTAAAACGGTTAAAGAAACCCAACGAGGGTAAAGTTATTAAAGTTTATGCAATGACATTCAGATACGCTTTGATTCTGACGATTTTTTTGTCTTCTGTTGCGTAATTGTTAGGTTTATCTCACCATGGCAAAAGCTGACCCGGATTCACATCTCATCAGGAGTAAATATGATTACGCTTTGGGGCAGGAACAACTCGACCAACGTTAAGAAAGTGCTCTGGACGCTCGAGGAGCTGGATTTACCGTTCAACCAAATTATGGCCGGTATGTCGTTCGGCGTGAACAAAGAGGCCGACTATCTGGCCATGAACCCGAACGGCCTGGTGCCGCTGCTGCGCGATGATGAAACAGACGCGACGCTTTGGGAGTCCAACACCATTGTGCGTTACCTCGCCGCGCAGTACGGTCAGGGCCGCCTGTGGGTTGAGAATCCCGCCCGGCGCGCTCAGGGCGAAAAGTGGATGGACTGGGCGAACCAGACGCTGTCCCCGACCCACCGCGTGATCCTGATGGGGCTTATCCGCACGCCGGAAGCCGAACGCGATTATCCCGCAATTCACGCCGCCCAGGATGCCTGCGAAAATCTGTTTGCGATGATGGATGACGAGCTGGCGAAGCACGCCTGGTTCTCCGGCGAGGCGTTCGGCGTGGGCGATATTGCCGTGGCGCCGTTCGTCTGGAACCTGACCAATATGGGCCTGAAGTGGACGCCGCGCCCTCACCTGGAGCGCTGGCTTAAACAGCTGAGCGATCGCCCGGCTTACCGCAACTTGGTAATGATCCCGGTCACCTGATTACGCGCCGGACGGGCTGACTTTCAACAGTTGCCCGTCCGTCTCGTCGGTCAGGACATACAGATACCCATCCGGCCCCACCCGCACGTCGCGAATACGCTGGTCCCGGTCGCCCAGAATGCGCCCGTCCTCCGTCACCTTATTGCCGTCCACGCTCAGCACGATCACGTCCTTCTCCTTCAGCGCGCCGATAAACAGCTTGTTTTTCCACTGCGGGAAAACGTCGCTGTTGTAAAACGCCATGCCGCTCACCGCGGGTGAGACTTTCCAGAAGAACAGCGGTTTTTCGGTTCCCTCAACGTGCTCGCCTTTGGCTTCCGGGATTTTCAGGCCGCTGTAGTTAATGCCGTGCGTCGCCAGCGGCCAGCCGTAGTTTTTTCCTTTCTCCGGAATGTTGATCTCATCCCCGCCTCGCGGGCCGTGCTCGTTCAGCCAGAGCGTGTCGCTCCAGGGGTTCATCGCCATCCCCTGCGGGTTGCGAATGCCGTAAGACCAGATTTCGGGTCGCGCACCGGGGGTATTCACAAAGGGGTTATCCGGCGGGACTTTTCCGTCTTCGGTAAGGCGCACCACTTTACCCTGCAATTTATCCAGATCCTGCGCCGTCGGACGCTGATTATTCTCGCCGAGTCCAATAAAGAGAGAGCCTTTGCCGTCGAACACCAGCCGCCCGCCAAAATGGTTACCGGTTGAGAGTTTCGGCATCTGGCGAAACGCCACCTGGAATCCCTCGATGCGGGAATAGTCGTCGCTCAGGCGGCCATAGCCTACCGCCGTGCCGGCTTTGCCGTCATGCCCGGCCTCGGCGTAGCTCAGCCAGACGCGGCGCGACTTCTCAAAATCCGGGGCAAGCACCACATCCAGCAACCCTCCCTGACCGTTTGCCCAGACCTTCGGCACGCCTACAATCGGATCGGAGAGCCCTTTTCCGGTCTGCCAGCGTTTGAGCTGACCACCCTTCAGGGTCACCAGCAGCCCGTCATTATCCGGCAGGAACGCCAGGGACCAGGGGTGATCGAGTCTGTTTTGCAGCACCTCGACCTTCACCGCCTCTGGCGCAGCAAGAAGTGAAAACGGAATAAATAATACAGGCAGGGAAATCAGCGAGGATCGAGGCATAACGCACTCCTTTATCGGCATATGGCATAAAGATTAGCCACTGCGTCCGGGCGCGTTAGCACTTTTACAAAAGCTTAAGCAGAAGGGGGAGTTGCCTCCCCCTGGATCAGTGCTGTTCAAGCTTCTCGTGCTCGTTCAGGCACATGATGCAAAGAGAGAGCGTTGTCAGGCAGTTTTCAAGCTTCTCCGCGTTTACGGCGATAAAGTTCGGGCAGTCGTGGCGTCCGTTCATCAGACATACCCCGGCGATGGAGAGCACCTCAGCGGCGCGGCGCAGCGTGATCAGCTCACTTTCGCCGTAATTCGCCTTCAGGGTCGGTGCTTTTTCACGCATGAAATTACACAGTTCAAACAGGTTATCACGCAGATGTTCGCTTTCGCTGACTGACATATACCCTTTTGCCTTCCTCAACTGCAGGTACGCGGCCAGGTCGATTCGGGCGTTGATCAGCTTGTTAAGCAGATCGCGTTTTAGTCTGTCAACGGTCATGCTCTTTCCTCCTCTGTCAGCCATGGTGCATAGTCAGGATAAGTACATTTTTTGTACAGTTTAATACCTGGGATCAATTTTTATTAACTGATTAACATTATTTACAATGTTACAACGTCAGCCCGACGCATCCACCTTGCAAAGAGTGTATAAATCCCCCGCGATACGCTGTAAAATCCCGCCCTGATAACTCCATAATTGATGAATTTTTAACCTATGAGCAATGTTACGCACCAGCCGAAAATCGGCTTCGTCTCCCTGGGCTGCCCGAAAAACCTGGTGGATTCAGAACGCATCCTGACCGAACTGCGCACCGAGGGCTATGACGTGGTGCCAAGCTACGACAACGCCGATATGGTGATCGTTAACACCTGCGGGTTTATCGACAGCGCGGTCCAGGAATCACTGGAAGCCATCGGTGAAGCCCTGACGGAAAACGGTAAAGTGATCGTGACCGGCTGTCTGGGCGCGAAAGAAGACCAGATCCGCGAAGTGCACCCGAAGGTGCTGGAGATCACCGGCCCGCACAGCTACGAGCAGGTGCTGCAACATGTTCATCACTACGTGCCAAAACCAAAGCATAACCCGTTCCTGAGCCTGGTGCCGGAACAGGGCGTGAAGCTGACGCCGCGCCACTACGCGTACCTGAAAATTTCCGAAGGCTGTAACCATCGCTGCACCTTCTGCATCATCCCATCCATGCGTGGCGATCTGGTGAGCCGTCCGATTGGCGAAGTGCTGGCGGAAGCCAAACGTCTGGCCGACGCGGGCGTGAAGGAGCTGCTGGTCATCTCCCAGGACACCTCTGCCTACGGCGTGGACGTGAAGCACCGCTCCGGTTTCCACAACGGCGAGCCGGTGAAAACCAGCATGGTTGGCCTGTGCGAGCAGCTGTCCAAACTCGGTATCTGGACGCGCCTGCACTACGTCTACCCGTACCCGCACGTTGACGATGTCATCCCACTGATGGCGGAAGGCAAAATTCTGCCCTACCTGGACATCCCGCTGCAGCACGCGAGCCCGCGTATCCTGAAGCTGATGAAGCGCCCTGGCTCCGTTGACCGCCAGCTGGCCCGCATCAAGCAGTGGCGTGAGATCTGCCCTGACCTGACCCTGCGCTCCACCTTCATCGTCGGCTTCCCGGGTGAAACCGAAGAAGACTTCCAGATGCTGCTCGACTTCCTGAAAGAAGCGCGTCTGGACCGCGTCGGCTGCTTCAAGTACAGCCCGGTAGAAGGCGCAACCGCCAACGAGCTGGCGGACCAGGTGCCGGAAGAGGTGAAAGAAGAACGCTGGAACCGCTTCATGCAGCTGCAGCAGCAGATTTCTGCCGAGCGTCTGCAGGAAAAAGTGGGCCGCGAGATCATGGTTATCATCGACGAAGTTGACGAAGAAGGCGCGATTGGCCGCAGCATGGCGGACGCCCCTGAAATCGACGGCGCGGTGTACCTGAATGGCGAAACCAACGTTAAGCCAGGTGATATTATTCGCGTGAAGGTTGAAAACGCCGACGAGTATGACCTGTGGGGTAGCCGGGTTTAATCTTCCTGCTCCTCTTTTGTAGGCCGGGTAAGGCGTAGCCGCCACCCGGCACATTTCACTGCGCTATCCCTTAATCCTCGGATCCAGCGCGTCGCGCAGACCGTCACCCAGCAGGTTAAACGCCAGCACGGTCAGAAAAATTGCCAGGCTCGGGAAGATCGCCACGTGCGGTGCAATCACCATATCCGCCCTCGCCTCGTTCAGCATCGCGCCCCACTCCGGCGTTGGAGGCTGAGCCCCCAACCCTAAAAACGACAGGCTGGCCGCCGAGATAATCGACACGCCGATACGCATGGTGAAATAGACCACGATGGACGACACCGTACCCGGCAGAATATGGCTGAACAGGATGGTGACGTCGCTGGCCCCCATGCTGCGGGCAGATTCTATAAAGGTCTGCTGTTTCAGCACCAGCGTGTTGCCGCGCACCAGGCGCGCAAACGCCGGAATCGAAAACACCGCGACCGCAATGATGACGTTGGCCATGCCGCTGCCCATGATCGCCACCACGGCAATCGCCAGCAGAATGCCGGGAAAAGCAAACAGCACGTCGCAGATGCGCATGATGATGCGGTCCCACCAGCCTTCGTAATATCCGGCAACGAGCCCCAGCACGGTACCGATGGCCGCGCCGATCAGCACCGCGAACACCCCGGCGGCAAGCGAGATTTGCGCCCCGACCAGCACGCGGCTAAAGATATCGCGCCCGAGGGAGTCCACGCCGAACCAGTGCAGCATCGACGGTCCGTCGTTCAGACGGTCGTAGTCAAAATAGTTTTCCGCATCAAATGGCGCCACCCACGGCGCAATCACCGCCACTGCAATAAGCAGCAGCACAAACAGCCCCGCGGTCATCGCGACCGGCTGACGGCGAAAACGCCGCCAGAATTCAGACCACGGGGTGCGGACGTGGTCCGGTTTGAGCCCCGGCATCGCGT
Source organism: Enterobacter sp. JBIWA005 (assembly GCF_019968805.1). Classification (NCBI taxonomy): domain Bacteria; kingdom Pseudomonadati; phylum Pseudomonadota; class Gammaproteobacteria; order Enterobacterales; family Enterobacteriaceae; genus Enterobacter; species Enterobacter sp. JBIWA005. Next base: position 1,454,216 of record NZ_CP074159.1, on the reverse strand, counting down.
TTAAAACGGCCTGACGTCGCCAGTTCAATAATCGCATCTTACTTATACCTGATGGCCGGGTTAATGGCGGCGTAGAGCACGTCCACCACTAAGTTGATAAGAATAAATTCCAGCGAGAAAAGCAGGACTTCCGCCTGAATCACCGGGTAGTCGCGCATCTCGACGGAATCGACCAGCAGGCGTCCCAGCCCCGGCCAGTTGAAGACCTTTTCCACCACGATAGAGCCGCCCAGCAGGAAGCCAAACTGCAGCCCCATCATCGTCACCACCGGGATCATCGCGTTGCGGAACCCGTGCTTGAGAATGACCCACTTCTCGCTGACCCCTTTCGCCCGCGCGGTGCGAATATAATCTTCGCTCAGCACGTCAACGAACGAGGCGCGGGTAAAGCGGGCCATCACGGCCGACACGGCAGCACCAAGCGTCATGGAAGGCAGGATGTAATGCTTCCAGGTATCGGCCCCGACGGTGGGCAGCCAGCCCAGCTCAACGGAGAAGATCTGCATCAGCAGCATCCCCAGCGCGAACGCCGGGAAAGAGATGCCGGTGACCGCCAGCGCCATGCCGAGCTTGTCCGGCCAGCGGTTGCGCCAGACGGCTGCGACAATACCGGCGCCAAGCCCAAACACGACTGCCCAGCTCATGCTGGCAATCGTCAACCAGAACGTCGGCATAAAGCGGGTGGCGATCTCCTCCGACACCGGACGGCGCGACACCATCGAAATACCAAAGTCACCCTGAAGAACGTTGCCAATATAGTGCAGAAACTGCATATACAGAGGCTGGTCAAGACCCAGCTGTTTACGCACCAGCTCAATGACCGTGGCATCCGCTTCGGGCCCGGCAACCAGACGCGCCGGATCGCCCGGCAGCATATGGACAAACAAAAACACCAGCACCGCCACAATCAGCAGCGTCGGAATAAGCCCCAGCAGGCGTTTACAAACATAATTCAGCATGGGCGTTATTTTAAATCCGCATCGTCAAAGCTAAAGCCCGTATCAGGCATGATGTAGAACCCGGTCAACGCTTTGTTATGGGCTGACACCAGCTTCTCCACCACCAGCGGCACCCACGGCGACTCTTTCCAGATGATGTCCTGTGCGTCCTTATAGAGACGAGCTTTCTCGTCCGGTTTAGTGGTTTTCAGCGCATCGGCCAGGTCTTTGTCCACCTGCGGATTGCTGTAAAACGCGGTGTTGAACAGGGTTGGCGGCCAGTTCTGCGAGGCAAACAGCGGCGACAGCGCCCAGTCGGCTTCACCAGTCGATGCCGACCAGCCGGTGTAGAACATCCGCACGCCGCTCTCTTTCTGCCCTTTCCCCTCCACTTCTGCCGCACGCTGTCCGGCATCCATTGCCGTGACCTGTACCTTGATACCCACCTGCGCCAGCTGCTGCTGGGTAAACTGCAGCACCTTCTGGGCGGTGCTGTGATTATGCGACGACCACAGCGTGGTGCTAAAACCGTTCGGGAAGCCCGCCTCTTTCAGCAGCTCGCGCGCTTTAGCCGGATCGTACGGCCACGGCTGATAGCTTTGCGCATAGGCGATAGCCGGCGGCAGCACGCCGGTGGCCGGGGTGGCATAGCCCGCAAAAGCGACCTTCACCAGCGCCTGACGGTTAATGGCATAGTTAATAGCTTCGCGCACCTTCGGGTTATCGAACGGCTTTTGCGTGACGTTCATGCTGATGTAGCGCTGCATGATCGACGGGCTGGCGACCAGCTCCAGCTTGCTGTTTTTCTGCAAAATGGCGGCCTGCTCATACGGGATCGGGAAGGCAAACTGCGCCTCGCCGGTTTGCAGCATCGCAGCGCGGGTGTTGTTGTCCACCACCGGGCGCCAGGTGATGGTATCCAGCTTCGGCAGCCCCTGCTGCCAGTATCCCGCGAACTTCTTCACCTTCACAAAATCGGTCTGGTTCCAGGTGAGCAGTTCGTAAGGGCCGGTGCCAACAGGGTGGAAACCGATCTCTTTGCCGTATTTCTGCAGCGCGGCAGGGGAAATCATCGCCGTTGCCGGATGCGCCAGAATATTGATAAACGCGGAGAACGGCTCTTTCAGGGTGATTTTTACCGTCGCCGGGTCGACCACCTCGGTTTTGGCGATGTTTTTATAAAGGTTATAGCGCTTGAGGCTGTTTTCAGGATTGCTGGCGCGATCGAGGTTAATCTTCACCGCCTCCGCATTGAAGTCTGTCCCGTCCTGGAACTTCACGCCGGTTCTGAGCTTGATGGTGTAGACCAGCCCGTCGTCGGACACGGTGTACCCCTCCGCCAGCACGTTTTTGAGCTTCATCTCTTTATCCAGGCCGAACAGGCCCTGGTAGAACGATTTCGCCACCGCCTGAGAGAGCGTGTCGTTGGCGTCATACGGATCGAGCGTGGTGAAATTGGAGCCGACGGCAACCACCACATCTTTGGCAGCGAACGCGGGGGCAGCGGCCAGGGCTGCCGTCACGCTCGCGGCTAACAACCATCTACGCGCTACAAATGTAACCATTGTGTTCTCCTGCCTGTTGTAAGTTATAACCGCGAAAAAGCATTGTCCTGACGCGGGGGAGCGACGAAATGACCCGGCTCGACCTCGCGAAGCGTCACGCGCTCCACGGCCTCGCCGAGTTTATGAATATTACCCGGCATATCATCCTGCAGCAGCACGCGCTGGCCGTGACGATGCGCGGGATCGGCAACCGGAACCGCCGCAATAAGCTTGCGGGTGTACGGGTGCTGCGGGTTCTCGAACACTGCCCTTCGCGGCCCAATCTCCACGATCTGCCCCATAAACATCACCGCCACGCGATGGCTGATGCGCTCGACCACCGCCATGTCGTGCGAGATAAACAGAAAGGCGATACCCATATCCCGCTGTAAATCCAGCAACAGATTGATGATTTGCGCCCGAATAGAGACATCCAGCGCAGAGACGGATTCATCCGCAATCACCACTTTCGGGTTCAGCGCCAGCGCGCGGGCGATGCAGATACGCTGCCGCTGCCCGCCGGAAAACTCGTGCGGATAACGCCAGGCGTGTTCCGGCTTCAGGCCAACGCGCTCCAGCAGCCACGCCACGCGACGCTGCGCCGCCTCGCCGTCGAGCAGGTTATGCACCCGCAGCGGCTCCATGATCGAATATCCCACCGTATGGCGCGGATCGAGGGAGGCATACGGATCCTGAAAAATAAACTGAATATCCCGCCGCACCGCCTGCAGCCTGCTGTCCGGAAGGGTATCAATGCGCTCGCCGTTAAAGGTAATGCTGCCCTCCTGAGATTCCACCAGACGGAGCAACGCGCGCCCGGTCGTGGATTTACCGCAGCCGGACTCCCCCACCAGCGCCAGCGTTTCGCCCGGCCAGAGGTCGAAGCTGACGTTTTCCACCGCGTGCACTTCGCGCTTCACCCGGTTCAACACGCCGCTGCGCAGCGGAAACCGAGTGACCAGATTTCGTACTTCCAGAATGGGCTTGCCCGGCACCACGGTGTCCTGCTCGCGCTCATCCTCCTGCAGCTCAGACGCCTCGAGGGAAATCAGCGGAAAACGGCGCGGCAGATCGCTGCCGTTCATCGCCCCCAGGCGCGGGACCGCCGCCAGCAGTGCTTTGGTGTAAGGATGCGCGGGCGCGTGAAAAATCTGCTCGACCGGGCCGGTTTCTACCGCGCAGCCCTTATGCATCACCAGTACGCGATCGGCGATATCGGCAACCACGCCCATATCGTGGGTGATAAAGATCACCCCCATCTCCATCTCCTGCTGCAGCACGTTGATGAGCTGCAGGATCTGCGCCTGAATGGTCACGTCCAGCGCCGTTGTCGGCTCGTCGGCAATGAGCACCGCCGGACGGCAGGAGAGCGCCATGGCAATCATCACCCGCTGGCGCATGCCGCCGGAAAGCTGATGCGGATAGCGGCCCAGAATGGCCTGCGCCTCCGGAATGCGCACCAGCTCAAGCATCCGTCGGGCCTCTTTGAGCGCTTCGTCGCCGCTCAGCCCTTGATGCAGGCGGATAGACTCGGCAATTTGCTCCCCGACCGGGAACACCGGGTTCAGAGAGGTCATCGGCTCCTGGAAAATCATCGCAATATCCGCCCCGCGCACGCCCTGCATCTGCGCACCGCTCAGCTCATTTAAATCAATGACCTGACGGTTACGGCGGCGCAGGAGCATTTTCTCGCTGCTGATTTGCCCGCCCGTCTGTTCCAGCAGGCGCATCAGCGCCAGCGCGGTGACCGATTTCCCGGAACCGGATTCGCCAACAATCGCCAGCGTCTCGCCGCGCCTGAGCGTGAACGATAAATTCTGTACTGCGGGGAAGAACTGCCGCTCTTCCTGAAACGCAATATTCAGCTGATGGACAGCCAATACTTCGCGGTTGTCCAGCTCTTCACTGTGCGGCACGCGCTGCCCCCTTATTCACGATAGATCCCCGTGCTCGGCTCATCACCGGCATAGCCCCAGGCGCGATACATGCCTTCGCTGTTGAACGGCAGGGCCACGTTGCCCTCACGATCCACCGCAATGAGTCCGCCGACGCCGCCCAGGGCAGGCAGTTTCTCCATCACCACGCGCTCGCAGGCCTCGCTCAGGCTTAAGCCGCCGTAATCCATCAGCGCGGTAATGTCGTAGGCCGCGAGGGCGCGAATAAAAACTTCCCCGGTGCCGGTACACGACACCGCCGCCGTCGCGTTATTGGCATAGCAGCCGGCGCCCGGCAGCGGGCTGTCGCCGACGCGTCCAGGCAGCTTGTTGGTCATCCCGCCCGTTGACGTCGCCGCCGCGAGGTTTCCGGCTTTATCAAGTGCCACCGCGCCGACCGTGCCCATTTTGCTGCGCTCATCCAGCGGCGCAGTATGGTCAAGCTGCGTCATGCCCGCCGAACGAGCTTCCAGTAACTGCTGATAGCGCGCTTCCGTGGAAAACAGATCGGGCGATACCGGCTCCATCCCGTGCTCAAAGGCAAAGGTCTCCGCCCCGGCCCCCGTCAGCAGCACGTGCGGACTCTCTTCCATCACCAGACGCGCGGCCAGCACCGGGTTACGCAGGTGACTGACGCCCGCCACGGCGCCCGCTTTCAGGGTAATACCGTCCATCACGCAGGCATCCAGCTCGTGCGTTTCATTCCGGGTAAAGACCGAACCGATCCCCGCATTAAATAACGGGCACTCTTCCAGCAGGCGCACCGCCTCGGTGACCACGTCCAGCGCGCTTTCGCCCGCTTCCAGCATTCTCTGGCCCGTTTCCACAATGGCGTACAGCGCGTCGATGTAGCGCTTTTCCTGCTCGGGACTGAGCTGTGCTCGGGTGATTGCCCCGGCGCCACCATGAATTGCGATTACCGCATTAACCATTCGCATCACCCGTTAGCCTGTTTTGCGGCTTTTTCTATAAATATCATTATCGTCGACGAAACTTCAGATGATTTTTGAATATAGAAAGACGTAACAGTGATGTAAAGCGTGCACCCTTCGGTCATACAGTTAGCCGCACTTTTCTGCCATAATGGACGCTTTCGTTGTTACTCCGCAGGAGCCCACCATGGATTTTACCGCCGGACTGATGCCGCTTGAGACGGCACTCACGCAGATGCTTGACCGAGTTTCCCCGTTGCATGACGTAGAGACGTTGCCCCTCGTGCGCTGTTTTGGCCGTATTGCCGCGCGCGATATCGTCTCTCCGCTTAACGTGCCGGGGTTTGATAACTCAGCGATGGACGGTTACGCGGTACGCCTGGCGGATCTCAAGACGGGTAACGCCCTGCCGGTGGCGGGTAAAGCCTTTGCGGGTCAGCCGTTTAGCGGTGAATGGCCTGCGGGCACCTGCGTGCGCATCATGACCGGCGCGCCGGTTCCGGCCGGCTGCGACGCCGTGGTAATGCAGGAAGAGACCGAACAGACCGACGACGGCGTGCGTTTTACCGCCAGCGTCAAAGCAGGCCAGAACATCCGCCGTACCGGCGAGGACATTACCCTCGGCGCGACCGTTTTTACCGCCGGGCAAAGGCTGACGGTGGCGGAGCTGCCGGTGCTGGCCTCGCTCGGCATCGCGGAAGTCGACGTTATTCGCAAAGTGCGCGTCGCCGTCTTCTCCACCGGCGACGAGCTGCAGCTTCCGGGCCAGCCGCTGCAGGACGGCCAGATTTACGATACCAACCGCCTGGCGGTACACCTGATGCTGGAGCAGCTGGGCTGCGAGGTGATTAACCTCGGCATTATTCCAGACGATCCGGAAAAACTGCGCGCGGCGTTTATCGAGGCGGATAAATCCGCCGATGTGGTCGTCAGCTCCGGCGGCGTCTCCGTGGGCGAAGCGGATTACACCAAAACCCTTCTTGAAGAGCTGGGCGAAATCGCCTTCTGGAAGCTGGCGATCAAGCCGGGCAAGCCGTTTGCGTTTGGCAAGCTTTCACACAGCTGGTTCTGCGGCCTGCCGGGTAACCCGGTCTCGGCGGCACTCACCTTCTACCAGTTGGCGATCCCGCTGCTGGCGAAGCTTTCCGGCAACAAGGCCAGCCCGCTGCCGGAACGCGTGCGCGTGCGTGCCGCCACGCGGTTGAAAAAATCACCGGGTCGTCTCGATTTTCAGCGCGGCATTCTGGCGCGCAACGCGGACGGCGAGCTCGAAGTGAGTACCACCGGGCACCAGGGCTCACACATTTTCAGCTCCTTCAGCCTGGGCAACTGCTTTATCGTGCTGGAGCGCGAGCGCGGCAACGTGGAAGCCGGCGAATGGGTTGAGATAGAACGCTTTAACCACCTGTTCGGAGGTTGATATGACGGTGGAGCTGAGCGATCCGGAGATGATGCGCTACAACCGCCAGATCGTGCTGCGCGGGTTTGATTTCGAAGGTCAGGAAGCGCTCAAGGCGGCCAGCGTGCTGGTCGTCGGGCTGGGCGGGCTGGGCTGCGCCGCCGCGCAGTACCTTGCCGCGGCGGGCGTGGGCAGGATGACGCTGCTGGATTTCGATACCGTGTCGGTGTCCAACCTGCAGCGCCAGACGCTGCACAGTGACGCGACGGTGGGCCAGCCGAAAGTGGAATCCGCAAGGGCTGCGCTGGCGCGCATCAACCCCCACGTTCAGTTCACGCTGATTGACGCAATGCTGGATGACGACGCGCTCTCCGCGCAGATTGCCCGGCACGATCTGGTGCTGGACTGCACCGATAACGTCACCGTCCGTAACCAGCTCAACGCGGGCTGTTTTGCCCATAAAACGCCGCTGGTTTCCGGCGCGGCTATCCGCATGGAGGGGCAAATCAGCGTCTTCACGTACGCCGAGGGTGAACCCTGCTACCGCTGCCTGAGCCGTCTGTTTGGCGAGAATGCGCTGACCTGCGTTGAGGCGGGCGTGATGGCGCCGCTCGTCGGCGTGATTGGTTCATTGCAGGCAATGGAAGCCATCAAGGTGCTGGCGCACTACGGCACGCCCGTAGCGGGGAAAATCGTGATGTATGACGCGATGACCTGCCAGTTCCGAGAGATGAAGCTGATGCGTAACCCGGGATGTGAGGTGTGCGGAGGTTAAAGCAAACGGCAACCTTCAGGTTGCCGTTTTAGTGTTTGCTCCCTCTCCCTGTGGGAGAGGGTTGGGGTGAGGGCATCAGGCCGCACCCGTCAAATCGACGTCCTGCCAAACGCCCCCAGCCAGTCCTGCTCAAACTTCACAATTGCCGCATCTACCGCAGGAGAGGCAATAAACTGCTGCGCCACGTCCAGCGGCAGCGTGATGGACTTGCACCCTGCCAGCAGGCAGTCCAGCGCCTGACGCGGGGTTTTAAAGCTCGCGGCCAGCACCTTTGACTGCGGCGCGTGCAGCGTCAGCAGCTGTTGCAGCTCAATTACGGTCTGGATCCCGTCCCCGCCCTGCGCGTCCACGCGGTTAACGTAAGGGGCCACATACTCCGCCCCCGCCAGCGCGGACAACATCCCCTGCGCAGCACCGTATACCGCCGTGCCCAGCGTCGGGATCCCTTCCGCTTTTAGCATCTTGATCGCCGCCAGCCCTTCTGCGGTTACCGGCACTTTCACCACCAGATCGTTAATGATGGCGCGAAGCTTACGCGCGTCTTCCACCATCCCTTCGGCGGAGGTCGCCATCACCTGTGCGAACAGACGACCTTTACCACCAAGCGCGTCGTGCAGCGCGGGCAGCAGTTCATCGAGCGGCGTTTTACCGGCTGCTACGATGCTTGGATTGGTGGTCACGCCCGCCAGCGGGAAGATACGCGCCAGCTTTTTGACTGCCGCAACGTCAGATGTGTCGAGATAAAGTTCCATGATGTCACCCTCAAAATTAGCCTGCACTTACCCTATCACGACAAACCCTGCTGAAGAGTTGACCTGCATCAAGATACCTTTCATTCGAAAGTAATTTAATCTTCATATGCAATATGAGAGGCAAAAACATGATCTTCAATATTCAGCGTTACTCTACCCACGACGGCCCCGGTATTCGTACCGTGGTGTTCCTGAAAGGCTGCTCGCTGGGCTGTCGCTGGTGCCAGAACCCGGAAAGCCGCTCCCGCAGCCGGGACGTGCTGTTTGATGCACGTCTGTGCCTGGACGGCTGCGACCTGTGCCAGCAGGCTGCGCCGGGCTGCATCGAACGCGCGCTGAATGGCCCGATCATCCACCGCGAAAAGCTGAGTGAAGAGACGCTTAATGCTCTCACCGACTGCTGCCCGACGCAGGCGCTGACCGTCTGTGGCGAAGAACAGCAGGTCGAGGAGATCATGGCGACCGTACTGCGCGACAAGCCCTTCTACGACCGCAGCGGTGGCGGGATCACCCTCTCCGGTGGCGAGCCGTTTATGAACCCGGATCTGGCGCACGCCCTGTTTAAAGCCACCCATGACCAGGGGATCCACACCGCCGTCGAAACCTGCCTTCATGTGCCGTGGCACTATATCGAGCCGTCATTACCGTACGTCGATCTGTTCCTCGCCGACCTGAAGCATGTCGACGGTGACGTTTTCAAGCAGTGGACGGACGGTTCGGCTAAGCGCATCCTGGATAACCTGAAACGCCTGGCAGCCGCAGGGAAGAACATCACCATCCGCGTACCGCTCATCCAGGGCTTCAACGCAGATGAAGCCTCCATAACCGCCATTACCAACTTCGCTGCCGATGAACTCGGCGTCGACGATATTCATTTTCTGCCGTATCACACGCTGGGCATGAACAAATACACCCTGCTCGGCCAACCCTACTCTGCCCCTGACAAACCGCTGGATAACCCTGCTCTGCTGGACTTTGCGCAGCAGTACGCCCGCCAGAAAGGGTTAACCGCGACCTTACGAGGATAAACTTATGACCACCCTGAATCTCAATACCCTCAGCGAACGCATTAAGGCGCACAAAACGGCCCTGGTGCATATCGTCAAGCCGCCAGTCTGTACCGAGCGCGCGCAGCATTACACCGAAATGTACCAGCAGCACATGGACAAGCCGATCCCGGTGCGTCGCGCTCTGGCGCTGGCGCATCACCTGGCCGAACGTACCATCTGGATCAAACACGACGAGCTGATTATCGGTAACCAGGCAAGCGAGGTGCGCGCCGCGCCGATCTTCCCGGAATACACCGTCTCCTGGATTGAGAAAGAGATCGACGACCTGGCAGACCGCCCGGGCGCGGGCTTTGCGGTGAGCGAACAGAACAAGCGTGTGCTGCACGAGATCTGCCCGTGGTGGCGCGGCCAGACGGTGCAGGACCGCTGCTACGGCATGTTCACCGACGAGCAGAAAGGCCTGCTGGAAACCGGCATTATCAAAGCCGAAGGCAACATGACCTCAGGCGACGCGCACCTGGCGGTGAACTTCCCGCTGGTGCTGGAGAAAGGTCTCGACGGCCTGCGCGCCAAAGTGGCCGAACGCCGCTCGCGCATCAACCTGACGGTGCTGGAAGACCTGCACGGCGATCAGTTCCTGAAGGCGATCGATATCGTGCTGGAAGCGGTAAGCCTGCACATCAAACGTTTTGCCGACCTGGCGCGTGAAATGGCCTCGACCGAAACCCGCGAAAGCCGCCGCGACGAGCTGCTGGCCATGGCGGAAAACTGCGACGTGATTGCCCACGAGCCGCCAAAAACCTTCTGGCAGGCGCTGCAGCTGTGCTACTTCATTCAGTTGATCCTGCAGATTGAGTCCAACGGCCACTCCGTGTCGTTTGCGCGGATGGACCAGTATCTCTATCCGTACTACCGCCGCGACGTGGAGCTGGACCAGAGCCTGGATCGCGAGCACGCCATCGAGCTGCTGCACAGCTGCTGGCTGAAGCTGCTGGAAGTGAACAAGATCCGCTCCGGCTCGCACTCCAAGGCCTCCGCCGGTAGCCCGCTGTACCAGAACGTCACCATTGGTGGTCAGAAGCTGGTTAACGGCGAGCCGATGGACGCGGTGAACCCGCTCTCCTACGCGATCCTGGAGTCCTGCGGCCGTCTGCGCTCCACCCAGCCGAACCTGAGCGTGCGCTATCACGCGGGCATGAGCAACGACTTCCTCGATGCGTGCGTGCAGGTGATCCGCTGCGGCTTCGGGATGCCGGCGTTCAACAACGATGAAATCGTCATTCCGGAATTCATCAAGCTCGGCGTTGAGCGCGACGACGCCTACGACTACGCGGCCATTGGCTGTATCGAAACCGCAGTGGGCGGCAAGTGGGGCTATCGCTGCACCGGCATGAGCTTCATCAACTTCGCCCGCGTGATGCTGGCTGCGCTGGAAGGCGGCCGCGATGCCACCAGCGGCAAGGTATTCCTGCCGCAGGAGAAAGCGCTCTCTGCAGGTAACTTCGATAATTTCGAGGAGGTGATGGCAGCCTGGGATAGCCAGATCCGCTACTACACCCGCAAATCCATTGAGATTGAGTACGTGGTGGACACCATGCTGGAAGAGAACGTCCACGATATTCTCTGCTCGGCGCTGGTGGACGACTGCATCGAGCGCGCGAAAAGCATCAAGCAGGGCGGCGCGAAGTATGACTGGGTCTCCGGCCTGCAGGTGGGTATCGCCAACCTCGGCAACAGCCTGGCGGCGGTGAAAAAGCTGGTGTTCGAACAGGGCACTATCGGCCAACAGCAGCTGGCGGCGGCACTGGCGGATGACTTCGACGGGCTGACTCACGAGCAGCTGCGTCAACGTCTGATTAACGGCGCGCCGAAGTACGGTAACGACGATGACAGCGTGGATATGCTGCTGACCCGTGCTTATCAGACCTACATTGAAGAGCTTAAGCAGTATCACAACCCTCGCTACGGCCGCGGCCCGATTGGCGGTAACTACTACGCGGGCACGTCGTCCATCTCCGCAAACGTGCCGTTTGGCGCTGCGACGATGGCAACGCCGGACGGACGTAAGGCGCATACGCCGCTGGCGGAAGGGGCTAGCCCGGCTTCCGGTACCGACCACCTTGGCCCGACGGCGGTAATTGGCTCGGTGGGCAAACTGCCGACCGCAGCGATTCTCGGCGGCGTGCTGCTGAACCAGAAGCTGAATCCGTCAACGCTGGAAAACGACAGCGATCGCCAGAAGCTGATGGTGCTGCTGCGGACCTTCTTCGAGGTGCATAAGGGCTGGCATATTCAGTACAACATTGTCTCCCGCGAAACGCTGCTGGAGGCGAAGAAACACCCTGACCAGTATCGTGACCTGGTGGTGCGCGTCGCGGGTTACTCGGCGTTCTTCACCGCCCTGTCGCCGGATGCGCAGGACGATATTATTGCCCGTACTGAGCATACGCTGTAACGGGGCATCACCTCAGGGGAAAAGCGCACGCTGATGCCCTCACCCCTCCCCTCTCCCACGGGGAGAGGGAGAAAACACTAAAAACGGCAACCTCGGTTGCCGTTTTGCTTTTACTTTCGAATGAAATTAAATTTGTGCTCCCCGTCACCTTGTTATTAGAATGTTTCAAAACGCAGTGACCCAGGAGCACAGTATGACCGTTAAAGTTATCGTCACCGATATGGACGGAACTTTCCTTGATGATGCCAAGCAGTACGATCGTGACCGCTTCCAGGCACAGTTTGAACAGCTTAAAGCCCGCGATATTGAATTCGTTGTCGCCAGCGGCAACCAGTATTACCAGCTCATCTCCTTCTTTCCAGAGCTAAAAGATCGGATCTCCTTCGTGGCGGAAAACGGCGCGCTGGTGTTCGACCGCGGAGAACAGATTTTTCACGGCGAGCTGACGCGCCATGAATCGCAGATCGTGATTGGCGAACTGCTGAAAGACAAAGGCCTGAACTTCGTGGCCTGCGGGCTGGAGAGCGCCTACGTCAGCGACAAAGCCCCGGACGCCTTCGTGGCGCTGATGTCAAAGCACTACCACCGCTTAAAGCGCATCAGCGATTACCGCGACATTGACGACGTGCTGTTCAAGTTCTCCCTTAACCTGCCGGATAGCGATATCCCGAATCTGGTGGATAAGCTGCACGTCTCCCTGGACGGCATCATGAAGCCGGTCACCAGCGGCTTTGGGTTTGTCGATTTGATTATCCCCGGCCTGCACAAAGCCAACGGCATCAGCCGTCTGCTGAAGCGCTGGAAAATCTCCCCTCAGGAGTGCGTGGCCATTGGCGACAGCGGCAATGATGCCGAGATGCTGAAGCTGGTAAAATATTCCTTTGCGATGGGTAACGCGGCGGAAAGCATCAAAGAAATCAGCCGCTACAGCACCGACGACAACAACCATCAGGGCGCGCTGAACGTCATTCAGGCCGTGCTCGACAACCATTCCCCGTTCGACGCCTGATCTTCTCCTCGCCGGAGCCTTGCTCCGGCAGCCTGACTCTTTTCCCGTCCTGTGGCTTGCGTCAAGTTTTTAAACTTGCATTAACTTAATTTTAACTTAAAGTATCACTTGTAGACATTTTGACTTTCGAATGAAAGATGCGAGGCAGTTATGACCTTTACCAGTGAAACTTTGCCGGCAGATCACAAAGCGGCAATCCGTCAGTTGAAACGTGAGCTACGCGCGCAGATCGGCGACGTGCAGGCGGTGTTTAATAAGCTCAGCGATAAAATTGCCACCCGCGTGGCGGAAATCAACGCTCTTAAGAACAAAGGCGAATCCGTCTGGCCGGTGATTCCGTTTGCGGATGTGAAAAACGGCACGATTACCAACGCACAGCGCGAGGCCGTTAAACGCCGCGGCTGCGCGGTGATTAAAGGTCACTTCCCCCGCGAGCAGGCGCTGGCGTGGGATCAGTCGATGCTCGACTACCTCGATCTGAACAAGTTTGACGAAGTGTACAAAGGGCCTGGCGATAACTTCTTCGGCACCTTAACGGCCTCCCGTCCGGAGATTTACCCGATCTACTGGTCGCAGGCGCAAATGCAGGCGCGTCAGAGCGAAGAGATGGCGCAGGTGCAGTCGTTCCTGAACCGTTTATGGACGTTCGAGAGCAACGGCAAGCAGTGGTTCGACCCGGACGTGAGCGTGATTTATCCGGACCGTATTCGCCGCCGTCCGCCGGGAACCACCTCGAAAGGACTCGGCGCCCATACCGACTCCGGCGCGCTGGAGCGCTGGCTGCTGCCGGCCTATCAGCAGGTCTTTGCCCGCGTGTTTGACGGCAACGTCGAGAAATACGATCCGTGGAACGCCGCGCACCGTACCGAAGTGGAAGAGTATACCGTCGATAACACCACCAAATGCTCGGTATTCCGCACCTTCCAGGGCTGGACGGCGCTGTCGGACATGATCCCCGGTCAGGGGCTGCTGCACGTAGTGCCAATCCCGGAAGCGATGGCCTATATCCTGCTGCGCCCGCTGCTGGACGACGTGCCGGAAGACGAGCTGTGCGGCGTAGCGCCGGGGCGCGTGCTGCCGGTTTCCGAGAAGTGGCACCCGCTGCTCATCGAAGCATTAAGCAGCATTCCGGCGCTCGACGCGGGCGATTCCGTGTGGTGGCACTGCGATGTGATCCACTCCGTCGCGCCGGTGGAAAATCAGCAGGGCTGGGGCAACGTGATGTACATTCCTGCCGCGCCGATGTGCGAGAAGAACCTTGCGTACGCCAAAAAGGTCAAGGAAGCGCTTGAAACCGGCGCGTCACCGGGAGATTTCCCGCGCGAAGATTATGAAAAGAGCTGGCAGGACCGCTTTACCGTGAACGATCTCAACATCCACGGCAAGCGCGCGCTGGGCATGGTTTAACTGTCATACAAACCTTCCCGCTCAACGGCGGTGCGTCGTTTCCCCTGACGTATCCGCCGTACCGATTCCCGAACGGCCAGCGTGCCGTTAAGCAGTAACGTCCCCACCGGCGCGTCCGGGCGCATGAGCCGCTGCTGGAGCATATAAACCGCTTCCGTTCCCAGCTCATCGCGAGGAACGTGCACGGCCGTTAATGGAACATCCTGGATTGCCGCCAGGTTAAACCCGTCAATGCTCATCACCGACACGTCCTGCGGCACGCGCAATCCTCTTTTTTGCAATGCGCTGATGGTGCCCGCCGCCATAAAATCGCCGCCAACCAAAAATGCGGTTGGCAAATCCTTGCCCTGCATTTCGCTGAGCCAGCTGCTGACTGCCTGTTCACTTTCGCGTGCGCTGAAGCTGGGCACCACCAGCAGATCGCGCTTGTCGTTGAATTTCAGGTTGTGAGACTGCCACGCGTCGCGGATCCCCGTCAGGCGAAGCTCCATGGTATAGCGGCGCAGGCACAGCACACTCATTACCTCACGGTGTCCCATCTCAAACAGATATTCCGCCGCCCGCTCGCCAATGGCGCGATGATCCGGCGCGACGGCAGGCAGGCACATGTGGCGGTCACGGCAGTTAATCAGCATGCAGGGTTTGCCGACATCCACAGCCAGATCGTGGATATGCGGGTCGTCGATGCCAAGAAGGATTGCCGCCTGGGTATCCGCCTCGTTCATGCGCGCCAGAAACAGCTGGGCATCGCTATCGTTCTCTTCCAGCGCGCAGTAGCGCAAGCGCACATCGTGGGATGCAAGGCCTTTACTCACGCTCTGGATCACACGGTAGTAAAAGATGTCGGACCGCTCGTCGAACGCACGCTGAGGGGCAAAAACCACCAGGCTATTGAGCAGCAGCCGTCCCGCCGCCATACCCTCCATCACCCCCAGCTCCCGCGCGCACGCCAGCACCTTTGCGCGCGCCTTTTCGCTGGTATTCGCTTTTCCCGCCAGCACCCGCGACACGGTGCTGATCGAGAGCTGCGTGCGGGCCGCGATCTCGGTGATTTTTAGCCTTTTGTCCATTTTGTGATCTGGCTCCATTTGCGAAATGAAAAAATTTTCATAGCGTATTCGTCAGGCAATTACTGACATAAATACCATCTTGCCAGAGACTTTTCGTCAGTTATGAGAAATTTTGCACAAAATCCACTTTTGCCCACTCATTTTCTTCCTTAAGGTGAACTTGTCACACAACTTCCATACTAGTTGTATACCAGATTAAGAATTTTAAACGGATAAAAATCAAAGACATAAAAATCCGTGTGACACCTGAACCTCCGTCCCCTTACCGTCCGTCTTGTGGAGAGTAAAATGAGTCAGGACATCAATAACACCGTTGCGACAAGCAAAACCCGTCGCGTCATCAAGAACCTGCGCTGGTACGTGCTGGTGCTGTTCTTACTTGGCGTTACCGTTAACTACATCACCCGAAACTCGCTCGGGATCCTCGCCCCGGAACTGAAAGAGAGCCTCGGGATCACCACCGAGCAGTACTCCTGGATCGTAGGAGCCTTCCAGATCGCCTACACCATTTTCCAGCCCCTGTGCGGCTGGCTGATTGACGTCATTGGCCTGAAGATTGGCTTTATGGTCTGCGCCGGGATCTGGGCTCTGATGTGTATTTTCCACGCAGGTGCCGGAAGCTGGCTGCACCTGGCCATTCTACGCTTCTTTATGGGTGCCTCTGAGGCCGCCGCTACCCCGGCGAACGCCAAAACCATCGGCGAATGGTTCCCGAAATCAGAGCGTCCCGTTGCTGCCGGCTGGGCGGGCGTGGGCTTCTCCATTGGCGCGATGCTGGCTCCGCCTATCATCTACTTCGCTCACGCCTCGCTCGGCTGGCAGGGCGCGTTTATGTTTACCGGCGTGCTGGCGCTGCTGTGGGTGATCCTGTGGTGGGCGTTCTACCACAACCCGGAGCAGCACCCGAACCTGAGCAAGGACGAGCTGGCGTTTATCAAGCAGGATAACGAACCGCCTGCCGTCAAACTGCCCTTCCTGACCGCGCTGAAAACCGTCTCGAAAAACAAACGCTTCTACGGTATCGCCATCCCGGCCTTTATGGCGGAACCCGCCTGGGCTGTGCTGAGCTTCTGGGTACCGCTGTACCTCGCCAAAGAGCACGGTATGGACCTGAAGCAGATTGCGATGTTTGCCTGGCTGCCGTTCCTCGCCGCCGACCTCGGCAGCGTGGCGAGCGGCTACCTGACGCGTCTGTACACCCGTCTGTTCGGCTGCTCCCGCGTTAACTCGGTCGTCGCCAGCTCCGTGACCGGCGCGTTCCTGATGATCTCGCTGGCCATCGTGGCCATTACCCGCGACCCGTATATCACCATTGTGCTGATCTCCATCGGCGGCTTCGGGCATCAGATCATCTCCTGCATGCTTAGCGCCCTGGTCGTGGAGTCCTTCGACAAAGGTCAGATGGCGACCGTCAACGGCATGCGCGGCTCGGCGGCGTGGATCGCCAGCTTCCTGTTCTCGCTGTTAATCGGTGTGACCGCCGACAAAATCGGCTTTAACCCGCTCTTTATCGCCATGGGCTTCTTTGACCTGATTGGCGCCGTCTTCCTGGTAGCATTTATTGCTGAACGTCGCGCCAAGCGCGCCTGATAGTGGATGTATTGCATATGAAAACCCTGAAAAACTGGACCGTTGATATACAGTCGGCAAACCATCTGGAACTGCTGGTCGATAACCAGCACCGCCTGTGCCTGTATGTGCTGGAAGAGAACCTGTTCCGCGTGCTGATCAAACGCAAGGGCGAGCTGGCGCTGGACCGCACCTGGAGTATCGCTCCGGAAAAAGACGTGCCCTGGGAAGGCCGCCGTCGTGACGACATAAGCGGCTTCACCTGCCCGACCTGGACGCTGACTCAGCAGGGTGAGACGCTGACCGTGGCAACCGAACAGCTGCGCGTCACCGTGCACCAGCCGCTGTGGCTGGAGTGGCACTATCGCAATGACGCGGGCGAGTGGCAGCCGCTGGTCAACGACCGCCCCACCAGCGCCTACCTGCTGAACGCCCACGGCGACGGCGTGGCGCACTACCTGAGCCGCCGCAAGGACGAGCGCTTCTACGGCCTGGGCGAGAAAGCGGGCGATCTGCAGCGCAACGGTAAACGCTATGAGATGCGCAACCTCGACGCCATGGGCTATAACGCCGCCAGCACCGACCCGCTCTACAAGCATATTCCTTTCACTATCACCCGCCGCGACGACGTGAGCTACGGCCTGTTCTACGACAACCTGAGCAGCTGCTGGCTGGATTTGGGCAACGAGATCGACAACTACCATACCGCCTATCGCCGCTGGCAGGCGGAAGCGGGCGATATCGACTACTACATCTTTACCGGCAAACGCGTGCTGGACGTTACCAAAGCCTTTGTTCGCCTCACCGGGAAAACGCTGTTCGGACCGAAATGGAGCCTGGGCTACAGCGGTTCGACCATGCACTACACCGACGCGCCGGACGCGCAAAACCAGCTGATGAACTTCATCCGCCTGTGCGAAGAGCACGCCATTCCGTGCGACTCGTTCCAGCTCTCCTCCGGCTATACCTCCATCAACGGCAAGCGCTACGTCTTCAACTGGAACTACGACAAGGTGCCGCAGCCGAAGGTAATGAGCCAGGTGTTCCACGACGCGGGACTGAAGCTTGCGGCTAACATCAAGCCGTGCCTGCTGCAGGACCATCCGCGCTACAACGAAGTGGCGGAGCGTGGCCTGTTCATTCGCGATTCAGAAACCGATGCACCCGAGCGCTCCAGCTTCTGGGATGACGAAGGCTCGCACCTCGACTTTACCAATCCGCAGACGGTGCAGTGGTGGCAGAACGGCGTCACCACGCAGCTGCTGGAGATGGGCATCGACTCTACCTGGAACGACAACAACGAGTACGAAGTGTGGGACGGAGAAGCCCGCTGCTTTGGCTTCGGCAAGGAGATCGCCATCAAGCATATTCGCCCGGTCATGCCGCTGCTGATGATGCGCGCCTCGCTGGAAGCCCAGCAGCGCTTTGCGCCAGAAAAACGCCCATACCTCATCTCCCGCTCCGGATGCGCCGGGATGCAGCGCTACGTTCAGACCTGGAGCGGCGACAACCGCACCAGCTGGGACACGCTGCGCTATAACATCCGCATGGGGCTGGGCATGAGCCTGTCCGGGCTGTTCAACGTCGGCCACGACGTCGGCGGTTTCTCCGGCGACAAGCCGGACGCCGAGCTGTTCGTGCGCTGGGTGCAGAACGGCGTGATGCACCCGCGCTTTACCATTCACTCGTGGAACGATGACCACACCGTCAACGAGCCGTGGATGTATCCGGGCGTCACGCCTGCCATTCGCGGCGCGATTGAGCTGCGCTACCGCCTGCTGCCGTATCTCTACACCCTGCTCTGGCAGGCGCACGCCGACGACGAGCCGATGCTGCGCCCGACCTTCCTCGACCACGAGCGCGATGCGCAGACCTTCGAAGAGTGCGACGACTTCCTGCTTGGCCGCGACCTGCTGGTCGCCAGCGTGGTCGAAGCCGGGCAGCGCGAGCGCCGGGTTTGGCTGCCGGATAACGAAACGGGCTGGTACGATTTTTACACCCACGCGTGGTATGCGGGCGGACAATCGATCGTCCTCGATGCGCCGCTGGAAAAACTGCCGCTGCTGGTGCGCGCCGGAGCCGGTCTGCCGCTGAGCGAGCGCATCACGCATGTGAGTGCCGAAAAAGATACGACCCGCGAGCTGAAGCTGTTCCCGGTGAAAGGCGTCGGCACAAGCTCGGGGCTGCTGTTTGAAGACGACGGTGAAGGCTGGGGCTACCAGAACGGCAATGCGCTGTGGGTGGAATGGGAGATGGCGTGCGACGGCGCAACCATCAACCTGAAGGTGAACGCGCGTGGGGATTATCGTCCAGCGTGGAAAGCGATGAAAGTGTCGTTACCGGCGGGGGAAAAACGCAAACTGCTGGTGAATGGGGCTGAAGGGAGTGAGTGGGTGGTATAGTGCGGGCGGATGCCCTCACCCTAACCCTCTCCCACAGGGAGAGGGGATAGAACGTAGGCCGGGTAAGGCGAAGCCGCCACCCGGCGTTTTTAGTTCTCGATACCTTTGCTGCGCAGGTAATCTTCGTAGTTACCGGTGAAGTCCACCACGCGCTCTGGCGTAATTTCGATCACGCGGGTCGCCAGCGAGCTGACGAACTCACGGTCGTGAGAGACGAAGATCAGGGTGCCCTGATACATCTCCAGCGCCATGTTCAGGGATTCGATCGATTCCATATCCAGGTGGTTAGTCGGTTCGTCCATCACCAGGATGTTTGGTTTTTCCATCATCAGCTTGCCGAACAGCATGCGTCCCTTCTCGCCACCGGAAAGCACTTTAGCCGGCTTCTTGATGTCGTCCTGGCTGAACAACAGACGACCCAGAATGCTGCGCACCGCCTGCTCGTCGTCGCCTTCCTGCTTCCACTGGCTCATCCAGTCGAAGACGGTCAGGTCATTCTCGAACTCATATTCATGGTCCTGCGCGTAGTAACCAATCTGCGCGTTTTCGGACCATTTCACGGTGCCGTTGTCCGGCTGCAGTTCGCCGACCAGGGTTTTCAGCATGGTGGATTTACCCACGCCGTTGGCGCCCAGAATGGCAATCTTCTCGCCCACTTCCAGCAGCAGGTTGAAGTTTTTAAACAGCGGGCCTTCATCGAAGCCTTTGGTAAGAGCTTCCACTTCCAGCGCGTTACGGAACAGCTTCTTGTCCTGCTCGAAGCGGATGAACGGGTTCTGACGGCTGGAGGCTTTAACCTCTTCCAGCTTGATTTTATCAATCTGACGCGCACGCGAGGTTGCCTGACGCGATTTAGAGGCGTTAGCGCTGAAGCGGCTGACGAAGGACTGCAGGTCGGCAATCTGCGCTTTCTTCTTGGCGTTATCCGCCAGCAGACGCTCGCGCGCCTGGGTGGCCGCGGTCATGTACTCGTCGTAGTTGCCCGGATACACGCGCAGCTCGCCGTAGTCGAGATCCGCCATGTGCGTACAGACCATGTTCAGGAAGTGACGGTCGTGCGAGATGATGATCATGGTGCTGTCGCGATCGTTCAGCGTCTGCTCCAGCCAGCGGATGGTGTCGATGTCCAGGTTGTTCGTCGGTTCGTCGAGCAGCAGGATGTCCGGGTTAGAGAACAGCGCCTGTGCCAGCAGCACACGCAGCTTCCAGCCAGGGGCAACTTCGCTCATCGGGCCGTAATGCTGTTCAACGGGGATCCCCACGCCCAGCAGCAGCTCGCCCGCACGCGCTTCCGCAGAATAACCGTCCATCTCGCCGTACTGCGTTTCCAGATCGGCCACCTTATAGCCATCTTCTTCGCTCATTTCGGCCAGCGCGTAGATGCGATCGCGCTCCTGCTTCACTTCCCACAGCTCCGCGTGCCCCATGATCACGGTGTCGAGCACGGTGAACTCTTCGAAGGCGAACTGATCCTGACGCAGCTTACCGATGCGCTCGTTCGGGTCGAGCGAGACGTTGCCGAGGGTCGGCTCCAGATCGCCGCCGAGGATCTTCATGAAGGTGGATTTTCCGCTACCGTTGGCACCAATCAGGCCGTAACGGTTGCCGCCGCCAAATTTGACGGAAATGTTTTCGAACAGCGGCTTACTGCCAAACTGCATAGTGACGTTGCTGGTAACTAACACGGGGAGATTCCTGCGAAAAGTGTGATAAACACGGCATTATGCCACAATTCCGAATTGAGATCCCGTGTTGCGGCAATCCACTAAACTTTAACAAAATCGAAAAAAATGTGATTTCGTACACATCTGAATTCCCTGTTAGCGGGAATGCACATATAATGCGCTCCCATCACAGATTCAGACTTATCAACTCATCGCCAGAATGGCTTAGATACCTCGCACAACATGAACATGAAATTAACAACGCTTTTTGCGGCGGCGTTAGCCGTAGTAGGTTTTTGTAAGACCGCGTCTGCGGTGACGTATCCCCTGCCGACCGACGGAAGCCGTCTGGTGGGTCAAAACCAAGTAGTGACGGTACCAGAAGGTAACTCTCAGCCGCTGGAGTATTTCGCTGCGCAGTACCAGCTGGGCCTGTCTAACATGCTGGAAGCAAACCCGGGCGTTGACCCGTATCTGCCAAAAGCGGGTACCGTGCTGAATATTCCTCAGCAGCTGATCCTGCCGGATACCGTTCATGAAGGTATCGTGATTAACAGCGCCGAAATGCGTCTGTATTACTACCCGAAAGGCACCAACACCGTTATCGTGCTGCCAATCGGTATCGGCCAGCTGGGTAAAGACACCCCGATGAACTGGACCACGAAAGTTGAGCGTAAGAAAGCGGGTCCAACCTGGACGCCTACCGCCAAAATGCACGCGGAATACATCGCTGCGGGCGAACCGCTGCCAGCCGTAGTACCGGCAGGCCCGGATAACCCGATGGGTCTGTATGCTCTGTACATTGGTCGCCTGTACGCTATCCACGGTACTAACGCCAACTTCGGTATCGGCCTGCGCGTGAGCCACGGCTGCGTGCGCCTGCGTAACGATGACATTAAATTCCTGTTCGAAAACGTGCCGGTCGGTACGCGCGTGCAGTTCATCAATGAACCGGTGAAAGCGACCTCTGAGCCAGACGGCAGCCGCTACATCGAAGTGCACAACCCGCTGTCCACCAGCGAAGACCAGATCAACAACAACGAAGTCGTCCCTGTTACGCTGAACAGCGCGGTACAGGCGGTGACTTCTCAGCCTGACGTAGAAACGGCGATTGTTGACCAGGCCGTGCAGAACCGCTCCGGTATGCCGGTGCGTTTGAACTGATAGAGAAGCATTAAAAAAGCGGGCCTCTTTGCCCGCTTTTTTTTACCCGTTATTCACGATCACAATCCCGCCGTGGTCGTACCGATAGTGACAGTGGGCATACTCCAGCGCTGTGCCATCTTCCAGATAAATGACCTGCTCCACCTCCAGAACCGGATCGGTTTCCTCGCAGACCAGATGCTCCCTGTCCAGCGCGCTGGGCTTAAGCGCCCGCACCACCCGATACGACCCCATAATTTTCAGCCCCAGCGTCTCCTGCACGTACTGGAACACTGAACCTTCAAGATGGTTTTTCGTCAGGCCCGGCACCAGATTCATCGGCATCACCGTGGAATCCAGCGACATAGGTTCACCGTTCAGCAAACGCAGGCGAATGAAGTCATAGATCGGCGCATCGGCATTGATCATCAGCGACGCCTGCTCTTTCTCGTTCGGGAAGCGCAGCTCAAAATGCACCACCTGGCTGGTTACCTTGCCCAGGTGTTCCCAGGTTTTAGTCGCGCCGAAGTAGTCGCTGCCGGAGAGATCCCACTGCGAGAGCTGGAGGAAGTTTTTGCGGATAAATGTGCCCTGGCCCTGACGTGTATAGACCAGACCTTCGACGATCAGCTGGCGCATCGCCTGCTGAATGGTCATCCGGCTGGTGCTGAACTCCGCCGCCAGCGCAAACTGGTCCGGGAGCGGTTCATTGGCGGCGTACTGCTGGCTGATAATGCGTTTCTTGATTTCCCGCGCTATGGTGATGTACTTCGCCGCCATCGTCCTTCCTTTCAGTTAGTTTTCTATCCCGCTGTTTTTCAAGGCCACTCGCTCGGCAATTTTGAGGAAAGGCAGGTAGAAGAATACACCAAATACGATGATTGCCAACTGCACCACTACCGCCCGCCAGTCCCCTGCCGTCGCCAGCCAGGCGCTGAGAATCGGGGGCGTGGTCCACGGGATCATCACCACGCAGCGCGACATTAACCCCAGCGTGGTACAGAGCCAGGCGACGTAAATGCCTATCGCGGGCAGCAGCACAAACGGGATCATCAGCGGCAGGTTAAACACAATCGGCAGGCCAAAAATCACCGGTTCATTGATGTTAAACAGGCCCGGCGCCAGCGACAGACGCGCCACCTGCTTCGCCGACTTTTGTCGGGAGAAGATAAAGATGGCAATCAGCAGCGAGATGGTGCTGCCCGTACCGCCCACCATGCCAAAGGTCGGCACGAAGATGTTGTTGATGATATGCGGGATCGGCTGGCCGTTGGCGAAGGCCAGCATGTTCTCGTTGGTGTTGATCAGCAGGAACGGCTCCAGCACCACGCTGTTAACGACAGATTGATGAATACCGAGCGTGAACAGGAAGTTACCGAAACTGTAGATAAAAATCGTCCCCGGCAGGCTGGTGTTGATCAGCCGCAGCGGCTGCTGGATAAAGGTCGTAATGAGATGGATCAGGTCCGTATGCAGCACGTTTGCCAGTATCGCCGCCAGCACCGCAAACAAAGAGAGCGTGAGGATCGTCGGGATCAGCGCGGTAAAAGATTTGCTCACCGCTGGAGGCACGTTTTCACCGAGTGAAATGTTAAGCGCCTTCAGGCGCGAAATAGCGATGAACACTTCCGTTGAGAGCAGCCCAATCAGCACCCCGGCGAAAATGCCGGTTGAGCCGATATTGGCGAACGTCAGCACCTGCGTGACGTTCACCGCAGCGTCGCTGCCAACGGGCGTAACCTGTAAGCGCATCGGCATCATGATGATAAAACTGCTGACGGCGATAACCACTGCCGAGACCGGATTGTCGAAATCTTTGTTGCGCGCCAGCGACCAGGCAATCATCGGGGCTAGCAGCAGCGCGGCGATGTTCAGCGTGCCGTTGATAATCGCCTCGCCCCACACCTTACACTGCGCGAGCGTGTCGCCGTGAAAAATCCACGGAAACACCACGTTGTTCACCAGCACCGCCAGACCGGCGAGGATGAAAATGGGCATCACCGTGGCGAAGGCGTCGCGCAGGGAGCGAAGGTGCACCTGGTTTGCCAGGCGCGCCGAGAACTCTACAAATTTATCGACAAAAGACTGCATGTGCGGTGTTATTTTTGTTTCAGACATAGCGGATATTTCCCATCAATCAGTCACAAAAACGGCCCGGCAGCGTACGGCTTACATCTCGCGTCCGTTGGTATGGATAACCTGTTTTAACCACGCGTAGCTCTTCTTCGGCACGCGCTTCAGGTCTTTCAGGTCGTGGTTTTCACGGTTGACATAGACCACGCCGTAGCGCTTACGCATGTCGCCCTGGGAGCTGAGAATGTCGATTAACCCCCAGCCGAGGTAGCCGATAACTTCTGCTCCGTCTTCGAACATCGCCTCTTTCATGGCATTGATATGCGCCCGGTGGTAGTCAATGCGGTAGGTGTCCTCAATCGGGTTCACGCCGTCCCAGGACTCAATCACCCCGATGCCGTTCTCGATCGGGAATACCGGCAGGCGCCAGTCGTTGTAATAGCGGGTAATGATGGTGCGAAAACCGAGCGGGTCGATCTGCCAGTTCCACTCGGTGGCTTTCAGGTACGGGTTATTTTTCTCGCCGTGCAGCAGGTAATAGTTCACGGGCGTGCCTTCCGGGATCGCATCGCTATCCAGCGTTTTACTGGCGTAGTAGCTGAAGGCCATATAGTCGTTTTTAGTGCGCGCCAGCAGCGCTAAATCTTCAGCGCGGTAGATATCGCCGAAGCCCTCCTGCTCCACCACCGCCATCACCGCCGGGCTGTAGCCCTGCCCGGCAAAGACGCGCAGCAGGTTCTGGTTAAGAAATTCGTCATACTGCTGGGCGCAGAAAATATCGCGCGGTTTGCAGGTGGCCGGGTAGATCAGCTGGTGCGCCAGCATGCCGCCCATCAGCTGGCCCGGTTTGGTCTGGTGCAGGTATTCGGTCAGCGACATGTGCGCCACCATGGTGTGGTGCTGCAGCTCGTACAGCTCGCGCAGGGTTTTCTCGCCTTTCATGTAGCCAGAAATGCGAAACGCTTCCGGCATATGGAAGATGTTCTGCTCGTTGAAGGTCAGCCAGTACTTCACGCGATCGCCATAGCAGTCGATCATCTTTTTGCCGTAGCGGATAAAGGCGTCCATCACGCGGCGGTCGTTGAAGCCGTTGTACTCCTGCGCCAGCGCCAGCGGCATATCGAAGTGGTACAGGCAGATCATCGGCTCGATGCCGCGGGCGATGAGATCGTCGATAAAGCGGTCGTAAAACGCGATGCCTTCGTCGTTGAACGGGCCGTCACCCAGCGGGCAGACGCGGCTCCATGAGATCTGGAAGCGGTAGCAGTTCATCCCCAGATCCTGCATCAGGTCGAAATCTTCCCGGTAGCGGTGATAGGAGTCGGTCGCCACTTTCCAGTCGGAGACATTCTCCCCGGCTTCACGAATGTCGTACACCGACATCCCCTTTCCGCCCTCATTCCAGGCACCTTCCGTCTGCATGCTAGATACCGAGTTGCCCCATAAAAAATTGGCCGGCAGTGATTTGTTCATGCTCCCTCCCTATATGACTAGTCATTTAAATATTCATGACTAGTCATATAGGTGAAGATGGCATGTCGATCAAAGCGGAGGATCGTTTTTTGTGAGGCATGTCGGAAAGAAAACGTCGGGCAGGAAATGAATCGCGCAAACCCTGTTATTGAAGCCGGAGCCTTAGCCTATGCAAAATCACATTTCCCGCTCGTGCCACTGGCTGGCCTCATAAAATCACTATTAACTTAATGAGCACGAACCACGGCCCAGGCCGGAAAATAAAAATCTTAACTCTATCAAATGGAAAATGACGCTCATGAAGATATCTACTGGCCGTATCGCATTCGCTCTCAGCTTAGCGCTGCCATGCTCAATGACTTACGCGGCAACGGTGTATACGGGTGATAAGGTACAGGGAGTGCCGGTCATCTCGACTCTGGATGTATCAGACCTGACAGCAGGACAACATCGCTTCATGTTCGAGGGGGTTGAGACAGGAACGGGACAGCGCTGGTATGTACCCATCATGGTGGCAAAAGGGAAAACGGACGGGAAGAAAGTTCTGCTGCAGGCGGGCGTCCATGGAGATGAGCTAAACGGAGTGCGCATCGTACAAAAAGTGATGGAACAACTGGACCCTGCAAAAATGAACGGCAGCGTTATTGCCATTATTGGTCCAAACCGTTCTGGCCTTGAAAGGGTCTCCCGGACATGGTCCGTTTCAACCGATGGGGGTGAGACGATCGACTACAACCGCGTGCATCCGGGAAAAGAAACGGGTAACCCTGCCGAGCGTCAGGCATGGATGATGTGGAATAACGTTTACAAGGGAAATGTCGACCTGGCGATTGACTATCACACCCAGTCTACCGGAACGGCTTATCCGCTGTTCATTTATGCCGACTACCGCAATGCGGATGCCCGGACTATTGCAGAACTTTTTCCGGCAGATCAAATTAAGAAAGATCCCGGTGAAGCCGGCTCAATGGAAACCACCTTTATTCAAAATGGTATCCCGGCGATAACGGCCGAGACGGGAGAGCCGAGGATTTACCAGCAGGATATGATTGCCCGGGGTGTAGAAGGTGCCCGTAATGTACTGATCCATTATAAGGTGATTGAAGGCAAAATCGGCGCAACCGCCAGCAGCAATAAAACGTATATTGGTAATGCTATCAGTTCAATACGAGCGACCACGGGTGGGTTTGCGGAAGTATTCGTTAAGCCCGGCGATACGGTAAAAGCAGGACAAGAAGTCGCCCTGCAGCGAAATGCATTCGGTGATGTTGTCGCGAAGTATTCAGCAGAGCGGGACGGCAAAGTACTGTCAGTTGGAACGGATGTAGTAAGAGAACCCCGAGCCCTACTGGTAAGAGTTCTTGAGCAAAATCCAGCGGCAACCTGCAAAGACGGTTGCTGATTTCCGCCAGAGCCCATCGTTGAATCGGCAAAAGCATGCTCAGTGAAATAAGCCGCTTTCGCCGATTGCTGTAACGATGGGCAAAGAAATTTAAAATCACCTGATGAAAAAGGTTACTGTTGCGCCAGCTGATTGCGGCGATATTCCCCCTGACGCTCCAGCATCCAGCCAGGGTATTCCCGCGGCAGCGCGCTCACCGCATCCAGCTGTTTGAGCTCGTCTTCGCTTAAGCGGATCCCGGTGGCGGCAATGTTGTCGTCCAGCTGTTCGACGCGTTTGGCCCCGATAATCACGCTGGTCACGGCTTTTTGATGCAGCAGCCAGGCCAGCGCGATTTGCGCGACGGAGACGCCCTTGCTTTCGGCAATCACGCGCATCACGTCCACGCAGTCAAAGGCGCGCTCTTTGTTCACCGGCGGGAAGTCAAACTCCAGACGGCGGCTACCGGCTTCGCTCTGCCCGTCGCGACCATATTTTCCGCTCAGCAGGCCGCCTGCCAGCGGGCTCCATACCATCAACCCAACGCCTTCGCTCTGCATCATCGGCACCAGCTCGCGCTCCAGGTCGCGCCCGGAAATGGTGTAATACGCCTGCAATGACGCAAAACGCGCCAGCCCAAGACGTTCAGAAATACCGAGCGCTTTGGCAATCTGCCACGCCGCCCAGTTCGAGACGCCGATGTAGCGCACGTGGCCGTGCTGCACCAGGTTATCCAGCGCATACAGTGTCTCTTCAATCGGCGTGGCCGGGTCGAAGCCGTGCAGCTGATAGAGATCGATATGATCGAGCTGCAGGCGGCGCAGGCTCTCCTTCACGCTGCTGCTGATGTGATAGCGCGAGCTGCCGCGCGAGTTCACCCCTGCCGTTCCGGTTTCGCCGAACACTTTGGTCGCGACCACCACGTTCTCGCGAGGGATTTTCAGGTTTTTCAGCGCCTGGCCGACGATCTCCTCCGAACGCCCTTCCGAGTAAACGTCCGCGGTATCGATAAAGTTGATCCCGGCATCCAGCGCGCGGCCCACCAGCTGTTCTGCTTCGCTTTGCTGGAGCTGGCCAATCTTGCCCCACATGCCGCCTTCACCGCCGAAGGTCATGGTGCCGAGGCACAGTTCTGAAACAAACAGACCGGTGTTGCCCAGTTTTTGATAACGCATAAGTTATTCCTCGCATGTCGATTGGGTACCCGATAGTTATACCCGCCCCTCAGCCATCGCGAATGTGGTGTTCCTGTCCGTTTCTTGCCCAATCCTCTGAATTTATCCGCGCGGGGCGTCGCCAAAGACGCTGTAGTCCGGTAATTGCACCTGCTGATACGGTTCCCAGCCGCCGCCGAGCGCCTTGTAGAGCGCCACCAGATCGAGGGCGCTTTGCACCTGCGCCTGCGCGCGCTGCTGCTGGGCCTGCGCCAGCTGCCGCTGGGCGTCCAGCACGTCAATAAAGCTGGCGATCCCCTGGCGGTAGCTATCGCTGGCTAAATCGAAGGCGTTTTGCAGGGCATCAATGGTTTTCGCCAGGCCCGCTTCACGCTGCTGGTCGGTGCGATAGCTCACCAGCGCATTTTCGACATCGCCAAGCGCGGTGAGCACCGTCTGACGATAGTCCAGCACCGCCGCCCCCTGCTGCGCGCGCGCCACCTTCACGCTGGAGACCAGCCTCCCGCCCTGGAAGATGGGAATGGAGACCTGCGGGCCAAAGCTGTAGAAGTGGCTGCTCCAGTCGGTCAGCCAGTTGGTTTCGCTGTTGCGCAGGCCAAACTGCCCGGAGAGGGTAAAGCTCGGGAACAGCTCCGCCACCGAGACGCCAATCTGCGCCGTGGCGGCATGAAGATTCGCCTCCGCTTCGCGCACGTCCGGACGGCGTCGCGCGAGCGTAGACGGAATGCCGGTCTGCACGATATCCGGCAATGCGGGCATCGGCTGCACGCTTTGTAACTCCGCATCGAGCGCACCCGGCGGCTTGCCGAGGAGGATCGCCAGGCCGTTCATCGCCTGCCGCTCCTGCGCCTGATACTGCGGCAGTTGCGCCTCCAGGTTACCCAGTTGCGCCCGCGCATTTTCTACATCCATCTGCGGCGACAGCCCGCCCCGCTGGCGGCTTTCGGTCAGATCCAGCGTCTGCTGCGCGCTTTTAATCTGGGTGTTCAGCGTGGCGATAATGCTCTGCGCCCCGCGCAGCTGGAGCCACGCGCGCGCCACTTCCGCCTCCAGCGACACCAGCGCGTCGTTACGCTGCTCGATAGCGGCTTTCTGCTGCGCTTCGGCGGCTTCCACCTGCCGGCGCACCTTGCCCCAGAGGTCAATTTCCCACTGAGCGTCGAAGCTGCCCTGGTAGAGGTTGATCGGCTGCGTCAGGGGGCCTAACGCGCCCCGCAGCTCAGGATCGACATTATCCAGCTGGTCGTACACGCCGTGGGACTTCAGCTCCCCTTCCAGCCCGAGCTGCTGGCGCGTCGCCTGCAGATTGCCGTTTACCGACGGGTAAAACGCCCCGCCCGCCTGGTTAATCTGCTCACGCGCTCCGGCGATGCGCAGCACCGTCTGCTGCAGCGTCAGGTTCCCGGCGATGGCGCGCTCAACCAGGCTATCTAACTGCGGCGAACCAAAGGTTTTCCACCAGCGCGGGTTTGTCGCGGCGGAGGTCGTCTGCGATTTTACCCCGCTGTCGCCCTTATCGTTCCAGTGCGTGACGGCAGGCGGCGCGGGCGGCAGATAGTCCGGCCCGACGGCGCAGCCTGCCAGCAGCATCATTATCATCAGGGGGTGTAAACGTCTGTGTATCATCAATGTGCTCCTGCACTCCCCTCGCTCTTAACCGGCGAGAGCAACAAACAAAACGGAATCAATAACAAGGCCACGGCGCTCAGGATGGTGAAGACGTCGATGTAGGCCAAAAAGCGCGACTGCTCAATCATGGTCTGGTACATACGCCCGGTAGCGATGCCGGTGGGGTCCCCTACCTGGGTGGTGAAGTTCTGGATTGCCTGGGCGCTTTCGCGTATTGCCAGCTGGAACTGCTCGTTAAACGGCGAGGCGTGGTACGCAAGGTGCGCACTGTGCGCCTGAGACCGTTCGGTGATGGCCGCCGTCGACAGCGAGATCCCGACCGAGCCAGCCACGTTGCGGAACATGGTAAACAGCGCCGCCGCATCGGCATTCAGCCGTCTTGGGATCGAAATAAAGGCAATGGTGGTCAGGGGCACAAACAGGAATCCCAGTCCCAGCGACTGGGCGCTGCGGAACAGTACCAGCGTCTCGAAGTCGATATCCGGGGTCAGCGTGCGCGACCAGAAGAACGACACCGCCAGACAGGTAAAGCCAAAGGCGATAATCCAGCGCGTCTGTACAACCGGCATCAGCTTCAGCACCAGCGGAATAGTCAGCACAATCAGCACCGCACCGGGCGACAGCACCAGCCCGGACCAGGTGGCGGTATAGCCCAGGTCCTGCTGCGCCAGCTGCGGGATCACCACGGAACTGCCGTACAAAATCATCGCCATCCCCGCCATCAGCAGGCTGGAGATGGCAAAGTTGCGGTCCTTCATGCAGTGCAGATCCACCACCGGCTTTTTGGCATACACCAGCCAGTAAATGGCACCGATAATGCCGATTAGCGTTAACACCGCGAAGGTACGGATAAAGTTCGAGTAGAACCAGTCCTCATCCTCTCCCCGGTCAAGCATCACCTGCAGGCAGCCAAGCCCTAACGCGATCAGGCCGATCCCCGTCCAGTCGATACTCAGCTTCTCTTTTGATTTGCTCTCCCACGGCGGATCTTCCAGCAGCTGGTAGATCGCCAGCACCGTGACAATCCCCACCGGAATATTGATAAAGAACACCCAGCGCCAGGAGTAGTTGTCGGTGATCCAACCGCCCAGCGTCGGGCCGAGGACCGGTGCAACGATAATCGCGATGGATGAGAGCCCAAACGCTTTGCCCCTGTCCTCCGGCTTGAAGTAGTCGAGCAGCACCGACTGCTGCGTGGGCTGCAGCCCGCCGCCAAAAAAGCCCTGCATCACGCGGAACAGGATGATCTGCCACAGCTCGGTGGCAATCCCGCACAGAAACGAGCAGACGGTAAACATGACGATGCAGATCAGGAAGAACTGCTTGCGGCCGAACACGCGGCTCAGAAACGCCGAGATGGGCAACACGATGCCGTTCGCGACCAGGTAACTGGTTAACACCCAGGTAGATTCGTCATAGCTGGACGAGAGCGAACCCGCCACGTGGGGCAGCGCCACGTTGACGATGGTGGTGTCCAAAATTTCCATAAACACCGCCAGGGTGACGACAATCGCCACCGCCCACGGATTGCTGGCGGGCTTCCAGCTGTCGTGGCTGTGATCCGTCATTCCACCGTCACCTTCGGTGCAACCGACAGCCCCAGCGGCAGCGGTTTGTTCGGATCGAGGCCTTTATCAATCACGATTTTGACCGGCACGCGCTGCACAATTTTGACGAAGTTACCGGTAGCATTTTCTGCCGGGAAGGCGGAGAAGCGCGAGCCACTGCCCTGCTGGATACTGTCTACGTGCCCCTCAAGCTCCATATCCGGCCACGCGTCGACTGACACGGTGACCTTATCGCCCGGCTTCATGCGCTCAAGCTGGGACTCTTTGAAGTTCGCCACCACCCACACGTTCGGCGAAACCAGGGAGAACAGCGCCGTACCCGCCTGCA
Organism: Enterobacter sp. JBIWA005; assembly: GCF_019968805.1. Classification (NCBI taxonomy): domain Bacteria; kingdom Pseudomonadati; phylum Pseudomonadota; class Gammaproteobacteria; order Enterobacterales; family Enterobacteriaceae; genus Enterobacter; species Enterobacter sp. JBIWA005. Next base: position 1,422,586 of record NZ_CP074159.1, on the reverse strand, counting down.
CCAGCGTGCCGGGCTGCACGTTGCGTTTGGTGACAAATCCGTCGAACGGGGCGCGGACTTCGGTGTAAGAGAGGTTCAGATTGGCCGTTTCAAGCTGCGCTTTCGCCTGATCGACCTGACGCTCGCGCGCTTCAACGTTGGTTTCCTGCTGGCGGATTTGCAGCTGTACCTGCTCTGCCACTTCCAGCTGCGCCTGAGCGCTGGCCAGCCCTGCCTGGGCGCTACGCAGCTGAGCGTTCGCGGAATCAATGCTTTGCTGGGTGGTTGCCCGCGGGTCGACGCCGCGCTGGCGACGGTACTCCGCCTGTGCGTTAGCCAGATCGGCCTGCGCTTTCAGCACCTGCGCTTTGGCTTCGTCACGCTGGGCGGGATACTGGACTTTTGAAAGCGCCAGCTGCGCCTGGGCCTGATGCAGCTGCGCGATAGCCAACCCAAGCTGGGCCTGGGCCTGATCGCGCTGCGCGGTGGTATCCCGCGGATCGATGACCACCAGCAGATCGCCCTTTTTCACGCGCTGGTTATCACGCACGCGCAGCTCGGTGACGTAGCCCGCCGTTTTCGGGGCAATCGTCACCACGTCGCCGTCGGTAAAGGCGTCGTCGGTCGTCTCTTCGTTACGGGTTAAAAACCACCAGACCAGCGCCACGACGACCATTACCACGACGACAATGCCGAGGATAATTAACGGTTTCTTGCCCGGGCGCTTACGCTCATTATTGTTTTTGTCCTGCTCGTCAGCAGGCGGGTTTTGATCTTCAGCCATAGTTCAGCAACGGTCCTGTCAGTGAGCGGCATCACACTATGCCGTTCACTAAAGCTAGGACGTTGCTATACGTTTGCCAGGAAAAACTGACAAATTGCGCACTATATGAGAAGGAATATTCCGAAACCGATCGCCGCGGCCCAAACCAGCATCGGGATTGACCAGAGATGGAAGCGCCACCAGATACGACGATCGTTGGCCATACGCAGGGCAATCAGGTTTGCCAGCGAGCCGGGCAGCAGCCCAAACCCGCCGATGTTCACCGCCCAGGCCAGCAGCGTGTCCGGCGGAACATAGTTGAGCAGCAGAATGGTGGAAGGCACGTTGCTGATAAACTGCGACAGGCCAATCGCCGTCAGCCACAGCCCTGCCAGCGGCAGACTGCTGACGCTGTGCAGGACGGTTTGCAGTACCGGGAGCTGAATAAGCAGATGCACGTCGATGAACATCGCCATAAAGACCAGCAGCAGCGTCCAGTCCACGCTGACCAGCACGCGTCGCGCCAGTACGACAAAGCCTGCGGCAACGAGCAGGACGCCCGCCAGCTCATACTTCAGCTCCAGCGCAAAGAGAAAGACAATATATAACCCGAGGCAGCTCCACACCAGACGCGGCTGCCACTGCGGGCCCGTTGTGCCGCTGTGGTACTGCAGTTTTTTATCAGGAAACGCAAACCAGCATACCGCCAGCAGCGACAGCATCATCACCAGCGCCAGAGGGGCCATCTGCCAGGTAAAGGCGGCGAACGACAGCCCGGAACGTCCCCAGAGAAGGATATTTTGCGGATTGCCGATTGGCGTCAGAAGTGAGCCTGCATTGACGGCGAGCGCTTCAAAGATGATCAAACGGCTGACCGGGATCTCGCACAGCTTACGCAGCGTAAGCGTGAGGGGCACGATGATAAACAGCGCCACATCGTTGGTCAGAAACGTCGACAGCACCGCGGCAGAAAACACCATAAACAGGGACAGCCTGCGTTCGGTGGCAAAGCGGCGCACCATTTTACGGCCAAGAACGTCAAAGTAGCCGCTCAGCTCAACCCCTTTGGTGAGCATCATCAGGCCGCTCAGGGTAATGATGGTGCGCCAGTCAATCGCGGCGGGCCAGGCCTGCGGCGTAAACGGCACAAAGAGGCTTAACCCTGCGCCAATGAGTAATAGGAGATGGAAGAAACGATCGCGTGCCAGGGCCTGCAGTCCAGGGATTTTCATTCAGCGGAGGGACCATATTTAAGGGTAAATTCGCGAAACTTCACCAGCGTCTCTTCGCTGACGTGGTGTTCCATGCCTTCCGCATCCCGGCGGGCAATCTCCGGGCTGACGCCCAGCACCAGTAAAAAATTCTCGACAAGCTGATGGCGCTCGCGGCTCTCCTGCGCGAGTTTCTCCCCCTCCGGCGTCAGAAAAACACCGCGCCAGGGGATCATTTCAATTAAGCCCACGGAGGCCAGGCGTTTTAACATTTTAGCGACAGTTGGCTGTGAAACCCCCAGCCTGGCGGCCATATCGACCTGGCGCGCTTCACCAACCTCACGAATCAGATCGGAAATGAGTTCAACATAATCATCAATCAGTTCACGCCGGTGCGCTTCACGGACCTGGCGAAAACCTTCGACATGTTCTTCAACATTCACCAGTTGCGTCGTTTTCCTCATTGTCGGATGACCTGCGCGACGGTTCATTGTACTTCCTCAGTGGGGTGACGCTTCCAGCGCCCGGTTTCGAGAGCGCACATTGTAAACCATAGCTCTGCAAGCACAAAAAATTAACGAAATAGCCATAGCTATACAATATAGCCTGTGCTATATCTGTATGTAATGCAGTCACCCTTCATGGATCGAAGGGATCAAAACTCAGGAGGTCTTATGAATGAATTCAAGAGGTGCATGACCGTGTTTACCCACTCCCCCTTTAAAGTGCGCTTAATGCTGCTGAACATGCTGTGCGATATGTTTAACAACAAACCGCATCAGGACGATAAACCTTCCAACTAAGCGGCGTTGCGGTACGCCGCTTCATTTTCCCGTCACATTCTCGCTGTAAACTGGCTTTCAGCCGCCTTATTCCCGATCTTTTTTACGGATTTGCAATCCCCTTCGCAAAACATCTGCTTAGCAACTGTTGATATTCTTTAGCGCTCGCACTATCTTCTTGCAGCCCTGCACAATTTGCGGCTCGCTGAAGCGGACCCTCATTCCCTCTCCACGCACTGTCAGGCAGGTTATGACCCTTGACGCCAGGGTGAGCACATGGCGTTTTCATCCATGATAGTGACCTATGAATGTAACCCTGATAGATACCGTTGTTACCCGCAGCCGGGCCTTAAGCCCGTGGACGGGTTTTTACTTTTTGCAGTCATTACTGATTAACTTTGCGCTGGGTTATCCCTTTAGTCTGCTCTACGCGGTAGCCTTCACCTGCATTCTGCATGTGCTGTGGCGAGCCGCCCCGCGCGTGCAAAAAACAGTAATCGGGATCTGTTCGCTGGTTGCTGCACTCTATTTCCCGTTCGGTCAGGCTTACGGCTCGCCAAACTTTAATACCCTGCTGGCGCTGCACTCGACCAATATGGAAGAGTCGACCGAGATCCTGACGATCTTCCCGTGGTACAGCTATGTGGTCGGGCTTTTTATCTTCGCGTTGGGCGTTATTGCCATCCGCCGTCAGTCGGGCGAGAAAAAATCCTGGGGTAAGATCGAAATACTCTGTCTGGTGTTCAGCATTGCCGTGGCGTTTGTCGCGCCCATCCAGAATATTCCCTGGGACGGTAAGTTAAGGCTCATCAATATCGGCTATCCGGTTTTCCGCTTCGTTAAAGACGTTGTTGTAAATAATAAAGAGGTTCTCGACGAACAGGCGCGCATGGCTGAGCTTTCCAATATGAAAGACACCTGGAACGTGCTGGCCGTTAAGCCGAAATATCACACCTATGTGGTGGTGATTGGCGAAAGCGCGCGTCGCGATGCAATGGGGGCGTTTGGCGGCCACTGGGACAACACCCCGTTTGCGAGTTCGGTCAAAGGCACTCTGTTTACCGATTATGTCGCGGCCAGCGGCTCAACGCAGAAATCGCTCGGTCTGACCCTTAACCGAGTGGTGGATGGTAAACCGCAGTATCAGGATAATTTTGTCACTCTGGCAAACCGCGCAGGTTATCAGACCTGGTGGTTCTCCAATCAGGGGCAAATTGGCGAATACGATACGGCCATCGCCAGCATCGCCAAACGGGCTGACGAAGTGCAGTTCCTGAAAAACGGCGATTTTGAAGCCGACAAAAACACCAAAGACGAAGCGCTGCTGAAAATGACGGCACAGGTCTTCGCCACCCCGCGCACGCAGCCTCAGCTGATCGTCCTGCACCTGATGGGGTCGCATCCGCAGGCCTGCGATCGGACTGGCGGGAAGTACGCGGAGTTCGTGCAGTCCAAAGAGACCTCGTGCTACCTCTACACCATGACGCAAACCGACGATCTGCTGAGCAAGCTGTACGATCAGCTACGCAATACGGGCGACAGCTTCTCTATGGTCTATTTCTCGGATCACGGGCTGGCGTTTAAAGAGCGTGGTAAAGAGGTGCAGTATCTGGCGCACGATGACAAGTTCCAGCAGAACTTCCAGGTGCCGTTTATGGTGCTGTCGAGTGATGATAAAACGCATCGCGTCATTAAAGCGCGCCGTTCGGCAAATGATTTCCTGCAGTTCTTCTCGCAGTGGACGGGGATTACAGCCGAACAGATAAAAACGGCTTACCCGTTTGTCTCTAACAAGAAAGCTCCCCCAGTGTACGTTACCAACTTCAAGTTACAGAAAGTTGACTACAACCATCTGGGTACGGATATTTTTGATATTAAGAGTAAGTAGCGGTTCGATGCTCTCACCTTGGCCTACGGGGGAGGGGAAAAGACAAAAAAAATCCGCCACAGTGGGCGGATTTTTTATTTAATCACCGAAGTGATTAGAAGCGGTAACCTACGCCCGCGATCCAGGTGCCAACGTCAACGTTGCGGATACGGCTCTGCTCATAGGAGAAGTCCAGAGCAACGTCCTGGATTGGGTTGAACTGCAGGCCTGCGCCATAGGAGAAGCCGTAGTCGCTGTTGCTTGCAGTGCGGCTTTCGCTCTGGTTTTCAGTCTGCTGGAATTTACCGTAGCCAACACCTACAACACCGTAGATGCTCGCCCAGTCATTCAGACGGTAAGCTGGACCAGCGGTGATACCGTAGTACTGGCCTTTGTTATATGCGCCGTTTTCAGAACGATCTTTCTCGGTGTAGGTGAAAGAACCGATCACGCCCAGTGGGTTGTTATCCTGCTCGTAGCGATACTTCAGGTTGAAGCCGTTAGCTTTGTTCATCACGCCCTGATAGTCGCTCTGAGCGTAACCACCAGTAACAGTAGAAGTAGCAGCTACAGCGGTACCTGCGGAAACAGCCAGTACAGCGGCCAGTGCTGAAAGACATGCAATTTTTTTCATAACCACCTCAAATGTGCTTCAAGTAAGTCCGTAAGTTTTAAATATATCAAAAAAATTTGCGAAACTCTTTGTGATTCGTGATGTCTAATGAAACCTTTCCTGTAACAGAACGTTTCCAGCCTAAGCTATCTCTTTCAAATCACATGCAATTTTCACTACTAAATGCGCATAGTGCGCGTCTGCGCCGTTACATTCATCCAGATTATTCCTAATCTGACAGGCGATAAATCCACCAGCGCTTAACCATTTTACGGATTTCACGTGGTTTTTTTTCAACAGCGCCTCAACCGTTGCCGCATATTTCCTTTACACTGCAACCTTTACCTCATTTGACATAAGCTGACAGGAGAAAGGATGCCTGGGTTATCCCGCACATCGTCGGTCTGGTTGCCAGTCGCAGTGATACTCATTGCCATGTTGTCTATTCAAAGCGGTGCTTCGCTTGCAAAATCACTTTTTCCTCTGGTCGGTGCGCCCGGGGTAACAGCCCTGCGTATCGTGCTGGGCACGGCGATACTGGTGGTCATTTTCAAACCCTGGCGTCTGCGCTTCAAAAAGGAGCAGCGTTTACCCCTGCTGTTTTATGGACTCTCCCTGGGGGCGATGAACTATCTGTTCTACCTCTCTATACAGACGATACCGCTCGGGATCGCCGTCGCGCTGGAGTTTACCGGTCCGCTGGCGGTGGCGCTTTTCTCCTCGCGACGTCCGGTCGATTTTATCTGGGTCGTGCTAGCCGTTCTGGGCTTATGGTTCCTGCTTCCCCTGGGCCAGAGTGTCGCTGAGATTGATCTGACGGGCGCCTCGCTGGCGCTGGGTGCAGGCGCCTGCTGGGCTGTCTATATTCTCACGGGACAGCGTGCAGGCGAAGAGCACGGTCCGGCAACGGTGGCGTTGGGTTCTCTGATTGCGGCCATCGTATTTGTGCCCATCGGCATGGCGCAGGCGACGGAATCTATCTGGCAATGGTCCGTCATGCCCATCGGGCTGGCAGTCGCGATTCTCTCTACCGCACTCCCCTATTCTCTGGAGATGATTGCCCTTACGCGTCTGCCGACACGTATATTTGGCACCCTGATGAGCATGGAGCCTGCCCTTGCCGCCATTTCCGGGATGGTGTTTCTCGGCGAAACCCTCACGTTGACCCAGACGCTGGCGCTCTGCTCGATTATCGCGGCTTCAATGGGCTCTACACTCACTATGCGCCCGGAACCTAAAGTTGAAAAGGTGGATATCAACTAAGGCCATATATTCTGCATGGCTTCCACGCCATGCAGAATAAAGGCCAGAAAGACAGACGTTATAATTTCTTACACACTATGCTCTATTTTCGAAATATCCCTCTACGTTTGTGTCCCCATCCAGCAATTAAGATTGATCTGTATAAATTTAAAAATTACCCATTAATTTCAATAAGTTAAATTCTCAACCCACTTCTCGCTATTAAACCGATAGGCACAGCCAAACCGCAGGGAAAAAATCCGGTGCTATACTTAGTTTCGTAATTACCTGGGACATAAACATCAAGAGGATATGAGATTATGAGTACCGCTAAACTGGTGAAAACGAAAGCGTCTAATCTGCTTTATACCCGTAACGATGTACCGGACAGCGACAAAAAAGCGACCATTGAGTTGCTGAATCGCCAGGTGATCCAGTTCATCGATCTTTCGCTGATCACCAAACAGGCCCACTGGAATATGCGCGGTGCAAACTTTATTGCCGTTCATGAAATGCTGGATGGCTTCCGCACAGCACTGGTTACCCACCTCGATACGATGGCTGAGCGTGCCGTTCAGCTAGGCGGCGTGGCGCTGGGCACCACGCAGGTGATCAACAGCAAAACGCCTCTGAAGAGTTATCCGCTGGATATCCATACCGTTCAGGATCACCTGAAAGAGCTGGCGGACCGCTACGCAATTGTGGCAAACGATGTACGCAAAGCGATTGGCGAAGCCAAAGATGAAGATACTGCAGATATCTTTACCGCCGCGTCCCGCGACCTGGATCAATTCCTGTGGTTCATCGAATCTAACATCGAATAATTCATACGAAATTTCTATCCAACCCTCGCCTTCCGGTGAGGGTTTTGCACATCTATGGTGCACATTTTTTGCCTGAGACAGTGCAAAAGTGAAAAAATTGTAATAATCACCTCACACAACCGTTAACGGAAGATTGTTTTTTCGTCAGAATTTACGCTAAATATCTCCCCGTCAGTTGAGCCAAACGAAGCGCACCAAAACAGTGCTTCACTTTGGTGCAATAAAACCTCATTGCCCCATTAATTGTGCAATGCATGACATCATCCCCTTTGCAAAACAATAGCTTGTAAAGTTGGCACGATTTTTTCATTGTGCCAGCTGTTCTCGCAGGGGATCGCCCCGTGGATATAAAAGGAAATGCTATGAAGTCTGTATTAAAAGTTTCACTGGCTGCACTTACCCTGGCTTTTGCAGTGTCCTCTCAGGCTGCCGACAAACTGGTTGTGGCGACCGACACGGCGTTCGTTCCGTTTGAATTCAAACAGGGTGATAAATACGTTGGTTTTGATGTGGATCTGTGGGCCGCTATCGCAAAAGAACTCAAACTGGATTACACCCTGAAGCCTATGGACTTCAGCGGCATTATCCCAGCACTGCAAACCAAGAATGTTGATCTGGCGCTGGCAGGTATCACCATTACCGATGAACGTAAAAAAGCGATCGACTTCTCTGACGGCTACTACAAAAGCGGCCTGCTGGTCATGGTCAAAGCCGATAATAACGACGTAAAAAGCGTGAAAGATCTCGACGGCAAAGTGGTTGCGGTGAAGAGCGGCACCGGTTCTGTTGATTACGCGAAAGCAAATATCAAAACCAAAGACCTGCGCCAGTTCCCGAACATCGACAACGCGTACATGGAACTCGGCACCAACCGTGCTGACGCGGTACTTCACGACACGCCTAACATCCTGTACTTCATCAAAACAGCCGGTAACGGTAAGTTCAAAGCCGTTGGCGAGTCTCTGGAAGCACAGCAGTATGGTATCGCGTTCCCGAAAGGCAGCGACGACCTGCGCACGAAAGTTAACGGCGCGTTGAAAACGCTGAAAGAGAACGGCACCTATAACGAAATCTACAAAAAATGGTTCGGTACCGAGCCTAAATAATAAGACGTAAAACTGACGTTCACTCGGGGCGAGCTTTCGCCCCTGCTATTTTTGAAACACGGTAACAGTAACAGGAAATTATCATGCAGTTTGACTGGAGCGCCATCTGGCCTGCCATTCCTATCTTGCTTGAAGGCGCTAAAATGACTCTGTGGATTTCGGTCCTGGGTCTGGTTGGTGGGTTGATTATCGGTCTTGTCGCCGGTTTCGCTCGCACCTACGGCGGCTGGATCGCAAACCACATCGCACTGGTTTTCATCGAAGTGATCCGCGGCACCCCTATTGTCGTGCAGGTCATGTTCATCTACTTCGCCCTGCCAATGGCATTCACCGACCTGCGCATCGACCCGTTCAGCGCAGCCGTCGTCACCATTATGATCAACTCAGGTGCCTATATTGCGGAAATCACCCGCGGTGCGGTGCTGTCGATTCATAAAGGTTTCAGTGAAGCCGGTCTGGCATTAGGCCTTTCACGTCGCGAAACGATCCGCCACGTTATTCTGCCGCTGGCGCTGCGTCGCATGCTGCCACCGCTCGGCAACCAGTGGATCATCAGCATTAAAGATACGTCGCTGTTCATTGTTATCGGCGTGGCCGAGCTGACCCGTCAGGGTCAGGAGATCATTGCTGGCAACTTCCGCGCGCTGGAAATCTGGAGTGCGGTAGCCGTTGTCTACCTGATCATTACTCTGGTTCTGAGCTTCGTTCTGCGTCGTCTTGAAAGAAGGATGAAAATCCTGTGATTGAATTTAAAAACGTTTCCAAGCACTTTGGCCCAACCCAGGTGCTGCACAATATCGATCTGAACATTAAACAGGGTGAAGTGGTGGTGATTATTGGGCCATCCGGCTCCGGTAAATCCACCCTGCTGCGCTGCATCAACAAGCTGGAAGAGATCACCAGCGGCGATCTGATCGTCGACGGCCTGAAGGTGAACGACCCGAAAGTGGATGACCGTCTGATTCGTCAGGAAGCGGGCATGGTGTTCCAGCAGTTCTACCTGTTCCCGCACCTGACGGCGCTGGAGAACGTGATGTTTGGCCCACTGCGCGTGCGCGGTGCCAACAAAGCGGCAGCGGAAGCGCTGGCAAAAGACCTGCTGGCGAAAGTCGGTCTGGCTGAACGCGCGCACCACTACCCTTCCGAGCTGTCCGGTGGTCAACAGCAGCGCGTGGCGATTGCCCGCGCCCTGGCGGTCAAACCGAAAATGATGCTGTTTGATGAGCCTACGTCCGCACTCGACCCGGAGCTGCGCCACGAGGTGCTGAAAGTCATGCAGGATCTGGCGGAAGAAGGGATGACGATGGTGATCGTGACCCACGAAATCGGCTTCGCTGAGAAAGTGGCGTCCCGCCTGATCTTTATTGATAAAGGCCGTATAGCGGAAGACGGTAACCCGCAGGAATTGATTGCAAACCCGCCGAGTCAGCGTTTGCAGGAATTCCTGCAGCACGTATCCTGATCTCTCGCTTTACACGTAAGCCGGGCATGCCCGGCTTTTTTACGCCAGATTGTTCCCAAAAATCCCCCACCTCGCCTCGACTTCTATACTTATCATTTTGTTCGACATTTTCACCGGAGGACGCCGTGCCGTGGATCCTGTTGCTGTTGATTAGCCTGTTTAGTGCGCCATCGTTCGCCGTCGCGATCCCCGGCGTGACCACCGGAACAACCGCCAGCCAGCAAAATACTCCCCCGCCGGAACCGGATGTCGAACAGAAAAAAGCCGCCTACAGCGCCCTCGCCGACGTCCTCGAAAACGACACCTCCCGGCAGGAACTCATCAGCCAACTGAGGAAAGTGGCCGCCACGCCACCGCAGGAGCCGGTGCCTGTCATCACCCCTCCCCAGGTGGAGGAGCAAAAAACGGTGCTGGAAAATGTCACCGACTTAAGCCGCCACTATGGGGAAGCCCTCTCCTCGCGCTTTGCTCAGCTCTACCGCAACCTGATTGGATCACCGCATAAGCCGTTTAATCCACATACGTTTACCGCCGCCGCCACGCAGTTCCTGATGCTGGCCGGTGCGGTATTTCTTTTTTACTGGCTGGTGCGCCTGTGCGCGTGGCCGCTGTACCGCGAAATGGGACAATGGGGACGAAGGAAGAATCAGCATAAAAGCAGCTGGCTGCACCTGCCGCTGATGATCGCCTCAGCGTTTATCATCGATTTACTGCTGCTGGCCTTGACGCTGTTTTTAGGCCAGATGCTCGCCGACAGGCTGAACGCGGGCAATAAAACCATCGCCTTTCAGCAGTCGCTTTTCCTGAATGCCTTTGCCCTGATCGAGTTCTTCAAGGCGCTGCTGCGGTTACTCTTTTGTCCGCACGTACCGGAGCTACGTCCCTTCTCAATTCGCGATGCGAGCGCCAGGTACTGGGCGCTGCGTCTGAGCGTGCTCAGCGGGTTGATTGGCTACGGTCTGCTGGTTGCCGTGCCAATCATTTCCAACCAGGTGAACGTCCAGTTTGGCGCGCTGGCAAACGTCATTATCATGATCTGCATTACCGTCTGGTCGCTGTATCTTATCTTCCACAACAAAAAAACCATTACCCAAAGCCTGCTGAATCTGGCCGATCGCTCCCTTTCGTTCTTTAGCCTCTTTATCCGCGCTTTCGCCCTGGTGTGGCACTGGCTGGCAAGCGCCTACTTCATCGTATTGTGCTTCTTCTCGCTGTTCGACCCGGGCAATAGCCTGAAATTTATGATGGGGGCGACGTTCAAAAGCCTCGCCATTATCGGCATCGCGGCGTTTGTGTCGGGGCTGCTGTCACGCTGGATTTCGAAAACCATCACCCTGTCGCCGCAGGTACAGCGTAATTACCCGGAACTGCAAAAACGGGTAAACGGCTGGATGTCGGTATCGCTGAAGGTGGCGCGCATCCTCACCGTCTGCGTGGCGATCATGCTGCTCCTGAATGCCTGGAGCCTGTTTGATTTCTGGAACTGGCTGCACAACGGTGCGGGTGAGAAAACGGTCGACATCCTGATTCGCATCGCGTTGATTTTGTTCTTCTCTGCCGTCGGCTGGACGCTGCTGGCGAGCCTTATCGAGAACCGTCTGGTGTCGGATATTCACGGCCGTCCCCTGCCCAGCGCTCGGGCAAGAACGCTGTTAACGTTGTTCCGTAACGCGCTGGCGGTCATTATCAGTACCATCACCATCATGATTGTGCTGTCGGAAATCGGGGTGAATATCGCCCCGCTGCTGGCCGGTGCCGGTGCCCTGGGCCTGGCGATCTCCTTCGGGTCGCAAACGCTGGTGAAGGATATTATTACCGGCATCTTTATCCAGTTTGAGAACGGGATGAACACGGGCGATCTGGTAACCATCGGGTCGTTAACCGGCACCGTTGAGAGGATGTCCATCCGTTCAGTTGGCGTGCGCCAGGACACCGGGGCGTACCACATCATTCCCTGGTCCTCGATAACCACCTTCGCCAACTTTGTGCGCGGCATTGGCTCCGTGGTGGCGAACTACGATGTGGATCGTCATGAGGATGCCGATAAAGCGAAGCAGGCGCTGCGCGATGCGGTAGAAGAGCTGATGCAGATGGAGGATATTCGCGGACTGGTGATTGGCGAGCCGTCATTTGCCGGCATTGTCGGGCTGACGAACACGGCGTTTACCCTGCGCGTGTCGTTCACCACCCAGCCGCTGAAGCAGTGGACGGTGCGCTTTGCCCTCGACAGCATGGTGAAAAAACACTTCGATCTGGCGAACGTGCGGATGCCCGTGCAGACGTATCAGGTATTGCCGCCGCCCGCATCGCCGCTCCCTCCGCAGGAGCCGACGCTGTAGCCTGGTTGCCGGGTGGCGGCTTCGCCTTACCCGGCCTACGACGGAGTACTATTTGCGACGTTTGTTATTGTCCATAAACGACCAGGCGATAAAGCGGCTTTGCTTCTGGCCCTGCGCCATCTCTTTTTTCACCACTTTTACGGCGCCCGCCTCGGTCAGGGCGCGGTAAAGTGGCGGCAGGTTATCTCCGCGGGATACCAGCGTCGTGAACCACTTAACCTGACGGCCAAACTGTTTGCTTTCCGCAATCATGCGCAGGATGAACGCCACTTCGCCCCCTTCACACCAGAGCTCCTGCTGCTGACCACCGAAATTCAGCGCGGCATCCTCAGCCTGACCCAGGTTGCGGCGCTTGCGCTCGCTGCCCGCGCGGGCCGATGCCGCCGAATCATGGAAAGGTGGATTGCACATCGTGGCGTCATAGCTTTCGTTTTTGTGAATAATGCCGTTGAAGATGGAAGCCTTATCTTTCTGACGACGCAGGCGAATGGCGCGGCTTAATCCCGGGTTAGCGTTGATAATCGCCTGGGCGCTGGCAAAGGCCTCGTCACCGATTTCACTTCCGGTAAAGCGCCACTGGTATTCATGCGCGCCAATCAGCGGGTAAATCAGGTTTGCCCCGGTGCCAATATCCAGAATAGTGGCCTGCTGTGGAACAACACCGTCATTACCTTCGGCAAGAAGGTCGGCAAGGTGGTGAACGTAATCAGCCCGGCCCGGTACGGGTGGACAGAGAAAGCCTTCCGGAATATCCCAGTTCGCCACACCGTAAAAATGCGCCAGCAGGGCTTTGTTCAGCATTTTCACCGCCTGCGGGTCAGCAAAGTTGACCGAGGGCTCACCCGCTGGGGTCTGAACAAGGTAGTCCTGCAGCGGCGGGCAGCTCAGGCATAACGCGTTCATGTCGTAGCGGCTGCGGTGGCGATTTCGCGGGTGTAATCCCGGCTTTTGGGCAGTCATGGCATTCTCCTTTAAACAGCGGCGTAAGATACCCTGTGCTGGCTCAACGGTAAATCTTTCTCTGCAGCGCTTAGAAACTCGCCATAAATCAAGCACCTTTATGTCTATGATCCGTCAGCGAATTGTCAACTTATATCGTTCAAAAAATAAGCAGATCATCATCAAATATTTGCGCTAAGTCACACTCGTCAGGCTTCTAAACTTAAGGGGAATCACCTGTTGTTTCCTCATGAGGATGTGATTATGAAAAAGTACCTGACCCTTGCTGTTATCGCAGCCGCCCTGACGACCGCGTCATTTTCTGCCATGGCCGTTCAGTCGCTGACCCAGAGTACCGACACCAGCCAGCTTCGTCCTGCGGGCACCGTTTCGGTTAGCCGCGCCAGTAACCTTGACGATCTACAGGCTAAACTTGCTGAAAAAGCCCGCCAGGAGGGTGCAAAAGGATTCGTGGTGAACTCCGCTGGCGGTGACAACCATATGTACGGCACCGCGACCATCTATAAATAATCTTTCTCTTCCACAAGACTGCATCTGCCCAACGGGTGCAGTTCTCTTCTCCCTTCACCTTGATTGTTCATTTTTTAACCCCATAGTGAACGTATAGCTTAAACCGATTTCAGGAGGGCGCTATGGCTTCCGGCTGGGCAAATGACGACGCTGTTAACGAACAGATCAACAGTACTATTGAAGATGCGGTTGCGCGTGCCCGCGGTGAAATTCCGCGCGGCGAAAGCCTAACTGAATGTGAAGAATGCGGAGACCCCATTCCGGAAGCGCGCCGAAAAGCCATTCCCGGCGTAAGGCTTTGTATTACCTGTCAGCAGCATAAAGATTCGAAAAACTCATCGCACTCGGGATATAATCGCAGAGGTTCGAAAGACAGCCAGCTACGTTGACTTTCCTTTACCTAAGCTAACCGCGCACTCCCCTAGCTTTACGCTCACGATTTTTAGCGAACCGCGTAGCAAAATGTGCCCTTAATTTCACTTCTGTAAAGCGTATCCGCAAGAAGTGTAAAGCGGTGATTTGATTTTATTAATATTCAATAAGTTATTTGTCATTCAATTTTTTTGAGCAACCACGTCAATTCTCTTCGATTTTATCTCTCGAAAAAAACCGTGATACTTATCACATCGACGGAACATCGTCCCCTTAACAGAAACACCTGCGAGAGATTAATTATGAAAACCATCAAATATGCTGTAGCTGCTGTTGCCCTGTCCGCTCTGTCTTTCGGCGCTTTCGCTGTCGAGCCTGTCTCTTCTACTCAGGCACAGAACATGAATAAAGTCGGTGTGGTCAGTGCTGATGGCGCCACCACGCTGGACGGCCTGGAAGCCAAACTGGCTGAAAAAGCTGCTGCTGCTGGTGCAAGTGGATACACCATTACTTCCGCTAACGGTAATAACAAGCTGAGCGGTACCGCGGTTATCTACAAGTAATCGACTGAATGAATGCTGTCCCCTCGCCATACCCTCTGGTGAGCTGCTCCACCCTCATTGACCCTGTTGTTGTTCCCCTTGCTTGCCCGTCCGCCACTGGACGGGCTTTTTTTTGTCTAAAACGCCTGCGCCACACGTTCAAGCCCGGCCTGGACAGATTCCACTTCGCCGGTTGCCAGCAAACAGCAGGCCATTTGCAGCTTAATCGAATGCGGAACAGGAACATTTCCGGCGAGGCACTGCTCAATCCAGTGGGCTGTAGTATGGGGATCTTTTGCCTCAGGCAATATCACGCCGGTATTCTCTTCCCCACGCTCAAGAATGGCGCGCGTACCTGAAGAATCAATCAGCATGACCTGCGGGCAGCGCTGCGGGTTCGCATAAACCTCGCCTTCCGTGCCGTGCATCAATAGCGCCCTTGCGCCAATTGCCTCAAAGAATTGCCCCACACGCGCCACGTATTCCGGGTGCGAGACGCTGGAGAGACGCAGGGCGGCATCTTCGCCAAACGGCGTGGCCAGTTTTGCCAGCGTATGCGCGCTGTTGCGCACGCCCATGCGCCAGCGCATATCGAGTTGCTTCTCCAGCGGCGGGCAGAGCGTGCCGACCGGGATATAAACAGGCTGATGGCCATCCAGCTTAGCCTGCGCCTGACCGGCATGACGCGTTGGTTCAATCCCCAACATCCCGAAAATGGTCTCCGTCAGCACGCGGGTGGGATCTTCGCTTACGCCGTGCACCACCACCGGGAATCCCAGCTTGTGTAATAAGATAGCGAGCAGCGGAGTTAAATTTGCCTGCTTGCGCGCACCGTTGTAGCTCGGGATCACGATCGGCATAGGTTTTGCCACCGGCGGCGTTAAGCGCAGCGTTTGTGCCTGCATGGCTTCATAGAAGCCATGCATCTCCGCTTCACCTTCGCCTTTAATACGCAGCGCAATAAGGATACCGCCCAACTCAAGCTCCGGAACCTCGCCGTTAAGCATACGGGTGTAAAGCGCGCGAGCAGTTTCATGGTCCAGGTCGCGGGCATGGTGCTTCCCACGCCCTACCTCTTTGATAATTTTACGATAATCCACGACATTTCTCCTTACAGCAGGTTATCAACAATATAGCCCTGATAATGACTCCGCCGTTAGTTTTTTTGGCCGCCCTGCTGAATTTTATAATTAATTGTTTTGTTGAGGAAATTTATTTTGCAAGAATTAATTGAATTATTTGGAAGCCGCGCGGGACCTTTCCCGGTCCGAGTTTTCTGATTAAATAACCAGCGGTGAGTAGTTGAGACATAACTTCGAATAATGCGTGATGCAGAAGTCGAAAGGAGAAATATACAGGTTTAAATATGAAAAAAGTCACTTTAGGTTTATTCATTACTGCCGCGCTGGGATGCTCTGCATCTTCGTTCGCAGCATCCACCGGTGAAGGGCAAATTAACTTCACAGGTGAAATTATCGATTCCGCCTGTCAGGTCGTTAACGGCTTAAGCAGTCCGCTGAATGTTGCGCTGGGCAAAGTATCCAAAACAACATTTACTGGTGTAGGCTCTACCAGCACCTTAACGAAATTTGATATTCAGTTAAAAGACTGCCCGGAAACGGTCACGTCTGCAGCCATTAATTTCGGTGGTACGCCAGATGCGGACAATAACACCACGCTGTCTTTGACCCCGGGTGCGACGACTGCAACTGGCGTGGCGATTCAGCTGGTTGATTCTTCCGAACAGCCTGTCAGTTTATATACGCCTTCAAAGCAGTATCCTTTAGCTGCTGGAACGACGGTAAATAATCTGGAGTTTGGCGCGCGTTATATTCAGACTCAGGCATCGATCACTGCTGGCCAGGCTAACTCAGCCTCTACTTTTACAGTTATTTATAACTGATACGATCAATGAGGAGATATTCGTCTTCATGCGAAGGCTAATATTTCCTCTTTCATTGAGACAGATTTATGCGACACAGTTATTTATTAAGCGCACTTTTACTGACCGCAGTAACAGCCCATGCAGGTGTGATTATTAATGGCACTCGACTGGTTTATCAGGGAGAGAAAAAAGAGTCTTCGATTGGGATTTCCAATCCGGATGAGATTAACTATCTGGTACAGTCCTGGGTGGATACCGGTTTGAAAAAAGGCGGTAAAGCGCCATTTCTGATTACTCCACCTCTGTTCCGTCTGAACGCTAAAGAAGATAACGTGTTGCGTGTGGTTCGTACCGGCGGAAATATGCCAGAAGACCGCGAGTCGTTGTACTGGTTAAATATTAAAGCCATTCCTTCTTCAAGCCATGAAGAGGGCATTAATACATTACAAATAGCCATTAATACCCGAATTAAATTGCTGTATCGCCCTGCATCGATTAAAGGCAAACCCGAAGAAGTTGCTGACAAACTGGAATGGCACCGCGAAGGCAATGCTCTGGTAGTAAACAACCCCACGCCTTTCTATATGAATTTCCAGAGCGTTACGCTGAACGGCCAAAAAGTGGCAAAAGCGACCTGGGCTGTGCCAAATACCTCTACCCGCTTTGCTCTTCCGACAAATATGAGCGGTAACACCGTAAGCTGGTCGGTCATTACCGATTACGGAAGCATCAGTAAAACCTGGTCTGCATCCGTTCGTTAATACTCTGTTGACGCCTGAATAATCATGTACAGCACAAATAAGCCGCTATTACGTCGACTGCGTGAAATGCTGCCCACTTTTTTTGGAATAGCGGTGACATGCTGCGCGCTGCAGGCCCACGCTGATGATTATTTTAACCCTGCCCTGCTGGATATTGATAATCCAGAACAGGCAAAGACCGATCTCTCTGTTTATGAAAAAGGTCCCGGTCAGGCGCCAGGTAAATACCAGGTCACGGTGTTCGTCAATAACAATAAAATCGACACACGTGACGTCCTTTTTACATTACAAAAAGATGCCCAGGGAGATGATTCACTGCAGCCTTGCCTGAGTCTGGATGAATTAACGCGTCTGGGCATCAAAACCAAAGATTATCCAAAGCTGGCGGCAAAAGGGGAATGCGCGGACCTCAGCGCCATTCCTTCGGCCTCGGCAACTTTCCGCATCAAAAACCAGCAACTACTGCTGAGTATTCCCCAGTCGGCTCTGGGCCAGGTGCCTCGCGGCTACATCGATCCGAAAGAGTATGACGAAGGGATCACCGCGGGCATCCTGAACTATAGCGTTAACGCCAGCCAAAGCCGCGCTCGCCAGCAAGGGGAAGCGGACAACAGCAGCCAGTTTATTAACCTGCGCCCCGGTTTTAACATTGGTGCCTGGCGCGTGCGTAATTACAGCACCTGGAACCACAATTCGGATGGCGGTCAGGACGACGGCAAGCTGAACACGGTCTATACCTATGCCCAGCGCGATATCGTGGGGCTGAAGAGCGAGCTGACCGTGGGACAGAGCAGCACCCAGGCCGACGTTTTCGACAGTGTCTCTTACACTGGCGCACAGCTGGCTACCGAAAGCGACATGCTGCCGGACAGCGAGCGCGGGTATGCCCCGGTGGTACGCGGTACGGCGCACAGTAACGCCCAGGTGGTGGTTCGCCAGAATGGCTACGTTATCTACCAAAACACCGTCGCCCCAGGCGCGTTTGAGATTAACGATCTCTACCCTACCGGCAGCAGCGGCGATCTGAACGTCACGGTAAAAGAGACCGACGGCAGCGAGAGTCATTTCGTGGTGCCGTTTGCCTCCGTGCCTGTGCTGCAGCGGGAAAAACACCTGAAGTACAGCGTCGCTGCGGGGCGCTACCGTTCATACGATAAAGAGGTTGAGAAGACCCCTTTCACCCAGGGCAGCGCCATCTATGGCCTGTCACACGGCGTCACCGTTTACGGCGGTACGCAACAGAGTTCGCATTACCACTCCGCCGCGCTCGGCGCAGGGAAAAACTTTGGCGACCTCGGAGCGTTCTCCCTGGACGTTACCCGCGCCAAAGCGTTACTGAAAAAGCGCAAAACCAGCAAAGGGCAATCCCTTCGTCTGCGCTATAGCAAAAATTTTACCGCGACCGGCACTAACTTTTCGCTGGCGGGTTATCGCTACAACAGCAAAGGCTTTTATACCCTGCAGGACACCATGGAGTCCTGGACCAGTGCA
The DNA here is from genome assembly GCF_019968805.1 of Enterobacter sp. JBIWA005. Taxonomy (NCBI): domain Bacteria; kingdom Pseudomonadati; phylum Pseudomonadota; class Gammaproteobacteria; order Enterobacterales; family Enterobacteriaceae; genus Enterobacter; species Enterobacter sp. JBIWA005. The sequence continues at coordinate 1,403,877 of NZ_CP074159.1, read as the reverse complement.
AACGACTGGTCCGCTCCACAGCAGCGCCGCTCGCGGGCGGAGGCCACCATCGACCAGACCCTGGGCGACAAGTGGGGTTCGGTGACGCTAAGCCTGGTGAAAGAGCGTTACTGGAGCCAGAGTCAGGATATGACCTCCCTGAGCGTTAACTACAACAACAGCTGGCACGGCGTGAGCTATAGCCTGAGCTACAGCGTCAATAAAAACAGCAACGACACGGACGAGGACGGTAAATCCATCAGCTATGACCGACAAATCGGCCTCAACGTGTCGGTTCCACTCGACCGCTGGCTGCCTAACACCTGGGCAAACTACAGCCTGAACAACAGTAAAGACGGCACCACCCACAACCTGGGCCTGAATGGTACCGCGCTGGAGGGAGACAAGCTGAGCTGGAACGTTCAGCAGGGGCTGGACAGCGCCAATAACAACACCGCCACCAGTATGAATGCGGATTACAAAGGCACCTACGGTGAAGTGCACGGCGGCGTAAGTCAGGACAGCCATCAGCACACCGTGAACGCCGGGATCCAGGGCGGCATTGTCGCCCACTCTGACGGCATCACCTTCGGTCAGACCCTGGGAGAAACCGTGGTGCTGATTAAAACGCCGGGCACGCATGGCACACACGTTGCCAACCAGACGGGCGTGGAAACGGACTATCGCGGCTATACGCTGGTGCCGTTTGTCACTCCGTGGCATCACACCCCAATTTCGCTGGACACGGAGACACTGCCAGAAGATGCCGACGTGACGCACGCCTCGCAGACGGTTACGCCAACACGCGGCGCGATAGTTCGCGCCAGCTTCGATACTCGCGTGGGCAACCGCGTCTTAATGACGCTGGCCTGGAAAGACAAACCGCTGCCCTTCGGCGCAACGGTCACCACGGAAGATAAGAGCAGTGAATTTATCGTCGGTAACGATGGACTGGTGTATCTCACCGGACTGCCGCAGCACGGACGCCTTTTCGTTTCCTGGGGCAAGGAGCGGAGCGAGCATTGCGTCGCCGATTACGCCCTGATGCAAGAGAAGGAAAACACCAACATTATTAACGCTGCCGCGCAGTGTCACTGATTAACACCGGACCGATCATGATGCAGATAGCAAAATCATTTTTCTTACTTTTAGTTCTGGCGACGGCAGCACTCTTTATGCCGCACGCGAAAGCTTCTTGCCAATCGCCGAGCCTGCCCGCGCTGCTATCATTAACGTCGATTTCAGTCTCCACCAGCCTGCCCGTGGGTTCGACCATTCCGGGAACTGAACGCACCGTGCACATATCGGGAAACTGTTACTACGCGCCGGATGCGGGTCAGCCAATCATCGCGTGCTACAACGGCTTCGGCAAAGAGATCCCCGGGCTCCCTGGCGTCTATGAAACAGGCGTTGCTGGTATCGGCATCTCGCTAAGAAATGATAAAGGACAGCGCGTGACTGGCGCGGCGGACCAGATTTGTTCGGCGAACGTGCCCGTAGGCCAGGTGTCCGGTACGATAAACAGCGACTCAACCATCCCCTTTAGCTTTGACGTGATGCTGGAACTGGTAAAAACCAGCGAAACCGTGGCTTCAGGCGCACTGACGATGAGCAATACGCAATTCAACCTTGAAGTTGGACGCAATGAGGCCCTGGGTGACCCTAATACCCTCTCTTACTCAGGTAATGTTCAGGTAAAAGCAGTGACCTGTTCGGTGTCACCTAAATCCCTGACCGTAACGCTGGGTGATTTTCCGGTGAGCCGTTTTACCGGTCCGGGAACCCTGGTCTCACAGTCGGTATTCAATATCGGCATGCTCTGCGATCGGGATGTACAGCCGGAAATGATGATCACCAGTGCCAATGGCTATGAAACGAATTTTCCCGGCGTGATCAAATTAACGCCGGAAAGCGGCGTCGCCACCGGCGTGGGGGTGAAAATGCTCTTTAACGGTCAGATACCTGTTTTCGGGCAATATATGAATACCTTTACCGCCTATGCCAATGTCCAGTCGCAATATCCCTTCAGCGTCTCTTACGAACAAACCAGTTCGGAGGTGACGCCCGGAACGGCGAATGCCGTCGCAACCATTACGGTAGCCTACAAATGAAAACGATAATAACCCTTTTACTGCTTGGAGTGGCCAGCCAGAGCCTGGCGGAAGAAATTCAACTCGATGTTCGCGGAAACATTTACGCCAACGCCTGCCAGGTGGACAGCGCCAGCCAGAACCTGACGGTCAATCTGGGCAACGCGAATACCGGCGATTTTAAGGATGTGGGCGATACCGGACAATGGAAATCATTCGACTTAACCCTGTCAAAATGCCCAACCACTTCCGTGCTGGCCACGGCCACCTTTCACGGTCAGCCAGACAGCCTTCATCCGACTAAATTCGCCAGCACCGGAACCGCGAAAGGACTGGCGCTGGAGCTTGCCGACCCGCAGGATCAGATCTCGCTTGCCCCGGACGCCAGCTTCAGCGTGCTGATCAACCAGAACAATCACACGGCGGATTTCCCGCTGGCCGCTCGCTATTACGCCACCTCATTGCCGGTCACGGCAGGAACGTTCAGCAGCGTGGTACAGGTAACCTTCATTTACCAGTAGGACTGCGCCCCTTAGCACGGATGCTTTTCTTGCGCCCGGCGGCTGGCTTTGCCGGGCGTTTTTTTATCTCGGGCACCTCCGGCTGTTCGATCGGGAAGATCGGCAGAGCGTTCAGTAGCCGTTGGCCGTAATTTTTGGTGAGCAGACGTTTGTCATAAATCACCACCTCCCCCCAGCAGCCGTGGCTACGAATCAAGCGACCGACCTGCTGAATCAGGTTAAACGATGCCGCAGGTAAACTCTGCACCTCAAACGGATAGCGGTTGAGGCTTTTCAGCCACTCCCCTTCGGTGATCACCACCGGGCTGTCGATAGGCGGGAAGGCGATTTTATGGATATGCACCTGCGTCAGGTAATCGCCCTTCAAATCCAGACCTTCCGCGAAGGACTGTAATCCCACCAGCACGCTGCGCTCGCCGTTATCAATGCGTTTGCGGTGCGTTTCCACCAGCCGGTAGCGCGGCTGATCGCCCTGGACCAGCAGCAATAAACGCAGATCGGTGACGTGCTCCAGGAAGCGCTGCATCGCGCGTCCGCTGGCAAACAGCACCAGCATGCCAGGGTATTTCCTGCTCTCAACCTGTTCGCGGAAGTAGGCCGCCATTTCCGCAATGTGCTGCTCTTCATTGTCGATGAGCGGCTCGAATTTCATGCGCGGGATCACCAGCTTACCCTGCTCGCAGTGGTTAAACGGCGAGTCCAGCGCGACAAAACGATCGCCCGCTTTCTCTTTCAGGCCGCTCATCTCCTGCAGCCGCGAGAAGCTGTTCAGGGAGCGCAGCGTGGCGGAGGTCACCACCACATGCGGCACGCTGCGCCAGATGAGCTTTTCCAGCTGATCGGCCACGCGGATGCCCACGCAGTGGAAAAAGAGATGCACCTGGCCGTCCCGCACTTCACGGGTGGCCCATTTGGTGACCGGCGCGCCCGACGCCTGCGCCATCGAGGCCAGCCGCCAGAGCTTGCTCTGCGCTTCGAACATCCCCAGCGCACGGTTCATTTGCAGAAGGATACGGTGCAGGCGAACAACGTCATGGGTGCCGGTTTTCTCGCTGAGATCGTTTAAGAACATCTCCGCCAGCCCGCGCAGCTTTTCGAGGTGCTTCGCCAGCTGCTGGCAGATCTCCATCACCTCGTCCGGCAGTTCGCCCATAGCAAAGCGGTGTTCGGCCTCCTGGGTTGCCGGAAGATAAAGATTCAGGATGTTGTTCAGAGACGAGATAAGGCTGTATACCTCTTCACAGTGGTCGCTCAGACGCTCCGGTACCGCCAGCGGCGGCGTGGTTTTCGGGCGGAACTGCTCCATGCAGGTGGCGACAAGCTTGCAGAAGAGATCCAGCTGCAGGCGGAACCAGGGCGCGGTAATTTCCGCGCTCATCTCCAGCGCGTCGCGCGCCACGTCGGGCAGATGGTGTCCTTCGTCGAGCACCAGCAGCAGGTTTTTCGGCTCCGGCAGCACCGCTTCGCTCTCCAGCGCCGCCATCACCAGGGCGTGGTTAGCCACCACCACTTCGGCTTCCTGAATTTCGCGCCGCGCGACGAAGAACGGGCATTCGCGGTAGTAGTGACAGTTGCGGTTCAGACAGCTGGCTTTGTCGGTGCTGAGCCTGCGCCACAGATCGTCGCTGATGGCTTTATCGGTGTGATCGCGCAGGCCGTCCCACTTATAGCCATCAAGATCGCCTTTAAGCGTTGCGCAGAGCTCCTGCTCGGCTTTGTTGTTTGGCGTGAGATCGTCGTCGAGGAACGCCAACAAATCCTGTTGCGACGCCTCGCTGCTGGCAAGCCCTGCCAGATTACGCGGGCAGACGTAGCGCCCACGGCCGAAGGCGGCCGTAAACCGCAGGTCGGGGATGATTTTGCGCAGCAGCGGTAAATCTTTACTAAAGATCTGGTCCTGCAAGGCCACGTTGGCGGTGCTGACCACCAGCGTTTTGTCCTCCTCCCGCGCGATGGCGATGCCGGGAATGAGATACGACAGGGTTTTCCCGACGCCGGTCGGGGCTTCAATCGCCAGATGTCGCCCGTCGTCCCCGGCGAGCGTTTTTGCCACGTCAGCAATCATCTGCCGCTGCGGCGCTCGGGGGATAAAGTCGGGGATCTGCTGTTGTAGCGCCTTATACCATGCGCCAATTTGCGCTTTCAGCGCAGCGGTTAAAGCCATCGGAAAACCTGAAACACTGTATAAACAGCCACTATTGTGGCACTTTCTCTTCTCTGCCGCAAAAAGAAAAGCCCGGCTTTACGACCGGGCTTCCATATTACTGCGGGTTAGCAGGCTTGCGCGGGCGGCGTCGACGCTGCCCTTCCCCTGCCGGCTTGCCTTCGCCGCTGCGCCAAGGGTTTTCGCCGGCCGGTTTGCCGTCGTTGCTACGACGCGGCGGTTTGCCGGATGACTTCGGCGCGCCACCTTCGGCACGACGCGGCTGCTGGCCGCGACCGCCGCCGCCCTGACCGCGACCGCCCTGGCGACCGTTCTGAATCGGCTCGGCTTTGATTGACGGGTCCACTTCATAGCCCGGGGTTTCGATACGCGGAATCTCTTTCTTCAGCAGGCGTTCGATATCACGCAGCAGCTTGTGCTCGTCAACGCAAACCAGAGAGAGCGCTTCACCGGTGGCCGCCGCACGGCCGGTACGGCCGATACGGTGCACGTAATCTTCCGGCACGTTTGGCAGCTCGTAGTTCACCACGTGCGGCAGCTCTTCAATGTCGAGGCCACGGGCAGCGATGTCGGTGGCCACCAGCACGCGGATGTCGCCGGACTTGAAGTCCGCCAGCGCACGGGTACGCGCACCCTGGCTCTTGTTACCGTGGATCGCAGCGCTGCGGATGCCGTCTTTGTTCAGCTGTTCAGCCAGGTGGTTGGCACCGTGCTTGGTGCGGGTAAAGACCAGCACCTGCTGCCAGTTGCCCTGGCCTATCATCTGGGAGAGCAGTTCCCGCTTGCGCTTTTTATCAACAAAGTGAACGTGCTGCGTCACCTGCTCGGAGGCGGTGTTGCGGCGCGCCACTTCCACTTCCAGCGGGTTATGCAGCAGCTTTTCCGCCAGCGCCTTGATCTCGTCGGAGAAGGTGGCGGAGAAGAGCAGGTTCTGACGACGCGCAGGCAGCTTGGCCAGCACGCGACGAATATCATGGATGAAGCCCATGTCGAGCATGCGGTCGGCTTCGTCCAGCACCAGAATTTCAATGCTATCGAGCTTCACCGCGTTCTGGTGTTCGAGATCAAGCAGACGGCCCGGCGTTGCTATGAGCACGTCCACGCCGCCGCGCAGCTTCATCATCTGCGGGTTGATGCTGACGCCACCGAAAACCACCAGCGAGCGAATGTTGAGATAGCGGCTATAGTCACGCACGTTCTCGCCAATCTGCGCGGCCAGCTCGCGGGTTGGGGTGAGGATCAGGGCACGAACCGGACGACGGCCTTTGGCGTGCGGCTGATTTTTTACCAGAAGCTCTAACAGCGGCAGGGTAAAGCCCGCGGTTTTACCGGTGCCGGTCTGGGCGCTGGCCATCAGATCACGTCCCTGAAGAACGGCGGGGATCGCCTGCTGCTGGATTGGGGTTGGCTCAACGTAGCCCTGCTCTGCGATCGCGCGCAGAATTTCCGGGTTCAGGCCAAGGGAATCAAAAGACATAAAAACTCCGAACCGCCCCGACCATCACAGGTGTAGTTTTCAGGGAGATATAACAATTGAGAGGACAAAAACCACAATGTCGCGAAGGAGCGGAGTGTAGCAGCTTTTGTGACGTGGCGCATAAAATATCCCTCCGCATTCCCTCGACGTTAGCGGGAATCAGGCATAATCTTAATCAATCGATTGATTAATTCTTAATGACGCCATGAATACCACACCCACAACAACCAAAGGTGAACAGGCCAAAAACCAGCTTATCGCCGCCGCGCTGGCGCAGTTTGGTGAGTACGGCCTGCATGCAACCACACGCGATATCGCGGCGTTGGCCGGGCAGAACATTGCGGCTATTACCTACTATTTTGGTTCAAAAGAAGATTTATATCTCGCCTGCGCCGAGTGGATTGCCGATTTTATCGGCACGCAGTTTCACCCACACGTAGAGGAAGCCACCGCGCTGCTCGGCCAGCCCTCGCCCGATCGCGAGGCCATCCGCCAGCTGATCCTCAAAGCCTGCCACAACATGATCCGCCTGCTGACGCACGACGATACGCTCAACCTGAGCAAGTTTATCTCCCGCGAGCAGCTCTCCCCCACTGCCGCCTACCAGCGGGTACACGATCGGGTCCTTGCTCCGATGCATACCCACCTGACCCGGCTGATCGCCGCCTATACCGGGCGGGACGCCAGTGATACCGAGACAATTTTGCATACCCACGCCCTGCTGGGTGAAATTCTGGCCTTCCGTCTGGGCAGGGAAACCATCCTGTTACGCACCGGCTGGACACAATTTGATGAGGATAAAGCCGCGCAGATAGGCGAAGTGATCGCCTGTCATCTCGATCTGATCCTGCAAGGCTTAACGCAAAGGAGCCCGAAGTCATGAAAAAACCTGTCGCCATCATTCTGGTGGTCGTTGTTTTGCTTGCCGCAGGCGTCGGTGGATGGCTGTGGTATCAAGGCCATCAGGATAAAGGCCTGACGCTGTACGGTAACGTGGATATTCGCACGGTGAACATGAGCTTCCGCGTAGGCGGTCGTCTCGCCTCGCTGAACGTGGACGAAGGCGATGCCATTAAAAGCGGGCAGACGCTGGGGATGCTGGACAAAGCGCCCTATGAGAATGCGCTGCTGCAGGCCAAAGCAGGCGTGTCCGTCGCCCAGGCACAGTATGACCTGATGCTGGCAGGCTATCGCGACGAAGAGATTGCCCAGGCCGCCGCCGCCGTTAAGCAGGCGCAAGCCGCCTATGACTACGCGCAAAACTTCTACGCGCGCCAGCAGGGGCTGTGGAAAAGCCGCACCATTTCCGCCAACGATCTGGAAAATGCGCGCTCGTCCCGCGACCAGGCGCAGGCAACGCTAAAATCCGCGCAGGATAAGTTAAGCCAGTACCACACCGGTAACCGCCCGCAGGATATCGCCCAGGCGAAAGCCAGCCTTGAACAGGCGCAGGCGCAGCTGGCGCATGCAGAGCTCGATCTGCACGACACCACCTTAATCGCACCGTCTGACGGTACGCTGATGACCCGCGCCGTGGAGCCGGGCAGCATGCTCAGCGCGGGCAGCACCGTCTTAACGCTCTCTCTGACTCGCCCGGTCTGGGTGCGCGCCTACATTGATGAACCCAATCTCGGCCAGATGCAGCCGGGCCGCGAGCTGCTGCTCTATACCGACGGTCGCCCGGACAAGCCGTATCACGGCAAAGTGGGCTTTGTCTCCCCTACCGCTGAATTCACGCCGAAAACCGTTGAAACACCGGACCTGCGTACCGACCTGGTGTATCGCCTGCGCATCATCGTGACCGATGCGGACGACGCGCTGCGCCAGGGCATGCCCGTCACCGTAAAAGTAGACAACGGGGAACGACATGAATGACGCGGTTATTCAGCTCAACAATCTGGTTAAACGCTTCGCGGGAATGGACAAACCGGCCGTCGCGCCGCTGAACTGCACTATCCGGAAAGGCTATGTGACCGGGCTGGTCGGCCCGGACGGCGCGGGGAAAACCACGCTGATGCGGATGCTGGCGGGACTGCTGAAGCCGGATGAAGGCTCGGCCAGCGTGCTGGGCCTGGATCCGATTAAAGACGACGGCGCGCTCCACGCCATGCTCGGCTATATGCCGCAGAAGTTTGGCCTGTATGAAGATCTGACGGTGATGGAAAACCTGAACCTGTACGCCGACCTGCGCAGCGTCACCGGCGAAACCCGGGAGAAAACCTTCGCCCGCCTGCTGGAGTTTACCTCCCTCGGCCCGTTCACCGACCGGCTGGCGGGCAAGCTCTCCGGTGGGATGAAGCAGAAGCTGGGGCTTGCCTGCACGCTGGTCGGCGAGCCAAAGGTGCTGCTGCTGGATGAACCCGGCGTCGGCGTGGACCCGATTTCGCGACGAGAACTGTGGCAGATGGTGCACGAGCTGGCGGGTGACGGGATGCTGATCCTCTGGAGCACCTCCTACCTCGACGAAGCGGAGCAGTGCCGTGACGTGCTGCTGATGAACGAAGGCGAACTGCTTTATCAGGGCGAGCCTACGACGCTGACGCAGAGCATGTCCGGGCGCAGCTTCCTGCTACACAGCCCGCAGGAGTCCAACCGCAGGCTGCTGCAGCGGGTGCTCAAACTGCCGCAGGTCAGCGACGGGATGATTCAGGGCCGCTCGGTACGGGTGATCCTCAAAAAAGAGACCACAGTCGACGATATTCGCCATGCGCCCGGCATGCCGACGATAGAGATGGAAGAGACCGCGCCGCGCTTTGAGGACGCGTTTATCGACCTGCTGGGCGGCGCGGGCACGTCAGAATCGCCGCTTGGGGCGATTCTGCACACGGTGGAAGGCACGCCGGGCGAAACGGTGATCGAAGCCAAATCCCTCACCAAAAAGTTCGGGGATTTCGCCGCCACCGATAACGTGAATTTTGCCGTGAAGCGCGGCGAGATTTTTGGTCTGCTCGGGCCGAACGGTGCGGGAAAATCGACCACATTTAAGATGATGTGCGGCCTGCTGGTGCCGACGTCCGGCAAGGCGCTGGTGCTGGACATGGACCTGAAGGTCAGCTCCGGCAAGGCGCGCCAGCACCTGGGCTACATGGCGCAGAAATTCTCCCTGTATGGCAACCTGACGGTCGAGCAGAATCTGCGCTTTTTCTCCGGCGTGTATGGCCTGCGCGGGCGGGCGCAGAACGACAAAATCCGCCGCATGAGCGATGCCTTCGGGTTAACGAACATTGCTTCACACGCCACCGACGAGCTGCCGCTCGGCTTTAAGCAGCGGCTGGCGCTGGCCTGCTCGCTGATGCACGAGCCGGATATTCTGTTTCTGGATGAACCCACGTCTGGCGTTGATCCCATTACCCGCCGCGAGTTCTGGCTGCATATCAACAGCATGGTGGAAAAAGGCGTGACCGTGATGGTGACCACCCACTTCATGGACGAGGCGGAGTACTGCGACCGCATCGGGCTGGTGTATCGCGGCAAGCTGATTGCCCACGGCACGCCGGACGACCTGAAAAACCAGGCCGCCGACGATGAGGTACCGGACCCGACCATGGAGCAGGCGTTTATCACCCTCATCCACGACTGGGATAAGGAGAATGCCCATGCGCAGTAAGGCCATTTCCTGGCGCAGGGTGCGCGCGCTGTGCATTAAAGAGACGCGGCAGATCGTGCGTGACCCCAGCAGTTGGCTGATTGCGGTAGTGATCCCCCTGCTGCTGCTGTTTATCTTTGGCTACGGCATTAACCTGGATTCCAGCAAGCTGCGGGTCGGGATTTTGCTGGAGCAGCAGAGCAAAGAGGCGCTGGACTTTACCCACGCCATGACCGGTTCGCCCTACATTGACGCCACCATCAGCGACAATCGTCAGGAACTGATCCAGAAGATGCAGGCCGGGAAGATTCGCGGTCTGATCGTCATTCCGGTGGATTTTGCCGCCAACATGGCGCGGGCAAATACCGATGCGCCGATCCAGGTGATTACCGACGGCAGCGAGCCAAACACCGCGAACTTCGTGCAGGGCTACGCGGAGGGGATCTGGCAGCTGTGGCAAATGCAGCGGGCGGAAGATCGGGGTGAAGAATTTAAACCGCTGATCGACGTACAGACCCGCTACTGGTTTAACCCCGCAGCCATCAGCCAGCACTTTATTATTCCGGGCGCGGTGACGATTATCATGACGGTGATTGGCGCGATCCTAACCTCGCTGGTGATCGCCCGCGAGTGGGAGCGCGGCACCATGGAGGCGCTGCTTTCAACCGAAGTGACGCGCGTCGAGCTGCTGCTGTGCAAACTTATTCCCTACTACTTCCTCGGCATGCTGGCGATGCTGCTCTGCATGCTGGTGTCCGTCTTTATCCTCGGCGTGCCGTATCGCGGCTCGCTGGTGGTGCTGTTCTTTATCACCAGCCTGTTTTTACTCAGCACGCTTGGCATGGGGTTACTCATCTCCACCATCACCCGCAACCAGTTTAACGCCGCGCAGGTGGCGCTGAACGCCGCTTTCCTGCCGTCAATAATGCTCTCAGGGTTTATCTTCCAGATAGACAGTATGCCTGCCGTCATCCGCGCCGTGACCTATATTATCCCGGCGCGCTACTTCGTGAGCACGCTGCAAAGCCTGTTCCTGGCGGGGAATATTCCGGTAGTGCTGATTATCAACACGCTGTTTTTAATGGCGTCGGCGGTGATGTTTATCGGTTTGACGTGGATGAAAACCAAACGGCGGTTAGATTAAGGAGTGCGCATGTTTCACCGTTTATGGACGTTAATACGCAAAGAGCTGCAATCCCTGCTGCGCGAGCCGCAAACCCGCGCCATTCTGGTGTTGCCGGTGCTGATCCAGGTATTACTGTTCCCGTTTGCCGCCACGCTGGAGGTGACCAACGCCACCATTGCCATTTACAACGAAGACAACGGCAAACACTCCGTCGAGCTAACGCAGCGCTTTGCGCGTGCGAAAGCCTTTACCCACATCCTGCTGCTGAAAAGCCCGCAGGAGATCCAGCCCACCATCGACACGCAAAAAGCGCTGCTGCTGGTGCGGTTCCCGGCGGATTTTTCCCGTAATCTGGATACCTTCCAGACTGCGCCGATGCAGCTGATCCTCGACGGGCGTAACTCCAACAGCGCCCAGATAGCCGCCAACTATCTGCAGCAGGTGGTGAAGGATTACCAGCAGGAGCTGATGGACGGCAAACCGAAGCCCAACAACAGCGAGCTGGTGGTGCGCAACTGGTATAACCCGAATCTGGACTACAAGTGGTTCGTGGTGCCGTCGCTGATCGCCATGATCACCACCATCGGGGTAATGATTGTGACCTCTCTCTCCGTCGCCCGCGAGCGTGAACAGGGCACGCTGGATCAGCTGCTGGTCTCCCCGCTCGCCACCTGGCAAATTTTCGTCGGCAAAGCGGTGCCGGCGCTGATCGTCGCGACGTTCCAGGCCACCATCGTGCTGGGAGTTGGTATTTGGGCCTATCAGATCCCGTTCGCAGGTTCGCTGGCGCTGTTTTACTTCACGATGGTGATTTACGGGCTGTCGCTGGTGGGGTTTGGGCTGCTGATCTCGGCGCTCTGCTCGACGCAGCAGCAGGCGTTTATCGGGGTATTCGTCTTTATGATGCCCGCGATTTTGCTCTCGGGCTATGTTTCTCCCGTCGAGAACATGCCGGTATGGCTACAGGATCTGACGTGGGTAAATCCGATTCGACACTTTACGGACATCACCAAGCAAATCTATCTGAAGGATGCGAGTCTGGATATCGTCTGGGGAAGTTTGTGGCCGCTACTGGTCATCGCGGCCACGACGGGCTCAGTGGCGTACGCGATGTTTAGACGCAACATTGCGTAGCTTTTTCTCTTTGGTCAGCAACGAGACCACCGCGGGCCCTGCGAGGATTGCCAGACCCGCCAGGGCCAGCAGCAGGTTGTTTTGCAGCACGCGTGACAGCAGCCACAGAACAATCATCGCCGCACCAAAGTACCAGGTGGTGGTGAGCTCTTCGAGCACGTCACCCACCTCGCGCCAGCGCGCTTCATGGTGTCGCTGTAAGAACAGCATCGATAGCACGGTGACGCCGTAAAGGACGCATAGCCCCAGGCCAACGCGCACCAGCGTGCCGCTCATCCAGCCCATCACCAGTACGGCCACGACCAGTAAATGCAACATTATCTGCCAGCAACTCAGGCCAGTTGCGACACGAACACGTTGTTGCCACTTCATGGCTTCTCTCCTGAAGGATTTTTCTCTGCTTAATCAGACTACCGCACTTTACGGAAAATTCCGTAACGCCGCATCTTTTTGTGACGCCGACTACACTTTATTTTCATTGGGATAGTCACTCAGGAAGGAGCTTATGACGAAAAAAATGCAGCATTTCTCGCTTAAGGTGCTGACGATAAACATTCATAAGGGCTTCACAGCATTTAACCGCCGCTTCATTTTACCGGAGCTGCGCGACGCGGTGCGCACCGTCAGCGCGGATATTGTCTGCCTGCAGGAGGTGATGGGCGCACATGAAGTGCATCCGCTTCACTTTGAGAACTGGCCCGACACGCCGCACTATGAATTTCTGGCCGACACCATGTGGAGTGATTACGCCTACGGCCGCAACGCGGTCTATCCGGAAGGGCATCACGGCAACGCGGTGCTGTCGCGTTATCCCATTGAACATTATGAAAACCGCGACGTTTCCGTCGGGGAGAGTGAAAAACGCGGCCTGCTCTACTGCCGCATTACCCCGCCCGACCTTGAGCTGCCCATCCACGTGGGCTGTGTTCATCTTGGCCTGCGCGAAGCCCATCGTCAGGCGCAGCTGAAAATGCTGGCCGAATGGACCAATGCGCTTCCCGAAGGTGAACCGGTGGTGGTCGCGGGCGACTTCAACGACTGGCGACAGCGGGCAAACCATCCGCTGAAGGTGGAGGCCGGACTGGAGGAGATTTTTACGCGCGCCAACGGCAGGCCTGCGCGCACGTTTCCGGTCCGTTTCCCGCTGCTGCGGCTTGACCGCATCTATGTGAAAAATGCCCACGCCAGCAGCCCAACCGCCCTGGCGCTACTCAACTGGCGGCATCTTTCCGACCATGCGCCGCTCAGCGCGGAGATCCACCTATGAAATGTTCCTGGCAGGAAGGCAACCGGATCACGCTGCTGGTCAACGGGGACGAGTATTACCCGGCCGTGTTTAAGGCGATTGATAACGCTCAGCAGAAGGTGATCCTCGAAACCTTTATCTGGTTCGAAGACAACGTCGGCAAGCAGCTGCACAGCGTGCTGCTGCGCGCCGCCCAGCGCGGCGTCAAAATTGAAGTGCTGCTGGATGGCTATGGCTCGCCGGACCTCAGCGATGCGTTCGTCAACGAACTGACCACCGCGGGGGTGGTGTTCCGCTACTACGATCCCGGCCCTCGCCTTTTCGGCATGCGGACCAACCTTTTCCGCAGGATGCACCGCAAAATTGTGGTGGTGGATGAGACGGTGGCGTTTGTCGGCGGCATTAACTACTCCGCGGAGCATATGTCCGACTACGGCCCGGAAGCGAAGCAGGATTACGCCATTCGCATTGAAGGCCCGGTAGTGCAGGACATTTTGCTGTTTGAGCTGGAGAACCTGCCGGGGAAAGAGGCCGTTCGCCGCTGGTGGCGACGACGTCATCGCCCGGAAGAGAACCGAAAGCCCGGCGAAGCGCAGGCCCTTTTCGTCTGGCGTGATAACGGCGAGCACCGGGACGATATCGAACGTCATTATCTCAAGATGCTCGCCAACGCGAAGCGCGAAGTGATTATTGCTAACGCCTACTTTTTCCCCGGCTATCGCCTGCTGCACGCCATGCGCAATGCGGCCAGGCGCGGGGTACGCGTGAAGCTGATTGTGCAGGGCGAACCGGATATGCCGATCGTCAAAGTCGGGGCGCGGCTGCTTTATAACTATCTGGTGAAGGGCGGCGTACAGATCTACGAATACCGCCGTCGGCCGCTGCACGGCAAAGTCGCGCTGATGGACGATCACTGGGCCACCGTGGGCTCCAGCAATCTCGATCCGCTGAGCTTATCGCTTAACCTTGAAGCTAACCTGATCATTCACGATCGTCAGTTTAATCAGACCCTGCGGGATAACCTGCAGGCGCTAATCGTCAATGACTGCGTGCGTGTGGATGAGTCCATGGTTCCCAAACGCACCTGGTGGAACCTGGGCATCAGCGTGGTGGTGTTCCACTTCCTGCGGCATTTCCCGGCGATGGTCGGCTGGCTGCCGGCGCATACGCCGAAGCTGGCGCAGGTGGACCCGCCGGTACAACCCGAAATGGAAACCCAGGACCGCATAGAAGCGGAAGATGGAGGCAAACCCTGATGTCGAAATCGCATCCACGCTGGCGGCTGGCAAAAAAGATCCTGACATGGCTGTTTTTTATTGCGGTCGCGGTTCTGCTGGTGGTCTACGCGCAGAAAGTTGACTGGGAAGAGGTGTGGAAGGTTATCCGCAACTATAACCGGATGGTGCTGCTGGGCGCGACGGGGCTGGTTATCGTAAGCTACCTGATGTACGGCTGCTATGACCTGCTGGGTCGCGCCTACTGCGGCCACAAGCTGGCCAAACGTCAGGTGATGCTGGTGTCGTTTATCTGCTACGCCTTTAACCTGACGCTGAGCACCTGGGTCGGCGGGATTGGCATGCGCTATCGCCTCTACTCGCGGCTCGGCCTGCCGGGCGGGACCATCACGCGCATTTTCTCGTTAAGCATCACCACCAACTGGCTGGGCTATATTCTGCTCGGCGGGGTGATCTTCACCATCGGCGTGGTGCAGCTACCCGCGCACTGGTATATCGATGAGGCCACGCTGCGCATTCTGGGCATCGTACTCCTGCTGATTATCGCCGTTTATCTGTGGGCCTGCGCGTTTGCTAAACGCCGCCATATGACCATCAAGGGGCAAAAGCTGGTGCTGCCCTCGTGGAAGTTTGCGGTGCTGCAGATGGCGGTCTCCAGCGCCAACTGGATGGCGATGGGGGCCATTATCTGGCTGCTAATCGGCGAGGACGTGAACTACTTCTTCGTGCTGGGCGTGCTGCTGGTGAGCAGCATTGCCGGGGTGATTGTGCATATTCCGGCGGGGATCGGCGTGCTGGAAGCGGTATTTATTGCCCTGCTGGCCGGGGAGCATGTCTCTCAGGGAACGATTATTGCGGCCCTGCTGGCGTACCGCATGCTGTATTACTTCCTGCCGCTGGCGCTGGCAACGGTCTGCTATCTGGTGCTGGAGAGCCGGGCGAAGAAGTTACGGGCGAAGAACGAGAAGGCGCTGGCGAAATAAAAGCAAAACGGCAACCTTGTTGCCGTTTTTAGTGTTTGTTCCCTCACCCGTGGGAGAGGGTCAGGGTGAGGGCACCAAACCGCACCGCACCCGGCAAAACAACCTTAGCGACGGTTGCCTAAAATCCGCAGCAGCATCAGGAACAGGTTGATGAAGTCCAGATAGAGCGTCAGTGCGCCCAGAATCGAGTATTTGCGCAGGTTGGAACTGTCGCGCACGTCGATCTGCTCACCGATGTTTTTCAGCTTCTGGGTATCATAGGCCGTTAACCCCACGAAGAGCACCACCCCGATATAGGTCACAGCCCACATCAGCGCTTCGCTCTTCAGCCACAGGTTCACCAGCGACGCCAGCACAATCCCGATCAGCCCCATAAACAGCATGCTGCCGAAGCCGCTCAGATCGCGCTTCGTGGTGTAACCGTACAGGCTCATCGCACCAAACATCCCGCCGGTCACCACGAAGGTGCTGGCGATGGATGAATAGGTGTAAACGATGAAAATGCTGGAAAGCGTCAGGCCCGTTAGCGCCGAATAGAGCATAAACAAGGTCGTTGCCATGCCGGCACTCAGCTTGTGCACCAGACCAGAAAGCACAAACACCAGCGCCAGCTGCGCGATAATCAGCCCA
Organism: Enterobacter sp. JBIWA005; assembly: GCF_019968805.1. NCBI lineage: Bacteria > Pseudomonadati > Pseudomonadota > Gammaproteobacteria > Enterobacterales > Enterobacteriaceae > Enterobacter > Enterobacter sp. JBIWA005. Next base: position 1,387,706 of record NZ_CP074159.1, on the reverse strand, counting down.
AAGAAGGTGATTTTGCTGGAGAAGATAAACATCATCAGCTCCGGCGTGTTCGCTGCATACCACGCGATAAACGCGGTAAGCAGCAGGCCAACCGTCATCCAGCCATACACCTGAGCCATATACGTCTGCAGGCCGCTACGGGTCTGCTGTACTATTGAATCGGAACGCGGAAATCGGTCCATGATTCACTCCTGATTAAGATTAAGTAGACACACTCGTTAAGAGTAACACATCCACGTAAACCAACTACCAACGGCTGGCGGCCTGCTTATCGCTGTCGCGAGATTCTACCCAGCGATCCCCTTCCGGCGTGGCTTCGCGCTTCCAGAATGGAGCTTTGGTTTTGAGAAAATCCATAATGAACTCCCCTGCCGCAAACGCGCTGCCTCGGTGGGCGCTGGTAACGCCGACGAAGACAATCTCCTCGCCGGGCCACATCTCGCCGATGCGGTGAATAACCGTGACTCGCCCGAGCGGCCAGCGGCCTCGCGCCTCGTCGACAATCTCCGCCAGCGATTTCTCGGTCATCCCCGGATAGTGCTCCAGCGTCAGTGCCTTCACGCTGTCGCCGAGGTTGTGGTTGCGCACCTTGCCGGTAAAGGTCACGACCGCGCCGTCTTCATCGCGTTCCGCCAGCCAGCCGTATTCGGTCCCGACGTTAAAACGCTCATGACTCACCAGAATTCGGGTTTCAGCCATCTTAGCCCCCTGTCACCGGCGGGAAGAAGGCCACTTCATCCCCTGCGTTAAGCGGATGGGTGAATTCCACCAGTGTCTGGTTAACGGCGGCCAGCAGCTTGCCTTCGTCGAGCGCCAGCGCCCAGCGGTCGCTTTGTGCCGCCAGATGCGCGCGCAGGGCAGCGACGTTATCAAAAGACGCGTCCAGCGTCAGGCTGTCGGTATTCACCAGCTCGCGCACCTGCGCAAAAAAGAGCACCTTAATCATGGCTGTCCACCTTAAAATCACCGGATTTGCCGCCGCTTTTTGCCAGCAGACGCACCGGGCCAATCACCATATCTTTCTGCACCGCTTTGCACATGTCGTAGATGGTCAGCGCGGCAACGGAGGCCGCCGTCAGCGCCTCCATCTCCACGCCGGTTTTGCCGGTTAAGCGGCAGAGTGACTCAATGCGCACGCGATTATGCTCCGGCTGCGCCTGCAGGTTCACTTCCACCTTGCTCAGCATCAGCGGATGGCACAGCGGAATAAGATCCCAGGTCCGTTTGGCGGCCTGAATTCCCGCAATGCGCGCGGTTGCAAAGACATCACCCTTGTGATGGCTGCCGTCGATAATCATCGTCAGCGTTTCCGGCAGCATGGTGACGTACGCTTCGGCGCGCGCCTCGCGCACCGTTTCCGCTTTGGCGGAGACGTCCACCATATGCGCTTCGCCAGCGGCGTTAATGTGGGTCAGTTGTGACATAGCTTATTTCTTTAAATGGGGATGGAAATTACACGGACGGGTACGGGCATCCAGCTGCGGGGCGATGATGTTTTCCCACGCGGTGCGGCAGGCTTTGGTCGAGCCCGGCATGGCGAAAATCAGGGTTTTGTTAGCCACGCCCGCCACGGCGCGCGACTGAAGCGTGGAGGTACCAATCTCTTCAAAGGAGAGCATGCGGAACACTTCGCCGAAGCCTTCCACCTCGCGGTCGAACAGCGGGATTAGCGCTTCGGGGGCCTGATCTCCTGCGGTAAAGCCGGTGCCGCCGGTGATCAGCACCACCTGCACCTCATCGCTGGCGATCCACTGAGAGACCTGCGCGCGAATGGCGTAGCGGTTCTCCTTCACGATCGCTTTATCAACGATGTTATGTCCTGCGTCATGGGCCGCATCGCGCAGCCAGTGGCCGGAGGTATCATCCTCTTCGCCACGGCGGTCGGAAACGGTAAGAATAGCAATGCGTGTCGGGATAAATTCTGCGCTTACCTGACTCATCTTCTGATTCCTTCTTAAGCCTGATTACCCGCCGATGTAGGACAGGTTCTGAGTAATGCCGGTATTGCCCTGATGCAGGAAGTGGGTCTGTTTTTTATGCGTCAGCGCTTCAGAAATGCGTGCTTCAAGCGCGTCCTGCTGCGCATCGTCTTCCAGCAGATCGCGAAGGTCTACGCCGCCGTCGCCGAACAGGCAGAGATGGAGCTTGCCCACGGAGGAGACGCGCAGGCGGTTGCAGCTGGCACAGAAGTCTTTCTCGTAAGGCATGATAAGCCCAATTTCGCCTTCGTAATCAGGATGGCAGAAGACCTGCGCCGGACCGTCGCTGCGCTGGCGGATCTGGTGGATCCAGCCGCGTTTCAGCAGCTCGTCGCGCAGCACCATGCCGGAGATGTGGCGGCGGCGAAACAGCTCGCTGCCCTCGCCGGTTTCCATTAGCTCAATAAAACGCAGTTGAATGGGACGGGATTGGATCCACGCCAGGAAAGTATCGAGCTGGTGATGGTTTACATCACGCATCAGCACCGTGTTGACTTTGACTTTTTCGAAGCCGGCCGCAAATGCCGCATCGATACCGTCCATGACCTGCTGGAATTTATCCTGGCCGGTGATGGCGTGGAACTGACGGGCGTCCAGGCTATCCACGCTGACGTTGATCGCCGTCAGCCCCGCATCGCGCCAGTTCGCCACGTCGCGCGCCATACGGTAACCGTTGGTGGTCACCGCAATCTGGCGGATACGTTCGTTTTCACGCACGGCGGCAATGATGTCGGGGAAATCGCGGCGCAGCGAGGGTTCACCGCCGGTAAGGCGCACTTTTTCGGTGCCGAGCTCAGTGAAGGCGCGCGTGACGCGACGCACTTCATCCACGGAGAGAAAGCCATTATTGGTAACGCTGCCCGGTTTATAGCCGTCGGGCAGGCAGTAAGTGCAACGGAAGTTGCACACATCGGTAATCGACAGACGTAAGTAATAAAACTTACGCGCGAAAGCATCAGTAAGTTGTGAAGCCATGTACACCTTTCCAGATCGGGAGGCACAGTCATTTCTTTCTGTACCCTGGTGGCAAATTCGCCACGGCCAGAGCGCCATATCTTTCGACACAGGCACAAGGGCTAGAGTGTATGTTTTCATTTTTGAAAACGTGGTTAGGGCGATAGTAGCGCGGAAATTCTCACGGCGCCATTGTCGCTTTTCGCTATATAATTATGTATATAGCGAATCAATCCTGCATTTTCGCTACAGAATACCTAAAAACCGCATTTTCACATTGATATACGTCATTTTGTATCGGGTGAGGCATCGTCTTTTAGGGGTAGTTAGGTTACTGTTACGCGATCGAACGTGATAAGGAATACGTATGCGCAATCGCACTTTTGCGGATCTTGACCGAGTGGTCGCTCTTGGCGGAGGACACGGCTTAGGCCGGGTTATGTCCTCTTTGTCGTCGCTCGGCTCAAGGCTGACAGGGATAGTGACTACCACCGATAACGGCGGCTCAACCGGGCGCATTCGTCGTGCCGAAGGCGGCATTGCCTGGGGAGATATGCGCAACTGCCTGAACCAGTTAATTACCGAGCCGAGCGTCGCATCGGCGATGTTCGAGTACCGTTTTGGCGGAAATGGCGAACTTTCCGGGCATAACCTCGGAAATCTGATGTTAAAGGCATTGGATCACCTGAGCGTACGGCCTCTGGAAGCCATCAACTTGATCCGTAATCTGCTGAAAGTGGACGCATTCCTGATCCCCATGTCTGAACAACCGGTTGACTTGATGGCAATCGACGCCGAAGGGCATGAAGTTTACGGCGAGGTGAATATCGACCAGCTCATCCTGCCGCCAGCGGAGTTGATGACCTATCCGAGCGTGCCCGCCACGCGAGAAGCGGTGGAGGCCATCGGGGAAGCGGATCTTATCCTGATCGGTCCGGGAAGTTTTTACACCAGCCTGATGCCCATTCTGCTGGTGAAAGAGCTGGCGCAGGCGCTGCGCCGCACCCCAGCGCCAATGGTTTACATCGGTAACCTCGGGCGAGAGCTGAGCCCGGCAGCCGCAAGCCTGTCGCTGGCGGATAAACTCAATTTGATGGAGCATTACGTCGGTAAGAAGATCATTGACGGCGTGGTGGTTGGGCCGAAGGTAGATGTGTCCGGCATCGGCGATCGTGTGGTGATTCAGGAGCAGCTGGAGGCCTCAGACATCAAGTATCGCCATGACCGCCATCTGCTGCGCGAGGCGCTGGAGAAGGCGATTCAGGCGCTGGGCTGACAATAAAACCCGGTGGCGCTTCACTTAGCGGGGCGACAAAAGGCGCGAATCCCGCAGGCCCGGAAAGCGCAGCGCCACCGGGCAAAACCAACTCACGATGCCGCGATAAACAGATCCCGCAGCTGATGAAGCTGGTCGCGGATCTGCGCCGCCTCTTCGAACTCCAGGTTCTGGGCGTGCTGCATCATCTGCCCTTCCAGCTCGTGGATTTTCTGCTGCAGCGCTTTCGGCGTCAGCACGACGGTATCTTCTTCCACCACTGAACGCGCCTTGCCGCGGCCTTTCGCTTTGGTTTTGGCAATGTTCTGACCCAGCGCCAGAATATCCACCACCTTCTTGTTCAGCCCCTGCGGAGTAATGCCGTGCTCTTCGTTGTAGCGCTGCTGTTTCTCGCGGCGGCGCTCCGTCTCGCCAATCGCTTTCGCCATCGACGGGGTAATTTTGTCACCGTACAGAATCGCTTTACCGTTGACGTTACGCGCGGCGCGGCCAATAGTCTGGATCAGCGAACGCTCGGAACGCAGGAAACCCTCTTTGTCCGCATCCAGAATCGCCACCAGCGAGACTTCCGGCATGTCCAGACCTTCTCGCAGCAGGTTGATCCCCACCAGCACGTCAAACTCGCCCAGACGCAGATCGCGGATAATCTCCATGCGCTCCACGGTGTCGATATCCGAATGCAGATAACGCACCTTCTCGCCGTGCTCTTCGAGATACTCGGTGAGGTCTTCCGCCATACGCTTGGTGAGCGTGGTCACCAGCACGCGCTCGTTAATGGCGGAACGGGCGCGGATCTCAGAGAGCAGGTCGTCCACCTGCGTCGCCACCGGACGCACCTCGATAATCGGGTCCAGCAATCCAGTCGGACGCACCACCTGGTCCACCACTTCATCGCCGGATTTTTCCAGCTCGTAGTTGCCCGGCGTGGCCGAGACGTAGATGGTTTGCGGCGCCAGCGCCTCAAATTCTTCAAACTTCATCGGACGGTTATCCAGCGCTGACGGCAGGCGGAAACCGTACTCCACCAGCGTCTCTTTACGCGCCCGGTCGCCGCGGTACATCCCGCCGATCTGCGGGATCGTGACGTGGGATTCGTCGATCACCAGCAAACCGTCGGCCGGAAGGTAATCAAACAGCGTCGGCGGCGGCTCGCCGGGCCCGCGCCCGGAGAGGAAGCGCGAGTAGTTTTCGATGCCGGAGCAGTAGCCCAGCTCGTTCATCATCTCAAGATCAAACTGGGTACGCTGGCTCAGGCGCTGCTCTTCGAGCAGCTTATTGTTCGCCAGCAGAACCTTACGGCGTTCCGCCAGCTCCACTTTGATCTCTTCCATCGCCTGTACGATACGCTCGCGCGGCGTCACGTAGTGCGTTTTCGGGTAGATAGTGAAGCGCTGGATCACTGACTCAACGTGTCCGGTCAGCGGGTCGAAGAGCGACAGGCGCTCGACCTCCTCGTCAAACAGCTCGACGCGCAGCGCCATATCGTCCGATTCTGCCGGGAAGATGTCGATCACTTCGCCGCGCACGCGGAAGGTGCCGCGCTGGAAGGCCTGATCGTTGCGGGTGTACTGCAGCTCCGCCAGACGACGCAAAATCGCACGCTGGTCGATGATCATCCCCTGCGTCAGGTGCAGCATCATCTTGAGATAGAGATCCGGATCGCCAAGACCGTAGATCGCGGAAACCGAGGCGACGACCACCACATCACGACGCTCAAGAAGCGCCTTTGTGGCCGACAGTCGCATCTGCTCGATGTGTTCGTTCACCGAGGCATCCTTCTCGATGAAGGTGTCAGAGCTCGGCACATAGGCTTCAGGCTGGTAGTAATCGTAGTAGGAGACGAAATACTCCACCGCGTTTTCCGGGAAGAACTCTTTCATTTCGCCGTATAGCTGCGCCGCCAGGGTTTTATTGGGTGCCAGCACCATCGTTGGGCGCTGGAGATCCGCAATCACGTTGGCGATGGTGAACGTTTTACCCGAGCCGGTTACCCCCAGCAGCGTCTGGTGCGCCAGCCCATCTTCCAGCCCCTCTTCCAGACGACGGATCGCCTCAGGCTGATCGCCTGATGGACGGAAAGCAGAATTCAATTTGAACGGTTTACTCATGGGCGACAACCTGATGACGTTATAAGCGGCAGGTGTGTAATTTTACTCCTTGTTGCCAGGAATGCCAGTAAAAAACACTGGATGAAAAACCAGTGGCATGTCAGGATATTTATCATAGCGCCTGAATGATTAGCGCGATAGCGGCCAAAATTTGGACAGTGGCAACATAAAACACCAGTCAGGTCAGGTTATCCCCAGAACTTTTTCTTTTTTAACATTTGTCAAGCCAGGTAATGATAGTTTTGTGGCAAGGGGTGACACTTTCATGACGGGAATTGCTTTTATTTAAGCAATTAAAAAATAAACGATATTTTCTAAAGCCGCGTTTCGCGTCAATTTGGGCGAAAGCCGCGTCTTCTCTCGCTTATCGCGTGTTTTCTAACTCTAATGCACATGGTTATCCACAGGAATAGTGGATAACTGCTTCCAGCCCATACAGACTGGCGCTCTGCAAATTCCCGGATTTTCCCACGAGACGGCGACAAAAAATTTTTATAGCTATTTTTTGCTGATTAACAGTTGCGTCATTCATAACCAACCGATGGGATCTTGCTCACATTTTCATCATTTCGGGTTCTGCACCACAACTCATCACCGGCGGCACCGTCAATGTGCAATCCGGTTTTTTATAAACCGCTTTCCGGTGACTTATTCCTAAAAAAGTCGCTTTTTTAATCACTTTCCGCTTTATGGCAGGGGTTTTGCAGAATCAACAGCGAGCCTCACCTACACACATTTTTAAGGAGAGAAAGATGTTGAGTCTGCGTGCTGTGAATCAGTTTTACGGAAGTCAACATACGCTATGGAATGTGGATTTAGATTTTCCGCAAGGGATGTGTACAGGCGTCGTTGGCCTGCCGGGCATGGGGAAAACCACCCTAATGAATTGCATCGCCGGGAAGGTGCCTGTCGAAAGCGGCAGCATCATCTGGTATGAGGCGGGTGCGCCGCCGCGTGATTTGCTAAACCCGCCGCCAGAACAGCGTTCCGGCCCGGAGATTGGCTATGTCTCGCAGGACAGGCGGATCTTCTCCCAGCTAACGATTGAGGAGAACCTGCATATCGCCATGCGCGCGACGGGGAAACCTAACCCGAACGCAAAAAATGACGTTTACGACCTGTTTCCGGCGCTCTATGGGGTGCGACAGACCCGTGCCAACACGCTCTCTCCGGACGACCAGTATCAGCTGGCGCTGGCTAATGCGCTGGTGAACCGTCCACACCTGCTGATCCTCGATGAGCCCCTGCACGGCGCGGGGCACAGCTTCGCCCAGAAGCTGGGACAGCTGTTGGTGCGCTTAAACCGGGAGTTAGGCATGACGGTGCTGTTAGCAGAGCAGCAGATGTCGTTTATCCGCCGGGTGGCTGACCGTTTCTGTATGCTCTATCGCGGGCGTAACGTGGCGCAGGGCCACGTTAACGAACTGGATGACGAGCTTATTGCTCACTGGATGTCGCGGGAAGCAAGACGCTGAGATCGAGATAACGCCCGGTTTCGGCATTTTCCGCGCCGTCAGCAAGCCAGGGGATCTCCCCGATGCACGGCGCGGGAAGGACGCGCCTGAGCGTCGCCAGATACTCCTGATGGCGTTTACCCGGCGCAACCACGTCGTTGGCTATCCAGCCCGCCAGACGCAGTCCGGCCTGCTGTACGGCCTGCGCGGTCAACATGGCGTGATTGATGCAGCCCAGCCTGACGCCGACGACCAGAATCACCGGAAGCTGCTCGGCCTGCACCCAGTCAGCAAACGTCTGCTTGTCCGAAAGCGGCGTAAACCAGCCGCCAGCCCCTTCCACCAGCACCCAGTCGGCCTGATTTTCCAGCGTCCGCAATCCGGCGGACAGCACGGCGAAATCAATCGGACGACCTTCATCGGCGCTGATAATGTGCGGCGAGGTCGGCTCGGCAAAGGTGTACGGATTCACCGCGGAATAGGCGAGTTCACGCGTGCTGTTACGCTGGAGCGCCAGCGCGTCGGTGTTGCGTAACCCTTCCGCCGTCATCTCGCTGCCGGACGCCACGGGCTTATACCCGGCGGTGTTTTTCCCGAGCAGCCGTGCCGCCTGCAGCAGCGCCGAGCTGGCCACCGTTTTACCCACTTCTGTGTCCGTGCCGGTGACAAAATAACGTTCAGTCACGTTCGATAATCCCATGAAAAAGTTGATAGGAGAGCGGGAATTGACCCCGCTGCTGCGGCCAGGCCAGCTCAAGGCGCTGCAGCTGACCGCGGGTGAGCGGTTTTTTCTCGCGTCCGGTATGCAGGTGCGTGGCGCCTATGCCCTTCAGCGAACGCATGGCGCTGAACGCATCGCTAAAATTGAGCGTGATGGTCTGCATCACGCTGCGTGAGCGCCAGCCTGCCAGCGCCTGCGTCACCTGGTCATGCGATAAAAACCGGTTAGCGTGCGGCTGTTCATCGACTGCCTGCCAGGCCTGATTCAGCTCCGGCAGCGAACTTTCCAGCAGGGTGGTAAACGCCACCTTCCCGCCCGGTCGCGCCACGCGATAAAGCTCGCGCAAGGCCTGCGGCAGGCTGCTGCACCACTGAACCGCCAGATGGCTCCAGACCAGATCAAACTGCGCGTCAGCCAGCGGGATCGCCTCGATATCGGCCAGCAGATAGCGATGCGCCGCCTGCTGCTGGCGCGCCTCGTCCAGCATCGGGGCTGAAAGATCGATAGCCGTCACCTGGCTTCCCGCCCCGCGCCAGTAGCGGCTGTTGCTGCCGGGACCACAGCCGGCGTCCAGCACCTGTGGAAAACGGTTCTCGCCAAGCGCGGCCAGAAGCCCCTGCGCGCTCAGACGCTGCAGCTCATCATGCTGCGAATAGCTCTGCGCGGCGCGGCCAAATGCCGCCGCGATGGCCTGCTTATTCACCGGCATCATGGAGCGCCTCCAGCAACGTCTCAATATCCTGTCGTTCATGCGCCGCCGTCAGGGTTAAGCGCAGACGCGCCGTGCCCGGTGGGACGGTTGGCGGTCGGATGGCGGTGACCCACATGCCGCGCTGGCGCAGCGCCTGTGCCAGCGCCAGCGCGCGGCCGTTTTCTCCGACAATCACCGGCTGGATAGCGCTCTGCGAATCGGGACTGTGGAAAGGAAGCGCCGCTAATCCCTGACGGAAGCGGGCAACATGCTCTGCCAGCCGCTGGCGACGTTCATCCCCTTCCGCGCTTCGTATCACAGCCAGCGACGCAGACAGCGCAACGGCCTGCGCCGGGGGCATGCTGGTGCTGTAAATCAAATGCCGGGCAAACTGCAGCAGATAGTCGGCGACGGATTCGCTGCACAGCACGGCGGCGCCGCTAACGCCAAAGCCCTTGCCAAAGGTGACAATCAGCAGTTCAGGCTTCACGTTTTGCTGATACGCGCTTCCGCGCCCTTCGTCGCCCATCACGCCGGTGCCGTGGGCATCGTCCACCAGCAGCCAGGCATTCTGTCGCTTTGCGGCCTCGTGCAGCGCGGCAAGCGGCGCGCTGTCGCCGTCCATGCTGAACACTCCTTCGGTGACAGCCAGCTGTTGTCCTTCGCAGGGTTTATCCAGCAGCGCTGCGAGCTGTCCCGCATCGTTATGGGCAAAACGCCGCAGCTGAGCCGGGCTTAAATTTGCCGCCTCCAGCAGCGAGGCGTGGCTCAGGCGGTCGGCGACAATGCGGTCCTCTTTTTCCATCAGGGCCGTAATCACCGCCTGGTTGGCGGCAAAGCCGGAGATAAACAGCAGCGCACGCGGGTAGCCGAGCCAGTCAGCCAGCTCCTCTTCCAGCGCATGATGCGCTGTGGTGTATCCGCTGACGTGCCCCGATCCGCCGCTGCCCACGCCAAATCGCTCCGCGCCCTGCTGCCAGGCGCGGATAATGGCCGGATGCTGGCTCAGCCCGAGATAGTCGTTGCTGGAGAAATTGCAGAACCGCTGGCCTTCACGGGTAAGAAAACGGCCCGCGCCGTTTTCCACCACCCTGCGAACGCGAAATGCCTCTGCCGCCCGACGGTCGTCAAGCGCAGAGTTGATACGCGCCTGCCAGGTCATACGGCTGCCGCGTTGTAGAACTGTTCGGTGTCGGCGTTGAAAATCTGCTGCTCCAGCTGCTGCTGTTGCTCGTTATCGCCCGTCAGCACCTCGGTCTGATGCGGGTTCAGCCCCAGCTTGCGGAACAGCTGAACGTCTTTGTCCTCTTCCGGATTCGGTGTGGTCAGCAGCTTGCAGCCGTAGAAGATGGAGTTGGCTCCGGCCATAAAGCACATCGCCTGGGTCTGCTCGTTCATCTGCTCGCGACCCGCTGAGAGGCGAACGTAAGACGTTGGCATCATGATGCGCGCCACCGCGATGGTGCGGATAAAATCAAACGCATCCACGTCCTCGTTATCCGCCAGCGGCGTGCCCTTGACCTTCACCAGCATGTTGATCGGCACGCTTTCCGGCGGGGTCGGCAGGTTCGCCAGCTGCAGCAGCAGGCCCGCGCGGTCTTTCACGGTTTCGCCTAAGCCCACGATGCCGCCGGAGCAGACCTTAATCCCCGCGTCACGCACTTTATCCAGCGTATCCAGACGCTCCTGGTAGGTACGCGTGGTGATGATGTTGCCGTAAAATTCCGGCGAGGTGTCGAGGTTGTGGTTGTAGTAATCCAGTCCCGCAGCCGAGAGGCGCTGCGCCTGCTCCTCGTTGAGCGTACCCAGGGTCATGCAGGCTTCGAGGCCCATCTCCTTCACGCCCTTCACCATCTGCTCCAGATACGGCATGTCGCGATCGTGCGGGTTCTTCCACGCCGCGCCCATGCAGAAGCGGGTTGATCCAGCGTTTTTCGCCTTGCGCGCGGAGTCAAGGACCTGCTCCACTTCCATCAGGCGCTCTGACTCCAGACCGGTTTTGTAGCGCGCGCTCTGCGGGCAATATTTGCAGTCTTCGGGGCAGGCGCCGGTCTTGATCGACAGCAGCGTGCTGACCTGAACATGGCGAGGATCGAAATGCTGACGATGCACCTGTTGGGCTTCGAACATCAGCTCAAGGAAAGGTTTGTTGAATAATTCAGTAACTTGCGACATCGTCCAGCGTGCGTGGTGAACCATCGGGCTTCTCCAAAGGGTTTTGTTAATTTTCGGTTCGGTTTATACTCGTAAACCTAAAACTTTTCAAAATGGTTTACAAGTCGATTATGACCCAGGACGATCTCGCCTTCGACAAGCAGCATATTTGGCACCCTTACACCTCCACCACCCGCCCCCTTCCCGTCTATCCGGTAGCCTCCGCCCACGGCTGCGAGCTGCACCTCGCCAGCGGCGAGCGGCTCGTTGACGGCATGTCTTCGTGGTGGGCGGCGATTCACGGGTACAACCACCCGCGCCTGAATGCGGCGATGAAGGCCCAGATTGACCAGATGTCGCACGTGATGTTTGGCGGGATCACCCATCAGCCCGCGGTGGATTTATGCCGTCGTCTGGTGGCGATGACACCTGAATCGCTGGAGTGCGTATTCCTGGCAGATTCCGGCTCCGTGGCGGTGGAAGTGGCGATGAAAATGGCGCTGCAGTACTGGCACGCCAGAGGCGAAACGCGCCAGCGGTTCCTCACCTTCCGCAACGGCTATCACGGGGATACCTTCGGAGCGATGTCGGTTTGCGATCCGGACAACTCCATGCACAGCCTGTGGAAGGGGTATCTGCCGGAAAACCTGTTTGCCCCTGCGCCGCAGAGCCGCTTCGACGGCGAGTGGAACGAGATGGACATGGTCGGCTTCGCGCGGCTGATGGCGGCGCATCGTCATGAGATTGCCGCCGTGATCCTTGAGCCTATTGTGCAAGGCGCGGGCGGAATGAGGATGTACCACCCGGAATGGCTGAGGCGTATTCGCAGGATGTGCGACCGCGAGGGCATTCTGCTGATTGCCGATGAGATCGCCACCGGCTTTGGCCGCACCGGCAAGCTGTTTGCCTGCGAACATGCGGGTATCACTCCGGATATTCTGTGTCTGGGTAAAGCGCTGACTGGCGGCACCATGACGCTCTCCGCCACGCTCACGACCCGCCAGGTGGCCGACACCATCAGCGACGGTGAAGCCGGCTGCTTTATGCACGGCCCGACGTTTATGGGTAACCCGCTGGCCTGCGCGGTCGCAAGCGAAAGCCTCGCCATTCTGGAGAGCGGCGAGTGGCAGACGCAGGTTGCGGCGATTGAGGCGCAGCTGAAAACGGAGCTGAGCGCCGCCTCGGGCGCGAATTTCGTGGCGGACGTGCGCGTGCTGGGCGCCATCGGGGTGATTGAAGCCACCCATCCGGTGAATATGGCGGCGCTGCAGCGTTTCTTCGTGGATCAGGGCGTGTGGGTCCGGCCTTTCGGCAAGCTTATCTACCTGATGCCGCCGTACAGCATTACGCCTGAGCAGCTTCAAAAATTAACCGACGCGGTTGTAACAGCCGTTAACATTCCCGCGCATTTCACGATTTAACCCAATGCATTACACTTGCTGAACGAGCGATCAACGAGGGTAAACCGTATGAAAATCATCAGTAAAGATCTGCGCGACGGTGAAAAGCTGCCGGAACGGCACGTTTTCAACGGCATGGGGTATCAGGGCGATAACATCTCCCCGCACCTGGCGTGGGACGAGGTTCCGGCAGGCACCAAAAGCTTTGTCGTGACCTGCTACGACCCGGATGCGCCAACCGGTTCCGGATGGTGGCACTGGATCGTGGCGAACCTGCCAGCCGACACGCGCGTCCTGCCGCAGGGTTCGGGTTCAGACCTGGTTGCCCTGCCTGAAGGTGCCATTCAGACGCGCACTGACTTCGGTAAAGCGGGCTACGGCGGCGCGGCGCCACCAAAAGGGGAAACCCACCGCTATATCTTCACGGTGCACGCGCTGGATGTGGACAAGATTGAGGTCGATGAAGGCGCGAGCGGCGCAATGGTCGGGTTTAACGTGCATTTCCATTCGCTGGGGAGCGCGTCGATTACGGCGATGTATTCATAATAGTGCGGGCTGACGCCCTCACCCCGGCCCTCTCCCACAGGGAGAGGGAGAAAACCGGGCAATTCCCTCTCCCTGTGGGAGAGGGTTAGGGTGAGGGTAAAAATTACAGCACCGAAGGTAGCAGTCCTACAAGGCTTCCCTCTTCCAGAAGCTGCATCGCCTTATCAATATCCGGGGCAAAGAAGCGGTCGTCATCGTAATGCGTGACGTGCTCGCGCAGCACCTGACGCGCCTGCTCCAGCAGCGGGCTGGATTTGAGCCCTTCACGCAGATCGATACCCTGACTCGCCGCCAGCCATTCCACCGCCAGCACGCCGCGGGTGTTGGAGGCCATTTCCCAGAGACGACGCCCGGCAGCCGGTGCCATCGAAACGTGATCTTCCTGATTCGCCGAGGTAGGCAGGCTGTCCACGCTGTGCGGATGCGACAGCGCCTTGTTTTCGCTTGCCAGCGCTGCGGCCGTTACCTGAGCGATCATAAAGCCCGAGTTGACCCCGCCGTTACGCACCAGGAACGGTGGCAGCTGGGACATGTGTTTATCCATCATCAGCGCGATACGGCGCTCGGCCAACGCGCCGACTTCGGCAATCGCCAGCGCGATATTATCCGCCGCCATGGCCACCGGCTCGGCGTGGAAGTTACCGCCGGAGACCACCTCGTTTTCCTGGGCGAACACCAGCGGGTTATCGGACACCGCGTTGGCCTCCACCAGCAGCACCTCCGCCGCCTGGCGCAGCTGCGTCAGACACGCGCCCATCACCTGCGGCTGGCAGCGTAGGGAATAGGGATCCTGCACCTTTTCACAGTTGTGGTGTGAATCCGCGATCTCGCTGGTGTCGGTAAGCACGTGACGGTACATCGCGGCGGCATCGATCTGCCCGCGCTGACCGCGCACCTCGTGGATGCGGGCATCGAACGGGCGACGCGAGCCCAGCACCGCTTCGGTGGTCAGCGCGCCGCACACCACCGCCGAGGCAAACAGATCTTCCGCTTCAAACAGGCCGCGCAGCGCAAAGGCGGTTGAAGCCTGGGTGCCGTTCAGCAGCGCCAGACCCTCTTTCGCCGCCAGCGTGATCGGCGTTAACCCGGCTTTTTTCAGCGCCTCTTTCGCCGGAAGCCACTCGCCCTGCCAGCGCGCTTTGCCTTCACCCAGCAGCAGCAGCGACATGTGCGCCAGCGGCGCGAGATCGCCGGAGGCCCCGACGGAGCCCTTCGCCGGGATCCACGGATAGACCTCCGCATTCACCAGCGCCATCAGCGCCTGGATCACGCTCAGGCGAATGCCGGAGAAACCGCGCGCCAGGCTGTTGATTTTGAGTACCATCATCAGACGGACAATCTCATCATCAAGCGGCTGGCCAACGCCCGCCGCATGCGACAGCACCAGCGAACGCTGCAGGTTTTCCAGATCGTGCGTCGCGATGCGGGTCTGCGCCAGCAGCCCAAAGCCGGTGTTAATCCCGTAAGCCGTGCGCCCTTCGGCAACGATGGCTTCAACGCAGGCGACGCTGTCGTTAATGGCGGCGTGGGCACTTTCATCAAGCGAAAGGGTGACCGGCTGACGCCAGACGTTACGCAGCTGTTTAAGCGTCAGCGAGCCGGGAGTGAGTGTTAACGCGTTCATTAATGCTTTCCTTGTGTGGCAGGGATCATCGGCAGGTTAAGGCCCTGCTCTTTGGCACAGTCAATGGCAATCTCGTAACCCGCATCCGCGTGACGCATCACGCCGGTTGCCGGGTCGTTGTGCAGCACGCGAGCGATACGCGCGGCGGCTTCATCCGTTCCGTCACAGACAATAACCATCCCGGAATGCTGGGAGAAGCCCATCCCCACGCCACCGCCGTGGTGCAGTGACACCCAGGTCGCGCCGCTGGCGGTATTCAGCAGAGCGTTCAGGAGCGGCCAGTCGGAGACCGCATCCGAGCCGTCGCGCATGGCTTCCGTTTCGCGGTTCGGGCTGGCAACGGAGCCGGAGTCCAGGTGGTCGCGGCCAATGACGATCGGCGCGGAAACTTCACCGCTGCGCACCATTTCGTTAAAGGCCAGACCCAGCTTTTGCCGCCACTCCAGCCCTACCCAGCAGATACGCGCCGGCAGGCCCTGGAAGTTAATGCGCTCGCGGGCCATGTCCAGCCAGTGGTGCAGATGTTCGTCATCGGCGACGATCTCCTTCACTTTGGCGTCAGTTTTGTAGATATCCTCCGGGTCACCGGACAGGGCAACCCAGCGGAACGGACCGATACCGCGGCAGAACAGCGGACGGATATAGGCCGGAACGAAGCCGGGGAAGTCGAAGGCGTTATTTACGCCCATCTCTTTCGCCATCTGGCGAATGTTGTTGCCGTAATCAAAGGTCGGAATGCCCATCTGGCTGAAAGCCAGCATGGCGGAGACGTGCTCGGCCATGGAGCGCTTCGCGGCAAGCACCGTACCTTCCGGATCGGTTTCCGCTTTTTGCTGATAGGCTTCCCACGTCCAGCCTTTCGGCAGGTAACCGTGCAGCGGGTCATGGGCGCTGGTCTGGTCGGTGACCAGATCCGGACGCACGCCGCGGGCGACGAGTTCAGGAAGAATGTCCGCCGCGTTGCCGCACAGGGCAATCGACACCGCTTTGCCTTCGGACGTGTATTTTTTGATGCGCGCCAGCGCGTCATCGAGATTCTCGGCCTGTTCGTCGACGTAACGGGTGCGCAGACGGAAATCAATGCGGCTCTGCTGGCACTCAATATTCAGCGAACACGCACCGGCCAGCGTGGCGGCCAGCGGCTGCGCGCCGCCCATGCCGCCGAGACCTGCTGTGAGCACCCAGCGGCCTTTCAGCGAGCCGTTGTAGTGCTGGCGACCGGCTTCCACGAAGGTCTCGTAGGTGCCCTGCACAATCCCCTGGCTGCCGATGTAGATCCAGCTCCCGGCGGTCATCTGGCCATACATCGCCAGCCCTTTCGCGTCCAGTTCGTTGAAGTGTTCCCAGGTGGCCCAGTGCGGCACGAGGTTAGAGTTGGCGATCAGCACGCGCGGGGCGTTTTTGTGGGTTTTAAACACGCCAACCGGCTTGCCGGACTGCACCAGCAGGGTTTCGTCGTGTTCGAGTTCGGTCAGGGATTTTACAATTGCGTCATAGCATTCCCAGTTGCGCGCGGCGCGGCCTATGCCGCCGTACACCACCAGCTCGTGGGGGTTTTCCGCCACCTCAGGATCAAGGTTGTTCATCAACATGCGCAGCGGGGCTTCGGTGAGCCAGCTTTTGGCGGTAAGCGTGGTGCCACGCGCGGCGCGGACATCCTGCTGGCGGTATTTACCTGACGACATTGTGTGCTCCTCATACGGGACAGATGATGCATTTAGATATACTTGTATAGACAAGCACACACAAGGCCGGATTTAACAAAAAAGATACAATTTTGTTATATTGCGTTAGCGATCACGCTTATAAAACTTATGACATAAAGTGGCCCTGCAGCCGGTAACGGTTCCCCGGGAAAAGCAGCCGGGCATGCGACACAATGTGCGACGAGGACCAGGTTCGACGGCGGATCAGCAGGCACGGGTCGTGCTCTTTAATCCGCAGCCGCTCGCACTCCTGCGGCGTCGCGCGCACGGCTTCCACAATGTGCTCCCCTTCCGTCAGCGGTGCGACGAGCGAGAGATAGGCGTGCGGCGTGGTCTGGGTGTAATCCTGATTCAGATAGTCCGGTATCCGTTCAGCGTTCACGCAGCGATCTTCAATCTGCACCGGAATGTCGTTCTCAAAATGCACCATCACCGAGTGGAAGATCCGACTGCCTTCTTTAACATTCAGCTCTACCGCCTGCTCGGCGCTGGCCTTGGTCTCTTCGAGCACCAGTACCTCACAGCGGTGCTGATGATTACGCGCGGCAATTTCGTCCGCAATACTGCGGATTTCAAACAGGGCAGATTGCCCTTTCGGTTCCGCCACAAACGTCCCCACGCCCTGCAGGCGCACCAGAAGCCCTTCGTCAGTCAGCTCGCGCAGCGCCCGGTTGATGGTCATCCGGCTAAAGCCAAACTGCGCCACCAGATCGGCCTCCGAGGGAATGCGGTCGTGCGGCCGCCAGACGCCGGTGGCGATTTTTTCGCTGATCGCCTGCTTCACCTTTTCGTAGAAAGGCGCGGGAGGGCTCGACTGCGGCAGGGGTGAGCGTGAAAACATCGTGACTCCTTGAATAGTGTTATGCCCACCAGTGAGCAATTTGCCAGGCCAGACGGGCGGCAAGCTTTGCGCCCTGCCCGTCCCGATCGAACTGCGGGTTAAACTCTACCAGATCGGCGGCCTGTAGCTTACCGCTGCGGCAGATTTGTTCGATAACCGGGAGAAGATCCAGCGCCGGTATGCCTAACGCGGCCGGCGCGGACACGGCAGGCATTTCGCTGGCGGGCAGGACGTCCAGATCGATCGTCAGATAGATACGATCGGCCTGGGCCAGCACCTTTTCCAGCGCGGATAGCGCATCGCGCCTGAAATGGAGATCTTCCACCAGCGTGACGTTCAGGCGTTCGGCCTCATCCCACAACGCCTGCGTGTTGGCCGCCCGGCTCACGCCAAAGCAGGCGTACTGAAATGCCCGCCCGCGCTCATCGCAGTAGTGCGCCAGCTGGCGAAACGGCGTGCCGGACGTCGCCCGCTCGGCCTTGCGCAGATCGAGATGGGCATCAAGATTGATAATGACAACCCGCTCGTCCGGAAAGGCGTCCAGAACGCCGCGACCGTGCGCCCACGCGGTTTCGTGTCCGCCGCCAAAGATCAGCGTGCGCATCCCGGACCGCTGGCATGACGTCACGGCATCGCTTAACGCCTGCTGTGCCGCCTCAAGCTCGTCACCTTCAACGTAAACCGACCCCATATCCGCCAGCCGATCGTGTCCCTCATGGCTGGCCATATTCGCCAGCGCCTTACGCAGCATATCCGGAGCCTGCACGGCACCGGGCCTGCCCAGATTGCGTTTTACGCCCGCATCACATTCAAAGCCTATCAGCGCAATGCCGGATGCCAGCGGCGTGAACTCTCCCTGCTGCTTTATCGTCTGGAAAATGCGCGTTGCGTTGCTGGCCTCGGCGCTGTCGTCGCGCCCCTGCCAGACCGTTTCTGCAACGGGCCGCCATAACTTCATACTGCCTCCCCACGGAAAATACGTTGATACAGCGGGTTGCGTCCCGGCTCGTAGACCATCTCTACCGGATGGTGAGCATCCCAGACGATGAAATCAGCGACAAACCCGGCCCGCAGCTGACCGTGGGTTGCACCACGGCCCAGCGCCTGCGCGGCATGGCGCGTGACGCCAGCCCAGGCTTCCTCGGGCGTCAGGCCAAACTGGACGCAGGCCATGTTCATCGCCAGATGCAGGCTGGCAAACGGGCTGGTGCCGGGGTTATAGTCGGTGGCGACCGCCATCGGCACACCCTGTTTTCTGAGCTGTTCAACCGGCGGACGCTGGCGTTCCTGCAGAAAATAGAACGCGCCCGGCAACAGGACCGCAACCGTGCCGCTTTGCGCCATCGCCTGAACGCCTGCGTCGTCAAGATATTCGATATGATCGGCAGAGAGTCCTTTATACCGGCTGACCAATGCCGCCCCCCCCTGATTCGACAGCTGCTCGACGTGCCCTTTCACCGGAATACCGAGCGCGGTTGCCGACTTGAAGAGGCGCTCGGTTTGCGACGGGGTAAAGCCGACGTTTTCACAGAACACGTCTACTGCTTCATATAACTCTTTTTGCCACAGCGTGGGCAATATCTCCTCACAGACCAGCGTGAGGTAGGCATCCGGATCCTGTCGGTATTCCGGCGGAACCGCATGGGCCGCCAGCAGCGTTGGGCTGATATCGATCGGATTATTGAGGCCCAGTTGGCGCGCGACCAGCAGCATCTTCTCTTCGGCCTCGGGGTTTAGACCGTATCCCGACTTGATTTCAACCGTAGTGACGCCTTCATTCATCAGTCGCTGAAGCCGCTGCTGCGCCAGCTTAAGCAGGGTTTCGGGCGAGCTGCTGCGGGTCGCCGTCACGGTAGCGTTAATTCCGCCCCCCTGGGCGCTGATGGTTTGATAAGAGACGCCGTTCAGACGCTGCTCCCACTCCGCCGCGCGATCGCCGCCAAATACAAGGTGGGTATGGCAGTCAATCAGGCCAGGCGTGACCAGACGCCCCTGGAGATCGACGCTGTGACGGTGTCCGGCCGGAATGTCAGATTCAGGGATCACGGCCAGGATAGTTTGACCCCTTACGACCAGGGCATGTTGCTCTTTCAGTCCATAGGGCGCAGATACGTCCGGCACCATCGTAGCCAGTCGCGCATTTCGCCATATCACATCGTCGGGATGAATCTGCTGCATGGGCATTCCACTTGTCATAGGTTGTATAGACATTTATTTGCATCCACCGTCTACTGTCAACCGCCTTGAAGGAAAATGTTAGTTATTTGTGATCACTTACTTGCCGCTCTCGGGCTAAAAATGGAACTTTTACCCTTTTTATCTTCCCGTTTCGCTCAACTTAGTATAAAAAAGCAGGCTATTTCGTCTGTCCCGTAAAGACTTGCATACCCAGGAGCTCTACCTTGAACATTTCCAGGATTTCCCGTCTGGCGTTAGCACTCGCCTTTGGCGTGACCTTATCCGCTTGCAGTTCAACACCACCGGATCAGCGACCTTCTGAGCAGGTTGCGCCCGGTACCGCCTCCCGCCCGATTTTGTCCGCTGATGAAGCGAAAAACTTCGACCGTGCACACTACTTCTCAGCGATGGATCCTAACGCTGCGCCGTGGACCCCGTCGTCTATTAATCTGCCGAAACAGCCTGACTTCGTGGTTGGCCCGGCGGGTGCGCAGGGCGTAACGCATACCTCAATTCAGGCTGCGGTTGATGCTGCCATCACTAAACACAGCGCGTCTCGCCAGTACATCGCGATTCTGCCTGGTGAATATGAAGGCACCGTGTATGTTCCGGCGGCCCCTGGCAGCATTACGCTTTACGGTCTGGGCGAAAAAGCGATTGACGTAAAAATTGGCCTGGCGATTGATTCCGAAATCGACAGCAACACCTGGCGTCACCTGGTGAACCCGGCCGGTAAATATATGCCGGGCAAACCGGCGTGGTATATGTTTGATAACTGCCAGAGCAAGCGTTCCGCCACCATTGGCGTAATGTGCTCGGCGGTATTCTGGTCTCAGAATAACGGTCTGCAGCTGCAGAACCTGACCATTCAGAATACCCTGGGTGACAGCGTTGACGCCGGTAACCACCAGGCCGTTGCGCTGCGTAGCGATGGCGATAAGGTGCAGATTAACAACGTCAACATTCTGGGCCGTCAGAACACCTTCTTCGTGACCAACAGCGGCGTGCAGAACACCCTGCAGAATAACCGTCTGACCCGTACCCTTGTGACCAACAGCTACGTTGAAGGTGACGTGGACCTGGTGTCTGGTCGCGGCGCGGTGGTGTTTGATAATACCGATTTCCGCGTGGTGAACTCACGTACTCAGCAGGAAGGTTACGTGTTTGCTCCGGCAACCCAGTCGAACCTCTTCTTCGGCTTCCTGGCCGTGAACAGCCGCTTTAATGCTGCCGGTGACGGCGTGGCGCAGCTGGGACGCTCCCTGGACGTGGACTCAGCCACCAACGGTCAGGTTGTGATCCGCGACAGCGTGATCAACGAAGGCTTCAACATGGCGAAACCGTGGGCGGATGCCGCGATCTCCAAACGTCCGTTCTCCGGCAACACCGGTGCGGTGGATGATAAAGGGAACGTGCAGCGCAACCTGAACGACGCTAACTTCAACCGCATGTGGGAATACAACAACCGCGGTCTGGGTAGCAAAGTGGTTGCTGAGCCGAAGCAGTAAGCTGTTTTGCCGGGTGCCGGCTTCGCCTTACCCGGCACACAGAGATAAAAAAACCTCGCATTCGCGAGGTTTTTTGTTTTAAGCCGCTTAGTGAGCGTTAACCACCACCCACATTGGCCCCTGGCCTACGGCGTAGCGCCCTTTTTCTTCCAGCAGTCCCTGCTCGCCTTTAATTTCGTACAGCGCAATGTGGTGGGATTTCTGCCCCGCCGCAATCAGGTATTTGCCGCTGTGATCGATATTAAAGCCGCGCGGCTGGGTTTCCGTTGGCTGGAAGCCTTCAACCGCCAGCACGCTGCCATCTTCAGAAACGCTAAACACGGTAATCAGGCTGGAGGTACGGTCGCAGGCGTACAGATGGCGGCCATCTGGCGTAATGTGGATATCCGCCGCCCAGCGGGTGTCGGAGAAATCAGACGGCATCATGTCCAGCGTCTGCACGCACTCAATCTGACCGTTTGGATCTTTCAGTTCCCATACGTCCACGGAGCTGTTCAGTTCGTTGACCACGTAGGCATACTGCTGGTTCGGGTGGAAGACCATATGACGCGGACCAGCGCCTTCAACAGTCGTAACTTCAGCTGGATTCTGCGCCACGAGGTGACCATCGTCGCTCAGGGTAAACAGGCAGATACGATCCTGCTTCAGCGCAGGTACCCACAGCGTGCGGTTATCCGGAGAGATATTCGCCGAGTGGCAGCCTTCCAGCCCTTCCACCACATCCACGGTTTCGACCGGAATACCATCTTCCAGACGCGTTACGCTGACGCAGCCCGCGTTATACGAGCCGCTGAAGACAAAGTTGCCTTTGCGATCGGTAGAGATATGGGTTGGGCTGCCCGGCAACGGGGCTTCAGCAGTGTACGTCAGCGCACCGTCGTCCGGAGAAATGCGATAGGCCAGCACGCGAAACTCCGGACGCACACCCACGTACAAGAAACGTTTATCCGGGCTGATGACCATCGGTTGCACCTGGCCTGGCACATCAACAACCTGAACCAGCGTGAGTGTCCCTTCGGTATTTAAACGCCAGACGTGGATCTGCTGGCTTTCAGGACTGGCGGTATAAACGGTTTGTTTCATGAATATTCACTCCTCACTGCGCATGAAAGTAGTTAACTTTTGACGGTGAATGCTGAATTGTCGACAGGAATTTTGAAGCGTTCGCCTCTCGGTGTACCATCCCATCAAAACGTAAATTCAATATTAACCCGGGAAAACAGATGACCTCGCGTGTGATTGCTCTGGATTTAGACAGTACCTTACTGACGCCGCAAAAAACCCTTCTCCCCTCTTCTCTGGAAGCGCTTAAACGCGCGCAGGAAGCGGGATATCAACTCCTTATCGTAACGGGTCGACATCACGTTGCCATTCACCCTTTTTATCAGGCACTGGCGTTAGATACACCTGCAATTTGTTGTAATGGCACTTATTTGTATGATTATCAGGCAAAAAAGGTTTTAGAATCCGACCCGCTGCCGGCTCCCCAGGCGCTGCAACTGATTGATCTGCTGGATGAGCATGCCGTTCACGGCCTGATGTATGTGGATAACGCGATGGTCTACGAGCGCCCTACCGGCCACGTGGTGCGCACCAGCAACTGGGCGTTGTCCCTGCCTGAAGCGCAGCGTCCCGTCTTTACCCAGGTTTCCTCCCTGCGTCAGGCGGCCCAGGACGTTGAGGCTATCTGGAAATTCGCCCTGACGGATGAAGACACAACCAAGCTGAATGCCTTCGCGAAACACGTGGAACAGACGCTGGGTCTGGAGTGCGAATGGTCCTGGCACGATCAGGTGGATATTGCCCGCAAAGGCAACAGCAAAGGCAAACGCCTGACGCAGTATGTGGAATCAAAAGGCTGGTCGATGCAGGACGCGATCGCCTTCGGCGACAACTACAACGACATAAGCATGCTGGAAGCCGCCGGTACCGGTGTGGCGATGGGCAATGCAGACGACGCGGTAAAAGCGCGCGCTAACGTGGTCATTGGCGACAACACCACCGACAGCATCGCGCAGTACATTTATACCCACCTGCTGTAATCAGGCGGTGATCGAGACGCTCTTGATTTGCGCGTAGAGCCACAGGCCGGGTCTGATCCCTAACTCATCCCTGGCCCACGGGCTGATGCGCGCCCAGAGCGTCCTGCTGCCGACCTCGAGCTTCACTTCCACTTGGCCGTTATCATCAAAACACTCCGCGACTTTGGCGCGCAGGATATTTCGAATACTGGTTTGCAGCGGCGGCTGCAGCACCAGCGAGACGTCAGATGCCTGAATACGAATACGCAGCGCGGACTGTAACGGCTTGTCGATCTTATTGACCCAAAGATGCTGGTCACCCAACGCCAGGGCGGTCATCGCGTAGTGCGGATGGTGTTCCAGCACGCTCACCTTCAGGATGCTGCTCTGCTGCTCCCTGGGTAACCACGGATGCATGACGCTGCTGCCCCACACCTCTTCCAGGTTGCCAAACGCCTTAACGCTGCCCTCTTCCAGCACCAGCACCTTGTCGGCCAGATGGAGGATTTCGTCCAGCGAATGGCTGACGTAGAGCATCGGAATATTAATTTCCCGCGTCAGGCGCTGCAGGTAGGGCAGGAGCTCACGTTTACGCGGAATATCCAGCGAGGCCAACGGTTCGTCGAGCAGCAGCAGTTCGGGTGCGGTCAGCAACGCGCGGCCAATGGCCACGCGCTGTTTTTCACCACCGGAGAGCGAGGATGGCAGCCTGTCGAGCAATGGCTCAATACCTAAAAGCGTCACCAGCTTATCAAACTGCCCGGCCATGCTTTTCGCCATGCCGTAACGCAGGTTGCCGCGCACGCTGTAGTGCGGGAACAAGCGCGCGTCCTGGAAAACATAGCCGATGCGGCGTTTATCCGGCGAGAGGTAAATTTTGTTCTCCACGTCATTCAGGACGCGGTCATTCAGAACAATACGGCCTGACTGCGGGTGGGTCAGACCGCTGATGGCATTAATCAGCGACGTTTTTCCCGCCCCCGACACGCCAAAGATGGCGGTGATTCCGCTTGCCGGCAGCGTCTCGTTAAGCGTCAGGGTATGGTTTCCCAGCGTCTGGGTGAAATGGAGTTCCAGCATGCTTATTTCCCCATCCGCTCGCGGCTGAGCCGCGCCAGCCATTCAGACACCATTAGCGACACCAGCGCCAGCACAATTGAAATGATACACAGCCGCGCCGCCGCGCCTTCACCGCCCGGCGTTTGAATCAGCGTATACATGGCCGACGGAATCGTCCGCGTCTCGCCGGGTATGTTCGACACAAAGGTGATCGTGGCGCCAAACTCGCCGAGCGAGCGGGCGAAGGCGAGCACCGTCCCGACAATAATGCCGGGTAACGTCAGGGGCAGCGTGATGGTGAAAAAGACGCGCCAGCGCCCGGCGCCCAGCGTGCGGGCCGCCTGTTCAAGCTTCATGTCCACCCCTTCCAGCGCGAGACGTATCGCCCGCACCATCAGCGGGAATGACATCACCGCTGCCGCCAGTACCGCACCGCGCCAGCTAAAAGCGAACGTCAGCCCAAACCAGTCGTAGAGCTTCTCGCCGATAAAACCGCGTCGCCCCATCGAAATCAGCAGCAGGTAACCGACCACTACGGGCGGCAACACGAGCGGAAGATGAAGCACGCTGTCGAGCAGCGTTTTGCCGGGAAACTGACAGCGAACCAGTAGCCAGGCAAAGAAGATCCCAAAGGGCAAACTCAGCGCAACCGCCAGGGAAGAGACTTTAAGGCTCAGCAGAACAGCCTGCCATTCAGGATCGGTCAATATCATCAGTGAGTCGTAAATCCGTAACGTTTAAAGATAGCGGACGCTTCAGGCCCCTTCAGATAATCGCGGAAAGCCGTCACGGTCGCATTTTTATGTCCATCAACAATCGCAACAGGATATTCCACTTTCTTGTGGGAGTCTTCCGGGAACGTTGCCACCACTTTCACCCCCTTACTGGCTACGGCATCAGAGCCATACACAATGCCCAGCGGGGCTTCGTTGCGTTCCACCAGCGCCAGCGCGCCGCGCACGTCTTCGGCCGGGGCCAGCT
Organism: Enterobacter sp. JBIWA005; assembly: GCF_019968805.1. Taxonomy (NCBI): domain Bacteria; kingdom Pseudomonadati; phylum Pseudomonadota; class Gammaproteobacteria; order Enterobacterales; family Enterobacteriaceae; genus Enterobacter; species Enterobacter sp. JBIWA005. Next base: position 1,362,505 of record NZ_CP074159.1, on the reverse strand, counting down.
TCGGCGACAACGTCTCCCATGCGCCCAGCTTTTGCAGCGCTTCTTTGGCATAAATCCCGGCCGGAACGTGCGCCGGGTCGCCCACCGCCAGACGGCCACCGTTCAGCAGGCTCGTCCAGTTGGTCTGTTTGTTGATAGTGATGTCCGCCTGCGCGCTGCCTTTTGGCGCCACGACAACCAGGCTATTCCCCAGCAGCGTTTCGCGGGTTGTCGCATCAATTGATTTCTTCTCCGCCGCGTAATCCATCCACTTCTGATCCGCCGAGATGAACAGATCCGCCGGTGCGCCCGCTTCTATCTGGCGAGCCAGCGTCGAGGAAGAGGCAAAAGAGGAGACCACCTCGACGTTTTTCTCTTTTTTATACGCCGCCGCAATATCCTGCAGCGCGTTAGTCAGCGACGCCGCCGCAAAGACCGTGATTTTACCCTCGTCCGCCAGCGCGTGTCCGGTAAGGGAAAGCGTCAATGTTGCCCCTGCAAAAAGGCGTACCCATGAACGTGCCATCTGTAACTCCTGTGAGTAGCGTTATATACACATTAATATAACGATAACGTCAGGGAGATCCCAGCGTTTAATCGTACCGCTGAATGGGTAAACCGGTGTGATGCGTTAAATTATATCGGCGAAAACGGGAAAATCTTGAGAGCAAAACGCCCGGACAAGCCGGGCGTTTTGAGGGGAATCAATGCTGCTTTTTAGCCTGGTCTCTGTGACCAATGTTCGAAAAGACGTTGAACACTTCACCCAGGCCGTAGATGGCACCGAGGATGATGGCCATCACTACTGGTACCATGATCACGGCGAATACCAGACTTTTCAACAACTCTAACATGGTTTTCTCCAGATATTGTGAATGACTCATTCTACCCTGAATAGTGAGAAAAACATCCCCTTTTGTGCGGTACCCTTTGCGCCCTGCACCATTTGGGTCACAATACTCTTTTTGCCAGGACACTGTTATGCAGGCCGAAATTCTCCTCACTCTACGACTTCAGCAAAAGCTTTTCGCCGATCCGCGACGTATCGCCCTGCTTAAACAAATAGAACAAACGGGCTCGATTAGCCAGGGGGCGAAAAACGCGGGAATCAGCTATAAAAGCGCCTGGGACGCCATCAACGAGATGAACACCCTGAGCGAACACCCGCTGGTGGACAGAGCCACGGGCGGCAAAGGCGGCGGCGGTGCGATCGTGACGCGTTATGGCCAGCGCCTTATTCAGCTTTACGATCTGCTGGCGCAGATCCAGCAAAAAGCGTTTGATGTGTTGAGCGATGACGATAACGTTCCGCTGGACAGTTTGCTGGCCGCCATTTCCCGCTTCTCTTTACAAACCAGCGCCCGCAACCAGTGGTTTGGTACGGTGACGGCGCGCGACGATCTCCAGGTACAGCAGCATATTGAGATCCTGCTTGCCGATGGCACCACCCGTCTGAAGGCCGCCATAACGGCGCAAAGCGCGGAACGTCTTGAACTGAATGAAGGTAAAGAGGTGCTGGTGCTGCTGAAAGCGCCGTGGGTCAATATCACGCGCGATCCCGACGCGGCAAAGGCAGCAGATAACCAGCTGCCGGGCACAATCAGCCATATCGAACGCGGCCAGGCGCAATGCGAAGTGCTTATGACCCTGGCAGATGGGCAACCGCTTTGTGCGACCATACCGCTCAGCGAGTCGGACGACTTAGAAGAAGGTGCTGTCGTCACCGCTTATTTCAACGCGGACCGGGTGATTATCGCCACTTTGTGCTGAGCACATTGACAATCGTACCGACAGTGCGTATCCCTGATATCTGGCGCTGCAAAAACAGGGATAAATCATGTCATCATTGCATATTTCGCAAGGCACGTTTCGTCTTAGCGATACCCGAACACTAACGATTGCTGATTTGACGATTCGCGCGGGTGAAAGCTGGGCGTTTGTCGGCACTAACGGCAGCGGTAAATCCGCGCTGGCCCGCGCGCTGGCGGGAGAGCTCAACCTCCTCAAAGGCGAATACCAGAGCGACTTTACGCGCCTGACGCGCCTGTCGTTTGAACAACTGCAAAAGCTGGTCAGCGACGAGTGGCAGCGCAACAACACCGATTTACTCAGCCCTGGCGAAGACGATACCGGCCGTACGACGGCGGAAATTATTCAGGATGAAGTGAAGGATCCCGCCCGCTGCCGGCGCCTGGCAGAACAGTTCGGTATTACCCCTCTGCTGGACCGGCGCTTTAAATACCTTTCTACCGGCGAGACGCGAAAAACGCTGCTTTGTCAGGCGCTGATGAGCCAACCTGAACTGCTTATTCTGGACGAACCGTTCGACGGTCTTGACGTGCAGTCCCGGGCGCAGCTGGCGTCCCTGCTAGCATCTCTTAATCAGCAGGGATATACCCTCGTGCTGGTGCTTAACCGCTTCGATGAAATTCCGGACTTTATCCAGCACGCGGGCGTCCTGACCGACTGTAACCTGACCGAAACCGGAGAAAAAACAGCGCTGCTCAAGCAGGCGCTGATTGCCCAGCTCGCGCACAGTGAACAACTCGACGGAATTACCCTTCCGGAACCTGACGCCCCTTCGGCCCGCCACGCGCTCGATCCCCACCAGCCGCGCATCGTGCTGCGGGATGGCGTGGTCTCTTATGACGATCGCCCGATCCTTAACCGCCTCAGCTGGACGGTCAATCCGGGCGAGCACTGGCAGATTGTCGGCCCCAACGGCGCGGGAAAATCGACGCTGCTGAGCCTGATCACCGGCGATCATCCGCAGGGCTACAGCAACGACCTCACGCTGTTTGGTCGGCGTCGCGGCAGCGGAGAAACCATCTGGGATATCAAAAAGCATATCGGCTACGTCAGCAGCAGCCTGCATCTGGATTACCGGGTCAGTACCACGGTACGCAACGTGATCCTCTCCGGGTATTTTGATTCCATCGGAATTTATCAGGCGGTGTCGGACAAACAACATAAGCTCGCCCAGCAGTGGCTGGACATTCTGGGCATGGATAACCGGGTGGCTGACGCGCCGTTTCATAGTCTTTCGTGGGGGCAGCAGCGTCTGGCCCTGATCGTTCGCGCGCTGGTGAAACACCCTACGCTGCTGATCCTCGACGAACCGCTGCAGGGACTCGACCCGTTGAACCGCCAGCTTATCCGCCGCTTTGTGGACGTGCTGATTAGCGAAGGTGAAACGCAGCTGCTTTTCGTTTCACATCATGCCGAAGATGCCCCCGCCTGCATCACGCATCGCCTGGAGTTTGTTCCGGACGGTGAGGGTTATCGCTACCTTCTCAGCAACGTTGATTAACCGCGGAGGGCTCTGCCCTCCTCTTTTTCAGATAACTTGCATCAATACATCGCTATCTCTTTGATCTAGAATGCTCTCAGTCATGAAAAAAGTGAGTGTGAAAACGAGTGTAAACGATTCCACTATTTTATCCCATGTCACACTTTTCGCGTCTCTGTTATGCTATGGTTATTACATACCATAAGCCCAATGGAGCGAAATATGCGAGTTCTGGTAACAGGTGGTAGCGGTTACATAGGTAGTCATACCTGCGTGCAACTGCTGCAAAACGGCCATGACGTCATCATTCTCGACAACCTGTGCAACAGTAAGCGCAGCGTGCTGCCTGTGATTGAACGTCTTGGCGGTAAACAACCGACTTTTGTGGAAGGCGACATCCGCAACGAAGCGCTGATGACCGAGATCCTTCACGACCACGCCATAGAAGCGGTGATCCACTTCGCGGGTCTGAAAGCGGTCGGTGAATCCGTTGCGAAGCCGCTCGAGTATTACGACAACAACGTCAACGGCACTCTGCGTCTCATCTCCGCCATGCGCGCGGCGAACGTCAAAAACTTCATCTTTAGCTCCTCCGCCACCGTCTACGGCGATCAACCGAAAATTCCTTACGTTGAAAGCTTCCCGACCGGTACCCCGCAAAGCCCGTACGGCAAAAGCAAGCTGATGGTGGAGCAGATCCTGACCGACCTGCAAAAAGCCCAGCCGGAGTGGAGCATCGCGCTGCTGCGCTACTTCAACCCGGTCGGCGCGCATCCGTCTGGCGATATGGGTGAAGATCCCCAGGGCATCCCAAACAACCTGATGCCGTATATCGCCCAGGTTGCCGTTGGCCGTCGCGACTCGCTGGCGATTTTTGGCAATGACTATCCGACCGAAGACGGCACCGGCGTGCGCGACTACATCCACGTAATGGATCTGGCCGACGGTCACGTTGCGGCCATGCAGCAGCTGGCTGACAAACCGGGCGTGCATATTTACAACCTCGGCGCCGGAGTCGGCAGCAGCGTGCTGGACGTGGTTAACGCCTTCAGCAAAGCCTGCGGCAAGCCGGTGAACTACCACTTCGCACCGCGTCGCGAGGGCGATCTGCCTGCTTACTGGGCCGATGCCACCAAAGCCGACAAAGAGCTTAACTGGCGTGTGACGCGCACGCTTGATGAAATGGCACAGGATACCTGGCACTGGCAGTCACGCCACCCGCAAGGCTATCCGGACTAAGGATCCGTCATGACGCAATTTAATCCCGTCGATCATCCGCATCGTCGTTTTAACCCGTTAAGCGGGCAATGGATTTTAGTTTCTCCGCATCGCGCTAAGCGCCCCTGGCAGGGGGCGCAGGAGACGCCTGCAAAACAGACCCTGCCGCAGCACGACCCGGACTGCTTCCTCTGTCCGGGCAACACGCGCGTTACCGGGGATAAAAACCCGGACTACAAAGGCACCTTCGTGTTCACAAACGATTTTGCCGCCCTGATGACCGACACGCCGGACGCGCCTGAAAGCCACGATCCGCTGATGCGCTGCGAAAGCGCGCGCGGAACCAGCCGCGTGATCTGCTTCTCTCCCGATCACAGCAAGACGCTGCCGGAGCTGAGCGTGGACGCGCTGAAAGAGGTCGTCAGCACCTGGCAGGCACAAACCGCAGAGCTGGGGCAGAGCTATCCGTGGGTGCAGGTGTTCGAAAACAAAGGCGCGGCCATGGGCTGCTCGAACCCCCATCCGCACGGCCAGGTCTGGGCGAACAGCTTCCTGCCTAACGAAGCCGAGCGTGAAGACCGTCTGCAGAAAGCGTATTACGCGGAAAACGGCTCGCCGATGCTGGTGGATTACGCGCAGCGTGAACAGGCCAACGGCAGCCGTACCGTGGTGGAAACCGAACACTGGCTGGCCGTCGTGCCTTACTGGGCCGCGTGGCCGTTTGAGACGCTGCTGCTGCCGAAAGCACATGTTCTGCGTATTACCGATCTCAGCGACGCGCAGCGCGACGACCTTGCCCTGGCGCTGAAAAAGCTGACCAGCCGTTACGACAATCTGTTCCAGTGCTCCTTCCCGTACTCCATGGGCTGGCACGGCGCGCCGTTCAACGGGGAAGAGAATCAGCACTGGCAATTGCATGCCCATTTCTATCCGCCGCTGCTGCGCTCTGCGACGGTACGTAAATTTATGGTGGGCTACGAAATGCTGGCAGAAACCCAGCGTGACCTGACGGCGGAACAGGCGGCAGAACGTCTGCGTGCCGTTAGCGACGTCCACTATCGCGAATCAGGAGTCTAAAAAATGAGTCTGAAAGATAAAACACAATCCCTGTTTGCTGAGAAATTTGGCTACCCTGCCACCCACGTTATCCAGGCGCCAGGCCGCGTTAACCTGATCGGTGAACACACCGACTATAACGATGGTTTCGTGCTGCCGTGCGCCATCGATTATCAGACCGTTATTAGCTGTGCGAAACGCGACGACCGTAAAGTCCGCGTGATTGCGGCTGATTACGGTAATGAGACGGACGAATTTTCCCTCGATGGCTCGATTGTGACGCACGACAGCCAGCAGTGGTCTAACTACGTGCGCGGCGTCGTCAAACACCTTCAGAAGCGTAACAAGAACTTCGGCGGTGCGGATTTAGTCATCAGCGGCAACGTGCCGCAGGGTGCGGGCTTAAGCTCCTCTGCGTCTCTGGAAGTTGCCGTCGGCACCGTATTCCAGCAGCTTTACCATCTGCCGCTGGATGGCGCGCAAATCGCCCTGAATGGTCAGGAAGCAGAAAACCAGTTCGTGGGCTGTAACTGCGGCATTATGGACCAGCTGATTTCCGCGCTCGGGAAAAAAGAGCATGCCCTGTTAATTGATTGCCGTTCGCTGGGAACCAAAGCCGTTCCCCTGCCAAAAGGCGCGGCCGTGGTGATCGTTAACAGCAACTTTAAGCGCACGCTGGTGGGCAGCGAATACAACACCCGCCGCCAACAATGTGAAACCGGCGCCCGTTTCTTCCAGCAGCCAGCCCTGCGCGACGTGACGCTCAATGAATTTAACAAAGTGGCGCACGAGCTGGATCCGGTTGTCGCCAAACGCGTTCGTCACGTGCTGACGGAAAATGCCCGTACGGTTGAAGCCGCGTCCGCGCTGGCGAAAGGTGACCTGAAACGCATGGGTGAGCTGATGGCGGAATCTCATGCCTCCATGCGCGATGATTTTGAAATCACCGTTCCGCAGATCGACACCCTGGTGGAAATCATCAAAGCGACCATTGGCGACAAAGGCGGCGTGCGCATGACGGGCGGCGGTTTTGGCGGCTGTATCGTTGCGCTGGTGCCAGAAGCGTTGGTCCCTGCCATACAGGATGCCGTGGCGAAGCAGTACGAAGCCAAAACAGGCATCAAAGAAACCTTCTATGTTTGTAAAGCATCACAAGGAGCCGGACAGTGCTAAACGAAACACCTACACTCGCACCGGATGGTCTGCCGTATCGCCTGTTAACCCTGCGCAACAGCGCTGGGATGGTCGTTACGCTGATGGACTGGGGTGCTACCCTTCTTTCTGCCCGCGTACCGATGCCGGACGGCAGCGTGCGCGAGACCCTGCTCGGCTGCGCCTCACCTGAGCAGTACGTCAATCAGTCCGCCTATCTGGGCGCGTCCGTTGGGCGATATGCTAACCGCATCGCGAAAAGCCGTTTTGAACTCAACGGCGAGCAGTACACCCTGCTTCCAAGCCAGGGTGAGAACCAGCTGCACGGCGGGCCGGACGGGTTTGATAAACGCCGCTGGAAGATTGTTCGTCAAAACGACGGTGAAGTGCTGTTCTCACTGGATTCGCCTGATGGCGATCAGGGCTTCCCGGGGAACCTTACCGCGTCCGCGCGCTTTACGCTGACCGATGACAACCGTATCGCCATTGAATACCGCGCGAAGGTCGACAGGCCGTGTCCGGTCAACCTGACCAATCACGCGTACTTTAATCTGGATGGTAGCCAGTGCGACGTGCGTGAGCACAAGCTGCAGATCCTGGCGGATGCGTATCTGCCGGTTGACGAGATGGGCATTCCATATCAGGGCCTTAAAGACGTGAGCGGCACCAGCTTTGACTTCCGCAGCGCGAAAACCATCGCCCGGGATTTCCTGAGCGATGACGATCAGCGTAAGGTGAAAGGCTACGATCACGCTTTCCTGCTGCAGGCCAAAGGTGATGTGAAGCAGCCTGCCGCGCAGGTCTGGTCTGCGGATGACAAGCTGCAGATGACGGTTTATACCACTGCCCCTGCCCTGCAGTTTTACTCAGGCAACTACCTCGGCGGCACGACGGCGCGCGAACACGATGAGTACAGCGACTGGCAAGGCCTGGCGCTGGAGAGCGAGTTCCTGCCGGACAGCCCGAACCATCCGGAATGGCCGCAGCCAGGCTGCGTGCTGCACCCGGGTGAAGAGTACGTGAGCGTGACGGAATACCATTTTATTCCACATTAATATTCAGCCCTCCCTCCGGAGGGCTTTTTTCTGCACGCCTTGCTGAAAATAGCGCCGATCGCAGACAAAATCATAACCCTGGATTCACAAGCATCTTACACTCAGAGACTATTTTCGCTATGGTTAGGGTTAAGCGTTGCTGCTGGCACGGCCACGGCAATATAATGAGAATTGTTATCATTCTAAAAATGCTTGAGGAGTAAGAGATGGCTATTACTAAGCTGGTCCTGGTGCGTCACGGCGAAAGCCAGTGGAACAACGAAAACCGCTTTACCGGTTGGTACGACGTTGATCTGTCCGAGAAAGGCGTAAGCGAAGCAAAAGCAGCAGGTAAACTGCTTAAGGAAGAAGGCTTCAGCTTTGATTTTGCTTACACCTCTGTGCTGAAACGTGCCATCCACACCCTGTGGAACGTGCTGGACGAACTGGATCAGGCCTGGCTGCCGGTTGAGAAGTCCTGGAAATTGAACGAACGTCACTACGGTGCGCTGCAGGGCCTGAACAAAGCGGAAACCGCTGAGAAATATGGCGACGAGCAGGTTAAACAGTGGCGTCGCGGCTTCGCAATCACCCCGCCAGAGCTGACCAAAGATGACGAGCGCTACCCGGGCCACGACCCACGTTACGCGAAGCTGACCGACGCTGAGCTGCCAACCACCGAGAGCCTGGCGCTGACCATCGACCGCGTTGTGCCTTACTGGAACGAAACCATTCTGCCACGCCTGAAAAGCGGCGAGCGCGTGATCATCGCGGCTCACGGTAACTCTCTGCGTGCGCTGGTGAAATACCTGGACAACATGGGAGAAGACGAAATCCTCGAACTGAACATCCCAACCGGCGTACCGCTGGTGTATGAGTTCGACGAAAACTTCAAGCCAATCAAACACTACTATCTGGGTAACGCAGAAGAGATCGCGGCGAAAGCAGCGGCAGTTGCGAACCAGGGTAAAGCGAAGTAATTTTCGCCAGACATAAAAAAAGCGCGGAGCCTTCCGCGCTTTTTTATTTGAGCCGTCAGAATTAACCGCGACGCGCTTTTACCGCATTTGCCAGCTGGCGCAGGATAGCGTCGGTATCGTCCCAGCCGATGCAGGCATCGGTCACGCTTTTGCCGTACACCAGCGGCTCGCTGCCTTCCTGGTTCTGGTTACCTTCAACCAGATGGCTTTCGATCATCACCCCAATCACCGCCTTCTCACCGCCGGCAATCTGCTGGCAGACGTCTGCTCCCACTTCCATCTGCTTTTTAAACTGCTTGCTGGAGTTGGCATGGCTGAAATCGATCATCACCTGCGGCGGCAGTCCGGCTTTTTCCAGCCCGACTTTCACTTCTGCCACGTGTTTCGCGCTGTAGTTCGGCTCTTTACCGCCGCGCAGAATGATGTGGCAGTCACCGTTCCCGCTGGTGTTAACGATGGCGGAGTGACCCCATTTTGTCACGGACAGGAAGCAGTGCGGCGCACCAGCGGCGTTGATGGCATCAATAGCCACCTTAATGGTGCCGTCAGTGCCATTTTTGAAACCCACCGGGCAAGAAAGACCGGACGCCAGCTCGCGGTGGACCTGAGATTCAGTCGTGCGCGCACCAATTGCGCCCCAGCTCATCAGGTCTGCAAGGTATTGTGGCGTAATCATGTCCAGGAATTCACCGGCCGCAGGCAGGCCGCTGTCGTTGATCTCAAGCAGCAGCTTGCGCGCAATGCGCAGGCCGTCGTTGATCTGGAAGCTGTTATCCATGTGCGGATCGTTAATCAATCCTTTCCAGCCAACGGTGGTGCGCGGTTTTTCAAAATAGACGCGCATGACGATTTCCAGCTCATCCTTTAGCTCTTCACGGAGGGTGAGCAGACGGGCGGCGTATTCTTTCGCGGCAGCCGGATCGTGAATGGAGCACGGACCAATCACCACCAGAAGACGATCGTCATTACCTTTCAGGATCTTATGGATCGCTTTACGAGCATGAGAAACCGTGTTTGCGGCATTTTCAGTGGCGGGGAATTTCTCAAGGAGCGCTACAGGAGGTAATAACTCATTGATCTCTTTAATGCGTAAATCGTCGTTCTGATAATTCATCTTCGTTCCAGCTCTGCCATATCTTTAGTAATGAAAGCAATCCTTTCAATCTATCTTGTCGACAAGGAAGTGTAAACACGGTTTTACACTTCACGCAGATAATTCCTGGAATTCGCCTAAAAATCGCCACAAAATAGCGAAAAACGAGATCTAACCTAAGCTTTTTAACTGTAACAACCAATTTTTACACGCTTAAACGCGATTCCCTACTGACGTAAGTCCGTAAGGCGGGATCTTTCGCCTCTGAAAAAGATGCACTGTTGGAGAATGTTATCCAGCGTAACGACAAGAACAGGAGCACCATGATGAAAATGACAAAACTGGCAACTCTCTTCCTGACCGCTACACTCACTCTGGCCAGCGGCAGCGTCCTGGCTGCGGAAACGGGCACCTCAGACAGCAATGGTGACGCCAATGCGGCTGCGGCAGCAGGTCAGCCTGCGCCTGATGCGAAACAGAATATCGCCCCGAATAATGTCGACAACAGCCAGATCAATACCGGCAACACCAACACCGGCGGCACCATGCTGCATCCAGACGGTAGCGGTTCCGGCACTATGAACCATGACAATATGAGTTCAGATGAAGTCCATAAGAACTCAATGTGCAAGGACGGCAAATGCCCGGACCCTAACGACAAAGTGGGTAGCGACGCCAATACCAAAACCGATGGCACCACCCAGTAATTTGTTATGAACCGTCAGAAAAAGGAGAGCTCAGGCTCTCCTTTCTTTTGGAGTAACCTATTAAAAACGCTACACTAAAAACAATAACACATCAGGAAAGCAGACATGGCGCACTCCCATTCACACTCGCACTCATCCGGCAACGACAACGCTAAACGACTGATGTTGGCCTTTGGCGTCACAGCAACGTTTATGGTTATCGAGGTCATTGGCGGCCTGATTTCCGGCTCTCTGGCACTTCTGGCTGATGCCGGACACATGCTGACCGATGCAGCCGCCCTGCTCTTCGCCCTGATGGCCGTGCAGTTTGCGCGTCGTCCTCCAAATGCGCGCCATACCTTCGGCTGGCTGAGACTGACCACACTGGCCGCGTTTGTTAACGCTATTGCACTGGTAGTCATTACCATTCTTATCGTCTGGGAGGCAATACAGCGCTTCAGACACCCGCAGCCGATCGCCGGGGCAACCATGATGGTGATTGCCGTAGCAGGGCTGCTGGCGAATATTCTGGCCTTCTGGATTTTGCACCGCGGCAGCGGGGAGAAGAACCTGAACGTACGCGCTGCGGCTCTGCATGTTATGGGTGATTTGCTCGGCTCAGTCGGGGCGATTGTCGCCGCGCTGGTGATTCTCTACACCGGCTGGACGCCTGTCGATCCGATTCTGTCCGTTCTTGTGTCGTGTCTGGTCTTGCGCAGCGCCTGGCGGCTGCTGAAGGAGAGCGTGAATGAACTGCTTGAAGGGGCGCCAGCTTCCATGGATATCGACGAGCTGAAGCGCAACCTGCGCCGTTCAGTCCCGGAAGTACGCAACGTTCATCATGTTCATGTCTGGCTGGTGGGAGAGAAACCGGTCATGACGCTGCACGTCCAGGTGATCCCTCCTCACGATCACGATGCGCTGCTCGATCGCATCCAGCACTTCCTGGAACATCACTACGACATTAGCCATGCCACCGTTCAGATGGAGTATCAGCCCTGTAGCGGACCGGACTGCCACCTTAACGAGGCGCAGTCCGGCCATTCACATCATCATGACCACTAGCCGGAAAGCGCGTGAGAGCCTCGCTCGCGCGCGCTGTTAATCCACATCCGGCTGCCGTTCAGCGCGATGAAGGTCAGCAGCAGATATTCCAGCGACATCGCATAGACGCCCTGCAGGGCGAAGATCGCCACGCTGATCACGTTGATGATGACCCACAACAGCCAGTTCTCAACGTATTTACGGGTCATCAGAATCATCGCCGCAATCGACAGCACCATCATGCAGGAATCCCAAAACGGGAAGGCATCCGGCTGGAGTTCAGGCATCGTCACGTTCAGGCCGATGCCGGACATGGCCGAAACGGCAACGCGGGTCAGGAACGCAAAAACCGGGTTGATGTAAACGGTCATTAAGCCAATGGCCACCACGCAGGCGACGAACCAGGCGATGGCTTTCGGCAGGGGCAGCCAGCGGATCTGCAGCTCGGCCTCCTGCTGGCTGTTCTGACGCGACCAGGCGTACCAGCCGTAAATATTGGCGGCAAAGAAGAACAGCTGCAAAAGCAGGCTGGCGTACAGCTGGATCTGGAAGAAGATAATCGCAAACAGCGTGACGTTAATCAGCCCGAACGCGTAGTTGCTGATCTTCTCCAGGCTTGCCAGCCAGATACAGAGTAATCCCGCCAGCGTGCCAACGGCCTCGATCCATGACAGGTCATAGCCACCTGCACCAATCGGTATATGAACCAGAATGTTATGTGTGCTAAAAAAATCCATCTTTTCCCCGGGGCGTTTTGAATTAAGTACGTAGTGTAGCCGCAAAATCCAGCATGCGGTTAAGCGGAATTAACGCGCCTTCACGCAGGGCGGCATCCACATGGATTTCATGCGCCGCACCACCGGTTTCTAACCCCTCGGCAATCGCTTTCAGGCCGTTCATCGCCATCCACGGGCAATGTGCACAGCTGCGACATGTTGCGCCCTCGCCTGCCGTTGGCGCTTCAAGAAGCTCTTTCTCCGGTACGGCCTGCTGCATCTTGTAAAAGATACCGCGATCGGTCGCCACGATAAGCTGCTTGTGAGGCAACGTTCTGGCAGCGTTGATAAGCTGGCTGGTTGAACCCACGGCATCCGCCATGTCGACAATCGACTGCGGAGATTCAGGGTGAACAAGAATGGCTGCGTCAGGATAAAGCGCCTTCATGCGGGCCAGCGCCTGAGTCTTGAACTCGTCATGAACGATACAGGCGCCCTGCCAGCAGAGAACGTCAGCTCCCGTCTGCTTCTGGACATAATTGCCGAGATGGCGATCGGGCGCCCAGATAATTTTCTCGCCCAGGCTATCCAGATGTTCAATCAGTTCAACGGCGATGCTCGATGTGACCACCCAGTCTGCACGCGCTTTTACGGCCGCAGAGGTGTTAGCGTAGACCACCACGGTCCGGTCAGGATGGGCATCACAGAAGGCCGTGAATTCGTCAATCGGGCAGCCGAGATCCAGTGAACACTCCGCGTTAAGCGTGGGCATCAGAATGGTTTTTTCCGGGCTCAGGATCTTTGCCGTTTCGCCCATAAAACGCACGCCGGCAACCAGCAGCGTGGAAGCGGGATGTCGTGCACCGAAGCGCGCCATCTCCAGTGAGTCAGAAATGCAGCCCCCGGTCTCTTCAGCCAGCTGCTGTATTTCCGGGTCGGTGTAGTAATGGGCCACCATTACTGCATCGCGCTCTTTAAGAAGACGTTTGATCTTCTCGCGGTAGAACTGCTTTTCGTCCTGGCTTAGCGGGACAGGCTTTGGCGGAAACGGATAGATTGCGGCTTCAGGATCAAACATCACACTCATTATGGCTTCTCGTTTTACGGGCTTAACAATATTGCCTTTCATTTGCCTGACATAGCAAAACGCGTGGCAATTGTGTTTTGTATACTAAACAAGATAGCGAATCTGGAGTGAAAAGTCACCGGGAATAGATGGGCGGAGCATTTGTTGTACCGCAGATAGCAAAAAGGCGCCTTTAGGGCGCCTTTCTACACTGGTGGGTCGTGCAGGATTCGAACCTGCGACCAATTGATTAAAAGTCAACTGCTCTACCAACTGAGCTAACGACCCCTTGCGGGATGTACTGCAAATTTATTCAGGCTGGTGGGTCGTGCAGGATTCGAACCTGCGACCAATTGATTAAAAGTCAACTGCTCTACCAACTGAGCTAACGACCCATTCGGGTGTTGCCTGAATTATCACTCGGCACCAATAAAATTGGTGGGTCGTGCAGGATTCGAACCTGCGACCAATTGATTAAAAGTCAACTGCTCTACCAACTGAGCTAACGACCCGAGTGGTGGGTGATGACGGGCTCGAACCGCCGACCCCCTCCGTGTAAAGGAGATGCTCTACCAACTGAGCTAATCACCCACTCTGTACTGCCGGAACTGCGTTAATTGGTGGGTCGTGCAGGATTCGAACCTGCGACCAATTGATTAAAAGTCAACTGCTCTACCAACTGAGCTAACGACCCACTTTTATGCTGTTTTCACGTTGTTTGATATCCCGTGGCAACGGCGGCATATATTACTGATTTAAGAATTCTGCGCAACAAAAATTTCGATGAAGATCACTTAACTGCTTAGTAATCATGCTGCACGACCAGAAATAACGCGATTTCTGGTCATGCGATAATCATCCCATCGAATTCAGACGTTTTTGCGCCTGCTTAGCACCTTCGGTGCCCGGGAATTTAGAGACCACCTGCTGATAAACCGCTTTGGCTTTCGCAGTGTCGCCTTTGTCCTGCATGATGACGCCCACTTTGTACATCGCATCAGGCGCTTTTGGCGATTTCGGGTAGTTTTTTACCACGGAGGCAAAATAAAACGCCGCATCGTCCTTTTTACCCTTGTTGTAATTCAACTGACCGAGCCAGTAATTGGCATTTGGCTGATAAGTGGAATCAGGGTATTTCTTAACAAAGTTCTGAAACGCAGTAATCGCGTCATCCTGACGAGATTGATCCTGCACCAGGGCAATAGCCGCATTGTAGTCAGTATTCGCGTCACCGCTCTGTACAGGCGCGCCTGTTGAGGCTGAAGCATCAGCAGATGGCGCTGGCGCAGACGTCGCAGCACCGCTCTGATCGCCTGCGGCTGGCTGTGCTGCTGCACCACCGCTGCTCAGGCTATCTATCTGCAACAAGATTTGCTTCTGACGTTCCACAACCTGGTTAAGCTGATACTGGCTTTCCTGAATCTGACCGCGGAGAGAGTCAATATCATTCTGGTTATCGGAAAGCTGTTGCTGGAGTTGGGTTAAAAGCTGGCTATGAGCGTTAGAAATACGCTCGAGTTGAGTGACCCGGTCTTCTACCGAGCCTGAGCCGACACTACTGATTGGTGCCTGAGCAAAAGCGGCCCAGGGGGCCGCTATTCCAACCAGTAACGACAGACTCAACAGATGATGTCTGAAGTTACTGCTCATGCAATTCTCTTAGTAAACCAGTACGGCACGACGGTTTTTGGAGTAAGCCGCTTCGTCGTGACCCAGTACTGCAGGTTTTTCTTTACCGTAAGAAACGATGGAGATCTGGTCAGCAGAAACGCCTTTACCCTGCAGGTACATTTTAACAGCGTTAGCACGACGTTCACCCAGGGAGATGTTGTACTCTGGGGTACCACGTTCGTCCGCGTGACCTTCTACGGTGACTTTGTAAGATGGGTTGCTACGCAGGAAGTTAGCGTGCGCATCCAGCATCGCAGCGAAGTCAGAACGGATGTCGTATTTATCCAGATCGAAGTAAACGATGTTGTTCTGCTGCAGCTGCTGCATCTGAAGACGCGCTTGCTCTTCAGAAGACATGTTGCCATTGCCGTTCGCGTCCATACCGGTGCCGGCACCCATCATGCCTTCGCCGCTCTGGTCATTGCTGGCGTTCTTGTTAGAAGAACACGCTGCGATTGCCATTACAGGCAGAGCGATCATCAGCCCCTTCAGCACTTTGTTCAGTTGCATTTCTATGATTCCTTTAGTAATCAATTAATTATTATTTACAGATACGGCGACCAGGCAGGTGATTTTACCTGTCCATCAGTTGCCGGAATACGCGCTTTGAAACGCCCATCTGTAGAAACCAGATTCAGCACAGATCCCATCCCCTGAGAAGAGCTGTAGATTACCATCGTGCCGTTAGGTGCCAGACTTGGCGTTTCATCCAGGAACGTTGACGACAGAACTTGAACGCCACCCGCTACCAGATCTTGTTTGGCAATGTGCTGCTGCCCACCGTTGGAGCTCACCATTACCATAAATTTACCGTCGCTGCTCACGTCTGAGTTCTGGTTCTGCGAACCTTCCCAGGTAATACGCTGCGGAGCACCGCCGTTGATGTTGACTTTATAGATTTGTGGACGGCCGGCCTGGTCAGAAGTAAACGCCAGGTTTTGGCTGTCCGGGAACCATGAAGGTTCAGTGTTGTTGCTGCGACCGTCGGTAACCTGACGGATCTGACCAGAGCCAATATCCATCACGTACAGGTTCAGGCTACCGGTTTTTGACAGCGCAAAGGCCAGTTTAGAGCCGTCCGGAGAGAACGAAGGCGCACCGTTGTGACGTGGGAACGACGCTACCTGACGAACAGCACCGTTTGCCAGCGTCTGGATAACCAGCGCTGAGCGGCCGCTTTCGAAGGTTACATAGGCCAGTTTAGAACCGTCCGGAGACCAGGCTGGAGACATCAGCGGCTGTGAAGAACGTTTCACCAGGAACTGGTTGTAGCCGTCGTAGTCAGATACGCGCAGTTCGTACGGGAACTGACCACCGTTGGTCTGCACCACGTACGCGATACGGGTACGGAACGCACCTTTAATGCCGGTCAGTTTTTCAAATACCGCATCGCTGGCAGCATGTGCAGCATAGCGCAGGTATTGCTTAGTGACCTTGTAAGAGTTCTGTGCCAGAACGGTACCCGGTGCACCGCCGGTATCCACCAGCTGCCAGGCAACGTTGTAAGAGCCGTCCGGGTTAGGCGTAACCTGCCCCACAACCACGGCATCAATACCCAGCGCAGACCATGCTGCAGGCTGTACTTCCTGCGCGCTACCCGGCTGCTGAGGCAGACGAGAACGATCTAACGGGTTGAATTTACCGCTGTTACGCAGGTCAGCCGCCACGATGCCACCGGCATCTTCAGGTGCAGCGCCAGGACCGGCCCACTGGAACGGAACAACCCCGATTGGGCGTGCCGAGTCCACCCCCTGGGTGATCTCGATACGTACTTCTGCGTGCAGTACTGCTGCCCACAGCATTAAAAAACTAAATGCTACACGTAATGCCTGCTTCATCATATCTCCCTTATCCGGGTAACCTTACCCACGATAATTTAGCAGAATGTTAACAAACTCAAATAGACAAAACTACCAGAACCCTGTGACTAAACCTGGTCTATTTTTCCCCGTTTGCACGGAGAAAATGTAACTTAAGGTTTGAAGTCCAGCGGCGCATTTTTGAAGACTTCGTAAACAGCCTGAGACGGCGGTTTAGGCATCTTCGCCTGACGCGCTGCAGCCAGGGCCGCAGTACATAAAGCCGGGTCGCCACCTTCAGACTTGATATCCAGCAGCATGCCGTCCGGAGCCAGTTTTATACGCAACGTACACGTTTTACCGGTATAGGAAGACGCATCATAGAATCGGCTTTCAATAGCAGATTTAATCTGCGCGGCATAACCGTTGATTTCAGCCCCTGTCGCACCGTTACTCTTAGTGTTACCACTTCCCGTCGGCGCTGCGTTGTTTCCTTTCGCCCCACCGCCCGTTTTCGGTGCATTCTTACCTGAGCTCAAATCGCCCAGCAGATCGTCAACCCCTGCGGCGGCAGCGGCTTTTTCAGCGGCGGCAGCCTTTTTAGCTGCCGCTTTTTCAGCAGCAGCTTTCTTATCGGCAGCGGCCTTCTCAGCTGCAGCTTTTTTGTCCGCAGCGGCTTTTTCAGCGGCTGCAGCTTTTTCTGCCGCGGCTTTTTCTGCAGCCGCTTTCTCAGCAGCAGCCGCTTTCTTCGCAGCCTCGGCAGCAGCTTTCTTCTCTGCTTCCTGAGCGGCTTTCTTCGCGGCTTCCGCTTCGGCTTTCTTCTGAGCATCGGCAGCGGCTTTCTTCGCGGCTTCCGCTTCAGCTTTCTTCTGGGCATCAGCAGCGGCTTTCTTCGCGGCTTCCGCTTCAGCTTTCTTCTGAGCATCAGCAGCGGCTTTCTTCGCCGCTTCTGCCGCTAATTTTGCCTGGGCATCAGCCTGTGCTTTCGCGTCCGCTGCGGCTTTAGCTGCCGCCTCTTCCGCCTGCTTTTGCTGTTCCTGTGCTTTCTTCGCGGCCTCTTCGGCTTGTTTCTGCTGCTCTGCCTGCGCTTTCGCGGCTTCCTGCGCCTGCAAACGTTCCTTCTCAAGCTGCTTCAGACGCTCCTGCTCTGCGGCCTGCTTTTCACGCAGCTCTTCCGCCTGCTGTTGCGACTGTTTTTCACGCTGCTCTTCAGCCCGTTTGGCACTCGCCTTCTGCTGTTGTTCGCGATTATAGTTCTGTACTACCGCACCGGGATCCACCATCACGGCGTCAATGGAAGACCCTCCACCGCCGCCGGCTGATGCATCAATATGCTCGTCGAACGAACTCCATATCAGCGCTGCAAAGAGAATCACGTGCAGCACTGCGGAGACGATTATCGCTCGCTTAAGCTTGTCGTTCTGTTCGGTTGCCTTTGACACTATCGGTTCCCAAAAACTACGCGGATGATCAAATTGGTTGGGTCATTAAGCCAACTGACTTAACACCCGCACTATGTAGCAAGTTCAGCGCTTTAATAATTTCATCGTAGGGTACGTCTTTTGCGCCACCGATTAAGAAGACCGTTTTCGGATTTGACTCCAGACGACGCTGCGCTTCAGCAATAACCTGCTCAGGCGGCAGCTGATCCATACGATCTTTCTCTACTACGACGCTGTATTGCCCTACGCCGGAAACCTCAATGATAACCGGAGGATCGTCATTGGTGCTCACCGCCTGTGATTCTGTCGCATCCGGCAGATCCACTTCCACGCTCTGGGTAATGATTGGCGCTGTTGCCATGAAGATCAGCAGCAGTACCAGCAGGACATCCAGCAGTGGAACGATATTGATTTCGGACTTGAGCTCGCGACGACCTCGTCCACGCGATCTGGCCATGGTTTACCCCTTGTTGCTCTCGGTGCTGGTAAACGCCTGACGGTGCAGAATCGCAGTGAACTCTTCCATAAAGTTGTCATAGTTCAGTTCCAGTTTGTTCACGCGCTGGTTCAGACGGTTGTAAGCCATAACCGCAGGAATTGCCGCAAACAGACCGATAGCGGTCGCAATCAGTGCTTCAGCGATACCCGGTGCAACCATCTGCAACGTCGCCTGCTTCACCGCGCCCAGCGCGATAAAGGCGTGCATGATCCCCCACACGGTACCAAACAGGCCGATATACGGGCTGATGGAGCCGACAGTGCCGAGGAAAGGAATGTGCGTTTCAAGGTTTTCCAGTTCACGGTTCATAGAGATACGCATCGCACGCGAGGCACCTTCCACCACCGCTTCCGGCGCATGATTGTTTGCACGATGCAGACGAGCAAACTCTTTGAAACCGCTATAGAAAATTTGCTCGGAGCCGGTCAGGTTTTCACGGCGTCCCTGGCTCTCCTGGTACAGACGAGAAAGCTCAATACCCGACCAGAACTTATCTTCAAACGCTTCAGCTTCACGGCCGGCGGCATTGAGGATACGCGTTCTCTGGATAATGATGGCCCAGGATGCGATTGAAAAACCAATCAAAATCAACATGATAAGTTTAACCAGAAGGCTTGCCTTCAGGAACAAATCAAGGATATTCATGTCAGTCACTGCTTAAACTCCGCGACAATAGACTTAGGAAGCGCACGAGGCTTCATTATGGTTGGATCAACACAAACAATCAGTACTTCAGCTGAGTTCAGTACGGTATTCTCTGCGTTGACTATCCGCTGCGTGAAAACCAGTGAGGTCCCACGCATTGATGTAATTTCAGTTTGGACTTCGAGCATATCGTCGAGTCTGGCAGGCGCAAAATACTCAAGCGTCATCTTGCGTACCACGAAGGCAACTCGCTCAGCCAACAGAACCTGTTGACTAAAGTGATGATGGCGCAGCATCTCTGTGCGTGCCCGTTCATAAAAAGCAACGTAGCTGGCGTGGTAAACCACACCACCGGCATCGGTATCTTCGTAATAGACACGAACCGGCCATCGAAACAGCGTTGTATTCACTTTACATCCCGGTAATGCAACAAAAGTTAGAGCTTTTAAACTTCGCTACTATACGCGCGGGAAAGAGGGTTGGGAATGGGGGAAAGTAAACGGAGAGTAAATTTTTATGGGCTCGGGTAAGCCCATAACGTTAACGGACATTTCTTATTCAGAAGAAGAAGAAAATCAAACCGGCGAGAAGCACCAGATCGGCAATTAGCGGGCAAAAAATTCCCTGCCAGTGAATGGCCTTCGGACGAAAGCCCACGCCGTGGATCACACCTGCGCACACCGCCCACATAATGAGGAAGCCATGCCAGATTTCAAGCTCGCTGGTTTTCGCTGCAAAGCGCGAAGGGTCCCAGAAGATACAACCTGCCAGCAGTAATGCCATCACTAAAGAAAGCGCCCGTAGCGGGCGCTTATCCATTACCGCGTAAAGCGTCGCGATAATATTCATCAGTGTTTTTCTTCACCCGCTTTGGTCGCTTCTACGTGCTCAAGCGCCAGGGCAGTGATGACACCAAATGCACAGGCAAGAAGCGTCCCTAAAATCCATGCGAAATACCACATATTCAGCTCCTTACTTAGTACATAGAGTGGGTGTTGCTTTCGATATGTTCTTTAGTGATACGACCGAACATTTTCCAGTAACACCAGATGGTGTAAGCCAGAACAATCGGAACGAACACGCAAGCAACATACGTCATCAGGTTCAGCGTCATATGGCTGGATGTCGCATCCCACATGGTCAGGCTAGCATTCAGCATGGTGCTAGATGGCATGACAAATGGGAACATCGCAATACCCGCCGTCAGGATGATGCACGCCAGGGTCAGTGATGAGAACACGAACGCCAGAGCGCCTTTCTCCAGACGAGACGTCAACACGGTCAGCAGCGGCAACAGCACGCCCAGAGCCGGGATCGCCCACAGCACAGGGGTATTGTTGAAGTTCACAAGCCAAGCGCCAGCCTGACGAGCCACCTCTTTGGTCAGCGGGTTAGACGGTGCAGTGTGGTTGATTGCAGAGGTCACCACGTAGCCATCAATGCCGTACACCACCCACACGCCGGCCAGCGCGAAGCAAACCAGCGTTACCAGCGCAGCAACCTGAGCCGTCGCGCGAGAACGCAGGTGCAACTCACCCACAGTACGCATCTGCAGATAGGTTGCGCCCTGAGTAATGATCATCGCCACGCTCACTACGCCGGCCAGCAGACCAAACGGATTCAGCAGCTGGAAGAAGTTACCGGTGTAGTAAAGACGCATGTATTCGTCCAGGTGGAACGGTACGCCCTGCAGCAGGTTACCAAACGCCACGCCGATCACCAGCGGTGGAACGAAGCTACCGATGAAGATGCCCCAGTCCCACATGTTGCGCCAGCGGGTATCTTCAATCTTCGAACGGTAGTCGAAACCGACCGGACGGAAGAATAAAGAGGCCAGCACCAGAATCATCGCCACATAGAAACCGGAGAACGCAGCCGCGTAGACCATCGGCCAGGCAGCGAACAGCGCGCCGCCTGCGGTGATCAGCCACACCTGGTTACCGTCCCAGTGCGGAGCGATGGAGTTGATCATGATTCGACGCTCGGTGTCATTACGACCGAGGAAACGGGTGAGCATCCCCACCCCCATGTCGAAACCATCCGTGACGGCGAAACCGATCAGCAGAACGCCGACCAGCAGCCACCAGATAAAACGCAATACTTCATAATCGATCATTTGATGACTCCTGTCTTAGCGTGCCGGCTGAGTAGTCGCAGTGGACTGCTCGTAGTGATAGCGACCGGTTTTCAGGCTGCTTGGGCCAAGGCGCGCGAACTTGAACATCAGGAACAGTTCAGCCACCAGGAACAGGGTGTACAGACCACAAATCAGCAGCATGGAGAAGATCAGGTCGCCTGCGGTCAGGGACGAGTTCGCCACCGCCGTTGGCAGGACCTCACCGATCGCCCATGGCTGACGGCCATACTCCGCAACAAACCAGCCGGACTCAATTGCGATCCACGGCAGTGGAATACCGTAAAGCGCGGTGCGCAGCAGCCATTTTTTCTCACCGATGCGGTTGCGAATCACAGACCAGAAGGACGCCGCAATGATCAGCAGCATGATGATGCCGCAGCCCACCATGATACGGAATGCGAAGTACAGAGGCGCAACGCGTGGAATCGAGTCTTTGGTTGCCATCTGGATCTGCGCTTCCGTCGCATCAGAAACGTTCGGGGTATAACGCTTCAGCAGCAGGCCATAACCCAGATCTTTCTTCACGTCGTTAAACTGGTCGCGGACGGTCTGGTCTGTAGAGCCAGAACGCAGCTGTTCCAGCAGCGAGTAGGCTTTCATACCGTTACGAATACGCTCTTCGTGCTGAACCATCAGCTCTTTCAGACCCGTCACCTGCTTATCAACAGAACGAGTGGCAATGATACCCAGCGCGTAAGGAATCTGAATGGCAAAGCGGTTTTCCTGCGCGTCCTGATCGGGAATACCGAACAGCGTAAAGGCAGCAGGCGCCGGCTGGGTTTCCCATTCGGCTTCGATGGCAGCCAGTTTGGTTTTCTGCACGTCACCCATTTCGTAACCGGATTCATCACCCAGAACGATAACAGAGAGGATTGCAGCCATACCGAAGCTTGCAGCGATAGCAAAGGAGCGCTTAGCAAACGCGAAGTCACGACCGCGCAGCATATAGTAAGAACTGATGCCCAGCACAAACATCGCGCCGCACACGTAGCCAGAAGCGACGGTGTGAACGAATTTAACCTGAGCAACCGGGTTCAGGACCAGCTCGGCAAAGCTGACCATCTCCATACGCATGGTTTCGAAGTTGAAATCAGACGCGATAGGGTTCTGCATCCAGCCGTTCGCCACCAGGATCCACAGCGCGGACAGGTTCGAACCTAATGCCACAAGCCATGTCACCGCCATATGCTGGACTTTACCCAGACGATCCCAACCGAAGAAGAACAGACCTACAAAGGTGGATTCGAGGAAGAATGCCATCAGACCTTCAATGGCCAGCGGCGCACCGAAGATATCCCCTACATAGTGGGAATAGTAAGACCAGTTAGTCCCGAACTGGAACTCCATGGTCAAACCGGTTGCCACGCCCAGTGCGAAGTTGATACCAAACAACTTGCCCCAGAACTTGGTCATATCTTTATAAATCTGTTTGCCGGAGAGAACGTATACCGTTTCCATA
Organism: Enterobacter sp. JBIWA005; assembly: GCF_019968805.1. Classification (NCBI taxonomy): domain Bacteria; kingdom Pseudomonadati; phylum Pseudomonadota; class Gammaproteobacteria; order Enterobacterales; family Enterobacteriaceae; genus Enterobacter; species Enterobacter sp. JBIWA005. Next base: position 1,339,540 of record NZ_CP074159.1, on the reverse strand, counting down.
ATGGCCAGCAGGAACGCCATACCGAGCGTCAGTGGCACAAACAGGAAGTGGTACATCGCGGTCAAGGCAAACTGTAAGCGCGACAGTTCGACTATATCTAACATCATGACTCCTTGCTCATCGCATGAAGACTCCGAGAGTGGACCCCGTCAGAAAGAGATCCACACGCATGCCCCAATACAAATTATTCGCATCCTTGTCGTCGTTATTACCCTGAGGGAGGATAAAAACGATGACGTGAGGTTACAAATACGTTAATAAAAAACTCAAATTGATCCCGCAAATATAATACGCTGCAAAACCCTTACAATAAACAGGTTTTTATTGAATCACATTTACGTTTTTCGACGGCGATCAATTTATAGCAAAATTACCACTTTTCGGCCATTTTGATCGGGAACAATTTAGCGCTTTTCAGCGCCTTTTTCCAAGGATTAAACATTGATTTAAATCAAAAACAATTCTTAATGTTAATTGTGTTTTGATGTGGTGAACATGGTAAAAACCATGTTAAAGATATGTATATGAAATACAATTAAGGTTATCGAATCGACGGATGAATATAAACAGAAGTGATTTTTATTAACTCAGCTACGCTTAATGACTGATTTATTCAGGACATAAATTTTAGTGCGTTTTTTATTTTTTTCCATCTGCTCTCTTAAAGGCAAATAAATAACAATTATTTTACTTTTACATCCTCTCTAATTAACACCCAATTGTGACTATTGCATGACGCCCGGCAGGCAATAAAAAAGGCCGCTTTACAGCGGCCAACCATGTCGAAACGGACATTTTTATACTGCAACGCCCCCCTTTCGGGGAGCAGAGAGGACTTACTTAATGATGGATTTCAGTGCTTCGCCGATATCCGCCAGGCTGCGAACGGTTTTCACGCCTGCGGCTTCCAGCGCTGCGAATTTCTCATCAGCCGTACCCTTACCACCGGCGATGATCGCGCCTGCGTGACCCATACGCTTGCCTTTCGGCGCAGTCACACCCGCGATGTAGCCCACAACTGGCTTGGTCACGTGTTCTTTGATGTAAGCAGCCGCTTCTTCTTCCGCGCTACCACCGATCTCACCGATCATCACGATCGCTTCGGTCTGTGGATCTTCCTGGAACAGCTTCAGGATGTCGATGAAGTTAGAGCCCGGGATCGGGTCACCGCCGATGCCCACGCAGGTGGACTGGCCGAAACCGTAGTCGGTGGTCTGCTTAACCGCTTCATAGGTCAGGGTACCGGAACGGGACACGATGCCCACTTTACCCGGTTTGTGAATGTGGCCCGGCATGATGCCGATTTTGCATTCGCCCGGGGTGATAACGCCTGGGCAGTTCGGGCCAATCATACGCACGCCAGCTTCATCCAGCTTCACCTTCACGGTCAGCATATCCAGCGTCGGGATGCCTTCGGTGATGGTGATGATCAGTTTGATGCCTGCGTCGATCGCTTCCAGAATAGAGTCTTTGCAGAACGGTGCCGGAACGTAGATCACGGTCGCGGTGGCGCCCGTCGCTTCTACGGCTTCACGCACGGTGTTAAACACAGGCAGGCCCAGGTGGGTGGTGCCGCCTTTACCTGGCGTAACACCGCCAACCATCTGCGTACCGTAGGCAATTGCCTGTTCGGAGTGGAAAGTCCCCTGGCTACCGGTGAAGCCCTGGCAGATAACCTTGGTATCTTTATTAATTAAAACTGACATTATTTCCCCTCCACTGCGGCAACAACCTGCTGAGCTGCATCCGTCAGACTTTTCGCTGCAATAATATTCAGGCCGCTGTCAGCCAGTTTTTTCGCGCCGAGTTCAGCGTTGTTACCTTCCAGACGCACAACCACCGGAACGTTAACACCCACTTCTTCTACCGCACCGATGATACCGTCGGCGATCAGGTCGCAACGTACGATGCCGCCGAAGATGTTAACCAGAACGGCCTTCACGTTGTCGTCAGAGAGAATGATTTTGAACGCTTCGGTTACGCGCTCTTTGGTTGCGCCACCGCCTACGTCGAGGAAGTTTGCTGGCTCACCGCCGTGCAGCTTAACGATGTCCATGGTGCCCATTGCCAGGCCCGCACCGTTAACCATGCAGCCGATGTTGCCGTCCAGCGCCACGTAGTTCAGTTCCCACTGCGCAGCCTGTGCTTCACGCGGGTCTTCCTGAGACTGGTCGCGCATTTCGCGCAGATCCGGCTGGCGGAACAGCGCGTTGCCGTCAGCGCCCAGCTTGCCGTCGAGGCAGATCAGATCGCCCTGGGTGGTGATCACCAGTGGGTTGATCTCGATCAGCGCCAGATCGCGCTCCAGGAAGATAGTTGCCAGACCCATGAAGATCTTGGTGAACTGCTGAACCAGTTTACCTTCCAGGCCCAGCTTGAACGCCAGCTCGCGACCCTGGTAAGGCATTGGGCCTGCCAGCGGATCGATAGCCACTTTGTGGATCAGGTGCGGGGTTTCTTCCGCCACTTTTTCGATTTCCACGCCGCCTTCGGTAGACGCCATGAACACCACGCGACGGGAGCTACGGTCAACAACCGCGCCCAGATAAAGTTCTTTCGCGATATCGGTCGCCGCTTCCACCAGGATCTGGTTAACCGGCTGGCCGTTCGCATCTGTCTGGTACGTTACCAGACGCTTGCCGAGCCAATGTTCAGCAAACGCACGAATCTCTTCTTTGCTCTTAACAACCTTCACACCGCCCGCTTTACCACGGCCACCAGCGTGAACCTGACACTTAACTACCCAAGGGCCGGAACCGATTTTAGATGCGGCTTCTTCTGCTTCACGCGGGGTAGTACAGGCATAACCCACCGGAGCCGGTAAGCCATACCGGGCAAACAGCTGTTTGGCCTGATATTCATGTAAGTTCATGTGTTCTATCCATCCTTCAGGTAATCGTTAGGTCGTGCTTTTATTGGCCCGGCAGCCATACGCCGCCGGGCAAGACTGCAAAACTAGACGTCCAGCAGCAGACGGGTTGGATCTTCCAGCAGCTCTTTAATCGCAACCAGGAAGCCCACGGACTCGCGGCCGTCGATCAGGCGGTGATCGTAAGAGAGCGCCAGGTACATCATTGGCAGGATCTCAACTTTACCGTCTACCGCCATAGGGCGATCTTTGATGGCATGCATACCCAGGATCGCGCTCTGCGGCGGGTTAATGATCGGGGTAGACATCAGCGAGCCGAATACGCCGCCGTTGGTAATGGTGAAGTTACCGCCGGTCAGGTCGTCTACGGTCAGCTTGCCGTCGCGGCCTTTCACGGCCAGCTCTTTAATGTTCTTCTCGATGTCAGCCATACCCAGGGTATCCACATCACGCAGAACCGGCGTTACCAGGCCGCGTGGAGTAGAAACCGCCATGCTGACGTCGAAATAGTTGTGGTAAACCACGTCATCGCCATCGATGGACGCGTTCACTTCCGGATAGCGTTTCAGCGCTTCAACCACCGCCTTCACGTAGAAGGACATAAAGCCCAGACGGATACCGTGACGTTTTTCAAACGCGTCACCGTACTGCTTGCGCAGGTCCATGATTGGCTTCATGTTCACTTCGTTGAAGGTGGTCAGCATCGCGGTAGAGTTTTTCGCTTCCAGCAGACGCTCGGCAACGCGCTTACGCAGGCGGGTCATCGGCACGCGTTTTTCGCTGCGGGCACCCAGCGCAGGCTGAGCTGCTGGCGCCGCCGCAGGAGCTTTCGCTTCGGCCTGAGCAGGCGCTTTCGCCAGATGCTTGTCGATGTCTTCACGGGTCAGACGACCGCCCACACCGGTGCCTTTAATGGCTGCCGGGTCGAGGCTGTGTTCCGCCAGCAGGCGACGGATCGCCGGGCTGAGGGCGTCGTTAGACTGTTCTTCCAGAGACGCCTGCTGGCGCTGAGCCGGCGTAGAGGCTTTCTCTTCAGATTTTGCGCTGGACTCTTTGCCCGCGCTGTTGCCTTCACGCAGGCGACCCAGGATCTGACGAGACGTGACGGTAGTACCTTCATCTTCCAGCACCGCGTCCAGAACGCCATCCGCCGAAGCCGGTACTTCCAGTACCACTTTGTCAGTTTCGATTTCTACCAGCACTTCATCGCGCTTAACGGCATCGCCTGGTTTTTTGTGCCAGGTAGCGACGGTCGCATCTGCTACGGATTCAGGCAGGTCGGGAACAAGAATATCTACGCTACTCATTATGTATCCTTTAATTAATCGACGTTCAGCGCGTCATTGACCAGATCTTGTTGCTGCTTCTGGTGAACGGACATATACCCTACCGCCGGAGAGGCGGAGGCCGGGCGACCTGCATAGCGCAGGGCTGACCCAAATGGAATCACTTCACGGAAATGATGCTGGCTGCAGTACCATGCGCCCTGGTTAAGCGGCTCTTCCTGGCACCAGACAAAATCATGAACGTGAGCGTACGGTTTCAGCGCTTCCTGCACCGCCTGGTGCGGGAACGGATAAAGCTGTTCGATACGCACGATGGCGACATCTTTCTGATCGTTCTTACGGCGCTGTTCCAGCAGGTCGTAATAAACCTTACCAGAACACATCACCACACGCTTCACGGCCTGCGGATCCAGCTCGTCAATTTCACCGATGGCCGGCAGGAAGGTGCCATTTGCCAGCTCATCCAGGCTCGACACCGCCAGCGGGTGACGCAGCAGGGACTTCGGCGACATCACCACCAGCGGACGACGCATACCGCGCAGCGCCTGACGACGCAGCATGTGGTACACCTGAGCCGGAGTAGACGGTACACAGACCTGCATGTTCTGCTCGGCGCAGAGCTGCAGATAACGTTCCAGACGCGCGGAAGAGTGCTCCGGACCCTGACCTTCATAACCGTGCGGCAGCAGCATTACCAGGCCACACATACGGCCCCACTTCTGCTCGCCGGAGGAGATGAACTGGTCGATAACCACCTGCGCACCGTTAGCGAAGTCACCGAACTGCGCTTCCCAGATGGTCAGGGTTCGTGGTTCAGCGGTGGCATAACCGTATTCGAAGGCCAGAACCGCTTCTTCAGACAGCACGGAGTCCCAGACCTTGAACTGGCCCTGACCGTTGTGCACGTGCTGCAGCGGGGTGTAGGTTGAACCGTTGGACTGGTTGTGAACAACCGCGTGACGGTGGAAGAAGGTTCCACGGCCCGCATCTTCACCGGACAGACGAACAGGAATGCCTTCGTCAACCAGCGTTGCGTAGGCCAGCGTTTCCGCACCGCCCCAGTCGAAGAGCTTCTCGCCTGCCGCCATGGACTGACGGTCAGCATAAATTTTCGCCACGCGCGACTGCATCTCGATAGCGTCCGGCACGGTGCTGATGCGTTTAGCCAGCTCCTGCAGGCGCTTCATCTCAACCTTATTCGGGTAGCTCTCATCCCACTCGTGGTTGAGGTATGGCGACCAGGTAAAGGAGTGCATGTTCATCGGACGCAGTTCTTTCACTACGCATTCGCCCGCATCCAGCGCGTCGCGGTAGAGGTTGACCATTTCGGTCGCATCTTCCAGCGTCGCCACTTTGTCGCCTTCCAGCTTGTCAGCATAGATTTTGCGCGGAGTCGGGTGTTTTTTGATTTTCTGATACATCAGCGGCTGGGTTGCACTTGGCTCATCCGCTTCGTTGTGGCCGTGACGGCGGTAGCAGAAGAGGTCAATGAACACATCGCGTTTGAAGGTATTACGGAAGTCCAGCGCCAGACGGGTAACGAAAGCCACGGCTTCCGGGTCATCCGCGTTAACGTGGAAGATCGGCGCCTGCACCATCTTACCGATGTCGGTGCAGTACGGGGTAGAACGCGCGTCCAGCGGGTTAGAGGTGGTGAAGCCCACCTGGTTGTTGATCACGATGCGAACGGTACCGCCCACTTCATAACCACGCGCTTTCGACATGTTCAGGGTTTCCTGAACCACGCCCTGCCCTGTTACCGCCGCATCACCGTGGATGGTGATTGGCAGAACTTTGTTGCTGCTCGGCTCGTCCAGACGATCCAGACGCGCGCGCACGGAACCGATAACCACCGGGCTGACGATTTCCAGGTGTGACGGGTTAAACGCCAGCGCCAGGTGAACCAGACCACCTTCGGTTTCGATATCAGACGAGAAGCCCATGTGGTACTTCACGTCGCCGGTGCCGAGGTGTTCTTTATGTTTGCCCGCGAATTCGTCGAACAGGTCCTGCGGTTTTTTACCCAGCACGTTGACCAGCACGTTCAGACGACCACGGTGCGCCATGCCCAGCACAACTTCACGGGTGCCGCTCTTGCCTGCATGACGAATCAGCTCTTTCAGCATCGGCACCAGGGCGTCACCGCCTTCCAGCGAGAAGCGTTTTGCGCCCGGGAACTTCGCGCCCAGATAGCGCTCAAGGCCTTCCGCTGCGGTCAGTTCGCTGAGGAAGCGTTTTTTCTCGTCAGCCGAGAAGGTCGCGTGGCCCGCTACGGATTCGATGCGCTGCTGGATCCAGCGCTTCTCTTCGGTAGAGGTAATGTGCATGTATTCCGCGCCGATGGAGCCGCAGTAGGTTTGCTTGAGCGCGTCAATCAGATCGCCCAGCTTCATCGTGTCTTTGCCGATGGCAAAGGAACCTACGTTAAAGCTTTCCTGGAAATCGGCCTCGGTCAGATCGTGATACGCCGGATCGAGATCGGCCACACGGTCTTGTTTCCACAGTCCCAGCGGATCGAGATTCGCATGCTGGTGACCACGGAAGCGATAAGCGTTGATAAGCTGCAGGACTTTAACCTGCTTCGCATTGGTGTCAGGGTCGGAAATCGCAGAAGAGTAACGTGAGGCATCCTTCGCCAGACGACGGAAATAATCACGTGTTTTGGAATGGAATTGATCCGGTTTGACCCCTGTACCAGGCAACTGCTGGAACATGGAACGCCAGTTTGCGTCCACTGAGTCAGGATCGGTTAAGAAGTCTTCATAGAGCTGTTCTATCCAGCTCTGGTTGGCACCAGAGAGGTAAGAAGAGTCCAGCCAGGCTTTCATTGCGCCGTTCTGCATCGTGATCCCTTAAGCATTTTTATGCTTACTTTCGCCGTAGAAACTACCACGCACACCACGTGTACGTGCCGGGGTTCACCTGCGAGCTCTTTGTGGCCCGCGAAGGAACCTTTAGAAACTGTCTAGACTTCAGGGCAGTTTTTAAAGGTTTCTGCAATCTATGCCCTCTCCCTGTGGGAGAGGGTTAAGGTGAGGGGAACAGCACTCCCCTCTTACTACTTACGCACTGCGCTGCAGCAGCATCGACTTAATATGGCCGATGGCGCGCGTCGGGTTTAGCCCCTTCGGACACACACTGACGCAGTTCATGATGCTATGGCAGCGGAATACGCTGAAAGCGTCACTCAGTCCTTCCAGACGGCTGTCGGTTTCGGTGTCGCGGCTGTCGATCAGGAAGCGATAGGCAGCCAGCAGACCGGCCGGACCGATAAACTTGTCCGGGTTCCACCAGAACGACGGGCAGGACGTAGAACAGCATGCGCAGAGAATACACTCGTACAAACCGTCGAGTTTTTCACGCTGCTCAGGAGACTGTAAGTGCTCGCGAGCCGGTGGATTTTGCCCATTATTCAATAAGTAAGGCTTAATCTTCTCATATTGTGCATAGAATTGCCCCATGTCTACCACCAAATCACGCACGACCGGCAGGCCTGGCAGAGGACGGATAACAATTTTCTGACCAGGACGCTGCAACGCTGATATTGGCGTGATGCAGGCCAGGCCATTTTTGCCGTTCATGTTCACACCGTCAGAGCCACAAACCCCTTCACGGCAGGAGCGGCGGAACGACAGGGTTGGATCTTTTTCTTTCAGCTGGATTAAGGCATCCAGCAGCATCATGTCGCGACCTTCTTCCGCTTCCAGGGTGTAGTCCTGCATGCGCGGAGCGTCATCAACATCCGGGTTATAACGATAAACTGAGAATTCGAGTTTCATTATCCTGTCTCCGCATTAGTAAGTACGAATCTTCGGCGGGAACGCCGGACGCAGTTTCGGTTCCATGTTGACGCTACGACGCGTCATGGTTTCCGACTCTGGCAGATACAGGGAATGACACAGCCAGTTTTCGTCATCACGCTCCGGGAAGTCGAAGCGGCTATGGGCGCCACGGCTTTCGGTACGGAAGTTTGCCGACATCGCGGTCGCGAACGCGGTTTCCATCAGGTTATCCAGCTCCAGGCACTCAACGCGCTGGGTGTTAAACTCGCTGGAAGTGTCATCCAGACGGGCATTTTTCAGACGCTCGCGGATCGCTTTCAGCTGCTCAAGACCTTTGGCCATCGCGTCGCCTTCACGGAATACCGAGAAGTTGTGCTGCATACATTCCTGCAGCGCTTTACGGATTTCCACCGGATCTTCGCCGTTACGGTTGCCGTTCCAGCGGTTGAGGCGCTCAAGAGAGGCATCAATTTCGTCGTCGGTTGCGTCACGCAGCGCACCCTGCTCGGCAATGGATTCCTGCAGATGCAGACCCACTGCGCGACCAAACACCACCAGATCCAGCAGGGAGTTGCCGCCCAGACGGTTTGCACCGTGTACGGATACGCAGGCGATTTCGCCCACCGCGAACAGGCCAGGAATGACCACGTCTTCGCCCTGCTCGTTCACGGTCAGCGCCTGACCGGTCACTTTGGTCGGAATACCGCCCATCATGTAGTGGCAGGTTGGGATAACCGGAATCGGCTCTTTCACCGGGTCGACGTGTGCGAAGGTGCGGGACAGTTCCAGGATACCCGGCAGACGGGACTCCAGAACTTCTTTACCCAGATGGTCGAGTTTCAGCTTCGCGTGCGGACCCCATGGGCCGTCGCAGCCGCGGCCTTCACGGATTTCGATCATGATGGAACGCGCCACCACGTCACGACCCGCCAGGTCTTTCGCATTCGGGGCATAACGCTCCATGAAGCGCTCACCGTGTTTGTTCAGCAGGTAGCCACCTTCACCGCGGCAGCCTTCTGTTACCAGAACGCCTGCACCGGCGATACCGGTTGGGTGGAACTGCCACATCTCCATATCCTGCACCGGCACGCCCGCGCGGATAGCCATACCGACACCGTCACCGGTGTTGATGTGGGCGTTGGTGGTGGACTGATAGATACGGCCTGCACCGCCGGTCGCCAGCACGGTAGCGCGCGCTTTGAAGTAAACCACTTCACCGGTTTCGATGCACAGCGCGGTACAGCCAACAATTGCGCCATCGGTGTTTTTCACCAGATCCAGCGCATACCATTCGGAGAAGATGGTGGTGTGGTTTTTCAGGTTCTGCTGATACAGGGTGTGCAGCAGCGCGTGACCGGTACGGTCAGCCGCCGCCGCGGTGCGTGCCGCCTGCTCGCCGCCGAAGTTTTTCGACTGGCCGCCAAACGGACGCTGATAGATAGTGCCATTTTCCAGACGGGAGAACGGCAGACCCATGTGGTCCAGCTCCAGAATCGCTTCCGGGCCGGTTTTACACATATATTCGATGGCATCCTGGTCGCCGATGTAATCGGAACCTTTTACCGTGTCATACATGTGCCATTCCCAGTTATCTTCATGGGAGTTACCCAGCGCAACGGTAATACCGCCCTGCGCGGACACAGTATGGGAACGGGTCGGGAAAACTTTAGAGAGCAGCGCACAGGTTTGGCCGCTCTGGGAAATTTGCAGTGCGGCACGCATACCTGCGCCACCGGCACCAATTACAACAGCATCAAATTCTCTGACTGGCAGTTTCATTACACACCCCACACCACAACGAATCCATAAATAACGTAAACCACCAGTGCAACCACAATGGCCAGCTGCAGTGGGAGGCGAATCGCCAGCGGTTTAACGTAATCGGTCAACACCTGCCACATGCCAATCCATGCATGAATAAGGATAGAGAACAGGGCCAGCAGGGTGAACACTTTGGTGAAGGCGGATCCGAAGAACCCACTCCAGATTTCCCACGTCAGCGTGCCGCTGGTCGCGAAGAAACCGATCATATAGATGATGTAAAGAGTGAGAACGATGGCGGTAGCACGGACCAGAATGAAGTCATGTACGCCGTTGCGTCCTAATGCGGAGGCGTTGCTTACCATACGAGAACTCCTGCGAGAAGTGAAAGCACGACAGTAATCACAAATGAAATGTTAGCGGAGCGTTTCCCGGCTTCGAAAGTCTCTTCCAGGTAGCCAAAGTCCATCAGCATATGGCGAACACCCACAACGACGTGGTACGCCAGCGCGGTCAGAATGCCCCACATGATGAATTTCACGAAGAAGCTGTTCATGATGGCAGAGGCCTGGAGGAATCCTTCAGGGGAAGAGAGGCTGGTGCCCAGTAACCACAGCAGAATACCGACCGCCACAAACGTAATCACACCAGAAACACGGTGCAGAATGGACGCTATTGCTGTTACGGGGAACCGGATCGTTTTGAGATCCAGATTGACAGGTCTTTGTTTTTTCACATTTCTTATCATGAATAACGCCCACATGCTGTTCTTATTGTTTCCTTCCTCCGGACTGCGATGCGGGTCAAGCAGCGTTCCTTTTCTATAACTGCGCGTCATGCAAAACACTGCTTCCAGATGCTTAAACGACACGTTACAACGCTGGGTGGCTCGGGATTGCAGGGTGTTCCGGAGACCTGGCGGCAGTATAGGCCGTTCACAAAATCATTACAATTAACCTACATACAGTTTGTCGGGTTTTCTCTGGAACAGTGATCAGGGTCACGATAACAACATCTTTTTAATTTTTAATCATCTGATTTGACAAATGTTAAACAATATTGTTACAAACGTCATCAGAAAAGGCATATAATGCGCAAAAGTTATGAGGTCTCTCTTTCACCTGACAAATAGTTATGTAACAGTGTGATGGTATTGACCGAAGTTATCAGGACAGTTATTAGTGATATACAGGTTTGAATAATTCGGACTGCAAAAACGCTGATTTGCTGTTGTTTCACTGATATTTCATTCGTTTACCTGCAAGGCGCCATAGCTCTGTACCCTGGTTTGTCCTCGTGAGCTGAGCGGTAAGCCAAATAACAATCTGGTAACGGTGATTAACAGCTGAAAGCAAATCCGGTAAAGCGCAGTCTTAAGCATAAGGCGCTAAGGAGACCGTAAATGGCTGATACAAAGGCAACGCTCACCCTAAATGGTGACACTGCTATTGAACTGGATGTGCTAAAAGGCACGCTCGGTCAGGATGTTATTGATATCCGTACGCTGGGTTCCAAAGGGATGTTCACCTTTGACCCTGGATTTACCTCTACCGCATCTTGCGAATCCAAAATCACCTTTATCGACGGTGACGAAGGTATCCTGCTCCATCGCGGCTTCCCTATCGATCAGTTAGCCACCGAATCCAACTACCTGGAAGTGTGCTATATCCTGCTGAACGGCGAAAAACCGACGCAGGCCCAGTTCGATGAATTTAAAACCACCGTGACCCGTCACACCATGATCCATGAGCAGATTACCCGTCTGTTCCATGCGTTCCGTCGTGACTCTCACCCAATGGCGGTGATGTGCGGTATTACCGGTGCGCTGGCAGCGTTCTACCACGACTCCCTTGACGTGAATAACCCGCGTCACCGTGAAATCGCCGCTTACCGTCTGCTGTCCAAAATGCCTACCATGGCGGCGATGTGCTACAAATACTCCATCGGCCAGCCGTTTGTGTATCCGCGCAACGACCTCTCCTACGCGGGTAACTTCCTGCGCATGATGTTCTCCACGCCGTGCGAAGAGTACGAAGTGAACCCGGTTCTGGAACGCGCCATGGACCGTATTCTGATCCTGCACGCTGACCACGAACAGAACGCCTCTACCTCTACCGTCCGTACCGCGGGCTCTTCAGGCGCGAACCCGTTCGCCTGTATCGCTGCGGGCATCGCCTCCCTGTGGGGACCGGCGCACGGCGGCGCGAACGAAGCGGCACTGAAGATGCTGGAAGAGATCAGCACCGTTGAGCACATTCCTGAGTTCGTGCGTCGCGCGAAAGACAAGAATGATTCCTTCCGCCTGATGGGCTTCGGTCACCGTGTTTACAAAAACTACGACCCGCGCGCCACTGTGATGCGTGAGACCTGCCACGAAGTGCTGAAAGAGCTGGGCACCAAAGATGATCTGCTGGAAGTGGCGATGGAGCTGGAACACATCGCGCTGAACGACCCGTACTTCATCGAGAAGAAACTCTACCCGAACGTTGATTTCTACTCTGGCATTATTCTGAAAGCGATGGGCATTCCGTCTTCCATGTTCACCGTGATCTTCGCCATGGCGCGTACCGTAGGCTGGATTGCGCACTGGAACGAAATGCACAGCGAAGGCATGAAGATCGCGCGTCCTCGTCAACTGTATACCGGCTACGAGCAGCGTGATTTTAAGTCTGACCTGAAGCGCTAAAAGATGTTGGGTGCGGCCTGATGCCCTCACCCCGGACCTCTCCCACAGGGAGAGGGTGAAACATTAAAAACGGTAACCCAAGGGTTACCGTTTTACTTTTATTTCTGGCAGTGCGGGCACCAGTAGAAGGGTCTTGAAGAGAGCATCATCCTGTCGATAATCCCACCGCACCGCTCGCACTTTTTCCCCGCCCGATGAAACACCTTAAAGCGGAACAGCGCCCCGTGATGCTTGTTTTCATCCACTACGCCACGCGTGTTGTACGACAGCCGCGGGATGTCCAGCAGCGCGTGGGACAGCGCCTCCAGCTGTTCATCGCTCAGCTGAGAGGCTTTATGCTGCGGCGCCAGCCCGACTTCCCAGAGGATTTCCACCCGCAGGTAGTTGCCAAGCCCGGCCAGAAAGGCTTGGTCAAGAAACAGGCCGGAAAACTGCCGGTTGCGGAATGCAGGCGATAACAGCCGGGCCTTCACATCGCTCGCCGTCAGGGGCATATCCAGCACGTCCGGCCCAACCCGCTGTAAGAAGGGGTGCGTGAGCAACTGCTCCGGCGTTAACATTTCGATATCAGAGGCGCTATAGAGCAGGATCGCCTTATCCGCCGTTTGCAGCCTGACGCGCAGCACGCGGGTCGTTTGCGGCTGTTCACCCGCCTCCACCACGCGCCAGACGCCGTAAAGCTGGTTATGGCTGTATAACGTCAGGTTATGGGAAAAATGCGTGAGCAATGCTTTGCCGCGCGTTTCAATATGCGTTACCGACTGCCCCACCAGCTGTGATTCAAACGGTTTCAGTTGAGGAAAAGCAAACCAGGCCTCCGTCAGCGGTTTGCCCTTTATCGCCGCCTCGAGGCTATCCGCCGCGCGGCGGATCTCCGGGCCTTCTGGCATTTTTCTGTCCTTTTATGATTAATCTGCGCTGACAAGAATGCCCTCTTCAGCGAACGCGGCCCGCAGGCGGCGCGCGAACTGGAGCGCATGCTCGCCGTCGCCGTGTAAACATACCGTATCAGCCTGAACGTGCGCCGTTGTGCCATCCACGGCGGTCACTCGCCCGTAGCGCACCATCTCCAGCGTCTGGGCCAGCGCTTTCGCTTCATCGATAATCAGCGCACCGGCTTGCGTGCGCGGAACCAGACTGCCGTCCGGCATGTATCCCCGATCGGCAAACACCTCCTGCCGTGTGGTCAGCCCCAGCCGTTCTCCGGCACGAATAAGCTCGCTGCCCGCCAGGCCGATCAGAATCAGCTGCGGATTAGAGTCCCGCACCGCACGGGCTATAGCGTCCGCCAGCGCCGGATCTTTTGCCGCCTGGTTATAGAGCATGCCGTGCGGCTTCACGTGGCGCAGCACACCGTTCTCAGCGCGCACCATCGCCTCCAGCGCGCCGATCTGGTAGAGCACCTGTGCGTAGACCGTTTCAGGCGGCAGGTCCATCGCGGTGCGGCCAAAGTTTTCCCGGTCAGGGAAGCTCGGATGTGCGCCTATCGCGACGCCGTTTTTGATGGCGTTACGCACGCTCTCCAGCATGGTTTGCGCATCGCCCGCGTGAAAGCCGCAGGCGATATTGACCGAGGAGACCAGCGTCATCAGCGCCGCATCGGCGCTGCCGCCCTCGCCCAGATCGGCGTTTAAATCAATCTTTACCATCGAGCCTCCACGCCAGCTGTTCGAGATAGCGCTGCTGATCCTGCCGCGCCTTTAGCGCCTCCTCCAGCGAACATTGAACGAAGTGAATCGGCTGTCCGAGGGGAATTTGCGCCAGATGGTAGCGATCGGCTTCAATGATGCAGGCAATTCGCGGGTAGCCTCCCGTCGTCTGCGCGTCGTTCATTAAGACGATCGGTTGCCCGTTGCCCGGAACCTGAATAACCCCTGGCAGTAAACCGTGGGAGAGCAGTTCTCTGTCGGTCGTCCGGATCAGCGGCTGCCCCTGCAGACGATAACCCATACGGTTACTCTGCGGACTGAGCTTCCACGGCGAGCGCCAGAAGGACTCTTTTGAGGCCTCGTCGAACTCATGATATTCCGGCCCCGGTAAGGCGCGGATCTGGTTTCCCCAGAGGAGTTGTTTTACCCCCTGAGCCGTCGAGAAGTGACGCGAAGAGGGCTTAATCGCCAGGCGATCGCCGTCGCGCAATAACCGTCCTTCGTGACCGCCAATCCCGGCTTTCTGATCGGTACTGGATGAGCCCAGCACGTCAGGCACATCAATGCCGCCAGCCACCGCAAGATAGCTACGCACGCCGTGCAGAGGACGCTTTAAGGTCAGACGCTGTCCGGCTTTAGCCCGCAGACGCCAGCCGGTCCACACCGCTTTGCCGTCCAGCGTGGCATCACAGCCTGCGCCGGTGAGCGCGAACCAGGTCTCCTGACCAAACTCAATGACACACTGGCCGAGCGTAATTTCGAGCGCCGCCGTGCTGCCGGGGTTGCCCACCAGCACGTTAGCGATCTCCAGCGCTGGACGGTCCAGCGCACCACAATAGCTCACGCCGGACTGACGCATGCCAAAGCGCCCGGCATCCTGTACGGAGGTGTAAAGCCCGGCGCGAATAAGCGTTAACATACCCCCTCCTTCTGCGGGATAAAGCGAAGGGTGTCGCCGGGCCGCAGGAGTATCGGCGTCTCCAGCCCGGGTTCAAATAACGGGGTGGCGGTATGCCCGATAAGCTGCCATCCACCGGGCGATGTCAGCGGATAAACGCCGGTCTGCTCGCCACCAATCGCGACCGTCCCCGCCGGTACGCTCAGGCGCGGCTCAGCGCGGCGCGGCGTATGCAACCGGGGAGATAATCCCCCCAGATACGGGAATCCGGGCTGGAATCCCAGGAACCAGACGACGTAGTCAACCGAACTGTGCAACTCAACAACCTGCTTTTCCGTGAGTCCGCAGTGGTCTGCGACCACACCAAGATCCGGTCCCCCCGTACCGCCATAAACGACCGGGATCTCAATAGCACGCGATTCCGGCTCCAGCGCCTCGCTCTCTTCCCACCAGCGCTGTAAACGTTCAATGGCATCCAGCGCCAGCGTATGCGGACTACGCAGCACCACCGTGATGTTATTCATCCCCGGAATGGCTTCAACCACGTCCGGCAGTTCGACCAGACGCTGGGTTAGCCGCCAGATACGCTTTTGCGTGGCAAGGGTCACCGGCGGCTCGAGTTCCAGAACCACTGCAGTTTCTCCCAGAAGATAACAACGCGCTCGCTGCACTCAGGCACCTCTCATCAGGCCGGGTTAGGAATATCAATAAAGGTCACATCCAGATCGGTATTTTCCGTCAGCCACTCGCTGAGGGCGCGAATGCCGCCGCGCTCGGTGGCATGATGGCCTGCCGCGTAAAAATGCAGCCCCTGTTCACGCGCCGAGTGAATGGTCTGCTCGGAAACCTCGCCGGTGATAAAGGCATCAACACCGAAGCGCGCGGCGCTGTCGATAAAGCCCTGCCCGCCTCCGGTGCACCAGGCAACACGCTTCACCGTATCCGGACCGGTATCGCCGCTCCACAGCGGACGACGCCCCAGGCGCGCTTCAATCCAGGAAGCCAGTTCCAGCCCCGGAACCGGCATCGCCAGCTCGCCCCACGGCACCAGCGGCTCGATTTCGCCCATTACGGTAATCCCCAACAGTCGGGCAAGCTGAACGTTGTTACCAAGCTCCGGATGTGCGTCCAGCGGCAGGTGGTAACCGTACAGGTTGATGTCATTTGCCAGCAACGTTTTCAGGCGGTTGCGCTTCATGCCGCGAATAATCGGTGATTCGTTTTTCCAGAAATAACCGTGATGGACAATCACCGCATCGGCCTCCTGACGGACAGCCTCGTCGAGCAGCGCCTGGCTTGCCGTGACGCCGGTGATAATTTTCTGTACCGTTTCGCGCCCTTCTACCTGCAGGCCATTAGGACCGTAGTCGCTAAAGGAGGCGGTATTGAGTTTTTCGTTAATCAGGCGTTCCAGTTCACTGTTTTTCATCTTTATGCTCTCAAACTTTTCTGGCGGCTTCGTACGCTGCCAGCGTGGCGACACGCGCCTGTTTATGGTCAACAATCGGGCGGGGATAATCGAGCTTTACGCCCTGTTTATCCGCCCATGCCCACGGGTCGTGGATCGCTTTCGCAGGAACGTTCCTGAGCGCGGGCAACCAGCGGCGGATAAAGTCGCCGTTGGCATCAAATTTTTGTCCCTGAGTGGTTGGATTAAAAATCCGGAAATAGGGAGCCGCATCGGTGCCCGTAGAGGCAGCCCACTGCCAGCCGCCGTTATTCGCGGCGAGATCGCCATCGATCAGCTGAGAGATAAAATAGCGCTCTCCGATACGCCAGTCGATAAGCAGATCCTTCACCAGAAAGCTGGCGGTAATCATTCGCAGGCGGTTGTGCATCCACCCCGTCTCATTCAGTTGGCGCATGGCGGCATCAACAATCGGATAGCCCGTTTCCCCTTTTTGCCAGGCCTGTAAAAGTGCCTCATCGTGCTGCCATTTTACGTTGTCGGTCCATGGAATGAACGGACGATGCTTACAGAGAGCGGGATGATACGTCATCAGATGCCGATAAAATTCACGCCAGATAAGTTCGTTCAGCCACACCGAACCCGCTCCACCGTCCATCGCCTGCGGCTGCTCGGCCAGAAGACGGTGTAGACACTGACGAGGAGAGAGCACGCCCAGCGCCAGGCTTGCCGATAAGCGGCTTGTCCCTTCAATCGCCGGGAAATCCCTGCGCGCCTCGTACTCTCCCGCGCCCTGTTTGCAAAACTGGCGCAGCTTCGCAATTGCTGCCTTCTCGTTTGCGGGGAACAGAAGCTCATCGAATGTCTGTTGGGGATAGTTAAACGTTAATTCAGGCAGCGTGGTTATGGCTTCCTCTCTGGCTGCGGGTGCGGGTACGCACTCCGGCAGCGCCTCTTTCAGACGTTTAACAAAAGCATTTTTAAACGGCGTGAACACTTTATACATTTCATTGCCGCCGGTCATGACGCTGCCCGGTGCCAGCATTACGCTGTCATCAAATCCTTCACAAACCACCTCGCCCAGAATGTTCTCCAGTTGGCGATCCCGCAGCCGTTCGTTCAGCTCGTACTGGTAGTTATAAAAAAGATGCGTGACGCCGTTCTGCTGACATACCTCCCGCAACATCTTAAGCTGCGCGGCAAAGTCACTGACCTCTTTGTAGATCAGGGGGATACCTTTTTCAGCAAGTGAGTGTTGCAGATCGTTCAGATGCGATCTGAGGTAAGCGGCCTGACGCGGGGCCATATCATGCTGCTGCCACTGTTCAGGCGTAGCGATAAATAGCGCCAGCACGCTGGCGTCATCGGAACGGCAGGCTGCCGCGAGTGCGAAGTTGTCATGTACGCGCAGGTCCGCGCGAAACCAAACCAGATGGGTGGGCATAAAACTCCAGGCAAATATCCATTATGTCCGTAAGGGCACGCCACCAAAGGAAAAAGCGGCGCGCTTTTACTGTACTTTGCCATGAAGTGTAGACCGGATGAAATAAAAAAGGCCGCCCAAGGCGGCCTTAACGCTACTTGTCCTGCGCTATCGTGGTAAATGCAACAAACCCGATCGGTTCATCACTTTTAACAACGAGTACGCTGGCGACAATGAACGCGATGCAAAAATAGCGTTTCATTATGCGGTCCCTGCTGCTAACCGCTCCACCGTTCACCACCGGTGATAAGTCGGTGGACACAAGCTCTGACGAGAGCCTGACTTACGGTTGTGGTCACACCTTTCCCGGGACCGGTGCCCATGTGCGAGATGGCGGAAAGGGACGCTGCATAGTAGTTGGCCCTGGCGTAAAACGTAATCCACTGAAAAGGTTTTTAAGAATATATTTAGGGAGTTGCAGTTTGATTACTTAAGGACCCGAGATATTCTTTTAAGTCTCTGACGAGGGCTTGAAAACCACCCAACGGACCGCGAATCCGGAGGGACAAAAAAACCGCCACATTGCTGTTGGCGGTTTTTTTATTGCTGTGTGTAGTCTTAGTAAAAGTCGCAGGTCGCTTTCTCGGCCTGATCCATCCACACCGGCTTCTCGCTGGTTTTCGCCCAGACGCGGTGCAGATAGCTATAAAAACGTGCACGATCTTTCCAGAACAGCATCACCGGCAGAGCCAGCACGCCAGCCACTACGGCGAAAGCGCGGCGCATGAACACGATATGAGCCGGAAACTCTTTATAAAGATCCATATTTTTCTCCCCTATAGTTGGCCGGAAACGTCATCCGGAAAATTCAAAATCTGTGATCTGGCTAAAATAATATCGCTTTGTTTGTAATTTTACTACTCATCCGACCACTTATTTTCGTCCGTTTAGCGAAAATTTACATTCACGCCGTAATTAAGTTACAAAAAAGTTAACGATTTACTTATCAATAGTTAATTTGTGGGATTTGCCATTTTTATACTTTTTTTACACCCGCCCTTCTCATTTTTGCGAAATCTTTGCGCCATAAATCCTACCGTTAGCACAACAACAAAAGTCACCCGGAGGTGGATTGTGAGTGCAGGTCTTATTGCCGGCATCGTGCTGGTGTTCCTGTTATTGGGTTATCTGGTTTATGCCCTGATTAACGCGGAGGCATTCTGATGGCTGCTCAGGCGTTTTTGCTTATTGCCAGTTTCTTAGTGGTGTTGTTCGTTCTGGCAAGGCCACTGGGCTCTGGGCTGGCACGGCTAATCAATAACGTTCCCCTGCCCGGAACGGGAAGCGTTGAAAAAGGGATCTGGCGCGTACTGGGTATAGACGATCGGGAGATGAACTGGCGTGAATATTTGATCGCCATTCTGCTGCTGAATATCGTCGGGCTCATTGCGCTTTTTGCCATGCTGATGTTGCAAGGTATCCTGCCTTTGAATCCGCAACAGTTACCGGGCTTGTCCTGGCATCTCGCGCTTAACACGGCAGTCAGTTTTGTCACTAACACCAACTGGCAGTCCTATGCTGGTGAAACCACACTCAGCTACTTCAGCCAGATGGTCGGGCTAACCGTGCAGAACTTCCTCTCTGCCGCCAGCGGTATTGCGGTGATCTTCGCGCTGACGCGTGCGTTTGCGCGTCAGAAAGTGAGTACGCTGGGTAACGCGTGGGTAGACCTGACGCGCATTACGCTGTGGATCCTGCTGCCGATTGCGCTGCTGATCGCGCTGTTCTTCATTCAGCAGGGCAGCCTGCAAAACCTGCTGCCTTACGCGCCATATACCTCGCTGGAAGGCGCAAAACAGCTCCTGCCTATGGGGCCAGTGGCGTCGCAGGAAGCCATCAAAATGCTCGGGACGAACGGCGGGGGCTTCTTCAACGCCAACTCCTCGCACCCGTTTGAAAACCCGACCGCCCTGACTAATTTTGTGCAGATGCTGGCGATTTTCCTGATCCCCGCCGCGCTCTGCTTTGCTTTTGGTGACGTGGTTAACGATCGCCGTCAGGGCCGCACCGTGCTCTGGACCATGTCGCTGATCTTTGTGGTCTGTGTTGCGCTGGTGATGTGGGCCGAATGGCAGGGTAACCCGCACTTCCTCTCACTCGGTGCCGATAGCGCAATCAACATGGAAGGTAAAGAGAGCCGCTTTGGCATTCTCGCCAGCAGCCTGTATGCGGTGGTCACCACGGCAGCTTCGTGCGGGGCCGTCAATGCCATGCATGATTCCTTTACGGCGCTGGGTGGCATGATCCCGATGTGGCTGATGCAGATTGGCGAGGTGGTGTTTGGCGGCGTGGGCTCCGGTCTTTACGGCATGCTGCTGTTCGTGCTGCTGGCGGTGTTTATTGCCGGTCTGATGATTGGCCGCACGCCGGAATATTTGGGTAAAAAAATCGACGTTCGCGAGATGAAATTAACCGCGCTGGCGATTCTGGTCACCCCGGCTCTCGTGCTGCTCGGCACCGCGCTGGCGCTGATGACCGAGGCCGGACGCAGCGGCATCTTTAACCCCGGCATTCACGGTTTTAGTGAAGTGCTGTATGCCGTCTCCTCGGCCGCCAACAACAACGGTAGCGCCTTTGCGGGCCTAAGCGCCAACTCACCGTTCTGGAACTGCCTGCTGGCGTTCTGCATGTTTGTGGGCCGCTTCGGGATCATTGTGCCGGTCATGGCGATTGCCGGATCGCTGGTGAATAAAAAAATCCAACCGACCACCACCGGAACGTTACCGACCCACGGCG
The DNA here is from genome assembly GCF_019968805.1 of Enterobacter sp. JBIWA005. NCBI lineage: Bacteria > Pseudomonadati > Pseudomonadota > Gammaproteobacteria > Enterobacterales > Enterobacteriaceae > Enterobacter > Enterobacter sp. JBIWA005. The sequence goes on along the minus strand of NZ_CP074159.1, from coordinate 1,318,982 downwards.
CGCTGTTTATCGGCCTGCTGACGGGCACCGTGTTGCTGGTCGGCGCCCTGACCTTTATCCCCGCCCTCGCGTTAGGCCCGGTCGCGGAATACCTCTCTTTACGCTGATTTTGCGGAGAAATTGTCATGAGTCGTAAACAACTGGCCCTGTTCGAACCGTCATTAGTTCGCCAGGCGCTCATGGATGCGGTGAAAAAGCTGAGCCCGCGCGTGCAGTGGCACAACCCGGTGATGTTTATCGTCTGGGCGGGAAGCGTCCTGACCACCGCCCTGGCGATTGCCATGGGAACGGGCCATATGCCGGGAAATGCGATGTTTACCGGCGCCATCAGCCTGTGGCTGTGGTTTACCGTGCTGTTCGCCAACTTTGCGGAAGCGCTGGCGGAAGGCCGGAGTAAAGCCCAGGCCAACAGCCTGAAAGGGGTGAAAAAAACCGCCTTCGCGCGCAAGCTACGGGAACCGAAATACGGCGCTCAGATGGACCACGTTCCGGCAGATGAACTGCGTAAAGGCGATGTGGTGCTGGTTGAAGCCGGTGACATCATCCCTTGCGACGGCGAAGTCATTGAAGGGGGCGCATCGGTGGATGAAAGCGCCATCACCGGGGAATCCGCGCCGGTTATCCGTGAATCTGGCGGTGATTTCGCCTCCGTGACGGGCGGGACGCGCATTCTCTCCGACTGGCTGGTGATCCAGTGCAGCGTTAACCCGGGTGAAACCTTCCTCGACAGGATGATCGCCATGGTGGAAGGCGCACAGCGCCGTAAAACGCCAAACGAAATTGCCCTGACCATCCTGCTGGTGGCCTTGACCATTGTCTTCCTGCTGGCAACCGCGACGCTGTGGCCGTTCTCTGCGTATGGCGGTACCGCGGTCACCGTCACGGTGCTGGTGGCGCTGCTGGTTTGTCTGATCCCCACCACCATCGGCGGCCTGCTGTCGGCCATCGGCGTGGCCGGCATGAGCCGTATGCTCGGTGCCAACGTCATCGCCACCAGCGGGCGTGCTGTAGAAGCCGCCGGTGACGTGGATGTGTTGCTGCTGGATAAAACCGGCACCATTACCCTTGGTAACCGTCAGGCGTCAGATTTCCTACCCGCCCCGGGCGTGGATGAAAAAACGCTGGCGGATGCCGCGCAGCTCTCCTCGCTTGCTGATGAAACCCCGGAAGGCCGCAGCATTGTGATCCTCGCCAAGCAGCGCTTTAACCTGCGCCAGCGCGACGTTCAGAGCCTGCACGCCACGTTCGTACCCTTCACGGCGCAAACCCGCATGAGCGGCATCAACATCCAGGATCGCATGATCCGTAAAGGCTCGGTTGACGCGATCCGCCGCCACATCGAGGCCAACAACGGTCACTTCCCACCGGAAGTGGACAGCCTGGTCGAAAGCGTGGCCCGTCAGGGGGCAACGCCGCTGGTGGTGGCCGAAGGGGCCCATGTGCTCGGGGTGATTGCCCTGAAGGATATCGTCAAAGGCGGCATCAAGGAGCGCTTTGCTCAACTGCGTAAAATGGGGATCAAAACGGTGATGATCACCGGGGATAACCGTCTTACCGCTGCGGCCATTGCTGCCGAAGCGGGCGTGGATGATTTCCTTTCCGAAGCCACACCGGAAGCCAAGCTGGCACTGATTCGTCAGTATCAGGCGGAAGGCCGTCTGGTGGCGATGACGGGCGACGGAACCAACGATGCCCCTGCCCTCGCGCAGGCCGACGTGGCGGTGGCGATGAACTCCGGTACGCAGGCAGCCAAAGAGGCGGGCAACATGGTCGACCTCGACTCTAACCCGACCAAACTGATTGAAGTGGTACACATCGGCAAGCAGATGCTGATGACGCGCGGCTCGCTGACCACGTTCAGTATCGCTAACGACGTGGCGAAGTATTTCGCCATCATTCCGGCCGCGTTTGCTGCGACCTATCCGCAATTAAACGCCCTGAACGTAATGCACCTGCATTCTCCGGCCTCGGCCATTCTGAGCGCAGTGATCTTTAACGCCCTGATTATTGTCTTCCTGATCCCGCTGGCGCTGAAGGGCGTGAGCTATAAGCCGCTCACGGCGGCCGCCATGCTGCGCCGTAACCTGTGGATTTACGGCCTGGGCGGGCTGGTGGTGCCCTTCGTCGGTATCAAGGTTATCGACCTGCTGTTGACGCTGTTCGGCCTGGTTTAAAAGGTGAATCAAATGACGATGTTACGCCCCGCTATACTTCTGTTTATTCTGCTGTCTCTCATTACCGGCGGACTGTACCCGCTGGTGACCACCGCGCTGGGCCAGTGGTGGTTTAAGGATCAGGCTAACGGCTCGCTGATTATGCAAAACGGTGAAAACCGCGGGTCTCGCCTGATTGGTCAGAACTTTGCGGATGCCCGCTACTTCCAGGGACGCCCTTCCGCCACTGCCGAAAGCCCGTATAATCCGATGGCATCCGGCGGCAGTAACCTGGCGGGCAGCAACCCCGAGCTGGATAAAGCCGTTACTGAGCGCGTGGCTGCCCTGCGTGCCGCGAATCCACAGGCCAGCCGTGACGTTCCCGTGGAGCTGGTGACCGCCTCGGCCAGCGGGCTGGACTACAGCCTGACGCCAGCAGCCGTGGCATGGCAGATCCCGCGCGTCGCCGCCGCCCGTCAGCTGACCATAGAACAGGTGAGCCAGCTGGTTGCCGAGCACACGCAAAAGCCGCTGGTCAGCTTCATCGGCATGCCCGTGGTAAATATTGTTGAGCTGAATCTGGCGCTGGACGCGCTAAGGAAAAACTAAATGACCGACGAGCCCATGCGCCCGGATCCGGACAGGCTGCTCGAACAAACAGCTGAAGCCCATCGCGGCAAACTGAAAATTTTCTTCGGCGCCTGCGCGGGCGTCGGGAAAACCTTCGCCATGCTGACGGAAGCCCAGCGGCTTCGGGCGCAGGGGCTCGATATTCTGATCGGCGTGGTTGAAACCCACGGACGTAAAGAGACGGCATCACTGCTGAAGGGGCTGGCAACTCAGCCGCCCCGCCGCATCAGCCATCGCGGTCGGTTAGTCACCGAATTCGATCTCGATGCCGCCCTCGCCCGCCGCCCCGCGCTTATCCTGATGGACGAGCTGGCGCACAGCAATGCGCCAGGCTCGCGCCACCCCAAACGCTGGCAGGATGTTGAAGAGTTACTTGAAGCCGGTATCGATGTGTTCACGACGGTTAACGTGCAGCATCTCGAAAGCCTGAACGACGTGGTCAGCGGCGTGACCGGCATTCAGGTGCGCGAAACGGTGCCCGATCCCTTCTTCGATTCCGCAGACGAGGTGGTGCTGGTCGACCTGCCGCCCGATGATTTGCGCCAGCGCCTGCACGAAGGCAAAGTCTATATCGCCGGCCAGGCCGAGCGCGCCATCGAACATTTCTTCCGTAAAGGCAACCTGATAGCCCTGCGCGAGCTGGCCCTGCGCCGAACCGCCGACCGGGTGGACGATCAGATGCGCGCCTGGCGCGACCTGCAGGGCCAGGAACGCGTCTGGCACACGCGGGACGCCATCCTGCTGTGCGTGGGTCACGGCAGCGGCAATGAAAAGCTTGTCCGCACCGCCGCGCGCCTGGCGGCCAAATTTGGCAGCGTCTGGCATGCGGTGTATGTCGAAACGCCGCAGCTGCACGCGCTGCCCGAAAACCAGCGTCGCGCGATCCTGAGTTCGCTGCGCCTGGCGCAGGAACTGGGTGCGGAAACCGCCACCCTTTCCGATCCTCAGGAAGATAAAGCCATTCTGCGCTACGCGCGCGAGCACAACCTGGGGAAAATCGTCATTGGCCGTCGTCAGCATCGCCGCTGGTTTAGCCGCGAATCCTTTGCCGACAAGCTGGCCCGTCGCGCGCCGGATCTGGATCTGGTGATCGTGGCGCTGGACGACAAACCTACCCCCTTACCCAATCGTGCGCCGGACAGCCGCACCTTCAGCGATAAATGGCGCATTCAGCTTCGCGGCTGTCTTGTCGCCGTCGTGCTCTGTGCCCTGATTACCGTGATTGCCAGCCAGTGGCTGATTGCGTTTGATGCCGCCAACCTGGTGATGATCTACCTTCTCGGCGTGGTGGTGGTGGCGCTCTTTTACGGGCGCTGGCCGTCGGTCCTGGCGACGGTGATTAACGTCATCAGCTTCGATCTGTTCTTTATTGCTCCCCGCGGGACGCTCGCCGTCTCGGACGTGCAGTACATCCTCACCTTTGCCGTGATGCTCACCGTCGGGCTGGTGATCGGCAATCTGACGGCGGGCGTGCGCTATCAGGCGCGTATCGCCCGCTATCGCGAACAGCGCACGCGCCATCTCTATGAGATGTCGAAATCGCTAGCGGTGGGCCGCACGCCGCTGGATATCGTACAGACCAGCGAGCAGTTTATCCGCTCGACGTTTCATGCCAGCAACCTGATTTTACTTCCGGACGAACACGGCAAGCTGCGCCCGCTGACGTCGGCCTCAGGCATGACGCCCTGGGACGAAGCCATCGCGCGCTGGAGCTTTGACAAAGGCTTACCGGCGGGCGCAGGGACAGATACCCTGCCCGGCGTGCCATATCAAATTCTGCCCCTGCGCAGTGCCGATAAAAATCAGGGGCTGGTCATCGTGGAGCCTTCCAACCTGCGCCAGCTGATGATCCCCGAACAGCAGCGTTTACTGGAGACGTTTACGCTGCTGGTTGCCAGCGCGCTGGAACGACTGGCCCTCACCGCCAGCGAGGAACAGGCCCGTCTGGCGAGCGAGCGTGAAAGCATTCGTAACTCGCTGCTGGCAGCGCTGTCTCACGATCTGCGTACCCCACTCACCGTCCTGTTCGGTCAGTCAGAAATTCTGACGCTGGACCTGGCGGCGGAAGGCTCTAAACATGCCCTTCAGGCCAGCGAGATCCGCCAGCACGTGCTGAATACCACGCGTCTGGTGAATAACCTGCTCGACATGGCGCGTATCCAGTCGGGCGGTTTTAACCTCAAAAAAGAGTGGCTCACGCTTGAAGAGGTGGTGGGCAGCGCGCTGAAAATGCTCGAACCCGGTCTGGGCGGGCGACATATCGCGCTGAACATGCCCGAGCCCCTGACGTTAATTCACGTTGATGGGCCCTTGTTCGAGCGGGTGCTGATCAACCTGCTGGAAAATGCCGCCAAATATGCGGGTGCCAGTGCTCAGATTGGGGTGGATGCGACAGTGGAAGATAACACCCTTCGCCTTAACGTCTGGGATACTGGCCCCGGCATTCCAGCCGGGCAGGAGTTGGCTATTTTCGAGAAATTTGCACGCGGCAATAAGGAGTCGGCCATTCCGGGCGTGGGGCTGGGGCTGGCGATTTGCCAGGCGATCATTGACGTGCATGGCGGCTCCATTTCCGCGGAGAATCGTCCGGAAGGCGGTGCGCGTTTTTGTGTTACACTTCCTCTGGAAACCCCGCCAGAACTTAATGAATTACCAGAGGATTTGTGATTAACGTTCTGATTGTTGAAGATGAGATCGCCATTAGCCGTTTTCTGCGCGCTGCGCTGGAAGGAGACGGTCTGCGCGTTCATGATGCGGGTACGCTTCAGCGGGGTTTAATTGAGGCCGCCACCCGCAAGCCGGACCTGGTGATCCTCGATCTTGGACTCCCGGACGGCGACGGCATCGATTTTATTCGTGAAGTCCGCCAGTGGAGCCAGATGCCGATCCTCGTGCTCTCCGCCCGTACTGAAGAGACGGATAAAATCGCCGCGCTGGATGCCGGGGCGGATGACTATCTGATTAAACCGTTTGGTATCGGCGAGCTTCAGGCTCGCCTTCGCGTGGCGCTGCGTCGCCACAGCGCCACCACGCCTGCCGATCCAACCTACGCGTTTGGGGATATCCGGGTTGACCTGGCCGCGCGGCGCATTTTGCGCGGCGAAGAGGAAATTCATCTTACGCCCATTGAGTTTCGCCTGCTCGCCGTGCTGCTCAACAACCACGGCAAGGTTCTCACCCAGCGCCAGCTGTTAAGTCAGGTGTGGGGACCCAACGCCGTGGAGCATAGTCACTATTTACGCATATATATGGGACATCTTCGTCAGAAACTCGAAGTCGACCCCGCTCGCCCTCGCCATTTATTAACTGAAACCGGTATCGGTTATCGGTTTATGCTTTGAATAACTATTCATTTTATTTTTAAATAAAATCGAAATACCTCAGACAATATTTCATAAATAACCCATACGTTATTTTTACGGGCTATTTTTGCTCATTTAAAACATTGATAATACAACCTGTTAACGCAACATCAACAAATCAGAATTTTGATCTGCGATATTCATCCAAAACGAATATTTATTTCTGATTTGATCGGTTAACGGTGATCTTGTTCACAGTTAATCGCTTTTTCCTGGATAAAATGACCATGCTTTCAATTACTGAAAGGAAAATGAAACATGGAAAACAACAATCGCTTAATGCCCCATATAAGGCGGACAACGCATATCATGATGTTTGCCCACCGAAACTGCTTTGACTTTCATCTCTTTAATGCCCGGTAGTCCTTCGACTTCTGGCGCACTCGCTTACAGGTTATCCTGAAACATCTTATTTTACAGGTCTTTGCCTGTGAACTCGTGCGCTCATTCATCTTGATTCAGACTCATCCGCACCGGGCGGACTGAATTTCAATCTTCAAAAAAGCAATGTACTGATTTTAATCAGCGGCCACCCTTTGCTTTTTTTCCGGAAAATTATCGATTTCTTTCTTGCAAGAAATCGAGGGACGCTTATTACCTAAAATAAAGAGAGAAAGATGAAAAGTTTAAAAATCGCAGCCAGCCGCGCTTGTCCTGATTGCTTTACCACCCAGCGTGAACTGGTGGATGTCAGAGCCTCTGATTATATCGATGTCGCCGCTATTGTTCTGGCGGTCAGTGATATTACCGGCGGGATACTGGACGAAATAGAAGCCACCGGTTTTGGCATTCCCGTATTTGTCGCGACGCAGAAAGAAGAGTTCATTCCGGCAGACTATTTATCGCGCATTCATGGCGTATTTGAGTATTCAGACACCAGCAACGACTTTTATGGACGCCAGCTGGAAGCGGCAGCCCAAAAGTATGAAACCCAGCTGCGCCCGCCGTTTTTCCGCGCCCTGGTCGACTACGTGAAGCAGGGCAACAGTGCGTTCGACTGCCCGGGCCATCAGGGCGGCCAGTTCTTCCGCCGCCATCCTGCCGGCAATCAGTTTGTGGATTTCTTTGGCGAGACGCTTTTCCGCTCCGACCTGTGTAACGCCGACGTGGCGATGGGCGATCTGCTGATTCACGAAGGCGCGCCGTGCATTGCGCAGCAACATGCGGCGAAGGTCTTTAATGCCGATAAGACCTACTTCGTGCTGAACGGCACCTCGTCATCCAACAAAGTGGTACTTAACGCCCTGCTCACGCCGGGCGACCTGGTGCTGTTCGACCGCAACAACCACAAATCCAACCATCACGGTGCCCTACTCCAGGCAGGCGCAACGCCAGTCTATCTGGAAACCGCGCGCAACCCGTACGGCTTTATCGGCGGCATTGACGCCCACTGTTTTGAAGAACAGTACCTGCGCGAGCTGGTGGCCGAAGTTGCACCGGGCCGTGCGCGCGATGCGCGTCCGTTCCGTCTGGCGGTAATTCAGCTCGGCACTTATGATGGCACCATCTACAACGCCCGTCAGGTGGTGGATAAGATTGGGCATCTGTGTGATTACATCCTTTTTGACTCCGCCTGGGTGGGTTACGAGCAGTTTATCCCGATGATGGCCGACTGCTCTCCGCTGCTGCTGGAGCTGAACGAAAACGACCCGGGGATTTTGGTTACGCAGTCCGTGCATAAACAGCAGGCAGGCTTCTCCCAGACCTCGCAAATCCATAAAAAAGACAGCCACATCAAAGGACAGCAGCGCTATGTCCCGCACAAGCGGCTGAATAATGCCTTTATGATGCACGCCTCCACCAGCCCGTTTTATCCGCTGTTTGCCGCGCTGGACATTAACGCCCGGATGCATGAAGGCCAGAGCGGCCGCAACATGTGGATGGACTGCGTGGTGAACGGTATCGAAGCGCGCAAGCTGATCCTGGAAAACTGCCAGTATCTGCGCCCCTTCGTGCCGGAGACGGTGGATGGCCGTCCGTGGGAAAGCTGGGACACAGCGGAAATTGCGACCGATCTGCGCTTCTTCCACTTCGTACCGGGTGAAAACTGGCACGCCTTTGAAGGCTACGCCGAGCATCAGTACTTTATCGACCCGTGCAAGCTCCTGCTAACCACGCCGGGCATTAACGCCCGCACCGGGGAGTATGACGACTTCGGCGTGCCCGCCACTATCCTCGCTAACTTCCTGCGTGAAAACGGCATCGTGCCGGAAAAATGCGATCTCAACTCGATCCTGTTCCTGCTCACGCCTGCGGAAGATATGGGCAAACTGCAGCAGCTGGTGGCGCAGCTGGTGCGCTTCGAAAAACTGCTCGAGAGCGATGTTCCGCTGAAAGACGTCCTGCCTTCTCTCTACAAACAACATCCGGAACGTTACGCGGATTACACCCTGCGTCAGATCTGCCAGGAAATGCATGACCTGTACGCCCGTCACAACGTGAAGCAGCTGCAGAAAGAGATGTTCCGCAAGTCTCACTTCCCGCGCGTGATGATGAACCCGCAGGACGCGAACTACGCCTATCTGCGCGGAGAAGTAGAACTGGTCTCCCTGCGCGACGCGGAAGGCCGCATCGCCGCGGAAGGCGCCCTACCTTATCCACCGGGGGTATTGTGCGTGGTTCCAGGGGAGGTCTGGGGCGGCTCCGTGCTGCGCTACTTCGCCGCGCTGGAAGAAGGCATCAACCTGCTGCCGGGCTTCGCGCCGGAGCTGCAGGGTGTGTACGTCGAAGAGTGCGAGGGCCGCAAACAGGTTCGCTGTAACGTCATCAAACAACCCGCCGCTCAGCCCGCGCTGCTGAAAGGAGAGAAATTATGAGTAAGTCCAATAAGATGGGCGTGGTGCAGCTGACCATCCTCACCATGGTGAACATGATGGGCTCAGGGATCATTATGCTGCCCACCAAGCTTGCCGAAGTAGGAACCATTTCAATTATCTCCTGGCTGGTGACCGCCGTAGGCTCAATGGCGCTGGCGTGGGCGTTTGCCAAGTGCGGGATGTTCAGCCGCAAGTCAGGCGGCATGGGGGGCTACGCCGAGTATGCCTTTGGTAAGTCTGGCAACTTTATGGCCAACTATACCTACGGGGTGTCGCTGCTGATCGCCAACGTGGCGATTGCCATCTCCGCCGTGGGCTACGGTACGGAGCTGTTTGGCGCGACGCTCAGCCCGGTACAGATTGGCCTGGCCACCATCGGCGTGCTGTGGATCTGCACCGTGGCTAACTTTGGCGGCGCACGTATCACCGGACAGCTCTCCAGCATCACCGTCTGGGGCGTGATTATCCCGGTTGTCGGCCTGTGCATCATCGGCTGGTTCTGGTTCAGCCCGACCCTGTACGCCAACTCCTGGAACCCGCACCATGTGCCGTTCTTCAGCGCAGTCGGCTCTTCTATCGCCATGACGCTCTGGGCCTTCCTCGGTCTGGAATCCGCCTGCGCCAACGCAGAAGTCGTTGATAACCCTGAAAAGAACGTGCCGATTGCGGTCCTCGGCGGTACGCTGGGCGCGGCGGTGATCTATATCGTCTCGACTAACGTGATTGCCGGGATTGTGCCAAACATGGATCTTGCTAACTCTACGGCGCCGTTCGGACTGGCCTTCGCGCAGATGTTCACGCCGGAAGTCGGGAAAGTGATTATGGGTCTGATGGTCATGTCGTGCTGCGGTTCACTCCTTGGCTGGCAGTTCACCATCGCGCAGGTGTTTAAATCCTCGGCAGATGAAGGTTACTTCCCAAAAATCTTCTCCCGCGTCACCAAAGCCGATGCGCCGGTGCAGGGCATGCTGGCGATTGTCATCTTCCAGAGTGGATTGTCGCTGATGACCATTAGCCCGTCGCTGAACAGCCAGTTTAACGTGCTGGTCAACCTGGCGGTCGTGACGAATATCATTCCGTATATTCTGTCGATGGCGGCGCTGGTGATCATTCAGAAAGTGGCGAAGGTGGATCCGCGCAAAGCGCGCGCGGCCAATATCGTGGCGCTGATTGGCGCGATTTACAGCTTCTATGCGCTCTACTCATCGGGCCAGGAAGCGATGCTCTACGGGGCAATGGTAACCTTTATGGGCTGGACGCTGTACGGTCTGGTGTCACCACGGTTTGAATTGAAGAACAAGCACAGTTAGGTCAAAGCAAAACGGCAACCCAAGGGTTGCCGTTTTTAATGTTTTCTCCCTCTCCCCATGGGAGAGAGCCGGGGTTAGGGCATCAGCCCGCACCAGAACCGCACTTACGCGTTTTTCAGCACTTCGCTGACAATCTCTACCGCTTCTTTCTCAATCTGCTGACGATGCTCAGCGCCGAGGAAACTTTCGCAATAGATTTTATACGCATCTTCCGTGCCGGATGGACGCGCGGCGAACCAGCCGTTTTCGGTCATCACTTTCAGTCCACCAATGGAGGCGCCGTTACCCGGTGCCGCCGTCAGCCGCGCGGTGATCGGGTCGCCCGCCAGAGTGCTTGCGCTGACCATTTCCGGCGAGAGTTTAGACAGGGCCGCTTTCTGGGCTGACGTCGCGCTGGCCTGAATACGGTTATAGCTTGGTGCACCAAAGCGTGCCGCCAGCTCGTTGTAATGTTCCTGCGGGTTCTTACCGGTGACCGCGGTGATTTCCGCCGCCAGCAGGCACATGATGATGCCGTCTTTGTCGGTTGACCATGGCGTGCCGTCGAAACGCAGGAAAGATGCGCCCGCACTCTCTTCACCGCCGAAGCCAAAGCTGCCGTCGTGCAGACCGTCAACAAACCATTTGAAGCCCACCGGCACTTCCACCAGCTTGCGGCCCAGCGCCTCAACCACGCGGTCGATCATCGCGGAGGAAACCAGCGTTTTACCGACGGCCACCTCTTTACCCCACTGCGGGCGGTGCTGGAACAGATAGTTAATTGCGACCGCAAGATAGTGGTTCGGGTTCATCAGCCCGGCAGGGGTGACGATACCGTGGCGGTCGTAATCCGGGTCGTTAGCAAACGCCAGATCAAATTTATCACGCAGCGCCAGCAGGCCCGCCATCGCGCACTCGGAGGAGCAGTCCATGCGGATCGCGCCGTCTTTGTCCAGGTGCATAAAGCGGAAGGTCTGATCGACGTGATCGTTCACGATGGTCAGATCCAGCTTGTAGTGCTCGGCGATACGTTTCCAGTATTCGATACCGGAGCCGCCCAGCGGATCCACGCCCAGCTTGAGGCCGGCTTTCTGGATGGCCGCCATATCGACGATATCCGCCAGGCCTTCCACGAACGGCTGAACCAGATCCAGCTCTTTCACGTGACCGGACGCCATGGCCGCATCCAGAGAGATACGCTTCACGCCTTTCAGGTCATCAGCCAGCAGCGCGTTCGCGCGATCCTCCACCACTTTGGTGACGTTGGTATCTGCCGGGCCACCGTTAGGCGGGTTATATTTGATACCACCGTCTTCCGGCGGGTTGTGGGATGGCGTGATAACGATACCGTCAGCCAGCGCGCCACCTTTTTTGTTGTGCACCAGGATGGCGTTAGAGACCGCAGGCGTTGGGGTGAAGCCGTTGTTCTCCTGAACAATCACATCGACACCGTTTGCCGCCAGCACTTCCACCACAGAGATGAACGCCGGTTCAGACAGGGCATGGGTATCTTTCCCCACGTAGCACGGACCGGTAACGCCGTTTTTAGCGCGCTCTTCCGCAATGGCCTGAGCAATGGCCAGAATGTGCGGTTCGTTAAAGCTATGGCGCGCCGCGCTGCCGCGGTGACCAGATGTACCAAACTTCACTGCGTGTTCTGCGTTGCCCACGACCGGCTTCAGCACGTAATACTGCGCGGTCAGCTGAGCGACGTTAATCAAATCGCTTTGTTGTGCAGGTTGGCCTGCACGGCTGTGATTTGCCATTACCGGGTCCTTCTGATGCAAGGGTTAAATTGTACCGCAAACCTTTTCAATCAATTCCGCCGGGAACTGCATGGACTGCATGATGTGTTCAATCATGCTGCACTTGCGGCCCGTATTGGTATTGGTGATCACCCAGTACGGGGTGCCAGGAACATGTTTGGGTTTGGTTTGATTGCCATTTTGCAGCAGCGTCTGCTCGTCGCCCGCGAAATAGACGCGAGTACGACCGTGCAGCGACTCGGTCGCTTCAGCAAACGCTTTGTTATCCAGTGAGTAAAGTGTAGACAGCACCAGCATAAAGCGGTTAACCGCCTTTTTCTGCTCCGCGTATTCATCGGAAAGGAGCAGCTCGCGCATCGCGCGCACTTTATCTTTTGCCGGCGTCACGGCAGGTTTTGCTTGTGCAACAACGCTTGGCTGAGACACGACATCTTTGGTGACTGGGGTAGCAGGCTGTGAAGCGGCGGAAATTTTAAGCATGCGCCGTAAAATGTCGGACGCGCTCTCCCCGATATGCCGCGTCTGGCTGGCAATATACTGATAGAGTTCGTCATCAACTTCGATTGTTTTCATCTTAATCCAGTGCGATATCTTATCTGAATACAAGTCATTGGGATTATAAGGTCAAATCCCAACAGCGGATAGCGTCAAACCAGGTTGGCGGCAAAAGTCAGATTAAACTGGAACCTTGCAGCCGGGCGGCAGAATGGTCAACATGATACCCTAACCTGACATACGTAAAAAAAGAACTTTGCCATGAAATTGAATACCCGAGCGCAAACTGCACAATCGCCGAACAATAATTCTCCCATCGTACTGGTTCACGGGCTTTTTGGCAGCCTGGATAACCTGGGCGTGCTGGCGCGCGATCTGATTACCGACCACGATGTTTTACAGGTCGATATGCGCAATCACGGTCTTTCCGGCCGTTCCGACGAGATGACCTACGCGGCAATGGCGCAGGATCTGCTGGATACGCTGGATGCCAACGACCTGCAAAAGGTGACCCTCATAGGGCATTCAATGGGTGGCAAAGCGGTGATGGCCCTGACGGCACTGGCCCCGGAGCGTATTAACGGCCTGGTTGTAATTGATGTTGCGCCCGTGGATTACGATGTCCGCCGCCACGACGAAATTTTTGCCGCCATCAATGCGGTCACCGAAGCGGGCGTCGCGACTCGCCAACAGGCGGCTGCCGTCATGCGTGAGCATCTTGATGAAGAAGGCGTAGTCCAGTTCCTGCTGAAGTCGTTTGTTGACGGCCAATGGCGTTTTAACGTGCCGGTGCTATGGAACCAGTACAACAACATCGTGGGCTGGGAAACCGTCCCCGCCTGGCCGCACCCTACCCTCTTTATTCGCGGCGGTAACTCTCCTTACGTTACCGACGCGTACCGCGACACGCTGCTGGCCCAATTCCCGCAGGCTCGCGCCCACGTGATTGCCGGTGCCGGACACTGGGTGCACGCAGAAAAACCCGATGCCGTGCTGCGCGCCATTCGCCGCTATCTCGCTGATACGACAAATTGATTAAAAAGAAAGCGACTGGAAGGTTGCGGGCTTCCAGTCGTTGGCGTGCCGTTTTTGGTGATGTATGATGGCGCGCTTATCGCCCGGGCATTAGCAGGGCGGCGTGTTTCCCCCGAAGTCTCAGAATCATGGCCAAAGAACAAACGGACCGTACGACACTAGATCTGTTCGCGAATGAGCGTCGCCCGGGACGACCGAAGACGAATCCGCTTTCGCGCGATGAACAGCTGCGTATCAATAAACGCAATCAGCTTAAACGCGATAAAAATCGCGGGCTTAAGCGTGTCGAACTGAAGCTTAACGCCGACGCCGTCGATGCGCTGAACGAGCTGGCTGACGCGCGAAATATCAGCCGCAGCGAGCTCATTGAAGAGATGTTAATCGCCCAGCTTGAGACGTTGCGCAGCCAGGCATAAGTCTGAAAATCCCCTTTATTACCCTTTTCATGTAGCACAGAGTGCAGTCCTGCGCGATAGCTGTTTCCGCAGGGTTGCCAGTTCTGCTATTATTGCCCTTATCCGTGGCCGAATTGCGCCACCATACTATTAAGTTTCAAGAGGTTATTTTACTCATGGCAATCATCGGCATTTTCTTTGGCAGTGATACCGGCAATACCGAAAATATCGCAAAAAACATTCAAAAACAGCTCGGTAAAGACGTTGCTGATGTGCATGACATTGCCAAGAGCAGCAAAGAAGATCTGGAAGGCTATGACATTCTGCTGCTGGGTATCCCAACCTGGTACTACGGTGAAGCCCAGTGCGACTGGGATGATTTCTTCCCGACGCTGGAAGAAGTGGACTTCAACGGTAAGCTGGTTGCCCTGTTTGGCTGCGGTGACCAGGAAGACTACGCTGAGTATTTCTGTGACGCGCTGGGTACCATCCGCGACATCATTGAGCCGAATGGCGCGGTTATCGTAGGCCACTGGCCGACCGCTGGTTACCACTTCGAAGCGTCTAAAGGCCTGGCCGATGACGATCATTTCGTGGGTCTGGCCATCGACGAAGACCGTCAGCCAGAACTGACCGCAGAGCGCGTTGAGAAGTGGGTTAAGCAGATCCGTGAAGAACTGCACCTGGACGATATTCTTAACGCCTGATTTTTCTCGCGGCGCAACGGCGGTTGCGCCCGTGCACCAGGTCAAACCGATTAAATTAATTGCTACAATCTTTTAACTTTTTCGCCCAGACCTGTACAATGTCTCCCTGATAAAATGTGGTTTTCCATTGAGCAAGTTTGTTGGTGATACCCCATTTTTATAAGCATATTTTGCCTGAGACTTGCAGTTTTCATTTAGCCATGGCAGTTCTATAATGAGACGCATTATCCCAGGTGCATTTTCTGTCACTTCCTACAGAAGTGAATCGTTTAGCAACAGGACAGATTCCGCATGACTGACAACAATACCGCATTAAAGAAGGCTGGCCTGAAAGTTACGCTTCCTCGGTTAAAAATCCTCGAAGTGCTTCAGGGTCCAGACAATCACCATGTCAGTGCGGAAGACCTTTATAAACGTCTTATCGACATGGGTGAAGAGATTGGGCTGGCTACCGTCTATCGCGTGCTGAACCAGTTTGATGACGCGGGCATTGTCACCCGTCATAATTTCGAAGGCGGTAAATCTGTTTTCGAACTGACCCAGCAGCAGCACCACGATCATCTGATCTGCCTCGACTGCGGCAAGGTCATTGAATTCAGCGATGATTCCATCGAAGCGCGCCAGCGTGAAATCGCCGCGCGTCACGGTATCCGCCTGACCAACCACAGCCTGTATCTTTACGGTCACTGTGCTGAAGGCGACTGCCGCGAAGATGACCACGCGCACGACGCAAAATAAGCAAGTGTTCATACTCTGAGCCAGCCGAAAGGTTGGCTTTTTTTTACCAGAAAAAAGCCCGGTAAGCGCAGCGCCACCGGGCGTAAAACAACTTATTTATCATTGTTGCGTATCTCGTTCCAGATCTTATCGCAACGCTTGGCCACTTCCTGATCGTTACCGGTTTTACGCGCCTGGATACAGGCCTGGTAATCCATCACGCGGACATTCTCCTGCGTCGCAAACTGCTCATGCGCTTTCTCTTTCTTCAGCACGTTCAGCACGCTCTGACAGGCTTCAATTTTCTCCGGCGATCCTTCTGCTGTATTAATACAGGCGCTATAGGCCTCCTTCAGCCGGGAATCTTCTTTCGGTGCCTCACTCTGAGCACACGCCACCAGCCCTGATGCCAGTAACGCGACGATTACGATTTTTTTCATCATATGCAGTCTCCGGTCCGGCGGGATCTAACCCGCCGGAATTTTCATCAAAAGATAGTGAACGGTGCGATAACCATGAATTTCACGTCACGTTCATCCTGGAAGATGTTGCCGTAACCGCCCGCGTAGCTCGGGATATCGGAGTGGTTGTCATACTGAGTGAAGTGCAGTTTGAACATTGTGCCTTTCGCGCGGCCATCCTGCAGGGTATAGATAGCATCGAGGCTGTAAGAAGACTCTTTCAGGCGATAGTTGGGATCGTAGTATGCGTCCGGAGTTGCCATATCGGCAGGTTTTGCATCCCAGGCGTAAGCGTAAGAAGCGCCCACCGCCCAGCCAGGCAGGTTCCAGTTTTTCAGGTCGTACATTGCGCCGAAGAAGACCGCTTTCTCGCCGTCGGCGTTGAAGTCTGAGCGGTTATCCCACCAGATATCAAGACGACCGTTGGATGAGGCATAGGTCGGGGTCATACGCTGCAGGAAGAAGCCCTGCTGCCCTTCCGCCTTCACCCATGTTCCTTCCAGACGTAAATCAACCTGACCGACCTTATAGCCGAAGGTTAGCGCCTGCAGCCACGCGGTGCCATCATAAATGTCATTGACGCCACCGTTGCTGACTTTGTCGCGCGTACCGTAGAACTGATAGCTGGTACTCAGCGGGCTACCCGCGACATCAAACTTATAGCTGGCCTTGGCAAAGTACTGATCGATATACCCTTGCGCCTGGCCAAATGCTGCTTCGAGAACCAGATCGTTTTTGAAGTCGTATTTCGCCCCCAGCGAGTGGAGATAATCGACTTTGGTTTTCTTATCGTTCTGGTAGAACTTGTCCATCTCGATGTGCCAGGGTGCTTTGTACTCGTTGGTCCACATATAGGAGAAGCTCAACGCACCCGCATCACCGTAGTCAAAGTTCGCCCCGGCTTCCGCACCCTGATAGGTACCCGGCATAAAACTCCAGTGCGGTGCTAACAGGGTCTGGCCAGTTGGCTGAATATAACCACCGCGCGCCCATACCGGACCGTACTTAAATTTTGCAGCGGCTTTGTAAAGGCTGATGCCGCTCTTATCCCCGGACCAGTCTTCTTTATATGCTTTATTGCTGGAGGAGAAGGCAATTTCGTTCGGGTGGGCGCTGTCGCCGTTTTCCGCCATTTCAATCGCGGTAAACGCAGCAATATCCAGACCGAACATATCCGCGGCATAGCCTGACTGGAAGTCCAGGTTGGCGTTCCAGGTGGAATGAGAAAGGTTGGTTTTGTATTTGTCTTCGGTGACGTCTTTACGGTCACGTTCACGCTGCCAGTAATAGATACCGCCCGTGAGGGTAGAATCGTCGATGAAGCCCGCCGCTTTCGCCTCTGGTGTCACCACCAGGCCCGACATTGCTGTCACACCGGCAATAGCCAGCGACAGCGCACTACGTTTGCCACTGAACGTACGCATAGATTATTCCTCTTTGACGAATTAAAACGCCTGAAACGGCGTAAATAAAAAAGACCAAATGGTCAGGGGTAGTTTTAAATACCCTCGAATTAACTACCGTCGTTAGGTTATTTTTCGCGACGCGAATTATCAATGCTTTTTAGCGGACAAAAGTCAGGATTATGACGAAGTGCACATAATTAGTAGTGCTTTGTAACATTTGCAGGGAGGCGAGGAATGGCGGGGAATTTTCAAGTATTTCAGTGGCTAGACGAGAAACATCATCCCTTTCTTATAACCTTTTTGTTTTTCCTAATGACACAAACTTTTTTTTGAAAAATAAGTAGCACCTCATTGACCTGATATTTTTATCACACCTTTTTAGGCCCTGGCTTAATACCCTGATCGTTAAATAAAAAAACGCCGCATAGTGCGGCGTTTGTCTCTCATTGACCAGACCAGCAATATTATTCGCCGATCTTCGTCCAGGTATCACGCAGACCTACGGTACGGTTAAATACCGGTTTTTCTGCCGTGCTGTGACGGCTGTCCAGGCAGAAGTAACCTTCACGTTCGAACTGGAACGCTTTGCCTGCTTCAGCGTTTTTCAGAGAAGGCTCCGCATAACCCTGCTTGATCACCAGAGATTCCGGGTTGATGGTCGCCAGGAAGTCTTCCGCAGCACCAAGGTTAGGCACGCTGAACAGACGATCGTACAGACGAATTTCTACCGGCAGCGCGTGGGATGCGCTCACCCAGTGGATAACGCCTTTCACCTTGCGGCCATCCGCAGGATCTTTGCTCAGCGTTTCAGCATCATAAGAACAGAAGATGGTGGTGATATTCCCTTCTGCATCTTTCTCTACGCGCTCGGCTTTGATGACGTAGGCATTACGCAGACGCACTTCTTTACCCAGCACCAGACGCTTGTACTGTTTGTTGGCTTCTTCGCGGAAGTCAGCGCGGTCAATCCAGATCTCGCCGCTGAACGGCACGTCACGGCTTCCCATTTCCGGTTTGTTCGGATGGTTAGGCATGGCGACCAGCTCGCTTTCACCCTGCGGATAATTTTCGATAACCAGTTTCACCGGATCGATAACCGCCATCGCGCGCGGAGCGTTTTCGTTGAGATCTTCGCGAATGCATGATTCAAGGGACGCCATCTCGATGGTGTTGTCCTGCTTGGTCACGCCGATACGTTTGCAGAACTCACGAATAGAGGCGGCAGTGTAACCACGACGACGCAGACCAGAAATGGTAGGCATACGTGGATCATCCCAGCCCTCAACGTGCTTGTCGGTCACCAGCAGGTTCAGCTTACGCTTGGACATCACGGTGTATTCCAGGTTCAGGCGAGAGAACTCGTACTGGCGCGGATGCACAGGAATGGTGATGTTATCCAGAACCCAGTCGTACAGACGACGGTTGTCCTGGAACTCCAGCGTACACAGGGAGTGCGTAATGCCTTCCAGCGCATCGCTGATGCAGTGGGTAAAGTCGTACATCGGGTAGATGCACCACTTGTTGCCGGTCTGGTGGTGTTCCGCAAACTTAATGCGGTACAGCACCGGATCGCGCATCACGATGAACGGAGACGCCATGTCGATTTTGGCACGCAGGCACGCTTTGCCTTCTTCGAAGCCACCGGCACGCATTTTTTCAAACAGCGCCAGGTTCTCTTCCACGCTGCGGTCGCGGAACGGGCTGTTTTTGCCCGGTGCGGTCAGCGTACCGCGATACTCACGGATCTCGTCAGCAGACAGCTCGTCGACATACGCCAGACCCTTGTTGATAAGCTCTACCGCATAGGCGTACAGCTGATCAAAATAGTCAGAGGAGTAGCAGATATCGCCAGACCAGTTGAAGCCCAGCCATTGCACGTCGTTCTTAATGGACTCAACGTATTCGATGTCTTCTTTTACTGGGTTGGTGTCATCGAAACGCAGGTTGCACTGTCCCTGGTAGTCTTGCGCAATGCCAAAGTTCAGGCAGATGGACTTCGCATGCCCGATATGCAGGTAGCCGTTCGGCTCCGGCGGAAAGCGGGTATGAATTGTGGTGTGCTTACCACTGGCCAGATCTTCATCGATGATCTGACGAATAAAGTTACTCGGGCGGGCTTCAGCCTCACTCATCGTGGATTCCTCAAAGCGTAAACAACGTATAACGGCATATGATCTTATAAGCCGGACGTAGTGACAACCCTTAAAACGTCTCTGAAGAAAATAATGGGGGCATTTGCTGCAAAAAAAAGCGGCGGAGGATCTCCCCCGCCGCTTAAGGCATGACTCTACTCAGGAGCGATTACTTGCCTTTAATCTCGTACAGCGGTGTTTGACCCGCAACAACCTGACCTTTCGCCTGAATGACCAGGCCGCTGAAGTCGTCGATGTTGCTGCAAACGACCGGACTTATCATGGAGCGCGCGTTGGCGTTCAGGAAGTCCAGATCCATTTCCAGAATCGGCTGCCCAGCCACCACTTCAGCGCCCTCTTCCACCAGACGAGTAAAGCCCTGGCCGTTCAGCGCAACGGTATCGATACCCATATGGACAACGATCTCCGCGCCATTTTCGGTTTCGAGGCAGAACGCATGGTTGGTGTTGAAGATTTTCACGATGGTACCGGCAGCCGGAGACACAACGGTTTTGTCCGTTGGTTTCACCGCCACACCGTCACCGACCGCTTTGCTGGCGAAGGCTTCGTCAGGCACCTGCTCAATCGCAACGACTTCACCGGTTACCGGTGAAA
Organism: Enterobacter sp. JBIWA005; assembly: GCF_019968805.1. Classification (NCBI taxonomy): domain Bacteria; kingdom Pseudomonadati; phylum Pseudomonadota; class Gammaproteobacteria; order Enterobacterales; family Enterobacteriaceae; genus Enterobacter; species Enterobacter sp. JBIWA005. Next base: position 1,299,003 of record NZ_CP074159.1, on the reverse strand, counting down.
CCAGCGCGGCTATCGTTTTGGCGTTGGGTACCGCCTGCGGTTTTGCAGCCGCTGGCGCGGCGGCAGGTGCGACAGAAGCTTCTGCTGCGGCTACCGGGCCGGTAGTTTTCATGGCATTAGCAATTTTCTCTGCCACAAAGCCAACGATAATCTGCACGCTGGTTTTGTTCAGGCGGATAACACCGGACGCGCCCAGACGTTTGGCCAGCGCTTCGTTCACCAGGGAAGAGTCTTTGACGTTCAGACGCAGGCGAGTGATACAGGCATCGATACCGGTCAGGTTGTCAGAACCGCCTACTGCGGCGATGTACTGACGCGCCAGACCTGAAACGTCCTGGTCCTGAGCACCGCTCACGTTCACATCCTGACCATCCGCTTCGCTACCGGCCACGGCCAGTTCACGACCCGGTGTCATGAGGTTAAATTTGGTGATAGTGAAACGGAACACTACGTAGTAGATCGCGAAGAACACCAGACCTTGCGGGATCAGCATCCACCAGTGGGTCGCCAGCGGGTTACGGGACGAAAGCACCATATCCACCAGACCGGCGCTGAAGCCGAAACCGGCAATCCACTGCATGCTGGCAGCGATGAACACGGAGATACCGGTCAGCACGGCGTGGATCACATACAGAACCGGCGCCACGAACATGAAGGAGAACTCCAGCGGCTCGGTGATACCGGTGAAGAAGGCCGCGAACGCGCCCGCCATCATGATACCCAGCACTTTCGCTTTATTCTCTGGACGCGCGCAGTGGTAGATAGCCAGCGCAGCACCCGGCAGACCAAACATCATGATCGGGAAGAAGCCCGCCTGGTAACGACCGGTGATACCGACAACCGCTTTACCTGCTTCGATGGACTGTGCACCACCCAGGAAGTTAGGGATATCGTTAATACCGGCAACGTCGAACCAGAACACGGAGTTCAGCGCGTGGTGCAGACCAACCGGGATCAGCAGACGGTTGAAGAACGCGTACACGCCCGCACCGACAGAACCCAGTTTCTGGATGTGCTCACCGAAGTTCACCAGACCGTCGAAAATCATCGGCCAGACGTACATCATGATGAACGCGACAACGATCATCACAAACGAGGTCAGGATAGGGACCAGACGGCGGCCGCTAAAGAAGGAGAGCGCTTTTGGCAGCTCTACGCTGCTGAAGCGGTTATACAGTTCGGCAGAGATGATACCCACAAGGATACCGACAAACTGGTTGCTGATCTTACCGAATGCCGCCGGAACCTGGTCCGCCGGAATTTTTTGGATCATGGCCACTGCTGCAGGTGAGCAGAGAGTGGTTAAGACGAGGAAACCGACAAAACCGGTCAGCGCAGCGGCACCGTCTTTGTCTTTGGACATACCGTAAGCCACACCAATCGCGAACAACACGGACATATTGTCGATAATGGCGGAACCTGACTTGATAAAGAACGCCGCCAGCGCGCTGGTATTACCCCAGCCGTTGGGGTCGATCCAGTAGCCGACACCCATCAGGATGGCTGCGGCAGGCAGCGTGGCGACCGGCACCATAAGTGCGCGGCCAACCTTTTGTAAATAACCTAGAATACTCACTTTCTTCCCCCTATGAGACCCCGTTTAAGGCATGTTCTCAGCTCTGTTTTTTATTGTGTCACGAACTATAGATACAGTTGATGCTTCACTGGCATTGTGAGTGTGTGAAAAATTAATTCGCATCGCAAATTAAACGCGTACTTTTTGTGATTTTTGTCACCAAATATCGTTATTAACCCTCCCTTACACTGGCTAACGGTGAAAACTTATTTTATCATTCAAAAAATCAAGACGGATTGATCCGGCCTGAAAGTTTCCAGGTTACGCTTAAGTATCAGGTTCCGATAGCTATCCGCCCACTCTTCTACTTTAACTCTTGAGGTGAACAATGAGACTGATTCCCCTGGCAACTGCTGAACAAGTTGGTAAATGGGCCGCTCGCCATATCGTTAACCGTATCAACGCCTTTAAACCAACTGCCGATCGTCCTTTCGTTCTTGGACTTCCGACAGGCGGCACACCGCTGACCGCCTACAAGGCGCTGGTTGAGATGCATAAAGCAGGCCAGGTTAGCTTCAAGCATGTTGTGACATTCAACATGGATGAATACGTTGGCTTACCGAAAGACCACCCGGAAAGCTACCATAGCTTTATGCACCGTAATTTCTTTGATCACGTTGATATTCCTGCTGAAAATATTAACCTGCTGAATGGAAACGCGCCTGATATTGACGCAGAATGCCGTCAGTATGAAGAAAAAATCCGTTCTTACGGTAAGATCCACCTGTTTATGGGTGGTGTAGGTAATGATGGTCACATCGCGTTTAACGAACCGGCGTCATCTCTGGCTTCCCGCACCCGTATTAAAACGCTGACCCATGACACGCGCGTGGCAAACTCCCGCTTCTTTGACGGCGATGTTAACCAGGTTCCAAAATACGCCCTGACCGTAGGCGTAGGCACCCTGCTGGATGCTGAAGAAGTGATGATTCTGGTGCTGGGCAGCGTGAAAGCCCAGGCGCTCCAGGCTGCCGTTGAAGGCAACGTAAACCATATGTGGACCATAAGCTGCCTGCAGCTGCATCCGAAATCAGTCATCGTCTGCGACGAGCCGTCCACGATGGAGCTGAAGGTTAAAACGCTGAAGTACTTCAACGAGTTAGAAGCTGAGAACATCAAAGGTCTGTAATTGAATAACCGCCTCTTCATCAAGAGGCGGCCGCTTTTTTTAACCGGGGGTCGTTATGTACGCTTTAACCCACGGTCGGATTTATACCGGCCATGAAATTCTGGATGACCATGCGATTGTTATCGCTGATGGCCTGATTGAACGTGTTTGCCCGCTGGCAGAACTGCCGCCGGAGATTGAACAGCGCTCACTCAATGGAGCAGTAATCTCCCCCGGTTTCATCGACGTGCAGCTCAACGGCTGCGGCGGTGTACAATTCAATGATACCGCGGATGCGGTGACGGTAGAAACGCTGGAGATCATGCAGAAAGCCAACGAGAAATCGGGCTGCACCAGCTATCTGCCAACGCTCATCACCAGCAGTGATGACCTTATGAAGCAGGGTATCCGCGTGATGCGAGAATACCTGGCCAAACATCCTAACCAGGCGCTAGGTCTGCACCTTGAAGGGCCATGGCTGAATATGCTCAAGAAAGGAACGCATAACCCGGACTACGTGCGTAAACCTGATGCAGAGCTGGTTGACTACATGTGTGCCAACGCCGATGTGATCACCAAAGTGACGCTGGCGCCTGAAATGACGGGTACGGATGTCATCAGCAAGCTGGCCGCCGCCGGGATTATCGTTTCAGCAGGCCACTCAAACGCAACGCTAAAAGAAGCGAAAGCCGGTTTCCGCGCGGGAATTACTTTCGCAACTCACCTTTACAACGCCATGCCGTATATCACAGGCCGTGAACCGGGTCTGGTCGGGGCGATTCTGGATGAGCCAGACGTCTACTGCGGCATTATTGCTGACGGCTTACACGTCGATTACACCAACATTCGCAACGCTAAGCGGCTGAAAGGTGACAAGCTTTGTCTGGTGACGGATGCCACCGCACCGGCAGGTGCAAATATTGAGCAGTTCATTTTTGCCGGTAAAACAATATACTACCGCAATGGACTGTGTGTGGATGAAAACGGTACGCTGAGCGGTTCCTCTTTGACCATGATTGAAGGGGTGCGTAACCTGGTGGAACATTGCGGGATTGCGCTTGATGAAGTCCTGCGTATGGCAACCCTGTATCCGGCTCGCGCGATGGGCGTGGATAAACAGCTCGGCGGAATTGCACCAGGTATGGTTGCAAACCTGACGGCATTCACACACGATTATAAAATTATTAAGACCATCGTTAATGGTAACGAGGTCGTCACTGAGTAAGTAAAAGTATGACACCTGGCGGACAAGCTCAAATCGGTAATGTCGATCTCGTTAAACAACTTAACAGTGCGGCAGTATACCGCCTGATTGACCAGCACGGCCCCATCTCGCGGATTCAGATAGCCGAACAAAGCCAGCTTGCTCCCGCCAGCGTGACAAAAATTACCCGCCAGCTCATTGAGCGCGGTCTGATCAAAGAAGTCGATCAGCAGGCCTCCACCGGGGGCCGCCGCGCCATCTCTATTATTACCGAAACCCGCAATTTTCAGGCAATTGGCGTCCGTCTGGGCCGCCATGACACTACCCTCACGCTGTACGATCTGAGCAGTAAAGCCATTGCGGAAGAACACTACCCTCTTCCGGAACGCACCCAGGAGACGCTGGAACATGCGCTGCTCAATACCATCGCGCAGTTTATTGAAAGCTGTCAGCGCAAGATCCGCGAACTCATTGCCATCTCCGTGATTCTGCCCGGCCTGGTCGACCCGGAGAGCGGCGTGATCCGCTATATGCCGCACATTCAGGTTGAAAACTGGGGGCTGGTCGACGCGCTGGAAAAGCGTTTTAAAGTGACCTGCTTTGTGGGTCACGACATCCGCTCTCTGGCGCTGGCAGAGCACTACTTTGGTGCGAGCCAGGACTGTGAAGACTCTATTCTGGTGCGCGTCCACCGCGGTACGGGTGCAGGCATTATCTCTAACGGCCGGATTTTTATTGGGCGCAACGGTAACGTCGGAGAGATCGGCCACATTCAGGTTGAACCTCTCGGGGAGCGCTGCCACTGCGGCAACTTTGGCTGCCTTGAAACCATCGCCGCCAACACGGCCATCGAGCAGCGCGTTCGCCATCTGCTTGAACAGGGTTATCAAAGCCGCGTCACGCTGGACGACTGCAAGATAGGCACCATCTGCAAAGCCGCTAATAAAGGCGACGCGCTGGCCTGCGAAGTGATCGAGCAGGTTGGACGTCATCTGGGGAAAACCATCGCCATCGCCATTAACCTGTTTAACCCACAAAAAGTGGTGATCGCCGGTGAAATTGTGGAAGCGGAGAAGGTTCTGCTCCCTGCGATTGAAGGCTGTATTAACACCCAGGCGCTGAAAGCATTCCGCCAGAATCTTCCGGTGGTTCGTTCAAAGCTTGACCATCGCTCGGCGATTGGCGCGTTCGCGTTGGTCAAACGCGCCATGCTCAACGGAATTCTGCTCCAGCATTTGCTGGAAAGCTGATCGAACCTTATAGTAACGCCTTCTTTTTTTGATGTCGGAATATCCATGACCATTAAGAACGTAATTTGTGATATCGACGGCGTGCTGATGCACGACAACGTTGCCGTGCCGGGTGCTGCGGAGTTTCTTCACCGCATCATCGACAAAGGAATGCCACTGGTTCTGCTCACGAACTACCCTTCTCAAACCGGTCAGGATCTGGCAAACCGCTTTGCCACCGCAGGCGTCGACGTCCCGGACAGCGTGTTTTATACCTCGGCGATGGCCACGGCGGATTTTCTGAAGCGTCAGGAAGGAAAGAAAGCCTACGTGGTGGGTGAAGGTGCGCTGATACACGAGCTCTACAAAGCAGGCTTTACCATCACTGACGTGAACCCGGACTTTGTGATTGTCGGCGAGACGCGTTCCTTTAATTGGGAGATGATGCATAAAGCAGCATACTTTGTCGCCAGCGGTGCGCGCTTTATCGCCACCAACCCGGATACGCATGGCCGTGGTTTTTATCCGGCCTGCGGCGCGCTCTGCGCCGGTATCGAGAAAATCTCAGGGCGTCAGCCGTTCGTAGTCGGTAAACCGAGCCCGTGGATCATTCGTGCCGCGCTCAACAAGATGCAGGCCCACTCTGAAGAAACCGTTATTGTCGGCGACAACCTGCGCACCGATATTCTGGCCGGTTTCCAGGCGGGTCTGGAGACGATTCTGGTCCTGTCCGGCGTCTCTCAACTTGATGACATTGATTCGATGCCGTTCCGGCCGAGCTGGATTTACCCCTCCGTCGATGAAATTGACATCATCTGATACCGAACCACGCCTCAGGGCGTGGTTTTTCATTTATGGCCTACACAAATAAAACTCCATCTAACAAAAAGCACATTTCATTGCATAATCATCAATAAAAGAACTCATGGCGTACTCTTTTTTCACTATTCTGCAATCACTATTGCACTATTTCCGTTTTCACCCGTAAAACGCTTGCGCGCCCTGCCCCTTTGCGGCATTTTCATAAGCAAGCAACATTACAAAGCAACAGGGTTAACGGAGAAGGTTATGTGTTCAATTTTTGGCGTACTGGATATTAAAACTGACGCGGGCGAACTGCGTAAAAAGGCACTCGAACTGTCCCGCCTGATGCGCCATCGCGGCCCGGACTGGTCAGGCGTTTACGCCAGTGACAAAGCAATTCTGGCTCACGAACGTCTGTCTATTGTTGACGTCAACGCCGGTGCACAGCCGCTGTATAACGAGAAAAAAACGCACGCGCTGGCTGTCAACGGTGAGATCTATAACCACCAGGCACTGCGCGCCGAATACGGCGACCGCTACGCATTCCAGACCGGCTCTGACTGTGAAGTGATCCTGGCGCTGTATCAGGAGAAAGGTCCCGAGTTCCTGGACGACCTGCAGGGCATGTTTGCCTTTGCCCTGTACGACAGCGAAAAAGACGCTTACCTGATTGGCCGTGACCATATCGGTATTATCCCGCTGTACATGGGTCACGATGAGCACGGCAACTTCTACGTTGCCTCTGAAATGAAAGCCCTGGTACCGGTCTGCCGCACCATTAAAGAGTTCCCGGCAGGCAGCTATCTGTGGAGCAAAGACGGCGAGATCCGTCAGTATTACCAGCGTGACTGGTTCGACTACGACGCGGTAAAAGACAACGTCACGGACAAAGCCGAGCTGCGTCAGGCCCTGGAAGATTCCGTGAAAAGCCACCTGATGTCAGACGTACCTTACGGCGTGCTGCTCTCAGGCGGCCTGGACTCCTCCGTGATCTCGGCAATCACCAAGAAATTTGCGGCTCGTCGCGTGGAGGATCAGGAGCGCTCAGAAGCCTGGTGGCCACAGCTGCACTCTTTTGCCGTGGGCCTGGAAGGTGCTCCTGACCTTAAAGCAGCGCAGGAAGTGGCAAACCACCTCGGCACCGTGCACCACGAAATTCATTTCACCGTGCAGGAAGGTCTGGATGCGATCCGCGATGTGATCTATCACATTGAAACCTATGACGTGACCACCATCCGCGCCTCAACGCCGATGTACCTGATGTCGCGTAAGATCAAGGCGATGGGCATCAAGATGGTGCTCTCCGGTGAAGGTTCTGACGAAGTGTTTGGCGGCTACCTGTACTTCCACAAAGCGCCAAACGCTAAAGAGCTGCATGAAGAGACCGTGCGTAAGCTGCAGGCGTTGCACATGTTCGACTGCGCGCGTGCCAACAAAGCAATGTCGGCGTGGGGCGTAGAAGCACGCGTGCCGTTCCTGGATAAGAAATTCCTCGACGTGGCAATGCGCATCAACCCGCAGGACAAGATGTGCGGCAACGGCAAAATGGAAAAACATATCCTGCGCGAATGTTTTGAATCCTACCTGCCGGCGAGCGTCGCATGGCGTCAGAAAGAGCAGTTCTCCGATGGTGTAGGCTATAGCTGGATCGACACCCTGAAAGAGGTCGCGGCGAAACAGGTTTCTGATCAACAGCTGGAAACCGCAAGCTTCCGCTTCCCGTACAACACGCCGGGCTCGAAAGAAGCGTATCTCTACCGTGAAATTTTTGAAGAATTGTTCCCGGTGCCGAGTGCTGCGGAGTGCGTACCGGGTGGCCCTTCCGTCGCCTGCTCTTCTGCCAAAGCGATTGAATGGGATGAATCGTTCAAATCCATGAACGATCCATCAGGACGCGCGGTAGGCGTTCACCAGTCAGCCTACAAATAATCACCTAGATCGCAATCAGGCCCCTCAGGGGCCTGTTTTTTTTGCCTCACATTTCACCGCCTAAATCTGATTAATAACCAATAATTGCCGAATATTCGGTCACGCTGTTCGCAACCTAACCAAACAGTCACATTCCGGCTATTTTCGTTGAAAAAGGTGTTGACGCTGCAAGGGTCTATACGCATAATGCGCCCCGCAACGCCGATAAGGTAACGCGAAAAAAGATGGCTACGTAGCTCAGTTGGTTAGAGCACATCACTCATAATGATGGGGTCACAGGTTCGAATCCCGTCGTAGCCACCATCTTTTTTGCGGGAGTGGCGAAATTGGTAGACGCACCAGATTTAGGTTCTGGCGCCGCAAGGTGTGCGAGTTCAAGTCTCGCCTCCCGCACCATTCCCGGGTAAGCGTTGCACGGATGGGGTATCGCCAAGCGGTAAGGCACCGGTTTTTGATACCGGCATTCCCTGGTTCGAATCCAGGTACCCCAGCCATACTTCTTCGATTTTGCGGTTCTCCGCGGTATTGGGGTATCGCCAAGCGGTAAGGCACCGGTTTTTGATACCGGCATTCCCTGGTTCGAATCCAGGTACCCCAGCCATCGAAGATTGCAGTACTGGCTACGTAGCTCAGTTGGTTAGAGCACATCACTCATAATGATGGGGTCACAGGTTCGAATCCCGTCGTAGCCACCAAATTAAGATTGTCGATTTTTCGGTAATCAAAACAAATTGTTGGGGTATCGCCAAGCGGTAAGGCACCGGATTCTGATTCCGGCATTCCGAGGTTCGAATCCTCGTACCCCAGCCAATTTAAAAAGTCGTTAAGCAGTCTGTTTAACGCAATTGGGGTGTCGCCAAGCGGTAAGGCTCTGGTTTCTGATACCAGCATTCCGGGGTTCGAATCCCTGCACCCCAGCCACTTAAGTAACAAAAAAGCCCGCTCTGCGGGCTTTTTTGTTTTTGTTGTTCAGAATCGAGTAGCCTGATGCCCTCTCCCACGGGGAGAGGGCATCAATATTAAAGTCCCAGGGCGTATTTCAGCGCCTGACGCTTCAGACCACCGGCACGCTCCGCTGCCATCAATCCAAGATTACGCAGAATGCGCACCGGGGCTAAATCATTGCTGAACCCGGCATAGAACAGATCCATCCCCGACTGCATGATAAAGTTATCCGCCATGCGTCGCGTCTGATAACGCTTCAGGACCTGATGGCTGGCCCAGTTTTCCGCGTGTCCGCGGGCACTGCCCAGCACATCCAGTAACGCATCGACATCACGATACCCCAGGTTGACCCCCTGCCCGGCCAGCGGATGAATGGTGTGTGCCGCATCGCCCACCAGCGCCAGCCCTTCACGGGCATACTGCAAAGCGTGACGTCGCGTGAGGGGGAGCGCCCCGGCAGCGACCGGCGTGACGTTGCCCAGACGGCTCGGGAAGTGCAGGCGGATTTCCCGCTGCAATTGCTCCATTGAAAGCCCCTGCAGCTGGCGAATGCGCGCCGGTTTGTCGTACCACACCAGCGATCCCCAGTTATCGAACAGCGGTAAAAAGGCGTGCGGGCCATTCGGGGTAAAGTGCTGCCAGGTACTCTCGCCCGGTGCATTCTCGCACTCGACGGTAATCAGCATGCAGGACTGCTCATACTGCCAGGCATGAATCCCAATTCCCGCCATCTGTCTAACCTGCGAGTTAGCACCGTCCGCCCCAATGACCAGCTTCACGGCCAGCTCATCGCCGCTATCGAGCGTCAGTAAATACCCACTCTCGTGAGGATGCAGCGCCTTAAGCGACGCAGGCACGCGCAGCGTCACCTGCGGATGCGCCTCCAGCGACTGCCAGAGCGCCCGCTGGAGCACGTTGTTTTCCACCATATAGCCCAGGCGCGGCAGCTTCAGCTCAGCGGCATCAAACGCGACGTGGGCATTTTCCCACTCCCAGGTTTCAAGACGGCTATAGGGGTGCGCGCGCATTTCCAGCACCGCCTCCCAGACGCCCAGCCCGCGCAGCAGATCGACGGACGCCGCGCTGATCGCGGATATGCGCACATCAGGTTTGCTAGCGGGATCGAAGGCCGGCGGAGCAGCCTGTTCAATTATCGTTACCTCAAATCCCTGCTTCGCCAGCCCCAGCGCCAGCGCGCCGCCGACCATACCGCCGCCGACAACGGCAACTTCGGTGTGTAGGAGTGTCATGGTCAATTTTCCTTATTGGAGAATCCCTTAAGTTTACCGGATTTTTGCGGTCCTGAGACACACAACCTTCATACTGGTCACAACCCCACCAAAGCATTACAATACGCGGCTTGCAATCCTGAGCTGAGCAAGTCGATGACTAAAAAACTCCATATAAAAACCTGGGGCTGTCAGATGAACGAATACGATTCATCCAAGATGGCCGATCTGCTGGATACCACCCACGGATACCAGCTGACTGAAAATGCGAAAGAAGCGGACGTGCTGCTGCTGAACACCTGTTCGATTCGTGAAAAAGCGCAGGAAAAAGTCTTTCACGTATTAGGGCGCTGGAAACTTCTCAAACGAAAAAATCCGGACCTGATCATCGGGGTGGGCGGCTGCGTCGCGTCGCAGGAAGGCAAGCTGATCCGCCAGAGAGCCCCGTATGTGGATATTGTCTTTGGTCCTCAGACCCTGCACCGCCTGCCGGAGATGATCAATCAGGTTCGCGGCAACCGTAGCCCGGTCGTTGACGTCAGCTTCCCGGAAATCGAAAAATTCGACCGTCTGCCAGAGCCGCGAGCCGATGGCCCAACCGCCTTCGTCTCCATCATGGAGGGCTGCAACAAATACTGCACGTACTGCGTGGTGCCTTACACCCGTGGTGAAGAAGTCAGCCGTCCGGCAGACGATATTCTGTTTGAAATCGCACAGCTTGCCGCGCAGGGCGTTCGCGAAGTTAACCTGCTGGGCCAGAACGTTAACGCCTGGCGCGGGGAAAACTACGACGGTACCACCGGCAGCTTTGCTGAGCTGCTGCGCCTGGTGGCCGCGATTGACGGCATCGACCGCATTCGCTTTACCACCAGCCATCCGATGGAGTTTACCGATGACATCATTGACGTCTATCGCGATACGCCAGAGCTGGTGAGCTTCCTGCACCTGCCGATTCAGTGCGGCTCTGACCGCGTGCTGAACCTGATGGGCCGCCCGCATACGGTGCTGGAATATAAGTCCACCATTCGCAAGCTGCGTGAAGCGCGTCCGGATATCCAGATTAGCTCTGACTTTATCGTCGGCTTCCCTGGCGAAACCGCTGATGACTTCGAGCGCACCATGAAGCTCATCGGCGAAGTGAATTTTGACGTCAGCTACAGCTTCATCTTCTCTGCGCGTCCCGGGACACCGGCGGCCGATATGGTTGACGATGTGCCGGAAGAAGAGAAAAAGCAACGTCTGTATATTCTGCAGGAACGTATTAACCAGCAGGCCAACGCGTGGAGCCGCCGCATGCTCGGCACCGTTCAGCGCATTCTGGTGGAAGGCACTTCCCGTAAGAGCATTATGGAGCTGTCCGGTCGTACTGAAAACAACCGCGTGGTGAACTTTGAAGGCACTCCGGATATGATCGGTAAATTCGTGGACGTCGAGATTATCGAAGTGCTGACCAACTCGCTGCGCGCGAAAGTGGTCCGCACCGAGGATGAAATGGGCCTGCGTATTGCCGAGTCACCGGAATCCGTCATCTCTCGTACTCGCAAAGAAAACGATTCTGGCGTTGGGATTTACCAGCCATAATCCTTCTGGCCTGCCCTTCCGGCAGGCCTTGTATTTCCTCTCATCGTCCCCAATATCTTCCGCAACGCTTGCGCCTTTATTCTGTGGCGTGAATAATTTCGGTAATGACCGTTTTATTACGCCGTGTGGCAGCGGGTCAGTTAACCAATCAAAGAGGAACAGTTTGAACATAGATACGCGTGAAATTAGCCTTGAGCCAGCAGACAACGCTCGCCTGCTGAGCCTGTGTGGGCCGTTTGATGACAACATCAAACAACTGGAGCGACGTCTGGGTATCGAAATCAATCGTCGCGATAATCATTTCAAACTTACCGGACGCCCTATCTGCGTCAATGCCGCTGCGGACATTCTGCGTAGCCTGTATGTCGACACCTCCCCCATGCGCGGCGAAATTCAGGATATCGAACCGGAACAAATTCACCTCGCTATTAAAGAGGCGCGCGTGCTTGAGCAAAGCGCGGAAAGCGTTCCGGACTACGGTAAGGCAATCAATATCAAGACGAAACGTGGCGTCATTAAGCCGCGTACGCCAAACCAGGCACAGTACATCGCCAATATCCTCGACCACGACATCACCTTCGGGGTGGGGCCGGCGGGCACGGGTAAAACCTATCTGGCCGTTGCCGCGGCGGTCGATGCGCTGGAACGCCAGGAGATCCGTCGAATTCTGCTGACCCGTCCGGCCGTTGAAGCGGGCGAAAAGCTGGGCTTCCTGCCGGGCGATCTGAGCCAGAAGGTCGACCCGTATCTGCGTCCTTTATACGATGCGCTGTTCGAAATGCTGGGCTTTGAGAAGGTCGAGAAGCTCATTGAGCGTAACGTTATCGAAGTTGCCCCGCTCGCCTACATGCGCGGCCGTACGCTGAACGATGCGTTCATCATTCTCGATGAGAGCCAGAACACCACCATCGAACAGATGAAGATGTTCCTGACGCGTATCGGCTTTAACTCGAAAGCGGTCATCACCGGCGACGTCACCCAGATCGACCTGCCGCGCAGCACCAAATCCGGCCTGCGCCACGCCATCGAGGTGCTGGCCGAGGTCGACGAAATCAGCTTTAACTTCTTCCACAGTGAAGACGTGGTACGCCACCCGGTGGTCGCGCGTATCGTAAACGCCTATGAAGCCTGGGAAGAGGCGGATCAGAAGCGTAAGGCCGAACTGGCCGCAGAACGTAAGCGCGAAGCGCAGGAGCAAGAACAGAAATGAGTCAGGTGATCCTCGATTTACAGCTGGCCTGTGAAGACAATTCCGGCATGCCAGATGAGGCACAGTTTCAGAAATGGCTGGATGCCGTTATTCCTCAGTTTCAGGAAGAATCAGAAGTTACGATTCGCCTGGTGGATGAAGCGGAAAGCCATGAGCTTAACCTGACCTATCGCGGGAAAGATAAGCCGACCAACGTGCTCTCTTTCCCGTTCGAAGCGCCGCCGGGTATCGAGATGCCGCTGCTGGGCGATCTGATCATCTGCCGTCAGGTGGTTGAACAGGAAGCGAAAGAGCAGCAAAAGCCGCTTGAGGCCCACTGGGCGCATATGGTGGTACACGGCAGTCTGCATCTGCTCGGCTACGATCACATTGAAGATGACGAAGCGGAAGAGATGGAGTCCCTCGAGACAGAGATAATGCTTGCTCTGGGCTATGAGGATCCGTACATTGCCGAGAAAGAATAGTCCGTCACCTGACTGACTCCCCTGCCGCCACGAAAGGATATCGCGTGGCGGTAAACGTTGAACTAACAAGAGAACCCTTAACAAACGCCATGAGCGACGACAATTCACACAGTAGCGACACGACAACCAGTAAAAAGGGATTTTTCTCCCTCATTCTGAACCAGCTTTTCCACGGCGAACCCAAAAACCGTGATGAACTGCTGGAGCTGATTCGTGACTCCGGGCAGAACGACCTTATCGACGAAGATACGCGCGAAATGCTCGAAGGGGTTATGGACATCGCCGACCAGCGCGTTCGCGATATCATGATCCCCCGCTCGCAGATGATCACCCTGAAACGTAACCAGACCCTGGACGAGTGCCTCGATGTGATCATCGAATCCGCCCACTCGCGTTTCCCGGTCATCAGCGAAGATAAAGATCACATCGAAGGGATTTTAATGGCGAAAGATCTGCTGCCGTTTATGCGCAGCGATGCCGAAGCCTTCAGCATGGAAAAAGTGTTACGCCAGGCCGTGGTTGTGCCGGAAAGTAAACGTGTGGATCGGATGCTGAAAGAGTTTCGCTCTCAGCGTTACCACATGGCGATTGTTATTGATGAATTTGGTGGCGTCTCCGGTCTGGTCACGATCGAGGATATTCTTGAGCTGATCGTGGGCGAAATCGAAGACGAGTACGACGAAGAAGAGGATATCGACTTCCGTCAGCTCAGCCGCCACACCTGGACCGTGCGCGCGCTGGCCTCCATTGAGGACTTCAACGACGCCTTCGGGACCCACTTCAGCGATGAAGAGGTCGATACCATTGGCGGGCTGGTGATGCAGGCCTTTGGCCACCTCCCTGCGCGCGGTGAGACCGTTGACATCGACGGTTACCAGTTCAAAGTGGCAATGGCCGACAGCCGACGTATTATACAGGTTCATGTCAGAACGCCGGACGACTCACCGGTGCCAAAACTGGAAGATTAATGTAAATGGCATTTGCCCCATTGCTTGAACGCCAGCGCGTCCGTTTGCTGCTGGCGCTGTTACTCGGAGCCAGCGGTACGCTGGCTTTTTCTCCTTACGACATCTGGCCTGCGGCCATACTCTCCCTGATGGGGCTTCAGGGTCTGACCCTGCATCGTCGTCCGGTACAGGCTGCCGCTATTGGCTACTTCTGGGGACTGGGGCTGTTTGGCTCAGGTATTAACTGGGTCTACGTCAGCATCGCCCAGTTTGGCGGTATGCCGGGCCCGGTTAACGTCTTCCTGGTGGTACTGCTCGCCGCGTATCTCTCGCTCTATACCGGTCTGTTCGCCGGCATCCTTTCTCGCCTGTGGCCCAAAACCAGCTGGCTGCGCGTCGCCATTGCCGCACCGGTGGTCTGGCAAATCACGGAATTCCTGCGCGGCTGGGTGCTGACCGGCTTCCCGTGGCTGCAGTTCGGCTACAGTCAGATTGACGGCCCGCTTAAAGGCCTGGCGCCGGTAATGGGCGTTGAGGCCATCAACTTCCTGCTGATGGTGGTGAGCGGCCTGCTGGTCCTGACGCTGGTCACGCGCGGCTGGAAGCCGCTGGTTATGGCGCTGGTGCTGTTCGCCCTTCCCTTCCCGCTGCGCTATATCCAGTGGTTCACGCCTGAGCCCGCGCGCGCCATGCAGGTTTCCATGGTGCAGGGGAATATCCCGCAGTCCATGAAGTGGGACGAGAAAGAGCTGCTGAACACGCTGAAGATCTACGCCAACGCCACCGAAGAGGTGATGGGTAAATCGCAGCTGATTATCTGGCCGGAGTCTGCCATTCCCGATCTGGAAATCAATCAGCAGCCGTTCCTCAACATGATGAACGACCTGCTGCTCTCTCGTGGCAGCACGCTAATCACCGGGATTGTCGATGCGCGTCTGAATCAGCAGAACCGCTACGACACCTACAACACCATCATTACGCTCGGAAAAGACAGCGAATACAGCTACCACTCCAGTGACCGGTACAACAAGAACCATCTGGTGCCGTTCGGTGAATTTGTCCCGCTGGAGTCGATTCTGCGCCCGCTGGCCCCGTTCTTCGACCTGCCGATGTCCTCCTTCAGCCGCGGCCCGTACGTACAGCCTCAGCTGCACGCGCACGGCGCAGCCCTGACGGCGGCTATCTGCTACGAAATCATCCTCGGCGAGCAGGTGCGCGATAACTTCCGCCCTGATACAGACTATCTGCTGACCATCTCCAACGATGCCTGGTTTGGTAAGTCTATCGGCCCGTGGCAGCACTTCCAGATGGCACGTATGCGCTCTCTGGAGCTGGCGCGTCCGCTGCTGCGCAGCACCAACAACGGCATCACCGCTGTGATTGGTCCGCAGGGTGAAATCCAGGCGATGATCCCGCAGTTTACCCGAGAGGTGCTGACCACGAATGTCACGCCAACCACAGGCCTGACGCCATATGCGCGCACCGGCAACTGGCCGCTGTGGATCCTGACCGCGCTATTCGGCTTTGGCGCGGTGCTGATGAGCCTGCGCCAGCGTCGTAAATAACCTTCCCTTCTGTTGCCGGGTGGCGGCTACGCCTTACCCGGCAATCCCTCCCAAATCTTAAAACTGGCACGCCTATTGCTTTGTTTATTCAGGTAAACGCAGTTTGGCTTAACGTGCAACTTTGTCGCACCAGCGTAGATCACCGGCAGCACCGTAACGGTGCAACGGGAGATATTTGCCTCTGAATGGTGCGGCGCGCTTCGCAAAAATAAACAATAACGCAGCAAAATCTTTACATTAAGCCAGACTAAATGTTAACAAGCTTGCATAACACTGCACTCGCATTGCGCGAGATATAACAACATCACAATGGGTATCAATGCGTCACTGGCGCTGATAAAAAAGGAGTTGGGTATGCAATTACGTAAACTGGCCACAGCAATGCTGGTTATGGGAATGTCTGCAGGCGTGGTTCACGCTGAAGATGCGCCTGCAGCAGGCAGTACTCTCGACAAGATTGCCAAAAACGGCGTTATCGTGGTCGGCCACCGTGAATCTTCTGTCCCGTTCTCTTACTACGACAACACGCAAAAAGTCGTGGGCTATTCACAGGATTACTCCAACGCCATCGTTGAAGCCGTGAAGAAAAAGCTGAACAAACCTGACCTGCAGGTGAAGCTGATCCCAATCACTTCACAGAACCGTATTCCACTGCTGCAAAACGGCACCTTTGACTTCGAGTGTGGCTCCACCACTAACAACCTGGAGCGTCAGAAACAGGCTGCTTTCTCTGACACCATCTTTGTCGTGGGTACCCGCCTGCTGACGAAGAAAGGCGGTGAGATCAAAGACTTCGCTGACCTGAAAGGTAAAGCGGTCGTTGTTACCTCCGGTACCACGTCAGAAGTGCTGCTCCACAAGCTGAACGACGAGAAGAAAATGGACATGCGCATCATCAGCGCGAAAGACCATGGCGACTCCTTCCGTACCCTGGAAAGCGGCCGTGCCGTCGCGTTTATGATGGATGACGCCCTGCTGGCGGGCGAGCGTGCGAAAGCGAAAAAACCAGACAACTGGGATATCGTCGGTACCGCGCAGTCGAAAGAAGCCTACGGCTGTATGCTGCGTAAAGACGATCCGCAGTTTAAAAAGCTGATCGATGACACCATCGCTCAGGTGCAGACCTCCGGCGAAGCGGAAAAATGGTTCGACAAATGGTTCAAGAACCCGATTCCACCGAAAAACCTGAACATGAATTTTGAACTGTCTGACGACATGAAAGCGCTGTTCAAATCTCCAAATGACAAGGCTCTTAACTAATTAGAACAACAGGGGCGGGATCTCCTGCCCTCTCGATTGTCGGGAAGCATGGACAGACTATACGTTGAGTGGTCGTTCCCCACTCAGCGCGAAAAATGAGCTTCTCACCAATCTTCGAGGGTAGCGCTGCTACCCTTTTTTTTCTGGAGTTTATTATGTCAATCGACTGGAACTGGGGCATATTCCTGCAACAAGCCCCGTTCGGCAACACCACCTATCTTGGCTGGCTGTGGAGCGGCTTTCAGGTCACCGTGGCATTATCGATAACGGCGTGGATTATCGCGTTTCTTGTCGGTTCTTTGTTCGGTATTCTGCGCACCGTCCCTAACCGCTTTCTTTCAACACTTGGCACCCTGTATGTGGAACTGTTCCGTAACGTTCCGCTGATCGTGCAATTCTTTACCTGGTATCTGGTTATCCCGGAACTGCTGCCGGAAAATATTGGCATGTGGTTCAAGTCTGAACTGGATCCGAACGTGCAGTTCTTTGTCTCCTCCATGATGTGTCTGGGGCTGTTTACCGCTGCGCGCGTTTGCGAGCAGGTGCGTGCCGCCATTCAGTCATTGCCGCGCGGACAAAAAAATGCGGGCCTGGCGATGGGCCTGACGCTGCCCCAAACCTACCGCTACGTGCTGCTGCCAAACGCCTACCGCGTTATCGTTCCACCGATGACCTCAGAGATGATGAACCTGGTGAAAAACTCGGCCATCGCCTCGACTATCGGCCTGGTCGATATGGCCGCGCAGGCGGGCAAACTGCTGGATTACTCCGCTCACGCGTGGGAATCCTTCACCGCGATCACGCTCGCGTATGTTCTGATTAACGCTTTCATCATGCTGGTGATGAACCTGGTTGAACGCAAAATTCGCCTGCCGGGCAACATGGGGGGCAAATAATGTACGAATTTGACTGGAGTTCTGTCGTTCCATCCATGCCTTACCTGCTTGATGGACTGATGATTACCTTAAAAATCACCGTCATTGCCATCATCGTCGGTATCGTCTGGGGCACCCTGCTGGCCGTCATGCGCCTGTCGAGCTTTAAGCCGCTCGCATGGTTTGCGACCGCCTACGTTAACGTGTTCCGCTCCATCCCGCTGGTAATGGTGCTGCTGTGGTTTTACCTGATCGTGCCCGGCTTCCTGCAAAACGTGCTGGGGCTGTCGCCGAAAACCGATATCCGTCTGATCTCCGCCATGGTGGCGTTCTCAATGTTTGAGGCCGCTTACTACTCTGAGATTATCCGAGCGGGCATTCAGAGTATCTCCCGTGGGCAATCCAGCGCCGCGCTGGCCCTGGGGATGACGCACTGGCAGTCCATGCAGCTCATTATTCTGCCGCAGGCGTTTCGCGCCATGGTTCCGCTCCTGCTTACCCAGGGTATCGTGTTGTTCCAGGATACCTCGCTGGTCTACGTGCTGAGCCTGGCAGACTTCTTCCGTACCGCGTCAACCATCGGTGAGCGTGATGGTACGCAGGTTGAGATGGTGCTCTTTGCGGGTGCGGTCTATTTTGTGATTAGTTTAAGCGCGTCGCTGTTGGTCAGCTGGCTGAAGAAAAGGACGGTATAATGATTTCCCTGAAAAATGTTTCTAAATGGTATGGGCACTTTCAGGTGCTGACAGACTGCTCCACCGAGGTAAAAAAAGGTGACGTGGTAGTGGTGTGCGGGCCGTCCGGTTCCGGTAAATCGACGCTGATCAAAACCGTTAACGGACTGGAGCCGGTCCAGCAGGGTGAGATCGTCGTCAACGGCACCAAAGTCAACGACAAGAAAACCAATCTCGCCCAGCTTCGCTCTCACGTTGGCATGGTGTTCCAGCATTTTGAGCTGTTCCCACACCTCTCCATTATTGAGAACCTGACGCTGGCTCAGGTAAAAGTGCTAAAGCGTGATAAAAAAGCGTCGCGCGAGAAAGGCCTTAAGCTCCTGGAACGCGTTGGGCTCTCGGCGCATGCCGATAAGTTCCCGGCGCAGCTCTCCGGCGGCCAACAGCAGCGTGTGGCGATCGCCCGCGCGCTGTGCATGGATCCGGTGGCGATGCTGTTTGATGAGCCCACGTCGGCGCTCGATCCAGAGATGATCAACGAAGTGCTGGACGTAATGGTCGAGCTGGCGCACGAAGGGATGACCATGATGGTTGTGACCCACGAAATGGGCTTCGCCCGTAAGGTGGCCAACCGCGTGATCTTTATGGACGAAGGGAAAATTGTCGAAGATTCTCCGAAAGAGGAGTTCTTCGCCAACCCGAAATCTGAACGTGCGAAAGATTTCCTCGCCAAAATCCTGCATTAATCTTCCCGGTGCGCAATCTGCGGATTGCGCACTGCTTCACGCTTTAACTCTCTTTGTCTATTCGGCGTCACATTGCAGCGTTAACCTTGTCACAAAATAACGCTATGAATGGAGAACGCTATGGCACAACCTATCATTTTCGATTGCGATCCGGGTCATGATGACGCGATCGCGCTCGTTCTTGCACTTGCCTCCCCTGAACTCGACGTCAAAGCCGTCACCTCTTCCGCCGGAAACCAGACGCCGGATAAAACCCTGCGTAACGTTTTGCGCATGCTGACGCTGCTTGGGCGCACCGATATTCCCGTCGCCGGTGGCGCCCTCAAGCCCCTGATGCGTGAATTAATTATCGCGGATAACGTGCATGGTGAAAGCGGGCTGGACGGTCCGGTACTGCCGGAGCCGGGCTTTACGCCGCAAAACTGTACCGCCGTGGAGCTGATGGCGAAGGTGCTGCGCGAGAGCGCGGAGCCCGTCACGCTGGTGGCAACGGGACCGCAAACCAACGTCGCGCTGCTGCTGAACTGCCATCCTGAACTGCACGGTAAAATCGCCCGTATCGTCATCATGGGCGGAGCCATGGGGCTGGGAAACTGGACGCCGTCCGCAGAATTCAACATTTTTGTCGACCCGGAAGCGGCGGAGATTGTGTTCCAGTCAGGCTTGCCAGTTGTGATGGCAGGGCTGGACGTGACCCATCGCGCACAGATTATGGCAGACGACATTGAGCGCTTCCGTGCCGTGGGTAATCCAGTCGCGACAACCGTGGCTGAGCTGCTCGACTTCTTTATGGAGTATCACAAAGCCGAGAAGTGGGGCTTCCACGGCGCGCCGCTGCACGATCCGTGCACCATTGCCTGGCTGTTAAAACCGGAGATGTTTACTACGGTTCACAGATGGGTTGGCGTCGAAACGCAGGGGAAATACACCCAAGGCATGACGGTGGTGGACTACTACTCTCTGACGGGGAATAAACCGAATACCACGGTGATGGTGGATATTGACCGGGAGGCGTTTGTGGATTTGCTGGCGGAGAGGCTGGCTTACTATAGTGCGTAGTGCGGCCTGATGCCCTCACCCCGGCCCTCTCCCACAGGGAGAGGGCGCAAACCTGCGCTTTACTTAGGGCTCAAACGGCCGACGCTGGAACTGATCGTGGCCGCATTTCGGACACAGCGGCAGCACGTCCGGCGTATAGACCGCAATATGGTGGTGGCAATTCTCGCACACCAGATTTCCCAGCCCGACCACCTCACCGCTGTGGTACACACCGTGGTGGTTCAAATCCTGAAAGACCTCGCGCCATTCCAGCTGCGTTTTATCCGTGATGTCGGCCAGCTCTTGCCACAGGCTCTCTTTGATCACCCGCATGAAAACGCTGTCCGTGACCTCCTCCTGGCTCTCCTGGTAGCTGCGCGCGAACTCCTCCAGATCGCGACGCACGGCACGCGTCACCTCTTCCACTTCGGTTCGCGTTAACTCACCCGTTTGCGACACGCGGGCACGCGCCTGCTCCACCAGCGCATCGATATCGCGCTCGCCGTTACGCAGCCGTTCCGTCAGTGTCGCCACCAGTTCGCGGTAAAATTGAGCAACCTTGTTCATCATTTTGCCTCCCGGGTAAGTAACTATTTCTAATAATAGACCTTATTTCATCGCCGCTTTGTCAGGTGAAGCACAGACCCGGTAAATTCCTGCAAAGCGCATTTGTGCGAAAGGCTGTTTTGACGCGGGCGTTTGGGCTATGCTATGCGGATCTGAATTACCACATCCATTGGCTACATTTGTAGCTGTATTGAAAACAGGACCACTGGCTGCCATGCAAGAGCAATACCGCCCGGAAGAGATAGAATCAAAAGTCCAGCAACACTGGGACGAGAAGCGCACCTTTGAAGTAACCGAAGACGAGAGCAAAGAGAAGTATTACTGCCTGTCGATGCTTCCCTATCCTTCTGGTCGACTACACATGGGCCACGTGCGTAACTACACCATCGGCGATGTGATTGCGCGTTACCAGCGCATGCTCGGCAAAAACGTGCTCCAGCCTATCGGCTGGGATGCGTTCGGTCTTCCTGCGGAAGGCGCGGCGGTAAAAAATAATACGGCGCCGGCACCGTGGACGTACGACAACATCGCGTACATGAAAAACCAGCTCAAAATGCTGGGCTTTGGCTATGACTGGAGCCGCGAGCTGGCAACCTGTACGCCAGAATACTATCGCTGGGAGCAGAAGTTCTTCACCGAGCTGTACAAAAAAGGGCTGGTGTATAAGAAGACTTCTGCCGTTAACTGGTGTCCGAACGACCAAACCGTTCTCGCGAACGAACAGGTTATTGATGGCTGCTGCTGGCGCTGCGACACTAAAGTTGAGCGTAAAGAGATCCCACAGTGGTTTATCAAAATCACCGCTTACGCTGATGAGCTGCTGAACGATCTGGATAACCTGGACCACTGGCCAGATACCGTTAAAACCATGCAGCGCAACTGGATCGGCCGTTCTGAAGGCGTAGAAATTACCTTCAACGTTGAGAACTACGACCAGACCCTGACCGTCTACACCACCCGTCCGGACACCTTCATGGGCGCGACCTACCTGGCCGTGGCCGCAGGTCACCCGCTGGCGCAGAAAGCGGCAGAAAACAATCCGGAACTGGCCACCTTCATCGACGAGTGCCGCAACACCAAAGTGGCCGAAGCCGATATGGCAACGATGGAGAAAAAAGGCGTTGATACCGGCTTTAAAGCCATTCACCCGCTGACTGGCGAAGCGATCCCTGTCTGGGCCGCCAACTTCGTACTGATGGAATACGGCACAGGCGCCGTGATGGCCGTTCCGGGTCACGATCAGCGCGACTACGAATTTGCCACCAAATATGGCCTGACCATCAAGCCTGTTATCCTGGCGGCTGACGGTTCAGAACCAGACCTGTCTGAACAAGCGCTGACCGAAAAAGGTACCTTGTTCAACTCCGGCGAGTTCAGCGGTCTGAGCTTCGAAGAGGGCTTCAACGCCATCGCCGATAAGCTGGCCTCTCTGGGCGTGGGTGAGCGTAAGGTTAACTTCCGTCTGCGCGACTGGGGCGTATCCCGTCAGCGTTACTGGGGTGCACCAATCCCAATGGTGACGCTGGAAGATGGCACCGTGATGCCAACGCCGGAAGATCAGCTGCCGGTGATCCTGCCGGAAGACGTCGTCATGGACGGCATCACCAGCCCGATCAAAGCCGATCCTGAGTGGGCAAAAACCACCGTCAACGGTCAGCCTGCGCTGCGTGAAACCGACACCTTTGACACCTTTATGGAATCATCCTGGTACTATGCGCGCTACACCTGCCCGCAGTATCAGGAAGGCATGCTGGATTCCAAAGCGGCAAACTACTGGCTGCCGGTAGATATCTACATCGGCGGCATTGAACACGCCATCATGCACCTGCTCTACTTCCGCTTCTTCCACAAGCTGATGCGCGATGCGGGCATGGTGAACTCTGACGAACCGGCCAAACAGCTACTGTGCCAGGGCATGGTGTTGGCAGATGCATTCTATTACGTCGGCGCCAACGGCGAGCGTAACTGGGTTTCTCCGGTTGATGCCATTGTCGAGCGCGACGAGAAAGGCCGTATCGTGAAGGCGAAAGACGCCGAAGGTCATGAACTGGTTTATACCGGCATGAGCAAGATGTCCAAGTCGAAAAACAACGGTATCGACCCACAGGTGATGGTTGAGCGCTACGGTGCAGACACCGTTCGTCTGTTCATGATGTTTGCCTCTCCGGCTGATATGACTCTGGAGTGGCAGGAATCTGGCGTTGAAGGCGCTAACCGTTTCCTGAAACGCGTCTGGAAACTGGTTTACGAACATACTGCTCTGGGTGATGCCCCAGCGCTGAACGCCGCCGCACTGACTGAAGATCAGCAGGCGCTGCGTCGTGATGTTCATAAAACGATTGCAAAAGTAACCGATGATATTGGTCGTCGTCAGACCTTCAATACCGCAATTGCGGCTATTATGGAACTGATGAACAAGCTGGCGAAAGCCCCGCAGGACGGTGAGCAGGATCGCGCCTTAATGCGTGAAGCACTGCTGGCTGTTGTTCGCATGCTGAACCCGTTCACTCCACACGTTAGCTTCACCCTGTGGCAGGAGCTGAAAGGCGAAGGAGATATCGACAACGCGCCGTGGCCGCAGGCTGACGAAGCAGCGATGGTGGAAAACACGACGCTGGTAGTGGTTCAGGTGAACGGTAAAGTCCGCGGTAAAATTACCGTGGCGGTCGATGCAACCGAAGAACAGGTTCGCGAGCGCGCGGGTCAGGAACCTCTGGTCGCAAAATATCTTGAGGGCGTTACCGTACGTAAAGTGATCTACGTACCGGGTAAACTGCTCAATCTGGTCGTTGGCTAAGCGCGGGAGGAAACGTGCGACAACTGGCAACAATACTCTTATCACTGGCGGTGCTTGTCACCGCTGGCTGCGGATGGCACCTGCGCAATACCACGGCGGTGCCTGCTGAGATGAAAACGATGATTTTCGACTCATCAGATCCGAATGGCCCACTCAGCCGGGCAATTCGTAATCAGCTACGTCTGAACGGCGTTGAGCTTGTTGAAAAACAAACGCTGCGCCAGGATGTACCGTCTCTGCGTATTATAGGAGGAGGTCTGTCGAGAGATACCGCTTCTATCTTCCAGGATGGCCGTACAGCTGAATATCAGATGGTGCTGACGGTCAGCGCAGCGGTCCTGATCCCGGGTAAAGACATCTATCCGATCAGCACGAAAGTGTACCGTTCGTTCTTCGATAACCCGCAGACGGCGCTGGCAAAAGATGCCGAACAGCAGATTATCATCAACGAAATGTACGACAAGGCGGCGGAACAGCTAATCCGTAAACTGCCAAGTATTGCAGCGTCTACCAAACAAGGCTCTGACATTGTTGAAAAACCGGTTGCCGGCACGCTTCCTGCTGCTAACTCTCTGGGTAAATGATGATCAGGCTGTATCCTGAACAACTCCGCGCGCAGCTCAAAGAAGGGCTGCGCGCGGCGTATCTGCTTCTTGGAAACGATCCGTTATTACTTCAGGAAAGCCTTGATGCCGTGCGGCATGAGGCCGCTTCTCAGGGCTTCGATGAACACCACACCGTCCAGCTGGATAACAGCACCGACTGGAATGCCCTCTTCTCACTCTGTCAGGCGATGAGCCTTTTTGCGTCGCGCCAGACTATTCAGATCCTGCTGCCGGAGAACGGCCCTAACGCGGCCATCAATGAACAGCTGGCCACGCTAGTCAGCCTGCTTCACAGCGATCTGCTGCTGATT
Source organism: Enterobacter sp. JBIWA005 (assembly GCF_019968805.1). Taxonomy (NCBI): domain Bacteria; kingdom Pseudomonadati; phylum Pseudomonadota; class Gammaproteobacteria; order Enterobacterales; family Enterobacteriaceae; genus Enterobacter; species Enterobacter sp. JBIWA005. Next base: position 1,274,339 of record NZ_CP074159.1, on the reverse strand, counting down.
GTGCGCGGTAACAAGCTCACCAAAGCGCAGGAAAACGCGGCGTGGTTCACCCAACTCGCAGCCCACGCGGTGCAGGTCACCTGTCAGACGCCTGAACAGGCGCATCTGCCAAAATGGGTCGCAGCGAGAGCGAAGCAGAACAACCTTCAGCTGGATGATGCGGCGAACCAACTGCTCTGCTACTGCTATGAAGGCAATCTGCTTGCACTGGCACAGGCGCTGGACAGACTCTCCCTGCTCTGGCCGGATGGCAAGCTGACCTTGCCGCGCGTCGAGCAGGCCGTTAACGACGCGGCACACTTCACGCCGTTCCACTGGGTGGACGCGCTGCTGTCGGCGAAAAGCAAACGCGCCCTGCATATTCTGCAACAGCTGCGTCTCGAAGGGAGCGAACCCGTTATTCTGCTGCGTACGCTGCAGCGCGAATTACTGCTGCTGATTACGCTCAAGCGTCAGTCTGCCCATACGCCGCTGCGTTCGCTGTTTGATAAACACCGCGTGTGGCAAAATCGCCGGGCTTTGACCACAGAGGCCGTCAACCGCCTGAGTCATGAACAGCTTCGTCAGGCTGTACAGCTTCTGATGCGCGCAGAGCTCACGTTAAAACAAGATTACGGCCAGTCGGTGTGGGCGGAGCTGGAAAGCCTTTCTCTGCTGCTCTGCCACAAGGCGCTGGCAGACGTTTTTATTGATGGATAGCATGCATTCTTTACAGGCCTTATATGGCGGCACCTTCGACCCGGTACATTACGGGCATCTGAAGCCGGTTGAAATTCTGGCGAATCTGATCGGCCTTCAGCGCGTCACCATTATGCCCAACAATGTCCCGCCCCATCGTCCACAGCCCGAGGCGACCAGCGAGCAGCGAAAAGAGATGCTTGCCCTTGCCATAGCGGATAAACCCCTCTTCCGACTTGACGAGCGTGAGCTGCGTCGCGACACACCCTCCTGGACATCTCAGACGCTTCAGGAGTGGCGCGCCGAACAAGGGCCAGACCAGCCGCTGGCGTTTATCATCGGCCAGGATTCCCTGCTGAATTTCCCCACATGGCATCAGTATGAAACTATTCTGGACAACAGCCATTTGCTGGTCTGCCGCCGTCCGGGCTATCCGCTGACCATGCGCGAAGCGCAGTACCAGCAGTGGCTGGAAGACCATCTCACCGATAATGTTGAAGATCTTCACAATCAGCCTGCCGGGAAGATCTATCTGGCGGAAACGCCGTGGTTCGATATCTCTGCGACCCTCATTCGTGAGCGTTTACAGCAGGGTTTAGCCTGTGACGATCTGCTCCCCGCACCGGTGTTAGCCTATATCCATGCGCACGGTTTGTATCAGAAAAGCGCAGATGAATAGCCGGAGGGCATAAAAAGGGGCTTATTGTTTATCCTGCCTTGACAGGGTAAGCCATACTGTTATTCTCCGCTGCCAGACTTTCCCGCCGATAATTGCTTTACAGAAATTGTTTTACAAAAATGGCGATGCAATCTCAGGCGGAGGGTGGGATGATACCCGCCTTCTGAAGCCCGACCGGAGACATTTGTCCCGACACAGGCGTGAGTTCAGGTATACTGTCTGGCTACGAATTCAAAGTTTTACAATCTCATTCACCCCAGGGGGAAAACTTGCAGGGTAAAGCACTCCAGGATTTTGTTATTGACAAAATTGATGACCTGAAAGGTCAGGACATCATCGCTATCGACGTTAAGGGTAAATCCAGTATTACCGACTGCATGATCATCTGCACCGGTACATCGACGCGTCATGTTGTTTCAATTGCCGATCACGTGGTTCAGGAATCGCGTGCAGCAGGGCTGTTGCCGCTGGGCGTTGAAGGTGAAGCGACGGCTGACTGGGTGGTGGTCGACCTCGGCGATGTGATTGTCCACGTCATGCAGGACGAGAGCCGTCGCCTGTATGAGCTGGAAAAGCTCTGGGGTTAATGCGTGAAGTTGCAGCTGGTCGCCGTCGGCACCAAAATGCCGGACTGGGTACAAACCGGTTTTACTGAATATCTGCGTCGTTTTCCAAAAGACATGCCGTTCGAGCTGGTGGAAATTCCCGCCGGTAAGCGCGGCAAGAACGCTGATATCAAACGTATTCTCGATAAAGAGGGCGAACTGATGCTGGCTGCCGCAGGCAAGAACCGCATCGTCACCCTCGATATTCCAGGTAAGCCCTGGGATACGCCGCAGCTGGCGCATGAACTGGAGCGCTGGAAGCAGGATGGCCGTGACGTCAGTCTGTTGATTGGCGGGCCAGAAGGGTTATCCCCTGCCTGCAAAGCGGCGGCTGAACAAAGTTGGTCCCTCTCCGCGCTGACGCTTCCCCACCCGCTCGTTCGGGTACTGGTGGCTGAAAGCCTGTATCGCGCGTGGAGCATTACTACCAACCACCCCTATCACCGCGAGTAATGACTGACCAGGGTAGATTAAGCAGCGGATGAAACTACAGAATTCTTTTCGCGACTATACGGCTGAGTCCGCGCTGTTTGTGCGCCGGGCGCTGGTCGCCTTTACCGGGATTTTGCTGCTTACCGGCGTGCTGATCGCCAACCTTTATAATCTGCAAATTGTCCGCTTTACCGACTACCAGACGCGTTCAAACGAAAACCGTATTAAGCTGGTGCCTATCGCACCCAGCCGCGGCATTATTTACGATCGTAACGGCACCCCGCTGGCGCTAAACCGCACCATCTATCAAATCGAGATGATGCCGGAAAAAGTCGATAACGTTCAGGATACGCTGGAAGCGCTAAAGAGCGTTGTCGACCTTAACGATGACGATATCGCCGCCTTCAAAAAAGAGCGCGCCCGCTCCCACCGTTTTACCTCCATTCCGGTTAAAACCAATCTGACGGAAGTTCAGGTGGCCCGCTTTGCGGTGAACCAGTACCGTTTCCCCGGCGTGGAAGTGAAGGGCTATAAGCGTCGCTACTATCCCTACGGCTCCGCCCTAACGCATGTAATTGGCTACGTCTCCAAAATTAACGACAAAGACGTTGACCGTCTTGATAAAGACGGCAAGCTGGCCAACTACGCCGCAACGCACGATATCGGTAAGCTGGGGATCGAACGTTACTACGAAGACGTTCTGCACGGGCAAACCGGCTATGAAGAGGTTGAGGTTAACAACCGTGGCCGCGTGATCCGCCAGCTGAAAGAAGTGCCGCCTCAGGCGGGGCATGACGTCTATCTGACGCTCGACCTCAAGCTTCAGCAGTATATTGAAACCCTGCTGGCGGGCAGTCGTGCAGCCGTTGTGGTCACCGATCCTCGTACCGGCGGCATCCTGGCGATGGTCTCCATGCCTAGCTATGACCCGAACCTCTTCGTTGACGGCATATCCAGTAAAGACTATTCCGGTCTGCTGAACGATCCGAACACGCCGCTGGTGAACCGTGCAACGCAAGGGGTTTACCCGCCAGCATCAACGGTTAAACCGTACGTCGCGGTTTCTGCGCTGAGTGCCGGCGTCATCAACCGTAATACCAGCCTGTTTGACCCGGGCTGGTGGCAGCTACCTGGCTCAGATAAGCGCTATCGTGACTGGAAAAAATGGGGCCACGGTCATCTGAACGTCACCAAATCGCTGGAGGAGTCTGCGGATACCTTCTTCTATCAGGTGGCGTATGACATGGGGATCGACCGCCTGTCAGAATGGATGAGCAAATTCGGCTACGGACACTATACCGGCGTTGACCTTGCAGAAGAACGCTCCGGCAACATGCCGACGCGCGAATGGAAGCTGAAGCGCTTTAAAAAACCGTGGTATCAGGGCGACACCATTCCGGTGGGTATCGGTCAGGGCTACTGGACGGCAACGCCGCTTCAGATGAACAAAGCCATGATGATCCTCATCAATGACGGCGTGGTGAAAGTGCCGCATCTGCTTCAGAGTACGGTTGAAGACGGCAAAAAAGTGCCGTGGAACCAGCCGCATGAAGCCCCGGTGGGTGACATACATTCAGGCTTCTGGGAAATTGCGAAAGACGGTATGTACGGCGTGGCAAACCGCCCGAACGGTACCGCACACAAGTATTTCGCCGGGACGCCGTACAAAGTGGCGGCGAAGTCCGGTACTGCGCAGGTGTTTGGTCTTAAGGCCAATGAAACCTATAACGCGCACCGCATTGCTGAACGTCTGCGTGACCATAAGCTGATGACGGCATTTGCTCCTTATGACAACCCGCAGGTCGCGGTGGCGATGATTCTCGAGAACGGCGGTGCCGGGCCTGCAGTAGGGACCATCATGCGCCAGATCCTTGACCACATTATGCTGGGTGATAACAACACCGAACTGCCGGCTGAAAACCCGGCCGCCGCTGCGGCGGAGGACCAATAATCATGACGGATAATCCAAATAAAAAATCGCTGTGGGACAAAATCCACATCGACCCAGCCATGCTGCTGATCCTGCTGGCTCTGCTGGTTTACAGCGCGCTGGTTATCTGGAGCGCCAGCGGCCAGGACATCGGGATGATGGAGCGCAAAATCGGCCAGATCGCCATGGGTCTAATTATCATGGTGGTGATGGCGCAGATCCCGCCGCGCGTCTACGAAGGCTGGGCGCCCTATCTCTACATCTTCTGTATTATTCTGCTGGTTGCGGTCGATGCGTTTGGCGCCATTTCAAAAGGGGCGCAGCGCTGGCTGGATCTGGGCGTTGTCCGCTTCCAGCCCTCTGAAATTGCCAAAATCGCCGTTCCACTGATGGTGGCACGCTTTATCAACCGCGACGTCTGTCCGCCGTCTCTGAAGAATACCGCTATCGCGCTGGTGCTGATTTTCCTGCCAACGCTGCTGGTTGCGGCACAGCCTGACCTGGGAACCTCAATCCTTATTGCCCTCTCCGGCCTGTTTGTCCTGTTCCTGTCGGGACTGAGCTGGCGCCTGATTGGTATCGCGGTGGTGCTGATTGCGGCTTTCATTCCTATCCTGTGGTTCTTCCTGATGCATGACTACCAGCGCCAGCGCGTTATGATGCTGCTCGATCCGGAAACCGATCCGCTGGGCGCGGGCTATCATATTATTCAGTCAAAGATTGCGATTGGCTCCGGCGGGCTGCGCGGTAAAGGCTGGCTGCACGGCACGCAGTCTCAGCTGGAATTTTTACCGGAACGCCACACCGACTTTATCTTTGCCGTACTGGCGGAAGAACTGGGACTGGTTGGCATCTTAATATTGCTGGCGCTTTATGTACTGCTGATCATGCGTGGATTGTGGATTGCAGCACGCGCGCAAACCACCTTTGGTCGCGTCATGGCTGGCGGGTTGATGCTGATTTTATTCGTTTATGTCTTCGTAAATATTGGTATGGTGAGTGGTATTCTGCCGGTGGTAGGCGTACCGCTGCCGCTGGTGAGTTACGGAGGCTCGGCACTGATCGTGTTGATGGCCGGGTTTGGTATCGTAATGTCGATCCATACCCACAGAAAAATGTTGTCAAAAAGCGTATAAAAATAAGGGGATCGGAATGCGTAAGCAGTGGCTGGGGATCTGCATTGCGGCAAGTTTACTTGCGGCCTGCACAAGTGATGATGGTCAGCAACAGGCAACCGTCGCGCCGCCGCAGCCTGCGGTGTGTAATGGCCCGATCGTTGAAATCAGCGGTGCCGATCCCGTTTATGAACCGCTCAATGCCAGTGCCAATCAGGATTACGAGCGCGACGGCAAAAGCTATAAAATTGTTCAGGACCCTTCCCGTTTCAGTCAGGCGGGCTTTGCCGCCATTTATGATGCCGAGCCAGGCAGTAACCTGACGGCATCCGGGGAAGCGTTCGACCCAATGCAGCTGACGGCAGCACATCCGACGCTGCCTATCCCGAGCTACGCCCGTATCACCAACCTGGCGAACGGCCGTATGATCGTCGTGCGCATCAACGACCGCGGCCCGTACGGGAATGACCGGGTGATTTCCCTGTCGCGCGCGTCTGCCGATCGCCTGAACACCTCGAACAACACCAAGGTCCGTATTGACCCGATTATCGTCGCGCAGGATGGTTCGCTCTCCGGGCCGGGAACCGCGTGTACGACGGTCGCAAAACAGACCTATGCCCTTCCTGACCGCCCAAATCTTGACGGCGGAATGGGAAGCGTCTCGTCTCCGGCAGAGCCTGCTCAGCCGGGGGGAGAAATACGCCCGATCAGTAATGATACGCTGCAAAGCGAGGATTCTACCGGCGCGCCGGTAAAGAGTAGCGGTTTTCTTGGCGCCCCAACGACCTTAGCCTCGGGCGTGCTGGAAGGCAGTGAGCCTACTCCAGCCCCTGCTCCCGTTGCCGCGCCAGCAACCCAGCCGGCTCCCGTAACGGCGCCCGCGGCCACGCAAAGTGCGGCGGTGGCGGCTCCAACAGCAGCCAGCGGCAGCTATGTGGTTCAGGTCGGTGCAGTGAGCGATCAGGCCCGGGCCAAACAGTATCAGCAGCGTCTGAGCCAGCAGTTTGGCGTACCTGGACGCGTTGAGCAGAACGGTGCGGTCTGGCGCATTCAGATGGGGCCGTTTGCCAGCAAATCGCAGGCCGCATCCTTGCAGCAGCGTCTGCAGAATGAAGCTCAGCTTCAGTCATTTATCGCTGTTGCAAAATAATTAACCGGCGGTATCCGAATTGTCAGTTTGTGTAAAACGCATTCACAAACTCATGCTTAAAGTCGGATGCCTGCCTGAATAGCATTTGCTATAGTAAGGCACTTTTTTTAATTCCATCACGGATGTCGTAGTTCTGACCATGAAGACCACTTTTTCTGCTCGTTTTGTGCAGCGCATGGCGCTGACCACGGCCCTTTGCGCGGCTGCGCTCTCTGCAGCTCACGCCGATGACCTGAATATCAAGACCATGATCCCTGGCGTTCCGCAAATCGACGCGGAATCCTACATCCTGATCGATTACAACTCTGGCAAAGTGCTGGCAGAACAGAATGCCGATGCCCGCCGTGACCCGGCCAGCCTGACCAAAATGATGACCAGCTACGTTATCGGCCAGGCGATGAAGGCGGGTAAATTCAAAGAATCGGATCTGGTCACCATCGGTAACGATGCGTGGGCAACCGGGAACCCTGTTTTCAAAGGTTCCTCTCTGATGTTCCTGAAGCCGGGTATGCAGGTTCCTGTTTCCCAGCTGATTCGCGGTATCAACCTGCAGTCGGGTAACGACGCCTGTGTGGCAATGGCCGATTTCGCCGCCGGTAGCCAGGACGCCTTCGTGGGCCTGATGAACAGCTACGTGAACGCGCTGGGTCTGAAAAATAGCCATTTCCAGACCGTACACGGCCTGGATGCAGAAGGCCAGTACAGCTCCGCACGTGACATGGCGCTGATTGGTCAGGCGCTGATCCGCGATGTCCCCAATGAATACTCTATCTATAAAGAGAAAGAGTTCACCTTCAACGGTATTCGTCAAACCAACCGTAACGGTCTGCTGTGGGATAACAGCCTGAACGTTGACGGCATCAAAACTGGCCACACCGACAAAGCGGGTTACAACCTGGTGGCCTCTGCCACTGAAGGTCAGATGCGTCTGATCTCTGCCGTGATGGGCGGCCGCACCTTTAAAGGCCGTGAAACAGAAAGCAAGAAGCTGCTGACCTGGGGCTTCCGTTTCTTCGAAACCGTGAACCCACTGAAAGCAGGCAAAGAGTTTGCATCTGAACCCGTCTGGTTTGGCGACAATGACCGTGCTTCACTCGGTGTTGATAAAGATCTCTATCTGACCATTCCGCGTGGTCGTATGAAGGATCTGAAAGCCAGCTACGTACTGAACAGCACCGAGCTGCACGCCCCGCTGCAGAAAAACCAGGTTGTGGGCACGATCAACTTCCAGCTGGATGGCAAAACGATCGATCAGCGTCCGCTGGTGGTCCTGCAAGAAATTCCTGAAGGCAATTTCTTCGGAAAAATCATTGATTACATTAAATTGATGTTCCACCACTGGTTTGGTTAAAAATTGAACACTTGAAAGTGTGATTTTGATCCCCATATACTAAGTATCCTGATAACTCCCACCTGACGTGGGAGTTATTATTTTTTGACGTTACGCCGGAGCTGACATGAAAACCAAACTTAACGAACTGCTTGAATTCCCTACCTCATTTACCTACAAAGTAATGGGTCTGGCGAAACCTGAGCTGGTTGATCAGGTGGTTGAAGTGGTACAGCGCCATGCGCCCGGTGACTACTCTCCGTCAGTAAAACCAAGCAGCAAGGGCAACTACCACTCGGTTTCTATTACCATCACTGCGACACATATTGAGCAGGTTGAAACGCTTTACGAAGAACTCGGCAATATCGAAATTGTTCGTATGGTGCTGTAGCCCCTTCGCGGTTACCCGGTTTGCCGGGTAACCCCTCTCCCCGCTGTGATATAATCCCGCACACCTTTTGTCCCTCGTCTTCGGAGACGCAGTTTTGTATCAGGATAAAATTCTGGTCCGTCACCTCGGGCTGCAACCTTATGAGCCTGTCTCCCAGGCTATGCATGACTTCACCGATTCACGCGATGACAGCACCCCGGATGAGATCTGGCTTGTCGAACACCTGCCGGTATTTACTCAGGGTCAGGCGGGTAAAGCAGAACATTTGTTAATGACGGGAGATATCCCGGTTATTCAGAGCGATCGCGGCGGTCAGGTCACTTACCATGGACCCGGGCAGCAGGTGATGTACGTCCTGCTCAACCTGAAGCGCAGAAAGCTGGGCGTCCGCGAACTGGTTACCTTACTGGAACAAACTGTCGTCAACACGCTGGCGGAATATGATATTGATGCGCATCCGCGAGCCGATGCGCCTGGGGTGTACGTTGGGGAAATGAAGATCTGCTCTCTGGGGCTGCGTATTCGTAAAGGCTGCTCGTTCCACGGCCTGGCATTGAACATTAATATGGATCTCGCCCCTTTCCAGCGCATAAACCCCTGCGGCTACGCCGGCATGGAAATGACGCAAGTGCGTCAGTGGGTTGAAACCGCTACGCCAGACAGTATTCGTCCCGTGCTTTTGAAGAATGTTTTAGCACTACTTAACTATCCCCCACACGAATATATCGCTGCTTAATATATCATACAACATGGCTCGCTAATTTGGCGGGCCACCGTTTATTTACCGTTTTTGCGCTTTACAATAATCCACAGATTCTATATTTTCGAAGCGCCCGAATATTACCGCTACATATTATTTAGCCTCCAGCAAGTACGGCAAACACGGCATAAGTAACGTGAGCAATTATCACACAAGTGTTTGCTTTTGATAAACAAGTGAAACAAAACCAACACTTTACGAATCTCTACAAGCATAATAAATAAATTCAACTATCATTCATATTGTGAATGTATACGGAGTGAAAGCGTGGAGTATAATAATTTACCAGCCAAACGACTGAATGAACCTGGTGGCGAAGACAAGCCGCAAATTTTTCGGACTTTACGTAATATTGATCTCAATTTATTGACTATTTTTGAGGCAGTATATGTCCATAAGGGTATCGTTAACGCTGCGAAAATTCTTAATCTCACGCCTTCAGCAATAAGCCAGTCAATCCAAAAGCTGCGCGCTATATTTCCTGACCCGTTATTTATCCGTAAGGGCCAGGGGGTAACGCCGACGGCTTACGCCACGCATCTGCATGAGTACATCAGCCAGGGTCTGGAGTCGATTCTGGGCGCACTGGATTTAACCGGGAGCTATGATAAGCAAAGAACCATCACCATCGGCTGTTCCCCTTCTGTGGGTGTACTGGTCATGCCTGCGATCTTTCAGGCCGTGAAAGAGCATGCTCCGCAACTCCTGCTTCGCAATGTGCCTCTCAATGAACCTGACATTCAACTTGCCCAGTTCCAGACGGACCTGATTATAGAAAGCGGCAGCTTCAGTGCCAGAGCTCTGGGTCAAAATGTGCTCTATGCAGATAATCTGGTGCTGGTTTGCCGCCAGCAGCATCCTGCTCTTAGCGAGCCGTTGACCATCGAAAACCTTCGCAACTACGACCATTCGTCTTTCATGACCGAAGGGCAGTCTAACCATACACTTCGTCAGCGCATTGATGAAATTTTCCCTGAACGACAGATCAGCTTCAGCAGCTACAATATGTTTACCACCGCATCCCTGATCGGTAGCAGCGACATGCTGTGCGTTATGCCATCACGCCTGTACGGTCTGCTACGAAAATGCTGGCCGCTGGAAAGCATTCCGCTCAGCCAGCTTAATGCGGAATCTATCGAGATTTCACTGCATTATAACAAGCTGAGTTTGCGCGATCCGGTCCTGGAAAACATCATCCGCATTATCCGTCAGGCCTTCTGACAGGTTTACCCAGCACAAGTCCCTGCAACGGGCAGGGCAAAAGGCACAAAACAACAACTATTTTACAAATTGGCGATCTGGCAGGCTGCTTTAACGACCGTTTCAATGATATACTGCCTGTCGTTCGTTCAAAAATAGTTGATAAATACAACATTCCCTTGAATTGAAACGCTTTCCTTCGATATTCGCAACTGGAACACGCACGCTATGAGTAAACCCATTGTGATGGAACGCGGTGTTAAATACCGCGATGCCGATAAAATGGCCCTTATCCCGGTTAAAAACGTGGCTACAGAGCGCGAGGCGCTGTTAAGAAAACCGGAATGGATGAAAATCAAACTTCCGGCCGACTCTTCGCGTATCCAGGGGATCAAAGCGGCGATGCGCAAGAATGGCCTTCACTCCGTTTGTGAAGAAGCCTCTTGTCCGAACCTTGCTGAATGTTTCAATCACGGTACCGCGACGTTTATGATTCTGGGTGCTATCTGTACCCGTCGCTGCCCGTTCTGCGATGTTGCTCATGGCCGTCCAGTCGCACCTGATGCTAACGAACCCCAGAAGCTAGCGCAGACTATCGCCGACATGGCGCTGCGTTACGTAGTTATCACCTCCGTTGACCGTGACGATCTGCGTGACGGCGGAGCGCAGCACTTCGCCGACTGTATTACGGCCATTCGCGAGAAAAGTCCAAACATCAAAATCGAGACGCTGGTGCCAGACTTCCGTGGCCGTATGGACCGCGCGCTGGATATCCTCACCGCTACGCCGCCAGATGTGTTTAACCACAATCTGGAGAACGTGCCGCGTATCTACCGTCAGGTACGCCCGGGTGCTGACTATAACTGGTCTCTGAAACTACTGGAGCGTTTCAAAGAAGCGCATCCACATATTCCGACTAAGTCTGGTCTGATGGTGGGTCTGGGTGAAACTAACGACGAAATCATCGAGGTTATGCGCGATCTTCGCCGCCACGGTGTGACCATGTTGACCCTGGGACAGTATCTCCAGCCAAGCCGTCACCACCTGCCGGTACAGCGCTACGTGAGCCCGGACGAGTTCGATGAAATGAAAGCCGAAGCGATGGCTATGGGCTTCACCCACGCAGCATGCGGCCCATTTGTTCGCTCTTCATACCATGCCGATATGCAGGCTAAAGGCGAAGAAGTGAAATAATGCTGTAATATTCATTTACAGTAATACAAAAAAACCGGCCACATGAGCCGGTTTTTTTTCGCAAGCCCTTGGGCGATGCTGTCACTCTTTGTGAGAAAGCTTATCTGCCGGGACGTCATCCTCGGCGCTTTTCTTCGCCGCTGCATCATCATCGTTCATCGCTTTCTTAAAGCCTTTGATGGCAGCCCCCAGATCACCACCCAGCGTGCGTAACTTCTTGGTACCAAACAGCAGGACGACCAGAGCGGCAACCACCAGCAGTTTGGTAATACTAATCTCACCCATAGATACCTTCTTTACTTATAACAGGCTGCATTCAGCGCCGAAACCTGATTGTATTAACGGTCATTTAGCGCGTGCACACAATAGCAATCTGTAACAAGGTGAATCAAGCATTGTTGAAAAAAACATCACAATAATTGCGGTGGCGCAAACCGACGATTAAGAAGAACGGGTAATTGCTGACGCGCAAGCGCAATTCTCTCTGGTTTTATCTCCGCAACCAGCAAGTCCGGGGCTTCAGCGGCGGCGGCTATCGTCACCCCCAGCGGATCAACCACCCTGCTTTGCCCGATGTTTTTCGTGCCACATTCTCCTGCGGCAACGACATAGCAGGTGGTATCCAGCGCGCGTGCCGCAAGCAGCGTTGCCCAATGGTGCTCTTTTAACGGCCCTTTGACCCACGCGGCAGGCAGCACCAGTAAGTCCGCACCCTGCAGCGCCAGATGCAGCGCCAGCTCGGGAAAACGCAGGTCATAGCAGGTCATCAGCCCGATCCTGAATCCGTCAATCTCCAGCAGCGGTGGGATATTGTCTCCGGGGTCAACGAGCCTCGACTCCTGGATGCTGAACGCGTCATAGAGATGAAGCTTGGCGTAACGTGCGACTATGGCCCCGTCACGAATGGCCACCAGCGTATTCACTGCGCGACCCGGCGTGGAGGGGACATGGATCGTTAAGATTGTCGTCATCGTATTGCCCGCGCTCTGGGCGAGCAAATGCTGTAAAAATTCGCCGTCCAGCGACTGCGCGGACTTCACGGATAAATCCGGGTCATTATCATCCCTGGCCAGCAGCGCCTCGGGGAGAACCAGCAGCGACGCGCCTTTCAGCCCGGCCTGCTTCATCAGGTTGACGCACGTGAGCGCATTTTTATGCCACTCAGGCGTGACCACAAACTGCCCTACCGCAACATACATATTTGTCCCTTTATCATAAACGGCGTTAAACTCGCTTCTCTTACACATCAAATAGCAGGTATTTAGCGTGTTACAACTACTTTTAGCCGTTTTTATTGGTGGGGGAACGGGTAGCGTTGCGCGGTGGTTTCTGAGTATGCGGTTTAATCCCCTGCATCAGGCGATTCCCATGGGGACGCTTGCCGCTAACCTGATTGGTGCTTTTATCATTGGCATGGGGCTGGCCTGGTTTAACCGAATGACGCACATCGACCCAATGTGGAAGGTATTGATTACCACCGGATTTTGCGGCGGTTTGACCACCTTCTCAACCTTTTCTGCGGAGACAGTTTTTCTCTTTCAGGAAGGCCGTATCGGCTGGGCGCTGATGAATATGGCGATCAATATGCTCGGCTCTTTTGCGATGACGGGGATCGCATTTTGGCTATTTTCTTCCGCAAGCGCACATTAACAGCCGAACCGTTAATGTTGGCTTAATTTTTCTCTGTCACTCTGAATGCAGTACTGAACGAGGGTGACAGAATGAAACAGAGTCTGATGAGCGCAGGAATGGTGTTATTGAGCGTGCTGATCGTTGCCAGCTTCCTGAAAATGTATCTGCTTGGCTGATTCAACACGAAAAAAACCCGCTCGTTGAGCGGGTTTTGAAATTCTTGCTGACGCGTCTGAATTACAGAGCGATTACGTTAGCAGCAGAAGGGCCTTTGGCACCGTTAGTGATTTCGAACTCTACACGCTGACCTTCAGCCAGAGTTTTGAAACCATTAGACTGGATTGCAGAGAAGTGTACGAACACGTCTTTGCTGCCATCTTCAGGAGTAATGAAACCGAATCCTTTGGACTCATTAAACCACTTAACGTTACCTTTAATCTTAGACATCAAAATTACCTTTACATTAAAAAACGACACAAATGCTGTGTCGGTTATCAGTACATCAATTGTGGGACCTTTTGTCCAGCGGATCTTTGATAAAAAGTGACTAAAGTCGCGTTAATTTTCACTGACAGATTTTTATCGCTTATGAATCAACGTCTGCGCGTTTTTTCACCAGCATGTAACGTTTTGTCAGTTAAAACTGAAAACGCATCCAGGCGAAGTAAACGTTACCGTTGTTATACGTGCCCGGAATGTAGGTCATCTGGAACGTTGCGGGACCGTAGCCAATAGAGGCCAACGGCAGCAGCACTGGGATCGGGATGTAGTTCCAGTTGTCACGTGCAGTGACCCCGGCGGTATAGCCCAAACCGACGTGGAAGTTTTCGTCCGCTAGCGGGCGCCAGGTTTTCTCCCAACCATAACCCCCAATAGGCTCCCATTTATTAAACGAGTCTTTGAAGGCCATCAGATAGATGCCATGCCAGTTTCCCTTTTCATCCCAGCGCGACTGACCAAAACCCGCACCCCATGGACGCTCGTTGTATTTATCGGTTTTCTCTTTGTCATAAGCAAACCGCGCATGCCACGTTATTGCCGGAACATAGAGATCATAATGTTCAGGTGCAGTCCATGTCTGGGAAACATTATCCGTAAAGGTTGAGAACCAGCCTTTATCCGCCTCTTTGCCTTCTGCCTGTGCAACAGAAGAAAACGTTAACTGCCCAAAAATAAACAACAAAATAGAGAAAAATGTATTACGTACGATCACAATGCAATTACCATTCTTAGTATTCGAAGCAAAGTTTACCATAAAGTAGTTGAATCAAGTCTTAACGACATCGGCGTTATTCCTAATTATTCGGCCTCTTTCCGGGAATATTCTTAGAGAAAGCATGCAGCACGCTCAAATAAACCCATTCGGAGTGTGGGCTTATACTTTAACCTTCTTAATCAGTGACATGCAAAACCACACAAAGCATTAACAATTTGTTATCATTATTGGGACATGTTGCGCTATTTCTGACGGTCAAGGGCCTCATGACATAAATGTATGAACCATGGCAAAAACACGGTTGTTCTGTTCTCTAGTCGTCTGTTTATTGATTTTAATCAGCAAGAACAGGCCAATTATTCGGCACATTTTCATCCTTCTTTTTTTTATTGATTTTTTGTGCTCCATTGCAGCAGAGATACAGGGGAAATCATGCTTACGCTATTCGAACTCCTTATTGGAGTCGTCGTCATTGTCGGCGTCGCACGCTACATCATTAAAGGTTACTCGGCCACGGGCGTATTATTTGTTGGCGGTTTAACACTGCTGATTATCAGCGCAATAATGGGGCATCAGGTGTTACCTGCCAGCGCGACCAGCACCGGTTACAGCGCTACAGATATTGTTGAATACATTAAAATATTGCTCATGAGCCGCGGCGGCGATCTTGGCATGATGATCATGATGCTGTGTGGTTTTGCGGCCTATATGACCCACATCGGCGCTAACGATATGGTCGTTAAGCTAGCCTCCAAACCTCTGCAATACATCAATTCGCCATATCTGCTGATGGTCGCGGCCTATTTCCTCGCCTGCCTGATGTCGCTGGCCGTTTCGTCGGCTACCGGACTTGGCGTACTGCTGATGGCCACGCTGTTCCCGGTTATGGTGAACGTGGGCATTAGCCGTGGCGCGGCCGCGGCAATTTGTGCGTCTCCGGCAGCCATTATTCTCTCCCCAACATCCGGCGACGTTGTGCTGGCGGCAAAGGCGGCGGAGATGTCACTCATCGACTTCGCCTTTAAAACCACGTTACCGATCTCAATCGTTGCCATAGTGGGCATGGGGATCGCGCATTTCTTCTGGCAACGCTATCTCGATAAGAAAGAAAACATTAGCCACGAAATGATGGATGTGAGTGAAATCACCACCACCGCTCCCGCGCTCTATGCCATTCTGCCGTTCACTCCGATCGTCGGAGTGCTGATTTTTGACGGCAAATGGGGTCCACAGCTGCACATTATCACCATTCTGGTTATCTGTATGCTGCTTGCCGCCGCGCTGGAGTTTGTGCACGGTTTTAACACGCAAAAGGTCTTCTCGGGTCTGGAAGTAGCGTATCGCGGTATGGCGGATGCCTTCGCTGGCGTGGTGATGCTGCTGGTTGCAGCGGGCGTTTTTGCCCAGGGTCTGAGCACGATCGGCTTTATCCAGAGCCTGATCTCTATCGCCACCTCGTTCGGCTCGGCCAGTATTATCCTGATGCTGGTTCTGGTGGTGCTGACCATGCTGGCGGCGATGACCACCGGTTCCGGCAATGCCCCTTTCTACGCTTTCGTTGAGATGATCCCGAAGCTGGCTCACTCGTCCGGTATTAACCCGGCCTATCTCTCCATTCCTATGCTGCAGGCGTCAAACCTGGGCCGAACCATTTCGCCGGTGTCGGGCGTGGTCGTTGCCGTTGCCGGAATGGCGAAAATCTCGCCATTTGAAGTCGTCAAGCGCACCTCAGTACCCGTTTTGGTTGGTCTGATTATCGTGATTATCGCCACGGAAGTGCTGGTTCCCGGCGCGGCCTAAGCTAAATTACTGATATCCAAAAAGCGCCTGCGGGCGCTTTTTGTGCTTTAATAACTTCCAGAAATTAATCGTGCTCATTCGATCAGGAAATCATATGTTCAGGAAGGATATCGTCATCCCGTCTGGCGCAATGGCGCTTGCTCTCTGTATCTTCTCCGCACAGGCGGAACCGCTGAAGGCAACACAGTACGGCGATTTCGATCGCTATGTGTTGGCTCTGTCCTGGCAAACCGGTTTTTGCCAGAGCATGGTCGAACGCAACCGCAATGAACCTGACGAATGTCGCCTGCAAAAAGAGCGTGATAATAAAGCCGATTTTCTGACCGTTCACGGACTATGGCCCGGTCTGCCGAAATCCATCGCCGCACGCGGGGTAGATGAGCGTCGATGGATGCGTTTTGGCTGCGCCACGCGCCCCATTCCGAACATGCCGGAAGTGAAGGCCAGCCGCAAATGCGATGCCGCCGAAACCGGGCTGTCGCTTTCCGCTGCCGCAAAGCTCAACGACGTGATGCCGGGTGCAGGCGGTAATTCCTGCCTGGAACGCTACGAATACGCCAAACATGGCGTCTGCTTTGGTTTCGATCCGGATGCCTATTTCGGCACGATGGTGCGAATGAACCAGGAAGTTAAAAACAGTGCGGTCGGTAAATTCCTTGCCGATAACTACGGAAAACCCGTCAATCGCAGCGACTTTGACAGTGCCGTTGCCAAAAGCTGGGGCAGGGAGAACATCAAAGCGATCAAGCTGACATGCAACGGCAACCCGGCGTATCTGACCGAGATGCAGATTTCGCTGAAGGCTGACACTATCAACAACCCGCTTTCTGCAGCGTCATTTGCGCCGCAGCCACATCCAGGTAACTGCGGAAATCAATTCGTGATTGATAAAGCCGGTTACTGACCCACAGTCGGGCGCACCATATCAAACCGGTTTTCGTCACTGATGCCATAATACGCCGTCGGCCCACCTGCACGCAGGATGGGCTGCGCTTTCGCCGTCTGGTATATCCCCTCTTCCAGCAGCGTTTCGGCAATATGGATACCGACCACCTCCCCCAACACCAGCCAGGTATCGACCGGTGTGCCGTCGGCACCGGTAAGCTGAATGCACTGCGACAGGCGGCACTCAAAGTTCACCGGGCTTTCTGCGACGCGGGGCGCGTTAACCAGTTGACTTGCCGCTGGCGTGAGCCCGGCAAAGCTAAATTCATCCCGATCGTGCGGAAGCATTGCAGAGGTTTGATTCATAGCGTGCGCGAGATCGCGCGTTGCCAGGTTCCAGACAAATTCCTTTGTTTCGGTAATATTACGCACGCTGTCCTTCCAGCCGTTGCTGGAAAAGCCGATGATCGGCGGGCGATAGTTAAAGCAGTTAAAGAAGCTATACGGCGCGAGATTGAGCTGACCGGCCTTATCGCAGGAGGAGATCCAGCCAATCGGACGTGGACCAATAATGGCGTTTAGCGGGTCATGCGGCAGGCCGTGCCCCTGGGACGGTTGATAGAAGTACATAGTGCTCTCTCGTTGGTGGGCAACGCCCGGATTCAGGACACTCAGCGTAACGTATTCCGCCGGGAATGAAGACTGAATAAATTTCAGTGAAAATTCATATGGACCATGAATGTGACCTTCATCACTTCAAACTTGCGCGCTCAGCCAGTATCATCGGGAGAGTTAAACCCTCGCTGCCAGACGGCGAGGGTTTTCTTTTGGATCAGTTTCTGCGTTAGACGCAGCATTAACGACATGGAGTAAAAAATGTCCAGACCTACCATTATCATCAATGAGCTCGACGCAGAACGTATCGACAGACTGCTGGAAAAAGCGGAATTCGCCTCGCTCCCCGTGGCCGACGCCCTTAATGAGGAGCTCGACCGGGCACAGATGTGCACGCCTGAGACGATGCCGCATGACGTGGTCACTATGAACAGCCAGGTGAAATTCCGCAACCTGACCACCGGGGAAGAGCTGACCCGCACGCTGGTTTACCCGGCTCAGATGACCGACAGCAGCACACAGCTTTCTGTTCTGGCTCCTGTGGGCGCCGCACTGCTGGGGCTGCGAACGGGGGATACGATCCACTGGGAATTGCCGGGCGGCGCCTCTGCCCATCTGGAAGTACTGGCGTTGCTCTACCAGCCAGAAGCTGCGGGCGATTACCTGCGTTAAACACTTCTGAACAAGCGCCCACCCGCTTTGCACAGAGGATGCAGCCGCATCCTCTTTCCGTAAATTCACCCCATTTTCTTATATCGCGTAAAAGACCCTTAACCCACGCTTAATCTGTTTTGGTGCCGCGGGGACGGTCATGAGTGAGATACTGGCTATCACACTTATTTTTCTCATTATTGTGGCGATTATCGTCGCGGCCGTGCTTTATCTTGAACGCCACAGTTAAGCGAGAACTCATGCAACCCCACCCGGGAAAGCATTTACCAGGCCCTTAACTTTCTGCTCTGCGGCCTCGGGCGTTTCCGCACCAGGGACCAGAATCACCTTCCGGCACTCTTCCTCCCGTTTTTCGAATACCTTATAGGCGCGTTCCGCATCCGCAAGGGGAAGATAATGGGTCACGATCTCTTCCGGGGTAAGCAGCCCTTTTTCGATCAGCGGTAACAGTTCACCCAGCCAGGCATGGACGTGCGTCTGGCCCATCTTAAACGTCAGCCCCTTATCGAAGGCATCGCCAAACAGGAAGCCATGAATAAACCCAGCGTACACGCCGGGTACGCTGACCACCCCACCGCGCCGTACGGCAGCAATGCACTGACGCAACGCTTTGCCGCTACTACCTTCAATTTTAAGATTGCTGAGGATCGTTTCAGTGGTGCTACCTTTCGCTTCAAACCCGACTGCATCAATCACGGCGTCAACGCCGCGATGGCCCGCGGTCTGTTCGATGATTTTTTCCGCCGCGTCGTTATCATCATCAAAGTTGATAGGGATTGCGCCGTAACGCGCCTCTGCAAATCGCAACCGGTACGGATGATGATCGATAACAAAGATCTGCTCAGCCCCCAGCAGTCGCGCGCAGGCAATGGTCAGTAGCCCCACCGGCCCGGCACCGAAAACCGCTACGCTTGAGCCTTTTTCAATCTGCGCATTTTTTGCCGCCTGCCAGGCCGTAGGCAAAATATCGGAAAGGAATAACGCTTTATCATCGGAAAGAACCTGCGGGACCTTAAACGGCCCGACGTTGCCTTTTGGGACGCGGACATATTCCGCCTGCCCCCCCGGCACGCCGCCGTAGAGATGGCTATAGCCAAACAGCGCGGCCGGTGCGGGAATTTGCTTTTTGTTCAGCGCGGCACCCTGCCCGGCATTGGTATTCTCACAGGCCGCGTATTGCTGCAGACGACAGAAGAAACAGTCTCCGCAGGCGATGACAAAGGGGATCACCACGCGATCGCCTTTTTGCAAATTCTTCACCTCTGTGCCGCACTCGACGATTTCCCCCATAAACTCATGGCCAAAAATGTCGCCGTGCTGCACCTTCGGGATCTTTCCGCGATAAAGATGCAAATCGGAGCCGCATATAGCCGTGGCCGTAACGCGCAGAATGATATCGTCAGGCTGTTCGATGATGGGATCGGGGACATTCTCGACGCGAACATGGTGCGGACCGTGATACGTAAGTGCTTTCATGCGACCTCCGAAAGGCTTCAGGTAAGTGTATAAGGGTAGCTACCCCTGAAGGTCTGCCCTGGAATACGGGGCTTTTGAGATTTATCCTGGTGAGATAAGAAAACTGACGGAGCGCTTACAGAAACCATTAATATTTTATGGTTAAATGAGTTCAGCGTTTATAAACAAGGAGAAACGGGTATGTATCAGAGAATCATTATGCCGGTTGATGTTTTTGAGATGGAGCTGAGCGACAAGGCCGTTCGCCATGCGGAGTTCCTGGCGCAGCAGGACGGTGTTATCCATCTTTTACACGTACTGCCAGGCTCCGCCAGCCTGAGCCTGCACCGCTTTGCCGCCGATGTACGCCGCTTCGAGGAGCATTTGCAGCATGAAGCGGAAACTCGCCTGCAAACCATGGTCAGCCACTTCAGCATCGACCCTTCACGAATCAAAACGCACGTCAGATTCGGCAGCGTTCGCGATGCGGTAAACGAACTGGCGAACGAACTGAAGGCAGACGTGGTGGTCATCGGTTCGCGCAACCCTTCCATTACCACGCATCTGCTGGGCTCTAACGCCTCCAGCGTCATCCGCCATACCCATATACCGGTGATGGTCGTCAGATAAAAAAAAGAGGCCACCTTTCGGTGGCCTCTCGCTATTGCAGGTGTAGCCTTACTTTCTTTTCTTATGCGGTTTTGGTGCGAATCAGATAGTCAAATGAACTCAGAGACGCCTTCGCCCCTTCGCCCGTGGCGATAATGATCTGTTTGTACGGCACGGTGGTGCAGTCGCCCGCCGCAAACACGCCTTTCACGCTGGTTTCACACTTCGCATCAATGATGATTTCGCCCATGCGGTTGCGCTCAATCGCGCCTTCCAGCCAGGTGGTGTTTGGCAGCAGACCAATCTGCACAAAGATCCCTGACAGCTGAACGCTGTGCACGTCGCCGCTCACGCGGTCGCGATATTCCAGACCGGTCACTTTGCTGCCGTCGCCCTTCACTTCCGTCGTCTGCGCGTTCAGTACGATGTCGACGTTTTTCAGGCTGCGAACTTTATCCTGCAGAACCTGGTCGGCTTTCATCTCCGGAGCGAACTCCAGAAGGGTTACGTGTTCAACAATCCCCGCCAGGTCAATGGCCGCTTCCACGCCGGAGTTACCGCCGCCAATCACCGCCACGCGTTTACCTTTGAAGAGTGGACCGTCGCAGTGCGGACAGTAGGTCACGCCTTTGGTGCGATACTGATCTTCACCCGGGACGTTCATGTTGCGCCATTTCGCACCGGTGGCAATGATAATGCTGCGGGCTTTCAGCACCGCGCCAGAGGCGGTTTCAATCTGGTGTAAACCACCCTCGACCGCTGCCGGAACAAGCTTGCTGGCGCTCTGGCTGTCGATCACGTCCACGTTATAGTCGCTGACGTGCGCCTTCAGCGCCCCCGCCAGCTTCTGGCCTTCGGTCTTCGGCACGGAGATATAGTTTTCGATGTCCACGGTATCGAGCACCTGGCCGCCAAAGCGTTCGCCCATCAGGCCGGTACGAATACCTTTACGCGCGGAGTACACCGCTGCTGCCGCGCCGGCAGGGCCAGAACCGACGATCAGCACGTCGTAGGCATCGCGTTTGTTCAGCTCTTCCGCCGCACGTTTTTCAGCACCGGTATCCACTTTGGCAACGATTTCAGTCAGCGTCATGCGGCCCTGGCCGAACTCTTTGCCGTTCATGTAGACCGCCGGAACGCCCATCACGTTGCGATCGGTGATTTCATTCTGGAAGGTACCGCCATCAATCGCCGTGTGCTTGATGCGGGGGTTCAGGACCGACATCAGGTTCAGCGCCTGCACCACGTCCGGGCAGTTGTGGCAGGAGAGCGAGTAGTAGGTTTCAAACTCGAAATCACCGTCGATATCGCGGATTTGCTCCAGAAGCGCCTGCGCTTCTTTTGACGGATGACCACCGGTCCACAACAGCGCCAGCACCAGTGAGGTAAACTCGTGACCCAGCGGAGAACCAGCAAAGCGTGGTCCCCGATCGGACCCTGGGTTGGTAATCAGGAAAGAGGGCTTACGGACCGGCAGCGCGTTGTCTTCTTTGAAGGTCACTTTCGGCGACAGCTCGGCGATCTCCGCCAGCAGTTCCTTGATCTCTGCCGATTTGGCGCTGTCGTCAAGCGTAGCAATCAGCTCAACGGGTTTGGTCAGTTTCTCAAGGTAGGCCTTGAGCTGGGTTTTCATGTTTGTGTCGAGCATTGTTCTTCCCTCTCTTAAGACGTCATCATGCAAGCTGCCTTATACGGGCGGCCTGAATGCAACTTGCATCATGGTGCTGGAATGAAATGGGCGCGGTGCGCCCATTGATTACTGAATGGGCAAAACTTAGATTTTACCAACCAGATCTAAGGATGGAGCCAGCGTTGCTTCGCCTTCTTTCCATTTTGCCGGGCACACTTCGCCTGGGTGAGAAGCCACGTACTGAGCGGCTTTCACTTTACGCAGCAGGTCAGAAGCATCACGGCCGATACCTTCAGCGGTAACTTCGATAGCCTGGATAATGCCCTGCGGATCAACAACGAAGGTGGCGCGGTCAGCCAGACCTTCATCTTCACGCATGTTGTCGAAGTTACGGGTCAGGGCGCCAGTCGGGTCGCCGATCATCGCGTATTTGATTTTGGCGATGGTTTCAGAGCTGCTGTGCCATGCTTTGTGGGTGAAGTGGGTATCGGTAGAGACAGAGTAAACGTCTACGCCCAGCTTCTGCAGTTCTTCGTAATGGTCTGCCACGTCGCCCAGTTCAGTCGGGCAAACGAAGGTAAAGTCAGCCGGATAGAAGAAGAAGACGCTCCAGCGGCCTTCGGTATCTTTCTCGGTAACTTCGATGAACTCACCGTTTTTGAACGCCTGGTTTTTGAAAGGTTTAATTTTGGTATTAATCAAAGACATCTGTACTTCCTCCGTGTTTTCGTTGAGATGTAAGGTAACCAACTTTATTCATCGGGGCTAATGCGTATGCTTTATCAAATCAATCAGCCAAACCTTACAACGTCGACAAGACAACAAGGTGAACCTTTTACAGGAAAGCCTGAAAGTAAAAAGGCCGCCTCAACGGGCGGCCCTGATACCTGAATTCCCCGCAGGTACATTCAGTGCCAGCCGAAACTGGCGTTGCGTTGCGCTCTACAACCCTTTATATCAAGGCGGTAACAGCCGTTTGATTACACCACCCGCGCAGGGATTGAGCAATCCATAAGAGAGGCATTCCTGCCTATGGCTGTGATAGGCTATGTCGAACATCATTGCGGAGCGTTATAAATTTATTTTTATTATAAAACCATCACAATATATAAGTGACAATTGTCATTTAATACGTTTACTCCCTACTCGAGGATAAAATTACCCTAATCGTCTTCGAAGCGCTATTTCAATAATCTGGCACCGTGATATATTAAGATGATTTTAATTTAAAACTACGAAAGTTAACCGAACGGATTGTTAATGGTTAGCTTCAAACTATTGTTATCAGTTATATGATAACCAAAGCAAACGCAGCATCTCAGGACGGAACATGGCAAACCTCTATGATCTTAAAAAATTCGATCTTAATCTGTTAGTCATTTTTGAGTGTATTTACCAACACCTTAGTATCAGTAAAGCCGCCGAGACGCTGTATATCACGCCCTCTGCCGTGAGCCAGTCACTGCAACGCCTGAGAGGACAACTTAACGATCCTCTGTTTATCCGTTCCGGAAAAGGGATCACACCCACGACCGTCGGCGTCAATTTGCATCATCATCTGGAACAGAACCTGAACCAGCTAGAGCAGACTATCAATATCATGCACAGCAGCGGGTTGAAGAAGAATTTTGTCATTTATTGCCCGCATTTTATGAGTACGAAAGCAACCCTTGATCCTATAAAACTGCTCATGAACAACCATAACTATTCGATTGAATTACATGATGTTTTTCTTTCTCCTGATTCAGCGGAAGATCTCCTGGCCTACAGAAGGGCGGACTTGATATTCTCGTATTCCTCTTCTAACAATCATTCTGTCGCCTGTAGCCTCTACCATAAACTTCCTTTCGTTCTCGTTTGTCGGGAGGGTCACCCCCGTCTCGGTGAAAATCCTACACGTGAAGAAATTCTGAATGAAAACTTCACCGCCTGCCTGAACGGTGAGAACAGCTTCAAAGGCTATCAGAACAAGGCCGATAACCTGTTATTCGAAAGAAATATCGTCTATCGTAGCGACTCTTTTATATCCCTTCTGTCGATGATCGGTTCATCCGATCTCATAGGTTTAGTACCCACGTCGGCCTTCGAACAATATGGGCCCGCCCTCAATCTGCGCAAAGTGGAAACAGACATTCATTTCCCCAGCATTGATATTTACATGATGTATAATCGTTCTGCACTCAATAGCTCGGCATTCGCCAGTTTTATTGGAGAAATATCATCACCGTGAATATTGATGTAGTTTTCGCACCAAATGGGAAACATACTGCAAAACATACACCACCGTTATAGAACTACGCGACATGACCGTCATATATCCATTTAATTGTTGACTGATATAATCCTCTCTTTAGTTTTGACGCTACAGTCTGGTATTTATTCCTCAGGATGAGAATAAACATGTCAATTTATAAATACCCTTTAAACCAGGATGTTCTTACTGCTGCTCGGGAACGAATAAAATGGACTCTCGAAAATTTTCCCAGAACCTGTGTTTCTTTTTCAGGTGGAAAAGACTCCACCGTCATGCTGCATCTGGTTGCCCAACAGGCGCGACAGATGAAAGTCAAAATAGATGTGCTCTTTATTGACTGGGAGGCGCAGTTTTCCCATACCATTAACCATGTGCAACATATGCGTGAATTGTACAGCGATGTCATTAACCATTTCTGGTGGGTCGCGCTTCCCCTGACAACGCAAAATTCACTGTCGCAATTCCAGCCGGAATGGCAATGCTGGGAACCCGGCACCCAATGGGTCCGCCAGCCTCCCGGCGATGCGATAACCGATCCCGCTTTTTTTCCTTTCTACCAGCCTGGAATGACGTTTGAAACCTTTGTCCGCAGTTTCTGCGACTGGTTCTCTCGCAATCGCCCGGCGGCGGTACTGATTGGCATCCGCGCCGATGAGTCTTACAACCGTTTCCTGGCTATTGCATCGGCGCGTAAGCAGCGGTTTGCCGACGATAAACCCTGGACTACCGTCGCACCGGGAGGACATGCCTGGTATATCTATCCTCTCTACGACTGGAAAACCGCCGATATATGGACCTGGTTCGCCAAATCAGGTTGTTGCTATAACCCACTTTATGACCTGATGTTTCAGGCTGGCGTGCCGCTACGCTACATGCGTATTTGTGAACCCTTTGGCCCGGAACAGCGCCAGGGACTATGGCTCTACCACGTTGTTGAGCCCGATCGCTGGGCGGCCATGTGCGAGCGCGTGAGCGGTGCGCGCAGCGGAGGAATGTACGCCGGACACGATAATCATTTTTATGGTCACCGAAAAATTTTGAAACCCGAACACCTCTGCTGGCGCGAATATGCCATGTTGCTCCTCGAAAGCATGCCGCAAAATACGGCTGAGCATTACCGCAATAAAATCGCCATTTATCTGCACTGGTATCAGAAGAGAGGCATGGAGGATATTCCCGATACCCAGGACGGTGATATCGGAACCAAAGACATTCCCTCATGGCGCCGTATTTGCAAGGTTCTCCTGAATAACGACTACTGGTGCAGGGCGCTATCTTTCAGCCCGAATAAACCCAAACATTATCAGCGCTACAGCGACAGAATGAAGGCTAAACGCAAGGAGTGGGGCATATTATGCGACAAAGACTAATCACCGAGATGGAAACGTACCTTCAGTCACTTTCAGAAGAGGACCGCATTAACGCAATAAATGCTTTTCGTGAGGCGATCCATAAACACAGTCCGTTTCGCGAGCAACCGATAGACTGCGTCCTCTGGATAAGACAGGACGCTATTACCGCTAACGATTACAACCCCAATAACGTTGCTCCACCAGAAAAACGACTGCTCAGTAAGTCGCTGGAACTCGATGGATTCACCCAACCTATCGTTGTGACAGAAAGTGAACCGCAACACTACGAAATCGTGGATGGTTTTCATCGCCATGAAATCGGTAAAAATCGGGCGGCGTTGAAGCGTCAGCTTAAGGGTTATCTCCCCGTCACCTGCCTGCGTCGGGATCGGCAGGATAAACATAACCGTATGGCCGCAACCATTCGCCACAATCGGGCGCGGGGTCGACACCAGATTAACGCCATGTCGGAAATCGTTCGCGAGCTGGCGCTGCTTGGCTGGAATGATGAGAGAATAGGCAAAGAGCTGGGCATGGACAGCGATGAAGTCTTGCGCCTCAAGCAAATCAACGGCCTGCTGGAGCTCTTTGCAGACCGCCGTTACTCAGAAGCCTGGACGGTGAAATAATCAGAGCGTGTTCAGGCGCTCTGCCGCCGCCAGCAGCGTCGATTCCTGCTTCGCAAAGCAAAGACGGATCAGCTTATGCGGGAAGGGATCGGCGCAGAACACCGACAGCGGAATGGCGGCCACGCCGACCTCTTTCGTCAGCCACTGGCAGAAACTCACGTCGTCCAGCGCCGATATCGCGCTGTAGTCCGCGAGCAGGAAATAGGTCCCTTCTGAGGGCAAAATTTCCAGACGGCTTTTGCTTAATGCCGTCACAAACAGATCCCGACGTTCACGATAGAAGTGCGGCAGCTCGCGGTAATGTCCGGGCTCAGCGCGCAGCATATCCGCCAGCGCAAGCTGGGCCGGCGTGTTCACGGCAAAGGTCAGGTACTGGTGCACCATGCGCAGCTCAGCGCTGATAGCCGCCGGTGCGACGCAGTAGCCCACTTTCCAGCCGGTCATATGGTAAGTCTTACCGAATGACGAGACGGCGATAGCACGCTCGCGAAGCTGCGGATGGGCCAGCACGCTGGCGTGTCCCTCTTCAGCAAAGCAAATGTGCTCATAGACCTCATCGCTCAGCACGTAAATTTCGCGTTCCGCAATTGCCTGCCACAGCGCGGCGAAATCGGCTTTCTGCCACACCGTCGCCGACGGATTGTGCGGGGTATTCAGGATCACCAGGCGGGTTTTGTCGCTCAGCAGCGCAGCAAACGCCTGCCAGTCAGGGCGGAAATGCGGCGGCTGGAGCGCCACGCGTTTCACCACGCCGCCGGAGAGTTCAACCGCAGGCGCATAGCTGTCGTAGCTCGGATCAAAGCAGATGACTTCATCGCCCGTACGCACCAGCGCGGTGATGGCGGCATACAGCGCTTCGGTCGCCCCTGCCGTCACCGTAATGTCGCTGTTCGCATCGGGCTTATAGCCATACAGCTCCGCCGTTTTATCCGCAATGGCTTCCCGCAGCGCCTGCACGCCCGTCATCGGTGCATACTGATTTGCCCCCTGCGCCACGTGGTACGCGAGACGCTCCTGCAGATACGTCGGGCCATCGAAATCCGGGAACCCCTGAGAAAGGTTAATGGCGTTGTGCTTTTGTGCCAGAGCGCTCATCTGCGTAAAGATGGTGGTACCGAGATTGGGAAGTTTACTCTGCGGAATCAATGCGTTATTGCTCATTGTGTCGTGCCTGCCTGTAATACTTATGTTGCTGCCACTATAACACGATGTTAGTCTTTGGCAATCAAGACGCTTAGACGTCTAAACCATATGAATATTCCTGGCCGAGAGGGTAAAAGGAAATGAGAGATAACCTGCAACTCACGCATCTGGTCGACGCCTGCCGCTGGATTGGTGCCAAAGGCTGGGCCCCCGCCACCGGCGGCAACATGTCGGTGCGTCAGGACGAACATCTGTGCTGGCTCAGCGAATCCGGAAAGGACAAAGGCAGCCTCACCACCGATGACTTCCTGCAGGTCGAGATTGCCACCAATCGCGCCCCGTCCGGTCGTAAACCGTCGGCGGAGACCGGGCTGCATACCCTCATCTATCGCTTGTTCCCTGACGCCAACGCCGTCCTTCACGTTCACACGGTTAACGCCACGGTGCTGTCCCGTCTGGTCAAAGAAGCCGAGCTCAACATCAGCGGCTTTGAGATGCAAAAATCCCTCACCGGGCAGAGCACGCATATGGACACGGTGGCTATCCCGATCTTTGATAACGACCAGGATATCGACGCCCTCGCCTCCCGAATCGCCCATTACGCAGAGGAACGCCCGCTTAATTATGGTTTTCTTCTGCGCGGTCATGGCTTAACCTGCTGGGGACGCGACGTGGCCGAGGCCCGCCGTCATCTGGAAGGGCTAGAATTCTTATTTGAATGCGAAATGCGTTTACGACAACTGGAGAGAATATGATTCGCGCGATTGTGACGGATATTGAAGGGACCACCAGCGATATTCGTTTTGTCCATAACGTTTTGTTCCCCTACGCGCGTGAGCGGCTGGCGGCCTTCGTGACCGCGCAGCAGTACGCCGAGCCGGTCAAATCCATTCTGGACAACCTGCGTGATGAAATCGATAACCCGCACGCCAGCGTCGGCGAACTTATCGACGCTCTGTTTGCCTTTATGGACGAAGACCGCAAATCGACCGCGCTCAAAGCCCTGCAGGGGATCATCTGGCACGACGGCTACGTTAACGGCGATTTTACCGGACATCTCTACCCGGACGTGCTGCCTGCGCTGGAAAAGTGGAAAGCGCAAGGGATTGATCTCTATGTTTATTCCTCTGGCTCCGTCGCCGCGCAGAAACTGTTATTTGGCTACAGCGACGAAGGTGATATTACTCATCTGTTCAGCGGCTATTTTGATACCCACATCGGCGCCAAGCGCGAGGTGCAGTCTTATCAGAACATCGCGGCGCAAACGGGCATTGCCCCGTCGCAGATCCTGTTCCTGTCCGATATTCATCAGGAGCTGGATGCGGCTGAACAGGCAGGTTTTCGTACCCTGCAGCTGATTCGCGGTGATGATGACGGCGCAAGCCACCACCATCAGGTCCACCAGTTTGACGAGATTAACCCGGAGCAGATCCCTTCATGAGCGCATTGACCATTTATTCCGACAAAGACGCCAGTCAACACCAGTGGCACAGTACCGACGCCGCCGAGATTGCCCAACAGCTCAACGCGAAAGGCGTTCGGTTTGAACGCTGGGCTGCGGATCGCGATTTAGGACACGATCCCGCGCCTGAAGCAGTGATCGAGGCGTATCAACATGCGATCGACAAACTGGTGGCAGAGAAGGGTTACCAGAGCTGGGACGTGATCAGCCTGCGCGCCGACAATCCGCAGAAAGATGCGCTACGCGCGAAGTTCCTGAACGAACACACCCACGGCGAAGACGAGGTACGCTTTTTCGTGGAAGGCGCGGGGCTGTTCTGCCTGCACATTGGCGATGAGGTGTATCAGGTGCTGTGCGAGAAAAACGACCTGATCTCCGTCCCCGCGGGCACGCCGCACTGGTTTGATATGGGCTCAGAGCCGAACTTTACCGCCATTCGTATTTTCGATAACCCGGAAGGCTGGGTGGCCCAGTTTACCGGTGATGCCATCGCGGATGCGTATCCACGCCTGGCATGATCTTTTCTCCCTCTCCCTGTGGGAGAGGGTAGGAGTGAGGGCATCCGCGCGCGTTACACCTTCAATCCCTTCACATATCCCACCAGCTGATCCAGCACAATCCCCCATCCTTCGTGGAAGCCCATCTGTTCATGCTGCTCGCGGATCTCCTTCGTCGGATGACGCGCAATCGCCGTATAGCGGGTCTTCCCCTCCCCGACATCTTCCAGCAATAAAATCGCCGTCATAAACGGCTTCTCGGCCGGTTTCCAGCCTTCGGTATAGCCGTCGGTAAAGACCAGCTTTTTACCGGGATCGATTTCCAGGAAGACGCCCCGGTTATCCATCCGTTGACCGTCCACCTCAAACACAGTGTTGAACCGCCCGCCCACGCGGAGGTCGAGATCGCATTCGGTCACCTTATGGGGAGCAGGAATGAAGAAGTTTTTGATGTGTTCCGGCGTAGTCCAGCAGAGCCAAAGCAGGTCGCGCGGTGCATCCACCACGCGCTCCAGTTTTAAGTCAGTTTCAGGATCGAGCGTCACGATGTTGTCCTCTTAAGGGAGCCCCTTAAAGGATAGCCGGACTCAGGCAAATTTCCCTTCCGCAACCTCTTCCGGCGTGACCACGCCCGTATCCAGCACCCAGCCGCTAATCAGCGAGGCTGGCGTAACGTCAAACGCCGGGTTGTAGACCTGCGCGTTTTCCGGCGCCCACTGCACCGCGCCAAAGCTACCGGCGACGCCCGTCACCTCGCTGGCGGCGCGTTGCTCAATCGGGATCGCGTCACCGTTCGGGCATTCCGGGTCGAGGGTCGTTTGCGGCGCGGCCACATAGAACGGAATGCCGTGGAATTTTGCCAGCACCGCCAGGGAGTAGGTGCCGATTTTGTTCGCCACGTCGCCGTTAGCCGCAATGCGGTCTGCGCCCACCCACACGGCGTCTACCTGCCCTTTCGCCATCAGGCTGGCGGCCATGGAATCGGTAATCAGCTGATACGGCACGCCCAGCTCGCCAAGCTCCCACGCGGTCAATCTACCGCCCTGTAGCAGCGGGCGGGTTTCATCGACCCAGACGTTGCTGACGTTGCCTTCCCGGTGCGCGCGAGCAATGACACCAAGCGCCGTACCGACCCCCGCCGTTGCCAGTCCGCCGGTGTTGCAGTGGGTCAGCAGGCGGCTGCCGGGCTTCACCAGCGCGCTGCCCGCTTTCGCAATGGCATCACAGAGTCGTTTATCTTCATCAATCAGGCGCAGCGCCTCCGACACCAGCGCCGGAACATACTCTTCCTGCCACAGCGCAATCTTCATGCGGTCGAGATTGTTCATCAGGTTCACCGCCGTCGGGCGGGACGCGCGCAGGGTTTCCAGCGCAATCGCCAGCTCGTCACGGTTTTTGCCGTTTTCCGCCAGCAGCGCCAGCAGCAGGCTTGCAGAGAGACCAATCAGCGGCGCGCCGCGCACGCGCAGGGCGTGGATATGCCCAACCAGCGCCTCTACGGTCGAGGCATCCAGCCAGCGTTTCTCCTGCGGGAGGGCCTGCTGGTCGAGAATAAAGAGCTGATTATTCGCCACCCGCAGGCTGGTCGTCTGTAATGTCTGCATGTCGTTAATTCCCTGTTGCGTTGTTGTAGCACATTGTGTCAGGATGAAATCCAGATGTATAGACGTCTACATGTCTTAATTTAAAAACTCGTGAGGAGCAGGCCATGTCGCAATACCGTACCTTTACCGCTCAGGATGCCGTGGAGTATGCCAGGCAGTTTGGCGGACTTGACGATCCTTCATCGCTGGTAGAGGCGCAGGAGATTGGCGACGGCAACCTCAATCTGGTCTTTAAAATTTTCGACAGCGCGGGCGTGAGCCGCATCGTCGTTAAGCAGGCGCTACCCTACGTGCGCTGCGTCGGCGAGTCCTGGCCGCTGACGCTGGACCGAGCCCGTCTGGAGGCGCAAACCCTGGTCGAGCACTACCGGCACAGCCCGCAGCACACCGTGAAAATCCACCACTTTGACCCGGAACTGGCGGTGATGGTGATGGAAGATCTCACCAGCCATCGCATCTGGCGCGGCGAGCTGATCAAAAATAATTATTACCCGCTGGCGGCGCGCCAGCTGGGTGAATACCTCGCGCACGCGCTGTTCCACACCAGCGATTTCTACCTGCACCCGCACGAGAAAAAAGCGCAGGTGGCGAAATTCATCAACCCGGAGATGTGCGAGATCACCGAAGATCTGTTCTTCAACGATCCGTACCAGATCCACGAGCGCAACAGCTACCCGGCCGAGCTGGAAAATGACGTCGCGGCGCTGCGCGACGACGCCCAGCTGAAAATAGCCGTGGCCTCCCTGAAGCACCGCTTCTTCTCGCACGCCGAAGCGCTCCTGCACGGCGATATTCACAGCGGGTCGATTTTTGTGGCGCACGGCAGCCTGAAGGCCATCGACGCCGAGTTTGGCTACTTTGGCCCGATTGGCTTTGACGTCGGTACCGCCATCGGCAACCTGCTGCTGAACTTCTGCGGCCTGCCGGGGCACCTGGGCATTCGCGATGCCGCCGCCGCGCGCGAGCAGCGCCTGACCGATATTCAGGAGCTGTGGAACACCTTCGCGGAACGCTTCCAGGCACTGGCACACGAGAAAACGCGCGACGCCGCACTCGGCGCGCCGGGTTACGCCTCTGCGTTCCTGAAAAAGGTCTGGCATGACGCCATCGGCTTCTGCGGCACCGAACTCATTCGCCGCAGCGTCGGGCTTTCCCACGTCGCGGATATCGACACCATTCAGGACGAGGCCATGCGACACGAATGCCTGCGCCACGCGATAACGCTCGGTAAAGCGCTGATTGTGATTGCCGACCGCATCGACAGCGCGGAAGAGCTGGTAGCACGAGTGCGGCAGTACAGCTGATTTTTCCCCTCTCCCCTTTGGGGAGAGGGTCAGGGTGAGGGGCAACAACCGCCCTCACCCCAAATACTCAATCACCGACAGTCCGCCGTTATAGTCCGTGCTGTAGATAATTCCCTGCGCATCCACAAACACGTCACACGACTGGATCACCTGCGGGCGATTCGGGCGGGTATCCATCATTTTCTCCGGTGCCGCAGGCACCAGCGCGCCGGTTTCCACCGGACGATACGGATTGGAAATGTCATACGCGCGCACGCCCGCGTTCTGATACGTCGCAAAAATCAGCGTCGAGCTGACGAAGCTCCCCGGCCGGTTCTCGTGCAGGTTATGCGGCCCGAAATGCGCCCCTTTCGCCACGTAGTCGGTTTCATCCGGCTGCGGGAAGGTCGAGATGCTTACCGGATTCGACGGCTCGCGGATATCAAACAGCCAGATCAGCTTCTCGCCGTCTTCCTGGTTATCGAGCACCGCTTCGTCCAGCACCACCAGCAGATCGCGGTCGGGCAGCGGCAGCGCTGTGTGCGTGCCGCCGCCAAACGGCGGGCTCCAGTTACGGTGGCTAATGAGCTTAGGCTGAGTGCGATCCTTCACGTCCAGCAGCGTCAGGCCGCCGTCGCGCCAGCTGCCGTACGCGGTATCGCCGGCAATAATCGCATGGTGCAGCGCGTAGCGTTTCCCTTCCGGCCAGTTCGGCTTCTCACCTTTGTCCTGGTTCATCCCCGGCAGCCACCAGCGCCCTGCCACCTCAGGCTTACGCGGGTCGGCCAGGTCGATCGTCAAAAAGATGTAGTCGGTAAAGCCGTCGATCAGCGCCGACACGTACGCCCAGCGTCCGCCGATGTACCAGATGCGGTGGATGCCGATACCGCTCAGCGACAGAAAGCCTATTTCGCGCGGCTTGTCCGGCGTGGAGATATCAAAAACGCGAAGCCCCGCGCTCCAGCCTTTGTCCTGCACGTCGCTGACGGTCTCGCCCACCTGCCGGGTGTAGTAGACCTTCTCGTCGGCAAAACGCGCATCGGCAAAAAGATCCCGCGCGTTGATGACCAGCAGGAGATCGTCATGCGCCTGGAGGTGCACGTTCCAGGTGCCCGGCGGTGCGGGCACGTATCCCGCCGCTTTCGGGTTTTTCGGATCGCGCACGTCGACAATCGAAAAGCCCTGCGACACCATATGGCCTATATAGGCGAAACCGCGATGCACCATCAGCTGCACGCCGTCCGGGCGACCACCCTGATCGCTATGGCCAATCAGCCGCATATTGCGGCTGTATTCGGGCGTAGGGAGCTCGCTCATTTATTCTTCGCTTCCAGCGTCGCAAACCACGGCGCGATAAAATCTTCCGTCTGGCCCCAGCCCGGAATGATTTTGCCCAGCGACGCCACGTTCACCGCGCCCGGCTGGGCGGTCAGCAGCGCCTGAGGAATGGCGGCTGCCTTAAAATCGTAGGTCGCAGGTGTGGTTTCCCCGGCAATTTTGTTCGCCACCAGACGCACGTTGGTCGCGCCAATCAGCTTCGGATCCACCGCCACGCTCACCTTCCACGGGCTGCCCGGCTCGCGCATCAGCTGCAGATCCTGGTTAGAGATGTCGATGCTGTAGAGCTTAATCTCGGTGCGGCCGTTCTCTTTCAGCGCCTTATACGCGCCCTGGCTGAAGGCGTCCCAGGTTCCCCAGATGGCATCGATTTTGCCTTTCGGGTATTTAGCGAGGATTGCGCCCACCTTGTTGGCGGTGTCGCCCTGCACGTCGGAAGAGACCGCGCCGATAGACTCCAGCTCTTTAATGTCCGGATACTGTTTTTGCAGCTCTTTATAGGCCGCCTGACGACGCTCCATCGGCGGGAAGCCCGCCACCCATAGCTTGACGATATTGGCCTTGCCGTTGAAATCTTTCGCCAGCTGGCCGAAGGAGAGGTTCGTCAGGGAGGCATCGTCCTGCTGGGTAACGGTCACGCCCGGGATCTCGCCGTTGACGGCGGTATCAAATACCGCGACCTTAATCCCGGCGTCCACCGCCTTCTTCACCAGCGCGGTGGAGTACGGATCGCGGCCCTGAGACAGGATAATCCCGTCGTAC
This sequence comes from Enterobacter sp. JBIWA005, assembly GCF_019968805.1. NCBI lineage: Bacteria > Pseudomonadati > Pseudomonadota > Gammaproteobacteria > Enterobacterales > Enterobacteriaceae > Enterobacter > Enterobacter sp. JBIWA005. Next base: position 1,240,037 of record NZ_CP074159.1, on the reverse strand, counting down.
TTCTGGCTGATGGCCTGGTTCACGAAGTCCTGGAATTTGGCGTCGTCCCCATTGCTTAAAAAGGTGCTGACCTTAAAGCCGAGCTTCTTCCCTTCCTGAATGGCCCCGGAAATAAACTGCGTGGTGTTGTCGTCTGAGCCGAGGTTACGGATCACCGCGATGCGGATCGGGCCGTCATGGTTCGCAATGGCAGCCGGAAGCGGTGCAGGCGTGGCCGCGAAGCCAGGCAGAGCGGTTAATAACCCTAATGCCACCAAAGAGAGTGCAATCTTTTTCATTTTTTATCCCGTTGTGTTGTCAGCGTTTTTGTATGTAGGTAATCGCCAGCGCTACCGCGAGCACCAGCCCTTTTATAATGTCCATGGCGTAATACGGCACGGAGAGCATCACCAGCCCGTTCGATAGCACGCCGAGAATCACCGCCCCGACCAGGGTCCCCAGCGCGTTCGGCTTGCCGGACCCGGCCAGCGAGAAGCCAATCCACGCCGCCGCCACCGCATCCATCAGATATCCGCCGCCTGCGTTCACCTGCGACGAGCCAATGCGCGAGGCCAGCAAAATCCCGCCCAGGCCCGCCAGCAGGGAGGCAATCACGTAGGCCGCCACCTTGTAGCGGGTGGTGCGAATGCCGGAGAGACGCGCCGCTTCCGGGTTACCGCCAATGGCGTACATCCGGCGTCCGTGAGTGGTGAGCGACAGCCCCAGCTGTGCCAGCACGGTCACCACCAGCATGACGATCACAATGATCGGCACCTGTCCCAGCAGGCTGAACGCCGCCGGAATAGTCCCTTCCGCCATATCGCCGCTCGGCAGCACCATGTTTTCGGTAATCGACCCGCCGTAGCTGTAGGTCATCGCCACGCCCTGGATCACAAACAGGCTGGCCAGCGTCGCGAGCATGTCCGGAATGCGCAGGATGACGATCAGAAAGGCGTTAAACAGCCCCACCAGCGTGCAGAGCGCGAGGGTAATCAGAATCGACTCGGTGGTGCCGAAGCCGTGCCAGACGAAAAGGGAAATCACCAGCGCGTTCGCCAGCGACGCGGTAGACCCCACGGAGAGATCGAATCCGCCGATGGTCAGCGAAATCGACACGCCTATGGCAATCACCGTCACGATGGCAATCGAGCGCAGAATGTTGATGATGTTGTTCGGATCGAGGAAGCTGTCCGACGCCAGGCCAAAGACGGCCACCAGCGCGACGACGGTCAGCAACATGCCCCACCTGTAGAGAAAATCGAAAATCTGCTGACGGCCAGACGCCGTCGCGTTTACTGAAAGGGCCTTGCTCACGACGCCGTTCCTCCGGTTGAATAATAAAGTAGTGTCTCTTCACGGGCCTCGGTCCCGGCGATTTCCGCCACGATGCGCCCGTCCCACAGGACGCAGATGCGGTCGCACAGCCCGACCAGCTCGGCAAATTCGCCGGAGGCGTAAATCACCCCTTTGCCCTCGCGCGCCAGGCCGTCAATCAGCTGGAAAAGATCGGTTTTGGCCTTCACGTCCACGCCTTTGGTCGGCTCGTCGAAGATCAGCACGCTCGCGTCATTGCGCAGCCACTTGCCGATAGCCACCTTCTGCTGGTTACCGCCGGAGAGACGTCGCAAAACCTGCCCGGGACCGCGGGCGCGAACGCCGACGCGGGCGATCACCTCCTCCGCCCAGCGCCACGCCTGACGATGACCGAACAGGCTCCAGCGCGAGAAGCTGTTATCGGCGCACACGGCAAGGTTCATGCTTACCGGCTCGTCGATAAAAATACCCTCTTTGCGCCGCTCTTCCGGCACCAGCGCCAGCCCGCGCAGCACCGAGTCCGCCGGGTCGCGCGGCTGCCAGGGCTGTTGATTCAGCTCACCGCGCGCCACGCGGCTTTTGCTGGCGCCAAACAGCGCCTTACAGAGTTCGGTTTTTCCCGCCCCCGCCAGCCCGGCAATACCAAGAATTTCGCCCTTGCGCAGGTGCAGGGAGATATCTTTCAGCAGCGCGTCGTCGTGCAGACCTTCTACCCGCAGGAGCGTCTCTTCGCCGTGCGGCGGCCGCGCGGGCGGATAGATATCGCTCAGCACGTGGCCGAGCATCTTCTCGACGATCGCTTCTCCGCTAAGATCGGCCATCGGTCCGGACTCAATCAGCTTGCCGTCGCGCAGCACCGTCAGGGTGTCGCAGATGGCCTTCAGCTCGTGAATGCGGTGGGAGATAAACACCACGCCGATGCCCTGCTGCTTTAAGCGTCTGACTACCGCAAACAGGCGCTCGCTCTCGTGCGCGTCCAGCGGCGCGGTGGGCTCATCAAGAATCAAAAAACGGCAGTGGTGGGATAGCGCCCGCGCCAGCAAAATCTGCTGCTTTTCGGCAAGCGTGCAGCTGTCGATGGAACGGCGTACGTCCAGAGAAACATCCAGCTGCGCCAGCGCCTGTCTCGCCTGCTGACGGATCGCGCGCCAGCTGAAGCGATGCCCCGGCTGCGCCAGCTGGTCGAGCATGATGTTCTCGGCGATGCTTAACCCCGGGATCAGGGCCACGTCCACCTCCTGCTGCACAAGGTGGATCCCCAGCCGTTTGGCATCGAGCGGTTCGCGGATGCTTACCGGCTGGTTGTTAATGCTGATCTCGCCCTCATAGTGGTCGTGCGTCCCGCACAGTACCGCCATCAGCGTCGATTTTCCCGCGCCGTTGGCGCCGGTCAGCGCGTGTACGGAGCCGCCGGATAAGGTGAAATTCACGCGCGACAGCGCCTGAAAGCCGGAAAAGGCCAGGCTGATACCGCGCATTTCAAGGCGACTGGAAACCATCCGCGTAAATCCTTCATTACTCTTCTGATTTATCGAATTTTTCACAGCTCCGGTTGACTGACAACGACGGAAAAGGCATAAGTTAAAGCGAAATATTATTAGCCATCCGGATGTCCAGACATAACATCGGGTTAGCGCTTCCCAAAAAGGACACCATCATGAGCAACACCGATATTCGCGTCGTGCCTGGCCCGGCGAACTACTTCTCTCATTCTGGAAGCCTTGCGCATCTGAATGACTTCTTTACCCCTGAACAGCTTTCCCGCGCGGTGTGGATCTACGGCGAGCGCGCGATCGAAGGCGCGCGCCCTTTCCTGCCGGAGAGCTTTAATGCGCCGGGGGCGAAACACCTGCTGTTTAAAGGCCACTGCAGCGAGCGCGACGTCACCCATCTGGTGAATGAATCCGGCAGCGACGCCAGCGTGGTGATTGGCGTTGGCGGCGGCGCGGTGCTCGATGCCGTCAAGGCCGTGGCGCGCCGCTTAGGAGTGCCGTTCGTGGGCATCCCCACTATTGCCGCCACCTGCGCTGCGTGGACCCCGCTCTCCGTCTGGTACAACGATGCCGGTCAGGCGCTGCATTTTGAGATCTTCGACGACGCCAACTTCCTGGTACTGGTGGAGCCGCAGATCGTCCTTAACGCACCCGCGGAATACCTGCTGGCGGGCATCGGCGATACGCTGGCGAAGTGGTACGAAGCGGTAGTGCTCGCCCCGCAGCCTGAAAAGCTGCCGCTGACCGTGCGGCTGGGCATCAACGGCGCGCTGGCTATCCGCGACGTGCTGCTGGAGCGCAGTGAGGAAGCCCTGGCTGACCAGCAGCGCGGTGAACAGACGCAGGCGTTCCGGGACGTGGTGGATGCGATTATCGCAGGCGGCGGGATGGTCGGCGGTCTGGGCGAACGCTATACCCGCGTGGCGGCGGCGCATGCGGTGCACAACGGTTTGACCGTGCTGCCGCAGACGGAAAAATACCTCCACGGCACCAAGGTGGCCTACGGCATTCTGGTGCAGAGCGCCCTGCTCGGCCAGGACGACGTGCTGGCACAGCTGGTCTCGGCGTATCGGCGTTTTAACCTGCCGACCACGCTTCGCGCGCTGGAGGTCGATATTAACAACCGAGAGGAGCTGGATAAGGTGATTGCCCACACTCTGCGTCCGGTGGAGTCAATTCATTATCTGCCGGTGACGTTAACGCCTGAGGTTCTGCGCGCGGCGTTTGAGAAGGTGGAATACTTCAGCCGTTAATCTCCCTGACCGTCTATACCTAATGATGATTCTTACCACTCTCGTAACGAGGTCATCATGCAGATCGATTTAACAGGTAAAAAGGCGCTGGTTACCGGTGCCAGCCGCGGGTTGGGTCGGGCTATTGCACTGTCGCTGGCGCGCGCCGGTGCGGATGTGATTATTACGTATGAAAAATCTGCCGATAAAGCCCAGGCGGTCGCCAATGAGATTAAGGCGCTGGGACGACACGGCGAAGCCGTGCAGGCGGACAGCGCCAGCGCGCAGGCGATTCAGGATGCCGTCACCCATGCGGCGCGTTCCCTTGGCGGGCTGGATATTCTGGTCAATAACGCCGGGATCGCGCGCGGCGGCCCGCTGGAGTCTATGACGCTGGCGGACATCGACGCGCTCATCAACGTCAACATTCGCGGCGTGGTGATCGCCATTCAGGAAGCGCTGGTGCACATGTCTGACGGCGGGCGCATTATCAACATCGGCAGCTGTCTGGCCAACCGCGTGGCGATGCCGGGTATTGCCGTTTACTCGATGACCAAGTCTGCCCTCAACTCCCTCACCCGCGGCCTGGCGCGCGATCTGGGGCCGCGCGGTATTACCGTTAACCTTGTCCACCCCGGCCCCACCAACAGCGATATGAACCCGGAAGACGGCGAACAGGCGGAAGCTCAGCGCCAGATGATCGCCGTCGGCCACTACGGCCAGCCGGAAGACATCGCGGCGGCGGTCACCTTCCTTGCCAGCCCGGCCGCCGGACAGATCTCCGGTACCGGCCTGGATGTGGACGGCGGGTTGAACGCCTGATCGCACCTTTTCTGCAAGCCTCTGCTGCCCGGCAGAGGCCTTCTCGAGCTACCTCGACGGTTTGCGTTTTGCCTCTTACCTGTATTTTTTCTCCGCTCTACAGTACCCCATAAGAAATTCGGAATTTATCTAATAGTCTTATTATTTCCTTATATTTTGTGCGGGCGTACAGTGGAGGTACGGATGAAGATTGTCTGGTCAAAGAATGCAAAGAAAGAGTTTTCCAAAATCGATGGCCGATATCAGCGAAGAATCAAAGCAAAACTTGCTGAGCTGGACGATCGCTCTGCTCCCCGGCCCGATATCAAAAAATATCGGCAACAGAAAATCATTTTCGGCTACGCGTTGGCGATTACCGCATTCTGATTACACTTCGGGACGATCCCGATAACCATTGTTATGTTTTGGCCGTCAAGCGCAGAACATTAACGACCTACCTTCACGAGGAGAAAGCCCCCTATGGCTGTTCAGCTAATTAAGGACGATGACGGAAAAGCGCAGTACGTCGTTATTCCCTATGATGAATACTTTCGTATGTGCTTAAAGATGGCAGAAATTGACGACGAAACCGATGATGATCTAGAGGATATTGAAGTCGAACACGATTGTTATGATGACGTAGGATTACCTGGTGAAGTATGCGACGTCATGCATAACGAGAACGTCAGCCTGCAGGCCGCGTGGCGTATCCTGCGCGGGCTATCCCAGCAGGAGGTGGCGGAGAAACTCGGCATCAGCCAGTCCGCCGTATCACAGCTGGAAGCGCTGGACTCCCGTCCGCAAAAGCGCACCCGCAAAAAGCTGGCGGCGATCTACGGCTGTAAGCAGGAACAGATCAGCCTCTATTTACCGAAAGAGGGTTAACAGCACTTCGCTCCGCCCTTGCCGCCGTAGCGGGCATCCTGGCGGTCGCGGAAAAATTCTTCGTAGGTCATGGGCGTCTGGTCCGGATGGTTGACGCGCATATGCTCGACGTAGTTGTCGTAGTCCGGCACGCCAATCATCATTTTGGCGGCCTGGCCCAGGTACTTACCTGCTTTGGATAGAGTGTCGAACATAGGTCATTTCTCGTTTGTTTCCCTCACCCCGCCCCTCTCCCAAAGGGAGAGGGAGGATAAGAAATGTAGGCCGGGTAAGGCGAAGCCGCCACCCGGCACACAGGTTAATGCGCCCCTTTCGCCTGGGTCACAATCTCTTCCAGGTTTTCAGGCATCGGCTCGTACGGCGTCTCTTTCGCCGTTGGCTTATCGTTTTTCAACGCCGCCAGCGCGGTCCTGAGAGAATACAACGCCAGCACCACGACCACCACCATAAAGAAGATGGTTAGCCCGGCGTCCAGACGGTTGTTAAACACCAGCTGCGACAGCTGTGATTCGGTGTACTGTGCCGGGATCTTGCCGCTGTCGATCATCGCCTGGAACTTGTTGGCAATCGCCAGGAAGCCCACCTTATTATCCGGGCTGAAGGCTTTCTGCCAGCCCGCCGTCAGGGTACAGATAAGCAGCCACGCGGTTGGCACCAGCGCCACCCAGGCGTAACGCTGGCGCTTCATCTTGAACAGCACCACCGCGCAGAGCATCAGCGCCATGCCCGCCAGCATCTGGTTGGCGATACCGAACAGCGGCCACAGGGTGTTAATCCCACCCAGCGGATCGACCACGCCCTGATGCAGGAAATACCCCCACGCCAGCACGCATAGCGCCGTCGCCAGCAGGTTCGCCGGGAGCGAATCGGTCCGCTTCAGGTTCGGGGAGATGACGCCCAGCAGATCCTGCAGCATAAAGCGCGCCGCACGGGTTCCCGCATCCACCGCCGTCAGGATAAACAGCGCTTCAAACAGGATGGCGAAGTGATACCAGAACGACACATCCATCAGCCCGCCCAGCGCGCCGTGAAGAATATACGCCATGCCGACCGCCAGCGTCGGCGCGCCGCCTGCACGGGAGATAATCGACTGCTCGCCCACTTCGCTGGCGATGCTCGTCAACGTTTCAGGCGTAATCGCAAAGCCCCAGCCGCTCACCACCTGCGCGGCAGACGCTACCACGTCAACGGTGCCGGCCGGGGCCAGGACCGCCATCGGGCTGTTCATTGCGAAATACACGCCCGGGTCGATAATGCAGGCGGAGACCAGCGCCATAATGGCCACGAAGGACTCCATCAGCATACCGCCGTAGCCGATCAGGCAGGCCTGATTTTCATTCGCCAGCATCTTCGGCGTGGTACCGGAGGCAATCAGAGCGTGGAAGCCCGACACCGCACCACACGCGATGGTGATAAACAGGAACGGGAAGAGATTGCCGGTCCAGACAGGGCCGGTACCGTCGATGAATTTGGTTAATGCAGGCATGGTCAGGGTCGGGCGCATAATCAGAATGCCGATCGCCAGCCCGACGATAGTGCCGATTTTCAGGAACGTTGAGAGATAGTCACGCGGAGCCAGCAGCAGCCATACCGGCAGCACCGCCGCCACAAAGCCATAGCCCACCAGCATCCAGGTCAGCTGTACGCCGGTAAAGTCGAAGAACGGCGCCCAGGTCGGGCTTTCCGCCACCCAGCCGCCGGAGATAATGGCGAACACCAGGAATACCAGGCCAATCACCGACACTTCACCAATCCGGCCCGGACGCAGGTAGCGGATGTAGATCCCCATGAACAGCGCCAGCGGAATGGTAAAGGCAACGGTGTACGTCCCCCACGGGCTGTGGGTCAGCGCTTTCACCACAATCATCGCCAGCACCGCGAGGATGATCACCATGATCATAAAGGTCGCCACCAGCGCAATCACCCCGGCGGTTGCCCCCATCTCCTCTTTCACCAGCTCACCCAGCGAACGTCCGTCGCGGCGGGTAGAGACGAACAGCACCATAAAGTCCTGTACCGCCCCCGCCAGCACCACGCCCGCGAGGATCCAGATCATCCCCGGCAGGTAGCCCATTTGCGCCGCCAGCACCGGCCCCACCAGCGGCCCTGCCCCGGCAATCGCCGCAAAATGGTGACCGAACAGCACTTTCTTATCGGTCGGCACGTAGTCCAGACCGTCGTTATGGCGAACGGCAGGCGTCATGCGCGTTGCGTCAACGCCCAGGACGTTCTTCGCGATATAGCGGCCATAAAAACGATAGGCGATCAGGTAAACGCAGACCGAGGCGACGACGATCCAGAGCGCATTGATCTGTTCCCCCCGGTTGAGGGCGATAAAGCCCAGGGCAAAGGCTCCCACAACGGAGAGCCCTGCCCATGTAAGGTATTTCCCTGAGTTGTTCATAGTTGTTGTCCGTTGTTGTGAAACAGTGAGATGTTACATTTTGTTTCTAGAACAACCGGAAAAATTTAACAACTTTGAAACGCAATAATGCGTGGTCAAACCAGAGATTTACACCACAGTGTTAAGCCGATCACTTTGATCTGCCTGGGCTAGCCCAGCACCATCGTACTCAACCGGCAGGTGCAGCACCGCCGCCCCTGCTCGTCGAAGACCACAATCTCCCAGCTCTGGCTCGAACGCCCAAGATGCAGCGGCTGACACACGCCGCGAACCTTGCCGTGGGAAACTGCCCGATGATGCGTGGCGTTCAGCTCCGTTCCCACCACGCTCTGCCCGTCGCGGGTCATCAGAAATCCGGCCATTGAGCCGAGCGTTTCCGCCAGCGCCGCCGAGGCACCGCCGTGAAGCAGGCCAAACGGCTGATGGGTTCGCGCATCTACCGGCATCTCCGCTTCCAGCGTGTCATCCCCGAGGCGGGTATAGACGATGCCCAGGTTCGCCACCAGGGTATTCACGCTGGTGGCGTTCAGTTCTTCAAGCGATAAATGACGTTTCCAGATCATTTACGCCCCCAGCGTGGAGCCGCCGTCCACCACGATATCCTGCAGGGTGATGTGGCTGGCGGCATCGGAGGCAAGGAACAGCACGGTCGCAGCTATCTCCTGCGGGCGGGCAATTTTGCCCAGCGGAATGCCGAGCTTAAACTGCTCGCCGAAGCCGCGGATGCGCTGCTGCTCCGCGTCGTCGCTTTTCCACAGGGTGCGCTGCATATCGGTATCCGTTGAGCCCGGCGACACCAGATTACAGCGCACGCCGCTGCCCGCCAGCTCCAGCCCGACGGTCAGGGACAGGCTTTTCAGCGCTGCTTTCGATGCGCCGTAGGCGCTCATGCCGATGCGCGGCGTGTGCGCCGCGTCGGACGCCACGGTGACTATCGCCCCGCCCTGCTGGCGGCGAAACTGGCCCATCGTCTGCTGGAAAAGGTTGAACGCGCCGCCGACGTTGACCGCGAAGGTATGCTGCCAGTCATCCTGCGAGAGCTGGTCCGTCGCCCCCATGCGCAGAATGCCCGCGGCGTTGACCAGCACGTCCAGCCGTTCGAGCGAAGCCAGCGCGCGCCCGCACACCTCATGTACCTGTGCGGCATCCGCCACGTCCAGCGTTTCGGTGGCAAACGGATAATCATCCTGCGGGAAGGCCAGATCGAATCCGGTCACCTGCGCGCCTGCTTCGGCAAACGCCAGTGCAGTCGCGTAGCCAATCCCCTTCCCCGCGCCCGTCACCCAGACGGTTTTGCCGGTAAAATCGAATCCCGCCATTACTTCACCTCGCGGGAAAGCAGCGCCCACCAGGCGTCGAGAGTGGGATTTTTTGCCAGCATCACGAAGTCGATATCGCCGTGCACTTTGCGCCAGCGGGCGGCCAGCGCCATCATGCGCACTGAATCCAGGCCGTAGTCGATCAGGTTTTCGTCATCCATCGGCTCGTCGGACTCGTCCAGCAGCGGAAGGATCAGCTCGCGCAGCGCGGCTTTCGAGGCCGGAACGGACGGCAGCAGCTCGTCGGTCATCACCACGCGGCCAGAACGCCCGGCCACGTAGTTCAGGGACATCAGGTGCTCGTCACGGGTGAAATCTGCCAGCGCGTCGGCAATAAAGAACGGCTTAATGTCGCGCATAAAGGCGTCGGTGGCGGTGGTCATGCAGCCGATGTGAGCGTACACGCCGGTAATCAGCAGCTGGTTGCGGCCCGTCTCTTTCAGCATCTGCTCCAGCGGCGAGCGGTGAAATGCGCTGTAGCGCCACTTCACCAGCACCGTGTCCGCTTCGTCCGGGGTCAGCTCAGCGACGATGCGCTGCTGCTCCGGCGAACGGGTCAGGCCCGGCCCCCACATGTCGTTCAGCAGGGCGCGGTCTTCATCGCTCTGCTCTTTTGGCTGCGCGGTGTAGTAAACCGGGATATTGTGTTCTTTGCAGTACGCGCGCAGTTTAGCGATGTTCGCTACTACCTGCTGCATCATCGTGCTATTTTCGCCCCAGAAGTTCAGGAAATACTCCTGCATATCGTGGATCAGCAGCGCCGCGCGCTCGGGCTCAAACGCCCAGTTCACCTTGTTGGTCGGCAACTCTGCGGCGGTTGGCAGCGCGTAAGCGGTTAATTTTGGGATGGCCATACTCTGTTCCTCAGCCCCGGGCGCGTTCAGCAAGCCACAGGCGCAACTGTTTCTTATCGACTTTGCCGACCGGCGTCAGCGGGAGCGCATCCACGCTCTCCACGCGGTCCGGCAGCTTGAATTCGGCAACGCCCTGCTCGCGCAGGAAGCGACGCACCTCGACCGCGCGCAGGGGCTGTTTCACTACCAGATACGCGCAGCTCTTCTCGCCCAGCAGGCTGTCCTCCATGCTCACCAGCGCGGCGTGGATCACCGACTCATGGCGCAGCAGCAGGTTCTCGATCTCTTCGGCGGCGATCTTCTCCCCGCCGCGGTTGATCTGATCTTTCTCTCGACCCTGCACGGTGATGTAGCCCTGCTCGTCGATGGCGATCAGATCCCCGGAGCAGTAAAAGCCGTCGGCGTCAAAGGCGCTGGCATTGTGTTCCGGGCTGTTGAAATAACCGCGGAAGGTATACGGCCCCCGCGTCATCAGGCGTCCGACTTCCCCTCGCGGCAGCGGGTTGCCGTGCTCGTCGGCCACCCACACTTCGTCGTCCGGGCACATCGGGCGGCCCTGGGTGTTGATGATGCGCTCCGGCGCATCGTCGAGCGCGGTATAGTTCACCAGCCCTTCCGCCATGCCGAACACCTGCTGAAGCTGGCAGCCGATTTCCGCCGGAATGCGCGCCGCGAGCGTGGCGGAGAGGCGCGCGCCGCCCACCTGCAGCAGCTTCAGTGATTTAAGCTGCGCGCTGCCCGCGCCGTCGGCAATCGCCTGCAGCCAGAGGCTCACCGCCGGCGGGACCAGCGAGGTGACGTTAATCTGATGCCGTTCAATCAGCGGGAAGCAGAGCGTAGCGCTCGGATCGTTCGCCAGCACCACGCAGCCGCCCGCGGTGAAGACGCCCAGCGATCCCGGCGAACTCATGGCGTAGTTGTGCGCCGCGGGCAGCGCGTTCAGGTAACGCGTTTCGGCGGTAATGCCGCAGATCTCGTTGCTGCGGCGGATGCTGTAGTCGTAGTCGTTATGCGTGCGCGGGATCAGCTTCGGCGTGCCGGTGCTGCCGCCGGAGAGCTGGAAGAAGGCCACTTCGTCGGCGGGCGTCGGGTTCGGGATGAAGTTGTCGGCCGGACGGGCCATCGCCGCTTCCAGGGCATGTTCACCCTTATCGCCGCGCAGCAGCACGACGCGTACCGAACGGTGTTCATCCACGAAAGCGTTGAGGAAGTCATCGCCCGCAAACAGCGCGTGGTCGCGATCGGCGATCAGCACGGCGGGGTTGATCTGCGCGGCGTAGGCGTTCAGCTCGCTGCGCTGGTGGCTAAAGAGCGCGTTGACCGGCGCGACGCCGATTTGCAGCAGCGCGAAGAAGGTGATGTAGAACTCGGCCACGTTGCCGAGCTGCACCAGCGCGGTCTCGCCGCGGTGCAGCCCTCGCCCCTGAAGGGCTGAGGCCAGGTTGTTTACGGCCTGATTCAGCGCGCGGTAGGTAATGTGCCGCTCGCCGTCAATTATCGCCACGGCATCGCTGTCCGCGCGATCCGTCAGGATGTGGGTCAACGGCAGATCCTGCCAGTAGCCTTTTTCACGGTAGCGGCGGGCGAATTCCTCAGGCCAGCGGGTAAAAGGGATGGTCATGAGTCTTCCTTAGTGCAAACCAAATACGTTGAGCATGGTGGAGAGCTTCACGCCCGTCTCGCGCCACTCGCCCACCGGCGAGGAGGCGGTAACAATGCCCGCGCCGGCAAACAGGCGAACGGTATTTTTATGCAGACGCGCGCAGCGGATGGTCACCACCCACTCGCCGTTGCCTTCGCTGTCACACCAGCCGACGATGCCGCCGAACAGCTCGCGGTCGAACGGCTCCAGCTCGGCGATCAGTTCTTTCGCCGCCTGATGCGGGAAACCGCTCAGCGCCGGGGTCGGGTGCAGAAGGCAGGCCAGGGTCAGGGCGTTTTCGTTTTCACGCGCGTCACCTTCAACCGGCGTCGCCAGATGCCACAGCGTCGGCGTGGTGATCAGCTGAGGAGAATCAGGCATGGTGAGATGATGGCTGCGCGGTGCCAGAATGGCCTTCATCGCCTGGGTCACCAAATCGTGCTCGTGGCGATCCTTTTCAGAGGCCAGCAGCTTATTGCCCGCTTCGCGATCTAATACATCATCGGGCTGACGACGCGCCGAGCCTGCCAGCGGCAGCGAACTAAAGTGCGCGCCCTCTTTGCGCAGCAGCAGTTCAGGGCTGGCGCCGAGCAGCACGCCGCCGTCTTCCAGCGGCACGTGGAAGTTGAAGCTCGCCGGGTTCTGGGCGATCAGGCGCTCCATCAGGGCGCCGCTATCCATGCGTTTGTCGGTCGCGATATCAATCAGGCGCGACAGCACCACCTTGTTCACCTGCGGTGTGGCGGTGAGCGACGCGGCGCGAGCCACCATCTCTTCGAAAACGGGCTGCGGCGGGATCTCGGTGCGTTGTTCCACCTTCAGCGCCTGCGAGCCGGAAAAATAGCGTGCAGACTGCTGACGTGCCGGACGGGAAAAGGTCTGCCAGCGTTGGGGAATAAACAGAGAGGACGGCTTGCGGGTATCGAACGGGATAGCCCCTACCATCACCGGATGAGCGATACCGCTGGCTTTCGCATTCAGGAAGGCCTGGGCTAATTTTTGCTGGAAGCGACCCGCCGGATCGTCACCGCCAACTGCGGGTTCACTGAAGCGGGCAAAGCAGCCGGACGTGGTAAAGCTGCGGTAAGGCGACATAAAGAAAAAACGGTCTGATTCCAGCGTGGTTGCGGCGTGCTGAACTTCCTCAGCCAGGGACGTATCCATATCATCCTCCTTGAAATGATAAAAGAAGCAATAATGATTATCATTTATATTTTCGTCGGCTAACCTAATCCCACATCGCTCCGCTGTCAACCGTCGGGCAAATAACTTGTGCGACAAAAGCTTGCATCCAGATGCTGCAGCCATGAAAATGAGAAGCATTATCTTCAACAAAAACAGGATCCCGCGCTGTGAAATTCCCTGCCATTTTCCGTAATCCCCTGCTTTTATTGGCGCTTTTTGTGTTAGGACTTACCTCAGCCGCTGCCGCCGACTGGCCGCGTCAGGTGACTGACAGCCGCGGCGTTCACACGCTAGAGAGCAAACCGACGCGCATTGTCTCTACCAGCGTGACCTTAACCGGCTCCCTGCTGGCGATTGACGCCCCGGTCGTCGCCAGCGGCGCGACCACGCCGAACAACCGCGTGGCCGATGCGCAGGGCTTTTTGCGCCAGTGGGGCGATATTGCGAAACAGCGTCAGGTTGCACGGATGTATATTGGCGAACCGAGCGCCGAAGCGGTCGCCGCACAAATGCCGGATCTGATTTTGATTAGCGCCACCGGCGGTGATTCCGCGCTGGCGCTGTACGATCAGCTCTCCGCCATCGCGCCGACGCTTATCATCAACTACGACGACAAGAGCTGGCAGGCACTGCTGACGCAACTGGGCACCATCACCGGGCAGGAAAAACAGGCCGAAGAGCGCATTGCCGCGTTTGATAAACAGCTCGCGCAGGTGAAACAGCAGATGAAGCTGCCGCCGCAGCCGGTGAACGCCATCGTCTACACCGCCGCCGCGCACAGCGCCAACCTGTGGACCGCGGAATCAGCGCAGGGCAAGCTGCTGCACCAGCTGGGCTTTACGCTGGCGGACCTGCCCGCCGGGCTGCACACCTCTAAAAGCCAGGGAAAACGGCACGATATTATCCAGCTGGGCGGTGAAAACCTGGCAACGGGACTGAACGGCGAAGGGCTGTTCGTGTTTGCCGGCGACCAGAAAGATGTGGATGCGATTTACGCCAACCCGCTGCTGGCGCATCTGCCGTCGGTGAAAAACAAACGGGTTTGGGCATTGGGAACCGAGACGTTCCGCCTGGATTATTACAGCGCGATGCTGGTGTTAGACAGATTGAATACGTTGTTTAAGTAGGCATTTTCCCTCCCTCTCCCTGTGGGAGAGGGCCGGGGTGAGGGCATCAGGCCACACCGTCGTTCAACACAACCTCCTGCCTGAACCGCCGCAATTTCACCAACGCCACTAACAAAATCACGCCAACCATCGCTAACGCAAACCCGCTGCTGCTCGCCGACGCCGCCGGGGTCATTATCGCCCCCAGCCCGCCGAGGATCGCCGCGCCAATGGCATCGCCCGTGACGTTCTGCGCCGTCCACAGGCCGTTGATGCGCCCGAGCATCCCTTCCGGCGTCTGGGTCTGGATCAGGGTGTACTGCAGCAGCGAACTGATGGCGCTCAGCCAGCCGAAAATCACCAGGCACAACACCCCGAGCGCCCACGCCGGCATCAGGCTAAAGAAGCCGATGGCGATAAACGACGCCAGAGAGGTAAGCAGCATAATCAGCCCCGGACGCGCGCTCTGCGCCAGGTTGCCGCTGGTCAGCGCCCCGCACGCCGCGCCGAGCGGAATGGCCGCGTAGAGAATGCCAATCTCCGAGGCGCTCATCTGCCACTCTCCCGCTAATGCCGGATACAGCACGCGCACGGCGCTCGCCATGGTCAGCAGGCCGCCGAGCAGCGCAATGCCGCCAATCAGCGGGTTGCTGAACAGGAAACGAATCGCGGCCATCAGCGATTTCAGCGGGTGCTCACGCGGCTGCGGCGGAGGCGGCAGCCGCGGCAGGCGCAGCAGCGTCAGCGTGGTGATAAAGGTCCCTGCCGCCGCCAGCCCGTAATTCCACGCCACATTGCCGGTCGCCAGCAGCAGGCCGCCCACCATCGGTGAAATCACCGAGCCGAGGCGCACGGTGAGCATGGTGATCGCCCCCGCCTGCATCAGATTTTCTCGCCCGACCAGCGCGGGCGTCGCCGCCAGCAGCGCCGTCACGCCCAGCGAGGCGAAAAAGCCGTCCCACAGCCCCAGGGCATAAATGGCGATCAGCGACGGCTCAGGCAGCATGGCGTTCAGACACAGCCCGATAAAGCCCACGCCGCAGGTGCCGCGCGCCAGCAGGATCAGCGTCTTGCGCTCGTAGCGGTCCGCCAGCACGCCGCCAACCATCAGGCCGATAAACATCGCCCCGCCGGTTAAGGTAACCGATAACCCCACCAGCCAGCTGGAGTGCGTCATGGTCTGGATCTGGACCGGCACGGCCACGCCGAGCAGGCCGAGGGATAAAATGGAGATAAAGCGAGCGATAAACACCGCGCGATAGGCCGGGTGCGTTTTGAGCAGGCTGAGGTTAAGCAGCCAGGATTTTTGATTCATGACAAAGCCTTGAGTGTAATTCTACCCATTCCATGGGCGCACATGCTAACATAGCCAAATAAGATAGATAACGATAATCACTATCATTATCAAATCATGGATGTTGCTATGTCGTTTTCCTCTTCTTCGGTGCGCGCCATTGCCGTGCCCGTTTTATTGCTGCTGTTGATCCTTGCGACTGCACTCAGCCTGCTGGTCGGCGCGAAGCCGCTTCCCGCTTCCGTCATCGTTGATGCACTTACTGGCACCTGCCAAAGCGCTGACTGCACTATCGTGCTCGACGCTCGCCTGCCCCGCACCCTTGCCGGGCTGCTGGCCGGTGGTGCACTCGGCCTTGCCGGTGCCCTGATGCAAACCCTCACCCGCAATCCGCTGGCGGACCCCGGTATTCTCGGCGTT
Source organism: Enterobacter sp. JBIWA005 (assembly GCF_019968805.1). Taxonomy (NCBI): domain Bacteria; kingdom Pseudomonadati; phylum Pseudomonadota; class Gammaproteobacteria; order Enterobacterales; family Enterobacteriaceae; genus Enterobacter; species Enterobacter sp. JBIWA005. Next base: position 1,224,109 of record NZ_CP074159.1, on the reverse strand, counting down.
AACTCTGGCGCCAGTTTTGCCATCGTCCTCGGCGCGGCGTTGTTTGGGTTTACTTCTCCCTCTGAACAGCTGGCGATGGCTTTCTGCGGCGCGCTGGCCGCCTCGCTGCTAGTGGCATTTACCGGCAGCCAGGGCGGCGGCCAGCTGAGTCCGGTACGCCTGACGCTGGCGGGCGTGGCGCTCGCGGCGGTGCTGGAAGGCTTATCTAACGGCATCGCCCTGCTCAACCCGGACGTCTACGACCAACTGCGCTTCTGGCAGGCCGGTTCGCTGGATATCCGCACCCTTGAAACCCTGAAAGTGGTGGCGTTCCCGGTCATTATTGCTGCCGCCGTGGCGCTGTTTTTAAGCCGGGCGCTCAACAGCCTGAGCCTCGGCAGCGACACCGCTACCGCTCTAGGCAACCGCGTGGCGCGCACGCAGCTGATTGGCCTGCTTGCCATCACCGTCCTGTGCGGCAGCGCGACCGCCGTGGTCGGTCCGATTGCCTTTATCGGCCTGATGATGCCGCACATGGCGCGCTGGCTGGTGGGGACGGATCACCGCTGGTCGCTGCCGGTCACGCTGCTGGCTACTCCTGCGCTGCTGCTGTTTGCCGACGTGCTGGGTCGCCTGCTGGTGCCGGGCGAGCTGCGCGTCTCGGTGGTCAGCGCCTTTATCGGCGCGCCGGTGCTGATCTTCCTGGTTCGTCGTAGACGCGGAGGTGGCGCATGATGGCCCCGTCCCGTCGTTTACTCACCAGCGTCTCGCTGCTAAGTATCCTCATTCTGCTGCTGGCGGTCTGGAGCCTGCGCAGCGGCGCGGTGACGCTCGATTTTTCTCAGGTGCTTAACGCCCTGCTCGGCAGCGCGCCGCGCAATATCACCATGGTTGTCACCGAATGGCGCCTGCCGCGCGTGGCGATGGCGATTCTGGTAGGTGCGGCGCTCGGCGTCAGCGGTGCGATATTCCAGTCGCTAATGCGCAACCCGCTCGGCAGCCCGGACGTGATGGGACTCAACACCGGGGCCTGGAGCGGCGTGCTGGTGGCGATGGTGCTGTTCGGCCAGCACCTGACGGCCATCACTTTTACGGCAATGGCGGGCGGTATTCTGACGTCGCTGGTTATCTGGCTGCTGGCCTGGCGCAACGGCATCGATACCTTCCGGCTGATCATTATCGGTATCGGCGTACGTGCGATGCTGATGGCCTTCAATACCTGGCTGCTGCTGCAGGCCTCGCTGGAAACGGCGCTTTCCGCCGGGCTGTGGTACGCAGGTTCCCTTAACGGCCTGACGTGGGGCAAAACCTGGCCCGCCGCGCCGCTGATTGTGCTGATGTTTATCGGCGCGCTGCTGTTGGTTCGCCGCATGCGGCTGCTGGAGATGGGCGACGACAGCGCCTGCGCGCTGGGCGTGAGTGTCGAGCGCTCGCGCCTGATGCTGATGCTGGTCGCCGTACTGCTGACCGCAGCCTCTACGGCGATCGCCGGGCCAATCTCGTTTATCGCCCTCGTGGCACCGCATATCGCGCGACGTCTTAGCGGGACGGCGCGCTGGGGATTAACCCAGGCGGCGCTGTGCGGCGCGCTGCTGCTGCTGGCCGCCGATCTCTGCGCCCAGCAGCTGTTTATGCCTTATCAACTGCCGGTGGGCGTAGTGACCGTCAGCCTCGGCGGGATTTACCTCATCGTCTTGCTCGTTCAGGAGTCACGCAAGAAATGACAGACACAACCACCCGCTTGCGCGGCGAACATCTCACCCTCGGCTACGGCAAAAAAATCATTGCCCGAGACTTAACCGTTGCCATTCCGGACGGACACTTCACCGCGATTATCGGCCCGAACGGCTGCGGCAAATCGACCCTGCTGCGCACGCTGAGCCGCCTGATGACGCCAGTGGAGGGCTTCGTATTCCTCGACGGGGAGCAGATCCAGCGCTTCGCCAGCAAAGAGGTGGCACGCCGCATCGGGCTGCTGGCCCAAAACGCCACTACGCCGGGGGACATCACGGTGCAGGAGCTGGTCTCTCGCGGGCGCTACCCGCACCAGCCGCTGTTTACCCGCTGGCGTAAAGAGGACGACGAGGCGGTGAACCGCGCGATGCAGGCGACGGGGATCGCCGATCTCGCCCGGCAGAGCGTGGACACCCTCTCCGGCGGCCAGCGTCAGCGAGCGTGGATTGCGATGGTGCTGGCTCAGGAGACGTCGATCATGCTGCTGGACGAGCCGACAACGTGGCTCGACATCAGCCATCAGATTGACCTGCTGGAGCTGCTGAGCGAGCTGAACCGCACGCAGGGCTACACCCTGGCGGCGGTGCTGCACGATTTAAACCAGGCGTGCCGTTACGCCACGCACCTGATTGCCTTGCGCGACGGGGAGATAGTGGCCCAGGGCGCGCCGAAGGAGATTGTCACGCCGGAGCTGATCGCGCGGATCTACGGTATGCGCTGCATGATTATTGACGATCCGGTGGCGGGAACGCCGCTGGTGGTGCCGTTAGGTCGGCGGTAATTGCCGGGTGGCGGCTACGCCTTACCCGGCCTACACTCGGCTCCCGTAGGCCGGGTAAGGCGTAGCCGCCACCCGGCGCTTTTGACGTTACCCCAAAATATTCCTCAACACTGGCCCAATTTTCTCAAACGCCTGCGGTGAAATGATATCCACGTGGGCGCAATCCTGGCTGTACACCTCCAGCTCCCCCACCCACGGTGCCCAGGCGGCCTGCGGATCCATCGTTCGCGTGTGTTCGGCAACGAACAGCGTCGCTTTACCGTTAAAGCGTGAACTGTGCGCCGTGGTGAGCAGCCGCACCGCATCGGCGTAGTTGCCCTCAATGGCGTTAAACAGCTCGCTGGAGCCCTGCCCCTGCTGCGCGGCGATAAACGCCTGACGCTCGCGCTCAATTTCCGCCAACACCGCCGGGTCGAGGCCGTTGGCCTCTTTCTCCGCCCAGTTCTGGGTTTCCGGCGGCCAGGTGTCCAGCAGGCCGAGGAACGCCACCGCTTCACCCTGCTCGCGCAGGCGGGCCGCAATGCCCTGCGCCAGCGTGCCGCCGAGGGAATAGCCGAACAGGTAATACGGCCCCTGCGGCTGCTGCTTACGCAACGTGTTCAGATGATGTTCGATCACCCCATTGAGATCCGCGCACTGCTGCATCGGGCCGTCCGGACGCGGCGACTGAACGCCGATGATTGACCAGCGCGGGCTGAGATAGCGCGCCAGGACGCTAAACTGCCAGGCGAAGCCGGACGCCGGATGGAAGCAGAACAGCGTCGGGCCGTCGCTCTCACGCAGCGGCAGAAGCGTTTCAAACCCCAGACGCTGCGCCTGCTCGTCGCTTATCGCCGAATCCAACAGCGCGCTAAGCTTGCTCACCGTGGAGGCGACCATAATTTGCCCCGGCGTCACCTTGCGGTTGAACGTGCGGCTAAGCTGCGCCGCCAGACGCATGGCCAGCAGCGAGTGGCCGCCGAGGGCAAAGAAATCCGCCTCGATGTCATTGATCTCGCAGCCCAGCAGCGCGGTAAAAGCCCGCGCGACGGCGATTTCGGTTTCGCTTTCCGGCGCCCGCCCGGAGGTATTGCGGGTCAGTTCCGGCAGCGGCAGCGCCTTGCGGTCAAGCTTGCCGTTGGCGCTCAGCGGCAGCGCGCTGATTTGCAGCAGCACAACCGGCACCATATGCGGCGGCAGCTGGGCTTTGAGCGATTCCAGCAGCGCGTCGCGATCCAGCGGTAAACCGGATCCAGAAACCACGTACCCCACCAGCTGACGGGCATCGCCGCCCGTTGCAGCCGCCAGGTTGAAGACGCAGGCGTGCGCCACGGCCTGGGCCACGTCCGGCAGCGACAGCATCGCCCGGTCGATTTCGCCCAGCTCAATGCGCTGACCGCGAATTTTTAGCTGATCGTCGCTGCGGCCGAGATATTCCACCGCGCCGTTATCCAGCCAGCGGGCAACGTCGCCGGTACGGTACATGCGCTCGCCGGGAGCGAACGAGTCAGCAATAAAGCGGCTGGCGGTGAGGTCCGGACGGCCCAGATACCCCTGCGCCAGCTGAATGCCGGTGAGGTAGAGATCGCCCGCCACGCCGAACGGCACCGGGCGCATCATCGCATCCAGAATGCGCAGGCCCGTGTTCCACACCGGGAAGCCGATCGGCACGCTGTTGCCTGCAACTGCCGCCAGCTCAGGGCCATACGCCGGATACCAGCTGACGTCTACCGCCGCTTCCGTCGGGCCGTAAAGGTTATGCAGCGGCACATGGGTCAACGCTTCCCACTCACGGCACAGCGCCGTCGGCAGCGCTTCACCGCTGCAGAACACCTGCTTAAGCGTGTTGCAGCACCCGACGTTTTCCGGCGTCAGTGAGGCAATAAACGCCGCCAGCATCGACGGCACGAAGTGGGTGGTGGTCACGCCGTAGTGGGCGAAGAAGCTTTGCATTGCCTGCGGATCGCGGTGCGCGTCCGGCTCGGCCATCACCAGCTTCGCCCCGGCGATAAACGGCCACCAGAACTCCCACACCGACACGTCAAAGCTGCACGGCGTTTTCTGCGCCACCACGTCGCCCGCGTTCAGAGGGTAGCGATCCTGCATCCACTTCAGGCGGTTGACGATAGCGGTATGGCCGACCATGACCCCTTTCGGACGCCCGGTCGAACCGGAGGTAAAGATGATATACGCCGTCTGCTCCGGCTTCGCCAGACGCAGCGGTTCAGCAGCGGTGGCCGGTAAGAGTGTGTTGTAACTAAAGGGAGTAATCGGCAGATCGCTAAAGCGCGGAAGCTGTTCGTCAGTGGTAATGAGCAGGGACGGCTTCGCGTCCTTGAGCATCATCCGCAGGCGGTCGTCCGGGTAGCCGGTGTCGAGCGGCAGCCACGCGGCGCCCGCCTCCACAATGCCGTGTAATGCTAACGTCAGGAATACCGAACGCGGCAGGGCCACCGCCACGCTGTCGCCCGGCTTCACGCCGCGCTCGCGCAGCTGGTTTGCCAGCGCGACGACCTGCTCGCGCATCTGGCTATAGTTCAGCGCAATATGCGCATCCGCCAGCGCCGGGGCGTACGGCGTTTTGCTCGCTTGTTCCGCCACCAGATCCGCGAGCGTGGTGGACGGCAGCGCCAGTCCTGTATCGTTGATGCGCGCAAGCTGCGCGTATTCCTGTTCAGAAACGGTTTCCACTTCACCACAGCGCAGGTCCGGGTTGGCCGCAAACTGAATCAGCATCTCGTTCAGGCGAGCGACGTGACGCTTCAGCGTCGCTTCATCGTAACGCTGCTTATTGGCGAGGATCTCAATGCTTAATCCGCCCTGCTCGTCCGGGAACAACGCCAGCTCCAGATCGTTCACCGGTCCGGTCGCCAGCGTGTGGGTGATAGCCTCTACGCCGTCGATATCCAGCTGATAATCAAACAACTTAACGTTCAGCACGGGACCAAACAGCGCTTCATCACCCGCCGCTTTCCCGCTGTCTCGCACGATCTGCTCGGCGTCGTAACGCTGGTGGCGGCGCATTTTTTTCAGCTGGTTCGCCAGGCGCAGCGCCAGCGAGGGCAGGCTCTCCTGGGGATCGATATTGACCGCCAGCGGCAGGACGTTAAGCACCGGGCCGGTCGCGGTCAGCGCGGCAGACCCCATGCGGCGCATAAAGATAAACCCGGCGGCGTAGTCCAGGCGTCCGGTAAGACGGCCCAGCCACAGCGCCACCAGCGCAAGCGCCAGTTCAGTACGCTGCGTCTGCCCTGCCGCCTGCGCAAGCTGGCTAAAGGCGCGACCGTCGGCGTCAACCTTCAGGCGAAGAATATCGGTCGTGGCGGCGCGTCCAGGCAGCGGCGCGGAAGAGAGCGAGACCGGAGAAGGCAGCTGTTTACGCTGCTCGGCCCAGAACGCGCCGTCGCGCCGGTACGCCTCGCTGTCGCGATAGCGCTGGTACTCGCCCACTACCTCTTCAAAAGGCGTAAACGGGGATTCAGGCGTGGTTTCGCCCTTTTTCCACGCGGCATAAATTGCGGCGATCTGGCGGGTAATGGCCGGGAAGCTGAAGCCATCCACTACCAGATGATGATAGCGCTGATACCAGTACCAGTGGTTTTCACCGACCTGAATCAGCTGGTGAAACGCCAGCGGCTGGCCGCTGTCGACGCGCAGGTTCTGTTTAAGATCGGATTCCATCAGCGCCACGGCGGCGGCGTGGGAATCAACGCGAACAACGGGCGGTTCCGGCAGAATGAAGGTGTCATCCACCCACTGCCACACCTCACCGTTTTCTTCCGCAAAGCGCATGCGCAGGGTATCGGCCTGCATCATGCCTGCGGCAATGGCTTTTGCCAGCAGTGGCGCATCAATATCGCCTTTCAGCTCGGTGTAGTGCGCCACGCTCCAGGCGTTTGGCAGCGTGGACAGCTGTTCCGCCATCCAGATACCCGGCTGGGCAGCGACGAGAGGAAGACGGTTCATGCGTTCTCTCCCGCAAAGTGAGACGGCTCAAGCGTTTGCCAGTATTCCGCCAGCCACTGCTGGCACGCCTCCTGAGACTGTGCTTCGCACACTACGCGCCACCCTGCCGGCAGTTCGCACTGCTGCGGCCACAGGCTGTACTGCCCCTGGTCATTTTGCAAAATGGCGAACTGTCCCTGCGGATTATCGAAAGGATTGCTGAATTCCATACAGACTCCGTTAGTGAATAAGCGGCTGCCAGAGGGTCATCAGCCCCTGCGTCAGCCCACCGCGCCAGCAAAGCGCATCGTGTCCGCCGTCAACCTGACGCCAGATAACCGGTTGGTGCGTGTGCAGTTCGGCGTAAATCGCCTGATTCGCGCGGAAGATGAGCGGCTCGTTGCGCCCGGCTTCAAGAATGATGCGTAGCCCGCGAGGGGATATTTCACCGGCTTTAAGTTGTTCGATTAACAGCCCGTCCTGCTGCCCGCCGCGGTGCGGCCACCAGTAGGAGCCGGACTGGCTGAGCACGCAACCAAAACGCTGCGGCCAGTTGAGGCCTGCATAAAGAGACGCGAGCCCGCCAAAGCTTTGCCCTGCGACCACCGTACGGTCGGCGCGGTCGCTGAACGGCGCGCTTTTTTGGACAAGGGGGAGAAGTTCTTCCTGCACCGCCAGCCAGAAATCGGGATTGCACGGCAGCTCGCGGTTGCGATGCTGCATGTCGATAACATCGATTAAGACGTAGACCGCAGGCGGTAATTTGCGCTCGGCGGTGAGAGACGCCAGCGCAGGCCAGACCGGCATGCTTTCGGCCCAGAACTGCCCGTCGAGCAGCACCGCCAGCGGACGTTCCGGGTTGTCGCCCCCGGAGGTGAAAATCCAGATGCGGCGGCGATTTTTCAGGCGCGCGCTTTCCCACTCAATGCAAATCGGAGGTTGATACGGCGTATCGGGATGATTCCAGCCCGGCTGAACCGGCGCGTCCGGCATCTCCAGCGCGGAGACGGCATGGCCGCGCCCGCCGCGCCAGCTCTGCGGATTCAGCGGGTCTGAAACCGCGTGCGGCAGCAGCTTGCGCCAGCCCTCGCGCAGCGCCATGCGTTCCGGCTGCTCGCCTTCAAACACGACGCTGGCAAAATCGTTTTCATTCACGGAAGGGATAAAGCAGTAGCTTCCGCGCCACTCGGGGCTGAACTCACCCTGCCACTGCCAGACGTCGGTATCGGGAATGCGTTTGAGGGACTGCGGACGGGCATTTTGGTGATGATCGGTCACGCCGGTGACGTAGAGCCAGACGCGTTTGATCGGTGACGTTGTTTGCGTTCCTGCCGGGTCACGCCACCAGAACGTGACGCGATATTTTCCCTTTTCCGGCTTCCATTCAGGCCCGTTTTTAGACTGCCACCACGCCTCACTTCCCGTTGTTAACGCCGTCACCCTTATAACCTCATGTTTAACAGTCTTTTTTGTTTCAGAGCAAATTTTATTGATAATATTATTGATAACTATTTGCATTTGCAATAGCGTAGTGCCCGCGCTGTGGGAAGCGCTCATAAAACAACCACAAAAGCAGGACGTACAATGAATAAGAAGATTCACTCTCTGGCCTTGCTGGTCAATTTAGGGATTTACGGCGTCGCGCTGCCCGCTCTGGCAGACGACAACACCGCCTCTGCGCAGCACGAAGACACGATGGTGATCACCGCCGCCGAGCAGAATCTGCAGGCGCCGGGGGTATCGACCATCACCGCCGATGAGATACGTAAAAACCCGCCCGCGCGGGACGTGGCGGAAATCATCCGCACCATGCCGGGCGTTAACCTGACCGGTAACTCCACCAGCGGCCAGCGCGGGAATAACCGTCAGATTGATATCCGCGGCATGGGGCCAGAAAACACCCTGATCCTGATCGACGGCAAGCCGGTGACCAGCCGTAACTCCATCCGTCTGGGCTGGCGCGGCGAGCGCGACACCCGCGGCGATACCGGCTGGGTGCCGCCGGAGATGATCGAGCGCATCGAAGTGATCCGCGGTCCGGCCGCCGCGCGCTATGGCAACGGCGCGGCAGGCGGCGTGGTGAACATCATCACCAAAAAATTCGACGACCAGTGGCACGGCTCCTGGAACACCTACCTGAATGCGCCTGAGCACAAGGATGAAGGTTCCACCAAACGCACCAACTTCAGCCTGAGCGGCCCGCTGGGCGGCGACTTCAGCTTCCGCATGTTCGGTAATCTGGACAAAACCCAGGCCGACGCGTGGGACATCAACCAGGGTCACCAGTCTGACCGAACCGGTGCCTACGCCGACACGCTGCCCGCGGGCCGTGAAGGGGTGGAAAATAAAGACATCAACGGCGTGGTGCGCTGGGACTTTGCGCCGATGCAGTCCCTGGAATTTGAGGCGGGCTACAGCCGTCAGAATAACCTCTACGCCGGTGATACCCAGAACACCAACAACGACAACAGCTCCAGCGGCCTGGTGAAGAAGAACTACGGCAAAGAGACCAACCGTATCTATCGCCAGAACTTCGCGGTGACCTGGAACGGCGGCTGGGATAACGGCATCACGACCAGCAACTGGGCGCAGTACGAGCACACCCGCAACTCCCGTCTGGGCGAAGGGCTGGCGGGCGGTCTGGAAGGGCTGTTCAACAGCAATAAATTTACCGACACCGACCTAGCCGACGTGATGCTGCACAGTGAAATCAACCTGCCGATTGATTTCCTCGTTAACCAGAACCTGACGCTGGGCACCGAGTGGAACCAGCAGCGTATGAAGGACTCCACCTCCTTCACGCAAACCCAGCAGGGCGGCATCATTCCGGGCATGAGCAACGACCGCAGCCCGTACACCTCGGCAGAGATTTTCTCGCTGTTCGCCGAGAACAACATGGAGCTGACCGACAGCACCATGCTGACCCCTGCCCTGCGCTTCGACCATCACACCATCGTCGGCAACAACTGGAGCCCGTCACTTAACCTGTCGCAGGGTCTGGGGGATGACTTCACGCTGAAGATGGGGATCGCCCGCGCCTACAAAGCGCCGAGCCTGTACCAGACCAACCCGAACTACCTGCTCTACAGCAAAGGTCAGGGTTGCTACGCCAGCTCCGACGGCGTGGGCTGCTACATGATGGGTAACGACGACCTGAAGGCCGAAACCAGCATCAACAAAGAGATTGGCCTGGAGTGGAAACGCGACGGCTGGCTGGCGGGCGTGACCTGGTTCCGTAACGACTACCGCGACAAGATCGAAGCGGGCTACGCGCCGATCGGTCACACCTCGTCCGGTAAAGTGAAGACGGATATCTACCAGTGGGAAAACGTACCGAAGGCGGTGGTCGAGGGGCTGGAAGGCTCCCTGAACGTACCGGTCAGCGACACCATTAACTGGACCAACAACATCACCTACATGCTGCAGAGCAAGAACAAGGAGACCGGCGATCGTCTGTCGATCATTCCAGAGTACACGCTGAACTCGACACTGAGCTGGCAGGTTCATCAGGACGTGTCGCTCCAGTCGACCTTTACCTGGTACGGCAAGCAGCAGCCGAAGAAGTACAACTATAAAGGTCAGCCTGTGACCGGGTCTGAAAAAGACGAGGTCAGTCCGTACAGCATCGTTGGCCTTAGCGCGACCTGGGACATGACCAAAAACGTCAGCCTGACCGGCGGCGTGGATAACGTCTTCGACAAGCGCCAGTGGCGTGCGGGTAATGCCCAGACGACCGGGAACGCCACCACCGGCGCGTATATGTACGGCGCGGGGGCTTATACCTATAATGAGCCAGGCCGCACGTGGTATATGAGCGTAAATACGCGATTCTGATAAAGGCAACAACGCCTCCCTCTCCCTGTGGGAGAGGGCTGGGTGAGGGCATCAGGCCGCACTATTTATTGATAGAGGGGAAACCATGCACACCACCCACCGCACGTTCATTCTCGCCGGCCATACCGTACACCACGTCACCTTCGACCCAACCACCTTCACCGACGCCGATCTTCTCTGGCTCCCCCATCACGCAGAGCTTTCAAAAGCCGGACGCAAACGCAAAGCCGAGCATCTGGCAGGCCGCATTGCCGCCGCACATGCCTTACCTGAGCACACCGTCCCCGGCATCGGCCCCAGCGGTGAACCGCTCTGGCCGGAAGGCGTCTCAGGGAGCATCACCCACAGCGGCACGCAGGCGATTGCGGTTGCCGTGCGTTATCCAGACGCGCTTGTGGGTATTGATTGCGAAGCCATTCTTCCTGACCGTGAAGCCCGAGAAATCCAGGACGGCATCATTAATGCACAGGAAGCGATGTGCCTGACGCGCTCAGGCTACCCCTTTGCGCTGGCGTTGACGCTTGCATTCAGCGCCAAAGAAAGTTTGTTTAAGGCGTTCTTTCCGCAGGTGAAGACTTTTATGGGGTTTGAGTGGGCGAGAGTCACAGAGTTAACGGAAAAAACAATCACGCTGGCGCTTTCGCACCCGGCTGGAGACTATCCTGAGGGTAAACGCTTCACCCTCATCTGGCAGAATAATGATACGAGCGTGTGGACACTGCTAAAAGCCTGATGGCGCAACGCTTATCAGGCCTACAGTAAAGCGGTTTGTAGGCCGGGTAAGCGCAGTGCCACCCGGCATGAGGACAGCGGCGATGCCTTTATACGTTCTTCAGATCAAGGCTCAAACATCCGGGAACATCACGCTATTACCCGGCGCTTCCCTGTGGAGATGGATAAAGTTCAGGTGCCGTTCATACTGATCCAGGATGTCGGTAATCACCTGCTCCTTGCTGTAGTCCATCAAATCATTCCCCTGGCTTCCTTCCAGCAGGAAGGTCTCCAGCCGGTAGTAGGTCGACTTCCCGCTGCGCGCCCGGTAGGTAAACCCGGGCACCGAGTACTGCTGCGGCCAGATCTGGTAGACAAAGTTCTGCTCGTCGCCCATGTGCACCAGCAGATCCAGGTGCCCCAGGGTCTCGCCCTCCTCCGGCGGCAGATTTTTGAGCTCCACGTAGGCGCCACGCAGCTTCAGCTCCTGCGCCACCTCTTCCATCGCAGGGAAGCAGACGGTCTCCATCATCTGTTTGGTGTAGCGCGTGCCCGGGTAATTCATCAGGCGCGACAGGCGTTTCTTCCAGCTCAGTCTGTCCTGCGCCCCCATCGGACGCGGTGCGGTATCGCGGCTGGCGCTGACGCGGCGGTAGTCTTCCACCTTGAGCGATTTATACAGCCCGGCCATCACAAAGAAGATAACGAAGCTGAACGGCAGCCCCATGATCACCGTGGTGTTCTGCAGCGCCGAGATGCCGTTGGTCATCAGCATGCCGAGCGTCAGCAGGCCGATGGCGACGGACCAGAAGATGCGCAGCCAGTTCGGCGCGTCGCTGTTAATATCCTTCAGCTTCGAGGTGAAGTTGCCCAGCACCAGCGCGCCGGAATCGGCCGAGGTGACGTAAAACAGCAGGCCGGTGATGGTCGCCACGGAGGCGCTAAAGGTGAACGCCGGATACTGTGCCAGCAGGCTATAGAAGCCGCGCTCCGGGTGCGCCATCGCTTCCTGCGCGAAGGTCGCATTGCCGTGGATAATTTCGTGCAGCGCGCTGTTGCCGAAAATCGACAGCCACAGCAGGGTAAAGGTGAACGGGATAATCAGCGTACCCATTACGAACTGACGAATGGTGCGGCCACGCGAAATGCGCGCGAGGAACAGGCCAACAAACGGCGACCACGCGACCCACCACGCCCAGAAGAACAGCGTCCAGTTGTTCATCCACTCTACCGGGCGGTCGAAGGCGAAGCTGTTCAGCGTCATGCCCATAAAGCGGTTCACGTAGTCGCCCACGTTCAGCACTAAGGCATTGAGCAGGAACGAGGTATCCCCCATAAACAGCACGAACAGGATCAGGCCCAGCGCCAGCGCCACGTTCAGCTCGGAGAGCACGCGGATGCCCTTATCGACGCCCGACGTCACCGAAATGGTGGCGATAATGACGGAGAGCGCAATCAGCGCCGCTTTCGCCGCCATCGAGTCCGGAATATCAAACAGCACGCTCAGCCCGTAGTTGAGCTGCACCACGCCGATCCCCAGCGTTGTCGCGATGCCGAAGATGGTGCCGATCACCGCCGCAATGTCGACGCTGTGGCCAATCGGGCCGTTAATCTTTTTACCGAAGATCGGGTAGAGCGCAGAGCGAATGGTGAGGGGTAAATTATAACGATAGCTAAAGTATCCGAGCGCCATGCCCATCAGGGCGTACATCGACCAGCCCGTCAGTCCGTAGTGGAACAGCGTCCAGACCATCGCCTGGCGCGCGGCCTCCATCGTCTGCCCCGCCCCTTCTGGCGGCTGCATATACTGCGTGACCGGTTCCGCCACGGAGAAGAACATCAGGTCGATGCCGATGCCTGCGGCAAACAGCATCGCGGCCCAGCTCAGCAGGCTGAACTCGGGCTTGGACTGCTCAGGCCCGAGCTTTACCGAACCAAAGCGCGAGCAGGCAATGCAGACCACGAAGACAATATAGAGCGTCGCCGCCAGCAGGTAGTACCAGCCGAAGGTCTTCGACACCCAGTTCAGGGTGCGCCCAATCCACTCGGCAGAAAAATCACGAAAGAAGATCGTCGTCAGGGAAAACAACAAAATCAGCCCGGCGGACGTATAAAAAACGACCGGGTTGATTTTGTCTTTTTCTCTGTCCTGTGAAAGGTCTGTCATCCAGTATCCTCACTGTTTTTGTAACTATTAAAATCCAAATCCGCAACAATTAAGACACATTTTATATTGAACGTCCAATCAAAAACCGCTTTAATGTATAACCAACGCTGATGAATGGAGTGGCAACAATGCCCAAAGTGGGGATGCAGCCGATCCGGCGCAGGCAGCTTATCGACGCCACGCTGGAAGCAATAAATGAAGTGGGAATGCATGACGCGACGATCGCGCAGATCGCCCGTCGGGCGGGCGTTTCCACGGGGATCATCAGTCACTACTTCAAAGACAAAAACGGTCTGCTGGAAGCGACCATGCGCGACATCACCGGCCAGCTGCGCGACGCGGTATTAAGCCGCCTGCACGCCCTGCCGAACGGCAGCGCGGAGCAGCGTCTGCAGGCGATTGTCGGCGGCAATTTTGATGAAACCCAGACCAGCGGCGCGGCAATGAAGGCCTGGCTGGCCTTCTGGGCGAGCAGCATGCACCAGCCGATGCTCTACCGCCTGCAGCAGGTGAGCAGCCGCCGCCTGCTGTCGAACCTGGTGTACGAGTTCCGCCGCGAACTGCCGCGCGAACAGGCCCAGGAGGCGGGCTACGGCCTGGCGGCGCTGATCGACGGGCTGTGGCTGCGCGCCGCGCTGAGTGGCAAACCGCTGGATAAGACCCTGGCCCAGTCACTGACCAGCCACTTTATCAGCCAGCATTTACCGACCGAATAACCGAGGAGAATTTATGTCCCGAATGGCAGAACAGCAGCTTTATATCAATGGTGGTTATACATCGGCCACCAGCGGTCGCACCTTCGAGACCATCAACCCGGCCAACGGTGAAGTCCTGGCGACCGTACAGGCCGCCGGGCGCGAGGACGTCGATCGCGCCGTAGAAAGCGCAACGCGCGGGCAAAAAGTCTGGGCGGCGATGACCGCCATGGAGCGCTCGCGCATCCTGCGTCGCGCCGTCGACATCCTGCGCGAGCGCAACGACGTGCTGGCAAAGCTGGAAACCCTCGACACCGGTAAAGCGTATTCCGAAACTTCCACCGTCGACATCGTCACCGGCGCGGACGTGCTGGAGTACTACGCGGGGCTGATCCCGGCGCTGGAAGGCAGCCAGATCCCATTGCGTGAGACCTCGTTTGTCTACACCCGCCGCGAGCCGCTGGGCGTGGTGGCGGGCATCGGCGCGTGGAACTACCCGATCCAGATAGCCCTGTGGAAATCCGCCCCGGCGCTGGCGGCGGGCAACGCAATGATCTTCAAGCCGAGCGAAGTGACCCCGCTCACCGCCCTGAAGCTTGCAGAGATCTACACCGAAGCGGGCGTTCCGGACGGCGTGTTTAACGTCCTTCCGGGCGTGGGCGCGGAGACCGGTCAGTACCTGACCGAGCATCCGGGCATCGCCAAAGTCTCCTTTACCGGCGGCGTCGCCAGCGGAAAAAAAGTGATGGCCAACTCGGCGGCCTCGTCCCTGAAAGAGGTGACGATGGAGCTGGGCGGCAAATCCCCGCTGATTATTTTCGACGATGCGGATCTGGATCTCGCGGCGGACATCGCCATGATGGCCAACTTCTTCAGCTCCGGCCAGGTGTGCACCAACGGCACCCGCGTGTTTATTCCGGCTAAGTTCAAAGCCGCGTTTGAGCAGAAAATAGTTGAGCGCGTGGGCCGCATCCGAGCGGGCGATCTGTTCGATGAAACCACCAACTTTGGTCCGATGGTCAGCTTCCCGCACCGCGACAGCGTGATGCGCTACATCGCCAAAGGCAAAGAGGAAGGCGCGCGCGTGCTGTGCGGCGGCGACGTGCTGAAGGGCGAAGGCTTCGATAACGGCGCGTGGGTAGCCCCGACCGTGTTCACCGACTGCACTGACGAAATGACCATCGTGCGCGAAGAGATCTTCGGCCCGGTGATGTCCATCCTGACCTATGACACCGATGAAGAAGCGATTCGCCGCGCCAACGATACCGACTACGGCCTGGCGGCGGGCATCGTCACGACAGACCTGAACCGCGCCCACGGCGCCATTCATCAGCTCGAAGCGGGCATCTGCTGGATCAACACCTGGGGTGAATCCGCCGCAGAGATGCCGGTCGGCGGCTACAAGCACTCCGGCATTGGCCGCGAGAACGGCGTCATGACGCTCCAGAGCTACACCCAGGTGAAGTCCATCCAGGTTGAGATGGGTAAATTCCAGTCCATATTTTAACCGGGAGGTTTATTTGCAATTTGACTACATCATTATCGGGGCCGGCTCTGCCGGCAACGTGCTGGCAACGCGACTGACTGAAGATCCGAACACCACCGTCCTGCTGCTTGAGGCAGGCGGGCCGGACTACCGCTTTGACTTCCGCACCCAGATGCCCGCCGCGCTGGCGTTCCCGCTCCAGGGCAAGCGCTACAACTGGGCGTACGAAACCGAGCCAGAGCCGTACATGAACAACCGCCGCATGGAGTGCGGTCGCGGCAAAGGACTGGGCGGCTCGTCGCTGATCAACGGCATGTGCTACATCCGCGGTAACGCGATGGACCTCGACCACTGGGCAAAAGAGCCGGGCCTGGAGCACTGGAGCTACCTCAACTGCCTGCCCTACTACCGCAAGGCAGAGACGCGCGACGTGGGGCCGAACGACTACCACGGCGGCGACGGTCCGGTGAGCGTCACCACCTCGAAGCCTGGCGTGAACCCGCTGTTTGAGGCGATGGTGGAAGCGGGCGTGCAGGCGGGCTATCCGCGCACCGACGATCTCAACGGCTATCAGCAGGAAGGCTTCGGCCCGATGGACCGCACGGTCACGCCGCAGGGCCGACGCGCCAGCACCGCGCGCGGCTATCTGGATCAGGCGAAACCCCGTCCGAATCTGACCATCCGCACCCACGCCATGACCGATCGCATTCTGTTTGACGGCAAGCGCGCCGTGGGCGTCGAGTGGCTGGAGGGCGAAAGCACCATTCCGTCCAAAGCAACGGCGAAGAGAGAAGTGCTGCTGAGCGCCGGGGCGATTGCCTCCCCGCAGATCCTCCAGCGTTCCGGCGTGGGCAACGCTGACCTGCTGAAGCAGTTCGATATTCCGCTGGTACACGACCTGCCCGGCGTGGGGGAAAACCTGCAGGATCACCTGGAGATGTACCTCCAGTACGAATGCAAAGAGCCGGTCTCTCTCTACCCTGCCCTGCAGTGGTGGAACCAGCCGAAGATTGGCGCCGAATGGCTGTTTGGCGGCACCGGCGTGGGCGCGAGCAACCACTTCGAAGCGGGCGGGTTTATCCGCAGCCGCGAGGAGTTCGAGTGGCCGAACATTCAGTACCACTTCCTGCCGGTGGCGATTAACTACAACGGCTCGAACGCGGTGAAAGAGCACGGCTTCCAGTGCCACGTTGGCTCCATGCGCTCCCCGAGCCGTGGGCACGTGCGCATTAAGTCGCGCGATCCGCACCAGCATCCGGCGATCCTGTTCAACTATATGTCCCACGAGCAGGACTGGCAGGAGTTCCGCGACGCGATCCGCATCACCCGCGAGATCATGCACCAGCCCGCGCTGGACAAGTACCGCGGCCGTGAAATCAGTCCGGGTATTGACTGCCAGACCGACGAGCAGCTGGACGAGTTCGTGCGTAACCACGCCGAAACCGCGTTCCACCCGTGCGGCACCTGCAAGATGGGTTACGACGAGATGGCGGTAGTCGACGGCGAAGGCCGCGTTCACGGGCTGGAAGGGCTGCGCGTGGTGGATGCGTCGATTATGCCGCAGATCATCACCGGCAACCTGAACGCCACCACTATTATGATCGGCGAAAAGATTGCCGACGCCATTCGCGGGCGCGAGCCGCTGGCAAAAAGTACGGCCGCGTATTATGTGGCCAACGGGGCGCCGGTTCGCCGCTGAGGATATTTCCCCTCACCCGAGCCCTCTCCCTCAAGGGAGAGGGCGTTTATCTTCCCACCCATAATTTTTTTATTTTCCTGCATCCAGTTTCCACCCTCCCCTCGTATATGCATATGTGAGCAACCCCTTTGCTCCCTAATCCGAGGAAAGATGATGAAAAAGCTAACCCGTGTTGCATTCGTAACCAGCGCTTTACTCTTCTGTGCAGGCGCATCAGCAGCCATGACGTCAGACACCGTGATGGTGGGCGGAGCGGCGATGTTCCCGAGCAAAAATATTGTTGAAAACGCCGTGAACTCGAAAGATCACACTACGCTGGTGGCTGCCGTCAAAGCGGCCGGGCTGGTGGATACGCTCCAGAGCAAAGGGCCATTCACCGTGTTTGCCCCAACCAATGCGGCGTTTGCGAAATTGCCTGCCGGCACGGTCGAGAACCTGGTCAAACCCGAAAACAAAGCCACGCTCACCAGCATTCTGACCTATCACGTGGTCGCCGGTAATTACGATATGAAAGCGCTGGAGCAGAAAATTAAACAGGGCGGCGGCCGCGCGGAGCTGAAGACCGTTAACGGTCAGCCGCTGTGGATCATGAGCAACGGCCCGCACAATATTCAGCTTAAGGATGGTAAAGGTAATGTGGCGAACATTAGCACTTATGACGTTCATCAAAAAAACGGCGTGATCGATGTGATTGATACCGTCCTGATGCCTAAGTAGTTGTCTATACTTCGGAAGTGTGACGTTGCCTTCCGGGAATAATATGGATAACGCGCTGGCTGAACAGCAGTTGAAATTAATGCAGGCGGTCGCAAACGGCGATCGCCGTGCATTTGAACAACTTTATCGACTCACATCGCCACACCTGTTTGCCGTCGCGCTGCGCATGCTGCACGACCGCGCATGGGCAGAAGAGATCCTTCACGACTGTTTTATCACCGTCTGGAGTAAAGCTGAAACCTACAACGCTGCACTGAGCTCCCCGATGACCTGGCTTACGCATATTGTGCGCAACCGGTGTATCGACTGGCTGCGCAGCGGGCAAACCCGGGCTGCCGACCGCGAGGCGCCGTATAACGAAGCGCTTTTGCCTTGCGAGAACGATGAGCAGAATAACTGGCACGACGATGGGCAGGCAGCACGGCTCAGGCAGTGTCTCGAACATTTGAGCAGCGAGCAGCGCCAGAGCATTACGCTCGCCTACTATCAGGGAATGTCTCACAGCGACATTGCCGACTGGCTCCAGCAGCCTCTTGGCTCGGTGAAAAGCTGGATACGTCGGGCAATGGACCATCTTCGGGAGTGTGTCGGGCTATGAATGACGCAGAAAAACGCGACGACATGCTGGCAGCAGAGTATGCCCTCGGCACGCTGCGGGGAGGAGCGCGGCTTCAGTTCCAGAAACGAGTTGCCCATGAACCCGCCCTGGCCGCCCGCGTCGCGTACTGGCAGGAAATGTTCAGCACGCTGGATAGCCATCTTGTGCCCGTCCCTCCACCCGAGACGGTGTGGAAAAAAATCGCCCTCGATCTGCCGCCTAAAAAGCCTTTACGCAAACGTCGGCCTTATGTCGGCTGGATGGTTGCAGCCTCACTCGCCGCCCTGGCGGTCGTTGCCTGGTATGCCACCCGAGCCCCGGAACTCGTTCCGCTGATGGTCCTCAACGATGCCCAACAGCACGGGGATTGGGTCGTCAGCGCGGACGCCAGCCGCCAGCACCTGAGCATTGCCCCTCTTCGACCAACTGCTGTCGCGGCGCAACACAGCCTGCAGCTTTGGCTGATCCCAGGCGGGCAGGCGCCGGTCTCCATGGGGCTGCTGCATAACGACATACCCACACGCGTCACCCTCCGGAACACAACGCTCCCTCCTGACGCCATGATAGCCATAAGCCTTGAACCAGAGGGCGGCTCGCCCACTGGCCTCCCGACAGGGCCGGTGCTTTACAGTGGCAAATTGTAATCCTCAGGCCCTGTTCGCAGGGCCGCTATTGTTAACCAATTTCATTTATATAATACCCTCGGTTACCTATAAGAATTAAATATTAGCCCTGCAATTAGTTTAATTATTAAAAAACGACATTGACAGACTCTTCCGCACTCCATTAAGTTTTATACGAACATCCTTTTATTCCTGATACACAATATATCAAAAACCGCGTTAATGAATTTGTCATTATTCATTAACGCTTCTCTGCCTTTTATTTTTTGCATCACTCAATAGCGAGATAAGATCATGAATAATAGTGCAAACAAAGTTGTTGTTATCACCGGCGCCAGCAGCGGTATTGGCGAGGCCATCGCCCTTCATCTGGCAGATAAACCTTTTTCACTGGTGCTGGTTGCCCGTCGTCTGGAGAAAATTAATGCCCTGGTGGACCGCATCATCCAGCAGGGTGGCCAGGCGATAGCCGTAAAAGCCGATGTCACCCGTCAGGAAGAGGTGCAGCGCGCCATTGACGCTGCCGTTGCCGCCTACCAGCGCGTGGATGTGCTGATCAATAACGCGGGCTTTATGGCTATCGCCCCGCTCAGCGAGCTGAAAACCGACGAATGGGACAAGATGATTGATACCAATCTGAAAGGGGTGCTGTACGGCATCGCCGCGGCTTTCCCGGTGTTCCAGCGTCAGGGCCGCGGGCATTTTATAAACGTTGCCTCCGTCGCGGGCATCAAAGTGCTGGCCCCTGGCGGCGTGGTGTATAGCGCCACGAAATTCGCCGTCCGCGCGCTGAGTGAAGGCTTACGTCAGGAGGCGGGTAAAACCATCCGCACGACGCTTATTTCTCCCGGTGCCGTCGAAAGCGAACTGCAGTTCGGCAGCTCTGATGCCCCAAGCAAACAGTTCCTGCATGAATTTTACAAGCAGGCTATTCCGGTTGACGCAATTGCCCGCGCGGTTTTATTTGCTATTGAACAGCCTGGCGACGTTGATATTAATGAGATTGTTGTTCGTCCGACGCAGGAAGAATTTTAGCCGGCGTTAAATAATGCTGAATGAGGTGTCATTATGATTAAATCATTAACGTCCTTATCAGATTTAAATATGCGATCGGGTGCCGACATTTTTCTTGAAGTGCTGGAGAGTGAAGGGGTGGAATATATTTTTGGTAACCCCGGAACAACCGAACTTCCGCTCATTGATGCCCTGCTTCGCCATGAAAATATTCACTATATTCTCGCGCTTCAGGAAAGCACCGTAGTGGCCATTGCCGACGGCTACGCAAAAGCCTCCGGCAAAACGGGCTTTATTAATTTGCATACCGCCAGCGGTCTGGGGCACGGCATGGGGAATCTCATTAATTCGCGGATCATGAAAACCCCGCTGGTGGTCACCGTCGGACAGCAGGACACGCGGCACTACGTCCGCGACCCGCTGCTGTATGACGATATTGTGTCCATAGGCTCCCCGGTCATGAAATGGGCGCAGGAGGTTACCAGCGCCGATCAGCTCCCGGTTCTTGTGCGCCGCGCGTTTCACGCGGCCAGCTACCCTCCGGGTGGCCCGGTCCTGCTTTCACTCCCGATGAACGTCATGGAAGAGCTGAGCGACGCCGGAATACAGACGGCGTCCAGAGTGAACTACCACACCGTCGCGGGCTCGCTGGACGAACTGGCCGAAGAACTGAGCCAGGTTACGCCCGGCAGGATCATGATTGTGGCGGGAGATGAAGTTCACTCCAGCGGCTCGACGCAGGAGATTGTCCAGCTTGCTGAAGCGCTCAGCGCCCATGTCTACGGCTCCTCCTGGCCCCTGAATTTGCCCTTCCCTACGCAGCATGCGCTCTGGCGGGGCAATATGCCCACCACCGCCAGCGAAATCGCCAGCATCATCAACGCCTACGATGCCGTATTTATCATCGGCGGCAGAAGCCTGATCACCATTTTGTACAGCGAGGGCGAGGCCATTCCGGAAACCTGCGCGGTATATCAGCTTTCGGCGGATATGCACGAGCTTGGCCGCACCTATGCCACTCGCCTTTCAGTGATGGGGGATATCAAACTGTCCCTGCATGAACTACTGCCAAAGCTTAAGCAGCGACTGATCGCCAGCACGCTGGTCCACCAGCGGCTGCTGGTTGCGGCCCGCGACGAACGGGAGAAGGAGTGGCAGCAGCAGGAAGAACGTCTGGCCGCCGAGCGGCTACGCCCGGCGATCTCCCCGATGGTGGCGGCCTGGGAAGTCATCCGGTCCATTCCGGCGGGTACCACCATCGTGGATGAGGCGATAGCGACCGCCCGGCATGTCCGCCGGTTCATCTCTGACCAGCAGCATCAGCGCTACTATTTTATGCGCGGCGGCGGACTGGGCTGGGGGATGCCTGCCTCAGTAGGGCACTCGCTGGGACGCGGGCGTGAGCCGGTGGTCTGCCTGATAGGCGACGGGGCCTCCCTGTACTCGCCGCAGGCGCTCTGGACGGCGGCACACGAAAATCTGCCGGTCACCTTTATCGTCATGAATAACAGGGAGTACAACATCCTGAAAAACTTTATGAAGAGCCAGGCTGACTACAGCTCAACGCGGCTGGGGCGTTTTATCGGGATGGACCTGGTGAACCCGCATATTGATTTTCAGTCGCTTGCCACCGCCATGGGCGTCCACTGCTGCCGGGTAACCGAGGCTGCAGATATCGCCGAAGCGGTAACGCGCGGCCTGCAGTCAGGAAAAACCAACCTGATTGAAATCGCGATTTCCGCGGATTAACCGCATGTTTACGCTGTACCCTACATAAAAAACTTATAACCGAAACGCCTCAAGCCGCTTTATCTGCCGCCCTTCATCGCCAAAATTCTCCGCCGCCAGCCAGGCGCGCAGCTCCGCATCTCTTTGCGGCCATTCGCCGTCAATAATAGAAAGCATATCGCTGTCGCGGTTGCGCCCTTTGCGCACCAGCTTCTGGCGCAGGCGCCCTTCCCAGACAAACCCCAGCCGCTCCGCCGCCCTGCGTGAGGCCACGTTCATCGAATCGCACTTCCACTCGAGGCGCCGGTAGCCGTGCTCAAACGCATTTTTCAGCAGCAGCCACACCGTTTCGGTGCCGATGCGGGATCCTTTCATTTTGCGCGACCAGGTGACGTGACCAATTTCCACCGAGCCCAACAGCCGCTCGTTAGCCATATAGCTCACCAGCCCTACCGCCCGTTCGGTGCGTAAGTCAATGACGGCAAACGGCACCAGCTCATCGTCCATAACCTTCGCCACGATCCAGTGCGCGGTGGCTTCCACGCTCGTGGGCTGCGTGCTGGCAAGCCACGTCCAGTCGCTGTCGTCACCCAGCGCGTAGGCCTCAAAGAGATCGGCCGCGTGGCGATCGGCGTCCAGCGGCTCCAGGCGACAATACTGGCCGAACAGCGGGGTGCGGGTTAATACGCGCGCGCCCTTCCAGTCGGGAACGATATCGTTAACGGTTTGACCATGTTGATTGATTTCGGGCACGGTGGTGACTCCCTGAAAGGTAAGGAGTTTGTTATAGCAGGTTAAAAAGCAGGCGAGAAGCAACATATTTTAATAGCCCCAGCGCATGCGATATTCCCGGAAGGCATAAGTAAAGCTGAATTTCGACTTTGCGGAATGTCACACTCGACCTAACGTAGCGGAGCATAAAACAATCACAATATATTCTTCTCAGGGATCGCTATGACAAAAAAACTGTTGCCGTTACTGGTGCTGGCTGCGCTCTCAGGCGCTGTCCACGCCGCTACTCCGCCCAACACGCTGGTGGTTGCCCAGGGGCTCGATGACATCGTGAGCCTCGACCCGGCCGAAGCCAACGAGCTTTCCAGCATCCAGACCGTCCCGAGTCTGTACCAGCGTCTGGTGCAGCCGGACCGCGATAACCCGGAAAAAATCACGCCGATTCTGGCAGAAAGCTGGGAAGCGGACGCGGCAGCAAAAACCCTGACCATCAAGCTTAAGCCCGATGCGAAATTCGCCTCCGGCAACCCGCTGCGCCCGGAAGACGTAATTTTCTCTTACACCCGCGCCGTGACGCTGAACAAATCCCCGGCCTTTATTCTCAACGTGCTGGGCTGGGACGCGAGCAACATCGCCAGCCAGCTGAAAAAGGTGGACGATCACACCCTCCAGCTTCACTGGACGGCGGACGTGAGCCCGTCGGTGGCGCTGAATATTCTCTCCACGCCGATTGCCTCTATCGTTGATGAAAAAGAGGTCGCCGCGAACGTGAAGGATAATGACTTCGGTAACGCGTGGCTAAAAATGCACTCGGCGGGCAGCGGCGCGTTCAAAATGCGCGTCTATCAGCCGCATCAGGCCATCGTGCTGGAAGCCAACGACTCCGCCCCCGGCGGCGCGCCGAAGCTGAAAAGCATCATCATTAAAAACGTCCCCGATCCGGCTTCGCGCCGCCTGCTGATCCAGCAGGGTGATGCGGACGTGGCGCGCGATCTCGGTGCAGATCAGATAAGCGCCCTGGACGGCAAGCCGGGCGTGAAGGTGCTGAGCATCCCGTCTGCGGAGCAGAATTATCTGGTGTTTAATACCGGCAACAGCGCCAACCCGCTGCTGAACAACCCGGCGTTCTGGGAAGCCTCGCGCTGGCTGGTCGATTATGACGGCATCACGAAGAACCTGCTGAAAGGCCAGTATTTTGTTCATCAGAGCTTCCTGCCGGTCGGCCTGCCGGGCGCGCTGGAAGACAACCCGTTTAAGTTTGACCCGGCAAAAGCGAAAGCCATTCTCGCCAAAGCGGGCATTAAGGACGCGCACTTCACGCTGGACGTGGAGAACAAGCCGCCGTTTATCACCATTGCCCAGTCAATGCAGGCGAGCTTTGCGCAGGGTGGCGTGAAGGTGGATCTGCTGCCTGCAGCCGGGAGCCAGGTCTATGCCCGCGTGCGCGCTAAGCAGCATCAGGCGGCGATTCGTCTGTGGATCCCGGACTACTTCGATGCGCACTCAAACGCCAGCGCCTTCGCGTGGAATGACGGGAAGTCCAGCACCGTGGCCGGCCTGAACGGCTGGAAAATTCCGGAGCTGAACAAGGCCACGCTGGCGGCGGTTGCCGAGCCGGATCCGGCGAAGCGTCTGGACCTGTACAAGAAAATGCAGGAACAGCTGCAGCAGAGCTCGCCGTACGTGTTCGTCGATCAGGGCAAAACCCAGATCGTGGTGCGCGATAACGTGAAGGGGTATCAGCAGGGGCTGAACGCGGATATGGTCTGGTACGATCGCGTTACGAAGTAGCTTTTCCCCCTCTCCCTGTGGGAGAGGGCGCCGTCCGTGCATATTTTCAGGATAACAGTTTTCCCATGCCACATCTTTCCACCCGCGTGCTTCAGGGCCTGCTTACCCTGCTGCTTACGCTCTTCGGGCTGCTGCTCGTCACCTTTGCGCTCTCGGCGTTTTCACCGGTCGATCGCGTGCTGCAGATCGTAGGCGATCACGCCAGCCAGTCGACGTACGATCAGGTTCGCCACCAGCTAGGGCTGGATCGGCCCCTGCCCGTGCAGTTCTGGCATTACCTGCAAAACCTTGCCCACGGGGATTTAGGCACCGCCAGCGCCACCGGACAGCCGGTGCTGCAGGATCTGCTGCACGCCTTCCCCGCCACGCTGGAGCTGGCAACGCTGGCGTTAATCATCGGCGCCGTGCTCGGCGTGACTGCCGGAGTGCTGTGCGCTCGCTACGCCGGTTCGCCGCTCGATTTAGCCATCAGAACCCTCACCCTGCTCGGCAACTCGGTGCCGATCTTCTGGCTCGGCCTGCTGATGCTGGCCCTGTTCTACGCGAAGCTGCAGTGGAGCGCGGGCCCCGGCAGGCTGGACGATATCTGGCAGTTCACCGTCGAGCCGCGCACCGGCTTTGCGCTGATAGATACCTGGCTTTCCGGCGATCGCGAGGCGTTCCGCAACGCCCTCAGCCACCTGGTGCTGCCGGTGCTGCTGCTGGCCTATTACTCGCTGGCAAGCATTACCCGCCTGACGCGCTCGGCCTGCCTGAGCGAGATGAACAAAGAGTACATCCTGCTTGCCCGCGCAAAAGGTGCCGGGGAGATGACCATCCTGCTGCGACACGTGCTGCCGAACATTCGCGGCACCCTGCTGACGGTGATCGCGCTGGCCTACACCAGCATGCTGGAGGGCGCGGTATTAACCGAAACCGTCTTCTCATGGCCCGGGATCGGGCGCTATCTCACCACCGCCCTGTTCGCAGGAGACACCACCGCGGTCATGGGCGGCACGCTGCTGATTGGCGTCTGCTTTGTCCTGATCAATAACCTTACCGACCTGCTCGTGCGGGCAACCGATCCCAGGGTACGCTGATGCCGTTATATCTCTTCTTACGCCGGCTGCGCCGCTCCCCTGCCGCATTTTGCGGGCTGGTTGCCATCGCGCTGCTGGGGGTTATTGCCCTGTTCGCGCCGTTGCTGGCCCCGGTTGACCCGAACTGGCAGGACGCCGCCGCGCGCCTTCAGGCACCCAATATCCAGCACTGGCTGGGCACCGACAGCTACGGGCGCGACCTGCTTTCACGTCTGATTTACGGCACCCGTCCGGCGCTCGGGCTGGTGGCGCTGGTTACCGTCATTACCCTGCCCGCCGGGCTGCTGGTGGGAATTTTGTCCGGCTACTACGGCGGCTGGCTGGAGCGCATCCTGATGCGTTTTACCGACGTGGTGATGTCGATGCCTCGCCTGATCCTCGCCTTCGCGTTTGTGGCGATGCTTGGCCCGGGGCTGGTCAACGGCGCGCTGGCGCTGGCCTTAACCACCTGGCCCGCATACGCGCGTCAGGCGCGGAGTGAAATTCAGCGTCTGCGCCACAGCGATTACCTGGCCGCCGCGGAGATGATGGGCATTCGCGGCCTGCGCCTGCTGGTCGGGCATATTCTGCCCCTGTGTTTGCCGTCCGCGATTGTGCGGCTGGCGCTGGATCTGGCAGGCATTATTCTGGCCGCCGCCGGTCTCGGCTTCCTCGGCCTTGGCGCACGTCCGCCCATGGCCGAATGGGGAGCGATGATTGCCGACGGCATGCAGGTGATTTTCGACCAGTGGTGGATTGCCGCCATTCCGGGCGGGGCCATCCTGTTTGCCAGCCTGGCGTTTAACCTGCTGGGCGATGGCCTGCGCGACGTTCTGGAGCCACAGCATGAATGAACCCCGCGTCATCGTCGATGCGCTGAATATCGACTACCCCGCCGCGCGCGTGGTCAACAATCTGAGCTTTACGCTTGGCAACGAGCGGCTGGCGCTGGTGGGGGAATCCGGCTCCGGCAAGTCCATGTCCGCCCGCGCCCTGATGGGTCTGGTGCGCAAACCCGGTATTGTAAGCGCCAACCGGCTTAACGTGCTTGGCAACGATCTGCTGACCCTGAACGCCCGCCGCTGGCAGGCGCTGCGCGGTAACGGGATTGCGATGGTCCTGCAGGACCCGCGCTACGCGCTGAATCCGGCGAAAAACGTCGCTGCTCAGCTTGATGAGGCGCAGACCCTGCATCAGCGCCTGCCCCGCGCTGAACGCCTGGCGCGCATTCACGACATCCTCCGCGCCGTCGGACTCAACGAACATGTCCTCCAGCGCTATCCCGGCGAACTCTCCGGGGGCATGGGCCAGCGGGTGATGATTGCGATGGCGCTGATCAACAACCCGCAGGTGCTGATTGCCGATGAACCCACCTCCGCGCTGGACGCCCGCCTGCGCAACCAGATCCTCGAGCTGCTGGTGCAGCAGTGCGAAGAACGCCAGATGGCGATGCTGTTAATCAGCCACGATCTGCCGCTGGTGGCGGAACACTGCGACCGCGTGCTGGTGATGTATCAGGGCGAAAAGGTCGATGAGATGGCGGCAAGCCATCTCCCGCAGGCGACGCATCCGTACACGCGAACCCTGTGGACCTGTCGTCCAGACGCCAATACCTATGGACAGATGCTGCCGACGCTCGACCGTTCGCAGCCGTGGAAGGAGGCCAGCGATGGCGCTCGTTGAGGTTAACCAGGTGCAGGTCACCTTCGGGGAAAAAACGGCGGTTTCGGCCGCCAGCTTTAGCATTGAGAGAGGCGAGACGTTCAGCCTGATCGGTGAATCCGGCTGCGGCAAATCGACCCTTCTGCGCGTGCTGGCTGGGCTGCAGCGCGAGTGGCGCGGCAGTATTGCGCTACTGGGAGAAGCGTTAACGCCAGGACGACGTTTTGAAGGCGAGCTTCGCCGCAACGTGCAGATGGTATTTCAGGATCCGTGGGCGTCGCTGCACCCGAACCACACCATTGCGCGCACCCTGTCGGAGCCGTTAAAAATCCACGGCGAAACGCAGATTGCCGAAAAGGTGGCGGATGCGCTGCAGCAGGTGGGGCTTTCCGCCGACGCGGGCAGGCGCTACCCGCACCAGCTTTCCGGCGGCCAGCGCCAGCGCGTGGCTATTGCCCGCGCGCTGCTGCTGCGCCCGCAGCTTCTGCTGCTGGACGAGCCGACCTCGGCGCTGGATATGTCGGTGCAGGCGGAGATCCTGAACCTGCTCAACCGTCTTAAGGCCGAGCACGAGATGACCTATCTGCTGGTGAGCCACGACGCGGACGTGATTGCCCATATGTCCGACCGGGCGGCGTTTATGGCGCACGGGAAGATCCAGAAGGTGTTTGACCGTGAGGCTATGTTAAGAGGCGAGCACAGGATGGAGTAAACCGTGCGGCGGCGCGGGTTTTCCAGGCCGGGTAAGGCATCGCCGCCACCCGGCCTACAATTACTTCAGCAGCTTCACCGTGGCATCAATGTCGATCTCATCTTCGGTGAAGATCAGCGTCGTGTTCTGGAAGGTGGTGATCGCCAGCTTCTTCACCGTGCGCATTTCGCCCGGCTTTTTATCAGATTTCGGCTTGATGCTGTTCATCAGCAGCCCCACCGACAGCACCGCATTCTCTTTGTCGATTTTGGTATCGGCAGGCTCTTCTTCGCTGAACACCACGAAGGACTTGATCGAGCTGAGCTTCACGCGCTCGCCTGCGATATAGAGATGTTTGCTTTCGGGGATCACCTTCACCGCGTAGGCGGAAAGGCCTTTGTTGTTGGTCGTTGGCTCAAAGGTCACCGCGGCATCTTTCTTAATCAGATCGGGGTTCGCGACCTTAATCACATGAAAATAGCGGTTGTCGCCGTTTTCATCTTTGATAAATCCAAAGCCTTTATCTTTAAACCACGTTGTGATTGTACCGTTCATCGCTGTTACCGCCTGTCAGATCGTAATGACTAAAGTTTTGCAGCGCGCAGTGTAATGCACAATGACGGAGGAGACAAAAAAAAGCCCCTGCACGGGTGCAGGGGAAAACTCATGTCAGAGCTTATTAGAATTTAGTTGAACACCATCCCGCCATCGATGAGCAGAGACTGGCCGGTCATGTAGTCGGAATCCGGTCCCGCCAGGTATGAAACGCAGGCGGCGACATCTTCCGGTTCGGACAGGCGGCCAAGCGTGATGCGTTTGGCAAAGGTTTCGGTACCGTAGCCGAGCGGTTTACCCGCCGCCTCGGAAACCTGACGGTCAATCTCTGCCCACATCGGCGTTTTAACGATGCCCGGGCAGTAGGCGTTAACGGTGATCCCCAGCGGAGCAAGATCCCGCGCGGCGGTCTGGGTTAGGCCGCGCACCGCGAATTTACTGGAACTGTAGACGGCCAGCTCGGGGTTGCCGGTGTGGCCCGCCTGGGAGCAGGCGTTGATGATTTTGCCGCCGTGCCCCTCTTTGCGGAACGCGTCAATCGCCGCCTGGATCCCCCAGATCACCCCTTTCACGTTAATGTTGTAGACCTTATCGACAATCTCTGGCGTGATGGATTCGATTGGCGTGGACGGCGCGATCCCGGCGTTGTTAACGATCACGTGGAAACCGCCCAGCGCGGTGCGGGCTTTCTCTACCGCCGCAAATACCTGCTCGCGGTCAGAGACGTCCACCTTCACGGCGACGGCGTTACCGCCGTTGCGGATAATTTCATCGGCCACGGCTCTGGCCGTCTCCGCGTTATAGTCGGCGATGGCGACGGCAAAGCCATCTTTCACCAGGCGAAGCGCAATCGCTTTACCAATCCCCTGGCCTGAGCCTGTTACGAGAGCAACTTTTTGCATTTCTCTGTCCTTATGTTGAGTCACAAAATCTGGCTGAGATGGAGCTGGCCCATCAGCAGCGGGTTATCGCTGTAGTCGACCGGAATGGCCACCACGGCCGGGCCATCCACATCCATCGCCGCACGCAGCGTGGGTTCGAGCGCGTCGGCGCTCTCCACGGCAAAGCCTTTCGCGCCAAAGGCGTCGGCATAGACTTTGAAATCGACCGGGCCGAACTCGACGCCGGAAAGACGCTGGTATTTTTTCTCTTCCTGAATGGCAACCATGTTGTAGCCGTTATCCACCCAGATGATGTGCAGCACGTTAGCGTTGAGGCGCACCGCGGTTTCCAGCTCCATGCTTGACTGCAGGAAGCCGCCGTCGCCGGAGACCGAAACCACCTTGCGGCGCGGGTTGACCAGCCACGCGCCAATCGCCCACGGCAGCGCGACGCCCATGGTCTGCTGACCGTTGGAGATCATCACCTGACGCGCACGGAAGCTGTAGAGGTAGCGGGCGATCCAGATGTGGAAGCTGCCCATATCCACGGTGAGCGTCACGTCGTTATTCACGATATCCTGCATGGCCCGCACGATGCGCAGCGGGTGCAGGGCAAACTGGTTGAGCGAGGCGCCGCGACGATCGAGCAGATCGCGCTGATGCTGGCGATCGACCAGAATTTCGGAGGCCCGCTGGCTCAGCTCGAGCTTATGGTCGATACGGTTAGCGAGCAGGTTCAGCGTTTCGGCAATGTCCCCCACCAGCTCCAGATCCGGCACGTAGTTACGTTCTTCATAGGCAGGCAGCACGTCAATGTGCACCAGCGTGGCGTCGCCGCTGTTCCACATGGATGGCTCGTACTCCACAGGGCTGTAGCCGATGCAGATAATCAGATCCGCCAGATGGAGCAGCCGGTCGCCCGCCTGGTTATTGAACAGACCGACGCGTCCGGCGAAGCGGGTGAAGTGCTCCTGATTCACCGCCCCGGCGGCCTGATAGGTGCTGGTGACCGGAATACGGCTTTTTTCCAGCAGCTTGCGCAGCGCGGCGCTGTTGGCGGGCTGGCTCGCCATGAGCCCCAGCAGGATGACCGGGTTTTTGGCCTTTTCGATAAGCTTCGCCACGTCGTTAATGGCGGATTCCGGTGCCGGGCCCATCAGCGCCGGGCCGCTGGCAGGCAAAATTGCTCCCGTGGCGGGCTGGTCGACAATATCCTGCGGCAGGCTGACGAACGCGCCCCCCGGCCTGCCGTGCTCGGCGGCGCGAAACGCGTTGGAAACCACCTCAGCAATCGCGTCCGGCGCACTCACTTCGACGGCGTATTTGGTGACCGGGCTGAACATGGCGACGGTGTCCATGCTCTGGTGCACCAGTTTGGCTTTATCTGCCCGCTTCACCGCCCCGCCCAGCGCCACGACCGGGTCGCCTTCGCTGTTGGCGGTGGCAATGCCGGTGATCAGGTTCGAACAGCCGGGCCCGGAGGTCACCAGCGCCACCCCGGCCCTGCCGGTCAGACGCCCTACCGCCGCCGCCATAAACGCCGCGTTGGCTTCGTGACGCACCGGAATAATCTCGATGGAGGAATCCAGCAGGGAGTCAAAGACCTTGTCGATTTTCGCCCCCGGGATCCCGAACACCTGCTTCACGCCCTGCGCTTCCAGCTGGCCGACAACCAAATCGGCGCCGTGCGCCCACTGACGTGACTGTTTCTCACTGTTCACGATAGTTCTCCTGTTAGTTTTCGACGGAACGGATCGCTGCGTCCAGATTGCTGGGGTGAAGGTTGGCCTGTAAAAACGCGTTGTCGGCGGGCAGGTCAATCATCAGCTTGTGAATTTCACCGAAGGTGAGCACGCCGCTCTCCAGCTGGTAATCGAGCAGATGGCCCCCGCCCTGACGGTCGTCGGTGATGAAATGTTCGTGGTAGCCCGCCACGTTGATGCCCTGCATATGCTGCGGCGTGCGGAACCCGACCAGCACCCCTTCGCGCTGGTTAAAGCGGAACACCGGCTGGTCGTCCAGCACGTCGGTCATCGCGCGGTACGGCGGCGTCTGGCGCGGTACGGTGCGGGTGTGGGCATGGCGGAAGTTGCCGTCAATGCGCAGCGCGCAGAACAGGTTATCGGAGGGGATCTGCTGGTCGATGACGTCGTGGATCTGCTGACGGCTAACCGGCGCGTCGAAGGTTTTACGGTACTGCGGCTGGAACCAGGTCATCACCGCGAACGGCGTTTTCTGCTCCGGCTTCGCGGCCCGGGCGCTGCCGTCGGCGCGCAGCTGGTACACCTGGCTGCTGAAGGCAATCATTTCGCCGTCCAGCTCGTTGAAGGTGCCCAGACCAAAATCACCGTGTGCCAGCAGATCGGCGATGGTGGTCTCTCCTTCATACACGCCGCTTAGCAGGGCGCTCATTAGCGATGTCTGATAGATCACGCTGTCAGGATGCTGGGCGGAGAACCCGCGCAGGGTCTCGCACAAGCTGGCTTCACAGTCGCAGGCAGATGAATGCACCATCATGCTCGTCCTCTTCAACTTTATTTAGAAAGGTTAAATAAATGTTGACCCGATTCAGCAGAGAGTTCCAATATAGAAACCATGCTGGTTTGAGACGTTTTAGATATGGAACTTCGTTATCTGCGGTATTTTGTCGCGGTTGCACGCGAGCGACACTTCACCAGGGCGGCCGAAGCGCTGGGTATTTCACAGCCTCCTCTGAGTCAGCAGATCAAACGGCTTGAAGAGGAAGTCGGTACGCCGCTGTTCAGGCGCCTGACGCGGGGCGTGGAGCTGACCGAGGCGGGAGAAGCCTTCTACGAGGACGCCTGCAAGATCCTGGCGCTGAGCGACGCCGCGCTGGAAAAAGCCCGCGGCATCGCGCGCGGGCTGAACGGAAACCTGTCGATTGGCATCACCAGCTCCGATGCTTTTCATCCCAAAATTTTCGCGCTGATTCGCCAGTTTCAGGTGCAGAATATGGCGGTGCAGGTTCACCAGGTGGAAGCCAATATGTCGTCGCTAACGACGATGCTGGCGGAGGGTGAACTGGATATCGCCTTCGTGCGCCTGCCGTGCGAGAGCAGCAAGGCGTTCGAGTTAAAAATCCTCGACCGGGAGCCGATGGTGGTGGCGCTGCATCGCGACCATCCGCTGGCGGCGTGCGGTTCGCTGGCGTTAGAGCAGCTTCGGGATACGCCAGTAGTGTTGTTCCCGCAGGAGGTCGCGCCGGGGCTGTACGAGCGGGTTCACGGCTGCTGCGAGCGGGCCGGAATCGACGTGCAGCACGCGCTGCAGTCGTCGCAGCTTTCCTCCTCCCTGAGCATGGTTTCCGCCGGCGGCGGGTTCGCGCTGGTGCCGAAATCCATGGCGGCCATTTCTCCGCCGAATGTCACCTACCACGCGCTGAGCTCGCCGGAGCTTTATACCGATATCGCGCTCTGCTGGCGGCGGTTTGAACGCTCGCGGACGGTGAAGCGGTTTTTGACGATGCTGAACGAGGGGTGACGGCAGCGCGGCTGTGCCCGGCGGCGCTGCGCTTGCGCGGGCCTACGGTTGGGGACGCGGTCAGGTTGGGTTTCACACGCCTGATGCTCTCTGTTCAGCTCCCCGTTGACTTATTTACGCTGTGTTTTCATCATCCGTTTCCGGGACAACGCGAGTCCGTTCAGTCTGCGAAGATCGAACGTCACTTGACAACTGCAGCGCTAACCTTAAAAAGCAGGACTATTTGCTATGAATCCAAGGGAAAATATTGTCAGTACATTCAGTGAGTTGTCTGCAGAATTACAGCGTGCTGCCGAGTTCTCGCTACAGAATACCAATCAACTGGTCGTGCTATCGATGCGCGCCTTCGCAAGTGAAGCCGGTGTGAAACCCGCCACGCTGCTGAGGTTGGCGCAACGATTAGGCTACAACGGCTGGGGTGAACTCAAGGACGCATTCATTGATGAACTCGGACTGCGCAATGATACATATGTATCAAAGGCCGAGAAGCTGATCGCCAAAGGCACTCAGCCGCAGTTATATGAAGAGGTGTTTCAGGCGCATCAGGCAAATTTGGCTTTTACACAGCACGAAAACCATCAGGCGATGGAGCAGGCCGTATCGCTGCTGGACGCGGCTGAGAATGTCTATATTTGCGGCTTCCGGGCCAGCTTTCCTATCGCCTGGTCGCTGTTTTATGTCTACCGACTGTTTAATCGTCAAGCGTCGCTCATTGATGGTCTGGCGAGCAACATCGAAGTGTTCACACGTGAATTAACAGCACAAGATTGCCTGTTACTCACCAGTTTTGCCCCCTATTCCCGTGAGTCGCTGGATGTCCTGCGTGCGGCCCGGCAGGCGGGCGCGACAATCGTCGCCATCACGGATTCTCCCGTCTCGCCATTAGCCCAGGCTGCCGATTGCACGCTGCTATTCTCTGTCGACAGCCCGTCATTTTTCCCTTCCGTAGTGTCGGGTATGGGGCTCGCCGAGTGTTTACTGGCGATGCTGGTCGCGCGACATGGTCGGGATGCAGTGAATAAAATCGAAAATGCTGAACGCTATCTTATCGACTCTGGTGCCTATGTGGTCCCTGGGAAACCCTGAAAAATGATTCATTTGCATTCGGCATAAGAAAACAGAATGCATTTGGATCAAAATGAAATTGACGCGATACAAATGGATCCTGCAAGATGCGCTTTATTAGCACAGCGCATTCAGGAGCAGGACCCGCATGACCCATATCATTCACCGCAGTTTACGCAGCACGCCCGCCGTGGCGGTACGCGCCCAGGGGGCGTACATTTTTGATGCACAGGGAAAACAGTATCTGGATGCCTGCGGTGGCGCCGCCGTTTCCTGTTTAGGCCACGCGCATCCTGACGTGCTGGCTGCGATGCATCGCCAGATCGATCGGCTGGCCTATGCCCACACCAGTTTTTTTACCAGCGACACCGTTGAACAGCTTGCTGAACAGCTGACGCGCACCGCGCCTGGCGATCTTAACTATGCCTATTTCGTTTCGGGCGGTTCGGAAGCGGTTGAAACCGCGCTTAAGCTGGCGCGCCAGTACTTTGTTGAGATCGGACAGCCGTCGCGCACCAAATTTATCGCCCGTAAGCAGAGCTATCATGGCAATACCCTTGGGGCGCTCGCGGTGGGAGGCAACGAATGGCGTCGCCGCCAGTTTGCTCCCTTGCTGATCGACGTGATCCGCGTTTCGGCCTGCAATGAATATCGCGACCGCCGCGCAGACGAAACCCAGCAGCAATACACCACGCGTCTGCTCAACGAGCTGGAGCAAGCCATTATTGAGGCCGGTCCCGACACCATTATTGGTTTCTGTGCAGAAACCGTGGTGGGAGCCACCACCGGCGCCACGCCGCCTACCCCGGGCTATCTTAAAGGCGTGCGCAACCTGTGTGATAAATACGGCATCCTCTATATCGCGGATGAAGTCATGTGTGGCATGGGACGCACCGGCACATTGCATGCGTTTGAACAGGATGATGTGGTGCCGGATTTGGTGACCATCGCGAAGGGGCTGGGGGGCGGCTATCAGCCGATTGGCGCAGTATTAGCGAGCGAGAAGGTTGTCTCAGCGCTGCAGGCCGGTAGCGGTCTGTTCCAGCACGGGCACACCTACATTTGCCACGCGACCGCCGCTTCCGCAGCTCTGGCCGTGCAGCAGGTGATTGCGCGCGATAATTTGCTGCAGGCGGTCAGGCAACAGGGGGCTTACCTGCACAACGCATTGCGTGAAGTGCTGGGGGAATTACCGCACGTCGGTGATACGCGCGGGCGCGGCTTGTTTGCGGGGGTTGAGCTGGTGCGCGATAAAGCCAGCAAAACCCCCTTCGATCCTGCCCTGAAGCTGCATGCAGCAATCAAAGCAAACTGTATGTCACGTGGGCTGATGGTCTATCCAATGGGTGGAACCATTGACGGACAGTACGGCGACCATATCCTGATCGCACCACCGTTTATCGTCACGCCTGGCCAGCTCGACTTTGTGGTGGACACGCTGAACACCGTGATTCGCGAAGAGACCAGCAAATTATGATCAATCGTTTACCGCCGCTGGCGGAGCATGAGTGGGACGACCAGCAGCGCGCGTTGGCCGAAGAGATAATCAACGGGCCCCGCGGTGCGCTGCTGCCACCTTTCGAGCCGCTGCTGCGCAGTCCAGAGCTCATGGCGCATGCGCAACGCATGGGAGAATACCTGCGTTATCGCAGCGCGCTGGGACAGCGCCTGTCGGAACTGGCGATTTTGATGACCGCGCGGCACTGGTCGCAGCCTGTTGAGTGGGCGATTCACGCGCCGATAGCGCGCGAGAAGGGTATTTCTGCCGCGTCGGTGCAGGCGATTAATGAAAAGCGTCTTCCAGAGGATCTGCAGCCAGATGAATGGGCGGTCTATCACTTTTGCAAGGAGTTACAGGAGCAGCAGAAGGTCAGCGATGCCACCTGGCAGCACGCTATCGCGCTCTGGGGCGAGAAAGGCGTGGTGGATCTGATCGGCATTAATGGCTATTACAGTTTTCTCTCAATGGTAATGAACGGCGCACAGACGCCGGTACCCGACAGCCGGGATGAGATTATTCCCGCATAAGCTTTCGCTTTAAATCTGGCGCATGAAAGTGCGCCCTGCATATCAACTTTTTATTTTCCCATTCCGCCGATGTATTTCGCCGGGTGACATTCATGCACGCTACTTCACTGACGCCGAGGGTTATCATGTCTGGATTATTCACTAAATTAAAAGTTACGTTAGCGCTGGTCGCTTGCTCCGCCAGTTTTGTGGCACAAGCGCAGGATAAATTAACGGTTGGCGTTGATACCGCCTTTGTCCCCTTTGAATTTAAACAAGGCGATAAATACGTCGGCTTTGATATTGATTTGTGGGATGCCATAGCTAAAAAAATGGATGTCAGCTACGAATTACGCCCGATGGATTTTGGGGGACTGATCCCGGGTTTACAATCACGCAATCTGGATGTCGCCATGGCGGGCATTACGATAACCGACGCGCGTAAACAGGTCGTCGATTTCAGCGACGGTTATTATGATGCTGATTTACTAATGGCGGTGAAAAGCAGCGATAACACCATTACTAAATTCAGCGATTTAGCAGGAAAGAAAGTGGGATTAAAGCAGGGAACGGCGGCGGCCAGCTTTATGAAAAGCAAATATAAGGCGAACTATGTTGAATTCCCGAATATCGACAACGCCTATCTTGATTTGCAGGCCGGTAACCTTGATGCCGTGGTGCATGATTCCCCCAACGTGCTCTATTACGTAAAAACGGCGGGCGATGGCAAAGTGAAATCGACCGGCGAGACTGACAGCATTCTGCCGCAGCACTATGGCTTTGCCATGCAGAAGAACAGCGCTCTGACGCCGAAGATCAACGCTGCGCTGCAGGCGTTACGTGCGGACGGGACGTACAGCAAGATTTACGTGAAGTGGTTTGCTAAACAGCCAAAATAATCCCGCCAGGTCGGAGCGATCCGACCTCGTTGCATCTTAACGGGTAACATATGAATTTCGACAGTAAATATATTTGGGAGTCCCTGCCGCTGCTGTTGCAAGGACTACAGCTGACGCTGATTATTTCATTATCAGGTTTATTGGGTGGTTTTGTTATTGGCCTGCTGGCGGGAACCTGCCGGGCGCTCGGAGGAAAAATATCAAAGACAGTCTCTTTAGTCTTTGTCGAGTTAATCCGCGGAACGCCTATTATGGTGCAAGTGATGTTTATTTACTTCGCACTCCCCATGGTGTTACCGATTCATATCGACCCGGTAACGGCGGCCATTACGACCATTGTGATTAACTCGGGTGCTTATATTGCAGAAATCACCCGAGGAGCGATCCTCTCAATTAATAAAGGTTTTAGAGAGGCCAGCCTGGCAATGGGATTATCCCAGCGCAGCACGCTATGGCATGTCATTATGCCGCTGGCATTACGCCGGATGATCCCTGCGTTGGGTAATCAGTGGATTATCAGTATTAAAGACACCTCGCTGTTTATTGTGATTGGTGTGGCGGAATTGACTCGTCAGGGGCAAGAAATTATTGCCGGTAATTTCCGCGCGCTGGAAGTCTGGACCGCAGTGGCAATGATCTACCTGCTGGTGACGCTGTGCCTGAGTTTCCTGCTGAAGCAACTGGAGAAGAGGATCCATATTTTATGAGCATGGTTGAATTTAGCGCGGTGTCGAAAAATTTCGGTGCCACTCGGGTGCTGCACGACATCAATTTAAAAATTGATGCTGGCGAAGTCGTGGTGATCATCGGACCTTCCGGTTCGGGCAAATCGACGCTGCTGCGCTGCATTAACAAGCTGGAGGAAATTTCCTCCGGCACGCTGCTGGTAGCGGGAATGCATATTACCGATCCTCACGCTAACGAATGTGATATCCGCCGTGAAGCCGGGATGGTGTTTCAGCAGTTCCATCTGTTTCCCCACCTGACGGCGCTGGAGAATGTGATGTTTGGTCCGGTTCGCGTACGCAAACAGAGCAAAGCCGCCGCGCGGGAACAGGCGCTGGCGCTGCTGGACCGCGTTGGCTTACGCGAACGCGCCAGTCACTACCCATCAGAGCTTTCTGGCGGTCAGCAGCAACGCGTGGCCATCGCCAGAGCCCTGGCGGTGAAGCCGAAAATGATGCTGTTCGATGAGCCGACATCAGCGCTGGACCCCGAATTACGGCATGAGGTGCTGAAAGTCATGCGCTCGCTGGCCGAAGAAGGCATGACCATGGTGATTGTGACCCATGAAATTGGCTTCGCCCGCGATGTGGCATCGCGGCTCATCTTTATTGATGGCGGTACCATTGCCGAAGATGGTCCACCTGATATGCTGCTGAATAGCAGTCGCAATCCACGCCTGAAAGAATTTTTGCAACACGTATCCTGAATAGAAGTGAATGATAACCCTATGAAAAAAATCGACATTCTTGGTTCCGCTTTTGCAGTAGGTCAGGCGCTTGGCGCGTTCGGACGCGAGGCCTGGCATGCAAAACTGACGCAAACGGCGCTGTGGCAAACCGTTACCGCCATGAAAGACGCAGAACAGACCCGGAGCATGCGCTCGCGGGTGCAGTCTCAGTATCCCCCGATCTGGCAGGAGCTGGAGGGATTGGCCGAGGGCCTGGATGCACCGTTTGATGAGGTGTTTGCCTGGAACTGCCGCGGCGATCTGGTGCGCTCAACCTCTGATGGTTGCACCACGGTAGCGGGAAGCACCGCGGAGGGAGAGCTGATTATCGCGCATAATGAAGACGGTTTCCCGCAGCTTCGCAATGACTGCGCCATCGTCAGCATCACCCCGGATGATGGCCTGGCGTTCACCAGTTTCGCATATCCGGGATCGATTTGCGGACACACCTTCGCCGTAAACGAAAAGGGTGTGGTGAACACGGTGAATAACATACGCGCTTTGCACCGTCCGAACGGCATGCCGCGCCAGATACTTGCCCGCGCTGCGCTGAATGCCGCCAGCCTGGATGAAGCTATCACTATACTGACCTCATCACCACGCGCCGGAGCCTTTCATCATACGCTGGGACAAATGGGAGACAGCCGGCTGTTTAGCGTGGAGGCGACGGGAACAGGCTGTTCCGTCACGCCGCTGCGGGATGTTTTCGCCCATGCTAATCACCTTATCCACCCTCAGCTTGATGCGGTTGAGCAGGTAATCACTGACAGCTCCCGGTCACGCCAGCAGCGGCTAAACGCCTGGCTGGATACGCAATCTCACCTTGATGCTGCAGCGGCTCTGGGTATTCTTTCAGACCAGCATGATCCCGCGCTCCCGATTTATCGTCTCTCGCCACACGACCCGGATGAAGAGAACACGCTGGCCACGGCCATTTTTACCCTGAGTACGTCGCAGATAAAATGGCAGATATTCACACACGATCGGCAAAAACCCATTTTACAGCAGGAAGGCCCGGCGGCGCTGCGCTAGCGCGGGCCTACAGGGCTGTGATTTTTGTAGGCCGGGTCAGGCGTAGCCGCCACCCGGCAATGCCGTTCTGGAAGCTGCCTCGCAAACCTGCAAGCAACCTTATGTAATTCAGGGGCATCCCCTTTCCTTCCTTTTTTCACCGCCGTAAAGTGCCTGCGTTGCGGCACATCCGTAACCGGGCGTAGGAACCCGTTAGCATGACATGACATTTTTGGACAAAGAGGATGCTAAATGGCGACTATCCCTGAATTTTCCTACGCGCTTTCTGAGGAAAGCGCTGTTCATCATCTCATCAACCACCCAAATTCCGATTCCGCGGATCTCTTCGAACTGGCCGATGCCTGCGCCGCTTACGTAAGCGTACTGGTGGAAACGGCGACGCGGTGACGTTTGCCATGCTCTGTACGCGATTACTGGCTGCGCTGAAACGGCTGCGCGAGTGCTGTGACTCGGAACTTCCGCCGTATCTGGTTGAACAGTTGGTTGCGGGGGAAAAGATTACCTCCTGCGTGCCGGACTGCTGGCAGGAAACGACGTTGCAGGTGGATTATGCCGTAGCGTTAACGCTGGCGGTGATGGGCGGAACACTGCCCATGAGCGTGGCGAAAGAACTGACCGGGCTGCTGCATGATATGGTCTGGCTGCTGGCGGAGTTTGTGAAGGAGCCGTATATCACGGCACACTGAGGCGGGTGATGGGAGGCCGGAATTCTGCTGCTGCGGATGGGGGAGCATTTCGGCCAGATACCCTCTCTTTTCCTGGTAATTGCTTGCGGAACGCCATCTGATACTCTGGCTGCACTCAAGGGATGACAAGGAAGAGAAATGCTGAATCCTGGATTCGTAACCCGCAAAGCGCTTGCTCAGTGGCAGGATGTCCCCGCTTTTTTACCTCAGTTCCAGTTTCATGAAAAACACCGAACGGTCATTCATACTGCGCATCCCGAACATATTCTGCCGTTGATTGCAAACTTTGACGTCCGGCAAGATGTCGTCATTCGGCGGCTGATGTTTTTACGGCAATTACCGCAGAAATTTCTGCGTAATCAGCAGGCTAACTCCATCGGCAACTTTGGCTTGCACAGTTTTACCCTTTTGAAAAACTCAGCATCTGAGCTCTGCTATGGCTTGCGAGGACAGTTCTGGCGTTCAAATTTTGGTCTGGAAAAAGTACCGGATGTCAGCGCTTTTCAGACGTCAGTGACGCCGGGCAGCGCGACATTGTTGCTGCGCTATCAAGTAACGGAATTGGCGCCAGGGCAGCATGAACTCAGTACAGAAACGTTCGTATATTGCCCGGACAGAAGCACCCGGCTCAGAATGGCGGCTTACTGGCTGGCAATACGGGCGGGCAGCGGCTGGATCCGTAAAAGGACGCTGAAGGCGGTCAGAGCGAATATTGAAAGTCAGACGTGAGGTGTACCTGTGAAATATTCCGAAAGGGAACCTTACGGGAATATTTTCCTGAACATTTATGGATAGAACAATGGAGGTTTTAATGAATAAACGCGCTATTGCCTGTTTGCTCTTACTCAGTTCATTCGCTGTAAATTCTGCTGATGGCGGTAAGGGTGGTGATGGAGGAAATGGCTCTGATGGCGGAAGCGGTTCTGATGGTACCGTCTCATCTAATGGCCGAGCGGGTTGTCCGGGCGGAACAGATCCGGATCCATCGGGGCATTTTTATCTTCCCGGTACAAAAAAACAATGCAACCCGGGGAAGCAGGATGCAATGAAGAGCGCCAGGCAATGAGATAAAGCGTCACAATACGCTAGCTCATCCTGATTCTGTTTCCTTACCTGCCTCCAGTCCCGGAAAAATGTTTAGCAAGGTAAAAGACAGGCATCACGACGACACCGACAGATAAGCGTTTATGGAAAGCTTCTCCATGAAAAAAAAAGAACCACCTGAGCGCTTATCACGAAAAATCGATTTTGACCACTTTGGGCAGCACGAGATTGAAAAGAGCTATCGATCCAGCGTGATTTTGACAATAATATCGACCTTATCTGGGATCGGTAAATTCATCCTTTAGTTAAGCGTCTATTCACTATGTCATTTACATAATGTTCAATCGAAATATTGTGCTCACGATTAATCTTAGAAATGAATGCGTTAAGATGCTCTTGCGATGCATGAAGGGTAGTGGCAATAAGGTTATCAAAATCGTTCTGAGTAAAATGTTTATGTCCCTTTAACGTCGAGCGCTGGAGCAAAGTGTGTGCGGACACTTCCAGGACGGCCCGCCGGTAATGATCGGACAACAGGATGTCAAGATCGGTCTGACGAATATCAAACTCAAAATGAAAACTGACAAACCCCGATTCAACAGGTAATGAATAAATCAATTTATCACCTAATTGCTCAACGTAAGGTTCATATCCTTCTCCCATTACTCGCGTAGTATGCATATAACCCCTCTCTTTTCATGCATTAGATTAATTACACTTAAATAAATACATAGTATTACTATTTTAAAGATCGAGAAAATCATTCCGGTATGTATCAGCCATTTCAAACACAGTATACTCTTTACCCGATTCTGCAAGGCCGTACAAAGACTCAAGCGTATCGTTTCCTTGATCATCAGACCATAGAGATGGTTGTAACACTTTGAAAACAATGTTTATATTAAAAAGAACAGAAGCGCCAAAATGAAGTAAATAGGCACGATAACTTTCAGGGATTAGCCCTATTGATGCTTCTAATGTATTTAAACACTTTATAAATTCATCTGATGGTAATGATGCCGGTTTCGCTCCAAAGCGCTCTAATTTTTCAACATTTTCCTTTCCTCCTCATATCAGATGCGGAGCCAATATGTTGCACATTATCATGAAGATCTCTTGGGACAAGAATTATAGTATTCGCACTAAGATGATTTGGAGTAAGCATTTTTCCCTTAACAAATTCTGAGCCGCTTTCTGTGTAATGCCTTTTTTCTATGCAATGGCATTATTACCAATGGCAAAATACAAGCATATCTGTCATTCTTTTTATTACTGTTTATCTATTTACTAGCATCTAAATGTAAAAAAAATAAGCCATGATCATATTCTGATTATGGATTTATTTTGAAATATCATAAATCAACAGTTACATTCATTCCTGCATCAAGAGATGCCTCACAAATTTCCTTGTATAATTCCGTAAAACTATTAGTAATTTCATAGATATTGCCGCACTCATTTTTCTCAGCGATTTCAGACTCTTGGATATCATCCTCAGCATGTAGATGTGTTCTGTCCCAATAATACACACCTTGGCTTTCACTGCCATTTAATATAAGGTAAAAATTACCTCCAGGATCATCACCAATAATTTACTTATCATCAATGAAATCAAGTTCACTTAAAAAATCTTCATTTTGACGAAAAATGTAGTGGTTTGGATTTTTCATATTTATTCCAAAAAGGGCATAAAAAGCGATAACCCCGTCATCGACACCTTCATACTCCAACTCACAAAAATCCGGAGATTTTACAACAAAGCCATTTTTCAACCTGAGAAATTCTTTATAATCTTCAGGTAAACTGATTTTGAATTTCCTCTCCAGAACTTTAATTTCATCTTAATTTGCAGGTTTACCATATGAAATAGGCATAAGCTCTCCTTGCAAAGGTCATGACTTAGTGATCTTAGATACTCAACCTCTATTATGGAAAAATAGATGGTAGTAATTAAAGCCGGAACTTAATGGTTTCCGGCATATTCCATTCATTTATCTAAATAAAAAAACATGTGCCCTAGCCATAAAAATAATCATAGAATGCATTAAAACTTTCATTACCGATAAGAGGCACAATTCTTTTCCGCAACTCATCAATAAAGTCATCTTTCACTTCGTCATTATCATCTGCTATATCAAAGATATCGTATTGACCATATACCAAATCAATAAGCTCAGCCAATGAAAATATAAACCCAGAGAGACTGCCAGCTATTTTAAATGGTTCAATTACATCATAACTAGCATAGACAGAGGTATTCCCTTCATCGATAACCGCAATTATAGGTTTACCTCCACCTAAATCATCACCAAAAACAAGATAATTGTTTGGTAAGTATTCATAACCACTTTGAGCCTTCGAGAGCTCACTGACAGAATGAATTTTAATTGGCGTGAAGCCTGTT
The DNA here is from genome assembly GCF_019968805.1 of Enterobacter sp. JBIWA005. Lineage (NCBI taxonomy): Bacteria > Pseudomonadati > Pseudomonadota > Gammaproteobacteria > Enterobacterales > Enterobacteriaceae > Enterobacter > Enterobacter sp. JBIWA005. The sequence continues at coordinate 1,180,958 of NZ_CP074159.1, read as the reverse complement.
TCAATCTTTAATTTTTCAGGATTATAATTTTTATATAAGTAATCAACATCTGTTGAACGAGGTAAGCTGGACGGGAATGCATTATCCAAGTCATTGATTGTATTAAAATTCCCTGACAGCGAGAATTTTTTGCAAACAGCAACAAGTTTTTTTAAAGACTCTTCAATTTCACTCATAACAATACCTCACATTCAGCATATTCATTGATATTATTGACAGCTCTTCAAATTCTTACGGGTAAGATTACGGTCTATCAATCGTCCTTTACCTGGAGTCTCATAGCTGCCACGGTGGCCTTGTAGACCATGTAAATGCTCATCATAGCCGCTTGGATGATTAGCATTCTGGAGAAATACAATATTCCTTGGATCACCTTGCCATTTCCCTCCCAGAACACCATTACCTTTCACACTATTGATATGATGGCCTGTATAACCCATTTCGGACATAACCGACGATAATTGGCGATTATTTTTTGTGCTTAATATTACTTCGCGTTCAGCGGCCGTCCAGTCTCGGCTTCCACCACCAGCCGCAACTAGTTCCCTTTCTTCTCCCCATGCTCGGCTTATTGCTGTCGCCCTAGCTCCCGGTTGCGCGCTAAGGGTGGGATCTGGTTTATAACGAACTAAACCTTGCGCAGAGAGTCCCCACGGATCAATCCACCCCAACGGATTTGGCGCATACTGATAAAGGTTCCACCCACCATTCAACCCAATCGGGTCCTGCACAATAAACCGCCCGACCTGCGGGTCGTAGTAGCGGAACAGGTTATAGTGCAATCCCGTTTCACCGTCAGCGTACTGCCCGGCATAGCGAAGCGGCTGGTGTGGCATCGCCGTACGGTTCACAACCCGTGAGAACCCTTCGCTCTGGTGGCGTACCTCGCCAAAGCTGTCGAACTGGCCGCTCCAGCACACCGCGCCGCGCTCGTCTGTGACTTCCAGCGGCGCGCCGTTCAGGTCGGTGTTGAACCAGTAAATCTCACCGCTGCTCTGGTCTCGAAGGTGATCCACCCGCGCCAGCGGGCTCCAGGCCTCATTCGGATCGTAAACATAGGTGCTGCACAGCCCGCTCTCCTGCTGCTCCTGCTGCTCCTGCAGCAGGCGGTAGCCCTGCCACAGGAAGCGCGTTTCTGTGGTGCCGTGCGTCGTAGTGACGATTTTGCGCGTACGGCGGCCCAGAGCGTCGTAGTGATAGCGCGCCTCAAACCGCCCTTCCGGCCCGGTTCCCCGGGCGGACACCAGACGGTTCTCGGCGTCATACGCATAATGCTGTTCATACAGCCCGTTCCGGCGGCTGACCAGGTTGCCCCAGGAGTCGTATTTCATAAACAGCGCCTGCCAGTGCTGCAGGCGGTTATCCGTGACCGGTTCCGCATCGTCATTGGCGGCGAGGTTATCCGCGGCGTCATAGCTGAACTGCGCGCGGCTGTGCCCCTGGCGGGCCTCGTAGTGCTTCAGCAGACGCCCTTCGGCGTCGTAGCCGTAGTCCACCTCACCGCGCAGGGTGTCGCTGACGCCGGAAAGCTCGCCGCGTGCGGTGTAGCGATACAGGCGTTCCAGTATCGCCTGCTCCGGCAGGGTCACGTCCGTGCTTAATTCGCTGCGCTGCAGGGTGCGTCTGCCGAGGCTGTCATAATGGCGAATCTGCTCGCGCGCGCCCTGAGTGCGGCGCACCTCGCGGTGCAGGCGGTCGCGGGTGAACTCGGTCACCAGCTGCTGCCCGAAGCGGATGGCGCTGACGTGGCCGGAGCCGTAGTGCAGCCACGCCAGCTTTTGCTCGCCGGGCAGCGTCAGGCCGGTCAGGTTGCTCAGGGCATCCCATTCGTAGCCCACCGCGCCGTTAATGCCGGACTCGCTCAGCACGCGCCCGGCGGCGTCGTGGCGGTAAGCGATCTCATCGCTTTCTATACCCAGGGCAACGCCTTCGGCCGTCGGCGTGCGGCGTATGCGGGTGATCTGGCCGCTCAGATCGCGGAAGTAGCGGTACTCCGCTTGGCGCTGAGTGCGTCCGATCAGCAGCCCGCTGTCGTCATAGCTGAACTGCTGGACGCGACGGGCGATGCCGCCGTCGGCGGCAGGCCGTCCGTTTTCTTCGAGCGCGCAGAGGAACCCTCGCGCGTCCCATTCCATATGGCGCACGGTCTCATCCGGGCGCGTTTCGCTGAGCGGGCGGCCCACGGCGTCGTAGGTGAAGCGGTATTCCGCCCCGTTGCCGTTATCAAGTCGCAGCAGGTTGCCGCGCGGGTCGTAGCGCCACTGGCGCACGCGGCCAATACGGTCGGTGAGGCTGACCGGGAGGCCGAGCACGTTGTAGGCCCAGCTCACCTCGCTTTCCAGCGGATCGCGCCAGCCCGTGAGCTGGCCGCGTTCGTTCCACACCAGCGACTCGCGGCTGCCGTCCGGGTGGATCACGGCGATCAGCAGCCCGGCACGGCTCCACTCCCGGCGCGTGATATTCCCTTCCGCATCCTCACTGGCAATCAGCTGCCCGAATCGATCGTAGGTGAAGCGGGTGACGCTGCCGGAGCAGTCGGTGCGCTGCGTCAGCAGCCCCTGGTGGTTCCAGACCAGGCGCACCACGCCGCCGACGGCGTCGGTAATGCTCTCCGGCAGGTTTTCTTCATCGTCAGGATAGCGATACGCGGTGGTGCTACCGGCCGGATACGTTTCCGACAGCAGACGACCGCGAAGGTCGTACATGGCCTGCGATGAGGTGCCGTCCGGGTACACCGTGCGGGTGATGCGGTCGGTCAGGCGATGCCAGTGATACTCGGTGCGGCGGCCCGCCGGGTCCGTCTCGCTGGTCATGCGGCCGTATTTGTCCCACGTGCTGCGGCGCATCGCGCCGCCGGGCAGAATAACGTCGCAGAGCTCGCCGTCGCGGTAAACAAACGTCGTCTGGCGACCGTCGTAATCCGCGAAGCGCGCGACGTTGTCGTCGTCGTCCACCAGCCAGTGCGCCTGAGCGCCGTCTTCGCGGGTCGCGCGGCGGGTGCCGTTATCAAAATCATATTCGAACGTCAGCTGTTCGCCGCCGCTGTGGCGGAAGCCGACCACGCGCGGCAGGCCGTCAATCTCCCGCCAGCGGTATTCGCTCAGCAGGCCGTTGACGTCCTCGTGGGCGCTCATCAGCCCGTCCTGCCAGCGGAAGCGTCGGCGCACGCTACCGCCCCGGCCGGTCACACAGACCAGCTGGCGCTGTTCATCATAAGCGTAACTGACCAGGCAGATCTCGTCATCCAGCCAGGCGCCGAGGAGCCTGTCACGGTCGTAGCGGCAGACCACGCGCTGGCCCGCGCTGTCGGTCAGGGCATGCAGGGTATTATCCGCATTCCACTCGAAGAGGATATCGTTGCCGCAGGGTTCAGAGATGCGCTGGAGCAGCGACGGGGCATCATCCTTAAGCGGTGAATAGCGCCAGCGTTCGCCGCTGACGTCATACACCGACCAGCTGTCGTCCTGATGATGTTCAAGCCAGTTCTTTTCGCTTTCGCAGTAGGTGCGCATCCCTTTAGGGACCTTCGGGAAGGCGACGTAATCGCCGGACGGCGCGCGCCACACCAGGCCGTCCTGATACGGCTCAAGGCGGCTTTCCCAGAACAGGCTCCAGCCGCGGCCCAGCACGCTGTCGCCGGGGTTGCCGCTGCGCCAATAGCGCTGCCAGCGCACCGGAAGACGGGAAGGCAGGACGAAGTCCAGCTCATCATCCCCGCTGAGAAACTTCTGTCCGCTGACGATATCTACCGGGCGGGCGATAATCCCCGCGGCCGCCACGCCGGTCATCAGCGTGCCGGCGCGACAGGCGATACGGGCCAGCTTGTTGATACCGGGGATTTTTCCCAGCAGCTTAGAGAGCGCCCCGACTTTACCAGCGGCACCGCCCCACCCGCCGATAAGCCCGGCGAACAGCAGGGTAAGATCGGAGACTTTGTAGAGCCACTCGGGGACTTCAGACTGAATGGGCAGGGTTTGCTGCGGATCGCCGCCGATAATGACGTTGTTCGAACCGGTCATCACCTTCGCGTCGCAGGTGGTTCGATCCCCGATGCGTGCCGCAGGCAGGCCGTTGATAGAGACCCGCGAAGAGCCTTCGGCCATCTGCTGCGAGCCGTCGTCAGAGCACTTCACCGTGCTGTCTGTTGCCATGGCTGCGGGTTTACCATTGATATACACATTGGGCGAGCCGGAGGTGATGACGCCTTTCTTCGTCATGCTGGATGCCCCGGCGTCCGCGATGCTGTCCCGGGCGGCGGTCGCCAGCTCCCCGGTATAATATCCCACGGCCAGGCTGGCGCCGACGAGCAGGACGCCCACCCCAAGACAGGATGCGCCGAGACCCGCAATAAACATGGCCCCCGCCAGGATGCCCCCGGCGGCGGCAATCAGGCCACCGACAATCGTTCCGGCAATCATCCCGGCCAGCGCACCGGAATGTCCGATATCATCGCCAACGCGTGCTGCTTCAAACATAACAACTGTCCCTGGTGTTAATGGTGGAAGCGGAAGCTCCTGAGAAGATCGCCAAACAGCGCGCTGTCGGCATCGCCCAGCGCACGGGTGCAGGTCATGGTGAAGACCAGAATTTTATCGCTGTCGACATTAAATACGGCCTGCTGCTGCCAGATGCGTTTCCCGTCGCGCAGGTAGCTGGCATGGACAATTTCACCCTGGGAAAGATTGTCGCCAAGCGTAGCGGCGCTGCGCTCACCCTGCTTCCAGCCCTTGATGTGTTTTTCCATCAGGACAAGCTGGCGATCGATATACGCGGCAAGCGCTTCGCCGGGGTGGAGGGCATCGCGGGAGATATTGAACGCCGGCGCATCCGCAGCGGGCGGCGCGAATACGTTGACGGTACGATCCTGATAACCCTCAGGAAAGGTGATCTGTCCTTCACTGAAAAGGCACTGCGAATGTAGTTCTGACATTGAGCGGGTCCCACCACATATTTTCAGAAGCGGCAAGTTTCGCATATGTGTTTAAGGCTGACTATCCCCAGATTATTGCCCAACGCCAGCCCTCGCCGAACGGAAAAACAGTAACCGTTAACCCGGCCCCTCGCTCCCTGCCGCCAGCAGCGGTACCACCACGTCGCTGATGGGCACCGCAATGCCGTGTTTGCGGCCGTAGCGCTGGATGACGCCGTTGCGGATATCCCACTCCATCGGGCGATCCGCCTGACGGTCAGCCAGAATCGACGTACCGAGGTCCTCGGGCGCGCGCTGAAAGTTCGCCAGAATCTCCTGCGCCACGTCATCGTTCAGCTTCGCCCCTTCGGCGCGGGCGACGGCCAGCCCCTCGCGCAGGTAGGCCAGCGAAAGTTCGCTGATATCCTCGCGCCTGAACATCCCGGCGCGACGGTTAGCGAGCACCATCAGCCCGGCGACCGCGTTTTGCAGCAGCTTGCGCCAGGCGACGGTGGGGAAATCTGCCGAGAGTTCAACTTCACAGCGCGTACCGCGAAGCGCCTCCACCACCCGCTGTGCCTGCGGCACATCCGGCAGCGTCAGGCGCGGTTTGGCGCGCAGCCAGACGGAGGCATCCGGCTCGCGCTGCGCCGGGAACCAGACTACCGACGGCAGCACCGTTGCGCCACTGACCAAAGGCTCAAGCTGAGCCTTCTGCTCTACGCCGTTTTGCAGGGCGCAGACCACCGTATTTTCATCGCACAGCGCGCGCAGCCATCCGGCGCTGTCGGCATTTTGCGTCGTTTTCACTGCGATAAACACGAGATCAACGGGACGCGTAATGGCCGTCGGGTCGGTTAGTACCGGACCGGGCACCACCGTTTCACCTTCGTCGTGGCGCAGGCGTAATTCCGGATGCGCGGTCCGTCCGCAGAGCAATGGCGTGCGGCCAGCGTCATGCAGTACCGCGGCAATGGTGGTGCCAATCGCACCGGGTCCTATCAGCGCAATGGTTGTATAGTCAGACATGATACACTCCCCTTTTGCTAAGCCTGCTATCAGTTATACCACCCTGAGACGAGCGCGCCACACCCGTTGTCTATACTCAACATTCACAGACAACGGAGTGCGCCATGCCTTTACCCGATTTCAAATCCTCTGAACCGTTCACCCTTGGCATCGAGCTCGAACTGCAGGTGGTTAACCCGCCGGGGTACGATCTCAGCCAGGACTCCTCCGCGCTCATCGCCGCCGTCAAAGACGACATCAAAGGCGGTGAAGTCAAACACGATATCACCGAAAGCATGCTCGAAATCGCCACCGGCGTGTGTCAGACCATCGACCAGGCAGCGGCGCAGTTTTCGGTGATGCAGCAGAGCATCCTGCGCGCGGCGGCGGAGCAGCATATCCAGATCTGCGGCGGCGGGACGCATCCGTTCCAGAAATGGCAGCGCCAGGAGGTGTGCGACGACGAGCGCTATAACGTCACGCTGGAGCGCTTTGGCTATCTGATTTTGCAGGCGACGGTGTTCGGTCAGCACGTTCACGTCGGCTGCCGGACCGGGGATGACGCCATTTACCTCCTGCACGGCCTGTAGCGATTCGTGCCGCACTTTATTGCCCTGGCGGCCGCCTCGCCGTACATGCAAGGCACCGACACGAAGTTCTCCTCGTCGCGGCTCAATATCTTCTCCGGGTTCCCGGATAACGGACAGATGCCGTGGGTAAACAGCTGGCAGGAGTTTGAAGGGCTGTTCCGCGGCCTGAGCTCCACCAGCATGATCGACAGCATCAAGGATCTGCACTGGGATATTCGCCCCAGCCCGCATTTTGGCACCGTGGAGGTGCGGGTAATGGATACGCCGCTGACGCTCGGCCACGCGATTAACATCGCCGGGTTGATTCAGGCCACGTCGCACTGGCTGCTGACCACGCGGCCGTATAAGCATCAGGAACGGGATTTTCTGCTCTACCGTTTTAACCGTTTTCAGGCGTGTCGCTACGGGCTGGAAGGCATCCTGACGGACGTGCATACCGGTGAGCAAAAAACCGTGGCGGAAGACATCGCCTGGCTGCTGGAGCAGGTGGCGCCGTCGGCCGATAAGCTCGGTGCCACAAGCGCAATCAATGAAATTGCCCTGCTGTTAAAGCAGGGCAAGAGCGAGGCGCAGCGCATGCGGGACTTTATCGCCGACGGCGGCTCGCTTATTTCTCTGGTGCAGAAACACTGCGAGCTGTGGGCGACGAGTCCGTAAGGCCGTGGCCCCACTCGCGCAGGCGCTGGAACAGCACGAACAGCGCCGGGATAAACAGGATCCCCACCACGGTCGCCACCAGCATGCCGCTGAACACCGTGGTGCCGATGATGCGGCGGCTCTGGGCACCCGCCCCGGTCGCCAGCATCATGGGCAGAACGCCGATGATGAACGATACGGCGGTCATCATCACCGCGCGGAAGCGGCGCGAGGCCCCTTCCCGCGCGGCATCAACAATCGCCATTCCGTCCATACGCCGCGCGCGGGCGAACTCTACGATAAGAATCGCGTTTTTGGCCGCTAACGCGATCAGCAATACCAGACCAATCTGCACGTACACGTCGTTGGCGTATCCGGCCATCCACAGCCAGACCAGCGCCCCGCCGAGGGCGAACAGCACCGAGAGCATCACGCTCGCCGGGAGCGTCCAGCTCTCGTACTGTGCCACGAGGAACAGCCACGCCATCACCACCGCCGCCAGCACAATCCAGATCGCCTGATTGCCTGTCTGCTGCTCCTGATACGACATGCCGCTCCAGGCGTAGTCGTATCCGGCCGGCAGGCTCTCTGCCAGAATATCGCCCATCACCGCCATCGCGGTGCTGCTGCTCACCCCAGTTGCTGCAGAGCCGCTCACCGAAACGGACGGGAACTGGTTGTACTGCTGCAGGAACGGCGCGCCGACGGTCGGCGTGATGGTGACGAGGTTGCTCAGGCGCACCCGCTCGCCGCTGTTGCTGCGCACGAACAGCTCGCTGATTTGTTCGGCGCGCTCGCGCCACTGCATCTCGTTCTGCATCACCACGTGGTAGACGCGGTTGTTGATGCTGAAATCCCCGGCGCGCGTGCCGCCAAAGGCGGTTTGCAGGCTGCTGAAGATACGTGACACCGGCACGTCGAGGCGGGCGGCACGCTCGCGGTCAACGGTCAGCGTCAGCTGCGGCACGTTGCTGCTCCAGGTGGTGAACACGCGGGTCAGCTGCGGGTGCTGGTTGGCTTTCGCCAGCACCTCACGCGTCACGCGCTCCAGTTCCGCCGGGCTCTGCCCCGCCTGAGCCTGGATGCGCAGGTCAAAGCCGGAGGCGTTGCCCAGCCCCGGCAGCGTCGGCGGCGCGAAGGTCATGATGGTGGCTTCCGGCAGGGCCAGCAGCTGGCGCTGCAGGGTGCCCATCACCTCTTCCAGCGGCGGACGCGCGCTCCAGTCCTTCAGCATGATGGAGATAAACCCGCCGTTGGAGGCGCTGGTGCCGTTGAGGATGTTAAACCCGGAGACCTGAATCACGTCCTCCACCGCCGGATGTTTGGCGATAAGCTCCCGCGCGGTGGTCATCACCGCTTCGGTCCGCTCCAGCGAGGCCGCTTCCGGCAGCTGGACGCTGGCGAAGAAGTAGCCCTGGTCCTCCTGCGGCAGGAAGCCTTTTGGCATCGACGTAAAGCTGAACAGCACGACTGCCGCCGCGCCTGCGGTGGCCAGCAGCGCCAGCCACGGACGCAGGTTTAAGACATTCACGATGCGGGTGTAGAAACCTCGCGTGGCGTCCAGCCCGCGGTTAAAGGCGCGATAAACGGCCGCCGGTTTCTCCGGGCGCGGACGCAGCAGCATCGCGCACAGGGCGGGCGTCAGGGTCAGCGCTACCAGGCTTGAGAGCGTCACGGCGGTGGAGAGCGTAACCGCGAACTGGCGGTACAGCTCGCCGACAATCCCCGGCAGCAGCGCCACCGGCACAAATACCGCCAGCAGCACCAGCGTCGTCGCGATGACCGGCCCGGCAATCTGGCGCAGCGCCAGCGCGGTTGCCGCCGTGCGGCTCTGTCCTTCCGCCATCAGCGTTTCTACGCTCTCCACCACCACGATGGCGTCATCCACCACCATGGTCACCGCCAGAATGATGGCAAACAGGCTGAGCGTGTTGGCGGAGTAGCCGAGCGTATAGAGCACCGCAAAGGTGCCCACCAGCGACACCGGAATGGCGAGGGCGACAATCAGCGTCGCGCGCCAGCTCTGCAGGAACAGGGAAACGATCACCACCACCGCCAGCATCGTCAGCGCCAGCGAGACGCCGATCTCCTTAATGGTCGCGGCAACAAAGGAGGTGGTGTCGAACTTCACCTCGTAGACCAGGTCGTCCGGGAAGCGCGTCGAGAGGCGCTCCAGCTCCGCGCGCACCGCGTCGGCCACGCGCAGGGCGTTGGCGGACGGCGTCGGGTAGATGCCGAGGTAGGCGGAATCGTGCCCGTTCAGCTGCGCGCCGGAGCTGTAGCTGCGCGAGCCGAGCTCGATGGTGGCGACGTCCTTCAGGCGCACCAGCTGCCCCATCTCCCCCGCGCGGATGATGATGTCGGCAAAGTCGTCGGCCTGGCTTAAGCGCCCCAGCCCGTTGATGGTCAGGGTCTGCTGCTGGCCGTTAAACACCGGCGGCGTGCCCACCTGACCGGCCGCGCCCTGCACGTTCTGCTCACGCAGCGCCTGCGCCACGTCGTCGGTGGTGACGTTCAGGGCGTTCATGCGGTCCGGACGCAGCCAGATGCGCATGCTGTAGTCGCGTGCGCCGAACATCTGCACCTGCCCCACGCCGGGCAGACGCGACAGCGCCTCGCGCACCTGGGTGCTGGCGTAGTTGCTGACGAACAGCGGCGTGTGGGTATTGTTCGGTGAGTAAAGACTTACCCCCATCATCAGGTTGGTGGCGCGCTTGCGCACCTGCACGCCATTTTGCTGCGCCTCGGTTGGGAGCTGCGCCACGGCCTGCGCCACGCGGTTTTGCACGTCGATGGCGGCGAGATCCGGATCGGTGCCCGCCGCAAAGGTAATGTTCAGGCTGTAAGTGCCTTCGTCCGAACTGGTGGACTCCATGTAGAGCATATGATCCACGCCGTTCAGCTGCGTCTCCAGCGGCGTGGCGATGGCCTCCGCCACGTCAGCCGAGCTGGCGCCCGGCCAGCTGGCAGAGACGTTCACCACCGGCGGCGCGATCTGCGGGTACTGCTCCACCGGAATAATCCTCAGCGCAATGGCCCCCAGCAGGGTGATGACCAGCGCAATCACCATCGCGAAGCGCGGGCGTTTGATGAAAAACGTCAGCATGATGGCTCCTTAATTCAGTATCTGGACGGCAGCGCCGGGCTGCACGCGCTGCGCACCGTCAGTAATCGCTCGCTCACCGGACTTCACGCCGGATAAAATCCGGAACTGCTGGCCGATCTGTCCGGCGACCTTCAGCGGGCGCATTTCGGCTTTTCCGTCGGCATTAACCACCCAGGCAAAGAACCCGTCGCCGTTCTGCTGCACCGCTGCGGCAGGCAGGGTCAGCACCGGCTGCTCGCTTGCCGGACGCAAAAACACGTTCACATTGCCGCCGGGCAGGAGCTGATGGCGCGGGTTGGCAAACTCGGCGCGCAGCATCACGCTGGCGGTACGCGGGTCAATGCGGTTATCCACTGACGTCAGCTCGCCGCTGACGCGCTGGCCATTGCTGTCGATCAGCGCCTGCCAGGCACGCTTCATGGCGTTGATATCCGCATGCTGTCCGGCTTTGGTGGAAAATGCCCCCTCTTCCAGCGCAAAGGCGATGCGGATCGGGTCAAGCTGCACCACCTCCACCAAAACGCCGCTCGCTGGGTTGACCAGGCTACCCACGTGGAAGCTGCTGTGGCCCACGCGGCCGTCAATTGGCGAGGTGATTCGGGTGTAGCTCAGGGTGACGTTGCGGGCTTCGAGCCGGGCCTTCGCCTGCTCGAGAGCGGCACTGGCGACGTCGCGCTGCATGCGGGCGTTGTCCACGTCGTGACGGCTGATGGCGTTGCTGCTGCCCAGGCTTTCAAAGCGGGAAAGCTGCTGCTGCGCCTGGCGCAGCGTGGCTTCGGCGCTTTTCACTTCGGCCTGCGCCAGGCGCAGGGCTGCGCGCGGCTCGGCGTCGTCCAGCTCAAACAGCACGTCGCCTTTTTTCACGTACTGCCCGTCGCGGAAGTTAATTTTGGTAATCATACCTTCCGTACGCGCGCGCAGCTCAACGGTGTGGATGGCTTCGATGCGGCCCGGGATCTGGCGCTCGGCGGCGTGGGCGGTCTGCTCCACGGTGGCGACGCGAACGGGGATCGCGGCGGCGAAGACGGGTTGCAGGGTACTGACAAGAAGTGCGAACAGGAGTGGAAGTTTCATGGGAGTACCTCAGCGTTGTCTCCCCTCACCCCGGCCCTCTCCCCAGAGGGGCGAGGGAGAAAACCGAGCCCAAGGGAAAGTACCAGACTGTCCCCTCTCCCCTGTGGGGAGAGGGTTAGGGTGAGAGGTAAAGTTTTAGTTATGCAGCCTTACGGAACCTGCGGGTCAGTCGCTTCTCGATTTCGACGACGAAGAACATCACGCCTGCAACGACCAGTGTCACAAACCAGTAGCGCAGCGGCAGGGCTTCGGTACCGAACAGCATCTGCATAAACGGCAGGTAGATAATCGCCGCCTGGAGCAGGAACAGCACGCCCGTCACCAGCCAGATCCCTTTGTTCGCCAGCAGGCCACGGTTGAGGGAGAACCCTTCGGTGTTGCGGCAGTTAATCATGTACACCCACTGGGCGCAGACCAGCATCTGCAGCAGCACGGTGCGGATGAACTCCGCGCTGTGGCCGCGCGGGGCGAGCCAGGCTTCCAGCGCAAAGGCGGCGATGGCAATCATGGTGCCGACGAAAGCCACGCGCCACACGGCGTAGGCGTCCATTACGTGCTGCCCGGTCTGGCGCGGCGGGCGGCGCATAATGTTGCGCTCGGCAGCTTCGAAGGCCAGGCCGAAGGAGAGCGTGGCGGAGGTGGCCATGTTCATCCACAGAATCAGCACCGGCGTCAGCGGAATAATGTTCCCCGCCAGCAGCGCAATCACAATCAGCAGCCCCTGCGCCAGGTTGGTCGGCATGATGAACAGAATGGTCTTCTTCAGGTTGTCGTATACACGACGCCCCTCTTTCACCGCGCTGGCGATGGTGGCGAAGTTATCGTCCGTAAGGACCATATCCGCCGCCTCTTTGGTCACTTCCGTGCCCTTGATGCCCATCGCGATGCCCACGTCCGCCTGACGCAGCGCCGGGGCGTCGTTTACGCCGTCGCCGGTCATGCCAACGATTTCGCCTTTGTCCTGCAGCGCTTTCACCAGGCGCAGCTTATGCTCCGGGCTGGTACGAGCGAAGATGTCATACTGCACCGCCGCCTCCGCCAGCGCGGCGTCGTCCATCTTCTCCAGCTCGTAGCCGGTGACCGCCTGCTCGCTGTTGGCGATCCCCAGCATCTGGCCGATGCTCATCGCCGTCTGCGGGTGATCCCCGGTGATCATCTTCACGCGGATCCCCGCCTGCTGGCAGGCGTTAATCGCATCAATCGCTTCCGGACGCGGCGGATCCATCATCCCGGCGATGCCGAGGAAGATCAGGCCGTGGCTAAGGTCGTCGTGCGTCAGTTCCTGCTCGCCGTTCGCTGGCTTGAACGCCGCGGCGACCATGCGCAGCCCCTGACGCGCATAGCGCTCCATCTCACTTTCCCAGTACGTGCGGTTGAAGGCTTCCGTACCGTGACGGGTCTGCTGCTGCGAACACAGGGCAAAAATCACGTCCGGCGCGCCGGTGATCAGGATCTGCTCCTCGCTGCCAATCTGGTAGTGGGTGCTCATGTACTTGTACTGCGAGTCGAACGGGATCTTGTTAACCAGCGTGGTCATTACCGGCTCAAGGCTGGCCTTCGCCGCCAGCACCTTCAGCGCGCCCTCGGTCGGCCCACCGGTGATGCCCCACAGGCCTCGCTCGTCCTGAATCAGCTGGCTGTCGTTACACAGGTCGATGGTACGCAGATACTGCTCCAGCACGGTGCCCGGCTGGATGTGGACCGGCTCGTCACTACCTTCCAGATAGATGTTGCCTACCGGCTCGTAGCTGTTGCCGTCCACGCGGTAGCAGGCGTCGGCGGTGATGATGGCTTTAACCGTCATCTCGTTCATGGTAAGGGTGCCGGTTTTATCCGAGCAGACCACGGTCATCGCGCCGAGCGTTTCAACCGTCGGCAGCTTGCGGATAATCGCCCGCTTGCGCGCCATCGCCTGCACGCCCAGCGAAAGGATGATGGAGATGATTGCCGGCAAACCTTCCGGTACGGAGGCAACCGCCAGGCTAATCAGAGAGAGCAGGAGCTCGCCCATCGGGATCTCGCGGAACGCCAGGCTGAAGACAAACAGCGCGGCCATCATCGCCAGAATAATCACGAAGATCGCTTTACCCAGCTTGTCCATCTGCACCAGCAGCGGCGTACGGTGCTTTTCGATACCCGCCATCATCTGGTTGATGTGGCCGAGTTCCGTATCCTTACCGGTCGCGGTGACCACACCGATACCGCCGCCCGCGCTGACGGTCGTCCCGGAGAAGACCATGTTGGTGCGATCGCCCAGCGGTAATTCCCCGCTCAGTGGATTAACGTGTTTATCCACCACGGTCGATTCACCGGTCAGAATCGCCTCTTCCACGCGTAAATTATGCGCTTCGATTAAACGCATATCCGCCGGAATACGATCCCCCGCGCGTAATAAAATAATATCGCCCGGGACTATTTCAGTTGTGGGGATTGTTTCGTGGTTGCCGTTACGAATAACGCGCGCCTCGCTGGCGAGCATATTACGAATACTCTTCAGGGATTTTTCCGCGTTGCTTTCCTGAATATGACCAATTAGGGCATTGATTACCGCGACGCCCAAAATAACCAGCGTATCAACCCAGTGGCCCATTACTGCCGTTAATACGGCGGCGGCCAGCAGAACATAAATCAGCACATCATTAAAATGGGCTAAGAAACGCAGCCAGGCGGGTTTGCCTTTTTTCTCCGGCAGCGCGTTCGGCCCTGTTTTTTGCAGACGCGCCTGCGCCTCTGCACGGTTCAGACCGCTTGCCTGGCTCTGCGCATGTGCAAGCGCCTGCTCTACGGTCTGCTGGTATGCCAGCCCGCCGGAAGGCGGCACGTTAGGAGTCAATTTTTTTTCAGTCATCGTATTTTTCCTTCAATTTCCGGAGAACAGAAGCCTGAATTCCTTTCGGGCTTAAATAAATTCATTTTAAAGTCTTGCGGGTAAAATTGATCCACCGCAATATAATGACTTCTCGGTTATTCAAAACTGATTAAAACTATTTCGATGATCTGATTTTTACAAAATATTTCTAAACCAAAACTAAACGAGGGGGAACCATGTGGGGTATTTATCGCGGGCGCAGACTGGTGTTATACGTTATCGCAGCCATTGTTATTGCCACGTTAATTGGTTATAGCACCTATACATTTGTAAAATTATTTTCCTGATGCGGACGTTTATTTACATAACGCGATATTAATATAAACGCCGGGTCGTATGTTGTTATTTGTGCGCAGTAATAATGTCTTTGTTTTATTCAAAAAGGTCAGCGGGGCTGATATTGCTTTACGTTACAGAATGCCGGACAATGACATTTTTAACTGACGATTAACATTACGATGAAACACCCGCTAGAATCGCTGCTCACCGCAGGCGGCATTTTATTACTGGCCCTGCTTTCGTGCCTGCTGCTCCCGGCGCCTTCGCTTGGGCTGGTGCTGGCGCAGAAGCTGGTTCAGACCTTTCACATGGTCGATCTGAACCAGCTTTACACCATTCTGTTCTGCGTGTGGTTTTTACTGCTCGGGGCGATTGAATTCTTCGTGCTGCGTTTCGTCTGGCGACGCTGGTTTTCCCTGGCATCCTGAGCCAATAAAAAAGCCGGGTGGCGGCTTCGCCTTACCCGGCCTACACGCGAAAGGTTAATGTGTCTGGCTATGGTTCTCTTTACGGTACGCTCCAGGTGGCTGGTTGAACGTACGGGTGAAGATACGGGTAAACGTCTGCTGCGAGTCAAATCCGTAACGCAGGCAGATGTCGTACACCCGGGCGTCGGATTCACGCAGATCGCGCGCCGCCAGCAGCAGCTTACGTTCACGGATATAACGCCCCAGACTCTCCCCTTTGTACTGCATAAATAGCCGCTGCAGGTGCCATTTCGAGTAACCCGCGTGGCGGGCTATCTCTTCAATTCGTAATGGCTGGTGCAGATTGTCGTCGATCCATTCGACGATAGTGTCGATGACTTGAGCGGAAATGGTCATACTGCTGTCCCCCTCTGCTTCTCGCTTAAACATTATTCCCACCACGCACGAAAGGTTTGTGCGCTGTCGCTTACCCGGACGGGCTCGCCCAGTTCCGGCGTCAGCAACCGATAATTTTTATCTTTGCTGGCTTTTGTCAGCTGGATCAGCGGATCGTTCCAGGCGTGTTTCGCCAGCACGAAGCGTCCGTTATGCCCCGGCACCACGGCTTTCGCGTTCAGGTCCGCCGAGGCCTGCGCCGTTTCCTCCGGCAGCATGTGGATGTACTTCCAGTCCTGGTCGTACTGGCCGTTCTCCATGATGGCGACGTCCACTTCGCCAAACTGTTCACCGATGGCCTTGAAGTGCGGGCCGTAACCGGAATCCCCGCTGTAGTAAACATTCTGCTCTGGCGTAACGAACATGAAGCTGCCCCACAATGTGCGATCGCGTTTGATGCCGCGACCGGAGAAGTGACGCGCTGGCAGAACGTGCACCGTCAATTCATCGCTGATGCTTACCGACTGGTTCCAGTCGCGCTCGTCAATAATCTCGGGCTTCATGCCCCAGTAACGCAGGTGGGACCCCACGCCCAGCGGCGTCACTACGCGTTTCACCTTCGGCAGTAGTGCCTTGATAGTGGCGTAATCCAGATGATCGTAGTGATCGTGCGAGATAATCAGCAGGTCGATCTCCGGCATGCTTTCAGCGCGCCACGGATACTCGCCGGCAAAGGCCTTATTGAGGAACGAGAACGGCGCGGCATAGTTGCCAAGCACCGGGTCAATCAGGATGCGTTTACCCGCGAGCTGCAGATACCACGAAGAGTGACCGAGCCACACAAGGGTGTTCTGCTCCAGCGGCAGGCTCGCAAGATCGGTTTTCACCAGCGGCAGCGGCCGGGTCGGGCGGGCGTTTTCGGTTTTTTTGGTCAGAAACTCCCACATCGCGACCAGCATATTTTTGTCACCGTTATAACCCGGCGTCGGCAGCGTGTTGTGGAATTTCCCCTCGCGATACTGTGGGGAGGCCTCCACTTCAGTGAGCCGTTCACCCTGCGGCGGCTGGCCGAATCCGGCATTCAGAACAAACGGTAAACTCGCGGCTGAAGCAATAATCATGATTAACACCACGCAGATGAAGAGAGGTTTTTTCATATCCTGACCCGAAAACGCGCCCCATCCGATAGCGTGCGCAGGGTAAACTTGATTATGAGTGAGTAAGCACTCATTATAGATATGATGATAAAGTCGTCAAGACGTTTTCGATCTTTGACATTCCGCGTTGCAGCGTGTCAAAGCACGTGTTTCAATCAGGGTTTTTATAATTGACAGGAGGAAAAATTTAGTGGCACGTCCGAAGAGTGAAGATAAAAAACAGGCCTTACTGGAAGCCGCAACGGTGGCGTTTGCACAGTCAGGTATTGCCGCCTCAACGGCGCTTATTGCCCGTAAGGCGGGCGTCGCCGAAGGCACCCTGTTCCGCTACTTTGCTACGAAAGACGATCTGCTGAATGCCCTCTATCTGCACCTGAAGCAAGATCTCTGCCAGACCATGCTCGCGAACCTCGATCGCACCATCACGCTGCCTAAAGAACATACCCGCAATATCTGGAACAGCTATGTGGACTGGGGTATTCGTAACCCCGTTGCGCATGCGGCGATCCGCCAGATTGGCGTCAGTGAAAAGCTGAGCACCGAAACGGAACAGGCGGTGAAAGAGATGTTCCCGGAGCTGCATGAACTCTGCCGCCGCTCGGTGCGTCAGGTGTTTATGTCTGATGAATTTAAAACGTTTGGCGATGCGCTTTTCTTATCGCTGGCCGAATCCACGATGGAATTTGCCACCCGCGATCCGTCCCGCGCCGTTGAGTTTAAAGCGCTCGGCTTTGAGGTGATGTGGCGCGGGCTTGCCCAGGAAGAGAGCGATGGACAGTAAAACGTTGCAGGAGCACGCAAAACGCGTGGCTCTGGAGCTGCCGTTCACCGAACACTGCTGGCCGTTTGGGCCGGAATTTGACGTGTTTAAAGTGGGTGGAAAAATTTTCATGATTGTGGCCGTCGCACACGGGCGGCCGCACGTCAGCCTGAAGTCAGACCCGGAAAAATCGCTGTTAAATCAGCAGATTTATCACGGCGTTGAACCGGGCTATCACCTCAACAAAAAGCACTGGATTTCCCTTTACGGCACTGACGACGTGACGCCGGAACTGGTTACCGATCTCATTAATGATTCCTGGCATCTGGTGGTGGATAAACTGCCGAAAAAAGACCAGAAGTGGATCCGGCCGGTCTGATTGTTCGTCTGAGACGAACAGATTAAGCGCTCGAATTGCCCTTATCTTTTTCCGCGTCCCGCTGTAATCTGCTCACCTTTCGCGCCCGCACGCGGGCGAATTTCATCATCAGGAGTTGTTATGGATATCATTTCTGTTGCGCTGAAACGCCACTCCACCAAGGCGTTCGACGCAAGCAAAAAACTGACCGCTGAAGAAGCGGAAAAAATCAAAACCCTGCTGCAGTACAGCCCGTCAAGCACCAACTCCCAGCCGTGGCACTTCATCGTGGCCAGCACCGAGGAAGGAAAAGCGCGCGTGGCGAAATCCGCTGCGGGCACCTATGTGTTTAACGAACGCAAAATGCTGGATGCTTCTCACGTGGTGGTGTTCTGCGCGAAAACCGCGATGGACGATGCATGGCTGGAGCGCGTTGTCGATCAGGAAGAAGCCGACGGTCGCTTCAACACCCCTGAAGCCAAAGCCGCGAACCATAAGGGCCGTACCTACTTTGCCGACATGCATCGCGTGGATCTGAAAGATGACGACCAGTGGATGGCGAAGCAGGTTTACCTGAACGTCGGCAACTTCCTGCTGGGCGTTGCTGCGCTGGGCCTGGACGCAGTACCGATTGAAGGTTTCGACGCCGCGATCCTCGACGAAGAGTTTGGCCTGAAAGAGAAGGGCTTCACCAGCCTGGTGGTGGTGCCGGTTGGGCATCACAGCGTGGAAGATTTCAACGCCACGCTGCCGAAATCTCGCCTGCCTCTGAGCACGATTGTGACCGAGTGCTGATCCCTTCTGGCACGTCGGGTTCCGGCGTGCCTGTTTTCAGTGACGCTTTCTTTGGGTTATGATTCTTCCTTCGATAAAGTTCACAAATACCCCCAGCAATTTGTAACAGCATAGAAATACTTATTCATAAAATCCATCATATATTTTTTATATTATATTCTTTCCGTAAGCCTTTTTTTATTAATGCATATCAATACTCCCCTTTAGTTTCATAAACACCACGAATCCATTGCGCAAAATTCAAACAAATCAATTTAGTTTTATCACTAAAGGCACACCGTAATAAAAAGACATATTGAAATAAACAATTACAAGTCTTTTAAAGGATTTTTGATTTCGCATGATTCCATTTAAAACCCATTTTAACACACGATGGGCGTTATTATTTCAAGGAATACAAGGATAGAGATATGAAAAATAAATGTGCAGTAAGCACCCACCTCACACGTCAGGTTTTGCACGCCAAACTCGCGCCGACCTGTTTCGCTACTATGTTAGCTCTGGGCATGATCATGCCTGTTCACGCTGCCGTTGTTGCAGGAAATACGGAACAACCCGGCATCCACACTAATTCAAACGGTACAACGATTGTTGATATTAATAAAGCCAGCGCAGAAGGCGTCTCTCATAACGTTTACTCTGAATTTAACGTTGAAACTCACGGTGTTATTCTTAATAACAGTGGCGCGGCGTCTAACACTCAGCTAGCAGGTATGATTGATGGCAATACAAATATGGCAAGCGGTAGTGCAAAAGTCATTCTAAATGAAGTACGCTCTTCCGACCCAAGCCAGTTAAATGGCATGATTGAAGTCGCTGGAAAATCTGCTCAGGTTATTATTGCTAACCCATCCGGGATTACCTGTGATGGATGCGGTTTTATTAATACGAATCACGCGACCTTAACCACCGGTACCGCCAATTTTGATGCAAACGGTAATGTAACAGGACTGGATATTAGCAAAGGCGAGGTTAACATTACCGGAAAAGGTATGGATACCCGCGCGGTTCAATATACAGATATTATCTCCCGGTCAGTCAAAGTTAACGCGAAGCTGCAGGCCAATGAGCTGAATATTATCACGGGTAACAACCGTATTGATAAAAAGGGTCGTGTTCAGAAAAGATATGATGACAGCAAAGCTCCCGAATTAGCACTAGATGTATCTGCGCTGGGCTCAATGTATGCCAATAAAATCTTTATGGAAGGTACGGATACCGGTGTCGGCGTTCGTCTTGACCATACCGATCTTACTGCAAACGACACGCTTTCGATTGACGTTAATGGTAACGTCGAAAACAATGGCGGCCATGTGAATGCTGGAAACGCAGCAATGATCAAGGGTACCAGCGTAGTAAACCGTAACGGTCAAATTACCTCCGACGGCGTGGTCTCCATCACAGCAGATGAAATGGTTGATAACAGCCATGGCCTTATCAAAGCGGACATGGTTAACCTGGCGGGTAAAACTACTCTCAACACAGCTGGCTCAGTACAGGGAAATGCCAGCACCTTTGTGATGGCTGATTCACTGGATAATGCGCAGGGGGAAATACTCAGTAATGGCGAACTGTTGGTTCAACGCGCGTCTTATGCCTATAGTAATTCGGACGCCCGTGGCATAAACAATACTCAGGGCAAGATTGTGGCGAAGGGTGCTCTTAGCCTAGATACCACCAATATCGATAATACATCTGGCCAGCTCGCCAGTAACGCGTCAATGAACGTAACTACCCGCGCGCTAAACAACGAAAATGGACTGATCTCAGCCGGTAATGGCTGGAATACGATCAGCGCCAATGTACTCAATAACAATAACGGCATTATTCAGTCCTTTGGTCACGACAGCCAACTGCAGTTGAGTGGCGACGATCTGCTTTCTAACCATAATGGGACTATCCATAGTGAAGGTTCACTTTCCGTAAATGGCGCACTGGATAATAGCTCGGGTGCCATCACCGCTGACAATGATATTTTCATGTATGCAAGGGCCTATAACTCTGACCTCAACAGCACACTTCAGGCAGGTCGTAATATTGATATGACCGTTACCGGTACGTTCCAGAATGCAGGGACTATCGCTGCTGGCCAAGACCTGGCTTTGAACATTGGTTCGAATGGCTGGAATAATTACGCTGGTCCAGTGACCAATAGCGGTAATATTACTGCAAAAGGTCATCTTGCAATGCAGATGAACAGCAGCGCACTGGAAAATAGCGGTACATTGACTGCCGATCAGATGGATCTTCAGCTGTCCGATCTCAATAACAGTGGTTCCATTTTAAGTAAAAACGACATCAATTTAAACCTTAATAATCTGAATAATCTGCGCAGCGGAGACATTAAGTCGGATCGTAACATTACAATCAATGCCTCAGCTGTGACTACAGAAGCGGGCAGCCAGCTCCAGGCAGGAGGTGACACCACACTTAACCTAATGAATAACCTTCAAAACGATGGTGAAATCCGCTCTGCGAATGATATCAACATGTTCATTTCCGGCGGCTACGGCTACTATCCATCTTCAGTCTATAACACAGGTGTTATCAGCGCTGGCAATAAACTTAATGCTCAGATGGAACGGATCAATCTTATCAACGGAGGAACGCTGTCGGCAGAAAATGGTATCAATATCACCAGCAACACTTTGACGAATAGCGGTAACATAACCAGTGCCGAGGATGTTCAGTTAAACACTTACAATGGTATAAATAACGAAAAGGGTGGAATCATCACTGGCAAGTATGTCCGAACCACTGGTTTCGTAAATAACACAGGAGTAATTAATCAGACTGGCACTGACAATCCGGACAATAATGTAATCACCCCTGATAGTAACAATACTTCCATCGACAACTCCGGCTTTATTAATGACAATAACAGCTGGAATGGAAATAATATGGATAATAGCACCAGCTATAATTCAATTAAACCAAACGGCACTCCCGAGGGTAATGGTGTTTGGGAAAATGGCATGGTCTTTTATCCTGGCGATACCTACTTCGGCAGAACCATTACTGAAATAGTCTATTTCCCTGGCGGATATGGCATTAACACCGCTATGTAATAATCCATGACTCTCAAAGCCCCATTTTTGGTTATGGGGCTTTTTATTTCTTTAAACCAGGGTTAAACATCCTCAGAATCTCTGAAGCCAATAACATGATTATCTCTTACCCTCGCCTCGCTGTCGTTTTAGCGTCGCTCCTCGTAATGTCGGCCGGTTACGTAAAGGCTGAGTCTGCGACCACTCAGCAACAGGATCAAGCCAGGCATGACCAGCTTGCGCCTCAAAGTAAGTCGCTACTTTCTGCAGAAGGAACGCGCGCAAGTGATACATTGATTCTGACCAAAGAAGCTGTTTGCTATGATATCCAGCACGTCGTTATTGATGGCGCAGAGTCGCTTCCACATTGGCTGACTTTTCGCGATCTCATAAAACAGACGGAGAAACAGTGTGTTGGTTCCGGGGGCATTAAAAACATTCATACTGCAATGCAGAATCGCCTCATTTCTCATGGATTTATTACTACTCGCATATTAGTGCCCACGCAGAATTTACGTAATGGTATTTTGCATTTTACAATTCTGCCTGGCCGCATCAGCGAAATAGACATAAAAGAGTTAAACGGTCATTCTTTAAATGCGTGGAACAACATTCCGGAAGACCAAAACGATCTTCTCGATTTACGAGGGCTGGAGCAAGGCTTAGAGAATATGCAGCGCATACCCGGCACTCAGGCGAGTATACGTTTGCTACCGGGCAATCGTCCCGGGGATACACATATTGAAGTGACCCGCACACAGCCACAATCATGGCGCCTGGGCTCCTGGTTTGATGATTCAGGCAGTAAACACACCGGACGTTATCAGGGAGGGCTCGCTTTTTATCTTGATAACCCAACTTCATTAAATGACATGTTTTACATTGCTTATGGTGGTGGGTTCAAAAATGAAGATGGACGTCGCAACGATAACAGCTCGGCCTTTTATTCTGTTCCATTGGGATACTGGTCGCTTGACCTTTATGCCAGCCATTATCGTTCCACGCAAACTCTCCGCAACGGTGAATTTCGCTACCAGTACAGCAGCGACGAAAAATTAATGACGGCTGTCCTTAACCGCGTGATCTTCCGCAGCGCCAGTCAGAAAACCACGCTGGCTTTTAAAACGATCAAGCGTGACTCACGCTATGACCTTAATGACGTGGAAGTGGAAGTACAGCATCGGGATACCAGCAGCTGGCAGTTAAGCCTGAATAACATTGCCTATTTTTCAGCGGGTCAACTTACGACTAGTTTCGGATACCAGCATGCGGCTCCGTGGTTTGGCGAACAACCTGATGCAGAAGAGCTGGTGGGCAGCGCTGATCCACTGGCAAGGATCCTTACGCTTAAAGTTGATGGGGTCTTCCCTTTCAAACTGGCCGGAAATGCTTTTAGCTACGAGCCGCATTTTATGCAGCAAACGTCACCAGATCGGCTCACCCAACCGGATAAGTTCACTATTGGCAACCGCTGGACTGTGCGAGGGTTTGATGGAGAAATGTCGATCTATGCGGATAAGGGCTGGTATCTACGCAATGACATTGATCTTAACCTGCCAAAGTGGGGGATGCAGCCCTATATTGGCGTGGATTACGGTGAGGTTAGCGGCTCTGAAAATGATTACTGGAGTGGCGCACACCTTGCCGGGGCAGTGGCTGGCATTCGAGGCGTCAAAGGTCAATTTGGCTATGACTTTTTCATCGGTACCCCGCTTTCAAAGCCGGATGAACTGCATACCAGTCCCGTCACGCTGGGTGTTTCGCTCCAGTGGCAATACTGATGCCTGACCGCTCACTCGAGACATATCAGGATCTGTCACTCCCTGAGAGGGTTAAAACGTGTTTTTACCCTCTTCAGGCTACTCGTTTGCGCAGCGATGTTCACCTCTGCTGTAATCTAAACACCACTGGCAGCTTAACCTATTACCGCAACACCTTATGCGGAAAGTGTTTACAGTCAAAATATAAACATCACTTCGCCCATAATTCTGACTTGCTAATAGCCGATCCCGACACGTTATCTTCTCTATGTTTTTGTCCTTTGTTTTCCTCAGCGTTTTAAGGACGGTTTATTTTCATCAGTAATGATCTTAGCAACTCGCAGGAATATGTAATTTGTGTTCTACACATTCAGTTATTTTGATTAAATGTAAGTACTCCCAGGAATAATACAAAATCATGAAACCTGAAAATGAAGAAAAAAGAATAATTGCAGCAATTACAAATCCACACCGTGTCCGACAAGCAGTTTCACGGCAAATAATCACTATGGAGAAATATCCCGAACCGATGACGCTGGTTATCCATGAGGGGATGCTGGCAGCCTATCGCACCAGAGGAAACTTGCTCATGAAATACTTTCAGAGCCCGATGTTAGTGGGTATGAACGCCTTGATGGACATGAATGCGAATTTCTATTTTAAAGCCTGCAGTGAGGTTAAATATGAAATCATTCCACGAAATGAAGTATTGAATATCATCGACCGGGAACGCCTCTGGAAAGAGGCTGCTCTACTCTATATGTTTGGAATCAAGCGACTCATTGAAATCAATAACGTCTCTGTAGGCCTGTCAACTTATGAGATAATACGAGAAAACATCATTGCATTAATAAATGAGAAAGACGATTTACGCCTGACAGTTAATGTCTGCGATTATATCCAGGAAAAAACACGTCTTTCGCGCAGCCGCGTCATGAAAATTCTGAGCGATCTGCGCATCGATGGTCATATAGACATTAAACGCGGCATACTTATAGCAGTGCATAAACTGCCAGAAAAGTACTAGTTAACACCTGGCGCGAAGCCACTCGCGGTGCTAAATCTTTTTTTTCTCCAGCCATGCCATCGCCCGCTCCCCTGCTTCATCCACCGGCAGATACACCAGCAGCCGCGAGCCGTTTCGCGGCGCGGAATACCAGTACATCTGCTGCAGCGTAAAATCCCCCAGCTCGGGATGGGTAAACAGCTTGAGCTGGTTCTCCACGCCGCGTACGTCGTTGCGCTGGTGCCACAGGGTTTTAAACTCTTCGGACACCGCAAAGAAGCGCGCCAGTTTGGCCTCCCACAGAGGATCGCCCCGGTGTTCGGCCATCGCCGCCCGGAAATAGGAGACAAAGATGGGCAGCACGTCGTCGCGTCTGCCGAGGCGGGCACGCCACGCCGGATGCGTGAGGAACAGATAAATACAGTTGCGGTCTTCGGGAGGGATGTCATTGAAATCGACGCCCATCAGATGCCCGAAGCTGTCGTTCCAGGCCACGATATCGAAGTTCGGTTTCTGAATGCTGGCGGGTTTCGGCATCAGCGTATCCAGCAGGCGGCGCGTGCCTTCGCTGATGCCTTCGCAGCAGACCGCCTGCGGCGCTTCACCCGGCGGTAAACCGGCTAATACAAACAGGTGCCGGGCTTCAGTTGGGGTACATTGCAGCGCTTTTGCCACGGCCGCCATCACCGCGCTGGACGGATTGACGTCCCTGCCCTGCTCAAGCCAGGTGTACCAGGTCACGCCCACGTCCGCGAGCATCGCCACCTCTTCCCGACGAAGACCCGGCGTGCGGCGGCGGCCGCTGCGCGGCAGGCCGAGACGCTGCGGATCGAGGCTTTCACGCCGGGCACGTAAAAATGCCCCCAGCTGTTTTCGCGTGTCATCCTGAAGTGAGACGACAGGTTCAGACATCAGCGCCATAAATTCCCCTGCATGGTAGTGCCAGTACCAGTATAAGCAAGAACTGGTACCCGTTTATCTGATGGTAGATGCTACGACCATCTGATGAATGACGCAATGGAGTTACCATGAATACGTCAGTTGTTTCACCGGGCCGCGCTGGCCTGATATTGCTGCTAACAGGCCAGATGCTGCCGATGATTGATACCTCAATCACCAACGTGGCGCTGGACGCCATCACCCATTCGCTGCACGCTACCGCCACCGAGCTGGAGCTGATTGTGGCCCTTTACGGCGTGGCCTTCGCCGTCTGCCTGGCGCTCGGCAGCAAGCTGGGGGATAACTTTGGCCGTCGGCGTCTGTTCATGTGGGGTGTAGCGAGCTTTGGCCTGGCCTCGCTGCTGTGCGGGATGGCGGGAAACATTGAACAGCTGCTGGCCGCGCGCATCGTTCAGGGCGCGGGTGCCGCACTCATCATGCCGCAAATTCTTGCCACGCTGCACGTGACGCTGAAAGGTACCGCCCACGCAAAAGCCATCAGCCTGTTCGGCGGCATCGGCGGGATTGCGTTTATCGTCGGGCAGATGGGCGGGGGCTGGCTGGTATCGGCGGATATCGCCGGGCTGGGCTGGCGAAACGCCTTCTTTATCAACGTACCGATCTGTCTGGTGGTGCTGGCGCTAAGCCGCCGCTTGGTACCGGAAACCCGTCGTGAGACGCCGTCACGCATCGACTGGCCGGGTACCGTGTTGCTGGCCATTATGCTTTGCTGCCTGCTGTTTCCGATGGCGCTCGGCCCGCAGTGGCACTGGTCCTGGCCGCTGAAGGCGATGCTGCTCGCCCTTATCCCTCTAGCCTGGCTGATGGCGATGAATGCGCGCATAAAGGAGCGTGAGAATGCCCACCCGCTGATCCCGCCGCGCCTGCTTTCGCTTCGCAGCGTGCGCTTTGGCATTCTGATTGCGATGCTCTTTTTCAGCGTCTGGTCCGGTTTTATGTTCTGTATGGCGCTCACCATGCAAACCGGTCTGGGGATGGCCCCATGGCAGTCCGGGAACAGTTTTATCGCTCTTGGAGTGACTTATTTTATCTCCGCGTGGTTCGCGCCGCGGCTGATTGCCCGCTACAGCACCAGCACTATTCTGCTGACGGGTCTGGCGATCCAGATTGCCGGTCTGCTGGCGCTGATGGCGACGTTCCGGCTGTGGGGCATGAACAATACCACCCTGACGCTGGCACCCGCCACCGGACTGGTGGGCTACGGGCAGGCGCTGATCGTGAACAGTTTCTACCGCATCGGGATGCGCGATATTCAGCCTGACGACGCCGGGGCCGCGAGCGCCATTCTCAGCACCCTGCAGCAGGCCGCGCTGGGGCTTGGCCCGGCCATTTTTGGCGCGATTTTGCTGCACGCACTGCAGAACCATCACGGGGATTACACCCAGGCAGTTAACGTCTTCCTGATGGTGGAAACGGCGATGATGGTGGTGCTTGCCCTGGCGACGCTGCGCATCCGCCATCACCTGTGTCTGCCGGTGGCGAAGATCTGCCAGGCCACCAAATAAGCCTGTGAATTTGCATAATAGATCCGCAGCCGCCATTATGGGGCTGCAAAAATACAGGAGACGTTATGCAGGAATTGATTGCTCAGGTTGAAGAGTTAGGCATTGAAATTAATCACACCACCTCTTTAGTGATTATCTTTGGTATTATTTTTCTTACCGCCATCATCGTTCATTTTATTCTTCACAAAGGCGTGCTTCGCGCTTTCGAAAAACGCGCGCAGGCTAGCAGCCATTTATGGCTGCAGATCATCACCCAGAATAAATTATTTCACCGTCTGGCCTTTACCCTGCAGGGGATAATCGTCAACGTCCAGGCAGTACTTTGGCTGCAAAAAGGCAGCGAAGCGGCGGAAATACTCACCACCTGCGCGAAGCTGTGGGTGATGGTGTATGCCCTGCTCTCCTTCTTCTCGCTGCTGGACGTGATTTTCAATCTGTCGCAGAAAATGGCTACCGCGTCACAGCTGCCGCTGAAGGGGATCTTCCAGGGCATCAAGCTGGTGAGCGCCATCCTGGTGGGAATACTGATTATCTCCCTGCTGATTGGTCAGTCCCCGGCGATTCTGATCAGCGGTCTGGGTGCCATGGCTGCCGTCCTGATGCTGGTGTTTAAAGACCCGATACTCGGACTTGTGGCGGGGATTCAGCTTTCCGCTAACGACATGCTCAAGCTCGGCGACTGGCTGGAGATGCCGAAATACGGTGCCAACGGCACGGTGACGGACATCGGCCTGACTACCGTTAAGGTACGCAATTTCGATAATACGATTACGACCATCCCTACGTGGGCGCTGGTCTCCGACGCCTTTATCAACTGGAGCGGCATGTCGGCCTCCGGCGGTCGACGCATTAAGCGCAGCCTGAACATTGATACCACCAGCATTCATTTTCTCGACGAGCAGGAACAGCAGAAACTTATTCAGGCGAAACTGCTTAAGCCCTATCTGGCCGCGCGACATGAGGAAATAAACCTGTGGAATCAGAAGAACGGTGAAGGGGAATCGGTATTAAACCTTCGCAAGATGACCAATATTGGCACCTTCCGCGCCTACCTGAACGAATATCTTCGCAACCACCCGCGCATTCGCAAAGATATGACGCTGATGGTGCGTCAGTTGGCGCCTGACGCGAATGGTTTGCCGATTGAAATATATGCCTTCACCAATACGGTGGTCTGGGCAGAATATGAGGAGATACAGGCCGACATCTTCGACCATATTTTCGCGGTGGTGGATGAATTTGGTTTGCGTATTCACCAGTCGCCGACGGGGAATGATATTCGCTCCCTGTCGGGGGTCATCGTCAGATAATCAGTTTCGTACACCGGGCGTGAAGGCAGGTGCGGTCTGGTGCCCTCACCCCGGCCCTCTCCCACGGGGAGAGGGTGAAAAGCAGATCACTTTTTTCGGGAGAGCTTAAACGCCACAAACAGGAATATAACCCACACCGGCAGCAGCATCGCCGAGAGGCGCATCTCATCCATGGTGCACATCAGCACCAGAATCAGCCCCAGGAAAGCGATACAGATGTAGTTCCCCGCCGGGTAAAGCAGCGCTTTGAACTGCGTTTCGCGTCCCTTGCGGCGCATCGCGGCGCGAAAGCGCAGGTGCGCCAGGCAGATCATGATCCAGTTCAGCAGCAGCGTGGCGACAACCAGCGCCATCAGCAGGCCGAAGGCCTCTTTCGGCAGGAGGTAGTTGATCAGCACCACCAGCGACGTAATGGCACCTGACAGTAACAAGGAGTTCACCGGCACGCCACGACGGCTGACGCGAGTTAAAAAGCGCGGAGCATTGCCCTGTACGGAGAGGCCAAACAGCATACGGCTGTTGGAGTAAACGCCGCTGTTATAGACCGACAGCGACGCCACCAGAATGACGAAATTCAGCGCAGAAGCCACCACGTTGCTGTTCAGATCGTGGAAAATCATCACGAACGGGCTGCTGTCGGATTTCACTTCCACCCACGGATAGAGGGCCAGCAAGACCACCAGCGAGCCGATGTAGAACAGCAGAATCCGATACACTACCTGGTTAACCGCTTTGGGAATGCTTTTATGCGGGTCGCGCGCTTCGGCGGCGGTAATGCCAATTAGCTCCAGCCCACCGAAGGAGAACATGATCACCGCCAGGGAGAGAATCAGCCCTTTCCAGCCGGTGGCGAGGAAGCCGCCGTGCTGCCACAGGTTGTCGATCGTGGCGCGCTCGCCGCCGTGGCCAGAGAACAGCAGCCACAGGCCAAAGCCGATCATGCCGATAATCGCCAGCACCTTGATCAGCGCAAACCAGAATTCGGTTTCGCCATACAGGCGGACGTTGACGAGGTTAACGGCGTTAATAATGATGAAGAAGGCCGCCGCCCAGATCCACGTCGGGACATCCGGCAGCCAGTACTGCATATAGATGCCTGCGGCGGTTAATTCCGCCATCCCCACCAGCACGAACATTACCCAGTAGTTCCAGCCGGACAGGAAGCCGGCAAACGGGCCCCAGTATTTATAAGCAAAGTGCGCGAAGGAGCCTGAAACCGGCTCTTCAACGACCATCTCGCCAAGCTGGCGCATGATCAGGAAGGCAATAATCCCGGCGATACCATAACCCAGCAGAACCGCCGGGCCCGCCATCTGAATAGCGGGGCCGATGCCGAGAAACAGCCCGGTACCGATTGCGCCGCCAAGGGCAATTAACTGAATATGTCGATTTTGCAACCCACGTTGCAGCGTCGGATTCTGATCCGACGAGGCTTCGGCGCTACCATGGCCTGAAGCGGATGACGCGTCTTTCACGTCCTACCCCTGTCTCTTTTTTAGAAGGGGCACGTTTTAACACTTCATGCTGGAGGTAGCAAGGGATTGGGGCATCCCTGCCCCGGATAACGAGATGGAACGCTTAGAATTCGTAGCCAACCGAAACCTTAAAGGTGCGCGGTTCGCCCTGCGTAATATAGGTACCGGAATCGTCCACGCTGGACCAGTAGTTTTCATTGGTCACGTTGTCGATTCCCGCGCGCACGGTCATTTGGTTTGCATTGTGGTTCACCGCGAAGCGATAACGCATCCCCAGATCCAGCGTGGTGTAGCTGTCCAGCTTTTTGGTGTTTGCAAGGTCAGCATATTGCGCGCCGGAGTGGTTCACGCGGGCGGTGGCAGTCAGGCCGTTAATCGGCTTGATGTCGTACTCTGCGCCCAGCACGGCGTAAAAGTTCGGAATACCGATCGCATCGTTACCTTGATTCACGCCATTTTTGGTTTTGGTTAGCTCAGCCTGCAGCCAGGTAGCGCTGGCGTTCAGACGCATCCCCAGCATTGGCTCGCCGAAGACGTTCAGCTCCACGCCACGGTTACGCTGTTCAGCGTCAAGGCCGTAGTGACCGCTGTCGTCGAGGATCGCCGACGGCATTTTGATTTCGAACAGCGCAAGCGATCCGCCCACGCGGCCAAAGTCCACCTTCACGCCCACTTCATTCTGCTTAGAGTGAACGATACCGGTGCTCTGGCCGTAGTTGGTGGCGGTATTAGGCGCGGTTTTGCCCGGCTGCAGCGCTTCGGTATGGTTGGCATAGAGGGAGATCGTCTCCCACGGCTTGTAGACCACGCCATAGGTTGGCATCCAGCGGCTGCCGTCGAAGCCATCCGCCGCGTTTTCCGCACCGGTAATTTTGTTATACCCGCGAATGACCACCTTCTGATGGCGGGCGCCTGCGGTGAACAGCAGTTTGTCGTCCAGCACGCCCAGCGTATCGCTCAGCAGCCAGCCCTGTGTGCGCGTGCGCCCGCTGGTCAGCGGATCGCTGTACTTTCCGCCGGAGCCGTTGAAGTTAGTGCTGTCCGGCATATCGACGCCGGTATTGTGGTAGATGTTGGTGGTCGGGTTATCCTTCGCAGCCGACATTTTCCACGCGATTTTTTCGTTTTTGGTCATCGCCGAATAGCCGACATTGACCTTGTGCGAGATAAAACCGGTATCAAAGTTACCGCGAATGCCCGCCATGCCGCTGACGGAATCGCTGATACGGTTGGTATCAAGGCGGCTGACCGTTGCCTTGCCGCTTTTATCCACCAGCTTTGGCGCGCTGTAGATCCCTTCCTCATGCGCGTGCTGCGCGCCCAGGCCGGTGTAGGCGGTCCAGCCGTCGGTGATGTCGTACTCGCTGCGCCACATCCCAAACTCGTTTTCGATGTCGCTGTAGGCCCACTTCTGAGAGAAGTTGCGATCGTTTTTCGGCGGCTCGGGAACGAAATCCACCGCGGAGATATTGACGCTGGTCGGGCTGCCGTGGAAGGTTTTCTTCTGATAGCCGAGATCCAGCGAGGTGCGGAAGCGGTCACCGCTGTAATCCAGGCCGGTAGAGAGCAGCGTGGTGCGGCGGCGGTCATTCGGTATGCCGGTTTCCCCTTCGCGATGGACCAGGTTCACCCGCGCGCCAAACTGGTCGCTGTCGCCGTAGCGACGGCCCGCATCCAGCGTGGTGCCAATCTGGGAATCAGAGGTATAGTCGATGCCCACTTTCGCCTGCGGGAGTTCGCCCGCGTGTTTGGGCTCAAGGTTGATCATCCCGCCCACGCCGGAGCTCGCCGCGCCGTTCATCAGCGAGTTGGCACCTTTGAAGATCTCGATGCGATCGACCATCTGGGTATCTACTACCTGCCGCGGCAGCACGCCGGACAGACCGCCAAAGGTCATGTCGTCACCGTCAAACTTCAGGCCGCGGATGCGGTAGGTTTCCGCGCTGTTGCCGTACCCCTGAACGAACTGCACGCCCGCGTCGTTAGCGACCACGTCAGCAATGGTTTTCGCCTGCTGATCTTCCACCAGCTTTGAGGTGTAGCTGATGATGTTGAACGGCACGTCCATGGCGTTCTGCTGGCCCAGCATTCCCATGCGTCCGCCGTTCGCCACCTGTCCGTCAAGGAAGGCCGGTACCAGCTGGTCGCCACCGGGTTTGAACTCGTTGGCAGGCTTAGCCTGCACGATGAGGGTATCTTCTTTTTGATCGTCAGCCGCGAAGGAGGAATGTGTTACCGCGCCAACGGCGAGCGCCAGCAGCGTTTTGTGTATGTTGGTGTTGTTCATCGTTAACTCTTTTGAAAGTGCGCGCAAAAATGACCCGTTGTCGGGCCTTAGAATGTGTTTGCTGAAATGCAAATGAGAACTATACGCATTATAAATGCATTAGCAAGTGTAACCGCGTTTATGAGGAGGTATGGCGAGAAAAGAGGGTGAACAACCACCCCGTTTCGGGGTGGCTGCAATGACGTTATTTTTTCTTGTAGATATTGGCCGTACCGTGAATTTTATTGTTGGTGTTCCCTGAAGTGAGCACCAGGACATCCGCGCCTTTCTTATCGGCTTTCTCAATCAGTTCTTTTTTTGCATCATCCACCGATACTTCATTCGAGGTGTTTACCGTACCGATTTTTTTATATTGAGATGCAACTTTTTTGAACTCGCTTTTAGTGAGTAGCTGTGCAGCAAAAGCATTGGTTGTAAACAGTAACGCCGTTCCCAACAAAATAGCAGTCGTCTTTTTCATAACCTTTTTCCTTGAGATTAATCAGCAACTACGAAAAACCTCACGCATTGTGGTGAGGTTTTATGAGCATGGTAGAGAATCTCAGAGAATGCCATACGTTCGGGAAAAATCTTTTATAACAACCCGTTGCATGAAATTACTAACGAATATTAAGAATATTCGAATACACGCGCGGTGCCAGCAATATCAATGCGTACCGCCGTGCCAGGGTTCCATCCTGGCTGGCTGACGGTCTTCAGGGTCACGGGCTCGTGCTGCCCGGCAAGCCCAAGGGTGAGCGTCGACAGCTGGCCGGTGAAGTCCACATCAAGAATCGAAATTGGGCTTTCATGGGAGGCACATGCCGTCACGCTCAGCTGTTCCGGGCGCAGCATTACTCTGCCCTGCCCTGTAGCCTGCGCGTTGTCCGTGGGCACCTCACCCAGGGCGCACAGGGCGTAGCCCGCGGTGAGCTGCGCAGGCAGGATCAGCGCATCGCCAAGAAACAGCGCCGTCTCTTCGTCAACCGGACGAGTGTACACCTCATAAGGCGTCCCGACCTGCGTGAAGCGTCCTGAACGCATGACGGCAACCTGCGTGGCAAAGGATAACGCTTCGTTCTGATCGTGGGTGACCAGAATCGAGGCCACGCCCGCTTCAGCCAGCAGATCGGCCGTGGCTTTACGTGTCATGGCGCGCAGGCCGGTGTCCAGCGCCGAGAAAGGTTCATCCAGCAGCATCAGTGAAGGACGCTGGGCAAGCGCACGGGCAAGCGCCACGCGCTGCTGCTGTCCGCCGGAAATCTCATGGGGCCAGTGCGTTGCGAGCTGCCTGTCCAGAGAGACCATCTCCATCAGCGCCTCAACGCGCTGGCGCTTCTCGTGGCGGGTACAGTCCAGCCCCCAGGCAATGTTGTCTGCCACATTAAG
This sequence comes from Enterobacter sp. JBIWA005, assembly GCF_019968805.1. Taxonomy (NCBI): domain Bacteria; kingdom Pseudomonadati; phylum Pseudomonadota; class Gammaproteobacteria; order Enterobacterales; family Enterobacteriaceae; genus Enterobacter; species Enterobacter sp. JBIWA005. The sequence goes on along the minus strand of NZ_CP074159.1, from coordinate 1,147,896 downwards.
GTGGGGGAACAGCGCGCCCTCCTGAGGAACAAAACCGATCCGGCGCAGGTGGGCGGGAACAAAGTTGTTTTCATCAAACAGCGTTCTCCCCTGCATGACAATGCGCCCCGTGTCGGGCGTTTCAAAGCCGGCAAGAATACGCAGCAGCGTGGTTTTACCCGACCCGGACGGCCCGACAATCGCCGTCCTGCTCCCCGGCGCAACGCTCAGGTTTAAGCTGTCGAGCACCTGCACATCAGAAAACGATTTAGAAATGGCGGTTAATTCAAGCATGTCATAGCCCTGCTATTTTCTTCGACTGCATATAGAGAATGGCGGTCAGCGGGAGTGAAATCAGGATCATCAGCATCGCGTAAGGCGCTGCAGCCACATAATCAATTTCGCTGGTCAGCGCCCAGAATCCGGTTGAGAGCGTGCGCGTGCCCAGAGGAGAGAGCAACAGCGTGGCGGTCAACTCGTTGCTGACGCCGAGGAAAACCAGCGCGGCACCCGCCGCCGCACCCGGCGCGGCCAGCCGCATCGTGACGCTCCAGAGCGCCTTCGCGGGCGTGCTGCCCAGGCTGCGCGCCACGTTTTCCAGCTCGACCGGCGCCTGAGCAATCCCCGCCCGCAGGTTGATGAGCGCACGGGGCATAAACATCAGCAGGTAGGCCAGGAACAGGGTAATTTCCGTCTGGTAAATGGGACGGGCGTAATGAATAGTGACGGTGACCAGCGCCAGCGCCGTGACAATGCCCGGCAGCGAACTGGTGATATAGATGCACCCTTCCAGCATCCGGAAGATGCGGTGTGGATAGCGGATACCGAGCCACGCGATGGGGATCACGCACACGGTCGTGAGAAGTGCGCCGCCCACGCCGAGCATCAGCGTCTGGCGCAGGGAGTGCCAGAGATCGGCACTCATCCAGTTTTGCACGCCGCCGAGCCAAACCCAGCGACACAGAACAATTAACGGCACGCCCAGCGCCAGCACGATCAGCACGATGAAAAACAGCTGACCCAGCGCGGCCGCTGCAGGCTTCAGCGGCCAGCGTTTCTGCTCGCGCGCGGCCCCGGCGCCAATTCGCGCGTAGCGGGCTTTTCCACGCGTCACGCCTTCCAGCATTAATATAGCCAGGCAGCACAAGGCCAGAACGCCCGCCAGCATGTTTGCCGCCGGGCCGCTGAAGGTAGACTGAAACTGGTCATAAATTGCCGTGGTGAAGGTATCAAAGCGGATCATCACGTACAGGCCATATTCCGCCAGCAGGTGCAGCGCCACCAGCAGCGCGCCGCCGCAGATAGCCAGCTTAAGCTGGGGCAGCACCACGCGGAAAAAGACCTTCCACGGCGGCGTGCCGAGCGACGCGGCGACATCTTCAAGCGTCGGGTCAAGGCGACGCAGCACCGCCGCAACCGGCATATAGATAAACGGATAGTATGCAAGAACCGAGAGGAACACGCCCGCGGAAAGCCCATGCATGGACGGGACAACGCTCACCCAGGCATAGCTTTGCACAAACGCCGGAATGGCCAGCGGAGCGACCGCCAGCGCGGACCAGATCCCTCGCCCGGCAAGCTGCGTACGCTCCGTGAGCCAGGCGATTGCCACGCCCGTCACGATACACAGCGGAACCGCTAAAGCCGTCAGCCACAGCGTGTTGCTGAGCAGCTCAGCCACACGCGGGCGAAACACCAGCGCCTTAATGGTTTCCCAGCCGGTCTCAATGCCAATGGCAATGATAAAACCCAAAGGCAGAAGCGCCATTAATGAAAACAACACAGCTAACGCAACCATCGGCAGTGCAGGACGCCTGCGGACAGGCTCCTGCACTCTGTTTTTTCCGATGTCGAGACTCAGACCAGACATAAGACGTTCACTTCACTCTCAGGATCACAGCAGACCGGCTTGCGTCATCAGCTCGATAACTTTTTTACTGTTGAGCGTTGAAGGTTCAACTTTCGGTGCATCAAGATCTTTCAGCGGAACCAGTTTCGGGTTGGAGGCCGCGTTCACGCCCACGGCGTATTCAAAGGCGTTGTTGGTACGCAGACTTTCCTGACCTTCTTTGCCGGTAATGTACTTGATGAAGGCCTGCGCCTGCGCTTTGTGTTTGCTGGACGCCAGCACGCCACCGCCGGAAAGGCTCACAAACGCACCCGGATCCTGGTGTTTGAAGTAGTAGAGCTGAGTGTTTTTGCTGTTTTCACCGGTTTTAGACTGGTCGACAAAGCGGTAGTAGTGATAAATCACGCCACCATCAATCTGGCCGGCATTGACTGCCTTCATCACGGTGCTGTTGCCTTTATAAGCAACGAAATTGGCTTTCATCGCTTTAAGCCATTCCAGGGTGGCCTTCTCGCCTTTCAGCGCCAGCATTGCGCTCACGATGGCCTGGAAATCCGCACCTGAAGGTGATGCCGCCCAGCGGCCTTTCCACTCGGGTTTCGCCAGATCCATCAGCGACTTAGGCAGCTGCTGTTCGCTGAGTTTTGCCGGGTTATAGACGAATACCGTGCTGCGGGCGGCAATGCCGATCCAGCGACCGTGCGCCGGACGATACTCTGCCGGTACCTGCTTCAGGGTGTCTGCATCCAGCGGCGCAAACAGGTTGGCGTTATCCACCAGCACCATGGACGGCGAGTTCTCCGTCAGGAATACGTCTGCCGGCGACGCGCTGCCCTCCTGCACCAGCTGGTTACCCAGCTCGCTGTCATCACCATTACGTAGCGTGACCTTAATGCCGGTTTCTTTGGTAAAACCGTCAACCCACGACTTCACCAGGTTTTCGTGCTGCGCGTTATAAACAACGATACCTTCGTTGTTATCGGCGGCAACCGATTGTGTGGAAAGGAAAAGGGAGGAAGACAACAAGGCAAGCGAGAAGCAGGACAGCAGGCGAGAATTCATGAACATATCCTTAATAGACCAACGGGAGTAACCACTCATAGCTTTGTGGGACAGGATTAAAGCATACAACAACGCTAATGATAATTAGTATCAATCGAGTTTAGTCGTAAAAGTGTAAAATTTCTTTTTAGCAGATTTTAGAATGATAAAAATCCAAATTTTAATGAGAGGTAATTATTAGATTAAGAAAACCTTAAGCCTGCCTATAATGAAATTAATTAGCCTTCTATTTATTATGACGCGAAGGTAAATCTGTTATTCATGCGCCCGGCAGATATAAAAGCCCCGATATTGCGGGGCTTTGTATGCTTATCCGGAGGTAGCTAAATTTATAAGGCTACTAATTTAAAAAGCATCACATAACCGCATGAGGGGCATACATAGGATAGGTGAAGAACAATAAATGCACGCCGTTCAGCCCAAAATGGAATAACGTTGCAACCCAGAGCCTGCCGCTCCACATCCACGCCAGGCCATAAATAATGCCGGAGAGGCTGGCAAAAATAATCAGCAGTAAACCGCCGCTATAATGCATCAGCCCAAAGATGACTGAGGCAATCAACAGCGCTACAACAGGATGAACGATCCGGGACAAGCGCTGCTGCAGGTAGCCTCTGAACAAGGCTTCCTCGGCCAAAGAGACGAAGAAAATATTCGCAAGGGCAAATTGAGCGAACCATTCTGGCGCATGCGGCTCAATTCTAAGCCCGCCCAACGCAACAGCCAGAAGTAACAGCGCGGGTACCGCAAGAACCAATATCGCCCAGCCGACCTTGCCAGCTTTATAGAGGGGTTTTGCTACGAATAACGTTGGCATACACGTAATTAAAAAGAACGGAACCACCGCCTTGTCCATATTAAAGTACATACTGAACGGTATGCTTTGCGGACCAACGACGACAGCATCCAGCACCTTTGGGTTATGAAAACCCGGGATCACATGCAAAACCAGGGCAACGGCAATGACCACGCACGGGCCTTCGACCAGATATGTGTATTTATTATTTTTATTACGTAGCCATTCAACAACAGACCAGCCAACAACGATTGATGCAATAACCAGCAGCGCCGGGGCGTCAAGAATACTCTGTTTCCAGCCGAGAAATGCCGTTAATCCCAGCAGCAGGTAAGCCAGGCTTTTATTAAGAGAGAGTGCGGCAAGCGAAGTTGCGAGTAGATACCACATAAATGTCCTTCATGACCGGTAAATTTTAGGGGTGATGTCCCAAATATGTCCCACAATGGAAATCAGGAGGATGTGAAGGAGGGGTAACTCTATGAAATTAAATGGCACGCCCTGTAGGATTCGAACCTACGACCTACGGCTTAGAAGGCCGTTGCTCTATCCAACTGAGCTAAGGGCGCACTGAGAAGTGTGTACTTCGCGGTGGTGAAACGCGAAGAATTATACGGTCAATGGCAGGTGAGTCAATGCCTTTTCCGTTTTCAGAGTCAATTACCGCTAGCCGATTGTAAATACGGCTATTTTCTCAACATTTTGTCCTGTTTCACCGTAAAATTTAGCGCTGCGAAAAGGCTTAGTTGCATTTAAGTAACGCCTGCTGTTTTCCCGAACGTCAGCTCGTCACACTAGAGTCAGGTATCCCGGCCGCCTGGAGGCTGACAGACAACAGGACAATGGAGTGACAGCGCAAAACCTGATCGATACGCCCCCCCGGTTACAGTACATATCTCAGGACATCGTCGGCATTAAGCTTGAGCCCATCGTCGCCCTTACCTCCTTACGTCAGGTTGGCGTCGAGGTCCTTAGCGTTCTGGCCGACACGCGGCACAGTGAGGACTTTTTTTGCGATCGGTCCGCAGACTGGTCGATAACGCTGCTTGAAGCGCAGCTTGCCACGTTAAAAAATACGCCGCACGGTCATAACCTTTTTATTAATCTGCCGATAACCGTTCTGACAGAGCCCACGTCTTTTCAGCGACTTATAAGATTATCCTGCGTGCCGCTCAATATTGAGTTTGTCGACCCCGCGTCCATTTTGGCGCTTTCCGTCGCACAGAAGCAGTTCGTGGTTCAGAATCTCCATCAGTTGAGCAGACGAGGGCACGCAATCTGGCTGGACGACATCGATGACGTCTTAGTGCAGTCGTTTTTATCCTTTCGACTCCCGTTAAGCGGCATCAAAATAGATAAGGAAGCATTCTGGCGTTTACGCGACACCCCTGAGTTGAGGCAACTGGTTTCCCTTTGCTTTCAGCTTGCCGGGAAAGTGCTTATTGAAGGTATTGAGACTGAACGCGATCGTACCTGTGCACTGCAGGCAGGCGCAGATCTCGGCCAGGGGTATTACTGGCCGTCCTGGACATGGCCGGAGGATTAGAAAGCCATTTCCAGGAGGGAGACCATGCGAATGACAGTGCGCCGTTACCGGCGGCGGCGTACAGGAAGTGATGCACTGGGATTTACGCGCTCACCTTTTGCTCCCCCCTTTTTCGACCGGCTCGAATTCTTGAGCCAGTCCATCAGCCAGCCCCGCAAAACAGACGCCCCTTTTATCCTTCTGGTGACTGAGGATCACTACCTGCGCACCGGTTTTCTCAACGGGCAATTTCCCCTGAGCAGCTGCTGCGACTACGCCACGCTGGACGATGCCCTCATCGCTCAGACGCAGTGGCCCTCAGCCCGTCTGGTCGTGGATATTGAAAGCCGGTCCACGGGGCTTCTGGAGAAACTGGATCAGTTGAGACGGCATAGTCTGTTTCCTCCGTTCCTGACGCCCTGGCTGTTGGTCAGGGCCGATAATTACGACACCCGCCTCTTCTGCAAAGCGGCAGGTCCCTTTCATGTTCTCGAACGCCAGCTGAATGCCGCTGCGCTCCAGCAGAGCCTGCTGGATACCCTCCCTCCGCAGGGTACGGAGAAAGACTGGTTTTCACGCAACGAATGGCCCATCCTGCAGGAGCTTTCCCGGGGCAAGACATTACGTCAGATTGCCCTTATGCAGAATCGTCCCTATAGCCGTATTATCTATCGTCTCAGCTGCATCCTGGTGAAGCTCGGGCTGAGCCATCGTCAGGAATTGCTGCATCTTCTTAATAACCTCTCAGACTGCACATTTTCACTCACGTCCTAACCCCTTATTTCCTAAAGCTGTTTAGGAATTTACTTACCACCTGCGTTGCATAAATGTTAATTTTTAACAATTAAATCGAATTTATAACTATTCCTAATTTAAGGACGCGAACATTGTGAAATGCCACAGAATGAACAAACGGCAGCACTTTACTCCATCCGTTAAGTGAATGCAGATAGCGTTAACAAGATGATAATGATGTAAAAACAAGCAGCTTAGCGGCAACGTCAGGGAGGAAAAAGCAAAGCGGATAGCATGTTCTCCTGTGCAGGAGATGTGGACCTTCTAATCAACCAGCGCGCTTTCAGATGAAGGACTGGCGGCCTGCGAGGGCAATTGTTGAGCTCACCAGCGTGGGTTAGTCCCCCTAAATGATGGGTATTTTCGTTAACAATTAATCAACATTAAGAGATATCTGTTATTTTTTGTTATTACATAAAGATGAAAATATGCGGTAAATGAGATAACAGGATATTTCCGCTAAATTTAAAAAAATAGCGATTCAGATCCAGAAGATAATACAAACCCATAAGCGGATATTAATTTACAGGGTTTTCGGAAAAAACTTACCCTGTATAATAAGATGCGTATCAAATCTGAATAAGAAAAACCTTTTTGCCAACACCAGCCTAATGAGATGACCGCGCTGAGGCATAGTTCTTTTCATTACGTAAACAAGGATGCTTTCGCTCTTTCCAGGGAAATACTACGGTATAGGGATCTGCACATTATATCCTTCCGGCATTTCGAGAGTTTTACCAAACTCTGCACAACGCTTTTAACAATCTGAGGCATTAAAAATGAAACCGGCATCCGTTATCATTATGGACGAACATCCTATCGTCAGAATGTCGATAGAAGTCCTGCTACAGAAAAATAAGAATATCACAGTCAAGCTCAAGTCTGGCGATAGCCATGAAGTCCTTGACTGTATCCGCAATCACCCTATCGATCTGGTGATCCTTGACATTGAACTCACGGGCACGGATGCTTTCGCTTTGCTTAAGAGAATCAGAAACTTAAACAAAGACATTAAGGTTCTGTTTCTCTCGTCTAAATCAGAGTTATTTTACGCGGGTCGCGCCATTCGCGCCGGGGCAAATGGCTTCGTCAGTAAACGTAAAGATTTGGGCGAGATCTACAACGCCGTAGAAATGATCCTGATGGGCTATTCCTTTTTCCCGTCAGAAACGCTGAACTTTATAAACCATTTGGGTTCAGGGAAAGGGATGGCAGTAGATATGCCATTATCGAACCGCGAGGTCACGGTATTACGATATCTGGCGAATGGATTATCCAATAAGGAAATTGCTGAACAGCTACTATTAAGCAACAAAACCATTAGCGCGCATAAATCCAATATTTATTCCAAGCTGGGTGTGCAAAGCATCGTGGAATTAATTGATTACGCCAAAGCGCACGAACTGCTTTAACCTGAATTCACTCCCTGCAGCTTATCTGAGCTGCAGGGAGTGCGGTCAGTGCTAATTATAGTTAATCATAAAGGTGGCATCCGCATCGGCTCGTCCGGGCTGAGGGTTATCTGCGGTGGCAATATAATTGGCATAAAACGACAGTATCGCATTCCCCTGCGCATCAACCGAGACCGGCTGGCTGGCCTGCTGGAGAGCCAGGCGCGTTTTATTCGCATCCCTGATCTCTACCGCGACACGACTTGCAGTACTGGCGTCATTCAGCGCCAGCAGGCCGCTATTGCTCCCGTCGGCTTTACCCGAAAACGTGATGGACGCCGAGCCCGGCGGACAGCCGGTCAGCTTCAGCGTAAACGGCATGGGCTGCGTGCGGCTCCCGGTGGTGCTGAGCTGTTTCGTGGGCCATGTGCCCAGCGTGACGGTCTTGTCGCTGTCGCTGCCTTCCGCGACGCAGGTAAAATCGACAATATTGCCGTAGAGCCGAATATTAATTTCGCCCAACGCGGTGTCCGCCTGGGCCTGTGTGCAAAGCGCAAAGAGCGCTACGGTGATTAAACGGATCCCGTTTCGCATATCGGCTCCTTAATCGTAATCCACGCGCAAATACCCGCGCGAGGTGAAGCGCCCTTCCGCAGGCTTATTGCCCGTCACGCTCACCGGCCAGACCCGGATCCCCACCTGCGCCTGCGCGCTGTCGTCAAGGCGGAACGGAATTTTACTTGTCAGGTTGTTAGGCGTCAGCGGCGCCCCGCTCTGATTAGCAATGATGAATCCCACATCCGGGTTATCCGACACCAGCACATTATCAGAGACTTTTTCCGCCTCGACGCGCATCGTCAGCATGGCGTTCGCCTCTACGTTGGTGCATTTAATGGCGATGGTTTTGCTCTGCGATGAGACGCCCTCCGGTTTGTTACCTACGCCCGCCTTGCTGAACAAGGAGGCGCCAATGTCGCCGAAATCAAACTCCACCACGTTACCTGCATTAATGGCGCAGCTTTGCGGCACCTGAATGGTTCCGCTGTAGCTAATGGTATAGACCGGCGTGGTTAACGGATCGGATGAGGTGGTGGTGACGTAGACGCGGAACATGGTGGCGCGCGGGATAACGACCATGTTAATAAAACGCCGGGTCACCTTAAGGCGGAAGACAAGGCTGGAGTCCTGAACGCCAAACGGTTTGTTTTTAGAGACGTTAGGATGGCTCCCCATCTGGATATAGCTTTTTGGCGGATAAAACACGCCAGCATAGCTGTCCGTGATTTTCATGGCCCCGTCCAGATAGTCGTTAAGCTTCAGATACTGGTAGCCATCGCTCGTTCCTGTTACCTGATAATCGGTCACATAGCTACGCTTGGTGGTATTCCCGACGGTGCCCTTCGGGCAGACGGCATTGACCCCTACCCACTGCGACTTCTCGCTGAGCGTCACGACCTGTCCGATCTGGTTATTCGAGCTGTTGAATTTATCCGTCAGATCGTAATGCACTTCCGTCGGCACGCCTTTTTCATTGACGCACACGGTCGCTAATGCGTTTGTCGCGGGCAGTAACGCCAGAAGCGACAAAGCAAAGATTTGAGTTTTAATCACAGCCGATCCCCTTAAGTGTGATTGCCTGTTGCAGGCTCTTTTCAGACAAGCTGTAAGGCGCGCGACACTGGGATTGCGCCCCGTCGCCCCACTGGATCAGCAGTTCGCCTTCCAGCGGCAGCCCGCTCAGGTAAATTTGCCCGTCATCCCCCACCATGCTGGTCACGCCGCTTCGGTTTTCGCGAACCACCGCGCCGAACGGCACCGGCTGGTTGCCGCGCATCACCGTCAGCAGGGCGCGCACGCCGATGCGGGTATCAAAGCTGGCGCGCACCAGCGCGCCTTTGGTTGGCACCACGCTGCTCACGTTGTTTTCGATATCGGTGTTATTGCTCATGGTGTTGGTATCCAGCGCCACACGGTTGTAGCGGTAGACAGTGGCATACGGCATCACCGCGTAGCCTCGCCAGTCGGTTCTCACGCCGGTCTGGTTTTCCACGCTGACGCCAGATGCCCCCGGAGCTTTGATCAGCACGTTGGTGTCCCCCAACGGCTGGCTGAAGGTCACGCCATCGGCGTGGCCGACCACCCCGCCGGAGAGCTGCCAGTTGAGATCGTGCTGATCGTCGCTGTAGTTGTAGCCGACGCCCAATGTGCCGTAGGTCGCCTGCCAGTTGGCGCTGGCGCTTCCGCTTGAGCCGTTGGTGCTGGTGTGTCCCTGGGTCACGCTGTAGTTCAGGTTGCGGTCTTCCAGCAGCGTGCCGCTGACGCCGGTTTGCCAGCTTGTATCGCCATCGCTGTTCCGGCTGGCGGATGCCGTAGCGTAGGCGCGGTCAATCGCGCTGTCCCGACGATAGCCCTGACGGGTAAAGATGCTGAACGGCACGGAGACGTTAAACGACGCGATGCGGTCGGTGCCGTCGATCCCGACGGATTTGTTCCACGACCACGAGACGGAGTAGTTGATCCCCTTCATGCCTCCCGCGTAGCCCAGCTGGTACCAGAGATTCGTCTCGTCTGTTCCCCAGTAGGTCTGCTCGCTACCGGAGATATAGACCGAGCCATAGTCCCCCAGCGACTGAGAAACGTTGAGCTGGAAGCGGCCTTTTTTATTCCACGTCAGGTTGTGATAACTCTGCACGTCCGGCACATCGTTATCGTTCTTGCTATCGGCATACTGATAGCCCTCCATTGAGCGCCAGGCCACATCGTCAAGGGTGTAAAACCCTTTTGTGGAGTAGCGGTACCCCAGCAGCTGGAAGTTGGTGCCGAAGCCGTTAAGGGATTTCGCGTAGAGGAAGCGCAGAGACTGCCCTTCATGCTTGCTGTCGTCCGCGAGCTGGCTGCAGGCGTGGGTGATATCGAGCGAGACCGCGCCCCAGTCGCCCAGGTTTTTTCCGGCCCCGACGGCCACCGCGGTATAGCGCGATGCCAGCTGAGTTCCGCCGTAGAGCGTGTAACCGTTGGCGAGACCGGTAATCAGGGTTCCCTGGGTGAAGAATGGCGTATCCTGATCGCTGTTACCGCTGCGGTAATCCCCCGCCACGAGGTCATACTTCCAGCGCCCTTCACGCTGCAGAAGCGGCACGGTGGAGTACGGCACGGTATAGCGCTGCTGGGTGCCGTCTTTCTCTTCGACCGTGACTTCCAGGTCACCGCTTGAGGAGGTGGGGTTAAGGTCGGTGATGGCAAATGCGCCCGGCTGCACATAGCTTTGATAGATAACGTAGCCATTCTGTCGAACGACCACTTTGGCGGGCGTACGGGCGATCCCGCGCACGGTCGGCGCGTAGCCCTGCAGGCTGTCCGGATACATGCTGTCAGACGAGAAAAGCCGCCCGCCGCGAAAACCCATGCTGTCGAAGACGTCATTCCCGGTATTGCTGTCGCCCAGCACCAGTTCACTTTTCAGCGGGATGACGGTGCGCTGCGCCCAGGTGCCAATATTCTGCCACTCGCTGTGCCGCTGCCCGTTATTCTGCGTGTACCGCCATGCGCCGTTGTTACGTAAACGCCAGGCGCCATAGTTCAATCCGCTTTGCAGGTTGAGGTAATAGCTGTCGTCTTCGCTTCCCCGGTTACCGGAGAAGCTGTAGTTCACCAGTGCGGCGGGGATACCTTCATCCCACTGTTCAGGCGGAATATAGCCCCGGGCGCTGTTTTGCAAAGCCACCTGCGGCAGGCTGACGTCCAGACGCTGCGAGGCAAAGTTGAATACCGTTTCGCTGCCGGGTATAGCCGTGGTCAGCGGAACGCAGGTCTCGCCCTGCACCTTAGCCAGCTCGGGAAACGCCGCGACGTTGACGCCAAAGCGATCGAGCATCGCGCGCGTAATGCACGCCGACAAACCGCCCGCCACCGGCGGTGTGTTCTCTGCCAGCTCAAAACGCACGTCCTGGGTACCGATAAACTCATCGTTACGCCAGATATCCACGCGATAAACGCCGGGTGCCTGCTGGTGTCCTTGTTCAAAACGCGACAAATCCGCCACGCTGGCGGTATCGTCGGACAAAAAGGCCGGGTTGAAATAACTTTCGCTCCAGCCAGCCTGCGGCCAGAGCGCAGCCATCAGCGCCAGTGCAACCGGGCAGTAACGTCCCTGGTGGTTTTTCATCGCCCTGACTCTGCTCACAGGTTGACGCTGCGCGCCGGGGTGATGGCACCGTAGTCATTCACGCTCTGCCAGGAAAGCGTACCGCTGGCACCGGCTGGCAGCACCTGCTGAGACGAACTTTTCGGCGCAACCATCAGGTTGTCCAGCGTCTGCCCGCCCAGCTTCAGATTAACGAGCGTGATGTAATACGGCGACGCGTTGCTGACTTTGAGATGGTTGCCGGCGCGCTCAAACCGCAGCTGGGAAAGCGCCTCTTCCGGCTGCATCGCCAGGTTGTTCGGGCGCACAAACAGCTTGATGCGTGAAAGGATCGCCAGCTGCAGCACGTTATTGTTTTCCGTTTTCGCTTTGTTCACCGACGGGATCGCCTTCACGTTCATGTAAAAGAGCGATTCGCGATCGGCAGGCAGCGCCGGCCCGGCGTAAATAATACGCAGCGTGTTTTCGCTGTTCGGCTCGCTAACAAACAGGGGCGGAGTGACGGCAAACGTTTTTTCTTTTTGCCCGCTCGCATTTTCGATCCACGCGTTAATTAAATAACGTTCCTGTTTGTTGCTGTTGGTGATCGCCAGCGACGTTTGCTTCGCCTCTGCCGGATAAATAACGCGCGTGGCCCCCAGTGCAATACCGCCGGATGCATTTGCGCATGCAGAAACCATCATCAAAATAAACGATAAAAAAAGTCCTGGTTTAATTAGGGTATTCATCACAACCGTACCTTTAATAATGTGTTCGCAGGTGTTACGGATAAATCAACGTAAACCAGACATCCGACTGAATTTTGCCTGGCTCGAGATGTTCGGAAATAGCCCGATAGCGGGCGCTAAAATGGAACGCGAGCTCGCGGGTATCGACAGGCAGCCAGCTGACGGCCGTAGCGTTTGGGATTATCTGACGTTGCTGTTCGTCAAAGAGCGCCAGCCCGACGCCGCTGCTGACAGATGTTTCACCCGGCCGCGATGTCGCCAGAAAGACCTGCGGATCCTCTGCGGGCGTGACGCCCTGAAACTGGATCCCCACGGTGCGCGAAACATCAACGCTGCAGTCCAGCAGCCGTACGGTGAAAGGCACATTCACCGTGGAAAAACTGCCCACACCGGAAAATGAATTGGTTCGGTACTGGCCCATGTCGATGCGCATATTCTGGCTGTCGGGCGCCACGGCGCAGCCGCCGTTCACCAGTTCACCTCTGAGATGAACCTTGCCGCCTTCGATCACCACGGTATGCGCCGATGCCGGGCAAGCCATCGCAAGGGTTAACAGCAGTAGTGTTCCAGTCCTTGTCATCCTTCGTTCCTGGCATTAGCGTATGACGGGCCTCATCCCTGAGGCCTGAACATCCCTGTGCGGAGGAATTATTCGTATTTCATTACGAAGGTGGCGTCAGCGTTCGCCTGGCCTGGCTCAGTGGTGGCAGCCGTTGATTTGTAACGCGCGGTGAACTTCAGGGTGTTCGTCCCTTCGATCAGCGTCTGCGCAGCAGAGAAGGTCGCGCCGTCCGGGGTCAGAACGCTGGATTTGCTGTCGAGGATCTCGATACCCACGCCTTTCGCGGTGTTGTCGTTGTTACCGGAGGTGACGGCCAGCAGGGTTTTGTCGGTTGGGTCGATCTGACCGGTGAACGCAACGGCTGCAGTTTTGGCAACCAGCGGATCGCAATCGTTCAGTTCAATGTTGAATGGGATATTAGAGGTGGTGTCGCCCACTTTGGTGAATTTCGCGGTACGATACTGACCCAGATTAACGGTCTGCTCGGAAGAATCAGTATTTACTGAACAAGCAGCATTAACCAGCTCACCTTTAAAATGTACGGTACCGCCATTTACGGAAACCGGCGCAGCAGGATCCGCTGCATTTGCGGCACCCGCAACCAGGGCCAAAGTTGCAATAACATTAGAAGCAATGTTGCTGAGTTTCATGTCTATTCCTTTAAAATGTAAATAACCCTTCCCGCGAATAATCGGGAATAAGAAATACGTTCAATTGATGAATTGAAAGCTTATTTCGGAGGAGACAAAGTAGCTCAGTGCACGGTTTTTAAATATGTCAAAACGCTGCCATTTCGCCAGGTCACATCCTAATCCCGCCTAAGAAATTGACCATCCCTTAAGAAGGGTTTTTGCGTCACGCTGATAAAAACGCGTAAAGGGTGACTGACAGCGACGCTCGCTTCTGACAAAATACACGCCATCCCCCCTTTCAAACGTTACAGACGGAATCTTCTCTCTGATGGCAGCAAAGATTATTGACGGTAAAACGATTGCGCAGCAGGTGCGCTCTGAGGTCGCGGAAAAAGTGAAGGCGCGTAAAGCTGCCGGAAAACGCGCCCCCGGGCTGGCCGTTGTGCTGGTTGGCAGCAACCCGGCATCGCAAATTTATGTCGGCAGCAAGCGCAAAGCGTGTGAAGAGGTGGGCTTCGTCTCCCGCTCTTACGATTTGCCGGAAACCACCAGCGAAGCAGAACTGCTGGAACTTATTGACACCCTGAACGCCGATAAAGAAATCGACGGTATTCTGGTTCAGCTGCCGCTACCCGCTGGTATCGACAACGTGAAGGTGCTGGAGCGTATCGCACCGGATAAAGACGTGGACGGTTTCCACCCGTACAACGTTGGCCGCCTGTGCCAGCGTGCGCCGCGTCTGCGTCCTTGCACGCCACGCGGTATCGTGACGCTGCTTGAGCGTTATAATATCGACACCTACGGTCTGAATGCCGTGGTCATCGGCGCGTCCAACATCGTGGGCCGTCCGATGAGCATGGAGCTGCTGCTGGCCGGCTGCACCACCACCGTCACCCACCGCTTCACCAAAAACCTGCGCCACCACGTTGAGAACGCCGATCTGCTGATCGTCGCGGTCGGCAAGCCAGGCTTTATTCCTGGCGAGTGGATTAAAGAGGGTGCGATTGTCGTGGACGTCGGAATTAACCGTCTTGAAAACGGCAAAGTGGTCGGCGACGTGGTGTATGAAGATGCCGCCGCGCGCGCGTCTTACATTACCCCAGTACCGGGCGGCGTAGGCCCGATGACCGTAGCAACGCTGATTCAGAATACGCTGCAGGCGTGCGAAGAATATCACGACGTAGAGGACGCGTAAGATGGCGACTTTTTCATTAGGTAAACACCCGCACGTTGAGCTGTGCGACCTGCTCAAGCTGGAAGGCTGGAGCGAAAGCGGCGCACAGGCGAAAATCGTTATCGCCGACGGGCTGGTAAAAGTCGACGGCGTGGTAGAAACGCGCAAGCGCTGCAAGATTGTCGCGGGTCAGACCGTGAGCTTTGAAGGACAGAGCGTAACCGTTACGGCCTGAGCCGTTTGATGCCCTCACCCTAACCCTCTCCCACAGGGAGAGGGGATTTAAAATCCCCTCACTCCCATCATGGTTATTTATCGATCCACTTCAAATAATCACTATTTCATCTGTTGAAAAGTGAAAATTCAGTTGCGCGTTTTTCACTCTTTGCCCACGATAAGTAGAACGTTCTACTAAAACGTTCTACTTACAATAACAGCGCAAAAAAAGCGCTACTCGGGGGAAATCAGCATGAGTCTGATATCAGGGTTTGTTAAATCGCTGTCTAAGTTATCGATGATTGGTCGCGCCTTAATGCTGCCAATTTCACTGCTTCCCGCTGCGGGCCTGCTGCTGGCCTTCGGCGATAAGTTCCATCTGCCGCTGATGATGAACGCGGGCGGGGTTATTTTTGATAACCTGCCGATGCTGTTTGCCATTGGCTCCGCCGTGGGTCTGGCGTCAGAATCCGGCATCGCGGCGCTGTCTGCGGCGGTATCGGTGTTTGTCACGAATATCACCATCAGCACCGTGCTGAGCATCACGCCGGAAATGGCCTCTCAGGGCGGGAAATACGCCATGGTGGTGGGCATTCCGACGCTGCAGATGGGCGTCTTCGGCGGCCTGATCTGCGGTATTCTCGCGGCCTGGTGCTATAACCGCTTCCACACCATGCAGCTTCCGGAATTCCTGGGCTTCTTCTCCGGCAAGCGCTTCGTGGCGATTGCAACGGCGTTCCTCTCGTTCCTGATGGGGCTGCTGCTGCCATACGTCTGGCAGCATATTCAGGCCGGTATCGACGCGCTCTCCGTGGTGGTGAACGGTGATAATCAGGCGGCGTCGACCTTTATCTTCGGTCTGGTAGAGCGCGCGCTGATCCCGCTCGGTCTGCACCATATCTGGTATCCGTCCTTCTGGTATTCGTTTGGGGATTACACCACCCAGGCAGGCCAGGTGATCCACGGCGACCAGACCATCTGGTTCAAGATGCTGGAAGAAGGGGTGAAATCCTTCAGCAGCGACACCTACCAGAACGCTGGTAAGTTCATGCAGGGTGAATTCCCGCTGATGCTGTTCGCGCTGCCTGCGGCATGCCTGGCGATGTATCACGAAGCCCATACGAAGAATAAAAAAATCGCGGCCGGTATTCTGTTCTCCGCGGCGCTGACCTGCTTCCTGACGGGGATCACCGAACCGGTTGAGTTTACCTTTATCTTCGTGGCGCCGATCCTGTACGTCTTTAACGCCATCATGGCGGGCCTGGCCTACATGACCATGTACCTGCTGCATGCGCATATCGCCAAGTCGTTCTCCGCGGGCTTTATCGACTATCTGTCATTCGGGATCCTGCCGTCCTTTAACGGCTACCAGACCCACTTCCTGAGCGCCATTATCATCGGCATTCCAATGGGCCTGATTTATTACTTCACGTTCCGCTTTGTGATCCGTCGTTTCGACGTGAAAACGCCGGGCCGCACTGAAGTGACCGCTAACGCGGATGAGAAATCGGATTCCGAACTCGCGACAGAGATCATCACCCTGCTGGGCGGTGCGCATAACATCGACTCCGTCGGCGCCTGTATCACCCGTCTTCGCCTGGAAGTGACAAAAAGCGAGGTGGTGGATAAAGACGGTCTGAACGGACTCGGCGCGCGCGGCGTGGTGTTTGTCGGCGACAACGGTATTCAGGTGATTTTCGGTGCCAGAGCACAGTTTATCGCCCAGACCATGTCCACCATGATCGGCAAATAATAAGATGCCTGAACGACACGTCTCCTGTACGCTGGGAGACGTGTTTTATCTGGCTGATAATCGGTAAATTTCAGGGAGCGGTTTTGAAGAAAGTCAGCATTATTGATGTCGCAAAGCACGCGGGCGTGTCGGTCTCAACCGTCTCGCTGGTGCTGCGCCAGAAAGGGAAAATCTCAGAGGCAACGATCGAGAAGGTCAACGCTGCCATCAATACGCTGGGCTATGTTCATAACGTTGCCGCTGCCAACCTCCGCGCCAATACGTCCAACCTGATTGGCCTGATCCTCCGTGACTTTAGCGACAGTTTCTCCATCAAGGTGATGGCGAGCATCGTTCAGGATCTCGAAAAACAGGGGTATATGGTTTTTCTCGGTCAGCCCCAGAACGACCATGACCATCTTGAGCGCTGCCTGCTGTCGTTTAAGCAGCAGGGCGTCGCCGGAGTTATCTATCTGGCCTCGGATACCCGCACGTCTACCCTGCCGGAACAGATTCGCCGCTGCCCGCTGCCGCTGGTGGTGGTCTCGCAGTCGCTGCTGGATGAAAAATGCAATCTGGTGATGCGCGATAACCGACAGGCGGCCAATCTGGCGGTGCGTTATCTTATCGAGCGCGGTCATCGCAATATCGCCTACATTGGCGGACGCGAAGGCTGCCTTATCCGCGAACAGCGCCTGCTCGGTTTTCGCAGCGCGATGGCGCAAAACGGGCTGGTCTGGCGCGATGAATACTCTCCGGCCTGCAGCGATGACACGCTGGCCGCGGGTTTCGCCACCCGCCAGTTGCTGGAAAAAAACAACACCATCACCGCCCTGCTCTGCCACTCGCCGGATGCCATGATCGGCTCTATCTCCGGTATTCATCAGGTCGGGCGTACGGTGGGTAAAGATGTCTTTCTGACGCAGCAGGTCGCGCTGGTCGGTTTCGAAGATATGCTCCACGTTAACCTCACCTCGCCATCGTTTACCTACGTCTCGTCCGCCAGCGAAGAGACGGGGCGTCAGGCGGCCGGGCTGATTATCCGCACGCTGAAGGAGCCGACGCTGCAAACCCAGCGCATTACGCTTTCCGGGCAGCTTATCGCTCGAGAATCGGCGTAAATTCAGAATTTCGCACAGGTTTTTTAGCGCGGGATGACTGCTATATTTCCATGATTTGCCATGGATAATCACAATGCCTACCGTTATTACGCACGCCGCTGTTCCGCTTTGCCTGGGCTTAGGCCTGGGAACCAAAGTGATTCCTCCCCGCCTGCTGTTTGCCGGGATTATCCTCGCCATGCTTCCGGATGCCGACGTGCTGGCATTTAAGTTTGGTGTCGCGTACGGCAATGTTTTCGGCCACCGCGGCTTTACCCACTCCCTGCTGTTTGCCTTTGTAGTGCCGATACTTTGCGTGCTGACTGGACGACGTTGGTTCAGAACCAGCCTGACGCGGTGCTGGTTGTTTTTAACGGTGTCACTGCTGTCGCACAGCCTGCTGGATTCGATTACCACGGGCGGGAAAGGCGTCGGCTGGCTGTGGCCGTGGTCAGATGAACGCTTCTTTGCGCCGTGGCAGGTGATTAAAGTGGCGCCGTTTGCGCTGTCGCGCTATACCACGCCGTACGGGCATCAGGTGATTATTTCAGAGCTGCTGTGGGTGTGGCTGCCGGGGATCGTACTGATGGGGATGTTGTGGTGGAGGCGGAGGTAAAAGCAAAACGGCAACTCAAGTTGCCGTTTTTAGTGTTTGCACCCTCTCCCTGTGGGAGAGGGCTGGGGTGAGGGCATCAGCGCGCCCCAGACTTACTTACGGCGCCAGGTCGTTCCCTGCGGGCCGTCTTCCAGAATGATGCCCATCTCGGTCAGACGGTTGCGCGCCGCATCTGCCGCCGCCCAGTCCTTCGCCTGACGCGCTTCCAGACGCGCCTTGATCAACGCTTCAATCTCCGCCACTTCACCGTCGTCCGCCTGCGCACCGCTCTGCAGGAACGCGTCCGGATCCTGCTCCAGCAGGCCAAGAACGGAGGAGAGCTTACGCAGATGGGACGCCAGCGCATTCGCCGCGGCCATATCTTCTGACTTCAGGCGGTTCACTTCGCGCGCCATGTCGAACAGCACGGAGTACGCTTCAGGGGTGTTGAAGTCGTCGTTCATCACCTCAACGAAGCGGGCTTCGAACGCTTCGCCGCCTGCAGCAGGAACAGACCTGTCGGTACCGCGCAGCGCGGTGTACAGACGCTCCAGAGCCGAGCGCGCCTGTTTCAGGTTCTCTTCGCTGTAGTTCAGCTGGCTGCGATAGTGGCCGGACATCAGGAAGTAGCGAACGGTTTCCGCGTCGTAGTACTTCAGCACGTCGCGCACGGTGAAGAAGTTACCCAGCGATTTCGACATCTTCTCGCGGTCAACCATAACCATCCCGGAGTGCATCCAGTAGTTCACGTACTCGCCGCCGTGGGCGCAGGTGGACTGCGCGATTTCGTTTTCGTGGTGCGGGAACATCAGGTCTGAACCGCCGCCGTGAATGTCGAAGTGCTTGCCCAGCTGTTTGCAGTTCATCGCGGAACATTCAATGTGCCAGCCCGGACGGCCTTCGCCCCACGGGGATGACCAGCTTGGTTCACCCTCTTTGGACATTTTCCACAGCACGAAGTCCATCGGGTTACGCTTCACGTCAACCACGTCAACGCGGGCACCGGCCTGGAGCTGTTCCAGATCCTGACGGGAGAGCGAACCGTAGGTTGGGTCCGTCGGCACGGAGAACATGACGTCGCCGTTGTCGGCAACATACGCATGACCGCGGGCAATCAGCTTTTCGGTGATCTCGATGATTTCGTGAATATGGTGGGTCGCGCGCGGCTCGCTGTCCGGACGCAGAATATTCAGGGCGTCGAAGTCTTTGTGCATCTCAGCGATCATGCGATCCACCAGCGCAACAAAGCTTTCGCCGTTTTCATTGGCGCGCTTGATGATCTTATCGTCGATGTCGGTGATATTACGCACGTATTTCAGGTTGTACCCCAGAAAACGCAGGTAGCGAGACACCACGTCGAAGGCGACAAAGGTACGGCCATGGCCGATGTGACAGAGGTCGTAAACCGTAATACCACACACGTACATGCCAACTTCCCCGGCATGGATAGGTTTAAATTCCTCTTTTTGGCGCGTCATTGTATTAAAGATTTTTAACATCGAAGATTCCATGTAAACACGTGTGTGGTTGAAAACCGGCTATTCTACCCGTAATTCAAACCCGAAGCAGCACACAATGCAAGGTGATCGCATCCTGTGGTTATGCTATAACAAGCCCCTATAGATGACCCGAAGGCGGGTCGACGTACCACAATAACGGAACAGGATGCAAAAATGGTTACTTTCCACACTAATCATGGCGATATCGTAATCAAAACCTTTGATGACAAAGCGCCTGAAACAGTTAAAAACTTCCTGGACTACTGCCGCGAAGGTTTCTACAACAACACCATTTTCCACCGCGTGATCAACGGTTTTATGATCCAGGGCGGCGGTTTCGAACCTGGCATGAACCAGAAAGCCACCAAAGAAGCGATCAAAAACGAAGCGAACAACGGCCTGAAAAACACCCGCGGCACGCTGGCGATGGCGCGTACTCAGGCACCTCACTCTGCTACCGCGCAGTTCTTCATTAACGTGGCTGACAACGACTTCCTGAACTTCTCCGGCGAAAGCCTGCAGGGTTGGGGCTACTGCGTATTCGCAGAAGTGGTTGAAGGTATGGACGTGGTTGACAAGATCAAAGCCGTCGCTACTGGCCGCAGCGGTATGCACCAGGACGTTCCTAAAGAAGACGTTGTGATTACAAGCGTGACCGTCAGCGAGTAATTGGTGGCGACACTCTTTATTGCAGATCTGCATCTGCAAACAGAAGAACCGGCGATTACCGCCGGTTTTCTGCGTTTTTTACGCGGTGAAGCGAAAAGCGCCGATGCGCTGTACATCCTGGGCGACCTGTTTGAAGCCTGGATTGGCGACGACGACCCTAACCCGCTGCACAGTGAAATGGCCGCCGCCATTCACGCGCTGGTAGATTCCGGCGTCCCCTGCTACTTCATTCACGGCAATCGTGATTTCCTGATCGGCAAGCGCTACGCCCGCGAAAGCGGCATGACGCTGCTGCCGGAAGAACGGGTACTCAATCTCTATGGCCGCAAGGTCCTGATCATGCACGGCGACACGCTCTGCACCGACGATACCGGCTACCTGGCGTTTCGCGCCAAGGTCCACACCCCGTGGATCCAGAAGGTGTTCCTTGCCCTGCCGCTGTTTATCCGCAACCGTATCGCTGCCAGAATGCGTGCGGGCAGCAAAGCCGCCAACAGCAGCAAATCCATGACCATCATGGACGTGAATCCGCAGGCCGTGGTGAGCGTGATGGAAAAGCATGGCGTTCAGTGGTTGATACACGGTCATACCCATCGTCCAGACGTGCATTCCCTTATCGCCAACGGCGAACCGGCCCATCGCGTGGTGTTGGGTGCCTGGCACACCGAAGGCTCCATGGTCAAAGTCACGCCAGAGGGCGTCGAGCTGATCGCTTTCCCGTTTTAATCCCCCTCAAAATTCATTCTATTTTTTTGAACAATATTGGCAAATTGTTTCGATTTTAATCAGTCCGTGGTCGGTCTACTATTTATCACATCAGGGCAAAACACCCTATCCCAAACAAAATACTTAAGGAATACGACCATGAAATCCATCAAAACTTTCGTTGCAGTTGCTGCTCTGTCTCTGGCTTCTTTCGGTTCTTTCGCTCAAAGCGTGAGCGCAACTGCCTCTACCCTTGACCGCGCAGAAGCGAAAATCGCTGCACAGGCTGCTGAACAGGGTGCGTCTTACAAAATCACCAGCGCGAAGGTCGACAACCGCGTCTATATGACCGCAGAACTGACGAAATAATGATTGCCCATCGACGAAAACAGACCGCCAGAATGCGGTCTGTTTTGTTATGAATTGACGGCAACAACGGCTCAAGATTTAACCGCGCAACCGTTTTCCTTGCCCGTATAACATGCTATTCTCTGTGCCCTCGAAAGCAGTGTGTTTCGCACCACAGGAGTTTTAAGACGCATGTCTTCCCGCAATAATCCGGCGCGTGTCGCCATCGTGATGGGGTCCAAAAGCGACTGGGCTACCATGCAGTTCGCCGCCGAAATCTTTGAAATCCTGAATGTTCCGCACCACGTTGAAGTGGTCTCCGCGCACCGTACGCCTGACAAACTGTTCAGCTTCGCAGAAAGCGCCGAAGAGAATGGTTATGAGGTGATCATTGCCGGCGCGGGCGGCGCAGCACATCTGCCGGGCATGATTGCCGCCAAAACCCTGGTACCGGTTCTGGGCGTCCCGGTACAAAGCGCCGCGTTAAGCGGTGTGGATAGCCTCTACTCCATCGTCCAGATGCCGCGCGGTATTCCTGTCGGCACGCTGGCGATTGGCAAAGCGGGTGCCGCCAATGCCGCCCTGCTGGCTGCGCAGATCCTGGCGACACACGATAAAGCGTTGCATCAGCGTCTGGCGGAGTGGCGTAAAGCCCAGACCGACGAAGTGCTGGACAATCCAGACCCGCGGGGTGAGGCATGAAGCAGGTTTGCGTCCTCGGTAATGGCCAGTTAGGCCGAATGCTGCGTCAGGCCGGTGAACCGCTGGGGATTGCCGTCTGGCCCGTCGGGCTGGACGCCGAGCCGGAAGCCGTCCCATTCCACCAGAGCGTGATCACCGCCGAGATCGAACGCTGGCCGGAGACCGCTCTGACCCGCGAGCTGGCGCTTCACAACGCCTTTGTTAACCGCGACGTGTTCCCAATCATTGCCGACCGTCTGACGCAAAAGCAGCTGTTCGACAAGCTCGGTCTGCCGACCGCACCGTGGCAGCTCCTGTCCGATAAAAGCGAGTGGAACGACGTCTTCGCCATGCTGGGCGAGCTGGCGATTGTGAAGCGCCGCGTGGGCGGCTACGATGGCCGCGGCCAGTGGCGCCTGCGCGCAAACGACACCGCCGAGCTGCCGGACGACTGCTACGGCGAATGCATCGTTGAGCAGGGCATTAACTTCAGCGGTGAAGTCTCGCTGGTTGGCGCGCGCGGGCATGACGGCCGCACGGTGTTTTATCCGCTGACGCATAACCTGCATCAGGACGGCATTCTGCGCACCAGCGTCGCCTTCCCGCACGCCAATGCTGACCAGCAGGCGCAGGCGGAAGAGATGCTCTCTGCCATCATGCACGAGCTGGGCTACGTGGGCGTCATGGCGATGGAGTGTTTTGTGACGCCGTCTGGTCTGCTAATCAACGAGCTGGCACCGCGCGTGCACAACAGCGGCCACTGGACGCAAAATGGCGCGTCCATCAGCCAGTTCGAACTGCACCTGCGCGCCATCACCAACCTGCCGCTGCCGCAGCCGGTGGTCAATAGCCCGTCGGTGATGATCAACCTGATCGGCACCGATCTGAACTACGACTGGCTGAAGCTGCCGCTCGTGCATCTGCACTGGTATGACAAAGAGGTTCGCGAGGGTCGTAAGGTCGGTCACCTGAACCTGAACGACAGCGACACGGGCCGCCTGAGCGCCACCCTGGAAGCCATGATCCCTCTCCTGCCGCCGGAATACGCGAGCGGTATTGTCTGGGCACAGTCAAAGCTCAAGTAAGACATCTGCGCCGGGGAGTTGACCTTCCCCTTCCCCGGCGTAAAATCCCCGCCCATTGCTGCTGAGTTTTCTTCTGGAATAACCATGAACGATGGAACGGACTATCGCGCGATCCTCGCGTCTGATACCCCTTTAATCGACGTTCGCGCGCCGATCGAATTTGCCCAGGGCGCGATGCCTGCGGCGATCAACCTGCCTTTAATGAACGACGACGAGCGCGCGGCCGTCGGCACCTGCTATAAACGCCAGGGCCCCGAGGCCGCGCTGGCGCTCGGCCATCGCCTGGTGAACGGCGACACGCGTGAAGCACGCATCAACGCCTGGCGGGAAGCCAGCCTTGCCCATCCTGAGGGCTTTCTCTGCTGCGCGCGCGGCGGCCAGCGCTCGCATATCTCGCAGGCCTGGCTGAAAGAGGCGGGTATCGACTACCCGCTGATCCGCGGCGGCTATAAGGCCCTGCGCCAGACGGCGATTCAGGTGACCATTGAGCAGTCGCAAAAGCCGATGGTGCTTATTGGCGGCTGTACCGGGAACGGTAAAACCCTGCTGGTGAAGCAGCACGCGCAGGGTATCGATCTGGAAGGGCTGGCGCACCATCGCGGTTCGTCGTTTGGCCGCACGCTCACGCCGCAGCTTTCCCAGGCCAGCTTTGAAAATCACCTTGCGGCTGAGCTCCTGAAAAAAGACGCCGCACGCTGGGTGCTGGAAGACGAAGGCCGGATGATTGGCTCCAACCACCTGCCGGAGTGCCTGCGCGACCGCATGGTTGAAGCCCCTATCGTGGTGGTCGAGGATCCGTTTGAGATCCGTCTTGAACGGCTGCGCGAAGAGTATTTCGACCACATGTGGGCGGATTTTTCTGCGGCCTACGGTGAAGAAGCGGGATGGAAAGAATACAGCGAGTACCTGCATCACGGCCTGTTCGCCATTCGTCGCCGCCTGGGGCTACAGCGGTATGCAGAATTCACCGTGCTGTTAGATTCCGCGCTGCTGGAACAGCAACGATCTGGCCGCACGGACGCGCACTTCAGCTGGCTTGCGCCGCTGCTGAACGACTATTACGACCCGATGTACGGCTATCAGCTGGAGAAAAAGGCGGAGAAAATTGTCTATCGCGGGACGTACGGCGAGGTCGCTGACTGGCTTAATCGCTGAAAAAAAGCCGGGTGGCGAGGTAAAAGCAAAACGGCAACCTGGGTTGCCGTTTTTAATGTTTTTTCCCTCTCCCCGTGGGAGAGGGTCAGGGTGAGGGCATCAGGCCGCACCCTACAACACGGCTTAGAAGTCGTAACGCAGACGCACCAGGTTCATGTCGCCCAGGTTGTCGGTGCTGGAAGTGAACACGTGTTCGTAATCCACGCGGAAACCGTAATCCAGCTGGAAGCTGATACCCACGCCGTTGTCGATGCGCTGGTAGTTACGGCCGTTCACGTAGTCAATACGGTCGCCCATGAAGTAAGGCTGGATGGATTTCACCGCGTACTGACCGACTGGGAATTTGTAACCTGCGAAGTACTCAATACCCCACGCGTCGCCCGCAAAGTAGTCGTTAACAGACACTTTTTTGGTGGTCATGAAGTTCTGGTACCAGCCGCCGCCAACGGAGAAGGTCCAGTTGTCCGGGGTCCAGCTCAGCGCAGTACCGAGGATGTTCTGGTCATAGGTTTTGCTGTCGCCGTTGTCCGGATTACGCATATCCGCGCGGGTGTAGTTCCACGCGGCGCCCCAGGTCAGATCGGTGGTCAGGTGGTAATCCAGACCCAGCGAGCCGCCGCCTTTACGCTTGTAGCGCAGGCCGTTGCCCGGCAGGTATTCGCTGTCTTCAAACAGGTAAGATGCGTAGATGTCAGCATCGCCCACGGTTTTCTTATATTTCAGCATCTTACGTGAACGGTAAGAACCGTCGTAATCGCCTTTGATCCCGTTACCCGGCGCCTGACCGATCATGTCGTAGTCCCAGATATCGGTTTTCGCACCCACCACATCATAGTAAACGCTGTTCTGTTGGCCGAAGGTCAGCGTACCCCAGGTGTCGCTCTTCAGACCGGTGTAGAGCATACGACGCGTCGTGTCGTGGTCGCTCTCGCTGTAGTGGTTATCCCAGTTGAACATTGCAGGGAAGTTCACGCCCAGCTCGTAGTAGCTTACCCAGCTGATGTCATCAAACAGGTAGTAATCTGCTGCGAAACGGAAACGGGTACCGCCGTCAAAACCGTTACGCTTGTAGCTGTTTTTACCGTCGTCGCCGGTCATGTTCTGGAACTGAGGACGAATGCTGCCGCCAACGGTGAAGTTCAGGCGGCTCAGCGGGTTACCCGCCTGAGGATCCTGCTTAAGAACCGTGATTTCCGCCTGAGAAGCGAAGGTAGTCAATGCCACTGCCGCGCCGATCGTTACCGCCAGCGCTGATTTTTTTATAGTCATTATTTTTCCCTTAATAGACACGCTGCTAAATATTTAGCGGGTGAATATTAACTGGAAATAATCGGGCCGTGTGGTCGGTTTTTTAATGTTTTGTGCTACTAAATGAGTGGGTATTATCACTTTGTGCCATTTTAATACTACGCGCCGGAATTAAAAACCAACGCGTAATTATCACAGTGCTAAATCAACTGGCAAACTGACGGAACAGGGCTTTGCCCTTTAACAGCCGCGTGCCGAGCCAGCCTCCGCAGAGAGAAAGCAGCGCAGCGCCGCACAGAGGCAGGATCAACCAAAGACGCCAGTCAGGCTCCCACGGGAAGTCGAAGACCTTTGTCTGCAGCACCGCCAGCGCCGTCTCTGCGCCAATGGCCGCCACCAGACCGGCCACCAGCCCCAGCAGCGCAAACTCGCTCCAGAGCGTCATTCGCAGCAGCCGCTTTCCGGCCCCCAGCGTGCGGTAAACCACCAGTTCCTGATGGCGCTGGCGCATGCCCACCTGCACCTGGGCCAGCAGCAACAGCACGCCGCAGATCGTCACCAGCACCACCATCACCTCCAGCGCGCGGCTCACCTGCTCCAGCACCTGCCCCACCTGTTTGAGGATCGCGCCGATATCCAGCAGGCTGACCGTCGGAAACTCCCGGTTGAGCTGGGTCAGCATGCCGTTGCCGTTTTCCCAGCGGAAGCTGGTCAGCCAGCTCTGCGGCTGCCCGTCCAGCGCACCCGGCGGGAAGATAAAGAAGAAGTTGGGCCGCAGGCTCTCCCAGTCCACCTTACGCAGGCTGGTGACCTTCGCGGTGAAATCCTGCGTATCGCCTGTGAAGGTGACGCTGTCCCCCAGCTTCACGTTCAGCCGCGTCGCCAGCCCCTCCTCCATCGACACTTCCCCCGCTTTCGGCGGCCAGGTGCCGGCGGTTATCGGGTTGTGGTCAGGGCGTTTCTCCTGCCAGGTGAGGTTCAGCTCGCGGTTAAGCGACTCGTCCTTATTCCCCTCCGTTGGGTGGCCGTTGATCTGCGTGAGACGCGCGCGAACGATGGGATAGAACGACTCGGGAATGATGTGATGCTCCGACAGGAAGCCCTTCAGCGGCGTAACCTGCTCAGGCGCGATATTGATCAGGAAATAGTTCGGGCTTTCAGGAGGCAACTGCTGCTGCCAGCGATCGAGCAGATCGCCGCGCAGCACCAGCAGCAGCGCCAGCAGCATAAACGACAGCGAGAACGCCGACAGCTGGCTGAGCGTAGACCAGGGCTGGTGCAGCAGTCGGTTGACCGCCAGGCGCACGGGCAGCGATTTTACCGTCACCCTTTTCAGGAGGTTGAGTAGGATCCAGCCCAGCACACCGCACAGCAGCGCCAGCACAACCGCCCCGGCCAGCACCGCCCACAGCAGCGTGCTGCCCCCCATCAGCCACGCCAGCAGCCCCACCGCCACCGCAATAATCACCGGAAGGTAGAACTTCAGCGGCCAGACGTTCGCCACCACATCGTTACGGAGCACGCGCAGCGGCTGCGTGGCGAGCAGCAGGCGGTAGGGTCGGAGCCCCACCAGCACCGAGATCACCGTCATCGCGCCCATCGCCCACAGCCACGGCCAGAGGCTGGCAGGCGGCAATGCGGCAGGGAGCACCGGTTTCAGCATCACCATCAGCAGTTTTTCAAACAGCAGCCCCATTATGCCGCCGGTCAGCGCTGACAGAACCAGAAGCATCAGCCACTGGCCGACAATCAGCTTGCGCAGCTGCGCCCGGCCCGCCCCCAGGGTTTTGAGGATCGCCACCAGGTCGTAGCGGCTGCGGCAGTAGTGCCCCATCGCCACGGCCACCGCCGCCACCGCCAGCAGCAGGGTTAACAGTGCCGACAGCAGCAGGAACTGCTGAGAGCGCTCCAGAGATTTACCGAGCGCCCCCTCATCCTGCTCCAGCCCGTACCAGCGGTGCTCTGGTTTGAGCTGCGGCATAAGCCATTTTTCATAAGCGGCAAGCTGGGCGGGCGTGCCGCCAAATTTATAGCGCCAGGTGACGCGGCTGCCCGGCTGTACGGCATGGGTGGCCGCGACATCCGCGGTGTTCATCAGCAGGCGAGGCGCAAGCTGGAACGGGTTAAAACCGCCGTCGGGCTCCTGCACCACTTCCCCGGCGATTTTCAGCGTGGCGTCGCCGACGTCGATACTGTCTCCAGGTTTCAGGTTCAGCAGCGCCATCAGACGCGATGCCAGCAGCACCGTACCGGGCGTCGGCTTTAACCCTGGCGGACTGGTTTGTAAGTCACCATACATCGGGTAGATATCATCGACGGCCTTGACGCTCGCCAGCTGCGGCGTGTCGCCCGCGAAGGTCATGGTCTGGAAGGTGATTTGTTCCCCCACCTTCAGCCCTTCTTTGCGCGCTGATTCAATCCAGCCCGACGGCACGGGGCGGGAGCTTTCCAGCGCCCTGTCCCCCGCCATAAACTCCCGGCTCTGCTGGCTGAGCCCTTTTTCCATGCGGTCACTGACGCTGCCGAGCGCCAGCACGCAGGCCACTGCCAGGCTTAGCGCCAGCCAGACAATCAGCAGCGAGGGGGAGCGCCACTCGCGCCAGAACCAGCGGGTAATCATGCTTCCTCCTGCAGAACGCCGTTCACCAGCCGCAGGCGACGGTCGCAGCGCGCGGCGAGCTGCGGATCGTGGGTCACGAGGATAAGCGTAGTGCCGTGCTCGCGGTTGAGCGAAAACAGCAGGTCGGCAATCCGGTCTCCGGTGTTACGATCAAGGTTGCCGGTAGGCTCATCGGCAAACAGCACCTGAGGGCAGCCGTTAAACGCGCGGGCCAGCGCCACGCGCTGCTGCTCACCGCCGGAAAGCTGGGCGGGAAGATGGTCAAGACGTTTACCCAGACCGAGCTGTTCGAGCAGCGCCTTCGCGTGAGCGCGGCTTTCACGGCTATTTTCACCGCGCAGCAGCGCCGGGAGCTCGACGTTTTCCAGCGCGTTCAGGGTCGGGATCAGCATAAAGGACTGAAAGACAAAACCAACGTGACGCGCGCGCAGCGCGGCCCGCGCCTCTTCATCAAGCTGATGCAGCGGCTGCCCGACAAGGTGGACCTCGCCGCTGCTGCCGTCGTCCAGACCGGCCAAAATCGCCAGCAGCGTGGACTTGCCGGAACCGGATTCGCCAATCAGCGCGATGGTTTCAGCGCGTTTGACAACGAGTTCAACTCCGGTAAGGATGGAAAGCTCGTGCTCCCCCTGACCGACGGACTTCTTAAGATGATGAACTTCAACACTGTTTTCCGCTGGCATTTGCCCTTCCTGTTTTTGATTCTGATGACCTTCCGCGCGGCGGCAGCGGACACGTTACTGGTTCTCGGCGACAGCCTGAGCGCAGGCTATCGCATGGCGGCCAGCGCGGCCTGGCCCGCCCTGCTCAATGACAAATGGCAGAGCAAGACCGCTGTAATCAACGCCAGCATCAGCGGCGATACATCGCAGCAGGGTTTATCGCGCCTGCCTGCGCTGCTCAAACAGCATAAGCCGCGCTGGGTGCTGGTTGAGCTTGGCGGTAATGATGGATTGCGCGGTTTCCAGCCTCAGCAAACCGAGCAAACGCTGCGTACCATTTTGCAGGACATCAAGGCGGCAAACGCCCAGCCGCTGCTGATGCAAATTCGCCTGCCCGCCAACTACGGTCGTCGGTATAATGAGGCCTTTAGCGCGATCTACCCTAAGCTTGCCAAAGAGTTTGATATTCCGCTGCTGCCATTTTTCATGGAAGAGGTCTATCTCAAACCCCAGTGGATGCAAGACGACGGGATCCACCCCAATCGCGATGCGCAGCCGTTTATTGCCGACTGGATGGCAACGCGGCTGGCTCCTTTAGTTAAACATGACTCCTGATTAAGCGGAGATCCTGACAGGTAAAGTTATGCAAAAATCGGTCTTAATTACAGGATGTTCCAGTGGAATCGGCCTGGAAAGCGCGCTCGAACTGAAGCGCCAGGGGTTTCGGGTTCTGGCGGCCTGTCGTAAACCTGACGACGTCGAACGCATGAACGGCCTGGGCTTTACCGGCGTGCTGCTGGATATGGACTCGCCGGAAAGCGTTGAGCGCGCCGCCGATGAGGTGATCGCGCTGACCGGTAATCGTCTGTACGGGCTCTTTAATAATGCCGGCTACGGCGTGTATGGCCCGCTGGATACCCTCACCCGCGAAACGCTGGAGAAGCAGTTTTCGACCAACTTCTTCGGCGTGCATCAGCTCACCATGCGTCTGCTCCCCGCGATGCTGCCGCACGGTGAAGGGCGCATCGTGATGACGTCGTCGGTGATGGGACTGATTTCCACCCCGGGCCGCGGCGCCTACGCCGCCAGCAAATATGCGCTGGAGGCCTGGTCCGACGCCCTGCGCATGGAGTTACGCCACAGCGGCATTAAGGTCAGCCTGATTGAGCCCGGCCCGATCCGCACCCGCTTTACCGAAAACGTGAACCAGACCCAGGCGGATAAACCGGTCGAGAACCCCGGCATCGCCGCGCGTTTTACCCTCGGGCCCGAAGCGGTGGTGGCCAAAGTGCGCCATGCTTTTGAGAGCGACCATCCCAAAATGCGCTATCCGGTAACGCTGGTCACCCATGCCGTAGGCTGGTTAAAACGCCTGCTGCCGGGCAGGATGATGGACAAAATTTTGCGCGGTTGAGTTGAAGCGACGACGCTCATCCCCATGTAAAGAACAAACCGACAAAAGAGAAAGCCGCATGTCCGTACAGAATATCGTCAATATCACAGAAGCTAACCTGCAACAGACTCTTGAACAGTCGATGACCAAACCGGTCCTGTTCTACTTCTGGTCTGAACGCAG
This sequence comes from Enterobacter sp. JBIWA005, assembly GCF_019968805.1. Lineage (NCBI taxonomy): Bacteria > Pseudomonadati > Pseudomonadota > Gammaproteobacteria > Enterobacterales > Enterobacteriaceae > Enterobacter > Enterobacter sp. JBIWA005. The sequence goes on along the minus strand of NZ_CP074159.1, from coordinate 1,117,368 downwards.
CCAACACTGCCTGCAGCTGACGCCGGTGCTGGAAAGCCTTGCCGCCCAGTACAACGGTCAGTTCATTCTCGCCAAGCTGGACTGCGACGCCGAGCCGATGGTAGCGTCTCAGTTTGGCCTGCGCGCCATCCCTACCGTCTATCTGTTCCAGAACGGCCAGCCTGTTGACGGTTTCCAGGGGCCGCAGCCGGAAGAGGCGATTCGCGCCCTGCTGGATAAAGTGCTGCCGCGCGAAGAAGAGCTGAAAGCGCAGGAAGGCATGGCGCTGATGCAGGAAGGCAAATACGACGAAGCGCTGCCGCTGCTCAAAGAGGCGTGGCAGCTGTCGAATCAGAACAGCCAGATTGGCCTGCTGCTGGCGGAAACGCAGATCGCCCTGCACCGCTCAGAAGACGCGGAAGCCGTACTCAAAACGGTTCCGCTCCAGGATCAGGACACCCGCTATCAGGGGCTGGTTGCACAAATTGAGCTCCTGAAGCAGGCGGCGGACACCCCGGAAATTCAGCAGCTGCAGCAGCAGGTAGCCGACAACCCGGCAGATGCCGCGCTGGCAAGCCAGCTTGCGCTGCAGCTGCATCAGGTGGGGCGTAACGAAGAAGCGCTTGAGCTGCTTTTCAGCCATCTGCAAAAAGATTTAGCCGCCGCAGACGGTCAGGCGCGCAAGATGTTCCAGGAGATCCTGGCCGCGCTGGGCACCGGAGACGCGCTGGCGTCGAAGTATCGTCGTCAGCTTTACGCGCTGTTGTATTGATAAAAAAGCCCGGTGGCGGCTTCGCCTTACCGGGCCTGGAAATGCCGATATTACCCCGTCTTTTTCAACTGCGTCACCACCAGCTGGTGGCGCGCGTTGTAGAACTTCCGATAGGTCAGGTAGCAGGCAATGATGGTCGACAGGCTTGCCGTGGAAAGCAGCATAAACGTCACCATGATCTGATACTTAATCGCTTTTACCGGATCGATACCGGCAAAAATCAGCCCCGACATCATGCCCGGCAGGCTCACAAGCCCCACCGTTTTGGCGGAATCCACGGTCGGGATCAGCGATGAGCGAATGCTCTCGCGAATCAGCCGCGCCGAGGCCACTTTAGGCGTCGCCCCCAGGCTTAGTTTCTCCTGCAGCTGCTGCTGTTCGCTGCTGAAACGCTGGCCGAGATTGTTGTAACAGAGCCCAACGGCCACCATCGCGTTCCCCGCAATCATCCCCGAGATAGGGATAACCTGCATCGGCGTAAACTCAATCGAGCCGGAAAGTACCAGCACCGCCAGCGTGAGCGCCGTTCCGGTGGTAATCGCGATAAACGACGAAACAAACGCCTTATCGATGTATTTACTGCGCTTTTGCGCATTCCACGCCGCGTTAAAGCAGATAAAGAGCACCATCAGCAGCGTCAGCACCGCGTGGTTAACGTTGAAGATATACTTCAGCACATAGCCGACGATGATGAGCTGAACCACCGCGCGGCAGATACTCCACACGATATCTTTTTCCAGCCCCAGCTTTTCCCGGTAGCTGACCACAATCGCAATCAGCACCAGCACCATCGAAAAGGCCAGAGATTCGTTGGTAATGTTATGTTCACCCACGGTTTGCCTCCTGCATTTTTCCGCCGCGCGGCTGGAGCGTAATCACGTCATCCGCATGGGTTATTTCGTTAGCGTCGTGCGTCACCCACAGCACGGCAATGTTCTGCTCCCGGGCGTAACGATGAATAATCTCGTTAACGTTGCGCTTGTTGACGTCATCGAGCGCGCTGGTGATTTCGTCCAGCAACAACACCTTCGGTAAAAACTGCAGGTTGCGGATCAGCGAGACCCGCTGCTTTTCGCCGCCCGACAGCGCGTTGATGGATTTTGTCAGCGTCTCCTGCGCCAGGCCAAAGCGGGCCAGATCGTGGGTAAACGTTTCCGGCTCCGGCGTTTTATTGCGAATTTGCCACGGGAAAATCAGGTTGTCGTAAACCGTATCGCCAAAAAGCGCGGGCGTTTGCACGCAGTACGAGACCTGCTGGCGATAGCTTTCCGGGGAAAGCGACGCGATATCCTCGCCTTCAAACAGAATGGCTCCCTCCGTCGGGCTGAGGAGTGAAGCCACAATCTTCAGCAGCGTGCTTTTCCCACAGCCTGAGGGACCCGTGATTAATTTAAACTCGCCCGGCGACAGGCTAAACCCGACGTGCTGCAGGATCGTGTTTTCCCCGACTCGAAACCCGACGTCCCTGAGATGCAAAAGGTTTTTTTTATCGTTCATTGCGCTTCCGTTAACCGCTTCGTGTAATAACCGCCTGTAGCATAATCCTTTCGCCCGCACAGCGCGAATAGCCTCACGCTGAAGCAAGTGTTAAACTTTTTGTTTATAAATTGTCACCACCATCACTACAGGAAGTATGCAGCATGGCACATATCTTTTATGAGTTTCCTTCCCTGAAGCCTGGTGTTCCTGATGTCGAAACATTAATGGAAGTCATCAAATCGTCGGAACTCACGCGTTTTGTGATAGGTGCAGAGGTGGTCGATTTTGTTAAGAAGGCGCTCATCGTGAACACCACGATCGGCAGCTTCAAAAATTGCTATTTCGCCTTCGACAACGGGACACACTTCCTTGAATTTGACGGTAAAGGCAAATCAAAACGCTTCAATGAAGTGCCGGACTGGTTCGTCTCTCCGGCGGAATTTTCACGCACACAGTGGCTTATCAACCACGATCTTGCGGATGTGAAAGCCACCCGGTTCATTGAGGTCCTGATGTCCTACCCGCTGAAAGCGCGCCGTGCGCACTGTAATTTGTTATTCGGGCTGGAGCTGGAAAAGGTGAATGCGGTTCCGGCCGCGGCGTCAGCGGCAGGCAAAATCGGCAATAAAAACGGTAAAACGACCAAACCCCGCGTCACCGATCTGGGATCGTTCGAGCTGTTCAGCCAGTTCTTTGCGCGCATGAAAACCGCCGTGCAGGCCGATGAGTTCCCTACCCTGCAGATCCTGACGGGCATGGATAACCTGGCAAAAGCGCCGCATAATTTAAAGCAGGGCATCAGAACCTGGTTTAAAGCCATCGCGGGCGACCTTCCACCGAATAACAAACGCGTTGAGGCGGGAAATGCCGTTCTGTTCTGCGCCCCCATTCGCGAACAGATCCAGCGCATCGAAGCGCTGGGGCTGGAGAATTACTACCAGGGATTATCCAAAGCCATTGCCGAAGCGGGTGATGGCTTCATCTCTGACTTTACCTATACTTACGAGCAATAAACACACACTTTCACTCATCACGGCATGCAAAACAGGAGGTTTTTATGCTTATCGTTGTTCCCGTCCTTATTTTCGTTGCGCTGGTTATCGTGGGCGCTGGCGTCAAAATTGTCCCTCAGGGTTATCAGTGGACCGTCGAGCGTTTCGGCCGTTACACCAACACGCTCCAGCCCGGCTTAAGCCTGATTGTCCCGTTCATGGACAGAATCGGCCGCAAGATCAATATGATGGAACAGGTGCTGGACATTCCTTCCCAGGAAGTGATCTCAAAGGATAACGCCAACGTCACCATCGACGCCGTGTGCTTTATTCAGGTGATTGACGCGCCGAAGGCGGCCTATGAGGTCAGCAATCTGGAGCTGGCGATCGTCAACCTGACGATGACCAACATCCGTACCGTGCTCGGCTCGATGGAGCTGGACGAGATGCTTTCCCAGCGCGACAGCATCAACACCCGCCTGCTGCACATTGTTGATGAGGCCACCAACCCGTGGGGGATCAAAGTTACCCGTATTGAGATCCGCGACGTGCGTCCGCCGGCGGAGCTGATCGCCTCCATGAACGCCCAGATGAAGGCCGAGCGAACCAAGCGCGCCTACATTCTGGAAGCCGAAGGGGTACGCCAGGCGGAGATCCTCAAAGCGGAAGGGGAAAAACAGTCACAGATCCTGAAAGCGGAAGGCGACCGTCAGTCCGCGTTTTTGCAGGCGGAAGCGCGTGAACGTTCCGCCGAAGCGGAAGCCCGCGCCACCCAGATGGTGTCCGAGGCGATTGCCGCCGGTGATATCCAGGCCGTGAACTACTTTGTCGCGCAAAAATATACCGACGCGCTGAAAGAGATTGGCTCGGCGAACAACAGCAAAGTGGTGATGATGCCGCTGGACGCCAGCAGCCTGATGGGCTCTATCGCGGGGATCGCCGAACTGATCAAGGACAGCGGAAACGAGCGTAAAAAATGATTGAGCTCATCGTTGCACATCCTCACGCCTTCTGGCTAAGTCTCGGTGGCTTATTGCTGGCAGCAGAGATGCTGGGCGGCAACGGCTACCTGCTCTGGAGCGGTGTTGCCGCCGTCATTACCGGTCTTCTGGTCTGGATCCTTCCCCTGGACTGGGCGTGGCAGGGAGCGCTGTTTGCCGCGCTGACGCTGGTGGCCGCCTGGCTGTGGTGGCGCTGGCTTAACCGGCGGGTTAACGAGCAGAAACCGGTGGACGCCCACCTTAACCAGCGCGGACAGCAGATTGTCGGCAAGCGTTTTACCCTCGACACCGCGCTGGTGAACGGACGCGGACATATGCGCGTAGGCGACAGCTCGTGGCCGGTGGTCGCCGACGATGACCTCAGCGCCGGCACGCGGGTTGAAGTCATTGCGGTGGAAGGCATTACCCTGCGGATAAAAGCCTGCTAAGCGTGGGTTTTGCGGTCGCAGCAGCCGGCAAGATTATCAATAATCGGGCAGTCGGCGCTGTCATCCCCCGGACAGGAGTCCGCGAGCTGCAGCAGCTGTTCGCGCATCGCCTGCAGCTCGACGATGTGGCGTTCAATTTCAGCCACTTTTTCCAGCGTGCGTTTTTTCACGTCGGCGCTGTGACGCTTCGGATCGTTGAACAGGTTAACCAGCTCGCCGCACTCTTCCAGATTAAAACCGACCTGTCTTGCCTGGCGAAGCAGCGTCAGCTCATCCAGATGCAGCTGCGTGTAGCTACGGTAGCCGTTTTCACTGCGCAGCGGCGGCGTGACCAGCCCCTTCTCTTCATAAAAGCGGATCGCTTTGCTGGTTAAGCCGGTTTTTTTTGCCACATCACTGATATTCACAATTCCCCCTTGACCTTCCCCTTGATGGAAGGTTTAACCTTCATAACAGTTAGTGAAAAGCGTTACTCCGGTCAACAACTGACCAAAATATTATACGGGAGTTTTGTTATGTCTCACACTATTGACCTGACGCTGGACGGCCTCTCCTGCGGCCACTGCGTCAAACGCGTTAAAGAAAGCCTGGAACAGCGCCCTGATGTGGAAAGCGCTGACGTGACTATCGATCATGCCGCCGTGACCGGCAGCGCCAGCGCGGATGCGCTGATCGATACCATCAAGCAGGCCGGTTACGGGGCGGAGTTAAGCCACCCAAAGGCTAAACCGCTGGCAGAGTCATCATCCCCGTCGGAAGCACTGACAGCGGCCACTCCTGAGCTTCCGGCAGCGGATGATATTGACGACAGCCAACAGCTGCTGATCAACGGCATGAGCTGCGCCAGCTGCGTCTCCCGGGTACAAAACGCCCTGCAGGCGGTACCGGGCGTCGCCCAGGCACGGGTCAATCTTGCGGAGCGTACTGCGCTGGTTATGGGCAGTGCCTCCGCCGCAGAGTTAGTGCAGGCCGTTGAGAAAGCGGGCTACGGCGCGGAGGCCATCGAAGATGATGCAGAGCGTCGCGAGCGCCAGCAGGAAACGGCTATCGCCACCATGAAGCGCTTCCGCTGGCAGGCCATCGTCGCCCTGCTGGTGGGTATTCCGGTGATGGTGTGGGGCATGATGGGTGACAATATGATGGTCACCGCTGACAACCGCACCCTGTGGCTGGCGATCGGTCTGATTACCCTGGCGGTGATGGTATTCGCAGGCGGTCATTTCTATACCAGCGCCTGGAAGAGCCTGAAAAACCGCACCGCGACGATGGATACGCTGGTTGCGCTCGGTACCGGCGCGGCGTGGCTCTATTCGATGAGCGTGAACGTCTGGCCCCAGTGGTTCCCGATGGAAGCGCGGCATCTCTATTATGAAGCGAGCGCAATGATTATCGGCCTGATCAACTTAGGCCATATGCTGGAAGCCCGCGCCCGCCAGCGCTCATCGAAAGCGCTGGAAAGATTGCTTGATTTAACCCCGCCGACGGCCCGCGTGGTCACGGACGAGGGGGAAAAGAGCGTTCCATTGGCTGAGGTTCAGCCCGGCATGACGCTGCGTCTGACCACGGGGGACCGCGTTCCCGTTGACGGTAAGATAACCCAGGGCGAAGCCTGGCTGGATGAAGCGATGCTGACCGGGGAGCCTATTCCCCAGCAGAAATCAGATGGCGACGCCGTGCATGCCGGTACGGTGGTGCAGGACGGCAGCGTGCTGTTCACCGCCAGTGCCGTCGGCAGCCACACCACGCTGTCGCGTATTATCCGCATGGTGCGCCAGGCGCAAAGCAGCAAGCCGGAGATAGGCCAGCTTGCTGATAAAATCTCGGCCATTTTTGTGCCGGTGGTGGTCGGCATTGCCCTGCTGAGCGCGGCTATCTGGTATTTTTTCGGCCCGGCACCGCAGATTGTGTATACCCTGGTAATCGCCACCACGGTGCTGATCATCGCCTGTCCTTGCGCCCTGGGCCTCGCGACGCCGATGTCGATTATCTCCGGCGTAGGCCGCGCGGCCGAATTTGGCGTACTGGTGCGGGACGCGGACGCGCTGCAGCGGGCCAGCACCCTGGACACGCTGGTGTTTGATAAAACCGGCACGCTGACCGAAGGTAAACCACAGGTGGTCGCCGTTACGACCGCTGGCATTACCGAAGAACAGGCGCTTCGGCTTGCCGCCGCGCTGGAGCAAGGCTCAAGCCATCCGCTGGCGCGCGCCATTCTCGATAAAGCCAATGCGTCTGCCCTGCCGCAGGTGAGCAATTTCCGCACCCTGCGCGGGCTCGGCGTGAGCGGTGAAGCAGAAGGTCACGCGCTGCTGCTGGGCAATCAGGCGTTGCTCAATGAAAACGGTATTGATACCGCCGCGCTGGAAAACGAGCTGAAGGAGCAGGCGTCACAGGGCGCCACCCCGGTTCTGCTGGCGGTGGATGGCAAAGCCGCCGCGCTGCTGGCCGTGCGCGATCCGCTTCGCCAGGACAGCGTGGATGCCTTACAGCGCCTGCACCGTGCGGGCTACCGTCTGGTGATGCTGACCGGGGATAACCCGACCACTGCCAACGCCATCGCAAAAGAGGCCGGTATTGATGAGGTCATTGCAGGCGTACTGCCGGACGGCAAAGCGGACGCCATCAAGAAACTGCAAAGCCAGGGTCGTGAGGTGGCGATGGTCGGCGACGGCATCAACGATGCCCCGGCGCTGGCCCAGGCGGATGTGGGGATCGCAATGGGCGGCGGGAGCGATGTCGCCATCGAAACCGCTGCCATCACGCTGATGCGCCACAGCCTGATGGGCGTTGCCGACGCGCTGGCCATTTCAAAAGCCACGCTGCGCAACATGAAGCAGAACCTGCTGGGGGCGTTTATCTACAACTCGCTCGGCATCCCGATTGCTGCCGGCATTTTGTGGCCGCTGACCGGCACGCTGCTTAACCCGGTGGTCGCGGGTGCGGCAATGGCGCTCTCCTCCATTACCGTGGTAAGCAACGCCAACCGGCTGTTGCGGTTTAAACCGAAGGATTGAACCTTGTACCCGTACGCGCTAGCATGAACCTTTCCGTTCATGGAGCGCGTATGGGTCTGTTTCATCGTATAAAAACATCGTTTCGCGCCCTTTTCCCTCGCCGTTACGCCTGGCCCGGTCTGGATATCTCGCTTCCCGGCGGGCAGCACCTGCACCTGGTCGGCAGCATCCATATGGGCACGCAGGATATGTCTCCCCTGCATCCGGGCCTGATAAAACTGCTTAAACACGCCGACGCGCTGGTCGTTGAGGCGGACATTTCGGGTCAGGAGTCGCCGTTTGCCGGGCTCGAAAGCGATCTCACCCTGGCGGAACGTCTGGATGATACCCGGCTTGCGGAACTGACGCGCGTCGCCGATGAGACGGGCGTCTCGCTCTCCATGATTGATACCCTGCCGCTGTGGCAAATCGCGATGGTACTGCAGGCCACGCAGGCGCAGCGTCTGGGCCTGCGCGGTGACTACGGCATTGATTACCAGCTGCTGAACGCGGCAAGGGCGCGCAGTTTGCCCATCATCGAGCTGGAAGGAACGGACAGCCAGATTGCGCTCCTGCGGCAGCTTCCCGACGACGGTCTGATGCTGCTGGATGATACGCTGACCCACTGGCACACCAACGCGCGCCTGCTGCAAACGATGATTGGCTGGTGGCTGGATGCGCCGCCCGCGGACGGCAGGCTGGCGTTACCGTCGACGTTCAGCGAATCGCTGTATGATGTGCTGATGAATGCGCGTAACAAAGCCTGGCGAGAGACTCTGCATGCTTTACCTGCGGGGCATTACGTGGTGGCGGTTGGGGCGTTACATTTGTACGGGGAAGGGAATTTACCGTCGTTGCTGAAGTAAAAAAATGGCCAATATTTCTATTGGCCCGTCAAAGAGGAATTTCATCGTTTTTATTATGCCGAAGGAGACCTTCGGTTGAGCCGATTGTCGCTCAAAGTGACCATCACTGCCAATACTATTGCGCAAGATGGTGCTATTTTTTAGACAAACGTCAGGCGTATGCTGGCTGCATGAATTGTCTGTCGTAAGAAGGATAGCTATGACTCCCGCCGTTAAATTACTCGAAAAAAACAACATTTCTTTCCGGATCCACACTTACGATCACGATCCGAATGAAACCAACTTTGGTGATGAAGTGGTGCGCAAGCTGGGGCTGAACGCTGACCAGGTTTATAAAACGCTGCTGGTGGCGGTGAACGGCGATATGAAGCACCTCGCCGTCGCGGTGACGCCCGTGGCAGGACAGCTGGACCTTAAGAAAGTCGCCAAAGCGCTTGGGGCGAAGAAGGTGGATATGGCGGATCCGATGGTGGCGCAGCGCACCACGGGCTACCTGGTGGGCGGCATCAGCCCGCTCGGGCAGAAAAAACGCCTGCCGACGCTGATCGATGCCCCTTCACAGGAATTTGAGACCATCTATATTTCCGGCGGCAAGCGTGGGCTGGACATTGAGCTGGCGGCGGGCGATCTGGCGAAAATGCTGGACGCGAAGTTTGCGGATATTGCGCGCCGGGATTGAGAAAATTGCCCGGTGGCTGCTACGAGGTAAAAGCAAAACGGTAACAGGCGTTACCGTTTTTTTGTGTTCGTGCCCTCTCCCGGTGGGAGAGGGTTAGGCTAGGGCATCAGGCCGCACAACGCTACTGCCAGCTCACCTCACCTTTCGGCTCATACGCATTCACGTCAATCGGCGAATTCTGCTCGATATACTGCTTCAGCACTTCTGCGTCGATAAAGCCGGTATTCACGTATCCCGGCTTATTATCAAGATGCGGATAGCCGTCGCCGCCGGTGGCGTTAAAGCTTAACGTCGCCAGACGGTAGGTTTTCGCCGGGTCAACCGGTTCGCCTTTGATCCTGAGGTCGTTAAGCTTGCCGTCTTTCGCTACGAAGCTCACGTTGGCAAACTGCGGATAGGCCCCGGAATCCGGCTTCATCTGCGCCACGGCGGTGAGGTAGTCAATGACCTCTTTTCCGCTCATGTCAGCATAAACCACCACGTTGCCGAACGGCTGCACCTTCAGAACGTCTTTATAGGTGATGTTTCCACCTTCGATGGAATCTCGAATACCGCCGCCGCTCATCACCCCAAAATCAGCCCCGGTGCGCGCCATTTGCGCCGCCAGCACCAGGTGACCCATGTTGGTCTGCACGAAGCGAACTTTACTGCGGTCCCCCTCCAGACGCCCGTTCAGCGTGCCGATTTTCACGTCCAGCTGCGCCTTGCCTTTGTTCTGGAACGGCGTCAGCAGGGAGAGCATCTGCTGGTTTTCTGCGATTTCTGGCGTGTAAAGTACGCGCTCGCTCTTCCCGTCCGGGTAGGTCACTTTCTTCTTCAGGTTGACCGGGATAAGCTGATAATGAACCAGCTTCATCTCGCCGTTACGGAACTCAAAGTCCGCCCTGCCCACGTATTTGCCCCACTCGTGCGCCTGCACAATCCAGATACCGTTCTGACGGTCTGGCGCACAAGGCGTGCCCGGGACATAGTCCACCTGCTTTTTGTTCTCGGATGCCATACATACCGGATCCTGTGAGTGACCACCCACAATCATCGCCAGCGAGCCCGCAGGCAGGCTGCGCGCCATCTCTACGTCGCCGGGCGCGTTAGAGCCATGCTCGCCGTTGTCATAGTGCCCCATGTGCGTGGTGGCGATAATCACGTCCGGCTTTTCGTTTTGCTGCAGCTCCTGAATCACCAGCTTCGCTTCGTCTGCCGGTTTACGGAATTCGATATCGGTAAAGAACTCAGGATTGCCAATTTTCGCCGTGTCGTCGGTGGTTAAGCCGATGACCGCGATCTTCAGATCCTGACGCTTAAAAAGCGCCCACGGCTTAAACAGGCGCTCGCCGGTGCTTTTCTGGTAAATGTTGGCGGAGAGGAACGGGAATTTGGCCCATTTCTCCTGCTGACGCAGCACGCTGAGCGGATTATCAAACTCATGGTTACCGACGGCCATCGCGTCGTAGCCAATCAGATTCATGCCGCGAAAGTCGGGCTCGGCGTCCTGCAGGTCGGATTCCGGCACGCCGGTATTGATATCGCCGCCTGAGAGCAACAGCACGCTGCCGCCCTGGGCCGCCACCTCTTTACGTATTCCATCCACCAGCGTTTTTTGTGCCGACAGGCCATATTCGCCGTATTCACTGCGCCAGAAATGACCGTGGTGGTCGTTGGTATGCAGAATGGTGATTTTATAGGTTTTGTCTTTTTCATACGCCTGCGCGGGCAGGCTTACCAGCCCCCACGCCGCGATGAGCGCCAGCGCGACGCCCCGCTTCATTAACTTCATCTTCTCTCTCCCTGACCAATAGACAAAGGCAGAAATTACAGTGACTAATAAGAATAGACAAATAAGTTTTCAGAATTGCGACTTTCTTCAAATGTCCCGGGCGGGTATGTTAGTCGGATAATAATTACTCCCTGCACTTCTGCTAACAAAACGTGGTATTTATGGCAATCAGTGAATCAACTCAGCCCGTTCCGGGCGCGCCGGCGTCGCGCACCTCCTTTAAAGTCTTAGGCGCAATCAGTCTCTCGCACCTGCTCAACGATATGATCCAGTCGTTGATTCTGGCAATTTACCCGCTGCTGCAGTCCGAATTTTCCTTAACCTTCGTGCAGATCGGGATGATCACCCTGACCTTCCAGCTGGCTTCCTCGCTGCTGCAGCCGGTGGTGGGCTACTGGACGGATAAACATCCTATGCCGTGGTCGCTGCCCATAGGCATGTGCTTTACCCTAAGCGGCCTGGTGCTGCTGGCCATGGCCGGGAGTTTTGAAGCCGTGCTGATTGCCGCCGCGCTGGTAGGTACAGGCTCGTCCGTGTTCCATCCGGAGTCTTCCCGCGTGGCGCGCATGGCGTCCGGTGGTCGTCATGGCCTGGCGCAGTCACTTTTCCAGGTGGGCGGTAATTTTGGTAGCTCTCTCGGCCCGCTGCTGGCCGCGGTGATTATTGCCCCGTACGGTAAAGGCAACGTGGCGTGGTTTGTTCTGGCCGCGCTGCTGGCGATTATCGTGCTGGCACAGATTAGCCGCTGGTATGCCGCTCAGCATCGCGTGAATAAAGGAAAACCTAAAGCGAAGGTTATCAATCCCCTGCCGCGCAATAAGGTTATCCTGGCGGTTTCCGTCCTTCTGGTGCTGATTTTCTCGAAATACTTCTATATGGCGAGCATCAGCAGCTATTACACCTTTTATCTGATGCAGAAATTCGGATTATCGGTACAAAACGCGCAGATCCACCTGTTTGCCTTCCTGTTCGCCGTCGCGGCCGGTACGGTCATTGGCGGGCCCGTGGGTGATAAGATCGGGCGGAAATATGTCATTTGGGGCTCTATCCTCGGCGTGGCGCCCTTTACCCTCATTTTGCCGTACGCCAGCCTTGAATGGACGGGCATTTTAACCGTGATTATTGGTTTTATCCTCGCCTCCGCGTTTTCCGCCATTCTGGTCTATGCCCAGGAGCTGCTGCCCGGACGTATCGGTATGGTTTCCGGACTGTTTTTCGGTTTCGCTTTCGGCATGGGGGGGCTTGGGGCAGCGGTTTTAGGGATGGTTGCGGATCACACCAGCATCTTCCTGGTTTATAAAATCTGCGCTTTCCTGCCACTTCTTGGGATGTTGACCATATTCCTGCCTGATAACCGCCACAAAGCGTAAATTACGGGCAGCCAAAGTTTGACTTTGGCTGCCTGACACCCTGATGCCATAAGGGTTTCTTCTTTCTCCACTCGCTGAATTTATCAAAATGCGCTTTTTTACGTGCATATTGCTGTTTTATTCAAACTTCAACAATTATTCATAAACATAAGGGTAAAAATTGTCATAAACTATTACTCGGTTTTTTGGTTTTTCACCAAAAAGGAACACCCACAACGAAAGGAGACGGAATGCACCACGCCACACCGCTTATCACCACCATTGTTGGTGGACTTGTGCTCGCTTTTATCCTCGGCATGATTGCCAATAAACTGCGTATTTCTCCTCTTGTCGGTTATCTGCTGGCAGGTGTGCTGGCGGGACCGTTTACCCCAGGTTTTGTTGCGGATACCAAACTGGCCCCTGAGCTGGCGGAATTGGGCGTGATTCTGCTGATGTTTGGCGTCGGTCTGCATTTTTCCCTGAAGGATTTGATGGCGGTAAAGTCGATTGCCATACCGGGAGCGATCGCCCAGATAGGGGTGGCGACGCTGCTTGGGATGGCGCTTTCGGCCGTGCTGGGCTGGTCGCTCATGACCGGCATCGTATTTGGGCTGTGTCTCTCAACCGCCAGTACCGTGGTGCTGCTGCGCGCGCTTGAGGAGAGACAGCTGATTGACAGCCAGCGCGGGCAGATCGCGATTGGCTGGCTGATTGTTGAAGATCTGGTCATGGTCCTGACGCTGGTGCTGCTGCCCGCCGTCGCCGGGATGATGGAAAAAGACAATGTCGGCTTCGCCTCGCTGGCGCTGGATATGAGCATCACCATCGGTAAGGTTGTGGCGTTTATCGCCATCATGATGCTGGTGGGCCGCCGTCTGGTACCGTGGATCATGTCCCGCAGCGCGGCGACCGGCTCCCGCGAGCTGTTCACCCTCTCCGTACTGGCGCTGGCGCTGGGTATCGCCTTTGGTGCCGTTGAGCTGTTTGATGTCTCCTTTGCCCTGGGCGCGTTCTTCGCCGGGATGGTGTTGAACGAGTCAGAGCTGAGCCACCGTGCGGCGCACGATACGCTGCCGCTGCGCGATGCGTTTGCCGTGCTGTTCTTCGTCTCCGTCGGGATGCTGTTCGATCCGCTGGTGCTGATCCAGCAGCCGCTGGCCGTGCTGGGCACGCTGGCGATCATTATTTTTGGTAAGTCGCTTGCCGCCTTCTTCCTGGTGCGGATGTTCGGCCACTCACCGCGGACGGCGCTGACTATTGCCGCCAGCCTGGCGCAGATCGGTGAGTTCGCCTTTATTCTGGCCGGTCTGGGCATGGCCCTGAACCTGCTGCCGCAGGCGGGACAAAACCTGGTGCTGGCGGGGGCGATCCTGTCGATTATGCTGAACCCGGTGCTGTTTGCCCTGCTGGAAAAATACCTCGATAAAACCGAAACGCTGGAAGAGCAGACGCTTGAAGAAGCCATCGAAGAAGAGAAGCAGATCCCGGTTGATATTTGCAATCATGCCCTGCTGGTCGGCTTTGGCCGCGTGGGCAGCCTGCTCGGCGAGAAGCTGATGGCGCAGGGCATTCCGCTGGTGGTGATTGAAACCTCACGCACCCGCGTCGACGAGCTTCGCGAGCGCGGTATTCGTGCGGTACTGGGCAACGCGGCGAACGAAGAGATCATGAATCTGGCGCATCTGGACTGCGCCCGCTGGCTGCTGCTGACCATACCCAACGGCTATGAAGCGGGTGAGATTGTGGCCTCCGCGCGCGCGAAGTGCCCAACGATTGAGATTATCGCCCGGGCGCACTATGACGACGAGGTGGAGTACATTACCGATCGCGGTGCAGATAAAGTGGTGATGGGCGAGCGCGAGATTGCTAACACCATGCTGACGCTGCTGGAGAAACCACCGGTTGAAGAGGCGGTTACGGGGTAAGTTTGGTGCGATCTGGTCCCCTCACCCTTGCCCTCTCCCACAGGGAGAGGGAATAAACACTAAAAACGGCAACCTGGGTTGCCGTTTTTATTTTACCTGTCCCAATAAGCCTCTTCGAGGCTGTCTTCCCGTTCAGGCAGGCCACGCGTTAAGCGCGGTGAGTGCTGGTTCAGCACCTGATAGCTTACGCGGTTGGCGTACTTGCATACCTGCGCCAGCGACGAATAGGTCAGCCAGCTGAACTTATGCTTGCTGGAATTCGGCACGTTGGTTTTGTGGTAGGCATTGGCGGTAATGTCGTGCAGCAGCGCGGCCAGCGCGCCGTCGCCCGCGCCGTTGGTGTTCATGATCTTCTCCGGTCCGCCCATGTAAGGGGCGATGTGCGAGTAGATGCGCAGCGGGTTAATGCAATCTTTATAACGCATGCCGCGGCTGAACTCGTACTGGTTAAACTCGGCAATCGCGCCGGGCAGCAGCGGGTGCTGGGTTTTGCGTTTGCTCTCTTCTTCCGTGAAGCCTGCCATATACAGCCCAACCGGACCCGCGGTGCAGAGCACCAGATCCACCCAGTCCAGCGCTTTATCGGACGCCAGCAGCGGATCGCTTTCGCCGGTCAGCGCTTCGGCCTCTTCTTCGTTCATCGCCAGAATCGAGACGTGCTCTTTCAGGAACGCCTGCCACCATTCAGGATTATCGGCGATAACGAATTTAGTACCCAGCGTAAGAACGACGGGCACGTCGTACTTCTTCGCGTACTCAATCGCTTTCATGGTCGCTTCCGGCATCGGCTCGCCCGGCTTACAGCGCACCAGATAGGAAGTCAGCACCAGCGCCGAGGCACCCGCAATCACCTCTTCCGGAATACTCTCGGCGCGCAGCTTGTTCATATGACCCGGGCTGATGGCGAAGGTGCGCTCGCCGGATTCACCGATCAGGGTAAAGCAGCGGCCAATCGGGCCGTCGACGCCCTGCAGGTAGTTCAAATCGGTGCGGCTGGAGGTGTTGCACAGATAGCGGTAGGCGTAGCCGCCGATTTCAATGTTGCTGCACATCACGCCGAGCAGCACCGAGCGGTCGTCGGCCAGCACGGAGTAGTTGTGCATGGTATTGCCGATGGTACCGCCGGCGAACTGATGGGTAATCAGGTTTTCGCGCACCAGCTCCTGATACAACGCTTCGGCAACGTCGTCTTCAATGACCAGCGAGTGGCCGGCACTCAGACCATAACGGGCGACAAACGCATCATCCACTTTCGCTTCAATGTCCACCAGCGTCTGGTCGATACCGACGACCCAGGCCGCGCTGGTTTCATTTTCTGGCTGGATTTGCTGCAGGAGCGGATCGCGGGCATCGACGGGGAAGTAGTGTTTGGATTTGCGTTTACCGGGAAATTTCATGGTCTGAACTGTACGAAGAATATGGGCCGGGAATGGTAGCACAAACCCGGCCCGAAGTGCGATTAGCGACCGTTCGTTACCAGCGAGACCATCATGTCGATATGCTCAGGCGAGTCGTTAAGCGCCGGAATGTACTCGTACTTTTCGCCACCAGCCTCCAGGAAAAATTCCCGGTTTTGCACCGCGATCTCCTCCAGCGTTTCCAGACAGTCAGCCGAGAAGCCCGGCGACATTACCTGGATGTGCTTCACGCCTTTCTCACCCAGCATTTTAAGGGTTTCATCGGTGTACGGCGTCAGCCACGGCTCGCGGCCGAAGCGCGACTGGAAGGTCATCATCACCTTCTCAGGCGGCAGGCCAAGGGCGGAGACCAGCTCGCGGGTGGTATCGCGGCAGCGCTGCGGGTAATCATCCCCTTCATTGGCGAAGCGCTGCGGGATCCCGTGATAGGAGAGCAGCAGCAGATCAGGCTCGCCGTGTTTTTCAAACGACGCGCGCGCGCTGTTGGCGAGCGCCTTGATATAGAGATCGTTATCCGCGTAGTCGCGAATAAAGGTCACGCCCGGAATGCGGCGGCGGGTCGCCAGTATTCGCGCCAGCTCGTCCCAGACGGCGGCCACCGTCGAGCAGGAGTATTGCGGGTAGAGCGCCAGCACCACGATATGGTCCACGCCCTGCGCCAGCAGGGATTCCACCGCGCTTTCCAGGGACGGTTTTCCATAGCTCATGCCGAGCGCGACGGGCATATCCGGCAGGCGGGCGGCCAGCGCTTTTTCCTGGCGACGGCTGTAGACCATCAGCGGCGAGCCCTCTTCCATCCAGACGGACTGATAGAGTTTGGCGACGCGCGGGGAACGAATCGGCAGAATGACGCCACGCAGCAGCGGCCACCACAGCAGTCGCGGGAAATCCACGACGCGCGTGTCGCTTAAAAATTGTCGCAGGTAGCGTTTTACCGCGTCTGATGTAGGTGCTTCTGGAGTGCCCAGATTGGCAAGCAGGATGCCGGTTTTCGCCTGACTCATTCACGCCTCTTAACCATTTGATAGGTTGTCAATTGTAGCGGAAATGCGTTTAAACGAAACCCATTGCTGTAATAGGTAAGATGAGAATATTTCTCACCCGGAAGACCGGGTGAGAGGCGCGCGATTAGCCGAGGATTTTTTCCAGCTCTGCACGTACGTCAGCCACGGCTTTGGTGCCGTCAACTTTGGCGTATTTGGTGTTACCCGCCTGCGCTTCTTTGGTGTAGTAGCCGATCAGCGGCGCGGTCATCTGATGGTATTCCACCAGGCGTTTACGCACGGTCTCTTCCTGATCGTCTTTACGGGTAGTCAGCTCTTCGCCGGTCACGTCATCTTTGCCTTCAACCTTAGGTGGGTTGAATTTGATGTGGTAAACGCGGCCAGAAGCAGCGTGTACGCGACGGCCAACGATACGGTCAACGATCAGCTCGTCCGGTACGTCAAACTCCAGAACGTAGTCCACGTTGATGCCCGCTTCTTTCATGGCGTCAGCCTGAGGAATGGTGCGTGGGAAGCCGTCCAGCAGGAAACCGTTACGGCAGTCTTCCTGAGCAATGCGCTCTTTAACCAGAGCAATCACCAGCTCGTCGGTCACCAGCTTGCCTGCGTCCATGATGTCTTTCGCCTGTTTACCCAGCTCGGAGCCAGATTTAACAGCGGCGCGCAGCATATCACCGGTGGAGATTTGCGGAATACCGTATTTCTCCATGATGAACTGAGCCTGAGTTCCTTTACCCGCGCCCGGAGCGCCAAGCAGAATAATACGCATTGCGAAAATCCCCTCAAAAGTCGTTTCAATTTTTCAAAAGCGCTAAACAATACCACCAGAACGGGCATCGCTCAAGGAAGGGAGGAAGGCTGAAACGGTTAATGAGGGGTGATTATTTGGAGTCGTGCGGTCTGGTGCCCTCACCCCGGCCCTCTCCCACAGGGAGAGGGAGAAGACCAGGGGAGGCGTGGTCAATTACGCCAGCAGCAGCGCATTCACACGTTTAATGAACAGGTTAGGATCTTCCAGCGTGCCGCGCTCGGCCAGCAGGGACTGATCCAGCAGGAGTTCAACCCACTCGGCAAAGCGGGCGTCGTCCTGGGTATCCGCCGCGCGTTTCACCAGCGGATGATCCGGATTAAGCTCAAAGATATATTTCACTTCCGGTACCGCCTGGCCCGCCGCCGCGAACAGCTTCGCCATCTGGGTGCTCATTTCGTCGGCATCGGTGGTGACAATAGCCGGGGTGTCGGTCAGACGGTGGGTGAAACGTACCTCTTTCACGCGCTCGCCCAGCAGGGTTTTCACGCGATCAATGAACGGCTCCAGCGCCTTCTCGGCTTCTTTCGCGCTTTCGTCAACTTCATCCGCCAGCTTGTCGATAGACTCGTCGGCTTTGGCAACGGACTGGAACGCCTTGCCGTCGAACTCGGTCAGGTAGTTCATCATCCACTCGTCGATGCGGTCAGAAAGCAGCAGCACTTCGATGCCTTTCTTACGCAGCAGCTCCAGGTGCGGGCTGCTCTTCGCCGCGGCGTAGCTGTCGGCGGTGATGTAGTAGATCTTCTCCTGCCCTTCTTTCATGCGGGAGACGTACTCTTCCAGCGACACGGTCTGGGCGGAGGAGTCGGTGTGCGTAGAGGCGAAGCGCAGCAGTTTGGCGATGGTTTCAACGTTCGCCATGTCTTCAGCCGGGCCTTCTTTCAGCACCAGACCGAACTGTTTCCAGAAGGTCTGATATTTTTCCGCATCGTCTTTCGCCAGTTTTTCCAGCATCTGCAGCGCACGTTTAGTCAGGGCGTTGCGCAGGTTACGGGTGACGGCGCTGTCCTGCAGAATTTCACGGGAGACGTTCAGCGGCAGGTCGTTGGAATCTATCAGACCACGCACGAAGCGCAGGTAGTTCGGCATGAACTGCTCGGCATCGTCCATGATGAAGACGCGCTGCACGTACAGCTTCAGGCCGTGCTTGTGATCGCGGTTCCACATGTTCCACGGCGCCTGTGCCGGGATGTACAGCAGGCTGGTGTACTCCTGCTTGCCTTCCACACGGTTGTGGCTCCAGGTCAGCGGGTCGGTAAAATCGTGGGCGATGTGCTTGTAGAATTCGTTGTACTCGTCGTCCTTAATTTCAGCCTTGTTGCGCGTCCACAGCGCCTGCGCCTTATTGATTTTCTCCCAGGAAACAATGGCTTCACCGTCCTTCTCTTCCTGTTTTTCAATCTCAACCGGCAGGGCGATATGGTCGGAATATTTGCTGATGATGGAGCGCACGCGCCAGTCGTTCAGGAAATCATCTTCGCCTTCACGCAGGTGCAGGGTGATTTCGGTGCCGCGGTCCGCTTTAGTGATGTCATCAACGGTGTATTCGCCTTCCCCTTTGGATTCCCACAGCACGCCGTTTTCAGCGCTGTCGCCCGCCGCGCGGGTGCGCACGGTGACTTTATCCGCCACGATGAACGCCGAGTAGAAACCGACGCCGAACTGGCCGATCAGCTGGCTATCTTTCGCCTGGTCTGAGCCCATGGACTCCAGGAACGCCTTGGTGCCGGATTTCGCGATGGTCCCGAGGTGGTCGATCACCTCGTCGCGGTTCATCCCGATGCCGTTATCGGCGATAGTCAGAGTGCGGTTCTCTTTATTAAACGAGACGCGCACGCGCAGCTCGCCGTCGCCTTCGTACAGGTCCGGGTTAGACAGCGCGCGGAAGCGCAGCTTGTCCGCCGCATCCGAGGCGTTGGAAATCAGCTCACGCAGGAAAATTTCTTTGTTGGAATACAGGGAATGGATCATCAGGTGCAGAAGCTGTTTTACTTCTGACTGGAAACCACGGGTTTCTTGTCCTTTCATCTATGTCGACCTCAACAATGCCATTTAATGGGGTTTTAAAACGTTGAGTGAGAGATGGGGATACGGGGGGAAATTTTCAAGCGGAGGCCGCGCGCGCAGCCTCCGTTTGGTCAGAAAATAATCTTGTGACGTCCGGCCAGAGAGTGTGACAGCGTGGTGCCGTCCACCATCTCCAGCTCGCCGCCGACCGGCACGCCGTGGGCGATGCGGCTGGCGTCAACGCCATACTGCGAGCACAGCTCGGCGATGTAGTTGGCGGTTGCCTCCCCTTCCACCGTGGGGTTAGTGGCGAGGATCACCTCTTTGATCGTTTCGGACTCAAGACGCTGTTCAAGGCGGTCAAGACCGATATCGTCCGGGCCAATACCGTCCAGCGGGGAGAGATGCCCCATCAGCACGAAATAGCGCCCGGAAAACTGCCCGGTTTGTTCGATGGCGTAGATGTCCGCTGGACTCTCCACCACGCAAATCTGGCCGTTTTCCTGACGACGCGGGTTCGTACAGATGTTACACACGTCCTGCTCGGTAAAGGTACGGCAATCCGCACAGTGACCAATTTCTGACATGGCGCGGGTTAAAGCCTGCGCCAGGCGCATCCCGCCGCTGCGGTCGCGCTGCAATAGCGTAAACGCCATGCGCTGCGCCGACTTCGGGCCAACGCCCGGCAGGCAGCGCAGTGCTTCCATTAACTGCGTGAGCAGCGGACTGGTTTGCATCAGAATGGCATCTTGAAGCCAGGCGGCAGCTGCATGCCGCTGGAAACGGAGGCCATTTTCTCTTTCTGAGTTTCGTCGATACGGCGCGCAGCATCGTTAAACGCGGCTGCAACCAGATCTTCCAGCATCTCTTTGTCGTCTTCGAGCAGGCTCGGGTCGATTTCAACGCGACGGCAGTTGTGCGCACCGTTGATGGTCACCTTGACCAGACCGGCTCCGGACTCACCCGTGACTTCCAGCTGAGCGATCTCTTCCTGCATCTTCTGCATTTTTTCCTGCATCTGCTGAGCCTGCTTCATCAGGCCACCCAGACCGCCTTTTCCACCAAACATAGGCTTCTCTCTTCTTTCACGTTTAAGGGATTACAACCGTAAGTCAGACTCACGATCAAATGGGGCGAATACTCTCTTCATCCAGATCGGCGTCGAAGAACCGGCGCAGGGTCTGAATGTTGTTATCCGCAATTATCGCCTCGCGCGCCTGCGCGAGCTTCTCTTCATAAATGGCCTGGCGCCACTCGAGCGGCGTTTTCACTGCCGGATTATCATCTTCAATGATAGTCAATTCAACCGGCGCACCCTGTAATGCGGCGAGCGCCTCGGCCAGCGCCTTTTGCGCGCTAGGGGAATTGAGGTGCCGTTGGCCTGGACGCAGGTGCAGACGTACCTGATTGCCGTCCTGCTCTTTCCAGGCGTTCAGCGCGACCTGCTCGACCAGCTTCGGCAGCTGGAGCTTACTGACCTCGGCGGCCCAGGCGTCGCGCGCGATGGACTCTTCGGCAAGCTTCGCGGAAAGCTCCGGCGTTTTTTCATGCTCCAGCGCCTTTTTCAGCGCTTTCGGCGTGGCGACCTCTTCCTTCACCGCTTCGGTGATGGTGGTTGCCTTCCAGCGGTAAGCCTCTTCTTTCACCGGGGCTTTCTGCTCGAGCGAGGATGGTGCCGGACGCGACTGTACGCGCTCCGTTACCGAGGCCAGTCGTTCAAGCGCGGCGTTGTTCACCGGCCGCGCTCTTCCTGGCGCTGCCGGTTCACTCTTTTTTGGTTTGGTTACTCCTTGCGCACGCTGCAGCTGACTGCGTGCGGCAAGCACCGAACTGGTGGCATCCGACAGCGGCACGTTTTGCTGCGGCGGCGGTGTCGTCTGCGGTGGGACCTGCTGCGGCGACATCACCGCCGTAGGGGCGACCGGCGCGAAAGACTGCCGCGGCACTTCCGGCTCCGGCAATGGCATACGCGGATGAAACGCCAGCGCGCGCAGCAGCGTCATTTCAACGCCCATCCTCGGGTCCGGCGCGAACGGTAACTCTTTGCGGCCAATCAGCAGCGTCTGGTAATACAGCTGCACGTCGGCAGGCGGCACGGTGCGCGCGAGCTCACGCATCCGCTGTTCAATGGTAGCCATATCCGCACCGATGGCGGACGGAGAAAGCTGCAGCATCGCCACGCGGTGCAGCAGGCTGAGCATCTCAACCAGCAGTCCTTCCCATTCAATACCCCGGGCAGCGGCGGCATTCACCAGCGACATCACGCGTTCGCCGTTGGCGGCAATCATCGCTTCGATAAGCGACAGCGCCTGATCGTCATCCAGCGTGCCGAGCATGGTGCTGACCGCCTCGGTGGAAAGCTTCCCGTCACCGCTGGCAATCGCCTGGTCGGTCAGGCTTAACGCATCACGCAGGCTGCCGTCCGCCGCGCGGGCCAGCAGCTGCAGGGCGCGCGGTTCGTGGACAATCTTCTCTTCATCAAGAATATGCTCAAGCTGCGCGCGGATCTGCTCAACGTCCAGCGCCTTCAGGTGGAACTGCAGGCAGCGCGATAAAATCGTGACCGGCAGCTTTTGCGGATCGGTAGTCGCCAGCAGGAACTTCACGTGCGCGGGCGGCTCTTCCAGCGTCTTCAGCAGGGCGTTAAAGCTGTGGCGCGACAGCATGTGCACTTCATCGATCAGGTAGACCTTGAAGCGGCCGCGCGCCGGGGCGTACTGGACGTTGTCCAGCAGGTCGCGCGTATCTTCCACTTTGGTACGCGAAGCGGCGTCGATCTCGATCAGATCGACAAAACGCCCCTGCTCGATCTCCCGACAGTTATCACACACGCCGCACGGCGTGGCGGTGATCCCGGTTTCGCAGTTGAGACCTTTTGCCAGCAAACGGGCAATAGAGGTCTTACCGACGCCGCGGGTGCCGGAAAAAAGATAGGCGTGATGGATGCGACCTAGCGACAAGCCGTTCGCCAGGGCCGTCAGCACATGTTCCTGACCGACAACGTCAGCAAAGGTTTGTGGTCGCCATTTACGGGC
This sequence comes from Enterobacter sp. JBIWA005, assembly GCF_019968805.1. Classification (NCBI taxonomy): domain Bacteria; kingdom Pseudomonadati; phylum Pseudomonadota; class Gammaproteobacteria; order Enterobacterales; family Enterobacteriaceae; genus Enterobacter; species Enterobacter sp. JBIWA005. The sequence goes on along the minus strand of NZ_CP074159.1, from coordinate 1,094,853 downwards.
TAACACCTGATAACTCATGGGCAGGCTCTGCAACGCTGGAAGGTGAATTTATGGAGGGGAATGCTATCACAACCTCACCCATTGAGCGAGGTTGTGAAAACCGGGATTAGTGACCCGGGAAAGGCACCAGGCTGTAGCTGGTAATACCCTGTTTTTCCAGGCGCTGTTCACCGCCGAGATCGAACAGGTTGATGATGAAGGCCGCGTCGGTCACTTCGCCACCCAGACGGCGGATCAGCTTCACGGTCGCTTCAATGGTGCCGCCGGTCGCCAGCAGATCGTCAACCACCAGCACTTTGTCGCCAGGCTTGATCGCGTCAACGTGGATCTCAAGCTGATCGGTGCCGTACTCCAGTTCGTAACTTTCTGCGATGGTTTCACGCGGCAGCTTGCGCGGCTTACGCACCGGCACAAAACCCACGCCCATTGCCAGCGCAACCGGTGCGCCAAACAGGAAGCCACGGGCTTCGGTACCTACTACTTTGGTGATCCCGGCGTTTTTATAACGCTCGACCAGCAGTTCAATGCTGAGCGCGTACGCTTTCGGGTCTTCCAGCAAGCTGGTGACATCACGGAAAAGAATGCCAGGCTTTGGATAGTCCTGGATGCTTTTGATGCTGTTTTTCAGATATTCAAGCTGCTGTGCAGTTGCGGTCATCGGTTTTGCCTAAATGAAACAGTGTTACTCACAGCGCGCAACGAGTCGGCCAAGGCAACAATTGTTTAACCTTTGACCAGGCGCACCTGTGCTCGAAAACGGTCGAATTTACTGGCTGCGCGTGATAATTGCAACAGCCATGATGAGGCTTCAGTGCTTTTGTTGCTTTTCATCAACCACGGGGATCCGCCACATAAAGAAAAGCAGGCAGGTCAGGATCGCCAGCAGCAGAATACGTACCCACATCATTTTCACGAGCCATAATGAAATAGCGAAGGTGATGAGAATCACTGCGATCGCGCGCGGCTTCGCGCCGGGCGGCATGGCCCGGTGTTTTTGCCAGTGCCGCAGATAGCCGCCAAACCATGAGCGGTAGAGCAGCCAGTGGTGAAAACGCGGCGACGAGCGGGCGAAGCACCAGGCCGCCAGCAGGATAAATGGCGTGGTCGGCAGCAAGGGTAAAAACACCCCCAGCGTGCCAAGCACTACCGCAAGCCAGCCAATGATGATTAAAATAGTACGCTTCATAATGCGAATCGTTATCAAACTGAACGGCTACTTTACCACTGGAGAGCGCCTTGAAAACAGCACTGCTTCTTGAGAGGCTGCAAAATCAGCTGATTGCTCTGCGGGAGCAGGCCACGCCGCTAATGGGGCACGCCACGCTGAAGCCGCGCTTTGACCGGCAGCTTTTTCGTACCCGCAGCACCGTCATTCAGGATTACCTTGCTGAAGCGCAGACGAACCTCGACGAGCTTCGCCATGCGGTTGAGAGTGAACAGCAGGAGCAGGTGGCGTGGCTTGCAGAGCATCTCACTGAGCAGATCACCGCCCTGCATCGCGAGATTACCGCCTGGCCGCTGCGCGCTTGGGACAGCGCCTCGCCGGGACTCGGTAAATGGCAGCGCAAGCGGCTGGAGAACCAGGAGTTTGAGCGCCGGCTGTTTGAGATGAAGCGCGAACGCGAAGTGCGTCTGAACCACAGCGAAACGCTGGAAGAGCAGCAGCTATTGATGCGCGAGATTAGCGCGCTGGAAGGACGTATAGTCCGCTGCCGTCAGGCGCTGGATGAGATTGAGCATGTGATCGAACGTTTGACCCGTTAACAGGAGCCACACCCATGTCACTGGAAAATGCACCCGATGAGGTCAAGCTGGCCGTCGATTTGATTATGCTGCTGGAGAATAATGAGATCCCCGCCGGGACGGTGCTTAAGGCACTGGAGATTGTACGGCGGGATTTTGAGGGGAAACTTCCCCCTCACCCTAACCCTCTCCCAGGGGGAGAGGGAAAATAGATTAAGCCGGAGTCGGGTCGTCGCCCTTAATGTCGCGCTTCACTTCCGTATGCTCATCACCTTTCTCGTTACGCAGGTGAACCTCAAGCTGGTTGAAGGCGATATTAATATCGTTTTCACGGCACAGCCGATCGATAGAACGGTTAAGTTCATCCACCGTGTAGCTGCGGTCGCGCAGTTCTCGCACGTATAAACGCAGCTCGTGATCCAGCGTACTCGGCCCAAAGGTGGTAAAGAACACCGCCGGAGCCGGATCGTGCATCACTTTCGGATGCTCAGACGCCGCCTTCAGCAACACCTCTTTCACCTTATCCAGATCCGATCCATAGGCTACGCCCAGGCGGATCACCACGCGCGTTACCGTATCCGAGAGCGACCAGTTGATCAGACGCTCTGTCACGAACGCTTTGTTCGGGATGATCACCTCTTTACGATCGAAGTCGGTAATGGTGGTAGCGCGGATACGGATCTTGCTGACAGTTCCCGAGAACGTGCCGATAGTGACGGTATCGCCGATACGTACCGGACGTTCGAACAGGATGATCAGGCCGGACACGAAGTTACCGAAGATCTCCTGCAGGCCAAAACCAAGACCGACCGAGAGGGCCGCCGCCAGCCACTGCAGTTTATCCCACGAGACGCCAAGCGAGCCAAAGACCGTCATCGCCCCAACAATAATGATCACGTAGTTGAGGATCGTGGTAATGGCGTAGGACGCCCCCTGGCGGAGATTCAGACGTGACAGGAGCAGCACTTCAAGCAGGCCTGGCAGGTTGCGGATCAGCGCCCAGGCGACCACCGACGACACCAGCGCAAACAGCAGGCTGCCCATGGTCACGCTTTTCATGACCGCAGCGCCCGCTTCGGTACCGTTGTATTGCCAGAGGGTAATACTATCGAGATAGGCGAAAACGGTAATAAGATCGGACCAGATAGCCCAGAACATCACCGCAAACAGGGCGATCATCACCAGCATGGTAATGCGCAGCGTCTGCTGGTTAACCTGCTCCAGCGCGATGGTCGGCTCTTCCTGTGGCTCCGCGCCTTCCGCCCCCTCTTTCACCTGATGCTGACGACGCGCAATGGCGCGGCGATAGGCAATGCGGCGGGCCGCCACGCTCAGGCCGCGCAGCACGGTCTGATAAAGCAGGTTCCAGACGATCACCAGATAGACCGTTTCAATCCAGCGCCCGGACAGGCGCAGCGTGGTATAGAAGTAACCCGTTGCCGTCAACACCATCAGCGCCAGCGGAATGATCGCCAGCACCGTCACGGTGACCAGGCGAATATTGTGGGACTCTTTATCACGCCAGCTGTCACGGCACATCGGCCACATCAGGATCGCAATCAGCAGCAGGTTCAGCAGGATCACCAGCTGGCCCAGCACATCATCCATCAGATGCAGCGGGGAAAGTTCAGAGACAACCGACCAGAAGTGCAGCGGCAGAAGCGCGAGGCTGATGCGCACAATCTGCCGACGCCAGTGGCTGGTCAGCTGCGCAGGCATGTTGAAATGACGCACCGCCACGCCGTCTTTTTCCAGCACCTTCCAGCACACGCCAAACACCAGCCAGAACAGCGCCAGTTTTTTACTGAACGCCCACAGCAGATCGCTGACGTTGAGCTGCATGGTGAGCAGAATCAGCCCCACGGCCAGAATAATCAGGCACACCGGCAGGGCGCGGATGAGATCGATCAGAATCGCTTTTGGCGTATGGAGCTGGCTATCGTTGCGCAGCTGCCCTACTTCGGAGGCCAGCTTCGCCTGGTATTTTTTCAGCCAGCCCAGACGCCAGCGGATCAGGCCGGCAATCAGCAGCAGCGGTAAACCGGCCAGGAAAGCAATCATTACCGCAGGCCAGGCTTTCTCCCAGTTTACGGTGATCTTCATGCTCTTGATCTGCGTTTTCAGCGTCTCAGGGAAGGATTTGACCCAGTCCCAGTCGATCGGCTTGTTGCTGTTCACCCAGAAAATCTGCTGGGTCAGGATTTCCTGCAGACTTTTCGAGACGCTCACCAGCTGCTGCTGGTTGATTTGCAGGTTAATGGCCATCATCAGCTGGTTGCCCAGCTGTTTATTGAGCTGGTCCAGCAGCTCGCGACGCATATCCACGACCTGGAGCAGCGCGTCGTGCACTTCCGGGTTCACGTCGCTGGAATGCCCCTCTTCAATTTTGGCGACAAAGGTATCGCTCTGAAAAAGGGCATCGCGCTGCTGGTTGACGTCAAACTGTTCCAGACGTAAATCCGCAATGCGGTTGGTCATGTCCTCCAGCTCGTCGGCGGACGGAAGCGTCTGCTGCTGCTGGTAGAGAATACGCGACAGCAGGAGGCTGCCCTTCAGGACCGCGATCTGCTCTTTGATGTTGCGTTCAGCCTGCAGGGCGCGATCCAGCCAGTTCTTCACTTTGATATTTTGCTGAACCAGCGAGTTGCCGTTTTCCGTTGCCAGTATCAGGCGCTGGCTCAGCTGGTGGTTGGCCTCGAGCTCCTGTTTAACCAGCGGATTCGCCTGAATGCGGGCGGTTTCGTCAGGCGATACGGCCTCCTGGGCGGTTTTTTCCGTTAGCGTCAGGCGCTTGCTGTTAACCGCTTCCTGCAGCAGCTGAAGCTGGTGTTCCAGGCGATTAATATTCGCGGTGACGTAATCACGCTGTTTCTGAAGCGTGTCCTGCAGCACCGTATTCCCTTCAAGGCTTTTACGCTGCTGTTCGATTTGCGCATTGAGCAAGGTCTGCTGAACCAGCAGCAGGGTTTGCTGCGTAGGGCGCAGCGTGCCTTCGCCGACCGTCGTGCCGTTCAGACGGTTGCGGATCTGCTGCAGCTGCTGAGACGCGGCGTACATCGCGTTTTGCACGCGCTCGGGCTGGGTCTGCAGAGAGACAAGCTGGCTATTATACGTTGCGAGATCCGACTGTGCGGTTTGCAGGTCGTCGAGCAGTTGAGCCACGCGGGACTCGAGCTGACGTAAGGAGAGCGTCGAGAGCGTCTTGCGCGTCTCGTCGTCGTTATCCACATCGCTGAGGGCATTCAGCGCTTCGGTGGCCTTACGCATGTTTTCAGGTGCCTGCGCCACCTTCTGGCGAAGCTGGACGGTTTCTGCTTTTACGCGTTCAATTTTATCCAGCGTTTCCAGCGTTTCTGTCAGATCCTGCTGGATGAGTTTCTCCTGAGGGGAGAGATCTTTTTGTTTGTTCAGCGTGTCGAGCTGCGACTGAACATCGCCGCGCGAGGGAATATCGTTGCTGTTATCGGCGCGGGCCCAGGTCAGCGGCGCCGTGGCGAAGAAAAATAGCATCGCAAAGAGCAATGCAAAAACAGGATGTTGCGAGCGATTGATGGGCAGCATAGTTGTGAATGATGTCAGAAGATGACCGAAAATAGTCCGGCGTGAAGAATATCACGCTCGCCGAAAGCAGAATAGCGCGAACGTTATCCTCTGAGATAAATCCTGGAAAGGGATCAGGGCGTTAGCGAAGGCGCGTCGCTGCGCAGCGTGGGGCAGAGCTGCAGCATTTCCAGTAAAATCGCCACGTAGCTGCGGGCTTCCTCTTTAAGGTCAAAGGATTGCGGCGCGAAAAGCCAGTTCTCCATCAGACCTGAAATGTAGCTGCGCATCAGGATTGCCGCTCGTCGGGTCAAGAGATTGGCCGGTAATAGTTTTGCCTGCATACAAAGGTTCAGGTTCTGTTCAATACGGTCGTAGCTCTCCAGGCTTAGGCTGCGCTGTGCCTGCTGCACAACCGCCATCTCGCCCACGAACTCGCATTTATGAAAAATAATCTCCATCATTAATCTGCGACGTTCTTCAACTACCGTTGCTTCAAGGATATATACTAATATTTCTCTCAATACTGAGAGTGGATCGTCAGGGAATTTTGCCCGATACTCACTCTCGAGATCGCTAATGCTGGACTCTGAAAGCTCCCAGATTTCACTGAACAGATCTGACTTATCTTTAAAATGCCAGTAAATCGCTCCTCGCGTCACACCGGCAGCCTGAGCAATCTGCGCCAGCGAGGTGGATGAAACACCCTGCTGCGAGAACAAACGTATTGCCACGTCCAGAATGTGTTGTCGGGTTTCCAGCGCTTGTTGTTTAGTTTTTCGTGCCATAGGTGGGTGAATTTACAGGAGTCAGATTTACATACATTTGTGAATGTATGTACCATAGCATGACGATAATATAAACGCAGCAATGGGTTTTAGACTCAGGACCCTTGATCAATTTGAAATCGGACACTCGAGGTTTACATATGAACAAAAACAGAGGGTTAACGCCTCTGGCGGTCGTTCTGATGCTCTCAGGCAGCTTAGCGCTAACAGGATGTGACGACAAACCGGCTCAACAAGGAGCTCAGCAGGCGCCAGAAGTAGGCGTTGTTACGCTCAAATCTGAACCTCTACAAATCACCACCGAATTACCAGGCCGTACAAATGCTTACCGCATTGCGGAAGTGCGTCCTCAGGTTAGCGGTATTATCCTGAAGCGTAACTTCACCGAAGGCGGTGATGTGAAGGCCGGTGAGTCTCTGTATCAGATTGATCCCGCAACCTATCAGGCTTCTTATGAAAGTGCGAAGGGAGACCTGGCGAAAGCACAGGCCGCGGCCAAAATTGCTCAGCTGACGTTGAACCGCTACCAAAAACTGCTCGGCACTAAGTACATCAGCCAACAGGATTACGATACCGCCCTGGCAGATGCACAGCAGGCTAACGCAGCCGTGGTGGCAGCCAAAGCGGCCGTCGAAACCGCGCGCATTAATCTGGCCTATACCAAAGTGACCTCCCCTATCAGCGGACGTATTGGTAAGTCTTCCGTCACGGAAGGGGCTCTGGTGCAGAACGGTCAGACCACTGCGCTGGCGACCGTGCAGCAGCTCGATCCGATCTACGTTGACGTGACGCAGTCCAGCAACGATTTCCTGCGCCTGAAACAGGAGCTGGCTAACGGCACCCTGAAACAGGAAAACGGCAAAGCCAAAGTGGAGCTGATTACCAACGACGGTATCAAGTTCCCGCAGGAAGGTACCCTGGAATTCTCTGATGTGACGGTCGACCAGACCACCGGTTCCATCACCTTACGTGCGATTTTCCCGAACCCTGACAAAAATCTGCTGCCAGGTATGTTCGTTCGCGCACGTCTGGAGGAAGGAACAAATCCAACCGCACTTCTGGTTCCACAGCAGGGTGTGACCCGTACGCCACGCGGCGATGCGAGCGCGCTGGTTGTTGGGGCTGATGACAAAGTCGAAACGCGCAATATCACCGCCACTCAGGCGATTGGCGATAAATGGCTGGTGACGGAAGGTCTGAAAGATGGCGATCGCGTGATTGTTACTGGTTTGCAAAAAGTTCGTCCTGGCGCGCAGGTTAAAGCACAGGAAGTGAAATCTGACGATAAACAACAAGCTTCGGCCGCTGGCCAGTCAGAACAAACCAAGTCTTAACTTAAACAGGAGCCGTTAAGACATGCCTAATTTCTTTATCGATCGCCCCATATTTGCATGGGTGATCGCCATTATCATCATGCTGGCCGGGGGACTTGCGATCCTGAAGCTGCCTGTCGCGCAATATCCAACGATTGCGCCACCGGCGGTGACAATTTCCGCAACCTACCCGGGGGCTGATGCGAAAACGGTGCAGGACACCGTCACCCAGGTTATCGAACAGAACATGAACGGTATCGATAACCTGATGTACATGTCCTCAAACAGTGACTCTACCGGTACGGTGCAGATCACCCTGACCTTCCAGTCAGGTACGGATGCTGACATTGCGCAGGTTCAGGTGCAGAACAAACTGCAGCTGGCGATGCCTTTGCTGCCGCAGGAAGTACAACAGCAGGGCGTGAGCGTCGAGAAATCGTCCAGCAGCTTCCTGATGGTTGTCGGGGTTATCAACACCAACGGCACCATGACGCAGGAGGATATTTCCGACTACGTGGGCGCCAACATGAAGGACGCCATCAGCCGTACTTCCGGTGTGGGTGACGTGCAGCTCTTCGGTTCCCAGTACGCGATGCGTATCTGGATGGATCCGAACAAGCTGAACAACTTCCAGCTGACCCCGGTTGACGTGATCAGCGCGATTAAAGCGCAGAACGCCCAGGTAGCGGCCGGTCAGTTAGGCGGTACGCCGCCGGTGAAGGGCCAGCAGCTTAACGCCTCGATCATCGCGCAGACCCGTCTGACCTCTGCCGATGAATTCAGCAAAATTCTGCTGAAGGTGAATCAGGACGGTTCGCAGGTTCGCCTGCGCGACGTGGCGAAAGTCGAGCTGGGCGGTGAGAACTACGACATCATCGCGAAGTTTAACGGAAAGCCGGCTTCCGGTCTGGGTATCAAACTGGCGACAGGCGCTAACGCCCTGGACACCGCCACGGCGATCCGCGCAGAGCTGAAGAAGATGGAGCCGTTCTTCCCGTCAGGTCTGAAAATCGTTTACCCGTACGACACCACGCCGTTCGTCAAAATTTCGATTCACGAAGTGGTTAAGACGCTGGTTGAGGCGATCATCCTCGTCTTCCTGGTTATGTACCTGTTCCTGCAAAACTTCCGTGCGACGCTTATCCCAACGATTGCCGTGCCGGTGGTATTGCTCGGGACCTTTGCGATCCTGTCGATATTTGGCTACTCGATAAACACCCTGACGATGTTCGGGATGGTGCTCGCCATCGGCCTGCTGGTGGATGACGCCATCGTGGTGGTCGAGAACGTCGAGCGTGTCATGGCAGAAGAAGGTCTACCGCCGAAGGAAGCGACCCGTAAATCGATGGGTCAGATCCAGGGCGCGCTGGTTGGTATCGCGATGGTGCTGTCTGCGGTATTCATTCCGATGGCCTTCTTCGGGGGCTCTACCGGTGCGATTTACCGTCAGTTCTCCATTACCATCGTTTCCGCGATGGCGCTGTCGGTGCTGGTGGCGTTGATCCTGACCCCTGCCCTGTGTGCCACCATGCTGAAGCCGATTCAGAAAGGCGGTCACGGCGAGCACAAAGGGTTCTTCGGCTGGTTTAACCGCATGTTCGATAAAAGCACGCACCACTACACCGACAGCGTGGGTAACATCCTGCGCAGCACCGGTCGTTACCTGCTGCTCTATATCATCATCGTGGTGGGCATGGCTTTCCTGTTCGTTCGTCTGCCAAGCTCGTTCCTGCCGGATGAAGACCAGGGCGTGTTCCTGACGATGGCGCAGCTTCCGGCAGGTGCCTCGCAAGAGCGTACCCAGAAAGTGCTGGATGAAGTGACGGACTACTATCTCACCAAAGAGAAAGACAACGTTGAATCCGTGTTTGCGGTTAACGGCTTTGGCTTTGCGGGTCGTGGTCAGAACACCGGTATTGCCTTCGTTTCTCTGAAAGACTGGTCTGAACGTCCGGGCGAAAAGAACAAGGTTGAAGCCATCACCGGCCGTGCAATGGGCACCTTCTCGCAGATTAAAGATGCGATGGTCTTCGCCTTTAACCTGCCAGCGATTGTTGAACTGGGTACCGCGACCGGCTTCGACTTCCAGCTGATTGACCAGGGTGGCCTCGGTCACGAGAAACTGACGCAGGCGCGTAACCAGCTGTTTGGTGAAGTCGCTAAACACCCTGACCTGCTGGTCGGCGTACGTCCAAACGGCCTGGAAGATACGCCGCAGTACAAAATCGACATCGATCAGGAGAAAGCCCAGGCGCTTGGCGTATCCATCAGTGACATCAACACCACGCTGGGCGCAGCCTGGGGCGGTAGCTACGTTAACGACTTCATCGACCGCGGTCGTGTGAAGAAAGTGTACGTGATGTCAGAGGCGCAGTACCGTATGTTGCCGAACGATATCAACAGCTGGTTCGTGCGCGGCAGCAATGGTCAGATGGTTCCGTTCTCGGCGTTCTCAACGTCACGCTGGGAATACGGTTCACCGCGTCTGGAACGCTATAACGGTCTGCCATCGATGGAGATCCTGGGTCAGGCTGCACCGGGCCGAAGCACCGGTGAAGCCATGAACCTGATGGAAGAGCTGGCGAGCAAACTGCCTGCGGGTATCGGCTATGACTGGACCGGTATGTCCTATCAGGAACGTCTGTCCGGTAACCAGGCCCCTGCTCTGTACGCCATTTCACTGATTGTGGTCTTCCTGTGTCTGGCGGCACTGTACGAGAGCTGGTCGATTCCGTTCTCCGTTATGCTGGTGGTTCCACTCGGGGTTATCGGTGCGCTGCTTGCGGCGACGTTCCGTGGGTTGACCAACGACGTTTACTTCCAGGTAGGCCTGCTGACAACCATTGGCTTGTCGGCGAAGAACGCGATACTTATCGTTGAATTCGCCAAAGATCTGATGGAGAAAGAAGGCAAAGGTCTTATTGAGGCGACGCTTGAGGCGGTTCGTATGCGTCTGCGCCCGATCCTGATGACGTCACTGGCGTTTATCCTCGGCGTACTGCCGCTGGTTATCAGTTCCGGAGCGGGCTCCGGTGCGCAGAACGCAGTAGGTACTGGTGTTATGGGCGGTATGGTTACCGCGACCGTATTGGCCATCTTCTTCGTACCGGTGTTCTTCGTGGTGGTTCGCCGCCGCTTTAGCCGAAAGAATGAAGATGTTGAACACAGTCATTCGGTAGAACCTCACTGATACCGGTTTCACATGATAAAAAGGCCGCATTAGCGGCCTTTTTCATTTTCAGAAAAAATCATAAATTACGCTTATTGTGGTTCAATTTATTTTCTGCCATCTTAAATAGACATATCATAATTAACTGATAACTTAATCGGTGAAATCGGGATTTTTTTAATTTCATTTCCCCGCTTAAAGTATTAGGAATATTCCTAATAAGAAGTTCTTACAAAGATAAGTCTTAATCTGAACTTTTCTCATCATTTTTGCTAAGCCAATGAAACGTAAGGAAGCGATAAAGCACCGTCGTTAATTTGGATAAAAACGTTGAGTCCAGGACGACCATTTGCGTTCAAGCCCCCAGCCTGCGGTTTTATTTGTAATTTTTCGTAATAGCGCGATGAAATCCAGGAAGGAGTGGCTTATAGTTAGGTTATCAGGAACACAGCACTCATGTAGCTAAGTCAGTTGTATCCATCCCGACAATGATGTTCGGTGAGTAAGAAATCACTCAGAAGGGGATGCGCTATGGACGAGTACTCGCCAAAAAGGCATGATATCGCGCAGTTGAAATTTCTCTGCGAATCCTTGTACCATGACTGCCTTGCCAATCTTGATGAAAGTAACCATGGCTGGGTAAACGATCCAACGTCTGCCATCAATTTACAGTTGAATGAGCTGATAGAGCATATCGCAACCTTCGCACTTAATTATAAAATTAAGTACAATGAAGATAATAAGCTCATCGAGCAAATTGATGAATACCTGGACGACACCTTTATGTTGTTCAGTAGTTACGGCATTAACGCTCAGGATTTGCAAAAATGGCGTAAATCGGGAAATCGGCTATTCCGCTGTTTCGTCAACGTGAGCAGAGCTAACCCGGTGAGTCTTTCCTGTTAAAATTATTACAATTACTAAGGTGAATTTATGTCTGATAAACCACTCACAAAGATCGATTATTTGATGCGCTTACGACGTTGTCAGTCAATTGACACGCTTGAACGCGTCATTGAAAAGAATAAATACGAGCTTTCTGATAATGAACTGGCGGTATTTTATTCAGCCGCTGACCATCGTCTTGCTGAACTAACAATGAATAAGCTGTATGACAAAATCCCTACTTCTGTGTGGAAATTTGTCCGTTAATCTTTGAAGGGTGTCTGTAGAGTTCTACGCCTCGTTCTGAGTTTTACCTATCCCGTTATGCCCCCTGTGCGTACGCCAGGTCTCCGTGTAAAACGCGTTCAACAACAGCAATGTTGTGACGATGGTCACATCGGCTTTCCGGGAACGTTCCCCTTCTGGCCAGTTCCGATTAATCTGCGGTAATAACATCCAGAGAGGTTTCCAGTGAGCTTAGAAAAACAGAAAATGATTGCCGGTGAACATTATCGCCCCGGCGATGAGACATTACGGGCTGACCGACTGCGGGCCCGCCATCTGGTTTACCGCTATAACCACACTGCGCCTGATGAAAAAACAGAACGCCAGAACATTCTGGCGGAACTTCTCGGACAAAGCGCAGGCGCTTATATAGAGCCGAGCTTCCGCTGCGACTACGGATATAACATTTATCTGGGCAAAAACTTTTACGCTAACTTCGACTGCGTAATGCTGGATGTCTGCCCTGTTCATATTGGCGATAACTGTATGCTCGCGCCGGGTGTTCATATTTATACGGCAACCCACCCGCTGGATGCGGAGGAGCGAAACAGCGGCGTGGAGTTTGGAAAACCCGTCAATATTGGAAATAACGTCTGGATTGGTGGCCGGGCGGTCATTAACCCTGGCGTCACCATTGGTGATAATGTGGTGGTGGCCTCCGGCGCGGTCGTGACGAAAGACGTCCCGGCTAACGTCGTCGTTGGCGGCAACCCGGCAAAAATTATCAAAGCGCTGTGAAGTCGCGGGGAGTCAACTGTTATAGTCTTTTAGCGCCAGACTGTTACTTTTTTCAGCCTGATGGCTCCCCTAAAATTGGCAGACACCCTGTATTGTCAACTCTCATGAAGGCAAAAAATGACCGAGATACAGCGCCTGCTTACCGCCACCATCGACGATCTTAACCTCCGCGAAAAGCGCGATAATCGCCCGCGCTTTAGCATTAGCTTTATTCGCAAACATCCTGGCCTGTTTGTCGCCATGTATGCCGCCTGGCTGGCGACGCTTATTGTTATGCTGAAGTCCGAAACGCTGGTGGACTCCGTCTGGCTGCTGGTTGTACTGTTTGTCGTCTTTAACGCCTTTTTCTTTTTCGACGTGAATCCGCGCTACCGTTACGAAGATATCGACGTGCTCGATTTTCGGGTCTGCTATAACGGCGAATGGTACAACACGCGTTACGTGCCAGAGGAGCTGATCGAAAACATCATGCACTCTCCGGCAGTTGAAGCCGGGCAAAAAGAGAAGCTGCAGAAAATGGTCTCCACCAAAGGACAGCTCTCATTCTATGATGTCTTTACCCTTTCTCGCCCTGCTGCTGCGTAATTAACGCCTGCAGACGTCGGATCCCCGGCGCAAACTGAGAAGCAGAGGTATTACCGTAACCTAAAACCAGCCCGGTTTGCCCCTGCTTCGCCTCCAGGTAATACCCGCTCAGTGCAGCGGGTGCCAGCTGAAACGCTCTCGCCTTCGCCACCAGCCTCTGGTCGTCAATACCGTCTATCGCCAGCGTCAGATGCATCCCACCTTCGCCTGCCAGAATGCGGTGCGGAGTATGAAGCTCGGCGCCCAGCACCTCCCGCAGCTGGCGGTAGCGTTTACGGTACAGCCGACGCATGGCGGCAAGGTGGCGGGCGTAATGACCTTCTTCAATGAACAGCGCCAGGGTGCGCTGTTCGGCACGATGCCCACCCCGCAACAGCGAGCCGATGGCCGGACGAACCGCCTTAGCCAGCGCTGGCGGTAACACCATGAACCCCATGCGAAGTGACGGAAACAGCGTTTTACTGAACGTCCCCAGATACACAACGGGCGCATTGTTGACCATTCCCAGCATCGCCGGTACGGGCTCACCGGCATAACGGAACTCGCTGTCGTAATCATCTTCAATGATCCACGCGTTGTGCTGCCGGGCCAGGTCAAGCAGCGCCAGCCGCCGCGCGCTGAGCACGCTCCCGTAAGGGAACTGATGCGAAGGCGATGTAAAGATCATTGAGGGGGCAGGCGCATCCAGCCCTTCCCAGCACATTCCCTCGTCATCAACCGGTATCCCCGTCATCGCCAGGCCGGTTTTAACAAACGCACTCTTTGCCCCGCTATAGCCCGGGTTTTCTACCCAGGCGACATCGCCAGGCTCGCTTAACATCATCGTGCAGAGATTGACCCCCTCGAGCGCACCTTCGGTGAGCACAATCTGGCTGGCGTCGCAGTCGATACCGCGGGACAAGGCGAGATGCCGGGCAATCGCTGCCCGCAGAGACGGTTCACCGGCCGGGTCACCATAGCCTAACAGGGCACTTCCCTCCTCGCGCAGAACACGATCGTACAATCGCCGCCACAGCGGCAAGGGGAAATAGTTAATGGCAGGCGTTCCCGGCGTGAACGCCATCACAGGGGTATCGCGCGGCACAGGGGCGGGCAGCAGGGCGACACGTTTTGTCAGCCTGACGTCAGGCTCCGGCAGCGTTCGGGCAATCGTACGATGAGCGAATTGCCCCACCCGTGTCCCCTGACGGTTACGCAGCAAATAACCTTCGAGCGTGAGCTGGTCCAGCGCCGCATTGACGGTGTTTCGGGAAACCGAGATCTGCTGCGCCAGCGTTCGCGAACCGGGCAGCTGGCTGCCGGACCGAAGCCTGCCGCACAGTATCGCCTCCCGCAAAGCATGATAGAGCGTGCGCTGGAGCGTCTCTTGCCCACGCTTTTTCAGCGCAGCATGGAGCAAAGTGTAAAGCTCATCACCCGGTATATTCATCTTTCCTCCTAGTGGTACCAGAAAAACATAGCCTGGTGGTTCTTTTTAAGGAACCAGCAATTCACTAATCTGGAGTTCTTTTCAACGACATGGAAATAAACATGAATACATTCAATGAGTTTGGACAGCCTGTAGGCGAAGCCCTTATCGACTGGCAACCTCGTCAACACCCGTCCCGGGTGGTCCTTCAGGGTCACTATTGTCGGCTTGAGCCGCTGCGCGTGGAGCATGCCCACGCGTTGTTCTCCGCCTATTCCCTGGCCGAAGATACCCGCAGCTGGACATGGCTACTGCGTGAACCCGATGCCACCGCAGAAGAGTTTGCCAAATGGGTGGCGAGCGTAAGTGAGTTATCCGATCCCATCCACTTTACCGTTATGGATAACCAGACCGAGTCTCCTGTCGGGACGCTGTCCCTGATGCGGATCGATCCTAAAAACGGGGTCGTGGAAGTGGGGCACGTTCATTTCTCTCCTCTGTTAAGCCGCACGCCAGGGTCGACAGAGGCGCAATATCTGCTGATGCGGTACGTGTTCGATACCCTGGGCTACCGACGTTATGAATGGAAGTGCAATAGCCTGAACGAGCCTTCCCGTAAAGCGGCGCTGCGTCTGGGCTTTCAGTTTGAGGGGCGCTTTCGCCAGGCGCTGGTCATAAAAGGCCGTAACCGGGATACCGACTGGTTTTCTATTCTCGACAAAGAGTGGCCGGCGCTGGCGAGCGCCTTTGAAAGCTGGCTTGCCACCGACAATTTTACTGCCGATGGCAAACAGAAAAGATCCCTGGAAAGCTGGCGAGAAACGCGCGTCTAGCGTCTTTTTTTACGTCCCTGAACCGCCTTAAAGCGCGGATTAGATTTGCAAATCACGTATAAGCGTCCCTTGCGTTTGACTATCTGGCAATCCGGGTGACGCTGCTTTGCACTGCGTAATGAGTTAAGTACCTGCATGGTTAGCCCCGCTTCGCATTGAGAAAACCGCCAAAACGCTTGCGGAAGCGCGCGGCGCTACCGTCCGTGGAGAACGTTTTCTGCTTACCGGTATAAAACGGGTGCGATTTCGAAGAAACCTCAATGGTGATGTACGGATACGTTTCACCGTCGAGTTCAATTTCGCGGTCGGTCTTAATGGTTGAGCCAACCTTGAAGTATTCATTAGCGCTGGTGTCGTGGAATACCACGGTGCGATAGGCTGGATGGATATCAGGCTTCATCGTAAATCCTTTGTGTTTTGTTATAACATAACAAAATAATATCCAGGCCAGTTCGAAAAAACAACCCCCTCTCGCCGGGCGATATTTTCTCGTTTGCCTGAGATAAAATGAAAACCTGGCTGCCCACGTGCTATAACTATATCATTTCGCGGTAAAATCTTTCTCTTCAGGCAAGGAACTCAATGCCCAGGAACGGGTATACGAGGAAGGACACGACAGCATGAAAACCCGACATCTGGTCAGTCTGGTGACTGGCATACTTATTTTTTCTGTGCTGGTTCCCATTTGCCTGAGCATCTGGCTGGCCCATCGCCAGGCGGAAGATAAGTTTGCCAATGCGCTGGATAACTATGCATCACGCGTGTTGGTAAGAACCGACAGAGTTGTGGATCAGGCAAAAGAAGCGCTCGATCACCTGCAGGCCTTTGAAGGGGTGCCGTGTAGCCCGTTGCAGTTAAGAGAGATGCGCCGGGTCGCTTTTTCGTGGCGATATGTTCAGGAAGTGATTTATATCGATAACCTTCAGCCGCTCTGCTCCTCCCTCGAGCAAACCAGTCATGCCCCCCCTTTCCCTCCTCCGATGCGCATTACCGAAGATGGTTACAGCGCATGGCTGACCACGCAAAACGATCTTGGGTTTAACCGCTACATGGCAGTGCTGGGAAAAGGCCACTACCTTGTCATGGTCGATCCTGCCTCGCTGGTGGACGTTATCCCTTTCGGCGAGATAGCGATTGATGCCGCCCTGGTAGGCACTACAACACACCGCATATTCGCCAGCAGCAGTAAGCTCAATTCTCACATCCGCGACATGGTTCAGGAGCGGGATGTCAAAAGCGTGCAGTACAACGGTTCAATGTACGTCATGAAGTCTGTACCTGAGCTTGGATTTACCGTCGTCGCATGGGCAACGCTCAAACCGCTGGCTGAAACCTGGCACCGGCAGCTTCTTTTCTGGTTACCGTTCGGCATGTTAATAAGTCTGCTCGCCGCGCTGTTTGTCCTGCGGATCCTGCGTCGTATCCAGTCGCCTCGCAATCGCCTGCTTGACGCCATTAACAGCCGGGATTTTGTGGTTCACTATCAGCCCATCGTGGCGCTCTGTAGCGGAAAAATTGTGGGCGCAGAAGCGCTGACGCGCTGGCCGCAGCCAGACGGAAGCAGCCTCTCGCCGGATATTTTTGTCCCCCTTGCCGAGCAAACGGGGCTCATCTCGCAGCTGACGCAGTTAGTCATCGAAAAGGTGTTTGAAGATATGGGCCACTGGCTGCAACGCCATCCCGATCAGCATATCTCCATTAACCTCGCCCCTGCCGATTTAACCTCCGGCATCCTTCCACCTTTACTGAGTCAGCTACTGAATAAGTGGCAAATACATCCCCGACAAATCGCCCTTGAGCTCACCGAGCGCGGCTTTGCCGATCCCAAAATTAGCGCGCCGGCTATCGCAGCGTTTCGCCGTTCAGGCCACCCTGTCTATATTGATGATTTTGGCACGGGCTATTCCAGCCTGAGCTATCTGCAGGATCTGGACGTCGACACGCTAAAAATTGATAAATCGTTCGTCGATGCGCTGGAGTATAAAAACGTGACGCCGCACATCATTGAAATAGCAAAGTCGTTGAAGCTGGCGATGGTGGCGGAGGGCATCGAGACCGCAGGGCAGCTCGCCTGGCTACACCGTCACGGCGTGCAGTACGGGCAGGGGTGGTACTACAGCAAGGCACTGCCAAAAACGGAATTTATTCTTTGGGCAGAAAATAACCTCGGCACGCACGCTACTTGAGATAGGATTTGATCACCCGCAACACCACGCCAAGATCGGCTTCACGCTGCGCTTCTTCAGGCTCTTTCACCACGTGATCGGTTAAATGCCCTTCGATCACCTGCATCATCATGCCATTGACCGCCCCGCGGATCGCCGCCAGCTGCTGTAACACCTCGGCGCATTCGTGATCGCTGTTAAGCATTTTTTCCAGCGCGGTGCTTTGCCCCTGAATTTTCTTCAGGCGAGTCAGTAACATCTTCTGGTCTCTAACGGTATGTGACATCTCTGTATCCCTAATTTTTTGGCTTTTAAAGCATATCACGCTCTACTCCCCCTGAGTATTTTTCTACTGGGGGGTAGTATTAAGCTACTGGGGGGGAGTAGTATCTCCGCACGCTTTCCACTCCGGAATTTCCCATGACCGATTTTGCTTTACTTCTTCAGCAGGGCAATGCCTGGCTGTTTGTTCCCAGCGCTATCCTGCTCGGTGCGCTGCATGGCCTGGAACCGGGCCATTCAAAAACAATGATGGCAGCCTTTATTGTTGCCATCCGCGGCACGCTGAAACAGGCGGTACTGCTTGGCCTGGCGGCAACGCTCTCCCATACGGCGGTGGTCTGGCTCGTTGCGATGGCGGGATTATGGTTTGGTCGGGGCTGGGATGCGCATACGTCCGAACCCTGGTTCCAGCTGATCTCCGGGGTGCTGATCGTTGCGATCGCCCTGTGGATGGCGTGGCGAACCTGGAAAGAGAGCCAGCCGCACGATCATCATCACGACCATGATAGCCATCACCACCACGACCATGACCATGACCATGACCACCATCATGATCATTATCACCACGAACACACGCTGATTGAAGAAGAGTGGCAGGACGCCCACCAGCGCGCTCACGCGCAGGATATTAACCGCCGCTTCAGCGGTCAAAATGTCACCACCGGACAGATTATGATGTTTGGCCTGACCGGCGGACTTATCCCCTGCCCGGCGTCCATCACCGTGCTGCTGATCTGCCTGCAGCTTAAGCATTTCGCCCTCGGCGCGACTCTGGTGTTCAGCTTCAGTATTGGTCTGGCGTTAACGCTGGTCGCTTCCGGCGCGATTGCCGCCTTAAGCCTCAAGCACGCGACCAAACGCTGGCCCGGGTTTAGCGAATTCTCCCGTAAGGCACCGTGGATCTCCGCTGCGCTGATTACCGTGGTAGGAATTTACATGAGCCTACATGGCCTGAGCGGCATTCTGGCGTAAGCCTGCGGCCACGCTCTGTGGCCGCATCTCCACGGTCAGTTAAGGGTTCTGCTGCCAGCTGAAGGTATAGCGCAGCTGACGTGTCTGCAGAATGAATTCCGGTGAAACGCTGGGGCTCCAGGAGTCGTCGCCGCCCACGCCCATATGGAACGCATCGAGGTTAAGCCAGCATCCCGGCTCTTCCCGCAGCAGATGATGATGGGTTGTCTCCCGCAGCTGCTGCTGGCTATAGCGGCTCACCGAGAAGTGGAACTGGCCATTTAGCTGATGCGTTCCCAGCGTCAGCTCCCGCGTATCACAGCGCAAACCATTTTCCGTCGGGAAGATATACGGCGTGTGCATCTCCGCCAGGGGTAATGTCCAGCGCCCCTGCTGTGCCGCCAGCTTTCTGTCCGGATAGTTTTCATGCGGCCCCAGTCCCAGCCAGGAGACGTTTTCCGGCGTTTCGGCGAGATGAACACTCAGGCCAACGCGCGCAGGCTCCGGGATATCAGATGCAATATCGACCTGAATATCGCCATGCAGAACGCCTCGCTCGTCCACCCTCCAGACTTTACGGCTCATGAACAGGGCTTTGCCGCGATACTCAAGGACGTGCTGGGTTGTGACCACTACTTCGTCTGCGTGCTGCTCTGCCTCACAGTGCAGAACGCGCGAGGTGAGATCGTACATGCCCGCCGCTTTCCAGCGTTCAACCCAGGCGTTTGGATCGATCTTCGTCGCTTCACTTACGCCAATGTCGTTGTCCAGCGGCGCGCGGCTGACGTTATCCGTCAGAGGTGAAAGCAGCGTTTCAACGCCATTTCGCCACCACTGGGTCAGATTTCCGGTTGCGCGATCGAATTGCCAGCGCTGTTGACGATGGGAGATCTCCTGGACGCGATCGTTTTGCGTCAAGACCGGCGGCTCGCCCACCGGAGCTGGCGGAGCAATAAAGAGTGGAGCCGGCAGCGGCCACTGCTCCCACGCGCAGCGATGGTCAGCCGGTGACCACGGCGTTGCCCGCGGCTGGCGAACTTCAACGTTCAGCCAGACCTCACCCGGCCCGGCTTTCAGCTCCGGCAGGTCGATCTCCAGACGCTGGATACCTTCAGGCGACATCGAGAGCGTCACCTCTCCCGCGGCCAGCACGTCCCCGTCCCGGGCAACCGTCCAGCTCAGCACTTCGTTATCGGTGTGGCGGAACAGGTAGCCGCTTTGCACCTCAATCACCAGCGGCGAGGTGCTGACCCGCGTAAAGGTAAAGAACTGCTGGGCGCGCTGCGCCTCGTACAGCGCCGGGTGCGGCGTGCGATCGGGGAATACCAGGCCATTGAGGCAGAACTGCCGATCGTTCGGCTTATCGCCAAAGTCTCCCCCGTAGGCCCAGAACGCGTTGCCAGCTTCGTCCTGTTTCGTCAGGGCCTGATCGACCCAGTCCCAGACAAATCCCCCCTGCAGGCGAGGGTGGCTGCGAAACGCCTGCCAGTATTTCGCGAACCCGCCAAAGCTATTCCCCATCGCGTGAGCATATTCACAGAGGATCAGCGGACGCGTTTCGTCCGGCATACCGATCCATTTTTTGATTGACCATTTAGGCACTGCCGGGAAGGGCTGATCCTGATCGACACGGGCATACATCGGACACACAATATCGGTAGCCGTCGTGTTCGCGCCGCCGCCTTCATACTGCACCGGACGCGTCGGATCCGTGGATTTCACCCAGCGATACAGTGAGTCGTGGTTTGCGCCGTGCCCGGACTCATTGCCCAGCGACCAAATGATAATTGAGGGATGATTACGATCGCGCTGCACCATTCGGGTCACGCGCTCGCTCATGGCGGGCAGCCAGCGTGGATCGTCTGCAAGGCGGCTCATCGGCACCATACCGTGGGTTTCGATGTTGGCTTCATCAACAACGTACAGCCCGTAGCGGTCGCAAAGCCGGTACCACAGCGGATGGTTCGGGTAGTGCGAGCAGCGCACGGCGTTGAAGTTGTGCTGCTTCATGATTTCGATATCGCGGCGCATGGTCGCTTCGTCCATCACCTGGCCGTTTTCCGGGTGATGCTCGTGCCGGTTAACCCCTCGGATCAGCAGCGGTTTACCGTTGAGCTTCAGGAGGCCATTGCTGATATCAACGCGGCGGAAGCCCACGTCGCACGCCTCAATCTCAAGCACTTCACCCTGCGGGTTGATAAGCGCAATCGTCAGGCGATACAGTTCTGGCGTTTCAGCGCTCCAGAGCGCGGGCTGTTCAACGGGCATCGCCGCCGTTAAGCGCTCTGCCCAGCTGCCGCGCTCGTCGACGATGGCTGACCCTGGACGCCGGGAAACGCAGGCGCATTTTTCCTCCGCGCGCCACAGGGTAAAAACCACCTCGCAGTCTGCAAAGCCAGCGCCTGCCAGCGCGACATCAACCTTCAGCACCGCGCGGTCCAGCTCCTTATTCAGGTCCGTCACCACGTGATAATCGGCAATCCGGGTATCGGGTTTATGCAGCAAAGTCACATCGCGGAAAATGCCGCTCATGCGCCACATGTCCTGATCTTCAAGATAGCTGCCGTCGCACCAGCGCAATACCATGACCGCCAGGCGGTTCTGCCCGGGGCGTAATGCCGCCGAGAGGTCAAATTCGGCGGGTAGCCGACTGTCCTGGGAATAGCCTATCCACTTCCCGTTGCACCAGAGATGGAACGCCGAGTTCACACCGTCAAAGATGATGCGTGTTTGCCCGCTCTGAAGCCAGGCGTCATTCATTTCAAATGTGAGCGAGTAACAACCTGTCGGATTTTCCTGCGGCACAAAAGGTGGGTTAACGGAGATGGGATAGGTGACATTGGTGTAGATGGGCGTGTCGAACCCCTGCATCTGCCAGTTCGACGGTACGGGCATTGCGACGGCATCCGCGCAATCCTCAATTGCCCATGCTTGAGGAACCTGCTCCGGCGCTGAAAAATAGCTAAACCGCCATAGCCCGTTGAGAGAGCGCCTGCTGGTAGATCCGGCGTCATCTCTGGCGGAAGATTCATTGCGCCAGCTGTGTAACGGCGCATGTGCGGGCAGACGGTTCCACTGGGTGACGCCGGGGTTTTCCCAGTCCCGACGGGCCAGAATGGCGCTGAGGGTCAGCGGTGAAGTGGTGGACATAGTAACCTCTTTGCGAAGCGCTCACAATTTTGGTTAACATGCCCTGGCACCCGGCGATGGTAAAGCGCCCATTCGCAGGGTAGCGAGTCAGATCACAAAGTTTTATTTGCGGGCAATCTGCTCGGCAAGGAGTGCCAGGCTTCTCAGCTGCTCCGCCAGATCCTCGCGTTCAGCCTGCTTCGGGTTGCGGCGTGCGCTTGAATGACGGGTAACCAGCGTCACCGGCAGTTGAACCTGCCAGCACGCCTCCTCCCCGGTGGGGGCCAGCAGCCATTCCACACTGCGTTCACCCGCATCGCGAAACGCCTGACGAATGGTCGTCAGCGGCGGGGAAAACCAGGCGCTGTCGGCCGTATCGTCAAACCCGACCACCGACATCTGGCCAGGAATAGCGATCCCTTTTTCCGCGCAGGCGCGCATTACCCCGAGCGCCATCTGATCGTTAGCCACCAGAATGGCATCCGGTAATATCGTCCCCGACAGAAGGACATGCCCTTTCTCATAGCCGCTGGCGGCGCTCCAGTCACCGTAAGCCACCTCAACGGCTTCATGCCCCGCGCGGGCCAGAGCGGCTTTCCACCCCGCCAGACGCGCCCGAGCAGAGACCGAGCTTTCCGGCCCGCTCAGCAGAGCAATATGTCGATGCCCCAGCGAAAGCAGATGCTCAACGCCCAGACGCGCCCCCTGCTCCGCGTTAAACACGAGGCTGTTTACCCGCGCTGAAGGCGCCACATCGAGAAATAGCACCGGGACGGGCGACGCCAGTGCCCTGAGTTCTTCAGCGTCACGATCGTCAAGCGGAACATTCACCAGCAGCGCGTCCACCCGCTGCGCCAGCAACGCCTGAAGCGCGACCTGACACTGCTGCGGCTGTTCCACCATGGAGATAAGGACACTCGCCCCCTGTTCCGCCGCGCGGGATTTTACCGCCGACACAATTTGCGAGGGCGCATGCAGGGCCAGATCGGTGGTGATAAGTCCCAGCGTGCGGGTGCGTTTACCCGCCAGCTGCTGTGCGCGCAGGTTAGGCACGTAGTGCAGCTCCGCCATCGCCTGCTGCACCTTTTCCCGCGTGCGGGCAGAAACATGCTCCGCGTCGTTAATGACGCGGGAAACGGTCTGATAAGAAACCCCCGCAAGGAGGGCGACATCGTAGAGAGTGATAGCTTTCATGCATTGTGGCATCGCGTGAGTCGGGGCCCATTATTGTGGCACAGCGACGCCGTTAAAACATGTGAGCGCTTCGCAAAATTAAACAACCCGCTCCGGCTGGGGTATTTCCGCAATGCGCGGCTTTTGGCGGAACCAGGGCAAACAGAGCTGGATAAGCGGGCCAATGGTCAGGGCATAAAGTACGGTTCCCACGCCAAAGGTGCCGCCAAGCACGCACCCAATCAGCAGGACGGACACTTCAATTGAGGTGCGCACGCTACGAATGGACCACCCCAGTCGGGCATGAATGCCGGTCATCAGACCATCGCGCGGGCCTGGCCCGAAACCGGCCCCGATGTACATGCTGGTCGCAATCCCGTTCATCACGATGCCCGACACCAGGAAAGCGATTCGAACGGGTAACGATTCCAGTTCCGGGATAAGCGCCATGCTGGCGTCCGCCGCCAGACCGATACAAATCACGTTACTGATCGTGCCAAGCCCCGGCATCTGGCGCAGCGGGATCCACAGCAGCAGCACCGCAGCGCCGGTCACAATAATCACCGTTCCGATAGTCATTCCCAGCTGTAACCCCACCCCAAGGTGAAATACATCCCAGGGGTCGACGCCCAAATCGGAACGAATAAACATCGCGGTGGAAAGGCCATACAGTCCTAAACCGACATAGAGTTGTAGCAGACGACGTACCATTGTTATCTTCTCCAGTGAACCAGGCTTTCATCCTGACCTAAAATGGCACTATGATTAATGTCCAGTTTTCAAATAGTGGACTGCATATGTCATCACGCCGCTTCGGAAGTCAGTCTCTGGTACGCCTTTTAGGCCACTGGCAACAAGCCTCATCCCGAACCCCGCTCTGGCGACAGCTGGCAGACGCGCTGCGTTTATTAATCCTTGACGGACGGCTGGCACTGAATACGCGGCTGCCGGGCGAGCGTGAGCTGGCCGCGGCGCTGGACGTGAGCCGTACCACCGTCAGCAGCGCGCTCGCCCACCTGCGTGAAGAGGGATATCTTGAAAGCCGCCACGGCAGCGGGTCACGCGTGATCCTCCCGGATACGCGCGCCGTTCCCACTCTTTCCGCGGCGAGCGCCGCACTGGATCTCTCCACTGCCGCCCTCAATGCCGGGCCGGAGATCCATCAGGCGTATACCCATGCGCTCACGGCCATTACCCCGCATCTCTCGCTGACGGGCTACGATCAGCTAGGGTTGCCGACGCTGCGGGAAGCCATCGCTGCACGCTATACCGCGCGTGGTCTGCCCACCCGCGCAGACGAAGTGATGGTGGTCAATGGCGCCGTCAGCGGCTTTGCGCTGGTACTGCGGATGATGGCCGGGCCGGGGGACCGCGTCGTGGTCGATCATCCCACCTATCCGCTGGCGATTGCCGCCATTCAGGGTGCGCAGTGTCGGCCAGTCGGGGTGTCTCTGCCGGAAACCGGTTGGGATACGGATGGCTTTGCCGCAACGCTTGCCCAGACGGCGCCTCGTCTGGCCTATCTGATGCCAGATTTTCATAATCCGACCGGGCGCTGTATGGATATTGCCACCCGTCAGGCCATCACGGATATTGCAGCCCAAACCCGCACGGCGCTGGTGGTGGATGAAACGATGGTGGATCTCTGGTTTGATGCGCCTCCCCCACCACCGCTGGCCTCCTTCAACCCGCAGGCCACCGTCATCACTTTAGGCTCTGCCGGCAAAAGCTTCTGGGGAGGGCTTCGTCTAGGCTGGATCCGCGCCTCATCGCGCACCATCGCCACGCTTGCTCAGGCGCGGGATACGCTGGATTTAGGCTCGCCGCTGCTGGAACAGCTGGCAATGCAGTGGCTCATTAACAACAGCGAGACGTTTCTGCCCGCACGCCGGAAAATGCTAGCGGAACGGCGCGATCGATGCGGTGACCTGCTGCGAGAACATTTCCCGGAGTGGAAATTCCACGAGGCGGAAGGCGGGCTCTCCTACTGGATAGAGCTACCGGGCATGCTGGCGACACAGCTTGCCGCACGGGCAGAAATAATCGGTATTAACCTTGGAACCGGGACGCGATTTGGTTTATCGGGGGCGTTTGACCGCTATTTACGTATGCCCTTCTCGCTGGAATCGACAGAGCTTGAGCAGGCGTTACTGAGGATCAAACCGTTATGGCTCGCCCTGAATAAAAACGTGCCATCGTTAAAACGCAGCGTAATTTAATATTAAAAAATTTGAAGCAGATCATAAAATAAAAACTGCTGACTGTAATATATGCAGTCAGCAGTTTTCACTGGTCAGTGTTTAATGCTGAGGAGGAATAGGAAAGCCTTTTAGTGAAATAACGAAATTATCACCGTCTTTCTTTATTTTTGCACCGGTATCGCACCAGTCAGACGCAATACGAAAGAACTCATCGCTTCCAACATTCCAGCCAAGACGTACATGCTTCACGTAGCCTGAACGCAACAGATCGCAGGCCTCGTTGTAGTCACTGGCAGTTGACAGTTGTTGTTTCATTTTCTCTTCTTCAGAAGTTTACGTAGAGCCTTGATTTCTTTAGGAGTAAAAGGAGAAACACTCTCTTCTTCCGTATGCTGATTATCAATATCCTCTTCCGATACTCCCGCCTCTTCTACTGCTTCGAATGCCAGCAGCAGCAGTTTCTCTGTTGTCACGCTTAAATTCTCGTTATTGAGTTCCGCATAGTGGCGAAGCCTTTCTTTTAGCGCGTCATCAATCTTAACGTTTAATACCGCTGTAGCCATGTTTGTCACTTCCCTTCGGAATAAGTACTTTATTTAATACACGAAGTTAACAATGTTATCCAGATATAAATTTTTTCGAGTTATGGAAGAAAATAGACGTCCAATTATAAAATGACAGTCTATTATTACAGGTTTATGACAATAATATTTCAGCGCGATGAAATATATATTACACGATATAGGCATAATATTATTGTGGGATAGCAGTCAAAAGTGAGAGGTGAAAGCAGGAAGATTTTATGAGGGCGGAAATGGGTAGGGGCCCTGCCAGCTAAGCTTTTTCTAATAAAACCTATGTATTTCAATGCACTAAAAAGCGGTGGGGCAATAATTTTGTATCACCAAAAGAATACACTGGCAAGCCGTTTTCTCATGCGACAGACACAAAAAAACCGGGGCTGACCCGGCTTTGTATGGCTTTTGACCAAACTCCATCTAAGCCACATTTTCCACTACCATGTAGGATCGCCCAACCTCTTCAATCAGTGGTTGGAGGTTCGTATTGCTGCCTTTGACTGTAAATAGGTCTTCTGGCTGTTCATCTTTTACGGCTTTTTTAACATAACCATAATACGGACGACTAACCGCAGTCCTTAAAGATACCTCCGTACAAGAAGATAAAGCGACCACATTTTCCCCTGTGTACTTGAACACTGGCGGCTCATAGTTTTTGATCACGCTCCGGCAAGAGTTCATAAATTGTGTGAAAGCTTCAATTTTACCTGCCAGGGCCATACGACGGGCATGTTCGATCTCATCTACCGTGAGATCGGGAGCGGAATATCTGTCGCACAAATGGGTGGGCCCCTGACGGCTAGCTATAACTCTCATTTTCGGTGTCATAGGGTGCGGTCATGCGGGGAAAATAGCGTTACGGATTAGCTTAATGAGATTGCCGATGCGAAAGCATCGCCCGGCAATATTGAATTCAGGGGGAGAAATAAATCGATCAGGATGCAGGAGGCGTTAACGGCTGAACGTCATTGCTATTCACCCAGCCGTGCGTCGTTTTTCCGCTACGGGCGACAAACTCTACCTCTGCCCAGCCAGCCTGGGTTTGTATTACCCCTACTACATCTCCTTTAACGATCCAGGCTTTACGCCGGGTCGCGGCATCAGGCGTGGAGCTCAGATAAGCCCGCGGGCTGCTTACCTTCATCAGCGTTTGCCACTGTGTCTGCCGCGTCCTCTCCAGCTCCAGACCTGTCGCAATTTCAGGCATCAGCACATTCATACACCCAGCATGGTTTTGCCCATCAGGAATGGCTAATGTGACACCCGCGGTATTCGCGGCAATATGGCCCGCGAGCACAGATGAAGACCATGAAGTGATGGTGTCTGGCTGTTGCGCTGAAACATGGCCTGTCAGAAAGAAAGTGCAGGTACGTTTTACGCTGTCTTCAGCCGATTCAGAGTAATACCCGGTGATATTGCCCGTCGGTGAGACGGCGAGTAACAAACCTTCATATACGCCAGACTGTAGCGTAGTGGCATACGAAGAAAACGCCGCCATTAAGACTGAAAAACCGCAAACTATGCGCATCATTTTAATTTTCATCTCCGCCCCTTCTCCAGGCTTTCATACGTTCTGCGAATTTTAACGTCATAATCACCGAAATCGCTTCCGTTATAGTTGAATGCCATATTATAAAAGTCCTTATTTACCATTGCCGACAGTAGTGAGCTGTTCTTATTGCACAAATGTAAAAAAGCATTTAATTGCTTACCGGCATTAGACTTCATATCTTTTAAAAATGTGCCGAGATCTTTATAACCGCACGATTCGTAATTAAACCCCATAACCTGGAACATCCCCCATGAACACGATTTTATCGCAGCTTCGGCATCAAGTGCGTAAGCCTTCGCCAGGGTATTCCATGCAGAAAGCTGGTCGATATTGTTTTTTTGCCATTCCGGACCCGCTTTCTTTACATATTTATAAGACAAGAAAGGGTGGGTTTGATCGTATTTCCTTTTGGTGTATTTACGGAAAATATGCCCTTCATACGCAATAATCGGTAGATTTAAAGCATTAAACCCAGATCGTCCGCCCGACTCCACAATAGAAAAAGCTTTGATGATATTCAGTTCTACCCGACGATTAAGATTTTCCCAAGCTTCAGTAAAGTCCTGTTCCGTCAGCGATACAGCCCCATCAATTCCAGGCGCCATCAGCTTGCTTCGCTCAAGGGTTTCATCTGCTACGTTGTAGCGCTCTTTTCTCAGATAATCGTTAACCAGCTGACGGACGCTATTTTCATTGGCAGAAGGTTGCCTAAAAAATGAAGACGTGAAAGACGATTGTTGAGACGCAAGGGGATATTTCATCGCAGCAGCAACTAATCCACGGAAAGTCTTCCCTTCTGGCTCAATAACCCCATCGGGATGCTGGAAACGCAAATGAATGGACTGAAACTGGCTGATGGTTCTGATCAATGTCGGGGAAATAATCCCATCTTCTGGGATGTCATACTGGATGATAGGCTTAATGAGATTAAACAGGTATTGCACGATAATCACGTCGCGCTGAAAGTTTCCTGCTTTACCTGGCGTTCCTACGGCACTTTTCAATAAAGGTGACAAACGTCTGAGAGAATTATCCATTTCTGAGTACTCATAAATGAAAAAATATACGGTTAGTGGGAAACCGCATCTCGTGATCGACAGCATCAAGCTGCTCACATCCAGCAGGCATTGATACGCCACTTGCGCCGCACCAGGTAAACACTGAAAACAGGAGTTATTGGGAGCACAAATGGGTGGGGGCCCTGCCAGCTACATCCCGGCACACACGTCGTCTGCCCTGGCTGCTTCCTTCCGGACCTGACCTGGTGAACAGAGTAGCGTTGCGGGAGAACCAACAGAGCCCCCATTGAGAGCGTTGATAACCAACGCGCTGGCGCATTATCCCTGTGCTAAAGCCCAATTGCAAGCGACCAGCAACAGGATGCTGGTTTCTTGCGCAAACAGGCGCAGCAATCATGAAGATCTTCGTTTACCATAGCGTTCCAGAAACTCCCCCCACAGGTGAAGGTATGGACAAACACGACTCCTTTCCACAGCGCGTATGGCAAATCGTGGCCTCAATCCCCGAAGGCTATGTCACTACCTATGGTGATGTTGCGCGCCTGGCCGGTTCCCCGCGCGCGGCGCGACAGGTTGGAGGCGTCCTGAAACGGCTACCGGAAGGCAGTACGTTGCCCTGGCATCGCGTGGTGAATCGTCATGGCACCATTTCACTCACCGGACCGGATCTTCAGCGTCAGCGTCAGGCGTTACTTTCAGAGGGTGTCCAGGTGACAGGGTCGGGTCAGATCGATTTGCAGAAGTTTCGCTGGATATATTGACCCCTCTCCCGGAGGAGAGGGGAAATGCAGGAATTACATCTGAGTCGGTGGGGTTGGCAGAGACGGCTGATTGGTCTGCGGTGCGACCGGTACTTCGGTCTGCTGCACCGGCACCAGGTTCAGGTCGATTTTTGTCCCACCGTTGTTGATTGCTTCCTGAACCGTATCGGTGATAAAGACCAGCTTACCGTTGATGGTTACCGCTGCACTCAGCAGAATACGGGCGTTAGGCTGCACGTCCGACGGGTTATACGGCAACACGAAGCTAAATGGCGCCTGCTTACCTTCTGTACGGACCGCACGCTGGGCCACGACTTTAGACGGCGCGTCGGCCAGGGAAGCATCAGACAGCGTTACCGTTAGTACCGCGTCCGGTGGCAGAGCGACTCTCTGCTTGATCCAGATTGTACCGGAAACGTTAGGCTGCTGAATGGACTGCTGTGAAAGGGTATTAATCCCGTTCGGATCTGCAGCTGGAACCGGCACCTGGGCGCTCTTACCGGCACAGGCGGACAACGCCACCGCAATAGCTACACCACTAAGCATGGGCACGAGTTTCATTGAAGTCTCCTTATCAATGCACCAGCGGGATCGATCCCATCCGATGTCGTTTCAATCACATAACGTATTCAAGTGTGGCACAGATCACCGATTTATGCCTGAAAACGTGCCGATATTCAGATTATTCTACCCATCGGACCACTTTCATTTCTGCGTTATACTCTGCCTATCTTTCGCTGCGGCGTTTATTGAGGACAACTATGAGTCAGGCACTGAACAATCTGCTGACATTACTAAATCTGGAAAAAATTGAGGAAGGACTCTTTCGCGGACAGAGCGAAGATCTCGGCTTACGCCAGGTATTCGGGGGGCAAGTCGTCGGACAGGCACTGTACGCAGCAAAGGAGACTGTCCCGGCAGACCGTCTGGTGCATTCATTCCACAGCTACTTCTTACGCCCTGGCGATAGCGCAAAACCGATTGTGTATGACGTTGAAGTTCTGCGAGACGGCAACAGCTTCAGCGCGCGCCGCGTAGCGGCCATTCAGAGCGGCAAGCCGATCTTTTACATGACGGCCTCTTTCCAGGCGCCGGAGCCGGGCTACGAGCATCAGAAAGTGATGCCCCCGGCTCCGTCACCTGACTCTTTAAAATCAGAGACGGATATTGCTCGCGCGCTGGCGCATCTGCTTCCCCCTCAGGTCAAAGAGAAGTTTCTCTGCGATAAGCCGCTGGAGATCCGCCCGGTTGAGTTCCACAACCCGATGAAAGGCCATACCGCCGAGCCGAAACGCCAGGTTTGGATCCGTGCCAACGGGACCGTGCCGGAAGATTTCCGCGTCCATCAGTATCTGCTGGGCTATGCGTCTGACTTCAACTTCCTGCCGGTGGCGCTGCAGCCGCACGGCGTTGGTTTCCTGGAAAAAGGGATGCAGGTCGCGACGATCGATCACTCCATGTGGTTCCACCGTCCGTTCAACATGAATGAGTGGCTGCTTTACAGCGTGGAGAGCACGTCAGCGTCGAGCGCGCGCGGATTTGTGCGTGGAGAATTTTATACTCAGGACGGCGTGCTGGTCGCTTCGACGGTGCAGGAAGGGGTGATGCGTAATCGCGGGTGATTGTGTGCGGCCTGATGCCCTCCCCCTGACCCTTTCCCACCGGGAGAGGGAATACACATTAAAAACGGCAACCAGAGGTTGCCGTTTTGCTGTTTATCAGGCGTTATACGCATTCTCGCCGTGGCTGTTGACGTCCAGGCCTTCGCGCTCCTGCTCTTCCGGTACGCGCAGACCCACCGTCATATCCGCCAGCTTATAGCCAATGAAGGCCACAACAGCAGACCAGACAACGGTGATAGCAATACTTTCCAGCTGCACCAGCACCTGATGAACCATGGTGACACCTTCCGCGTAACCCACGCCACCGAGCGATTTCGCCGCGAAGATACCGGTCATGATACAACCGACTATGCCGCACACGCCGTGCACGCCGAATACATCGCATGGGTCGTCGACGCGCAGCACACGTTTCAGAGCGGTCACGCCCCACAGACCCGCCAGACCCGAGACCAGGCCAACCAGCAGCGCACCGCCGACACCGACATAACCACACGCAGGCGTAATACCGACCAGACCGGCGATGGCACCCGAACAGGCACCCAGCAGAGAAGGTTTACCGCGCACCGCCCACTCGCCAAACACCCAGGAGAGAATCGCACCCGCCGTGGCAACAACGGTGTTCACGAAGGCCAGCGCGGCGATTTCGTTGGCCGCACTCGCAGAGCCGGCGTTGAAGCCAAACCAGCCAAAGTAGAGGATCGCAGTACCGGTAAACACCATCGGCAGGTTGTGCGGTTTAAACGCTTCTTTACCGAAGCCCACGCGTTTGCCAATCAGGTAGGCCCCCACCAGACCCGCTACCGCGGCGTTGATGTGTACAACGGTACCGCCCGCGAAGTCCAGCGCACCGTGCGTTGCCAGCAGACCGCCACCCCAGACCATGTGCGCAATCGGCACATAGGAGAGCGTCAGCCAGACCACCACGAAGATCAGAACGGCAGAGAAACGAATACGCTCCGCCAGCGCGCCCACAATCAGCCCGACGGTAATACAGGCGAAGGAGCCCTGGAACGCCACGTGAATATACTGATAGAAGCTGCCCATCAGCGCGGTCAGCTCAATATTTTTCAGCATCACCCAGTCGAAGTTACCAAAGAACGCGTTGCCCGTGCCGAACGCCAGCGAGTAACCGTAAACCACCCACAGCACGCAGACCAGCGCAAACGTCACGGCAACCTGCGTCAGCATGGAGAGAACGTTTTTGCCACGGATCAGGCCGCCGTAGAACAGCGCAATGCCCGGAATGGACATGAAAAGCACCAGCGCGGTGCTGATCATCATAAAGGCGTTATCGGCTTTATCAGCCACCGCAGGGGCAGCAGCCAGCGCCAGGCCCGGCAGCAGCGCCAGCGAACCCAGACCCGTTTTAAGTGTTGCTATCTTCATTTTCTCGATCCCTATCACTGTGTGCCAGGCGTTATTTACAATGCCGCTTCGTCAGATTCGCCGGTACGGATGCGAATGACGCGCTGCAGTTCGGCAACGAAAATTTTGCCGTCGCCAATTTTGCCGGTGTAGGCCGCTTTGCTAATGACATCAATGACTTCATCAAGCTGATCGTCAGCAATCGCGACATCAATTTTTACTTTTGGCAGAAAGTTAACGCTGTATTCCGCCCCGCGATAAAGCTCGGCATGACCCTTCTGACGACCAAAGCCTTTCACTTCGGTGACAGTCAGTCCCTGAATACCCATTGAAGACAACGCTTCACGCACGTCTTCGAGTTTGAATGGTTTGATTACAACCGTAACCAGCTTCATAGATCCCCTCCAGTCAGAATTCGGTAATGGCCGTAGCTTACGCAGAAGGTATTGCAAGGGATGTGCCAGAAATGCAAACGGGGGGGGAACGGCGGCGCACAGAGCATTACACGGCCTTGATAAACGAACTGGTGAAAAAAAACGCACCATGCCGGTGCATGGTGCGTTTCAGTTTTGCACCAACAGGAATGACTGTTAGTGCGCCGCCTCATTTTGGTGCATCAGGCGCTAAGCGACTCTTCATCGCGCACGCTGGCCGCCAGCTCTTCGCCCGCCAGCTGCAGCTGGTACATCTGCCAGTAGCGCCCTTTTGCTTCCAGCAGTTCACGGTGGGTACCACGTTCAACGGCCTGTCCGCGATGTAGCACCAGAATGGTATCGGCATCGACGATGGTGGAAAGACGGTGGGCAATCACCACCAGCGTCGTATGGTCGCGTACGGCGGAGAGTGCCTGCTGGATGGCCTGCTCGGTGCCGGAGTCAATACTGGCAGTGGCTTCATCCAGAATCAGGATCTGCGGCGTTTCAATCAGCACCCGCGCCAGCGCCAGGAGCTGCTTTTGCCCGACAGAGAGATTATTCCCCTGCTCGCCCAGCCTGGTATTTATCCCATCGCTAAACCCGCGCGCAAGCTCTGCCAGCTGCACTTTTTCCAGCACGTCCCAGACCTGTCCCTGAGTGTAGTCTCGTCCCAGAGTCACGTTGGCGTAGAAGGTATCGGCCAGCACGACCGGATCCTGTTGCACCATCGCGACGCCTTTACGCAACACAGTGTGGCTGAGAGACGCGAGCGGGCGCCCGTCGAGGCGGATTTCGCCGCGCGTGACCGGGTAATAGCCCATCAACAGGCTGGCTAGCGTGCTCTTACCGCTGCCGGTATGCCCCACCAGCGCCACGAAACCGCGCGACGGAACGTCAAGCGTGATGTCCTGCAGCACCAGCCGATCTTCGCGATAGGCAAACGATACGTTATCAAAGGCGATAGTCCCGCTTTGCAGAGGTTGCTCGTCATTGCCGTAGGCCTGACGCGGCCTGTCCATCAGCTCAAACACGCGCTCACCGGCGACCACCGCCTGCTGCAACATCGATTGCTGGGTGGTGAGCTCGATCAACGGCTCGTTAAGGCGTCCCAGATAGCTAATAAAGGCGTACAGCACGCCCACCTCAATCGTACCGTTTGAGCTCAGCCCAAAGAGCATCAGCAGCCCGCAAAGCACCAGCGCCGAGAAAAGGCTCAGCAGCGGACGCAGCAGGAAACCATCAAGCCGCAGCGTCTGCATACGCGCCATATAGTGCGAACGGCTGGCTTCCCCCATGCGTTCGCCAAAGCGGGCCTGCTGGCGGAACTGCTGGATGACGCTCATGCCGTTAATCACTTCGTTGAAGCCATCGTTGATGTCGGCCAGATAGGCGCGAACCCGGCGCACAATCGGCGTGCTGTAACGCTGGTAAATCACCATGACGATCAACACCGCCGGGAAGATGGTGATCGCCACCAGCGCCATACGCCAGTCAAGGCTGAACATCGCAACCAGCATCGCGCCAATCAGCGCCGCGCTGCGCAATACGGTCGCCACAACGGTGACGTACAGATCGCGGATCACCTCGGTATCGTTGGTCACGCGCGAAATTACCTGCCCAACCGGCTGGATATCAAACTCGCTGAGCGGCTGGCGAAGCGCCGCGTCCATCACATCCGTACGCAGCTGCTGAACAACGCCCACGGCAGCACGGTTAAACAGCAGCGACTGAGCATAGTGCAGCCCTGCCGCCGCCAGCTGAAGGCCAACGTAGGCCACGCCTAACCCCGCCACCAGCCCCAGGGGCAGATAGCTTTTGGCGACCATATTGTCGATGAAGTAGCTAATGAGCAAAGGACCGCTCACTTCAGCAATCGCCGCAATCCAGAGTAAAAGCACGGCAACGGAGAGCGGTTTACGCCACGGCGAGCCGTAGGCCAGCAGACGTTTGAGCGTCGGCCACATCGTTCCGAGCTTACGCATTGGCGGCCTCCTCATCTTCTTCCGGCGCATCGTCCAGCGCCGCCTCAAGCTGTTGATAGCGGTACATATCGCGATACCAGCCCGGCTGCTCGGCAAGCGTTTCATGCTGCCCGCGCTGGGCAATGTGCCCGTGCTGCAAGACCAGAATTTCGCTGGCTTCGGTTAGCGCAGACAAACGGTGGGCGCTGATAATGACCGTGCGTCCGTCGCCCCACTGGCGCAGGTTATGCAGAATTTGATGCTCGGTACGGCCGTCCACGGCGGAAAGTGCATCATCCAGAATCAGGATTTCAGCATTCAGCAGCAGCGCGCGGGCAATGGAGATACGCTGTTTTTGCCCGCCGGACAGCATGACGCCGCGTTCCCCGACTTCCGTCTCGTACCCCTGAGGCAGACGCAAAATATCATCATGAACGCTGGCCAGACGCGCCACGTGTTCAATCTCTTCCTGCGTCGCCCCAGGGCGTCCAAGGGCGATGTTGTTCGCCACGGTGTCCGAAAAT
This sequence comes from Enterobacter sp. JBIWA005, assembly GCF_019968805.1. Lineage (NCBI taxonomy): Bacteria > Pseudomonadati > Pseudomonadota > Gammaproteobacteria > Enterobacterales > Enterobacteriaceae > Enterobacter > Enterobacter sp. JBIWA005. The sequence continues at coordinate 1,059,867 of NZ_CP074159.1, read as the reverse complement.
AAAAACGGCGTCTGGCTGACGACCGCCAGGCGACCACGCCACTCGTCAAGCAGCAGATTCGTCAGGGGGATATCATGGAAACGAATATCGCCCTCGGTGACGTCAAAGTGGCGCTGGAGCAGAGAGAGCACGGTACTTTTACCGGATCCCGTCGGGCCGCAGATGCCCAGCATCTGGCCCGGCTGAAGCGTAAAGCTGACGTTCTCCAGCACCGGATGCTCCGTTTGTGGATAGACAAACTTGCGGACGTCGACATGCATGACGCCGCGTCCTTCCGGTACGACTTCGCTGCCGTCATTGACCACCGGCGCTTCGGCCAGCATGGCGCGAATGCGGCTGTAGGCGGCGCTGCCGCGCTCCACGATGTTAAACATCCAGGCCAGCGCCAGCATCGGCCAGATCATGAGACCCAGATACATCGCAAAGCTGGTCAATTGCCCCAGGGTAAGCGTGCCCTGCACTACCATCCAGCTTCCGCCGCCAATGGCCAACATATTTGCCATGCCGATTGCGATGTAAATCGTCGGATCGAAACGGGCGTCGATACGCGCGACGCGCATGTTTTTCGCCCCCGTGTCCGCGGCATCGGCGGCAAACAGCGCAGACTGCCGGTCTTCCAGACCAAACGCTTTGATCATGCGGATGCTGGTCATGCTCTCCTGGGTGCGATCGTTCAGCGACGAAAACGCCGCCTGCGCCAGCTTGAAGCGCTCGTGCAATTGTTCGCCATAGCGATTGATCGCCAGCGCCATGAGCGGCATCGGCAGCAGGGCCAGCAGGGTCAACTGCCAGCTGATCTGCGTGGACATCACGATCAGCACCGCACAGCCCATCACCAGCGAGTCCACCAGCGTCAGCACCCCTTCCCCGGCGGCAAAGACCACGCGATCGACGTCGTTCGTCGCGCGGGCGATGAGATCCCCGGTGCGATGGCGCAGATAAAATTCGGGATGCTGTCGGCTCAGCTGGCGGTAGAAATCTTCACGTAGCTCAACGGCCAGCTGATAGGACGCACCAAACAGCAGCACGCGCCAGACGTAGCGCAGCAGATAAACAATGACCGCCGTCAGCACCAGCGTGCCAACCCACATCAACACCCGTGCGGTGGTGTAATGCTGTTCGGTGACGCCATCCACGACGTAGCCCACCACTTTCGGCGGGATCAGCTGCAGGATGGCAATGATAATAAGCAGGGCGACTGCACCGAGGTAGCGTTGCCACTCCCGACGAAAGTACCAGCTTAATTGGGCAAATAATCGCACGCGGTTTGTTCCTGAAGGTGTTTTACGAAGTTATTCAATGGGTAATGCTGTGGTGTATTTAATCTGTTCCATGGCGAAGCTTGAGGTGACGTCCGACAAACCCGGTACGCTGTTCACCAGCCGCTTGTAGAAATCATCATAGCGCTTCATGTCGGCCACCTGGACGCGCATCAGGTAATCATACTCGCCGGCCATGCGCCAGAAACCGAGCACTTCGGGCATCTCAGACACCTGGGTGACGAAGCGGCAATACCACTCGCTGCTGTGATGCTGGGTTTTTATCAGCACAAATGCCGTCAACCCAAGCCCCAGCTTTTCGGGATCTAACAACGCGACGCGCCCCAGAAGAATGCCGTCATCTTCCAGCTTCTTAAGACGCTTCCAGCACGGGGTGGTGGTCAGATTAACGGCATCTGCCAGCGCCTGCAAAGAGAGGGTACAGTCATTTTGCAGCAATGAAAGGAGCTTGCGGTCAATTTTATCTAGCATACCCACCTCGCAGAGAAAATTTTTCTCCCTTCATTCTATTTTAAAGGCCAGATAGCAACAATTTTTTCTGTGCTTTTCGCTATCCTAGGCACAAAATGACAAACGGATAACGATGATGAATAGCACCTGGGTTAAACATGCGATCAGCGAAATCAATGCCGACTATCAGCGCTCGGCGGATACGCACCTGATTCGCCTTTCCCTGCCGGGATTTGACGGCATTCAGCTCTATCTCAAAGATGAAAGCACCCATCCTACCGGCAGCCTGAAGCATCGCCTGGCACGCTCGCTGTTTTTATACGGTTTATGTAACGGCTGGATTAAAGAAGGCACGACTATCATTGAATCTTCGTCCGGTTCAACGGCGGTGTCCGAAGCCTATTTTGCCCGCCTGCTGGGCCTGCCGTTTATCGCGGTGATGCCGTCCTGCACCGCAAAACGCAAAATCGAACAGATCGAATTTTACGGCGGACGCTGCCACTTTGTGGAAAGCGCCTGCGAAATCTACGCCGCTTCTGAAATGCTGGCCCGTGAGCTGAACGGCCACTATATGGACCAGTTCACCTTCGCCGAGCGCGCGACGGACTGGCGCGGGAATAACAACATTGCCGACAGTATTTTCCGCCAGATGACCCACGAACCACATCCGGTTCCGTCATACATTGTCATGAGCGCCGGTACAGGAGGCACGTCAGCCACGATCGGACGCTACATCCGCTGTCAGGGTTACGATACCCAGCTGATGGTGGTTGACCCGCAAAACTCCGTGTTCCTCGACTACTGGCAAAACCGCGATGCTGGCCTGCGCAGCCCGGTGGGCAGTAAAATTGAAGGAATTGGCCGCCCGCGCGTGGAGCCCTCTTTCATCCCCGACGTGGTGGACGAGATGATGCGCGTGGCGGATGCCGCAAGCGTGGCAACGGCACACTGGCTGGAAACGCAGCTGGGCCGCAAAGTGGGCGCATCGACGGGCACCAATATGTGGGGAGCACTGCAGCTTGCCGCACGCATGCGCGAAGAGGGCCGCACCGGTTCCATCGTCACGCTGCTGTGCGACAGCGGAGAGCGCTACCTTGAAACTTACTACAATGCGGAGTGGGTGCAGGCCAATATCGGCGATATCGCCCCGTGGAAAGCGCAGATTGCAGAACTGGTGAAATAAAAAAAGCCAGACCGAAGTCTGGCTTGCTGGAAGGGTCTCACTATTCGGGGGAATACGGGAGATTGTTGTTGTCCAGCCAATGAGTCAAAAAATGAGACACTGCTTCATTGCGGCAGTGGCCAATAACCGGCAGATGGGGAAGTTCTGCTTTCAGCTGCGCCATCGCATTCCCCATGATCAGACCGCGACCTACGCTACCCAGCATTTCGCGGTCGTTCATGGCATCACCAAACGCCATACACTCCTGCAGCGTTAATCCCAGGTGGTCGCTCAGAACCGCCAGAGCGGAACCTTTGTTACAGCCGACCGGCAGCACTTCCAGACAATCAACCGCCGAGAAGGTCAGATGCGCCCGGTCGCCTAGCGCCTCATTCAGCTGAATCCGTAAGCGACACAGATCGTCGTGATCGCCACAGAAACAGATCTTAGTGACCGCATGGGCGGGGATCCGACGCAGATCGATAAGCTGGTACCTGAAGCCGCTGTATACATGCGCGTGCAATAATTCCGGGATTTCGCTTCCGGTAAACCAACCCCGATCGTTAAAGACGTGGATACTGGCCTTCGTGTCCCAGGTGCTGTGCAGTACGATATCCGCCACTTCCGGATTGAGATCCTGACGGTGCAGTACATCGCCTTCTATAGAATGAATTCGCGTACCGTTGCCGGTGATCAGAAAAGCGTCAAGGGAAAACGCACCAAGCAGATGGCGCATCTCCAGCACATGGCGGCCAGTGGCAAACGTCAGGGTAACATCACGCTCGTGCAGGCGTTTCAGCGTGTTCAGGGTTTTTTCCCCTAAACGGTGATCCGGCATTAACAGCGTACCGTCCATATCAAATGCAGCGAGCCGAGCCATGATTACTCCCGAAATGTGATGCGGTTAACTTGTGCATCAGTATCGTGTGAGATATACGGAAGTAATAGTGAATAGATGAAAATTATTGTTCCGGGTTTCTTATGCGCCAGCTCAATCGACTCAATCAGTATCACCGCCTCTGGCAGCCTTCCCTGGGTGCAACGCAACAGGTCACTATCAGCGAGCTGGCTGCCCGCTGTTTTTGCAGCGAGCGGCATGTCCGAACGTTGCTGCGTCAGGCCCAGGAGGCGGGCTGGCTGAGCTGGCGAGCGCAGTCTGGCCGCGGCAAGCGCGGTGAGCTGACGTTTCATGTCGCGCCGGAGTCACTGCGCAATGCGATGATGGAGGAGGCGCTGAAGAGCGGGCAGCAGCATAACGCGCTGGAACTGGCCCAGCTTGCCCCTGAAGCGCTGCGATCATTACTGCATCCTTTTTTGGGCGGGCAGTGGCAAAACGATACGCCGACGCTGCGCATTCCCTACTATCGCTCCCTGGAGCCGCTGCAGCCGGGGTTCTTACCTGGTCGGGCGGAGCAGCATCTGGCAGGACAGGTGTTCTCAGGCTTGACGCGTTTTAACGGTAACAGCAGTGAACCCACGGGCGATCTGGCGCATCACTGGGATGTCTCTGCTGACGGCATGCGCTGGCATTTCTACATTCGCTCCACCCTGCACTGGCATAACGGCGATAAAATAGAAACGGCGCAACTCCAGCGAAGTCTGACAGCGCTGTTGACGCTCCCCGCCCTGCGCACCCTGTTACAGAGCGTCTTAAATATTGAGACAACGCATCCACAGTGTCTGACGTTTACGCTGCATCAACCTGACTACTGGCTACCGCACAGGCTGGCAACCTACTGTAGCCGTCTTGCGCATCCCGACCATCCTTCGGTTGGCTCTGGCCCCTTTCGGCTGGCTGCCTTTGAGCCCGATCTGGTTCGTCTGGAAAGCCATGAGCAGTATCACCTGAGTCATCCGCTGCTCAAAGCCATCGAATATTGGATCACACCCCAGCTTTTTGATTACAGGCTGGGTACCAGCTGTCGTCACCCGGTGCAAATCGCGATCGGCGAGGCCGACGAGCTGGAAAGTCTGCGGCTGGTAAGCAGCAGCACAAGCCTGGGGTTCTGTTACCTTACGCTAAAACAGAGCGCACGCCTGAGTGAGCTCCAGGCAAAGCGGCTTATCAATATCATTCATCTCTCCCGGCTTCTCCACACCCTTCCACTAAACGAAGGGCTCATCACGCCAACTCAGGAACTGCTTCCCGGCTGGACCATCCCCGAATGGCCTGATTTATCGGGCGTAACCCTCCCTGAAGCATTGACGCTTGTTTATCATCTCCCTGTTGAGCTTCACACTATGGCCAGCCAGTTGAAGGCATACCTGGCGCTACAGGGGTGTGAACTGACCGTCATCTTTCACGACGCCAAGACGTGGGACGGATGCCTGGAGCTTGCAGATGCAGACATCATGATGGGCGACAGGCTTATTGGCGAAGCGCCGGAATATACGCTGGAACAGTGGCTGCGCTGCGATGCCCTCTGGCCGCACGTTCTTAGCGCACCGGCTTACGCCCATTTGCAAGCGACGCTGGATGCGGTACAGACGCAGGCAGAGGCGCGGGATAGGCACGCGGGGCTGCAAGCCATCTTCAACCGGTTAATGGAAAGTGCAGTGCTGACACCACTCTTTAATTATCAATACCAAATCAGTGCTCCACCAGGCGTGAATGGTATACGTCTCAATACCCGCGGCTGGTTTGACTTTACCGAAGCCTGGCTTCCCGCCCCTAAATCGTGAAGAAGCTGGTCGGCGCCACAGGCAGACGGTAACATAACGTTTTTACCGTAACAGTCGAGATGATTTATGAAACGTGCCGTCGTCGTGTTCAGCGGAGGACAAGACTCTACTACCTGCCTGGTTCAGGCCCTTCATCAGTACGATGAAGTTCACTGTGTCACTTTCGATTATGGTCAGCGCCACCGCGCTGAAATCGACGTTGCCCGTGAACTTGCCCTGAAACTGGGCGCACGCGCGCACAAGGTGCTGGACGTTACGCTGTTAAATGAACTGGCCGTGAGCAGCCTCACACGCGACAGTATTCCCGTCCCGGACTACGAACCTGATGCCAGCGGCATTCCGAATACCTTCGTGCCGGGCCGTAATATCCTCTTCCTGACCCTGACGGCGATCTACGCCTACCAGGTAAAAGCCGAAGCGGTGATTACGGGCGTTTGCGAGACCGACTTCTCCGGCTACCCGGACTGTCGTGATGAGTTCGTGAAAGCGCTAAACCACGCCGTCAATCTGGGGATGGCGAAAGAGACGCGCTTTGAAACTCCGCTCATGTGGCTGGATAAAGCCGAAACCTGGGCGCTGGCGGATTACTGGGGCAAGCTGGACCTGGTTCGCAGCGAAACGCTCACCTGCTATAACGGTATCAAAGGCGACGGTTGCGGCCAGTGCGCGGCCTGTAATCTTCGCGCGAACGGACTGAACCACTATCTTGCCGATAAAGCCGGCGTGATGGCCGCGATGCAGAAAAAGACTGGCCTAAAATAGGGCTACTTGACCGTGCTGTCACAAAACGGGTGTCGACAGCACGAGTACGCCTTAACAAGTCTTACGCGATCATCAACTCCAGCTTTTCACGCAACTCACCTTCGAGCGGCAGCGCTTTCTGCGTTTTCAGATCGATACAGACAAAGGTGATTAGCGCATCAGCCACCACCTGCCCTTCTGGATCGAGCGTCACCACCTGGCTTAACACCCCGCTTTTGCCATTGATTTGCTGCACCTGGCTTGTCACCGTGAGCACATCGCCCAGCACGGCCGGACGGCGGTAGTTGATGTTGATATTGACGACCACGAACGCGATGTTGTGCGCGGTCAGCCACTGAAAGCTTTCGCTGTTTTCCAGCCCGTCCCAGCGCGCTTCTTCAAGAAACTCAAGATAGCGGGCATTGTTCACATGCTGATAAACGTCGAGATGAAAACCGCGTACTTTGATTTTTGTCTGCATAGCGCAATAGCCTTTACTGTTATTGTAGGATGAGAGGTCATAACTGGTATGACCTCTTTATCCTGGCAAAATTTTGCCGCAGTGCAAGAAATTGCGTGATTACAATGTCAGGTGTGAGAGGTTGCGCTCAACCAGCGCGCTGCCCATGCCCGGCACCTGTTTGAGATCGTCGACCGTTTTGAAAGGACCATACTCTTCGCGGTAGCTGACGATGGCCTGCGCTTTTTTCAGGCCGACACCATTCATCGCGCGGGCCAGATCTTCCGCAGAGGCAGAATTGATACTGACCCGCGTACCGTCATCATCCGCATTTTTACCGGCGTCAATCGCTTTGGTTTGCCCTTGCACCGGCGCTGCCGCGTCGGACTTGCTCTGGGTAGTTTGTGATTTGGCGGCGGGAGCCGACGCCATCGCGCCCGCGCTCATCCCAGTGGTGGCAATAGCCAGCGTAATTAACAGTGCTTTGATTCCACATTTCATGCTGTTATCTCCTTGTTTGTTGACAGCCACGTCACGATAGCCGCCAGTTCAAACCGGCACAAACAGCAGATTGCAGAAATGGAAAAGGCCGCGAAAGCGGCCTTTAGTTTTTGCAGAGCGTTACGAAAATCTGCGAGCAGACACGTAATTACTGCTGCTGAGTCATTACATCACCCAGCTTGATTTTGGCTTCTTTACGCAGGTTGCTCATCATGGCTTCGAAGGCAATCTGGGCATTGTTCTGGGTAATTCCCTGAACCATCGCTTTCTTCTGCGCTTCTGGTAAGGTGCCGGCTTTCACTTCATCCAGCGCCAGCAGAACGACGTTACCCTGCGCATCGGTGGTGGTACCGAAGCTTGGCTTGTCCTTCGCAGGCAGAGTCAGACCAAACGCGGCCTGGCTGATAGGGTCCTGACCGGTACGGCTCAGCGTTTTCGCTTCACCGAAGCTCAGGCCAGCCGCTTTCAGCGCGTCTTCTTTACCCGTTTTCAGATCGGACAGAATCTTCTCAGCATCCAGTTTCGCCTGCTGTTCAGCTTTGTTGTGCTTAACCTGAGCGATGACCTGATCCTTCACTTCCGCCAGCGGTTTGATCGCTTCTGGCTTATGCTCGCTGACGCGCAACACAAATGCACGATCGCCGTCGACGGTAATGATGTCAGAGTTACTGCCCGGCGTGCCGTTCTCGCCCACCAGACCACCGTTGAAGATTGCATCAGAAACCGGTTTGAAGTTCAGCTCTTCCGGCAGGTTGTCACGACCAAACCAGCCAGTTTCAACCGCCTTCACGCCCGCCGCCTGCTCTGCACCTGCCAGAGATTCGTTGTCGTTGCTGGCAGCATCGCTAACCTTCTGCTGCAGCGCGTAGTAGGCATCCAGCGCTTTTTCCTGTTTCACTTTCGCTGCGATATCATCGCGGACGTCAGCCAGCGGCTTGGTTTTCGCCGCGGTGATGTCGTCCAGACGCACGACCAGGAAACCAACGGAAGACTTAATGACGCCAGAAAGTTGGCCTTTCTCTTTCAGACCGGCATTTTTCAGCTCGTCAGGCGTGGTCGCGTCTTCCAGCCAGCCCATATCACCGCCATTTTTCGCCGAGATAATGTCGGTGGATTTCGCTTTCGCAACGGTCGCGAAATCAGCGCCTTTGTTCAGCTCATCCAGCGCAGCTTTAGCATCAGCCTCGGTTTTCGTCTGAATCACGCTGTAGCGGTTACGCTGGGGCTGAGTGAACTGATCCTGATGCTGATCGTAGTAAGACTGGATCTCTGCATCAGACGCGGTTTCCTGCAGCGCGGCCGCATCCAGCTTGATGTAGCTCACGCGGAACTGCTCTGGAGAAACAAAAGAATTCTTGTTCTGTTCGTACCAGGCGTTAACGTCAGCGTCGCTCACCTGCTGTTTCGCCGCCAGGGCGTTAACATCAATGGTCGCTTCGCGTACAACACGCTGCTGTGCCACCAGCGCGGCCAGTTCGTCCGTTTCACCTTTGAGCATGAAATCGGTGCCCACGACAGCATTGATGAGCTGCTGGGTGGTCAGCTGGTTACGCAGCGCCTGAGCGTACTGATCGGCCGTCATCCCCATCTGGTTGACGATACTGTTGTAACGCGCGTTGTCGAATTTACCGTTAGACTGGAAGGCCTGGGTGGAGAAGATGGCTTTTTTCACCTGCTCATCACTAATGCCAAGGCCGAGTTTTTTGGCATACTGATCGAGCAGCGCTTCGTCGATAAGACGGTTCAACGTCTGTTGGCGCAGAGTCTTCATGTACCCTTCGTTCGCCGCCAGTTCAGAGAATTGGTCGCCCAGCTGTTGCTGCATACGGTTACGTTCACCGGCAAAAGCATTCTCGAACTGACCGCGGCTGATCTCCTGGCCATTCACTTTTGCGGCGTAGTTTGCGCCACCGCCAATAAGGTAACTGCTCACGCCGGTCAATATGAACGACACGATAATGATACCGAAAATAATCTTGAGCACGAGACTGTTAGCAGCCGTGCGTAAGCTGTCCATCATGGTGTAACAACACTCCGCTGTAGGTGACTGGTTACCTGACGCTGACGGAAAATCCTGCCCGTCGCGCGTGAAGGCGTATTGTGACAAGAAAACGGGGCGATTGTCAGCCCACAACTCGCATAAACTCGCACAAATCAGGTCTGGACAAACAAAAAAGGCACATCAAATGATGCGCCCTTGTACTTTCCGGCTTCCCTGAAACGGGAAAGCAATCAGTTTACTGCGTCTTTCAGCGCTTTACCTGCACGGAAACCCGGCACTTTAGCAGCAGCAATGGTGATCTCTTTACCGGTCTGAGGGTTGCGGCCAGTACGGGCAGCACGCTCTTTAACAGCAAAAGTACCGAAGCCTACCAGTGCAACGTCGTCCCCAGCCTGCAGAGATTCAGTAACAGAAGCAATTAATGCATCTAACGCACGTCCAGCTGCAGCTTTAGAAATATCAGCACCAGCAGCAATTTTGTCAATCAGTTGAGATTTATTCACTGTTCTCTTCCTCTCTTTATAATTTATATCGCGCCTGAATCCTTCACAACGCGACCGCGCAGCAGTTATATCAGGCCTGCCATGACCTTACAACACCCGTTGTTGATGGCTGACCTAATCAGCAATCTAAATTAGCTATACAAAAAAAGGCTGGCAAGTGCGAAATCACTTACCAGCCTTGTTTTTATTGACGCTCTTTGCGCGAGGTCACTATTTTGCGGTTACAACCTGCATTCCGGAGGGTTCATTCTGCAAAGCGAGACTGAGAACTTCCTCAATTCGCTTAACAGGATGGATCTGCAGATCGGCAATCACGTTGTCCGGAATCTCTTCCAGATCGCGTTTGTTTTCGTAAGGGATCAATACGGTTTTGATCCCACCGCGGTGTGCCGCCAGCAGTTTTTCTTTTAAACCACCAATCGGCAGAACCTGGCCACGCAGCGTAATTTCACCGGTCATTGCCACATCGGCACGCACCGGGTTCCCGGTCAGGCAGGAAACCAGAGCGGTACACATGGCAATACCCGCGCTTGGACCATCTTTTGGCGTCGCCCCTTCAGGTACGTGCACGTGGATGTCGCGTTTTTCGTAGAAATCAGGGTTAATTCCCAGTTTCTCCGCACGCGCGCGCACCACGGTCAGCGCAGCCTGGATGGATTCCTGCATCACTTCACCCAGCGAGCCGGTGTAGGTCAGTTTGCCTTTACCCGGTACACAGGCGGTTTCGATGGTCAGCAGATCGCCGCCCACTTCCGTCCATGCGAGTCCGGTCACCTGACCAACACGGTTTTCGTTGTCCGCGCGGCCGTAGTCGAAGCGCTGAACGCCGAGATAGGCATGCAGATTGTCGCCGTTAATCACAATGTGTTTCAGGCTCTTATCCAGCAGCAGCTGTTTCACCGCTTTACGACACAGCTTCGAGATTTCACGCTCAAGGCTACGCACGCCCGCTTCACGGGTGTAGTAACGAATGATGCCGATAATCGCGCTGTCCTCAACGGTCAGCTCGTTGGCTTTCAGCGCGTTACGCTCAATTTGTTTCGGCAGCAGGTGCTGCTTAGCAATATTCAGCTTCTCGTCTTCGGTATAGCCCGAGAGACGGATCACTTCCATACGGTCCAGCAGCGGGGCCGGAATGTTCATGGAGTTGGAGGTCGCTACGAACATCACATCGCTCAGGTCGTAGTCCACTTCCAGGTAGTGATCGCTGAACGCCACGTTCTGTTCTGGATCAAGCACTTCCAACAGTGCAGACGCAGGGTCGCCACGCATGTCCGACGACATTTTGTCGATCTCATCGAGCAGGAACAGCGGGTTTTTAACTCCCACTTTCGCCATCTTCTGGATCAGTTTACCCGGCATAGAACCGATGTAGGTACGGCGGTGACCGCGGATTTCCGCTTCATCGCGCACGCCACCCAGCGCCATACGGATATACTTACGTCCGGTCGCTTTGGCGATGGACTGACCCAGAGAGGTTTTACCCACCCCCGGCGGTCCTACCAGGCACAGAATTGGCCCTTTAATTTTGTTTACACGGCTTTGTACCGCGAGGTACTCAAGAATGCGGTCTTTCACGCGTTCCAGGCCGTAGTGGTCGGTATCCAGGATTTCCTGTGCCTGACGCAAGTCTTTTTTGACCTTGCTGCGGGCGTTCCACGGAACCTGCACCATCCACTCAATGTAGCCGCGTACAACGGTCGCTTCAGCCGACATTGGAGACATCATTTTCAGCTTCTGCAGTTCTGCTTCGGCCTTCTCTTTCGCCTCTTTCGGCATCTTCGCCGCGTCGATCTTACGCTTCAGCGCTTCGTTTTCGTCCGGCGCGTCGTCCATCTCGCCCAGTTCTTTCTGAATGGCCTTCATTTGCTCATTCAGATAGTACTCACGCTGAGATTTCTCCATCTGCTTTTTCACGCGGTTGCGAATGCGCTTCTCAACCTGCAGCAGATCGATTTCAGACTCCATCATCGCCATCAGGTATTCCAGACGCTCGTTAACGTCGGACATTTCCAGCACGGACTGCTTGTCAGCCAGCTTCAGCGGCATATGTGCAGCGATGGTGTCCGCCAGGCGCGCAGGATCGTCGATGCTGTTCAGCGACGTCAGCACTTCTGGTGGGATTTTCTTGTTCAGCTTGATGTAGCCTTCAAACTGGCTAATCGCGGTGCGAACCAGTACTTCCTGCTCGCGCTCATCAAGCTCAGGCGAATCAAGGTACTCTGCCTTGGCAGAGAAGTGTTCGCCGTCGTCTGACAGAGTGGTAATACGCGCACGCTGCAGGCCTTCTACCAGCACCTTCACGGTGCCGTCAGGCAGCTTCAGCATCTGCAAAATAGAGGCCACGGTCCCGACGGTGAAAAGATCGTTTACACCCGGCTCATCCGTTGATGCTTCTTTCTGCGCCACCAGCATGATTTTTTTATCATGATCCATGGCGGCTTCAAGGCAACGGATAGATTTTTCCCGCCCTACAAATAAGGGTATGACCATGTGCGGATAAACCACCACATCGCGCAACGGCAATACGGGGATTTCAATGCGTTCAGAACGCTCAGGATTCATAGAGCTCTCTCTTAGTTAGTGTCCGCCAGGTAAGCTGGTCATGTCACTGTGCTTCACATAACCATTAACATGTATCCAGTATATGGGGATGTTTCCCACACATTCAACGCTATGAATACGGAAAAAGTAAAGGGGAGATAAAATCCCCCCTTTTTGATTAACTGCTTGTATGGTTTGGTGAATTATTCGCCAGATGCCTGCTGCGCTTCAGGTTTGCCGTAAATCAGCAGCGGCTTGGTTTGACCGCTAATAACGGACTCGTCAATCACCACTTTCTCAACATCTTCCATCGACGGCAGATCGTACATGGTGTCGAGCAGTGCTGCTTCAACAATTGAACGCAGACCACGAGCACCGGTTTTACGGACCATCGCTTTCTTGGCAATAGCATCCAGCGCTTCGTCGCGGAATTCCAGGTCAACGCCTTCCAGATTGAACAGCGCCTGATACTGCTTGGTCAGCGCATTTTTCGGTTCTTTCAGGATCTGGATCAGCGCGTCTTCACTCAGCTCATTCAGCGTTGCCACAACCGGCAGACGGCCGATGAACTCAGGGATCAGACCGAATTTGATCAGATCTTCCGGTTCAACCTGAGACAGCAGCTCGCCTTCGTTTGGTTTTTCGGACGTCGATTTCACCGTTGCGCCAAAACCAATGCCGGAGCCGGTTTCAACACGGTGGGAGATGACTTTATCCAGACCAGCAAACGCACCACCACAGATGAACAGGATCTTGGAGGTATCAACCTGCAGGAACTCCTGCTGCGGATGTTTACGACCACCCTGTGGCGGAACGGCGGCAACCGTACCTTCGATCAGCTTCAGCAGTGCCTGCTGTACGCCTTCACCCGATACGTCACGGGTGATGGACGGGTTGTCTGATTTACGGGAGATCTTGTCGATCTCATCGATGTAAACAATCCCGCGCTGGGCTTTCTGTACGTCGTAATCGCACTTCTGCAGCAGTTTCTGAATGATGTTTTCAACGTCCTCACCCACGTAACCGGCCTCGGTCAGGGTGGTGGCATCCGCCATCGTGAACGGAACATCGAGCAGACGCGCCAGGGTTTCAGCCAGCAGCGTTTTACCGGAACCGGTTGGGCCGATCAGCAGAATGTTACTTTTACCCAGTTCTACGCCATTGCTGGTGTCGCCGTTACGCAGACGTTTGTAGTGGTTATAGACCGCTACCGCCAGCACTTTCTTGGCCTGCTCCTGTCCGATGACGTAGTCGTCAAGGTGATGACGAATTTCATGCGGTGTTGGCAGCGCGCTGCGCTCACGGTGCGGTGCGACTTCTTTAATCTCTTCGCGAATAATGTCGTTACATAAATCGACACATTCGTCGCAGATATACACGGACGGCCCGGCAATCAGTTTACGCACTTCATGCTGGCTTTTGCCGCAAAAAGAGCAGTACAGCAGTTTGCCCGAACCATCTTTGCGTTTATCTGTCATGAGTCCAAACCTCTTTTTAAGTTCTTTGTGCCGCACATGACGACGCAAATGCCATTCTAAGACGCAAGCTGCAATGAGCAGCGTGCCGCCCTACCTTAGTATAGCGGCACACTCGCGTCGCGGGCATCAATTACGATGGGTCAACACGGAGTCGACTAAGCCGTACTCAACTGCCTCTGGAGCAGAGAGGAAGCGATCGCGCTCGGTATCGCGCTCGATCTGCTCGAGTGGTTGACCCGTATGCTGCGCCATAAGTTCATTCATGCGCGCTTTTACTTTCAGAATTTCGCGGGCGTGGATTTCGATATCCGTCGCCTGCCCCTGATAACCGCCCAGCGGCTGGTGAATCATCACGCGGGAATTTGGCAAGCAGAAACGCTTACCCTTCGCTCCTGCTGTTAACAGGAACGCGCCCATAGATGCAGCCTGACCCATACAGATAGTGCTTACATCAGGTTTGATGAATTGCATGGTGTCATAAATGGACATCCCTGCTGTAATCACGCCACCCGGGGAGTTAATGTACAGGTAAATGTCTTTTTCCGGGTTTTCCGCTTCCAGAAACAGCATCTGCGCCACGATCAGGTTAGCCATATGGTCTTCCACCTGGCCAGTCAGAAAGATAACGCGTTCCTTGAGCAGACGGGAATAGATATCAAAAGAACGCTCACCACGTGAGGTCTGTTCAATAACCATTGGCACCAGAGCCATATGGGGTGCAAAGTTATCTCGTTCGCCACTGTATGACATTTCCGTCTCCTGGATCAAAATTGAAAACACCTGCTGTACTGATTGTAACCTTACGGACGGATTATCAGCCAGTCTCATTCATCGTGATTACGTACTTATGGGGTTTACAGTGCCCTATTTCAAGCATAACAACCTTTTGTTGTTACGCTAACACCGAAAGGGCGTTTTAGCACTCTTCCTGGGCTATAGCTGCGATAAAAAAAAACCGTTGCCGCAAGGCAACGGGTTTTCTGTTCAAACTTTAAACCGTTGGGGCGAAATTACGCCTGCTGGTTCATCAGTTCGTTGAAAGAGGTCGCTTTTTCGGTCACTTTCGCTTTCGCCAGTACCGCTTCAACAGCCTGCTCTTCCAGGGCAACGTTGCGCATGTTGTCCATCAGTTCTTTGTTCTTACCGTAGAACTCGATCACTTCTGATGGATCTTCGTATGCAGAAGCCATCTCTTCGATCAGGCCTTTCACACGTTCTTCGTCAGCTTTCAGCTCGTGGGTACGAATCACTTCGCCCAGCAGCAGGCCAACAACAACGCGGCGTTTCGCTTGCTCTTCGAACAGCTCGCGTGGCAGTTCCATCGCTTGCTGCTGGTTGCCACCGAAACGCTGTGCAGCCTGACGGCGCAGAACGTCGATTTCGCTGTCGATCAGGGCAGCTGGAACGTCGATTTCGTTGGCTTTAACCAGACCTTCGATCGCCTGAGATTTCACACGGTTACGCACCGCGCCGTTCAGTTCGCGTTCCATGTTCTTACGCACTTCGGTACGCAGACCCGCTACAGAACCATCTTCCACGCCGAAACGCTTGATGAATTCTTCAGTCAGTTCTGGCAGTTCGCGCTCTTCAACTTTCTTCAGGTTGATAGCGAACTTCGCTGCTTTCCCTTTCAGGTTTTCAGCGTGGTATTCTTCCGGGAAGGTCACGTCGATGGTGAACTCTTCGCCAGCTTTGTGGCCTTTGATACCGTCTTCGAAGCCTGGGATCATACGACCCTGGCCCATTGCCAGTACGAAGTCAGACGCTTTACCGCCTTCGAACTCTTCGCCGTCTACAGAACCGGTGAAGTCGATGGTGACACGGTCTTCAGCGTCAACAGCGCCTTCTTTCTCTTTCCAGTTCGCCTGCTGCTTGCGCAGGGTATCCAGCATGCCGTCAACGTCTTCGTCAGTCACGGAAACAACTGGTTTTTCAACTTCGATAGATTCCAGACCTTTCAGCTCAACTTCCGGGTACACTTCGAACTCTACAGAGTAGGTGAAGTCTTCGCCCAGTTTGTATTCGCCTGGAACGTAGTTCGGCGCACCGGCCGGATTGATTTTTTCTTTGATGATCGCATCGATAAAGTTGCGGCTCATCAGTTCACCCAGCACATCCTGACGCACGGAAGCGCCATAACGCTGAGCAACAACATTCATTGGTACTTTGCCCTTGCGGAAGCCGTCAATACGTACTTTTTTTGCTACGTTGACCAGCTCGCTTTTCACAGCAGTTTCGATGCTGTCAGCAGCGATAGTAATCGTTACACGGCGGCCAAGGCCTTGAGTGGTTTCAACTGAAACTTGCATCTTGTTACCTCAAAAAAATCACAGTGCTCGGTCAACTCTGAATCTGTCTGTTATACCGGGATGCTCTCTTAGTGCAGATTCACATTCCCTGTCGCCAGAATCATCCCGAAGACATTCAATAAGACGCGGCATTATAGCGGCATCACTTAGGTGAGTCGAGAACGGTTGGGGCATGTTGCTGCGGCTTTTTTCACACTTTAAGGCTATTTTTAGCCTTAAAATCGCACCATCCGCTCAAAACTCAGACAAAACAAAACGGCCCGGAGGCCGTTTTGAGGAAATCTCTAAGCAACATACTGGAAAAGCTCCAGCCGTTGCAAATCCGATTTATCAGGCGATAGTGCCTGCACCGCGACAAGGTGGCGATGCGAAAACCGTATCCTGCAGACCTTCCCATTCCTTAATGGTGTAGGTATGCAGTGCCAGCGCATGCACGGTCGTGGAGAGTTCTTCCGTCAAGGTGCTGTAGATCAAGCGGTGTCGATTCAGGAAACGTTCTCCCGTGAAGCGATCGCTAACCAGAACCACTTTAAAGTGGCTTTCAGAACCTGCCGGCACGTTATGACGATAGCTTTCGTCGACGACTTCGAGGAACACAGGGTTGAACGCTGCCCTTAATTTATCTTCTATATGCTCACGTATCATCATGAAATTACTCCTCCGACAACGCCAGGATGTCACCCATCCCTTTAAATGTTAGCCGCTTTTACCGTTTCCATTACACCTTGACAACAAATATTTAGCTTTCGTCTGATTTTCTCATTCAAACGAATGAAGTTCACTGTGAGACTCATACGTTTTGTCATACACGGTTTGGGAAAAACGGTGAACTGGTCAGTTTTCGGACAAGGCGATGAATTTACATGCGTTGACCACTTCCCCTCGCCGTTGGCGATGTTATGATGACGACAATTTTTCTCTTTATATGCTTACGATTCGTTGAGAACCCGAAAATGTTAAAAAAACTCTTCTTTCCGTTGGTAGCCCTTTTTATGCTGGCAGGCTGCGCTACCCCGCCTACCACTATTGATGTCTCACCAAAAATCACCCTGCCTCAGCAGGACCCAAGCCTGATGGGCGTCACCGTGAGCATTAACGGCGCCGATCAGCGTCAGGATCAGGCGCTGGCTAAAGTGACCCGCGATAACCAGCAGGTTACCCTCACCGCGTCCCGTGACCTGCGCTTCCTGCTGCAGGAAGTGCTGGAGAAACAGATGACCGCTCGCGGGTATATGATTGGCCCAAGCGGCGCGGTCGATCTGCAGATCATCGTGAACAACCTGTACGCTGACGTGTCTCAGGGCAACGTGCGCTACAACATCGCGACCAAAGCGGATATCGCCATCATTGCCACCGCGAAGAATGGCAACAAGATGACCAAAAACTACCGCGCCAGCTATTCTGTTGAAGGTGCGTTCCAGGCCTCCAACCAGAACATTGCTAACGCCGTTAACAGCGTGCTGACCGATACCATCGCCGATATGGCGCAGGACACCAGCATTCACGACTTCATCAAGCAGAACGCGCGTTAATCCCGCTCGCTGACCCGGTGTATCACCGGGTCAGTTTTATAAGAACATGTCCAGCCATTACTTACGCATTTTCCAGCAACCGAAATCAGCGATTCTGCTGATCCTCGGCTTTGCCTCGGGTTTACCCCTCGCGCTCACTTCCGGCACGCTTCAGGCGTGGATGACGGTTGAAAACATCGATCTTAAAACCATTGGGTTCTTCTCGCTTGTCGGCCAGGCCTATGTCTTTAAGTTCCTGTGGTCTCCGGTCATGGATCGCTACACGCCGCCTTTCCTCGGGCGTCGGCGCGGCTGGTTAGTGATGACGCAGATTCTGCTGCTGCTGGCTATTGCGGGTATGGGCCTTCTTGAACCCACCACCCAGCTTCGCTGGATGGCCGCACTTGCGGTAGTGATTGCTTTCTGTTCCGCCTCTCAGGATATCGTGTTCGACGCCTGGAAGACGGACGTGTTACCTGCGGAAGAGCGCGGTGCTGGTGCAGCAATCAGCGTGCTGGGCTATCGCCTCGGGATGCTGGTTTCCGGCGGGCTGGCGCTGTGGCTCGCCGACAGGTACCTCGGCTGGCAGGGTATGTACTGGCTGATGGCCGCCCTGCTTGTCCCCTGCATTATCGCGACGCTGTTCGCGCCCGAACCGAGTGACGTTATTCCGGTACCCCGCTCGCTGGAGCAGGCCGTCGCCGAACCGCTGCGTGATTTTTTTGGCCGCAACAATGCCTGGCTGATCCTGTTGCTTATCGTCCTTTATAAGCTGGGCGATGCTTTCGCCATGAGCCTGACCACCACCTTCCTGATCCGCGGCGTCGGTTTTGACGCCGGAGAAGTAGGCGTGGTGAATAAAACGCTTGGGTTGTTTGCGACCATCGTCGGCGCGCTTTATGGCGGCGTGCTGATGCAGCGTCTGACCCTGTTTCGCGCGCTGCTAATTTTCGGCATCCTTCAGGGTGCCTCTAACGCAGGCTACTGGCTGCTGTCGATTACCGACAAACATACGATCAGCATGGCCACAGCGGTATTCTTCGAAAACCTCTGCGGCGGCATGGGCACTGCGGCGTTTGTCGCCCTGCTGATGACCCTGTGCAATAAGTCGTTTTCAGCCACCCAGTTCGCTCTGCTCTCGGCGCTCTCAGCCGTTGGCCGGGTGTACGTTGGCCCGATTGCCGGCTGGTTCGTGGAAGCCCATGGCTGGCCAACATTTTATCTCTTCTCGGTCGTAGCTGCCGTGCCGGGAATTTTATTGTTGCTGGTCTGCCGTCAGACGCTGGAATATACCCAGCGAACAGAACACTTTATGCCGCGCACCGAATATCACCGCGCCTACCGTTTTGCGTTACGCCTGTTAATGGCGGGCTGCATTGCTCTGGCGCTCTGGCTCGTGGTGCTTATTATCAATGCCAGCATCTCTCTGGAACTCCCTTTCGAAGCCCTTCTGCTGGACGCAGGCGCCCTGCTGGCTATCGCCGGGATCCTGATCGGAGGTCTGCTTGATTTCATGGCGTTGCGTAAAACGCAGATGACCTGAAGAAAAATGCGAAAGGTTATTTCCCGTTGTAATCACTAACCGAAATTATAACGACGAAATAGCCGCCAGGCGCAAAAAAAATATTTGTTGTTTTGTGCGGGATAGGATTTGGAAATTATTGGCTCCTATTCCAAAACGCTATTTTTCATTAAACGATTCAGCATACGAGAGTTTGATTTTTCGTTTTTTATATGTCTTTTTATTGATAATTAATTGTTAATTTTTTGTTTATTTTCAACAATGGTTATACCAATTGCCCCTTTTAGGGTATGCTTGGGGGTCCTTTCGTTATAAAGTCCATGCCGTGCGGCTTCGGTCATAAAAACCGACATAATTTGCAACACTTGTGACACGTGCGGCAGAACCCGGTAACACCTTCCTGACACAGGCCTAATGATGTTTACAGTAATGTAACCTTCCCGTAAAATGCCCGCACACTTTAAACGCCACCAGACTCCGTGGAATTGAGGTCGTTAAATGAGACTCGGGAAATACAATAAAAGTTTGGGATGGTTGTCATTATTCGCGGGCACTGTATTACTCAGTGGCTGTGATTCTGCACTACTAGACCCCAAAGGACAGATTGGACTGGAACAACGTTCACTGATATTGACGGCTTTTGGCCTGATGTTGATTGTGGTTATTCCTGCCATTTTGATGGCTGTTGGTTTCGCCTGGAAGTATCGTGCGAGCAATAAAGATGCGAAGTATAGCCCTAACTGGTCACACTCCAATAAAGTGGAAGCTGTGGTCTGGACGGTACCTATTCTGATCATCCTGTTCCTTGCCGTGCTGACCTGGAAAACCACTCACGCACTTGAGCCAAGCAAACCGCTGGTTCACGATGAGAAACCTATTACCATTGAAGTGGTCTCCATGGACTGGAAATGGTTCTTCATCTATCCAGAGCAGGGTATTGCTACCGTGAATGAAATCGCCTTCCCGGCGAACACTCCGGTTCAGTTCAAAGTGACCTCCAACTCCGTAATGAACTCCTTCTTCATCCCACGTCTGGGTAGCCAGATTTACGCGATGGCCGGTATGCAGACCAACCTGCATCTGATCGCGAATGAAGCAGGCACCTATGATGGTATCTCCGCCAGCTATAGCGGCCCGGGCTTCTCAGGTATGAAGTTCAAAGCTATTGCGACGCCAGACCGTGCCGCTTTCGACCAGTGGGTTGAAAAAGCGAAGCAGTCTCCAAACACCATGTCTGACATGGCGGCGTTCGAAAAAGTGGCTGCACCAAGCGAATACAACAAGGTGGAGTACTTCTCTAATGTGAAACCTGATTTGTTCAAAGATGTTATTGGCAAATTTATGGATCACGGCAAGAGCATGGACATGACCCAGCCAGAAGGCGAGCACAGCGCGCACGAAGGTATGGAAGGCATGGACATGAGCCACGCGGAAACCGCTCACTAAGGGGCCGAGGAAGAAAATGTTCGGAAAATTGACACTGGATGCAGTGCCCTACCATGAACCGATTATCGTGGTTACGGTGGCTGCAATTATCATTGGTGGCGCGGCCTTACTGGCCCTGATCACTTACTTCGGTAAGTGGAGCTACCTGTGGAACGAGTGGCTGACTTCGGTTGACCACAAAAAACTCGGTATCATGTACTGCATCGTCGGTATCGTCATGTTAATTCGTGGCTTTGCGGATGCGATCATGATGCGTAGCCAGCAGGCACTCGCTTCTGCGGGTGAAGCCGGCTTCCTGCCGCCGCACCACTACGATCAGATCTTTACCGCCCACGGCGTTATCATGATCTTCTTCGTGGCGATGCCGCTGGTTATCGGTCTGATGAACGTTGTCGTTCCGCTGCAAATCGGCGCGCGCGACGTGGCGTTCCCGTTCCTGAACAACCTGAGCTTCTGGTTCACGGTTGTCGGCGTTATCCTGGTTAACCTGTCACTGGGTGTGGGCGAATTCGCGCAGACCGGTTGGCTGGCTTACCCACCGCTGTCAGGAATTGAGTACAGTCCTGGCGTTGGCGTCGACTACTGGATTTGGGCGCTTCAGCTCTCCGGTGTTGGTACAACCCTGACCGGTATCAACTTCTTCGTGACCATTATCAAGATGCGTGCCCCTGGCATGACCATGTTCAAGATGCCGGTATTTACCTGGGCATCTCTGTGCGCCAACATCCTGATTATTGCCTCCTTCCCAATTCTGACCGTCACCATCGCGCTGCTGACCCTGGATCGCTATCTGGGCACCCATTTCTTCACGAATGATATGGGTGGCAACATGATGATGTACATCAACCTGATTTGGGCCTGGGGTCACCCGGAAGTGTACATTCTGGTTCTGCCTGTGTTCGGTGTGTTCTCCGAAATCGCGGCAACCTTCTCGCGTAAACGTCTGTTTGGTTACACCTCTCTGGTGTGGGCAACCGTGTGTATTACCGTTCTGTCGTTCATCGTTTGGCTGCACCACTTCTTCACCATGGGTGCGGGCGCGAACGTAAACGCCTTCTTCGGTATCACCACCATGATTATCGCCATCCCTACCGGGGTGAAGATCTTCAACTGGCTGTTCACCATGTACCAGGGCCGTATCGTGTTCCACTCAGCGATGCTGTGGACCATCGGCTTCATCGTAACCTTCTCCGTAGGTGGGATGACCGGCGTACTGCTGGCGGTACCGGGCGCTGACTTCGTTCTGCACAACAGCCTGTTCCTCATTGCGCACTTCCATAACGTTATCATCGGTGGCGTGGTCTTCGGCTGCTTCGCTGGCGTAACCTACTGGTGGCCAAAAGCGTTCGGCTTCACGCTGAACGAAAAATGGGGTAAACGCGCGTTCTGGTTCTGGATCATCGGCTTCTTCGTAGCATTTATGCCGCTGTACGTGCTGGGCTTCATGGGTATGACCCGTCGCCTGAGCCAGCAGATCGATCCGCAGTTCCACCCAATGCTGATGGTTGCAGCGGGCGGTGCCGTGCTGATTGCCTGTGGTATCGCGTCTCAGCTGATTCAGTTCTACGTGTCTATTCGCGACCGCGATCAGAACCGTGACCTGACCGGTGACCCATGGGGTGGCCGTACGCTGGAGTGGGCGACCTCTTCTCCACCTCCTTTCTATAACTTCGCCATTGTGCCGCAGGTTCATGAACGTGACGCATTCTGGGAAATGAAAGAGAAAGGTGAAGCGTACAAGCAACCTGCTCATTACGAAGAGATCCACATGCCGAAAAACAGCGGTGCGGGCATCGTGATTGCCGCCTTCGCAACGGTATTTGGTTTCGCAATGATCTGGCACATCTGGTGGATGGCGATTGTTGGCTTCGCCGGCATCGTAATCAGCTGGATTGTGAAGAGCTTTGACGAGGACGTGGACTACTACGTACCAGTCCGTGAAGTTGAGAAGCTGGAAAATCAGCATTTCGACGAGATTTCTAAAGCGGGGCTGAAAAATGGCAACTGATACTCTGGCGCACTCAACTGCCCACGCGCATGAGCATGCGCACCACGATACAGGACCGACCAAAGTCTTCGGTTTCTGGATCTACCTGATGAGCGACTGCATTCTGTTCTGCTGTCTGTTCGCAACCTATGCCGTTCTGGTGAACGGCACAGCGGGCGGCCCGACCGGCAAGGACATCTTTGAACTGCCGTTCGTTCTGGTTGAAACCGCACTGCTGTTATTCAGCTCCATCACCTACGGCATGGCGGCTATCGCCATGTACAAAAACAACAAGAGCCAGGTTGTTTCCTGGCTGGCGTTGACCTGGTTGTTTGGTGCTGGATTTATCGGGATGGAAATCTATGAATTCCATCACCTGATCATGGAAGGCTTCGGCCCGGATCGCAGTGGCTTCCTGTCCGCGTTCTTCGCGCTGGTCGGCACTCACGGTCTGCACGTGACCTCCGGCCTGATCTGGATGGCAGTCCTGATGTTCCAGATCTCCCGTCGCGGCCTGACCAGTACTAACCGTACCCGTATCCTGTGCCTGAGCCTGTTCTGGCACTTCCTGGACGTGGTGTGGATCTGTGTGTTCTCTGTTGTCTATCTGATGGGGGCGATGTAATGAGTCATTCTAACGATCATGGCGCTTCCCACGGCAGCGTAAAAACCTACATGACAGGTTTCATCCTGTCGATCATCCTGACGGTGATCCCGTTCTGGATGGTGATGAGCGGTTCTGCGTCTAAGCCGGTTATCCTGGGTGCAATCCTGGTAACCGCTGTGATTCAGATTCTGGTGCATCTGGTTTGCTTCCTGCACATGAACACCAAGTCCGATGAAGGCTGGAATATGACCGCCTTTATCTTTACCGTGATTATCATCGCTATCCTGGTAGTCGGTTCCATCTGGATTATGTGGAACCTCAACTACAACATGATGGTTCACTAAGAGCGGCGAGTATGTTTAAGCAATACCTGCAAGTAACGAAACCAGGCATCATCTTTGGCAACCTGATCTCCGTGATCGGAGGGTTCCTGCTGGCCTCTAAGGGCAGCATTGATTACACCCTCTTTATCTACACGCTGGTTGGTGTGTCACTGGTTGTTGCGTCCGGTTGTGTATTTAACAACTACATCGACATGGATATCGACAAGAAGATGGAAAGGACCAAAAATCGGGTGCTGGTGAAAGGCCTGATCGCCCCTTCCGTCTCGCTGGTGTACGCCACCTTGCTGGGTATTGCTGGCTTTATGCTGCTGTGGTTTGGTGCTAACCCACTGGCCTGCTGGCTGGGGGTGATGGGGTTCGTGGTGTATGTGGGCGTCTACAGCCTGTATATGAAACGCCACTCCGTCTACGGCACGCTGATTGGTTCTCTCTCCGGCGCTGCGCCGCCGGTGATTGGCTACTGTGCGGTCACGAACGAGTTCGACAGCGGTGCGCTGATCCTGCTGGCTATCTTTAGCCTGTGGCAGATGCCGCACTCCTATGCCATCGCGATTTTCCGCTTTAAGGATTATCAGGCAGCGAACATCCCGGTTCTGCCGGTCGTGAAGGGCATTTCGGTTGCCAAGAACCACATCACGCTGTACATCATCGCCTTTGCCGTGGCAACGCTGATGCTCTCTCTGGGTGGTTACGCTGGATATAAATATCTGGCGGTAGCGGCTGCGGTGAGCGTCTGGTGGCTCGGTATGGCGCTGCGCGGTTACAAAGTGGAAGATGACAAAGTCTGGGCGCGCAAACTGTTTGTGTTCTCGATTGTGGCCATCACCTCGCTGTCCGTGATGATGTCCGTAGACTTCATGGTGCCGGATTCACATAACCTGCTGACTTACGTCTGGTAAGCCAAAACAGGTCAATAAAGGGGGTGCTTCGGCACCCTTTTTTATTCGCTGAATCTACTAATAACGCATGTAATATTTGTTAAATAACCCTTTATTTACCCCGCCCCTTCCCCGCACTACACTATGGCCTGCTTTTGAACTGAGGTGGTAATGAACGATTATAAAATGACGCCAGGCGAGCTACGCGCGACCTGGGGCTTAGGGACTGTCTTCTCGCTACGGATGCTTGGCATGTTTATGGTCCTGCCTGTTCTGACCACGTACGGTATGGCGCTGCAGGGGGCCAGCGAGGCGCTGATTGGACTCGCGATCGGCATCTACGGCCTGGCGCAGGCGGTTTTCCAGATCCCTTTTGGCCTGCTCTCTGACCGGGTGGGCAGAAAGCCGCTGATCGTCGGCGGGCTGCTGGTCTTTGTGCTCGGAAGCGTAATTGCCGCCCTCTCCCACTCCATCTGGGGGATTATACTCGGCCGCGCCCTGCAGGGCTCCGGCGCGATTGCCGCCGCGGTGATGGCGCTGCTGTCCGACTTAACCCGCGAGCAAAACCGCACCAAAGCAATGGCGTTCATCGGCGTGAGCTTTGGCGTAACGTTTGCGATTGCGATGGTGCTTGGCCCCATCATTACGCACACGTTGGGTCTGCACGCCCTGTTCTGGATGATTGCCGTGCTGGCAACCATTGGTATTGCGTTAACCCTGTGGGTCGTGCCGGACAGCAAAAACCACGTCCTCAACCGTGAATCCGGGATGGTAAAAGGCTGCTTCAGCAAAGTGATTGTCGAGCCGCGCCTTCTGAAGCTGAACTTTGGCATTATGTGTCTGCACATCCTGCTGATGTCGACCTTTGTCGCCCTGCCCGGCCAGCTTGCGGCAGCGGGTTTCCCGGCGGCTGAGCACTGGAAAATCTATCTGGTCACGATGCTGATTTCGTTTGTCTCCGTCGTGCCGTTCATCATCTACGCCGAAGTGAAGCGCAAAATGAAGCGCGTCTTCGTGGGCTGCGTGGCGGTCCTGCTGATTGCCGAAATCGTGCTCTGGGGTGCCGGTCCGCACTTCTGGGAGCTGATTGCCGGCGTGCAGCTGTTCTTCCTGGCCTTTAACCTGATGGAAGCGCTGCTGCCGTCGCTTATCAGCAAAGAGTCGCCCGCCGGTTACAAAGGTACGGCAATGGGTATTTACTCCACCAGCCAGTTTCTCGGCGTGGCGATCGGCGGCTCGCTCGGCGGCTGGGTGGACGGCCTGTTTGATTCACAAACCGTGTTTCTCGCCGGTGCGCTGTTAGCGACAGTCTGGCTGCTGGTCGCCAGCACCATGAAAGAGCCGCGCTACGTGAGCAGCCTGCGGATAGAAATCCCGGATGATGTGGAAATCAGCGATGCGCTTAAGCAGCGTCTGGAAGGAAAAGAGGGCGTGACGGACGTGCTCATTGTCCCGGAAGAGCGCAGCGCTTACGTCAAGATAGACAGTAAAATGACTAACCGCTTCGAAGTCGAGCAGGCGCTCAAGGCGTGATAAAAAGCCCGGTTTAACCGGGCTTTTTATATTAATCGCGGAAGTTTTTAAACTGGAACGGTTGTCCCAAATCGCCGCCGCGCACCAGCGCCATTACGGACTGGAGATCGTCGCGGGACTTACCGGTCACGCGAATTTCTTCACCCTGGATCTGCGCCTGCACCTTCAGCTTGCTGTCTTTTATGAGCTTAACGATTTTCTTCTGCACCGCACTCTCAATACCCTGCTTCAGCTTGGCTTCTACAAACCAGTTCTTACCGCTGTGCACGAACTCTTCCGGCACATCGAGAGACGTCCCTTCGATACCGCGCTTTAACAGCTTGGCGCGCAGAATGTCGAGCAGCTGATTCACCTGGAAATCAGACTCGCTCAGCACCTTAATGGTCTTATTTGCGTCGTTCAGCTCAAACGACGCCTCAACGCCACGAAAATCGAAACGTGACTCAACTTCGCGGGTTGCGTTCTCTACGCCGTTGCGAACTTCCTGGATATCAACTTCGGAAACAATATCGAAAGATGGCATCTTTTCTTCTCCCTTCACTTTTGTTGCGTTGCATAATACCCGCTACGAGGCATAACTCAACAGAAGCTTAGCTGTATAATTAAGCTGTAACACCTGGCGCAGTTGCAGGTGAGGAGGAACAATGAAAATTACGGTGCTCGGATGCGGAGCGCTTGGTCAGCTGTGGCTGACCGCGCTGTGCAAGCACGGACATGAGGTTCAGGGCTGGCTGCGAGTGCCCCAACCCTACTGCAGTGTAAACCTGATTGGTGAAGACGGAAGCATCTTTAACGAATCTCTCACCGCCAACGATCCTGATTTCCTGGCGCAAAGCGACCTTTTACTGGTGACGCTCAAGGCCTGGCAGGTCTCAGACGCGGTAAAGACACTGGCCGCGCAGCTCCCCCCCACTTCGCCCATACTGCTGCTGCATAACGGCATGGGTACCCTCGATGAGCTGAAAAGCGTCCCGCAGCCCCTGCTGATGGCGACCACCACGCACGCTGCCCGTCGCGACGGCAACATCATTGTGCATGTCGCCAGCGGCGTGACGCACATGGGTCCTGCCAGACCAGAGGATGGCGACTACAGCTATCTTGCCGATGTTCTGCAAAAGGTCTTGCCGGACGTCGCCTGGCACAACAACATCCGCCCTCAGCTGTGGCGTAAGCTTGCGGTAAACTGCGTGATCAATCCGCTGACGGCGCTGTGGAACTGCCCGAACGGGGAGCTGAAAAATCATCCGCAGGACGTTGCCATTTTGTGTGCGGAAGTCGCGGCGGTCGTTGAGCGGGAAGGGCTGCATACCTCGGCAGACGATTTGCGCTGCTATGTCGAGCAGGTTATTGAGAGTACAGCAGAAAACATCTCCTCAATGCTGCAGGATGTTCGGGCATTACGCCACACGGAGATCGATTACATCACGGGATATCTGCTAAAACGCGCCCGCGCGCACGGCATCGCCGTGCCGGAAAACGCCCGTCTGTATGACCTGGTTAAACGTAAGGAGAGTGAATATGAGCGCGTCAGCACTGATCTGCCTCGCCCCTGGTAGCGAAGAGATGGAAGCGGTCACCACCATTGATTTGATGGTGCGCGGCGGCATTAAGGTCACCACCGCCAGCGTCGCCAGCGACGGCAATCTTGCAATCACCTGTTCACGCGGGGTGAAAATCCTGGCAGACGCGCCGCTTGTTCAGGTGGCAGACGGAGATTACGACATCATCGTGCTGCCCGGCGGCCTAAAAGGCGCGGAATGTTTTCGCGACAGCCCGCTGCTGGTCGAGACCGTGCGTCAGTTCCATCTGTCAGGCCGTATCGTCGCGGCTATCTGTGCCGCCGCGGGAACGGTTCTGGTTCCGCACGATATCTTCCCCGTCGGCAATATGACCGGCTTCCCGGGGCTGAAGGATACGATTCCGGAAGAGCATTGGGTGGACAAACGCGTCGTCTGGGACCCGCGCGTAAACCTGTTGACCAGCCAGGGGCCTGGCACTGCGATTGATTTTGGCTTAAAGATTATTGACCTGCTGGTCGGGCGCGAGAAGGCCTACGAAGTGGCATCATCGCTGGTGATGCCGGCGGGGATTTATAATTATTACGAATAGATGTTTTCTCCCTCTCCCCGTGGGAGAGGGCCGGGGTGAGGGCATCTGGCCGCACTCCCCGGTAATAAACTACGGGCGATACACCTTCACATTCGCAAAGCCCTGCTCGCGCAGATACAGCGCCTGCAGGCGACTCATCACCCCGCGCTCACACCACAGCAGATACGTTTTGCTCTGGTCGAGATCGCCAAACTTCGTGCTCAGCTTGTAGAACGGCAGAGAAACCACTTCGACGCCTTCCACCTGCAGCGGCTTGTCATCCTGCTCGTCAATAGAGCGAATATCCAGAATCGCGTCGTTCGCGCCGAAACCGCTCACGGTCTCCACTTCAACCACTTCCTGCTCGGTCTGCTGGGCAATCTCGCGGATATCAATGTTGGACGCTTCTTCCACCACTTTATCCAGAATGCTGAAATCGAAGTTCTCTTCTTCCGCTTCGATCTTCGCCTTTACCGCTTTCACCGTTGGGCTTTTAGAGATCACGCCGCAGTATTCCGGCATGGTGCGGGCAAAATCTTCGGTGCCGATTTCGCGCGCCAGATCGATGATGTGCTCTTTGTCATGGGAGATGAGCGGACGCAGGATCAGCGTATCAGATACGTTGTCGATCAGACGCAGGTTGGTCAGCGTCTGGCTGGAGACCTGGCCCAGCGCTTCGCCGGTGACCAGCGCCTGCACGCCGTAGCGTTCAGCCACTTTGGACGCCGCACGCACCATCATGCGCTTAAGGATGACGCCCATCTGACCGTCGTCCACTTTCTCGAGGATTTCGCCGACCACAGGTTCGAAATTGATTGCCACGAAACGCACGCGGTGGGAGCTGCCGAAGCGGTTCCACAGATAATGCGCCACCTGACGAACGCCGATTTCGTGCGCCGCGCCGCCCAGGTTGAAGAAGCAGTAGTGCACACGGCAGCCGCGACGCATCAGCATATAGCTTGAGACGCCGGAGTCGAAGCCGCCAGAGATCAGGGATAATACGTCTTCCTGGGTGCCGATAGGGAAGCCGCCGATACCTTCATAGCGCCCTTTCACCAGCAGCAGGCGATCGTTTTCGATCTCCAGGTTCACCGTCACGTCCGGGTTGGTCAGACGTACGCGCGCCGTTTCAACGTGCTGGTTTAAACCGCCGCCGACATAACGTTCCACTTCAATGGAGCTGAATTCGTGCTTGCCGCGACGCTTCACGCGCACGCAGAAGGTTTTGCCTTCGATCTGGTCACGGTACTGCACCAGCGCTTTCTCGAAGATGTCGTGCATATCGCTGAACGGAACATCTTCCACTTCCAGGATATGGTGGATCCCCGGAATACGGGTCAGCGCGTCGCGAATATCCTGACGTTTGTTTTCGTCTTTCGCACGGACCTCAACGTGGTCCCAGTGGCGCACCACGGCGAGGGTTTCGTCGTAGTGCTTTAATACGTTACGAATGTTCCCGGTGAGAATTTTAATAAAGCGCAAACGCACAGATTGGCTTTTGATGGTGATTTCAGGGAACAATTTAATGATAAACTTCATGGCGGCAATGTTTCTTAGGCAAGCCTGTTAAGGCTTGTAATGGAAAAGAGTACAGCAGCCCACACCCGTGGCTGCATCCAGGCGCGCAAGTATACCACCATCGCGCCGCTCCTGTGCACATTGCGCGTTATTTGCTTATCCGCCCGAGTCCGTTACCATGTCGGGGCGAAGAATATAAGAGTCAATTCACTATGCCGAAGAAGAACGACGCACCGGCCAGTTTTGAAACTGCGCTGAGTGAACTGGAGCAAATTGTTACCCGTCTTGAGAGCGGCGATCTCCCGCTGGAAGAGGCGCTCAACGAATTCGAGCGTGGCGTGCAGCTGGCGCGCCAGGGGCAGGTCAAGCTGCAGCAGGCCGAGCAGCGCGTGCAGATCCTGCTTTCCGACAGCGAAGACGCGAAAACCACGCCTTTCACACCGGACGCCGAGTAAATGGATTTTGCCAACGAGCTTCAGGCGCGTGTCGTACGCGCCAACGACGCCCTGCGCCGTTTTATTGCGCCACAGCCTTTTCAGAACACTCCACTGGTTGAAGCCATGCACTATGGCGCACTCTTGGGTGGAAAGCGCCTGCGCCCGTTCCTGGTGTATGCCACCGGCAATATGTTTGGCATCAGCGATAGCACGCTGGACGCTCCGGCAGCCGCCGTTGAGTGCATCCACGCCTACTCGCTGATCCACGACGATCTCCCGGCCATGGACGACGACGATTTGCGTCGGGGTAAACCCACCTGCCATATCAAGTTTGGCGAGGCGAATGCCATCCTGGCGGGTGATGCCCTGCAGACGCTGGCGTTCTCGATTCTGAGCGACGCGCCAATGTCGGAAGTGGCTGACCGCGACCGTCTGGCGATGATCTCCGAGCTGGCAATGGCCAGCGGCGTGGCCGGCATGTGCGGCGGACAGGCGCTGGATCTTGAAGCGGAAGGACGTCAGGTTAATCTGGAACAGCTGGAGCGTATTCACCGCCATAAAACCGGGGCACTGATTCGTTCCGCCGTTCGCCTGGGCGCGCTGAGCGCGGGTGAACAAGGGCGCAAAGCCCTGCCGATTCTGGACAGATACGCAGAAAGTATCGGTCTGGCATTCCAGGTTCAGGATGACATTCTGGATGTGGTGGGCGATACTGCAACATTGGGTAAACGTCAGGGTGCGGACCAGCAGCTTGGCAAAAGTACCTACCCCGCCCTGCTGGGCCTTGAGCAAGCCCAACGTAAAGCCCGGGATCTGATTGACGATGCCCGCCAGTCGCTGAATCAGCTGGCTGCGCAATCGCTGGATACCTCGGCACTGGAAGCGCTAGCGGACTATATAATCCAGCGTGATAAATAAACTATATATCTCGATGAGCCTTTGATGAGTTTTGATATTGCCAAATACCCGACACTGGCGTTAGTTGACTCCACCCAGGAGTTACGTCTGTTGCCGAAAGAGAGCCTGCCGAAGCTGTGCGACGAGCTGCGTCGCTACCTGCTCGACAGCGTAAGCCGCTCCAGCGGCCATTTCGCCTCCGGGCTTGGCACGGTAGAGCTGACCGTGGCGCTGCACTACGTCTATAACACGCCGTTCGATCAGCTCATCTGGGACGTGGGTCACCAGGCCTATCCGCACAAAATTCTGACCGGACGTCGCGATAAAATTGGCACCATTCGTCAGAAAGGCGGCCTGCACCCGTTCCCGTGGCGCGGTGAGAGCGAGTACGACGTGCTGAGCGTCGGCCACTCCTCTACCTCCATTTCGGCGGGCATCGGTATTGCCGTTGCCGCCGAGAAAGAGAATAAGCAGCGCCGCACCGTCTGCGTGATTGGCGACGGCGCTATCACCGCCGGTATGGCCTTCGAAGCCATGAACCACGCGGGCGACATCAAGCCGGACATGCTGGTTATCCTCAACGATAACGAAATGTCGATTTCAGAAAACGTCGGCGCGCTGAACAACCATCTTGCTCAGCTGCTCTCCGGCAAGCTTTACTCGTCGCTGCGTGAAGGCGGTAAAAAGGTCTTCTCCGGCGTACCGCCGATCAAAGAGCTGCTCAAGCGTACCGAAGAGCACATCAAAGGCATGGTCGTGCCGGGTACCCTGTTTGAAGAACTGGGCTTTAACTATATTGGGCCGGTTGACGGTCACGACGTGCTGGGTCTGGTGACCACGCTCAAGAACATGCGCGACCTGAAAGGCCCGCAGTTCCTGCACATCATGACCAAAAAAGGGCGTGGCTACGAACCAGCGGAAAAAGATCCGATCACCTTCCACGCGGTGCCGAAATTTGACCCGTCCAGCGGCTGTTTGCCAAAAAGCAGCGGCGGCATGCCGAGCTATTCCAAAATCTTCGGCGACTGGCTGTGCGAAACCGCAGCGAAAGACAACAAGCTGATGGCAATCACCCCGGCCATGCGTGAAGGCTCCGGCATGGTTGAATTCTCCAGAAAATACCCTGACCAGTATTTCGACGTCGCCATTGCCGAGCAGCATGCGGTGACGTTTGCAGCGGGCCTGGCCATTGGCGGCTACAAGCCGGTTGTCGCTATCTATTCCACCTTCCTGCAGCGCGCCTACGATCAGGTGATTCACGACGTGGCGATTCAGAAGCTGCCGGTTCTGTTTGCTATCGATCGTGCCGGCATCGTCGGTGCCGATGGTCAGACGCACCAGGGCGCGTTTGACCTGTCGTTCCTGCGCTGTATTCCGGATATGGTTGTCATGACGCCAAGCGACGAGAACGAATGTCGTCAGATGCTGTTTACCGGCTACCACTATCAGGATGGCCCAAGCGCCATTCGCTACCCGCGCGGCAATGCGGTAGGCGTTGAGCTTCAGCCGCTGGAAAAACTGCCGCTTGGTAAAGGAGTGGTTAAGCGTCGCGGTGAAAAAGTGGCGATCCTGAACTTCGGCACGTTGATGCCCGAGGCCGCGAAAGTGGCTGAAACGCTGAATGCCACGCTGGTGGATATGCGCTTTGTGAAGCCGCTCGACGAATCTCTGATCCTGAGTATGGCTGAGGCCCACGACGTGCTGGTGACGCTGGAAGAAAACGCCATCATGGGCGGTGCGGGTAGCGGCGTGAACGAGGTACTGATGGCAAATCGTAAAGCCGTGCCGGTGCTGAACCTCGGCCTGCCGGATCATTTCATTCCGCAAGGTACCCAGGACGAAGCCCGCGCGGCGATTGGCCTGGACGCTGCCGGTATCGAAGCTAAAATCCGCGCCTGGCTGGACTGATCCCTCCCCTTTTCCGCTCCTGCTATGCTTAAACCTGGTGTTTAAACAGCAGGAGCGGAACCGTGCAATACGCAACATTAGGAAAAACGGACCTTAAGGTTTCCCGACTTTGCCTGGGCTGCATGACCTTTGGCGAGCCCGATCGGGGGAACCACGCCTGGACGCTGCCGGAAGAGAGCAGCCGTCCGATTATCAAACGCGCCATCGAGGGCGGCATTAACTTCTTTGACACCGCCAACAGCTACTCCGACGGCAGCAGCGAGGAGATTGTCGGCCGCGCCCTGCGCGATTTTGCCCGTCGGGATGACGTTGTCGTCGCTACTAAAGTCTACTACCCGGTGGGTGACCTGCCGCAGGGCCTTTCTCGCGCGCAGATCCTGCGCTCCATTGATGACAGCCTCAGGCGCCTGAACATGGATTACGTCGACCTGCTGCAAATTCACCGCTGGGATTACAACACGCCGATCGAGGAGACGCTTGAGGCGCTCAACGACGTGGTCAAAGCCGGTAAAGCACGCTACATCGGCGCGTCGTCTATGCACGCGTCGCAGTTTGCCCAAGCGCTGGATCTGCAGGCGCAGCACGGCTGGGCGCGCTTTGTCACCATGCAGGATCATTACAATCTGATCTACCGCGAAGAAGAACGCGAGATGCTGCCGCTGTGCCACCAGGAGGGCGTGGCGGTTATCCCGTGGAGCCCGCTGGCGCGCGGCCGCCTGACCCGTCCGTGGGGGGAAACCACGGCTCGCCTGGTATCGGATGAAGTGGGAAAAAATCTCTATGAAGGAACAGAGGCCAGCGATGCGCTGATTGCCGAACGCCTGGCCGGGATTGCCGATGATACCGGCGCAACCCGCGCCCAGGTAGCGCTGGCATGGCTACTGGGCAAGCGCGGCGTCGCGGCTCCCATTATCGGCACGTCCCGGGAAGAGCAGTTGGACGAACTGTTAAACGCGGTCGATATCACGCTGACGCCGGAGCAGGTTGCCGAGCTGGAGACCCCGTATCAGCCGCATCCGGTGGTGGGGTTTAAATAAGCCCCATCTTTTGTAGGCCGGGTAAGGCGGAGCCGCCACCCGGCAATACAAAGCGTACAAACTCACGCGAAGTGATCGTACCCTTTCCAGTCCAGCGTAACCGGCGCACCGTCTTTCACAAACTTCAGCCCTTCACTCTCCGGCATGATCTGCCCGATACAGGTGAATTTCGCGCCGAGGTGCGCTAACGCCACGTCGAGCGTTCCGCGGTTCAGCTCCGGAACGGTAAAGCACAGCTCGTAATCTTCGCCACCGGACAGCGCCCAGCGCAGCGCCTGCTCAGGTTCGACATGACGAAGCAGTTCCTCTGACAGCGGGAACAGATCCAGATCAACGCGCGCCCCAACGCCGCTGGCCTTTAAAATATGGCCAAGATCTGAGATCAGCCCGTCAGAGAGGTCGATAGCAGAGCTCGCGCGCTCGCGCAGCGCCTGGCCGTGCAGAATACGCGGCGTCGGGCGCAGATGGCGTTTCACCAGATACGCCGCATCGTCGGCATCCTTCACGGTTAAGCGATCCTGGAGAATCGCCAGCCCTGCCGCACTGTCGCCCGGCGTACCGGTGACGTAGATCCAGTCCCCGGGTTTTGCGCCTGAGCGCTTCAGGGCGCGACCGAGCGGCACATAGCCGTGGATCGCCAGCGTCATCGACAGCGGCCCGGCAGTGGTATCACCGCCAATCAGCTGCATATCGTAGTAGTTAAGCTGCTCAAACAGCGCATCGCTGAAAGCTTCAAGCCAGGCTTCGTCCACCTCAGGCAGCGTCAGCGCCAGCGTTAACCACGCGGGATCGGCACCCATCGCCGCCAGATCGCTGACGTTAACCGCCAGTGCTTTATACGCCAGATCGGCAGGATCGATATCCGGTAAGAAATGACGGCCGCACACCAGAGTGTCGGTGCTGATGGCCAGCGTCTGTTTTTCTGGAATATTGAGAAGTGCACAGTCATCGCCGATGCCGGTTTCAACATCAAGACGAGAGGTTCTGACACGGTCGAAATAACGGGCAATCAGGGAGAATTCGCCGCATGCCATACGTTATGCCTCAGCAAATAAAAGAAAAAACCGGAGCCGCACCGCCCGTCAGGCAATGCAGGACTCCGGTTTGCGGATCACTTTTTGTGGGGACGGATCGCAGGTGCTGCTTTATCAAGTACGCCGTTTACAAACTTGTGGCTGTCTTCAGCGCCGAAGGTTTTCGCCAGTTCGATCGCTTCGTTGATGGCCACTTTGTACGGCACATCATCACGTTTAGACAGCTCAAACAGCGCAATACGCAACACTGCTTTTTCTACCTGGCCCAGCTCTTCGAGCAGACGGGACAGATAAGGCTTCATCAGACCATCGAGATACGCGCTATTAGTCGCCACTCCCGACAGCAGTTCACGGAAGTACAGAACGTCAACATCTTTAACGTCCTGTTCTGACAGGAACTGGTATTCAACATCAGCGATGTCGTTCTGGGACAACTGCCAGGAGTAAAGTGCCTGGACGGCACATTCACGGGCGCGGCGACGAGCAGCAGGTTTCACGGAATTCCCCTTACAAAAAAATCAGGCCTTGATGGCTTTCAATACATTAATCATTTCAAGCGCGGTCAGTGCAGCTTCTGCACCTTTGTTACCGGCTTTGGTGCCAGCACGTTCGATGGCTTGTTCAATACTTTCGGTGGTCAGCACGCCGAATGCGACAGGAATTTCAGCATCCTGCGCAACGTGTGCCAGGCCGTTGCTTGCACCGCCCGCAACGTATTCGAAGTGAGCAGTGCCGCCACGAATAACGGTACCCAGCGCAATCACCGCGTCGTATTTACCGGTTTTCGCCAGCGCGCCTGCCGCCAGTGGCAGTTCGTAAGCGCCTGGAACCCAAACAACGGTAATGTTGTCATCTTTAACCTGGCCGATACGTTTCAGGGCGTCAATCGCACCTTCCAGCAGGCTGTCGTTGATGAAGTTGTTGAAACGCGCAATGGTGATGGCGACGCGAGCGTCCGGGGTAGCTACAGCAGCTTCAATAATGTTCATACTCTTCCTTTACGGGTTCATTTGGCCCCGCAGGGGGGCGGATTTTATCATAATACTTTGCGCACTGCTTCCCTATTTAAGGAGCAATTACGCTGTCGTTAAGTGGAGGCAGACATCCGGACCTACCGGACGAATCTCGCTAAATTTGAGTTGCGGTGCGTCGGCCAGTTTTTCAAGGCCGGGCAGCACAAACAGGCCGCGTGCGTCATGACCTAACAGTTTAGGCGCAACGTAAACAAGCAGTTCATCCACCAGCCCGGCCTGTAAGAGCGCACCGGCAAGCGTTGGCCCCGCTTCCACCCAGATGCTGTTCACCTGCTGCTTGCCGAGCAGCATCATCAGCACCACCAGATCCAGATGGCCGTTATGCTCCGGCACCGTAATGCTGCGTACGCCTTCCGCCCATTCGCGAGCATCCTCTTTGGTACGGGCAATCCAGGTCTCACCAGGCTGCTGGACGATGCGGTGCTCCGGCGTCACGCGGTTCTGGCTATCAATGACAATACGCAGCGGCTGACGCAGGTTCTCCTGCGGGTAAAGAGCCTGGGTATCGGCATTCAGCTCGTCCCAGCGCACGGTCATGGCCGGATCGTCAGCCAGAACGGTTTCACTGCTGGTGAGAATAGCATGGCTTTGCGCGCGCAGACGTTGCACATCGCGCCTTGCCTGTGGAGAAGTGATCCACTGGCTTTCACCGTTTGCCATTGCCGTACGGCCGTCCAGCGAGGCGCCCAGCTTGAGCTGAATATACGGGAACCCGGTGCGCATGCGCTTCAGGAAACCTTTGTTAAGCGCTTCCGCATCCTGCATCATCAGACCATGGCTGACGTCAATGCCTTCTTGCTGCAGGCGATACAGACCGCGTCCCGCCACCTGCGGATTTGGGTCCTGCATCGATGCGACCACGCGTGAAACACCCGCCGCGATCAACGCTTCACAGCACGGCGGCGTACGCCCGTGATGGCTGCAGGGCTCCAGCGTAACGTAGGCTGTTGCACCGCGCGCCTTCTCACCGGCCATGCGCAACGCATGAACCTCGGCATGCGGTTCGCCCGCCCGATAGTGAAACCCCTCTCCTACAATCTCGCCATCGTTGACGATAACGCACCCGACGTTCGGGTTGGGATGGGTAGTAAAACGACCGCGCTGCGCCAGCTTCATGGCTCGCGCCATGTAAATCTCATCCTGCATGAGCTTAATCCTGTAAGCGGGCGATCTCTTCGCCAAACTCTTTGATATCTTCGAAGCTGCGGTAGACCGAGGCGAAGCGGATATAGGCGACCTTATCGAGCTTTTTCAACTGCTCCATCACCAGGTTGCCGATCATTTTGCTTGGCACTTCACGCTCACCCAAACCACGAAGGTAAGATTTTATGTGGTTTAACGCCATCTCCACGTCGTCCGCACTAACGGGACGTTTTTCGAGGGCCTTCAGCATCCCGCTGCGCAGTTTCTCTTCGTTAAACGGCTCGCGCACGTCGTTACTTTTTACCACGCGCGGCATTACCAGCTCTGCAACCTCAAAGGTTGTGAAACGCTCGTTGCACACCAGACACTGCCGACGACGGCGTACGGATGACCCTTCGCCCACAAGACGAGAGTCGATGACTTTGGTATCCACAGCGGAGCAGAATGGGCAATGCATACGGTATCCCTGTTATCTGGTTAACTAATTTTCATTTTACCCTGATCTGGCCTGACAACAAAGGAAGAGCTTTTTGAGACAAAGGATCTATATCTCACATGATGATGCTGGCTAACATTAAGGCGATCCGTTATTTCAAGGAAATAAACGCAATGACAAGACGTTACCTGAAAATCTTGCTGGTGGGGAGCCTCTTCACCCTTAGCGCCTGTGCACAGCAAACCGAAGTCCGTCAGTTGAAACAGAGCGTCAATACGCTCAATACGGCGATGGACAAGCTGAACAAAGAAACGGTGAAAATCACCCAGCAAAACGCGCTGAATGCCAAATCCAGCAGCGGGGTTTATCTGCTGCCGGGCGCGAATACGCCTGCGCGTCTCAATAGTCAGATCGGCACGCTAAAAATGTCTCTGGTGAATGTAGCGGCGAACGCAGATGGTACTCACGCAACATTACGCATCCAGGGAGAGTCCAACGATCCGCTTCCGGCCTTCAGCGGCACCGTCGAGTGGGGCCAGATCCAGGGCACAACGGAGAATTACCAGGAGGTGAACGTGAAGAATCAGCTCTTCACCGCCCCGGCAAGTGTTTTAGCACCAAGCGATGTGGATATTCCGCTTCAGTTAAGCGGCGTTACGCCGGAACAGTTAGGCTTTATCCGCATTCACGACATTCAACCCGCCGCGCACTAATCCCCTCCTTTTTAGCGGAGCGAAATGTCACTCCGCTAACATTTACATTTCGTATGGATTGGCAACATAAATGATTGCCGCTACAATCCCGGCCGTTTAAAGTACGCAAACGTGAACGCAATCGATTACGCGTGTGAGAGATATGTGAAACAACACATATTTTTGTGAGCAGGGATTCCTATAATAGGCACCGCAGAAACACGAAATATTTAGAAACGCAATTCGCGCATTTTTCACTCCCGAAAGGGAATTTCAATCAGTGGCATGATTATGAAAAAAACATTACTCGCAGCTGGCGCCGTGCTGGCACTTTCTTCCTCTTTCACTGTTAACGCAGCGGAAAACGATAAACCACAATACCTCTCCGACTGGTGGCACCAGAGCGTTAACGTCGTCGGCAGCTACCACACCCGTTTCGGACCACAGATCCGCAACGATACCTACCTGGAGTACGAAGCATTCGCCAAGAAAGACTGGTTTGATTTCTACGGCTACATGGATGCACCGGTCTTCTTCGGCGGTAACTCTCAGGCTAAAGGTATCTGGAACCACGGCTCCCCTCTGTTCATGGAAATCGAACCACGCTTCTCCATCGACAAGCTGACCGGCACCGACCTCAGCTTCGGTCCGTTCAAAGAGTGGTACTTCGCGAACAACTATATCTACGACATGGGCCGCAACGAGTCCGGTCGTCAGAGCACCTGGTATATGGGTCTGGGTACGGACATCGACACCGGCCTGCCAATGAGCCTGTCCCTGAACGTTTACGCGAAATACCAGTGGCAGAACTACGGTGCAGAAAACCAGAATGAGTGGGATGGCTACCGTTTCAAAGTGAAATACTTTGTACCAATCACTCAGCTGTGGGGCGGTAACCTGAGCTACATCGGCTTCACCAACTTCGACTGGGGTTCAGAACTGGGAGATAAGAGCGGTTACGCAGAGAACGGTATTAAACAGCGTACTAACGACTCCATCGCCTCCAGCCACATCCTGGCGCTGAACTACGATCACTGGCACTACTCTGTAGTGGCGCGTTACTGGCACAACGGCGGTCAGTGGAACGACGACGCCGACCTGAATTGGATGAAAGAAAACGTCCGTTCTACCGGTTGGGGTGGTTACCTGGTTGTAGGTTACAACTTCTAATCAGTGTGGGTTTCGCCCGGTGGCGCTACGCTTACCGGGCCTGCGACCCAAATGTAGGCCGGGTAAGGCGTAGCCGCCACCCGGCTTTTTACTGCTTCACCTTCCGCAAAAAATCCGCCAGAGACCTGTCCGCGCTCTCGCTAAACCGCCTTTCCGTAGCCACAATATTGAGGCATCGGTCGAGCCGGAAACAGCGATAGTCATCGCGCCGTTCACACCACGCAGCCAGCAGCCAGCGCTCTCCCCAGAAGAATAGCCCCAGCGGCTGAACCTCACGTTTAGACAGCTGTCCGGCTTCATCACGGTAATGCAGCGCCAGCACGAGCTGGGCGGAAATCGCCTGATGAATCATGTCAAAATCGCTGCGGGAGTGGCTTTGCATGCAAAAATCCGGGGCGTAGATCCGCGTCTGCTCCGCCTTTCGGCGGCTCTCCTCGGGCAGGATAGCCAGCACCTTCTCCTGAGCCGACTCCAGCTCGCGCGACAGCGATTCCCCACCCCAGGTTTTGAGCAGGCGAATCGCGACGATCAACGCCTCGGACTCCTTATTTGTCAGCATCAGCGGCGGCAGGTCAAAGCCCGACATCAGCCGATATCCACTCCCCGCCTCACCTTCCACCGGCACGCCGGAAAGCGACAGGTCGCGGATATCGCGATATACCGTACGCTCGGAGACGCCAAGCCGGTCCGCGAGATGCGCTGCCGTTGTCAGACGCCTGCCCCGCAGGATCTGCACAATCTGAAACAAACGGTCAGCGCGTCGGGTCATAACTTTGTCCGCTCTCAGGCAGGTTGATGGAGCCCGACGCGGTTGCCCTCGCTGTCGGTAAACAAGGCGATAGTGCCAATGCCATGCGGCAGTTCCAGCGGGCCAAACACGCACTCGCCGCCCGCAGAGGCGATGCGATCGAGCGTGGCCGCCAGATTGTCAGTATGCAGGTAAATAATAGCGCCCTGCAAAGACGGTGTAACGCCGTCAAATTTTGCCAGTGCGCCTCCGGTACCCGGATCCTCATGCGGGAAAACGGCCAGCTCCGCACAGTCCATTTTCTCGCAACGCAGCGCAAGCTGCATCACGGGCTCATAAAATTTGATGGCGCGATCCATATCCGAGACCGGAATTTCAAACCAGTTAATGACGCTTTTCATACATCCTCCTGCCTGTTGTTTGGGTTCAGACGGAGTCTACGACAGGGCTCCTGACAGCATACTGTCAGGAGTGTTTGTCAGGAGCAGATAAAAAAAAATCCCGGTCAACCGACCGGGATTTCGATAACGCGCTAAACGTCGCCTTACGGCAGAATGGACGGCTGATCCGCCCCTTCTTTCTCGACTTTCTGCTGGAGCAGGTGCTCGCGCTTCATGCCGAGTTTCAGTGCCAGGGCGGACGCAACGTAGATAGACGACGCCGTACCGATGGTGACACCAATCAGCATGGTCAGCGAGAAGCCTTCCAGTACCGGACCACCGAAGAGGAACAGCATCAGGATCACCATCAGGGTAGTACCGGAGGTGATCAAGGTACGGTGCAGCGTCTGGGTCAACGACACGTTAAAGATTTCGTACGGCGTACCGCGACGGATCTTACGGAAGTTTTCACGAATACGGTCAGATACCACGATACTGTCGTTCAGCGAGTAACCGATAACGGACATCAGTGATGCCACGATCGTCAGGTCAATCTCAATGTGGAACAGCGACAGTATGCCCATGGTGATCACCACGTCGTGCGCCAGGGCGATAACCACACCGGCCGCCAGTCGCCACTCAAAGCGGAAACCGACGTACACCAGGATGGAGATCAGCGCCACCAGCAGCGCCATCGCGCCGGTCTGCGCCAGGTCAGCACCCACGCTTGGGCCGACGAACTCAATACGCTTAACCGCCGCGTTCTGGCTGGTTGTTTCGTTAATCACGCTAACAACCTTGCTGCCCAGCTCCTGGCTGCCGTTGGCATCGTGCACCGGCGGCATACGTACCATGATGTCGCGGCTGCTGCCGAAGTTCTGCAGCAGCGGCTCTTCAAAGCCCGCTTTCTGCAGCGATTCGCGCATCTGGTCCATATCGACCGGTTTTTCCAGGGAGATTTCAATTACCGTACCACCGGTAAAATCGAGCCCCCAGTTAAAGCCCTTCACGCCCATAATGACGATGGACAGAATCAGCAGGAAACCTGAAATGCCGAAGGCCCAGTAGTCCCAGCGCATAAAGTCCCAGACTTTACGGCCGTGGTTCAATTGTTCAACAGTATATTCCTGTGCCACAACGCACTCCTCAGATAGACAGCTTTTTGACGCGCTTGCCGCCGTACAGCAGGTTCACGATGGCACGGGTGCCGACAATAGCGGTAAACATTGACGTTGCGACACCGATACCGGTTGTAATCGCAAAGCCTTTGATAGCGCCGGTACCCACTGCATACAGGATAAGAACCTTGATCAGTGTTGTTACGTTCGCATCGAAGATAGAGCTGAACGCGCCTTTATAACCTTCGTCAATCGCCTGCTGAACAGAACGACCGTTGCTCAACTCTTCTTTGATACGTTCGTTAATCAGTACGTTGGCGTCGACCGCCACCGCAAGGGTCAGAACGATACCCGCAATACCCGGCATGGTCAGCGTCGCCCCCGGCAGCAGGGACATGATGCCGATAATCAGCACCAGGTTCGCAATCAGCGCGGACGTCGCAATCAGACCAAACTTCTTATAGAAGAAGATCATGAACAGAATAGAGACCACCAGACCGGCCAGACACGCTTCCAGGCCCTGCTGGATGTTTTGCATACCCAGAGTTGGACCAATGGTACGTTCTTCAACAATCTGAATTGGCGCAATCAGCGCACCGGCACGCAACAGCAGGGAGAGCTGACGCGCTTCGTTCGGGTTGTTGATGCCGGTAATACGGAAGCTGTTACCCAGACGAGACTGGATATTGGCGATGTTAATCACCTCTTCCTCTTTCACCAGCACAGCACGACCGTTTGCATCTTTCTTACCGCTGTCTTTGTACTCCACGAACAGGGTTGCCATCGGTTTACCGATGTTGTCCTTGGTGAAGTTAGACATGATGTTACCACCCGCGCTATCGAGCGAGATGTTAACCTGCGGCTGGTTGTATTCGTCCTGGCTCGACGTGGAGTCGGTGATGTGATCACCGGTCAGAATCACGCGTTTGTACAGCACAACCGGCTGACCTTCGCGGGTCTGTTTCACTTCGGAGTCACCCGGAATACGGCCAGAAGCGGCAGCAGACTGGTCAACGTTGGTATTCACCAGACGGAATTCCAGGGTTGCGGTCGCACCCAGAATCTCTTTCGCACGCGCGGTGTCCTGAATACCCGGCAGTTCAACCACGATACGGTCAGCACCCTGACGCTGTACCAGCGGCTCGGCCACACCCAGTTGGTTTACACGGTTACGCAGAATGTTGATGTTCTGCTGAACGGCATATTCACGCGCTTCTTTCAGACGCGCATCGGTCATCACCGCGCGCAGCTGGTTGCTGCCCTGAGAGGTGATTACCAGGTCACGGTGACGTTGGGTCAGGTAATCTACAGCCTGATCGCGCGCCGCACTGTCGCGGAACGTGATGCTCATGCCGTAGTTATCTTCTTTACGCACGGTGGTGTAAGCGATGCCTTTATCACGCAGATCGCTGCGCAGGCTGTCGATATTCTGTTCCTGCAGCTTGCCGAGCGCGGTATCCATATCCACTTCCATCAGGAAGTGAACGCCGCCACGCAGGTCAAGACCGAGTTTCATTGGCTCTGCTTTCATCGCAGCCAGCCAACGCGGGGTTGCAGGGGCAAGGTTAAGCGCCACGACGTATTTGTCACCCAGCACGCCCATCAGCGCTTCGCGAGCGCGGAGCTGCGTGTCGGTGGTGTCGAAGCGAGCAAGAATTGCGCCCTCTTCCAGAGCCACAGACTTAGCGGTAATTTTTTCTTCTTGTAACGTTTTCTGGACCTGGATCAGCGTTTGCTCACTGGCGGCGACACCGCGCGCGCCAGTGATTTGAACAGCCGGATCCTCACCATACAGGTTGGGAAGCGCGTACAGCAGGCCGACGAGAATCACGACGACCAGCATGATGTACTTCCACAAAGGATAACGGTTTAACACGGCAGTTCCCTTTGGGAAAAGTTGGGATTACAGCGCCTTCATGGTGCCTTTCGGCAGAACGGCAGCTACGAAGTCACGTTTGA
The DNA here is from genome assembly GCF_019968805.1 of Enterobacter sp. JBIWA005. Taxonomy (NCBI): domain Bacteria; kingdom Pseudomonadati; phylum Pseudomonadota; class Gammaproteobacteria; order Enterobacterales; family Enterobacteriaceae; genus Enterobacter; species Enterobacter sp. JBIWA005. Next base: position 1,016,328 of record NZ_CP074159.1, on the reverse strand, counting down.
TGACCACTTCAGTGGTGTCGTTCAGGGCGATAGCAATGTAGCCATTTTCAGCAACTTTGGTTACGCGACCGACCAGACCACCGTTAGTCAGCACTTCATCGCCTTTCGCAATGGAGTTCATCAGGTTTTTGTGCTCTTTGGTGCGCTTCTGCTGTGGACGCAGGATCATGAAGTAGAAGATCAGACCGAACACAACCAGCATCAGAATCAGAGACATCGGGCTGCCCTGCGCTGGAGCACCTGTTGCCGCTACCGCATCAGAAATAAAAAAGCTCATTCAAATTCCCTCATTATTAAAATTAATCAACGTTCAACGGTGGAACATCCCGCCCCTGACGTTGGTAGAAATCGGTCACGAAGCTCTCTAATTTACCCTCTTCGATAGCCTTACGTAAACCAGCCATTAAGCGCTGATAATAACGAAGATTATGAATGGTATTGAGACGCGCGCCCAAAATCTCGTTGCAACGATCGAGATGATGCAGATACGCGCGAGAATAATTGCGACAGGTATAGCAATCGCACTCAGAATCGAGCGGGCTGGTGTCACTCTTATGCTTCGCGTTACGGATTTTCACCACGCCATCGGTAACGAACAAATGGCCGTTACGCGCGTTGCGGGTTGGCATGACGCAGTCGAACATATCAATGCCGCGGCGTACGCCTTCAACCAGATCTTCCGGTTTCCCCACGCCCATCAGGTATCGTGGTTTATCCGCCGGGATTTGCGGGCAGACATGCTCCAGAATGCGGTGCATGTCTTCCTTCGGCTCACCCACAGCCAAACCGCCGACAGCGTAGCCATCAAAACCTATCTCTACCAGACCTTTAACCGAGATATCGCGTAAATCTTCGTAAACGCTACCCTGGATAATGCCGAACAGCGCATTTTTGTTCTGCAGGGAGTCAAAGCGGTCACGGCTGCGCTTCGCCCAGCGCAGAGACATCTCCATTGAACGCTTGGCGTAATCCCAGTCGGCCGGGTATGGCGTACATTCGTCGAAGATCATCACGATATCAGATCCGAGATCGTACTGAATCTCCATCGATTTTTCCGGATCGAGGAAAATCGGATCGCCGTTGATCGGATTACGGAAGTGAACGCCCTGCTCGGTGATCTTACGGATATCGCCCAGGCTGAAGACCTGGAAGCCGCCGGAATCGGTCAGGATTGGGCCTTTCCACTGCATGAAATCGTGCAGGTCGCCGTGGAGCTTCATAATCTCCTGACCCGGACGCAGCCACAGGTGGAAGGTGTTGCCGAGGATAATCTGTGCGCCCGTGGCTTCAACTTCTTCCGGCGTCATCCCTTTTACGGTGCCGTAGGTGCCCACAGGCATAAACGCGGGGGTTTCCACCACGCCGCGATCAAACACCAGGCGACCGCGACGCGCGCGACCGTCGGTGGTATCGAGTTCAAATTTCATTTTTTCTCCGACGTCAGAAAAACAGTCCAACGTTGTAAAACGGTGCCGCGGACTTATTCCCCGACACGCTCATTCAAAGCCAGCGGATTGTACGTGATAAACATCGCGTCCCCGTAGCTAAAAAAGCGATATTTTTGTTCTACCGCAGACTTGTAGGCCGCCATAGTGTGCTGATAACCGGCAAACGCGGAAACCAGCATAATCAGCGTCGATTCAGGCAGATGGAAGTTGGTCACCAGCGCGTCAATTACTTTGTACTGATAGCCCGGGTAGATAAAGATCTGCGTATCGCCAAAGAACGGCTCGATAAGACCGTTCTTCGCTGCCTGCGCGGCGCTCTCGAGTGAGCGCACGGACGTCGTACCAACCGCCACGACGCGGCTGCCGCGCGCTTTCGCCGCCAGCACCGCGTCCACTACGTCCTGCGGCACTTCGGCATACTCAGAGTGCATGATGTGGTCTTCAATGCTGTCCACGCGCACCGGCTGGAAGGTTCCCGCACCCACGTGGAGCGTCACGAACGCCATCTCCACGCCTTTCGCGCGCAGTTTCTCCAGCAGCGGCTCATCAAAATGCAGGCCCGCGGTCGGCGCAGCGACGGCGCCAGGCTTCTGGCTGTAGACGGTCTGGTACAGCTCGCGGTCAGCCTCTTCGTCCGGACGCTCAATATACGGCGGCAGCGGCATGTGGCCGATGGCGTTCAGGATATCGAGCACCGTGCGTTCGTCGTTGAACTCCACCTCGAACAGCGCGTCGTGGCGCGCGGTCATGGTCGCTTTGATGCTCTCATCATCGCCCAGCAGCAGCTCCGCGCCCGGCTTTGGCGCCTTAGATGCGCGAATATGTGCCAGAATACGTTTATCATCGAGCATACGTTCGACCAGCACTTCAATCTTGCCGCCGCTGGCTTTGCGGCCGAACAGGCGCGCCGGGATCACGCGGGTATTGTTAAAGACCAGCAGATCACCAGGGTTGAGCTTGTCGAGCAAATCGGTGAAAGTACCGTGCGTCAGCTCGCCCGTTGGCCCATCCAGTGACAGTAAGCGACAGCTGCTGCGCTCAGGCATGGGATAATGAGCAATCAGGGATTCAGGTAGTTCAAATGAGAAATCGGCGACGCGCATGACGTATACTCGTGACTTAAAAACAGGCGGCATAGTCTAGTGCTCACACCCTTTTGCTGCAACAACTAGCCGCCCCCGGACAAATAAAACGCATGAATTTTCTCGCTCACCTGCATCTCGCACACCTCTCTGACAGCTCCCTTTCCGGCAATTTGCTGGCCGATTTCGTTCGCGGCAACCCCGCGGAGGACTACTCCCCTGAGGTTGTCGACGGGATTTTTATGCACCGCCGCATCGACGTGCTGACGGATAAGCTGCCGGAAGTGACGGAAGCCAAAGCGTGGTTCCGCCCTGAAACGCGCCGCGTTGCGCCGATCACGCTTGACGTGATGTGGGATCACTTTCTGTCGCGCCACTGGGAACAGCTGTCGCCGGAGATGCCCTTGCCGGCGTTTGTGCGCTATGCCCACCAGCAGGTGTCGATCATTCTGCCCGACTCGCCGCCGCGCTTTGTGAATCTGAATAACTATCTGTGGTCAGAACGCTGGCTGGAGCGTTATCGCGAGATGGACTTCATTCAGAACGTGTTGAATGGGATGGCGAGCCGTCGCCCGCGCCTGGATGCGCTGCGGGATTCCTGGTATGACCTGGATGAACATTACGATGCGCTTGAAACGCGTTTCTGGCAGTTTTATCCGCGCATGATGGTGCAGGCGAAAAACAAACAGCTGTAACAGAATTCACATTGATAGGTAAAAGCTGGCGGAACGATTGTCACCACCTCTTTGTCTTATCCATGCACACTCTCTATACTGGCTCGCGTTGCGTTCCAAATAACCTTAGTATCTACAGGAGAATCATATGGTTCTGGTAACTCGTCCGGCTCCGGATTTTACAGCTGCAGCAGTTCTGGGCAACGGTGAAATCGTTGAAAACTTCAACTTCAAACAGCACACCAACGGTAAAGCGACCGTTCTGTTCTTCTGGCCAATGGACTTCACTTTCGTTTGCCCGTCTGAGCTGATCGCATTCGATAAACGTTATGAAGAATTCCAGAAGCGTGGCGTGGAAGTTGTTGGCGTCTCCTTCGACTCTGAGTTTGTACACAACGCATGGCGTAACACCCCTGTCGACAAAGGCGGCATCGGTGCGGTGAAATACGCAATGGTTGCGGACATCAAACGCGAAATCCAGCAGGCTTACGGTATCGAACATCCGGACGCTGGCGTTGCGCTGCGCGGTTCCTTCCTGATCGACGCGAACGGCATCGTTCGCCACCAGGTTGTGAACGATCTGCCGCTGGGTCGTAACATCGACGAAATGCTGCGCATGGTTGACGCGCTGCAGTTCCACGAAGAGCACGGCGAAGTGTGCCCGGCTCAGTGGGAAAAAGGTAAAGAAGGTATGGCTGCTTCCCCAGACGGCGTAGCTAAATACCTGTCTGAGAACGTATCCAGCCTGTAATCGGCACGGTTTACGAAAAAGGCCCGCTTAAGCGGGCCTTTTTTTATGCCTTACGCTGCGTCTCTCGCCAGATGCGCCAGGCCATGCCCGCCAGCAGGATCACGCCCGCAATCAGTACGCCCCATACCAGCAGGGCGTTCAGCCAGCTCGCCCGCTCACCTGCAGAGGTGGCGTTCAGCCGCCCCTCGCCGCCCAACGCGACATCATCCACAATATCGGCCTGCGGCAGGTTCGCCATATCATAGGTCTTGCGCAGGTCGGCTGGGATCAGCATGTCAGGCTCCACGCTGGCAGGCTTTGCGGCACCGTTGCCCCATGCGAGAACGTACGGCGCTTTCCCCTGCGCGTTGAACACAAGATCATAGCGGTCGCGATGCCCCGTAACGCTCGGCAGGTATTCTGGCAGACGCGCATTCAGCGTCGTGATTTTCACTGCCTGCACCAGGCCCCCGCTAAGCGAAACCGGTCCGGACGTTTTCCCCTCCAGACGGTAAATCACCTCTTTCTTCAGGGGATGCCATGCCTCTTTTTCCGTACTGCGCCACGCGATCTCCACGGGAAGAACGCCATCGCCGTTCAGCGAGATGCTGACAGCACTCAGCGGCTGCGGGCGCGCCCAGCGCCACTGAGCTTCACTTGTCGATAGCTGCTCACCTTCCCCTTCAAGACTAATCTCTTCCGGGGCCGCCTGGGCAGGTGCGCTGATTGCGTTTACGCCGGTCAACGTTACCCCCTGGCTCTGCGTATTCAGCACCACCATGAGATAGCGATTCGCATCGGGAGATAAAACCGTATCGGTATCGAGCCGATCGAGCTTAAGACGATCCTGACCGCTGACGACGTCCAGCAGCGGCATATCCTCGCGCAGGGTATACCACCGCTTGAGATCCTCGCTGTAATAGACCGACGCCGTCCCCTGCCACGGCGTCTCATGGGTATTCCAGAGGAGCTGCAGCTGGGATATAGCCAGCTCACCCGTCGTCTGCTCCGGCAGGGTCAGCAGGTAATGTTGCCCGGCCGCGGCGGCTTTTTGCCCCTCCAGCACAATCTCAATGCCGTTTCGGGAACGGAGCCGGATCTTATCGCTGTCACCGGCGTCTGAGGCAGCCGCGATCGGCGAGGCGTCAAGCGGAAAGAGGCGCAGCGCCGTGGATTGCGCTGTCGCCTGCGGGCGCGTCGCGGCGATCAGGCTAAAGGGAACCGGCTCACCCGACTGGTTAAAGACGCGGACATCGTGCAGATCCGGCGACGTGCTTTGCTCATAGACGGCAAGCGGCAGCATTACCCGATACCACCGGGAAGGAACGGACGTGTCAATTGAACGACCAAAGGCATAGTCACGGGGCGATTCCGTTGGTACTTCGTCGCAGAACGCCGGGCCGGAAAGCGCCAATAGCACGGTACACGCAACCGCTTTCATCCATTTCATTTTTCATCTCCTGTTTTTGGCGGTAGCGGCGAGAAATAGCCCACTATCAGTACCAGTATCGCCACGCCGATAAACGCCACCGCGCGCGACAGACCGCCTCCGCCCGCGCTGTCCACCAGCATCAGTTTCACCATCACCACACCCAGCAGCGCGGCACCGCAAAGCCACTCCTGCCGGGAAGCCCTGCGGGTGGCATGGATCATGACCACCAGCGCGCTCAACATCCAGAACAGGGCAAAGCTTGTCTGGATCAGCCGCGAATCCCACAGCGATGCCATATTCCAGGCCACGTCGCCGTACCAGGCCAGGGCGCGCATCAGCACACCGTTTAGCCACCAGAAGCCAAACGCCATAATCGCGACGGCAGGCCACGGGCGCGCTTGCGCAAGCCATGACGGGTAGTAGCGATCCCCCCCCCGATAAAAGACCACCAGCCCCAGCAACGCGAACGCAGCACCTTCCTCGAGCGGGTTCACCAGCGGCAGCCAGGTCTGACGATAGGCCACGCCGTCCTGGAAATTGGTCACCACCAGCAATACCAGCAGCGCCACGACGACAGGGATCGGTGCCAGACACGCATAGAGCGCAGGCCACTCCCGGAACGGCCACACGCGACGCCGTACGGCTGCAGAAAGTGCCATAATAATCCCGCCACCTGCGGCCATCGCTAATCCGCTTCCCCAGGCCGCCATTCCCCACGGCAGAGACCGGGCAAACCAGTAAAGCTCCGCGGCCAGCGCCAGCAAAATCATCAAGAACAGCGACAAATGCAGCCCCATCGCGATACGCGGCAGGAGTCTTTCACCATCGCGCCGCAACAGCATTAGCGCGGCAGGAAGCGCAACGCACCAGGCCAGATTTGACCAGCCGGCGGTAACGATCTGCTGATGCCAGAGCTGATAACCCACCATCAGCAGCATAACCGGCCACAGCAGCCATTTGCTGGCGTCCAGCTCCCGCCACGTCAGGCTAGCAGCCACCTGCCGCCAGCCCCAGACCGACGCCGCCGTCAGCGTCAGCACGCCCGCCAGAATCGGTAATTCCTTCGTCAGTACCAGCTGCGACGCGCCCAGCTGCGCCACTATCCAGAACAGCAGCCCGCCTGCCAGCAGCGCCCAGCTGACCGGCAGGAAGAGAGTCCGCCACAGCCAGGCCGCAGCCAGCCAGCAAAGGCTGAGGATGGCGAAGATGAGGAACAGGCTCAGCGCCGTAACGCCGTCCGTTTGTGCCCACAGCGCGCTGCCGAGCGCCAGCAGCAGCAGCGCCGTCCCGCTATAGCTCATGCGACGCTGATGCTGCTGCACGCCCAGCCAGAGAATCCCCAGCCCCTCCAGCGCCCAGGCCATCGCCGTCCAGCGAGCCGACAGCGCCAGCGGAATGGCGAGCGTGGCGAACCCGCCGCCGATCGCCAGCGCCGCCATGACCAGCGGTCGTCCGAGGGAGGGGTAGCGACGCAGCGCGAGGAACGCGAGGGTAAGATAAAAAGCACCATATCCGAGGGCACTCAGCGCCGGGCCATAGTCCCAGTGCTGCGTCATGCCGTACTGCATTCCAAAACCAACCAGCGGCGGGGCAAACAGCAGCACGCCGTCGATAATCTGCTTCCCTTTCTCCTGCGCCCGCAGCGACAGCGCCACGCTCAGCACGCCGAATATCAGCGTATTGGCAATCAGGAACAGCTGGCAGATCCAATAGTCTTCAGGCTGGTAGTCATTCAGCCCCCACAGGCCGCCCACGCCGAACGTAAACAGCAGCCCGAGCAGGTTCAGCTCGCGCCAGTGCTGCCAGATGCTGATCGCGAGAATGCCGATGGACAGCAGAAGATAGAAAGAGAAAAGTGCGACAAAGCTGCCGCCCCCGGTAGATAAGAGCAGCGGCGCGAGATATCCGCCAAGGCTCGCCAGCATGGCAAGACTCAGCGCCTTCTGCAGCACCGCCAGCCCGACGCTCGCCGCGCAAATCACCACCAGCAGCGTAAAGGCCAGCGTCATCGGCAACATTTGCCAGAGCCGGAATGCACCAAACACCGTCAGGTAGAGCACGCCGGTCGCCCCGCCCTGGAGGATCAGCGCATAGACGCGCTGCCTGTGCCGCACCCGCCACCCAATCGCCAGCAGAACAACGGCAAACAGCGCCGTTGCCACGAGGCGCAGCTCAAGCGGGAACAGGGAATGTTCGACGGTATAGCGCAGCAGAAAAGAGAGGCCGAGGAAGAGCAGCAGAATGCCAAGCTTCGCCAGCGGATTGCCCTGCATGAACCAGCGCGCAAGCGACGTCAGGATGCCGCCAAAGGCTGAAGGCTGTTTTGCCGCTGGCGCAGGCGCCAGAGCGGGTTCTGCCACGGCAGCGGAAATATCGGGGCGCCAGGGGTCAACAGCCGCGGGAGCTTCCTCCACTATCGGCGCGGTAACAGCCTCCGGCGCGGCGGTCTGCACCGGTTCCGGCGCGTTCTCAGACACGCCGCGCTGCTCAAGCGCCTCAATGCGCTGGCGCAGCAGAGCTATCTCCTGCCGCGCTGCCGTACTTCGATTAAACCCGATAACCGCAAGCACGGGCGCAACCAGCAGCGCAAAAACCAGGAATAAACAGCCAAGGATGTAAAGCTCGTCCATGTTTCCACCTTCACCGTAAACGATCTGTTAAGATTGACACAAATCGTTGCATTTGCGCCATCTTAAAAGGTGGAAACATTAGCGCATTAGCTACCGAACCAGATCGTCGCGGATATCGCAGGCAGCGCCAGCACGCCGTCCTGAATCGTGGCCTTGCCCTCTTTACTCTTCCACGCCGCCACCTTCAGCAGCGGCGAATCATCCAGCACCACTTCGCAGGCCTCGCCCCGGTTGATCGCCACCAGCACGCGCTGCTGGTTATAGATGCGAGCAAACACCACCACGTTATCGTGGGCGTACACCACCTGACAGCCGCCATAGCGCAGGGCGAGACTCTGCTTACGCAGCTTCGCCAGGCGCTGATACAGGCTGAACAGCACCGTGTCCTGTTTCGCTGGCTCCCACGGGAAAGTTTTGCGGCAGAACGGATCGTTGTTGCCGTCCAGCCCCACTTCGTCTCCATAATAAATACACGGCACGCCCGGCCAGGTGAAAAGCCAGGTCACCGCCAGCGGCAGACGCGCGACATCCTTGCCGAGCAGGGATTTAAAGCGCGCGGTATCGTGGCTATCGAGCTGGTTAAACATCCGCAGCTGCTGCTGATGCGACAGGCCGGCGCGGTAGTTCTCCATCCACGCCATGCAGGTTTCAGCATCGATATGATTCGGATCGTAGGAGATATCGGTGTTGGCGAGGAATCCCCACAGCGGGAAGGTAAAGCCGCGATAGTTCATCGCCGCATCTTCCGCATCGTTCTGCAGCCACTGGCGCGCGTCGCCAAAGTGCTCGCCAAAGACGAACGCCTCCGGCTGAGCCGCTTTCGCCGAGCGCGTGATCCCGGCGACGTGCTGAAGGTTATTCCGCGCTCCGCCCGCTTCACCGAGCATATGCACCACGTCCAGGCGCCAGCCGTCCATATTCCATGGTGCCTTCAGCCAGTGGCGCACGATGCTGTCTTCCCCGCCGTAAATCTCGTTCACCAGAGACGGCGACTGGAAATCCAGCTTCGGCAGGCTTGGGTAACCCAGCCAGTCCAGCGCACGCCCCTCCTCGTTAAAGCTGTACCAGTCGCGCTGCGGCGAGTCCGGGTTATGACATGCCCCGCCCATCGACTGGTTATGCCGGTCAAACCACGTATGCGAATCTCCGCTGTGGTTGAACACGCCGTCCAGAATCAGGCGCATGCCTTCGTTTTGGGTGTTCTTACGCAGGCGCAGCAGCGCCTCGTCACCGCCAAACTGCGCGTCAACGTGGCGATAATCTTCGGTATCGTATTTGTGTACGCTCGGGGCTTTAAATACCGGGTTGAGATACAACGCCGTCACGCCGAGTTTTTTCAGGTACGGCAGCTTTTCGCTGATGCCGTCGAGATCGCCGCCGTAGAAGGTCGATCCGCCCGCCTGCGCGGTTAATGGCTCGTCCCACGCTTTCAGAATAATGTCATGACCCGCCGCATGGTGGTGATAGATCTTATCCTGGTCGGCAGTGCGCTTTTCGCTGCGCGCAAAACGGTCCGGGAAAATCTGGTAAAAGACCTGATCGTTAACCCACTGCGGGCCGTTATCCGGGTAATCGACCGCAAACTGTTCCAGCCGTGCGGGCGGGAAACGACTAAATCCCTGCGGGGTAAACCACAGCTGGCGGTTGTTCCATAAAAGCTTAAAGCTGTAGCGGCGGCGCGGCTGCCCGCTGCGCAGGTCGATATTCACCCGCCAGGCGGCGATCCCCGGCTGCGGCTGGCTGCGCAGCTTGTGCATTTTCAACCCGGTCTCTTCGTTATCGATTTCGGCGCGGAGCGTCACGCGTTCAGGCTGATTTTCCCCCGCCAGCCAGAGCGTAATCACAAGGTTGTCTTTGTTTTGCTTAACAAATGGGGCAACCGGAAGGTGCCAGGCGTTTAACATCACGAATCCCCTTTGATGAAATTGACGTCACCTTGCCACAGGGTGGTTAAGGATAGCTCACCATGATGGGATTTATTGGGGGAGGAGGACGGGGGAGGAGGCACCAGTGCAGCCTGGTGCCCTCACCCCAACCCTCTCCCACAAGGAGAGGGTGAAAAAAAGATTACTGCGCTTCCGCCAGCTGACGGTCGCGGCGGCATTTAAACACCCAGCCCACCAGCAGCAGCACAATCCACGCGCAGCCCACGTACAGGGAAATGCGGGTGTCCGGATGGTAGCCAATCAGGCCAATGATAAACACCAGGAAGAGCAGCCCCACGACGGTCGTCGCAACGCCGCCCGGTACTTTGAACTTCAGCGCTTTCGCCTCATCCGGCGACAGGCGACGGCGGAACGCAATCTGCGACAGCAGGATCATGATCCACACCCAGACGGTTGCGAAGGTCGCCAGGGACGCAATCACCAGGAAGACGTTCTCCGGCATGATGTAGTTCAGGTAAACCGAGAACAGCAGCGCTACGGTCATCACCACAACGGTTACCCACGGCGTGCCGCGGCGTGAGGTTTTGGCGAACACCTTCGGCGCACTGCCCTGCTCCGCCATGCCGTGCAGCATACGGCCTACGCCAAAGACGTCACTGTTAATCGCGGAAAGCGACGCGGTCAGCACCACAAAGTTCAGAATGCTGGCCGCAAACGCAATGCCCATATGCTGGAAGGTCAGGACAAACGGGCTACCGTTGGTGCCTACCTGGTTCCACGGGTAAATGGACATGATCACGAACAGCGTACCCACGTAGAACACCAGAATACGCATCGGCACAGAGTTGATGGCGCGCGGAATGGATTTCTCGGGGTCTTTTGCTTCCCCGGCAGTGATACCGATAATCTCGATACCGCCGTAGGCGAACATCACCATCTGCAGCGACATCACCATCCCGAGCCAGCCGTTGCTGAAGAAGCCGCCGTTGCTCCAGAGGTTGTGGATCCCGGTCGGCTGCCCGCCGTTGCCAATCCCCCAGATGATAATCCCGAAACCGGCCACAATCATGATGATGATGGTCGCGACCTTGAAAAAGGAGAACCAGAACTCCAGCTCGCCGAACACCTTCACGCTCATCAGGTTGACGGCGCAAATGATCAGCACCACGCTCAGTACCCAAATCCAGTGCGGCACCGCCGGGAACCAGACGCCCATGTAGATGCCAAACGCCGTCACGTCGGCAATCGCAACAATCAGGATTTCGAAGCAGTAGGTCCAGCCGGTGATAAACCCGGCCAGCGGGCCGAGGTTTTCCTGCGCGTAGCGGGAGAATGAGCTGGCGGAGGGGTTGTGAACCGACATTTCGCCGAGGGCGCGCATGATGATATACGCCGCCACGCCGCCGATAATGTACGCCAGCAGAACGCTGGGACCGGCCATTTTGATGGCATCTGCCGAGCCATAAAAAAGACCGGTGCCGATAGCAGAGCCCAGCGCCATAAAGCGGATGTGGCGCGTGCTCAATCCACGTTTAAGTTTGTTAGTGCTTTCCATTTAAATCTTGCCATTCAACACGAAAAAAACAAAAAACCACGGGGCCTTAAGCCCCGTGGTTAAACAGTTTGTTGCCGTTGATTAATGAGCGTTCGATGCGACCTGACGCCCTGCAGCACGGTCCCAGATAATCGCCAGAACCAGTGCAACAACGGTAGGCATCAACCAAGCCAGCCCCTGCTCGGACAGCGGCAGACGCTGTGTCCATGCCGGCAGTATGTGCGCGAAAGCTGATGCTTTAATCCCGTCAAGGATACCAAAAATCAGGCTGATAAACATGGCTGGCGCAATAATTCGTGAAGAGTTGTTCCACCACGGACGAGTAAAGCTCAGCACTACCAGCACGATGCACGGCGGATAAATCGCCGTCAACACCGGAATAGAGACCTGAATCAGGTGGCTCAGACCGAGGTTAGACACCGCCATGGAGAAGATACCGAGGATAAACACCAGGGTGCGGTAAGAAAGCGGCAGATACTGTGCAAAGAACTCTGCGCAGGCGCAGGTCAGGCCAACCGCGGTAACCAGACAGGCCAGGAAGATCAGCGCTGCCAGCAGCATACTGCCCGCACCGCCGAAGGTGTGCTGCACGTAGGCGTGAAGGATAGCCGCACCGTTGGCGTTCTGCTCAACCAGCATGGCGCTATCGGAACCCAGACGGAACAGCGCCAGATACAGCAGGGTCAGCCCTACACCAGCCATCAGGCCAGCCCAGATGGTGTAGCGGGTCAGCAGACGCGCTTCGGTCACACCGCGGGAACGCGCGGCGTTAACGATAACGATACCAAACACCATCGCGCCTAGCGTATCCATCGTCAGGTAGCCGTTCACGAAGCCGTTAGAGAACGCGGCATTTTTATAGGCGTCCATCGCGTCGCTAATCGGGCCGGCGGGCCAGACGATGGCCGCTACCGCCAGAACAATCAGCGCCACAATTTTCAGCGGAGCCAGGAAGTTACCCACGGTATCCAACAGCTTGCCCGGATAGAGGGAAACCAGAATCACGATCGCGAAGTAGATCAGGCTGTAGATAAACAGCGGCATCGCGCCGTCACCGGTCAGGGGAGCAATACCCACTTCGAAGGACACGGTTGCCGTACGCGGGGTCGCAAACAGAGGGCCAACGGCGAGATAGCAGACGGTTGCCAGCAGAACGCCCGCCACTTTGCCAATCGGGGTGCTGAGGCTATCCACACCGCCGCCGACTTTCGCCAGCGCGATGACGGTCAGCACCGGCAGACCCACGGCAGTAATCAGGAAACCAAACGCGGCGGTCCAGACGTGTTCACCCGCCTGTAAGCCAACCATTGGAGGGAAAATGATGTTGCCTGCGCCAACGAACAGCGCAAATGTCATAAAGCCCAGCGCGATGATGTCACGCGATTTTAAGTGATGGGTCATAAAACCTTACTGCCTGTGGATGTGGTGTTGAAAACATTGAGATTTTCGGTATCCCTCACGGGACGATGCAGCCGAAAATTTGCTCAATTTCAGCGGGAAATGCTCCCGTCCTGGCGTGGAGAAGAATAGTTTTTCGATTTACCACGCAAATACAGTCGGTCTGACAGTATCTGGGGCGCAATTTAAACGCTTATAACGTTTAAAGGCAAGGTGGGATCTCAAAACCAGAACAATATGCCAGTATGAAAATATGCACCAGCACAATACGCTGTTTATAAGAAAAACCCATGGCTAATCATGCGAACAAAAAACAGCCAGCCGTATAAAATTCATCCGCGTTTCGCTTGACTGCAAAGCAAACGGGCCAGCGATGGCTGACCCGTGGAAAGGTAAAATGACACGCCCGCCGTCAGGCGATCTTTTTGGCAATTAATCGTTCCGGAATAACGAAACTGAAGCGGGTTCCTTTACCCAGGGTACTCTGAATATCGAGACGGCTTTCATGGTGATTGACCGCGTGTTTCACAATTGCCAGCCCCAGGCCGCTTCCGCCTGTCTGGCGGGATCGCGCTTTATCCACACGGTAAAAGCGCTCGGTCAGACGCGGAATATGCTCCGGCGCAATCCCCGGCCCGTTGTCCTCCACGCTAAACTCGGCCCCCGTTGGGGTATGGTGCCAGCGCACCACGATATCCGTCCCCTCCGGCGTATGATTCACCGCGTTATACACCAGGTTGGAAATGGCGCTGCGCAGCTCATCTTCGCTGCCCAGCACCTTCAGCGTGTTGTCGACGTCAAAGGTCAGGTGATGCTTTTTGTGGCTTAACGTCTGCGCTTCACGCTCCACGACCCGCAGCATCATTGGGACATCAATGGTGTCATTTAGCGCGAGCGTTGGCGCCGCTTCAATCTTCGAGAGCGTCAGCAGCTGCTTCACCAGCCCTTCCATCCGGTGCGTTTGCTCACGCATGGTGTGCAGCGCTTTTTCACGCGGCGCACCTTCCAGCGTTTGCTCCTGCATCATCTCCAGGTAGCCCTGCAGCACGGTCAACGGGGTTCTCAGTTCGTGGCTGACGTTGGCGAAGAAGTTGCGACGCGCCCCTTCCAGCTGGTGCATCTGGGTAACATCGCGCGCCACCATCAGCCACTGCTTATCGCTGTAGGGCATCACGCGGATTTCCAGATGGCGACCATTATTGAGCTTCAGATTGTGCGGACGGCTGAAATCACGCTTTTTCAGGTACAGCGTAAACTCAGGATAGCGCAGAAGGTTGAGGATATTCTGGCCATTGTCATCCGGCCAGCGCAGGCCCAGCAGCTGCTGCGCCAGGCCGTTACACCAGAAGATCGTCCCTTCTTCGGTGGTCAGAATCACGGCATCCGGCAGCGACTCTGCGCCGCTGCGAAAACGCTTAATCAGGCTTCCCAGCTCGCGGCGACGCTTTTTATTACGCATCTGCATCTGATGCAGGCCGTACAGCAGCGGCTCCCAGCTGCCGCTTCCCGGCGGCGGCGTCATGCTTCGGTCAACCCACAGCCACCAGGAAAGGCGCAGCAGGTTCCAGAAATGCCAGATGAGCAGCCCGGTGACCGACGCCAGCAGAAACCACGGCAGGTGTCCAAGAAAGGCCCCCAGAATGAAGGCCGGAATACAGCATAAGATCAGTTCAAAGACGAGCCTTTTCCATGACAGACGTTCCAGCACGCGTCACACTCCTGTCATTGTTCAGAAACGGGTAGAAAAACGATAACCCGTGCCGCGGACCGTCTGCACCATGCGATCGTGGCCGCTCAGTTCCAGCGCTTTTCGCAGGCGGCGGATATGTACGTCAACTGTCCGGTCTTCGACATACACGTTAGTTCCCCAGACGTTATTCAGCAACTGCTCGCGGCTGTAAACGCGTTCCGGGTGGGTCATAAAGAAGTGCAGGAGTTTAAATTCGGTAGGCCCCATGTCGAGGGGATTCTCACCGGTCATCACGCGGTGAGAAGTAGGATCAAGGCTCAGCCCCTGCATTTCGATCACCTCTTCCACCGCCATCGGTGAAATACGGCGCATCACGGCTTTAATGCGAGCCACCAGCTCTTTTGGGGAGAACGGTTTAGTAATGTAATCGTCCGCACCGGTCTCCAGACCGCGCACGCGATCCTCTTCTTCTCCGCGCGCCGTGAGCATCACAACCGGGATATCGCGGGTCAGCGCTTCACGCTTCAGGTGTTTGATAAACTGCAGTCCGGAGCCGCCGGGCAACATCCAGTCCAGCAGAATCAGATCGGGCCAGGGTTCATTCAGCTGGTTCACTGCGCTGTCATAATCTTCCGCTTCAACCGGCTGGAAGCCGTTTTGCTCGAGCACGAAGCACACCATTTCACGAATTGGAGCTTCATCTTCTACGACCAGAATACGTCTCGCCATACTTTGCCCTGTCTTATCTTATTTACGTTACAAGTTTGTAATTCGGCGCCATTATGCGTCAGATTTATGACAGATTTATGAAAAACAGTACCACTATAAATGGCAAACCGTTGTTTTATTACAGCGGTTATTTTCCCTTCTCTGAACGTTTATAATCCTGCTTTCTCTTTTTTGCCACGGATCAGCTATGCGCATACTACACACCTCGGACTGGCATCTGGGTCAAAATTTTTACAGCAAAAGCCGTGCGGCTGAACATGAAGCGTTCCTGAACTGGCTGCTGGAAACGGCCCGGACGCATGAGGTGGACGCGATTATCGTGGCGGGAGATATTTTTGATACCGGCTCGCCGCCGAGCTACGCGCGCGAGCTGTACAACCGCTTCGTGGTGAATTTGCAGCAAACAGGGTGTCATCTGGTGATTGTCGCCGGCAACCACGATTCCGTCGCAACGCTAAATGAATCCCGCGACATCCTGGCGTTTCTCAATACCACCGTCGTCGCCAGCGCCGGGCACGCCCCGCAGATCCTGAAAAAACGCGACGGGTCGCCGGGGGCGGTGCTGTGTCCGATACCGTTTTTACGTCCGCGCGACATCGTGCAAAGCCAGGCGGGGCTGTCGGGCACGGAAAAGCAGCAGCATTTATTACAGGCCATCACCGACTATTACCACCAGCAGCACGCCGAAGCCTGTGCACTGCGGGGTGACCAGCCGATTCCGGTGATTGCAACCGGGCACCTCACCACCGTCGGGGCCAGTAAAAGTGACGCCGTGCGCGACATCTATATCGGCACGCTGGATGCCTTTCCGGCGCAAAACTTCCCGCCAGCCGACTACATCGCGCTCGGCCACATCCACCGCGCTCAGGTCATCGGCGGCTGCGAGCATATCCGCTACTGTGGCTCACCTGTTTCGCTCAGCTTTGACGAAACGGGCAAAGCCAAATCCGTGCATCTGGTGAGTTTTAGCGAGGGCAAACTCAGCGCCGTCGAGACGCTGGAGGTGCCCGTCACCCAGCCGCTGGCGGTGCTGAAGGGCGATCTCGACGCCATTACCGCCCAGCTGGAGCAGTGGCGCGGCGTCGAGCAAGATCCCCCCGTCTGGCTGGATATCGAAATCACCACCGACGACTACCTGCACGATATGCAGCGAAAAATCCAGGCGCTGACCGAAGACTTGCCGGTAGAGGTGTTACTGGTGCGCCGCAGCCGCGAGCAGCGCGAGAAAATTCTGTTAAGCGCTCAACGCGAAACGCTCAGTGAGCTTCGGGTTGAAGAGGTGTTTGAACGCAGGCTCTCGCAGGAGGAAATCGACGACACGAAGCGCGCAAGACTCAGCGAACTGTTCAGCCATACCCTGCATGCGCTCAATGATGAGGAAGAAAACGCGTGAAAATTCTGAGCCTGCGCCTGAAAAATATCAACTCCCTCAAAGGCGAGTGGAAAATTGACTTTACCGCTGAGCCGTTTGCCAGCAACGGGCTGTTTGCCATAACCGGCGCGACCGGGGCAGGTAAAACTACCCTGCTCGACGCCATCTGTCTGGCGCTTTATCACGAAACGCCGCGCCTGAATAAGGTCTCCCAGGCGCAAAACGATCTGATGACGCGCGACACCGCCGAGTGCCTGGCTGAAGTGGAGTTCGAGGTAAAAGGCATCGCTTACCGCGCCTTCTGGAGCCAGAACCGGGCGCGCAACCAGCCTGACGGGAACCTGCAGGCACCGCGCGTTGAGCTGGCGCGCTGCGAAGATGGCAAAATCCTGGCCGACAAAGTGACGGATAAACTGGAGCAAACCGCCGCGCTCACCGGGCTGGACTATGGCCGCTTTACCCGCTCGATGCTGCTCTCACAGGGGCAATTTGCTGCCTTCCTCAACGCCAAACCGAGCGATCGTGCCGAGCTGCTGGAAGAGCTGACCGGCACCGAGATCTACGGCCAGATTTCCGCCATGGTGTTTGAAAAACACAAAGCCGCCCGCAGCGTGCTTGAAAAGTGCGAGGCGCAGGCGGCGGGCGTCGTGCTGTTGAGTGAAGAGCAACAGCAGCAGTTACAGCAAAGTTTGCAGGCACTTACTGACGAAGAGAAAATCCTGCTGGAACAGCAGCAAAGCCAACAGAAAGATTTTCAGTGGCTTACGCGCCATGAAGAGCTCGTAAGAGAGCAACAGCGCGTCAACGCGCTCCAGCAGCAAGCGCAACAGGCGATGGCGGACGCAGCACCTGAGCTGGCAAAACTCCAGCTTGCTCTGCCCGCCGCCCAGCTTCGACCGCTTTGGGAGCATCAGCAGGAACAAACCGCACGCCTGACGCAAACGCAGCAGCGTATTATCGAAGTAAATACTCGCTTACAAGCCAAAACCGCACTGCGCGCGCGGATCCGCAACTCTGCACTGCGTAACCACGAGCAGCTACAGACCGAACTGACGTCGCTGGCGCAGTGGCTGGCGGAGCACGAGCGTTATCGCCTGCTGGGGCAGGAGATCGCCGGATGGCGTGCCCAGTTCTCGCAGCTTAACCGCGATAAAACGCAGTTAGCCTCGCTTGCGGCGCGGATAGGTGAATTACGCAACAAGCTGGCTGAGATGCCGGAAAATGCGCTGACGCTAACGGCGGACGAAGTCAGCGTGGCCATGGAGCAGCAGTCCCGGTCACGCACGCTGCGCCAGCAGTTGACGTCGCTGCATGCCCGCTATCAGCCGCTGCAAAAGCGCCTGCGCCAGAGCGGTGAAAGCGTGCAGAAGGCGCAGGCCGAACAAAATAAACTCAATGAAACGCTGACGCTGCGCCGCCAGCAGTACAAAGAAAAAAACCAGCACTATCTCGACCTGAAAGCCCTGTGCGAAACCGAAGCAACAATCAAGAAGCTGGAGCATTACCGTTCGCAGCTTGAGGCGGGTAAACCCTGTCCGCTGTGCGGTTCCTGCGAACATCCGGCCGTTGAGCAATATCAGTCGCTTGAGCTGACGGATAACCAGCGCCGCCGTGATGCCCTGGAAAAAGAGGTCGCCGCGCTTAAAGAGGAAGGCCTGCTGGTGCTGGGACAGGTTAATGCCCTGACTCAGCAGATCCAGCGTGAAACAGACGACGCGCAGACGCTTTCTCAGGAAGAGCAAGCGCTCACTAAAGAGTGGATGGCGGCCTGCACGTCCCTGAACATTGCGTTGAATATTCAGGATGATATCGCACCATGGCTGAACGAACAGGAACAGTACGAGCGCCAGCTTTATCAGCTCAGCCAGCGTCTGACCCTGCAAAACCAGTTGAACGAGCAGGAAGCGCAGGAGCGACAGTATCAGCAGCAGCTGGCGGCCACGCGCCAGGCGCTGGAACATGCCCTGCTCGCGCTCTCACTTAACGCACCTGAAGAGGGTCAGGAAGCCGCCTGGCTTCAGGCCCGTGAAGCTGAATTCGCGCAGTGGCAGGAGAAGCACGCGCAGCACGGCGTGCTTCAGGAACGCATAAACGCCCTGAAGCCGCTGCTCGACGCGCTTCCGGAAACGCACAGCGAAGAGGCCGAACCGGTTATCCCTGATAACTGGCGCGCCATCCACGACGAATGCGTGTCGCTGCAAAGCCAGCTCACCGCGCAGCAGCAGCAGGAAAAGCTGGAGCAAGAGCGCCTGCAGCAGTCGCAGACGCAGTTCACCGCGGCGCTCGCAGCGAGCTGCTTTGCCGATCGGGAGGCGTTCCTTGCCGCCCTGCTGGATGACGACGCTATTCGTCGCCTCGAACAGCTGAAGCAGTCGCTGGAAAATCAGATACAGCAGGCCGCGGCCCTTTCCGGGCAGGCTAATCAGCAGCTGCAGGCTCATCTGGCGCTGCGGCCGGAAGGGCTCAACGAAGATGCTCCTGCGCTGCAAAGCCAGCTGCAGCAGCTGGCGCAACGGCTTCGCGAGAACACCACGCATCAGGGTGAGATCCGTCAGCAGCTTAAGCAGGACAGCGATAACCGGCAGCACCAGCTGGCGTTGATGCAGGAAATTGAAGAGGCCGCGCGCCAGGCAGACGACTGGGGGTACCTGAACGCGCTGATCGGCTCGAGCACCGGCGACAAGTTCCGCAAGTTCGCCCAGGGGCTGACGCTGGACAATCTTGTCTGGCTTGCTAACCAGCAGCTTAACCGTTTACACGGGCGTTATTTATTGCAGCGTAAGGCCAGCGACGCGCTGGAGCTGGAAGTGGTGGATACGTGGCAGGCGGATGCGGTTCGTGATACCCGCACGCTCTCAGGCGGCGAGAGCTTCCTGGTCAGCCTGGCGCTGGCGCTGGCGCTTTCCGATCTGGTGAGTCATAAAACGCGAATCGATTCCCTGTTCCTGGATGAAGGGTTCGGCACGCTCGACATTGAGACGCTGGATACGGCACTGGATGCGCTCGACGCACTGAACGCCACCGGGAAAACCATCGGCGTGATCAGCCACGTAGAGGCGATGAAAGAGCGTATTCCGGTGCAGATCAAGGTTAAGAAAATTAACGGGCTGGGGTATAGCAGGCTGGATAAGGAATTTGCGGTGGGGTGAAGGGTGGCACGGTGCGTTCTGGAGCCCCTCACCCTTGCCCTCTCCCACAGGGAGAGGGAATAAACACTATTTGCTTTTATTCCGGCCACAGCCACGCCGCGCCGCGCACGCCGCTGGAGTCACCGTGGACAGCTTTGCGGATCGGGGTTTCACACTCGCCGCCGAAAACCCACTGTTTCACCAGGTTCGGTACCGTGGCGTACAGCCGGTCGACGTTGCTCATGCCGCCGCCGAGCACAATCACGTCCGGATCGAGAACATTCACCACGTGCGCCAGGGATTTCGCCAGCCGCATTTCGTAGCGGCTCAGCGCCAGCTCCGCCACCGGATCCTGCGCTTCGACCAGACGCATGATCTCATTACCCTTGAGCGGCTGGCCGCTCAGGCGATGGTAGTCGGTCGCAAAACCGGTACCGGAGATAAACGTCTCAATACAGCCCTGTTTTCCGCAGTAGCACGGCACTTCAGCGCGGTATTTAAGCTCGTCTTCATCCATCCACGGCAGCGGGTTGTGACCCCACTCACCCGCGGTGCCGTTACCGCCGATATGGGCGCGTCCGCCAAACGCCACGCCCGCACCGCAGCCGGTACCGACGATCACGGCAAACACGGTCTGGGCACCTGCCGCCGCGCCGTCGATGGCCTCGGAGACCGCCAGACAATTAGCGTCGTTGGCCAGACGCACTTCCCGGTTCAGACGTTGGCTCAAATCTTTATCGAACGGCTGACCGTTGAGCCAGGTGGAGTTGGCATTTTTAACCACGCCGGTATACGGCGAGATCGACCCCGGGATCCCCATCCCTACGCTCCCGGTTTGCCCTGTCGCCTGCTCGGCCATCTCAACCAGTTGGGCAATCGTCTCGATAGTCTGGCGATAATCATCGCGCGGCGTTGGCAGACGATGGCGAAACAGCTGCTGCCCCTGCTCGCTCAGCGCGATGACTTCTGTTTTGGTGCCGCCCAAATCGATCCCAATACGCACAAGACTCTCCTCATTATTTTGATTATCAACAGAGTAGAAGCACGCATCCCGATTAGCAATGCAAGCGATGCGACAATTCGTTATCATGCCCGCTGATTTAACGACAAGGCCGTGGAAATTATCATGCTGTGGTTCAAAAATTTGATGGTTTACCGTCTCAGCCGCGACGTTTCGCTGCGTGCAGAAGAGATGGAAAAACAGTTAGCCGCTTATACCTTTTCCCCTTGCGGTAGCCAGGATATGGCAAAAACCGGTTGGGTTCCGCCAATGGGTTCACAAAGCGATGCACTGACCCACGCCAGCAGCACGGGTCAAATTATCGTCTGTGCCCGTAAAGAAGAGAAAATCCTGCCGACGCCGGTGGTTAAGCAGGCGCTCGAGGCGAAAATTTTTAAGCTGGAAGCCGAACAGGGCCGCAAGCTGAAAAAAACCGAAAAAGATTCGCTGAAGGACGAAGTACTGCACTCCCTGCTGCCGCGCGCCTTTAGCCGCTTCAGCCAGACCATGATGTGGATCGACACCGTCAACGGGCTGATCATGGTGGACTGCGCCAGCGCCAAGAAAGCAGAAGATACGCTGGCCCTGCTGCGCAAAAGCATCGGATCTTTACCGGTCGTTCCGCTGGCGCTGGAAACGCCGATCGAGCTGACGCTGACCGAATGGGTACGCAGCGGCGCTGCGGCCCAGGGCTTCCAGATCCTTGATGAAGCCGAGCTGAAAGCCCTGCTGGAAGATGGCGGCGTGATCCGCGCGAAGAAGCAGGATCTGGTCAGCGACGAGATCGCCGTACACATCGAAGCGGGTAAAGTGGTCACCAAGCTGGCGCTCGACTGGCAACAGCGCATCCAGTTCGTGATGTGCGACGACGGCTCCGTGAAGCGTCTTAAGTTCTGCGACGAGCTGCGCGATCAGAACGAAGATATCGACAGGGAAGATTACGCCCAGCGTTTTGACGCGGATTTCATCCTGATGACCGGCGAGCTGGCCGCGTTGATTCAGAATCTGGTGGAAGGTCTCGGCGGCGAAGCGCAGAGATAACGGGCAAAACGTAGGCCGGGTAAGCGTTAGCGCCACCCGGCTAATTTTTTATTTCAGGTAGCGGCACAGATAAGAGGTGGGCTCAGCCACCTGCAAATGAAATTCGCTGTGGCCAGGGACGTTGAAAACTTGCCCGGCAGCGTAAACTTTCCATTCCGTTTCGCCCGGCAGCAGGACGTTCAGCGCACCGCTGACGACCGTCATTTCTTCCGCTTCCGCCGTGCCAAAGGTGTATTCCCCTTCTGCCATTACGCCAACGCTGGCGCGGCCAGTGCTGCTGCTGGTAAAACCAATGGATTTCACTTTACCGGAAAAGTATTCGTTACTCTGAAGCATGAACTGGCCCTTATATTTTTAGATAAAAATTCACTATAGGGGCCATGCTCATCACCTGTCACGCAAAATCATTACACGAGCAGTTCCGAGGCCAGGCGAGCCATCAGTACGTTGGATAACAGCACCGGGACATCCAGCGCTTTTTGCAGTAAATCACGATGATGCTGGTGGAAACCCAAGCAGTCCAGAATCAGGACATCGGCCCCTCTCTCCAGCAGTTCCTTCCCGGCCGCAATGAGTTTGGCCTCGCTGTCCCAGAACGGATTCGCCAGCGCGTACAAGGGCACTTTTTCCAGCACGTGCCATTTTGCCTCCTGGTTATCCATGAGCTCCTCGATGGGGACAATCACCCCCACCTGATGACCATCCACGATGGAGGCCACCAGCGGCGGAATGATCCGCATAGGTTCCAGCAAAATCGCATTACGCGCCGTGAGCCCCTTAATGGGAGCCGTGCTCATCAGCAAAATAACGTCATAACCTTGATTATCGAGCACTTCTATCACGCCCTGCAGCGAGCGCTCGATTTTCTGGCGTGAAACGTGCGCCAGTTTACCGTCACTTAATAACGTCGCCAGGGGATCCTCCCCCGCCTCGACAGCGTAGTCCTCCATGACCTCTTCCCGACTCATCTTCCCCAACAGGCTAAGATGCGTTATCTGTTGTTCAGATACATGCTCGGTTAAGAGCGGTAACACTTCGCTTACAGGGACCACACCAATGGTGAGGATCGCCAACGTTGCCTTCATCTTTATCGCCTTCCATTACTCCAACATCGTGCACACAGGTACAGGCTCACTACGCTGCACAGTTCGTTTTTTCAACAAAACAGCACCAAGCGTAGCAGGTGATCCCGACATCGAAATGTAAAGATCGCCTGCCGATACCAGAGTTACTTGTAATAACTAAATATTAACTCCTGCTTAACTTTCACGATGAGTAAAAAGTGTGATTCAGGCACGATCCTGGAGCGTTTAGGAAAACATTCAGGTTATATCGGGATCTTCATAGCGCCGTTTCGCATCCAGCGCTTCCTGTTCAGTCTCGTGTTCACTGATCAGCGAGTCCGGCTTGGGGTGATCGGCACGCAGTTGATACCAGGTCACGGTATGACCCGTATGGCCTTTTTCAACGGTAACAATGCGCGCTTCACGCGGATAGGGAGGTCTGGTTGGCATAGCTCATCCTTTTTTTATGTCTGAGCTATAAGTATAGACGCCGCTTAGCTGGCACAAGCCAAACGCAGGGCGGTAATAATCTGAATCACAACGTCTTCAGGAGAGGCTGACGCATCCACCACGTGGTGAGCCGCTTCGCGGTATAACGCATCGCGTTCCGCCAGCACTTCACTTACCTCTTCGTTCAGCGGCCTGGAAGTCAGCGCAGGGCGTTGCCCCTCTTCCGGAAAGGCTTCCAGACGCCCAACCAGGGCCGACACCGGCGCGCTAAGGTAGATCACAATCCCCTTTTCGCGCATAAAGTGACGATTACACTCCGCCAGAACAATGCCACCCCCGGTCGCGATCACGGCAGACGGGGTGGTGACCGCTTTCAGCGCGGCCGTTTCGCGCGCGCGAAAGCTCTCCCATCCCTCTTGCTCAACAATCTCAGCGATGGTTTTTCCGGCCTCGGTTTGCAGCCAGTGGTCGGTATCCACAAACTGGCGATGACACACGCGTGCCAGCTCCAGGCCAACGGTGGTTTTCCCACAGCCGCGGGGGCCAACTAAAAAGATGGGTTGGGTCATAGCCAGGTGTTCCCCTTGATGCCGGATGGCTGAAGAGTGTAAAGAAATAATTGCAGAAGATGTTGCGATTACTTTACTGCAAAGCGGTACGGGATGACAACCCTGTGGAAGCCACACTGTACCACAAATTGACAATAATTATCATTACGCTGTGCGGCGCTTTACTTCCAGCAGCCATTTATCCAGTTCGGCAGCAAACTGCTGACGATCGCGCTGTGACAGGCTGTCCGGTCCCCCGGTCTGCACGCCGCTGGCCCGCATCGTATCCATAAAATCGCGCATGGTGAGCTTCTCGCGAATGGTCGACGGCGAGTATCGCTCTCCGCGCGGATTGAGCGCCGCGGCCCCTTTTTCCAGCACTTCGGCAGCCAGGGGAATATCCGCCGTGATCACCAGATCCTCCGCGCTGCACAGGCGGACAATTTCGTTATCCGCCACGTCGAACCCGGCCGGCACGCGCAAAGAGCGGATGAACCGCGAAGGCGGTACGCGAATATTCTGGTTCGCCACCAGCGTCAGCGGCATCTGAACGCGCTCGGCGGCGCGAAATAAAATCTCTTTAATCACATTCGGACACGCGTCCGCATCAACCCAAATCGCCATATTGTCTCCCCATAATAACTCTGCCGACTATTGTCGCCTGCATTTCGTTGTTAAGCTATCAATCAGAGAAAACAACGCATAATGACGGAGAATCGTGATGGACAAGAAAATCGGGTTTATCGGCTGCGGTAACATGGGCAAAGCCATCCTGGGCGGCCTGATCGCCAGCGGGCAGGTGCTGCCGGGTCAGATTTGGGTCTATACCCCGTCACCGGACAAGGTCGCCGCGTTGCGCGATCAGTACGGGATCAACGCCGCCGAAAGCGCGCAGGAAGTGGCCCAGGTCGCCGATATCGTCTTTGGCGCCGTCAAGCCGAACATCATGATCAAAGTACTGAGCGATATCACCTCCAGCCTGAATAAAGAGACGCTGGTGGTGTCGATTGCCGCGGGCGTCACCCTCGATCAGCTGGCGCGCGCGCTGGGTCACGATCGTAAAATCGTCCGCGCGATGCCCAACACCCCTTCGCTGGTCAACGCCGGCATGACCTCCGTCACGCCTAACGCGCTGGTGACCTCAGAAGAAGTGGCTGATGTACTGAACATTTTCCGCTGTTTCGGCGAAGCAGAAGTGATTGCCGAATCGATGATACATCCGGTGGTCGGCGTCAGTGGATCAGCCCCTGCGTATGTCTTCATGTTTTTAGAAGCGATGGCCGATGCCGCCGTTCTTGGTGGAATGCCGCGCGCCCAGGCGTATAAATTCGCCGCGCAGGCCGTCATGGGCTCCGCCAAAATGGTGCTGGAGACCGGTAAACACCCGGGTGAGCTGAAAGATATGGTCTGCTCCCCAGGCGGTACCACCATTGAAGCGGTGCGGGTGCTGGAAGAGCGCGGGTTCCGCTCAGCCGTCATTGAGGCAATGGCAAAATGCATGGAAAAATCAGAGAAGCTGAGTAAATCCTGATTTCTGACCGGGCGTCAGGCGGCCACTTCGGTGCGGCCGCGCCCGGCATTTTTCGCCCTGTACAGCGCCACGTCAGCCGCCTTCAGCCATTCCCGATAATGTCCAAACTGCGGCCCCCAGGGGGCAACGCCTACGCTGATGCGCAGCGCTTCTTTTGGTGCGCACGGTAACGTCAGTTTTTCCAGCCGCTCATGCAACCGCGACATCACCGCGATGGCGCTTTCCGCCGCGGTCTGCGACATAATCACCGCAAACTCATCCCCACCAAACCGGCCTATAGCATCGCCTGACCGTACTGACCGCTGGAGCTGACGCGTAATGGCGATGATCGCCTCGTCGCCGACAGCGTGCCCCCAGGTGTCGTTGATGTTTTTAAAGTGGTCGATATCAATCAGCAAAATCGTGGCGGTGCAGTGGTCGCGGCGGCAATGCTCAAATTCATTTCGCAGCAGCATTTCCCAGTGGCGGCGATTAAAGACCCCGGTCATGCCGTCACGGGTGCTCATCATTTCCAGCCGCTGCTTGTGCTCTGCAAGCCTGACGGCGGTGCGGTGGCTGAGCCAGGCAAAAAGCATGGGATAAAGCACCAGTACGGGCAGCGTTAGGCCCCACTCTACCGGGTCGGGCCTGAAAACAGCCACGCTCCCGACAAGCGGCAGCGTCACCAGCGCGGAGAGCAGAGTCAACAGGATCCCCGGGATAAACAGGCGACAGCCCCCGGAGCCCATCATATTCATACCTACCATCATCACCAGCGCTGCCGAGGGTAACGCGCTCATCCCCATCACGCCGATCCAGAGCCCGGCAATGATGGCATCGATCTTAAGATTGAACACTTCCTGCTGTTGAGGTGACGCGGCCCGGCAGGATAACTGCCAGGCGAAATGGGGCCAGACGAACGCCCAACCGACCAGTAAAAGCCACCAGCCTCCGGGTAAAAAATGGGTGACCAGCATTCCCGCAACCGGGAAAAACATCGCTGCCAGCCCCACGGCGCGCGCCAGCCGAACCCGCCGGGCAAACTGAATGCCGGCACGGTGAGGGTCATCCTGAGAAAGGGTTAAATTCCACTCTTCCCGAATGCGCTTTTTGTTGTAATACGTTTCATCATTCATCATTTTTGGGAATATTCTGAAACATTTTCCCAAATTATAGAGAGGGGGTCTGCGGGGAAAGTATGAAATTTCGGGTGAGCCGCCGATGCCGCTCACCCGTTCGAACTACACTTTTTTCTTCAGGCAGGCACTCATGAACTTGCTGCGGTCATCCCCTTTAAGGGACTGCTCGGTTGCCTTGGCATTACACTCGCGCATCTTTTGCTGCTGAGGCGTGAGGCTTTTTTCAGCCGGCTTCGAGGCGCCGTTTTTGAGGCAGTCGCTCATGTAGGTCTTACGAGCATCGCCCTTCAGACTCTGAGACGTCGCCTGTTGATTACAGGTGGTCATACGCTGCTGCTGCGGCGTTAACGTTTTCTCTTCCGCGTTCGCCGATGCGACCAGGAACAGGCCGGAGAGCAGAGTAACCAGTAATGTTGTTTTCATTGCACCATCCTTTTGTGAACATTCCCTGTAAGTCTGGTTCGTGACAGGAAAAAAACCACCCGGCAGATGTGATTTCCGCCGGGATTTTATTATTTAAGGCCCAGCGCAGCCTTCATGGTGTAGAACAGATCCGTTTGATCGGTCAGGCCTACCACGTTGGCCGCGTGCGGGCCGTAGGCGGCAATACGCAGCTGGGTGCCCGTGTGCTCCATGGACTCTTCTTCAGAGTTGCCGTAGCTCATCACCATGACGGCACCATCTTTGGTGTTTAGCGCCTGCGTCAGGCCAGGGGCTTTGGTATCTGGCGGAACGATCTGGCTGGCGTGCGCGTGGTCCGCGGTGACGATCACCAGGGTGTTACCGTCTTTTTTCGCGAACGCGAGCGCTTTCTGCACCGCTTCGTCCAGATCGACGGTTTCGCCAATCTGACCGCACGGATTTGCCGCATGATCCTGCTTATCGATCGACGCGCCTTCTACCTGCAGGAAGAACCCTTTTTCGCTCTTGCTCAGCAGAGAAATCGCTTTATCGGTCATCGCCGCCAGCGTCGGTAAGCTGTCCGTGCGTTTCGGGTTTGGCGCACAGGTCACCGCAGGCTTATCAATATTGCCGTGATACGAGGCTTTTGGACCTTCCCAGCGCACGGGCATGTTGCCGTCAGAGAACAGCCCCAGCAGCGGTTTATCCTGGTTCGCCTCGCTTATCGCCGCCAGAGCATTTGCGTCACTCACCAGCTGATAGCCGCGAGCCTGCGCCTGCTCGCGCAGCGTTTTGCCCTGCCACTCGCCCGCCGTCGCGGTTTCCGCGAAGGTTTTCGCGCCGCCGCCCAGCGTCACGTCAGGACGCGCGTTCAGCAACTGTTCCGTAATCGAGCCTTTGCCGCCTTTTTCCAGCGCATTCGTTGGGCACTTTTCGCTGGTCGCTGACGGGCCGTAGCACTTACGCGAGGTCACGTGTGCCACCAGCGCCGCAGGCGTCGCATCCTGAAGTTCAGCGGTGGAGACGTTGCCGGTCGCCAGGCCCGCCGCTTTTGCCATCTCCAGAAGGGTTTGATGATCTTTTTCGTGAATATCCACGCCCAGCGCACCATTATAGGTTTTCACGCCGGTGGACCACGCCGTGGCAGAGGCCGCGGAGTCCGTTACGTAATCCGGTTTACCGGTTTTTTTATCCAGCGCGTAGTGGGTATATTGTCCGGTCAACGGTAATGCGTCGATACCTTTAAAAAAGCCGCCCGCACCCTCGGCATAATTTCGCGCCGCCGTGATTTCGGAATCCCCCATTCCATCGCCAATCAGCAGAATAATATTTTTCGCCGGCTTATCATTCAGCGAAGCGCGAATAGCAGCAGTTTGATCTTCAGATAAACGACGCGCGCCGCCAGGCTGGGTGATATCCCCTTTTGCCGCACGATTATCCAGCACGCTGGTTTGCGTCGTATCAGCATAAATGGCAGGGGTAATTAACAAGGGAAGTAATGCGATGAAAAGTGCGCTCTGTTTCAATTTATTTTCTCCATGTACAAATACATAAAAATAAAAACAGAGCGACTATAGGCATCCTGCATGACAATTCTATGACACGTCGTTACGTCCTGTGACGGTTTAGCTGCGCGGATGCCTTAACAGCTTCTTTACGTACTGGTGGAGCATCTCAGCATCCTCAACCGGTACCTGCGATTCAGGCCTGACGCTATCCAGCGCGCCTTCCACGCTCTCAATCAACGCCTGCTGATCGGTTTTCGCCATTTGTCGCAGCAGCGCGGTGACCACAATTTCAAGCGCTTCGACCTGAGCCACCAGCTCTTTTGACTCTTCTTCCTTTTGTGCCAGCTTGACCAGCAATTCAGCAATGAGGTTTTTCATCGTGCCAGTTCCTTTTCAGTTTTGTCTGAAGTTATCACTCTGAATCCCTATTGCAAAGAGAAGAAATTAATTATGGTATGCAAAAGTGATACAGGAACGGAAATAAAGAGGCAGCGCCGTGAGCGAAACGTTTTTCTATAAAAAGCAGCCGCATTTTGTTATATAAAAATGCGGCTACCATAAGAATATATAATACATCTATGAAATCGTTACCTTGCCGATTTGGCCTCCGCCATTTGTCTGCGGCGTCGCAGCGCAATAGCCAGCTGGATAATATTGATTAAAACGACAATAGCTGTCGCCGCAAATACCCAACGAAAACCGGCCATCGCAGAAACGGAGGCGCCAATAAGCGGGCCGGCAACATTCCCCAGATACATAAACGACTGGTTATATCCAAAAATACGCCCCGTCACCTGGTCGCTGGAATATTTGACCAACAGGGTCTGTACCGCAGGCAACATGGCGCCATCAGCAAAGCCGAGCAGAAATCGCAATATGCCAAGCTGAAGCGGAGAGGTGACAAACGACATCGCGAAGAAGAGCACCACCGCAAAGATCAGCGTCGCCATCAGGATGCGCGCCGTGCCGATCCTGTCACCCAGTTTTCCCAGACGCGGCGCGGAAATCAGGGCTGATACGCCCGGCACGGCGGCAATCATGCCGCTAAGAAAAGCGATATTCGTGCTCTCCGGCTCCATCGACTTGATAAACAGCGCCAGAATCGGCCCCACCGAACCATTACAGAGCTGGATCACCATAGTGGTCACAAACAGGCTGATCATCAGGCCCGGATAAGGCAGCGAGGCGAAAACGGCCTTGCCGCTGAGGCGTTCAGACTTACTGATAACCGGGCGGCCCCCTTCTTTAATCAGAAAGAGCGTGACCAGAAAACTGACCACCAGCAGAACCGCAGTGATGATAAATACCGCACGCAGCCCGACGTGGTCCGCCAGAAAGCCCCCCAGCAGCGGCCCACCGATGACGCCGCTGATCTGTGCCGTGGAGAGCGTACTCAGCGCCCAGCCGCTACGCTCGCGCGGCACCTGAGAGGCGACCAGCGCCATGGCGTTTGGAATATACCCGGACGTCAACCCCATCACCGCCCGCAGGAAGAACAGCTGCCAGACGTTGGTGGCGAAGGCCTGCAGCAGAATGGCAATCGCCATCCCGAGCGAGGCGCGTAGCAGCATCAGTTTACGGCCTTTCCGATCCGCCAGGCTGCCCCACATCGGTGACACAATGGCGGAAACCAGAAACGTGACGCTGAACGTCAGACCGGACCACATGGAAAGGGCTTCATGCGAGGTCACCCCCAGCTGCGACACGTACAGAGGCAGGAACGGCAAAATCTGGCTGATGGCCAGTCCGGTAAAGAAGCAGCCGAACCAAACCGAGATGAGATTAACTTTCCAGGATTCCATAAAGAAATAGTCTTCATTTTTAGGCGAATTCGCCGACAGATTAGCAAGTTACGCGTATTAACGTCGCACCAGAGATGCGGCCCGACTGACTTTGGTGTTTTATCTCCCCAGTCATCATATTTGTGAAATAAGTCACAATTCATCCATTTTCTGGTGGAATATTATGCTTCAACGGCAGAGGCCAAAACCGCGCATTCCCAGATGAAAATGGTTGGCATGCGCCGCGTTATACTCCGGCCCCAGTCCGTTTCCGTAGTACCCACAGCTCGCCGCCAGCATGGCCTTCAGCCAGGGCTGCGTGGTGGCCGCCTTCCAGCCGTTCAGCACCGTGACGCGTTCACCGTTCGCCAGACGAAAAGCAGCGATATCCAGCGCCTCCGCCGTGGCATGTTCACTGCGGCGCGCGTCAGGGCGATGATAAATATTGCGGCAGGCAAAGCTGCCGAGGTGGTCGATACGCGCCAGGTCACTGCCCGTATAACGTTTTGTCAGCGGCCGGGCCTGCTGGCTGATAAAGAGGGCTGAGCTGAGCGCCAGCGGGCAGCTGGCAAGAAAACTGCTGTTCAGGCCGACCGGGCCGAAGTCACTCACGCGCACGACGTTATTCAGCGGACACGCGCCGCCGCTGTCAGCCACCGGCCGGGTGCGGATGAGATCGCGTTGATTAGCCTGTGCGAGCAGGCTCGCGCACGCCTCGGGGGTTAAACGCCGAAGCTTATACTGGGTGATTCGGCCTGGCGGATCGTCAAGCATCAGCGGCATGAAAGGGTTGTAGTAAGGCGGCAACCAGCGGTAACCCACCGTTGCGATGGCCAAAATGATAAATACAGTCAGTAGCGTTTTTCCTTTCACTCTCCCCCCTCAACATTCCACAAAACATTATGGCAGAAGGCCGCGAAACCCGCCGGGCATCGTGGTATGTTATTGGCTTTTCGTCAGACTGGAAGAGAGTGAGATGGCTAAGCAGCGCGTAGGTATTGTCTTTGGGGGAAAATCAGCGGAACACGAAGTGTCATTGCAATCGGCCAAAAATATCGTTGATGCGATCGATAAAAGCCGTTTCGACGTGGTGCTGCTGGGCATTGATAAACAGGGCCAGTGGCACGTTAACGATGCCAGCCAGTATCTGCTGAATGCCCACGATCCGGCACATATCGCCCTGAATCCTTCAGAAATTAGCGTCGCCACCGTACCCGGCGTCGTAAAAGGGCAGCTCATCGACGCCGGCAACGCGCAGGCTCTCGCCCAGATCGACGTCGTCTTCCCGATTGTTCACGGCACCCTGGGCGAAGATGGTTCCCTGCAGGGAATGCTGCGCATGGCCAACCTGCCGTTCGTCGGATCGGACGTCCTCGGCTCTGCCGCGTGCATGGACAAAGACGTCACCAAACGCCTGCTGCGCGATGCCGGGCTGAATATTGCGCCGTTCGTGACGCTCACCCGCGCCAACCGCGACAAACACAGCTTTACGCAAATCAGTGCAGAGCTGGGTCTGCCGTTGTTTGTGAAGCCTGCAAACCAGGGCTCCTCCGTGGGCGTCAGCAAAGTGACCAGCGAAGCTGAGTTCACGCAAGCCGTCCGCCTGGCTTTTGAGTTCGACCATAAAGTGGTGGTTGAGCAGGGCATCAAAGGTCGTGAAATTGAGTGCGCCGTGCTGGGCAACGATTTTCCCCAGGCGAGCACCTGCGGTGAAGTGGTCTTAAACAGCGACTTCTACTCGTACGACACCAAATACATTGATGATAAAGGCGCGCAGGTTGTCGTGCCTGCGGATCTCGATCCGGCGGTTAACGATAAGATCCGGGCGATCGCCATTCGCGCTTATCAGACGCTCGGCTGCTGCGGCATGGCGCGCGTGGATGTGTTCCTGACGGCGGAAAACGAGGTGGTGATCAATGAAATTAACACGCTGCCGGGGTTCACTAACATCAGCATGTATCCGAAGCTGTGGCAGGCGAGCGGCCTGAGCTACCCGGAATTGATCACCCGCCTGATCGAGCTGGCGCTGGAGCGTCACGCCGCCGACAGCGCGCTTAAAAGTTCCGTAAACGGTTAATCGGCGCGCTTCGCCGACTCTGCCTCATCCGCTGTCGTCTCTTCAGGGCGACGGCGGATAATCAACCCCGCCAGCCAGAAACTAATGACCCAGGTCACCAGCCCTACGGCATACGTTTGCCAGCCTTTTGCTTCAAACCCCAACAGGCCCACAATACCGTTAAGAATAAAGATCAGCCCGATAGCGAAGGCGTAGTAGTGCCAGTCACGGCGTAGTTTGGACGTGAGCTTCATAACAACTCCGGCAGGAAAAAAAGACATCCTCTCACAGTTTTACGGCCAGGTCTGTGGCAGATACGAAAATTCTGAAACGCGACGCAATTTCACTTAAGTTAATAAATTGTGACGTGCTGCAGAAATCAACAATCCAGGAGGATTCCGGCGCGTAAATTACCACGATTCTGATATTGACAAATGCGATGACCTGTCAAACTCACCCTGTACGAAGCGTATTAACAGAGCGATTTATCCGGAGGTCATCATGGCTGACTTTACATTGTCGAAACCGATTTTTGGCGGAAAACCAAAAACCTCTACGGCGGGTAATATCGCGTATGCCCTGTTTGTCCTGTTTTGCTTCTGGGCCGGCTCTCAGCTGCTAAATATGCTGGTGCATGCGCCAGGCGTTTATGAACATCTGATGCAGGTGCAGGATAACGGACGCCCGCGAGTTGAGATTGGCTTTGGCGTCAGCACCCTGTTCGGCCTGATCCCCTTCCTCGCGGGATGTATGATTCTGGGCGTTGTGGCATTAGTGCTGCGCTTTCGCCGCCGCCGTTAAAGCCCCATACAGCGAGCCCGGCGATCGTCCACGCGTTTTGCGAACCACGCGGTGGTCAGGTTACGCGTGATCTTCGGGCTTTCCAGCTGAATGCCCGGCAGGATAGCCCTCGGTAACGTTTTCCCGCTTTTCTGCTCTGCGAGCGCAAACACCTTCTTGTACAGATCCGTTTTCTCAAAGGCCAGACTATCGTCTTTCTCAAGCTGACGGCGAATGTCGCTGTTGCTCAGACCCAGCGTTGTCGAAAGTTTCCGTACGGCCAGCTCGGTGCCCCCTGCTTCGCTGCTGCCATAAGCGATGAGATCGCCGTCCAGCGCGAGCTTGACGCCGCTTGCGCGGCTGACCGCACTCTGGAATGCCGCATTACGGCTGGCATACCAGCCGGCGTTAAAGTCGGCAAAGCGGTACAGCGGCTCATCGTAGTTCGCCGGATAGTTCAACAGGTGATACGTGCCGAACCACAGTCCTCCGCGCAGGGAGAAGACCTCCTGACGCACCGTACCGTCGATTTTCCACGGATAGCCGTCGGTGTGTTTCTCCGCGAACGCGATGCTTACCTGCATTGGGCCACCGGTGTGGACCGGGTTCAGTGAGCCAAACAGCTTCTGCCCCATTGGGACCATGCTGATGAAATCATCAAAGATGGCGCTAAGCTGTTTTTCGGTTTTCACCGTATCCAGCCGTTCGCTGTAGCTTTTACCGTTCGGCGAGGTGATTTTAAGCGCTGTATGCACGAGGAACACCGGGATATGCATGGACTCCGCGCGGCGGTCGATCTCTTTCCAGGCGATTTTGTTCAGACCCGGCACAACCGGATCTGACTGGTACATTGACTCCTGCTGCGCCACCGCCAGCACCGAACAGATGTTCTCCTCGGTCGGCGCGATCTTTTGGCTTTCAAAGGTTTTTGCCAGCGCGTCTGCCCACGCATTGCGATCCTTCACGCTGGCGGGCATTTTCTGCCGCACAACGCTCGCCACATCAACAGGCTTCTCGCCCTTTTTGAGCGGAGCGGACCCCTTTTCGGCACATCCTGACAGTACAAAAGCGGCCAGAATGGTCAACGGTAACGCGCGCGGTACGGCAAAAGACATAGCAACTTCCTGTATTAGCTAAATGTGTTGGTGACTTCCTGCAGGTCACGATCGTCCAGCTCGCGTTCAAAGCTGCGCAGACGTTTGTAGATGGACATCAGTTCTACCAGCGTGGTCCAGGAGCTGATCAGGTACTGGAACGACCCGCGAACCTGACCGAAAACGTTGGTGATCTGCGTCATCAGACCGAGCGTAATCGTACCCGCAACAATGGACGGAAACAGCAGGAACAAACCGAAAACGTTATCCACCTGCAGATACAAAATACGCGCGATGTTGAAATACATATAGTGGAAGTAAAGACGGAAATAGTTACGACGCACGGCGCCAAACAGCTCGCGGACGGTCGGCGGCGAGGCGCGGTTGGCATCGTCTTCGCCATAAACCAGCTCTTTACGGTATGCGGCTTCGACGCGTTGATTTTTAAACTCCAGACCCGGCAGTTTGATCCCCACCACCGCCAGCAGGCCCGTCCCCATCAGCGACCAGACGATCGCGGCAATCACCAGACCATACGGAATATGGCCGACAATCGGCAGATCCGGTACATGCGCCGAGAGCGTTACCAGCACCGGCAGGAAGGCAATCAGCGTCATAATGGCGTTGATAAAGCTGACGCCCATGTCTTCAAGCGTGGAGGCAAAACGCATGGTGTCTTCCTGCACACGCTGTGCGGCACCTTCGATATGGCGCAGGTGCTGCCAGTGCGCCATATAATGTTCGTTCATCGCGGTACGCCAGCGGAAAACGTAGTGGCTGACGAAGAAATTGTTCATCACGCCGATGATAACCGCAATCAGGGCGATGCCGAGGAAGACGCCAACTTCATGGTAGAACTGATTGATGGTCACCTTATGCGGCGAGCTCAGCGCGGTCTGGATCAGATCGTAGAACGGCGCATACCAGGCGTTAACCGCCACGCCCACTTCCACCAGGAACCAGGTCACGAAAATAATCAGCGATGTGCCGAGGATCGACCAGTACTGCCAGCGGTGCGGAGAATAGACAAACCAAAAAAGGGCAAACAGCCCTACGCACACCGTGTAGTAGGCATAAAACAGCAGGTAGCTGAGCGACCAGAAGCGCGCCGCGCTAATCGGTACCTCGCCTGTCGCTCCCGTGATGCGCGTCAGCCATTCGCCGCCGCCCGCCTGCCAGAAAATGACAGCGATGAGTGCCCAAATAAATGCCGACAGGAAAAAAGGCCCCGGCTTTGGGAAAAAAGACTTAAACATAATGCTTCCTTCTTGTTGTTATGGCTGTTGCTGTGCACAACACGTTACCAAACGAAATACCTGCCCAGGCCAGCCTCCCGGCTCAGGCAAAAAGGTCAGACCCGAGGGTTGATTATTAGTTCGCTTTCCAGTTTTCGAGAATTGTTTCGGTGCGTTTCACTGCGAGAGGATTCGCTGGCGCAATGAAGTTACGCCAGACGTCGTTGTGATGGTTAATCAGGATCTGTGCTTCAGCAGCCGGGCGGTTGGATGTGGTATGGGCATCTTCCGCCACGGTAATGTGATAACCCCGGCTAACGCCGTTCTTGATCGTCGCATCGACGCAGTAATCGGTGGCGCAGCCGCAGATGACAAACTCGCGAATGCCCTGGTCACGCAGCAGCGTCTCAAGCGCCGTGTTGTAGAAGGCATCACAGGCCGTTTTGGTCACGTAAAGCGCGTCAGCGGGCTGATAGAGTTCAGGCAGTAGCGCAAACCCTTCACTTCCCTCTTCCAGCCCTCCGGCTTCGGTGTGCTGAATAAAAATCACCTTGTCGGCAGCCTGCGTAAGCTGGTTGATCAGAGACACACACTTTTCGCGCTGATGACGAGGGGTTTCAAATACCCCGTTCTGCATATCGACAACCATAACCACACGCTTCTCAGACATACCGTTCTCCGTAAGATTGAGTGACACTGGTGCTTATCATAAGCCCGATGTCACAAAATGGGAGATGGCTCGTAAGTAAATTGTTCATATTTACCCATGGTTACGTTTTTCTCGCTATCGTTATGCAATTCGGGGCATTGCGCGGTACCGTTTAGTAGTATAAATACCCATTACTTTCCTATTTCACTTCATGGATGCTTTTCGTTGAAACGTTGTCTGCTCTCTTTTGCCGCGCTGTGTGCGGTGAGCTTTTCTACCGCCCAGGCAGCCCAACCGCTGACGGCACCCGTTTTAGCTTCTGATATTGCCGATCGCTACGCGAACCTTATCTATTACGGCAGCGGCGCAACCGGGATGGCGATGGTCGTCATTGACGGCAACCAGCGCGTGTTCCGCAGCTTTGGTGAAACGCGCCCAGGAAATAATGTTCACCCGCAGCTGGATTCCGTTATCCGCATCGCGTCCTTAACCAAGCTGATGACCAGCGAAATGCTGGTGAAACTGCTCGACCAGGGCGTGGTGAAGCTCGACGACCCGCTCAGCAAATACGCGCCTCCAGGCGCCCGGGTTCCAACCTATCAGGGTACGCCGATTCGGCTTGTGAACCTTGCCACCCACACCAGCGCCCTGCCGCGTGAGCAGCCAGGCGGAGCGGCGCATCGTGACGTGTTTGTCTGGCCAACGCGCGACCAGCGCTGGAGCTATCTGAGTACCGCCACGCTGAAGGCGGCACCGGGCTCGCAGGCCTCTTATTCAAACCTGGCGTTCGACCTGCTGGCAGATGCCCTCTCAACGGCGGCTGGCAAACCCTACACGCAGCTGTTTGAAGAGCAGATCACCCGTCCGCTCGGCATGAAAGACACCACGTTTACCCCGTCCCCGGACCAGTGCCGTCGCCTGATGGTGGCGGAGAAAGGCGCAAGCCCCTGTAATAACACGCTCGCGGCCGTGGGCAGCGGCGGGGTCTATTCCACGCCTGGCGACATGATGCGCTGGATGCAGCAGTTCCTTTCCTCGGATTTCTACGCTCGCAGCAGCCAGGCCGATCGTATGCAAACCCTGATTTATCAGCGTACTCAGCTGCACCGCGTCATCGGGATGGACGTGCCGGGTAAAGCCGATGCGCTCGGCATGGGCTGGGTCTATATGGCACCGAAAAATGGCCGTCCGGGTATTATTCAGAAAACGGGCGGCGGCGGTGGATTCATCACCTATATGGCCATGATCCCGCAGTCAAACGTGGGCGCATTTGTGGTGGTCACCCGCTCTCCGCATACGCGTTTCGTCAATATGAGTGACGGGATTAATAACCTGGTGGCTGAGCTGAGTGCCAATAAAGCCCAGGTGCTTACCGCGTCCAACTGATATTAATATTCCGTGGGCAAGCGGTTGATGTTAAACCGTTTGCTCCGAACGACACCGTTCCTGCAGTCTTGCATGATCTATCGGTAAACCGCCCACTTTAATAAACACCTAACAACGCTTTCGGGTACACTAGCCTTCTTTGTTCCACAAACATCAGGCATACCATGACCGATTTAATTGCACGCCCCCGCCGCCTGCGCAAGTCACCTGCACTGCGCGCTATGTTTGAAGAGACAACCCTGACCTTAAACGATCTGGTGTTGCCGATTTTTGTCGAAGAAGAGATCGATGACTACAAAGCCATCGAAGCCATGCCGGGCGTAATGCGCATTCCGGAGAAGTATCTGGCGCGTGAGATTGAACGCATCGCCAACGCGGGTATCCGCTCGGTGATGACCTTCGGCATCTCCCACCATACCGACGCCACCGGCAGCGACGCGTGGAAAGAAGATGGTCTCGTCGCCCGCATGTCCCGCATCTGCAAAGAGACCGTGCCGGAAATGGTGGTGATGTCCGACACCTGCTTCTGCGAATATACCTCTCACGGCCATTGCGGTGTGCTGTGCGATCACGGCGTGGATAACGATGCCACCCTGCTGAACCTTGGCAAACAGGCTGTGGTCGCTGCCGCAGCAGGTGCGGATTTCATCGCGCCATCTGCCGCAATGGACGGACAGGTTCAGGCGATTCGTCAGGCGCTGGACGCGGCCGGTTTCACCGACACCGCCATCATGTCTTACTCCACCAAATTCGCCTCCTCCTTCTACGGCCCGTTCCGCGAAGCGGCGGGAACGGCGCTGAAAGGCGATCGTAAAACCTATCAGATGAACCCGCTGAACCGTCGGGAAGCGATTCGTGAATCCCTGCTCGATGAAGCCCAGGGCGCAGACTGCCTGATGGTGAAACCGGCTGGCGCGTATCTCGATATCCTGCGCGACATCCGCGAGCGCACCGAGCTGCCGCTGGGCGCTTATCAGGTGAGCGGCGAGTACGCGATGATCAAATTCGCCGCCCTGGCGGGTGCCATTGATGAAGAAAAAGTGATCCTGGAAAGCCTCGGCGCGATCAAACGCGCGGGCGCGGATCTGATCTTCAGCTACTTCGCGCTGGATCTGGCCGAGAAAAAAATTCTGCGTTAATCCTTTTTAGCGCCGGGTGGCGGCTTCGCCTGGCCCGGCCTGTTCTCTGCTCAAATCTTCACCCAACTGCAATACAACCGACATCTGCGCCTTCTACTGTCTTCGCAAGACGGCAGGAGGAGTGACCATGTTTAGCCTCGATAGCGTTCTCGACGATCTTTGGCCTCAGGCGAGGCCCGCACCCTGGCAAAAAAGTCTATTAAAAAGACTGTTCTACGAAGACGAATTTCAGCAATTTGCCGCAGCACACCGCCACCTGAAAGGACTGGATATGGTGGAGCAAGTTCTGGAGCACCTTGATATTCTCTGCACCGTTTCCGCCCGCGATCTTGAACAAATCCCCGAACATGGCCCGCTGGTCATTATTGCCAACCACCCGACGGGTACACTGGACGGCCTGGCGCTGATGTACGCCGTCTCCCGCGTGCGGCGCGATGTTAAAGTCGTGACCAACCGGATGCTGACCCACCTTGAGCCCCTCAGCTCGCTGTTTATTCCGGTGGACAATATGGGCGGCAGGACGGCGAAATCGTCCCTGGTGCAGATGGAACAGCATCTGCAAAACGCGGGCGTGCTGATCTTCTTCCCGGCCGGAGAAGTTTCCCGCCCTACGCGCAAGGGCATTCGCGATAAGAAATGGCACTCCGGCTTTATCAAACTCGCCAGCAAGCTGCGCGCCCCGCTGCTGCCGGTGCATATTCAGGCGCATAACAGCCTGCTCTTCTATGCCAGCACGCTGGTCTCCCCGACGCTGTCGATGCTGCTGCTGATGCAGCAGATGTTCCGCCGCCGCCACAGCCAGCTGCCGATTAAGATCGGCCAGCAGATCGCCTGGCATCACTGGCACAGCGCCACCCTTTCGTCGCGTGAGATGGCCGAGCAGTGCCGTCAGCACGTGATGCGTCTTGGCAAGGGAGTGCCCGGCGTCTTTAAAACCCAGTGCGCGATTGCCCGTCCGGAAGACCGGGCCACACTGAAACGCGCGCTGGCGAAGGCCGAGAGTCTGGGAAAAACCAGCGACGGTAAAACCATCTATCTTTGGCAGCGAAACGGCCAGGAAGACGCCCCGCTGCTGCGCGAGCTGGGCCGCCTGCGCGAGATTGCCTTTCGCGCGGTGGAGGAAGGGAGCGGCAAACGTCGGGACACCGACAGCTACGACGATGATTATCTGCACCTAATCCTATGGGATGAGGAGGATCTGGAGATCGTCGGGGCGTATCGCTTTATGCCGACGGCCATGCAGATCGAAAAGCGCGGCGTTGAGGGGTTGTACAGCTATAGCCTGTTTCACTACGACGACAAAATGCAGGACGTACTGGAACACGGTATTGAGCTGGGGCGCAGCTTTATCCAGCCGCGCTACTGGGGACGCCGCGGCCTGGACTATTTATGGTCCGGCATTGGGGCCTATCTGGCGCGTTATCCGCACTACCGCTACCTGTTTGGCCCGGTCTCCATTTCCGGCGGCTTACCGCCTGCCGCGCGGGATCTGCTGGTGGCATTTTATCGCCTGTGGTTCCCGGCGACGCATCCGCTCACCGCCTCACGTCAACCGTATCCCGCATCGCTGCCGGACGTGCTCGCGCAGTTTGGCGGCGTGGATTACGTGGACGATCTAACAAAGCTGAAATCCCTGCTCGGTAATCTTGGGTGCGGTATTCCGCCGCTCTACAAGCAATATTCCGAGCTGTGCGAGCCCGGCGGCGTGCAGTTTATTGATTTTGGCAGCGACCCGGCGTTCAACAACTGTATTGACGGGCTGGTGCTGGTGGATTTGTGTTATCTGAAGGCGAACCGCTATCAGCGGTATATTGAGGCGCATTTACAGCCCTCTCCCTAAAAGGGAGAGGGTTAGGGTAAGGGGATCAAGGCGCACGATAAAACGGCTTATCGCCCAAAATCGTCGCCCGCTGCATAATCCGGCGTTGCGGAAGATAGTCCGCATTGGCGTAGTGCTGCGTCACGCGGTTATCCCAGATCGCCAGGTCATTCTCCTGCCAGCGCCAGCGTACCTGGAACTCCGGTTTGGTGATATGCGCGAACAGGAAACCTAACAGCGCCTCGCTCTCTTTCTCGGACACATCCACAATGCGCGTCGTGAATCCTTCGTTCACAAACAGCGCCTGCTTGCCCGTGACCGGATGGGTCCGCACCACCGGGTGCAGCAGCGGAGGATGTTTCGCAACCGCCTCCTGCCAGCGCTGATGTTCCTCTTCACTCTTGCGATACTTGTATTCCTGGAATGATTTTTTGAAGTCGTGCTCCGCCCGCAGCCCGCTCAGCAGCGTCCGGAACGGCACTGACAGCGCCTCATACGCCGCAATCCCGCTGGCCCACAGCGTATCGCCTCCCGTATCCGGCAGCAGCTTCGCCGCCAGAATCGCCCCCGCAGGCGGCGTCTCGATAAAGGTTACGTCGGTATGCCAGTTGTCGTTGTCCGGCGGATTATCGTTGTGGGTGTCGAGGACGATAATCTCCTCCACCCCTTCCGCATGCGGATAGACGGGGTGAATATGCAGATCGCCAAAGCGCAGGGCCAGCGCGCGCTGCTGCTGCGGAGTGATCGCCTGCTCGCGCAGGAATACTACCTGATGACGCAGCAACGCGTGGTATAGCTGCTCGAACTGGTTATCACTCAGCGGACGGGTCACATCCAGGCCTGATACCTGTGCGCCAATGTACGGCCCCAGCGGGGTAATGGTCAGACGTTCACTCATTGTATTTCTCCATGCCAGGGCGTCAGGCGACGCTGTAACGCGCGCAGCCCCAGTTCTAATCCGAAGGCGATCGCGGCGATCACCGCGATCCCAGCCAGCACCACGTCAGTCGCCAGGAACTCCCCCGCCGACTGCACCATAAAGCCAAGGCCGCGCGTGGCCGCAATAAGCTCTGCGGCCACCAGCGTGGACCAGCCCACGCCAAGGCCGATGCGCAGCCCGGTTAAAATCTCCGGCAGTGCGCCCGGTAAAATCACGAACAGCAGCACCTGCATGCGGCTGGCTCCCAGCGACTGCGCCGCGCGGATCCGCACCTGCTGGGCGCTCTTTACGCCCGCCAGCGCCGACATGGCAACCGGGGCGAAAATCGCCAGATAAATTAGCAGGATTTTTGACGTTTCACCGATGCCGAACCAGATCACCATCAGCGGCAGATAGGCAAGCGGCGGGACCGGGCGGTAAAGCTCAATCAGCGGGTCGAGGATGCCTCGCACCGTCGGGCTCAGCCCCATCGCAATCCCCACGGGAATGCCGATAATCACCGCCGCCAGCAGCGCCACCAGAATGCGCGCCAGGCTGGCACCTAAGTGCTGCCAGAGCGTGGCATCCATAAAGCCCTGCGGCCCGGCGATGGTAATGAGTTTGGCCAGCACCTGTCCCGGCGGCGGCAGAAACAGCGGGCTGACCCACTGCAGGGCAGCAACTGCCCACCACACCGCCAGCAGCACCAGCAGCGTACCGACGCTCAACGTGATTTGACGTGAGAAAGGCCAGCGCAGCGCCAGACGCGTGCGGCGCGTTTTTTCACTGAAGACGATGCTCATGAGAAAGCCTCCCGCTGTTCAAACACGCGGCTTAAAACGTACTCACGCTGTTCGATAAACAGCGGATCGGATTTGATGCTGCGCACGGGTTCCCCGGCGACGTAGCGGCGGGCGAAATCCAGCGGCAAACGCTCCAGCACGCGGCCCGGCCCCGGCGAGAGCAGCACCAGCTCCGTCGCCATAAACACCGCCTCTTCGATATCGTGGGTAATCAACAGCACCTGCTTGCCCGTCTCATGCCACAGGCGCAGCAGCAGGGTTTGCATCTGCTCGCGGGTGAAGGCATCGAGCGCTCCGA
The DNA here is from genome assembly GCF_019968805.1 of Enterobacter sp. JBIWA005. Lineage (NCBI taxonomy): Bacteria > Pseudomonadati > Pseudomonadota > Gammaproteobacteria > Enterobacterales > Enterobacteriaceae > Enterobacter > Enterobacter sp. JBIWA005. Next base: position 973,953 of record NZ_CP074159.1, on the reverse strand, counting down.
ACGGCTCGTCCAGCAGCAACAGCTGCGGATTCGCTGCCAGCGCGCGGGCAATACCGACGCGCTGCCGCTGGCCGCCGGAAAGCTGCCAGATGAAGCGTTTTTCCGCCCCTTCCAGCCCCACTTTTTTCAGCATCGCCCGCGCCGTTTCCAGCCGCTGTTCACGATTGATGCCCGCAAGCTGTAGCCCAAACGCCACGTTTTCCTGCACGTTGCGCCACGGGAGCAGACCTTCATTCTGGAAGACCACGCCGCGCTCGGCGCCGGGGCCTTCCACCTTTTTGCCTTCCAGCTGAATGGTGCCATGCTGATAAGGGACAAACCCGGCGATCAGATTGAGCAGCGTGGTTTTTCCGCACCCGGACGGACCCAGCACCACCAGCAGTTCACCGCTGTCCAGCGTCAGGTTGATATCCTCCAGCGCGGGTTTACCACCGTAATCAGCAGACAGATTTGTAATATTCAGCATGGCGGACTCCTTATTTCACAAAACGATCGGTTACGTACTGGCTGTAATCCGTCGCCACCGCGGGCACTTTGCCCTGCTCTTTCAGGAAGGTGGCAGTATCTACAATCGCTTTGTTTACCGGCCCGGTCAGCTGCTGCACCTGCTGCGCGAGGGTCAGATAGGTATTGCCCTTCACCAGCCCCGGCACGTCCGCTTCCGGCACGCCGCTCAGGCGGGAGAGTTTTTCCAGGTTTGCGGGCTGCTTCAGCCATTCATCCGGGTTACTGATATACGGCTGCTGGGCGTCAATCGCGCTTTTCGCGAAGGCTTTCACCACCTCAGGATGTTTCTCGGCGAAGTCTTTACGTACGACCCACACGTCGAGCGTTGGCGCCCCCCACTGGCCCACTTTCTCGGAGTCGGTCAGCACGGTGCCGTCTTTTTCCAGCTCGTTCACTGCTGGTGCCCACACATAGGCCCCGTCAATGTCGCCACGCTGCCAGGCCGCGATAATCGCCGGTGGCTGGAGGTTGATAATTTGTACCTGCCCCGGCTTGATGCCCCAGTGTTTCAGCGCCGCCAGCAGGCTGTAGTGGGTGGTGGAGATAAACGGCACGGCGATGCGTTTGCCGATCAGGTCTTCCGGTTTGGTGATGTTTTTCTTCACCACCAGCGCTTCAGAGTTACCGAGCTGCGAGGCGAGCAGGAACACCTCAATCGGCACCTGCTGGCTGGCCGCAACCGCCAGCGGGCTGGAACCGATATTGCCGATCTGCACGTCGCCGGAGGCTAGCGCACGCACCACGGACGCGCCGCTGTCAAACTTGCGCCAGTCGACTTTCGCGCCGCTCTCTTTGGCAAAGGTGTTGTCCGCCTGCGCGACTTTCGCCGGTTCCGCAGAAGTTTGATACGCGACGGTGACGTCCACCGCCTGCGCCTGAAATGCCCACAGCGCCAGTGCGCCGAGTAGTGTGATTCGCGATGAAATTGCCATAGTGCCTGCTCCCCTTGTTGTTATGAGGGCAGTATTTCCAACGCGGGAATTTTGATAAAGGAATAAAAATGAATCGCTCATAACGATTCGTTTTTAGATAAAAAGCGGGAAAGGATAGTTGGTTTTGTGCGGTTCGTTTTTTCCCCTCTCCCCGTGGGAGAGGGTCAGGGTGAGAGCATCAGCGCTGCGCGTTCAGCTCAGCAATATCCTTCGGCGTGGTGCGACAGCATCCGCCAATCAGCTTCGCGCCGGCTTCCAGCCACTGCGGCAGATACCCCGCCAGCGTCTCGCACGCTTCACCGTGGTGGTGCCAGGTTTTGGTCACTGCGTCATAATGCTCGCCCGAGTTCGGGTAGACCACCAGCGGCAGCGGCGTCAGGCTTTGCAGATGCTTCAGCGCGGCCGTGGTGTTTTCCAGGGCGATACAGTTAATGCCCAGTGCGACAATGTGCGGCGAGTTTGCCAGCACGCTGACCACGTCACGCAGCGGCGTGCCGTCGCTCAGGTGCTCGCTGTCCCGCAGGGTAAAGGAGAACCACGCCCGGGCGCGGGGATACTCGGCCAGAAGCGCCGCCAGCGCCTTAGTCTCGGCAAACGAGGGCAGCGTTTCGCAGGCCAGCAGGTCAGCGCCCGCGTCCAGCAGCGCTTCCACGCGCGGCCGGTGGAAGTCGGTAAATGCTTCCGCACTGCGCACGTAGTCGCCGCGATACTCTGAGCCATCCGCCAGATACGCGCCATACGGCCCAACGGATCCCGCCACCAGCAGCGTGCCCGCATGCGGATTTTCAGCCAGATACGCTTCACGCGCCTTACGCGCCAGCTCCACGCTTCTGCCAATAAGCGCCCGGGACTGCGCCTCGTCGAGGCCGCGTGCCGCAAAGCCCGCAGGCGTGGCCTGATAGCTGGCGGTGATCGCCACCTGCGCGCCCGCGCGGTAGTAATCCAGATGCACTTCGCGGATAAGCTCCGGGTTTTCCATCAGCACTTTGGCAGACCAGAGGCTGTCTGCCAGGTTACAGCCGCGCGCTTCCAGCTCCGTCGCCATCGCGCCATCCAGCACCACAAACGGCTGTTTTTCAAGGATGGCGGTAAGCGGATTATTCTGCGACATGTTCAGGCTCCTGCGATGTCATATTTCGGGTCAGGTAGTAGGCACCATAACACAGGGCGACAAACGGGATCCCGCAATAAAGGGCAATGCGCTGGCTTGGGTCAAACCACAGGCCGACACAGGCCACCACGCAGAGGATAAACCCGAGCACCGGCACAAGCGGATACCACGGCGCGCGGTACTGCAGCGCAGAGAGCGGCTGCCCGGACTGCAGATGGCGACGACGGAAAACGAAGTGCGACGCGCAGATGCTGATCCACACCGCCACCACCGCAAAGCCCGAAATTGCCGAGAGCGCCACGAACACCGTGTCCGGCGCCACCACGCTTGAGAACAGCGCCAGCACACCGCCGAGCATAGAAACCGAGAGCGCCGTCAGCGGCACGCCGTTTTTGTTCACCCGGGCAAAGCAGCGCGGCAGCGTTTTCTCATTAGAGAGCGACCATAGCATGCGCCCGGAGGCATACAGCCCGGAGTTCGCCGCCGAAAGGATCGCCGTAAGGATCACGAAGTTAAAAATATCCGCCGCGTAAGGAATACCGACCTTTTCAAACACCAGCACGAACGGGCTCTTTTCCACACCCGCCTGCTGCATCGGGATCAGCGCCGCCAGCACAAACACGGTACCGATAAAGAAGATAATGAGGCGCGCAATGGTAGTGCGGATCGCGACCGGAATCACCTTGTGCGGATTTTCAGTTTCCCCCGCCGCAATCCCGATGAGCTCGGTCCCGGAGAAGGCAAAGTTCACCGCCACCATGGTCATCAGGATCGGCAGGCCGCCGTGCGGGAACCAGCCTTCGGCGGTAATGTTGCTTAAGCCCGGCGCGGGTGAACCATCCTGCATCGGGATAAAGCCAAAGACCGCCGCGCCACCCAGAATAATAAAGGCGATGATGGTGATGACTTTCACCAGCGAGAACCAGAATTCGCCTTCAGCAAAGAAGCGCGTCGAGATGACGTTCAGGCCAAAAATCACCACGCAGAAGACCACGCACCACGCCCAGACGGGCACATGCGGGAACCAGTACTGCATACAGAAACCCGCGGCGGTGAAGCTCGAGCCGAGCGCTACCGTCCAGGTGAGCCAGTAGAGCCATGCCACGGTGTAGCCCGTCGCCGGGCCAAGATAGCGAGCGGCATAGACGTGGAACGCGCCGGTTTCCGGCATCGCCACGGAAAGTTCGCCCAGACACTGCATCACCAGCCAGACCACCAGCGCGCCTATCAGGTACGCCAGCAGCGTGCCCGCTGCCCCGGTCGTGGAAATGATGTAGCCGGTATTAAAGAATAACCCTGTCCCAATCACGCCACCCAGCGAGAGCATAATCAGGTGGCGTGTTTTCATGGTGCGCTTAAGCTGCCCATTTTCTTGTTGTGTTTGCATATTACCTTCTATACGTATGGACATCTAAACATCCAAAGAAGGTGTGTTATACCGCGATTGTTAATAAAAAGCTAGATGACCAGACGCAAACGGGCGCGCCGCGCGCTGAGTCTGGGGTGGGTTGTGAGGATCACATAGAGAATCGGACGCCAGGCCATAAGCACCTCCGCAAGCAGATACTTACAGCATGGTGCGGGAAAAGGCGAACTTCGGTCAGTCGAAAGTGGTATCCGTGAAGAGCGGAGTCATACCGCAACACTGCCCGGCGCAAGGGTTGGTAATTCTCACAATCAGTTCTATAGTCGACACTGCTTATTCGTTACCAGGAATCACTATGCGCTTTAATGGACTGACTAAAGGTTTCTTTATTTTCATTCTCGCCCTCGTCACCTGGGCCTTCTTCGACGTGCTGTCGCCCTACTTCTCCGCCATTCTGTGGGCCGCCATTCTGACCGTTATTTTTAACCCGGTAAAAAACAGGCTGCGCGCCGCGCTTGGGGATCGCAACGGGCTGGCCTCGCTGTTGACCATTGGCATTATCTGCCTGATCGTCTTTATTCCGCTGATGGTGATCCTCTCTTCGCTCGCCATTGAGCTGAACGTGGTTTACACGAAGCTCCAGGAGAACAACACCCAGTTCCCGGAAGTGGTGGCGAGCATCTTCAACCACCTGCCTGACTGGGCCAGCGGCTTCCTCGCGGATCACAATCTGACCAACGCGGCGCAGATCCAGAAAAAACTCTCCGATGTCGCCCTACAGGGCGGACAGTATCTCGCCGGCAGCGCGTTCCTGATCGGCAAAGGCACGTTTGGCTTTGCGATTAGCTTCGGCATTATGCTTTATCTGCTGTTCTTCCTGCTGAAAGACGGCCCGTATCTGGTGCGCCAGATCCTCGACTCTCTGCCGCTGTCTGATTTCGCCAAGCAGCACCTGTTCGCCAAATTCGTCGGCGTGTCGCGGGCCACGGTAAAAGGTACGGCGGCGGTGGCGGTTGTTCAGGGCATCCTCGGCGGGATTGCGTTTGCTATTGCCGGTATTGACGGCAGCGTGCTCTGGGGCGCTCTGATGGCCTTCCTTTCCCTGGTGCCCGCCATCGGCTCGGCGATTGTCTGGGTGCCCGCCGCAATCTTCCTGTTTGCCACGCACCAGATCTGGCAGGGGCTGTTTATTGTCGGCTTCTTCGTGATCGTCGTCGGGCTGGTGGACAATATCCTGCGCCCGCTGCTGGTCGGAAAAGACACCAAAATGCCGGACTACCTGATTCTGATCTCCACCCTCGGCGGCATGGAGCTGTACGGCATTAACGGCTTTGTGATTGGGCCGCTCATTGCCGCGCTGTTTATCGCCTGCTGGAACCTCTTCTCAGGGCGCGATCACGAAGGTAACGCCGAAGAGCTGGACCCCGACTTCATCGAAGAAGGAAAAAATCCTCCAGATTTGTAAGGACGTGACGATAAAGACCACACCAGGCGGCACTGAGCCGCCTTTTTTTTCGCCTTAAATCAGACGTTTTCTATAATTTGAAGAACGCCATCCTACTCATGTCGTAAAAGGATCATCTGGTGCGAATCGCGACGATAACAAACTGGGCCTATGGGGCCACGGTCTGCCTGACCATCGCCTCCGGCATCATCATGCTGATGGCGTCCAATGCGGATAACCTCGAGCGCCAGGCCGTTGAACAACGGCAGAAATTTGATCAGCTGACGGAAGATATCGAAACCGATATCTGGGCGCAGTCTGATTTAGCACGGCTGTACGTCATCAAAAAAGATCCTCAGGCTCTCAAGGAATATAACCAGGCAGAAAACAGCCTGAAGCGCATCGAGCTTCGGCTGGAAAAGCTGCAGGATAATGGCGCATCGGATGAAGAACTGGCCCTGCTGCATGAAGGAATAAAGATCGTCGATGAGCTGCAGGACGAACAGCAAACCGCCCTCGCCAGCCTTGAACGCGGAGAAGACGCCCAGGCCGTAGCCTTGCTCTATGGTCAGCCCTATGAGCAGGAGCTTGAGCGCGCGCAGAATCAGCTCGATCACTTCCGCCAGATACTCGATAAGCGCGTCATAGCCGCCGTTCAGGAGGCGACAAAAAAATCGAAAGCGCTGCGTACCGCCTCTGAGCTGACGGTCGGCCTGACCGCCCTGCTGTTCCTGTTTGTGCTCGGCTTTATATTAAAACGCCGCGTGCTACGCCCCGTGGTCCGCCTGAGCGACGTGGTGCACCGTCTGGCATCCCAGGATTACGCGGTTGAAACGCCCAATTTCAACCAGATCGATGAGATAGGCGATATGGCCCAGGCCATCAGCATCTTTCGTGAAAACGGCCTGGCGCGGCAGCGTCTGGAAAAAGAGCGCGATGCCGACTGGGCCATCCGCGAGCTGCTGGCGCGCATGACCCAGCGGCTGCAGGGGTGTGAGAACTTTAACGATGTGATTAACGTGGCGGAGCTGTTTGCTCCCAATATCGCGCCGGAGATCGCGGGCCGACTCTACGTCCTTGATCGCGAACCGTGGCAGATGCGCTGCGTCGCGCAATGGCTCTCGCCGGTTGGTGAAGAGACGACGTTCCATCCGGACGAGTGCTGGGCCGTGCGTCGCGGGCAGAGTCACCCGCCGGTGAACGGCGAGCCGGATATCGCCTGCTACCATCTTCCGCCATCCCAGGCGGAAAGCGCCCTTTGCGTGCCGCTTATCGCTCAGGGCGAGGCCATTGGCCTGCTCTCCTTCCAGAATATCACAGCGGACAATGCCCCTTCCCGTGCGTATCTGGAACTGATGGCCGAGGCGCTCGGGCTGGCGCTGGCCAACCAGCGTCTGCGCGACGCGTTGCTGGAAAAAGCGTTGTTTGACCCGCTCACCGGCCTGCGTAACCGTCATCATCTGGAAGATACCCTGCAAACCCAAACGGCGCAGGCGATACGCACTGGCGTACCGTTAAGCTGCATGATGATTGATATCGACCACTTCAAGAGCATTAACGATCGGTTCGGCCATGAAGCGGGCGATCTGGTGATCAAAAGCGTGGCGTCAATTGTTCAGCGGGCCGCACATGACAACGGACTGGCATTCCGCTACGGGGGCGAGGAGTTTCTGGTGCTGCTTTCCGGTGCCGATGAAGCAGAAGCGTACGCCTGCGCGCAGAAGATTTACACCGGCGTGCATGAGCTGTCGATTCGCTACGGGCTGACCGAGATTGGGCCGGTGGACGTGTCGATTGGCATTGCCAGCTACCCACAACATGCCCAGACCGACAACCTGCTGCGCGCCGCGGATGTGGCCTTGTACCGAGCAAAAGAGCTGGGCCGCGCGCGGATTGTGAGTTTTGGGATGCTGGAGGCGGGCTGACGCTGATTCTCGCGCCCTGACTTTCCCCGATTCAGGCGCGCGTGATAGCCCAAAGCACCACAATCCCCAGGGCATTGCTCCGCTTTTCCACATACAGGGTGGTATCGGAATAAACGTTACCTTGCGGGTTACAGATGCGAATCTCCTTCTTTAATTCCGGCTCGTAGACTTCCGCACCCGAGCAGCTGTGGCGGGTACTGGATTCATACCGGTAAGGTTTGCTCCAGCCCGAATAGTTCCCCTCCAGCAGCCAGGCCGTTGTAAAGACCACGAACATGGCAACCGGTAGGCTGCAAATAAAGAAGCCGAGGTAGATTTTTACCGCGTCAGCAAGGCGCTTACCTTTCAGTCTCCCCTTTCTGATGAAATAGACCATCGGCACCAGCGCCAGCAGCAACGCCCCACAGGCAAGGTACTGCTCCCCGCGGATCGAAAGGTATGTCACGCGGTAAATGTTGACTGACCACACCACAAAACCCGATATCAGTGCTATCCCGCCTGCGATGAGTGGGATCCAAAAGGAAAAAAGCGCTTTTTTCATGGTGGACTCGTCCTTGTCATTCTTGTCGGGTCAGATGGTCAATCATTGCCCGGGTCGCTGCTGACTGACGTCGGTGCGGGGCAAACAGCACGGAGAAAGGTCGCGATCGTCCCCGAAGGTGCGGCAGCACCTCAACTAATTGGCCGCCCTGTATTCTGTCGCGAACGATAAATTCATAGCTCTGGCAGATCCCAATCCCCTGCTCCGCCAGCGAAACCACGCCGAGTACATCGTCTGATATTTCGATAGTTGAACCCGGCATCCAGTCAATATCGCGCCCTTCGTCATGAAATACCCAGGGGGCGATACGCCCGGTGCGCGGCATGATAAACGGCAGGCACTGATGGCGCTGCAGCGCTTCCAGCGTCTGAGGCTTTCCTCTCCGATGCAGGTAGCCCGGGGAGGCGACCAGGAGCAATGCCGCGTCTTCCAGCTTACGCGCCACCAGCCCGCTGTCAGGCAACTGCCCCAGACGGATCGCCAGATCGAACCCCTCTGCGATCAGGTCAACGTTGCGATTGGTAATGTTCAGCTCCACCTGAACGCGCGGATATTGTTGGGTAAAGCGAGCCAGCAGCGGCGGCAGGCGGTAGTGGGCATAGGTGGTCGGGACACTCATTCTCACGCGACCGGTCAGATCGCCCTCCTGACCCCGGCCAACGCGTTCGGCGTCATCAAGCAGAGAGAACGCAGAACGCGCCTGCTCAAGATAGACGCGTCCGGCTTCAGTCAGCCCCACCCGGCGGGTCGTGCGCTGTAACAGCTGCCGTCCAAGACGCGCTTCCAGGCGAGTGACCGCGCGGCTCAGTACCGAAGGGGTGGTTGAAAGGGCAACCGCTGCGCCCGTAAATGAGCCGTGTTCAACCACAGCAATGAACACTTCAACGTCGCCTAGGTAATCGAATTTCCGGCCCATTTTGCTCTCTCAGGAACAAATGTTTTTCAATTTGGCTAATTTATCTCCCGTTGGGCGATGAGTAAAGTGTCCAGCATTCATCACCTGAACGCGCTACTGGAGCCTGTCAATGTTCAACCGCCCCCTTATTCTGCCCGCCATCGCAATGGCGGCGCTGTTCTCTTTCCCGAGTGTTGTCAACGCGGCGAACCACGCGCCTCTGGAGCGCTGGCGAAGCTATGCCGGTGTGAGCTGGGATACCGCTCAAGACGGAAAGATACCGGCGGCGTTCTCCGGTTCGGTCAATGCTCCTATTGCGGGTATCCACTTTGATGCAAAGGACCGGGCCTTTGTCAGCACGCCCCGGCTGGTTTCCGCCGCAGCACCCGCCACGTTAAGCATTCTGGATACAACGGTACAGTCCGGCCCTGCCCGCCTGACGGCGTTTCCCTCCCGCGAGGGGAATGCGGTGAACACCGATCCCTCTCAGAGCCTGCGTAACGTGCTCGGTTTTTATATTGACCGTAAAAACGGCTGGCTTTGGGCGCTGGACATGGGGTTTGTTGCAGGGGAAACAGAATCCCCCGTGGGGGCGCAGAAACTACTCGTACTGGATCTCCACTCTGGCCGTACCATCAAACGTATCGCCCTGGACGGCGTAGCGGACCGCAAGGCAAGTTTCCTTAATGATGTGGTTGTCGATGAGAACCGCCGTGTCGCCTATATCTCCGACAGCGGCTCGCGGAGTGCTCCTGAAAACCAGGTGGGACTAATTATCGTTGATTTCGCCGCCGGTATGGCTCGACGCGTGCTCGATCGTCATCCTGCGCTGCAGATTGAGCCAGGCGTTAACGTCGTCTCGCACGGGGCCGAAGTCTGGCCAGGTAAACCATTACTGATTGGAATTAATGGCATCGCACTTTCTCCCGATGCGGGCACGCTGTACTGGACGGTGACAACCGGCACGCGCGCCTATGCGGTACCGACCGCGATACTGAGGCAGCCCGCGTCAACCGATGCGCAAATTGCCGGGCAGATCCGCAATCTGGGGAGCGTGGGGGGCAACACCGACGGAATGGTGACAGATGTTAAAGGTAACCTCTACATTACCGATGTCACACGCAATGGCATCGTCAGATACGATCCTGAGAGCCTTTCCATGTCTCTGATTGCGGCAAGCCAAGACGTCCACTGGCCAGACACGCCAGCAATCCGTCCGAACGGGGATCTGGTATTTACCTCGAGTCGCCTCAATGACCACTTCGCGGGAGCCGTTAAATCTGGAGAGGAACGCTATGACTTATGGCGCTTGCCTCTCAGTGCTTTACAAAAATAAGAGCAAGTAAACCAGGAGCCCAGCATAAATGGGCTCATAATTTCAGATGATTTTATTTCCTTAAAAGCTGCACGTGATGTCTTTCCCCCGCTCAGAAGGAAGTGGTTAAGATTACGTTCCAGGGAATTGTAGTGAGGCGCGTTTTACTTCGCGCTTCACCGAAGTAACGCACGTTTGCACAAAGTAGGCTGGGCCTCCGCTACTCAAAGGATAATAAAATGAAAACCCAGCAGGTCGATTTTGCTTCTTTATATTTTGGTACACCGGTCGCCATTATCTCCAGCCAAAATCCTGACGGTTCAACAAACCTGAGCCCGATCTCGTCGTGGTGGATCCTTGACCGGAATATCGTGTTCGGGCTTGGCACCTCCGGAAAGTGTTATGAAAATATCACGAGTAACCAAGATATTGTTCTGAACATTCCGGACAGCAGGCTCTGGCCGAATATTGAAGCTATCGCAGATAAAACGGGGAAAGCATCGCCACCGGAATGGAAGAAAAAGATGGGATATGTTTTTGAACAGGACAAGTTTAGCTGCGGAAATTTCCACAAAGAAAAGGCGGTAACGATTAACTCGTTGAGAATTAGGGAGTGTCCTGTACAAATAGAGGCTAAAGTTTGTGGAAGATCGCCGCTGACCGGTTCGCAGGGGAGCCTGGTGTCCGTTGATGCCATGATAACCTGCGTCCACATATCTGAAGCATTATTAATTCGTACTCAGAGAGGTGTAAAATTTAATGTGGTGAAATGGAACCCCCTCTATTACATATTTCGCCACTATTTCACGCTGGGTAACCGACTCGGTCAAAATTTCCGACACGATGAGTAATCCGGTCTTATGACAGCGGAAAGATTTAAACTTTTCGTGATATTCTTTCTTTACGCCCCTTAGTTCCTATACTCGAGCCATATTCGCCACTGTATTACCACATGTCACGCGCATTACGTTGTGCATGACAGGTGATGGTATTTTGTTCTGGAAAAACGTCTATGTCGAAACTGGATTTGAGGTCCAAAAAAACCTGGGGTGCGCTGGCAGCTATCGCCGTTGTCGCCGGTACGCTGGCTTCTGCTTTTGCATGGACGGCGGGCTGGCTTGGGTCACGCACGGTCAGCCAGGCACTGGTGGGTGAAACACCGAAACCCTTCCCGCCAGGTTTTCGTCGCGCGCATGGAAAAGGCATCTGCTTTGCTGGTACCTTTACGCCAAACGGCTCGGCTGATTCCCTTTCAACCTCCCGCCTCTTCTCGCAGCAGGAAGTGCCCGTGGTGGGCCGATTCTCTATTGGTACTGGCGATCCCCATGCCCCGGATAGTACGACCAAAACCCTGAGCATGGCGCTGCTGCTGAAGACAGATGACAAGCAACAATGGCGAATGGCGATGAACAACGAGCCTTTCTTCGCCACGCACAGCCCGGAAGGTTTTCTGGCCTTGCGAAAAGCCACTGCTGTTGATGCAGCCACCGGAAAACCGGCCCCGCAGCGTCTCAAAGACTTTTTAAAAGCGTACCCTGAGGCGGAGAAATATCTTAAATGGGCGGCACAAAAACCCGCGCCCGGCAGCTTCGCGGGCGCGACGTTTTACAGCATTAACGCCTTTTACCTTGTGAACGCGCAGGGGGATCGCCAGGCCGTTCGCTGGATGATGCGTCCGCACGAGCCTTTCCTGTCGATAAGCGATGAGCAACGACAGAAAGCCGATGACAACTTCCTGTTTGAAAACCTGCGTCAGCGCCTGGCGCAAAAGCCACTCTACTGGGATTACGTTTTGCAGCTCGCACAGCCGGGCGATCCGGTAAATGATCCTTCCCAGCCATGGCCGGACGATCGCAAAAAGATGGTGGCCGGCACGCTGGAAGTGACGCGCGTCGAAGCACAATCCACAGGCGCGTGCCGCGACGTTAACTTTGATCCTTCTGTCGTTCCAGCAGGCGTTGCGGTGTCTGACGATCCCATCTTAAACGCCCGCTCTGCTGCCTACTCCCACTCTTTCAGCCGCCGCGAGCGGGAAATCGGCTACGGCAAGGCCACCGAAGCCGTGCAAAAGCAGGAGGTAAAATGAGCTCGAATAAAGATATGCGAGAGCACGCGCCGCAGCATTTCAATATCCTGGCGCGAAGCCTGCACTGGCTAATGGCGGTGATGATCCTGGCGATGCTGTTCATCGGTGTCGCGATGATGACGTCGTTGCATCACCGGATTTGGTTAATCGACCTGCACCGGCCGCTGGGTGTCGCCATTTTACTGCTGGCACTGGTGCGTCTGGTCAACCGGCTTCTTAGCCGGACGCCTCCACTTCCTGCCGATTTGCCCGTCTGGCAGGTGCTTGCAGCAAAGGCATCACACTGGATGCTGTATGGGCTAATGCTGGCAATGCCGCTGCTGGGTTGGGCGCAACTGTCGGCAGCCGGCCTGCCGATTGTCATGTTTGATGGCGTCAACCTGCCGGCGATTGTCCCGACCAGTCCAGCACTGTATGCCTGGTGTCACGACGCCCATAGCCTTCTGGCAAAGTTGCTTTTTGCTGTGGTGCTGGTCCATCTCTCTGCGGCACTCGTTCATGCATGGATCTACCGGGACGCAGTGTTTTCCAGCATGGCGAAAGGGGGTAAGTCGGCGGCGGCCACCGAGGATGGCCTCAAGTAAGCAAAGCGGAATGGGACACGCACAATCAGAATGTTCGTGTCCTCGCTTATCAACGTCATCCTGAAACTACGGTCACAACCGGGGCGCGTATTTAGTCTCCAGATTCGCGTCCCAAAAAGCCACGGACATCCAAAAATTGTCGTGGAAGTTAATATCAATCAATTAAAGCGATTGTTTTTTAAACAGAAGAGCATTTATGCCCGCAATTTTAGCTTTTATCAAAAAGTTAAGCGTCGCTCGACTATCAAACACCCTGCCACCTGCAACACCTAACTCATTGATTAAAATGAGTTTATATCAATAAAAACGATAAAACCCCTTACTTCCCAACAAAATATATCAACTCGTGTGATATCTAAATTATAATTCTTATACTTACGTTAAAAAGGTGGAGGTCAAAATGCGATTAACCCTACTGCTGTTATGCTGTCTTGTACAAAGTGTAACCTGGGCTGGCGACCTGCCAAAACCAGTTGGTAAACCCATTTTAACGATTTACGGTAATATAGAAAATACCAACGAAAATGGAAAAGCAGTGTTTGATCTCGCCAGCCTTGAAAAACTCGGAGTAGTGAGTTTCGAGACGACCTCCCCCTGGTATAACGGTCGTACGAAGTTTGAGGGTGTCCCAATGAGCAAGCTCATGGATTATGTGGGTGCAAAAGGTACAAACGTTAATGTTATTGCGCTCAATGATTACTCAACCGTCATCCCTCTCAGCGACTTTAAAAAATACAACGCCATACTTGCCTTAAAGGTCAATGGCGAATATATGCGCATCCGCGATAAAGGCCCATCGTTCATTGTATACCCCTATGACAGTCTTCCTGAGTTGAATAATCAGATTTATTACTCACGATCAGCATGGCAGGTTAGCAAAATGAAGATTGAGTAGTCGTTCAGGAGAACATAATGAACAGGATACTGGTTGGTATCATTTTTTCTCTTTTTATCACGACAGGATATATTGCATTCCTTGTTTACGATCGACAGCAGGAATTGCAAAAACTGACTCAATACACTGAGTCCTGGTCCGTGGCACAACTGGTATCAGAGTATTACCGTTTTGAATCATGGCTTGGTCTATACGCAACCGATACCGATGACGTTACGATAGACCAGGTCCGCATGCGCCTCGAAATTATGCTTAGCCAGGCCGATTTAATGAAGGGGGGAGATTTAGGTCGCTACATTGACAGCGATAAAACGCATCAGGAGCTGGCTTTACGCTTAGAAAAAATACTGACCTATCTCGATAGTCATCTTGAAAAAATGAGCCATCCGGAGTTAAAGGCATACCTGACAAATATGCATGAGCTCGATGCACCGCTCAGCCAGCTGTCTGCAACGGCATTAACAAAAGATATTAACACGGTTAATGAATCCAACAACAAAATACAAATACTGTATTATATTTATTCCGCACTCTCTTTGCTCTTGGTGATTTTAAGCTTTATTCTTGGCTTCCTAATGATCTACCAGAATAAAAACATTCTGAAAGCACACATGCAGGTCAAAAGCCTGGCTGATGAACTTCAAATATCAAAAGAAAAACTGCAAATTCAGAACGCGAAGCTGGAGTATGATGTTTATCATGACTCCCTCACCGGCATGAAAAACCGCCTTTTCTTCTGGGACGATCTCAACAAAATTAATCTTCAGGCAGATAAAAATCACGTCCCCGTCACGGTGATGTTATTTGATTTAGACCGCTTCAAAGAGGTCAACGATACCTATGGCCACGATACGGGAGATTTGCTGTTGAATCAGGTATCCCGACGGCTGACCTCGATGAGCAGCGCAACGGATACGTTTTACCGTTTAGGCGGAGACGAGTTTGCCCTTCTGTCGAGTGGACTCACCGAAACTGCCGCCGTTTCACGCGCCAAAGAAATCAGCGAGCATATTAGCCAGCCCTACACGATAAATAACCAGCTGATAAAAATCGCCACCTGCGTGGGTATCGTTTTATCTGATAATGAACGACGCTCTGATTATCTTTATAAATTTGCCGATCTGGCGCTATACGAAGCCAAAAAAGAGGGTTCACAGCAGATAAAAGTTTTCCGTCAATGGATGCTGCAAAAGTTGCAGGAAAGCAGAACTCTTGAACATGATATGGCACTGGCGATCGATAACCGTGAATTCGTTGTTTATTATCAGCCTATTGTCGATTCATTCAGCAATGAGATTTACGGCTATGAAGCGCTGATTCGCTGGATACACCCGGTGAAGGGGATGCTTGCACCAGATTATTTTATTTCCGTCGCTGAAAAAACGGGGATGATCAATCAGATCGGCAAAACCGTGCTTGAGCTTGCCTGCCGGGAAGCAGTTTCCTGGGCCGTTCCGGCAAGGATCTCTGTAAACGTTTCGCCTATTCAGTTAGGTAATAAATCTTTTACAACGATGGTGCAGTCCATCCTGAAAGAGACTGGGTTACCGGCTAGCCGACTTGAGTTAGAGGTAACGGAGTCTTCACTCTTCAGTGACAGCAACATGCCGATCACTATTCTCAAAAAGCTCAGAGCGCTGGGTGTAAAAATTTCTATCGATGATTTCGGAACGGGTTATTCGTCACTCTCACGACTGAGCGAACTCAATTTTGATAAAATCAAAATCGACAAATCCTTTGTGAGTCCGATATCCACGCAGGATGATGCCCTTAATATCGTTAAGTTAATTACCGGCATGGCGAAAAGCCTCAACATGCGGGTCATTGCAGAAGGTGTTGAAACCGAAGCGCAGCTTGAACGTCTTCAGGCGCTTGGCTGCGATCTCGTGCAGGGATACCTGTTCGGAAAACCCCAGGCTGAGATTGACAGGAAGATTAGATACGGTTGAAATGGTTGTCCGGTTGTTTATGGCCCAAAATCATTTAGACGATTGATAATCAAAGGTTAAGCAATGAAAAAAACAGCCCCGGCCTATACGCCTGTTGATTTATCTCGTTGGCCAAGGAAGGAGCATTTTGAAGTCTTCCAGTCATTTGCTGAATGCACAATTAACCAAACCGTTCTGATCGACATTACCGCGCTGAGAAAACACATCAAAGAGGTTGGCTGGAAGTTTTACCCGACGATTATTTTTCTCCTGTCTAAAATTATGAACAGGCATCCTGAGTTCCGCATGGCTATGAAGGACAATGAGCTTGTCATATGGAATGAAGTTCATCCCAGCTACACCATTTTCCACCCTGAAACGGAGACGTTTTCGTCATTGTGGAGCCACTATGACGGCAATATTCATCACTTCCAGAACACGTATACTGAAGATACGGCCCGCTATGGAAATATCCTTTCGTACTGGCCTAAGGAAGAATCCCGGGAAAATGTCTTTTTCGTCTCGTCTATTCCGTGGGTAACGTTTACCAACTTTAATATGAACATTGCGCACATGAAGAACTTCTTTTCGCCTATGTTCACGTTTGGAAAATACTACGAACAGGATGGAAAAGTGTTGTTGCCTATGGCAGTGCAGGTCCATCATTCGGTGTGCGATGGTTTCCATGTGGCAAGGATGTTTAATGAGTTGCAAGAGATGTGTGATGGTTTGTCGGAGCTGTCAGAGGAACCTGGCGCATGATGCGTAAGAAGTGTTGATGGTTTCCATCTGGCAGGAGTGGGTGTGAGAAGCCTACCGGCCTTTCATTATTTTATGCGCTTCCCATGTGAGGCCACACCGTATCCAGCAGAGGACCATAGAAATCTGCGTTCCTGCACGTTATGGAGACGGCACACTGCGCCACTATCGATGAGAATGTCTGCCGGGAACGCTGCCCAAAGGGCAGGTTCTTTTCGGGGGCATCGATGCTGACGAGACGAACACACATGAGCCTGTTTTAAGGTTCTGCGCTTCCCCTGTCAGGCTGGAGGCGTACCCAATAATTTACTGGCGGCGCTGGAAACTAACGCTATGGTAAATCACCTGCCTTTAACAAAACGATTGCATGGTCAAGCTGCTTGTAGAGTTTGTGTCTCAAATCGTCTAACTCGTCATTTTCCCGAATTAGAGGTATTCCATTTTTATGAAGAACAATATCGTTAAATGATCCCATCCCGCCGTAGAGTTTTTTCAACGAGTAAATGGATGACTCACAATCAACATCGAGCTCGATGGCTAGTTTTTCGAATGTTTTTGCCCATGAATCCTCATCATTTGAGGAGAGGATTTTGATGATATCAGTTACCGTTTTCTTTATTTCATTTTTCATTTCAAACCACCACTTCCAAGTATCTTAACGCCAGGTATTTTCCACGGGGTAGGTATCACAACTTGCTTAGAGCCACCGGAAAAAAGGTCTTTTTGATAGCCAACTTCTCCAACATATGAATCGCCACGGATAATCTAGACACTTCTGAGCCGTTGATAATATAGGTTTTCATATTCAGCCGGTGGCATCTGCTCGCTCGAACCATGCCGACGCTTACTGTTATAAAACATTTCGATATAATCAAAAATATCGCTTCTGGCTTCGTCTCTCGTTCCGTAGATCCTTTTCTTAATCCGTTCGCGTTTCAGTAGCTGGAAAAAGCTTTCCGCAACCGCGTTGTCGTGGCAGTTACCGCGACGACTCATGCTGCCTTCCAGACCGTGTGATTTCAGGAACGACTGCCACTCATGGCTCGTGTACTGACTACCCTGATCAGAGTGAACCAGTACCTGCTTTTGAGGATTACGCCTCCACACCGCCATAAGTAATGCGTTCAGGACAATCTCTTTTGTCATGCGGGGTTGCATTGACCAGCCGATAACTTTTCGGGAGAACAGGTCAACCACCACGGCCAGATACAGCCAGCCTTCGTGGGTTCGGATGTAGGTTATGTCCGTCACCCAACGCTCATCCGTTGAGTCCGGATTGAACTGCCGCTGGAGCCTGTTGGGTGTCACGATACTGGCTTCGCCTTTACGTGCTCGTGGGCTACGGTACCCAACCTGAGCTTTTATTCCGGCACGCTTCATCAGCCGCCAGACCCGGTTCACTCCGCACTGCTGTCCGGTATCACGCAGATCGAGATGGATCTTGCGATAACCATAGACGCAGCCAGACTCAAGCCAGAACTGTTTGATTTGCCCGGTCAGCATCTGATCTGTCTGGTGACGCTGCGAATGTGGCTGCTGAAGTCAGAAATAAAATCCACTCGGATGGACATCCAGAACCCGACAGAGCAAACGAACAGGCCAGCAACGGCTGTTGTCGCGGATAAAGGCGTACCTCAGTCGGACAGCTTTGCGAAGTACGCCGCGGCTTTTTTTAATATGTCCCGTTCGTCCGTAACCCGCTTCAACTCTTTCTGAAGACGGCGGATCTCGGCCTGAGCATCTGACTGTTCATTATGAGTGGAAGAATCCGGGCCGTACTTCTTTATCCAGGCGTAAAGACTGTGAGTGGTGATATCGAGACGTGTTGCAACACTGGAAACAGAATGACCACGATCAACAACCTGTTTGACTGCTTCAATTTTAAACTCTTCAGGATAACGCTTACCGCTCATGGGCACCTCTCTTTAAGTCATCTTAAATGACTCTGAGGTGTCTGTTAAACCCGTGGCGATTCAGCCTTGAGGGGCTCAACTTGTTATCAATGAGTTATATTGATAAGCTCGTTTCTAGCACAAAGCGGACATTCATTACCTTTCAGCACTGGGTTTCTGTTTAACCCAGTCTTCCAGAACCAGGCCCGGCACCCGCTTAAACTCCCGCACATCGTTCGTCAGCAGAACGGTACCAGGTGCAAGCGTGCCCGGCGATCGCCTTGTCGTTTGGGACTATCGGCGTTCCGGCGAGGCACAGGGGCACCTTAATTTAAGACGCATTCAGTAATATATTCACTGCCCGCGAAAAAGGACGAAGTTTATGACCATTAGCCTGACGGCAGGGACAGCAGCTGTCATAGCAGTATCATTTGATTCGTGTTTGCCGCCCGGGCTGACAGACCGCTCAGTTTATTCTGCCTCAGTCCTGTGCTGATGTACCGCCCCTCTTGATTACGACTGGGAATTGCAGGACAGTAACCTTGTATCAACACATCACGGGCGGATTAATCATGTGGGATGAAAAATATATTTGTCATAAGTGTGTGGAGGACAAGTATGTCAGCCAGCAAATAAAGCAAAACGGTAATAACGAACAGAGGTGTTCTTACTGCAAACTGAAGCGTAAAAATATCCATCTGGCAGATATTGTCACGCGGATGAATGATGTTTTTGAATATTATTATGATGCTTATGTAGATATCTATGACTCAGGCCGCGGAAATCCTGCACAGGATGTCATCTGCGAAGAACTGGGGGTGGAATTTGAAGTGGCTGAAGATATTTATTCCGGTCTTTGCAATGAATACAACCCTTATAATGATTATGACGCTGAGCAATATAATGATGATTTGGTATACCGTTCAAGGAACTACTCTTCCGGTGAGCTGGATTATACCTGGGGAACAGTCACCAAATCACTTCTGAAGGAAACGCGATATTTCAACCGTGAAGTTAACGCGTTTCTGGATTCGCTTTTCAGTGATATCGATAAGCTGAAAACCAGGAACCGTGATTCACCGGTAAAAACGCTGTCTGAAGATGTGCATCTTCATCGCGCCAGGGTCTTTGAGGATCCGGAAGAAGTGAAGCAGGCCCTGACGCAGCCCGAGAAAAACTTCGGGCCTCCCCCGTCATTACTGGCACGTTCGGGCCGCATGAATGCACAGGGGATCTCCGTGTTTTACGGTGCCACCTCAGTGGATGTGGCCATTGCTGAAGTAAGGCCCCCCGTCGGCAGCATTGTGGTGACTGTGCCCTTTGTCCCGCTGCGAGAGCTCAAGGTGCTGGACATCTCTGCCCTTGACTCGCTCAGTTTCGGCTCCGGCAGTAAGTTTGATCCCCTGACACGCAAAACCCGCGAGCGTGCAGTGTTCTTCAGGACGCTTTCCCGCAAACTGACGCTCCCCGCGTTTGGAAAAAGACAGGACAGTGATTACCTGATCACTCAGGTGGTTGCCGATTATCTCAGTGACCGGAATAAATTTAAGCTTGATGGTGTCAGTTTTAAATCTACACAGGACTACGCTGACGGCATGGTTGCCAAAATAGGGTATAATGTCGTTCTGTTTAATAATTCATCCGGCGTCATGCATGCCAATGATAACAACCGGCGTTATCAGGTTGAGCTGTTTGAAAACGTCGAAGATGACATATATCTTTTCAGGCCGAATATTCAGCTGATCGCTGAGGAAACCAAAAAATCACGCTATCTGGGTTTATTCGTGTCCGCCAATGAAAAAAAAGACACACTGATGATGAAAACCGACGGTATGACGTACCATAACATTACCGGCGTAAAATTCAGAACCAGTAAGACTGCGATCCGGCAGGGGGAAACTATAATAAAACCTGCCCCTGACGAGCCCTTTGATAACCTTACAGACTTTTAAAAAAAAAGCTCCCGGAGGGAGCTTTGTAGCAGGACGATCGGCAGTGACGCGGTTACAGGCAGCTTTCGATGCTGCTGATCAGTTCTGATACCACCTTTCTGAGCGGAACCGGATTTTCTTCCTCCGGGCGACGCAAAGTCCGTATGCTGAGCTGAAAGCATTACGTGACCGAATCCTTTCATTCCTCTTTTTCTGTTCCCGCGCCCTGAAGAATTTTACGGAGAAGGCTGTCCATCTTCTCGCAGACAGCCTCAGCAAGCATTTCACGGGTGACGACATCCGTCCCGGCTTCTTTCTGCGGCCAGAAATGAATCCGGGTTTCTCCCTGGATGAAAAGCAGGCCGCAGATACCCATTGCCCCGCCAGCGGCCGCAGCAGCAAACGCGGACGTAGGGTTCACGGGGGCAGAGTCTGCCGGCGCCGGAATAAAGGTGTTATAGCCACTGTTGATGTCCACACCTAGCGTCCAGCCAGCCAGCTGGGGACAGGGGATCGCCGCTTTCAGACGTGGCGTCAGCAGACGCAGCAGATCCGGGCGTATCATCACAATCGCATCAGTATGTCCCGGGAAAGTGGCCGCAGCTGTGATAACAGAGCAGTATTCGCCCTCTGCACGCTGCTCTTCCTCTACCACCGGTATCTGCCGTTGAAGTAATCCTGCTTTCTGACACAGAGTGATGACCAGCTCATCCAGCGCAGCAAGGGCGGTGTTCAGGGAACGGATACTTTCACCGGAAGGCTGCAGGGCAGTGCGTCTTCCCCCGCCCAGCGTGATATCACATTCTGCGACCAGCGCCTGAGCCTGAGCCAGGGGCAACAGCAACCGTTCTACGCTGAAGGGGAGTGCCGGCGCGCTGTGCAGCCAGCAGAGGCCATCGGCTAGCGCCAGACGGGCGCGAGTTAACAGCTGATAAAAGGCGGTTATTTCCTCCACACCTCTCTGGCGTTCAGCATGAGCGCGGATAAGTAGCAGTGCATCGCGAATGTTCATGAGATCGGAGCAGCACTTTACAACAACATCGCCGGCCGTGTGCGGCCGGGGAGCAGGTAAAAAGGGTGACTGCTCATGCTGATCAATATAACGGTAGAGATCCGTCATATTCTGGGTGACCGTTATATTCCTGCGCTGAAGTACTACATCGACCCGGGCTTTCAGATCATCATCGATGCGGGCATTGACCATAGCCATACGGAAACTCCTCTACTGACTGGTAATGTAAAGCCTCATGGCTTTACTAAGGTATGTAAATCTTATTTGCTTTACATAACCATGTAAAGCTTTATTGCTTTACTTTTAATGTAAAGATTACCGTCTTACATTTGTGCAAAATATGCACCAATAAGAATAATTATTGCCATATTGTCAATTATGTTCTTTCTGTTTCCGGAGATCCGAAAAAAGGTAAAGTCGAAACAGACGAAGCTAATGCTCATTACCACTCATTACCACCGGTGGTGTCATCCCGTTATAATATGAAAAAACAGGAGGCAGGCGTAAAAATGAAAATGCAGGATCTGAGGCTTTTAACCTCATTTTTGAAAGCGATCCGGGCTGGATACTCGATTTTTCCAACCTTACGCTAACGGTTTTTTTTGATGAAGAGCTAAACATCGATATTGATGATGAACGTTATCAGGAAGAAGGAACCTCAAAAGCCAGGCGGATAAGATGTTTGCTGAAACAGATGGATCGAGAGACCGCCCTGCGCGTTCTTAATACTCTGTGGCGGGATTTGAGAGCCAACCGTACGAAAACATACGTTAAGCGAAAAATAAACGTCTGAAAAATCGATTAGTAGACAACACTGTCCGTTAAATGACGTTTTTCGATTAAAAAGACTCCATTTAAAATGGCATTTTTCTATGTCCATTATGTTTTGATATATAAGACAGTTACTTCACTAGCGTACGTTTTCGTTCCATTGGACTTCAGCCCCCGTAAAGAACGCGCCATTCTGGCTAAATACATTCAGTTCAACCAACCTCATGCTATGTTCTGGCTGGGATTTGATGTTGATCGCGCCGGAGCTGCTATCGACTGGAGCGACCGCAATGCACCTGCGCCCACGCTAACCATCACAAACCTCAGATACGGACACGCGCATCTGTTAAATGCGCTGAAAACCTCGATACGTACCGCTCCAGACGTAAAGATTAAGCCACTGCGCTACGCCGCAGCCGTGGAGAGCGCGGTACGTAAGAAATTGGACGCTGATGCGGGGTATTCGGGGCTCATCTGCAAAAATCCTAACAATAGCCACTGGAGAATTGCCGTGTGGCAGCCTGAACTTTATACACTGGAATGGTTGGCTGATTTTCTCAACTTAGATTATGGGAATAATAAATAGGTAGTTGAGAACTATGGTTTGGGCCGCAACTGCACTTTGTTCGAAAAAACAAGAAAGTGGACTTATCGCGCTATCAGGCAGGGTTGGCCTGAATATGAACAATGGTTGCAAGCTTGCTATGAACGTGCTTGCGCCTACAATTTGCAATTCAACACGCCCTTAGACGAAAATGAAGTTATGGGTATTTCTAAAAGAATTTCTAAATGGACAAATAAAAGATTCTCTGAAAAAAGTTTCAATGATTACGTTAAGGCAACTCATTCCTCTAAAGTTCAGGTTGCTAGGGGAGTGTTGGTGGCAAAGCTAGTCGTGGTGGTGGGCGTCCGACACAAGACAATAGTGAGAATCAAAGTAAGCCATGGGCCAAATTAAGTATTAGTAGATCAACATATTACTCGAGGAAGAAAAAGAATTAATCCTTTTTTTCCTCTTGGTTATTCAAACCTTGCTTACCAAATAAATATCCAAGTGCGAGAGTTAATATTGGTGTGAAAACGCCCCATATATCTTTAATCGAATCTAAAAGTGTTTTAATTTCATAGCCATATATAGACATGACTACTAGTGCAGAACATATGCACGAAAAAACAACGAAAGTTGCTGAAACTATATACCATATAATGTTGGTTTGAGCATGTCTCCCTGTTCCAACATTGTCAGCCATCTTACCTTTTTCGTGTTTTTCTTCTTTCCTGTCAACGTTTATGCTTGGAATGCTATTGCGAAGCTTATTGTTGTCAGATGGCAAGTCTGGATTGCTGATGCTATTACTGATTTCAACTGTTTTATCGCTCACGACATAGCCTTACTTAAAATAACAATTTTTAATAATTTCCCATTGCCAGATATGGTGTCTACAGCAAAGTTAATGAATACTTTTTCTTTAAAATCCTCATTATCAATCTTCCCTGTTCGTGTAAAAATATGAAGTGGGTAATTCGTAACACCAAACGAAGAGCTTGCGTTGCTATATATGATATTGAATGCCATCGATTCGCCATCAACTGTTTTCTCATTGTCAATAGATACCCGACCTCCGTTGCCATCATCAATGTTTTTAAAGTTAAATATAATTTTATATTTAATATTAAAAATGAGTTCGACGTTGTTTTCGCCATCGTCGTTTTTATGCAAAAAAATATCATTTGAGTATAGGACACTCATTCCGTCTAACTTTGTTTCTGTTATTTTGGCTTTTGGTAATCCCATGATTTGTTTTTTCTCCATTAACTGTCGCTTCAGTATTTAGTGTGATGTTGTTAATAAGTATGCACTCTGAACTACTAACTTCTTTTTCTGTTTTTCTGTTGTCGAAATTTATTGCTTTCTGATGTTCTTCATATCTGTTTGCATTATGACACAAAAAGCCTATTAAGGCAGTAATCCAAAAAACCAAAAGCCCATGACTAAAAATTATTCTGCAAAATGTATTACCAATCTTATGAAGGGTAAACCAACCTACACTCCGACGGAGCAATTCGTATTCAACGCTGACACCTTCACCATCCTTGTCGCTACCGCTCACTTTTATTCTCCTGCCTTGGACTAAAACAAGCCTACATCAGATAAAAGCCATTATGCACGTACTTTGCTTCTTTCTCTACCTCTCACATGCTACGCTTTACATGTTCCTGAAATTGATGGAGGTCAGCCAGTACCTGTCTGAAGTCGGATGACCCTGCGTTAGCAACGCTCAGACCACAGAAATATGACATCCTCCACACAGGAAATTTTCGCTGCCGTCGTCTGATACTGGCGCTTTTTGATAGCTTCAATGACCTGTGTTGTTGCCATGGCCAGCTGTTCGTAGCTGAGTGAAAACGTCACTTCGTTATCCATCCTGCACGCTCCGTTTGATGATGCCGTGTTATATGTAAAATCATACTGTGGATGATTTACATTAAGCTTATTAATCATCATATTAGATATGATTTTATTCATGTCACTTGATAATCATTTCCATTGCGGGTTTCCCGCCGCGCAGATCCGAAAAGATGCAAAGTCGGAAATAACATGCTCGGTTACCAGCGAGAGAACTGGAGTGCAGGACGACCATTAACAGCATGAGTTCTGGCTTTCCTTAGATTTGGTTATAAAAGGCTGGATGCGCATCGCTGTTAGTTCCGAAAACGGGATCTCTGCTTTTCCCTCTTTCAAATGTGGAAATTATTTACCTCAAACCATAACGGTGTTTATAATCAGCAGTCGTCACCTCGGGTGTTCCCCTCTGCGCTTTTTACCGCCTGTAAATGGTTACAGGGACTTCTGGCAGTAGCCGGACTGTAAAAGGAAACCCGCCATGAAACCGAAAATTGTATCCGTTGTACGGTATACTCGTTTTCGTTTCGGGCGCGTAGAGCATGTGCGTAATCACATGCGCTCGCTCCCGACGCGTTAAGTGAAAGGTACCCGCAGGTGACGATACTCTCTGTTTACGCCTCTGTTTCCGGCTGTTCTTCGGATTCCCCCATCATGGCAAGATAGTGTTCAAGGTCATCAGTGTGAATAAACACTTTTCTGAACATGTGCAGATAGCGATCCTTATCGATGACGCCGGTGGAGAAAAGATTTCTGCCGTCCGAATGCGAGTGACGGTTGATGGCCCGGTAAAATGAATCATATTCTCCGGCATCGCTGTGTTCCGTAGCCAGAGACTCCAGGGCCTCTTTAAGCTTTTCATTCTTACAGGCAAAGCTGAAATAATACTCAAGAATATTCCTCATCGTATTGAACAGCACAACGGGCTGTGTTTTTTCATCCCTGACATCTTTAAGGGTCTGCCATAGCGCCTGATATTCATTGAGCATTTCGTGCATGGAAAGCGTTTCACAGGAGCTGTAATCCGACTTGATAATGCGAAACAGCGACCAGTTTGCTGGTGCTTTCCTGCCATCCTGCAGACGGCCGCTGTTTAGCAACATCTCCTGGAAGAAAAACATATTGTGCGTCAGTATCACCACATGTCTCGCTGCAGCGGCCTTAATTATCTTCCGCTTAATGAGCGCTGCGACTTCATAGATATAGTTATGTGACAGGCTGGAAATCGGGTCATCAATCACAATAAGTTTATTTTCCGGATGGATGGTTTCTGGTGTAAGACTGCCCGAACACGATTCAATGAAATAGAGGAAAGCAACCATTGTTTTCTCACCCTCACTGAGGGATTTGAAAACTTCTGCCTTTTCTGGCTCGCTGCCCCGGCGCAGACGGTACAGTTTCATCTCAGCATCATGGCAGATTATTTCAAAGCCGGTGATCCCCAGCAGCCTGAGATTCGCATTGATACTGTTAATAGTTGGCTGGATGTCGGAGAGCTGTCCGGTCAGTCTGTTCGTCTCTTCATCCAGTATTTTCTTACCAGCAGCCAGGGCGCCAGCTTCACGCAATCTGGTGTCGATTTCGTTCTGCAATTCGCCAAGCTGTCTGTCACGCCCGACAAAGAACTCCTCACAAATTCCCCGGAGGTGTGCCATGACATCCACATACAGGTTCTGTTTTTCCTGACTGAAGTTTTCAGCAAGACGGTTGTTTTCCCGTACCCAGGTATTGAAAACGTCCACTTCCTTCCGGAGCTGCACCAGGGGAGCCTGAGCGTTCTCAGGTTGTATCTGCAGAGAAGGCTCTTTAATTTTAGTGAGGAGTTGTTGTAACAGGATCTGGAACCCTTTATTTACCGCTTTCACCAGGGTTAAAATCTGACTCTCCTCATCAACGAAAGTATGGGTCGCAACACGGCGTTCAAATTCGGCCAGGGCATCACAGTCCTGAGCCAGTCGTTCTGCGGCCTGGCTCAGTGCCCCAAGAGACGTCTGGTATGACTTATCAAACATCTGAATGAGTTCGCGCGAAAAGGCCGTGACATCCAGGGACTGCTGGCAGAACGGGCAGATATCGTCGTGTATATACTGCTGTCCCTGGCGCAACCAGTCCGCATTACCTATCTTCTGAATGAGGGCAGAGAATTGCGTGCTGCTTGCAGGCATCACGGGTTCCTGCATCAGTGTTAAGGTGTCTTCAGTTAAAACAGTTGTCGGGGGAATATGAATTTCGGCGACAAGCGTTCCTTCGCTCTGACTTAACATCCGCCATTTTTCCGCCAGCGCCTCAGTCGTGGTGCAAATATCTGACAGTGGTGTTGCCACCATACGTTCGTAAAACGATCGTTTAATTTTAGCGCCATCAAGAAAATCGCTGAGGATTTTCCTGTCATTAACGGTCCTGTTGAAAATATCTCTGGCACAGCGGTCAACGACCGTATCCTTCATCCCTTCTTTCTCGGCGATCTCCTCATTCAGCTTATCTGTCCGGGCACTCAGTTTTGCGCTTTCTTTATTATTACTGTTTATCTTGTCCTGGCTTTCCTGATTAGACTCGCTGAGGGTGAAGATCCCGGGCTGATAGTCCGAACGGGCGAATTTGCTGTCAATGTATTCCTGATTAAAGACCTGAAAGTGGCTGATGTGCGGACTCTCAAATGCACAGTGCCGGTATTTATCCGCCTGCCGGTCATAAAAATAGCCTGATACAGTGGATTTCCCCGAGCCGTTCTGGCCATAGATGAGTGTCACCTTACTGCTGAGATCAAAGCAGATATCCCGGTCAGGCGCGTAGCTTCTTACGCCCCGGATCCTGAGTTGAGCCATGTTCTCTCCTTATCCCTGTATTTGCCCAGTCTTTCCATCGTAGCCCATTTTGCATTCGGGTTATGCCATTCTGATCAGATTTATCTGAAGTACTCCTACGTGCCAAACCTGACATGCCAGGATGGGATAGCCCACGGAATTTGTTTCGGTGTATTAATGCAGAACTGGCAACAAAAATAATGTTTTTAAGCGCTTGGGTTATTAATACCTTAATATCAATAATCTCATCAAATTATTGCTTTATATACATTAGTATCTTTCCTTCTCCATGAAGATCCGAAAACACTGAGTTCCGGATCTGCTGATCGTCAGCACCCGCCCGGCGCCCATGAAACACAACATGCGCCACGCTGTCAGCTGATTATTCTCACATATGTTGTGTTTCAGGCTCTGGTCCTTATCCCGCGCCCTGCGGCCGATAAAGGCGCTTTGCTTATCTCTCCGCCGTGGTACACTTCCGGAAAGTTGAAATAAGCAAGAAAGTCGGTTCTAAACGAAACGGCCATCCGGTAATTTAACCGTGTGGCTATATGGCTGCTTATTATCAGCTTGCAAATGATGCCGAAAAGGAAACTCTGCGGCGTGGCCGCTAGGTGCGTGAAAAGATAATGGTTTTGTACTGTGATTATTTTTCGCCCACAGGACTAACCCTACAGATGATAAATCCTAGAAGAAGATTGGTATTAGCCAATTGAAAGGTTTCAGTGTACTTCTGAAAGAAACTTTGGCGATTGAACTGAGTGGCGCATACAAAATGATTCGTTCTAATTATGACAGAATCAGCTGGTCGCCCTCAAAAAAATGGAAAAGCCGCACTTTTTTTGCTGATGCTTCAGCAAGGAAAAAAATTTTAAAAACCATAAGTAGCGGGATTTTCCATCAGCAACAAAAAAAATAGAATTTTTGATCTGGAGCGCTTCCCTGAGTAAGCGCTCTACGGATAATTTTTCCCTTGTTCATAAAAGAACAATCCCCTCATTAATAAATATTATTAAGAGGCATGTATTAGTTTCGATTTTTCGAATTGGCTTATATAATCCGCATACCACTGCATCATATCTCTTCTACCTTCAAGATACTTAGCATGGTTATACGTCCCGCGAATAGAATTCTTATCAACGTGAGCAAGCTGGGTTTCAATCCATGTCGTATTGAATCCTTCCTCATGCAAAATCGTACTCATCGTGTGGCGAAAACCATGTCCCGTTACCTTCCTCGTGTATCCAATCCGCTTGAACACCTGATTAATACTCGCTTCACTCATCGTCTTGCGGGGATCATTTCGCCCTGGGAATACCAGTAGATATTGCCCAGTCATCACTTTGAGCTGCTGTACGATCTCCATCGCTTGGGTAGAGAGGGGGACAAGATGAGGCCGTTTCATCTTCATTCGCTCGGCAGGAATCTCCCACACCGCTTTCTCAAGATCAAACTCATTCCAGAAAGCACCTCGAAGCTCACCGGTACGAACTCCCGTAAGGATCAGCAAACGTGCGGCAAGCACAACCAGCGGGCTTCCGGTATAGCAGGATAGGGCTTTAAAGAAGTCTGGTAACTCCTCAACGGTAAGGAAGGGGTAATGCTTCGATTCATGCCCTGACATCGCGCTGGTTAGATCTGCTGCCGGATTGTATTCCGCACGGCCGGTAACGATGGCGTAACGAAAAACTTCGCTGCAGCGCTGGCGAACCTTCTTAGCCTTCTCTGTCGCGCCACGGCTTTCCATTCGACGCAGTACATTAAGCAGAACCAGCGGTTTGATTTCATTCACCGGTTGTTGGCCGATATAGGGAAAAATATCTTTATTAAAGGCTTCGATAATGTCCGAGGCATAACCTTCTGACCATCGGCTCACCTTCGTTCCATGCCATTCAAGTGCCACAGCCTGAAACGTATTATTGAGCTGCACATTTCGAACCAGCTTTTCTTCTTTCTTGGCAAACGATGGATCGATACCCTCGGCCAGTTTTTTCTTGGCTTCATCACGTAGCGCCCTCGCTTGTGCGAGAGACACTGCTGGATAAACACCAAAAGCCATACGCTTCTCTTTTCCATTGAAGCGATATTTCATTCGCCAGTATCGAGAACCAGAGGGCACAACCTCAAGATACAAACCAGCACCATCTGCCAGCTTGTAGGCTTTCTCTCTGGGTTTAGCAGCGTCTACCTGTCGTGCATTTAGCTTCATTGGGGGCATCTCCCTGGACCGAACATAGAATGCCCCCACTTATGCCCCCAACTGCAACTTGATTTCGGTTGAGTCCAGTTGATAACAGGAGATAAGATACGAGCCAGAAACCGCAGTATACGGGCTTTTAGTTGATTTCGGTAGACTTGGGAAGAGTTTGAAATGGTGCCGATAATAGGAGTAAAACACAGCAAATAACACCATGTATTTACTGTGTTTTATTTTATTATAATGACAACATACCCGAATTGATACCCGTTTTGATTTTGCTCCCGATTGAGGAACAAAATAAGCTATTTCCGTTCCCTTTCTATCTGCCGTATGCCAGCAAAATTATTGTTGCCCTTCTCAATGACAGCCAGCAGTGGCTTGATCCAGAGAACGGCCTGACAGTACGTCATTGAGCTGGCGGCAACGGCACTATCATTGGTTGCGTCAGGTCTGCTGGGATCGGTGTGCATTGCGCTGGCACGTAAACGGTACGTGTATTCGAGCAGCCCACGAGCGATATCAAGAGGAACAGGCAAATCACAGGTTTTTTCACGGCGGAGGATCTCCCGGTATTCGATTACAGTTTCTTCGGTGCTGGTATCAATAAGTGAGTTCAGCCTGTTAGTGTGTTCAGCAACCTGATTGAATCGGTTGAAGTTAAAAGCCTGGGTGGAAATGACCTGGCCCTGCAAAGCATTGTCACTTCGCAGAACGCTGTTATCAGCCTGGATAGTTTTGACATCGGCACAACTTTTAACAAGAGCGACAGAGAGCCCAGCGATTATCACAACGCCAATTACAGTAGGGTTAATTGTCACTGGTCTATCCCCCAGCACGCTAACGCGCTTTCCTGATCCCGACGCTCGACCTGACCATAGCAGCCATTCTTCTGCCCTTTGGTCAATCTGCAGTCGCGGCCACCGTCTTTAATCCACCAACGAATCGCATCGCACGCACCTTTTCGGTCACCAGCGTTAAGTCGCTTATAGAACGTTGAAGGTAAGCATTTCCCCGGGCCGATGTTGTAAGGGCAGAACGATGCGATCCCTGCCTTTTGCGGCTCGGTCAGTGGCACTTTTATATTGCGGTCAACCCATGCCAGAGCCTTATCCCGTTCAATGGCGTTTACCTGGTCGCATTTCGCCTTCGTCAGCTTCATGCCCTGCACCACCGGTTTGCCGTCGACCATCGTGGCGCCACGGCAAATAGTCCAGATGCCACCGCCGTCTTTATACGCAGTAAGGCTGTTTCCCTCTTTCTCGTTCAGGAACTGATCGAGAATGACTGATGCGGGGGCGCCAGCGAGTACAAGCCCTAAAACAGCGGCACTTAATTTTGTCCTGCTATTCACGATTGGATCTCCGTATCCGCCAAGACACGCTGTACCCTGGCGACAACCTCGTCTGCCTGATCGATATTATGGGTATCCGAGCGGCTGAGAAACTCAATGACTGCACGCGTGCGTTGACGGTCTAACGCAAGGCGCTCTGCCGAAGCATGGCGATCTGCTTTAATCTTCGCCCGGCGATCAAGCCAGCCCAAAAGGGATAGCAGGAAGCCGAGAACGGCCAGAACGAGATAGGTCAGGTCTAACGTAGTAATTCCCAGGTACGCAGCAATTGTCGTGATACCGTTGCCGAACCATGACAACCAGTTGTTTTGTAGGTTCATCCTCATGCCTTACCCCCGTGGGGTCCACTGTAGGTAGTGGTGAGGGTAAGGCTGGTTTTTGGTCGGAATCCCGACTATTGAAGATAGAAGGGTAGATATCAGTCTCAGGATGTTTGGTACTGCTTGGCGGGCAAAGGATGCTTATGAGACGTAAGTCTTTTCTCCATTAGATGCCAGCTTGCGTATGCCAATGCTAAAACTGTAATTACGGTTGAGATGAACCCTATATAGAAGTTTTGGTACACCCCAAACTGATACATAAACTGAATGACTGGATAATGGAAGATATATACACCGTAGGACAAATCACCAATCTTGTCATGAATTGCTATAGGCTTTGTCTTGAATGCAATTATATAAACAAATGCAGCAACAACAAAAGGATAGATAATCTTACCTAAGATATGACTGTCGCAGAAGTATAGCGCTACCAAAAGCAATGGCAGATATTTAACATTTAAGAATGATGGTGTGAAAAAGTTCAAAGCCGCACCGGCCATGAAGAATATCATAAGGGATGGCAGTTGATTTTTTAAAGACTCGCTCAATCCGTACTTATCAACGATGATCTCGATGGAGATTGCTGATATCAGGGACAGCAATGCAATAGCTGCAACCGTTATTCTTCTTCCAAATGATTTGGCAAATATTCCGTAAATTATTGGGACCGAGATATAAAACATAACCTCAATCTTTATCGTCCATAAAGAACCATTAACAGCGCTATTCTTAAGATTGTCAGCGAAAAGTCCCGGAAGGTCTGGTTGTATGAAGTTAAGGAATGCGAGGTTTGCCACAAGATATTTTGCCGCTCCATTCTGGAGATACGCCATTGCTCCATTGGAATACATAAGCATTCCAATGAAAAAGCAAGAAGTTACGCACACAAAATATAAAGGATATATTCTCAGAAAACGAGACTTGGTATAATCATAAATATTATTATTTTTGAGGTAGCTTTTACTTATTAAATAACCACTTATTACGAAGAAGCATTTAACAGCAAGATCTCCTGGCGCGAGCTTAAGAAACTCATTGCCAGTTAGCCCACCAATATGGAAAAACATAACAGTCAAAGCAAGCGCAAGCCTAAGTATATCGAAGTTATTTTTACGCACGTAATTGGCCCCAAAGATAGTGTTTGCACAGACTCTACATCCAAACAAAATCACAAACAACACTTTGGGACCATTCTCTATTGCTTATGGCTTCCTTACGTTATACAGGCCTCGCGTCGACACATAGCATGTTGCCAGTGGAGACGATGCCGCTGCAGTGGTGGCACTTACTGCACCAAACAAAATGCTCACAGTTCTGTTTGTGTTTAGCGTCAACCTGACATTGTACATACCTGTTTGCACGCCTGTTGCTACAGTCAGCGTAGCGCCTCCATTCATCCCAAGCGTTATCGTTCCAGCGCCATTATTCAATGTTAGCCAGGCCGTGGTTGTGTTAAGCGTTTCAGTAAGAACAAAAAGGTTTTCGTTAACACCGGCGCCAGCATTGACATAACAGCTGAATGTTATTTCATCGCCAACCATTATAGGCCTGCTTTGGGTGTTTCCGGATCCATCAACATACCCAGAACTTACATCCCGCCGGCTAAACAGAATAATACCTGAGAATGACGAGCTGATGCCTCCTGATGCTGAGTGGTTAAGAATATTTATCAGCTGAAGGCCAGGGAGTAGCTTACAAATTGGAGGGACATAAAATGCGTTCTCGTCGGTGCCGCCAGTCCTTAGCTGGTCTAAAGTGCCGCTAAGTCTTAGATCAGAGAGAGAATCATTGTACCCAATAATCGTTTTCCCACCACCGCCCCACTGAAAACCGCCAATTCCGATAACTGTATCATCAGTTGGGTTGTCAAGGATAAACGGGTAATAGATTCCTGTTTGCGATGCCACTGCATCCCATGACAGCTGCTTAGTGAACAAGCTGTCAGCGTTTCTGAAATTCCTGCCAGACGTAATATTATCACGATATGTGACGTTACTCAGACCGCTGATGTCCCCAGGCTTCTTAAGGATTCGTGCAGATATCAGTGGAATTGCTAGGTTTCTTCCACACATTGCGTATACGTCAGTGCCTGGGTGGACACCATCAGGGACGATGTCATAACCTCTCACATACCGGGTTGTTTTAAAGGTGTAATAGTGGTTATCAACTAAATCAACCCCCATTACTTTAGCCACCGATCGCATTGCATCAACAAATGCAGGAAGTCGCTTTGCCATCGCCTCGGTAATGCCATCAAGAACAATGGTTATATTTGGCGTGACCAACACGGGTGTTTTGCCGTACTTTCTAACGATATTAACGAAAGTAATCAGGTCGTCTTTATACTGGTCTACCGTTCTCAGGAATGAATTGCAGTCATTCTGCGCGTGATTGCAGTATATTAAGCTTGCTGTAGTTGCCTGCATCTTTGCTTCGAACGTACTGCCACTACCATCTGTACCGGCTAACATTGAGAAAAGCGCAGTTCCACGTATTGCTTTGTTTGTGACTCTGACCTTTCCGGTGCCTAACAACAGGTCCATTGTCCGCTGAAACACTGCCGGTGGGTTTACGGGGTTCTGCACAGTAGAGTTAAGTGATGTACTTCCCCACATGGTGCTGTCGCCGTAGCACTCAATTGAAACAGTTCCACCATCAGCAAGGGAATTTTTATAAAAAGAAGCGTCATTATATGTTACGTAATTTATTACATCGATATCGCTATCTAATTTACCAATTTCCTGCTTAGCGGCATCAATTTCTTGTTGGACAGTCTTACCCGATGTCGTACCGACAAGACCCGCGCCTGTTGGTTTTGCCAGCTCGATCAAAACGTCAGATGCTGAGCCAGACTCAGGTAAAACCACTATCGGGTTACCCGCATCATTGAAAGCAAGTATTTTATTAGCACGCTGAGCGAGAGGTGGAACCAAAGAAATTGAGCTTTCAGGTACACGTAAAACACGACCCAGCGCAATGTTATCGACATAGTTCCTGGTCGCTGCATCCTGCAGATTTACCGGATCTCCAATATTCGCAATCCGGTACCCCTCGGCATCGAATGGGCCACCAAATAACGGGCGGCGAAGAGCGAGCCCAAGATAAATAAAGGAGCGCTGAATTGCCATCCAGAGACGGTCGAAATCTTTGTTCAACGTGCCGGCCAGCAGGTCACCGTTGTCCTGATAATCAGTAAGCCGGTATGTCGGTACCACGCGCTCCAGCATTACAACAGAACCGTTGGCGGGTGGTGTGATAAAAATGACATCTCCACCGCCAACATTACCTGCGCCAGAAACACTATAGCCGCTGGTAACCATTGTCCCGTTTATGGATACCTGTATATCGTTGACGTTGATAATATAAAATTCGAAAGGAAATACAGTCGTCAGACCGTTTGCGTTATAGATGATATATGGCGTTTGGTTGGGTACCGACATGATTTGAACCTCTGGCGGGTTAATAATAGACGTCGACCAGATGATCTCCGTCACTTAACTGCCAATCTTCGCGCGCATGCCCGGTCGGAATCCCGACCACTTTCCCGATACGTACCGGGGTCTGACTTATGGCTCCCGCGCCGGAATCGATAAAGTCGTCCGGCTGGTTGGTCACCACCGGATTAAAGTCACGCATCTGGTCGTATACCGGACCGTCGAGCACATCGGTATGAGCCCACAGGAATCGTGAAGAAAGCGGCGCTTCGAACGCATCGAGGATGCGTTTTTGTTTATTGGCAACACTGAATTCCTCACGAACCCCGCATCCAGTCCCCTTTAGCGCCTGACGCAATAACTTACCTGCGAAGCTGCCGGGGCCGTTTACCTCAACGCATACAACCGGGATCTGGTATTTAAGAACCAGTTCTTTGATCTGCGCCACCTGCCCGCCAGTAATTTTGTCGTTATCGTCGAATTCCGCCAACTCTCCCGTAAGCTCCTGGCAGACATGCCAGTACAGGTGGCCGCGTGCGTCGGTAAGTACCAGAGAAAACGCCGAGGCGTCGGCCTTAACTTTACCGGTTGCCACATCCCACCAGGCGACCGCACCAACGATTTGCACGTTACCCAGCCACAGCGAAGCTGTACGGTTCGCATAGCGAATTTGAGGATGAATGTTGTATTCCCGGATGCGGTCAGGGTCGAGGCGAACGTCTCCGACAGGTTTACTGTGCAGCTGATACTGGCTATCCCACTCGTTAATCGTGCGGGTTTCTTTGCGGCGGTTCTCCATTTCTTCACGGGTGAACCGTTCAGGCCAGGCGCAATCTGCATAAAAATCGATAACCGTGTCCGGTGCGGCCGCAAACTCAACGCCGTCGGCGGTCAGCTTATAATCCACGTTTTCGACCAACAGCCGCGCCGCCTTGTGGATGCCAGCAAAAACATAATCCGGGCGAAAAGGCACGGCGTAGCACAGCTGCGAGGCCTCTTTCGCTTCAATACGCTTTTCTTTATCAAACAGCCGGATGGTAAGACAGTCAGCGCCCATAGACTCCACCTCATCATAAAGGCTGTCGTGCGTGTGTGGTGTGCCGATGTAGAGCTTACGGCCGCCGGGGATCAGGATGTGGGTTTGCTCTCCCAGGCGATAGCGCAGCTTTTCGCGCGCCTCCGGCGTCTGGATATTACGTGGTACCTCCACGTCGTCGTTCTGGCATTCGTTAGCTCGGGCGGAGGTAACGTTAGAAAGAATGCCTTTTGCGTACATGCTGCCGTTACGTAAATCCAGCGCGCCATTGACCCACCACTGCTCTACCGTGCCCTGCCCGTCCGGTAACATGCCTTTGGTCAAAGGATGGTTGCGCAGAACGTTCTGCGTATCTCGGCTGGTTTTGTACGCGGTACCGTCGGATTCAGACTGGTGCAAAATACGGTACTGACGATCGCAGTAGTATCGCCAGGCGTTATAGACCGCAAGGATGGTTGATTTACCGAAACCACGGAAACAGCGAAGCACCGCGAGGTTGCCGCGATGCTCCAGCCAGTGGCAGGCTTGGTAGTGGCAGTCCGGAACGTCCCAGTTCATTCGCTCCGCCCACATTAGAAAGAAGGCGAGGAACGAAATCATTTTTTCCCTTTCTGCAGACGCTCAATAATTGCGGCCGCTTCACGCTCAGCCTTCGATACCTGCTGACCCAGCGCAAAAGCTTCATCATCCTGCCCGGGGTTATCAGAAGGCGTACCGCCGCGCGTCTGCATACCGATAAGAGAATGCACTTTAATCAGCAGCGTCAGCGATGCCGCTGCGTTTTTCTTGTCCCAGTAGCGGTCGCCGCGTTCGTCTTTGGTCAGCTCGCTCGGTCTCTTCCCCGCCCCCGGCCAGTTATCCGGATCGGCTTCTTCGAGCACCGCGTCGGTGAGTTTATCGCTAAGCGCACTAAGGCGTGTTTTGTAATCCTGATGCATAAAAAAGCCCCGTTGTTATCCCAGAGCTATGGTGTATTCTTTTCAAGGTCGGAATCCTGACTTTAACAAGGAGAAAATTAATGAAAAAAGCAATACTTTATGGGGTCCTGATGCTCACTGGATGTGCAACATTCGGGCAAATGGATGAAGGCTTAAATGCTCTTAAAGGAAAAGACAAAAGCGTTGCTTTCGAGGCTCTCGGCTACCCGACACAAGAACAACAGTTTGACGACACCAAAGTTTATACATGGGCTAATAAAACCAATGGGGTAGCGATGTATTCCACACCGCAAACCACATTCGGCACTGTTGGAAATACTTCTTTTTATGGCACAACAACAGAAACGGGATACGTCCCTGTTGAGTATGCGTGCAAAATCCAGATAGCGACAGATATGAAAGGCACCATCAAGAACTACAATTACGATGGTAATATGGGTGGCTGTGAAGGTTATATCAGACGTTTAAACAATTATTTTAAAAAGTAAAGGTAAGGCTATATTACACGTAGCCTTACCCTTGCCATTAACGCATGCCGGGGTCGACCTGATTTATCAGTGGAGCGATCCAGAACAGATTGTTACCCGGCAGCAGCGTACGCACGTTATGCAGTACCCGATCGCCAGCATCACCGTTGAGCACGCCAGCGGTCACATCGGTAACGGTATCGAGCAGGCCGAACGTTGGCCCAAGCGCAGAGCCGATAAAACCACGGCTGGCATAACGTGACTGCGTTCCGGTACCGAGCAGTGCACCCAGTCCCACCATACCGCCGGAGGCTTTTTCTGCCATGTTGTTATATTCCATCAGCGGGCCGAGAATACCGGAACGGTCGATACCCTCAATGGCCAGTTTCTGAGGCGACCAGTCAACCTCTTTACCATTTGCAGACTGTTTCAGCGCGTATGTCAGTGCGCCGAGACCAATCTGGAAAGCGGTACCGTAATAAAACTGACCCGTTCCCTCCTGTAGGCCGCCCAGTGTAGCGCGGTTGTAGGATGCGGTAGCGAAAGATTTAAACTGGAAGATGGTCTTACCCAGTGGCGTACTGGCCCATAATGGCGTATCGCCGATCCCCGGCGTGATAACGGTGTTATTAACGTCCTTGAGTACAGCAGACTGAAATACCCCCGCCACGTGCTGATCGTCCCATTTTTCAAAATTACCGATATGCCAGCCATCGATAACCTCACCGTGCTTTTCGAATTCGCTGCGGATACGCGCGGCCATATTGTCGTTAATGCCGAGTTTGGCAAGGCGGCGGCCAGCGAACGCGCCGGACAGAATTCCGTCGGAGGTGATCATGCCGTTTACCGATTTGTTCATATCGTCGAAGTGGCCCATCAGCGTGAGCTTGCCGAACGCATCAGTGACGCGCTCCATTCCCGCCTCTACCGCTGTAGTGCGGGCGGAACTGTCTACCAGGTCACCCATCGTACGCGCACGGGTATGCAGGATAGTTTCCAGCCCGACGGCCATTTTTAACTGTTCGGCCCGGCTGGCCTTGAATGCCGGCGACCGGGTTATCAGCGCAGAGTAGCCGCGCATGGTATTGCCAAACCCGTTAACCATCACACCGCGGGCGAGATCAGGAATAGCGGAAACGGTCATACCACCCAGCTTGGTGACAAAGTTAGCGCTGCGAAGGAACGCGCCAGCACGTACGAAAAATGATGATGGATCGTCCGGCATGCCGTAGGTACCCGCCAGACGGTCGCGCAGCGCAGTGATATCACGAATATCGTTATCGCGGGCTTTCGCCAGCTTCGCCTGGTCTTTGGGGTTCTGGCGCATCAGCGCATCGTATTCATCCTGAATATCCTTGAGCTGCTTTTCCAGCGATTTGTTACCGAATGCGCGCGTCAGCTCAACCTCTGCTGACGCCTCGCGGATATGACGCTGCAGTACATAATTGGCGTCGCTCTCCAGATAATCTTTCATCAGGCGATCGGGAACGCTGAGCGTACGCGACCGGGTGCTGCCTGCCGCTTTCACCATAAAGACGTTCGCAAAATCCTGAGGAATTTTTGCGCCGACGATTTTGTTGATCGTGGCATCAGCAGTAATTTCCGCCTCTTCGCGGGACATGGTTTTTTCGCCGCGCGACCACCAGTCGACCAGCATCTCGCGGAATTTATCACGCTCGTTGACGATCTTGCCGACTTTGTACACGCGGGGGAAATAGCTTTCCTGGCCGATGGCTTTCAGTTCCTCGTCGGGCGGCAGCAGGCCAAGCTTTTGCTGCGCCACTTTCACCCGGTTAACCACGGTGCGCATTGCCTGCGCCGCTTCCTGCACAACCGGATTAGCATGCACATCGCCACTGCGCATGGCGTTACCGACTTCCTCTCGGAACTGGGAAAAACTCAGGTCACCGCCAGCGGCTTTATACTGGCTGTAGGCCTGCTTGTTCGTCACCACGACGGCGGCCTCTTCACGACGCCACCCGCGAACGCGGGTTTCTGCCGCGACAGGTGTCTCAATACCCCGGGCGTTACCCTACAGTGTGTAGTTATTTTCTGCCAGCTCCAGCGCCGTACGGCGGGAGGTTTTGGACGGTGACTCCATAAGACGGGTGAACGGCGTCAGATAACTGCCCGCCTTGCGTGCCAGTTTACCAACCGGACCGCCAGCTGCAGGAGTGAGATCCTCGAGCGTTGCCTCACTGATTCTCGCCGCGCCGACGCTGCCCCCTTCGGGGAGCGAGGCAGCAGCTGTGTCCGTCGCTGACGTGATGCTCATATTATCGAGCGCGTCAGCCACTTCGCGCGTGGCCGCAGTGCGAACAGATGGCGATAACGCAGCCCCGGCAGCAGCGAATACGCCGCTCATCAACGCACCCGCTGCGACGTGGGAAGCGCTTTCCCCCCATGTGCGGGTGATCTGCTGGTTATTTAGTGCAACCTCGCTCGCTGCTGTTGCAGCTGCACCGATTGCAGCCTGCGACGCGATACGGGCAACCGCGCCGCCCTGCGCACCGGGGATAAACATGGAAGCTACGGTGACAGGGTCTACCACTCCGGCTGCAATGCTGGCGAGGACACCTTCGCCGCCAGCCTCGGAAAGTACCCTGCGGTCCTCGTTTTCGTCGTCAATCTGTTGTTTCAGCCAGGCGGTCTCCTCCGGCGATCGGGAATCAGCAAACGCCGAGCCCCACTGTTCGTACCCGTGCAGCTCGGTTTTATCCGCATAAGGGTTATAACCCTCTACCGGCTCAAACTGTTTGGCCGGGCGGAACATTTCGCCAAGCAGGTTATTTTGGCGAAATGCTGCCCCCCAGACAGAGGGCTCATCCTGTTGAGGCTCAGGGTTGGTACCTTCGGGTAAAGGCACATCAAATCCTGTAGGTGCCGCCAGGACATTACCCGTCGGAGTGAATCCGTTATTCAGTTCTTCAGGAGTGGCGTATACCGGCATTATTCAGTGCTCCACGAAAAGTAATTTTTAACCCTGTCCATACGCTCGTTGTGCAGGCGCTTATATTGTTCGTCGAGCGCGCGGTGCTTATCTTTGAATCCGCGAATATCCTGACCGCGTTGCAGCTCATTGCGATCATGCTCTTC
Organism: Enterobacter sp. JBIWA005; assembly: GCF_019968805.1. NCBI lineage: Bacteria > Pseudomonadati > Pseudomonadota > Gammaproteobacteria > Enterobacterales > Enterobacteriaceae > Enterobacter > Enterobacter sp. JBIWA005. The sequence continues at coordinate 934,009 of NZ_CP074159.1, read as the reverse complement.
ACGCTCTTCCTGCATTTTTTTGTATGGCGCCCACTCTTCTAAGGACGGCTTCCAGCGCATCGGCCTGCCAAATTTGTCGTAGAACGGCTGCACCGCTTCAATACCGTCCTTGTCTTTTGTCCGCACCATGATGGCGTAATCGCCATTGCGGGCCGTCAGCACATCAGGGGTAATCTCCAGTTCGCCGCCAATTCGTGACTCTGGCGTTTTGCTGGTAACCGGCACTGCGCTACCGGAAGTGATACCCAACTGGGCCGGACTGGTAATGATGTCGCCCTTGCGTTCGCCGTACATCAGGCTTTCTTTTTCTTCTTTCCACTGCGCCGCATGCCAGCCTGACGGACCGTAGTTATAAAGTGCCTCAGGCGCGTATTTCATGAACTTAGCGCCGCCGTTTACCTCGCTTATGCTCCATGTACGGGCGATCTGCTGGTTTGTCATTTTCTTCGCTGCATCTGCATTACCGCCGGTTGTGCGGTAGTTGATGTCATACAGAGACTGGTAATCGTTGCGGAACCGCGCAGCCTCGGGTGTCTGATCGTCTGCAGAGGGATCGAACCGGAACCATTGCGACATACTGCTCACCGCAGAATCCATCGCCTTACCGCGGTCTTTTTTATACTCCTTGGTGCTCTGGGTCGACGCCAGCTGCGCCTTGAGCGCATCGGTCTGGTTGTAGGTCAGATTCTGCGCCTGTTCAATAGCGGTTTCGGATGCCATGCCAGAATCGGTAAGCTGCTTAACAGTAAGATAAAATCCCTGCATATCCTTTGGCATGTCGCCAACGGACGCGGGATCTGTGTCATAGAGACGATTAAATAACTCGGCCCCCTGACGGACCGCCTCAGGACTGCGCGCGCGGGAAATCGCCGATAACTGGGTGGTTACCTGCGAAGGGATGATCCCGGTCTGGGCCACCTGCTGTACGATCCCGTCGTGGGTAGTGGCGTCGTTAATACGGAAATTTTGCGCCGTCGGCGTCGCGTCGGCGGCTTTTTGCATGGATTTATTGGTAGGGTCAAGTTTCTCGCCCATAGACAACGCTTCGTTAAAACGACGGATATCACGCTGCGCCTGTATCACCTCATTACTTTTTAGCACCAGCGAGCCGAGTTTGCCGTAAGCATCAAGTTTCAGCGCATAATCCGGATCGTTTGCCTCGGGCTTTAACTTCGCAATTTCAGCCTGCTGCTGTTCTGGGGAAACGTACTGTATCGCCTGGAAGGTTTTGGCGTTGTTGATCGCGATGTCGAGTTGCTTAACAGCCTTTGCCCCCTGCTCACCATACGCAAACATGATAGAGGCTTTATCGGGCATCGCATCAGGCACTTCGCCGTTATACAGCTGCACCATCGTATTATTCAGGATGGGGTCTATTTGCTCGCGCAGAGCCGTACGTTGCTCACGGATTTTTGACTCAGCAATGTTATCGATTTTGTTAACAGAAACAGGATCGAGGCCTGTTTTGTTTTTACGGTATCGGGCCAGCCATCCGCGAGTTTCAGAGGGAAGCTTCCTGATAAAATCAGACTCGGAAATTTCACCCTTGCGCGGGTCGCCCACTTTGTCGATCAGTTTGTCAACGTTACCCATGCCCCAGTTATAAGCGGCACCAGCCAGAGTCTCAGAACCATATTTGCCGTAAAGCTGGTTTGCGTAATCGCTCGCCAGTAGGGCATTTTGCTCTTCGTCTGCCGGGTTATATTCTACACCGCGCTTCGCCGCCAGCTCTTTACCCGTGTCCGGCATAAGCTGGTATTTCCCCTGTGCACCTGCGGGAGAAGTAATAATACTGCCGTCAGCATTGAAATGCTTACCGCCAGATTCAACAATCCCGATGGCGCGCATATCTAGCGCACCGGCATCTTTCACGGGAAAATCGCCATTTAACCAGCCCTGAGGATTGGTTACCGCATAGTTTTGGGCTCGCTGGTCCATAGCCCGCAAATTGGCCTCAGAAACCGCCTGATCGATTTGCTCCTGTGACCATCCCTGTGCCTGGCCATACAATGAAATTGAGTGCTGCCGTGCACCACGAATTAACGCAGCAGCCTGCGGATCGTCAAATGCCCCCGCTTCCTGCTCAACGGATGATTTAACCGTTGCGTCAAGCTGCTGGCGCTGGGCCTGTTCTGTCTGGCTGCGCTCAAAGCTGTTGTAGGTGCTGGCGCGACGAATCTGTCCGGCTTTCCACTGGGCGTCAAAATACTGCAGCTGGCTTTGCGGTACGCGCTTTCTGGCTTCTTCATAGTCTGAGGAATCCAGCTTATCCATATCGAGTCCTACCCCGGAGGACTTGAACCCCTGCCGGGTGACTAACGCGCCCGTCTCTGGGTTTTCCCATCGGTCGCTGGATTTCGCATCAAGATCGGTGAGTATTGCCTGTGTGGCCGCCACATCTGCTTTATCTTGCGTACGCTGGAAATCCTCTGCAGTCTGCCCCAGCACGGCCCCCAGACCAGCAACAGCATTACCGATCTGGCCGACATTACTGACACCGATGCGAGTCTGGTTAGCCTGTGGCGTAACGTTGCCAAAATTACCCGTTGGAATTCTCACGGTTATTTACTCCCTGCTTTTTTCCAGCCGTTATACGCCGTACCACCAGCGCTCAGTAGAGAACTGCCTGCGCTGATGTAGCCCGATGTTGAAGCATTACGGCCGCTAATGCGGTCTGCGGACGCCTGCGCATTCAGCCTGGCGCCCTGGTTAGTACCATTCAAAATGGTCTGGTAAGCATCCTGCTCGGCATCACCGACGATCTCAGACTGAATACGCAGCGCCGTACCTTCCCCCGTGTCCACCCCAGACCCTGCAAGAGAAGCGCGCGCTGCGGCGGCCTGTGCCCGCCCCGCTTTACGGATGCGATCGGCCTCTACCCGCGCTGCTGCCTGCGCAGCTTCGGCGTCGGCTTCCGCCTGTGCGGCCTGATAGTTGGACATTTTCTTCTGTTGCTGTCCGCTATAAACCGCTCCGCCGGCAGCAAGAACAGATGCGCCGATAGCCGCAATTTCCACGCCAGTACACATTTTTAAACCTCCATTGAATACAGCAAGCCAGAGCGTTTCAGGCCAAGACGGGAATACATTTCTCCGGTACGTTCTTCATGTACGCCCGTAGTGATACCCATATTTATGAGCGCTGCGCCGTGTTCTTTCGCCCAGTTGATAAATGCTTTAGCGAGACGCGGGCCAGCAGTGCCGCCGCGATGCTCTGGGGCGACAAAGAGCCCATACTCAAAGGCCATTAACTGGCGGCTGAACCACTGCTCAGCAATCCCGCCAGCCATCCAGCCGATGACAACACCGTCTTTTTCGGCAACCAACACGCACCCTGCGGGTGACGCGATAATGCTGCGTGCCAGGTCTGCACACTTTTCCTCATCAAAGGGGGAATTCTGCGAATAGCGGGATTCGATATACATCCGCGCACCCAGTTCAATCAGCGCCGGAATATCCCCGGCCGTTGCGTTACGTACCATGTCAGCCCCCGTTACTGGTGAACGTGAAAATGATTGCGAGAAGATGGAATGGCAGCGGCTGGCGCTGCTGAATTGTCAAGGTGTCTTCCCCGCGCTCCCAGCCGAGTTTTCCCCAGAAATGATCGCCGGTGAAAAGTGGCGCGGGCTGGTTGAGGATTTTCGGCCCGAACCGACGGAACGGAATAACCTGGCCGTTGCACTCTGCACCTGTAGTATCGAGAAAACGCATCGTCACTTCGCTGGTGCGCTTCTTCGCGTTCTGCGTGGTACCCTCCGTCGTCTGAACCTCAGGGGAAAGCGTTTCGATCGTGCTTTCGAAGTGCAGGCCGATTTCTACGTTTTTAGCCTTGCGCGAGAGGGTGATTTGGCCTGAGGAAACTGTGTACTGAGGCATAACAGCACCGTCGGCAACTACGTCAACCGTCTGGCCCTCAAGGTGGGAAAGGCCGGTCCATATATCGGAACCTGCGCTACTTGTCCCGGTAACAGCTGCATCGGTATAAAGCTTGCTGTCGAACACCTCAACATAACGAACAACCTGACCGTTTATCTCGCGGCGAATGATCGCATAAACCACATCGTCGGAATCGGACGGGATGGTAGCCACTGACTCAAATGCGCCGTCGGTGACCTGTCTGGACCAGGCAATAACATCCTGACCACGGTCAATAGCCATCGTAACTGCAACGCCATCAGCCCGAACCATCCAGATAAACGCGTCTGGTTGTTGCTGATAGGCCATATCCAGCACACCACCCGCGGTGATGTGTTCGGCCAGCACCGTCATATCGTTTGCTGAATATGAAACAAAGCTGTCGGGGTCGTACGCTACTGCGTAGAGTTTGCGGCCAGCGCGCTGCACAAACATGATTTCGGTACCAACGCGCACCGGGCGGATCCCGTTGCAGCCGTACGGGCTCGGATTTTTTACCGAGATATTGGTCGGTGTAATAGCTGCATCGTTGCCGGAGGTGATCGTAAACTCGCCGCCGTAGGTCAGTGCAATCAGGGTATTCATCTGTGCCAGATGCACAATCGGGTTGAGCTGGTCAGAAGAAAGCGTGAAGCTGATCGCGTCATCATCTTCGGTACCAATCTCAAAGGACAGATAAACGCCTGTTTCGCTCCACCAGATTGTTTGCGGATATTTTGGCGAACCAGCCAGTACAAGGCGCTGCTGGTAAAGTGTCACCGCACCGGGGTACCCAAATTCATTGGTCCAGACCGTGTCCTCACGCGTCCATGATCCCGGTGATGCAGCCTGCGTTGCCGTTAAGTCACTGCGGATGGTACCGACGGCAATCTGCGCGCTGGTGATGCTTTTAATCAGAACCAGACCACCATTAAGACGAACGTAAGAGCCAACGTCCTGAGCGACCCAGCCTGCACCAGTAAAAGGCGGTGTAGCGCTGCTCCCCGGGTCAGCATCGCTCAGGGTCAACGTAATGTCAGAGCCTACGAATTCTTTGACGGATGGCTTACACCATTTCTGCGGTGTATCGCGCACCTCGTCAAACGGCTCTACGATGAACGGTGCAGGTTCGAGCACCCAGTCTTTTTGACCACGGCGCTGCAGGCGGTGAGGTTTCACGGACTGATGCACCAGGAACATAGTGTCAGCACCCTGCACATAATTCACAGCAGACAACATATCGGCGGTGTATGGGCTGGCGATTTCATAAGGCGTATTGTCGCCGTTAACCAGCTGCTTACCGTTCTGATAGATACGCATGTAGCCGTCGCCAAATTCAAGCATGTAGGCCTGGGAACGGTTGAACACGTAGGGAATAAGGCGGGATTTTTTATTTCCAAATTTTGTGGCTGCCGCAAAACGGGTGCCAGGTCTGCGGACAACACCACCCTGCACGACCACCACCGCGTTTTCGATAACCTTCGCGCCATTGGCGTAGCGGGCAATGTCAACGCGCCCCATCAGGCGAGGGGAAACTTCGCCAGCTGTAAAATTGGTTTTTATAAGGTTCGCGCGCATGTCAGAACCTCGACTCATAAGTTGGGTAACCGCCCAGCTCTTCCGGCGGGTCTTCCTGCCCATCGACGGCTTTTGCCTGTTTAAGAAGGAATGCAGCCTCCTGTGCCAGACTATCGCGCAGGCTGGCTGACCCGGTCACCGCGTATGCCAGTTTGGACTGCATCATCATTTCAGCAACATCCACCAATGCGGCATCCCATGTAGACTCATCCTCGTTACGGTAGATATAACGCAGACGAATCGCATCGACGTTAGCCAGCAGCCGGCCCCCCTCAATACGGTAATCAGCATCATCCCGTGGCTCTCCCACGGAGAGGACGCGAATCAGATCACCCGGCAGCGAAAACTGATAACCGTACCCGAAGACAGGCGCGGCACTGACAGGCGAGAGCACAACGCGTTTTATCGCACAGTTCCACGGGTGAGCACGCAGTAATTTATTGCGGACAGTAGGGTAAAGGTTGGCGCAAAGACGGGCATGATCCGTGTCTTCGTCGAAATCATTTATCGGGTGTGCACCCAGCGCCAGAAGTGCGTTTGAGCAGATAGAAACACTCGAAGTCATGGCAGAACCTCAGATGAAAAAAGGCCGGGGGTGTACCCCGGCAAAAACACCAGCGGCATTAAGCAACAAAATCGATGGCGACGACTTTTTTCTCGTCAGCACGGCCAGCACCGTAAGACGCATCAACAGAGATCTGAATGGTGTTATTTTTATCGCGACGCGGACCAATATCGACGTTGTACTCAGCGCCGGTACCGAAATGCACAGCAGATTTACACCATGCAACGGCGGTTTTTGTGGTCACGGCCGGAGAGCCTGCGGTCACAGAATCCAGTTTTTCGTAAGCCAGCCACTTAAAGCCGAGCCAATTGCCGGACACAGCACCTTCCTGCAGCATTTTCACCGCCATGAAGTCGGCAGAAGTCAGCGTGGTATCGCTGAGGATTTGCGTCAGCATGTCGGCGTTGTAGGTGATATACAGCTCTTCACCGTTCTGTTCGTCGCATTCGTTACGGCGGAACATCGCTTTCGCCGCGATCAGCTTGGCTTTGGTCATGCCCGTGCCGCCAGCTACGATTTTCTGCGATGCTGGCAGTGCCACAGGGGTGTACGCACCAGTGCTGGACGTTTTACGCAGCACCGAACCAAGCAGAGCGCGATAGACTATATCGTCTTTTTTGCGGTTGGAGGCCGCCAGGGTCAGCTGCAGATATGGCCCCTGAGGGTCGGCCAGCAGTTTACGCAGGTCACGTTTTTCAACGGGTACGAATACACCGTAGTCCGCCATCAACGCATTACGGGTGCCAGCTTCTGGCAGGTCCCATACGGTGTCACCGAAACGCGTGGTGATCTGCGTCATTTCGATGGTGCCCATATCGTTGATGGTGAACGCCTCGCCGGTGATCATCCCCCGGTCGTTTACCGCAGCCTGCAGGCGGGAATCCTTCTGCTGCGCGGCGATTTCGAAAGAATCATGAAACTGAGTAATAAACGCAGCGGTGATCATGTTCTTATTGGCATCAAATGGCATAACAATCACTTCAGAAAATATCGCCTGCTGGGTTGTCGGTTGCCCGGCCCGATTAACACAATGCGCGTGGCGCTTACGCACTGCGGGAAAATTCAGTTATCCGGCGTCCCCGCCGGGCTGGTTGTGGGGAGATTGTTAGCGAGGTGTGCGGTCGGAATCCCGACCAAATGAAAAAGCCAGCCTGACCCGCTGGCTTTTGGTGTTGGCTCTGTGACATGTCACGCTACAGTTTGATCGCCGTAACGTTTCTGGTAATACGCTTTGACCTTCGCAGAAACGCGTTCGTGGTCTGGGTTTTTGGGGTCCATGTACGCCGGGGATTTCATCAGGTCGCGAATGGTCTGCTGCTCTTCGAGGTTCACATCGCCGCCCGCTGGCGCATCTTCCTGCATTTCAGCACCGACTTTAGCCAGCATGCGGATAACCATCGGGTTATTGCCGATCTCGTCAATGCGGCCTTTGTCGGCGTCGTCAACCAGCGAATTAAACGCACGGAAAGCCAGACCGATATTTTGCTTGAACTCTGCGTCAGTCTTCCACACTTCACGCAGCTGCGTGGTTGCAGATTCTGCATCCAGAGCCGCGGCACCGCCCACCAGCTCGGGAGCGCGCTGCGCGTATTCGCCCAGGATAAAACTCATCTGATCGTTGGTGATGCCTTTGGCGTGGGCTGTTTTCATGAAGCCCTGCATGCGCGGATCGGCTTTGAATTCTTCCCAGTTGAACCCCTCAACCTCTACCTTAGGTGCATACTCATCTGCCGTTTTCGGCGGTGCGTCGCCGCTCCCCATGCGTTTTTCAAGGTGAGTGTAATTTTCCGCCAGTTTGCGGGCAGAGCTTTCAATACTGAGCTTTCCGTCTTCGCCCATAACGCGGAATTTCTCAGGTAGCCAGTCATTAGCACCCGGCTCGCCCGCGCCGGTGCTGAGCAGAGAATTACCAGAAGGTTCACCAGCACCCGGATTATTGCCGCCATCTTCACCACCTCCGTTACCACCGCCAGGCTGTTCTGCGCCAGGCTCAGCATTCATGAATAAGTGTTTAAGCTTCCACATCGTCTTCTACTCCATCGGCCTTGTTGATTTCGCGCAGGATGTAATCCAGTACGGATCGCTGCCCTGCCCTGTAACACGTTTCGCGGTCGCCCTCGGTACCGCCGGGGACGTACGCCGCACGCCCGAAGCGGCGCGTTAATTCTTCCAGCACCTGAGAGCCACCAGGCATTTCTTCGAAAATGCGCTTAAAGTCCTGAGGTGTGGCCTGTTTTATTCTCATTGGTTACCTGCCAGTCGTTGCCCGATTGCCGCGCCAGCGGTCTGCCCTGCGGCTCCTGCCGCCTCAGTGCCAGCCTGCATCATGAGCTGCTGCTGAGCCGCCTGCTGCTGTGCTTTCTGGCGCTGGTTGCGGAGGTCCGCCACAGCATCGGATGATCGAATAACTTTGGCCGGGACGCCGAGCGCATCAGCCACTACGCGCGTGGCCTCGTCGGTGTCAATCAGATCAACAACGTCCTGGCTGATACCAGCGAGATTCGCAACGTTAGCGCCGAGGCGCTCGATTGCCGTTACGTCTTCCAGCTTCTGGGCGCGTGCCAGAGGCGAGATGTAACGCACGTTGAAATTGGCGTTCTGCAGGCTCTCCGGCGGCGGGGAGAAGATGCCAGCGCGGAAAGCGATGCCAAAGCAGCGCACCACCAGCAACTGGAGATATTCAGCCTGGAACCGTCCATAGACCGGGCCGAGCAGCTGGCGAATCAGCGCGACGCGCACGTGCACCTCGGTGGCGGTCATGGCCGGGCCGTCCTGAGGCTGCAGCTGGTCGGCCATCATGATTTTGCGGATTGATGCCTGCAGGCGATCTTCTGCGGTGAACGCTACCTGGAAATCTGCACCTGTCAGCAACGGTTTCATGCTGTCGGTACTGTTCGCCACGATGATGCGACGCGGGCCTACCTTGACCGTACGCGGGTTGAGTACACCGTCGTCCTCGGCAATCCACATGCCGGAGATAGCCAGATCCTGCGCGGCTTTCTCCATGCGTTTGGTTTCGTTCAGCTCTTTGCAGTCCGGCAGCGCGTCGTACACCGGGCCGATGCCGTAGGAGCCGCCGGGGATTTTCATCCAGCGCGGCACGCAGCACGGGAATTCGTGATAACCAGATTCACGCACAATCTGCTTGTTGCTCACGTCGACGTTGTACGACGCAAAGCGCATGTTCTTCGCCAGGCGGGCATCGACCATGTAGGTTTCGCGCGGGAAAATGCAGTGCAGGAAATCGAATTTATCGTCGGGCTTTTTCTTCGCCGCGTCGCGGATCTTTTCGCTGACCTTGTCCGCGCCGAATTCTTTGATGGCCTGCTCAGCGGTAAGCTGGTAGCGGCGGTAGATCGTGTCCACGATGCCATCCTTGCGGGTGGACGTGACATAACACTGTGCCAGCGGCCATTGCTGGAAGGTGTAGCCACCCTCTTCGCGGTCCTCGTCGATGTACAGGACGAACCAGCCAGCGCATACCACGTCGAGATTGGCCTCGTAGCCCTCGGCGTCGAAGTTGGCGGCGTGGATATTTTCCCATACCAGCGTGGCGCACTCGGACAGCCAGGCTTTGGCATCGTCCGGCAGCGATTCGCTGTCTAGATTCAGCCACTGCGCGTTTGCCGGGGTCATGCCGGACATGAGCGCAGAGGCCAGCATGCGTGCGCTGTCGGTGGCGGTGCCATCCAGTAGCTTCGCCACCTTGTGTTTTGCGCTCTGAGCGTCGAGCACTTCGTCAGAGAATCCCGCGCCGCGCAGCGGATAGGTGTAGTCATAGCACTCGCGCCAGACGCTTTCATGCTGCTGACGGTTGGCTTTCAGCGTGTCGGAACGCTTAATCAGCTTAACGGCGAGTTCATCCATCAGTTACGCCCCCAGAGTGTTTTTCTGTTGCGCTGCCTGCGCGCCAGATGACAGCAGAGAGCTGCCAGAATCAGCTGCACCCTCTGCGCCACTGGCGAGAAGGGACGAGCCTTTCTTGCGCTTCTTGCGCGCTGCAGCATCTGCGTTTGCCGCTTTTGCCGCTGCGTCGGCAGCTGCATCCGCTTCGGCCTGCGGGTCGGTCTGTACGACCTTTGGTGCTCCACCTCCACACATAACGCTTCCCCTTTTAGCCCGGAACGTGCCAGCCGTGCTCAGTCAGAACGGGCTTACCCGTCACAGGCTGAGGTTTACCCTCGTCGTTCGTCACGTAGCCCAGTGGCGCGGCTGGCTCCGCCGTGGTGGCTTTTTTGACGAGCTGGAGGAATTCAAGATTGTCGGTCAGCTGCTGGTCAGCCAGGTCGGTGAAGGCCAGCTCTTCAAAGCGGGCGATGATGGCTGCGCCCTGCTCGTTGATGGTACCCAGCAGAGTATTGCGCTCAGCAAGTGCGGTATCGTCCAGCAGGCTGGCAACGCGCTGCTGGATAACCTCCTGCTCTGCGCGCTGGCCGTCAGCGTTAAGGGTCAGGATCCCAGTCGCGGTAAGGCGGTTCTCTGCGTCTGTCTGCTGCTCTGCGCCCGTTTCAGGTTCCTGCCCCGGTACTTCGATAGGTTTCTTTGGTCGGCCCATTGTGGTGGCTCCTGTGATGATTGAGCCGTAAGTGTGAAATGGGGTCGCGGTCGGGATCCCGACCAAATGGAAGATTTGTTAAAAACAGGGCCGATTTAACATAATGGACGTTGCGCGCACCAGCAAAAGTGGACTCATTACGTTAAATGCGTGAAGGGTTTATTTGTTGCGGTTTACTTGCTGGAAGTGGTGAAAATGGACTGCATAAATCGTGCATAAAACAGGGCGGTTTTTGCATAGCGTTTTTTATCGGTGAACGCCCTGTTTTTGCAAGTTTTCATGGTGCCAGACGCTTCGATCGCCAGGCGTAAACAAAACGCCGTGATGTGACCTGCGCTGGCAGTTCGGAGCGTGGGCGCTGTGTCACGTAGCACCAGAAATCTATCAGCGCTTCGCCCGTATGGTGGTTCGGTGCTGCGCCCTGCTTCCAGCCGATGATAGCAGACTTCGACACGTCGAGCTCTCTGGCAATCTCCTGCAGGGGAATACCGCTGCGCGTGATGTCGTTAATCACCCGGAACCAGTCTGTTTTGAACGTTGCAACAACTGGCATGGGTCACCTCGCAAAACGCGCGCACGCGCGAGCATAGAGAGCGATTTTATTGAGCTTCTGGCGCTCGTTAATCGCCGTGGTGGGATCAAATCGTGTTTGCATATCGCTACCCGCAAAAAATTACATGTTCGACGTGTTACCACCTGTTACCACTGTTACCGCCTTTCTATAACCTTTTCCCAAATCGACTTATATATATATATGGGGTTTCTAGTAAATAGGTGGTAACAGTGGTAACAGTGGTAACATTCATTAAATTTCAATTAGTTAAATTGTTACCGCCTCAACTTTAAGGTGGTAACAGGTGGTTACGCCCGCTGCCAAATCTTCATTAATTTGCCTTCAACGCGTCGAGTAACTCGCGAATAACCGCAATTTTGCAAAACATTGCTAATTCGCATTTCTTCACGTTTTCCGATGTGGCTGGGGTTTAAGCCAATCGCATCGCGCAGAACGTCGCTAGCGCGTAAAAATTCGCAATTTCGAGGAATGTCGTTAGTCATCAGGTCGGGCGTGTCGAGCCATTTCTCGACCGTTTCGAGCCACGCGTCCTTAATGGTGTACTGCTCATGGACACTCGCACCGAGCCGCTCAGCATCGCGGAACTGGATGCCGCCAAGGCGCTTAAACGTCTCGCGGGCCTCAGCCCACAGCAAAAGGAGGTCGGTTTTTATCGCTTTCACGTCGACTTTCGACACCTCAACGGGCAACCACCGGCGGTTACCGGTCTTGTCAGCGAGGAATTCGTCCTCGTTGGTGGTACCGACGAACACCAGGCGACGCGGGAACTGCGTGGCGAACTCCCGGTATTTAGGGATCCAGTTCTCATGCGTGCGCGTCACGAATGCCTTGATGCTTTCCAGCTCTTTGGTATTGAGTCCGCGCAGCTCGCCAATCTCCGCCACCAGGCGCCCGCGCATCTTGCGTGCGAGGTCGTCGTCTTTCTCAGCGAATGAGATCTCAGTGAAGAATGCCGGGTCGGGGCTAAGCGCCTCCACGCCGGAGGATTTACCGCAGCCCTGGGGACCGACAAGGATCGGCACCATATCGGCTTTGACGCCGGGTTCCAGCACCCTGCCCGCCAGCGCCGTCCACATGTACATGGACACCGCGCGAGTGTATGGCGTGTCGGCGGTACCGAAGTGCGTATGGTAGAAAGTTTCGATACGCGGCACGCCGTCCCACTCCAGCCCGTTCAGCCAGGTAGTCGCCGAGTCGAAAGGCTGTTCGTCAGCGGCCAGCAGGACAACGTCGCGTATCAGCTCACGCCCAACAGGCTTAAAGCCTCGCTTTTCCATCGTGATGCGCAGGCGCGCATAGTCCGCATCGGTGAATGCCTGCCACTGGCCGGAGCCCGCCTGGGCGAACATGATTTCGTCGCGGAACTGGTCGAAGCGAATATCGATGTCCACAAAGTCAGGACGCACAACGGCTTTGGCCGCGTTGCTGATGGTGGCCTCGATGCGACCCCATTTGTCGCGCTCGAACGCAGGCAGCGGTAATGGCTCGGCCACTTCGGTGCTGGTCAGGTCTTCGAAATCGTCGTTGCGGATCCCGATGGCGTTAAGGAAATCGCCGTCGTCACGGTGAGCGCAACTGGCATGCAGGCACTTAAAATGGCCCTGCTCAAAGCCCGCGGTACCGCCCGGGAAGTAAACCGTACTGGTCGGGTCGCCGCCGGTGCTGTGGCCATCCTCGAACGGGCAGCGGATATATCGCTCGCCGTTCGCGCCGTCCAGCAGCGTCCAGCCATAGGCATCGAGGTATTCGGCTGTATCGTCCGTGGCACCGGGCGTGAACGTTGAGCGGTCGCGCATCTTCGTGCTGCCCGCTTCGGTGGTGACCGACACAGGCAGCTGTTCAGCAAGGCGCTGCCAGAGGGTTTCGAGCTGGTCAGCAGTAATGGCTGGCGGCTCGTCCGGCAGACCGCCGTCCCACTCAATACGCGCGCCGCTGCTGTGCGTACCACAGGCAACGAATTGTTGGCCGTTGGCCAGCAGCTCGATAATCCCCATATCGCCCGCCAGACGGTGGATACGCTTACGGAAATCGCCGTCAACGGCCAGCAGGTACAGGCATTTGTTGCTGTTGGCGCGCCAGCGACGCGGCGGCAGCTCGCCCAGCAGTTGCACCAGCGTTTTGCGAATATCGGCCTGGATATCTTCGTCTTCGCTGTCACAGTCCAGCGCCAGCCAGCCATGACCTGTACGCACGCAGATACCGTAATCCGGTTCGTTCGACCAGCGGGCAAAATCGTGCTCGGTTACGACGTGCTCTGTCCACTGAGCAATGCCGGTGACCAGACGGTCACGGTTATAGCGGCTCGGCGTTTTGCCCAGCGCTTTCAGTTTACTGTCGGGGGAAATGGCCGCGCCCGGTTTGCACACGACCGGCAGCAGCTGGTCAGTACGCCCCAGCACCAGATCGAAGTGGAACCATTCGTCAGGCGTCGCCCCCCAGATCTTTTTCTCTGGCATGGGTTACGCCTTTTGTCTGGCTTGAGTTTTTTTATTAGCGCTCAGTAACTTTTCAAGCTGCAGAGCTCTCAACTCTGGGATTTCGTCACCCCACTGAGATACTGCACCTTTAGAAACCTTCAATAATCGGGCGAGTTTCGCTTTGCTGCCCGCTAGCTCAATGGCTCTGGTCTTTTTCATATCCGTTTTCCTGGGCATGTATAGATTTACTGAGGTTAAGAAAACTAAACATATAAGTCAAGAAAACGATACCCTAACTAGGTTAAGCTAACTAAACCATATGAGGGGTAACACCATGATTAACGAACGTATTCGCGAAGCACGCCGCAATGTAAAAATGACTCAAGACGCGCTCGCTAAACGAATTAAGGTCACAAAAGCTACTATTTCCCAGTGGGAATCAGGCTCTACAGCGCCTAATGGTAAAAACCTGGTCAACCTGGCTGATGCTTTGGGTACATCCCCAGAGTGGCTACTCACTGGCAAACCTTCTGACGATAAAAAGATCACATCAAACGCTAGAGCAGAGGGTGTTTTTTCAACATGGGACTCAACCACGCCATTAGAGGATGATGAAGTGGAAATACCTTTCTACCACGAGATTGAACTATCCGCAGGGGATGGCACTTACGTAGAACTGGATCGCTCTGGATGTAAATTGCGATTTGCAAAATCCACTCTACGTAAAGCTGGTGTGGACGCAGGCTGTGCCGCTTGCGTTAGCGTACACGGTAATAGCATGGAGCCGGTTTTACCTGACGGGGCGGTAGTCGGTGTCGATACATCAAAGACCGGGATAAAAGATGGTCAGATGTATGCGATAGACCAAGATGGACTGTTACGTGTAAAGCTATTGTACCGCCTACCAAACGGTATCAGAGTTCGCTCGTTTAACCGGGATGAATACGCAGATGAAGATTATTTTTACCATGAGGCAAATAAGATAAACATCATAGGCCAAGTATTCTGGTATTCCGTTCTCCTGTAAAACAGCTTTCCCCTCTTCTGCGGCCCGCTTAATAGCGGGCTTTTCTTTACCAATTTGCAAAAAAGTACACTTTTCTTAACTCCAACTCTTGACTTTAAAGGTTTAGAGGTCTTAACTATGCATCAAAGGTTAAGATATCTATACAGAAATCTTAACGAGCTCTTTAACAAACAGAACCGCGTGACAGGTAAGCCGCTGTGCTCCTGGCAAAACGAAATGGCACCCGATGGGATCGAGGTAAGCGCCGAGTCCGTATGCGTACGGTAAGCGTAGAGGACCACACCGCGACGAGCTGATAAGTCACGCAAGTTGAAACGACCCGAAGATGGGGCGTGCAGTGAATTTATAAAGCGTCTGTCAGGCGCTTCATTAAGTCCATTGCATTGCTGTGTGTAGTCTTTGCCCCTCACAAGAGGGGCTCTTTTTTGGAGCACTACCGATGAAACCTGAACACCTCCACCGGCTGACGGGGCGCGACGTGCTCCGCTGGCGCCGCAAACATTTCGACATTATTACCGGTCTGGCCCTCGCTACTGCGTTCGGCCTGGCTATTACCTTCATTCTCCTTGTAGCGAGGAACGCAGTATGAGCTTAGAAACAAATCTGGAACTTAATAACCAGCTGGTAACCCGTAACAACGAATTGCTGGAACGTCTTATCACCGCGCTGGCCTCTGGCGTACCTCTCCGCGCGGACACCGTGGCAGAGGTGCAGGAATACCGCGAAACGGTACCGGAAACCAAAGCGGAAAATACCGTTATCCGCAAAGTTACGCTGGACGATCTGGAGTTCAGCGACATTATCGCCCTGGCTGCATTTTACCCGGACGCGCAGGAGCTCAGCGAAACGATGGTTCAGCGCGTGGTTGATTATCGCGACGCCGAAGGCGAGAAGCGCGTTGTGCAGATCGACGCGCTGGACAGCGCCCTGCAGGCTGTTAAACGCGCCGGCCATCTTAACAAGCCAGCATTACTTGACCTGTCACGTAACATCCTGCGCTTCTGGGATGATTTACCGACCATCGCGGCACGCCGTGAGTTTGCCGAGCGTTTACTGGACGCGCCAGCAGATGGGCGACATGAAGTTAAGCCAAAAACCAGCGGTAAGGATGAAGAACGCACGGGGCCGTTCTACTGCAAGAACGTTGATGGCTCCGCCGCCAGCGAGCTTCATACCCTACGAAAGCTGAACGAACTGCTTAAAAAGGGCCATATCGAGATCACTAAAGTTGAGTACCTCCAGCTGCAGGAAGATTTCGCGCGTAAAAACGCGGCAAAAGGTGGTACCGAAGCGGGTGGTGATGCCGGGGATAATGCTGGCGCACAGACCGATTTTGCGGCGCTGCGTAAACAGGCAGAAGGAATGATCCTCCAGCTGGCGAAAGGTGGTTACCGTGCCGAAGCGGTGGCGATTCTGGAAAAACAGGGTGCCAAAAAACTTGGCGAAGTTGCTGACGAGAACCTCGCAGATGTGATCGCTCAGGCTGAAAAAGCGCTGGAGGGTTAATCATGCCAGACGTTCATGCACGACTTTCCCCGTCTTCAGCGCATCGGTGGATGCGCTGCCCCGGTAGTCTGGCGCTGGAGGCCACTCAGCCAGACAAAGAAACGTCCTTCGCTTTAGAAGGTACTGCAGCGCATGCACTTGCCGAAAAGGTGCTGCGCAACCGCCAGAGTCACCCGGAGCACTATGCAGGTTGCAACGTCGCGATGTTCCTCGGCTCCTATCCTCTTGCTGAGCACCCGGATGATACTTCCGGCCCACAGGTAGATGAGGAAATGGTCGAAGCCGTTGGCCGTTACGTCGACACCGTCTGGGCGCTGTCGCAGGGCAATGAGCTGCTGGTCGAGCAGCGTGTCGACTTCTCCCATATCGTGGGCGTAGACGAGTCATTCGGCACCGCCGACGGTGTCATCATCGCGGGCAACGAGCTGCAGATCCACGACCTGAAATACGGTAAGGGTGTGCGCGTCGATGCTGAGCAGAACGAGCAGCTGCAGCTGTATGCCCTGGGCGCGCTCGAGCAGTTCAGCATGCTGTATGACTTCGAGACGGTGCGCCTGTTCATCCACCAGCCGCGGCTTAACCACGTTTCAGAGTGGGCTCTGACGGTGGAAGAGCTCCAGGCGTTCGGCGAGCGAGCGCAGGAGGCGGCGGCCAGTGTGATCGTGATGTTCAACATCGCCGATTGCGAAGGCGTCGAAACCCTGCCGCTGGAAAACTTCACACCCGGTGAGAAACAATGCCGGTTCTGCAAAGCCAGCGCTATCTGTACCGCGCGGCAGCAGTTGCACTTCGACACTATCGCTGGCGATTTCGTCGACCTGACGCAACCTACTGGCGAGCAGTTGGCGGAAGCAGTTAAGCATGTGCCACTGCTCACCGCCGAACAACTGGCGGAGGCATACAGCCAGGCCGATTTTATCGAATCGTGGCTAAAAGCTGTGCGCGACCGGGTGAACAGTGAGCTGAACGCCGGGCATCCGGTACCGGGCTTTAAGCTGGTTACTGGCAAACAGGGTAACCGCGCCTGGAGCGATGAAGAAGCCGCCCGCGCGCTGCTGAAAGACCAGTTCCGATATAAAACTGAGGAGGTTTTCGACCTTAAGCTGATTAGCCCGACCAAAGCAGAGAAGCTTATCAAAAAGGCCAGCCCTCGCCGCTGGACGAAAGTCGAAGCGCTGATCACCCGCGCTGACGGTAAGCCTACCGTCGCCCCCGAATCCGACCCGCGCCCAGCGCTCAATATCAACCCTGTTAACGATTTCGACGACGTGTCCGACGACGCGCTCGCCGCAGACCTCATCTGATTAAGGAACGACTCCATGAAAATTAAACTGAACAACGTCCGTCTGGCTTTCCCTGCTTTGTTCGAAGCAAAAACCGTGAACGGCGAAGGCGACCCGCGCTTCTCTGCTGTTTTCCTGATGGATCCGAAACATCCGCAGCTGGACGAAGTCCGCAAAGCGCTGAAGCAGGTAGCGAAGGAAAAATGGGGTGAGAAGTGGGAAACCATTTACAGCCAGCTGGAGAAAAAGCTCAACCTATGCCTGCATGATGGTGACGAGAAAGCCGAATACGAAGGCTTCCCGGGCAACTTCTTCCTGAACGCTGCCAACAAAGCACGCCCGGCAGTTATCGATCGCGACCGTTCCCCGCTAATCCAGGCTGATGGCCGTCCTTACGCCGGTTGCTACGTCAATGCCGTAATCGACATCTGGGCGCAGGACAACAACTTCGGCAAACGCGTTAACGCATCGCTGGGTGGCGTCCAGTTCCTGCGCGACGGTGACGCGTTCGCTGGCGGCGGTGTGGCCGCGCCGGATGACTTCGACGATATCAGCGAAGGTGCAGACGCCTCCGATCTGGTTTAACGCTCACTCACCCGGCCAAGCGCCGGGTGTTTCACTGGATACCCCCAATGAACAGGATCTACTGGCGGCTGGTCATCACGCTGACCATAGCAGCTCTCGTTTATGGCTTTCTTGTACCCGCGCTGATTTCAATGAAAGACACCACCGCGGTACTCGCGGGTGTTTTTGTCGCGCTGACAACCCCACCCTGCCTGGTAGCTATCTTCAAAGGCATTTTTACTATCAAGGACAAAAAATGAAGAAAATTATTTTTGCCGCCTTACTCGCACTTACCGCGGTTGGCCTCACTGGTTGCGATCGCGTCGAACCGGGTAACGTAGGCATTAAAGTCAATAAGCTCGGTGATGATAAAGGCGTTGGTGAGGTGGTCGGAGTGGGCCGTTACTGGACCGGCTGGAACACCTCCATCTACATTTTCCCGACGTTTAAACAGATGAAAACTTATGACGACGCTTTTAACTTCCAGATGAGTGATGGCACAACAATTGGCTATCACATCGGCGTTGCGTACAAGGTGGACCCGACAAAAGTAACTTCTGTATTCCAGACTTACCGAAAAGGTGTGGATGACATCACTGATACCGATCTACGACAGAAGATTGCCGATGCGCTGAACCGACTCGCCAGCAAGATGAGCACGGATAAATTTATTGATGGTGGAAAATCGGAGCTACTGGATGCAGCGCTACGCGACATACAGGGGGAAATGGGGCCGATTGGCATTCAGGTAATCAGCCTTTCTTATGTAGGAAAACCAGAGTATCCGGATACGGTCGTCGCCTCCATTAACGCAAAAGTCACCGCCAACCAAAAAACGTTGCAACGCCAGCAAGAGGTTCAGCAGCGTGAGGCGGAAGCCAATATGCTCCGCGCAGAAGCTGATGGCCAGGCAGATGCAAAATTAAAACTTGCGAATGCAGAGGCGAAATCCATCGCTATTCGCGGACAGGCACTACGTGAAAACCCCGAAGTACTGCAACTCGAAGCTATCAACAAATGGAACGGCACTCTGCCACAGTACATGACAAACGGTGCAGCAACGCCGTTTGTCTCAGTGAAATAACCCCTCCCCACCCGGCCAAGCGCCGGGTGTTTTGCAAAGAGCGTCCCTTTTCGCAAAGCACCCGCGAGGATTGAGTATGGAAAAATTATGGATTGACCTCGAAACCTTCAGCGAGGTGCCTATTAACAACGGCACCCATGCCTATGCTGAAAAGGTTGAGGTAATGCTGATGGCCTGGGCCATTGACGATGGTCCTGTCAGCGTATGGGATTTAACGACGGGCATTGTAATGCCACCAATGTTGTATCAGGCTCTGGCCGATCCGTCGATTGAGGTGTGGGCGCACAACTCACATTTCGACCGTACGGTTATGCGGCATGACCATCCGGAGCTGGTCCCTGATGTAACACGCTGGCGCGACACGATGGTGCAGGCGCTGGCGCACGGCCTCCCCGGCGCGCTGGGTGCGCTCTGCGAGGTTCTGGGCGTCCCGCAGGACAAGGCGAAGGACAAAGAAGGTAAAGCGCTTATCCAGCTGTTCTGTAAGCCACGCCCAAAGAACAGCAAACTACGCCGGGCCACCAGCAAAACCCACCCGGAAGAATGGCGACGCTTTGTCGCTTACGCTGGTCTTGATATCGAGGCCATGCGCGAAGTGCATAAGCGCCTGCCGAAGTGGAATTATAAGGGTACAGAGCTGGCGCTCTGGCATCGCGACCAGCAGATCAACGACCGAGGCGTCTGCATGGATGTGCAGCTGGCGCAGGCGGCGATCGAGGCGGTTGACCTCGAGCAAAAACGCCTGGCGAAACGCACGCAGGTGATGACCGACGGCGAAGTGCAGGCTGCCACGCAGCGCGATGCGCTGATTAAACACATTGTTGAATCGTACGGTGTGGAGCTGCCGGACATGCAGCGCAGTACGCTGGAACGCCGTATGGCGGATCCTGATCTGCCGTCTGCGGTGAAAGAGTTGCTGGCTATCCGCCTGCAGGCCAGCACCACCAGCACCAGTAAGTACAAATCGCTGATGAAGGGCGTGAGCAGTGACGGTCGCCTGCGCGGCACGCTGCAGTTCTGTGGCGCATCGCGAACCGGGCGCTGGGCCGGGCGATTGTTCCAGCCCCAGAACCTGCCCCGCCCTTCACTTGAGCAGGACCAGATAGACGAGGGCATCGAGGCGCTGAAAGCCGGATGCGCCGATCTGCTGTTCGATAACATCATGGAGCTAACCAGCTCAGCGCTGCGCGGCTGCATCATGGCACCGGAAGGCAAAAAGCTGGTGGTTAGCGACCTGTCGAATATCGAGGGGCGAAAAATGGCCTGGCTTGCCGGCGAGCAGTGGAAACTGGACGCGTTCCGGGAGTACGACGAGGGAACCGGGCCGGACCTGTATAAACTGGCCTACGCCCGCGCCTTCAATATCTCGCCGGACGATGTTGATAAATACCAGCGTCAGATTGGCAAGGTGATGGAACTGGGCCTCGGCTTCGGCGGTGGCGTTGCGGCGTTTCTTACCTTCGCCCTGGTCTACGGCCTCGACCTCGACGAGCTGGCGAACGCTGCACTGCCGAACATTCCCCGAGATGTCATCCGCGAGGCGAAAAGCTGGTATGACGAATCCGTTAAACGTAAGGCGACCTTTGGCCTGTCCGAGCGTGTATTCATCGCGTGTGACTCGCTTAAGCGGCTATGGCGCAGAGCTCACCCGGCAACATGCGATTTCTGGTACGAGCTCGAGCGCACCGTCCGCTCCGCAATAGCCACACCGCAAAAAACGCTGTACTGCGGTTATCTGAAAGTCCGCCGCGATGGCGCATGGCTGCGCATACAGCTTCCGTCCGGGCGCGCACTCTGTTACCCCTCCCCATCTATCGAGAAGGGAAACATCACTTATCAGGGCGTTAACTCCTACTCGCGCAAATGGCAGCGGCTCAAAACCTACGGCGGAAAGCTGGTGGAAAACGTCACTCAGGCGGCCGCCCGTGACGTTCTGGCCGGAAACATGCCGCTGATCGAGGATGCCGGTTACAGCATTGTGCTGACGGTACACGATGAGGTAATCACCGAGGCGCCGGACACAGAAGATTTTAACGATACGGCGCTTTCCGCGCTGCTCTCCACTAACCCCGAATGGGCGCCCGATATCCCGCTGAACGCTGGCGGTTTTGAGGCGTACCACTACCGTAAGGACTAATATGAAATCACTTAAAATCCCGAGATAGCATTTGCGAAGCAGCTGAAGCCGTATAAACTCCAGCATGTTTTATTTCAGCTGCTATTTTGTAACCATCATCCCTAAATTGCGCTAGCATTGAGCTTAAAGAACCAAGTTTTTTAGTATTTAGTACCATCCTGACAACTGTTCCTTCATGATAATGGCCTAACGCGATGTGCTTCTTTCCTTGCTCATCCAGATGTATAGCATGGTCACCGCTACAAATAAGAAAACTACCGCCAAGCTTACATATACGACTGATCATGTAAAGTCCAAACCCTGAATTATGCCAAGGGTTTCTAGTATTAATCCTTGCACCTTTGAAGTTTTTACTAGAAATAGACGGCATTAACGCTAGCTGAATGGCTTCAGAATCATTTTCAGCATCTATATAGGGATTTTTAGATAGGGAGTTTCTCAACCCCATACCATTATCGGAAATTGTTATTTCGACACTACCATAAGAAGGCCAATACTGGGCACAATATTCAATCATCTTTGAATCACTATGCTCCACAACATTGCGCATTACTTCTCTAATGGAATATGTCAAAGCGTCAATAAGATCGCCTTCTTCTTGGCGAGCAAGTATCCTTGCTAGTCTGCCAGAACGCTCCTCAACAACCTCTTGTACTTCAGTGTATTTATCATTAGCTTCATCAATAACGGTTTGAACACGAAGAATGGTGAAGGGGACAAAATTATTATTTCCTTCTGTACATCCTGGTTCACGACCGTGCTTTAATCCGAAAGCCCTAAAAAAAGCCATATTTGCAGCATAATCTTTATTTTCATGTCCACTACAGAAAATTTTAAAACCATCGATATTTTTTTTCTGTTTTCTATAAAAGTCTCTAATATGCTTGGCCACATAAACCATTGCAAAGGGTTCAACCCTCCCCATATTTGAAAAATCTATTGTTATATCTTGCTGCTTTGAATGCTTTTCAATTTCATTACAGAATTCAAATATTTTTTCTGGAGCACATGAAGATGGAAATAGAATACGAGACATATGATTTCCTCAGGGCAATTTTTTAAATGCTACTTAATAAGTGTTAGTAAGGCAAGTTTATGAACTATGAACGTGAAAATATCATCGAAAAACACCTCATCACCGAAGTGAAAAAGGCTGGCGGGGTCGCCTTTAAGTTCGTGTCGCCAGGTCGCCGCTCGGTACCGGATCGCATTGTCCTGCTACCCGGCGGCCGCCTCGTCTTTGTCGAATGCAAAGCGCCAGGCAAACCACCACGCGCCGACCAGCTGCGCGAGCACAAACGGCTCCGCGCGCTGGGCTTTACCGTGGTGGTACTGGATAGCAAAAATCTGGAGGGGATTATTTAGATCCATTCACTCCGGGCATGGTAGCGGCCAGAAGGCAACTGCTTATACACAACTGAGCCCCCCATAGCGTACGTATATGCATGCAACTTTGTCCAAAAATCTCCATGAACAAGTATTTGAGCTAAAAATTTAGGATCAGCAACCATAGATGTCGCAGGAAGTTCAAAGCCCGTAGAAAGTATGTTTACCAGTGAAGGAAACTTTTCAAAATCCGTGCTATTGCCGCCAACTTCTAAAGCATCCAGTTCAAATTCAAGTACCCCGCCGATTTTGTAGTAATCCTGAACTGTTAATCCATTTGTTAACAGAGTAGCCATTAAACAATCCTCCTGAAATTTATAGGGTTACATTATGCCCAAAATATTTACACCTCGCCCCTACCAAGATCTCATCATCAACCATGAAATCGACATTCCGCGCTGCAACGTATGGGCCGGCATGGGCATGGGTAAAACCGTGGCGACGCTCACCACGATGGAAGATCTCTTCATGGCAGGCGCAGAGACTCAGCCCGCGCTGGTGCTGGCACCGCTGCGCGTGGCTGCCAGCACTTGGCCGGATGAAGCGGTGAAATGGGGGCACCTGCGCAATATCGAGGTGCAGCCGATTGTCGGTAACGCCAAAGCGCGCGCTGCGGCACTGGCGAACAGCAACGCCAGCGTGTTTACCATCAACTACGACAACCTGGTCTGGCTGGTGGAAGAGCTGGGCGGTCGCTGGCCGTACGGTACCGTCATTCCCGATGAAAGCACCCGGCTGAAATCCTTCCGGCTGCGCGGCGGCGGTAAGCGCGCGGCGTCGCTGGGTAAAGTGGCGCATAAGCATGTGCGGCGCTGGATGAATCTCACCGGTACGCCAGCGCCGAACGGCCTGGTTGATTTGTGGGGACAGGCGTGGTTTGTGGATCAGGGGCAGCGCCTCGGGCGAACTTACGGCGCGTTTACTTCCCGCTGGTTCAACTCAATACAGTTTCCGGGACAGAGCTGGACGAAGCTGGAGCCGTTCGCCCATTCTCAGGACGAAATACAGCGCGCACTGGCCGACGTGACTATCTCACTGGACGCCGCCGACTGGTTCGATATCAAAGAACCTGTCCACAACGTGATCCGCGTGGAAATGCCTCCGAAAGCCCGCCAGCAGTATCGCGAGATGGAAAAGGAAATGTTCCTCGAGCTGAACGGCGAAGGCATCGAAGCGCCGAACGCGGCGGCAAAGACGGTGAAGTGTCTGCAAATTGCCAGCGGTGCGGTGTACACCGACGACGCCGGAAGCTGGTCAGAACTGCACGACGCGAAGCTGCAGGCGCTGGACAGTATTCTCACCGAAGCAGCTGGCGCTCCGGTACTTGTGGCCTACCACTGGAAACACGACCTCGAGCGTTTGCTTAAAGCATTCCCTCGCGGTCGCCACCTCGACCAAGATCCGCTGACGCTGCGGGACTGGAACGCCGGAAAAATACCTGTCCTGTTCGCGCACCCGGCCAGCGCAGGCCACGGCCTGAACATGCAGGACGGCGGCAACATACTGGTGTTTTTCTCGCACTGGTGGGATCTGGAACAGTACCAGCAAATTATCGAACGCATCGGGCCCACCCGGCAGATTCAGGCCGGACACAACCGCCCGGTGTTCATTCACCACATTATCGCCGCCGACACTATGGACGAAATGGTCATGGAACGGCGCAACTCAAAACGAACAGTGCAGGACATCCTGCTTGATGCCATGAAAAAGAGAGGTATAGCATGACACCGGTTATCTCTGACACTGACCTGATAAACATCAAAGAAGTTGAGCGCTCTGTTGGTTTGAAAAAATCCAGCATTTACGAGCGCATCAGTAATAACGAGTTTCCGAAGCCTAAGAAGCTCGGGAGCCGAACCTCCCGCTGGGTACGCGGCGAGGTCGAAGAGTGGAAAAAACAGTTTCTTTAAATCAAACGCAGTTGGTCAATATAATCCGCATACCACTGCATCATTTCCCGACGCCCTTCCATATACAGGGCATGGTTATAAACCCCGCGTATATTGTTCTTGTCCACGTGAGCGATCTGGAGTTCAACCCAGTCAGAGTTGAATCCTTTATCGTTCAGGATGGTGCTGAATGTATGCCGGAAGCCATGCCCTACTACCCTCCCCTTATATCCCAGCGTGTGGATCATCCGGTTTATAGTGTTCTCACTCATGACCTTTGACGGGTCATTCCTGCCGGGGAACATATTCACGTATCGACCTGTCAGACCGTGCAACTCCTTCAGCAAGACAACAAGCTGATCGGAAAGCGGCACCAGGTGCGGGCGGTCCATCTTCATAAATTCGGCGGGTATCTCCCAAAGCCGATTATCGAAATCTATCCATTCCCATTTTGAATGCCGCAGTTCGTAAGTACGCAGCCCTGCCAGCATCATGATCTGCAAACCCAGCCGGGGAAGCGGGCTCCCCTTGTAACTTTCAAGCGCCGCGAGAAAATCGGGCAACTCTTCAGCCGTCAGGAACGGGAAGGACTCTCCTTTATGCCCGGTCATTGCGCTGTTCAGTTCGCTGACGGGGTTATATTTCGCGCGCCCTGTCGCAACGGCATAGCTGAATACTTCACCGCACCATCGGCGCGTTTTGGCTGCTTTCTCGGTTGCGCCGCGATTCTCAATTTTGCGCAGTGCGGTCAACATCTGGACAGGTTCGATCTCAGCAACCGGCAGCTTACCGACTGCAGGGAAAATATCTTTGTTGAACGCTTCGAGAATGTCAGAGGCATAACCTGGTGACCAGCGCGGTTTCTTGAATTCGTGCCATTCTGCGGCAATCTCTTTAAACGTGATCGTCTTCGCTGCGGCAGCTGCAACGTGGCTTTTGACTTTGACCGGGTCAATACCCGCCGCAACGTTACGCCTGGCCTCGTCGCGTTTTTCGCGTGCGGCCGCCAGCGAAACAGCCGGGTACACACCGAGCGCCAGCATCTTTTCTTTTCCAGCGAAGGTATAGCGGTATCGCCAGTATTTCGCCCCGCTGGTTTTCACCAGCAGAATAAGCCCGTTGCCGTCTGGTAGCTTATAGTCTTTCTCGGCAGGCTTTGCCGTCTCGACCTGTCGCGCGTTTAGTTTCATAGGTACCCGCCTCAAACTCAGATACCCGATTATGTACCCGTTTTAAATTTGGATTGCAACGGTAAAAGGTGGATAACGGCGGACAAACAAAACAGCCAACACCGCAAAAAACAAGGAAAAATGGACGATTGAGGATGGTACTGGATGAAATGATGGTGCCGATAATAGGAGTCGAACCTACGACCTTCGCATTACGAATGCGCTGCTCTACCAACTGAGCTATATCGGCCCTGAGAGGCCGGTTACGAGTGTAACCACGGGGCAAAAGGTTAGTTCTAACCGAGTGATGCGTCAATGCCCTTTTGAATCAAACGGCTACTTTTGCATCACCCGTGATTATTTACGCACGAATCGTATCGTCACCGAAGCCGATCCACTTATACGTGGTCAGCGCTTCGAGGCCCATCGGACCGCGCGCGTGCAGTTTCTGCGTGCTGACCGCTACCTCAGCGCCGAGGCCGAACTGACCGCCGTCGGTGAAGCGGGTGGAGGCATTCACATACACCGCAGAGGAATCCACTTCGTTCACGAAGCGATCGGCATTGCGCAGCGTACGCGTCAGGATGGCGTCAGAATGCTGCGTGCCATGCTCACGAATGTGCGCAATGGCGTCGTCGAGATCTCTCACGATTTTCACGTTCAGATCCAGTGACAGGAACTCGTCGTCGTACTGCTCCGCGTTGACGGGAACGACGTTAGCCGGGCCATCCTGAAGCAGCGCGAGCGCATTGGCGTCAGCATGCAGCGTCACGCCGCTCTCGGCCATCTGTTTGCTCAGGGCCGGCAGGAAGGCGTTTGCAATGTCCTGATGCACCAGCAGCGTTTCCACGGTGTTACAGGTGCTCGGACGCTGGGTCTTCGCGTTAACGATAATCTTCAGCGCCGGTGCAATCTCAGCGCTGTCGTCTACCACGATGTGACACACGCCGATACCGCCGGTGATCACCGGAATCGTCGACTGCTCGCGGCACAGCTTGTGCAGGCCCGCGCCACCGCGTGGGATCAGCATGTCGATGTATTTGTCCATGCGAAGCATTTCGTTGACCAGCGCGCGGTCCGGGCTCTCAATTGCCTGCACGGCACCCGCCGGTAAGCCACACTCTTCCAGCGCCTGCTGAATGACTTTCACCGTCGCGGCGTTGGTGCGCCAGGTCTCTTTCCCACCGCGCAGAATGGCGGCGTTGCCGGTTTTCAGGCACAGGGAGGCGACATCCACCGTCACGTTTGGTCTGGCTTCATAAATAACGCCGATAACGCCGAGCGGCACGCGACGGCGCTCCAGGCGTAAACCGCTGTCCAGCAGCCCACCGTCAATCACCTGCCCTACCGGGTCGGCCAGATTGCATACCTGACGAACATCGTCGGCGATGCCTTTCAGGCGGGCCGGGGTCAACGCCAGACGGTCGAGCATCGCTTCGCTCAGACCGTTGCGGCGCGCTTCCAGTAAATCCTGCTCGTTGGCGAGCAAAATCTCCTGAGACTGTGATTCGAGATAATCAGCGATTTTTTCCAGCACGCGGTTTTTCTCGCGGCTGGAAAGGAGCGCCAGTGTATAAGAGGCGGCCTTCGCGGCGGCGCCCATTTGTTCCAGCATGTTCTGGCTCCTTAACGAATAATCATGTCATCGCGATGCACGGCAACCGGGCCATATTCATAGCCCAGAATGGCGTCGATCTGCTGCGAATGGTGACCCGCGATGCGGCGCAGGGCATCGCTGTTATAGCGGCTTACGCCGTGGGCGATGTCGCGGCCTTCGAGGTTACGAATACGGATCACTTCACCACGGGAGAAGTTGCCTGTCACGCTTTTAATTCCTTTAGGAAGTAATGAACTTCCTCGTTCCAGAATCGCGGCGGTTGCCCCTTCATCAACGACGAGTTCGCCCGCAGGCGGCGCGCCAAATATCCAGCGTTTACGGTTTTCCAGCGGGGATTCCTGAGCGTGGAAGCGGGTGCCGACGGAGATGCCTTCCATCACGTCGCCAATCACGCCAGGGCGGCTGCCCGCGGCAATGATGGTGTCGATACCGGCGCGGCACGCCACGTCAGCGGCCTGCAGCTTGGTCCCCATACCGCCCGTTCCGAGGCCTGAAACGCTGTCACCGGCGATAGCGCGCAGCGCATCGTCGATGCCGTGAACGTCGGTAATCAGCTCGGCTTCCGGGTTAGCGCGCGGATCGGCGGTGAACAGCCCCTGCTGATCGGTCAGCAACAGTAATTTATCGGCTCCGGCCAGAATGGCGGCCAGAGCCGAAAGGTTATCGTTATCACCCACTTTGATTTCAGCGGTAGCAACGGCATCGTTCTCGTTAATGACCGGAACAATATTGTTGTCCAGCAGCGCGCGCAGGGTATCGCGGGCGTTCAGGAAGCGCTCTCTGTCTTCCATATCCGCACGCGTCAGCAGCATCTGCCCGACGTGAATGCCATAGATAGAGAACAGCTGTTCCCAGAGTTGAATGAGTCGGCTTTGTCCCACGGCGGCCAGGAGCTGTTTGGAGGCGATCGTCGCGGGGAGTTCGGGGTAACCCAGGTGCTCACGCCCGGCGGCAATCGCCCCGGAGGTCACAATCACAATACGATGCCCTGCGGCATGTAACTGAGCGCACTGACGTACAAGCTCAACAATGTGGGCGCGATTTAGGCGGCGCGATCCGCCTGTTAAAACACTGGTACCGAGTTTTACCACCAGCGTCTGGCTGTCACTCATGATTCTCTGCCGTTCAACGATAAGGGAAAGTAATGTCAAACGAACGTTTTAACAGGAGTCAGCCCCGTTGCCAACTGCCTTAGCACATCGCGAAACACTTTGTTGCGCGGGATCAGGAAGCGTAGCGGGAGAATTTGACAGTTTTATTACCGAAATAATAAATCACAGTTTTTTAAAATTATTCTTAGTTTGTCATAAAAGTTTCATTCCAGAACGATAAAACCCTTCCTGTTTTTTCACGGGACTTAAGCATGAGCTTATCGTCCAGCGAATTTTTTAGCGCGTTTATAAGACAGGATCGAAAATGAAAAAGAGCACTCTGGCATTAATGGTTATGGGCGTAGTGGCTTCTGCATCCGTTCACGCAGCTGAAGTTTATAATAAAAATGGTAATAAGCTGGACGTGTACGGCAAAGTGAAAGCCATGCACTACATCAGCGATGATGCTACCAAAGATGGCGATCAGACTTACGTTCGTTTCGGTTTTAAAGGCGAAACGCAGATTAACGATCAGCTGACGGGCTATGGCCGTTGGGAATCTGAATTTTCAGGTAACAAAGCCGAGAGCGACTCTACTCAGAAAACGCGTCTGGCGTTCGCGGGCCTGAAGCTGAAAAACTTTGGTTCACTGGATTACGGTCGTAACCTGGGTGCCCTGTATGACGTCGAAGCATGGACCGATATGTTCCCTGAGTTCGGCGGCGACTCTTCCGCGCAGACCGATAACTTCATGACCAAGCGTGCGACCGGTCTTGCCACTTACCGCAATACCGACTTCTTCGGCGCGGTTGACGGCCTGGACATGACCCTGCAGTACCAGGGCAAAAACGAAAACCGTGACGCCAAGAAACAGAACGGTGACGGTTTTGGTACCTCTCTGACCTATGACTTCGGCGGCAGCGATTTCGCCGTCAGCGGCGCCTACACCAACTCTGACCGCACCAACGCTCAGAACCTGCTGGCGCGTGGCCAGGGCCAGAAAGCAGAAGCCTGGGCAACCGGTCTGAAATATGATGCGAACGATATTTATCTGGCTGCAATGTATTCTGAAACGCGCAATATGACGCCAATTTCCGGTGGGTTTGCAAATAAAGCGCAGAACTTTGAAGTGGTCGCACAATATCAGTTCGACTTCGGTCTGCGCCCGTCCCTGGGTTATGTCCAGTCTAAAGGCAAAGATATCGAAGGTATTGGCGACGAAGATCTGGTCAAATATATTGACGTTGGCGCGACCTATTACTTCAACAAAAATATGTCCGCCTTTGTTGATTATAAAATCAACCAGATTGACGACAAAAATAAACTGGGCGTGAGCAGCGATGACATCGTTGCACTGGGTATGACCTACCAGTTCTAAGATTATCCGAATAAGAAAATCCCGGCAGTTGAGCCGGGATTTTTTTTGCCCGGTGGCGCTGCGCTTACCGGGCCTACGGGATAGTGCATTTTGTAGGCCGGGTAAGGCGAAGCCGCCACCCGGCGCTGTGACGCTATCAGGCAGTCAGCTTCACCGCTTCGCTGGAAAAGTCATCTGCGGGTTCGAACTTGAGATCCAGAGTCGCCAGCAGTGCGCTCGCTTTGTCGTGAAACTCTTTCAGGGTGTATTCCAGGCGGTCAATGACTTCCTGATCTTTAATGGTGGTCGCCTGCCAGTTGCCGTCTTTATTAAACAGGCCAAACTGGTAGCTATACGTAAAACGTTTTTCCTCTGCTTCCATTTCCATCCACCAGCCCCAGAATTCACGTTTTTCGGGTGCAGGCTTCACGTTGACGCATACAGCCAGGCAGTCGAAAAAAAAGCGATTCTCTTCACACTGCTCTTCTCGAATATACGGGCCAAGAGCCATGAACTTCTTAATCAATCTACTTTTCGGGTGTCCACTCGGTAACGTCATTGCGATCTCCTTTTGTGAAGCCACTGTTTTACCAAACCAGCGAAATTTAGCAATCTATTAACACAATCTCTGAGCGATCCAGCGCGTAATCTCTTTCAGTGCTTTGTCGAAATTCTGATAGACCGGGCTGAACGGCACCTCAAGCAATTTGCCATCCGCAGATGACGAAGTGATTAAGCGCGACTCTTCTTCCGGACTAAATGGATCGTTTTTCCAGAACCCCGACAGCATCGGCGTCGGGCAGCGACGTCCCAGCAAGCCTTGCGTTTTTAAAGAGTAGCGATTGAGCTCAACGCGCAGCGCTTCGTCTGATGCATCATGCATGCCAAGACGGCTGGCCAGCACATCAAGGTACATTTCAGGTACGTTGCCCTGACGGGCAGGATCGCTGAGCAGGGCGTGTACGACCGGGCCGAGGCAGGCGACGGCTTTAAGGCGAGAAGATTCAAGATACGCCAGACGCACCGCGACGTTCGCGCCGAAACGGAAGCCGAATGCCGCCACGCGGGTGTGGTCAACCCAAGGAATGTTTTCCAGTGCTTTTAGCGCATGCTGGTGCAGCAGGCTGGAATCCTGAGTCAGTTTCCATTTGGAGGAGAAGCCGATTGAGGGCATATCCAGCGTCAGCATCGCGATCCCTTTT
Organism: Enterobacter sp. JBIWA005; assembly: GCF_019968805.1. Taxonomy (NCBI): domain Bacteria; kingdom Pseudomonadati; phylum Pseudomonadota; class Gammaproteobacteria; order Enterobacterales; family Enterobacteriaceae; genus Enterobacter; species Enterobacter sp. JBIWA005. Next base: position 903,114 of record NZ_CP074159.1, on the reverse strand, counting down.
GGTGCGAAGTAGCGCTCATACAGGCTGTAATAATCGATTTGCAGCGAATCCAGCCCGCCGCACATGAGGACGGTCGGGAACGGGCCTTCACCTTCAGGCATATGCAGGAACCCGGTAATGGATGACCCACCCGGAATGGTAAACTCGAGTTCGCGCATCTGGCCCGGCAGGCGTTGAGCCGCCTCTTCGTAGGCGCGATTCGCCAGCGCCTGTGCCTGCTCAGCAAGCTCATCACCTTTCAGATGTGGATAAGCGGCAATGGCGTAGAGATTGGACGCATGCAGCCAGTGCTTGCCGCTGCGCGTGGCATCCTCTTCCTGGCTGGCTTTTTGCTGCCAGACCATCGCCTGTTTAGACCACTCATAGATCCAGTTTCCGCCACGGTAGCCCACCACGGTATCATAGAGTTCGCTGTCGGTACGCTCGGCTTCACTCATCACGATACGTGCCTGCACATCGAGGATTTCACGGGGGTCGATACCGCGCCAGATCCACATCAGGCGGTTAATCATGCGATACCAGTGAGGCACGTTTTTACCGTCTAACGCGGACTGGACGGCAGGCTGGGTACCCGGATTAAAGCGACGCACCAGCGTCGACGTTTCAGGGTGTTTGAAACGGGGCTTGAAGAGTGTCTCGGTGAGATTCGCCTGCGTCATTGCGTTGCCTCCATGAATACGTCATATGAAGACTATTGTAACGCGTGGCAGGCCAAAAAGAACAACGCCCGACATAGCCGGGCGTGTAAAGTTACGTACTGGTATTAACGGCCTGAAATAGGCGGTACAAAGACCACGCCCATATCCCATGGCTGTTCAATCCAGGTATCCTGCGGGATATCAATCACGTAATCGTCAACCAGCGGGCGGCCAGCCGGTTTAGCGAAGATAGTGACGAAGTGCGCTTTAGGATACATTTCGCGGATAGCGACCGCAGTACCGCCGGTATCCACCAGGTCATCAATAACGATGAAGCCTTCACCGTCACCTTCCGCACGTTTCAGCACGGTCAGCTCACGCTGATTGTCATGGTCATAGCTGGAGATGCAAACGGTATCGACATGACGAATACCCAGCTCACGTGCCAGCAGCGCCCCCGGTACCAGACCGCCACGGCTGACGGCAATAATGCCTTTCCACTGTTCGGAAGGCATCAGACGCGCAGCCAGTTTGCGTGCGTGAATCTGCAACATGTCCCAGGTGACGACGTATTTTTCGCTCATGTGAAGTGTCCCAGCCTGTTTTTATACGGCTTAAAAAGTGTTCGAGGGGGAAATAGGTTGCGCGAGATTATAGAGATCTGACGCACTAAAAACCAGTGTTTAGCGCCCTCTGCCTGAGTTTTTACATGCTTTATGCTACCAGCCAGCAGAGAAAGTGGTATTCTCAGTTTCATCTCGCAAGCCTGACTTGTGGTAACTATTAACCTGCTAACCCTGTGACCTGCAACCCTGTTTGCAGCGCCTCGACAAGGAGACTTATCGTGTCTGAACTGTCTCAACTATCTCCGCAGCCGCTGTGGGATATTTTTGCCAAAATCTGCTCTATTCCACACCCTTCCTACCATGAAGAACAGCTTGCCGAACATATTATGGGCTGGGCGAAGGAAAAAGGTCTGCATGCTGAACGCGACCAGGTTGGCAATATTCTGATCCGCAAACCTGCAACCGCAGGCATGGAAAACCGCAAACCGGTTGTGCTGCAGGCGCACCTGGACATGGTGCCACAGAAGAACAACGACACCGTTCACGACTTCACCAAAGACCCGATTCAACCGTACATCGACGGCGACTGGGTGAAAGCACGCGGCACCACGCTGGGCGCGGATAACGGCATCGGTATGGCCTCTGCGCTGGCGGTGCTGGCCGACGACAGCGTTGAGCACGGTCCACTGGAAGTGCTGCTGACCATGACCGAAGAAGCGGGCATGGACGGCGCGTTCGGTCTGCAGGCGAACTGGCTGCAGGCGGACATCCTGATCAACACCGACTCAGAAGAAGAAGGCGAGATCTACATGGGCTGCGCGGGCGGGATTGATTTCATCTCTACCCTGCCGCTGTCGCGCGAAGCGATTCCTGCGGGCTTCCAGACCTTCAAGCTGACGCTGAAAGGTCTGAAAGGCGGCCACTCCGGCGGCGATATTCACCTGGGTCTGGGTAACGCCAACAAGCTGCTGGCACGCTTCCTGGCAGGCCATGCGGCCGAGCTGGACCTGCGTCTGGTAGACTTCAACGGCGGTACCCTGCGTAACGCGATCCCACGCGAAGCGTTCGCCACCGTAGCAGTTCCAGCAGCAAAAGCGGACGAGCTGAAAAAACTCTCCACCGTATACCTGGAAATCCTGAAAAACGAACTGTCGGCGAAAGAGAAAAACCTGACCGTAGTGCTGGAATCTGTTTCTACAGATAAAGCCGCGCTGACCGTACAGTCTCGTGACACCTTCGTTCAGCTGCTGAACGCAACGCCAAACGGTGTGATCCGCAACTCTGACGTGGCGAAAGGCGTCGTGGAAACCTCACTGAACGTGGGCGTGGTGACCATGAGCGACGACAGCGCGGAAATCATCTGCCTGATCCGTTCACTGATCGACAGCGGTAAAGAGTACGTGGTGAGCATGCTGGAATCTCTGGGCACGCTGGCGGGCGCGAAAACGTCTGCAAAAGGCAGCTACCCGGGCTGGCAGCCGGATGCAAGCTCTCCGGTGATGGCGCTGGTGCGTGAAACTTACCAGCGTCTGTTCAACAGCACCCCGAACATTCAGGTGATCCACGCCGGTCTGGAATGTGGTCTGTTCAAGAAACCGTATCCGGATATGGATATGGTGTCCATCGGGCCAACCATTACCGGTCCACACTCGCCGGATGAGCAGGTTCATATCGAAAGCGTCGGTCACTACTGGACGCTGCTGACTGAACTGCTGAAAGCGATCCCTGCGAAATAACATCTTCATCCCAACCCTCTTCCTGTGGAAGAGGGTGAAAAATCCAGGCCCGGTAAGCGTAGCGCCACCGGGCTTTTTTACAATCCCAGAACCAGCTGTCGCTCTAGCTGCGGATCCAGCAGCGTGACGTGCAATCCCACCAGCCTTACCCCTCGACCGCCCCGGCGCTCTTCCCATGCCTTTTTTGCCGTCGCGATAAGATCGTCTTTATTCAGTCGCGGCCAGACGTGTTCCTGCGTGGTCTGCTGGAAGTCGTTGAATTTTAATTTGATACCCTGACGGGCAATCAGCAGGTCCGGCTTCACCTTGATTAAACGCCGTTCCAGCTCCGGATAAAGCTGTTCCGTGATGATCGTTTCGCATTCGGACCAGTCATGTATATCTTCAATGAGGGTGCGCTCAACGCCGACGGATTTACGGAGCCGCTCGCTGTTCACATCGCGATCGTCAATTCCCTGGCTACGCTCCCACAGCACGCGGCCAAACTTCCCGAAACGCTTGAGCAGCATGGCGAGATCGCTTTGCTGCACGTCTTCACAGGTCCGTAGCCCCATGCTTTCCAGCTTTGCGGCAGAAACTTTTCCTACCCCGGGGATTTTGCCGAGCGGCAGCGTTTTTAAAAATGCAGGCACCTCTTCCGGTGTGATGACGTACTGACCGTTGGGCTTATTTAAATCGGAGGCGATTTTGGCAAGGAATTTAACGGGCGCGACGCCCGCCGACGCCGTCAAATTCAGCTCGTTGAAAATCGTCTGGCGGATCTCCTTCGCCATCAGCGTGGCGGAGCCGTGGCAGTGAACGCTGTCGGTCACGTCCAGATAGGCTTCGTCGAGCGACAGCGGCTCTATGAGAGAGGTATAGCGGGAGAAGATTTCCCGGATGTGAAGGGAAGCCTCTTTATAGGCTTCAAACCGGCCGGGCAAAAGCGTGAGATGAGGACAAAGCTTTAAGGCCATCGCCGTCGGCATGGCGCTGCGCACGCCAAATTTGCGCGCAGGATAGTTGGCGGTGCTGATGACGCCACGCTGAACGCGGCTGCCGCCAATGGCGATGGGAATATCCCGCAGCGCCGGGTTGTCTCGCATCTCCACTGCGGCAAAAAAGCAGTCCATATCAACATGGATTATTTTGCGCATAGTATGCCCTCACTTATCACTGGATAAGTATACAGTAAACAAATGAGGGTTGAGAAGCGTGCGTGGAAATTGTCGGGTGACGGCTTCGCCTTACCCGACAGACAAGACTAAATAATGCGCTGCTGTTCGCGGGCCATCCTTTTCTTCCGCGCATCGCACGGTTCCGGGCAGTCGCAAACCTTTTCCATCCCAATAGAGGAGATACCGCCGCAGCTGCCCTGAATGCTTTTCCGCTTAACGATCCAGCCTAACGACATGCCGAAGATGACAAGCACAAAAACCACAAAGGTTGCCAGAAACGTCAGCATCATCAACCTCCAAAGTCGTCGAGCAAGATGCTCTCATCTTCGACACCGAGATCTTTCAGCATCTTAATCACGGCGGCGTTCATCATCGGCGGACCACACATATAGAACTCGCAGTCCTCGGGTGCCGGGTGCTGTTTGAGGTAGTTTTCATACAGCACGTTGTGGATGAACCCCGTATAGCCCGTCCAGTTATCTTCCGGCTGCGGATCGGAAAGCGCAACGTGGAAGGTAAAGTTCGGGTTTTCACGCGCCAGCTGTTCAAACTCGTCGTCGTAGAACATCTCGCGCAGCGAGCGCGCCCCGTACCAGAAGCTGATTTTACGCTTGCTGCCGAGCCGCTTGAGCTGGTCAAAAATGTGCGAGCGCATCGGGGCCATACCGGCACCGCCTCCGATAAAGACCATTTCCGCGTCGGTATCTTTCGCGAAAAACTCCCCGAACGGACCGGAGATAGTCACCTTATCTCCCGGCTTCAGGGACCAGATGTATGACGACATCACGCCCGGCGGTGCATCCGGCACATTCGGTGGCGGCGTGGCGATACGCACGTTGAGCATGATGATGCCTTTCTCTTCCGGGTAGTTAGCCATCGAGTAGGCGCGCAGCGTCGGCTCTTTTACCTCCGATACAAAACGGAAGAGATTGAATTTGTCCCAGTCGGCGCGGTACTCATCCGGCACGTCGAAGTCCGCATACGCCACGGTATGTTCAGGACACTCAATCTGAATGTATCCTCCGGCGCGAAACGGAACATCTTCCCCTTCCGGTACCCGCAGCTTCAGCTCTTTAATAAAGGTGGCTTTGTTATCATTAGAGATAACCTCGCACTCCCATTTTTTGACGCCGAAGATCTCTTCCGGCAGCTCAATCTTCATGTTCTGACGCACCGCGACCTGGCAGGCCAGACGGCAGCCCTCTTTTGCCTCACGCTTTGTGATATGCGCCAGCTCTGTTGGCAGAATATCGCCACCGCCCTCTTTTACCGTCACGCGGCACTGCCCGCAGGAGCCGCCACCGCCGCAAGCTGACGAGACAAAGATCCCATTGCCCGAGAGCGTATTGAGCAGTTTGTCACCCGCTGGCGTGCGGATCTGATTCTGCGGCTCGTCGTTAATATCAATCACCACGTCACCGGAATTCACCAGCTTCGCGCGCGCCGCCAGAATTAACCCTGACAGCACCAGTACGATCAGCGTGAACATCACCACGCCAAGGATAATTTCCATCTGTTAGCCCTTATAGCTGCACACCGGAGAAGGACATAAAGCCCAGCGCCATCAGCCCGGTGGTGATAAAGGTGATCCCTAAGCCACGCAGACCCGCAGGCACGTTGGCATATTTCATTTTCTCGCGGATCCCCGCCATGGTGACAATCGCCAGCATCCAGCCGATGCCGGAACCAAAACCGTACACCACGGATTCACTGAAGTTGTAATCACGCTGAACCATAAACGAGACGCCACCAAAGATGGCGCAGTTCACCGCGATCAGCGGGAGGAAGATCCCCAGCGCGTTGTACAGCGACGGGAAGTACTTATCGAGGATCATCTCGAGGATTTGCACCAGCGCCGCGATCACCCCGATAAAGGTGATGAAATTCAGGAAGCTGAGATCAACCCCCTCCACCAGTGCGCCGTCACGCAGCACAAAGTTGTAGACCAGATTGTTAATCGGAACCGAAAGCCCCAACACAACGGTGACCGCCACGCCCAGCCCAAATGCCGTGGAGACCTTTTTAGACACGGCAAGGAACGTACACATGCCCAGGAAAAACGCGAGCGCCATGTTTTCAACAAACACCGCCCGCACAAACAAACTCAGGTAATGAGCCATCGTCGGTTACTCCTTTTCCTGCTGTTCTGGTCTCAACGTACGAATCAGCCAGATCAACAAACCGATAATGAAAAATGCGCTAGGGGCCAGCAGGAACAGGCCGTTTGGCAGATACCAGCCGCCGTTCTGCACCGTGTCCAGCACCGTGATGCCAAACAGCTTGCCGCTGCCAATCAGCTCGCGCAGAAACCCAACCGTAAGCAGGATCACGCCGTAGCCGAGGCCGTTGCCGATGCCGTCCATAAAGCTCGCCAGCGGCGGCATTTTCATGGCGTAGGCTTCCGCACGCCCCATGACGATACAGTTAGTGATAATCAGCCCGACAAACACCGAGAGCTGTTTGGAGGTTTCATAGGCAAAGGCGCGCAGCAGCTGATCGACCACGATCACCAGCGAGGCGATGATCGCCATCTGGACGATGATCCTCACGCTGTTGGGGATGTGGTGGCGGATCATCGAGATAAACATGCTGGAGAACGCCGTGACCAGCGTAACCGCCAGCGTCATCACTACCGCCGTTTCCAGTTTGGTCGTCACCGCCAGGGCTGAACAGACGCCCAGCACCTGCAGCGTGATCGGGTTATTGGCGAGCAGTGGGCCAATGAGTACTTTTTTGACTTCTTTCAGTTCACCGGTATCAGCCATTGTTCAGCGCTCCTTCACGTACGTTTTTCAGGAAAGGACCAAAGCCCAGCTCGCCCATCCAGAAATCAAAACTGTGCTGCACGCCTTTTGATGTGAGCGTGGCGCCGGAAAGCCCGTCAACGGCGTAGTCGTCACCGGGACGAGCCGCCCCTTTCATCACCTTCAGCGCAGGCAGGCCGTTATCGTCGAGCACTTTCTTGCCGACAAACTGTGCCCGCCAGTTAGGGTTCTCAACTTCACCACCCAGCCCCGGGGTTTCGCCCTGGTCGTAATACGTAATGCCTTTGACCGTGCGGCCATCGGTATCAAGAGCGACAAAGGCATACATCATTGACCACAGACCATTACCGTAAATAGGAAGTACCACTTCCTGAATGCGTTTTTGGGGATCGCGAACCAGATAAACTTCGGCAAGGTTGCTGCGACGCTTAATCCCCGCGGGATCTTGGGATGCCTCCAGCGTCAGGCTCATCTGCGGATCTTTGAGCGCCAGCGCCTGGTTGAATTTTGCCGGGTCTTTATCGAGCAGTTCACCCGTTTTTAAATCCACCAGACGCGCCGAAATACGTTCAGCAAAGACGGCAGAAACGTCGTCTGCGCTCATTCCTTCCTGCATCAGCCCGGCGACGGCCAGAATGTTGCGCTGTTTATCCAGCGCACGTTGCTCCTGCTGCAGGGGTTTTAACCCTACGGCAGAGCCGGCTACGACAATGGAGCAGACCAGGCAGAGCACCAGTACCACCAGCAGCGTTTTGCTGATGCTGTCGTTATTTTTTACTTCAGCCACGCGCCTTCCTCCGCTTGATGTTGGCCCGCACCACCAGGTAATCGAAGAGTGGCGCAAACAGATTGGCAAACAGAATGGCCAACATCATCCCTTCCGGGTACGCCGGGTTGACCACGCGGATCAGGACACACATTGCGCCAATGAGCACGCCATAGCTCCATTTACCTTTGTCAGTGAAGGAGGCAGACACGGGGTCGGTTGCCATGAACATCATGCCGAACGCGAAGCCACCCAGCACCAGATGCCAGTACCACGGCATGGAGAACATCGGATTGGTGGTCGAACCGATAACGTTGAACAGGGTGGCGGTCAGCACCATGCCGATCATCACGCCCGCAACAATTCGCCAGGAGGCCACGCGGCCAAAAAGAATGATCGCGCCGCCGAGCAAAATCATCAGCGTAGAGACTTCTCCGATGGAGCCCGGAATGTTGCCAATAAAGGCATCAAACCAGGTCACGGGCTGACCCGTCGCGTTGTTCACCAGAGTTTCGCCGCCGTGTGCGGCCCACTGTGAAAGCGGCGTCGCGCCGGAAAAGCCGTCTGCCGCCGTCCAGACCAGATCGCCTGAGATTTGCGCCGGATAGGCAAAGAAGAGGAACGCACGTCCCGCCAGCGCCGGGTTGAGGAAGTTCCGCCCGGTGCCGCCGAAAATTTCTTTAGCAATGACCACGCCGAAACTGATGCCCAGCGCCGCCTGCCAGAGCGGTAAGGTTGGCGGGACAATCAGGGCAAACAGAATAGAGGTCACGAAGAAGCCTTCGTTGATCTCATGTTTACGGATGATGGCGAACAGCACTTCCCAGAAGCCACCCACGATAAATACCGTGATATAAATCGGCAGGAAGAACACCGCGCCCAGCGTCATCATGCTCAGCCAGCCCGCGTCTGCAGCAAAGCTTACCCCTAGCGACTGCGCCAGGCGGTAGTGCCAGTCAGACTGGATCACCTGCGCCAGCTGCTGGGCATCGTACATGTGGTGCAGCGCCGGAATGGTCTGCAAGCCAACGTTGTACATGCCCCAGAACATCGCCGGGAAGACCGCAAACCATACCAGGATCATCATGCGCTTAAGGTCGATGGCATCGCGAACGTGCGCCGCCCCTTTCGTCACCAGCCCCGGCGTGTAGAAAATAGTCGTCGTGGCTTCATACAACGGGTAGTACTTTTTGAGCTTCCCTTCGGTAAAGTGCGGCTCAATTTTTTCAAAGAGGTGTTTTAAGCCCATCGGTTATCCTTCCTGCTCAATGCGGGTTAACACCTCGCGCAATACCGGTCCATATTCGTATTTGCCTGGACAGACATAGGTACAGAGCGCCAGATCTTCCTCGTCCAGTTCCAGACAGCCCAGCGCCTGCGCGCTATCGGTATCCCCAGCGAGCAGATCGCGCAGCAGCATGGTAGGCAGAATATCCAGCGGCATGACGCGCTCGTAGTTGCCAATCGGGACCATGGCGCGCTCGCCGCCGTGCGTGCTGGTCGAGAAGCTAAACAGCTTATTACGCAAGAAGTGGCCCAGCGTAGTCCGGGTGACGGAGTATTTTTCCGCACCGGGCAGCACCCAGCCGAACAGCTCTTTTTCGCGCCCTTCCTGCACAATGCTGACCTGCAGATGGAAACGTCCCAGATACGCGTGCGTATTGACAGCATGGCGTCCGCTGAGGACCGAACCGGAAATCAGGCGGTTTTCACCCTCTTTCATTTCTCCCACCAGCAGTTCATTTATGTCTGCCCCCAGCAACGTCTTCACCAGGCGCGGGTTTGCAGCCTGCGGTCCACCGATGGCGATTATCCGTTCAGCGCAGAGTTCACCAGTGGTGAAAAGCTTACCGATGGCGATGACGTCCTGATAATTAAGGTGCCAGACCTGTTTCGTCAGGCTTACTGGCTCAAGGAAATGGATGTGCGTCCCGACCAGCCCCGCCGGATGCGGGCCAGCAAACTCATTAAACGTGACCTGCCCTTGCGGATGCCCACCAAGCTTGCCGCCGCCGGCCTGGCAAACGTGGACTTTCCCCGAAGTCAGGCGGGTTAAAACGGTCAGTCCGGCATCAAAGGCTTTGCGCTGCGCCAGAATAACCGGCTGCGGATCCACGCTGAGCGGGTTGGTGTCGATTGCCGTGACGAAAATCGCGGCCGGTTCCGTGCCCGGAACAGGGGATTTGCTGAAGGGACGCGTACGAAGCGCGGTCCATAAACCGGACGCCAGAAGCTGAGCCTGAACGGCGTCACGGTTCAGCGCAGCGAGTTCTGCGGCGTCATAATGGGGAAACTCACGCTTTTCATCGCCTTCAATGCGGATAACTACCGACTGCAGAACGCGCCGTTCGCCACGGTTGATGGCCACAACGGTGCCGCTCGCGGGAGTCGTGAACATCACGCCGGGATTTTTTTTGTCCTCGAAGAGCGCCTGTCCTTTGATCACGCGATCGCCCTCCTGTACCAGCATTGAAGGGCGCATTCCCAGATAGTCGTCGCCCAAAATGGCGACATGACGGACGCTTGCGCCTGTCGAAACGTGCTGCGCGGGCACGCCTGCAATCGGCAGATCAAGTCCTTTTTTTATTTTAAACATGTGGTTAGCAGGTTTCCATGAACAACAATCCAGTGGGCGCAAAGTGTAACATTTTCCCCTTTCCGCGGGCAGGGTATCCGCCATTGCGCGCGCCAAATTGCGAGCTAATGCGCAAAGTTTCTGGAACCATCGCAATTTTGATGGTTTATTAAGTAAAACTAATTTGTAAACTCACCGCCCGGCTCTTGCGAAAATCTATAGCGGTGCTAATGTGAGCGCTCCTAACAGAATAATCTGATTTCGGGTCTCTTTTGCCGTCCTGGCAAGTTGGTCATGGTTTTATCAAGGAACTAGTAGTATGCGTAAAATCGCATTGTTCATTGCGATGCTTCTGATTCCGTGCATGTCGTTTGCCGGACTGCTCAGCAGTAATAGCTCAACGACGCCGGTCAGCAAGGAATATAAACAGCAGTTAATGGGATCGCCGGTTTATATTCAAATCTTCAAGGAAGAGCGCACTCTCGATCTGTTTGTGAAGATGGGCGAGACATATCAGCTGCTTGATAGTTACAAAATTTGTAACTACTCCGGCGGACTGGGGCCAAAACAGCGTCAGGGCGATTTCAAAAGTCCGGAAGGGTTCTACAACGTTCAGCGCAGCCAGCTCAAGCCTGACAGCCGCTTCTATAAAGCCATTAACATCGGCTTCCCGAATGCCTATGACCGTGCACACGGTTATGAAGGTAAATATCTGATGATCCACGGTGCCTGCGTGTCTATCGGCTGTTATGCGATGACCGACTCCGGCATTGATGAGATTTTCCAGTTCGTGACGGGCGCGCTGGTCTTTGGGCAGCCTAACGTTCAGGTCAGCATCTATCCGTTCCGCATGACGGACGCCAACATGGCGCGTCACAAATATTCTTACTACGCGGATTTCTGGAAACAGCTGAAGCCAGGGTACGACTATTTTGAGCAGACCCACAAGCCGCCGGTGGTCTCTATCGTAGATGGCCGTTACGTGGTCAGCAAACCGCTGAGCCACGAAGTCGTCCATCCACAGCTGGCGTCAAATTACACGGTCCCCGAGACAAAATAGCACCCACTCGCCTGGCATAATCTTTTGCCAGGTTTCGTTGCCCGTCAGCGGCTGCGTTGCGATAACAGTGACCACATCGTTCGGTGTGGTCTCCTTCTGAAAATCTATCTCCACATCCTGATCGAGAAGCGTCGCAACGCCAAACGGCGCACGGCGGGTGATCCAGAACAGATTCGTCGAGCAGAACGCCATCACATAGCGCCCGTCAGAGAGCAGCATGTTGAACACGCCTTTTTCACGCAGTTCAGTTGCCAGCGTCGCGATGTATTTGAACACGGCGGCCATGTTGCCGGGCGTGCGGGGATAGCGCTCCGTCAGCTTGTGCAGCAGCCAGCAGAAGGCTTTTTCGCTGTCCGTCTCGCCGACCGGGCGGAAATTGCCCGTCTCCAACGACTTATAGCCCGTGAGTTGCCCGTTGTGCGCATAGGTCCAGTTACGGCCCCACAGCTCGCGTGTAAACGGATGGGTATTTTCCAGCGCCACTTCGCCGCGGTTAGCCTGACGGATGTGGGCGATCACCGAGCGGGACTTGATGGGGTAGTCCTGCACCAGTTTGGCAATCGGTGAATTAAAGCTGGGCTGTGGATCTTTGAACGTGCGACACCCTTTTCCTTCGTAGAAGGTGATGCCCCAGCCGTCTTTATGCGGCCCGGTTCCTCCACCGCGCTGCACCAGCCCGGTGAAACTAAAGCAGATATCGGTTGGCACATTCGCGCTCATCCCGAGCAGTTCGCACATACATCACCTCCACAACAGCGGGGGCAAGAATGCCCCCAGCGAAGTCTTACTTAGCCATCTCTTTTTCGATCAGCTGGATCAGGATGTGGATCACTTTGATGTGAATTTCCTGAATGCGGTCAGCATAACCGAAGTGCGGAACGCGAATTTCGACATCCGCCGTACCGTCCATCTTACCGCCATCTTTACCTGTCAGGGTGATGACTTTCATCCCTTTTTCACGCGCGGCGGCGATCGCTTTGATCACGTTGCCGGAGTTACCGGAGGTCGAAATCCCCAGCAGCACGTCGCCTTCACGGCCTACCGCTTCGACATAGCGGGAGAAGATGTGATCGTAACCGAAGTCGTTGCCCACGCAGGAGATATGGCTCACGTCGGAAATCGCAATCGCCGGGTAGCCTGGACGGTTTTCGCGATAGCGTCCGGTCAGCTCTTCTGCGAAGTGCATCGCGTCACAGTGAGAGCCGCCGTTACCGCAGGAGAGCACTTTGCCACCCGCTTTGAAGCTGTCGGCCAGCAGGACCGCTGCGCGCTGAATAGCGTGAATATTGGCATCATCTTTCAGAAAGTTAGCCAGCGTTTCCGCCGCTTCGTTCAGTTCGTTACGAATAAGATCCTGGTACATGAGGATAATCCTTCAGTATTGATGAAATAACACAGTGGAGTGTACCGGATAGCGGGAAAAGCGAGAAGCTAAAGCCATGCGATTCGTCCGGCGTTTTGATTTTTTGTGCCGGCTAAAACACGAACAATGTGAACCAGGTTGTAATTATTTTGTAAACACATTGCTAAAGGAATTCACATCAACTACAACCATATCATCACAAGTGGTCAGACCTCCTACAAGCAAGGGAGCTTTTCTTTATGATGATTTTGAGCATTCTCGCAACCGTTGTTCTGCTCGGTGTGTTGTTCTATCACCGTGTGAGTTTATTCCTGAGCAGCCTGATTCTTCTGGCCTGGACTGCTGCGCTTGGCGTCTCAGGCCTCTGGAATATCTGGCTTTTAGTCCCTCTTGCCATCATTCTTCTGCCGTTTAACTTTGCCCCGATGCGTAAATCAATGATCTCTGCGCCGGTGTTCAAAGGCTTCCGCAAAGTGATGCCGCCAATGTCGCGTACCGAGAAAGAAGCGATTGACGCAGGCACCACCTGGTGGGAAGGCGATCTGTTCCAGGGCAACCCGGACTGGAAAAAGCTGCATAACTATCCGCAGCCGCGCCTGACCGCTGAAGAACAGGCCTTTATTGACGGCCCGGTGGAAGAAGCGTGCCGTATGGCGAACGACTTTGCCATCACCCATGAAATGGCCGACCTGCCGCCGGAACTGTGGGCGTACCTGAAAGAGCATCGCTTCTTCGCGATGATCATCAAGAAAGAGTACGGCGGCCTGGAGTTCTCCGCCTACGCTCAGGCCCGCGTCCTGCAAAAGCTGGCGGGCGTCTCCGGGATCCTGGCGATTACCGTTGGCGTGCCTAACTCCTTAGGCCCGGGCGAACTGCTGCAGCATTACGGTACTGAAGAGCAGAAAGATCACTACCTGCCGCGTCTGGCACGCGGTCAGGAAATCCCTTGCTTCGCGCTGACCAGCCCGGAAGCGGGCTCCGATGCGGGCGCGATCCCGGATACCGGCGTGGTCTGCATGGGCGAGTGGCAGGGCGAGCAGGTACTCGGCATGCGCCTGACCTGGAACAAACGTTATATCACCCTGGCGCCTATCGCCACCGTGCTGGGTCTGGCCTTTAAGCTCTCTGATCCGGAAAGACTGCTGGGCGGCGAAGAAGATCTGGGCATTACCTGTGCGCTGATCCCAACCTCTACCCCAGGCGTTGAAATTGGTCGTCGTCACTTCCCGCTGAACGTACCGTTCCAGAACGGTCCGACACGCGGCCAGGATATCTTTGTACCGATTGACTACATCATCGGTGGTCCGAAAATGGCCGGTCAGGGCTGGCGTATGCTGGTAGAATGTCTGTCTGTGGGTCGCGGCATTACCCTGCCGTCGAACTCAACCGGCGGTCTGAAGTCTGTGGCGATGGGGATTGGTGCCTACGCCCACATCCGCCGTCAGTTCAAAATTTCCATCGGCAAGATGGAAGGTATCGAAGAGCCGCTGGCGCGTATCGCGGGCAACGCCTACGTGATGGACGCCGCCGCCACGCTGATTACCTACGGCATTATGCTGGGCGAGAAACCGGCCGTGCTGTCCGCCATTGTGAAGTACCACTGTACCCACCGCGCGCAGCAGTCAATTATTGACGCGATGGATATCGCGGGCGGTAAAGGCATTATGCTCGGCGAAGGCAACTTCCTGGCGCGCGGCTATCAGGGCGCACCGATTGCCATCACCGTGGAAGGGGCAAACATCCTGACCCGCAGCATGATGATCTTCGGTCAGGGCGCAATTCGCTGCCATCCGTACGTGCTGGAAGAGATGGCCGCTGCGCAGAACAACGACGTGGATGCCTTCGATAAGCTGCTGTTCAAACATATCGGTCACGTGGGCAGCAACAAGGCACGTAGCTTCTGGCTGGGCCTGACGCGCGGTCTTACCAGCGCCACGCCAACCGGCGATGCAACCAAACGTTATTACCAGCATCTGAACCGTCTGAGCGCCAACCTGGCCCTGCTGTCTGACGTCTCCATGGCGGTGCTGGGCGGCAGCCTGAAGCGTCGCGAGCGTATCTCTGCCCGTCTGGGCGATGTGTTGAGCCAGATCTTCCTGGCCTCGGCGGTCCTGAAGCGCTACGACGATGAAGGCCGTCAGGAAGCGGATCTGCCGCTGGTACACTGGGGCGTTCAGGATGCGATGTATCAGGCTGAACAGGCGATTGACGATCTGCTGGCAAACTTCCCGAACCGCTTCGTGGCGGGTGCCCTGCGCGCGGTGATCTTCCCGACCGGTCGTCACCATCTGGCGCCGTCCGACAAGCTGGACCACAAGGTTGCGAAGATCCTACAGGTTCCGAGCGCAACCCGCTCCCGCATCGGTCGCGGTCAGTATCTGGCACCGACGCAGCATAACCCGGTGGGTCTGCTGGAAGAGGCGCTGCTGGACGTGATGGCTGCCGACCCGATTCATCAGAAGATCTGTAAACAGTTGGGCAAAAACCTGCCGTTTACTCGTCTGGACGAACTGGCAAAACAGGCACTCGCAGGCGGTATTATCAATAAAGATGAAGCCGCTCTGCTGGTGAAAGCCGAAGAGAGCCGTCTGCGCAGCATTAACGTGGATGATTTCGAACCGGACGAACTGGCGACGCAGCCGGTAAAGCTGCCGGAGAAGCACCGCAAACCTGAAGCGGCATAACGCGTTTCGCTTATACAAACCCCGCCTCGCGCGGGGTTTTTTATTGCCACATTTTCTCGTTATGTCGTGCTACAGTGTCAAAAAGTGGTCGTTTGAGGAGTCTGAATTGTGCCTGGTCTGAAGATTTCTATTTTGCAGCAACCTTTAGTGTGGATGGATGGCCCCGCCAACCTGCGCCACTTTGATCGTCAACTGGAAGGCATTACCGGGCGTGATGTGATTGTCCTGCCGGAAATGTTCACCACCGGCTTCGCCATGGAAGCGGCAAAACAGTCAATGCCTCAGGATGAGGTGGTCGCCTGGATGCATGCCAAAGCGCAGCAGACCAACGCGCTGATTGCCGGAAGCGCCGCTCTGCAGACCGAACGCGGGCCGGTGAACCGCTTCCTGCTGGTGGAGCCGGAAGGGAAAGTGCATTTCTACGATAAACGCCACCTGTTCCGCATGGCGGATGAGCATCATCACTATGAAGCCGGTAACGAGCGCGTGGTGTTTGAATGGCGCGGCTGGCGTATTTTGCCGCTGGTCTGCTACGACCTGCGTTTCCCGGTGTGGTCGCGTAACCGCAACGATTACGACCTGGCGCTGTATGTTGCCAACTGGCCTGCACCGCGCTCCCTGCACTGGCAGTCGCTTCTGGTGGCGCGCGCGATTGAGAACCAGGCGTACGTGGTGGGCTGCAACCGCGTGGGGACGGACGGCAACGGGCATCACTATCGCGGCGACAGCCGGGTGGTGAACCCGCAGGGCGAGATCATCGCCACCGCCGAGCCGCACCAGGCAACGCGCATTGATGCCGAACTGTCGTTGACGGCGCTGAAGGAGTATCGGGAGAAGTTCCCGGCGTGGCAGGATGCGGATCCGTTTAGCATTGAGTGAAATTATCCCCTCACCCCGCCCCTCTCCCAAAGGGAGAGGTAGGATAAAATATTAACTCACCAGCGCCTGCCCGTCCTTGCGGCTTTCCGTCGCGGCCACGTAGTGTCCTTCCGGCAGGCGGTAAATTACCTGCGCGCCACCGAAGTTGTAATCCTGAAGCGGATCTTCCACCACGATCTGATGTCCGCGCTCGCGCAGGGCGGCAATCGTATTGCGATCGAACGTCGATTCAACGATCACCTCCCTGCCCTGCACCACGCGCCAGCGCGGGGCGTCGATTGCCGCCTGCGGGTTTTGCCCGTGCAGCATAATGCGCAGCGCCATCTGCATGTGCCCCTGCGCCTGCATCGGGCCGCCCATCACGCCGAAGGACATCAGCGGCTGGCCGTTGCCGTCCATCGCAAAGCCCGGAATGATGGTGTGGAACGGGCGCTTGCTGCCCGCCAGCGCGTTCGGGTGACTGGGATCAAGCGAAAAACCACAGCCCCGGTTTTGCAGGCTGATGCCGGTGTCAGGCACCACGATGCCTGCTCCAAAGCCCATATAGTTGGACTGAATAAACGAGACCATCATTCCGCTGGCGTCCGCGCTGCTGATGTAGACCGTGCCGCTCTGGGTCGGGGAACCGTAGACAAAATCGGACGCCTTGTCATGATCGATAAGCGCCGCGCGTGACTTCAGATAATGGTCGCTCAGCAGCTCTTTCGCCGCGAACGCCATATGGTCTTCATCCGCCACGTAGCGGTCGAGATCCGCCAGCGCCAGCTTCATCGCCTCAATGGACAGGTGCAGGGACTGCACGGAATCCGGATGATGCTTCTCAATGCCGCACTGCTCAAGAATGCCGAGCGCAATCAGCGTGGCGATCCCCTGGCCGTTTGGCGGCAGCTCCTGCACCGAACCGCCCGCGAAGTCGCGCGACAGCAGCTCTACCCAGTCCACGCGATGGCTCGCCAGATCCTCGGCCGTCAGGTGCGCGCCATGTTCTTTGGCGAAGGCAGCAATTTTCTGCGCCAGCTCGCCGCGGTAAAATGCTTCGCCGTTGGTGCGGGCGATCAGCTCCAGCGAGTTCGCCTGCGCCGGGTTACGGAAGATTTCCCCCACGCGCGGGGCGCGGCCTTCCGGCGCGAAGCAGGCGCTGAAGCCCGGCTGATCTTTCAGCTTGCTATAGCCGCGCTGCCAGAGATGGCCAATCAGCGGGGAAACCGGGAAACCGTTGCGCGCGTAGTCAATGGCGGGCTGCGCCAGCGTGGTCAGCGGCAGCGTGCCGAAGCGTTCCGCCAGCGCGACCCAGCCGGATACCGCCCCCGGCACGGTCACCGCGTCCCAGCCGATTTCCGGCACCGCGGTTTTACCGGCAAACAGATCCGCATGCCAGCTCGCAGGCGAACGACCGGACGCGTTCAGGCCGTGCAGCTTTTCGCCGTCCCAGACGATGGCAAAGGCGTCGCTGCCGATCCCGTTACCAGTCGGCTCTACCACAGTCAGCGCCATCGCGGTGGCAATGGCCGCATCAACGGCGTTGCCGCCCAGCTGCAGCATCTTCATCCCCGCCTGCGCCGCCAGGGGTTGCGACGTGGCAACAGCATTATGGCCCATCATCGGCGGGCGGCGTGAAGCGTAACCGGACGTAAAATCAAGCGCTTTGGTCATCATGACTCCTTAGTCGTGGCGCGGATCGAGCGCATCGCGCAGCCCGTCGCCAAGTAAATTAAAGCCCTGCACGGCAAGGAAAATCGCCACGCCGGGGAAAACGGACATCCACGGCGCCTGCTCAAGGAAACCTTTCGCGGTATTGAGCATGGACCCCCAGGACGGATTGGGTGGCTGCTGCCCCAGCCCTAAAAACGACAGGCTGGCTTCGGCGATAATCGCTGAGGCAATCGCCAGCGTGGCCTGCACCAGGATCGGCGACATCACGTTGGGCAGGACGTATTTGATGATGATCCAGCGATCCGGCAGGCCAATCGCCCGCGCGCCGTCGATATACTCTTCGTTGCGAATAGCGATCACCTGACCGCGCGTAAGGCGGGCGAAGATCGGCATCGCCGAAAGACCGATGGCGATCATGGCGTTCGTCAGGCTCGGGCCCAAAAACGCCCCCAGCGCGATCGCCATGATCAGGAACGGACACGCCAGCAGCGCCTCGATAAACCGCGAGATCACGCCGTCCCACATCTTCTGGAAGTAGCCCGCCACCAACCCCAGCGGCACGCCGATAACCACCGCGATAACGACCGACATACAGCCCGCCATCAGCGAGGTGCGAGCCCCCCAGATAATGCGGGATAGAATGTCGCGCCCCAGCTCGTCGGTGCCGAACCAGTACATCGCCGACGGCGCTTTGCGCACCGCCAGGAAGTTAGCTTTAACCGGATCGAACGGGGCGATCCACGGCGCCAGCAGCGCCACCAGCACAAAGAAACCCACCACCACCGCACCGATCACCGCGCTTTTATTGCCGAGGAATTTCTTCAGCACCCGGTTTTGCGCCCGCGGCAGCGCGGGCACAACGGTTTGCGTCGTCAGTTCCGCCATGGTTACCCTCGCATTTTCGGATTGATAAGGACGTAGAGCACGTCCGCCAGCAGGTTGAGCATCAGGAAGCCGATTGCCACAATCAGCACCACGCCCTGCACCACCGCGTAGTCACGGTTGAAAACCGAGTCAACGATCATCTTGCCGAAGCCCGGAATGGTGAAAACCTGCTCGGTCAGCACCGCGCCGCCCAGCAGCTCGCCGAACAGCAGCGTGGTGAGGGTGATTACCGGCACCAGCGCGTTGCGAAAGGCGTGCTTCAGGATCACCGCTTTCGGCAGTAGCCCTTTCGCCCGCGCGGTGCGGATATAGTCCGCCTTCAGCACGGCAATCATCGAGGCGCGGGTGTGGCGCATCAGCGTTGCCGCGAGACCCGTTCCGAGCACGGATGCGGGGAGCAGCAGCGTGCGCAGGTTCTGGAGCGGATCTTCACTGAACGGCACATAGCCGGACGCGGGGAGCCACTGCAGGTTTACCGAAAAGACCAGAATCAGCAGGATCCCCAGCCAGAAGTGCGGGATCGAGATCCCCGAGATCGCCACGAAGTTCGCCCCGTGATCGACCCAGCTGTTTTTGTTCACCGCCGCGAGGATCCCCATGCTGATGCCAAACACCAGCGCAATAATCATCGCCAGCAGCGACAGCTCCAGCGTAACCGGCAGCTTGCTGGCGATAAGCTCGGTCACCGGCTCGTGCGTGCGCAAGGAAACGCCCAGATCGCCCTGCAGCGCCCGCGTCAGCCAGTGGAAATACTGAACCGGGATCGGCGCATCCAGGTTCAGCTCCGCGCGCAGCTGGGCGATCACCGCCGGATCGCGTTCCTCACCGGCCATTGCAATCAGCGGGTCGCCGGGCAGCAGCTTTTGCAGCCCGAACACCATCATGCTCACCAGCAATAGCGTCGGGACGGCCAGCAGCAGACGTTTGCAAATCAGTTCCAGCATGGGTTCTCCTCAGGACCTTTATTTCGCCAGCGTCAAACCCGCCAGACGCACGATGCCGTCCGGGTATGGCTTAAAGCCCTGCACACTTTTGTTCAGGCCAAAAATACGCGGCTCGAAATAGAGATAGGCAATCGGCATATCCGTTTGCAGCTGCTTCACCACCTTGTCGTACAGCGGCTGGCGCGCGGCCTGGTCGGTGCTCTGGCGCGCCTGGATCAGCCACTCATCGACCTGCGCGTTGCTGTAGCGACCGTCGTTAAGCGTGCCTTTGCTGTTGATAAAGCCGTAGATGCTGCCGTCCGGATCCGGGCGTCCCGACCAGCCGGAGAAGCTCAGCTGATAATCCCCGCTCTGCTGGCGGTCCAGCAGCGTGGCGAATTCGGTCATCTGCAGGTTCAGGTTAAAGCCCGCCTCGGCGACCATCGCCTGCAACACCTGCCCCACCTGCTGCGAGGTTGGGTTGTTCGGCACCAGCAGGTTGACGGTCAGCGGCGCGGTGACGCCTGCCGCTTTGAGCAGGGCTTTGGCCTTGTCGACGTCACGCGGCGGGACCGGCAGGTTGACGTGATACGGACTCACCGGTGAAAACGCCTGGTTGGCTGGCGTATACAGCCCTTCAAAGACCACCTGGTTTAACGCATCACGGTCGATGGCCTGAGAAAACGCCTCGCGCACGCGGGCGTCCTTGAACGGATCGTTGGCCGGCACCTTGCCGTTGTTGATGTTGAAGGTAATGCCCTGATAGCCCAGGCCAGTTACCTTCGCCAGCGCCAGCTTGCTGTCGGCTTCGACGGTTTTCACGTCGCTGGCGGCGATGCCTTCGGTCAGATCGAGATCCCCCGCGCGCAGGTTCGCCAGACGCACGGAGGCATCAGGGATCGGCAGATAGATAATTTTGTCGAAGTGGTAGGCGTCTTTGTTCCAGTAGTTGTCGAAGCGGCTCAAAACGATGCGGTCCTGGGACACGCGGCTGTCGAATTTATACGGGCCAGAACAGACAGGATGGGCGGCAAAGTCAGGCTTTTTCGCCGCCTCAGGGGCCATCATCGCGCCCGCGCGGTCGGTGAGCTGCATCAGCAGCGCGGCATCAGGCGTTTTCAGGTGCAGCGCAATCTGCATCGGGCCGGTGACCTCTAACGATTCAACGGAGGAGATCTCGCTTTTACGCAGAGAGCCTTTTAAGGTCAGGGCGCGGTCGAGGTTGTATTTTGCCGCGGCAGCATCGAATTTCTCACCGTCGTGGAAGGTGACGCCTTCGCGCAGATTGAGCGTCAGGGTTTTACCATCGTCACTCCACGCCCAGTCTTTGGCCAGGCCGGGGACGACCTTCAGGTTTTCATCCACGTCCACCAGCCTGTCGCACAGGGAGGCAAAGACGAAGCGGCCATAGTAGGTACGCGCCAGATGCGGGTCGAGCATGTCCGGGTCTGCCCCGAGGCCAATACGAAGCACGCTTTCAGAATGGGCGGGCAGCGCCGCGCCAAGCAACATAACGCTTCCCAGTACGGTCAAAAGAGAATTACGGATTGTCATTATCATGAGTTCCTTGAAGGAAGGGACGAGTGGGTAACCGCGTGTTCAAACAGCGCGCGGCGGCGCAGAAAAGCGGCGGATGGCGGTGCGATCTGAATAACGCTGCGATCGCGGTTGATCTCCTGCCAGCGATGGCAGGCAACCTGACGTCCACCGTCGAGCACCTGATTGATCGGCTCAACCTGGCGGCATTCGTCGGTGACGTACGGGCAGCGGGTGTGGAAACGACAGCCGGACGGCGGGCTGGCCGGGTTGGGCAGATCCCCCTGCAGCAGCGGTGCGTCGCGTTCAGTGCCCGGCTGCATCTGCGGCGCCGAGGCGATCAGCGCCTGAGTATAGGGGTGCAGCGGCGCGTCAAAAATCTCGTCAACGGTGGCAAGCTCGACGATTTGCCCGAGATACATGACTGCCACGCGATCGCTCATGTGGCGGATCACCGCCAGACCGTGGGCGACAATCACCATCGTCAGCCCCAGCTGGTTCTTCAGGCTCTCCAGCAGGTTAACCACCTGCGCCTGGACGGAGACGTCCAGCGCGGAAACCGGCTCATCCCCCAGCAGCAGCTTCGGTCCCGAGGCCAGCGCGCGCGCAATGCCGATACGCTGGCGTTGCCCGCCGGAAAACTCGTGCGGATAGCGCCCGGCCCAGGCGGCAGGCAAGCCTACGGTCTTAAGCAGTTCGGCGACGCGGTACTGACGGTCCGCTTTCTTCATATTCTGGTGCAGCCACAGCGGCTCACCGACGATCTGCTCCACCGTCATGCGTGGGTTCAGGGACGCGAAGGGATCCTGAAAGATGATCTGCAGCTCGCGGCGGAGCTGATTGAGGCGCGCGCCCGAGGCGTGGGTGATCTCTTCCCCCTGATAAAACACGCGCCCTTCGCTGGCGGCCAGCAGGCGCAGCAGCAGACGGCCAAGCGTGGATTTTCCGGAGCCGGACTCGCCGACAATCGCCAGCGTTTCGCCCGGCATGACGGCAAGCGACACGCGATCGACCGCCGTGACAAACCGTGCCGGATTAAAGAGCTTTTTGGGGCCAGGGAAAAGCTTGCTGAGGTCACGGGCTTCAAGTATGGGCGTGGTCATGCGGTCTCTCCCAGGGCAATGTGATGTTCGAGCGGCACGCGGAAGCAGGCGACCCGATGGCCCGCGCCGAGCGTGGTGAGCTGCGGTTTTTCATCATGGCAGCGCGACTGCGCAAACGGACAGCGCGTCGCAAAACGGCAGCCTTGCGGCATGGATTCCGGGAGCGGGACCGCGCCGGGAATGGTGGAGAGCTGGCCCTTGCGTGCGCCAAGGGAGGGAATCGAGCCCATCAGGCCGATGGTGTACGGATGCTGCGGATCGGCAAATATCGCCTCCACGCTCCCCTGCTCCACTACCTGTCCGGCATACATCACCGCTACCTGCTGGGCGACTTCTGCCACCACGCCCAAATCGTGGGTGATCATCAGTACCGCCGTGCCGGTTTCCTCTTTTAAGGTGTTGAGCAAGGCGAGGATTTGCGCCTGGATGGTGACGTCGAGCGCAGTGGTCGGTTCGTCGGCAATCAGCAGTTTGGGGTGGTTAATCAGCGCCATTGCAATCATCACCCGCTGGCGCATGCCGCCGGAAAGCTGGTGAGGATAAGCCTTGAGACGCATCTCTGCCGCCGGGATCTGCACTTTCTCGAGGATCTGCAGCGCGACCTTCATCGCCTCTGCGCGCGAGACGTTCTGGTGTCGCATAACCGCTTCGCTCAGCTGATCCCCCAGCGTAAATGTCGGATTGAGCGAGGTCATCGGCTCCTGAAAAACCATCGCCAGCTCGCTGCCGCGCAGGTCGGCATATTCCCGCGGCGAGAGCTTGCGCAGATCGTGGCGGCGAAACAGCATCTCCCCGCTGACGATCCGTGCGCTGGCAGGCAATAACCCCATCAGCGCCAGTGAGGTGATACTTTTCCCGCAGCCGGATTCTCCCACCAGCGCCAGCGTTTCGCCCGCCCTGACGGTCAGCGAGATACCGTCAAGCACGCTAACCGGCGAGCCAGCAAACGTAACGTTGAGGTTTTGCACTCGCAATACGGGCGTTGCGTCCTTAAAGGGGATTGTCGTCATGGCGTGAAGTCGTCCTCAAGGTGGATCGCCTGAATCAGGGCGGTTTGCAGGTTGAGCAGGTGTTCGCGCATGGCGGCCGCGGCTTCATTAGGCTGGCGATGGATAATCGCAGACATGATCTTATGGTGGTGGTCGTTATAGCTGTCGACACGTTCGGGCGTGCGGGCTAATTCACGCAGATGCTGCCAGCCCGGTTCGCGCCGAACGGCATCAATGGCATCAAACAGGCCGAGCATCAGACGGTTGCCCGCAGCCTCGGCAATCGCCCGGTGAAAAGCGCTGTCCCAGAGTTCGTTGAGATCGCGGTCGTCCGGGCTGACCTTGTCGATGCGTTCCAGCATGCGCTGCATGAGCGCGAGGTTTTCCCTGGTGGCACGCAGTGCCGCAAGCCGGGCTAAGCCGGGTTCGAGCTGTAGACGAGCTTCCATCACTTCCAGAAGGTTGGTCTGCTGCACCAGTCCCTGAAGGGCCAGCGGTTCAACAGGTGCCGCCGGGCCAATAAAGGTCCCTTTGCCCTGCTTACGCCAGATGCGCCCCTCTTCTTCCAGCACATCCAGCGCACGACGCACTTCACGTCGTCCTACGCCGAGTGTGTCCGACAGCTCACGTTCCGTGGGCAGCGGTATGCCTGGTGTTGACTCGTGCTGGTTGATAAGCCCGCGCAACTGCTCAAGCGCGGTGCTGGAATTGGCCAGAAACCGTGACGGTTTTTCCATATTGGTTCGCTCGCTTTCATCATGATTTTATTTTTATTAACGATAAGTTATTGATATGGAATGACGCTTATCGTGCTAATGATTAAGCAATAAACAAACCAATACTGAATTGGTTCGGTCTTTTTTTGGGGCGCGGGAGATAACCAAATGATTCTGCGTGAATTATTTTTACAGAAAGACACATTCTGAATGAGGTCTGAAGAGAGGCATGGTGGCAAAATGCACAACAACAGTGCGAATAATGCACTACATTCGTGCAATTGTTAATTAATTGCACTATAGATATTAACTTATTGTTAACAGCGAGAGAGATGATAAGATTACAGAACGCTGAAACGACGAAGGCCTGAATCATTTCTGATTCAGGCCTTCTGAATATTGGCGGAACGGACGGGACTCGAACCCGCGACCCCCTGCGTGACAGGCAGGTATTCTAACCGACTGAACTACCGCTCCACTGTTCCCGTTTGGGGAACGAGGCGCATATTACGGTGCGCCTCCGATCTCGTCAACGCTTTTTCTCACGTTTTGAATCGTTTGCTGCAAAAATCGCCCAACCGATGATTTTACAGGCATTCCGGCGCTTTTTCAGGCACGCCACAGACAGCTGCCGCCCTTCTTCTGCACCAGATCAAGACGGGATTCGTGGTTAAGCAGCTCTTCATCACTGGCTAAAACAACCCGCAACCGACTGGCCTGACGAACAACACGCTGAATGCCCGCTTCACCCTGCGTCTGCTGCGACTCATTTTCCATACTGAACTTCATTGACGTCTGCCCGCCTGTCATCGTCAGATAGACATCGGCCAGGATCTGGGCATCGAGCAACGCCCCGTGGAGCGTTCGCTTGGTATTGTCTATCTCGTAGCGCGAGCAGAGTGCATCCAGGCTGTTACGCTTGCCGGGGAACATCTTCCTTGCCAGCGCCAGACTGTCTGTTACCTTACAGAAGGTGTTCGTCTTCGGGATATCACGATTAAGCTTGCTGAATTCATAGTCCATAAAGCCGATATCGAACGAGGCGTTATGGATGACAAGCTCAGCGCCCCTGATGTATTCCAGGAACTCATCAGCGACATCAGCAAACGTCGGCTTATCCAGCAAGAACTCATCGGCAATCCCGTGAACGCCGAACGCTTCGGGGTCCACCAGCCGATCGGGCTTGAGGTAAACGTGGAAGTTGTTCCCCGTTAGACGACGGTTCACCACTTCAACGGCGCCGATCTCGATGATCTTATGCCCTTCGTAGTGCGCGCCGATCTGGTTCATACCGGTGGTTTCGGTATCGAGGACGATCTGGCGAGTAATTGCAGTGCTCATAGCGGTCATTTATGTCAGACTTATCGTTTAACTGAACGTTTCGAATACAGGAAGTCTACCAGAGATGCGTAAACAGGTAGAAATTTTCACCGATGGATCTTGTCTCGGTAACCCAGGGCCCGGCGGCTACGGCGCGATTATGCGCTATCGCCAGCACGAAAAAACCTTTAGTGAAGGCTATTTTCTGACCACCAACAACCGGATGGAGTTGATGGCGGCCATCGTGGCGCTGGAGGCATTAAAAGAACATTGTGACGTGGTGTTAAGTACCGACAGTCAGTACGTGCGTCAGGGGATCACCCAGTGGATCCATAACTGGAAAAAACGCGGCTGGAAAACCGCCGATAAGAAACCGGTCAAGAACGTCGATCTCTGGAAACGTCTTGATGCTGCGCTGGGTCAGCACCAGATTAAATGGGAGTGGGTTAAAGGCCACGCAGGCCACCCGGAAAACGAACGCTGCGACGAACTGGCGCGTGCTGCGGCATCCAATCCTGCACATGAAGATGCAGGCTATCAGCCCGAATCCTGATCACGGCTTTTTGTATTGCCGCGTGGCGCCGACGGTCTGGCGGATGGGCGTTTTCGATTTGCTCTGCTTCATGGGGTTAAGCGTAAGGGGAATGGTTCGCTTACGCGCGACGATAAACTGCAAACAGCCCAGGGCGGGGAGATGGGTGCTCAGCACCACGCCACCCTGCCGCGCCCAGGGCAGCACCTGAAAACCACCGTAGCAGAGCACTTCAAAGTTCAGCAGTGACAGCCAGTCGAGCTGGCGCATCATGGTGAACATCCGGCTGTTGTAAGGTGGATTCCTGCGTAGCACCGGCACCAGCTTACGCAGACCCATCAGGCTTAACGGATTGAATCCGCTAAGTACCAGCCAGCCGTCATCAATAAGCACGCGATCGGCTTCACGAAGCAGACGATGCGGATCGCTGCACCAGGGCAGCGTGTGAGCGAGTAAACACGCATCAACGGATTTTTCCGCAAACGGCAGATGCAACGGATCTGCTTTTACCTGAACCGGCGATCCGCCGAGAGAGACGTTGACCTGATGCGAGATAGCGCAGCTTTCGGTATTGATTTCCGCGCTGAGATTGCCAATCTTAAGCAGGTGAAAGCCATACATTTTCGCGAGCCAGGGCTTCAGCTGTTGTTCTAACGCTTCGCGATAATATTCACCCCAGGGCAATTCCGCCCAACGTTCCGGTGCTGCGACAGTCTGAGGTATCCTTGCCGGTTTCATCAAAACACCCGCCACGCTATAAGAGGTAATGTATGAATCTTATCAGTATTCCAGCGTTTCAGGACAATTACATCTGGGTTTTGGTTGACGACGATCGTCGATGCGTCATTGTGGATCCCGGAGAATCGGCCCCTGTTCTGCGCGCAATAAAAGAGAACGACTGGCAGCCAGAAGCCATTCTGTTGACGCATCATCATAACGATCACACTGGCGGCGTGCCTGAACTGCGCGCTCATTTTCCGCATCTTGTGGTTTACGGACCGGCAGAAGCACAAGATAAGGGAATCACGCATGTAGTCGAAGAAGGCGAAAATATCCTCATACGTGAGTGGGAGTTTTCCGTATTTGCTACCCCGGGTCACACTTTGGGACATCTGTGTTTCTACAGTAAGCCTTATCTTTTTTGCGGCGATACCCTGTTCTCCGGAGGCTGCGGAAGACTGTTTGAAGGCACGCCAGCGCAAATGTACCAGTCTTTACAGAAGATTAACGCATTGCCCGATGACACCGTTATTTGTTGCGCTCATGAGTATACATTAGGAAATATGAAGTTTGCCGTCAGCCTGTTGCCTGAGGATCGGGCGATTCAGGATTATTATCACAAAGTGAAGGAGTTACGTGCAAAAAACCAAAAAACACTCCCCGTAATTCTGAAAAACGAGCGCCAAATTAATTTATTTTTACGAACAGATGATACTGATTTAATTAATAAAATTAACCAAGAAACAAATTTGCAACAACCAGAACAGCGATTTGCATGGTTAAGGTCAAAGAAAGATAACTTCAGATAATTGCGGGTTGCCTTTTCAAAATTTCGCCGTTATCATCGCTCGTCTTTTAAGCAACTATTGACACACACATGAAGGCAAAAGCGATATTACTCGCCTCTGTCCTGCTTGTAGGTTGCCAGTCACAGAATGGCAGCAACGTACAACAGCACGCACAGAGCCTTTCTGCAGCTGGTCAAGGGGAAGCAGGGAAGTTTGCAAGTTCGGCGCGCTGGATGGACGATGGAACATCTTTCGCGCAGGATCAAGACTTGTGGACCTCTATTGGCGACGAGCTAAAGATGGGAATTCCGGAAAATACCCGGATTCGCGAACAGAAACAGAAGTATTTAAGAAATAAGAGCTATCTCCACGATGTAACGTTACGGGCAGAGCCGTATATGTACTGGATAGCCGGGCAAGTTAAGAAACGTAACATGCCTATGGAGCTGGTACTCCTACCCATAGTGGAGAGCGCTTTTGACCCACACGCGACGTCTGGCGCCAATGCCGCAGGCATTTGGCAGATCATTCCGAGCACAGGGCGAAACTATGGTCTGAAACAGACCCGCAACTATGATGCGCGTCGCGATGTTGTCGCTTCAACGACAGCCGCTCTCGACATGATGCAACGTCTGAACAAGATGTTTGACGGCGACTGGCTGTTAACGGTCGCAGCGTATAATAGTGGCGAAGGTCGTGTACTGAAGGCAATGAAAGCGAATAAAGCACGGGGTAAATCCACCGATTTTTGGTCGCTCTCACTGCCACAGGAAACAAAAATTTACGTACCGAAAATGCTGGCATTGAGCGATATTCTCAAGAACAGCAAGCGTTATGGTGTACAACTGCCAACACCAGACGAAAGTCGTGCACTGGCGCGTGTTCGCCTCAGCAATCCAGTTGATATTAAACAGGTTGCTGATATGACGGGTATGTCGGTAAGTAAATTGAAAACCTTTAATGCTGGCGTTAAAGGCTCAACCCTGGGGGCAAGTGGCCCGCAGTATGTAATGGTTCCGCAGAAACATGCTGACCAGTTACGTGAGTCTTTAGCTTCTGGTGAAATCGCCGCCGTTCAGTCAACGCTGATCGCGGATGCTTCATCAGTCAACACCCGTAGCTATAAGGTTCGTTCAGGTGATACGCTTTCGGGCATTGCGTCACGTCTTGGCGTGAATGCGAAAGATCTGCAGCAGTGGAATAATCTGCGCAGCTCCGGCCTGAAAGTGGGTCAGACTCTGACGGTAGGTGCAGGTAGCAGCGCGCAGCGTCTCGCCAGCAACAGCGATAGTATTACCTATCGCGTGCGCAAGGGCGATTCACTGTCCAGTATCGCAAAACGACACGGCGTAAACATCAAGGATGTGATGCGTTGGAACAATGATACTGACAATCTGAAACCTGGCGACCAACTGACGCTGTTTGTGAAGAACAGCGCTACGCCAGACTCCTGATAGCACGATCGAAAGATAAAAAGGCACCGATTCCCCTCGGTGCCTTTTTTGTTTATCCCGCTTTTTGCGCTTCACCCATGATGGTATCGCTGGTGAATGAACCATCGTTCTGCAGTTCAAAGTACGCCTTTACCTCCGCGGATGCACTCTCCTGATACAGCCTGATCGCCTGGCTTAATGCTTCCGGAGTGCGCATACGAGCGATCCAGGAACTGAACTCCAGCGGTAAGCGATCGGTAATCAACGCGCGCGCGATCAGCCCCGCTTCAGTTATAAGCGACAACCACTCTCCGCTGGAGTAATTTTGCACGTGCGAAGTATCGCGCAGCGCTTCTACCGTTTGCAGCCAGATATTGCGCACCGGATGTCCAGGTGACATCACATCCATAATGATGAATGTTCCGCCCGGCTTCAGAACGCGTTTGACCTCGCGTAATGCCTGGCCGACATCATGCCAGTGGTGCGCGGAATAACGGCTGATAACCACCTCAAACGACGCATCATCAAACGGTAAGGATTCGGCATAGCCCTGGCGCGTATTGATGTTGTTCAGCCCCTTCGCTTTCGCCGCCTCGGCAACAACGTCCAGCATCTGGCTGGATAAGTCATACGCGGTAACGTGCGCCACCTGCTGCGCAGCCGTAAAGCTGGCATGCCCAGCCCCGCAGCCTAAATCCAGAACGTGCGCCTGCGGGAACGCAGACAGACGTTCACCGAGACGCACCAGATCGCGACCTGAAGCGTGCACGGCGCTGCTCAGATAGGCATTTGCCTGAGAACCAAACTGTTTTTCTACGTTGTCATGATGGGAGTGTGTTGTTGTCATCGTACTGTCCTTTGTGAGTGAAAAATAAAGGGCAGCACCCGCGCAGGCCTGCCCCACGGCAGACCTGACACACCATTATTTATCAGGTTTGCCGGGACTGAATTCGACTAGTAGAGGATTATGATCCGAGGCGCGAGTCACCAGAACAGAGGCATCGTGCACGCTCAAACCACGATAGAAGACAAAATCGAGAGGACGACCAAAGGCTTTTTTGCGCTGGTCATCGCTAAAACGAACTTCACGCAACGACATTTCGCGCGCAAAGCGATAGAGCGCATTCATGCGCGGACGGCTCCAGGCATTGAAATCACCGGCCATAATGATGGGCCCGCTGTGATGGGCAATCTGATCGCCGATCGGAAGTAACTGCTTACTGTAGACATCCACGCCCAGGCTGAAATTTACCGCATGGATATTCACAACCATCAGCATTCGGGTATCCGGCAGCGGATAGACCGTCACCAGCGCCGATTTCGCCAGACGCAGGATAGGCTCGCGTTCCCGCAGAGGACAGCAATAGACCGGATGTGCTGCTGAAAGCGTCATCACACCTGAGGGATGTTGCGGCAGGACAAACGCAGGCACCTGGTCGGCGGCAAGATAGTTCGTGGTGGCAAACCGTACCAGCTCCGGGGTGGTTTGCGCCTCCTGGAGCAGAACCAGGTGGGCATCTTTTCCAAAATTCTTGAGTACCGATAACCATTCGGCACGCTGCTGCTTAAAAATATTCCACACCAGTACGCGGATTTTCTCATCGCTACTTAACGGTGTACCGGCGGGTAATACCTGGCTTATGCTCGCAAATGACCCCGGAGGCAAGATCCTCTCCGCGGGCATTCCGGCAACATAACGCATGGCATAGGTATTTTTTCGCACTTTTGGAAACAGCCTCTGTAACATGAACCAGCCCGGAAAACGGACTGGTTCTAATGTTATAGGGACTTTAGGTCATACTTTCAACGCAATTTCTGAGAAACCGCTTTCCAGTTTTGTAAGCAAGCGCTTACTTATATTAACCCAGCGCGACGCGAGCAGGTTTATCAAGGCGCCCACTCAGGCCAATCAGCAGGAAGGCCACCAGAACAATCACCGCTCCAATCCACGGGGTCTGGGTTAATCCGAAGTGTTCGACGGTTTGCCCACCAACGATGGAGCCCAGCGCGATACCAATATTAAAAGCGGCAATATTCAGGCCGGAAGCCACATCCACTGCATTAGGCGTATAAAGCTCGGCTTTCTGTACAACGTAGACCTGAAGCCCGGGCACGTTGCCAAAGGCGAAGATCCCCATGACCAGAACCGTGACCAGCGCGGCGTAGTGTATCGAAGCGGTGAACTGGAAAATTATCAACAGAACAACCAGCGCGGCGAAGATAAATTTCAGCGCAGGTACCGCGCCATGCTTATCCGCAAGCTTGCCGCCCCAGATATTGCCAATGGCAACGGAAATACCGTATCCCAGCAAAATCCAGCTTACGGCATTGGGGGAGAAGCCAGCCAGATCCTGCATCATCGGCGCCAGGAAGGTGAAAGCGGTGAATACGCCGCCATAACCCAATGCAGTTACCGCGTAGATGATCAGCAAACGCGGATGCGTAAGCACCTTCAGCTGATCGCGCAGGCTGGCGCTCGCCCGGCCTGGAATATTCGACGGCACCAGCAGCAGGCTGGCCACCAGGGCGATGACCCCCAGTAAGGAGACGGCCAGAAACGTTTCACGCCAGCCGAAGTGTTGTCCGATGAACGTTCCCAGCGGTACGCCCGTAACGAGTGCAACGGTCAGTCCACCAAACATGATCGCAATGGCAAAGGCCGCTTTCTCTTTGGGTACCAGGCTGGTTGCAATAGTGGAACCAATCGAGAAGAACACCCCGTGCGCAAGGCCGGTCAACAGACGGGCAATCACCAGCGTGGTGTAGTCCGGTGCCTGCCAGGCCAGAATGTTGCCGGCGGTGAACAGCACCATCAGCGCGACTAACAGCTGCTTACGCGGAAAACGCCCGGTCAGTGCCGTCAGCACTGGTGCTCCGACGGCGACGCCCAGAGCGTAGATAGACACCAACAGCCCGGCAGAGGGTAACGAGATCGCAAGCTGGTTAGCAATAGTGGGAACCAGTCCCACGATAACAAATTCGGTCGTGCCAATTGCAAAGGCACTGATCGTCAGGGCAAGTAGCGCCAGTGGCATAAAATACTCCGTATCATCAGGATTAAGATGACAGGCAGTATGCGCCAGTGCTTAAATAACAATAATGGTCAAAATCTCAATAGAATTTTGCAGGTGGTGCAACAATGAAAGCTACATCGGAAGAGCTGACAATCTTTGTCGCCGTCGTTGAAAGCGGCAGCTTTAGCCGCGCGGCCGAACAGCTGGGACAGGCTAACTCAGCCATCAGCCGTTCGGTAAAAAAACTGGAGATGAAGCTTGGAGTGAGTTTGCTCAACCGAACGACGCGACAGCTGAGCCTGACGGAAGAAGGAGAGCGTTATTTTCGCCGCGTGCAGTCGGTACTGCAGGAGATGGCCGCAGCGGAGACCGAGATAATGGAGACCCGCAGCACGCCGCGCGGATTGCTGCGCATTGATGCAGCCACGCCGGTAGTGCTTCACTTTCTGATGCCGCTGATCAAACCTTTCCGCGAACGCTATCCGGAGATGACGCTTTCTCTCGTCTCCTCAGAGACGTTTATTAACCTCATCGAGCGTAAAGTGGATGTGGCTATTCGGGCGGGAACGCTGACCGATTCAAGCTTGCGTGCCCGCCCTCTGTTTGCCAGCTACCGTAAAATTATCGCGTCGCCACAGTATATTGCTGAACATGGTAAACCGGAGACGGTTGAAGAACTGAAGCAGCATCTGTGCCTGGGCTTTACGGAGCCGGTATCGCTGAACACCTGGCCTGTCGCCTGTCATGATGGTCAACTTCATGAAATTACGAGCGGATTGTCATCTAACAGCGGGGAAACGCTGAAGCAGCTGTGCCTTGAAGGCAATGGTATCGCCTGCTTGTCAGACTATATGATTGATAAGGAGATTGCCCGAGGTGAGCTGGTGGAATTGATGGCCGATAAACGCCTGCCGGTCGAAATGCCTTTTAGCGCGGTGTATTACAGTGACAGAGCGGTGAGTACGCGCATTCGTGCCTTTATTGATTTTCTGAGTGAACATATAAAAACAGCTCCCGGAGGAGCTGTGTGAGGGTTCAGGTTACAGAGGGCGGGTCAAACTTAATCCCAGTCAGGAGCTAAACCTTCCGGGCTGACCAGACGATCGTTGCACTCCAGCGCGGCAATCGCTTTTTTATCGTCAGCATCCAGATGAAGATCCATTGCTAACAGGTTGCTGGCCAGGTTTTCACGCTTAGTTGATGATGGGATCACGGCATAACCTTCACCCATTGCCCATGCCAGAATGACCTGCGCGGCAGTCGCGTTATGTTTCTCAGCGATACGCGTAATCACTTCATCTTTCAGCGCCTTACCGTAGGCCAGCGTCATGTATGAGGTGATATGGATCCCGTGCTGTTTTGCCCAGTCCACGACTTTACGATTTTGCAGGTACGGAGACAGCTCAATCTGGTTGGTCGCAATATTTTCAGCGCCAACAGCAGCAATAGCTTTTTCCATCAGCGGGATCGTGAAGTTGGAGATCCCAATTTCGCGGGTTAATCCCTGCTTTTTCGCTTCCAGCAGCGCCTGCATGAAATCTTCCACGGAGACGGCATCGTTCGGCGATGGCCAGTGGATCAGCGTCAAATCCACGTAGTCAGTACGCAGTTTTTTCAGGCTCTCTTTCAGGCTTGGGATCAGCGTGTCTTTGCTGAGATTCTCAATCCAGATTTTCGTGGTAATGAACAGCTCATTACGCGGTACACCACTCTCTTCGAGAGCTTGTCCAACGGCAGCTTCGTTTTCATAGATCTGTGCCGTATCAATTGCGCGATAGCCAAGTTCAAGAGCGGTTTTAACTGATGCGATAACTACGTCGTCTTTCAGGCGGAAGGTGCCCAGACCAAATGCAGGGAGAGTCATACTATTCCTCAATGGTTATGTTCGTAAACTGAGGACGATTATCGCTGGCGGTTTTATGGAGAAAAAGATCGTAAAACGCAGAGGATTTTTGCTGATTTCGCAATAATTAAATATCAGATAAGAAAAAAGCCCTGAGCGTTAGCTCAGGGCTTTTAATAAGTGGCGGAACGGACGGGACTCGAACCCGCGACCCCCTGCGTGACAGGCAGGTATTCTAACCGACTGAACTACCGCTCCACCGAAGACTGCTGTAATCACCGGATTTATGCACCGGCTTACTACTTAATTTGATGCCTGGCAGTTCCCTACTCTCACATGGGGAGACCCCACACTACCATCGGCGCTACGGCGTTTCACTTCTGAGTTCGGCATGGGGTCAGGTGGGACCACCGCGCTAAAGCCGCCAGGCAAATTCTGTTAAATCTGTATCAAAGCTGAAAATATCGTGTCTCTTCGCCAAAACACCTTCGGCGTTGTAAGGTTAAGCCTCACGGTTCATTAGTATCGGTTAGCTCAACGCATCGCTGCGCTTACACACCCGACCTATCAACGTCGTCGTCTTCAACGTTCCTTCAGGACCCTTAAAGGGTCAGGGAGAACTCATCTCGGGGCAAGTTTCGTGCTTAGATGCTTTCAGCACTTATCTTTTCCGCATTTAGCTACCGGGCAGTGCCATTGGCATGACAACCCGAACACCAGTGATGCGTCCACTCCGGTCCTCTCGTACTAGGAGCAGCCCCCCTCAATTCTCCAGCGCCCACGGCAGATAGGGACCGAACTGTCTCACGACGTTCTAAACCCAGCTCGCGTACCACTTTAAATGGCGAACAGCCATACCCTTGGGACCTACTTCAGCCCCAGGATGTGATGAGCCGACATCGAGGTGCCAAACACCGCCGTCGATATGAACTCTTGGGCGGTATCAGCCTGTTATCCCCGGAGTACCTTTTATCCGTTGAGCGATGGCCCTTCCATTCAGAACCACCGGATCACTATGACCTGCTTTCGCACCTGCTCGAGCCGTCACTCTCGCAGTCAAGCTAGCTTATGCCATTGCACTAACCTCCTGATGTCCGACCAGGATTAGCTAACCTTCGTGCTCCTCCGTTACTCTTTGGGAGGAGACCGCCCCAGTCAAACTACCCACCAGACACTGTCCGCAACCCGGATCACGGGTCTACGTTAGAACACCAGCCATTAAAGGGTGGTATTTCAAGGACGGCTCCACGCAGACTGGCGTCCACGCTTCAAAGCCTCCCACCTATCCTACACATCAAGGACCAGTGTTCAGTGTCAAGCTATAGTAAAGGTTCACGGGGTCTTTCCGTCTTGCCGCGGGTACACTGCATCTTCACAGCGAGTTCAATTTCACTGAGTCTCGGGTGGAGACAGCCTGGCCATCATTACGCCATTCGTGCAGGTCGGAACTTACCCGACAAGGAATTTCGCTACCTTAGGACCGTTATAGTTACGGCCGCCGTTTACCGGGGCTTCGATCAAGAGCTTCGCGTTACCGCTAACCCCATCAATTAACCTTCCGGCACCGGGCAGGCGTCACACCGTATACGTCCACTTTCGTGTTTGCACAGTGCTGTGTTTTTAATAAACAGTTGCAGCCAGCTGGTATCTTCGACTGATTTCAGCTCCACCCGCAGGGGCTTCACCTACATATCAGCGTGCCTTCTCCCGAAGTTACGGCACCATTTTGCCTAGTTCCTTCACCCGAGTTCTCTCAAGCGCCTTGGTATTCTCTACCTGACCACCTGTGTCGGTTTGGGGTACGATTTGATGTTACCTGATGCTTAGAGGCTTTTCCTGGAAGCAGGGCATTTGTTACTTCAGCACCGTAGTGCCTCGTCATCACACCTCAGCGTTAAAAAACGACCGGATTTACCTAATCGTTCCGCCTACATGCTTAAACCGGGACAACCGTCGCCCGGCTAACATAGCCTTCTCCGTCCCCCCTTCGCAGTAACACCAAGTACAGGAATATTAACCTGTTTCCCATCGACTACGCCTTTCGGCCTCGCCTTAGGGGTCGACTCACCCTGCCCCGATTAACGTTGGACAGGAACCCTTGGTCTTCCGGCGAGCGGGCTTTTCACCCGCTTTATCGTTACTTATGTCAGCATTCGCACTTCTGATACCTCCAGCATGCCTCACAGCACACCTTCAACGGCTTACAGAACGCTCCCCTACCCAACAACGCATAAGCGTCGCTGCCGCAGCTTCGGTGCATGGTTTAGCCCCGTTACATCTTCCGCGCAGGCCGACTCGACCAGTGAGCTATTACGCTTTCTTTAAATGATGGCTGCTTCTAAGCCAACATCCTGGCTGTCTGTGCCTTCCCACATCGTTTCCCACTTAACCATGACTTTGGGACCTTAGCTGGCGGTCTGGGTTGTTTCCCTCTTCACGACGGACGTTAGCACCCGCCGTGTGTCTCCCGTGATAACATTCTTCGGTATTCGTAGTTTGCATCGGGTTGGTAAGCCGGGATGGCCCCCTAGCCGAAACAGTGCTCTACCCCCGAAGATGAGTTCACGAGGCGCTACCTAAATAGCTTTCGGGGAGAACCAGCTATCTCCCGGTTTGATTGGCCTTTCACCCCCAGCCACAAGTCATCCGCTAATTTTTCAACATTAGTCGGTTCGGTCCTCCAGTTAGTGTTACCCAACCTTCAACCTGCCCATGGCTAGATCACCGGGTTTCGGGTCTATACCCTGCAACTTAACGCCCAGTTAAGACTCGGTTTCCCTTCGGCTCCCCTATACGGTTAACCTTGCTACAGAATATAAGTCGCTGACCCATTATACAAAAGGTACGCAGTCACACCACGAAGGTGCTCCCACTGCTTGTACGTACACGGTTTCAGGTTCTTTTTCACTCCCCTCGCCGGGGTTCTTTTCGCCTTTCCCTCACGGTACTGGTTCACTATCGGTCAGTCAGGAGTATTTAGCCTTGGAGGATGGTCCCCCCATATTCAGACAGGATACCACGTGTCCCGCCCTACTCTTCGAGTTCACAGCCTGTGTGCTTTCGTGTACGGGACTGTCACCCTGTACCGTGCGACTTTCCAGACGCTTCCACTAACACACAAGCTGATTCAGACTCTGGGCTGCTCCCCGTTCGCTCGCCGCTACTGGGGGAATCTCGGTTGATTTCTTTTCCTCGGGGTACTTAGATGTTTCAGTTCCCCCGGTTCGCCTCGTTAACCTATGTATTCAGTTAACGATAGTGCAACGAATTGCACTGGGTTTCCCCATTCGGACATCGCCGGGTCAAAGGTTCATATCACCTCGCCGGCGCTTTTCGCAGATTAGCACGTCCTTCATCGCCTCTGACTGCCAGGGCATCCACCGTGTACGCTTAGTCGCTTAACCTCACAACCCGAAGATGTTTCACTTCTGATTGCGAAAATTTGAGAGACTCGAACACACCATTAAGATGTGTCGTTTCAATTTTCAGCTTGATCCAGATTTTTAAAGAGCAAAACTTCGCAGTGCACCTTTTCAGGTTCACTCTGAAGTTTTCTTGTGTTTGCAGTAAAAGATGGTGGAGCTATGCGGGATCGAACCGCAGACCTCCTGCGTGCAAAGCAGGCGCTCTCCCAGCTGAGCTATAGCCCCATCGTTTTGCAATCTCTGTACCGCTCATCCTTTAAAAGGAGTTTGGTAGGCCTGAGTGGACTTGAACCACCGACCTCACCCTTATCAGGGGTGCGCTCTAACCACCTGAGCTACAAGCCTGCAGAGATTTTTACTGCTGTTTTTCATCAGACAATCTGTGTGAGCACTGCAAAGGCAGGTTCTTTAAGGTAAGGAGGTGATCCAACCGCAGGTTCCCCTACGGTTACCTTGTTACGACTTCACCCCAGTCATGAATCACAAAGTGGTAAGCGCCCTCCCGAAGGTTAAGCTACCTACTTCTTTTGCAACCCACTCCCATGGTGTGACGGGCGGTGTGTACAAGGCCCGGGAACGTATTCACCGTAGCATTCTGATCTACGATTACTAGCGATTCCGACTTCATGGAGTCGAGTTGCAGACTCCAATCCGGACTACGACGCACTTTATGAGGTCCGCTTGCTCTCGCGAGGTCGCTTCTCTTTGTATGCGCCATTGTAGCACGTGTGTAGCCCTACTCGTAAGGGCCATGATGACTTGACGTCATCCCCACCTTCCTCCAGTTTATCACTGGCAGTCTCCTTTGAGTTCCCGGCCTAACCGCTGGCAACAAAGGATAAGGGTTGCGCTCGTTGCGGGACTTAACCCAACATTTCACAACACGAGCTGACGACAGCCATGCAGCACCTGTCTCAGAGTTCCCGAAGGCACCAATCCATCTCTGGAAAGTTCTCTGGATGTCAAGAGTAGGTAAGGTTCTTCGCGTTGCATCGAATTAAACCACATGCTCCACCGCTTGTGCGGGCCCCCGTCAATTCATTTGAGTTTTAACCTTGCGGCCGTACTCCCCAGGCGGTCGACTTAACGCGTTAGCTCCGGAAGCCACGCCTCAAGGGCACAACCTCCAAGTCGACATCGTTTACGGCGTGGACTACCAGGGTATCTAATCCTGTTTGCTCCCCACGCTTTCGCACCTGAGCGTCAGTCTTTGTCCAGGGGGCCGCCTTCGCCACCGGTATTCCTCCAGATCTCTACGCATTTCACCGCTACACCTGGAATTCTACCCCCCTCTACAAGACTCTAGCCTGCCAGTTTCGAAT
The DNA here is from genome assembly GCF_019968805.1 of Enterobacter sp. JBIWA005. Taxonomy (NCBI): domain Bacteria; kingdom Pseudomonadati; phylum Pseudomonadota; class Gammaproteobacteria; order Enterobacterales; family Enterobacteriaceae; genus Enterobacter; species Enterobacter sp. JBIWA005. Next base: position 864,723 of record NZ_CP074159.1, on the reverse strand, counting down.
GCAGTTCCCAGGTTGAGCCCGGGGATTTCACATCCGACTTGACAGACCGCCTGCGTGCGCTTTACGCCCAGTAATTCCGATTAACGCTTGCACCCTCCGTATTACCGCGGCTGCTGGCACGGAGTTAGCCGGTGCTTCTTCTGCGGGTAACGTCAATCGCTGTGGTTATTAACCACAACGCCTTCCTCCCCGCTGAAAGTACTTTACAACCCGAAGGCCTTCTTCATACACGCGGCATGGCTGCATCAGGCTTGCGCCCATTGTGCAATATTCCCCACTGCTGCCTCCCGTAGGAGTCTGGACCGTGTCTCAGTTCCAGTGTGGCTGGTCATCCTCTCAGACCAGCTAGGGATCGTCGCCTAGGTGAGCCGTTACCCCACCTACTAGCTAATCCCATCTGGGCACATCTGATGGCAAGAGGCCCGAAGGTCCCCCTCTTTGGTCTTGCGACGTTATGCGGTATTAGCTACCGTTTCCAGTAGTTATCCCCCTCCATCAGGCAGTTTCCCAGACATTACTCACCCGTCCGCCGCTCGTCACCCAGGAGCAAGCTCCCTGTGCTACCGCTCGACTTGCATGTGTTAGGCCTGCCGCCAGCGTTCAATCTGAGCCATGATCAAACTCTTCAATTTAAGTTTGATGCTCGTGAATTAAACTTCGTAATGAATTACGTATGTTCACTCAGAGACTTGGTATTCATTTTTCGTCTTGCGACGTTAAGAATCCATGTCACTTTGAGTGCCCACACAGATTGTCTGATAAATTGTTAAAGAGCAGTGCAACGCGGCTTTCGCTCATCGTTGCGAGGTGGCGTATATTACGCTTTCCTCTTTCAGAGTCAACCCGTTATTTCAGAATTTTTTCTCTTCAACCGACCGGGCTGTTTGTGAAGTGATTCACATCCGCCGTGTCGATGGAGGCGCATTATAGGGGGCCGCCGAGGAATGACAAGCGGAAAAATGCATTTTTATTTCAACCGCTCACCTTTTCACCAAAAAGGCTATTTTTGGTGCTTTTTAATCTCTTTTGGCAGATCGGCCAGACTATTAATTACCCAATCCGCAGCATTCTCAGCTTCTGGCGTCACTGGCTTGCCGGTGCGTACTAATATTTTGGTCCCTACACCCGCTGCTGTGGCTGCCTGCATATCTTCCAGTTTATCGCCCACCATATAAGAAGCCGCCATATCAATGTGCAGGAACTCCTGCGCAGAGATGAACATCCCCGGATGCGGCTTACGGCAATCACAGGTCTGACGATACTCTTCTACGGTTCCTTGTGGGTGGTGCGGACAATAATAGATGCCATCGAGATCCACACCGCGGTCGGCCAGCGACCAGTCCATCCATTCCGTCAGCGTTTCGAACTGCGCTTCGGTGAATTTACCCCGTGCAATACCGGACTGGTTCGTCACGACCACCAGCGCATACCCCATCTCTTTCAGCTGGCGCATGGCATCTATTGCGCCCTCGATAAACTCGAACTCATCAATCTCATGGACATAACCGTGATCCACATTAATAGTTCCATCACGATCGAGAAAAATTGCGGGTACTGATTTTGCCACCGGTTTGCTCCTGAAAAAGGCATGTTCAACTAGTATCTCATGAATCGCAGCGCAATAAAGTGCTCATCGTGCATAGTTGGATTGATTTAGACGTCTGGATGCCTTAACATCCGTTTTGTTTACGGTCATCACCCGTATCTGGCAGAAGAAAATGCCACGGCTAACTTACATACGATAAAAATAATCTAATGATTAAACTTTCCAATATCACCAAAGTGTTCCAGCAGGGGAACCGAACCATTCAGGCGCTGAACAATGTCAGCCTGCATGTTCCTGCTGGTCAAATTTATGGCGTCATTGGCGCATCGGGTGCAGGAAAAAGCACGCTGATCCGTTGTGTTAACCTGCTTGAGCGTCCAACCCAGGGCAGCGTAGAAGTTGGCGGTCAGGAACTCACCGCCCTTTCAGAGAAAGAACTCACCAAAGCGCGTCGTCAGATTGGCATGATTTTCCAGCACTTTAACCTGCTGGCTTCCCGCACCGTGTTCGGCAACGTTGCCTTACCGCTTGAGCTGGATAACACGTCAAAAGAAGAAGTGAAGCGTCGCGTCACCGAACTGCTCGACCTCGTGGGTCTGGGCGATAAACATGATAGCTACCCGGCAAATCTGTCCGGCGGGCAAAAACAACGTGTGGCCATCGCCCGCGCGCTGGCCAGCAATCCTAAGGTACTGCTGTGCGATGAGGCCACCAGCGCACTGGATCCCGCAACCACGCGTTCTATTCTGGAACTGCTGAAGGACATTAATCGTCGTCTGGGCCTGACGATCCTCCTTATTACGCACGAGATGGATGTGGTGAAACGCATCTGCGACTGCGTGGCGGTCATTAGCAACGGTGAACTGATCGAGCAGGACACGGTAAGTGAAGTGTTCTCGCATCCGAAAACCCCGCTGGCGCAGCAGTTCATCCAGTCCACCCTGCATCTGGATATCCCGGAAGACTATCTGGAGCGTTTGAAGACTGAACCCGCTGCTGACAGCGTCCCGATGCTGCGCATGGAGTTCACCGGTCAGTCCGTTGATGCTCCCCTGCTTTCCGAAACCGCGCGTCGCTTTAACGTGAACAACAACATCATCAGCGCGCAGATGGATTACGCCGGTGGCGTGAAGTTCGGCATCATGCTGACAGAAATGCACGGCACACAAGAAGAAACCCAGGCAGCCATTGCCTGGCTGCAAGAACATCACGTAAAAGTAGAGGTACTGGGTTATGTCTGAGCCGATGATGTGGCTGCTGGTTCGCGGCGTTTGGGAAACGCTGGCAATGACCTTTGTCTCTGGCTTCTTTGGTTTTGTGATTGGCCTGCCGGTCGGCGTGTTGCTGTACGTGACGCGTCCGGGTCAAATCATTGAGAACGCGAAGCTGTACCGTACGCTCTCTGCGCTGGTGAACATCTTCCGTTCTATCCCGTTCATTATTTTACTGGTGTGGATGATTCCGTTTACCCGAGTGATCGTCGGAACGTCTATCGGTCTGCAGGCGGCGATCGTTCCGCTGACCGTTGGCGCTGCGCCGTTTATCGCCCGTATGGTGGAGAACGCCTTGCTGGAGATCCCAACCGGTTTGATCGAAGCTTCCCGTGCGATGGGTGCCACGCCGATGCAGATCGTCCGCAAGGTTCTGCTGCCTGAGGCGCTGCCAGGGCTGGTGAATGCGGCAACTATAACGCTTATCACCCTGGTCGGTTATTCCGCGATGGGCGGTGCCGTTGGTGCCGGCGGTTTAGGTCAGATTGGTTACCAGTACGGCTATATTGGATATAACGCGACCGTGATGAATACCGTTCTGGTATTGCTGGTTATTTTGGTTTACTTAATCCAGTTCTCTGGCGATCGCATCGTCCGGGCTGTTACGCATAAATAACGTTACACACAACACAAACTCTACGAGTTAAGGATAAAACATGGCGTTTAAATTAAAGACCTTCGCAGCAGTAGGCGCGCTGATCGGCTCTCTGGCACTGGTGGGTTGCGGTCAAGACGAAAAGGATCCAAACCACATTAAAGTGGGCGTTATCGTAGGTGCAGAACAGCAGGTTGCGGAAGTTGCTCAGAAAGTGGCAAAAGAGAAGTATGGCCTGGACGTGGAGCTGGTGACCTTCAACGATTACGTTCTGCCGAACGAAGCGCTGAGCAAAGGCGATATCGACGCGAATGCCTTCCAGCATAAGCCATACCTGGATCAGCAGATTAAAGATCGCGGCTATAAACTGGTGGGCGTGGGTAACACCTTCGTTTATCCGATTGCCGGTTACTCTAAGAAAATTAAATCACTGGACGAACTGCAGCCAGGCTCTCAGGTTGCCGTGCCTAACGACCCGACTAACCTTGGTCGTTCCCTGCTGCTGCTGCAGAAAGTGGGCCTGATCAAACTGAAAGACGGTGTTGGCCTACTGCCAACCGTTCTGGACGTCACCGAGAACCCGAAAAATCTGAAAATTGTTGAACTGGAAGCACCGCAGCTGCCACGTTCCCTGGACGATGCACAGATTGCCCTGGCCGTTATCAACACCACTTACGCCAGCCAGATTGGCCTGACGCCAGCTAAAGACGGTATCTTTGTTGAAGATAAAGACTCCCCGTACGTTAACCTGATCGTGACTCGCGAAGACAACAAGGACGCGGAAAACGTGAAGAAATTCGTTCAGGCCTATCAGTCAGATGAAGTTTACCAGGAAGCCAACAAAGTGTTTAACGGCGGCGCTGTTAAAGGCTGGTAATCTCACCTCAGTGTAATATCATCAGGACGGGCTTATGCCCGTCTTGTCATTTGTGCAGTCAACTGATTCAATATCTGACGTTTTGATTATCCATTGAGGAAATATTATGCGTGCTTTACCGATCTGTCTTTTAGCACTCATGCTGAGCGGCTGTTCTATGCTAAGCAGATCTCCCGTTGAACCTGTTCAAAGCACGGCAACCCCGCCAAAGACCGAGCCTGCGAAACCGAAAGTGGTTCGCCCTGCGCCGGTTCGTATTATCACGAAAGCGGACGAACTCGTCGGTAAACCGTTCCGTGAACTGGGCGAAGTGAGCGGCGAATCCTGTCAGGCGACCAATCAGGACTCACCACCAAATATTCCGACAGCGCGTAAACGCATGCAGATTAATGCCGCAAAAATGAAAGCTAACGCGGTTCTGCTGCACAGCTGTGAAGTCACCAGCGGCACGCCGGGCTGCTACCGTCAGGCGGTTTGCATCGGTTCTGCGCTGAACATCACGGCGAAATGAGTGCATTTCAGTTCGAGCAGATAGGCGTTATCCACTCTCCTTATAAAGAGAAGTTCGCCGTCCCTCGCCAGCCCGGTCTGGTCACCAGCGGAAGCGGTGAGCTTCACCTGATTGCGCCTTACAATCAGGCCGATGCGGTACGCGGGCTCGAGGCTTTCAGCCATTTATGGGTGGTGTTCGTGTTTCACCAGACGATGGAAGGCGGCTGGCGACCTACCGTGCGTCCTCCTCGTCTTGGCGGTAATGCGAGAATGGGCGTGTTTGCAACGCGCTCGACCTTCCGTCCAAACCCGGTTGGCATGTCGCTGGTTGAACTGAAAGGCATACGCTGCCAGAAAGATCGGGTGATACTGGAGTTAGGTAGCCTGGACCTGGTCGACGGCACGCCGGTTATCGACATCAAGCCCTATTTGCCCTTCGCCGAAGCGCTCCCGAACGCGCGTGCAAGTTATGCTCAGGACGCACCACAGGCGGACATGCCGGTGTATTTTACGCCTGAGATAACCGCACAGCTCGGTCAGCTGGAGAAACGCTATCCTCGCTTACGGGATTTCATCACCGAAGTTCTGGCACAGGACCCGCGCCCGGCCTACCGTAAAGAAGAGGAAGCAGGAAAAACGTACGCCGTCTGGCTGATGGATTTTAACGTTCGCTGGCGCGTCACCGGGGCAGGTTTTGAAGTGTTTGCCCTTGAACCCAGGTAATTTTGTTCTCCTCTCTTTTGGCATCTTTACCACACTGGTAAACTAAACCACTTTTTTTGTGTCAGGCTGGTGTTTCAGCCTGTTCCAATCGTCGAAATGGAACCGTAACAACATGCGTACTAGCCAATATCTGCTCTCCACTCTGAAGGAGACGCCTGCCGACGCCGAAGTGATCAGCCATCAGCTGATGCTGCGCGCCGGGATGATCCGCAAGCTGGCCTCCGGGTTATATACCTGGCTGCCGACCGGCGTGCGCGTCCTGAAAAAAGTCGAAAACATCGTGCGTGAAGAGATGAACAACGCCGGTGCTATCGAGGTGTCCATGCCTGTGGTTCAGCCCGCTGACCTGTGGCAGGAGAGTGGCCGTTGGGAACAATATGGTCCTGAACTGCTGCGCTTCGTCGATCGCGGCGAGCGTCCGTTCGTTCTCGGCCCAACGCATGAAGAAGTTATTACCGACCTGATTCGTAATGAGCTGAGCTCTTACAAACAGCTGCCGCTGAACTTCTTCCAGATCCAGACCAAGTTCCGTGACGAAGTTCGCCCGCGTTTCGGCGTCATGCGCTCTCGCGAATTCCTGATGAAAGATGCCTACTCTTTCCATACCTCTCAGGAATCACTGCAAGAGACTTACGACGCAATGTACGCGGCATACAGCAAAATCTTCTCCCGCATGGGTCTGGATTTCCGTGCTGTGCAGGCTGATACCGGCTCCATCGGCGGTAGCGCATCCCATGAGTTCCAGGTACTGGCGCAGAGCGGTGAAGACGATGTGATCTTCTCTGACTCTTCAGACTACGCGGCGAACATCGAATTTGCAGAAGCGCTGGCACCAAAAGAACCGCGTGCTGCGGCAACGCAAGAGATGACGCTGGTTGATACGCCAAACGCGAAAACCATCGCTGAGCTGGTTGAGCAGTTCAATCTGCCGATCGAAAAAACCGTGAAAACGCTGCTGGTGAAATCCACCGAAGGCAGCGCTTACCCGCTGGTTGCCCTGCTGGTGCGTGGCGATCATGAGCTGAACGAAGTGAAAGCCGAGAAGCTGCCGCAGGTAGCCAGCCCGCTGACGTTCGCCACGGAAGCGGAAATCCGCGCCGTGGTCAATGCGGGTCCAGGTTCACTGGGTCCAGTCAATCTGCCGGTGCCTGTTGTTATTGACCGCACGGTAGCCGCGATGAGCGACTTCTCCGCTGGTGCGAACATCGACGGTAAACACTACTTCGGCATCAACTGGGATCGCGACGTGGCGACGCCGGAAGTGGCTGACATCCGTAACGTGGTCGCAGGCGATCCAAGCCCGGACGGTCAGGGTACCCTGATGATTAAGCGCGGCATCGAGGTCGGTCACATCTTCCAGCTGGGCGATAAATACTCTCGTGCGCTGAACGCCGCCGTTCAGGGCGAAGATGGCCGTAACCAGATCCTGACCATGGGTTGCTACGGTATCGGGGTGACGCGCGTGGTGGCTGCGGCGATTGAGCAGAACTACGACGAGCGCGGCATCGTCTGGTCGGACAATATCGCGCCGTTCCAGGTCGCCATTCTGCCAATGAACATGCACAAGTCTTACCGCGTGCAGGAGCTGGCCGAGAAGCTGTATGCCGAGCTGCGCGCTCAGGGCATCGAAGTGCTGATGGATGACCGTAAAGAGCGTCCGGGCGTGATGTTCGCCGATATGGAACTGATCGGCATCCCACATACCGTCGTTATCGGCGACCGTAACCTCGACAGCGATGAGATTGAATACAAATACCGTCGCAGCGGCGAAAAACAGATGATCAAGACCGGCGACATCCTTGATTACCTGGTGAAAGCCATTAAAGGCTAAACAAAAAACCCCGCTCAGGCGGGGTTTTTTAATGGTGCTACGTCAGCTTATTTACTGTTACAGTCTTTGCCCGCAATAAATTTCGCGCCTTTATCCGCCACCAGCGTTTTCACCATCTCTCCGCTATCCGGGTTTGCTTCAAGCGTAAAGTGACCGTCAACCGTCAGCAATACCGGCTTGCTGTCATTACCGCGTGCCACGGCGTAATCACGTTCAAGCTGCGCATTGTTTGCCACGCTAACCTTCCTGCCGGTTGCGCAGTCGGTAAAGATCGCCGCATCCGCCATATAGAAGTACATCCCCCGCATTGCCATAGGCGTGGCAGGCAGAGCCGCTTTTACCGGCGCAAGCGTGTAGTTGAACTGGGATTCAATCGGGTTGCCTTCGCGGTCAAGCATCTCCATCCCCTCGCCTTTGGCTCGGAAAAAGGTTTTCTCACCGGAGGTATCCGTCAGAACCAGCTTCTCAGCCGTACGCGCCCATGTTCCGTAAGTTGCAAATGACGAGGGTTCTTTAGCGCCCTGATAGCGCTGGTTCATTACCCAGGTGCCGTCTTTTTGCAGGAACAGAGACGTTTCAATGCCTTCGCAGTCTGCGCAAGGCAATACGCCGCGCCAGCTCTGCTGCATTGGTTTTAACTCTTCCGTTTGCGTGGGTTGTAACATCTGCGTTTCGGAGCGGTTGTTACACCCGAAAAGCGCAAACAGCGTGCTCACTGCCATCGCTGACCATAATGCTTTTTTCACAATGAATTCCTTATGAAAATTGTGTTCCCTTTCGTCACTCTGTTGGGCGACGAACTTTACCGCGTAGTGCTTTCACTGTGGATTTTTGGGCCTTCGAGGACAGCCGACGCTCTTTCGATGCGCGGGTTGGCCGCGTTGCCCGGCGGCTTTTTTGTACTGCCGTTAATTCTTTGATGACCGCCACCAGCCTGGCTATCGCCGCTTCCCGGTTGAGCTCCTGGCTGCGGTACTCCTGGGCTTTGATCACAATCACACCATCGCTGGTGATCAGGTGATGGCTGGCAGCAAGCAGGCTTTCTTTATAATACTCTGGCAGGCTCGAGGCCCGAATGTCAAAACGCAAATGGATAGCCGTCGACGCCTTGTTGACGTGCTGCCCACCGGCCCCCTGAGCACGGATGGCGGTAATCTCCAGCTCGTTGTCAGGAATGCTGACGTTACGGGACAAGACGATCATGACGCGGGCTGCCACGCCGTCAAATGAATTTCCAGATTATTCTGAGAATCAGAGAGCCAGATGGCGCCATCCTGAATCGTCGCCTGCAACACCATGGTCCGGCTGGCAAACTCGCTCAGCTGAGCCAGCTGCTCATCATCCAGATACCAAACCGTGAGATTTTTAAACTGTCCGCACTTGCTCTTGTTTTGCTGCCACCAAATCTCCGCAGCACGCTGATTATACGCGAATAAGGCCACTTCAGCGGACTGGGTGCAGGCCTTCTTAATTCTGCGCTCGTCAGGCAGGCCGAGTTCGATCCACAAGTCGATACCCAGATGATCGTTGCGCAGCCAGGCTTCAGGCTCGTCTTCTGCGCTTAACCCACGGGTAAACTGCAGACGCTCGTCGGCGTACTTAATCCACGCCAGCAGGCGCAGCATCATGCGCTCCTGGGTTTCGGAGGGATGGCGTGCCAGCGTAAGCGACGCGTCGAGGAACTGGTTGCGACCAAGATCGGCCACATTGACCACTGCTTTATAAATTGTCGCTTTCAGCGCCATGAGAGAACTCCATTCGAATCAGGCACTCATTGTAGCGAAAACCGCGGCAAAAGGCTGTTATGGGATGATAAATACACCGCTATCAAGGCGCTGATATTGCTTAAATGAGTATGGTATAGTCACCTTGCTAAACCGAGTTTATCTTCGTAGGCTTAATGATATCTCACAGTAAGTCAGTGCGCTGGCGGGAGGGGATGTGAATAATTATTGTGAGTTAATTCGCAAACGGTATGCGGAAATCGCCAGCGGAGATCTGGGGTATGTCCCGGACGCGTTGGGCTGTGTATTGAAAGTGCTTAATGAAGTGGCCTCTGATGAGAGCCTTTCAGAGTCAGTCAGGGAAAAAGCAGCATATGCTGCGGCGAATTTACTGGTGAGCGATTATGTCGATGAATGATACTTATCAACCCATCAATTGTGATGACTATGACAACCTCGAACTCGCCTGCCAGCATCATTTATTACTGACGCTGGAGCTAAAAGATGGCGAAGTGTTGAAGGCAAAAGCCAGCGATCTGGTTTCACGCAAGAATGTGGAATACCTGATAGTGGAAGATGCCGGTGCGACGCGTGAGCTGCGTCTGGACAAAATAGCCAGCTTCAGCCACCCGCAAATCGGCACCGTCGTGGTGAGCGAATCCTGATGACACTAACGGGCAGCCTGGCTGCCCGTTACGCTTTCTGCCACTCAAAACGGACACCCTCTTCTGTCCAACCCTCTTCCGTAATGAAAACCCCTGCCGCAGCAATCAACGTTTCACCATAGAACAGCAGCGGCGTGGTGTCGCGCAGCCACGGCGGCACGTTGCACTCCTGCCAGATTTTCTTCAGCTTGCGTCCCCCGTTGCGCCCGACAATATGCAGCACGCCGCCAGCCTTGAAGCGCACGGTGACCGGTTCACCGGGCTTCGGCAGCCGCACATGACCAGACGACAGGAGAGAAACGCGTCCTGCCTCACCGGGCAATACCAGCGGTGCGTCAGGAGAAAGCCAGTCGAGCACTACATCAGTCAGCGAGGGCATGGACTTTATCCACCAGAGTTCCCCTTTATAGCGTCTAACGTCAAAACCATTCAGGTGGACGCACGGGGAAGCATCATCCCGCGCCATGGCAACTTCGTCCCAGATACGGCTCAGCATCGCCCGCGATGGCATTGCCGCATGATGAGAGGCCAGCCAGCGGCGTAACAGCGCGGCGCGACGTACCGGGCTCATCGCTTGCATCGGGGCGATCGCCAGCCCTCCGTCGGCAGAAATCAGCCCAGCCAGCTCGCCGCTCAACAGCTCGTCCAGCAACGACTCCTGTTCGGCGCACAGCATGGCGCTTCTTGCCGTCGCGTCGGCGAAATGCGGCCAGCGCTCGCTTAAAAGCGGAAGGACGCGCAGACGAAGGAAGTTGCGGTCATAGCCGTCATCCCGGTTGCTCTCATCTTCAATCCAGTTCAGCTGATATTCTCGCGCCCAGGCTTCAAGCGAGGCGCGCGTCTCGCCAAGCAGCGGACGCAGTAACGTTGTGCCGGCAAATTCAGAACGCGCCGGCATGGCAGAAAGCCCCGCCGGCCCGCTGCCCCGCTTAAGCGCCAGCAGAAAGGTTTCACACTGATCGTCCAGGTGCTGGGCCGTGACCAGCGCTTCTCCAGCACGTAATGCCCCGGCAAACGCGGCATAGCGGGCTTTACGCGCCTGCGCCTCGATGCCCAGCCCTTCCTCTACCAGCGTGATGCGCTCGACGAGGAGCGGGATCGCCCATGCCGCACACAAGGCTTCGCAGTGCGCCACCCACTCCTCTGCGTGAGGACTTAATCCGTGATGAATATGCATCGCCCGGAGCTGGACGTCAGGTTCCCGATCGCGCCAGCGCTTAAGGCGATGGAGCAGAACGGTGGAATCCAGGCCACCGCTAAACCCCACCAGCAGCTGGCGGTACGGTGAAACGGCTTGTGCGATAGCGGGTAAGGTCATAGGGAATTACACATAAAAAATGCCCGAGCTGAGCGGGCATTATCACACAGGACGAACATTACTGCTGATAAAGCTCCAGCGGCAGGCCGTCCGGGTCGTTGAAAAAGGTAAAGCGCTTGTCGGTGAACGGATCGACGCGAATCGCTTCGCACGTCACGCCGTGTGCTTCCAGATGCTTAACTGCGCTATCCAGGTCATCGACGCTGAAGGCGAGATGGCGCAGGCCGCAGGCTTCCGGGCGGGACGGACGAGCAGGAGGAAAAGGAAAAGAGAACAGTTCAATCACATACTGCCCGTTTAACGCCAGGTCACCCTTCCAGGAGTCGCGCTCCTCGCGGTAGGCCTCACTCATAAGCGTGAAGCCAAGGATGTCGCAGTAGAAGGCCTTACTTTTCGCGTAATCGGTCGCAATGATCGCAATATGATGAACAGCTTTTAAACCCAGCATAGCTTCTCCTTTTTATGATCCCTGAACGTTACAACCGAAAACCCGCACCATGCAAGCGGTCACCCTTATTTTAGGACTCGCACCCAGTAAACGCCGTTTTCGTCGCGCTTCGCACCGTGGATATCCGTCTCAAAACCGGGATAGTGACGCCCTACCGAACAAAGCATCAGCAGGAAATCGAGCACGGCCCGACTCTCTTCGGTAATCATCTCTCCCGGCATCAGGAGCGGTACGCCCGGTGGGTAGGGCAGGATCATGTTCGCCGATACGCGCCCGACCAGGTTTTCCAGCTCAACGGTTTCGACCTCCCCTTTCACCTGGCGCTGCCATGCCTTGTGCGGGGTAAACTTCATCTCCGGTAAGACATCGAACGCCTGAAGCATCAGACGCGGCAGATCGTGCTGACGGATCAGCCTGTGGATCCCCTGGGCCAGATCCTGAATGCGCATATTACGGTAGAAGTCAGGATCCTCCGCATAGAGATCCGGCAGCATGTTCTTCACCCGCAGGTTGAGATCGTAGGCTCGCTTAAACTCCATCAGCCCGCGCAGCAATCCCATCGCCCGGGTTTTGTCGATCCCGATGCTGAACAGGAACAGCAGGTTATAGGGACCGGTTTTCTCCACCACCACGCCACGTTCATCAAGGAATTTCGCGACCAGCGCGGCCGGAATACCTTCATCGCTCATCCTGCCCTGCTCGTCCATGCCCGGCGTCAGGATCGTCACTTTTACCGGGTCGAGGAACATATGGTCGCTATCGGCATCCCGGAAGCCATGCCAGTCTTCGCCGGGCGAGACGGGCCAGCATTCTGCCTCATCAATCTCTTCCGGCTGCCAGATATCAAAGAACCAGCCGTCGGCTTCATCTTTCAGCCGCTGCACCTCTTTACGGAAATGCAGCGCGCGCTCCACCGAACGGTTGATGAGACGTTTACCCGGGTTGCCGCGCAGCATCGCCGCGGCCGTTTCGATAGACGCCACCAGCGGATAGCTCGGCGAGGTGGTGGTATGCATCATAAAGGCTTCGTTAAAGGTCTCTTCGTCGTACTCGCCTTTAATGTGAATAAGCGAAGCCTGGGAAAACGCGGCCAGCATTTTGTGCGTCGACTGCGTTTCGAAGAATACTTTGCCCGGCACGCGCTCGCCGCTCATGCCGCTTTTACCCGCGTAAATCGGGTGGAAATTGGTGTACGGTACCCACGCGGAATCGAAGTGGATCGACGGCACATCCAGCGTCTTTTTGATCCAGTTCGTGTTGTACAGCAGACCGTCGTAGGTCGAGTTGGTGATGACCGCATGGACAGGCCAGCCTGCGCCGGGCACTGCCGCGACCTTGCTTTCAATGACTTCATGCGTGAACTCCCGTCGCGGAATGCCGCCAAGAATACCGAGCGCGTTACGCGTGGGCGACAGCCAGAGCGGTACAACGTCGCTCATCATCAGCAGGTGCGCCAGCGACTTATGGCAGTTACGGTCAATCAGCAGGGTACTCCCCGCAGGCGCGGCATACATTCCGACGATTTTGTTCGAGGTTGAGGTGCCGTTGGTCACCATATAGCTCTGCTCGGCCCCAAAGGTGCGGGCGATATACTCTTCGGCTTCCAGATGAGGGCCGGTGTGATCCAGCAGAGAGCCTAATTCGGTGACCGAAATTGACACGTCCGCTTTCAGCGTGTTGCCACCAAAGAAATCATAGAACAGGCAGCCCACCGGGCTTTTTTGGTAGGCCGTCCCCGCCATATGGCCTGGCGTACAGAAGGTATATTTCCCCTCCTTCACGTAGGTGAAGAGCGCGCGGGTAAACGGCGGAGTGATGTTATCAAGATATTCATTCGTGTATTGCTGAATTCGGGTCGCAATATCATCCGCCACGCCGAGGGAATATTCAAAAAACCACAGCGCCATACGCATATCATTGGCGCTGACGTCCATGGTTGAGTGAGTATTAATAAATGCGTACAGCGGGAGGTATTCGTTCAGCTTGTTGATGTCGCTGCACAGTTCGAGATCATATTCGTCCCAGTCGAAGATCACGCCGCAGATACGCGGGTTGTGCTCGATGAACTTCAGCAGGTCGGCGCTGTTGTGCGGCCAGATTAGCTGATACCCGCGCGACTGCAGGGCTTGCTCCAGCTCCTTAATCGGCTCATCTTTATAAAAGACGCCGTGTGGCCCCATAATGGCAATGATATTCATGGGCTTCCTCCCTTAAAAACATTAGCTAAGCATAGCCCGGCTAAACCGCAGGTATAAAAAAAGCCGCAACAGTGTGCGGCTTTTCAGATAATTGTGAAGCTTACGCGTAACCGTAGGTCATCAGACGCTGGTAACGGCGGTTGAGCAGATCTTCTGTACTCAGCACGTCCAGGTCCGCCAGGTCTGCCAGCAGTTGCGCTTTCAGAGACGCTGCCATCACTTCCGGCTTACGATGTGCGCCACCCAGCGGTTCCGGGATGATGGAATCGATCAGCTTCAGCTCTTTCAGGCGTGGCGCAATGATGCCCATTGCTTCTGCAGCCAGCGGCGCTTTGTCGGCGCTTTTCCACAGAATGGATGCACAGCCTTCCGGGGAGATAACGGAATAGGTACTATACTGCAGCATATTCACTTTATCGCCCACGCCAATTGCCAGCGCACCGCCGGAGCCACCTTCACCGATAACTGTACAGATGACCGGCACCTTCAGACGAGACATCTCGCGCAGGTTGCGCGCGATGGCTTCAGACTGACCGCGCTCTTCCGCGCCCACGCCAGGGTATGCACCCGGTGTGTCGATGAAGGTGATGATTGGCATGTTGAAACGCTCAGCCATCTCCATGAGACGCAGGGCTTTACGGTAGCCTTCTGGTGCTGGCATACCGAAGTTACGACGGATTTTCTCTTTGGTTTCACGACCCTTCTGATGACCAATGATCATCACCGGGCGTCCGTCCAGACGCGCGATACCGCCAACGATAGCTTTGTCGTCAGCGTATGCGCGATCGCCTGCCAGTTCGTCAAATTCGTCAAACGCCAGGCGGACATAATCCAGGGTGTACGGACGCTGTGGATGGCGAGCCAGCTGGGCCACCTGCCATGCGCCAAGATCGGCAAAGATTTTGCGCGTCAGCTCTACGCTTTTCTCGCGCAGACGATGCACTTCTTCGTCGATGTTAATATCCAGTTTTTCATCCTGACGGCTTACCGCTGTCAGAGAATCGATTTTCGCTTCCAGCTCAGCAATCGGCTGTTCGAAATCAAGGAAATTCAGACTCATAGTATTCCTGTATTAGTCAAACTCCAGTTCCACCTGCTCCGAACCAATGAGGCCACGGAGATCGTTCAGTAAACGATCGCTCGGAGAGACACGCCACGTTGCACCAAAGCGCAACCGCGCACGTGCATCCGCCCTCTGATAGTAGAGATGTACTGGAATTGTCCCCGAGCGGTGGGGTTCCAGAGACTGACGGAGTCGGTTTAAAAGCTGGTCATCAATTTGCCTGTCCGTCAGCGAGATAGCAAGCCCGCGAGCATATTTTTCCCGGGCTTCGTCAATGTCCATCACTTCGCGGGCGGTCATTTTAAGCCCCCCACTGAAGTCATCAAAGCTGACCTGTCCGCTGACGATAAGTATGCGGTCTTTTTCCAGCAATTGCTGGTATTTATCCAACGCGTCGGTGAACAGCATCACCTCCAGACGCCCGGAACGGTCATCCAACGTACAGATGCCGATACGATTGCCGCGCTTGGTGACCATAACCCTTGCAGCAATCACGAGCCCCGCAGCCGTAGTGATTTTACCACGTTCTGTCGGATGCATGTCTTTAAGCCTGTGGCCGCCGACATAGCGCTCAATTTCTTTAATGTACTGGTTGATCGGGTGTCCCGTCAGGTACAAGCCTAACGTTTCACGCTCCCCATCCAGTACCACCTGTTCTGGCCACGGCTGGCAGTTGGAATAGGATTGCTCGATCTGCTCTGGCTCTTCCGCCAGCACACCGAACATATCTGCCTGACCAATGGCTTCCGCTTTTGCGTGCTGATCCGCCGCTTTCAGGGCGTCGCCGAGGGAATTCATCAGCGCGGCGCGGTGCGGCCCCAGCCTGTCAAACGCGCCGGACATGATCAGTTTTTCCAGCACGCGACGGTTCAGTTTTTTGGTATCGGTACGGGCGCAAAGATCGAACAGTTCGCGGAAATACCCGCCGTTGTTGCGCGCTTCGATGATCGCCTCGATCGGACCTTCGCCTACGCCTTTGATCGCGCCGATCCCGTAAACGATCTCTCCGTCATCGTTGACGTGGAAGTGGTAGAGCCCTGAGTTAATATCCGGCGGCAGGATCTTGAGTCCCATGCGCCAGCACTCGTCCACCAGGCCAACCACCTTCTCGGTGTTATCCATATCCGCGGTCATTACCGCCGCCATAAATTCAGCAGGATAGTGCGCCTTCAGCCACAGCGTTTGATACGACACCAAAGCATAGGCGGCGGAGTGAGATTTGTTAAATCCGTACCCGGCGAATTTCTCCACCAGGTCGAAGATTTTCATCGCCAGCTCGCCGTCAACGCCGTTTTTCTTCGCCCCGTCTTCAAAAATGGAGCGCTGCTTGGCCATCTCTTCCGGCTTTTTCTTACCCATCGCACGACGCAGCATGTCCGCGCCGCCGAGCGTATAGCCGGAAAGCACCTGGGCAATCTGCATGACCTGTTCCTGATACAGGATTATGCCGTATGTTGGTTCCAGTACCGGCTTCAGGCTTTCGTGCTGCCACTGAACGTCCGGGTAAGAAATCTCTTCGCGACCGTGCTTACGGTCGATAAAGTTATCTACCATCCCTGATTGCAGTGGGCCCGGACGGAACAGGGCTACCAGTGCGATCATATCTTCGAAGCAGTCAGGCTGCAGACGTTTAATCAGATCTTTCATGCCGCGGGATTCAAGCTGGAAGACGGCTGTCGTCTCCGAGCGCTGCAGCATGTCGAAACTTTTCTTGTCATCCAGCGGGATGGCGGCAATGTCTATCGGCTCAAGACCCTGCTTTTCCCGGCGCGGGTTGATCATCTTCAGTGCCCAGTCGATGATCGTCAGCGTACGCAGGCCGAGGAAGTCAAACTTCACCAGCCCGGCGTATTCCACGTCGTTCTTGTCAAACTGAGTAACCGGATGCTCACCGGCTTCATCGCAGTAGAGCGGCGCGAAGTCGGTAATTTTGGTCGGCGCAATAACCACGCCCCCCGCATGCTTACCGGCGTTACGCGTGACGCCTTCAAGCTTGCGCGCCATGTCGATCAGCGCTTTGACCTCTTCGTCCGCCTCGTAGATTTCCGGCAGCTGCGGCTCGGCTTCAAACGCTTTTGCCAGCGTCATGCCCGGATCGGGCGGCACCAGCTTAGAAATGCGATCGACAAACCCGTACGGGTGACCCAGCACGCGGCCCACGTCGCGGATAACCGCTTTCGCCGCCATCGTACCGAAGGTAATGATCTGCGATACCGCGTCACGGCCGTACATATCGGCCACGTGCTCAATCACCTGGTCGCGTTTCTCCATGCAGAAGTCGACGTCGAAGTCGGGCATCGAAACACGTTCCGGGTTGAGGAAACGTTCGAACAGCAGGTCGAATTCCAGCGGATCGAGGTCGGTAATTTTCAGCGCATACGCCACCAGCGAGCCCGCACCGGAGCCACGGCCCGGACCTACCGGCACGCCGTTATCTTTCGACCACTGGATAAACTCCATAACGATCAGGAAGTAGCCCGGGAAGCCCATCTGGTTGATCACCTGGAGTTCAATGTCCAGGCGTTCGTCATACTCAGGACGACGCTTTTTACGCTCTTCTTCATCCGGGAACAGGAATTCCAGACGCTCTTCCAGACCTTCTTTTGATTTCGCGACCAGGAAATCTTCCGTGGTCATGTCACCCGTCGGGAACTGCGGCAGGAAGTATTCGCCGAGGCGGACGGTAACGTTGCAGCGCTTGGCGATCTCTACGCTGTTTTCCAGCGCTTCGGGAATATCGGAGAAGAGTTCACACATCTCCTCCTCGCTGCGCATGTACTGTTGAGCGGAGTAATTACGCGGCCGCTTCGGATCGTCGAGCGTAAAGCCATCGTGGATCGCCACGCGAATTTCGTGCGCGTCAAAATCTCCCGGTTCGAGAAAGCGTACATCGTTTGTCGCGACGACGGGCAGACCGCGTTCTTCCGCAAGTGCGACCGCCGCATGAAGATAGCTCTCTTCGTCCTGGCGACCGGTGCGGATCAACTCCAGATAATAACGATCCGGGAAATACTCTTCGTAGAACGAGACGCATTGATCCACCAGCGCGCTGTTACCGCGCAGCAGTGATTTGCCGACGTCACCCATACGGCCACCGGAGATCAGCAGCAGCCCTTCGTTGAGCTCGGCCAGCCAGTCGCGGTCGATCCACGGGCCCAGCGCACCATATCCGCGCTGATAGGCTTTTGAGATAAGCAGCGTGAGGTTTTGGTAACCCGTGTTGTTCATCGCCAGCACGGAGATTTGCGTCAGTTCATCCCCGATGAGGTCGCTCTGCACGTGGAAATCCGCGCCGACGATGGGCTTTATCCCCGCGCCGTGCGCTGTTCCGTAGAACTTCACCAGGCCACACAGGTTGGTAAAATCGGTGATCGCCAGCGCAGGCATGCCAAGGGAGGCCGCCTTTTTTACCAGCGGCCCGGTCTTCGCCAGCCCATCGATCATGGAGTAGTCGCTATGCACCCGCAGGTGTACGAAACGTGGTTCAGCCATCTTCAGATTCCGCGTTACTTAATTGCTTGCGTATTGATTCAGGACACCCGTCCCAGCGCGCGTTTCACCGGGCCGAAACTGCGCCGGTGGTGTTCGGTTGCGCCATGTTCAGCCAGCCTCTCCAGGTGGAAAGGTGTGGGATACCCCTTGTGCTGGGCGAAACCGTACTGAGGGTAAGTGAGGTCCAGCGCGGCCATTTCAGCGTCGCGCGTCACTTTGGCAATAATAGAAGCTGCGCTAATTTCTGCGACCCGGCTATCGCCTTTGACTACCGCCATTGAAGGCATGGGCAATGCCGGACAGCGGTTGCCGTCAATCAGGACATATTCCGGGGAAATTTTCAGGCCCGCTACCGCACGCTGCATCGCCAGCATCGTGGCGTGCAAAATATTCAGTTCATCTATTTCATGCGGTTCAGCGCGCCCCAGGCTCCAGGCCAGCGCCTTCTCCTGAATCTCACTAAACAGCGCCAGCCGGCGCTTTTCAGACAATTTTTTAGAGTCGTTCAGCCCGACGATCGGCCGAGCCGGATCGAGGATCACCGCAGCGGTCACCACTGCCCCGACTAACGGACCACGACCCACTTCGTCCACGCCCGCCACAAGGTGGGTGTGAGGATAAACAAATTCCATCATTTCGCTAGCTCCAGCACCGCATCGGCCGCTTGCTCATCAGCATTACAGCGGATCAGTTGATGCAGTTCGCGGAAGGTATCGTGCATCTGGTGGCTGGTCTTGCCGTTGGCGAGCAGCGGCAGCAGCGCATCGGCAAGCGCCTGCGGCTGGCACTCATCCTGCAGCAGTTCTTTCACCAGCTCGCGCCCGGCAAGCAGGTTCGGCAGGGAGACATAATCCGTTTTCACCAGACGTTTTGCCAGCCAGAAAGTGAACGGCTTCATGCGATAACCGACCACCATCGGACATTTCGCCAGCATGCATTCCAGCGCCGCCGTGCCGGAGGCCAGCAGTGCGGCATCGCTCGCATACATCGCTTCCCGCCCTTTGCCGTCCAGAAGACGGACGTGGAGATCCGGGGCGACGTCAGCTTTGATGCGCTCAAACTGCTCGCGGCGTTTGGCATTCACCAGCGGCACGACAACTTCGAGATCGGGGTACGTCTGGCGAAGAATTTGCGCTGTCTTGAGGAAATCGGCGCTCAGCATCTCAACCTCTGCGCCACGGCTGCCCGGCAGCAAGGCCAGACAGTGCACATCATGGGGAATGCCCAGCACGTCGCGCGCCGCGTTTTTATCCGGATCCAAGGGCATCGCATCCGCCATGGTATGACCGATAAAACGGCACGGAACATTAAATCTGTCGTAAAACGCTTTTTCGAAAGGCAGAAAAGCCAGCACCAGGTTGGTGGACCGTCCGATTTTGAAAACGCGTTTCTGTCGCCACGCCCAGACGGACGGACTGACGTAGTGAATCGTTTTGATACCCTGCTTTTTCAGATTCCCTTCGAGGGTAATGTTGAAATCAGGTGCATCGATACCGACAAACACATCGGGTTTGAGTTCGGTAAAACGACGGGTGAGATCGGCGCGGATGTGCAGCAAACGGCGTAGCCGCCCCAGCACCTCAACGATGCCCATCACGGCGAGCTCTTCCATTTCATACCAGGCTTCACAGCCTTCGGCCTGCATTAGCGGGCCAGCAACGCCGATAAAGCGAGCATTGGGTACACGCGCCTTAAGCGCGCGGATGAGACCTGCACCAAGAATATCGCCGGAGGTTTCTCCGGCGACCAGGGCTATCGTAAGCGGACGACTGTCGACCATTAACGAATCAGACCCCTAGTAGAACGGTCAAAGAATTCCATGAACGCGTTCACTTCCGGGTGCTTATTCGCCAGCTCGGCAATTTCCGGCTTCGCCTCTTCCAGCGTTTTACCGCTACGGTACAGCAGTTTGTACGCGTTGCGGATGGCAGTAATCGCTTCGCGACTAAAACCACGACGCTTGAGGCCTTCGATGTTCACGCCAAACGGCGTGGCATGGTTGCCCTGCGCAATCACATACGGTGGGACGTCCTGCGCCACACCGGAGCATCCGCCAACCATCACGTGCGCACCAATGATGCAGAACTGATGGACTGCGGTCATGCCGCCAATAATTGCGAAGTCATCAACCGATACGTGTCCTGCCAGCGTTGCGTTGTTGGCAAGAATACAGCGGTCACCTACGGTACAGTCGTGCGCGATATGCGCATTAACCATAAACAGGTTATCGCTGCCCACCTTCGTCAACCCACCACCCTGTACTGTTCCACGATGAATGGTGACGCTTTCGCGAATACGGTTACGATCGCCAATTTCCAGACGGGTCGACTCACCAGCATATTTCAGATCCTGGTTAACTTCGCCGATGGAAGCGAACTGATAGATCTCGTTATTGCAGCCAATGGTCGTGTGACCGTTCACGACAACGTGAGATTTCAGTACTGTACCCTCACCAATTTCGACATGGGGTCCAACAATACAAAACGGGCCAATATGGACGTTAGCGCCAATGATGGCACCGGTTTCCACAATAGCGGTAGGATGAATAAAGGCGGATTTATCAATCACGTATCAGGACTCCCGGCTACGAGCACACATCATCGTCGCTTCGCAAACAACTTTGCCGTCAACCAGCGCTACGCCTTTGAAGCGAGTCAGGCCACGACGCGTTTTTTCAAAAGTGACTTCCATGATCATCTGATCACCAGGCACGACAGGGCGCTTAAAGCGCGCTTCATCAATACCCGCGAAGTAATACAGCTCACCTGGCTCCAGTTTACCGACGCTTTTAAACGCCAGAATACCGGTAGCCTGAGCCATCGCTTCCAGAATCAACACACCCGGGAAGATAGGCTTACCAGGGAAGTGCCCCTGGAAGAACGGCTCGTTCACGGAAACATTTTTCACTGCGCGCAGAAAACGACCTTCTTCAAAATCCAGCACACGGTCTACCAGCAGAAACGGGTAGCGGTGCGGCAGAAGTTCTAAAATCTCTTCAATATGCAGAGTATGAGTGTCAGTAGTCAAAATACTCTTCCTGTCAAAATGTACTGATAACAATAATAACACGGCCTGCCGGTTTATTAGAAAGCCGACAGGCCGGGAAAAATAGCGTTAAACGGATGACGCTTAATCTTGTTGATCGATCTTACGCTCAAGAGACTTGAGGCGCTTGTTCATATCATCAATGTTCATCACCAGAGCTGCTGTTTTACGCCATACCTTGTTGGGCTGAAGCGGAATGCCGGAGGAATAGACGCCAGGTTCAGTGATAGGACGCATTACCATGCCCATTCCCGTCACGGTGACCTTGTCGCATATTTCCATATGGCCATTAATCACGCTCGCGCCGCCAATCATGCAATAACGGCCAATTTTCAGGCTGCCTGCCATGATGACGCCACCCGCAACCGCGGTATTGTCGCCAATCACAACGTTATGCGCAATCTGGCACTGGTTATCGATGATAACACCATTGCCAATGATCGTGTCGTCAAGCGCGCCACGGTCAATGGTGGTACAGGCGCCGATCTCTACGCGATCGCCAATAATAACGCGACCAAGCTGCGGGATCTTAACCCAGTTACCGCGATCGTTAGCGTAACCAAAGCCATCGGAACCAATCACGGTGCTGGACTGGACGAGGCAATTTTCGCCAATTTCAACGTCATGATAAACGGACACGTTGGCCCATAAACGGGTCCCGGCGCCGATTTTCGTATTTTTCCCAACGAAGCAACCTGGGCCAATGACGACGTTATCGCCCAGCACAACGCCGGATTCGATAACCGCATTCGCGCCAACGGCGACGTTGTTACCCAGCCTGGCCGTCGCATCAATCGCTGCACTGGCAGCAATGTTCTGGGCCGGCTGCGGCGTGGTATCGAGAATTTGAGCCATGCGAGCATACGTCAGGTAGGGGTTTTTCACTACCAGCGCACTTACAGTGGCAAATGGAAGATCGTCCTGCGTCAGTACAACAGCTGACGCCTGGCATTGAGCCAGTTGCTCACGGTACTTAGGGCTTACCATGAAGGTAATCGTGCCAGCTTTAGCAGATTGCATGGACGCAACAGCGGTGATGACGATATCGCCATCACCGTGTAATTCTGCATCCAACTGCTGAGCTAAATCAGCCAGTCGAATTGAAGGCATTACTTATTTAACCTGTTTCAGAACATCAGCAGTGATGTCTTTAACATCTTTGCTGTTGAAAGCAACGGCGTTCGCATCAACAACCAGATCGATGCTCTGATCGGCAGCCACTGCTTTAACAGCGCTCTGAATGCGAGTCACCAGCTTGCCGCGTTCTTCGTTAGAACGACGCTGACGATCCTGCTCGAAAGCCTGCGCTTTCTGGGAGAACGTCTGGCGCTGAGCCATTACGTCTTTTTCCAGCTTGCTGCGGTCGCTTGCCTTCATGGTAGAACCATCACGCTGCAGACGCTGCATTTTGGACTGAAGATCGTTTTCCATACCCTGCAGTTCGCTTGCACGGCCTTTGAATTCGTTTTCCAGAGTCGCAGAAACACCTGTTTTCTGTGCAACCTGCTGGAACAAATTACCCATGTTGACGATTGCAATTTTGTCTGCTGCCTGAGCAGAAGTTGCCATCGCTAAACCGAGACCTGCAGCTAATAACCACTTTTTCACAATTAACTCCTTACCATCCCATTGGCACCAGAAGGTACCGTTCTTTGCGTGGCAAGGCGACCGTGTTACCGATCGCCAGTTGTCAGCGCTACACTGCCAACGCATTCCTTTGCAGCGGATTATTACCAGGTTTTACCAATGTTAAACTGGAATTGCTCCGCTTTGTCTCCATCGTATTTCTTAAACGGCTGGGCGTAAGAGAAGACCAACGGCCCCAGCGGTGACATCCATTGTAATGCGATACCGGCAGACATGCGAATATTGCTCGGATCGCTGTAGTCTGGAACGCCCTCTGCGCGCATCTGGGCAGTATTCTGCCAGTTGGTATCCCACACGGTACCTGCATCCCAGAAGAAGGACGTACGGACCGAGTTCGCGTATTTATCACTAATAAACGGCGTTGGCGTGATGAACTCCAGGCTGGCAACAGCCATGGCGTTACCGCCCACCGCGTCATCAGAGCTACAGACTTCGGAAGAGGAAGACTTATTACAGTTATCTTTGTCGTTCCCGCCGTAGTAAACCGCTTTCGGACCAATGTTGTTGGACTGGAAACCACGAACGGTGCTGGAGCCACCCGCATAGAAGTTTTCATAGAACGGCAGTTCTTTGCCACCCAGACCATCGCCATAGCCCCAACGGGTACGACCCAGAACCACCCACTTATGATCGTCATCGATCGGGAAGTAGGATGCGGTATCAAGCGTGACCTTATAGAACTCGTTATCGGAACCCGGAACTGTAACTTTACCGTTCAGGTTGACGCGAGAACCTTCCGTTGGGAAGTAGCCGCGGTCGAGACGGTTATAGGTCCAACCGTAGTTAAAGGTGAAGTCATCCGCCGCGAAGCCATTGTCATGACCAGTTTTGCTGGTTGACTGGCCGATAGAGTCCAGATAACGCCACATCGCCACCTGAGGTTGCATGTTGGACAGGTCGTTATGCACGTAACCTAAGCCCGCACGCAGGGTGTTGTATTCGTTAACCGGGAAGCCAAGCGTACCGTCTACACCGTAACTCTTGTTGGTGTAAGAAGACAGATCCGCGTCGTCTGCTTTAAAGTCGTTATAGAAAATACGACCGCCCAGGCTCACACCGTCAACGGTGAAGTATGGGTTAGTTACAGAGAACTCGGAGTAGGTCTGGTAGTCGTTTTTGGTGCCGTTAATACCGACAGAGTAACCTGTACCCAGCCAGTTATCCTGCTGCACGCCGACCTGGAAGCTGACGCCGCTTTCAGTACCGTAGCCCACACCGAAGTTGAAGCTACCGGTGTTGCGCTCTTTCACTTTATAAACGACATCAACCTGATCCGGGCTGCCCGGTACGCGCTGGGTATCGGTATCCACCGTTTCAAAATAACCCAGACGGTTCAGACGCTCTTTACCCTGATCAACGAGGTCGCTACCCAACCATGCGCCTTCCATCTGACGCATTTCGCGACGCAGAACGGAATCTTTGGAGGTGTCGTTACCGACGAAGCGGATCTTACGCACGTAGAAACGGTTGCCCGCATCAACATTCACATGCAGCTTAACGGTTTTATCCGCGTCATTGATTTCAGGCTGAGTCTGTACGCGCGGATAGGCATAACCATAGCGGCCGAGCAGCTTCTTAATGCTGTCTTCCATTTTGGTTACTTTGGAACCGCTATACAGGTCGCCTGGCTGAATTTTGGTCAGCGATTCGATTTCGGCAGAATGCCCCGCCAGATTACCACTCACTTCAACACCAGAAAGCTTGTACTGCTCGCCTTCAGTGATGTTAACCGTGATGTAGATACCTTTCTTGTCCGGAGTCAGACTGACCTGAGTCGAGTCGATGTTGAAACGCGCATAGCCACGATCGAGATAGTAGCTGCGCAGGGTTTCAAGGTCGCCCGCCAGTTTCTGTTTCTGGTATTTGCGATCGCCTACCACGTTCCACCATGGCACTTCATCGCGCAGCTGGAAGGTGGAGATCAGTTCGTCGGTGCTGAACGCATGGTTGCCGACAATGTTGATCTGCTGGATCTTCGCAGAAACACCTTCCTGGAAGACCAGCTTCAGGTCAACACGGTTACGTGGCAGCGGAGTAACAACCGCTTTCACGCTGGCGCTGTATTTACCGACGCTGTAGTAGAAGTCTTCCAGACCTTTTTCAATGTCTGAAAGGGTTGTGCGGTCCAGAGATTCACCCACACGAACACCCGATGCTTCAAGGTTTTGCTTGAGCATGTCATCTTTCACCGACTTGTTACCGGAGAAAGTGATACTGGCGATCGTTGGACGTTCTTTTACCTGTACCAGCAGCGTATCACCATCGCGCAGGACGCGAACGTCCTCAAAGTTGCCGGTGGCAAACAGAGCACGGATGGTGTTACTGATATCATCATCATTAACCGTATCGCCGGGGCGTACAGGCATACTGAGGAGGGCCGCACCAACGGCGACACGCTGGAGGCCTTCGAAATGAATGTCTTTCACTACGAACCCGTCAGCACCGTATACGGTGGCGCTGCTAAACAGCAGCGACGCTATGAGCAACTTTTTCATCGCCATCGTTATTATGCGTTCTTCCTAACACTCTCTTACAACCGAGAGAAATCATTGAAAAGTGCAAGCCCCATTAACAGCACCAGCAGAATCGAGCCAATGCGATAACTAAAGTCTTGAACTCGCTCGGATACCGGTCCGCCTTTTAGCTTTTCAATCGCTAAAAACAGCAGATGACCCCCGTCTAAAACGGGAAGCGGGAACAGGTTGATTATCCCAAGGTTCACGCTAATGAGCGCGAGGAACATGAGATAGTAAATCACCCCGAACTCCGCTGACATCCCAGCCCCCTGAGCAATCGAAATTGGCCCACTGAGGTTGTTCAGTTTCACATCACCGGTTATCAATTTCCCCAACATGTTGACCGTCAGCTTCATCAGTTGCCATGTTTTATCCGTGGCTTCAAGGATGGCGCTGAACGGCCCATACTGGCGTATTGTCTTGTACTCATCTGGCAGCGGGATCACTTTTGGCACAACGCCTGCAAACCCTTCTGCCTTTTTGCCGACCGACTTCGTATCCGGAATCAGCGTCAGCGAAAGCGGACTACCCTGCCTTTCAACTTCCAGCGCGAGAGACGTTCCCGGATTATCGCGCACCAGAGTAACAAAGGTCATCCACTCTGTTAATGGTTGACCATCGACTTTAACGATCCTGTCGCCCGCTTGCAAACCCGCTTTGCTCGCTGCCGAATTTGCCTGTACTTCGGCTAATACCGGCTCGATCTGCGGGCCGCGCGGACGAATGCCCAGCGCAGCGACGGGATCCTCTTTGTCTGGCTCGAAACGCCAGTGGCGTAAATCAAGTACTTTGTCCTGACGCGTATCAGAACCAAACGGCGATACGCTGATGGTGGTCTGCGGATCGCCAATTTTGGCTACCAGCTGCAGTCGCACGGCATCCCAATCAGGGGTTTCGATGCCATCAATCGCTTTAAGTTCCATCCCGGATGTAATTTGCGCACTCGCCGCAATGGAGTTGGGGGCAATTTCACCCACCACAGGACGTACGCCAGGAACGCCGATGATAAACACCAGCCAGTACGCAAAAATCGCAAAGATAAAGTTGGCTACCGGTCCGGCAGCAATGATGGCAGCGCGTTGTCCAACGGTTTTATTGTTGAATGCGCTGTGTCGCAGCTCGGGAGCGACAGGCTCGACGCGTTCGTCGAGCATTTTGACGTAGCCGCCCAGCGGAATAAGGGCGATGACAAACTCTGTGCCATGACGGTCTGTGCGCGTCCAGAGTGATTTACCAAAACCGATGGAAAACCGCTCTACGCGCACGCCACAGCGGCGAGCAACCCAGAAATGGCCAAATTCATGCACGGTAATCAGTACACCCAGTGCAACAATGAACGCCGCCAGATTCCAGAGAATGCTCAGCATAAAACCTTCCGTTAAATCGTCCCGAATACCAGTAAAAGCAAACACGCAAACACTGGAACAGCCGCTGTCAGGCTATCAATGCGATCCAGTATACCGCCATGCCCTGGAATCAGGTGTCCGCTATCCTTAATCCCTGCTTCGCGCTTAAACATACTTTCGGTCAAATCACCGAGCACGGAGGCAAGGGCAGCAAAAATCGAGCACACCAGCAGTATTGACGGTGCCACTTCAAGATTCGCCCAGACGCCGTAGCCCCAAGAGATGATCGCTGCCGTAAACAGGCCGCCGATGAATCCTTGCCAGGTTTTGCCCGGAGAAACCTTCGGTGCCAGCTTATGTTTACCAAACAGTTTACCAAACATATAGGCCCCGGAGTCAGCACCCCAGACCAGAATCATTACATAAAGCAGCCAGATCGCACCGCTATAGTGGTTTTCGTCGTAGTGCCAGGCTCGCAGCGCAACCATACCCCAGAAAAAAGGAATAATTGTGAGCAAACCAAAAATCAGTCGCAGCACTTTTGAATTACGCCATAATGCCGCAGAACCTGGATAAAAAAGAACCAGCAACAGCGCGGCAACCCACCAGGCCAACGATATCCACAAGGAACCGGCAACCAGTGGCTGATGAATATCATGGTGATATTCAGGCAACGTAAACAGCATTATGGCCAGGATAAAACCACAAAGTACCGCAAGCCATACTCGCTGAGTGCGCGAGGTAAAGCCGCTAAACTGTCCCCATTCCCACGCAGCGAGCATACACACCACCAGCGTGACAATAGCGAATCCCACCGGGGGCAGTAAAAACAGCGCCGCAATGACAATGGGTATTAATACAAAAGCGGAAATCAGGCGATACTTCAGCAAAAGCTACCCCCATCAGGCTTTGTCGCCACCAGGCTCGGTGCCGCCGAAACGACGCTCTCGATTGGCAAAGGCATGCAGCGCACCTTCAAAGTCTTGTTCATCAAAATCGGGCCAAAGAACATCCGTAAAGTAAAGTTCGGCATAGGCAATTTGCCATATCAAAAAGTTACTTATGCGATGTTCCCCCCCTGTCCTAATTACCAAATCCACGGGAGCCTGTTCATTCATGCAGATTTGCTTGCTCAGCGCCTCTTCATCAATTTGGTCGGGTCTCAACAGCCCTTCCTGAACCTGTTCGGCTAGATGCCGAACGCCCTGGATAATATCCCAGCGTCCGCCGTAATTCGCCGCAATATTCAGCGTAAGACCGGTATTATTTTCCGTCAGCGCTTCTGCTTTACGAATCCGTTCCTGCAAACGTGAGTTAAAACGACTGGTATCGCCAATGATACGCAGGCGGACGTTGTGGCGGTGCAGGCTTTTTACTTCGCTGTCTAGCGCCCACACAAACAATTCCATCAACGCAGTCACTTCCTGCAGAGGCCGATTCCAGTTTTCACTGCTAAAAGCATAGAGCGTTAACGCATCAATGCCGTTGTTGGCGGCAAAAGAAACGGCGCGGCGAACGGATTTCGCCCCCGCTTTATGCCCAAAGGCTCGTATCTTCCCTTGTCTTTTCGCCCAGCGGCCATTGCCATCCATAATGATTGCTACATGACGGCAGCCATGAGCTGGCAAATTTTCGCTTATTGGTTGATTCGCAGACAACATAACGCGTTTTTTGTCCCTGAAAAGGATTTAACGGTACTCAGGAATACTGAAGCCTATACATAAAAAAGCCGTGTCAAACCACGGCTCACCTGACCACATTAAGTCAAATACCTGCGATCAGGTGGCGCAGACTATATCACTGAAGCCCAACGCTAACAAATAGCACGACGACTAGTGCTTGCTTTATCACCAGCTTGCGAGACGTGTCACCTGTTGGCGCGCAATATTACGCGCAGCTGCATCCACCGCCAGCACCTCTTCCACGCTTTGTGGTTCGCGCAAATCCATCATCTCCAGTACCGATAAATTTAACGACGCGATATCGGTAAAACGAATTTGCTGATTCAGAAATGCCTCAACGGTAATTTCATTGGCTGCATTAAGTGCCGTTGTCGCCGCCTGCCCCTGGTCAAAGGCAGTCATCGCAAGCTTCAGACAAGGATAGCGATCGTAATCTGGTTCACTGAACGTCAGGGAACTTAGCTTGCAGAAATCAAGCGGCTTCACGCCGGATTTCACTCGATTTGGCCACGCCATTGAATGGGCAATCGGCGTACGCATGTCCGGCTCGCCCAGCTGCGCCAGCACGCTGCCATCCTGATAACGCACCATCGAATGAATGACCGATTGTGGGTGAATCAGTACTTCCATCTGTTTCGCTGACGCATTAAACAACCAGCGCGCTTCAATGTATTCCAGACCTTTGTTCATCATGGTGGCAGAGTCAACGGAGATTTTACGCCCCATCGACCAGTTCGGATGACGGCACGCCTGATCCGGCGTCATGGCGCGCAGTTCAGACAGTGGCGTTTCACGGAACGGGCCACCAGACCCGGTAAGCAGAATCGACACGACGCCATTCTGCTCCAGGTCAGCGTACCCCAGGTTCTGTTGAAAAGGTTGCGGTAAACTCTGAAAAATCGCGTTGTGCTCGCTGTCGACCGGTAGAAGACGCGCGCCGCGCTGCTTCACCGCGTCCATAAACAGGCGTCCGCAGGTGACTAGCGACTCTTTATTGGCCAGCAGAACGTCCTTACCGGCATCAATCGCGGCAAGCGTCGGCAATAATCCTGCCGCCCCGACAATGGCCGCCATCACCTGATCCACCTCATCCAGCGCCGCCATCTCGCAGGCCGCCTGTTGGCCACTCAGCAC
Organism: Enterobacter sp. JBIWA005; assembly: GCF_019968805.1. Lineage (NCBI taxonomy): Bacteria > Pseudomonadati > Pseudomonadota > Gammaproteobacteria > Enterobacterales > Enterobacteriaceae > Enterobacter > Enterobacter sp. JBIWA005. The sequence continues at coordinate 835,110 of NZ_CP074159.1, read as the reverse complement.
CTCGGTTCGGCTGCCCTGTGCAATCAGCCGTGCTCTGAGCAGACGCGCGCTCTCTTCGTCATCCATCACCGCATAGCGGGGCGTAAACTCCAGGCACTGCTCAACCATTCGCTGCACATTCTTACCGGCCACCAGCGCTGTCACGGTGTAAAGTTCAGGATTATGGCGAACAACGTCGAGAGTGCTGCAACCGATGGAACCAGTTGAGCCGAGGAGTGTTAAATGCTTCATGGGATGCCCGAAAAGTTAGACCAGATAAAAGCAAAACGCCGCCAGCAAGACCCGAAGTCCCTCTGAACGGCGTTTATCAGTGTACGACAGAAATCAGAACTGCATCAGTTCCGCTTCTTTATCTGCCAGCGCCGCATCAATTTTCTTGATGGCAGCGTCGGTCATTTTCTGAATGTCGTCCTGAGAACGACGATCGTCATCTTCACTGATCTCTTTTTCTTTCAGCAGCGCTTTTACTTTATCGTTCGCGTCGCGACGGACGTTACGCACGGATACACGCCCCTGCTCAGCTTCGCCACGAACCACTTTGATCAGATCTTTACGACGCTCTTCGGTCAGCGGTGGCAGTGGAACGCGGATGTCAGCACCCGCAGAGCTTGGGTTCAGACCAAGGTCAGACGCCATGATCGCTTTCTCAACCGCCGGGCCCATAGAACGATCGAACACGTTGATTTTCAGCGTACGGGTATCTTCTACCGTTACGCTCGCCAGCTGACGCAGAGGAGTTGGCGTACCGTAGTACTCAACAATGATGCCATCCAGCAGGCTTGGAGAAGCACGGCCAGTACGGATTTTGCTGATTTGGGTTTTGAACGCTTCTACGCATTTTTCCATGCGTACTTCAGCATCTTTTCTGATGTCGTTAATCACGTTACGAATCCTTGAAAACTTGTCTCAGGCAGACTATCCGCCAGCACAGCGCTACAGGTGTGCTAAGTATAGTCGCGTTTAATTCATGACAACGCCAAAGGCGTGCCCGGGTAAGATACCACTACAAAATAAAGCGGAATCTTACCTGTATTTATCGTCGACGGAAATTATTCCGTGATCAAAGTGCCTTCTTTTTCGCCCATGACCACGCGACGCAGTGCGCCTGGTTTGTTCATGTTGAAGACACGGATCGGCAGTTTGTGGTCGCGAGCCAGCGTGAAGGCGGCAAGATCCATCACTTTCAGCTCTTTATCCAGCACTTCGCTGTAGCTCAGCTGATCGTACATGGTGGCAGAAGGATCTTTTGCCGGGTCGGCAGTAAACACGCCGTCAACTTTGGTCGCTTTCAGTACCACATCGGCTTCGATCTCGATACCGCGCAGGCAGGCAGCGGAATCGGTCGTAAAGAACGGGTTACCCGTACCGGCGGAGAGGATCACCACGCGGTTGTTGCGCAGCAGGCTGATGGCTTCTGCCCAGCTGTAATTATCGCATACGCCATTCAGTGGAATAGCGGACATCAGGCGGGCGTTCACATAGGCGCGATGGAGCGCATCACGCATCGCCAGGCCATTCATCACGGTTGCCAGCATACCCATGTGGTCGCCCACAACGCGGTTCATCCCCGCTTTCGCCAGACCAGCACCACGGAAAAGGTTGCCACCGCCAATGACCACGCCAACCTGGATACCCAGTTCGACCAGTTCTTTGATTTCCTGTGCCATGCGATCAAGGATGCTTGCGTCAATACCGAAGCCTTCCGATCCCTGCAGCGCTTCGCCACTCAGCTTAAGCAGAATGCGTTTGTACACGGGTTTTGCATTGGTAGCCATGTTTCTTTCCTGAGACTGTCAACGATTAAGATGGGGGTTAATTCTGGCGACATGATATGCCGCAAATCAGTACAGCGATACTGGAGCCTGTCTGATTTCCTGTGACGGGTGACAAAAAGAAGCCGCCCTCAGGCGGCTCCTTTTCAATCATTAAGACTGCTTGGACATTGCAGCAACTTCTGCTGCGAAGTCAGTCTCAACTTTCTCGATGCCTTCGCCCACTTCGAAGCGGATGAAGCCAGTTACGTCAGCGTTGTGCTCTTTCAGCAGCTGAGCAACAGACTTGCTTGGGTCCATTACGAATGGCTGGCCAGTCAGAGAAACTTCGCCGGTGAATTTCTTCATGCGGCCTTCAACCATTTTCTCTGCGATTTCTTTTGGTTTACCAGACTGCATCGCGATGTCCAGCTGAACCTGGTACTCTTTCTCAACCACTTCAGCAGACACGTCTTCTGGCTTAACGAATTCTGGCTTGCTTGCAGCGATGTGCATTGCCAGCTGTTTAACCAGCTCTTCGTCAGCGCCTTTAGCCGCAACCAGAACACCGATACGTGCACCGTGCTGGTAAGAGCCCAGAACGTCACCTTCCAGAGAAGATACGCGACGGATGTTGATGTTCTCACCGATTTTAGCAACCAGCGCAACACGTTCTTCTTCGAACTGTGCTTTCAGAACTTCAACGTCAGTGATTTTACCAGCAACAGCTGCGTCCAGAACTTTGTTAGCAAATGCCTGGAAACCGCCATCTTTAGCAACGAAGTCAGTCTGGCAGTTAACTTCCAGAATGATGCCGTAGTTGCCGTCGATCTTAGTGATGATCACGCCGTCAGCAGCAACGTTGCCTGCTTTTTTAGCTGCTTTGATCGCACCGGATTTACGCATGTTTTCGATTGCCAGCTCGATGTCGCCGTTCGCTTCAGTCAGCGCTTTTTTGCAATCCATCATGCCTGCGCCAGTACGCTCGCGCAGCTCTTTTACCAGGGATGCGGTAATTTCAGCCATTCTTAAATCCTCGGGAGATGTGAACTGCCCGGCCGGGGGCCAAACAGTGTAAATTGAAAAAAGGGGCCGGTAATGGGCCCCTATTCATACACGGTACTAATAAGGGGTAAAACCTTATTATTCAGCTTCTACGAAGCTTTCTTCCGCCTGAGAAGCCAGATCCTGGGAACGGCCTTCACGAACGGTAGCAGCTACAGCGCTCAGGTACAGGCTAACAGCACGGATTGCGTCGTCGTTACCCGGGATAACGAAGTCAACACCGTCCGGATCGGAGTTGGTATCAACGATAGCGAATACCGGGATACCCAGGTTGTTAGCTTCTTTGATAGCGATGTGCTCGTGGTCTGCATCGATTACGAACAGCGCGTCTGGCAGGCCGCCCATATCTTTGATACCGCCCAGGCTGTTTTCCAGCTTGTCCAGTTCACGAGTGCGCATCAGCGCTTCTTTCTTAGTCAGCTTGTCGAAAGTACCGTCCTGAGACTGGGTTTCCAGATCTTTCAGGCGCTTGATGGACTGACGAACAGTTTTCCAGTTGGTCAGCATGCCGCCCAACCAGCGATGGTTCACGAAGAACTGGTCGCAGCTGTTAGCAGCATCTTTCACAGCTTCGCTTGCAGCGCGCTTAGTACCAACGAACAGAATCTTACCTTTACGGGAAGAGATCTTGTTCAGCTCAGCCAGGGCTTCGTTGAACATTGGTACAGTTTTCTCAAGGTTGATGATGTGAACTTTGTTACGTGCGCCGAAGATGAAAGGCTTCATTTTCGGGTTCCAGTAACGGGTCTGGTGACCAAAGTGAACACCAGCCTTGAGCATGTCGCGCATGGAAACAGTTGCCATGTTTAAAACCTCTATATTGAAAGTTGGGGTTATGCCTCCACGTATCCCATATTACCGACCCCAAAGGGCACCCCGGAATATGTGCCGATACGTGTGTGTTGTTACACAAAGTGAGATTTGTCGCTTCCGTCCAGCCTGTGTATCTGAGATGGATCGGAAGTCCGGCGCGCTTTATACCACAAAACACGACCAGAAACCAACAGTTGTTGGCGGAGTGTGCTGTTAATGATTCTCAATTTGGCACGGAGCGTGCCTGACTGATACCATTGACGACACTTAGACTAGTATTGTCGAAAAAATCGACACCGATGGACAGATTACATGGCTATCTCTATTAAGACACCTGAAGAAATTGAAAAGATGCGCGTCGCCGGTCGTCTGGCCGCGGAAGTGCTGGAAATGATCGAGCCGTTCGTGAAGCCGGGCGTCAGCACCGGTGAACTGGACCGTATCTGTAACGACTATATCGTGAACGAGCAGCACGCGGTTTCCGCCTGCCTCGGCTACCACGGTTTCCCGAAATCCGTCTGCATCTCTATTAATGAAGTGGTGTGTCACGGTATTCCGGACGATGAAAAACTGCTGAAAGACGGCGACATCGTTAACATCGACGTGACCGTCATTAAAGACGAGTACCACGGTGACACCTCAAAAATGTTCATCGTTGGCAAGCCGACTATTCTTGGCGAGCGTCTGTGCAAAGTGACGCAAGAGAGCCTCTATCTGGCGCTGAAAATGGTTAAACCGGGTATTCGCCTGCGTACCATCGGTGCGGCAATCCAGAAGTTTGTGGAAGCAGAAGGTTTCTCCGTGGTTCGCGAGTACTGCGGTCACGGCATTGGTCGCGTCTTCCATGAAGAGCCGCAGGTTCTGCACTATGATGCAGACGACGGCGGCGTGGTGCTGCAAAAAGGCATGACCTTTACCATTGAGCCGATGGTCAACGCGGGTGATTACCGCATCCGTACCATGAAAGACGGCTGGACGGTGAAAACCAAAGACAGAAGCTTGTCTGCACAGTACGAGCATACTATTGTGGTAACAGACAACGGCTGCGAAATTATGACGTTGCGCAAGGATGACACCATCCCGGCGATACTGACGCACGACGAATGATAAAAAAGCCGGCAAATGCCGGCTTTTTTAATGGCTATAGCTTTTTCTTATGGGTGGCGCACGATGAGTAATCTTTTACCCGAACAGTATGCTAACACAGCACTTCCCACCCTCCCCGACCAGCCCGATAACCCGGGCGTCTGGCCGTCGCACGAGCTGACCTGCGCGCATATTAAAGCCCATATGGATGTTTTCCATCGCTGGCTGGGCAGCGCGTTCGACGCAGGCGTGTCGGCCGAGCAGCTCATTGAAGCGCGCACCGAATTTATCGACCAGCTGCTGCAGCGCCTGTGGATCGATTACGGGTTTGGGCAAATCAGTGATGTTGCGCTGGTTGCCGTCGGGGGCTATGGCCGCGGTGAGCTGCATCCGCTTTCCGATATCGATCTGCTGATCTTAAGCCGCAAAAAGCTGCCGGACGAACAGGCGCAAAAAATTGGCGAACTGCTGACGCTGCTCTGGGACGTGAAGCTGGAAGTGGGCCACAGCGTGCGCACCCTGGAAGAGTGTCTGCTGGAAGGGTTATCGGACCTGACCGTCGCCACCAACCTGATTGAAACCCGCCTGCTGATTGGTGATGTCGCCCTGTTCCTGGAGCTGCAAAAACACATCTTCAGCGACGGCTTCTGGCCGTCAGAAAAGTTCTTCGCCGCGAAGGTCGAGGAGCAAAACCAGCGCCACCAGCGCTATCACGGCACCAGCTATAATCTTGAACCGGATATAAAAAGCAGCCCCGGCGGCCTGCGCGACATCCACACTTTACAGTGGGTCGCCCGCCGCCATTTTGGCGCCACCTCGATGGATGAGATGGTCGGCTTCGGCTTCTTAACCGAGGCCGAGCGTAACGAGCTAAACGAGTGTCTGCACCTGCTCTGGCGCATCCGCTTTGCCCTGCATCTGGAAGTTACGCGCTACGATAACCGTCTGCTGTTTGACCGCCAGCTCAGCGTGGCTCAGCGCCTGAATTACCAGGGCGAAGGTAACGAGCCGGTTGAGCACATGATGAAGGATTTCTTCCGCGTCACCCGTCGGGTGACCGAGCTAAACCAGATGCTGTTGCAGCTGTTCGACGAGGCCATTTTGGCCCTGACGGCCGACGAAAAGCCGCGCCCGATTGATGACGAATTCCAGCTGCGCGGCACGCTTATCGATCTGCGCGACGAAACGCTGTTCATTCGCGAGCCGGAAGCGATTCTGCGGATGTTCTATACCATGGTGCGCAACAGCACCATCACAGGCATCTACTCTACCACCCTGCGCCATCTGCGCCATGCGCGTCGTCATCTGACGCAGCCGCTGTGCTTTATCCCGGAAGCGCGTTCGCTGTTCCTGAGCATGCTCCGCCACCCGGGTGCCGTCAGTCGTGGGCTGCTGCCGATGCACCGTCACAGCGTGCTGTGGGCCTATATGCCGCAGTGGTCGCACATCGTCGGGCAGATGCAGTTCGATCTGTTCCACGCCTACACGGTGGATGAACACACGATCCGCGTGATGCTCAAGCTGGAGAGCTTTGCGAAAGAAGAGACGCGCTCCCGCCACCCGCTGTGCGTGGAGCTGTGGCCGCGCCTGACCCATCCGGAACTGATCCTGATTGCCGCCCTGTTCCACGATATCGCCAAAGGTCGCGGCGGTGACCATTCGGTGCTGGGCGCGCAGGACGTACTGAAATTTGCCGAACTGCACGGCCTGAACTCGCGTGAAACGCAGCTGGTGGCCTGGCTGGTTCGCCATCACCTGCTGATGTCGGTCACCGCCCAGCGTCGGGACATTCAGGACCCAGAAGTCATTAAGCAGTTCGCCGAAGAGGTTCAGACTGAAAACCGTCTGCGCTATCTGGTCTGCCTGACGGTGGCCGATATCTGCGCCACCAACGAGACCCTGTGGAACAGCTGGAAGCAGAGCCTGCTGCGCGAGCTGTACTTCGCCACAGAAAAACAGCTGCGCCGCGGGATGCAAAACACCCCGGATATGCGCGAACGCGTACGCCATCATCAGCTGCAGGCGCTGGCGCTGCTGCGGATGGATAACATTGATGAAGAGGCGCTGCATCAGATTTGGGCCCGCTGTCGCGCCAACTATTTTGTCCGCCACAGCCCAAACCAGCTGGCGTGGCACGCGCGGCATCTGCTAAAGCACGATCTGTCCCAGCCGATGATCCTGCTGAGCCCGCAGGCCACCCGCGGCGGGACGGAGATTTTCATCTGGAGCCCGGACCGCCCTTATCTGTTTGCTGCGGTCTGCGCCGAGCTGGACAGGCGTAATCTGAGCGTTCACGACGCGCAGATCTTCACCACCCGCGACGGTATGGCGATGGACACCTTTATCGTGCTTGAGCCGGACGGCAGCCCGCTCTCGGCGGACAGGCATGAAGGGATACGTTTTGGTCTGGAGCAGGCGATTACCCAGCGCAGCTGGCAGCCTCCGCAGCCGCGTCGCCAGCCTGCGAAATTGCGCCACTTTACCGTCGATACCGAGGTCAATTTCCTGCCGACCCACACCGACCGAAAATCGTTCCTGGAGCTGATCGCGCTCGACCAGCCAGGGCTGCTTGCCCGCGTCGGCCAGGTTTTTGCCGATCTGGGAATTTCGCTTCATGGGGCCCGAATTACAACCATTGGCGAGCGAGTAGAAGATTTATTTATAATCGCCACCGCCGACCGGCGTGCCCTTAATAATGACCTGCAGCTTGAAGTGCAACAACGGTTGACAGCAGCCCTCAATCCAAACGATAAAGGGTGATATGTTTTTTAGTGAAATGGAAAGAGTAAACAATGCAGCAGTTACAGAACGTTATTGAGTCCGCTTTTGAGCGTCGCGCCGAGATTACCCCGGCAAATGTGGATACCGTGACCCGTGAAGCGGTAAACCAGGTGATTTCCCTTCTGGATTCCGGCGCGCTGCGCGTGGCAGAAAAAATCGACGGTCAGTGGGTCACTCATCAATGGCTGAAGAAAGCCGTGCTGCTCTCTTTCCGCATCAACGATAACCAGGTTATCGACGGAGCAGAAAGCCGCTACTTCGATAAAGTGCCAATGAAATTCGCTGACTACGACGAAGCGCGTTTCCAGAAAGAAGGTTTCCGCGTGGTACCGCCTGCGGCTGTGCGTCAGGGCGCCTTCATCGCACGCAATACCGTGCTGATGCCATCCTACGTGAACATCGGTGCCTACGTTGACGAAGGCACGATGGTTGACACCTGGGCGACCGTCGGTTCCTGCGCGCAGATCGGTAAAAACGTTCACCTGTCCGGCGGCGTGGGCATCGGTGGTGTTCTGGAGCCACTGCAGGCTAACCCGACCATCATCGAAGACAACTGCTTCATCGGCGCGCGCTCTGAAGTGGTAGAAGGCGTGATCGTTGAAGAAGGCTCCGTGATCTCCATGGGCGTTTACATCGGTCAGAGCACCCGTATTTATGACCGTGAAACCGGCGAAGTTCACTACGGTCGCGTTCCGGCGGGCTCCGTAGTGGTTTCCGGTAACCTGCCGTCAAAAGATGGCAAATACAGCCTCTACTGTGCGGTTATCGTGAAGAAAGTGGATGCGAAAACGCGCGGTAAAGTGGGCATCAATGAATTGCTGCGCACCATCGATTAATCGGGTATAACAAAAAGCGGGGGCAACCCCGCTTTTTTTATATCTGAGGGTGGCGAAAATAGATTTTTTCGTTAATTATTCAAAGGTTATGTTGAGATCAAGGGTACCGCTATGTACGATAATCTGAAAAGTCTGGGCATTACCAATCCTGATGAAATTGATCGTTACAGCCTCCGCCAGGAAGCCAACAACGATATTTTGAAAATCTATTTTCACAAGGACAAAGGAGAGTTTTTCGCCAAAAGCGTGAAGTTTAAATACCCACGCCAGCGTAAAACCGTTGTTGCTGACGGCGTAGGTCAGGGATACAAAGAAGTACAGGAAATCAGCCCTAACCTGCGCTATGTGATCGATGAACTCGATCAGATCTGCCAGCGCGACCGCACCGAAGTCGATCTCAAGCGTAAGATCCTTGACGATCTGCGTCATCTTGAAAGCGTTGTGACTAACAAGATCAGCGAGATTGAAGCGGATCTTGAGAAATTAACCCGGAAATAAAAGCAAAACGGCAATCCTTGATTGCCGTTTTTAGTGTTTGCGCCCTCTCCCCGTGGGAGAGGGATGGGGTGAGGCCACCAGACCGCACTCAGTCATCTCTGCTCGTCCAGCTGCAGCGCCACATACAGCAGCAGCCTGTCGTCGAAATTCCCCAGGTCCAGCCCCGTCAGCTCCGAAATCCGGTTTAACCGATACTCCAGGGTATTGCGGTGAATAAACAGCGCCTTCGAGGTCGCCAGCGGCTGCACGTTATGGCGGAACCATGCCTGCAACGTCCGGCGCAGCAGGCCGTTGTTATCCATGGCTTTCAGACGCGCTAATGGCCGCGCCAGCTCATTGGCCTGCCAGCCCCCGCGCAGGCTGTCGAGCAGCACCGGCAGCATCAGATCCTGATAGAAATAACTGCGGCTCTCCGGCATCCGCTGCTTGCCCACCATCATGGTGGTTCGCGCGGTACGCCAGGAGCGGGCGATACTGCCCGGCCCGGTAAAGTAGTTGCCCAGCGCAACGCGAAAACGCAGCTGACCATTCTCCTTCATCCGGGAGATCAGCAGCTCCACGCGACGACGATGATCGTCCGCATCCCAGCGGCCAAACGCATTGAGCGCCGGTTTGAGCACCACCATTTCCGTCAGAGAAACGATCGCCACCAGGTTATCGCGTTCCGGCGTTGCCAGCGCATTTTGCAGCTGCTGCAGCTCGGCCATCGCGCTATCTACGCCCAGCTGGCCGCTATCGACCTCAATGACCGCCACCACGCGCGGCTGGTTCAGATCGATCCCCAGACGCTGGGCCCATTCACTCAGTGCAGGCGTATGCTCTTCCGCCTGAATAAGGTTCATCACCAGCTCTTCGCGCAGGCGGCTGTCCTGAGCGAGCAGGTGCATCAGGCGCGACTGCTCGAGCATCATCTCCGCCGTCATGCAGACCAGCTCACCGTATTTTCGCAGCGACTCGGGCTCGCCGGTGAGGCCGATGACCCCCACAATCTCACCTTCAAGGCGCAGCGGTAAATTGATGCCCTGACGGACGCCGTGCAGGTGTTTCGCTACCGCATCGTCGATATCCACTACCCGCCCCTGAGAAAGCACGAGCAGCGCACCTTCGTGCAATTCCCCAATACGCTCGCGATCGCCGCTGCCGATAATGCGCCCGCGAGCATCCATCACGTTGATATTGGTATCGATGATGCGCATGGTGCGCGCCACGATATCCTGCGCCATTTTGGTATCAAGATGCCAGCCAGCCATAGAACCCTCCCGTGAGCAGAGCTCAAGCATAGGGAAGTTCAGCGACGGCTGCATTGTGCGAATGCACAAAGAGAGAGGGAGAAGTATGGAGTTGTGGTTACAGTCACAGAAACGAGAAAGCCCCTGCGAACAGGGGCTTCAGAGGATTACTGCATCAGCAGATAAAGAGAGGTATCGCCACGCTGGATATTCAGCGCCAGCACGGAAGGCTTGCTGTCGAGAATTTTGCGCAGTTCAGCGATGTTTTTAACCGGCTGCTGGTTAGCGCCCATGATCACATCGCCTTTTTTCAGGCCGATACGGGCTGCCGGTGAATTCGCTTTCACGTTATTCACCACCACGCCTTTGTCTGCGCCTTTATTGCTCATCTCGGCACCTTCAATCCCGCTGAAGATGGTGCTGGAATCCACCTGATTCTGGCTGCTCTGCTGCAGCTCCAGGCTCACGTTAACCGGCTTACCGTCGCGCAGCAGGCCGAGGGTGATTTTACTGCCAACCGGCATGGAGCCCACTTCGGCACGCAGGGCGGCAAAGCTGCTGATCGGTTTACCGTTCAGGGAGGTGATCACATCCCCCGCTTTAATGCCCGCTTTCGCCGCGGAGGAGTTCGGCATCACCTGGCTGACGAATGCCCCGCGCTGGGCGTCAACTTTCATCGCCTTCGCCAGTTCGGAGTTCAGTTCCGTACCCAGGATACCCAGCTCGCCGCGTTTCACCTGGCCATACTGCACCATCTGCGCGGTCAGGTTTTTCACCATGTTACTTGGGATAGCAAAGCCAATCCCGATGTTGCCGCCGTCCGGTGCCAGGATAGCGGTGTTGATACCGATCAGCTCACCGTTGAGGTTCACCAGCGCACCGCCGGAGTTACCGCGGTTAATCGCCGCATCCGTCTGGATGAAGTTTTCATAGTTTTCGGCATTGAGGCCGCTACGGCCCAGTGCAGAGACGATACCGGATGTCACGGTTTCACCCAGACCAAACGGGTTACCGATCGCCACGGTGTAGTCACCCACGCGCAGCGCGTCGGAGTCGGCAATTTTAATCGCCGTCAGGTTTTTCGGATCCTGGATCTGGATCAGCGCGATGTCGGAGCGCGGGTCTTTACCCACCACTTTGGCATCGAACTTGCGGCCATCGCTCAGCTGAACCTTAATGCTGTTAGCGTTATCGACAACGTGGTTGTTGGTAACGACGTAACCTTTCGCCGCATCAATAATTACCCCCGAGCCAAGCGCCATGAACTTCTGCTGCTGGCCGCCGCCCTGGCTGTCATCCCCGGCACCTCCGCCCTGACAGAACGGAGAGCTCTGGAATGGCGAACCGTCCTGGCAGAACGGCGAGTTGTCGCCGAAGAACTGCTGGAAGTTACGCGGCATACGCGGCGTATTGACGGTCGTACTGCCCTCAACGTTAATACTCACCACCGATGGCATCACTTTTTCGAGCATCGGTGCCAGGCTTGGCATCTGCTGCGCGGTTGCTGCCGACGACGCGGTCTCGGCTGCAGTAGCAGTCAGAGGAGACAGCGCTAAACCTAAACTCAGAGCCAGTGCACTCATTGCTAATGTGGTTTTTTTCATGTTTCTCAATCTCGATTTACAGGTAACGCAAAATTGCTGTGTAACTCAGATTCGTTTTATACCGCTTAGTTCCGGCGATAAGTTTATGGAAAAGGTAAAAATTTATTGGCCGTCTTTACAAAACTCCGGGATTATTCCACCGCCATCAGCTTGCGGTATTCATCCCAGGCATACAAATCCGTCATTCCGCTGATATAGTCCTGGATAAGACGGCAGCGATAATAATATTCCATCACTGGCCATTCGGGAGAGTTGCGTTCCACCTTGCCAATCGCTTCGACATACGCCAGACGATGCCGGGTAGAGAGTTTTTGATAAAGCCGCGATTCGATGGGTATTCTGCGCACGCGCTCGTGTTCCACCAGCTCGCTGAATTCGTCGACCGAAAGCTGGAGCAATGGGGAATAAATTTCCAGCAACCCACTGATTACCCGATAGCCCTGCAGCTCTAGCTGCTCGACATCCGGATGGCTGAATACATGCCGCATCGCAACATGTTTATAAAGCTCAAGGAGCTGGCTGAAACTGCTGTCATCTTCCAGCAGCGCGTGGTTGAATTCCCCGCTGAAAATGAGCGGCAAATTATCAATAAAGCGCGACGCCGCGTATGGCACCAGTTTATTTAATGTATTGACCCGCAAATACATAAAGAACTGGTCTTCCGTACTGCGGCTTAATGTATTTGACCGCGATTTTTCCCAGGCATTTTCTACAACCTGCGCAAACAGCGAGCCTTTTTCGTGAGTACCCCAGGCCGCATAAAGATGCTGATAAAGCTCCTCGACGCTGAAAATTCTTTTCTCAACGGCATCTTCCAGATCGGCCACGCAATAGGAGATATCATCGGCGGCTTCCATAATCCAGGTCAATGGAAAACGACCGTTTGGCGTCAATGAAAGTTCTTTACGCAGCCGCTCAATATAGGCCTCTTCGGAAAGGTAATAGCCCGGTTTTTTCATTAGATAACTGTGGGACGCGGGAGGATCCCCCATCCACCACGCGGGGCGCGTATATTTTAGAATGCAGCCGACCTGTGCCCAGGTCAGGTTCATGCGCATCAGGGAGTGGACCAGACGGATCCCCTGCGCGTTGCCTTCAAAATGACAGAGATCCTGACGTACCTTGCGGCGCAGATCGTTCAGCCCCTCTTCGCCTTCACGCAGGCGTAAATCGCGTACGATGCAGCGATCGTCGCTCAGCGGCTGGCTCACCGCATCCGAAGGGTAAAGCCGTTGTTTAAACCAGTCATTGATTGCCGCCTCACCAAAGTGACCGAAAGGCGGGTTGCCGATGTCATGCATCAGGCAGGCCATCTCAACGATGCTCTCAAAAGGCCCCGTCAGCTCGTCCAGACCATAGGTTTCCAGTAAACGCTGCTCTTTAAGACGGCTCAAAACCTCCTTCGCAATGTAGCGCCCGACCTGCTGCACCTCCATGGAGTGGGTTAAACGCGTGCGCACCGCGGCGTTACGTTCCAGCGGAAAGACCTGGGTCTTTTGCTGCAGACGGCGGATGGCGGGCGAGTTAACGATCCGCCCGCGATCGCTTTCAAAGATACGCAGGATCTCATGTTCGCTCTTGTCGCCCTGCGGCGAACGGAAACGTCGGTGCCAGTTAATTTTGGTGCGAAAATCGATTGGTGACATGTGCTCCCCCGCATGAGAATGCGTTTCCCCTTAACCGCATGATAGACTATGCATCTTAACAAGGCACATCGCGAGTAAATCTATGAAAATCGGCATTATTGGTGCAATGGAAGAAGAAGTTACGCTCCTGCGTGACAAAATTGAGAACCGTCAGACCCTCTCTCTGGGTGGTTGTGAGATCTATACCGGTCAGCTAAACGGTGTTGACGTGGCTCTGCTGAAATCAGGCATCGGTAAAGTCGCTGCGGCGCTGGGTGCCACCCTGCTGCTTGAGCGCTGCAAGCCGGACGTAATCATTAATACCGGCTCTGCGGGCGGCCTGGCGCCGACGCTGAAGGTGGGTGATATCGTTGTTTCCGACGAAGCGCGCTATCACGATGCGGACGTCACCGCGTTCGGTTACGAGTACGGCCAGCTTCCTGGCTGCCCGGCAGGATTTAAGGCTGACGACAAACTGATTGCGGCGGCAGAGACCTGCATTACAGAGCTCAACCTCAACGCGGTACGCGGTCTGATTGTCAGCGGTGATGCGTTCATCAATGGTTCCGTGGGTCTGGCGAAAATCCGTCATAACTTCCCTCAGGCGGTAGCCGTTGAGATGGAAGCGACCGCGATTGCTCACGTTTGCCATAACTTCAGCGTACCGTTTGTGGTGGTTCGCGCCATCTCTGACGTGGCAGACCAGCAGTCCCACATCAGCTTCGACGAGTTCCTGACCGTTGCGGCAAAACAGTCCACCGTGATGGTGGAACGCCTGGTGCAGAATCTGGCACGTGGCTAAACATACCCTCAGGGCGCTTGCCGCCCTGCTTCTTTTCGCACCGCTGTGGCTCTATGCGCTACCGCGCGTAATTACCCTCTCTCCCGCGAATACGGAACTGGCATTTGCCGCCGGGATCACCCCCGTTGGCGTGAGCAGCTTTTCGGATTACCCACCGCAGGCCGCGGGTATTGAACAAGTAGCAACCTGGCAGGGGATGAACCTTGAGCGCATCGTGGCGCTTAAACCGGATCTCGTGCTGGCCTGGCGTGGCGGCAACGCCGAGCGGCAGGTCAACCAGCTCACTTCCCTCGGCATAAAAGTGATGTGGATAGATGCCGTCAGCATTGAGCAGGTCGCTCAGGCGCTCCGCGCCCTGGCACCCTATAGCCCTACGCCCAAAAAAGCAGAGGCCGCGGCAAAACAGATGCTGAGCGACTATGCGGCGCTGAAATCCCGATACGATACCCCTGTTAAAAAGCGCATCTTCCTTCAGTTTGGCAGCCAGCCGCTGTTTACCACCGGGAAAGGGTCGATTCAGAACCAGGTGCTGGAAGTCTGTGGCGGTGAAAACATCTTTGCAGCCAGCCGGGTGCCGTGGCCTCAGGTAAGCCGTGAGCAGGTTCTGGCGCGCCAGCCACAGGCCATCGTCGTGGTCGGAAATGCGAGCGAAATTCCCAAAATTGAGCAATTCTGGCAAAGACAGCTAAAAATACCGGTGATCCCCCTCAACAGCGACTGGTTTGAACGCGCCAGCCCGCGTATTATCCTCGCCGCAAAACAGCTCTGTGCCGCGCTGGCAGAGAGCCACTAACATAAGACCCTTTTCGAGGATTTAACGATGCTCGTTTATTGGCTGGATATTCTTGGCACAGCCGTTTTTGCTATCTCCGGCGTCCTGCTCGCCGGAAAACTACGCATGGATCCGTTTGGCGTGCTGGTGCTGGGCGTCGTGACCGCCGTCGGCGGCGGGACTATCCGCGATATGGCGCTGGCGAATGGGCCGGTGTTCTGGGTGAAAGATCCGACCGATCTGGTGGTCGCAATGGTCACCTGCCTGTTCACCATTGTGCTGGTTCGCCAGCCCCGCCGATTACCAAAATGGATATTGCCGGTACTGGATGCCGTCGGTCTGGCCGTGTTTGTCGGTATTGGCGTCAATAAGGCGTTTAATGCGGGCACCGGTCCGATGGTGGCAATCTGCATGGGCGTATTAACCGGCGTGGGCGGCGGCATCATTCGCGACATTCTGGCGCGTGAAGTGCCGATGATCCTGCGTACTGAAATTTACGCGACGGCCTGTATTGCGGGCGGCATTGTCCACGCGACCGCGTACTACACCTTTGCAATTCCGCTGGAAAACGCCGCAATGCTGGGGATGGTCGTGACGCTGGTGATACGTTTAGCGGCGATACGCTGGCACCTGAAGCTGCCGACGTTTGCGCTGGATGATAATGCAAGATAAAAGCAAAACGGTAACCGTCAGGTTACCGTTTTTAGTATTTCTCCCTCTCCCTGTGAGAGAGGGCCGGAGTGAGGGCATCAGCCCGCACTCTCTTAGATACTGAACGAAGATCCACACCCACAGGTGCTTGTCGCATTCGGGTTAGTGACCACAAAGCGCGAACCTTCCAGACCCTCGGTGTAATCCACCGAACCGCCCACCAGATATTGCAGGCTCATCGGGTCAACCACCAGCGCGACGCCCTGTTTCTCGATAGTCATATCGCCATCGTTAACCTGGTCGTCAAAGGTAAAACCATACTGGAAGCCGCTGCAGCCACCACCGGTAATATAAACACGCAGTTTCAGATCCGGATTGTCTTCGTCGGCAATCAGGGTTTTCACTTTATTGGCTGCTGCTTCGGTAAATTCCAGCGGCACAGCTACGTCATCACTCATCTTATGCTCCCATGAATACTGCTATTGGGTAAAATTCACCCAATTCTTTTCGTCATTATCTAATACCCTGGTAATTCATTCAAGTATTCTGCGCGGCGGCCCGCTCCGCCTCTTGTTTCGCCAGGGTACGCGCAAGGATGGTGGAGTATAACGGTTTTCCACCCAGGAACTGGGCTAATAGTGTCGCGCCGAGACAGGTAATGATCATTGGCAAAATGAGCTGGTAATTGTCCGTCATCTCCAGTACCAGCACGATCCCGGTCAACGGCGCACGAAGGGACGCGGCCAGCAGCGCCCCCATTCCGGCGATGGCAAACGTCCCGGCGTCAAGATGATAGGCGGGAAACCCCGCTTCAGCCGCCATACCAAACGCGGTCCCGAGCAGCGTACCCAGCGCCAGCATCGGGGCGAAAATCCCGCCGGGCGCGCCGGAGGAGAAGCACAGCACCGTCGTGATGACTCTTGAAATAAACATAAACAGCAGCAGGCCCACGCTGAAATTCCCCGCAGCCGCAATGGGAATCAGCCCGAACCCGCCGCCCGCGGCATTCGGCTCGATGAACCCAAGCACGCCGCACATGCCGCCCAGCAGCCCCCCCATCAGCACCCATTTCGTCGTGTTGCCGCCGTGAATGAGCTGGAACATATCCTGAGCGCGCAGGATAAAGGTGTTAAACAGCGGACCCACCACGCCAAAAATCATGCCGAGGATCAGATAAAGCCACAGGGTGTTGACCGGCGCGTTGGTCAGTTTACCCACCTCAATAACCGCGCCCTCGCCATTAAAAATGCGAAACACGATGCTCGACATAATGACGCCGGTAAACACCGCTTTAATCGAGATCAGGTTGTAGCGAAACTGCGCGCGCATCTCTTCGATGATGAACAAAATGCCCGCCAGCGGCGCGTTAAACGCCGCCGACAGCCCCGCCGCCGCGCCGGTCGCCAGCAGCGTATGGCGCGCTTCGGCGCTGCGCATCCGAAAGAGATCGCCCACCATGCGGCCGAGGTTCCCGCCCAGCTGAACCGTGGGTCCTTCCCGTCCGAGTACCATTCCCGCGCCCAGAGTTCCCATGCCGCCGATGAATTTAACCGGAATCACCCGCCACCAGCGCACCGGACGCAGCTCCTCCAGCGCGCCTTCAATTTCCGGGATGCCCGATCCCCCCGCTTCCGGCGCGAATTTACGCACCAGAAAATACCCCACCATGGCAAACAGCGCAGACAGCCCGAATGCCCACACCCAGACCAGCCATTCGCTATTGGCGAAACCGGCCACGGTGCCCACTCGCCAGTTGAGCACGGCATTAACCGCTTTTTCAAACGCCACGCCCACCAGCCCGGCGAGTGTTCCCACCACGGCAGCAGCCAGAAGGATCGCCAGCGGCGTTTTATCGCGGTTAAGCAGCCGCCGAATGCTGATTCGGTGCTGAGCGCGCGTAAACTGTTGTTCTTCAAAAGACGGAGAATCTGATTTCATGTCCTGCTCTTATTCGTCATACAAAAAGCCGCGAGGATTTTACCAGAGACCGCCCTACCGTCTCCTGAAAATTACTTAACAAATCTTAAAGCATTACCCGGCTAAAAATTTCATAACCATCCCCGAATCACTTAGAATAGTGGGCTTAACCATTTTATACGAACCAGGAACGACGCCATGAGCAAGTCTGAAAACCTCTACAGTGCAGCCCGCGAGCTTATTCCGGGTGGCGTGAACTCACCTGTGCGCGCCTTCACCGGCGTGGGCGGTACGCCGCTGTTTATCGAACGTGCTGACGGCGCGTATCTGTATGATGTCGATGGCAAAGCCTATATCGATTACGTCGGCTCCTGGGGCCCGATGGTGCTGGGTCACAACCACCCGGCAATTCGTAACGCGGTAATTGAAGCCGCCCAGCGCGGCCTGAGCTTCGGCGCGCCAACCGAAATGGAAGTGAAAATGGCGGAGCTGGTGACTGAACTGGTGCCTACCATGGACATGGTGCGTATGGTGAACTCCGGTACCGAAGCCACCATGAGCGCCATCCGCCTGGCGCGCGGTTTTACCGGCCGCGATAAAATCATCAAGTTTGAAGGCTGTTACCACGGTCATGCGGACTGCCTGCTGGTGAAAGCGGGTTCCGGCGCGCTGACGCTCGGCCAGCCGAACTCCCCGGGCGTACCGGCTGACTTCGCGAAGCATACCCTGACCTGCACCTACAACGATCTGGACACCGTTCGCGCGGCGTTCGAGCAGTATCCGCAGGAGATCGCCTGCATCATCGTTGAGCCAGTTGCGGGCAACATGAACTGCATCCCACCGCAGCCTGACTTCCTCCCGGGCCTGCGTGCCCTGTGCGATGAGTTCGGCGCGCTGCTAATCATCGATGAAGTCATGACCGGCTTCCGCGTGGCGCTGGCGGGTGCCCAGTCTTACTACGACGTCGAGCCGGACCTGACCTGCCTCGGCAAAATCATCGGCGGCGGCATGCCGGTCGGCGCATTCGGTGGGCGTAAGGACGTGATGGAAGCTCTGGCGCCAACCGGCCCGGTTTACCAGGCGGGCACGCTCTCCGGTAACCCAATCGCCATGGCGGCGGGCTTTGCCTGCCTGACCGAAGTGGCTCAGCCAGGCATTCACGAAACCCTGACCGACCGTACCACGCAGCTGGCAAACGGCCTGCTGGAAGCGGCAGAAGAGGCCGGAATTCCGCTGGTGGTTAACCACGTAGGCGGGATGTTCGGGATTTTCTTCACCGACGCGAAAACCGTGACCTGCTATCAGGACGTGGTGAAGTGCGACGTTGAGCGCTTCAAGCGCTTCTTCCACCTGATGCTGGAAGAAGGCGTGTATCTGGCACCGTCAGCGTTCGAAGCGGGCTTTATGTCCGTGGCGCACAGCGAAGATGATATCAATAACACCATTGACGCGGCGCGCAAGGTGTTTGCGAAGCTGTAAGATGTGCGGCTTGATGCCCTCACCCCCCCTCTCCCACAGGGAGAGGGAGCAAACACTAAAACGGCAATCTAAGGATTGCCGTTTGCTTTTATTACCGACTCTGCTTTCTCAACAGATAAATAAAGTACGGCGCACCGATAAAGGTCGACAGCAGACCCGCCGGGATCTGATATGGGAACAGCACCATTCTTCCGCCCCAGTCCGCAAACACCAGCATCACCCCGCCCGTCAGGGCCGACATAACAATATGCGGCATCGTCCGGCGGAATCCCATCATTCTGGCAATGTGCGGCGCCATTAACCCGACAAAGCTCAGCGGTCCAATCGTCAGGGTTGCCGTCGCCGTCAGGCACGCCGCCAGCAGCAGCAAGGCCACACGCGCTGGCGTCAGCGCCATTCCCACCGCACGCGCGCTTTCGCCGCCGAGCGGCAGAATAGTCAGCCAGCGTCGGCACAGCGGCACCATCGCCAGCAGCACGACCATCACCATCCCGGACCAGATCACCTGGCTGCCGGTGGCGCCATACGTTGAGCCGGAAATCCAGGTCAGAATCTTCGCCATACGCGGATCGCCGCTCGCCTGCAGCATCATCAGCAGCATCGTGAACGCGGTGCTGAGCGCCATTCCCGCCAGCAGCATGCGGTGCGGTGAAAACCCGCCGCGACCGGCGGCAATCAGGATAATCAGCAGCGTAACTGCCGCACCGAGACTGCCGGCAGGCATCAGCCAGCCAAACGCATTGCCCGGCACAAAGAACAGCATCAGCACCACGCCAAAGGCGGCGCCAGAGCTGATCCCAAGCACTTCCGGGCTCGCCATCGGGTTGCCGGTAAGACGCTGAATAATGCATCCTGCCACCGCCAGCATCACGCCTGCGATCAGCGCAGCGAGGATACGCGGCCAGCGCCACTGCAGCAGGTCGTTGAGTAAATCGCCCGTTGCCCAGTGCCAGCCCGAGGCATCGCGTCCGAATGAAAGCGCCGCGAACGAGGCGACAATCAGCACCGCCAGACCGGCAAGGCTAAACCACAGCACCGACTGACGTTCAGCGTAGACTTTATCGCCCGCGTCCATCGCCGGTGCGCTCATGCTGCGCAGGCGCGGGAGCAGCCACAGCAGCAGCGGCGCCCCGATAAGCGCGGTCACAGAGCCAGTAGACACTTCCCTCCATACCTGCGCCAGCCAGAGAATGAGCTGATCGGAAAGCCAGAGTATCAGCGCCCCAATGAGCGGCGCCAGCATCAGACGCGCCAGCAGGCGACGCGCGCCGAGCATTTTCGCCAGCAGCGGCGCAAACAGGCCGATAAACCCGATAATGCCGACCGCGTTCACCAGCAGGGCGCTCAATACGATCGCCAGCGTCAGCGCCGCCAGACGAGCCAGCGACAGGGCCAGACCGAGATTGCGCGCCACGCCATCGTCCAGCCCCATGAGCGTCAGAGGGCGCAGGAGCAGCAGCGTCAGCACGACACCGCCAGCCAGCTGCGGCCACAGGCGCAGCACAATGCTCCAGTCGGTCTGGGTGAGCGTGCCGGTACTCCACAGGAACATGCTTTGCAGCCGATCGTGATGGAACAACACCAGCAGCTGGTTAATCGCCCCACAGTACAGGCTCACCACCAGCCCGGCCAGGATAAGCGTCACGGGAGAAAGGCGTTTGCCCCAGGCCACGCCAAAGACCAGCGCGCCCACCACGCACGCACCCGCGAGTGCCGCAAACTGCGAGGTTAACGCTCCCGGCAGCGTCCACAGGGTGGTGATGGTGATCCCAAGCTGTGCGCCGGTCGCAACGCCGAGCGTGGTTGGCTCTGCCAGCGGGTTACGTAAAACCTGCTGGAACAGCACGCCCACCAGCCCTAAACCGGCACCGACTAACAGGGAGATTGCCAGACGCGGCAGCAGGCTGTAGTGGAACAGCATCTGCTGAATATTGTCGATATCCGGCGAGGCCAGAGCGGCCCCCCACTGCGCGCGTGGTAACGCTGTAGAGAGGTTGAACCCGGTTGATACCAGCGCAACCAGAAAAAGCAGGGATAACAGCAGCGCCGGGAAGCGGGCGATACGCGTACTCATGCTTTACCTCCCAGCGCGTTATCCAGCACGCGGGCAAAATGCATGGCCGACAGCGTCGCGCCGTAGAACCAGACCGCCGGAGCGCGCTGGAAGCGCTTCTCGCGCACAAACGGCATCGCCTGCCAGAGCGGAGTCGCCATCAGGGTTTGCATGTCGCGTTCGTTGCCGTGGTCGAAACACAGCACGTCCACGTCGCGAAACGCCGCCAGACGGTCGATACCCACGGCGGTACTGCCCCAGAACGTCATCTCCCCTTCCCAGGCATTACGAATGCCGAAGCTGTCCAGCACCTCCTGGAACAGACAGTTTTTACCGAAGACCAGCATATGGCGGGCATCCAGCAGCGTCACCATCAGCAGCGGACGATCGCCCCGGTGAGCAAAGCGCGGCTTCAGGGAGTCGATCAGGGCATCAAATTCGTCGAGGTGTTTTTTGGCCTCCGCCTCGCGGTTGAGGAAATGCGCCATCTCGTTAATCGAATTTTTCGCTACGGCCAGCGGTTTTTTACCGTCGCTGAAAGCGAATCCGCGCCCGGGCGCAATGCGCGCCATGACCTCCTCTGAGGGACCGTAGCCCGCAGACCAGAACAGGAACGAGGGTTTCATCTGGGTGAGCAGTTCGAGATTTGGCTCAGTTCGCAGGCCGACGTCGATCACCGAGTCCGGCAGCTTCGGCTCGTTCACCCAGAGGTTATAGTTGGGAATGTCCGCGACGCCGTAGGGCGTGACGCCGAGCGCCATCATCAGTTCGACCGGCAGCCATTCCAGGGCCACAATACGGTGCGGATCGACGGTGGCAGCACGCGCCGTATTCATTTTTAACAGCAGCGGTGAAAGGGCCATCGCCGTCAGCAGGCGACGGCGGCTAATGCGTGTGTTATTCAGCATCAGTAGACAAAGCTCACCGGTGCAGCCCCGGCCGGGTGAGGCAGAATACCCATCGGAATAGCGTAAATATGTTCCAGCGTTTCGCTGCGCATCAGATCGGATGGTGTACCCTGCGCAATCATTTCGCCACCGCGCAGCGCGACAAGGTAGTCACAGTAGCGCGCCGCCATGTTGATATCGTGCAGGACCGCAATGACCGTCAGACCACGCTCCTGGCTTAAGCGGTGCACCAGCGCCAGCACGTCGACCTGATGTGCGATATCCAGCGCCGAGGTTGGCTCATCCAGCAGCAGGCAGCGGCTGTCCTGCGCCACCAGCATCGCAATCCACGCGCGCTGACGTTCGCCGCCGGACAGGCTATCCACCAGACGGTGCGCCAGTGGTTTCAGCCCGACCAGCGCAATCGCCTCTTCCACTTTCTCTCTGTCAGCAACGCCAAAGCGCCCAAGCGCCCCGTGCCAGGGATAACGCCCAATTGCCACCAGCTCACGCACCGTCATCCCTTCCGCCTGCGGCAGCTGCTGCGGCAGATAGGCCACTTTGCGGGCAAACGCTTTGCTGCTCCAGCTCTCCAGCGGCTGGTCATCCAGCAGAATATCGCCTTCAGAAGGCGGCTGATGGCGCCCCAGCATCTTGAGCAGCGTAGATTTACCGGAACCGTTATGACCAATCAGGCCAGTGACTTTACCTGCGGGAAACGTCAAAGAGAGCGGATGCAGCAAGGTGCGCCCGGGTACGCGAAAGGAGAGATGGTTAAGCGTAAAGGTGGTGTCGGGTTGCGTTTGATTATCCTGCATATCAGCCAACTTAAATAAAAAGGGCACGGCGAACCGTGCCCGAAGAGAGATTAGAAGCGGAAGGTCGCGGTGGCAACAACCTGACGTTCAGCACCCCAGAAGCAGCCGTAAGTATTAAAGCAGCTGGCAACGTACTCACGATCGAACAGGTTGTTCACGTGTAGCGCGACGTTTGAGCCAGCCATGCCAACGCGTGCCAGATCGTATCTGACCAGCGCATCGACAACGGTGTAGCTGCCTACTTTGAAGGAGTTCGCCGGATCGCCATAGCTTGAACCCGTGTAACGGACGCCGGTACCCAGCGTCAGGCCAGACAGCGCACCGTCAAACAGCGTGTAATCACCCCACAGCGATGCCATGTGTTTTGGAACCTGAGCAGGCGTGTTGCCTTTATAAGTGGTGTCTGTGGTGTATTCGGCATCGGTATAGGTATAAGAACCTACCAGGTTAACGCTCGCAGACAGGGCCGCTTTCGCTTCCACCTCTACGCCACGCGCGCGGATTTCACCGCCCTGTACCGAGAAGAAGGAGCCCGCCGGGTCCGCCATCAGGTTGTTGGTTTTGGTCAACTGGTACAACGCACCGGTGACGACGATCGGACGATCGTTCGGCACGTATTTCACGCCCGCTTCGTACTGTTTGCCTTTAGACGGTGCAAAGACGTTACCGTTCGCTCCGGTCTGAGAAGCCGGTTCAAACGACTCGCTATAGCTAAAGTACGGGGTTACACCGTTATCAAACAGGTAGTTAACGCCACCGCGCCAGGTGAACTGGGTATCATCACGTTTGGAGGTGGTGTTCGTCACGCGGTTGTAGGATTCCTGATCGGCCCAGTCATAACGACCGCCCAGGGTTACCAGGACTTTGTCCCACTCAATTTGATCCTGAGCGTAAACGCCGGTCTGTTTTTGCTTGTTCAACACCTGATAGGCACCTGACGGTCCAGGATGTGAACCGAAATCGAAATCGCTACGATCGAGGTTATAGATATCAGATGGCGCAACGGAACCGGCATAGCCGAACCACGAGTCGATGTCATTACGCATGCGCATGAAATCCACCCCAGTCAGCAGAGTATGATCGAGTGAACCTGTCGCGAACTTGCTCTGCAACTGCGTATCAACAGTGAAGTTTTCCAGCTTCTCATTATCGATCACATACTGGCGAGTCAGCGTATGACCCCACTGCGACTGAGGAACGCTCGCGCAAGGGCTGGATGCCGGATTACTCGAGTAGAGCGGATCGGAACACATGCCGTAGCCGTAGACGCTGTTTTGGGAAGTTTTATTCTGCGCATAGCGCAGGTTCTGACGCACGGTAAAGGTATCGTTGAACTCGTGGTCGAAGCTGTATCCCACCATTTTCTGGTTACGGGAATAGGTATTGTTCTTCGCGCCTTCGTTGAAGTTCGTCGGCAGACGATCGCCGTTCGGCAGCGGATCAACCGTTCCCTCTTTTGGCAGCCAGCCGTAGTAGCCCGTTTCAGGCTCGTTCTGGAAATAGGAGAGGAACGTGAAGGTGGTTTTATCATCCGGACGCCAGGAGAACGATGGCGCGATGGCGTAACGCTGCTCGCCCTTACCTTCCTGCTGGGAATTATTAGAACGCGCAACGCCCGTTAAACGGTAAGAGTAAACGCCGTCATCGTCGATTGCATCGCTAAAGTCGAACCCGGTCTGGAACAGGCTGTCCGTGCCGACTTTGAACTGGATCTCTTTCAGGGACTCGGTTGTTGGGCGCTTACTGACCATGTTCAGCAACCCGCCAGGGCTGCTTTTGCCGTACAGAACGGAAACCGGACCGCGCATGATCTCGGCGCGCTCCAGCATATACGGATCAATCACCGCGTCGTTATAGAAGTTCCCCTGCATTTTCATGCCGTCGAGGTAGTTATTCTGCGTCTGACCATCGGCTGCGAAGCCGCGAATAATCAGATAGTCATAGGTGTTAGACGCACCGCGCGTGCCTACCGCAACGCCCGGCGTATAGCTCAGGGCTTCTTTCACCGAGCGCGGCTGATGCAGCGCCATCTCTTCGGCAGTGACGACAGAAATAGACTGCGGAACCTTTTGAATAGGGGTATCCGTTTTGGTTCCGGTCGCGGATTGCCTTGCGGCGATGGTAGCAGCAGGACCCCAGGCACTTTCCTGTGCCGCAGGAGCTGCTGTTACCGTAATGGTTTCTTCTTTTTTCGGGGTTTCGGCAGCATGTGCATAAGTTGACATGCCGGCAACCGCTGTGGCGACGACGACCGCGAGTTTACGCAGCGACGTGTTCATTGGCTGAGCAGTATTGGAAAGCGCCATGTTGAATCTCTGATGTGAAAGTGAATGATAACGTAAACGAGAATTATTATTATGAGCGCCAGAATAATATGCGAAACGCTGGTTGCATAGCAAGCAGTAAGCGGCCCTATGAGAATTAAGGGTTTAAGAAATCATCAAGAGAAAACGAAGGGTTAATCAGAGTTAAAACGAGGGTTAACGAAATGAGGTCTACGGGTAAAAAAAGCCCCCTTCCGGGGAAGAGGGCTTTACAAGGTTAGTTACCGCCGAACATGTCTTTAATCCAGCCCGCAACACCGTCGCTGTCTTTCTTCTCATTCTGCTGCTGCGGCTGTTGCTGCTGCGGCTGCTGTGGCTGAGAAGACTGGTCGAACGGGTTACCGGTCGGCTGTTCAGGCTGGCTCTGCTGGCACAGGGAATCCGGGTTGGTTGTCCAGACCGGGAGCGTACGCATCCCGCCGCCGCAGACGAAGTTACCGGAGCTGTCCACGCCCATATCGACGATATCTTCCGGCGCGACAAGGTTCAGCGGCACCGGAGACTGATTTGCCAGATAGCGCTGGTAAATCGACATCGCCCCGCTCGCCCCGTACAGCTTGGTCGGCTGGTTGTTATCGCGGCCTACCCAGGTGATCACCACTTCACGGCCATCAATCCCGGCAAACCAGGTATCGACGTTATTGTTGGTGGTCCCGGTCTTACCTGCCAGATGCAGGCCCGGATACTTCGCACCCAGCTGACGCCCGGTACCGCGCTGCACTACCTGCTGCATCGTCCACAGCGTCATATAGGCGGCCTGAGCAGGAACTGCACGCTCCGCCTGAGGGAAGCTCTGATACAGTACGGAGCCATCTTCGGCAATCACCGAACGCAGGGCAGACAGCGGCGCGCGGTTACCCCCGCTGGCAATGGTCTGGAACGCCTGCGCCACTTCGATCGGCGTCAGGTTAAGCGCGCCCAGGATCATCGCCGGTACCGGGTGCAGCTGATCTTTCGCCACGCCAAGTTTTTGCCAGGTATCGACAATCGCTGGCAGTCCCAGCGACATGCCCAGGTTCACCGTTGGCACGTTCATGGAACGGGTCAACGCATCCACCAGCATGACCTGCCCGCTGAACTGTTTATCATCGTTCTGCGGTGACCAGACCTGGCCGTTGGGCTGGCGCAGGGAGATCGGCGCATCCGCAATCCAGGTATTCAGGCGATACTGATTTGGCTGACTCAGGGCAGTGAGATAGGTTGCTGGTTTTGCCAGAGAACCGATTGAGCGACGCGCCTGCATGGCGCGGTTATAGCCAGCAAACTGCGGCTCGGCACCGCCCACCATCGCGCGAACTTCGCCAGTGTTACGGTCAACCACCACCATCGCGGTTTCCAGATCGGAGAGCTTACGCTGTTTCTTCAGCGCCGGAATGCCTTCTACCGCTGCTTTTTCTGCCGCATCCTGCGCCACGGAGTCAAAGGTGGTGAAGATCTTCACGCCGGAGAGATCTTTGACCTTATCGCCAAGCTTGCTTTGCAGCTCCTGACGCACCAGCTGCATAAACGCAGGCTGAGGCGAGATCACCCCACCGCGCGGCTGAACCCCGAGTGGACGCGCGCTCAGCATGTCGTACAGCTCCTGGTCGATCACCTGCTGTTGTTGCAGCAGACGCAGCACCAGGTTACGACGCTCCAGCGCAAGTTTCGGGTTACGCCACGGGTTATAAATGGACGCCCCTTTCACCATGCCCACCAGCAGCGCCTGCTGGTCCAGGCTCAGCTCTTCCACCGGGCGACCAAAGTAGTACAGGCTCGCCAGCGGGAAGCCGCGGATTTCGTTATCGCCGCTCTGACCGAGGTAGACCTCGTTCATGTACAGCTCAAGGATACGATCCTTGCTGTAGCGCGCATCCATCAGCACGGCCATGTAGGCTTCGTTCGCTTTGCGCCAGTAAGAGCGTTCGCTGGAGAGGAACAGGTTCTTCACCAGCTGCTGGGTCAGCGTACTCGCCCCCTGCACGGTCCGACCGGCAGTCAGGTTAGCCAGCACCGCACGACCAATCGAGTAGAGGCTGATGCCATCGTGCTCGTAGAAGTGACGGTCTTCGGTTGCCAGCAGGGTATCGACCAGCAGATCCGGGAAGCCATTACGCGCCACGAACAGACGCTGCTCGCCGTTTGCTGACGAAAGCATGGTGATCAGACGCGGATCGAGACGGAAGAAACCGAACTGACGGTTGTTATCCATGTTCTCGATGGTATCCAGACGATCGCCGTCAAAGGTCAGACGCGCGCGCACCTGACCCTCTTTGCTGTCCGGGAAATCAAACGGACGACGGATCATCTCGATGCTGTTCGCCTGCACGGTAAATTCGCCAGGGCGCGTCATTTTTGACACCTGACGATACTGGGTGGCTTCCAGCAGTTTAACCATCTCGTTCTTAGTGATGGACATATCTGGCTCAAGGTTCACCATACGGCCATACACTGCCGCAGGTAGCTGCCAGACTTTACCGTCGATACGGCTGCGGATCTTCTGATCGAGATACACGCCGTAAATCGCCATCAGCACGACAAAAACAATAAACAGCTTCAGCAGCAGCCAGAACCAGCCGCGCTTGCCCCGAGGCTTACGCCCTTTGCCTTTTCCATTACGCGGCATCGGTTCTTCATCCTCATAATCGTCTTCATAGTCATCGTCATAGTCCTCATCTCTGAGGCGACGACGGCTTACCTTTTCTTTCGCCGGACGCGCTGGTTTTCCCTTACGTCCTATTGGCTCGCGGTCATTCCCCGCCA
Source organism: Enterobacter sp. JBIWA005 (assembly GCF_019968805.1). Lineage (NCBI taxonomy): Bacteria > Pseudomonadati > Pseudomonadota > Gammaproteobacteria > Enterobacterales > Enterobacteriaceae > Enterobacter > Enterobacter sp. JBIWA005. The sequence goes on along the minus strand of NZ_CP074159.1, from coordinate 807,377 downwards.
TGCTTTTTCTCCGCAACTTTCAGGCGCAAAGGCCAGATTTTCTTTTCTTTCACAGGCCTGTGAAAGAAGAAATCTCTCAAAATGTGTTTTCTCCCTCTCCCCGCAGGAGAGGGGCGGGGTGAGGGCATCAGGCCGCACTCCCCTTTCACGAATATTTCTTTGTTCGCCGCGTCGGCGCCGTATTCGCCGGATCGTCCGGCCAGACATGTTTGGGGTATCGCCCCTTCATCTCTTTCTGCACTTCACGGTAGCTTCCCGCCCAGAACGCCCCCAAATCTCGGGTGATTTGCAATGGACGATGCGCAGGGGACAGCAGCTCAAGCACTAACGGCATGCGCCCTTCCGCAATGGACGGCGTGGTGGCTTCACCAAACATTTCCTGCATCCGAACCGCCAGCGCCGGCGGATTATCCTCATGATAACGGATGGCAATCCGGCTTCCGGTCGGCACAGTGTAATGCCCTGGCAGTTCACTATCCAGACGTTGACGTAATGACCAGTCCAGTAAATTCTGTAACGCGGTCTTAACATCAAGCGCCTTAAGGGCTCGCAGGGAGTGCACGCCGCTCATTTGCGGCAGTAGCCAGCGCTCAAGCGTAGCGAGCAGCGTCTCGTCATCCACCGCAGGCCAACTATATTCCGGTAGCCACTTCGCGGCGCAGTGCAGACGAATGCGGTACTGATCCGCTTCCGGCGTCCAGTTCAGGGCACTCAACCCTTTTTCCCGAATGCCATTCAGCATCGCCTGATGCAGCTCTTCTTCCGACGGCTTCGCCAGCGGCTTCGTTCCTAAAGTCAATTTCCCAATCTGGCTGCGACGAAACGCCTTCAGCGTGCCCTGGGCGTCATCCCATTCCACGGTATCAGATTGCTGAAGCAGCTGCGGACAGGTACGCGTCAGGGCGTCAATATCTACGGCTATCGCCTGCAGGATACGCGCATCCGGAGAATGGCTGCCCTGCAGCAGGAGCGGCGCAATCAGCCACTCATGACGCGTCAGGGCGTCATCGCTGTCCAGCATCGCACCCATGCCGTTTGCCAGCTGGTAGCGACCGTCCAGCCCGCGCCGACGCGCAATCCTGTCAGGGAAGCCCTGGGCCAGCAGGAAGGCAATCTTATCGCTGTCAGGCGCTCCTCCCCGGCTATTCAGGCGTTTGCACAACTGCTGCGCCCGCTGCTGCCAGTTTCCCTGATTGCGCGAAAAAGCCTGCCCCAGATCGCTGTTGCCTCCACGCGGCGGCTCCTCAAGAATAGCCGCCAGTTTTGCCGCCGTGGCAATTTCATCTTCCCCTTGCGCAGCCACCAGCATCGCGGCCAGACGCGGATCGTTGCCCAGCGCTGCCATTTTCTGGCCGCGCGCCGTCAGACGCTCGCCTTCCAGCGCGCCAAGCTGGGTCAGCAACGTGCGCGCAGCGGTGAGGTTTACGACAGGGGGAGGATTGAGCCAGGTGAGCTGCTCAGGGTTCGGGCAGCCCCACTGGAGTAGATCCATCACCAGACCAGACAAATCACTTTGTAAAATTTCTGGCGTGCTTTGCTGTGCAGCACGTTCAGCCTGTTCCGCGCTGGTCAAATGCAGGCAGATACCCGGCTCAAGACGCCCCGCTCGGCCAGCGCGCTGCACCATCGACGCCTGGCTGATGCGCTGCGTCAGGAGTTTAGTCAGCCCGGTACGCGGGTCAAAGCTTGCTACCCGCTCCTGCGCGCTATCCACCACCAGGCGAATACCTTCAATGGTCAAACTGGTTTCAGCAATGTTGGTTGCCAGCACCACCTTGCGCTGCCCAACCGGAGCAGGAAGGATAGCTTTACGCTGATCCTGCAGCGACAGCGCGCCGTAAAGCGGGCAAAGCAGCACATCGCCGCCTACGCGGGTAGATAGGTGCTCCTGCACGCGCTGGATCTCACCGACACCCGGCAAAAACAGAAGCAGCGAGCCGGGTTCCTGACGCAGCAGTTCTGCGGTTGCGATGGCGACCGCTTCGTCAAAACGCTGGTGGGTCGGAAGCGGTTGATAGCGGCGTTCAACTGGATACGCCCGCCCTTCAGAGCTGATAACAGGCGCATCGGGTAGCGCCTGCCGTAGCCGCTCATTGTCCAGCGTGGCCGACATTATCAAAAGCCGGAGATCGTCGCGCAGCCCCTGCTGAACGTCCAGCAACAGCGAGAGGGCCAGATCCGCCTGCAGGCTGCGCTCGTGGAATTCATCCAGGATCACCAGCCCAACGCCGTTCAGCTCCGGATCGTTTTGCAGCATACGGGTAAGAATGCCCTCGGTGACCACTTCAAGACGCGTGGTCGGGCCAACGCAGGTCTCGGCACGCATCCTGTAACCTACCGTTTCGCCCGGTTTTTCATTCAGCAGCTCCGCCAGACGCTGCGCCACGTTGCGCGCGGCCAGCCTGCGCGGCTCCAGCAGGATAATTTTCCCGCTGATGTTCCCGTCTTTCAGAATCTGCAGCGGAAGCCAGGTGGACTTACCCGCCCCCGTCGGGGCACTGAGCAAAACCTGCGGGGAGTGGCGTAAGGCAGCGAGAAGGTCAGGAAGAACGACGGCGACCGGCAATGAGGACACTAACAGCTCCAGAGGGTTAACATTAGTCGGCGTACATTGTAGCATCGGCGCATATCATTACCGAGTCCTCCGTATGCCTGAGTCGAAACGGCTGTTTTTTGCCATTGAATTGCCCACCACGATACAGCGTCAAATTGTTCGCTGGCGTGCCGACAACTTCGCGCCGGAAGCAGGCCGTCCTGTTGCGGCGGCTAACCTGCACCTGACGCTGGCCTTTTTGGGCGACGTCAGCGCCGAAAAACAGCGGGCATTAGCCGCAATGGCCGGGCGTATTGCCCAGCCGGAATTTACGCTGCAACTTGACGACGCGGGTCAGTGGCTACGTTCGCGCGTGGTCTGGCTGGGAACGCGCCAGCCGCCGCGCGGATTATTGCAGCTGGCGAACATGCTGCGCGCGCAGGCGGCGCGCAGCGGCTGTTATCAGAGCCCACAGCCGTTTCATCCGCATATCACGCTGCTGCGCGATGCCGGTCAGGCCGTTGCCATCCCGCCGCCGGGTTTTCACTGGGCGTTTCCGGTCAACACATTCGCGCTTTATGAATCCGTCTTTGCACAGGGACGCACCCGCTATACGCCACTACAGCGCTGGACGCTGGGCAACACCGAAAGGAATTCTGATGAAGTTTAGTCCTCCTCTGCAGCACGCCACGTTAATCCAACGCTACAAACGCTTCCTCGCCGACGTGATTACCCCCGAAGGGGTTCAGCTCACCCTGCACTGCCCCAATACCGGTGCCATGACGGGATGTGCGACGCCGGGTGACAGGGTCTGGTATTCCACATCAGAAAATAGTAAACGGAAATATGCCCATACCTGGGAAATGACCGAAACCCAAAACGGGGCATTTATTTGCGTTAATACCCAGCGCGCCAATCAGCTGGTTAAGGAAGCGCTGACCCTTGGCACAATTCCCGAACTGGTGGGATATGGCACGCATAAAAGTGAAGTGAAATATGGCGATGAGGGCAGCAGAATTGACTTCATGTTACAGGCGGAAGACAGGCCGGAGTGCTATATTGAAGTGAAATCAGTGACGTTAGCGGAACAGGAAAATGGCTACTTCCCGGATGCGGTAACGCTACGTGGCCAGAAGCATCTGCGAGAGCTAATGAGTGTTGCGGCGGCGGGCAAACGCGCCGTATTGCTGTTTGCGGTGTTGCATTCAGCCATTGAACGTTTCTCCCCTGCCCGCCATATTGACCCTAAATACGCGCAATTGTTGAATGAGGCACAAAAGCAGGGGGTAGAGGTTTTCGCTTATAAAGCGGAACTTTCTGCCGATAATATGACTCTGAGATCCTCTCTTCCCATTGTCTTATAAGGGATTAGACGATTGACGAATAAGTGTTCTGGCCGCGTGCGCAAATACGCTTTTCCTCACAGGCTTGTCAAGTGTTACGTTTAGATAATTGCCATACGGAAAAGCATCTGCTATTTATAGCGACCTGATTTTTCCCCCAACACGGGGATCGATAGTGCGTGTTAAGGAGAAGCAACATGCAAGAAGGGCAAAACCGTAAAACATCGTCCCTGAGTATTCTCGCCATCGCTGGGGTGGAGCCGTATCAAGAGAAGCCGGGCGAAGAGTATATGAACGAAGCCCAGCTGTCGCACTTCAAGCGTATTCTTGAAGCATGGCGTAATCAACTCAGGGATGAAGTCGATCGCACCGTTACTCATATGCAGGATGAAGCTGCCAACTTCCCGGATCCGGTAGACCGTGCCGCTCAGGAAGAAGAGTTCAGCCTCGAACTGCGTAACCGTGACCGCGAACGCAAACTGATCAAAAAGATCGAGAAAACGCTGAAAAAAGTCGAAGACGAAGATTTTGGCTACTGCGAATCCTGCGGTGTTGAAATCGGTATTCGTCGCCTGGAAGCGCGTCCAACCGCCGATTTGTGCATCGACTGTAAAACGCTGGCCGAAATCCGCGAAAAACAGATGGCCGGTTAACACCAGCGCTGTTTACACACTCCAAAGGCGGGAGTCTCTCCCGCCTTGTTACTGTTGATATGTCTGAATCACACTATATTGGGCGCTTCGCGCCATCTCCTTCCGGTGAATTACACTTCGGCTCATTAATTGCCGCGCTCGGCAGCTACCTGCAGGCTCGCGCCCGCCTGGGAAAATGGCTTGTCCGCATTGAAGATATTGACCCTCCACGTGAAGTTCCCGGTGCAGCAGAGACCATTCTGCGTCAGCTGGAACATTACGGTCTTCACTGGGATGACGAGGTTCTCTGGCAGTCAAAACGTCACGATGCTTATCGGGAACGTCTGGCCTGGCTTCGAGATCGGGGGCTTTCCTATAACTGCACCTGCACCCGCGCCCGTATCCAGAGCGTAGGAGGGGTCTATGATGGCCACTGTCGTACGCTCAATCTCCCCCCGGAAAATGCCGCCGTGCGCATCAAGCAGCGCTCCCCGGTGACGCGCTTTAACGATCTCCTCTCCGGTGAGATTCATGCCGATGAACGTCTGGCGCGTGAGGATTTTATTATTCACCGTCGTGACGGCCTTTTCGCCTACAACCTGGCCGTGGTCGTCGACGATCGTTTTCAGGGCGTGACGGAGATTGTGCGCGGGGCGGATCTGGTCGAGCCCACCGTGCGACAAATTTCGCTTTATCACCAGTTTGGCTGGACGGCGCCGGATTACATTCATCTGCCGCTGGCGGTTAATGCGCAGGGCTTAAAATTGTCAAAGCAGAACCACGCCCCGGCCCTGCCAGAGGGCGATCCGCGCCCTGTTTTGATCGACGCGCTGCGGTTTCTCAACCAGAATGTAACCAACGAATGGCAGGATCTGCGTATTGACGAACTGCTGAAAATGGCCGTTGCCAACTGGACGCTCGCGGCAGTGCCAAAAATCCAGCATTCTCAAATGCGTTGCGCTGAGCTATGATTAGCCGCTTTTTTCATAACAAAACACACTACGAGGTGTACCATTTTTACCCGAGTCGCTAATTTTTGCCGTAAAGTGCTAAGCCGCGAAGAGAGCATGGCGAACGATGCTATTGCACAGCCACACATGTCGGTTATTCCGCGTGAGCAGCACACAATTTCCCGCAAAGATATCAGTGAAAATGCCCTCAAGGTGCTCTATCGTCTGAATAAAGCGGGCTACGAGGCCTATCTCGTAGGCGGTGGAGTGCGTGATTTACTGCTGGGCAAAAAACCGAAAGATTTCGACGTGACGACAAGCGCCACGCCTGAGCAGGTGCGCAAACTATTCCGTAACTGCCGTCTCGTTGGCCGCCGTTTCCGTCTGGCTCACGTGATGTTTGGCCCGGAAATTATCGAAGTGGCAACCTTCCGCGGCCACCACGAAGCCGGCGCGTCCGATCGCACCACGTCACAGCGCGGCCAGAACGGTATGCTACTGCGTGACAATATCTTCGGCTCTATCGAAGAAGATGCCCAGCGTCGCGACTTCACCATCAACAGCCTTTATTACAGCGTGGCGGATTTCACCGTGCGCGATTACGTCGGCGGCATGCAGGACCTGAAAGAAGGTCTGATCCGTCTGATCGGCACGCCGGAAACGCGCTATCGTGAAGATCCCGTGCGTATGCTGCGCGCCGTGCGTTTCGCCGCCAAGCTGAACATGCGCATCAGTCCGGAAACGGCAGAGCCTATTCCGCGTCTGGCGACGTTGATTAACGACGTGCCCCCTGCCCGCCTGTTCGAAGAGGCCCTGAAGCTGCTGCAGGCCGGCCACGGCTTTGAAACCTACAATCTGCTGCGCGAATACAACCTGTTCCAGCCGCTGTTCCCGACCATTACCCGCTACTTCACCGAAAACGGTGATAGCCCAATGGAGCGGATGATTGCGCAGGTGCTGAAAAATACCGATACCCGCATTCGCAACGACATGCGCGTGAACCCGGCGTTCCTGTTTGCCGCGATGTTCTGGTATCCGCTACTGGAAACGGCCCAGCGCATTACCCAGGAGAGCGGGCTCGCCTATTACGATGCTTTCGCGCTGGCCGCCAACGACGTGCTGGACGAAGGCTGCCGCACGCTCGCCATTCCGAAACGTATTACCACTCTGGTGCGCGATATCTGGCAGCTTCAGCTGCGCATGTCCCGTCGTCAGGGCAAACGCGCCTGGAAGCTGATGGAGCATCCTAAATTCCGCGCAGCCTTCGATCTCCTGTCGCTGCGCGCGGAAATTGAACGCAACCAGGAGCTGCAGCGTCTGGCACAGTGGTGGGCAGAATTCCAGGTTTCCGCCCCGCCAGAACAAAAAGATATGCTCACCGGGCTGGATGAAGAGCCGGAACCGCGTCGCCGTCATCGTCGTCCGCGCAAACGCGCGCCGCGTCGTGAAGGGACAGCATGACCCTCGCCTGTATCGCCATCGGCAGTAATTTAGCCTCTCCGCTGGAGCAGGTGAATGCTGCCGTAAAGGCGTTGGGTGAGATCCCGCAAAGCAAGATTGTGGCTGTCTCCTCGTTCTACCGTACTCCGCCGCTGGGTCCGCAGGATCAGCCTGATTATCTGAACGCCGCCGTGATCCTTGAGACTGAACTGGGCCCAGAAGAGCTGCTGGACAATACCCAGCGCATCGAACTGCAGCAGGGCCGCGTTCGCAAAGCCGAGCGCTGGGGACCGCGCACGCTGGACCTCGACATTATGCTGTTTGGTCACGAGACCATTAACACTGAACGTCTCACCGTTCCGCATTACGACATGAAAAATCGCGGGTTTATGCTCTGGCCGCTGTTTGAAGTCGCCCCCGATCTTATCTTCCCGGATGGCACCCCACTCAAGTCCATTCTGAACAGCCTCAACGCGGAAAGACCCGCTCGCTGGTGATCGGGTTCCCTTGCTGATTAGCCTCAAAATAATTGTGGCTAATCGGTTACCTAAAATCATTGTTCCCTCGAATGTTACTGTTAGAATGCGCAAAGATTCGCTTTGGGCTATCAGGAAACAGTATGAAACCAACCACCATCTCCTTACTGCAGAAATGCAAACAGGAAAAAAAACGCTTCGCCACCATCACCGCGTATGACTACAGCTTCGCCAAACTGTTTGCCGAAGAGGGGATCAACGTCATGCTGGTCGGAGATTCGTTAGGGATGACGGTACAAGGACATGATTCCACCCTGCCGGTGACGGTTGAGGATATCGCTTACCATACCCGCGCCGTGCGCCGTGGCGCCCCAGCCTGCCTGCTGCTTTCCGATCTGCCGTTTATGGCCTACGCCACGCCGGAGCAGGCATTTGAAAACGCGGCAGCGGTGATGCGTGCGGGCGCTAATATGGTCAAAGTTGAAGGCGGCGCATGGCTGGTGGATACGGTGAAGATGCTTACCGAGCGTGCCGTGCCGGTGTGCGGCCATTTGGGTTTGACGCCGCAATCCGTCAACATCTTTGGTGGATATAAAGTGCAGGGCCGTGGTGATGCAGCCCAGACGCTGCTGGATGATGCCCTGGCGCTGGAAGCCGCAGGTGCCCAACTGCTGGTGCTGGAGTGCGTGCCGGTTGAGCTGGCGAAGCGCATTACTGAAGCTCTGTCGATTCCGGTGATTGGTATTGGTGCGGGCAACGTGACTGACGGTCAGATTCTGGTGATGCACGACGCCTTTGGCATCACTGGCGGACATATTCCAAAATTTGCCAAAAATTTCCTCACCGAAGCGGGCGACATGCGCGCTGCGGTCAGGCAGTATATTGCCGACGTTGAATCCGGTGTTTACCCGGGTGAAGAACACAGTTTCCATTAAGGAGTCTCGTTGTGCTAATCATTGAAACCCTGCCGCTGCTTCGCCAGCATATCCGTCGTGCGCGTCAGGAAGGTAAACGTATCGCACTGGTCCCGACCATGGGCAACCTGCATGACGGTCATATGAAGCTGGTTGACGAAGCAAGAGCCCGTGCAGATATCGTGGTGGTCAGTATCTTCGTTAACCCAATGCAGTTTGACCGCGCCGACGATCTGGCACGCTATCCGCGTACCCTGCAGGAAGATTGCGAGAAGCTAAAAAAACGCCATGCGGATATCGTCTTCTCACCTGCACCGGCGGATGTTTACCCGCAGGGTACTGAAGAGGCAACCTACGTTGACGTCCCGGGCATTTCCACAATGCTCGAAGGCGCGAGCCGCCCGGGTCATTTCCGCGGCGTTTCCACTATCGTCAGCAAGCTGTTCAACCTTGTGCAGCCGGACGTTGCCTGCTTCGGTGAGAAAGATTTCCAACAGCTGGCGCTGATCCGCAAGATGGTTGCGGATATGGGTTACGATATCGAGATTGTCGGCGTACCGATTGTACGCGCCAAAGACGGTCTGGCGCTCAGCTCGCGAAATGGCTACCTGACCGCCGACCAGCGTAAAATCGCGCCTGGCTTAAGCAAGGTCATGAATACCATGGCAGAACAGCTTCTGGCGAAAGAGTTAACTGCCGAAGAGATTATTGCTCTGGCTGAACAGGCGCTGAACGATAAAGGCTTCCGCGCTGATGATATTCAAATTCGCGATGCCGACACGCTTCTGGAGCTTACACAGACCAGCAAACGTGCAGTCATTCTGGTGGCGGCATGGCTTGGTCAGGCCCGCCTAATCGACAACAAAGTGGTTGAACTGGCGTAGGTTTCTCTACCCGGAAGATGAAAGGTAAACATAATGATTCGCAAAATGCTGCAAGGTAAGCTTCACCGTGTGAAAGTCACCCAGGCCGACCTGCACTATGAAGGCTCCTGCGCCATCGACCAGGATTTCCTTGATGCCGCGGGCATCCTTGAAAACGAAGCGATTGATATCTGGAACGTTAACAACGGCAAACGTTTCTCAACCTATGCCATCGCCGCCGAGCGCGGGTCTAAAATCATCTCCGTTAACGGCGCGGCAGCGCACTGCGCGGACGTGGGCGATATTGTGATTATCGCCAGCTTCGTGATGATGTCTGATGAAGAGGCACGCCGCTGGCAGCCGAAAGTCGCCTATTTTGAAGGCGACAACGACATGAAACGTACCGCGAAGGCGATTCCGGTTCAGGTTGCTTAAGCATTATCCCTGCGGCTGATTGCTGATCAGCCGCGACATTGTTTCCAGCGAATCCGTTCTTAAGATGTACAGGCGTTTCAGTAAGAACGGATTATCCCCCGGCTTCACCTTCCCTTTCACCGTCGTCACTGCCAGATGGAAACCGGCATCATTTGCCGCCTTTATCGCTTTATTGTCGTAGCCGCCAAACGGATAGGAAAGATAGAGCACGCGCGGGTTAAACTGCGCCAGCGCGCGACGCGAGCGTTCAAAATCAAACAAAATCACGTGATAGCTGCGGCTCAGTAAAATCGGGTGCTTATACCCATCCACGCGGTGCAGGAAGTGGGTATGAGACTGAATATCAAACACATCCTGAATGCCCTTAATCTCCTGCACGCTCATAAACTGCAGCGATTTAGGATCCCATTTCTGCGGGTGGCCTTTAATGCGGGAAGAGATAATAAATGCGGTAGCGTTGAAGCCGTACTCTTTCAGCACAGGATAGGCATAGCGGCTGACAGATTTCAGGCCGTCGTCAAAGGTTATTACCACCGATTTTGCAGGCAGGTTCATTTTGTTACGCACGTACCCTTCCAACTGGTACATCGTCAGGGTGGTATAGCCTTGATCGCGTAACCAGGCCATCTGGTTGTTAAACGCACGTACGCTGGTGGTCGTGGACGTATGTCGAAAGCGCGTGTTTTCTTCATCACGCAAAATATGATGGTAGGTCAGAACCGGAAGTCCATTATCTTCCTGCGCATCCAGGCTGCTGATCCACGCCAGACGATTGCCGATGCGGATCTGAAACCAGGTCTGATTCAGGCGGTCTTTCAGTTTGTTTAATATGGGATAGCGAAGATTGGCGCTTAATGTGCCGAACGGCGCGCTACCGCTCGACGGCGCGTTATACACCGGCGTGTCTTTCCAGGTAATGAGATTCTGATTGCTCAGGGGTTTATTGAGATCCCCGAGGCTGTCCTCGACGCGCTGTTTCCCCTGAACCGGCTCCAGGTGCCCTTTATCGATAAAACCCGTGCCAAAACCGAAGCGAAATTCATAGTAGTCCGCCGCCGCGGGCACAACGGCGAGGATCTGCCCGGCGCGCACGTTACCGACGTTGATCACGCTGTTTCCCACCTGCGCCCAGATCGCCGCGTCTTCGGTGGTTTGCATGTACTGGGCAGGCAGCGTTTGCTGACTGAGTAAACTGGCTGAGCTGACGCCGGAAATGAGCATCAATAGCAGGAAAAGAATGCGCGGTAGCATGGTGTCTTAATCGGTGCGGAAAACTGCCGCTATTGTAACAAATGAGACATCAATACCAACGTTTAATTCTTATACAAATCGTGGAGCAGGACGAAAGGAGGATTTTTTTGCTGCTGATGCCACAAGCTGCTGACGCCCGGAACGCCCTGTGCCACGATAGCCTGGCGAAACTCAGCGCTGCTTAAGGATCCACGCTGCGGATACATTAACGCCAGCAGGGAGAGGTTAATACCCGAGATCACTTCACAGCACGCGTGCTTATGGCTGAGCAAAGCGGCTGCGCGGTAAGGCGCCGCGCCCGATTTATCGGTAAGGAAAATCACCCCATCACCGGTGTCCGTTTCATGCAGGGCATCGCACATCATGCGGCTAAGCATGTTGGTGCTCAATCCGCGCCAGTAGTTTACCGCCCGGCATTGCACCAGCGGGCCAAATCTGGCTTCGAGCTTATCCAGCATTTCCTGCGCCTGTTCATCGTGGCAGGTGATAACCCATCCCAGCATAACTCTCTCCTTAGCAGGCAAGTAGTTTAGCGAAGTGAAGGTTAGCTTTCGGTGATAACTGTCAAAGAAAGTGCCCGGCAAACTAAACGTCGCCGGGCAAAAGATTAGCTGCGCAGACCGCGTCCGCGCTGGATCAGATACCAGCAGAGCAGGTAAAAGGCGATGATAAACACCACCAGCACCGCAACCGTGGTAAACAGCGGCACATCGGTAATGCCGAGGAAGCCAAAGCGAAAACCGCTGATCATGTAGACAATCGGGTTCAGGTGCGACAGCGCCTGCCAGAACGGTGGCAGCAGCGTCAGGGAGTAGAACACCCCGCCGAGATAGGTCAGCGGCGTCAGCACGAAGGTCGGAATCAGGCTGATATCGTCAAACGTCTTAGCGAACACAGCGTTCAGTAATCCGGCCAGCGAGAAGAGGATTGCCGTCAGGAGCAGCGTCAGCGCGACGAACAGCCACGAGTGGACCTGGAACGGCACGAAGAACAGTGAAATCGCCGTGACCAGGATCCCCACGCACAGCCCGCGCGCTACGCCGCCGCCAACATAGCCCGCGATAATGACGTGCGTCGGCACAGGCGCAACCAGCAGCTCTTCAATATTGCGCTGGAACTTAGCGCTGAAGAATGACGACGCTACGTTGGCGTAGGCGTTAGTAATCACCGCCATCATGATCAGACCCGGCACGATAAACTGCATATAGGTAAAGCCGTGCATTTCACCAATCCGGGAACCAATCAGGTTACCGAAGATGATGAAATAGAGCGTCATCGTGATGACCGGTGGCACCAGGGTTTGCACCCAGATACGCATAAAGCGGTTAATCTCTTTCGCCCAGATACTTTTCAGCGCGACCCAGTAAAGATGCGTCATGCCTTGTCTCCTTGTTTGTCCTGTACCAGAGAGACAAACAGCTCTTCCAGTCGGTTCGCTTTGTTACGCATACTTAAGACCTGAATCCCCTGCGCGCTCAGCTGCGAGAACACGCTGTTAATCCCCTGCTCGCGCAGCACTTCCACTTCCAGCGTCGAGGTATCCACCAGACGATACTGATACCCTTCAAGCTTCGGCAGCGGGCTTTTAGCCGCCAGATCGAGAATGAAGGTTTCTGATTTCAGCTTGGAGAGCAGATTCTTCATCGAGGTGTTCTCCACCAGCTCACCGTGCTGGATGATGCCGATGTTGCGGCAGAGCATTTCAGCCTCTTCAAGGTAGTGGGTGGTCAGAATAATGGTGGTGCCTTTGTCGTTGAGATCCTTCAGGAAGCCCCACATGGAGCGTCGCAGCTCGATGTCTACGCCCGCCGTTGGCTCATCAAGAATCAGCAGTTTTGGCTCGTGCATAAGCGCACGGGCAATCATCAGCCGGCGCTTCATCCCGCCGGATAACATCCGTGCGCGTTCGTTACGCTTTTCCCACAGGTCGAGCTGCTTGAGGTATTTTTCGCTCCGTTCAAGGGCTTCTTTACGCTCGACGCCGTAATAACCCGCCTGGTTAACGACGATCTGCTGCACCGTCTCGAACGGGTTGAAGTTGAACTCCTGCGGTACCAGACCCAGTTGGCGCTTGGCGTTCACCACATCTTTTTGCAGGTCGTAACCAAAGACGCTCACCCGGCCGGACGTTTTGTTGACCAGCGAGCTGATAATCCCAATGGTGGTCGATTTCCCCGCGCCGTTCGGCCCCAGAAGCGCGTAAAAATCACCGGCCTCTACTTTAAGATCTATTCCGCGTAGCGCCTGAACGCCGCCCGGATAGGTTTTTTTAAGCTGTTCAAGCTCCAGTGCAATTGCCATGAAATTAACTTACCTTCAGTTCTGACACACGTTGTGTGGTTTCATTAAAAGTCGGGTTACCCTATAGTAGCGCAACGCAATTACTCGGTTACAGGTCGCTAACCTCCATGAACAACATAGATACACTCATCAGCAACAATGCACTATGGTCAAAAATGCTGGTGGAGGAAGACCCCGGATTTTTTGGAAAACTCGCGCAGGCGCAAAACCCACGCTTTCTCTGGATTGGATGCTCCGACAGCCGCGTACCGGCGGAGCGCCTGACAGGCCTTGAGTCCGGCGAACTGTTCGTTCACCGCAACGTTGCCAATCTGGTGATTCACACCGATCTCAACTGTCTTTCTGTTGTTCAGTATGCCGTTGACGTTCTGCAAGTCGAGCACATCATCATTTGCGGCCATTACGGCTGCGGCGGCGTGCAGGCGGCGGTTGAAAACACGGAACTGGGGCTCATTGATAACTGGCTACTGCACATCCGCGATATCTGGTTCAAACATAGCTCACTGCTGGGTGAAATGCCGCAGGAGCGTCGCATGGATACCCTTTGCGAACTCAACGTGATGGAGCAGGTGTATAACCTGGGCCACTCAACGATCATGCAATCAGCGTGGAAACGCGGGCAGAAGGTCTCTATCCACGGCTGGGCGTACGGAATTCACGATGGTCTGCTGCGCAATCTGGAAGTGACTGCCACCAACCGCGAAACGCTGGAGCAGCGTTACCGTTCTGGGATTGCCAACCTTCAGCTTAAGCATGTGAATCATAAATAAAGCCGGGGATGTTCTCCCTCTCCCTGCGGGAGAGGGCCGGGGTGAGGGCATCAGCCCGCAATTACTCGTCCAGCAATACCACTTTCCCAACATACGGCAGATGGCGATAACGCTGCGCGTAGTCAATGCCGTAACCGACGACGAATTCGTCAGGAATTGAGAAACCCACGAACTCTACCGGCACCTGCACTTCACGGCGGTCAGGCTTATCCAGCAGGGTGCAAATCGCCAGCGATTTTGGCTCACGCAGGCTCAGGATCTCGCGCACTTTTGACAGCGTGTTGCCGGAGTCGATAATGTCTTCAACGATCAACACATCTTTGCCACGAATATCTTCATCCAGGTCTTTCAGGATTTTCACATCACGGGTGGTGGACATGCCGCTGCCGTAGCTGGAGGCGGTCATAAAATCGACTTCGTGGGGCACATGCACTTCACGGCACAGGTCTGCCATGAACATGAAAGAGCCACGCAACAGACCGACCAGCACCATTTCGCTGCCGCTGTCCTTGTAATGTTCGGTGATTTGACGACCCAGTTCGGCGATACGCGCTTTGATCTCGGCTTCCGGGATCATCACTTCAACAGTATGTTTCATATTACTAACCAAATGATTTTAATGAAAATCTCTCAATACGGATGAGTTAATATCCAGCACTGATACGCAAGCCCCTCATTATATCAGCAAATGGATAAGCCTGGCGTATGAGTTATAAAAAGCAAATATTGTGATTCCGATCACACTTGTTAATACCTATAATTAGTTGCTAGCAAATTATTAACAAAAACTGACGAGTACACTTTCTATGGCTGAAACAAACTCTAAACAGCCGCGTCTACTGGTGACATTAACAGCAGCGTTCGCAGCCTTCTGCGCGCTGTATCTGTTAATCGGTGGCGTCTGGCTGGTCGCTTTAGGCGGCTCCTGGTACTACCCGATTGCGGGCCTGGTGATGGTTGCCGTAACCGTCCTGCTGTTGCGTAGAAAACAATCCGCACTGTGGCTGTATGCCGCATTCCTTCTTGCCACCATGATCTGGGGCGTCTGGGAAGTCGGCTTTGACTTCTGGGCGCTGACGCCGCGCAGCGATATTCTGGTCTTCTTCGGTATATGGCTGATCCTGCCGTTTGTCTGGCGTCGCCTGATCGTGCCGTCCAGCGGTGCCGTTGCGGCGCTGGTAGTAGCCCTGCTGATCAGCGGCGGTATCCTGACCTGGGCCGGCTTTAACGACCCGCAAGAGATCAACGGTACGCTGAACGCAGAATCGACGCCTGCGGCGGCGATCTCTCAGGTCGCTGACGGCGACTGGCCTGCCTATGGTCGTAACCAGGAAGGCCAGCGTTACTCCCCGCTGAAGCAGATCAACGCGGACAACGTTAAAAACCTGAAAGAAGCCTGGGTATTCCGTACCGGCGACCTGAAGATGCCGAACGATCCGGGTGAACTGACCAACGAAGTGACGCCAATTAAAGTCGGCGATATGCTTTATCTGTGTACGGCGCACCAGCGTCTGTTCGCGCTCGACGCGGCCACCGGTAAAGAGAAATGGCACTTCGATCCGCAGCTGAACTCCAACCCGTCCTTCCAGCACGTGACCTGCCGTGGCGTCTCTTACCACGAAGCGCGCCCGGATAATGCGAGCCCGGAAGTCATTGCCGACTGTCCTCGCCGCATCATGCTGCCGGTCAACGATGGTCGCCTGTTCGCCATCAATGCCGAAACGGGCAAGCTGTGCGAAACCTTTGCCAACAAAGGTATCCTGAATCTGCAGACCAACATGCCTGACACCACGCCGGGTCTGTATGAGCCAACCTCACCGCCAATCATCACCGATAAAACCATCGTGATTGCCGGTTCGGTAACGGATAACTTCTCCACGCGTGAAACCTCCGGCGTTATCCGTGGTTTCGACGTGAATACCGGTAAACTGCTGTGGGCCTTCGACCCGGGCGCGAAAGATCCGAACGCGATCCCGTCGGACGAACACACCTTTACCTTTAACTCGCCAAACTCCTGGGCACCAGCGGCGTATGACGCGAAGCTGGACCTGGTCTACCTGCCAATGGGCGTTACTACGCCAGATATCTGGGGCGGTAACCGCACGCCGGAGCAGGAACGTTATGCCAGCGCTATCGTGGCGTTGAACGCGACCACCGGTAAGCTGGCCTGGAGCTATCAGACCGTACACCACGATCTGTGGGATATGGATATGCCGTCCCAGCCAACGCTGGCGGACATTACCGTTAACGGCAAAACCGTGCCGGTGATTTACGCCCCGGCCAAAACCGGCAACATCTTCGTGCTGGATCGCAGCAACGGCAAGCTGGTTGTGCCTGCCCCGGAAAAACCGGTACCGCAGGGTGCGGCGAAAGGCGACTACGTCAGCAAAACCCAGCCGTTCTCCGATCTGAGCTTCCGTCCGAAGAAAGACCTCAGCGGGGCAGACATGTGGGGCGCCACGATGTTTGACCAGCTGGTGTGCCGCGTGATGTTCCATCAGCTGCGCTATGAAGGCATCTTCACGCCGCCTTCTGAGCAGGGCACGCTGGTCTTCCCGGGTAACCTGGGGATGTTCGAGTGGGGCGGGATCTCCGTTGATCCTAACCGTCAGGTGGCAATTGCCAACCCGATGGCGCTGCCGTTCGTTTCCCGTCTGATCCCACGCGGTCCGGGCAACCCAATGGAACAGCCGAAAGACGCGAAAGGCAGCGGTACCGAAGCCGGCATTCAGCCGCAGTACGGCGTACCGTTCGGCGTAACGCTGAACCCGTTCCTGTCTCCGTTTGGTCTGCCGTGTAAACAGCCTGCCTGGGGTTACATCTCCGGTCTGGATCTGAAAACTAACCAGATCGTGTGGAAAAAACGTATTGGTACGCCACAGGACAGCATGCCGTTCCCGATGCCGGTTCCGGTGCCGTTCAATATGGGTATGCCAATGCTGGGTGGCCCAATTTCCACCGCCGGTAACGTGCTGTTCATCGCGGCAACCGCAGATAACTACCTGCGCGCGTACAACATGACCAACGGTGAGAAACTGTGGCAAGGCCGTCTGCCAGCGGGTGGACAAGCCACGCCGATGACCTATGAAGTGAATGGCAAGCAGTACGTTGTCATCTCTGCGGGCGGTCACGGTTCGTTTGGCACGAAGATGGGCGACTATATTGTCGCGTATGCGCTGCCTGACGAAAACAAGTAACTGAAAAGCCCGGTGGCGCTTACGCTTACCGGGCCTATGGATACGCTATGTAGGCCGGGTAAGGCG
Source organism: Enterobacter sp. JBIWA005 (assembly GCF_019968805.1). Taxonomy (NCBI): domain Bacteria; kingdom Pseudomonadati; phylum Pseudomonadota; class Gammaproteobacteria; order Enterobacterales; family Enterobacteriaceae; genus Enterobacter; species Enterobacter sp. JBIWA005. The sequence continues at coordinate 790,206 of NZ_CP074159.1, read as the reverse complement.
AAGCCGCCACCCGGCTTTTTTTATACGGTAAAGCCCAGCATCATCCCCGTATCTTCATGTTCCAGCAGATGGCAGTGCGCCATGTAGGCAAACTCCCTCGGCGCGTCGTGGTCAAACTTCACCAGCACCTCGCTGACGCCGCCCTCCACCTTCACCGTATCCTTCCAGCCCGCGCGATGCGCGTCCGGCGCTTTACCGTTCTCAGAGAGAATGCGGAACTGGGTGCCGTGGATATGGAACGGATGCAGCATCATGTCCCCTTCGCCTGAAATCACCCAGCGCTCAAACTGGCCCTTTGTCGCAGCAAACATCGGCGTATTCATATCGAACGCCTTGCCGTTGATCATATTGGCGTTGTGGAAATCAAAGCCATGGTCGCCGTGATTCATGTTCCCCATGCCGCCCATTTTTCCATGGTCCATATTCATATGGCCCATCATCTGCCCGTGATGCATTCCCGCCATCGCCTTATCGCCATATTTCGCCATCAGCGCCTGCATGCCCATCATATCGAGCATCGGGTTCATAGAGAGCTGCAGCTTGCGTTGCGTAAGCCCATCAAGCGACGGAAGTGCTGGCATAGTGGTTAACGTATCAGGGAGCGTGCCGGAAGCGGTCACCGGTAAAGGCTGGATACGCAGCACCGGGTGCGGCTTGTCAAACGGCGCGACCGCCATCCCCATCTGGCTAACCGGCAGCGTCACGAGGTCAAACGCCTTGCCGTCGCTGATGTCCACCAGCACCTCAAAGCGTTCGCCCATCAGCATCGGCAGCTCACTCAATTTCACCGGCTCCGGTAGCAGGCCGCCGTCACTGGCGACCACGTACAGCGGACGCTTATCGCTGGTGGCGAAGTTGAGGGAACGCGCGTTACAGCCGTTAAGCAGACGCAGGCGCAGCCAGCCCTTCGGCGCGGCGTGCTGAGGATAAATGGCGCCGTTGGTCAGCAGCGTGTCGCCAAACCAGCCTACCGCCGCGCTCATCACGTCCAGCTGGTAGTCAATTTGCCCGTCAGCGGTGAATTTCTTGTCCTGCACAATCACCGGCACATCGTCGATGCCCCACTGCTTCGGCAAGCGCAGCAGGCGGCTTTCGTCGTCTTCAATCAGCACCAGCCCCGCCAGCCCCATCGCCACCTGATGGCCCGTTTTACCATGCTGATGCGGATGGAACCAGCAGGTCGCCGCGCGCTGGTCGGGCGTAAAGGTGACGCTGCGCGAACCGCCCGCTTTGATGATGCCCTGCGGCCCGCCGTCCACCTCTCCCGGCACTTCCAGCCCGTGCCAGTGCAGCGTCGTCTCTTCAGCGAGCGTGTTGTGGATATCCACCGTCACCGCTTTCCCTTTACGCAGCTGAAGCGCCGGACCGAGCAAATTACCGTTATAGCCCCACGTCGTAGCGTTGTGCTCGCCGAACGTCGTGTTACCGGCCTGAACCACAAGCTGGATACGGCTTCGCGCATCAGCGGTCACTAAATCAGGAATGGGTAAGGCTGGCCTGTCGGCCGCGAAAACCGCGCGGCTCCAGAGAGGTAATGCGCTGGCAGCCCCCAGCACAGCGGAATATTTTAAAAAATCACGACGTTGCATGTTCATTTCCTTATTTCCAGCAGGCGATCTTTTGAGCATAAACCCTCCCCTTACCGGAAGGTCAAGTAAAGCGGCAATAATAAAGATCGTCGCACTGGCATCAAGTATGCTAACGTTAATTTTCCGTGAAGAAGTGGTAGAAGCAATGAAGACGTTTTTCAGGACAATTTTGTTCGGTAGCCTGATGGCAATGTGTGCGAACAGCTATGCGCTAAGTGAAAATGAAGCGGAAGATATGGCCGATTTAACGGCGGTTTTTGTATTCCTGAAAAATGATTGTGGCTACCAGAATTTACCCAACGGGCAGATTCGCCGCGCGCTGGTCTTTTTTGCCCAGCAGAACCAGTGGGATCTCAGCAACTACGACAGCTTCGACATGAAGGCGCTCGGCGAAGACAGCTACCGTGACTTAAGCGGTATTGGCATTCCCACTGCTAAAAAATGCAAAGCGCTGGCTCGCGACTCACTCAGCCTGCTCGCCTACGTTAAATAACCTTCCCGACGCCTCCTGTTGAACCTCTGGCCGTGCAACCACGGTTAGAGTTAGCTATCATGTTTCGCTCATTTTTTGCGAGCGTAACGGATGTTTACACAGGAGGAGTTCGCTATGGCCGACCACACGTTGTGGCATGAAACATTGCATGACCAGTTTGGTCAGTACTTTGCCGTTGATAACGTGCTCTATCATGAGAAAACCGATCACCAGGATCTGATCATCTTCGAAAATGCTGCCTTTGGCCGCGTGATGGCGCTGGACGGCGTGGTGCAAACCACCGAGCGCGACGAGTTTATTTATCATGAAATGATGACCCACGTCCCGCTCCTGGCGCACGGTCACGCGAAGCATGTTCTGATTATCGGCGGCGGCGACGGCGCAATGCTGCGTGAAGTGTCCCGCCATCGTTCCATTGAAACCATCACCATGGTGGAAATCGATGCGGGCGTCGTCTCTTTCTGCCGCCAGTACCTGCCCAACCACAATGCCGGCAGCTATGACGATCCCCGCTTTAGCCTGGTGATTGACGACGGCGTTAACTTTGTTAACCAGACCTCGCAGACCTTTGACGTGATTATCTCCGACTGCACCGACCCTATTGGCCCAGGCGCGTCGCTGTTCACTTCCTCGTTCTACGAAGGCTGCAAGCGCTGCCTGAACCCGGGCGGGATCTTCGTCGCACAAAACGGCGTCTGCTTCCTGCAGCAGGATGAAGCGCTGGACAGCCATCGCAAGCTCAGCACCTATTTCGAGGATGTCAGCTTCTATCAGGCGGCCATTCCGACGTACTACGGCGGGATCATGACCTTTGCCTGGGCAACGGATAACGACGTATTACGCCATCTCTCCACCGAAATTATTCAGGCCCGCTTCCATCAGGCAGGTCTTCAGTGCCGATACTACAATCCGGCTATTCATACCGCAGCGTTTGCTCTGCCGCAGTACCTGCAAGACGCATTATCCACTAAGGGGGTGAGCTAATTGAAAAAGCTTAAACTGCATGGCTTTAACAATCTGACCAAAAGCCTGAGTTTTTGTATTTACGATATCTGCTATGCCAAAACAGCGGAAGAACGCGATGGTTACATCGCCTATATCGACGAACTCTACAACGCCAACCGTCTGACCGAGATCCTGTCAGAAACCTGTTCCATTATCGGCGCAAATATCCTGAATATCGCCCGACAGGATTATGAACCCCAGGGCGCGAGCGTGACCATTCTGGTCAGCGAAGAGCCGGTTGACCCGAAGCTTATCGACAAAACGGAACATCCGGGCCCGCTGCCGGAAGTGGTTGTTGCCCACCTGGATAAAAGCCATATCTGCGTCCATACCTACCCGGAGAGTCACCCGGAAGGTGGGCTGTGTACGTTCCGCGCCGATATTGAAGTGTCGACCTGCGGCGTGATTTCCCCGCTGAACGCGCTGAACTATCTCATCCACCAGCTGGAATCGGATATCGTCACGATTGATTATCGCGTGCGCGGTTTTACTCGTGACGTCAACGGCATGAAGCACTTCATCGACCACGAGATCAACTCCATACAGAACTTTATGTCCGAGGACATGAAATCGCTGTACGACATGATGGACGTCAACGTGTATCAGGAAAACATCTTCCATACCAAAATGTTACTTAAGGAGTTCGACCTTAAGCACTATATGTTCCACACGAAGCCGGAAGATTTGAGCGAAGAAGAGCGTAAGGCGATTACTGACCTGCTCTGGAAAGAGATGCGCGAGATTTACTATGGCCGCAATATTCCGGCCGTGTAAGAACAAGCCGGAGCAGGGATGCTCCGGGCTGTTATTTCTGTTTCATGAAATCACGGTATGCGTTCACCACCTGAAGGAAGTCTTCTACGCCACACATCGACAGGCTCTCTTCGTCATAGTAGCTCATCCCCACTTCCATCTCGTCACCTGAAAACTCGAGCTGGTTGGCACGCACCATGACCTCTTCACCATCCATCCACAGCGTATATTCATGCCCGGCGCGCTGCCAGGATCGTTCACTGCCTTTTACCGTATTTGCCGCCTGTTCAACCTCATCAAGAAGTGCGAGGTTTTCTTTCACCTCTTCGTTAAACCAGTGTCCAACGGCTTCGTGGCCCATCGACATACGCACTTTCACCACTCCGGTGATGTCGCGCAGAAATTCGTAATCCATAGTGTTTTCCTCTGCAAAGCCATTAAGGTAATTATCGCAGCAGCGAGGAAGAAAAAAAGCGTGAGAGGTGGGAGGAATGAAAATAAAAAGGTGAGAGCAAGACCCTGCGGCCTGATGCCCTCACCCCGTCCCTCTCCCACAGGAGAGGGTGCAAACACTAAAAACCGTCTCGTGGAGACGGTTTTGCTGTTTATACTGCCGTCTGGAAGATAACCCCGTCAGCCTTCTCGGTGTACTGAGAGAGCTGGTCGAAGTTCAGATAGCGGTAGGTATCAACCGCAGTCTTATCCACCTGAGCCACGAAGGTCTGGTACTCTTCCGGCGTTGGCAGTTTGCCAATCAGCGCCGCAACCGCCGCCAGCTCAGCAGAAGCCAGGAATACGTTCGCACCGGTACCTAAACGGTTCGGGAAGTTACGGGTCGAGGTGGAGACCACCGTCGCGCCGTCGGCTACGCGCGCCTGGTTACCCATACACAGGGAACAGCCAGGAATTTCGATACGTGCACCGCTCTTACCAAACACGCTGTAGTATCCCTCTTCGGTCAGCTGAGCCGCGTCCATACGGGTCGGCGGCGCCACCCACAGACGGGTTGGCAGCTGTCCTTTGTGGGTATCCAGCAGCTTACCGGCTGCGCGGAAGTGACCGATGTTGGTCATGCAGGATCCGATGAATACTTCGTCGATCTTCTCGCCCTGAACTTCAGACAGCGGACGCGCGTCGTCCGGATCGTTCGGTGCACACAGGATTGGCTCTTTGATATCCGCCAGATCGATGTCGATCACCGCCGCGTACTCTGCGTCGGCATCGGCTTCCAGCAGTTGCGGATCGGCCAGCCATTTTTCCATGCCCTGGATACGACGCTCTAGCGTACGACGGTCGCCGTAGCCTTCTGCAATCATCCACTTCAGCAGCACGATGTTAGAGTTCAGGTACTCAATGATCGGCTCTTTGTTCAGCTTGATGGTACAGCCCGCGGCTGAACGCTCGGCGGAGGCATCGGTCAGCTCGAACGCCTGCTCTACTTTCAGATCCGGCAGACCTTCAATTTCCAGGATACGGCCAGAGAAGATGTTTTTCTTCCCTTTCTTCTCAACGGTCAGCAGACCCTGTTTAATCGCATACAGCGGGATCGCGTGAACCAGGTCGCGCAGGGTGATACCCGGCTGCATTTTACCTTTGAAGCGCACCAGCACTGATTCCGGCATATCCAGCGGCATTACGCCGGTCGCCGCAGCAAACGCCACCAGACCGGAACCCGCCGGGAAGGAGATACCGATTGGGAAACGGGTATGGGAGTCACCGCCGGTACCCACGGTATCCGGCAGCAGCATACGGTTCAGCCAGGAGTGGATTACGCCGTCACCAGGACGCAGGGAAACACCGCCGCGGTTCATGATGAAGTCTGGCAGCGTGTGGTGCGTGGTCACGTCAACCGGCTTCGGATACGCCGCAGTGTGGCAGAAGGACTGCATCACCAGATCGGAAGAGAAGCCCAGGCACGCCAGGTCTTTCAGTTCGTCGCGGGTCATTGGGCCAGTGGTGTCCTGAGAACCTACGGAGGTCATCTTCGGCTCGCAGTATGCGCCAGGACGAACGCCGGCGACGCCGCAGGCGCGACCGACCATTTTCTGTGCCAGAGAGTAACCGCGATTGCTTTCCGCCACGTCTTTCGCGTGACGGAATACATCACTGTGCGGCAGACCCAGCGCTTCACGCGCTTTGGTGGTCAGGCCACGGCCGATGATCAGCGGAATACGACCACCAGCACGCACTTCGTCGATCAGCACGTCGGTTTTCAGCTCAAAGCTTGCCAGCAGTTCGTTGGTTTCGTGGTTACGCACTTCACCTTTGTACGGGTAAACGTCAATCACGTCGCCCATGTTCAGGTTAGAGACGTCCACTTCGATCGGCAGTGCGCCCGCATCTTCCATGGTGTTGAAGAAGATTGGCGCAATTTTACCGCCGAGGCACAGACCGCCGCCGCGCTTGTTTGGCACGTGCGGAATATCGTCGCCCATGAACCACAGCACGGAGTTGGTCGCGGACTTACGGGAAGAACCGGTACCCACAACGTCACCCACGTAGGCCAGCGGGAACCCTTTTTTCTGCAGGGCTTCGATCTGTTTGATCGGGCCAACGCTGCCCGGCTGATCCGGCTCAATGCCTTCACGGGCGTTTTTCAGCATCGCCAGGGCGTGCAGAGGGATATCCGGGCGAGACCACGCGTCCGGTGCCGGAGAGAGGTCATCGGTGTTGGTTTCACCGGTTACTTTGAAGACGGTAACGGTGATTTTTTCAGCCAGCGCTGGACGGTTCAGGAACCATTCGGCATCAGCCCAGGACTGCATCACCTGTTTCGCATAGACGTTGCCAGCTTTGGCTTTTTCTTCCACATCGTAGAAGTTATCGAACATCAGCAGCGTAGAAGAGAGCGCTTTAGCGGCAATCGGTGCCAGCTTGTCGTTATCCAGCGCGTCAATCAGCGGATGAATGTTGTAACCACCCTGCATGGTGCCGAGCAGTTCAATGGCTTTTTCAGGAGTAACCAGTGGGGAGGTGGCTTCGCCTTTGGCGATAGCAGCAAGGAATCCGGCTTTTACGTAGGCAGCTTCATCTACGCCAGGCGGTACGCGGTTGATCAACAGATCTAACAGGAATTCTTCTTCGCCCTTAGGCGGGTTCTTCAGCAGCTCGACGAGCGCGGCCATTTGGGTTGCATCTAAAGGTTTGGGTACAATTCCCTCGGCGGCACGTTCTGCTACGTGCTTACGGTATTCTTCTAGCACGACGGTTCTCCTCGCTCTCATTGTCATATGCGGCGGGCGTTCTCTTCACGCTCCTGTGAGACAGCAGTTTGTAGGGTAAATGCCCGATACCGCGTCGGGCAGCATAGCAGGATTTCTGCACAGTGTTAATCCGTTTACAAAAAAGCAACATTAAATAATTTGCTGAATCGTTAAGCATGGTGTAGCGGGGATTTAGGCAATCATTTGCGGTTTCTTCTGCACCGTGACGCTTCAGGTTTTCCTTCATCAGATATAATTGTGTAATAAATACTCACACTCTTTATCCGGACGTACCGGACGCTTCCCAATAAAAGTCAAAACGGTAAAAGGCGGGTGAATAATACTCACGCCAACCGTAACGCCTCACGGCACAGCGCTTGTCTCGTTGGAGTCATTTATGAAGTTGCCCTTTAAGCCACATCTGCTCGTCCTTCTGTGCAGTGCCGGGCTGTTTGCCGCCTCGGGCGTCATGTTTGTCAAAAGCCGCGCAACGGAACCCGCTGCGACAGCCCCCGTCGCACAACAGCCGGCTGCATCGGACGCGCCTGCCGCAGCGCAGCCCGCCCCTGCTGTCGCGCCAACCTACACAGCCGCACAAATCGATCAGTGGGTTGCCCCCATTGCGCTCTACCCTGACGCCCTGCTGTCGCAAATTTTGATGGCGTCGACCTATCCGGCCAACGTGATTCAGGCGGCGCAGTGGTCAAAAGACAACCCTAAAATAGAAGGGGACGCCGCGATTCAGGCCGTTGCCAGCCAGCCCTGGGATCCCAGCGTAAAATCGCTGGTCGCGTTTCCTCAGCTCATGTCCCTGATGGGTGAAAACCCGCCGTGGGTACAAAATCTGGGCGATGCGTTTCTCGCGCAGCCTAAAGACGTAATGGATTCCGTTCAGCGCCTGCGCGCGCTGGCACAGAAGACCGGTGCTTTACAATCCACGCCTCAGCAGACGGTCACCACCGTGACAAAGCCATCACCAGCGAAAACCAGTGCCACCGAGGCAACAACAACCACGTCTGCGCCCGCCCCTACGGTTATCAAAATTGAATCTGCGGATCCGCAGGTCGTTTACGTCCCCACCTATAACCCCAATACGGTTTACGGTACCTGGCCAAATACCGCCTATCCGCCCACCTATCTCCCGCCCACGCCCGGAGAGCAGTTTGGCAACAGCTTCGTTAACGGCTTAGGTTTCAGCCTGGGCGTTGCCACAACCTATGCCATTTTCAGCAATATCGACTGGGATGACGACGATGACTGGGACCACCATCATGACGGTGACTGGGATAATCACGGCGGCTATAACCGCAACGGTGATAACAACATCAATATCAACGTTGAGAACTTCAATAAAATCAGCGGACAGCGTCTGACGGACGCCAACCGTACCTGGCAGCACAACCCGGCCTATCGGGAAGGCGTGCCCTATCCGACTAACCAGCTCAACAGTCGCTTCCACTCCACCAGCACGGCGACAGGGCTCAGTTCAACGCAGCAAAAACCGGTTAACCGGGACAGCCAGCGTCAGGCGGCCCTGAGCCAGATGGAGAAATCCACGGGTAAAACCTTCCCCCAAACGGCGCGCACCGGCACGAAAGATGTTCAGCGTCAGGCCTCAAGTGAACAGCTGAAGCAGATTTCCCAACGCAATAACTACCGTGGCTACGACACCAAACCGCAGACGACGAGGCGGAGCACCACGCAGCAGCGAGAAAATCGCCAGACCACCGCGCAGAGACAAGAGAAACGGGTGGTTTCGCAGCCCGCGCAGCAACGCACTCTGCAGCAGCGAAACAGCCAGCCCCGGGCCAATGCGCTGAGCGGCAACGACAGCCGCTCCGCGAACTGGCAGGCGCAGCAGCAGCGTGGTGCGCAAAGCAGGCAGCTTGCCGCTCGCCAGCAGCAGCGTCAGGCGTCTGGTGGACGCGCTGAACGCCGTGAAATTCGACATCGCTAAGGGAACCGACATGAAAAGTAAACTACTCAGCGGAATGGTGTTGTTCATGCTTTCGGCCCCTGTGATGGCGCAGCAGTCCTTCAGCACGCCCGATCGGGCGACCGATGCGCTGGCCAACGCCATCAGTGAGCAAAATGAGAGCGCGATGAGCAATCTGCTTGGAGAGAACTGGCGCGATTTTCTGCCCCCTGAAGGCGTTGATCCTGATGCCGTCGATCGCTTCCTGCGCGACTGGAAAGTCCGTCATAAGACCGTTATCGAAGGGGATACGGCGCATCTGGTTGTCGGAGAGAGCGGCTGGCAGCTTCCCATCCCGGTGATCAAAACCACTGCAGGCTGGCAGTTCGATATTAAAGAAGGGGCTGAAGAAATCCTGACCCGCGAAATTGGGCGTAACGAACTCGCCGCCATTGAAGCCTTACATGCCTATGTTGATGCGCAGCAAAGCTACTTTGCGATGAACCAGAAATACGCGCAGAAGATTGTCAGCTCGAAGGGGAAAAAAGACGGTTTGTACTGGCCCGCCTCCCCCGGCGAAGCGCCCAGTCCGCTCGGACCGGCATTTAGCCCAAAAGAGCCAGGTACCGGCTATCACGGCTATCGCTTCCGCATCCTGCCGGATAATAACGGTTTCGCGATGGTGGCCTGGCCGGTCAGCTACGGCCAGACGGGCGTCATGAGCTTTTTGATAAACCAGGACGACAAGGTGTACCAGTCCGATCTCGGCAGCAATTCAGAGCAGAAAGCCCGTGCGCTAGCCGCCTATAGTCCTGATAAAACCTGGCAGCCTGTAGCCCCCTGAACGCAGCGCATAAAAAAAGCGGCCATTGGCCGCTTTTTTCATCTGAAGAAACTTATTTCTTCTTCGCTTTCGCGTTTGGCAGGTCGGTGATGCTGCCTTCAAACACTTCTGCCGCCAGGCCCACGGACTCGTGCAGAGTCGGGTGAGCGTGGATGGTCAGCGCGATGTCTTCAGCGTCACAGCCCATTTCGATAGCCAGACCGATTTCACCCAGCAGCTCGCCGCCGTTGGTACCGACAATCGCACCACCGATCACACGGTGAGTCTCTTTGTCGAAGATCAGTTTGGTCATACCGTCTGCGCAGTCGGATGCGATAGCACGGCCAGAAGCAGCCCACGGGAAGGTGGCGGTTTCGTAGCTGATGCCTTTCTCTTTCGCTTCTTTCTCAGTCAGACCAACCCATGCCACTTCTGGCTCGGTGTACGCGATAGATGGGATCACTTTCGGATCGAAGTAGTGCTTCATGCCGGCGATAACTTCAGCGGCAACGTGACCTTCGTGAACACCTTTGTGCGCCAGCATTGGCTGACCGACGATATCGCCGATAGCAAAGATGTGCGGCACGTTAGTGCGCAGCTGCTTGTCAACGCGGATGAAGCCACGGTCGTCCACTTCCACGCCAGCTTTGCCCGCATCGAGGTTTTTACCGTTCGGTACACGACCGATAGCCACCAGCACGGCGTCGTAACGCTGTGGTTCGGATGGGGCTTTTTTGCCTTCCATGGAAACGTAAATACCGTCTTCTTTCGCTTCAACGGCAGTCACTTTGGTTTCCAGCATCAGGTTGAATTTCTTGCTGATGCGTTTGGTGAAGACTTTAACGATGTCTTTGTCGGCAGCCGGGATAACCTGGTCGAACATTTCAACCACGTCGATCTCTGAACCCAGCGCATGGTACACGGTACCCATTTCCAGACCGATGATACCGCCGCCCATAACCAGCAGACGCTTAGGAACGGTTTTCAGCTCCAGCGCATCGGTGGAATCCCACACGCGTGGATCTTCATGTGGGATGAATGGCAGTTCGATTGGGCGAGAGCCTGCCGCGATGATCGCGTTGTCGAAGTTGATCACGGTTTTGCCGTTTTCGCCTTCCACTTCCAGGGTGTTCGCACCGGTGAATTTACCCAGACCGTTTACCACTTTCACTTTACGGCCTTTGGCCATACCCGCCAGACCGCCGGTCAGTTGAGTGATAACTTTCTCTTTCCAGGTACGAATTTTGTCGATATCGGTTTTCGGCTCGCCGAAGACGATACCGTGTTCAGCCAGCGCTTTGGCTTCTTCGATAACTTTCGCTACGTGCAGCAGCGCTTTAGAAGGGATACAGCCGACGTTCAGACAAACACCGCCGAGGGTGCTGTAACGCTCTACGATGACGGTTTCCAGACCTAAATCCGCTGCGCGGAATGCTGCGGAGTAACCTGCCGGGCCTGCCCCAAGTACTACGACCTGAGTTTTGATTTCTGTGCTCATCATGACCTCTTAATTTATACCCGTCGTCCACCGGGTCGTTCTATCCGCCCGCAGTTTACAAAATTGTTAACAATTTTGAAACAACAAACGGCTCACGAATTGTCGCTTTCGCCAATAACCTCACAAACGCCATGAGATTATCAGAAAAAAGCCGGCCGACTGGCCGGCTTTTCGATTACATAACCAGGCGGCGAATGTCGCTCAGCATGTTGTTGATGATGGTGATGAAGCGCGCACCATCAGCACCGTCGATCACGCGGTGGTCGAAGGACAGAGAGATTGGCATCATCAGACGCGGTACGAACTCTTTGCCATTCCACACCGGCTCCATCGCGGACTTAGACACACCGAGGATAGCCACTTCCGGCGCGTTCACAATCGGCGCGAAGTGGGTGGTACCCAGGCCGCCGATGCTGGAGATAGTGAAGCAGCCGCCCTGCATTTCGCCGGCAGTCAGCTTACCGTCACGCGCTTTCTTGGAGATCACGGTCAGTTCACGGGACAGCTCAGTGATGCTCTTCTTGTTCACGTCTTTGAAGACCGGAACAACCAGACCATTTGGCGTATCAACCGCAACACCGATATTGATGTATTTCTTCAGCGTCAGCTTCTGGCCGTCTTCGGACAGAGAGCTGTTGAAGCGTGGCATTTGTTCCAGAGCCGCAGCAACCGCTTTCATGATGAAGACCACTGGGGTGAATTTCACGTCCAGTTTACGCTTCTCAGCTTCAGCGTTCTGCTGTTTACGGAACGCTTCCAGATCGGTGATATCGGTTTTGTCGAAGTGCGTAACGTGCGGGATCATCACCCAGTTACGGCTCAGGTTCGCACCAGAGATTTTCTGGATACGGCCCAGCTCCACTTCTTCGATTTCGCCGAACTTGCTGAAGTCCACTTTCGGCCATGGCAGCATGCCCGGGATACCGCCGCCAGCGGCTGCAGCTGGTGCAGCTTCGGCGCGTTTCACCGCGTCTTTCACGTAGGTCTGAACGTCTTCGCGCAGGATACGACCCTTACGGCCGGTCCCTTTCACTTTCGCCAGGTTAACACCGAATTCGCGCGCCAGGCGACGAATCAGCGGCGTCGCGTGGACGTAAGCGTCGTTTTCAGCGAACTCTGATTTTTCTGCTTTTGCAGCAGGGGCAGCGGCTGGTTTAGCAGCCTGAGCCGGTGCAGCAGCCGGTGCTGGAGCAGCCGCGGCAGCCGGAGCTGCGGCAGGCGCAGCGCCTTCCACTTCGAAGACCATGATCAGAGAGCCGGTAGACACTTTGTCGCCGGTGCTGATTTTGATCTCTTTAACGGTACCCGCGAATGGCGCAGGGACTTCCATAGAAGCCTTGTCGCCTTCAACGGTGATCAGTGACTGTTCAGCGGCAACTTTGTCGCCCACTTTCACCATCACTTCGGTGACTTCAACTTCGTCACCGCCGATGTCCGGTACGTTAACGTCTTTCGCGCCGCCAGCAGCGGCTGGTGCTGCGGCAGGAGCCGGAGCAGCGGCCTGTGCAGGCGCGGCAGCAGGGGCAGCACCCGCCACTTCGAAGATCATGATCAGGGAGCCGGTAGACACTTTGTCGCCGGTGTTGATCTTGATCTCTTTAACGGTACCCGCGAACGGAGCCGGCACTTCCATAGAGGCTTTGTCGCCTTCTACAGTGATCAGTGACTGCTCGGCAGCAACGGTATCGCCCACTTTCACCAGGATCTCAGTGACTTCAACTTCGTCACCACCGATATCCGGCACGTTCACTTCTTTTGCAGCTGCGGCAGCTGCTGGAGCAGCGGCGGCCGGAGCGGCTTTCTTCTCTTCCTGCGCAGGTGCAGCAGCTGCTGCACCGTCGGCGGAATCGAAAATCATGATCAGTTTGCCAGTCTCGGTTTTATCGCCAACAGAGACTTTGATCTCTTTAACGATGCCAGCCTGAGGAGACGGGACTTCCATAGAGGCTTTGTCGCCTTCTACGGTGATCAGCGACTGTTCAGCTTCAACTTTGTCGCCTACTTTGACCAGGATCTCGGTGATTTCAACTTCATCAGCCCCGATGTCCGGTACATTGATTTCGATAGCCATTATTCTTTTACCTCTTACGCCAGACGCGGGTTAACTTTTTCTGCATCGATGTTGAATTTGGTGATTGCGTCTGCAACCACTTTCTTATCGATTTCGCCACGTTTAGCCAGTTCGCCCAGTGCTGCTACAACCACGTAAGAAGCATCAACTTCGAAGTGGTGACGCAGGTTTTCGCGGCTGTCAGAACGACCGAAGCCGTCAGTACCCAGTACGCGATAATCATCAGCTGGAACGTAAGTACGAACCTGCTCAGCGAACAGTTTCATATAGTCAGTAGACGCCACCGCTGGCGCGTCGTTCATCACCTGAGCGATGTAAGGAACGCGTGGGGTTTCCATTGGGTGCAGCATGTTCCAGCGCTCACAATCCTGGCCATCACGCGCCAGTTCAGTGAAGGAGGTAACAGAGTACACATCGGAACCGACACCGTAGTCTTTCGCCAGGATCTGCGCTGCTTCACGAACGTGACGCAGGATAGAACCGGAGCCCAGCAGCTGAACTTTACCTTTGCTACCTTCGATGGTTTCGAGTTTGTAGATACCTTTACGGATACCTTCCTCGGCGCCTGCTGGCATTGCCGGCATGTGGTAGTTTTCGTTCAGGGTGGTGATGTAGTAGTAAATGTTCTCCTGCGCTTCACCGTACATGCGCTGCAGACCGTCATGCATGATGACAGCCACTTCGTACGCGTAAGACGGGTCGTAAGAGATACAGTTAGGGATAGTCAGAGACTGAATGTGGCTGTGACCATCTTCGTGCTGCAGACCTTCACCGTTCAGGGTCGTACGACCGGAAGTACCACCGATCAGGAAGCCGCGAGCCTGCTGGTCGCCTGCCTGCCAGCACAGGTCACCGATACGCTGGAACCCGAACATGGAGTAGTAAATGTAGAACGGGATCATCGGCAGGTTGTTGGTGCTGTAAGAGGTCGCAGCAGCCAGCCAGGATGCGCCTGCGCCCAGCTCGTTGATACCTTCCTGCAGGATCTGACCTTTCTCGTCTTCTTTGTAGTATGCAACCTGCTCACGGTCCTGCGGGGTGTACTGCTGGCCGTTCGGGCTGTAGATACCGATCTGACGGAACAGACCTTCCATACCGAAAGTACGCGCTTCGTCGGCGATGATTGGCACCAGGCGATCTTTGATCGACTTGTTCTTCAGCATCACGTTCAGGGCACGAACGAAAGCGATAGTGGTAGAGATCTCTTTGTTCTGCTCTTCCAGCAGCTGAGAGAAGTCTTCCAGCGCTGGCAGTTCCAGTTTCTCGGTGAAGTTTGGCTGACGAGCTGGCAGGTAGCCTTTCAGCGCCTGACGACGTTCGTGCAGGTACTTGTGCTCTTCAGAACCTTCCGGGAAGGTGATGTAAGACAGGTTTTCTACCTGCTCATCGGTGACTGGAACGTTGAAACGGTCGCGGATATAACGCACGCCGTCCATGTTCATTTTCTTAACCTGGTGAGCGATGTTTTTACCTTCTGCGGTATCACCCATGCCGTAACCTTTGATGGTGTGGGCCAGGATTACAGTCGCTTTACCTTTGGTTTCACGCGCTTTTTTCAGTGCAGCGTAGATTTTCTTCGGATCGTGACCACCGCGGTTCAGGGCCCAGATCTGCTCATCAGTCCAGTCTGCAACCAGGGCTGCGGTTTCTGGATATTTGCCGAAGAAGTGCTCACGCACGTAGGCACCGTCTTTGGATTTGAAGGTCTGGTAGTCACCGTCAACGGTTTCGTTCATCAGCTGGATCAGTTTACCGCTGGTGTCTTTACGCAGCAGTTCGTCCCAACGGGAACCCCACATCACTTTGATCACGTTCCAGCCAGCACCTGCGAAGATGCCTTCCAGTTCGTTGATGATCTTGCCGTTACCGGTTACCGGACCATCCAGACGCTGCAGGTTACAGTTGATGATGAAGCACAGGTTGTCCAGCTTTTCACGGGTTGCGATGGTGATCGCACCTTTGGATTCTGGCTCATCCATTTCGCCGTCGCCCAGGAAGGCGTATACGGTCTGCTCAGAGGTGTCTTTCAGACCACGGTGTTCCAGATACTTCAGGAATTTCGCCTGGTAGATCGCACCGATTGGGCCCAGACCCATAGATACGGTTGGGAACTGCCAGAATTCAGGCATCAGTTTAGGGTGCGGGTAAGAAGACAGACCTTTACCGTGAACTTCCTGACGGAAGTTGTTCATCTGCTCTTCAGTCAGACGACCTTCCAGGAATGCACGTGCATAGATGCCCGGAGAGATGTGGCCCTGGAAGTACACCAGATCGCCGCCGTCTTTCTCGTTCGCTGCACGGAAGAAGTGGTTGAAGCACACTTCGTAAACGGTCGCAGAAGACTGGAAGGACGCCATGTGGCCACCCAGTTCCAGGTCTTTCTTGGATGCGCGCAGAACGGTCATAATGGCGTTCCAGCGAATTGCAGAACGGATACGACGTTCCAGATCCAGATTGCCCGGGTATTCCGGTTCGTCTTCGACGGCAATCGTGTTTACGTAGTTGCTAGCCCCTGCACCTGAAGCAACCTTCACACCGCCTTTGCGGGCTTCAGAAAGCAGCTGATCAATCAGATACTGAGCGCGCTCAACACCTTCTTCACGGATGACCGATTCGATCGCCTGTAGCCAGTCGCGAGTTTCGATCGGATCCACGTCATTTTGGAGACGTTCTGACATGGGGGTATTCCTTATCTATCTAATACGTTGATTTGTCTGGAACCTGTCCCATTGTGCTCTTGGGCAAGAACACAATAAGACAGGTTCTGCGTTTAGTTGCCGCGCTCTAAAAGTACCTGGCGCTTAATCCTTTCGTTGCTGTATGCGGCGTAATGAACGTTCGCGACGCGATTGTTCACGGCTGCGGTCCAGCAAGATTTCCTCAATGAAAGCCAGATGGCGGTGCGACGCTTCGCGCGCCTGCTCCGGTTCCCCGGCCATTATCGCCTCGAATACTCGGGTGCGATGGTTGCTTACCAGTGGGAGCATGTCCCGACGGGCATACAACAATTCAAAATTTTGACGAACGTTCTGGGCCAGCATCGGCTCCATGCAGCGTAGCAGATGGAGGAGCACCACGTTGTGGGCCGCTTCGGTGACGGCGATTTGATACTGGACGACGGCGCTGGACTCGGCGTCTAAATCGCCGGACTGCTGTGCCCGTTCAATGGCCTGATGCAGTTCGCGGATACGCACGCGATCTTCATCAGTGCTGCGAAGGGCGGCGTAATAGGCCGCAATACCTTCCAGCGCGTGACGGGTCTCAAGCAGGTCAAACTGGGATTCTGGGTGGTCAGAGAGAAGTTCTACCAGCGGATCGCTGAAGCTCTGCCACAGGCTGTTTTGCACAAAGGTTCCGCCGCCCTGACGACGAAGCAGCAAGCCCTTTGCTTCGAGACGTTGAATCGCCTCACGCAGAGAAGGACGTGAAACGTCGAACTGTTTTGCCAGCTCGCGTTCTGGCGGAAGTTTCTCACCCGGGCGCAGAGTCCCTTCGAGGATTAAAAACTCCAGCTGCTGCTCAATCACATCAGATAGTTTTGGTTGGCGAATTTTGCTGTAGGCCATATTCCCTGTCTTACGCCTTTTTGCCCGGAGTCAATTGGTCTTACCAATTTCTATTTCGTATCGCTAAAGTAACAAAGTATTCACCTTCTGTCCATATTGGTTTTGATTGAAATCAGTAAACCCTGCACATTTTAACAACCTTACAGAAATAACGTTTCAGAAATGTAACTTTGCACAAATGAGTTGATTACTCCCAAAGAGGGAGTTTTAACCATAATGAAACGAGGGTTTTTGCAATCTGAAGCGATTCAACAAGGCAAATAATGAAAATTCGCCCACTTACGGCGCATTTCTATTCTATAGGTTGGGAGAGGAACAACGAGCGGGCCGATTTACAAATGCTTTCTTTTTATTCAAGTCGTCATCACCCCTTCATAAAGCAGGTGCATTCGCAGGCACTTACCACTATTCTGGCGCTTACGGAAGTCATCTCCGCTTTTTTCGGTCTCGTTAACCGTAAAGAAATAAATACAGAATATGGATTTTCATAATTACACACGCTCAGCGTGAACATAACAACCACACACGAGGTTTCAAATGGAAGCTCAACAGCACGGCGATCAGCTAAAGCGCGGGCTTAAAAACCGCCATATTCAGCTCATCGCACTGGGCGGTGCGATTGGTACCGGCCTGTTTCTGGGCAGCGCATCCGTTATCCAGTCTGCCGGTCCGGGCATTATTTTGGGTTACGCGATTGCGGGTTTCATTGCTTTTCTGATCATGCGCCAGCTGGGCGAAATGGTAGTGGAAGAGCCGGTCGCCGGCTCCTTCAGCCACTTTGCCTATAAATACTGGGGCAGCTTTGCCGGTTTCGCCTCGGGCTGGAACTACTGGGTGCTGTACGTTCTGGTTGCCATGGCCGAACTGACCGCCGTTGGGAAATACATTCAGTTCTGGTATCCCGAAATCCCAACCTGGGCTTCTGCTGCGGCCTTCTTCGTCATTATCAACGCCATTAACCTGACCAACGTTAAAGTGTTCGGGGAGATGGAGTTCTGGTTTGCCATCATCAAGGTCATTGCCGTGGTGGCGATGATTATCTTCGGCGGCTGGCTGCTGTTCAGCGGCAACGGCGGCCCTCAGGCCACGGTGCGCAACCTCTGGGAACAGGGTGGATTCCTGCCTCACGGCATGACCGGCCTGGTGATGATGATGGCGATCATTATGTTCTCCTTTGGCGGCCTGGAACTGGTGGGCATCACCGCTGCTGAAGCCGACAACCCTGAGCAGAGCATCCCGAAAGCCACTAACCAGGTTATCTACCGCATTCTGATCTTCTATGTGGGCTCATTGGCCGTGCTGCTCTCCCTGCTGCCGTGGACGCGCGTCACCGCCGACACTAGCCCGTTTGTGCTGATCTTCCACGAGCTGGGCGACACCTTTGTCGCCAACGCCCTGAACATCGTTGTACTCACCGCCGCGCTCTCCGTATACAACAGCTGCGTATACTGCAACAGCCGCATGCTGTTCGGCCTGGCCCAGCAGGGTAACGCGCCAAAAGCGCTGCTCAACGTCGATAAGCGCGGCGTGCCGGTAAACACGATTCTTGTTTCGGCGGTCGTAACCGCGCTGTGCGTGCTCATTAACTACATGGCACCGGAATCGGCGTTTGGCCTGCTGATGGCGCTGGTGGTCTCTGCCCTGGTCATCAACTGGGCGATGATCAGCCTGGCGCACATGAAGTTCCGCCGCGCAAAACAGCAGCAGGGCGTCACCACGCGCTTCCCTGCCCTGCTCTATCCGCTGGGTAACTGGATCTGCCTGCTGTTTATGGCAGCCGTGCTGGTGATTATGCTGATCACCCCGGGTATGGCGATTTCCGTCTACCTGATCCCGGTCTGGATTGCGATCCTTGGCGTGGGCTATCTCTTCAGTCAGAAAAGCCGTAATGCCATGAAGGCACACTAAGCCTCTCTTCGCGGCACCTGCTTTTGCGGGTGCCGCGCGTTGTTACCTCTCTCACACTTTCACGTCCACAGCGCATTTATCCATATCACCGCCCTGATACTGCAACGCATATATTCCTTTGCCAGCAAATAATTCTCTCCATACCGTAAACCGGAGAGCTGTCGATGGATAACAACAAACTGTCAGTAAAAGAAAAGATCGGCTATGGGATGGGCGACGCGGGATGCAACATCATCTTCGGCGCCATCATGCTGTTTGTTAACTATTTTTATACGGATATTTTTGGCCTCGCCCCTGCGCTGGTCGGCGTGCTTCTGCTTTCCGTGCGCGTGATTGACGCCGTAACGGACCCGATCATGGGCGCGATTGCTGACCGTACCCGCAGCAAATATGGCCGGTTTCGTCCATGGTTGCTGTGGATCGCCTTCCCCTACGCGCTGTTCAGCATCCTGATGTTCACCACGCCTGAGTGGAGCTATAACAGCAAAGTTATCTATGCGTTTGTCACCTATTTCCTGCTGTCGCTTACCTACACCGCCATCAATATCCCCTATTGCTCGCTGGGCGGGGTGATCACCAACGATCCAAAAGAACGTGTGGCCTGCCAGTCGTATCGCTTTGTGCTTGTCGGCATCGCCACGCTGCTGCTCTCATTAACGCTGCTACCGATGGCCGACTGGTTTGGCGGGAACAACAAAGCCAAAGGCTACCAGATGGCGATGACCGTTCTGGCGCTGATTGGCACATGCATGTTCCTGTTCTGCTTCGCCACCGTGCGCGAGCGCGTGCGTCCGGCGGTGCAGACCAATGACCAGCTGAAAAATGACCTGAAAGACGTGTGGAAGAATGACCAGTGGGTGCGCATTCTGCTGCTGACGCTCTGCAACGTCTGCCCGGGCTTTATCCGCATGGCGGCCACCATGTATTACGTTACCTGGGTGATGGGTCAGAGCACTCATTTCGCCACGCTGTTTATCAGCCTGGGCGTCGTCGGCATGATGCTCGGCAGCGTGCTGGCAAAAGTGCTGACCGACCGCTGGTGCAAACTAAAGGTCTTCTTCTGGACCAATATCGTGCTGGCGATTTTCTCCTGCGCCTTTTATTTCTTCGACCCGAAAGCCACCGTCACCATCGTGGTGCTCTACTTCCTGCTGAACATCCTGCACCAGATCCCGTCTCCGCTGCACTGGTCGCTGATGGCCGACGTGGACGACTACGGCGAGTGGAAGACCGGTAAGCGCATCACCGGGATCAGCTTCTCCGGCAACATCTTCTTCCTGAAGCTGGGGCTGGCGATTGCCGGGGCGATGGTCGGCTTCCTGCTCTCCTGGTACGGTTATGATGCGGGAGCAAAAGCGCAGAGCGCGGACGCCATTAACGGGATCGTGCTGCTCTTTACCGTCATTCCCGGCATTGGATACTTAATTACCGCGGGTGTAGTACGACTGCTGAAGGTGGATCGTGAAACCATGAAGCAGATCCAGTCCGATCTGGAAAAACGCCGCAACAACTATCAAGAGCTGAACGATTATCAGGAACTGAAAGCTGCTGAGACTAAATAAGGAAAGCCGAATGCAAACCTGGCCAAACCCGTTTATCGAACAACGCGCCGATCCGTACATTTTACATCACGAGGGGCAGTACTATTTTATCGCCTCCGTGCCGGAGTACGACAGGCTGGCGATCCGCCGCGCAGCGTCGCTGGAAGGCTTACGTCATGCCGAAGAAGTGGTGGTCTGGCGTAAACCCGAGACCGGACCAATGAGCCAGCTGATTTGGGCGCCGGAACTGCACCACATTGACGGGAAGTGGTACATCTATTTTGCTGCGGCGCACACCCAGGCGCTCGACGCGCTCGGGATGTTCCAGCACCGCATGTTTGCTATTGAATGTGCCGACAGCGATCCGCTTACCGGCACGTGGGTGGAAAAAGGGCAGATCAAAACGCCTTTCGATACCTTCGCCCTGGACGCCACCACCTTTTTGCATCAGGGGAAACGCTGGTATCTGTGGGCGCAAAAAGCGCCGGATATCACCGGGAACTCCAACCTTTATCTGTGTGAAATGGCGAACCCGTGGACGCTGAAAGGCGAGCCGGTGATGCTCAGCAAGCCGGAATACGACTGGGAGTGTCGCGGGTTTTGGGTCAACGAAGGCCCGGCGGTACTGGTTCACGGCGATAAGCTGTTTATCAGCTATTCCGCCAGCGCTACCGACGAGAACTACTGCATGGGGCTGCTGTGGATAGACCTGAACGCGGATCCGCAAAACCCATTGAACTGGCAAAAATCTCCGCATCCCGTATTCGTTACCAGCTACGAAAATCGCCAGTACGGCCCGGGCCATAACAGCTTTACGCAAACGCCGGAAGGGGACGATGTGCTGGTGTATCACGCGCGGAATTACACCGAAATTGAGGGCGATCCGCTGTACGATCCGAATCGCCATACCCGCCTGAAGCTTGTCCGCTGGAATGAAAACGGGATGCCTGATTTCGGCATCCCGCCCGCGGATACGCTTTAAACTTTGCGGCGCGCTGGATTACACCAGCGTGCCGTAGATAGTCAGCAGCGCCACGATAACCACCACCACAAACGACGTCTTCTTCGCCATGGAGACAGCGGCTTTCGGCGTTTCAATCTTGTCGGTATGCGGCTCACGTGCCAGCGAGAACTGCGCAAGACGCGTTAGCACCTGATACTGCGACGTATGGCGATCGGCAAGAGAAGCGAACCATGCGGGCAACGCTTTTTCACCGTGGCCAATTAACGCGTAAACCACGCCCACCAGACGCACCGGGAGCCAGTCTAGCACGTGCAGGATGGCATCGATGCCGGACAGCAGGCGTTCATGCGGCGTCAGATAGCGGGCAAGCCAGGTCTGCCAGGCGCGCAGGAACGCATACCCCATCAGCAGTACCGGCCCCCACGGGCCGCCCACTACGAACCAGAACAGCGGCGCCAGGTAGTAACGGAAGTTAATCCACAGCAGCGCGTTTTGCAGCTCGCGCAGAAACTCGCGCTCGTCGCAGTCAGGCGGCACGCCGTGGATCATGGTCAGCTCGCTCGCCATGGCACTGCGCGCATGGGCATCGTCACGGGAGGCGGCTTTCAGGTAGGCGTGATAGTGCAAACGCACCTTGCCCGCACCAATGCACAGCACGCCGAGCAGGATCCACACCACCAGCAGCGGCACGTTGAAAAAGAGTCCATACAGCGAGCGCAGCAGCAGGAACGTAATCACCATCACACCCGCCATCATCAGCAGCGTACGCAGCATGGAAAAGTGCTTGATACGGCGGAATAACACGTCCAGCCGGTGATCCAGATGCCAGTGCTCACCGAGCTTGAACAGGCGTTCAGCGATGATGACCAGCAGCATGGTAAACAACGTCATGGTATCTCCTTATTCTGACGACGCGGTAAGCATGGCGCGAAAGCGGGGCCAGTCGAATGCCGGGCCGGGATCGGTTTTTCTCGCCGGGGCAATATCGCTGTGTCCCGTAATATTGTCGGCAATGGTCGGGTAGAGTCCGATAAGCGTGCGGGTCACAGCCGCTAGCTGTTGATACTGTGAATCGGTGTAGGGCGTGGTATCCGTGCCTTCCAGTTCGATCCCGATAGAAAAATCATTGCACCGCTCGCGCCCGTGATACACCGACACCCCGGCATGCCAGGCGCGCTTATCAAAAGGAACATACTGAACCACTTCACCATCGCGACGAATCAGGCAGTGAGCCGATACGCGCAGATGTGCAATTTCAGCAAAGAAGGGATGAGCATCGGGATCAATCGTTCCCGTGAATAACGCATCAATCCACGGGCCGCCAAATTCACCCGGCGGGAGACTAATATTATGAACCACCAGCAGTGTGGGCTTTTCATCCTCCGGGCGGCAATCGTGGTGCGGCGAAGGTACACGCCGCGCATCCACCAGCCATCCGTTTTCTAACAACATGCTGGAACTCCTTCTGTATGGTGCAATGACTCGGTTCAGAGTAGCATGTTTCAATATTATGATTCGTTACCAATTTGGAGTTTTATCATGCCGCCTCGCCGCTACAACCCCGACCACCGACGTGAAGCGCTTCTGGAACGTATTAATATGGATATTCCGGCAAGCGTCTCCCATGCTTTGAAAGAAGATCTGGGCGGTGATGTTAATGCCGAAAAGGATATTACCGCACAATTGTTGCCGAAAGAGACGCGCTCCCACGCGGTCATTATCACCCGCGAAGAGGGTGTTTTTTGCGGCAAGCGCTGGGTTGAAGAGGTCTTTACTCAACTGGCGGGTGATGATGTGCAGATTATCTGGCACGTTGAAGACGGCGATGCAGTTACGGCCAACCAGCCGCTGTTTGAACTGGACGGTCCTTCCCGCGTCTTGCTGACTGGCGAACGTACCGCGCTCAACTTTGTACAAACGCTCTCTGGTGTCGCCAGTGAAGTACGTCGCTACGTTGACCTGCTGGCAGGCACCCGCACCCAGCTGCTGGATACCCGCAAAACGCTGCCGGGCCTGCGCACGGCGCTGAAGTATGCGGTGCTCTGCGGCGGTGGCGCAAACCATCGTCTGGGCCTGTCCGACGCCTTCCTGATTAAAGAAAACCATATTATTGCCTCTGGCTCCGTGCGTCAGGCGGTGGAGAAGGCCTTCTGGCTGCACCCTGATGTGCCGGTTGAAGTGGAAGTGGAAAACCTGGACGAGCTGGAGCAGGCGATTAAGGCCGGGGCCGATATCATCATGCTCGATAACTTCGAAACCGAGCAGATGCGCGAGGCGGTAAAATTGACTAACGGCCGGGCCCAGCTTGAAGTGTCCGGGAACGTCACCTTCGAAACGATCCGTGAATTCGCCGAAACCGGCGTGGATTACATCTCCGTCGGCGCGCTGACCAAACACGTTCGCGCCCTCGACCTCTCAATGCGCTTCAAATAATGCATTCTCCCCTCTCCGTGCGGAGAGGGGAATTTCAGCCCCGCTCGCATATCCGCTGTTCTTCCCTGCAACGCGGCATAAATTCTCTGAATGTGCTTTCCCGTTCACTTTTTTGCCCCTCGTATCTGCCCTTTCGCGCTGACAGAGTAGCGCCACTAAACGTAAGGAGCAGATATGAACAGACAACACGGATTCACTCTCATTGAGCTGATGGTGGTCATCGGCATTATCGCGATTCTGAGCGCCATCGGCGTACCAGCCTATCAGAACTACCTGCGCAAAGCGGCGCTGACCGATATGCTGCAAACCTTCGTTCCTTACCGCACGGCCATTGAGCTTTGCGCACTGGATCACGGAGGCGTGGAGAGCTGCGATGCCGGCAGTAACGGTATTCCTTCCCCCACCACGACACGCTACGTTTCAGGAATGAGCGTGGCAAAAGGGACCGTGACCTTAACAGGACAGGAGAGTCTCAACGGGCTGACGGTAACCATGACGCCACGGTGGAACGACGGCAACGGTATGACGGGCTGGACGCGCGACTGTAAGATCGGTGCTGATAGCGCCCTGAAACAGGCCTGCGAAGACGTTTTCCGCTTCGACAACAACTGAGGAGCGGATAATGAATACCGAGCAACTCGTGGCGCTTTGTCTGCGCCACCGCGCGCTGCTGCTCACCAGCGACAGTGACATGGTCAGCATTGCCGTCGTGGGAAGCCCCGCGGCTGAACTCATGGAGGCGCTGCGCTTCGCGACCCAGAAACGAATTGATATTGAGTGCTGGAGCGCTGAGCGCATGGAAAAACACCGGCAGCTAACGTCCCAATCGCATCTGCCCGGCATTTCGCAAACATACTCAACAGTAGATGTCCTCAACCACACGCTGCTGCAGGCAATCAACCGGCGCGCCTCTGATATTCATATCGAACCGATGGAGCACGCGTGCCAGATTCGTTTACGTATCGACGGCGTACTTTGCCCTCAGCCTCCCCTTGCCGCTGAACTGGCAAGCCTGTTCAGCGCACGTTTAAAGGTGCTGGGTAACCTGGATATTGCAGAACGTCGTTTGCCCCAGGACGGTCAATTTACGATTGAGCTGGCAAACGAGCCGGTCTCATTTCGGATCGCGACGCTTCCCTGCAGCGGTGGTGAGAAAATTGTGCTGCGTCTCTTGCATCAGGTTCAGCAGGCCCTTGAGCCTGAAGCGCTTGGTATGAGTGCTGAACAACTGGCCCGTTTCAACGAGGTGCTCCACCAGCCGCAGGGGCTGATTCTGGTCACCGGCCCTACCGGCAGCGGCAAAACCGTGACCCTGTACAGCGCGCTGCAGGCGCGTAACACCCCTGACGTCAACATATGCAGCGTGGAGGATCCCATTGAGATCCCCCTTACGGGTTTAAACCAGACGCAGATTAATCCCCGGTCGGGTTTAACATTCCAGAGCGTGTTGAGGGCGCTGCTACGTCAGGATCCCGACATCATTATGGTCGGCGAAATCCGTGACGGTGAAACGGCAGCAATTGCCATTAATGCCGCCCAGACCGGTCATCTGGTACTGTCAACGCTTCACACCAACTCGACGACAGAAACCCTGATTCGCCTTGAGCAGATGGGCGTCGCGCGCTGGATGATATCTTCCGCGCTGTCGATGGTGATTGCCCAGCGACTGGTCAGGCGCCTGTGCCCACATTGTCGTCGGGAAGCCAGCGAGCATGCTGAATTACCGCGCGCCGTATGGCCCAGACCGCTTCCACGCTGGCAGCCCACCGGCTGCGAACGGTGTTATCACGGTTTTTATGGTCGCGTGGCCATTTTTGAAGTCCTGACGATCGACAATGCCCTGCGGCAGGCCATTGCCAGTGGAGCGGGAACAGAAGTGATAGAAGCGAGCGCCCGGCAGGCGGGAATGATTTCTCTTTACGAGCACGGTTGCATGGCCGTTGAACAAGGGTTGACCACGGTCGAAGAACTGGTGCGCGTGCTGGGAATGCCGGATGGCGGCTAATCAACTCTGGCGCTGGCGAGCGCTCACCAAAGAAGGAGAACCCCGAAGCGGGACACTCTGGGCCACAGACCGCAATGCCGCCTTCACCAGGCTAATGCGGAGCGATCTCCATCCTTTGACGCTGACCCGATGCACTCAGCGACACCGCTGGCGGCCACATCACTGCTACGAGATGTTTCGCCAGCTTGCAACGCTTTTGCAGGCCGGGCTGACGTTGTCCCACAGCCTGCAGATGCTGGCAGAGCAACATCCGTTAAAACCGTGGCAGGCACTGCTGCAAAGTATTGCCGATGAGCTCAGTGAGGGAGCCCCCTTTTCTGAGTCGCTAAAAAAGTGGCCAGCCGTTTTTAGCCCACTGCATGTCTCGATGGTGAAAACCGGTGAGCTCACAGGGAAACTGGAGGAGTGTTGTCGCCAGCTCGCGCAGCAGCAAAAAGCGCAGCAGGAGCTCAGAGCAAAGGTAAAAAAAGCCCTGCGCTATCCGGCGATTGTCCTGACGCTGGCCGTGCTCGTGGTGCTGGCGATGGTCATCCTGGTCTTGCCGGAGTTTGCCGCGATCTATAAAACGTTTAACGCTCCGCTTCCGCTGCTGACTCAGATGGTCATGGGGATGGCCGCCTTTATCCAGTCCTATGCCCTCGCGTTGTTCGCCGCGTTATTAGCGCCCTTAGCCGCTGCCTGGGCTCTGCGGCAGAACCCTCGGTGGCAGCGCATGCTGATGTATACGCCCGTGATGGGCGCGCTGGCAAAAGGACAAAAACTGGGGCACATCTTTACCGTGCTGTCACTCACGCAGCAGTCCGGAATCCCCTTTCTACAGGGCCTGGAGAGTGCAGAGGAGACCGTTGAAAGTCGGTACTGGCAGGGAATACTCCGTGGCGTTCGGGAGGACATTGAAAAAGGTCTCCCCGTCTGGTCATCCTTTAATAAAGCGGACATCTTTACCCCGCTGTGTATTCAGCTTTTACGAACCGCCGAAATGTCAGGTGCGCTGGATATCATGCTGGCAAACCTCGCCCGGCATCACACGGAACAGACCTTTCAACGAGCAGATAATCTGGCGGCACTTCTCGAGCCAGTGCTTCTGATTGTGACAGGGGTCATCATCGGCACGCTGGTGGTGGCAATGTACCTGCCAATTTTCCATCTGGGGGATGCGTTGAGTGCGGGATAGTACAGTAGGGCTGGCGCACGGGCATGCGCCAGCGAAAGCCATTACAGGCTATTGAATACGCGGTTTTCTTGTTCCTGAACGCGAATAAACGTCGTACGCTTTGTCAGCTCTTTCAGACGGGATGCCCCAACGTAGGTGCAGGCAGAGCGCAGGCCGCCGAGGATATCGCGTGCAGTGTTTTCAACCGGGCCGCGCAAAGGCAGCTTCACGGTTTTGCCTTCTGCCGCACGGTATTTTGCCACGCCACCGACGTGACGGGTCATCGCAGACTCAGAGCTCATGCCGTAGAACAGCATGAATTTCTCGCCGTTCTCTTCAACTACGGTACCACCGCTCTCTTCGTGACCTGCCAGCATACCGCCGAGCATCACGAAGTCCGCGCCGCCGCCGAAAGCCTTTGCGACATCACCCGGCATGGTGCAACCGCCGTCGCTGATGATCTGTCCGCCCAGCCCGTGCGCCGCATCGGCACATTCAATGACGGCGGAGAGCTGCGGATAACCGACGCCGGTTTTGACGCGTGTCGTGCATACAGAGCCCGGACCAATGCCCACTTTCACGATATCGGCACCGGAGAGGATCAGCTCTTCACACATTTCACCGGTCACCACGTTGCCCGCGATGATGGTTTTCGTCGGCCAGGCCTCACGCGCCTTGCTGACGAACTGCACGAAGTGCTCGGAGTAACCGTTCGCCACGTCAATACAAACGAAGTTGAGCGCCGGGTTAGCGTTCAGGATCTGTTTGGTCTTCTCGAAATCCGCATCGGAGGTGCCGGTAGAAACCATCACATGCTTCACTACGTCAGCAGATGTGGACGCGACAAACGCATTCCACTCTTCAGGGCTGTAATGTTTGTGCACGGCGGTGAGAATATCAAACTGTGCCAGGGCGGTTGCCATCTCAAAGGTACCCACAGTATCCATATTGGCAGCAATGATCGGCACGCCAGACCAGGTCTGACCGGAATGCTTAAAGGTGAATTGACGTTCGAGTTCAACGTCTGAGCGACTTTTCAGTGTAGAGCGTTTAGGGCGGATAAGAACGTCTTTGAAACCTAACTTCAGATCTTCTTCGATACGCATGTGCGGATTCCTGGGGTTAGAGGCAAATATGTTAAAAGCACAACTCCAGTGACGCTATCATACGCACTAATACCTGCTCCGCAAGACTGCGAAATTCTCTTTTTTTACGCTACAATCCTATAAATTTACCTGGTCAAAAGCCGGTAAACAGGGCTAAACAGTTGCTGGCGCACCTGAGAGTTTTAATCCACTGATTTTAATAATGAATAATTCCCAGGATTTGATTTAATGGGGTATATCGTCGCATTAACCGGCGGCATCGGTAGTGGCAAAAGTACCGT
This sequence comes from Enterobacter sp. JBIWA005, assembly GCF_019968805.1. Taxonomy (NCBI): domain Bacteria; kingdom Pseudomonadati; phylum Pseudomonadota; class Gammaproteobacteria; order Enterobacterales; family Enterobacteriaceae; genus Enterobacter; species Enterobacter sp. JBIWA005. The sequence goes on along the minus strand of NZ_CP074159.1, from coordinate 761,899 downwards.
TGCGGACGCGTTTTCTCGTTTGGGTATCACGATTATTGATGCCGATATCATTGCCCGCCAGGTGGTAGAGCCCAATACACCCGCGCTAAAGGCCATAGCAGAACATTTTGGTCAGGCAATCATCAATGCCGACGGCACACTGAATCGCCGTCAGCTTCGCGAATGGATTTTTTCTGATTCTGCGGAAAAAGCCTGGCTTAATGCCCTGCTCCACCCCATCATCCACCAGGAAACTCAGCGTCAGATAGCCGCAGCCCGCTCGCCCTATGTCCTGTGGGTGGTCCCGCTGCTGGTGGAAAATCAGCTGCATCAGAAAGCCGATCGGGTGCTGGTGATTGATGTTGAACCCGAAACGCAAATCCAGAGAACCATGACGCGCGATCGCGTTTCGCGGGAGCATGCTGAACAAATTCTTGCCGCTCAGGCTACGCGCGCTCAGCGTCTTGCCGTGGCGGATGATGTTATTGATAATAACGGCGCACCAGATGCCATTGCATCGGATGTTGCCCGTCTGCACGCGCAGTATCTGACGTTCGCCGCGCAGGCCGTTGCACAGGAAAAACCATAATGTCGACACACATCCTTTTTGAGCATCCGCTCAACGAAAAAATGCGCACCTGGCTGCGTATCGAATTTCTTATTCAACAACTTTCACAACATCTGCCGGTTAACGATCATGCCACCGCATTGCACTTCTTCCGCAACGTAGGCGATCTGCTGGATGTGATTGAACGCGGTGATGTCCGCACAGAATTACTCAAAGAGCTGGAGCGCCAGCAGCGTAAATTGCAGGCATGGACAGAAGTCCCCGGCGTAGATCAGAGCCGTATCGACGCGCTCCGCCAGCAGTTGAAAAGCAGTAGCGCCGTCCTGATGGCCGCGCCACGCGTCGGGCAGTTTTTGCGCGAAGACCGCCTGATTGGTCTGGTGCGCCAGCGCCTGAGCATCCCTGGCGGCTGCTGTAGCTTCGACCTGCCGACGCTGCATATGTGGCTACATATGCCACAGGCTCAGCGTGACGCGCAGGTGAACAGCTGGCTGGCAAGCCTGGAGCCTATGCACCAGACGCTGTCGCTGATCCTCGACCTGATACGTAACTCTGCGCCGTTCCGCAAGCAAACCAGCCTGAATGGTTTCTACCAGGATAACGGTGATGATGCCGATCTTCTGCGCCTGAATTTATCGCTTGGCGAACAGCTTTACCCGCAGATTTCCGGGCATAAGAGCCGTTTTGCGATTCGCTTTATGCCGCTGGACAGTGAAAATGGCACCGTGCCGGAACGTCTCGATTTTGAACTGGCCTGTTGTTAAGGAGTGCCGATGTCTGATGTCACCACCGTAAGCTGCCCGACCTGCGGCAAAACCGTTGTATGGGGCGAAGTGAGTCCGTTCCGCCCATTCTGCAGCAAGCGCTGCCAGCTCATTGATCTGGGCGAATGGGCGGCGGAAGAGAAACGCATTCCAAGTGAAGGCGGTCTCTCGGACAGCGACGACTGGAGCGAAACCCAGCAGTAATCAGTAACGCCTGCTGGCCTTCGCTTAGCAGGCCTACGATTGTGCGGCTAACCGGAGGATCACAGGCTCATTGGCTGGCGGGAATTTTTCGGCATCACTTGCCTGAAGTTCCACCCAGTTACCCGGCTGTCCCTCTTTTCCCCAGGGTTCACCCTCCCAGTTTTCCACCAGCCAAAACCACAGCGTGATGTGCCTGTCCGGAAACTGGTATTCAAGCTTATCAAACAGCGTTGCGCCATGCGGGGTGATCCCCACCTCTTCCTGAAGCTCGCGAACCAGCGCCTCTTCCGGCGTTTCACCTGACTCGATTTTACCGCCCGGAAACTCCCACTTGTTTGCCATGTGGGCGTCGGCAGCGCGCTGGGTGATGAAGATTTGGTTTTGCGGGTTGCGGATAATCCCGACGGCAATTTGCAGTATTTTCATAGTGTCGCTTCCATAAAAAAGGCGCAGAAATCTGCGCCTTTTTGTTTTTTTATGAACTTAGCTCAGACGGCCGTGGCACGCCTTGTACTTTTTACCGGAACCACACGGGCACGGATCGTTACGACCCACTTTACGATCGCCGGTCTGCGCGGCGATCGCCGCTGCAGCTTCGCTGTCGTCGGTTTGGTGGCTCAGCTGTTGCATTTGTGCCAGACGCTCGGCTTCTTCACGACGCTGCTGCTCCATCGCTTCTACCTCTTCCGGCATGCGCACCTGAACCTTGCTCAGGGTGCTAATCACTTCATACTTCAGTGACTCCAGCATAGACGCAAACATGGAGAAGGATTCACGCTTGTATTCCTGCTTCGGATCTTTCTGCGCATAGCCACGCAGGTGGATACCCTGACGCAGGTAGTCCATCGCCGCCAGGTGCTCTTTCCACAGGGAGTCCAGAGTCTGCAGCATCACGCCTTTTTCAAAGTGACGCATCATCTCAGCGCCAACAACCTCTTCCTTACGCTTGTATACGTCCAGCGCGGTTTCAAAGATACGTTCACGCAAGGTCTCTTCGTGCAGCTCAGGCTCTTTATCCAGCCACTCTTTGATTGGCAGATCGAGGTCAAAGTCGTTTTTCAGGCGTTCCTGCAGGCCTTCGATATCCCACATTTCTTCCAGAGACTGCGGTGGAATATGCGCGTCGATGGTGGCTTTAAACACATCTTCACGAATGCTATTGATGGTTTCGCTCACGTCGGAGACGTCCAGCAGTTCGTTACGCTGGGTGTAGATCGCACGACGCTGATCGTTAGCCACGTCATCATATTCCAGCAGTTGCTTACGAATATCAAAGTTGCGGCTTTCCACTTTACGCTGTGCGTTCGCGATCGCTTTGGTCACCCACGGGTGCTCAATGGCTTCGCCAGGTTTCATCCCCAGCTTACGCATCATGCCGGATACGCGGTCGGAAGCAAAAATACGCATCAGCGCATCTTCCATAGACAGGTAGAAGCGGGATGAACCGGCATCACCCTGACGACCCGCACGACCACGCAGCTGGTTATCAATACGACGCGATTCGTGACGCTCCGTACCGATGATGTGCAGACCGCCGGAAGCCAGAACGGCGTCATGACGAACCTGCCAGTCGGCTTTGATCTGCGCAATCTGTTCTGGCGTTGGGTTTTCCAGCTCAGCCACTTCAGCCTGCCAGCTACCGCCCAGCATAATATCGGTACCACGACCCGCCATGTTGGTGGCGATGGTGACGGCAGCCGGATAACCCGCCTGCGCAACAATGTCTGCCTCTTTAGCGTGGAACTTGGCGTTCAGAACGTTGTGCTTGATGCCTGCTTTGGTCAGCTCGTTGGAAACCACTTCGGATTTCTCGATGGAGATGGTCCCCACCAGAACCGGCTGGCCTTTTGCGGTACGTTCGCGAATGTCTTCAATGATTGCCTGGATTTTTTCCGCTTCGGTCATGTACACCAGATCCGGCATATCCTTACGGATCATCGGACGGTTGGTTGGAACAACCACGGTATCCAGCTTGTAGATGGAGCTGAATTCAAACGCTTCGGTATCGGCGGTACCGGTCATCCCTGCCAGCTTCTCATACAGACGGAAGTAGTTCTGGAAGGTGATAGACGCCAGCGTCTGGTTTTCGTTTTGAATATCCACGCCTTCTTTGGCTTCTACAGCCTGGTGCAGACCGTCAGACCAGCGACGCCCCTGCATGGTACGGCCGGTGTGTTCATCGACGATGATCACTTCACCGTCTTTCACGATGTAGTCGACGTCGCGGGTGAACAACGCGTGGGCACGCAGCGCAGCGGTCACGTGGTGCATCAACATAATGTTGCTTGGGGAGTACAGGGACTCACCCTCTTCCATGATGCCTTCAGCGACCAGCAGCTCTTCAATTTTCACCAGACCGCGTTCGGTCAGGTTAACCTGGCGCGCTTTTTCATCAACGGAGAAGTGGCCTTCACCCTGGAAGGTGTCGGAGTCCTCTTTCTCCTGACGCAGCAGGTGTGGAATGATTTTGTCGACTTTACGGTACATCTCGGAGCTGTCTTCAGCCGGGCCGGAGATGATAAGCGGAGTACGCGCTTCATCGATCAGGATGGAGTCCACCTCATCCACCAGCGCGTAGTGCAGCTTACGCTGGACGCGCTCTTCAGGGCTGAACGCCATGTTGTCACGCAGGTAGTCGAAGCCGTATTCGTTGTTGGTACCGTAGGTAATATCCGCGTTATACGCTTCACGCTTGGCTGGCGCAGGCAGGCCGGACATGTTGATGCCGACAGTCATACCGAGGAATTCGAAAAGTGGACGGTTGTTTTCGGCGTCACGCTGCGCCAGATAGTCGTTGACGGTAACGACGTGAACGCCTTTACCGGTCAGCGCGTTCAGGTAAGCCGGCAGCGTTGCGGTCAGGGTTTTACCTTCACCGGTACGCATTTCCGCGATGCAGCGCTCGTTGAGCACCATACCACCCAGCAGCTGAACGTCGAAGTGACGCATGCCGAACACGCGCTTACTCGCTTCGCGCACGACAGCAAACGCTTCCGGGATCAGGCTTTCTAAGGTTTCACCTTTTTCCAGACGCGCACGAAATTCCGCTGTTTTCGCTTTAAGCTCGTCATCAGAGAGCTTCTCCATCGCCGGTTCCATACCGTTGATGACGGCAACTGCTTTGCGCATACGGCGCAGGGTACGATCGTTACGACTACCAAAAACTTTAGTTAACAATTTGATTAGCATAATAAATTCTCAAACGCCCCATTGTGGGCAGATAAATTAAGGTATTGAAAAAGTTAATTTAGCTGAGGCGTTGCGGCCCGGCGCGAATGCCGTGAGCCTGGCTAATCCAGGTTGAAACAGAGAATGAAACAGGTGAAACAAACTCACGTTGCGTCGACTGACGAACTATGACCGGCGGCTGGCTGTCCTGCGTGAGAAGCGCGTTGAGCGTGTCCAGCAGGGCAAGATGCTGAGCCTGCACCGGCAGCGCCTCTTGCGCAACAGGCATGGCCTGCGGTGCCATCGCAAACGACAGATGGCGGATAACCGTGCGGATAGCGTGCTGGTGCCAGTAATCGACGGTGAAGTTTGGACGGCGGCTGGCTTCAAGCCACGCAAGATTAGTGAAGTTAACCCGCGTGTTGAAATCGTGTTTAGTCGTGGAGGTTTTTGCGGGCGTCGCCGCTTCGGCACTGTTGCTGAGCGCAGGCAAGCCAAAGCTCGCCGCGACCATCCCTAATAAGAGATGCGGCCAGAAGTAACGTCTGCCAAATTGTCGCCAGCGCGTCAGTATTCCGCTCACCTGCTCCACCCAATAAGCCAGCCTTGCAGAGGCTGAGTTCAGTTATTCTTTTAGCGCCCAGATAGTATCACTAAAGCCAATGCACATCAGCAGGAATGAGGTGCCGCCGCGGGGAAAAACGGTCAAGAATGCAGCTAACGCACACATTTTCTGCGAAAGACAAACAAGAGATAACGCTGGGGCAAACTAAGAAGGGTAAAAATAAAAACGACTGGTCTTCCTGGTCGGAGAGAGTACCAGGTTAACCAGTCGATTTTTTTACGAAACGGCGTGAACCGTTACGCCAGAACCATGCTCGGTGCTTTGAAAGCCAGCGGCAGCTCAGCTTCGTCTTCGAAGGTCACATATTCCCAGGCTTCCTGTTTTGCCAGGACGGCCTGCAACAGTTTGTTGTTCAGCGCATGACCGGATTTGAACGCGGTAAATGCACCAATGATGTTGTGACCACACATGAACAGGTCGCCGATAGCATCCAGCATTTTGTGACGAACGAATTCATCTTCGAAACGCAGGCCGTCTTCGTTCAGTACGCGATAATCGTCAACAACGATGGCACAATCGAAGCTGCCGCCCAGGCACAGGCCGCGGGACTGCAGATATTCGATATCACGCATGAAGCCAAACGTACGGGCTCGGCTTATCTGGCGCATAAACGCATCGGCAGAGAAGTTCATCGCATAGCGTTGGGTGCTGGAGTCAATCGCCGGATGGTTAAAGTCGATGGTAAAGTCCAACGAGAAACCATTGTACGGTTTGAATTCAGCCCATTTGTCGCCATCTTCGACGCGAACGGTCTCTTTGATGCGAACAAATTTCTTCGCGCAGTTCAGTTCTTCGATGCCAGCATCCAGCAACAGATAGACGAACGGTGCAGCACTGCCATCCATAATCGGGATTTCTGGCGCATCGACTTCAACAATAATGTTGTCGATACCCAGTCCCGCCAGGGCGGCGTTCAGGTGCTCAACGGTAGAAATCCGCACGTCATGCTCGTTAACCAGACAAGTACAGAGCATAGTATCACGCACAGATTTGGCATCGGCCGGAAAATCTACCGGTGGATTCAAGTCGGTGCGACGATAGATGACCCCGGTATTGGCCGGCGCAGGGCGTAACGTCAGCGTGACTTTCTTGCCGGTATGTAAACCGACACCCGTCGCCTGAACGATACGTTTAAGTGTCCTTTGTTTGATCATCGTATAATCTCGCCAAATTAACTATCCAACCGAGAGTGTATATCACTAACGGTGGGCCAGTTTAGCACAAAGAGCGCAAATCCCCAAATTCCAGCCAATTCTTAGTCAGCTTGCTTACGCAGGAACGCCGGGATATCCAGATAATCTGGCTCTTTCGCCGTTTGCGGCGTTGGGTCGTTCACCACTTTCGCGGCCGGTTTCTGCTCCTGAGTCAGAGGAGACATACCGTGCTGCTGGTAACGATCCATTACCGGTTGCTGAGTCTGCTTGTTAGTCACTAAGGTGATCTCAGGACGTTTGTCCATGCCGATACCGGTAGCAACAACGGTAACACGCAGCTCGTCGTTCATTTCAGGGTCAAGAGAAGTACCGATTACCACGGTAGCGTTGTCAGAGGCGAACGCACGGATAGTGTTACCCACGGTTTCGAACTCATCCAGACGCAGGTCAAAGCCAGCGGTAATGTTGACCAGCACACCGCGCGCACCAGACAGATCGATATCTTCCAGCAGTGGAGAAGAAATGGCCATTTCAGCTGCTTCTTCTGCACGATCTTCACCGCTCGCCACGCCAGAGCCCATCATCGCGTAGCCCATTTCGGACATCACGGTGCGAACGTCTGCAAAGTCAACGTTCATCAGGCCAGGACGGGTAATCAGTTCAGCGATACCCTGGACCGCGCCTTTCAGCACGTCGTTTGCTGCACCGAATGCGTCAAGCAGGGAGATACCGCGCCCCAGAACCTTCAACAGCTTGTCGTTAGGGATGGTGATCAGCGAGTCCACATGCTTGGACAGCTCGGTGATACCCTGCTCCGCGAACGCCATACGCTTCTTGCCTTCAAAGTTGAAAGGCTTGGTCACGACAGCAACGGTCAGGATACCTAAATCTTTAGCTACTTCAGCCACAACAGGTGCTGCGCCGGTACCCGTACCGCCACCCATACCTGCTGCGATGAAGACCATGTCCGCACCTTCCAGTGCAGCGCGCAGCGCTTCACGATCTTCTTCAGCCGCATTGCGACCAACTTCCGGGTTAGCCCCTGCTCCCAGCCCTTTGGTGATACCACCGCCGATCTGGATAGTCTGGCCTACAGCCGTCTTACGCAGTGCCTGCGCATCGGTGTTAACTGCGAAGAATTCAACACCTTCAATGCGTTCACGCACCATATGCTCTACGGCGTTACCGCCGCCGCCACCGACGCCGATGACTTTAATCACCGCGTCGTTGGTCAGTTCCATAGGTTCAAACATAATTTCTCTCTCCGTTGTGCCTGTCGCCCGAGACCGCTAATTCTCTCCGGTCTCTTAAAAAAATTAAAACTCTTTTCGCAACCAGTTGTTCAGTCGTTTGACCCACGACCCCACTGAGACGCGTTTTTCCACTTCTGCTTCACCACTGAGATGAGATTCCTTCCCGTAGTGAAGCAGGCCCACAGCCGTTGAATAATACGGCTCCTGAGCATAATCCGTTAAACCGGTGATATTCAGCGGCGCACCAATACGCACCTGCGTATGGAACACGCGCTGAGCACAGGCCGCAAGACCTTCAATTTGCGCTGCACCGCCGGTTAATACAATCCCCGCCGCAAGATGATGCTTAACACCCTGCTGACGAAGCTGTTCCTGTAACTGTAAAATCTCTTCGTTGACCAGGTTGAGCAGCTCGGTATAGCGCGGCTCAATCACCTCTGCCAACGTCTGGCGCTGCAGGCTACGCGGTGGACGACCACCGACGCTCGGCACTTCAACGCTCTCATCTTTGCCAACGATAGACCCCAGCGCACAGCCGTGGCGCACTTTAATTGCTTCTGCATCGCTCGGCGGCGTACCAAAAGCGTAAGCAATATCGCTGGTCACAACGTTCCCGGCATAAGGGATCACTTTAGTGTGGCGCAACGCACCGCCGGTATAGACGGCGATATCCATTGTACCACCACCAATATCGACCACACAGACACCCAGTTCACGTTCATCTTCGGTCAGCACGGAATAACTTGCCGCCAGACCCGCGAAAATAAGTTGGTCAACTTTCAGGCCACAACGTTCAACGGCTTTTACAATGTTCTTCGCCATATCGTTGTGACATGTGATCAGGTGCACTTTTGCCTGCATACGTACGCCAGAAAGACCGACCGGGTTCTTGATCCCTTCCTGGTAGTCAATCGCATATTCCTGCGGAATGACATGCAGCACGCGATGTTCGTCGCGGACACGCACGGATTTCGCCGTGTGCACTACGTTTTCAACGTCTTCCTGCGTCACTTCTTCTTCGGAAATCGGCACCATACCAATTTCGTTCTGGCAGCTAATGTGCTTACCAGAAAGGGCCAGATAGACAGACGAAATCTGGCAATCTGCCATCAGTTCAGCCTGATCGATGGCGCGCTGAACGCATTTCACCACCGATTCAAGATCGTTTACCCCACCTTTATCCATACCACGGGACGGGCAACTGCCTACGCCAATGATATTGACCATACCGTCGGGCAGAACTTCCCCTACTAAAGCGGCAACCTTCGCGGTGCCAATCTCCAGTCCAACTACCAGTTTTCTGTCCGTCGCCTTGATCATTGTTGTTCTGCCTGTACCTGTGCCTGATTCTGTTGCTGATTAGGTTCCTCGACCGGAGCCGGTACCCAACCGACTGCTGCGCCTGAGTCATAGCGCAAATCAACGTAGCTTATCCGTTTGCCGTCAGTCTGTGCCTGCTGCTGTAAAACCGGGTAAAGTTCGACAAAACGCGCCAGACGCTTCATGGTGTCCCCGCGTCCCAGGTTGAGCTTAATGCCGTTCGTTAACGTCAGCTGCCAGGAACGGCGCGCCGTCATGGCAGCATCTTTTAACGTAAACCTGTCCTTCGCCAGCACCTGACCCATTTCGCGAAAACCCTGTAACACTTCGTTTTCGCTGCCTTCAGGGCCATACAACATCGGTAAATTTTGCTTGTTGACACGATCGGCCGGGACGCTGAAGGAATTTCCGTCTGCGTCAACCATGTGCTGATCATTCCAACGCGCAATCGGCACATATTCAACCAGATGAATCTTCAATTCATCAGGCCATTGCTTTCTTACGCTCGCCTGTTTTATCCATGGCAGACGTTCTATCTGACTCTGAATAATATTGACGTCCTGCGTCATAAAGGTGCCAGGCGAACCCAGCGCCAGTATTGACTGGCGAATATCGTCGTTACGCGTGTAGTGACGCTCACCGGTGACCACCAGCTTAGAGAGCGGCAACCGCTGCGCATCTTCCATCCAGCCCAGGACCATCCAGCCGCTGATAAACACGGTGCACAGCACCCCGAGCAGGAAAATGATGCCTGCAAGACGCGTTCCATTGCTGCGGCGTGAAGAGGTGTATTCGTCCTCGTCATCGCGGTTGCGCGTGTTCAATGCAGCCTGAGACATATCAGCCCGCCTGGTCCAGAATGCGTACGACTAACTGCGAGAAACTCATCCCCGCCTGACGCGCGGCCATCGGCACAAGGCTGTGGCTCGTCATACCCGGAGAGGTGTTGGCTTCCAGCAGATAAAATTGTCCATCTTTGTCCTGCATCACATCGATGCGTCCCCAGCCCTGGCAACCCAGAACATGCCAGGCTTTAAGCACCAGGGACTGTAAATCGGCTTCACGCTCAGCTTCAAGACCACTTGGGCAGAAATATTGCGTCTCATCAGAGAGATACTTCGCCTCATAATCATAGAAGACTCCAGCGGGTTGGATACGGATTGACGGTAAAATTTCTTCGCCAAGCATCGCGACGGTAAATTCCGGCCCGCTGAGCCATTTCTCTACCAAAACTTCATCATCATGTTGAAATGCCAGTGCAAAAGCGGACGCTAAATCGTCAGCTTTGTCGACTTTGGACATTCCCACGCTGGAGCCTTCCCGGCTGGGCTTTACAATAACCGGTAAGCCCAGTTCAGCAATGCGTGCATTAACGCTATCCGGCAGGCCCAATTCAAATTCGCGACGCGTCAGTGCCACCCATGGCGCAACAGGTAAACCTGCGCCCTGCCACAGCAGCTTGCTGCGCAGTTTATCCATTGAGATAGCGGAAGCCATCACGCCGCTGCCGGTGTACGGCAGGCCGAGCAGATCCAGAAGCCCCTGCAGGGTTCCGTCTTCACCACCACGGCCATGCAAAGCGATAAAGACTTTATCGAAGCCCATGGCTTTTAATTGCGTCACGTCAACCTCTTTTGGATCGACCAGGTGCGCATTGACGCCACCCTCCCGCAGGCCCGCCAGCACAGCCGCGCCGGAATTCAGGGAAACCTCGCGTTCAGCAGAGGTGCCGCCAGACAGGACAGCAATCTTATCAGCCATGATGCTCATCCTCCTGGGTTTGCGGCTTCAGTTTGATTTCAGCTAAGGTACGGGCGATTTTGCCGATATTTCCCGCGCCCTGAATCAGAATCAAATCGTTACCCGTCAGGACCGGTGCCAGAATTTCCGCTACCTGTGCAGGGTCAGAAACCAGAATAGGGTCAACCTTACCGCGTCCACGGATTGTACGGCACAGGGAGCGGCTGTCGGCCCCTGGAATCGGCGTCTCGCCTGCGGCGTATACGTCCAGCATTAACAGGGTGTCTACCTGTGACAGGACGCTGGCGAAATCGTCATACAGATCGCGCGTACGCGTGAAGCGGTGCGGCTGGAAGATCATAACCAGATTTTTGTCAGGCCAGCCCGCGCGTGCGGCTTTAATGGTGGCGTCCACTTCGGTCGGATGGTGGCCGTAGTCGTCCACCAGCATCGCAGTGCCGGCTTTACCGTTTACGGCGTCCAGCGGGAATTCACCGAGGAAGTCGAAGCGACGACCGGTGCCCTGGAAGCTTTCCAGCGCGCGCAGAATCGCATCATCATCAATGCCTTCTTCCGTCGCGACGGCCACTGCCGCTGCGGCATTGAGGGCATTATGGCGACCTGGTGCATTCAGCGTGACGTGCAGCAGTTCTTTGTCCTGACGCGCCAGCGTGAAGTGTCCCTGCGCACCAATCTGTTTGTACTCCTCCACGCGAACGTCAGCGTCTTCGCTGAAGCCGTAGGTGGTGATTTGACGACCCACGCGCGGCAGCAGCTCGCGGATCACCGGATCGTCTACGCACATTACCGCACGTCCATAGAACGGCAGGTTGTGCAGGAAGTTGATGAAGGTCTGCTTTAAGTTCTCGAAGTCGCCCTGGTAGGTATCCATATGGTCAGCTTCGATGTTAGTGACAATCGCCACCATCGGCTGCAGGTGCAGGAACGACGCGTCGCTCTCATCCGCTTCAGCTATCAGATAACGACTGTGGCCCAGACGTGCATGCACGCCCGCGGCTTTTACCAGACCGCCGTTGACGAACGTCGGATCGAGCCCCGCTTCCGCATAAATACTGGAAACCATCGCCGTGGTCGTGGTTTTACCGTGGGTCCCGGCAATGGCGATGCCGTGACGAAAACGCATCAGTTCCGCCAGCATTTCTGCACGGCGGATCACCGGAATGCGCGCTTCGTGCGCAGCAACGATTTCAGGGTTGTCAGAGGAGATGGCGCTTGAGACCACCACCACGCTCGCATCGCGCACGTTTTCCGGACGATGGTTGAAATAGATAGTCGCCCCAAGCGACGCCAGCTGCTGCGTAACAGGGTTTGGCGCCAGGTCAGACCCGCTGATCTGATAGCCTTCGTTAGCTAACACTTCGGCAATACCGCCCATGCCAGCACCACCGATGCCAACAAAGTGAATGTGCCGGACGCGACGCATCTCGGGCACGATTGAACGCAGTTTTGCCAGTTGTTGTGTATTCATTCTCTAAACGCCATCGACTACTTAAAATTCGTGCAGCGCAACACGCGCTGCGAGGGTTAAGCCTGGGCTGCCAGGCTCACTTCTTTTGCCACCCGTTCCGTCGCATCAGGGATAGCGGCCGCGCGCGCGCGTTGTGCCATCTCCAGCAGTGCGTCTCTGTCCCAGCCCGCCAGGGTGGTGGCGACCGCGTCGGCGGTAAATTGTGGCTGCTCAAATATCTTCGCCGCACCGGCTTTCTCAAGCGGCAGCGCATTCCAGTACTGCTGTCTGTCTTTGTGCTGGAACGGCACAAACAGGGCCGGCAGACCGGCGGCGGCGATCTCGCTCACCGTCAGCGCGCCTGAACGACAGACCACGACATCGGCCCAGGCATACGCTGCCGCCATGTCGTCGATAAACTCAGTGACTTTATGCTGCGGCTGACCTTCGTCTGCATAAGCTTGCTCAACGGTCTGCTGAGCGCCTTTCCCGCTCTGGTGCCAGATGGTCACGGTATCGCCCAGCTTTGCGGCAACTTGCGGCATCGTCTGGTTTAAAATGCGTGCGCCCTGAGAGCCCCCGACGACTAGCACACGAACCGGCCCTTCACGGCCCGTCAGGCGAGCATCCGGCAGCGGTAGCGCCAGCACGTCGACACGCACCGGATTACCCACCACGTCCGCTTTCGGGAACGCGCCGGGAAACGCCTGCATAACTTTGGTAGCGATTTTCGCCAGCCACTTGTTGGTCAGACCGGCAATACCGTTCTGCTCATGCAGCACGACGGGAATACCTAACGACCACGCCGCCAGCCCGCCAGGGCCCGAGACATACCCGCCCATGCCCAGCACCACATCAGGCTTAAAGCGCTTCATGATGGTGCGCGCCTGACGCCAGGCGTTAAAAATACGCACCGGAGCCAGCAGCATTGCCTTGAGGCCTTTGCCCCGAAGGCCGGAAATACGAATAAAGTCGATCTCGATACCGTGCTTCGGTACCAGATCGGCTTCCATGCGGTCTGCGGTTCCCAGCCAGCGTACCTGCCAGCCCTGTTCCATTAAATGGTGCGCAACCGCCAGTCCCGGGAACACGTGTCCACCGGTACCGCCTGCCATCACCATTAACCGCTTCGGTTGATTCATCGTGAACCTCGTGTAAACGCCTGGGCTTTTTCCAGACGCGTTTCATAATCTATGCGCAACAACAGCATGATGGCCGTCGACATAATCAACAGACTGGAACCACCATAACTGATCAACGGCAACGTCAGACCTTTGGTCGGCAGCATACCCGCTGCGGCCCCGACGTTAACCAATGCCTGGAAGCTAAACCAGATACCAATTGAGCAGGCCAGGAAGCCTGAGAAGCGGTGATCGATCTCCAGCGCTTTCCGGCCGATGGACATGGCGCGGAAAGCGACGAAGAATACCATTAATAGCGCTAATACCACACCGATATAACCCAGTTCTTCCGCAATAATGGAGAAGATGAAGTCAGTATGCGCTTCCGGTAAATACTCGAGTTTCTGTACCGAGTTCCCCAGCCCCTGTCCCCAGACTTCACCGCGACCAAAGGCCATCAGCGACTGCGTCAGCTGATAACCGCTGCCGAACGGATCTTCCCACGGGTTCCAGAACGAGGTCACACGGCGAATACGGTAAGGCTCGGCGAGGATCAGCAGCACAACCGCCGAAATCCCCATCCCGATAATAGCGATGAACTGCCACAGCTTCGCGCCCGCCAGGAACAGCATGGCCAGGGTGGTAACGAACAGCACGACAACGGTACCGAGGTCAGGCTGCGCCAGCAGTAATACCGCCAGCACCAGAATCACGCCCATCGGTTTTAAGAAGCCGCGCAGGTTGTTACGCACCTCATCTACCTTACGCACCAGGTAGTTAGCCAGGTAGCAGAACAGGGAGAGCTTGGTAAATTCCGCAGGCTGAATACGCAGCGGGCCGAAGGCGATCCAGCGGGATGCCCCGTTAACGGAGCTGCCCACCACCAGTACGATCAGCAGCATAATAATCGACGCGATCAGCATCGCCGTACTGTGCCGCTGCCAGAACTCCATCGGCAGACGCAAGGTCACCAGCGCCAGACAGAACGCCAGGATAATGTAAAGACCATCACGCTTGGCAAACAGGAAAGGATCGTTCGCCAGACGCTGCCCGACAGGCATTGATGCCGACGTCACCATAATAAAGCCTACCGCCGCCAGCCCCATCGTGAGCCAGAACAGCGTGCGGTCGTACATGATCAGGCTGTCGTTATCTTTTTGACGAGAGCCCATTACCCAGCCTTTGAGCGCCGCAAACAGCCATGCCAGGATCCCAAATCCTGGCATGCGCGGCATTTTCAGGCGAGGGAGAGATAAACGCATCAGCCTAACTCCTTCGCCAGGCGGGTAAAGACATCACCACGCTGTTCGAAATTCTTGAATTGATCGAGGCTGGCACAGGCCGGAGAGAGCAGCACCATATCGCCTGGCTTCACGCGAGGGGCAATCAACCGCATCGCCTGTTCCATGGTTTCGGTTTGCTCGGCAACTTCAGGGCGCAGTTCAGCCAGTTCGCTGCCGTCACGGCCAAAGCAGTAAAGACGAATGTTATCGCCGGAGAGATAGGGCTTCAGCGAGGAAAAATCAGCTGATTTACCGTCGCCGCCCAGCAGTAAATGCAGGGTGCCGTCAACGTGCAGCCCGTTCAGCGCGGCCTCCGTGCTACCCACGTTGGTGGCTTTGGAGTCGTTAATCCAGCGCACGCCGTTGTGCTCCAGCGCCAGCTGGAAACGGTGTGCCAGACCAGAAAAGGTGGTTAACGCTTTCAGGCTGGAGGAGCGCGGCAGCCCTACAGCATCAGCAAGCGCCAGCGCCGCCAGGGCATTGGTGTAGTTGTGCTGACCTGTGAGCTTCATCTCTTTCACGTTCAGCACTTTCTCACCCTTCACGCGCAGCCAGGTTTCGCCCAGTTGGCGGTTCAGGTGGTAGTCCCCCATCGTAATACCAAAGCTAATACAGCGATCGTCTGCGCCACGCACCGGCATCGTCAGAGCGTCATCGGCATTAACAACGCAGACTTTTGCATTTTCATAAACGCGCAGCTTAGCGGCACGGTATTGCTGCAGGCCAAATGGATACCTGTCCATATGATCTTCAGTTACGTTGAGGATCGTCGCAGCCGCAGCATGCAGGCTGGAAGTCGTTTCCAGCTGGAAGCTGGAGAGTTCCAGCACGAACAGCTCGCAGCCTTTGTCCAGCAGCATCAGAGCAGGTAAACCAATGTTACCGCCAACGCCGACGTTCATGCCTGCCGCTTTCGCCATTTCACCCACTAGAGTGGTGACGGTGCTTTTACCGTTAGAACCGGTAATAGCGATAACGGGCGCCTGCACTTCACGGCAGAACAGCTCGATATCGCCGACAATTTCCACACCCGCATCCGCGGCAGCGCTCAGCGAAGGGTGCGCCAGCGCCATACCCGGGCTGGCGACAATCAAATCGGCTGCCAGCAGCCAGTCATCATTCAGACCACCAAGGTGGCGTTCAACCTGTTCCGGCAGTTTGTCCAGACCCGGTGGAGAGACACGCGTATCCATCACGCGCGGCGTCACGCCGCGCGCGAGGAAAAAGTCCACGCAGGAGAGCCCCGTGAGGCCCAACCCGATGATAACGACTTTTTTGCCCTGGTAATCTGCCATGATTAACGTACCTTCAGCGTTGCCAGGCCAATCAGCACCAGCATCAGCGAAATAATCCAGAAGCGCACAATCACGCGCGGCTCCGGCCAGCCTTTCAGTTCATAGTGGTGGTGAATCGGCGCCATACGGAAGATGCGCTGACCGCGCAGCTTGAAGGAACCTACCTGCAAAATCACCGACAGGGTTTCAACCACAAACACGCCGCCCATAATCACCAGCAGGAACTCCTGACGCAGCAGCACGGCGATAATGCCGAGCGCACCGCCCAAAGCCAGAGAACCGACGTCACCCATAAAGACCTGCGCCGGATAGGTGTTGAACCACAGGAAGCCCAGCCCCGCCCCGACAATTGCCGTACAGACGATCACCAACTCACCCGCATGGCGCAGATAAGGGATGTGCAGGTAGCTCGCAAAGTTCATGTTACCGGTCGCCCACGCCACCAGCGCAAAACCGGCGGCCACAAAGACGGTTGGCATAATGGCCAGGCCATCCAGACCGTCCGTCAGGTTAACGGCGTTGCCCGTGCCGACAATCACAAAGTAGGCCAGCAGGATGTAGAACAGCCCCAGCTGTGGCATCACGTCCTTAAAGAACGGCACGACCAGCTCGGTGGCCGGTGTGTCTTTGCCTGCCAGATACAGAGCGAAGGCTACACCAAGCGCGATCACCGACATCCAGAAATATTTCCAGCGCGCGATCAGGCCCTTAGTATCTTTACGAACGACTTTGCGGTAATCATCAACAAAACCGATGATCCCATAACCCACCAGTACCGTCAGAACGCACCAGACGTACGGGTTGGAGGGATACGCCCACAGCAGCACGGAAACGACGATGGCGGTCAGGATCATGATCCCGCCCATGGTCGGGGTACCGCGTTTGCTGAAGTGCGACTCCGGACCGTCGTTACGCACAACCTGGCCGAAAGAGAGTTTTTGCAGACGGGCAATCATGCGCGGGCCCATCCACAACGAGATGAACAGCGCAGTCAGCAGGCTGACGATGGCGCGAAACGTCAGATACGAAAAGACGTTAAAGCCTGAATAATATTTGACCAAATGTTCGGCCAGCCAAACTAACATGTCCCGTTCTCCTGTAATGCGTGCACAACCTGTTCCATGGCGGCACTACGTGAACCTTTCACTAACACTGTCACAATTTGTTTTTCTGTAATTAATGCCTTAAGGCGCTCAATCAACGCGGTTTTATCGGCAAAATGCTCGCCAACGCCGCTGGCCTGGCTAATCGCCTGGCTTAGTTTTCCTGCGCTCAGGACACAGTCCAGCCCCGCAGCTTTCGCCGCTTCGCCAACCTGGGTATGACAGGCTTCGCTTTCGTCGCCCAGCTCTGCCATGTCGCCAACCACCATGATGCGGTAGCCCGGCATTTCGGATAACACCTGCACCGCCGCAGTCATTGAACCAACGTTCGCGTTGTAGGAGTCATCCAGCAGCAGTTTGTTTTCCGAAAGCTGAATCGGGAACAGACGACCCGGCACGGCTTTCAGGTTCGCCAGCCCGGCTTTGATCGCCTCATGTGAAGCGCCCACCGCCGTTGACAGCGCCGCCGCCGCAAGGGCATTAGCGATGTTATGGCGACCCGGCAGCGGCAGCAGAACCTCTACGCCTCCCGTTGGGGTCGTGAGGGTGAACTCGGTGCCGTGGGACGTCACATGGATATTAGTCGCCGTAAAATCACTGTTGGCCGCATTTGGCGAGAAGCGCCAGGTTTTACGCGAGCCAATGATGCTCTGCCAGTTCAGCCAGTCGTTGTTATCGGCGTTCAGAATAGCGATACCGTTATCCGGCAGGCCGGTATAAATCTCACCTTTCGCTTTCGCCACGCCTTCCAGCGAGCCAAAGCCTTCCAGGTGCGCAGCCGCGAGGTTATTCACCAGCGCAGCTTCCGGGCGAGTCAGGCTCACGGTCCAGGCGATTTCGCCCTGGTGGTTTGCTCCTAACTCGATCACCGCATAGTCATGTTCTTTGGTCAGGCGAAGCAATGTCATCGGCACGCCGATGTCATTATTGAGGTTGCCCGCGGTATAAAGCGTATTGCCGCACTGGCCAAGGATCGCCGCCGTCATCTCTTTCACCGACGTTTTGCCGGATGACCCGGTCAGCGCGACGACGCGAGCAGGCACTTGCTGACGCACCCAGGCGGCCAGCTCACCGAACGCGAGGCGCGTATCTTTCACCACAATTTGCGGCAGATCGATATCGAGCTTGCGGCTGACCAGCAGCGCACCGGCGCCGTTCTCTTTGGCCTGTTCAGCAAAATCATGCGCGTCAAAACGTTCGCCTTTCAGCGCCACAAACAGACACCCCGCGGTGATTTTGCGGGTGTCCGTCGTTACGGCATCAATGGTCAGGTCTTGCCCGTGCAGGTCGCCCTTCAGGATTGCAGCGGCCTGACGTAACGTGATGCTAATCATGCCACGACTCCCAGCAGACGAGCTGCCGTTACGCGGTCCGAGTAGTCCAGACGGCGATTGCCAACGATCTGATAATCTTCATGCCCTTTGCCCGCTAAGAGGACAACATCATTCTCCTGCGCCTGCATAATGGTATTGGTCACGGCTTCCACACGGCCTTCCACCACGCGAGCACGGCCCGCGTCCAGCATGCCCGCCAGAATGTCATTGATGATGGCGCGCGGCTCTTCCGTACGCGGGTTGTCATCGGTTACTACCGGAATATCTGCGAACTGCTCGGCAATAGCCCCCATCAGCGGGCGTTTGCCTTTATCGCGATCGCCGCCGCAGCCAAACACGCACCAGAGTTTTCCGGCGCAGTGCAGGCGCGCCGCTTCCAGCGCTTTTTCCAGCGCATCCGGCGTGTGGGCATAATCAACCACAACGGTCGGTTTGCCCGGCGCGTTGAACACTTCCATACGGCCACAAACCGGCTGCAGACGCGCTGAGGTTTTCAGCAGTTCAGCCATCGGATAACCCAGCGCCAGCAGCGTCACCAGCGCCAGCAGCAGGTTGCTGACGTTGAACGCGCCCATCAGGCGGCTTTCAATTTCGCCTTCACCCCAGGAAGAGGCAAAGCGGATTGTCGCCCCACTGTCGTGGTAATTCACCTCAACCGCCTTCAGCCAGCGTCCGTGGCAGTTCGGATTGATATGGTCTTCCATCGACACCGCAACCGCATCCGGCAGCTTCGCCAGCCAGCGGCGGCCCACTTCGTCGTCGGCGTTGATGATGGCTTGTCCGTAATGGTGAGTGGAGAACAGCAGCCATTTCGCGGCTTCGTAATGCTCCATATCACCATGATAATCAAGATGATCGCGGCTCAGGTTAGTAAACACTGAAGCGGCAAATTTCAGCGCCGCAACCCGATGCTGTACCAGACCGTGCGAAGAGACTTCCATTGCAGCAAAGGTTGCCCCCTGCCCAGCCAGACCTGCAAGCACATGCTGTACGTCTACCGCCGAGCCGGTGGTGTTTTCCGTCGGGCTCACTTTGCCCAGCAGGCCGTTACCTACGGTACCCATCACTGCACCGGTTTCACCCAACAGCTGGGCCCACTGCGCCATCAGCTGCGTGGTGGTGGTTTTACCGTTCGTGCCCGTCACGCCGACCAGACGCAGCTGGTCGGAAGGTTCGTGATAAAAACGTCCCGCCAGCGCGGAGAGACGCTCGTTTAACTGGCTGAGATAGATAACCGGCACCCCGTGCATTTCACGGATCTCACCGTCGGTTGCCTCATCTTTGGCCTCAGCAATAATGGCAGCCACACCTTGCGCAATCGCCTGCGGGATATAACGACGCCCGTCCGCCTGATGACCGACCACCGCCACAAAAAGATCGCCAGAAGCAGCCACGCGGCTGTCCAGTACCATCTCTCGCAGTGCTCGCTCCGGTGCATTTGGCACCCACGGAGCGAGAAGGTCGCGCAAATTACGATCTGCCACCTGTACCCTCGCCTTGATTAATTACAAATTCACTTTTTTCGCCCGTCGCCAGCGCATCCGGTTCAATGTTCATGGTGCGTAACACGCCGCCCATGATAGCCCCGAACACAGGCGCGGAGACGGCGCCGCCGTAGTATTTACCCGCCTGTGGATCGTTTATTACGACCACCAGCGCAAAACGCGGATTGCTTGCAGGCGCAACGCCTGCGGTATAGGCAATATATTTGTTGATGTAGCGGCCGTCTGGCCCCACCTTTTTCGCTGTACCGGTCTTGATGGCAATGCGATAACCTTTGATCGCCGCCTTCACGCCGCCGCCGCCAGGCAGCGCCACGCTTTCCATCATGTGCACCACGGTACGAACGACAGATTCCGGGAAGATACGCTCGCCCGGAACCGGTGGATCAACTTTAGTAATCGACAGCGGACGATAGACGCCATAGCTGCCAATCGTTGCATAGACTCGCGCTAGCTGTAACGGAGTTACCATTAGCCCGTAGCCGAAAGAGAAGGTGGCCCTCTCTATGTCAGACCACCGTTGTTTTTGAGGATATAAGCCACTGCGTTCTCCGACCAACCCCAAATTGGTCGCCTTTCCAAGTCCAAAACGTGAGTAAGTCTCTACTAACGCTGAGGACGGCATCGCTAACGCCAGCTTTGAAACGCCGACGTTACTCGACTTCTGTAATACCCCGGTCAGGGTCAATTCGCTGTAGCGCGCCACGTCTTTGATTTCGTGACCGTTAATTCGGTATGGAATGGTATTCAGTACGGTGTTTTCGTTGACGATACCGCGCTGAAGTGCAGTCATGACCACCATCGGCTTAACCGTCGAACCCGGTTCGAACACGTCGGTGATGGTACGGTTACGCATAACATCCTTCTGCGTGCCGGTAAGATTATTAGGGTTGTAGGACGGGCTATTGGCCATCGCCAGCACTTCACCCGTGCTGACATCAACTAACACAGCACTGCCCGATTCCGCTTTGTTGAAGGCCACGGCATTGTTCAGTTCGCGGTAAACCAGCGCCTGTAATCGCTCATCAATACTCAGCGCAAGGTTGTGTGCGGCCTGGCTGTCCGTTGAGGAAATATCCTCGATCACGCGACCATAGCGGTCTTTACGCACAATGCGCTCGCCGGGCTGGCCGGTAAGCCATTTATCAAAGCTTTTTTCAACGCCTTCAATCCCCTGGCTATCGACGTTAGTAAAGCCAATGAGGTGAGCAGTCACTTCGCCGGATGGATAGTAACGACGGGATTCTTCACGCAGATGGATCCCCGGCAGCTTCAATTTTTTGATGTAGTCCGCCATGTCAGGGTTCACCTGACGTGCCAGATAGATAAAGCGCCCTCTCGGGTTCGTATTCACGCGTGAAGCTAACTGGTCCAACGGCATCTTCAGCGCATCCGCAAGGGCCTTCCAGCGGTTATCAAGCGTGATACCGCCAGCATCATGCAGTTCTTTAGGATCGGCCCAAATCGCCTTCACCGGCACGCTCACCGCTAGCGGACGACCCGAGCGATCGGTAATCATCCCACGGGATGTCGACACTTCCTGAACGCGCAGGGAACGCATGTCACCCTGGCGTACCAGCATGTCAGGAGCGATGATTTGTAGCCAGGCCACGCGTCCAAGCAGAAAACCCAGAGCGAGTAAAATGCAGCCGCAAAGCAACGCAAAACGCCAACTGATAAAGTTGGCCTGTTCTTCCTGACGTTTTGGTTTTAGCGTTTTTGCCGCTGCTTTCATGCGTCGCGTTTTCCCTTATTTTTGTACTACGATATTTTCCTGCGAAGGATCAACATGCTGCAATTGCAGCTTTTCCGTTGCGATCCGTTCAACCCGGCTGTGATCGCCGAGCGCGTTTTCTTCAAGGATCAGATTTCGCCATTCAATATCCAGCGCATCGCGTTCCAGTACCATCTGCTCGCGTTGCGCAGTCAATAAACGTGTATGGTGGGCGGTGGTCACCACCGTAACTGCCGTGACAATGATGCAAATGAACAGACAGAGTGGCAGTTTCCCAAACCGCAAAAGATCGTCGCCGATCACGCCAGGCAAGGCATGGCGCTCGTTGCTTCCTAACGAATCCTTAACTTTGCTTAGGGTCTCTGTCACTCTGCCGATCATGCGTTCGTCCTCTCTGCAACACGCAGCACTGAACTACGGGCGCGTGGATTCTCTGCCACTTCTTCTTCGCCCGGCATCAACTTGCCTAATGCTCGCAACTGACGGCCACCCAGCTTCCTGAGTTGTTCTTCCGTCATCGGCAGCCCCGCTGGCACCTGTGGACCGCGGCTTTGTTCACGCATAAAGCGTTTCACAATACGGTCTTCCAGCGAATGGAAGCTGATGATGGATAACCGCCCCCCCGGGGCCAGCACGTCGAGCGAGCTTTTTAGCGCCAGCTCTATTTCCTCCAGTTCACTGTTTACCCAGATGCGAACCGCCTGGAAGGTACGGGTCGCGGGATGTTTGTGCTTATCCTTCACCGGTGTCGCCGCCGCGATCACTTCGGCCAACTCTTTGGTGCGGGTCATTGGCTCAATGCGATTACGCTCAACGATGGCGCGCGCGATTCGTTTGCCAAAGCGCTCTTCGCCAAACGTTTTGATGACCCATGCAATATCGGCTTCGTCAGCGGTCTGTAACCACTCAGCGGCAGACTGACCGCGCGTTGGATCCATCCGCATATCCAGCGGACCATCACGCATAAAGGAGAAACCACGTTCGGCATCATCAAGTTGGGGTGAAGAGACGCCAAGATCGAGAAGAATCCCGTCGATCTTACCCGTCAGGCCGCGCTCAGCAACATAATCTGCAAGCGCAGAAAAAGGTCCATGCACGATGGAAAAGCGTGGGTCATTGATGGTCTGAGCAACCGCAATTGCCTGCGGATCGCGATCGATTGCCAGCAGGCGGCCTTCCTCTCCGAGCTGGGAGAGAATCAAACGCGAGTGACCACCGCGACCAAACGTGCCATCAATGTAGATGCCATCCGGACGAATATTCAGACCGTTTACGGCCTCGTCCAGTAACACCGTTTTGTGTTTATAATTTTCCATCATATTTATAGAGACAAGTCCTGCAGCCGTTCCGATAATGTCGCGGAATCAGACTGCTCAGCGTCGATATCTTCCTTGACCTGTTGATACCAGGTCGTTTCATCCCACAGTTCAAATTTGTTGAACTGCCCGACCAGCATCACTTCTTTGGTCAGACCGGCATGTTGCCGTAACACAGGGGCAATCAGTAACCGCCCTGCGTTATCCATCTGACATTCACTGGCATGTCCCAATAACAGCCGCTGCACGCGGCGTTCCTGCGGGTTCATGCTCGACAGTCGCGACAGCTTTTGCTCAATAATTTCCCATTCAGGCAAGGGGTAAAGCAGCAGGCAGGGGGAGTTAATGTCAATGGTGCAAACCATTTGACCCGCAGCGTTCTCGATCAGCTGGTCGCGATATCGGGTTGGTACCGATAAACGCCCTTTGCTGTCGAGATTGACTAACGTTGCTCCACGGAACATGCCAGTCTCACCCCTCCTCACCACTTTAACCCACAAATTCCCACCTAAAGGAGTTTACGGAGCGAGGGAAAAGCTTGTCAAGCCAGGACTCTCCCTGTAAGGACTCGAACGCCCTCTATTTACAGAGATAAACAGTCCTGGTTAATAACTGCACAACTGGCGAGGCAAAATTAACGTTATGAATATTTGTAAGAAAAAAACCGAATATGCACACTAGCGTTAAAGCTCACTCAATATCATCGCAGATAAATATAAAGTGTCAGTTTGCGACGCGGGCAGCATTTTATGACAGATTCTCAGGGGATAACAGCGCCAGATTCACTCTGGCACCGGGTAAGCGCGGCAGTTGCCACGTAAGCAGCTACAGGAGGAGGAAAAACGTCTGAATATTCATCGGCCGAATAGGGTTTGTAACAAAATAATACAAAGATAGCTGTTTAAAATCGCTGAGATGTTCTTTAAAGGACAATTTAAAAGCCAAAATGAATTAAGAAAAATTGGCGATTATCATCTCACAAGAATTATCCTAATTTCTCTCCGGGAATTATCCGGACGATTTATCGCAGCAAAATGGGGCAGACTTTCCCGCCCCGGTCATTTCATTTTTGGCGGCTTAAAATTCCGCGATGATAGAGATTACGTTTGATACGCGTCAGGCCCGGCTTCGGTTTGCGCGGCTCATCCAGGCTTGCCAGCACAATCTCCAGCACGCGTTCAGCCACATCACGGTGACGCTGTGCTACCGCCAGCACCGGACACTGAAGGAAGTCGAGCAGCTCGTTATCCCCAAAAGTGGCAATCGCCAGGTCAGAGGGAAGTTTACCTTCACGGCGTAAGGTTACATCCATGACACCCTGCAACAGCGCAAACGACGTGGTGAATAGCGCCTGCGGCATCGGGTGTGTCTCTAGCCATTTTTCGAACAGCTGCGCTGCGGCTTCACGTTCGTAACTGTTGGCATAGAGATAGTTAACCTCGCGCTGATCGTCTTTCCACGCGGTTCTGAACCCCTGCTCACGCAGGAAGCTAACGGAAAGCTCGGGCAGCGCGCCAAGATACAGCACAGTTTCTGCGGGGAAAGTTCGCAGCTCTGCGGCCAGCATTTCTGCATCATCCTGATCCGCACCCACGACGCTGGTGAAATGCTCGCGATCGAGCGCGCGATCCAGCGCAACGATTGGGAACGGGTCGTTCGCCCAGCGCTGGTAGAACGGATGTTCTGGCGGTAGGGAGGTCGAAACAATAATGGCATCCACCTGGCGCTGGAGAAGATGTTCAATGCAGCGCATCTCGTTGTCGGGCTGATCTTCAGAGCAGGCAATCAGCAGTTGATAGCCGCGCTGGCGCGCCTGACGTTCGAGATAGTTGGCGATACGGGTATAGCTGGTATTTTCCAGGTCAGGGATCACCAGACCAATAGAGCGGGTACGCCCGGCACGCAGACCGGCTGCGACAGCATTCGGATGGTAGTTATGCTCACGAACCACCGCCATAACTTTTTCAACGGTCTTGTCGCTGACACGGTACTGCTTTGCTTTACCGTTAATCACATAGCTGGCCGTTGTTCGTGACACGCCGGCTAGCCGGGCGATTTCATCCAGTTTCACAATTGCCCCTTAAAAAAAGAAAAGAATCCATGGCCCTGTCAAGGTTATGGTTAAATCTTTTAACATCTAAACGCAGAAAAGCCTTCGCGGCAACCGCTTTTATCTGCGTTGTCGGCTGATTACGCAAAAAAAAGCCCGGCTTTGGTGACCGGGCAGAAAGAGGCGAACCTTTTTGATAACTAACGCATGATTTTCTCGCCGCGTGACAGACCCACTACACCCGATCTCGCGACCTCGACAATTTTTGCAACATCCCGCACGGACGCGAGAAAAGCATCCAGCTTGTCGCTTGTCCCGACCAGCTGAACCGTATAAAGAGAAGGCGTGACGTCGATAATTTGTCCGCGGAAAATATCCGCATTGCGTTTAACTTCTTCACGCCCGTAGCCGCTGGCCTGGATTTTCACCAGCATGACCTCACGTTCAACGTAGGCCCCCTGCCCCAGCTCGCTCACGCGCAGCACATCAACCAGCTTATGCAGCTGTTTTTCAATTTGCTCAAGCACTTTCTCATCGCCAACGGTTTGAATCGTCATGCGCGACAGCGTTGGGTCTTCCGTCGGGGCAACGGTCAGGCTTTCAATGTTATAGCCGCGCTGGGCAAAAAGGCCAATGACGCGCGACAGTGCGCCAGACTCATTTTCCAGTAAAACCGATAATATCCGGCGCATATCAGGTTCTCTCCGTTTTGCTTAACCACATTTCATCCATACCACCTCCACGAATATGCATCGGATAAACGTGCTCGGTCCCATCAACAATCACATCCATAAAGACGAGGCGGTTGTTTTTAACGTGCTCAAGCGCTTGCGCGAGCTTTGTTTCCAGCTCTGCCGGATCGGTCACCCGCATGCCAACATGGCCGTAAGCTTCAGCAAGGCGAACAAAATCCGGCAGCGATTTCATGTAGGATTGAGAGTGACGGCCAGAGTAGATCATATCCTGCCACTGCTTCACCATACCGAGATAACCGTTATTCAGGTTCAGCACCAGTACCGGCAATTCATATTGCAGCGCAGTAGACAGCTCCTGAATGTTCATCTGAATACTGCCGTCCCCCGTTACGCAGACGACGGTTTCATTCGGCAACGCCAGCTTCACGCCCAACGCGGCAGGCAGACCAAAGCCCATTGTTCCTAAACCACCGGAGTTGATCCAGTGTCGCGGCTTATCAAACGGGTAATACAGGGCGGCAAACATCTGATGCTGCCCCACATCTGAGGTTACGTACGCCTCACCTTTCGTCAGTCGCCACACCGCTTCAATGACCGCCTGCGGCTTAATATTTTCACTTTGTGTGTCATATTTCAGGCACTGACGCGCGCGCCACTGTTCAATCTGCTGCCACCAGTCGCGGATCTCATCCAGCGGCTGGGTTGCACTCTCATGGGCCAGCAGATCCAGCATTTGCTCCAGAACCTGCCGGGCATCACCGACGATAGGAACATCAGCCGATACCGTTTTTGAAATTGACGTTGGATCGATATCAATATGCAGTACGGTGGCGTTAGGGCAGTACTTCGCCAGGTTATTGGTGGTGCGATCGTCAAACCGCACGCCGACGGCAAAAATCACATCGGAATGGTGCATCGTCATGTTGGCTTCATAGGTACCGTGCATGCCCAGCATACCCAGCGCCTGACGATGGGTTGCGGGGAACGCCCCCAGCCCCATCAGCGACGATGCAACGGGAAGGTTGAGTTTTTCAATCAGTTCACGAAGCTGGACTTCACAGGCAGCGTTGATCGCCCCGCCACCGACATAGACCACCGGTTTTTTGGCTGCCAGAAGCGTTTGCAACGCTCGCTTGATCTGACCTTTGTGCCCCTGCGTTGTGGGGTTATAAGAGCGCATGCTGACAGCTTCCGGCCAGACATAAGGCAGCTTGTTTGCCGGGTTGAGGATATCTTTAGGCAGATCGACCACCACTGGTCCCGGGCGTCCGCTCGCCGCCAGCCAGAAAGCTTTCTTCAGTACGCCAGGAATGTCTTCCGTTTGCTTGACCAGGAAGCTGTGCTTCACAACGGGACGCGAAATCCCGACCATGTCGCACTCCTGAAACGCATCGTAACCGATCAGTGAGGTTGCTACCTGCCCGGAGAGGATCACCAGCGGGATAGAGTCCATATACGCTGTCGCAATGCCGGTAATGGCGTTTGTCGCGCCGGGGCCGGAAGTGACTAACACCACGCCCACTTCACCCGTCGCCCGCGCCAGACCGTCAGCCATGTGTACCGCCGCCTGCTCGTGACGTACCAGAACATGGTCAATGCCCCCTACCGTGTGCAGCGCATCATAAATATCGAGAACTGCACCACCAGGGTAGCCGAACACTTGCTTTACGCCCTGATCGATCAGTGACCGAACGACCATTTCCGCGCCAGACAACATCTCCATGGTTTGCCTCCAGGCATATTGTTATAGACGGAATGCCGAATTCATTTCCGCACCGTCTTACGATTGGGAGAAACCAATCTTATATTTTGCAGAGTGTTCTTTACCTTAACCGCTCGTTATGAGGCAGGCAATTAGCAAACCCGGAGAGATAAACGGTGCGTAAAGCAGAAAAAGCAGCTGTTAGCAGAGGATATGGTTAAATACTCTGGGAATAGAGGATGGGGTGATAAATCATCACTGAAAAGCGCGGCAATGCAGGAAATCATCTATTTTTGCGAGCCGGAGAGCAGCTCCAAAAAAAGAACAACAGAACAAAATATCAATTATCTAAAAAAAACCAGGATAAATCACACAATCCGATGCGATTTATCCTGATGCGTTTTACCGGCGGCAGATGCCCACCAGCAACTCTTCCATCCACTGATGTCCTTTATCTCGCCCCGCCGCTTCATGCCAGGAAAGATAACAGGTACGGCTATTTAGCTTGAGTGGCAGAGGCAAAATTTGCAGATTTAAAGGGTCAGAAAACTCTTCTGCCAGCCAGCGCGGCGCAATCGCCACCAGCTGGGTCTGGGACACCACGTTTAATACGCTGACCATAGCCATGCCCTGATAAGCCACGCTCGCCTGTTTATCCGCAGTGTCATACCACGGCAGGCTAAAAGAAGCATATCTGTCGAGTGCAACAACGGCATGCTGCTCGTTATAAACATCGTTTTCTCGCATCGGAGAATTCAGACGTGGGTGTTTTTTGCTGGCGACCAGAACCATTTCATCTTTAAACAGCGGCACACAGGAAAATTCCGGGCGACGGAACTCTTCATACCCCAGAACAAATTCGATCTCCTGATAGCGTAACTGATGTTCCGTGTTTTGATTCAAGGATGATTTAAAAACAAGATTGATATTTGGTGCGATTTCTTCAACTTTATTATAAATAATTGACGTTAAATAATTATCTAATGGGCTACAGACACAAAGATGGAATACGCGCTCGCTGCTTAAGGGTTCAAACCCCGATCCCGGCAGCTCATTTTGGACCAGTTGCAACGCCTGACGAATGGAGCCGAATAGCTGGAATGCGCGCGCCGTAGGCTGGATCCCCCTCCCGTAGCGGACAAATAATTCGTCGTTAAACATGAGCTTAAGCCTGGCAACGGCATTACTCACAGCAGGTTGTGACATCCCCAACGATTGGGCTGCACGGGTGATATTCTGTTCCTGCATGACCGCATCAAAAACCGTCAGAAGATTAAGATCCACCGTGCGTAACTGCGGTTTAATCCCATCAGCAACTTGAGGTTTTTTAATATTATTTTCTGCCACTTCTGACTCCACTGTCACGCTACACTCCTTTGCCAACGCACGATAATAACCTTAAAGGTGCATTATCATGCAAATACGATCAGCGAAAGAGAATTATTTAAAATTCAGAATATATAAAGACTTTATATTAACAAACATTAATCAGCGAAAATGATATGTTTGACTTCAGGAACTGAATGAAACCATAAACCAAACAAATATACAATTGCCGACAGGTTAATGATGACTTAAGTATGATTAAACTATTATTGCTATCACCCTACAGTTAGTTAACAATCTGTTATCTCAGCTCGTTTTTCAGTGTTCTGGAATAGATCCACTTCATTTATAACTTTATGATATTAAAAATCTTTAAGCTCTAAGCATCCTCTTCAACACATTTCACTCATTTTTAAAAAAATTAATTTATTTGTTTCTGCAACTCTTTTCTTAAGTCCAAAATTAGACAATTAGTCGGTTCGAAAAAGCTAAAACCAGCACAATTAGCTAAAGTGAATAGCCTATTGATTCAGTCTGTCGGGCCCGTTTTCATCATCAGGGGTTGACATGAACAGCCGTATCCAGTACCACTAAAAGTATATTGAATTTAACGGAGCACGATTCATGACACGCACCATTCGTTTCACCGGTCTACTACTACTAAACGCATCCACTGTGCGCGGTAGACTGGCGGGCGAAATTCAGCGTTGAATCGTCACCAGTAAGACTAAAAACCCGCGCCACTGCGCGGGTTTTTTTATGCTCGTAGCAAGGCGCCCTAAGACTGACAAGGACCTAACCCATGAGCCAGCAAGTCATTATTTTCGATACTACTTTACGTGACGGTGAACAGGCATTACAGGCAAGCCTGAGTGTTAAAGAGAAACTGCAGATCGCGCTGGCTCTCGAACGTATGGGTGTCGACGTGATGGAGGTCGGTTTCCCTGTCTCGTCTCCCGGTGATTTCGAATCCGTCCAGACTATCGCCCGCACCATTAAAAACAGCCGCGTGTGTGCCCTGGCGCGCTGCGTAGAGAAAGATATCGACGTTGCCGCTGAGTCATTGAAGGTGGCTGAAGCGTTCCGTATTCACACCTTCATTGCGACCTCTCCTATGCACATCGCAACCAAGCTGCGCAGCACGCTGGATGAGGTGATTGAGCGTGCGGTCTATATGGTTAAGCGCGCACGCAACTATACCGATGACGTTGAATTCTCCTGTGAAGATGCGGGTCGTACGCCAATCGAAGACCTGGCGCGCGTCGTCGAAGCCGCGATCAACGCGGGCGCGAAAACCATCAACATTCCGGACACCGTCGGCTACACCATGCCGTTTGAGTTCTCCAACATCATCACCGGCCTGTATGACCGCGTACCAAATATTGATAAGGCAATTATCTCCGTCCACACCCACGATGATTTGGGTCTGGCCGTGGGCAATGCCATCGCCGCCGTCCACGCCGGGGCACGTCAGGTTGAAGGCGCGATGAACGGCATCGGCGAACGTGCGGGCAACTGTTCTCTGGAAGAAGTGATCATGGCGATCAAAGTGCGCAAAGACATCATGGACGTGCACACCCGCATCAATCACAACGAAATCTGGCGCACCAGCCAGACCGTCAGCCAGATTTGCAACATGCCCATTCCGGCTAACAAAGCGATTGTCGGCACTGGCGCCTTCGCACACTCTTCCGGTATTCACCAGGATGGCGTGCTGAAGAACCGTGAAAACTACGAAATCATGACCCCGGAATCCATCGGTCTGAACCAGGTCCAGTTGAACCTGACCTCCCGTTCCGGCCGTGCGGCGGTTAAGCACCGTATGGAAGAGATGGGTTATAAGGACAGCGATTACAACATGGATCAGCTGTATGACGCGTTCCTGAAGCTGGCCGACAAAAAAGGCCAGGTCTTCGACTACGACCTGGAAGCACTGGCCTTTATCAACAAACAGCAGGAAGAGCCGGAGCACTTCCGTCTGGATTACTTTAACGTGCAGTCCGGCTCCAGCGACATCGCTACCGCCTCGGTCAAGCTGGCCTGCGGAGATGAAATTAAAGCAGAGGCAGCTAACGGTAACGGCCCTGTCGATGCGATTTACCAGGCGATTAATCGCGTCACCGAGTACGACGTTGAGCTGGTCAAATATGACCTGACGGCCAAGGGCCACGGCAAAGATGCGCTGGGTCAGGTAGATATCGTGGTTAATTACAACGGCCGCCGCTTCCATGGCGTGGGCCTGGCGACAGATATCGTTGAATCCTCCGCGAAGGCGATGGTGCATGTTCTGAACAACATCTGGCGCGCCGCCGAAGTCGAAAAAGAGTTGCAACGCAAAGCTCAGAATAAAGAGAACAACAAGGAAACCGTGTAATGTCGAAGAATTACCATATTGCTGTGTTGCCGGGTGACGGTATTGGCCCGGAAGTGATGGCACAGGCGCTGAAAGTACTGGAAGCCGTTCGCGCGCGTTTTGCGATGAAAATCACCACCAGCCACTACGATGTGGGCGGTATTGCGATTGATAACCACGGTACGCCACTGCCAAAAGCGACCGTGGAAGGCTGTGAAAATGCCGATGCCGTGCTGTTTGGTTCCGTCGGTGGTCCAAAATGGGAACACCTGCCGCCAGCAGAGCAGCCAGAGCGCGGCGCGCTGCTGCCGCTGCGTAAACACTTCAAGCTGTTCAGCAACCTGCGTCCGGCGAAGCTGTATCAGGGTCTGGAAGAGTTCTGCCCGCTGCGCGCGGATATCGCCGCCAACGGATTCGACATTCTGTGCGTGCGTGAACTGACCGGCGGAATCTATTTCGGTCAGCCAAAAGGACGCGAAGGCAGCGGACAACACGAAAAAGCGTTCGACACCGAGGTGTATCACCGTTTCGAAATTGAACGTATCGCCCATATCGCCTTTGAGTCTGCGCGTAAACGTCGCCATAAAGTGACCTCCATTGACAAAGCGAACGTGCTGCAATCTTCCATTCTGTGGCGCGAGATCGTCAGTGAAGTCGCTAAGCAGTACCCGGACGTCACGCTGTCGCACATGTACATCGATAACGCGACCATGCAGCTGATTAAGGATCCGTCCCAGTTTGACGTGCTGCTGTGCTCCAACCTGTTCGGCGATATTCTCTCTGACGAGTGCGCAATGATCACCGGCTCCATGGGGATGCTGCCATCCGCAAGCCTGAATGAAGAAGGCTTTGGTCTGTATGAACCGGCAGGCGGTTCTGCACCGGATATCGCGGGTAAAAACATCGCTAACCCGATTGCGCAGATCCTCTCCCTGGCCCTGCTGCTGCGCTACAGCCTGGATGCAGACGATGCAGCAACCGCAATTGAACACGCCATTAACCGGGCGTTAGAAGAAGGCGTCCGTACCGGCGATTTAGCACGCGGCACGGCGGCAGTCAGTACCGATGAAATGGGCGACATCATTGCCCGCTATGTCGCTGAAGGGGTGTAATCATGGCTAAAACGTTATATGAAAAGTTGTTTGATGCGCACGTTGTTTACGAGGCACCAAACGAAACCCCGCTGCTGTACATTGACCGTCATCTGGTACACGAAGTGACCTCTCCTCAGGCATTTGACGGCCTGCGCGCGCACAAGCGTCCGGTACGTCAGCCGGGTAAAACCTTCGCGACGATGGATCACAACGTTTCCACCCAGACCAAAGACATTAATGCCTCGGGTGAGATGGCGCGTATCCAGATGCAGGAGCTGATTAAGAACTGTAAAGAATTTGGCGTTGAGCTGTACGACCTGAACCATCCTTATCAGGGCATCGTCCACGTGATGGGGCCTGAGCAAGGGATCACCCTGCCGGGCATGACCATCGTCTGCGGTGACTCCCATACCGCGACACACGGCGCGTTTGGCGCTCTGGCGTTCGGGATTGGCACTTCTGAGGTTGAACACGTTCTGGCGACGCAGACCCTGAAGCAGGGCCGCGCCAAAACGATGAAGATTGAAGTGAAGGGCAAAGCGGCTCCTGGCATTACCGCGAAAGATATCGTGCTGGCGATTATCGGTAAAACCGGCAGCGCAGGCGGTACAGGCCACGTCGTTGAGTTCTGCGGAGACGCTATCCAGGCGCTGAGCATGGAGGGCCGCATGACCCTGTGCAACATGGCCATTGAGATGGGCGCCAAAGCCGGTCTGGTCGCGCCAGATGAAACGACCTTCAACTATGTGAAGGGCCGTCTGCACGCGCCGAAAGGTCAGGATTTTGACGACGCGGTAGCATACTGGAAAACCCTGAAAACCGACGATGGGGCGACGTTTGATACCGTTGTCACGCTGCAGGCAGAAGAGATTGCGCCGCAGGTGACCTGGGGGACCAACCCGGGTCAGGTGATTTCCGTCAACGACTCCATTCCAGATCCTGCTTCCTTTGCCGATCCGGTCGAGCGCGCCAGTGCGGAAAAAGCGCTGGCCTATATGGGGCTGAAGCCCGGCGTGCCGTTGACCGACGTGACCATTGATAAAGTCTTTATCGGTTCTTGCACTAACTCCCGTATCGAAGATTTGCGCGCGGCGGCAGAGATTGCCAAAGGCCGTAAAGTCGCGCCGGGCGTGCAGGCGCTGGTGGTTCCAGGCTCTGGTCCGGTGAAAGCCCAGGCGGAAGCCGAAGGTCTGGATAAGATCTTTATCGAAGCGGGCTTCGAGTGGCGCCTGCCTGGCTGCTCCATGTGTCTGGCCATGAATAACGATCGTCTGAACCCGGGTGAGCGCTGCGCCTCCACCAGCAACCGTAACTTTGAAGGCCGTCAGGGCCGCGGTGGGCGTACCCATCTGGTCAGCCCGGCAATGGCCGCCGCTGCGGCAGTCACCGGCCATTTCGCCGATATTCGCAGCCTGAAATAAGGAGACAATCATGGCAGAGAAATTTACCCAACATACGGGCCGGGTTGTCCCGCTGGACGCCGCTAACGTCGATACTGACGCTATTATTCCCAAACAGTTTCTGCAGAAGGTGACGCGTACCGGCTTTGGCGCGCACCTGTTCAACGACTGGCGTTTCCTGGACGACAAAGGCGAAGTGCCTAATCCGGAATTCGTTCTGAACTTCCCGGAGTACAAAGGCGCATCCATTTTACTGGCCCGAGAAAACTTTGGCTGCGGCTCATCCCGCGAACACGCTCCGTGGGCGCTCACCGATTACGGCTTCAAAGTGGTCATCGCCCCAAGCTTCGCGGATATTTTTTACGGTAACAGCTTCAACAACCAGCTGCTGCCGGTGACGTTGAGTGATGAACAGGTCGATGAGTTGTTCGCGCTGGTTAAGGCGAATCCGGGTATTTCGTTTGAAGTGGATCTGGAAGCGGAAGTGGTGAAAGCCGGGGATAAAACCTACAGCTTCAGCATTGATGCGTTCCGCCGTCACTGCATGCTGAACGGTCTGGACAGCATAGGTTTAACTCTCCAGCACGAAGCGGCGATTGCCACTTACGAAAACAAACAACCTGCATTTATGAAGTAATCCTCCGGCCTGCAGTGCACTCTGCAGGCCGAGTTTTATCCCAATACCCGCCCTCCTTGTGTAAATATTCCCAAACCCAGCCAATAATGACGTTATATTTAACGTCAATTTAATGTTCCCTGCGCAGAATAATCGCTCAATCAGTTGGTAGCGGAAATTATCATGAAAAAGAAAAATGGCAATGAGTCTCATATCCGTTCTCGGGAAATACACAAATGCACATTAGTAAGCGTGATAATAAATATTTTACTCACCTGCTTTCAGATAGTTGCAGGAATATTCTCCGGTTCACAGGGATTAATTGCTGATGGGATTCATTCTCTTTCCGATTTATCTTCTGACTTTGTCGTTCTGATTGCGAATAAAAAGAGTCAGAAAGCCTCTGATATCGATCATCATTACGGTCATCTGCGTTTCGAAAACGGTGCAAAGCTTATTATTGGCGCTATTCTGCTGCTCGTGGGGGTCGGGATGCTCTGGTCCGCTGGCAATAAACTGCTTAATCCCGAGACGCATCAGATAGTAAAAGGGGCCGCTTTGTGGGTGGCGATACTGGCGCTGGTGGTGAAGGAGAGTCTGTTCAGATACATGTTTGCCACGGGAAAACGTATTCAGTCCTCGCTGCTGATAGCCAATGCCTGGCATGCCCGTTCTGACGCAGCGTCGTCAGTGGTTGTCGCCATCGGTATTGCCGGGAATTTAGTGGGTTTTCACGCAATGGACCTGATTGCGGCCCTGATTGTCGGAGTGTTCATCGTCCATATGGGTTACAAATTCTCTGCCGATGCCCTGCACGACCTGATGGACCGTTCGCTTGAACCCGGGCTGGAGCACGATATCAAAACGTGTCTTCTCTCAACCGAAGGCGTCACCGGACTCCATGATTTAAAAACCCGCAAGATGGGCGATTTAGCCCTTGTCGATGTCCATCTGGAAGTGAACGGCAAATTAAGCGTAAAAGAAGGGCATCAGATTGCCGTCAATGCCAGAAACAACGTGATGCAAAAATTCAATGTGCTGAACGTGATGACGCATATTGATCCTGCCCACTAATCGGAACGCATAAATACAGTGTGACGCTACTCATCGTTAAGGTTTCGTTAATTAATCTGCGTCACACTGCATCGCATCAGCTCTCTCATTATTGAGGTAAAAAGCGATGAACCCAACGCTACGTAATACGCTTCCCCATAAAGAAACGCCTTTTCTTCGCGTACTGCACATTCTTGTAGCCATACTGGTGCTGGCCCAAATTATCAATTCTAATTTCACCGAAAGCGAGGCCCTCCACGAATCCGGACTGAACGGAATTGTCACCTGGATCCATGTTATCTCAGGGTTTGGTTTAATTTTTTGTGGTATTGCCATGATGGCATGGATGTTAACCCAGCGCGGATTTAAGTATTACTACGCCTGGCTGGCGCTGGATTTTCGTGGAATCGTTGAAGATATTCGCACCCTCGCGCAGCGTCAATTACCTGACGCGCATGCTGGCGGTATGGCGGCAACGGTGCAAGGTCTGGGTGTGCTGGCGCTGCTGGGCGTTGCACTCTGCGGCGCGGCCTGGTTCGTGCTGAACGCCACGCTTGGGCCGGTTTCGTCCGTCACGGAATCCGTCTTAGATTTGCATAAATTCCTGACAGTTTTTATTGAGACATATTTCTGGGCACACGGTTTCATGGGCCTCGTTCATATGTACCTGACGCTACGCGCGCAGCGTAAATATCAGTATTCCGAATAAAACGGTTCGCAGAGCCCGGTGCTCCCGGGCTCCGTTTCACTCATCCGATCACACGTCTTTTACGCGGCAGGTCAGCAGGAGCGTCACGACGGATAGCGCCGCAATCATCCAGTAGACCGACGCATGGCCATAGCTTTGCGCCAGCGCCCCCTGAATCACGCCCGCCAGGATCACGCCGGTTGAAATACTGTTGGTAAAAAGCGTCGTTGCCGAGCCTGCACGGCCGGGCATCAGATCCTGGAACCAGAGCATGCCGATCCCGGCAACAATTCCAATAAACACGGCGTTAAACAGCTGCAGCGCCAGCAACGCTTCACGCGAATGGAAAAGGATCAACCCCGCGTAGAACAGTACCCCGGCCGCCACGGCGACGATCATCATCCGACGCTTTCCAAAGCGCTTAACGTAATAGCCCGCCAGAATCATCGCCGGAATTTCCAGCCCGGCGGCGGTTCCCATTAAGATCCCTGCGAGCTTGTCCGGTAAGCCCAGATCGCTGCTGATCCACAGCGGCATATCAATAATGTACATGGTGTTGCAGGTCCACATCAGCGTCGAGGCAATAAACAACATGCGGACGTTCTTGTCCTGCCAGCCGCTCACCTGGGTAACAGGTTTATCCGTCGCCTGTTCGACGCGGGCCACGGACGGCAGTGCGAAGGCTATCAGCACCAGGCTGATGACAAAAATCCCTGCCGCAATGGAGAACATGGTGGTAAAGCCATAGTTCAACGCCAGCATAAAGGCCAGCGGCGGACCAATGACCCACGCCAGCGAGAGCTGGGCACGCATCACCGAGCTGAACATCACCACTTCCCGCGCGGAGTTATCCGCATATTCACGGGCCAGGGCAAACAGCTGCGGCATAGCGGTGTTCGCCAGCGACGCCAGCAGCACGCCGCAGGTAATGAGCGTCAGATAATGACGATTGAAGGCAAAGAGCAGCGCGTTACCCACGGCCATGGCGCAGCAAAAGAGGATCAGCTTGCGGCGATCGCCCTGGCTGTCCGATCGTTTCGCCAGCGCGAGGCTGACCAGGATCCCGGCAATGGCATTGACGGTATAAAACAGGCCGACCCAAAACGGCTGAGCCCCCACCTCGCGGCTGAGAAACAGGCTCAGCGTCGGCGCCTGAAGCGCCCCCGCCACGCCCATCATAAAGGCCACCAGCATAAAAGCGGCATACACGCCGTTCAGGCGTCGCCCCATCGTCATCAACCACAGCATGCGCAAGTCCTTGTTAAAGCGAATCGAAATTGGGTGAATAGTAAACGAAAAAAGCCAGCAAAAACATTTTGCTGGCGGGTGATAAGCACCAATACTCAGTCACACATGATCGAGGCGAGTTAGCGGGAAGAGGTCGGTGTCGTAACGTCCCACTGCATCAATTCTTCTAACGTTTTCAGCCGTTGCTCTGCACACCGGCGGGCCAGCCAGGACGATCCTTTTGTCGCTGAAAAGTACTGCTGATAAAACTGACGTGCGGTAGACCTCTTCATAATTTACCTCCTCGCTTCATCGAGGAGAATTATTGGCCTAATATAGGGATAAATAAATTGCTGGTTTTTTGTCAGGAGTTCCCCTTTTATGCCTTCCGGTCGTCTGCAACAACAGTTTATCCGCCTCTGGCAGTGCTGCGAGGGACAATCGCAGGAGACCACGCTCAACGAGCTGGCGGACCTGCTTAGCTGTTCCCGCCGTCATATGCGCACGCTACTCAACACCATGCAGCAGCAGGGGTGGTTAAGCTGGGAAGCGGAAGCGGGACGCGGCAAACGTTCGCGGCTGACCTTCCTGTATACCGGACTGGCGTTGCAGCAGCAGCGCGCAGAAGATCTGCTCGAACAGGACCGCATCGATCAGCTGGTCCAGCTGGTGGGCGACAAGGCCGCCGTGCGCCAGATGCTGGTCTCCCATCTCGGACGCAGCTTTCGTCAGGGCCGACACATTCTTCGGGTGCTCTACTACCGTCCGATGAAAAATCTGTTGCCCGGCACGGCGTTACGCCGCTCGGAAACCCACATGGCCCGACAAATCTTCAGCGGCCTGACGCGCATAAATGAGGAAAACGGGGAACTGGAGGCGGATATTGCGCACCACTGGCAGCAGCTTTCCCCGCGCCACTGGCGCTTCTTCTTACGCCCCGGCATCCACTTTCACCACGGTCGCGAGCTGGAGATGCACGACGTCATCGCCTCTCTGGAACGCGCCCGCAGGCTGCCGCTCTACTCGCATATTTCGCGCATCCACTCCCCCACGGCCTGGACGCTGGACATTGAGCTGTCGCAGCAGGACAAGTGGCTTCCCTGGCTGCTGGGCTATGTACCGTCGATGATTTTGCCCGGCGAGTGGGAATCATTGAACAATTTTGCCAGCCTGCCGATTGGCACCGGGCCCTACTCCGTGTCCCGCAATAACAGCAACCAGCTGAAAATCCGTGCGTTCGATGACTACTTTGGCTATCGGGCGCTGATCGACGAAGTGAACGTGTGGGTATTGCCTGATCTCAATGAAGACCTGAGCTGCGGTCTGACGCTTGAAGGCCCCACCACCGGAGAAAAGGCCGTGGAGAGCCGCCTGGAGGAAGGATGCTACTATCTCCTGTTTGACCGCCGTACCCACCGCGGGGCAAACCAGGGCGTCCGCAAGTGGATCAGCCACGTGCTGTCCCCTTCCAATCTGATCTACCATGCGGAAGAGCAGTACCAGACATACTGGTTTCCGGCCTACGGCCTGCTTCCGCGCTGGCACCACGCCCGGCCGTCGCACTGCGACAAACCCGCAGGGCTGGAGTCCATCACCCTGACCTACTACCGCGAGCACGTGGAGCATCGTTTTATCGCGAGGATCATGACCCGCCTGCTGGCAGCCGAGGGGGTCAAGTTAGAGGTAAGAGAAGTGGACTATGACGAATGGCATCAGGGAGAGATCGCCAGCGATATCTGGCTCAACAGCGCTAATTTTACCCTGCCGCTCGATTTTTCATTATTTTCACATCTGTATGAAGTACCGCTGATCCAGCACTGCATCGATCGGGACTGGCAGCAGGACGCCGCCCTGTGGCGATCGGGCGAGATGAACCTTGCCGTTTGGTGCCAGCAGCTGCTGGCCGAGCAGGCGATCGTCCCGCTGATCCACCACTGGCTGATGATTCAGGGCCAGCGCAGCATGCGCGGCCTGCGGATGAACACTCTGGGCTGGTTTGATTTTAAATCCGCCTGGTTTGCGCCCCCGGAGCCATAACGCTTTCGTAATATTCACCAAATCATTACAATAGCGCCGTTCTCAACGGGGTGCTGCATCACAGATGTGCGCTGAGATAATACCCGTCGAACCTGATCCGGATAACGCCGGCGAAGGGATTTGAGGCTGTCGCTCAAAATCCTTTGCCACTCAACCCTGAGGTGCAAAGTGTTAAAAAAAGTTCTCCCCCTGCTGGCGCTGTTCGCGCTGCCTGCTTTTGCCAAGCCCGTCCTGACGGTCTACACCTACGACTCCTTCTCTGCCGACTGGGGTCCTGGCCCGGTTGTCAAAAAAGCCTTTGAAGCGGACTGCAACTGCGAGCTAAAGTTCGTGGCGCTTGAAGATGGCGTGTCGCTGCTCAACCGTCTGCGCATGGAAGGTAAAAACAGTAAAGCCGACGTGGTGCTCGGGCTGGATAACAACCTGCTGGAAGCCGCCTCGCAAACCAAACTGTTTGCCAAAAGCGGCGTCGCGGCAGATGCCGTTAACGTGCCGGGCGGCTGGAAGAACGACACCTTTGTGCCGTTCGACTATGGCTACTTTGCTTTTGTTTACGACAAAAATAAGCTGAAAAACCCGCCGAAGAGCCTGAAAGAGCTGGTCGAAAGCGATCAGAAGTGGCGCGTAATTTACGAAGATCCGCGGACCAGCACGCCGGGCCTGGGCCTGCTGCTATGGATGCAAAAGGTCTACGGGGATAAAGCACCGGAAGCATGGCAGAAGCTGGCCGCTAAAACCGTCACCGTGACCAAAGGCTGGAGCGAAGCCTACGGCCTGTTCCTCAAAGGCGAAAGCGACCTGGTGCTGAGCTACACCACCTCCCCGGCCTACCACATTATCGCCGAGAAGAAAGACAACTATGCAGCCGCAGATTTTGCAGAAGGGCACTATCTGCAGGTGGAAGTGGCCGCGCGTACCGCTGCCAGCAAACAGCCGGAGCTGGCCGAGAAGTTCCTGAAGTTTATGGTTTCACCGGCGTTCCAGAACGCCATTCCAGCGGGCAACTGGATGTATCCGGTTACTAACGTTGCGCTGCCTGCAGGTTTCGAGCAGTTGACCAAACCGAAAACCTCGCTGGAGTTTACGCCTCAGCAGGTCGCCGCGCAGCGTGCCGCATGGGTAAGCGAATGGCAACGCGCCGTCAGCCGTTGATTCCCGGCTGGTTACTTCCCGGGCTGCTCGCCGCCGCCGTGATGGTAGCGGTCAGCCTGGGGGCTTTTCTTGCATTGTGGTTTAACGCGCCAGGGAGCGACCTGCTCGCCCTCTGGCACGACAGCTACCTCTGGCACGTTATCCGGTTCTCCTTCTGGCAGGCGTCTCTTTCTGCCCTGCTGTCGGTGATCCCGGCTATTTTTCTGGCACGCGCTCTGTATCGACGGCGATTTCCCGGCAGGCAGGCCCTGCTGCGCCTGTGCGCCATGACGCTGATCCTGCCCGTGCTGGTGGCGGTATTTGGTATTCTAAGCGTTTACGGTCGCCAGGGCTGGCTGTCTTCACTGTTCGGTCAGCTTGGCCTGGAATGGTCATTCTCGCCTTACGGACTGCAGGGCATTCTGCTGGCGCACGTATTTTTCAATATGCCGATGGCAACGCGCCTCTTTTTGCAGGCGCTGGAAAATATTCCCGGCGAACAGCGTCAGATTGCCGCCCAGCTCGGCATGCGCGGCGTGTCGTTCTTCCGCTTTGTCGAATGGCCGTGGCTTCGCCGCCAGCTCCCGCCCGTGGCGGCGTTAATCTTTATGCTCTGCTTTGCCAGCTTTGCCACCGTGCTGTCACTCGGCGGCGGGCCGCAGGCCACCACCATTG
Source organism: Enterobacter sp. JBIWA005 (assembly GCF_019968805.1). Taxonomy (NCBI): domain Bacteria; kingdom Pseudomonadati; phylum Pseudomonadota; class Gammaproteobacteria; order Enterobacterales; family Enterobacteriaceae; genus Enterobacter; species Enterobacter sp. JBIWA005. The sequence continues at coordinate 720,920 of NZ_CP074159.1, read as the reverse complement.
AGCTGGCGATTTACCAGGCGCTGAGTTACGACTACGATCCCGGTCGCGCCGCGCTGCTGGCGATGGTGCAGATGGCGTGCTGTCTTGCGCTGGTGCTGTTGAGCCAGCGGCTGAGTAAAGCCATTCCCGCTGGCAGTCATCAAATAACCGGCTGGCGCGATCCGCAGGACAGCCTGCACAGCCGCGTCAGTGATTTTATCCTGATCGCGCTGGCGCTTCTGCTACTGCTGCCGCCGCTGATGGCCGTTATTGTTGACGGATTGAACCTCAATCTCGGGTCCGTCCTGCAACAGCCCGTTCTCTGGCAAGCCACCTGGACCTCGCTGCGTATCGCCCTCGCTGCCGGATTACTGTGCGTCCTCCTGACCATGATGCTGCTGTGGAGCAGCCGTGAGCTCTACGCCCGCCAGGCGCAAAAAGCCGGACAAATGCTGGAGCTGACGGGCATGCTGATCCTGGCGATGCCGGGCATCGTGCTGGCAACGGGCTTCTTTTTACTGTTTAACAGCACCTTCGGCCTGCCGGAAAGGGCAGATGGCATTGTGATTTTCACCAACGCCTTAATGGCCATCCCCTACGCGCTCAAGGTGCTGGAAAACCCGATGCGCGACGTCAACAGCCGCTACGGTTTGCTGTGCCAGTCGCTGGGGATGCAGGGCTGGCAGCGGCTGAAGGTAGTCGAACTGCGCGCGCTAAAACGCCCGCTGGCGCAGGCGCTGGCGTTTGCCTGCGTGCTCTCTATTGGAGACTTTGGCGTCGTGGCGCTGTTCGGCAATGACGATTTCCGCACGCTTCCGTACTGGCTTTATCAGCAAATCGGCTCTTACCGCAGTCAGGATGGCGCGGTTACCGCGCTGTTACTGCTGCTGCTGTGCTTTGCCTTATTTACCGTTATCGAAAAACTCCCGGGGCGTGATGTTAAAACTGACTGATGTAACCTGGCTCTATCAGCATCTGCCGATGCGCTTCACACTCTCCGTTCAGCAGGGCGAGCGGATTGCGGTGCTTGGCCCAAGCGGTGCCGGGAAAAGCACCTTGCTCAATTTGATCGCCGGCTTTCTGCAACCTGCCAGCGGGTCGATAGCCATCGATAATCGTGATTTCACCAACGCCCCTCCGGCTAAACGTCCTGTGTCGATGCTGTTTCAGGAAAACAACCTGTTTACCCATCTGACGGTGCGGCAAAACATCGCGCTGGGAATGCATCCGGGGCTCAGGCTGAACGATGCCCAACGCGAAAAACTTGAAGTGATTGCCGCACAGATGGGGATCGCTGAATTCATCGACAGGCTGCCGGGCGAGCTCTCCGGCGGCCAGCGTCAGCGCGTGGCGCTGGCGCGTTGTCTGGTGCGCGAGCAGCCGCTTCTGCTGCTGGATGAGCCCTTCTCGGCGCTCGATCCCGCGCTGCGTCAGGAGATGCTCGCCCTGGTGCAGGAGGTCTGCCAGCGTCAGCAGCTGACGATGCTGATGGTTTCGCACAGTATTGAGGATGCAGCACGGATTGCGCCGCGATCGGTGGTGGTTGCCGAAGGGCGAATTGCGTGGGATGGGAAGACGGAAGAGCTGCTGAGTGGTAAAGCGGGGGCGTCTTCACTGTTGGGCATTCGTGCCGTCTGATGCCCTCACCCTGACCCTTTCCCACAGGGAGAGGGAATAAACATTAACGGCTCACCACCTTCAGCAGAATTTCGCCGTACACCGGCATCAGCGGGTGACGAATCAGCGCGACCAGGGCTACCGCAGCCACACCCAGCGTCAGCGGAGCCAGCCAGAGCAGGCGAGTACGCGGGAGGTAGCGCGTCAGGCGATCGACACTGGCTTTAGCGCTGCGCCACAGTCGCCAGCAGAGCCAGACCGCCAGCCACAGCAGCAGCGCCGTGCCCAGCAGCAGCCACTTAAACTCACCGCTTTGCATCCCGTCCGGAATATCAATGGCAGCACCCGCGAGGATCCCCGGCAGGAAGTAGAACGGCGGCCAGAAGACGCAGCCGATAATGTTCGGCACCACGAATTTCGCGACGGGCAGATCCAGCATCCCGGCCACCATTGGCACCAGCGGACGCGTTGGCCCGACAAAGCGCCCGACGAGGATGGTAAACATGCTGTGCTGATGCAGCGCATGCTCGGTTTTATCCAGCAAGGCTTTGTTCTTTTTCATGAACGACCAGCGGTGCAGCGGCTTCTTAAAGCGCCAGCCCAGCCAGAAGGAGATCCAGTCGCCGAGCAGGCAGCCGATAATCCCGGCGAGCCACGCCTGCCAGAAATTAACCTCGCCGCTGCCAATCAGCGCACCAAGCCCTGCCATCATTACGGTGCCGGGCAGGATTAACCCGACGAGCGCCAGCGACTCCAGAAACGCCACCAGCGCCACGGCGATGAGCGAGTACATAACGGACTGGGTAATAAAGTGTTCCAGCAATGCCTGCATAACTATTCCGGTCAGAAAACGAATCAGCGATTCTGCTTAGCGCCCCGCACCGCGTCAAGGCAACAATTGTCTGAATAGTTTACAGGTTGCTTTCCGCATTCACCTGTTTGTTTATCTTTTTTTACCGATTATTCACATCCCGCGCGGAATTCACTCGGACTGGCACCGGTACATTTTTTAAATACGCGGGAGAAATAGAGCTGATCCTCAAAGCCTACGTTGCGTCCCACGGTGGCGATGGGCATCCGGGTGGTGCTGAGCAACAGTTTCGCCTGGCTGATGCGCTGATCTTCACGCCAGCTCAATACGCTGACGCCCAGCTGCTGGCGGAACAGATGCGACAGCCGCGACGGCGACAGGCAGACGTGCTGAGCAACGCTGGCGATATCAAACTGGCTATCGGCCAGGTGGTCGCTGATGTACTGGCAGGCGTCGCGCACGCGGTTATCCAGCGGCGGGTTAAGCGACTCGTTAATCGCCTCCATCCGTCGCAGCAGCAGCTGTTCAAGGAGGTTTATCGCCAGCAGTTCGGCATAGCGACCACCGGCCTGCCCCGCCTCGATAATCTGGGCAAAAAGCTCGCGAAACTGCGCAAGATGAACCTCGTCCGGGCGATAAAAACCGGTGTGCGCAAAAATTGCTGGCCAGGAAAGCCACTCCTGCCAGTAGGCGCGCGGACGGAAGTAAACCCACTGGTGATACCACTCTTTGGCCTCAGGATGACGGCCATAGTGGTGGATCTCACCCGGCGGGAACAGCAGGATATCCCCTGGGCGGCAGACAAACTGCTGGTCACCGTTCTTGATGATTCCTTCCCCTCGCACGGTGAGGTTGAGGATATACCCTTTCATCCCAAGCGGTCGGTCGACGTAAAAATCGAGATATCCCTCAGCCTCGATAGGGGTCAGTCCCGCCACAAGGTGCGCGTTAAACGAGTATCCCGGCAGCAGGGGATCGTTTTGCGTTTCGGCCATAGATTCAGTTCTCCCAAGGGTCCTGAAGGAAACCAATTGTCCATATCACTAAAAGCAGCTTAAAAATGGCCCGCGTAAAGATCTAAAAAGCATCACGCCGCTTTTACGTCCGCCATGTTTCAGCCTTTCCCCCTGATTTCTTCGCCAGAGCAAGCAGATAACCAGTAACAAAAGTGTCTATAAGTGCGGCAGAAATGTCCACATTGAATATTTGCACGGCGTCACACTTTCCGTTGTAACAGCAATTTAGTCCATAAGATTAGCGGATCCTGCCTGACGACTTTTTCCCCCAGTCTCTAATGTTCTTCCATACCTGTTTTTTCGATGGAGCAACACCATGGCAATTGCGATTGGCCTCGATTTTGGCAGCGATTCGGTTCGCGCGCTGGCAGTGGACTGTACGTCCGGCCAGGAGATAGCAACCAGCGTTGAGTGGTACCCGCGCTGGCAAGAGGGGCGCTACTGTGATGCGCCGAACAACCAGTTCCGCCACCACCCGCGTGACTATATCGAGTCGATGGAAGCGGCGATCAAAACCGTCCTGGCCGAACTGACTGACGCCCAGCGAGCTGAGATTGTGGGGATTGGCGTCGACAGCACCGGCTCCACGCCAGCCCCTGTGGATGCCGAAGGACGCGTGCTGGCGCTGCGCCCGGAGTTTGCCGACAACCCGAACGCCATGTTCGTGCTGTGGAAAGACCACACCGCCGTGGAAGAGGCCGAAGCCATTACGCGCTTATGCCATCAGCCCGGCAAAACAGACTACTCGCGCTACATCGGCGGGATTTACTCCAGCGAATGGTTCTGGGCCAAGATCCTCCACGTCACCCGTGCCGACGACTCCGTTGCGCAGGCTGCCGCGTCATGGGTTGAACTGTGCGACTGGGTGCCTGCCCTGCTCTCCGGCACCACCCGCCCGCAGGATATCCGCCGCGGTCGCTGCAGCGCCGGGCATAAATCCCTGTGGCATGAAAGCTGGGGCGGCCTGCCGCCTGCCGCGTTCTTTGATGAACTCGACCCGATTATCAACAAGAGGCTGACATACCCGCTGTTTACCGACACCTTCACCGCCGATGTTCCCGTCGGCACCCTCTGCGAAGAGTGGGCGACGCGCCTCGGTCTGCCGCAGAACGTGGCGATCTCCGGCGGCGCCTTTGACTGCCATATGGGCGCCGTGGGCGCGGGCGCACAGCCAAACACGCTGGTCAAAGTCATCGGGACTTCCACCTGCGACATCCTGACGGCGGATAAAGCCACCGTCGGCGACCGCGCGGTGAAAGGCATCTGCGGACAGGTTGACGGCAGCGTGGTGCCGGACTTCATCGGCCTGGAAGCCGGTCAGTCCGCGTTTGGCGATATCTACGCCTGGTTTGGCCGCGTGCTGGGCTGGCCGTTGGACCAGCTGGCGGCGGCGCATCCTGAACTGAAAACACGGATAGCCGAGAGCAAAAAGCAGCTCCTGCCGCAGCTCACCGAAGCCTGGGCAAAAAATCCTTCTCTCGATCACCTCCCGGTGGTGCTGGACTGGTTTAACGGCCGTCGTACGCCGTTCGCCAACCAGCGTCTGAAAGGGGTGATTACCGATCTCAACCTGGCGACCGACGCGCCTGCGCTGTTCGGCGGCCTGATTGCCGCAACGGCCTTCGGCGCCCGCGCGATTATGGAGTGCTTCACCGGGCAGGGTATCGGCGTGAATAACGTGATGGCGCTGGGTGGTATTGCCCGTAAAAACTCGGTGATCATGCAGGCCTGCTGCGACGTGCTGAACCGTCCGCTGCAGATTGTGGCCTCCGATCAGTGCTGCGCGCTGGGCGCGGCGATTTTCGCCGCCGTGGCCGCAGGCGTCCATGCGGATATCCCGACCGCTCAGCAGCATATGGCGAGCGCCGTCGAAAATACGCTCCAGCCGCGTGCCGAGCAGGCACAACGCTTTGAACAGCTTTATCAGCGCTACCAGCAATGGGCAAAAAGCGCCGAACTTCACTATCTCCCTGTCGCCGCCCCGGCCAAAAGCACCGCGGACACTACGGCAACCCTGACCCATTAAGGACACGATGATGACCATTTTTAATAACTATGAAGTGTGGTTTGTGATTGGCAGCCAGCATCTGTACGGACCGGAAGCGCTGCAGCAGGTGACAAAACACGCGGAGCACGTCGTTAACGCGCTGAATGCGGAAGCCAAGCTGCCGTGCAAACTGGTGCTGAAACCGCTGGGCACAACGCCGGACGAAATCACTCACATCTGCCGCGACGCCAACTACGACGATAAATGCGCCGGTCTGGTGGTGTGGCTGCACACCTTCTCCCCCGCAAAAATGTGGATCAACGGCCTGTCTATCCTCAACAAACCGCTGCTGCAGTTCCACACCCAGTTCAACGCCTCCCTGCCGTGGGACAGCATCGACATGGACTTTATGAACCTGAACCAGACCGCGCACGGCGGCCGCGAGTTTGGCTTCATCGGCGCGCGTATGCGTCAGCAGCATGCGGTCGTGACTGGCCACTGGCAGGATGGCAAAGCGCAACAACGTATCGGCTCCTGGATGCGCCAGGCAGTCTCTAAGCAGGATACCCGCCACCTGAAAGTGGTGCGTTTCGGCGACAACATGCGTGAAGTGGCGGTCACCGACGGCGACAAAGTGGCCGCGCAGATCAAGTTCGGCTTCTCCGTGAATACCTGGGCCGTGGGCGACCTGGTGCAGGTGGTGAATGAAATCAGCGATGGCGACGTGAGCGCGCTGGTGGACGAATACGAAAGCAGCTACCGCCTGACGCCTGCGGCACAAATCAACGGCGACAAGCGCCAGAACGTGCTGGACGCGGCGCGCATCGAGCTGGGCATGAAGCGCTTCCTGGAACAGGGCGGCTTCCACGCCTTTACCACCACCTTTGAAGACCTCCACGGCCTGAAACAGCTTCCGGGCCTGGCGGTACAACGTCTGATGCAGCAGGGCTACGGCTTTGCGGGCGAGGGCGACTGGAAAACTGCCGCTCTGCTTCGCATCATGAAGGTGATGTCGACCGGTCTGCAGGGCGGCACCTCCTTTATGGAGGACTACACCTACCACTTCGAAAACGGCAACGACCTGGTGCTCGGCTCGCACATGCTGGAAGTCTGCCCTTCCATCGCGGTAGAGGAAAAACCAATCCTGGACGTGCAGTACCTCGGTATTGGCGGTAAAGCCGATCCGGCGCGTCTGATCTTCAACACCCGCACGGGCCCGGCCATCAACGCCAGCCTGATCGATCTCGGCGATCGTTTCCGCCTGCTGGTGAACTGCGTCGATGCGGTTGAAACCCCACATTCTCTACCGAAACTGCCGGTCGCCAACGCCCTGTGGAAAGCACAGCCGGATCTGCCGACCGCGTCAGAAGCCTGGATCCTCGCAGGTGGCGCGCACCACACCGTCTTCAGCCACGCGCTGGATCTGAACGACATGCGTCAGTTTGCCGAGCTGCACGATATCGAACTGACCGTCATTGATAATGATACCCGCCTGCCCGCCTTCAAGGACGCGCTGCGCTGGAACGAAGTCTATTACGGTTCAAAACGCTAAAGCACGTAATGCCCGGTGGCGCTGCGCTCGCCGGGCAGGGAGACAACCATGTTAGAAGATCTCAAACGTCAGGTACTTGAAGCCAACCTGGCGCTGCCAAAGCATAACCTGGTGACACTCACCTGGGGCAACGTCAGCGCCGTTGACCGGGAAAAAGGGGTATTCGTGATCAAGCCTTCGGGCGTGGATTACACGGTGATGACCGCAGAGGATATGGTCGTGGTCAGCATCGAAACAGGTGAAGTGGTGGAAGGAAACAAAAAACCGTCCTCCGATACGCCGACCCACCGCCTGCTGTACCGCTCATTCCCGCCCATCGGCGGTATCGTGCATACCCATTCGCGCCACGCCACCATCTGGGCGCAGGCGGGTCAGCCCATCCCGGCGACCGGCACCACCCACGCGGATTACTTTTACGGCACCATTCCCTGCACGCGTCTGATGACCGATGCAGAAATCAACGGCGAGTATGAGTGGGAAACCGGCAACGTGATCGTTGAAACCTTCGAAAAACGGGGAATCGACGCGGCGCAAATGCCCGGCGTGCTGGTGCACTCCCACGGCCCGTTTGCCTGGGGGAAAAACGCAGAAGACGCGGTGCATAACGCCATCGTGCTTGAAGAGATCGCCTATATGGGGATCTTCTGTCGACAGCTGGCGCCGCAGCTGCCGGATATGCAGCAAACCCTGCTGGATAAGCATTACCTGCGCAAGCACGGCGCGAAGGCCTACTACGGGCAGTAAACTGTATATAAACCCAGCATTAAAATCTTAACCAGGCTATAATCAGGCCTGGTTTTGTTTTCTGGGATAACGGCGTGGCGCAGGTGCAAGAAGGCTTTTTACTGACCCGACACTGGCGGGATACCCCTCAGGGCACTGAGGTCGCGTTCTGGCTGGCGACGGAAAACGGTCCGCTGCACGTTACGCTCCCCCCGCAGGAATCCGTGGCTTTTATTCCGGAAGCGCACGTCGAAAAAGTGAAAGAGCTGCTGCGCGGCGAAAACGGCTGGCGTATCACTCCGCTTGAGCTGAAAGATTTCCACCGTCAGCCGGTTTATGGCCTCTACTGTCGCGCCCATCGTCAGCTGATGCGCTATGAAAAACTGCTGCGCGAAGCAGACGTGACGCTCTACGAAGCGGATATCCGCCCACCGGAACGCTTTCTGATGGAGCGGTTTATTACCGCGCCCGTCTGGGTGGACGGCATCGCGCATAACGGCAGCCTCGTTAACGCGCGGCTGAAGCCGAACCCGCACTACCGCCCGCCGCTGAAGTGGGTATCACTGGATATCGAAACCACCCGCCACGGCGAACTGTACTGCATTGGTCTGGAAGGCTGCGGCGATCGGGTTGTCTATATGCTCGGGCCGCCGAATGGTAATGCCTCCGCGCTGGATTTCCGGCTTGAGTACGTCAACAGCCGCCCGCAGCTGCTGGAGAAGCTTAACCAGTGGTTTGCCGACTACGATCCCGACGTCCTGATCGGCTGGAACGTGGTGCAGTTCGATCTGCGCGTGCTGCAAAAGCACGCCGAGCGTTACCGCATTCCGCTGATGCTCGGGCGCGGCAACAGCGAGCTGGAATGGCGCGAGCACGGTTTTAAGAACGGCGTCTTCTTCGCACAGGCGAACGGTCGCCTGATTATCGACGGCATTGAGGCGCTGAAATCCGCCTTCTGGAACTTCTCTTCATTCTCCCTCGAAGCGGTGGCGCAGGAGCTGCTTGGCGAAGGTAAATCCATCGACAACCCCTGGGACAGAATGGACGAGATTGACCGGCGCTTTAACGAAGACAAGCCCGCGCTCGCCACCTATAACCTGAAAGACTGCGAGCTGGTCACGCAGATATTCCACAAAACCGAGATTATGCCGTTCCTGCTGGAGCGCGCGACGGTGAACGGCCTTGCGGTCGACAGGCATGGTGGATCGGTTGCCGCCTTTAGCCACCTCTATTTTCCCCGAATGCACCGGGCAGGATACGTCGCTCCCAACCTTGGGGACGTGCCGCCGCAGGCCAGCCCCGGCGGATATGTCATGGACTCCCGACCAGGATTGTATGACTCCGTTCTGGTGCTGGACTACAAAAGCCTCTACCCGTCGATAATTCGCACCTTCCTGATCGACCCCGTCGGGCTGGTGGAAGGCCTGGCCCAGCCGGATGATGAACACAGCACCGAAGGCTTCCTCGGCGCACGCTTCTCGCGGGAAAAGCACTGTCTGCCTGAGATAGTGGGAAACATCTGGCACGGCCGAGATGAGGCCAAGCGCCACGGCAACAAGCCGCTATCGCAGGCGCTGAAAATCATCATGAACGCCTTTTACGGCGTGCTGGGCACCAGCGCCTGCCGCTTCTTTGACCCGCGTCTGGCGTCGTCGATCACCATGCGCGGACACGAGATCATGCGCCAGACCAAAGCGCTGATTGAGTCCCGGGGCTATGACGTCATCTACGGCGACACGGACTCCACCTTTGTATGGCTTAAGGGTGCGCATTCCGAAGACGATGCCGCGCAAATCTGCAAAGCGCTGGTTACCTTCGTGAACGACTGGTGGCAGGAACATCTGCAGAAAGCGCGCTTAACCAGCGCGCTGGAGCTTGAATTTGAAACCCATTTTGCCCGCTTTTTAATGCCCACCATTCGCGGTACCGATCAGGGCAGCAAGAAGCGCTACGCCGGGCTAATTCAGGAAGGCGACGCGCAGCGGATGGTCTTTAAAGGGCTGGAGACGGTACGTACCGACTGGACGCCGCTGGCGCAGCAGTTCCAGCAGACGCTTTATCTGCGGGTGTTCCGCAATGAGCCGTATCAGGACTACGTGCGCGAGACGATAGCCAGCCTGATGGCGGGCGAACTTGACGCGCAGCTGGTGTACCGCAAGCGCCTGCGCCGTCCGCTGGCGGAGTACCAGCGTAACGTTCCTCCGCACGTCCGCGCCGCGCGTCTGGCAGATGAAGAAAACGTCCGCCGCGGCCGCGCGCCGCAGTATCAGAACCGGGGGACCATCAAATACGTCTGGACGATTAACGGCCCGGAACCGGTGGATTATCAGCACTCGCCTCTGGATTATGAACACTATCTGACGCGTCAGCTTCAGCCGGTTGCCGACGGAATTTTGCCCTTCATCGACGATGATTTTGCTACACTGGTTACAGGGCAACTTGGCCTATTTTGACGCGTGACGAAATGGCTGCCATCCAGTACCATAGCGCCCTTTCCATTCCCGGACCCATTTTTCGATGACCGTTTTTTCTGACGGTAGTCGAACTATTGCCTGCAATTAAAGATTAGAGCCGAACAACTATGCCTTTTACACTTGGTCAACGCTGGATCAGCGATACAGAAAGCGAACTTGGATTAGGAACCGTCGTAGCAATCGATACGCGTATGGTTACCCTCCTCTTCCCTGCCACCGGTGAAAACCGTCTGTACGCTCGCAATGACTCCCCTGTAACCCGCGTGATGTTTAATCCGGGTGACACCGTGACCAGCCATGACGGCTGGCAGCTCAAGATTGAAGACGTAAAAGAAGAGAATGGACTGCTCGCCTACATCGGGACTCGCCTGGACACCGACGAGTCAAATGTCATCCTGCGTGAAGTGTTGCTCGACAGCAAGCTGGTGTTCAGCAAGCCGCAGGACCGCCTGTTTGCCGGGCAAATCGACCGTATGGATCGCTTCTCCCTGCGCTATCGCGCGCGTAAGTTCCAGAGTGAACAGTACCGCATGCCGTGGAGCGGCCTGCGCGGCCAGCGCACCAGCCTGATCCCCCACCAGCTGAACATCGCCCATGACGTGGGCCGTCGCCACGCGCCGCGCGTGCTGCTGGCAGATGAGGTGGGCCTGGGTAAAACCATTGAAGCGGGCATGATCCTGCATCAACAGCTGCTTTCCGGCGCTGCCGAACGCGTGCTGATTGTGGTGCCAGAAACCCTGCAGCACCAGTGGCTGGTTGAAATGCTGCGCCGCTTTAACCTGCGTTTCTCCCTGTTCGACGACGAACGCTATGCCGAAGCGCAGCATGATGCGGACAACCCTTTTGAAACCGAACAGCTGGTGATCTGTTCCCTGGACTTCGTGCGCCGCAGCAAGCAGCGTCTAGAGCACCTGTGCGATGCCGAGTGGGATTTGATGGTGGTCGACGAAGCGCACCACCTGGTCTGGAGTGAAGACGCGCCGAGCCGCGAATATATGGCTATCGAGCAGCTTGCCGAGCGCGTGCCTGGCGTCCTGCTGCTGACCGCAACGCCGGAACAGCTGGGTCTGGAAAGCCACTTCGCCCGTCTGCGCCTGCTCGATCCAAACCGTTTCCACGACTTCGGGCAGTTTGTGGAAGAACAGAATAACTACCGTCCGGTTGCGGATGCCGTCGCGCTGCTGCTGGCGGGCAAGCGTCTTTCTGATGATGAACTCAACACCCTGAGCGATCTGATTGGCGAGCAGGATATCGAGCCGCTGCTGCAGGCCGCTAACAGCGACAGCGAGAACGCGGAATCCGCGCGTAAAGAACTTATCGACATGCTGATGGATCGCCACGGCACCAGTCGCGTGCTGTTCCGTAACACCCGTAACGGCGTCAAAGGCTTCCCGAAACGCGAGCTGCACACCATCAAGCTGCCGCTGCCGACGCAATATCAGACGGCCATTAAAGTTTCCGGCATTATGGGCGCGCGCAAAACGCAGGAAGAGCGCGCTCGCGACATGCTCTACCCGGAACAAATCTACCAGGAATTTGAAGGCGATACCGGCACCTGGTGGAACTTCGATCCGCGCGTAGAGTGGCTGATGGGCTACCTGACCGCGCACCGTTCCCAGAAGGTGCTGGTGATCTGCGCCAAGGCGGCCACCGCGCTGCAGCTGGAGCAGGTCCTGCGCGAGCGCGAAGGCATTCGCGCCGCCGTGTTCCACGAAGGCATGTCCATCGTTGAACGCGACCGCGCCGCGGCGTGGTTTGCCGAAGAGGACAGCGGCGCTCAGGTTATGCTGTGCTCTGAAATCGGTTCTGAAGGCCGTAACTTCCAGTTCGCCAGCAACCTGGTGATGTTCGATCTGCCGTTCAACCCCGATCTGCTGGAGCAGCGTATCGGCCGTCTGGACCGTATCGGTCAGGCCCATGATATTCAGATCCACGTGCCATATCTGGAAAAAACGGCCCAGTCCGTGCTGGTGCGCTGGTTCCACGAAGGTCTGGACGCGTTTGAACATACCTGCCCGACGGGCCGCACCATTTACGATCAGGTGCATGGCGATCTGATCGGCTACCTGGCCGCGCCGGAAAACACCGACGGCTTTGACGATCTGATTAAGTCCTGTCGTGAGAAGCACGACGCGCTAAAAGCGCAGCTGGAACAGGGCCGCGACCGCCTGCTTGAGATCCACTCCAACGGCGGTGAAAAAGCGCAGGCGCTTGCCGAAAGTATTGAAGAACAAGATGATGACACCAGTCTGATCAGCTTCTCCATGAACCTGTTCGACATCGTCGGCATCAACCAGGACGACCGCGGCGAGAACCTGATTGTCCTGACCCCGTCCGATCACATGCTGGTTCCGGATTTCCCGGGCCTGCCGGAAGATGGCTGTACCATCACCTTCGAGCGTGATGTGGCGCTGTCCCGCGAAGACGCCCAGTTTATCACCTGGGAGCACCCGCTGATCCGCAACGGTCTGGACCTGATCCTCTCCGGCGATACCGGCAGCAGCACCATCTCCCTGTTGAAGAACAAGGCGCTGCCGGTGGGTACCCTGCTGCTGGAGCTGATCTACGTTGTGGAAGCGCAGGCGCCGAAACAGCTGCAGCTCAACCGCTTCCTGCCGCCAACGCCTGTCCGCCTGCTGCTGGACAAAAACGGTACGAACCTGGCGGGACAGGTTGAATTCGAGAGCTTCAACCGACAGCTGAGCGCGGTGAACCGCCATACCGGCAGCAAGCTGGTTAACGCGGTCCAGCAGGACGTGCACGCTATTCTGCAACAGGGCGAAACCCAGATCGAGAAAGCGGCCAGAGCGCTGATTGATGCCGCGCGCGCGGAAGCCGACGAGAAACTGTCTGCTGAGCTGTCGCGTCTGGAAGCGTTGAAGGCCGTGAACCCTAACATCCGTGACGACGAACTGGCAGCGATTGAAAGCAACCGTCAGCAGGTGCTGGAAAGCCTCAATCAGGCTAGCTGGCGCCTGGATGCCCTGCGTCTTATCGTTGTGACGCATCAGTAACCGGAGCGCAAGATGGTGATGGAGCCGTACAATCCGCCGCAGGATCCCTGGCTGGTCATTCTGTATCAGGATGAACACATTATGGTGGTCAACAAGCCCAGCGGGCTGTTGTCCGTGCCGGGTCGTCTGGACGAGCACAAAGACAGCGTGATGACGCGCATTCAGCGCGATTATCCTCAGGCGGAGTCTGTCCATCGCCTGGACATGGCGACCAGCGGCGTGATTGTGGTGGCGCTGAACAAAGCGGCGGAACGCGAGCTGAAGCGCCAGTTCCGCGAGCGCGAGCCGAAGAAGCAGTATGTCGCCCGCATCTGGGGTCACCCGGCGCAGGCCGAAGGGCTGGTGGATTTACCGCTGATCTGCGACTGGCCGAACCGGCCAAAGCAGAAGGTGTGTTATGAAACCGACAAGGCCGCGCAGACCGAGTATGAAGTGCTTGAGTACGCGCCGGATAATACCGCGCGCGTCCTGCTAAAGCCGATTACCGGACGCTCGCATCAGCTGCGCGTGCATATGCTTGCGCTGGGTCATCCGATTCTGGGCGACAGGTTTTACGCGCCGCCTGAAGCGCTGGCCTTAGCGCCACGTCTGCAGCTGCACGCGCAGACGCTCACCATCACCCATCCGGCCTTCGGTAACGCGATGACGTTTAAAGCCCCGGTGGACTTCTAAAAAAAAACCCGACATCGTCGGGCTTTTTCTATTTGAAACCTTTCTTCTCTTTAATCAGTTCGTACGCTTTCTGAATTTCCTGCGCTTTTTGCTTCGCCATCTCCATCATTTCTGGCGGTAAGCCTTTCGCGACCAGTTTATCCGGATGATGTTCGCTCATGAGCTTACGATAGGCACGTTTAATTGTGGTCTGATCGTCAGAGGGCTTAACGCCAAGCACATTGCAGGCATCTTCCAGCGTCGGACCACGCTGCGCCTGCTGCCAGGCACCGCCGGACGACTGCTGGTGATAGCCACCGCCAAACTGTGCCCCGCCCTGCATCATGCGCAGGAACTGGTCGAACTGCATACGGGAGATGCCCAGCTCTTCCGCAATGACGTACAGCACGTCACGTTCATTAGGGTGTAGTGAACCGTCCGCGAAGGCCGCCTGGATTTGAATTTCCAGAAACATCCGAATTAAATCAAAACGTCCAAAACAGATGCTGCGGAACTGACGCATTTTTTCGCGAAGCGGATAGTTATCGGATTTCCCGATGCGAAACGCATTTTGCGCTTCCAGACGGGAGTCGCCGTGCAGGTTCATGCGATCCATAAAAACGCTGGCAATCTGAATATCGGCTTCTGTGACACGCCCTTTGGATTTGGTTAAGTGCCCCATGACCTCAAAGGTGGTGGAGAAAAAGAGTGACTGACGCTCGCGCTGATTGGCAAACCAGGCCATTTTGCGGCTGCGCGCCTTATCAAACATATGGCCAATAATAAGCCCCAGCACAATTCCCCAGAACCCGGCACCCATGATGATGGCGAACGCAACGCCGATTATTTTACCCCAATACTGCATATACTCCCCGGATAGTCATATTCCTTGCCGACGCAACGTCATCATCACTGTGTTCAAGTCACGGTCAATTGAAGGACATCGCCTATAATTTGCTTTATCATACTCGTCATTCGATAGCGAGCCTAACACTCTGGCACGCAAACGGGCAGGATTAACGCTGGTACTGCGCAGATGAGTAAGATAGTCTCTGAGCGTTTATAAGCCGTAGCCACTGATGACGGAACAATAAAATACAACGTATGAAAAAACGTATCCCCACCCTCCTGGCCACAATGATTGGCTCCGCCCTGTACAGTCAACAGGGTCTGGCGGCCGATCTTGCCTCGCAGTGTATGCTTGGCGTCCCAAGTTATAATCGCCCACTGGTGAGTGGCGATACAAATAGCTTGCCGGTAACTATTACTGCCGACAGTTCAAAAGGGACTTACCCTGACAATGCCACGTTTACGGGCAATGTCGATATTAACCAGGGCAATAGCCGCCTGCAGGCAGATGAAGTGCAGCTGCACCAGAAACAACCGGAAGGTGCGGCCGAGCCGGTACGAACGGTGGATGCGCTGGGTAATGTGCACTATGACGACAATCAGGTCATCCTGAAAGGTCCGAAAGCCTGGTCAAACCTGAATACGAAAGATACTAACGTCTGGAAAGGTGATTACCAGATGGTGGGTCGCCAGGGGCGCGGTGACGCAGACCTGATGAAACAGCGCGGTGAAAACCGCTATACGATCCTGGAAAACGGTACGTTCACGTCATGTCTGCCGGGTTCAAATACCTGGAGCGTGGTCGGGAGCGAGGTTATCCATGACCGCGAAGAACAGGTCGCAGAGATCTGGAACGCCCGCTTCAAGCTGGGTCCGGTGCCCATATTCTATAGCCCTTATCTGCAGCTTCCCGTGGGTGACAAACGTCGCTCCGGTTTCCTGATCCCGAATGCCAAATACAGCACGTCGAACTACTTTGAGTTCTACCTGCCGTATTACTGGAACATCGCGCCAAACATGGATGCGACGATCACGCCGCACTATATCCACAAGCGCGGTAACATCATGTGGGAGAACGAGTTCCGCTATCTGACCCAGGCTGGTGCGGGTCTGATGGAGCTGGATTATCTGCCGTCGGATAAAGTTTTCCAGGACGAGCATCCAACCGAAGGCGATAAGCACCGCTGGATGTATTTCTGGCAGCATTCCGGGGTGATGGACAAGGTCTGGCGTTTCAACGTCAACTACACCAAAGTCAGTGACCCGAACTACTTCAATGATTTCTCATCCAAATACGGTTCGAGTACTGATGGCTATGCCACACAGATTTTCAGCGTTGGCTACGCGGTTCAGAACTTCGATGCGACGGTAACCAACAAACAGTTCCAGGTATTCTCCAGCCAGACGGCAAGTACCTATGGCGCCGAGCCTCAGCTGGACGTTAACTGGTACCAGAATGACGTGGGTCCGTTCGACACTCGTATTTATGGCCAGGCCGTGCATTTTGTGAACACCAATTCCAATATGCCGGAAGCCACCCGTGTTCACCTGGAGCCCGTTATCAACTTGCCATGGTCGAATGACTGGGCAAGCCTGAATACGGAAGCCAAGCTGATGGCGACCCATTATCAGCAAAAAAATATTGATGATTACAATACCAGCAACAACGCCCATCTTGAGGAATCCGTAAACCGTACGCTTCCGCAGTTCAAAATGGACGGTAAGCTGATCTTCGAACGCAATATGGCACTTCTGGCGGATGGCTATACCCAGACGCTGGAGCCACGTATGCAGTACCTGTACGTGCCTTATCGCGACCAGAGCAACATCAATAACTACGACTCCTCTTTACTGCAATCTGACTATAGCGGCCTGTTCCGCGATCGTACCTACGGCGGCCTTGACCGCATCGCCTCAGCGAACCAGTTAACGACCGGGGTCACATCGCGCGTTTATGATGACGCTGCCGTTGAACGTTTTAACGTTTCTGTTGGTCAAATCTACTATTTCACCGAGTCTCGCACGGGCGATGACAATATCAAGTGGGAGAAAGATAACAAGACAGGTTCGCTGATTTGGGCTGGTGACACCTACTGGCGTATGACCGATCGTTGGGGTCTGCGCGGCGGCGTCCAATATGACACCCGTCTCGACAATATCGCCAACAGTACGGCGGCGATTGAGTATCGCCGGGATGAAGATCGTATGGTGCAGTTGACCTATCGTTATGCCAGCCCGCGTTATGCCAGCCCGGAATATATTCAGGCGACGCTACCGAACTATGGTACTGCCGAGCAGTATAAAGACGGTATTTCGCAGGTGGGTGGCGCAGCGAGTTGGCCAATCGCCGACCGCTGGTCAATCGTAGGCGCTTACTACTTCGATACTAACGCCAATAAAGCTGCTGACCAGATGGTTGGTCTGCAATATAACTCCTGCTGTTACGCGCTGCGTCTCGGCTACGAACGTAAGCTTAACGGCTGGAACAGTGAAAACAATCAGAGCAAATACGATAACGTGATTGGCTTTAACTTCGAGTTACGCGGCCTGAGTTCCAACTACGGTCTGGGTACGCAGAAAATGCTGCGCTCGAATATTCTGCCGTACAGTAGCGCCTTGTAATGTGCTTGATTTGCAACGTAATCCGCTTTGCGGTTAATTGAAATGGAAAAAGTATGAAGAACTGGAAAACGCTGCTGCTCGGTGTCGCTATGGTTGCGAATACCAGCTTCGCCGCCCCCCAGGTTGTTGATAAAGTCGCTGCTGTGGTTAACAACGGCGTTGTGCTTGAAAGTGACGTTGACGGTCTGATGAAATCGGTGAAGCTCAATTCGGGTGAAGCCGGTCAACAGCTTCCGGATGACGCCACGCTGCGCCACCAGATCCTGGAGCGTCTGATCATGGATCAGATCGTTCTGCAGATGGGGCAGAAAATGGGTGTGAAGATCACTGACGAGCAGCTCGATCAGGCGATCGCTAACATCGCGAAGCAGAACAATATGTCTTTAGACCAGATGCGCAGCCGTCTGGCCTATGACGGCATCAGCTACGCCACCTACCGTAATCAGATCCGTAAAGAGATGCTGATTTCGGAAGTGCGTAACAACGAAGTGCGTCGCCGCGTGACTATCCTGCCTCAGGAAGTGGACGCGCTGGCAAAACAGGTGGGTAACCAGAACGATGCGAGCACAGAGCTGAACCTGAGCCACATCCTGATCCCACTGCCAGAGAACCCAACTTCCGATCAGGCTGCGGAAGCTGAAAGCCAGGCGCGTTCTATTGTCGAACAGGCGCGTAACGGCGGAGACTTTGGCAAGCTGGCTATCACCTACTCCGCTGACCAACAGGCGCTGAAAGGCGGCCAGATGGGCTGGGGACGTATTCAGGAGCTGCCATCCATCTTTGCTCAGGCGCTGAGCACGGCGAAGAAAGGGGATATCGTGGGTCCAATCCGTTCAGGCGTGGGCTTCCACATTCTGAAGGTGAACGATCTGCGTGGCCAGAGCCAAAATATCTCCGTCACCGAAGTTCACGCTCGCCATATTCTTCTGAAACCGTCACCGATCATGACTGACGATCAGGCGCGTGCGAAGCTGGAACAGATTGCAGCAGACATTAAGAGCGGTAAAACCTCTTTTGCGAAGGCAGCAAAAGAGTTCTCGCAGGATCCAGGCTCTGCTAACCAGGGCGGCGATCTGGGCTGGGCGGCTGCGGATATTTACGATCCAGCCTTCCGCGATGCGTTGATGAAGCTGAACAAAGGCCAGATCAGCGCGCCGGTCCACTCTTCGTTTGGCTGGCATCTGATCGAGCTGATGGACACCCGTAACGTTGATAAAACGGATGCGGCACAGAAAGACAGAGCCTACCGTATGCTGTTTAACCGTAAGTTCTCTGAAGAAGCAGCCACCTGGATGCAGGAACAACGCGCCAGCGCATACGTGAAAATTCTGAGCAACTAATGAAACAGCATCGTGTTGTGATCACGCCCGGCGAACCCGCCGGGATTGGGCCTGACCTCGTTGTCCAGCTCGCCCAGCGCAGCTGGCCTGTAGAACTTGTTGTCTGCGCCGATGCAACACTGTTACAAGACCGGGCAACGCTGCTCGGTCTGCCTTTAACGCTTATCCCTTACGTTGAAGGCCAACAGCCTGCACCGCAGCAAGCCGGTACACTCACCCTTCTTTCTGTTCCGCTTCGTACACCGGTTATTCCGGGACAACTCAGCACGGAAAACGGCCACTATGTCGTGGAAACCCTGGCGCGCGCCTGCGACGGTTGCCTGAAGGGCGAATTTGCCGCCCTGATTACCGGTCCCGTCCATAAAGGCGTCATCAACGAAGCGGGTATACCGTTTACCGGGCATACGGAGTTCTTCGAAGAGCGCTCACGTAGCCCGAAAGTGGTGATGATGCTGGCGACGGAGGAAATGCGCGTTGCGCTGGTGACCACCCATCTGCCGATCAAAGCCATTCCGGATGCGATCACCCCTGAACTCCTGCGCGAGATCATCGGGATTTTGCACCACGATCTGCAGACAAAGTTTGGGATACCGCAGCCGCATGTGCTGGTCTGTGGCCTGAATCCGCACGCCGGCGAAGGCGGGCACATGGGCACCGAAGAGATCGACACCATTATTCCGGTGCTCAACGAAATGCGGGCGAAGGGGATGAACCTCAGCGGGCCGCTGCCTGCAGATACTCTTTTCCAGCCGAAATACCTGGATAATGCCGACGCCGTGCTCGCGATGTACCACGATCAGGGCCTGCCCGTGCTAAAATACCAGGGCTTTGGCCGTGGGGTGAATATCACCCTCGGTTTACCCTTTATTCGAACGTCCGTTGACCACGGTACTGCGCTGGATCTGGCAGGCCAGGGAAAAGCGGATGTCGGCAGTTTTATTACGGCGCTTAATCTCGCCATCAAAATGATTGTTAATACTCAATGACTAATCGAGTCCATCAGGGCCACTTAGCCCGTAAACGTTTCGGGCAAAACTTCCTTAACGATCAGTTCGTGATCGAAAGCATTGTCTCGGCTATTAATCCGCAAAAAGGTCAGGCGATGGTCGAAATCGGCCCGGGTCTTGCCGCGCTGACCGAGCCGGTAGGCGAACGCCTTGACGAGCTGACCGTCATCGAACTGGACCGCGATCTGGCCGCTCGCCTGCAAACGCACCCGTTCCTCGGGCCGAAGCTGACCATCTATCAGCAGGACGCCATGACCATGAACTTTGGCGAACTGTCGGAAAAAATGGGCCAGCCGCTGCGCGTCTTCGGCAACCTGCCGTACAACATCTCCACGCCGCTCATGTTCCACCTCTTTAGCTATACTGATGCCATTGCCGACATGCACTTCATGTTGCAAAAAGAGGTTGTTAACCGTCTGGTTGCAGGCCCGAACAGTAAAGCGTATGGTCGTTTAAGCGTGATGGCACAATATTACTGCAACGTGATCCCGGTACTCGAAGTACCGCCGTCAGCGTTCACACCACCACCGAAAGTGGATTCAGCGGTTGTGCGCCTTGTACCGCACAAAACGAAACCGTATCCGGTTAAAGATCTGCGTGTACTGAGCCGCATTACCACTGAAGCCTTTAACCAGCGTCGTAAAACGATCCGTAACAGCCTCAGCAATTCCTTTACCGTTGAGGTGTTAGCCGAACTGGGAATCGACCCGGCAATGCGTGCGGAGAACATTTCCGTAGAGCAATACTGCAAGCTGGCTAATTACATCAGCGATAATGCGCCGCCGAAGGAGAGTTAAGCCATGATTGATTCGCCCCGCGTATGTGTCCATGTACAAAGCGTCTATGTTGAATCACAGTCATCGCCGGACGAAGAACGTTTTGTCTTTGCTTACACCGTGACCATTCGCAATCTGGGGCGGACGCCCGTGCAGCTGCGCGGACGCTACTGGCTTATCACCAACGGCAATGGCCGCGAAATCGAAGTTCAGGGTGAAGGTGTGGTCGGTGAACAGCCCCACATCGCCCCTGGCGAAGAGTACCAGTACACCAGCGGCGCGGTGATTGAAACGCCGATGGGTACGATGCAGGGCCATTATGAAATGGTCGATGTCGATGGCAATGATTTCCGCGTTGCCATTCCCGTGTTCCGTCTCGCCGTAACCACACTTATTCATTAATCTAATGTCTACATATCTGATTGGCGACGTTCACGGTTGCTACGATGAACTGATCGCATTATTAAAACAGGTCGACTTTACGCCAGGACAGGACACGCTCTGGCTGACGGGCGATTTAGTCGCGCGTGGCCCCGGCTCTCTTGAAGTATTACGTTTTGTCAAATCGCTGGGCGACAGCGTCCGCATGGTGCTGGGCAATCACGATCTTCACCTGCTGGCGGTATTCGCCGGGATCAGCCGCAACAAACCTAAAGATCGCCTCACTCCGCTGCTGGATGCCCCGGACGCGGACGATCTGATTAACTGGCTTCGCCGTCAGCCGCTGCTGCAGGTCGACGAGGAGAAAAAGCTGGTCATGGCGCATGCCGGGATCACCCCGCAATGGGATCTTGAGACGGCGAAGACCTGCGCGCGCGACGTTGAGGCGGTGCTGGCGAGCGACTCGTATCCTTTCTTCCTCGATGCCATGTACGGCGATATGCCGAACCACTGGAGCGAGGATCTCAGCGGTTTGGCCCGTCTACGCTTTATCACCAACGCCTTTACCCGCATGCGCTTCTGCTTCCCGAACGGACAGCTGGACATGTACTCCAAAGAGACGCCGGAAAGTGCGCCCGCTCCGCTGAAACCGTGGTTTGCCATTCCGGGGCCGGTGACAAGCGAGTACAGCGTGGTATTTGGTCACTGGGCGGCACTGGAAGGAAAAGGAACGCCGGAAGGGATTTACGGTCTGGATACCGGATGCTGCTGGGGCGGAGAGTTAACCTGCTTGCGCTGGGAAGATAAAGCTTACTTTGTGCAGCCGTCCAACCGACAGCTGGACTTAGGAGAAGGCGAGGCCGTCGCCTCCTGATACGCTATTCCCTCTCCCGGCCGGGAGAGGGAAAATCACTTAACGACGTTCCAGAATCTCGAAGCAGTAGCTATGGGAGTTCTGTGCATCGGCGTCGTGGAATTCACTGAATACCGATTCCCACTCGTCCGGATCGTAGTCCGGGAAATGAGTATCCCCTTCCACTTCTGCATCAATGTGGGTCAGATACAGCTTCTGCGCTTTTGGCAGGAACTGCTCGTACACGCGCCCACCGCCGATCACCATGATCTCTTCGGCATTGCCGCATGCAGCAATCGCCTCGTCGACTGATTTAACCCATTCGACGCGATCGTCAGTGCCCGGCTGGCTGCTGATAACGATATTCTTACGGCCCGGCAATGGACGACCAATCGACTCCCAGGTCAGGCGGCCCATCACTACCGGCTTGTTTAACGTAGTACGTTTAAACCATGCGAGATCGGCAGGCAGGTTCCACGGCATGGCATTTTCCATACCGATAACGCGGTCCACCGCCAGCGCTGCAATCAGACTGATCATTGAAAATTTCCCGGATGCAAAAAATTGCCGCCACTATACGGAAAGCTTAATCTTTCGTCGACTGGCGGCAGAGTAAAGATAAAGAAATTTTTTAATATTGCTGGCAACTCCACTTCACGCGGAAGGTTTACTCTCCGGTTCGTCAGACGGATCGCCGGTATGCTTGCCCTCTTCCGTGCCCTGCCAGCCGTGACGCTGGATCAGCGACAGGTGATTACGGTCCTCGTTAATGATTTCCGTCAGCATGGCGCTGGTGCGTTTAAACACCGCCGCGCGCTCGGTGGCCGTACTCCCGGCCATCGCCGCCATCTCTTCGACCATCTCGGTGTTAAAGCGGCGGAACAGGTCCGCCCGCTCGCGCGCTTCATACGCGCCGAGCCCCAGATTTTCCAGCGCCATACGGCCAGATTTCAGCGCGCCTTCGAAGGTTTCACGCTCAGGGGCTTCTACGCCCGCTTGCCTGAGACGGATATAATGATCCACATCGCGGGCACGGGAAATAATGGTCAGATCCGGGAAATGTTCTTTCGCCATTTCCACCATCTGCATGCTGGTCTCCGGATCGTCAATCGCGTTAATCAATACCTCCGCTTTGGCCGCACCGGCGGATTCCAATAGATCGACGCGGGTCGCATCGCCGTAAAATACCTTCATATCAAATTTACGCAGAGTATCGACATGGTCGGGGTCGTGATCGAGGATAACCATCTTCACCCCGCTGGACAGCAGCAGACGGCCAACGATCTGCCCGTAGCGGCCAAATCCGGCAATGATGACGCGCGGCTGTTCTTCGTCAATTTCATCGGCTTCGCGCTCCTGCTCGCTACCCGATTTTTCCAGACGCGTCAGCACCACCAGCAGAACGGGCGTTGCGGCCATCGACAGCGCGACTGCCAGCGTCAGCGCTTTCGCCCACTCGGGATCGAGCACGTTTGCCATCTGCGCGGCGCCAAAGACCACGAACGCAAATTCACTCCCCTGCCCCAGCAGCACTGCAAACCAGCTGCGCTGCTTATTTGGAACCTTCAGCGGACGCGCAATCAGCCACAGCATTACCATTTTAATGATCAGGAAGCCGACGAGCAGGATGACGATCCGCAGCGGGTGCGTCACCAGCGTGCCGAAGTCGACGGACATCCCGACGCCGATGAAAAACAGCCCCAGCAGCAAGCCTTTAAACGGCTCGATATCGCTTTCCAGCGCGTGACGGTATTCCGAGCTCGCAAGCAGGACGCCTGCGAGGAACGCCCCCATCGCCATCGACAGCCCGGCTTCTTCCAGCAGCAGACCAAAGCCAAACACCAGGAATAGCGCCACGGCGCTGAACACTTCGCGCAGGCCTGAACGGGCAACAAACCGCAGCAGCGGGCGGGTCACGTAACGGCCAAGCAGCACTACCAGCGCCAGCGCGCCCGCCACCTTCAGTGCCGACAGCGCGAAGGCGCCCAGCGTGGTAGAGGAACCGCTGGCTGCCAGCAGCGGGATCATCGCCACCAGCGGAATAGCGGCAATATCCTGGAACAGCAGCACCGAGAACGCGCTTCGTCCCATCTGGGATACCGTCAGATTTCGCTCGTTCATCGCCTGCATGGCAATAGCCGTTGAGGAGAGCGCCAGCGTCATGCCGATGAGCTCTGCCACTTTCCAGTCCATGCCCAGCAGGATGCAGAACCCACCCAGCAGCAGGCCGCAGGCCACCATCTGCAGTGCCCCTCCGCCAAATACCGAGGCGCGAAGCTTCCACAACCTCTGGGGATCGAGCTCCAGGCCAATCACAAACAGCATCAGCACAACGCCGATTTCAGCAAAATGGAGAATCGCCTCGGCATCCGTGACCAGACGAAAGCCCCACGGCCCAATGACGCAGCCCGCAATCAGATAGCCGAGAACAGAGCCCAGCCCCAGGCGTACCGCCACGGGCACAATCAGCGCCGCCGCGCCGAGGTAAATCAGCGCCTGTATCAGCGTATGGCTATCCATGGTGCGTCTCCTGCCACTCAAGTAAGCGTTGTTTATAATGGCGAGCCTGCGCCTGCAGCGTTTCATCGTCGCAAACAAACGTGCAGTGCATCGCAAAAGGCGGGAGCCAGTTCAAACCGCAATAGAGCGCTGTCGCCTGCAGCGGCTGCGCCAGGACGTCAAAACCCGGGAAGGAACCGATATCAAAATGGCTTTCCCCACCGCCGGTGGTGACCGCCCACATCAGGCTTTTCCCTTTTAGCGCATGGCCGTTGTGTCCATACGCCCAGCCGTGGGAGAAGACTTTATCAATCCACAGTTTCAGCAGCGGGGGCGTGCTGTACCACTGCATGGGGTGCTGCCAGATAATCAGATCGGCACGGGAGAGCGCCTCCTGTTCGGCGGCGATATCGATATTAAAATCGGGATAGAGTTGATAGAGGGAACGTATCTCTACGTTATCAAGCGTCCTTACCTGCTCAAGCATCCGCTTATTCGCATGCGAGTGCTGCGGATAAGGATGGGCATAAATTATCAGAATCATTGATTAGCCTGTTGTTACTACTTTCTTTTAACAAAAGAGTGTAGTCAGTAATTCAACAGGCTAATAGTGAATATTATTGACGGGCTTACGTCAGAATTCTGAATTAGTTATCCAGCTCGCCCATGGATTTCACCTGGTCACGGTTAATCTGCTCGGTTTGACCGGTTTCGGCATTTTTGTACGACACCAGACCGGTATCGTCATCCACCTGCGGTTTGCCGTCGGTGACAATGGTTTTGCCATCGGTGGTTTTTACGGCCTGATTAGACGAACAGCCCGCAACGGTAAACATTGCCGTAGCAGCCAGAACGGAAGCGATCAGTAATTTATTTTGCATGGTGTTTTCCCCTGCTCTCAGTTGAATTTCGTTATCGACCTAACCATTTTAGGCTAACTGACTGAAACCGGATGAAAAACCAGAAGGTTCTGAAGATGGGGAGAATGCCCGGCAACCGAACGGCACCGGGCATTTTTACTTACTTGCTAATCTGCGCGTGCATTTCCTGCACTGAAATCACCTTCTCGGTGGCATCCGCGTTCAGCGCCATAGCCGTTGCGAAACCGCCGTTCAGGGTGGTGTCGTAGTGCACCTTGTACTGCAGCGCGCTGCGGCGAATCAGCTTGGAGTCTTCAATCGCCTGGCGGCCTGCGGTGGTGTTGATGATGTAGGTGTATTCGCCATTCTTGATACGGTCCTGAATGTGCGGACGACCTTCATGCACCTTGTTCACCAGACGCGGGTTAATACCGGCTTCACCCAGCACAATCGCCGTACCGTGGGTTGCGTCCAGCTCGAAGCCCTGTTTCAGCAGCTTGGCGGCCAGGTCAACCACGCGCTCTTTGTCGCCTTCGCGAACGGAGAGCAGCGCACGGCCTGATTTTCTCATGGTGGAGCTACTGCCCAGCTGCGCCTTCGCGAACGCTTCGGCGAAGGTGCGGCCCACGCCCATCACTTCCCCGGTAGAGCGCATTTCTGGCCCTAACAGCGGGTCAACCCCCGGGAATTTGTTGAACGGCAGCACGACTTCTTTCACCGAGTAGTACGGTGGAATGATCTCTTTGGTCACACCCTGCTGCGCCAGCGTCTGGCCCGCCATCACGCGCGCCGCCACTTTCGCCAGCGGTACGCCGGTGGCTTTCGAGACGAACGGTACGGTACGTGCCGCACGCGGGTTGACTTCAATCAGGTAGACTTCGTTGTCTTTCACCGCGAACTGGACGTTCATCAGGCCGCGAACCTGCAGCTCGAAGGCCAGCTTCTGCACCTGCTGGCGCATCACGTCCTGAATCTCCTGGCTCAGGGTGTACGCTGGCAGAGAACAGGCGGAGTCGCCGGAGTGCACGCCTGCCTGCTCGATATGCTCCATGATGCCGCCAATCAGCACCATTTCGCCATCGCAGATGGCGTCAACGTCCACTTCTACCGCATCGTCGAGGAAGCGGTCAAGCAGCACTGGCGCATCGTTGGAAACGCTCACTGCGGTCTGGAAGTAGCGACGCAGGTCGGCTTCGTCATAAACGATTTCCATCGCGCGGCCGCCCAGCACGTAGGAAGGACGCACCACCAGCGGGTAGCCAATCTCTTTCGCCTTCTCAACGGCCTGTTCGATAGCGGTCACGGTGGCGTTCACCGGCTGTTTCAGCTTCAGACGGTCAACCGCCTGCTGGAAACGCTCGCGGTCTTCCGCGCGGTCAATCGCATCCGGGCTGGTGCCGATAACCGGTACGCCCGCCGCTTCCAGCGCGCGCGCCAGCTTCAGCGGGGTCTGGCCGCCGTACTGCACGATAACGCCTTTTGGCTTCTCGATGCGCACGATTTCCAGCACGTCTTCCAGGGTAACCGGCTCGAAGTAGAGGCGGTCGGAGGTATCGTAGTCGGTAGAAACCGTTTCAGGGTTACAGTTGACCATGATGGTCTCGTAACCGTCTTCGCGCAGCGCCAGCGAGGCGTGTACGCAGCAGTAGTCGAACTCGATGCCCTGGCCGATACGGTTTGGACCGCCGCCCAGCACCATAATCTTGTCGCGGTCGACTGACGGGTTCGCTTCGCACTCGTCTTCATAGGTGGAGTACATGTACGCGGTGTCGGTCGAGAATTCAGCCGCACAGGTGTCCACGCGCTTGTAGACCGGGTGCAGATTGTACTGGTCGCGCAGCTTGCGGATTTCTGCTTCACGCACGCCCGCCAGCTTAGCCAGACGCGCGTCGGCGAAGCCTTTACGCTTCAGCACGCGCAGGAAGTCAGCGTCAAGGCCGGTGATGCCCAGCTCGGCAACCTGTTCTTCCAGACGGACCAGCTCTTCAATCTGCACCAGGAACCAGCGGTCGATGTTGGTCAGGTTGAACACGCCGTCCACGGACAGGCCCGCACGGAAGGCATCGGCGATGTACCAGATACGCTCTGCGCCCGCGTCTTTCAGCTCGCGGCGAATTTTAGTCAGCGCTTCCGGGTCGTCCAGACTCACTTTCGGGTCAAAGCCGGTCGCGCCCACTTCCAGGCCGCGCAGCGCTTTCTGCAGGGATTCCTGCTGGGTGCGGCCAATCGCCATCACTTCACCGACAGATTTCATCTGGGTGGTCAGACGGTCGTTCGCGCCCGCGAATTTCTCGAAGTTGAAGCGAGGAATTTTGGTCACAACGTAGTCGATGGACGGCTCGAAGGACGCAGGCGTGCGGCCACCGGTGATGTCGTTCATCAGCTCGTCGAGGGTGTAACCCACCGCCAGTTTCGCCGCCACTTTCGCAATCGGGAAGCCGGTCGCTTTAGAGGCCAGCGCTGAGGAACGGGACACGCGCGGGTTCATTTCGATAACAATCAGGCGGCCTGTTTTCGGGTTAACCGAGAACTGCACGTTAGAACCGCCGGTTTCCACGCCGATTTCACGCAGTACCGCCATCGAGGCGTTACGCATGATTTGATACTCTTTGTCGGTCAGGGTCTGGGCTGGCGCAACGGTGATGGAGTCACCGGTGTGGATACCCATCGCATCGAAGTTTTCGATGGAGCAGACGATGATGCAGTTGTCGTTTTTATCACGCACCACTTCCATCTCGTACTCTTTCCAGCCAATCAGCGACTCGTCAATCAGCAGCTCTTTGGTTGGGGAGAGATCAAGACCGCGCTCACAAATCTCTTCGAACTCTTCACGGTTGTAGGCGATACCGCCGCCGGTGCCGCCCATGGTGAACGATGGACGGATGATGCACGGATAACCCACTTCAGCGGCAACGGCCAGCGCTTCTTCCATGTTATGTGCGATACCGGAACGCGCGGTGTCGAGGCCGATTTTCTTCATTGCCACGTCGAAGCGGCGACGGTCTTCTGCTTTATCAATGGCGTCGGCGGTCGCACCGATCATGGTCACGCCGAACTCTTCCAGCACGCCCTGACGCTCCAGCTCCAGCGCACAGTTCAGCGCCGTCTGGCCGCCCATGGTTGGCAGCACCGCGTCCGGACGCTCTTTCTCGATGATTTTACGCACCACTTCCCAGTGAATCGGCTCGATGTAGGTTGCATCTGCCATTTCCGGGTCGGTCATGATGGTTGCCGGGTTGGAGTTCACCAGGATAACGCGGTAACCCTCTTCGCGCAGGGCTTTACACGCCTGAGCGCCGGAGTAGTCGAATTCGCAGGCCTGGCCGATCACGATCGGGCCAGCGCCAAGGATCAGGATGCTTTTTATGTCTGTACGTTTTGGCATTGTCTTCTCGGCTCCTGATTATTTAGCTGTCTTACGGTATTGCTCGATAAGTTCGATGAAGTGATCGAACAGCGGCGCGGCGTCGTGTGGGCCCGGGCTGGCTTCAGGGTGGCCCTGGAAGCTGAATGCTGGCTTATCAGTACGGTGGATACCCTGCAGGGTGCCATCGAACAGCGACTTATGGGTCACGCGCAGGTTAGCCGGCATTGAGGCTTCGTCGACGGCAAAACCGTGGTTCTGCGCGGTGATCATCACCGTGTTGTTATCGATGTCTTTCACCGGGTGGTTACCACCGTGGTGGCCGAACTTCATCTTAACGGTGTTCGCACCGCTCGCCAGCGCCAGCAGCTGATGGCCGAGGCAGATGCCGAATACCGGGATGTCGGTTTCCAGGAAGGACTTGATGGCGGCGATGGCGTAATCGCACGGCGCCGGGTCGCCAGGACCGTTGGACAGGAAAATACCGTCCGGATTCATCTTCAGCACGTCTTCGGCAGACGTTTGTGCCGGAACCACCGTCAGGCGGCAGCCGCGGTCAACCAGCATGCGCAGGATGTTGCGCTTGGCGCCGAAATCGTAGGCCACCACGTGGAACGGCAGCTCGCTCTCTTTTTTCGCTTCCGGCAGGTCGCCTTCCAGCGTCCAGCTACCCTGAGTCCAGCTGTAGGCTTCAGCAGTAGTCACTTCTTTCGCCAGGTCCATGCCGTTCAGGCCAGGGAAGGCTTTCGCTTTTTCCAGCGCCAGCGCCGCATCGAGGTTATCACCCGCGATGATGCAGCCGTTCTGTGCACCCTTCTCGCGCAGCAGACGCGTTAGCTTACGGGTATCGATATCGGCAATCGCCACGATGTTATGGCGCTTCAGGTAAGAAGAAAGATCTTCGGTATTGCGGAAGTTGCTGGCTATCAGCGGCAGGTCGCGGATGACCAGGCCTTGCGCATGTACCTGAGAGGATTCTTCGTCAGCCGCATTGGTGCCGACATTGCCGATATGAGGATAAGTAAGAGTAACGATTTGGCGAGAATAGGAAGGATCAGTGAGGATTTCTTGATAACCGGTCATTGAAGTATTGAAAACGACTTCCCCAACCGCCGAACCCGTTGCCCCTATGGCCCGACCGATAAACTGGGTTCCGTCTTCCAGAACCAATAGCGCTGACTTAATCAAAACACCCTCCAGAGAATATTCACTCACTTTATTTGCATATTAATTCATAACCGTGTCATGAATCAATGCAAATGTGTTGCCAGCGGATTTTTGGCAAACGGCGGCATTCTGGAGATTTGGTGGGTAAAAGTCAACTTAAAACGGATATTTTGTTTAGTGTTTTGCAGACCTGGTGAGAGTAATGCGGCTTAAGCGACAAAAAGATCAGGTAAATCACCGCAGAAAACGCTTGCGCGCCTTGTTTAATAAAAAATGTCTTGTTGGAGCATGAAAAAGTGGACCGTATGGTCAAAATTTACATTTCAGTAACGTTAAAACGGTACAAGATATAGTTATTTGGAGACTTCATTAAAAATAATGAATGAAAAAGATAAAATAAAAGGGCAATAAAATATTGCCCTATGCAATCAAACAATTACGACTGCAATAACCACATCACGATGGGTAATAATGCTTACAAATTGTTGAGATCGAGCACATCTCGCATATCAAAAAGACCGCTTTTCTTGCTTTTAAGCCACAAAGCGGAACGTACGGCGCCGTTGGCGAACGTCATTCGGCTTGAGGCTTTATGCGTAATTTCGACACGTTCGCCAATATCGGCGAACAACGCCGTATGTTCGCCGACGATGTCACCCGCTCGCACGGTTGCGAAACCAATGGTGCCAGGTACGCGTTCGCCGGTGTAACCTTCGCGGGTATAGACCGCGCAGTCTTTTAAATCTTTATCAAGTGCATGAGCAATCGCTTCGCCCATCGCCAGCGCCGTGCCAGATGGCGCATCAACCTTGTAACGGTGGTGAGCTTCTACAATCTCGATATCGGTATAATTGCCCATCACCTTCGCGGCCTTCTCCAGCAGCTTCAGCATGACGTTAACGCCCACGCTGAAGTTTGCCGCGAAGACAATCGCAATCTCTTTTGATGCATCCTGGATAGCCTGCTTGCCCGCATCGTCAAAACCGGTGGTGCCGATCACCATCCCCTTGCCGTGCTGACGACAAAACGCCAGATGCGTGAGCGTCCCTTCCGGGCGGGTAAAATCGATGAATACATCGAAGTCCTCTTTTACCGCTTCCAGACTGCTTTGCACGGTAACGCCCGTGTGGCCAGCGCCCGCCAGCTCACCGGCATCGGTCCCCAGAAGCGAAGAACCTTCTCGCTCCAGTGCCGCGCCAAGCGCTACGCCATCCATCTGAAGTGCCGCCTGAATAAGCTGACGGCCCATACGTCCACCCGCGCCCGCAATGGCGACACGGATCTGTGCATCATGCATAGTTATTCTCTTACGTTAAAATGATGTAAA
Organism: Enterobacter sp. JBIWA005; assembly: GCF_019968805.1. Classification (NCBI taxonomy): domain Bacteria; kingdom Pseudomonadati; phylum Pseudomonadota; class Gammaproteobacteria; order Enterobacterales; family Enterobacteriaceae; genus Enterobacter; species Enterobacter sp. JBIWA005. The sequence continues at coordinate 690,051 of NZ_CP074159.1, read as the reverse complement.
CCGTTTTCAGATTAACCAGCCTTGAGAAGCACTGCCAACTGAAAACACCGATAATTAGAATTTAACGTGAAACCGACTTAAATATCAGTAAAAGACATGATTTTGTCGTCACGATAAAGTAACGGGTAAAAAAAAGGCCAGCACAGGAGGTGCTGGCCTTTCATCAGAAAAAGGACTATTCAACTTCGCGGGCGTCGATGCGCAGTTCTTTCGGGACTTCGAAAACGATGTTCTCTTCACGACCTTCCAGCGGCACCGCTTCGCCACCGCCTAGCTCCTGCAGACGGGAAATGACGTTCTGAACCAGAATATCTGGCGCAGACGCCCCGGCCGTCACGCCGACACAGGCCGCGTCTTTAACCCACGCTTCCTGAATATCCGACGCGTCATCAATCAGGAAAGCCATTTTCCCCATGCGTTGCGCCAGTTCGGCCAGACGGTTGGAGTTAGATGAGTTTTTGGAGCCGACCACGAGCACCACATCCGCCTTTTCAGCCAGCGCGCGCACCGCTTCCTGACGGTTAGTGGTTGCGTAGCAGATATCATCCTTACGCGGGCCGACGATTTTCGGGAAGCGCTGACGCAGGGCGTCAATCACGTCTGAGGTATCGTCTACGGAGAGCGTCGTCTGGGTCATAAACGACAGACGCGCTTCGTTTTTCACGTTCAGCGTAAGGACATCTTCAGGCGACTCAACCAGATACATCCCCCCTTCCGGGTTGCTGTACTGGCCCATGGTGCCTTCGACTTCCGGATGACCGGCATGGCCAATCAAAATCGACTCTTCACCACGACGGCTGGCGCGCGCCACTTCCATATGCACTTTTGTCACCAGCGGACAGGTAGCATCGAATACGGTCAGATCGCGGCTTTTTGCTTCGTTACGGACCGCCTGCGAGACACCGTGCGCGGAGAAGATCAGAATCGCACCGTCCGGTACTTCGCTGATCTGCTCAATAAAAATTGCGCCGCGCTCGCGCAGGCTGTCGACAACATAGCGGTTATGCACCACTTCGTGACGCACATAAATCGGCGCGCCGTAAATCTCCAGCGCGTTTTCAACAATGCTGATAGCGCGGTCTACACCGGCGCAGAAGCCGCGCGGGTTAGCCAACAGGATCTGCATTTCAGGCCTCCAGCGCAGGATCGATTTCCAGCACTTCAACATCAAAATGAACGGTACGCCCGGCAAGCGGATGGTTGAAGTCAACGGTAATAGAGTCGCCGTTGATTTCGCGGATCACGCCAGGCATTTCGCTGCCGTCCATAGCGGTAAAAAGCATAATCGCGCCGATTTCCGGTTCACCTGCGTCCATAAACTCGCGGCGCGAGAAATACTGGATCAGATCCGGGCTCGGCACGCCAAACGCGGCATCCGGCTCCAGCGAAAAGGCCTTTTTCTCACCCTCTTTCAGACCGAGAAGCTGCTGCTCAAGACCTTCAGACAGGGAGGTATCACCAAGACGAAACAGGGCCGGTTTGCCGTTGTTGCGGGTGGATTCGGCCGTAGAGCCGTCATCCAGCTTCAGCGTGAAGTGAACGAGAACCGCGCTGTTGCTCTGTACGGATTTAGACATGCAAATTGCTCGCTTGTTTTGCCCGGTGGCATTACACCACCGGGCGAGTGTGTTACGCCTGCTCTTTCGCAGCCGGTTTAGGCAAGAAGCCTTCCAGCACGATTAACGCCGCACCGATACAAATTGCCGTATCGGCCAGGTTAAAGGTCGCGAAATGCCAGTCGCCGACGTAGAAGTCAATCATATCGACCACAAAGCCGTGCCACAGGCGGTCAAACAGGTTGCCCAGCGCGCCGCCAATGATCAGCGCGTAGGCGATGTTATTCAGCTTTTGCGTGGCCTTCGAGCGGTACATCAGCACCGCCAGGATCACGCAGATACCGAGAGCGATACCTGCAAAGAACCAGCGCTGCCAGCCACCGCTGTCGGCAAGGAAACTAAACGCTGCGCCGTAGTTACGCGCGTAGTGCAGGTTAAGCGACGGGAACAGCGGGACCGTCTCCCCCAGAGCAAAATTCTGGAGGATCAGGAATTTGCTGCCCAGATCGATAATCAGCACCACCACAACCAGCCACAGCCAGCGCAGTCCTGTTGAACAGAGAGTTTTACTCATCAGGCAAACTTACGTTTTTCGCCGTCACCGGCGACGTTGCTTACACAGCGTCCGCAGATGTCTGCGTGTTCCGCCACCTGACCGACATCGGTGGTGTAATGCCAGCAACGCGGGCATTTCTCACCGTCGGCTTTGCTCAGCGCGACTTTCAGTCCTTTGAGCAGTTCGCTCTGCTGAGCATCAGCAGAAGCCTCGGCATAATCCGCAACTTTCGCACCGGAGGTCAACAGGACAAATCGTAATTCATCGCCCAGCGCGATCAGCTTCGCCGCCAGCTCCGGTTCGGCGTACAGCGTGACTGCCGCTTCCAGAGAGCCGCCGACTTTCTTGTCTGCGCGCGCCTGCTCGATAACCTTGTTCACTTCGCCACGCACTTTCAGCAGCTCGTCCCAGAAGGCATCGTTCATCGCTTCGGTGCTGGAGAGATCGAACAGACCTTCGTACCACTCACCCGTGAAGACATACTTCTCACGGTCACCCGGCAGATAGCCCCAGATTTCATCCGCGGTGAAGGACATGATCGGCGCCATCCAGCGTACCAGCGCTTCTGCGATGTGGAACAGCGCGGTCTGGCAGCTACGACGCGCCACGCTGTCCGCTTTCGCGGTGTACTGGCGGTCTTTGATGATGTCGAGGTAGAACGAGCCCATCTCGATGGAGCAGAAGCGCATCAGGCGCTGCACCACTTCGTGGAAGTCGTAAGACTCATAGGCTTTCAGGATATCGTCCTGCGCCGCTTTCGCGCAGCCTACCGCCCAGCGGTCCAGCACCACCATCTCTTCCGGTTTCACCATGTCTTTTGCCGGATCGAACCCGTTCAGGTTCGCCAGCAGGAAGCGCGCGGTGTTACGGATACGACGATAGCTGTCGGCAGCACGCTTCAGGATCTCGTCAGACACCGCCATTTCGCCGGTGTAGTCGGTCGAAGCCACCCACAGACGCAGGATGTCTGCGCCCAGCTTGTTCATCACATCCTGCGGAGAAACGGTGTTACCGATGGACTTGGACATCTTACGGCCCTGTCCATCCACGGTGAAGCCGTGAGTCAGTACCTGACGGTAAGGTGCTTTACCCTTCATGGCGGTGGAGATCATCAGAGATGACATGAACCAGCCGCGGTGTTGGTCCGACCCTTCCAGATACATATCGGCAGCGTGACCAGCGAATTCCGGACGCACGTCAACCACGGAGGAGTGGGTAGACCCGGAGTCGAACCACACGTCCAGGGTATCCGGCACTTTCTCGTAGTTATCTGCATCAGCGCCCAGGATGTCGCGGGCGTCGAGATCCCACCACGCCTGAATGCCGTCAACTTCGACGCGCTTCGCCACTTCTTCCATCAGTTCCAGGGTGTTCGGGTGCAGTTCCTGCGTCTCTTTGTGCACGAACAGAGACATCGGTACACCCCAGGTACGCTGACGGGAGATACACCAGTCAGGACGGTTAGCTACCATGGATTCGATACGCGCCTGGCCCCAGTCAGGGATCCACTGCACGCCTTTGATCTCTTTCAGAGACTGCTCGCGCAGGCCTTTCTGATCCATGCTGACGAACCACTGCGGGGTCGCACGGAAGATGATCGGGGTCTTGTGACGCCAGCAGCACGGATAGCTGTGCTGCATTTTCTCAACGTGCAGCAGCGCGCCGCTGGTGCGCAGCATGTCAACGATAATGTCGTTCGCTTTGAAGACGTTGATACCATCCAGCGCCGGGTAGGTGCCAGGCAGATAAGAACCGTCCGGGCCGACCGGGTTAGCGATTTCCAGACCGTACTTCAGGCTGATGTTGTAGTCGTCAGGACCGTGGCCACCGGCGGTATGCACCGCACCGGTACCCGCTTCCAGCGTCACGTGATCGCCCAGGATCGCCGGAACGTCGAAGTCCAGGAACGGGTGCTTGAAGCGCATCAGTTCCAGGGCGTCGCCTTTCACGGTGCTCAGCACGGTGTAGTCACTGATATGCGCGCGCTTCAGCACGCTCTCAACCAGATCTTTCGCCAGGATAACCGCCTGACCGTCAATCTGCACCAGCGCGTATTCGAACTCACCGGACAGGGAGATCGCACGGTTGGCAGGTAGAGTCCACGGGGTGGTGGTCCAGATCACCAGAGAGATCGGGCCGTTTACCGAGGAGACGCCAAATTTAGCCTTCACCGCATCCTGATCGACGGCATGGAACGCCACGTCGATAGATGGGGAAGTTTTGTCGTAATACTCCACTTCCGCTTCTGCCAGCGCAGAGCGGCAGTCCACGCACCAGTGCACCGGCTTAGCGCCTTTGTGCAGGTGACCGTTACCGATGATTTTGCCCAGCGCACGGATGATGTTGGCTTCAGTTTTGAAATCCATGGTCAGGTACGGGTGCGACCAGTCGCCCAGCACGCCCAGACGGATGAAGTCAGCGCGCTGACCGTCGACCTGCGTGGCTGCATATTCGCGGCACTTCGCACGGAACTCGGCGGCGGTGAACTTCTCACCCGGCTTGCCGAACTCTTGCTCCACTTTCAGCTCGATTGGCAGACCGTGGCAGTCCCAGCCTGGAACGTAAGGCGAGTCATAGCCCGTGAGCCCTTTGGACTTCACGATAATGTCTTTCAGAATCTTGTTAACCGAGTGACCAATATGAATGCTGCCATTCGCATATGGAGGGCCATCATGCAGAATGAAGGTTTTTTTGCCTTTTTTGGCTGCACGAATGATGCCGTACAGGTCATCATCGGTCCAACGCGCCAGCATTCCCGGTTCGCGCTTGGCGAGATCGCCGCGCATCGGGAACCCTGTTTCCGGCAAATTCAGGGTTGATTTATAGTCACTCATCAGATTCTCGGTTCCGTATTTATCACGTAGGCAGTTAAGCCGGGTTCAAAGCCCAAAAAACTCGCGGGCCGTCAATTCATCTCGCGCAATTTGCGCTTTTAGTTCATCCAGCGAACCAAATCGCTGCTCGTTGCGTATTTTTTTACGCAGTATCACATCTATATGGCGACCATACAGGTCCATTACAACGTCCAGCAGGTGCACTTCTAGCTGTTGACGCACACCCGCGACGGTCGGACGCGTGCCAATGTTGGCGACGCCGTAGAACGGCTTATCGCCCAGTCCTGCCACTTCCACCGCATAAACCCCTTTAACCGGGGAAACCTGACGACGCAGCGGTATATTCGCCGTCGGGAAGCCTATCGTGCGGCCCAGCGCATCGCCATGGACCACGCGGCCAGAGATAGTAAACGGATGCCCCAGCAGGGTTTCAGCCGTATCCAGTTCATCATCGGCCAATGCCCGGCGAACCGCCGTGCTGCTGACGCGCACGCCGCCTTCGCAGAAGGTCATCGCGCTGGTGACGTCAAATCCGTACTCCAGACCAGCCTTCTGTAATAGCAAGAAATCGCCCTGACGACCAGCGCCAAAGCGGAAATCATCGCCCACGGCGAGAAACTGCACGCCAAGGCGCTTAACCAGCAGGTCGCTGACGAAATTTTGTGCTGTCAGCGCGGCAAAGCGGCGATCGAAACGTACACACAATACATAGTCCACGCCGGACTCTGCCAGATAGCGCAACTTCTCACGCAGGCGAGTGAGGCGGGCGGGAGATTTATCGCCCGCGAACAGCTCCAGCGGCTGCGGCTCGAAAATCATCACTACAACAGGCAGGCCGCGGGCCTCCCCTTCTTTACGCAATCCCTGCAACAGCGCCTGATGACCACGATGCACGCCGTCGAAATTACCAATAGTCAGCACGCACCCGTGCGGTGCGCTGCTGAGATTATGTATGCCGCGTATCAGCTTCATGTCTGGCTCAAAACAGTGAAAATCGCCAAAGTATACCTTGTACAGCGGTTAAGGTTAACCGGCGATTGTTCGCGCAAAACAGAAAGCCGTAATGATTTCATCAGGCTGACCTTTCGCAGCGAAAAAATCTGCTCGTGAACTGCGATTTTTATGCCGAAAGGCTGTATTCAGGGAAGACAAGCTGGTAGAATCCTGCGCCATCACTACGTAACGTAGCGTCGCTAATTAACGGCGCTTATTTGCACAAATCCATTGACAAAAGAAGGCAAAGAGGGCATATTCCTCGGCCTTTGAATTGTCCACATAGAACATATTTGGGAGTTGGACTTGGCTAATATCAAATCAGCTAAGAAACGTGCCGTTCAGTCTGAAAAGGCTCGTAAGCACAACGCAAGCCGTCGCTCTATGATGCGTACTTTCATCAAGAAAGTATACGCAGCAATCGAAGCAGGCGACAAAGCTGCAGCGCAGAACGCATTTAACGAAATGCAACCAATCGTGGATCGTCAGGCTGCTAAAGGTCTGATCCACAAAAACAAAGCAGCGCGTCATAAAGCAAACCTGACTGCGCAGATCAACAAACTGGCTTAATCGCTACTTGTTGTTGCTTGTTTAAAGAACCCGCTTAACGCGGGTTTTTTTATGCCTTCAGATTGCCGGTGGCGTAAACAGCGCCGAGTAGTCACGGTTACAGATTCGCTGCACCGCCGGGTGCTGAATCATCCTTTCGGCAAATATGGCGTGATACTCCTCCATCACGTTATCCACTCTGCCTATCTCCGTAATCTTATCGTCCGAATAGAGATCGTGCGCGTACAGCGTCGGCGCAACGAAGATGGCGTTATGGGCTTCGCCAAAGGCTTTCATCAGCGCCGCATCGTCAAACTCTCCGAGGATTTCTACCTTTAGCCCCTGCGAGTTAAACCAGTTCAGCAGCTTGCGTCCGAGCATGGAACGCCTTCCCGGCACCAGCAGGCGGCGCTCTTCAAGGCACGCGGGGAACGGTTTTTCCGGCGGCGGATTAATGCACCAGAAGCTCACGCCGCATTCGCCAATTTTTACTGAGAACAGCCCTTCCTGCTGGGTGGAATCAATCGGACAATCCGAGATAATCATATCCAGCTTGTGCTGGCTCAGCTGTTCGAGCAGCATCTCGTGGGTGGATTCAAAGCAGCGCAGATGGATTTGCTCATCTTCCACCACCGCCGCATCCAGCACGCCGCTCACCAGCCGTTTGGACAGCGCATCCGCCACGCCCACGTCAAAGAGCAGGTTCGACTCTTTGCGGTAGTTGACAATATCCAGCATCTCCTGGCTCAGGGTGAACATCTTGTCCGCGTAGCGAAACACCAGCTCGCCCAGTTCGCTGGGTTCAATCCCACGCCCTTTACGCTTGAACAGCTTGCCCTGCAAACGCTCTTCCAGCGCCTTGATTTGCCCGGTGATGGTTTGCGGCGTCAGATAGAGCGCCTCTGCCGCTCCTACCACCGAGCCCTGCTTATAGACGTGCCAGAAGTAGTACAGATGGTTGTAATTTAAATGAGACATCGCGTCTTCTCTCCCTGAGTGTAGATCGGGAGAAGGATCGCCTCCTCCCGGTGTTCCGTTATGCCCGGACGGCCTGTCCGGACAATTTTATCTTCAGCAAGGTATAACCGATTACCGCAGCCAGTAATGACCCGATGAGGATGCCGAGTTTAGCCCAGACGATAAGCTCAGGCGCATGCGCACCAAACGCAAGGGTCGAGATAAAGATCGACATCGTAAACCCGATTCCACACAGCACGCCGACGGCCATAATTTGACCAAAGGATGTGCCGTGCGGCAATGACGCCAGCTTCAGCTTCGTCGCCAGCCAGCAGAAGAGGCTAATGCCCAGCGGCTTACCGATAAACAGCCCGGCAATGATGCCCAGCGGCAGTACGGACGTCAGCCCGTCCAGCGTCACGCCGCCCAGCGAAACCCCCGCGTTGGCAAACGCAAACAGCGGCAGGATCATAAAGGCGACCCACGGATGCAGCACATGCTCCAGCTGTTTGGCAGGCGACTTGCCGTCCTGCGGCTTGAGCGGCACGAGGAAGCCGACGATCACACCTGCCAGCGTAGCGTGCACGCCCGATTTCAGCACCGCCGTCCACAGCACCATCCCCACCAGGATATAGATTCCAATACGGCGCACATTAAAGATGTTCAGCAGCGCCAGCACCGCAATTGCCCCAGCGGCCACGCTCAGGGACAGGATCGACAGATCGCTGGTGTAGAACAGCGCGATAATCACAATGGCGCCCAGGTCATCAATGATCGCCAGCGCCATCAGGAAGATTTTCAGGGCCACCGGCACGCGGCTTCCCAGCAATGCCAGCACCCCGAGGGCAAAGGCGATATCCGTCGCAGCCGGGATCGCCCAGCCGTGACGTGCAATCGGATCCTGCCAGGTGAATGCCAGGAAGAGCAGCGCTGGCACCACCATCCCACCGAGCGCGGCAATCACCGGAAACGCCGCGCGCTGGCGGCTGGCAAGCGAGCCCAGTACCAGCTCACGCTTGACCTCAAGCCCCACCAGCAGGAAGAACACCGCCATTAGCGCATCGTTGATCCACAGCAGCATGTTCTTGTTAATTTCCAGCGCCCCGACCTTCAGCTCAACGGGCGTTTCCAGAAATGCATGGTAGAGATCCTGCGTGATGCCAAGGTTAGCCAGCACCATCGCGGCCGCTGCGGCAATAATCAGGATCACGCCACCGGACGCCTCACTGCTAAAGAAACGGTGTAGTAATTTCATTTAAGTTCTCTCTTTTACAACAATACCTCGATAAAACCATAATACCAAGCCAAATAGCTCGGCAAAAACAGATTAATATTGAGTATAGATTCAGTTTAACCGAGCAATACCTACAAAAAGAAAAAGCCCGGAATCGCTTCCGGGCTTTTGCGGATGAAAACCAGCTGATCGATTAGCGGGTCAAATCATCGAAGAATTTTTTGACGCCATCGAAGAAGCTTTTGGAGCGCGGGCTGTTTTTCTCACCCGTCGGGCCACCGAAGCTCTCCTGCAACTCTTTCAGCAGCTGTTTCTGCTTGTCGTTCAGGCCAACCGGCGTTTCCACGACGACGCGGCAAAGCAGGTCGCCCTGCGCACCACCACGAACGGATTTAACGCCTTTCCCGCGCATGCGGAACAGCTTACCGGTCTGGGTCTCGCCCGGGATCTTCAGATTGACGCGACCATCCAGCGTCGGTACTTCGATTTCACCGCCCAGTGCCGCCATCGCAAAGTTGATCGGCACTTCGCAGTACAGGTTGTTCCCTTCACGCTCAAAGATAGCGTGCTGTTTCACCTGCACCTGGACGTACAGATCGCCTGCCGGTGCGCCGTGCTCGCCTGCTTCGCCCTCACCTGCCAGACGGATGCGGTCGCCCGTATCCACGCCGGCCGGGATCTTAACGGACAGGGTCTTGGTTTTCTCAACGCGACCGTGGCCGTGGCATTTGGTGCACGGATCTTTGATCAGCGTACCGCGACCGTGACAGTGCGGACAGGCCTGCTGCACCGCAAAGAAGCCCTGACGCATCTGTACCTGACCCGAACCGTGACAGGTTGGACAGGTTTGTGGCTGCGTACCCGCTTTCGCACCGCTGCCGTGGCAAACGTCACACTCTTCCAGCGTTGGAATACGGATCTCTTTGGTTACGCCGCGAACGGCCTCTTCCAGCGTCAGCTCCATGTTGTAGCGCAGGTCCGCGCCGCGCGCCGCGCGCTGACGACCGCGGCCGCCGCCAAAGATATCGCCGAACACATCGCCAAAGATATCGCTGAAGTCAGCGCCGCCGCCAAAGCCGCCACCGCCGAATCCACCGCCGCCCATGCCGCCCTGTTCAAAGGCTGCGTGACCGTACTGGTCATAGGCCGCACGTTTTTGTGCATCGGTCAGGACTTCGTAGGCTTCTTTGATCTCTTTAAATTTGGCTTCAGCCTCTTTGTCACCCTGGTTACGGTCCGGGTGGAATTTCATGGCCAGGCGCTTATACGCCTTTTTGATTTCACGCTCTTCCGCAGTTTTCGGAACGCCTAAAATCTCGTAATAGTCTTGCTTTGCCATTGGTTTTTTTAAGCCCCTTAACATGCGAGCACGGGCGTGGAGAGTTCTCCTACGCCCGTGCCGATTAATTACCCTGCATCAGGGCGATTATTTTTTATCTTTAACTTCTTCGAACTCAGCGTCGACAACATCGTCGTCTTTCGCGTTGTTCGCCGAAGCGTCAGCGCCCGCCTGCTGTTGAGCGTGCTGCTGCTGAGCGATTTCCATCAGCTTCTGAGAAGCCTGTGCCAGTTCCTGCATCTTCGCTTCAATGTCCGCTTTATCTTCACCTTTCAGTGAGGATTCCAGCGCACTCAGTGCAGCTTCGATAGCAGTCTTGTCTTCCGCTGGCAGTTTATCGCCTGCTTCTTCAACCTGCTTACGGGTGCTGTGCAGCAGATGGTCACCCTGGTTACGGGTCTGAACCAGCTCTTCGAACTTACGGTCGGATTCCGCGTTAGCTTCGGCATCGCGAACCATTTTTTCGATTTCAGCTTCGTTCAGGCCAGAAGATGCCTTGATGGTGATCTTCTGCTCTTTACCGCTGTTTTTGTCTTTCGCAGACACGTGCAGGATACCGTCAGCATCGATGTCGAAGGTGACTTCGATCTGCGGCATGCCGCGCGGTGCCGGGTTAATACCGTCCAGGTTGAACTGACCCAGAGATTTGTTATCCGCCGCACGCTTACGCTCACCCTGCAGCACATGGATGGTTACCGCAGACTGGTTGTCTTCAGCGGTAGAGAACACCTGGCTGTGCTTGGTTGGGATGGTGGTGTTTTTGTTGATGAGCGCAGTCATCACACCGCCCATGGTTTCGATACCCAGAGACAGCGGGGTAACGTCCAGCAGCAGTACGTCTTTAACTTCACCGGTCAGTACGCCACCCTGAACCGCAGCACCGATAGCCACTGCTTCGTCCGGGTTAACGTCTTTACGTGGCTCTTTACCAAAGAACTCAGCCACTTTCTTCTGCACCATTGGCATACGGGTCTGGCCACCAACGAGGATAACGTCGTTGATATCAGACACGGACAGGCCAGCGTCCTGCAGAGCAACTTTCAGCGGCTCGATAGAACGGTTCACCAGGTCTTCTACCAGGCTTTCCAGTTTCGCACGGGTCACTTTGATATTCATGTGTTTAGGACCGGTCGCGTCTGCAGTGATGTACGGCAGGTTAACGTCGGTCTGCTGAGCAGAAGAAAGCTCGATCTTCGCTTTCTCGGCGGCTTCTTTCAGGCGCTGCATAGCCAGCGGGTCGTTACGCAGGTCAATGCCCTGATCTTTCTTGAACTCGTCAACGAGGTAGTTGATCAGACGGGTATCGAAGTCTTCACCACCCAGGTGGGTATCACCGTTGGTTGCCAGAACTTCGAAGGTTTTTTCGCCGTCAACTTCGTCGATTTCGATAATAGAGATATCGAAGGTACCACCACCCAGGTCGTAAACCGCGATAGTACGGTTGCCGACTTCTTTATCCAGACCGTAAGCCAGTGCAGCCGCGGTTGGTTCGTTGATGATACGTTTTACTTCCAGACCTGCGATACGGCCAGCATCTTTGGTTGCCTGACGCTGAGCATCGTTGAAGTAGGCAGGTACGGTGATAACAGCTTCAGTTACCGGCTCACCCAGGTAATCTTCAGCGGTTTTCTTCATTTTTTTCAGCACTTCAGCAGAAATCTGCGGTGGTGCAGTTTTGGTGCCTTTCACATCAAGCCATGCATCGCCGTTATCTGCCGCGATGATTTTGTAAGGCATGATGGAAACGTCACGCTGAACTTCTTCGTCCTGGAAGCGGCGACCGATCAGGCGTTTAATCGCAAACAGGGTGTTTTGCGGGTTTGTCACTGCCTGACGTTTAGCCGGCTGACCAACCAGAGTTTCACCATCCTGGGTATAAGCAATGATAGAAGGCGTGGTGCGATCGCCCTCGGCGTTCTCCAGCACGCGTGCAGTAGTGCCATCCATAATCGCTACACAAGAGTTGGTAGTACCCAGGTCGATACCAATAATTTTACCCATCTAAACGTCTCCACTAAAAATTCAGTCAACATGTGGTTGTGTACCTGTAATAAGGGCAGAACGTGCTTTTTCAACTGCCCAGATTTGATTTTTTTCAGGTCCACACACTGCGGTTGACTACAAGATGGGGTCGCGACGGCATCCATCAAGGGGCAAGCATAAAAAAAATTTTAATTTCACCCTGATGAGATCATAGACGCCATTGATTGCGCCCATTATGATGCCGCGCCCAGTCAGGGAGAACTGACGCGGGTTTAACCATTTCACCATATTAATGATGATTTTTTTGAGGACTTATGGGCAACACTAAGTTGGCTAATCCGGCTCCGCTGGGCCTGATGGGTTTTGGCATGACCACTATTCTGCTGAACCTGCACAATATCGGGATGTTCCCGATGGATGGCATCATCCTGGCGATGGGCATTTTTTACGGCGGTATCGCACAAATCTTCGCGGGCCTGCTGGAATATAAGAAAGGCAATACCTTCGGCTTAACCGCATTCACCTCTTACGGTTCTTTCTGGCTGACCCTGGTTGCCATTCTGCTGCTGCCTAAAATGGGCATGGCAGACGCCGCAAACGCCCACTTCCTGGGCGTTTACCTGGGTCTGTGGGGCGTTTTCACCCTGTTTATGTTCTTCGGTACCCTGAAAGGTAACCGCATGCTGCAGTTCGTTTTCCTGAGCCTGACCGTCCTGTTCGCCCTGCTGGCGATCGGTCACCTGGTGGATAACGAAGGCATCGTTCATGTTGCAGGCTGGATTGGTCTGGTTTGCGGCGCAAGCGCTATCTACCTTGCAATGGGTGAAGTGCTGAACGAGCAGTTTGACCGCACCGTTTTACCGATTGGTGAAAAACACTGATCCTTCTGTCGTGTCCGCCTCGCGGGCACGACATCCCCGCTTCTGCCCCAGCCAAATCCCTAATCCCAGCCCCATCACCGACAGCGACAGCACGTACCAGGCCGGAGCCATGGGAGACACGCCCATCAACACCGTCACCGCAATCGGCGTCAGCCCACCGAAAATGGCATACGACACGTTGTAGGAAAAAGAAATCCCGGTGAAGCGTACCTCTGGCGGGAACGCGCGCACCATCACGTACGGTACAGCCCCGACAACGCCTACGAACAGGCCTACCACGCCGTACAGCAGGAACAGCTGTTCAGGATGGCTGCCAGCCAGATGGTAAAACGCCCAGCTTGATGCGGCCAGTAACAGGCTCCCGACAACAAAGGTAACGCTGGCACCGAAACGATCCGCCGCCAGCCCGGCGGCAAGACAGCCAAAGCAGAGCATGATTGTCGCGATACTGTTCGCCTGTAACGTCACGGCAGGAGCGAAACCATACTGCTTTTGCAGCCACACCGGGGACATCAATATCACCACCACGATGCCCGCCGAGAGCAGCCAGGTAAGCAGCATCGACACCACTACCGCTTTTTTATGGCGTACCACGACCGCCTTCACCGGCAGCTCCTGCGCCAGCGCCTTGCGCTGCTGCATTTCGAGGAAAATCGGGGTCTCCTGCAGCCAGCGACGCAGGTACATCGCGACCAGGCCAAACGCTCCGCCCAGCAGGAATGGAATACGCCAGCCCCAGTCGTGCACGGCCTGCTGCGTCATACTGGTATTGACAATCGTTGCGACGACGGACCCGAGCAAAATCCCTACCGTTAAGCCCGCGGTTAAGGTTCCGCAGGCGATACCAATGCGGCGCGCCGGAACATGTTCCGCGACAAACACCCACGCGCCCGGCACTTCACCGCCAATCGCCGCGCCCTGAAGAACGCGCATCAGCAACAGCAGCAACGGCGCAAGGATACCCATCGAGGCATAGGTGGGCAGCAGACCAATGGCCAGCGTCGGCACGGCCATCAGCAGGATGCTAAGGGTAAACATCTTCTTACGCCCGACCAGATCGCCAAAGTGGGCCATGATGATGCCGCCCAGCGGACGCGCCAGATACCCGGCGGCAAAAATGCCGAAGGTTTGCACCTGACGCAGCCATTCCGGAATATCCGCCGGGAAGAAGAGCTCTCCCACCACGGCGGCGAAGAAGACGAAGATAATGAAGTCGTAAAACTCCAGCGCGCCGCCTAAGGCCGCAAGCGTGAGGGTTTTGTAATCCTGTCGATTCAGAGGTCGGGTGTTATGTGACATAGCGAACCATTATGCTTGTATTGTGGATTTATTTTTACAGTAATCGTAAAGAAAAAATTACTATACCGTAAAACCTTGCCCACGCTATCGCCGCTTCAGCTTATGTCACATATTGATTAATTTCAGGAGATTGTTTCGCGACGCGCGTTTTTAGGACGAAAAGCTGCTACCACTTTCTCATCGGTTTCGACATACGGGCCGTCAAGAAGCTGTATACAATACGGTACACTTGCAAAGATACCGTGAACGATGACGCTGCCGTCTTCCGCTTTAAGCCCTTCCAGGGTCTCTTTGATCGACTTCGGCTGACCCGGCAGGTTCAGAATCAACGCCTGCTTGCGGATCACCCCCACCTGGCGGGAAAGAATGGCCGTCGGAACAAAGTGTAGACCGATCTGGCGCATCTGTTCACCGAAGCCCGGCATTTCGCGATCGGCGATAGCCAGCGTCGCGTCCGGCGTCACGTCACGGCGCGCGGGGCCGGTTCCGCCCGTCGTCAGAACAAGATGGCAGCTCATCTCATCCACCAGCTCGCAGAGCGTCTGCTCGATGATCGGCTGTTCGTCAGGAATCAGGCGGGTTTGAATCTCAAAGGGGGTGGTCAGCGCGCTGCTCAACCATTCTTCCAGAGCGGGGATGCCTTTATCCTGGTAAACACCGCTGGAGGCGCGGTCAGAAATCGACACTAAGCCGATGCGTAAGGTATTCATATCCATTCCATTCAAAGAGTACTGATGAAAGGGAATGATACACGCAGAGAGGAGATTCAGACAGGGGACGAAAGAAGTCGCGTGACCGGGAGCCCGGTCACGCAGAATGATTACAGCAGGTCGCCGATCATTTTTTCCAGTTTGCCCTGGTCAACAGCAAACTTACGGATACCGTCCGCCAGCTTGTCTACCGCCATTGGATCCTGGTTGTGCTGCCACAGGAACTCGGATTCAGTGATGCGCTCTGGACGTGCTTTCACTTCACCGGTGTAAGACAGTTTACGCTCAATGGTACCTTCGCTTTCTGCCAGCTCTTTCAGCAGTGCAGGAGCGATGGTCAGGCGGTCACAGCCAGCCAGCTCGATGATTTCACCGACGTTACGGAAGCTTGCGCCCATAACCACAGTCTCATAACCGTGCTGTTTGTAGTATTCGTAGATTTCAGTAACAGAAACCACGCCTGGATCCTCAGCCGGTGCGTACTCTTTCTTATCAGTGTTGGCTTTGTACCAGTCCAGAATACGGCCCACGAACGGAGAAATCAGGTATACGCCCGCTTCTGCACAAGCACGCGCCTGCGCGAAGGAGAACAGCAGGGTCAGGTTACAGTTGATGCCGTCTTTTTCCAGCTGCTCTGCCGCGCGGATACCCTGCCAGGTAGAAGCCAGTTTGATCAGGATACGGTCGTTGCTGATGCCCGCATCGTTGTACATTTTGATCAGACGTTTCGCTTTCGCGATAGACGCTTCGGTGTCGTAGGAGAGACGCGCATCCACTTCGGTAGAGATACGGCCAGGAACCAGTTTCAGGATTTCCAGACCGATGTTCACTGCCAGTTTGTCGGTGGCATCCACAACCTGCTGCGCGCGGTCGTTGCTCTGTGCTTTCGCCCAGGTCACTGCGTCGTCAATCAGTTTGCGATACTCAGGGATCTGTGCGGCGTTAAGGATCAGAGAAGGGTTAGTTGTGGCATCCTGCGGCTGGTACAGCTTCATTGCCGCGATATCTCCGGTGTCAGCTACGACAGTGGTGAACTGACGAAGGGAGGTCAATTTATCCGTCATGATAGTGTTTCTCTTTTAACGTGCCCTGGATAATTCACGCTACCGACAGCATGCCTGCAGCGGAAAAATGACAGGTTTACTTGTTAGGGGGATGTAACCGGTCTGCCCTGATGATAACACGACGGAGGGGTAGCGCAACCGCAGACAGTGCGCTTAGGTAGAGTATGGTAAACTCGGAATATTAACAGGCTGCTAAGCAACAGCATGCCCAATCAGTGGTAGCGCTTACATATTCACTTTGGCATCAACAAGAGGGACGTTAATGCCTGATTTCTTTTTCTTTATTAACGAAGTCCTGTGGGGTTCGATAATGATTTACCTGCTTCTGGGAGCAGGTATTTGGTTTACGCTACGCAGTGGGTTCATCCAGTTTCGTTATATTCGCAAGTTTGGCAGAAGTCTGAAAAACAGCGTCACGCCTCAGCCAGGCGGATTAACGTCGTTTCAGGCACTCTGTACCAGCCTAGCGGCACGCCTCGGCAGCGGGAATATGGCGGGCGTTGCGCTGGCCATCAGCGCCGGTGGGCCAGGCGCTATCTTCTGGATGTGGGTGACGGCGCTTCTCGGGATGGCCACCTCCTTTGCCGAAAGTTCGCTCGCCCAGCTATATAAAGAGAAAGATAAAAACGGCCAGTTTCGCGGTGGTCCAGCCTGGTACATGGCGCGTGGCTTAGGGATGCGCTGGATGGGTGTCCTGTTCTCGCTTTTTTTACTGCTCGCGTACGGCCTTATTTTTAATACCGTCCAGGCTAACTCGGTCGCCAACGCCCTGCGCTATGCCTTCTCCTGCCCCGAGTGGCTCGCGGGTCTCGCTTTAGCCATCGTCGTTCTGCTTACCATCTCGGTCGGTCTCAAGGGCATCGCCCGTCTGATGCAGTGGCTGGTGCCCATTATGGCGCTGCTCTGGGTTGCCGCGAGCCTGTTCGTTGCCGCCCTGCATCTCGACCAGGTGCCGGGCGTGATTGCGACCATCGTCAAAAGCGCCTTTGGCTGGCGCGAAGTGGCCTCCGGGGCGCTGGGCTATACCTTCAGCCAGGCGCTGATGGCGGGTTTTCAGCGGGGCATGTTCTCCAATGAAGCCGGTATGGGGTCAACCCCCAACGCGGCAGCCGCCGCCTCTTCCTGGCCGCCGCACCCGGCCGCGCAAGGCATTGTGCAGATGATTGGCGTCTTTACCGATACCATTATGATCTGTTCCGCCAGCGCCATGATTTTGCTGCTGGCAGGCCCCGTACCGCACGCGTCGGGCACCGTCGGAATACAGCTTCTCCAGCAGGCGCTGGTGAACCTGACCGGCGGCTGGGGTGCAGGGTTTGTCTCGCTAATCCTGGTTTTGTTTGCCTTCAGCTCGATAGTGGTGAATTACCTTTACGCCGAAAATAACCTTATTTTCCTGAAGCTCGACTCCCGCGCCGCAATCGGAACCCTGCGTCTGGGGGTCATCCTGATGGTGATCGCTGGCTCCCTGCTCAGTATGCCGCTGGTCTGGCAGCTGGCCGATATCATTATGGCGCTGATGGCGATCACTAACCTCACGGCGATCCTGCTGCTCTCGCCCGTTGTGACCCTGATTGCCAGAGACTATCTGCGCCAGCGCAAACTCGGCGTTCCGCCGGTATTTGATCCCGCCCGCTATCCCGATATTAAGGCGCAGCTTGCCCCCGGCACGTGGGATGATTTGCCGCGGCAATAACAGCTATCGATCAATTCAGGGCGATTTTTTGCTAAAGTCGCTCTAAATTTCCTGCAAGGACTGGATATGCTGATTCTGATTTCACCTGCAAAGACGCTCGACTACCAGAGCCCGCTCGCTACAGAGCGCTATACTCAGCCTGAACTGCTGGACTACTCGCAACAGCTGATCCGCGAAGCGCGTAAGCTCTCTGCGCCGCAGATCGCCTCGCTGATGAGCATTAGCGACAAGCTGGCCGATCTTAACGCGACCCGCTTTCACGAGTGGCACCCGGATTTCACCCCGGCTAACGCTCGCCAGGCGATTCTGGCATTTAAAGGCGATGTCTATACTGGCCTGCAGGCGGAAGATTTTAGCGAAGCCGATTTCGATTTTGCCCAGCAGCATCTGCGCATGCTGTCGGGTCTGTACGGCGTATTGAGACCGCTGGACCTCATGCAGCCGTATCGTCTGGAGATGGGGATTCGTCTGGAGAATGCCAAAGGCAAAGACCTGTACCATTTCTGGGGTGATATCATCACCGATAAGCTGAATGCGGCGCTGCGCGCGCAGGGCGATAACGTGGTGATTAACCTGGCATCCGATGAATACTATAAGTCGGTGAAGCCGAAAAAGCTGGATGCCAACATCATCAAGCCAGTATTCCTCGACGAGAAGAACGGCAAGTTCAAAGTGATCAGCTTCTACGCCAAGAAAGCGCGCGGTCTGATGAGCCGCTACATTATCCAGAACCGCCTGACGAAGCCGGAGCAGCTAACCGCCTTCAACAGCGAAGGCTATTTCTTTGACGAAGAAGCGTCAGGGAAAGGCGAGCTGGTGTTTAAGCGCCACGAGCAGTAAAAACAACCCCCGCCGGCTGGCGGGGTTTTGCATTAGTGGTGTTTCCAGTCCGGGCCCGGACGATGATCGTCATGGCGACGGTCGTCATGATGGTGGTCACGCTCGCGATGCTCATCATGTGGACGCCAGTGGTTATCGCGCCAGTCATAATGCGCCTTCCACCACTCGTGGTCGCGCCAGCGGCCACCGTCCCAGTAGTGCCCGTTATTATCCCGATCGCCAATCTGCAGTTTGACCGCAGGTACGAGGGTGATTTCGGATGCCTGTACCGCCATGGGAGCGACCAGCATCAGTGAAAGCGCAATCAGCACAGGTTTCAGTGTAGACATCGGTGACTCCTTATTATCTTTGCCCAACGTGGGCCGATGTAAGGAGATTACGCGAGGGAAACGGGGGATGTTATTCTCTGCAATCCTAATCGCTAAGTGACCGCATTTATTGGGAATTTCTGCTTTTTCCCTGCTATTTTCCTCCTTAATTTCTCCATAAAAAAAGCCGGGTAGTGGCTACACCTTACCCGGCCTACGTTCTGAGCTGTTGTAGGTCGGGTAAGGCGAAGCCGCACCCGACAAAAATTATGCTCGGGACATCATCAGCTTACGCAGCGCGGCAAAGTCTGCCGGCAGTTCATGGGACAGCAGCGGCAGGTCGGCACGCTCGGCCAGCTCTTTCGGCAGCGGCAGCGTTTCGCCCAGGATTGCCTCCACGCTCTCTTTGAACTTCGCCGGATGCGCGGTGCCCAGGAACAGGCCATATTCACCCGGGTTAAGCTGGTCGCGCAGCGCGCGGTAGGCAATCGCCGCGTGCGGTTCAGAGGTATACCCGACCGCCTTCAGCTCGCGCATGGTGGATTTGGTAGTTTCATCCGTCACCGCGGCATAGCCCAGGTCGCCCAGACGCCAGATCTTACGGCGGAACAGCTCTTCCACGCGCGGCCAGTTGTTCGGCTGAGACACATCCATCGCATTGGAGAGGGTCGCCTGCGTGGCGTTCGGCGCCCACTTCCCGTCTTTCAGGAAGCGCGGCACGGTGTCGTTGGCGTTGGTCGCGGCGATAAAGCGTTTCACCGGCAGACCCAGGGATTTTGCCAGCAGGCCCGCCGTCAGGTCACCGAAGTTACCGCTCGGCACGGAGATCACCAGCTGGTTGCGCGCTTCCTGCGGCAGCTGCGCCACCGCTTCGAAGTAGTAGCAGATCTGCGCCAGCAGACGGCTGATGTTGATGGAGTTCGCAGAGTTAAGACCCAGAGCTACCTTCAGCTCTTCGTCGTCGAAGGCCTGCTTGACCAGCGCCTGGCAGGCATCGAAATCACCGTCAATTGCCACGGTTTCAATGTTGCCGCCGAGGGTGCAGAACAGTTTCTCCTGCAGCGGGCTGATTTTGCCTTTCGGATAGAGGATCACCACGCGGACGTTTTTCAGGCCGTAAAACGCGTGTGCCACCGCCGCGCCGGTATCGCCGGAGGTTGCGGTCAGGATGGTCACCGGTTTGTCACCGCTGATGTGCGTCAGCATCTGCGCCATAAAGCGGCCGCCGAAGTCTTTAAACGCCAGGGTTGGGCCGTGGAACAGCTCCAGACAGCCCACGTCAGGCTCAACCTGCTGAACCGGCGCCGGGAACGCGAATGCCGCACGCACGCGCTCTTCCAGCAGCTCCTGCGGAATTTCATCGCCGATAAACGCGGACAGAATTTTGGTGCTGCGGGTGACAAAATCCTGCTTCAGCAGGTCATCAATCTCGGTCAGCTGGAATTCCGGCAGGTCATGCGGGAAAAACAGCCCCTGATTTTTGCCCAGTCCCTGAGTCACCGCCTGCGCGAAGCTGACCTGCTCGTTATGATCTTTAAGGTTGTAGAGTTTCATTAATTATCCCAGTACTCGTGCGCCAGCCGTGTCCAGACGGCAAATATGAACAAAGCCTTCCTGATTTTGCAGGTAGTGTTTAGAGAGCCAGTCCGCCACGCGCTGCGCAGTGTCTGCCTTGTCGCACAGGGCGAACAGCGTCGGGCCGGAGCCGGAGATGCCGCACGCCTGCGCGCCGATATCCATTGATGCCTGTCGCGCCTCGTTAAAGCCGGGTAGCAGCTTCGTGCGGTACGGCTCGGCAATGACGTCCTTCATCAGTTTTGCCGCCAGCTGCGGCTGACGGGTGTAGCAGGCGTGGATAAAGCCCGCCAGATGACGCCCGTGGGCGATACAGTCCTGACGACGATATTGCGCGGGCAGGATCGCACGCGCTTCCGCGGTAGAGACCTTAATGCCCGGATAGGCCAGCACCCACAGCCACTCATCAAACCCTGGCACCTGCTGGCTGATGATGCCATTTTCTTCGATCATCAGCTGCATGCCGCCGAGGAAGCACGGCGCCACGTTGTCATAGTGAATGCTGCCGGAGATACGCCCTTCCAGCTCGCCCATTAAGCCCAGCAGGCGGTTGTTGTTCAGCGGCTTGCCGCAGTGCTCATTCATTGCCACCAGAGCAGCGACCACCGAACAGGCGCTGGAACCCAGCCCCGAGCCAATCGGCATACTTTTTTCCAGCGTCATAGCGACCGGCACGTTTTTACCGATCTCCTGACAGAAGCGTTCCCAGCACTGATAGACGATGTTCTCGCGCGGGTCGGACGGTAGCTTGCTGGCGAAGCGGCCCACGTTATTCAGGCTGAAGCTGTCTGCCGCTTCCACCGTAACCGTATCGCCCAGCAGCGAACCATCCACCGGCGTCACCGCCGCACCCAGCACGTCAAATCCGACGCTCATATTCGCGCTGGAAGCCGGGGCATAAACTTTGACCATGTTAAACTCCTAACTTCCATGACAGGGTACGCAGCAGATCGGCAAACACACCCGCCGCCGTAACATCGTTCCCTGCGCCATAGCCGCGAAGCACCAGCGGCAGTGGCTGATAATAGTGGCTGTAAAACGCGAGAGCGTTTTCGCCGTTTTTGACTTTGTACAGCGGGTCGTTGCCATCCACTTCGGCAATCTTCACCCGGCACACGCCATCTTCTTCAATGTTGCCAACATAGCGCAATACCTTACCTTCATCACGGGCTTTCGCAACGCGCGCGGCAAACGCGTCGTCAAGCTGCGGCAGTCTGGCCATAAAGGCGCTGACGTCACCGCTGCTGTCAAATTCTTCCGGCAGGACCGGTTCAATCACGATATCAGAAAGCTCAAGCTCCCGGCCCGTTTCACGGGCGAGGATCAGCAGCTTACGCGCCACATCCATACCGGAGAGATCGTCACGCGGATCCGGCTCGGTGTAGCCCAGCTCGCGCGCGGCGCGGGTGGCTTCGGAGAGGCTCATCCCTTCATCCAGCTTGCCGAAGATAAACGACAGCGAGCCGGAGAGAATGCCGGAGAAACGCTGCAGTTCATCACCCGCGTTAAGCAGGTTCTGCAGGTTTTCGATAACCGGCAGACCAGCCCCAACGTTGGTGTCGTAAAGGAACTTGCGGCGCGACTTGCTCGCCGCCAGACGCAGCTGGTGATAGTAATCCATCGACGAAGTGTTGGCCTTTTTGTTCGGCGTCACCACGTGGAAACCTTCGCGCAGGAAGTCGGCGTACTGGTCGGCGACCGCCTGGTTCGAGGTACAGTCGACGATGACCGGGTTAAGCAGATGGTACTCTTTCACCAGACGGATCAGGCGGCCCAGGTTGAACGGCTCTTTCGCCTCGTTCATCTCTGCCTGCCAGTTTTCCAGGTTAAGGCCGTGGACGTTGGTAAGCAGCGCTTTGGAATTCGCAATCCCGCAGACGCGCAGGTCGATGTGTTTCTTCTTAAGCCACGCCTGCTGACGCTTCACCTGCTCCAGCAGCGCGCCGCCTACGCCACCCACGCCAATCAGGAACAGCTCGATGACCTGATCGGTGTTGAACAGCATCTGGTGAACCACGCGAACGCCGGTGGTGGCGTCATCATTGTCCACGACAACAGAAATTGAACGCTCCGACGAGCCCTGGGCAATTGCCACGATGTTGATATTGGCGCGCGCCAGCGCGGCAAAGAACTTGGCTGAGATACCGCGCAGCGTGCGCATGCCGTCGCCTACCACGGAGATAATCGCCAGACGCTCCTGAATGGAGAGCGGCTCGAGCAATTCTTCTTTAAGCTCCAGATAGAACTCTTCCTCCAGCGCGCGGCGGGCGCGCAGGCAGTCAGCCTGCGGCACGCAGAAGCTGATGCTGTACTCGGAAGAGGATTGGGTGATCAGCACCACCGAAATACCGTTGCGGGACATGGCCGCAAATACGCGCGCTGCCATGCCGACCATCCCTTTCATCCCAGGGCCGGAGACGCTGAACATCGCCATATTGTTGAGGTTGGAGATGCCTTTCACCGGCAGACCGTCTTCATCGGT
Source organism: Enterobacter sp. JBIWA005 (assembly GCF_019968805.1). Classification (NCBI taxonomy): domain Bacteria; kingdom Pseudomonadati; phylum Pseudomonadota; class Gammaproteobacteria; order Enterobacterales; family Enterobacteriaceae; genus Enterobacter; species Enterobacter sp. JBIWA005. The sequence continues at coordinate 667,198 of NZ_CP074159.1, read as the reverse complement.
ACTCGCGCCAATCAGCGTACCCGGCGCCTGCGGGTTACCGGTGTTTTTAATCAGGCAAGGGATCTGGAACTGGGCAATCGGGGAGATGGTACGCGGGTGAAGCACTTTGGCGCCGAAGTAGGAAAGCTCCATCGCTTCCTGGTACGACATCGACTTCAGCAGCCTGGCGTCCGGAACCTGGCGCGGGTCGCAGGTATAGACGCCGTCGACGTCAGTCCAGATCTCACAACAGTCCGCGCGTAAGCAGGCGGCCAGCACGGCGGCGGAGTAGTCGGAACCGTTACGGCCCAGCACCACCAGCTCGCCCTTCTCGTTACCGGCGGTAAAGCCTGCCATCAGGATCATGTGGTCAGCGGGAATTTTGCTGGCGGCGATACGGCGGGTTGATTCGGCAATATCAACGGTGGATTCGAGGTAGTGGCCCACCGCAAGCAGTTTTTCAACGGGATCGATCACGGTCACGCTATGGCCGCGCGCTTCCAGCACGCCGGCCATAATGGCGATAGAGAGTTTTTCACCGCGACAAATCAGCGCCGCGTTGATGCTGTCCGGACACTGGCCGAGGAGGCTGATGCCGTGCAGAACGTGTTTGATTTGCGCAAATTCCTGCTCAACGAAGGACTTCAGCTGAGCGTGCGGGAAGCCAGGCAGCGCCTCTGCCAGCCCTTGCAATAAGTCAGCGAAGATACGCTCTGCGTCGCTGATGTTCGGGAGTGCGTCCTGGCCACCGATGGTTTTTTCGATCATCGCCACCAGATGGTTCGTGATTTTTGCCGGGGCAGAGAGCACGGTCGCAACCTGCCCCTGCCTGGCGTTGCTTTCCAGGATATCGGCAACACGCAGAAAACGTTCTGCATTTGCCACTGATGTACCGCCGAACTTCAACACTCGCATGGTTCTACCTCGTTTCCTTTAGCCGAAAAAAAAGCCCGCACTGTCTAGGTGCGGGCTTTTTTTTGTTTTTCCTGTACGCGTCAGCCCGCATCGTTACCAGTGGTAATGATGATGGTTGTGGTAATGGTGGTGATGCTGATGCGTTTCATGGATGTTGTGTACTCTGTCATTATTATCTGTCTGTGCTGTATTCTTTTAGGGTTAAAGGATCGGGCTCGTTAAGTCAACGAATTTTTAATTTGATCACAATTCGGAAGACTCTCACGTCCCGCTGCGTGCAGATTTATTTTCATCCGATTCCCCCAGATGCAACCCATACAGACAGACTTATTCGCCATAGTAAAAACTTATGGCAGTATTTTACTCGGCCAATTTTTTTTCAATATCATGCAGCAAACGGTGCAGCATTGCGGTGTCCCGCTGCTCAAGACGTCCCAAACGCTGCTGCAGCCAGTCAGCCATTTTTTGATCGTCAGCTACTTCCAACTGCGTTAACAGTTGCTCAACGCGTGCGCGCAGCGCAGCCAGCTGATTTTCATCTGCCCTTTCAGCCTGAGGCTGGGGAATTTGTATTAGGGAGGCTAATTGATAGCAGTACACCATGACCGCCTGGCCCAAATTCAGGGAAGGATAATCGGCCACCATCGGCGCACCGGTGAGCACGTCCGCCAGTTCCAGCTCCTCGTTGGTTAATCCGGAATCTTCACGACCAAATACCAGCGCCGCTTTCTCCAGCCACTGGCTTTTCTCTTCCAGCATCGGCACCAGCTCCGCTGGCGTCGCATAGTAGTGGAACTTAGCCCGACTGCGCGCCGTGGTTGCAACGGTAAACGAAATGTCGTGCAACGCGTCGGCAAGCGTCGCGTAAGTAGTTATATTATCGAGAATATCTCCCGATCCGTGCGCCACCCAACGCGCGGCTGGCTCCAGATGGGCCGTGCTGTCCACAATGCGCAAATCGGTAAAACCCATGGTCTTCATGGCACGCGCCGCTGCGCCTATATTTTCTGCTCTGGCTGGGGCAACCAGTACAATCGACAGATGCATTTATGCTCTCTTTTTAATCAGTTAGCCGGTAAAAATGTGATGCACTTCAACATATTACGCAGCGCGAATTTACAAAATTGCAACACAAATCACCGAAATAGCGTTTCATAACAAATTAAAAACGCTAAACTATTCTGTGTCTGAACAATCAGTTAGAATGTTAATAGAACACCATTATCCCCATGTTTTATAATGATAATGGCAGCATGAATACCCTATTCTGATTGGATTCGCTTCGTTTATAAATCAATGTCCGCAACTAGTTGGTTTATTGAAAAATTGTGACAAAGGCTAGCATTCAGCTACGATGATTTCATCAAACTGTTAACGTGCTACAATTGAACTTGATATATGTCAACGAAGCGTAGTTTTATTGGGTGTCTGGTGTCACTTAGCCTGTTATGTTGCTGTTAAAATGGTTAGGATGACAGCCGTTTTTGACACTGTCGGGTCCAAAGGGAAAGTACCCAAGACCAAGCTAATGATGTTGTTGACGTTGATGGAAAGTGCATCAAGAACGCAATTACGTACTTTAGTCACGTTAAGCCGATCATGTTAATTTGCGACATGCATCAGGCAGGTCAGGGACTTTTGTACTTCCTGTTTCGATTTAGTTGGCAATTTAGGTAGCAAACATGCAGACCCCGCACATTCTTATCGTTGAAGACGAGTTGGTAACACGCAACACGTTAAAGAGCATTTTCGAAGCAGAAGGCTACGATGTCTTTGAAGCGACCGATGGCGCAGAGATGCATCAGATCCTTTCTGAAAATGATATCAACCTGGTGATCATGGATATTAACCTGCCGGGCAAAAACGGTCTTCTTCTGGCGCGCGAACTGCGCGAGCAGGCGAACGTCGCGTTAATGTTCCTGACGGGCCGTGATAACGAAGTTGATAAAATTCTTGGCCTGGAAATCGGTGCGGATGACTACATCACCAAGCCGTTCAACCCTCGCGAGTTAACCATTCGTGCACGCAACCTGCTGTCCCGCACCATGAACCTGGGTACTGTCAGCGAAGAGCGTCGTAGCGTAGATAGCTACAAATTCAACGGCTGGGAACTTGATATCAATAGCCGCTCGCTGATTAGCCCTAACGGTGAGCAGTATAAACTGCCGCGCAGTGAATTCCGCGCGATGCTGCACTTCTGCGAAAACCCGGGAAAAATTCAGTCCCGTGCAGAACTGCTGAAGAAAATGACCGGCCGTGAGCTGAAGCCGCACGACCGTACCGTAGACGTCACCATCCGTCGTATTCGTAAACATTTCGAATCTACGCCAGATACGCCGGAAATCATCGCCACCATTCACGGCGAAGGGTACCGTTTCTGCGGCGATTTGCAGGAATAATCCCGCAGTTAATGCATTAAAAAACGGCGCTTATGCGCCGTTTTTTTTATTCCCGCCAGGGCATAATCGGAACCGCGCTGATCGCGTTTTTCGGTGAACCTTCCACCACTTTGTCAGAATAGGCCAGGTAGGCCAGCGTATTGCGTTTGGCATCGTAGAAACGCACAACCTGCAGCTTTTTGAACACCAGCGAGGTCCGTTTCTGGAATACCACGTCGCCCTGCGCTTTGCCGTTTTTAATTTTGTCGCTCAATTCAACCGGGCCCACCTGCTGACATGAGATCGCCGCATCGGAGGTATCTTCCGCCAGCCCCAGTCCGCCTTTGATGCCGCCCGTTTTCGCGCGGCTGACATAGCAGGTGACGTTTTTCACGTCCGGATCGTCAAACGCCTCCACCACGATTTTGTGGTCCGGGCCAAACATTTTGAACACGGTATCGACGGAACCAATCTGTTCTGCCTGCGCGACGCGTCCAACCATCAACATCAGCGCGGTGAAGATCAAAGTCTTGTATTTCATATTGTTACCATTCTTTAAAATTACACTGAGCAATTATTCAACACTTTAGACAAAAATGTAGCAAGATCACAGGATTAGAATATATCTGCCTGTAATGTGCTCGAAAAAGCATGAATGCGCAAAAAAAACACTGAATGCTAAAACATCAAAAAATGCTATTATCCGCTAACCTGTTATCAGGCACCTGCTGTTTTAAGGATGAGGATAGTATATGGATCAGGCTGGAATTATTCGCGACCTGCTCACCTGGCTGGAAGGTCATCTCGACCAGCCTTTGTCACTGGATCATGTGGCGGCTAAAGCAGGCTATTCCAAGTGGCATCTGCAAAGGATGTTCAAGGATGTCACCGGTCATGCTATCGGGGCCTATATTCGCGCACGTCGTTTATCAAAATCTGCTGTAGCATTGCGCCTCACCGCGCGGCCGATTCTGGATATTGCCCTGCAATATCGTTTCGATTCACAGCAGACATTCACCCGCGCCTTTAAAAAACAGTTCTTGTTGACGCCAGCGCTTTATCGTCGCTCGCCTGACTGGAGCTCGTTTGGCATGCGTCCGCCGCTGCGTCTGGGCGAGTTCGCAATGCCGAAGTACGACATTATTACACTGCCGGAAACCCATCTGATCGGCACGACTCAGAGCTACTCCTGTTCACTGGAGCAGATTTCTGAGTTCCGACATCAGATGCGCGTCCAGTTCTGGCGCGACTTCCTGAGCCACGCGCCGGCGATCCCGCCTATCCTGTATGGCCTCAACGAAACGCACCCAAGCCAGGAAAAAGACGACGAGCAGGAGGTGTTCTACACCACCGCGCTGACGCCAGAGATGGCCAACGGGTATATTCAGGGTTCGAAGCCTGTCGTGCTGGAAGGCGGCGAGTATGTGATGTTCGCCTATGAAGGACTGGGAACGGGGGTACAGGAGTTTATCCTGACCGTTTACGGTACCTGCATGCCAATGCTGAATCTGAATCGCCGTAAAGGTCAGGACATTGAGCGCTACTACCCGGCGCAGGATGCCAAACCGGAAGAAGGCCCAATTAATCTGCGTATGGAATTTTTGATTCCAATACGTCGTTAACGCTGCAGTTCGTCAAGCGCAGGGGCATCGAGATGCGAAATGTCCCCTGCCATCTCCACGACCCAACCTGACGCCAGCCACGCACTTTCCTGATAATCAATTCGGGAAATGGAGCAGTTACGCAGACGCAAACGGCGCTCAGCGTAAGCCGGTAATCCCAGAATGGTGCTCACCAGGCATCCCAACGCAATCCCATGACTCACCAGCAGCGGACGGCTTCCCGCCGGAAGCTTCAGGCATTCCGCCAGTGCGGCATGCATACGGACGCTGAGCTCCTGCATGGATTCGCCCTCAGGAATACGGCCATCTTCGGTACCGTTCACCAGCGTGCGGCGCCAGCCCTCTTCCGTTTCCGTCAGCGTATCGATATGGCGTTTTTCCAGCACGCCCATATCCAGCTCGCGCAGGCGCGGCTCCAACATGACGTCACAGCCGCAGGCGTCTGCAATGATGCGCGCCGTCTGCTGTGTGCGACCTAAATCGCTGGTAATGACGTGGGTAATGCCCAGCGTTCGGGCGCGTTCTGCCACCTGCCACGCTTGCTGCACGCCCTTCTCTGTAAGAGGACTGTCTGACTGGCCTTGAATACGTCGCTCGGCGTTCCACTGCGTTTCACCGTGGCGAACAAGGTATACCTGTAACATGCTTTTTTTCCGTTATACTGCGATGAGTTTTTTTGAATCGAGCTTAATTATGCACCATGTTGTCTCTGCTACCACTAATCCTGCCAAAATTCAGGCAATTCTAAGGGCATTTGAAGAGATCTTCGGCGCAGGATCCTGCCATATTGAAGCCATCGGCGTCGAGAGTGGCGTTCCTGAACAGCCGTTTGGCAGCGAGGAAACGCGCGCTGGCGCACGAAACCGCATAGCAAATGCCAGGACTGCGGCACCGGATGCGGACTTTTGGGTGGCAATTGAAGCCGGTATCGACGAAGGCGCAACCTTTAGCTGGGTGGTGATCGAAAGCCGTGAACAGCGCGGTGAAGCGCGTTCGGCCACCCTGCCGCTGCCGGAGATTATTCTGGAAAAAGTCCGCGCGGGTGAAGCGCTTGGGCCGGTGATGTCGCAGTACACCGGCATTGATGAGATTGGCCGTAAAGAAGGGGCGATTGGCGTCTTTACCGCAGGCGCGCTGACGCGTTCAGGCGTTTATCATCAGGCGGTGATCCTGGCGTTAAGCCCGTTCCATAACGCGATTTATCGTTAGGTATTTTTCAGCAATACCGCTTCCAGCCACTGGCGCAGCTCAACGGGCGCCGACTTCAGGCTGTTCGATCCGCGGGTAATCGTTGCGATGCCCGCGCCGAGCTCATTTTTCAGCTCGCGCTGGCTCATCTCGCCGCGCAGCAACTCTTCAATGATGCGCACGCGCGTGCCCAGCGCCTCGCGCTCGTCCGGCGTGAGCATCAGCTGCATAAGGGGTAAGTGCAAATCCTGCTCGTAAGACTGGCGAAGCAGCTCCACAAAACGAAGCCACTCCTGATAACGTTGTTCGGCCATTGCCGAGGAATACGGGGAATGCTGGGTCATGTTATGCTGCCTCTTGTACTCATTAGCGAGTACAGCATAACACAACCCGCGCCGATCAGTAACGTCTCTGCCACTCGTCATCGCTCATCAGGGTATCTTTCTGCCCCATGAAGTAGCGATAGTAGGCGTCATAGGCCAGCACGTTCTTCACATAGCCGCGCGTTTCCGAGAACGGGATACTCTCGACAAACGCCACGGCGTCAATGCGTCCGGCGCTGTTGCCGAGCCAGGTACGCACGCGACCCGGCCCCGCGTTATACGCCGCCGACGCGAAGATGCGGTTATTGCCGAACTGCTGATACACGTACTGCAGGTAGCTGGTACCGATGTTGATGTTGGTATCCGGATCCAGAAGCTGTGACGGGCTGCTGTAGCCAGGAATATTAAACATCTTCACCGTGTGCGTCGCCGTGCCCGGCATAATCTGCATCAGGCCGCTGGCGCCCACCGGGGAACGGACTTTCGGGTTCCATGCGCTCTCCTGACGGGCAATTGCCATCGCGTAGCTTTGCGGGATATCTTTGCCGCTGGTGTAGCGATCGAACAGATCCTTGTAAGCCAGCGGGAAACGCTCTTCGAGATGATCCCAAAGCTTACCGGCGATCGTCGCCTGCACGCTCAGATCCCACCAGTGGTTATCAAAAGCATAGCGGGCAAGCTGGGCTTTCTCGTCGGTGCTGCGGCTGGTCACCAGATTCGCCCACTCGCTGCGCGCGGTATTATCCATATTCCAGTACATCAGCTCGCGCACGCGCGCCATTTCTGGCCCCTGCGTCAGCGCCGGGTTCGCGTTAGCGGGCGCTTTATCAATGCGGAAGGTGTACTCCTCGCCCAGGCGCTGCGCGGCTGCCATCGGGTAGAACCCGCGCTGCTGCATCAGCGTATGGAGAATTTCTTTGGCCTCGTCATCACGACCGCGCTCCATCAGCAGATCGGCCTGCCAGTAGCGCCATTCGTCCTTCTCTTTGGCCTCCATAGGCAACCGCGCAAGCCAGGTATTCAGCCCACGGCGATCGCCCGTACCTAGCGCCATGCGCACGCGACGTTCCACCAGAGACGTGGAGTTCGAACGCATAATGGCATCGTCACGCCAGCGCGCCTGTTCATCGGTCACATCCGTGCCCATCAGTCGCCACGCCACGATATCGCGCAGCTCCTGGGTTTGTTCCTCATTAAGCTGCTGCGCCTGCACCAGCTGCGGGATCATCAGCCGCGCGTTTTCCACATCGTCACGCGCCACGCTGGCAAAGGCCACCGCCGCCATCTGGCGGGTAAAATCGGTCGCGCCCGTACTGCGGGCAAAGGTCAGCACGCTGTTGGGATCGTTAGCCAGCGAGATAACCGCGGTGGAGATCGTCTGGTAATCGGACGGCATCTGCCCCGCCAGCGTGGTCACCAGACGCGTATTGCCGGCTTTCATCGCCAGACGGATGCGCTCAAGGTAGGACAGCGGATCCTGATTGCCGGATGCGCGCCACGCGCCGAACAGGGAATCACAGGCGTTCGGCTGGTTTTTCCCGGTCAGCCAGAGCTCTTTCGCCCCGGCCCAGGCCTCTTCCTGCTGGCCGGTCGCCCATTTCGCGTAGTAGTAGTTACACTGCGCTTCGGTGGTATTCGGCTTTTCAGGGCTAAACGCCAGCAGTCCGCGCCAGTCTTCGCGTCGCGCCAGTTCGTTCACAAATCGAGACTGGAGATTTCGGGCAGGCGGCAGGGTCGGGTTCGCCTGAATGAAGTTATTCACGGTAACGGTGGGTTGATTCATGAGATCGTCCGTAATTTGACGATACTCCAGATACGGATACAGCGGATAATCCTTTAGCGTCGGCATCAGCGCCTGCACGGTATCCATCTGCTTGTTGTCCCACGCCTGTTTAATCTGGGCGTAGCGGTTGCGTTGTTCATCCAGTGAATCGGCATGCACCGCCTGGCTTACCGCCATTACGCATACGCTGGCAGCCAGCAGACGCCAGACCACCCGTTTGGCTTTTTCCACAAGCTCTTCCTCATTGTTTTTTCGTCAATTGCAGCGTCTTGCCACGTCAAAGTCTAATTAACTTATGCTAACCAGGCATCCTTCAACGCGCCACGTCATGGACACTTTTTTACCTTTCTTGCGCGTTTTAACACTCACGACGTTCCTGGCTGGGATTAGGACGTGAAAAAGGCTACACTTCGAGGCTGAAATTCCTTCTCATTACGATAAAAGAGGCGAAGTCCAACGTGGCTCAATTCGTTTATACCATGCATCGTGTCGGCAAAGTTGTCCCGCCGAAACGTCATATTCTTAAAAATATCTCGCTGAGCTTCTTCCCGGGCGCAAAAATCGGTGTTCTGGGTCTCAACGGTGCCGGTAAGTCCACCCTGCTGCGCATCATGGCCGGCATTGATACAGACATCGAAGGTGAAGCCCGTCCGCAGCCTGGCATCAAGATTGGCTACCTGCCGCAGGAACCTCAGCTGAACCCGGAACACACCGTGCGCGAATCCGTTGAAGAAGCGGTATCCGAAGTGGTTAACGCCCTGAAAGGTCTCGATGAAGTGTATGCCAAATACGCCGAGCCGGATGCGGACTTCGACAAGCTGGCCGCACAGCAGGGCAAGTATGAAGAGATTATCCAGGCGCACGACGGTCATAACCTGAACGTGCAGCTGGAGCGCGCGGCTGACGCCCTGCGTCTGCCGGACTGGGATGCGAAAATCGCTAACCTCTCCGGTGGTGAACGCCGTCGCGTGGCGCTGTGCCGCCTGCTGCTGGAAAAACCAGATATGCTGTTGCTCGACGAACCAACCAACCACCTGGATGCGGAATCCGTGGCGTGGCTGGAGCGCTTCCTGCACGACTTCGAAGGCACCGTTGTGGCGATTACCCACGACCGTTACTTCCTCGACAACGTCGCTGGCTGGATCCTGGAGCTGGACCGCGGTGAAGGTATTCCGTGGGAAGGCAACTACTCCTCCTGGCTGGAGCAAAAAGATCAGCGTCTGGCGCAGGAAGCTTCTCAGGAAGCGGCGCGTCGTAAGTCTATCGAGAAAGAGCTGGAGTGGGTTCGTCAGGGCGCGAAAGGCCGTCAGTCTAAGGGCAAAGCCCGTCTGGCACGCTTTGAAGAGCTGAACAACACCGAATACCAGAAACGTAACGAAACCAACGAACTGTTTATTCCACCTGGAGCACGTCTGGGGGATAAAGTGGTTGAAGTGACCAACCTGCGTAAGTCTTACGGCGACCGCGTGCTGATCGACGACCTGACCTTCTCCGTACCGAAAGGCGCTATCGTGGGCATCATCGGTCCGAACGGCGCGGGTAAATCGACCCTGTTCCGCATGATGTCCGGTCAGGAACAGCCAGACAGCGGCTCAATCACCCTGGGTGAGACCGTGAAGCTGGCCTCCGTCGACCAGTTCCGTGATGCGATGGACAACAGCAAAACCGTGTGGGAAGAAGTCTCCGGCGGCCTGGATATTATGCGCATCGGCAACACCGAGATGCCAAGCCGCGCCTACGTTGGTCGCTTTAACTTTAAAGGCACCGATCAGGGCAAACGCGTGGGCGAGCTGTCCGGCGGTGAGCGCGGTCGTCTGCACCTGGCGAAGCTGCTGCAGGTGGGCGGTAACGTTCTGCTGCTCGATGAACCAACAAACGACCTGGATATCGAAACCCTGCGCGCGCTGGAAAACGCCCTGCTGGAGTTCCCGGGCTGCGCGATGGTTATCTCGCACGACCGCTGGTTCCTCGACCGTATCGCGACCCACATTCTGGACTACCAGGACGAAGGTAAGGTGGAGTTCTTCGAAGGTAACTTCACCGAATACGAAGAGTACAAGAAACGCACGCTGGGCGCCGACGCGCTGGAGCCGAAGCGTATTAAGTACAAGCGTATTGCGAAATAAAAGCAAAACGGCAACTTCGGTTGCCGTTTTTTATGTTATACCCTCTCACCGTGAGAGAGGGCCAGGGTGAGGGCATCAGGCCGCACGGTTTCACCGCCCCACGTAATACCGCTTCACCTCGTCAAACTGCATCGCAAACTCGATATAGCTCATCAGCGCGGGCGAATTCAGCTTGCGGCTCGGATAGGCCAGCCAGAGGTCGTTGCCTTCAACGTTCCACTCCGGCAGTACCTGCACCAGCGCGCCCTTTTCAACCTTATCTCCCAGCAGAAATGCAGGAAGCAGCGTGATCCCCGCCCCGGCCATCGCGCACTCGCGGGCGTACACCAGATTATCGGTCATGTGCGCGTTATCCGGCAGGTAGCGGTAATCCTCATTCTCGCTTCGCAGAAGCCACTCCGACCAGGCTCTGTGCGTAATGCTGCGGTGCTCCACCAGCTGACGGGGATGCGTTAGCGGCGCCCGGCGCGCCAGATAGTCCGGCGAGGCCAGCATGTAGCGCGGACAGTGCCCGATCATTCGGCCAATCAGGGAGGAGTCCTGCGGCTTGCCGGTACGCAGCGCCACGTCAAAGCCGGACTCGACCAGATCCACCACATCATCAGAGATCGACACGTCCAGCGAAACCTCAGGATAGCGAAGCTGGAACTCGGCATTCATATGCGCCAGCAGCGTCGCGCCAATCCCAGCCGGACAGGTGATGCGCAGCCGCCCGCTCGGGTTTTCGCGCAGGCGCTGAATGGCATACTCCGCCCGCTCGCTGGCCGCCAGCATTTCGCGGCAGTGCACCAGATAATGCTCGCCCGCAAACGTCAGGTTCAGCCTGCGCGTGGTGCGGTTCAGCAGGCGGATACCCACCTGCTGCTCCAGCTGGCTAATTCGCTGGCTGACGCTGGATTTTGGCAGTTCGGCTTTCTGGGCTGCCGCGGTAAAGCTGCCCATCTCCGCCACCAGCGCGAAAAGCGCCATATCCTGCAGCTGTTTAAACATGATTGTTCATCCTGTACGAACGCTGAGTTCTTGATTGTCCATCTTATCATGCGGCTGGCCACTTAATAGACTAGCCTCAACAAAACGCATGCCATTGAGGAGCACACCATGTCAGTTAAAGCGATTGCCGTTAACCCAGAAAATCCCGCCTCGTTCATTGAAATCACCCCGCCGATGCCGCATCCCGGCGAGCACGATCTGCTGGTGGAGGTGAAAGCCGTCTCCGTTAACCCGGTCGATACCAAAGTCCATGCGGGCATTGCCAAAAACGGACTGAACGAGCCGCGCATTCTCGGGTGGGATGCAAGCGGGATCGTCAAAGCCGTTGGGGCGGGCGTCACCGGATTCAAACCGGGAGATGAAGTGTGGTACGCGGGCGACATCACCCGCCCGGGCAGCAACACCACGCATCAGCTGATTGATGCGCGCATTGTCGGGCGCAAGCCTGCAAGCCTCGGCTGGGCCGCTGCCGCTGCACTGCCGTTGACCGCGCTCACCGCGTGGGAAGGCCTGTTTGAACGGCTGAACATTCAGGATGCCGGCGCGGACAAAACCCTGCTGATCATTGGCGGCGCGGGCGGGGTGGGATCGCTGGCGATCCCGTTTGCGAAGCACAACAGCAAGGTGAAGGTCGTCGCAACCGCGTCTCGCGAAGATTCCGCCCGGTGGTGCCGCGATCGCGGTGCAGATGTGGTGGTGAACTACCGCGATCTGAAAGGCGAACTGGCGAAACACGGGCTCACCTTTGTGGATTACATTTTCATCCTCAACGACACCGACGGGCACTGGGATGCGGTCAGCGAACTGATTGCCCCACAGGGGCATATCTGTTCCATCGTCGAGAATGAACGTCCGCTGAATCAGGACAAGCTGAAATCCAAATCCGCCGCCCTGCACTGGGAATTTATGTACACCCGCAGCATGTTCCAGACCGCGGATATGGCGCGTCAGGGTGAGATCCTCAATGAGGTGGCGAAGCTGGTAGATAATGGCGTGGTGGAAAGCTCACTGAGTGAAACGCTGCACGATCTGAGCGTGGAGAGCATTACCGAGGCGCACCGTAAGGTGCTGGACGGGCATATGCGCGGGAAAGTGGTGGTTGAGTATTGAGTGGCCTGATGCCCTCACCCCGGCCCTCTCCCACAGGGAGAGGGAGGTTAACGCTTATCCCTGCTCCCCCATCATCTCCTTCACCAGCTCGACGCAGCGCAGGAAGCGGGAGTCGTAGTCCGACTCTTCCACGTGCACAAACTCAACGTTGTTTTCGTTGAGCATCTCCACCAGCATGGACTGGAATTCACGCCTGTCAACGGAGCTGCCGAGGCTGCGCATGCCGTCGGCCACCCACGGGGTGTTGTTTTCCAGCAGGATCACCAGGTCAAAGCGATATTCGTCAATCAGCGCCTGCACGAACGGGTGCTCGCGCCCTTCGTATTTTTTACAGAACGCCTGAGTGGTGACGAAATCGGTATCGATAAACGCCACCTTGTTGGCATATTTCACTGCGAAATCAATGTACTGAGCGTGACCGAGCGCGATTTTGTCATAGTCGGAATACTGCAGCGCCATCTCGTCGCCGCCCAGGTGCGAGAAGACATAATCGCGGCCGTACTCCCATGCGCTGGTGGTATTGAAGATATTCGCCAGCTTGTTGACCAGCGTTGATTTACCGCTCGACTCGCCGCCCAGGATCGCGACGGTGCGCACAAAGAACGGCTTCACCTCGGTTGGGATGTAGTCCCAGTAGCGGAACGGGTTTTCGCGGATCTGCGCCCCGCTGATGTTCATGAAGGTGCGTTTCGGATCGATCAGCACCGTCTCAATGCCCAGATGCTCGCGGAACTGCGGCGCATCGGACTCTTCAGAGGTGTAGATCCAGTTAGGCGCAATGCCCTTCTCTTCCATAAACGCTTTGATGCCGTTGCTCCACACGTCCCAGCCGTGCGGATACGGCTCCATGCCCTCTTCGTTAAAGGCATGAATACGAATGTTTTTCTGGTATTTGAAGGTCTGAAGCAGCCAGCGCAGGCGGTCAGGCACGGTCGGCTGCTGCGACATGGCGCTGTCCTCAAACAGCTGGCGATCGCGGGTTTCATCGTAGCCCATGATGATGTGCAGCTCGTCAACCTGGCTACAGGCTCGCTGGATCAGATAGATATGCCCGGTATGCAGCGGGTAAAACTTGCCGAACACCACGCCGATGTTCTTTTGCATACGCGGGAATTCCAGCCCCAGAAAGCGGTGCAGCGCTTCCAGCTTCTGCGCGCTGGGGCTTTTGATTTTGGCGTTCAGCAGCTGGCTCAGGTAGCCCTTAGTCATGCCGCTGGCGTCTGCCACCTGCTGCAGCGTGCAGCCCTTCTGGCGGATAGCGGTCTTGATGTAGTCAAATGATGACATAAATTACGGTGCCTCCTGCAAAATCGAATACGTAATTATAAGTCGTCAAAGACATTTAACGCATCTGCGAGTTTCTTCACGCCGAACACCTGCATTCCTTCCGGGATTTTTTTCGGCACGTTAGCAGCGGGAACGATAGCCCGGCGGAAACCGTGTTTTGCCGCCTCGGAGATACGCTCCTGGCCGCTGGGCACCGGACGGATTTCCCCGGCGAGGCCCACTTCACCAAAGACGACCAGATCCTGCGGCAACGGTCTGTCGCGCAGGCTTGAGACCATCGCCAGCAGCAGCGCCAGGTCTGCGCTGGTCTCAGTGACTTTGACGCCACCCACCACGTTAACGAATACGTCCTGATCCGCCATCTGCAGCCCACCGTGACGGTGCAGCACCGCCAGCAGGATCGCCAGACGGTTCTGTTCCAGACCGACCGCCACGCGCCGCGGGTTGCCCATCATCGACACGTCCACCAGCGCCTGAATTTCGACGAGCAGCGGGCGCGTGCCTTCCCACAGCACCATCACTGAACTTCCGGAGGTGATCTCATCTCCCCGGCTCAGGAAGATCGCAGACGGGTTGCTGACTTCGCGCAGCCCCTGCTCGGTCATGGCAAACACGCCCAGTTCGTTCACCGCCCCAAAGCGGTTTTTATGGCTGCGCAGGGTACGGAAACGGGAGTCCGCGTCGCCGTCGAGCATGACGGAGCAGTCGATACAGTGTTCAAGCACTTTAGGTCCGGCCAGCGAGCCGTCTTTGGTCACGTGGCCGACCATCACAATCGCCACGCCGCGCGTTTTGGCAAAGCGCGTCAGGTAGGCCGCCGTTTCACGCACCTGCGCCACGCTGCCCGGCGAGGACTGAATGTCCGCCATGTGCATCACCTGGATGGAGTCGATCACCATCAGCTTCGGCTGCTCTTCTTCGGCGATCATGCAGATCTGCTCGATGCTGGTTTCGGAGAGCATGTTCAGATTGCCGGTCGGCAGGCCCAGACGGTGCGCGCGCATTGCCACCTGCTGAAGAGACTCTTCCCCCGTGACGTACAAGGTTTTCATCTGTTCGGCGAGCTTGCAGAGCGTTTGCAGCAGCAGGGTCGATTTACCCGCGCCCGGGTTACCGCCGATCAATATGGCGCTCCCCGGCACCACGCCGCCGCCGAGCACGCGGTCAAACTCTTTGAACCCGGTGGAGAAGCGCGGCAGCTCTTCGAGGCTGATGTCCGAAAGTTTTTGCACCTTCGCCACGCCCGCATTGCCCGCGTAGCCGCTCAGGCGTTCATTGCGCGCCACGCTCGGCGAAGCCGCCACACCACGCACTTCGGTGATGGTGTTCCAGGCATGACAGGCGCTGCATTGCCCCTGCCAGCGCGGATAATCCGCACCACATTCATTACAGACAAATGCGCGTTTTGGAGCTTTCGCCACGGTTTACCTCGTTATTTCTGATTAAGGCTGCCGGAGAGAATGCAGAACACCCCCATCAGGTCAGCGTGACGGATAGTGACTTCCGTCTTTTCATTCACTTTTGGCTTGGCATGGTAGGCAATGCCCAGGCCGGCCGCTTTGATCATCGGCAGATCGTTCGCGCCGTCCCCGATAGCGACGGTCTGGATAACCGGAATTTCATATTTTTCCGCCAGACGCGTCAGCGTATTGGCTTTGTACTGGGCATCAACAATATCGCCGATCACCTGGCCGGTCAGCTTGCCGTCCATGATCTCCAGCTCATTGGCCACCACGGTGGTCAGATGCAGTTTTTCCCGCAGGTAATCCGCGAAGAAGGTGAAGCCACCTGAGGCGATCGCCACCTTCCAGCCGAGGGACTGCAGCTTCAGCACCAGCTGCGTCAGCCCAGGCATCAGCGGCAGTACGTCGCGCACCTGACGCAGAATGTTGGCATCGGCCCCTTTCAGGGTCGCCACGCGCTGGCGCAGGCTGGCGGTGAAGTCCAGCTCGCCGCGCATCGCACGCTCGGTGACTTCCGCCACCAGCTCGCCGCTGCCCGCCAGCTTCGCAATTTCGTCGATACACTCGATCTGAATGGCGGTAGAGTCCATGTCCATGACCAGCAGGCCCGGCGTTTTCAGGTGCGGAATTTTACCCAGCGGCGCGACGTCCAGCCCGGCGTCATGCGCCAGACGCGTGGCGCGCTGCGTCAAAGAGCCTGCCAGGCGAATGACCTGATAGTCTTCCACGCACCAGGCGGCGACGATGACCATCGCCGCACCCAGTTTGGTTTGATACTGGGTCAGGCGTTGCTTATCCAGACCGCGTCCGTAGAGGAGCCAGCCGCTACGACCGGCATGGTAATCCAGAGGCATCACCTCATCGCCACTTAAAGAGAGCGGCAATCCTGGCCATAAAGAGACATCCGTTGGCAGGTCACACCAGGTAATGTTCGGCATTAAAGCTCCTGTAATTTCGTTCGCGCCGGAAGGTTGCAGAGGGAAAATAACGCATGAGGCTACCCTGTAACCATCACTTCTGGCAACATTAAGCCGTAAATTTTCAGCAGGTGGAATATGGCTCGCGCAAAACTGAAATTCCGGCTCCATCGCGCCGTGATCGTCCTTTCCTGTCTCGCACTCTTAGTGGTGCTGATGCAGGGGGCATCGTGGTTTAGCCAGAATCATCAACGGCAACGCAACCCGCAGTTTGAGGAGCTGGCCCGCACGCTGGCGCGCCAGGTGACGCTCAACGTCGCACCGTCCATGCGTACCGAAACGCCGGACGATAAGCGGATAGGCCAGGTTTTACGCCTGCTCACGGAGAATAGCCGCATTCTTGATGCTGGCGTCTATGATGAGCAAGGCAACCTGATTGCCCGCGCGGGCGAGCACGTCGACGTGCGCGACAGGCTGGCGCTGGACGGGAAAAAAGCCGGGGGCTACTTTAACCAGCAGATTGTCGAACCTATTCAGGGGAAGAATGGCCCGCTGGGCTATCTGCGCCTGACCCTCGATACCCACACCCTGCCTACTGAAGCCAAACAGGTCGATAATACCACCAATATTCTGCGCCTGATGCTGCTGCTTTCACTCGCCATCGGCGTTGTGCTGGCGCGCACCCTGCTTCGCGGCAAGCGCTCGCGATGGCAGCAATCACCGTTCCTGCTGACCGCCAGCAGATCCGTTCCCGAAGACGAAGAGAGCGAGAAGAAAGAATAGTGATAAAGTAGGTGAACGATTCGGAAAAGGAACTTTGCCATGACGACGTTACGCCTGCTTATCTCTGACTCTTACGATCCCTGGTTTAATCTCGCGGTAGAAGAGTGCATTTTCCGCCAGATGCCTGCCACCCAGCGCGTACTGTTTCTCTGGCGTAACGCCGATACGGTGGTCATTGGCCGCGCACAAAATCCGTGGAAAGAGTGTAATACGCGGCGTATGGAAGAGGATAACGTCCGCCTCGCGCGCCGGAGCAGCGGCGGTGGCGCGGTCTTTCACGATCTGGGCAATACCTGCTTTACCTTTATGGCGGGAAAACCGGAATACGACAAAACCATCTCAACTTCGATTGTCCTCAATGCGCTGAATTCACTCGGCGTGACGGCTGAAGCCTCCGGACGTAACGATCTGGTGGTGAAAACCCCCGACGGGGATCGCAAGGTGTCCGGCTCCGCCTACCGCGAAACGATGGATCGCGGGTTCCACCACGGCACCCTGTTGCTGAATGCCGATCTCAGCCGTCTGGCTAACTACCTGAACCCTGACAAGAAAAAGCTCCAGGCCAAAGGGATTACTTCCGTGCGCGGCCGCGTGGCGAATCTGGTGGAGCTGCTGCCGGGGATTACGCACGAGCAGATTTGCGACGCGATTCGTGAAGCGTTCTTTGAACATTACGGCGAGCGCGTGGAAGCAGAAGTGATCTCCCCAGACAAAACCCCGGATCTGCCCAACTTCGCCGAAACCTTCGCCCGCCAGAGCAGCTGGGAGTGGAACTTCGGTCAGGCTCCTGCGTTTTCCCATCTGCTGGACGAGCGTTTTACCTGGGGCGGCGTGGAATTGCACTTTGACGTGGAGAAGGGCCATATCACCCGCACGCAGGTGTTTACCGATAGCCTGAACCCGGCACCATTAGAGGCGCTGGCGGCACGTTTGCAGGGCTGTTTGTACAGGGCGGATATGCTGCAGCAGGAATGCGACGCGTTGATCGGAGATTTCCCTGAGCAGGAAAAAGAGCTGCGGGAGCTGTCGGCGTGGATTGCACAGGCCGTGCGCTAGGTGCGGTCTGGTGCCCTCACCCCGGCCCTCTCCCGCAGGGAGAGGGAGGGAAGAGAAAGAATTACGCTTTATCGCCCAGCAGAACGGATTCCAGCGCGATTTTGATCATGTCGTTGAAGGTAGTTTGACGCTCGGCAGCGGTGGTCTGCTCGTGGGTACGGATGTGGTCAGACACGGTACAGATGGTCAGCGCTTTCGCACCAAACTCAGCCGCGATGCCGTAGATACCCGCCGCTTCCATTTCCACGCCCAGAATGCCGTATTTTTCCATCACGTCGAACATCTCGCCGCCGTCCGGGGCATAGAACAGGTCAGCAGAGAAGATGTTACCCACGCGCGCTTCAACGCCCAGTGCTTTTGCCGCGTCAACCGCGTCGCGCACCATGCCGAAGTCAGCAATCGCTGCGAAGTCATGGTCTTTGAAACGCATACGGTTAACTTTGGAATCGGTGCAGGCACCCATACCGATAACGATGTCGCGCAGTTTAACGTCCATGCGCACCGCGCCGCAGGAGCCAACGCGGATAATTTTCTTCACGCCGAAATCGGTGATCAGCTCTTTAGTGTAGATAGAGCAGGATGGGATACCCATACCGTGGCCCATAACGGAAATTTTGCGGCCTTTATAGGTACCGGTGAAGCCCAGCATGCCGCGAACGTTGTTCACTTCACGCACGTCTTCCAGGAAGGTTTCTGCAATGTGCTTCGCGCGCAGCGGGTCGCCCGGCATCAATACGACGTCAGCGAAATCACCCATTTCTGCATTAATGTGAGGAGTTGCCATCTTCAGTTCCTTTAACATTGTTTATTCTTTTCACCCTCTCCCGCAGGGAGAGGGCCGGGGTGAGGGCATCAGACCTCACCCTACATGATTCAGAACATGGCCTTGCCATATTCCATGTCAGACGTACCAAAGTATTTGGCGATAGTCTGGCCGATGTCCGCGAAGGTTTCACGGTGCCCCAGCGAGCCCGGCTTCACTTTCGGGCCGTACACCAGCACCGGAATGTGCTCGCGGGTGTGGTCGGTACCGGTCCAGGTTGGGTCACAGCCGTGGTCCGCGGTCAGGATCAGAATGTCATCTTCACCCACCAGCTCCATCAGCTCCGGCAGACGGCGGTCGAACAGCTCAAGACCCGCAGCATAACCCGCGACGTCGCGACGGTGACCCCAGGAGGAGTCGAAGTCCACGAAGTTGGTGAAGACAATGGTGTTGTCGCCCGCTTCTTTCATCTCTTTGATGGTGGCATCGAACAGCGCATCCAGACCGGTCGCTTTGACCTTTTTGGTGATGCCGCAGTTAGCGTAGATATCCGCGATTTTACCCACGGACACCACGTGACCGTCCTTCTCTTCAACCAGCTTCTGCAGCACGGTTGGCGCCGGCGGCTCAACGGCCAGATCGTGACGGTTACCGGTACGCTGGAAGTTACCCGCTTTGTCGCCGATAAACGGACGCGCGATCACGCGCCCAATGTTGTAGCCGCCTTCGGTCAGCTCTTCACGGGCGATTTCGCACAGCTCGTAGAGTTTATCCAGGCCAAACGTCTCTTCGTGGCAGGCAATCTGGAACACGGAGTCAGCAGAAGTGTAGAAAATCGGCTTGCCGGTTTTCATGTGCTCTTCGCCGAGCTGGTCCAGAATCACGGTACCGGAAGAGTGGCAGTTGCCGAGGTAACCCGGCAGGTTGGCACGCTTCACCAGCTTATCGAGCAGCTCCTGCGGGAAGCTGTTCTCGTGATCGGAGAAGTAACCCCAGTCGAACAGCACCGGCACACCTGCGATTTCCCAATGGCCAGACGGGGTGTCTTTACCGGAGGAGAGCTCGTGAGCCCAGGCGTAGGCGCCCACGACTTCCGCGTTGCCGTCCATTCCGGCTGCGATTTTACCGGTAGAGCCTTCATGCGCTTTCACCAGCCCGAGGCGGGTCAGGTTAGGTAGAGTCAGAGGGCCTTTACGACCGTTGTCCGCTTCGCCTTTTGCACAGGCTTCCGCGATGTGACCCATGGTATCGGAACCCACGTCACCAAAACGTTCTGCATCTTCGGTTGCGCCGATGCCGAATGAGTCCAGCACCATAATAAATGCACGTTTCATAATTGTTCTCCGTACGTAGTGCTTCAAAAATTATCGATCAGATCAGTATACCGCTATTCGGTGATACGGCGATAGACAGTCGGTGTGGTTTCCGGTGCTTTATTGTCAAGCGAGATGGCCGCCTTCACCGCTTTCGCCGCTTCCTGCCAGCTGGCTTCGTCTTTGGCGTGGATCACCGCCAGCGGACGTTGGCCGTCAACGCTGTCGCCCAGACGGGCCATATCGGTAAAGCCGACGCTGTAATCAATGGTGTCTGAGGCCTGACGGCGGCCGCCACCCATCGAGACCACCGCCATGCCGAGGGCACGGGTGTCCATGGCGGAGACAAACCCTTCGCTATCGGCATACACCGCTTTGCTGAGCGTCGCGGTTGGCAGGTACTTCGCGTAATTTTCGACGAAGTCTGTCGGGCCTTTTTGCGCCGCGACCATGCGGCCGAAGATCTCCGCCGCTTTGCCGTTATCCAGCACCGCCTGCAGTTTCGCGCGCGCTTCCGCATCGTCTTTGGCCAGCTTGCCGGAGATTAACATCTCAACGCACAGCGCCATGGTCACGTCAAACAGACGCGGGTTGCGGTATTCACCGGTCAGGAACTGCACCGCTTCACGCACTTCGACTGCGTTACCGGCGCTGGACGCCAGCACCTGGTTCATGTCGGTGAGCAGCGCGGTGGTGCGCACGCCCGCGCCATTGGAGACGCCAACGATCGCTTCGGCAAGCGCAGCAGAAAGTTCATAGGTCGGCATAAACGCGCCGCTGCCGACCTTCACGTCCATCACCAGCGCATCCAGCCCTTCCGCCAGCTTCTTCGCCAGGATAGAGGCGGTGATCAGCGGGATGGAGTCAACGGTCGCGGTGATGTCGCGGGTCGCGTAGAAACGCTTGTCTGCCGGAGCAAGAGAGCTGGTCTGGCCGATAATCGCCACACCAACGTCTTTAATTATGTCGCGGAAGCGGTTGTCATCCGGGAAGATATCGAAGCCCGGAATGGCTTCCAGTTTGTCGAGCGTACCGCCGGTGTGGCCCAGGCCGCGTCCGGAGATCATCGGGATGTAACCGCCACAGGCTGCCACCATAGGGCCGAGCATCAGGGAGGTCACGTCGCCCACGCCGCCGGTGGAGTGTTTATCCACAATCGGGCCATTAAGATTGAGGCTTTTCCAGTCCAGAACGGTTCCTGAATCTCGCATCGCCATGGTCAGCGACACGCGCTCAGGCATCGACATATCGTGGAAGAAAATGGTCATCGCCAGAGCCGCAATCTGCCCTTCTGAGACGGTGTTATCACGAATGCCGTTGATGAAGAAGCGGATCTCTTCGTCGCTTAATGCATGACCATCACGTTTTTTACGAATAATTTCTTGTGCGAGAAACACGGTAACCCCCATGAGGAATCGGGTGAATGGTGGCGGGTACGGTTTACCCGACCACGATCCGGGTAGGCCGGGTAAGCGTAGCGCCACCCGGCAATTCAAACTTAGTAGCTGCTTGCGCTCTTACCGTCGCCGTGACCCAGCGCTTTCAGCAGGCTGGCCAGCAGGCTGGAGGCGCCGAAGCGGTAGTGACGGGAATCGGCCCAGTCGGCACCAAACAGCTCGTCGGCAATCGCCAGGAACTGCTGCGCGTCTTCCGCGGTACGCACGCCGCCCGCAGGTTTGAAACCAACGGTTTTGGACACGCCCATGTCGCGGATCACTTCCATCATGATGCGCGCGCTTTCCGGGGTCGCATTCACCGGTACTTTACCGGTAGAGGTTTTAATGAAATCCGCACCGGCTTTGATGGAGATTTCAGATGCCTTACGAATCAGCGCCTCTTCTTTAAGCTCGCCGGTTTCGATGATCACTTTCAGCAGCACGTTTGCCGCCGCACACGCGTCTTTACAGGCTTTCACCAGGTCAAAACCGACCTGCTCGTTACCGGCGATCAGCGCGCGGTACGGGAACACTACGTCAACTTCGTCTGCGCCGTAGGCAATTGCCGCGCGGGTTTCTGCCAGCGCAATGTCGATATCGTCGTTGCCGTGCGGGAAGTTAGTTACGGTTGCAATGCGCACGTCCGGGGTGCCCTGCTCTTTCAGCGTCTTACGGGCAATCGGGATAAAGCGCGGGTAAATACAAACGGCTGCGGTATTACCCACTGGCGTTTTCGCCTGATGGCACAGGGCGATGACTTTCTCATTAGTGTCGTCATCGTTCAGGGTGGTCAGGTCCATCAGTTTCAACGCGCGCAGGCTGCTTGCAGTTAAATCGGTCATAACTTTCTCCAACGGCAGTGCCGTATAAATTTTACCTTGCGGGTCTGTGAGTATTCTAACATTCACCCGCATCCACACTTCGACATTCATCACAGTTAATGAAAACTGCATACAAATTTGCA
Organism: Enterobacter sp. JBIWA005; assembly: GCF_019968805.1. NCBI lineage: Bacteria > Pseudomonadati > Pseudomonadota > Gammaproteobacteria > Enterobacterales > Enterobacteriaceae > Enterobacter > Enterobacter sp. JBIWA005. Next base: position 644,802 of record NZ_CP074159.1, on the reverse strand, counting down.
TTACTGTAATGAGATCTTCTTCAAACTTTAGTAGGGAGATTGCCGACTAAAGCAGCAATACCCCCTGTGGGATCAAAAGCGCCAACAGGCAGGCTTTCTACAATCCGTTCATCATCCGCAGAACATTCAAGGAAGCGAATATGCCCCACTCCAGCCCCGACGCCCTGCAGCAACGTTGCCAGCAGATTGTGACAAGCCCGGTGTTAACCCCGGAACAAAAACGTCATTTTCTGGCGCTGGAAGCGGAAAACAACCTGCCGTATCCGGCACTCCCTGAAGCTGCGCGCGCCGCGCTGGACGAGGGGTTTATCTGCGACATGTTCGAAGGCCATGCGCCTTACAAACCCCGTTACGTTCTGCCGGATTACGCAAAATTTCTGGCTAATGGTTCAGAATGGCTTGAGCTGGAAGGGGCAAAAGATCTCGACGATGCCCTCTCGCTGTTAACCATCCTCTACCATCATGTTCCGTCCGTCACATCGATGCCGGTCTATCTCGGTCAGCTTGATGCGTTGCTGCAACCTTATGTTAGAATTCTAACACAAGAAGAGTTCGATAGCCGAATAAAACGTTTCTGGCGCTATCTCGACCGTACGCTGCCCGATGCGTTTATGCACGCAAACATCGGGCCTGCTGACGGCCCCATCACCCGTGCCATTTTGCGGGCCGATGCAGAGCTGAAGCAGGTCGCGCCAAACCTGACCTTTATCTACGATCCGGATATCACCCCGGATGATTTGCTGCTTGAGGTAGCAAAAAACATATGTGAATGCAGCAAACCGCATATTTCTTATGGCCCGGTGAATGATAAAATTTTCACAAAAGGCCGTTACGGCGTGGTGAGCTGTTACAACTCCCTGCCGCTTGCAGGCGGTGGCAGCACCCTGGTGCGCCTTAACCTCAAAGCCATTGCTGAACGTAGCACATCCATTGAAGACTTCTTCACCCGCACGCTCCCGCACTACTGCCAGCAGCAAATGGCCATCATCGATGCACGCTGCGGTTTCCTGTACGAGCAATCTGGCTTCTTTGAGAATAGCTTCCTGGTGAAAGAGGGGCTGATTGATGCCGATCGGTTTGTGCCGATGTTTGGCATGTACGGCCTGGCGGAAGCGGTAAACGCGCTCTGTGAGAAAGCAGGAATAGCGGGACGCTACGGAAAAGATGAGCAGGCCAATGCGCTGGGCTATCGCATCAGCGAACAGCTTGCGGCGTTTGTCGAAAACACGCCGGTGAAGCACGCCTGGAAGCAGCGCGCGATGCTTCATGCCCAGTCGGGGATCAGCTCCGATTCGGGTACCACGCCAGGCGCGCGCCTGCCCTACGGCGACGAGCCGGATCCCATCAGCCACCTGCTGGCGGTGGCTCCCCATCACAAGCACTACTCTTCCGGGATAAGCGATATTATGACGCTGGATGAAACGGTAAAACGCAACCCTCAGGCGGTGGTTCAGCTTTGCCTGGGCGCGTTCAGGGCCGGTATGCGTGAATTTACCGCCAACGTAGCGGGTAACGATCTGGTCCGCGTGACCGGCTATATGGTTCGCTTGTCGGATCTGGAGAAATACCGGGAAGCCGGATCGCGCACCAATACCACGTGGCTGGGGGAAGAAGCCGCACGCAATACCCGTATTCTGGAACGTCAGCCTCGCGTGATTAGCCATGAACAGCAGATGCGCTTTAGTTAGTCAGGTCATTCCTTTTTCCTGCGTAGACGGGCCGGGCAGCCGCCTGGCACTGTTCCTGCAGGGCTGCAACCTGCGCTGTAAAACCTGCCACAACCCGTGGACGATCGGCCGCTGCAACGACTGCGGGGACTGCGTGCCCCACTGCCCGCACGACGCGCTGATTATGCATGCGGGACGCGTCTGGTGGCAGGAGAGCGACTGCCACCAGTGCGACACCTGCCTGCGCCTGTGCCAGCAGCAGGCAACGCCTATGGCGCACCGCCTGAGCGTGGAGGAGATCCTCGCTCAGGTCCGCAAATCTGCAACGTTTATAGAGGGGATCACCGTAAGCGGTGGAGAAGCCACAACGCAACTGCCGTTTTTAGTAACGCTGTTCACCGCGATCAAAGCCGATCCCGCCCTGCATCATCTGACCTGCCTGGTAGACAGCAACGGCTTGTTAAGCGAAACCGGCTGGCAAAAGCTGCTGCCGGTACTGGATGGCGCGATGCTGGATCTCAAGGCGTGGGGTAACGCGCACCATCGCTTCCTGACCGGGCGCGACAATCCGCAGATCAAGCAGAGCATCCGCTGGCTGGCAGATCGTCGCCGTTTGACGGAGCTCCGCCTGCTGGTGATTCCGGGGCAGTGTGACTATCTGGAACACCTCAAGCCACTGACGACGTTTATCCACGGGCTGGGAAACGTGCCGGTACGCCTCAATGCGTTTCATGCGCACGGCGTGTACGGTGAGGCGGCGTCATGGCACAGCGCCACGCCCGAGGACGTTGAACCGCTGGCGCGGGCGCTGGAAAAACAGAAGATAACGGTGATCCGCCCGGCGCTTTATCTATAGCGTGATGCTAAATACCAAACGGGTATTTTCCAGCAGCGCGTCGGCAATCACCTCTTCTGGCTCCTTTCGCAGTTCACACAGGGTGGTAAACACGCGTGCCGCTTGCTCCGGACGATTTGGCTGGCCCTGAAAACCATTCAATGGCATGTCAGGCGCGTCGGTTTCCAGCAGAAGCGCCGACAGCGGCAACTGTGCCATTACGTCCCGGGTTTTACTGGCCCGGGGATAGGTGATGGTGCCACCTACACCAATTTTGTAGCCCAGTTCGATAAAGCGCTGCGCCTGCTGCAGGCTGCCGGAGAAACCGTGCACGACGCCCCTGCGCGGCAGATCGATGCGTTTCAGGTGCATCGCCAGCTTATCGTGCGTGCGTCTTGAGTGGAGGATCACCGGCAGATCGTGGCGCTTCGCCAGCCTGAGCTGCGCGTCGAGGATCGTCTGCTGGCGCTCAAACTGCGGATCCTCGCGATAAAGATCGAGGCCGATCTCACCGATGGCGACAAGCTTGTCGCCTGCGGTCTGCAGTACCTCATCAAGCCTCTCAATGTGCTCATCCCGATGCCGCTCAATCACAATCGGATGCAGGCCGAGCGCGGCATAGAGCGCGGAATGCCGCATGGAAAGATCCAGCACGCGGGAAAAGTAAGCCGCTTCCACTGAAGGCACAATGATGGCCTGAACGCCTGCCTCGGCCGCTTTCGCAATACTGTGTTCTTCATCTCCCGTAAACGGCGGGAAATCGAAGTGGCAGTGGGTATCAATAAAGCGGTGCGTCACGCCAGATCCTCGTTATCCAGTAAAGCGTCATTCGCCTGCGGAATATCCACAAGCGGCACCGTCAGAGCGTCGTTAGCGACAATCGCAGGCGGCGTAATAATGCGTTTATGGCGATGAAGCGGCGGTTGCTCCGCCAGCATTTTCCCCACCGTCGCCAGGAAGTAGCGTCCGCACAGCCGCCCCGTTTTGTAATCCATGCGCAGCGCAGGGACGCGGCTGCCCAGCGCCATGCTCAGCAGCGGCTTAGGCGGATAAATTTCAAAAATACGCAGCTTACCCGGCGGCTTTTCAATGAATCGCTGCATCGCGCCGTAGGTGGTTTCATGCTGCTTCGCGATGTTCACCAGCGGCTGGAGGCTGCTGTCGCCAAGCCAGCGCTCCATCCGCTTAAACCACTGTGGGGTGTAATACATTTGCGACGGCACGGTACGGATCACCACGATGGTTTTCGCCCCGCGCCGTGCGGCTTCCTGCACCGGCACCGCGTCACTGATCCCGCCGTCAAGATAGCTAATACCGTCCAGCAGGGCGCCGGTACGATAAAAACCGGGGATCGCGCTGGAGGCGCGGATGATGTCCAGCCAGTTCTCTTTCTGAGGCGAAAAATAGCCCGGCGAATAGTCATCGCCCCGGCTGGCGCACATCCAGAACTCTTTGCCGCGATCAAACAGACGCGCGGCGGTGTCCATGGCCAGCGGCATCTGGCTGGAGGTCGACTCCAGCAGCCAGTCGAGATCGATCAGGTTGCCGCCGCGCACAAAGCGCACCGGGTTAAAAAATTCTTTCGCCGTGGTGTAGCGCATAATGACCTTTCGCGCGTAGCCGGGCTGGTTACAGACATAGGCAGAGAGGTTCTGCGCCCCGGCAGACGTGCCGAAATAGAGATCAAACGGGTTGAACTGCGCGCGCATAAATTCATCCAGCACGCCAGCGGTGAAAATGCCGCGCTGTCCGCCACCCTCGCAGACCAGCGCGAGTTGACCTGCGCGAAACGGCTTTAACGTCAGCGGCGCAATATTGCCGAGCGTAACGGGAATTCGTTGCCCCACCTCTGCTTTCCTGTTTTGATTATTTTATAACACCACAGTAACGCACCCGACCTGTTCCGCAAATAAGAAAAAGCCAGTCACAGTGACTGGCTTTATTTTGTTGAAGGAATATTGCGTTTGCTATGGACGTCGACGTCCCGTAAAAAGGCTGACCAGGAACAGAATAATACCCACAACGAAGACAATTTTAGCTGCCCATGCCGCTGTACCTGCCAGTCCACCAAAGCCCAATGCGGCGGCAATTAACGCGATAACCAGAAATATAATGCCCCAACGAAACATAAGCTTCTCCTTTACCATAGTTAATGTCGGCCGCTAAACGTGAGCGCTCAGGTCACTCACCGGCGTTTTTCCAGAGTCGTTCTTATTTCGCCCGCTGGTGTTAGCCAGACGGGCGAATGGTCAAGATTTACTTCGTTTTCAGATCGTTTTTAACGCTTTTCACACCGTCAATCGCTTTCGCGATGGACTCGGCACGTTCACTTTGCGCCTGCGAATCTACCGTACCGGAAAGCTGAACCACGCCATCGGTGGTTTCTACTTTCACCTTACGGGACGGCACGATGTCATCCGCTAAAAGTTTAGCTTTGATTTCGCTAGTGGTGGCAGCATCACCGGCATAACCTTTCACCGACGCGTTTTTGCCGTCACGGACGTGCAGCTTATCGCTGACGGAGGCGACACCTTCGACGCCCTTCGCCACTTTTACCGCCTGTTCAGCCTGAGCCTGGCTTTCGACAAAGCCGCTCAGCGTGACCACTTTTTTGTCGGTCTTAACGGAAATGTCGGTGCTCTTAATGGCTTCATCATCCACCAGTGCGGCTTTCACTTTTGCTGTGATTGAGCTGTCATCCATGAAATTGCCGACTTTATTCATAGAGCTATCGATTTTTTGCCCTGCGCTATCGGCCGTGGATTGTGCTTTATCCATGGTGCTGCTTTCCGCCAGGGCGGAGCCGCTCACCAGAACGCTACCCAGAGTTACAGCCAGCAGAGTTTTAGAAATCTTCAGTCTTGTCATATTCATCGATCTATTCCTGTGTTGACCCGTTATTCGGGCTGCATACTTCCTTAGTAGTTTTATATATTGCGAATAAACACGCGGGCAAAATGGATAACCTAAAGTCATGCATTGAACAGTTAATTTATCCACGCCCGGTGTTAAACACTGAGTTAAATATAGATCACTCTCACAGAGCCGCTTTCAGAATTGGGCAAAAAACGCGCGAATAGCGTGAAATTGCGTTGAATTAAGAACATTCCGCAAGGGATTAATAAGACAGGAATTAAAGAAGAGCACGGCGGGAGCCGTGCTCAGAGAGGGGATTAGTGCTCGCGGGTTTTACGGAACTGAACGTCAGGGTAACGTTCCTGCGTCAGGTTCAGGTTCACCATCGTTGGCGCGATATAGGTCAGGTTATCGCCGCCATCCAGCGCCAGCTGGACTTCATTCTTACGCTTAAATTCTTCGAATTTCTTCACGTCAGAACACTCAACCCAGCGCGCGGTCGCGACGTTCACCGATTCGTAAATCGCCTCCACGTTGTACTCGCTCTTCAGACGCGCAACGACCACGTCAAACTGCAGCACGCCGACCGCGCCAACAATCAGATCGTTATTCGCGATTGGGCGGAACACCTGCACGGCACCCTCTTCGGAGAGCTGAACCAGGCCTTTCAGCAGCTGTTTCTGCTTAAGCGGATCGCGCAGACGAATACGACGGAACAGTTCTGGCGCGAAGTTCGGAATACCGGTGAACTTCATCATTTCGCCCTGGGTGAAGGTATCACCGATCTGGATGATGCCGTGGTTGTGCAGCCCAATGATGTCGCCCGGATAGGCCTCTTCAACGTGCGAACGGTCACCCGCCATAAAGGTCAGCGCGTCGGAGATTACAACGTCTTTCCCGATACGCACCTGGCGCAGCTTCATGCCCTTTTCATATTTACCGGACACCACGCGCATAAAGGCCACGCGGTCACGGTGTTTCGGATCCATGTTGGCCTGAATCTTAAACACGAAGCCGGTGAACTTCTCTTCTTTCGCTTCCACTTCACGGGTGTCGGTTTTGCGCGGCATCGGCTGCGGCGCCCACTCCACCAGGCCGTCGAGCATGTGGTCAACGCCGAAGTTACCCAGTGCGGTACCGAAGAAGACCGGGGTAATTTCGCCGCTCAGGAACAGCTCTTTGTCGAATTCGTGAGACGCGCCCTTGACCAGCTCCAGCTCGTCACGCAGCTGCGCGGCCAGCTCTTCGCCAACCGCCGCGTCCAGATCCGGGTTGTCCAGACCTTTAACAATGCGCACTTCCTGAATGGTGTGGCCTTTACCGGTCTGATACAGGTAAGTTTCGTCTTTATAGAGGTGATACACCCCTTTGAACAGCTTACCGCAGCCAATTGGCCAGGTGATTGGCGCACAGGCGATCTTCAGCTCGTTTTCTACTTCATCCATCAGCTCCATCGGATCGCGGATGTCACGGTCAAGCTTGTTCATAAAGGTGAGGATCGGCGTATCGCGCAGACGGGTGACTTCCATCAGCTTACGGGTCCTGTCTTCTACACCTTTCGCGGCGTCGATCACCATCAGACAGCAGTCCACCGCAGTCAGGGTACGGTAGGTATCTTCGGAGAAGTCTTCGTGGCCCGGGGTGTCCAGCAGGTTCACCAGGCAGTCGTGATACGGGAACTGCATCACGGAGGTGGTAATCGAAATACCACGCTGTTTTTCCATCTCCATCCAGTCGGATTTTGCATGCTGGCTGGAACCACGGCCTTTAACGGTACCCGCAGTCTGGATCGCCTGTCCGAACAGCAACACCTTCTCGGTGATGGTCGTTTTACCGGCATCCGGGTGAGAGATAATGGCAAAAGTGCGGCGCTTGGCCACCTCTTGCAGATAAGGAGACAACGTCATAATTAAATCTTCTTTTATAAGCGCGGCAGCACGCCACGCATCATGGAATACAAAATTGCGGCTATTTTACCCATCAACGGGGGGCAGGCAATCATTGTTTACACAGGAGTTGCTCCAGTTCGTTCAACGACGTGACGGTCCAGGTCGGCTCGATGCCTTCAGGCTTCACGCGGCCATGCGCGTTGAGCCACACGGTCGACAGACCTGACTTCATGCCGCCCAGGATATCTGACTCTGCCGTATCACCCACCATCAGGACGCGATCGCGGTCGGGATTTCCGGCCTGCGCCAGCGCATAATCGAAAATACGCGGATCCGGCTTCGGCACGCCAACCTCTTCCGAGATCACCAGCGCGTCGAAATGATCGCGCAGGCCGGTGCGCTCAAGGCGGATCTGCTGCAGGGCGGTAAAACCGTTGGTGATGATCCCCAGTTTCACCTTGCCTTTCAACGCATTCAGCAGGGAAACCGCGCCCGGCAGCGGCGCACAGATATCGGCCATCGCGTTCAGGAACGCATCGTTCAGCGTCCCCGGACTGACCTTTAAGCGTTCCGCCCAGACGTCAAAGCGCTGGTGCTGAAGTTGTAACGCGGTGATGGCACCGTTCTGGTAATCCACCCACAGCGGCTTATTTACCGCCTGATAGTCCTGAAAATCTTCAGCGGTGAAGGTCACGCTATAGTCGAGAAACATCCGCTGCAGGCCGCCGAACGAATCAAACGTAAACAGCGTTTCGTCGGCATCAAAGAAAATCCAGTCCCATTTCATCGTTACAACCTTATATTCGTTATCCAATCGGCAGAGCCATGATAATGGCGTCTTCACGTCCCTCTGCGGTGGGGTAGTAGTTACGGCGGATTGTCGCCTCGTTAAAGCCTAAGCTTTGATAGAGCGCGATGGCGGCGACATTCGACGCGCGCACCTCCAGCCACAGGGTGAAAACGTCACGGGTTTCGAGCTCACGGATGAGGTGCTCAAGCAGTTCTCTTCCCAGCCCACGGCGCTGAAACGCGGGATCAACCGCGATATTAAACAGCGTCGCTTCATCAAGAACAACCTGCGTGATCGCGAAAGCGGCCATGGTGCCGTCAACGTCCAGGCGGTAGTTCAGATACCGTTCGCCCTGATTACTGGCGAAGGTTTTTTCGCTCCATGGAAACGCATGGGCGCGTGTTTCAATCGCGAACGCTGTGGACAGGTCAGGCGTCGTGAGGGAAGAAATCGTGTTCATATTCGCAGATTTGTTGCCATAGCGCGCTGCGCGCTTTTGGGTTGGCTTTCAGTTCGTCCAGCGCTGGCGAGCAGATCTGGCTCCCCTGAAGAGAGATCTCATTTGCCTCTCCGATACGCCAGATGTTACAGCGGCTATCAGGAGGCAGCATCGCGACACGCTCTGGCGTCAGCGGTAAAACCTGGTCGGCCGTCAGCTTCAGGCAGCGAAGGACATCACCGATCAGGGGGTCATTCAGGGCAGGCAGTTCTTCTGCCACCATCACCAGACGAACGTGCGCCGGGATGGAGATGGCGATTTCGCCCTGCAACGCCGTCGGGCGACGCAAAGCCCACTGGGTAATGCCCAGCTGCTGCAACTGCCAGTCTCGTCGGGATGTCATAGGGAAAACTCCTGTCTCTCAGGCGCGCAAATATAGCAAATGTGTCGAAAGTGCGCCATCTACCTACTATAATCCCCGCCTGAGTTTATTGAGGAACAATTCATGTCTGCATTTACCCCGGCAAGTGAAGTCTTGCTGCGTCACAGTGATGATTTCGAAGAAAGCCGTATTCTGTTTGCCGGAGATATGCAGGATGACCTGCCTGCGCGTTTCGACTGTGCTGAAAGCCGTGCCCATACCCAATACTACCACCACTGGCAGGTGCTGAGCCGCCAGATGGGCGAGCGCGCGCGCTTTAGCCTGGTGGCAGAGCAGAGCGATATTGCCGACTGCGATACGCTGATCTACTACTGGCCGAAGAATAAACCTGAAGCCCAGTTCCAGTTGATGAACCTGCTCTCCCTGCTGCCGGTCGGCTGCGATATTTTCGTGGTCGGTGAAAACCGCAGCGGCGTGCGTAGCGCTGAACAGATGCTGGAAGGCTACGCGCCGTTGAATAAAGTCGACAGCGCTCGCCGCTGTGGTCTGTACCATGGCCGTCTGGAAAAACAGACAACGTTTGATCCCCAGGCTTACTGGGACGAGTACCAGCTTGACGGCCTGACCATCAAAACCCTGCCGGGCGTGTTCAGCCGCGACGCGCTGGATACGGGCAGCAAGCTGTTGCTCTCCACCCTGACGCCGCACACCAAAGGCAAAGTGCTGGACGTGGGATGCGGCGCGGGCGTGCTCTCTACCGTGCTCGCCAGCCATTCACCAAAAGTGCGCTTAACCCTGTGTGACGTGAGCGCTCCGGCGGTAGAAGCCAGCCGCGCAACGCTTGCCGCAAACGGTATTGAAGGCGAGGTGATTGCCAGCAACGTCTTCTCCGACGTCACCGGTCGCTTCGACATGATCATCTCTAACCCGCCGTTCCACGACGGCATGGAGACCAGCCTGGAAGCCGCGCAAACGCTGATCCGTGGCGCGGTCCGTCACCTCAACAGCGGCGGTGAGCTGCGTATTGTCGCGAACGCCTTCCTGGCGTACCCGAAAGTGCTGGACGAAACCTTCGGTTTCCACGAAGTGATCGCCCAGACCGGCCGCTTTAAGGTCTACCGTACCGTGATGACGCGTCAGGCCAAAAAGTAATCTCCACTCATGCAGGCCGGATAAGTGCAAGCACCATCCGGCTCCGCATGGCGTCTGCATCGGCCATTTTTGCAGCAATCAAGGCGTCGCGCGCACTTTTCTGTTGACGTAAAGCTGAAAACATCTAGAATGCGCCTCCGTGGTTACGATACTTTTACAGTATCGATGGTATGCGAAGGTGGCGGAATTGGTAGACGCGCTAGCTTCAGGTGTTAGTGTCCTTACGGATGTGGGGGTTCGAGTCCCCCCCCTCGCACCATAAATCACAATGATATTGCTCGCACTGGGCGAAGGTGGCGGAATTGGTAGACGCGCTAGCTTCAGGTGTTAGTGTCCTTACGGATGTGGGGGTTCGAGTCCCCCCCCTCGCACCAACGAGGCGATATCAACAATAGTAAGATGACTGTGCGAAGGTGGCGGAATTGGTAGACGCGCTAGCTTCAGGTGTTAGTGTCCTTAGGATGTGGGGGTTCGAGTCCCCCCCCTCGCACCAATTATCTTACATCCCTTCTGTAGTTCCTCTTCTTTTCCCTGTTATTTCAAGCTCATCAGTATCACCAGAATTCCACTGACCAGTGCTACACATGATGGTAGTAAAACAAAGTGCCGCAGTTGCTTATGCCAGATCATGCCTGACGTGACTAACAGTCCTGACACAATGATCGCTTTCCATGTATCAAGGGAGAGATCGGCAAACATCAACCCGCCGAGAATGGCTCCCGGTAGCAATACCCCCCAACCACTGCCAAGCGCCCTGTTCAACATGCTCTGCCCTCTCAAAACGATAATGATAACCAATATCATATGACACGGATTATCATTTGTCAGCTGAATGAATCAAAATCCATCGTCCTTTACCTTTCCCGTAATGACAGGAATTGCCTAAGGTGATAAATTGCACACCTGTTAACAACATCTAAAGATTTTCTGATAATTACTCTTTGAGTTTTTTTCATATTTTATTGCGATACAGCACCTACTTATTTGTTTTAATTAAATTTTAATAAAAACGCACGACTATGACATCACAATCCTGGCGGTCTTTGGTTCACAGAAAATATCAATTGTCGTTACGTTTATTTTTATTTCTGAACGCAACCTCGGCAGTGTTCTCGGTAACAAATCCGCTCAATTCTGTACGCCTGTTATCAGCCCCACTTATTGCTATTTTCTCCATCAGCACCGGTCTGTTCGTCTGGCACTGGAGAAAGCGCGCGCGGAAGATAAATATTCCTGTTGTTTCAGGGATATTCGGTATTTTGTGGGCCTGGCAAATTGTGTCTAAATTCGCCTTAATTACCCACGATCACGCGACGTATTTGTTAATCGCCCTATTAACGGTGCTTTTTATCGGAACGCTGGCATTCGCCAGTAATATCAAAGCCTTTACGCTGCATTCACTGCCTACGTTTATTGTCTGCCTGTGGTTAAGCGATCATGATATATGGCTGAGAATGACCTATTCTTTCGCACTTCCTGTGGTGGCAATTGCTATTCATAACATTTTGCAAACACGTAACGACCGTTTTGCTCAGGAGCTGCTCTCACGTCTTTTGGAAGAGCGAGAAACCCTTACCGATCTCAGCATGATGGACCCGCTTACCGGGCTTTATAATCGTCGCGGTCTGCAAAGCCGTCTGGAGAATCTGCCGACGGTTGAAAATGGCGAGCATTTTGTCCTGCTGATGGATATCGATCACTTCAAAGCCTATAACGACCATTATGGCCATATGATGGGCGACCAGGCGCTGAAGCGTGTCTCTGCGGCAATCCGCGATGCCGTGCGTTCCCGCGATATTGTGGCGCGTTTTGGCGGGGAAGAGTTTATGGTGCTGTTGACTAATATTTCTCTCGAACATGCTCGCCAGACGGCCGAGCGGATCCGTCAGAAAGTCTACGATTTGAAAATCCCGCATCTGTTTAACGAGAGCGTCGCGACAAACGTCACCATCAGCATTGGTATTGCCATTTTCGAGGATGAAGACGTAGAAGGCGCGCTGGAAAAAGCGGACAAAGCCCTCTATGAAGCCAAGCATATGGGGCGCAATAACATTCTGCTGAGTGAAGAGCTGCAGACGGCTTAAACATCACGACGATGTCACCCGGACAAAAGTCTTGCCATTGGTATAAGCAATAGTTAGGATTGGCAATCATTATCATTTAGATTTCTATCTATACTATGGCTACGCATACCGCACACATCGTCGAACCACTCCTCTGGCGAGCGCCCCTCACCAGCGGGAATGTTTCGCTTGCGGATGCCATACGGGATAAGATTGCGGAGACGCGCGCCCACCTACTGGACTTCATCAGGCTTGATGAAGCGCACCCGAATCACGCCATGACGCTCTCAGAGTGGCGTCACCCGACAAAACTGCAGTCTCTGCTGGCTACCTATTCCGACCATATCTATCGCAATCAGCCCACCCTTACGCGGGAAAATAAACCCCTGCTATCTCTCTGGGCGCAGTGGTATATCGGGCTGATGGTGCCACCGCTGATGCTGGCGCTGTTAACACAGAAGAGCATGCTGGAACTCTCGCCGGATAATTTCCACGTCGAGTTCCACGAAACCGGACGTGCGGCCTGTTTCTGGATTGATCTCCACGAAGACCAGAACGCTGAACGCCTGACGGCTCAGGAACGTATGGAGCAGCTTATCATCCAGGCCCTGATCCCGGTGGTGGAAGTGCTTGAAGCGACGGGAGAGATTAACGCAAAGCTTATCTGGAGCAATACGGGCTATTTAATCCACTGGTATTTAACGGAAATGAAGCCTCTGCTTGGTGATGAGAACGTTGATGCCCTGCGTCAGTCCTGTTTCTTTGCAAAACAGCTTTCCGATGGCCGTGACAACCCGCTATTCCGCACCGTCGTGCTCCGTGATGGGCTTATGGTTCGCCGCACCTGCTGCCAGCGCTATCGCCTGCCGGACGTTAAGCAGTGCGGGGACTGTACGCTGAAGTAGAGCAGTGAATTGCCCGGTGGCGGTTCGCTTACCGGACCTAAAAACGGGCCCGGCCTGATGCCCTCACCCTGACCCTCTCCCACGGGAAGAAGGAACAAACACTAAAAACGGCAACGTGCGTTGCCGTTTTGCTTTTACCTATGCCACCTGCTGATTGTCCTCTTCCGCGTTACGCTGCGCTTCTTCCGCTTCCTGCTCCAGCAGCTGTTTCTCGTATACTTTGAAGAACGGGAAGTAGATGATTGCCGATACGCAGGCAAGAACAACAACCAGAATAGCCGCGCGGAAATCCCAGCCCAGAGCCCACGCTGCACCTATTGGCGCCGGTGCTGTCCAGGGGACTACTGAGATGACGCGGCCAATCAGATCAAACGTCATCGCCGCCCAGGCCAGCACGGCATTTACCATCGGTGCCAGCAGGAACGGAATAAAGAACACCGGGTTCATCACAATCGGCGTACCGAAAATGACAGGTTCATTGATGTTAAAGAAGCTGGGTACCACGCTCAAACGCCCGATAGAGCGTAAATGCGCTGAACGGCTACGCAGATAGCAAATCACCAGCCCCATCGTGGCGCCCGAGCCGCCAATCACGATAAAGAACGTCCAGAACGCCTCCATAAAAATATGTGGCAGAGGCTGGCTGGCGGCCAGAGCGGTCTGGTTCGCGCCGAGGTTCGTGAGCCAGAACATCTGCAGCATCCCGGAGACGATGGCGGCTCCGTGGATCCCGGCGAACCACAACAGATGACCAATCAACACGGCCAGCAGGATCGCAGGCAGGGAATCCGCTGCGGAAACAAGAGGTTTAAAGACCGACATAATGGCCTGCGGGATCAGCATGCCGAACTGAGACTGAATGACCAGGCTCAGAGGGTAAAGCGTCAAGACCACCACCAGCACAGGGATGAGCAGATCAAAAGAGTTTTTGATCATCGGAGGTACCTGGTCTGGCAGGCGAATACCAATGTTGTGCGCCTTGAGGAAACGCATCATCTCAACGCAGTAGATCGCCACCAGAATCGCGGTAAAAATCCCCGTTCCACCCAGGCTGTCGACAGGCAGCGTGCCTTTGGTTTTCGGTGCCGCGACCAGCAGAAATGCCATCAGCGACAGCATGGCGCACATAAACGGGTCTAACTGGTGCGATTTGACATAGTGTTTGCCAAGGTTATAGGCAATGGCCGCACAGATATAAATGGACATAATGCCCATCGTCATATCAAACGGCGTCAGGATCTGACCTTCAAACTGCTTCGCCATATCCAGCCAGGCGCGGGCGAAACTCCAGGTGGTATCAGGCGAAAACGGCGGGTATGCGAACACTAACAAAAATGAACCCACAATCATGAATGGCATCGCGGAGATGAACCCATCACGAATGGCCATCACATGACGCTGGGAAGAAATCCGCCCGGCAATCGGGCTGACGTAATTTTCAACAAAACGGAATATCAGGTTAAACGCAGCATGGTTGGCAGACATGGCAGATCTCCTGTCAGACGTTTGTTACGGGCACATTTGCGCCGCACGTTGTTCCATAAATCACCTTCACAACCTTGCTGGCTTGTGTACCAGTAGTACTGCTAAGACGGAATGGTTTCATAATTTGCTCTTATTATTAGATACAGGGGACGTTACGTACTCAGTATTAATCGACGCATCACGCTCTGCAACCGGTTACTGTAACCGGTTTCCGTGATTGTGAAGATGATCCAGAAATCAGCCGTTCGGTATATTTGTTACTGAAGAGATATTTACAGAGCATAAATTCTTATGACAGATTACGCAGGATATTTGTCAGGAGGAAACAATGAGTTTGCAGTCTGTACAGCAGTTTTTTGCCGACAACGCGCCGGATATAGACGTCATTGAACTTAACCAGAGTACCGCTACCGTTGCGTTGGCTGCTGCCGCCCACCGTGTGGAACCGGGGCAAATCGCCAAGACCTTGTCACTTAAGGTGAAAAATGAGGTGATTCTGGTGGTAGCGAAAGGCGATGCGCGCCTGGATAACAAAAAGCTAAAAGACACCTTTGGTGCAAAAGCGCGCATGCTCAGCAGTGATGAAGTGGTGACCATAACCGGTCATCCCGTTGGGGGCGTGTGCCCGTTCGGCCTGGAAAACCCGCTCGCGGTTTACTGCGATGTCTCGTTAAAGCAGTACGCCGAAGTGCTGCCCGCCGCAGGCGCAATTCACAGCGCTGTGCGTATCTCACCTGACAGAATGGCAGAGCTGACTTCCGCAAAATGGGTGGATGTTTGCATCTGATTGATGCGCCAGAGCCTGTCTGGCGCGCAACAGGCAGGTTATAAAAAGGTCGGCTTGCTAAGTGTCGAACTTCGCGGTTCTCTTGCCGAAAGGTGGGTAATAATATCTGCCGCATCAAGCAACCCTACGTCAGAGTTCACCCCCAGCTTCACCATCGCATTAAACTTATGCGCCCGGATGGTCTTAATATTGCGTTCAAGCCGTGCCGCGATTTGAGGAATGGAGTATCCGCAAGACATATACCGCAGTATTGCCCTTTCCGTTGGGCTTAACATTCTGCTTTGACTCCGGTACCAGT
This sequence comes from Enterobacter sp. JBIWA005, assembly GCF_019968805.1. Lineage (NCBI taxonomy): Bacteria > Pseudomonadati > Pseudomonadota > Gammaproteobacteria > Enterobacterales > Enterobacteriaceae > Enterobacter > Enterobacter sp. JBIWA005. The sequence goes on along the minus strand of NZ_CP074159.1, from coordinate 629,254 downwards.
GATTCATCATATTGTCATTGATGCGCAAGGTTTCACTCAACAACACCATGAGTTCCTTCTGCAGGTGCTCAAGCGTCAGCGATTTACTAACCACACCGTGAAGGCGTGACGGGGAAAGATGGCTAATTAATCTTGCTTCCATCTCGTCTGCAACCAGGATGATGCGCTGGATATGACCATGCGTAAACGCAAAATCCCGCAGGTGCGCCAGGCAGCTACGACGCTCTTCCCGAGCATCGGAATATGAATAGATCAGCGAGAAAAAATTGACGTGCTGAAGTGCTTTCTTAAAGCTGTCAAATTCACTAAACAGATGCAGTTGGTAATGATTCAGGCCGGGCATCGCAAAAAGATGCTTTAGCCCAACAGCACTCATCGTGCAATTTTCGACGATGGCAATATGGCTTGTTGAATCGGTTTTTTCCATTCTTCGAACTCTCCATAGGCTGACATCAAACTCAGCTCTCGCATTCCCTGTGAACTGTTTATCCAGGCGTACATATCTGCATTACTACGTAATGAAAGTCGTCGCATCGCACTGTTTTTCTGCGCACTGATGGTTTTATTGCTCTTCTTGAGCAATGTAGCGATTTGGTTGATCCCCCATCCTTTACCTAAAAGTCTCAGTACCTTGCGTTCGGAGTGCGTGAGAGCGATAAGATGTTCGTTTTCCTCCTCTGAACTTAGAGGTTCCGGGGTTAACAACATCTGGCTTACCCGCTCTGCGCGTTCTCGTCCTGCCCGTACAGCGTTAACTAAGCCTTCAATAGGTTCCATATCAGAAAGCAACGTACTTTCAGGGCGCACAAGTAACTCAACGGCAATAGGGTTAAGTGGTCGCGAAACTAAAAAGATCCAGTGAATATCCCGGTATTGATTCATTAAACTGAAATACTCTTCGAGCGCGCCCCGAGGATTCCAGTATTCGCCTGAAATGTCTGCAATGATGACGTCAGCGCGGCGTAACTGGAGCAGAGTTAACTCCTGCAATGAGCTGCAATAGGTCAATTCAAAATCGGGGAAATTGCGAGTCATCACGCCCCCTAACCCGTTTTGCATCACAGGTATCCGGCTAATGATAACGCTATGCTTACCGTGCAATGACAACATAGACCCTCCGTGTCCATTCTTCATTTGATGAGTAACGTTAAAACGCATCAACGTATGAGTATTTTTGTCCCTGAGTGTAATGCAGGTTAATACAAGTAGAAGATGAGATGTATTGTTAGTATAAGAAATGCCTAAACAGCACTAATATCTCACAAAGTGAAACAAAATTTAATTGCAGTGCCATTAAAATAACTACAATATAAAATTAGAATAACTAAATATAAATAACTTATCTTTCAATATTAATTATTCATGAAAATGATAAATTAATCCCAACCTCTTCCGCACTAAGGGGCGGCAACTGTTTGCATAAACCTTGATCTGGCCCACAGCAAGAGACACTGCACTTTGTGTTAAAAATAATCGCTATGGGCCAACCGGCAACTTTCACCCTTTTTCAGGACAATACATGCAGGCAGATCGGTCAACGCAGCGTGCTATCACGCGGCTATGTATCCAGTGCGGTCTTTTTCTGCTCCAGCACGGCGCGGAAAGCGCGCTGGTTGAGGAGCTTTCCACCCGACTGGGACTGGCGCTGGGTATGGATAGCGTTGAAAGCGCTATTTCATCCAACGCCATTGTGCTGACCACGATCAAAGACGGTCAGTGCCTGACCTCCACCCGCAAAAACCATGACCGTGGCATTAACATGCACGTCGTGACCGAAGTGCAGCACATCGTCATCCTTGCTGAACATAAGCTTCTCGAACTTCGGGAGATTGAAAAAAGGTTCAGCCAAATTAAGCCATTACGTTATCCGCGCTGGCTTGTCGTGTTGATGGTAGGGCTGTCGTGCGCCTGCTTTTGTAAGCTCAATAAAGGCGGCTGGGACGGTGCGATCGTCACCTTTTTCGCCAGCAGCATCGCCATGTATGTTCGCCAGCTGCTGACGCACCGACAGCTGCATCCGCAAATTAACTTCTGTATTACCGCGTTTGTCGCCACCACGGTTTCCGGTCTGCTGCTGCGCCTGCCGCAGTTTGCCAGCACCCCGACGATTGCTATGGCCGCCAGCGTGCTTCTGTTGGTCCCGGGCTTTCCGTTGATAAACGCCGTCGCCGACATGTTTAAAGGGCACATCAATACAGGTCTGGCACGCTGGGCTATTGCCAGCCTGCTGACGCTGGCGACCTGCATCGGCGTGGTCATGGCCATGACACTCTGGGGGTTACGCGGATGGGCGTGATAGATTTTCTGCTGGCGCTGGCACAGGACATGCTTCTGGCCGCCATTCCTGCCGTCGGCTTTGCGATGGTATTTAACGTTCCGCAACGCGCGTTGCCATGGTGTGCACTGCTGGGCGCGATTGGTCATGGCTCGCGAATGGTGATGATGACGGCGGGTTTTAACATCGAATGGTCAACATTTATGGCTTCCATGCTGGTTGGCAGTATCGGCATCCAGTGGTCGCGCTGGTATCTGGCGCATCCCAAAGTGTTCACCGTCGCCGCCGTTATCCCGATGTTCCCGGGCATATCTGCGTACACAGCGATGATTTCCGCGGTGAAAATCAGCCATTTTGGCTACACCGAACCTCAGATGATCCTTCTTCTGAGCAACTTTCTTAAGGCGTCGTCCATCGTTGGCGCGCTCTCTATCGGGCTGTCGATCCCCGGGCTGTGGCTGTACCGCAAACGCCCACGCGTTTGATATTTGTGTTATTTCGCTGCCGTGGAGATAATCCTTCTGGTCCGTTTGGTGAAAATAAGGAAAGGATGTGGCTAACCCTGACAGCGAACACCCCGAGCACAGCGAAGAATCTAGCCTGAAAGAGAAAATCTTTCAGAGCGCCATCGCGCTTTTTGCCGAGTATGGATTGAACGGTGCCCGCATGGAGCAGATCGCGGAGAAAGCGGGTACGACCAAACGCATGGTGGTTTACCATTTTAAGAATAAAGAGAACCTCTATCTCCTGGTTCTGGAACATGTTTACACTCAGATTCGCGCCAGTGAAAAAGCACTTAGCCTGGCGGGAATGCCTCCCGTCGAAGCGCTGGTCAATCTGGTTGAAGCTACGTTTGACTATCATGCCGACCATCCGGATTACATCCGGATTATCTGCATGGAAAACATGCAGCGCGGCCGCTTTATGCAGCAGTCGAACTATCTTCGCCAAGTCAACCGTAGCGCGCTCGACCTGCTGGAGGGCATCCTGCTCCGGGGCAAAGAAAAACAGCTATTCAGCCAGACCGTTGACGCCCGAGATCTTCACCGCCTGATAAGCAGCTTCAGCTTTCACTACGTTGCCAACAGCTACACCTTTACGCTGTTGTTTGAAGATGGCGCAGACGAACAGGCTCAGCGCGAGCACTACCGTAAAATGGCCGTTCAGGTAGCGCTCCGTTACACCTGCCCATAAAATTGCTTGCAATTAAATTGCACACTATCTATATTCATCTCATGAACGCGAAAACGAACGACGCAACCGCTGCGCTCAAGCTGGATAACCAGCTCTGCTTTGCTCTCTATTCGGCAAATCTGGCGCTTAATAAGCTGTACCGGCAGCTGCTGGCACCGCTGAACCTGACTTACCCGCAATATCTGGTGATGCTGGTGCTATGGGAGCAGGATGACATAACGGTGTCGGACATCGGCGAACGGCTGTTTCTGGACTCTGCGACGCTGACGCCGCTGTTGAAGCGGCTGGAAAGTGCCGGCCTAATCAACCGTCACCGTTCGCGTAAAGACGAACGTCAGGTCGCCGTCACCCTGAGTGAAGCGGGACGCGAGCTCCAGCAGCAGGCATTGGGTATTCCCGATGCGGTTGGTTGCGCAGCGCAGTGTGATACTGACACCCTGCTGGCGCTCAAACAGCAGCTCGAACTTTTGCGACAACAGCTACACCGCGCGTAACGCTATACTTTACGCGTTATTATTTACCCACATATATCGCACGCTATTTAATAGCACATATCAAAACAAGATGAGGAACCTGCCATGTCTTTAGAAAAAGTTGTTTATACCGCCAAAGCAAAAGCCACCGGTGGCCGTGACGGCCGTGCCACCTCCTCCGATGGCGTACTGGACGTCAAACTGGGTGTGCCAAAAGAGATGGGCGGCATGGGCGGAGAAGTGACTAACCCTGAGCAGCTGTTTGCTGCGGGCTACTCTGCCTGCTTCCTGGGCGCGATGAAGTTCGTGGCCGCACGCGACAAATTCACCCTGCCAAAAGATGCCTATATTGAAGGCGAAGTGGGGATTGGCCCGCTGCCAACCGGTTTTGGTATCGAAGCAAAGCTGAACATCCATGTTGAAGGTATGGATCCTGCGGAAGCTAAAAAGCTGGTCGATGCGGCACACATTGTTTGCCCGTACTCTAACGCGACCCGCGGCAACATCGACGTCACGCTGAACATCATTGCGTGATAACTGCCTGATAGCGCTGCGCTTATTCTGCCTACGACTGTAGCCCCGGTAAGCGCAGCGCTACCGGGGAAATCCCCTCCTTCCCTTTCCCCTCTCTGTGCTACCATAAGCCCATATCACGCCCGTAGTAATCAGTAGAGTAAGCGTTATGTCCTCCAGAATTCTGACCACCAGCATTGCTGGCATTGATGCCTTTATGCGCGACCCACGCGGTGTGTTGACCCACGCCGAAGGCGGCACGGTAGCCGTTTTTGCCGACAACGCGCCGGCGTTCTACGCAATCACGCCGGAACGCCTGGCACAGCTTCTGGAGATTGAAGCGCAACTGTCACGCCCGGCGAGCGATGTCACGCTGGACAACCAGTTCTTTGATGAACCGGTCAACGTTCCCGTGACCGTTCCAATGGGAAAATTTGCCCTGTACGCGGGCTGGCAGCCGGATGCGGATTTTCAGCGGCAGGCCGCGCTGTGGGGGATTGCGTTAACCCAACCGGCCACCGCGGAAGAGCTTGCCGCGTTTACTGCCTGGTGGCAGGCGGAAGGTAAAGTCTTCACCCATATTCAGTGGCAGCAAAAGCTCGCGCGTCATCTTCAAATCACCCGCGCTGGTAATGGTGGAAAGGCAAAATCTGACATTAACGAAATAGCCAAACCTAACTATACCGTTCCAAAAGGTTTTAGAGGTTGAAATGAAAAACGTTAGCAGTCTGATGAACAGGTTGAAAAAAATCATACCTGAAGGCATTGAGCCTCGCTTTAAAAACAGTGAGGAGTTGATGGCCTGGCAGCAAGAAGAAGGGCGAAAGCGTTCTGAATTTATTGCTCGCGAAAATATTGCCAAAAGCATGGAACGATCCTTTGGTCGTTCAGGAATAAGAACCTTACACCAGGGGTGTTCGTTCGAAAATTACAAGGCCAATACGACAAATCAAAAAATTGTCAGAGAAAAAGCGCGCTTGTATGCCGTTGATTTTGATAAATCGATGGGCGGGTTCATTTTTTGTGGTAATCCTGGTACTGGTAAAAACCATTTGGCCGCCGCCATATGTAACGATCTCCTGCGGCGAGGTAAAACGGTTCTTATAATTACCGTGGCAGATATCATGTCTTCCATGCGCGAAACCTTCAATGGCACATCAGCAGATTCAGAAGAAAAGCTGATTGATAAATTAAGCTCTGTTGACTTGCTTGTGATTGATGAAATTGGTGTTCAGAATGAATCGCGTTATGAGAAGGTTATCATCAACCAAATTATCGACAGAAGAACATCTTCTCGCCGGCCTACTGGGCTCCTGAGCAATCTTGATGAAGCAGGTTTGAACAAACAACTCGGAGAGAGGGTAATGGACAGAATGAAATTAGGCGGTACGCTTTGGTTGAACTTTGATTGGGAAAGTTACCGAGAGAATGTGAGATAACGTAATGAAAAAAAGTCTTTTTGCAGTTTTAGTCTTCGCCCCACTCATACTGACATGTATGGCGCAAGCGGCGTCCTGGCAGGAGTCCCTGTCAAGCGCAGCAAATGAGCTGACCAAAGAGAGCAGCAGCTCTCAGGGTGGACTCTCCGCCTCTTCTCTTACCAGCCTGCTGGGCAACAGCTCCCAGAGTCTGAGTGCGGGCACGATGAACAACGCGGCGGGGATTCTGGAATATTGCGCGAAGCAAAAGCTGGCCTCCGTGACCGATGCGCAAAACGTGAAAAACCAGGTGTTGGGTAAACTGGGTCTGGATACCCAGGAGCAAAAAGCGGACACCAACTATATGGACGGCATTCAGGGCCTGCTTAACGCACAAAATGGGCAGCAGCTGAATCTGAGCACCCTCGGCAACTCTTCTCTGGCAAAACAGGTGAAAACCAAAGCCTGCGATCTGGTGCTGAAACAAGGCGTTAATTTCATCTCCTGATCCACCCCATTTTCTGCCACAACACGCCGCGTTTAATGCGATAGTCTTGCAGCGCGGCGCTAAATGAGCGTTTTCCCCACCTGCCACCGCCTCAGCGTCCGTTTGTCAGGATGTGCACGTCTTCATAAAAACGATTTTCTAAACCAAATCCTAACAACAGCACACTTTCGTGACACTAAAATTGCAGCTTAACGACATCGCAATTACATTGTATGACCCAAAAAATAAACAGTTAGCCAGCGAATTATCTGGCGTCACGAGGATATGCTGTTGTCTGAATTCATGTCTCTTATCCTTTTTCTGGCTTCTGTCGGCGTTTACGCGTGGAAAGCCGGCCGTAACACCTGGTGGTTTATCGCCACGCTGGTGGTGCTCGGCATTTTTATTATTTTAAACATTACCTTATACGCCAGCGATTACTTTACCGGTGACGGTATTAACGATGCGGTACTCTACACGCTGACGAACAGCCTGACGGGCGCGGGTGTGGGCAAGTACATTCTGCCGGGGCTGGGCCTTATCGTCGCGCTGGTGACGATATTTGGCGCACTGGCCTGGGTGCTGCGTCGACGTCGCCATCATCCGCACCATCATGGCTACAGCCTGCTGGCGTTATTCCTGGCGCTGGCCTCCGTCGACGCCAGCCCGGCATTCCATCAGATCACCGAGCTGGTGAAATCGCAGTCGCGCGACGGCGATCCGGATTTCGTGGCTTACTACAAAGAACCGTCGAAAACGATCGCCAACCCGAAGCTCAACCTGGTCTATATCTACGGTGAAAGCCTGGAACGCACGTACTTTGATAACGATGCATTCCCGGAGCTGACGCCGGACCTGGGTGCGCTGAAAAATGAAGGGCTCGATTTCAGCCACACCATGCAGCTGCCCGGTACGGATTATACGATTGCCGGGATGGTTGCATCCCAGTGCGGTATTCCGCTGTTCGCGCCTTTCGAAGGTAACGCCTCAGCCTCCATGTCGACCTTCTTCCCGCAGAATATTTGCCTCGGCGATATCCTGAAAAATTCCGGCTACGAAAACTATTTTGTGCAGGGGGCAAACCTGCGCTTTGCCGGAAAAGATGTGTTCCTGAAATCCCACGGTTTTGACCACCTGTATGGCTCAGAAGAGTTAAAAACGACGGTTGCCGATCCGAGTTACCGCAACGACTGGGGCTTCTATGACGATACGGTACTCGACGAAACCTGGAAGAAATTCGAGGAGCTGTCCCGTGCGGGCAAGCGTTTCTCTCTCTTCGCGCTGACGGTGGACACACATCATCCGGACGGATTTGTCTCGCGCAGCTGCAAACGCAAAAGCTATGACGTGAACGGCAAAAGCAACAAATCTTTCAGCGCCGTCACCTGCAGTCAGGAACACATTGCCGCGCTGGTCGAGAAAATCAAAGCCTCGCCCTGGTTTAAAAACACCGTCATCGTCGTTTCGTCTGACCATCTGGCGATGAAAAACAGCGCGTGGGATCAGCTCAATAAGCAGGATCGCAGCAACCTGTTCTTCGTGCTGCGCGGTGACCAGCCGCAGCAGGAGGTGATCGCCACCAAACGCAATTCCATGGATAACGGCGCAACCGTGCTGGACATTCTGGGCGGCGACAACTTTATTGGCCTTGGTCGCAGCACGCTGTCGGGGCAGTCCCTGTCGGAAGTGTTCCTCAACATGAAGGATAAAATCCTCGCCTGGAAGCCAGACATTATCCGCCTGTGGAACTTCCCGAAAGAGATGAAGGACTTCACCGTCGATCGGGATAAAAACACGATTGCCTTCTCGGGCAGCAGCTTCCGTCTGCCGCTGCTGGTGCGCGTGTCGGAAGGGCGCGTTGAGCCGCTGCCGGAAAGCGAATATTCCGCGCCGCTGCGCTATCAGCTGGCCGATTTCGCGCCACGCGATAATTTTGTCTGGGTCGACCGATGCTACAAAATGGGCCAGCTCTGGTCGCAGCCGCTGGCGCTTTCTACCGACTGGTGCGTCTCTCAGGGTCAGCTCGGCGGGGAGCAAACCGTGCAGCACGTGGATAAGGCGCAGTGGAAGGGCAAAACCGCGTTCAACGATACGGTGATTGATACCGCGCGCTATCAGCACAACATCGACATGCTGAAAATTAGCGATAACGATATTCGCTACAAAGCGGATAGCTTTATCTTTAACGTGGCCGGCGCACCGGAAGAAGTGAAGCAGTTTAGCGGCATCTCGCGTCCGGAGTCCTGGGGGCGCTGGTCCAACGCGCAGCTGGGCAATGAGGTGAAAATTGAATACGCCCATCCGCTGCCGGAACAGTTCGACCTGGTGATCACCGCCAGAGCGTATGGCCCCAATGCTAACAAGCCCGTACCCGTGCGCGTGGGGGATCGGGAGCAGACGTTAACGCTTGGATACGACGTGAGCACGCACACGCTACATTTTGAGAATCCTTCGCGCAGCGATACCCTGGTGATCGTGCCACCGGACCCGCAGTCCACGAATGAGGGAAATATCCTTGGGCATTCACCGCGCGAGATCGGAATTGGCATGGTCGAAATCAAAATCATCAGCAAAGCGGGTTAATGCGCGTTGCGCCCGGCATTCTGTCGGGCGCTTATGAAAATAAATAATCCTTTATAATCCTTATAAATTAGATAAAAACACTTTATATAAGCCATTTTTATCTATAAATATCCCGCCAAAAACCAAATCAATAAAATGTGCAGCTCCTGAAATCACCACGGAGCGTTACGCACTTTTATCATGCTAACCGGCTATAAGTTCGAATCCATCCGGGCCCTGCGCAGCGAAAATGTGATTGCCTGGGAGGTATTGTCCACGGCAAAGCCACACGTCGATCTTGAAGATTACTTTGGCTCGATGTCCTCGACGCAGCGTAAGGCGCACTTCTTTGCGCAGCTTCGTCATGCCATGTTTTGCGAAGAGGGCGACAAGTATTACCTCAATGCGACATCGGATTTACTGCTGGAAACGGACTTCCTCGACAGGCTCAAAGAAGAAACACCCTGCCCGGAGAGACTTGCTATCGAGGTCACCGATCTCCATACGATGGTACAACTCGACGATACGCAAAGCCGGGCGCTGCGGAAATGCATCGCAACGCTACATCAGTGGGGAATAGAAGTGTGGGCAGACGATGTTTGCGAAGACCTTCTTCCCGAACTTTTGACCAGCCAGATCCGCTTCTGCGGCATCAAAATTGACAAACATACCTTCTGGAACGGACGGACCGAGCAGGCAAAGTTTCTGCATCTCACCCGCCAGTGCAAGCGCGTCGCCAGCAAGGTACTGATCGAAGGCATCGAAACCGCGGGTGATTTCGCGCTGGCCCGCGCCAGCGCGGCCGATTACGGCCAGGGCTATCTGTGGGGTAGAAAATGACCCCTTTCATTCTGAATGCTGGTTATCAGGTTATCGTTCTGAGCGGGAATACGTTTTTATGGCTTGGCCTCACTTCGCTGATCTCGACGGCCGTTACCCCTCGCCCGGAGATGTATTGGATCCATGACGTTAATCCGGAAGGGCTTTTGCGCCTGCAGGAACGGCTACTCAATACACACGTTGGAGAGAACTGGCTGGTATTTACGGATGCAGCGCGGGTCTGCGACGTTCACGCCTTCCTGCGCAACGAGCGGGTCCGAGTGGTCGCGGACAACCTCTCTTTTGCGCAGCTAAGCCACTGTTTTAGCGACACGACATTCGCCTTCGAAAACGCCGCCATGCTCTCGTATCAGGAGAGACGGGTTTGCATGTTGCTCCATAAAGGATTCAGTCCGGTTCGCATCGCAAAAATCATGAATAAGTCCCCTAAAACGATCTACACCCACAAGCGTAACGCGATGAACAAATTTTGCTGCCACAGCCTGGCGGAATTCCATCGAAAACTCTGCCTGCTGAACGCTCAGTCATTCGCTTTGTAATTCCACTGTTACTCACGTCAGGAAATAAAATCATGAAAATTTTTCCCACCGTTGCATGTTGTTCCGTTCTCCTGCTTCCTGCTGCTGCGATCGCCGCAGACAGTAGCGCAAGCGCGACGATGCACGTATCACTTGAGGTCGTAAAGTCATGCACCCTAAAAGCCAACGACCTCAACTTCTCACGTCACGGCTCCGATGAGTCGAGCGAAATCCAGGCCAAAACGCAGGTCGATATCGTCTGTACCAACGGTACGCCTTTCACCCTCACCGCCACCAGCAACGACGGGGAAAATGGAACCTTCTGGCTGAAGCCGGAGAACGGCGAAACGGGCGCACAGAAGATTGCGTGGAAACTCTTTGCCGACGAAGGCAAACAGACGCAAATCACCGGCACGAATGGCCTGGACGATACCGGCAACGGTGCGGAACAGGAGGAAACCCTGTATGGCGTCATTGAAGCCGGGGCGCTGACAACCGCCCAGGCAGGTACCTACAGCGACGATATCACGTTAAAACTGGAGTACTGATCGTGCGTCGCTACCTTCCCTGCTTCATTCTGTGGCTCATGATGCTGGCGCTGCTGTCACGCTACGCGCTGGCCGCCACGCTTCAGGTGGCCCCGGTAACGCTCGATCTGCAGAGCGACCAGCGGGCAGCGGCGGTCTATCTCACTAACAGTGGGAAAGCGGCCATCCATGCGCAGATTCGGGTGTACGAATGGACGCAAAAAAACGGTAAAGATGTTCTGGTGAACACCGGGGAGGTGGTCACCAGCCCGGCGATGACATCACTGGCGCCGGGCCAGCAGCAGCTGGTGCGCATTATCGTCATGCAGCCAGGCAACCGTGCAAAGGAGCAAAGTTACCGGCTGGTCATCGACGAACTGCCGGACGCCACGTCCCGCGCCGCCAATCCCACCGCGGTGCACTTCCTGCTGCGCTACTCGATTCCGGTGTTTATTGCCGGGAACCAGAGCGCGCCAGCCAGCCACGATGCCCTGAGCTGTGAGCAGGCAGACATACCGGCCACTCTCCGCTGCTTTAACGCCGGAAACCGCCATATCCGCCTGAGCCACCTTGAGGCCCTGACGGCCGATGGGCAGGTTGTAGGGTCGATTAAAGGCCTGGCGGGCTATGTGCTCCCGGGACAAATCGCCCTTTTATCGCTCAAGCAGCCCTCACGACACGCGCTCAGCTCGCTGCGCGTCTATCTCAATGATGACCATCATGCCAGCCAGATACCCCTGCGCCCGCTCGCTTCTCGCGCTCCTGTTTTGGCTACCGCTCATGCTGTCAGCCCGGACTGAACCCGCCGACACCGTACAATGGCTGGCCATTACCGTGAACCACGCCCCGCGAGGCGAGCTGTGGGCCTGCCGGGTGGTGGATAATGCGCTATGGATAAGCCGCAGCGACATGAAAAAGCTGGGGCTTCACGCCCCGGACGATCGCGCAGAGTGGGTTGAGCTGACCTCCCTGCCGGGCCTGAAGGTCAATCTCGACGCGCTGTCCCAGCAGGTGTCGATTACCGCAGAGGCAGAGGCGCTCGAGGGCCAGCAGCATCTGACCGTCTCAAGGCCCACGCCGATGTACCGCTATCCTGATGCGCAGCCCGTCAGCGCCTATACGCTCGGATACGCGCTCTACGCCAGCGACGCGCAGGGGAAGCGCCAGCTTAACGCCCAGACCATGCTGACCGCCTCCGGAGGGCTGCCCGGAACGTTCAGCAGCAGTTTTTCAAGCCATGCCGGGGAGGAAAACAGCGCCGGTCGGCCTACCCACACCCGTCTCGAAACCCGCTGGCAGTGGGACAACACCGACTCGCTGACCACGCTGGCGCTCGGCGACAGCATCACCACCGGCACCCGCTGGAGCCGGCAGGTACACTTTGGCGGGCTGCACTGGGCACGTAACTTTGAGCTTAATCCCCAGCTCAATACCGAACCGCGTAGCCGCTACAGCGACACGGCCGTGCTGCCTTCCACGGTCGATCTATATATCGACGGACTTAAGCAGAGCAGCCAGCGCGTCACGCCGGGAGACTTTCTGCTGGATACCCTGCCCTCCTTCACCGGCAGCGGGCAGGCGGAGGTGGTCATTACCGATATCAACGGCCAGCGTCGCGCCGTACAGCTCGATCTCTACGGCGCGCCAGGCATGCTGGCGGAAGGGCTCAGCAGCGGTTCGCTGGACATCGGCTGGATGCGGGAAAACTACGCCCTGCACTCCGACGACTATGCCGCCTCGCCGCTGCTGGACGCGGGCTGGCGCTATGGGGTGAATAATCACCTGACGCTGGCGCTGCATACGGAGCAGCAGCGCAGGCTGCACAACGTGGGTACGGGCGCTGACTGGCTGGTCTCCCCCGCCGTAGGGGTGGTCAGCCAGCACGTTGCCGTGAGCGACAGCCCTTACGGTCAGGGCGTTCAGTGGGGCCTCGGCTGGCAGTGGAACGGCAGAGGAACGGGCATTTCTGCCAGCACCGTCCATACCGGGGCGGATTTCGCCGACAACGCCCGCATGAGCGGTGCCGCGCCCGTCAGACGCAGCGACAGCGTGTGGGTAAGCCAGTCCATCCCCCACTTTGGCACCGTGGGCGCGGGCTGGGTACAGCAGAACATTCAGGGCAGCACAGAGCGCTACCTCAACGCCTCCTGGTCGGTGTCGCTGCCGGCACACATCTCCACCACGCTGAGCTATACCCGCTCGTTTACGGACGCGTCGAGCCACGTTCAGCTGCTGCTTTCCGTCCCATTGGGTCGCGAGGACACGCTCTCAGCTCAGGCCAGCCGGGATACGCCGCGCATGGATTACCGCCACCAGCCGGACGATGAGGCCGGCGGCTGGTCATGGGAGCTGGGCCAGGGCTTTGGCGAACGACGTGAAAGATATGCGGACGTAGGCTATCTGGGCCGAGCGGGCGAATGGCACGTTGGGCTGCAGCAGGGTGCCAGCCAGGGCAACCAGTACGCCTCAGCCGAAGGTAGCCTGACGCTGCTGGACGGCAGCCTGCACGCGCTGCGCTACATCCAGCAGGGCATGGCGCTGGTGTCCACGCACGGCATTGGGCACGTACCGGTGATGCTGGAAAACCGCCCGGCCGGTGAAACGGATGAGGACGGTTATCTTCTGCTGACCGACCTGCCGCGCTACCACAACAGCAAAGTCAGCATTAACCCGCTCGATCTGCCCGCCGATGTGATCGCCCCCGTCACCGACATGCATGCCAGACCGGGCAACAGCAGCGCGGTCAAAGTCGATTTTAACGTCCATCACGCCGTCACGGTTCAGGCCCGGCTGGTCGACAGCCGCCGCAGGCCGCTCCCGCTGGGCAGCGTCGTGTCAACGCCGCAGGGTGCCACCATCGTGGGACGCGATGGCTTTATCTGGCTTGAAGATCCGCCCCTGCCGGGTGAACTGGTGGTGAAAACCGGTGAGGGAGAGTGCCGGGTCACGCTTCCGGCGCCCCGTACCGCGTCATCTATACAGAATATCGGAGAACAACTGTGTCATTAAGAGCACCGTTATTATTGCTGCTCGTCCTGTCCGTGAAGGCGATGGCGGCGGCCTGCTGGATAACCTCCATGCCCGCCATTAACTTTGGCAACGTCGTGGCGGGCAATACCACCTCCGTCAACACCGAGGTCAAATTTAGCTGCCAGGCCGACAATGAGGGCAGGACAGAATATCTCAACGTCTGCCTGAGCAGCGTAGACGCCCCGCCCTTTGAGATGATCTCGCCGGGGGATCAGGAGGGGAAACAGTACACCCTCCTCTTCCGCCTGCTGAACGGCGCAGCGCACTCTCAGGAGCTGGGGCCTGCCAGCAGCGGGAACCTGATTCAGCAGACTCTGGCCGCGCAAAGCAATGCCAACGTCAGCGGTACCTTTCCCCTTATCGCTACCATTCCGGCAGGGCAAAGCCAGCTTCCGGCCTACCACTATTACAACTACAACATGAATCTGCGTATCGCCTGGCACAGCGCCCTGCGTCAGGATGCCCTGCAAAACTGCTCGGACGGTTCCGCAGAGGGGGAGCAGGTGCAGGGCGGCACCAGCGCGCAGGCCGAGATCAGCCAGGGATGCTACATCGAGCGCGTGACGCCCCTTAACTTCGGCACCCTGACCAGCACCGCGACCCTGCGTCCGACGCGTTCCACCGCCACCCTCACCACGCGCTGTCCGGCCGGAACCGCGTTCACCCTTGCCATGGGCAAAGGCAACCATGCCAGCGGTAACCAGCGGCAGCTCTGCAACAGCGAGGGCCAGTGCCTGCGCTACGGGCTCTGGCAGGATGAGGCGGCCACGCAACGCTGGGGAGATCAAAGCAGCGGCGATGCGCTGCAGGTCACTAATCCCGCTGGCGGCACCCAGAACTACACCGTTTATGGCGAGGTCCCGGCACAGCCGCTAACCGGTACCGGGGAATTTATTGATGACGTGATTATCACGCTGACTTATTAAACCACCCAAAATCCTGTCTGGATCAATGTTATCGGTAACAATGGCGTTAAAATAGCCAGCAATGCAGCCCGGAAGGCGTAGACCTTCTCTTTTTATTTTTTATCTCTGTTTTTATTACAACAACTTATGAAATACCTGCTTGCTGACGCCATCGTCTATAACGACGAGGACGGTTCTGTTTCTCTTATCAATGCGCCGGATGAGGATGCGCAGCTCCTCACCTGTACGGCCAATACCATCATGAAGCTGCTGGTTCAGCATCATGGGAACGTGGTTGAACGGGAAACCTTTCTCCAGGAAGTCTGGGATCGGCGAGGGCTCCAGGGATCTAACAACTCCTTAAACCAGTACATCAGCATTCTGCGCAAGATGCTGGCGACCCTGCTTCCCGACGCGCTGCTTATCGTTACCGTACCGAAAACGGGCTTTATGCTCAGCGCAGACGTCAAGGTCACCCCGCTGGAGGAGGCCCCGCCGACCGCCGAAACGGCAAAACCTGCATGGCGCGTTCGCCCGGAATGGCTGTTCTGCGGCGCGCTCACGCTGGTCGTCGTTGCGCTATGCCTCTGGATCGCGCTGATCAAGCCAGAAAATTCACAGCGGGAGATCCATCTGCTGACGCATATCGGCACCTGCCCGGTCTACACCTTTACGCCGCTGGCGGATGTATTTCACGGGAAGGCAATAACGCTGGCGCAAACGCTTCAGAAGGACGGCCATCTTCCGTGCCTGAAAAATTCGATTTTCTACATGCACATTCAGAGAACGCTTTTCTACGGCCACGAAGGGCGGCTGGTGCTCTCCCAATGTTCCCTCACGCGGGGTAAAGCCAGCGCCTGTCGTACGCTTTACTATTACGAGTGGTGATATGAGACACAAAAAAGTTTGGCTAATCCTGTTCCTCAACCTGCTGCTGCTGGGCGCCGTGACGGCGTGGTACTTTCACACGCCCCCGCTGTCGGTGGCCTGCGATGGAAACCTGACCTTCTCCGACCGGCGCGACAGCCACGATTTCACCTTTGACGGTGAGATCATTATGCGTTTTCATCCCGACAAAACGGGGTATATCACGGTTAACGGCAGCGTGGTGAATGCCCCGCGCAGCTGGGAGGTTTCCCGCCAGGAGATGTTTAAATGGCGTCACGTGGAGGGCGAACTGTATGAGATTGCTATTCAAAAAGTCGAGCGTTTTAGCCATGACGCCATGCCGCCCGGGGTCTTTGAAAAATACGTTGCCGGCCTGACGCTGGGCAATAAAAGGCTCCTGACAATAGAGCGCACGCCAGAAGACGCGCTGGTGATCAGCAATTTCTATTCGCCGGTGCTGATCTGCTCGGAATAATGTCTCCGGGTCAGGCTATACTTGCCGCCATGACCATTCGCATTCGCTCCACCACCCTCAACGACGTTGTCGTCCTGCCCGCCATTGAACGCGCGGCGGGGGAGCGCTTTCGGGAAGACCCGGAACTCGCCTGGCTTGCCGATGGCGAGGTCATTTCTACTGACCAACACCTCGGCTATGTCGAACGCGGGCTAAGCTGGCTGGCGCTGGCAAACGACCACCCCGTCGGGTTTATCCTCGCCGAAGCCCATTCGTCATCACTGTTTATTGTCGAACTCTCGGTCGATCTGCACTGGCAGGGAAAAGGGATCGGCAGGCAGCTCATCGCCTGCGTGGCAGACCATGCCCGTAAAAGTGGGCTGACAGCGCTGACGCTGACGACGTTCAGGAACGTACCGTGGAATGCGCCGTTCTATGCTCGGCTGGGGTTTGAAAAAATGACGACGCTGACGCCTGAACTGCGTCGGAAAAGGGAAGAAGAGACAGCGCACGGCTTCGCGTATGAAACGCGTTGCGCCATGCGCCTGCCTCTGTAATATCGCCCGGTAGCGCTGCGCTTACCGGGCCTACAAAACCCTGAATCGTAGGCCGGGTAAGGCGCAGCCGCCACCCTGCACAACAAACGGCGTTAGAAGGTTTCCCAGTTATCACCTGCATCAGCGGTAACCGCTTTACGCGCCATCGCCGGTGCTGCAACGGTTTTCGCAGAAGCGAATTCGCGCGCTTTCATCTGCTCCTGCTGAATGCGGAATACCGCTACGGCCTGAGTCAGACGGCTCGCCTGCTCTTCCAGTGCGGCCGCCGCTGCGGCAGATTCCTCAACCAGCGAGGCGTTCTGCTGGGTCACGCGATCCATCTCGGCTACCGCCAGACCCACCTGGTCGATACCGCGGCTCTGCTCGTCAGACGCAGAGGCGATTTCACCCATGATGTCCGTGACGCGTGTTACCGCATTCACGATCTCACCCATGGTTTCACCGGCGCTTTCGACAAGCGTTGAGCCTACTTCCACGCGGCCCACGGAGTCTTCAATCAGGCTCTTGATCTCGCGTGCCGCCTGGGCGCTGCGCTGGGCCAGGTTACGTACTTCACCTGCCACCACGGCAAAACCACGGCCCTGCTCGCCCGCACGCGCCGCTTCTACCGCCGCGTTCAGTGCCAGAATGTTGGTCTGGAAGGCAATGCCGTCGATCACGCTGATAATGTCGGCAATTTTCTGCGAACTGCCCGCGATATCGCGCATGGTCTGCACCACGTTATCCACCACTTTGCCGCCTTTCTGCGCGGTTTCGGAGGCGCTCAGCGCAAGATGGCTTGCCTGACGAGCGTTCTCGGCGTTCTGCTTAACGGTCGCCGTCAGCTGCTCCATGCTGGCAGCGGTCTCTTCCAGGGAAGCGGCCTGCTGTTCAGTACGGGAGGAGAGGTCGTTGTTGCCCATCGCGATTTCACTCGCGCCGCTGTAAATCGCATTCGCGCCGTTACGCACGTCGCCAACGGTACGCACCAGCTCGCCCTGCATATGACGCAGCGAGTCGGCCAGTTCACCCATCTCGTTGGTGCCCTGAACCTCAATGCGCTTCACCAGGTCGCCGCTGGCGATATGGCGAATGTTGTCGATCAGACGATTCAGCGGGGAGATCAGCGTCTGCTTGATGTTCAGCCAGACGGCCACGATCACCACCAGCACGGCAATCAGGACGCTAATCAGCACCCAGATAGCCTGGCTGTAGGAGCTGTTGCTGTCTTCGACCGCCGCCTGATACAGCTTGTCGTTCTGCTGCAGGTAGCTCACGTACTGCTTCTCAAAACCGTCCTGATAGCTCTGGGTCGGCTGGTCGAAGAAGGCGTTGATTTTGCCCGCGCCCAGCAGCTGAATCAGCTCAGCCAGCGCGCCGTGGTAAATATCATAGTTACGCTTGATCTCCATAGCATCCGCATCGCCTTGACGCGGATCGCGCGGCAGGGCTTCATAGGCAGCCCAGTTTTTTTCCGCCTGTTTCAGAGACGAAGACGCAATTTGCATCAAATCGTTAACGGTCGCGCCGCTGCCGATATTGCTCTGATCCATCATGTAGCGGATACCCGCACGGTTCAGGGTATTACGGGTTTGCAGCAACGCGACCCAGCTGGCGTTCAGCGTGGATTGTTGCTGGCGAATGGTTTGCAGGACGGTGAAATTCTCTTTGTCATTCTTAAGGGCATTAAAGAAAAGACCACCGGACGTGAGTTGTAAAAGGCCAAATATCGCTAAAACCAGCATTAAGCTGGTGACAATCTTGATACGGTTTAACATGTTTTCTCTTTCCTCAGACAGATACAGAATTTTCGGCCTGGAAAGGGAAAACTTTACGAAAATCATCCTGGAATTTGTGGTTTTTACTCTTCTTCCCGCGCTGCGTTATGCCGGTTTCCGAGTTCAATAAACTCTTCCAGCAGCGCCGTCAGCTGTTTCATCTTCTCCGGCGTGTATTCCGCCTCGATCTGCTGATACGCCTCTTCGACCTGCGCCTGGGCGTGTTCATACAGCGCATTTCCCTCTTTGGTCAGCGATACGTACAGCTTGCGCTGGTCGTTCACCGGCTTTAAGCGCAGCACCAGGCCGTCGCGCTCCATCCGCGTCAGGATGCCGGTCAGGCTGGGACGCAGGATGCAGGTGCGAAACGCCAGATCGTGAAAATCCATCGACGGATGTTCAGCCAGCACGCGCACAATGCGCCACTGCTGCTCGGTCAGGTTATGGCGCTTCACGATGGGGCGGAAATAGGACATCGCCGCTTCCCGCGCCTGCAGCAGCGCGATGGTTAATGAATCATGCATAGCGTCTCCCCTTCACATCATTAACAAGTAAACAATCACTAAAAGATGTTTTTATAAACAACGCGTTTTCCGTCAAAAAGTCTAACAGAAACCCGTCAATTTTATTAACTCTATGATTTAAATATTAATAAAGTCCAACATGTAAATTTATTGTTATTCATATCACAAATTTTTCACTTCTGATTGCGAAATAAACAGCAAAAGCATAAAACCAGATCATTAACATATTAATGAAATCCAAACCGGACATCCGGCCTGAGGAGTATGTGAATGAAAGGTACCGTTTTTGCCGTCGCCCTCAACCATCAAAGCCAGCGTGAAGCCTGGCGTGAGGCCTTTGAAAAATCCCCCTACAACACGCCGCCGAAAACAGCGGTGTGGTTTATCAAACCGCATAACACGGTGATCCGCGCGGGCGAGCCGATCCCCTTCCCGCAGGGTGAAACGGTGCTGAGCGGCGCCACGGTGGCGCTGGTCGTGGGCAAAACCGCCAGCAAGGTGCGCGTGGAGGACGCCGCGGAATACATTGCGGGATACGCGCTCGCCAACGAGGTGAGCCTGCCGGAAGAGAGCTTCTACCGCCCTGCCATCAAGGCGAAATGCCGTGACGGATTTTGCCCGCTCGGTGAGATGGTCGCCGTTGGTAACGTGGATAACCTGACCATCATCACCGAGATCAACGGCCGCGAAGCGGACCACTGGAACACGGCCGACCTTCAGCGTAACGCAGCCGAACTGCTGAGCGCCCTGAGCGAGTTCGCCACCCTCAATCCCGGCGATGCGATCCTGCTCGGCACCCCGCAAAGCCGCGTTGAGATCCGCCCGGGCGATCGCGTGCGTATTCTGGCGGAAGGTTTTCCCCCGCTGGAAAACCCGGTGGTGGATGAGCGTAGCGTCACTATTGCGCACAGCACGCCGCCGCACGCCACGCTGTTTGCCCTCGGTCTGAACTATGCCGATCACGCCAGCGAGCTGGACTTTAAGCCGCCAACCGAGCCGCTGGTATTTATCAAAGCGCCAAACACCTTCAACGGCGACGGCCAGACGTCGGTGCGCCCGAACAATATCGAATACATGCATTACGAAGCGGAGCTGGTGGTGGTCATCGGTAAAACCGCGCGTAAGGTCAACGAAGCCGAGGCGATGGACTATGTTGCGGGCTATACGGTCTGCAACGACTACGCCATCCGCGACTACCTGGAAAACTACTACCGCCCGAACCTGCGGGTAAAAAGCCGCGACGGGCTAACGCCCATTTCCCCCCACATCGTGCCGAAAGCAGCGATTCCCGACCCGCACAATCTCGCCCTGCGCACCTTCGTCAACGGCGAGCTGCGCCAGGAAGGCACCACGGCGGATCTGATCTTCAGCATCCCGTACCTGATTGCGTACCTGAGCGATTTTATGACCCTGCAGCCTGGCGACATGATCGCCACCGGCACGCCGAAGGGGCTGTCCGACGTGGTGCCGGGCGATGAGGTGGTGGTGGAAGTGGAGGGCGTGGGACGCCTGGTGAACCGAATTGTCAGCGAGGAGACTGCAAAATGAAAAAGATTAACCACTGGATCAACGGTAAAAACGTTGCCGGAAGCGAGTACTTCCACACCACCAACCCGGCTTCCGGCGAGGTGCTGGCAGAAGTCGCCTCCGGCGGTGAAGCTGAAATTCACCAGGCCGTCGCCGCCGCCAAAGAGGCGTTTCCAAAGTGGGCTAACCTGCCGATGAAGGAGCGCGCGCGCCTGATGCGTCGTCTGGGCGACCTGATCGACCAGAACGTGCCCGAGATCGCCGCCATGGAAACCGCCGACACCGGCCTGCCGATCCACCAGACCAAAAACGTGCTCATTCCGCGCGCCTCGCACAACTTCGAATTTTTCGCCGAGGTGTGCCAGCAGATGAACGGCAAAACCTACCCGGTCGACGACAAGATGCTCAACTACACCCTGGTGCAGCCGGTGGGCGTCTGCGCGCTGGTGTCGCCGTGGAACGTGCCGTTTATGACCGCCACCTGGAAGGTCGCGCCCTGTCTGGCCTTAGGTAATACCGCGGTGTTGAAGATGTCTGAACTCTCCCCGCTGACCGCCGACCGTCTGGGCGAACTGGCCCTCGAAGCGGGTATTCCGGCGGGCGTGCTGAACGTCGTTCAGGGCTACGGCGCGACGGCAGGCGACGCGCTGGTGCGGCATCACGACGTGCGCGCCGTCTCTTTCACCGGCGGCACCGCCACCGGGCGCAACATCATGAAAAACGCCGGGCTGAAGAAGTACTCCATGGAGCTGGGCGGCAAATCCCCGGTGCTGATTTTTGAAGACGCGGATATCGAGCGCGCGCTGGACGCCGCCCTGTTCACCATTTTCTCCATCAACGGCGAGCGCTGCACCGCGGGCTCGCGCATCTTTATCCAACAGAGCATCTACCCGGAATTCGTCAAGCGCTTTGCCGAGCGCGCCAACCGCCTGCGCGTGGGCGACCCGACCGATCCGAACACCCAGATTGGCGCGCTCATCAGCAAGCAGCACTGGGAAAAAGTCTCCGGCTATATCCGCCTCGGAATTGAAGAGGGCGCAACCCTGCTGGCGGGCGGCCCGGACAAACCGACCGACCTGCCTGCGCACCTGAAGGGCGGCAATTTCCTGCGCCCGACCGTGCTGGCGGACGTCGACAACCGCATGCGCGTGGCGCAGGAGGAGATCTTCGGACCGGTGGCCTGCCTGCTGCCGTTCAAGGACGAAGCGGAAGGGCTGCGCCTGGCGAACGACGTGGAGTACGGCCTGGCGTCGTACATCTGGACCCAGGACGTCAGCAAGGTGCTGCGTCTGGCGCGCAGCATTGAAGCGGGCATGGTGTTCGTCAACACCCAGAACGTGCGCGACCTGCGCCAGCCGTTTGGCGGCGTGAAGGCCTCCGGCACCGGCCGCGAGGGGGGCGAGTACAGCTTCGAGGTGTTCGCGGAGATGAAGAACGTCTGCATCTCCATGGGCGACCATCCGATTCCAAAGTGGGGGATCTGAGCATGGGTAAACTAGCGCTAGCGGCGAAAATCACCCACGTACCGTCGATGTATCTCTCCGAGCTGCCGGGCAAAAACCACGGCTGCCGTCAGGGCGCCATCGACGGGCATAAAGAAATTAGCAAGCGCTGCCGGGAGCTGGGCGTCGATACCATTATCGTCTTCGACACCCACTGGCTGGTGAACAGTGCGTATCACATCAACTGTGCGGACCATTTTTCGGGCGTCTACACCAGCAACGAGCTGCCGCACTTTATCCGCGACATGACCTACGACTACGACGGCAATCCGGAACTCGGCCAGCTCATCGCCGACGAGGCGGTGAAGCTTGGAGTGCGCGCCAAAGCGCACAACATTCCAAGCCTGAAGCTGGAGTACGGCACGCTGGTGCCGATGCGCTACATGAACGCGGATAAGCACTTCAAAGTGATCTCCATCTCGGCGTTTTGCACGGTTCACGACTTCGCCGACAGCCGCAGGCTGGGCGAGGCCATCGTCAGCGCCATCGAAAAATATGACGGCACCGTGGCGGTGCTCGCCAGCGGCTCGCTGTCGCACCGCTTTATCGACGACCAGCGCGCCGAGGAAGGGATGAACAGCTACACCCGCGAGTTCGACCGCCAGATGGACGAACGCGTGGTGAAGCTGTGGCGCGAGGGTCAGTTCAAAGAATTCTGCAGCATGCTGCCGGAGTACGCCGACTACTGCTACGGCGAGGGCAACATGCACGACACGGTGATGCTGCTGGGCATGCTCGGCTGGGACAAATACGACGGCAAGGTGGAGTTTCTCACCGAGCTGTTCGCCAGCTCCGGAACCGGCCAGGTCAACGCCGTTTTCCCGCTGCCCGCCTAAGGAGCCACCATGCCGCACTTTATTGCTGAATGTACCGACAACATCCGCGAGCAGGCCGACCTGCCGGGGCTGTTCGCCAAAGTGAACGAGGCGCTCGCCGCCACGGGCATCTTCCCCATCGGCGGTATCCGCAGCCGCGCCCACTGGCTGGACACCTGGCAGATGGCCGACGGCAGGCACGATTACGCCTTTGTGCATATGACGCTGAAAATCGGCGCCGGGCGCAGCCTGGAGAGCCGGGAAGCCGTGGGGGAGATGCTGTTTGGGCTTATCAAAGCGCACTTCGCGGAGCTGATGGCGAGCCGCTACCTGGCGCTGTCGTTTGAGCTCGACGAACTGCACCCGACGCTTAATTACAAACAGAACAACGTGCACGCGTTGTTTAAGTAATACCGGCACGGCCAGTCTCCTCGCCCCTTTAGGGAGAGGGAGAAAACAAACATAAAACAGGATATCGCCATGCTCGACAAACATACCCATACTCTGATCGCCCATCGTCTGCATCAGGCGGAACTGTCCCGGGAGCAGATCCGCGCGATCTCGCTGGACTATCCGGAGATTACGATTGAAGACGCCTACGCCGTCCAGCGCGAATGGGTCAGCCTGAAGATTGCCGAAGGTCGCGTGCTGAAGGGCCACAAGATCGGCCTGACGTCCAAAGCGATGCAGGCCAGCTCGCAGATTAGCGAGCCGGACTACGGCGCGCTGCTGGACGACATGTTCTTCCACGACGGCAGCGACATCCCGGTCGACCGCTTCATCGTCCCGCGCATTGAAGTGGAGCTGGCCTTCGTGCTGGCAAAACCGCTGCGCGGCCCGAACTGCACTATCTTCGACGTCTACAACGCCACGGATTACGTCATCCCCGCGCTGGAGCTGATCGACGCCCGCTGCCACAACGTCGACCCGGAGACCCAGCGCCCGCGCAAGGTGTTCGACACCATCTCGGATAACGCCGCCAACGCGGGCGTCATCCTCGGCGGCCGTCCGATTAAGCCCGACGAGCTGGACCTGCGCTGGATCTCCGCCCTGCTCTACCGCAACGGCGTGATCGAAGAGACCGGCGTGGCCGCAGGTGTCCTTAACCACCCGGCCAACGGCGTGGCGTGGCTGGCCAACAAGCTTGCGCCGTACGACGTGCAGCTTGAGCCGGGGCAAATCATCCTCGGCGGCTCGTTTACCCGCCCGGTGCCCGCCAGCAGGGGCGATACCTTCCACGTCGACTACGGCAGCATGGGCTCCATCAGCTGCCGCTTTGTGTAGGAGAGGACCATGCAAAACGCATTCAAGGCGGCGCTACAGGCTGGTCGCCCGCAAATCGGTTTATGGCTGGGGCTGACCAGCAGCTACAGCGCCGAGCTGCTGGCCGGAGCAGGATTCGACTGGCTGCTGATCGACGGCGAGCACGCGCCGAACAGCGTGCAGACCGTCTTAACCCAGCTGCAGGCTATCGCCCCTTATCCCAGCCAGCCGGTCGTCCGCCCGTCGTGGAACGACCCGGTGCAGATCAAACAGCTGCTGGACGTGGGTGCGCAGACCCTGCTGGTGCCGATGGTGCAAAACGCCGACGAAGCGCGGCTGGCGGTACGTGCCACCCGCTACCCGCCTGCGGGCATTCGCGGGGTGGGCAGCGCACTGGCGCGCGCCTCGCGCTGGAACCGAATCCCGGATTATCTGCAGCAGGCCAACGACGCCATGTGCGTGCTGGTGCAGATTGAAACCCGCGAGGCACTGAAAAACCTGCCGCAAATCCTGGACGTGGAAGGCGTCGACGGCGTGTTTATCGGCCCGGCGGATCTTAGCGCAGACATGGGCTTTACCGGCAATCCGCAGCACCCGGAGGTGCAGGCCGCCATCGAGCAGGCGATCGCACAGATACGCGCTGCCGGTAAAGCCCCCGGCATCCTGATGGCGAACGAGCAGCTGGCAAAACGCTATCTTGAACTCGGCGCGCTGTTTGTTGCCGTCGGCGTCGACACCACTCTGCTCGCCCGCGGCGCGGAAGCGCTGGCGGCACGTTTTATCGAAAAACCGGTTACGTCAGTTAATAACAATAAATCCGTCTACTAAACGTAAGATCTGGAGCGCACCATGACGACCTCTACCCTGCAAACCCATGATAATAAAGCTGTTGAACATCGCGTCATTCACAAGCTGTTCCGTCGCCTGATCGTTTTTCTTTTTATCCTGTTTGTCTTCTCGTTTCTCGATCGCATCAACATCGGCTTCGCCGGGCTAACGATGGGTAAAGATCTTGGCCTCACGTCAACCATGTTTGGCCTGGCCGCGACGCTGTTTTACGTCACCTACGTGCTGTGCGGCATTCCGAGCAACATCATGCTGGCGAAGATCGGCGCACGCCGCTGGATCGCCGGGATCATGGTGGTGTGGGGTATTGCCTCCACCTGCACCATGTTCGCCACCAGCCCCGAAACCCTCTACGTCCTGCGCATGCTGGTGGGCATTGCCGAAGCGGGTTTCCTGCCGGGGATTCTGGTCTATCTCACCTGGTGGTTCCCGGCCTATCACCGCGCCCGCGCCAACGCGCTGTTTATGATCGCCATGCCGGTAACCATGATGCTCGGCTCGATCCTCTCCGGGTACATTCTGGCGATGGACGGGCTGTGGAACCTCAAGGGCTGGCAGTGGCTGTTCCTGCTGGAGGGGCTGCCATCGGTGGTGCTCGGCGTGGTGACCTGGTTTTACCTCAACGACACGCCGGACCAGGCCACCTGGCTGGATGAGGACGAAAAGCAGGCGCTGAAAACGATGATCGCCCGCGAGCAGGAGGTCGCGATTGCCCAATCCGTCACGCCGCGTTCCACGCTGCGCGAGGTGCTCACGCCCGCCGTGCTGCTCTACACGCTGGCCTACTTCTGCCTGACCAATACGCTGAGTGCGATCAACATCTGGACGCCGCAGATCCTGCAGAGCTTCAACACGGGAAGCAGCAATATCGTCATCGGCCTGCTGGCGGCGATCCCGCAGTTTTGCACCATCCTCGGGATGATCTGGTGGAGCCGCCGCTCCGACAGGCTGAAAGAGCGAAAAAAGCACACCATCCTGCCGTACCTGTTCGCCGCGGCGGGATGGATGCTGGCCTCCGCGACGGATCACAGCCTGATCCAGCTGCTTGGCATCATCATGGCCTCAACCGGATCTTTTACCGCCATGGCGATATTCTGGACCACGCCGGATCGGGTTATTAGCCTGCAGTCCCGCGCGGTGGCGCTGGCGGTAATCAACGCCATCGGCAACGTCGGCTCCGCCGTCAGCCCGCTGCTGATTGGGATCCTGCGCGACGCGACCGGCAGCTTCAGCTCGGGGCTGTGGTTTGTGGCCGGGCTGCTGGTGGTCGGCGCGCTGGTGCTGACGCGCATTCCGATGACACAGCGGGATCAACAGAGGAACGATCATGTGCCAGAGCCCTATCGCCAACATTGATATCAGCAAGGAGTACGATGAAAGTCTGGGCACCGACGATGTGCACTACCAGTCGTTCGCCCGCATGGCGGCCTTTTTTGGCCGCGACATGCAGGCGCACCGTCACGACCAGTACTTTCAGATGCACTTTCTCGATACCGGACAGATTGAGCTCCAGCTCGACGATCACCGCTACTCGGTGCAGGCCCCGCTGTTCGTCCTCACGCCGCCGTCGGTGCCGCACGCGTTTATCACCGAATCCGATAGCGACGGTCACGTGCTGACGGTGCGTGAGGATCTGATCTGGCCGCTGCTGGAGGTGCTCTACCCCGGCACGCGGGAGGCGTTTGGCCTGCCGGGGATCTGCCTCTCGCTGGCGGATAAGCCGGACGAGCTGGCGGCGCTGAAGCACTACTGGCAGCTGATCGCCCGCGAATCCACGGAGCAGCTGCCCGGGCGCGAGCATACCCTGGTCCTGCTGGCGCAGGCGGTGTTTACCCTGCTGCTGCGCAACGCGAAGCTCGACGACCACGCCTCGGGCGGCATGCGCGGCGAGCTGAAGCTGTTCCAGCGCTTTACCCAGCTGATCGACACCCACTACCACCAGCACTGGACGGTGCCGGAATACGCCAGCGAGCTGCACCTGACCGAATCCCGCCTGACCGATATCTGCCGCCGCTTCGCCAACCGTCCGCCAAAACGGCTGATCTTCGACCGCCAGCTGCGGGAGGCCAGGCGCCTGCTGCTCTTCTCCGACAGCACCGTCAGTGAGATTGCCTGGCAACTGGGGTTCAAAGATCCGGCCTATTTCGCCCGCTTTTTTAACCGCTTAGTGGGATGCTCGCCCAGCGCGTATCGGGCTCAGAAAGTACCGGTTTCCCCTCACCCCGGCCCTCTCTCCAAAGGGGAGAGGGTGTAATTGTTCCCTCTCCCCTTTGGAGAGAGGGTTAGGGTGAGGGGACAACGATCACAAATCCCAATCCCACCCGAAAAGTACCCGTCGTTGTCCCAATCGTCCCTTCACGTTACGCCCCTCTCAGGCTTCAATTAAACAACAAAAACAAAACATAAATTTAACAACACAATTCCGATACGAGGTTCCCTATGAAGCCTGAAGAGTTCCGCGCAGACGCCAAACGCCCGTTAACCGGTGAAGAGTATTTAAAAAGCCTGCAGGACGGTCGTGAGATTTATATCTACGGCGAGCGCGTCAAAGACGTCACCACCCATCCGGCGTTTCGCAATGCGGCGGCCTCCATCGCGCAGATGTACGACGCGCTGCACAAGCCGGACATGCAGGACACGCTGTGCTGGGGCACCGACACCGGCAGCGGCGGCTATACCCACAAGTTCTTCCGCGTGGCGAAAAGCGCCGACGACCTGCGCCAGCAGCGCGACGCCATCGCCGAGTGGTCGCGCCTTAGCTACGGCTGGATGGGCCGCACGCCGGACTACAAGGCCGCGTTCGGCTGCGCGCTCGGCGCCAACCCGGCCTTCTACGGCCAGTTCGAGCAGAACGCCCGCAGCTGGTACACCCGCATTCAGGAAACCGGCCTGTACTTCAACCACGCCATCGTTAACCCGCCGATCGACCGCCACAAGCCGGCGGACGAGGTGAAAGACGTCTACATCAAGCTGGAGAAAGAGACCGACGCCGGGATTATCGTCAGCGGCGCGAAAGTGGTAGCCACCAACTCGGCGCTGACCCACTACAACATGATCGGCTTCGGCTCCGCGCAGGTGATGGGCGAAAACCCTGACTTCGCGCTGATGTTCGTCGCGCCGATGGATGCCGAGGGCGTGAAGCTGATCTCCCGCGCCTCCTACGAGATGGTGGCAGGCGCGACCGGCTCCCCTTTCGACTACCCGCTCTCCAGCCGCTTTGACGAGAACGACGCGATCCTGGTGATGGATCACGTGCTGATCCCGTGGGAAAACGTGCTGATCTACCGCGATTTCGACCGCTGCCGTCGCTGGACGATGGAAGGCGGTTTCGCCCGCATGTACCCGCTGCAGGCCTGCGTGCGTCTGGCGGTAAAACTCGACTTCATCACCGCCCTGCTGAAGAAATCCCTGGAATGTACCGGTACCCTGGAGTTCCGCGGCGTGCAGGCAGATCTCGGCGAAGTGGTGGCCTGGCGCAACATGTTCTGGGCGCTGAGCGACTCCATGTGTTCCGAAGCCACCCCGTGGGTTAACGGCGCGTATCTGCCGGATCATGCCGCGCTGCAAACCTACCGCGTGATGGCGCCGATGGCCTACGCCAAAATCAAGAACATCATCGAGCGTAACGTGACGTCCGGCCTGATTTACCTGCCGTCCAGCACCCGGGATCTGAACAATCCGCAGATCGACCAGTATCTGGCGAAATACGTGCGCGGCTCCAACGGCATGGATCACGTCGAACGCATCAAGATTTTGAAACTGATGTGGGACGCCATCGGCAGCGAGTTCGGCGGTCGTCACGAGCTTTACGAAATTAACTACTCCGGCAGCCAGGATGAAATTCGCCTGCAGTGTCTGCGCCAGGCGCAGAGCTCCGGCAACATGGACAAGATGATGGCGATGGTCGACCGCTGCATGTCCGAATACGACCAGCACGGCTGGACCGTACCGCACCTGCACAACAACAGCGATATCAACATGCTCGACAAGCTGCTGAAATAGCGCAGCGGGAGGTTGCAATGCATTCAGATGAACAACGCCTGCGTTTTCGCGACGCAATGAGTAGCCTGTCGGCGGCGGTAAATGTGGTCACCACCGAGGGCGAGGCGGGCCGCTGCGGCATTACCGCCACCGCCGTCTGTTCGGTCACAGATACCCCGCCGTCGGTCATGGTGTGCATCAACGCCAACAGCGCTATGAACCCGGTATTCCAGGGCAACGGCAGGCTGTGCGTTAACGTGCTGAACCACGAGCAGGAGATCATGGCTCGCCATTTCGCCGGGATGACCGGTATGACGATGGAAGAGCGCTTTGCACTCTCCTGCTGGCAGAAAGGGCCGCTGGCGCAGCCTGTGCTCAAGGGCGCGCTGGCCAGCCTTGAAGGTGAGATTAGCCAGGTGCAAACCATCGGCACGCATCTTGTCTACCTTGTTGAAGTTAAAAACATTATCCTGAGTGACGCGGGACACGGCCTGATCTACTTCAGGCGCCGTTTCCACCCGGTCATGCTGGAGGCAGAAGCCGCCTTGTGATGCCCCTTCGCGCTGGCCTTTTTTTCCGGCCAGCGCCGCTTTCTACAAAAACTCCTAAGGTTTCCCCTAAAACACGCCGTTATATAGCCATAAGAGAAATTTTCTGTGACTGAATACTGACACTACCTGTCAGTGCATCCGCATCATTCAGCGCATACCTAAATATACAGGATGACCTTATGGCTAAAACGACGCGTAGCCGCTCGGCTGAACGTCTGGTCGATATTCTGGTTGAGCTACATTTAAACGGTGTGGTAAACCGCAGTGCGCTAATGGAGAAATTTAAAATTACCGAGCGTACCGTCTACCGGGATTTAAATGCCCTCTCTCCCATTGTTGAACATTTCGGTAACGGGCTATATCGGCTGATCCATTCTGCACAATCGCCCGGCGGACAAGGCTTACATCACACCCTTGCTAACTTCCTGAATGCTGACAGCTTTTTCCCTGAAAGAAATACGGAATTCTGGCAGAAGCTTGAAGCGCGCGTTGACGAAAACCATATTCTTATTCTTGGCAATGAAGCAGAACACACGGTAGAACGTGATATTCGCCGTCATTTAACGAAAATCGAGAAATCGATTAAAAACCATAATGTTTGCCAGATCGTTTATAAGGGTAAAACCCGTCTGATTAATCCCTATAAACTCATTAACAAAAAAAATATATGGTATTTACAAGCCACCGAAAATAGCCGCCTGAAATCCTTCTCCTTGAGCCAGATTAGCTGGTTTGATATTCAGAAAACGACCTTCACCCCTGAAGAAAATGTCCTTGAGCTGCTGGAGAAAAGCCTCGACCCTTGGGTATCTGAAGATACTTTCGCAGTGAAAATATTTATTAAAGATAATATTTCACATTACTTCCTGCGCCGCGATCTTCTGCCGGAACAGGAGCTGCTGGAGGAGCAACAGGGCGGCGTCACGCTGCGCTGCCAGGCGGCCCACGAGAACCAGATCCTGCCGCTGCTGTTCTACTGGCTCCCCCATATTCAGATACTGGAACCGAGCTGGCTGAAGGAGAAGCTCATCAGGACGCTGGAAAGCTATCTGGCCGTGGAGCGTACCCCGAATAATCAAGTGATCTCAATCACATAATTTCGCCCACTGGCGGCGAGCCGAAACCGCTCGTCGCCTCCTTTGACCGCTCACCCGGCACTTTCAACCACTCATTCACTTACCGTCCTTTACGCGCGCGTTGATCTGGCACGATCGCTCCAGCATTAATCAATACCTCCTCACAACGAACCCTGACCCTTTTTTCTTTACATAAAAAACCAGGTCTTACTATGGATACTAAAAAACTACTGAAGCACGTGCCCTGGGCCTTACTCGGGATCCTCGGCGCTTTTTGTCTGGCGGTTGTCGCATTACGCCGGGGCGAACACGTAAGCGCCCTGTGGATCGTGGTCGCGTCCGTTTCCGTCTATCTTGTGGCTTATCGCTACTACAGCTTATACATCGCGCAGAAGGTCATGAAGCTCGACCCGACGCGCGCCACGCCGGCGGTCATTAACAATGACGGCCTGAACTACGTGCCAACCAACCGCTACGTGCTGTTTGGTCACCACTTTGCCGCTATCGCCGGGGCAGGCCCGCTGGTCGGCCCGGTACTGGCCGCGCAGATGGGCTACCTGCCGGGTACGCTCTGGCTGCTGGCGGGCGTGGTGCTGGCCGGTGCGGTGCAGGACTTTATGGTGCTGTTTATCTCTTCTCGCCGTAACGGCGCCTCTCTGGGTGAGATGGTCAAAGAGGAGATGGGCCGCGTGCCGGGGACTATCGCCCTGTTCGGCTGCTTCCTGATCATGATCATCATCCTCGCGGTGCTGGCCCTGATCGTGGTGAAAGCGCTGGCCGAAAGCCCGTGGGGCGTCTTCACCGTCTGCTCTACCGTACCGATTGCGCTGTTCATGGGGATCTACATGCGATTCCTGCGTCCGGGCCGCGTGGGTGAGGTGTCGGTGATTGGTATCGTGCTGCTGGTCGCCTCCATCTACTTCGGCGGCGTCATCGCGCACGACCCGTACTGGGGCCCGGCGCTGACCTTCAAGGACACCACCATCACCTTCGCGCTGATTGGCTATGCGTTTATCTCCGCGCTGCTGCCGGTCTGGCTGATTCTGGCCCCGCGCGACTACCTGGCGACCTTCCTGAAAATCGGCGTGATCGTCGGGCTGGCAATCGGGATTGTGATCATCAACCCTGAACTGAAAATGCCGGCGGTGACCCAGTACATCGACGGTACCGGTCCGCTGTGGAAAGGCGCCCTGTTCCCGTTCCTGTTTATCACCATCGCCTGCGGTGCGGTCTCCGGCTTCCACGCCCTGATCTCCTCCGGTACCACGCCTAAGCTGCTGGCAAACGAGAAAGACGCACGCCTGATCGGCTACGGCGCCATGCTGATGGAGTCCTTCGTGGCGATCATGGCGCTGGTTGCCGCGTCCATCATCGAACCGGGTCTGTACTTCGCAATGAACACCCCTCCGGCGGGTCTCGGTATTACCATGCCGAACCTGCACGAGATGGGCGGCGACAACGCGGCGCTGATTATGGCGCAGCTGAAAGACGCCAGCGCACACGCGGCGGCGACCGTCAGCTCCTGGGGCTTCGTGATTTCGCCTGAGCAGATCATGCAGACGGCGAAAGACATCGGCGAACCGTCCGTGCTGAACCGCGCCGGTGGCGCACCGACGCTGGCTGTCGGTATCGCACACGTGTTCCACAAAGTGCTGCCGTGGGCGGACATGGGCTTCTGGTACCACTTCGGTATTCTGTTCGAAGCGTTGTTCATCCTCACCGCGCTGGATGCAGGTACCCGTGCGGGTCGCTTCATGCTGCAGGATCTGCTGGGTAACTTCGTGCCGTTCCTGAAGAAAACCGACTCTCTGGTAGCGGGCATTCTGGGTACGGCGGGCTGCGTCGGCCTGTGGGGCTACCTGCTGTATCAGGGCGTTGTCGACCCGCTCGGCGGCGTGAAGAGCCTGTGGCCGCTGTTCGGTATCTCTAACCAGATGCTGGCGGCTGTAGCTCTGGTGCTCGGTACCGTTGTCCTCGTGAAGATGAAACGCACCAAATACATCTGGGTCACCGTGGTGCCTGCGCTGTGGCTGCTGCTCTGCACCACATGGGCGCTTGGCCTGAAGCTGTTCAGCGTCAACCCGCAGCTGGAAGGCTTCTTCTTCATGGCTAACCAGTACAAAGAGAAGATTGCCGCAGGCGGCGCGGATCTGACCGCGCAGCAGATTGCCAACATGAACCATATCGTGGTGAACAACTACACCAACGCGGGTCTGAGCATTCTGTTCCTGGTGGTGGTGTACAGCATCATCTTCTACGGCATCAAAACCTGGCTGAAAGTGCGTAACGCCGACGGCCGTACGGACAAAGAAACCCCGTACGTGCCGGTGCCTGAAGGCGGCGTGAAGACCTCTTCACACCATTAATCCGCAATCCTCACCCTCTCCCTTGGGAGAGGGCTGGGGTGAGGGAAACACAAGCCCAGCGGACTCACATCGCCGGGCTTTTTCTGTCTGGAACCCACAATGTTTGGTAACTTAGGCGAAGCAAAAAAATACCTCGGTCAGGCGGCGAAAATGCTGATTGGCATTCCGGACTATGACAACTACGTTGAGCATATGAAGACCAACCATCCTGATAAGCCGTACATGACCTACACTGAATTCTTCCGCGAGCGTCAGGAAGCGCGCTACGGCGGAAGTGGAGAAGGCGGCGTCCGCTGCTGCTAAAGGAGAGACCATGACCCCGATTGCCGTTACCCTGCTGACCGGTTTCCTCGGCGCCGGTAAAACCACCCTGCTGCGCCACATTCTGAACGAGCAGCACGGCTTCAAAATCGCCGTCATCGAAAACGAATTTGGCGAAGTCTCCGTAGACGACCAGCTGATTGGCGATCGCGCCACGCAGATCAAAACCCTGACCAACGGCTGCATCTGCTGCACCCGCTCTAACGAGCTGGAAGACGCTCTGCTGGACCTGCTCGACAGCCGCGATCGCGGGAAAATCGACTTTGACCGCCTGGTGATCGAGTGCACCGGCATGGCCGATCCCGGCCCGATTATTCAGACCTTTTTCTCCCATGAGATCCTTTGTCAGCGCTATCTGCTGGACGGCGTGATTGCCCTGGTTGATGCGGTCCACGCCGACGAACAGATGAACCAGTTCACCATCGCCCAGTCTCAGGTGGGCTACGCCGACCGCATCCTGCTGACCAAAACCGACGTGGCGGGCGAAAGCGAAAAGCTGCGCGAGCGCCTGACCCGCATTAACTCCCGCGCGCCGATTTTCACGGTGACGCACGGCGATATCGACCTGTCCCAGCTATTCAACACCAACGGCTTTATGCTGGAGGAGAACGTCACCGCGAAACCGCGCTTCCACTTTATGGGAGACAAGCAAAACGACGTGGCGTCGATTGTGGTGGAGCTGGATTATCCGGTGGATATCAGCGAGGTCTCCCGCGTAATGGAGAACCTGCTGCTGTCGTTTGCCGACAGGCTGCTGCGCTACAAAGGAATGCTGTGGATTGACGGCGAACCCAACCGCCTGCTGTTCCAGGGCGTGCAGCGCCTGTACAGCGCCGACTGGGACCGACCGTGGGGCGATAAAGCGCCGCACAGCGTGATGGTGTTTATTGGCATCCAGCTGCCGGAGGAAGAAATTCGGGCGGCGTTTGCGGGGCTGAAAAAATAGCCTCCCCGCTTAACTATGCGCAGCGAACAATCCCCTCTCCCCTGAGGGGAGAGGGTTAGGGTGAGGGGTGAAGGGTAAGCCCTGGTATTATTTCACCGCCTCCGGCAGCGTCACAATCCACAGCTCGCTGTCGGACTCCGGCTTCTTCAGCGGCTTCACGCTGAGCGTGGTTTCCACCGGTTTATCATCCAGCGTCAGCTTGCCTTCCGCATTTACCCGGTAATCCTTGAGCTTCTTGCCCTCAACCGGATTTTGCATCGCTACCTTTACGCCAAAGTCGTTATCGTTCGCCACCGCAAGCGTTTTGCTGTCGATCAGCGCCAGCCCTTCGGCCTTCTCCTGCTGCCAGCCCAACGCGCGCAGATCGACGACCTGCGTTTTTGCCGCAAGGATAATGCCGCGCTGCGCCAGGGTTTTCTCATCATCAAACTCAGGGTACTCGCCCGGCTTGTCAAAGGTAGTCAGGTCGCTCGCCTTGCTGAGGTCTACCTTGTAAATCAGGTTACGCATCCCGTCGTTTTTATCGCTTCCCTGCTCAATCAGCAGGATGTGCTGGTCATCAAGCGCCACGATGTCGCCGATTTTGGCATCGCTGTTTTTGTCGTAGGCCGCGCTGTCGATGGGGTAACCGTACATTGCGGTTTTGCCGGTTGCCGGATCGAAGCTCACCAGACGCGTAAACAGCGCCTGCTTTTTACTCTTACCGTCGATGTCCAGCGTGCTTTGCACGGCGGCGATAATACGCCCGTCCGGCATCCGGGTCAGGCCTTCGAAGCCCCGGTTCGGCTGGCGCCATTTGATGATGTTTGGCAGACCGCCCGCGATGGATTTTTCCCCTTCCGCCGCCTGCGGCCCGTGGATCGCAAGGATTTTGCCTTTGCTGTCGACGTTAATCAGGAACGGGCCGTACTCGTCGCACAGCCAGTAGCCGCCTTTGCCGTCCGGCGTGATGCCTTCCGTGTCCAGCCCGCGGTTGTCACCCTTCAGGATCTTGAGGGTGTCGCTGAACGCCACTTCATTGGTGGAGCCAATCACGCCGTTTTGCAGCGGCAGACCGTTAATCTCGCCTTTATCGTCATGCAGCGGGCGGGCATCAACCGCCTCCGCTTTGCCATTCTGGACGCGGATGGTCATCAGCAGCGGCGCGAAATCCGGCGTGACAAATATTTTGGCTTCGTTTTTACCCCTTTTGGGCGCATCGGCGTTGGGACCGCGATCGGTCACGGTCGCAAACGTCAGGGCATCGCCCTGCTTGCCCGTAAACAGCAGGCCGGAGCCAATACCCACCGGGAGCCCATTCGGAAACGCATCGGCAAACGCGCCGCTGTATTTCACATGTGAGCCGTCAGGGAAGCTGACGACATAGCGCTCAGCAGTGGGCTGCGCCGCCAGGCCAGAGAAAGAGAGCGCACAGCCGATTAGCACAGGAATAATTTTTCTTTTCATATTGTTAGCATCCAGTAAGTGAAGCCAACAACGTAAAGAATAAACGTGTCAGAAAAATGACATGGAAGGGAAACCGGCCTGCGCGATTGAACGTATATTCATCGCTCGAAATGTAAGGCTTTGTTGTTTTGTGTGACAGGCGAAACATTTTTGGAAATTATTAGAAACCCAATTAATTCATCTCAAATCACTATCCCCGCCTCGTTCAGTTTATGTTTAGTCAAAAAACTAAACGGTTCCTAAACGCTAAAAACATCCCCTGTTG
Source organism: Enterobacter sp. JBIWA005 (assembly GCF_019968805.1). Classification (NCBI taxonomy): domain Bacteria; kingdom Pseudomonadati; phylum Pseudomonadota; class Gammaproteobacteria; order Enterobacterales; family Enterobacteriaceae; genus Enterobacter; species Enterobacter sp. JBIWA005. The sequence continues at coordinate 593,427 of NZ_CP074159.1, read as the reverse complement.
ACACCCCGACAATCAAACATCATTGCAACAACTTCAATAAAAAAGTTAACAATATCAGTATAAAACCTCGATTTATATCACATTTGCAGTCATTAACATCGCTTGTTAAGGTGCGCCCAGATGAATTTAATGACGAGGCATAAAACATGAAAAAACTGAATATCCTTCTTCTTTCTGCTCTGGCTGCCGTATCGGGTTCCGCACTGGCGATGGGCGGCACCGTTGAGCAGGGTAAAAACTTTACCAACCTCAATCTGGAAATGGGGAAATCCTCATCCGGTGTTTATCTGGAAAGTAACTGGCTGAAAAACACCGATGACGGTACCCAGACCGGCGGTGTGGGCGCAGGCTACAACCTGGATCTTGGCCCGGTCATGCTGAACGCGGGCGCAAAAGCCATCTACCTCGGCCCGAAAAAAGGCGATAACGGCGTGGCGTTCCCGATTGGCGGCGGCGTAAACGTTGCCCTGACCGACAGCATCCACGTGTACGGTGAAGGCTATGTGGCGCCAGAAGGGCTGAACAACAGTGTGAAAAACTACGTCGAAGCCAACGGCGGCGTAAGCTGGACGCCAATTACGCCAGTGACCCTGAAAGTGGGCTACCGCCACGTGAGCGTGGACGGTAAAGACGGTCGTCCTGGCCACACGCTGATTGACGGCGCATATGTAGGCGGTGGAGTCACCTTCTGATGAAACACCGCATGACCGCGCTTTGCGTTCTGAGCCTAACGCTGATGCTCACCGGCTGCGTCCAGTACAAATGGGTGAAACCGGGCGTCAGCGATACGGAAATGAATAAAAAGCTCACGGAATGCGAAGCGCAGGCGCTGATCGATCTTCCCCCGGATAACGTCGTGACCGGTTCCAGCTCGGAAAAAACGGACAAAAAGAACAAGAAAAAGGATATTTCCACGAGCTACACGGTTGAAGACGCGAACGAATATCGCCGGGATACGCTGGTTGACAGCTGCATGTTTAAAAGCGGCTGGGACAAGATCGAAGTGCAATAATCCCCTTAAAAAAACCTGCCGGCCGGCAGGTTTTTTATTACCTCTTACTGACGCACCACCACCAGCTTCTGGTTCACAAACTCTTTGATCCCCAGATCCGACAGCTCGCGTCCGTAGCCGGAGCGCTTCACGCCGCCGAACGGCAGCTCTGGCGCGGTATCGGTAAGCCAGTTGATGTACACCATCCCGGTCTCGATCCGCGACGCCATCTTCTTCGCGCGCTCGATATCCTGGCTGAATACCGCCCCGCCCAGGCCGTAGTGGGAGTCGTTCGCCAGCGCGACCGCCTCGTCGTCGTTTTTCACCACGTACATCTGCGCTACCGGGCCGAAGAACTCTTCGAAATACGCCGGGTTGTCGCGCGAGATATTCGTCAGGATAGTCGGCTCGAAGAAGCTCCCGTCGCGCTGCACCGGCTTGCCGCCGTAGTGCAGCGTCGCGCCGTTTTTCACCGCCTCGTTAACCTGTTTGGTCAACGTTTCCAGAGCATCTTTCGACGACAGCGGCCCCAGCGTGGTGCTTTCGTCCAGCGGATCGCCAATCTTCACCTGCTTAAACGCCTCGGTGAATTTGCTCAGGAAGGCGTCGGCGATCTTTTCATGCAGGATAAAGCGCTTCGCCGCGGTACAGACCTGCCCGGCGTTGTTGAGCCGCGCATTCACGCCAGTCTTGACGGCTTTGTCCAGGTCCGCATCGTCCAGCACCACGAATACGTCGTTACCGCCCAGCTCAAGCGTGGATTTCTTGATGTGCTTCGCCGCCTGCGCGGCCACCACGCTGCCGGCTTTTTCAGAGCCGGTTAATGCGGCGCCCTGCACGCGATCGTCGGCAATGATGTTCGCCACCTGCTCGGACGAAATAAACAGGTTAGTCCATGCGCCTTCCGGCGCGCCCGCCTCGCGAACCAGATGGGCAAAGGCTTCGGCGCAGTGCGGCACGATGCTGGCATGTTTGGCGATGACGGGGTTACCCGCCGCCAGGTTTGGCGCCAGAACGCGCATCAGCTGGTAATACGGGAAGTTCCACGGCTCAACGGCCATCAGCACGCCGATGGGATGATGCTCCACCCATGCTTCCCCGAGTTCGGATTGATACTTCACCGGGGCCAGAAACTGCTTCGCGTTGTCGGCGTAGTAGCGGGCGATTTGCGCGCACAGCTTCACTTCGCCGCGGCTCTGTTCGATGAGCTTACCCATCTCCTGGCTGGCGATTTTCGCCAGTTCCTCGGTACGCTCGTCGATCAGGTCGGCAAGCTTATGCAGCACCGGCAGGCGCTGGCTGATGTCGCCTTTCGCCCAGTCCGAATGATAAAGCGCATCGGCCGCCTTCAGCGCCGCTTCGATATCCGCGTCGGTATGTGAGGGGTATTCTTTGATGAGCTGGTTAGTGGCAGGGTTTACTGTCTGATAAGCCATGTCGAATCTCCTTGTTTTACCGCTTAGGGTATTAAGGGTAGTCAACATGACTGGCCGTGGGCGTAAAGTTGGGTATATCCGGAAGGTTCTTAATGAAGCGCTGCCAGACGGTTCGCTGACGTGGTATAAAAAACGTCCAGAAGGAGTGCTTATGACCGATACCCGACACATCCGGCAGACTTTTCACCGCGCCTCAGGCCTTGAGCTGCGCAGCACGTGGCGGAGCACGCAGGCGTATAAACACCATAGTCACCCTCAGCTCTCTATCGGCGCGATTATGGAAGGCCAGACCTGCTGCGTGTGCCATGACAGAGAATACATCCTTAACCCCGGGGACCTCATTGTGATCCCGGCCTCTGCGCCGCACAGCTGCAACCCCGTCGCCGGGCAACCGCGCAGCTACCATATGCTCTATATCGACACCGATCTTCCTCTGGCGCTCCAGGTGATTCGCGACCCTACGCTCTTTAAGCGCTACCTTGATATTGTTGAGACGATGTCGCCTGCATCCGTGGATACGCTGCTTTCAGCCCTTCCCCGATGCGAGGAAAACGCAGATGCGCTTCGCTCAACCAGCCAGCACGTGCGGCAGGCGTTTCTTGCCGACCTGGCCGCACCGCCTTCCCTCGATGAACTTGCCCAGCGATTCTCGCTGCGCAAGGAGACGCTGATCCGCACCTTCCGGCAGGATACAGGCCTGACGCCGGGCAGCTTCCTCAACATCTCCCGCGTGGAGTTCGCCAAAGCGCGGCTACGTGCCGGGGACGACATCGCCGACGTTGGCTACCAGAGCGGCTTTGCCGATCAGAGCCATTTTCATAAGATCTTCGTCAGCTATACCGCCGCCACGCCGCGCCAGTACGCTACGGGCCGATCAATATCCGACAATAAATAGCGTTTGCAGCGCCGTAGTCTGACCGCAGATTTTTAAACTGAGGTTGCTATGGAACTGTTCTTCCCTTCCGCTTTTCTCGCCCTGGCGCTGGCGCACTTTGTCGCCCTGCTAAGCCCGGGCCCGGATTTCTTCCTGCTGGTGGGCTACGCCGCGCGCTATCGGCTGCGCGGCAGCGCCGGAGTGTGCGTCGGTATCGCCGCGGGCAACGGGCTGTATATCTTACTGGTGATTATCGGCTGGAGCGCGCTGCGCCAGTTTACGTGGCTGTTTACGCTTATCGAGCTTTGCGGGGCGCTGTACCTGCTGTGGATAGGCTCGCATCTGGTGCGCAGCCAACCGCAGGCACTGGCGCTGAATGAAACCCGACAGCATCGCCCCTCGCTGCGTAAGCAGATCCTGCTGGGGCTCGGCTCGGCGCTGCTTAATCCCAAGAACGCGCTGTTCTATCTGGCCCTGATGACGGCGCTACTGGGGCCGGACGTCACGCTGCTTCAGCAGGCGACCTGCGGCATCTGGATGGTAATGGTGGTGCTGGCGTGGGATCTGGCGCTGGTGTCGCTGATGGGGCTATCGGCGATTCAGCAGAAGCTTAGCCGTTCGCTGTGGTGGATTGAGCGCACGGCGGGGGCAGTGCTGATGGGGTTTGGCGGGTGGGTGCTGTGGCGGTTTTTGCACTTTCCCCCCGCTTACCTCTATCCTTAACCCATGGAAAAAATAGCTGAACTCAAACGCGCCAAGCTGTTGGCGCTGTCGCTGCTGCTGGTTGCCGCCGCGGCCTTTATCACCACCCTGTTCCTGCCGCAGACCTTCTGGGTGCGCGGCGTCAAGGCCATTGCCGAGGCGGCAATGGTCGGTGCGCTGGCTGACTGGTTTGCAGTCGTCGCGCTGTTCCGCCGGGTGCCGATTCCCTTTATCTCCCGCCATACGGCGATCATCCCGCGCAATAAGGACCGAATCGGCGACAATCTCGGCCAGTTTGTGCAGGAGAAGTTTCTGGATACCCAGTCGCTGGTGGCGTTGATTCGCCGCTATGAACCTGCCAAGATGATTGGAGCCTGGTTCAGCAAGGCTGACAACGCCCAGCGCGTCGGGCTGCACTTGATGCAGGTGATGAGCGGTTTTCTCGAGCTGACCGACGACGGGCGCATTCAGCGCCTGCTTAAACGCGCGGTACATAAGGCCATCGACAAGGTCGATTTCACCGAAACCAGCGCCGTGATGCTGGAGAGCATGACCAAAAACAACCGCCACCAGGTGCTGCTCGACGCCATCATCAACCGTCTGATTACCCTGATTCAGCGGGAAAGCACGCGGGACTTTATTGCCGACCAGATTGTCCACTGGCTGAAGACCGAGCACCCGCGAAAGGCGATGGTGCTACCCACCGAGTGGCTGGGCGATCAGAGCGCGGAGATGGTGTCGAACGCGGTGAACACGCTGCTGGACGATATCAGCCACGACCGCACGCACCAGATCCGTCAGGCGTTCGACCGCGCCACGCTGAAGCTTATCGACAACCTGAAAAACGATCCGGAGATGGCGGCAAAAGCCGACAACATCAAGCACTACCTGAAAAACGACGAGGCGTTTAACCGCTATCTGGGCGAGATGTGGGCCGATCTGCGCCAGTGGCTGAAGGCAGATATGCAGAGTGAAGATTCGCGCGTGAAGCAGCGCATCGCCAACGCCGGGCTGTGGTTTGGCGAAACGCTGTCTAACGACGCGAGCCTGCGGGCATCGCTGAACGAGCATCTGGAGCAGGCCGCGCACCGCCTCGCGCCGGACTTCGCGGCGTTTCTGACCCGCCACATCAGCGACACGGTGAAAAGCTGGGACGCCAAAGACATGTCACGCCAGATTGAGCTGAACATTGACAAGGATCTGCAGTTTATCCGCGTCAACGGAACCCTGGTGGGCGGGACGATTGGCCTGATCCTGTTTTTACTCTCGCAGCTGCCTGCCGTGCTGGGGCATTAATCCGTTTTTGGCGGCGCGATGACGTAGCGGGTCGCCTCGAAGCGGTTCAGGATCAGGTGCACCAGAAAGACCATCGTCAGCGTCGCCACCAGCGAAAAGGTGACAGAGGTGATGCGGTACAGATCGCTGAACACCAGGTCAGTGTCGGGGTGCATGTTCTGCCCGAACATAATGCCGATGGTGGTGATGCTGGAAAAGCCCACGCCCGCCCCCACCTTTTCCATCACGTGGAGTCGCGCGCCAAACGCCAGGCCGAGGCCAATCAGCGGCATCATCAGCAGCATATGGCTGCTGTGATCGTAGAGTATTAGCTGCACCACCAGAATGTAGAGACAGCCCAGCACCACGCCGACCACGCGCCAGATCGAGCTCATCACCGAACCTCGGTAGTGCATCGGGAACAGGATCAAAATCCCCGCCATCAGCGCCGAAAGCGAATCGCTTAAGTCGCTAATCTGAAAAACCACAAAAATCAGCGTCGCGACGGTACCGGAGAGCAGCGACTCGTGGCGCACGCGGGCGTCGTCTTTCTCAATCAGCGGCGGCGGCTTGCGGGGCTCCACGTCCGGCAGCAGATAGTTCATCAGCGCGCTCAGGCACACCGCCATCACGCTGGCTTCGATGTTGGAGAACAAAAGCGTGTGCCAGTTGGTGGTGGGGTAGCTCATAAAGTTGAGCATCACGCTCTGGCACACCACGCCCATTGAGCCAAACAGGAACAGCGGCCCCTTGCTCATAAAGCGAAAACGCATCACGTACAGGGCAAAGACCACCAGCGTCATGATGACCGGCCATTGCGACAGGTAGCCGATGATAATCACCATTTCGACGCAGTTGAGCGATGCGCTGAAGATAAACTGCTTTGCCACGTGGCGATTAAACACCGGTACCAGCGACAGCAGCATGATCGGATAGACCACGAAAAACACGCCGTAGCTGGTGTTGTAAAAGCTGGAGATGCTGAGCGCAATCATCCCGGCAAAAACGATGCGCAGTGTCTGCCGGAAATCGTTTGCCGTATAGACGATGTTGCCGTGCGGGGTAAATACCCGCGCCAGGGTACTAATAGACATAGTGAAGCAGGCTCACCAGGTGGATCTGCATCCCGGAGAAAAAGCGCGCAAACGGCCCTTCGCTATTGTAGAGCTGCACGGTCGCGCGGGCGCCGGTCGGCAGATGCTTCGGCAGCGGCTCGTCCAGCGTCACGTGAATGCGCATGCGCTGGGCGTCGCGCACCCAGCGGTTGGAGGTTTCCGGCTCGGAAAGCTGGCCGTTAACGGCCTCCTGCCCCGCCAGGATCCCCGCGTCGCTGCTGGTGACGTGGGCGCGGAAAACGTGTCCCGGGAAGGCGTCAAACACCACGGCCGCATCGGTGCCCTGATGGGTATGGCGCAGGCTTTTTTCACGGAAATCGGCCACGATATCGGTCTGGTTGTTCACCAGCGCCAGCGCGGCGGAACCGGATGAGGCGTAGAAGCCAGGGCTCAGTTGCAAATTACTGACCGTGCCGTCCGCCAGGGCATAGACCTTCGTCCAGCCGAGGTTCAGCTCAGCTTCATCCAGCGCGTTGCGGTATTTTTGCAGCGTCACGTTGCGGTGTTCTTCGCGCTCACCACGCTGGATGCGCAGGTTGCGGATGTTGGCCTGAATCGTGCTGACGGACTGCTCGCTGCTCTGCCAGGTCGTGCGAACCTTATCCAGATCCGCCTGCGAGACGTTCTGCAGCGTGCTCAGCTTCTGGTAGCGGTCAAAGGTCACTTTGTCGTTACGCGCGGTCAGCACGGCGGTTTTCAGGCTGGCCTGCGCGGCGGCGATCTGCGCGTCCAACTGTTCATTGGACAGGCGTGCCTGCTCAAGCGCGATTTGCGTCGCTTCCACCTTATTGCGAAACGGCGTGTCGTCGAGCTCAAACAGCAGATCGCCTTTCTTCACCTGGCTGTTGTTGTGGACATGTACCGCCGCCACGTAGCCGGAGACGCGCGGAGACACCGGCGTCACCACGCGCATCACGGTGGAGTCCGGCGTCAGCGGGATCCAGATATCCGCGACGATAAAGTAGACAAACATCAGCAGGAAAGAGGCAATACTCACCCTTACCCAGCGGGCAAACTTTTGTTCAGGGGTCATTATTTTTCGGTCTTGTTATCTTCTTCGCGGATTGTCCGCAAATTGCAGGCGATTTGATTCAACGTGGCGCTGAAAATGTCGAGATGTTCCGGCGCGATGTTTTGCGATACGCGCGCCTGATACGTCTCAATCACCTGAGTGAGCCTTTGTAACAGGGCTTTTCCCTCAGGCGTCAGCGTCAGAAGCCGGATGCGCTTGTCATAAGGCGATGTGGCGCGCAGCAGGTAACCCTGCTTTTCCAGCTGTGTCAGGGTGCGCATCAGCGGCGGCAGTTCAATGCCCTGCACCTCCGCCAGCTCACTCATTGAGACGTTATCCCCGAGCTGATGAAGCTGCATCATCACCGTCCAGCTCGACTGGGTTAACCCGGTATCGAGAATGGCGTCGTCGATCACCGCACGCCACTGGCGCACGATCATCGCCATCCGCATGCCCATCGGCCTGCGGCAGAACAGTTCTTCTTCACTCATGGGGAAACCTCTCGTCACACGCGGTCAAGATAATAGTTATCAGGGTAACTATCAAGAAACGAGAGGCGAAAGCGCAGGAATTGCGAAAGGTGTTACTGGAGGCGATGTACGCGTAGGCCCGGTAAGCGCAGCGCCACCGGGCGTTTTTAGCGGCTAAAAAGCCTCTTTACAGCGGCCTTCCCCGACGCCGTCACAACCACCTCCCGATACCCCGCTACCCGCTGGATCCAGCCTTTATTTTCCAGATGGTCGAGCAGCAACGCGCCGGCTTCTCCGCCCAGGTGAAACCGCCGCTCGCTCCAGTCCAGGCAGGCGCAGCAGGCCTTCCGGCGCGGATGCGCGCTTAACGAAATGCCGAGCGTCAGGAACTGCTCCCGGCCATAGAGGGTCAATGCGGAACCGTCAGCCTCCAGCCAGCCTTCCGCCTGCATGAAATCATAAATCTGCACCGCCACCGCGCCTGCGAGATGGTCGTAGCAGGTCCTGGCTTCACGCATGGCTTTCGGCGCGGTGGTTTCCGGCGGGGTAATGCGGCTCCACGAAAGCCCCATCATCTGCTCCACCAGCGCCGCCACGTCGTGCCCCGCTAGGCGATAATAGCGGTGCCGCCCTTGCGACAGGCAGGTAATCAGCTTTCCCTCCAACAGACGGGCGAGATGCCCGCTGGCGGTCGACGGGGCGACGTCTGCCGCCGCACTCAGTTCAGTGGCCGTCCACGCACGCCCGTCCATTAGCGCACAGAGCATCTTCACGCGCGACGGATCGGCCATTGCAGCCGCCACCGCGGTAATCGCCTTTTCCAGCATCGCGCTGTTGTCAGGAGGTAAACTCGTCTTAAGCATGGGCCGCCCAGGGTTCGGTAATCTCAGCGGCCAGCTTATCATCATCCGTCAGCAGAATAAGGTGATTCGCATGGTCGCTGTACTGAGTCAGGATAGACACGCCGCGTGCCGCCAGCGCCGCTGCGATCTCGCCCAGCTCGCCAGGGCGTTCCTGCTTAAGCTTTCTGATCACCGGCTGTCGCACCGCCTGTACGGTAAACCCGGCGTCGAGCAACACGCGTCGCGCTTTTTCCCCGTCTTCCACCAGGAAATGGGCATGTGTACCAAATACGCCACCGCCCTCCAGCCCCACGCCGTTGCGGCCCAGCAGCTGTCCAAACCGCGCCAGTTCACCGGGGGTATCGCGAAAAATGACATGAACGTCATACATCGGCATGCCCTCCGGTTTCGGAACTGTATTCCCGCACCAGCTGCGCCACCCGGATGCGGTAGTACGCAAAAATCGACTCCCGCCCTACGGCCTGCGCCGCCTGATGAAAGACGTTCTGCTTCCAGCGGCGGACGGCCTCTTCATCCCGCCACCAGGAAAGGGACAGGATTTTGCCGTCGGTGGTCAGGCTCTGGAACCGTTCGATATCAATAAAGCCGTCGATGTCCGCCAGCAGCGGCTTAAGCTCTGCGGCAAGCTGAAGATAGCGCGCCTGATGGGCAGGCGCGGCTTTAGCTTCAAAAATGACTGCGATCATGGGGGTCTCTCCGTGGTGATGTTGAGGAGAGCATGCGGGATGGAAAAGCACAATGCTTCGGTAAATAGCGAAGTTTTAGCCCACAATCGACCTCGGCTCCATAAACGCCCGAATTCCCCACTCGCCCATCTCGCGCCCCAAACCGGAGTGCTTAAACCCGCCGAACGGCGCTTTCGGTTCATGAGCCAGGGTGTTCACCAGCACGCGACCGGAAACAATCTGCTGCGCCACGCGTCGCGCGCGGTTTACATCACCACCCAGCACCATCGCGCTCAGGCCGTAGTCGGTGTCGTTGGCAATGGCGATCGCTTCCGCCTCGTCACGATAGGGGATCACGCACAGCACCGGACCGAAAATCTCGTCGCGGGCAATCGTCATCCGGTTGTTCACGTCGGCAAACAGCGTCGGACGCACGAACCAGCCGTCCCGCGTGCCTTCCGGCCGTCCTTCACCGCCCGCCAGCAGGCGTGCCCCCTCTTCGATACCTTTACGGATATAGCCCTGCACCCTCTGCCACTGCTTTTCGCTTACCATGGGGCCGACGTCCGTCGCGCTATCGCGCGGGTCGCCGGATTTCACCGCCGCCACGGCCTGCGCCAGCGCGGTTTCGATCTCCTCCTTGCGCGCCTGCGGCACCAGAATGCGCGTTCCGGCCACGCACGCCTGCCCGCTGTTCATAAACCCGGCCTGGATCACCAGCGGGATCGCCTGCGCGAGATCCACATCATCCAGCAGGATCGTCGGCGATTTACCGCCTAACTCCAGCGTCACGCGCTTAAAGCTTTCCGCCGCGTTACGCAGGATCGCCTTGCCGGTATTCGTGGAGCCGGTAAACGAGATTTTCGCGACGTCCGGATGGCGGCTGAAGGTTTCGCCCACCGTCTCGCCGCGTCCGGTGACGATATTAAATACCCCTGGCGGTAATTCAGCATCGCGCAGCGCTTCAGTGACAATCTGCGTTTGCAGGGCGCTCATTTCGCTCGGCTTGATCACCGCCGTGCAGCCCGCAGCCAGCGCGGCCGCCAGCTTGCCGCAGATAAAGCCCGCGTCGCTGTTCCACGGCGTGATAAGCCCGGCCACCCCAAGCGGCGTCATCTGCACCGTCGCTGCACCTGCGGGGGTGACAAACTCAAACGCCTCCAGCGCCTCGATGGCCTGAGCAATCACCTCCGCCGGATAGCTGGCCATCCACGCCGATCGCGAGGCGGGCGCGCCGTACTCTTCAATGACCGCTTCCAGCAGATCGTCGTGGCGAGCGGCCACGGCGGCGTGCATACGTTTTAGGGCTGCGATGCGTTCCTGCTTTGTGGTTTGCGACCACGCCGGAAACGCCGCTTTTGCCGCCGCAATGGCGCGCTCAGCGTCAATCTCATCCGCCAGGCGAACCTGACCCATAACCTGCGCCGTCGCCGGGTTGTACAAGTTAAAACGTTCGCTACCGTGCGGGGTAACAAACTCGCCGTTAATAAAGATCTGTTCGATGGTGTGCATATAAACCTCCTCAGGCTTTGTGAGCCCAGTCTGTCACGACTTCTCCGTTGCGATAATCCACGCTATGCTGCAAGGGTTGTTTCGATTTTCAGGATAATCTATGCATCGTTCAGGTCTGACAGAGCTGGAAGTAGTGATGGCGGTGGTGCGGCGCGGCAGTTTTCGCGGTGCGGCGCAGGAGCTGGGGATGTCCGCCACGGCGGTAAGTAATGCCGTCGCCGGGCTGGAGAGCCGCCTTGAGACGCGACTTTTCAACCGCACCACCCGCAGCGTGGCGCTTACCGACGCCGGACAGCGCTACGTGGCGCGTATCGGCCCCGCCCTGCAGGAGATCCGTCTCGCCAGCGAGGAGATCCACAGCGAAACAGGGGAACCCGCCGGAACGTTACGGCTGAACGTGCCGAACCATATCGGCACGCTTTTTCTGGACCAGCTGCTGATCGACTTCATGATCCGCTACCCGAAGATGCGCGTAGAGACCGTCAGCGAAGCGCGAATGATCGACATCGTCGCGGAAGGCTATGATGCGGGGATCCGCCTCGAAGAGTCCGTCCCGCAGGACATGATCGTCGTGCCGCTGACCGGTGAGATCCGCCAGCTCGTCACCGCCACGCCGGCCTATTTCGCCCGTCACGGCATACCCGAAACGCCGGACGATCTGCTTTCACATCAGGGGATCGGCATGCGCATGGCCCACGGCGGGATCTACCGCTGGGAGCTGGCGCGTCGGGGTGAAACGTACGCCCTTGCCGTGCCGCCGCGCTTTGCGACGTCCGATCTTTTTGCCTCGATCCGCGCCGTGAAAGCAGGATTAGGGGTGGGATTTTTGCCGGAACTCTATATTCAGGACGAGCTGAAAAGCGGGGAACTGGTGAGCGTCCTGAACGACTGGGCGCAGCCGTTTGCCGGGCTGCGCCTGTACTACCCCGGCCATCGCCACGTCCCGCCGGGACTGCGGGCGCTGGTGGCGATGATCCGCGAGCGCGGAATTATTCCAGGTTAGCCTTGTTCAGCCCGTACGCCGCGTCCAGCGCGCCGGGCGCCATGCGGGAGGTGATCCCCAGACGGTTCCAGGCGTTGATCGCCACGATGGCGAAGTTCAGCTCTGAAATCTCGACGTCCGAGAAGTGCTCCGCCACGCTGCGGTACAGCGCATCGCTTACGCCGTGAACGCCAATCTGGGTCAGCGCTTCGGTGAACGCCAGCGCCGCTTTCTCGCGGGCGCTGAACAGCGGGGACTCGCGCCAGGCCGCCAGATGGTACAGGCGCAGCTCGCGCTCGCCGGCGATTTTGGCCTCTTTTGAGTGCATATCCAGACAGAACGTACAGCCGTTCAGCTGCGACACGCGAATGTCAATCAGGTGCTTCAGCGCCGGGTCGATGGAGGTTTTTGCCACCTCCATGCTCAGGGCAGACAGCGCGTTGGCGAGGGCAGGTGTAACTTTATGGTGGTTAACGCGAGTGCTCATGGTCTTTCCTCTTTTTGTGCGGCATGTGCCGTGCGATGAGGCAAATCTACGCCGTTCATGACATAGTAAAAAGATACAAAAAGCGTGAAATGAGGTAGGACATGAAGCCGGGCTATCACGAGATTTATTCCCGCTATCGCGACAACATCATGCGCGGCGTGCTGAAGCCGGGCGATAAGGTGCCTGCCATCCGCGTGCTAGCCGAAGAGCTGAAGGTGGCGCGTAAAACCGTCGAAACGGCGTATGCCATTCTGACGGGCGAAGGGTATCTGGTGAGCCAGGGGGCGCGCGGCACGCGGGTTAACCCGGACTTACTGTTGCCGGACAAGACAGCCCCCGCGGAACAGCCCACCGGCACGCTTCCGGCATCGCTCATCAGCCAGCGCGAGCGGGCGGGGTTTCTGCGCCCCGGCATCCCGGCCCTCGACAGCTTCCCGTATAAAAAGTGGCTGCTGCTGGCGGGCCAGGCGACGCGGGCTATGCGTCAGGAGGAGATGCTCAACCCGCCCGTTCTGGGCTGGTATCCGCTGCGTCAGGCCATCGCCAGCTATCTCAACATCTCGCGCGGGCTGTCCTGCAGCGCCGAACAGGTGCTGATCACCAGCGGCTACAGCGGTAGCCTGCGGCTGATCCTCGACACCCTCGCCAGCCGCAGCGACAAGGTATTGTTTGAAGATCCGGGCTATTTTATGGGCCAGCAGCTGCTCAAGCGGATCGTGCCGCGCCTGCACACCGTGCCGGTCGATCGCTGCGGCATCGATACGGACTACCTGCTCCGCTACCATCGCGACGCACGTTTTGCCATCGTCACCCCGTCGCACCAGAGCCCGCTGGCGGTAACGCTCTCCCTGCCGCGCAAGCAGCAGCTGCTCGACTGGGCCAGCCAGAACGAGGCGTGGATTATCGAAGACGATTACGACGGGGAATTCCACTATACCCGCAAGGTGCTGCCGTCGCTGAAAAGCCTCGACCAGCACGACCGGGTGATTTTTATGGGCACCTTCAGTAAAACAATCATGCCGTCGCTGCGCATGGGCTACGTGGTGATGCCCGCCAGCACCGTCGGAGCCTTTACCGACTGCGCGGACATCACCACCAGCGGCCAGCCGGTGCTGACGCAAAAGATCCTCACCGCGTTTCTCAACGAAGGGCACTTTTTCCGTCACCTGAAAAAGATGCGCGCGCTGTATCAGACCCGCCGCGACTGGATGATTGCCGCCCTGCAGGAGGTGTATGGCGATCTGTTTTTCACCGAGCAAAACGACGGCGGGATGCATATCGTGGCGTTCCTGACCAAAGGAAGCCTTGACCAGGAAGTGGCGCACTGCTGGCAGGAACAGCAGCTGCAGGTCAATGCGCTCTCGGAGTGGTATCGCGGGTCGGGCAAACGCTACGGGCTGGTGATGGGCTATAACAACGTGCGCTCGTATGAAGAGGCGGTTGAGCTGCTGGAAAGGCCGAAGCGGCAGACGCTTGAGCTGTTGCGCTAAACATCGCCGGGTGCGGCTGCGCCTTACCCGGCCTGGGGTTTAAATATCATTGCGGGATAAACCAACGTCCTTCAGCTGCTCGTCGCTCATCTGGCTCAGGATGCGGCGGGTACGGTTGATGCGATACCAGTTGCAGATCGTTTTTCCGATCCACACAAACACGACGAACGAACGTTTTGAACGATTCTCGTAGAATTCCATGATGCTCTCCTCACTGTGCCAGTGGGGTTATCATCCCTGAAATCCACCCGTGCAATACAGATGCAAAAACAGCTTTTGTTTAACATACAGATCCGCTAAAACAGTATCTGCATGCCAATTTTCGCAGCAATCTGTACTGGTTTTATAATCTGTATGGTGAAAACAAAGGATACAGCATGACGCGCTATCAACATCTCGCCAACCTTCTGGCAGAACGCATTCAACAAGGTCTGTATCGCAGCGGTGAACGTTTGCCGTCGGTGCGTGCGCTGAGCCAGGAGCACGGCGTGAGCATCAGCACCATACAGCAGGCCTACCAGATCCTCGAAAACCTCCAGTTGATAACCCCTCAGCCGCGCTCCGGCTATTTTGTCTCACCGCGAAAAGCCCAGCCGCCCGTCCCGGCGATGACGCGCCCGGTGCAGCGCCCCGTGGACGTTACCCAGTGGGATGAGGTGATGATGCTGCTGGACGCCCGCGCCGACAAAGAGATGATCTCCTTTGGCGGCGGTTCGCCGGACATTAACCAGCCGAGCCTGAAGCCCCTGTGGCGCGAGATGAGCCGCATCGCACAGCATAACCCCGGCGAGATGCTGAGCTATGACGTGCTCGACGGGCGCCTGGAGCTGCGCGAGCAGATCGCGCGCCTGATGCTGGACGGCGGCTCCACCGTCTCGGCAAGCGACATTGTGATTACCAACGGCTGCCACGGTGCGCTATCCATCGCCCTGCTCTCGGTATGCAAACCTGGAGATATCGTGGCGGTGGAATCGCCATCGTTTCACGGCACCATGCAGATGCTGCGCGGGTTTGATATCAAGGCGATTGAAATTCCTACCGACTCTGAAACCGGGATTAGCATCGAAGCGTTAGAGCTGGCGCTGGAGCAGTGGCCGATCAAAGCAGTGATTCTGGTGCCCAACTGCAATAACCCGCTCGGGTTTATCATGCCGGAGGCACGGAAAAAGCAGGTGCTGGCCCTCGCCCAGCGGCACGATATCGTGATTGTTGAGGATGACATTTACGGCGAGCTGGCGGCGGAGTACCCGCGCCCGCGCACCATTCATTCGATGGATATCGACGGCCGCGTGATCCTCTGCAGCTCGTTTACCAAAACCGTGGCGCCGGGCCTGCGCGTCGGCTGGATTGTACCGGGACGCTACTACGACCGGGTGATGCACATGAAATACGCCGCCGGCGGGTTTAACGTGCCGGGCACGCAGATGGCGGTGGCGGCGTTTATTCGCGACGGTCATTACCATCGCCACGTGCGCCGCATGCGCCAGATTTATCAGCAGAATATGGAAACTTACACCTGCTGGGTACGGCAGTACTTTCCAGCAGAGATTTGCGTCACGCGCCCACAGGGCAGCTTCCTGCTGTGGATTGAGCTGCCGGAGAAGGTCGACATGGTGTGCGTCAGCAAGCAGCTCTGTCGGCTGAAGATCCAGGCCGCGGCCGGGTCGCTGTTTTCCGCATCAGGGAAGTACCGCAACTGCCTGCGGATCAACGTGGCGCTGCCGCCGACGGAGAAAAATCGCGAGGCGTTGAAGAAGATGGGCGAGGCGATTGTGATTGCGATGGAGGAGGGCTAGTGCGGCCTGGTGCCCTCACTCCGACCCTCTCCCACAGGGAGAGGGAGAAAACCGTCCGCACTACTCGTCGAAGTACCAGTACCCCTGGTTAATCAGCCCGGTGAGCTCTTCGACAAACGCCGGGTTATTCAGCGCATCGCCCAGCTCGGCCTGGCCGAGTTCGGTGTAGCGGCACAGCGCATCCGCCGCCTTCGTGTCTACCGTCTCCAGCTGTTCGCTGTTGATAAAGAAGCTGCCGTTGACGTTCAGCACGCGCAGGCCGCTCAGGCGAGACAGCGTTTCGCCGCCCTGCAGCGCGTCCAGCACCTCTTCCGGCGAGTAAGGCGGCTCGGCGGCGGCGATATCCAGCTCGTGACGCGGCGTGGAGACAAAGCTGCCGAACCATTTTGTGAAATCATCAGGCTTGCCGATCATGTCGATCATCATCTGACGAATGCGATCGAGCTCGTACTGCTCCACGCGGCCCGGGTGTTCGCGGCAGGTCAGATCCGGATCGCTGTAGTGCTCGCCGCCCAGATCGTTTTCCAGCGCGTAGTCGGCGAAGCTGCTGATCAGATCGCGGCCGTTCGGCCCGCGGAAGCCGACGGAGTAGTTGAGCGCCGTTTCATGGGTAAAGCCGTCGTGCGGGAATCCTGGCGGGATGTAGAGGATATCGCCCGGGGCCAGATCTTCGTCGATAATCGGCTCGAACGGATCGACATGCAGCAGCGCCGGATGCGGGCAGAACTGGCGCATCGGAAGCTTGTCGCCCACGCGCCAGCGGCGGCTGCCCATCCCCTGAATGATGAACACGTCGTACTGATCGATATGCGGACCCACGCCGCCGCCGGGCACGGAGAAGGAGATCATCAGGTCGTCCAGACGCCAGTCCGGCAGAACGCGGAACGGACGCACCAGCTCCGCGGCGGGCATATGCCAGTGGTTCACCGCCTGCGCCAGCAGCGACCAGCCGGTTTCGCCCAGATCGTCGAAGTGCTCAAACGGACCGTTGCTGGCCTGCCATTTACCGTTGAAATGGCTTACCAGACGGCTATCGACTTCCGGCTCCATCGCCAGCCCTGCCAGCTCATCCGGGGTGATCGGGTCGACAAAATTCGGGAAGGCATTTTTCAGCACAACGGGTTGTTTTTGCCAGTATCTCTCAAGAAATTCCGGCCAGTTCAGGTTCAGTTGATACGCCATGGGTAGCACCAGTGAGAAGGGAAACAGGCGCGATTATGGTGGAGAGCGTGGAGGGCTGCTTTGTCGTGGGTCAAGCGAGGGTAAAAAGCGTGTAGGTCGGGTAAGGCGAGGCCGTCACCCGACACAAACACGCCGCGAAAACTTAATCCAGCTTCAGCTCGTCATAATGGGTGATCAGCTTGCCCACGATGCCGTAGTCCAGCGCTTCTGCCGGAGACATCCAGAAGTTGCGGTCGGTGTCTTTTTTCACTTTTTCCAGCGGCTGGCCGGTGGCGTCAGCGATCAGCTTGTTCACGCGATCCAGCATGCGGATAATCTCGCGCGCTTCGATCTCAATATCCGTTGCCTGACCGCGCACGCCGCCCAGCGGCTGGTGGATCATAAAGCGGGTATTCGGCAGCGAGTAGCGGTGCTCTTTTTTCGCTGCCAGGAAGATGGTTATCCCGGCGCTCGCCACCCAGCCGGTGCCGATAACGTGCACTTCCGGGCGAATGAATTTGATGAAGTCGTGAATGGTGTCGCCCGCTTCCACGTGGCCGCCCTGGCTGTTGATGTACAGCTTGATCGGATCGTTGCTGACGCTTTGCAGCAGGATCATCTGGGTGATCACTTTCTGCGCCAGCTCCTGATTGATCTCACCGGAGATCACAATCGAACGAGACTCCAGCAGTTTTTGCTGCAGAGCGCCCGCGCCGTTTGACCCTTCAGCTTTATCCTTGTCGCTCTCTTTCAGTGTGTAGTGCATTGTTATGTCCTCAGCATTTAGCGCTCAAAACCAGAGTGTAGCCTGTTTTACCGATCAAAGTCCTCACCGACAAATAACGAGGGCGCTGGGGCATACTGCCCATGTTGCACGCGTTTCGTTCCTTCACCACTCCCGCCCCGGCTCGCTATACTTCATACGGTTATCATATTGTTAAATGATAATGATAGTTAATGTGTTAAGATGAAAGTCAGCATAAACAGTCTCTTACGTCGCCGTAGTGACTGTTTGCATCCTCGACATGTCAATCAGCACCGGGGCGGTGAATGGAACACATTGTGTATGTTGTAGATGACGATGACGCAGTCAGGCAGTCCGTGATTGGGCTGCTGGAATCGGCAGGCCTAAACGCCGTCGGCTTTTCATCGGCAGAAGCGTTTCTTCAGTACCGCTTTGAAGAGCTCCCGTCGTGCGTGGTTCTTGATATGCAAATGCCCACCATCTCGGGTTTTGAGGTGGCTGACGCCCTTAAGGACAGCGGGCGCGAGATCCCGATTATTTTTCTCACCGGCCACGGCACCATCCCGATGTCGGTGCGCGCCATTAAAGGCGGCGCGTACGAATTCCTCACCAAGCCCGTCGAATCTAACGCGCTTATCGACGCCATTGAATCCGCGCTTCAGCTGGCGGAACACAACGCCGTGCGCAATAAAGAGCACTACGCCCTGAAGCAGCGCCATATGTCCCTCACCCCGCGCGAACACGAGGTGCTGACGCTGGCGATAAGCGGCATGCTGAACAAGCAAATTGCCGCCGAGCTGGGCGTTAGCGAGATCACGGTGAAGGTGCACCGCCGCCGCGTGATGGAGAAAATGCAGGTGCGTTCCGTGGCCGAGCTGGTCAGGGCCGTTGAGCGCCTGACCAAAAGCCAGCCGGCGGAGTAACGTTTACCCTTCCTGCGCCGCCAGCGGCAGCGCAAACGCAAACACAGTGCCGTACGGCTCCCGGCGGCGCGCGCTCAGCTTCCCGCAGTGGCGCTCGATGATGCTGGCGCTGATGGTCAGCCCCATCCCCATTCCCTGTGGCTTGGTGGAATAGAACGAGTCAAAAATCTGCTCCAGCCGCTCGGGCTCAATGCCGCTGCCGGTATCGGCAATCTCGACGATCGCTTTCCCGTCCGCGTTGGCGGTGCTGAGGGTAATGGTGCAGGCGCGATCCTTCACCTCGGCCATCGCCTCTACCGCGTTCATCACCAGATTCAACAGCACCTGCTGGATCTGCACGCTATCGCCGGTGATAAAGCTGTCGCTGGCGTTCAACAGATAATCAACGCTTATGTGTCGCTGCTCCAGCTCGCTGCGCGAAAGCGCGATGATATGGTGGATTAGATAGTGCAGATCGATGCGCGAGAAGGTGGGATCCTGCTTGCGCGTCAGGGACTGAATGCTGCGAATGATCTCCCCCGCCCGCGCACCTTCCGCGGCGATCTCCTCCAGCCCTTCCCGCACTTTATCCAGCCGGGCGGGCTCGCGGCTGAGCCAGCGCAGGCTCGCTCCGGCGTTCGAGACGATCGACATCAGCGGCTGGTTGATCTCATGGGCGATGGAGGAGGTCAGCTGTCCGACGGTGGTGGCCCGGGACACCCGCGCCAGATCCGCCTGCGCCACCCGCATGGCATCCTCCGCGGCGCGCTGGCTGGTGATATCGGTGATAATGCCGTAGTACTCGTTCACCTCGCTGCCCACGCCCACCGGATCGCCAATTCCGAGGATGTAGCGCGTCGAGCCATCGGGACGCTTGACGCGAAACTCCGCGCGCATGGAGAGACCTTCGCGCACGCTTTGGGTGACGATGGCGCTGATGCGGGCGTAATCGTCCTCATGGACGAAGGTCAAAAACTCTGCCATGGAGATCATCTTTTGCTGCTCGGGCAGGCCGAGAATGCGGGCGTACTCTTCCGAGACATACATCAGATCCTGCTCCAGTTCCCAGCGCCAGCTGCCGGTGTGGCTGATCTGCTCGCCCAGCATCAGCGAGGTCTGGCTGGATCGCAGCTCTTTCTCCACCCGGCGGCGCTGGATGTTCTCCGCCAGCAGCTCGGCGTACAGCCGCGCCGTCTCCAGGGATACCGCTGCCTGCGCGCCCAGCAGGCTCACCACGCGCGAGTGCTCGGCGGTGAAGACCTCCGGCATCAGGCGGTTTTCGAGATAGAGCACGCCCACCAGCCGCGCCTGTTTGAACATCGGAACGCACATGACCGCCGCCCCCGAGGTCACAAGATAAGGGTCCTGGCTGAAGGGATGGAACTCCTCCGGCCTGCCAGTGCGGATCTCCTGCCCGGTGCGGATCACCGCCGCCAGCACCGACAGCGGCAGGTCGGTCGCCGTCGGCACGTCTTTCAGGATCCGCACCCGCACGCCCTCGGTGCTGGTCCAGGCGCTGGCCTCGATCTCAGGGATAAGGTTATCGCTCACGCGCAGCAGCAGGCCACGCTGCGCCCCGGCGCGTTCGAGCAGGATGGTCATCAGGTTTTCGATCAGGCGCTCAAGATTAATCTCTTCCGACAGCGCGCGGGAGGCTTTGATAACGCTTTGCAGATCGCGGATGGTCTCGTTCTGGGCGAACGCCACCGTGTCGTAGGCGCTGGCCTGCCCGGAGGCCAGCAGGTGCGGGAAATCCTGCTCCAGCTGGCGCACCTTGGCCTGCGCGCCCGCGCGCCCCCAGGCGGCAATAGAGCCGCGGAAGTGGGCGTCCGAGGCGGTCGGGTAGCCGCAGGCCAGCGCAAAGCGCCCCGCCAGCTCGTGGGCCAGGGCGTTGATCGGGTTAAACCCGCCCTCGCGGGAGAGCCGGACCGCCTTCTCATACTGCTCAAGCGCAATGCTGTTCATCCCGTCCAGACGCACGATTTCGGCGTAGATCAGCGCCTCTTTATCCGCGAACGTGCCGGGATTAACGCGCGCCCAGAGGGCGATTTTGTCATAGTGGGCGTGAATGCTGCGACGGTGGTTCGCCGAGAAGGTCTCCGGCGTCAGCTGACGGGAAAGCGCCAGCGCGCTGTAAAGATGGTAATCCAGCAGATGGATGTGCCCCGGCGCAGACCACGCGTACCACCCCGCCATCTCCAGATCCGCCTGCGCGTCGGCATACTCCCCGCAGGTAAAGTGGGCCATACCGCGGTAGAGCCAGTACCAGAACAGCATGGTGGAGGTCTGCTCCGGCGCCTGCTCCGGCGACGCGGGCAGCAGCGCCTCCGGCAATACCTGCGACGCGGTCCAGGTGCCGATGACCGGCGTGCGCAGGAACTCAACGTAGCCGCGCTGCACCATCAAAATGGTCTCCACGTCCTGGAAGTGGGTTTTACGCACAAACGCCAGGCCGCGATCGATGCTGGTCAGCACCCCGTCCAGGTGATCGCCCCGCGAGAGGAAGTTAATCACCTGGTGGCAGGCCGCAAAGCAGGCCATCGTCATATCCCCGTGGGTCACCGCTGAGGTAAAACAGGCTTTCGCGCACTCGATGGTGAACGACAAAGGCTGGGTCCAGACGCTGAGCTGGTCGAGCGGCAGCAGGGTTTTGGCTTCGAACGCATCGTAGCCGTGGCGATTCACCAGCTCGCGGGCCAGCGTGCCGTACTGGAACCCGAGGCGATATTCGGCGTAGCGGTGGCCAATCAGCACGCCAAACCAGGCCATCGCCGTGGTGGAGGCGCCGGTAATACCGTGGTCGAGGGTCAGGTGCATCATGCGGCAGAGCAGTAAAAAGTGCAGGCGCGGGCAGATGAAGCTGGCGCAAATGCTGGCGCTGTAGAGCAGGTTCATCACCGCTTCGGTTTCAGGGTTATCCATCCGCGACAGCTGGGCAAACAGGTTTTGTGGCGCGTCATTCGCGCGGTTGCAGAAGTGTTCCCAGGCCTCGTCGCAGTCGGCATCCTCCGGATAGCGGCCGATCTGAATACCAAAGACCCCCAGCCAGCAGAGCGCCGCCTCCAGCGCCAGACGGCTGTCCGACTGGCGAATGTACACCTCCACCAGCAGGTTGGCCGCCAGCGCCTTTTCGGTCAGCGCGCCGGGGCAGCCGAGAATTGCGTCACACAGCTCGCGGGTCCGCTCCAGGTGCCCCAGCGCAAACTCGCAGCTAGCCTCTTCGATATCGAGCATAAAGTCCGACACCGTCCCGGCGTTACCCAGCGCTCTGGCGGTCTGAATATAGCTGAGTGCCGACGGGTAATCTCCCGAGCGCTTCGCGCGCCGCGCGGCCAGCAGGCTCAGCTCGCGGAACATCTGGCGCTGCGGCGCGGGCTGAATGCTGTCCAGCGCGGCCGTGACGTGGTGAACGGCGCGGAACAGCAGTTCGTTCCCGGCCGCCTGGCGCGCGGCGTCGGCCAGCAGGCTGGCAGTCGTCAGGTGAATATGGCTTTTCTCATGCCGATCCAGCAGCGCGAAGGCGGCCTCCTGTACCCGGTCGTGGGTGAAGGAATACGCTTTTTCCGTCAGCACGATGAGCTGGGCCATCACCGCCGGGTGCAGCGCATAGCGCATTTCCGCCATCGACATGCCGACAACGCGGCAGACCATCTCCATCTCGCCCGTGCCGCCAAGGCAGGCGATGCTGCCCAGCAGGTGACGCGTCTCGTCGGGCAGTTCTTCGAGCTGCTCCAGCACCAGGGTGACCACGTTTTCGGTGTAATGCCGGGCGCGGATCGCCTGCAGATCGTAATGCCACTTGTCCTGATATTTGTTGTGTACTACCAGCCCGTCATCAACGATACGGCGGAAAAACTCGTGCACAAAGAGCGGGTTACCCCCGGTCTTCTCGTGGATCAGCGTGGCGAGATCGGCCGTCGCCGTGCTGCGGGTGCGAAATACCGTCCCCAGCCAGCGGGACACGGCTTTGACAGAGAGCGCCTGCGGGACAATCTCGCTCGCGTTTTGCGCCGCTTCCGGCAGGCTTGCCAGCTGCTGTTGCAGTGCGGGGTCGGACAACGAACCGATGTCGCGGTGCGCCACAACCACCAGCAGCGGGATAGAGCCGCAGTTCATCAGCAGATATTTGAGCGTGTGCAGGCTGGCAGCGTCGCTCCACTGGAGATCGTCGAGCACCAGCACCAGCGGGCAGCCCTGCGAGGCAAAGGTCTTCACCAGCGCCAGCACCATATGGCTGAAGCGCGCCCGGGCATCAATGGTAAACGTATCCGTCGAGAAGCGCGGCTTGCTCTCAAGCAGCAGTCCCAGCTCGGGCACCAGGCTGACGGCCAGCGCCTCGTGTCCCTCCAGGGCGCGAGACAGGCGGATTTTCCACTTCGCCACGTCGTTTGCGGGCAGCCCCAGCAGGTGCAGCGTCAGGGCGCGGAACGCAGAGCTTAATACGCCGTAAGGCAACGACGGTGAAAACTGATCGACTTTGCCCACCGCCAGCAGCACCGTACGCTGCTGCAGCGTTTTAAGCGCCGTCGCGATAATGGAGGATTTGCCGATCCCGGACGGCCCGCCGATCGTCACCAGCTCCGGTACCAGGCTCTGCCCCACCCGCTCAAACGCGGCAATAACGTCATTCGCCTGCGGATGCGTCGCAAACAGGGAGTCCGCCAGATGGATCGCCGGAGTGCGATCCTGCTGACCGGGGGTAAAGGCGACGATCTCGCCCTCGCAGGTTAACGTCGCCTGACAGCGGCGGAGGTCGGCAATCAGCCCGTCGACCGTCTGGTAGCGGTTATCAGGGTTCTTTTCCAGCAGCTTCAGGATGATGGTCGACAGCATTCCCGGCACGTCCGGGCGGATCGCATCCGGGGCCAGCGGCGCCGAGGCAATATGATAGTGCGCCCAGTTGATCTGCTCGTCCTCTCCCAGCTCAAACGGCAGGCGTCCGGTCAGGAGTTCATACAGCACCATGCCGAGGCTGTAGAGATCGCTGCGGCTGTCGACGGGGCGCTGGGTGCGGGTGGTGTGCTCTGGAGACATATAGGCGGGAGTGCCGCCGGACACGGCAAGCCGGGTCTGGGTGAAGGCTCCGGAGAGGCTACAGGAGAGGCCAAAGCTGCCCAGACGGCAGGTGGCATCGTGATGAACAAAAATCGTGCCGGGCTTGATATCGCCGTGGATCAGGTTTTGCAGATGCATCTGGCGCAGGGGAACGCAGATCTGGATCGCCATCTCGATAAAGCGCGTGATACCCGAGATCGCCCTGCCCGCGCGCCGCGCCAGCAGCTCAAACGCAAACGGCGCATACACCAGCGCGAAGCGCCCCCGGTACTGGGTGGATGCGACGGCGCGAATGGCCCAGCTGTCCTGCAGCGCGTCACGCAGCGCAAACTCGTTTTTCAGCAGCCGGGTGGCCCGCTCTTCCTCTTCATCGCTGACCGCGGTGGCGATAATAAATGAGCCGCCGGAATGAGGATGTCGCGCGTGCATCCAGGCGATTCCGCCCTCCTGCGCCAGCACGGTAAAAATCACATCCTCTTTAAGGACAAAAACCCGCCCCTGGTGAAGATTCCCCTGGGCGGGCCAGAATGCAGGCTGCTCGTGTTCGTTCATCCGCGATCCTTATTGTCGGCGGGCCAGCTCCCGCTGAATATGATCCAGCAGAATATCGATGTTAATGGGCTTACGCAAAAATGCAGCGGCGCCCAGACCGAGAGCGTACCGCTGCATATTTTCATCAGCATGACCGGAGATAAAGAGCACGGGCGGAGGCGGTACGGCCAGCAGGCGCAGCTTTTCAAACAGCTCCAGGCCGCTCATGCCCCGCAGCTTGATGTCGGTGATCACCAACGCCGCGCCGGACAGGGCAAGCGGATGGCTCAGAAATACCTCTGCCGAATCAAACGTATCGGTCGAATACCCTTCCGACTCCAGGAGATTACTCAGCCCGCTGCGGACGGAACGTTCGTCATCAATGATGGCAATGCGCCACGGCAGCGTCATGCTGTCTTTCCTCTAAAAAATCATTATACGTCGCGATCGTCCTTCGCGGGCGCAGGGGGCGCCGAGCCGCTGATTTTCGGTACGCATTCGTGACGAAACCAGGCGAGGGTGAGCGGTTCGCGACTCAGTAAACGTCGTCCCACCGGGATGAGCTGTTCGCCCACCAGCATGCCGAACAGGCCAAGCAGGGCGACAACCGGCGGTGCCGGGGAATGAACGTCGAGCAGGGCGTAAATTACCCCAGCAACCACGCCGCACACCAGCGAAATTATCCATGCCTTCATGAGGACGCTCCCGTCTGCGATTTAGCCTGCGGCACGGTCACCTGAGGAGGAGGCACGCCGTCCCGGGATAACAGATGACGCGTCGCCTGTTCACCCGCCAGCATCCCCAGCAGGCCAATCAACGCCAGCGCGGGCGGCGCGGGGGAGCGCACCTTCAGCACGGCATACATCAGGCCAATCAACACGCCTGCCGCAAGGGATATCAGCCCAGTACTCATTGTGAACTCCAGAGAAAGAGGCAGCGGCGAGCCGGATGAGGGACCAGCCCGCCAGCGGAACTTAGCGAGCCGGGACCGGCGCTAAGGTGCGGTGCTCGCTCTTCTGGCGAGACGGCGCTTTGTGCACCATGGTGTAGGCGTAATCGACGCCCATGCCGTACGCGCCGGAGTGCTCGCGCACGATGTCCATCACCGCGGTATAGGTCTCTTTACGCGCCCAGTCGCGCTGCCACTCCAGCATCACCTGCTGCCAGGTCACCGGGATCACGCCCGCCTGGATCATGCGCTGCATCGCGTAGTCGTGGGCTTCTTTGGAGGTGCCGCCGGACGCGTCCGCCACCATATAAATTTCGTAGTCGCCTTCGAGCATCGCGCAGAGGGCGAAGCTGTTATTGCACACTTCGGTCCACAGACCGGCAACCACCACCTTCTTCTTGCCGTTGGCCTTCAGCGCGTCGCGCACCTTCTGGTCGTCCCAGGAGTTCATGGAGGTACGCTCCAGAATGTCCTGACCCGGGAACACGTCCAGCAGCTCAGGATAGGTATTGCCGGAGAAGCTTTCGGTCTCAACGGTGGTGATGATGGTTGGAATGTTGAACACCTTAGCCGCTTTCGCCAGCGCCACGGTGTTGTTTTTCAGCACCTGACGGTCAATAGACTGCACGCCAAACGCCATCTGAGGCTGGTGATCGATAAAGATTACCTGACAGTTAGCAGGGGTTAACACTTCGAGCTTTGAAGAGGTCATAGCATTTTCCAGTGGTTAAGGGTAGAAATCGCCGCGAGCGCCGCGACGATAAAGTCACTCTCATCCTGCGGTTTTCCCTCTCCGCGCGTAATTATCTCTTCGTATAGTTAACCTTAGGTATAGTTATACTTTGGTATACCTATCCTATTGTATAACTGGATCTTTGCCGAAACCGGTTCCCATAATCCTGACCATTCCCCTCTCAGTCAGGAGCAGTTATGGTTACCCTCGGTAAAGCCGATCTCATTCTGGTTAACGGCCAGTTTCACACCGTCGATCGCGAGAATCCTGTCGCGGAAGCGGTTGCCGTGCGCGACGGAAAATTTCTGGAAGTAGGTACCGTCGCCGAGGTGATGCAACACCACTGCGACGGTACCAAAGTGGTGGATTTGAAAGGCCACACCGCCATCCCCGGCCTGAACGACTCGCACCTGCACCTGATCCGTGGCGGGCTGAACTACAACCTTGAGCTGCGCTGGGAAGGCGTGCCCTCGCTGGCCGACGCCCTGCGGATGCTAAAAGAGCAGGCCCTGCGCACGCCGTCACCCCAGTGGGTGCGCGTGGTGGGCGGCTGGACCGAGTTCCAGTTTGCCGAGCGCCGCATGCCGACGCTGGACGAGATCAACGACGCCGCGCCGGATACCCCGGTCTTCATCCTGCACCTGTACGACCGCGCCCTGCTCAACCGCGCCGCGCTGAAGGTGGTCGGCTACACCAAAGACACGCCAAACCCGCCGGGCGGCGAGATCCAGCGCGACGCCAACGGCAACCCGACCGGGATGCTGATTGCCCGTCCGAACGCTATGATCCTCTACGCCACGCTGGCCAAAGGGCCGAAGCTGCCGCTGGAGCAGCAGGTCAACTCCACCCGCCAGTTCATGCGCGAGCTGAACCGTCTGGGGCTGACCAGCGCCATCGACGCGGGCGGCGGCTTCCAGAACTACCCGGAAGATTACGAGGTGATTGCCGAGCTGCACGAGAAAAAGCAGATGACCATCCGCATCGCCTACAACCTGTTTACCCAGCGTCCGGGCCACGAGCTGGAAGACTTTGAAAAATGGACCGACATGCTCACGCCGGGCCAGGGCAGCGACTTCTTCCGCCACAACGGCGCGGGCGAGATGCTGGTCTTCTCCGCCGCCGATTTTGAAGACTTCCTCGAGCCGCGCCCGGACCTCGCGCCGGGCATGGAGGACGAGCTGGAGCGCGTGGTGCGCCATCTGGTGGAGCACCGCTGGCCGTTCCGCCTGCACGCTACCTATAACGAATCCATCAGCCGCATGCTGGACGTATTCGAGAAGGTGAACCGCGACATTCCGTTCAACGGCCTGCACTGGTTCTTCGACCACGCGGAAACCGTTACCCAGGCCAACATCGACCGCATCAAAGCGCTGGGCGGCGGCATTGCCGTGCAGCACCGCATGGCCTTCCAGGGGGAGTACTTTGCCGAGCGTTACGGCATTGAAGCCACCCGCCACACGCCGCCGGTAGCGAAAATGCTTGAGACCGGCGTGCCGGTGGGCTTAGGAACGGACGCCACCCGCGTGGCGAGCTACAACCCGTGGACCGCGCTCTACTGGCTGGTCTCCGGTCGCACCGTTGGCGGGATGCAGATGTACGATCACAGCGCCCGTCTGGATCGCGATACCGCCCTGATGCTCTGGACCCAGGGCAGCGCGTGGTTCTCCAGCGAGCAGAACCAGAAGGGGCAGATCAAGGTCGGCCAGCTCGCCGATCTGGCCGTTCTCAGCAAAGACTACTTCCGCGTGCCGGAAGAGGAGATCAAGGGCATCGAGTCCGTCCTGACGGTGGTGAACGGCGGCATCGTCTACGCCGCAGGCAGCTTTGGCCCGCTCGCGCCGCCTGCTATTCCGGTTCTGCCCGAGTGGTCCCCGGTGGTGAAGGTGCCGGGCCACTACCGCAGCGCGCCGCCGCAGGCCGCACGCGTGGGCATGAGCGCCGTCCACCACTGCAGCGGCCCGTGCGGGGTTCACAGCCACCAGCATGATTTCGCCCGCACCTCAGAGATGCCGGTGTCAGACGATAACGCTTTCTGGGGGGCGCTGGGCTGCAGCTGCTTTGCATTCTGATGAAAAACACCACTATGCCGCCCCGAATCGACCTGGGGCTGTTCTTCCTGCGCCTGACCGGCAGCCTGCTGCTGCTGTACGTGCACGGCCTGCCGAAGGTGCTGCACTTCAGCGAAGAGCTGACGCGCATTGAAGATCCGTTCGGCTTCGGGCCTTACGCCAGCCTGATCCCGGCGATTGTCGCCGAGGTGATCTGCCCGCTGTTGATCATTGCGGGCGTCTACACCCGCCTGGCGTGCCTGCCGATTATCGCCGTGCTGCTGGTGGCGATGCTGGCGGTCCACCCGAACTGGTCAATTGCTGAAGGGCAGTTTGGCTGGCTGCTGCTGATTATCTTCACCACCCTTGCCCTCACCGGGCCGGGCCAGTGGCGACTGCAGCGTAAGGCAGCGGAGAGGTTCGCATGACCCAGGTTAACGACGTTCGCGACGCACACGTCGAGACGACGCCCGCATCGACGGTTTCTCCCTGGCAGCCGCTGAGCCAGCCGGTGTTCCGCATGCTGTGGATCGCCACGGTGGTCTCTAACGTCGGCTCATGGATGAGCGACGTCGGCATCAACTGGAGCATGCTGACCCTGAGCGCCGACCCGCTGGATATCGCGCTGGTGCAGGCGGCCAGCAGCCTGCCGATGTTCCTCTTCGCCCTGCCGTCCGGGGTGATGGCGGACATCGTTGACCGGCGTAAATACCTGCTCTTCTCCCAGCTGTGGGTGTTCATCGCCGCCGCCGGGCTGACGGTGCTTTCCTTCACCGGACACGTCACCCCCGCCGTTCTGCTGGTGGCGACGTTTCTGCTGAGCGTGGGGGCGGCGATGAGCTCGCCGCCGTTCCAGGCCGTGGTGCCCGATCTGGTGAGCAAGCCGGAGCTGGGCGCCGCCGTGGCGCTGAACTCGCTCGGGGTGAACATCAGCCGGGCGATTGGCCCCGCGCTGGGCGGTTTCCTGCTGTCGCTCGCCGGGCCGTGGATGGTGTTCGCCCTGAACGCGCTGTCCGTGATTGGCGTGGCGTGGGTGCTGTGGCGCTGGCGTCCGGCCCCGTCCATTCAGCGTCTGCCGCCGGAGCACTTCTTCTCTGCGGTGCGCACCGGCATCCGCTACGTGCACGCCGCACCGGTGCTGCGCAACGTGCTGGTGCGTACCGTGGCCTTCTTCGTTTTCGGAAGCGCGGGCTGGGCACTGCTGCCGCTGGTGGCGCGCCGCGAGCTGGGCTTAGGCCCGGCGGGTTACGGCGTGATGCTGGCGTGCATTGGCCTGGGCGCCATTGCCGGGGCCATTCTGCTGCCGCGCCTGCGCCAGCGGCTGAACGCCGACCGGCTGATGGTGGCCGCGAGCCTGGTCTTTGCCCTCACCATGCTGGCGCTGGCGTTTGTGCGCCACGTCTGGCTGCTCAACCTGTTTGAGTTCTTCACCGGCTTCGCGTGGATTGCGGTGCTCTCGACGCTGAACCTCGGCGCGCAGCGCAGCGCCGCCCGCTGGGTGAAGGCCCGGGCGCTGGCGGTTTACCTGACGGTGTTCTTCGGCTCAATGACCACGGGCAGCGCCATCTGGGGGCAGATTGCCTCCCGGTTCGGCACCCCGACCGCGCTGGTTGTCGCCACGCTTGGTATGGTGCTGGCAAGCGCCACCGTGTTCCGCTGGAAGCTGGAGAAAGACCCGGAATTAAACCTCGACCTGAGCGGACAGCCGCTGGACGGCGTGGAGATCGACCTGCCGAACGAGCGCGGCCCGGTGCTGGTCTCGCACGAGTACATCATCGACCCGCACAACGCGAAAGCCTTCCTGGAGGCGGTCCACGAGCTGCGCAGGGTGCGACGCCGCGCAGGAGCGATGAGCTGGGCGGTATATGAGGATATTGAGCGCCCCGGCCTGTTTATTGAAACCTTCCTGATGGGCTCGTGGATTGAGCATCTGCGCCAGCAGGAGCGCCACACCATGAATGACCTCCTGCTGCAAAGCCGCGTTCTGGCTTTTCATCAGGGCACAACATCACCGGCAATTCGTTATCTGGTCGCGCCGGTATAACCATAACCATCACCTGCACAGGAACACACTATGGCAACGTTTAAGGCAAAAGACGGCACGCAGATTTACTACAAAGAAGGCGGCGCGGGCAAACCGATTCTCTTCAGCCACGGCTGGCCGCTGGACGGCGACATGTGGGACAGCCAGTTGAACTACCTGGCCGAGCGCGGTTTCCGCGCCATCGCCTTTGACCGTCGCGGGTTTGGCCGCTCGGATCAGCCGTGGAACGGCTACGACTACGACACCTTTGCGTCCGACATCAACGACCTGATCACCACCCTGGACCTGCGCGAAGTGACGCTGGTGGGCTTCTCCATGGGCGGCGGCGACGTGACGCGCTACATCAACAACTACGGCAGCGCGCGCGTCGCCGGTCTGGCGCTGCTGGGCGCGGTCACGCCAATCTTCGGCAAATCGGATACCTTCCCGCAGGGTGTGGATCAGAGCGTGTTCGACGGCATTCGCGACGGGCTGCGTAAAGATCGCGCCCAGTTCATCAGCGACTTCGCCACCCCGTTCTACGGCACCAACGCCGGGCAGACCGTCTCTGCCGGAGCCCTGACCCAGACGCTGAACATCGCCCTGCTGGCGTCCCTGAAGGGCACCATCGACTGCGTGACCGCGTTCGGCGAAACCGACTTCCGCCCGGATATGGCGAAAATCGACGTGCCGACGCTGGTGATCCACGGCAGCAACGACCAGATCGTGCCGTTTGAAAGCACCGGCAAGCTGGCGGCAGAGATGATCAAAAACGCCACGCTGAAGGTGTACGACAACGCGCCGCACGGCTTCGCGCTGACCCACCAGGACCAGCTCAACGAAGATCTGCTGGCGTTTGTGAAGTCGCTGTAATTTTCTGTAGGCCGGGTAAGGCGCAGTCGCCACCCGGCGCTTTCGCAGACGCGTTCCGCTCCGCCAGCAGCCGACAAATCTCCGCGTGCTTCTCCTCGGTAAAGGTAAAGCGCGACATAAAGCCCATGCGGATCAGCGAGCCTATCGCCGGCAGCAGGCAGATCCCGAAGAACAGCCCCGACAGCACGCTCTCGCTCTGAATTTGCGCCTGCGGCACGTAGCCGATCATCGTCAGAAACACGCCGATCAACCCGCCGCCCACCGCCACCGACATCTTGCCGGTGAAGGTCTGCCCGGAGAAGGTGATCGCCGCGCAGCGCTTGTGAGTGTGGTACTCCGCGTACTCAATGGTGTCGGCAATCATCGATGAGGTGAGGATGTTGGTCATCATCACGAACAGCGTGCTCAGGCCGAGCAGAATAAACAGCATCGTCACCTGCTGATAGCCGACAAACCACATCACCACGCGCACCGCCACGTCCAGCCCGCAGAGGATCATAAACAGCTTCCGCTTCTGCATCCGGCGCGTCAGCATTGGGGCGACCAGGCACAGCACCGCCGCGACTATCCCCATCACGCCAATCGCCATTTGCAGGCTGCCGTCGCCCAGGTTGTTGATAAAGAAGTAGATATAGAGCCCGCCCGCCACGTTGTGGAACACGCAGAAAAAGAACGACAGCAGGACGATAAACAGCGGCTTGTTCTGGCGCAGGTTGTGGAAGGTGTCGCGGATGGTCACCTTCTCCGGGCTCGGCGGCACGCGCTCTTTGATCTGCATAAAGCCGTTGAGCATCAGCGGCAGGCCCACCAGCATCATCACCAGCGCCGCCATAAAATAGCCTTTGTCATTGCTGTACTGGGCGAAGTAGGCCGCCAGCTTCGGGAAGAAGATGTTGGCGCAGGCAATCCCGGCGTTCACCCCGAGCATCGCCGCCGTCACCGCGCGGGTGCGCTGCCCGGAGTCGTTGGTCATCACCGACGACATCGACCAGAACGGGATATCGGAGATGGCGTACAGCGTCCCCCACAGGATATAGGTCACCCCGGCGTAGAGGATTTTGGTGGTCATGTCCGCTTCGATTTTATAGAACGACAGCAGCGTGACGCCGGTGATCAGCAGCGGGGCGATCAGCAAAAAGTGGCGAAATTTGCCGAACCGGCTGTTAATGGTGTCCATGATGCTGGCAAACAGCGGATCGTGTACCGCGTCCCACGCGCGGGCAATCAGGAAGATGGTGCTCGCCGCCAGCGCCGAAATCCCCAGCACGTCGGTGTAAAAATAGTTAATAAACGAACCCACTAAACCAAAGCTAAAACACTGACCTAAACCATAACCAAAATAAGACCACAGCTCGCGAGACGGTATTTTCATTGTCGTTGCCATTGTTATATGCCTGCCTGGTTGCCCGGCGGTGGACCGCCGGGTCGATATTATTTGTCCTGCGCCTGAGGGGCGATCTTGCGCAGCTGCTGCATCAGGGCGATTTCACGGCGCGAGAACGGAATACCGTTTTCCTCAAACACGTCGTGGAACCAGAGGCGGCAGTAGTCCGTGGACTCTTTCATCACCACCGGCCACGGTAGCCAGGTCTGGGTTTTGCCGCGCACCAGCCCCCACTGGTACGGCGCGACCTTCGCCGCGTACATCAGCGGGAGCTGCTCTTCGATGGTGCTGCCCACGTGGCGCGCCAGCCATTCGGTGCAGAACAGCGGGCGACCGAGCGCCTGCAGCTGCTGGATAATTGCCGTCATGCGTCCCGTGTGGGTGTAGGCGTGGAAGCTCACCACGTCCGAGAGCGCCAGCGCGGTCTGGTCCAGCGGATGCCGGAAGAACGTCTCGCCCTCCTCTTCCGGCGGCAGACGCCAGGCGCAGACGGTGAGCGGCTGGGTCGGGTCTTCTTCTCGCACCCACTGGAACGCAAGCTTCATCAGCGCGTGGGCGCAGGTCTCCAGCTTCGCGTCGTATTGCACCTCCTGCGTGCCGGTCGCGAAAATGCCGCGGTTGCCCGGCTCGTTGTAGAGATCCCACAGCAGCACGCGCTTATCCTCGCGGAACTGGCGGACAACGTCGCGGATATAGCGTTCAATGTCTGCCCAACAGTCCGGATCGCACACCTTGTCGCGCCCCGGGCTCGCCGCCGCCTGGCTGTTGTGCTTGCCCGGCACCGGCGGCTTTTGCGGGCCGAGGTAAGGCTCGTCGCCGGAGAAGCCGCAGTCGTCCATCAGGGTCAGCATGGTGCTGAACCCGTGACCGTCGGCAATCGTCAAAAACCGGTCAATGCGCGCCATCAGCCCGTCGCGGTCGTGCTCCCAGACGATAAACGGCAGGTTGATGCGCAGGGTGTTGTAGCCCGCCTCCGCCGCCCAGCCCAGCTCGCGGTCAATCGTCCCGACATCGAAGGTCTCTGCCTGCCAGATATCGGTCCAGTTCACCGCCGTCGACGGCAGATAGTTAAACCCGCACAGCCAGCCCTTCTGCTGATACCACGCCTGTGCCTGCTCCCTGCTCCACTGCTCTTTCATTACGCGTCCTCTTACTGATAATATTTAGCTAATAAATATTAGTTGCGGGATAAATGCGCAATTTGCCGCACGAAGAAAAGCGATGCCTCTCACAAAGTTCACGCTTCGATGAATGAGAAACGTGATCGACGGCGCTAAAGCGTGCGGTTAGGGTATGATGCGAAATCGCGAAAGGGAGAGGACGGATGAAGCGAAAAACGAAAGTGACGATGAACGATATTGCGCGGGCGGCGGGCGTGTCGCAGGCGACGGTATCGCTGGTGCTTAACCAGTCCCGCAACATCAAGCTCAGCGATGACACCCGCCAGCGGGTGATTGGCGTCGCTACCGAGCTCGGCTACGACCGCCTCCCCGCCGTTCACGCCCCGCGCAACCAGGAAGAGATCGCCCTGCTGGTCAGCTCGCTGCAGAGCTTTGACCCGTTTATCGACGCCATCAGCCAGGCGCGGGAAGCGGCGTGGCGCAACGAGACCCTGCTCACCGTCTACGACTACGGCGACGACATCGAGCTAGCGCTGAACATCATCCGCCAGCTGGAGAAGCGCAACTGCATCGGGATTATCCTCGCCTCCCCGATCACCACGCTGGTGGACATGACGGCATTCCAGGACTGCACCCGCATCCCGCTGGTGCTGCTCAACCAGCGCGATCCCGGCTCGCCGCTGCTGCCGTCGTTTATCCCGGACGACTACGCCAACGCCTTTCAGGTCACTAAACACCTCATCGCCTGCGGGGCCACGCGCATCGCCCACATCACCGGCGAGAGCTGGATGGAGGCCTCACGCCAGCGTCTGGCAGGCTACCAGGCGGCATTGCAGCAGGCCGGACTCGCGTGCGACGACGGCCTGGTGCGCCAGACCAACTGGCAGTTCAGCGAGTCCTTTACCGCGACAGCTTCCCTACTGGAACTGGCCGAGCGCCCGGACGCCATCTTCTGCGCCAGCGACTGGCTGGCGATTGGCTGCTATCAGGCGCTGGCGGTGAATGGCGTGCGCATCCCGCAGGACATGCTGCTGGCGGGCTACGACGACCAGAAGATTTCCGAGCAGCTCACCCCGCCGCTGACCAGTATCCAGCTGCCCTACAGCGAGCTGGGACGGCTGGCGGTGGAGTACCTGTGCAATCAGGAAGATGCCGCCACGCACGTGACGCTGGCGGGCAGGCTGAAGGTGCGCGCCTCAAGCCTCGTCTGAGGTAAACACCATGCCCACATAGGGCTTCTCGCGGCACGCCGCCAGCCGCGCGGCGAGGCTGCCCACGTGCAGCTCCAGCTTGTGCCCGTCCGGGTCGAGAAAATAGAACGACGCCCCCTCGCTTTTGTTCTGCTTCCAGACGGTGACGCCCGCCTGCTCCAGCTTGTTCGAGAACGGTTCAAAATCAGCCTCCGCCACGGTAAACGCGTAGTGGGTATAGTCGCTCTCCTGCGGCGGCACGTAATAGCGCATCTCGTCGTACGACAGACAGACCCAAAGATCGCCGCAGGTGAGATAAGCACCGGTATTCCAGCGGGCGTGCAGCGTCAGGCCCAGCAGCTCGTGCCAGAAGGTGAGGCTTTTTTGCAGGTCGCTGACCGCGAGGGTCAGATGGTTGAGTGATTGCAGCATGACGTGCCCTTTTGTTTTTCGCGCCGGACGTGGTACGGTAAAGAGATGAACATAAACCACGCCGTGCTCACCGTAAACCGCTGGTGGCTGCCTTCTTAAAGGCGGCACGGAGTAGTTTTCCCCATTTTCAGATAGCCGCCGAAAGGCGGCTTTCTCACATCTAAGACCCCTTTCGGCAACTGCCCATTAAGGAGTCTTTATGAACACGCAAACCATCCTCACCGGCGACCGCCCAACCGGCCCGCTGCACCTCGGCCACTTCGTCGGATCGCTGCGCCAGCGCGTGGCGCTCCAGCAGACGCACAGCCAGTTTGTACTGATTGCCGACCTGCAGGGGCTGACCGACAACGGCAGCAACCCGCAGAAGATACGCGACAACATCCCCGAAGTGCTGGCCGACTACCTCGCCGCGGGCATCGACCCGAACCTGACCACGATCTGCCTGCAATCTGCCCTGCCCGCCCTCGCCGAGCTGACGATGCTGTATATGAATATCGTCACCGTCGCCCGCGTGGAGCGTAACCCGACGGTGAAAAACGAGATTGCGCAGAAGGGCTTCGCCCGCTCGCTGCCGGTCGGGTTTATGGCCTACCCCATCAGCCAGGCGGCGGACATCACCGCGTTTAAGGCCGAGTGCGTGCCCGTCGGCGACGACCAGTTGCCGATGATTGAGCAGACCAACGAGATTGTGCACAAGATGAATAGCCTGCTGCCCGCCCCGGTGCTGCGCCACTGCAGGGCGATGCTGAGCGACACAAGCCGCCTGCCCGGCATCGACGGCAGCGCCAAGATGTCGAAATCGCTGGGCAACACGCTGCACCTTTCGGCCAGCGAAGAGACGATTCATCGCGCGGTGAGCGCCATGTACACCGACCCGAACCACCTGAAGGTGAGCGACCCGGGGCAGATTGAGGGGAACGTGGTGTTTACGTATCTCGACGCGTTTCATCCGGACAAGGAGAAAGTGGCGGCGATGAAGGCGCACTATCAGGCGGGCGGGCTGGGCGACCGGGCGTGCAAGAACGAGCTGGAGGCGTGTTTGCAGGAGCTGATTGCGCCGATGCGGGAGCGGAGGGCGATGTATATGCAGGATAAGGGCGAGCTGATGACGATGCTGAAGCGCGGGACGGAGCGGGCGCAGGGAGTGACGCAGGAGACGTTGAAGGAGGTGAAGGTTGGGCTGGGGGTGCCGGTGTTTTGATTAGGTGAATTAATTGAGGTTGGGCGGTGGAGTGTGTAGGAATGGCACCGACAAAATGTTTGTAAGGGTTAATAGACATGATTTTATTAAACCTCCTGAGCACCCTGTGATTTATAAGGGTGCTCAGGCACTGTATATCTTTTTATAACTGACGCTGCTCAAGGCTGGAATAAATCGTATTGATCTCTGCTCTTAAGCTATCGCCGCGATAGACCATCGACGTATCGTATCGCTGATATCTTTCCTCTCGCGAGGCGCTAAACCAGTTAAAGGAACCGACGCAAAGCAGCCCCTCATCACCAATCACAATCTTACTGTGAACACGGTTAACCAGCTTCGTTGTGATGCCCATTTCATTCAACCTTTCCAGGGCTTCATTTAGACGCTGATATTTCTCTTTTCGCTTTTCGAAATTGGCATGGTCTGTATTCAACGTTTTATCCGTTACTACAGTGATATCAATGCCGCGGGCGCGCGCCTGAGACATCGACGCCAGAAAACCGGTCTGTTCCAGCTTTTGCCAGGTGAGCCACGGGGAAACGATAGTAATTCTCTGATTAATCTCGTCAAAAGTCTGATTCAAAAACGCATCATGTTGATCCACCCCGTGCAGGGTTGAAATCTGTGTTTGTGAGGTATTTAAATCCTGGCGCTCCTGAAACTCGAACTGCAATGCATTATCGGTGGAAGCAAACAGGTATTTCGCCAGCAGCCCACGAGGTGACGTTCCGGGTTGGATCTCAAACAGGTCCATATCGCCAAAGACCAGGAAACTATCTTTAGCACGCGAAACGGCAACGTTCAGCATGCTGCTGTCGCTGTCGATAAATCCGCCATCTTCATGTTTCGAATACACGGGAGAGAACAGCACAATTGCTCGTTCGGCTCCCTGCAATGAGTGGACCGTACCTACTGTCAGTGAGCTTTCGTCACCATTGCAATTGATATCCAGCTTACGCAATGACGACTTAATCGCGCTGACCTGCGCCGAAAATGGGGTCACAACGCCGACTAATTCATGCAGAGGTTTATTGTAGTGCCGCTCAATCTCTTCTTTATGCGCGGCAAGCCAGGCTGCTATCGTCTTCGCTTCAAAGTCGTTATAGCGACTTCCACCACTTGCCTGCATACCTTTACCATCTATATGCAGATAACCCATTGCAGGAAATATTGTTTCTTTATCTTCCCCTCGTTTGGGCTGCAACTTACCGTGATAGCAGAGCGTGTTACAGTAGCCAATGATGTTATCGAAGCAACGACGGTGTTCATAAAGGTACATCCCTCTCGCCAAATCCGGATCGTACTGGTAGCGCGAGTTGAACTGCGCAACCTTCATAACGCTGCCAGAGGCAGCACTTTTTCCAGATTCACACACCAGGGTATACGCTTCAGTAAGTTCTTCCTGCGTACCTCCCGGAAGAATGTTTTCCTCAACCATGTTGCCGATATCAATACCAGGCAGGCTATTCCAGATAGGCGCAATCTGTTCTGTGTCTCCAATCACCAGGGCTTTCTTCGCCAGTGCGAAGGATGCAGCGGCAACCTCAGGAAGTACCTGCCCCGCTTCATCGACAATCAGCAAATCGGCGAAGTTATATAAATAACCATCATCAAACTTTTTACCGCCAATGTGTTCCCTGACGAGCATATGGTGAGGAAGCATAAAGCAGGTCATCACGACGCAAGGGGTGAGCTTCATTCTACGCAGCCAGCGGGCTTTAATGGTCTTCGCCCCTTTGAGACCTTTCTCTTTTTGAAGGTTATCGATAGCAGCCATATCCATCAGCCAACGACCTTCCCAGTAATGCGTCGCCACCAGAAACGCGGGGAAACGGAGCTGTGTATCGGCAAGTTCATCGGCTTCGCGCAGACTCAACTCTGCTTCGTCCTGATTTCCCAGTGAGCGAGTAATCTCGCGCCAGCGCAGTGCCGCTTCGCTTTCACGTCGGGAAATGTCCTCAGCAATAGCGATCTGCTGCTGATACCCGGTCTGTTCATTATGCGATTGTGCAATCAGGCCATCGATAAAAGCATCAATTCCATCAGGCAGAGTTCCCTGGAATGCAGACATTCTTTCGCCAAACGTAGCCTCCAAAAACAGCTTCATTTGATAGTGACGCTTAGTACGAACGGCGGGAAGCCAGGAGAAGAGAGCAAACATGATCGACTCACCGGCTCGATATTGTTCCCACTGTTTTTTGCCCTGCGTTAATAGCGAGATTTCATTTGTGCTATTAAGCAGTGATGTTCTCTTATCCTCAATATACTGCTCGAGATCGTCGCTGACGGCGTTCCGCTCTTCGCGTATGGCGTTCAGGGCGTCCCACGCAGGCTCGATTTGCTCAAGCTCTGCAGAGAGTTCAACTAATCGCTGATGCAAGAGCTCCACAACCTGTTCAGGTGAATGACATGACACAGTCGGAAAAGCTGCGCTTGCCTTTTCAAGGAAAAAGAATCGGGCATCTTCTACGTATTCAAGTGATTCAACACGGTTAAAAAAGTCTTCCGTCTGGTATTTTTTTGCTGCCTCGGCTTTTCGGCTTGAAGACGGGAAGTAGGCACCAAAGCTTTTTACATCAGGTAACCAACGGCCGGCCATAGGCCCGCTGCCGGTAGCAAAATCTTTACCGAAGGCCTCGATTATGTTGGTAACGGCCTGATTGTTTGTCGATGTCGCAATCACCATTGGCGGTTCAGTTTTGTTAAGCGCCGCCCTCGCCCACTCCGTGGCAATGATAGAGAGTACCAGCGTAGTTTTTCCGGTTCCCGGAGGACCGTTGACGGCAAGAATATCGCCTGGCTGCTGAGTTAGATAATGGCTAAGCGCATCGCGCTGTGCGACCGCCAGCGGAAACTTATCGCCGGAATGTCCCAGACGCTCACTGAACATGGCATGACTGGCAAGAAGCGGCTCAACAGGTGATTTATCCTTTGAAGCAAAGCGTGCCAGCAATGGCACCTCTTTTTTGCACGACAGTAGATGATCGTACATAGGCAGGATATGAATGCTTGCCCCTCCAGACTGGTTGGCTTTAATAATGTAGCCATGTCCAGCCTGCTCATATTGCTCTGGAGAATCAAGCCATTTCCCGGCCACACTTTTTAAAAGTTCATTTGTGTCTTTCAGGTACTTTTGCCACAACTGCTTATAGCGAGCATATCGTTCCGCCCGCTGTTCGTCTGTTTCCTCACGCTGCTGGTCATCGACATCAGGACCAAAAGTGAATGAATCATGCGTGGTTTTGTATTTGTCATATTCCGCCATCTCACCAATAGAAAAGGTACCTTTGGGGAGTGGTTCAAGCAGGTCGCGGGGAATGGTGGCAGGAGATGCGGGGAACAAAAAGCCTTCACGGTTCAACAGAGCAGAAGTCACCAATGGTGTAACGATACCAGGTGCCCCTGCCGTACGTTCCTTGCCATGCTTTAACAGGCGGATCCATACCTGCGGCCGTAACATTACCTCGACGGTTTTAACCTGCTCGTCTTCGCCCTCGAAGAACGACTGCACGATCTCTTCATCCAACCTGCCCCGATCGACATTCACCCACTGAGTAAATGAAGCTTCATCTTTACGCTCAAATGCCCCTTTTCCAGACTCGGCATCAGCTAAGGTATTACGCCAGTATGAAGTGAATCCCTGAGTGTTACTGTCCATTCCCCATCCCGTGACTTAAATGAAATTATTGATTTCGCTGCTATAAGTTCTCCGCATAATTAAGTATTGTCCACGTTGCGAGCGCGATCGCAATAAATTGTTCGTAACAAACATGTATTAAATTCCCGTGGTGGACGAATGCTAATAATTGGAATTGTCCTCCTGAATTTGCCCGTGGTTCCCCAAAACACCTTTTCAGCTCATTACCTGATACATTAATCCAGTAAAACCGGAGCTAATCCAATTTCGTTGAATGCTCTGCCATGGTTGGCGAAAACAAAACTCATCTGACGGAAAAAAACATTATCCCCAAATCTATCCTGCCCGCCGTCAAGACCGCAGGCTGGGATGTCACGTCACATGCCCGTCAGAAAGTAAAACTTCGGAATGGTAAAATTGTAGCCTTGGCAAACTGGCCTCACTTATCAATGTTGAATCTGCCGAAATCTTGCAGTACCGCATACCTAACTTGCCGCTGGCGGTTATCGAAACCAGGACCAATAAGCCCGCCATCAGCACGCGATTCCAACCCTTTCGGTACGGCAATGGCCAACCTAACCGGACGAACCATAGAATCGGCTAGCTATGTTCACCTTAGGTTATATAAAGCTATTACCAGGCAGGAAGATCATCAGAAAACCTAAAAATAGGTAGAACCGAATTTCTTAGACCTGACGTCGATTGAGGAATGCTACTGGCCGGCTGGATAAAACGACGAAGAGATTGAAGACCGAATCTATAGCCTGAAAGAATTTGATAGCATACTGGTATTTGATCAATGCAACATGTATCACCCAGGGCAAGTAAACCTATGCGATGTTTTTCTAAAAAGCATGCTCGTTCAATAAACATTCTCGCGAAATAACACTTGAATAATTATGAACCTCGTTTCAAACCCAAGATCACACAATTATACAAATATCACCCTTTATATTGCCAGGAATAAGCACCGCATATATAAATTTTAAATAGAACCCTATGGTTATTCTATTTAAAATTTATGACGATTAGTCTTTAAAGATAAAGTTGCAAACCACCTAATTCAGTTTTAATGCAAACCAACATGTAATTGATGTAAAGAACATGGAATTAGATGGTTAAAAAGAATAAAATTTCGCGCCACATACCTCACCGATTTACGTTGTTAAGGGTAAGTAACTGTGAACTGAGCGGTTGCATTTGCAACACCAGGAGTTATCTGAGGGCGCGATACGAGAGCCTGATATTGCGCATTAAAACTTAATAGATTATCCCCGCCAATGAGAGCTATGGCCTCTGAAGGATTATCAAGTTTCAATTCATTGGTAGTGTCACCCTGGTTAATTCTAACCGCCACGCCAGTTGCCGCACCGGTAACACTATCTAATTCTAGTAGTGATGGGTCGGATGCTGCAGTACCGGTAAAGGTTACAACTGCTTTTTTTGGCCCACCATCAGGGCAGGTGACAGTAATCGAAAATGGTATCGCACGAGATACATCGCCCGCCTCAGCAAGATCAATTGTACTCACATCGCCAAGGGTTACTGTTTGATCTGCAATGCCTTTAATATCACATGTGGCAGCAAAAACTTCACCATGAAATTTAATTGGCACCGACTCGAGTGCAGTTAAAGCATAGACTAATTGCGGAATAAATAAAATTATCGCAATAAAACTATTTTTATTAACAATGCTCGGCTTACAGATATGTAAGTAATTAGAGAAGATCTTAAAGAATTGATTCATTTTAGCGATTCACTCCAGATTCATCATAACGGTGGCTGTCGCCGTAAATTTACCCGGAACTGGCATATTTCCTGACACATTAACCGGATAACTTTTAAACAAAGCATTCCCTGTTTGTGTACTTGCATCAAATTGCGTGAGCAAGTCTCCACTATTGGGACTGACAATCGCCCCATTACGATCTTCAATTCGCACACCAATATCACTATTAGTGGTTAAAAGTGAACTGGAATCCCCAGGCGCGGCCTGACCATTAAAGCTAAACTTAACCTTAATACCTTCTGCTATATTAGTACAACTATAGTTTACCGATGCAGTTTTTTCTTCATACCCGTCGGGTTTCGCTCCCTTAGTTTTTAGCGAGGTATCTACCAGCCGGCCTAAATCTATATCTATAATCTGCCCATCATTAATTTTACATGACTGTGGGACGCTTATAGTCCCACTGATATATACTTGAGATATAGGAGTAGAAGAATAACTCCCCGTCGCTTTTGTTGAATACATAGATGCTACTAAAGTTGATGGGATATCAATTGAACCAACAAAGCCTTTTTTAATATATAAGGAAACATTTCCTTTTGAGCCGGAGTTAGCAGTGTTAATCGGGGTATTACAGGCTTTATCCGGTGAATTATTACTGATATTTTCGAATGGAACCGTATAATAACCATTCCCTCCGACAAAAATAGTCGTCGCAATAGCCATATTATCATTTAAATTATAATATGTCTTACTATTAAAAACTCCATACTGCGTAAGAGTTGAGCGCCCCGAAAACATTCTTGCTCTGTTTGTACCATCACAATCACATGTAATACTATACGTTGTTCCTAAATCCCACGAATCTACAGGATCTATAATCTTGCCTGGACTATCGAGAGAAGGATCGGTAATTGTAGATGTAAAATCGATATCGAAATGATATGGAGTGCCGCCTGTAGGAGTACACCAACCCGTAACAGCACTCGCATGATGTGAATATCCGAAAAATATTACAAGAAAAATAAATAACGGATAAGCATTGTACTTTATTTTAAAAAATGCCATAACGTTTCTCATTTACAGATAACATTGATTTGTTGCAAGCCGATATCTTTTCTTTTATTTTTACCAGTACTAGCTGGTAATACAAAATCAGCGTGACATTTCATTTCGTTATTTAAACCCCACTTTGCGGTTATGCTTCCACGCTCT
Source organism: Enterobacter sp. JBIWA005 (assembly GCF_019968805.1). Taxonomy (NCBI): domain Bacteria; kingdom Pseudomonadati; phylum Pseudomonadota; class Gammaproteobacteria; order Enterobacterales; family Enterobacteriaceae; genus Enterobacter; species Enterobacter sp. JBIWA005. The sequence goes on along the minus strand of NZ_CP074159.1, from coordinate 550,828 downwards.
GGAAGACCGCTCAGGTATACTTCGCCATTCTCATTCACAATACCGACATCCGGGTTTTCACTACCATCGACAGAAACCATTGCACCAAATGGCACTGCAAATTTATCCTGTTGAAATGTTATTAACACTCGATGCCCTACATTAGTCTTGAAGGCAGCAGCAACTACGGCACCTGCTGTTGGTACAACAGTTGTAACGTTATTTTTAATATCAACATCATCTTTCAATGTTGATGGTTCAAGGGCTATACGAGAACGTCTATAGGAATTTAAATAAGGTACAATAGTATAGCCACGCCAGTCAGTACTCAGCCCAGTGCCATTATTTACTTTAGCATTGTCCGCCCCTGGAGCTTCAACAAGTGCCAGCGCTGAAATATCGCCAACCAAAGGCTGACCAAAAGTGATACCATGTTGATGGAGCACTACAGATCCTTGTGCACCATAATTTACCTGCCTGGAGTTATCACTATAGTTGTAACCTACATTTAATTCCCCATAGCTTCCCTTATAATCCATCCCCACCTGACCATTATAATTTTGATTGTTATTTCCAGTACCCTGAGACATATAATAAGAAAGATTATTATCTTTAAGTGCAGTACCACTAATTCCAGCCTGACTATACATGCCACCATGAAGATCGCTATTCATACTAGTGGTAGCATAAGCACCTGGAAGCCATTTTCCTAATGGGATACTGACATTGATCGAAACTTGTTTGTTATTATTAGCATGCGTATTTGAACTTGTATTTGCACTTTTATTTGTATATTGCGTATACATATACATTAATGACCACGCAATGCCATTTACAAAAGAGTTGTTATAGCTTACCGAAAGATTACGCTCATAACCCTCTTCATTCCAATAATCTTGCTGGTACCCTGATATTGCTAAGGACCCCCAATCGAGTCCCACAAGATTTTGGGAGAAGGTTAATTGGAGCTTACTACGCTTGTTACCATGCCAGTTATTATTATATGTATCATCAGGCTGGTCGTAGTCCAGCGACTCCTGCAGAGTGTAAAACCCTTTAGTGGAATAACGATAACCAGCTAAGGTAATTGTCGAGTCAGTAGCGGCAATACTTTTAGAATACTGAAAGCGATATGATTGACCTTTTTTATTTATGTCTCCTTCATTTGTCGTTAACGATGTATTGGCCTGAGTTGCATCCACCGAGAAGGCACCCCAATCACCTAAACCGACACCTAAACCTAATGCGGCTGATCGATAATTTGGCGAATGTTGAACCCCTCCATAGACCGTCATGTCATGAGGTAATCCATAAATTAATGTTGACTGTTCTATTAAAGAGGTATCATCGTGAGAACTAACAGGACGATACTTCCCTACCATTGCAGCATACTTGAGATTCCCTTCACGTTGCATTACAGCAACATTAGAAAAGGGTTGTATAAATGTATGCTCTGAACCGTCAGATTCTTTAACTATTATTTGTAACTCACCACTTGATGATGTCGGATACAAATCTTTAATCGAAAATGCTCCAGGAGAAACATAAGTTTGATAAATCACGTTTCCGTCTTGCTTTACCGTTACCTGAGCATTACTATTAGCAATGCCACGTATAGTTGGAGCAAATCCCCGTAGGCTGTCGGGCATCATATTGTCATCAGAGCCAATCTGCACACCACGAAAGGGGATACTATCGAAAACATCAGAAGGTGTATAGCTTTCACCCGCGATGAATTGCCCCTTTATTGAAGGGATATCATGTTGTATGTAGGTATCAATTGAATCCCAATTAAGGTGATTATTTTCATTCGATGCCTCGTTATTATTTCCAGTATTATCGCTGTTTTTATTAAGCATAGCAGTGCTGTAGTTACGCAGACGCCAACCACCGATGTTAAAACCGCTATGCAAATTAAGAAAATAATTGTCATTAACCCCCTGACTATGCCACTCTCTTGATCCACTCAAACCGTAACTCAGCAACAACGCAGTAACGCCTTCATCCCAATATTGGGGATCAATTGTTCCCTGAGCAGTTGTTCTCATCAACGCCTGTGGAACAGAAATTTTTAATATCTGATGTTGAAAATCGAATATTATTTTTGCCGAGGGAATATAGCTACTCAGATCTGTAATTACTTTATCCTCAGCCACATCTTTTAGCTCAGCAGCGGAGTCTATGGCAACACCCCATCGTCTATATTGCCCTAACGTGAGCTTTGGCATCAGTTTACCTGTCGTTCCCTCAACAAACTCTACATCACGGGTTTCTTGAAGCTCGCTATTAATATAAATATCAACGCGATAAGTACCTGGAGCTTGGCCGCCCTTAGTTGAAAAGCGAGATAAATCGATCGGAGTTGTATTGGGATTATCAATTTCCAGAGCATTAGGATTGAAAAAAATCTCTTCCGCTAAACTTTGTTTCGCGAATAGAAATAAAGTTAATGTGACACCAACGTGTATTAAGCTTACTTTTGGATGAAATAGCAAAGGACGTTGGCAAACAAAACCAGAGAGACGATTTAATTTTCTTTTAAAGATTAAAGAAATCATACTTTATTTGCTCTAGAAAATTATAAATATTACCAAGATAATCTTCTAAAAACTTATCTCAGCTGGGACCAAATGACTTTACTATTTCCACCATAATCATTAATAAACTGCCAGGCGACCTTATCGCTTGAACTTTTGCCACCAGCATAGTTGTAAGTCGCACTAGCCTTTGGGGGAACCATTACATTAGTTGTGTCTAATAAAACCCCACCTACTTTTAAAGTATAAAAGCTTATGTAATAGGGTGTAGGGTTGATAACCTCAACCTTGCCCTGGCTTCGCTTAAATGATACTTTATTAAAATCATCTTCGGTTGGTGATTGTATTCCATCTGGACGATAAAATAGCTTAATCCGTGTTTTTACGGATATTTGCAATACATTCTTATCGTTATTACGTGCTACTGAAGGGATAGACTTTATGTTCATCCAATATACTGACTCGCGATCTTGAGGGAAATCTCCCCCAGTCCTGATTATACGAATCAAATTCTCTGTCCCTTCGTCAAGACGGAAAAGAGGTGGTGTTGCAACAAAAGGAGGTTTATTTGCTGATTTAACTTTACCATCAGCGCCATTGTCGTCAGCCCATGCCTGAATAAGGTAAGGGGATTTATCAGCGTTTTTTACCGATAGTGAAACTTCTCTTGCACTACCATTGTAGACAATGCGCGTTCCCCCAACGATTACCCCAGCTTGAACGCTAGCAGTAAAGAGGCCTAACGAAAATAATAGAGTAGTAATTCTCATATTCATAAAAGTGAGCCTCCTAAAAAACACTTTATTATCAAAAAACATTTATAAACTATATGGGTATTTATTAGTAATAAATACCCATATCCTCATATCAGTTATAAATAACCGTAAACTGACTTGTCGCATTAGCAGTACCAGAGCCAACAGTCGCGCTGGTAGCCTGATAACGTGCAATAAAGTTCATGGTCGCTGTTTTATCCGTTGCAACTGTAACGGCTGAAAGTGAATTCGATTCGTGTAATTTAATCAGGTGTCAATACCGATCGAATAGTGACCCACCCTGCCAAAGTAAAACAGACCCACCCCTGTTAGCGGTTAGCCAGAAATGTCGGCGGTTGCAGACTTCTTCAACTGACCACTTTTTAACTTATCCTTCAGCCTGTAACTTTGCCCGCTAATCTGAACAATGTGGGCATGATGTAGCAAACGATCCAACATCGCTGCTGTGAGCGTCTCGTCATCCCCAAAGGTTCCTGACCACTGTGTAAATGGCAGATTACTGGTCAATATCAGACTGCCTGACTCGTAGCGTCTGGCAACAACCTGGAAGAACAGGTTGGCTTCCTCCTTACCGAACGGCAGGTAGCCAATCTCGTCAATTACCAGCAGTCGTGGCTTGTGAATGATGCGGTTCAGATAGCCTTTAAGTTCACCCTGACGATGGGCGGCAACCAACTGCAACATCATGTCCGCGGCGGTGATAAACCGGGTACTCAGCCCGGCCATGGCACACCGGTACGCGAGAGCAGCGGCAAGATGGCTTTTACCTACACCAGAGGGCCCCAGGAACACGATGTTCTCCTGCCGTTCGATGAATGCCAGACTTGTCAGTTCTTGTATCTGCGCCCGGGGAGCACCGCTGGCGAACTTGAAGTCAAACTGTTCCAGCGTCTTGATCGCTGGCAAACCAGAAAGGCGTAACAGCGTCTGGCGCCGACGCTCATCACGGCTGTCCGCCTCCAGCTTCAGAAGTTGCTCAAGAAAATCCCCGAATGACGCGGTGTCATCTATCGCCTTCTGGGCCAGAGCAGGCCACTCGGATGCAATACGATCGAGGCGAAACTGCTGGCATAGCTCATCAATGCGTTGATGCTGAAGATCACTCATGAACGCTCCTCCAGTAAGGACTGATAAACCGACAGAGGGTGCTGAATACTCTCTACTGGCAGAGCCCGTCGGGGAGCATCGGCCAGTCGGGGAACGGAGAACGGCCCTGGTGCCGGCAATGGCAGCAATGCTGCGAGCTCCTTCTGTAATCGCTGGTCAGGAGGAACCCCGGTCGTACCGTGCTTCCGGGCGTTAGCCGTATGAACAAGCCATGCCCCAACACGGGCGTTGGCGGAGTCAACATCCAGGAGAAGGCCCGACTGCTTGAACGTTGTCGCCAGCGGTACGACAAAACTCTCCTTGAGATAGCGGTTAAAGCGTTCAACTTTACCCTTAGTCTTCGCGCGATAAGGCCGACAAACTCTGGGCGTAAAGCCGTACTTCTCGGCTAAAGCCAGTAGCGTAGGGTTCCAGCGATGAAGCCCCTCGCCATAGACGTCCCGCTCCAGAATAATGGCCTTAGCATTATCAAACAGCAGATGCCGTGGCGTGCCGCCGAAGAAGGCCAGTGCATGTTCAATCCCGTCGCACCATGCAGCGGTATCCTGGTTCGCGTAAAAGCGGACGTAAGTAGCCCGGCTCCAGCCCAGAGTGGCGACTATCGCCAGGAGAGGGCTCGAACCCTGACGAATGATGGTGAAGTCAACCTGCATCTGCTCGCCCGGTTCTGTCTCAAACCGAACCACCGGCTCAGCGGGTTGTTGCTTCAACGGAAATAAATAAGCGGTCAGCATGCTGTAGCCGCCGGAATAGCCTCGTGCGCGGATCTCCTGAAGCATAACGCTGGCGGGTATCCAGTGTGGTCGGGCAGCCTCGACACGTTCGTTGATATAAGCCTTGAACGGATCAAGCTTGCCCGGGCGTGGAGCTCTGGTGGAATAACGGGATGAGGACGCAGCATCTCCCATGCGGATATAACGCCGGATAGTCTGGCGGGAACACCTCAAATGACGGGCAATAGCACGGATAGACATGCCTTGCCGACGAAGAACAGCAATCTCCACTCTTAACTCCAATGTTAGCATCGGCAGCTCGCTTAAAACTGCCAGTTTTACCCATGGTGGGTCCGTTTTACATTGGCATGTGGGTCATTTTTACATCGGTACTAACAATCAGGTTGTTCTGTGCATCTGTAATTTGGATTGCGACACCAGTAGCAGTTTGTCCTGTATCAAGTTTAAGCAAATCTAGATTCGCGGGATCGCTGACTCCATCAAATTTCACATTGACAGTACCAGTTGGACACGCAGTCAGCTTAATACTAAACTTAGTTGGTGCAGCAGTATCATCTTTTGCTTTAAAAGCTGCTTTCGCTACATCACCTAATGTTACTGTTTGATCTGCGCTTCCAGAATCAACTGTACATGCTGTATCAAGTATATTACCTTTAAACTTCACTGTTCCATCAGCCGCTAGAGCTGTATGTGTGATACCAGAAAAAGCTACCAGTAAAGTCAAAAGTTTCATGCCGCCATTAAATCTTGTTTTCATACAAAAATCCTTACTCGTGAAGACCAAAAAGTTAATCAATATAAGAACATTGATTAATCAATTCCTTTAACCGAGCATAATTATAATTTCGGTGAATGAAAAACAATACAAAACATATGTCCTTTTTTGTACAACATTCATATAGTGAAAAAATATAGAAAAATGTATAATTATTGAATTGTTAATTTTTTGAAAATATAAAATTACAATAGTTAGTTCATTTTTTGATAGCGACGCTGACAATATCCTGACGCTCTTCAATTAAGCGCACACGCTGGATAAGAAAGGTAAGACCGAGGGTGTCATCCCTGTTAATAAAGCGAAAAAAAAGTAACAAGAACATTAGACCTGTTAACTGAATTGTAACTTAAACGCTTGAGAAATTGGTAACGCTGTTGCGGCGAAGGGAATGGAACAAACAGTTTAATTATCTAAAAATAATTCACTTTCTAAGCTATAAGTTAATTTACCCCATAAACTGGACTGTTCCCACGCGGTAGACGAATACAGTCCTCACGACGAGGCGCGTTCAAAGTCCTCCGAACGATGACCTCGCCGTCCGGTTTTCGACTCCAGACGGCCATCATCAGCTCGCCGAGAACCAGTTAGCATCAGAGAGTGTGCTTCATCGACCAGCCGACAACGTTACGGTCGAAGAAAACGATAACCACTGCCAGTAGCAACCAGTCCTGTCAGGTGCAGATATAAGTGATGTCGGTGACCTGACATCACTCAAACCGCAGTTTTTCCCGACTACCTTAAACCTGCAATGGAACAACTTGAGACAGTCAGAGAAGCGCCTCTCTCTAATGCCCGACGCATAGATGAATCCGCGGCGGATATTAGCCAGATGAAAGCGTGGATTGATCAGGCCGTAAAGGGCTGCGATATCCGTCTGACCGATGAATCGGTGCTGTTCAGAACAAGGCTGTCGGCCTCCACGCTGCCGCATAGGAAGCATGACGTTGCGGCCACGCCCGTTCAGCGGAAAGTCTGGCAGGAAAAAATGCGGGAATGTGAAGCTGACCTGAAAGCACGGGGGCTATTGTCATAATGCGATGCCCTTTCTGCCGCACGGCGGCCCACGTTCGCACCAGCCGCTATATGTCTGAGAGCGTCAAAGAAAGTTACCTGCAGTGTCAGAATATACACTGCTCAGCGACATTTAAAACGCATGAGTCGATTTTTGAAGTGATACGTTCTCCGGTCATCTATGAGAAACCCGCGCCGTTGCCGACAGCCCCCGTGGCACCCCGTCGGGTAAAAGGCTGCTACAGCTCGCCGTTCCGCCATTAATCAGGAGAGACAACCCGTGACCACCCTGACCTTACAGCAGGCCTATGACGCCTGTCAGACGAACAAAGCGGCACCTTAAGCAGGCAGGCTTGGCGGGAAGAGCATTGCGCGCCATTAAAGAAGACATATTTTTTGCGAGGCGATCTTTTTTTTTGAGAGGAGCGTCTGAACTTCATGCGCCTGTATTTAGAACTCTTGCCCGAAACTTCGAGATAAAAACAGCTACCATCGGCCAATTTGTAGGTTTTCTCTTTTGGCTTAGCGGCCTCGATCTGTCTGACGTTAAGCTTCATTTGGGGCACATTTCTAATCGAAGTTAAGATGCCCCCAATGACATCCGGATTTCATTGGACTATCTTGGACGACTCAGGGCGTAAAAACGACAAATGCATTGACTTTTAAAGGATAATTGAAATTTCTAGAATGATCCTAGAAGTACTGATGGTGCGAAGGCCGCACCGCGATTTAATCCATAACCAATTGAAATAAGTAACTTTATAAAAACAATGAATCACGATGTATACTCACATGTATACTCAACGAGATTCCCTGTGAATACAGCTAGCTAAAAACTACTCTTCATCTTCTTCCACAGGCTCCAGCGCGTCAAGTACGACTCGTACCATGGCAATAGAACCAATACGGATAAAAGCATCTTCTCCATCTTCGTCGGTTAACATATAACGATCTGTGGTTTCAGGCTCACAGTCCAGTTTGTCAAAGAACGCATTCAACTGACCGATATCATGCGCCTCTTCATTTTGCGGCACATCAGGCTCAACGCTCAGCGGAATCACAGGGCCACCGTTCACCAAGGTGATATGGACATTAAAATAATCGTCTTCGTAATCATCATCTTCTTTAGCAACGATTGGCGGTAGACTATCAGACAAGAACTGGTGAAATACCACTTCACGCATATTTAACGCATAACGATACTGGTCCGAGTCAAAGACAAAGAACCGCTCTACATTCGGGCTAGCTGTTTCCTGAAAATAATAATAAAACCTCCGCTTATCAGCAGCAGAAATGGGCAACAATAAATAATCCTGCAGCCCCTGTAGCCAAAGTTTTACGGTCCAGAGACCGCTATCCATTTCAATGCCACTTGTAGCTATTACCTCAAGATCTTCATCGGTTTTACGACGCTTCTTACGGAAGTCGTCTATCAACCGATCGCTTTCCGGGAACACGACGTTTAGAGGTTTATCCAGGGCATTGCATATTGCCTGAGCAAGGCCCAACTTTGCTGCAACCTTCCCGGTTTCGATGCGCTGGATTTGCTGCTGGCTGGTGCCGACCATAAACGCCAGTTCGCGCTGAGTGATCGACAATTGGGTACGAAGCTGTTTGATGTTGTTCTGTAACATGGCATCGCTCTTCTCATGAGGTTGATGGCTGACACTAAAACATAAAAACGCGTAAAAACACATATATGTGTTTTCAGATAGAAACTTGTCATAAGTGTGGAAGATTTAAAAAGCCCTCACCCAAAAGAGAAGACCTTTTACACTTACTTAGCAGCCAGCATCCCCGGATAATGCCTGGCAACAATGTCATTCATCTTCTCAACCAAATCAGGGCGTTTGAAAGTAATGTGCCCTGAGCCCTTCTGGAAGTAGCGTATCGACACGTACTCATCTTCGTATACGTTACTGTGTTGCTTGCTTATGTGATCATCTAATCTGATGCTAAGATCATGACGGTTTTCGGGAACAGGTTTACCATCGAGCAGATTCAGCATGCGATCCAGATCCGCCAACTGAGCCCGTCGTTTCCCGTGAAGTAATCTAAATCCCCAACGGCCATAATTCACCAGTCCATCGACGATAATCTTTTTGCCAAACCGGCACGGTGAGTTCGACTTGTAATCCCAGCTCAGGCTCTTAAATACGTTGATGATCCCACGCTCAAACACATCGTCTTTGCTGTGGTGCAGTTGCTTAAAGGTACTGATAATGTTCTCTTCGCTGATGGCGGGGATATCATCCTGCTCAAGATTACGATTCCATTCGTCGCGAGCGGCGGCATCCATCAGCGCAATCATGCCGGATTTCTTCATCAAATCGCGCCAGATGCTACGGTCGAGATTGCAGGTGATCACTTTCATGGCGGTGTGTTCTTTCTCAAGTAACCAGCAACCACGGCGAAATTCCTGACGCATTGCCCAGTCAATGGCTGTTTTACCCCCAATACTCTCGGTTAGCGCAGAGATATCAGCGAGCTGATGGATAATCGCTTTGATTTGTTCCAGTGCGGCATTGCGCCCGACAACGATACGTTCAATGCTGGTGGAGCTGATAAGCTCGGTATGGCCTGTCAGAACATCGGATTCAGTGTGGGTGTATTGTTCGGACATTTGCTTTCCTTTATATAAACGCAAAACGCCAGCCGGGTCAGGGCTGGCGTTTATGCTGTTTGATGAGAGGCTACGGTTTATTGACGTTGTGCAGGAGCTGAAGATGGCAGAGATCCCGGACATCGTTCCTTGCCTGCTGGATGCAGGGTAATAGCGTGGCGGAATCGGTTCTGTCTTCGTCGTTATCGAAAATTAGCGTGGATTCACAGTCGATATTGTCCTGCAGCCAGTCGATCAGAATATCCAGCGCCGCTTCGGTAGTGAGTGTCAACATGGGGTTGCCTGTGATAATGAAGAGAAGATTTACCAGTCAAAGATATCAAAGCCTGGTAGCAGTTCACCAAAGGCATCGAGGTTAATGATGCTCAATGGGTAGCGACGCATCAGAGTGATAATCAACCGGCGACCGGCTTTCGACAGTCCGCATCGTTTCAGTTGCAGAACCGGAAAAGCCCACGCATTCAGACGGATGAGATAGCCTGATCCGGTATAGCAAATCCACTCCGCATCCTCGTGAGCTTCCCGTTGTTGCGAGAGCCGATACAGTAGATCGTTGTCATCGCAGGTGATATGCGCCGTGCTGCACTGAATGCCATGGTAGCGGGCGCTGGCAGGAAGCGGATCTTCAATCAGCAGTTTTCCGGGCTCGTCTGCAATGCGAAGCGAATAGCCATTATCACAGACCACATCGATCAGATCGGCCAGTTCAATACCATCGATATCCACGGAGATCCGGCCCATGTTGAGGGCCAGGACGCTGACAGTATCAGCTTCCACTGTGAGGGAGAGTTTCATCGTGTCCCCCCGCTGTATTTGCCGGTGGTGATGTCGGTGACCACTTTGTAATCGTTGCGGGTCATCAGCCCGGTCGCTTTTCGTGCACGAAGGATATCGATGCTGCCAATAAGCGGTGACTGTGTTTCTGTGCTGAAACCGTGACGATCGATACGGACCAGTTCGTACTTTTCGACGATAAAATTGACGCCATCGCACAGTGAGATACCAGCCTCAATATGCTCCTGGATCACCCTGTCGTTGCCAAACGGGGTGTCGTTAAGTGTGAGCCCGTAATGTTGCTCCAGGAGGTACGTCAACAGGGTTTGCCAGATATCGACAGGAGATGGGCGTGACGCCGTCGCCCGTACAGGGTGTATAGATTGGGTTTGCATGATGTTCTCTTTCTGAGGTGAAACGAGGAAGGTGGTGCCGGATGCTGTTGCAGGTCTGGTGATTACGCTGCTGGCGGTTCCCCCGGATAAATCGCGAGGTAGATATAACCACAACTGCCCAGTGTGTCCGCTTCGCAGATGAGACCATTGTAATACAACGTGACGCAGTGCTGGTGGCGTGGGTTGAGCTCACCGGATACCAACATCAACTCAAGCTGTTTGAGCATCAGCGGAAAAACCTGATCCAGATGGCGCAAATCCGCCTCGCTGAATTGACCGGTGATGCTGGCGCGGTCAGCCAGGTAATGCAGGCAGTTGCCTTCCTGCACCAGTCGTGCGCCAAAACACGGTGTGATATCGCGATGCAGGCCCCAGCTCGGTGCATCCATATTGTCATTTTGGGTGGTGTTGATGTCTGGCATGGTTAAGCCTCACTAAAAAATGGATTAAGGAATGCTTAAAAATTATGAGGTCAGCCGAAGCGCTGGCCGGATCTGGTGAAGGTATATTCACCGGCGATGATGGACTGGTCTGTTACGACATCAGAAGTCTGCCATTCGTAATCGCTTTCCAGCCAACCGCATAGCCAGCGGGCCAGATCCCGAAGGGCTTCGGTGGCAGTCGCTTCACTGCCTTCGGACATCCCCAGCCCGGACAGGTTGTGGCGTTCGACCGCGATTGCCATGCAGGATTCATGGATATGCTGGCCGTGATGACGGATCGTGGCGCAAAGCTCGCCGCTGTTGTGCAACTGGATAGCCTGCAGTGAATCGGCTATCCGGTGAAGGTCAGTGTCTTCAGGAAAGTGTTCCCTGATCCGGCATACCGTCTGCGGCTGGTAAGCATAATCTCCCTCAAAAACAGCGCCGCTTCCCTGATGGCAAAAACCGCTGAACCAGATGCAGGGCTGCTGACGATTGCCGCCTGACAGGTGAGGAACTCGGTACAGCTTAATATCCACGCCCAGGATGTTGCAGATGTCGCGGAACTCGTCAAACACGTTCTGATACCCGTCATCATTCAGCGCATGTTCACGATACCAGCTACGGGCGTTCTCCCAGGCGGATTCAGATAGTTCATCCAGCGTATAAACTGTGGTGGAGATAATTCTGCTCATCTGTTTTCCTCAGTTCAGCGTAACACTGCGCAGGACGACATACGGACCGTGACGGTCATGACGGCGCTCCGCGAAGACCGCCAGCACACCGCTGACATCCTGTACCTCCCGCCCTGCGTAGTGGCAGATACTGCCGGACCATGCGTATTTGCCGGTACAGAAGCGAAACAACCGGGATTGCGGATGCTGACGATAAATCGCCATGGCCTGACGCTTGCTGATAATTTTCATCACAGGTCCCCTTACAGCCAGCCGCGTTCAGCTAGCGAGACGATCTCCATCCCGCCAACAACCAGGTGATCCAGAAGACGGATGTCCACCAAATCCAGCGCCTGCTTAAGACGTTCTGTGATCCGTCTGTCTGCCTCGCTGGGCTCTGCGTGCCCTGAAGGGTGGCTGTGTGCAACGAGCATGGCAGCAGCGTTATGTTTCAGTGCAGCCTTCACTACTTCCCGTGGATGGACCTGCGTATGGTTGATGGTGCCGGTGAAGAGGGTTTCATGCGCAATCAGCCGGTGCTGGTTATCCAAGAAGAGCGCAATAAATTCTTCACGCTCCTGCGTGGCAAGCTGCAGGCGTAACCAGTCCCGGACGGCGTGGCTGGAGGTAAATGACGCACCGGGTTCACGTAACTGACGCTCCAGCAGGGTTAGAGCCTCACGGATGGTGTGCTGTGCGGATGCCGGTAATTTGGCGGCAAACAGCGGTAACTGTGTTTCCATTGTGGGGTCCTCAGTCGATGATATGCATGATGGCGCTGCATTCTGCGTGGTTGAGCGCGTAGTCCCGCAGACGGTAATAGTGCTCCGTCATGGTGTCGCATTCGGTGCGCATGGCGTGGTGGCTGTAAGTCATCAGACAGACGGCTATTCCGGCGGCTTCGGCGCTGAGTTCACCACCGTTGCCGTTCATCGGATTGAACAGCGTCCATTTTTCATCGATATCCTCATTCGCTTCCGGGGCCATAAAAGCACCGCCGTTGCTCAGCGTGTAAAACTGCCAGATGCCGCCACTGTAGCTGGCGCAGAAGCGGTCCATCCAGGCGAAGGCTGTCGGTTCAAGGATTATCCACTGTGGTATGTTGCCGAAGTGCAGTGGCCAGAAGCCAACACGCTGTTCGTCCGGTACGAGCGTGGCGGCCAGTGCGGAGACTTCATCGGCAGATTTCTGGTGTAACAGGTTGTTATCGTTAAGGTTGATAATGTCGGTCATGTCAGTTGTTCCTTTTGTAGAGGTCATAAGCGCACTCCCGCTGAGCGGGAACGTGTAAGTCGTGTGATTTTTGGCGTAACAGGCGTGCCGTGTTACCGGCAGGTAAGTTCAGCAGGTGATGTGGTCAGGAGTTGCCGTGGGCAGGATTGTGCATAGCCATCGATATCGCACCGTGAGGGCCAGATACCATTCGCATCAGCCTGCTGACAAAGGCTAAGTTCACCAGGCCGGTAGCAGAGATGCCTGCACCAGGCGCAGAGGTCATCGTCGGATACAGAACGGCAGCCGGGCTGGTTTTGCAGAGAGACGGGCCAGACTGCTGATAAGCATTCGCAGGAACGTGCTGCATCAGCTCAGTGCCTGTTGTAATTCTTCGGCCATCACCCACAGCGCGCGGTTCAGCTTGATATCGCCGTCGATACCGTTAACCGCGCGTGTACGGCTGCGTTTACCCTGTGCGGAGCGGCCATTTAAGCCTCCCTTACTCAAATTTTCCTGAAGCGTATTGAAAGTCGTCCACAAATCACTTTTTTCGTCCTGCCAGCGACGTGGCGTCAGTACCTGGGATTCGGTGATGGGCTGATGCTCTTCGCCAAAACGGTAGGCCAGCGCTGCTTTCGCAAACGCCTGCTGAGCGGGTGGCGGCACCAGCAGTGACTGCATGGCCTCGCGTTTCTCCTCCACCCGGTCAAACACGCCGAGGACTTCGTAAGCGCCTTCAATCACTTTTTCAACGACATCACCGCGATGCGGTACGCGGATCTCGCCAAACGACTGACCGCAGACGAGCGAGTTTGTACAAACACTTCTGAAGATCCCTGGTAATAACTGAAAGCTGGATGCGCCATCGTGCGAATTAAGAATGATGATTTCCGGCACCTGCTGACCGTTTATCTGCCCGGCACGGCGCAGACGGAGCATGTGCTTCGTATGCTCACGCTTGCTCTGATCACGCACTTTAGTCTGACAGGCAAAGAAAGGCTCAAATCCTTCGCGATGAAGATTCTCCAGCAGAGTGATAGTCGGGATATAGCAGTAGCGCTCCGAGCGGGATTCGTGCTTGTCTTCGCCAAAAACGCTGGGAACATGCTGGTGTAATTCGTCGTGGGTTAGTGGACGATCACGGCGTATCTGGTTGGTTCGGCCAAAGCGGCTGGCTAATCGCATAATGAAAACTCCTTGTGGCTAACGGCATAAAAGCAAAAGACCATGCTCCGAAGAACATGGCCTGATGCAGGGGGTGGCGGTTGTGATAAAGAACGACGATGGACGCTGACTGTGGTTAGTTGTCGTCAGAGAGTGAAGGAACAGGGATACCATCACTGACGATATAGCGATTGAGCATCACCCCGGCATCCGGGGCAAAGTTCCAGTCGCGCCAGATAAGCATGTCGTCGGTATCGCGGATAACCAGACGAAAATGGATGCCCTGGTCATCTTCTATAGAAATATTGATGTATGCGGCGGCTATAGCTTCAGCCTGAGCGCGGGTGAACGTCCCTTGTGGCAACGAGGGAACCTGATGATTTCTCATGATTTCCGTTGCCCCGGATAAGGTGGCAGAAACGTGGTGCAGGCAATGCGGCCAATTGTGCGGGTGGTGGTGACATCCACCGCCCCGCTGACCACACCACCGGCCAGGGGCACCAGACGAATAAACTGACCGCCGGTGCGTATGCCTGTCCGGGTAGCCATCAGCACCAGGGTTTTCTCCACAATCCTCCGTGTGAAGGGCCGGGTCCAGTTCTCCATCGCCTGTAACGCCACTTCCTGCAACAGCGCTTTGGCAGCGTTACCACACAGACACAGCCCGGCAAGTGCCCGGATACGTTCATCAGCCAGATTGCGTTTACCAAGGCAGGCGATGGCTGCCACCAGTCGGGTCTGGAGAAACAGTACGCTGGTGATGTTCAGGGGCAGCGTGACGGGCATCGCCACCACCCCGCCCACTCCGGATAAAAAGCCGGTACTGCCCGCCTTAACGCTCTCCCAGCGGATCATCGCATGAGCGGCCTTTGTCACATCCCCCTCCGCATCCGTGAGATAGCGTTCTGCCAGGGTTTCAGCCGACTCGATCCCGGCAATCCCACTGACGGCTTTGTCATAGAGCCAGCCCATCATCGCCTGAATGCTGCGGGGGTTGTGTTCTTCTGCTGGCATCTCATCGTCATACTCAACGTCAATATCATCGTTATTTTCCATTCGTTCTCCTGCTTAAACAGTGGATAAAAGAAAGGCCAGGGACATTGCTGTAATGAGCCTGGCGGGGGGTTTGCTGTCAGAGGACATAAAAGCAACAGGCCACGCCCTCCTGAGAGGGTGTGGCCTGCTGGCAAGGGTTATCCCTGTGGTTAATGATTTTTACTGTCAGTTCAGGGTGAAGTGTTCACCCATTTTTTCGTTGTCAACGTGACTGTCCTGGGGAAGCTCGCGGGTATCGAGCGTCAGACGGGTTTTACATTCATGAGCCGAAATCAGATCCCCGTTTTTGTACACCCGGATGCCCTGAAACTCTTCATGTCCGGTGTCTTTATTCAGCAGAATGTAGTCGTATACCCCTTTGTTAAAGCGGATGTAACTGGCCGACCCCATTCCCAGCGGTGCGTGGTAGTGGAAGGCTTTCACACCGAACAGCCCTTCCGTTAACTCCAGCTCGGGTTTATCGTTCTTATCCGTGTAGGTGTAGCGATAATCCTTCCCTGCGGCGGCATAGACCCCCACATTTTTCCCGTTATCCAGGGTACAGAACGCATTCACCGGGAGATCCGCAGGCTGCTGAGCTGTCTGCTTCTCTGGTTCTGTTATTTTTGGGGTAGTTTTCGACACACGATTTTGTGCCGCGAGGCGGCGGGCTTCGTTTGCCGCTTCTGCATCCTTTTGCGCCAGGCTACCCGGGTCATAAAGATTTTTACTGGCTCCCTCACCATGGAACCCACCTTTTCCAGAGCCTTCAGCAACGCCCGCTTTTGGATTGTAACTGGCAGCTATTTCCGGGTCAGCCTCGCGTGAAAATGCCTGCTTTGACTGTTTATGCCATTGGCCGTTTTCATCCTGTTTGTAACCCATCTTTGCCATGCCCTGTTTGTATTCTGACTGAGGATCGAATCCAGCCACCTTCTGATTAATCACCGAGCTACACGCGCTGGCAAAATCAGCGGTATTGACAGTAAAAGAGGTCCCAAAGGTATTGAAGGTCACCTGTTTACTGTCAGTCATGGTATTGATAACTGAACGAATATCTTTCGTGGTGGGCGTGAACTGGATGGTGTGGTACTGCGTCTGAGCGTTACACATCGCACTGGATGGATAACTGGTACCCCCGACGCCAAAGTTGCTGCCTGTCAAATCAAATGAGCCACGACCATTACACTGGGCCTGCATTTCAATCAAGCCGATATTATCGGGCTTCACCCGGACAATGATTCCACCGTCATCACTGTACGTCTGGCAATAGCTACCGTTAACAGTCCATGCGGCAGAGGCATTAAACGCTGCCATGCAGAGCACAACAGCCAGCATGGTTTTCTGATGTGGACGGTATTTTTTCATTCAATTTTCTCCTTTTTTATGACTGAACGAGAAACGGGCTTGTTTCTCTGAATGGTTTTACTTCCTGAAACTGCTCATCACCTCGCTAACCAGCGGGAAACCTTCATCCTGTCCTCTTCGTTGTCGATCCCCTTTCCGGGCCGTGGAATTGACCCGCCAAAAACCCACGCCCAAGTGCGTGTAATCGACAACATCATGATCGTTTTTATCGATCGATTTAATAGAATTGATCTGTATAATCAATTAATTTTTTTGTAAAGACAACACATGAACGATGGTGAAATATTTTTAATGGTCTGTTTTATAAGAATTTACCTAACCAGGACTGAAAGTGGCAGGCTCAAAGGGATACAGGTGTCGGAATGAAAAGATGTGCAAGATGTAACAAGAGAAGGGGCGTCATCAGCCGCCTGTTTGGGCTTGATAAGGAATACTGCGACGAGTGCTTGTTTGATACTGAGCAGGAAATCAGGGAAAAACGCATTCTCCCCGTCAGGCGTCAGAAAGATGACAGTGAAGGGAAAGCGTAGCCCGATATGCAGCCTAAAATTGATGTCAGTGTCATTATCCCGGTCTTCAATGCGCAGGCCAGCATCGGCCATCTGGTGCATGTACTCCTCAGTGAACAAACACTCAGCATTGAGGTGATTGTCGTTGATGACGGCTCTACCGACGAAACGTCGACCATACTTAACGCCATCACCGATGAGCGGCTGATTCTTGTTCATCAGGAAAATCAGGGGGTATATGCTGCACGTAACACCGCGCTGGCGGTTCACGGCGGTGAGTGGGTGGTCTTTCTGGATGCGGATGACCGGATTGAAGAGGGGTTTCTCCGGGAGCGTCTGAAGAGCGCACGGGAGAACCAGGCCGATGTTGCCCTTTTCAATGGCTGGCACACAGACAGCAGTTGCCTGCAGCGGCGACCTGTTCATCGCAAACAGCCCTGCGGTCACGCGCTCAACGGGCATGCCTGGATACAACATTGCGTGGCGCAGAAAGAGTGGCCGCACTACCTGTGGCTGCAGATGGTACGCTCGTCTTACATCAGGAAGAATAATCTGCGCTTTCAGGAAGGAAAAAGCCACAAGGACATTCTCTGGACGATTAACCTGGCCGCTGCAAACGGTCTGTTTTATTTCGCTGACAGGAAAGACTATTGCTACATCACGAATCCGGCATCCATTACTCACCGACAGGACTATTACGATATCCGGGCGCACAGCTACATTGACGTTATTAGCGGCATTCTCGCGCTCTCATCTCTACCACAGCACCACGA
Organism: Enterobacter sp. JBIWA005; assembly: GCF_019968805.1. Taxonomy (NCBI): domain Bacteria; kingdom Pseudomonadati; phylum Pseudomonadota; class Gammaproteobacteria; order Enterobacterales; family Enterobacteriaceae; genus Enterobacter; species Enterobacter sp. JBIWA005. The sequence goes on along the minus strand of NZ_CP074159.1, from coordinate 532,954 downwards.
AATCAGAACCCCTCTGAGAAGGCATGCGCTGGTTGAGTGCCGCCATTTTCTCGGACTGTACCGGCGTAAGATTGCCAACCGGCAGGCAGCCAGGATGCGGTTCAGGCAGCGAATCGCGTTGCATCAGTTGATTGCCGGGGTCAACAGCCTGAGCGATGTCTTTTTTCTGCTGAAATTCATGAGAAAGATTTATCTGTAGCCAGAGAGATGACGCAGCGGTGAATCTCGCGAGATAGCTGCTGCTGGGAACTGCCGCATAAAACTAAAAAACCCGGAACGCTACATCAGTAACGAACCGGGTAAGTCGCGCAGAAAATGGCTTATAGACTGTTGGATGAAAGATTCCTTGCTTCTTCAGATAAGTAATATAGCCGCAAAAATATCTGGAATATCCTTTATTCAAAAGTAAGATCTTCCCCCAAAAGAAGCCATAAATCGACAGGTGCCTTCTTCTGTGATGGTACATAGAAAAAGGTGGTGGCAGAACTCTTGATGCCTGTACAATAGCGATAACACACAACTTCATCGTCGGCATCACCAGGCGCAATTATCTCCTGTGAGTAAAAACCATTGTAGAACGCCACCACGGCTTCCCTGTCGTCTACCTCAACGCTGAAGTAGCGACGAAGATACTTACTCAGTAAGCGATACATCAGGTCGATACACTGCTTGTGTGGCTCACGTAACAACGAGGTGGCGTCGAAGCATTTATTAAAAACACGGCATAAAAGCGCCATGACGCGATCGGGATCGCCAGATAACACCGCATGAAAACCAACGATTGCCAGTAACTCCAGATACAAGGGATATTCGGGGAACAGCTGCCGGATCTCCCCCAGGCATTCTGAGATTTTGTTATGCCCAAGACGCCACAACTCCCCATGAAGTAAAGTGAACAAGGGAAGCTGTTGCTCAATACCCCCAAACTCAATCTCTCTGGGAACATTGCCATAAAAACGTTTAGCAGGTGTAATTTCTCTTAATGCCGCATTCACCTCCTCTGAACCAAATCGCGCAGTTAAACTGTCATACAGACTGCCGTTAAAAGGGATCAACTCCCCCGTTGACTGAATCCCCCCGAACCCCTGTCCCTGATACGGGATAGCATCATTATTCCTGCGATTAATAAATGAAGGCGCTATAATCAGATTTTCAGCCGTATTTGCTCCGCCCTTTGCGTTCGGATATAAATGGCTGATATCCAGACAAAACAGTGGAACAAGCGTTGTTTTTCCATCACATCCCTTCTGTGGAGAGGTATAACTTCGTTGGTGTCGAGACTTGCGTATATACAGATGATAATAATTAACGATATCTCCCATATTCGAAACTGATCCTAACAAATAAAGATTCCGTTTGATTGCATTTTCCATATGTGTCCAGTACGATGAACTCAGAACACTTTCAGCGTTGAAGTTATCGAATTTCCTGGAATCACGTTGTCGACAGACTGCACTGCAATATATTCTATTCCTTGTTCCTGATAACGTATTCTGACAAAGTGAATATCCGCATCGGGTATTTTCTCTCCGTTCACGTCTGTTGACCCCGGATAAAAAGATCTGATAATGGTTATCACATAATCGTTCCTGTCGTGCTAGCCAGAATCTGGAAACAAGGTTATCGCAATCTCTCCTGCATTTAGTCATGATGTGTATGTACTTTAATTCATTGAATGTTATCACTAATGATTGCTATAGCTGGTAAAGAATAGTGATGTGATATTTAGTTAGTATATATTACGTATAATTACCTTATTGCGTTACGAACACCTGGTACGTGAATACAGTCATACAGCACTATTTTCCACTACCAAATCGAAAGTGACGATCTGCTTCATGGGGTGTTCCGGGCATCATGCACTCCAGACATCATGAGCGAATTTTGAACAAACACCCGTCACCATCACGCTCTGAAAAGCTGATATATCTGCTAAATTAGCAATACTAGCAACTGTTTTAAGACGAGCAAGTGCATATCTGGTCATTTATTCATCAACCTCAGCATGATCGCTGCGATGATTGCCTTCATTTCAAATGAAACAACACTGGCATTCGAAAGTAATAAATACTGTTTTGTTTGACAATTGCCTGTATGGTCGTAAATATCTTACAAATCAACATGCCAGAAACCTTCATCCTTCAGGTTTTGCATTTGTACGATGCTGTAGTTGTGGGGAAAACCGCCTGTACATATAGAGCCGTTTGAATAATAACCTGCAATATGTAACATGCTGGAACCGTTGTATCGTATAATGCAACACAATCTCTGATTGATAAGTTGATTTAACGCAGGCGTTAATTTATCTATGTGCCTGAGACGACCCGGACCAGACTGAAGCAATTCACATTTAGGAAATGGTATACCTTGACTTTTGTTCAGTCTTTTAACAATAAAGCTCCAGAGGCTTCGAACTTCGCATTCAAACTGGTATCGCTCTGACAGTGGATAAAATAAGTCGCTCGCCTGCTGCAAATACCAATCCACTATTGTCATGGCATTTCTTATCTGACGAGCATCGATAATCTTAGTATAAATAAGGTCAGCGGCCGAACTGCCTCCTGTAGGTTTAGTTAAATAAAAAGTCATTATTGTAGCCAGTCGCAGTGCCTGCTCTATAGCTTTTGACGCAAAATCCCGGATATGTGAATACTTCCCGCCTGGTAAAATAGCCTGCTCAATTTCTCTCTGTTTTTCCTGAAGAAACATTTTTGCATCATCTGACAGTCTCAGTTGATCTTTCGGTATACTGTCATCATAAAACCGGGCTTCAAGAAGGCTTAACAGCCCCTGAATGTGGTCATAAAACGGAGCTAATACTGCATTCAGCCCTTCTTCATCAATACGGCTATTACGTTGCCCTATTGAGCTTTTTACCTTCATAACAAGGAATCGGGCAAGTAAACCACTGCTTTTAGCCATCTCTCCATGTTTTTCTAAATAATTACTAAATACGCCAGGCTGAATCATTAGTGAAAGCATCAGACATAATGGGAGTTCGTAGTTCTCACCATCTGTTCTGTCAAATGAATATTTCCCTCCATCCCAGCCTTTATTCAACAGTCCGAGATGATTTTTCAACCCGCTTCTGAAAAAAGAGATCGCTTCATCCATAATGATGCCAGCTTCAGCATGTAGGCTTAAGCCCTGGATAAGAGCTTTAAATGTCACATCCTGATAGCTGAATTTTGGCTCAACAGGACGTTTTGGTTCACCTTTATAATGTTCATCCAGCTGAACCTGAGCATCCTCGACACCCTTTCCATTTTTTATAGCCTGACGTTGATTGGCATCGAATCCCTGTAAGCTAGTTTTCCAGATACGATGTTGTCTTTTATAGATGGTAAGCCGATCTCTGTATTCAAGCTGCATTTTCTCAATCTGGCTGTAAAAGGGCCTCATTAACAGTCGTGACAGAAACGTCTTACCTTCACCAGACTCGGCAAGCGTAAGTAGGTATAAAGAGCATGGGCCAGGTATACCCGAGTAAGGTGATACAACACCAACAAGGTACTGGCAGATAATTGAAAGCATGGTAAAAATAATGTTTATCGTAAGTTCCATTGACATTCCTGTAAACATATTCACACGCTCAACTGTATCTTTTAGTTGCTCAGGTAAACAGTGCAAAGGGAAGGTTGTCCTGTGTTCTTTTTCTGTTTTTTTATTTAAAGACATCAATGCATTTCCTGTTTGTTGGTTATTTTATTATGTTTTCTATTTTCGTTATTTTCGCTATTGCTGCTTGGGTATTATCTGGCAGCAGCACGCTCATTTAACCATGCTTCATAATCACTTCTCCGCCAGCGACTGGATCGACCTATTTTCAGGGGGCGAGGGAATAATCCTCGATTAATGAGGGAATAATAATGCTTGTCGCTAAGACCACTGTGAGCGGTGATGTCTTTCATACTGAGCAGAATGTCATCACCCATTGCAAAGCGGGTACGTTTTTCAACATCTGGTGAAAGTCGTTGCCCGGTCTGTTCGTTGTTATGCCAGTTTGCGTAAACCGGATATTCTGTTTGTGGCGGGTTTGTCATTGTGGGTTCCTCTTGATTGATTACCGGAGCTCGCTGCTCCCTACGAAAGAGAAATCTACAGACTGTCTGAATGCACCACGACACCATCAGCAAAAAAATTATTTAAATTTTACTTGATGTCTTGACTTTTTCTATTTGTCACTTTTAAAGTGCAGGGGCAAAGTGTTACGTTTCAATTTTTTCAAGCCTGTCTTAATGTGATCAATCACATAGAAACGTATGATGATTTCAACAGAATACTGGTTAGGCTGGTAAGTTTAACTATGACAATGAGGAGGGTATTTGGTGGGAAGAGCAAGGAAGGCAAAACTTTTTGTGGATGAGCATGGCGATACACCGGGGAATCATTACTGGCATCGGTTTATGTCACTGTACTATGTAGAACATCCATCAACATTGGGTAAGTATGCTTACAGTAGATTCAGTTCCCTTGAACCGCTTGAGCAGGTGTATATAGGCGAATTAAAAAATGCTTTTGAGATATGGTTTGATGTGCTTCATGCCAACCCCCCCTCAGAACCTACAGCCTTTCAGAAGAGGTTCCTTGATGAACCTATGTCAAGTTTGATGATAATAGATGAAACGCTGGTGTACGATATCTTCTTCCGTTTTATCTATGAAATGGATATCAAGCGGGAAGATGTCTCAGAACGTCTGGATGCACTTCTTGTCGATGATAAAATACCGTATCCCTATCTTTTTGAAGTTTCATGCTATTTTTACATCATTGCTACACGAATTTTTGCCGACGAAAATTTTGATAATAAAGAGATTCAGTTTTTTAGAGCAATGTTTGAGGCTATCAATAGCTTAAAAGAGTTCACAAGCAAGCATGATGCGTACCTGCAAGAGAAAAACAAGGAACTGCATAAAAAAATATCAGGTAAAGGAGGTGAGAACAAATGGTCAAAGATCCGTGCAGAAGTCATCCGATTACTGAGAGAAGAAATTAGCTCAGGCCAATATTTAGGACGGTTTAACAGTAATGCTGATTTGACTGAATACTTACTTCCTATGGTAGAAAAGTATATTCGTATTTGCGATATAAAATCGCCCGATGATTTGTTTTATACGCTCGAAAGCTGGTCAACAAGCCCTAAATCAGATATCTCGGCACTGTATGGGCTGTTGGTCATCTAATCAGCCAACATAAGGCACTGTAATAAACGATTCAACAATACATTAAGATATGGAAGACTGGGGAAGGTGCGAATAAGCAGGTCATGTCTTCCCAAGCTGACTCGTTGATTAAAATTTCGCGGATCTGGGCCGATTTTTTTCCCGCAAACACATCGAATCAGCCTATTTAGGCTATTTTTTCCACCATTTCTGGCGTTATTTCCGGTTTTTACTGAGATCTCTCCCACTGACGTATCATTTGGTCCACCCGAAACAGGTTGGCCAGGGTGAATAACATCGCCAGTTGGTTATCGTTTTTCAGCAGCCCCTTGTATCTGGCTTTCACGAAGCCGAACTGCCGCTTGATGATGCGAAACGGGTGCTCCACCCTGGCACGGATGCTGGCTTTCATGTATTCGATGTTGATGGCCGTTTTGTTCTTGCGCGGATGCTGCTTCAAGGTTTTTACCTTGCCGGGACGCTCGGCGATCAGCCAGTCCACATCCACCTCGGCCAGCTCCTCGCGCTGTGGCGCTCCTTGGTAGCCGGCATCGGCTGAGACAAATTGCTCCTCTCCATGAAGCAGATTACCCAGCTGATTGAGGTCATGCTCGTTGGCCGCGGTGGTGACTAGGCTGTGGGTCAGGCCACTCTTGGCATCGACACCAATGTGGGCCTTCATGCCAAAGTGCCACTGATTGCCTTTCTTGGTCTGATGCATCTCCGGATGTAAGCGTACAGCGTGAACCGTCTGGTCATAATCTGAAGCATCCGACAAAGTGGTGTCCACCAAATAAGTAGTGGGAACCAAAGTGTCAGATATGCAGAAAAATATGACTCCCGGCAGGCGTAAAGGCTGCCCTAATTATTCTCCTGAGTTTAAACAGCAGCTCGTTGCTGCCTCCTGCGAACCCGGGATATCCATCTCAAAGCTGGCGCTTCAAAATGGCATTAACGCCAATCTGTTGTTCAAATGGCGTCAACAATGGCGTGAGGGAAAGCTGCTATTACCTTCTTCAGAGAGTCCTCAGCTACTTCCTGTGACTCTCGATGCAGCTGCCGTACAGTCAGAGCCACTCGCAGAGGACCCGGAAACCCTCAGTATCAGCTGTGAGGTAACGTTCCGGCACGGAACGCTCCGCCTCAACGGTACTGTCAGCGAAAAGCTCCTGACCGTGCTGATACAGGAGCTCAAACGGTGATCCCGTTACCAACAGGCACCAAAATCTGGCTGGTTGCCGGTATCACCGACATGCGTAACGGCTTCAATGGCCTCGCCGCAAAGGTGCAGATGACGCTGAAAGACGATCCGATGTCCGGGCATGTCTTCATCTTCCGGGGCCGAAGCGGCAGTCAGATCAAACTGCTGTGGTCTACCGGTGACGGGCTGTGCCTGCTGACCAAACGGCTGGAGCGCGGGCGCTTCGCCTGGCCGTCAGCTCGCGATGGCAAAGTGTTCCTGACACCGGCGCAGCTGGCAATGCTGATGGAAGGTATCGACTGGAGACAGCCAAAGCGGCTGCTGACATCCCTGACCATGCTGTAGGCCTCTTTATCCTGGTTGTCGCAGAATAAGCCTGGTAAAATACGGGCCTATGAATGACACCTCTTCTGACGATATCCTTCTGCTAAAACAGCGCCTGGCCGAACAGGAAGCGTTGATCCACGCCCTTCAGGAAAAGCTGAGCAACCGGGAGCGTGAAATAGACCATCTGCAGGCGCAGCTGGATAAACTCCGCCGAATGAACTTCGGCAGTCGTTCCGAAAAGGTATCCCGCCGTATCGCACAGATGGAAGCTGACTTGAACCGGCTTCAGAAAGAAAGCGATACGCTGACGGGGCGGGTGGATGATCCGGCCGTGCAGCGCCCGCTGCGTCAGACCCGCACCCGCAGACCGTTCCCCGAATCACTTCCCCGCGATGAAAAACGGCTATTACCCGCAGAACCCTGCTGCCCGGAGTGTGGTGGCTTGCTGAGTTATCTGGGTGAGGATGCCGCCGAACAGCTGGAGATGATGCGCAGTGCCTTCCGGGTTATCCGGACTGTACGCGAAAAACACGCCTGTACTCAGTGCGATGCCATTGTGCAGGCCCCCGCGCCTTCGCGGCCCATCGAACGGGGTATAGCAGGACCGGGGTTGCTGGCCCGCGTACTAACCTCTAAGTATGCAGAGCACACCCCGCTGTATCGCCAGTCTGAAATATACGGCCGCCAGGGTGTGGAGCTGAGTCGCTCACTGCTGTCGGGCTGGGTGGATGCATGTTGCCGGCTGCTGTCACCGCTGGAAGAGGCACTTCGGAACTATGTGCTGACTGACGGCAAGCTCCACGCCGATGACACGCCCGTCCCGGTGCTGTTGCCGGGCAATAAGAAGACGAAGACCGGGCGGTTGTGGACGTATGTTCGTGATGACCGCAATGCCGGGTCAGAGCTGGCACCTGCCGCGTGGTTCGCTTACAGCCCGGACAGAAAAGGCATCCATCCGCAGACCCATCTTGCCGGCTTCAGCGGTGTGTTGCAGGCAGATGCGTACGCCGGGTTCAACGAGCTGTACCGCAATGGCCGGATAACGGAAGCCGCCTGCTGGGCTCATGCCCGCCGAAAGATCCACGATGTGCACATCCGCACCCCGTCAGCCCTGACGGAAGAAGCCCTGAGGCAGATCGGTCAGTTGTACGCCATAGAGGCGGATATAAGGGGAATGCCGTCAGAGCAGCGGCTTGCTGAACGTCAGCGAAAAACGAAACCGCTGTTGAGATCCCTGGAAAGCTGGTTGCGTGAAAAGATGAAGACTCTGTCGCGACACTCAGAACTGACAAAAGCGTTCGCGTACGCACTTAACCAGTGGCCGGCACTGACGTACTATGCGGACGATGGCTGGGCCGAAGCAGACAACAACATCGCTGAAAATGCCCTGCGGACGGTCAGTCTGGGTCGTAAAAACTTCCTGTTCTTCGGCTCTGACCATGGTGGTGAGCGGGGAGCGCTGCTGTACAGCCTGATCGGAACGTGCAAACTGAACGGCGTGGAGCCAGAAAGCTACCTCCGTTATGTCCTTGACGTCATTGCTGACTGGCCGATAAACCGGGTCAGCGAACTACTCCCCTGGCGCGTCGCACTGCCAACTGAATAACACATCCCCGTCAATACGGTTCTCGCTGGACGCTTACCTCCGGATCGCGTTGCTGCTCTTTGTTCTTGGTAGAGCTGGGTGCCTCAATGATGGTGGCATCCACCAAAGTGCCTTGGGTCATCATGACGCCTGCTTCGGCCAGCCAGCGATTGATGGTCTTGAACAATTGACGGGCCAGTTGATGCTGCTCGAGCAGGTGGCGGAAATTCATGATGGTGGTGCGATCCGGCAGGGCGCTATCCAGGGATAATCGGGCAAACAGGCGCATGGAGGCGATTTCGTACAGGGCATCTTCCATGGCACCGTCGCTCAGGTTGTACCAATGCTGCATGCAGTGAATACGCAGCATGGTCTCCAGCGGATAGGGCCGTCGGCCATTGCCCGCCTTGGGATAAAACGGCTCGATGACAGCGGTCATATTCTGCCATGGCAGAATCTGCTCCATGCGGGAGAGGAAAATCTCTTTTCGGGTCTGACGGCGCTTAGTGCTGAATTCACTATCGGCGAAGGTGAGTTGATGGCTCATGATGTCCCTCTGGGATGCGCTCCGGATGAATATGATGATCTCATATCAGGAACTTGTTCGCACCTTCCCTAAGCGAGGTTCTGGTTTTCAACTGTTCCGGGCTGAGACCGCCACAGGCACTGTGACGAGGCCAGCTCTTGTAATCACAATAGATATAATTAAACACAGCCATTCGCATCAGTTCACGGCTGACAAAGCGCTATCCGTGCACGCATTCCATCTTCAGTGAATGAAAGAAGCTTTCCTTCTGCACAGGCATTATCGTAGCTGTTGCCTTTAGCAGTCATGATGCCCCACAGAAGACAGGCACTGAAAGCGAATCCACGATTGCTGGTGGTCAGAATGGCGCTTTGGCCTGACATTGATTCGCTGGTTAACCGACGTCGAAACCTGTCCAACTGTTTCATCAAAACACTGGGATAACCAGCTGTCCCCAAAGTTTGAACATGGCAGAGGTCGAACACCACCATTACCCGAATGTGTATCCAGAACCAAAGGCCCCCCCCCCCGAAACTCTCGGTTTTGGGATCGCCGAATTCATTGCATAGTGTTAATATTACCGCCAATTTTTCAGCGTTCTGATTCCTTCTGTGAATCAACGTATTGGGCTTTCCTGAGAGCCGAACGTTAAGAACCTACAATGCTTAAAATTGATAAGAAACAAGGAATATATGTCCAGGCTGACTGATTTAATAGCTAAAGCGAAGGCCAAAGACCCGCAACTGGGCGCTGATCTTGATCGAGAAATCAAGATCCTGTCGTCACGTCTTCCCTTCGGGCTGAATTTCGAGCGACATAGCCCTGAAGTCGTAGAGTTACCATTGCGACCAGTGCGCAAGGGAGATAAAGTGCGCATTTTGCCAGAACGTGGCTCCACCAAGAAAGGTGACCAGCGATTGTGGCAAGTGAAAGCAATCCATAAAGCGAAGAAGACAGCCGATCTAGAATTGCTGGGCGCAGCTGATGTCGAGACTCAGACAGTAACGCTAAGTGACCTAGTGGTTATAGCTGAATTTCGTGACACGATCTGGCCGGGTCTGGTCAGTACAGGAAAAGTACAGCGTGGTGGTGACAAACCTTACCATTCAGTAATCAATGGCGAGAACTACCATGTGTTGAAAGCGTTGACCTACACGCACAGGGGCAAGGTAGACGTCATCTATATTGACCCACCATATAACACGGGAGCAAAAGACTGGAAATACAATAACGATTATGTCGAAGGTGACGATATTTATCGACATAGTAAGTGGCTGGCTTTTATGGAACGTCGTTTGCTTATTGCGCAAGAATTATTGAACCCAGATAATTCAGTGCTAATCGTGACTATTGATGAGAAAGAATATTTACGGCTAGGGCTGTTGCTTGAACAAACGTTTCAAAATGCAAAAATTCAAATGGTCAGTAGCGTTATATCCCCTCAAGGTAGCACTCGGGGAACTCAGTTCAAACGCTCAGATGAATACATTTATTTTGTCTATTTTGGTAATTCAAGTGTGACGCCCCTGCGGCTTCCTGAAGAATGGTCAAATGGGCAAGAAACAAGTACTGTGCGAGGGTCTATTCATTGGGCTAGTTTAAAAAGAACGGGCACTGAAGCTACCCGCCAAGCTAGACCTCAAATGTTTTACCCGATATTTTTGACATCAGATTGCTCGAAATTCCACTCCGTTGGTGATCCAATAGCTATAAATGTTGAAAGATCATCTATCAGTATTCCTGATGGTTGTGTAGCCATATGGCCTCTGCGAAGAGATTCTTCAGAAGGTCGCTGGCAAGTAGGACCAGAGGCATTACGTAATCTAATTCTTGAAGGCCATGCACGATTAGGCAAGCCAAATGGTACAGAAACTGCTATTGCATATCTTAAGGCTGGTGAAAGAGCAAAAGTTGCGAGTGGAGAATATAAAGTAATAGGTCATAATTATGATGGTTCTATCATAACTGAAAATGAAAATGGGGAAACTACTCAAGCAGAATACCGGCCAACAACTATTTGGAATGTCTCTAGTCATAGCGCAGGGCATCATGGTTCAAATCTACTTCGGTCTTTGCTCCCGGGCCGTACCTTTCCATTCCCAAAATCACTCTACGCCGTTGAAGATGCGCTCAGATTTTTTGTAATAAATAATCCTAATGCAGTAGTGCTTGACTTTTTCAGTGGTTCTGGAACCACTGCCCACGCAGTCATGCGTCTGAACAAGCAAGACGGAGGTTGCCGTCAGTGCATATCTGTCACTAACAACGAAGTAGCGGCCGATGAACAAAAACTGTTGCGTGAACAGGGCCTTCGACCAGGTGATCCCGAATGGGAAAAATGGGGTATATGTGACTATATAACCAAGCCACGTGTGCTTGCTGCCATCACAGGCAAGACTCCCGATGGTAAACCGATTAAAGGTGATTATAAATTTACCGATTTATTCCCAATCTCTGAAGGTATTGAGGAAAATGCTGAGTTTTTTACCCTAACCTACGAAGCTGAGAAATCAGTTAGTCACAACTTGGCTTATACCCGAATTGCGCCGTTACTCTGGCTACGCGCAGGGGCACGCGGCAAACGTATTGACACACTGCCTCTTGAAGGATGGGCGGTGGCAGATACCTATGGCCTGCTGTCAGTCGTAGATCAGGCTACGCCTTTCATTGAAGCCATTAGCCAAACCAGTGACATACGAGTAGCCTTTATCGTCACTGACGATGACCGCCACTTCCAAGCTGTCACCAGACGTCTGCCAAAAGGTGTTGAGCCGGTACGTTTGTATGAATCGTACCTGACCAATTTCAGCTTCACCAGTGGGGAATTAACAGAATGAAGTTCACTCTCAAAGACTACCAGCGTGATGCTGTACGTGATTCGCTGGTGAATCTCAGAAAAGCTCGCCGTTTCTGGCATAACGAAAATGACAAGAGCGCCTTCTCCTTAACGGCTGTGACCGGTGCGGGTAAGACCGTCATGGCTGCCGCTGCGTTTGAAGCATTGTTTCATGGCGACGACGAGTTTAATTTCGATGCCGATCCTGGCGCGGTAGTAATCTGGTTCAGTGACGATCCTGCACTGAACGAGCAAACCCGCTTTCGCTTGATGGAAGCCAGTGACCGTATCAACTACAACGATATGGTTGTGGTTGAACATCCTTTCAGTCGGCGCAAATTTCAGGCTGGAAAAATCTATTTCCTTAACACGCAGAAGTTTGGCAAAAAAAGCCTGCTGGTACGCGGGTTCGATGATAAAGGCGGGCTCTTCGAAGCAGCTCCTGATGCACAGGCTTATACGCTATGGGATACCATCCAGAACACCATTGAAGACCCGGATCTAACCCTCTATCTGGTGCTTGACGAAGCGCACAGAGGTATGGGTTCGTCAACGGCTTCCAGTGAAGCTGCTAAGAGTACTATTGTGCAACGTCTAATCAATGGTTCGGCTGGAGTGAAAGGTATTCCAGTAGTGTGGGGTATTTCTGCCACAGTTGAACGTTTCGACAATGCTATTGCCAATGCCGGTCATCATGTCAAACTGCCGAACGTGGTGGTTGACTCAGCTAAAGTGCAGGAATCGGGACTTATCAAGGACGATATCATTCTTGGTGTACCGGATGAAGCCGGAGACTTCGATACTGTATGGGTACGCCGTGCTGCCGACAGACTCAGGGAAGTGACCGATGCCTGGGCAGAGTATGCAAAACAGCAGGAAACTGCGCGCGAAGTAGTGCCGCTGATGGTATTCCAGGTACCCAATACGCCTGACCCGAACGAAGTGGGGCGTTGGCTGGATACGCTATTCTCTCGCTACCCCGAATTGCCCATTGACAGTGTTGCTCATGTTTTCGGTGAACATACCACACAGCGTTTCGGCCAACACCAGGTACATTATATTGAACCGCAGCGGGTGCAGGAATCAACTTGGGTGCGAGTACTGATTGCTAAAGATGCAATCAGCACTGGCTGGGATTGCCCGCGTGCCGAAGTAATGGTTTCCTTCCGCGCTGCCAGCGACAAAACGCATATTACGCAATTACTGGGGCGTATGGTACGAACTCCACTGGCCAGACGTATTCCGGGTAATGAGCGCTTAAACTCTGTCGAATGCCTGTTGCCCAAGTTTAATACCAATACAGTGAGAGATGTCGTCAATACCCTGTTTAAGGGCGATGATACATCCCCTCCGAGCGGACGTATCTTGGTTAACCCTGTGGAGATGAAACCTAACCCGGCGGCTTCAGCTGCCGTATGGGAAGTATTTGAAGCGCTACCTTCACAAACCCGACCACAGAAAGGAGCCAGACCAGCCAGACGTCTGACCGCGCTGGCACAGGAACTGGTTGATGACGGCATTCTTGATGGGGCAGTCAGGAAAGCCCATGCTGCTTTGCACGCTGTCCTGGACAAATTCCAAACAGAAAATGCTGAAAAAATCAAAAACAAGCGCAATGCAGTGCTCGTAGTGGATGGTAAAGCTGTAGTTGCCAGCCTGAAGAATAAAGCAATGACCTTCAACGAATTCTGGGAGGAGGCGGACGTAGCGGTGATTGATGACGCCTACCGGCGCGCAGCCCGAATCTTCAGCCCAGATGTTTCACGTACCTATGTCGAATATCTGGCCGATAAGGTCGCGGATCGAGAAGAGGATGCTGAGGAGTATTTGGAAGCAATCATGGAAGCTCGTGTGACCGTTGCTGGTTTGGGGCTAGTGATGGAGGTGCAGGATTACTTCGATGCCGAGGCTGATAAACTGGCGAAGGCGTGGCTGGCTGAGTACACGCAGCAGATTAAGACCTTGAAAGATGAGCGTAGAGAGGCTTATCGTCAAATCGCCGAAATGAGTACCGAACCGCAGGACGTGGATCTGGTCAAGCCGGAGAACAAGTTTGAAATGACCAGGGCGCGTGAAGGTGAGAAGGAAACCGACCTTCCTGTCTGGAAACACCATTTGTTGTGTGACGAAAACGGGAATTATCCGGCTCAGTTGAACCATTGGGAAACCACGGTTTTTGAGATCGAAACCAAACGTGAAGGATTTGCTTTCTGGTATCGAAATCCACAATACACAGGGCAGTCGTCACTAGGAATCGCTTATGTTGAAGCCGAACAATACAAAATTGTTCGTCCCGATTTCCTATTCTTTGCCGAACAGGATGGCGAAATGATTGTGGACCTGGTAGATCCACATGGCCTTCATCTGGCTGATGCCTTGCCTAAACTGAAAGGACTGGCGCTATATGCCGAACACCATCCTGATGCTTATAGGCGAATCGAATCCGTCGCCGAAGTAAAAGGTAAATTACGGGTGTTAGATTTGAAACAGCAAGATGTACGAAATGCTATAGCTGTAGCTGAAAATGCAGAATTATTATTCAGCAGCAATTTTGCTGGCTATTATCAGTAACCTATTGGTAATCTGGGATCGGAATGGCCTTTTATAAGTAAAAGGCCATTTTATAAAAATACTATCCACGGCCCCCTCATCAAGTTATTTTTCATAAAATTCAGACATATAATCCAATTAATTACGATTACGGAAGCATACCATTCAGCCTGCATCTACATATCCTGCTCAGCTCAACGAAAGGCCGAGAAAAACGCTAGACTATGAATCACCCGCAGAACGGTTCAATAAGTGTATTGCGTGCATCATTTGAACTCACAGCCATAAGAGGACATTTGGCTGAAAGAATAATTAACACAATGAACTGAGCCTGCCTATTAATATATTCAATATTGATAGCTTCCAGATTTATTTAGGATAGCAATCCTTACCCGATGAATATAAATAAAGCCACCTATTGTAGTGGCTTCACTTGTCAATTATATTGGAGTGTCCCCACTGTACCAAAACAGAACTTGCCATAAATCTATATGCCTGATTTTTTAAATTGACCGGTACCCAATCGCGGTATTCTGCTCCTTTGGAAAGTCATCCTCATTATCCTTCACCATACATGGCCCCGTTCACATATGCATAATTTCTTCCTTTACGAACCAACCTGACTCAATTACGGTCCGTTCAACTAAATAGGGCGCTTTAGTGTATGCAACGACAGCGAGGCTCTCCTGTGCCCTGCTGCAGATAACATAAAAAAGGCGGCGCGATCTTTTAGGCGAAGAGTCACCCCCCGCACTTTCGTTTTCCTGATCCGTTTTAGAGTGCGGTATGACGCCCAGTAGCTTATCGTAACTAAACATGAATCCACGGGCCTCTTCATCATCCAGAATAGCCATGACTCGAGGAAACTGCAGTCCCTTCACTCCCTGATGAGTATCGTAGGAAGATGTAGATGAAATATAGCTAATATAATTTTCCAGTTCACGGACGGATGCGCTCAAAGATCTGCTCCATGCTTCATGCTCTTTGTTGACGTCCACTTCCTCCGTGGATTCATCATCCTTATGTGGCACCAGCGCTAGGTGAAGCTGGAAAGCCTCAGGCAAGATCAGCAATTCCCCTTCATGAATCAGTTTGCACACTTCTAGAATGGGGAACGCCAAGTTCTCGCCAAGAAGCACTTTTATCTTGTCTATTTGGCATTGTGCTTCACGGAAGAGCAATAGTGGATCGTCTGCATATTCGAGGCGCGAACTCGAAAAAACAGGGGAGTACTTACGCATGATTGTAGCAATTTTAAAATCATCATCACTGCGAATTGCGTCAATAAGTGGCCATAGTTGTGAGGATAAGAATGTTATCTCTTGACTATCCCCATTGATTGCTGCATCACCCAATCTTTCGACCTCTAGAAGGGGCAGAAAGAAGTTTTCGAACTCACCACGTCTGGCAGCCATATGGTGTTCAAGCGTCAGTACCATGACTGATTGTTTGTTATTCCATTCAGTATCAGCCGCCTGTTCAGCCATATATTCAGCGACCTGACGCTCAATATCGGCTCTTTCCTTGTGGGTGTTCATGTCAACCACAAACAAGCGCGCAGTTCCAGGCTGGGCGTCAGGGCGCGGCTCCTGAATATATGCATCATTGAATTGCCTGATGGAGTTAATCAAAGTGACAATTCTCACTGGTGAACGGTGATTAATTATTATCTCTGGTGACTCCCATCCAGGGGGTAGAGGAGAGGCTAAGTCGGATTTTCCCCCGCTGAATATCTGCTGCATCATATCGCCGAACAATCCAATGCAGAATTTGGTGGGATGCTCCTGCTGTGTCATAATTAACGATTCGATAAGATATTTATTCGTGTCTTGGCTTTCATCAATCAAAAGCACTGGGAATCTGCTAAATAAAATCTCTCTGAGTAGAGCTTCATTTTGGAGGAGATAAGCGGTGACGTTGATCACTTCACTATGATTTAACGCCCCTTTTTCAGGCCTGTTGCTTGTAGGGGAATAGCTGAATTTTTGAATTTTATCGAGGTATTGCAGCCGTTTCGTTTTGCTGGCTAAACTCCGTCTGTTTCTTTGCGCCGTAATACCATCAGGTTTTCTGCTTTTTTCAATGTCGCGGGTGAGTTGTTCAATACTCTTCTCGAGTTCATTTTTAAGCCATAACTTTATATCTGATGTAAATGGGTTGATCAAGTCCCAGCAAAAACTGTGTATGGTTGAAACCATGAAATTGGCATCAAAAAATAATCGCCGTTGTACTTCCTCGCAGGCTGCATTTGTAAACGTAATAATGCCTATTCTTTTTCCGCATCTAGACAGCTCCGAAGAATACCTTTGTTTCATTTTCTCCAGCACACTGACCAACGTACGGGTTTTTCCAGATCCCGCACCGGCAAAAAGCAGAAAACTTCTGGGATTCTCCAGATCAAGATAACTGAAAAGCTCTTCTACCACAGGTTCGTTCGTGGATGGTGTCTCCATGATTATTCCCCCTCCCAAACGTCAGTGACTTTCGGCACTTCCGGCGTAAGGTCTCTACTCGCCACTTCCAGCTCTTTTTTAAGCCAGTCCAGCCCCTCTTGAATATATTTAGGCGCGGCGAGTTCGGCGGGGTCAGCACAGTACAATAAATCGAGTGCCATCTCGGCTTTGTCATCTTTGAGTGCCAAATAGAGTTTTTCACAGCACTGTTCAAGCGTATCGAGGTTAAGAGCATCCTGCATTTTTTTCATCATCCCGGTAGGTTTTTCTACTTTTTTGAACAACTCGGGATTCGTCAATGCAATAGCATCTTCAAATGTGTAAGGGAAAGCCTCGGCCTCCTCCTCTTTTCCAAATTTAATGGGAATACCATATTGAAATGCAATCCTGACCTTACCACGAATTTTCTCATGCTCCGGCATTCTAAGGACCGTATCCAGCCCTCCCTCAACATCGAGCCAAATTTTTATGGTATGGCTGCCAGTAATATATCCCTTGCCAAATTCAGGCCTGATAGCTTTGGGTTTATTTCCTGAGCTAACTTTTTGAACATCTGCCGGTAGTTTGAGTGGAGGCTTTTGAGCATCCGTATCAGTGACGACAAGGGTGGGAATCCCAAGTATGTCAATCAATGCCCTCAGCCGGTGAGCATGGGCTCCTCCTACCTCCAGAATCGAAATGTAGCTGTTGTCCAAACTTGTATTAGCGTTGGGATTATTACGGATAAAATGCGGCATCAGGATACGTTCTGCCGCCCCCTCGACTAGAATAATCCCGTTCGCAAAAAAGAGATCGCAGTGTGTGGTTTTGAGATAGCGAGCCACGAACTGAGCCGTTTGTAAGACATCATCCGAGCGGATTTTACCGTTGCCAAAAGTACAGGACAGATCAATAACGTCCGCAGTCGGCACGTCATGCGGACCTGTAGCGGGTTTACGTTTGAAGTACCTGAGCTTTTCAAAGCCCACTTCATGCGCAAGGTAGCTTGAATGTGTGCTGACCACCAGTTGGCTCGAGAACCTCTTGGAAGTCCGCAAATCATCATGATTGCGCAGCACCGAATAAGCTTTTTTGATAAACACCTGCTGAACCTGCGCGTGCAGGTGAGCTTCCGGCTCTTCAATCAGAATAAGGTGAAGAGGCTCAACAAAGACATCTTCCTCTGGTTTTCTTAGGCCGGCTTTACCGACGCGCATCCATTGATCCCTAAAGCTCATCATTGTAAAAACCATGGATATCAGATTTTTGTAGCCAAGCCCGTTATATTTCTCTGACAGACTCATCAGAGGCACCCCTGCGGCGTGGCTAGTTTTCTGGATCTCAAAAAGAATGGCCGCTTCGTGGTCCAAATTATCGATCGGATTAACCCTGCTAGATAATCTGATATGGGGATCGCTGAACCCCGGATACCCCAGCGTCTCTATCTCTTTCAAGGGTTTGTTAAACACCTTGTTAAGTCTTCCATCAAAGGAGTGTTGAGCATAGGCGATGGCTTCGAGGGCATCCAAATCTTCGTCACAAGGAAGATCGGTAGGATTTAAATGCCGATTGTAGTACTGGTTAATCTGGCTAGCCAGATTAGAGGCACCATGCTGAGAACCTGTTGCCACATAGGGATCTGAAAACCCACGAGTAGCATCAATGATATCTACTTTGAACAGTCCATTGAAAGGATAAAAATCTAGCGGAAGTTGCCCCTCGACAAGAACCTGAGGGAGGAATTTGCTTCCTTGGTCCGTGATAAGTTTTGCGGGATCTAGGATGTAAGATTTTATCTCAAAAGCTTTAGACACCTCTCTTTCAAGGTATTCACGCAACGATCCCGGCCAGACTGAAAATTTGAAATCACTGAGCTCAGATGCTGAACCACCTTGAGCTTTTTCGGCATTTTTTTCTGCCGAGATTTTAAGCTGCTCAGCGGCCTTGAAGTGGGCAATAAAGTCTGCTTTTAGGGCATCAAGATCTTTGGGTTGATAAATCATCCGAATGCCTAACAGTCCGCCATCCCATTTTAATGTCGGTATTAGGTGCCGTACCCGATGGACTTCATTTTTCTCGACTTTTAACCAGACATCCAGCGTTGGGCATAAGGGCTGCCAGTCACTGATTTTTTCGCCAACCTCTTCGGCGTTCGCCCATGCTTGACCAAATTGATTAAGCTGATGCCAATTTGATAGGGTGAAATCGGCTGCGCCTAATTTTCGTGAAGATGGAGATTTACCCGATGCGATGCTCGCAGCCGTTCTTCCTCGTTGATCCAGAAAGAAAATAAGCGCATCCATTGCTGACGTCTTGCCGCTGTTATTTGCCCCAACGAGCAGTGTTTCTTCGTCAGTCAGACGAATTCTGCAAGTTTTAAGCTTTCTGTAGTTCTGGATATCAATATATTCAATTTTCATCTGGCTTCCTTTCCTAAGTAATGCCGAGATGCATCCTAAATGTCATGATCGGCATATTTGATAAGGTGATGATTTTAGGGCTGCGCAGAGAACAACAGCAGCGATTACTTTAATGTTGTATTTATTTTAAATGTTGCTGTCTAGCGGATTATCCGTTCTTCCTAGCATAGTTTTATCCAGATCAGTATTCTTGGCGTCAAGACAATGTTTGCCCCTAGCCTTTCAGCTCCCTGGAAAGCAGTGTTGTCAACTCAACTCCGTTAACCGGCAAGCAGGTAAGCCCTGCCAAACTGACGCATTTCGGGCCTTACGGTTTGGGTTTAATAGCGAACATAAATCTACAACTGGTTTACCGCCAGCGCATCAATTGCGCCTACCGCGATTGATCTTTGCATAGTCAAACGGCGGAATCCCATTATCCCGGTTAGCATCCAGAAAATCAGCCCACCATTGCAGCATCAGCCTACGTTCATCGATAAATTCCGCCTTATGAATATATGCCGCGCGCACTGAATTACGTTCCATATGGCTCATTTGGCGCTCCACCGCATCCTTCGACCATAGCCCTGACTCAATCAACGAACTACAAGCCATTGTACGGAAGCCGTGGCCGCAAATTTCAACTTTAGTGTCATAACCCATAACCCGCAGAGCACTGTTGACCGTGTTTTCACTCATGGGCTTGCGCGGATCGTGATCGCCAATGAAAATCAACTCATGTTCTCCGCAAAACTGTTTTATCTGCTTCAGGATTGCCAGCGCCTGCCTTGAAAGCGGCACCAGATGAGGTGTACGCATCTTTGATCCTCGCTGAGAATGTTTCACGCCGGGAATAGGTTCTCGCTCAGGCGGGATGGTCCACATTGACGTTTCAAAATCGATCTCTGACCAGCGAGCAAAACGCAGCTCACTGGATCGAATAAAGATAAGCAAAGTGAGTTCCGTTGCCCAACGGGTTAACGGCCTGCCGGTATAGCCGTCTATTTTCTGAAGTAATTCAGGGATGCGCTTTAATTCCAGCGCCGGGCGATGTTGTCGATTGCCAGATGCGACGGCTCCAGCCATCTCCTGCGCCGGGTTGTAATCAATCAACCCGCTTTGAACCGCATAACGCATGATGGCCGTGGTGCGCTGTTGAAGACGGGAGGCCACTTCAAGACGGCCTGATGTCTCGACGGCTTTAATGGGAATTAACAGATCGCGGGTACCCAGTTCAGCAATATTGCGAGCACCAATTGCCGGGAAGATATTGTCCTCCAGGCTCTTTTTTACGCGATTAGCATGATCTTCAGACCATTTTTGGTTAGTCGCAAGCCACTCTCTGGCAACCTTCTCGAAAGTAATAATCTCTTTCGCCTGCTCTTCTTTCGCAGCACGTTTATGCTCACGAGGATCGATACCAGCAGCTACCAGCTTTCTGGCTTCTTCCCTTTTCTTCCTGGCATCCGCCAGTGAAATTTCAGGATAGACACCGAACGCCATCAAATGCTGTTTACCGCCAAAACGGAAACGAAATCGCCAATACTTGGAACCGTTAGGTTTTACAAGTAAAAACATGCCGTCACCGTCAACAAGTGAATACTCTTTCTCCTCAGGTTTCGCAGAACGAACTTTAGTATCCGTTAGGGCCATAATGGTCCTCCTTCCATTGGTATTTCGTGAGTATACAAGCAATATCGAATCGGCAAATATACTCATTAGTATACTCACAGGCTTATTGATGTGGGTTGAGTTAGGTTGACTTCAGTTGAGGAGAAAATCGTGGAAAGCCTTGTATGGCGCGGATTTCAGACATAAAAAAAGACCTCAGTTGAGGTCTATTTACATGCTTTTGGTGCCGAAGGCCGGACTCGAACCGGCACGTATTTCTACGGTTGATTTTGAATCAACTGCGTCTACCGATTTCGCCACTTCGGCACTGAAGGGGATGCGGAAACGTTGTGGATTATACCTGTCGCGCGCCGCCATGCAAGCGACGACGCGCTAAACCCGCGCTAAGTGCCCAAAAAACCAGCGCCCTTTTTCACTCCAGCTCGGACACCGCCAGCCGAATCACCCTCGCGGCCTTCTGCTCCGGCAGCGCCAGCACCTTCGCCCACATCTCCTGCACCATATCGCAGGAGAGCTTCTCTTTGCCCGCCGCCTTCTCCGGCATCTGCAGCAGCTGGATGTCCTCGCCGTACTTATCGGCAAGTTGCTTCATAATCGGTCGCACATCCTCGACGGCCGCCTCGCGTTCGGCCGGGGTCACGGTGTGGCGGTTTTTGCCGTAGGCCGCGCGCATCATGTCAGCATCGGCCTGCATGCGCCGAGCCATCAGGTCTTTATCCAGCATACGCATCGGGTTGATGCCGCCCTTCACCATCGGGTAGAGGAAGCGGAAGCAGGCGTCGTCGCTCACCTTCTGGATGGCGGCGGTCTGCTCCATATTGATGGTCATGTAGTTCACCACGTTGGCATCCGGGGCGTTTTGCAGGCGCGACATCTGCAGATGCAGGATCTGCGGCTGGATGGTGTCGATAATCTGCTGCTCCGGCTCGCCCGCTTTTTGGAGGGCGGCCATCTGGTCGAGGATGCGCTGATGCAGCGCGGGCTCCTGCTCCTTAATCACCTGCCAGGCGGGCATCGCGTTGAGGGCGTTATCCATCTGCCGTTCCGGAGCACGCTGCTTATCGAAAAATACCCAGAACGCCACGGCGGCGGCCGCGACGACGACAATCACAATACGGGTCCACGTTTTATTCATCTCGCATCCTTATCCTTGAGTTGTGCCGGTTTACACCGGCACGCCGCTGTGGAAGCGAAACTCGTGGTCCGGTGTCGAGATAAGTGTGGCTTCAATTTCGCCAAAAAGCTGTATGCGCGGTGAGATATCGTCTTCACTCACCTGCTGGGCCAGCATCAGGTAGTCCTGATAGTGGCGCGCTTCCGAGCGCAGCAGCGAGAGATAGAACTTCTGCAGGTCGTCGTCGAGGAACGGAGCCAGCGCGGCGAAGCGTTCGCAGGAGCGGGCTTCGATGTACGCGCCGCAGATGAGCTTGTCGATCAGCGTCAGCGGTTCGTGGGTACGCACTTCCTTCAGCATCCCTTTGGCGTAGCGGCTGGCGGTGATTTTGACGTACGGAATGTCGCGGGCCAGCATCGCCTCGCGCACCTGCCAGAAATGGTGCAGCTCCTCTTTAATCAGCAGCACCATGCTGTCGATGAGCGCCTGGCCCCACGGGTCGTCGGTTTTGGGCATCACGCTTTTACCAATCTGCTTGTGCAGGGCAATGAAGTCCGGCTCCGGGCCGTCGCGGAAGGTGAACTGTTCGTAGGGCTTGAGCCAATCGAGCAGCGCGTCAGCACCGCTTTCGTCGGCGACGTATTTACGCACCAGCAGCAGCGCGGTCTGGGCGGCCTTGAGCTCGCACACCATGTGGTCGGTGAGCAGCAGCGGCAGGTTCGCCGGGTCGCGGGCTTTATCAATCCATGCTTGCGGGGTCGGGCACTGGAGGAAGTTGAGTACGGGGGCGAGTATCTGCGGGTAATCCATGGTTCTGCCTTGAAAAAGCGGTGGCGTGCGCCACCGCCTGAATCACTTAGTGACGCACGCCGTCGTCGTCTTCGTCGACGTAATCTTCGTCGTCGCCTTCTTCGCCGTCTTCACCGTTAGGATCTTCAAAGTAGGTTCCCCAGCCGTCGTATTCCACGTCAAACTTCTCGGCCAGGTTCATCAGCTGTTCTACCTGCGCGTCGATAAGCTCCGCCTTCAGCGCGCCTTCGCTCAGGATGTCACAGCAGATAACGGTGTCGCCCTCTTCCACTTCCAGCTCTTCCGGCTCGGTCACTTCGTAACCCAGCTTGAAGGCTTCTACGGCCATTTTTTCCAGCGCGTCGAAATCATCCGCAGAGAAATGGTGCTCGATGGTGTACAGCGCGTCCGGATCGCTACCGTCTTCCAGCAGTTCTTCAATAATCAGACGCGTCTCTTCGCGTTGCTCTTCCAGGTGTTCCGGGTTTGCCATGGCTCAATCCTCTTTAAAGTGCGGCAGATACTTCTATTTTCACACACGGACGGGTTTGCCTCCACCTTTGTAAGAAAGAATTGTGAAACGGGGTTGCAAATGAATAATTACACATATAAAGTGAATTTTAATTCAATAAGTGGCGTTCGCCATGCGAGGATAAAATGTCCGATTTATACAAGAAACACTTTCTGAAACTGCTCGACTTTACCCCTGCACAGTTCACTTCTCTGCTGACCCTTGCCGCACAGCTCAAAGCCGATAAAAAAAAGGGCAAGGAAGTACAAAAGCTTACCGGTAAAAACATCGCGCTCATCTTCGAAAAAGATTCGACCCGTACACGTTGCTCTTTCGAAGTTGCCGCATTTGACCAGGGCGCGCGCGTCACCTATTTGGGGCCAAGCGGCAGCCAGATTGGGCATAAAGAGTCAATAAAGGACACCGCGCGCGTACTCGGGCGGATGTACGACGGCATTCAGTATCGCGGTCACGGCCAGGAAGTGGTCGAAACGCTGGCGCAGTATGCGGGCGTGCCGGTGTGGAACGGGCTGACCAACGAGTTCCACCCGACGCAGCTGCTGGCTGACCTGCTGACCATGCAGGAGCACCTGCCGGGCAAGGCGTTTAACGAGATGACGCTGGTCTACGCGGGCGACGCGCGCAACAACATGGGCAACTCGATGCTGGAGGCGGCGGCGCTGACCGGGCTGGATCTGCGCCTGGTAGCCCCGAAAGCCTGCTGGCCAGAAGAGAGCCTGGTGGCGGAGTGCAGTGCGCTGGCGGAAAAACACGGCGGGAAGATCACCCTGACGGAAGACGTGGCGGCGGGCGTGAAGGGCGCGGACTTTATCTATACCGACGTGTGGGTGTCGATGGGCGAAGCCAAAGAGAAGTGGGCGGAGCGTATTGCGCTGCTGCGCGGGTATCAGGTGAACGCGCAGATGATGGCGCTGACCGGCAACCCGGACGTGAAGTTCCTGCACTGTCTGCCGGCGTTCCATGACGACCAGACCACGCTCGGCAAGCAGATGGCGAAGGAGTTCGATCTGCACGGCGGGATGGAAGTGACGGACGAGGTGTTTGAGTCGGCAGCGAGCATCGTGTTTGACCAGGCGGAAAACCGGATGCATACGATTAAGGCGGTGATGGTGGCAACGCTTGGGGAGTAATTGACTCCTCTGCGGCCTGATGCCCTCACCCCGGCCCTCTCCCACAGGGAGAGGGAGAAAACCCTAAAAACGACAACAGCGTTATCGTCTGACAGAAAAATACATTTTACCGACGCTTTCTCAGATAGGCATTAACCATAATAAGAATTTATGTTTTTATTAACCATTATTTACTGAGTAGATAATGGTTAATATCAGGTCATTATCAATTACAAAACACCGTATATTATCGGCGTAATATTTCCTTATTGCTGCATTTCGTTAATAAGGATTATTTATGTCATGAAATAAGCATGAAGCTGTGTCATACGCCCGTAGCCACGCACTAACCCATACTGGACACTATTGCGCTCGCGCAATCGCCGCCGCCATTCGAACCGGAGGGCTTAAAATCGAAGGGGCAAACGCTAAGGATTTCTGGCGTTCTCTTGAAAAGCAGGGTTCAGAAAAGTCTATGGCACTCCTATAGAGGGGGATATCGCGGTGATTGATGCCTTGCCCGGCCCGAATCAGTACGGGCATGTCTGTATTTACGATGGCGCTGGAACCTGGTATTCAGATTTTAAACAGAGAACAATGTACCCGGGGCCAACGTATCGCCAACTCCAGCCAGCCGTCACCTTATACAGGCATTATTAATATGAATAAGCTCATCTTAATTGTATTATTCAGCACAGCAGCATTGGGGGCCGAAGATTTTCAGATACCGATGCAGCGCGCCCTTGAATTCAATCGCTGGTACGTCAAACAGGTGAACAACGATCGCTATCCTATTCAACAGGGAAATGAAATCGATAAGTTCGTTACGGCCAGCACCATGAAAAAATTACGTCATGCAGCCGATCCCCGTTATGCCGACGCTGAATTTTACGAGGCTGATTTTTTTATGAAATCGCAATATATCGGCGAGGACTGGGCTGAGAATGTGGCTATTGATTCGTATGATTCAGACCCGGTCTGTGTAAACGTGAATATCACGTTTGGCAAAAAGACCCATCACACAGTCATTGATTGCATGGTTAAAGAAGATGGGGTCTGGAAAATCCAGTCTGTCGCAGCTCGGGATAATAATTGATGTCCCCGCTAACAATAATGTAGCCGCCTTTGTTGCCGGGTGGCGCTGCGGCCTGATGCCCTTTCTCCCACAACCCGCTCTACTCAATTGATTTTTCACCCTGAAAAAGGTACGTTTTCGCCTTAATTCCAGCGTGGACATACCAGCATTATGCCGATTATTCAGTCTGTTGAACGTGCGTTGCAGATCCTCGACCTGTTCAACGAGCAGGCCACCGAGCTTAAGATCACCGACATCAGCAAACTGATGGGGCTGAGCAAGAGTACCCTCCACTCGCTGCTGAAAACCCTGCAGCTTCACGGCTATATCGATCAGAACCCGGAGAACGGCAAATATCGCCTCGGCATGAAGCTGGTCGAGCGCGGTCATTTTGTCGTGGGCTCCATCGATATTCGTCAGAAGGCGAAAGGCTGGCTGACGGAGCTGTCCCAACGTACCGGGCAGACCACCCATCTGGGGATTCTGGACGGGCGTGAAGGAGTCTATATCGAGAAGATTGAAGGCAAGCTGGCCGCCATCGCCTATTCGCGCATTGGCCGCCGCCTGCCGGTTCACGCCACCGCCATCGGCAAGGTGTTGATTGCCTGGCTGGGCGAGACCGAGCTGAACGCCCTGCTGGAGGGCTATCAGTACACCACCTTTACTCCCGCTACCCTCGCTTCTCGCGAAGCATTAATGGCCGCCCTGGCGCAGACCCGCGAGCAGGGCTACGCCCTGGACCGCGAAGAGAACGAGCAGGGCGTGCGCTGCGTGGCGGTGCCGGTGTGGAACCACGAATCCCGCGTCATCGCCGCCCTGAGCCTGTCGACGCTGACCTCCCGCGTGGACGACTCCGAGCTGGCCCGCTTCCGCGAGCAGCTTCAGCAGGCCGGGCTCGAGCTGTCACGCGCGCTGGGCTACCCGACCTGAGCCGTTATGCCGGCTCGTAGGTAAAGTAGTCGAAGTCCGCGTGGCAGCCGTCGCCGCTGATGTCCTCGCAGTGCAGCCCCACAAACGCGCCGGTAAAGAAGCCGCGCCCGCCGATGTAGTCGTCCGACAGCTTCCACGCCTCATACGTCACCGGCACGGCGTGCCACGTCTCGCCGTCAAACGAGTAGCTGTAGCGGTAGACCAGCGTATCCACGTCCACGCGCAGCCATACGCTCTCCGCATGTTCCGGCACCGGAATCGACTGCTCGTGCAGCGGCCACGACGGCACGTTGTGGTCGAGCTGGATCACCTTAATCGTTCTGCCTTGCCCCTCCTCGTAGTCAACAAAGCAGTAGCTCCAGTTTTTGCTGTTGTAGTAGCAGGTCAGCCCCGCGCTCTGCTGGAAGTGGACCGGCGAGAACTGCATCCGCGTTTCTGAGCGGAAAGCGAAGTGCTGCCAGCGGCGCGCCACGGTCGACTGGGTAAAGGTCGAGTTGAGCGAGTCGTTGCCGTAGAGCCGTAAATAGCCGGGGCGTGCGGTGAGCGAGCCGAGGGTATCATCGAACGGAACGCGCAGGGTCTGCAGTTCAGGGTCCAGCGTACTGCCATCGAAATCGTCCCGCCAGCCGTTCTGAACGGCAGCGGGCTGCTCGGCAATCTGCGGGCCTTTCACAGTCAGCTGCGCGTGCTTGCCGCCTTCCACGTACGGCCAGCCGTCGCGCCATTCAATGCGGGCGATGCCGGTCTCGCGCCCCAGCGGGCAGTAGCCGCGCCCGCCGGAGGCCAGCAGCGGCACGCCGGGCAGGCGCAGCGGGCGGCTGGTGAGGTAGGCCATGTACCATTCCCCGGTGTGGGTCTGCAGCAGCGAGCCGTGCCCGCTCTTCTGCAGCAGGTTCTCCGGCAGGTGCCAGCTGGTCATCATCGTCACGTCCGGGTGCAGCTCGTACGGCCCGTCGATGGTTTTTGAACGCAGCACCACAACCGCGTGCTCGTAGCTGGTGCCGCCTTCGGCCACCATCAGGTAGTACCATCCCGCGTGGCGGTACAGGTGCGCCCCTTCGGTGTAGCAGAGCGGCGTGCCGGTAAACAGGGTTTTACGCTCGGGCGAGAGCGTGCCGGTCTGCGGATCAAACTCCTGCATCACGATGGTGTTGTGCGGGTTGCTGTGGTGGCGCGGCCCCCACGGGCGGTAGAGGTAATATTTGCGGCCATCGTCGTCATGGAACAGGGACGGGTCAAACCCGCCGTTGCCCATCGGGATCGGCTCGCTCCATGGCCCCTCAATGGAGGGCGCGGTAACCAGGAAGTTGCGGCCGTTTTTCCACGGCGAGTCGACAATCTTCACGTCGGTGTAGAGCAGCCAGAACCTGCCGTCGGCGTAGCTCAGGCACGGCGCCCAGATGCCGCCGGAGTCCGGGTTGCCCTTCATGTCCAGCATCGACACGCGATCCAGCGGGGTGCTGACCAGCGACCAGTTTTTCAGGTCGCGGGAGTGGTAGATGCGCACGCCCGGGAACCACTCGAAGGTGGAGGTGGCGATGTAGTAGTCCTCGCCCTGGCGGCACAGGGACGGGTCCGGGTTGAAGCCGGTCAGGATTGGGTTAGTGATTTCCATATTGCCTCCGGTTAATGGGATGCGGCTGTCGCAGCGTCGGGAACGGCATCGCCCTGCGCCGCGCGGTGCTTGATCAGCTGCTGGCTGATGGCCTCCACGCGGGCGTCGGTGAGCTTGTAGAACGACAGCATGATGAACATGCCCGCGTAGAGCACCACCGGCACCACGCAGAACAGAATTTTTATGGTGGTAAGAACCTCGACCGGCTGCACGCTGCTGCTGGCGGAATAGTTGACGTACGCCAGGATCCAGCCCACCACCGCCCCGCCAATCGCCAGGCCAATCTTCAGGCTGAACAGGTAGGTGGAGAACACCAGCCCGTCGAGGCGGCGACCGCTGCGGCTCTCCTCGTAATCCACCACGTCAGAGGCCATCAGCCACTGCAGCGGCGTGGTGGTGTTAAAGACGAACAGGAACAGGATGTTGAGGGCAAAAATCAGGGCGATATGCTCCGCCGGGGTGACGAAAATCAGCAGGCTGATGAGCGAGTAGGCGACGATGATCCACTTGAAGGCGGTGACGCGGTCGAAGCGTCCCAGCAGACGGGACGAACAGAGCGAGCCAAACATGGTGGCGAGGCTGCCGTAGAGTAAGAACTGGGTCGCCATCTCCGGGTGATCCATCACGTATTTGACGAAGTAGAGCGTCGCCCCGCCGCGCACCACGTTGGAACAGGTGGCCATCATCTTGAACGCGCACATGATGCGCCACTGGCTATTGCCGAGCAGCAGCTTGAGATCTTTGGATACCGACGAGCCCGGCTGCACGTCAAAGGTGTAGCGTTCTTTGGTGGTAAAGAAGCAGACGTAGAGCAGCACCACGCCGATCAGGCCCAGCACGCACATGGCGCCGAAATAGCCCACCTGCTCGTTCCCTTTGCCGATGATGCTCACCAGCGGCAGGGCGATGCCGCTGATGGCGAGCGATCCCGCCGCCGCCAGGAAGAAGCGCCAGGACTGCAGGGCGTGGCGCTCTTTCGGGTCGGCGGTGATGACGCCCGGCATGGCACAGTACGGCACGTTAACGAAGGTGTAGACCAGGGTCAGGAGAATGTAGGTCACGCAGGCGTAGATGATTTTACCCTGCGCGGAGAAGTCCGGCGTGTAGAAGGTCAGCACGCAGACGATGCCGAACGGGATGGCACCCCACAGCAGGAACGGGCGGAACTGGCCGTGCCGCGTGCGGGTACGGTCGACCAGTAGCCCCATCAGCGGGTCGGTCACGGCGTCGAGCACGCGGGAGATTAAAAACAGCGTGCCCATAATGCCCGCCGACAGGCCGAAGACGTCGGTGTAGAAATAGGCCAGCAGGAACATCGTGGCCTGCCAGACGAAGCCGCAGGCGGTGTCACCCAGCCCGTAGCCAATTTTGTCTTTCATGGTTAATTGCGTCATCAGAATTACACCCTTATATAGTGTGCTGAATTACAACATCGTGTTAATGGAGTGTAATGAGCTGCTCAATTAACCAGCAATGGTCATATCTTATTTCTGAATTACGTTATTTTGCTTTTGTGACGCCAACGATATATCTCAACTTATTGTTTAGATTGATAAAATAAAGACAAGCAAAAGCCGTCCACGGAATATATTCCGTAGACGACAATCGCGTGAAAAATAATTAAATACCGAGCGCTTTTTTACCGGCGTTAATTACCTCGATAATTTTATCGGTGTCATAAATACAGCCTTTCCAGGTACCGCCGCTGACCGACTGTAATGCTGCCCACAGCCGGGTGTCGTCCGGCAAAAAGTCGTGGGCGTGCAGGTCCGGGTGCGTCTGCCGCATTGCCAGCTCGCGCGCGCCCTCCTCCGGCGTCAGCGGGTTGTCCGCGGTGCCGATAA
Source organism: Enterobacter sp. JBIWA005 (assembly GCF_019968805.1). Taxonomy (NCBI): domain Bacteria; kingdom Pseudomonadati; phylum Pseudomonadota; class Gammaproteobacteria; order Enterobacterales; family Enterobacteriaceae; genus Enterobacter; species Enterobacter sp. JBIWA005. The sequence continues at coordinate 503,296 of NZ_CP074159.1, read as the reverse complement.
AATTCACGCTGCCCGTTAATGTCAGTCGGTCGACGGCTATCTCGATAATGTCATTATCGCGCAGCTTGCCAATCGGCCCGCCCGCCAGCGCCTCCGGCGACACGTGGCCGAAGCAGGCGCCTGTCGACACGCCCGAGAAGCGCGCATCGGTGATTAACGATACCGTCTTGCCCCACGAGATATGCTTCAGCGCGGAGGTAAGCTGGTAGGTCTCTTCCATGCCGGTGCCGGACGGCCCGCCGCCGATCACCACCATGATATCGCCCTGCTTGATCTCTTCCCGCTTGATGGCCTTGATTGCCTGCGCTTCCGAGACAAACACCCTCGCCCGGCCGGTGTGGCGGTAAACGCCATCTTCACCGACGACCGACGGATCGATCGCCGTGGCCTTGATCACCGAACCTTCCGGCGCGATGTTGCCCGTCGGGAAGCAAACCGTTGAGGTCAGCCCTTTCGCTTTTGCCTTCTCCGGCGGCAGGATCACGTTATCCGGCTCCACGCCGTCCTGCTCACGCAGGCACTGGCGGAAGCGCGCCCGGCGTTCGGACGCCTGCCACCAGTCGAGGTTCTCGCCGACCGTCTGGCCGGTCACGGTCATGGCATCGAGGTGCAGCAGGCCGAGATCGCGCAGATGGAGCATCACCTCCGGCACGCCGCCCGCCAGGAAGGCGCGCACGGTCGGATGATAGTCCGGGCCGTTGGGCAGCACGCTGACCAGGCGCGGCACCCTGCGGTTAACGCGCGTCCAGTGTTCAACATCCGGGATCGTGCAGCCCGCCGCGTGGGCGATGGCCGGAATGTGCAGCAGTAAATTGGTGGAGCCGCCGAACGCCGCGTGGATCACCATCGCGTTTTCGATGGCTTTGTCGGTAAGGATATCGCGCGTGGTGATGCCGCGGTTATCCAGCTCACTGACCGCCCGCGCCGACTGGCGGGCGATCTCCAGCCACACCGCCTGCCCGGACGGAGCCAGCGCGGAGTGCGGCAGCGCCAGCGCCAGCGCTTCCGCGACCACCTGCGAGGTACCCGCCGTGCCGAGGAACTGACACCCACCGCCCGGCGACGCGCAGGCGCGACAGCCCAGCTCGGCGGCCTCCTGCAGGGAGAGTTCGTGGTTGGCAAAGCGCGCGCCGATGGTCTGCACCTTGCCCGCGTCTTCCCCCACGGTCGGCGGCAGCGTCGCCCCGCCCGGCACCAGAATGGTCGGCAGGTCGTGCATCGAGGCCAGGGCAATCATGGTGGCGGGCAGCCCTTTATCACAGGTGGCGACGCCGATCACCGCCCGCCGCGTGGGCAGAGAGCGGATCAGACGGCGAAACACGATCGCCGCATCGTTACGGTACGGCAGGGAGTCGAACATGCCGTGTGTGCCCTGAGAACGCCCGTCGCACGGATCGCTGACGAAGGCAGCAAACGGGATCCCGCCGTTGCGCGTGATCTCCTTCGCCGCCGCCTGCATCTGCATACCGATTTCCCAGTGCCCGGTGTGGTAGCCCAGCGCAACCGGGCGTCCGTCCCCGGCGCGGATGCCGCCCTGGGTGCCGATAATCAGCACCTCTTTGCCGGTCAGCTTATTGGCGTCCCAGCCCATCCCGGCGTTCTGCGTCATGCCGAACAGGTTGCCGCTGGGGGATTCCATCAGCATCTGCGGGGTCAGCGGCAGCGCGCCCTGCGGCCCCGCGGCATGGGTGATCACCGCATAAAACGCATCGTCCTGTGGGGTGAAAATTTTCTCGATGGCCATGGTTATCGTCCGGCTCAGCAGAGCTTGAGCTGTTGCAGCAGGGTTTTCAGCTGCGCCTTGCGCGGCTCGTCCAGCGGCGAGGCGGGCGGCAGCACGTGCGTGGAGATCGGGCGACCGCAGAGCGCTATCGCCTCTTTAATGACGTTCACAAACGGCGTATCCAGCTGATACATCTGCGGGATTTGCAGCAGGGTCTGATGATACTCAGCCGCTTTCGCCACGTCTTTATCCCGCCAGGCTTTCAGAAGATTCACCGACACCTGTGGGGCAAAGTTGCCGCTGGCCGAGATCGCCCCGTCGCCGCCGAGCAGCAGGGTATTAAACAGATGATCGTCGTAGCCGCACAGCACGGTGAAGTGCGGATGGGCGGCTTTAACGGTGTGGATCATGCTGCGCAGGTGGGCGACGGAGTCGATGGTGTCTTTGATGCCGATAATGTTGCTGCGCGAGTCGGCGAGGGTTTTCACCAGCGCCGGGGTCAGATCCTGCCCGGTCAGCGCCGGGAAGTTATAGAGCATTACCGGCAGCGTGACGCTGTCGGCCACCTGCTCGAAATAGCAGATCAGGTTCGCTTCCGACACTTTCCAGTAGTAGGGGTTGATCACCACGATGCCGTCCGCCCCCGCCTGCTGCGCGTGCTGGCTGAGCTCAATGGTTTCCCGGGCGTTGGTGCCGCCGGTGCCGATCAGCACCGGTACGCGACGATCGACGCGATCGATAGCAAATTGGGCAATGGTTTTACGCTCTTCGGCGCTGAGCTGGGAGAACTCGCCGCCGCTGCCCAGGAAGAACAGGCCGTCAACGCCTGCCGCGATCAGATCGTCGATCAGCGCGGCGGTGCCCTGCTTATCGAGCTGGCCATCGGCGGAAAAAATGGTGGAGACAGGGGGAATGATTCCCGTAAACAACGCGGACTGCGGCATGAGATCTCCTTGCTGAATCATTTTGTTCTACATTATAGAACGGCGTTCATTAAATTAACGATCATACTATGACGCAGGAAAAGTGCAGGTAAATGAGAGATGAAGAGGGAGTGCGGAAAATTTAAGCTGGATCACATATTAAGGGTGCGGTCTGGTGCCCTCACCCTAACCCTCTGCCACATGGAGAGGGAACTTTTACACCCTCTCCCCTTGGGAGAGGGCTGGGGTGAGGGGAAACTACTCAACTCGCATCTTCACCACAACTTTTCGCACCTTCGCCGGCGCGCCCACCGCGCACAGCGGCTTGTGCACCTCACCCGGCCAGAACACCACAAAATCCCCTTCGCTCAGCACCACGGTTTTCTCCTGCTCGCCTTCCGGCAGGAACGCGATGTCTTTGTCCGCCAGCCAGTCGGTATCAGGCGCGCCGGGCGGCAGGGTGCTGAAGGTCATCCCCTCCTGACCCTTCATCACGATCTGAATATCCAGATAGCGCGCGTGGTACTCGGCGCGGCGCTCGGCGAACGGCTGGGTCATGTCTTCTGACACAAGATAAAACAGGCTGTTGCCGTTGACGTCGTGCTTGCCGAGCGGCGTCGCGTCGGTGACGTGGACTTTAATATGCTCGATGGCCTGTCGCAGTTCGTCAGGTAGCCAGGACTGCAGATGGTGGATGTTGCCGATAATCATCAGAAAACCCTCGATATAAAACAACGTTTCATTTTTACCTTTTATACGAGAATCCCGTCTGCCATACCAGCCCTTTTTGGACGAGGTTTGCGCGAGCGCATGTTTATCGGGAATGGTGTTAATTTGCTGTTAATCCTGCCCAGGCAATTATGCAGGGGTTATGCATAACCTCGATCGGCGCTTATCGCGCGGCTGTTCTAACCTCTTGATCATGCTCTTTAATTAACAAAACCCGTTGCCGCCTCACACTTTACTGTTTTGATAATTTGCTCTAAAAAACCATAATTATTTATTGATTTTTCTTAAGTCAAAAATAGTTAATTACGTTAATTGCATAGCCATTCTTTCCTATGAAACTTATTGTTTAAAATCAGCCACATAACAATACATGTCAAAATATTAAAGTCTACAAAATAATAACAACCTCAAATAATGCCACCGGATCATGCTTAGCTATTCACCCTTCAATAATATGAAATTAATCATTATCTGATGCGAATCATGCAAATGAAAACAAACCCCTTAATATCCATTTTCACGTGAGCAATATCACAATACAGATTATTTAACTGCCTAGTATGAATCACGAAATCAATTGAGCTTAGCCGCCATGAAATTAAATTCATCACATGGCGCATGCCCTTTTTATTCTGAAAAACAGTTAAAGGAATAATTATGGAAAAGCATTACGTCGGTTCTGAAATTGGTCAATTGCGTAGCGTTATGCTGCACCGCCCAAATTTAAGTCTGAAACGCTTAACGCCATCGAATTGCCAGGAGCTGCTTTTCGATGACGTGCTCTCGGTTGAGCGTGCGGGTGAAGAGCATGACATTTTCGCAAACACGCTGCGCGAGCAGGGTGTGGAAGTCCTGCTGTTGACCGACCTTCTGACACAAACCCTTGATATTGCAGAGGCGAAGGCTTGGCTGCTGGATACGCAAATCTCCGACTACCGCCTCGGCCCCACCTTTGCCGGCGATGTCCGCGGCTGGCTGGCGGATATGCCGCACCGCGAACTGGCGCGCAGGCTGAGCGGCGGATTAACCTACGGTGAAATTCCGGCAGCCATTAAAAATATGGTGGTGGATACCCACACGGCGAATGATTTTATTATGAAGCCGCTGCCGAACCATTTATTTACCCGCGATACCTCCTGCTGGATCTATAACGGCGTCTCTATTAACCCAATGGCCAAACCGGCCCGTCAGCGTGAAACCAATAACCTGCGGGCAATATATCGCTGGCACCCGGCGTTCGCCGACGGCGATTTTATTAAGTATTTCGGCGACGAGAATATTAATTACGACCACGCCACTTTAGAAGGCGGCGACGTATTAGTCATTGGCCGCGGCGCGGTCCTGATCGGCATGTCTGAACGCACCACCCCGCAGGGCGTGGAGTTCCTCGCCAACAGCCTGTTCAAACACCGCCAGGCCGAGCGCGTGATCGCCGTTGAGCTGCCAAAACACCGCTCCTGCATGCACCTCGACACCGTCATGACCCACATCGACGTGGACACCTTCTCCGTCTACCCGGAAGTGGTGCGCAAGGACGCCCAGTGCTGGACGCTCACCCCGGACGGACGCGGCGGCCTGCTGCGCACCCAGGAAACCGACCTGCTCCACGCCATCGAGAAAGCGCTCGGCATTAGCCAGGTGCGCCTGATCACCACCGGCGGCGACGCTTTTGAAGCGGAACGCGAGCAGTGGAACGACGCCAACAACGTCCTGACCATCCGCCCCGGCGTGGTGATCGGCTACGAGCGCAACGTCTGGACCAACGAGAAGTACGACAAAGCGGGCATCACCGTGCTGCCCATTCCGGGCGACGAACTCGGACGCGGCCGCGGCGGCGCGCGCTGCATGAGCTGCCCGCTGGAACGCGACGGAATTTAAAGGAGCCATCATGGAACGAAAACCCACTCTGGTTGTGGCCCTGGGCGGCAACGCGCTGCTCAAGCGCGGCGAGCCGCTGGAAGCGGAGATCCAGCGCCAGAACATCGAGCAGGCCGCCCGCACCATCGCCGGGCTGACGGCGCAGTGGCGCGTGGTGCTGGTGCACGGCAACGGGCCGCAGGTCGGGCTTCTGGCGCTGCAGAACAGCGCCTACGACAAAGTCACGCCCTACCCGCTGGACGTTCTCGGCGCCGAAAGCCAGGGAATGATCGGCTACATGCTCCAGCAGGCGCTGAAAAACAATCTGCCGCAGCGCGAGGTGAGCGTTCTGCTCACCCAGGTAGAAGTGGACGCCGCCGACACGGCCTTCAGCAACCCGACCAAATACATCGGCCCGGTCTACAGCGAAGCCCAGGCAAAAGCGCTGGCCGCGGAAAAAGGCTGGGTGTTCAGGGCCGACGGCAGCTACGTCCGCCGCGTGGTGCCCTCTCCGCAGCCGAAGCGGATCGTCGAGAGCGACGCCATCACGGCGCTGATCCAGCGTGACCACCTGGTGATCTGCAACGGCGGCGGCGGCGTGCCGGTGGTGGAGAACGCCAACGGCTATCGCGGCATTGAGGCAGTGATCGACAAAGACCTCTCCGCCGCCCTGCTGGCGCGCCAGATCGAGGCCGACGCCCTGCTGATCCTGACCGATGCCAACGCGGTGTACCTCGACTGGGGCAAACCGACCCAGCGCCCGCTGGCGCAGGTCACGCCGGAGCTGCTCAGAGGCATGCAATTCGACGCCGGATCGATGGGGCCAAAAGTGGCCGCCTGCCGCGAGTTCGTTGAAGCCTGCAATGGGATAGCCGGGATCGGCGCGCTGGCCGACGGCGCGGAGATCCTCGCGGGCGAGAAAGGCACGTTGATTCGTAACTGAACACTCATTTTAAAAAGGATTTACCCATGACCATCAACCTGAAAAACCGTAACTTCCTCAAACTGCTGGACTACACCCCTGCGGAGATCCAGTACCTGATCGACCTCGCCATCGAGCTCAAGGCCGCCAAAAAAGCCGGGCGCGAGAAGCAAACCCTTGTCGGGAAAAACATCGCCCTGATCTTTGAAAAAACCTCCACCCGCACCCGCTGCGCCTTCGAAGTGGGCGCGTTCGACCAGGGCGCGCAGGTCACCTATCTCGGCCCAAGCGGATCGCAGATTGGCCATAAAGAGTCGATGAAAGACACCGCCCGCGTGCTGGGCCGCATGTACGACGGCATCGAATACCGCGGCTATGGTCAGGCCATCGTCGAAGAGCTGGGCGAGTACGCGGGCGTGCCGGTGTGGAACGGCCTGACCGACGAGTTCCACCCAACGCAAATTCTCGCCGACCTGATGACCATGCTGGAGCACTCCCCGGGCAAAACCCTGCCGGAGCTGAGCTTTGCCTATCTCGGCGACGCGCGCAACAACATGGGCAATTCCCTGATGGTAGGCGCGGCCAAGATGGGGATGGATATCCGCCTCGTCGCGCCGAAATCCTTCTGGCCGGAAGCGGGGCTGGTTGAACAGTGCCGCGCCATCGCGAAAGAGACGGGCGCGCGCATCACCCTCACCGACGACGTGGAAGAAGGCGTGCAGGGGACCGATTTCCTCTACACCGACGTGTGGGTCTCCATGGGCGAGCCGAAGGAAGCCTGGGCCGAGCGCGTCAGCCTGATGAAGCCATATCAAATTAACGCCCAGGTGATGAAGGCCACCGGCAACCCGAACGTCAAATTCATGCACTGCCTGCCGTCGTTCCACAACGAACACACCAAAGTGGGCCGCGAGATCGAGATGGCGTACGGCCTGAAGGGGCTGGAAGTGACGGAAGAGGTCTTCGAATCGCCGAATTCCATCGTCTTTGACGAAGCAGAGAACCGCATGCACACCATCAAAGCGGTCATGGTGGCGACACTCGGCGACTAATCACCGCCCGGCGCGCCGCGGGTGCGCCGGGTTTAAGGAGAACATCATGGGCAAGTTCAAGTTTCCCTCCGCTTACACCATTCTCTTTTTCCTGATTGCCGTTGTGGCGGCGCTGAGCTGGGTCGTCCCCGCCGGTCAGTACCAGATGGCGATGAACGAAACCCTCGGTAAAGAAGTCCCGATTGCCGGCACCTACGCGCACGTGGCGGCACATCCGCAGGGGCTGGTTTCCGTCCTGATGGCGCCCATCGCCGGGCTGTACGATCCGGTTTCCGGCCAGGCCGGGGCGATCGACGTGGCGCTGTTTATTCTGATCATCGGGGGATTTCTCGGGATCGTCACCAAAACCGGGGCGATCGACGCCGGGATCGAGCGCGTCACCACCCGGTTACGCGGGCGGGAGGAGTGGATGATCCCGATCCTGATGGCGCTGTTTGCCGCGGGCGGCACGATTTACGGCATGGCCGAAGAGTCACTGCCTTTCTACACCCTGCTGGTGCCGGTGATGCTGGCCGCCCGGTTCGATCCGGTTGTCGCCGCCTCCACCGTGCTGCTCGGGGCGGGGATCGGCACGCTGGGTTCCACCATCAACCCGTTTGCCACGGTGATCGCCGCCAACGCCGCCGGGATCCCCTTTACCAACGGTATTGCCCTGCGCGTGGCGCTGCTGGTCATCGGCTGGGTCATTTGCGTGGCGTGGGTGATGCGCTATGCCCGCAAAGTCCGCCAGGATCCGTCGCTGTCGATCGTCGCGGATAAACAGGAAGAGAACCGCGCCCATTTCCTTGGCAACAAGGGCGAACAGTCGCTGGAATTCACCCCGGTGCGCAAAATCATCCTGGTGATTTTTGCCCTCGCCTTCGCGGTAATGATTTACGGCGTGGCGGTACTGGGCTGGTGGATGGCGGAGATCTCCGCGGTGTTTCTCGCCAGCGCGATTATTGTCGGCCTGATTGCCCGCATGAGCGAAGAGGAGCTGACGTCGACGTTTATCAACGGCGCGCGAGATTTGCTGGGCGTCGCGCTGATTATCGGCATCGCGCGCGGTATCGTAGTCATCATGGATAAGGGCATGATTACCCACACCATTTTGCACAGCGCGGAAGGGCTGGTCAGCGGGTTGTCCACGGTGGCGTTCATCAACGTGATGTACTGGCTGGAGGTCGTGCTGTCGTTTCTTGTGCCTTCTTCATCCGGCCTGGCCGTTCTGACGATGCCGATCATGGCGCCCCTTGCCGATTTCGCTAACGTCAACCGCGACCTGGTGGTGACGGCTTACCAGTCGGCCTCCGGTATCGTTAACCTCGTCACGCCCACTTCTGCCGTCGTGATGGGCGGGCTGGCTATCGCCCGGGTGCCCTACGTGCGCTATCTGAAATGGGTGGCGCCGCTGCTGGCGATCCTGACGGTGGTGATTATGGTGGCGTTAAGTCTGGGGGCGTTGTTGTAATTTGCCGGATGGCGCTGCGCTTATCCGGCCTACGGATCGGTGCGGTGCCACCGGTTATTTCGGGAACTGATATGGGAACTATGATGGATTACGAAGAGTACTCTCCCAAAGAGCAACTACAGCTGACGGTCTGCCAGCGCCTGATCGCAGAAAAGAGTTACCTCTCTCAGGAGGAGATCCGCCGGGATTTACAGGAGCGTGGTTTTGAGACCATCAGCCAGTCCACCGTTTCACGTCTGCTTAAATTGCTCGGTGTCATAAAAATTCGAAATGCCAAAGGGCTAAAGATTTATTCGCTGAATCCCCAGCTGCGCCCTGCCCCCGACGCCGCGCGTACCGTGTCCGAAATGGTGGTCAGCGTCGAGCATAATAGCGAGTTTATCCTTGTTCATACCGTCGCCGGATATGGCCGCGCGGTGGCGCGTATTCTGGATTATCACCAGCTTCCGGAAATTTTAGGCGTGGTGGCCGGCAGCAGTATCGTCTGGGTCGCTCCCCGGCTCGTGAAGCGCACCGCACTGGTGCATAAGCAAATTAATTATTTACTCAGAACGCATTAATATTCACAAAGAACCGTTTGCATTGAGTAAAGCGTGCATTAAATCGCTTGATCCGAAAAGCGAGCTGCGTATAATGCCCGACAATTTGCCGGGAGGAAGCATGGTCAAGCGTGTACGACATAACGTCTTACCGCGTCTGAAATCAGACGCTGGCCTGCCGTTTTTCTTCCCGTTGCTAAACCTATTCCCAGAGCCCCTCATTTGAGGGGCTTTTTTTTGCCCGGCGTCAGGAGATAAACATGAATCCGCTTTATCAAAAACACATCATTTCCATAAACGACCTCAGCCGTGAAGAGCTGGAACTGGTTCTGGAAACCGCGGCAAAACTGAAGGCCAATCCGCAACCGGAGCTGCTGAAGCACAAGGTGATTGCGAGCTGCTTCTTTGAAGCCTCAACCCGCACCCGCCTCTCCTTTGAGACCTCCATGCACCGCCTGGGCGCGAGCGTGGTGGGCTTCTCGGACAGCAGCAACACGTCGCTGGGTAAAAAAGGCGAGACCCTGGCGGATACCATTTCAGTGATTAGCACCTACGTCGACGCAATTGTGATGCGTCATCCACAGGAGGGCGCGGCGCGCCTCGCGACCGAGTTCTCCGGCGGCATTCCGGTGCTGAACGCCGGTGACGGTGCCAACCAGCACCCAACGCAGACGCTGCTGGACCTGTTCACCATTCAGGAGACGCAGGGCAAACTTGAGAACCTGAACATCGCCATGGTTGGCGACCTTAAATACGGCCGCACCGTTCACTCCCTGACCCAGGCGCTGGCGAAATTTAACGGCAACCGCTTCTTCTTCATCGCCCCGGACGCACTGGCGATGCCGCAGTACATTCTCGACATGCTGGACGAGAAAGGCATTCAGTGGAGCCAGCATGCCAGCATCGAAGAGGTGATGAGCCACGTGGATATTCTCTACATGACCCGCGTGCAGAAAGAGCGTCTGGACCCGTCCGAATACGCCAACGTGAAGGCGCAGTTCGTGCTGCGCGCCAGCGACCTCGAGGGCGCGCGCGACAACATGAAGGTCCTGCATCCGCTGCCGCGCATCGATGAGATCACCACAGACGTGGATAAAACGCCGCACGCCTGGTACTTCCAGCAGGCCGGGAACGGCATCTTCGCCCGCCAGGCGTTACTGGCACTGGTTCTGAATCGCGAATTGGCACTGTAAGGGGAAACGACCATGACACACGATAACAAACTCCAGGTTGAAGCCATCAAGCGCGGCACCGTGATTGACCACATCCCTGCGCAGGTGGGCTTTAAGCTGCTGACGCTGTTCAAACTGACGGAAACCGACCAGCGCATCACCATCGGCCTGAACCTACCGTCGGGCGAGATGGGCCGCAAAGACCTGATTAAAATCGAGAATACCTTCCTGACCGACGAGCAGGTCAACCAGCTGTCGCTGTACGCACCGGACGCCACCGTCAACCGCATCGACGAGTATGAAGTGGTCGGTAAATCCCGCCCGAGCCTGCCGGATCGCATTGAAAGCGTGCTGGTCTGCCCGAACAGCAACTGCATCAGTCACGCTGAGCCGGTTTCCTCCAGCTTTGCAGTGAAAAAAACGCGCCGATGACATCGCACTCAAATGCAAATACTGCGAAAAAGAGTTTTCTCATTATGTGGTGCTGGCCAACTAATTGAGGTTGGTAATGAAATCCCGGCTGTTATAATGGCCGGGAACATTCTTAACGCTGTAATTCTGGAGAAAACATGAGCAAAGTACTCGCGACGGAAAATGCACCAGCGGCTATCGGCCCTTACGTTCAGGGCGTTGATCTGGGTAACATGATCATCACTTCCGGGCAGATCCCGGTGAACCCAAAAACCGGCGCGGTGCCGGAAGATGTCGCGGCACAGGCGCGTCAGTCGCTGGAAAACGTGCAGGCTATCGTTGAATCTGCCGGTCTGAAAGTAGGTGATATCGTGAAAACTACCGTTTTCGTGAAAGATCTGAACGATTTCGCGACCGTTAACGCCACCTACGAAGCGTTCTTCACCGAGCACAACGCCACCTTCCCGGCGCGCTCCTGCGTGGAAGTGGCCCGTCTGCCAAAAGACGTGAAAATTGAAATCGAAGCGATCGCCGTACGTCGCTAATTCGCTTTGGCGATAAAAAAGGCAGCCGAGGCTGCCTTTTTTGTTGCTTGCTACTGATTCCGCGTCGCCCTGAGCAGCGTCTCCAGCGGATATACCGCCGCAATCACCACCTCGTCCTGAACCTTCGCCGCGTTATCCAGCTCGCTCTGAATCGACGCGATCTCTTTATCATCCAGCGTCCCCTGGCGCGCCACCAGATCCGTCAGCCTCAGGCCAATCGTGGCCAGCTTATCCACCTCCTGGATCACCGGCTTCATCGCCTTGAGCTGATAGCTGTTTTCGCTTAACGCCAGCGCGTCGCTGGTGTTGCTCTGCCAGCGGTTAAACACGTGGCGCAGGGCGTCGGCGCTTTCCGTATCTTCCGCATCGCTCACCAGACGGTCCGCCCATTTGTGCATCTGGCGCACGGTGGCGCTTTCGGCGTTCAGCGCATCGGCGAAGCGGTTGAGCGGCTCGAACTGATGATAATTTCCCGCCTGGAACTTCAGGTGCTGGCGGGTGTAATACTGCGCGGGCTCTACCGCCTGAGCGAGGATCTGCAGCGGCAGCGTGTCGGCATTACCGGCAAGGCGCGTGAACTGCACCTGCTGCTGGGTATGCTGCTGCAGCCCAACCGACACCGTCGACCAGCTGTCCATCGCCTGCAGGCGGGTGTACATGTTATCGACGTCGTTGACGTCCTGCGCGGACCACAGCCGCTCTGCCACCGCGAAGGTGCGCGGCCACAGGCGAATATCCAGCACTGGCGCCACCACGTTTTCCGCCCACAGCGCGGCTTCACCGCCGAGCAGGTTGGCCTGGTTCACCGCGTCCGGCACGACCGGCGGAATGCCTTTCGGCACCTCGTCCAGACGCGTGCCGCTGATTGGGTAGCGCGTATTCCCGACAAGGAAATAACCGGCGAGTTTGTCGTTATCGACGGTGACGACAGGGCGCGTTTCGCCCATCCACGTATCAACGGTAAATGTGACCTGGCTATCATCGCGCCATTCGATGTTCTGCACCGCGCGGCGGGATTTCCCGGCAAAATCAATAAACCCGCGCCAGCCGGCATCCCCTTTCACCAGCGTGAAGCTCCCCTCCACCGGCTTGCCCTTCAGGCGCGGCATGGAAAAGGCCCAGCTCTGGACGCTGTCGGTGTCGGCAATCACATCCACGCCGTTCAGCCCCTGCGGGACAATTTCGTTGCGGTAGTGATAGGCGGTGGACTGGGGCTGGTCGAGATAGAAACCGGTGGAGAGAATGCCCTTGTAGCCGTTCTGCGCCACCTGCCCCAGCGCGTCCTGACCCTGCCAGGACTGGATCAGAATGCTTTTCGGCAGATCGGGATGGTAGATCTCATCCCAGCCGACCATCTGGCGGCGATGCTTCTCGAGGATCGTTTCCAGCCTGCGGTTGAAGTAAGCCTGCAGCGCGTGGCTGTCCGCCAGCCTGTTGTCGCGCATAAACTGCTGGATGGCCGGGTTCGCTTTCCACTGGCTATCGTCCACCTCATCACCGCCGATGTGCAGATACGGATCGGGGAAGATCGCCGCCAGTTCGCTGACCATCGCGTCGGCAAAAGCGTAAGTTGCGTCTTTTGTGGGATCCAGCACCGGCTTCAGCACGCCCCAGTGGCGCTCCATGGCGTACGGCCCCGGGGCGCTCATCAGCTCCGGGTAGGCCACGGCAATCGCCGAGGCGTGGCCCGGCATATCGATCTCCGGCACCACGCGAATGCCGCGCTCGGCGGCGTAACGCACCACCTCACGCATCAGCTCAGGCGTGTAGAACAGCCCGTCGCTGGCAAGCTGCGTCAGCTTAGGGTAGCGCTTCGAGCTGAAGCGCCAGCCCTGGTCGTCGGTTAAGTGCCAGTGCAGCACGTTGAGCTTCGCCGCAGCCATGCCGTCGATCTGGCGTTTGATATCCGGCAGCGGGATAAAGTGACGTGCCGAATCGAGCAGCAGCCCGCGCCACGGGAAGCGCGGCGAATCTTCAATGGTAACCCACGGGATCGAGGTGTTTTCCGCCCCGTTCTGCATCAGCTGGAGCAGGGTTTCCATGGCGCGCAGCGCGCCGAAGCGGGTGTTGGCGGAGATATTCACCCCGTTGGCGTCCACCGTGAGCTTATAGGTTTCATCGCTGTCCGGCAGCGGCTGCGGCTTGACCTTTTTGGCAATCGCGATGCGGATAGTTGGTTTGTCTGGCTTTTCAGCCTGAGGCTGCAGCGTCCAGCCGGTTTGCAGGGCGATGCGCTGGCGCAGGCGGTTGACGGCGTCACCGAGATCGTCCCCGCTGACGCTAATGGATACGTTGTTGCTGAGCACCAGCGCGCCCTGAGTCGTCGGGCGTTCGACCTTGGCAGGCCAGGGCATTAAAGGGAGATCCCCTGCCGGGGCGGCAAAGGCAGAGGCGCCGAGCATCAGCCCGGCGGTTAAGAGACTGTACCGTAACATGAATGTTCCTTATCTGACGGGCCAAATAAAGGCAAAACATTCTGTTAACATGCGCTCAATTTGTCGTCAAGCGAATGCGCCGACGGAGATCACAGGTTATTGAATTTGGGAGGAAAGCTATTGCCCGGTGGCGCTGCGCTTACCGGGCCTACGTTTCGGGAGTAGGCCGGGTAAGGCGAAGCCGCCACCCGGCAAACATAACTTACTGCCACCCATACCGACGCGCATAGAACCCTTTCACCATCTGCGTCAGCACCATATAACCGGCGAGGATCGCCACCAGCCAAGGGAAGTAGCTCAGCGGCAGCGCCTGCAGCTGCAGGTAGCTTGCCAGCGGTGAGAACGGCAGCGCGATGCCGAGCGCCATCACAATGACCGTCATCACAATCAGCGGCCACGCGGCACGGCTCTGGATGAACGGAATGCGGCGGGTGCGGATCATATGCACAATTAGCGTCTGCGACAGCAGGCCTACCACGAACCAGCCGGACTGGAACAGCGTCTGATGTTCCGGGGTGTTGGCATGGAACACAAACCACATCAGGCAGAAGGTCAGGATGTCGAAGATGGAGCTGATCGGGCCAAAGAACAGCATGAAGCGCCCAAGATCTGCCGGGTTCCAGTGCTGCGGCTTCTGGATCTGCTCGTCGTCCACGTTATCAAACGGGATCGCTACCTGAGACACGTCGTACATCAGGTTCTGGATCAGCAGGTGCAGCGGCAGCATCGGCAGGAACGGCAGAAACGCGCTCGCCACCAGCACGCTGAAGACGTTACCGAAGTTAGAGCTGGCGGTCATTTTGATGTACTTGAGCATGTTGGCAAAGGTACGGCGACCTTCAATAACGCCCTCCTCCAGCACCATCAGGCTCTTTTCCAGCAGAATGATATCCGCCGCTTCGCGGGCGATGTCCACCGCCCCGTCGACGGAAATACCGATATCCGCCGCACGCAGCGCGGGCGCGTCGTTAATGCCATCGCCCATAAAGCCCACCACGTGCCCTTCGCGCTTGAGCAGGGTGACGATGCGCTCTTTGTGCATCGGCGTCAGTCGGGCAAACAGCGTGGTACGCTGGGCAAGCTTCGCCAGCTCGTCATCAGAGAGATGTTCAATATCGCTCCCCACCACCACGTCGCCCGCGTCCAGCCCCACTTCATGGCACACTTTAGCCGCCACCAGCTCGCTGTCGCCGGTGAGAATTTTGACGGTAATACCGCTCGCCTTCAGCGCCTTCAGCGCCGGTGCGGTGGTCTCTTTCGGCGGGTCGAGGAAGGCGATGTAACCCTCGAGGATCAGATCGGATTCGTCAATACGCTGGTAATCACCCTCGCGCGCGGGCAGGAACTTGCTCGCGACCGCCACCACGCGCAGCCCCTGACGGTTCAGGTTATCGGTGACGCGTTTGATGCGGCGCAGCATGGTGTCGTCCAGCGGCACGATGTCGCCGTTATAGCGAACCTGCGTCGATACGTTGAGGATCTCCTGCAGCGCCCCTTTGCAGATCAGCTGGTGGACGTCCTGCTGCTCGCTCACCACCACCGACATGCGGCGGCGCTCGAAGTCGAACGGGATCTCATCCACCTTCTGCCAGCGGCCGGAGAGCGTGCGGGCGGATTCCTCATCCACCCCTTCCAGCACAGCGACGTCGAGCAGGTTTTTCAGCCCGGTCTGGTAATGGCTGTTCAGCCACGCGCTGTGCAGGACGCGCTCGCTGGTTTTGCCGGAGATATCGGTGTGGTTCTCCAGCACGATTTTGTCCTGCGTCAGGGTGCCGGTTTTATCGGTACAAAGGATGTCCATCGCGCCAAAGTTCTGAATGGCATCGAGGTGTTTAACGATCACCTTCTGTTTAGAGAGCTTCACCGCACCGCGCGCCAGCGTGGAGGTGACGATCATCGGCAGCATTTCCGGCGTTAAGCCGACGGCCACGGAGAGCGCAAACAGCGCCGCTTCCCACCAGTCGCCTTTGGTGTAGCCGTTGATCAGCAGCACGATTGGCGTCATCACCATCATAAAGCGGATCAGCAGCATGCTGACGCGGCCAATCCCTTTCTGGAAGGCATTCGGCTCGCTCTCCTGCTCGCTGACGCGCCCGGCAAGCTGACCAAACCAGGTGTTGCCCCCGGTGGCGGTGACAATAGCCTGCGCGGTGCCGCTGACCACCGTGGTCCCCATAAAGCACAGGGTGTCGCACTCGAGCGGATTCATCTGCTGCGGGTCGCGGCTGCGCGCCACCTTTTCAACGGGCAGGGATTCCCCGGTAAGGGAGGCCTGCGCGACGAAAAGATCGCGCGCCTGGATGATGCGTAAATCCGCCGGGATCATGTCTCCCGCCGCCAGCTTCACCAGATCCCCCGGCACCAGCTGGTCGATAGGCAGCTCCACCCAGGCGTTTTCGCCGAGATCGTTAATCACCCGCGAGACGGTCGCGGTGTTGCTGACCATCGCCTTCAGGGCGTCAGCCGCTTTGGTGGAGCGGGCTTCCTGAATAAAGTTCAGCAGCGTGGAGATACCGACCATCAGGGCAATGACGCCTGCGGCAAACAGATCTTCCGTCGCGTAGGAGATGAGGCCGAGCACGGTCAGCAGCAGGTTGAACGGGTTGCGGTAGCAGAGCCACAGGTGCACCCACCACGGAGACGGCTTTTGCGCCGGGATCTGGTTATCGCCGTGCACGGCGCGGATTTTTTCCACTTCGGCCGCGTTTAGCCCTTCCGGGTGTCCGCCAAAGGCCCGCCAGACTTCGTTTTCATCCATCGCCGCCACGTTCAGGCAGCGTTCGGTCAGGGACGCGGGGATCGCCGCCCCCGCCATGTTTTTGGCATTAGGAAGCGGGTCGCGCTGAACAAGACGGTGTGGCAGGTGGCGGCTCATCAGGGCCTGCAGCTGCCGGGTGATATTTTTAAACATAGTCATTCCTCCGCATCCGCCAGGGCGGATGCAGCAATTCCTTCAGGCGTGGCAAAGCCGTACCTGAGAGGCACTTAATTTTTCAAGCAGGAACGTTTAAGACGTTGCTGCCTCACGCCGGTGAGACAGCAAAAGCTGGCTTACCGGAAAGAACGCATTCTCCCGTTCAGGAGAGGTGTGGGATCGGGATCCATGAAGCCTCCGGTAAGTAAAAAACAGGGTGTCGCCGCGCAGTCCAGGGATTTAGGCATACCCTTTATGACGATTCGGGCGGTATTATACCCCCCTGCAAATAAACCGAACGTAAACCAGACTTTGCCCATAGCGAAATCGCGCTATAGCATTAGGCTCAATTCACTACATCGTCGTTGTTACAGGGAATACAGCATGCAGAACCGTCTTACGATTAAAGACATCGCGCGTTTAAGCGGCGTGGGGAAATCGACCGTCTCACGCGTGCTGAACAACGAAAGCGGCGTCAGCGAACGCACCCGCGAGCGCGTCGAAGCGGTTATGAATCAGCACGGCTTTTCCCCTTCCCGCTCCGCGCGCGCCATGCGCGGGCAGAGTGACAAAGTCGTCGCCATCATTGTCTCGCGTCTGGACTCTCTGTCTGAAAACCTCGCCGTGCAGACGATGCTGCCCGCCTTCTACGAGCAGGGATATGATCCGATCATGATGGAGAGCCAGTTCTCGCCACAGCTGGTGGAAGAGCATCTGGGCATGCTCCAGCGGCGCAACATTGACGGCGTGGTGCTGTTCGGCTTTACCGGCATCAAAGACGAGATGCTAAAACCCTGGCAGCCGTCGCTGGTGCTGCTGGCGCGCGATGCCCACGGGTTTGCCTCCGTCTGCTATGACGACGAGGGCGCGATTATCACCCTGATGCAGCGCCTGTTTGACGAAGGCCATCGCCACATCAGCTTCCTCGGCGTCCCGCACGCGGACGTCACCACCGGCAAGCGTCGTCATGAGGCCTACCTGGCCTTTTGCAAAAAGCACAATCTTTCCGCCGTGGCCTCCCTGCCTGGTCTGGGCATGAAGCAGGGCTACGAGCAGGTCGCCAGCGTACTGACGCCGCAGACCACCGCGCTGGTGTGCGCCACGGATACCCTTGCACTGGGTGCCAGCAAATATCTGCAGGAGCAGCGTATCGATAACCTGCAGGTGGCGAGCGTCGGCAGCACGCCGCTGATGAAGTTCCTGCACCCGGAGATCATCACCGTCGACCCGGGCTACGCCGAATCCGGCAGACAGGCCGCCGCGCAGCTGATCGAGCAGATAAACGGGCGCGCTGAGCCGCGTCAGATCGTCATTCCCGCTCACCTTTCGTAATCGCCATAAAACAGATTATTGTGATCTTCGCCCGATTTCGGGAACGTTCCCATTTTCGCCGTCACGCTGAAGGAGTAGGCTTGCGCTCAGGTCATTCCCCCCCTCACCATCTGTCATGAGGTTTCATGATGAGTAAAGTCAAACAAGCAGATATCGATCGGCTGATCGTCCTGGTCGGCGGCCGCGAAAACATCGCCACCGTCAGCCATTGCATTACCCGCCTGCGCTTCGTGCTGAACGATCCGGCCAAAGCCAACCCGAAGGCCATTGAAGAACTTTCCATGGTCAAAGGCTGCTTCACCAACGCCGGTCAGTTCCAGGTCGTGATTGGTACCGAAGTGGGCGATTACTATCAGGCTCTGCTGGCGACAACCGGGCACTCCTCCGCCGATAAAGAGCAGGCGAAGAAGGCCGCGCGCCAGAACATGAAGTGGCACGAGCAGCTGATTTCCCACTTCGCGGAAATTTTCTTCCCGCTGCTGCCCGCGCTGATCAGCGGAGGCTTGATCTTAGGCTTCCGTAACGTCATCGGCGATGTGCCGATGAGCGACGGTAAAACCCTGGCGCAGATGTATCCGGCGCTGAAAACCGTTTACGATTTCCTGTGGCTGATTGGCGAGGCGATCTTCTTCTATCTGCCGGTCGGGATTTGCTGGTCCGCGGTGCGTAAAATGGGCGGCACGCCGATCCTTGGTATCGTACTCGGCGTCACGCTGGTCTCTCCGCAGTTAATGAACGCTTACTTACTTGGTCAGCAGGTGCCTGAGGTGTGGAACTTCGGCCTGTTTACCATCGCCAAAGTGGGCTATCAGGCGCAGGTCATTCCGGCCCTGCTGGCGGGGCTGGCGCTGGGCTTTATTGAAACCCGACTGAAGCGCATCGTGCCGGATTACCTTTATCTGGTGGTGGTGCCGGTGTGCTCGCTGATTCTGGCGGTGTTCCTGGCGCATGCCTTTATCGGTCCGTTTGGCCGCATGATTGGCGACGGCGTGGCCTTCGCGGTGCGTCACCTGATGACCGGCAGCTTCGCCCCGATTGGCGCCGCGCTGTTTGGCTTCCTGTACGCCCCGCTGGTGATCACCGGCGTGCACCAGACCACGCTGGCCATTGATATGCAGATGATCCAGAGCCTCGGCGGCACGCCGGTCTGGCCGATTATCGCCCTGTCTAACATTGCTCAGGCGTCCGCGGTGACCGGCATCATTATCGTCAGCCGCAAGCACAACGAACGCGAGATCTCCGTTCCGGCGGCCATCTCCGCCTACCTCGGCGTCACCGAACCGGCGATGTACGGTATCAACCTGAAATACCGCTTCCCGATGCTCTGCGCGATGATCGGTTCCGGTCTGGCTGGCCTGGTATGCGGACTGAACGGCGTAATGGCAAACGGGATTGGCGTCGGCGGCCTGCCGGGCATCCTCTCCATCCAGCCCGCTTACTGGCAGGTGTTTGCCCTGGCGATGGCCATCGCCATTATCGTCCCAATGGCGCTCACCACCGTGGTTTACCAGCGTAAGTTCCGTCAGGGCTCGCTGCAGATTGTTTAACTCTCTCTTTCGGGGCGCAGTTGCGCCCCTTCGCATTTGCAGGAACACACTATGAATACCCTTCCTCACTGGTGGCAAAACGGCGTTATCTACCAGATTTACCCCAAGAGTTTCCAGGACACCACCGGCAGCGGCACCGGCGATCTGCGCGGCGTGACGCAGCGTCTGGACTACCTGAAAACCCTCGGCATCGACGCCATCTGGCTGACGCCGTTTTATATCTCCCCGCAGGTGGACAACGGCTACGACGTGGCAAACTACACCGCCATCGACCCGGCCTACGGCACGCTGGATGATTTCGACGAGCTGGTCGCTGAGGCGCACGCGCGCGGCATTCGCATCGTGCTGGACATGGTGTTTAACCACACCTCCACGCAGCACGCCTGGTTCCGCGAATCGCTGAACAAAGCGAGCCCGTACCGCCAGTTCTACATCTGGCGAGACGGCACGCCGGAGCAGTTGCCCAATAACTGGCGCTCCAAGTTTGGCGGCAACGCCTGGCGCTGGCACGCGGAGAGCGAGCAGTATTACCTGCACCTTTTCGCGCCGGAGCAGGCCGATCTCAACTGGGAAAACCCGGCGGTGCGCGCCGAGCTGAAAAAGGTGTGCGAGTTCTGGGCCGACCGCGGCGTCGACGGCTTGCGCCTCGACGTCATTAACCTGATTTCGAAAGATCAGGATTTCCCGAATGACGAGACGGGCGACGGTCG
Source organism: Enterobacter sp. JBIWA005 (assembly GCF_019968805.1). NCBI lineage: Bacteria > Pseudomonadati > Pseudomonadota > Gammaproteobacteria > Enterobacterales > Enterobacteriaceae > Enterobacter > Enterobacter sp. JBIWA005. Next base: position 483,035 of record NZ_CP074159.1, on the reverse strand, counting down.
CCGCTTCTACACAGACGGGCCGCGCATCCACGAATATCTGCAGGAAATGAGCCGCGACGTCTTCACCCCGCGCAACCTGATGACGGTGGGCGAGATGTCCTCGACCTCGCTGGAAAACTGCCAGCAGTACGCGTCGCTCGACGGGCGCGAGCTGTCGATGACCTTTAACTTCCACCACCTGAAGGTGGACTACCCGGGCGGCGAAAAGTGGACGCTGGCGAAGCCGGACTTCGTGGCGCTCAAAACCCTCTTCCGCCACTGGCAGCAGGGGATGCACAACAAAGCCTGGAACGCGCTGTTCTGGTGTAACCACGATCAGCCGCGCATCGTGTCGCGCTTCGGTGACGAAGGAGAATACCGGGTTTACGCCGCGAAGATGCTCGGCATGGTGCTGCACGGCATGCAGGGCACGCCGTATATCTATCAGGGTGAAGAGCTTGGCATGACCAACCCGCACTTCAGCCGCATCACCGATTACCGCGACGTAGAAAGCCTGAACATATTCGCGGAACTGCGCGCCAGCGGCCGCGAGCCGGATGAATTACTGGCGATTCTGGCGAGTAAGTCTCGCGACAACGGGCGAACCCCAATGCAGTGGGACGCGTCGCACAACGCGGGCTTTACCGAGGGCGAACCGTGGATTGGTGTCTGCGATAATTACGAAACCGTGAACGCCCGCTCGGCGCTCGACGATGCGGATTCCGTCTTCTATACCTATCAGTCGCTGATTAGCCTGCGCAAAACCCTGCCGGTGCTGACGTGGGGAGATTATGAAGATCTCCTGCCGGAGCATCCTTCTCTGTGGTGCTATCGCCGCCAGTGGCAGGGACAGACCCTGATTGTTGCGGCAAACCTGAGTAATACGCCTCAGGAATGGCAGACAGACCTTCTCAGCGGTAAGTTGCAGGTGCTGATGAGTAACTACCCGACACCGCAAACGACGTCGCTGCGTCCGTTTGAAGCCGTCTGGTGGTTACAGCAGTAGCATTCCCTGCCGGGTGTGGCTCAGCACCCGGCTTACTTAACTGTTTTTGTTGAGTAATTAATCAGATTTTTCTCTCGCGCCTTTACAATCGCTGAAGCGCCCGTCGTTTGTACTCTCGTTTTTTTACTTTGTTCTGCATCAAATAAATCGCAAACATGTTTGATGCAAATCACTATATGTAGCACTTAAAATGCACGCCAACCCAACATCTTGTATTTATCGTCTACTATTCCAACAACAAGACGGCGCTTACGCTGGCCGGAATTGTGGATAACACGAGCTGGGAACGCGGGAAGTCTTTGGCCTGGCGGGGAATACGCCCGGAGAAGACTTCTCCACCTCTGTGGATAACCTGTTTTCAAAAAATGGAGTGATCATGACACCGCATGTGATGAAACGTGATGGCTGTAAAGTGCCGTTTAAATCAGAGCGCATCCAGGAAGCCATTCTGCGTGCAGCTAAAGCAGCGGGAGTCGATGACGCAGATTACTGCGCCACCGTCGCAGAAGTCGTTAGCAGCCAGATGAATGAACGCAGCCAGGTCGATATCAACGAGATCCAGACCGCGGTTGAGAACCAGCTGATGGCGGGGCCTTACAAGCAGCTGGCGCGCGCCTACATTGAGTATCGCCACGATCGTGACGTGCAGCGTGAGAAGCGCGGGCGTCTGAACCAGGAGATCCGTGGTCTGGTAGAGCAGACCAACTCTGCCCTGCTCAATGAAAACGCCAACAAAGACAGTAAAGTGATCCCGACCCAGCGCGACCTGCTGGCCGGCATCGTCGCCAAACACTATGCCCGTCAGCATCTGCTGCCGCGCGACGTAGTCTCGGCGCACGAGCGCGGCGAAATTCACTACCACGATCTCGACTATTCGCCGTTCTTCCCGATGTTCAACTGCATGCTGATCGACCTGAAAGGGATGCTGACCCACGGTTTTAAAATGGGTAACGCAGAGATTGAACCGCCAAAATCCATCTCCACCGCCACCGCGGTCACGGCGCAGATCATCGCCCAGGTCGCCAGCCATATTTATGGCGGCACCACCATTAACCGCATTGATGAAGTGCTGGCCCCGTTCGTGACGGCAAGCTTCAACAAGCATCGTAAAACGGCCGAAGAGTGGCAGATCCCGGACGCTGACGGCTACGCCCATTCCCGCACCGAGAAAGAGTGCTACGATGCCTTCCAGTCGCTGGAATATGAGGTGAACACGCTGCACACCGCCAACGGCCAGACGCCGTTTGTGACCTTCGGTTTTGGCCTGGGCACCAGCTGGGAATCACGCCTGATCCAGCAGTCGATCCTTCGCAACCGTATTTCTGGCCTCGGCAAAAACCGCAAAACGGCGGTGTTCCCGAAACTGGTGTTCGCTATCCGCGACGGCCTGAACCACAAGTTTGGCGATCCGAACTACGACATAAAACAGCTGGCGCTGGAGTGCGCGAGCAAGCGCATGTATCCGGACATCCTGAACTACGACCAGGTTGTGAAAGTTACCGGTTCGTTTAAAACGCCAATGGGCTGCCGCAGCTTCCTCGGCGTGTATGAAGATGAAAACGGCGAGCAGATCCATGACGGGCGCAATAACCTGGGCGTCATCAGCCTGAACCTGCCGCGCATCGCGCTGGAAGCGAAAGGCAACGAAGACGCCTTCTGGGCGCTGCTGGACGAGCGCCTGCAGCTGGCGCGTAAGGCGCTGATGACCCGTATCGCCCGTCTGGAAGGGGTGAAAGCCCGCGTCGCGCCGATCCTCTATATGGAAGGGGCCTGCGGCGTGCGCCTGAAGGCGGACGATGACGTGTCTGAGATCTTCAAAAACGGTCGCGCGTCCATTTCGCTGGGCTATATCGGTATTCACGAAACCATCAACGCGCTGTTTGGCGACACGCACATGTACGACAGCGAAGCCCTGCGCGAAAAAGGGATCGCCATCGTTCAGCGCCTGCGCGACGCGGTAGACCAGTGGAAAGAGGAAACTGGCTACGGATTTAGCCTCTACAGCACGCCGAGTGAGAACCTGTGCGACCGCTTCTGCCGTCTGGACACCGCTGAGTTCGGGATTGTGGAAGGCGTGACCGACAAAGGGTATTACACCAACAGCTTCCACCTCGACGTGGAGAAAAAGGTGAACCCGTACGACAAGATCGACTTCGAAGCGGCCTATCCGCCGATCGCCAGCGGCGGCTTCATCTGCTACGGCGAATACCCGAACATTCAGCACAACCTAAAGGCACTGGAAGACGTTTGGGACTACAGCTATCAGCACGTGCCGTATTACGGGACCAACACGCCAATTGATGAGTGTTACGAGTGCGGCTTCACCGGTGAGTTTGAATGTACCAGTAAAGGCTTTACCTGCCCGAAATGCGGCAACCACGATGCTGCTCGCGTCTCCGTGACCCGTCGCGTATGCGGCTATCTCGGTAGCCCGGACGCGCGTCCGTTTAACGCCGGCAAGCAGGAAGAGGTTAAGCGCCGCGTGAAGCATTTGGGGAATGGGCAGATCGGTTAATCCTCAGCCACGTTAATGCCCGGTGGCGCTGCGCTTACCGGGCCTACGGACCGCTCTCTTTTGTAGGCCGGGTAAGCGCAGCGCCACCCGGCGTGGTTATTCGCTATGAACTATCACCAGTACTACCCTGTCGACATCGTCAACGGCCCCGGCACCCGCTGCACCCTGTTTGTTTCAGGCTGCGTCCATGAATGCCCCGGCTGCTACAACAAAAGCACCTGGCGACTCAATTCTGGCATGCCGTTCACCGCGGAGATTGAAGATAAAATCATCAGCGACCTGAATGACACGCGTATTCACCGCCAGGGGATTTCACTCTCCGGCGGCGATCCGCTGCACCCGCAAAACGTGCCGGATATCCTGAAGCTGGTGAAGCGCATTCGTGCAGAGTGTGCGGGAAAAGATATCTGGGTCTGGACAGGCTACAGGCTGGATGAACTGAATACGCAGCAGATGGAAGTGGTGGATCTGATTAACGTGCTGGTCGACGGCAAGTTCGTGCAGGATTTAAAAGATCCTTCTTTGATCTGGCGCGGCAGCAGTAACCAGGTAGTGCATCATCTGCGATGATCAAAGGCGGATGTTATCCGTCCGCCCTTACCTCAAAACCGACTCAAACTCTCCATCGCCACCGCCTTAAACCCGGCAAAATCTCCGCAGCTAGAGAGCCGCGACATCGCCCGCTCGCGCAGGAAGGTGACGAAGATATCGTAAATCGCCATCGCCTCTTCGTACTCGCTTTTGCTGATGGCGAGCAGGAAGATAACGTGCGCGGTTTCGTCGCCCCACTGAACGCCTTGCGGGGCGAGCACGGTGTAGACCACCGTTTTCTGCGCCAGCAGGCCGAGGGAGTGCGGGAGCGCAATGCCGTCGCCGAGCATGGTGCTGACGATGGCTTCACGCTCAACAACCGAATCCAGAAACTCCGCGCCGACAAAGCCTTCTGCCTCAAGCTGTTCACACAGCTCGCGGAAGAGCGTCTGCTGATCGATTGGCTTGTCGATAATGCGGAAATGGGCCGCGTCGAAGTATTTATCCAGCATCCACGGGCGGGTGCGGTCCACGAGCACCAGTTTGCCAATCTGTTCTAACTGATAGTCGGTCGGGAACGGGGCGATCGTTACTACCGGTTTCGACTTTTCGCTGACGCGTGCGGTGGCTATCACAAAGTCTTCGCCAATGGTTTCCGCAACCTCGTACTCGCGAAGGGTGAGCGTGCGCGTCACCTCAATCTGCGGATATTTACGCTGCAGCACCGCCTCAATCATGCGGACCATCGCGTTACCGGCGTCGCATACCAGCAGCACGCGCGGCTGGCGCTGGTAGCCGATGTTGTAGTGGCGCTCCAGCCCGACGCCAATGTGCAGCACCAGGAAGCCAATCTCGTTTTCGCTGATCGCATACGGCGTGTATTTGCCCCAGCTCGACACCGCCGCCAGCGTCATATCCCACGCCATCGGGTAGTGCTGCTTGATGTTATCCAGCAGCGGATTGGGGATCATGATTTGATACCGCACGCGGGTGATCATGGTTTTGATGTGCGTGAGCAGATCCGCGTGCAGCTGCGCGTCGCTGAGCAGGTTGTAGTTATAGTGAGTGTTAATATAGCGCAGGATGTAGTTGACCAGCGCCTCGTCGTCGTCAGCGTTAATGGCGCTAGGCGCGATCTCCTGAATCTGCCGCGCCGCAATGTGCACGCACAGCCAGCTCTCCTCTGATGGCGAGAGCGCCTTGCCCGCCAGCTGCTGGATGGTGACGGCGATATCCTTAGCCGCCTCGCGCACGTTCTCTTCCACATCTTCGGCGTGGAATTCCGGCAGCGGATAGCCCTCGCTGATGCGCCGTACCGACACCGCGCAGTACAGGCGCAGGAACAGCTCGCCTTCATCGGTCAGGCGAATGTGGTGACGCGTCAGGGCGTCGTGCAGCACCGGCACCATCTGCTCCGCCACACCCGCATTTAGCGCCACGTCGGTCACCAGCGGGTTCAGGCTGTCCTGCTGCGCCAGCTCCCAGAGCAGATCGGTCAGGCACGCGCGGGTCGACATCTCGCTGCCAAACAGCTTCATGCCGTGGCGCGGACGCGTTTCCAGCGTCAGGTTATAGCGATGGAACCACTCGCGGACTTCGGCCATGTCGCTTTGCAGCGTGGCGCGGCTGACAAACCACTCGTCCGCCAGATCCTCCAGCTTAAGAGAAAATGCCGAGGTCAAAAAACGCACCACCAGATAATGCACGCGCTCCGGACCGGTCCGCGGGATACGCAGCGCGCGCGGGTGGGATGCCTGTAGCTGCTGGTAGCGCTGGGCATCCTCAATTTTGAGCTGGTAGCCGTTGCCCCGGCTCAGGATAAACTGCGCGCCGTGGCTGGCCAGCAGCGCGTTCAGGGCGGTGATATCCGCACGGACGGTTCGCGTGGAGACCGACAGCCGCTGCGCCAGCTCGTCCTGCGGCAGCGTCTCGTTTTGCAACAGTTCGAAAAGTTGCGCTAAACGTTGGTTCGGAAATCGCACGTCGTTGTCCTCTTACGGCTTAAGGTGAAATGACCATCTGGGATGGGCTGCCGACCGGGGTATAGTCCGGTTCGAAGCTCAATTTCCCGTCCTGCGCCACGCGGAAACGGGTAATGTTGTCGCTGCGCTGGTTCATGACGTACAGCCAGCGTCCCTGCTTATCGAGCGTCAGGGTGCGCGGGTAATCACCACGCGTCCACACGTCATCCTGATGCGTCAGCGTGCCCTCCGCCGTTACGGTAAAGTGCCCGATGCTGTTATGCAAACGGTTAGCCACATACAGCTGTTTGCCGTCAGCGCTTAACGCCAGACCGGCAGCAAAGCTGGTGCCTTTGTAACCTTCAGGCAGGGCTGAAAGCGTTTTGCCCTCTTTTAAGGTGCCGTTGGCGTTCACGGTATACCGGGTGAGCGTAGACGCCTCTTCGTTAATCAACCACAGGGCATCGCCCTTCGGCGTAAAGACAAAGTGGCGCGGCCCGGCCCCTTTTGAGGAGGCGCTGATAAACGGCGGATCGTTCGGCGTCAGCTTTCCTGTCCGATCGTCAAAGCGGTACTGATAGATGCGATCCAGCCCAAGATCGGTCGAAAACACGTATTTCCCGCTCGGATCGGCGGCGATCATGTGCGCATGCGGGCCGTTATGATCGCTGATCGCGAAACTGCCCTCGACGGCAGCTTCCGGCTTCGCCGCGCCCGGTTCGCCTTGATCCTGACGTTTGTCCGTGGCTTCACCCAGGCTGCCGTCTGCGTTGACGGGTAAAATGGCAATCGATCCGCTGACGTAGTTCGCCACCAGAAGATGCTTGCCGTTCGGCGTCAGCGAAAGGTAAACCGGCCCCGCACCGCCGGAGGCCACCTGATTAAGCTCGCTCAGCTCACCGTTATCGCCGACGCGCAGCGCCTGCACCACGCCCTGCTCTACTTCACTTGCCAGATACAGCGTTTTGCCGTCTTGTGAAAGGGTCAACTGCGCCGCATTCGGCAGTTTGCTCACCAGCGTTTTATCTTTCAGCGCGCCGGTTTGCGGGTTAACAGTAAAACGGTACAGCCCTTCACCGTTCGGATTATAGGTGCCCACCCAGGCGTATTGCGTCTGGGCGACAGCGGCAGTGGCGAACATTGAGAGTGAAGCGACAAGCAGGGTACGGGTGTGCATGGTGGCTCCTTCAGGTATGTGCGGTTTAGTTTTGTTTTATTTAACCAGCTTCTTCGTCATTGCCAGCAGCGTACGCACGTCTTCCGGACGCGTATCGCCGCTGGCTTTATCGATAATCGAGCTGTAGATATGCGGGATGATCTTGCTCACGCCCGCGTCGAGAGCGATCTGCAGGATCTCCTCATAGTTTTCCAGATCGATACCCCCGGTCGGCTCCAGCCAGAAGTCGTGGCGGGCGCAGGCTTCCGCCACCGCGTTGTACTCGTCACGGCACTTCAGGCCGCCCATCGGGAAGTATTTGATGGAGCTGCCGCCGAAATCTTTCAGCAGGGCAATCGCGGTTTCAACCGGCACGATACCGTCCGGCGCTTTGCTGCTCAGCGGGCCGGTGGAGATTTTTACCATGCCAACGGTGCCGGTCGGAGAAACCAGACCATTGACCACGGACTCATTCTGCCCCAGCAGCGCGCGGCTGGTGGCCACGCCGGTGAAAACCTGGTTAACGTGCTGCGGCTGCACCTGACGGGAGATTTCACTCACCATCGCCGACTGGTTCGGGTCGCCCGCGCCCAGCCCAACAGACAGCGCGTTATCAATCAGCTTCGCGTATTCGCGCATATCGGCAACGGCGCTCGCCACGTCCGGGTAATTTTTGGAGAGCACGCCCACCAGCACGTGACCTTCCGCCGCCTCGTAGATGGCGCTGGCGTTGCCTTTCGACCCTGCCAGCACGTTCAGGCAGACGCGGTCACGGTAAAAGTTGGGGGTCAGTTTCATGCGTTTTTCTCCTGTCCTAACACTTCGCTAATGCGGCGGTACACGATGTTCAGCTGGTCAGCATTCACGCTGCGCACGTCCGCTTCGATTATCCCTTCGTTGGCCTTGTAGCCACGGAAGTAAATGGCGTATTCGCCCTGCTTCAGCTTCGCCACCAGATCGCCCGTGCCGACGCCGGTCGTGACTTCGTCGAACTTAATCTCGGTGCGGGCAATATCGCGTCCGGCGCTGTCCCAGACCACGCGCGCGGTCACACCGTTCAGGGTGTTGAGCGCCTCGATAAACGGCGTCATTTTCGCCACCATCTCGGCGCCGCTCTCTTTAGTGGCCGTCAGGTAGTGTTCGATGGCGCAGGTCAGGCCGAGAATGCCCTCTTTGCCGACCTTCATCGCGCGGCCAATGCCCGCCGTCTGGCGCTTAACCCACTCAACGTACTGGGTTTTGCCGATCACCAGACCGCTGGTTGGGCCTTCGATCGCCTTCGCGCCGCTGTAGATCACCAGGTCCGCCCCGGAACGGTAGTACGCGTGCAGATCCTCTTCCGCCGCGGCATCCACGATGAGCGGCAAGTCGTGTTTACGTGCGACAACCGCCGCCTGCTCGACGCTGAGCATGCTTTTCTGCACGCAGTGGTGAGATTTGATGTACATGATCGCCGCCGTACGCGGCGTGATTGCCGCCGCCAGCTGATCGGCGGAACATTCGTTGGCGTAGCCCGCTTCCACCAGCTTGCCGCCGCCCAACGCCACCATGGTGCCCACCGGCGCGCCAAAGTTCACGTTGTGGCCTTTCGGCAGGACGATTTCGTTATTTTCAATCGGTGTGACGTGCAGGTTTTCCAGCAGCCAGTCGCTGTCTTTTACCAGCACCGCCGCCACGGACTGGGCAATGCCCGCCGACGCGCAGGAAACCACCGTCGCCCCTTCCACGTCCAGCAGCTTCGCGATGTATTCCCCGGTTTTGTTGACCAGATCCTTCATCTCGAAATAGTGATTCATGCCGTCCATCGCCGCCTGCACGACTTCCGGGCGCGGCGTGGAAACGCCGAGCGCCGTCATGCGGCCAGAGGTGTTGATAACCTGCTTTAAATGGTACTTCTCATAAATCGAAGGCATGTTCCGTGCTCCCTTGTTCGGTCATGTAGCCCTTGCCCGCGCGGATCGCGGCAAGCGGCACCAGAATGTATTCAGCCTGCAGGCTGTCGTTTTCGGCATCCGTCAGCACCGTTGGCTGATGTTTGAGGGTGAATAGCGTCAGATCGGCGTCGAGACCCGGCTGAATGCGGCCTTTGCGCACCAGGCGCAGGCCGTCGGCGGCGTTCGCTGTGACGCAGTCAATCACCTGCGGTAAGGACATGCCGATGGCGAGAAACTTCGACATCACGCTTGCCAGCGAGCCCACCGGGCCGTTGATGCGGTTGCGGCAGTAGATATCCGAGCTGATGGTGTGCGGCAGAATGCCCATCGCGATGGCGCGTTTCGCCACCTCAAAGCTAAAGCTCGCCGTACCGTGCCCGACGTCCAGACGCACGCCGCGCTTCAGGGCTGAGGTGATGGAGGCGCGCAGCTCGCCGGACGGCGTCAGAATGCGGTTAGGCTTGCCGTTATAGCAGTGGGTGATAATGTCGCCGGAGCTCAGCAGCTCGGCAATCTCGTCGAGGTTCGGCGGGTTGTTGCCAATATGAACCATCAGCGGCAGGTCGCCGTTCTCTTTCTGAATGGCTTTGGCACGCTCCAGCGGCGTGATGCCGTTTTCACCGACCACGCTGCTGCTCATGCGCGCCTTCAGGCCGACGATAAAATCAGGGTGGCGCGTCACCGCCTGCTTCACCGCGTCGGCGTCAATATTGGCCATGTTGGCCAGCTCGTTCTGGGCAATCAGCCCCACGCGGGAGATGTTCAGCAGGGCAAAGACCTCAGTGGAGGCCCTGCGGGTGATCGCATAGAAATCGTCCACGTCGTCGGCCCCGGTACTGCCCGCATCCACTACGGTGGTGACGCCGGTGGCAATGCCCACGCTGTCCGGCTCGTCGTGGTAAATCGGGGAATTCGGATAGCAGTGTACATGGGAGTCAATCCAGCCTGCGCTGACGAACACGTCACCGTTAAGATCAACCGTCTTGCGAGCGGGAGCGTCAATGTCGCCCGTCGCGGCAATCTTCCCGTCCTGAATCGCGATATCGGTCAGGGTATCGTCGGCGAGGCGCGCGCGGCGCAGGAGTAAATCAAACATGAGGATCTCCTGAAAAGGCGGGCGCCGGAGCGCCCGCGGGTATTAAAGGGCGACCGGGAACAGCCAGCCCAGAATCATCGCGCCGAGGATAGCGCCACCGGTAATCGGCTTCTGCCAGATGTAGAACAGCAGCGCACCTACCAGCGAACCGACGCCGATTGGAATGGAGGCGGTCATGGCGCTGAGAATAATCAGCGGCCCGAGGAAGCGGCCGGAGGCGTTGCCCGCGCCCATCATCACGTCTGCGCCGTAGGTGGAGTTGCTCTGGTTGATAGTGAACTTACGCGCCAGGATGATGACGTAGCCAATCGCCAGGCCAATCACCAGGCCGGTGATCAGCGAAGCAATAAAGTTGGTCACCGGGAACATGATCCCCGCGCCCAGCAGCAGCGCCGGAACGCCAAGGCCCACGCCGGTCTGGATCGCGCCGCCGATGTCGAGAATACCAACCAGCGACCCTTCGATAATACGGGCGAACAGGAAGCTCGCGCCAAACGCCGCCACCGCGCCGTAAACGCCGGTATCAATGCCCGCTTTCAGCATCGCCACGAAGGCCACTTCGTTAAACGCGCCGATGCCGTAGAGGTAGTACATGTGCGTCCCGGCAAACACGCCGGAGGAGAGCAGGCCAACGAAGATCGGGAACGACCAGTCGGCATACCAAAAACCTTTATTCTGTTCCATTTAGAGGCTCCTGTTATTTACCGCTGAGCGAGTTGTGGATCATGTCGAGCCAGTTCGGCACGGTCAGATGGAAGGATTCAATCATCTTCATGTCGAAGCCGCGGAAGAAGCCGCTCAGCACGAAGAGCAGGACGATAGCCGCCATCATCACTTTGGTGACGTGGTTCCAGCCGCTCTCTTCTACGCCTTTACCGATCAGGATCCCCAGCACCAGGCCCGGTACGGCGTTCCCCATAATCAGCTGCGCCGCGCCGCCAAAAATGGTGGCCCAGAAGCCCGATTTTTTACCCGCATCGATAGCCGCCAGCCAGAAGATCACCGGCATCACGGTGTTCACCAGCAGGTTTGCCGCCGGCACCAGCACCTTCACGGCGGTGACCTGAAGGGCAGCCGGCACGGAGGAGGCGGTAAGGTTAAGGAAGGTCACGACAATCATGCCGATCAGGCCGCAGGCAATCGCCATTTTGCGCGGGTCGTGCAGCGTTTCGCCGACGTTACGGTTTTTGATCATCAGTGCAGCAGCACCCCAGTTCGGGATGATGCGGTGGTCAACGTCCTGTGTGAAGGCACCTGCGGCCACGGAAGAGGCCCAGGCGTTAAAGAAGAAACCTAACCCAAAGGAGAAGTGGGACGCCGGATCCCCTTCACAGGAGTTAAGTTCCCCCAACGTACGAAACGCGCCCATACCCTGAGTGGTAGGCGCATGAAACATGCGTGCAGCCCCGGCTCCGACACCGACGCCAACCAGGCCGCCAATGATGAGCGATTTTATTAATATAATTAAGAACATCAGTCTGCCCTTTTATGAATAATCAGCGTTGCGTGACGAAATCCACCTGGTCAAGATTGATAGCGGTCACGTTGACGGTCACATCCAGCTCCACGCTGTAGGTGCGTCTTTCCCGGCGCAGAAAGAAGCACAGAAACGCTTCTTTACGCACCGCTTCTTGCGCCTGAACGACCTGCACATCCTGTGGCTCAATACGCAGTAAGATATGCGGTGAGGCTTTCATCACCGCGGCCTGAACGTGGTTGAGCGCGTCGGCAAAGGCGCGCGCTTTGGCGTCGCCCTTCCCCTTCACTCTCACCGTGGTTGTGAACTGTTCTTTCATGCTTATGCGCCGTATTTTTTCTGCCACGCCTGCACCAGACGCTCGCCCAGCTCTTCTTTATCCATAAAGCCAAAGCCCAGCACGTTGCAGCCTTCGTTGATGGCGGTCACGCCCTCTTCCACGGAACGCATGCCGTATTTGGCCTTGTAGCCATATTTGGTCTGAGCGGTGATGGCACCCGCGCCGCCGCTGCCGCAGAAAGAGATGCCGAAGGTGGCGTTTTCCGCTTTCATCACGTCGCCCAGCTTCATGTCTGCCGCCATGCCCGGTACGACAACCGCGCGTCCACCTGCTTTTTCCACACCGGCTGCCACTTTCTGACCTTTACCCAGGCGATCGCCAATCACGACTGTAATCTGTTCCATGTGTTGCTCCTTAAAGGTTGTCTTTCGCGACTTCAAAGTGAACGGAGAGCAGCCAGGCTTCTTCATCAGGAAGATTGCCAAACTGCGCGACCACTTCACGGGCGAGCCGCATTGAATCCGGTGAAATTTCGTCAAACAGCTCTGCTTCAACCTCCGGCAGCGGCTCGCCGGTCACGGACCGGTGCGCCATGGCGCGCACGTGGGAGGTGAGCATCTGCTCCTGTACCGCATTGGGGATGATGTTGTTCCGGGACAGCAGGGCATAAACCTGCTGCAGCATGGTGTTCGCGAGCTGTTCTGTTTGCTCCGCCTGTTCCCCAACGTCGTTCATTACCGCTCCGTTAATCACTGGTCTTACCCCGTTAATGGCTCTGGAATAAAACTAACGTTGGGGGGGAATTGTTTGTAGCGAGTTGTTTTCCACTTCGAAGTGGAAAGGCGAGCCGCGGCAGTGATCTGTGCCACATAAATGCGGTGAATCTGAATTAATGACGGTATTTGCGTGATGAATATCACGTATTCCAGCGGCAAAACGCGCGCCGGGGAAACGAAACGTTCAGGCGTGGTGACGCAAAAATGTGATGGCGATAGGGTTTACTTATTACCGCGTAAAAAAAACGGGGGCCGCTGGCCCCCGCTGGTTGTTTGTCAGATGCGCGATCGGTTAACGGTATTTCTTGTGATACGTATTACGGGTCGTCACAAACTGCTCGGCTGCCGCCTGGGCTTCCTTCACTTTGCCTTCGTTAGCCAGCTTCAGCGCGCCGTCGATCTGGCCGACCAGCACGTCAAAGCCGTGGCGGTAGTCTTTCATCTCTGCGCTGTCTGCCGCTTTGCTTTCCAGCTTTGGAGGCGTCGCTTTTTGTGCGTCCAGCGCCGCTTCACGCATTTTGGTCAGCGCGTCTTTCATTTCCGCCGCATTGTCGGTTTTCTGCACCACCTTCAGGTTTTGCCCGAGGATGCCCATGTCGTCTTCAAGATCGGCAGCAAACGCAGAAGAGCCAAGAACCAGCGTTGAAGCCGCGACGATCGCTAACAGATGTTTACGCATTGCTCACTTCCTTTTTTATTATTAAAACGCCATTACGGGTATTACTGACCGGCGATTTTCATTTCCGGCAGAAGTACAGAACCACACTGTATATTGCTACGTGTTTCAATATCGTTACCGACCGTAACGATATTGCGCCACATGTCCTTCAGGTTGCCGGCGATAGTAATTTCGCTCACCGGATACTGGATTTCGCCGTTTTCCACCCAGAAGCCCGCCGCGCCGCGCGAGTAGTCTCCGGTGATGCCGCTTACGCCCTGGCCCATCAGCTCGGTGACCACCAGACCGGTGCCCATCTCTTTCAGCATCTGCTCAAAGTTCAGGCCCTGTCCGGCAATACGCCAGTTGTGAATGCCGCCCGCGTGCCCGGTGCTTTTCAGCCCCAGCTTGCGCGCGGAGTAGTTGGTCAGCAGCCACTGGGTCAGAATGCCGTCTTTAACGATATCGCGACGTTCGGTGCGCACGCCTTCGCTGTCGAACGGCGTGGAGGCAAGCCCCTTCAGCAGATGCGGATGCTCTTCGATGGTCAGCCATTCCGGCAGGATCTGCTTGCCCAGCGAGTCGAGCAGGAAGGTCGATTTACGGTAAACGGAGCCGCCCGCAATCGCGCCCACCAGATGGCCAAACAGACCGGTCGCCACTTCGTTGGCAAAGATAACCGGCGCTTTCATGGTGGAGAGTTTACGCGGCGACAGGCGAGACAGCGTACGTTCAGCACACTCTTTACCCACCCACTCAGGAGACTGCAAATCCCCCAGCGCGCGGCCAATGGTGTAGGCGTAGTCACGCTCCATGTCACCGTTCTCTTCGGCGATGACGCAGCTGGAGAGCGAGTGGCGGGTAGAGCAGTAGCCCTGCAGCATGCCGTGACTGTTGCCGAAGACTTTGATGCCGTAGTGGCTGTTAAAGCTGCCGCCTTCGGTATTGGTGATGCGCTTGTCGGCCTGCAGGGAAGCCTGCTCGGCGCGCGCGGCAAGCTCGATCGCTTCGTCCGGGCTCACTTCCGCAGGGTGGAACAGATCGAGATCCGGCGCGTCAAACGCCAGCAGATCTTTATCCGCCACGCCTGCGTAAGGATCCGGAGAGGTATAACGGGCAATATCCAGCGCCGCCTGCACCGTACGGGCAATGGCATCCGGGCTGAGATCGGTGGATGACGCGCTGCCTTTGCGATTCTGGTGATACACCGTGATCCCAAGCGCGCCATCGCTGTTGAATTCTACGTTCTCCACTTCACCATAGCGGGTACTCACGCTGATGCCGGTGGTTTTGCTGACCGCCACTTCGGCGCCATCTGATTTTTCTGAAGCAAGCATCAGCGCGGTGGAGACGGCTTCTTCAAGAATCTTACGCTGCGCTTCAACTTGTGAGGTTACTTTCATCGCAAATGCCATACTGTAAGAGAGAGTTATCTGAAGTCTAACAGAGAACCGTTTTTCAGTGCGCGTCTTAACTGGTAACATTAGCCTCTTTTTTTAAGGAGCCTGACATGACTAAGCAGCCCGAAGACTGGCTCGACGACGTTCCCGGTGATGACATCGAAGACGAAGATGATGAGATCATCTGGGTCAGTAAAAGTGAAATTAAACGTGACGCCGAAGAGTTAAAACAGCTTGGCGCGGAAATGGTAGAGCTGGGCAAAAACGCGCTGGACAAGATCCCGCTCGACCAGGATCTGCGCGATGCCATTGAACTGGCACAGAAAATCAAAAAAGAAGGCCGTCGTCGCCAGCTTCAGCTTATCGGGAAAATGCTGCGTCAGCGCGACGTCGATCCGATCCGCCAGGCGCTGGACAAGCTGAAAAACCGCCACAACCAGCAGGTTGCGCTGTTTCATAAGCTGGAGCAGATCCGCGATCGTCTGATTGAACAGGGTGATGATGCCGTGCCGGAAGTGCTGAACCTGTGGCCGGATGCCGACCGCCAGCAGCTGCGTTCCTTGATCCGCAACGCGAAGAAAGAGAAAGAAGGGAATAAGCCGCCGAAGTCCGCGCGCCTGATTTTCCAGTATCTGCGCGAGCTGTCTGAGAACGAAGAGTAATTCGTTCCCCTCACCCCTGTGGGGCGAGGGAGAAAAGAGCGTAGGCCCGGTAAGCGCGAGCGCCACCGGGCTTTTTTTTTACGCGTCGGCTGCCGCTTCCGCTTTCTTCGCCAGACCGTCCAGCAGCTTCTGATGGATCCCACCGAACCCACCGTTGCTCATCACCAGAATATGGTCGCCGGGCTGAGCGGCTTTCACCACCATATCCGCGAGCGCATCCACGTCCGCACTCCAGTGCGCAGGCTGAATGCAGGCATCGGCTACTTCAGCCACCTGCCACGGAATATGCTGCGGCTGCAGCAGGAAGACTTCATCGGCACGCCCTAACGACGGCGCCAGATCGTCTTTGCAGATGCCCATCTTCATGGTATTCGAACGCGGTTCCAGCACCGCCAGAATGCGCGCGGTACCGCCGACCTTGCCACGCAGGGCGGCAAGCGTTGCCAGAATGGCCGTTGGGTGGTGCGCGAAATCGTCATACACGGTAACGCCGTGGGCTTCACCGCGCAGTTCCAGACGGCGGCGGGCATTGATAAACGAGCCCAGCGCGTTGGCTGCATCCGCAGGCAGAACGCCGACGTGACGCGCCGCAGCAATGGCCATCAGGCCGTTGTGCATGTTGTGCTCGCCCACAAGGCCCCACTTCACCTCACCCACTTTTTCACCGTCGAGCAGCACTTCCCACTCGGAGGCATCGGCGTTGAGTTTCTTCGCCTGCCAGTGGCCCTGCTCGCCCACCAGCTCCTGCTCGCTCCAGCAGCCCATCGCCAGAGTCTGCTTCAGGTTGATATCGTTCTCCGGCAGGATGATGCGCCCCTGACCCGGAACAATGCGCACCAGATGGTGGAACTGTTTCTGAATCGCTTTCAGATCGTCAAAAATATCCGCGTGGTCGAACTCAAGGTTGTTGAGGATCAGGGTGCGCGGGCAGTAATGCACGAACTTGGAGCGCTTGTCGAAGAACGCGCAGTCGTATTCGTCGGCTTCGATCACGAAGAACAGGCTGTCACCCAGACGCGCAGAAACGTCGAAATTACCCGGTACGCCGCCGATCACGAAGCCCGGCTTATAGCCGCAGGCTTCGAGGATCCAGGTTGCCATGCCCGCGGTCGTGGTTTTGCCATGAGTACCGGCAACGGCAACCACCCAGCGGTCGCGCAGGACGAAGTCATGCAGCCACTGCGGGCCGGACATGAACGGAATATTGCGTTCCAGTACCGCCTCGACGCACGGATTGCCGCGGGTCATCGCGTTACCAACGATCACCAGGTCCGGCTCGGGATCCAGCTGGCTGGCATCGTAGCCCTGAATTAAAGAGATGCCCTGTTTTTCCAGAAGTGTGCTCATTGGCGGATACACATTGGCGTCCGAACCTGTCACTTCATGGCCCAGCGAGCGCGCCAGCATTGCCAGTCCGCCCATGAAAGTGCCACAAATCCCCAATATATGAATGCGCATACGTCACTATCCTTCTTCAATGTGGCGCACATTTTACTCACATGTTAGCGGCTGTGAAACGCATTTCAGGTAAATCCGTATGTTGCTGGCGCGATTCACCTCTGCGCTACTATTTGAATATTTGTTAAGATTGTTGGGCTTTAGTCGTTTTAGTGAACATACAATCGCTCTACTCACAAAGATGCAGGGAAAGTGTTATGAAAACGTTAGGTGAATTTATTGTCGAAAAGCAGCACGAGTTCTCTCATGCTACCGGTGAACTCACTGCTTTGCTGTCGGCAATAAAGCTGGGCGCTAAGATCATCCACCGTGATATCAACAAGGCCGGTCTGGTCGATATCCTGGGTGCCAGCGGTGCCGAGAACGTTCAGGGCGAGGTTCAACAGAAACTCGATCTGTTCGCAAATGAAAAACTGAAAGCTGCACTGCGCGCGCGCGACATCGTTGCGGGT
This sequence comes from Enterobacter sp. JBIWA005, assembly GCF_019968805.1. Lineage (NCBI taxonomy): Bacteria > Pseudomonadati > Pseudomonadota > Gammaproteobacteria > Enterobacterales > Enterobacteriaceae > Enterobacter > Enterobacter sp. JBIWA005. The sequence goes on along the minus strand of NZ_CP074159.1, from coordinate 465,694 downwards.
ATCGCCTCTGAAGAAGAAGATGAAATTGTTGTTTTCGAAGGGTGTGAACACGCTAAATACGTTGTTCTGATGGATCCGCTCGACGGTTCCTCAAACATCGACGTTAACGTTTCTGTCGGTACCATTTTCTCCATCTATCGCCGCGTCACGCCTGTTGGCACGCCGGTGACCGAAGAAGATTTCCTGCAGCCTGGCATTAATCAGGTTGCTGCCGGTTACGTCGTTTATGGCTCCTCCACCATGCTGGTGTATACCACCGGATGCGGGGTTCACGCCTTTACGTACGATCCTTCACTGGGCGTTTTCTGTCTGAGCCAGGAACGCATGCGCTTCCCGGAAAAGGGCAACACCTACTCCATCAACGAAGGCAACTACATCCGATTCCCGAACGGCGTGAAGAAGTACATTAAATTCTGCCAGGAAGAAGATAAAGCGACCCAGCGCCCTTACACGTCCCGCTATATCGGCTCTCTGGTCGCGGATTTCCACCGTAACCTGCTGAAGGGCGGTATCTACCTCTACCCAAGCACCGCCAGCCATCCGGACGGGAAACTGCGTCTGCTGTACGAGTGCAACCCGATGGCATTCCTCGCCGAACAGGCGGGCGGCAAGGCGAGCGACGGTAAAGAGCGTATTCTGGATATCGTGCCGGAAAGTCTTCACCAGCGCCGTTCATTCTTCGTCGGTAACAACCACATGGTTGAAGACGTTGAACGTTTTATCCGTGAGTACCCGGACGCGTAATATCTCTCTTCAGGGGAACCGTTCTGGCTCCCCTGTCATTTATATATTTTACCGTATAAGTGTTTATAAAAAACATGCTTTAATATTCACCACTGCTCCTGCATTATTTCCATAACAGTTTGACAGATATTTCGTGGAGCAAAATCGCAATGAACAATTATTCCCGTGCTAATACCGGCATTGATTTAAATCTTATCCCTGTATTTATTGAAATCGTCCGCTGCGGCAGCATGGCAAAAGCCTCTTTGCGTCTGGAGATGTCACGCCCCGCGGTAAGTCTGGCCTTAAAGCGTTTTAATCAACTCTTTGATGAACCATTATTTTTCCGAAAAGGTTTATATCTTGAACCGACGGAAAAAGCGTTAGCCTTAACCAGCTCGCTGGAAATATTAATGGGTGAAATTCACGATAATATTGCGGCAATTAATTCCGGGAAAAATAAAACCCCGGCACAGAACGTACCGGGGTTGAGTAATATTATGCAGCGGTCTGAGTCGTCACTTTGAATGATGACATCGCTTCCATCAGCTGACGCGACTGCTCCTCAAGGGAGCGGGTCGCAGCGGAGGATTGCTGCACCAGCGCCGCATTCTGCTGCGCGGTTTCGTCCATCTGATTCACCGCAATATTCACCTGCTCAATGCCGCGGCTCTGCTCCTGGGACGCGGTCGCAATCTCGCGCATCAGTTTGGTCATGCGCAGCACTTCTGTTGCGATCTCATCCATCGTTTCGCCAGCCTGCTGAGCCAGCTCGCTGCCCTCGTTAACGTGGGTCTGCGAATCACTGATAAGCGATCGGATCTCTTTCGCCGCGTCGGCGCTGCGGCTGGCAAGGTTTCGCACTTCGCCCGCGACGACGGCAAAACCACGCCCTTGCTCGCCCGCGCGCGCCGCTTCCACGGAGGCGTTAAGCGCCAGAATATTGGTCTGGAAGGCAATACCGTCGATCACGCTCAGGATGTCGGCGATGCGCGCCGAGCTGCCGGAGATATCGCGCATTTTTTCAATCACGTAGCAGACCATTTCGCTGCCGTGATCGGCCGTATCGGACACCGACTTCGCCAGCTGGTGCGCCTGCTCGGCGTTATCCGCGTTGAGTTTCACCGTCGCGGTGATTTGTTCCATGCTGGCCGCCGTCTGCTCCAGCGACGTGGCAGTGGATTCCGTACGCTCGGCAAGATCGCGGTTTCCCAGGGTCAGTTCGCGGCTGCCGGTGTCAATTTGCGAGCTGGCATCGCGTACCCGCATTACCGAGTTCATCAGCGACTGTCGCATCTCCTCTATCACCGCGTTGAGGCGGTTAAACTCCTGACTCGCGGGCGCGGCAAGCGTATGGGTTAAATCCCCCGCCGCCACGTTCTCCAGCTGAGCAATGGAGGCCGAGAGCGGCTGGAGCAGCATATGGCGCAGCACCAGCCACGCGAGCACGATAATGCCCGCCGTCAGCAGCGCTGCGACGATAATCAGGATCAGCACGCGGGTTTTACTCGACTGTACGGCACTCACTTCCGCCTGACCACGCGCTTCGCTCCATTTCTGAAACGCCTGCATATCGTTATCAAACTGTTTTGCCACCGGGATCAGCGTCTTCTCCAGCAGATCGTAATACCCGTCCGCGCTCTGGTCGTTCAGGGTTTTCAACATCGGGTTGATCCCCTGCTGGTTATACGTCGCCAGGCTGGCTGACACTTTGTCGAGCAGCTGTTGCCCCTGCTCGTCAGCCACGCCGCCGTCAATCACGCCTTTCAGCGTTTTCTGGGCCAGGGCAACTTCCTGATTGATGTTTTTTACCGCTTTGGCCGCATCGTCCAGCATGCCGATTTCCATCATGCGGACGGCCTGACCCGCTTCATTGCGGGCGCGCAGGATCAGCGTATAGCCTGAATTTAGCTGCACCATCTGCTCACCCAGAAGGTGATTAATGCGCTGAAGCGAAGAAGAACTCTGTGTGAGGGCATAAATGCCAATGCCGCTGACAATCAGCAGCAGAAGGGTCATAACGGCCAGTAAAGAGAGCAAGCCGGTACGAATCGATAGCGTTTTAAGCATGATATTATTTCCGGTAGCGAGATATTTCTGGGCATAAAAAAAGAGTATCGGCCGCTACCGGAAAATGTTTAGACTTTAAGCAAATTCAGCGTGTTATCGCTCTGTTACCGATGTGTTTACGCGGGTAACAGGTGAGCTTTGGCGGTTCTCCCAGAGCACCGTAAGACCGCGCTGCAGGGCAATAAAGATAAACAGCAGAATGCCGATGGCGATCTTCGTCCACCAGGAGCTGAGCGTGCCGTCAAAGTTGATATAGGTTTGTATCAGCCCCTGAATCGCCACGCCGAACAGCGTCCCCAGCACCGTACCCACGCCGCCGCTAAGCAGCGTACCGCCGATGACCACAGAAGCAATCGCATCCAGCTCAACGCCAACGCCTGCAAGGGCATAGCCCGCCTGGGTATACACCGAGAAGACGATACCCGCCAGCGTCGCCAGGCCTGTCGAGAGCATATAGATGCGGATGGTAGTGCTGCGGGTCGAGATCCCCATCAGGTTTGCCGACGTAGCGTTACCGCCGATGGCGTAAACCTGATTGCCAAACCGGGTACGGTGGGCGAGGAAGATGCCGATCACCACAACGCCCAGCATCAGCAGCCCCATCGCGCTCAGGCGACCGCCGCCGGGAATTTTCCACGCCAGGCTGGAGAGCGTGTCGTACACCGGATGGTTAATGGGAATCGACTCTTCCGACACCAGATAGCTCACGCCGCGCAGGAAGAACATCCCGGCGAGGGTGATGATAAAGGCAGGAATTTTCAGCGCGTCGATCAGCAGCCCCATAAAGGCGCCGAACGCACAGCCCATCGCCAGCACCAGCGGAAACGCCACCAGCGGAGAGATCCCCCAGAAGCCGATCGCCTTCGCGAGGAACACGCCCGTAAACGCGATCACCGAGCCGACGGAGAGATCGATCCCGCCGGAGAGGATCACAAAGGTCATCCCGACGGCGATAATGCCTAAAAAAGCGTTATCGGTCAGTATATTGCAGATCACACGCGTGGAGGCGAAACCGGGAAACTGGGTGAGGCAGTAGAGATACCCCAGCACAAACACGCCCAGCGTGATCATCAACGGCAAATTACGTTTTATCATGGCCACGGATCCCCTTAATGATGCTGACAAAGCGCGGCGACTGGACGATCAGCACGCAGAGTACGACCACCGCTTTCACAACCTGGTTGAGTTCCGGCTGAAAACCGGAGAGCAGGATCCCGGTGTTCATGCCCTGAATGATCAGCGCGCCGATCACCGAGAGCAGCAGGTTAAAGCGCCCGCCCATCAGAGACCCGCCGCCGATGACCACAGCCAGGATTGCGTCCAGCTCCAGCCAAAGCCCGGCGTTGTTGGCATCGGCTCCGCGGATATCCGCCGCGACGATCACCCCTGCGATGGCGGCGCAGATACCGCTCAGCACGTAGGTCAGCATCACCATCAGCCGCGTGTTGACCCCGGCGTTGCGCGCGGCGCGAATGTTGATCCCAACCGCTTCAATGAACATGCCGAGCGCCGTTTTACGGGTGAAGAGCCAAAAGACAACGAGCGTGGCCAGGGCAATAATCACCGGCGTCGGGAAGAACAGAAGGTTGCCGCTACCAAGCCACGCCAGGCTCGGGGAGTTAAAGGTGACAATCTGGCCGGAGGTAATCAGCTGCGCCACGCCGCGCCCGGCCACCATTAAGATAAGGGTGGCGACAAAGGGCTGAATTTTCAGCACCGCCACCAGAATGCCGTTCCATAATCCGGCCAGCACGCCGGTGCCTAAGGCCGCCAGCAGTACCACCGGCAGGCTGTGTCCGGCCACGGTCATGGAGGCTGCAGTGGCCCCGGCGATAGCCATCACCGCGCCGACGGAGAGATCAATCCCGCCGGTGGCAATGACCAGCGTCATCCCGATGGCCAGCAGCGCCACGGGCGCAGCGCGGTTTAAAATATCTATCGGGCTGCCAAACAGGCGACCATCCTGCACGATAATCTGGAAGAAATGCGGTGCGACAAGGCTGTCAACCAGCAGTACCACCAGCAGCGCCGCGATTTGCGGCGTGCCGGTTGGCCAGCTGAAGCGGCGCTTTGACTCACCGGTTTGCGAAAGCGAACGGGACATCACGATTCACTCCTTATGCCGCAATGGCATTCATGATCGCCGGAACGGACAGCTTATCCAACGGGATCTCTGCCACCTGCTTGCGATCGCGCATGATAATGACGCGATCGGCATAACCTACCAGCTCCTCCAGCTCGGACGAAATGACGAGCAGGGCCAGACCGTCTGCACACAGGGTTTCGATAAGTCGGATAATTTCGGCGTGCGCCCCCACGTCAATGCCGCGGGTCGGTTCGTCGAGGATCAGGAACTGCGGTTTGGTCAGCAGCCAGCGCGACAGCAGCACCTTCTGCTGGTTGCCGCCGGAGAGGAACTCGATCGGCTGTTCCGCGCTCGGGGTGCGGATCCCGAGCTGGCGAATAAAGCGTTCGGCTATGGCATTTTGCTCTTTACGGGGGATCGGGCGCAGCCAGCCGCGCTGGGCCTGCAGCGCCAGAATGATATTCTCCCGCACCGAGGCTGCGGCAATGATACCGTCCGTTTTCCGATCTTCCGGGCAGAAGCCGACGCCCAGACAGGAGGCCTGATGCGGCGATCGCAGGGTTTGCGGTTTGCCCTTGATCAGCGCGCTGCCGCTGTCCGCGGGCTTGATCCCGAAGATCACCTCGGCGGTTTCGGTTCGGCCCGAGCCTAGCAGGCCCGCCAGCCCGACAATTTCGCCCGGCCGCACCTCAAGGTTAAACGGCGATATCACTCCTTTTTTGCCGTAATCGCTGAACGCGGCGACCGGTTTCTCGCTCAGCAGCGTGCGCCCTGCGCGCTGGAGGGCGTTGGTTTCCAGCTCACGACCCAGCATCATTTTCACCAGCTCGATCTGCGGCAGCTCGCGGGTTTCGCGGCAGCCAACAAAGCTGCCGTTGCGCAGCACCGTAATGCGATCGCTCACCTCATATACCTGATCGAGGAAGTGGGTAACGAAGATCAGGCTTACGCCCTGATCGCGCAGCTGGCGCATCAGGGTAAAGAGCATCTCCACTTCCTGGGTATCGAGGCTGGCGGTGGGTTCGTCCAGGATGAGTACCTTCGCGGAGAGATCGATCGCGCGACAAATGGCGACGATCTGCTGCATCGCCACGGAAAAGCGGTTCAGCGGCTCGCGGACGTCGAGGGAGAAGCCGTAGGATTCCATCAGCTTTGTCGCCCGCGCCTCCATCTCTTTGCGGCGCAGCAGGCCAAAGCGTCGCGGCTCACGGCCAATAAACAAATTATCCGCCACCGACATATTCGGCAGCAGGTTCACTTCCTGATAGACCGTCCCGATCCCCAGCTGTTGGGCATGGGCGGTATTTTTTGGCGAAATGGCGTTGCCTTCCAGCCAGATGGTGCCGCGGTCGGCGTGATAAACGCCGGTCAGGGATTTAATCAGCGTCGATTTTCCCGCGCCGTTCTCGCCCAGCAGCGCCATGATCTCCCCACGCCGCAGGCTAAAATCAACGTTATCCAGCGCTTTTACGCCGGGGAAGAATTTGCTCAAGCCCTCTGTGCGGAGGATTTCCTGGTGTTGTTCAGTGGTCATGGTTTCCCCCTGCATCAAGCCGGATGGCGCAGCGCCACCCGGCATGTTCAGACAGGCTTAGTAGCCCATATTTTTCTTCTTCTCTAACTCTTCTTTCGCCGTGTCAGGCAGGTAGAGCGTGGATTTGGTAACCGTCACTTTCTCCGGCATCGTGCCGTCTTTCTTGAATTTCTCCAGCGCGTCGAATGCCGGGCCCGCCATGTTTGGCGTCAGCTCCACGCTGGCGTTGGCTTCGCCGTCAATCATCGCTTTGTAGATATCCGGCACGCCGTCGATAGAGCCGGTGAGGATATCTTTGCCCGGCTTCAGGCCTGCTTCTTTAATTGCCTGAATCGCGCCGATTACCATGTCATCGTTGTGGGCGTAAACCATGCAGATATTCTTGCCGTTGTTTTCAGCCTTAATGAAGCTCTCCATGACCTCTTTACCTTTACTACGGGTAAAGTCGCCGGACTGAGAGCGGATGATCTTGATGTTTGGCGCTTTCGCGATGGCTTCAGCAAAGCCTTTTTTACGGTCGATGGCCACGCTCGCGCCGACGGTGCCCTGCAGCTCAACGACGTTACACGGCTTGCCGTCGACCTGTTTCACCAGCCAGTCGCCAATCAACTGCCCTTCAAGCACGTTGTTAGCGGTGACGGTTGTCATATAAAGGGATTTGTCTTTGACGTCGATGGAACGGTCGAGCAGGAAGACCGGGATCTCAGCGTCTTTCGCTTCCTTCAGGACGGGTTCCCAGCCGGTTGCCACGACGGGTGCAATAAAGATGGCATCCACGCCCTGGGCGATAAAGGAGCGCACGGCTTTGATCTGATTCTCTTGTTTTTGCTGACCATCGGCGATTTTCAGGGTAATGCCGCGTTTCTGAGCCTCGCTTTTCGCCACGTTGGTTTCTGCCGCTCGCCAGCCAGATTCAGAGCCGACCTGCGAAAAACCTACGGTTAAGGGAGCGGCCATCGCCATAGACGACATGGCTGCCGAAACTGCTGTGACCAGGAGTAAGCGCTTCCACATATGAACGTCCTCGTAGGGTGAGTTATTGTTGGTTAAAAGATGTTCTGCGGAATGACTATAGCCCATGAAATATGTAACGAATTGCGTTACATCACACTTCAGAAAAGTGAATAAAACGTTAATCACAAGTTTGTAATCGCTTTCATTTCTCCATGAAAAATGCGGCTGAGTTTATGGATTTTTCTGTCATGGAATCGGTCTGAAAAGTGGGAAGAACGTGGAGAGAAGGCGAAAACAGGCGGAGACATTCAGCGCGAGTTGGCTATAATACCTGCCACTTGTTTACCATCCATTTTAAAGGACACCGACATGAGCTTACTCAACGTCCCAGCGGGTAAAGAACTGCCAGAAGACATCTACGTAGTTATCGAAATCCCGGCTAACGCAGATCCGATCAAATACGAAGTGGACAAAGAGAGCGGCGCCCTGTTCGTAGACCGTTTCATGTCTACCGCGATGTTCTATCCGTGCAACTACGGTTACATCAACCATACCCTGTCTCTGGACGGTGACCCGGTTGACGTGCTGGTCCCAACGCCATACCCACTGGAGCCAGGCTCCGTCATTCGCTGCCGTCCAGTTGGCGTGCTGAAAATGACCGACGAATCCGGTGAAGATGCGAAGCTGGTTGCGGTACCGCACACCAAGCTGAGCAAAGAGTACGATCACATCAAAGATGTGAACGACCTGCCAGAGCTGCTGAAAGCGCAGATCACTCACTTCTTCGAGCACTACAAAGACCTCGAAAAAGGCAAGTGGGTTAAAGTTGACGGCTGGGACAACGCAGAAGCAGCGAAAGCGGAAATCATCTCCTCTTTCGAACGCGCTGCTAAGAAGTAATTCTTACTGCCGATTGATGAAAGCCCCGCACGTCGGGGCTTTTTTTGTGGCGGGCGCGCAGCTGGGCCTACAGTGAACATGTAGGCCGGGTAAGCGCAGCGCCACCCGGCAAGAGACGCAAAAAAACAACGCCACCTCACGGTGGCGCTGTTTTTTTTCAGTACTGGTCTCTGTCTAACCAGTTACCGCTTACAATCCGCGTTAACCCTTCGACCGGACGCTGGTAGACATACATCCACGCGCTTCCGTACGGCGTCTGGATCAACTGGCGTGCGTATTCACCGCCCCTGGTGCGCAAGGCATCAAGTTCGGCAAGTGTCGCGTTATCAATACGATAAACTTCACCCTGTACTGTTCCTTCGCCCGGAACCGCGCCTGGATAGTGGCCCAGGCTGTACAACTGGTAGTTCTCGATATCGTAATTCCCCAGTAGCTGGGCATTGGTCATCCAGTGACTGTTGCCTTGCCTGGTTCGTAAACTGCCGTAGACAAATATTCGCATTGCTAAAACTCAAACTGATAGAGCAGATCAAGTGCCTGGTCTACGCCGGACACTGCTTCCAGATATAGCTTAGGCATCAGGCGATAGCGTAACGTGAGTGTTGCCAGTGAGTCAAAGATCCCCACACCATATTTTACCTGCAGACCCGGCAGTACATAGCCGCTGACCACCACCTGCGAGGAGTCACCCACGCCCTGGGTGTCCAGCGCCAGATTGCTTACGCCGAACGTCTCGCCGATTTTACCCACAACCTGCCCACTTTGTGCAACCCCCAGACCCACTAACATCGAGGTCATCGCCGCGCTGTCGCTCTGACCGCTGTCCAGACCTTGTCCACGCAGCAGATAAGAGAGGGCTTCCTGCTGCGACATCGCCGGGTCAGAGAAGATCTCCGCCTTCGGTTCGTCGGCGGAACCGGTAACGCGTACGCCAGCAATAACGTCGTTTTCCGTCGCTTCAGGGTTACGAATCGCTTCGATGTTCAACAGAGGCTGATCCGGTGGACCGGAGAATAGCAGCTCGCCTTTACGGACGATCAGATCCTGACCATACGCATGGAAACGCCCTTCAGGAATATTAATTTGCCCGTTCAGGCCAAGCCCTTGTTTATCCTGCGCCACCTTCAGGTCGCCCGTGAGCCTCGCCTTCAGCCCAAACGCATTCAACCGCACGTTATTCCCCACGTGCACGATAAGATTACTATTAATCGGTATGCCCGCGCTCTTCTGTTCGACAGGTTTCAGATTTTCATTGAGCATAACTTCATCACTTGAGACGCCGACCGCGCTTTCCGGCACGTCGTGAACCACGATGCGCGCCCACGGCACGTCGACGCGTCCGTCAAGCGTGAAGAGGCTTGGCGTGGCTTCAAAGACCACATCAGGCGAGACGTCCAGGCGTACCATTGGCGGTACGGTGATGCGCACCTTGCTGCCTTTCGCGGCAATACGCGCGCGCCAGTTATCGAGCTGGCTCCAGTCCGCGTCGCCGCTCAGGTTGATTTGCCCTTGCTGCGTCAGTACCGAGCCGCTCAGCGTCGAGCTCATGCCGTTGAAATTCATCGCGATCTGGCTGGGCTGCATGTCAAACGGCATAAAGTTGCCGTCAATATCCACGCCGCTAAGCCGCATCTGACCGAACAGCTGTGGGCTTTGCGCGTTGCCGGCCAGGCGCAGGTTAGCGTTCAGCATGCCCTCGGCTTTTTCCCCGCGGGCGAAAATCGGGTTCACCATCGCCAGGTTGAAGTTACGGATGTTGACGTTACCGCCCAGATTACGCCGTCCCTGCGGATCGGTAATCTGGACCTGCCCGTCCAACTGGCCGTTGTTGGTCAGGCGGATTGTCCACCCCAGCTGTGCGCGATTGTTATGCAGATCGGCACTCAGGTTCAGAGTATCGAACGCCACTGGAAGGGGCGCGTTGTTGACCTCCTGCGTCACCTTCACGTTACGCCCGGACAGCGTGACGCTACCCTGCGGCAGCCCCTCTTTGGTGGTATCCCAGGCGACATCGGCTTTTCCGCTGAAGACGCCGCTCACCTGAGTTGTATCCGGCATAAACGGCTTCAGCATCGCCAGATCGAAGCGGTTGAGGTTGATCTGCGCCCGCCCTTCCGCGCCCGCATCGATGGTCTGCGGCACGCACAGCTCCGCATTCGGGTTGGTCCAGCAGTGTGGTCCAATGCTGATCTTCTGCTCAGCGTTGCGGTAGTCCAGGGCGATGGAGCGCGAGAGCGCAAGCGGCCCGACCGGCGTATTGAAACGGGTGTTATCCAGCGTACCTTTCCAGCGCTCCTCTTTGCGGTCAAAGCTGCCGGTGAGGTGAAGCTGGCCGGAGACCGGCTCGCCCTGCACGCGCAGCTGGAGATCGTGCTGCTTCTCGTTCCCTTTGGCATCCAGGGTGACCAGGCTGATGTTCACGTCCGGCTGAGAAATGCGCTCCACGCGCAGGTTCAGGTTACCGCCGATCTGATCGGTGGATTTCACATCCCCTTCCACACGTACCCGGGCAACGCTCAGCTCCTGCCAGCGCAGGTTATTGGCGGTAATGTCCGCCAGCAGCTGCGGCGCGTCTACCGTGCCGCGCACCTTCACGAGTCCTTTCGCCGTGCCGCCAAGCCCCGGCAGGGCGTTATCCAGATTCGGCGCGTCGATGGTGGCGTCCAGATTGAGATCTTTCACCCCCAGCTCGCCTTTGATATCCGCCGTGTTGCGGCCCAGCGCCACGTGCAGCCCTGGGATAACCCACTGCAGATAGCTGTTGCCTTTCACCGAGCCTTCAACGTTAACCTTGTTCTGCTTCACGTTCCCGATGAGCTTAATTTCCGGCACGTCCATCTGCCACGTACCGCCGTACAGGCTGCCGCGGGTTTTGATCAGGCCATCCAGTTTTGACGGCCAGTCCGGCACCTCTTTGGCGGTATTAATGCCCGTCAGCTTCAGCTCGCCGCGCCAGCTGATCGCCTGCTGCCAGTCGAGCAGCGCGGTCAGCTCGGTTTTGCCTTCAAGCGCCGCGACGGTCAGCTTGTCGAGGTTGACCTGCTGTTCGTTGCCCTTCGCATCCAGCGTAATGTTCGCGGGCGGCACGCCCTGCCCCTTCACCGCGGTGCGGAACGAAAGCGTGTAGTCGGTCATCTTGCCGCTCAGCTTCAGCTTAAGATCATCGGCCTGGAACTGTTTTTCGCCGGTGAACGGCCAGGAAAGCTGCTTGCTGACCACCTCAAGATTGAGCGGCAGCCCGGCTTCCGCCAGCTGGGTTTGCGCGCGCAGGACCATGTCCACCGGGCCGGAGAGATTCACGCCAACATCGAGCTTATCGCGCAGCGCCCCGCCCACCTTGACCTTCACCTTTTCGCCTTTCAGCGGATCGATGTTGAGGGCACTGTTAAGCGTGATGTCCACCGGCCAGTTATCGCGCAGCAGGGCATTGCCTGACGCATTCACCGAGCCCTGGTTGGTGTCGATATCCAGCGCGTCGAGCTTCATGTTGCCGTCAATGCTGCTGACTTTCAGCAGCATATTGTAGACCGTCAGATCGGTATCGCCGGTCAGGCGCAGCTGCTCGCCTTTGAACTCTTCAATATTGAGGTTCAGCGGCAGGTGAACGTCGGTCATTTCCGGCAGGACAGGCTTCGAGAAGAGATCTTTCAGCGTTTCGCCCAGCGGCTTCTCTTCCGGCTTCGGGTTCTGGATCTTCGGCTCGACGATCTCTTCCTGCGCCACGTCGGCCACTTTCGGCAGCGCGATCAATAAGCCCTGCAGGGACGTTGGCGTCAGGGTGAGGTTTTTCTCCTGCCAGCGCAGGCCGGAGGTGAAATCCATCACGGACACGGTGGTGTCGTCGATTTTGATATTGACGTTATCGAGCGCCACCCGATAGAGCGCGATCGGGTACGGCGTGGAGAGATTCAGCGGGCCGCTGTCCTCTTCCTCGACCGGCGCAGAGTTCGGCATTTTTTTCGAATCTATCGCCACGTTGACGTCTTTAAGCGACAGATCGTTGACGCAGAGCTTGCTGTCACGCAGACAGCCCAGCTTCACCGCGAGATGAAACTCCCCGGCGTTCACCGCCACGCCCGGCTGCTCGTAGCGGATATTCTTCAGACGCAGATCGCGCCAGCCGCCCGTCACCTGACCAATCTCCAGCCCCGGCACCCAGCGGTTCGCGGCGTTAAACAGCAGATGCAGCCCGGTCGTCGTTCCAACCAGAAACGCCACCGTACCGAGCAGCAGCACGATAAAAATCAGCACCCCGAGGCTTATTTTCTTCCATAAACTCATAATTCAGGCCCCAGACCGATGTAAAACTGTAATCCGTGTTCATCTTTGTCGCCGACAGGCACGGCGAAGTCGAGCTTGATGGGTCCGACTGGCGACTGCCAGCGTACGCCCACGCCCGCGCCGGTTTTAAAGTCGCTGCGGCGGATATCGTTCACCGCTTCACCGCCGTCAACAAACATGGCGCCCCACCACTTTCCGCTGACGTTGTACTGATACTCCAGCGATCCCGTCGCCAGTTTTGACGCACCGGTTAGCTGGCCCTTTTCGTTCTCAGGTGAGATCGATTTGTACTTATATCCACGAATGCTGCGGTCGCCCCCGGCGAAGAAGCGCAGATCCGGCGGAACGCGCTCGAAGTCTCCGGTTTCAATCCAGCCGAGATTGCCGCGCATCACAAAGCGGTGTTTGTCATACAGCGTGCGGATCCAGACGTTTTGCGCCTGCAGGACGGAGAAGTCCACGTCGGAGCCCCAGGCGGAGTTGGAATAATCGATCGAGTAGCGCTGTGAGTCGCCCCAGGTCGGCATCAGGCCCCCACGCGAGCGGGTGCGGCTGATCATCACGCCCGGATAAAGCAGCATGGTGGTATTGGTGACGTTGGCCTGGGTAAAGTGGTCCAGGCTCCAGCGCAGGTTAATGGCTCGCTGCCAGCCGCTGGAGAGATCCCAGAAGCGGGAGACCGCAAGCGTCGTAGAGTCCTGCTTTGTGTCGTTTAAATCGGTGCGCTTAAAACCGCCCTGCAGAAGGTAATATTGCTCAAGCGGATTTTTCAGCAGCGGCATTTTGTAGCTGAAATCCAGCTGCTGCTCGGGCGCAGAGAGGCTCAGGCTGGTGGTCAGGCTGTGACCGTACGAGTTCATCCACGGTTTTTTCCACGAGGTTTTCACGCGTGGTCCGACATCCGTCGAGTAGCCAACACCGGTCTCAATGGTGTTCTCGGTGCGCGGCGAGACTACGCCATGCAGCGGCAACACCTTGGTTTTGCGAGACTTCTCAAATTCCGGTGCGACAACTACGGAGTTAAACCAGCCGGTAGCGGAGAGGCGTCGGTTCAGCTCTCCGAGATCGCTCGACTGGTAGTAATCCCCTTTTTTGAAAGGCACAAGGTTTTGCAGGTACTCTTCGCGAATTTGCGAACCTTCAAACGTCACGTCGCCAAAGCGGTAGCGCTCTCCACTGTCGTAGTCGATATCCCAGAAGGCCTGACGTCTCTCCAGCGCAATGCCCAGCTGGCTTTTATTGAACTGGCTGTCAAAGTAGCCCTTACGCAGGGAAACATTCGTCAGCTCTTTTTTGAAATGGTCGTAGTCACCGTGGTTAAGCACGGTACCGATTTTCGGCCGCGTGCTGAGCAGGTCCAGATAATCCCGGTCGGTACGCGCCCCGCCGCGCAGGATGACGTTCGTACCGCCAATCAGTACCGGCTCACCCGGCGAAACGCGGGCAATAAGGACCTGGCGCCCCTTCTTTGGCGGCGGACGGAGGTCAAAATCAATGGTGGGTTCGTAATACCCCAGCGCTTTCAGCCCTTCACGGATCGCATCATCTACGCGCGCGCGAAAACGCCGGTCCGGCGTCACCTCATCACTCTGGATGGTCGACAACTGCGCACGCACGTTTTTTTGTAGCGCCCCGGATAACCCCTCAACCTGCAAACGGACATTCGCCGCGCTGGCAATCCCGCTTGTCAGCAACACACTGACTAAACATAACTGGCGGATTTTTGTCACGTTTTCTCCTGAATATCCCTGTTTCCACCCTGGAAGCAAATGAAGTGCCGCTCCGCGGCAAAATACGGCCTGTGGCCAAAAACCCGAATCGCGGGTTGAAAATGGGTGTAACACCCAAATATTTCTTATGATTAAATCTAGACTGATTCAGCGCATTTATTGTGTTCAATTAAACGCTTCGTGACAACCTTAACTGAAACATCGCACCCCGGGAGGCCCTATCGTGAGTTTATTCGACAAAAAGCATCTGGTTTCACAAGCTGATGCATTACCGGGACGCAACACCCCTATGCCTGTGGCGACCTTACACGCCGTCAATAACCACTCCATGACCAACGTGCCGGAGGGAATGGAAATCGCCCTGTTCGCCATGGGCTGTTTCTGGGGCGTTGAGCGCCTCTTCTGGCAACTCCCCGGCGTTTACAGCACGGCGGCTGGCTACACGGGCGGTTACACGCCGAATCCTACCTATCGCGAAGTCTGCTCCGGCGAAACCGGGCATGCGGAAGCGGTGCGCGTGGTCTATGACCCTGCGGTAATCAGCTACGAGCAGCTGCTGCAGGTCTTCTGGGAGAACCACGACCCGGCACAGGGCATGCGTCAGGGCAACGACCACGGCACACAGTATCGCTCGGCCATTTATCCGCTCACGCCGGAGCAGGATGCCGCAGCGCGCGCCAGCCTTGAGCGTTTCCAGCAGGCCATGCGTGAAGCGGGCGACACGCGCGAGGTGACGACGGAAATCACAACCGCGAAACCATTCTACTATGCGGAAGACGATCACCAGCAGTATCTGCATAAAAACCCGTACGGCTATTGCGGTATCGGGGGCATCGGCGTCTGCCTGCCGCCACAGCTTGCCTGATTTCCGATCCAGCGCCACGCGAGCAGCGTGGCGCACACGGCAGCGAAAGCGTTGTCTCATAACCTAACCACCACGCGTTGGCCGCCCCCTCCGGCTATCTTCGCCAAAATGTGACCTCTGGCAGATTTACATCTCTTTACGCTATACTACCCGCTGAAATAATCGGCTCAACGCTACGAGCTGGTGTTCAATGTGTTTTCACACAAATGGTATCAACTCCCCTTCTGAGGATCTGGCGAGAAGCCGGATAAACTATGTTAAACAGTATTTTAGTAATACTTTGTCTGATTGCCGTCAGCGCATTTTTCTCGATATCTGAGATCTCGCTGGCCGCGTCCCGTAAAATCAAACTGAAGCTGCTTGCCGATGAAGGCAACATCAATGCCACCCGCATCCTGAAAATGCAGGAAAACCCTGGCATGTTCTTCACCGTGGTGCAGATTGGCCTCAACGCGGTCGCTATACTCGGCGGTATCGTGGGTGATGCGGCGTTTTCTCCGGCGTTTTACAGCCTGTTTGTTAAGTACATGTCCGTTGAACTGGCCGAACAGCTCAGCTTTATCCTCTCCTTCTCGCTGGTAACCGGCCTGTTCATACTCTTTGCAGACCTGACCCCGAAACGCATCGGTATGATTGCGCCAGAAGCTGTGGCTTTGCGTATCATCAACCCGATGCGCTTCTGTCTGTACGTGTTTCGTCCACTGGTGTGGTTCTTCAACGGCCTGGCGAACGTGATTTTCCGCATCTTTAAGCTGCCTATGGTGCGTAAAGACGACATCACGTCTGACGACATCTATGCGGTAGTGGAAGCCGGCGCGCTGGCCGGGGTGCTGCGCAAGCAGGAACACGAGCTGATTGAGAACGTGTTCGAACTGGAATCCCGTACCGTACCGTCTTCCATGACGGGCCGTGAAAGCATTATCTGGTTCGATTTACATGAAGATGAGCAGAGCCTGAAGAACAAAGTGGCGCAGCATCCACACTCTAAGTTCCTTGTCTGTAATGAAGATATCGACCACATCATCGGTTACGTCGACTCCAAAGACCTGCTGAACCGCGTACTGGCAAACCAGAGCCTGGCGCTCAACAGCGGCGTGCAGATCCGCAACACCCTGATTGTGCCGGACACTCTGACGCTCTCAGAAGCGCTGGAAAGTTTCAAAACCGCCGGGGAAGACTTCGCGGTTATCATGAACGAATACGCCCTGGTGGTGGGTATTATCACCCTGAACGACGTGATGACCACGCTGATGGGCGACCTGGTTGGCCAGGGGCTGGAAGAGCAGATTGTTCAGCGTGACGATAATTCATGGCTGATTGATGGCGGCACGCCGATTGAAGACGTGATGCGCGTGCTGGATATCGACGAGTTCCCGCAGTCCGGTAACTACGAGACCATCGGCGGCTTTATGATGTTTATGCTGCGTAAAATCCCGAAACGTACCGACTCGGTGAAGTTCTCCGGCTACAAGTTTGAGGTGGTGGATATTGATAACTACCGCATCGACCAGCTGTTGGTGACGCGCATCGACAACAAACCGACCGTACTGGTTCCGAAGCTGCCGGATGCGGAAGAGAAGGTGTCGGCGTAAGGTTCCAGCCTCCACAAACATCAACGGCTCCCATTGGGAGCCGTTTTTTTAACTACTGCATAGCACGTTGGTTAAGCCATCTCAGTTTGCAGACGCATAACCTGACGGTTGACTTCGGACATCACAGACAGGTGCTGTTTGTCCTTCACTTTTGGGACAAGGATCTTGCCCTTATCAAACTCAAAAGCGCCAACATCCTTGATATACAACCGTCCACGGAACAGGATCTTCACGTACTTCGCCACCTGAAGCGGGTTGTAGCGTTGGAAAATTTTCATTCTTGTATCTCCTGCGAATCATACGCTCTTGCGGTGCCACAATCGGCCCGACTGTCCTGAGCGCAAATTTTAATGCCCAATGACTATAGACCAGAACTACGGTGTTACCCAGTGTGCATAAGTTTATTTACCGTTTGATTACAATTATTCAGAATAATCTTTGCAAAGCGTGACCGGGCGCAGTATAAGCCGTCGTTTTTTCATGGATATGTGCGTTCACCCGCAAACTGGCATCGGGATTGCGGGAAAACCACATTGATCGCACTTATGATTAAAGCGCAAGACCAAGTGGTCGGATCACCTGCAAACAATAAGGAAACGCCATGACCCTACGTAATATCCTTGCAGCAGCCTGCCTGCTGCTGCCTCTGTGGGCTTCCGCTCACAACATTGAAAAAGGACAACGTGTACCGCCAGTCGGCATTGCTGACCGGGGAGAATTGATTCTCGACAATGATAAGTTTAGCTACAAACCCTGGAATAGCGCGCAGCTCGCGGGCAAAGTGAGAGTTGTACAACATATTGCCGGTCGTACATCCGCAAAAGAGAAAAATGCCAACCTGGTGGAAGCGATCAAGGCCGCGAAATTCCCGCACGACCGCTACCAGACGACCACTATTGTTAATACCGATGACGCCATTCCGGGCTCCGGGATGTTTGTGCGCTCAAGCCTTGAGAGCAATAAAAAGCTCTACCCGTGGTCGCAGTTTATCGTCGACAGCAACGGCGTCACCCGTAAGGCCTGGCAGCTGGAGGAAGAAAGCTCAGCGATTATTGTGTTGGATAAGGAAGGTCGCGTGCAGTGGGCGAAAGACGGGGCGCTGACCCAGGAAGAGGTGCAGCAGGTTGTTGACCTGCTGCATAAGCTGCTGGCTCAATAAATAGAGACGCGGAAGCCGGGGTTAAGGAAGGATTCGCGCGGGGTGTAGTCCAGCGGTTTGCCCTGCCAGTCATGAACATGCGCCCCGGCGGCCGCAGCAACAGCATGCCCGGCGGCGGTATCCCAGATATTGGTTGGCCCAAAGCGAGGGTACAGCTGCGCATGGCCTTCCGCCACCAGGCAGAATTTCAGCGACGAGCCGATCGAGGTGGTCTGGTGTTCACCCAGCTGCTGCAGGTACTCCTGCAGTTCGCTGTCGCTGTGCGAGCGGCTAATTACCACCAGCGGCGGACGCGCATCGCGCACCTGGATCTGCTTGCGCACGCCGCACTCTTCCTTCCACGCCTTCCCTTCTGCGGCGCTGTACATTACCTTCATTACCGGCGCGTAAACCACACCCAGCACCGCTTTCCCTTTCTCAATCAGGGCGATATTGACGGTGAATTCACCGTTGCGCTTGATGAACTCTTTTGTCCCGTCCAGCGGATCGACCAGCCAGTAGCGCTGCCAGTGCTGGCGCTCGTCCCAGCTTTGCGGCGCTTCTTCTGACAGGACGGGGATGTCCGGCGTTAAGGCCTGTAACCCTTTGAGGATCACCTTATGCGCGGCAATATCCGCCGCCGTGACCGGAGAATCGTCGGCTTTGCTGACAACCTCCATAGGTTTAATACCGTCATACACCTGCATGATGGCATCTCCCGCATCCCGTGCGAGCTGACAAATTTTTTCTAGCATTTTCCACCTCTTTGTTAACGCAGTGAGGTTAACTCTTTGTTTTAGTTATATCGTAATGTGAACAATTCCGCTATCTGTGAAGCAATTCCGGTTTCAGGTTACTTTTTTCTGTCAGGATTCACATTTCTGTAAGCAACAAGCTATAGATACATACTCTTTTGTGGTCTGCATCGAAAAAAGGACTCCTCTGATGATTAAGTTTAGTGCAACGCTTCTGGCGACGCTGATTGCAGCGAGCGTGCAGGCGGAGACGATAGATCTGCGTATTCTGGAAACGACCGATCTGCACAGCAACATGATGGACTTCGATTACTACAAAGATACCCCGACGGAAAAATTCGGCCTGGTACGCACGGCAAGCCTGATCGATGCAGCACGCGGCGAAGTGAAAAACAGCGTGCTGGTCGACAATGGCGATCTCATTCAGGGCAGCCCGCTTGGGGACTACATGGCGACCAGGGGGTTGAAAAAAGGCGAGATCCATCCTGTTTATAAAGCGATGAACACCCTGGATTACACCGTCGGCAACCTCGGCAACCACGAATTCAACTACGGTTTGAAATACCTTCACGATGCCCTGGCCGGCGCGAAATTCCCGTACGTTAACGCCAATATCATCGACGTTAAAACGCAAAAGCCGCTCTTTACCCCATACCTGATTAAAAATACCGAGGTTGTCGATCGGGACGGGAAAAAACAAACGCTCAAAATCGGCTATATCGGTTTTGTCCCGCCGCAGATCATGACGTGGGATAAGGCCAACCTCGACGGTAAGGTGACCGTCAACGACATCACCGAAACCGCGCGCAAATACGTGCCGAAAATGCGCGAAAAAGGCGCCGATCTGGTCGTCGTTGTCGCCCACTCGGGCCTCTCCGCCGATCCGTATCAAGCCATGGCAGAAAACTCCGTTTACTATCTGAGTGAAGTTCCGGGCGTCGACGCGATCCTGTTCGGCCACGCCCACGCGGTCTTCCCGGGCAAAGATTTCGCCAGCATCAAAGGCGCGGACATTGAGAAAGGGACGCTTAACGGCGTGCCGTCGGTGATGCCGGGCATGTGGGGCGACCATCTTGGCGTGGTGGATCTGGTGCTGAATAACGACGGCGGCAGCTGGAAGGTGACGCAGTCAAAAGCCGAAGCGCGCCCGATTTACGACGCTGCAGCGAAAAAATCTCTGGCGTCTGAAGATAAAAAACTGGTCAACGTGCTGAAGCACGATCACGACGCCACGCGCGAATTCGTCAGCAAGCCGATCGGCAAATCCGCCGATAACATGTACAGCTTCCTGGCGCTGGTTCAGGACGACCCGACCGTTCAGGTCGTCAACATGGCGCAGAAAGCCTATGCCGAACACTTTGTGCAGGGCGATCCGGATCTGGCAAAACTGCCGGTCCTGTCAGCCGCTGCGCCATTCAAAGTGGGCGGGCGTAAGAATGACCCGGCCAGCTATGTTGAAGTCGAAAAGGGCCAGCTGACCTTCCGTAACGCCGCCGACCTCTACCTCTACCCGAACACGCTGGTGGTGGTTAAAGCCACCGGGAAAGAGGTAAAAGAGTGGCTTGAGTGTTCTGCCGGACAGTTTAACCAGATTGATCCCCACAGCAGCAAGCCGCAGTCGCTGATTAACTGGGACGGCTTCCGTACCTATAACTTCGACGTGATCGACGGCGTGAACTACCAGATTGACGTCACCCAGCCGGCGAAATATGACGGCGAGTGCCAGATGATTAACCCGCAGGCGGAGCGCATCAAAAACCTGACCTTCAACGGCAAGGCGATCGACCCGAATGCCACCTTCCTGGTGGCGACCAATAACTACCGTGCCTACGGCGGTAAGTTTGCCGGTACGGGAGATAGCCATATCGCCTTTGCCTCGCCGGACGAGAACCGCTCGGTGCTTGCGGCGTGGATCAGCGCGGAGTCGAAGAAGGCGGGCGAAATTCATCCTGCGGTGGATAACAACTGGCGTCTGGCACCGATCCACAGCGATACGAAACTGGATATTCGCTTTGAAACGTCGCCATCCGACAAGGCAGCCACGTTTATCAAGGAGAAGGCGCAGTATCCAATGAAACAGGTCGCGACGGATGATATTGGGTTCGCGATTTATCAGGTGGATTTAAGCAAGTAGCGGCGATTGTGCCGGGTGGCGCTTCGCTTACCCGGCCTACGGGATGAAAGAGTACGGGTAGGCCGGGTAAGGCGAAGCCGCCACCCGGCTTTTACGCCGCGCGATCGTCCCGATTCGCCATCACCTTCGGCGTATTCACCTCAATCCAGTCAGCAAGCGCGGCAACTTTCTCGCTGACCTCAATACCCATCGGCGTCAGGCTATACTCTACGTGCGGCGGCACGACCGGATACGATACGCGATCGACAAACCCGTCCTGCTCCAGCGCCTGAAGCGACTGGGACAGCATCTTTTCGCTCACCCCGCCCATTTTGCGGCGCAGATCGCTAAAGCGATGCGTTCCCTGGCGCAGCGCCAGCAGAATCAGTACCCCCCAGCGGCTGGTTACGTGTTTGAGCACCTCTCGTGAAGGGCACTGCTCCGCGAAAAGATTGCCATCGCGCATTTGTTCGCTGAGCGTCGGTATCGTTGTTTTCATACTTACCTTTTTGTACGTACTTACTAAAAGTTAGCTATGGTGCTAGTGTGCCACAACATCAGACAAACACGAAGGAGATTCATCATGATCGCGATTACCGGCGCTACCGGCCAGCTTGGCCATCTCGTTATCGAACAGCTGCTGAAAACCGTACCGGCCAAGCAGATTGTGGCCATCGTACGTAACCCGGCGAAAGCGCAAGCCTTAAGCCAGCAGGGGATTGTGGTTCGTCAGGCTGACTACACGGATGAAGCCGCCTTCGCCGCCGCGCTGAGCGGCGTGGATAAGCTTCTGCTGATCTCTTCCAGCGAAGTCGGCCAGCGCGCGACCCAGCACCAGAACGTGATTAACGCCGCCAAAACGGCAGGGGTGAAATTTATCGCCTACACCAGCCTGCTGCATGCGGATACATCGCCGCTCGGTCTGCACGTTGAACACGTTGCGACTGAAAAAGCCCTGGCGGCGTCCGGCATTCCTTATGCCCTGCTGCGCAACGGCTGGTATACCGAAAACTACCTGGCGAGCGCGCCGCCTGCGCTTGAACACGGCGTGTTTATCGGTGCGGCAGACGATGGCAAAATTGCCTCTGCTACCCGCGCAGACTATGCCGCGGCAGCAGCCAAAGTGATCGCTGAAGAGGGCCATGCGGGCAAGGTGTATGAACTGGCGGGCGACCACGGCTGGACGCTGAGCGAACTGGCGGCTGAACTCAGCAAACAGAGCGGGAAACCGGTAACCTATCAGAATCTCAGTGAAGCAGATTTTGCCGCCGCGCTTAAAAGCGTCGGTCTGCCTGCCGGGCTGGCTGATATGCTGGCGGACTCCGATGTGGGCGCGTCCAAAGGGGGACTGTTTGACGATAGCCATACGCTGAGCAAACTGATCGGTCGCGCAACGACGCCGCTGGCGCAAAGCATTAAAGCTATTCTTTAACGGTGTCACCGTTCTTTCCTGCGGCCGGGTGATTTCCCTTACCCGGCCCACACATATTGATTAATAATAAAAACAGATATAACGATTAAAAGTCCGGGTATTCTTTTTCCGTCGCGTACATTATCGGTTTTTCAAATCCGGGAATGGTGATGCCATCCCTGGCAATCTCAATATCTTCCTCATTTATCCCCTGCTGGCCAAACAGATAAATAACATTGAGTTCACCCTTCGAAGCCGACTCGTCGTACGCGTTCGCCTGATGTAGCACCTCTCGGTTACGCTGCTGATAATCCGCAAATACCGCGTCCCCGTAGCGTTTGCGCAACCATTGATGGGTAAGCTTTGGCGAGTAAACCACCCCCGTGGCATTATTACCGCCAAAGCCTTTTGAATTAATAAAGGCAATTTGTCCCTGGCCTTCCTCTAATTTGTAGTCCTGAAGAGGAATGGATAAGCGTGCGTTATTCACCTGCGGCGCGATCTGGGTTACGCTTTTAATTCCCGGCAAAATGCCATAGCGGAAGACGCCGAGGCAGCTGATGAGCTGGTCGCCGCTGGCGGGTCCCAGGGAGTGACCGAGATACGATTTCACCGCCGTCACCGGCCAGTCGCGGATCGCAAAGGCTTGCGCAACGCGGTCAAAAATATCCGCTTCGGAGACGCAATTCTTCGGCGTGCTTGAACCGTGCGCCTGAATAAACGATCCCTTTTGCACCGCCTCCATTCCGACCATCGACACTGCCGAAGCCACGGCTTTCGCCATGGTGATGTAGTTCCCCGGCCCTGGTGACGCAATAGAACGCTTAAAGCCGTCAGCGTTGATGAAGACATTCCCCACCGAACCATGGATCTCTGCCCCAAGCTGCAGCGCCAGCTCGTCGTCCATTAACACGACATACTGGCTGGATTCTGCGATCACAAAACCACAGCTGTCGCCAAAAGGACGGCTGCTGCTGCGCCAGTCGGGCGTTTCCGTTTCATCAATATGCTTAAGCTTGCTCTCCGTTGCCAGGGCGCCCATGGCGTCGAATCCTTCAATCACTTCGGAGGTGACCGGCGCTTCGGCGCTGCCCACAACGGCCACGCGAATGCGTCCCGCTTTTATATCTTCGACTGCCGCATTGAGGTTATACAGAAACGTGGCGCACGCCCCCAGCGTGGCGCTGGTATGGCCAACGCTACCCAGCACATACGCATTGAGGAAATCAGCGCACATGCTGTTCAGGCCCAGCGGACACTGTTTGGCGCTGACGCGCTGGCCTTTCAGGCGCGACTGGAGCATACCGCCAAAGCCATAATCGTCGAGCTGTCCCATGATATTGCCCGAATAGACCCCGAGCTGATCCGGCGCGATCGCTGCCTGTATCTCGCGCCACGGGATCCCCAGAGCGTTGATGGCGTCCGATGCCCCGACAATCGCCATTTGTAACGCCCGCGGATGGAACTGCGAATTGTAATGGTCACCCGGCCGGAATCCCTGCGGCAGCAAACCTGCAGCCTGAACCTCCGTGCGCAACAACGCCTCAATTTTACAGTTCATCTCTCCCTGAACGGTAATACGCACGCGCCGATCCGGTAATTCCTCAACCTGCCATCCCGCCGGTAAGGGATGCGGTAATTGTCTGGCTGAGATATTAAAGCTGAATCCTTCTTCGCCAGAAACCATATTCAATTTTGCATGGCTGGTGATAGCATCGACATCAAAATAGTCGCGCGTAATTATTCTGATAAGGGTTCCTTCCAGCGTCTCGTCTTTTATCTGCGCGGCAGCCTGAGCGGGCGTAAATCTTTTACCTGAAATGTCGCAATACCCACCTTCATCATATTTAAGCACGCCCATCAGAATAGCTAACGATAATAACGTCTCCTGCCTTTCCTCTTCCGATAATGAATCAATAATCATTCGGCGAAATGCATGATGAAAAGAACTACGACCAGCTGGACTATAGCCGCCAAAAGCCGTTATTACGGGTAATTTCACCATAATTCATCCTGTAGTGGTCGTAGACTTATTTTGTGCAAGTGCGATAATTTCAGATATTAGTTTACAAATTACCGACAAAAGCTAATATGAAAATCCAGCCAAAATGCTTACTTTTTTGGCCAGGGCAACGATGAGTCACCAAAAATAATAGTCAAAACAGGTATGAATCGAAAATGACAAATACACAAATTGGATTTGTGTTATGTGAACGCATGCTAAGTTCCGGTCTCAGTCTGCCGATTGAAATGTGGAAAGCCGCAGCCAGCAGCTATTTAGCCGAGCAAAAAACAACATCCCACGCAGACACGCACAAAACGGAGACATCTACGTTCAGGCTCTGTCGTCCGGAGAATATACTGAAAGTTCATACTATTGGCATAAATAACGAGCCTATCCTGACGCAAAGTGGGTTTAGCATTACCGCCGATACCACGCTTGCCGCAGACAGGCACTATGACGTTATCTATCTTCCTGCCCTGTGGCGCAACCCTCGAGCAGTGGTCAGACAACAGCCTGAACTTCTGAAATGGTTGACCGAGCAGGCTGCGCGAGGAACTCGTATCGCCGCTGTCGGAACGGGCTGCTGTTTTCTGGCGGAGTCGGGATTGCTCAACGGAAAGCCCGCCACCACCCACTGGCACTACTTCAAACAATTCTCGCGCGACTACCCCAGCGTAAAATTACAAACCAAACATTTTCTCACGCAGGCCGATAATATTTACTGTGCCGCCAGCGTTAAGGCCCTGTCAGATCTGACTATTCATTTTATCGAAACGATATACGGGAAACGTGTAGCCACGCATACACAACGAACATTTTTCCATGAAATTCGTAGTCAGTTTGATCGCCAGTGTTACAGTGAAGAAAACAAACCCCACCCGGATGAAGATATTGTTCAAATTCAAACCTGGATAAAAGCCAACTGCGCCTCGGATATATCCATGCAGAATCTTGCCGCTATGGCTGGCATGAGTTTGCGCAACTTCAACCGTCGCTTTAAAAATGCCACCGACATGTCCCCGCTGCAGTATTTATTAACCGCCAGAATTGAATCCGCCATGACAATGCTGCAATCCACCAATCTGTGCATTCAGGAGATCGCGAATGCGGTGGGATATCAGGATATTGCGCACTTTAATCGCCAGTTTAAGCATAAAACCACGGTTTCACCGGGGGATTACCGTAAGACCGTCCGGGCAAAGATGTTTAGTGCATAAACTCCGGTCATCTCTGATAATGAAAAGATGACCACGAGGAGGCTCAACGTGCAAGGCGTACCGGAACAGTTTAATGATGAAAGAGACAGCGCGCGCTTTCGCCATCTGGCGCAGCTGCCGGGACTGGAACTGTATCACGCGCACATTTCTGACTACGCCTTTGAGCCTCACACCCATGAAGCCTTCGGGATCGGCACGATTGAAACCGGTGCCGAACGCTTTCGCTATCGCGGTACCCAGCATCTCGCGGCGGAAAAATCCGTCGTCACCATGAACCCGGACGAGATCCACACCGGTGAATCCGCCACCGAGGGCGGCTGGCGCTACCGGATGGTCTATATCGAACCCGATCTGCTTGAAGAGGTGACCGGCCTCAGGCACTGGTGGTTTAGCGACGTGACTCGCCATGACCCGTTGCGCTCACACCAAATCGGCAAGCTGATTTACGGCCTGTGGCACACGGACGATCCGCTTGCGCAAAAAGGATTACTGCTGGATCTGATTGAGACCTTCCAGCCTCTGGCCCATCACGCGCCGGTGATTCAGGAGGGCGCGCACCGCTTCGAACGCGTACGCGAGTACCTGCACGACAACTACATGCACCCCCTGACGCTTGACGAGCTGGCCAGCGTCGTTTCACTCAGCCCGTATCATTTTCAGCGCCAGTTCAAAGCCCATTTTCACGTGACGCCGCATCAGATGCTGATGGCCATTCGCCTCTGGCGCGCCAAAGCATTCCTCACGCACGGCATGCCCGCCGCAGAGGTCGCCGCCGCAACCGGGCTGACCGATCAGTCGCATCTGACCCGCGCGTTTACCCGCCGCTACGGCATTACGCCCGTGCGCTACCAGAAGCAAGTCATCCGGCGCTAATGCGCAATCTCATACAATACGCGCGTATTTTCCCCTCCTACACTGCATACAGCGTAAATACCTGTGGATGGAAAAATGATTAGTGGAGTGTTGTATGCCCTGCTGGCCGGGATGATGTGGGGTCTGATTTTCGTCGGCCCTCTGATCGTGCCCGAGTATCCGGCAATATTGCAGTCGACCGGACGTTATCTGGCGCTGGGGCTGATTGCCCTGCCTCTGGCGTGGCTGGGACGCGCGCGCTTGCGTCAGCTCAGCCGTCAGGACTGGGCCACCGCGCTGGCGCTGACCATGATGGGCAATCTTATCTATTACGTTTGCCTGGCGAGCGCCATTCAGCGTACCGGTGCGCCGGTATCGACCATGATTATCGGCACGCTGCCGGTCGTCATCCCCGTCTTTGCTAACCTGCTCTACAGCCAGCGCGATGGCAAACTGGCGTGGTCTAAAATGGCGCCGGCGCTGATATGCACCGCCCTGGGGCTGGTATGCGTCAATATTGCCGAGCTGCGTCATGGGCAGGCGGATGTTGACCTGTGGCGTTACGGTTCTGGCATTGTGCTGGCGTTCATTTCCGTGGCGTGCTGGGCATGGTATGCCCTGCGCAACGCGCGCTGGCTGCGGGAGAATCCGGACAAACATCCGATGATGTGGGCGACGGCGCAGGCGCTGGTCACGCTGCCCGTATCCGTCGTAGGATATCTCGGCGCATGCCTCTGGCTGGGCCATCAGCAGCCGGACTTCGCCCAGCCTTTCGGACCAAGACCGTGGGTGTTTATCGGCCTGATGGTGGCGATTGCGGTGCTGTGTTCATGGGTGGGCGCGCTGTGCTGGAACATTGCCAGCCAGAAGCTGCCGACGGTGATCTTAGGACCGCTGATAGTCTTTGAAACCCTGGCCGGGCTGCTTTATACCTTTCTGATGCGCCAGAGCGTACCGCCGCTGTTCACGACCTGTGGGATCGTGCTGTTGGTGGTGGGGGTAGTGATGGCGGTGAGAGCGAAGCCGGAAAAACCGAGGGTTGTTCCGGCATCGGAGATGTGAGTATTGCCCGGCGGCGCTGCGCTTGCAGGGCCTACAAAACCGTAGGCCCGGTAAGGCGTAGCCGCCACCGGGCAAGCCCTTAAAACGTTTCCCAGTTCCCTTCAGACGCCGCGGCTACGGGCTGCGCTTTTGGCACATAGGTTTTTACCGGCGCCGCTTTTACCGCCTGGTTGCGGGTAATTTTGAACACCGCCACCGCTTCGTTCAGGCGTGCAGCCTGATCTTCCAGCGCCGCCGCCGCGGCCGCAGACTCCTCCACCAGCGAGGCGTTCTGCTGGGTCACGCGGTCCATCTCGGCTACCGCCTGGCCCACCTGGTCGATACCACGGCTCTGCTCGTCAGAGGCCGATGCAATTTCGCCCATGATGTCGGTGACGCGGGTGACCGCATTGACGATTTCTGCCATCGTCTCCCCGGCTTCGATAACCAGCTGAGAGCCCGCGTTCACGCGTTCACCAGAATCGTCGATCAGCGCTTTAATCTCTTTCGCCGCCTGGGCGCTACGCTGGGCAAGAGTACGCACTTCGCCTGCAACAACCGCAAAACCACGGCCCTGCTCGCCCGCACGCGCGGCTTCCACCGCCGCGTTTAACGCCAGGATATTCGTCTGGAAGGCAATGCCGTCGATCACGTTAGTAATTTGCGCAATTTTGCTGGAGCTGGTGGCGATTTCGTCCATCGTCCGCACGACGCCTTCAACCACGTTACCGCCCTTCTTCGCCGTTGAGGAGGCATCCAGTGCCAGACGGGAAGCCTGACGCGCGTTATCGGCGTTCTGCTTCACGGTCGCCGTCAGCTGTTCCATGCTGGCTGCCGTCTCTTCCAGAGACGCGGCCTGCTGCTCGGTACGGGAAGAGAGGTCGTTACTGCCAGCGGAGATTTCGCCTGCACCGGTGTAAATGGTATCTGCGCCTTCACGCACCACGCCCACGGTGTTTGCCAGCGAAGTTTGCATCTCCTGCACGTTGCGCGCCAGGATGGCCATTTCATTATTACCGTCTGCCTGAATCGGCTGGGTGAGATCGCCTGCCGCAATAGAGCGAATATGGTTAATCACCTCTTCAAGAGGCAGCAGCAGCACGCGGCGCATGGCGATCCAGCTGGAGATAATCACCACAATCACCAGCAGCATAACCGCAGAAAGGATCCACAGGATGCGCTTGTAGTCGCTTTCATTGTCCTGGATGCCTTTATCGGTAAGCATTGCCTGCGCTTCGCGCCATTCACGATATACCGTCTGCATCGCGTTTTGTTTCTGTTCGGCATTCTGCTTGAACATATCTTCCAGATTGCCCTGGCTCAGCAGAACGTTCATTTGCGTCAGCGTTGCAGAGTAAATGCGGTACTGCTCTTCGAGTTGGTTGGTCAGGTTCTCATCCAGGCCTGGCGTGTTCGGCAGGGCATAGTATTTATCGTAATGAACCTGCGCTTCAGTCAGCAGATTTTTCGCCGTGGTCACCAGCTCATTCAGCTGACCGCCGTTAATTTGTGAGGCCATGCTGCTTTGCAGGCGCAGCATCCCGCGGTTCAGGGTGACGCGAGCCTGGTTCAGACTGATCCACGCATCGGTAAACTCCGCCACGTTCTTGCTGGAGAGCTGCGACACGGTGAAGTTGTCTTTATCGTTATTCAGGGCGTTGATAAAGATACCGGCGGAAATCACTTGCATGATGCCGAGCACAAGCAGCACCGAAATCAGAAGGGTAATGACTTTTATACGTTTAAACATGCGTTGCCTTTGTTTTATGCAGGTTTGTCTGACGTGGATATATCGGCAGGCGCGGCGGGTTGTTTACTGTTCCTCCACCTTTAAAAAGTTTCGAAACCACTTTCCTGAGCCCATTCAGAGAGTTAAAAGTGGGATTTTTTTGTGATCCACATCTCACTTTCCCCCTTCCCTCTAAAGGGTTATAGCGCTGGCCTAAAGATGCATTTAATATGCACTTTATATTATTGATGACGAGGTAACTGCTATGGCCTTTCGCGACCACCCCCTTGGCGAGCTGGCGCTCTCCATTCCTCGCGCTTCTGCGCTGTTCCGTAAATACGATATGGACTACTGCTGCGGCGGTAAGCAAACACTGGAGCGTGCGGCCTCACGCAAAGAGCTGGACGTTGAGGTTATTGAAGCAGAGCTGGCGCAGCTGGCCGAGCAGCCCGTCGATAAAGACTGGCGAACCGCCCCGCTCGCGGAAATCATCGACCATATCATCGTGCGTTATCATGATCGTCACCGTGAACAGCTGCCGGAACTGATTCTTCAGGCGACCAAAGTCGAGCGCGTCCATGCCGACAAACCTTCCGTACCGCGCGGTCTGGCAAAGTACCTGACCCTGCTGCACGAAGAGCTTTCAAGCCACATGATGAAGGAAGAGCAGATCCTCTTCCCGATGATTAAACAGGGTATGGGAAGCCAGGCGATGGGGCCCATCAGCGTGATGGAAAGCGAGCATGATGACGCGGGCGAACTGCTGGAAGTGATCAAACACACCACCCACAACGTTACGCCACCGCCAGAAGCGTGCACAACGTGGAAAGCGATGTACAACGGCATTAACGAGATGATTGACGACCTGATGGAACACATCAGTCTCGAGAACAACGTTCTGTTCCCGCGGGCATTAGCGGGGGAATAAAAAAGGCCGCTGCGGCCTGATGCCCCCACCCCGCCCCTCTGCCACGGGAGAGGGTGCAAAAACTAAAAACGGCAACCGAAGTTGCCGTTTTGCTTTTACCGTACGCCTGCCATACGTTTCTTACCGATAAACACCCAGCCCAGCCCCAGTGCGATAAACCACAGCGGCGTGACGATGAGTGCCTGACGGGTATCATCTTCCAGCGTCAGCAGAACCAGCACGAAGACGAAGAACGCCATGCACACCCAGCACATCAGCTTGCCCAGCGGCATCTTGTAGATCGATTTCTCATGCAGATGTGGGCGCTGCTTGCGGTACACCAGATATGAACAGAGGATGATGGTCCAGACGAACATAAACAGGATCGCTGAGACCGTGGTGATCATGGTGAACGCGCCAATCACGCTTGGGTTCACGTAGAGCATCACCACGCCGCCCAGCAGGCACATGCAGGAGAAGGTCAGCCCTTTTGCCGGTACGGCACGCTTAGAGAGCTTGGCGAACGCGCTCGGCGCCACGCCTTCCTGCGCCAGGCCAAACAGCATACGGCTGGTGGAGAACACGCCGCTGTTCGCGGAAGATGCCGCAGAGGTCAGCACCACGAAGTTAATCAGGCTCGCGGCAGCAGGCAGGCCTACCAGCACGAACAGCTCAACGAACGGGCTCTTGGTTGGCACCACGGAGCTCCACGGCGTCACGGACATAATGACGATCAGCGCAAAGACGTAGAACATGATGATACGCAGCGGAATAGAGTTTATCGCGCGCGGCAGGGACTTCTCGGGGTCTTTGGTCTCCGCTGCCGTCGTGCCCACCAGCTCAATGCCCACGAACGCAAATACCGCGATCTGGAAGCCGGCAAAGAAGCCGCTAATACCTTTCGGGAACCAGCCGCCGTCATTCCACAGATGGGTAAACGACGCCTGAACGCCCGTTGGTGACTGGAAGTGGGTGAGCACCATCACCAAACCCACAACGATAAGCCCGACAATCGCCACGATTTTGATCATCGCGAACCAGAACTCCATCTCACCGAACATTTTAACGGTGGCGAGGTTCAGGCTCAGCAGCAGAACAATAACCGCCAGCGAGGCGACCCAGTCCGACAGACCCGGGAACCAGAACTGCGCGTAGGCGGTAATCGCCACGACGTCCGCCATACCGGTGACAACCCAGCAGAACCAGTAGGTCCAGCCGGTGAAATAGCCCGCCCACGGCCCGAGCAGGTCAGAAGCGAAGTCGCTAAAGGATTTGTATTCGAGGTTCGAGAGCAGCAGTTCACCCATTGCACGCATCACGAAGAACAGCATAAAACCGATAATCATATAAACGAATATGATTGACGGCCCGGCGAGACTAATAGTTTTGCCTGACCCCATAAACAGCCCGGTACCGATGGCACCCCCGATGGCAATGAGCTGAATATGACGGTTTGTGAGATTGCGCCGTAGCGACTGTTCAGACGACGCCCCTTCGTCGGCGACGACTTTAACCTGATCTACCATGTGATATTTTCCTGTTTATGCCTGTCTGTGTTGTTAAGGCTCTTCTGGCCTTTAAATACGTCAAAAGATGACGTTCCCTTGTAAGGGCTAATCGATATTAGGTAAGAATCGGCGGGATGAATACTATGATTTAGATATTATGTTAATAATATGTTGAAAGTGAGTGTCATATCACTCATGCAGCGCGAAACAGCTCACAAAAATACACGCAACAGTTTCGTTTGCAAGATAAAATGTTGATTGCACCATAACTATAGGTTTTAACACTATTTTCCTCTCCCCAACCGGAGAGAGGAAATAAGAAAAGTCGATTACAGAATTTCCAGCAGCTCGACTTCAAAGACCAGGGTGCTGAATGGAGGGATGGACGCGCCAGCGCCGCGCTCGCCGTAGGCCAGGTTATGCGGAATAGTCAGTTCCCATTTGGAACCGACTGGCATCAGGGTCAGCGCTTCAATCCAGCCTGCGATAACGCCGTTCACCGGGAACTCAGCCGGTTCGCCGCGCGCCACGGAGCTGTCGAACACGGTACCGTCGATCAGCTTACCGGTGTAGTGTACGCGAACGTGGTCGGTACGCGCCGGGATTGCGCCGTCACCCTGATTGATCACGCGGAACTGCAGACCAGACTCGGTGCTGTTCACGCCTTCACGCTCACGGTTCTCTTCCAGATATTTCACACCTTCGGCGGCCATCTCTTCGAAGCGCGCACGACGCACGGCGTCAGCACGCTCGTGGATTTCACGCAGCGCACGGTGCACAACGTCAACCGGAACGGCAGGCTGTTTGCCTTCCAGTGCGTCAGCGATACCCGCCACCAGCGCTTCTGGTAACAGACCTTCCAGGCCGGATTCGCTCAGCTGCTGTCCTACCTGCAAGCCGATACCGTAACTTGCCTGCGCTTCGATAGTGTCAAAAGTCGGGGTGGTCATGGGTTTTCCTTCCATCACATTTAAAGTAGCGGGCAGCATATCAGCCATGCCCTTATGGGTAAAACTTTGTCTGAAGTTAAGGTGACAAACCGCGACGAAACAGAAACAATAGAGATAACCAGGATTAATCCCGAACTGATGTCACGGATGTCGGGTTTGCTACGCCGTTCAGGCAGTTAGCAAACTATACTTCGGAACACAGGATAAAAAAGACGCGGAGCAGGAGGAGTGCCATGCCCGGGCGATTTGAACTGAAACCTACCCTGGCGAAAATCTGGCAGGCGCCGGACAATTTTCGCATCATGGACCCGCTGCCTCCTCTGCATCGCAGAGGGATCATCATTGGCGCGCTGATGGTGATCGTGGGCTTCCTGCTTCCTTCCGGGAGCGATGATGTCGATACCGCACCCGTTACCCGCAATGCTCAACTGGACATTCAGTCGCAGACGCGACCGCAGCCTGATGCACAGCCGATGCAAACGCAGCTTGTCACCCCGTCTAACGATCCGGGTCAGGTTGCACCGGTTGAGCCAGAGCCCATTCAGGATGAACAGCCACAGGATCAAGCCGCCGCCCCGTCTCAGCCTCAGACGCAACAGCCTACCGGCATCGAGCAACAGTGGCGTTCCTATCGCGTGGAGCCGGGCAAAACCCTGGCACAGCTGTTCCGCGACCATAACCTGCCGCCAACCGACGTGTATGCCATGGCGAAGGTGGAAGGTGCAGGTAAGCCGCTCAGTAACCTGCAGAATGGACAGATGGTGCAGGTTCGTCAGAATGCAAGCGGTGTGGTGACAGGATTAACGATTGATACAGGAAACGGACAACAGGTGCTGTTTACCCGCCAGCCAGACGGCAGTTTTATCAGGGCGCGTTAAGGGCCCGGAGCTGTAAAAAGCAAAACGCCGGCACAAGGCCGGCGTTTCAACGTGAGCAGAGTAAAAAATTACTCAGCTACAACGTTAACAACCAGTTTAGCGAACACTTCGCTGTGAACCTGGAAGTCAACTTCGTGCTCACCAGTGGTACGCAGAACGCCGTTCGGCAGACGAACTTCGCTCTTAGCCACTTTAACGCCTGCAGCAGTTACTGCATCAGCGATATCGCGGGTACCGATGGAACCGAACAGTTTACCTTCGTCGCCTGATTTAGACGCGATGGTAACGGTGCCCAGTGCGTTGATTGCTTCAGCGCGAGCGTTAGCAGCCGCCAGAACGTCAGCCAGTTTGGCTTCCAGTTCAGCGCGACGTGCTTCGAAAAACTCTACGTTTTTCTTGGTAGCTGGAACAGCTTTACCCTGTGGAACCAGGAAGTTACGTGCGTAACCCGCTTTAACGTTAACCTGATCACCCAGGCTGCCCAGGTTTGCTACTTTATCAAGCAGAATAACTTGCATTACCTTATCCTCTTAAAGTCGTATTAATGGACCGTGCCCGATTACTGATGACGATCAGTGTACGGCAGCAGGGACAGGTAGCGAGCGCGTTTGATAGCGCGAGCCAGCTGACGCTGGTATTTTGCACGAGTACCGGTGATACGGCTTGGGACAATCTTACCGCTTTCGGTGATGTAGTTTTTCAGCGTTGCGATATCTTTATAGTCGATCTCTTGAACGCCTTCCGCGGTGAAACGGCAGAACTTGCGACGACGGAAATAACGTGCCATATGGCTAGTCTCCAGAATCTATCAAATCAATCTGCTCGGCATGCAGAACCATTTTGCTCAGGCCGTTCTTTGCCTTGTGGCAAGAGATGAACCCCTGAACGATTACTGCGCTACCGACCGTTAAACTGTGAGTAATGGCCTGGTTTTCGTGTCCGCTAATAAT
The DNA here is from genome assembly GCF_019968805.1 of Enterobacter sp. JBIWA005. NCBI lineage: Bacteria > Pseudomonadati > Pseudomonadota > Gammaproteobacteria > Enterobacterales > Enterobacteriaceae > Enterobacter > Enterobacter sp. JBIWA005. Next base: position 431,505 of record NZ_CP074159.1, on the reverse strand, counting down.
AACGGGCATTTGGCACCACGCCTGCCGGTGAAACCCGGCTTCCTCTTGCACAGAACGATGCTCAAGCACGAACTGGCAATGCGGAATTCCTGATGGACTGACCTTTCGAAGGGGAGCCCTGCATACGATGCCGGACAACGCCAGACGGTTGGTCATCAGAAATTACTCTTCAGAATCCCCAGCATCAGAATCATCTGCGGTTTCGTTTGCGAAATCATCGCGACGCTCACGGCGCTCGTCTTTCGCTTTAACCATCGGAGATGCTTCGGTAACTGCGTTTTTGGTACGCATAACCATGCTGCGGATAACGGCATCGTTGAAGCGGAAGGTAGTTTCCAGCTCATCGATAACTTCCTGCGGCGCTTCAACGTTCATCAGAACGTAGTGTGCTTTGTGCAGTTTGTTGATCGGGTAAGCCAGCTGACGGCGGCCCCAGTCTTCCAGACGGTGGATCGTACCTTCTGCACCAGTGATGGCAGCAGAGTAACGCTCGATCATACCCGGAACCTGTTCGCTCTGGTCAGGATGGACCATAAAAACGATTTCGTAATGACGCATCGAATTGCTCCTTACGGATTATTCAGCCTCCTGTCTGGGTCAGCCGAGGCCCGGGGAGGCAAGGAACGTGTTAAAGGTCGGCTGAAAAATTGACGCGTCATAATACTTGCGCGCCCCTGGAAACTCAAGCTGATTGCACAAATAATTCGCACAAAGCGCGAAGCGGGTCTAAGTGGGTGATTTAAAATTGGTCACACCCGGAAGCGTTGTTTTTTTGAACAACTGCATCAGAAATGGTCACGCATCCCCGCTGGATGAGTGATTACACTTTAATCAGAGATCACCTGAATTAAAGAAGGAGCATCCCCCCTCTCGCAGCACGTAGTCGTGGAGCGCATATCATGAAAAAAATCGCATTAGCCATAATGGCGGCGCTTTTGCTCAGTGCAAACGCGATGGCAGCCATCAAGATAGACAGCCGACAGGCCAGAAACATGGATGATGTGCAAAGCTTGGGCGTAATTTACATCAATCATAATTTCGCCACGGAAAGTGAAGCAGATCAGGCCCTAAACGAAGAAACCGATGCGCAGGGCGCAACCTATTACCACGTGATGTTAACCCGTGAGCCCGGCAGCAACGGCAACATGCACGCCAGTGCAGATATTTACCGATAACGCTTTAACGCTAGCACCAGGAAAGCCAACAACGAGAACATAGCCATAGTTGACGTTGCCCCCTGCCCGGGGGCTTTTTTTTGAGAAAGGCTCCGGAATACCATCGGTAAAAGACCCCCTGAGATCCTCCAGAAACTGGAAGATCGGGAGTTAAGGTGCTGCGCATTTAAAGGTGCTGGCGGAAAAATGCCACCGTGGCGTCCAGCGCCGTTGGCGTGATGCGGTGGCGGACGCCAGGTTCCCACAGGCAGGTCAGATTACCGTCCAGTCCTTCATTTATTAACGCCTGCTGCAGACGGAAGGTTCCCTCGGGCGGGACCACATCATCCGCATCACCGTGCCATAGCAGCAGTGGGCGATCGGCCACGCGCGGCAATGACTGGGTCACATCCCACTCTTCGAGCGTCGCGGTGATTTCCGCTAATTCCTGAGGGGGAAAGAGCGTCTTCGCCAGCGACGCAAAATAACCCGAGCCCATCAGGCAGGCGACCGACTTCACTTCCGGATGATGCGTCATAATCCCCAGCGCCGTCATACCGCCCATCGACGCGCCGGCGACAGCCAGACGATTGTCGGCAACCAGGCCGGACTCATAAAGCGCATCGCGCACCCCGGCAAACTCGGTCAGACTCCCGTGCAGAATGTGCCAGAACTGCCCAAGCCGCGCCTGTTCATTGCCCGTAAAGCGGGCGCCGTGGTCAGGCGCATCCGGCATCACCACGCGAAAACCCGCCTGCGCCAGCGCAACCGCAAAATAACTGTAAACCAGCTTCGATGAGGTAAACCCGTGATAAAAAACCACAACAGGCAGCGGTTTATCACGTTTACCCGCAGGCATCGCGTGTAAAATTTCATGGTCGCCGAGGTGGCGTATTTCAATTTCAATCATTGTCGACCCTGTGCGAATGTATGATTCATAATGTTGAGAACTGGGTTACGCTTTCACGTCATTTTCATTCGAAATATACGTCCCAGATAACACTTCGGGAACATTCCCCCAAAACTAAATTCACAGACAACTACACTATGGCTATCAGGAAACGAGATATGGTTATGCGCAGGTTTGCTGCTTTAGTGCTGGTGTTTCTGCTCAGTGGCTGTAGCGCGCTGCAGGGAACGCCGCAACCCGCTCCACCGGTCGCCGATCATCCACAGGAGATTCGTCGTAATCAGACGGAAGGATTACAACGAATGGGCACGATTTCCGCGCTGGTACGCGGCTCCCCCGATGACGCAGAAGCGGCAATAAAAGCACAGGCCGTCGCCGCCAAAGCAGATTATTACGTCATCATTATGATCGATGAAACCATCATAACGGGACGGTGGTATTCACAGGCCATTTTGTACCGTAAATAATGGTTTTCCTTTGAACGAGATTTACACTGCTTTGCGTCCATAGACATTTTCCTGTCCACAATAAACTCCATGCCCGCGTCAATGGAAGGGAGTTTATTCGCGAAGGATTGCCCGGCGGATACCGGAGATATGTGAAATGGAGCTGACGATGAAACGAACTCTTGCTTTGACCTCTCTGTTGCTCTCAGCAGGCCTGGTGAGCACCACCGCGCAGTCAGCAGAATTCGCCAGTGCTGACTGTGTGACTGGCCTGAATGAAATTGGCCAGATATCCGTGAATAATATCTCGGGGAGCCCGCAGGACGTTGAACGCGTTGTGGCATTAAAGGCCGATGAGCAGGGTGCTTCATGGTATCGCATCATCCAGATGCAGGAAGATCACCACATCGACCACTGGCGAGTACAGGCCATTCTTTACGTGTAATATCCCTCCTGATAAAAGCCACTTATTTTTAGTGGCTTTTCGTTTTTGCAAATTTTTTATCTTATGAAAAACCAATCAATAACAATAAAATAACATTTTGTTACATTAATTCAGTAAACTTAATCCCCGCTCTGCCGTTGAAGAACCATACCTTTTCAATGATGAGCAATTTATGATCAACGTTTTTCGCCGTGCAGGCCTGGGGGCAAAGCTGTCGCTGCTTACGGGCATCAGTGTCGCCACGCTGTTTCTGCTTTTCACTTTTCTGCTCAGTCAAAAAGCCAGCCAGCAGCTTGAAGCCCTCGCCGTCGAAGACCTGCATAATCAGTCCACAGGCATGGTCGACATGGTGCAGATGTTTAATACCAGCCTGAGCGAAGAAGTCGAAAGTTACACCAAACTGTTTACGACATTTCTGCCCCAGCCTTTTAGCGTCGATACTCAGCAGCCCCGGACCATTAACGGGCTCACCGTTCCCCTACTGAAAGGGGGAGACGCTGAACTCCATGAAAATACCTCTTTTTCCGATGACTTTCTGAGCCGTACGGGAGCAATCTCCACGCTTTTTGTACGCAGCGGTAACGACTTTGTTCGCGTCGCCACCTCCCTGCGCAAAGAGAACGGCGAGCGGGCGATGGGCACCGTGCTGGATACCGCCAGCCCGGCCTTTGCCGCCGTCAACAGAGGGGAAGTCTACCGTGGCCTGGCGCTGCTGTTTGGCAAACGCTATATCACCCAGTATCAGCCGGTTAAAAACGCCGATGGCCAGGTCATTGCGATCGTCTTTGTTGGCGTGGACATTACGCATTCCTGGAACGTCATGCGCGAGAAAATCCTCACCCGCCGCCTGGGCGAGAGCGGTCACTTCTTCGTGCTGGATCGCAGCAACGGCAAAACGCGCGGGCAATACCTGTTCCATGCCGGTGAAGAGGGACAGCTGCCGAAGTGGGACGGCGCGACGCAGCAACAGCTTTTGAGTGACAAGCCCGGCACGCTGGAACGCGTAAGCGACGACGGCCGCACGCTGAAAATGGCCTATACCCCGCTGCCAGGCTGGAACTGGACTATCGTCGGCGAAGTGGATAAATCGGTGCTGCTCTCAAGCGTTACCGCCATGCGCGATCGCTTCCTGCTGGCCGGCGTGGTCTTATCCATCCTGTTTGCTGGCCTGTTCGTGATTCTTATTCGCCGCGTGCTGACCCGACCGCTGCGCAATGTGATCCATCTTGCCCGGCAATATGCCGCAGGGGATCTCCGTTCCTGCCTGCCCGTGACGCGCCAGGACGAAGTCGGCCAGCTGATCGATGCTATCAACGGCATCGGCGGCGGCCTGCAAAAAATTGTCCTGCAGGTCCGCGAGGCCGCTGGCGAGATCCATTTGGGCACCAACGCGCTGGCCGCCGACACCGGCGAGATTTCAGAGCAGATCAACAAGCAGGCGAGCAGCGTGGAAGAGACCTCCGCCAGCATGGAGCAGCTGGCCGCCACCGTGCAGCAAAATGCCGCCAACATGGAGCAAACGCAGCAGCTGGTCGGTGAAACCTCGCTCGCGGTCCATCAGGGCGGTGAGACGGTCACCCACGCGGTGTCGACCATGGACGATATTCGCGAAGCGTCAAAACGCATAGAAGACATCACGCGCGTGATCGAATCCATCGCTTTCCAGACCAATATTCTGGCGCTGAATGCGGCAGTGGAAGCGGCCCGCGCCGGTGAGCACGGAAAAGGGTTTGCGGTAGTCGCGCAGGAAGTTCGCGCCCTAGCGGGACGCAGCGCTAACGCGGTGAAGGAGATTGAACAGCTGATTGGCGATACGCTCAGAAAAGTGAGTGAGGGCCATGCGCTGTCTGAAAAAACCCGCCTGGCGATGGATGACATCATCATTCATATCGATAACATCAGCCAGCTGGTCACCGAGATTAACCATGCCTCACGCGAGCAGTCCGCAGGGATTGGCCAGGTTAACCTCGCCATGACCCACATTGGCGAAGCGTCGCATATTAATGCCGATCGTATCTCACGCAGCGAACAAACGGCTCAAACGCTGCGCGAGAAGGGATCACATCTGGCTCAGTTGGTGAGCCTGTTCCAGCTAAAAGGCTAACCGACTCTGCCCGTCGCACGCAGCAGCAGGTCACTTTGCACCTGCTCGCTCATCAGCGTGCCGCCACGGGTATCCAGCATCATGCGGCACCACGCCTGCGCCACCGGAGGCGACGCGTGCCGCAGCATTTCGCTCCCGGCACCCAGCAGGAAAAGCTGCTGCGCAATTTCCCGTCCCTGCGCCTCCTGCGGTTTACGCAGTTTTTGCTGAAGCTGTCGCCAGCTGCGGTCGAAGTGTCTGTCCTGCCCTTTTACCTGTGCAAACTCATCGGCAAGCAGATCGTGAATACCCGGCTGCTTCGCCAGCACGCGCAGCACGTCCAGGCACATGATGTTACCGGCCCCTTCCCAGATGCTGTTCACCGGCATCTCTCGGTACAGGCGGGGAAGTTCGCTCTCCTCGCAGTACCCGACTCCGCCCAGCACCTCCATCGCTTCAGCCACAAACGGGATGCCCGCTTTGCACACGCTAAATTTCGCTGCCGGGGTAAACAGCCGTGCCCAGGCAGCCTCGTGCGGATCGGTGCGTTTATCCCACGCCCGCGCCAGGCGGAACAGCAGCGCCGTTTGCCCCTCCAGCACCAGCGCCATCCGGCTTAGCACTTCGCGCATGAGCGGCTGATCGATAAGATTTTTGCCGAAGGTCTGGCGCTGATGCGCATGGTACAGAGCCACGGACAGCGCCCGACGCATGAGTCCGTGGCTGCCCAGCGCGCAGTCAAAGCGCGTCAGACCGCCCATTTTGAGGATCTGCCGTACCCCTTCGCCCTCTTCCCCCAGCAGCCAGCCGGAGGCATCAAGAAACTCCACCTCGCTGCTGGCGTTGGAGCGATTCCCGAGCTTGTCCTTAAGGCGCTCCAGCCGGACGGCGTTGCGCTGTCCATCAGGCAAAAAGCGCGGCACAAAAAAGCAGGACAACCCGCCCTTCGCCTGCGCCAGCACGAGATGCGCATCGCTTTGCGGGACGGAGAAAAACCATTTGTGTCCCACCAGCCGGTAGCTGCCATCACCGCATTTTTCCGCTTTGGTGGTGTTGCTCAGCACGTCCGAGCCGCCCTGCTTTTCCGTCATCCCCATACCAATCAGCAGGCCGCGCTTTTGTGCGCCAGGCGCAAGATGCGGATCGTAGCGATCGCTGAGCAGCGGCGTCAGCCAGTCGTGAAAGAGTCTGGGGAGCGCCTGCTGCAGGAGCGGTGTCGCGGCAAACGTCATGGTGACCGGACAAAGCGTGCCCGCTTCCACCTGAGCATGAAGCACAAAGCGTGCGGCCCGCGCGACAAACGACCCTTTACGCGCCTCCTCTTCCCATGCCAGGTTATGTACCCGATTGGCACACAGCCCCTGCATCAGCAGGTGCCATGCCGGGTGAAAGCGGACGTCATCCAGTCGCTCTCCGGTGGCGTCATAGCGAAGCAACTCCGGCGGATTCACGTTCGCCAGCCTGCCCAGCTCCAGCGACTCTGCGGTACCTAACTGCTGCCCGATGCTGGCGAGCAGCTCAACATCCCACTCGGCCCCCTCGCGCGAAACTGCGTCACGCAGCGCGCAGTCCGAAAGGAAAAGGTTGCTGTTGGAAAGCGGTGCGGGTTGATTGAAAACGGTATGGGTCTGCCAGTGCATACTGTCTCCCTCCTTCAGTGGCAATGACGATAAGTATGGACAGACCGCGCACACGCTGCATGGGAGGGGAGTCACACGTTCACGATCCCGCTGATATCATTCGTGAAATAGCTCACAGAACATAAGAATAAACTATTTCATGACTTCGCTTTTGTTGAATAATTTATTCTTACCCTTTTCAATGAGGATCGTTATGCAACCGGATGCGCACAAGCGAGCATTAATTGCCGGCTCCATTGGTAACTTTATCGAGTGGTATGAGTTTGCGGTCTACGGTTTTCTGGCGACCGTCATTGCGAAGAACTTCTTCCAGCTTGAAGGGGAAGCTGGGCTTACCAGCCTGATCCTCACCTACGCCTCGTTTGCCATCGCCTTCTTCTTCCGCCCGCTGGGTGCGGTGGTGTTTGGCCGCATCGGCGACCGGATTGGCCGTAAGCCGACGCTAATCATCGTGCTGGTGCTGATGACGCTCGCTACCGCCGCCATCGGCGTTGTGCCGGTCTATGCCAGCATCGGGATTGCCGCGCCGCTCATTATTACGCTGCTGCGCATCCTGCAGGGGCTGTTCGCGGGCGGCGAGTACGGCGGTGCGGTCTCGCTGATGACGGAGTTCGCCCCGCGCGGCAGGCGCGGCCTCTACGGCGCGTGGCAGTCCTTTACCGTGGCGCTGGGCTTGTTAGCGGGCGCAGGCATCGTGGCGCTGCTCTCCGCCCTCCTCACGCCTGAAGCCCTGCACGACTGGGGCTGGCGCATTCCTTTCTTCCTGGCGCTGCCCATGGGCGCTGTTGCGCTGTGGCTTCGCGTCAGCATGGAGGAGACGCCCAGCTTTGTGCAGCAGCAGGACAAACCGGCTGTCGCTAAGGCGGATACTGCCGCCACGCTCCGGGCCATCGTGATGGGGATTGGCCGCGTAATGGTCTGGTCTGCGGCGGGTTACACTTACCTGGTGATTATGCCGACCTATCTCCAGTCGGCGCTACACACCGGGTTTAACCAGGCGCTGCTGATCGCGGTGATTTCGAACGTTGGGTTTGCGCTAACCATTATTCCGTCGGGGATCCTGAGCGATAGGATCGGGCGTCGCATGGTAATGATTATCGCCACCGCGCTGCTGCTGATCCTCGCCCTGCCGCTGCTGAAACTTCTGCAGGCGGAGTCCAGCACGCTGGCGGTGAAAGCGATAGTGGTATTGATTGCGGGCGGTCTGGTGGGCATGCTGGCGGGGCCAGGCCCGGCGATGCTCTCTGAGATGTTCCCGACGCGCGTACGCTATACCGGGCTGGGGCTGGCCTACTCGTTATCGAACGCGATTTTCTCGGGATGCGCAGGGTTAATCATTACCGGGCTGATTAAGCAGACGGGTAACCTGGATATTCCGGCGTATTACGTGATGGCAACGGCGGTGGTGAGTATTTTCGCGCTGATGACCCTGAGGAAGGATGACCATCTGCGGTCGTTAGAGGAGTGAGGTTGTCACCGTCTGATGCCCTCACCCCGGCCCTCTCCCACGGGGAGAGGGAGAAAACACTAAAGGCCGTCCTGTGGACGGCCTTGCTGTTTATTCTCCCCGCTGACGCACCGCTTCAAACAGGCAAATACCCGTCGCAACAGACACGTTCAGGGAGGACACGCTGCCCGCCATCGGGATACTGATCAGCTCGTCGCAGTGATCGCGGGTCAAACGACGCATGCCTTCGCCTTCCGCCCCCATCACCAGCGCCAGACGGCCGGTCATTTTGCTCTGGTACAGATTATGATCCGCTTCACCGGCAGTCCCGACGATCCAGATGTTCTCTTCCTGCAGCAGACGCATGGTGCGCGCCAGGTTGGTCACGCGGATCAGCGGAACGTTTTCCGCCGCGCCGCAGGCTACCTTCTTCGCCGTCGCGTTCAGCTGCGCGGAGCGATCTTTCGGCACAATCACCGCATGCACGCCCGCCGCATCCGCGCTGCGCAGACACGCGCCGAGGTTGTGCGGATCGGTTACGCCATCGAGGATCAGGAAGAACGGATTCTCCAGCTCGGCAATCAGGTCCGGCAGATCGTTTTCCTGATACTGACGGCCCGGCTTCACGCGGGCAATGATCCCCTGGTGAACCGCGCCTTCACTTTTTTCATCCAGGAACTGGCGATTCGCCAGCTGGATCACCACACCCTGCGCTTCCAGGGCATGGATCAGCGGCATCAGACGCTTATCTTCACGCCCTTTCAGAATAAACACTTCCTGAAAACGCTCCGGTGCGCGCTCGAGAAGGGCCTGCACCGCGTGGATGCCGTAAATCATTTCACTCATTGATGGTTCTCGTAATAAGTATTTCCCCTCCCCCCGTTGGGGAGAGGGTCAGGATGAGGGGAGATTTTACTCCGCCTGCTTTTTCTTGGCCGCGCGCTTCGCTTTGGTGGCAGCCGCTATTTTCTGTGTCTTCGCGGAAGGTTTCTTCGCTGAACGGGCTTCTTTCTTCGCCGCCTTCGGCTTCTGCTTCTTCTCACCGCGGAACGCGCTGTCCGGCTCGAAGTTCACCTTCTTACCGGCCTGACGGCGCTTGCCGCTCGTTTTGCCGTTTCCGCCTTTTTTCGCTCTTTCGCGTTCGGTTTTACCGACGTTACGCGGGGCGCGCTCGCTGGAGATCAGGCTGAAGTCGATTTTACGGTCGTCCATATTCACGGCCTCAACCTTCACTTCCACACGGTCGCCCAGACGATAGGTCTGGCCGCCAGATTCGCCAATCAGACGCTGGCCGACCTGGTCGAAGCGGTAGTAGTCATTATCCAGGCTGGAGACGTGCACCAGACCGTCGATAAACAGCTCGTCCAGACGAACGAAGAAGCCAAAGCCGGTCACGCTGGCAATCACACCTTTGAAGACGTTACCGACCTGGTCCAGCATAAAGTCACACTTCAGCCAGTCCGCCACGTCGCGGGTAGCTTCATCGGCACGGCGTTCGGTCATGGAGCAGTGCTGACCCAGCTGCAGCATTTCTTCCATCGAATAGTGGTAGCCACCGGTTTCGGTGGTGTTCCCTTTATGTCCCTGCTCCTGCGCCAGCAGATACTTGATCGCACGGTGCAGAGAGAGGTCAGGGTAACGACGGATCGGCGACGTAAAGTGGGCGTAAGACTGCAGCGCCAGGCCGAAGTGACCGCGGTTTTCCGGATCGTAAATCGCCTGCTTCATCGAGCGCAGCAGCATTGTCTGCAGCATTTCTGCATCAGGACGATCGCTAATGGATTCCAGCAGCTCGGCGTAATCGCGCGGCTCTGGCTTGTTGCCGCCCGGCAGCTCCAGGCCCAGTTCAGCCAGCACGGAGCGGAACGCGGTGATGGCTTCCGTCGACGGTTTATCGTGGATACGGAACAGCGCAGGCTCTTTGGCTTTCTCAACGAAGCGTGCCGCCGAGATATTCGCCAGAATCATACATTCTTCGATCAGCTTGTGCGCATCATTACGCTGGGTCTGTTCGATACGCTCAATGCGGCGCTCGGCATTGAAGATAAATTTCGCTTCTTCACTCTCAAACGAGATCCCGCCGCGCTCTTCGCGCGCCTGATCCAGCGTTTTGTAGAGGTTATGCAGCTCTTCGATGTGTTTGACCAGCGGCGCGTACTGTTCGCGCAGATCCTGGTCGCCCTGCAGCATATGCCAGACCTTGGTATAGGTCAGACGCGCGTGTGAGCTCATCACCGCTTCGTAGAATTTGTAGCCGGTTAAGCGCCCTTTGGTGGAGATGGTCATCTCGCAAACCATACAGAGGCGGTCAACCTGCGGGTTCAGGGAGCACAGGCCGTTAGAGAGCACTTCCGGCAGCATCGGTACAACCTGCGACGGGAAGTAGACCGAGGTACCGCGGCTGCGCGCTTCGTTATCCAGCGGAGTGTGCGGACGAACATAGTAGCTTACGTCTGCAATAGCGACCCACAGACGCCAGCCGCCACCGCGTTTTTTCTCGCAGTAGACGGCGTCATCGAAGTCACGGGCGTCTTCACCGTCGATCGTGACCAGCGGCAGGGAGCGGAGATCCACGCGGCCCACTTTGGATTCTTCCGGCACTTCTTCACGCAGGCTTTCAATCTGCTCTTCAACCGCTTTCGGCCAGATGTACGGAATTTCGTGGGTGCGCAGCGCCATATCAACGGCCATGCCGGTGCCCATATTATCGCCCAGCACTTCGACGATTTTACCTACCGCTTTGGTGCGACGGGTTGGGCGCTGGGTGAGTTCCACCACCACCACAAAGCCCATGCGGGCACCCATCACCTCTTCAGGTGGGATCAGGATGTCGAAGCTCAGACGGCTGTCGTCCGGCACCACGAACCCAACGCCCGCGTCGGTAAAGTAGCGGCCGACAATCTGGCTGGTTTTTGGCACCAGAACGCGCACGACGCGCGCCTCTCGGCGACCTTTACGGTCGGCGCCCAGCGGCTGCGCCAGGATCTGGTCGCCGTGGATGCACATTTTCATCTGTTCAGATGAGAGATACAGATCGTCTTTACGGCCTTCCACGCGCAGGAAGCCGAAGCCATCGCGGTGACCAATGACGGTCCCTTTCAGCAGATCGAGGCGTTCCGGCAGCGCGTAGCACTGGCGGCGGGTAAAGACCAGTTGCCCGTCGCGCTCCATCGCGCGCAGGCGGCGGCGAAGGGCTTCAATCTGCTCTTCACCTTCAATATTTAATTCAACGGCAAGTTCTTCACGATTGGCGGGTTTTTCGCGTTTTGTTAAGTGTTCAATGATGAACTCGCGGCTGGGGATAGGATTCGCGTATTTTTCGGCTTCGCGTTCCTGGAAAGGATCGTGTGACATGTCGGTTCCTCCGTTGTCAGCTCCGGTGGAAATTTTCTTCATTCCACCAGCAATAATTTATAAAGCGGTTGATTCTCTTCAACCAAATCGGCCAGCGTGTAGTTATCCAGTTCCATGAGAAAACTTTGCACGGCCTTAGAAAGCGCCTGTTTCAGGCGGCAAGCGGGCGTGATGTGGCAGAACTCGCTGCTGCAGTTCACCAGAGACAGCGGCTCCAGTTCACGTACCACATCGCCAACACGAATACTCTGTGCCGGTTTACCGAGACGGATCCCACCATTCTTCCCGCGGACGGCAGCAACGTATCCGGCACGACTAAGTTGATTGATTATTTTGACCATATGATTACGGGATACGCCGTAGACCTCTGTCACTTCAGAGATACTGGTCATCTTCCCCTCGGGTAACGACGCCATGTAAATCAGCGCACGTAAGCCGTAATCGGTGAAACTTGTTAACTGCACATCAACCTCAGGAAAAAGGGAAATCGCGGACAAACCGCAGAGATATTCATTAATGATGATAAACCAGCCAGATAGTTAGCGGCTAATTTATTTGACAGACGGGGCGAAAAAGCGGAGATCCAGGAGCGGTCGCCGGATGGCGCTACGCTTATCCGGCCTACGGGTCTCCCCGCAGGCCAGCAGTCACGAAGATTATGCGTCGAACGGATCGCGCAGAATCATCGTTTCAGTACGGTCCGGGCCGGTAGAAATAATATCGATCGGCACTTCGGTCAGTTCTTCAATGCGCTTGATGTAATCCAGCGCCGCCTGCGGCAGGCCGCTACGCTCTTTCACACCGAAGGTGGTCTCAGACCAGCCCGGCATGGTTTCGTAGATTGGCTCAATGCCTTCCCAGTCGTCAGCAGCCAGCGGAGTGGTGGTCACTTCGCGGCCATCTGGCATACGGTAGCCTACGCAGATTTTCACTTCTTTCAGGCCGTCCAGTACGTCCAGCTTGGTCAGGCAGAAGCCAGACAGGGAGTTGATCTGCACTGCGCGACGCACGGCAACCGCATCCAGCCAGCCGGTACGACGACGGCGACCGGTGGTCGCGCCAAACTCGTTACCCTGCTTGCACAGGAACTCGCCGGTTTCATCAAACAGTTCGGTCGGGAATGGACCCGCACCCACGCGAGTGGAGTACGCTTTGATGATGCCCAGTACGTAATCCACATAACGTGGACCCAGGCCAGAGCCGGTCGCCACGCCACCCGCGGTGGTGTTAGAGGAGGTGACGTACGGATAGGTACCGTGGTCGATGTCCAGCAGCGTACCCTGCGCACCTTCGAACATGACGAAATCGCCACGCTTGCGCGCCTGGTCGAGCAGATCGGACACATCAACAACCATACCGGTCAGAATGTCTGCAATCGCCATGACGTCATCCAGCACTTTCTGGTAGTCAACAGCGTCAGCTTTATAGAAGTTCACCAACTGGAAGTTGTGATATTCCATCACTTCTTTCAGTTTTTCAGCGAAGGTCGCTTTGTCGAAGAGGTCGCCCACGCGCAGACCGCGGCGTGCAACTTTATCTTCGTAAGCCGGGCCGATACCACGACCGGTGGTGCCGATCGCTTTCGCGCCACGCGCTTTCTCACGCGCTACGTCCAGCGCCACGTGATAATCCAGGATCAGCGGGCAGGCTTCGGAGAGCAGCAGACGCTCACGAACAGGGATACCACGGTCTTCCAGACCTTTCATCTCTTTCATCAGCGCCGCTGGAGACAGCACAACGCCGTTACCGATGATGCTGGTGACGTTTTCGCGAAGAATGCCTGATGGAATAAGATGGAGGACGGTTTTTTCACCGTTGATTACGAGAGTATGGCCTGCGTTGTGACCGCCCTGGTAGCGCACAACATATTTAGCCCGTTCAGTCAGAAGATCAACAATCTTCCCTTTACCTTCGTCACCCCATTGGGTGCCCAGTACGACGACGTTGTTACCCATTTTTTTCAAAATCACCGTTTGCTTAAAAATGGATTCTACCATCGCTTTTTCAGATATACAGCACTTTTTGACCTCAAAATACGCCGATTGCGCCTACTTTTTGATCAGCCAATCGTTTTCCTCAACATGTAGTAGATCACGATGCCCGCAACCACAAGACCGCCGCCAAAACGACGTAAAATATTATCCGGCAGTTGGCTCATGGTGGCGATCATTCGACGCCAGGCGCGTGGATAGAGCATCGGTCCCAGGCCTTCAAGCACCAGGACCAGGGCCAGCGCGAGCCAGATCGTTGAATTCATTTTTGTTCCTTATAAAAGAAAACCACCGCTCCGTTGAGAGCGGTGGTTTGAATACTCAAACGAGCCTGAGTTTATCGCGTTGCGTTAGTCGGCGTCTTCATATAACGGAAGAAATCGCTGTCCGGGCTAAGCACCATCACATCCTGGCTGCTCTGGAAGCTATTCTCGTAGGCACGCAGGCTACGGATAAAGGCATAGAAGTCAGGATCCTGGCTGAAGGCATCAGCAAACAATTTCGCGGCTTCCGCATCACCTTCACCGCGCAGGATACGACCCTGGCGCTCAGATTCCGCCAGCGTCTTGGTGACTTCGTAGTCTGCTGCAGCACGCAGCTTCTCAGCCTCTTCCTGGCCCTGTGAACGGTGACGACGGGCTACCGCTTCACGCTCGGCGCGCATACGGTTGTAAATCGCCTCGGACACTTCCACCGGCAGGTTGATCTGCTTGATACGCACGTCAACGACTTCGATACCCAGTGCAGCCATACTGTTCGGATTGATCACCGGCACTTTACCGTTGGTTTCCGCCTGAACACGTTCAGCCGCTTTGGCAATCGCATCGTCTGCTGCCGGCGTTGAAACTTCATCTTCAGTGCCCGCTGTGCCGGAGTTCAGCGCATCGCGAACTTCCAGGGTCAGACGACCACGGGAGTCGGTCACAATGTCTTTCACATCCAGACGACCAATCTCAGAACGCAGACGGTCAGAGAACTTACGTTTCAGCAGCACTTCTGCCTGAGAAACGTCACCGCCGCCCGTTGCCAGGAAGTAACGGCTGAAATCACTGATGCGCCATTTGATATAGGAATCAACGATCAGGTCTTTCTTCTCTTTGGTCACAAAACGATCTGCCTGGTTATCCATGGTCTGGATACGCGCATCAAGCGTTTTTACGGACTGAATGAACGGCACCTTGAAGTGCAGACCCGGCTCGTAAATCACCGGGCGTTTGTCGCCATCACGCACGACGCTGCTGAACTGGAACTTGATCCCACGCTCGCCCTCTTTCACCACAAAGATCGAGGTATAAAGCACGACCAGTACGATGACGATGATCGCAATAACTGACTTACGCATCCTTATTCCCCCTGACGCTGGTAGTCGTTACGCTGCGCGTTAGCACGGCGTTGGTCCATAATGTCACCATCGTTCGAAGAAGGCGTTGTGTTCGAGCTGGCGCTGCCTGTTGAGGCTGGCGGCAGACGCAGCAGGTTGTTCGCTCCGCTGGTGTCTTTTGCTGCCGGTGCAGAACTGCCCTTCAGCATCTGATCCAGCGGCAGCACCATCAGGTTTCCGCCTTTACTGTCGTTAACCAACACTTTGCGGGTGTGGCTCAGCACTTTTTCCATGGTCTCGATATAGAGACGCTCACGGGTAATTTCCGGCGCTGCTTTGTATTCAGGCAGGATCTTCGCAAAGCGAGCCACTTCACCCTGAGCTTCCAGGATGGTCTGGGTCTTATACGCGCGCGCTTCTTCCAGAATACGCTGCGCCTGACCGTTAGCGCGTGGCTGAACTTCGTTGGTGTACGCTTCTGCTTCACGGATGTATTGCTGTTCGTTTTCACGGGCAGCAATCGCATCGTCAAATGCGGCTTTCACCTCTTCCGGCGGACGCGCAGCCTGGAAGTTGACGTCCAGCAGGGTGATACCCATGTTGTACGGACGAATGGTCTCTTCCAGCTCGCGCTGGGTATCGCTACGAATAACGGTACGACCTTCGGTCAGAATACGGTCCATGGTGTATTTACCGATGACACCACGCAGGGCGCTGTCAGTCGCCTGACGCAGGCTGTCATCGGCGCTGGTCACGCTAAACAGATAACGCTCAGGATCGGTCACGCGGTACTGCACGTTCATCTCAACGCGCACCACGTTTTCGTCAGAGGTCAGCATCACGCCGGAGGCGGCCAGTTCACGGACGGATTCCACGTTTACCGCGGTCACGTCGTCAATGAAGGTTGGCTTCCAGTTCAGACCCGGCTCAACCAGATGGCTAAACTTACCGAAACGGGTGACTACGCCGCGTTCTGCTTCTTTAATGGTGTAGAACCCGCTGGCTGCCCAGATGATGACTACCGCAGCGGCCACGATGCCCACTACGCGGCCACCCATTGGCGGGCGCGTACTCTGAGTGGAATTGCCACCCGAGCCAGAACTTTTTCCTCCGCCAAGGCCACCAAGCTTCTTGCTCAGTTTGCGGAAGATATCATCCAGATCCGGCGGCCCCTGCTCGCGACCACCTTTGTTGCCATTTCCCTCAGAGTTGCCGCCAGGTTTGCTGCTTCCCCACGGGTCGCGGTCTTGTCCGTTATTACCGGGCTGATTCCACGCCATGTATATGCTCCATATTTGTTATGCAAGGGCGAATTATTCAGGCATCCCCTTTCTGATCAGACGATATAGTCGACCAGCGCAGGTTCTTGTTTACAGAGGCGACGCCAGTCAACGATCGGCATACGCACCTGCATCCCCACGCTGCCGTCATCCTCCATCCACTCTTTTTCTATCGCCTGAAGCTGATAAAACCGGCTGCGCAGCCTGCCTTCCTGTGGCGGCAGTCGCAGCGTGTGCTGAGCTACCTCACCGGAAAGACGTTCTGTCAAAGCCTGGAAAAGCAGTGGCACACCAATACCGGTCTGGGCAGAAAGCCAGACCCGAATTGGTTTGTTTTCTTCATCTCTGTCGATACGCGGTTCGAAATCGTCCAGCATATCGATCTTGTTCATGACCAACAGCGTTGGGATCTCGTGAGCATCGATCTCTTCGAGCACCACATTCACCGCGTCAATGTTCTCCTGCACGCGCACGTCTGCTGCATCAATCACGTGCAGTAACAGAGTCGCCTGTCGCGTCTCCTGCAGGGTGGCTTTAAACGCCGCCACCAGGTCATGCGGCAAGTGGCGAATAAACCCTACGGTATCCGCCAGCACCGTTTCACCGACGTCTGCAACGTCAATACGGCGCAGCGTAGGGTCCAGGGTCGCAAACAGCTGGTCTGCAGCATACACCTGGGCCTCGGTTATCTGGTTAAACAGGGTGGATTTACCGGCGTTGGTATAGCCCACCAGCGACACCGTCGGGATGTCGGCTTTGGTGCGCGCCCGACGCCCCTGTTCACGCTGTTTCTCTACACGTTCCAGACGTGAGAGGATCTGAGTAATTCGGCCACGCAGTAAACGACGGTCGGTTTCGAGCTGGGTTTCACCCGGACCGCGCAAACCAATCCCGCCTTTTTGTCTTTCAAGGTGTGTCCAGCCACGCACCAGACGCGTTGCCAGATGGCGCAGCTGCGCCAGCTCAACCTGCAGTTTCCCTTCATGGGTACGTGCACGCTGAGCAAAAATATCTAAAATCAAACCCGTGCGATCGATAACACGGCATTCGCAAAGGGCTTCCAGGTTGCGCTCCTGGGCTGGAGACAGCGCATGATCAAACAACACGACTGACGCGCCGGTTGCTTTTACGGCATCCGCAATTTCGACTGCTTTACCTTCACCAACAAAATACTTTGGGTGCGGCGCTTTACGGCTACCGGTAATCACCTGCATTGCTTCGACACCGGCGGAAGAGACCAGAGATTCAAACTCCTGGAGGTCTTCCATATCTTTGTCTTGCGAAAAATAGATGTGTACCAGCACCGCCTGCTCACCGGCATCATAACGGTCAAACAAGCGTAAACCTCTCTAAAAAGATCAGCGGGGAACGCAGGATCCCTGGCTCCCCGTGTGGATAACAGTGCGAAACCTTATTCGGTCTCGTCGCTGTCCTGCGCCGGCGTTGAAGAACCCTGCGCGCTGCTGCCATGATGGTAGTTACTACCAGTGCCGCCGCCAGCGTTATTGCTGTGATGAGATACCGGACGGGACGGAACAACAGTAGAAATAGCGTGCTTGTAGACCATCTGACTGACCGTGTTTTTCAACAGAATCACAAACTGATCGAAAGACTCAATCTGACCTTGCAGCTTAATACCATTCACCAAATAAATAGAAACTGGAACACGTTCCCGACGCAATGCGTTCAGGAACGGATCTTGTAAAGATTGCCCCTTAGCCATTCTATCTTTTCCTTATATGCTTGTTTTGTACTTAGAACCTTGCGATTCTGAAAAATTGCGCACGATACGCCTCAATTGTACACATTCAGTGAGCGATATCACCAACAACCTCAATCACTTCGTTTAACGCCTGTTGCGGTTTTTCACTGTCTAACCAGTGAACACCCTCCCAACCGCGTAACCAGGTGATCTGGCGCTTCGCTAACTGTCTCGTGGCGCAAACACCTCTATAAACCATTTCATCGTATGAAATCTCACCTTCAAGATACGACCACATCTGGCGGTATCCCACACAACGAATGGAAGGCATGTCCGTATGCAAATCTCCACGGGCAAAAAGCGCCCGCACTTCTGCTTCAAAATCTGAAGCTAACATCTGATGAAAACGCTGCTCAATCCGCTGATGGAGCAGTTCACGGCTCGCCGGGGCGATGGCGAACTGATGCACCTGATACGGCAGAGCGTCTCCTGACGTTTGCGTCAGTTCCGTTAAAGTTTTACCCGAAATGAAAAAAACTTCCAGTGCCCGGGAAAGCCTTTGCGGATCATTTGGATGGATCCGCGCTGCAGCAACCGGGTCAATCTCCGCCAGTTGCTGATGCAAAACGTCCCAACCCTGCTCTGCCGCCTGCTGCTCAATTTTCGCTCTTACTTCCGGATCCGCGGATGGCAGAGGTGACAACCCCTCCAGCAGCGCCTTGAAATAGAGCATGGTTCCGCCAACCAACAGCGGTATACGTCCCGCCGCCGTTATCTCTGCCATCTCGGCTAAGGCATCCCGGCGAAAATCCGCTGCGGAGTAAGCCTGAGCCGGGTCGAGTATATCCAGCAAACGGTGCGGTGCCGCGCGCAGTTCTTCTGCGTCAGGCTTCGCCGTGCCGATGTCCATCCCTCGGTAGATGAGGGCGGAGTCGACGCTAATCAACTCTACAGGCAAAACTTTACGCAACTCAATGGCTAGCGCCGTTTTGCCGGAGGCCGTTGGGCCCATTAAAAAAATTGCCTTAGGCAGGCTCGCCTTACTTACGTCAATCATGTTTCAGGGCGTTCATCGCCGTTTGTAAATCAACAGGTTGTAATAACCCACCCGGCGGCGCTTTCACCAGATGCGGACAGAGGCGTTCAACCTCAGCCAGCACGCTGATGGCCTGTGCCATGCTCCACGGCGCGTGTTCGCTTGCCAGATGGCGGGCGATCCACTGCGCGGTGTTGGCGGCATCAAACGATGTTTGCTGCGCCAGGTAGCCTATCAGTTCAGGAATCAAGTTTTGTAAATTTTGTTGGCGTAAGGGTAAAGGCACTGCACGAATTGTCACATGTTGTGGTTCGAGCACAGTTTCAATACCCATCTGCGCCAGCTGCGGCTCTGCACGCTGCAATACCCTTGTTTCATCAGGGGATATTTTCAGGCGAACCGGAATCAAGAGCGGCTGCGCACAGGCTGCATTTTCGCCGGGCGTGAGCTGCACCTGCTTAAGCCAGCGTTCGGCGACCGGCAGTGCCATAAGCATCAGTTTGCCGTCACGCTCAAGCAATGCCATGTCGGGCGCGATAATCGTCAGCACCCGGCCAAAACTTTGGCTATGCCCGTCCAGAGAAGGCTGAGCGGCAGGAATGTGCTCTTTACGCTCCACGGCTGGTGTTTCCAGCAATTTGCGGTACAACGCTCCCTGCTGCTTCTGATAACCAGGCTGGGCATTCGGGTAGTTCGCGCCCGTTGAACGCGGTGCGCTCCCTGCCGGGGAGAAACGCAGGGTCTCCGGTTCACGCGCGGCGGCAGGCTCCGCAAAATGGTTGCGCCCTGCCGCCACTCGGTTTTCCAGCAGCGTACGCGGCGCTGGAGCGTCGTTTTCCAGCGGCAGCGTTGGTGCTGCCTGCTGCTGTAACACAGCGGCCACGCCCTGATAAATGAAGTCGTGAACCAGACGCGACTGGTGGAACCGCACCTCATGCTTGGCAGGATGAACGTTCACATCCACCTGATGCGGGTCGATGTCCAGATAAAGGACGAAAGCAGGCTGCTGATCGGCCCCGAGCTTGTCTTCGCAGGCCTGGCGAATCGCGTGATTGATAAGACGATCGCGCATCATGCGGCCGTTGACGTAGCAATACTGGATCTCGGCAAACGCAGCACTGCTCGCGTTTGGATCGGCAACCCAGCCGCGTAAAGCCAGATCGCCGTGCTGCCACTCAATGGCCAGCGCCTGTTCCAGAAACGGCGTACCGCAGATAGCGCCCAGGCGGCGCTCTTTCTGTCCGCCTTCCGCCACCGCGCGGTACTGACGCATCACCTTACCGTTATGGCTGAGGTTGATGGTGACATCGAAACGGGCCAGCGCGATACGGCGAATAATCTCGTCGATATGGCCGAACTCGGTCTTCTCGGTACGCATAAACTTGCGTCGGGCGGGGGTGTTGTAGAAGAGATCTAATACTTCAAGCGTTGTCCCGACAGGATGCGCCGCCGGTTTGACCGTCACATCCATATCGCGCCCTTCGGCGTAAGCCTGCCAGGCTTCCTGCTGTTCAGCGGTACGGGAGGTCAGCGTTAAACGCGAAACCGAGCTGATACTGGCCAGCGCTTCACCGCGAAAACCGAGGCTAATAATCGCTTCCAGATCGTCCAGAGAGGCAATTTTACTGGTAGCATGACGAGCCAGCGCCAGCGACAGCTCCTCTTTTTTAATGCCACAGCCATTGTCCCGAATGCGGATAAGCTTCGCGCCACCGCGTTCGATATCAATATCGATGCGGGTTGCGCCCGCATCGAGGCTGTTTTCCACCAGCTCCTTCACCACCGACGCAGGGCGTTCCACCACCTCACCGGCGGCGATTTGGTTCGCGAGCTGCGGCGGTAGAACCTGAATCGGCATGAATTCTCCTTAGTTGGTCGCGGTCATCTCACCCGGCAGCGCTGCGCTGGCCGTCTGGGCAGCGCCGCTCTGCGGCGCAGACTGCAGAGGATGCGCCTCAAAATATTTGCGTAAACCGTTATAAATCGCTTCGGCAATTTGCTGCTGGTAACTGTCGCTTCCCAACAGACGCTCTTCACCGTTGTTACTGATAAAGCCCGTCTCTACAAGGATGGACGGAATATCTGGCGAGCGTAGAACGCCGAGGCTGGCATGTTCCGGACGACGCTTATGCAGCACGCCAACACTTTGCAGCTGGTTCAATACGTTAGTGGCGACATCATACCCGACGCGCTGAGAATGACCGAACTGTAAATCCAGCACCGCCTGGCTGAGGTACGGATCGGACTGGCTGTTCGCCAGCACGTCGCCCGCACCGCCTAGCAGTTCAGACTGCTTTTCATGCTCTTCCAGCCAGTTGGCCATTTCGCTGTTAGCGCGACGGTTCGACAGCACCCAAACCGAGGCGCCGGTGGCGCTACGATTCGGTGCGGCGTCCGCATGAATGGAGACTAGGAAGTTTGCGTTTTGCTTACGCGCCACATCCGAGCGCCCCATTACGGAGATAAAGTAATCCCCGTCGCGGGTCAACACGCCTTTAAACATAGGGTCGTCATTGAGTAGCGAACGCAGTTTACGCGCGATAGCGATAGTTACGTTTTTCTCTCGCGTGCCGCCAGGACCAATCGCCCCGGGATCTTCCCCGCCGTGACCCGCATCAATGGCGATAATCACTTTGTCACCGCTGACCGTCGCGCGTCGCGCGCTGGCCGCCGGACGCGTCACCGTATTGCTGCTGGTTGCCGCAGTAATGCGGTCGTTTTGCGATTTAAACGGATTACGCGCAGGTTCAGCAGGACGCGGCGTATACACCGGTTCTTCGACGCGTTTCGCAACGACCGGCGGCGGTGGAGGCGGTGGCGGGACATCGGCATTGATGGTAAAGACCACCGTATAGTTCGCCCCGTTTTGCTGCTTCACCGCCTTCGTTTTGCCCTTTTCGGTCAGATCGACCACCAGGCGTAACGACTGGCTATCCTGCGGCGTTCCCGAACGGATACTTTTCACCAGGTTGTTACCGCTGAACCGCAGCGGTAGCCCCTGGATCACGCCTGTCTGCTTGATATCCAGCGCCACGCTGTGGCTGTCTGGCTGTGAAAACGCATATTCAGGATCGCCCATAAAGCTGAACGTGATTCGAGCCTGGCTTTCGCCGTTTGATACCTGAATATCTGAGAGGTTTGCCGCCCCGGCCTGCGCGCACAGCAGCACGGTGGCAGCCAACACCCAACCTTTAACGCGATTTATCATCCCGTCATCCCTACGCTTAACCGGCCAGACGTGCCAGTAAGGAACTGCCTGATGAGGAAACAGCACTGATGCGTGCCTCACGCCCTTGAGCCTGGTAATCTAAGTGAATTTCGACATCCGGGTCAGGCAGCACACCCGCACCTTGTTGCGGCCACTCCACCAGGCAAATGGCGTCGTTGGCAAAATAATCACGGATCCCCATAAATTCCAGCTCCTCAGGATCCGCAAGGCGGTATAAATCGAAGTGGTACACCATGAGATTTTCAAGGGTGTACGGTTCTACCAGCGTGTAGGTTGGGCTTTTCACATTCCCGTTATGCCCTAACGCCTGCAAAAAACCCCGGCTGAAGGTGGTTTTACCCGCACCTAAATCACCATACAGATAAATGACGGTTGCCCCCTGACAGGCCTGCGCCACGCGCTTGCCGAGTTCTAAAGTGGCTTGTTCATCAGGTAAAAGAATCGCTCGATTAGTCATTTTCTACGTCAATCACATCCGGGTTAACAACACGCCGCAGCGTGCAAAAAAGATCCGTGGCCAGCATACCGCGTGTACCGTAACGCGCAGCCAGTTTATCCGCCGCGACACCGTGGGCCACGCAGCCCGCACAGGCTGCATCATAAAGGGGAAGTTTCTGTCCAAGCAATGCGCCAATGATGCCGGAAAGCACATCGCCCATTCCGCCGCTCGCCATGCCAGCATTTCCGGCATCAATAATGCCCAGCGTCTCATCACTGGCGACAATGGTTCCTGCCCCTTTTAAAACAGCAACACCTCCGTAACGTTTTACCAGACGCTGAGCAGAAAGTAAGCGATCGCTTTCAATTTCTGCCACGCTGCAGTTAAGCAGGCGCGCGGCTTCGCCGGGGTGTGGTGTCAGAATGCGATTGTGACGCTTATCCGGGTTTATTGCCAGAAGGTTAAGCGCGTCGGCATCCCACAGCATCGGTTTACGAAAATTCTCGACCTTTTGCAGGGCCTGTTTACCCCATGACTGCTGCCCAAGCCCGGGGCCAATCACCACCACATCCGCCCATTCCAGGCTTTCTTCAAGCGCCTGGGGCGTAAGCTCATGGACCATCAGTTCCGGTCGGGCGGTGATTATGGGCGCAATATTCTCAATGCGAGTGAGCACTCGCACTAATCCGGCACCACTGCGCAGAGCCGCTTCACCCGTCATACGAATCGCACCAGCCGTACCGTGGTCTCCTCCCACAATCACCAGCCTGCCGTGATCGCCCTTATGGGACGTTGGTCGGCGCGGCGGGAGCCACGCTGCAAGCTGCGACGCATCAAAACGCGCGAGGCGCATTTCCTGCCCGGCCAGCCAGCCCTCCAGCCCCAGCGCATTGTGGTGCAGCACGCCAACCACGTCTCGCGCTTTACCGGTCAGTAACCCCGGCTTGAGGGCGATAAAGGTCACCGTATGGGCTGCCTGAATGACCGCCCCCGGCGTTGCGCCGGTTTGTGCAATCAGGCCAGAGGGAATATCCAGGGCGACTACCGGCGCGGAATGTCTGTTAGCGTGTTCAATAAGCGCGGCAATATTTTCGCGCGGTGCGCTGTGCAGCCCGGTGCCCAGAAGACCATCAACAATCAGATCCACCTCTTCCGGCCAGACAATATCAGGCGCATGAATCACACCGCCTGCGTTAAGCCATGCCTCCCGCGCCGCGCCGGCCTCTTCCGGCAGCGGTTTATCACTTTCGAGAGCCAGCAAGGTCACGCGGATACCGGCCGCAACCGCCAAACGGGCGACGACGTAGCCGTCACCGCCGTTATTGCCGTGCCCGCACAGAATCAGCCAGTGAGCGGCCTGCGGGTACGCGCTGCGGGCAACGTTAAACGCCGCCTCACCCGCACGCAGCATCAGTTCATAGAGGGTAATCCCGAGGCTGTCTGCGGCCTCTTTTTCGGCACGCCGGAGGTCATCCGCATGCCAGATGGAATGTGGTATACTTGCGGGGTTTTTCTTCACCGTATGGTCCGTCATGTCACAGCCCCTCGATCTCAATGAATTAGCGCAAAAAATAAAACAGTGGGGTGCTGAGCTTGGCTTCCAGAAGGTGGGCATTACCGATACCGACCTTTCCGCCAGCGAGCCGAAACTGCAGGCCTGGCTGGATAAACAATACCACGGCGAAATGGAATGGATGGCGCGTCATGGCATGATGCGCGCCCGTCCTCACGAGCTTTTGCCGGGCACATTACGCGTCATCAGCGTGCGCATGAACTATCTACCCGCCAACGCGGCCTTTGCGCGCACGCTAAAAAATCCCTCTTTGGGTTACGTCAGCCGGTACGCTTTGGGTCGTGATTACCATAAGCTCTTGCGTAACCGCTTAAAAAAACTCGGGGAAACCATTCAGCAGCACTGTGTTTCGCTGAATTTTAGACCCTTTGTCGATTCTGCGCCTATTCTTGAGCGTCCGATCGCCGAAAAAGCCGGGCTTGGATGGACAGGTAAGCACTCACTTATCCTCAGCCGTGACGCCGGATCGTTCTTCTTCCTGGGCGAACTGCTGATTGATTTACCGCTGCCGGTAGACGGCCCGGTCGAAGAAGGCTGCGGGCGCTGCGTGGCCTGCATGACCATCTGCCCGACGGGTGCTATCGTCGAGCCTTACACTGTTGATGCACGCCGCTGCATCTCCTACCTCACTATCGAGCTGGAAGGGGCCATTCCAGAGGAATTCCGACCACTTATTGGCAACCGCATCTACGGTTGCGACGACTGCCAGCTGATCTGCCCGTGGAACCGCTATTCGCAGCTCACGGACGAAGAGGATTTCAGCCCGCGTAAGGCGCTGCATGCGCCGCAGCTCATTGAGCTGTTCGCCTGGAGCGAGGCCTGGTTCCTGAAAGTGACGGAGGGTTCGGCCATTCGCCGTATTGGTCATTTGCGCTGGCTGCGTAATGTTGCCGTCGCGCTGGGGAATACCCCGTGGGATGAAGCGAATATTCAGGCGCTTGAAAGCCGTCGAGGTGAGCACCCACTTCTTGACGAGCACATCGAGTGGGCGATTGCGCAGCAAATTGAGAAACGTAATGCCTGCGTTGTCGAGGTGCAGCTGCCGAAGAAACAGCGTCTGGTGAGGGTGATTGAAAAAGGGCTTCCGCGGGATGCCTGAACTATTCACAGCCTGTGAATAAAATTACAAACTCAAGCGCCATCTGGGCTGGAGAAGAGGTCAAGTGATCTCAATAACATTTTGAAATCAAATTTTATCCTTTAAATACAGTGAGTTATGAGGATATTATTCACCCTGCTAAGTTTTAACCCTGTTTCGGTTAAGCGCAGTTTCTGTGGATAACTCTGTTCACAAGAGTATTTCAGAGACAATAGAAAACGTCCCCAGCGACGCTTTTCGCTGTGGATATTTTAGAGATGAAGAAGAATTTGGAGCGGGAAACGAGACTCGAACTCGCGACCCCGACCTTGGCAAGGTCGTGCTCTACCAACTGAGCTATTCCCGCTTGGGTGGTCCGTGCTGTGGAAGCACTTTCAAATTTTGGAGCGGGAAACGAGACTCGAACTCGCGACCCCGACCTTGGCAAGGTCGTGCTCTACCAACTGAGCTATTCCCGCTTGGGCAGTCTGTGCTGTGAAAGCACTTTCAAATTTTGGAGCGGGAAACGAGACTCGAACTCGCGACCCCGACCTTGGCAAGGTCGTGCTCTACCAACTGAGCTATTCCCGCAAATCTGCACTGCTTTTGTTGCTGTCGTAACGTGTAATTCTCTGTCGTTACGGGAGGCGCATTATACGAGAAATCCTTTTAGCTGCAACCCCCCTTAAAGCGATTTTTTCGAAATTAAGTTCAAATGCTTATTAAATCGGCAAGCTGAACAATTTAACGACAAAAACCCGGCCACGCAAGGCGCCGGATCGCAAAATCACAGCTTAATAAAGTTTTCGCGGTAGTAAGAAAGCTCCGCCACGGACTCTCGGATATCGTCCATTGCCTGGTGCGTCCCCTGCTTTTTAAAGCCGTCGAGGATTTCAGGCTTCCAGCGACGCGCCAGCTCTTTCAGGGTGCTGACATCCAGATAGCGGTAGTGGAAGTAAGACTCCAGCTCCGGCATGTACTTAAACAGGAAACGGCGATCCTGGCCGATGCTATTGCCGCAGATAGGGGATTTGCCTGCCGGAACCCACTGTTTCAGGAACTCAAGCGTCGCCAGCTCCGCCTCACGGTCGCCGAACGTGCTCGCCTTCACGCGCTCCACCAGGCCACTGCCGGTGTGGGTACGCACGTTCCATTCATCCATCAAAGCCAGCTGTTCGTCGGACTGATGCACCGCAATCGTTGGCCCTTCAGCCAGGATATTCAGGTTGGCGTCCGTCACCAGAGTTGCAATTTCAATGATGCGATCGCGCTCGGGATCCAGCCCGGTCATTTCGAGATCGATCCAAATCAGGTTGTTTTCATCCGCGCTCATGTTATTTTCCACCCTTCTCGCATAACCGGCAGTAGCAGGTTAACTAGTATTAATTAGAGTGTATCATAGAGGTTTTGCCCCTTACGGGCGACCAGGAGCCAGCGCGATTGAGTAAAAATAAACTCTCCAAAGGGCAGCAGCGCCGCGTAAACGCCAACCACCAGCGCCGTCTTAAAACCACTTCGGAGAAGCCGGATTATGACGACAACCTGTTTGGTGAAGCGACAGAAGGCGTAGTCATCAGCCGTTTCGGTATGCATGCCGATGTCGAATCCGCCGACGGTGACATTCACCGCTGCAATATCCGTCGCACCATCCGTTCACTGGTTACCGGCGATCGCGTAGTCTGGCGTCCGGGTAAAGAGGCCGCTGAAGGCGTGACGGTAAAAGGTATCGTTGAAGCGGTCCATGAGCGCACGTCCGTGTTAACCCGTCCCGACTTCTACGACGGGGTCAAACCGATTGCCGCTAACATTAACCAGATTGTTATCGTATCGGCGATTTTGCCTGAACTTTCGCTCAATATTATCGATCGATACCTCGTCGCCTGCGAAACGCTGCAGGTTGAACCGATTATCGTATTGAACAAAATCGATCTGCTGGATGACGACGGCATGGCCTTCGTGAATGAGCAGATGGATATCTACCGCAAAATTGGTTATCGCGTGCTGATGGTCTCCAGCCACACCAAAGATGGTCTTAAACCGCTGGAAGAGGCGCTTACCGACCGCATCAGTATCTTTGCGGGCCAGTCCGGCGTAGGTAAATCAAGCCTGCTGAACAACCTGCTTGGCCTCAAGCAAGAGATCCTGACCAACGATGTCTCTGATGTCTCGGGTCTGGGCCAGCACACCACCACCGCGTCACGCCTGTACCACTTCCCGCACGGCGGCGACGTGATCGACTCCCCAGGGGTGCGTGAGTTCGGTTTGTGGCACCTTGAGCCGGAACAAATCTTTAACGGATTTGTCGAATTCCATGATTATTTAGGCGCTTGTAAATACCGCGACTGTAAACACGATAACGACCCAGGCTGCGCTATCCGTGAAGCGGTTGAGAAAGGCGAGATCGCGGAAACCCGCTTCGAGAATTACCACCGTATTCTTGAGAGCATGGAAGACGTAAAAACGCGTAAAAACTTTTCTGATTCTGATAACTGACAACTAAGCTAAGCATCGCTAAAATCGTCCCCCTTTTTCAGGTTCCGGCGGCTTAACGCCGGATCAGGAACGACAAAACAATGGCCTGGAGGCTACCTTGTTAAACGCATTTAAACTTTCGCTTCAATACATTCTGCCAAAACTGTGGCTCACTCGCCTGGCGGGCTGGGGCGCGAGCAAACGCGCAGGCTGGCTGACCAAACTGGTCATCGATCTTTTCGTAAAATATTACAAGGTCGACATGAAAGAGGCGCAGAAGCCGGATACCGCCAGCTACCGCACCTTCAACGAGTTCTTCGTGCGCCCGCTGCGCGACGAAGTGCGCCCGCTGAACACCGATCCTAACGTCCTGGTGATGCCAGCAGACGGCGTGATCAGCCAGTTGGGTAACATCGAAGACGACAAAATCCTGCAGGCGAAGGGCCATAACTACAGTCTGGAAGCGCTGCTGGCAGGTAACTACCTGATGGCGGATCTGTTCCGCAACGGTACGTTTGCCACCACCTATCTGTCACCGCGCGACTATCACCGCGTGCACATGCCGTGTAACGGTATCCTGCGTGAAATGATTTATGTCCCGGGCGATCTGTTCTCCGTAAACCACCTGACCGCGCAGAACGTGCCGAACCTGTTTGCCCGTAACGAGCGCGTCATCTGTCTGTTCGATACTGAATTTGGCCCTATGGCACAGATTCTGGTGGGTGCAACCATCGTAGGCAGCATTGAAACCGTCTGGGCCGGCACCATCACCCCACCGCGCGAAGGCGTGATCAAACGCTGGACCTGGCCTGCCGGTGAAGCGGAAGGCTCTGTGGCCCTGCTCAAAGGTCAGGAGATGGGTCGCTTTAAGCTGGGCTCCACCGTGATCAACCTGTTTGCACCTGGCAAAGTGAAGCTGGCTGAACAGCTCGAAAGCCTGTCGGTCACCAAGCTGGGCCAGCCGCTGGCGGTCTCAACCGAAACCTTCGTGACGCCGGATGCAGAACCAGCACCGCTGTCACAGGAAGAGATTAGCGCCGAGCACGACGCCAGCCCGCTGGTTGACGACAAAAAAGACGAAGGCTAACAACAGAAGGATCGCTGACGTGCGCCCGATTATCGTTCTACTGATGGCCTGGTGCCTCAGCATGGGGGCGTACGCAGCGACAGCCCCCGACGCCAAACAGATAACCCAGGAACTGGAGCAGGCAAAAGCGGCCAAACCCGCTCAGCCGGAGACCGTCGAGTCGCTCCAGGCTGCCCTGAACGCGCTTGAGGAGCGGAAAGGCTCTCTTGAGCGCGCTCAGCAGTATCAGCAGGTTATCGACAACTTCCCAAAACTCTCGCAGACGCTACGCTCGCAGCTCAATAATTTGCGTGACGAACCGCGCGATGTGCCCGCAGGAATGACCTCCGACGCGCTGAACCAGGAGATCCTGCAGGTCAGCAGCCAGCTTCTGGAAAAGAGCCGCCTTGCTCAGCAGGAGCAGGAGCGCGCGCGCGAAATTGCCGACTCCCTTAGCCAGCTTCCGCAGCAGCAAACCGACGCCCGTCGCCAGCTTAATGAAGTTGAGCGCCGCGTGGGCACGCAAAGCGGCAATACGCCACAGGCTCAGGCCCAAAATCTGGGCCTGCAGGCAGAATCGGCTCGCCTGAAGGCCCTTGTCGATGAGCTTGAGCTGGCGCAGCTTTCCGCCAATAACCGCCAGGAGCTGTCGCGGATGCGCTCTGAACTCGCTCAGAAGCAGAGCGAGCAACTGGATGCGTATCTCCAGGCCCTGCGCAATCAGCTCAACAGTCAGCGTCAACGCGAGGCGGAGCGCGCGCTGGAAAGTACCGAACTGCTGGCAGAAAACAGCGATAACTTGCCTGCCGGCATCGTCGAACAGTTTAAGGTCAACCGCGAGCTTTCTGCCGCGCTGAATCAGCAGGCGCAGCGTATGGATCTGGTTGCCTCGCAGCAACGTCAGGCCACCAATCAAACCCTTCAGGTTCGCCAGGCGCTCAACACCCTGCGCGAGCAGTCCCAGTGGCTCGGGTCATCAAACCTGCTGGGCGAAGCGCTACGTGCCCAGGTCGCGCGCCTGCCGGAAATGCCGAAGCCGCAACAGCTGGATACCGAGATGGCCCAGCTGCGCGTTCAGCGACTGCACTTTGAAGATCTCCTTAATAAACAGCCGCAAATCCGCCAGATCCGTCAGGCTGACGGACAGCCCCTGACCAGCGAGCAAAACCGTATTCTGGAAGCCCAGCTGCGTACCCAGCGTGAACTGCTGAACTCTTTGCTCCAGGGCGGGGATACGCTGATTCTGGAGCTGACCAAGCTAAAAGTCTCCAATAGCCAGCTGGAAGATGCGCTGAAAGAGGTGAACGAGGCGACGCACCGTTATCTCTTCTGGACGTCCGACGTGCGTCCGATGACCTTCTCGTGGCCGATTGAGATCGTCCAGGACCTGCGCCGCCTGATTTCGCTGGACACCTTCAGCCAGCTGGGACAGGCCAGCGTGATGATGTTCACCAGCAAAGAGACCATTTTCCCACTGCTGGGGGCGTTGATTCTGGTGGGCTTCAGCATTTACTCGCGCAGACATTTCACTCGCTTCCTGGAGCGTTCCAGCTCCAGGGTCGGGAAAGTCACCCAGGATCACTTCTGGCTAACGTTGCGCACCGTATTCTGGTCGATTCTTGTCGCCTCCCCGCTGCCGGTGCTGTGGATGACGCTGGGGTATGGCCTGCGGGAAGCCTGGCCCTATCCGCTCGCGGTCGCGATTGGCGATGGCGTCACCGCCACGGTGCCGCTGCTGTGGGTAGTCATGATTTGCGCCACCTTCGCGCGCCCCAATGGCCTGTTTATCACCCACTTTGGCTGGCCGCGTAATCGCGTTGCGCGCGCCATGCGTTACTACCTGATGAGCATCGGGCTGATTGTGCCGCTGATTATGGCGCTGATCATGTTCGACAATCTCAACGACCGGGAATTCTCAGGCTCGCTGGGCCGTCTCTGCTTTATGCTGATATGCGGGGCGCTGGCCATCGTCACGCTCAGCCTGAAACGCGCGGGTATTCCGCTCTATCTCGATAAATCTGGCAGCGGCGAAAACATGTTCAACCGGCTGCTCTGGAACCTGCTGCTTAGCGCGCCGCTGTTTGCGATGCTGGCAGCCGCGGTGGGCTATCTGGCAACCGCGCAGGCGCTGCTGGCAAGGCTGGAAACCTCGGTGGCCATCTGGTTCCTGCTGCTGGTGGTGTACCACGTGATCCGCCGCTGGATGCTGATCCAGCGCCGCCGTCTGGCCTTTGACCGAGCCAAGCATCGCCGGGCGGAGATCCTCGCCCAGCGCGCGCGGGGTGAGGAAGAGCCAAACCACGTCAACAGTACGGAAGGCACGACGGAGGCGGACGAGGTCGAACTGGATCTGGATGCCATCAGCACCCAGTCCCTGCGCCTGGTTCGTTCCATACTGATGCTGATTGCCCTCCTGTCGGTCATATTCCTGTGGTCAGAGATCCACTCCGCATTTGGTTTCCTGGAGAACATCTCTCTGTGGGACGTGACGTCCACGGTGCAGGGTGTTGAAAGCCTGGAGCCGATCACCTTAGGGGCGGTGCTGATTGCCATTCTGGTACTGATCATTACCACGCAGCTGGTGCGCAACTTCCCGGCGCTGCTGGAGCTGGCGCTGCTGCAGCATCTGGATTTAACGCCGGGGACGGGTTATGCGATTACGACCATAACCAAATATCTGATCATGCTGTTTGGCGGACTGGTTGGCTTCTCAATGATCGGTATTGAGTGGTCGAAGCTGCAGTGGCTGGTGGCGGCCCTTGGTGTAGGGTTAGGTTTTGGTTTACAGGAGATTTTCGCCAACTTCATCTCTGGCCTGATCATTCTGTTCGAAAAACCGATCCGTATTGGCGATACCGTCACGATCCGCGATCTGACCGGCAGCATCACCAAGATCAACACCCGCGCGACAACGATCAGCGACTGGGATCGCAAAGAGATCATCGTACCGAACAAGGCGTTTATTACCGAGCAGTTCATCAACTGGTCGCTGTCAGACTCCGTTACCCGTGTAGTGCTGACGGTACCGGCACCGTCGGACGCCAACAGCGAAGAGGTCACCCAGATCCTCTACACAGCCGCAGAGCGCTGCTCGCTGGTGATCGATAACCCGGCACCGGAAGTGTTCCTGGTGGATTTACAGCAGGGGATCCAGATTTTCGAGCTGCGTATCTACGCTGCCGAAATGGGCCACCGTATGCCGCTGCGCCATGAGATCCACCAGCTGATTCTGGCAGGATTCCGCGAGCACGGTATTGATATGCCGTTCCCACCGTTCCAGATGCGTCTGGAAAGCCTGGACGGGCGTAAAACGGGAAGAACGTTGACGTCAGCGGCGCGTACGCGCCCGGCGGGGAGTTTGTAAGATAAGCAGGGCGACCCTCTCCCACGGGAGAGGGTTAACTGCCGTCAGGCGCGATCTACGGTAAACGCAATCACATCGCCAAGCTGCTCTGCGCCCAGGGCCAGCATCACCAGACGATCCACACCCAGCGCCACGCCGGAGCAATCCGGCAGACCCGCTTTTAAGGCTTCAAGCAAATTAACATCAATAGGCTGCTGCGGCAGACCGCGCGCGGCGCGCTTGCGGTTATCCTGCTCGAAGCGCTGCTGCTGCTCGCGGGCATCAGTCAGTTCGTGGAAGCCGTTCGCCAGTTCGATGCCTTTGTAATAGACCTCAAAACGCTCTGCGACACGATGATCTTCGGTACTGATCTGCGCGAGTGAAGCCTGGCTTGCCGGGAAGTGATAGACAAACGTCGGACGGTCTTTGCCAATCTGCGGTTCTACGCCGAAGGTGAACAACAGCTGCAGCAGCGTGTCGCGATCCTCTTCGGTATCCGCCACGTTGCTCAGATCCAGCTTTGCCGCTACTTCACGCAGCTGGGTTTTATCCGCCGACAGCGGATCGATTTCCAGATGGCGTTGGAAAGCCTGCTGATAGGAGAGCGTTTCGGCTTCTGAACAGTCCAGCACCTGCTGGAGCAGATCGTCCACCTCATTCATCAGGCGGTACATATCATAATGCGGGCGGTACCACTCCAGCATGGTGAATTCCGGGTTGTGGTGACGACCCATCTCTTCATTACGGAAACTGCGGCACAGCTGATACACCGGGCCACATCCCGCTGCCAGCAGGCGTTTCATGTGATATTCCGGGCTGGTCATCAGGTACAAATTCATCCCCTGAGAGTGGCCGGGGCCAACAAAACGGGTTTCAAACGGGACCAGATGAATATCCGTTACCGTTGCCTGACTCATGCACGGCGTTTCCACCTCAAGGACTCCGCGGTCGGCAAAGAAACGGCGGATCTCCGCCATAATTGCAGCGCGTTTTAACAGATTAGGGATGGATGCGCTCGGCTGCCAGGTGGCCGTTTCACTCATGAGTTGTTCTCCGATTTCAGACAAGGGCACGAAGTCTACTCGTTAGCAGGGGCAGAGACAAATTTTGCGCAGTAAAAAAGCGCATTTCATTTAGGTGAACTTTTTCGTGACGTATTTCATCAATCTTCATGATAAATCGCCGTACAGAACAGCAAAAAAATCGAACACGTCAAATTTCCCTGACATCTACACGGTTATACTGTTTTACCCATAAAGGAGCAGTGGAAACGCTTTCGCAATCGTCCTTTTGGACGGGTGAACTACCTTTAGTTTGTCGCGTTGCGAAATAACAAAAATCTGGAGGAATGTCGTGCAAACTTTTCAAGCCGATCTTGCCGTAATAGGCGCTGGCGGGGCTGGATTACGTGCTGCGATTGCTGCAGCACAAGCTAATCCTAACGCTAAAATCGCATTGATTTCAAAAGTCTATCCAATGCGTAGTCACACTGTGGCAGCAGAAGGAGGATCCGCCGCCGTTGCGCAGGATCATGACAGCTTTGAATACCATTTCCACGACACGGTTGCAGGGGGCGACTGGCTTTGCGAACAGGATGTCGTTGACTACTTTGTGCATCATTGTCCAACGGAAATGACCCAGCTTGAACAGTGGGGATGTCCGTGGAGCCGCCGTCCGGACGGCAGCGTCAACGTTCGTCGCTTTGGCGGAATGAAGATTGAACGCACCTGGTTCGCCGCCGATAAAACCGGCTTCCACATGCTGCACACCCTGTTCCAGACCTCCCTTCAGTTCCCACAAATTCAGCGCTTCGATGAACATTTCGTCCTCGACATTCTGGTTGATGACGGACACGCGCGCGGCCTGGTGGCGATGAATATGATGGAAGGCACGCTTGTCCAGATCCGCGCCAACGCGGTAGTGATGGCGACGGGCGGTGCGGGTCGCGTTTATCGTTATAACACCAACGGCGGCATCGTCACCGGTGACGGCATGGGCATGGCGCTCAGCCATGGCGTACCCCTGCGCGATATGGAGTTCGTCCAGTATCACCCAACCGGCCTGCCAGGCTCCGGCATTCTGATGACGGAAGGCTGCCGCGGTGAAGGCGGTATTCTGGTCAACAAAAACGGCTACCGTTATCTGCAGGATTACGGCATGGGCCCGGAAACCCCGCTCGGCGAGCCGAAGAACAAATACATGGAACTCGGCCCGCGCGACAAAGTCTCCCAGGCCTTCTGGCACGAGTGGCGCAAAGGCAACACTATCTCCACGCCGCGCGGCGACGTCGTTCACCTCGACCTGCGTCATCTGGGCGAGAAGAAGCTGCTGGAACGTCTTCCGTTCATCTGCGAACTGGCAAAAGCCTACGTTGGCGTCGACCCGGTGAAAGAGCCGATTCCGGTGCGTCCAACGGCGCACTACACCATGGGCGGGATCGAAACCGACCAGCAGTGTGAAACCCGAATTAAAGGTCTGTTCGCCGTCGGCGAGTGTTCCTCAGTGGGCCTGCACGGCGCCAACCGTCTGGGGTCTAACTCGCTGGCAGAGCTGGTGGTCTTTGGCCGCATGGCGGGCGAGCGCGCGATGGAGCGGGCGGCTACAGCAGGCGAAGCCAACGGTGCCGCACTGGATGCGCAGGTTACAGACGTTGAAAAACGCCTGAAAGATCTGGTGAACCAGGAGGGTAACGAGAACTGGTCTAAGATCCGCGACGAGATGGGCCTGTCGATGGAAGAAGGCTGCGGTATCTACCGTACGCCAGAGCTGATGCAAAAAACCGTCGACAAGCTGGCGGAGCTGCAGGAGCGCTTCAAGCGCGTGCGCATCACCGATACCTCCAGCGTATTCAACACCGACCTGCTCTACACTATCGAGCTGGGCCACGGTCTGAACGTAGCGGAATGTATGGCGCACTCTGCGCTGGCGCGTAAAGAGTCGCGTGGAGCCCACCAGCGTCTGGACGAAGGCTGCACCGAACGTGACGACGTCAATTTCCTGAAACACACTCTCGCCTGGCGCGATGCGGATGGCACCACACGTCTGGACTACAGCGACGTGAAAATCACTACGCTGCCGCCGGCTAAGCGCGTGTACGGTGCAGAAGCAGAAGCCGCCGAGAAGAAGGAGAAGGCGAATGGCTGAGATGCAAAAAATGAAGGTTGAAGTGGTGCGCTACAACCCGGAAGTGGACGCCGCACCGCACAGCGCGTTCTATGAAGTCCCTTACGACGAGCAAACCTCCCTGCTGGACGCGCTCGGCTATATCAAAGACAACCTGGCGCCAGACCTGAGCTACCGCTGGTCCTGCCGCATGGCAATCTGCGGATCCTGCGGCATGATGGTCAACAAAGTGCCGAAGCTGGCCTGTAAGACCTTCCTGCGCGAATACACCAAGGGCATTAAGGTCGAAGCGCTGGGCAACTTCCCGATTGAACGCGATCTGGTGGTCGATATGACCCACTTTATCGAAAGCCTGGAAGCGATTAAGCCGTACATCATTGGTAACCCGCGCACGCCGGATCAGGGGCCAAACACCCAGACGCCAGCTCAGATGGCGAAATACCATCAGTTCTCCGGATGCATCAACTGCGGCCTGTGCTACGCCGCCTGTCCACAGTTTGGCCTGAACAAGGAGTTCATCGGCCCGGCCGCCATTACCCTGGCGCACCGCTATAACGAGGACAGCCGCGATCACGGCAAAAAAGAACGCATGGCGCAGCTTAACAGCCAGAACGGCGTCTGGAGCTGTACCTTTGTGGGTTATTGCTCCGAAGTCTGTCCGAAGCACGTCGACCCGGCCGCCGCAATTCAGCAGGGTAAAGTGGAAAGCTCGAAAGACTTTCTTATCGCTACCCTGAAACCACGCTAAGGAGTGCATGATGACGACTAAACGCAAAGCCTACGTGCGGCCTGTGCCGTCAACCTGGTGGAAAAATCTGCCGTTTTATCGCTTCTACATGCTGCGTGAAGGCACGGCGGTACCGGCGGTCTGGTTCAGCCTTGAGCTGATGTACGGCGTTTTTGCCCTCAAGCATGGCCCGGAAGCCTGGGCCAGCTTCGTCGGTTTCCTGCAAAACCCGATCATTGTTGTTCTGAACCTGATCGTGCTCGCGGCCGCGCTGCTTCATACCAAAACCTGGTTTGAGCTGGCGCCAAAAGCGGCGAACATCATCGTAAAAGACGAGAAAATGGGGCCAGAGCCGGTGATTAAAGGGCTCTGGGCAGTGACGATTCTGGTCACTGTGGTCATTCTGTTTGTCGCACTGTTCTGGTAAGGAGACTACTGTGATCAATCCAAATCCAAAACGTTCTGACGAGCCGGTCTTCTGGGGTCTGTTTGGCGCAGGCGGCATGTGGGGTGCCATCATCGCCCCCGTCATTATACTGCTGGTCGGCATTATGCTGCCGCTGGGGCTCTTCCCGGGAGATGCGCTGAGCTACGAACGCGTACTGGCGTTCGCGAGCAGCTTTATCGGCCGCGTGTTCATCTTCCTGATGATCGTCCTGCCGCTGTGGTGTGGCCTGCACCGTATTCACCATGCGATGCATGACCTGAAAATCCATGTCCCGAGCGGGAAATGGGTGTTCTACGGTCTGGCGACCATCCTGACCGTGGTAACGCTGATTGCCGTGGTCACCATCTGACGCTTCAGGCCCGCCATCCGGCGGGCCTTTATTTCTGCATCTTCCCCACCAGCCACTGGGCAAACTCGCGCATTGCGGGGGTTTCTGCCCGTGACTGTAGTCTTGTCAGCCAGTAGCTGCCGAGGTCAATCTGCGTTGCAAACGGCTGCACGATGCGCTCGCTGCTGAGTAACTGGGTAAACATATCGACAGGCGCAATGGCAATCCCTGTGCCTGCCTGCGCGGCTTCCAGCATGGTGACGGACGAATCAAATACCATTACCCGGTGCGTCGGTGAAGGCGGGTTTTCTCCCGCAGCCCGCATCCAGGCGGTCCACTCGTCGCGCCGGTAAGAGCGCAGGAGGGTAAACTTCAGGACATCTGCAGGGGTGTGCAACGCGGCAGCAATGTCAGGCGTGCAAAGCGGCGCAAGCGGTGCGGGGCAAAGAAACGTCGCTTCCGTGCCGTGCCACGCCCCGCCGCCATAACGAATGGCGTAATCAAGTCCTTCAGCCGCCGGATCGACACGGTTGTTATGGGTGGAAAGCTGAAGATCAATATGCGGATAGCAGCGGCGGAAGTCCGCGAGCTGCGAGAATAACACCCCCGTCGCAAATGTCCCGACCACGCCAATTTTGAGCTTCTCCTGCGCGCGCTGGCTGGCAAAGCGATCCAGCATTCCGGCGATACGATCGAACGAGTCATTCAGCACCGGCAGCAAATTCTCGCCTTCGGTAGTCAACATCAGCCCTCGCGAAACGCGAACGAAAAGCTGGCAGTTAAGGTGCTGCTCCAGCGCCTTTACGTGCTGGCTAATCGCGGAATGGGTGACATTCAGCTCAATAGCGGCATGCGTAAAACTGAGGTGCCTGGCGGCTGCTTCAAACGCCCGCAGGGAGTTCAGAGGAAGATAGCTGCGCGTCATGGTCTCGTCCGTTAGAAAAATTAACAGCTCATGCTAAATTTAACCGTTTGTCAGCCATAGTCAAATCCAACAGACTACAGCGGTCTGACGGGCCCGGACACTCCCTTGAACTGCTATTACGGAAGATAACTGATGATGACAAAATCCCTAAGCTGTGCCCTGCTGCTCAGCGTTGCCAGCTCTGCATTCGCCGCACCGATGTCCGAAAAACAGCTGGCTGAGGTGGTGGAACGTACCGTTACGCCGCTGATGAAAGCGCAGGCCATCCCGGGCATGGCGGTGGCGGTGATTTATCAGGGTCAGCCGCACTACTTTACCTTCGGTAAAGCCGATGTTGCGGCAAACAAAGCTGTCACCCCACAAACCTTGTTCGAACTGGGTTCTATAAGTAAAACCTTCACCGGCGTATTGGGTGGCGATGCCATTGCTCGCGGTGAAATATCGCTGGGCGATCCGGTGACAAAATACTGGCCTGAGCTGACAGGCAAGCAGTGGCAGGGGATCCGCATGCTGGATCTGGCAACCTATACCGCAGGCGGTCTGCCGTTACAGGTACCGGATGAGGTCATGGATAACGCCTCTCTGCTGCGCTTTTATCAAAACTGGCAGCCGCAGTGGAAGCCGGGCACCACGCGTCTTTACGCCAATGCCAGCATCGGTCTTTTTGGCGCGCTGGCGGTCAAACCTTCCGGCATGAGCTATGAGCAGGCCATAACGACGCGGGTCTTTAAGCCGCTCAAGCTGGACCATACCTGGATTAACGTTCCGAAAACGGAAGAGGCGCATTACGCCTGGGGATACCGCGACGGTAAAGCGGTCCACGTTTCGCCAGGAATGCTGGATGCAGAAGCCTATGGCGTAAAAACCAACGTGCAGGATATGGCAAGCTGGGTGATGGTTAATATGAAGCCAGACTCCCTCCCGGATACTTCACTCAGGCAAGGCATTGCCCTGGCGCAGTCTCGCTACTGGCGCGTGGGGGCCATGTATCAAGGGTTAGGTTGGGAAATGCTTAACTGGCCGGTCGATGCCAAAACCGTGGTTAAAGGTAGCGACAATAAGGTAGCGCTGGCACCGCTGACCGCGAGAGAAGTGAATCCGCCGGCACCGCCGGTCAACGCGTCCTGGGTCCATAAAACAGGCTCAACCGGCGGGTTTGGCAGCTACGTGGCATTTATTCCTGAAAAACAGCTCGGCATTGTGATGCTGGCGAATAAAAGCTATCCGAACCCTGCCCGCGTTGAGGCGGCATACCGTATCCTCGACGCGCTGCAGTAAAACATTGCCGGGTGGCGCTGCGCTTACCCGGCGAAACACACCGCACAAAAACCACATTTTCCTTGCCGTCATCTACACTTAACAAAAAACAGTAAGGAAACTCCTATGCGCATTCTGCCTGTTATCGCCGCGGTGACAGCCGCGTTTTTAGTGGTTGCCTGCAGTTCCCCTACCCCACCGCCTGGCGTTACCGTCGTCACGCCTTTTGATGCACAACGCTTCCTTGGTACATGGTATGAAATCGCGCGCCTCGACCACCGGTTTGAGCAGGGCTTAGAGAAGGTCACTGCAAATTATAGCCCGATGGATGATGGTGGTATTCAGGTGATCAACCGGGGCTATAATCCCGATCGGGAGATGTGGCAGCAGTCGATTGGGAAAGCATACTTCACGGGCGACCCGCGACGGGCCGCGCTAAAAGTCTCTTTCTTTGGCCCGTTTTATGGTGGCTATAACGTGATCGCGCTCGACAGAGAGTACCGTCACGCGCTGGTCTGCGGGCCGGATCGCGACTATCTGTGGATACTTTCCCGCACGCCAACTATTTCGTCAGAAATGAAACAGCAGATGCTGGACGTCGCGACCCGGCAAGGGTTTGATGTGTCAAAACTGATCTGGGTAAAACAACCCCATTAATGGGTGCTGAGCTTAAGCCCAATGATCCCCGCTACAATCAAGGCGAGGCTGGCGATACGCGCCAGACTCGCTGACTCTCCCAGTAGCAGAATGCCGGTGATGGCGGCCCCCACCGCACCAATGCCCGTCCAGACGGCATAAGCCGTTCCCACAGGCAGCGAGCGCATCGCCCAGGATAACAGGACAATACTCACGATCATCGCGGTTACGGTAATAACGCTGGGCGTCAGACGGGTAAATCCATGGGTGTACTTGAGACCAATCGCCCACACCACTTCGAGCAGACCGGCAATAAAAAGAATGATCCAGGACATTTCAGGCTCCTTAACTTAATAGAAGTTGGGGCCGTCCCCGGTGAAAGAAACGCTTACGGGTCGTCCCGTAAGGCAGAGATTACGCCCCATATTTTGGTTAGCGTGCTATTTTTTTTCAATCTTTTTTTGCTGAACACGTTAAGGCAAGAAATAGCCGCAGTATGGCGCGTAGTTCCGGCATTTAGCACTCATCCGACTTCTCTATGATGATGTGCTTTCTGATGGCAGGAAGCCAAACCACTAGCCGACTGCGAATATAATATGTTCAAAATTCTCTTGATTGACCGTTGTCACTTCACCCGCACGGGGTTTGAAGCATGGCTCAATCATTCCGGTTTGTTCCCGGGACACTACGTTGTGACCGGGCTGAATAATCTGTTCCTTGCCAGGGAGCACATTCTGCAATGGAAACCCACACTGGTTATCGCCGATCTGTACGGCTTCAGGCAGGATATTCATCATTTTCAGCAGCTCTCGTCCTTGCTCAACGCCAGTGAACGCTTACCGTTTATTTTGCTGCAGTCGGGAGAGGACAACGGCATGGCAGACTGGCTCGGACAGTTCCCGGTCTGGTCGTCGCTGTTGAAAAACGCCAGTCTCGAAGAAGTGGCAACGACTATAAACGACGCATTAACCTCGCGCTCATGCGCTGAAAGGCCCACGGCAGCCGCCCCGTTGCTGACCCGGCAGGAAGAGAAAGTGCTGACATTGTGGATGGACGGCGCGAGCAATCAAAAGATTGCTGCTCACCTGAGTATCAACGGAAAAACGGTCTATACCTATAAACGTAATATCCGCATGAAATTGCATATGGATACGCGTTTTTCTCCGTTCTTATCCCTGCAGGAATCAAAAAGCTGACGGTACGAAACGGCTGGTCTCGTACCGTGTGTTAATTACTGCTGAGCTTTAGTTGCCGCACCAGAGATTGCGCTACCACCTTCAGAAATATCCTGACCAACGCCACGCGTGGTATTACAGGCTGTTAATACTGAAGAAAGTACCAGGACTGAAAAGATCGCTGCAATTGTCTTCTTAACCATAATATCTTCCTTTTATAGCCAAAGTTGTTTTGTGTATAGCAACTTAAGGATAGACAAGATCCCGCCGGATGACGGAAAAGGAAGCATTTTTAGGAAAATTAGACGAACTTAGCTGGCGGCGTGAGAAATGATATGACCGAGATCCTGGATATCTTGTCCCATTCCACGCGTGGTGTTACAGCCGGAAAGCAATGCACTGGAAAGCGCTAACAGAAGCAGAATTTTAACGGTACGTTTCATCATCCCTGCCTGCAAAAATCAGGCGCAGCGGGCGCTGCGCCTTCAATCATGACGTAAATTACTTCACGCGGGACACGTATTCGCCGGAGCGGGTATCCACTTTGATCACTTCGCCAGTCTGTACGAACAGTGGAACTTTAACCACTGCGCCGGTAGACAGTTTGGCTGGTTTACCGCCGGTACCTGCGGTATCACCTTTCAGACCTGGATCGGTTTCAACGATTTCCAGTTCTACGAAGTTTGGTGGGGTCACAGCGATAGGCTGACCGTTCCACAGGGTTACGATGCACTCAGCCTGGTCCAGCAGCCATTTAGCGCTATCACCTACCGCTTTCTCATCAGCAGACAGCTGTTCGAAAGTGGAGTTGTTCATGAAATGCCAGAACTCGCCATCGTTGTACAGATAGGTCAGGTTCATATCAACAACATCAGCGCCTTCAGCGGAGTCAGTAGACTTGAAGGTTTTCTCAACACGGGTACCGGTCAGCAGACGGCGCAGCTTAACGCGTGCGAATGCCTGGCCTTTACCTGGTTTAACGAATTCGCTGGCTTCAACCGCGTACGGTTCGCCGTCCATCATGATTTTAAGACCAGCACGAAAATCGTTGCTATAGTACGTTGCCATAAGGCCCTCTAAATTTGTTAACTGGTAGCTAAGCCACAAAATGGCGCATATTGTAACCCTAAACACCCCGTCCAGAGAAGATTGGTTATCGCAACTTGCCGATGTAATCACCAGTCCTGATGAATTGCTGCGTCTTTTAGACCTCGATCAGCACCCAGAGTTGCTTGCCGGCCGCGAGGCAAAGCGCCTTTTCGCCCTGCGCGTTCCCCGTGCGTTTGTGGCGCGGATGGAGAAAGGCAACCCCGACGATCCGCTATTAAAACAAACGCTTACTTCGCAGGATGAGTTTATCACCGCGCCGGGATACAGCACCGATCCGCTGGAAGAGCAGAACAGCGTGGTGCCTGGTTTACTGCACAAATATCTCAACCGTGCCCTGCTGCTGGTAAAGGGCGGCTGCGCGGTAAATTGTCGTTATTGCTTCCGTCGGCACTTCCCGTATGCCGAAAACCAGGGCAATAAACGCAACTGGCAGGTCGCGCTGGACTATATTGCCGCCCATTCAGAGCTGGATGAGATTATTTTTTCCGGAGGCGATCCGCTGATGGCAAAAGATCACGAGCTGGACTGGCTGCTGACACAGCTGGAAGCCATCCCGCACATTAAACGTCTGCGCATTCATAGCCGTTTGCCGATTGTTATTCCCGCGCGGATCACCGACGGACTGGTGTCACGCCTGGAGCAGTCAAGATTGCAGGTGCTGCTGGTGAACCATATCAACCACGGGAACGAAATTGACGATGATTTTCGCGCGGCGATGGCGCGTCTGCGTAAAGCGGGCGTAACGCTGCTGAACCAGAGCGTGCTGCTGCGCGGCGTGAATGACAGCGCCCGCGTGCTGGCTGACCTGAGTAACGCCCTGTTTGATGCGGGCGTGATGCCCTATTACCTGCACGTGCTGGATCGCGTTCAGGGCGCGGCCCATTTCATGGTGACGGATGAAGAAGCCCGGCAGATTATGCGCGAACTGTTAACGCTGGTTTCAGGCTATATGGTGCCGAAGCTGGCACGGGAGATTGGCGGAGAGCCGAGCAAGACGCCGCTGGACTTGCAGCTGCGACAGCACTAGTTTCCCCTCACCCTAACCCTCTCCCACAGGGAGAGGGAAAAAGGCAATCAGTTCGGGCACTTGTAGACCTGGCCGTTCATCTGGCTGGCGGTCGGCACGAAGCTGGACAGCATACTCTGCGTTGGGCTGCTCACGCCGTAAATCACGTTCCCGCCCATTGCCGCAGCCTGGTTACGCAGGGCATTCGCCGCACCGCGCATCGAGCCACCTTCTTCGCCATGCTGACCTGACATCCAGTTGCTTTGCTCACCGGTTGCCGTGCCTAACAGCTGGCATTCACTGCCAGGCTTATCTTCCACAAAGCGAACGCCCTGGCCCGCTGCCGACAGCTCATTGCTGGAGCTACAACCCGCCAGCAGCAATGCTGCCCCTACAATCCCTGCACAGACTTTTACGCGCATGTTATTCCTCGTTTTCAATAAGCTGGACAGTAGTTGTCCGTGTGTAAATCTTATACCTAAAAGATGACCAAAAGAAAAACCCCCGAGCATTTCTGCTCGGGGGTTTTTCACATTCTACGACGTAGAGCGCACGATTACATCATGCCGCCCATACCGCCCATGCCACCCATACCAGCAGCACCTAAGTCAGGCGCATCGCCTTTAGGCAGGTCGGTCACCATGCACTCGGTGGTAATCATCAGACCAGCAACAGAGGCCGCATACTGCAGAGCAGAACGGGTCACTTTAGTTGGATCCAGGATACCGAAGTCGATCATGTTGCCGTATTCTTCAGTTGCTGCGTTGTAACCGTAGTTACCTTCGCCCGCTTTCACGTTGTTCGCAACCACAGATGGCTCTTCACCGGCGTTAGAAACGATCTGACGCAGAGGGGCTTCCATTGCGCGCAGCGCAACTTTGATACCTACGTTCTGGTCTTCGTTCTGAGCGGTCAGGCCAGCCAGTTTAGCGGCAACACGCACCAGCGCGACACCACCACCAGCAACCACGCCTTCTTCTACCGCAGCACGGGTCGCGTGCAGAGCATCGTCAACGCGTGCTTTTTTCTCTTTCATTTCAACTTCGGTAGCAGCACCGACTTTGATTACCGCAACGCCGCCTGCCAGTTTCGCTACGCGCTCCTGCAGTTTTTCACGGTCGTAATCGGAAGTCGCTTCTTCGATCTGCTTACGGATCTGACCAACGCGGCCCTGAATAGCGGCTTCTTCACCCACGCCATCGATGATGGTGGTGGTGTCTTTGTTGATCACAACGCGTTTCGCCTGGCCCAGGTCTTCCAGGGTCGCTTTTTCCAGCTCCATACCGATCTCTTCAGAGATCACGGTACCGCCAGTCAGGGTAGCGATATCCTGCAGCATCGCTTTACGGCGATCGCCGAAGCCAGGTGCTTTAACCGCAGCCACTTTCACGATGCCGCGCATGGTGTTAACCACCAGGGTCGCCAGCGCTTCGCCTTCAACGTCTTCAGCGATGATAACCAGAGGCTTGCCTGCTTTCGCAACGGCTTCCAGTACTGGCAGCATTTCGCGGATGTTAGAGATTTTCTTATCAGCCAGCAGGATGAACGGGCTTTCCAGCTCAACAGCGCCAGTTTCTGGCTTGTTGATGAAGTATGGGGACAGGTAACCGCGGTCGAACTGCATACCTTCTACCACGTCCAGTTCGTCTTCCAGACCGGTACCGTCTTCAACGGTGATTACGCCTTCTTTACCGACTTTGTCCATCGCTTCAGCGATCAGTTTACCTACGGTTTCGTCGGAGTTAGCGGAGATAGTACCAACCTGAGCAATGGCTTTAGAGTCAGAGCACGGTACGGACAGCGCTTTCAGTTCTTCAACAGCGGAGGCGACAGCTTTGTCGATACCACGTTTCAGATCCATTGGGTTCATGCCCGCAGCAACGGCTTTCAGACCTTCGGTGATGATCGCCTGCGCCAGAACGGTCGCGGTGGTGGTACCGTCACCTGCAGCGTCGTTCGCTTTAGAGGCAACTTCTTTCACCATCTGAGCACCCATGTTTTCGAACTTGTCTTCCAGCTCGATTTCACGTGCTACAGAAACACCATCTTTGGTGATGGTTGGCGCGCCGAAGGATTTATCCAGCACTACGTTGCGGCCTTTCGGGCCCAGGGTCACTTTAACTGCATCTGCCAGTACGTTTACGCCGCGGAGCATTTTTACACGAGCGTCGTTACCGAATTTTACGTCTTTAGCTGCCATGTTCTTA
This sequence comes from Enterobacter sp. JBIWA005, assembly GCF_019968805.1. Classification (NCBI taxonomy): domain Bacteria; kingdom Pseudomonadati; phylum Pseudomonadota; class Gammaproteobacteria; order Enterobacterales; family Enterobacteriaceae; genus Enterobacter; species Enterobacter sp. JBIWA005. The sequence continues at coordinate 386,554 of NZ_CP074159.1, read as the reverse complement.
TTTCCTCAAATTCTCGTGCGTAAATTACGCTTCAACAATTGCCAGAATGTCGCTCTCGGACATGATCAACACTTCTTCATTGTCGATCTTCTCGGATTTCACGCCGTAGCCATCGTTGAAAATTACGATGTCACCAACTTTAACGTCCAGTGGCTGCACAGTTCCGTTTTCCAGGATGCGGCCCTTACCGACAGCGATGATTTCGCCACGCGTTGATTTGGCTGCTGCAGAACCGGTCAGAACGATGCCGCCAGCAGACTTGGTTTCAACTTCTTTACGTTTGACGATCACACGATCATGTAACGGACGAATACTCATTGATAGCTCTCCTTTGAGAAAGTCATTATCAGTTATGGATGACGCCGGCCCGCATGCGGTTTTCCGACTAGTGCCCTGAGAGATGGGGATAGCTTTTTACCCCTTCAAGGGGGAGTTGAAAAAAAAATTTGCGAAAGTGTTACCATCGCCTCTCTTTTGGTACTGGCAGGGCGATGTCAATGAGTGGACTCAAGCAGGAGTTGGGACTGGCGCAGGGCGTCGGACTGCTCTCAACCTCCTTGTTAGGTACAGGCGTGTTTGCCGTACCCGCACTGGCGGCGCTGGTGGCTGGAAATAACAGCCTGTGGGCGTGGCCGGCGCTGATTGTATTGGTTTTCCCGATAGCCATTGTGTTTGCCATCCTGGGGCGGCATTTCCCCAGCGCGGGCGGCGTGGCGCACTTTGTCGGACTGGCCTTTGGCCCGCGGCTGCAGCGTGTAACCGGCTGGCTGTTTCTCTCCGTGATTCCGGTTGGCCTTCCTGCGGCGTTGCATATTGCGACCGGATTTGGTCAGGCGCTGTTTGGCTGGCATAACGAGCAGTTATTGCTGGCCGAGCTGGGTACGCTGGCAATCGTATGGTGGGTGGGCTCTCGCGGCGCCAGCTCGAGCGCCAACCTGCAGACGCTGGTTGCGGTGCTGATTGTCGCGCTCGTTGTCGCTATCTGGTGGGCGGGCGATATCACCGTAAAGGAGATTCCCTTCCCGGCGGTAACAGACGTCGACCACGCGCAGCTTTTTGCCGCACTCTCCGTCATGTTCTGGTGTTTTGTCGGCCTGGAAGCCTTTGCCCATCTGGCGTCTGAATTTAAGCAGCCTGAACGTGATTTCCCCCGCGCCCTGATGATAGGCCTGCTGCTGGCTGGCACGGTCTATTGGGCGTGTACCGTGCTGGTCTTACACTTCCACGCGTTCGGAGCGGATCTCGCCGCCGCGGCATCGCTACCGGGTATCGTGGTTGATCTGTTTGGTGTGAAGGCGCTGTGGATAGCCTGCGTCATCGGCTATCTGGCCTGTTTCGCCAGCCTCAACATTTATATCCAGAGCTTTGCCCGTCTGGTATGGTCGCAGGCGCTCTACAAACCCGAGAATCGTCTCGCGCGCCTGTCTAAACGCCAGCTTCCGCTGAATGCCCTGAATGCCGTACTGGGCTGCTGCGTGGTGAGCACGCTCTGTATTTACGCACTGAAAATCAATCTGGACGCGCTCATCGTCTACGCCAACGGCATTTTCATCATGATCTACCTGCTGTGCATGCTGGCGGGATGCCGTTTGCTAAAAGGTCGCTATAAAGCTCTGGCGGTCGTCGGGGGTGTGCTCTGCCTGCTGCTGCTGGCGATGGTGGGCTGGAAGAGTTTGTACGCAATTGTCATGCTGGCAGGGCTGTGGGTGTTTTTGCCGAGGCGCGGTGCGCTCCCGGAGGCCCGGTAAGCGAAGCGCCACCGGGCAAAAACATTACCGATCGTCTTTATGGTCTAAACGGTCGTGCTGTTCATCCTTACGCTGATACTCCCCTTCGAAGGTATCGCCCGGTCCGGTGCTAAATCCGCCCCCCGGCATTCGGCTAAAGCGCAGATGCGGCAGCAGCTTCATGGTCAGGTGTTTTTGCACCGGCGGCAGAAGCAGCAGAAGGCCGAGGAAGTCGGTAAAGAACCCCGGAAGGATCAGCAGCAGCCCCGCAATAATCAATGACACGCTTTTGATCATCTCTTCCGCGGGGCTTTCCCCTGCGGCCATCTTCTGCTGCATTATCAGGAAATTTTTGAAACCTTGGTTACGCACCAGCGACATGCCGATGACGGAGGTGAAAATCACGAGAATCAGCGTCAGCAGGACGCCCAGCACATGGGCAACCTGGATAAAAATGGAAATCTCAATGTAAACATAGAGGAAGAAAGCAATAAACGGTATCCAGCGCACTGGCATCTCCTGTATGGCAAGGGCCGTCGGCCCCTGTCTGAATGTGTTCGCGACGCGCGTTTGTATGAAATGGTGACGGTTAGCGAAAATTCAATCAGTTTGCACGGATATTTTTTTGGAAATTTTAAAGCGGTGACCCATTTCACAGATTAATAATTATCATGGAATCGGCTCGATAATAAGTGATCCAGCTTACGGCAATTCGCTATCATCAGCATATGATCTCGAGCATCTGGCTGATTGAGGGAATAATCGTCGGCCAGAAAATATTCAAAACCACATAAATACTGTGTGTTTAGTACAATCCATCGGCAGCTTGAAAAGAAGGTTCACATGTTAAACAACATTCGTATCGAAGAAGACTTGTTGGGTACCAGGGAAGTTCCAGCGGATGCCTACTACGGTGTCCACACTCTGAGAGCGATTGAAAACTTCTACATCAGCAACAGTAAAATCAGCGACATCCCTGAGTTTGTCCGTGGCATGGTGATGGTGAAGAAAGCCGCAGCCCTGGCCAACAAAGAGCTGCAAACCATTCCTAAAAGCGCGGCAAATGCGATTATCGCAGCCTGCGATGAAGTGCTGAACAACGGCAAATGCATGGACCAGTTCCCGGTTGACGTCTATCAGGGCGGTGCGGGCACCTCCGTCAACATGAACACCAACGAAGTACTGGCAAACATTGGCCTGGAGCTGATGGGTCACCAGAAAGGTGAATACCAGTACCTGAACCCGAACGACCACGTCAACAAATGCCAGTCTACCAACGACGCCTACCCTACCGGCTTCCGTATCGCGGTGTATGCCTCCGTGGTGAAACTGGTGGATGCAATCAACCAACTGGGTGATGGCTTCCAGCGTAAAGCGGTTGAGTTCCAGGACATTCTGAAAATGGGTCGAACCCAGTTACAGGATGCGGTGCCGATGACCCTCGGCCAGGAATTCCACGCGTTTAACGTACTGCTGAACGAAGAGACCAAAAACCTGCTGCGCACCTCCGAGCTGCTTCTGGAAGTGAACCTGGGCGCCACCGCCATCGGTACGCGTCTGAACACCCCGGATGGCTATCAGCAGCTGGCGGTACAGAAACTGGCTGAAGTGTCTAACCTGCCGGTTGTGCCTGCAGAAGACCTGATTGAAGCCACCTCCGACTGCGGCGCCTACGTCATGGTACACAGCGCGCTGAAACGTCTGGCAGTGAAACTGTCCAAAATCTGTAACGACCTGCGCCTGCTCTCTTCCGGTCCGCGCGCTGGCCTGAATGAAATCAACCTGCCAGAGCTGCAGGCCGGTTCATCCATCATGCCGGCCAAGGTGAACCCGGTGGTGCCAGAAGTGGTGAACCAGGTTTGCTTCAAAGTCATCGGTAACGATACGACCGTGACCATGGCCTCTGAAGCGGGTCAGCTGCAGCTGAACGTGATGGAGCCGGTGATTGGCCAGGCGATGTTTGAATCTATCCACATCCTGACGAACGCCTGCTACAACCTGCTGGAAAAATGCATTAACGGCATCACGGCCAATAAAGAAGTCTGTGAAGGTTATGTCTACAACTCCATCGGGATCGTCACCTACCTCAACCCGTTCATCGGTCACCACAACGGCGACATCGTCGGTAAGATTTGTGCCGAAACCGGTAAGAGTGTACGTGAAGTAGTACTGGAGCGCGGGCTGTTGACCGAAGCCGAGCTGGACGATATCTTCTCGGCCCAAAACCTGATGCACCCGGCATATAAAGCGAAACGATATACCGATGAAAGCGAACAGTAACCGTTCAGGCTAGGCTTCTTAAGGCACGTCACTTGTGACGTGCCTTTTTTCTTTTTAGGCGTTACCAAAATACAACAATTCAATATCAACTTGTTAATAAGCAAGGCAGGTCCTTATGTTTGGAGCAGAACTCGTCATCGTCTTGTTGGCGATTTATTTGGGAGCACGACTCGGGGGTATCGGCATCGGTTTTGCCGGCGGTCTTGGAGTGCTCGTTCTTACCCTTATCTTTCAGATTAAACCCGGCGCTATACCGTTCGACGTTATCGAAATCATCATGGCTGTTATTGCCGCTATTGCCGCCATGCAGGTGGCAGGCGGTATGGACTACCTGGTAAGCCTGGCGGAGCGTATGCTGCGCCGCCATCCAAAATACATTACCTTCCTTGCTCCGCTGGTGACATGGTTTATGACCATTCTCGCCGGTACTGGCCACACCGCTTTCTCTACGTTACCGGTGATTACCGAAGTGGCGAAAGAACAGGGTATCCGTCCGTCGCGTCCGCTCTCCATTGCGGTCGTCGCGTCCCAGATCGCCATTACCGCTTCACCGATTTCCGCGGCGGTGGTCTTCTTCGCCGGTATCCTTGAGCCGATGGGCGTGAGCTACCTGACGCTGCTGGCGATCTGTATCCCGGTGACGCTGATCGCGGTGATGATTACCGCCGTGCTGTGTAACTTCCTCGGCGCTGAACTGAAAGACGATCCGGTTTATCAGGAGCGTCTGGCAAAAGGTGAAGTGAGCCTGCGCGGCAGTCAGGTCTTCGAACTGAAGCCACACGCGAAACGCTCCGTGCTGCTGTTCCTGATTGGTATCGTTGCCGTCATGTTCTACGCGACCGCCATCAGCGATACCGTAGGTCTGATCCAGAACCCGGTTCTGCCGCGTAACGAAGCGATTGTCGTGTTTATGCTGACCATCGCCACGCTGATTAGCATCACCTGTAAAATTGATACCAGCGAAGTGCTGAACGCCAGCACCTTTAAATCCGGTATGAGCGCCTGCGTGTGCGTGCTGGGTGTGGCGTGGCTCGGTGATACTTTCGTGAAAGCGCACATCAGCGACATTCAGACCGTGGCCGGGGACCTGCTGCACAACTATCCATGGCTGCTGGCGGTCGTGCTGTTCTTTGCTGCGACCCTGCTTTACTCTCAGGCCGCGACCACCAAAGCGCTGATGCCTGCGGCACTGATGCTGGGCGTAACGCCGTTGACCGCCATCGCCTCGTTTGCTGCCGTCTCCGCCCTGTTCGTGCTGCCTACCTACCCAACCCTGCTGGCGGCGGTAGAGATGGATGACACCGGCTCAACCCGTATCGGTAAGTATGTGTTTAACCATGCGTTCCTGATCCCGGGCGTGGTCGCCATTTCACTTTGCGTGATCCTCGGCTTTATCATCGGTGGCGTGGTGCTGTAAACCGCTCCCGGTTGTAAAAATAGTTAAAAACGGGCCGCTCTGCGGCCCGTTTCATTAATGACCAACCGCCTTGCGTGATATAGTTAAACCTTTCGTGATGAGGAGGTCGACTTGTGAACACGCCTGATGCTGTTGTCGTACTTTGTACCGCCCCTGATGAAGCCTCTGCCCAGGATCTCGCCGCCAAAGTGCTGGCCGAAAAACTGGCAGCCTGCGTTACGCTCCTCCCCGGTGCCACCTCTCTTTACTATTGGGAAGGTAAGCTGGAGCAAGAGTACGAGGTCCAGATGTTGCTCAAAACCAATCTGGCAAATCAGCAGGCACTCCTGGACTGCCTCAAATCTCATCATCCTTACCAAACCCCGGAGCTGCTGGTTGTGCCAGTGGTTCATGGCGATAACGACTATCTCTCATGGCTCAACGCTTCCTTACGCTGATTCTGCTGCTGTGCAGCACATCAGTAATTGCCGGGTTATTTGACGCGCCCGGCCGTTCGAACTTCATCCCTGCCGACCAGGCGTTTGTTTTCGATTTTCAGCAAAACCAGCATGACCTTACGCTCAACTGGCAGGTGAAAGAGGGCTATTACCTCTATCGCAAGCAGGTGAGCATTACGCCTGCTCAGGCCAGCGTAGGCGCATTACAGATGCCCGCTGGCGAGTGGCATGAAGATGAGTTTTACGGCAAAAGCGAGATCTATCGCCAGCGCCTGAACGTGCCTGTTACGGTGAATCAGGCGGATAAAGGCGCGACGCTGACGGTGACCTATCAGGGGTGCGCAGATGCCGGATTCTGCTATCCGCCGGAAACGAAGGTTGTTCCGCTCAGCGAAGTGAAAGCGGCTGCTGCAGTTTCTCCTCTCCCCTCGGACGAGAAGAGCGAAGACCGCGCAGACCTTCCATTCTCGGCGCTCTGGGCCTTCCTGATTGGGATTGGCATTGCCTTTACACCCTGCGTGCTGCCCATGTATCCGCTCATCTCTGGCATTGTGCTGGGCGGCAAACAGCGCCTTTCCACAGCCCGCGCGCTGCTGCTGGCCTTAATTTACGTGCAGGGTATGGCATTGACCTACACGGCCCTTGGACTTGTGGTTGCCGCTGCCGGGTTACAGTTCCAGGCCGCACTGCAGCACCCTTATGTGCTGATTGGCCTGTCGGCGATATTTATCCTGCTGGCGCTGTCGATGTTTGGCCTGTTCACGCTGCAGTTGCCCTCCTCGCTGCAAACCCGCTTAACGCTGATGAGTAATCGCCAGCAGGGTGGTTCGGCAGGCGGCGTGTTCGCAATGGGTGCCATTGCCGGGCTGATTTGTTCCCCTTGCACCACCGCGCCGCTTAGCGCCATCCTGCTCTATATCGCCCAGAGCGGAAACATGTGGCTCGGCGGCGGAACGTTGTACCTGTATGCCCTGGGCATGGGTCTGCCGCTGATTCTGGTCACGGTTTTCGGCAATCGACTGCTGCCGAAGAGCGGCCCGTGGATGGAAACGGTGAAAACCGCATTTGGCTTTGTCATTCTGGCACTGCCGGTGTTCCTGCTGGAGCGTATCATCGGTGACGTCTGGGGTATGCGCCTGTGGGCAATGCTCGGGGTAGCGTTCTTTACCTGGGCGTTTATCGTCAGCCTGGGGGCGAAAAAAGCGTGGATGCGTCTGGTACAAATCCTGCTGCTGGCTGCCGCGCTGGTAAGCGTGCGTCCTCTTCAGGACTGGGCGTTCGGCTCGCCGGTCGGCCAGACGCAGGCGCATTTGAACTTCATCCAGATTAAGAACGTTGATGAGCTCAGCAGCGCGCTCGTACAGGCAAAAGGCAAACCGGTGATGCTCGATCTCTATGCCGACTGGTGCGTCGCCTGCAAAGAGTTTGAAAAATACACCTTTAGCGATCCACAGGTGCAAAATGCCCTGAAAGAGACTGTTCTGCTCCAGGCAAACGTGACAGCCAACAATGCACAGGATAAGGCTCTGCTGAAGCAGCTTAACGTCCTCGGACTGCCAACCATTCTTTTCTTCAATCAACAGGGCCAGGAGCAGCCAGAAAAGCGTGTAACCGGGTTTATGGATGCAGCGGCATTTAGCGCGCATTTGCGCAATCGCCAACCGTAAACAACACTTTAAACGGGACAAACCGTTGGGAATAGCGGAGGAGATAACCGTGCAACGTGAAGACGTACTGGGACAAGCCCTGCAATTACTTGAGATTCAAGGGATCGCCAGCACCACGCTTGAGATGGTAGCCGACCGTATCGATTACCCCCTGGATGAACTTAAGCGCTTCTGGCCGGATAAAGAGGCGCTACTCTATGATGCCCTGCGCTATCTCAGCCAGCAGGTTGATATCTGGCGCAGGCAGCTGATGCTGAATGAAGAACTGACTGCGGAGCAGAAGCTGCTGGCGCGCTATACCGCCCTGACGGAATGTGTCAGCAACAACCGGTACCCGGGTTGTCTGTTTATCGCCGCCTGCACTTATTTTCCCGACCCTGGGCATCCTATCCACCAGTTAGCAGATCAGCAAAAGCGGGCGGCTCATGACTTCACCCATGAGCTGTTGACCACCCTGGAAGTCGACGATCCGGCGATGGTGGCGAAGCAGATGGAACTGGTGCTGGAAGGTTGCCTCAGCCGCATGCTGGTAAACCGTAGCCAGGCCGATGTGGATACAGCGCACCGCCTGGCGGAAGATATTTTGCGATTTGCTCAGTGCCGTATGGGCGGGGCGCTGACCTAAGCCAGCATGCCAGCCCAGGCAGAGACGAGAAGACACAGCGCCATCAGGCGTTGAAACCGCACCATCGCTACGGTGGTGCGAAAAATTCGGTTAACCGCTTTACCCAGCCACGCCCAGCACATCAAACAGGCTATTGAGATCAGCAGAAACCATAGCGCCATTAGCGCAATATCCCGCAATGCCTGATCGCCAGCAGGAGCAAACAGACTGACGACGGCCAGCGCCATCATCCAGGTTTTAGGGTTCACGATCTGCAGCAGTGCAGCCGCCTGAGCGGTAAATCGGATATGGTTCTCAGCGCAGAGACGAGCGGCTGGGGCGCGAAACAGCTGCCAGCTCATCCAGCTTAGCCACAGCACGCCTGTCCAGTTCATGAGCTGACGTATTAGAGGATACTGACTCAGCACTTCCCCTGCGCCGGCGCCTGATATCAGCACAATCGCACTGGCCGCGATACACCCGCCCAGAATAGCTGGTACGGTATTTTTAACGCCAAAGTGCTGGCTGTTCGTCAGCACCAGAATATTAGTAGGCCCCGGCGTAATGGAGGCGACAAACGCGAACAACAGAAAGGGTATCAAACTCACAGGTGGCTCCTTTTTATTAGAGCCATGAATGTGCCGCTATTTTTTGGAAACGTCTGGAAGGTTTGTGCACAACCTGCGGTAGTGTGCAGGAGAGATACGGTAAGCCCGCTGAAACCAGCGCCCCAGATGGCTTTGATCGGCAAATCCCACTGCGGCAGCCACATCAACAGGCTGGTCGCCACACGCAAGCAACTGTCGGGCCTTTGCCAGACGCAGTTGAATAAGCCATGCGTGAGGCGCCAGGTTGAACTCGCGCTTAAAACAGCGCGTCAGGGTGAAGCGATCGGTGCCCGTCTCGCGCGCAAGGTCTGATAGCCCTACGTTCTCGCCGATATGAGCATAGAGATAGTCGCGCGCACGGTACGCCACGGCAGCACTTTGTAACTGCGACGGCAGCTTTTTACGCCAGTGGCAATGGGCGGTGATGCGGGAGAGCAGATTATCCATTGCGCTCTGCTGAACGATCTTCAACTCATTATTATGCAGGGTGGAAAATGTCTCGCCGATAGCGCGCACCAGCTGCGGCTCCCGCGTCAACGTTTGGGCAAAGTGGAGTGAATAACTCCCGGGAGTAGATTCGTAAAGCCCCTGTAGCGCACGGATAAGCCAGCGCTCATCAAGATAGAAGGTCAGATAGGTAAAACCACCCTCTACAGGCGCATCTCCGTCGTGGATTTCACCAGGCTCGAGGAGGAAAGCGTCGCCCGGCTGGCTGCGATGACGCTCACGGCGGCAGTGAAACTGCTGCGTGCCGGAGAGGGTTATCCCTACCAGGTAGCTATCGTGCCAGTGCGGATCAAATGCATGCCCTTCGAAATGCGCTTTAATCGTCTCAATACCCGTATCTGCATGCTGACGCAGTTCAAGCCAGTCATTCACCATACTGCCCTCCTCTTACTATCAGCATTGCCGTATTACACTGGTTCTGTCTGGAAGATTTGTGCATTTTCGCGGCGAAAGCGGACAGATTGCCGTAAACTTAAGCAGTTGAACAGCTTTTCCCGAAATAATGTTGACGATAGAGCGTGATTGCGGTTTAATGCGCTCCGTTGCCCGGATAGCTCAGTCGGTAGAGCAGGGGATTGAAAATCCCCGTGTCCTTGGTTCGATTCCGAGTCCGGGCACCACTATTTAAAGAACCCAGCCTATGGCTGGGTTTTTGCTTTTCTGCGTTTATAAATCTCTTCTTTGTATTCTTGTTTCTCTTTGTCGTGGGATCGTGCGGTCTGTATTGCCAATTTGCAGCTTTACCTTATCGGGCCTACTAAACCCGTAGATCCGGCAAGTGCAGCGACACCGGTTTTTTCTGAGCACAAAGCAAAAAACCCCGCACCTTTCGGTACGGGGTTCTTATGTTTGATGCCTGGCAGTTCCCTACTCTAACATGGGGAGACCCCACACTACCATCGGCGCTACGGCGTTTCACTTCTGAGTTCGGCATGGGGTCAGGTGGGACCACCGCGCTAAAGCCGCCAGGCAAATTCTGTTAAATCTGTATCAGGCTGAAATTGATTGTTTTGTCTCTTCGCCAAAACATCTTCGGCGTTGTAAGGTTAAGCCTCACGGTTCATTAGTATCGGTTAGCTCAACGCATCGCTGCGCTTACACACCCGACCTATCAACGTCGTCGTCTTCAACGTTCCTTCAGGACCCTTAAAGGGTCAGGGAGAACTCATCTCGGGGCAAGTTTCGTGCTTAGATGCTTTCAGCACTTATCTTTTCCGCATTTAGCTACCGGGCAGTGCCATTGGCATGACAACCCGAACACCAGTGATGCGTCCACTCCGGTCCTCTCGTACTAGGAGCAGCCCCCCTCAATTCTCCAGCGCCCACGGCAGATAGGGACCGAACTGTCTCACGACGTTCTAAACCCAGCTCGCGTACCACTTTAAATGGCGAACAGCCATACCCTTGGGACCTACTTCAGCCCCAGGATGTGATGAGCCGACATCGAGGTGCCAAACACCGCCGTCGATATGAACTCTTGGGCGGTATCAGCCTGTTATCCCCGGAGTACCTTTTATCCGTTGAGCGATGGCCCTTCCATTCAGAACCACCGGATCACTATGACCTGCTTTCGCACCTGCTCGAGCCGTCACTCTCGCAGTCAAGCTAGCTTATGCCATTGCACTAACCTCCTGATGTCCGACCAGGATTAGCTAACCTTCGTGCTCCTCCGTTACTCTTTGGGAGGAGACCGCCCCAGTCAAACTACCCACCAGACACTGTCCGCAACCCGGATCACGGGTCTACGTTAGAACACCAGCCATTAAAGGGTGGTATTTCAAGGACGGCTCCACGCAGACTGGCGTCCACGCTTCAAAGCCTCCCACCTATCCTACACATCAAGGACCAGTGTTCAGTGTCAAGCTATAGTAAAGGTTCACGGGGTCTTTCCGTCTTGCCGCGGGTACACTGCATCTTCACAGCGAGTTCAATTTCACTGAGTCTCGGGTGGAGACAGCCTGGCCATCATTACGCCATTCGTGCAGGTCGGAACTTACCCGACAAGGAATTTCGCTACCTTAGGACCGTTATAGTTACGGCCGCCGTTTACCGGGGCTTCGATCAAGAGCTTCGCGTTACCGCTAACCCCATCAATTAACCTTCCGGCACCGGGCAGGCGTCACACCGTATACGTCCACTTTCGTGTTTGCACAGTGCTGTGTTTTTAATAAACAGTTGCAGCCAGCTGGTATCTTCGACTGATTTCAGCTCCACCCGCAGGGGCTTCACCTACATATCAGCGTGCCTTCTCCCGAAGTTACGGCACCATTTTGCCTAGTTCCTTCACCCGAGTTCTCTCAAGCGCCTTGGTATTCTCTACCTGACCACCTGTGTCGGTTTGGGGTACGATTTGATGTTACCTGATGCTTAGAGGCTTTTCCTGGAAGCAGGGCATTTGTTACTTCAGCACCGTAGTGCCTCGTCATCACACCTCAGCGTTAAAAAACGACCGGATTTACCTAATCGTTCCGCCTACATGCTTAAACCGGGACAACCGTCGCCCGGCTAACATAGCCTTCTCCGTCCCCCCTTCGCAGTAACACCAAGTACAGGAATATTAACCTGTTTCCCATCGACTACGCCTTTCGGCCTCGCCTTAGGGGTCGACTCACCCTGCCCCGATTAACGTTGGACAGGAACCCTTGGTCTTCCGGCGAGCGGGCTTTTCACCCGCTTTATCGTTACTTATGTCAGCATTCGCACTTCTGATACCTCCAGCATGCCTCACAGCACACCTTCAACGGCTTACAGAACGCTCCCCTACCCAACAACGCATAAGCGTCGCTGCCGCAGCTTCGGTGCATGGTTTAGCCCCGTTACATCTTCCGCGCAGGCCGACTCGACCAGTGAGCTATTACGCTTTCTTTAAATGATGGCTGCTTCTAAGCCAACATCCTGGCTGTCTGTGCCTTCCCACATCGTTTCCCACTTAACCATGACTTTGGGACCTTAGCTGGCGGTCTGGGTTGTTTCCCTCTTCACGACGGACGTTAGCACCCGCCGTGTGTCTCCCGTGATAACATTCTTCGGTATTCGTAGTTTGCATCGGGTTGGTAAGCCGGGATGGCCCCCTAGCCGAAACAGTGCTCTACCCCCGAAGATGAGTTCACGAGGCGCTACCTAAATAGCTTTCGGGGAGAACCAGCTATCTCCCGGTTTGATTGGCCTTTCACCCCCAGCCACAAGTCATCCGCTAATTTTTCAACATTAGTCGGTTCGGTCCTCCAGTTAGTGTTACCCAACCTTCAACCTGCCCATGGCTAGATCACCGGGTTTCGGGTCTATACCCTGCAACTTAACGCCCAGTTAAGACTCGGTTTCCCTTCGGCTCCCCTATACGGTTAACCTTGCTACAGAATATAAGTCGCTGACCCATTATACAAAAGGTACGCAGTCACACCACGAAGGTGCTCCCACTGCTTGTACGTACACGGTTTCAGGTTCTTTTTCACTCCCCTCGCCGGGGTTCTTTTCGCCTTTCCCTCACGGTACTGGTTCACTATCGGTCAGTCAGGAGTATTTAGCCTTGGAGGATGGTCCCCCCATATTCAGACAGGATACCACGTGTCCCGCCCTACTCTTCGAGTTCACAGCCTGTGTGCTTTCGTGTACGGGACTGTCACCCTGTACCGTGCGACTTTCCAGACGCTTCCACTAACACACAAGCTGATTCAGACTCTGGGCTGCTCCCCGTTCGCTCGCCGCTACTGGGGGAATCTCGGTTGATTTCTTTTCCTCGGGGTACTTAGATGTTTCAGTTCCCCCGGTTCGCCTCGTTAACCTATGTATTCAGTTAACGATAGTGCAACGAATTGCACTGGGTTTCCCCATTCGGACATCGCCGGGTCAAAGGTTCATATCACCTCGCCGGCGCTTTTCGCAGATTAGCACGTCCTTCATCGCCTCTGACTGCCAGGGCATCCACCGTGTACGCTTAGTCGCTTAACCTCACAACCCGAAGATGTTTCACTTCTGATTGCGAAAATTTGAGAGACTCGAACACACCATTAAGATGTGTCGTTTCAATTTTCAGCTTGATCCAGATTTTTAAAGAGCAAAACTTCGCAGTGCACCTTTTCAGGTTCACTCTGAAGTTTTCTTGTGTTTGCAGTAAAAGATGGTGGAGCTATGCGGGATCGAACCGCAGACCTCCTGCGTGCAAAGCAGGCGCTCTCCCAGCTGAGCTATAGCCCCATCGTTTTGCAATCTCTGTACCGCTCATCCTTTAAAAGGAGTTTGGTAGGCCTGAGTGGACTTGAACCACCGACCTCACCCTTATCAGGGGTGCGCTCTAACCACCTGAGCTACAAGCCTGCAGAGATTTTTACTGCTGTTTTTCATCAGACAATCTGTGTGAGCACTGCAAAGGCAGGTTCTTTAAGGTAAGGAGGTGATCCAACCGCAGGTTCCCCTACGGTTACCTTGTTACGACTTCACCCCAGTCATGAATCACAAAGTGGTAAGCGCCCTCCCGAAGGTTAAGCTACCTACTTCTTTTGCAACCCACTCCCATGGTGTGACGGGCGGTGTGTACAAGGCCCGGGAACGTATTCACCGTAGCATTCTGATCTACGATTACTAGCGATTCCGACTTCATGGAGTCGAGTTGCAGACTCCAATCCGGACTACGACGCACTTTATGAGGTCCGCTTGCTCTCGCGAGGTCGCTTCTCTTTGTATGCGCCATTGTAGCACGTGTGTAGCCCTACTCGTAAGGGCCATGATGACTTGACGTCATCCCCACCTTCCTCCAGTTTATCACTGGCAGTCTCCTTTGAGTTCCCGGCCTAACCGCTGGCAACAAAGGATAAGGGTTGCGCTCGTTGCGGGACTTAACCCAACATTTCACAACACGAGCTGACGACAGCCATGCAGCACCTGTCTCAGAGTTCCCGAAGGCACCAATCCATCTCTGGAAAGTTCTCTGGATGTCAAGAGTAGGTAAGGTTCTTCGCGTTGCATCGAATTAAACCACATGCTCCACCGCTTGTGCGGGCCCCCGTCAATTCATTTGAGTTTTAACCTTGCGGCCGTACTCCCCAGGCGGTCGACTTAACGCGTTAGCTCCGGAAGCCACGCCTCAAGGGCACAACCTCCAAGTCGACATCGTTTACGGCGTGGACTACCAGGGTATCTAATCCTGTTTGCTCCCCACGCTTTCGCACCTGAGCGTCAGTCTTTGTCCAGGGGGCCGCCTTCGCCACCGGTATTCCTCCAGATCTCTACGCATTTCACCGCTACACCTGGAATTCTACCCCCCTCTACAAGACTCTAGCCTGCCAGTTTCGAATGCAGTTCCCAGGTTGAGCCCGGGGATTTCACATCCGACTTGACAGACCGCCTGCGTGCGCTTTACGCCCAGTAATTCCGATTAACGCTTGCACCCTCCGTATTACCGCGGCTGCTGGCACGGAGTTAGCCGGTGCTTCTTCTGCGGGTAACGTCAATCGCTGTGGTTATTAACCACAACGCCTTCCTCCCCGCTGAAAGTACTTTACAACCCGAAGGCCTTCTTCATACACGCGGCATGGCTGCATCAGGCTTGCGCCCATTGTGCAATATTCCCCACTGCTGCCTCCCGTAGGAGTCTGGACCGTGTCTCAGTTCCAGTGTGGCTGGTCATCCTCTCAGACCAGCTAGGGATCGTCGCCTAGGTGAGCCGTTACCCCACCTACTAGCTAATCCCATCTGGGCACATCTGATGGCAAGAGGCCCGAAGGTCCCCCTCTTTGGTCTTGCGACGTTATGCGGTATTAGCTACCGTTTCCAGTAGTTATCCCCCTCCATCAGGCAGTTTCCCAGACATTACTCACCCGTCCGCCGCTCGTCACCCGGGAGCAAGCTCCCTGTGTTACCGCTCGACTTGCATGTGTTAGGCCTGCCGCCAGCGTTCAATCTGAGCCATGATCAAACTCTTCAATTTAAGTTTGATGCTCGTGAATTAAACTTCGTAATGAATTACGCATGTTCACTCAGAGACTTGGTATTCATTTTTCGTCTTGCGACGTTAAGAATCCATGTCACTTTGAGTGCCCACACAGATTGTCTGATAAATTGTTAAAGAGCAGTGCAACGCGGCTTTCGCTCACCGTTGCGAGGTGGCGTATATTACGCTTTCCTCTTTCAGAGTCAACCCGTTATTTCAGAATTTTTTCTCTTCAACCGACCGGGCTGTTTGTGAAGTGATTCACATCCGCCGTGTCGATGGAGGCGCATTATAGGGAGTTCCCGAACGACCGCAACCGAAAAGTTGCAAAAAAATGACTGACTGCTGCATTCCCCAGCAAAACCCCGCCTTATACCCTTTTATGCACAAAGTTATCCACAATCATGCACGGTTCCCGACGCGATCCCACGAATTGAGCGAGAAGATCAACTATACTAGCGGCAAATATTCTCCTCTGTTCAGGCCCACCCTCATGACCATACAACGCCTCACCCGCGACTGGCGTCTCCCTACAGCAGGGGTGATGCTGCTGGCACTTCTCTTTGCGGGTTTTACCCTGCATGCGCACTGGAACGCCTTTATCCAGTGGTGTCTCGCCACGCAAATTACGCTGCACCGCTATCTGGTGATGTATCTGCTGCAGCTTAATAACCACCAGTACAGCGGCGGATTATGGCTGTTAACGGGGGCTTTCCTTTATGGTGTCCTTCACGCCATCGGACCCGGGCACGGAAAGTTCATCGTGACGACCTATCTGACCACCAATAAGGAAAGCGAGCTGGCCGCCCGGGTCGTCCCCTTCTTGGGTAGCCTGATGCAGGGCGTCAGCGCCATTCTGTTTGTCTTTATTCTGGCGGTAGGATTTAACCTCGCCTCAGGGGATATTAGTACCAGCCGCTGGTATGTGGAGAAGATCAGCGCAGTGCTTATTGGCGCATTCGGCGCATTTGTCATTTACCAGGCGCTGAAAAGTCTGCGTCCGCGCAGAATGTCTGTCTCTGCCATTAAGCCACTTCATCAGCACGACGAACACTGTGGCTGCGGCCATCACGGCGTAGGTACAGACCTGACGCAGGGCG
Source organism: Enterobacter sp. JBIWA005 (assembly GCF_019968805.1). Lineage (NCBI taxonomy): Bacteria > Pseudomonadati > Pseudomonadota > Gammaproteobacteria > Enterobacterales > Enterobacteriaceae > Enterobacter > Enterobacter sp. JBIWA005. The sequence goes on along the minus strand of NZ_CP074159.1, from coordinate 370,281 downwards.
ACTGGAAAACCCGTCTGGGCGTGATTCTGGCGATTGGCGCACGCCCGTGCAGCGGGGCGATCATGATTCTGATGTTTTCGAACGCGCTGGGCATTGTCACCTGGGGGGTGGCCGCAGTCATGACCATGTCTCTGGGAACCGCCCTCTCTATTGTGGGGCTGTCCCTTGCTGTAAGGTACGCCCGCGAACGCACGGTGACCTGGTTCGGAGAAAGCGCCTCATTAAGATGGCTGGTACCGGCAGTCAAAATAGCCGGAGGGATAGTCCTGATCCTATTCGCGACAGTGCTGTTCCTGACGGTGATCCCCATCAGTGCCAATGGCGACTACATCGCTGCCGGATGCTAATAAAAGAAAACCCGCCGTTGGCGGGTTTATTTATTACTCGTTGATGCGTGGATGCTGATCCACCAGTCGGGAGCGTTTTTTCTGCAGCTCTTCAATCTCGGCGTCAATATCCTCAATCTTCTGCTCTACATTATCGTAGTGCTCACGCAGGATCTCTTTCGCTTCCTGGATATCCGATGCCGCAGGCGTTGCGCCTTTCAGAGGACGATTTGCCGTCTCCTTCATGGTAATACCGGTAATCAAACCAATCACCGCGATCACCATCAGGTAATAAGCAGGCATCATCAGGTTCTGTGTGCTCTCCACCAGCGAGGCGGCAAGCGTTGGGGTCAGACCGGCAATCAGCACCGAGATGTTAAAGGCTGCGGCCAGCGCGCTGTAGCGAATGTGGGTCGGGAACATTGCGGGCAGCGTTGAGGCCATCACCCCGATAAAGCAGTTAAGGATCACCGCCAGCATCAGCAGACCGGCAAAAATCAGCCCCAGCACATCACTGTTAATAAGAATAAATGCCGGGATTGCCAGAGCAAACAGCGCAACGCTTCCCAGAATAATGAACGGTCGACGACCAAAACGGTCACTCAACAGACCCATAATCGGCTGCACAAACAGCATACCCACCATGATGGCGATAATAATCAGCACACCGTGATCTTCCGAATAGTGCAGGTTATGCGACAGATAGCTCGGCATGTAGGTCAACAGCATGTAGTAGGTCACGTTGGTCGAAATCACCAGACCAATACAGGTCAGCAGGCTGCGCCAGTGCTTAGTGGCAATCTCTTTGAACGATACCTTAGGACCATCCTGCAGCCCTTCGCGGTCACCCTGCTCCAGTTTATCGACGTGCTGCTGGAAGGCAGGCGTCTCTTCCAGCGCATGACGCAGGTAGAGGCCAATAATCCCCAGCGGCAATGCCAGGAAGAACGGAATACGCCAGCCCCAGTCGAGGAAGTTATCTTCACCCACCACGGTTGAAATCAGCACCACGACGCCCGCCCCCAGGACAAACCCGGCAATCGAGCCGAAGTCCAGCCAGCTTCCCATAAAACCGCGCTTACGGTCCGGGGAATACTCGGCAACGAAGATCGAGGCTCCGGTATATTCACCGCCTACGGAGAAGCCCTGGGCCATCTTACAAATCAGCAGGAGAATGGGTGCCCAAATGCCGATGGTGGCGTAAGAGGGTATAAGGCCGATACAGAATGTACTGATCGACATAATAACGATGGTGATAGCAAGGATCTTCTGGCGACCATATTTATCGCCGAGCATACCGAAGAACAGACCACCCAGCGGGCGAATCAGGAAGGGAACGGAGAACGTACCCAGTGCGGCAATCATCTGCAGGCTGGGATCGGCCCCGGGGAAAAACACTTTACCTAAAGCATAGGCCACAAAACCGTAGACACCAAAATCGAACCATTCCATCGCATTACCGAGCGAGGCTGCGGTAATCGCTTTACGCAGCTTTGCGTCATCAATAATGGTGACGTCGCGAAGCGTGATGGGTTTAATCTTTTTCCTTCTCAGCATAGCTATCCTCGTTGACTCGGCCCTGTCTGTTTCACAGTCCAGTATGCGTTCTGTGAACCATGGGATCCGCTCCATGCGAATCGCCTTATTCAAGCGTAGCAGGTTTACTTACATTGACGTTTTACATCGATACAACCGAACCTGTTGACGCCTGCCTGGGCAGTTAATGACCTTTTTACCCTACCAGCGTTTATATTTGTGATCAACTTCACATATATTTTTGCGTCTGGTCAACTCAGTCCAATTTTTGTCAAGGAATGCCAATAAGCACTTCCTTACCCTCCCCAAAAGAACATCCTCACGCGCGTTTTTATTTCTTTCGTAACAGAAAAACAAACCACGTTAATTCACATCACCTTTACATAAATTTTCATCAACAGGATCCGGCCTCAAGCTTTACATTGAATATGTGACAAAGATAACTAAAACGATGTTTTATTTTCATTGAATCAATATTCCAATGATCGCATGATAAATCCGAATACAACGTTTTATGTGTTTTCAAAAGAGGCTAATCGCGAGCACACATTTAATTATGTTGCTGGGTCATCGAAAAAAGACGGCACGCAATAAGAGCAATCAATTGAATTTATTGACTAATTTTTAACACCTATCCCCCATGCTGCGGGATCCGATGTGAGGTTTGTCTATGAAGATTAAAGCCACGATAGAACGCATTCCTGGCGGTATGATGCTGGTTCCGCTGGTGCTGGGCGCGATCCTGAATACCCTTGCTCCCAATACCGGAGCTTATTTTGGCGGTTTCACTAAAGGCATGATAACGGGCACGGTTCCGATTCTTGCCGTCTGGTTTTTTTGTATCGGCGCGTCCATTAATTTGCGGGCAACGGGTACCGTATTACGGAAATCCGGAACGCTGGTGATAACCAAAATAGCGGTAGCCTGGGCGGCGGCAATGATATGCGCAATGTTCATTCCGGAGAATGGAATTCAGACCGGGTTTTTCGCGGGTTTATCGGTCCTGGCGATTGTCTCGGCGATGGACATGACCAACGGCGGATTATACGCCAGCCTGATGAACCAGTACGGAACGAAAGAAGAGTCCGGCGCATTTGTGTTGATGTCTCTGGAATCTGGCCCGCTGATGACGATGCTGATCCTGGGGTCTGCTGGCCTGGCCTCGTTTGAACCCCACCACTTTGTCGGCGCGATCTTGCCCTTCCTGGTCGGTTTCGCCCTTGGCAATCTCGATCGCGATCTGCGTGATTTCTTCAGCAAAGCCACGCCGGTGCTGATCCCTTTCTTCGGTTTCGCACTGGGGAACACCATCAACCTGAAGGTCATTCTCGATACCGGCCTGCTGGGCATTGTGCTGGGTGTCGCCGTGATCGTCATCACCGGCATTCCGCTGATTATTGCTGACCGCGTAATCGGAGGAGGAAACGGCACGGCGGGCGTCGCCGCCTCTTCAGCCGCAGGTGCTGCTGTCGCAAACCCGGTGATTATTGCTCAGATTAACCCGGCCTTCGAACCGGTCGCTGCTTCAGCGACTGCACTGGTTGCCGCGAGCGTGATTGTCACCGCGATTCTGGTGCCCATCATCACGGCGCTATATGCGAAGCGCTACGGGAATATGCATGAGACCCAGCCTGAACCGAAACCAATAGAAGCGAATCATTAACACACCGCATCAGATCATCCCCTCTCCCCTCGGGGAGAGGAGCGGGGGTGATAAGGGATTCATCCAAAAATTTCTTCCACCATCCCGTCCACCAGCCGTTTTGCCGAACAGAGCCGCGGCATGCCCAGCGCGACGGTCTGCCAGTTTTGCGTCACTGACCAGCTCACCGGATGTTGATCCGCCTGACACCAGTCCCCCAGCCAGCCCAGCATATCTTTATGATCGATTAAGCCCGGAGAGGCCGGCGTTGTAAGCCACTGGTGATAGAAATGGCGGGTCGTGGGTGACGCATTGATACCCTGCGCCAGATAGTTAGCCGCCATGCTGCGCAGGTTATCCTTAAGCATTGCCGCCACATCTTCATTCGCGAGGCGGCATGCGTCACCAAATGCCCCCCAGCGCAGCTCTTCCAGGACGATAAAACAGCGCCCTGCCAGCGACCAGCCATCATAATGTCCGGCCCGCCAGCGGGTAAAAATCTGCTCGCTGTGCTCGCCCGCCTGCACCGTAAGCCCGCGCTGGGTTAGCGCCTTCTCTTTCCAGGCGGCGCGTTGGGTAAAATGAGAAGAGAGTTCAGCGTACTGCTGCATCAATCCGGGGGACTGCTGGGCGCGCGGGTGCGTCTGCTGGCGCAAAGCAATCAGTTTCTCTGCCATCAGCGTCAGCGCGAGATGACCCGGGTCAAGCATGCCGGCCAGTTTTTCCGCCAGCCCCAGGCGCAGCGCCGCATTTTCATTGAGCATACCCGCCATCGCCCAGGGGCGTAGCCGGGTATGCGTCATGATTTCCTGAGTCAAACGCTCACGAAACTGAAGCTGTTGAGGTCCCAGGTGAGGATGACGCGCCGCGTCCACTCCCTGAACCAGATCGACCATAAATTTTGGATTAATACACTCCAGCGTTCGCCCGGGGCCATCCAGTAGTGGTGTTGTCATGGTTGCTCTGCCGCGAATAGAGTTTGAATATCATCGCGTAACAGTCGGGTATCTTCCTGTATCCACGTCGCAGTAGTAATACTTTGCTTCAACAACTGGCAGAGCGCTCGGGTTGAATGCTCATTCTGTTGACGCACTGCGAGGCTATCACGCAAGCTTTCCTGTAACCCGGTCAGGCACAACGAAAATTCTGCAAAGAACGTTGCCATTCCTGCCGTAACAGAGACATCGACCTGCGCGGACAAAGCTTTACGTATTTGTTCACAAAACTGATCAATATGTTGCTTAAATTTGTCATGTAGCTGCGCAATGTCGATAACATAGCGCGTGCGCGTTTCCACATACTCATCCCAGCCCCAGCCCGGATTATTGAGCCAACGAGAGACCGTTTCACGCATGCTGCTCCCGCCGGAGGGAGGGGCGGCCTGGCTGTCGTCCTGTGCAATCGCATCGTTGAACAGCGCTCGCGTATTGAAGTTAAGCTGGCTTGCCTGAAACGCGGGGAAACTGATCCGCGCCCGAAACCCCGCATGGCTCAGATGCTCTTTAATACGCGTTTCGATGGGGCGCATGGCTTCGTTCAGGGAACGCGCCAGCGTAGATTCAAGCTGGTCGAAGCGTAACGCCAGCTCCCGGCAAATCTTCGTCTGTGCATCGAGCATCACCAGCTCGCAGGAGGAGCGGATTTTACTCAGCGCGATCTGCGCCTGCCCTTCATCTTCCAGAACCAGCTGTTTCAGCTCGTGCGCCTCGTCACCGCGAAGGTTCTGCCGATCGATACCTGCCAAATCAAGAATATGCTGAGCGCTGAACACCTCACCAATCGCCTGGTGAAGCGCAGTTTTTTGGGCACCCATAAAGTCCGCAGTGGCGTTCAGCGCCTCTTCAACCTCATGTTTCACCTCATCGCTCACCACGCTCTGACGCGTCTGCAGAAGCGCCATGTCCTCTTCCAGACGTGCGATGTTCAGTTCCAGCGCCTCAAAGGCAACCGTCAGCCCCTGATAGCGGAAGTCGAGGTACTCCCGGGCATTTTGTGCATAGTTGAGCAGTTTATGCGAAGCAGAACGCAGCGCGTAAAGTGAAGCATTGGCATAGGCGGCGTAAATCAGTTTGCGTATCGGTTGTTCGAATAGCGAATCTTCCCAGAGCAAATCGGCAGAATGACGAATATGGTCGATATCGTCCAGGTCCGCCGTACGCCAGCGACGTCCAAGCGCAGCTTCAGCAAAATCCTGCACCCAGGGTTGCTCCTGATGATCCGGCAGTTGTCCGTGGGTACTCATCTCGTAGCGAGCGCGGTTCGCCAGATAGGCCCACATGGACGAAACGGGGTAGATCTGGCCAGGCGAAATATTGCCTTTCATTAAGGTGCCGGAGATCATCGCCCGGATCTGCTCTTCATCGTCGCTATTGCGATCTTTCTGATCGAATTTATTGACCAGCGCATACAGCGGCACTGATTTTCCCGCTGCGGAAATGGCCTGGCGGACTTCTTCATCAGAAATGGATTTAAGCTGGGTATAATCCATCACGGCCAGCACCGCCGACGCGCGGGACAATTGCTCGCTGAGCATTTTTTGCAGGTGCGGCTGTCCGGCCTCATTCGGCCCGGGCGTATCGAGCAGCGTCAGCTGTCCGAGGTGAGCATCCAGACCCGCAAGATGCACGAACTCCACTTCAATTACCGGGATATGTTCGATAGCCGCATACTCAGAGAACGGAAACTCTACACCTAATGCCTGGGAAAGCCTCACCAGGTCGTTGAGACTTTTCAGACAGTGAAATATCGGCTGCGCGCCCAGGTGATGCTTCTCAAACGCTTCCCCTTTTTCAATGCGCTCCAGCAGCGTATTCATGTCTTTATCAATTTCCAGACGCTGAGCCAGCTTCCCGCGGTCGTAATCGCATAGCTTTTTCTGGAGCAGTTGGATCAATTCATCAATGGGCGAGGCATGCGAGAAATGCAGCACCGGCTCCTTCTGACCCGGCGTGTGGCGAATCAGGGTAGGAAGTGCCGTCATCGGACGATTGCGATTCGGCAACACTTCGGTCCCCACAATCGCATTAATGGTGGTTGATTTCCCCGCCTTCATGGTGCCCACAATAGCCAGGACCATTTCCAGCCGGGTTATTTTTCGTAATTCATTATTCAGCATCGCCTGCTGCGCTTCGACGCCGCGCGCGCTAAAATGCAAAGGTAAAACGTTGTTCTTTTCACCCGTAATAGCAGCCGCAGTGCTCTCCAGCATCGCAGTCGGCATTGATTTCAACGTATCAAGGTTTTGCAGGGCAAGCTGTAGCAAACGCTCAGCTTCCTGGCTTAATTCAAAAATGGTCTGTGTGTGCATGATAAAAGCCTTTCCTTAACGCAAATTTATTACTTTTATTAAGCCACTGGTATTAATTATGTTGTTCAGGCTTATATGATTACGTGTGGAAAACATGTTCGCCGAAATATAACTGATTGATGATAATCAGAAATAATTCACTATCCTTGCATGGCGTGTATAGCTTCCCTCCTGGCCTGACAGCCAAAAGAAAAAAAGCGTAGCCCATTTTTAAGAAACTTCAGGATATATCATCATTATTTCCCCCCTAAAAAGAGAGGTAATACCCCACTGCCATAAGATATGTAGAGCAGCGAAGTCCAGAGATAAATAACAATGTGTCGCTTCACCTTATCCGAAATGAAGGAACGTAGCAATTTGCCGCAATAAAATATTCGATATATTTAGCGTCATTTCTTCCCACCGTGTTAATGAGGTCAGCATCGCTTAACTGACTGACAGGAAGTGTCACTCCCAATACGTTTTTTGCATTTTTTTAATTCACAATGTCACCGACAAACGTGTGGATTTGCGCTATACTTGCCGCCTTTTTCGGCACGCTGCCGTCATTTAGCTGGCACTTTCCAGCGCGTTTACACTTTTTGAGGATACCGATATGTCACTCCCACACTGCCCAAAATGCAATTCTGAATACACCTATGAAGATAATGGCATGTTCATCTGCCCGGAATGCGCTCATGAATGGAATGATGCCGAACCATCAAACGATGCTGATGCACTTGTCGTCAAAGATGCGAACGGCAATCTGCTGGCGGACGGCGACAGCGTAACCGTGATTAAAGATCTGAAAGTGAAAGGCAGCTCTTCCATGCTGAAGATCGGCACCAAAGTGAAGAATATCCGTCTGGTTGAAGGCGATCATAATATCGACTGCAAAATTGACGGCTTCGGTCCGATGAAGCTGAAATCAGAGTTTGTGAAAAAGAACTGATTTACCCGCCCGGTGGCGCTTCGCTTACCGGGCTTTCGGGCACTACACTTAACGGGCTTATCTTACGTGAGGTAAAGATTATGCCGTTAAGTCCCTACATCTCTTTTGCCGGCAACTGCGCTGAGGCCACCGCCTTTTACCAGCAAGCCGTCGGCGCAGAACTTCTCTATAAAATCACCTTCGGCGAAATGCCAAAAAGCGATAACAGCGATGAAGGCTGTCCGTCCGGTATGCAATTTCCGGATTCGGCTATCGCCCACTCCAACGTCCGCATTGCGGGCAGCGATATCATGATGAGCGACGGGATGCCGCCCGGCAGCAACGCGCAGTACGCGGGCTTTACCCTGGTTCTCGACACCCAGGACGTCCATGAAGGCAAACGCTGGTTCGACAACCTCGCCGCGGGCGGGAATATCGACATGGCCTGGCAGGAAACCTTCTGGGCACATGGTTTTGGTAGAGTCACCGATAAGTACGGCGTGCCGTGGATGATTAACGTCGTTAAGCAACAAACGTCGTAGGCAGGACACGCGCAGCGCAGCCAGCAAAAGCGCCCGGTGGCGCTGCGCTTACCGGGCCTACAGTAACTGTCATCGCTTTCACTTCAACTCTTCAAACTCCCGCAACCTGCACTTAACCCAAATGTCACATTGATGCGCCAGCATGAGGCCACATTTATCGTGAGGCCCAGCACATGCAAACCGTCATCCGCGTCGAGAAACTGAGCAAGACCTTTAATCACAACAAGGCTCTGCATGCCGTTGATCTGACCGTCCGGCAGGGCAACATGGTGGCGCTTCTCGGGCCTTCTGGCTCGGGTAAATCTACCCTTCTGCGCCATTTGAGCGGGCTTATCACCGGCGATAAAACGCCGGAAAGCCACGTCGAGCTGCTGGGTAATACCGTCCAGCGCGCCGGGCGTCTGGCGAGCGATATCCGCAAGAGCCGCGCCCAGACGGGCTACATCTTCCAGCAGTTCAACCTGGTAAACCGCCTGACTGTACTGGAGAACGTGCTGATTGGCGCGCTCGGCAGCACCCCGTTCTGGCGCACCTGTCTGCGCTGGTTCTCCCCTTCCCAGAAGCAGGAAGCCTTGCAGGCGCTGACCCGAGTCGGCATGGCGCACTTCGCCCACCAGCGCGTCTCTACCCTGTCCGGCGGGCAACAGCAGCGCGTGGCGATTGCGCGCGCGCTGATGCAGAAAGCGCAAATCATTCTTGCTGACGAACCCATCGCCTCGCTGGACCCGGAGTCCGCCCGCATCGTGATGGAGACCCTGCGCGACATTAACCAGAACGACGGCATCACCGTAGTGGTCACGCTGCATCAGGTTGATTACGCCCTGCGCTACTGCGAGCGCATCGTCGCCCTGCGTCAGGGGCACGTGTTCTTTGATGGCGCGAGCCATCAGTTCGATAACGAACGTTTTGACCATCTCTACCGCAGCATTAACCGCGTCGAAGAGAACGCGCAGGCTGCTTAATTAAACCCGATCCGAGGAAAGTACATGAGCTACAAAGCCGTTGCCGCGCTGGCCTTTACCAGCATGTTCAGCATCAGCACCCTGTTAAGCCCAGCGTATGCGGAAGAGCAGGAAAAATCGCTGAACTTCGACATTATTTCGACGGAATCACAGCAGAACCTGAAGCCTCAGTGGGAACCGTTCCTGAAAGATATGGAAACCAAGCTGGGGATCAAAGTGAACGCCTTCTTCGCCCCGGACTATGCGGGCATCATCCAGGGGATGCGCTTTAATAAAGTGGACATCGCCTGGTACGGCAACCTCTCCGCCATGGAAGCGGTGGACCGCGCGAACGGCCAGGTCTTTGCCCAGACCGTCGCGGCCGATGGCTCTCCTGGCTACTGGAGCGTGCTGATCGTCAACAAAGACAGCCCGATCAACAACCTCAATGACATGCTCGCCAAACGCAAAGAGCTGACCTTCGGCAACGGCGACCCGAACTCTACCTCCGGCTACCTTGTCCCTGGCTACTACGTCTTCGCCAAAAACAACGCCTCCGCCAGCGACTTCAAGCGCACCGTAAACGCCAGCCATGAAACCAACGCGCTGGCCGTGGCCAACAAGCAGGTGGACGTTGCCACCAACAACACCGAGAACCTCGACAAGCTGAAAACCTCAGCGCCGGACAAGCTTAAAGAGATCAAGGTTATCTGGAAATCGCCACTGATCCCGGGCGACCCGATCGTGTGGCGTAAAAACCTGTCCGAAAGCACCAAGGACAAGGTGTACGACTTCTTTATGACCTATGGCAAAACGCCGGAAGAGAAAGCGGTTCTCGAACGTCTGGGCTGGGCACCGTTCCGCCCGTCAAGCGACCTGCAGCTGGTTCCGATTCGCCAGCTGGCGCTGTTTAAAGAGATGCAGGGCGTCAAGGACAACAAGGGACTGAAGGACGAGGAAAAGACCAGCAAAGTGGCCGCGATTCAGGCCCAGCTTGAAGACCTCGACCGCCTGACCGCCGCGCTCGGCGCGATGACCAGCGTGAATAAAGCGGTGCAGTAACTTTGTCCCCTCTCCCTTGAGGGAGAGGGAGAACAGATTAAGGAGCCAACATGCAAACCATCACCCTCCCGCCGCCAAAGCGCAGCTGGTTCTCGCTCATAAGCTGGGCCATCCTGCTGGCGGTGCTGGTTATCTCCTGGAAGGGCGCGGAAATGGATCCGCTGCTGCTCTTCAAAGACGCTGGCAACATGGCGACCTTCGCCGCCGACTTCTTCCCGCCGGACTTCAGCCAGTGGCAGGATTACCTCAGCGAAATGGCGGTCACCCTGCAAATCGCCGTCTGGGGCACCGCGCTGGCCGTTATTCTCTCCGTTCCGTTTGGCCTGATGAGCGCCGAAAACATCGTGCCATGGTGGGTATACCAGCCCATGCGCCGCCTGATGGACGCCTGCCGCGCCATCAACGAAATGGTCTTTGCGATGCTGTTCGTGGTCGCCGTCGGCCTGGGTCCGTTCGCGGGCGTCATGGCGCTGTTCATCCACACCACCGGCGTGCTCTCCAAGCTGCTCTCCGAGGCGGTCGAAGCCATTGAACCCGGTCCGGTGGAAGGCATCCGCGCCACGGGTGCCAATAAAATCGAAGAGATCCTCTACGGCGTTCTGCCTCAGGTGATGCCGCTGCTGATCTCCTACTCCCTGTACCGCTTTGAGTCCAACGTCCGCTCCGCCACCGTGGTCGGCATGGTCGGCGCAGGCGGGATTGGCGTCACCCTGTGGGAAGCGATTCGCGGTTTCCAGTTCCAGCAAACCTGCGCCCTGATGGTGCTCATCATCGTCACCGTCAGCCTGCTGGATTTCCTCTCTCAACGTTTGCGCAAGCACTTCATCTGAGAAGCGAGGCTTTGTTTTCTATGCACTTATCCAGACATCCGACCAGTTACCCCACCCGATGGCAAGAGATCGCGGCAAAGCTCGAAGTGGAGCTGCGCACGCACTACCGCTGCGGGGACTACCTCCCTGCCGAGCAGCAGCTTGCTGACCGCTATGAAGTGAACCGCCACACCCTGCGTCGCGCCATTGACCAGCTGGTCGAGCGCGGCTGGGTGCAGCGCCGTCAGGGCGTGGGCGTGCTGGTGCTGATGCGCCCGTTCGACTACCCGCTGAACGCCCAGGCGCGCTTTAGCCAGAACCTGCTGGATCAGGGCAGCCATCCGACCAGCGAAAAGCTGCTCTCGGTGCTGCGTCCGGCCTCCAGCCACGTGGCGGACGCGCTGGGCATTCAGGAGGGCGACAACGTCATCCACCTGCGCACGCTGCGCCGCGTCAACGGCGTGGCGGTGTGCCAGATCGACCACTACTTCGCGGACCTCACCCTCTGGCCGGTGCTGCAGAATTTCTCCAGCGGATCGCTGCATGATTTTCTCCAGAATGCGACAGGCATTGCGCTGAAACGCACCCAGACGCGCATCAGCGCCCGCCGCGCGCAGGCGAAAGAGAGCAAAGTACTCGAAATTCCCAATATGGCCCCGCTGCTCTGCGTGCGCACCCTCAACCACCGTGACGGCGAGATCGACGCGACGGAATACTCCGTCAGCCTGACCCGCGCCGACATGATCGAATTCACCATGGAGCACTGAATGCACTTCGACACCGCCACCCGACAGCGCTGGATGCGCGTGCTGGCCCACAGCCAGCCTGCTGCGCTCTCTGCCCGCATGATCGCCCTTGCCCTGGCCCCCGGGTACGACCTCCTCCGCGCGCCGGAGATCGGCCTCGTTCAGATCCAGGCGCGCATGGGCGGCACCGGCGAGCGCTTCTTCGCCGGAGATGCCACCCTCACCCGCGCAGCGATCCGCCTGCACAGCGGCACGCTGGGCTACGGCTACGTGCTGGGGCGTGATAAAGCGCACGCCGAGCGCTGCGCGGTCATCGACGCGCTTTTACAGGAACAACCGCATTTCCAGACGCTGATGGAAACCCTTATTTCCCCGCTGGAGGCCGACCGCGCCGCACGTATTGCCGCGCGTCAGGCCGAAGTGAATACCAGCCGGGTCGACTTCTTTACGCTCGTTCGCGGAGACAACGCATGACGCTTCAACCCGCTTTTACCCTGGCCGTCCAGGATGCCCAACACAGTTTTCGTCGCCTGCTGAAAGCCATGAGCGAGCCGGGCGTGATTGTCTCGCTGCACCAGCTCTCTCAGGGCTGGCTGCCGCTGAACCTGGCGACCACCAGCGTGCTGCTGACCCTGGCCGACAACGATACCCCGGTATGGCTTTCGGGCGCCCTGTCTAACGATATCGCCAGCCAGAACCTGCGTTTTCACACCGGCGCCCCGCTGGTTGAACAGCCGCAGCAGGCAATCTTTGCCGTGGCCGACGAACAAATCAGCCATGAACAGCTGAATGCCCTGAGCGAAGGCTCCGCCGTCGCCCCGGAAACCAGCGCCACGCTGATTTTGCAGGTCTCCAGCCTGAGCGGCGGCCGCATGCTGCGCCTGACCGGCGCAGGCATCGCCGATGAGCGCATGGTTGCGCCGCAGCTGCCGGAGTGCATCATTCACGAGCTGACCGAGCGCCCGCACCCGTTCCCGCTGGGCATTGACCTGATCCTGACCTGCGGCGAGCGCCTGCTGGCCATCCCGCGGACCACCCACGTGGAGGTGTGCTGATGTACGTTGCCGTCAAAGGGGGCGAGAAGGCTATCGCCGCCGCCCATGCGCTGCAGGCGCACAGACGACGGGGCGATGAACAGCTCCCTGAGCTGAGCGTGGCCCAAATCGAGCAGCAGCTAAACCTTGCCGTCGACCGGGTGATGACCGAAGGCGGCATCGCCGACCGCGAGCTGGCGGCGCTGGCCCTGAAGCAGGCCAGCGGCGATAACGTGGAAGCGATCTTCCTGCTGCGCGCTTACCGCACTACGCTTGCCAAACTGGCGGTGAGCGAGCCGGTCAACACCGCGGAGATGCGCCTGGAGCGCCGCATTTCTGCCGTTTATAAAGACATCCCCGGCGGCCAGCTGCTTGGCCCTACCTGTGACTACACCCATCGCCTGCTCGATTTTACCCTGCTGGCGAACGGCGAGATGCCGCCGCTCAGCTCCTCTGACGCAGAACAGGAACCGTCTCCGCACGTCTTCAGCCTGCTGGCAAAACAGGGCCTGGCGAAGGCGGAAGAAGATTCTGGCGCGCAGCCGGATGACATCACCCGCACGCCGCCGGTTTACCCGTGCTCGCGCTCGTCTCGCCTGCAGCAGCTGATGCGCGGCGACGAAGGCTATCTGCTGGCGCTAGCCTACTCCACCCAGCGCGGCTACGGGCGCAACCACCCGTTTGCCGCCGAAATTCGCAGCGGCTACATCGACCTTGAAATCGTGCCGGAAGAGCTGGGTTTTGCTGTGAACGTCGGCGAACTGCTGATGACCGAATGCGAAATGGTGAACGGTTTTGTCGCGCCTGAAAATGAAGACCCGCACTTTACCCGCGGCTACGGGCTGGTGTTCGGCCTCGGCGAGCGCAAGGCCATGGCCATGGCGCTGGTCGATCGCGCCCTGCAGGCACCCGACTACGGCGAGCACGTTGCAGGCCCGGCGCAGGACGAAGAGTTTGTGCTGGCCCACGCGGATAACGTCGAAGCTGCGGGCTTCGTCTCGCACCTCAAGCTGCCGCACTACGTCGATTTCCAGGCCGAACTGGAACTGCTGAAACGCCTGCAACGGGAGCGCAAACATGGCTAACTTAAGCGGCTACAACTTTGCCTATCTGGATGAGCAAACCAAACGCATGATCCGCCGAGCGATACTTAAAGCGGTGGCGATTCCGGGCTATCAGGTGCCCTTCGGCGGCCGCGAAATGCCGATGCCCTACGGCTGGGGCACAGGCGGTATTCAGATTACCGCCAGCGTGATCGGCGAGGCGGACGTGCTGAAGGTCATCGACCAGGGCGCCGACGACACCACCAACGCCGTGTCGATCCGCAGCTTCTTTCAGCGGGTAACGGGCGTCGCGACCACGGAAAAAACCGAAGACGCGACGCTGATCCAGACCCGCCACCGCATTCCCGAAACCCCGCTCGCTGAAGATCAGATTCTGATTTTCCAGGTGCCGATTCCGGAGCCGCTGCGCTTTATCGAGCCGCGCGAAACCGAAACCCGCACCATGCACGCCCTGGAAGAGTACGGCGTGATGCAGGTGAAGCTGTATGAGGATATCGCCCGCTTCGGCCATATCGCCACCACCTATGCGTACCCGGTGAAGGTCAACGGGCGCTACGTCATGGACCCGTCGCCGATCCCGAAGTTCGATAACCCGAAGATGGACATGATGCCCGCCCTGCAGCTGTTCGGCGCCGGGCGCGAAAAGCGCATCTACGCCGTCCCGCCGTACACGCGTGTCGAAAGCCTGGATTTCGACGATCACCCGTTTACGGTTCAGGAATGGGACGAGCCGTGCGCCATCTGCGGATCCAAACACAGCTATCTGGATGAAGTGGTGCTGGATGACACGGGCAAACGGATGTTTGTCTGCTCCGACACCGATTTTTGCCGCCAACAGAGCGAGGCGAACGGCCAATGAAACCGCTGCTTTCGGTTAATAACCTGACCCACCTGTATGCGCCGGGCAAAGGCTTTAGCGACGTGTCGTTCGAGCTGTGGCCGGGTGAGGTGCTGGGGATCGTCGGCGAGTCCGGCTCCGGCAAAACCACCCTGCTGAAGTCCATCTCCGCGCGCCTTACGCCGCAACACGGCGAGATACTCTATCAGGGACACTCCCTCTATGGCATGAGCGAGACCGAGCGCCGCCGCCTGCTGCGCACCGAGTGGGGCGTGGTGCATCAGCACCCGATGGACGGCCTGCGCCGTCAGGTCTCTGCGGGGGGCAATATTGGCGAACGCCTGATGGCCACCGGCGCGCGCCACTACGGCAATATCCGCGCCACCGCCCAGCACTGGCTTGAAGAGGTGGAAATCCCCGCCTCGCGCATCGACGACCTGCCGACGACCTTCTCCGGTGGGATGCAGCAGCGCCTGCAGATCGCCCGCAACCTGGTAACCCATCCGAAGCTGGTGTTTATGGATGAACCCACCGGCGGGCTGGACGTCTCGGTGCAGGCGCGCCTGCTCGACCTGCTGCGCGGCCTGGTGGTGGAACTGAACCTTGCGGTGGTGATTGTCACCCACGATTTAGGTGTTGCGCGCCTGCTGGCGGACCGTCTGCTGGTGATGAAGCAGGGTCAGGTGGTGGAAAGTGGGTTAACTGACCGCGTGCTCGACGATCCCCACCATCCCTATACCCAGCTGCTGGTGTCGTCCGTGTTGCAGAACTAAGAGGCCAACATGATCCACGTACAAAACGTAAGTAAGACCTTTGTGCTCCACCAGCAAAACGGCGTGCGCCTGTCGGTGCTGCAAAATGCCTCTCTGGAGGTTAATCGCGGCGAATGCATGGTGCTGCACGGCCACTCCGGCAGCGGAAAATCGACCCTGCTGCGCTCCCTGTACGCCAACTATCTGCCCGACGAAGGCCATATTCATATTCGCCACGGCGAAGAATGGGTCGACCTGGTTCAGGCCCCCGCGCGTAAGGTGCTGGAGGTGCGCCGCTCAACGATCGGTTGGGTGAGCCAGTTTCTGCGGGTGATCCCGCGGATCTCCGCCCTGGACGTGGTCATGCAGCCGCTGCTGGATCTTGGCGTGCCGCGCGAAACCTGTGCCGCCAAAGCCGCCAGCCTCCTGACGCGCCTCAACGTGCCCGAGCGCCTGTGGCACCTTGCCCCGTCGACCTTTTCCGGCGGCGAGCAGCAGCGCGTCAATATCGCCCGCGGCTTTATTGTCGACTACCCGATTTTACTTCTGGATGAACCCACCGCCTCGCTCGACGCTAAAAACAGCGCGGCCGTGGTGGAACTGATCGAGCAGGCCAAAGCGCGCGGGGCGGCGATCGTCGGGATCTTCCACGATGAGAGCGTTCGCACCCGCGTCGCGGACAGACTGCACCCGATGGGGACAAACGTATGATTATCAATAACGTCAAGCTGGTGCTGGATAATGAGGTGGTTGACGGCTCGATTGAGATCCAGGACGGAACAATCCGCGCGTTTGCTGAAACCCAGAGCCGCTCGCCCGAGGCGATGGACGGTGAAGGCGGCTGGCTGCTGCCGGGGCTGATTGAACTGCATACCGATAATCTGGATAAATTCTTCACCCCGCGCCCGAAGGTCGACTGGCCCGCTCATTCTGCGATGAGCAGCCACGACGCGCTGATGGTCGCCAGCGGCATCACCACCGTACTGGACGCGGTGGCGATTGGCGACGTGCGCGACGGCGGGGACCGTCTGGAGAACCTGGAGAAGATGATCAACGCCGTGGAAGAGACGCAAAAGCGGGGCCTCAACCGCGCCGAGCACCGCCTGCACCTGCGCTGCGAGCTGCCGCACCACACCACCCTGCCGCTGTTTGAAAAGCTGGTCGGCCGCGAGCCGGTGTCGCTGGTCTCCCTGATGGACCACTCGCCGGGGCAGCGTCAGTTCGCCAACATTGAAAAGTATCGTGAATACTATCAGGGCAAATATTCTCTCAGCGACGCGGAGATGGCGCGTTACGAAGAAGAGCAGCTGGCGCTTGCGGCACGGTGGTCGCAGCCTAACCGTGTCCGAATTGCGGCGATGTGCCGGGACCGCAATATCGCGCTGGCCAGCCATGACGATGCCACGCACGATCATGTCCTTGAATCCCACCAGCTTGGCAGCGTGATCGCCGAATTCCCCACCACGTTCGAGGCGGCTGAAGCCTCCCGCAGGCACGGCATGAACGTCCTGATGGGCGCACCGAATATCGTGCGCGGCGGCTCGCACTCCGGCAACGTCGCGGCAAGCAGGCTCGCGTCCCTCGGCCTGCTGGATATCCTCTCGTCCGACTACTACCCCGCCAGCCTGCTCGACGCGGCGTTCCGGGTGGCCGAAGACGAGGGCAACCGCTTTACGCTGCCGCAGGCGATTCGCCTGGTGACGAAAAACCCGGCCTCGGCGCTTAATCTGCATGATCGCGGCGAGATAGCTGAAGGCAAGCGGGCGGATCTGGTCCTGGCCCACCGCAGGGGCGAGCACATCCATATCGGCCACGTCTGGCGTCAGGGAAAGAGGGTGTTCTGATGGGAAAACTTATCTGGCTAATGGGGCCGTCCGGCTCCGGTAAGGACAGCCTGCTGTCCGCCTTACGGCAGCAGGAGCATCCGCAGCTGCTGGTGGCGCACCGGTACATTACCCGCGCGGCCAATGCGGGGAGTGAAAACCATATTGCCCTGAGCGAGCAGGAGTTTTTCACCCGCGCCGGGCAAAATCTGCTGGCGCTGAGCTGGCACGCCAATGGCTATTACTACGGAATCGGCATCGAGACCGATCTGTGGCTGCATGCGGGGTTCGACGTGCTGGTCAACGGCTCGCGGGCGCATCTTTCGCAAGCGCGCGCCCGCTATGGGGCAGCCCTGCTGCCGGTCTGCCTGCAGGTTTCACCGGAGGTTCTGCGCAGCCGGTTGCAGAGACGGGGTCGTGAATCCGCCCGCGAGATCGACCAGCGGCTGGAGCGTGCGGCGCGCTACACCCCGTCCGACTGCCATATCCTTAATAACGACGGAAGTTTGCTACAGTCAGTCGATACCTTTTTATCGCTTATCCGTCAGAAGGAGAAACAGCATGCCTGACTGCAGGCTTCGTCCCGCCACCGCCGACGATACGCAAATCGTCTATGCGTTAATCTGCGAATTGAAACAGGCCGAATTCGATCGCCAGGCGTTTCACGCGGGCTATCTTGCCAATCTGCAGGATCACAACATGCGCTACCAGCTTGCCGAACTGGACGGGCAGGTCATCGGCATGATCGGCCTGCACCTGCAGTTTCACCTCCATCACGCGCGCTGGATCGGCGAGATCCAGGAGCTGGTGGTGATGCCGCAGGCGCGCGGGCTAAAAGTGGGCAGCCATCTGCTCGCCTGGGCAGAGGACGTCGCGAGACAGGCCGGCGCTGAGCTGACCGAGCTCTCCACCAGCGTGAAGCGCACCGATGCCCATCGTTTTTACGTCCGTGAAGGATATACGCAGAGCCATTTTCGATTCACTAAACCGCTGTAGAGGTGTGTTATGAGTCTGACGATCGCGTTAACAGGAACCGGAAGCGCGCAACTCGTGCCGGTCTTTGGCTGCGACTGCGCGGCGTGTCGCCGGGCGCGTCTGCAGGAGACCTATCGCCGTCGCCCCTGTAGCGCGGTGGTCAAATTCAACGATGCGGTGACCCTGCTGGACGCGGGTATTCCGCACCTGATGGACGACTGGCCCGCAGGCAGCTTTCAGCAGTTTTTGCTGACCCATTATCATATGGATCACGTTCAGGGGCTGTTCCCCCTGCGCTGGGGCGTGGGCGCGACGATCCCCGTTTACGGTCCGCCGGATGAAGCGGGCTGTGACGACCTGTTTAAACATCCGGGGATTCTGGATTTCAGCCATACGGTCGAACCGTTTGTGATGTTTGAACTTCAGGGAATGCGGGTTACGCCGCTGCCGCTCAACCATTCGAAACTGACCTTCGGGTATTTGCTGGAGTCGGCCCACAGCCGCGTAGCCTGGCTTTCCGATACCGCCGGGCTGCCGGAAAAAACGGTGAAGTTCCTGCTCAACAATCAGCCGCAGGCGATGATTATCGACTGCAGCCATGCACCGCGCGACGAAACGCCGCGAAACCATTGCGATTTAAATACCGTAATTGCGCTAAACGAGGTGATTGGCTGTCCGCAGGTGATCCTGACCCACATCAGCCATCAGTTTGACGTGTGGATGATGGATAACCCGCTGCCCGACGGCATTGAAGCAGGGTATGACGGGATGGTGCTGGTCCTGGATTAGTTTTCTCCCTCTCCCGTGGGAGAGGGTTGGGGTGAGGGCAAGAGGCCGCACTTAGCCTCGATCGTAATCGTCTTCCAACCTGCGCTCGTCCTCTTCCAGACGACGTCTGTCGTCATCCAGCTGGCGCTGGCGCTCGTCTAAACGGCGGCGCCTGTCTTCGAGCTGCCGACGACGATCGTCGTACTGTCGACTGTCGATTTGACGGCTGCGGTCATAACGATCGTCGTCGTCATTGCTGCGGCTGCTGCTGGGGTTGTAGGCATCGTTGATCGCCTGCTGAATGTTGCCAATAGCATCATCAACAATGTCGGCATGAGCCAGTTGGCTGGTGAGAGACAGCAGACCAAATAACAGAGCAGTTGAGTAACGTTTCATAAGGCCAGACTCGCAGGTGAACTGGCTTTACGATAATCAACGGCAGGAAACGGGGGTAGCGGAGGAATCTCAAATTCAGTTGTGTCCTGGGACTTCCATCAGTTGATTCGCACGCTGTTTATTTTCTGCAACCAGGACGATGCCATAGCATTTTTGATCCGGCGAATGGCTCCAGATACGATCTTCGGGGATACACCCTCCGTCATAGATAACCTTGCTACCATCATACGGCCAAAATGCGCCCTGCTCGGTATCGAGAACAAATACAGCGATTTGGTCAGACTCGCGGGCAATTTTTTGCCAGAGCATCTTCCCACCCTCATATTGTTCAAAGTCGCTGACAAGCGTCACGCCACACTGTAATACCAGGGCTTCATACAGGCGAGTTGCCAGTCCCTTGTCACGCTCGGCGGGATCAACGCAGATACCTTCTACCTGAATAACACTGGTATCTTCCCAACAGCGCTCGACGGCAATAATATCTTCACCCAAATGCGTTTTACGTTGTAAATCCAGGGCAGCAACAACCCGATGCCGGGGCACTCCATCGAAGGTTTCGATATCCGCTTCAATAATCGCAGCTCTTGGCGTCTGGCTATCAAAAATAACATGTAGCACTCGCCCGGAAAGCTCAAACTCATCAACGAGTTTAAACGACCTGGCAATTGTGCTCGGGCTGTATGTTGTAGGCATCACGATCATTTGTGAGTCCCCCTTTGTGAGTACCGGCATAATTCCTTTTATATCCCAATCTGCTAAATTTTGCGCAGATTAACATCACCGGCGTTAACGATGCTCTTGATGAAATCCTAAACAGGGGCATTTAAAAACATATTTTCCGCAGAGCCTGCGCCAGCTGCGCCCGCGTAAACGGCTTACGCAGTAACGGAACGTCCGGCAGCTGAGGATTATGCGCGGGCCGTAAATCCTGGCCGCTGATCAGCAGCACCGGAAGCTGCGGATAATGATTACGCACATGACTAATCACCTCGGCTCCGCTCAGGCTTCCCGGCAACATCAGGTCGCTGATAAACATGCCAATATCCGGCGACGCCGCCAGCATGCTCAGCGCCTGCTCGCCGTTGTCCGCTTCGAGCGTCAGATAGCCAAGCTGGTGCAGCTGCTCGCACAGGGTCTGACGGACATCCGCCTCATCTTCCAGCACCAGCACCAGCCGCTCGCTATCGACGGAGGCGGTGGCAGATAATGCTTCATCAACTGCAGCAGCGGGCAGCGTCGAGCGCGGGAGGTGTAGCCGGACGGTTGTCCCCTGCCCCGGCGCGCTCTCGATCTCCACACGACCGCCGGACTGGCGGACAAAGCCATAGACCATCGACAGGCCTAGCCCGCTCCCGCTCCCGGTCTGCTTGGTGGTGAAGAACGGTTCAAAGACCCGGGATTTCACCTCCTGCGACATGCCGCTGCCGCGGTCAATGACCTCCAGTGCCACCATATCCTGCCTGCGCCCGTCGCTGCGGGTGACGCGCTGATTCCAGGTGCGAATTTTAATCACCCCGCTTTGCCCTTCCATCGCATCGCGCGCGTTCATCACCAGGTTGATGATGGCATTTTCCAGCTGGCTGACGTCTATCCAGGCGGGCCATGCAGGGGATTGCGCTTCAATCTCCAGGGTCAGGGTAGCAGGCAGGGAGTGGCGCAGCAGTTCCCGGAGGTTCTCCAGTAGCGGCAGCATCTCTACAGCATGCGGGGTCAGGGATTGCTTGCGGGAAAACGCCAGCAGTCGCTGGGTCAGTAAGGCGCCACGCTCGGCCGCCTTTAGCGCCCGGGTAATGCGCGGCACGTCTTTTGATTCAGGGTCGGTGAGCTCAAGACTGCCGATGATCACCGCCAGCAGGTTGTTAAAATCATGCGCCAGCCCGCCCGTCAGTTGTCCGACCGCCTTCATCTTCTGGCTGTGCAGGAGCGCCTCTTCCAGCCCCTGACGCTCAATGCGGTCGATCTCCATCTGCGTTGTTTTTTCTTTCAGCAGACGCGTGGTGTGTTCAAGCGAGGCGGTGTTGCGGGCAAAAACGTTGAACGCGCGCGCCAGCTCGCCAAGCTCATCGCGCCGCTGGAGGGCGGGAACGGAAACATCCTGTTCGCCGTGAGCAAGGCGCGACATCGCCCGGGAAATGGCCGTCAGGTTTGAGGCCAGATTGCGGTAGATATACCAGCAGGCGCACCCGGTGATGATCAGCGCCAGCACGGCGAAGATGCTGATAAACACGCTGATGGATTGTAGCTCGTGATGACTCTGGGCAGTGCGAAGCCGGGAGGCCTGCGCCACCTGCTCGACGTACTGATTAATGTCGCTGTTGAGGATCGCCCCCAGCGCCTTGATGTGGAACATATACCAGCTTATCGCCAGGTCGCTCTCTTCCAGCCGCTTCGAGAGCGGGCCGAGCTTACCTAACTCGGCATTAAAATCAGGCAGAACATCCTTCACGACCGGCTGTGCGGCACTCCGGGGCAGCGTTGCGGCAACTGCGTCCAGTTGCTGAACGGTCGCGCGCGGCGAAGGGGTGTTAATGGCGGCGGCGATCAGCCGGTCCATCTCCATCAGTTGCTGCGCATTCGGTACGTTGCTGTCATAACGGCGGTTGATGTCCTGCAGATGGCGCAGGTAGCTCTGGCTTTGATACAGCGAGCTCAGCAGCGCGTTACGCTCCAGATGGCGTCGCTGTCCGCGCTCCAGCATCTCCGTCACGCTCTGCTGTAATTCATTACTTCTTTGAATAATACGCGCCACCAGGGCCGGCTCCTGCTGTGCCAGCGGTGCCTCCGCAAGCTGCTCCAGGGAGCGGCGCAGCGCCATTTGCGTCTGCTTCAGGCGCTCGGCTTCGCCTTTGTACTCGAGTGCCCCCACCACCTGCGAGAGCCGCACCGCCGCCGTCGCCACGTTGGCGGTATCGCGGGCCAGGTTCATGCTGCCGGTCATATCGTCCAGCGTTTGCTGCTGCACCTGCTCCTGGATTTGGCTGGCGTGACGAAAGCCGAGCACCGCCACGCCGCTCGCCATTAGCGTTACGGCAACCACCAGCAGATTAAAAATCAGCAGGCGACCGCGGGCGCTGGCGAAAAAGGGCGGGCGGCGTGATGGCATGGATTGAGGCTCCTTTGCGGTTTGCTGCCCTCACCCTGCCCCTCTCCCACAGGGAGAGGGAAAAGGAAAATGTGATGGCGATTAGCTATTCATAACTATGACAAATATGAACAGCTTCTGACATTTTGCATTTACGCACCTGTGATGAAGTGCAGAAATCGGTATTCACAGGAGATCCGCCATGAGCAGAACCCCGGTATTAGAGATGCGCAGCATTGCCAAAACGTTTGGCAGTTTCCACGCGCTCAAGGGTGTGGATTTGACGGTTTTTCCCGGTGAGATCCACGCGCTGATGGGCGAAAACGGCGCGGGAAAAAGCACGCTGATGAAAATCCTCGCAGGGGCCTATACTGCCACCAGCGGCGAGATCCTGATCGACGGTCAGCCATTTCACATTAAAGGGCCGAAGGATGCGCTGGCCGCAGGCATCACGCTGATTTATCAGGAGATGCAGCTCGCGCCCAATCTCACCGTAGCCGAAAATATCTTCCTCGGCAGCGAACTGTCGCGCGGCGGGCTGGTCCAGCGCAAGGAGATGGCAGCCCAGGCGCAGGCGGTGATTGACCGCCTCGGCGCGCAGTTCAGCGCCACCGATCTGGTGATGAAGCTGACCATCGCCGAACAGCAGCAGGTGGAAATTGCCCGCGCGCTGCACCGCAACAGCCGCATTCTGGTGATGGATGAACCCACCGCCGCCCTCTCCTCCCGCGAAACCCATCGCCTGTTTGAACTGATTTTGCGCCTCCGCGATGAAGGGATGGCGATCATCTATATCAGCCACCGCATGGCGGAGGTCTATGAACTCTCTGACCGCGTCAGCGTTCTGCGCGACGGGCAGTACGTCGGGAGCCTGACGCGCGACAAGCTGAACGCGTCGGAACTGGTGAAGATGATGGTGGGCCGCCCGCTAAGCGACCTGTTCAACAAGGAGCGTGATATTCCCCTCGGCAGCCCGCGTCTCAACGTCCACCACCTCACCGACGGTAAAAAAGTACAGCCGTGCAGCCTGCAGGTGCGTTCCGGCGAAATCGTCGGGCTGGCGGGACTGGTCGGGGCCGGACGTTCCGAGCTGGCGCAGCTTATCTTCGGCGTGCGTAAAGCCACGGGCGGCATGATTGAGGTCGACGGCGAGCCGGTGGTGATCCATTCGCCGCGCGCGGCCATCGAAAACGGCATCGGTTTTCTCACCGAAAACCGCAAGGAGCAGGGGCTGTTTCTGGAGCTGGCGGCGCAGGAGAACATCACCATGGCGACGCTGGAGCGCGACGCGACCTTCGGTATGTTAAACCGCAAAAAAGCCCAGTCGATTTCCGATGACGCCATCGCCCTGCTCAACATCCGCGTGCCCCATTCGCAGGTGCGCGCGGGCGGGCTGTCCGGCGGAAATCAGCAGAAGCTGCTCATCTCCCGCTGGGTCGCCATCGGCCCACGCATTCTGATTCTGGACGAACCCACGCGCGGCGTGGACGTCGGCGCGAAAAGCGAGATCTACCGCATCATGAACCAAATGGCCCGCAAAGGGGTGGCAATTTTAATGATCTCCAGCGAGCTGCCGGAAGTGGTGGGGATGAGCGACCGGGTGTACGTGATGCGGGAAGGCAGCATTGCGGGTGAACTTCACGGGCGCGACATCTCTCAGGAAAACATCATGACGCTGGCAACCGGCGTAAACGACACTCATCATCAGGCGGTGTAACCATGACACATTCAACCAGTCCGCAGCAGGTGGCGAAATCCGCCTCCGCAAAAAAAATGCTGATGAGCGATCTGATGCAAACGGTCGGCATCCTGCCGATTCTTATCCTGATTGTGGCGGTATTTGGCTTTATCGCCCCCAACTTCTTTACCGAGAGCAACCTGCTCAACATCACCCGTCAGGCGTCGATCAATATCGTGCTGGCGGCGGGAATGACCTTCATTATCCTGACCGGCGGGATTGACCTCTCCGTGGGTTCGATTCTCGGCACCACGGCGGTGGCGGCGATGGTGGTGTCACTGATTCCTGAGTTCGCCATGCTCTCCATTCCCGCCGCGCTGATGCTCGGCATGGTGCTGGGCCTGTTTAACGGCGCGCTGGTGGCCTTTGCCGGGCTGCCGCCCTTTATCGTCACGCTCGGCACCTACACGGCGCTGCGCGGCGCGGCCTATCTGCTGGCCGACGGTACGACGGTCATTAACTCCAACATCAACTTCGAGTGGATCGGCAATAACTACCTCGGCCCGATCCCCTGGCTGGTGGTGATCGCCCTGGCGGTCATTGCGGTGTGCTGGTTCATCCTGCGACGCACCACGCTCGGCGTTCACATCTACGCCGTGGGCGGCAACATGCAGGCGGCGCGCTTAACGGGCATCAAGGTCTGGCTGGTGCTGCTGTTTGTCTACGGCATGAGCGGCCTGCTCTCCGGCCTCGGCGGCGTCATGAGCGCCTCACGCCTCTACAGCGCTAACGGTAACCTCGGCACGGGTTACGAGCTGGATGCAATTGCGGCGGTGATCCTCGGCGGCACCAGCTTCGTCGGCGGGATCGGCACGATCACCGGCACGCTGGTCGGTGCATTGATCATCGCCACCCTCAACAACGGCATGACGCTGATGGGCGTCTCCTATTTCTGGCAGCTGGTGATCAAAGGGGCGGTGATCATCATTGCGGTGCTGATCGACAAATACCGTACCCGACACCATCAAAGTGCATAACAACAATACCCTACGAGTGAGGAAGACAAGATGCGTTTGAAACCGTTAGTAACCGCGCTCTGTGCTGGCGCGCTGCTTGCCGCAACGCCGTTTGCGCAGGCGAAAGATCTGAAGTCCATTGGCGTGACGGTGGGTGACCTGGCCAACCCGTTCTTCGTGCAGATCACCAAAGGTGCCGAGCTGGAAGCGCGCAAGCTGGCGGGGGATAACGTCAAGGTGACGCTGGTCTCCAGCGGTTACGATCTGGGCCAGCAGGTGGCGCAGATCGACAACTTCATCGCCGCGAAGGTGGACATGATCATCCTCAACGCCGCGGATTCCAAAGGGATCGGCCCGGCGGTGAAGCGCGCGAAGGACGCCGGGATCGTGGTCGTGGCGGTTGACGTAGCGGCTGAAGGGGCGGATGCCACCATCACCTCCGATAACACCCAGGCGGGTGAGATGGCCTGTAAGTACATTACCGACCGCCTGAAAGGGAAAGGCAACGTGGTGATCATCAACGGGCCGCCGGTCTCTGCGGTGCAAAACCGCGTGGAAGGGTGCCAGACGGAGTTCAAAAAACATCCGGATATCAAGGTGCTCTCGGATAACCAGAACGCTAAGGGCAGTCGTGAAGGCGGTCTGGAAGTCATGACCTCCCTGCTGGCGGCCAATCCGAAGATCGACGGCGTGTTTGCGATTAACGATCCGACCGCGATCGGCGCCGATCTGGCCGCGAAGCAGGCGCAGCGCAATGAGTTCTTTATTGTCGGCGTGGATGGCAGCCCGGACGGTGAGGAAGCGCTGAAGCGCGAAAACTCCCTGTTTGTCGCGACCCCGGCGCAAGATCCGCAGGTTATGGCGGCAAAAGCGGTGGAGATCGGCTATGACATTCTTCAGGGCAAACCTGCGCCGAAAGAGCCTGTGCTGATCCCGGTGACGATGATCGATAAAAAGAACGTCGGCACGTATAAGGGGTGGACGGTTAAATGATCCTTTTCCCTCTCCCGCAGGGAGAGGGAACTGTTTTCAAGGAGTCCCCATGAAACGCTCCGACATCAATGAAATTCTCGGCCACACGCGACAATTCTTTTCCATGCACGACGTGCATCTCCCGCCTTTTGCCAGCTTTCCGCCAACAAAATGGCAGCAGCTTGACCAGGCCGTGTGGCAGGAAGTGTTCGATCTCAAGCTCGGCTGGGACGTGACGGCGTTCGGCGGCAACAGCTTTGCCGCAGAGGGCCTGACGCTGTTTACCCTGCGCAACGGCTCGCCCAACGGCGTACCTTATGAAAAATGCTATGCCGAAAAAATCATGCACGTTCGAGACGGCCAGGTCACGCCAATGCATTTTCACTGGCGCAAGCGCGAAGACATCATCAACCGGGGCGGCGGTAATCTGATTATTGAGTTATGGAATGCCGGGGCGCATGAAGAGACGGAAAACACCGACGTGACGGTCACCGTCGACGGCTGCCGTCAGACCCACGCTCCCGGCAGCCAGCTGCGCCTGCTGCCCGGGGAAAGCATCTGCCTGACGCCCGGTCTTTACCACAGTTTCTGGGGCGAACGCGGCTTCGGTGACGTGCTGGTCGGGGAAGTGTCCTCGGTTAATGACGATGAACACGACAACCACTTTTTGCAGCCCGTTGCCCGCTATAACAACATAGAAGAAGACGAACCGGCGCTGCTGGTGCTGTGCAACGAGTACAACCTGTTTCGGATATAAGGGGTAAATAATGCCATTAATTTCTCTTGCCGACGGTCTTGCGCACGCCAGACAGCACCGCTACGCGCTGGGCGCGTTTAACGTGCTCGACTCCCACTTCCTGCGCGCGCTGTTCGCCGCCGCAAAGCAGGAACGCTCGCCGTTTATCATCAACATCGCCGAAGTGCATTTTAAGTACGTGTCGCTGGATTCCCTTGTCGAAGCGGTTAAGTTCGAAGCCGCCCGTCACGATATTCCCGTGGTGCTCAACCTCGACCACGGCCTGCATTTTGACGCCGTCGTGCGCGCCCTGCGCTTAGGGTTCAGCTCGGTAATGTTCGACGGCTCTACGCTGAGCTACGAGGAAAACATCCGCCAGACGCGGGAAGTGGTGAAAATGTGCCACGCGGTCGGCGTGTCGGTGGAGGCGGAGCTGGGCGCGGTCGGTGGCGATGAAGGCGGCGCGCTTTACGGACATGCGGATGAAGCCTTCTTCACCGATCCGCAGCTGGCGCGCGAATTTGTTGATTCAACCGGCATCGATGCGCTGGCCGTCGCCATCGGCAACGCGCACGGCAAGTATAAAGGCGAGCCGAAGCTCGATTTCCCGCGCCTGGACGCCATTCGCCAGCAGACGGGGCTGCCGCTGGTTTTACACGGCGGCTCCGGGATTAGCGATGCTGACTTCCGCCGCGCCATCGAGCTGGGCATTCATAAAATCAATTTCTATACCGGGATGTCGCAGGCCGCGCTTGCCGCCGTTGAGCAGCGCATGGCTAACCGCCAGCCGCTGTACGACGAGTTTGCCGAGCTGCTGCTGGGGATAGAAGAGGCGATTACGGATACGGTCGCCGAACAGATGCGCATCTTCGGCAGCGCGGGGCAGGCATAATGGAACGTAAAGGCATCATCGCCGCAGGCAATATGCTGGTGGACCACGTCCACCAGATCGTGCAGTGGCCGGAGCGCGGCTGGCTGGCGGAAATCACCCACAGCGAACGCTCAACCGGCGGCGCGCCGCTCAACGTCCTGCTGACGCTGGCGAAAATGCACGTTGGCCTGCCGCTGCAGGCGGTGGGGCTGATTGGCGAAGATGGCGACGGGGACTACATTCTGGCAATGCTCGACCAGTACCACGTCAACCGCCAGCGCGTTCAGCGCACCACATTTGCGCCAACCTCCATGTCGCAGGTGATGACCGATCCCAGCGGACAGCGCACCTTTTTCCACTCGCCGGGGGCCAACCGCCTGCTGGATCTACCCGCCTTCGATCGCTTAGACGGATCGATGAAGATCTTCCATCTCGGCTATCTCCTGCTGCTCGACAGCCTGGATATGCCAGATGACGAATTTGGCACCCGCAGCGCGCGGCTGCTGGCGCAGATGCGTGACCAGGGGTATGAAACGTCGCTCGATCTGGTTTCCCGCAAGGGCGACCCGCGCTATCAGCCGCTGGTGCTCCCTGCCCTGCGACATCTCGACTATCTGGTAATTAACGAGCTGGAGGCCGGGGAGTTTAGCGGCCTGACAATGCGTGACGAAAACGACGCCCCGCACGTTGCCCATATCGCCGACGCCGCGGCGCAGCTGCTGGCGGCCGGGGTACGCCAGCGGGTGGTGATCCACTGTCCGGAAGGAGCATGGGGAGAAGCACATGGTGAAGAGGGTCGCTGGATCCCGTCATGGATGCTGGAGCAGGAAGAGATTATCGGCAGCGTCGGCGCGGGCGATGCCTTTTGCGCAGGCTTTTTATACGGCTGCCATGAATCGCTGCCGCTAACAGAGAGTATTTATCTGGCACACGCCTGCGCGCGAGCAAGCCTGCTGGCCGCCAATGCGATTGATGGCGCAAAAACGCTGGCCGAGCTGCAGGCGTTTATTCGCGAGAGTGTTTAATTTAACAATAATTGCGATTTTTCATTACAGATCTATGAATTTTACATCTCCGAACTACACTCTCTCCATCTGGCATATTCGGCGTGGGCAGCACTCTGTCCGCACGCTTTTCCGAAATGAGATAGAAAGAGGACAAGGGAAAAATGTTCGCAGCCATCATCATCGGTATTTTCATTATCAGCGTTATTTATGCGCATTCACGCGGCAAAGAAAAACAGACGCTTTCCCGTCAGCTCTTCGACCATTCGACGTTCATGGCGCCCATCAATATGTTTATGACGGCTTTTTCTTCCCTGCCCGCCAGGCAGCCTTTCTTTGAAACAGAACGTTTTCCTGAATTAAATAAGCTGACGGAAAACTGGCTGATTATTCGCGAAGAGGCGCTGCGTTTGCAGCACCATATTAAGGCGGCGGAAAATAATAACGACGCTGGCTTTAACACCTTTTTTAAACGCGGCTGGAAACGGTTTTACCTGAAATGGTATGCCGATGCCCATCCCTCCGCGCAGTCTTTATGCCCGGTGACGACCCGGCTGGTGAGTGAAATCCCCTCGGTGAAGGCGGCCATGTTTGCCGAGCTTCCGGCGGGTGCAAAGCTTGGCAAGCACCGGGACCCGTACGCGGGCTCGGTTCGTTACCATCTGGGCTTATTCACACCGAATGACGACCGCTGCTTTATTGAAGTCGACGGGCAGCGCCACAGCTGGCGGGATGGTGAAGCCGTTATTTTTGATGAGACCTACGTCCACTGGGCAGAGAATAAATCGGATCAAACGCGCATTATTCTCTTCTGCGATATTGAGCGTCCGATGAAATGGCGCTGGGCGCAGGCGGTTAACCATTGGGTGGGGACCACGCTGATGTCTGCAGCCAGCTCACCGAATGACGAGAATGACAGCACCGGCGGCATAAACCGCATTTTTAAATACGTTCATGCGGGCCGCGAGCGGGGGCAGCGTCTGAAAAAAAGAAACCGTAAGGCCTATTACGCCCTCAAGTATCTGTGCATCATCGCAATTTTTGCCGCCATCATTGTTCCGGCAATAACGTAAGCCTTATGCCGCCTGCTCGGGCCGGCTCACGTCGGTGGCAAACACGTAACCCAGCCCGCGGATCGTTTTGATGAGCGCAGGCTGATGCGGGTTAGCCTCTATTTTCCGGCGCAGGCGCATGATTAGCACGTCAATCGTGCGGTCGAACACGTCGGCGCTTTCGCTGTGGGTCAGCTCAAGCAGCCTGTCACGGCTTAGCACCCGACGGGCATTCTGCGTGAGCGCCAGCAGCAGGCCGTACTCTCCCTGGGTTAAGGGCACGGGATTACGCTGCGGATCGCTCAGCTCGCAGCGGGTGGTATCTAGCGTCCATCCGTTAAACGCAATGCCCGCGGCGGGTGCTGCGGGAGCTTCCGCCGCCAGCACACCCGTACGGCGCAGCACCGCTTTCACGCGGGCAACCACCACGCGCGGGTTGAACGGTTTGGCAATATAATCGTCGGCCCCCATCTCCAGCCCCACCACCACGTCTGACTCACTCCCCAGCCCGGTTAGCATCACAACCGGTAGCGCCGGGCGCTGCTTTTGCAGCTGCAGCAGAACCTGCAGGCCGTTGATATCCGGCAGCATCATATCCAGCAGCACCAGCGCGATATTCGGCTCCTGTTGTACCCGGCGAAGTGCATCCTGGCCGTTATGGCAGACAAGCACGCTAAAGACGTGCTCGCTCAGCACGTCCTGAAGCAGTTCGCAGACTGCCGTATCGTCATCAACCACCAGAATCGCCGGTTTCATCGTATGCTTCCGTCAGGAGATTATGTTAAGTCTGAACTATTCTGCCGTCGGCTCCAGTCAAAAGGTTTTTTCAGTGACGGAAATTCAACCCATGTCACATCCGCCGCCCTGTCGACACGTCAATTTTGACGATTGGCTGCTTTTTGTCAGGGTTTTCACCGCGAAGGGACCGTAAAGTCAGGGTATACCCATACGAAAAATATGGCATAGAAGCTGCATAGTGGGTGCGAATGATTCGATTAACTGGAGCAGACTGATGAAAAAAGTCGTCACGGTTTGCCCTTATTGTGCCTCAGGTTGCAAGATCCACCTGGTGGTCGATAACGGTAAAATCGTCCGGGCGGAGGCCGCACAGGGGAAAACCAACCAGGGCACGCTGTGCCTGAAAGGTTACTACGGCTGGGATTTTATTAACGATACCCAAATCCTCACCCCGCGCCTGAAAACCCCTATGATCCGCCGCGAGCGCGGCGGCAAGCTGGAAGCCGTCTCCTGGAACGAGGCGCTGGATTACGTCGCCACGCGCCTGAGCGCCATCAAGGCCAAGTATGGCCCGGATGCCATCCAGACTACCGGCTCTTCCCGCGGGACGGGAAATGAAACCAACTATGTGATGCAAAAATTCGCGCGCGCCGTTATTGGTACTAATAACGTCGACTGCTGCGCTCGCGTCTGACACGGCCCATCGGTTGCAGGTCTGCACCAGTCGGTCGGTAACGGCGCAATGAGTAATGCCATCAACGAGATAGATAATACCGATCTCGTCTTCATCTTTGGTTATAACCCGGCGGATTCTCACCCTATCGTCGCGAACCACGTTATTCGCGCTAAACAGAATGGGGCGAAAATCATCGTCTGCGATCCGCGCAAAATTGAAACCGCGCGCATTGCGGATATGCACATTGCATTGAAAAACGGCTCAAACATCGCGCTGTTGAACGCAATGGGGCACGTCATTATTGAGGAAAACCTGTACGACCAGGCGTTTGTCGCGACCCGTACAGAAGGCTTTGAAGAGTATAAGAAAATAGTCGAGGGCTATACGCCTGAATCCGTCGAAGCGATAACCGGCGTCAGCGCGCAGGAGATTCGTCAGGCGGCCAGAATGTATGCAGGGGCAAAAACCGCCGCCATTCTCTGGGGTATGGGCGTAACCCAGTTCTACCAGGGCGTGGAAACCGTGCGCTCGCTCACCAGCCTCGCGATGCTGACCGGTAATCTGGGTAAAGCCCACGTTGGCGTGAACCCGGTGCGCGGTCAGAATAACGTGCAGGGCGCCTGCGATATGGGCGCGCTGCCGGATACTTATCCGGGCTACCAGTACGTGAAGTTCCCGGAAAACCGCGCCAAGTTCGCGAAGGCCTGGGGCGTGGAAAGCCTGCCGGAACACACCGGGTATCGCATCAGCGAGCTGCCGCACCGCGCGGCGCATGGCGAAGTGCGTGCGGCCTACATCATGGGTGAAGATCCGCTTCAGACCGACGCCGAGCTTTCTGCAGTGCGTAAAGGGTTTGAGGATCTGGAGCTGGTGATTGTCCAGGATATCTTCATGACCAAAACCGCGGCGGCGGCGGATGTGATTTTACCGTCGACCTCCTGGGGCGAGCATGAAGGCGTCTATACGGCGGCGGACCGCGGCTTCCAGCGCTTCTTTAAGGCGGTCGAGCCGAAGTGGGATCTGAAAACGGACTGGCAGATCATCAGCGAAATCGCCACCCGCATGGGCTACCCGATGCACTACAACAACACCCAGGAGATCTGGGACGAGTTGCGCAGCCTGTGTCCGGACTTCTACGGCGCCACCTATGAAAAAATGGGTGAGCTGGGGTACATCCAGTGGCCGTGCAGGGATGAGTCAGAGGCCGATCAAGGCACGTCCTATCTCTTTAAGGAGAAATTCGACACCCCGAACGGGCTGGCGCAGTTCTTCACCTGCGACTGGGTCGCGCCGATCGATAAACTCACCGACGAGTATCCGATGGTGCTCTCCACCGTACGTGAAGTGGGCCACTACTCCTGCCGCTCGATGACCGGAAACTGCGCCGCGCTGGCGGCGCTGGCGGATGAACCGGGCTACGCGCAGATCAACACCGCCGATGCGGAACGGCTCGGTATTGAGGATGAAGCGCTGGTGTGGGTGAACTCGCGCAAAGGGCGGATCATCACCCGTGCGCAGGTCAGCGATCGTCCAAACAAAGGGGCGGTCTATATGACCTACCAGTGGTGGATTGGTGCCTGCAACGAGCTGGTAACAGAGAACTTAAGCCCGATAACCAAAACGCCGGAGTATAAATACTGCGCCGTTAACGTTGAGCCGATTGCGGATCAGCACGCGGCGGAACAGTACGTGATCGATGAATATAACAAGCTGAAAGCCCGACTGCGCGAAAGCGCAATGGGTTGAAGCCGTTAATTCATCGCTGAATAAAGGGAGTGATATATTCACTCCCTTTTTATTTTCGATTAATTCATAAGAAATATAAATTATTATTCTGGAAAGCGGCTCGCAGAAATAATGTAATTTACGCAGAATAGAATTACATCTTTGCATTTTAATTCAGGGGGATAAGATGTTCGGCGGATGCTTAAGACTTTCTGTCTTGAGCATTGTTGAGGGACAGAAAGTGGAAAGCCCCGGGAAATTTTCATTCACCCGAGGCTACCCCTCAACAACCAACAGGTTGAGAGTAGCCTCTTATTCTTTTTTTGACAAGGAGTAAAAGGCATGACGCCATTAAAAACTGCGTTAGGCATCGTCTTTATTGTTTGCCTGACGATAGTGATTTTTACCTTTATTACTCGCGGTAAGCTCTGCGAGTTCTCAATAAAGAGTAAGCATCAGGAGGTGGCGGCAAAATTAGCCTGCAACGCAGGCTAATCTCTACGTGCGGAACAACGGTTCCGCCCGGCTTGTAGGATGCTGAGGTTTTAATGCACCCGTTTTTTTCTTTTGCGCCCGCGATTATACTGCGCGGCGTGTACCCAGATGATAAGAATCCATGAAAGCCATTTTTCTGTTGTTATTGTTTTTTACGTCCTTCGCCCGCGCGGATGAGATAGGCAGCCAGTATCGACAACAGGCCGAAGCCGGTGATGCGCGTGCCCAGTATTATCTTGCCGATACGTACTTCAGCTCCGGCGACAGCAAGCAGGCCGCGCAGTGGGCCGAGAAAGCCGCGAAAGGCGGCGATGTCGACGCCATGGGGTTGCTCTCGCAAATCCTCTTTACGCAAGGTGATTACGCACAGGCCAAAGCCCTGGCCCAACAGGCAAACATTGCTGGCAGCAAACGCGGTGCGATCATGCTGGCGCGCATTCTGGTGAATACTCAGGCGGGGAAAACTGACTATCCCCAGGCCATCAGACTGCTGCAAACGGCGACCGAAGATATCGACAGCGACTCTGCGGTCGATGCCCAACTGCTCCTGGGGCTGATTTATGCCAACGGCGTCGAGGTAGCGCAGGATGACGTGCAGGCTGCCTCGTGGTTCAAGCGGAGTTCAGCCCTTTCGCGTACCGGCTATGCCGAGTATTGGGCTGGGATGCTGTTCAGGCAGGGTGAGAAAGGCTTTATCACGCCCAATAAACAGAAAGCACTGTACTGGTTGAACCTGAGCTGTACGGAAGGGTTTGATACGGGATGCGAAGAGTTTGATGCGTTGAGCGGGGAATAAAATCCCCTCACCCTAACCCTCTCCCCAAAGGGGAGAGGGAGACAACGTTACATTACTGGTCAGCAGTCTTATCAAAACGACCCAGCACCTCGCGTTCATACGCCAGCGCCTTTTTACGATCGAATTTGTGTTCCCACTTGGCGATAACCAGCACCGCCAGCGCATTACCCACCACGTTCAGCGCCGTACGCGCCATGTCGAGGATACGGTCCACACCGGCGATAAAGGCCAGACCTTCCAGCGGAATGCCTACGCTGCCCAGCGTCGCCAGCAGCACCACGAACGAAACGCCCGGTACGCCTGCGATACCTTTAGACGTCACCATCAGCGTCAGTACCAGGACGATCTCCTGCCACAGCGACAGGTCAATGCCGTACAGCTGGGCAATAAAGATAGCGGCGATACTCTGGTATAGCGTCGAACCATCCAGGTTAAAGGAGTAACCGGTCGGCACCACGAAGCTGGTAATAGAGGCAGGCGCGCCGTAGGCTTCCATCTTCTCAATAATACGCGGCAGCACGCTCTCAGAGCTTGCCGTGGAGTAGGCCAGAATCAGCTCATCTTTCAGGATACGAATCAGGATCCAGATGCTCAGCCCGCACAGACGCGCCACGATGCCCAGCACCACCAGTGCGAAGAACAGGATGGCGAAGTGCACCAGGATCACCAGCTTCGCCAGCGGCCACAGGGAGGCAAAACCGAAGTTCGCCACGGTGACGGCGATAAGCGCAAACACCCCTACCGGCGCGTAACGCATCACCATGTGGGTCACTTTAAACATGGTCTCGGAGATAGAGCGGAACACGGTCACCAGCGGTTCACGGTGCGTCGCGGGCAGAGAAGAGAGCCCCAGACCAAACAGTACCGAGAAGAAGATGATCGGCAGCATTTCGCCCTTCGCCATCGACGCCACGATGTTGGTCGGCACCAGCGACAGGATTGTGCCCATCAGGCCATGCGCATGGCTCTGCACGTCAGCGGTCGTACTTTGGTATTTCGAAATATCCACCGTTGCCAGCTGCGACATATCGATCCCGGAACCCGGCTGGAACACGTTCGCCAGGGTGATACCAAGAATGATCGCAACCGTAGTGATCACTTCGAAATAGATAATGGTTTTTGCACCAATACGACCTAACTGCTTCGCATCGCCGACGCCCGCAATACCGACCACCAGCGTCGAGATCACAATCGGAACCACAATCATCTTGATCAGATGAATGAAGATATCCCCTGCCGGTGAGAGCAGGTTTGCAATCAGCCATTCGCGGCTGTCGCTGTGATAGTGAAGGTAACTGCCCAGCAAGATGCCCAGCACAAGGGCGATTAAGATCTGCCAGGCAAGGCTGACTTTAACGTTTTTCATAGAAACTGACTTCCTCAATGAAGCGCCTTATTCACTCAAACTGCATGAATATGGAGACATACTGAAAGGGTATGAATTGTGTTGCGTTGGTTTATGGGATTTTTTAACGCGGCGTATGAGTATCATTTGCGCGACCTGTTGCGCAAGCCTTAAAGAACGACGCGTTTCACTCACAAAAGCGACGATGACGGCAGTTTGTTCTAATTCTGATAAATAACCTTTTGTTATAAAAACGCTTTTTTAAACATAAATGTGAATAATCGTCAGCATAAATTATTTTCCTTCAAAGATTCATTCGCTCAATTTTCATACTCTTCAAACAATGCGTGATCTGCAGCCCAAATAATAAACAAAGCTTGTAAAGCCCCTACAATTAACGTTTTTGCGACATATTATTAACATCTTACAAGGAGAAAAAAAGCCATGAGCCAAATACACAAACATGACATTCCCGCAAATATTGCGGACCGTTGCCTGATCACCCCGGAGCAGTACCACGAGAAATATCAGCAATCTATCACCGCCCCGGACACCTTCTGGGGTGAGCAGGGTCATATCCTTGACTGGATCAAACCTTACCAGAAGGTGAAGAACACCTCCTTTGCGCCCGGCAATGTCTCCATTAAATGGTATGAAGATGGCACCCTGAACCTGGCGGCGAACTGCCTTGATCGTCACCTTGCCGAGCGCGGAAACGAGACGGCGATTATCTGGGAAGGCGATGATGCCTCCCAGAGCAAACACATTACCTATAAAGAACTGCACCGCGACGTGTGCCGCTTCGCCAACGTCCTGCTGGAAAAAGGCATTAAAAAAGGCGATGTGGTCGCTATCTATATGCCGATGGTGCCGGAAGCGGCTGTAGCCATGCTGGCCTGCGCGCGTATTGGTGCGATCCACTCCGTTATCTTTGGCGGTTTCTCACCAGAAGCGGTTGCGGGCCGTATTGTCGATTCCAGTTCAAAACTGGTGATCACCGCCGATGAAGGCGTGCGCGCCGGACGCGGAATCCCCCTGAAGAAAAACGTCGACGAAGCGCTGAAAAACCCGAACGTCAAAACGGTCAGCAACGTCATCGTCCTTAAGCGTACCGGCGGCAAAATCGACTGGAACGAGGGGCGTGACCTGTGGTGGAGCGACCTGATTGAAAAAGCGAGCGACCAGCATCAGCCTGAAGAGATGAACGCAGAAGATCCGCTCTTCATTCTTTACACCTCCGGCTCGACCGGTAAGCCGAAAGGCGTGCTGCACACCACCGGCGGCTATCTGGTCTACGCGGCCACCACCTTCAAATACGTCTTTGACTACCATCCGGGCGACATCTACTGGTGTACCGCCGACGTGGGCTGGGTTACCGGACACAGCTACCTGCTGTACGGCCCGCTGGCCTGTGGCGCAACGACGCTGATGTTTGAGGGCGTACCGAACTGGCCGACTCCGGCGCGGATGTGTCAGGTGGTCGACAAGCACCAGGTCAATATTCTCTACACCGCACCAACGGCGATCCGCGCATTAATGGCGGAAGGTGATAAAGCCATCGAAGGCACTGACCGCTCTTCATTGCGCATCCTCGGTTCCGTGGGTGAGCCCATTAACCCGGAAGCCTGGGAGTGGTACTGGAAGAAAATCGGCAACGAGAAATGCCCGGTCATGGACACCTGGTGGCAGACCGAAACCGGCGGCTTTATGATCACCCCGATGCCGGGCGCCACGCAGCTGAAAGCGGGCTCGGCAACGCGTCCGTTCTTCGGCGTACAGCCTGCGCTGGTGGATAACGAAGGCAACCCGCTGGAAGGGGCCACCGAAGGCAACCTGGTGATCACGGACTCGTGGCCGGGTCAGGCGCGTACCCTGTTCGGCGATCACGATCGCTTCGAGCAGACCTACTTCTCGACCTTTAAAAACATGTACTTCAGCGGCGACGGCGCGCGTCGTGATGAAGATGGCTATTACTGGATCACCGGACGCGTGGACGACGTGCTGAACGTCTCCGGCCACCGTCTGGGCACCGCTGAGATTGAATCGGCGCTGGTGTCGCATCCGAAGATTGCCGAAGCCGCCGTTGTCGGCATTCCGCACAACATCAAGGGCCAGGCAATTTACGCTTACGTCACCCTGAACCACGGGGAAGAGCCGTCGCCAGAACTCTATGCTGAGGTGCGCAACTGGGTGCGTAAAGAGATTGGCCCGCTGGCGACGCCGGACGTGCTGCACTGGACCGACTCGCTGCCGAAAACCCGCTCCGGCAAAATCATGCGCCGTATCTTGCGCAAAATCGCGGCAGGGGACACCAGCAACCTCGGTGATACCTCAACGCTCGCGGATCCTGGCGTGGTGGAAAAACTGCTCGAAGAGAAGCAGGCCATCGCAATGCCTTCCTAGTGTTTTCTCCCTCTCCCCTCACCCTCTCCCCATAGGGGAGAGGGGATAAAAACAAACCTTACCTTTGGAGACTCTGTGATGAATGACCATATTTGTCAGCAGATAGAGAATAGTGCGCACTACAGGGAGCTCGTCGATAAGCGGCAACGGTTTGCCTTCACCCTTTCCATCATCATGCTGATTATCTATGTCGGCTTTATTCTGCTGATCGCCTTTGCGCCGCACTGGCTGGGTACCCCGCTGCACGAGGGCACCAGCGTGACGCGCGGTATTCCGATTGGCATTGGCGTCATCGTGATTTCATTTGTGCTGACCGGCGTTTACGTCTGGCGCGCGAACGGTGAATTCGATCGCCTTAATAAAGCGGTACTGCAAGAGGTAAAAGCATCATGAAGAGAATTCTGACGGCGCTCGCCGCCACGCTTCCCTTTGCCGCCCACGCGGCAGATGCGATTACCGGCGAGGTACAGCGCCAGCCAACCAACTGGCAGGCGATTGTGATGTTCCTGATTTTCGTGGTGCTGACGCTGTATATCACTTACTGGGCGTCGAAACGCGTGCGCTCCCGTAACGATTACTACACCGCAGGCGGCAATATTACCGGCTTCCAGAACGGGCTGGCGATTGCGGGTGACTTTATGTCCGCCGCCTCGTTCCTCGGGATCTCCGCGCTGGTGTACACCTCCGGCTATGATGGCCTGATCTACTCCCTCGGCTTCCTCGTCGGCTGGCCGATCATTCTGTTCCTTATTGCCGAGCGCCTGCGCAATCTGGGCCGCTATACCTTCGCCGACGTGGCCTCGTATCGTCTGAAGCAGGGGCCGATTCGCACCCTCTCCGCCTGCGGCTCGCTGGTGGTGGTGGCGCTGTACCTGATTGCGCAGATGGTCGGCGCGGGTAAATTGATCGAACTGCTGTTCGGCCTGAACTACCACATCGCGGTAGTGCTGGTGGGCGTGCTGATGGTGATGTACGTTCTGTTCGGCGGCATGCTCGCCACCACCTGGGTGCAGATCATCAAAGCCGTTCTGCTGCTGTTCGGCGCCAGCTTTATGGCCTTTATGGTGATGAAGCACGTTGGCTTCAGCTTCAATAACCTGTTCACCGAAGCCATGGCGGTCCACCCGAAAGGGGAAGCCATCATGAGCCCGGGCGGGCTGGTGAAAGACCCGATATCGGCCCTGTCGCTCGGTCTGGGCCTGATGTTTGGTACCGCAGGCTTACCGCATATCCTGATGCGCTTCTTCACCGTGAGCGATGCGCGTGAAGCGCGCAAGAGCGTCTTCTACGCTACCGGCTTCATGGGCTACTTCTATATCCTGACCTTTATCATCGGCTTTGGCGCGATCATGCTGGTGGGGGCGAACCCGGCGTTTAAAGACACGGCGGGCGCGCTGATTGGCGGTAACAACATGGCGGCGGTGCATCTGGCGGACGCCGTGGGCGGTAACCTGTTCCTCGGCTTTATCTCTGCCGTAGCCTTCGCCACCATTCTTGCGGTGGTTGCGGGTTTAACGCTGGCCGGGGCGTCTGCGGTGTCGCACGACCTCTACGCCAACGTCTTCCGCAAAGGCGCGAGCGAGCGCGATGAGCTGAAGGTCTCGAAAATCACCGTGCTGGTGCTGGGCGTCGTGGCGATTCTGTTGGGCATTCTGTTCGAGAAGCAAAACATCGCCTTTATGGTGGGGCTGGCCTTCTCGATTGCGGCAAGCTGTAACTTCCCAATCATTCTGCTTTCCATGTACTGGTCGAAACTGACCACCCGTGGGGCGATGATTGGCGGCTGGCTGGGGCTGCTGACGGCGGTGATCCTGATGATTCTGGGACCAACCATTTGGGTGCAGATCCTCGGTCACGCAAGCGCCATCTTCCCGTATGAATACCCGGCGCTGTTCTCTATTGCCGTGGCGTTTATCGGTATCTGGGTCTTCTCGGCAACCGACAATTCGCCGGAGGGTAACCTGGAGCGTGAGAAATTCCGCGCCCAGTTTATCCGTTCACAAACCGGTCTCGGCGTTGAGCAGGGCCGCGCGCACTAAGCCTTTCTCCCCGGTCATTCTGGCCGGGGAGCTTAAAACATCACCCACGCCACCAGCGGCGCAACCAGCACCATCACCACGCCCGACAGCATCATGACCAGG
Organism: Enterobacter sp. JBIWA005; assembly: GCF_019968805.1. Lineage (NCBI taxonomy): Bacteria > Pseudomonadati > Pseudomonadota > Gammaproteobacteria > Enterobacterales > Enterobacteriaceae > Enterobacter > Enterobacter sp. JBIWA005. The sequence continues at coordinate 330,080 of NZ_CP074159.1, read as the reverse complement.
CTCGCGACAACGCCCTCCTGCTGGCCCAGCTCATAGGAACGTGCCGTGCCCGCGCCGTGCGACGCCGCGCCAAATCCCGCGCCTTTGGCCATTCCTTCCCGAATAGAAAGCCGCAGAAAGAGCATATCGCCCACCGCCATCCCAAAGACGCCCGTCACCACCACAAACAGCGCCACCAGGTCCGGCTGTCCGCCGAGGGGTTTAGCCGCCGCCAGGGCGAACGGCGTGGTCACGGAGCGTACGGCCAGGCTGCGCTGAATTTCGTCGGGCAGCGTAAACAGCCGCGCCAGCCAGACGGAGCTACAGACCGCGACCACCGTGGCGGTAATCACGCCTGCGCTTAGCGACATCCAGTGGCGTTTGATAATCGCCAGGTTGTCGTAAACGGGCACGGCAAAGGCGATGGTCGCCGGGCCGAGCAGCCACAGCAGCCAGTGGGATTCACCAATATAGTTTTGCCAGGAGATATGGCCGAAGACCAGCATCAGCACCAGCAGGATCGGCGTAAAGACCAGCGGCATCAGCGGCAGGGCATGAAAACGGCGATACAGCCGCTTGTTGGCAAAGTAGATCCCGAGCGTCGCAATCAGGCACAGGACGCTGATCTGAAAGTTAGTCATGTTTGTGCCTGCTGATTTCAAACCGGTACACTTTATCCACGACCCAGGCGGTCGCTCCCAGCACCATCAGCGTACTCAGCGCGATCACCGCGAAGATGCGCCAGCCGTCCACCATCAGCAGCTGCGCATAGTTCACCACCGCCACCACGGCAGGGACAAAGAACAGCAGCATCTCCGCCAGCAGCCAGCGCGCCCCGGCGCGCACCCAGTTGAGGGGGATTACGCGACAGAGGATGAGCGTCAGCATCAGCAGCATCCCCACCAGGTTGGCAGGCAGCGGCAGGTGGAGCCAGCCGACAAGATATTCGGCGAAAACAAACAGTCCCGCGTAGAGCAGTACCTGAACCGGGACCTGGAGTCGTTGTACAACGGCAGGCGTAACACGGCTTAACGCCACGGCCATGGGGGTTTTCCTCAAAAATGAGACGAGGCGCCAGTATAGTGAGCGCACGGTGTGGACTGAAATGAATTAAAATCATCAAAGGTATAGTTTCGAGGAATAATCATGGACATAAGAACGCTGCGCTATTTTGTCGAAGTGGTTCGTCAGCAAAGTTTTACCCGCGCAGCGGAGAAGTTGTTTGTTACCCAGCCCACCATCAGCAAAATGCTGAAAAACCTCGAAGATGAACTGAACTGTACCCTGCTGATCCGCGACGGGCGCAAGCTGCTGCTGACCGACACCGGACGCGTGGTGTTCGAACGCGGGCTGGCGATTCTGGCGGAGTTCCGCCAGCTGGAAGCAGAGCTGGACGATATTAATCATCTGACCAAAGGGGTGCTTCGCCTCGGCATTCCCCCGATGGTCGGCATGATGATGGCCGGACCGATTAGCCTGTTTCGCCAGCGTTATCCCGGCGTAGAGCTGAAGATTTCGGAGTTTGGTGGGTTAACCGTCCAGCAGGCGGTCACTAACGGCGAGCTCGACGTGGCAATGACCGCCCTCCCCGTTGAGGAAGAGAGCGGCCTGGCGACGCTTCCGCTCTTTAGCCACCCGCTGTGCGTGCTGGTGCCCCGCTCCGGCGACTGGCTAAAGAGGGAGTCGGTGAAGCCTGAACTGCTCGGCGAGCACCCTCTGCTGATCTACAACGAAGACTTCGCCCTCAGCCGCCAGCTTATGACGCTGTTTAACCAGCATAACGTCAAGCCACGCATTGCGGTACGCAGCGGACAGTGGGATTTCCTGGCGGCGATGGTGCAGGCCGGCGTGGGAATTGCCATTCTGCCGCAGCCGATTTGCGAGCGTCTGGATAAAAACACGCTGCGCTGGATCCCACTGGAGAGCGATCTGCACTGGCAGTTAGGGATGATCTGGCGTGAAGGGGTCTATTTGTCGCAGAGCGCGCAGGCGTGGCTGCAGTGTTGTGAGGGGTTTTGGGTGCGGTCTGAATAGTGCCCGGTGGCGCTTACCGGCCTACGTTCGAACCGTAGGCCGGGTAAGGCGAAGCCGCCACCCGGCAAAACAGCGCTACTGATTCTCTATCAACAGCGCTTCCAGCAGGTCCAGATCGTGCAGCAGCTTTTGCAGCGTCTCGTTACTGATCTGGCGCGTGGCGCGCAGGTGATACAGTTCGGCGCGCTCTGAGCGCAGCGCCGCCAGGCGGAACCGGCGTTCCAGGTTCTCCTCCTGCAGCGAGCTTTCCACATCGTTACGCCCGTCCGCGCGGCGACGAAGGTTACCAATCACCCGGGAACTCACTTCCGTCAGCAGCTGATTGTCGATGTTCTCCTCCGCATCTGCGGCCAGACGCTCTTCCATTTTCTGGATGGCGACAATGGCCACTTCGGCGGTGGCTGCGCGCGCAATGCGCTCTTCCTTGTGCTGCTGGGTCGAATCGCCGACATCAATATGCTGCAGCAGGATCGGCAGCATAATCACGCCGACAAACAGTGAGAAGAGAATCACGCCCGCCGCCAGGAAGACCAGCTCGTAGCGCGCCGGGAAGACATCGCCTGTCGGCAGCAGCAGCGGAATGGAGAGCACACCGGCAAGGGTAATCGCCCCGCGTACGCCCGCAAAAGAGGCAATCAGCAGTTCACGCGTTGTCCACGAGCCGAACTCCATCGGTTTTTTCTTCAGGAAGCGGACGCTGAAGTTTTTCATCGTCCACAGCCAGCCGAAGCGCACCAGCATCAGCGCCATGTAAATCAGCACGATGTCGGTAAACAGCATCCAGACCTCAACGTTCGGGTCGGCCTCCGCCGCCACCAGCGAGGACTCCATAATGCCAGGCAGCTGCAGGCCCAGGAGCAGGAACACCATGCCGTTAAAGACAAACTCCAGCATGGCCCAGGTGCTGTTTGCACGCAGGCGCATGGCCAGCGGCGCGCGGCGCATTACGCCGGAACGGGTAATGGTCATCCCTGCCGCAACCGCTGCCAGAATGCCCGACACGCCGATATGTTCGGCAATCAGATAAGAGGCAAACGGCAGCAGGAACAGCAGTACGATCTGCGTAGCGGGTTCATCGCCGCCCCAGCGGCTGAGGAAGCGCAGCGAGCGGCCGTACAGCCAGCTCACCACGAAGCCTGCGAGAATACCGCCAATCGCCACCTTGAAGAATTCCAGCGTTGCGCCGCCGACGGTAAAGACCATCGTACCCATCGCTACGGCCACGGCAAACTTCAGGGCGACCAGGCCGGAGGCGTCGTTCATCAGCGCCTCACCCTGTAAAATCCCCATGATTTTCTTCGGAATACGGCCTTCACCCACAATGCCGGACAGCGCCACGGCATCGGTTGGCGACAGCACGGCGGCCAGCGCAAAAGCCGGTATTAACGGAATGCCCGGCACCGTCCAGTAGATCAGGCAACCAATCCCGACGACGGTGACCACCACCAGCGCAAGCGCCAGGCCGAAGATCTCTCGCCCGTGCTCAAGGAATTCGCGCGTGGGCGTTTTCCAGCCATCGGCAAAAAGCAGTGGCGGAATAAACAGCACGAGGAACAGTTCGGGGTCAAATTCCACGTGCAGGCCAAACGTCGGCCACGCCAGCAGCGCGCCGATGGCAATTTGCATTAATGGTAGGGGGACCTGAAAGGGCAGTACGCGTGTAACCACCCCGGATAGCGAGACCACAAGGGTCATGATGAGTATTGTGAAGAAGATTTCCATGCGTTCCCTGTTTGCTGTGTTGCTTATGTACTCCGGAAGGCGTCGTGCCTTTTATTCTATCTTCCCCAGAGTAACGCAAAAGGCAACAGGATGAGTCCTGAAAATAAAAACGGGCGGCCTGAGCCACCCGTTTTCGCATCAAAGGACAACTTAGATTGCCCAGCCGCCTGCGTAGAACGCCACCAGCGCAACGGCGATAACAACGGTGCCAACGTTCAGCTTGCGCCATTCACCGGAAACCAGACGACCGATCACCAGCGACGCGAAGCCGATCATAATGCCGGTCACGATGTTACAGGTCAGTACGATGAAGACCGCGGTAATCAGGCCAGACATCGCGTCCACAAAATCCGCAAAGTCGATTTTCGCCACGTTGCTCAGCATCAGCAGGCCAACGTACATCAGCGCTGGCGCGGTCGCGTACGCCGGAACCAGGTACGAGAGCGGAGAGAGGAACAAGATCAGCATGAACAGCACGCCGACGGTGATCGCCGTCAGGCCGGTTTTACCGCCTGCCGCCGTACCCGCCGCGGACTCGATGTACACCGCCGCAGGCGCCGCACCCACCAGACCAGAGAAGACGCTGCTCAGGGAGTCAGTGGTCAGCGCTTTGCCGCCGTCAATAATCTGACCGTCTTTATCCAGCAGGTTCGCCTGACCGGCCACCGCACGAATAGTACCGGTCGCGTCAAACACGGCGGTCATCACCAGCGCCAGCACGCTTGGGAGGATCACCGGGTTCAGCGCGCCAACGATATCCAGGCTGCCAATCAGAGAGTTGCCTTTGTCATCGCTCAGCGACGGCATGGCGAAAATGCCGGAGAAATGGACGTTCGGATCGAAAATCAGGCCCACAATCGACACGCCGATAATGGTCAGCAGAATGCCGCCCGGGACTTTTAGTTTTTCCAGACCGATAATCACCGCCAGTCCGATCAGCGACATGATCACCGGGAAGCTGGCGAAATGGCCGAGCGCCACCGGCAGGCCGTCCAGCGGGTTCTTGATGACCAGACCGACGCCGTTGGCGGCGATCAGCAGCAGGAACAGGCCGATGCCGATGCCGGTACCGTGCGCTACGCCCTGCGGCAGGTTGCGCAAGATCCAGCTACGGATGCCGGTCGCTGAAATAACGGTAAACAGCACACCCATCAGGAACACGGCGCCCAGCGCAACCGGTACGCTGATGTGCTGACCCAGCACCAGGCTGAACGCGGTAAACGCGGTCAGGGAGATGGCGCAACCAATCGCCAGCGGCAGGTTCGCCCACAGGCCCATCACGATAGAGCCCACGCCGGCCACAAGGCAGGTCGCTACAAAGACAGCCGCTGGCGGGAAGCCCGCTTTGCCCAGCATGCCCGGCACAACGATGACGGAATAAACCATCGCCAGAAACGTTGTCAAACCGGCAACGATTTCCTGACGCACGGTGCTGCCGCGGGCCGAAATTTTAAACATGGCGTCAAGTGAACCGCCAGTACGCGCAGATGGCGTAGACATAGAAAACATCCCCTGAGAGTTTTTTAGGAAGTCCGTAAGCGAGGTGGAGACGCCACTGCCAGCTAAACGTCAAATCCTTGTGTTGCGTTTGCGACGAAAGGGCGTCACAGAAAAAGCAAACGTTTAGCTCCGCGCTTACAAACGGGTGGTCAAATTAAGGCAAACGATTATCTAGCCTAATCCCCGCCCTTTTCAACTGAACTTTATCGTTTTTCGCTAAAATTCACTTATGACGCTGAAGAAATAAACAGAGGATGCGCAAACGTTATCGTCAATGCGCAATTTGTTTACATTTAATCCTCACCCGGGATGGATAACGGCCCCCCTTGTTCCAGGGTTCTTTGCCAGCCAGGGCTGTTCTCAACCTTACTTTTCCACGCCTGAATATGCGGCAGGTTGTTAATACCGCCGCGCGCCAGCAGGGCAAAAATCGGAAAGCTCATCTGGATGTCGGCCATGCTGAACGTATCCCCGGCAAACCAGCTGTTTTTAGCCAGATGTGATTCAATAAAGCGCGCATGGGTTTCCAGCTGGCGGTTGAGGTACGCTTTCTGCACCCCCTGCCCCAGCGCTTTCCCCAGGGTTCTGATACCAAACGGCACCGGCGGTTTGCCGAGGCTGCTGAAGACCAGCTTCATTAACAACAGCGGCATCAGCGATCCTTCCGCATAGTGCAGCCAGAAGCGGTACTGCACCTTATGCGCCGGATCTAAAGGCTTAAGCCGCGACTCGGGATCGTAAGTTTCCTGCAGGTACTCCAGAATGGCGCCAGACTCCGCAAGGATCAGCCCGTTATCTTCGATAACCGGTGATTTACCCAACGGATGTACCTTTTTGAGAGCCTCCGGCGCCAGCATGTTTTTTTGGCGCTGATAGTGAACGATCTCATAAGGCAGGCCGAGTTCTTCCAGCGCCCAGATGGCGCGGTGTGAGCGCGACTGGTTAAGGTGGTGTACCGTGAGCATGGCTTTCTCCTGTTATTCATACTTTTTAACTATAGAAAATTGAACAACACCGCGAAAAAAATTCGGCTAAAAACCGGTCAGCGACGCTGGCGAAAAAACGGGGCTTGCATAGAATTAAAGTGTCAGCACAATCCGGAACCTCCCCAACCAGCTCGACACTGAGGGGTGCTGACGTCGGGGGAAACCCTCCCGTGAACCAGCGGGATAGAGTGAAAGACAAAGACCGGGAAAAACTAAAGCGCCCTTATGTGGCGCTTTAGTTCTTTATGTGCTTTTTGCCGCGCAATCTCAATCCTCTTCCAGCAGCCGCGCCCCCGTCCCCTGCTCGCCCAGTTTGTCGCCGGGGTTACGCAGCGGGCAGTCGCTGCGCGACAGGCAGCCGCAGCCGATGCAGCCATCCAGCTCGTCACGCAGAGCGACCAGCGTGTGAATACGCCTGTCCAGCTCTTCACGCCACTGGGACGACAGCTCTTTCCACTCTTTCGGACTCAGCGTGTGCCCTTCCGGCAGTACCCCAAAGGCCTCACCGATCGTGGCCAGGGGAATTCCGATTCGTTGCGCAATTTTGATTATCGCCACGTAGCGGAGCACGTCGCGAGTATAGCGACGCTGGTTACCCCCGTTACGGATGCTCTTGATTAACCCTTTGCTTTCATAGAAGTGGAGCGCCGATACCGCAACGCCGCTTCGTTTCGCCACTTCACCGGGAGTTAAAAGCGCTTTAATTCGCGGCAATCTCTTTTCCATAAAACCTCTTTACCTCAAGTTAACTTGAGGAATTATACTCACCCGCAGAGAAAACGACGAATTAACCGAGATAGTTGTATCTACAGAGGGGCAACCTTATGTCGCATCAGCAGATTATTCAGACGCTTATTGAATGGATTGATGACCATATCGACCAACCGTTGAACATTGATGTGGTCGCGAAAAAGTCGGGCTATTCGAAATGGTATTTACAGAGAATGTTCCGCACGGTCATGCATCAGACGCTGGGTGAGTACATTCGCCAGCGCAGACTTCTGCTGGCAGCGCAGGCGCTACGCTCAACGCAGCGGCCCATTTTTGATATCGCGATGGATCTTGGCTATGTGTCGCAACAAACCTTTTCCCGCGTGTTTCGCCGCGAGTTTGACCGTACGCCGAGCGACTATCGCCACCAGTTGAATTAATCACTCTCAGTGCAAAGGCTGCTGCTGCCAGGTCATAAATTCCTGGGGCGGCATCGCTTTCGCGAAGTGCCATCCCTGACAAAACTGGACGCCGCGCTTCAACAGCCAGCTCACCTGCTCTGCCGTCTCTACCCCTTCCGCAATGGTTTTCAGGCGCAGGCTCTGCGCCATCTCGATAATATGCTCGGCGATCAGGTGGCTGGTACTGTTGGTCGTTAAGGTATCGATAAACGATTTATCGATCTTCAGGATATCCACGTTCAGCGAGTAGAGATTGTGCAGGTTCGAGTAGCCGGTACCGAAGTCATCGATCGCGACTTCATAACCCGCCTGACGGAAAGCCTGAATCACCGGCGTGGTTTTTGGCACATCGATAAAACCACGTTCCGTCACTTCAATTTTGATTTGCTGCGCGCGGACGGCGTAGTGGCGAGCCTTGTCGGAAATCATGGCGATCAGCCGCGAGGAGTGGAAATCCGTGGCCGACAGGTTAATCGAAATATAGAGATGCGGATGCTCCGCCAGGAAATGGCCCAGATCGTTGAACACCTCCTCAACGACATAGTCCGTAATCCGCTCGCTCATTCCCTCATTTTCCGCCAGCGGAATAAACTCAGCCGGGCTCATCACCTGCCCGTTAAAACCCGGCCAGCGTAACAACGCTTCCGCACCCACACACTGGTTGTTCTTGATATCAATAATCGGCTGATAGTGGACGCAAAGCTGTCGCTTGTTCAGCGCCCGGTGCAGTAAGCGCCCCGGCGAATTAAGCTCACGATGGGTACGGGACCATACCAGCAAAATAATAATGCTGCAGATCATGCCCAGCGGTAACGTCAACGTCGCCTGGTGATAAAGCGTTTCATAAAAGCGTTTATTCGATGTCGACACAATGGCCGCAATAGGTCTTTTGGGAGACGTTACTATCGTATAAAAGCGGTTATCTTTTTGAAATACCGATTCCTTATCTCGAATCATCGAATTTAATAAAGAAACATTGGCTTTCTGGCTAACCGAAAAGAAAGCATTGGTTACCGTGTCGTACACCCCCCACGAGAGAGAATGATCCGCGGACATGACTTCGCTGTATGAAAGCGGATTGACGACCACCACATAATTTCCGCGCTGCATATATGTCATTTTATAGCCAGTATAAAATGGGGTATCGCGATAATAATAGATAGCGACGTCAGGTTTACGCGTGTAATTAGCGACAGGAATAGCGTAGGGATGATCCGGTGTAAAAACGGTCGAACAAAGAAAATTCTGACCTTCAGCGTAAATTAAATCGGCGACAAACAGGCGGCCACGAACAACGTTCAGCATATATTGACGGTGTCCCGGCGTGCAAAGCTCACCCTGATATTTTTCAGCCTCGTCCCGGGCCAGCTCAACCTGTTGAATAACCAGCTCTGTTTTGTCCAAAGCCAGTTCAGCAAATGTGCGTAGCTGTGCGCTTGTTTCAGACACGGCGCGTAGCTGGGCAAACCATAGCGCAAGCATCACCGGCAGCATAACTACCATGATGATCCCTACCACCCTGAGCATTTTGCGCCGCGCGCTACGATTCATTTCCCGCCCTATATCCCTGCATGTTGTACGCCTGTAGTAATGAAGGCCGGATGCTTTGTTAAACAGGTGATTACGTTGCATGAATCATGCAAAGTTAGCAACTGACTTTTAGTATTAAAAATCTTAAATTTCGTTATGACGATAATATTTTCCCGTAAGTTAAACTGTAAGTATTCGTTCCGTTTCAATTAAGGGAAATAATTATCCAGCCCGCCGGGGCCGACGGAAAGATAACACAACAGGCGATCGTTGATTAAGCCAAACGTCTGACAGCATGAAAAAAGTACAACATCGTCATGACGTTTTATGCTATTTGCGCCGGGTACTGTGTTTGTTGATTTATAAATAATCAGTCTTGACCACAGTATTTTCAGTAATGGCGGAGAATAACGCCCCTGTTATAAAAACCGAATTTGCGGTATCCCCACTTACCCGACGGTCGTTTCCGGCACGTTGTGGGTTCACTTCCTCATGCGCCGAGGCTGGTCCTGCCTACAGAATCGCTTTTCCTGAGGAATAAAATCCTCTTTTTTGATCGCACTGGCACTGGCGAATAAATCATCAATTGTGATATAGTTCACACATATTTTGTAACGAGAAACACTGTTTCATTCAGTTCGTCTGTTTTGTAGAGGATGGGTTTTATGGCAACCATTACTACCAGCATGGTTCTTCTGCGCTGGCCTTTGTTGAGTGCGGTACTGATGTTTTTAGCCAGCACGCTGAACATTCAGTTTCGTAAATCTGACTATGCGGGTCTTGCTGTCATCAGCACCCTGCTGGGGCTGGGCGCTGCCTGCTGGTTTGCAACGGGTCTGCTTGGTATCACCCTGTTGGATATCGCTGCCGTCTGGGAAAATATTAAAGTGGTGATGGTTGAGGCGATGAGCCACACGCCGCCAGACTGGCCGATGGTGATTACCTGATCCCTTACGGAATAAAAAAACCCAGACGATGGTCTGGGTTTTTTTGTTTAGCACGCGGAAATCAGAACGGAATGTCGTCGTCGAAATCCATTGGCGGTTCGTTAGACGGCGCCGGAGCAGACTGCTGCTGCGGACGAGACTGTGCTCCGCCGCTGAACTGGTTGCCACCCTGCGGCTGCTGAGGCTGACCCCAACCGCCCTGCTGCTGGCTCTGACCGCCACCTGCAGGTGCGCCGCCGCCCTGACGGCCACCCAGCATCTGCATGGTGCCGCCCACGTTGACCACTACTTCAGTCGTATACTTCTCAGCTCCGGACTGATCGGTCCATTTGCGGGTACGCAGCTGGCCTTCGATATAGACCTGAGAACCTTTGCGCAGATATTCTCCGGCCACTTCGGCCAGTTTGCCAAACAGCACAACGCGGTGCCATTCGGTCTGCTCTTTCATCTCACCGGTCGCTTTATCACGCCAGGATTCGGAAGTAGCCAGCGTAATGTTGGCAACTGCGCCACCACTCGGCATGTAGCGTACTTCCGGGTCCTGGCCCAGATTACCGACGAGAATCACCTTGTTTACGCCTCTGCTGGCCATGTTCGTGTCTCCTGAATACGTTTCTTAATAGTGTAAACGCGCGAGTGTACCATTTCCATGCTGCACTTTGATAGTTGCGTAGCACGTTCCAGAGTTCTCCCGCAACTCAACATTGTTACACAGCGAATCAGAAAATGCATTCCAATACTGTATATTCAAACAGGTCAAATTGTGTCATAATTAGCCGTTTCTGACAGCCGTTTGTCCTTCAAACAAACCAGGCAATCCGTGTTCCAACCGGGAAAGGTGAATGGATAAGATCGAAGTTCGGGGCGCCCGCACCCACAATCTCAAGAATATCAACCTCATAATCCCTCGCGACAAACTCATTGTCGTGACCGGGCTTTCGGGGTCTGGCAAATCCTCACTGGCTTTCGACACTCTGTATGCCGAAGGACAGCGTCGTTACGTTGAATCGCTCTCGGCGTACGCTCGTCAGTTCCTGTCACTGATGGAAAAACCGGATGTCGACCATATTGAAGGGTTGTCACCTGCTATCTCTATTGAGCAGAAGTCCACGTCGCATAACCCGCGCTCAACGGTCGGTACCATTACCGAAATTCATGACTACCTGCGTCTGCTGTATGCCCGCGTGGGCGAGCCGCGCTGCCCGGACCACGACGTCCCGCTGGCGGCGCAAACCGTGAGCCAGATGGTCGATAACGTGCTGTCGCAGCCGGAAGGCAAGCGCCTGATGCTCCTTGCGCCAATCATCAAAGAGCGTAAGGGCGAACACACCAAAACGCTGGAAAACCTGGCAAGCCAGGGCTATATCCGCGCCCGTATCGACGGCGAAGTGTGTGACCTGTCCGATCCACCAAAGCTGGAGCTGCAGAAGAAGCACACCATCGAAGTGGTGATTGACCGCTTTAAGGTGCGCGACGATCTCGCCACGCGCCTGGCGGAATCCTTTGAAACGGCGCTGGAACTCTCTGGCGGCATGGCCGTGGTCTCCGACATGGACGATCCAAAAGCGGAAGAGCTGCTCTTCTCCGCCAACTTTGCCTGCCCGATTTGCGGCTACAGCATGCGCGAGCTGGAACCGCGCCTGTTCTCCTTTAACAACCCGGCGGGCGCGTGCCCGACGTGTGACGGCCTGGGCGTGCAGCAGTATTTCGATCCGGATCGCGTGATCCAGAACCCGGAGCTGTCGCTGGCGGGCGGGGCCATTCGCGGCTGGGACAAGCGTAACTTCTACTACTTCCAGATGCTGAAATCGCTGGCAGAACACTACAAGTTCGACGTTGAAGCGCCGTGGGCCAGCCTGAGCCCGAACGTGCACAAAGTGATCCTGTTCGGTTCCGGTAAAGAGAACATCGAGTTCAAATACATGAACGATCGCGGCGATACCTCCGTGCGTCGCCACCCGTTCGAAGGGGTGCTGCACAACATGGAGCGCCGCTACAAAGAGACTGAATCCAGCGCGGTGCGCGAGGAGCTGGCGAAGTTCATCAGCAACCGCTCCTGTGCCACCTGTGAAGGAACGCGCCTGCGCCGCGAAGCGCGCCACGTGTTTGTGGAAAACACGGCGCTGCCGACCATCTCAGACATGAGCATCGGCCACGCGATGGACTTCTTCAATAACCTGAAGCTCTCCGGCCAGCGCGCGAAAATAGCCGAAAAAGTGCTGAAAGAGATTGGCGATCGCCTGAAATTCCTGGTGAACGTCGGCCTGAACTACCTGACGTTATCCCGCTCGGCAGAAACGCTCTCCGGCGGTGAAGCGCAGCGTATACGTCTGGCGAGCCAGATTGGCGCGGGTCTGGTAGGCGTGATGTACGTACTGGATGAGCCGTCCATCGGCTTGCACCAGCGCGACAACGAGCGTCTGCTCGGCACGCTGGTCCACCTGCGCAACCTCGGCAACACGGTAATCGTGGTCGAGCACGATGAAGATGCGATCCGCGCGGCTGATCACGTGATCGATATTGGTCCGGGCGCAGGCGTACACGGCGGGCAGGTGGTTGCAGAAGGGACGCTGAAGGACATCATGGCGGTGCCCGAATCGCTGACCGGCCAGTACATGAGCGGCAAGCGTAAGATTGAGGTGCCAAAACAGCGCGTAGCGGCAGATCCAGAAAAAGTGCTGAAGCTGACCGGCGCGCGCGGCAACAACCTCAAAGACGTCACCCTGACGCTGCCTGTTGGCCTGTTTACCTGTATCACCGGCGTATCCGGTTCCGGTAAATCGACGCTGATCAACGATACGCTGTTCCCGATTGCGCAGACGGCGCTGAACGGCGCGACGCTGGCCGAGCCGGCGCCGTACCGTGACATCCAGGGGCTGGAGCATTTCGACAAAGTTATCGATATTGACCAGAGCCCGATTGGCCGTACCCCGCGCTCTAACCCGGCAACCTATACCGGCGTCTTCACGCCCGTACGTGAACTGTTTGCCGGTGTGCCGGAAGCACGCTCCCGCGGCTATACGCCAGGACGTTTCAGCTTTAACGTACGCGGTGGCCGCTGCGAAGCGTGCCAGGGCGATGGCGTGATCAAGGTTGAGATGCACTTCCTGCCGGATATCTACGTGCCGTGCGACCAGTGCAAAGGCAAGCGCTATAACCGAGAAACGCTGGAGATTAAGTACAAAGGCAAGACCATCCACGAAGTGCTGGACATGACCATCGAAGAGGCGCGCGAATTCTTTGATGCCGTTCCTGCGCTGGCGCGTAAGCTGCAGACGCTGATGGACGTGGGCCTGACCTACATTCGTCTGGGGCAGTCGGCAACCACGCTGTCCGGCGGCGAAGCGCAGCGCGTGAAGCTGGCGCGCGAGCTGTCAAAACGCGGCACCGGTCAGACGCTCTACATTCTGGACGAGCCGACCACCGGCCTGCACTTTGCCGATATCCAGCAGCTGCTCGACGTGCTGCATCAGTTGCGCGATCAGGGCAACACTATCGTGGTCATCGAACATAACCTGGACGTGATTAAAACCGCGGACTGGATTGTCGATCTCGGCCCGGAAGGCGGCAGCGGCGGCGGTGAAATTCTCGTCTCCGGTACGCCAGAGACGGTTGCAGAGTGCGAAGCCTCGCACACTGCGCGCTTCCTTAAACCGTTGCTGTAATTGTCACACGGAGAGCTGCTGTCGGGTCGTTTCCGGCAGCAGCTCAACCGCCTGCTGATAGGACGCGTCCACCAGGTAGTAAATTTGCGAGCCTGGAATCGATCCATCCAGATAGACGGTGCTCCAGTGCGCCTTATTCAGGTGCTTGCTCGGCCTCACGTCATCATGCTGTTGACGTAGCAAATCAGCCAGTTCAGGGCTGGTTTTCAGCGACGCCGCAGGACGGCCTTCCACCTCTTTCACCATCGCAAACAGCACATCCCCCACCTTAACCTGCGTGGCTTTCCAGTCGCTATGGACGCTCTGCTCCGCGCCGGGCTTGCTCATGCAGTACTGAAGTATCTCCGAAATTGTCATCTTTATTCCCCTTGTAGCGTGGCGATAATTTTACGCGAACCACCGTGAATGCGATGCTCTCCCAGCCAGATCCCCTGCCACGTTCCCAACAGCAGCCGCCCGTTGTGAACCGGCAGCATAAGCGATACGCCCAACAGGGAGGATTTAATATGCGAAGGCATATCGTCTGCCCCCTCATAGTCATGCTCATAAGGAGCGTTGTCCGGGACGCTCTTCAGAAAATGGTGCTCCATGTCTGACCGGACGGTGGGATCGCAATTTTCATTAAGCGTGAGAGAGGCAGACGTGTGCTGAAGGAGCAGATGCAGCAAACCCGTTTTGACCCGCGGCAGGTCGCGGATTTGCCCGATGACTTCGTCCGTCACCAGATGAAATCCGCGTGGTTTCGCGCTTAAGGTCAGGGTCTGTTGATACCACATGTGCTGCTCCGTAATGAAAGATGAATCTTTCTAAGTGTGCAGCAAGAAGGCAAAAGGTAAAACCCGCAGCGACGAGATTTGCTTAAAAAAGAGTCAAACTCGTCGCCTGCGGTTTAATACTCAGAGTTCACAATGACCTCTTCGCCAAACTTTCCGGCCATCGGCAGCGGTCGATAGGTGGAGTTAGAGGCACGCAATACCCTGATTCCTCTGGCACCCACGTCATGCGCGGCGGTGATGTCGTTATCCGAATCGCCGTAGAATACTTTGATATTTTTCTTTTCCAGCCACTGGGTTTTGGTGTTTTGCCCTTCTTTGTCACCAGCAAAAATCACCGGATTCATGCTGGTCGCCGGGATCTGGAAATCATCCTGCAGCGTTTTCGAGACGGTTTCCGTTTTGGTCTGACTGCGGCCGGTCACAAAATAAATGCTGTCACCGCGCTTCACGTGCATGGCAATAAGTGCACGGGCAACCTCTTTCGGGATGCTGAATTCGTCCCAGCCGTTATTCATTTTTTCCCAGAATTCCGGGTTCTTCAGATACGCTTCGCTGTCGGGTGAATACGTTTTCTTCCCGCGCCAGAAGCCAGGGCTTGAGAACAGCACGGTATCGTCAATGTCAAAGCCCACGGCCATTGGCGCGCGGCCCATCAGGCTGTTTTCGATTTGGGCCACGGAAACCCAGTGAATAGGTGCCTGCTCGGCAAGAATGGCGGCGGTGGTGCCGGTGTAAAGCGGCGTCGGGGCAGAAGCTCGCGCGACGACGGCGCTATTAAGCGAGAACAATAAGCAGGCGGCGCTGAGCGCCAGTGTGATCTTGCGCATATTTTCCCCTGAAAATTCAGTTTGTTATCGTTTTAATTTGAGCGAACGGTCAAAAAACTATCCGACCATAACCCCAGCGGGAGGTGAAGGGAAGGAGTTTTTACTTATGAAGATGAATAAAAAGAAGATGATCACAAAGCGCAGATGTGACGTGTAGGCCCGGTAACCGGGCAAGATTCTTGTGCGGCCTGATGCCCTCACCCCAACCCTCTCCCACAGGGAGAGGGGAAAATGAATAGTGAGTACTTACATTACAGCAGCAAACGCCTGCGCCACGCGATGAACGTTGCTGGAATTCAGACCCGCCACGCACATACGGCCGCTGCCGATGAGATAAACGCCGAACTCTTCGCGAAGGCGATCGACCTGCGCCGCGCTCAGTCCGGTATAGCTGAACATCCCGCGCTGCTTGAGCAGATAGTCGAAGTTATGTCCCGGCACCGCCTCTTTCAGGACGTTAACCAGTTCCTGACGCATCGAAAGAATGCGCTTACGCATCGCTTCCACTTCGCCAAGCCAGGACGCTTTCAGCTGCTCGTCACCGAGAACCGTCGCCACCACCTGCGCACCAAAGTTTGGCGGGCTGGAGTAGATACGGCGTACCGTCGCTTTCAGCTGGCCGAGCACGCGGCTGGCTGCTTCGGCATCCTCACACACTACGGACAGACCGCCAACGCGTTCACCGTACAGGGAGAAGATTTTAGAGAAGGAGTTACTAACCAGAGCAGGCAGCCCGGCGCTGGCTACGGCGCGGATGGCGTAAGCATCTTCTTCCATGCCCGCGCCAAATCCCTGGTAGGCAATGTCGAGGAACGGGATCAGGTCACGGGCCTTCAGTACCTCAATCACCGCATCCCACTGGGCGTTAGTGAGATCTGCACCGGTCGGGTTATGGCAGCATGGGTGCAGCAGCACAATACTGCGCGCCGGCAGCGTGTTCAGTTTTTCCAACAGCGCTTCAACGCGCACGCCGTTAGTTTTGCTGTCGAACCATGGATAGGTCTCGACCTTAAAGCCTGCGCCCTCGAAGATCGCAACGTGGTTTTCCCACGTCGGGTCACTGACCCACACGCCTGAATCCGGGAAGTATTTTTTCAGGAAGTCTGCACCCACTTTCAGCGCACCCGAGCCGCCCAGCGTCTGGATGGTCGCCACGCGTTTTTGCGCGAGCACCGCGTGATCGGCGCCGAACAGCAGCGGTGCAATGGTGTTGCGATAAGCGTTTAGCCCTTCCATTGGCAGATAAAGAGAAGCGCCGTGTGGAACAGCGTTCAGACGCGCTTCGGCTTCGGCAACGGCTTTTAATTGAGGAATGATGCCATCCTCGTTGTAATACAGACCGATGCTGAGGTTCACTTTGTCGCTACGAGGATCTTCTTTGAAACGCTCCATTAAGGAGAGGATAGGGTCGCCGGCATAGGCGTCAACTTTCTGAAACACGCGATGGTTCTCCGGAATTCGATGAGGCAGGGATTTCAACAATAAACCGGAAGCAGGTGAAGGTCGAGAGGATGTTAATAAAGTTGGAGCGAGGATAAAAACCTCACTCCATTGGCGGTTCAATCAATGTACTTCATCGCCACCCGCGACGTCAGGCGGGTGATGAGTTCGTAAGCACTTACTTTTGTTATTTCAGCAATACGCTCAACGGGTAAACCTTCACCCCACATCACCACATCGTCGCCGGGCTTATCCTGGGCTTCAGGCCCCAGATCGACACAAATCATGTCCATCGCCACGCGGCCAACGATCTTCACCTCTCGACCGTTGACCAGAACCGGCGTACCCGACGGCGCGGCACGGGGATAGCCGTCGCCATAGCCCATCGCCACCACGCCAAGACGGGTATCACGCTCGCTGGTCCAGGTACCGCCGTAGCCCACCGGCTCACCCGCTTTATGGTCACGCACGGCAATCAGGTTAGAGACCAGCGACATGACCGGCTGGAAGCCAAAATCCGGCCCCCAGGGCTTGTTCTCCAGCGGTGATACGCCGTAAAGGATGATACCCGGTCGCGCCCAGTCGAAGTGCGACTGCGGCCACAGCAGGATCCCGCCGGAAGCTGCGATCGAGCGCATCCCCGGCTTGCCTTCGCAGAAGGTATTAAAGATATCCAGCTGCCGCTCGGTTGCACCGCACTCGGGCTCATCGGCACGGGCGAAGTGGCTAACAATATTCACCGGCTGGCGCACGTTTTTGCACCGGCATAAACGCTGGTAAAACGCTTCCGCGCTTTCAGGACGCACGCCCAGACGGTGCATGCCCGTGTCGAGCTTCATCCAGACGGTCACCGGCTCGCTCAGCTCGGCGGTTTCAAGTGCGGCCAGCTGTTCTTCATTGTGTACCGCCGTGTGCAGATGCTGGTCAGCAATGGTTGGCAGATCGCTGGCTTCGAAAAAGCCTTCGAGGAGGAGAATCGGTTGGGTAATCCCCCCCGCGCGCAAGCGGAGGGCTTCTTCAAGACGGGCGACGCCAAAGGCATCGGCATCGGGGAGCGTTCGCGCGGTCTCAAGAAGACCGTGTCCGTAAGCGTTCGCTTTCACGACTGCAACGAGCTTGCTGGCAGGCGCCAGTTCACGCAGACGTTGCAGGTTGTGTCGCAGAGCGCGGCGGTTAATAACAACAGTTGCCGCTTGCATTTGAATTCCTTAGAAATTACTCATCATCATATTGAGGACCGGCATAGTTGTCGAAACGCGACCACTGTCCGTTAAAGGTCAGACGCACCGTCCCGATTGGGCCGTTACGTTGTTTACCAATAATAATTTCGGCGATCCCTTTCAGGTCGCTGTTCTCGTGATAAACCTCATCACGGTAGATGAACATGATTAAGTCGGCATCCTGCTCGATGGAGCCGGATTCACGCAGGTCGGAGTTGACCGGGCGCTTGTCGGCGCGTTGTTCCAGGGAGCGGTTCAGCTGCGACAGCGCGACCACCGGCACGTGCAGCTCTTTGGCTAACGCCTTGAGCGAGCGGGAAATCTCCGCAATTTCCAGCGTACGGTTGTCTGAAAGCGACGGGACGCGCATCAGCTGAAGGTAGTCGATCATGATGAGGCCGATGCCACCGTGTTCACGGGCGATACGACGCGCGCGGGAGCGCACTTCCGTCGGCGTCAGGCCGGAAGAGTCATCGATATAGATGTTACGTTTTTCCAGCAGAATGCCCATGGTGCCGGAGATGCGCGCCCAGTCTTCATCATCAAGCTGGCCGGTACGGATGCGGGTCTGATCCACGCGAGACAGCGATGCCAGAGAACGCATCATAATCTGCTCGGAGGGCATCTCAAGGCTGAAGATCAGCACCGGCTTATCCTGCAACATCGCCGCGTTTTCGACGAGGTTCATCGCAAATGTCGTTTTACCCATCGACGGACGCGCGGCGACGATGATCAAATCCGACGGCTGCAGACCGGCGGTTTTCTTGTTGAGATCGTCATAGCCGGTGTTCACCCCGGTCACACCGTCGTGAGGCTGCTGGAACAGCTGTTCGATACGGGCGACGGTGGCGTCGAGCACATCGGCGATATTTTTTGGGCCTTCGTCTTTGTTGGCGCGGCTTTCGGCGATTTTAAAAACGCGGGACTCGGCAAGGTCAAGCAGGTCTTCGCTGGTGCGCCCCTGCGGATCAAAACCGGCTTCGGCGATCTCGTTCGCCACCGAGATCATCTCGCGGACGACGGCACGTTCGCGCACGATATCGGCATAAGCGCTGATGTTCGCCGCACTAGGCGTGTTTTTTGACAGTTCCGCCAGATAGGCAAACCCACCGCAGCTGTCAAGCTGACCAAGACGCTCCAGTGATTCCGCGAGCGTGATCAGGTCGATCGGGCTGCCCGACTCCTGCAGACGCGCCATTTCGGTAAAGATGTGGCGGTGCGGGCGGGTGTAGAAATCTTCCGCCACGATGCGCTCGGCGACGTCGTCCCAGCGCTCGTTATCCAGCATTAAACCGCCCAACACCGACTGTTCCGCTTCAATCGAGTGCGGCGGGACCTTTAACCCTGCGACCTGGAAATCACGCTCGCGAGGTTCAGTCTGTTTGTTGAAGGGTTTGTTTCCTGCCATAGTGAATGGAGTTACCGAGATAAAGAGTGGGTCGAAAGATTACCATATTTTTCTTACGGAGGGAGCATGGCAACGCGCATTGAATTCCAGAAACACGGTGGGCCAGACGTACTCAAAGCGGTGGAGTTCACCCCCACCGCGCCTGGCGAAAACGAAGTGCAGGTTGAAAACAAAGCCATAGGCATAAACTACATCGACACCTATATTCGCGGCGGGCTCTACCCGCCTCCATCGATGCCGAGCGGACTGGGCACCGAGGCAGCCGGTGTCGTCATCAAAGTGGGCAGCGCGGTTAAGCATATTAAAGAGGGCGACCGCGTGGTATATGCGCAGTCAGCGCTGGGCGCTTACAGCTCCGTCCACAACGTCCCGGCGGATAAAGCCGCCCTGCTGCCCAACGCCATCTCCTTTGAGCAGGCGGCGGCCTCGTTCCTGAAAGGCTTAACCGTTTACTACCTGCTGCGTAAAACCTATGAAATTAAACCCGACGAGCAGTTCCTGTTTCATGCCGCGGCGGGCGGCGTCGGGCTCATCGCCTGTCAGTGGGCAAAAGCCCTGGGCGCAAAACTGATCGGCACCGTGGGCAATGCCCAAAAAGCGCAGCGCGCGCTGCAGGCGGGCGCCTGGCAGGTGATTAACTACCGTGAAGAGAGCATTGTCGAACGGCTGAAGGAGATCACCAGCGGCAAAAAGGTGCGCGTCGTGTATGACTCGGTTGGGAAAGACACCTGGGAAGCGTCGCTGGACTGTCTGCAGCGTCGTGGGCTGATGGTGAGCTTCGGCAATGCGTCAGGCGCTGTCACCGGCGTGAATCTCGGTATTCTGAATCAGAAAGGTTCGCTGTACGTCACGCGCCCTTCCCTGCAGGGCTACATCACCAACCGGGAAGAACTTGAGGAAGCCAGCAACGAGCTGTTCTCGCTGATCGCCAGCGGTGTCATCAAAGTGGACGTGGCAGATGCGCAGAAATTCGCGCTGACCGATGCGCAGCGCGCGCATGAGGTGCTGGAGAGCCGGGCGACGCAGGGGTCGAGCCTGTTGATTCCCTGAGCCCCAAAAAGAAATTGGGCTTCCCGTGGGAAGCCCTTTCTTTTTTTAGTTCGGCTGTATGTAGGGTACAGCACGATGAATTCTTTAACGGCAGTCATAGTGACAGATTCGATAAGTAAATCCTATTCTGTTCTAAGCCATGCTGCCGGAAAAGTTACAACTATGTGACGAACCCCTCAATACCTTAGTAACGAAAGCGGTTATTGCGCTGATAACCGGGCACTTTTGGCGATTTAATCGACCGAATCACCCACACCACCGCAATGGCCAGCAGTAACCACGGCAGCAGTTTGATCGTCAGCGCAAACAGTCCGCCAACAACCATGACCACCGTCGCCACCACGATAGCCGCCAGAATGCCGAGCAGCGAAACGCCTGTCGCTAACAGCATGACAAAAAAGCCAATCACAAAAAGTAGTTCCAGCATGGTGCTCTCCCACGAGTTCCCGAGTAATGCATTAAGCATTACAAGATCCATGCCAAAGCTAACGTTTTGTTCTTAAAGCAAAACACCTCGCGAGAACTCGCAGGGCGTGGTCAATTAGACGAACTTTTAGCGAAAGTTATCGCTTGTCTGCCACCAGTCGCAGCGCATGTTCCAGCACCTCAATATCGGCCCCGGCTTTATGCGCATTCTCACTCAGGTAGCGGCGCCACTGACGCGCGCCCGGTATACCCTGGAACAGACCCAGCATATGGCGGGTGATGTGGCCGAGATACGTACCGTTACTCAACTCTCGCTCAATATAAGGGTACATCGCACGCACGACGCCAACCGGATCGGTGTCTGAACCTTCGATACCAAAGATTTCGCGATCGACCGTCGCCAGAATGCCCGGGTTCTGGTACGCCTCGCGGCCAACCATCACGCCATCCATATGCGCCAGATGCGCTTTGGCCTCTTCCAGCGACTTAATGCCGCCGTTGATCGACATCGTCAGGTGCGGGAAGTCACGCTTCAGTTGATACACGCGCGGGTAGTCCAGCGGCGGGATCTCACGGTTCTCTTTCGGGCTCAGGCCGGAGAGCCAGGCTTTTCGCGCGTGGATGATGAACATCTCGCATTCGCCCTTTCCGGAGACCGTATCGATGAAGTCGCACAGGAATTCGTAGCTGTCCTGGTCGTCAATCCCGATACGGGTTTTGACCGTGACCGGAATGGAGACCGCATCGCGCATCGCCTTGATACAGTCCGCCACCAGCTGCGCGTTCCCCATCAGGCAAGCGCCGAACATACCGTTTTGCACACGGTCGGACGGGCAGCCAACGTTCAGGTTGATCTCGTCGTAGCCGCGCGCTTCCGCCAGCTTCGCGCACTGCGCCAGCGCGGCCGGATCGCTGCCGCCCAGCTGCAGGGCAACCGGATGCTCTTCTTCGCTATAGGCCAGATAGTCGCCCTTCCCGTGAATGATTGCGCCTGTGGTCACCATTTCGGTGTACAGCAGCGTATGGCGGGAGAGCTGGCGCAGGAAATAGCGGCAGTGTCTGTCCGTCCAGTCGAGCATCGGCGCAATGGAGAAACGGTGTGCGGGGAAAGCGGTCTGTGATTCTGACGACATGGCGAAGTTTTAAGCATCTGGTGGAAAAGGGGCGCTACTATAGCACAAAGAAAAGCCGGAGGCGCAGCGCCTCCGGTGGACTTTAGAACGTCATGCTCAGCTGAGCCCCTGCGCCCCAGGTTTCGTCTTCACCGTACAGGCCCATCAGATCAACATGCACGGTGCTAAACGGCGCGAAACCGACACCGCCGGTAAAGACATTGCTGTCGTTACCCTTCACGTCTGCACGATAACCCGCACGGACCGCCAGCCAGCTCAGCGGCGTCACCTCGGCACCGACACCCACGTACTGCGACGTATCTTCGCTCTTGAAGCCTTTGGTTTCGGTCAGATCGCCATCGGCGGTCAGCGTCACAAGGTCGTTGTGCCAGGCGGCACCGGCGGTTACCAGCGGGCGGATCTGATAGGTGTCTTTGTAGCTCACCACTTCTCCCGTACGGCCATTGCGGATACGGATATCTTTGGTGTCGATATCACGCGACATCAGGTTTTGTCCGCTCACGCCAACGGTCCAGTGTTCGCCGAAATCAGCCGCAATACCGGCATCCACGTTAAAGCCCGTATCGTCAGTGCGGTAGCGGCTATCGTTCCACTTGTTACTGTCGTAATCGTAGATTGACGTGGTGTAGTTATAGACCCAGGTTTTTTGCAGCTTTGGCGTCACGCCCACGGAAACAGGGACGCCGCCGAGGTCAAACTGACGGGCAACGGCAACACCATAGTCGGAGACAATCGCCGCCCGGCCGGATGCCGTTGAGTTGAGATTTTTGGTGATCTGATCCGTGCCGTTCAGCGCAGCGTCCAGTGCAACACCGGCAGCCACCACATTACTGCGTTGAATACCGCGAAGGTAATCAATATCCTGCTGATCGATAGACGAGCTCACCCGGCCATGGGCATAGCCTTTCGCCATGAAGGCTACC
Organism: Enterobacter sp. JBIWA005; assembly: GCF_019968805.1. Lineage (NCBI taxonomy): Bacteria > Pseudomonadati > Pseudomonadota > Gammaproteobacteria > Enterobacterales > Enterobacteriaceae > Enterobacter > Enterobacter sp. JBIWA005. Next base: position 307,342 of record NZ_CP074159.1, on the reverse strand, counting down.
GAAAGGACATCGTTAGGGATACTCACCGCAAGCCCTGCCCCTGCCGTTGCGCGTGCGGTTTTGCCTTTGAGATAGTCCAGCTCATCGGCCAGATCTTTGGCCGCGCCCTGGAATTGATTAATGGAACCTAATGGATTGGTGATAATTTCTCTTGGCGTGAGATTATCAACCACATCCTTGTAGTGATTGATTTTGTCGTTGATGGTATCAATCTCGTCCTGAAGATTGTCTTCATCCGTGATTTGCGCGCCAACCGAAGGCAATATGACCGTCACATCATCGTCCGGCTTTGCCTTTGCCAGCAGCGCGGGGTTGATTAACGCCCCACTACCATAGCTTCCCGAAGCCACGCCGGTGCCACCCATTGCGTCGCTGCGTGATTCTGTCCAGGTATTGGCTGCTCCCGCCTGATTTGCCATAAACAAGGAGACAGCAATGCTAACCACCGAAAATTTAAAATTTTTTTTCACAGTATGCCCGTTATAGTCTGTTATGAAATAACCCCTGTCTGTTATCACCCAAACAGGAACGAACTATTGCTGTGAATAAGTAGTAAAAGACCCGCTATTTCTTTCCCTAAGTAAAACTCCCTTACGGCCTGTTATATTTTGTGACGGCCCTCAATATTTATAGAAGAGGAAATTATTTTTTCCCAGGTTTTCCATCATGCGGTCCAAAAAACTGCGGGGGATGATCTACCCAGCGATCTTCCCGCGTGGCGGCATACACGGGGTTGAGCGGGTAGTAGATGCGGTTGTGCTTCTTGTTGGCCTCGCCAACGACCAGGAGCCGAACCTCATCGTCCGTGTTGTTGATAAAGGTATGACAGATGCCGGTACCGGCGGGAAAACCTACGCTGTCGCCAGGCTCCAGCTTCCACAAGTAGCCATTAATCCAGGCGTCAGGGTGGCCTTCAAGCACGTAAATAAACTCTTCTTCGTCGCTCTCCGCGTGCGGATAGGACGTCCTGCGCCCAGGCGGCAGGCGCTCATGATGGATGCCAATACGCCCGAGCCCAAGCTTTCGAGCCAACGGGGCGCCGATAGAAAAAAGCTCATCGCTGTCGGGATAGGTCGAATCATCCGCGCCTTCAAGGTCGCGCCAGTGTCGAATACAGTCAGGTTTTTTCATTGTTTATTTCCCGGTTTGTAATGGGTCAGGTATAGCACAGACTGGCGGATCTCGGCGTTTTTACCAGAACATGATAAAGTGAGGGTTTTCCGTCCTATAACATCCGGGGTGCTACATGGATAAGTCCACAAAAGAGCTGTTAGCGCAGGCCGAAAAGCTGTGTGCGCAACGCAATGTGCGCCTGACTCCGCAGCGCCTTGAAGTATTACGCCTGATGAGCCTGCAGCAGGGTGCTATCAGCGCCTACGATCTGCTCGACCTGCTCCGCGAAAGCGAGCCGCAGGCAAAGCCGCCGACGGTTTATCGCGCATTGGATTTCCTGCTGGAACAAGGGTTCGTGCACAAGGTGGAATCCACAAACAGCTATGTGCTGTGCCATCTGTTCGATCAGCCCACCCACACATCGGCGATGTTTATCTGTGACCGCTGCGGCGTGGTGAAAGAAGAGGCTGCGGAAGGCGTGGAAGACATTATGCATACGCTGGCAGCGAAAATGGGGTTTGCCCTGCGTCATAACGTGATTGAGGCGCACGGGCTCTGTTCCGCGTGCGTGGAGGTGGAAGCCTGTCGCCATCAGGACGCGTGTCAGCACGACCACTCTATTCTGGTGAAGAAAAAGCCGCGTTAACGGCAAAAGAAAAGGCGGCTTAGAGCCGCCCTGTGGGTTATTCAGCGTTACCAGCGGTAGTCGTTACGGGTTTCCCAGTCTTTGACTTCATTTTCCGCCTGATCTTTCGCGTAGCCGTAACGTTCCTGAATTTTACCGACAAGCTGATCGCGTTTACCTTCAATGACGGTCATATCGTCATCAGTCAGCTTACCCCACTTTTCTTTCGCTTTACCTTTGAACTGCTTCCAGTTGCCGCCGATTTCGTCTTTATTCATCATCGTGTCCTCTTAGTTAAGCGTCGGGTCGTAACGTCCGTTACGTTCTTTTCTGCTGGACGTGATAATTATTGTAGTTAAGGATTCCGTACTTAATTTCATATTCGGAATCTTTAACCGTCACGATATATCGTGGCGCGAAGAGAACCAGGTATCGTTTTGCCAGTGGCGGTGCCAGATAAACGCCAGCGATAACCCGCGCAGCGAGAGGAAGACGGCCAGGGCCAGCCACAAACCGTGATTACCCAGCCAGGGAAGCGTTAGCAGCGTCAGACCAAACCCTGCCGCCGCGACCGCCATGCTGTTGCGCATTTCCGCTCCGCGCGTCGCACCAATAAACATGCCGTCCAGCAGATAACACCAGACGCCGACCACCGGTAAGATGACTTGCCAGAGGAGATAGTGACTCGCCAGCTCGCGCAGAGCAGGTATAGACGTCAGCAATGCAACGATCTGCTCACCAAAGCAGGCGTAAACCAGACCAAAGGCCAGCGCCACCAGTCCCGACTGACGGCAGGCTGCCCGCCAGACATCCTGAAGCTGCCCGCTTTCTCGCGCACCGTACGCCTGCCCGGAATGCGCTTCAACCGCGTAGGCAAAACCGTCCAGCGCATAGGCGGTAAAGGTCAGAAACGTCATCAATATCGCGTTGACCGCCACGATTTCTGGCCCCAGTCGAGCCCCGAAAACCGTCAGCGCGCCGAAGCAGAGCTGAAGAAGCAGCGAGCGCAGCATGATGTCACGGTTGAGGGCCAGCAGCTTACGGATATTGCCGCGCCATGCGGTTTTGAGCAGCGCCAGAGAGATCCCGCGCATCGACAGCACGCGCCAGACCATCCACAAGCCAATGATAAAGGTCCCGTATTCGGCAATCGCCGTCGCCAGCGCCGCGCCCCGCACGTTCATATGCAGGCCCATCACCAGCCAGATATCCAGCACAATGTTGAGAAGGTTGCCCACCACCAGCAAAATCACTGGCGCCCGGGCATACTGAACGCCCAGTAGCCACCCCAGCAGAACCAGGTTAGCCAGCGACGCTGGCGCGCTGAGCCACCGGATTTCAAGGAAACGTCGCGCCTGATCCAGTACCGCCTCGCTGCCGCCAACGATATGAAGCGCAAGATCGATCAGGGGTGTCCGCAATACAACGATTAATGCACCCGCGCCAAGCGCGAGTATCAGCGGCTGCACCAGCGCGCGCGCCAGACGCAGCGGATCTTTCGCACCATAAGCCTGTGCGGTAAGACCGGTGGTGCTCATGCGTAAAAAGAGCAACAGCATAAACAGGAAGCTGGTTGCCGTCGCGCCAATCGCCACGCCGCCAAGATAAACCGGTGAATCAAGATGGCCTATAACGGCAGTATCAACCAGTCCCAGCAAAGGCACGGTAATATTGGAGAAAATCATCGGCAGGGCAAGACGCCACAATGCCTTATCTGATGCCGTCAGTAGTGACATGCGAAATACCGGGAAAGGTAGATGAACAGGCTACAGCGGAAGCGTAGCCTGTCAGGAAGAGATTACAGCCATTCACCGTTACGAATCACGCCTACTGCCAGACCTTCGATAGAGAAGTTCTGTTCGCGGAGATCGACCACAATTGGGGTGAACTCGTTGTTTTCAGGCAGCAACTGAACGGTGTTACCCTGTTTTTTCAGACGTTTGACGGTGACTTCATCGTCAATGCGCGCGACAACCACCTGGCCGTTACGCACATCCTGCGTTTTATGTACCGCAAGCAGATCGCCGTCAAGAATACCGATGTCTTTCATCGACATGCCGCTAACGCGCAGCAGAAAATCAGCGCTCGGCTTGAACATGGCTGGATCGACCTGATAATGACCTTCAATATGCTGCTGTGCCAGTAAAGGCTCACCGGCAGCTACACGACCTACCAGCGGAATGCCCGTCTCTTCTTCTACCAGCAGTCGGATACCGCGTGACGCGCCTGATACAATCTCAATCACGCCTTTACGCGCCAGCGCTTTCAGGTGTTCTTCGGCAGCATTCGGAGAACGGAAACCCAGACGCTGCGCGATTTCCGCACGCGTAGGTGGCATACCCGTCTGGCCGATATGATCCCGGATGAGATCAAACACCTCTTGCTGCCTGGTCGTTAACGCTTTCATTCCGCCCCCTGGGTGTATATACAGTTATGCTGTGAGTATATACAGTCAAAGGCGATTTTGGAACCAAAAACTGCACAAAAAACCAGGGACTTAATTATTCCTCGAGGCTCATCGGAAATGTGACCAAAGCAGCGTGACCCAGGTAATAACGGCAGTGATAATCGCCAGTAACACGGCAGCAGATCCCATGTCTTTTGCGCGGCCAGAAAGCTCATGGAAATCTGAACCGATGCGATCCACAACGGCCTCAATAGCGCTATTAAGAATTTCCACTATCATCACCAGAAGTACGGAACCGATAAGAAGTACGCGGGTAATAGCATCAACATCAAGGAAACAGGCGACGATCACCGCGATGATAGCGGCGACGCCCTCCTGGCGAAACGCGGCCTCGTTGGCCCATGCGGCACGGAAACCTTTCCATGAATAGCCGGCGGCTTTGATGATACGTGTTAACCCAGTGGTATTATTGGCCATTAAAAGAACCTTTTTTAAAAAAGAGCGTCAGTAACAGGGGCCGTAGCGCGTTTCGCTACAGCCTGAAGTATGACGGGTAACAACAGAAATTTTGCGCGCTTTCTGTTATCCTTGCGCCGCAATTGCATTATTAACCAGAGGCTTTACATCGTTTATGTCCGGCTGGCCACGAATTTACTACAAATTACTTAATTTACCATTAAGCATCCTGGTAAAAAGCAAGTCTATCCCAGCAGAACCCGCGCTGGAACTGGGGCTCGATACGTCGCGTCCCATTATGTACGTTTTGCCTTATAACTCGAAGGCTGACTTACTGACGCTTCGCGCCCAGTGTCTGGCGCATGACTTACCAGATCCGCTTGAACCGCTGGAAGTTGACGGCACGCTGCTGCCGCGCTACGTGTTCATCCACGGCGGGCCGCGCGTGTTTACCTATTACACGCCGAAAGAAGAGTCCATCAAGCTGTTCCATGACTATCTCGACCTGCACCGCAGCAATCCCGATCTGGATGTGCAGATGGTGCCGGTATCGGTGATGTTTGGTCGTCGTCCGGGCCGCGAAAAAGGTGAAGAGAACCCGCCGCTGCGCATGCTTAACGGCATCCAGAAGTTCTTCGCGGTCTCCTGGCTGGGACGCGACAGCTTTGTGCGTTTCTCCCCTTCTGTTTCGCTGCGTCGCATGGCGGACGAGCACGGCACCGACAAGATCATCGCGCAAAAACTGGCGCGCGTGGCGCGTATGCACTTCGCCCGTCAGCGCCTGGCTGCCGTAGGGCCACGCCTCCCGGCGCGTCAGGATCTGTTCAACAAGCTGCTGGCTTCCAAAGCGATTGCCCGCGCCGTTGAAGATGAAGCGCGCAGCAAGAAAATTTCGCATGAGAAAGCTCAGCAGAACGCCATTGCGCTGATGGAGGAGATCGCAGCGAACTTCTCTTACGAGATGATTCGCCTGTCCGATCGTATTCTCGGCTTTACCTGGAACCGCCTGTACCAGGGCATCAACGTTCATAACGCAGAACGTGTACGCCAACTGGCGCATGATGGCCATGAGATTGTTTATGTCCCCTGCCACCGCAGCCACATGGACTATCTGCTTCTCTCCTACGTGCTCTATCACCAGGGGCTGGTACCACCGCACATTGCTGCCGGTATCAACCTGAACTTCTGGCCGGCGGGCCCAATCTTCCGTCGCCTGGGCGCGTTCTTTATTCGTCGTACCTTCAAGGGCAACAAGCTCTACTCTACCGTGTTCCGCGAGTATCTGGGCGAGCTGTTCAGCCGCGGCTATTCCGTGGAGTACTTCGTTGAAGGCGGGCGTTCCCGTACCGGTCGTCTGCTCGATCCGAAGACCGGCACGCTGTCGATGACCATCCAGGCCATGCTGCGCGGAGGTACCCGTCCGATCACGCTGGTGCCTATCTACATTGGCTACGAGCACGTGATGGAAGTGGGCACGTACGCGAAAGAGCTGCGTGGCGCGACCAAAGAGAAAGAGAGCCTGCCGCAGATGCTGCGCGGCTTGAGCAAGTTGCGCAATCTTGGTCAGGGCTACGTTAACTTCGGCGAGCCGATGCCGCTGATGACGTACCTGAACCATCACGTTCCGGAGTGGCGCGAGTCCATCGATCCTATCGAAGCGGTGCGTCCGGCCTGGCTGACGCCAACGGTTAACGGCATCGCGTCCGAGCTGATGGTGCGCATTAACAACGCCGGTGCGGCTAACGCCATGAACCTGTGCTGTACGGCGCTTCTGGCTTCGCGCCAGCGCTCGCTGACCCGTGAACAGCTCACAGAGCAGCTGGATTGCTATCTGGATATGATGCGGAACGTACCGTATTCGGTTGATTCGACCGTACCTTCTGCGACCGCCAGTGAGCTTATCGATCACGCGCTTCAGATGAATAAGTTTGAAGTCGAAAAGGACACGATCGGCGACATCATCATTCTGCCGCGCGAGCAGGCGGTGCTGATGACCTACTACCGCAACAACATCACGCATATGCTGATGCTGCCGTCGCTAATGGCCGCCATTATTACCCAGCATCGACATATTTCCCGTCAGGAGCTACTGCGCCATCTTGAGACCATCTATCCGATGCTGAAAGCGGAGCTGTTCCTGCGCTGGAGTAGGGATGAGCTGGCGACAGAACTGGACAAGATGACGGAAGAGATGCGTCGCCAGGGGCTGATCACCGTTTCAAACGACGAGCTGCACATCAATCCGTCACGCTCCCGTACCCTGCAGCTGCTGGCGGCCGGTGCGCGTGAAACGCTGCAGCGCTACGCCATTACGTTCTGGCTGCTGAGTGCGAACCCGTCCATCAACCGCGGTACGCTGGAGAAAGAAAGCCGGACGCTGGCCCAGCGCCTGTCCGTTCTGCACGGCATTAACGCCCCTGAATTCTTCGACAAAGCAGTCTTCAGTTCTCTGGTGCTGACGCTGCGTGATGAAGGCTTCATCAGCGATACAGGCGATGCCGAGCCGGAAGAGACGCTGAAGGTTTACCAGATGCTCGCAGAGCTGATTACCTCGGACGTGCGCTTGACGATTGAGAGCGCCACACAGGGCGAGTGATGTTAAAAAGCCGGGTGATGGTTTCACCTGACCCGGCCTGACGTTCTGCATAATAAAAGGCCCGGTAAGCGTTAACGCTACCGGGCCTTTTTTTCTGCCTTGTTAAATCATTGCATTTAGCTGAGCAGCGTAAAGGCAATCATCCCGACAATCGCACCCGTCGTGCCGAGTATGGTTTCCATCAGCGTCCAGGTTTTCAGGGTTTGCGCTTCGGTGGCGCCGGTAAACTTACCGAACAGCCAGAAGCCGGCGTCGTTAACGTGAGAGACCACAATCGAACCGCCCGCGATACAGATAGAGAGCGCGGCCATCTGGGCACCGGAGTAGTTCAGCTGTTCAATCACCGGCATCACCAGACCCACGGCGGTTAAACACGCCACGGTGGCGGAACCCTGAATGATACGAACCGCCGCCGCCAGGACAAAGCAGGTTACCGCAATCGGCAGGCCCATCCCGGTCAGCGCTTCGCCCAGAGCCGGCCCCACGCCGGAATCCACCAGTACCTGCTTGAACACGCCGCCGGCACCAATCACCAGCAGGATAATACCCGCAGGCTGCAGCGCGGCACCGCAGATCTCCATCACCCGGTCTTTTGGCATCCCCTGACGCATCGCCAGGCCGTAAATCGCCACCAGGCACGCCACCAGGATCGCCGTGAACGGGTGACCGATGAACTCAAACCATTCGTACGCGGTAGAACCCACCGGCACAAAGCGCGCGGCGATGGTTTTCAGACCCACGAGAACCAGCGGGAGCAGGATCAGCGACAGGCTGAAGCCGAAGGACGGCATTTTGCCCTCGCCCAGGTGCGGCTCGGTGACGTCATCCGGAATATGCAGCTCAACGTAACGGCTGATGAAGTTACCCCAGAGCGGGCCGGCGATAATCATTCCCGGAATTGCCGCGCACAGGCCTATCAGGATCATCCAGCCAAAGTCGGCGTGCATCTGGGAGGCCAGCAGCATCGGCGCAGGCCCCGGCAGCAGAAACGCCGCAGCCGCCGCCACCCCCGCAAACAGCGGAATGACCAGCTTCACGAGGTTAGTACCAGTATGGCGCGCCATGGAGAATGCGACGCTTATCAGCAGCACAACGGCCACTTCGAAGAACAGCGGCAGCGCGCAAATCAGCCCTGCCAGGCCAATCGCGTAGTGCGCACGGCTGTGGCCAAAGGATTTCAGCATCTTGACGGCAATCTGGTCGACCGCGCCCGTCTCGTGCAAAATCTTGCCAAACATCGCGCCCAGCGCGACCACAATCGCCAGGAAGCCCAGCGTACCGCCCATCCCTTTTTCCATTGTCGCGGCGATCTTGTCGAGCGGCATACCGGAAAAGAGACCAGCACCAATAGAAACCACCATCAAAGCAACAAAGGCGTGCATGCGCGCCTTCATCACTAAAAACAGCAGCAGCAATACCGAACCCACTGCTGTCAAAACTAGCGTTAATGTACTCAAAACTTACTGCCTTTTATTAATGACCTCGATGGTGCTGGCAACAACACCCTCCAGTGACTGATCGATATCAACCACTAAGACGTCTTTTTCGTCTTCACCCGGCTCCTGCAGCGCTTCAAACTGCGTCACCAGCATCTGGGTTTTGAAGAAGTGACCTTTACGCGCCTTCAGGCGGCTTTCAATCACCTCGAAATCCCCTTTCAGGTAGATGAAAGAGAGGTTTGGGTTGCCGTCACGCAGCAGGTCGCGGTAGGTTTTTTTCAGCGCGGAGCAGACGATCAGGGAGACTTTATTGGTACGCTGCATCGCGAACGCGGCGTCATTCAGCGCCTGCAACCACGGTTTGCGGTCGTCATCGTTCAGCGGCTCGCCGGAGGCCATTTTCATGATGTTGCTGCGCGGATGGAGGAAGTCGCCATCAAGAAACGCAGCCTGGAGTTGATGCGCCACTTCGCTGGCCACGGCTGATTTCCCGCTACCGGAAACGCCCATCAGGACGTAGACGTGGTGATCGTGATTAGTCGTGCTCAAAGGGTGTCCCTCAGTCAATTGTTACGGGTAACAGTTATCGGTAACATTGTCCTGCCGGGGCAAAAGAGAAGCAATATCCAAACGTGCGCGAAGTGAATAAGTGTGAGCTACTTCAAATTTGTCAGTTCAAATAGATCCACCCGGTGACAAGGTGAAACCTAAATCTAACATTTTCGGGGTCACCGTCTCGCCACGAATGCGCGCCAGCAGGCGTTCTGCGCCAATGCGGCCCATACGCTCACGCGGGGTCAGGACGCTCGCCAGACGCGGCTCCATCACTTGGCCAATGTCGTGGCCGTGGAAACCGGCGATCGCCATATCATCAGGGATCTTCAGCCCCAGACGCTGACACTCAAATGCTGCGCCGACCGCAAGGTCATCGTTGGTACAGAAAATACCGTCCAGTTGCGGATACTCACGTCGTGCCTGACGCATCAGCTCAATACCCGACGTATAGGAAGAGGACTGCTCCACCATCACGCTGTAGGGGGTTAAGTTCGCGTCAAGCATCGCCTGCTCGTATCCCTTCTGTTTGATGATAGTACGTTCATCAAGACGCGCACCCAGATAGGCGATATGACGGTGCCCGCGGGCGATAATGGCCGCCGTCATCTGACGCGCCGCTTCGAAGTTATCAAACCCCACGGCGATGTCGAGGCACGGCGACTGGCTGTCCATCAGCTCCACGACTGGGATACCGGCCACTTCAATCATTTTGAGCGTGCGGGCAGTGTGGGTTCGTTCGGTTAAAATCAGGCCGTCAATGTTCCAGGAAAGCATCGACTCAAGACGTTCCTCTTCGAGTTCCGGCTTGTACCCGTAGTGGGCGAGCATGGTCTGGTAGCCAAACGCATCGGTGACGCTTTCGATTCCACGTAATACTTCGGCGAAAACCTGGTTGGTCAGAGAAGGAAGCAGAACGCCCACCGCGCGGCTGGTCGCATTGGAGAGAATATCGGGTGCACGGTTGGGGATGTAACCCAGTTCATCAAGGGCAGGGGCAATCTTGCCACGTAACGCCACGGAAACCTGTTCCGGGTTACGTAAAAAACGGCTGACCGTCATTTTGGTCACACCGACGCGATCGGCGACATCCTGAAGTACGGGGCGTTTCTTTTTCATCGTCCTGAGAAATCTTGAAGTGAGAGATTTGCTCAGTTTACCACGGACAAAGCCCATCCTTCCCCTGTGAAAGGGAAGGATGGGGATTTATTTATGTTTTATTACACCGGCGGCAGGTCAAACAGCAGAATTTCGCTTTCGCTGTCGGCATGCACGGAGATCGCCTGCTCGTCCCAGATGGCCAGACCATCGGCGGTTGTCGCTTTGGTCCCGTTGATGGACACGTCACCTTTCACCACCTGGATCCAGACGCGGCGGTTAGCGGCAATCTGATGCACGGACTGTTCGTCTTTCGCCAGCGCCCAGCGGTACAGCTCCATATCCTGATGCACTTTCAGGGAACCTTCACGCGCATCCGGGGACAGCACCAGCTGTTTGCCCTGTTTGGCGTCGAAGCGGCGCTGCTCGTAGCGCGGCGTGATGCCGGTCTCTTCTGGAATGATCCAGATTTGATACAGGTGCAGTTTTTCCGTTTTGCTCGGGTTGTACTCGGAGTGACGCACCCCGGTACCCGCGCTCATAATCTGGAACTCGCCCGCCGGAACCTGCTCTTTGTTGCCCATGCTGTCCTGGTGCTCAACCGCGCCTTCCAGCACATAGGTCAGGATTTCCATGTCTTTGTGCGGGTGGGTACCGAAGCCCTGGCCTGCATCAATCACGTCGTCGTTAATAACGCGCAGCGCGGAGAAGCCCATGAAGTTCGGGTCGTAGTAGTCGGCAAACGAGAATGAATGCCATGAGTCCAGCCAGCCATGATTCGCGTGACCACGTTCGTTTGCTTTGCGTAAGTAGATCATTGTTTTCACCCTCAGTTCGTTTCGATGGAGTAAGTGTGGACGCAAACCGCCTGGGATCATAGAGGGTGAAAATTGACTCCTCTGTTCAAAAATTATGAACAAGCGCAGAGGAGCCGTTTTTGCTTATTTAACGAGGGTTATCGTGGCAGGAGAAGCCTGCTCGAAGGCCCGTTCAAGGATTTCCAGGTTGGTCAGAACGTCAGATTCCTTGACGTAATTCGCCGTGCCGTTTGTGAGGGTCTCAAACAGCGCATCGTAGACGCGGCCATAGTCGCCAGTTTCCGGCTTCAGCGTTTCTTTGACCGTCACGCCCTCATCGTTCACATACTCCAGCACGCCCACGGAATCGTCCGCCGCAAAGCCAGGTTGACCGGGCATGATATTGGCCTTCAGGCTGGTCTCCTGCTGGTCGATACCGTATTTGATAAACGAACCTTTAGTGCCGTGAACGATAAATTTCGGGTAGTCGATCTTCACCAGGTGGCTGGTTTTGACGATAGCTTTAAGGTCGCCGTAGAACAGCTGCGCTTCAAAGGTATCGTCCGGATTGGCTTTGTTGCGCAGGCTGCGAATGTCATACGCCACGTGGTCCGGTCGGCCAAACAGGGAGATGATCTGGTCCATGGTGTGCACGCCCAGACCATAGAACGAACCATCCTGCGGCAGTCCGGGTTGCGTTTCCGCCACAGGACGGTAGTAATCGAAGTGGCTTTCGATTTCCACGATGTCGCCCAGCTTGCCGCTTTCAATCGCCTTTTTCGCCGTCAGGAAGCAGCTGTCAAAGCGCCGGTTCTGATACGGCGTGACGGTCAGGCCTTTACTTTTCGCCAGCGCGAACAGCTCTTTCGCTTCGGCGATGGTCGGGGTAAACGGCTTTTCTACCAGCACGTTTTTGCCCGCATTGAGCGCGCGTTTGGCATAGTCAAAATGGCTGTCAGCGTGGGTGCAAACAACCACCAGATTGACCAGCGGATCGTTAAGCACCTCATCGAGATCGCTGGTGAAGTGGATGTGGGAGTACTGCGGAGATTGCTCTTCCGGCTTCGCGTGGCGGCGGTAGATATGGGCCACATGCCAGCTGTCTTTACGGTTGAGGACATACGGCAGGTGATAGCGGGTGGTGCTTTTACCAAATCCAATAAATGCGCAATGTAGTGTCATGGCTCAGTCCTTTTGGAAGGTTACTGAGTCTAACCATAACAAAAAAAAAGCCAGCTAAAAGCTGGCTAAAGTAATACTGGAAGCAATGTGAGCAATGTCGTGCTTTCAGGTTCCCGTAGCGGTCTTCCTGAATGCAGAGCAATAATAATCATTCTCATTCGCACTTGTCCAATACTTTTTGCAAAAAATAGCGGTTGACTCAAATTTTAAAGTCATTGATGTTGGAAGGGACTTTTAACTGACTGAGGAACAAGGAATGAGTGAGATAGTGATACGCCATGCGGAACCGAAAGATTATGACGCCATTCGTCAGATCCACGCCCAGCCGGAGGTGTACCACAACACACTACAGGTTCCTCATCCGTCTGAGCAAATGTGGCAAGAACGACTCACCGACCAGCCCGGCATTAAGCAACTGGTCGCCTGTATAGATGGTCATGTCGCTGGGCATCTGTGCATCGCCGTCGCGCAACGCCCACGCCGCAGCCATGTGGCTGATTTTGGGATTTGTGTCGGCGCGCAGTGGCAAAACCGGGGCGTTGCCAGCGCGCTGATGCGCACCATGATTGATATGTGCGATAACTGGCTGCGCGTTGACCGCATTGAGCTGACGGTGTTTGTCGATAACGAACCGGCGATTGCGGTGTACAAAAAACACGGGTTCGAAATTGAAGGCACCGGCAAGCGCTATGCCCTGCGCAACGGCGAGTATGTGGATGCGTATTATATGGCGAGAGTAAAGTGACACACTGCCCTCTCCCCTATGGGGAGAGGGTTAGGGTGAGGGGAATAATCAATACCCCGCCGACAAATCATCCACCGACCGCGGATCTGATGCGCCAAACAGCGCTCCGTCCGGCCCCACCATAATGCTCTGGGTGCTGCCCATCGCCTCTTTCACCGCCACCTTCTGCCCACGCTGCTCAAGCAGTTTAATGGTGTCCGGGCTAAAGCCCTTCTCGACGCGCAGCTCGTCCGGCAGCCACTGGTGGTGGAAACGCGGGGCGTTAGTGGCTTCGGCGACGTTCATCCCAAAGTCAATGCTGTTCACCACCATCTGCAATACTGTGGTGATAATTCGGCTGCCGCCCGGGCTGCCGGTTACCAGCCAGGTTTTGCCTTCTTTCACAACAATGGTGGGCGACATGGACGACAGCGGACGTTTCTTCGGCCCTACCGCATTCGCATCGCCGCCGACCAGCCCGTAGACGTTCGGCACGCCCGGCTTGGCGGAGAAGTCATCCATCTCGTTGTTCAGCAGAATGCCACTGTTGCCCGCCACAATCCCGGTTCCGAAGGTGGTGTTGAGCGTATAGGTCACCGCCACCGCGTTACCGTCTTTATCCACCACCGAGAAGTGGGTGGTCTGGTTGCTTTCATACGGCGCCAGCTTGCCGGGGCGGATCTCGCTCGACGGTTTGGCCTTGTTGATGTCGATCTGATCGGCAATGGATTTGGCATACGCCTTGTTGGTCAGCGCCTGCCACGGCACCTTCACGAAGTCCGGATCGCCGAGATATTCTGAGCGGTCGGCATAGGCGCGTTTTTCCGCTTCCGCCATTATTTGCATGGCATCCGCGCTGCCAAAGCCGAACTTGTGCATATCGAAGTTTTCAAGAATGTTGAGGATCTGCACGATGTGAATGCCCCCGGAAGACGGCGGCGGCATGGAGAACACCTCGTAGCCGCGGTAGGTGCCGCTAATCGGCTCGCGCTCCACCGCCCTGTAGTCCGCCAGATCCGCTTTGGTGATGAGCCCGCCGTTCTTCTGCATCTCTTCCGCAATCTGGTCGGCAATCGCCCCTTTGTAGAAGGCGTCCGGACCGTGCTCCGCAATCAGCTCCAGGCTTTTAGCGAGGTTTTTTTGCACCAGCTTATCGCCCTTCTTCAGCGGTTCACCGTCTTTCCAGAAGATGGCCTTGCTGTTTTCGTGATTCGGAATGACTTCGCTACCGTAGGTTTTGAGGTCGTCTGCCAGCGCGTCATTCACCATAAAGCCCTCCCGCGCCAGCTTGATGGCAGGCTGAACAACCTTGTTCAGCGGCATCGTGCCGTATTTTTCCAGCGCCAGCGAGAAGCCCGCAACGGTGCCCGGCGTGCCGGACGCGAGATGCGAGGTCAGGGATTTTTTACTGTCAGGGTTGCCCTGGTCATCAAGGAACATGTCCCGTGACGCCTGAGAAGGCGCCATTTCACGGAAGTCGATGGCGGTGGTTTTCCCGTCTTTGGTGCGCAGCATCATAAAGCCGCCGCCGCCCAGGTTCCCCGCCTGCGGATGCGTTACCGCCAGCGCGTAGCCGACGGCGACCGCGGCATCCACCGCGTTACCGCCCTGTCTGAGAATATCGACGCCCACGCGGGTCGCCAGCGCATCCACGGATGCCACCATGCCGTGGGTTGCCCGCACGGGATGAAAAACATCTTCCTCCACGCCGTAAGAGACCGGAGGCGCCGCGGGCGGGTTCGCCGCCACGCTAAATGTACCGCCAGCCATCAGCGCGGCGAGGGCGACCCAGCGCAAAAACGTTGGTTTCATCATTATTGTTCTCCAGGTGAAGGGATCCATATTCCCCGCTTAAGCCTGGTTCACAACTCCTAAAAAATCATCGTCATGGTGAAATCAGGGTAAACTTAAGAGAGACCTCAAGAGGAGGAAATGACAATGAAACGCTTATTGATTCTTACGGCGCTGATCCCCTATGCCGCGCTCGCACAGCCCCTCAACACCATGAATAACCCGAATCAGCAGGGTTACGTCATCCCGAGCCAGCAGCGTATGCAGACCGAGATGATGAGCCAGCAGCAGCAGCAAAAAGGGATGCTGAATCAGCAGCTGAGAACGCAGACCCAGGTGCAGCAGCAAAGCCTGCAAAATCAGATGAACGCCAACACCCAGCGCGTGCAGCAGGGCCAGGTGCGCGAGCAACCGTTGCCAAATAAAAACGGCGGGATGTTAGGGGGAATGACGTCGTCAGGTAGCGGACAGCAGCATATGCTGCCGCCGCAGTCGAATGGCAGTATGCTTAATCCGCAGAACTAAAGTCCGGGCCGATCAGGTCGATTGCATCGGTGCAGATGCTGTCCACCCCCCAGCGCAGCAGTTCGGCCGCGCGCTGGGGTTTATTGACGGTGTAAACCAGAATATGCAGACCCGCGTCCTTCAGCATCTTCACCCGCGCCTCATCCAGCAGCTTGTGGTTGAGATGAATAGAGACGCACGCTAAGCGCGTCGTCAGCTCGCGCCAGTCCTCGCGCCACTCGTCAAGCAGCAGCCCGCGCGGCAGCTCCGGTACGGCCGCCTGTGCCGCTTCCAGTGCGTCAATTTCAAACGAGGAGAGCAGCGGCGCGGTCATCCCTTCCCACAGCTCGCGCGCGGCAAGGGCAATCACTTTGCCGGTCAGCGGCCCGGTGCCGGTGGTCGGTTTGATTTCGATATTGGCCATCATGCCGTGCTGGCGACAGCGATCGGCTACTTCCGTCAGCAGCGGCAGTGGTTCGCCTTTGAATTCGCCGCTGTACCAGCTTCCGGCGTCGACTTTCAGCAGATCGCGCCACGGCAGCTCGCCCGCCACGCCCCAGCCGTTGCTGGTGCGTTCGAGGTTATCGTCATGCAGCAGGAAAATTTCGCCGTCTTTCGACAGCTTGGCGTCGAACTCGATCATCGTGTGACCGTAGCGCGCGCCGACGTCAATCGCCGCCAGCGTGTTTTCCGGCGCCAGCTTACCGCCGCCCCGGTGGGCGACGACATGGGGATAAGGCCAGTTGCTCATACTCGTTGTCCTGTTTCACCGTCAAACAGGTGCAGATGATTTTCCGGCAGGTGCAGCCACAGCGTGCTGCCTGCTTTAGGGCGCTCCTGATGCGCCAGACGCACCACCATCTTTTGCTCGCCCCAGCGCCCGTGCGCCAGGTTATCTGCACCCAACATCTCCAGCGTGTCCATCACCAGCGGCACGCCGCCTTCCGCCTGAGAGGTTAAACCGATATGTTCCGGGCGGATACCGAGCGTCATCTTACGCCCGGCGTAGCCACGATAGTACCAGTTGATTGGCAATGCCATCCCGCTTTCCAGCTCAAAGTGCGAGCCCGCGCTGCTGATACGCCCTTCCAGCAGGTTCATCGCCGGGCTGCCGATAAAGCTCGCCACAAAGCGGGTAGTCGGTTTCTCATACACTTCCACCGGGGTACCAATCTGCTCGGCAACGCCTTTGTTCATCACCATCACGCGCTGGGCGAGGGTCATGGCTTCGACCTGATCGTGGGTAACGTACAGCGAGGTGGTTTTCAGACGACGGTGCAATTGCTGCAGCTCAAGACGCATCTGCACGCGCAGCTTGGCGTCGAGGTTAGAGAGCGGCTCGTCGAACAGGAATACCGCCGGATCGCGCACGATGGCGCGCCCCATCGCTACGCGCTGGCGCTGGCCGCCTGAGAGCTCGCGCGGGCGGCGCTTGAGCAGGCCGTCCAGCTCCAGAATGCGGGCGGCTTCTTTCACGCGCTCCTCGATATGGCCTTTGCCCATGCCGCGGATTTTCAGCCCCCAGGCCATGTTCTCCTCCACGCTCATGTGCGGGTAGAGAGCGTAGTTCTGGAAGACCATCGCGATACCTCTGTCTTTCGGCTCCATCTCGGTGACGCGCTGGCGGTCAATCCAGATGTCCCCGGAGGTCACGCGCTCCAGCCCCGCCACCATGCGCAGCAGGGTGGATTTGCCGCAGCCGGACGGGCCGACCATCACGATAAACTCCCCGTCCGCCACGTCGAGCGTCAGCGGCTGGATCACCTGGGTTTTGCCGTCCCAGCTTTTGGTTACTGCCTGAAGTTTTAAACCTGCCATCTTATTTCTCGCTATCGACCAGGCCGCGGACAAACGCGCGCTGCATGGCTAAAACAATGACTACGGGTGGGATAAGGGTGAGCAGCATCGCCGCCATCACCTGGTTCCAGAGGGTGGTGCCTTCGCCGGTGGCAATCATGCCTTTGATGCCCGCCACGGCGGTGCCAAGATTGACGTCCTGAATAATCAGCAGCGGCCACAGGTACTGGTTCCAGCCGTAGATAAAGGTGATCACAAACAGCGCCGCAAGGTTGGTTTTCGACAGCGGCAGCACGATGTCGCGGAAGAAGCGCATCGGTGAGGCGCCGTCGATGCGCGCCGCTTCAATCAGCTCGTCCGGCAGGGTCATAAAGAACTGGCGGAACAGGAAGGTGGCGGTCGCCGAGGCCATCAGCGGCAGGGTTAAGCCCGCGTAGCTGTCGAGCATCTTCAGGTTGGCGATCACCTCCACCGTCGGGAAGATACGCACCTCAACCGGCAGCATCAGCGTGATGAAGATCATCCAGAAGAAGAGGTTACGCAGCGGAAAGCGGAACCAGACGATGGCGAACGCCGAAAGCATCGACACCGTAATTTTGCCGACCGTAATGCCAAACGCCATGATGAAGCTGTTGAGCATCATCAGCCAGAACGGCGCGCTGTTGGCGCCCACGCCCTGGGTCCAGATGGTCTTCATGTTCTCGAAAAGATGCGTGCCTGGGATCAGCGTCATCGGCGTATCGAACACCGCTTTGGTGTCCAGCGTGGCGGCGACAAAGGCCACGTACAGCGGGAAGAGGATGACGATGATCCCTAAAATCAGCATGGTATGGCTGAAAATCGTCAGCCCGCGACGGTTCTCAATCATTGGTAGCGCACCTTACTTTCGACATAGCGGAACTGCACCACCGTGAGGATGATGACGAGGAACATCAGCACGACGGACTGCGCGGCAGAGGCCGAGAGATCCAGCCCGGCGAAGCCTTCGCGATAGATTTTGTAAATCAGCGTGGTGGTCGCCTGCACCGGGCCGCCTGCGGTGGCCGCATCGATTACCGGGAAGGTGTCGAAGAAGGCGTAAACGAGGTTAACCACCAGCAGGAAGAAGCTCACCGGGGCGATCAGCGGCAGCGACAGCCTGAAGAAGCGACGAATCGGTCCTGCGCCGTCAATCGCGGCGGCTTCCACCAGCGAACGCGGAATGGACTGCAGCGCGGCAAAGAAGAACAGGAAGTTATAGCTAATCTGCTTCCACACCGAGGCGAACACCACCAGGAACATGGCCTGGCCGCTGTTCTGGGCGTGGTTCCAGTCGTAGCCGAACTCAGCCAGGAAGTGGGTAATCAGCCCGCGACCGGGGTTAAACAGGAAAATCCACAGCACGGCGGCGACGGCGGGCGCCACGGCGTAAGGCAGCAGCATCAGGGTCTGATACAGGCGGCTGCCGCGCACCACGTAATCGACCAGCGCGGCGAAAAACAGCGAGGCAACAAGGCCGCTGACGGTGACCAGCGCGCTGAACTTAATTGTCGTCCAGAAGGAGTCCAGGTAGTAGCTGTCATGAAATAGCGCGGTAAAGTTGTCCAGGCCAACAAACTGGCTGGAAAGCCCAAACGGATCGACGCTTTGTACCGAGTACCACAGCGCTTCGCCCGCAGGCCAGATAAAGAAGATAACGGTGATGACCAGCTGCGGCGCGACCAACAGGTACGGCAGCCAGCGGGAACGGAACACCGGACGGGATGATGACATAGGTTAGCTCTGTAGGTATTCCCCCCTCACCCTAACCCTCTCCCCAGAGGGGAGAGGGGACTGCACGGAGCCGTCTTTTCTCCCTCGCCCCTATGGGGAGAGGGCCGGGGTGAGGGGCAGGTTTGAATTACGATTTGGTCGACTGCTCAAAGCGACGCAGCAGCTGATTCCCGCGCTCTACCGCGGAATCCAGCGCCTGCTGTGGCGTTTTCTTACCGGTCCAGACGCTTTCCAGCTCCTCATCCACAATGGTGCGGATCTGCGGCATGTTGCCCAGGCGCAGGCCTTTGGTGAACGGCAACGGCGGCTTGTTCAGCATCTGACGCGTCGCGATGTCTGCACCCGGGTTCTTGCTGTAGAAGCCCTGCTCGCGGGTCAGGTCGTACGCGGCTTTGGTGATCGGCAGGTAGCCGGTTTTCTGGTGCCATTCGGCGGCGTTTTCCGGCTTCGCCAGGAAGTCGAGGAACTCGGCTACGCCTTTATAGGTGCCCTTGTCTTTACCCTGCATCACCCACAGGCTCGCCCCGCCGATGATGGCGTTCTGCGGCGCGCCCTTCACGTCGGCGTCGTACGGCATCATGCCCACGCCGTAGTTGAATTTGGCGTAGTGACGGATGTCCGCCAGAGAGCCGGACGAGGCGGTGGTAATGGCACAGTCGCCGTTGTAGAACTTCTCGGTGGATTCGTCTTTACGCCCGAAGTAGCTGAAGTCGCCCTTCTTGTTCAGATCGGCAAGCAGCGCAATGTGCTTCACCTGCTCCGGCTTGTTGAACTCCAGTACCGCATCGGTGCCGTCGAAGCCGTTGTTTTTGGTCGCAACCGGCAGGCCGTGCCAGGCGCTGAAGTTTTCAATCTGGATCCAGCCCTGCCAGCCGCTAGCGTAGCCGCACTTCATTCCCGCCGCTTTCAGCTTCGCGGTGTATTCGGCCAGGTCCTGCCAGGTTTTTGGCGGCTGCTCCGGGTCTAAGCCGGCTTTTTTGAATGCGTCTTTGTTGTAGTACAGCACCGGCGTAGAGCTGTTAAACGGCTGGGACAGCAGATGGCCGGTTTTGGAATCGGTGTAGTAACCCGCTACGGTCGGTACAAACTGGGATTCATCGAAGTTGATACCCGCTTCTTTGAATACTTCATAGACCGGCTTGATGGCTTTGGAGGCCATCATGGTGGCAGTGCCCACTTCATAAACCTGTAACAGTGCAGGCGCGTTGCCGGTACGGAAGGCAGCGATGCCCGCGCTCAGGCTCTGCTCGTAGTTGCCTTTGTACACCGGCACAATTTTGTAATCCGGGTGGGTGTCGTTGAAACGCTGCGCCAGGGAGTCAACTTCTTTACCCAACTCCCCTTCCATGGAATGCCAGAACGGAATGGTCGTCACAGCCATTGCATTCGTCGCAAAAGCCAGACCCAGTGCCAGACCCAAAGCTGTGTGTCGTAACGATGTCATTGTCATCTCTCTTATTGTGCCGGATGCGCGATATCACGCGTTTTATGCTCGCGAGGTAACATGACATGTTCGAATGACAGAAAAATAACTTTTTGTTTACAGATAAGTGACAGCCAGGCGTCAGGGGGATGATGGTTGTGTGAAGGGGTTTAGGTGAAAAAGCCGGGTGGCGGCTTCGCCTTACCCGGCCTGGTTGATACCGTAGGCCCGATAAGCGTAAGCGCCACCGGGCGATACAGACGACTCAGCCGCCCAGATACGCGCTCCGCACCGCTTCGTTCGCCAGCAGCGCGTCGCCGGTGTCTTCCAGCACTACGCGGCCGTTCTCCAGCACGTAGCCACGGTCAGCCAGCTTCAGCGCCTGGTTGGCGTTCTGCTCGACGAGGAAGATGGTCATCCCCTCTTTGCGCAGCTGCTCAATGGTGTCGAAAATCTGCTGGATGATGATCGGCGCCAGACCGAGCGACGGCTCGTCCAGCAGCAGGAGACGCGGCTGGCTCATCAGCGCGCGGCCTATCGCCAGCATCTGCTGTTCACCGCCGGACATGGTGCCCGCACGCTGAATGCGACGCTCCCACAGGCGCGGGAAGAGTTCGTACACCCACTTGATGCGGGTCTGGTATTCATCGCGGTGGGCGAAGAACCCACCCATCGCCAGGTTCTCTTCCACCGTCATACGCGAGAACACGCGGCGCCCTTCCGGAACAATCGCCACCGCCTCGCGCATGATTCTGGCCGTCTGCCAGTCGGTAATGTCCTTACCATCGAACACAATCCGCCCGCTGGTGGCGCGCGGGTCGCCGCACAGGGTGCCGAGCAGCGTGGTTTTACCGGCGCCGTTGGCGCCAATCAGGGTCACGATTTCACCCTGATTGATATGCAGGCTGACGTCGTGCAGCGCCTGGATCTTGCCGTAGTGCGCGTTGACCTTGTCGAACGTTAACATCGCTTTTTCCATCTTATGCCTCACCCAGGTATGCGCGGATCACGTCCGGGTTGTTGCGGATCTCTTCCGGCGTGCCGTTTGCCAGCGGCGTACCCTGGTTAACCACGTAGATACGGTCGGAAATGCCCATTACCAGCTTCATGTCGTGCTCAATCAGCAGAATGGTGGTGTCGTGGTGATCGCGCAGCTCGGCAATCAGCTCGTCCAGCTCTTTGGTCTCTTTCGGGTTGAGGCCCGCCGCCGGTTCGTCGAGCATCAGGATTTCCGGCTGGGTGACCATGCAGCGCACAATCTCCAGACGACGCTGGTCGCCGTAGGCCAGATTGCTCGCCTGGCGGTTAGCGTGCTGCAGCAGGCCAATTCGGTCGAGCCAGGTGGCGGCGCGATCGAGCGCTTCATCCTGGGCGCGGCGGAAGGCCGGGGTTTTCAGCAGGCCGGAGAACAGCCCGGTTTTCAGCTGCTGATGCTGTGCCACCAGCAGGTTCTCAATCACCGTCATCTCGCGGAACAGACGCACGTGCTGGAAGGTACGCACCACGCCCATGCGGGCAATCTGCTGGCCCGGCAGCCCTTCAAGGTGCTTGTCGCGCAGCATGATGGTGCCGCCCGTCGGCTTGTAGAAGCCGGTCAGGCAGTTAAAGACCGTGGTTTTCCCCGCGCCGTTCGGGCCAATCAGGGAGACAATCTCTTTCTTGTGAAGATCCAGTGACACATTGTTGACCGCCAGCAGGCCGCCAAAACGCATCATCAGACCGTTAACGGATAATAATGGCTGACTCATGCCTGCTCTCCTTTCGCTTGCCCGTTCTTCAGCTTCAGCTGTGGACGGGTCATCGGCAGCAAGCCCTGCGGACGCCAGATCATCATCAGCACCATCAAACCACCCAGCATTAACATGCTGTATTCGTTAAAGTCGCGCATCAGCTCGCGCGAAACCACCAGCAGGATGGCCGCGAGGATAACGGCGAACTGCGAGCCCATCCCGCCGAGCACCACAATCGCCAGCACAAAAGCGGATTCGGCAAAGGTGAACGATTCCGGGCTGACGAAGCCCTGACGCGCGGCAAACAGCGTCCCGGCGAAACCGGCAAACGCGGCGCTGATGGTGAACGCGGTCAGCTTGATGCGTGTCGGGTTCAGGCCCAGGGAACGGCAGGCGATCTCATCCTCGCGCAGTGCTTCCCACGCGCGGCCCAGCGGCATGCGCAGCAGGCGGTTAATCACGAACAGGGTGATCACCACCAGCAGCAGCGCTACCAGATAGAGCCAGATCACGCGGTCGGACGGGTCATACTTCACGCCGAAGAAGTTACTGAAGGTATCCCAGCCGCCTTCGCGGGCGGTACGGCTGAACTCCAGACCGAAGAAGGTCGGTTTCGGGATCTGGCTGATGCCGTTCGGGCCGCCGGTCACTTCGGTGTTGTTCAGCAGCAGGATACGGACGATTTCACCGAAGCCTAAGGTCACGATCGCCAGGTAGTCACCGCGCAGGCGCAGCACCGGGAAGCCAAGCAGGAAACCGGCTGCGGCGGAGACCAGCCCCGCCAGCGGCAGACAGGTCCAGAAGCCGAGGCCGTAATAGTGGTTCAGCAGCGCGAAGGTGTAGGCGCCGATGGCGTAGAAGCCGCCGTAGCCAAGCACCAGCAGGCCAGATAGCCCCACCACCACGTTCAGACCAAGACCAAGAATCACGTAGATCATGGTCAGGGTAGCGATATCTACGGTTCCACGAGACACCACGAACGGCCACGCCACGGCGGCCACCAGCAGCGCCACGAGGAACAGCTTCTGCTTAACGGTTGACCCGTCGATGGCCGGCAGGACGAATTTCGGCCCGGAGACGTTTTTCAGCGACTTCTGGAACAGCGGACGCAGCAGCTGGAACAGGAATACCACGGCAGTGCCGATAAACACCCACTGCCAGCGGATATCGGGGGCGGTATCCACCACCAGCTTCGTCCCGTCCAGACCTAACTGGACGCCCATAAAAACGCCCGCCAGCACGAAGAACATGGCGGCAGAGAGCAGCGCCATTGCAAAATGCATCGGTTTCATACTTTCTCTACCTCCGGACGGCCCAGAATGCCGGTAGGCATGACCAGCAGAACCAGAATCAGCAGGGCAAACGACACCACGTCTTTATATTCCGTGCTCAGATACGCCGAGGAGAGCGCTTCCGCCACGCCCAGGATCAGGCCGCCGATCATCGCCCCCGGAATACTGCCGATACCGCCCAGAACCGCCGCGGTGAAGGCTTTCATCCCGGCCATAAAGCCGATGTACGGGTTGATCACGCCGTAGAACTGGCCGAGCAGCACGCCTGCGACGGCCGCCATCGCGGCGCCAATCACGAAGGTCAGGGCAATCACGCGGTCGGTGTTGATGCCGAGCAGGCTCGCCATCTTCAGGTCTTCTGCGCAGGCGCGGCAGGCGCGTCCCATCCGCGAGTAGCGGATGAACAGCGTCAGGGCAAGCATCGCAATAAAGGTCACGACCCAGATAACCAGCTGCATGGTGGTGATAGAAGCCGAGAAGTTTTCACTGGCCCCCACAATCCACTGGCCGTTAAACAGGCTTGGCAGCGCCACGTCGCGCGAGCCTTCGGTCAGGCCGACGTAGTTTTGCAGGAAGATCGACATCCCGATCGCGGAAATCAACGCAATCAGACGCTTGGAGCTGCGTACCGGCCGGTAGGCCACGCGCTCGATGCTCCAGCCGTAGGCGCTGGCAATCACAATCGCGCCAACAAACCCGGCGGCGACCAGCAGCCAGCTGCTGTCGATGCCCATCATCATAAGGGCAGCAATAATCATAAAGGAGACATAGCTACCGATCATGTAGACCTCGCCGTGGGCGAAGTTGATCATGCCGATAATGCCGTAAACCATCGTATAGCCGATGGCGATCAGCGCGTAGGTGCTTCCCAGCGTAACGCCGTTAAACATCTGCTGCAGGAAATAGAGAAACTGCTCGGACATATGCAAACCTTTTTATACCCGCCCGTCAGTCCGGGCGGTGGGATAATTATTTGGCGGCCGAGGATGAACCGTCGGCGTGCCACTTAAAGACACCAAACTCAAATCCCTTCAGATCGCCTTTCTCATCCCAGTTCAGCGGCCCAATCACGGTGTTCGCCCCGTGTGCTTTTAAATCTTTCACCAGATCCAGCGGTTCTTTGCTGCCGGAGCGTTCCAGCGCGGTGGCCAGAGAC
The DNA here is from genome assembly GCF_019968805.1 of Enterobacter sp. JBIWA005. Classification (NCBI taxonomy): domain Bacteria; kingdom Pseudomonadati; phylum Pseudomonadota; class Gammaproteobacteria; order Enterobacterales; family Enterobacteriaceae; genus Enterobacter; species Enterobacter sp. JBIWA005. The sequence goes on along the minus strand of NZ_CP074159.1, from coordinate 282,908 downwards.
TGTACGGCGGCGTAGGTGATCCAGACGTACGGACCACTCGGATCTTTCTTCTGCGCCTTGAGCGCATCCACGATAGCCTTGTTGGCCGGATCCTGGTCATAGCGTTTTGGCATCGTCACCAGCATGCCTTCAGCAGAATCCCCGGCGATGTTTGACAGAGAGGCATTGCCCACCCATAAACTGGGTTTTCAGACCGGTGGCGCGCGCCTGACGCAGCATCTGCCCCATCTCCGGGTAGTAGCCGCCGTAGTAAACAAAGTCGATATTCTCTTTTTGCAGGCGGGCGATCAGCGCGGAGAAGTCTTTCTCACCGGCGGTAATCCCGTCGAAAAAGACGATGTTTGCGCCGCCTTTTTTCAGGCCGTCCTGAACGGAGCGCGCCAGGCCTTCGCCGTACTGCTGCTTGTCATGAATAATGGCGATACGCTGCGGCTTGACGGTTTCAAGGATGTATTTGGCGGCGGTTGGCCCCTGAGAGGAGTCCAGCCCCGCGGTACGCATGATGTGCTGGTATCCGCGCTGGGTCAGCTCAGGGTTAGTGGCGCCAGGGGTGATCATCAGAATGCCTTCGTCTTCGTAGATATCAGACGCGGGCTGGGTGGACGACGAGCACAGGTGGCCGATCACATACTGGATGCCGTCGTTAACGATTTTGTTGGCGACCGCGACGGCCTGTTTCGGATCGCAGGCGTCGTCATATTCTACGCCCACCAGCTTGTCGCCTTTGATGCCGCCCTTAGCGTTGATGTCTTTGATGGCCTGGCGCGCACCGTTGAACTCCATATCACCCCACTGGGCAACAGGGCCGGACATCGCGCCCACTACCGCAACTTTAATGTCCTCCGCCATGGCGGCATGCGAGATCGACAGTGCGACCATCCCCGCGATTAACGTCTTCGCGTTCCTTTTCATCTCTGAATCCCCATTCGTGATGTCGTGTTTATATTTTGTTTTATTATGGTTAAAAAGCATTCTGTACTTTTAATGAACAACGCTATTTTTACCAGTGCCTTTAATGGTTTAGCGCATGCTTTTGTCAAAAACCAGACTAAAATCTCTATTTTTCAGGCGATTAAGCAAAGATAATATTCTGAAATCAGGCAGAGATAAACAAATAAAAGTGCAGTTTGCAGCATAAAATAACGGTACAAAGCGCCGAATAAATCACTACCATTCAGGTTAAAATTCTGCTTATTTTTCGATCCATGTGTTTTCAAACTGCCCATCGCGTTGCCAAAAAACTAATCACCTGGTTAATGAGAATAAAAAGAGGAAGCCGCTGAGTGAATAAATTGAGTACACTGCCTCTACTCAATTTGATTTGGACAAGTAGCTAATGAAACTGACTATCGTGCGTCTGGTGACCTTTAGCGACCAGGATCATATCGACCTGGGCAAGATCTGGCCGGAATATTCCCCTTCGTCGCTGCGCGTTGATGAGACCCACCGCATTTATGCCGCGCGTTTTAACGAGCGCCTGCTGGCTGCGGTTCGCGTCACCCTGAGCGGTACAGAAGGAGCGCTGGACTCACTGCGCGTTCGTGACGTCACCCGTCGTCGCGGCGTGGGACAGTATTTAATTGAAGAAGTGATCCGCGAAAACCCAAGCGTGACCTCATGGTGGATGGCCGACGTGGGCGTAGAAGACCGCGGCGTGATGGCAGCGTTTATGCAGGCGTTAGGCTTTACGGCACAGGAAAGCGGGTGGGAGAAGCGCTAAAAGAAAGCCGGGTGGCGGCTGCGCCTTACCCGGCCTACATTCTCCACTGTATTTTCCCAAGCATTTCGTGTTGCAGGAAGGCGGCAAGTTATGAAATCCCCGGGAGCTTACATAAGTAAGTGACCGGGGTTGAATAACGCAGCCAACGCACCTGCGGCGCGAAAGGAGACGGGAAAATTATTTTGCGTCTGTCGCCGTGCCATTGGCATGCCAGTCAAACACGCCGAACTCGAAGCCCTTCAGGTCGCCCTTCGCGTCCCAGGAGAGTGGCCCCATAACGGTCTGAACCGTATTCGCTTTAAGCCAGGTGGCAATTTCAGCCGGATCGGCTGACTGGTTCAGGCCTGCCTGCAGAGACTGCAGCGCCGCGTAGGTGGTCCAGACGAAAGCGCCGCTTGGATCCTGTTTCTTCGCCTTGATGGCATCTACGATAGGTTTGTTCGCAGGTACCTGGTCGTAGTTCTTCGGTTTGGTCACCAGCAGGCCTTCGGCTGATTCACCCGCGATGTTAGACAGAGAAACGTTCGCCACGCCTTCCGGGCCCATAAACTGGGTTTTCAGGCCCGCAGCGCGCGCCTGACGCAGGATCTGGCCCATTTCCGGATGGTAGCCGCCGTAGTATACGAAGTCGATATTCTCTTTCTTCAGACGCGCCACTAGGGTGGAGAAGTCTTTCTCACCGGCGGTGATACCGTCGAAGAACACCACGTCGGCATTGGCTTTCTTGAGGTTGTCCTGCACTGAACGCGCCAGACCTTCACCGTACTGCTGCTTGTCATGAACGATAGCAATGCGCTTCGGCTTCACTTTTTCAACGATGTATTTCGCCGCGGTTGGGCCCTGGTCAGAGTCCAGACCGGTGGTGCGCAGGGTCAGCTTGTATCCACGCGCAGTCAGCTCCGGTGCGGTCGCTGCCGGGGTGATCATCAGAATACCTTCGTCTTCGTAGATGTCAGACGCGGGCTGAGTAGAGGAAGAGCACAGGTGACCGATAACGTATTTGATCCCGTCGTTCACCACTTTGTTCGCGACCGCGACCGCTTGTTTCGGGTCACAGGCATCATCATATTTTACGATCTGCAGTTTTTCGCCTTTGATACCGCCCTTAGCATTAATGTCTGCAACCGCCTGTTCAGCGCCGGTAAATTCCTGGTCGCCGTACTGTGCTACCGGACCGGACATCGCGCCAACCACAGCCACCTTGATGTCTGCCTGTGCCATGGTGCTGAATGCCAACGCGATACATCCTGCCAGTAACGCTTTACCCTTCATGTTCATCCTGAGATTCCCCATTATTATGGTTATTACGATTGTTGTGATGTTGTTGTGCAGCGCTTTATGTCAGTTATAGGTGTGCTGTCCGCGCTTTTTCAGCATACTCTGCTAAAACATACCCGATTTTTATGATTTTGGAATAGCTAATTTGAAATGAATATATGATAAGCCCGGCAGGATTTACCGCCGGGCATGTGGCTTTAACGTGTCAGCGACGCGGAGATAATGTCCAGCGCTTTACGGAACTGCGCTTCAGGGATAGTCAGCGGATAGAGGAAACGAATGACGTTGCCGTAGACGCCGCAGCTCAGCAGAAGCAGCCCTTCCTGCAACGCGCGCTCCTGCACCTCACGGGTAAATTCCGGCGAAGGCTGGCCCGTTTGCGGGTCGTTAAACTCTACCGCCACCATCGAGCCCTGCCCGCGAATGTCAGCGATATACGGGCAGTGTTCCTTGGCTTTGTTGAGCACTTCCACCAGGTGATGGCCGAGATGCGCCGAGCGCGTGCAGAGATCTTCCTCGTCAATCACGTCCAGCACCGCGTGCGCTGCGGCAATCGCCAGCGGATTGCCCGCGTAGGTGCCGCCCAGCCCGCCCGGCGCAGGCGCGTCCATCACGTCGGCACGGCCCGATACCGCCGAGAGCGGCATCCCGCCCGCCAGGCTTTTTGCCATGGTGATCAGGTCCGGCTTCACGCAGTGGTGTTCCATCGAGAAAAGCTTGCCGGTGCGGGCGAAGCCGCTTTGCACCTCGTCAGCAATCAGCAAAATACCGTGGGTATCGCACAGGGCGCGAAGAGCCTGCATAAAATCAGCAGGCGCAATGTTGAAACCGCCCTCTCCCTGAACCGGTTCGAGAATAATCGCCGCGACCTGGTCAGGAGCAATATCCGCTTTAAAGATACGTTCCAGGCTTTTTAACGCCTCAGCGGTGCTGACGCCGTGCAGGTCATTCGGATACTGCGCGTGGTAAACCGAGCCGGGGAAGGGTCCGAAGCCGAGCTTGTACGGCGCAACTTTGCCGGTCAGCGCCATGGTCATAAAGGTGCGGCCGTGGAACGCGCCGCCGAAGGTGATAAGGCCAGGACGTTTGGTATAGGCGCGCGCAATTTTGACCGCGTTTTCGACCGCCTCAGCCCCCGTGGAGAAGAACGCCGTTTTGGCAGGACCTTCTACGGGCACGCGTTCGTTGATACGCTCGGCAAGCGCCACGTAGCCTTCGTACGGCACAATCTGGTAGGCCGTGTGGGTAAACGCGTGGAGTTGTTTTTCGATGGCGGAAATGACTTTGGGATGGCGATGGCCGGTATTCAGCACCGCGATCCCAGCGGCGAAGTCGATATACTCATTGCCTTCCACGTCCCACACCGTGGCGTTTTCGGCTTTATCGGCATAGAATTTACACATCACGCCGATGCCGCGCGGCGTCGCCTGTAAACGCCGGTCGTTCAGTTCGTTATTTTTCACCCTGTCCCCCTGAGAAAGTCGCCTGCTTAGCGCATCAGTAAGTGTTTGCCAGGGGGAGGAAATTAGCCAGAGCGGGCGCTAAAAAAACAAAACCCCCGAATTTGCATTCGAGGGTTCTCGGTGTACTTCGCGAAAATTACGCTTCGATAGCGGCGCGAAGTTTTTTCATGGCGTTCTTTTCAAGCTGACGCACACGTTCTGCAGAGACGCCGTAGCGGTCGGCCAGCTCCTGCAGCGTGGACTTGTTGTCTTCGTCCAGCCAGCGGGCGCGGATAATATCCTGGCTACGTTCGTCGAGGCCTTCCATCGCATGGGTCAGCTTGTTCGCGGCCTGATCTTCCCAGTTGTCCTCTTCGATGCCGTCAGCAAAATTAGAGGTTTTATCCTGCAGATACAGAACCGGCGCCATTGGCTGGCTGTCGGAGGCGTCATCGTCGGAGGACATATCAAAGGTCATGTCCTGCGCGGCCATACGGGATTCCATCTCACGCACGTCTTTGCTGGATACGCCCAGCTCGCGCGCCACCATTTCCACTTCGTCCTGATTGAACCAGCCCAGACGCTGCTTGGTTTTACGCAGGTTGAAGAACAGTTTACGTTGCGCTTTTGTCGTGGCGACTTTCACGATACGCCAGTTGCGCAGCACGTATTCATGAATTTCTGCCTTGATCCAGTGTACGGCGAAGGAGACGAGTCGCACACCCACTTCCGGGTTGAAGCGACGCACAGCCTTCATCAGGCCGATGTTGCCTTCCTGAATCAAGTCCGCCTGCGGCAGGCCATAGCCCGCATAATTACGAGCAATGTGAACAACAAAGCGCAGGTGAGACAGGATCAGCTTTTTCGCTGCTTCCAGATCGCCCTGGTAATGCAGCTTTTCAGCAAGCTCCTTTTCTTCCTCGGCCGTTAACATCGGCCAGGTGTTCGCAGCCCGGATATAAGATTCCAGGTTACCAACAGGGGCTAAAGCTAAAGTTTGCATTTCTTTGGTCATTCATTCCTCTCAGTATTTCTTCTGGTCCAGGCTGTCCCCGTCAGGCAACAACCATGCCAAAGCGTTTGAGCAACGAGATTAGCATTCACTCTTTTATCAGACAGTGATTTTATCCACAAGTTCCAGGTGCAACGGTGAATAAACTACGCACAAAATGTGACATGGAGATGATAACAGGGGAAGAGACAACAGGGACGCTTTCCCTGCAGAGCGAACATCTCGGTGCAGGGAAAGATTATATCACGCTTTTATTAGTCGGGAGTAAAGTGACGTAAATGTTGAACGGTTGCCAGCCACGCTGCCACCCACCCAATCATCGAACACACCAGCAGCAGTAACAGGCACTCATCGAACCCTAAGCCACTGATATCAAACTTCGTTCCGAAAACCTGCGCCACTTCAGTCACGGCAGAGGAAAGCCGCATCACCAAAATTTCTGACAATATCAGTGAAAGAAATGCGCCGGAAAAACCGAGCAGTGCGCCACCGTAAAGGAACGGACGGAGGATGAAACCATCCGTCGCACCAATCAGTTTCTGCACGTTGATGGTATCGCGACGGGCGAAAATGCTCAGGCGCACGCTGTTGCCGATGACGAGGAAGACCGCCGCCACCATCAGCACGCCAATCATCGCCGCGACGCGGCCTACCAGCCCGGTGAGAGCAGAAAGGCGCGCAAACCAGCTGTCATCCATGCGCACTTCATCAATGCCCTTAATGCGCGTGATGCGATCGCGCAGGGTGTTAAGCGACTCGGTCCCCTGGAAATCCAGCTTCGGGATTACCACCGCCACGGCGGGCAGCGGGTTCTCTTCGAGCATATCCAGCGCGCCGCCAAAGCCAGACCAGTTACGGAACTCGCCCAGCGCGTCTTCACGTGAGAGATAGTTGACCTTCTCTACGCCCTGCTCGGCCTGAATTTGCCCAACCACCTGCGCAGCCGCGTTATCGTCGAGCGCTTTATCCAGATAGACCGTGATCTGCGGGGACGGATAATACTGTGAGGCCGCCTGGGTGACGTTTTTATAGACCATATAGCAGACGCTCGGCAGCGTGAGGGAGATGGCAATCACCATCACCGTCAGGAACGTCGCCAGCGGTTTGCTTTTCAGGTCCTGCAGCGCGCCGTGGAACGCGTAGCGCACCTGCTCGTTAAACACGTTGGTTTTACGGGAGGCCGGTTTTGGCGCGGCCTTCTGGCGCTTCGGCGCATTACGATTGCCGTCCCCCCCGCCCTGCGGCTTACGGAAACGGTCAAACCGGTTCCCGAACTGCCGAATCTGGTTTATTGCATCACGCTTATTCACCGTGGCCTCCGTGCAAATGACCGTCGCTCAGGGTCAGCATGCGGTACGAACGACGGGAAATCAGCCCGATGTCGTGCGTTGCCATCAATACGGTGACCCCTACGCGGTTAAATTCCTCAAACAGACGCAAAATCCCTTCTGACAGAGCATCGTCCAGGTTACCGGTCGGTTCATCCGCCAGCAGCACCGCAGGCTTGTTCACCACCGCGCGGGCGATACCCACACGCTGCTGTTCACCGCCGGAGAGCTGGATCGGGAAGTTCTTCGCTTTGTCCAGTAGCCCGACCTTATCCAGCGCCGCAGAGACGCGGCGGCGGATATCGTCATAGCTGGCGCCGGCAATAATCAGCGGAATGGCCACGTTATCGAAAACGGTGCGATCCATCAGCAGATGGTGATCCTGGAAAATCATGCCGATCTGGCGACGCAGGAACGGCACCTCACGGTTTTTCAGGCGGCTGATCTCATGGCCGCTGAAAAAGATCTTCCCGGCGCTTGGTCGCTCGATCCCACAGATAAGCTTGAGCAGGGTACTTTTCCCCGCGCCGGAATGGCCGGTCAGGAATGCCATCTCGCCCGGCTGCAGGTGGAATGTGACCCCCTGCAGCGCTTGTCTCCCACCGAGATAGGCCTTGCTGACGTGTTCAAAGCGAATCATTGTTAGTCCTCTCGGGCAAATAATGCCTCAATAAAGTCGTCCGCCTTAAACGGACGTAAATCCTCAATACGCTCGCCCACACCGATGTAACGGATAGGAATGCCGAACTGGTCAGCCACGGAGAAAATCACCCCGCCTTTCGCGGTGCCGTCCAGTTTGGTCAGCGTGATCCCCGTCAGTCCTACCGCTTCATGGAACAGCTTCGCCTGGCTGATGGCGTTCTGTCCGGTGCTGGCATCAATGGTCAGCATAATTTCATGCGGTGCGTCTTCGTCCAGCTTCTTCATGACGCGAACGATTTTCTTCAATTCTTCCATCAGGTGCGATTTGTTCTGCAAACGCCCTGCGGTATCGGCAATCAGCACGTCCACGTTGCGCGCCTTCGCCGCCTGGATGGCGTCAAAGATCACGGACGCGGAATCCGCGCCGGTATGCTGGGCAATCACCGGAATGTTGTTGCGCTGGCCCCACACCTGCAGCTGCTCAACCGCCGCTGCACGGAAGGTATCGCCCGCCGCCAGCATCACCGATTTGCCCTGCTGCTCGAACTGGCGCGCCAGCTTGCCGATGGTGGTGGTTTTACCCACGCCGTTCACGCCGACCATCAGAATAACAAATGGCGTTTTGCCTTCAATATTAAGCGGTTCGTCAACTTTTGCGAGAATTTCACCCATCTCGTCTTTCAGCAGACCATACAGCGCTTCGGCGTCGCGCAGCTGTTTGCGGCTCGCCCCTTCGGTCAGATTGGCGATGATCTTACGGGTAGTTTCTACCCCAACGTCAGCAATCAGCAGTTGTTCTTCCAGCTCTTCAAACAGATCGTCGTCGATCTTCTTGCCGCGGAACAGACTGATAAATCCGGAACCTAAGTTTTCTTTGGTTTTAAGCAGGCTGCGCTTCAGGCGCGCGAAGAAACCTTCTTTGGTCGGTTTTTCCTGCTCCTGAACGATCTCGTCTTCGGCCTGCTCTTCTACCGGCACAACGATGACCGCTTCTTCAGCTGCCTCCGCCGCCAGCGCCTGGGCTTCCAGCTCGTCGTCGGTCAGCTCTGGCTCAAGCGCCGCTTCTTCTTCCACCGCCTCAACGATTTCAACGGTTTCAACGGTTTCCGCTTCGGCCTGCCACTCTTCGGCAGACACCGCTTCGTCTTTGACCTCTTCCGGCAGCGGAAGCTCTTCGTGTTCGATAGCGGCCTGTGGCGCTTCGGTAACGGCTTCGACGACAACCGGTTCTGGCTTCTCGTTCTCCTGAACCTGTTCAGTGACTTCAATCACCTCTTGTGCAAAGGATTCAATTTCTTCTTTGCTGTGCGCCGTTTCTTCCGCTTCGACAACCGCGGCGGTTTCTACAGGCGTTTCAGGCTGCGACTGCTCTTCAACGGCTTGTTGCTCTTCGGTTTTCTGTTCTGTTTCTTGCTCTTTTTCACCGAAGCCCAGCCAGGAAAAGAAGCCACGTTTTTTTTGTTTTGCCATCTGCGACTACACTCCTCGCGGCGCTATATACATGGAAGCTAAAAAAATGATGAAATAGTCTAACACTTTACTTAATTGACATCACCGCCCGCAATCGCAGGCCAATTGTTAACAGAGCTTTCCTGAGATGAAGAAACCCAACCGCGCCCCGGCCGGTCAAATTCGTATTATCGGCGGTCAGTGGCGAGGCCGGAAATTACCGGTGCCGGACAGCCCCGGTTTACGCCCAACTACCGACCGCGTGCGCGAGACGCTGTTTAACTGGCTGGCTCCGTCTATGGTAGACGCCCACTGTCTGGACTGCTTCGCAGGAAGTGGCGCCCTCGGGCTGGAAGCGCTGTCGCGCTATGCCGCCAGCGCCACGCTGCTGGAGATGGAGCGCGGCGTTGCGCAGACGCTGCAGCAAAATCTGGCGACGCTGAAGGCGAGCAACGCCAAAGTGGTGAACACCAACACGCTGAGCTTCCTCACGCAAAAGGGCACGCCGCATAACGTGGTGTTTGTCGACCCGCCGTTCCGCAAGGGGCTGCTTGAAGAGACGTTATCCCTGCTGGAGCAAAACGGCTGGCTGGCGGATGACGCGCTAATTTATGTTGAAAGCGAAGTGGAAAACGGTTTACCGCCGGTTCCCGCCCACTGGGATCTGCACCGTGAAAAAGTGGCAGGTCAGGTTGCTTATCGTCTTTATCACCGTCAGGCACAAGGAGGATCCGATGCCGGTACTGATTAACCTGGGACGCTTGCTGATGCTGGGCGTCTGGGCGTTCTTGATTCTGAATCTGGTGCACCCGTTCCCGCGCCCGATGAACATTTTCGTTAACGTGGCGCTGATTTTCACGTCGTTTATGCACGCCCTTCAGATGGTGATGCTGAAAAACGGCCTGCCGAAAGACGGCCCGCAGATGACGGGCTGGCAGCAGCTGCGCGTCTTTATTTTCGGCGTGTTTGAGCTGCTGGTGTGGATGAAGAAGTTTAAGGCGCAGGTGAAGAAGTAAGGTGCGGCCTGATGCCTCACCTTTACCCTCTCCCACAGGGAGAGGGAACCGATCGCGCCTTATTCAGGCGTAAAACCTTCGAATCGCGACCCTTTGTAGCTCAGCGTTCCTTTCTCTCCCACCGTCAGCTGATGGTACTGTTGCGCCTCCAGGCGGAAGGTCATCTCAAGGCCGCCCGTTTCCGGCTTAAAGCTCGCTTCATAGCGCATTGTTGTGCCCGCAGGCGTCACCTGCTGCTGGCGCGAGCGGCGGTCGTTGAGCGGTTTTTCGCGTTTGTTCGTCACCACCACGCGCTTTTGCATCAGCGGTGCGGCATCGTTATCCGCCTTCTCGCGGCGCTGCTGCACGAAACGAAACGAGGCGGCAATGACGATAATCGCCACCACGATAATGAAAAAAAGCGGCATCTTGCTCATTGAAAAATCCCATCAGATTATGCGGAATTCAGGATACCTTGCCTTCCCCACCATTGCCAAACGCCCGCCCGCGTCACTACACTGGATCAGAAACTGATTATTCAGGCTTAACAGATACAGGGAGTTAATATGCTTTGGTCATTTATCGCTGTCTGTTTTTCCGCATGGCTTTATGTCGATGCGTCGTACCGTGGTCCCACCTGGCAGCGCTGGTTGTTTAAACCGGTCACGCTGTTGCTCCTGCTGCTGCTGGCCTGGCAAGCGCCAATGTTTAACGCCGTCAGCTATCTGGTGCTCGCCGGGCTTTGCGCCTCTCTGATTGGCGATGCCCTGACCCTGCTGCCGCGCCAGCGCCTGCTGTATGCCGTAGGGGCATTTTTCCTGTCGCATCTGCTGTATACCATCTACTTCGCCAGCCAGATGACGCTCTCTTTCTTCTGGCCGCTGCCGCTGGTCCTGCTGGTGATTGGCGCCCTGCTGATCGCGGTGATCTGGTCGCGTCTGGAAGAGATGCGTTTGCCGGTTTGTACGTTTATCGCCATGACGCTGGTAATGGTATGGCTGGCTGGTGAACTGTGGTTCTTCCGTCCGACCGCTCCGGCGATGTCAGCGTTCTTCGGCGCCGCACTGCTGCTGATCGGTAACGTCGTCTGGCTGGGCAGCCACTATCGCCGCCGCTTCCGGGCGGATAACGCGATTGCCGCCGCCTGTTACTTTGCCGGGCATTTCCTGATTGTGCGTTCGCTGTATATCTAAATAGCGCTTGACTCTGGAGTCGACTCCAGAGTGTATGCTGCGGTTAATGAGAAAATTATCATTGCCGGAGACTGCCATGTCGACTCCAGAAATACCTAAAAAAGTTCCTCAATTCTCGGCACTTAAGCTCAGCCCGGTTCCGTCGAAAGACGACTGCTGCTGCGAAGGCGCGTGCGAAACGCAAACTCAACCCCTTCCTGAAAGCGGCAACCGCTACAGCTGGGTCGTCAACGACATGGACTGCGCCGCCTGCGCGCGCAAAGTGGAAAACGCCGTCAAACAGGTGCCGGGCGTGAGTCACGTTCAGGTGCTGTTCGCCACCGAAAAGCTGCTGGTTAGCGCCGATAACGACGTCAGCAAGCAGGTTGAAGCCGCCGTCAGCAAGGCAGGTTATACCCTGCGCAGCGAAACGGCGCCCGTTGAAAAAGTCTCCTCCCTGAAAGAAAACCTGCCGCTCATTACCCTCATCATCATGATGTCCCTGAGCTGGGGTCTGGAGCAGATTAACCACCCGTTCGGCAATCTGGCGTTTATCGCCACCACCCTGGTCGGTCTGTTCCCGATTGCCCGTCAGGCGCTGCGCCTGATGAAAAGCGGCAGCTGGTTTGCCATCGAAACGCTGATGAGCGTGGCGGCCATCGGCGCGCTGTTCATTGGCGCGACGGCAGAAGCGGCGATGGTGCTGCTGCTGTTCTTAATCGGCGAACGTCTTGAGGGCTGGGCGGCGAGCCGGGCGCGTAAAGGGGTCAGCGCGCTGATGGCGCTGAAGCCGGAAACCGCCATTCGCGTGGTAAACGGTACGCGTGAAACGGTCGCCATCACTACGCTGCGTCCGGGCGACGTGATAGAAGTCGCGGCAGGCGGACGCCTGCCTGCAGACGGCGCGCTGCTTACCGCCACCGCAAGCTTTGATGAAAGCGCCCTGACCGGCGAGTCCATTCCGGTTGAACGTGAGGCGGGTGAAAAAGTGCCTGCAGGCGCCACCAGCGTCGATCGTCTGGTACAGCTCACCGTGCTTTCCGAGCCGGGTGACAGCGCCATCGACCGTATCCTGAAGCTGATTGAAGAGGCTGAGGAGCGCCGCGCGCCGGTCGAACGCTTTATCGATCGCTTCAGCCGGATCTACACGCCCGCCATTATGCTGGTTGCCCTGCTGGTCACCGTCGTCCCACCGCTGTTCTTTGGCGCGCCGTGGGAGGGCTGGATTTATAAAGGGCTGACGCTGCTTCTGATCGGCTGCCCATGCGCGCTGGTGATTTCCACCCCGGCGGCGATTACGTCCGGTCTGGCGGCTGCGGCACGTCGCGGGGCGCTGATTAAGGGCGGCGCGGCGCTGGAGCAGCTCAGCCAGGTCCAGCATATCGCTTTTGATAAAACCGGTACGCTGACCGTGGGCAAGCCGCAGGTGACCGGCGTGTATCCGCAGGATATCAGTGAGGATGAACTGCTGACCCTGGCCGCCGCCGTTGAACAGGGCTCCACCCATCCGCTGGCGCAGGCGATTGTGCGTGAAGCGCAGTCGCGCGGACTAAACATACCTCCGGCAACCGCCCAGCGGGCGCTGGTAGGGTCAGGGATTGAGGCCACCGTTGACGGTAAAAAGGTGCTGATTGTCGCGGCTGGCAAGTCTTCTACTCCAGAGGTGGAGACGTTAGAACAGACCGGACAGACGGTCGTGACCGTCATGCAGGACGGTACCGCAAAAGGGATGCTGGCGCTACGCGACACCCTGCGCGATGACGCAAAAGAAGCCGTGGCGGCGCTGCATCAGCTGGGCGTGAAGGGCGTGATTCTCACCGGTGATAACCCTCGCGCGGCGGCAGCGATTGCCGGTGAGCTAGGGCTGGCGTTTAAAGCCGGATTGCTGCCTGCGGATAAGGTCAGCGCGGTGACGGAGCTGAACGATCAGGCGCCGCTGGCGATGGTCGGTGACGGGATTAACGATGCCCCGGCGATGAAAGCGTCCACCATTGGTATTGCGATGGGTAGCGGTACCGACGTGGCGCTGGAGACCGCCGACGCGGCGCTGACCCACAACCGCCTGACCGGACTGGCCCAGATGATCGATCTTGCGCGCGCAACGCGAGCCAATATCCTTCAGAACATCGGCATCGCGCTCGGGCTGAAGGGAATTTTCCTAGTGACGACCCTGCTCGGCATGACCGGACTGTGGCTGGCGGTGCTGGCGGATACCGGGGCAACGGTGCTGGTGACGGCGAACGCGCTCCGGCTGCTGCGCCGCCGGTAAAAAAACGCCCGGTGGCGCTAACGCTTACCGGGCCTATATGTCCTGCCAGATCGTAGGTCGGGTAAGGCGAAGCCGCCACCCGACTTTTTTATAAGAAATAGCTCATCGCCAGGCCTAAAAACAGCACCAGACCGACGTAGTTATTGTTCATAAACGCCTTGAAGCAGGCATCACGTTCACGCTTAGCGATCAGCTTCTGCTGATAAGCAAACAGCAGCCCCGCCACCAGCACGGACCAGTAAAACTCCCAGTTCAGCCCGTTCAGGCGGCCAATCGCCACCATCAGCGCCAATACCGCGACCTGCAGGATACCGATAATCAGCTTGTCGTGACGACCAAAGAGGATGGCGGTGGATTTGATGCCGATTTTCAGGTCATCGTCGCGGTCTACCATTGCATATTGCGTGTCGTAAGCCACCGCCCAGAGAATGTTCGCCAGGAACATCAGCCAGCAGCTGAGCGGTAAGGACTCACTAACCGCCGCAAACGCCATCGGAATCGACCAGCCAAACGCCGCGCCCAACACCACCTGAGGCAGGTGGGTATAGCGCTTCATAAACGGATAAACCCAGGCCAGGGCCAGCGCCGCAACGGAAAGCAAAATGGTCATGGTGTTCAGGGTTAACACCAGCAGGAAAGAGAGCAGAACCAGAACAATAAACAGCACGCGGGCTTCTTTCCCGGTGACCTGCCCGCTGGGTAACGGACGACCGGCAGTACGCTTAACATGACCGTCGAATTTACGATCGGCATAGTCATTCACCACGCAGCCCGCCGCGCGCATCAGCCAGACGCCGGCAACGAACACGCCCAGGATCCACAGCGGCGGCACGCCCGGCGTGGCAAGCCACAGCGCCCAGAGGGTCGGCCACAGCAGCAGCAACGCGCCAATGGGTTTATCGGTACGCATTAAGCGGTGATACGCCAACAGCTTATTCTGCGTCAGGCTCCACTCCATTTTTTCTTCCTCTTAGTACAACGGTGATGCCGGTAAAAAAAGCTCCGTCAGTATTAACGGTTTACCGCTCAGGCGAAGGCGGGAACGACGCCCCCACAGTTCAGCATCACGACCAATCTCAATAAAATCCCGGGTAAGCTCAGACGAGGTGAAAAGGTAACGCCCCAGAGGCGTTTTCCCCAGACGTTGCAGCGCCAGCTCTGGCCCGGAAAGGGTGGACTCGGGCACTACCGTCCGTCCGGCAAGCCACGGCTCGCCATCGGCACAGAGCAAAATTTCGCGCAGCCAGTAACGTGGCTCGTGCGGCAGCAGCGGCAGCTCGTTGGCGATCTCATCGCCAGAGACAAACCCTTCCTGAATCAGGGTCACCGTGACCGTTTTACCCTGCTGCTCAAAACGTTTCGTCATGGAATCTTCCAGCAGCAACCAGTCCAGCTGCTGCGGATCAAGCGCAGGTATTTGGTCGAAATAGCGCAGCGCACGCAGTTGCGTTAGCGCAGGGTGTGACATGCCAGACTCTCCGATACATAACGTAATGGCATTGTATCGCAGAAAAACGGATTGAGGGGGGCCAAACGTTATTTAACGATCACGATCGCAACATGGGCGCAACAGCCTGGCCGATACGAAAAAAAGTGCGCCCACTCAGGCGCACCAAACTACTAACAAATCAGCACTGTGGGGAAACGGTTACCCCTTGCCTTTTACACTGCTGATAAAGGTGGAACGGGCAGTGGTTGAACCTAAACGTTCGGCTTCATCAAGCAGCTTCAGCGCTTTATCGACATCGCCGCGCTTCACCGCCTGCTTAATGGCGTTGTTGAAGTACTCTTCGGTGTCATTCAGTACCGGCTCGGCTTTCTTCGCCGGTGCAGGCGCTGCAGTCGCTACCGGTGCGGCTGCCGTGGCAGCGGGTGCGGTATAGGCAGGTGCAGGTGCCGCAGTGTTGCCAACGGTGACAGCAGCAGGGCCAGAGGATCCGAATAACGGACCGACCAGAATACTGGAGCTGGTGTTTGTTTGAACTTTGAGTTTTAGCGTACCGTTCGTCACGTGGCGTGCGACCGGATCAGGAATATCAGGAATAGCGTTACCCGCCCCCTGAGCATAGGATTTTGCCGGATCAATCATTTTGGTGGTGCGCTGCAGATCTTCGGGCGTAGTAAACGCGAGGATATAAATCTTTTGCTGGCCTAAAGCGGGTGTCAGTTTCAGGATGCCCTCAAGGCGGTCAGCCGACATGACGCCGGGTTTCTGATAGGTAAAATAACTGCTTGGGAAAAAAGCTGAAGGCGACATGTTTTGATCAAGCACTAACACGTTTGGTGCAAATACAGAGGGTTTTTTGTCGGCTTCACTGACAAGCGTTAACGTTAACTCACCCACATTTGCAGGGACACTCCATGCAGCAACCGGTCCTGAAATTCCCGGTACATTCAGGGTCTGTCCTGTATTCCCCAGCTCGATGGTCTGGGTTTGTGACACATTCACGGGCACCCAGTTCAGACTTTGCAGTGTGGCAGAGGGGATCGCAGGCGCAGCAGTCGTGTTCTGCGGAACGATATTGACATCAGCCAAGCTCACTGCTGGTAATGCAGCAAACATGCCCGCCGTCAGACAGAGTGCTAAGAGACTTTTTTTCATCGTTATGACCTCATTATTCGAAAGCATGGTAGCCAGGCAATAGCGCATACTTTCCGAGAAATGCGTTATGAGTTAGAGGGGCCTAAGCCCCTCTTTTAAATACATTAACGTCTAAAATTACCACCAGATTTCCATCTGAGCACCGAAGGTCCACTCGTCGCTGTCACCACGGCTGGTCGTACCGAACGGAGTTACAGTGCTGTTGCTTGCAGCAGTGGAAGAGAAGTTACCCTCAGAGTCGGTCTTCACGTAACCCCATTTCTCATCCCACTTGGCGTAGGTAGCAAACACGCGAATCGCTGGACGGGACCAGATGCTGTCACCCGCCTGCCACTGTTGTGCCAGAGTGATTTTGTATTGGTCGTTACGATCGCCGGTTTGCTGAGATTTGACGTTGTCATATCCCACTTCCAGCAAGGTGCTCATGATAGGCGTCCATTTATACATTGGACGTACGCCCACGGTGTACCAGGTGGTACCTTGATTGTTGTCACGATCGATATCCTGATACATACCGACGTACATCAGGTCCCATTTATCCGCCAGCGTGATCGCACCGTGGTCGAGGATACGGATCAGGCTGCCGTCATTATCAACAGCACCCCCACGCGCCTGACCTTTACCCTGAGAAATCATGGAGTCGGTGGCGTACTGCACCACAAACTTGTTGAAGCCTTTCATCATGCTCTGGGTGTGTTCTGCAGTGAACATCCAGCCATCTTTCGATGCACCAGGCTGCAGGTAGTAATCGTCAGGAATGTTGGTATGGCCGTAGTCAACACCCAGTTCCAGAGTACCGCCCGGGTTAATTTCCATACCGGCTAAACGCGCATCAAACACGTCGTTTGGCACTTTGTTGTTATAGGTACGCAGACCGGTATTCGGATCGCGATCGCCAAAAGCCGAGGAGCCGCCGGATTCAGAAGAACGAGTTGCTGCGAGAGAGAGTTTACCTATACCGACATCAACGTTTTCCAGACCTGCACCAGGACCAGAAATATCCCAGTAGTAGAAGTCGATCATGTGAACGTCATGACGTTGATAGAAACGCTTACCTGCCCAAATATTTGCCCCTGGCAGTGAATCAATCAGGTTTTTACCTACGACGTTAAACTCACGCACTGCTGGCGTGTTACTGTCTTCCCAGTCGTTAAGCTGAGCAGTTTTATAGGCGATGTTGGAATCGAAATAGAAGCTCTTGTCCGCTTCTTTCCACACTTCCTGGCCTAATTTAACTTCCGCATAGGTTTCACACTCGTTACCAAGACGATATTTAGAATCCGCACCGGTGGTCTGGAAACATTGTTGTTCACCACCACTCCCGGTCCAGCCGATGCCAGAACGAGCATAACCTTTAAAATCTACAGCACCCGCCTGGGCAGACACGATGCCTGCCGCAATGGCGATTGCCAGAGGGACTTGTTTGCGCAGAGTAATCATCATTCTATCTCCTGAGATCATTGCTTTTCTTTGAACACTTCACCTGTCGGTTTCGTGTCTTCTTTTGGGATTGCTTAAACGCCTGGCTCTTTATGCAACCGACGACATGCAGTGCCATCCTCACGGAACAGATGGCAACGCTCTGGCGGCAAGCCGATAGCGAATGTGGCACCCTCTTCTACCAACACCACGTCGTTCTGGCGGTAGACCAGGTTCTGACGGATGGCGGGGATCTGGATATGAATCTGTGTTTCGTGACCAAGCTGTTCGACGACCTGAACGTCACCTTCCAGGGTCACATCAGCGATGTGGCTCGGCAGCAGATGCTCAGGACGAATACCGAGGGACATGTTTGCCCCGACCTGTACGTTGGCGCTGTCGACCGGCAGCCAGACCTGCTGTCGGTTTGGCAGCTCCACCTGTACCTGTTCAATGGCTGTCGCGGTCACTTTGACGGGCAGGAAGTTCATCTTTGGCGAGCCAATGAAGCCCGCAACAAAGCGGTCTGCCGGGTAGTGATACAGCTCCAGCGGTTTACCCACCTGCGCCACGCGACCGGCATCCAGCACCACGATTTTGTCGGCGAGGGTCATCGCTTCGACCTGATCGTGGGTGACGTAAATCATCGTGCGGCCAAGACGCTTGTGCAGACGGGAGATTTCGATACGCATCTGGACGCGCAGGGCGGCATCCAGGTTGGAAAGCGGTTCGTCGAGCAGGAAGACGCGCGGCTCGGCGACCAGGGTACGGCCAATCGCCACGCGCTGACGCTGACCGCCGGAAAGCGCTTTCGGCTTACGCTCCAACAGGTGCGCCAGCTGTAATACTTCAGCTACCTGCGTCACGCGCTGGTTAATGACCTTTTTCTTCGCGCCGGCCAGCTTCAGGCCAAAGGACATGTTCTCGGCAACGGAAAGATGGGGATAGAGTGCATAAGACTGGAACACCATGCCTACGCCACGTTCGGCAGGCGGGATGTCATTCATTCGGGTATCACCAATCAGCAGGTCGCCGCTGGTGATGGTTTCAAGACCGGCAATCATACGCAGCAGAGTAGATTTACCACAGCCTGATGGGCCAACAAACACCACGAATTCGCCTTCGTTGATGTCCAGATTGATGTCTTTCGACACCACAACGTCACCCCAGGCTTTCGTTACATTACGCAGCTGTACGCTCGCCATGCCCTTCTCCCTTCGTTACAACCTGTCACCGACAGAAACATTCAAGATAAGTTCACTATGGGGTATCCATTACTTTCCCGAATCCTCCACCCCCCGCCTTTTTTATGGGGGAGGAGGCGGGAGGATGAGAGAGCAGGCTCTGCGACCGCCGTGGGAGGGCTGAGGCAAAATTCGTGAAGCCGCCTGCAAAATTCGGTGGGTTTTTATGTGCGCCAGCACTCATAACTTAAATTTATGCAACGGAGATCACACAAACGGGGGGTGGGGCGTAGGGGTTGGGAGGATGGAAAGAGGATGTCAAATAAGGAGACTGAGACACGTTGAACCACTGAAGTCATACCATGAGACATCACCAAAAAGGATGGCAGCTATGAATATCAAGACTGGCGCACGCGTTTTCGCATTGTCCGCCCTCGCAGCAATGATGATTTCCGCACCGGCGCTCGCCAAAATTGAAGAAGGCAAACTGGTTATCTGGATTAACGGCGACAAAGGCTATAACGGCCTGGCCGAAGTGGGCAAAAAATTCGAGAAAGACACCGGCATCAAAGTTACCGTAGAACACCCGGACAAACTGGAAGAGAAATTCCCGCAGGTTGCGGCAACCGGCGACGGCCCGGACATCATCTTCTGGGCGCATGACCGTTTCGGTGGTTACGCGCAGTCTGGCCTGCTGGCTGAAGTCACCCCGGACAAAGCTTTCCAGGACAAACTGTTCCCGTTCACCTGGGACGCTGTTCGCTATAACGGCAAGCTGATCGCTTATCCTGTCGCGGTTGAAGCCCTGTCTCTGATTTATAACAAAGACCTGGTACCTAACCCACCGAAAACCTGGGAAGAGATCCCGAAACTGGATAAAGAGCTGAAGGCGAAAGGTAAATCTGCCCTGATGTTCAACCTGCAAGAGCCGTACTTCACATGGCCGCTGATTGCTGCCGACGGCGGTTACGCGTTCAAGTTTGAAAACGGCAAGTATGACGTGAAAGACGTGGGCGTCGACAGTGCGGGCGCGAAAGCGGGCCTGACCTTCCTGGTTGACCTGATCAAGAACAAACACATGAACGCGGATACCGATTACTCCATCGCGGAAGCGGCGTTCAACAAAGGCGAAACCGCGATGACCATCAACGGTCCGTGGGCCTGGACCAACATCGACAAGAGCAAAATCAACTACGGCGTGACGCTGCTGCCAACCTTCAAAGGCAAGCCGTCTAAACCGTTCGTTGGCGTGCTGAGCGCGGGCATCAACGCCGCCAGCCCGAATAAAGAACTGGCGAAAGAGTTCCTGGAAAACTACCTGCTGACCGATCAGGGTCTGGATGAAGTGAACAAGGACAAACCGCTGGGCGCCGTTGCGCTGAAATCCTTCCAGGATCAGCTGGCGAAAGACCCACGTATCGCGGCTACCATGGATAACGCCCAGAAAGGCGAAATCATGCCGAACATCCCACAGATGGCTGCGTTCTGGTACGCCACCCGTACCGCGGTCATCAACGCTGCAAGCGGTCGCCAGACCGTTGATGCCGCGCTGAAAGATGCTCAGGGTCGTATTACTAAGTAATGACGTAGTCCCCTCTCCCTTTGGGAGAGGGTTAGGGTGAGGGTTGTCGCTATTCGCACGCCCTCACCCCGGCCCTCTCCCCCAGGAGAGGGAGAAAAGATCAAACGTTGTAGAGGAAAAACCCCATGGATGTCATTAAAAAGAAACGCTGGTGGCAAAGCGACGCGCTGAAGTGGTCAGCGATAGGTCTGCTGTGTCTGCTGGTGGGTTACCTTGTTGTTTTAATGTACGTACAAGGGGAATATCTGTTCGCCATCATGACGCTGATTTTAAGCTCTGCTGGCCTGTATATTTTCGCCAACCGTAAAGCCTATGCCTGGCGCTATGTCTACCCGGGCGTGGCCGGGATGGGGCTGTTTGTCCTGTTCCCGCTGATTTGTACCATCGCCATTGCGTTTACCAACTACAGCAGCACCAACCAGCTTGCGCAGGAACGCGCCCAGCAGGTCCTGCTGGATCGCTCATATCAGGCAGGCAAGACCTTTAACTTCGGCCTCTATCCTGCTGGGAACGAGTGGAAGTTAGCGCTTACTGACGAAGCAAGCGGCAAATACTACGTTTCCGACGCGTTCAAATTTGGCGGCGAGCAGAAGCTGGCCTTAAAAGAGGCCCAAGCCCTGCCGGAAGGTGAACGTGCCAACCTGCGCGTCATTACCCAGAACCGCCAGGCGCTGACCCAGCTCACCGCCGTGCTGCCAGATGAAAGCAAGGTGACCATGAGCTCGCTGCGCCAGTTCTCCGGCACGCAGCCGCTGTATACCCTGGCGGACGACGGCACGCTGACCAACAACCAGAGCGGCGTGAAGTACCGTCCGAATAACGACATTGGTTTCTATCAGTCCATTACTGCCGACGGCAAATGGGGTGATGACAAGCTCAGCCCGGGCTACACAGTCACCATCGGCTGGGACAACTTTACCCGCGTGTTTACCGACGAAGGCATTCAGAAACCCTTCTTCGCCATCTTTGTCTGGACGGTGGTCTTCTCGGTGCTGACGGTGATACTGACCGTTGCCGTGGGCATGGTTCTGGCCTGTCTGGTCCAGTGGGAATCCCTGAAGGGCAAAGCAATCTACCGCGTGCTGCTGATTCTGCCGTATGCCGTGCCGTCGTTTATCTCGATTCTGATTTTCAAAGGGCTGTTTAACCAGAGCTTCGGTGAAATCAACATGATGCTGAGCGCCCTGTTCGGCATCAAACCGGCCTGGTTCAGCGACCCAACCACCGCCCGCTCGATGATCATCATCGTGAATACCTGGCTGGGTTATCCGTACATGATGATCCTGTGCATGGGGCTGCTGAAGGCCATCCCGGATGACCTGTACGAAGCTTCGGCGATGGACGGCGCGGGCCCGTTCCAGAACTTCTTTAAGATTACGCTGCCGCTGCTCATCAAGCCGCTCACCCCGCTGATGATTGCCAGCTTCGCCTTTAACTTTAACAACTTCGTGCTGATTCAGCTGTTGACCAACGGCGGCCCGGACCGCCTCGGCACTACGACGCCGGCAGGCTATACCGACCTGCTCGTGAGCTACACCTACCGTATCGCCTTCGAAGGCGGCGGCGGCCAGGACTTCGGTCTGGCGGCAGCGATTGCCACCCTGATCTTCCTGCTGGTAGGCGCACTGGCGATTGTGAACCTGAAAGCCACACGTATGAAATTCGACTAAGGAGGGCATCGATCATGGCAATGGTACAACCCAAATCTCAGAAACTGCGCCTCCTGGCGACGCACTTAGGCCTGCTGATTTTCATCGCGGCGATCATGTTCCCGCTGCTGATGGTTATCGCCATCTCCCTGCGTTCGGGTAACTTCGCGACAGGAAGCCTGATCCCGGACGAAATCTCCTGGGAGCACTGGAAGCTCGCGCTGGGCTTTAGCGTGGAACACGCGGATGGCCGCGTCACGCCGCCGCCGTTCCCGGTGCTGCTGTGGCTGTGGAACTCGGTGAAAATCGCAGGCATTACCGCCATTGGTATCGTGGCACTTTCCACCACCTGCGCCTACGCCTTTGCCCGTATGCGTTTCCCGGGCAAAGCGACGCTGCTGAAAGGGATGCTGATTTTCCAGATGTTCCCGGCGGTGCTGTCGCTGGTGGCGCTGTATGCCCTGTTTGACCGCCTGGGCCAGTACGTCCCGTTTATCGGCCTGAACACCCACGGCGGCGTGATCTTCGCCTACCTTGGAGGTATCGCACTGCATGTGTGGACCATTAAAGGCTATTTCGAAACTATCGACGGCTCGCTGGAAGAAGCCGCCGCGCTGGATGGGGCTACCCCGTGGCAGGCGTTCCGCCTGGTGCTGCTGCCGCTGTCGGTGCCGATTCTGGCGGTGGTGTTTATCCTGTCGTTTATCGCTGCGATCACTGAAGTACCGGTTGCCTCACTGTTACTGCGTGATGTGAACAGCTACACCCTGGCCGTGGGTATGCAGCAATACCTCAACCCACAAAACTACCTGTGGGGCGACTTTGCCGCGGCGGCCGTACTTTCCGCCATCCCGATTACCGTGGTGTTCCTGCTGGCGCAGCGCTGGCTGGTGAACGGCCTGACGGCGGGCGGTGTGAAAGGTTAAGTTTCATTTTGTTATGCCACTGCAACCCTCAACTTTAGACGTATTGTATTGACCCAACTTGTGACTGTTGTTAGGCGCTCTTCGGAGCGCCATTTTTTTATTCCCGTTTCAGCCGCTTCGAATTGCACAGCCAGAGGGTGATCACCAGCAGCAGGATCGCCGCCGAGTAGATCAGCACGTCGAGCGGGGATTTATGATCGACGATGATCAGCCGCACAATGGCGGTGATCCCAATGTAGACAAAATAACGTAGCGGGAAGTGAAAGCCGGACTGAAAATACTTCACAATCAGGGCGATAAATTCAAAGTAGAGAAAGTAGACCACCAGTCCTTCCACCAGCGCATATTTGCTGGTTTGTTCAGGGGCAAACAGCACATCCGCCAGATGCACCGTCTCTTTACCCAAAAAGACGACCAGTATCAGGCCAAGGCTCAAAAGACCGAGGTTCAGCACGGTCTGGAGGATAGTTGAGATAAACTCAACGCGCGGGCGAGTCAGGGATGTCATACAGCACCTCATTCTCCAGGGCGAGGTTTCTGTATAACGCAAAAATGTGACGGAGATCTATATTTTTTAATTATGTTTTATGTACGGAGGTAACCGATGGATCGTAAACCAACCGGGGTTCGCAACGTGACCTGCGGCGACAATGTGACCGTATATGAACCTACTAATCTTTACGACTGCGTGCTGGGCAACGGCGTATTCGTCGGCCCGTTTGTTGAAATCCAGGGCAATACGTACATAGGCGACGACAGCAAAATTCAGTCGCACACCTTCATTTGCGAGTACGTCACCGTAGGCGAACGCTGTTTTATTGGCCATGGGGTGATGTTTGCCAACGATATGTTCCGCGAAGGCAAACCCAATGCTGACCGGAACAGCTGGGGACGCATTACCGTGGGGAATGACGTATCAATAGGCAGCGGTGCCACCATCCTGGCGGTCTCCATCTGCGACGGGGCGGTGATTGGAGCAGGAAGCGTGGTAACAAAATCGATCGTCGAGAAAGGTGTCTATGCCGGTAACCCTGCGAGGCTGCTGCGCCGCTTGTGACTTCCCGGTGGCGCTGCGCTTACCGGGCCTACGAAATCGTAGGCCGGGAAAACGCAGCGCCGCGCGGCGTGAAGCATCAGCGGAAGTTAATGTTCTTATCGCTGGTCATGTCGTACAGCTGGAACTTACGTCCAAGCTGCTGGCCGCCGTCGCGCGTCAGCGGCGTCCAGCCAACCGCTGCACGGCTGCGGGTTGGGCCTGACGAGAAGAGATCCAGCGGAATCGACACATAGACTCCCTTGGTGAAGTCCCCTTCCCCGTATTCGTCCGGCGAGACGTTGGTAATGGTGGCGTAGCCGCCCACCACGACGCCGCTATCGAAGTGTTTGGAGATGTCCAGCGTACCGCCCTTATCGCCCGCCAGGTACTGGCCTACGCTGGCTTTCACCAGCACGTCAGGCGCGAACGACGGCGTCCAGTAGGCGGTCAGGTGTCCGGTTTTGACGCTGTAGTCGGTGAACTTCATCATGTCCTGCGCGCTGCGCCAGTCACGCTGTTTAACATAGTTAGCATCAATCCCGAACGCCCAGTTGCTGTCGACAGGACGATAAAGCACTTCCGCCCCCGCGCCGCCGTACATGGTTTCCAGATATCCACCGTACACCTGGCCGTAGAAGCCGTTGCCGAAGTACTGGAAGTAGTTGGCCTGCAGGTTGTTCACGTAAGCATCGTTCTGCACGTACTCACGCACGCGGGTACGCACGCGCGGCAGCGACGAGTCTTTTGGCGGGTTGGTGTAGTTGAACTTGTCGTAGTTGTTGGCGATGTTGCCGAACAGGCTGCCGGTGGTCAGCAGATGGTCGGTCAGCCACAGATCCGCCGTCGCCATGACGCCCAGCTGATACATGTAGAAGTTTTCCGGCCCGCCGACGGACTGGTTCAGCACCGGATCGATATGGAAATCGAAGCGCGACTTGTCGATATACCAGCCCTGCTCTGTGGTTTCTGGCACGATCGGCTCAACGCGTTTTTGCACCAGCTCGGTTTCATGTCCGAGCGGCTCGCCTTCCAGGTGGCGCTTAAGGCTGGCAACATCCGTTTCCGTCGTCACCTGCGGCAGGTTGAGACGATTCTCCGTCACGCGGATCGTGCGGATCCCCTCTGGCAGATCGTTCATGATGATCCGGTTGGCGCGCTCGATCCCTTCCCGCGAGTCGCGGTATTTCACCTGCTCGCCGGTGACGTAAAGCGTATCGCCTTTCACCTGAATTTTCGGATCCGCCAGGCCGGCATTGTATTTCAGCAGCGTAAGCTGGTTTGCCACCACCGAGTGCTGCAGGATCGCATCCTGCGGTTCCGGCTGGTATGCAGGCCGCGCGTTATCATTGTAGTGTGGCCGCATGTCGTTAAAGTTAGTGCGCAGCGTGAAGCCGAACATCACCGTATTGCCGCGCTCGTAGCTGAGGTTAACGTCGGCCCAGTCGGTGACGCGATAAATTGCGCCGACGTTAAACTTGCTCTTCTGCTCAATCTTCCCGGCGAAGTCCTGCGAGTAATCATTCCCCTCGTACTCCAGCTTCAGGCGTAACGGCTGCCATGGGGTTTGATACTCCACACCGCCAAACAGCGATGCCGGACCGTGGAACATCTGATCCCCGTTGATGGAGCCCGCTTTCTTATAGCTGTTATCGCGGTAGCAGTATTTATCGCTGTAGGAGCAAAACGGGTTTTTCACGTTTCCGCTGGTGCCGAGATAACCCCATCCCAGGCCAAGCGAGAAGTCGAACGGCCCCCAGGCCTTGCTGGCTACGATGTATTCCGCATCAAACAGGCCGGTACCGCCGATATCTTTGGCGCCCACGGAGACCTGCGGCATCCAGTAGCTCTCTTCCCACAGGCGCAGCTTGACGTCGAAGGCTTTATCTTTGTAGGTCTGATCGCCTGAGAACGCCTCGACGCTGCTGTATTGTTTCGTCCGTACGTCGGTATAGCGCAGCGTGGTTTCAAGCCACGGGAACAGCTGCACTGACCCCGAGTAGTAGCGATACTGGTCGTTATCACGGTAGTTAAGGCTAATTTCCCCTTCGCGCGCCATACGCGCGGTGGGCGTTTGCAGTAAACCGACGCCGCCGAAGTCTGACTGAGACGGGCCAATGGGTGCCGGATACGTTTCTGCATGGCAGGCGGCACTCACGCAGAGCGCCAGCATGCTGTAGAGATAGGTTCTTTTCATTATTCCGGTATCCGCTGAATCAGGGAGTGAAGGATATCGGCGTTAAGCCCGTCATACGCCTTCGTCCAGAAATGGTCGGCAAAACCGACAAAAATAATGCTGCCCGGCATGGGTTCGATATGACGTTTATTCCAGTAAGCAACGGGGGCTTTTTGCGTGTGGCCGTCGGGGTAAATCACCCAGGCGTAGCTGTTATCCGCGCCGCTCAGCCGACTCTGCTCGTCGAGGTAGCTCGCCACGTCACGACCGGGGGTAAAGGGCTTGTTACCCGGGCTGCTGATAAGCCCCATCACGGTCACCGTCGTCGGCTTCGCCGGAAGCCAGAGCGTGTAGTCCCCTTCCAGCGCCGGGTTGCCGTTTTCCGTGACCCGCACGTCATCCGGGTCAAGATTGACGTTCTGTCGGCCCGTCACCTTCAGCGCCTGCAGCTGCTGGCGAACGCTATTAATCGCCGCCGCGTCGTCGCCGTCTTCCTGCTCCGCTAATCCCGTTAGCCTGGCAAGGAGCGCCTTGTGCTGCTGTTCCGCTTCAGCGCTCTTCTGCCGTTCAGCGATGACCGCGCCTGGCCACCAGCTGTTGGCGAGCCTTGGCTGTCCGACGAGATCGAGAAGATGCTCGGCGTGGGTTAAGGTTTTGGGTTTTTCACTGTCCGGCGTGTAGACCTTCACAGTCCCGGCGGACCATGCCAGCGGCGCGGCAAAACTGGCGATAAGCGCAACGTGGATGAGCTTTTTCATGATTTCGCCGCCTTGATCAGGGTGGTTTTGACCGGGAAGAATCCGGCACCAAGATACTGTAATGACTGGCGGATCTGCCCTTCCTCGTCAATCCAGAAGCGGTTGTGCCAGGTGGCCCGATCGGTAGTGACCTCTTCATCCAGCACGCGAACCTGCGTTTCGTCGCTGCCGACCTTCACGCTGTCGGTGCCGTCCCAGCGGAAGGTCGAGCGTGCCGTGGCGTAACGCACCTGCTTGTGTTCAGTCCAGCCCATCGTGCGCGTCCAGCCTGCGCCGTCGACGATCTGGTTCGGCTTGATCAGCGGGTCGTCGGCGAGATTATTCACCTCCAGCAGGTTGTCGCCGCCCAGCAGGGTTTTCACGATACGGCCATGCTGCGTCACGATGGTGGCCTGATCCTGCGTCACCCATTTCTGCTGCCCGTTTTCATCGAAAGCGAGCACCACAAACAGCTGCGGGCCATCGTTAAGCTGCATGTACTGACTGGCATAAGGCATGTTCTGAAGTTCGTCATCGGTCAGATGCACGCCCGGCGTGCCGAACATGCTTTCCCACAGTGAATTTCCCAGCCCTTTAGTGGTGGCCGAGCACGCCTGCAGCAGCAGGCAAATCAGAATGATTGCAGGTCGCTTCACGACTCTTCTCCGAAGGGGCGAAATAACCACACCGAAGTGTGGTTATGATTAAAACACCCGCTATTACTGGGTGCTGGTTGTCGTGGTGGTCGTGGTTCCGGTGTTGGAGCCATCACCGCCACCGGTTGCCGCCAGCGCGACACCCACGGCTGAACTTACGGTGCTGGCGCTGGCTGCGGTAGAACTTCCCGCAGACGCAGACGTCGCAGCCGACCCTGCCGCTTCCCCGACCTGAACCGGAGCTGCATAAACAGATGTCGCCGCAAGCGCAGATATGGCAAAAATGCCATACAGTACTTTCTTCATAACAATTTCCCTTCAATGAATGAATGGAGATTTGCCCGAAAAGAATTTCAGGCGGAATCGAGTATACACAACTCATGCCGTGGGTTTGCCGTAAGGGGAAATAGGGGACGGGTTTTCGGAATAATGGTTAAAATGGAAATGAAGGACAAACACAAAGAATATAAAACAAATACAAATCAAATACTTATAATATGTTTACATTATCTTATTTCTGCGTATTTTCTTAAAATAAACCGCAGCAATTAACGGGTTAAGCGTCTTTTTCGGATTAAACTCAGATCCAGAATTTGAGTTAACTAACAGACATCAGGAATTATCCGGTAAAAAAATGCCGGCATTAAGCCGGCACGTTTTCATGTCGTTTTAATTACGCTCGCCATGCTTTATAACGGTTGATCAAACCATTTGTCGAGCTGTCATGGCTGGTAATCGCTTTATCGTCACCCAGCTCTGGCAGAATACGGTTTGCCAGCTGTTTGCCCAGCTCAACGCCCCACTGGTCAAAGGTGAAGATGTTCAGGATCGCGCCCTGCGTGAAGATTTTGTGCTCGTACAGGGCAATCAGCGCGCCCAGGCTGAACGGCGTGATTTCGCGCAGCAGGATGGAGTTGGTTGGACGGTTGCCTTCAAACACTTTGAACGGTACCACGTGTTCCAGCGTAGCAGGATCTTTACCCTGGTCACGGTATTCCTGCTCAACCACCTCGCGGGATTTACCGAACGCCAGCGCTTCGGTCTGGGCGAAGAAGTTGGACAGCAGCTTCGGATGGTGGTCGGACAGCGGGTTATGGGTGATAGCCGGAGCGATGAAATCGCACGGTACCATTTTGGTGCCCTGGTGAATGAGCTGGTAGAAAGCATGCTGACCGTTAGTGCCCGGCTCGCCCCAGATAATTGGACCAGTCTGGTAGTCCACCGCGTTGCCGTTACGGTCAACGTACTTACCGTTGGATTCCATGTTGCCCTGCTGGAAGTAAGCCGCAAAGCGGTGCATGTACTGGTCGTACGGCAGGATCGCTTCGGTTTCAGCGCCGAAGAAGTTGTTGTACCAGATCCCGATCAGCGCCAGCAGCACCGGCAGGTTTTTCTCAGGCGCGGTGGTGGAGAAGTGTTTGTCCATCGCGTGCGCGCCGGAGAGCAGCTCGACGAAGTTGTCGAAGCCCACGGACAGGATGATGGACAGGCCAATCGCAGACCACAGGGAGTAGCGGCCGCCAACCCAGTCCCAGAACTCGAACATGTTCGCGGTGTCGATACCGAACTCGCTGACGGCTTTACCGTTGGTAGAAAGCGCCGCGAAGTGTTTCGCCACGTGCTTGTTGTCGCCAGCGGTTTTCAGGAACCAGTCGCGCGCGCTGTGGGCGTTGGTCATGGTTTCCTGAGTGGTAAAGGTTTTAGACGCAACCAGGAACAGGGTAGTTTCCGGGTTCACGTTCTTCAGCACTTCGGCGATGTGGGTACCATCGACGTTAGACACAAAGTGCATGTTGAGGTGGTTTTTATACGGACGCAGCGCTTCGGTCACCATGAACGGGCCGAGGTCAGAACCGCCGATACCGATGTTAACCACGTCGGTGATCGGTTTGCCGGTGTAGCCTTTCCAGCTACCGGAGATAATCGCTTCGGAGAACGCTTTCATCTTTTCCAGCACCGCGTTCACTTCCGGCATGACGTCTTTGCCGTCAACGATGATTGGCGTATTGCTACGGTTACGCAGGGCCACGTGCAGCACGGCACGGTCTTCGGTGCGGTTGATCTTCTCGCCGGAGAACATGGATTTGATGGCGTCTGCAAGCTCAGTCTCTTTTGCCAGATCCTGCAGTTTTGCCAGCGTCTCTTCGGTAATGCGGTTTTTAGAAAAATCCACCAGCATCAGGTCGTCGAAGGTCGCGGAGAACTTGTTGAAACGATCGGCATCTTTCGCGAAAAGATCCGCGATGGTGACGTCTTTCATTTCATCATAATGTTTCTGGAGTGCCTGCCAGGCAGCGGTCTGCGTTGGGTTGATGTTTTTCATTAGCAATACTCTTCTGATTTGAGAATTGTGACTGCGGTCGATTGTAGCGCCTGCA
Source organism: Enterobacter sp. JBIWA005 (assembly GCF_019968805.1). Classification (NCBI taxonomy): domain Bacteria; kingdom Pseudomonadati; phylum Pseudomonadota; class Gammaproteobacteria; order Enterobacterales; family Enterobacteriaceae; genus Enterobacter; species Enterobacter sp. JBIWA005. Next base: position 253,259 of record NZ_CP074159.1, on the reverse strand, counting down.
AATAAAAATTGTGATGGTTTTTATGCCATTGCCCTGGCCTGCATCAAACACAGGTGAAAAGACCCGAAAAGTATAGCTGCTGAAGCGCCCTCCCGGAGCGGATAAATGTCGGTCAAAATGCCCTAAAACGGAGCATAAAATCTGGCCCTGTTATAAGTCCTGTTTCTCAGGGGTACCCCCCCATAAAAAATCCGCATAATCCCAGCATTGACAGGACCTCCCCCGCATTTTATTTATAGGGCCGTATTTTGCGCCTGCACCTGTTTTCGTTTCACTCTTGTGCCAAGGTCGCTTATTCATTCCCTGACACGAGGTTGTTATGACGAGTTTTGTGGTCGCCAAATTTGGCGGCACCAGTGTGGCCGATTACGATGCCATGAACCGCAGCGCCGATGTGGTGCTGGCCGATCCGAATACCCGCCTGGTGGTGCTGTCTGCCTCCGCCGGCGTGACGAACCTGCTGGTTTCTCTGTCTGAAGGACTGGAAGCGACAGAACGTTTCGTGAAGCTGGATGCACTGCGCAAAATTCAGTTCGACATTCTTGAACGTCTGCAGAACCCTAACGTCATCCGCGAGGAAGTGGAACGTTTGCTGGAAAATATCACTACCCTGGCAGAAGCGGCTTCTCTGGCAACCTCCACCGCCCTGACCGACGAGCTGGTCAGCCACGGTGAGCTGATGTCCACCCTGCTGTTTGTTGAAATCATGCGCGAGCGTAACGTTCAGGCGCAGTGGTTTGACGTGCGCAAAATCATGCGTACCAGCGACCGCTTTGGCCGCGCCGAGCCGGACGTTGAGGCGCTGGCGGAACTGACCAATCAGCAGCTGGCCCCGCGTCTGGCAGACGGCATCGTGGTCACACAGGGCTTTATCGGCAGCGAAGCGAAGGGCCGCACCACCACGCTTGGCCGTGGCGGCAGCGACTACACCGCAGCGCTACTGGGCGAGGCCCTGCATGCCACGCGCGTGGATATCTGGACTGACGTTCCGGGCATTTACACCACCGACCCGCGCGTCGTTTCCGCGGCGAAACGTATTGATGTGATCGCCTTTGAAGAAGCGGCGGAAATGGCCACCTTCGGCGCGAAAGTGCTTCACCCGGCCACGCTGCTGCCTGCCGTACGCAGCGATATCCCGGTCTTCGTCGGCTCCAGTAAAGATCCAAAAGCCGGCGGGACGCTGGTCTGCAAGAAAACGGAAAACCCACCGCTGTTCCGCGCCCTGGCCCTGCGCCGTCGCCAGACGCTGGTGACGCTCCACAGTCACAATATGCTGCACTCCCGCGGTTTCCTGGCGGAAGTGTTTGGCATTCTGGCACGCCACAACATCTCCGTGGATCTGATCACCACCTCGGAAGTGAGCATTGCGCTGACGCTGGACACCACCGGTTCAACCTCAACCGGTGATACCCTGCTGACGCAGTCGCTGCTGATTGAGCTGTCTGAGCTGTGCCGCGTGGAAGTGGAAGAAGACCTGGCGCTGGTTGCCATCATCGGCAACAAGCTGTCGCGCGCCTGCGGCGTGGGCAAAGAGGTATTTGGCGTGCTCGACCCGTTCAACATCCGCATGATTTGCTACGGTGCGTCCAGCTATAACCTCTGCTTCCTGGTGCCAGCCGATCAGGCCGAGCAGGTCGTGCAGAAACTTCATCAGAATTTGTTTGAATAAAATTCGTTAGCACGATAAACAATACCTATAAGCCGGGCACAGACCCGGCTTTTTTATAACTAAACAACACGACAATACTGCAAGGAATCCACTATGTTATCCGCCATTACGCGGCTGTTCCCGTTATGGGCGCTGCTGCTCTCCGTACTCGCGTATTACACTCCCACCACGTTCACCGGTATCGGTCCATGGGTCACCACGCTGCTGATGCTGATCATGTTCGGTATGGGCGTGCATCTGAAAATCGACGACTTTAAACGCGTGCTCTCTCGCCCTGCGCCCGTCGCGGCAGGAATATTTCTGCACTATCTGGTGATGCCGCTCGCGGCGTGGCTGCTGGCGATGGCTTTTAAGATGCCGCCCGATCTCTCCGCCGGGATGGTGCTGGTGGGCAGCGTGGCCAGCGGCACGGCGTCCAACGTCATGATCTACCTCGCGAAAGGGGATGTGGCGCTCTCCGTCACTATCTCATCCGTCTCCACGCTGGTTGGCGTCGTTGCCACACCGCTGTTAACCCGCCTGTACGTGGATGCGCATATTCAGGTGGACGTGATGGGAATGCTGCTGAGCATTCTGCAAATCGTGGTGATTCCGATTGCGCTGGGGCTGGTCATTCACCACCTGTTCCCTCGCGTGGTGAAGGCCGTTGAGCCGTACCTGCCCGCATTTTCGATGGTCTGTATTCTGGCCATCATCAGCGCCGTGGTGGCGGGCTCCGCCTCACACATTGCTTCCGTAGGCTTTGTGGTGATCGTCGCGGTGGTGCTGCATAACACCATTGGTCTGCTGGGCGGCTACTGGGGCGGGAAGCTGTTTGGTTTTGACGAATCGACCTGCCGCACGCTGGCAATTGAGGTAGGCATGCAGAACTCCGGCCTGGCGGCGGCGCTCGGTAAAATTTACTTCTCGCCGCTGGCGGCCCTGCCGGGTGCGCTGTTCTCCGTCTGGCACAATCTCTCCGGCTCGCTGCTGGCGGGCTACTGGTCCGGCAAACCGATTGATGAACAAACGAAAAAAGATGCGGTGAAGCAGGGTTAATTTACGCTGCTTGCTTTACACTGAAGCCTCCCCATCAGGAGGCTTCAGCAATGGCTACACCACGTTTGACCCAGAAAGACATGACGGAAGCCGAGCAGCGCGAGCTGAAAACGCTTCTCGACCGCGCTCGTATCGCACATGGCCGCACGCTGACGAACGCCGAAACCAATCAGGTAAAAAAAGAGTACATCGATAAGCTGATGGCGCAACGTGACGCCGCGGCGAAAAAGGCCCGCAAGCTGAAAAAAGAGCAGGCTTATAAACCCGATGCAGAAGCGACCTTTTCCTGGTCCGCCACCACATCAACCCGTGGAAGGCGCTAATCAGCGCCCTTTCTTTTTACGCCCCGGCTGGGTAAAGCGTTTTCCGTTGCCCGGCTTGCCTCGCCCTTTCTCTTCCGCCTGCGGCGCCTTCACGACCGGGCGCTTAATCGCCTGAGCTTTCGGTCTTGCTTTGGCCTTCGGCTTCGCTTCGGACGAGGAGTTCTCGATAAGCTTGAACAGCTCGATCAGCTCGTCATCCGTTAAATCGCGCCACTCACCCAGCGGGATGCCGGACAGGCTGACGTTCATGATGCGCGTGCGCTCAAGCTTCGTCACTTCATAACCGAAATACTCGCACATGCGGCGGATCTGGCGGTTTAAGCCCTGCACCAGGGTAATGCGGAACGCGAACGGCGCTTCTTTCTTCACCTTACACTTTTTCGTGACGGTACCGAGGATCGGCACACCGGCGCCCATGCCGCGAATAAAGTCGTCCGTGACCGGTTTATTCACCGTCACAATGTACTCTTTTTCGTGATCGTTACCGGCACGCAGGATCTTGTTGACCAGATCGCCGTGGTTGGTGAGGAAAATCAGCCCCTGAGAGTCTTTATCCAGACGGCCAATCGGGAAGATACGGCTGCTGTGGTTCACGAAATCAACGATGTTGTCCCGCTCGCCGTCTTCTGTGGTGCTGACAATCCCAACCGGTTTGTTCAACGCGATAAACACCAGGTCTTCGGCATCACGCGGTTCGATGAGCTGACCATTCACTTTAACCACATCGCCAGGGACCACCTGGTCGCCGATGGTGGCGCGTTTGCCGTTAAGAAACACGTTACCTTGTTCAATGTAACGGTCAGCCTCGCGACGTGAGCAGATTCCGCTCTCGCTAATGTATTTGTTTAATCGGGTTGATTGAGTTGGCAGCATAGTTTCTCCTGTGAAGGGCGAAATATACCTTACCTTGCGGCTGACAAAAAAGTGTTAGTAACCGTTGATCAAAAAATCGAGTGCATCCCGCAATGAAGCACTGTTTTGCGTAAGATCGGCGACACGCTCGCCTAACTCTTTTGGCGATATGCCTGCCTATTGATCCATCAGAACGACCTCTGAGAGTCGCTAAAGGAGCCGTTTTCATCAACCCACTGGTTAATGGCCTCGATAGAAACTTTATTTTCTGCTAACCACTCTGCGCGCTGATGCGCACGAAACTGCTCCTGCAGTGCAGCCATGAGTAGTGCGCATGAGCCCCCCATCGGAATGCGCATGAATTGGCGAAGTGTAGTGTGTAAATGCGCTTGATAAGGTGTCACGCCTCGCAAAAAGGTTTTGCGAGGCGCTTTCAGAAATTAATACTCATCCCGCTCGTCATCTTCATCCGGCTGTTCCATCACGCTGTAGGCCACCGCGCAGAACAACGAGTTGAGACGCTTCATATCGCCCAGCAGCCCCAGGTGGAGTGAGCTGGTCTCAATACTCTGCACGTTCTGCTGATGCAGACGCTCGACGTGGGCGTGCGAATAGCGGCGGTTCAGGATACGGAAACGATGCTTGTTGCGGCGCAGGCGGCGCGCGCTCGGCACGTCGCTGGAAAAGAAGACCAGCATCGCCAGCTTGAGGTTGCTGACCAGCTGTTCGTGAAGCGCTTCAAGCTCTTTTAAGCCTTCAACGGAGAACGCCCGGCGTGCGGCCAGCGATTTATCGGCTATCTCGCTGCCCATGCGCTCAACAATATCGGAGGCCTGCTCAAGGTTAAGCGACATCTCAATGATCTCCGCCCAGCGGCGGGACTCCTCTTCCGCCAGTTCGTCCTGCGGCATGCGCGCCAGGTAAAGCTTAATGGCGGTATAGAGCACGTTGATATCGTCCGCCAGTCTGCGCAGCTCTTTCTCCTCTCGCGGCTCGCCGTGCATCACCTTTTGCAGGCCTTCGAGCATGGTTTCCATTGCGTCGCCCATGCGCAGCGTCTCGCGCGCGGCATTCGCCAGCGCCAGTGCCGGGGTATCCAGCGCGGACGTATCCAGGTGCTTCGGCTTCAGGCGCGCATCCAGCTCCGGTTCGTCCTGAATGAGACGTTCGCAGAAGCGGGCCATCGGCCCGGCAAAAGGCACCATCGCCAGGCAGCGCACCAGGTTGTAGAACACGTGGAAGTAGATCACCAGCTCCGCCTTCGGCAGCGGGAGGTTATCCATCAGGTTCGCCAGCGGGTGGATAAAGGGCAGGATAATCAGGCTGCCCACCAGCTTAAACAGCAGGCTACCGAGCGCCACGCGGCGGGCGGCAGCGTTGGCGGCGCTGTTATTGAGCATCGCCAGCAGGCCAGAGCCGAGGTTGGCACCTATCACCAGACACAGCGCCACCGGGAAGGAGATCGCCCCGGCGGCGGTAAGCGTGGCCGTCAGCAGCACGGCGGCCAAGCTGGAGTAGCTGACGATGGCAAACACCGCGCCAATCAGCGCGTCGAGCATGATGTCCCCGGTCAGGGAAGCGAAGATGACCTGAACGCCGTTGGCCTCGGTAATAGGGGTGACCGCCTGTACAATCAGCTCCAGCGCCAGCAGGATCAGCCCCAGGCCAATCCCTACGCGCCCTAGCTGCCCGGCGCGCGTCTGTTTGCGACCGAGGAAGAAGATAACGCCGACAAAAATCAGCAGCGGCGACAGCCAGGAGAGATCGAAGGTCAGGATACGCGCCATCAGCGCGGTCCCCACGTCGGCCCCCAGCACAATGACCAGTGCCGGAGCCAGCGCAACCAGATCCTGCGCCACAAAGGAGGTGACAAGCAGGGTTGTGGCGTTACTGCTCTGCACCAGTGCCGTTACGCCAATACCCGCGCAGAAGGCGAGCGGCTTCTTCTCAACGCTGCTGCTGAGAACGGTACGCAAGCGCGCCCCAAAAACGCGCATCACGCCGGTACGAACGATATGGGTGCCCCATACGAGCAGTGCGACTGCGGAAAGCAGGTGTAACAAGGTCAGCACGAAAGGTTTTCCTCCTTATCGTTATTCGTTTTCCATAGGTTCAGTATAAGGGTTTAAGCGTAAGAAAGAGACAAGGCACCCTTGAGGTGCCCTGTTTGTTGTAAGGAAAAGTGACGTTAGTCTGCGTCGTAGCCTAAATTCGGTGCCAGCCAGCGCTCGACTTCTGATACGCTCATGCCTTTGCGCAGGGCGTAATCTTCAATCTGATCGCGCTGCAGCTGCGCCACGGCAAAGTACTTGCTGTCCGGGTGGCTGAAGTACCAGCCGGAGACGGACGCACCCGGCCACATGGCGAACGACTCGGTGAGCTTCATTCCGGTATGGGCTTCGACGTCCAGCAGTTGCCAGATAGTGCCCTTTTCGGTGTGTTCCGGACAGGCCGGATATCCCGGTGCCGGACGAATACCCTGGTAGTTTTCGCGGATCAGTTCCTCGTTGCTGAGGTTTTCATTCGCCGCGTAGCCCCAGTGCACCTTGCGCACGCGCTCGTGCAGGTACTCGGCGAAGGCTTCCGCCAGGCGGTCGGCTATCGCTTTCACCATGATTTTATTGTAATCGTCGTGCTGCGCTTCGTACGCGTCCGCCAGCGCATCTTCTTCCAGACCGCCGGTTACCGCAAAGGCGCCGATATAGTCGGCTTTTCCGCTCAGCTTCGGCGCGACAAAATCGGCCAGGCAGTAGTTGGCAAAGCCCACTTTCTCGGTTTGCTGACGCAGATGGCGGCTGACCGCCAGCACGTGGGTGCGGGTTTCATCGCGATAAATTTCGATGTCGTCTCCCACGCGGTTGGCCGGGAACAGCCCCACCACGCCGCGCGGATTGAGGGTTTTCTCAGCACTCAGCGTGTCGAGCATATCGTTGGCATCTTTAAACAGGCGTTTCGCCTCTTCGCCCACGACCTCATCTTCCAGGATGCGCGGATATTTGCCCGCCAGCGACCAGGTCATAAAGAACGGCGTCCAGTCGATGTAGTTGCGCAGCGTTTCGATGCTGGCGCTGACCTCCTGAACGCCCAGGCGATGCGCGACCGGCGGCGTATAGCTCGACCAGTCAAACGCCAGATCGTTATCGCGCGCCGCCTGGAGTGAAACTGGCGGGGTGCGCGGTTTCTTGCGCCCGTGCTGGATGCGAACGGTTTCGTACTCTTTGCGGGTGCGCTCAACAAACTCGTCGCGCTGGGTGTCAGAGAGCAGTGCGGAGACCACGCCCACCGTGCGCGAGGCGTTTTGCACGTACACCGTCGGGCCGCTGTAGTTCTGCTCGATTTTCACCGCCGTGTGCGCTTTGGAGGTGGTCGCCCCACCAATCAGCAGAGGAATGGTGAAGCCCTGGCGCTCCATCTCCTTCGCCACGTTAACCATCTCGTCCAGCGACGGGGTGATCAGCCCGGAGAGGCCAATCAGGTCGGCATTCACTTCGCGCGCGGTCTTGAGGATTTTATCCGCCGGGACCATGACGCCAAGGTCGATAATCTCGTAGTTATTGCACTGCAGCACCACACCGACAATGTTCTTGCCGATGTCGTGCACGTCGCCCTTGACGGTGGCAATGACCATTTTGCCGTTGCTGGAGCCTTTCTCTTTGCTGGCCTCGATAAACGGCTCCAGGTACGCCACGGCCTGCTTCATCACGCGGGCAGATTTCACCACCTGCGGCAGGAACATTTTGCCCTCACCGAACAGATCGCCTACCACGTTCATGCCGTCCATCAGCGGCCCTTCGATCACCTCGATCGGGCGGGCTGACTGCTGACGCGCCTCTTCGGTATCCTGCTCGATAAACTCGGTGATGCCTTTTACCAGCGAATATTCCAGACGCTTTTTCACGTTCCAGGCGCGCCACTCGGCCTGCTGAACGTTGGTCGATTCATCCGATTTGCTGCCGCGATATTTTTCCGCCAGGTCCAGCATGCGCTCGGTGGCGTCGTCGCGACGGTTAAGGATCACGTCTTCTACCGCGTCGCGCAGCTCGGCTGGCAGGTCGTCGTAAATCGCCAGCTGGCCGGCGTTGACGATCCCCATGTCCATCCCGTTGCGGATGGCGTAGTAGAGGAACACGGCGTGGATCGCTTCGCGCACCGGGTCGTTACCGCGGAACGAGAACGACACGTTCGACACGCCGCCGGAGATCAGCGCATGCGGCAGCTCGCGCTTAATGTCCTCGCACGCGCCGATAAAGTCCTGGGCGTAGTTATTGTGCTCTTCGATACCGGTCGCCACGGCGAAGATGTTCGGGTCAAAGATGATGTCTTCCGGCGGGAAGCCCACCTCTTCGGTCAGTATTTTGTACGCGCGGCGGCAAATCTCAATTTTACGCGCGCGGGTATCGGCCTGGCCCACTTCGTCAAAGGCCATCACCACCACGGCGGCACCGTAGCGGCGCACCATCTTCGCGTGGTGGATAAAGATCTCCACGCCCTCTTTCATCGAGATGGAGTTGACGATGCCTTTACCCTGAATGCACTTCAGCCCCTTCTCGATCACGTCCCACTTGGAGGAGTCGATCATGATCGGCACGCGGGCGATGTCCGGCTCACCGGCAATCAGGTTAAGGAAACGCACCATCGCCGCTTCGGCGTCGAGCATCCCCTCATCCATGTTGATATCGATAATCTGCGCGCCGTTCTCTACCTGCTGACGCGCGACGTCCAGCGCTTCGCTGTACTTCTCTTCTTTGATCAGACGTTTGAACTTAGCGGAACCGGTAACGTTCGTACGCTCGCCCACGTTCACAAACAGGCTGTCTTCGCCGATGGTCAACGGCTCAAGGCCGGAGAGACGACAGGCAACCGGAAGCTCGGGCAGCTTGCGCGGCGGCAGCCCGGCCACGGCGTTGCTCATAGCAGCGATATGTTTAGGCGTGGTGCCGCAGCAGCCGCCGACGATGTTCAGAAATCCAGACTCGGCCCACTCGCGGATTTGCGCCGCCATGGTATCGGCATCAAGATCGTATTCGCCGAAGGCGTTCGGCAGACCGGCGTTCGGGTGCGCTGTGACGTAGCATTCCGCGATGCGCGACAGCTCCTGCACGTACTGGCGCAGTTCATCTGGACCCAGCGCGCAGTTCAGGCCGAAGGAGAGCGCGTCGGCGTGGCGCAGGGAGTTATAAAACGCTTCGGTGGTCTGGCCGGACAGGGTACGGCCGGAGGCATCGGTGATGGTGCCGGAAATCATGATCGGCAGGTCAACGCCCAGCGCCTCGAACTCCTCTTTCACCGCGTAAATCGCGGCCTTGGCGTTGAGGGTGTCGAATACCGTTTCAATCAGGATCAGATCGGAACCGCCTTCCACCAGTGCTTTGGTCGATTCACGGTAGGCAGCAACCAGCTGGTCAAAGGTGATATTACGAAACGCCGGGTCGTTGACGTCCGGTGAAATCGACGCGGTGCGGTTCGTCGGGCCAAGCACCCCGGCAACGTAGCGCGGTTTATCCGGCGTGCGGGCCGTCCACTCGTCGGCGCAGGCGCGCGCCAGCTTCGCGGCTTCCAGGTTGATTTCCGCCGACAGGGATTCCATCTGGTAATCCGCCATGGCGATGGTTGTCGAGTTAAAGGTGTTGGTTTCAACGATATCCGCACCCGCTTCGAAGTAGGCGTTGTGGATATCTTTAATCACGGACGGCTTGCTGAGCACCAGCAGGTCGTTGTTCCCTTTCAGGTCGCAGGGCCAGTCGGCAAAGCGTTCGCCGCGGAAATCATCTTCACTCAGACGATACCCCTGGATCATGGTGCCCATGCCGCCGTCCAGCACCAGAATTCGTTCATTTAACTGCGCACGCAGTTGCTCTACTTTGCTGCTCACACTTGCTCCCGACAACGCTCAACAAGGCCAAAAGGCTGCGTTCCATACTGGCACAATCTCGCAGGGTGGAAAAGCCGCTCAGCGGTAACATGAGACATGTTCACCATCACTCCTCCGATCAGTCAGGATAACGGTTGCAAATTCACCAAATAAAACGAAAATGATTTCCACGATACAGAAAAAGGAGATCGTCATGGTCGCGACCGTTCCCGCTAAACGCGGCAGAAAACCTGCTGCTGCCACCACCGCACAACAGGGCGGACAGGTTCAATCGCTCACGCGCGGTTTGAAGCTGCTGGAGTGGATAGCCGAGTCGCACAGCAGCGTGGCCCTGACGGAGCTTGCCCAGCAGGCTGGCCTGCCGAACTCCACGACGCACCGTCTTCTGACCACCATGCAGCAGCTGGGCTTTGTCCGCCAGGTGGGCGAGCTGGGGCACTGGGCGGTGGGCGCGCATGCATTTATCGTTGGCAGCAGCTTCCTGCAGAGCCGCAACCTGCTGGCGATTGTTCACCCGATTCTGCGCAAGCTGATGGAGGACTCCGGTGAGACCGTAAACCTGGCGGTGCTGGACCAGAGCGACCATCAGGCGATTATCATCGACCAGGTGCAGTGCACGCAGCTGATGCGCATGTCCGCGCCGATTGGCGGCAAGCTGCCGATGCACGCTTCCGGCGCGGGAAAGGCATTTCTGTCACAGCTGAGCGAAGAGCAGGTGACGGGCCTGCTGCACCGTAAAGGGCTACACGCCTATACCCACGCCACCCTGGTCTCGCCCGTGCATTTAAAAGAAGATCTTGCTCTGACCCGCAAGCGCGGCTATTCGTTTGATGATGAAGAACATGCTCTGGGCCTGCGCTGTATCGCAGCCTGTATTTTTGACGAGCACCGCGAGCCGTTTGCCGCCATCTCCATCTCCGGACCGATTTCGCGCATGACCGATGACCGCGTGACCGAACTGGGTGCGCTGGTGATTAAGGCGGCGAAAGAGGTGACGCTGGCGTACGGTGGGATTCGTTAAGATTGAGTGCGGCCTGACACCCTCACCCCGGCCCTCTCCCACAGGGAGAGGGAGAAAACATAACGCCCTTACCCTGCGAGCGAGGGAGAAAACCGGATGCAAAACCGCTGCTTACGCCGATATGCATACACATCTTCCACGTGCCCATTTTTGATCCGCGTTTGCAGCCCGCGCCAGTAGCTGGCACGGAACAGATCCTCATGCATTTCTTCGAATAGCGGCCCGATGCGCGGGTCGGCGCACAGCCAGTGGCGAAACTCTTCGGGAAAAACATCGCCCGGCGAGACGCTGTACCACGGCTCACCGGAAAGCTCATCTTCCGGGTAGCGGGGCGGTGGGATATCGCGGAAATTCACTTCAGTCATGTAGCAAATTTCGTCGTAATCGTAGAACACCACCCGCCCGTGACGGGTAACGCCGAAGTTTTTGAACAGCATATCGCCCGGGAAGATATTGGCGGCGGCAAGCTGGCGAATCGCGTTGCCGTACTCTTCAATCGCATCTCTTAAAGCCTGACCTTCGGACTGCTCCAGCCAGATATTCAGCGGCACCATGCGGCGTTCAATATAGAGATGGCTAATCACGATTTTATCACCCAAATCGGTGATTTTCGCGGGAGCTTCCTGCATTAACAGCGCCATGAGCGCCGGGTCGATCTGCTGCTTATCCAGCACAAAGTTTTCGAATTCCTGGGTATCCGCCATGCGACCGACGCGGTCGTGTTCCTTAACCAGCTGGTAGCAGGCGCGGACGTGCGCGGCGGTCATCTCTTTCTGCGGCGCGAATCTGTCTTTGATCACCTTAAATACCCGGTCGAAACCCGGCAGCGTAAACACCAGCATCACCATGCCGCGAATGCCGGGCGCTTCGATGAACTGCTCATCGGCCGTGGTGACATAGCGCAAGTATTCCCGGTAGCTTTCCGTTTTGGCGTGCTTCTGGCAACCGATGGCCATATACAGCTCTGCCGTGGTTTTACCCGGCAGGATCTCGCGCAGCCACTCCACCAGCGCGGCAGGTAACGGTGCATAGACCATAAAATAGGAGCGTGCGAAGCCAAACACGATGCTGGCCTCGGCGCCGGTGGTCAGGCAGGTATCGACAAACAGTTCCCCGTCGTCTGTACGGTGGATCGGTAACAGAAACGGCACGATGGCCGTAGGGGTAACCAGTTTACCCACCATCCAGGCAGCTTTATTGCGGTAGAAAAGCTCGTTGGCAACCTGCAAATGGCTGCGGCTGAGCACCTCCGCGCCGAAGGTTTCGTTGAGATGGGCGTGGATATACCCGATATCCCGAGTTTTATTCTCCCAGGGCAGGCGCAGCGGCAAATCCGTTAGCACGCGGTGCAGGAGCTTTTCCCATCCGCGATCGGGAAAGAAATCTTTCGCCAGCGGACGCGGAATGGTACGAAAGCGCCGCTCGGGCTGGGAGCTGAAGATAAATAACCGCTCAGGAGATAATGAGCGGTGGTCAAATAACCGGCAATAGACGGAGTTGAAAAAGCTCTCCGCAATCTCGAAGCGCGGGTAGTCGGGTAACAGATGGGTGTAGTGCTCCTTCACGCGCAGTAAAAATTCCGCGTCCGGACTTTTACCGTCGGTAATACAGCGCAGCTGCTCCACCACCAGACCCACGTGGTGATCGTAGAGATGGATACGCTGCTTCATGGCCTGCTGAACCGCATGCCAGTCTGCATGTTCGAAGCGCTGCTGCGCGCCGGAGGTCACTTCAAGAAAACGACCATACTGGGCATCGAAGCCCTGCAAAATAGTTTGGGCAATCAGTAATTCCAGGCCACGCGACATATATTCCCCCTCACCACCAGCCCTCTCCCCAAGGGGGAGAGGGGGAAAGATTAGAACTGTGCTTCTTCCGTTGAACCCGTCAAGGCGGTGACGGAGGAGGTGCCGCCCTGAATGATCGTGGTCACGTTATCGAAGTAGCCGGTTCCCACTTCCTGCTGGTGAGAGACGAAGGTATAACCATCTTTGCCCGCCGCAAATTCCGGCTGCTGCACCTTCTCAACGTAGTGCTTCATGCCCTCACCCTGCGCGTAGGCGTGCGCCAGGTCGAACATGTTGAACCACATGCTGTGGATACCGGCCAGGGTAATGAACTGGTATTTGTAGCCCATGTCGGACAGCTGCTGCTGGAAGCTGGCGATGGTTTTGTCATCCAACTTTTTCTGCCAGTTGAAGGACGGCGAGCAGTTGTAGGCCAGCAGTTTGCCCGGGTACTTCGCATGAATAGCATCAGCGAAGCGTTTCGCCAGCGCCAGATCCGGCGTGGACGTTTCACACCAGACCAGATCCGCGTAAGGCGCGTACGCCAGACCACGGCTGATAGCCTGCTCGATACCCGCGTGGGTACGATAGAAGCCTTCACTGGTGCGCTCGCCGGTGATGAACTCGCTGTCGTACGGATCGCAGTCAGAGGTGATCAGGTCAGCCGCGTCCGCATCGGTACGGGCAATGACCAGCGTCGGCACGCCGAGCACGTCAGCAGCCAGACGTGCGGCAACCAGCTTCTGAACCGCTTCCTGTGTAGGAACCAGCACTTTACCGCCCATATGTCCGCACTTCTTCACTGACGCCAGCTGGTCTTCGAAGTGAACGGCCGCTGCACCGGCCTCAATCATCGATTTCATCAGCTCGAAGGCGTTCAGCACGCCGCCGAAGCCCGCTTCCGCATCCGCAACGATCGGCAGGAAGTAATCAATAAAGCGCGGATCGCCAGGTTCGATACCGGCAGCCCACTGGATCTGATCCGCACGGCGGAAGGTGTTGTTGATCCGATCCACGACCGACGGCACGGAGTTAGCCGGATAGAGCGACTGATCCGGATACATGCTGGAGGCCAGGTTGGCGTCCGCCGCGACCTGCCAGCCGGAGAGGTAAATAGCCTCAATACCCGCCTTCGCCTGCTGCAGAGCCTGACCGCCGGTCAGCGCACCGAGGCTGTTGATGTAGCCTTTTTTGGAACCACCGTGCAGCAGCTTCCACATTTTCGCCGCGCCATTTTGCGCCAGCGTGCATTCCGGATTGACCGAGCCGCGTAATTTCACCACTTCCTCAGCGCTGTAAGGACGGCGGATGCCTTCCCAGCGAGGTTGTGTCCACTCTTTCTTCAATTCTTCGATTTGTTGGGTACGGGTTTTCATGTGCAGATGCTCCATATTGTTATGTGGTGGATTACGCCAGGAAGCGGTAGCCCGGCAGGGTCAGGAAGTCGATTAAGTCATCTGATGTGGTGATTTGCTCCATCAGGCGCGCGGCGTCATCAAAGCGTCCGCTGCTGAAGCGGTGTTCGCCCAGCTCGTCCTGGATCACCCGCATCTCTTCGACGAGCATCTGGCGGAACAGGGTCTTGGTTACCGGTTTGCCGTTGCTGAGCGTTTTTTGATGGTGGATCCACTGCCAGATAGAGGTTCGTGAGATCTCCGCCGTCGCGGCATCTTCCATCAGGCCGTAGATCGGCACGCAGCCGTTGCCGGAGATCCACGCTTCGATGTACTGTACCGCAACGCGGATATTGGCCCGCATCCCCTCTTCCGTCCGTTCGCCCGCGCACGGGGCCAGCAGCTGTTCTTCAGCCGTTGGGGCATCGTCTTCACGTGTGACAAACAGCTGGTTTTTGTTGTCACCGAGGACGCGGTTGAAGACCTCCATTGCCGTATCGGCCAGGCCGGGATGCGCAATCCACGTGCCGTCGTGACCGTTACGGGCTTCAAGCTCTTTATCGGCTTTCACCTTGTTGAGCACCTGATTGTTGCGCTCTGCGTCTTTGCTTGGGATAAAAGCCGCCATGCCGCCCATCGCAAAGGCGCCGCGCTTGTGGCAGGTTTTGATCAGCAGACGCGAGTAGGCGCTCAGGAACGGTTTATCCATGGTCACGACCTGGCGATCCGGAAGCACGCGATCGGGATAGTTTTTCAGGGTTTTGATGTAGCTGAAAATATAGTCCCAGCGTCCGCAGTTCAGACCGACAATGTGGTCACGCAGGGCGTGCAGAATTTCATTCATCTGGAATACGGCAGGCAGCGTTTCAATCAGTAGGGTAGCTTTGATGGTGCCGCGCGGCAGATTGAAACGATCTTCCGCGTAGCTGAAGACCTCGCTCCACCAGGCTGCTTCCTGCCAGGCCTGCGTTTTAGGCAGATAGAAATACGGGCCGCTGCCCTTCGCCAGCAGGGCTTTATAGTTGTGGAAGAAATAGAGCGCGAAATCAAACAGGCTGCCCGGAATGGCTTCCCCACGCCAGGTGACATGTTTTTCAGGCAGGTGCAGGCCGCGCACGCGGCAGATCAGCACCGCCGGGTTCGGTTTGAGCTGGTAAATTTTACCGGCTTCGTTGGTATAGCTGATGGTGCCGTTCACGGCGTCGCGCAGGTTGATCTGCCCCTCGATGACCTTACGCCAGTCCGGCGCCAGGGAATCTTCAAAATCGGCCATGAAGACCTTAACGTTCGCGTTCATGGCGTTGATCACCATTTTTCGCTCTACCGGACCGGTGATCTCAACGCGACGATCCTGTAAATCTTCAGGGATGCCGCGGATTTTCCACTCGCCACGGCGAATGGAAGCGGTTTCCGAAATAAAACCAGGCAACTTGCCGTTATCAATTTCCTGCTGCTGATGAATGCGTGCCGCCAGCAGCTTATTACGCTGCGGCGTAAAGCGGGTCACCAGTTCAGTCAGAAATTCTACCGCTTCTGCCGTCAATACCTGCTGTTCTTGCTCACCATACGGCTGGGTAAAGGCCAGTTCATCGACCGTCGTTGCCTGTTGAGTCATTACTCTGCTCCTCATCAAAGATCCAAAATCACGCTCCCGATGCGAACGAAAGATCGTTGGGTAGTTTTCGCTCAGCAGAATTAAGACTATCTCCATTTTTTCTAAAATCAAAAACAATTTCCATTTTAATTATAAATATCAATTAATTTATTGATTTTATTAAGATTAAAGTTTTACAGAATGGTGAGTTATATTTCGGAAATAAAAAAGGCACCCGAAGGTGCCTGATTTGAATAGCTGAAACGCTTTAGGATCGTTTAGTGCAGACGATTACTCCAGCGTTGGATTCATGTGACGCAGATCGTATGGTGTTATCTGGTAGACGTAATAGTTGAGCCAGTTAGTAAAAAGCAAATTCCCGTGGCTGCGCCAGGTAGCTCTCGGTTTGTTTTGTGGATCGTCTTTCGGGAAATAGTTGTACGGGACATCCGGGTTAAGACCCGCTTCGACATCACGGAAATACTCTGATGCAAGGGTGTGCGGATCGTACTCAGGATGTCCGGTCACAAAGGCAATGCGCTTATCTTTACTGGCAAACAGGTAAGCGTCGCCATCTTCCGTTTCGGCCAGGATCTCCAGATCGGTGTAATCACGAATTAGCTGGGCCGGAAAATCGGCGTAGCGAGAATGCGGGGCCAGGAAAGAATCATCGAAACCACGCGTCAGCAACGCATGTGGATGGAGAATGTGGTGTTCGTATACGCCGGAGAGCTTTTCAGTGCGGGTTTGCTTCGGGATGCCATAAAGAATATTCAGTGCGGCCTGTACCGCCCAACAGACAAACAGCGTGGACGTGACGTGATCTTTTGCCCACTCCAGAACCTGTTTGATCTGCGGCCAGTAGGCGACATCGTTAAATTCAACCAGACCGAGCGGCGCGCCGGTCACAATCAGTCCGTCGAAATTTTCACCCTGAATGTCATCGAAGTTACAGTAGAAATTGTTCAGATGCTCAGAAGGCGTGTTGCGTGACTCACGGGCATCGATTCGCAGCAGCTGAATATCGACCTGCAGCGGGGAGTTCGACAGAAGACGCAGGAACTGGTTTTCTGTTTCGATCTTTTTTGGCATCAGATTGAGAATAAGCACCTTCAGCGGGCGAATTTCCTGACCTGTCGCACGTGAAGTCGTCATGACAAAGACATTTTCTTCACGCAAGAAATTGACGGCTGGTAGCTCGTCCTGCACCCGAATCGGCATAGCTTTATATCCTCACAGCATACGTATAAACGTTTAGACATCCAGATAGCTAACGATACCCAGAAACGGTTTGAATGTCGAGTCTGCAAGCGGAAGGTGAGAAAGTTTCAAGGAGAGAATGGTACGGTTTGATGCCCTCACCCCGTCTATCTCCCACAGGGAGAGGGCGGAAAACAAAAGCAAAAAACCCCGCACCTTTCGGTACGGGGTTCTTATGTTTGATGCCTGGCAGTTCCCTACTCTAACATGGGGAGACCCCACACTACCATCGGCGCTACGGCGTTTCACTTCTGAGTTCGGCATGGGGTCAGGTGGGACCACCGCGCTAAAGCCGCCAGGCAAATTCTGTTAAATCTGTATCAGGCTGAAATTGATTGTTTTGTCTCTTCGCCAAAACATCTTCGGCGTTGTAAGGTTAAGCCTCACGGTTCATTAGTATCGGTTAGCTCAACGCATCGCTGCGCTTACACACCCGACCTATCAACGTCGTCGTCTTCAACGTTCCTTCAGGACCCTTAAAGGGTCAGGGAGAACTCATCTCGGGGCAAGTTTCGTGCTTAGATGCTTTCAGCACTTATCTTTTCCGCATTTAGCTACCGGGCAGTGCCATTGGCATGACAACCCGAACACCAGTGATGCGTCCACTCCGGTCCTCTCGTACTAGGAGCAGCCCCCCTCAATTCTCCAGCGCCCACGGCAGATAGGGACCGAACTGTCTCACGACGTTCTAAACCCAGCTCGCGTACCACTTTAAATGGCGAACAGCCATACCCTTGGGACCTACTTCAGCCCCAGGATGTGATGAGCCGACATCGAGGTGCCAAACACCGCCGTCGATATGAACTCTTGGGCGGTATCAGCCTGTTATCCCCGGAGTACCTTTTATCCGTTGAGCGATGGCCCTTCCATTCAGAACCACCGGATCACTATGACCTGCTTTCGCACCTGCTCGAGCCGTCACTCTCGCAGTCAAGCTAGCTTATGCCATTGCACTAACCTCCTGATGTCCGACCAGGATTAGCTAACCTTCGTGCTCCTCCGTTACTCTTTGGGAGGAGACCGCCCCAGTCAAACTACCCACCAGACACTGTCCGCAACCCGGATCACGGGTCTACGTTAGAACACCAGCCATTAAAGGGTGGTATTTCAAGGACGGCTCCACGCAGACTGGCGTCCACGCTTCAAAGCCTCCCACCTATCCTACACATCAAGGACCAGTGTTCAGTGTCAAGCTATAGTAAAGGTTCACGGGGTCTTTCCGTCTTGCCGCGGGTACACTGCATCTTCACAGCGAGTTCAATTTCACTGAGTCTCGGGTGGAGACAGCCTGGCCATCATTACGCCATTCGTGCAGGTCGGAACTTACCCGACAAGGAATTTCGCTACCTTAGGACCGTTATAGTTACGGCCGCCGTTTACCGGGGCTTCGATCAAGAGCTTCGCGTTACCGCTAACCCCATCAATTAACCTTCCGGCACCGGGCAGGCGTCACACCGTATACGTCCACTTTCGTGTTTGCACAGTGCTGTGTTTTTAATAAACAGTTGCAGCCAGCTGGTATCTTCGACTGATTTCAGCTCCACCCGCAGGGGCTTCACCTACATATCAGCGTGCCTTCTCCCGAAGTTACGGCACCATTTTGCCTAGTTCCTTCACCCGAGTTCTCTCAAGCGCCTTGGTATTCTCTACCTGACCACCTGTGTCGGTTTGGGGTACGATTTGATGTTACCTGATGCTTAGAGGCTTTTCCTGGAAGCAGGGCATTTGTTACTTCAGCACCGTAGTGCCTCGTCATCACACCTCAGCGTTAAAAAACGACCGGATTTACCTAATCGTTCCGCCTACATGCTTAAACCGGGACAACCGTCGCCCGGCTAACATAGCCTTCTCCGTCCCCCCTTCGCAGTAACACCAAGTACAGGAATATTAACCTGTTTCCCATCGACTACGCCTTTCGGCCTCGCCTTAGGGGTCGACTCACCCTGCCCCGATTAACGTTGGACAGGAACCCTTGGTCTTCCGGCGAGCGGGCTTTTCACCCGCTTTATCGTTACTTATGTCAGCATTCGCACTTCTGATACCTCCAGCATGCCTCACAGCACACCTTCAACGGCTTACAGAACGCTCCCCTACCCAACAACGCATAAGCGTCGCTGCCGCAGCTTCGGTGCATGGTTTAGCCCCGTTACATCTTCCGCGCAGGCCGACTCGACCAGTGAGCTATTACGCTTTCTTTAAATGATGGCTGCTTCTAAGCCAACATCCTGGCTGTCTGTGCCTTCCCACATCGTTTCCCACTTAACCATGACTTTGGGACCTTAGCTGGCGGTCTGGGTTGTTTCCCTCTTCACGACGGACGTTAGCACCCGCCGTGTGTCTCCCGTGATAACATTCTTCGGTATTCGTAGTTTGCATCGGGTTGGTAAGCCGGGATGGCCCCCTAGCCGAAACAGTGCTCTACCCCCGAAGATGAGTTCACGAGGCGCTACCTAAATAGCTTTCGGGGAGAACCAGCTATCTCCCGGTTTGATTGGCCTTTCACCCCCAGCCACAAGTCATCCGCTAATTTTTCAACATTAGTCGGTTCGGTCCTCCAGTTAGTGTTACCCAACCTTCAACCTGCCCATGGCTAGATCACCGGGTTTCGGGTCTATACCCTGCAACTTAACGCCCAGTTAAGACTCGGTTTCCCTTCGGCTCCCCTATACGGTTAACCTTGCTACAGAATATAAGTCGCTGACCCATTATACAAAAGGTACGCAGTCACACCACGAAGGTGCTCCCACTGCTTGTACGTACACGGTTTCAGGTTCTTTTTCACTCCCCTCGCCGGGGTTCTTTTCGCCTTTCCCTCACGGTACTGGTTCACTATCGGTCAGTCAGGAGTATTTAGCCTTGGAGGATGGTCCCCCCATATTCAGACAGGATACCACGTGTCCCGCCCTACTCTTCGAGTTCACAGCCTGTGTGCTTTCGTGTACGGGACTGTCACCCTGTACCGTGCGACTTTCCAGACGCTTCCACTAACACACAAGCTGATTCAGACTCTGGGCTGCTCCCCGTTCGCTCGCCGCTACTGGGGGAATCTCGGTTGATTTCTTTTCCTCGGGGTACTTAGATGTTTCAGTTCCCCCGGTTCGCCTCGTTAACCTATGTATTCAGTTAACGATAGTGCAACGAATTGCACTGGGTTTCCCCATTCGGACATCGCCGGGTCAAAGGTTCATATCACCTCGCCGGCGCTTTTCGCAGATTAGCACGTCCTTCATCGCCTCTGACTGCCAGGGCATCCACCGTGTACGCTTAGTCGCTTAACCTCACAACCCGAAGATGTTTCACTTCTGATTGCGAAAATTTGAGAGACTCGAACACACCATTAAGATGTGTCGTTTCAATTTTCAGCTTGATCCAGATTTTTAAAGAGCAAATATCTCAAACGTGACTCGCAAGTCAGTTTTGAGATATGACGGCAGGTGACTTTCACTCACGAACCAGCAAGTGGCGTCCCCTAGGGGATTCGAACCCCTGTTACCGCCGTGAAAGGGCGGTGTCCTGGGCCTCTAGACGAAGGGGACACTGAAGTCTCAATCGCAAGACGCCTTGCTATTTACTTTTCATCAGACAATCTGTGTGAGCACTGCAAAGGCAGGTTCTTTAAGGTAAGGAGGTGATCCAACCGCAGGTTCCCCTACGGTTACCTTGTTACGACTTCACCCCAGTCATGAATCACAAAGTGGTAAGCGCCCTCCCGAAGGTTAAGCTACCTACTTCTTTTGCAACCCACTCCCATGGTGTGACGGGCGGTGTGTACAAGGCCCGGGAACGTATTCACCGTAGCATTCTGATCTACGATTACTAGCGATTCCGACTTCATGGAGTCGAGTTGCAGACTCCAATCCGGACTACGACGCACTTTATGAGGTCCGCTTGCTCTCGCGAGGTCGCTTCTCTTTGTATGCGCCATTGTAGCACGTGTGTAGCCCTACTCGTAAGGGCCATGATGACTTGACGTCATCCCCACCTTCCTCCAGTTTATCACTGGCAGTCTCCTTTGAGTTCCCGGCCTAACCGCTGGCAACAAAGGATAAGGGTTGCGCTCGTTGCGGGACTTAACCCAACATTTCACAACACGAGCTGACGACAGCCATGCAGCACCTGTCTCAGAGTTCCCGAAGGCACCAATCCATCTCTGGAAAGTTCTCTGGATGTCAAGAGTAGGTAAGGTTCTTCGCGTTGCATCGAATTAAACCACATGCTCCACCGCTTGTGCGGGCCCCCGTCAATTCATTTGAGTTTTAACCTTGCGGCCGTACTCCCCAGGCGGTCGACTTAACGCGTTAGCTCCGGAAGCCACGCCTCAAGGGCACAACCTCCAAGTCGACATCGTTTACGGCGTGGACTACCAGGGTATCTAATCCTGTTTGCTCCCCACGCTTTCGCACCTGAGCGTCAGTCTTTGTCCAGGGGGCCGCCTTCGCCACCGGTATTCCTCCAGATCTCTACGCATTTCACCGCTACACCTGGAATTCTACCCCCCTCTACAAGACTCTAGCCTGCCAGTTTCGAATGCAGTTCCCAGGTTGAGCCCGGGGATTTCACATCCGACTTGACAGACCGCCTGCGTGCGCTTTACGCCCAGTAATTCCGATTAACGCTTGCACCCTCCGTATTACCGCGGCTGCTGGCACGGAGTTAGCCGGTGCTTCTTCTGCGGGTAACGTCAATCGCTGTGGTTATTAACCACAACGCCTTCCTCCCCGCTGAAAGTACTTTACAACCCGAAGGCCTTCTTCATACACGCGGCATGGCTGCATCAGGCTTGCGCCCATTGTGCAATATTCCCCACTGCTGCCTCCCGTAGGAGTCTGGACCGTGTCTCAGTTCCAGTGTGGCTGGTCATCCTCTCAGACCAGCTAGGGATCGTCGCCTAGGTGAGCCGTTACCCCACCTACTAGCTAATCCCATCTGGGCACATCTGATGGCAAGAGGCCCGAAGGTCCCCCTCTTTGGTCTTGCGACGTTATGCGGTATTAGCTACCGTTTCCAGTAGTTATCCCCCTCCATCAGGCAGTTTCCCAGACATTACTCACCCGTCCGCCGCTCGTCACCCAGGAGCAAGCTCCCTGTGCTACCGCTCGACTTGCATGTGTTAGGCCTGCCGCCAGCGTTCAATCTGAGCCATGATCAAACTCTTCAATTTAAGTTTGATGCTCGTGAATTAAACTTCGTAATGAATTACGTATGTTCACTCAGAGACTTGGTATTCATTTTTCGTCCGAGGACGTTAAGAATCCATGTCACTTTGAGTGCCCACACAGATTGTCTGATAAATTGTTAAAGAGCAGTGCAACGCGGCTTTCGCTCGCCGTTGCGAGGTGGCGTATATTACGCTTTCCTCTTTCAGAGTCAACCCGTTATTGCAGGATTTTTTCTCTTCAACCGACCGGGCTGTTTGTGAAGTGATTCACATCCGCCGTGTCGATGGAGGCGCATTATAGGGAGTTCCCGAACGACCGCAACCGAAAAGTTGCAAAAAAATGGCTGACTGCTGCATTCCCCAGCAAAACCCCGCCTTATACCATTTTATGCACAAAGTTATCCACAGTGATGCGAAAAAGTGAAAATGTGCGAGCGTTGCGCAAACGTTTTCGTTAAAATGCTCGCGCTTAACAAGGATGCCTCGTCAGGTGTGTTAGATGAGTTTTTCGCAGGAAAATTCATCTAACGCTCTCTGTAATCGTGAAATCCAGGGGATTTACCATGCAACAACGTCGTCCAGTCCGCCGCGCTCTGCTCAGTGTTTCTGATAAAGCCGGTATCGTCGAATTCGCTCAGGCACTTTCTGCACGCGGTGTAGAACTGCTTTCTACAGGCGGTACCGCTCGCTTGTTAGCAGATAAAGGTCTGCCGGTAACCGAAGTGTCCGATTACACCGGTTTCCCGGAAATGATGGATGGACGCGTCAAAACCCTGCATCCGAAAGTCCACGGCGGTATTCTTGGCCGTCGCGGCCAGGACGACGCCATTATGGAACAGCACGACATCGCGCCGATCGACATGGTTGTCGTTAACCTCTACCCGTTTGCCCAGACCGTTGCCCGCGAAGGCTGTTCTCTGGAGGATGCCGTAGAGAATATTGATATCGGCGGCCCAACCATGGTGCGCTCAGCAGCCAAGAACCATAAAGATGTGGCTATCGTGGTGAAGAGCAGCGATTACGAGACCATTATTAATGAGATGGATGCCAACGAAGGGTCACTGACTCTGGATACCCGTTTCGACCTCGCCATTAAAGCTTTCGAGCACACCGCAGCGTATGACAGCATGATCGCCAACTACTTCGGTAGCCTGGTGCCGGCTTACCACGGTGAAAGCAAAGATCCTTCAGGCCGCTTCCCGCGCACCCTGAACCTGAACTTCATTAAGAAGCAGGATATGCGTTACGGTGAGAACAGCCACCAGCAGGCGGCCTTCTATATAGAAGAAGAGGTAAAAGAAGCCTCTGTTGCGACCGCTCAGCAGGTTCAGGGCAAAGCGCTCTCCTATAACAACATTGCTGACACCGACGCCGCGCTGGAATGCGTGAAAGAGTTCAGCGAGCCTGCCTGCGTTATCGTCAAGCACGCGAACCCATGCGGCGTTGCCGTGAGCACCTCTATTCTGGATGCCTACGATCGCGCCTACAAAACCGACCCGACCTCCGCGTTCGGCGGCATTATCGCCTTCAACCGCGAGCTGGATGCTGAAACCGCACAGGCCATCATCTCCCGCCAGTTTGTCGAAGTGATTATCGCGCCATCCGCATCTGAAGCAGCGCTGAAAATCACCGCGGCAAAACAGAACGTGCGCGTACTGATTTGCGGCCAGTGGGCAGAACGCGTGCCGGGCCTGGACTTCAAACGCGTAAACGGCGGCCTGCTGGTTCAGGACCGCGATCTGGGCATGGTGACAGAAGCCGACCTGCGCGTGGTGACCAAACGCCAGCCGACCGAACAGGAACTGCGTGACGCGCTGTTCTGCTGGAAAGTGGCGAAGTTCGTGAAATCCAACGCCATCGTCTACGCGAAAGAGAACATGACCATCGGGATAGGCGCAGGCCAGATGAGCCGCGTTTACTCTGCGAAAATCGCAGGTATTAAAGCAGGTGACGAAGGTCTGGAAGTCAAAGGCTCCGCCATGGCCTCTGACGCCTTCTTCCCGTTCCGTGACGGCATCGACGCCGCAGCCGCTGTCGGCATCACCTGCGTGATCCAGCCAGGCGGTTCAATCCGCGACGACGAAGTGATTGCCGCTGCCGATGAACACGGCATCGCGATGATCTTCACCGACATGCGCCACTTCCGCCATTAATTCCCGGAGCTGAAAATGAAAGTATTAGTGATTGGTAACGGCGGACGCGAGCACGCGCTGGCGTGGAAAGCGGCGCAGTCTCCGCTGGTGACAACGGTCTTCGTGGCACCGGGCAACGCCGGTACCGCACTGGAACCCGCGCTGCAGAACGTGGCTATCGGCGTGACCGACATTCCGGCGCTGCTGAGTTTTGCCCAGAGCGAGAAAATCGACCTGACCATCGTCGGCCCGGAAGCGCCGCTGGTGATTGGCGTGGTGGATGCGTTCCGCGCAGCGGGCCTGAAAATTTTCGGCCCAACGGAAGGCGCCGCGCAGCTGGAAGGCTCCAAAGCCTTCACCAAAGATTTCCTCGCGCGTCATAACATCCCGACGGCGGAATATCAGAATTTCACTGAAGTGGAGCCTGCTCTGGCCTACTTACGTGAGAAGGGCGCGCCGATTGTTATCAAGGCCGACGGTCTGGCCGCCGGTAAAGGCGTGATCGTCGCGATGACGCTCGACGAAGCCGAAGCCGCAGTTCAGGACATGCTGGCGGGCAATGCTTTCGGTGATGCGGGCCACCGCATCGTGATCGAAGAGTTCCTCGACGGTGAAGAAGCAAGCTTCATCGTGATGGTAGACGGCGAGCACGTTCTGCCGATGGCCACCAGCCAGGACCACAAGCGTGTGGGCAATGGCGATACCGGCCCGAATACCGGTGGAATGGGCGCTTACTCCCCCGCTCCGGTAGTGACTGACGAAGTTCACCAGCGCACCATGGATCGCATCATCTGGCCGACCGTGAAGGGAATGGCGGCAGAAGGGAATACCTACACCGGTTTCCTTTACGCAGGTCTGATGATCGACAAGCAGGGTAACCCTAAGGTCATCGAATTCAACTGCCGCTTTGGCGATCCGGAAACGCAGCCAATCATGCTGCGCATGAAATCCGATCTGGTGGATCTGTGTCTGGCAGCCTGCGATGGCAAGCTGGACGAGAAAACCTCCGAGTGGGACGAGCGTGCGTCTCTCGGCGTGGTGATTGCTGCGGGTGGTTATCCGGGCAACTACAGCACCGGTGATGAAATCCACGGCCTGCCGCTGGAAGAGATTGAAGGTGCGAAGGTGTTCCACGCCGGTACGAAGCTGGCTGAGGACGATCGCGTTCTGACCAACGGTGGCCGCGTGCTGTGTGCAACCGCGCTGGGCCATACCGTGGCAGAAGCGCAGAAGCGCGCCTATGCGCTGATGGCGGATATTCACTGGAACGGTAGCTTTAGCCGTCAGGATATCGGCTATCGCGCGATTGCGCGCGAGCAGGGGGAGTAACGGAACCGTCTGTTCCCCCTCATCCTAACCCTCTCCCTCAAGGGAGAGGGAATTTACCTCAGAAACTCTTCTCTGTCGGCTGCCAGGTGCAGAAGTCTTCGTTCGCCACCAGCAGCAGCTGAGAGCCTTCCGGCGCCTCAAGCCACGCCACACTCACTTCCATTGATGAATGACGCTGACGGCGTTGAATGTGTTCGGTTGCCCAGGATTCGAGCTCAGGCTTGACCGTCTGCCCTTCGCAGGTTGTCACCGTACCATCGCTATGCCAGCGTCCCTGGCGCAGCACAACGCGGCCCAGACGAAGCGCATCGCTGGTCTGGCGGATTTGTTCGGCACGATAACGGTAGAGGGCGATTTGATCGCTGGAAAGCTGCTGTTTTTGACCGCTGACTTCGCGCTGCATAAAGCTCAGCTCGCCATGGTCGTCAAAACGCACTTTCACATGTTCGGGGGTTTTGCTGTAGACGTTCAGTTCAATCAGCGACAGGTCATCTCCCTGCCAGCGATATTCCGCAGTCGACGTATTGCCGTTATGCCACGGGCTGAAGGCAGAAAGCAGATGAACTTCGCCGCCGGAATCTTTGCGCCAGATCCTGACCGCGCCCTGGTTGTCCGCGTAACCGCTGGCGGTAAACGGCGGCAGGGAGGTGTCGTGGCTACAGGCTGACAGCAGCAGCATGCCTGCCAGCGCGAGCGTTCCACGCCAGAAAGACAAAAGGGGCGTTACCGCCCCTTCGCTAAAACTGTTCACTGCCACGCGTCTTACTTAACAGCGTCTTTCAGTGCTTTACCAGAAACAAATGCCGGCACGTTAGCTGCGGCGATTTTGATTTCTTTACCGGTCTGCGGGTTGCGGCCAGTACGCTCAGCGCGGTGGTTCACTTTGAAGGTACCGAAACCAACCAGTTGTACAGCATCACCTTCTTTCAGAGACTCAGTAATAGCAGCCAGGGTAGATTCCAGAGCAGCTTTAGCCTGCACTTTAGACAGATCAGCCTTGTCCGCAATTACATCAATCAGTTGAGTCTTGTTCATAAGTTATCCTTTCAATGTGTTTATCGCTTGCTAAGCATCGAGTGCGACGAAAATGCCAAAAAAGCACTCTCCTGCATACACGCACCGATAGCCACTTTTTTTCGCCCCCCAAATGTAGACCAGACAAGGGGCGAAAGGGAAGAGTCGAGGAGCGACAAAACGGGCGTTATCTCAAGATTTATTGTCTCATTGGTTAAAAATTATACCAATATTGCTCTCGCCAGCCTCTCGTAAGTCAGCGCGCAGCCCTTTTATCAGCTCAATATCGCGTTCTTCACACTCTGCTAACAGGCGGAAAATTTCCCACTGAATGTCCCATTCTTGCTCAACCGCCGGGTTCGCACGCAGCTCTTCGTCGGTCATTTCCCGACCTTCCTGGGTCATTTCCAGCATCGCGACGGTCGTAATAGATGCCTTACTGACTTCAATAGCGTGCTCCAGCGTTTCTCCGCTCAGACGGGAGTGAAGCAGTTCGCTTAACGCCACGCAGGCATCAATTGCCGGGTAGACGCCGTACAGGTCAAAATCATCCGCCACCGGGATCGCCTCTTCCAGCTTTTCGAGCTGAGAGTCGAAATTCACCTTCGCGTCTTTCACCGTCAGCGTTTCCCAGATCAGATCCAGAATGCGGCGGTAGATATGGCCATCACCAAAGCCGGTCTGCTTGCAGAACGCGGCATAGTTGGGATACATGCGCTCGCACAGGCAAGCCATGAAGGTGACGTGCTGCCAGCTTTCCAGCTTTTCAAGGCGCAGGTGAATCGGGTTTTGTAGCATGATGATCTCTCGAATCGAAAATTAGGCGCAGTTTACCTGAATCATCGCTGAATTTCCTGCCAACGAACAAAAGCCGGACGTGAAGACGCCACGGCGTCTGCCCAGCGCGTCGGCTCCGGCAAGCGGTAGCCCTTCATGCAGCGCTGCACCCACGCGAGGGCGCTGTCCATGCTCACACGGTGCCCGGTAGCGATAAAGAGCGGGTTACAGCGTGCCTTGCTGCGCCAGACCCACGCCAGCTGCTCGCCTTTATGGATGAGCGGCGCCAGCGCACCCGGCTCGGATGAAAGTGGTTCAAACGCGCCGCACAGGCGTTTCTTGGCGACGCCAATGGTCGGCACATCCACCAGCAGCCCAAAATGACTGGCAACGCCTAAACGACGCGGATGTGAGATCCCGTGTCCATCGACAAACAGCAGGTCAGGTTTTTGCGAAAGCTGCTCCCACGCTGCCAGCAGCGCGGGATATTCGCGGAAGGAGAGAAAGCCCGGAATGTACGGCATGGTGGTCGCGATACGCGCGACCTTGTACTCCACCAGCTCAAGCGAAGGGTATTTCAGTACCACCATCGCCGCTCGCGTCACGTCCCCACCCTGCTCGAATCCGACGTCTGCTCCGCCAATGTACTGCGGAGGGTCCTTATCCAGACAATCCTCGCGGATCACCGATGAGGCCAGTTCGATTTGTTGAGCGCGTAGCGACGCGAGATCCATAACGACTCCTTACTTGTGATACTGGGCAGAAAGCCGATGCACCGCCTCCACAAAAACGCCTGCGTGTTCTGGCGGCACATCCTGATGAATGCCGTGGCCGAGGTTAAAGACGTGGCCTTCCCCCTGGCCGAAACCAGACAGTATAGTCGACACTTCTTCTTCAATGCGGGCTGGCGGCGCATAGAGCATGGACGGGTCCATATTGCCCTGCAGCGCTACTTTGTCACCCACGCGACGACGCGCATCGGCGATATCGGTGGTCCAGTCGAGACCCAGCGCGTCGCAGCCGGTTGCCGCCATCGCTTCCAGCCACTGGCCGCCACCTTTGGTGAACAGCGTCACCGGCACGCGGCGACCTTCGTTTTCACGCAGCAGGCCGTCGACGATTTTATGCATGTAATACAGGGAGAACTGCTGATAATCGCGCCCGGTCAGCACGCCGCCCCAGGTATCGAAAATCATCACCGACTGCGCGCCCGCCTTAATCTGCGCGTTCAGATAGAGCGTAACGCTCTTCGCCAGCTTGTCGAGCAGCGCATGCAGGGCCAGCGGCTCGGCGTACATCATCTTTTTAATCATGGTGAAGGCTTTGCTGCTGCCCCCTTCCACCATATAGGTCGCCAGCGTCCACGGGCTGCCTGAGAAGCCAATCAGCGGCACTTCCCCTTTCAGCTCGCGGCGAATGGTGCGCACGGCGTTCATCACGTAGCCCAGCTCGCCTTCCGGATCGGGAATCGGCAGCTTGTCCACGTCGGCTTTGCTTTTGATCGGAGAGGTGAAACGCGGACCTTCACCGGTTTCGAAGTACAGGCCAAGGCCCATTGCATCCGGAATGGTCAGAATATCCGAGAAGAGGATCGCCGCATCCAGCGGGAAGCGGCGCAGCGGCTGGAGCGTCACTTCACAGGCCAGCTCGGCGTTTTTGCAAAGCGACATAAAATCGCCCGCCTGCGCGCGCGTGGCTTTGTACTCTGGCAGATAGCGTCCCGCCTGGCGCATCATCCACACCGGGGTGACATCAACGGGCTGGCGCAGCAGCGCACGCAGATAACGATCGTTCTTCAGTTCGGTCATTTTTGCAGTTCCTTAAGCGTCATGGCCTCAGTGTAACACTACTCATACTCGGCCCGACACATCGCCACGGTATCTTCTATCAGCCGACGCGCCACGGTACCCGCTGGGGGGAGCAGCGGTAGATCTTCATAGCG
This sequence comes from Enterobacter sp. JBIWA005, assembly GCF_019968805.1. Classification (NCBI taxonomy): domain Bacteria; kingdom Pseudomonadati; phylum Pseudomonadota; class Gammaproteobacteria; order Enterobacterales; family Enterobacteriaceae; genus Enterobacter; species Enterobacter sp. JBIWA005. Next base: position 224,097 of record NZ_CP074159.1, on the reverse strand, counting down.
ATACCAGTTCGCGTCCAGCAGCTCTTTCCGATCGATAACGATCTCGCCGCTGTCATATTCGGCCATAAAGGCCGTCATCAGCGACTGCGGGAACGGCCACGGCTGGGAGGTGACGTAGCGCAGGTTCTTCACTTTGATGCCGCTCTCCTCCATTACCTCGCGCGCCACCGCCTGCTCCAGCGTTTCGCCCACCTCGACGAAGCCGGCCAGCACGGTGTGTACGCCGTTGCGATGACGGGTATGCTGCGCCAGCAAAATAGAATCATCCCGGCGGATAGCGACGATAATGCACGGCGCAATTTGCGGATAGTAGCGCTCGCGGCAGTGGCTGCAGAGCATCGCCCACTCGGTTTTGCTCGGATGCATGGTATGACCGCAGTAGCCGCAGTATTTGTGCGAGCGATAAAACTCCGCCAGCTGCACGCCGCGCCCCGCCAGCTGGAACAGGCCCACGTCCAGATCCAACACCTGGCGAACGGATCCCATATCCTGACGACGCGCTTGCTGGATCAACCACACGGGCTCACCCTGCCACTCGCCGATCTCTAGCGCAGGCTGGCCCACGAGATCGAACGTTTCCGCCGCACCGTAGGGCAGTTCTCCACCGGGCAACCATAATTTTTGTTCGTGGCTGACGATCCACCAACCCAGATCTGATTTTTCAATAATACGATCCATATCTATTGCACTACCTTCGCTTCACTGACATGTTGTTAGCATTGTGGTTACATTCTGGATGAGCAGATTCAATCCTACACTTTGCGGAGTCGACCATGTTAAACCAGCTAGAAAGCCTGACTGAGCGCGTTAGAGGAAGTAACAAACTGGTGGATCGCTGGCTGCATGTGCGCAAGCATCTACTCGTGGCTTATTACAATCTGGTCGGCATTAAGCCTGGCAAAGAATCGTTTATGCGACTGAACGAAAAAGCGCTGGATGATTTTTGTCAGGGCCTGGTCGACTATCTGTCCGACGGCCATTTCAATATTTATGAACGCATTATCCGCGAAATGGAAGGGACAACGCCGTATTTAGCGGCCAGCAAGCTCTATCCGCTGCTGGAAGCCAATACCCAGCAGATCATGGATTACTATGATTCCACGCTCGAGAATGCCATCGATCACGATAACTATCTTGAGTTCCAGAAAGCGCTATCCGACCTCGGCGAAGCGCTGGAGGAGCGATTCACGCTGGAAGACAAGCTGATCTCTCTCGCCCTGGACAATGATTTGAACATCAGTAACGAAGAGAACGTCACGCGCCCTGCTTGAGTTCTTAATCGTTAACGAGTAATTTACAACCATTCGCCCCTCTCACGAGGGGGATTTTTCTTGTCGGAGTGCCCAGAGCGAAAGCCGGGCTGAGACCGTTAATTCGGGATCCGCGGAACCTGATCAGGCTAATACCTGCGAAGGGAACAAGAGTCACACTGCTGTTGTATCGCCCCCCCGGGCGATCCTCTCTTGCTTCATCCGTCGTCTGACAAGCCATGTCCTTCACTTTTGGAATGAGCTATGTCTACTGTAAAACTGACCCGCCGCGAACAGCGCGCACAGGCCCAACACTTCATCGACACGCTGGAAGGCACCGCTTTCCCCAACTCGAAACGCATCTACATTTCCGGCTCGCAGGCCGATATCCGCGTCCCGATGCGCGAAATCCAGCTCAGCCCGACGCTTATCGGCGGCAGCAAACAGAATCCGCAGTATGAAGACAACGAAGCCGTGCCGGTGTATGACACCTCCGGCCCATACGGCGATCCTGATGTTGCCATCAACGTCCAGCAGGGGCTGGCAAAGCTGCGCCAGCCGTGGATTGACGCGCGTAACGACTGCGAAGAGCTGAGCGTGCTCAGCTCTGCGTACACCAAAGAGCGCCTGGCCGACGACGGCCTGGACGAGTTGCGCTTTACCGGCCTGCTGACGCCAAAACGTGCTAAAGCAGGTAAATGCGTGACCCAGCTGCACTACGCCCGCCAGGGTATCGTCACGCCGGAGATGGAGTTCATCGCCATCCGTGAAAACATGGGTCGCGAGCGTATCCGCAGCGAAGTGCTGCGCTATCAGCATCCTGGTGAAGGCTTTGGCGCGCGCCTGCCGGAGAACATCACGCCGGAATTTGTACGTGACGAAGTGGCCGCCGGCCGCGCGATTATCCCCGCCAACATTAACCACCCGGAATCCGAGCCGATGATTATCGGCCGCAACTTCCTGGTGAAGGTCAACGCTAACATCGGTAACTCGGCCGTCACCTCCTCCATCGAAGAAGAGGTGGAAAAGCTGGTCTGGTCCACGCGCTGGGGTGCGGACACGGTAATGGATCTTTCCACCGGCCGCTATATCCATGAAACCCGCGAATGGATCCTGCGTAACAGCCCGGTGCCGATTGGCACCGTCCCGATTTATCAGGCGCTGGAGAAGGTCAACGGCATTGCCGAAGACCTCACCTGGGAAGCGTTCCGCGACACCCTGCTGGAGCAGGCCGAGCAGGGCGTGGACTACTTCACCATTCACGCGGGCGTGCTGCTGCGCTACGTGCCGATGACCGCGAAGCGTCTGACCGGCATCGTCTCGCGCGGCGGCTCCATCATGGCGAAGTGGTGCCTCTCCCATCACCGGGAAAACTTCCTCTACGAACACTTCCGCGAAATTTGCGAGATCTGCGCCGCCTATGACGTCTCTCTGTCACTGGGCGACGGCCTGCGCCCGGGTTCCATCCGTGACGCCAACGACGAAGCGCAGTTTGCCGAGCTTCATACGCTGGGCGAACTGACCAAAATCGCCTGGGAGTATGACGTGCAGGTGATGATTGAAGGTCCGGGACACGTGCCGATGCAGATGATCCGCCGCAACATGACCGAGGAGCTGGAGCACTGCCACGAAGCGCCGTTCTACACCCTGGGACCGTTGACCACCGATATTGCGCCAGGCTATGACCACTTCACGTCAGGCATTGGCGCGGCGATGATCGGCTGGTTCGGCTGCGCCATGCTCTGCTACGTGACGCCGAAAGAGCACCTCGGCCTGCCAAACAAAGAGGACGTGAAGCAAGGGCTGATTACCTACAAAATTGCCGCCCACGCGGCGGATCTGGCCAAGGGCCATCCGGGCGCGCAAATCCGCGATAACGCCATGTCGAAGGCGCGCTTTGAATTCCGCTGGGAAGACCAGTTCAACCTGGCGCTGGACCCGTTCACCGCCCGCGCCTACCACGACGAAACCCTGCCGCAGGAATCGGGCAAAGTCGCGCATTTCTGCTCCATGTGCGGACCAAAATTCTGCTCGATGAAAATCAGCCAGGAGGTGCGCGACTACGCCGCCACGCAAACCATCGAAGTCGGTATGGCGGACATGTCTGAAACCTTCCGCGCCAAAGGCGGCGAAATCTACCTCAAAAAAGAGGAGGCGTAATGTACCAGCCCGATTTCCCGCCCGTCCCCTACCGTTTAGGGCTCTATCCGGTGGTGGACAGCGTGGCGTGGATAGAGCGCCTGCTGGAGACAGGCGTTCGAACGATCCAGCTGCGCATCAAGGATAAACGCGATGACGAGGTGGAAGCCGATGTGGTTGCCGCCATCGCGCTGGGGCGCCGGTATAACGCCCGCCTGTTTATCAACGACTACTGGCGGCTGGCCGTTAAGCACCGGGCGTACGGCGTGCATCTGGGCCAGGAGGACCTGGAAACAACGGATCTGAGCGCAATCCGTGAAGCCGGGTTGCGTCTGGGCGTGTCAACGCACGATGACATGGAGATTGACGTGGCCCTGGCGGCCCGTCCCTCTTACATCGCGCTCGGTCACGTCTTCCCGACGCAAACCAAGCAGATGCCCTCCGCTCCGCAGGGTCTGACGCAGCTGGCAAGTCACGTTAAACGCCTTGCCGATTACCCCACCGTCGCCATCGGCGGAATCAGCCTTGAACGTGCCCCGGCGGTGCTGGAGACCGGCGTCGGCAGCATCGCCGTCGTCAGTGCCATCACCCAGGCCGCAGACTGGCGGTCCGCCACCGAACAGCTGTTACAGCTGGCAGGAGCAGGCGATGAACGATCGTGACTTTATGCGCTACAGCCGTCAGATCCTGCTGGAGGATATCGCCATCGACGGCCAGCAAAAACTGCTCGCCAGCCGGGTGCTGATTGTTGGACTCGGGGGATTAGGCGCACCCGCCGCGCTTTATCTGGCAGGCGCAGGTATCGGTACGCTGGTGCTGGCCGATGACGATGAGGTCCACCTCAGCAATCTGCAGCGACAAATCCTCTTTACCACCGCGGATATCAGCCAGCCGAAAGCGCAAATCACCCGGCAGCGCCTGAACCAGCTCAACCCGGATATCGCGCTGATTGCCCTGCAGGATCGGCTCAGCGGTGAAAGCCTGCGCCGTGAGGTCGCCCTGGCCGACGTGGTGCTGGACTGCACGGACAACATGGCGACGCGCCAGGCGATTAACGCCGCCTGCGTGGCAAATAATACGCCGCTTATCACGGCCAGCGCGGTGGGTTTCGGCGGGCAGATGATGGTCCTGACCCCGCCGTGGTCGCAGGGCTGCTATCGCTGCCTGTGGCCGGACGATGCCGAGCCGACGCGCAACTGCCGGACGGCGGGTATTCTGGGTCCGGTGGTCGGCGTAATGGGCACCATGCAGGCGCTGGAAGCCATCAAGCTGCTCAGCGGCATGGAGACGGAACGCAATACGCTGCGGCTGTTTGATGCTCGCTCCAGCAGCTGGCGCCAGCTGGCGTTACGCCGCGCCAGCCGCTGCCCGGTATGTGGAGGCCGCGATGCGCATTCTGTTTAACGATGAGCCAATGAGCTGCGAAGCCGGTCTTACCGTTGCCGCACTGCTCGACAAGCTGCGTCAGCTCAAGCCGGGAACGGCGCTGGCGCTCAATCAACAGATCCTGCCGCGCGAGCAGTGGGAACATCAGCAGGTCAATGAAGGCGACCAGGTCCTGCTGTTTCAGGTTATCGCAGGGGGCTGAGATGTTACGTATTGCCGATAAGGTTTTTGATTCGCATCTGTTTACCGGAACCGGAAAATTCGCCTCGCCGCAGCTGATGGTGGATGCCATTCGCGAAAGCGGCAGCCAGCTGGTGACGCTGGCGCTCAAGCGCGTGGATCTGCGCCACCACAGCGATGCCATTCTGGCTCCGTTGCTGGAAGCAGGCGTCACGCTGTTGCCCAACACCTCCGGCGCCAAAACGGCCGAAGAGGCGATTTTTGCCGCGCAGCTGGCCCGCGAGGCGCTCGGCACCCGCTGGCTAAAGCTGGAAATCCATCCGGATGCCCGCTGGCTGCTGCCCGACCCGATTGAAACGCTAAAAGCGGCTGAAAAGCTGGTGCAGCAAGGGTTTACCGTCCTGCCCTACTGCGGCGCTGACCCTGTTCTGTGCAAACGTCTCGAAGAGGTCGGCTGCGCTGCCGTCATGCCGCTGGGGGCCCCCATTGGCTCCAACCAGGGGCTGGAAACTCGCGCGATGCTGGAGATCATCATCGAGCAGGCCACCGTGCCGGTGGTCGTTGATGCGGGCATTGGCGTGCCCAGCCATGCCGCGCAGGCGCTGGAGATGGGCGCTGACGCGGTACTGGTGAATACGGCCATCGCGGTTGCCGACGACCCGGTCATGATGGCGCGTGCATTCCGCATGGCCGTAGAGGCTGGCCTGCTGGCAAGGGGAGCCGGCCCCGGTTCGCGCAGTTTCCAGGCGCAGGCCACCAGCCCGCTAACCGGTTTTCTGGAGGCGATCTCATGAGCACGTTTACCGAGCGCTGGCGGCAGCTTAACTGGGACGACATTGTCCTGCGCATCAACAGCAAAACGGCGGCTGACGTGGAGCGCGCGCTGCATGCCCGCCATCTGACCCGCGAGGATCTGATGGCCCTGCTCTCTCCCGCGGCGATCGCGTACCTCGAACCGATGGCCCAACGAGCACAGCGGCTCACCCGCCAGCGTTTTGGCAACACGGTGAGCTTCTACGTGCCGCTCTATCTCTCCAACCTTTGCGCCAATGACTGCACCTACTGCGGTTTTTCCATGAGCAACCGCATCAAGCGTAAAACGCTCGATGAAGATGAGATTTCCCGGGAGTGTGCGGCCATTCGTGAAATGGGCTTTGAACATCTTCTGCTGGTCACGGGCGAACATCAGGGAAAAGTGGGAATGGACTATTTTCGTCAGCACCTTCCCGCCATTCGTCGTCAGTTTGCGTCGTTGCAGATGGAAGTGCAGCCCCTGTCGCAGGAGGAGTACGCAGAGCTCAAAAACCTCGGGCTGGACGGGGTCATGGTCTACCAGGAAACCTATCATGAGGCGACGTACGCCCGGCACCACCTGAAGGGTAAGAAACAGGATTTCTTTTTCCGGCTGGAAACGCCGGACAGGCTCGGCCGCGCGGGTATCGACAAAATCGGTCTGGGTGCGCTGATCGGGCTCTCCGACAGCTGGCGGGTGGATTGTTATATGGTGGCGGAACATTTGCTGTGGCTCCAGCAGCACTACTGGCAGAGCCGTTATTCCATCTCCTTCCCGCGCCTGCGCCCCTGTGCGGGAGGGATCGAACCGGCTTCGCTAATGGATGAACGCCAGCTGGTGCAGACGATCTGCGCGTTTCGCCTGCTCGCCCCGGAAGTTGAATTATCGCTCTCAACGCGTGAGTCCCCGGCGTTTCGCGATCGCGTTATCCCGCTTGCAATTAACAACGTCAGCGCGTTTTCCAAAACGCAGCCTGGCGGCTACGCCGACGATCGTCCGGAGCTGGAGCAGTTTGTGCCGCATGACGGGCGACGTCCGGAAGCGGTCGCCGCAGCCCTGACGGCGCAGGGCCTTCAGCCTGTCTGGAAAGACTGGGACAGCTGGCTGGGAAGGGCCTCGCAATGACGTTGAAACGCACAGCAACATCATAGAAATTTGTCGAGACGTTACGAAAAGGCAAAACCGGATGATTGTCATCGATCGTCCGGTTTTTTATTGTCGCAAGGTCAGCAACGGATGCTGACCGGGGCGAAAAGCGTCTTCCTCGTTTCGCCCTGCTTCTGATTCATTTCACAAACTGCCCCCGGCAAATGAATAAGTATTTTCTTAATGATTCTTAAGATAAATCATCTCGTCAGAAATCGTGCGCCGTATAATTCACCGCTAACCGCAGGACAGCGACTATGCTGAGAGGATATCGGCAGACGAAAAATATTCACCATCAGGAACGATGTACAGCTCATGGCACTTCACAGCAAAAAGCTCTCTTTTACACGGCCAATCATGCTCAGCTTTGCGGGGATCCTCTGCAGTTTTGCGGTGATCGCGATCGCGGTAACGCTTTCGCAACGAAAGGATTTTCTTGAGGATTATCATAAGATCAATAGCAACTTCACGCATAACCTGGCGGTGAACTACACCGAATCTATCCTGCGTGAAAACGACTATATCCTGGGCCGTTCCGCGATGTACTTTGCCCGCGACGACAGGCTAAACGAGACGCTCAACGTCAACCCGACGCAAGGGCTGCAGATGATGATGCATTTGCAGAACCTGATGCCGACCGTCTCCTCCATCTCGCTGGCGGACACGCAGGGGCATTATCTTCGCGCACCAGAGGTGCTCCCCACGGAGACGAGTAAAACCTTCGATCCCCGGACACGCCCGTGGTTCGTCGCTCAGGCGGAAGCCAGTATCTTCAGTCACTATACCCGTCCCTACATGGACTACTTCACTGGCCATCCGACGGTAACACTCTATAAGCCTTTGATTTCGCCTGAAGGGAGACTGAAGGGAACGCTCGCTTTCCATCTCGATTTGACGTCTATGGGCTTCACCCTGCGCCAGATGGTGGCGCCCGTTCAGGGGGAATTCTTCGTCGTCGAACGCGATGGTGCCGTGGTGCTGCATCCGGATACCGGCGCGCTGTTCAAACAGTACGTGAGCGAAGCGCTGATGGACAAAATGACCAGCGGCGAAGGTCATCTTTACGACAAGAAAAGCAACGCCTGGTATTACTACTACTCGTTTACCAACCCGGACTGGTTTGTCATCTACCGGGTCTCTGGCGAGACGCTCACCGATATTACCCGTCACGAAACAACTATCGTTGGTTGGGGGTTTGCGCTGGCCGCCATCATCATCATCCTCTTCGGCTTATACCTCCGCCACGCCTCGCGTTCAGTGCTGATGCACATTATCAATGCCATCAAAACTGGCGATGTTAGCGAGGCGCCGCGCCTGGAAGCGATGCTGAGCCACACGATTCAGTCCAACAAAGAGCGTGAAATGGCGTATGTTCGCCAGGCCACTCACGATGCGCTGACGGGCTGTAAAAACCGCCGCGCGTTCGACAGCGATGTCGCGGAGCTGCTGAATGCCCAACAGCCTTTCGCGATGGCGCTGGTAGACATTGATAACTTCAAGTCAATTAACGACACGCTGGGCCACCTGACCGGTGATATTGTTCTGCGTAACGTGGCTCGCGAAGGGATTCAGATCATGCAGCCACATCACGTCTCAATTTACCGTTATGGTGGAGAAGAGTTCGCGGTAATCTTCCAGGCTGAGCAGATGTCTTCCGCGCTCTCATTGCTGGAAGCGTGGCGTACCGCCGTTGAAAAGCGCGTCTGGCGGGAAGAAAACCTGCGGGTTACGTTCAGCGGCGGTCTTGGAGAGTGGCATTTTGAACCGCTGGAGCAATTTGTCGGGAGCGTTGATAACGCCCTCTACAGCGCCAAACAGCAGGGCAAAAACCGCATTAACCGAACGTCCATCAGCTAATCCTGCCTCTTTCACCCTGCCCGTTTCCACGGGCCGGGTGCCTGACAATGCAAAATTGTAACCGGTTTCAGAAAATCACCGGTTTCTTTGTGATGCCTGACACACAATCGCGGTAAAGCGGTTGTTGAAGCGGTCTGCACGGGATAATTATCAATAAACACATGTAGATCGAGGCTGATTATGAAGAACATCGTTTTATGCTGTGCAGCGGGAATGTCAACCAGCATGCTGGTTCAACGTATGAAAGACGCCGCGCAGAAAAAAGGAGTTGAAGTCACCATTAAAGCCGTTCCGGTTGCGGAGTTTAAAGACAACATCGCGACGGCCGACATCGTATTGCTGGGGCCACAGGTTAAATACGAGCAGGCTAAACTCCAGGCGCAGGCCGACCCGTTGGGTAAAAAGGTCGCGGTGATCGACATGATGGATTACGGCATGATGAAAGGTGATGCCGTACTGGAAAAAGCGCTCAAACTTCTGGAGTCATAATGGAAGACTTAGAAACCACGATTATGGAACTGCTGGTCAACGCGGGCGCGGCGCGCAGTGCAGCCCTGACGGCGTTACAGATGGCGCGTAAAGGTGATTTTGACGAAGCTGAAAAAGCGATGGAAGAGTCGCGTGAATATGTGAAGCATGCGCACACTATACAGACGCAGCTTATCGGTCTTGATGAGGGGACCGGGAAGCTTCCGGTTAACCTGATCACCGTCCACTCGCAGGATCACCTGATGAACGCCATGGTCATTCAGGATCTGGCGGGCGATATGATTGAGCTTTATCGTCGGATCCCGTTGGTGAATTGAATACATGCAGATGTAAAAAAACCCGCCGAGGCGGGTTTTTTATTTACGGCATCAACGATTACTCGTTGTCGGAACCGCCCAGACCTGCGTTCAGCAGTTCTGCCAGGCTCGCGGATGCATCTTCAGCAGTCACCTGCGGTGCAGCTGGCAGTTCGCCCGCAGCACGACGACGCATACGATCCTGATGGTACGCATAACCGGTACCAGCCGGGATCAGACGACCCACGATGACGTTCTCTTTCAGACCGCGCAGTTCATCACGTTTACCTGCAACAGCGGCTTCGGTCAGGACACGAGTCGTTTCCTGGAACGATGCTGCAGAGATGAAGGACTCGGTTGCCAGAGACGCTTTGGTGATACCCAGCAGATCGCGCGAGAAGGTCGCACCGATTTTGCCGTTCGCTTCCAGTTCGCGGTTAGCGATCTTGACGCGTGAGTATTCAACCTGCTCGCCTTCCAGGAACTCGGAGCTGCCTGCGTTTTCGATGGTTGCTTTACGCAGCATCTGACGAACGATAACTTCGATGTGCTTATCGTTAATCTTAACGCCCTGCAGACGGTAAACGTCCTGTACTTCGTTGGTGATGTAACGCGTTACTGCGTGTACGCCACGAAGACGCAGAATGTCGTGCGGAGCTTCTGGACCATCGGAAACCACGTCACCACGTTCTACACGTTCACCTTCGAACACGTTGAGCTGACGCCACTTAGGAATCATCTCTTCGTACGGTTCGCTGCCATCTACTGGAGTGATAACCAGACGGCGCTTCCCTTTGGTCTCTTTACCGAAGGAGATGATACCGCTGATTTCAGCCAGGATTGCAGGCTCTTTCGGACGACGTGCTTCGAACAGGTCCGCAACGCGTGGCAGACCACCGGTGATGTCCTTGGTACCGCTGGATTCCTGTGGAATACGCGCCAGAGCATCACCCGCACCGATCTGAATGCCATCTTCCAGCTGAACGATCGCTTTACCCGGCAGGAAGTACTGCGCAGGCATGTCGGTACCCGGGATCAGAACGTCGTTACCCTGAGCATCAACGATTTTCAGTGCAGGACGCAGATCTTTACCACCGGTAGTACGTTCAGCAGAATCCAGAACCACCAGAGAAGACAGACCAGTCAGCTCGTCCGTCTGACGAGTAATGGTCTGGCCGTCGATCATGTCAGTGAAGCGGATGAAACCACTTACTTCGGTGATAACCGGCATGGTGTGTGGATCCCAGTTTGCAACGGTTTCACCGCCGGCAACCTGCTCGCCATCACCTTTCGCCATAACCGCACCGTAAGGCACTTTATAGCTCTCTTTGGTACGACCGAATTCGTCGATCAGCTTCAGCTCGGTGTTACGAGAGGTCACAACCAGCTTGCCTGCGGAGTTAACAACAGACTTCGCGTTGCTGAGCTTGATGCTACCTTTGTTTTTCACCTGGATGCTGGATTCAGCAGCCGCACGAGATGCCGCACCACCGATGTGGAACGTACGCATCGTCAGCTGTGTACCCGGCTCACCGATGGACTGTGCCGCGATAACGCCGATTGCTTCACCTTTGTTGATGATGTGGCCACGCGCCAGGTCACGACCATAGCAGTGCGCACATACACCAAAGTCGGTATCACAGGATACAACGGAACGTACTTTCACGGAGTCAACAGAGTTCGCTTCCAGCAGGTCACACCAGTGCTCGTGCAGCAGCGTGTTGCGTGGAACCAGAATGTCTGCAGTACCCGGCTTCAGAATGTCTTCCGCGGTTACACGACCCAGAACGCGATCGCGCAGTGGCTCTTTAACATCACCGCCCTCGATAACCGGGGTCATGGTGATACCTTCGAGGGTGCCACAATCGTCTTCGGTCACAACCAGATCCTGCGCAACGTCAACCAGACGACGCGTCAGATAACCGGAGTTCGCAGTTTTCAGTGCGGTATCCGCCAGACCCTTACGAGCACCGTGCGTGGAGATGAAGTACTGGAGTACGTTCAGACCTTCACGGAAGTTCGCGGTGATTGGCGTTTCGATGATGGAGCCATCTGGCTTCGCCATCAGACCACGCATACCTGCCAGCTGACGAATCTGTGCTGCGGAACCACGCGCACCGGAGTCGGCCATCATGTAGATGCTGTTGAAGGAAACCTGCTGCTCTTCTACGCCGTCACGGTTAATCACGGTTTCGGTCTGCAGGTTATCCATCATCGCTTTGGATACACGATCGTTCGCCGCTGCCCAGATATCGATAACTTTGTTATAGCGTTCGCCCGCGGTAACCAGACCAGACTGGAACTGCTCCTGGATCTCAGCAACTTCGGCTTCCGCTTCAGAGATGATCTCGTGTTTCTTCTCTGGGATGACCATGTCATCGATACCAACAGATGCACCTGAACGCGCTGCGTAAGCAAAGCCGGTATACATTGTCTGGTCAGCGAAGATAACGGTCGGCTTCAGACCCAGAATGCGGTAACAGGTGTTCAGCATTTTGGAGATCGCTTTCTTGCCCAGCGCCTGGTTGACGATGGAGAAAGGCAGACCCTTCGGTACGATCATCCACAGAATGGCACGGCCAACGGTCGTGTCTTTCAGGCTGGTTTTCGCAACGAATTCGCCGTTTTCATCTTTTTCGTATTCGGTGATACGCACTTTAACGCGCGCATGCAGAGAGGCCAGGCCAGCGCGATAAATACGCTCAGCTTCTTTCGGGCCAGTCAGCACCATGCCTTCGCCTTTGGCGTTAACACAGTCACGGGTCATGTAGTACAGACCCAGTACAACGTCCTGAGAAGGAACGATAATTGGTTCACCGTTCGCTGGGGACAGGATGTTGTTGGTAGACATCATCAGCGCACGCGCTTCGAGCTGGGCTTCCAGCGTCAGCGGTACGTGAACAGCCATCTGGTCACCATCGAAGTCGGCGTTATAGGCCGCACAAACCAGCGGGTGCAGCTGGATAGCTTTACCTTCGATCAGGACTGGCTCAAATGCCTGGATACCCAAACGGTGCAGAGTTGGTGCACGGTTCAGCAGTACCGGGTGTTCGCGGATCACTTCGTCCAGGATATCCCAAACGACAGCTTCTTCACGCTCAACCATTTTCTTAGCGGCTTTGATGGTGGTGGCGAGGCCACGCAGTTCCAGCTTGCCGTAGATGAACGGTTTGAACAGCTCCAGTGCCATTTTCTTCGGCAGACCGCACTGATGCAGACGCAGGTATGGACCTACGGTGATTACAGAACGACCGGAGTAGTCAACACGCTTACCGAGCAGGTTCTGACGGAAACGACCCTGTTTACCTTTGATCATGTCGGCCAAAGATTTCAGAGGACGTTTGTTAGAACCGGTGATCGCACGACCGCGACGACCGTTATCCAGCAGGGCATCTACCGCTTCCTGCAGCATACGTTTTTCGTTGCGTACGATGATGTCCGGCGCAGCCAGATCCAGCAGACGTTTCAGACGGTTGTTACGGTTGATAACGCGACGATACAGATCGTTCAGATCGGACGTTGCGAAACGACCACCATCCAGCGGAACCAGTGGACGCAGATCTGGCGGCAGAACCGGCAGAACGGTCAGGATCATCCACTCTGGTTTGTTACCAGACTGAACGAACGCTTCCAGCAGTTTGATACGCTTGGTCAGCTTTTTACGTTTGGTTTCGGAGTTGGTTTCGTTCAGCTCTTCACGCAGCTGCTCGCACTCTTGCTCCAGATCCATGCTCTTCAGCAGGGCCTGAATAGCTTCCGCACCCATCTTCGCGTCGAATTCGTCACCGAACTCTTCCAGCGCGTCCAGATACTGCTCTTCAGTCAGGATCTGATGACGTTCCAGGTTCGTCATCCCGCCTTCGATAACCACATAAGATTCGAAGTACAGAACACGTTCGATATCGCGCAGCGGCATATCCAGCAGCAGACCGATACGGGACGGCAGAGATTTCAGGAACCAGATGTGAGCGGTCGGAGACGCCAGCTCGATGTGGCCCATGCGCTCACGACGCACTTTGGTCTGGGTCACTTCAACGCCGCACTTCTCACAGATCACACCACGGTGTTTCAGGCGCTTGTACTTACCGCACAGGCACTCGTAATCTTTTACTGGCCCGAAAATACGCGCACAGAAAAGGCCGTCACGCTCAGGTTTGAACGTACGGTAGTTGATGGTTTCCGGCTTTTTAACTTCACCGAAAGACCATGAACGGATCATGTCTGGCGAAGCCAGAGCAATTTTGATCGCATCAAACTCTTCGGTTTTAGTCTGCGCTTTCAGAAACTTTAATAAATCTTTCACGGATTTGCTCCCGTCGGAGTTAGCACAATCTGGTGCCGGGGGTTAACCCGGCACCAGTGACCTGTTTGAGCGAGAATTACTCGTCTTCCAGTTCGATGTTGATACCCAGCGAACGAATCTCTTTCAACAGTACGTTGAAGGATTCTGGCATGCCCGGCTCCATCTGATGGTTGCCGTCCACGATGTTTTTATACATCTTGGTACGACCGTTCACGTCATCAGACTTAACGGTGAGCATTTCCTGCAGGGTGTATGCCGCGCCGTATGCTTCCAGCGCCCACACTTCCATCTCCCCGAAGCGCTGACCACCGAACTGTGCCTTACCACCCAGCGGCTGCTGAGTAACCAGGCTGTAAGAACCGGTAGAACGAGCGTGCATCTTGTCGTCGACCAGGTGGTTCAGTTTCAGCATGTACATGTAACCTACGGTTACCGGACGTTCGAACTGTTCACCAGTACGGCCGTCAAACAGCGTAATCTGACCAGACGTTGGCAGACCACCCAGTTGCAGCAGCTCTTTAATTTCAGCTTCTTTTGCACCGTCGAATACCGGCGTTGCAATTGGCATACCTTTGCGCAGGTTCTCTGCCAGACGCAGCACTTCTTCATCGCTGAAGGTGTTCAGGTCGACTTTCTGACGCACGTCGGTACCCAGATCGTAGGCACGCTGGATGAATTCGCGCAGTTTCGCGACTTCCTGCTGCTGTTTCAGCATGGCGTTAATCTTATCGCCGATGCCTTTCGCAGCCATACCCAGGTGAGTTTCCAGGATCTGACCAATGTTCATACGAGACGGTACGCCCAGCGGGTTCAGTACGATATCTACCGGCGTACCGTTAGCATCGTGCGGCATATCTTCGATCGGGTTGATCTTAGAGATAACACCCTTGTTACCGTGACGACCTGCCATCTTATCACCAGGCTGGATCTGACGTTTAACAGCCAGATACACCTTAACAATCTTCAGCACGCCTGGTGCCAGATCGTCGCCCTGAGTGATTTTGCGGCGTTTCGCTTCGAGTTTTTTCTCGAACTCGTGTTTCAGTTCGTCATACTGCTCAGCCAGCTGTTCCAGCTGATTCTGTTTCTCTTCGTCGGTCAGGCCCAGTTCCAGCCAGCGATCGCGTGGCAGTTTGTCGAGCTTCTCAGCTTCAACGCCACCGGCAACCAGCACCGCATAGATACGGCTGAACAGACCCGCTTCGAGGATCTGCAGTTCTTCAGACAGGTCTTTCTTAGCCTGTTTGAGCTGCATCTCTTCGATTTCCAGCGCACGCTTATCTTTCTCAACGCCGTCACGGGTGAAGACCTGAACATCGATAACCGTACCGGAAACACCGTTTGGTACGCGCAGAGAAGAGTCTTTAACGTCAGACGCTTTCTCACCGAAAATTGCACGCAGCAGTTTCTCTTCTGGCGTCAGCTGGGTTTCACCTTTAGGCGTAACCTTACCAACCAGAATGTCGCCGCCGGTCACTTCCGCACCGATGTAAACGATACCGGATTCATCCAGTTTGGAGAGCGCAGCTTCACCCACGTTAGGGATGTCAGCGGTGATCTCTTCTGGCCCCAGCTTGGTGTCACGGGACACACATGCCAGTTCCTGAATATGGATGGTGGTGAAACGATCTTCCTGAACCACACGCTCGGAGACGAGGATGGAGTCTTCGAAGTTGTAACCGTTCCACGGCATGAACGCTACGCGCATGTTCTGACCGAGCGCCAGTTCACCGAGGTCGGTGGACGGACCGTCTGCCAGCACGTCGCCGCGCTCAACTGGCTCACCCAGAGACACGCAAGGCATCTGGTTGATACAGGTGTTCTGGTTAGAACGGGTGTATTTGGTCAGGTTATAAATGTCGATACCTGCTTCGCCCGGATACATCTCGTCTTCGTTAACTTTGATAACGATACGGGATGCATCGACGTACTGAACAGTACCGCCACGTTTAGCAACTGCAGTAACACCTGAGTCAACGGCAACAGCACGCTCCATACCGGTACCAACCAGCGGCTTATCAGCGCGCAGAGTTGGAACGGCCTGACGTTGCATGTTCGCACCCATCAATGCACGGTTGGCGTCATCGTGTTCCAGGAACGGGATCAGGGACGCACCGACGGATACCACCTGCTGGGTGGATACGTCCATGTAGTCAACCTGGTCGCGGCTGAACAAGCTGGATTCGCCTTTGCTACGGCAGGTAACCAGATCTTCTACAAAGTGGCCTTCGTCATCCAGGTTGGAGTTCGCCTGAGCGATAACGTAGTTACCTTCTTCAATAGCAGACAGGTAATGAATTTCATCGGTTACAACACCGTCGGTCACTTTACGGTACGGGGTCTCAAGGAAACCGTATTCGTTAGTCTGTGCGTACACGGACAGGGAGTTGATCAGACCGATGTTTGGACCTTCAGGCGTTTCGATTGGACATACGCGACCATAGTGCGTCGGGTGTACGTCTCGAACTTCAAAGCCTGCACGTTCACGGGTCAGACCGCCTGGGCCGAGTGCAGAGATACGACGTTTGTGCGTAATCTCAGACAGCGGGTTGTTCTGGTCCATGAACTGAGACAGCTGGCTTGAACCGAAGAACTCTTTCACTGCTGCAGAAATCGGCTTGGCGTTAATCATATCCTGAGGCATCAGGGTATCCAGATCGCCCAGAGACAGACGCTCTTTCACCGCACGCTCTACACGTACCAGGCCAACGCGGAACTGGTTTTCCGCCATTTCGCCTACGGAACGGATACGACGGTTGCCGAGGTGGTCGATATCGTCCACTTCGCCTTTACCGTTACGGATATCGATGAGCTTCTTCATCACTTCGATGATGTCGTCTTTGCTCAGGATACCGGAACCTTCGATTTCGTCGCGCAGCAGAGAACGGTTGAACTTCATACGACCAACCGCAGACAGATCGTAGCGGTCTTCGGAGAAGAACAGGTTCTCGAACAGGCTTTCCGCCGCTTCGCGAGTTGGTGGCTCACCAGGACGCATCATGCGGTAGATTTCTACCAGCGCGCTCAGACGATCGGTGGTTGGGTCGACGCGAATAGTCTCAGAGATATACGCACCGTGGTCCAGATCGTTGGTGAACAGCGTTTCGATACGTTTGTGGCCAGACTGGCTCAGCTTAGCCAGCAGATCCAGGCTCAGCTCCATGTTCGCCGGGCAGATCAGCTCGCCAGTTGATTCATCAACGTAATCTTTCGCGGCTACTTTTCCTGCAATGTATTCAACCGGAACTTCGATGTGTTTGATATCATCTTTTTCCAGCTGGCGGATGTGGCGCGCGGTGATACGGCGACCTTTTTCCACATACACTTTGCCGTCGGCTTCGATGTCGAACGACGCGGTCTCACCACGCAGACGTTCCGGCACCAGCTCCATCTGCAGCTTGTTGTCGCGGATTTCAAAGATCACTTTCTCAAAGAACAGGTCCAGGATCTGCTCAGTGGTATAGTTCAGTGCACGCAGAATGATGGTTGCAGGCAGCTTACGACGACGGTCGATACGGACAAACAGGTTGTCTTTCGGATCGAACTCAAAGTCCAGCCATGAACCACGGTAAGGAATGATGCGTGCGTTATACAGTACTTTACCGGAAGAGTGTGTTTTACCTTTATCGCTGTCGAAGAAGACGCCCGGGCTACGATGCAGCTGGGAAACGATAACACGCTCAGTACCGTTGATTACGAAAGTACCGTTGTCTGTCATGAGTGGAATTTCACCCATGTAGACTTCTTGTTCTTTAATGTCTTTTACGGTGCCTTCCGGAGCTTCGCGCTCGTAGATCACCAGACGCAGTTTTACGCGCAGCGGTGCGGAATAGGTCACGCCACGGATCTGACATTCCTGAACGTCAAACACCGGTTCGCCAAGGCGGTAGCTGACGTACTGCAGCTCGGAGTTACCGCTATAGCTCTGAATCGGGAACACGGAGCGGAAGGCTGCTTCCAGACCGTACTGCCCTTCAGGATCTTGCTCGATAAACTTCTGGAACGAGTCAAGCTGGATAGAAAGGAGATATGGAATGTCCAGAACTTGTGGACGTTTACCAAAATCCTTACGAATACGTTTTTTCTCGGTATAGGAGTAAACCATAGGGTTCCTCAGCTCGCTGACAAGTCGACCCATCTGTCCGACGAAGGGACAGTTTGTGCAACACCATTTTGTGGATCGGAAAATTGAATACTTTCCGCAATACCTGTTGCTATCACGCTTAAATCATTTCGTCGCGATTTACACAGAGCGAGCACCCTGTCGCAATATATTAAGTCGTCGATAGAAACATGCATTGTCAGGACTATCAGCAGTCAAACAGTGTGAAATGCTACTGATGCCTTACAGCGCAAAAAGGCTGGTGACTAAAAAGTCACCAGCCATCAGCCTAATTACTCAGGCTGCAACCAGAAAAGTTGGCTTATTTAACTTCAACTTCAGCGCCAGCTTCTTCCAGAGATTTTTTCAGTGCTTCTGCGTCGTCTTTGCTCACGCCTTCTTTCAGCGCAGCTGGAGCAGATTCTACCAGATCTTTAGCTTCTTTCAGACCCAGGCCAGTTGCGCCACGTACTGCTTTGATAACAGCAACTTTGTTAGCGCCAGCAGCTTTCAGAATTACGTCGAATTCAGTTTTTTCTTCAGCAGCTTCAGCCGGGCCCGCAGCTACAGCTACAGCAGCAGCAGCAGAAACACCGAATTTTTCTTCCATTGCAGAAACCAGCTCTACAACGTCCATTACGGACATAGCTGCTACTGCTTCAATGATTTGATCTTTAGTGATAGACATTTAAATTGTTCCTGAAAATCAGAATAAGTTTATACGTAAGCAAATGCTTTATAAAGATAACTGCGATTAAGCAGCTTCTTTCGCATCGCGTACAGCAGCCAGAGTGCGAACCAGTTTGCCAGCCGCAGCTTCTTTCATGGTTGCCATCAGGCGTGCAATTGCTTCTTCGTAGGTCGGCAGGGTTGCCAGGCGATCGATTTGCGATGCCGGGATCAACTCACCTTCAAAGGCTGCAGCTTTGACCTCAAATTTTGCATTCGCTTTCGCGAACTCTTTGAACAGACGAGCAGCAGCGCCCGGGTGTTCCATAGAGTATGCAATCAGGGTCGGACCAACAAACGTGTCTTTCAGGCACTCGAACTGAGTACCTTCAACTACGCGGCGCAGCAGGGTGTTACGAACAACACGCATGTATACGCCAGCTTCACGACCTGCTTTACGCAGTTCAGTCATTTTGTCTACAGTAACGCCACGGGAATCCGCAACTACTGCAGACAGCGCGCCTTTGGCTACTTCGCTGACTTCAGCAACAATCGCTTGTTTGTCTTGAAGATTTAAAGCCATTAGCTTTGCTCCTGGATGTTTGCCGGAACTCATGTTCCGGAACTCACTTCACTCTCCCCAACGGAAAGAGCGTCTTAATACGGTGAGCAGAAACAAGCCAGAGTATCCAAAAATAATCTTAGCGTTCTGTCACCGTCTACGCAGGGGATTAAGTCTCTTGCGAAACACCTGCGGTCTTCGACGGAGGCCTGGATTAGGCCAGGCTCCAACGAACAAATCTTTTAGCCGCTAACTTTTGTTAGCAAACGTGGGGGTAAGATTGTAGACAAAATCACCGCCCACGTAAAGGCATTAGTTTGCAGCAGCGCTCAGGCCAGCCTGGTCAACTGCAACACCTGCACCCATAGTGGTGGAGATGCTAACTTTCTTGATGTACACGCCTTTCGCCTGAGTTGGTTTAGCTTTTTTCAGCGCAACCAGCAGAGCTTCCAGGTTTTCTTTCAGTTTGTCAGCGTCAAAGTCCACTTTACCGATGGTGGTGTGGATGATGCCGTTTTTGTCGTTACGATAACGAACCTGACCTGCTTTCGCGTTCTTAACCGCTTCAGCAACGTTAGGGGTTACAGTACCAACTTTCGGGTTTGGCATCAGGCCGCGTGGACCCAGAACCTGGCCCAGCTGGCCAACAACGCGCATTGCATCTGGAGAAGCAATAACAACGTCAAAGTTCATTTCGCCTTTCTTGATCTGATCAGCCAGATCTTCCATACCTACCAGTTCAGCGCCGGCAGCTTTAGCAGCTTCAGCGTTTGCACCCTGAGCAAATACAGCTACGCGAACGGAACGGCCAGTACCGTGTGGCAGTACAGTTGCGCCACGAACGTTCTGATCGGATTTACGCGCGTCGATGCCGAGGTTAACGGCAACGTCAACGCTTTCAACGAACTTAGCAGTTGCCAGTTCTTTCAGCAGAGCGATAGCTTCGTTGATGTCGTACTGTTTGGTCGCATCAACTTTGTCACGGATCACGGACATGCGCTTGGTCAGTTTAGCCATTTCTTAGTCCTCCACTACCAGGCCCATGGAACGTGCAGTACCTTCGATTGAGCGAGTCATCGCTTCAATGTCGGCACCAGTCATGTCGGCAGCTTTGGTCTGCGCGATTTCCTGCAGCTGAGCGCGGGAAATTTTACCCACTTTGTCTTTGTTCGGTTTACCGGAACCAGACTTGATACCAGCCGCTTTCTTCAGCAGAACAGCTGCTGGAGGGGTTTTGGTAACGAAAGTGAAAGAACGGTCAGCGTAAACAGTGATTACGACTGGGATTGGCAGACCTTTTTCCAGGGATTCAGTTTTTGCGTTGAACGCTTTACAGAATTCCATGATGTTCACACCCTGCTGACCCAGAGCTGGACCAACTGGTGGACTTGGGTTCGCCATACCAGCTGCAACCTGCAGCTTGACGTAGGCTTGTACTTTCTTAGCCATTCTAAAATCCTCTGATTGGGTGATAGCGCCTCAGGGAGGCTCCCCGTGAATAAAATTCGTTTTACGGGCCGGGGCCCATAAAAACAAAAGGCGCGAAATTGTATTCCAATCTCGCGCCCTGTGCAACGATTAAATCGCCGCTTTTTTGATCGCTGCTTAGGCTTTTTCGACCTGCGCAAAGTCCAGTTCTACCGGGGTCGCACGACCGAAAATAGAAACAGAAACTTTCAGGCGGGACTTCTCGTAGTCCACTTCTTCAACGACGCCATTAAAGTCAGCAAACGGACCGTCGCTAACACGAACCATTTCACCCGGTTCAAACAGCGTTTTCGGACGCGGCTTATCACCCACCTGCTGCAGGCGGTTCATAATCGCATCAACTTCTTTATCGCTGATTGGCGCCGGACGGTCAGACGTGCCGCCGATAAAGCCCATCACGCGCGGTACGCTGCGCACCAGGTGCCAGCTCGCATCGTTCATCACCATCTGAACCAGCACGTAACCCGGGAAGAATTTACGCTCGCTTTTGCGACGTTGGCCGCCACGGATCTCAACCACTTCTTCGGTCGGAACCATCACTTCGCCAAATAACTCTTCCATGTTGTGTAATTTGATATGCTCACGCAGCGACGTTGCTACGCGGCCTTCAAAACCGGAAAACGCCTGAACGACGTACCAACGCTTTTTAGGGGCTTCAGACATCTTAGAACCTCAGGCCAGTAATAAAGGAAACCAGGCGAACCAGAATACCATCCAGTCCCCACAGGATCAGTGACATTACCGCAGTCACTGCAGCCACGATCAGCGTGGTGTGCAATGTTTCCTGGCGAGTCGGCCAAATGACCTTGCGGACTTCGGTACGTGCTTCACGAGCGAAAGCAATGGTCGCTTTACCCTTAGTCGTCAACAGCGCGACACCGCCCGCTGCAGCAATCAGAATCACCACTGCCAGCGCGCGGAGCGGCAGCATCATGTCACGATAAAGATAGTTGCCAACGATTGCCACAATCAGCAGCACGGCAACAGCGACCCACTTCATCGCTTCCAGGCCGCGCCCGCTCCCTTGAGCTTCGGTATTCGCACTCATAAACCAACCTGTCAGAAGAATTCTACAAATAATTTCACCCCGCGATTGCGAGGCGAGCCAAATCGAAACGCTAATCCCTTTATGGATTATACGCTCTCTGCAGAGCCTGTCTCAGCAATGATTATGACAAAAATAATCACTGATGAGCCAGGTTCTGATGTGAAAGCGTGCAAAAAGGGCATCAAATGATGCCCTTTTCATGCGCATTGCGTCAAATGTTATCAGCGATTAGCCGAGAACTTTAGCAACCACGCCCGCGCCAACGGTACGGCCACCTTCACGGATTGCGAAACGCAGACCGTCGTCCATCGCGATTGGGTGGATCAGAGTCACAACCATCTTGATGTTGTCGCCTGGCATTACCATCTCAACGCCTTCAGGCAGTTCGATGGTACCGGTCACGTCAGTTGTACGGAAGTAGAACTGTGGACGGTAGCCTTTGAAGAACGGAGTATGACGGCCGCCTTCGTCTTTGGACAGAATGTACACTTCAGATTCGAACTTGGTGTGTGGCTTGATTGAGCCTGGCTTCGCCAGAACCTGACCACGTTCGATTTCTTCACGTTTGATACCACGCAGCAGAACACCAACGTTCTCACCAGCACGGCCTTCGTCCAGCAGTTTGCGGAACATTTCAACGCCAGTACAGGTAGACTTCGCAGTCTCTTTGATACCAACGATTTCAACTTCTTCACCAACTTTGATGATACCGCGCTCTACACGACCGGTAACAACGGTACCACGACCGGAGATGGAGAATACGTCTTCGATTGGCAGCAGGAATGGCTTGTCAATCGCACGCTCTGGTTCTGGAATGTAAGAATCCAGGAAGCCAGCCAGTTCGATGATTTTCGCTTCCCACTCAGCGTCGCCTTCCAGCGCTTTCAGAGCAGAACCACGAACGATTGGAGTATCGTCGCCTGGGAAATCGTACTGAGACAGCAGTTCACGAACTTCCATCTCAACCAGTTCCAGCAGCTCTTCGTCATCAACCATGTCGCACTTGTTCAGGAACACGATGATGAAAGGAACGCCTACCTGACGACCCAGCAGGATGTGCTCACGAGTCTGAGGCATTGGGCCGTCAGTCGCAGCAACAACCAGGATCGCGCCGTCCATCTGCGCAGCACCGGTGATCATGTTTTTAACATAGTCGGCGTGGCCTGGGCAGTCTACGTGTGCGTAGTGACGAGTCGGGGTGTCGTACTCAACGTGAGAGGTGTTGATGGTGATACCACGAGCTTTTTCTTCTGGTGCGTTATCGATCTGGTCGAATGCACGAGCAGAACCACCGTAGGTTTTTGCCAGAACGGTAGTGATTGCAGCGGTCAGCGTTGTTTTACCATGGTCAACGTGGCCGATAGTACCGACGTTAACGTGCGGTTTTGTACGTTCAAACTTTTCTTTAGACATCGATTGTCCCTCTAAGACACGGATAAATCGGTGATATCACCACATCAACCAGGCGAAATGCCTGAATTGTTGAATACAGTAAAATTGAAACAGAGAGAAACGGGAAGGAGAAGTGAAGTGGTGCTGATACCCAGAGTCGAACTGGGGACCTCACCCTTACCAAGGGTGCGCTCTACCAACTGAGCCATATCAGCACGTATTGGAGCGGGCAGCGGGAATCGAACCCGCATCATCAGCTTGGAAGGCTGAGGTAATAGCCATTATACGATGCCCGCATCCTGAAACTCGGCTACCCAGTTCTTTCTGTAACAA
Organism: Enterobacter sp. JBIWA005; assembly: GCF_019968805.1. Lineage (NCBI taxonomy): Bacteria > Pseudomonadati > Pseudomonadota > Gammaproteobacteria > Enterobacterales > Enterobacteriaceae > Enterobacter > Enterobacter sp. JBIWA005. Next base: position 200,664 of record NZ_CP074159.1, on the reverse strand, counting down.
AAAAAGAGATTTCTCTCTTTTTCAGTTTGAGCTGGCTAATTTTTCCAACCAGCTCCGGCGGCATTTACGCTGCCAGAAAGTGGTGGTGGGGGAAGGATTCGAACCTTCGAAGTCTGTGACGGCAGATTTACAGTCTGCTCCCTTTGGCCGCTCGGGAACCCCACCGGACTTGATGGTGCCGACTACCGGAATCGAACTGGTGACCTACTGATTACAAGTCAGTTGCTCTACCTACTGAGCTAAGTCGGCATCAAGTAGCGCGCATTCTATGGATACCTGCGCGGTCATGCAACTAAAAATTTGCATAAAACGTTCTTTCGCTCACATTTTATGCGAACAGCGTATCGGACGCTGTAAAAGTAGCCATTTGAGGTCAAATATTCAACATATCATCGTGATTTGCACCGTATTCACCGTAGCGTGACGGCTTCCGCGTAACGCAGCGCTTTCCATCTTTTTTCTTATTATTCCCGTCATCTGGTGTTAACCTCCTGCCCATTGTCCAAAATTAACTGTGTGATGAGCCACGATCCGGCAGTGTGGTGCTGGCTCGCTGAAGCATGCTTATGAGCAAAAAAGAGCAAACGTTAATGACGCCTTATCTTCACTTTAACCGCAGCCAGTGGGCTGCCCTGCGTGATTCCGTCCCTATGACGCTGACGGAAGGTGAAATCGCACGGTTAAAAGGGATAAACGAAGATCTGTCCCTGGAAGAGGTGGCAGAAATTTATCTCCCCCTCTCTCGCTTGCTTAACTTCTATATCAGCTCGAACCTGCGCCGTCAGGCCGTGCTGGAGCAGTTTCTCGGGACGAACGGTCAACGTATTCCTTATATCATTAGTATCGCAGGCAGCGTGGCCGTGGGTAAAAGTACCACCGCGCGCGTCCTGCAGGCGCTGTTGAGCCGCTGGCCGGAACACCGCAGCGTGGAGCTGATCACCACCGACGGTTTTCTGCACCCGAACGAGGTATTAAAAGAACGTGGGCTGATGAAGAAGAAGGGCTTCCCGCTCTCTTACGATATGCACCGTCTGGTGAAATTTGTCTCTGACCTGAAATCCGGCGTGCCGCACGTGACTGCGCCAGTCTATTCGCACCTGATCTACGATCGCATCCCGGGTGGGGATAAAACGGTGGTTCAGCCGGATATTCTCATTCTGGAAGGTCTGAACGTGCTGCAAAGCGGCATGGACTATCCTCACGACCCGCATCACGTATTCGTCTCGGATTTCGTCGATTTCTCTATCTATGTCGATGCGCCGGAAGACCTGCTGCAAAACTGGTACATCAATCGCTTCCTGAAGTTCCGTGAAGGGGCGTTCACCGATCCGGATTCCTATTTCCACCACTATGCTCAGCTTTCTGAAGAAGAAGCGATCAATGTGGCGACGGGGCTATGGAATGAGATCAACTACGTGAACCTCAAAGAGAACATCCTGCCGACGCGCGAGCGTGCGAGCCTGATCCTCACCAAGAGCGAGAAGCACGCCGTCGACCAGATTCGCCTGCGGAAATAATCAATCAGACATAAAAAAAACCGGCTTAGCGCCGGTTTTTTTCGTTATGCGTGTGGCTTCTCGCCATTTTCATCCTGATCGACCGCAAAGCATGCAACCAGCTGGCCGCCATAATCCTTCAGCTGCGGCTGGAGCTGGGTGCACGGGCCGAAGCGGCGGCTGCAGCGGGCGTTGAATGCACATCCCGGAGGCGGATTCAGCGGACTTGGCAGTTCACCCGTCAACTTAATACGCTCACGACGATCGTCCGGGTTCAGACGCGGTGTCGCAGACAGCAGCGCCTGGGTATACGGGTGACGAGGATTATTAAAGATCTGGTCTTTGGTCCCCTTCTCTACGCAGCGCCCCAGGTACATCACCATCACTTCATCAGCAATGTGCTCCACTACCGACAGGTCATGGGAGATGAATACGTAAGACAGCCCCAGCTCCTGCTGCAGATCCATCATCAGGTTCAGCACCTGCGCACGTACGGATACGTCGAGCGCGGAGACCGGCTCATCGGCAATCACCACGTCCGGATCGAGCATCAGCCCGCGCGCGATAGCAATACGCTGACGCTGGCCACCGGAGAACATGTGCGGATAGCGATCGTAATGCTCGGTTTTGAGGCCGACCTTCGCCATCATCGCCAGCGCTTTTTCACGGCGCTGCTCTTTGCTAAGATTGCTGTTAATCAGCAGCGGCTCTTCCAGAATCTGTCCCACTTTTTTACGCGGGTTCAGCGAACCATACGGGTTCTGGAACACAATCTGGATTTTCTGGCGACGCAGCTTCTGCGCCTGCGGATCGTGCTTGAGTAGATCTTGCCCCTGATAATAGAGCTCACCGCCGGTCGGCACTTCAATCATCGTCAGCAGACGGCCCAGCGTGGATTTCCCGCAGCCTGACTCTCCCACCACCGCCAGCGTTTTACCGCGTTCGAGGTTAAAGGAGACGCCGTCCAGCGCTTTCACCAGGCGTTCAGGGGCAAACAGTCCCTTCTTCACCGGGTAGTATTTTTTCAGGTCGATGGCCTGCAACAGCGGCTGTTGCGTGGTGGCCTGTTGCGTACTCATAGTGTTGGCCTCCCGGCATCATCGAGTGGGTAGTGGCATTTCGACTGACGACCATCAGCCAGCTGGTTCAGATCTGGCTCCTCCGCCCGGCATTTGTCCGTCGCATATGGACAGCGCGGATTGAGCAGACAGCCCTGCGGACGGTCATATTTACCCGGCACCACACCCGGCAGCGACGCCAGACGCGCTTTGTCCTGAGCAAACTCCGGCAGCGCGCGTAAAAGCGCCTGGGTATACGGGTGACGCGGCGCGCGGAAAATATCGTGAGAATTTCCGGTCTCAACCACCTGGCCCGCATACATCACGATGATTTTGTGCGCGGCTTCGGCCACCAGCGCCAGATCGTGCGTAATCAGCACCAGCGCCATATTCTCTTTCTGCTGCAGCTCCAGCAGCAGTTCGATGATTTGTGCCTGAATAGTCACATCCAGCGCCGTCGTCGGTTCATCCGCAATCAGCAGCTTTGGCCGACAGGCAATCGCCATCGCGATCATCACGCGCTGGCTCATCCCACCGGAGAGCTGATGCGGGTAAACGTCCAGGCGCGATGCCGGGTCAGGAATACCTACCTGGTTCAGCAGATCGATCGCGCGCTGGCGACGGGTTTTCTTATTCCCACCCTGATGCACCTTAATCGCTTCCATAATCTGGAAACCAACGGTGTAGCAGGGGTTAAGGCTGGTCATCGGATCCTGGAAAATCATCGCCACTTCGGCGCCCACCAGCTGGCGGCGCTGTTTTTCAGAAATGCGCTTCAGATCCTGACCGTTGAACTGTAGGTTTTCCGCCATCACGCGGCCCGGGTAATCAATCAGCCCCATGATCGCCAGTGAACTCACCGACTTACCGGAACCGGACTCACCGACAATGCCTACCACTTCGCCCTGATTTACGCTGTAGCTGATGCGGTCCACGGCGCGAAACGGGGTGCCTTCATCGCCGAAGTGCACCGATAATTTATCTACATTTAATAACGCCATCTCGTGCCTCTTACTGCTTCAGTTTGGGATCAAGCGCATCACGCAGGCCATCACCCATCAGGTTAAATGCCAGCACCGTCAGCAGGATTGCCAGACCCGGGAAGGTGACAACCCACCAGGCGCTTTGTGCGAACTGCAACACGTCGGAGAGCATGGTGCCCCACTCCGGTGTTGGCGGCTGCGCACCCATGCCCAGGAAGCCAAGAGCGGCCATATCAAGAATGGCGTTAGAGAAACCGAGCGACGCCTGAACGATCAGCGGCGCAAGGCAGTTAGGGAAGATATTCACGAACATCTGGCGCATCGCACCGGCCCCCGCCACACGAGAGGCGGTAACGTAATCGCGGTTCACTTCCACCAGCACCGCCGCACGGGTTAAACGTACATAGTGAGGAAGCGCCACGAACGTCAGCGCCAGGGCGGCATTACCGATCGACGGACCAAAGATCGCCACCAGCACCAGGGCCAGCAGCAGGCTTGGCAGCGCCAGCATAATGTCGACGATACGCATGATGATGTTATCAACGATACCGCCGAAGTAACCGGCAACCAGGCCGAGAACGATCCCCATAATCAGGGAGAGCACCACCACCAGGCAGCCGACCAGCAGCGACAGGCGCGCGCCGTACATCAGACGCGACAGCACATCGCGGCCCACGTCATCGGTACCGAGCAGGTGCGCCAGGCTACCGCCGTCCTGCCACGCAGGTGGCGCGAGCAGCGCATCGCGGAACTGGTCCGCCGGGTTATACGGTGCGAGGAAGTTCGCAAACACCGCAATCAGGATCATGATAGCGACATACACCAGCCCTACTACCGCACCTTTATTGCGCTTGAAGTAGTGCCAGAATTCCTGCAGCGGCGTCATAGGAACCGGTGCAGCGACCACTTTATTTTGAGTGACTTGTGACATGATGGTCCCTTACTTCTTATGACGAATACGCGGGTTCACCACGCCGTACAGCAAATCGACCAGCAGGTTGACGAGGATAATCATCGTCGCGACCAGCAGTACACCGCCCTGCACAACCGGATAGTCACGGCGTTGCAGCGCGTCAATCAGCCAGCGGCCCAGGCCCGGCCAGGAGAAGATGGTTTCGGTCAGAATCGCCCCCGCCAGCAACGTCCCCACCTGGAGACCGATAACGGTCACCACCGGCAGCATGGCGTTACGCAGCGCATGGACGATAATGACGCGCATGCGCGTCAGGCCCTTGGCGCGCGCGGTGCGGATGTAATCCTCACCCAGCACTTCCAGCATCGATGAACGGGTCATACGCACGATCACCGCCAGAGGAATGGTCCCCAGCACCATGGCAGGCAGGATCATGTGCGCGACGGCATCCATGAAGTTGCCCTCCTCGCCCCAGATAGCCGTATCAATCAGCATAAAGCCGGTGAGCGGGTTGGAGTCATCCAGGAAGACCATATCGCTAACGCGCCCGGAGACCGGGGTCAGGTTAAGCTGCACCGAGACCAGCATGATCAGCATCATGCCCCACCAGAAGATAGGCATGGAGTAGCCGGTCAGCGCCAGGCCCACGGCGGTATGGTCAAAAATAGAGCCACGCTTAACGGCTGCCAGTACCCCAACCGGGATACCTACCGCAGTGGCGAAAATCATGGCGCAGACGCCAAGCTCCAGCGTCGCTTTAAAACGCGGCACGAACTCGTCCCACACCGGAAGACGGCTTTTCAGCGAAATCCCTAAATCACCGTGCAGCACGCCCCAGATATAGTGGAGATACTGCTGCCACATCGGCTTATCGAGACCGAGTTCAGCCAGCAGCTGTGCATGGCGCTCAGGGGAAATACCACGCTCGCCCGCCATAATCATTACCGGGTCGCCGGGGATCATATGGACGAAGGCAAAAGTGAGAAGGGTGATACCGATAAACGTGGGGATAACAAGTCCCAGACGTCGGAGGATGAACTGCAACATAACCCGGATTCTCTCTGATGACGCACGACCAGTGGCGTGACGTCTGTATTGCTCACAAATGTAAATTTCTTCTCCCTTGAGAGAAGATGAGGGTGAGGGGATGCATGCACGCCCCTCACCCCTGCCCTCTCCCGGAGGGAGAGGGAAAACACCCTACTTATTATTCAACAGATACGTTCTCGAAGTGGTGTTTGCCCAGTGGGTCAACCACGTAGCTCTTCACTTCTTTACGCACTGGCTCGTACACGGTGGAGTGAGCAACAATCAGCGCCGGAGCCTGATCGTGCATAACAACCTGAGCCTGCTTGTACAGTTCAATACGTTTGTTGTGATCGTCGGTCGCACGCGCCGGCTGGATCAGGTCTTCAAACGGCTTGTAGCACCAGCGTGAGTAGTTAGAACCGTCTTTCGCCGCCGCGCAGCTGAACAGGGTAGCGAAGAAGTTGTCCGGATCCCCGTTATCACCGGTCCAGCCCATCATTACCGCCTGGTGCTCACCCGCTTTGGCGCGCTTCAGATACTCGCCCCACTCGTAGGTCACAATCTTGGCCTGAACGCCAATCTTAGCCCAGTCAGCCTGAACCATTTCTGCCATACGGCGTGCGTTCGGGTTGTACGGACGCTGTACCGGCATCGCCCACAGCTCGACGGTGAAGCCTTTATCCTGGCCCGCTTCTTTCAGCAGCGCTTTCGCTTTCTCAGGATCGTAGCTGTAGTCTTTAACGTCGTCGTTATAGCCCCACATGGTTGGTGGGATCAGGTTTTTGGCTGCAACGCCAGCGCCCTGGTAAACCGCCTTGATGATCGCTTCTTTGTTCACCGCGTAGGTCAGCGCCTGACGCACTTTCACGTCATCAAACGGTTTCTTCTCGGTGTTGAAGGAGAGATAGCCCACGTTCAGGCCAGCCTGCTCCAGCAGGTTGATGTTCTTGTCCTGCTTCATGCGGGCAATGTCAGCCGGGTTCGGGTATGGCATAACCTGGCATTCGTTTTTCTGCAGTTTTGCATAACGCACGGAAGCGTCAGGCGTAATGGAGAAGACCAGACGGTCGATCTGCGGCTTGGTGCCCCAGTAGCCTTCGAACGCTTTGTACAGAATGCGGGAGTCTTTCTGGTACTGCAGCAGCTGGAATGGACCGGTACCGATTGGGTTCAGGTCGACTTTTTCCGGCGTACCGGCTTTCAGCATGTTGTCCGCGTACTCTTTGGACAGAATTGAAGCAAAGTCCATGGCCAGGTCAGCCAGGAACGGCGCTTCCGGACGCGTCAGCACGAACTGAACGGTATTGTCGTCCACTTTCTTCACTTCAGAAATCAGATCCGGCAGGCCCATCCCTTCGAAGTATTCATAGCTGCCGCCAGACACTTTGTGGTACGGGTTCTGCGCGTTTTTCTGACGATCGAAGGAGAACACAACGTCGTCGGCGTTAAAGTCGCGCGTTGGTTTGAATTCTTTGCTGTCCTGCCACTTCACGCCTTTGCGCAGGTGGAAGGTATAGGTTTTGCCGTCTTCGCTGACGTCCCACTTCTCTGCCAGCCCCGGAATCACTTCCGTGGTACCGGTTTTGAATTCAACCAGACGGTTATAGATCGGTACAGAGCTTGCGTCGTAAGTCGTACCAGAGGTAAAGAGCTGTGGGTTAAAGCCTTCCGGCGAGCCTTCAGAACAGTAAACCAGGGTTTTTGCCTGTACGCTTGCTGCCACGGTCATAGCCACCAGGCTCAGACCAAGCTTCAGCATCCCTGACTTCTTCAAGGAAATACTCATTATTCTGCTCCAATGTGATGTTTTGCTTTGTTGTGTTACGCCGCCAGACCTTTATTTATTTTTTACCCGGTCCGGTCGGTGATGCCCGAAGGCTTTAAAGGGATGGAGAATCCTTTCAGAAGAGCGTTTGAGTTGCAGCGCAGATCGTCCCTGAAATGCCCCTCATGCCCTACAATCTGTCAACAGAATGTGAAAACGTCAATACAGGTGACGGGGATTTACGCTGAGTGTGAGAAACCGCAAACAAAGATTAAAAAAACTATGTATGCCAGTTTTCAGCAGGGAAATTTATGCTACTCGCTATCCTGCAGCACAAGTCTCTTCATATTTCGCAACAATCAGTGATTAACTTTTATTCAGAATGGGTAAATTTTCTTGCAGAATGGTGATTATCTGAGCACTAAATTCCATGAACGCTAAAACGCACAGCGAAAAATGCTGAGGTTATCCATAAGCAACGCGAAAAAAGATCAATCTATATATAAAAAAATACAATGGATTATGTCACAAAATCGTTAACAGGCAGGAAGAAGCGGACCTAAGGGGCGTTTTGGATACTCTGACGGGATAAGGTCATAATGCAAAAAGGGCTAACCTTGCGGTTAGCCCTTTTCAGAATGTGGTCGGCGAGAGAGGATTCGAACCTCCGACCCACTGGTCCCAAACCAGTTGCGCTACCAAGCTGCGCTACTCGCCGAATGCGGAGCGCATCTTACTGCTGAGGTGCGCCCCCGTCAATCCCTTATTTTCAAAAAGCCATTCAACTGGCGATATTCTCGCCAGAGCAGCTACTGCGCGGCTTTTACGCTGTTAGCAGGGAGTTTACACCAGTTGTTGTTTTCGTTAATCCCACCGTTCGGTGAGGTATAGCCGAGACAACCCATAATGGTGTCGTACAGCTCAACGTGACGACGCGGCACCTTCATCTCCGCCTCTTTCTTCAGCTGAGCAAACATCTTCGCCTTCTCCGGGTTTTCCAGGTACTTATCCGACATCCACATGATCATCGGCACGCGGAACTGTTCAGGCGGTGCCAGCTTGCGCGGCGTACCGTGCAGATGCTCTTTCTCGTTGATAGATTCACCGTGGTCTGCCGCATAAATCACAATCGCTTTCTTATCGCGCAGCTGGTCGATCACCCGGCTCAGGAAGGTATCCACATACAGCACCGAGTTATCATAGGCATTGATCAGCTCCTGCTTGCTGCAGTCTTTATTAATGCCCACGCACTCAGGCTGCCACTTCGCGAAATCACGCGTGTAGCGCTGGTAATAGCTGTAATGCGACCCTTTGGTATGCAGAATAACCAGATGCTTACCCTGCGGATGGTTCTTGAGGGATTGCGACATTTCTTCCAGCAGCAGCATGTCGTCGACGTTTTTACCGCGGTTACGCGGTTCGGCGCCAATCTGCTCACGGTACGCGATATTATCTGCCAGGGTATTGGTGTAGAACCACATCTCACTTTGCATGGCGAACAGGTCTGAGCTAAATCCAAGCTGCTTCAGCACGGCAAAGACGTTTTGCTCTTTCAGCGTACGCTGCGGGTTATCGCTTGCACCGCCTTCGCGAACAAACATACAGCGCAGCGAAAGCTTGGTCGCGGTATCGCAGGAGTAACCCCGGTACGCCAACAGGTTCTTCTCCTGCGCCAGCTTTGGCGTGGTATCCCGGTTATAGCCGAGAATGCCCATATGATCCCAGCGCGTCGTTTCGCCAATGACAAAAACGACGTACGTATCATCAAGCCCGTCGGCTGGTGGCTGGTAGGTGAATTTTTTCAGTGGATTGATCAGCGACTTCACATCACCGGATTCATCCGCCTGCGCCCAGGCATACAGACCTAACGCTGACAGCCAGTTAGACGGCAAATAGGAGTTTGCCACCACGCCGCCATAGCTTGGCATATCCACGCCCGTCGCTTTTTCGACGCGTTTTTGCTGCGTTTCCATCAGGCGGATAGGTGCCCATACCAGCAGACCGGCCAGCAGGACGACAACGATATTGCGGATCCGCTGTCCACGCGTGCGCAGCTGGCGTAACAGCGTATAGCGGCACGTATTGTTCCAGATAAAGAACAGCGGGATCAGACAGGTTAAAACCGTCCAGACAATAAAGCCTTTCCCTACCACCTCTTTCGAGAGATCGATATCCGTGGTCATCACCGAGGCAACTATACCGTACCCAATGACCACGTTCATAAAGGTCATGTAATAGCTTGCGGCGGCAGAAATAATCACCACCAGCGAGGCCAAAATTTGCCATGTACGTCGGCCAAACAGGGACAGCAGGCGTAAGAGGAAGAAGGTAGCGAGGACGGAGCCGAACACTTCAATTGCGGCAAAAATACAATTACTTACGGTAAGGTTTTCGAAATAACCTTCCACTCTTCTGAACAGTACCGCGCCATTCAGAAATAATCCGATATAGACAGCCAGCATCAGACACAATCTTTGCTGGGTAAGAGACCTAATGTATTTCATGCAAACAACCCTGGGGGAAGGGGTATAAAAACCCGTCGAATCTCAAAGAGAAAGCGGACAGAGTAAGTAAATGCGTAAGGAAGCGTTATGAGAAACGTCTACAAGCGCGGTAAGTAGACCACAGCGGGAGAGAAAAGTGGCAGCAGAGAGTGTGATCGGTGTAAATTTTTACAAAATATCGAGACGGGAAGCGTCTCGCATAAAGACAAAAGAGGCCACAGAGGCCTCTTTCATACCGCTTACGCATGCGCTTCTTTGAATACTTCGCGCTGCGGCTGGCGAATCGTGGTTGAGAGCGCCAGCGAGATAATCAGCAAGGCAAATATTACGCAGAAGGTCACGTAGAACCCGCCGAACAGGGAGGCAATCAGCGAGCCGCAGATACTGCCGATCCCGAAGCCCAGATAGATAACGCCGTAGTTTTTCGCCAGATTGTTCAAGCCAAAGAACTCGCTCACCAGTGACGGGAAGACGGTAATGGTGCCACCGAAGTTAAAGGCCACGCAGGCAATCGCCGCAAAGAAGGTGGCTTCATTCAGCGGAGCGAACAGCAGCGCCGCCATACCGACCAGCGAGACCACCTGCCCAATCGTAATCACGCGGATGCGGGCAATTTTGTCAGACAGAATACCGAGCACCAGACGACCGGAGAGGTTGGCAATGGAGATGACCGTCACCGCGTTCGCCGCCGTGGCAGCATCCAGCTTCACCATGCCCTGCGCGATATCCTTCGCCACGCCGATAACATACAGACCGCTCATGCAGGCAGTCAGGAACATTACCGCCAGCATCCAGTACTGTGGCTTACGCATAGACTGCGCGAGGGTGAAGTCGTTCTCCACCACGCCGTTCACGGATTTAACCTCCTGCTGCGGCGCATCTTTCATCAGCGTGGCGCCGAACAGAATCATCACCAGCACGATTGCGCCCCAGATCATAAAGGTATTTTCGAGGCCAACGGACGCCAGCAGGTGGGAGTCGATAAATTTGAACCCGAGGCTGCCCAGGCCATAAGAGCCGATGGCAAACGCGGAGATTAAACCTTTACGCTCCGGGAACCACTTCACGCAGTTCGACAGAGTCAGCAGGTAACCTGCGCCATCGACCAGACCCACCAGCACGCCGGCGCTTAGCCACAGCATCATCAGGTTGCTGGAGTGCGTCGTCAGGAAAAAGCCCAGACCCAGCAGGATGCCGGACGCCATGGTCACGCGCTTCACGCCAAAACGCTCCTGCAGCTTACCCGCGACGGAAGACGAAATCGCCAGACCCAGGCTCAGCAAACCAAAGGAGAACGCGACCTGGCTGACCGGTGCGCCGAGTTTGTCGGAAAGCGCGCTGTTGAACAGGCTCCAGGTATAGACCGATCCCAGCGCAAACTGGGTGACGATGGTGCCAAAGAGCGTGAGCCAGCGCGTGCGGTTATAGGTTGATGTGTTCATGGCAGTTGTCCTGCAAGAGAAATTAAGGAAGTTCGCTGAGGACAACGATAAACAAAACCTTAAAACACCTGGGGTAAAACGGCATGAAATGCAGGCGGAACGGAATGAAATGCCTGGAATCGGGAATGAATGACCTGGCACAGGAATAAAGCGATAGCATGTTAGTATCTGCTATCGCTGTAAAGCCCGTGGCTATTGTATTCGAGATGTTATCGTAACGTTTAAAAAAGTAACAACTCTAGAAATTTGCGCTGACGCCGAGGGTGTATAAAAACTCCTCACCGGTGGTGGTGTGCTCCCCCTGAGCCAGCGACGCATAGGCCGCCATGTGCGTGTTAAAGGGAATATCCGTTCCCACGGTGACATCCATCCAGCTACCGTTTTGGGCAGGGGCTGGCGTTTGCGGCATGCCAAACTGCGATTTCCACTGGTTTTCACCAAACTGCTGGTTATAGCTAATCTGCGCCCACGGACGGAGATCGCCATACTGGGTATTCACGCGCCACCCCAGCGTGCTGACGCTGGCATGCCAGAGCGGGTCGGTGATTGCTTGCGTCGACGCGCTATCACCAAACTCGTTGATCATCATGGGAGTCGTGCCGTCGTACCGCCATGCCACCACCGGGCCGGTGGTGATGCGTGCTGAAACGGGAAAATTCCAGCCCACGCTCATTGCCCCCTCCGTCGTTCTGCCAGACGGTATATTCAGGGCAAGTCCCGGCGCGTTCTGCGAAGACTGAATACGCTCAGCCAGAATATCCTCATAACGCGGTTGGTGATCCGCGTCCCATGTATAGCGTTCCGCCGTATTATTCTGGGCGTCTGAAACGATATATTCCTGTTGCCAGGCAGACGCTGTATTACAAAAGAACAGGCAGGCTGAAATTCCCACCAGGCCAGAAGCAGCATGGCGACCACTGATTTTTTTTATCATCATCAACGCGACCCCAGAGAGAGCCGAATTCGGCGATATTTGTCGTTATTCAGGAAGAGCTTAGAGAGCATATGGCCCTGTATTAACTATTGTCTTTATAGTAAACACGTCAAGCCAGTCAGAACGAAATTTTTGCGAAATCAGTATCAATAAGGGAGATGACGGATGGAACGTTGCGGTTGGGTAAGCCAGGATCAGCTTTATATCGACTATCACGATCGGGAATGGGGCGTGCCGGAAACGGATGGCAAAAAGCTCTTCGAGATGATCTGCCTGGAGGGCCAGCAGGCGGGGTTATCATGGATTACGGTACTGAAAAAACGTGAAAATTACCGCAACGCTTTCCACCAGTTCGATCCCGTCGCCGTTGCTGCGATGACCGATGAGGACGTGGAGCGGCTGGTGCAGGATGCCGGCATCATCCGCCATCGCGGTAAGATCCAGGCCATCATCGGCAACGCACGCGCTTACCTGGCGATGGAGCAAAACGGCGAATCATTTTCAGATTTTGTCTGGACGTTTGTGAACAACAAACCGCAACTCACCCAGGCCGCCACGCTCGCGGAAATCCCGGCCTCCACCCCGGCCTCGGATGCGCTCTCGAAAGCACTGAAAAAACGCGGCTTTAAGTTTGTCGGCTCCACCATCTGCTACGCCTTTATGCAGGCCTGTGGCCTGGTCAATGACCACGTTACCGGCTGCTTCTGTCATCCGGGAGGCCATCATGATCCGCAAATGGCAAAATGAGAATACCGCGCCGCTTTTGAGCCTATGGCTTGAAAGCACCACGGAAGCGCATCCGTTTATCGAGCCGGGTTACTGGAAAGAGAACGAGGCTATGGTGCGGGACGTTTACCTGCCGTCTGCAGAAACCTGGGTCTGGGAACAGGACGGCGAACCTTGCGGATTTATCAGCGTGATGCAGTCTCAGTTTGTCGGCGCCCTGTTTGTGGCGCCGTCATGCATCGGGAAAGGCATCGGGCGCGCGCTGCTGAACCATGTTCAACAGCGCTTCTCGCACTTAACCCTGGAGGTGTACCAGAAAAATGTCCGGGCGGTGAATTTCTACCATGCTCAGGGCTTTCGCATTGAAGACAGCGCCTGGCAGGATGATACTCAGCACCCGACATGGATCATGAGCTGGCAGGCGGATCAAACGCCGTTAAGGTAAGCTCGGGCCCCTCATATTTCTCGACCCAGGCCAGCGCCGTGTTCCCTGCGCAACCATTCCCCAGCTTCGAGCTGGGGAGATCTTTGGTCAGCACGTTAACCGCCCCGTTTTTACAGATACCGCCCTCGGCGGGCTCAAGGTCGGGCCATGCGCCCTGATGAATACAGATCACGCCCGGTTTAATCCCGTCGCTCACCACCGCCCCTGCCAGCACCTGCCCGCGCGAGTTCCAGACGCGCACCACGTCGCCGTCCGCAATCCCGCGCGCTTTCGCATCGAGGGTATTCAGCGCGATCGGCTCTCGTCCGGCGACCGCATACTGCTCGCGCAGGGACGTATAGTTAAGCTGGCTGTGCAGACGGTGCGCGGGATGCGCAGACAACACCTGCAGCTGTTCCGGCTGGGCGTTGCCGTGCCACTCATCCGGCTCGAGCCAGGTAGGGTGCGGCGGGCAGTCGGCATAGCCAAAGCTGGCGATGCGCTCACTGTAAATCACGATCTTTCCGCTCTCTGTTTTCAGCGGGTGGTTCTCGGGGTCGCGGCGGAAATCGGCAAAACGGACAAACTTCGCGTTCTGCTCGCTCTCCGGCATCTCGACAATCTGGTTCGCCTCCCAAAACTCAGCGAATGGCGGAAGCGTTACGCCCTGCGCCGCACCGCGCTGTCCGGCAATCTGGTAGAAGGTCTCCAGCCATTGCAGATCGCTTTTCCCTTCGGTGAAACGCTCGCGGCCGCCCGTTTCCCACAGTTCGCTCAGTTCAGCAAACACCTCAAAATCATCACGTGCTTCATCTCGCGGGGCCACTACGCGCTTCATCGGAACCATATGCTGGTTACTGTAGTCACCGGTCATGGTGAGATCGTTACGCTCAAACGAGGTGGTCGCCGGCAGCACGATATCTGCATGCTTAGCCGAACCGGTCCAGAAGCACTCGGAAATCACCACCAGCTCCGGCTTTTGCCAGGCGCGGATCAGGCGGTTGGTATCCTGATGGTGCGTGAAGTTCGACCCGCCCGCCCACCAGACAAATTTAATGTCCGGGAAATGGCGGTCCAGACCGTTGTGCTGATAAAAACCGCCGGGGTTTTCAAGGGCTTCAACAATACGCGCCACCGGGATTTTATCCACGGCATCCACGCCGCCCTGCACCGAGCCCTGCAGAGACGCCAGCACCGCCGCTTTACGCGTGGGGTTGCCGCCGTTAGCAAAGTGATAGGAGAGACCAAAACCACCGCCCGGCGTGCCGATCTGCCCAAGCATCGCGGCAAGGGTCACCAGCATCCAGTGTTTTTGCTCGCCAAACTGCTGGCGCTGCATTCCCCAGCCGGACATTAACATCGTAGTATTTTTATGGAACAACGCCGTCAGTTCGCGGATTTTCTCCGCATGAACACCACAAATATTTGCCGCCCACTCTGCCGTTTTCGCAATCCCATCGGATTGACCCGTCAGGTAGTCGGCGAATTTATCGAAACCGGTGGTACAGCGCGTCAGGAATTCGACATCGTGCCAGCCGTTCTCCACCAGCGTATGGGCGATACCCAGCATCATTGCCACGTCGGTGCCCATATGCGGGGCAACCCACTCGGCGCTGTCGCCAAAGAAATCCATGGTTTCAGAACGCATCGGGTCAATGCAGATGATGCGCTTGCCGCTTTTGCGCAGCGCGTCGAAATACCCAATGCCCTGCTCGTCGCTGGCATTCCAGGCAATTTTCAGCGTGTTAAGGGGGTTAGCGCTCCACAGCACGACCACATCGGTATGCTCCAGCACCAGCGGCCAGCTGGTCTGCTGCTGGTACACTTCGTTCCCGCCCACGACGTACGGCATGATCGCCTGCGCCGCGCCGGTGGAGTAATCCCCCAGATGACCGGTATAGCCTCCCGCCAGGCTCATGTAGCGCTGCAGCAGCGTCGAGGCTTTGTGCAGCACGCCGTTTGAACGCCAGCCGTAGGACCCGGCGAAAATGGACGACGGACCGTAGCTGTTGCGGATACGCTTGTGCTGGGCGTGGATCAGCGCCAGCGCGTCATCCCAGCTCAGGCGAACAAACTCATCCTGACCGCGAATACCCTGCGGCTTGTCCGGCGAGGCCAGAAAACCTTTACGCACAATCGGCCAGCGCACGCGCGTTTTGCTGTGCACCTGATCGCGAACGACGGTCTGTAACGAGTTGGGATGTTGGGTTGGCAGTGCCCCGCGGGACGACAGAACATTTTCGCCATCGGTTTCGACCAGCATCGGACCCCAGTGGGCGGCGGTCAGAATGGTTTTCGTTGAGGTGCTCAAGCGTGCGCTCCTGGTTGCGTGCAGGTTTTACGGCCTTCTTTGCTGAGGCAGTTTATGGTTTGTCACAAATTTCAGAGTTATACCCGGAATTTTCTCCGTATCTGGACGTCATAATCAACTGCCACGCTCGCCGTGGCAAAGAATAAAAAGGATTAAGGAAAGAAGATGAAAAAACGCGTACTCGTTATTGCCGCTCTGGTGAGCGGTGCCCTGGCTGTTTCTGGCTGCACAACCAACCCTTACACCGGTGAACGCGAAGCGGGTAAATCCGGCATTGGCGCGGGTATCGGCTCGCTGGTCGGCGCAGGCGTTGGGGCGCTCTCCTCCTCCAAGAAAGACCGCGGCAAAGGCGCTCTGATTGGCGCAGCGGCGGGCGCGGCGCTGGGCGGCGGCGTTGGTTATTACATGGATGTGCAGGAAGCGAAGCTGCGCGACAAAATGAAGGGAACCGGCGTGAGCGTGACGCGCAGCGGCGATAGCATCATCCTGAACATGCCGAACAACGTGACCTTCGACAGCAGCAGCGCAACGCTGAAACCAGCAGGTGCGAACACGCTCACCGGCGTGGCAATGGTGCTGAAAGAGTACAACAAGACTGCCGTGAACGTGATGGGCTATACCGATAGCACCGGCAGCCAGGATCTGAACATGCGTCTGTCCCAGCAGCGCGCCGACGCCGTGGCCAGCTCGCTCATCACTCAGGGCGTTGAAGCAAACCGCATCCGCACCAGCGGCATGGGCCCTGCCAACCCTATCGCCAGCAACAGCACGGCGGAAGGCAAAGCGCAGAACCGCCGCGTTGAGATTACGTTGAGCCCAATTCAGTAGGTAAAAGCAAAACGGCAACCCCGTTGCCGTTTTTAGTGTTTGCGCCCTCTCCCGTGGGAGAGGGTTGGGGGGAGGGCATCAGGCCACAACCTCCGGTAAGCGCAGCGCCACCGGGCAAATTACTTGATTCGTCCGATTTTCCCGCTAAGGTATTCTCACTAAATTCAGGGAAATCAGCGATGAGCAAACCAGCCCGGGCCACCATCAGCGACGTGGCGAAAGCCGCCAAAACCGGTAAAACCAGCATTTCGCGCTACCTTAACGGTGAGAAACACCTGCTGTCCGATGCGTTGCTGGCGCGAATTGAACAGGCCATTGCCGATCTCGACTACCGTCCCAGCCTCATGGCGCGCGGGCTAAAACGCGGTCGCACCCGTCTTATCGGACTTATCATCGCCGATATCACTAATCCCTACTCCGTTAACGTGCTCAGCGGTATCGAAGCCGCCTGTCGCGAGAAAGGCTTTACGCCGCTGGTCTGTAATACCAACAACGAAGTCGACCAGGAGCTGCATTATCTCGACCTGCTGCGCAGCTATCAGGTGGAAGGGATTGTGGTCAACGCGGTAGGCATGCGTGAAGAAGGCTTAAATCGCCTGCAGCAATCCTCCCTGCCCATGGTCCTCATCGACCGTAAAATCCCGGAATTTGCCTGCGACGTGGTCGGGCTGGATAACACCCAGGCCGCCACGACCGCCACCGAACATCTGATTGAACAGGGCTTCGAGGCCATTCTGTTTCTGAGTGAACCGCTGGGGATGGTCAACACCCGACGCGAGCGCCTGAGCGCATTTCGCGCCACGCTGGAGCGTTATCCCGGCGTGATCGCCGAAAATGCCGAAACGCCGCTTCACGAAGCCGGGCAGCTCGACAACACCCTGCGTCAGTTCCACACGCGCCATCGCGGGATGCGCAAAGCCGTTATCTCGGCCAACGGAGCGCTGACGCTTCAGGTCGCCCGCTCGCTCAAGCGCATTGGCCTTCACTGGGGCAGCGACATCGGTCTGCTGGGGTTTGATGAACTGGAGTGGGCGGAACTGGCTGGCGTAGGCATTACCACCCTCAAGCAGCCCACCTGGCAAATTGGTTATGCTGCTGTTGAACAAGTGGTTCGTCGTATTGAAGGCACCAGCGATGCCGTTCGCGAGCAGGTCTTCTCCGGCGAGCTGATCGTTCGTGGCTCCACCGCGCGTTAAATTTCCCTTGTGATAGCGATCATAGATTCAACATCCTGACCTTTTCTTTGGAACCGGTTCCATCTAGCGTAATAGTATTGATATGTTGCGATGGAGTCCGAAGATGGGCAGGAAAATTATGGTGGTCACCGCCGCGTACGGTGCGGAACCGGTGCGACAGGCAGGCGGTCAGCGGGCGATGCTTCCCGTTATTGCAGGCGCAGGGGCAGACGGCGTGGAGATCCGCCGGGAACTGTTCAACAGCGAAGAGCTGTTGGCACTGCCTGCGCTGGGTGAATCCATTGAGCTGCTGGGCCTGCTGGCGTGCTACTCCGCACCCGCCGCCCTGTTTATGCCCGACGGCAACCTCAACCCGGACCTGCCCCGCTATCTTTCTGAAGCCAACACCCTGAACGCCCTGTGGCTGAAGGTTTCCCTGGGCCATTTCCGCGACGCGCAGCCTCTTGACGACTTGCGTAGCCTGCTTAATGCAAGCGGTATGGCGCT
Source organism: Enterobacter sp. JBIWA005 (assembly GCF_019968805.1). Lineage (NCBI taxonomy): Bacteria > Pseudomonadati > Pseudomonadota > Gammaproteobacteria > Enterobacterales > Enterobacteriaceae > Enterobacter > Enterobacter sp. JBIWA005. The sequence continues at coordinate 182,569 of NZ_CP074159.1, read as the reverse complement.
GGTCGTGGAGAACGATCAGACCGACTGCGGGCAGCTCGCCCCCATGCAGCGCTTCCAGGCCGCCTGTCGGGAAATGGCTTTACCCGTCACGCTAACCTTCGACATGGGCAACTGGCTATGGGTTGGCGATTCCCCCGAAGAGGCCGCCCGTCATCTGGCCCCTGCGGTGAGCTATATCCACGTGAAAGCCGCCGTGCCGCACAAAGATAACTTCCGCGCAGTGGCGCCGGATCGCGCCGATGCGCGCTGGCTGGATCTGCTCGGCCAGCTGCCTGCCGATGCCCCGCGCGGTATCGAGTTCCCGCTGGAAGGGGCGGATTTAACCGCCGTTACCCGCCATTACGTCAACCTGCTGCGCGAGGAGTAAACCATGCACAAGACGCTGGATGTCATCACGATCGGCGAGGCCATGGCGATGTTTGTCGCCACCGAAACGGGCGAGCTGAGCGCGGTAGAGCACTTTATCAAACGCGTCGCAGGCGCTGAACTCAACGTCGCAACCGGCCTGGCGCGTCTTGGCCTGAACGTGGGCTGGGTCAGCCGCGTGGGGGATGACAGCTTTGGTCATTTCGTTCTCGATTCGCTGAAAAAAGAGGGGATTGATGCCGCAGGCGTCACCCTCGACGGACGCTTCCCTACCGGCTTTCAGCTTAAATCTAAGGTCGAAAATGGAACCGATCCCATCGTGGAGTATTTCCGTAAAGGATCGGCCGCAAGCCACCTGTCTGTCGCGGATTACCACACAGATTACTTTGCCGCCGCGCGCCATCTGCACCTGAGCGGCGTGGCGGCCGCGCTGTCTGCCAGCTCGTATGAGCTGCTGGATCATGCGGCAGCCACCCTGAAAGCCCAGGGGAAAACCATATCGTTCGACCCCAACCTGCGCCCGGTGCTGTGGAAAAGCGAAGCGGAAATGGTGGAGAAACTGAACCGTCTGGCGTTCAGGGCGGACTGGGTTCTGCCAGGCCTGAAAGAAGGGATGATCCTCACAGGCGAAAGCACGCCGGAAGGCATTGCCGATTTCTATTTGAATAAAGGGGTAAAAGCGGTGGTGCTGAAAACCGGTGCTGATGGCGCATGGTTTAAAACGGCCGACGGCGAACAGGGCGCGGTCGCGGCGGTGAAGGTCGAGAACGTAGTCGACACCGTCGGCGCGGGCGACGGCTTTGCCGTGGGCGTGATTAGCGCCCTGCTGGAAGGCAAAACGCTGCCGCAGGCCGTCGCGCGAGGCAACAAGATTGGCTCGCTGGCCATTCAGGTGCAGGGCGACAGCGAAGGATTACCAACGCGAGCACAGCTCGGCGTTTAAATTCCCTCTCCCTGTGGGAGAGGGCCAGGGTGAGGGCAGCAAGCCGCACCAAATAATTAAGCCACCGTGTACCCTACAGACAACGGCGGTAACAACCTCAACAACAGAGGCAAGCCTATGAACAGTTCGACCAATGCAGTAAAACGCTGGTGGTACATCATGCCAATCGTGTTTATCACGTACAGCCTGGCGTACCTTGACCGTGCCAACTTCAGCTTCGCGTCTGCGGCAGGGATCACAGAGGACCTTGGCATCACCAAAGGTATCTCCTCCCTGCTGGGTGCCCTTTTCTTCCTGGGCTACTTCTTCTTCCAGATCCCCGGCGCGATTTATGCGGAACGCCGCAGCGTGCGTAAGCTGATCTTCATCTGTCTGATCCTGTGGGGCGCCTGCGCGTCACTGACCGGCATGGTGAACAATATTCCTGCCCTGGCCGCCATTCGCTTTATCCTCGGCGTCGTTGAGGCGGCGGTTATGCCGGCGATGCTGATCTACATCAGCAACTGGTTTACCAAATCTGAACGCTCGCGCGCGAATACCTTCCTTATCCTCGGTAACCCGGTAACGGTACTGTGGATGTCGGTGGTGTCCGGCTACCTGATCCAGTCCTTCGGCTGGCGCGAAATGTTTATCATTGAAGGGGTGCCGGCGATTATCTGGGCCTTCTGCTGGTGGGTGCTGGTGAAAGATAAACCAGCCCAGGCGAAATGGCTTTCTGAAGATGAAAAAGCGGCGCTGCAGGCGCAACTGGACAAAGAACAGCAGGGCCTGAAGGCGGTACGTAACTACGGCGAAGCCTTCCGCTCGCGTAACGTGATCCTGCTCTGCGCGCAGTATTTTACCTGGAGCATTGGCGTGTACGGCTTTGTGCTGTGGCTGCCGTCCATTATCCGCAGCGGCGGCGAGAACCTCGGCATGGTCGAAGTAGGCTGGCTGTCATCCGTACCATATCTGGCGGCAACCATCGCCATGATCGTCGTCTCCTGGGCATCGGACAAGCTGCAGAACCGTAAATTGTTTGTCTGGCCGCTGCTGCTGATTGCTGCCTTCGCCTTTATTGGCTCCTGGGCCGTGGGCGCAAACCATTTCTGGGCCTCTTACACCCTGCTGGTGATTGCCGGTGCGGCCATGTACGCCCCTTACGGACCGTTCTTTGCCATCATCCCGGAGATGCTCCCGCGTAACGTTGCGGGTGGCGCAATGGCGTTAATTAACAGCATGGGTGCGCTGGGCTCGTTCTGCGGCTCCTGGTTCGTCGGCTACCTGAACGGTGCCACCGGCAGCCCGTCCGCATCGTACATCTTTATGGGGGTGGCGCTTTTCGCCTCCGTGTGGCTTACTCTGATTGTTAAGCCTGCTAATAATCAACAACACCCTATCGGCGCTCGCCACGCCTGAATCCTTAAAAATCAACGGAGATTAGCATGAAGCCGTCCGTCATTTTGTATAAAGCACTGCCGGAAGATCTGCAGAAACGCCTTGAAGAACACTTCACCGTCACGCAGGTGAAGAACCTGAGCCCGGAAACCGTGGCACAGCACGCCGACGCGTTCGCCAGCGCCGAAGGCCTGCTGGGTTCAAGCGAGAAAGTGGATGTCGCCCTGCTGGAAAAAATGCCGAAGCTTCGTGCTACCTCAACCGTTTCCGTGGGTTACGACAACTTCGACGTGGATGCCCTTAACGCCCGCAAGATCCTGCTGATGCATACCCCACATGCCCTGACGGAAACCGTGGCCGATACGCTGATGGCGCTGATGCTCACCACGGCCCGTCGCGTGGTGGAAGTGGCTGAGCGCGTCAAAGCGGGCGAATGGACAAAAAGCATTGGTCCGGACTGGTTCGGCGTGGACGTTCACGGCAAGACGCTGGGCATTGTCGGTATGGGTCGTATCGGGCTGGCGCTGGCGCAGCGCGCGCATTTTGGTTTTAACATGCCGATTCTGTATAACGCGCGTCGCCATCACGGTGAAGCCGAAGAACGCTTCAACGCCCGTTACTGCGAGCTGGATACCCTGCTGCAGGAAGCCGATTTTGTCTGCCTGGTTCTGCCGCTCACGAACGAAACCCGTCATCTGATTGGCAAAGAGGCGTTTGAAAAAATGAAGACGTCAGCCATTTTCATCAACGCGGGTCGTGGCCCGGTGGTGGATGAGAAGGCGCTGATTGAGGCCCTTAAAAACGGTCAGATCCATGCAGCAGGTCTGGACGTGTTTGAGCAGGAGCCGCTGCCGGTGGATTCGCCGCTGCTTTCGCTGCCTAACGTGGTTGCCCTGCCCCACATCGGTTCAGCCACCCATGAGACGCGCTACAATATGGCGGCCACGGCGGTCGATAATCTAATTGCCGCCCTTAGCGGAAAGGTGGAGATAAACTGCGTGAACCCGCAGGTGCAACGGTAGAAACGAAAAAACCCGCCAGAAGGCGGGTTTTTAAATTTTTTGCTACTGGGTTGGAAGCTTACAGGCTTACAACGTTACCAGCTGCTGGGCCTTTAGCGCCGCTTTCGATGGTGAAGGACACTTTCTGACCTTCGTCCAGAGATTTGTAGCCATCGTTCTGGATAGCAGAGAAGTGTACGAACACGTCTTTAGAGCCATCGTCAGGAGTGATGAAGCCGAAACCTTTATCAGCGTTGAACCATTTTACCAGACCAGTCATTTTAGCAGACATAGAAATTACCTTATTAACAAATATATTGTGCCTTCCGGCTTGATGGATTGCGTTACAGATTTTTAAGCGATGAAGGAAGGGTCACTACGAAGGGTATCTATGGATAACAATCTGGACTGCTTTACTAAACTGCTTTAGGTCTGTGTAACAAACCGACGGGAATAGTTATACCGATGTGGTAGAGGAATGACAAGCGTTATTTTCGACAGGCATAAAAAAACCCCGCCAGAAGCGGGGGTTTTTGGGTTTATTCTGTGGCAGTGACTGCCGCACTCCAGGCCTGGCTAAAGGCCTGATGCTGGGAGGCCAGCGGCCCAATCAGCGTATTATACTGGCTTGCCTGCTGCGAGGTCGGGAACTGAATACCGTTGGCAACAAAGCTCACCTGCGTATCCTGCTGCGCGATAAAGTCACCTACCTGAACCAGTTGCTGCGTGAAGATTTGCGCAGCCGGGATCAGCGGTTGCAGCGCTTCAGAAGGCTTGGTCACCACTTTCTCATACACTTTGTCGAAGACCGGTTTAAGATCGTCACCTTGCTTGAGCGCAGAACGTGACGCGTCAGCCTGCATTTTCGCATTTTGCAACTGCTGGCTCAGCACGCCAAGTGCACCGTTGGACTGGCGCAGCGGTTCACGCTGCGTCACATAATCCTGTGGAACGCGGATGGCGTTCACGCTATCCACTACCGGGCGGATACCGGAATCCATCGCCTGGCTCACCTGCTGTGAATAACCATAAAGAATGGCGTAATCGGACACGAAGGGACCAAACTGTTTTTTCTGATCCGCAGTCAGCGTCGGCAACCGCTCGCCGCTGCGCATCACTGTATTCTGCAGAAAATCGATAAACGCTTTGCGCTGATCGCCTTCTTTATCAAAACACCCACTCAGGCTAACAACCATCAACAACGCCGCAATAGGCGCAAACCAGCGAGAGCAGGACTTTCCTGTCGCCATTTTATTACTCCTTTCACCCAAAAAAGCGCACACCGGCACACGCGTGCCCGACGCTGACAAGGATAGTCCAGGTCAGCCTTGCAAGATACTCTTTTCATGCAAAACGGCTATTGCCGATTTATTTCTTATCATTTACAAAAAAATACCTGGCGAAGCTGACCTATGACTAATCAGGGAATTAGCATAACTATCCATATTGCTGAATCGGATACAGCGATCGTTACCGCACAATTAATCACACCCGTGACGATCCTGGGTTGGTATTAGGGACTATTCTTAACTGGCTCTCTGATGTTCTTGATCACGATGTGAGATTTAAGAGGAGTCCTCAATGGAATATAAAGATCCTGAGTTTGAACTGCTGAGCAGTCTGGAACAGATCATTTTTAAAGATGTACCGCAGATGATTACCCTGCAACAAAAATCCAATCCCTTTACAGAATATGAGCAATTGCGCAAAGGGACAGGACTGAAAACCGAAGAATTCGCCAGAGCGATGGGTGTCAGCGTGGCTATGGTGCAGGAGTGGGAGTCAAAACGTGAGAAACCCACCCCAACCGAGTTACGGCTGATGCGCCTGATTCAGGCCAACCCTGCACTCAGCAAACAGATAGCGTAATGAAGATTGAATGCCCCCGCCTTTGCGGGGGCTTGTGTTTTACAGGCTATCACAACGCCAACCCGCCTCTTCCCATACCAGCTCATGCGTTAACGCCAGGCCTCTTAAAAAAGCCTCATCGTGTGATACCACCAGCAGAGCCCCGGGGAAACCGGCCAGCGCCGCTTCAATGGCCTGGACTGAAGCCAGATCCAGATGGTTGGTCGGTTCATCCAGCAGAAGAAGCTGCGTGGCCTCCGCACGCCACAGCGCGCAGGCCAGGGCAGCCTTAAGACGCTCGCCGCCGCTGAGCTCCGCCAATGGGAGCTTCACTTTGTCGGCCCCCAGTTGAAGCTGTGCTAAACGGGTTCGCAATACTCCCTCTTCCAGAGGGGTATGACTCAAATTGAGATGCGTCATGACCGACTGCGTGAGATCGAGTTGCGACAGATGCTGGTCGAGATAAGCACAGCTGACGGATACCTTACAGGCACCCGAAGAGGGAGTAACCTCGCCGAGGATGGTTTTTAACAACGTCGATTTCCCACAGCCATTCGGTCCCTTTAACGCCACGCGCATCGGTCCGTCCATACGCCAGGTAAGCGGTGGAACAGGCACATGCGGCAGCACCAGATCCTCCAGCACCAGTACCTGTTTGCCCTCCGGGACCTGACTTCCCGGCAGGGTGAACATCACCGGGTTATCGTCTTCAACCCGCTCACGCGCCTTGTTTACCGCGGCGTTCAGGGCTTCATTTTGCTCGCTGTGCTGTTTTTTCCATGAGCCGATCCGCTCCTTTGCCGCTCCTTTATATTTGACCCGCTCGAACGATGCGATATTCAGGGTATCGACGGTGCGTAACGTCTTTGCCGACCGCCGCTGGCTGTCATCATGCTCTTTTTGCATGCGCGCGCGGGTGCGTTTGCGCTCGGTTGCCGCATGTTCCAGCGCCGCGCGGGCAGCCTGCTGTTCGGCATCGCGCTGGGCTTGATAATCCGCATAATTTCCGCCGTAGCTGCACAGACCCGAGGCGCTCAGCTCAAGAATACGCGGCACCTGCTCCAGAAGTTCGCGGTCATGAGAGGCCACCAGCACGCCGCCCTGATAGCGACTCAACTGGTCGTAGAACCACGCCCGACCTTGTCGATCCAGATGGTTAGTCGGTTCGTCAAGCAGCATGAAATCCGCTTCAGCCGTAAACGCCCCGCACAGCAGGGCGCGGATGCACTCGCCGCCGCTGAGTTCCTGGGCAGGCTTATCCGGATCAAACGCCGGGAGCTTCGCATTGATAAACGCCTCGCTCAGTCGCTCGGCTACATCCCAGTAGCCGTCGAGCAACGCCAGATCGTCAGGCTGGTAATCACCGCTGTCGATGCGCTTACGCGCAGTAAAAATCGCATCATATCCGAGAAGTTCAGCCAGCGTCGTCTGCGAAGAAATAACATGCTGCTGCGCCACAAATACATGCGAGCCAAAGCGTTCAATATGACCGGTAGCCGGTTCGTCCAGCCCCGCCAGCAGACGCAGCAGACGCGTTTTTCCGCTGCCGTTGCGGCCAACCAGCGCGCACAGGGAGGGTTCCAGCGTGAGATTCAGCGGGCCAAAAAGGGTATCGCCCGTCGGAAACTGACAGGTGACCTGATGCAGAATAAAAGAAGGGGACTGCGCAAAATGAGCCATAAGCACTCCTGAATGAAATCAAAACATCCCCTGCCGACGCGGTGGCGTTTAGCAAGGATCGAAATTCATCAGTCGTGTTTGTTCATTTTTGGGGGGCACTCCAGCGCGAGAAAGTTAACGTGGATAAGGATAGCGGTAATGTGTTGACGGTTTCAAGGTTAAATTTTCAGCAAAACACCATAAAAAAACCCGCCGAAGCGGGTTTTTAGCATTTGTCACAACGGGCACATTACTGCAGCAGCGAAATATCCGCCACGCGCAGGAACAGCTCACGCAGTTTTTCGAGCATAGAGAGACGGTTAATACGCAGCTCTTTATCTTCTACGTTTACCATCACTTTCTCGAAGAAGGCGTCGATGACGTCACGCAACTCGGCCAGCTCCACCAGCGCTTCCTGGTAGCGACCTTCCGCGAAGACCGGCTCGAGCTTGTCGCGCAGCACCACAACCTGCATCGCCAGGGCGATCTCTTCCGGCTCTTTCAGCGTCGCGGCGTTCACGCGCTCGTTCAGCGTCTCGTCGGATTTCGCCAGAATGTTGGATACACGCTTGTTGGCCGCCGCCAGAGCAGATGCCGCTTCCAGCGTACGGAAGTGGGAAACCGCCTTCATACGCGCATCGAAATCAGCCGGACGGGTCGGACGACGCGCCAGCACCGCCTGAATGGTGTCGACGGTGTAACCTTCATCCTGATACCAGGCGCGGAAACGACCGAGCATAAAGTCGATCACGTCATCCACCACGTTCGCGTTGGTCAGCTTGTCGCCGTACAGACGCACCGCTTCTTCGGTCAGGGTCTGCAGATCCAGGTTCAGGTTCTTCTCAACGATGATACGCAGCACGCCGAGCGCGGCACGACGCAGCGCAAACGGGTCTTTGTCGCCTTTTGGATGCTGACCGATACCGAAGATACCCGCCAGGGTGTCCATCTTATCGGCGATCGCCACGGCACAGGCAACCGGGTTGGACGGCAGCTCGTCACCCGCAAAGCGCGGCTGATACTGCTCGTTCAGGGCAACAGCCACGTCTTCCGCTTCGCCATCGTGACGCGCGTAGTGCATGCCCATCACGCCCTGGGTGTCGGTAAATTCGAACACCATGTTGGTCATCAGGTCGCATTTAGACAGCAGGCCAGCACGGGTTGCGTGGTTGACGTCCGCACCGATTTCACGGGCAATCCAGCCGGACAGTTCCGCAATACGGTCGGTCTTGTCGCGCAGCGTTCCCAGCTGCTGCTGGAACAGTACGGTCTGCAGGCGCGGCAGGTTATCTTCCAGACGCTTTTTGCGGTCGGTATTGAAGAAGAACTCGGCATCCGCCAGACGCGGACGCACTACTTTTTCGTTACCGGATATAATCTGGCTCGGATCTTTCGATTCGATGTTTGCCACGAAGATAAAGTTTGGCAGCAGCTTGCCGTCGTTGGCATAGACCGGGAAGTACTTCTGGTCACCCTTCATGGTGTACACCAGCGCTTCAGCCGGAACGGCCAGGAATTTCTCTTCAAACTTCGCGGTCAGCACAACCGGCCATTCAACCAGAGAGGTCACTTCTTCCAGCAGGCTGTCGCTCAGGTCGGCGTTACCGCCAATCTTGCGTGCCGCTTCTTCCGCGTCCGCTTTGATTTTGGCTTTACGCTGTTCGTAGTCAGCAATGACCTTGCCGCGCTCCAGCAGGATCTGCGGGTACTGGTCGGCATTGTCGATGGTGAACTCTGGCTCGCCCATAAAGCGGTGGCCGCGGATCACGCGATCGGACGCCACGCCCAGAATGGTGGCCGAAATAACGGTATCGCCCAGCAGCAGGGTCACGGTGTGAACCGGACGCACAAAGTGCACATCAGACGCGCCCCAGCGCATCAGCTTAGGAATAGGCAGCTTCGCCAGAGACGTGGCAATCATGTCCGGCAGCAGCGCTTCCGCGCTTTCGCCCTTCACGTGCGCACGGTACAGCAGCCACTCGCCTTTATCCGTGGTCAGACGCTCGGCCTGATCGACGGTGATGCCGCAGCCGCGCGCCCAGCCTTCCGCCGCTTTGCTCGGCTTGCCTTCAGCGTCAAACGCCTGGGCAATCGCCGGGCCACGTTTTTCGACTTCGCGATCTGGCTGGGACGCCGCCAGATTTGCCACTTTCAGCGCCAGACGGCGCGGTGCAGCAAACCACTCAATTTTACCGTGCGCCAGGCCAGCGTTATCCAGCTCGGCGGTCACGTTCGCAGCAAAAGATTCAGCCAGGCTGCGCAGGGCTTTTGGTGGCAGCTCTTCGGTGCCGATTTCCACCAGGAAAGTTTTCTCAGACATGGCCGCCTCTTATTTGTTTCGGTTGCACATCGGGAAGCCAAGGGCTTCACGGGACGCATAGTAAGCTTCTGCAACGGCTTTGGTCAGGGTACGAATACGCAGAATGTAGCGCTGACGTTCAGTCACGGAGATGGCTTTGCGGGCATCCAGCAGGTTGAAACTGTGGGCGGCCTTCAGAATACGCTCGTAAGCAGGCAGCGGCAGTGGAGTCTCCAGCGCCAGCAGCTGCTGTGCCTCTTTCTCGTACTGCTCGAAGCAGGTGAACAGGAAGTCCACGTTAGCGTATTCGAAGTTATAGGTGGATTGCTCCACTTCGTTCTGATGAAACACGTCGCCGTAGGTGGTTTTACCCAGCGGGCCGTCGCTCCAGACCAGGTCGTAAACGCTGTCTACGCCCTGAATGTACATCGCCAGACGTTCCAGACCGTAGGTGATTTCACCGGTGATCGGCTTACATTCCAGACCACCCACCTGCTGGAAGTAAGTGAACTGGGTCACTTCCATACCGTTAAGCCACACTTCCCAACCCAGACCCCAGGCACCCAGCGTTGGGTTCTCCCAGTTATCTTCCACGAAACGGATGTCGTGGATGGTTGGATCCATACCCAGCTCTTTCAGCGACCCGAGGTACAGTTCCTGAATGTTGTCGGGTGATGGCTTAATCACCACCTGGAACTGATAGTAATGCTGCAGACGGTTCGGGTTCTCACCGTAACGACCATCGGTCGGACGACGGGAAGGCTGCACATACGCGGTCGCCATTGGCTCTGGCCCCAACGCACGCAGACTGGTCATCGGGTGTGAAGTGCCGGCGCCGACTTCCATGTCCAAAGGTTGAACAATGGTACAGCCCTGACGAGCCCAGTAATCCTGTAAGGTCAGGATCAGGCCCTGGAAGGTCTTGGTATCAAACTTTTGCATAGTATTTCGTGCTGGATACGTGTGGTTTTAAATGGAAGGGACCAGTATACCCGCTGGCTGCAAGATATACAGTACGAAACGGGGTTGTTTAGGGAAAATTGGGAAATAAGCCTTCCGGCCAGAACGCTGACGGCGTCTGGCTGCTGATTATACGAGCAGGCTAGCGCATGGAGAGGTGTAAAAACTGACCGTCCGCATCAAACGAGCAGACAAAGCCCTCTTTGCGCGACGTATGGCCCCGTAGCTCGTAGCTTCCCTGAAAACGCTCGAACCCGGTGACATCAATTTTTTGAACGTCCGAGTTATAGCGCCGAGCGGCCCGATCTTTACAGAGCGCTTCCATATTCAGCGAACGTTCCGGGCTCATTTTACCCTGCTGCGCTTTTTGCACGGGTGCTTCTTGCGGCGCACTGCATCCCGCCAGGATCAACAGCAGAAAGAGTGACGCCACACGCTTCATCATCATTTTTATTACCGTCCTGGTCAGCGGCTGTTATTTTTAGTATCAACACTTTTATAGATTAAGGACTGCCATTCTGCGAATCTCGCGGTCTCCCGGCAAGCCTGCGCATAAAACTCAGAATTTTCCAAACGAAGACTTTTGGACAATGGGAGTCACACTCAATTTACAGGGAATACGAGGAACTGATGCCGTCAAAAATTAACTGGATTGATAACCTGCGAGGAATAGCGTGTCTGATGGTGGTCATGATCCACACAACGACCTGGTACGTTACGAATGCCCACAGCATCAGCCCCGTTAACTGGGATATCGCCAATATTCTCAACTCTGCGTCACGCGTCAGCGTGCCGCTGTTCTTTATGATTTCCGGCTTTCTCTTTTTTGGCGAGCGCAGCGCGCAGCCAAGGCACTTCATCCGCATCGCGGCCTGCCTGGGGTTTTACAGCGCCGTTGCCCTGCTCTATATCACCCTGTTTACCTCAATAAACGCCGGACTATCGCTGAAATACGTGCTGCAAAAACCGGTGTTCTACCACCTGTGGTTCTTCTTCGCCATTATCGTTATCTATCTGGTCTCCCCGCTCATTCAGGTGAAAAACGTTAGCGGGAAAATGCTTCTGGCCCTGATGGTGGTCATTGGCATTGTCGCCAACCCGAATACGGTCTCGCAGAAAATCGACGGCGTTGAGTGGCTGCCGGTGAACCTCTATATCAACGGCGATACCTTTTACTACGTGCTTTACGGCATGCTGGGGCGCGCCATCGGGATGATGGAGACGCAAAAACGCGGTCTGAGCTGGCTCTGCGGGGCGCTGTTTATCGCTGGCGTGGCGGTGATTTCACGCGGGACGCTGCATGAGCTGCAGTGGCGCGGTAATTTTGCCGATACCTGGTATCTCTACTGCGGGCCGATGGTCTTTATCTGTGCCGTATCGCTGCTCACGCTCGTTAAAAACACCCTGAATGCGCGTCCCCTTCCCGTACTGAGCGTCATTTCACGACACTCTCTCGGGATTTACGGTTTTCACGCGCTGGTTATCCACGCGCTTAGGACAAGAGGCGTTGAGCTAAAAAGCTGGCCGGTGCTGGATATCATCTGGATTTTTGCCGCTACGCTGGCGATCAGCCTGCTGCTGTCGATGCTGCTGCAAAAAATAGACGTTCGCCGCTTCGTCAGCTAACGCTGCGCTGCCGGGCACGATGGTACTGGCGCGGGGAGGAAAACCCTGCCGCCAGCGAAGCCTGCTCCACGCCGCGCCCCTGCAATAGCCACTGCTCCGCCACCGCCAGACGCAGCTGCTCCAGATAATCGCGAACGCTAATGCCTAAATGAGTCTGGAAAAGCCGGGTAAGATGGCGCGGGCTGACGTGCGCCAGCGCGGCGATATCAGGCAAGCTCCACGTTTTTTGCGGCTCGGCGGTGAGCGCATCCTGCGCCCGATGGATCGCCGGATGAAGATGATTGCGGTAGCGCAGCCACGGGGAGAGCTGGGGATCGTCACCAGAACGGCGGAACCAGACCACCATCTCGCGCGCCACACTCAGCGCCTTTTCGGGGCCGCACAGGCGGTTAATCATATGCAGCGCCAGATCGATGCCAGACGTGATGCCTGCGCTGGTCCAGATGTTCTCATCCTGCACAAAGATGCGGTTTTCTTTAATCATCGCCGTGGGAGCCGCAGTGCGTAAACGGCCGATAACGTCATGGTGGGTTGTACACTGACGGTTGTTCAACAGGCCCGATTTCGCCGCCAGTAGAGCGCCTGAACAGACGCACATTACCATGATATCCCGGTGCAAAATGACCGGCTGCAGGCGCATCAGCCAGTGCTGTATCTGTAACGCCTGTGGCGTCGAAAACTGAGAGCGGGAGTCACTCACGCCGGGCAATACCAGCAGACTTCCCTCTGGAAGACGCTCCGGCAATGGCTGAACACCGTTCATCGTCAGGCCAATCGACGTCGTAACCTCCGGTTGCGGGCCAATGTAATGCAGACGAAACGCGTCGCCAGCCAGCACAAAGGTCTCCGCCGGGCCCGTCATATCTAATGACAGGACTCCAGGTAACATGACGAACCAGACGTCGATGGGCATTACAGTGACTCCAGCGTCTCCGCTACCGTTTTAATTTCGGCAAAACGCCCGGACAGTACCGTTTCGGTACGGTGGCGAATTTCCGCTGCGCTAAGGGTTATCCCTTTGTACGTCATGGGAAACGTCAGCGTCGCCTCGCTTACAAAGGTCACAGCATAACCCAGATCGGATGCCACCCGGGCGGTGGTTTCACAGCATTGTTCAGTGCGAATGCCGCAGATAATCAGCTGGTTGATATCACGCTCGCGCAGCCAGCGGTCAAGCCCGGTATCCGTGAAGGCATTATGGACGTGTTTCTGAAAAACCACATCCGGCTGATGACGTAAAAAGGCCATCGGTTTGACATAGCCGCTTTCCAGGGTGAAAGGACCGTCTTCATCCACATGAAAAATATCAACGACCGGGATATTGCGTGCCTGGCAGCCATCAATCAGCCCCAGAATCGCCTGCTGAAAGGCAGGGATCTCGCTTTCCTGCCAGTAATTGCGGTGATGGAAGGACTGCTGAGTATCAATATTGATGAGTGCAATACGTGACATGATGGATCTCCTCGCCAGTGGGTGTGACACCATACTGGCAAGGAAAGGAAGGCACGAACAGACCAAAAAAGGACATCCTCGTGCCTCTCCCGGACAAGCGTATTTACGACATTAGCGGCAGCAGCTGCTGGTAGATTTTACGGAATACCGCGCGCCTTTCCGCGTACCGCGCATGGTTTACCGAGTTCGGGAAATGCGCCTGCTCAAGGGTAAGCTGCGGCAGCAGTTGTGAAAGCGGTTTTTCCGGGTTCATAGCAATCTGCGCCAGACGCGCGGCGCCGAGCGCGGGGCCAACATCCCCTCCCGTGCGGAAATCTAGCTGCAACCCGCTGATATCCGAAAGCATTTGTCGCCAGTAAGGGCTTCGCGCACCTCCGCCAATCAGGGTGACGCTCGTCGGTTTCAGGCCGCAGTCGTGCACCACGTCCATCCCGTCGGCAAGCGCATAGCCCACCCCTTCCAGAACTGCACGCGCCAGTTCTGCCGGACCATGCTGATGGGTTAAACCAAAAAACACCCCTTTCGCTTCCGGGTTGTTGTGCGGCGTACGTTCGCCGGAAAGATACGGTAAAAACCAGACGGTACCGGCATTTTCATCCGCCTGCTGTGCTGCGGCAATCAACGCAGGAACATCGGTCATCCCGGTCAGCTTCGCCGCCCAGTCCAGGCACGACGCTGCACTCAGCATCACCGACATCAAATGCCATTTTCCAGGAAGCGCATGACAGAAACTGTGCACCGCGCTTTCGGGATTGCTGCGATAGCCGTCACTGACGGCAAAATAGACGCCAGACGTTCCCAGCGACAGCATCGCCTGACCTGCCTCAACCATGCCGACGCCCACGGCACCCGCGGCATTGTCACCGCCCCCGGCAACCACCGGTACGGCAGGCATATTCCAGCGTTCCGCAACGTACGGCAGCAACGTGCCTGTTACCTCGCTACCTTCGAACAGCGCGGGCATGTGTTCCCGGGTTAGATGGCAAGCATCCAGCATCGCCTCGCTCCAGTCGCGTTTCGCCACGTCGAGCCACATCGTGCCTGCGGCATCGGACATGTCGGAAGCAAAATCGCCCGTCATACGAAAGCGCAGATAGTCTTTCGGCAGCAGAACTTTCGCCACCTGACGGAAAATCTCCGGCTCGTGTCGCTGCACCCACAGCAGTTTGGGCGCCGTAAAGCCGGGCATCATCAGGTTGCCGGTAATTTCACGAGACGTGGGTACATGCGCCTCAAGAAGCGCGCACTCTTCCGCACAGCGGCCATCGTTCCAGAGAATGGCGGGTCGCAACACGCGATGCTCGCTGTCCAGCAGCGTAGCGCCGTGCATTTGCCCGGCAATCCCCAGCGCTTTAACGTCGCGCAGGCTATGCTGCTCGCCTAAAGCTTTGATTGCACGATCCGTTGCCTGCCACCACTGCTCCGGGTCCTGTTCCGACCACAGCGGATGCGGACGTGAAACCTGCAGCTTTTCTGTCTGCGTTGCTAACACCTCGCCCTGCTCGCTTAACAGGATGGCTTTCACACCCGATGTGCCCAGATCGATCCCGATATACATTGCGGTGACTCCTTTGACAGAAATGCCCGGTGGCGCTTCCGCGTACCGGGCCTGAATGCTGTTATTTATCGAACAGGTAGTGATTAACCAGATTTTCCAGCAGTTCCTGGTGCCCGCTCTGGTGCTGCGGCGCCAGCTGATGTTGTTCAGCGTACTTCGCGATGTCCGCAAGCGATAACTGCCCTTTCAATATTTGCTGGCCCAGTTCACTGTTCCAGCCGCTGTAACGCTTCGCCACGCGTTTATCCAGCTCGCCGTCTTCAATCATACGTGCCGCCACTTTCAGCGCCAGCGCCATGGTGTCCATCGCGCCAATGTGGCCGTAGAACAGATCGTATTTGTCGGTGCTCTGGCGACGCACTTTGGCGTCAAAGTTCAGGCCGCCGGTAGTGAAACCACCCGCTTTGATGATTTCGTACATCACCAGCGCGTTCTCTTCCACGCTGTTCGGGAACTGATCGGTGTCCCAGCCCAGCTGCGCATCGCCACGGTTCGCATCGACCGAGCCGAAGATGCCCAGCGCAATCGCAGACGCGATCTCGTGGTGGAAAGAGTGGCCCGCCAGCGTGGCGTGGTTGGCCTCAATGTTCACTTTGATCTCTTTTTCCAGACCGAACTGCTTCAGGAAGCCATACACCGTCGCCACGTCGTAGTCATACTGATGCTTCGTTGGTTCCTGCGGCTTCGGCTCAATCAACAGCGTGCCGCGGAAGCCAATTTTGTGCTTGTGGTCGACAACCATCTGCATAAAGCGGCCAATCTGCTCGCGCTCCTGACGCAGATCGGTGTTGAGCAGGGTTTCATAGCCTTCACGTCCGCCCCACAGGACATAGTTTTCGCCGCCCAACTGATGCGTGGCGTTCATTGCCGTCACCACCTGCGTGGCCGCCCAGATAAACACTTCCGGATCCGGGTTGGTTGCCGCACCCGCGCCGTAGCGTGGGTTAGTGAAGCAGTTTGCCGTGCCCCAGAGCAGCTTTACGCCGCTTTGCTGCTGTTTTGCTGCCAGTACATCCACCATCTGTGCAAAGTTGTTCAGATACTCTTTCAGCGATGCGCCTTCCGGCGACACGTCGACGTCATGGAAGCAGTAGTACGGCACGTTCAGCTTGTGGAAGAACTCAAACGCAACGTCGGCTTTGCGCTTTGCCAGTTCGATGGCCTCACCCGGCTGCTGCCATGGGCGATCAAAGGAGCCCACGCCGAACATATCGGCGCCATTCCAGCAGAAGGTATGCCAGTAACAGGCGGCAAAGCGCAGATGATCTTCCATGCGCTTACCCAGCACCAGCTCATCCGGGTTGTAGTGACGAAATGCTAAAGGATTGGTCGTTTTCGGGCCTTCGTAACGAACACGATCGAGTTGGTCGAAATAAGCTTGCATATTGAGCTCCATAATCAGGGTATGCGGCGAGTCGTTGATACAGGAGTAATAGTGAATAGACATTTTGGGTTGCTCAATTACGTTATTTCACACTGCTATTGAGAGAATGCACAACTGTGCGCTGGCTCGCAAAATAATGCGCAGACAAACTATTTTTCGGCGCATATTCCAGAATCAAATGTAATTAAGACGTTACGTATTTTAAAATCCGATCGCGGTCATAAATTCAGAAATAAACCAAATATCATAATGCGAAGATAAAAATCTGTAATTGCCAGCCCGCCTTTCCGCGTTAAAAATTTGCTGCGTCCCAGCAGTGAATGTTTCTTTTATCTCAGCAACATATACCCCTACAAAAAGGCCTAATAATTATGAAGATAAAGAACCTGACTCTAACGCTCTGCACTACGCTCCTCCTTGCAAGCTTTGCAGGACATGCCAAAGAGGTCAAAATTGGCATGGCGATTGACGACCTGCGCCTGGAGCGCTGGCAAAAAGATCGCGATATTTTTGTTAAAAAAGCAGAATCCCTCGGCGCCAGCGTGTTTGTTCAGTCGGCTAACGGCAACGAAGAAACACAAATGTCGCAGATTGAGAATATGATTAACCGTGGCGTCGATGTGCTGGTCATTATCCCCTATAACGGCCAGGTATTAAGTAACGTGGTGAAAGAAGCCAAACAGGAAGGCATTAAAGTCCTGGCCTATGACCGCATGATTAATAATGCGGACATTGATTATTATATTTCGTTCGACAATGAAAAAGTCGGGGAATTACAGGCGCAAAGCCTGATCGACAAAGTGCCTCAGGGCAATTATTTCCTGATGGGCGGCTCTCCGGTGGATAACAACGCCAAGCTGTTCCGCGAAGGGCAAATGAAAGTCCTTAAGCCGTACATCGACAACGGGAAAATTAAAGTGGTCGGCGATCAGTGGGCCGACGGCTGGCTGCCAGAAAACGCGCTGAAGATTATGGAAAACGCGCTGACGGCCAACAACAACAAAATTGATGCGGTTGTGGCCTCCAACGATGCCACCGCAGGCGGTGCTATCCAGGCCCTGAGTGCACAGGGGCTGGCCGGTAAAGTCGCCATTTCAGGACAGGATGCCGATCTGGCTGGCGTAAAACGCATCATCGCAGGCACCCAAACCATGACGGTCTACAAACCGATTACCGAGCTTGCCAATACGGCGGCGGAAATCGCCGTGGAACTGGGTAATGGCAAGCAACCTAAAGCAGACGCCACGCTGAATAACGGGCTGAAAGACGTTCCGGCTCGCCTGCTCACCCCTATTGAAGTCAATAAAGAGAACATTGACGCCACCGTCATTAAAGACGGCTTCCACAAGAAGAGCGAACTGTAATCCGGCGCGTCCCCTGCTTTGCGGGGGCGCATCACGTTGTACTGTTCTTCCCTCGGGTTATGTGGAGCAGTTATGCCTTATTTACTTGAAATGAAAAGCATCACCAAGCGCTTCGGCACGGTGAAAGCCGTCGATAACGTCAGCCTCCGGTTGAACCCCGGCGAAGTGGTTTCGCTGTGTGGCGAGAACGGCTCGGGCAAGTCGACGCTGATGAAAGTGCTGTGCGGGATCTACCCGCACGGCAGCTACGAAGGCGAAATCGTCTTTGCCGGTGAAGTTATCCAGGCGACACACATTCGTGATACCGAACGTAAAGGCATCGCCATCATCCACCAGGAGCTGGCGCTGGTGAAGCATCTCACCGTGCTGGAGAACATTTTCCTCGGGGCCGAAATTTCCCGCCACGGCGTGCTGGATTACGACACCATGACGCTCCGCTGTGAAAAGCTGCTGGCGCAGGTGAGCCTCAGCATTTCACCAGATACCCGCGTGGGTGACCTGGGCCTTGGGCAACAGCAGTTGGTCGAAATAGCGAAAGCGCTCAATAAGCAGGTCAGGCTGCTGATCCTCGATGAGCCTACAGCCTCGCTCACCGAACAGGAAACCGTGGTTCTGCTCAATATCATCCGCGATCTGCAAAACCACGGCATCGCCTGCATCTACATTTCACATAAGCTGAACGAGGTTAAAGCCATTTCGGACACCATCTGCGTGATCCGCGACGGGCAGCACATCGGCACGCGTGAAGCCGCCGGGATGAGCGAAGATGACATCATCACCATGATGGTAGGGCGCGAGCTGACGGCGCTCTACCCGAATGAACCTCATACCAAAGGAGATGAAGTGCTGCGCGTGGAAAACCTGACCGCGTGGCACCCCGTTAACCGCCACATCAGGCGCGTCAATAACGTCTCGTTTTCTCTGCACAGCGGCGAAATTCTCGGTATTGCCGGGTTAGTCGGTGCCGGGCGCACGGAGGCCGTACAGTGTCTGTTTGGCGTGTGGCCGGGGCGCTGGGAGGGCACGATTTATATCGACGGCCAGCCGGTGAAAATCGACAACTGCCAGCAGGCGATCGCCCGCGGCATTGCCATGGTGCCGGAAGACCGCAAAAAAGACGGCATCGTGCCGGTCATGGCGGTAGGGAAAAACATTACGCTTGCGGCGCTCGATCGCTTCTCCGGTGCGCTGAGCAGCCTGGACGATGCCGCAGAGCAGCAGTGCATCCTCCAGTCACTCGCCCGTCTGAAGGTCAAAACATCCTCTCCGGAACTGGCGATTGGTCGCCTGAGCGGCGGCAACCAGCAAAAAGCCATTCTGGCGCGCTGCCTGCTGCTTAATCCACGCATATTAATCCTTGATGAACCGACGCGCGGGATTGATATCGGTGCCAAATATGAAATCTACAAACTGATTAATCAGCTTGTACAGCAAGGGATTGCCGTCATTGTCATTTCGTCGGAGTTACCCGAAGTGCTCGGCCTGAGCGACCGCGTGCTGGTCATGCATGAGGGGAAACTGAAAGCCAACCTGATTAACCAGAACCTGACGCAGGAGCAGGTGATGGAAGCCGCTTTAAGGAGCGAACGTCATGTCGAAAAGCAATCCGTCTGATATCAAAGTCGCCGTTCCGACGCCCGGTGCGTTCGCAGGGCTAAAAGCGCTGAACCTGCAGGTCTTCGTGATGATCGCGGCCATTATCGTCATCATGCTGTTCTTTACCTGGATGACCGATGGCTCGTACTTAAGCGCGCGAAACGTCTCCAACCTGCTTCGCCAGACCGCCATCACCGGCATCCTGGCCGTGGGCATGGTGTTCGTGATTATCTCCGCGGAGATCGATCTGTCGGTCGGGTCGATGATGGGACTTCTCGGCGGCGTGGCGGCGATTTTTGACGTATGGCTCGGCTGGCCGCTGCCGCTGACCGTGGCGGTCACGCTGGTGCTGGGTCTGGTTCTGGGGGCCTGGAACGGCTGGTGGGTAGCCTATCGTAAAGTGCCGTCGTTCATTGTCACCCTGGCAGGGATGCTGGCCTTCCGCGGGATCTTAATCGGCATCACTAACGGCACCACCGTCTCCCCGACCAGTGCAGCCATGTCGCAGATTGGTCAGAGTTACCTCTCAGACAGCATAGGCTTTACTATCGGCGTGGTGGGATTGCTGGCGTTTGTCGCATGGCAGTGGCGTGGACGCATGCGCCGTCAGGCGCTGGGGCTCGCTTCTCCGGCGTCAACGTCGGTGGTGGGGCGTCAGGCGCTCACGGCGGTCATTGTGCTGGGCGCCATCTGGCTTTTAAACGACTATCGCGGAGTCCCGACCCCCGTCCTGCTGCTGGCACTTTTACTGTTGGGCGGTATGTTTATGGCGACGCGCACCGCGTTTGGCCGCCGTATTTATGCCATTGGCGGCAACCTTGAGGCTGCTCGGCTTTCGGGTATTAACGTCGAACGCACCAAACTCGCGGTCTTCGCCATTAACGGCCTGATGGTCGCTATCGCCGGGCTGATCCTCAGCTCAAGACTGGGCGCCGGCTCTCCCTCCGCCGGTAACATCGCCGAGCTGGATGCTATCGCCGCCTGCGTCATTGGCGGTACCAGCCTCGCAGGGGGTATCGGTAGCGTGGCGGGCGCGGTCATGGGGGCATTTATTATGGCGTCGTTGGATAACGGGATGAGTATGATGGACGTCCCGACGTTTTGGCAGTATATCGTCAAGGGAGCAATTCTTTTACTGGCAGTCTGGATGGATTCGGCCACCAAGCGACGGGCCTGATAACGGTATTGTGACTTAATTAGGAAGTGAGCCATGTTTGAAAAGCGTCACCGCATTACGTTGTTATTCAATGCCAACAAAGCCTACGACCGTCAGGTGGTGGAAGGCGTGGGTGAATATTTGCAGGCGTCGCAATCCGAATGGGATATTTTTATTGAAGAAGATTTCCGCACCCGTCTGGAGAACATCAAAGACTGGCTGGGCGATGGCGTCATCGCCGACTATGACGACCCCGTCATCGAACAGTTGCTGACCGACGTCGACGTTCCGATTGTGGGCGTCGGCGGCTCCTACCATTCGCCCGAACACTATCCTCCGGTTCACTATATTGCCACCGATAACCATGCCCTGGTCGAGGCCGCGTTTCTCCATTTAAAAGAGAAAGGCGTCCACCGCTTTGCGTTTTACGGCCTACCCGCCACCAGCGGCAAGCGCTGGGCCGTTGAGCGTGAACACGCGTTTTGCCAGCTGGTCGCGCAGGAGAAGTATCGCGGCGTGGTCTATCAGGGGCTGGAAACCGCGCCGGAAAACTGGCAGCACGCGCAAAACCGCCTCGCTGACTGGCTGCAAACGCTGCCACCACAAACCGGTATCATTGCCGTGACGGACGCGCGTGCGCGCCACGTGCTGCAGGTCTGCGAACACTTACATATTCCGGTGCCCGAAAAGCTGTGCGTGATTGGCATTGATAATGAAGAACTGACCCGCTATCTGTCCCGCGTGGCGCTTTCCTCCGTTGCTCAGGGCACGCGTCAGATGGGCTATCAGGCGGCGAAGCTGCTGCATCGCCTGCTCGATAAAGAATCACTGCCACTTCAGCGCCTGCTGGTGCCTCCTGTTCGCGTCGTAGAACGTCGTTCAACCGATTATCGCTCCTTAAGCGACCCGGCCGTTATTCAGGCCATGCACTATATTCGCAACCACGCCTGCAAAGGGATTAAGGTCGATCAGGTGCTGGATTCGGTGGGTATTTCGCGTTCGAATCTGGAGAAGCGTTTTAAAGAAGAGGTGGGCGAAACTATTCATGCCGTCATCCATGCTGAAAAGCTGGAGAAAGCACGCAGCCTGCTCATCTCCACATCGCTGTCGATCAACGAAATCTCGCAGATGTGCGGTTACCCGTCGCTGCAATATTTTTATTCGGTGTTTCGCAAAGAGTATGACACCACGCCGAAAGAGTATCGGGATCGCCACAGCGAGGTGCTGATCTAGAAAAGAAAACGCCTTCCAGTGGAAGGCGTTTTTTTGCGATTACATATGAGCGGCGATTAAGCGCTGGTTATCCTGGTACATAGCAAACAGATAGTTGTTATAGCTCTGTCCCTTCGTCGAATACCCTTTCAGCTTGTGGATCATCGTACTGGCCGTCACTTCCTGGTCCGCTTTACGCAGCTGAGCGCGTGATTTCCGGAACGATGAGTAGGCCGGGTGCGTGTTCAGATTCACCACATAGGCGCTAACGGAATCTTTCACGGATTCAAACTGCGAATAGCCTTTCACCTTGCCCGGCGCATTAGTACAACGGCCTTTCACGCATTTCATGCCGAAAAGGTTGTTGTTGCTACGTGCAAGCTTAGAAGTCCCCCAGCCGCTTTCGGCTGCAGCCATGGTCGCAACCATACTGCCTGGGATGATATCCACACGCTCAAGGAGAGCGTTCCACGGCACACGACGCGTGTTACCGTTCCAGCTCAGCTTGTAGCGCTTCGTGATATCCTTCAGACGCGCGCGCTCGGATGGCGACCAGCGGCTATCGTACTGTTTGGAAATCAGCCAGTTACGATCCGCAGTAATCGCGGCATTTTGACTCGTGATGTAAGGCATTACCGTCCGGAGAAACGCTTTTTTCCTTGGTGTTCCGGAAGGGTATTTTCGCAAATCAGGAAGTGAACTACTCTTTGCACTATTGCGAGAATACTCTTGTTTACTGCTAACCTTACTACTTGTCGTCTTTATTACGTGGGCTTTCTTACTCGTTGTATCCGTGTGCGTCTTCGCAAGCACCTCACCCGAAAATGCCGTGGTGAGTAACATGAGTATCGCAGCCCCATATCGTCGAATGGGAGTCGATATCATTAGGTCTCCTGGTCGGATGTAATCATCCTAACACCTTATTTTTTTCACAAATTTGAGAGCGGAATCTCAAATCATATCAAAAATAGACTTCAAGAGCACGTATAGAAATAGTCCAATTCCGAAACTATGTCACCTGAAACTTGCTCATAAAAACATCATTCCACAAAAACTGTGTGCGCTATCGCAGATAACTGCCTAATTTTGCGCGAGATCACTCATCCTCACGCATCCTCCTGGCGGAAAGCGACAGGGGATGAGTTTTTGCCCCTTGTCTGATGGCACACTGGTCAAAAATGCCGCGACAGGAAAAAGGAATGAAACGTACCGCATTAGCCTTTCTGATGTTACCCGCACTGGCGCATGCCGACTGGTCATCGCCAAGGTTTAGCGCATTTAGCGCCGAAGGCACCGGGGTCTTCACCAGCCAGGCAAAGCTTGCGAAGGGTACGCGTCCTCTTACGCTGAGTTTTGACAAGACGTGCTGGCAGCCTACAGGCGCGATAAAACTCAATGAGATGCTGTCGCTCAAGCCCTGTGACGGCACGCCGCCGCAGTGGCGCCTTTTCCGCGACGGTGAATACCAGATGCGGATTGATACCCGCTCCGGCACGCCCACCCTGCTGCTGACGATTCAGAGCGCCGCAGAACAGCCGGTTGCAAACGTCATCCGTCAGTGTCCGAAGTGGGACGGTAAGCCGCTGACGCTGGACGTCAGCCATACCTTCCCGGAAGGCTCCGTCGTGCGCGACTACTACAGTAAACAGACGGCGACGGTGCAGAATGGAAACATCACTCTGCAGCCAGCCGTCAACAGTAACGGCCTGCTGCTGCTTGAGCGCGCCGAAACCGACAGGCCTGCGCCGTTTAGCTGGCAAAATGCCACCGTCTATTTTGTGCTGACCGACCGCTATGCGAATGGTGACCCGGGTAACGACAACAGCTACGGTCGCCATAAAGACGGTATGCAGGAGATAGGCACCTTCCACGGTGGTGACCTCAAGGGACTCGCCGGCAAGCTCGACTACCTGCAGCAGCTGGGAGTGAACGCGCTCTGGATAAGCTCCCCGCTTGAGCAGATCCACGGCTGGGTCGGCGGTGGCACCAAAGGAGATTTTCCTCACTACGCCTATCACGGCTACTACACCCAGGACTGGACAAAACTCGACGCCAACATGGGCACCGAAGATGATTTA
Organism: Enterobacter sp. JBIWA005; assembly: GCF_019968805.1. Lineage (NCBI taxonomy): Bacteria > Pseudomonadati > Pseudomonadota > Gammaproteobacteria > Enterobacterales > Enterobacteriaceae > Enterobacter > Enterobacter sp. JBIWA005. The sequence continues at coordinate 158,690 of NZ_CP074159.1, read as the reverse complement.
CGCCATCTTGTCGACGAAGCGCACAAGCGCGGGATCCGCATTCTGTTCGATATCGTTATGAACCACGCTGGCTATGCCACGCTTGCAGACATGCAGGAGTATCAGTTTGGAGCCCTGTACCTGCAGGGTGACGAGCTGAAAAAGACGCTGGGAGAACGCTGGACGGACTGGAAGCCGGGCGCGGGACAAAGCTGGCACAGCTTTAACGACTACATCAACTTCGGCGATAAAGCCGCATGGGAAAAATGGTGGGGTAAAAAGTGGATCCGCACCGACATCGGTGATTACGATAATCCCGGCTTCGACGATTTAACGATGTCGCTGGCGTTCCTGCCCGACCTGAAAACGGAATCCACCGTCTCTTCCGGGTTACCCAATTTCTATCAACACAAGCCCGATACCCACGCGAAAGCGATTCCGGGCTATACCCCGCGCGACTACCTGACCCACTGGCTCAGCCAGTGGGTACGTGACTACGGCATCGACGGTTTCCGGGTGGATACGGCGAAACACGTTGAGCTTGCGGCCTGGAAACAGCTGAAAGACCAGGCAAGCCAGGCGCTGGCTGCCTGGAAAGGCGCTCACCCGGATAAAAAGCTCGACAACGCACCGTTCTGGATGACCGGGGAATCCTGGGGCCACGGCGTCATGCAGAGCGATTATTACCGCCACGGCTTCGATGCGATGATCAACTTTGATTATCAGGAACAGGCGGCAAAAGCGGTGGATTGTCTGGCCGATATGGATCTCACCTGGCAGCAGATGGCGGAGAAGCTGCAAAGCTTCAACGTGCTGAGCTATCTCTCATCCCACGATACGCGCCTGTTCCGCGAAGGGGGCCCGCGCGCGGCGGAGCTGCTTCTGCTGGCACCGGGCAGCGTGCAAATCTATTACGGGGATGAGTCCGAGCGCCCATTCGGGCCGACAGGCTCCGACCCGCTGCAGGGCACCCGCTCGGATATGAACTGGCAGGACGTCACGGGCAAGCAGGCCTTAACCGTCGCCCACTGGCAAACGCTGGGTCAGTTCCGCGCCCGCCACCCGGCGATTGGTGAAGGCAAACAAACCACGCTGTCGCTGAAAGAGGGGTATGGCTTCGTACGTGAACATGATGGCGATAAGGTGATGGTCGTCTGGGCGGGGAATCAGTAGATCATACCCCTCACCCTAACCCTCTCCCCATGGGGAGAGGGGAGGAGCTCCAGAACTATTCACTACACAAACCCACTCCCGCCCTATAAAACAACAAATCCGACCACACCACCCGATTTGCACCAACACGGTGCTAGCGTTATGGTTACCCACTTTCAAAATAAGCTCGACAGATCACCTGCTATGACGTTTTCACTTTTCGGCGACAAATTTACCCGCCATTCAGGCATTACTCGCCTGATGGAGGACCTCAACGACGGGCTGCGCACACCGGGCGCAATCATGCTCGGCGGCGGAAACCCGGCTCAAATTCCGGAGATGACGACCTATTTCCAGACGCTGCTCGCTCAGATGCTGGAAAGCGGCAAAGCAACCGATGCGCTTTGCAATTACGACGGCCCGCAGGGTAAAACCGAACTGCTGGCACTCCTCGCCGAAATGCTGCGTGACGAGCTGGGCTGGGATATCGAACCACAGAATATTGCACTAACAAACGGCAGCCAGAGCGCATTTTTCTACTTGTTTAACCTGTTCGCAGGGCGTCGCGCCGACGGCACCACCAAAAAAGTGCTGTTCCCGCTGGCGCCGGAGTATATCGGCTATGCCGATTCCGGCCTGGAAGAGGATCTGTTCGTCTCCGCGCGCCCGAACATCGAGCTGCTGCCGGAAGGCCAGTTCAAATATCACGTCGATTTTGAACACCTGCATATTGGTGAAGAGACGGGCATGATCTGCGTATCGCGCCCGACTAACCCAACGGGCAATGTGATCACCGATGACGAACTGATGAAGCTGGATGCACTGGCAAATCAGCACGGCATTCCGCTGGTAATCGATAACGCCTACGGCGTACCGTTCCCGGGCATTATCTTCAGCGAAGCACGTCCGCTGTGGAACCCGAACATTGTCCTGTGCATGAGCCTCTCTAAGCTGGGCCTGCCGGGCAGCCGCTGCGGCATCATCATCGCCAATGAGAAAATCATCACCGCCATTACCAATATGAACGGTATTATCAGCCTTTCACCGGGCGGCATTGGCCCGGCGATGATGTGCGAGATGATCAAACGCAAGGATCTGCTTCGTCTGTCGAATGACGTGATTAAGCCTTTCTATTACCAGCGAGTTCAGGAAACAATCGCGACAATTCGCCGCTATTTGCCGGAAGAACGCTGCCTGATCCACAAGCCTGAAGGAGCGATTTTCCTTTGGCTGTGGTTTAAGGATTTGCCTATCACTACCGAACTGCTCTACCAGCGCCTTAAAAAGCGCGGCGTACTGATGGTTCCGGGCGATTATTTCTTCCCGGGACTGGATAAGCCATGGCCGCATACCCATCAGTGCATGCGCATGAACTACGTCCCCGACCTGGAAAAAATCGAAGCGGGGGTTAAAATTCTCGCCGAAGAAATCGAAAAAGCCTGGCTCGAAGGGAATTGTTAAATAATAAGGCTCTTCAAATGAAGAGCCTTATTTTTCCGTGATCTGAATCTTACAATAAGGATATATCCTGTAGCGTTTCATTTATCATCCCCATTGAGTTTTCTTAGGAATATTCCTTTAATTTACACCCACTAACTACTCTCTCAATAATTAAGCACCGATTAAACACCCTAACTTATTGTTATTTTAAATAACCACCTACACCGAATAAAAATACCTTCTTCAGCCACTTTCATGCATATTTAAAAATACTGCATATACTCACTAATACGCCGCTCGGCGTTCTTTTGCGTGGAGTATTCATATGCTACCTAATAATGTTAGTCGCATCAGCGCTATTGCTGTTGCGGTACTGCTCGCGTTCTCTCTTTCTGCCTGTAGTGGAAGCGGTGGCGGATCTCACTCAACAGCCAAAAATAACCCTGCGACGGGAAGCAGCAGCGGCTCAGATGATGGAAGTGGCACAACCGCGAGCAATGGCGGTTCGGGCAGCAACGGATCGGGCACCGGAACGGGTTCAGGTACCGGGACAGGCGCTGGCGGCGGAACGGGTTCAGGGTCGGGATCAGGTTCAGGCTCAGGCTCAGGCTCAGGGGGCAGTGGAGGAACAACTACCGCAGGCGTAAATACGATACTGGGTGATGCTGGTAAAACCGTGACCAGCGTCGGATCCACTGTGGATGGCCTCGGAAGCCAGCTTCCAACAAATAATCCCGTCACGTCAACCGTTTCAACCACCGTCAGCGGTGTTGGCAGTGCCGTGTCCACCGTGGGGACAGGCGTCACGACTGGCGTTGGCGATCCAAACAACCCGAACGGTGTGGGTACAACGGTTAAAGGCGTGACCACGTCGGTCACCTCCCTCGGCAATACCGTTTCAACGGTAGGCACGGGTCTGGCGAGTTCCACTTCCGGAACACCGGTCAGCGGCGTAACCGGCCTGACGGGCAGCGTGGTAAACAGTACCGGGCAACTGGTCAGTAACACCGGCACGGGTCTCACCAACACGGTAAGCAGCCCCGCAGTCACTCAGGTAACAACCGATACCACGACCCTGGCTAACAAGACGCTGGGCGGAGTACAAGGCGTGACGCAAACCGTAGGCACCACAACGGGTCTCGGCACACCGGTCAACGGTCTGCTGACCCAGGTGGGTGGCACCGTCAGCGGCGTAGGGACCAACATTAGCAGCAGCAATAGCGGGCTTAGCGGTGTCGGTCAGGTCGTTCAAAATGTCGGCCAGACGGTCACGGATAGCGGTACGCTAGTGAAACCCACATCAACCACCGGAGGCAGCGGCACAGGATCTCTGACGGCCGATGCCAATGTGACAGCCACAAACAATAGCCTGAGCACAACGGTCAATACCACCCTCAATACGCTGACTGCGGGTGTAACGGCCAATGCAGGCACAACCCAAAATACATCTACGACAAACCCGATTAATGGGCTCAACACGTTAACCTCGAGCCTACTGACGCCAAAACAGTAATCCTTTTATTGCCTGTCTGCGCCCCTGGTTCAGGGGCGCTTTATTCAGCGACACTTACCCCAACCGGGGATGACGAACAGGGATTGCGCGATGAAACACCACTTCCTTTTTTCGCTGACGGGGCTGGTTGTGCTGAGCATGGCCCGCGCCGATACTCTGCCCTCTATTATTAACCCCGATAACCCGGCGCAAGTTTCTCGTAACGTTGCCCCCGAACAGACTGAAGCCGTTCAACAGCCGAACGTCAAAATAGAAAAACCGAAGTCAACGCTGACGCCTGAAACGCCCATTACCATTAATCACATTCAGTTTATTGGCGGCACGCGTTATCCCTTGAAGGAATTACTTCAGCCCTTCAGGCCTTACGCCGGAAAAACCGTGCCGCTAAAAACGCTCACGGGGCTGATAAACGATATTACGGAACGCTATAAGGCCGACGGTTTTCCACTCTCCTATGCCTGGCTGCCCGATAATAATTTCCAGCAGGGCAATATTAAAATTGTTCTGGTTGAAGGCTATGTCGCTCATAGCGACATCACCAGTAATAACCCGCACATCGCCGAACGTCTTAAACGTTTGTCCGAAAAAATCATGGCGGAAAAACCGCTGTCTCAGGATACGTTCGATCGCTACAGCCAGCTGATGACGCGCACCCCGAACGTTCCGGTTACGGCTAACGCGCAGTTGCCAACCAATATCTATGGCGCGGCGGCGATGCAAATAACCGGCAACCAAGAGCGGAGCTGGAATATCGCCTCGACGATCGATACCCGTAAAGGGCAAGATTTAATGATGCTGAATGGCACGCTCAGCAACATGACAAGCTATGGCGATCAGCTTGGCGTGGCCACGCTTGTGCCGTTAGATAGCAACACGCGAAAAAACTATGTCGGGCTCAACTGGCAGCAGTTTTTAAACGATGAAGGGCTGACGATGCAGCTCAAAGGCAGCTATTACCATGAAGAGCCGCGAGATTTTTCTCCCCTGCTCTCTTTGCCGAATAATATCAGCGTCGATTCGAAGCAAAAAACAACGCAATACAACGGCGGCGTGACGTTTGGCTATCCCCTGCTGCTGACGCAAAAATCACAAATTAATCTGACCAGCGGTTTTGATTACACCGACCGCCAGGATGATTATGCCCTGCAGGCCAGACTGCAGGGCAAAACCTATAGCCTTGACTCCGTCAATCAGCACGCGCGTTATCCCGCCCTGGAAGTCGGCATCAACGGTGCACATCAATTCACAACCGCCAGCATCAGCGGCCGACTCAACGTTCGTCAGGGTATTGATGCGATGGGTGCCGATATCGTCTCGGCCCCCAGGCCCGATATTAATTTTACACTCACGAAAAGCTATCTGGACGCAGCCTGGCTGTTTGCCGATAAGTGGCGGCTATCAACGTCCTTGGAGGGGGACTGGTCAAATAACACGTTGCCAGAACCCGAACGCGTTAGCTTCGGTGCCCAGCGGTTTGGCCGTGGATACCAGGACAGTGAAGCAAGCGGTGATTACGGCTATGGCGGGCAGGTAGAACTGCGCTATATCCAGATGCGAAAAGAGAGCACCTGGCTTGCCACCATCCAGCCCTATATCCTGGCCGATACCGCGCAAACCTGGTTTAACACGCCCGGTTTGCCCCACCAACGGCTCGGGTCAGTAGCTACCGGCGTGATGGTAGGCGATACGCGCCACTATAGCATCACGCTTGAGGCGGCAAGACCCGTCGGGGATGTTCCGACAGACAGTCGCAACAGAGACTGGCGCTACAGCCTGACGTTTACCTGGAATTTCAATAAAATGCAGTAAGCTTTTCAGCCCGAAGACTGGCAGGATCAACACAGCGCAGCGCGTGGGTTGGACAGGCCTCCACGCAGGCCGGTCCGCCTTCCCGATGCAGGCACAAATCACATTTCAGCGCTTGTGGCCTGTTTCCCTCCAGCCGTACCTGCATCGCCCCAAACGGACAGGCGACCATGCAGCTTTTACAGCCAATACAGCGCGTCTGCTCAACAAGCCAGGCGCCTGCCGTACGTCTGATGGCATGGGTTGGGCAGACATTGGCACAGGGGGCGTCCTCGCACTGATGGCAACCCACAGCCGTAGTGTAGGCGTCCCCCTTCACCACCCGCAGGCGAGAGGTAAAAGCCTCTGCGGTGAAGTCATCCTGATGCGCGACCGCACAGGCCGCTTCACAGGTGCGGCACCCGATGCATTTTTCCGCATCAGCCATGATAAATCGGTTCATCTGTTACGCCTCTCGTACGTTAAAACCCAGCCCTTTTGAGATCGCATACGGAACGCGGCCGTGGATATCAAACACCAGCTCATCATACATGGCGCTCAGTTCAGTGATGGTGTTCCGCGTCAAAGGTTGGATCTCAACGCCATGTAGATCTTGCCCATTGCGGAGCAGTAGAGAGGCATATGCTGGCCGATTCAGATCCCGGATATGCAGCAGGAACTGCTCGACAGGCACGATCGTAGGCCGGGTAAGGCGAACCTGCCCCCCGGCTTTACCGCATCAGAAACGCCAGGTCAGGCCGGTCATCAGCGCGAAGCTGTCATCGCGGTCGATCATCGGGCTGTTCTTCACGTCGTCAGGCAACACGGTGTAAATCGCGCTGGCGTTGAGGTACAGATTCTGGGTTAACTGATATTTAGCCGCGAGGCCAACGTATGGCGTCCAACTGTCGCCAGCGGTGTATTGATCCAGTCCGGAGCGGCGAGACTCGCTGCCGGATACGCCGTAGTAGTAGTCGTTATAGCTTTCGTCGCTATAGAAAACACCAACAGTAGGTGTCAGGGTCAGGCGCTCCATTTTGATCGGACGGAAGTACGATACCTCGCCCACCACGCCGCCGCTTTCATCCATCGCATCGCCAGAAACGGCCACTTTCAGCGACCCCCAGCTTTCGTGGCGGTAGTACGCCCCGCCGAGGAATGCAGATGCTTTACGCTCATCAAGCTGCTTCATCTGATGGTCGTCGTTGTCATCAGGATCGAAATGCAGTGGCATCCAGGTTGCGGTCAGGCTGAGTTCATTTTTTGCGTCTTTCCACAGGATCCATCCACCCGTGGTCTGGCGAACATAAAAGCGATCGCCTTCGTAGCTAATTAACGGTACTGCGGTAGTATTTTCGTTATAGCCTTTGTAAGGAGACTCATTAAATACAGCCCCCGCTCCAAGTGAAAAATCACCAGCCATGGCAGACGTTGATGCAAATAACGTGGCAGCGATGAGTAAATTGTATTTAATAGTCATTCTATGTAATCCATTTAAATGCCAAACAAGCGAGGCGCATAATAATGGTTACAAAATTGCCAATGCAACGCTGCGGTTTATATAATATTATATATAAAATCATATAGATGGGTGTGCATGATGAGTACATTACAGCTAAAACCACGCGAATTAAAAATTATCTCCGTCATTGCAGCCACCCACAGCATTGGTGATGCCGCCGCCCTGCTGGGCATGGCGCAGGCCAACGTCAGTAAATATCTGTCTGATTTTGAAACGCGGGTTGGACTCAAGGTTTTTGAGCGCACCACGCGCCAGCTTGCCCTGACCCAGTTTGGTGAAGCGTTGCTCCCTTACGTTAATGCAACACTGGATAAGAACAGCCAGCTTGTGAATTTCATTGCGGATTATAAGCACGAAAAGCGCGGAAAAGTGACGATCTATGCCCCAACCGGCATCGTGACCTACCTGGCGCGACACGTGATCCATCAGATAGAAGACATCGGTGACATTCGCATCTCTTTGAAAACCTACAACCTGGACCGGAATGAATTTTCAGAAGGCGTTTCCTTTCCGGATGACTGCGACATTTTAATTACTTATGCGCAGCCAAAAGACGAAAGTCTGGTTGCCAGCGTTCTGACACAATATTCCGTTACGGCCTTCGCAACCGTGGAATATTTAAATAAACACCCGTTAACGGGACCGGAAGATTTAATTAATCACTCCTGTATTCTCATTGATTCCATGCTGGTTGATGATGCCAACATCTGGCGTTTCCGAGTGCATGGCAGTGATGACGTGCATGACTATCGGGTGACCGGTAATTATATTTGCGACAATACGCAGACGGCTCTGGAGCTGGCAAGAAATAATCTTGGGATTGTTTTTGCACCAAAAGAAAGTCTGAAAAAAGAATTAACGCAGGGGATGCTGGTCCCCTGCTTCCCGCATCAGGAAGAGTGGTGGCTCGATCTGACGGCCATCTTCCGCAAACGCGAATACCAGCCCTGGCGCGTGCAATACGTACTGGATGGGGTTCTGAACTGCCTGCGCCAGCAAATTGCTCAGGCCGTGCATGGACGGCCTGAGCTGGGTGATTAGAACAGCCCCAACGGCTTATCGGAGTAGCTGACCAGCAAACATTTCGTCTGCTGATAATGCTCCAGCATCATCTTGTGGGTTTCACGCCCGATGCCCGATTGCTTATAACCGCCAAATGCCGCGTGCGCAGGATAGGCGTGGTAGCAGTTGGTCCATACGCGCCCGGCCTGAATGCCTCTGCCCATTTTATAGGCCAGATTACCGTTGCGGCTCCAGACGCCTGCTCCCAGGCCATACGGCGTGTCGTTGGCAATCTCCAGCGCCTCCTCCATCGTTTTGAAGGTGGTCACGGCCAGTACCGGTCCGAAAATTTCTTCCTGGAAGACGCGCATGTTGTTTTGACCGAACAGGATCGTCGGCTCCAGATAATACCCGTCCTGCAGATCCCCACCGAGTACCTTACGACGCCCGCCGGTGAGAATATCCGCCCCCTCTTTCTTGCCGATGTCGATGTAGTTGAGGATAGTTTCCAGCTGTCCATGCGAGACCTGCGCCCCCATCTGCGTGGCGTTATCGAGCGGGTTACCGCTGCGGATAGACTCGACGCGGCGAATGGCCCGCTCCATAAAGCGCTCATAGATGGACTCCTGCACCAGCGCGCGGCTTGGGCAAGTGCAGACTTCGCCCTGGTTAAACGCAAACAGCGCAAACCCTTCCAGGGCTTTATCGAAGAAGGCATCCTCTTCCTCCATTACGTCTGCGAAGAAGATGTTCGGGGATTTCCCGCCCAGCTCGAGGGTCACCGGGATAATGTTCTGCGTGGCGTACTGCATGATCTGCTGGCCCACCTCCGTCGACCCGGTAAACGCCACTTTGGCGATCCGTTTTGAGGTAGCCAGATATTCCCCTATCTCCCCGCCCGCGCCGTTAACCACGTTAATCACGCCCGGCGGCAAAAGATCGCCAACGATTTCCATCAGCAGCAGCACCGAGAGAGGGGTCAGACGCGCCGGTTTCAGCACAATGCAGTTTCCCGCCGCCAGCGCGGGCGCCATTTTCCAGCTCGCCATCAGCAGCGGGAAGTTCCACGGAATGATTTGCCCGACGACGCCCAGCGGTTCGTGGAAGTGATACGCCACGGTATCGCTGTCAACTTCGCTGATCCCGCCCTCCTGAGCGCGAATGCAGGAAGCAAAATAGCGGAAGTGGTCAATGGCCAGCGGCACGTCTGCCGCCATCGTTTCCCGTATCGGCTTGCCGTTATCCCAGGTTTCCGCCGTCGCCAGCAGCTCCAGATTCTGCTCCATCCGGTCGGCGATTTTGAACAGGATCGCCGCCCGGTCCTGCACAGAGGTGTGAGCCCATTTTTCTTTCGCTTTGTGCGCCGCATCCAGCGCCAGGTCTATATCACGCTTGCCGGAGCTGGCAATTTCGCACAGCGGCTGGCCGGTAACGGGAGTCAGGTTGGAATAGTATTCGCCGTCGACGGGAGCGACCCAGTCGCCGCCAGTAAAGTTGTCATAACGAGGCTTCAGCTTGAGTGGAAAACCATAATCGCCGGGCTGGATACGCGATGAGGGAGGATTGTTTGTCATGTCCGTCTCCTTGCTGTTGGTGTACAACAAGGGTAGTTCCGGCTGGCGATTTTCTCGCCAACCGGTAACGGTGTTTACGACGGAGGTCACGGAGTTTCAGGAAATAATAACGAATCGCGCAACAGGTGATCGTTACCGCGACGGCGGGTAAAGCCGATGCGGTTGAAATATTCCAGGATCTGGATCGCCAGCTTGCGGCCCACGTTCAGCCGATCGCGGAAATCCGCTGCGCAGGTCGAGCCGCGCGCCTGATCCAGCTCGCGGATCAGGTTGGCAAACGCCACAATACGATCGTTACGGTAATAACGATCTTTCACGATCGCGACTATTAGCCCCTGCTGCGCCGCATGGCGCAATACCTGGCGCATCACCTGCTCGTCGGTGTTGGTTTCGCGAGCCAGATCGCGAACCCACCACGGCTCATCGCCAAACAGCGGGGCGGCTTTTTGCCATATGGCCTCTTGCTCGGCGGTGAACCCGGCCTTGTGATCCGGCAGATGCAGCCAGCCGTGGTGGCTTTTGATCGCCCCGCTTTCGCGCATGTTTTCAATCAGCAGCAGCACCAGCGCATCGTCTTCCATCGGCAGCGCCATGCGCCGCAGACGCTCACGGCCCGGGCCAGGCTCGTCCTGATGCTGTTCGTGGTAAGTCGCAAGCGTGTTCAGTATCTTACGCTGCCATTGCGCAGCAACCGGGGCATTGAGCAGGCTGTCTCCAGCCTGAATAAAGCCCGGCTCCTGAGTCAGCTGCCGTAAGCCTTCCCCGCTCAGCTGGCGTGCCCATGCAAAATCACGCAGGCTCACCGCTCCGCGATCGAGGTGTACCCGCAGCGCGGCGTTATTCTCTCTGGCCTGCGCCAGCGCGGCCAGCCACTGCAGATATTCCGGCTTACGCTTGCCGCGTCGGGGTGGGTTAAGCGCCACCACGCGCGCCCCGGCCAGCGTTTCCCTTGCAGAAATGTCACGCAGAACCAGACGATCGTTGTCTGCCAGCCAGAGCGGTGAATCGAATACCAGCTCGGCGAGATCGTTTTCCAGCAGCGACACGCGCCCGGTGATATGGCTGGCCGCGTGGTGAATATGCAGCGGCTGCCATTGGGTCAGAGGCACGTTTGCCTGCAGGGAGACGATGACGCGTTCAGACGGTTCCGGCGGGGCATCGGCCAGCAGCCAGTCGCCGCGGTTAAGCTGCTCTTTTTCCGCATCCCCGGCAATGTTCAGCGCGATCCGCTGCCCGGCGTGAGCCTGCTCTGTGGGCTGGTTTTGAGCATGCAGGCCGCGCACGCGCATCGGTTTATTCACGCCCGTCAGCCATAAGCTATCGCCTACTTTCACCTCGCCGCTGAGCGCCGTCCCGGTGACCACCAGACCCGCCCCTTTCACGCTAAACGCCCGGTCAATCGCCAGACGGAAACGGTGATGGCTGGCGTGGTCACGTGATGAAAGGTGCTGCAAGTGGTGGCGAAGTTCGTCGATACCTCGCCCTTCGGTCGCCACGGTGACAAAAAGCGCTGCATCGGCAAAGCCATATTCACGTAAGGTCGCCTGCACCGCTTCGCGCACCTCGCTGACGCGTGCGTCATCCACGCGATCGGCTTTGGTCAGCGCCACGGTCAGCTGCGGATTGCCGGTCAGTTGCAGGATCGCCAGATGCTCGCGGGTTTGCGCCATAACGCCATCATCACAGGCCACCACCAGCAGGGCATGATCGATGCCGCCTACCCCCGCCAGCATGTTAGACAGAAACTTTTCATGCCCCGGCACATCAATAAAACCCAGCACGCGGCCATCAGGCTGGGGCCAGTAGGCATACCCCAGATCGATGGTCATGCCGCGCTTTTTCTCTTCCGGCAGGCGATCGGCGTTTACGCCGGTAATGGCCTGCAGTAACGTGGTTTTTCCGTGGTCAACGTGACCGGCGGTGGCAATAATCATTTCAACAACATCTCCAGAAATCGCTCTTCATCTTCAAGGCAGCGCAGATCCAGCCACATTCGGCCATCGTAAATCCGCCCGATAACCGGCGTCGAGAGACCCCGCCAGCGCGACGACAGGGCTTCCAGATGGCCGCCGCGCCCGTCACGCGGCGTGAACGTCAGCGCCTCACTCGGCAACCTGTCCACCGGCAGCGAACCGCTGCCAATCTGCGACTGGCAGGGCTCAATGCGAACGTCAAAATCAGAGTAGTGCGGGGCTATGCGCGGCAGCAGCAGTTCGGCCTGGGCGCGAATCGAGGCGGCATCACGGGTTAACAGACGCAGTATGGGCAGGCGGTCGGCCAGTTTCTTCGGGTGGAGATAGAGCCGCAGCGTCGCGTCCAGCGCGGCAAGCGTCATTTTATCGGCGCGCAAGGCGCGCTTGAGCGGATGCTGCTGCAGCTGCGCAATCAGCTCGCGCTTGCCGACGATAATCCCGGCCTGCGGCCCGCCCAGCAGTTTGTCGCCGGAAAAACTGACCAGGCTAACGCCCGCCGCAATCATCTCCTGCGGCATCGGCTCTTTTGGCAGCCCGTACAGGCTCAGATCCACCAGCGAGCCGCTGCCGAGATCGGCAATCACCGGTATGTTCAGTTCGCGCCCAATCGCCGCCAGCTCCGCCTCTTCAACCGTTTTGGTGAAGCCTTCAATATGATAATTGCTGGTGTGGACCTTCATCAGCAGGGCAGTATTTTCATTTACCGCCGCGCGATAGTCTTTCGCATGGGTACGGTTGGTGGTGCCCACTTCATGCAGCGTACAGCCCGCCTGGCGCATCACGTCCGGAATACGAAATGCCCCGCCAATCTCCACCAGCTCGCCGCGGGACACCACTACCTCTTTGCCGCTGGCGGTGGCCGCCAGCATCAGCAGCACCGCTGCGGCGTTGTTATTCACAATGCAGGCATCTTCCGCACCGGTCAGCTGGCACAGCAGCTCCGCCAGCGCGTGGTCGCGATGCCCGCGTCCGGCGCCGTCCAGATCGTACTCCAGCGTTACAGGCGCTTGCATGGCCTGCACGACGGCGGCAACGGCCTCTTCCGCCTGCTGGGCTCGCCCGAGGTTGGTATGCAGTACGGTACCGGTCAGGTTAATCACCGGGCGTAACGCGCTTTGCGCCTTCTCATCCAGCCGCTGTTCAACTTCCTGCTCCCACGCACTGCACCAGTCGGGCAAGGCGTTTTCTGCCTGAATCGCGCAGCGGGCTTCGTCCTGAAGCAGGCGTAACATTTCCACCGTCGCGGTATGGCCGAAGCGCTCAACAACAGCATGAATGCGGGGCTCGCGAAGGAGACGGTCGGTAGCGGGGATCTGGCTGTACAGCGAACGATGAGTAGTCATGAAAGCGCCTGGCGAATAAATATCTTCCCCCCTCCCGACGGGAGAGGGAGTTAACATGTAGAGGGATTGTACCGCCTCCGACGCCGAAGTGTTATAACCCGCGTCAAGCCTTTGGCGGTTCTGTACGGGCAAAGCTCTCGCGGCTAAACAGCGTGTCTGCAAGCTTCACCAGCAGCGGACGGTCGACGCACCAGCCAGGGGAAACCCGGCGGAAGTTGAGATAGCCGATGGCGCAGGCGATGGCGATAGTTGCCAGGTTCAGGTCGTCGGTCTGAATCTTTCCCTCCCGGATAAGCTGTTCGCACCTGTCCAGGCTGCGGCTGATTTTTTCCCGCTGGCGTAACAGTTCCGTTTCCGACTGCTGGGCTGCGGGCCTTGCCTGTTCACGCACGGAAGTTAACGCCGCATCCATAATGCCGTCGGCCAGGGCTTCAATTTGCTTCACCGCCAGCGCCGCTTTTGGGTCAGCCGGCAGCATTGCGGGGGCAACGCCCAGCAGCTCGATATACTCCGCAATAATCGGGGAATCAAACCAGTATTCGCCCTCGTCCGTGACCAGCGCTGGCACTTTTCCCAGCGGGTTGTACTGCGCGACGCCGTTTTCCGCGTTGTAGGGCTGTTCATTCACGAATTCAAATTCAATCCCCTTCTCCAGCAGGAGAATCGAGATTTTTCGCACGAAGGGACTGGTATAGCTGCCGATGAGTTTCATTGCCTGATCCTTGATGCCGGAAAAAAGTCAGTATGGATCAAGCGATGAAAAAAGGGCAGGTCTGCATGTCGCATTCCTGCCCTGGAAGGATTAGTGATCGAGGTAGAGGTAGTGCATCCAGCTGGTCATACGCAGCAGTACTTTACGCATAACCGAGACGTGGGCGAAGTGGTCCGAATAGACCGCCACCTGGGCATAGATACCGTCCGGCAGGGCATCGACTTCGGCGTTGGGTTCCAGCTCAATAAGTGCCTGAACGCCGTCCGTTCCCGGCACCACCGTCAGCGACTGCAGCGCGCCCTGCGCCTGATAGGTTCCCCCCGGCACCACCGGCAGAATACTGGTGAGCTTCCCGGAGAACACCTGGCCCGGCAGCGCGTTAAACACCACTTCCGCTTCATCGCCCGGCTTCAGACGCAGCAGCGAGTTCTGGCGGAACTGGGCCACAATCTGACGCTTCTGTTCTGGGATAAAGACCATCACCGGACGCAGAGGCAGCGCGGCGGCATAGGTCCCCGGACGTATCAGCACCTGGGTGATGTAACCATCACTCGGCGCACGCACCACGGTCTGATCCAGGTTGTATTTGGCTTCGGCAAGCTGGGCGCGTAACGAAGCAATCTGCGACTGCTCGCCGTTCACCATGCTGTCTAACTGGCTTTGGATCTGCACCTGTTCAGCCACGGAGCCTTTCACCATGGCGTCCTGCGCCAGATAGTTTTGCCGCGCGTTATCAATATCGCTTTCAGAGAACGGATTGACCTTCGCCTGGCTGCCTTTCAGGTAGCGCTGATAATCTTTATAGAGGCGATCGCGCTCAGCGGAGACGCGCGTGGTATTGGCAACCGCTTCCGACAGCTGCGCTTTCAGATTGTCGATATTGTGCGTCGCGGTTACAAGGTCGGCCTGGAGTCTGTCGACGCGCGCCTGATAGCGGCCCGGATCAAGTTTAAATAACACTTCGCCTTTTTTAATTAGCTGGTTATTTTTATCTGTCACTTCGCTGACCACCCCGGTAACCTGCGGCGTAATCGGAATAGAAATAACCGCTTTTTGCGCCGTAAAGGTATACGGGTGGTTATAGTTCATTAACAGAATAAGTCCGGCAACAATAAATACGCCGCCTAATGTTGCGGTGGCAAGCGTCCACTGGTTGACCGGAATTCGGAATATTTTAAAGATGGCCCAGGCAAATGCCACGTAGGTCAAAATAATCAACAGATCCATGATTAGCGCTCCAGCGTGTTCTTATCAGCAGCAGGCTTTACCGCGGCCAGCTTTTGTTCTAATTCGGCCACGCGTTTGGCCAGCGCATCCATGCCCGGAACCTCATCAGGCTTTGTGATGTGGTTTTGCATACCCCAGCCGCGATCTTCACGGTACAGCGTGGCCCAAATCCACAGGAATGGCCAGATGGCATGAAGCGTAAACAGGCTAATCCAGCCTGCCGTATGAATGGCATCGGCATGCGGGTGGTTACGCTTTTTGGCCATATTATAAGGGATGTCATGGATAGCGATGATTCCATAAAAGAGAACCAGAAATACAAAAATCAATACGCCCAGCGCAAAATAGTTGAGAAACATATTCTCCTCACTTAAACAACGTCAACTCATTAAATTAATAAAACGGTACGCAACCTAATTAATTTTTTATAAACACGGGGTTGTGCTTATTATTTCCGAGCCGGGGAGTATGGGTTTTTATAATATCTCCATGCAAGTTTATAAGCGTGTCAAAATATATCCTGAATAATAATAGACTTAACCTTACAATATGAGCGTAATCCACCTTTTAACTTTTCGCCATACCACACATAAAAAGTGGTTTTTTAGCTTATCGTGTCGTGCCATATCATCCTGGCGCTGAATCGCTATGCAGAGTTTGCCGTCGATCACAGCCGGAGAAATCTGCATAAAAATATTTTGTGAAATCAGTCACAATCCAGAAACAAACACGCCATAACAAAACGTGACAACAATCACACAAAAGGATGTGTTTTGCTTTTTTTCTCGCCATCGTATTTTTTTTGCCCATCGTTTTTGTGATTCAGATCACCTCATAGATATCCTCACCCCCTACATTTACGTGACATGAATCACATAAATTTTCACTGTCTGGACAGTTGAACGATTCAGTGCCAGATTTCACAGCATCAGAACAGGGCCCGGCTACCTCTGCCGCCTCATTAACAATAAACCTCGGGCCATAAGCCTTAGCGTAAACAGAAGAAGGGGTGTTTTATGTCATCCGATTTCAAGATCAAAGTTCAAAGCTTTGGTCGTTTCCTCAGCAACATGGTGATGCCAAATATCGGCGCGTTTATCGCGTGGGGTATCATCACCGCATTGTTCATTCCGACAGGGTGGTTGCCTAACGAGACGCTGGCGAAACTTGTTGGCCCAATGATTACCTATCTCCTGCCGCTGCTCATCGGTTTCACCGGGGGTCGTCTGGTGGGCGGTGACCGTGGTGGCGTAGTGGGTGCCATCACAACCATGGGCGTTATCGTCGGTGCAGATATGCCGATGTTCCTCGGTGCGATGATTGCCGGTCCTCTGGGCGGCTGGGCGATTAAGAAATTCGACGTCTGGGTTGATGGTAAGATCAAATCCGGCTTCGAAATGCTGGTGAATAACTTCTCTGCGGGCATCATCGGGATGATCCTCGCCATTCTGGCGTTCCTCGGCATTGGCCCTGCGGTTGAAGTGCTGTCTAAAATTCTGGCGGCAGGCGTTAACTTCATGGTGGCGCACGAGATGCTGCCGCTGGCGTCTATCTTCGTTGAACCGGCGAAAATCCTGTTCCTTAACAACGCCATCAACCACGGCATCTTCTCGCCGCTGGGTATCCAGCAGTCTCACGATCTCGGCAAGTCTATCTTCTTCCTGATTGAAGCTAACCCGGGTCCAGGTATGGGCGTTCTGCTGGCGTACATCTTCTTCGGCCGTGGCAGCGCTAAACAGTCTGCTGGCGGCGCGGCGATAATTCACTTCCTGGGCGGTATCCACGAAATTTACTTCCCGTACGTGCTGATGAACCCGCGTCTGATCCTGGCCGTTATCCTCGGCGGTATGACCGGCGTGTTCACCCTGAGCGTGCTGGGCGGCGGTCTGGTTTCTCCGGCCTCTCCGGGTTCTATCCTGGCGGTACTGGCGATGACGCCAAAAGGCGCTTACTTCGCGAACCTCGCGGCTATTTTTGCGGCAATGGCCGTCTCCTTCGTGGTCTCTTCTATCCTGCTGAAAACCAGCAAAGTGAAAGAAGATGATGACATCGAAGCGGCGACCCGTCGTATGCACGACATGAAAGCCGAATCCAAAGGCGCGACCCCACTGGCAGCAGGTGATGTCTCTAACGACCTGAGCCACGTGCGTAAAATCATCGTTGCCTGTGATGCCGGTATGGGTTCCAGCGCGATGGGAGCAGGCGTGCTGCGTAAGAAAGTGCAGGATGCGGGCCTGACCAACATCTCCGTGACCAACAGCGCCATTAACAGCCTGCCGCCGGATGTTGACCTGGTCATCACGCACCGCGATCTGACCGAACGCGCCATGCGCCAGGTGCCGCAGGCACAGCACATTTCGCTGACCAACTTCCTCGACAGCGGCCTGTACACCAGCCTGACCGAACGTCTGGTGGCCGCGCAGCGTCACGAAGACAACGAAGTGAAAGTGCGCTCCAGCCTGCAGGACAGCTTTGACGAGAGCAATGCTCATCTGTTTAAGCTGGGTGCGGAGAATATTTTCCTCGGTCGTACCGCGGCCACCAAAGAAGAAGCGATTCGCTTTGCCGGTGAGCAGCTGGTGAAAGGCGGCTACGTTCAGCCTGAATATGTCGACGCGATGCTGGAACGCGAAAAACTGACGCCAACCTACCTGGGCGAATCCATCGCGGTGCCGCACGGAACGGTTGAAGCGAAAGATCGCGTCCTGAAAACCGGCGTCGTATTCTGTCAGTACCCGCAGGGCGTGCGCTTCGGTGAAGAAGAAGACGACATCGCCCGTCTGGTGATTGGTATCGCCGCTCGCAACAACGAGCACATTCAGGTGATTACCAGCCTGACCAACGCCCTGGATGATGAATCCGTCATTGAGCGTCTGGCCAATACCACCAGCGTGGAAGAAGTGCTGGCTCTGCTGAACAAATAAGTTCTCTTCCCTCTCCCTCCGGGGAGAGGGCTAGGGTGAGGGGGAAAACGTTCCTCACCCCAGCCCTCTCGGGTAAAAACATTGATGAAGGTTAACACTATGAAAGCATTACATTTTGGCGCAGGTAATATCGGTCGTGGTTTTATCGGTAAACTGCTTGCTGACGCGGGCATTACTCTGACATTCGCCGATGTGAATCAGGTTGTCCTGGATGCCCTGAATGCCCGTCATAGCTATCAGGTCCATGTGGTGGGCGAAAACGAGCAGGTTGAGACGGTATCCGGCGTCAACGCGGTCAGCAGCATCGGTGAAGACGTTATTGACCTGATCGCCAGCGTCGATCTGGTCACCACCGCCGTGGGTCCGGTCGTCCTTGAGCGCATCGCCCCTGCGGTTGCAAAAGGCCTGGCAAAACGTAAAGCGCAGGGCATCGACACCCCGCTGAACATCATCGCCTGTGAAAACATGGTGCGCGGGACTACGCAGCTGAAAGGCCACGTTCTTAACGCGGTGGCAGACGAAGACAAAGCCTGGGTTGAAGCGCACGTGGGTTTTGTGGATTCCGCCGTGGATCGCATCGTTCCGCCTTCCGAATCCGCGACCAACGACCCGCTGGAAGTGACCGTGGAAACCTTCAGCGAGTGGATCGTCGATAAAACCCAGTTTAAAGGTGACCTGCCGACTATTCCGGGAATGGAATTAACCGATAACCTGATGGCATTTGTCGAACGCAAGCTCTTCACGCTGAACACCGGGCATGCTATAACCGCGTACCTCGGAAAATTGGCCGGTCATCAGACCATTCGTGACGCGATCCTCGATGAGAAGATCCGCGCGGTGGTAAAAGGGGCAATGGAAGAGAGCGGCGCGGTGCTGATCAAACGCTACGGTTTTGATGCTGAGAAACACGCAGCATACATCCAGAAAATCCTCGGTCGCTTTGAAAACCCGTATCTGAAAGATGACGTTGAGCGCGTGGGCCGCCAGCCGCTGCGCAAGCTGAGCGCGGGCGATCGCCTGATTAAGCCGCTGCTGGGCACGCTGGAATACGGCCTGCCGCATGCCAACCTGGTGAAAGGGATTGCCGCAGCGATGCACTACCGCAGCGAGCAGGACCCACAGGCGATTGAGCTGGCTCAGCTGATTGATGATAAAGGCGCGCAGGCTGCGCTGGCGCAGATTTCCGGTCTGGACGCCAACAGCGACGTGGTTGCGGAGGCGGTTAACGCATACAACGCAACCAAATGATGCAGAATGCGGCGCAGGTAATCCTGCGCCCTGATTACAGATTGTCAGATATGCAGGCAATAATGGAACAAACCCAGGCCTTTGAAAATCGCGTGCTTGAGCGTCTGAATGCTGGCAAAACCGTACGAAGTTTCCTGATTGCCGCCGTCGAGCTGTTAACCGAGGCGGTGAATATCCTGGTGCTTCAGGTGTTTCGCAAAGACGACTACGCGGTAAAATATGCTGTAGAACCGTTACTGGACGGAGACGGACCGCTGGGCGATCTATCCGTGCGTCTGAAGCTGATTTATGGTCTTGGCGTGCTGAACCGACAAGAGTATGAAGATGCGGAGCTGTTAATGGCGCTGCGAGAAGAGCTCAATCATGACGGTAACGAGTACACCTTTACCGACGATGAGATTCTGGGGCCCTTCGGCGAGCTGCACTGCGTTACCGCGCTGCCCCCTGCTCCCCATTTTGATAACAGCGATCCTGAGCTTTACGCGATGCAAAAGCTGCGTTATCAACAGGTTGTCCGATCCACGATGGTTCTCTCCCTGACTGAGCTGATTTCCCGAATCAGCTTAAAAAAAGCGTTTCAGAAGTAAGCCTGCTCACATTGGTGTATCCTTCCCTGTAAATTCCCCGTTTTCAGAGTTATTTGTCATGAAAGAAGTCGAAAAGAACGAAATTAAACGCCTGAGCGACCGCCTGGATCTGATCCGCCACCAGATGGCGGGTCTGTCGCTGGTCGACTCCGCCGAGAAATACGCCGAGCTTGAGAAAGAGGCCGCGAAGCTGGAAGCGGAAATCGAGCGCCTGCGCGAAGTCAAGGGCCAGAAGCTGAGCAAAGAAGCGCAGAAGCTGATGAACATGCCGCACCGCCGCGCGATCACCAAAAAAGAACAGGCCGACATGGGCAAGCTGAAGAAAAGCGTCCGCGGTCTGGTGGTGGTACACCCGATGACCGAGCTTGGCCGCGAAATGGGCCTGAAAGAGATGACGGGCTTTTGTAAGACCGCGTTCTAACCATTCTTCCCCTCCCCCTCTCCCGTGGGAGAGGGCCGGGGTGGGGCCTGATGCCCTCACCCCGCTTCAAATTGGCCCAACCAATCCCCCTTTTCTTTCTTCCCAGGTTCACAATTCCATTATTTCCTCTCACAAAAGCATTGCTAGCTCATAACATCTAGTTAACCATTCATTGTCATTAACCCTACAACACAACATTGGCAGGACCACTTTTACACAACCTGTGACGCAGAGTTGAGCGGAGACTCACCCGCAGCGCAGGCTGTCTGGTCCCCAGGAGACCTGCATGAGCCTCTGGCAACAAAACTACGACCCGGCTGGAAATATCTGGCTGTCGAGCCTGATCGCATCGCTTCCGATCATGTTCTTCTTCTTTGCGCTGATTAAGCTCAAGCTGAAGGGCTACCTCGCCGCGACGTATACCGTTGCCATCGCCCTGATGGTGGCGCTGTTCTTCTACAAAATGCCGGTCGATCGCGCGCTGGCCTCCGTCGTCTACGGTTTCTTCTACGGCCTGTGGCCGATTGCATGGATAATCATCGCGGCGGTCTTTGTCTATAAAATCTCGGTGAAAACCGGGCAGTTCGACATTATCCGCTCGTCGATTCTCTCCATCACGCCGGACCAGCGCCTGCAGATGCTGATTGTTGGCTTCTCCTTCGGGGCGTTTCTGGAAGGCGCGGCAGGTTTTGGCGCTCCGGTGGCGATTACCGCTGCGCTGCTGGTGGGTCTGGGCTTTAACCCGCTCTATGCCGCAGGTCTGTGCCTGATTGTGAACACCGCTCCGGTTGCGTTTGGCGCGATGGGTATTCCGATTCTGGTAGCCGGGCAGGTCACCGGGCTGGACAGCTTCGAGATCGGCCAGATGGTTGGCCGCCAGCTGCCCTTCCTGACCATTATCGTCCTGTTCTGGATCATGGCGATTATGGACGGCTGGCGCGGCGTGAAGGAGACCTGGCCTGCGGTGATGGTGGCGGGCGGTTCGTTCGCTATCGCCCAGTACCTCAGCTCGAACTTCCTTGGCCCGGAGCTGCCGGACATCATCTCTTCGCTGGTTTCTCTGGTCTGCCTGACGCTGTTCCTGAAACGCTGGCAGCCGGTCCGTATTTTCCGCTTCGCCGACATGGGCGCCTCGCAGGTCGATCAAACGCTGGCCCGCACCGGCTACACCGCAGGACAGGTGATCCGCGCCTGGTCGCCATTCCTGTTCCTGACCGCCACGGTCACGCTGTGGAGCATCCCGCCGTTTAAAGCCCTGTTCGCCCCTGGCGGCGCGCTGTACGACATGGTGATTAATATCTCCGTGCCGTTCCTCGACAAGATGGTCGCCCGTATGCCGCCGGTAGTGCACGCCGCCACGCCGTATGCCGCGGTCTATAAATTCGACTGGTTCTCCGCCACCGGGACCGCCATCCTGTTTGCCGCTATTCTTTCCGTGGTGTGGCTGCGCATGAAGCCTGCGGCTGCGGTACAGACCTTTGCGGCGACAGTTAAAGAGCTGATGCTGCCGATTTACTCCATCGGCATGGTGCTGGCGTTCGCGTTTATCTCGAACTACTCCGGCCTGTCATCAACGCTGGCACTGGCGCTGGCCCATACCAGCCACGCCTTCACCTTCTTCTCGCCGTTCCTCGGCTGGCTGGGGGTGTTCCTGACCGGTTCCGATACCTCGTCTAACGCCCTGTTTGCCGCACTGCAGGCCACGGCGGCCCAGCAGATTGGCGTGTCGGACGTCCTACTGGTGGCCGCGAACACGACGGGCGGCGTGACCGGGAAAATGATCTCCCCGCAGTCTATTGCCATTGCCTGTGCGGCGGTGGGACTGGTCGGTAAAGAGTCGGATCTGTTCCGCTTTACCGTGAAACACAGCCTGATATTCACCTGCATGGTCGGGGTGATCACCACCCTGCAGGCCTATGTCTTAACCTGGATGATCCCATGATAGTGATGCCCAGACGCCTGTCCGACGAGATTGCCTCTCGCGTGCGGGCGCTGATTGAAGAACAACAGCTGGAAGCGGGCATGAAGTTGCCCGCCGAACGCCAGCTCGCCGCCCAGCTTGGCGTGTCGCGTAATTCACTGCGCGAGGCGCTGGCGACGCTGGTCAGCGAAGGGGTACTGGTAAGCCGTCGCGGCGGCGGCACCTTTGTGCGCTGGCAGCATGACGACTGGTCCGAGCAAAACATCGTTCAGCCGCTGAAAACGCTGATGGAGAACGACCCGGACTACAGCTTCGACATCCTTGAAGCGCGCCACGCCATCGAAACCAGTACCGCCTGGCACGCGGCCATGCGGGCAACCGACGCCGACAAAGAGAAACTCATCGCCTGCTTTGAGGCCACGCAAAGCAGCGACCCGGATATCGCCTCCCAGGCGGACGTCCGTTTTCACCTTGCGATTGCCGAGGCGTCGCACAATGTGGTGCTGCTCCAGACCATGCGCGGGTTTTTCGACCTGCTGCAATCCTCCGTGAAGCAGAGCCGCCAGCGCATGTATCTGGTTCCGCCGGTGTTTGCCCAGCTGACCGAACAGCACGAGGCGGTGCTCAACGCCATTCTGGCCGGTGACGCCGAAGCCGCGCGCAAAGCAATGATGGCGCATCTCGGCTTCGTGCATACCACCATCAAACGATTCGATGAAGACCAGGCCCGACAGGCGCGTATTACCCGTCTGCCTGGCGACAGTGATATTTCCAGGGAGAACAAAGCATGATTATTTCAGCAGCCAGTGACTATCGCGCCGCGGCGCAGCGCATTTTGCCCCCGTTCCTGTTCCACTACATCGACGGCGGGGCGTATGCCGAATACACCCTGCGCCGCAACGTGGAGGATCTGTCGGAGGTGGCTCTGCGCCAGCGCGTGCTGAAGAATATGTCTGACCTGAGCCTTGAGACGAAACTGTTTAACGAAACGCTTTCCATGCCCGTCGCGCTCGCGCCCGTAGGCCTGTGCGGTATGTATGCCCGCCGTGGCGAAGTGCAGGCCGCCGCTGCAGCGGATGCCAAAGGTATTCCGTTTACCCTCTCTACCGTCTCGGTTTGTCCGATTGAAGAGGTCGCCCCAACCATCAAACGCCCGATGTGGTTCCAGCTGTACGTCCTGCGCGATCGCGGCTTTATGCGTAACGCGCTCGAGCGCGCCAAAGCGGCGGGCTGCTCCACGCTGGTCTTTACCGTTGATATGCCGACCCCCGGCGCGCGCTACCGCGATGCGCACTCCGGCATGAGCGGCCCAAATGCGGCGCTCCGCCGCTACTGGCAGGCGGTAACGCATCCGCAGTGGGCGTGGGACGTTGGCCTGAACGGTCGTCCACACGATCTGGGGAATATCTCGGCGTATCTGGGTAAACCCACCGGGCTGGAGGATTACATCGGCTGGCTGGCGAACAACTTCGATCCGTCCATCTCCTGGAAAGACCTGGAGTGGATCCGCGAATTCTGGGATGGCCCGATGGTGATCAAGGGGATCCTCGACCCGGAAGATGCCCGCGATGCGGTCCGCTTTGGCGCAGACGGTATTGTGGTCTCTAATCATGGGGGACGCCAGCTTGACGGGGTGCTCTCCTCCGCACGCGCCCTGCCAGCGATAGCCGATGCGGTGAAGGGCGATATTGCCATCCTGGCCGACAGCGGGATCCGCAACGGGCTGGACGTAGTGCGCATGATTGCGCTGGGTGCCGACAGCGTGCTGCTTGGACGCGCGTATCTGTACGCCCTGGCGACGGCCGGTCAGGCAGGCGTGGCGAATCTGCTCAACCTGATCGAAAAAGAGATGAAGGTGGCGATGACGCTGACCGGTGCGAAAACGATCGGCGAAATCAGCAGAGACTCCCTGGTGCAGGAGTTAAGCAAGTTACCGGCGGCGCTGGCTCCCCTTGCTCAGGGAAACGCGGCTTAAATTCTTCCCCTCGTTAACACCCCTTTCTCACGCGTCCGATCTTCCTCTCGGGCGCTTTTTTTATGCCGAAAATAACATCCAGATAACATATTTAATAAGAAAATTTGACATACACCTGCCGCCCGCAATTGTATAGACAAGCAAATACAAGAACACAAAAACAACATCACATCAGAGGGGAGCGTATGAACTATTCAGGTAAAGTGGATATTCAGCAGGTGATCGATGAAAGTCGCTTTTCAGGATTTCACTGGCTGCTCATTGTGCTGGGCTTTCTGGTTCTGGCGATCGATGGCTTTGATACGGCGGCGATGGGCTACATCGCGCCTACGCTGTCGGCAGAATGGGGGATTCATAAACAGGATCTGGGGCCGGTGCTGAGCGCGGCGCTGCTGGGGCTGTCGCTGGGTGCGCTGATCGCCGGTCCGGTATCGGACCGGATGGGGCGCAAGCGCGTGCTGGTCTTTTCGTGCCTGTTCTTCGGCCTGGCGAGCCTGGGGACGGCCTGGGCGCAAAGTCTGAATACCCTGACGCTGTGGCGCTTCCTGACGGGGCTCGGGCTCGGAGCTGCGATGCCCAACGCCATTACGCTTATCTCCGAGTTTGCCCCCCAGCGCTGTCGCGCCATGGCGATTAACACCATGTACTGCGGCTTCCCTCTGGGTGCGGCGGGCGGCGGCGCGATCTCGTCCTGGCTTATCCCCCATCACGGCTGGCGAAGCGTACTGCTGACCGGCGCGATTGCGCCGCTGGTTTTAACGCTGCTGCTGGCGCTGCTGTTGCCGGAGTCGGTGAAGTTTCTGGTGCAGCGCGGAAGAGATGTCATGCAGGTCCGCCGCATCGCCAACCGGTTCGCCCGCAGCACGCTGGATAGCGTCACGGGCTTTTTCCTGGCGGAGGAGAAAGTCGCGTCTAAAAAAGGAAGCGTGTCGCAGCTGTTTTCGATGCCCTGGCTGCCCGGCACCCTGATGCTGTGGGTGACCTATTTTATGGGGCTGGTGATTTACTACGTCCTGCTGAGCTGGATGCCGACGCTAATGCAGGGGATGGGTTATGCGCTGGCGGAGTCAGCCTGGCTCACCTCGCTGTTCACCTTCGGCGGCACGGCCGGGATCCTGCTCGCGGGCTGGATGATGGACCGCTGGGAAGCGCACAAGGTGGTCGCGGGCGGGTTTATCCTGACGATGGGGCTGATCCTGCTACTCGGCATGGAGCATAATCATATCGCCCTGTTTGGCGGGCTGATCTTCCTGATGGGGATCGCGATGAACGGCGCGCAGTCGGGCATGCAAACCCTGGCCGCCACCTTTTACCCTACCGAGTGCCGCGCGACGGGCATCGCCTGGATGCAGGGGATCGGCCGCTTTGGCGGCGTGGCGGGAACCATGACCAGCGCCCAGCTTCTTTCGATGCAGTGGCAGGCGGACAGTATTTTAATGATCCTCAGCGTACCCGCTCTGGTGGCCGCCGCGGCAACCGTCTACAAAATGCTGTATAGCCGCTCGCAGGAACCCGGCGTCGCGTAGTTGCTCTCTTTTCTGCTATCCTGCCCCCGCAATTAAGGGGGCTGCATGCTTAACATCGTTTTATTCGAACCAGAAATTCCGCCGAATACCGGCAATATCATCCGCCTGTGTGCAAACACCGGTTTTCGTCTGCACATCATTGAGCCAATGGGCTTTACGTGGGACGACAAACGTCTGCGTCGCGCAGGGCTGGATTACCATGAATTTACCGCCGTTATTCGCCACCACGATTACGCCGCGTTTCTGGAAGCCGAGCAGCCGCAGCGCATGTTCGCCCTGACCACCAAAGGCACGCCGGCGCACAGCGCCGTGAGCTATCAGGCAGGTGACTATCTGATGTTTGGCCCGGAAACCCGCGGCCTGCCGGCCACGATTCTGGATGCCCTGCCCGCTGAGCAGAAAATCCGTATTCCGATGATGCCGGACAGCCGCAGCATGAACCTGTCGAACGCGGTGTCGGTGGTGGTGTATGAAGCATGGCGCCAGCTGGGATATCCGGGCGCCATTCTCAGAAGTTAAATGCCGTCGCCATACTCGAAGGTATGGTGAATGCCGTTGAAGTGCTGATCCATGTCCATGGACGGCTTGTCGCTGTCTGGTTTACCGACGATGCGCGCCGGTACGCCAGCGGCGGTAGTATGCGGTGGCACAGGCTGGAGCACCACGGAACCTGCGCCGATCTTCGCGCCGCGGCCGACTTCGATATTGCCGAGGATTTTGGCACCCGCGCCTATCATCACCCCTTCACGAATTTTCGGATGGCGATCGCCGCTGGTTTTGCCGGTACCGCCCAGGGTAACCGACTGCAGGATCGAGACGTCGTCTTCAATCACTGCCGTTTCCCCGACAACAATCCCGGTGGCGTGGTCGAGCATGATCCCACGGCCAATCTTCGCCGCCGGGTGAATATCAACCTGAAACGTCACGGAAACCTGGTTTTGCAGGAAGATCGCCAGCGCGCGGCGGCCTTCATTCCACAGCCAGTGGCCAATGCGGTACGCCTGCAGAGCGTGGAAGCCTTTCAGGTACAGCAGCGGCGTAGAATATTTATCGACCGCCGGGTCACGGGTGCGCACGGCCTGGATATCACAGGCGGCAGAGGCGATCATTTCCGGGTCAGCGGCGTAAGCCTCTTCCACCACTTCACGGATAGCGATAGCAGGCATTATTGAGGATGCCAGCTTGTTGGCGAGCATATAGCTGAGCGCGCTGCCGAGGTTTTCGTGCTTGAGTAGCGTTGCGTGGTAGAAACTGGCCAGCATAGGCTCACAGTCGGCCAGCGCCCGGGCTTCGGCTTTAATGTTGTTCCAGACGATATCCAGTTCTTCACACGGCATTGCTTACTCCAGACGATAGTTAATGACCAGCCAGTTCTGCGCTGGCTGGGTCATTCAGGTGACAACGGTTCCGACTAGTTACTGCTGCGCTCGTCCTTGCGCGCACGACCTAATAAGGTCAATGCTGCCTCGCGCGCATTTTTTCCGCAATACAATACCTGATAAATTTCCTCGGTTATTGGCATTTCGACACCAAAACGGTGCGCCAACTCGCGGACTTCTTTGGTATTGCGGTAGCCTTCCACCACCTGACCAATCTTCTCCTGCGCGTCTTTCACATTGCTGCCCTGTCCGAGCATCATGCCAAAACGGCGGTTACGAGACTGATTGTCGGTACAGGTCAGCACCAGGTCGCCCAGGCCAGCCATTCCCATAAAGGTGGCCGGATCGGCACCCAGCGCTTCGCCCAGGCGGGACATCTCGGTCAGACCGCGGGTGATCAGCGCCGTACGCGCGTTGGCGCCAAAACCAATGCCGTCGGACATCCCGGCACCAATCGCAATCACGTTCTTCACCGCTCCGCCCAACTGCACACCGATAAAATCGGGGTTGCTGTAGACGCGGAAGCTCTTGCCGCAGTGCAGCAGCTGTTGAAGATCGTCGGAGAAGGCCCGATCGGTTGAGGCCAGCGAAATCGCCGTCGGCAGGCCAGCGGCCAGCTCTTTGGCAAAGGTCGGGCCGGAGATGACCGCCAGCGGGATCTCATCACCCAGCGCTTCACGGGCAACGTCCTGCAGCAGGCGTCCGGTTTCGGCTTCCAGTCCTTTAGTCGCCCAGACAATGCGCGCATCCGGGCGCATCAACGGCTTAATCTGACGCAGCACGTCGCCAAAGACATGGCTCGGAACCACAATCAGAATGTTGCGGCTGGCCGCCAGCGCGGTCGCAAGGTCGCTTTCAAGGTGCAGGGAGTCAGGGAACGGAACGTCCGGGAGAAACGCCACGTTACAGCGGTCGCGCTGCAGCGTTGCGATATGTTTTGGGTCGTGGCCCCAGAGGACCACATCGTGACCATTTCTTGCCAGCGTGATGGCAAGAGCGGTGCCGTATGAGCCGGCACCGATCACAGTCATTGACGCATTAACAGTGCTCATCAGGCATCCTGATGTTGTTCAGCACCTTCGCCAGCCTGCTGCTGCAGATAGTTCATGAACAGCGCATCAAAGTTAACTGGCGCAAGGTTCAGTTGCGGGAATGTACCGCGAGAAACCAGGCTGGTGATGCATTCACGCGCATACGGGAACAGAATGTTCGGGCAGTACGCACCCAGGCAATGTGCCATCTGGTTGCCTTCGATACCGCCGATAGAGAAGATGCCGCCCTGCTGTACTTCACACAGGAATGCAGTTTCTTCGCCCAGGGATGCGGTAACGGTCACACGCAGCACGACTTCATACACGTCATCTGCCAGTTGGGTAGATGCGGTATCCAGATCAAGTTTAACCTCTGGCTGCCAATCTTTCTGGAAAACGTGTGGCGCATTTGGCGCTTCGAAAGAGACGTCCTTGGTGTAGATACGCTGGATCTGGAAAGTCATTTCGGTGTTGTTTTGTTCTGACATGGAAATACCCTTTTTAATTGTCCTAAAGTCTCTTAGCTCAGCAGCGGATCGAGTCCACCACGGGCGTCGAGCGCATACAAGTCATCACAGCCGCCAATGTGCTGCGCATCAATAAAAATCTGCGGAACCGTCGTGCGACCACTACGTTTGATCATCTCTTCGCGTTTAATCGCGTCACCGTCGATCGGCAGTTCCTGGAACGTGACGCCCTTGCTGTTCAGCAGCGCTTTCGCACGATGGCAGAACGGACACGTCGCTTTGGTATAGATCTCAATATTGGCCATGACTGAACTCCTTATTTACCGCGCACCAAAGGAAGATTTTCCCCGCTCCAGCCGGAAATGCCTTCTTTCAGCACAGTTACGTTTTCGAAGCCTGCTTTATGAAGCGCGCTGGCAGATTCTTGTGCCTGCATGCCGGTCGCATCGACAACGATAATCGGCTGGGCTTTGTGTTTTTCAAGCTCACCGACGTTGTTCGCTTTGATTTCAGCTGGCAACAGGTTGATTGCGCCCGCAATGTGACCTTTACGGAAATCGTCACGCTGACGCAGATCGACAACGACGGCATCTTCTTTGTTAATCAGACGCGTCGCTTCACCACGGGTGATAACCTTAATCTTAGACGTCAGGCTCTTAAATGTGGTGAACAGCACAGCAGCCAGCAGGCCAATCCACGCGATGCTCAGAACCGGATGGCGGCTAACGAATTGCATAATTTCTTGCATGGAGGGTAACTACTCCCGACTAATTGATAAAAAAACCAGGACAGGAGTATACCTGTGCGTTCTGGCAAATACAGCCAGCGACCATAACCTAATCCATTTTCTGCGGCATGCCACCTAAAAAAATGCCTCAAAATGGTCTGGAGGGCACCTTGCCACTGCGCTTTCTTTGATCTTCTGCGGCTATTTGATCGATTCAGCTGTAGTAAAATTACGCAAATTTTGACTCTTGAGCATGAGGTTGTCGCAATGTCGGTTTCTAAAAAACCTATGGTACTGGTGATTCTGGATGGTTATGGCTACCGTGAAGATAGCCAGGATAACGCTATTTTCAACGCCAAAACCCCGGTCATGGATGCCCTGTGGGCAAAACGTCCACATACGCTGATTGACGCGTCTGGCCTGGAAGTGGGCCTGCCGGACCGCCAGATGGGCAACTCCGAAGTCGGTCACGTAAACCTGGGCGCCGGGCGTATTGTGTATCAGGACCTGACGCGTCTGGACGTTGAAATCAAAGAACGCACCTTCTTCTCCAACCCAACGCTGTCTGGCGCGGTCGATAAAGCCGTTGCCGCTGGCAAGGCTGTACACATTATGGGCCTGCTCTCTGCTGGCGGCGTGCACAGCCACGAAGATCACATCATGGCGATGGTTGAACTGGCCGCTGAACGCGGTGCAAAAAAAATCTATCTGCACGCCTTCCTGGACGGTCGCGATACGCCACCACGCAGCGCAAAAGGCTCTCTGCAAGCCTTCGAAGACAAATTCGCCGCGTTGGGTAAAGGCCGCGTAGCATCCATTATTGGCCGTTACTACGCCATGGACCGCGACAACCGCTGGGATCGCGTTGAACAGGCCTATGACCTGTTGACCCTGGCAAAAGGTGAATTCCAGTTCGCGACCGCCGTTGAAGCGCTGGAAGCAGCTTATGCTCGTGATGAAAACGACGAATTCGTCAAAGCGTCCGTCATTCGCGCTGAAGGCCAGACCGACGCCGCCATGGAAGATGGCGACGCGCTGATCTTCATGAACTTCCGCGCTGACCGCGCGCGCGAAATCACCCGTGCTTTCGTCAACAGCGACTTCGACGGTTTTGCCCGCAAGAAAGTGGTAAACATCGACTTCATCCAACTGACCGAATACGCGGCAGACATCAAAGCGCCGTGCGCGTACCCACCAGCCTCGCTGGCAAACACCTTCGGTGAGTGGATGGCGAAGAACGACAAAACGCAGCTGCGTATTTCCGAAACGGAAAAATACGCGCACGTGACCTTCTTCTTTAACGGCGGCGTTGAAGAGCCGTTCAAAGGCGAAGACCGCATTCTGATCAACTCACCGAAAGTCGCGACCTACGATCTGCAGCCAGAAATGAGCTCTGCAGAATTGACGGAAAAACTGGTTGCGGCCATCGAGAGCGGTAAATATGACACCATCATTTGTAACTACCCGAACGGCGACATGGTGGGTCATACCGGGGTGATGGAAGCGGCAGTGAAAGCGGTTGAAGCACTGGATCACTGCGTTGATCAGGTTGCGAAAGCTGTTGAATCCGTTGGCGGCCAGCTGCTGATCACCGCAGATCACGGTAACGCTGAACAGATGCGCGACCCAGCGACCGGCCAGGCGCATACCGCCCACACCAACCTGCCCGTTCCGCTGATTTATGTGGGTGATAAATCACTGAAAGCAGTGGAGGGTGGCAAGCTTTCTGACATCGCGCCAACCATGCTGTCGCTGATGGGGATGCCGATCCCTGAAGAGATGACTGGTAAGCCGCTGTTCATCGTGGAATAATCGCTCCCCATGAGGGGAAAGGCGATTTTTTCAATCACATGGGTCGTGAAGCCGCTTAGGTTATCAGTCAGACCTCTGTTTTACGCCAGCGCACTCAGCGCTGGCGTATTGCTGTGCGCCGCATCCGCCCACGCGGATGACCGCGACCAGCTGAAATCCATTCAGGCGGATATCGCCGCCAAAGAGCGTGCGGTACGCCAGCAGCAACAGCAGCGATCCGCACTTCTTGCCCAGCTAAAGCAACAGGAAGAGGCGATTTCCGCCGCCGCGCGTAAACTCCGTGAAACGCAAAACACCCTTGCCCAGTTGAACAAGCAGATCGACGAGATGAACGCGTCGATTGCCAAACTGGAACGCCAGCGCGATGCGCAGGAACGCAACCTTGCCGCACAGCTTGATGCCGCATTCCGCCAGGGTGAACATACCGGACTCCAGCTGATCCTCAGCGGCGAAGAGAGCCAGCGCGGCCAGCGCCTGCAGGCCTACTTTGGCTATCTCAACCAGGCGCGTCAGGAGACTATCGCGCAACTGAAGCAGACGCGCGAAGAGGTCACCACGCAAAAAGCCGAGCTGGAAGAGAAGCAGAGCCAGCAGCAGACGCTGCTCTACGATCAGCAGGCCCAGCAGGCGAAGCTCGAGCAGGCGCGCAACGAGCGTAAGAAAACCCTTTCCGGCCTTGAATCCTCTATTCAGGAAGGACAGAGCCAGCTCAGCGAAATGCGCGCCAACGAATCAAAACTGCGTAACAGCATCGCCCGTGCGGAAGCCGCGGCGAAAGCGCGTGCCGAAAAAGAAGCGCGCGAGGCGCAGGCCGTTCGCGACAAGCAGCAGGAAGCGTCCCGCAAAGGCACCACCTACAAGCCAAGCGAGAGCGAACGTTCCCTGATGTCGCGTACCGGCGGTTTGGGTTCTCCTCGCGGCCAGGCTTTCTGGCCCGTTCGTGGTTCAATTCTGCATCGCTATGGCGAACAGCTGCAGGGTGAGCTACGTTGGAAAGGGATCGTTATCGGTGCGTCTGAAGGTAGCGAAGTGAAAGCCATCGCCGATGGCCGCGTGATTCTGGCCGACTGGCTGCAGGGTTACGGGCTTGTGGTAGTGGTCGAGCACGGTAAAGGCGACATGAGTCTTTACGGCTACAACCAGAGCGCGCTGGTCAGCGTCGGCACGCAGGTGCGCGCTGGCCAACCCATCGCCCTTGTGGGCAGCAGTGGCGGTCAGGGCCGCCCGTCACTCTATTTCGAAATTCGTCGTCAGGGTCAGGCGGTCAATCCACAGCCGTGGTTGGGAAGATAAGTTTTGCTTCAATTTCGTCGAATCGTTTTCTCCGTCGTCAGCGCGCTGGCGCTGGCTGCACCGGTATACGCCGGTAAGCTCGCTATCGTGATTGATGACTTCGGTTATCGCCCACATTATGAAAACCAGGTGCTGGCGATGCCGTCGGCCATCTCCGTTGCCGTCCTGCCGAATGCCCCCCACGCGCGTGAGATGGCGACCAAAGCCCACAGCAGCGGGCATCAGGTTCTCATCCACCTGCCTATGGCCCCGCTCAGCAAGCAGCCGCTGGAAAAAGATACCCTGCGCCCGGATATGAGCAGCGAGGAGATCGAGCGCATCATCCGCGACGCCTACAACAAGGTGCCGTATGCCGTAGGGCTGAACAACCATATGGGCAGCGCGATGACCTCCAGCCTGTACGGGATGCTCAAAGTGATGCAGGCGCTGGAGCGTTACAATCTCTACTTCCTCGACAGCATGACCATCGGCAACAGCCAGGCGATGCGCGCCGCTCAGGGAACGGGCGTAAAGGTGATTAAGCGCAAGGTGTTCCTGGATGATACCCAGAACGAAGCCGATATTCGCGTGCAGTTTAATCGCGCGGTACAGCTGGCCCGCCGCAATGGTTCGGCCATTGCCATCGGTCACCCCCACCCGTCTACCGTCCGCGTCCTGCAGCAAATGCTGCCGACCTTACCTTCCGATATCACGCTGGTGCGCCCGAGCGATCTGCTGAATGAGCCGCAGGTGGATACCTCTACGCTGAATTCTGCGCAGCCCACCCCGACGGCGCCGCGTAATCCGTTCCGCGGCGTGAAGCGCTGCGTACCGAAGCAGCCGCTAGAACCGGTCTACGCGACCCGCTTCTTCTCCGTCATCGGAGACAGCATCAGTAACAGTACGCTGGTGAAATACGTCCAGCAGCAGTGGCAGGGATGGGGTAAGAAAGCCTGACGCTTATTTCGCAATCTGAGAGTCCGTCTGCTCATTCGCAACGGGCTCTTTTTTCTCCTGATGCTGATACCAGGATTTGAAATATTTCAAAAAGCTGTAGGCTGTGGCATACAGACCCGTTGCCACCCCCACTTTGCCCTGACGCCAGGCGCCGCTAAAAAGATACCATTTGAAAAAAGCACCGATGGCGCTGATTAAGCCGCGCCCAACAGAGGGCCGTATTTTTTGATGTTGAACCAGGCGGGTTGTATAACAATTTAATTTATTAAAAAGCTCGTGCAACGTGGGAAACGTATCATGTTTTACATAACCCTGAATACGTTCACAACGGAGAAAACCTTCAACCTGATCGTCTACCGGTCGGTTATTAAACCGGGACTGTTTACGGTTAAAAAGACGCACAGGATAATCAGGGGATGAAACAGGATAAATCGTCCGGACTTCTTCACCCAGAACAAACCAGTGGCGGCATATTCGCCATGCCGTTCCGGGCTCAGGCTCATCACCTGCTTTTAACCTTAAAATGGCATTAACCGTTTCCTGGTCAAGAATTTCGTCGCTATCGATGCACAGGACCCAGTCATTGCTGGCTAAGGATATGGCATGGTTCATCTGCTCGCCATGCCAGCCAAATTTTTTATAGACCGGGAGCAGTCCAAAGCTTTCACAAATATATCGTGTTTTGTCCGTACTCCCTGAATCAACCACGACGACTTCATCCGCTATTTTTAAAAGAGGCGGAATAACATCATGCAACAATCTCTCAGAATTAAACGTTAATAAGCAGACCGTTATTTTAAACATTTTCCCACTCTCAATAGCAGCCTAAATTAATATTATTAATACTATATAAATGAGTAGAGATGATTAAAGTCCTGAATCACACTTTTAAAATAAACGCGCTTGAAATTTTCTCTAATCCTGAAGCGCAATAAAATAGAAAAATCTATTTTATTTCAACAGATTCTTTATAATGCTGTCAGATGAAGGGTAGCACACGGATTCAGACATGCCGCACAAAAGTAAAATTCTCCTCCTGGATACGGGTAAAGAATGGGGGGGAGGCACCAACAGTATGCTTGAGCTCCTGAAGCGAATCAATCGCGATAAATTCGATATTACCTGTTGTTTTTACAGTGATTATAGTCGTGCCGAAGGTGAGACGATTGGCCAGGTGCTCAACGGCATCGGGATCCCGCTCATCGTGATCCCTCAACGTCCGCAGCCGGTCTGGGCCAAATTGTTGAAGGAAGCTGGGCGTAGCCTGCTGTTTTTCTCACGCAGCGCCCGCAAGGCATTAACGCGTCACGTGGATATTATGTGGCGCATCAGGCCTAACGTCAGCAAGATCGAAACTCTTTTCTCGCAGGGCGGTTTCGATACGCTCTATATGAATAACCAACCTGGCTCAAATGAAGAAGGCTATCTGGCGGCGGCGAACCTGCAGGCGCGGGTGATCCAACACTGCCGCATTGAACCTGTTTTGACCCCACCTCTGGTAAAGCTGGTTAATGCCCATGCCACAAAAATCATCGCCGTCTCGCACGGCGTTGAACGCGTGTTACTTCAGCATGGCGTCCGGCCCGAACTGTGTACGACGGTCAATAATGCCATCGACATCCACCAGCCTTTGCCTGACCGAAGTGCGATGCGCCAGCGCCTGAATATCGATGACGACACGTTTGTGTTCGGCAGTATTGGCTCCTTAATCCCTCGCAAAGCCAATCACCACACGCTGGAGGCGCTGGCACAGTTCAGCCAGAAGCATCCGCAGGCGAAATGGAAAATGGTGCTGGTCGGCGAAGGTGCCGAACGCCGCGCTTTAGCGGAACAGGCCCGAGCGCTGGGAATTGAACATCACGTCATCTTCACCGGTTTTCAGAACACCCCGTTTGATTACCTCGCTACGTTTGACGCCTTTATCCTCGCCTCAAAAAGCGAAGGGCTACCGCGCGTGGTGCTGGAAGCGATGCTTCTCAATATCCCCGTGATTGGCTCTCAGGTGACCGGCACGGCAGAATTGATTGACCATGATTCGACAGGTCTGCTCTTCCCCTGGAGCGATGTTTCACAACTTGCACAACATCTGGACAATATCTGGGCAGACGCGGAACTGCGGGCTCGACTGGCGGCAGCTGCTTACCAGAACGTCTGTCATAACTACGCCATTGAAAACTACGTCAGCGGTGTCGAAGCCGTGCTTGGCGCGCGCTGACCAAACGAGATAACTATGTTTAAATTTCTTAATGCTCGCTATCGTCATATCACCGGGCGACACAACATTCCTTACAGCTCTCTTCCCGTGACGGGCGCGCTTGCTGCGGTGGACTCTATTGTGATTCCGTGTACCGGCGCAGATTTCGTCGAAGAAGCATTACTCTCTGCCACCTTCGCGGAACGTTATGCCACCGGGGTGAGCGAAATCGTCATCGTCAGCGATCAACCCGAATCCGCTTTTGGGATACTGCCGCCTAAAACCCGCGTAGTGACGCTTAACCTTCCCGTTCGTGAGGAAAGTTACCGCTATAAGCAGATCTACCTCAGCCGTCTGGTGAAGCTTAACGCCCCGCTACAGGCTCGCGGTGAAGGGATATTGATGATCGATTCCGATCTCAATCTGCTGAAGATGCCAGAGATCAACATGGCCGATATGCACATCTACTCCAGCTTCCGTCAGGGTAAAATGATTGCCAAGCTGGACGGTGCGCCTGCGGAGAAAGTGCCGGCGTATTACAAGGAGACGGTGCGCCCTTATCTGGTCGATCACGTTAACGGCGCGTTTCTTGCGGCAACTAAAAAAACCTGGCGCCGTATCTGCCCGCTGTGGCTGACGCTGTTCCAGGATACCTGGGAACTGATGGACGACACGCAGCCGCCGACCGATCAGCTGCCGCTCGCCGCGCTGCTGGACATGCTGGATTTAAAAACGGTTAACCTGGGTGACTGGATGAACTGGCCGGTCTCCAAGAAGATCGGCGGGCAGGAAGCCGTAGTTCCGAAAGAGGTGATTGGCGCGCATGGCGGTTTCCCTCTCTCAGAATGGCAAAAATATCTTGAATCACCGGATAACAAACTGCTGTTCAAAGGTCAGGACTACACCCGCAAGGTGCGCTACCTGACGGACGAAGAGAAAAAGAATCAATAAAAAAAGGGGCCTCAGGCCCCTTTTTGATTACTTATCCCAGCTCAGGATCACTTTCCCTGACTGGCCGGAACGCATCGCGTCAAAGCCCTGCTGGAACTCATCGATGGAGAAACGGTGAGTGATAATCGGGGACAGATCCAGACCGGACTGGATCAGCGCCGCCATCTTGTACCAGGTCTCGAACATTTCGCGGCCATAGATGCCCTTAATGAACAGCCCCTTGAAGATGACCTTGTTCCAGTCGATAGACATATCCGATGGCGGAATACCCAGCATCGCAATACGGCCACCGTGGTTCATGGTGTCGAGCATGGTGCGAAACGCCGGTGGCGCGCCGGACATCTCCAGACCCACGTCAAAGCCTTCGGTCATGCCCAGCTCTTCCATCACGTCGCTCAGGCTCTCTTTCGAGACATCCACCGCACGGGTGACGCCCATTTTGCGTGCCAGCGACAGACGGTATTCGTTCACATCGGTGATCACAACGTTGCGCGC
Organism: Enterobacter sp. JBIWA005; assembly: GCF_019968805.1. Taxonomy (NCBI): domain Bacteria; kingdom Pseudomonadati; phylum Pseudomonadota; class Gammaproteobacteria; order Enterobacterales; family Enterobacteriaceae; genus Enterobacter; species Enterobacter sp. JBIWA005. Next base: position 121,581 of record NZ_CP074159.1, on the reverse strand, counting down.
ACCCACGTGCTTCGCCACGGCTGCCGCCATAATGCCAATTGGGCCCGCGCCGGAGACCAGCACGTCTTCACCAACCAGGTCGAAGGAGAGCGCCGTGTGCACCGCATTGCCGAACGGGTCGAAAATGGAGGCCAGATCGTCAGAAATATTGTCCGGGATTTTGAACGCGTTAAAGGCCGGGATCACCAGATATTCCGCGAAGCAGCCCGGACGGTTCACGCCCACGCCGATGGTATTACGGCACAGGTGAGTACGCCCGCCGCGGCAGTTACGGCAGTGGCCGCAGGTAATATGGCCTTCACCGGAGACGCGGTCGCCAATTTTGAAGCCTTTTACTTCCTGGCCGATACCCACCACTTCGCCGACATATTCGTGACCGACAACCATCGGTACCGGGATGGTTTTCTGCGACCACTGGTCCCAGTTATAGATGTGAACGTCAGTACCGCAGATAGCCGTTTTACGAATTTTGATCAGCAGATCGTTATGACCGACTTCCGGCTCCGGCACGTCGGTCATCCAAATCCCTTCTTCCGCTTTCAGTTTGGATAACGCTTTCATCACACGTCCTCAGGCAATTACGCCCAGCTGTTTACCAATGCGGGTAAAGGCTTCTACCGCACGTTCAATTTGTTCAGGCGTATGCGCCGCAGACATCTGGGTGCGGATACGCGCCTGACCTTTTGGCACCACCGGGAAGAAGAACCCGGTGACGTAAATCCCTTCTTTCTGCAGTTCGCGGGCAAATTGCTGCGCGACGACCGCATCGCCGAGCATCACCGGAATGATCGCATGGTCGGCACCGGCCAGGGTAAACCCTGCGGCGCTCATTTTTTCACGGAACAGACGGGCGTTGGACCACAGGCGGTCGCGCAGCTCAGCGCCGGACTCCACCATCTCCAGCACTTTAATGGAGGCGGCAACAATCGCCGGCGCCAGGGAGTTGGAGAACAGATACGGACGGGAGCGCTGACGCAGCCACTCGACCACCTCTTTACGCGCGGCGGTATAGCCGCCGGACGCGCCGCCGAGCGCTTTGCCCAGCGTGCCGGTGATGATGTCCACGCGGCCCATCACGTCACAGTATTCGTGGGAACCGCGGCCGTTTTTGCCGACAAAACCGACCGCGTGAGAGTCATCGACCATCACCAGCGCGTCGTATTTATCCGCCAGGTCGCACACGCCCTTCAGGTTGGCGATCACGCCGTCCATGGAGAACACGCCGTCGGTGGCGATCAGCACGTGGCGAGCACCCGCTTCACGAGCCTCTTTCAGGCGCGCTTCCAGCTCAACCATATCGTTGTTGGCGTAGCGGAAACGCTTCGCTTTACACAGGCGTACGCCGTCGATGATGGAAGCGTGGTTCAGGGCGTCGGAGATAATCGCATCTTCTGCACCGAGCAGGGTCTCAAACAGACCGCCGTTGGCGTCAAAGCAGGAGGAGTAAAGAATCGCGTCTTCCATTCCGAGGAAGCTCGCCAGCTTTTGCTCAAGCTGCTTGTGGCTGTCCTGCGTACCGCAGATAAAGCGTACGGAGGCCATGCCGAAACCGTGGGTGTCCATGCCGTTTTTTGCAGCGGCAATCAGCTCAGGGTGATTTGCGAGACCTAAGTAGTTGTTCGCACAAAAGTTGATCACATGGCTGCCGTCGGCAACGGTGATGTCCGCCTGCTGGGCAGACGTGATAATACGCTCTTCCTTGAACAACCCTTCCGCACGTGCGGTGTCGAGGTCGCTGTTTAACTGTTTGTAAAAATCACCACGCATTGCAATTCTCCAGACTCGGCAAATTTCGGGACATATTACCCAAACCTATAGTTCATGACGAGATGACACGTCATCTCTTGTCGTTTTTGCAGCATAAATCACGCGTACCCCTGCGCTGTGAAGGTGAATGGCTGAAGGGCAGCCATACTAATGATATGATAGAGACATTAGCGTCCGGGATTGTCCCCGGGCTCCACACTTCAAAGGTTACAGTTATGATCATCGTTACCGGCGGCGCGGGCTTTATCGGCAGCAATATTGTTAAGGCTCTCAATGACAAAGGCATCACCGACATCCTGGTGGTTGACAACCTGAAAGACGGCACCAAGTTCGTCAACCTGGTGGATCTGAACATCGCTGACTACATGGATAAAGAAGACTTCCTTATCCAGATTATGGCAGGCGAAGAGTTCGGCGAGATCGAAGCCATCTTCCACGAAGGTGCGTGTTCTTCCACCACCGAGTGGGACGGTAAGTACATGATGGACAACAACTATCAGTACTCCAAAGAGATCCTGCACTACTGCCTGGAGCGTGAAATTCCGTTCCTGTATGCCTCTTCCGCGGCAACCTACGGCGGCCGCACCTCGGACTTCATCGAGTCCCGCGAGTATGAACAGCCGCTGAACGTCTACGGTTATTCTAAGTTTCTGTTCGACGAGTACGTGCGTCAGGTTCTGCCGGAAGCGAACTCGCAGATCGTCGGCTTCCGTTACTTCAACGTCTACGGACCGCGCGAAGGCCACAAAGGCAGTATGGCAAGCGTAGCGTTCCACCTGAACACCCAGCTGAATAACGGTGAAAGTCCGAAACTGTTCGAAGGCAGTGACGGCTTTAAGCGTGATTTCGTCTACGTAGGCGACGTTGCCGCAGTGAACCTGTGGTTCTGGGAAAACGGCGTATCCGGCATCTTCAACCTGGGGACCGGCCGCGCGGAGTCCTTCCAGGCAGTGGCTGACGCCACGCTGGCGTATCACAAAAAAGGCAGCATTGAGTACATTCCGTTCCCTGACAAGCTGAAAGGCCGTTATCAGGCGTTCACGCAGGCCGATCTGACTAACCTGCGCGCAGCGGGTTATGACAAGCCGTTCAAGACCGTTGCCGAAGGCGTAACGGAATATATGGCCTGGCTGAACCGCGACGCGTAAGTATGAAGATTCTGGTGATCGGCCCGTCATGGGTGGGCGACATGATGATGTCGCAAAGTCTCTATCGCACGCTCAAGGCGCGCTATCCCCAGGCGATAATCGACGTGATGGCACCTGCATGGTGCCGTCCGCTGTTGTCGCGTATGCCGGAAGTGAATGAAGCCATCCCGATGCCGCTTGGCCACGGAGCGCTGGAAATCGGCGAACGCCGCAAACTCGGTCATAGCCTGCGCGAGAAGCGCTACGATCGGGCGTATGTCCTGCCAAACTCCTTTAAATCCGCCCTGGTGCCCTTTTTTGCGGGGATACCGCACCGTACCGGCTGGCGCGGTGAAATGCGCTACGGCCTGCTGAACGATGCACGGGTGCTGGATAAAGAGGCCTGGCCGCTGATGGTGGAACGCTACGTGGCTTTGGCCTATGACAAAGGCGTGATGCGCAGTGCGAAAGACCTGCCGCAGCCGCTGCTCTGGCCGCAGCTTCAGGTTAACGACGGTGAAAAATCCCAGACCTGTAACGCGTTTGGTCTTTCGTCTGAACGCCCGATGATTGGCTTTTGCCCTGGCGCCGAGTTCGGCCCGGCAAAACGCTGGCCGCACTATCATTATGCGGAGCTGGCGAAACAGCTGATTGACGAAGGCTACCAGATTGTCCTGTTCGGCTCGGCAAAGGACCACGAGGCAGGCAACGAAATTCTCGCGACGCTGAGTAATGAACAGCAGGCCTGGTGCCGCAACCTGGCGGGAGAAACGCAGCTTGAACAGGCGGTTATTCTGATTGCCGCCTGTAAGGCTGTAGTAAGTAACGATTCTGGCCTGATGCACGTCGCTGCCGCGCTCAACCGCCCGCTTGTGGCGCTGTATGGCCCAAGTAGCCCGGACTTCACGCCCCCGCTTTCTCATAAAGCGCGCGTCATTCGCCTGATCACCGGCTACCACAAAGTGCGCAAAGGCGATGCCGCAGAAGGCTATCATCAGAGCCTGATCGACATTACCCCAGAGCGCGTTCTCGAAGAACTTAACGAACTGCTGCTGAGCGAAGAAGGATAACGAATGCGGGTACTGATCGTTAAAACCTCTTCGATGGGCGATGTTCTGCATACGCTGCCGTCACTGACGGACGCCATGCGGGCCATTCCCGGCATTCGTTTTGACTGGGTAGTGGAAGAAGGTTTCGCACAGATCCCCACCTGGCATGAAGCGGTTGATCGCGTGATCCCGGTGGCGATTCGCCGCTGGCGCAAAGCGTGGTTCTCCGCGCCAATTAAAGCCGAACGCAAAGCCTTCCGTGAGGCGGTGCAGGCACAACATTACGACGCTATCATCGACGCCCAGGGGCTGGTGAAAAGCGCTGCGCTGGTGACGCGTCTGGCACGCGGCATAAAGCACGGCATGGACTGGCACACCGCCCGCGAACCGCTGGCGAGCCTGTTCTATAACCGCCGCCACTACATCGCAAAGCAACAGCATGCCGTCGAACGTACACGCGAGCTGTTTGCAAAAAGTCTGGGCTATGCCAAACCGGAAACCCAGGGCGACTACGCCATTGCACAGCACTTTTTGCGCAATACAGATCCCTGTGCTCAGCCTTATCTTGTGTTCCTGCATGCCACAACTCGCGACGATAAACACTGGCCGGAAACGCACTGGCGAAGCCTGATTGAACTAATGCAACCTACCGGCATCCATATTAAACTGCCCTGGGGCGCTGAACATGAGCGGCAGCGTGCAGAGCGTCTGGCTGCAGGATTTTCGCACGTCGAGGTATTGCCGAAACTCACGCTGGCGCAGGTTGCTGCACAGCTGGCGGGAGCGAATGCTGTTGTTTCCGTTGATACCGGTTTAAGCCATTTAACCGCGGCGCTGGATCGTCCGAATATTACGATTTTTGGTCCGACCGATCCCGGATTGATCGGGGGTTACGGTAAGAACCAGCATCAGATGGTCAGCCCGACCCAGCAAACGAAGGATATCAGCGCAGATGCTATTTTTTCATTTTTACAGGGCAGCCGTTGGCTTTCCAACAGGGATATCTAACGCATGAGTTACGTATTTCTGCTGATTTTACTTTTTCCGGTGAAGCTTATCCGGAAGCTGTTCCGCAAAGAGACAGGTAAAAACCTGGTCATTCAGACAGCTAAAATCGGCGATTTTGTTAATGCAACGCCCCTTCTGGCATACCTTCAAAAAAGCGACGTACTCATCAGTCGTAGCGTGGGTGCGCTGGCGAAGCATGATGAGACGATCGATGAAATTTTTTTCATCGAGCAGCATAAGCGTAACCTGTGGCGAAAACTGGTCTTTGCCTGCCGGATCATGAATCGCTATGACAATGTCTATCTCCTGCAACCTAACAGCGTAAATCTCTTTTTCGCCTCCGTGTGTAATGCTAAAAACAAACAGTTTTTAAGCACCTACACGCGCAGATGGTATCACGGTATTTTCTATGCCACGGCAGACGGTATTGTTGAACATGGTAAGAAGACTCTTTCGGTCACGAATTATCTCAAACTGGCCGATCGCACCTTAACCTGGCAAGACTCGCCAAAGCACGCCACAAAGCCACTTTTCAAACCCGCAACCTATCCGGCAATCCTTGATAAACCCGGCGTGATCCGCATTGGCATCAGCGTAGCCGCCGGGAATAAAGCGAAAACCGTTCCGCCGGTCATCTGGAAGCAAATTGCCGATCGTCTCGCTGACCTGCCTTGCGAATTTTATGTTTTTGGCGCCCCAAATGAACAATCTTGGATGGACGATATCACCCGCGCTTATGGTGAAGTGCCCAACTTTATTAATCTGATTGGCAAAATCTCGCTTGAAGAGCTGCCGTGGGCCATTTCTAAAATGGATTGTTATATTGCCTCTGACTCGGGGAATGTTTACATCGCCGATGCCGTCGGAGTGCCAGTTATCCTATTGTTCGGGCCTTGTTGCCACTATGAACAGCGTCCGCTGGGCAACGTGTTGCTAATTGGAAATGATGACAACATTTGCTCATACGTTTTTGAAACACGGTATTACTTCTCACAGAGCAGAGAAGAACTCTTCGCTGTAACTGAAGAATCGCTACGTGACCTCAAACATTTTATTTGCGAGTTATCAACAACTAACGCAACCGCATACTCCTTTGATGCTCAGGGAAAATAATTACTATGGCTTTTCTAAGCATCATTATTACCGCGCATAACGCTAAAGATACGCTTCACGCAACCCTGGAAAGCCTGCAAAACGCAATTGATGGTGCGGGCAACGATGTAGAGATCATTATCTTTAACGACAGCTCCAATGACTCAACGCAGGATATTATTGAAGCCTGGCTGCCAGCGTTTCCAAATGTCCAATCGCGATACGTTGAATACCGTAACGTAGGTCATGTTCGAAACAGTGCCCTCTCGCTGGCCTCAGGTGAATATATTACTATGCTGGATAGCGATGACCGATTGAAACCGGGCAGCATCAGGGACGCCGTGGAGTTTCTCAAAAAAGAACGCCCTGATATGTTACTGACGCGCCTGCTGGAAATTCGCGACACTAAGAAAATCACCGCCGACTGGCAGGGTTTCTCTCCTGTTGCGTTGTCACAGCATGAAGCAATAAAGCGGTTCCTGCAGCACAAAGATTTTCAGGCACATCTCATCGGGCAATTCATGCATCGAAAATTGTATGCAAGCAACCCGATTCCTTCGATGATCTGCTATGAAGATTTCGCCGTATTTCCCGGCATGCTGATGCAATCGAGTAAAATAGTTTATCAGCGTCAGGGGCACTATTATTACATTAAACGTAGCGACAGTTTGTCGAGTCGACTCGACGCCAGTAAAATCGCTATGCTGGTTGAATGCACACTACAGATGGAAAAAACATTTCCGCCATCATTTAGACACCTTGTGAATTGTCACTGGTTTGATATTTACAGTAACCACCGCCAGCATCTGACTGACCAGCAACTCAAACTGGTTAAGCAGCGGGTAAACGCTCTTTATTCTTTCTCTTTTTTCTTCTCCAGAGATGTACGTTTCAGCTACAAAAAAAGGGTCATTGAGGCATTATGGAAAAAGTAAAACTGCGGCTTTATCAGCTTACGCTGATTTTGAGCCTTATTTCGCTTGCGCTGGCGCTGCTGAGTTCAGGGAAGCAGCGCGAGTTTTTCTATATTGCAATTTATGCCAGCATCATCGGTTTAGCTTGCGAATATAAAAAGATCACAGTGCGCCCTTTTACTATCGCATTGCCGATTTTATTAATCGGGTTGCTTAATCTTAGCTGGTATATGGTGTATGAGTATCATAGTGAGGGTTTGAACGTTTATAGCGACTATCTCGGTGCAAGTAAAAAATTGATTCTGGCGAGTATCCTTATATTCTATCTTGACCGGTTTAAGTCTTACATTGATCAAGCATCCTTCCAGAAATATTTCTTATACGCTTCTGGTGCTGGGTTTATTCTTGCTACTGGCTATGGCTTATGGCAAGCATCACAGGGTATGGGGCGTATCGAGATGGCCATAAACCGTGCAACCGTGTCGGCCTATGTTTACTCTGTACTGTCACTGGCGTTTGTATATAGCCTTTATCTACAGAAAAATATAAAACTGTATGTAGCCGCAGGACTCATCATCTTAATCTCTTACTTTGTCATTCTTCTAACGGGCACGCGTGCCGCAATGGGATTATATTTACTCCTGGCGATTATACTCACGCTCTACCACTTCAGAAGAATACACCTTAAATCAACGTTGATTTTCTTATGCATTGTGGCAGGTATTGTTATCGTTAGCTACAAGCCTTTAATTTTACCAAAGATACAACAAACTCAAGCTGAGGTTGAAAGTTATCAACAAGGATATGATTCAACCTCACTCGGCGCTCGTTTCTCTATGTGGAGTGTGGGTATTCAAAACGGACTTGCCCATCCTTTAGGGCAATCAGTTGAAGACCGCGAAGTATGGACACAGCAATATGTGAAAAATGGGCATCCACATCTTGCGGCCGCACTCGAGTTTATCAAAGTGCATCTGCACAATGAGTTTATTGAAAAATATTCACTGCAAGGGATCCCCGGGCTAGCGATATTACTCTTTTCCTATATATCGATGTTCGCTTACGCACTAAAAAACAAAAATGGTCTGCTGCTGACGACCCTGCTTCTTTTATTACTCTACGGCATGACGGACGTCATACTATTGAGTTCAGAGGCCTTAATTTTCTTTGTCACCGTGTTTGCGCTGAGTACACCTTTTTCGCAAACCAGGCAACGTTAATGATAGTGCCCGCCTCGCGGGCATTATTTTTTCTTGTATTGATAAAACTCCGCCAGCGTCATCCCTACCGTCTTATCGGATAACCAGCCAAAGAGCGTTTCTAAATCCTGATACAACCCTTCTATCGCTGCCTCATCTTTAAAAGTAGGACTTCCGCCTGGCATAAATTCCGACGAATGAAGCATAAACTCCACGTACTCACTTCCTCGAGAAAGGCATTGCTGTGCGACCTGAATCATTTGCGCCGCATTCCCACCGGACGGTCTTAGCCAGTTGACGGACGGGGAACGGTATTTACCCCGAAGCCGATCGTAACCCTGTTTGAACGTGTTCAACCACGCCGGGTGCTTATACTGAATGCTCATCGGCACTTCGAGTAATGGACTATTACCTGCCCGGGAAATATTGTCTAAGTCCATGAAATAGGCGTGGTCGGGGAAATGCTGATAATCCGTTCCGCCATTACCCTGCGGGGAGCCTTTCGCATTGCGCCAGTTCACGCGTGGCGTCACGGAGCAATCAACCTGGTAACCCAGTTCAACGAGCAATTTTGCATAGCGACTGTCAAATGCCCAACGTCCGGCACGGTGGCTTAACATTTTGGTCTGGAAGGTCTCTTCCAGCAGTCGGGTCATGAACAGCACTTTCTCGCGCATCATCTCATCGGAAAATTCAATCAGATAAGGCTGCCAGCGCCAGTCATCTCCCGTGAGATCGTGTTCCGGCGGGCTATTCCATGCGTGGAGGTGCATTCCCACCTCCCCCTGACCGCGGGCGATCGCGTCCCTTGCGAATTCGATGAAAACGGGCTCGATCGCCATCTCATAATTGGTCAGCCACACGGGCTTAAAGCCGAAACGCTCGCAAAGCGTCTGGAAACGCGCCAGATAGCGCGCATTTTCCGTTTTAATGACGCGGTGATTTTGCCAGAGATTATCGCCCTCAGTATCAATTGTGATGATAAACGCTGGTTTGTTCATAATGAGTCCGCAAGACAGGAAAGTTAGCGCTATGTTACGCACTCTCCAAAGCATGAGTAAACCCTTCCAGGGAAATTACTGAGATTATGGAGAAAGAGTGCAAGTCGCTAACAGGTCTATTAGAATTGCCATCAGTACAACGCCGATAAGATGATGATGAATAACTTACCTGACACACCTGATTTGCGCATTTTACTTATCAAACTCCGCCATCATGGCGACATGTTGCTGACCACTCCCGTCATTGATTCGTTACGTCAAAAATGGCCGCAGGCGCAGATTGATGTCCTACTGTATGAAGAAACGCGCGATATGCTCGCCGCGCATCCAGCGATCGGTACAATTTATGGAATCGATCGCAAATGGAAACAGCTGGGCACGCTGAAGCATCTTCAAAAAGAGTGGCAGTTGTTGTGTGCGTTAAGAAATCAGCATTATCATCTGGTAATTAACCTTGCCGATCAATGGCGTAGCGCGATCGTTACCCGTTTCACCGGTGCCCCCGTTCGCCTCGGATTCGCGTTTAACAAACGCAACAGTGCGTTCTGGCGTTTTTGTCATACCGATCTGGTCTCTGTCGACGGCCATAAATCCCTGCATACGGTCGAACAGAATCTCTCCATTTTGGCACCATTGCCGATCGCGCCACAGCCTGCCGTAACCATGGCCTATACCGAAGAAGACTGGGATCATGCCCGTCAAAGATTGACGCAGAAGGGTGTGGGCGACAGCTATATTGTGATCCAGCCGACGTCCCGCTGGTTCTTTAAATGCTGGAGCGAAGACAAGATGGCGCAAACCATGACTGCACTGCAACAGGATGGTCATACGATTGTGCTCACCGCGGGGCCGGATAAAAAAGAGCTGGCGATGATCGATCGCATTCTCGCTGCCGCACCCAAAACCGGCGTGGTTTCGCTGGCAGGCCAGTTGACGCTGCGTCAACTGGCTTCGCTTATCGATCATGCCTCTCTGTTTATTGGCGTTGACTCCGTTCCAATGCATATGGCCGCCGCGCTGCAAACGCCCTGCGTGGCATTGTTTGGTCCATCAAAACTGACATTCTGGTCACCGTGGCAGGTTAAAGGGGAAGTGATTTGGGCCGGCGATTACGGCCCGCTGCCCGATCCGGATGCCATTGATACTAAAACGAAAGAACGCTATCTCGATGCCATTCCTGTTGATGCAGTCGTCTCCGCTGCAAGGAGATATCTGTCATGAAAAACCATCGTCTGGCCATTGTTCGCCAAAAATATCGCCCTGATGGCGGGGCAGAGCGCTTCGTTTCGCGAGCTCTCACCGCATTGAGCAATCAGAACCTTGAACTCAACGTCATCACGCGTGAGTGGCAGGGAGAGAAGCAAGACGACTGGCATATCCACATTTGCAACCCTCAAAAATGGGGCCGCATCAGTCGAGAACGCGGGTTTGCACAAGCCGCGCGCGCGCTGTGGCAGCAACAGCAGTTTGATATTGTTCAAAGCCATGAGCGCATCCCGGGTTGTGATATCTATCGCGCGGGTGATGGGGTGCATCGTCGCTGGCTGCTTCAGCGCGCGCGCATTTTACCTGCCTGGCGTGCGCAAATGCTGATGTATGACCGCTATCACCGCTACGTGATGCGTGCGGAACGGGACATGTATCAGGCACCTGAGTTAAAAGCCGTAATTTGTAATGCGGAGATGATCAAACGCGAAATCGTTGAAGACTTTGATATTGACGCAAATAAAATCCATGTGATTTATAATTCTATTGATTCCAGCCGATTCGTTCCGGCCCAGGAGGCGCAACGTGCGATTTTGCGCCAACAATTTGGTTTGCCGGTCAATGCGGTTGTGTTCTGTTTTGTAGGATCAGGGTTTGAACGAAAAGGCTTGGCGAGCGCCATACGCGCTATTGCTGGAACATCAGCCTGGCTGATTGTGGTTGGACAAGATAAAGCAGAAAATCGTTATCGCGACCTCGCCCGTTCGTTAGGCTGCGAGGGGCAAATCCGTTTCCTGGGGGTGCAAAAAGAAACTCTGCCTTTTTATCAGCTATCCGATGGTTTACTGTTACCAACGCTGTATGATCCCTTTCCTAACGTTATTCTTGAAGCGATGGCCTGCGGCTTGCCCGTCATTACTTCAGAGAGTTGCGGTGGTGCAGAGTTTATTCAACAAGGCCAGAACGGATTTTATTGTGACGCGCTTGATATCAGTACATTGAAGGAAGCGGTAGCCGCTATCCCTTCACTGGAAAAAAATAACAATATGGGACGAGCAGCACGTGAACGTGTAAAAGACGCCACTCCCGAAAAACTGTCAAGTCAGCTTATTACGCTTTATCAAAAATTACTGGATTAAAAATGCGCATCCTAATGATTATTGATGGTTTACCCGGTGGAGGAGCTGAAAAAACGGTTCTTACACTCTCCCGCGGATTAATAGATATGGGGCATCAGGTCTCTCTATTCTCTCTGCGGAAAGTGTGCGACTACGCCATCCCGGAGGGCATCGATTATCAGGTTGTTCAGGACACATGTAAAAAACCGTGGCGAAAGCTGACGGAAATTCCACGCCGCGCCCAATTGCTGGATCAAGCTATTGAGCGGGCTGAACGCAGCGGCAAATTTGATGTGGTGTTCTCTCATCTGCACAAAACAGACCGGATTGTGGCGCACTGCCGCGCCCTTGAACGTAACAAAGTTTGGTTCTGCGTGCATGGCATGTTCTCGTTCTCCTATCTTCGCCATCGCAGCGGGCTTTCGCGCTGGTTTAAACATCTTAAAATTCGTCATACCTACGAAAACCGCAACGTCGTCGCCGTCTCAGGCGCCGTGTTGAACGATCTTTCCGAGACGCTGGCACTCAATCTTCGACGCAAAGCGGTTATCCATAATCCTTTCGATATTCCTGAAATTCAGCGTCTGGCGGATGCGCCCTTCGAGATGCAGGGAAAGGATTACATCATTCATGTTGGCCGCTTCCATGAGCACAAACGCCACGACCGTCTCTTACGTGCGTTCGCCCTGAGTAAAATTGACACAACGCTGGTCATGATGGGCAATGGATCTGACGCTCAAATTCAAAAACTCAAGCAGCTTGCCCGCGATTTGGGCATTGAAAACAAAACGGTTTTCCGCCCGTTCGAGTCCAATCCCTATCCCTGGATTAAAGGGGCACGCCTTTTAGTGTTAAGTTCTGACTGCGAAGGTTTTGGTAATGTGCTGGTCGAAGCCATTATCTGCCAGACGCCACCGGTCAGTACAAATTGCCCAGGAGGCCCTGCCGAAATCCTTACCGGGGCTTTAGCGCGCGGGCTGGCAGAGTTAAATGACGAGTCACTTGCAAAAACGCTGGCGGATATTTATACCGCCCCGCCGGTCGTTGGCGATGCAACCATCGCGTCGTTCGGTATCAGTGCCATTTGCCAGCAATATATTGCTCTGGTCGACAATCAAAAATAATCAGGTTTTTTATGCAAAATTCTGCCCCATTGTTAAGCGTGGTGGTTGCCGTTTATAACGGTGAAGCTTTCCTGGATCAGTTCTTTACCTGCCTTGTCAATCAACGCATCGACAGCATGGAAGTCATCATTGTCAATGACGGCTCTACTGACCGCTCGATGGAGATCGTCGAGAAATGGCGAGAAGAACTGCCGCAGATGCAGGTCATAGAACAGCAAAACCAGGGTGTATCCATCGCGCGTAATACCGGTCTGGCCGTTGCGACGGGTCAATATCTCTCTTTCCCGGATATTGATGATGTCTTTAAACCAGGCATGTACCAGCGCCTGCTGGATATGGCCGTCACGCAGGATCTGGATGTCGCCACCTGTAACGGGAACTACGTCTGGGAGAATAACAAGAAGCCCTCGCGCCCGATTTTTCCTGAAGACAAACTGGCTTCGACAGGGGTCATGGCTGGCCCTGCGTGGTTAAAAATGGCGTTGGATTCTCGCAAATTCCTTCACGTCACCTGGCTGAACATCTATCGCCACGACTTTATCCGTAAACACAGCTTCCATTTTGAACCCGGCCTGCGCCATCAGGATATTCCGTGGACCACCGAAGTGCTGCTCGCGGCAGAGCGGGTTCAGTACACCAGTGAACGTTATTACGACTACTACATTCACTCTGCATCGGTATCCCATATGCCGGACAATGACGACACGCTGATTCGTTCCGCGCGTCACTACATGAAAATCCTGCAGATGCTCGACGCCATTAATCAGCGTTACCCGGATAAGGTAAAAGGGATCCCTGCCTGCCACTGGCAAATTGCCAAAGAGGGGCTGGGAATTATTCACACCTTCGACAACATGAAGGATGAGAAGAAGAAATCAATGATTATTAAAGAATTCTTCGAAACAGGCATCTGGAAACTCATCTGGAAAAGTGCAAAAAGTCCGCGTCTGCGCTGGCGGCTGGGTAGACGTTATTTCCGTTTGAAACGGTATCTGGCATAAGAGATAGCTTTACCTGGCCTAAATGCTTAGAATTTGCCCGCCGAAACTAAAAAAAACGGATAATCGCTTGGAATTGTTGTATACCGCTCTGCTCTACATCATTCAGCCACTGGTGTGGCTGAGACTGTTGCTTCGTAGCCGGAAAGCGCCTGCGTACCGCAAACGCTGGGCTGAACGCTATGGCTTCTGCCGCAATAAAGTCGTACCGGACGGTATTTTGCTGCATTCTGTTTCTGTTGGTGAAACGCTGGCGGCGATCCCGCTGGTTCGCGCCCTGCGTCACCGCTACCCTTCACTGCCAATCACCGTCACGACGATGACGCCAACCGGCTCGGAGCGCGCGTTATCCGCTTTCGGTAAAGACGTGCAGCATGTTTATCTGCCTTACGATCTGCCCTGCGCCATGAATCGGTTCCTCAACACCGTGCGCCCGAAGCTGGTGATCGTGATGGAAACCGAACTATGGCCGAACATGATTTCCGCCCTGCATGCCCGTAAAATCCCGCTGGTCATTGCCAACGCGCGCCTCTCAGAGCGCTCGGCGAAAGGTTACGGCAAGCTGGGTAAATTTATGCGCCGCCTGCTCAGTAAGATCACGCTGATTGCCGCGCAGAATGAAGAAGATGCAGCACGCTTTATCTCTCTGGGCCTGAAACGCAACCAGCTTGCGGTAACGGGAAGCCTGAAATTTGATATTTCTGTAACCCCTGAACTCGCCGCTCGCGCCATCACGCTGCGTCGCCAGTGGGCTCCACGTCGTCAGGTCTGGATTGCAACCAGTACCCATGATGGCGAAGAAGAGATCATCCTGCAGGCTCACCGCAAGCTGCTGGAAAAATTCCCTGATTTACTGCTGATCCTCGTGCCTCGCCATCCGGAGCGTTTTAAAGATGCCCGTGAAATGGTCCAGAAAGGCGGCTTCAGCTTCACGCTGCGCAGCAGCGGTGAAATCCCTTCCGGCAGCACCCAGGTGGTGATTGGCGATACGATGGGCGAGCTGATGCTGCTGTACGGCATTGCTGACCTCGCGTTTGTCGGTGGTAGCCTGGTCGAGCGCGGAGGCCATAATCCGCTGGAGCCGGCAGCCCACGCCATTCCGGTGCTGATGGGACCGCACACGTTTAACTTCAAAGATATCTGTGCGAAATTACAGCAGGCCGATGGTTTAATTACCGTGACCGATGCAGATTCGGTGGTCAAAGAGGTATCGACCCTTCTCACTGACGAAGATTATCGCCTGTGGTACGGGCGTCATGCCGTCGAAGTGCTGCACCAGAACCAGGGCGCACTGACCCGTCTGCTGCAGCTTCTGCAACCTTATCTGCCTCAGCGGAGCCACTAATGTCAACGCGTCTGTCGGTCGTGATGATCGTCAAAAACGCCGCGGACCTGCTTCCGGACTGCCTGGCGTCGGTTGCCTGGGCTGACGAGATTGTCGTGCTCGACTCCGGAAGTACGGATGATACGGTAGACGTTGCCCGGGCTGCGGGCGCAAAAGTCATAACCAATACCGACTGGCAAGGCTATGGCATCCAGCGCCAGCGCGCGCAGGGGTATGCCACCGGTGATTATGTATTGATGCTCGACACCGACGAACGCATCACGCCGGAGCTTCAGCAGGCCATTCAGGCGGTGCTTTCTTCGCCCCAGCCTGGCGCCGTATACAGCATTGCCCGCCGCAACTACTTCCTTGGTCGTTTTATGCGCCACAGCGGCTGGTATCCCGATCGCGTCATGCGCCTCTACGAGCGCGAGCGATATCAGTACAATGACAATCTGGTTCATGAATCCCTGAGCTGCGATAGCGCCCAGGTCATCCCCCTGAGGGGCGATTTGCTGCATCTGACCTGCCGTGATTTCGCGAGCTTCCAGCGTAAACAGCTCAACTATGCCACCGCATGGGCGCAGGAGCGTCACCAGCGCGGCAAGAAAGCCTCGCTGACGGGTATCTTCACCCATACGCTGGGCGCGTTTCTGAAAACGCTGCTGCTGCGTGGTGGCGTGCTGGACGGTAAGCAGGGCTGGTTACTCGCGGTAGTAAATGCCCAGTATACTTTCAACAAATACACCGAGCTGTGGGCGCTCTGCCGCGGCTACTCAGAGAAAACGTGAGCCATGAGCACAAAAGCGATTTATCCGGGTACCTTCGATCCGATCACCAACGGTCATCTTGATATCATCACCCGTGCGGCGAGCATGTTCGATAAGGTGATCCTGGCCATTGCCGCCAGCCCCAGCAAAAAGCCGATGTTTGATCTCAACGAGCGCGTGCAGCTCGCCACCGATGCCATTTCGCACCTACCGAATGTTGAGGTGGTCGGGTTTAGCGATCTGATGGCTAACTTCGCCCGCGCTCAGCAGGCCAATATTCTGATCCGCGGCTTACGCGCGGTGGCAGACTTCGAGTATGAGATGCAGCTGGCGCACATGAATCGCCACCTGATGCCGGAGCTGGAAAGCGTGTTTCTGATGCCCTCCAAAGAGTGGTCGTTTATCTCGTCCACGCTGGTAAAAGAGGTGGCGCGCCATCATGGGGACGTTACCCATTTCCTGCCGGTTAACGTCCACCAGGCGTTGATGGAAAAGCTCAAGTAGCCCTATTTCTGGCACTGACGGCAGTAGAACGTGGCGCGCTGGGCGTGCTTCGTGGCAATCACTGGCGTGCCGCAGACTCTGCACGGTTCGCCTTTACGGCCATAGACCTGCAGCTCCTGGGCAAAATAGCCCGGCTTGCCGTCACTTTGCAGGAAGTCCTTCAGCGTTGTTCCCCCCTGTTCAATCGAGCGCAGCAATACGGCTTTAATCACCCGGACCAGTAGCTCGCACTCCTCCGCCGACAGCGAAGAGGCCAGCCGATCGGGATGGATCCCGGCTGCAAACAGCGATTCGCTGGCATAGATATTCCCCACGCCGACCACCAGCTTGTTATCCATCAGCCAGGGCTTAATCGGGCTTTTCTTCTTCGCACACTTTGCCTTGAGGTATTCCGCGTTAAACGCGTCTGAGAGCGGCTCGGGGCCCAGATGCGCAAGCACGTTATGCCCTTCAAGCTCCTTCGTCCACAGCCACGCGCCAAAGCGCCGTGGGTCGGTGTAACGGAGCACTTTGCCGTTACTCATCACCAGATCGACGTGGTCGTGCTTTTCCGCCGGCAGTTCTTCGGTAAGAATACGCAGGCTCCCGGACATCCCCAGGTGGATAATAATCCAGCCGTCGGGCAGCTCCAGCAGCAGGTATTTCGCGCGACGCTGTACGCTCAGGACGGGTTTGTCACTTAACGCGTGGATCTCATCGGACACCGGCCAGCGCAGACGTCCATTGCGGACCACCGCGTGAAGAATCGTCGCGCCGACCAGATGGGGCTCAATACCGCGGCGGCTGGTTTCTACCTCAGGTAATTCAGGCATGGTTCCTCCGTTGAGATACAGAATGCAAAAAACCCCGCAGTTGCGGGGTTTTTCGTTACAAGGAGACTAAAATTATTTGATTTTAGCTTCTTTGTACAGTACGTGCTGGCGTACAACTGGATCGAATTTTTTCAGTTCCAGTTTTTCCGGCTTAGTACGTTTGTTCTTCGTGGTGGTGTAGAAGTGACCTGTACCAGCAGAAGAAACCAGCTTGATTTTCTCGCGAATACCTTTAGCCATGATTTATTTCCTCTTTAAGTACTTAGTACTTTTCGCCACGGGCACGCAGTTCGGACAGAACTGTATCGATGCCTTTCTTATCGATTACACGCATACCTTTAGCAGATACGCGCAGGGTGACAAAACGCTTCTCGCTCTCAACCCAGAAACGGTGAGAGTGCAGGTTCGGCAGGAAACGGCGTTTAGTCGCGTTCAGTGCGTGGGAACGGTTGTTACCGGTCACCGGACGCTTGCCAGTAACTTGGCAGACTCGGGACATGTCTATTCTCCAAAAATCAAATTAGCTCGAGCTTCGTATGGGGTATCGGCGCCTCGTCAGGCTTTACAGCCCGGTCATCGCATAGTTCTAAGTGAACTCTCGATTGCCAGGCCCAAATGCCAAACCCGAGATTCTCAAAGGTGGCGTAGTATACGCTGACTCGGCGGTGTGCTCAAGTCCCGAACAGACAAAGATCCCGATGGATCGCGAGAAATAGCCTAAATCCAGCCATGTTCTGCGAAAGAAATGTACTCACCGCGGCCAATTATCAGATGGTCCAGCACACGAATGTCCATGAATTGACAGCATTTGATAATGCGTTCGGTGATTTCTTTGTCAGCTCTGCTCGGTTCTGCACAGCCAGAGGGGTGATTATGCGCGAGGATCACGCCCGCTGCATTCACTTTTATCGCTTCCCGCACAATTTCACGCGGATGCACCTCAACGTGGCTCAATGTGCCCGCAAAGAGACAGCTATGTTTAAGCACTCGATTTCTGTTATCGACAAAGATCACCATAAAGATCTAGCGTTCAATATCGGTTAACTGACTTTGCAGGAATTCACGCGTCATTTCTGGCGTCAGGATCGGATCTTCCCTCTCCATGCGGACATTATAAAAACGGCGGGCAAGTTCAGCTATTCCCCTCAACTGGGCATATTTCGCCACGCCGATCCCCTCTACGTGCTTAAACTGCGCCAGATCGGCGGTCAGTAAACCGTACAGCGAACCGAAATGTGCTATCAGCTCTTTTGCCAGCGTAAATACCGTTTTTCCGGGCGTTCCGGTACGTAAAAAGAGCGCCAGCAGTTCATCGTCTTTTAACAGGGTGACGCCATAGCGCAGCAGTTTTTCGCGCGGCAGCAGCTCCTCATCCTTTTCTTCCATGCCCTTTCTCCCTTTTTTAACCTCATGCTGCCACAGGCCAATCCGTCGCTCGACGACCACATTGCGTTCTTGCGTAGCGGCTCGCAAAGTGGCCGAAGGACAAAATCACCCCGCTTTGGGGATTGTGATAAAATGCCTGCTCTCTGGTGAAACCCAACAGGAAAGAATCATGATGAGCCTGGCCGGTAAAAAAATCGTTCTTGGCGTGAGCGGCGGCATTGCTGCTTATAAAGCGCCGGACCTCGTGCGTCGCCTGCGCGAGCGAGGGGCTGACGTGCGGGTCGCGATAACCGAAGGCGGTAAAGCCTTTATCACTCCCCTGAGCCTGCAGGCCGTTTCAGGATACCCGGTTTCTGACAGCCTGCTCGATCCGGCCGCCGAAGCCGCGATGGGCCATATTGAACTGGGTAAATGGGCAGACCTGGTTATCCTCGCCCCCGCCACGGCCGATTTAATCGCTCGGGTGGCAGCCGGTATGGCAAACGACCTGGTTTCCACCATTTGTTTGGCCACGCCTGCGCCTGTTGCCGTCGTTCCTGCTATGAACCAGCAGATGTACCGTAATGTGGCCACCCAGCACAATCTTGAGACGCTGGCCTCACGCGGACTGCTTATCTGGGGACCGGACAGCGGCAGCCAGGCCTGCGGCGACGTTGGCCCGGGTCGCATGCTTGATCCGCTGACGATTGTTGATATGGCCGCCGCCCATTTTTCGCCTGTCAACGATCTGCAACATCTCAACATCATGATTACCGCGGGCCCTACGCGCGAACCGCTGGACCCGGTGCGCTATATCACCAATCACAGCTCCGGTAAGATGGGTTTTGCCATTGCCGCCGCAGCGGCGAAGCGCGGCGCGAACGTCACGCTGGTGAGCGGCCCGGTATCGCTGCCTACCCCTGCGTTTGTGAAGCGAATTGACGTTACCACCGCGCTGGAGATGGAAGCCGCCGTGCAGGCACATGCTCAAAGCCAGCAGATTTTTATCGGCTGTGCAGCCGTTGCAGACTATCGTGCCGAGACGATCGCCGAGGCTAAAATTAAAAAGCAAGGCGATGAATTAACAATAAAAATGGTGAAAAACCCGGACATCGTTGCCGGTGTCGCCGCACTAAAAAGCCATCGTCCATACGTTGTTGGGTTTGCCGCAGAAACGAATAATGTGGAAGAATATGCCCGGCAAAAACGTACCCGCAAAAACCTCGATTTGATTTGCGCGAACGACGTATCGCTGGCCACACAGGGATTTAACAGCGACAGCAACGCACTGCACCTTTTCTGGCAGGATGGAGATAAAGTCTTACCGCTTGAGCGCAAGGAACTCCTGGGCCAACAATTACTGGACGAGATCGTTACCCGTTATGATGAAAAAAATCGACGTTAAGATTCTGGACCCGCGTGTTGGCGAGCAATTCCCGCTGCCAACCTATGCCACCTCCGGCTCTGCCGGTCTTGACCTGCGCGCCTGTCTCGATGACGCCGTAGAACTGGCTCCGGGTGCCACTACCCTGGTTCCAACGGGCCTGGCGATTCACATTGCTGACCCGTCTCTGGCAGCGGTGATCCTGCCGCGTTCTGGTCTGGGCCATAAGCACGGCGTTGTGCTGGGTAACCTGGTGGGTCTGATTGACTCCGACTATCAGGGTCAACTGATGGTCTCCGTCTGGAACCGTGGTCAGGACAGCTTCACCATTGAACCAGGCGAGCGTATCGCACAGATGGTCTTTGTACCGGTGGTACAGGCAGAATTTAACCTGGTGGCAGACTTTGACGCCACCGACCGTGGCGAAGGCGGCTTCGGCCATTCCGGGCGCAAATAACGGCCCGAAAGACACGTATCTCACAGCGTCATAATGCAATAACAAACCGCAAACGCCAGTTTGCGGTCGCTGTGTGGATGCCAGCCTGGCAAGTGCTTATTTTCAGGGGTATTTTGTAACATGGCAGAAAAACAAACCGCGAAAAGGAATCGTCGCGAAGAAATACTTCAATCTCTGGCTCTGATGCTTGAATCCAGCGATGGCAGTCAACGCATCACCACCGCTAAACTGGCCGCCTCTGTGGGCGTGTCTGAGGCGGCGCTGTACCGTCATTTTCCGAGCAAAACCCGGATGTTCGACAGCCTGATCGAATTCATTGAAGACAGCCTGATCACGCGCATCAACCTGATTCTGAAAGATGAAAAAGACACGACCGCGCGTCTGCGTCTGATTGTGCTGTTAATCCTGGGCTTCGGTGAACGCAATCCGGGCTTAACCCGTATCCTCACCGGCCACGCGCTGATGTTTGAACAGGACAGACTGCAAGGCCGCATTAACCAGCTTTTCGAGCGAATTGAAGCGCAGCTGCGCCAGGTACTGCGCGAAAAGAAAATGCGTGAGGGCGAAGGTTACAGCATTGATGAAACGCTGCTGGCGAGCCAGATTCTGGCGTTTTGTGAAGGCATGCTCTCCCGGTTTGTGCGTAGCGAATTCAAATACCGTCCAACGGACGATTTTGATGCCCGCTGGCCGTTAGTGGCAGCACAATTACAGTAACGCTATCGCCGGATGGCGGCTTCGCCTTATCCGGCTTACAAACTGGTAGGCCCGGTAAGCGTTGCGCCTCCGGGCAATGCAATTAAACCCCGAACTCTTCGCGATACGCTTTTACCGCTGCCAGATGGTCCGCCATCTCAGGCTTCTCTTCCAGATACGCAATCAGCTCTTTTAGGGTGATAATCGACGTCACTTTACAGCTGTAATCGCGCTCAACTTCCTGAATAGCGGAAATTTCACCGCGACCACGCTCCTGACGATCCAGAGAAATCAGCACGCCAGCAAGCGTCGCACCGTTGGCCTGGATAATCTCCATCGATTCGCGGATCGCCGTACCCGCGGTGATCACGTCATCGACCAGCATGACGCGGCCCTGCAGTGTGCTGCCGACCAGATTTCCGCCTTCACCGTGGGTTTTAGCCTCTTTGCGGTTAAAGCAGTACGGCACGTCGCGGTCATGGTGTTCCGCCAGCGCCACCGCAGTGGTGGTCGCAATCGGAATGCCTTTATAGGCCGGGCCAAACAGCAGGTCAAAATCAATCCCGGAATCCACCAGCGCTTCGGCATAGAAACGGCCTAACAGTGCCAGATCGCGCCCGGTATTAAACAGCCCGGCGTTGAAGAAATAGGGACTCTTACGCCCGGATTTCAGCGTAAACTCGCCAAACTTAAGTACCTGCTTGTTAAGCGCAAACTCAATAAACTGGCGCTGATACGATTTCATGGATTTGCTCCTTTGGTTTTTCTGTCTTACAGGCAAAAAAAAGGCGACTCATTGGTCGCCTTTAAAATCAATTTTCTAACGCCGCTTTCTGCGTCGTTACAATGGATTCGATTCCCCCTCGGGCCAACGCCAGCAGGGAGAGAAGCTCGTCGTGGGTGAACGGCTCGCCTTCCGCCGTGCCCTGTACTTCAATGATGCGACCGTCTTCGGTCATCACCACGTTCATGTCGGTCTCGGCGGCAGAATCTTCAACGTATTCCAGATCGCAAAGCGCTTCACCGTTAACGATACCCACGGACACCGCCGCAACCATACCTTTCATTGGGTTGGTTTTCAGCTTACCGGCCGCAACCAGCTTGTTAAGGGCGTCAGCCAGCGCCACGCATGCGCCAGTAATGGACGCCGTACGCGTACCGCCGTCTGCCTGAATAACGTCGCAGTCCAGCGTGATGGTGAATTCGCCGAGGATTTTCAGATCAACGGCTGCACGCAGCGCACGCGCGATCAGACGCTGAATTTCCATGGTACGACCGCCCTGCTTGCCCTTTGCCGCTTCACGGGCATTACGGGTGTGGGTCGCACGCGGCAGCATGCCGTACTCTGCGGTGATCCAGCCCTGGCCCTGACCTTTCAGGAAACGCGGAACGCCTTCTTCAATGGACGCGGTGCACAGAACCTTCGTGTCACCAAACTCAACCAGCACGGAGCCTTCAGCGTGTTTTGTATAGTTACGGGTCAGGGTGACGGGACGCACCTGATTGGCGCTACGACCTGATGGACGCATGATGGATTCTCCGGCTTGAAACGAATGTGGCTGCGCATTATACGGATAAAGGACGCTTATTCCTATCCTGAGAAGCCCCCGAAAGCTATAATCCCCCCATCTCTCCTTTAAAAACGGGAATGTCTATGATCCGCAGTATGACCGCCTACGCCCGGCGTGAAATCAAGGGTAGCTGGGGTAGCGCCACATGGGAAATGCGCTCGGTAAACCAGCGTTACCTGGAAACGTATTTCCGCATGCCGGAGCAGTTCCGCAGCCTTGAGCCTGTCGTACGTGAACGTATCCGTACGCGTCTGACGCGCGGGAAAGTGGAATGTAACCTGCGCTTTGAGCCTGATGCCAGCGCACAGGGCGAACTGATCCTCAACGAAAAACTGGCGAAACAGCTCGTGAATGCGGCGAACTGGGTCAAAATGCAGAGCGATGAAGGCGAAATCAACCCGGTTGATATTCTGCGCTGGCCTGGCGTCATGGCCGCCGGTGAACAGGATCTGGATGCCATTGCCGCTGAAATCCTGGCAGCCCTCGACGGCACGCTGGACGACTTTATCGTTGCCCGTGAAACCGAAGGCCAGGCGCTGAAAGCGATGATTGAGCAGCGCCTTGAAGGCGTGAGCACCGAAGTAGCCAAAGTCCGCGCCCATATGCCAGAAGTGCTGCAATGGCAGCGCGAGCGTCTTGTCGCCAAACTGGAAGAAGCGGAAGTTCAGCTGGAAAACACCCGTCTGGAACAAGAGCTGGTGCTGATGGCGCAGCGTATCGATGTCGCTGAAGAGCTGGACCGTCTGGAAGCGCACGTTAAAGAAACCTACAACATTCTGAAGAAGAAAGAAGCTGTGGGCCGCCGTCTGGACTTTATGATGCAGGAGTTTAACCGCGAGTCGAACACCCTGGCGTCTAAGTCGATCAATGCAGAAGTGACGAATTCAGCGATTGAGCTGAAAGTGCTGATTGAGCAGATGCGCGAGCAGATCCAGAATATCGAGTAATGCATTTCGGGTGGTGTCGATGGTGCCACCCATTACTATTTCTAATCCATCTCAGCGCCTATTTTTGTTTTTTACCGCGGCTCATAAAGCCCATCCAACCTATCCTGATAAAAATTTTTAGGGCAAACCTGGTCGCCTTAGAAAATCTCAATCGTGATCTTGCGCACAAATCGCTAACCTCCCACGCGTTCACACCGGAGGGTATATGCTGCTTCACATCCTTTATCTCATTGGCATCACCGCAGAAGCCATGACCGGCGCACTTGCCGCCGGACGTCGCCGTATGGACACCTTCGGCGTAATCATTATTGCTACAGCGACCGCACTGGGCGGCGGTTCCGTGCGCGATATTCTGCTTGGCCATTACCCGCTCGGCTGGGTTAAACACCCTGAGTATGTGATTATCGTGGCAACGGCCGCCGTGTTAACCACCATCGTGGCGCCCGTTATGCCCCATCTTCGCCGCCTGTTCCTGGTGCTTGATGCGCTGGGGCTGATCGTCTTTTCGATCATCGGTGCGCAAATCGCACTCGATATGGGTGAAGGCCCGGTAATCGCCACCATTGCTGCCGTGGTCACGGGCGTATTCGGCGGCGTGCTGCGCGATATGTTCTGCAAACGTATTCCTCTGGTCTTTCAAAAAGAGCTGTATGCTGGCATCTCCTTTGCGGCAGCGGTGCTCTATATTGCCCTGCAGCATTACGTTTCAAACCATGATGTCGTGGTCATCTCGACGCTACTGTTTGGCTTTACGGCCCGCATGCTGGCGCTGCGTCTTAAGCTTGGACTACCCGTTTTTCATTACAAACACAGCGCACACTAGCTTCAGAACCCGTTGATGTGCTGTTCAGCGAGCCATTTCGCCAGCACATCAATTTGAGGCGCGTGCAGCCAGTTAATGATTTGTCGCGCTTTCTCCTCTCCCGTTCCCGGCAGGGTCTGCCAGTCCTTTGCGTTGCGCCCCCTCATCTTCTGCCACGATATGTCTCCCATTGCCTTCAGCGAAGACTGCGGCATTGGCACACCCAATGCCATGAGCCAGCGGATAAAAGGCTTCTCGCGCACCAGATTAAATCGGTGCCAGAGCGCCAGCCCGCGCGCAGAGGAAAATCCCGGTACAGCCTGCAGCTGCGCCTGCGTTAATAACAGCCACGAAAAGAGATGTTCAAAATGATGCGCCTGCCAGAGGGTTCGCCAGCCTGACTCGCCTAATCCATCAATATCAAGTACCTGCTTTGAACTAAGCCAGGTCAGCCGGGCAAAGAACTGTTCCATACACTCCGGTGAAGCATAGAAACAGCTAAGAGAATGATAACGTGGGGCCGGAGGCTCTGGTTTATGTCTGTCCGTTCCACGCCAGAGCACCTTATCAAACCGGGGGATACCTTGCCCGGCCAGGCTGATCTGGATCTGATCCCCCGGGGCAATATCCAGCCCCTGCCAGCGCGCAACCGAGCCCAGACTCACCCTCTGCACCTGTTTATCATCCAGTTGCACGGGTTCCAGCGCTGCTACAACGGAAATTTTGCCCGTTCGCCCCACGGAAAAATGAATATCACTCACCTCGGCGACCTGGGCTGCAGGAGGATATTTCCACGCGACGACCCAGCTACCTTCTCCCGGTAACCAATCTTCGCCCGCGGGTTCATCCTCCGAACGCACCACAATGCCATCCGTGGCAAAGGGTAATGCGCTTACGTGCCAGGCCGCGCGCTGTTTCTCAACGGCATCAACAGAATCGGTGGGTAACGTATACCGTGCCGACAGCGTAAAACCGGCCTGAGACAGTTCAGCTAGAGATGTATGCATGTCTTTCGGTCCGTCAGGCCAGGCCCAGATGAATACGCCGAGCTTATTCGATAGCGCGTTATCCTTTTGCCGCATCATCGCACCCGCAACTTTTGCGCGAGCATTCACCCCGCCCATCTGCCGCTGGACGTGCTTGTCGCTTAACCAGAAAAGCTCGCCCTGTAAGACGCTATTTGCCAACTTGCCGGTGAGCTTTTGCGGAACAGACGGGATTAAACGTACCTTATCGGTCCAGTCTTCCCCTTTCAGGCCATCACCTCGACTAATGGCCTGGGTTAACTTTCCGTCACGATAGACCAGCGTTACCGCCACACCGTCAACTTTGGGCTGCATCCACAGATGTTGCCGCGCGAGCATCCACTGACTCAGCGCCTCTTTGCTGGCCACTTTATGTACGCCCGTATGGGCGACAGGATGTTTTACGCTCCCCGTCAGGGTAGGGAGTTTCTCTCCTGAAGGTTCACTGCCGAAACAGTACTGCCACTTCGTTAACCGCCCGTGAAGCTGGTCGTAAACTTCGTCGTTGACCTCGCTCACACCCTCCTTCCAGTAAGCGTTATCCCAGCGTTTGATTTGCGCGCTTAACGACGCCATCTCTTTCTCTGCTTTTGCCTGCGACCACACTGGGCAAACCGCCGCGCCATAGCCACACCACAACAACATTACCCCGCTTATCCATCGCCACATCGCTACCCCTCCTTTGCATTGCAGGAGGTATACCCTGATGCCTGAAACAACGCTAACGGCAACGTTTCACAATGCGAGACGCTATCCGGTATTTCTTTTGGTGGCTGAAAACCACAGATAAAACCTGAAAACGGCACGCAAAATTCAATAATCCGATGGAAAAAGTGTGACAAAGACTACGTCACACGGCGGTGACGTGTATAATAAGCCCGTATGTAGGACTTCTTCGTTAACACATACAAAAGACTCTCATGGCTCAAGGCACGCTTTATATTGTTTCTGCCCCTAGCGGCGCGGGTAAATCCAGCCTTATTCAGGCACTGTTAAAAACCCAACCGTTGTACGACACACAGGTTTCTGTTTCTCATACCACGCGAGCGCCGCGTCCGGGTGAAGTGCACGGTGAACACTATTTCTTTGTGGATCACGACGAATTCAGAGCGATGATCGGCAGAGACGCGTTTCTTGAACACGCTGAAGTATTTGGTAATTACTACGGTACCTCGCGTGAAACCATTGAGCAGGTTCTGGCCACGGGCGTGAATGTGTTCCTGGATATCGACTGGCAGGGTGCGCAGCAAATTCGCAAGAAAATGCCTGACTCGCGCAGTATCTTTATTTTACCGCCATCGAAAGATGAGCTGGATCGCCGCCTGCGTGGGCGCGGCCAGGACAGCGAAGAAGTGATCGCAAAGCGTATGGAACAGGCTGTTGCAGAAATGAGCCATTACGCGGAATATGATTACCTAATTGTGAATGATGATTTTGATGCCGCGCTGAGCGATCTCAAAACCATTCTTCGTGCAGAACGTCTGCGTATGAGCCGCCAGAAGCAGCGACATGACGCATTAATCACCAAACTGTTGGCAGACTGAACCCACTTTCAGTATCATGCCCAGTCATTTCTTCACCTGTGGAGCATTTTAAGTATGGCACGCGTAACTGTTCAGGACGCTGTAGAGAAAATTGGTAACCGTTTTGACCTGGTACTGGTCGCCGCGCGTCGCGCTCGTCAGATGCAGGTAGGCGGTAAAGATCCGCTGGTACCGGAAGAAAACGATAAAACCACCGTTATTGCACTTCGCGAAATCGAAGAAGGTCTGATCAACAACCAGATCCTCGACGTGCGTGAGCGCCAGGAGCAGCAAGAGCAGGAAGCCGCAGAACTGCAGGCCGTAACCGCTATTGCTGAAGGTCGTCGTTAATTAAACCTGCGGGTCGCCCTTGTATCTGTTTGAAAGCCTGAATCAACTGATTCAAACCTACCTGCCTGAAGACCAGATTAAGCGTCTTCAGCAGGCGTATCTCGTTGCACGTGACGCTCACGAGGGCCAGACACGTTCAAGCGGTGAACCCTATATCACGCACCCGGTAGCGGTGGCCTGTATTCTGGCCGAGATGAAACTCGACTACGAAACGCTCATGGCCGCTCTGCTGCACGACGTGATCGAAGATACCCCTGCCACTTACCAGGACATGGAACAGCTGTTTGGCAAAAGCGTTGCCGAACTGGTGGAAGGGGTCTCTAAGCTTGATAAGCTGAATTTCCGCGACAAGAAAGAGGCGCAAGCCGAAAACTTCCGCAAGATGATTATGGCGATGGTGCAGGATATCCGCGTCATTCTCATCAAACTCGCTGACCGTACCCACAACATGCGCACGCTGGGCTCACTTCGTCCGGATAAACGTCGCCGTATTGCCCGTGAAACCCTCGAAATTTACAGCCCGCTGGCGCACCGTTTAGGTATTCACCACATTAAAACCGAGCTGGAAGAGCTGGGTTTTGAAGCGTTGTACCCGAACCGTTATCGCGTCATTAAAGAGGTGGTGAAAGCCGCACGCGGTAACCGTAAAGAGATGATTCAAAAAATCCTCTCTGAAATCGAAGGGCGCTTGCAGGAAGCGGGAATTCCGTGCCGCGTGAGCGGTCGCGAGAAACACCTGTACTCCATCTACTGCAAAATGGTGCTCAAAGAGCAACGTTTTCACTCGATCATGGATATCTACGCCTTCCGCGTGATCGTCCATGACTCGGACACCTGTTATCGCGTGCTGGGGCAGATGCACAGCCTCTACAAGCCGCGTCCGGGGCGCATGAAAGATTATATCGCCATTCCAAAAGCGAACGGCTATCAATCTTTGCACACCTCGATGATCGGGCCGCACGGCGTGCCTGTTGAGGTGCAAATTCGCACCGAAGACATGGACCAGATGGCAGAGATGGGTGTAGCCGCACACTGGGCCTATAAAGAGCACGGCGGCGAAAGCAGTACGACCGCACAAATCCGCGCCCAGCGCTGGATGCAGAGCCTGCTGGAACTTCAGCAGAGTGCGGGCAGCTCGTTTGAATTTATCGAGAGCGTTAAATCCGATCTCTTCCCGGATGAGATTTACGTTTTCACCCCAGAAGGTCGCATTGTCGAACTGCCTGCGGGCGCAACGCCGGTCGACTTCGCTTACGCCGTGCATACCGATATCGGGCATGCCTGCGTCGGCGCGCGCGTCGACAGGCAGCCTTATCCGCTGTCTCAGCCGCTCTCCAGCGGCCAGACGGTAGAAATTATTACCGCGCCGGGCGCACGTCCGAACGCGGCCTGGTTGAACTTTGTCGTAAGCTCCAAAGCACGCGCCAAAATTCGCCAGCTGCTGAAAAACCTCAAGCGTGATGATTCCGTCAGTCTGGGACGTCGGCTGCTCAACCACGCGTTGGGCGGTAGCCGTAAGCTGGCTGAGATCCCACCGGAGCATATCCAGCGCGAACTCGACCGAATGAAGCTCACGTCTCTGGACGATCTGCTGGCGGAAATTGGTCTGGGCAACGCTATGAGCGTCGTAGTAGCGAAAAACTTGCAGCAGGGCGAAGCGACACCTTCTGCTCCAGGCGCATCTGGCCATGCTCATTTGCCGATTAAAGGCGCGGACGGGGTGCTGATCACCTTCGCAAAATGTTGCCGCCCAATTCCTGGCGACCCGATTATTGCGCACGTCAGCCCGGGCAAAGGGCTGGTTATCCACCATGAATCCTGTCGTAACATTCGCGGCTACCAGAAAGAAGCCGAGAAGTTTATGGCGGTCGAGTGGGATAAAGAGACCGCGCAGGAATTTATCACCGAAATTAAGGTGGATATGTTCAACCACCAGGGTGCCCTGGCGAACCTGACGGCAGCGATCAACACGGCCTCTTCCAACATTCAGAGTCTGAATACGGAAGAAAAAGATGGCCGCGTTTATAGCGCCTTTATTCGTCTGACCGCCCGCGACCGCGTACATCTGGCGAATATTATGCGCAAGATCCGCGTCATGCCGGACGTGATTAAAGTCACCCGAAACCGAAACTAGGTTTATGAATTCACAACGTTATGCACGTATCTGCGAAATGCTCGCCAGACGTCAGCCTGACCTGACGGTCTGCATGGAGCAGGTGCATAAACCTCATAACGTCTCTGCCATCGTCCGTACCGCAGATGCTGTTGGTGTGCATGAAGTGCACGCCGTCTGGCCGGACGGCCGTATGCGAAATACGGTCTCAGCGGCGGCAGGCAGCAACAGCTGGGTGTCCGTCAAAAATCATCACACCATTGGCGAAGCCGTATCGCACCTGAAAGGGCGCGGGATGCAGATCCTTGCCACTAACCTGTCCGCTAAAGCCGTAGATTTCCGCGAGATCGACTACACCCGCCCGACCTGCATTTTAATGGGTCAGGAGAAAACCGGGATCTCCCAGGAAGCGCTGGATCTGGCGGATCGGGACATCATCATTCCGATGATCGGCATGGTCCAGTCTCTCAACGTCTCCGTGGCGTCCGCGCTCATTCTTTATGAAGCGCAGCGCCAGCGTCAGAACGCGGGGATGTACGAGCGCAGCAACAGCATGCTGCCGGAAGATGAACAGCAGCGCCTGCTGTTTGAAGGTGGTTATCCGGTGCTGGCTCGCGTTGCGAAGCAGAAAAAATTGCCTTACCCCCACGTCAACGCGCAGGGCGAAATTGAAGCCGATGCCGAGTGGTGGGCCACCATGCAGTACGCCGGGTAAGCGATGAAAGGCCGCCTGCTGGATGCCATCCCGCTTAACAGCCTGACGGGCGTGGGCGCGGCGCAAAGCAATAAGCTGGCGAAAATTGGCCTGCACACCGTGCAGGATCTCCTGCTTCACCTCCCCCTGCGTTACGAAGACCGCACCCAGCTCTATAAGATTGGCGATCTCCTTCCCGCCATTTACGCCACCGTTGAAGGCGAAGTACTGAACTGCAATATCACCTTCGGCGGACGCCGGATGATGACCTGCCAGATTAGCGACGGCACCGGCATCCTTACCATGCGTTTTTTCAACTTCAGCGCGGCGATGAAAAACAGCCTGGCGACGGGCCGCAGGGTGCTGGCCTATGGTGAAGCCAAACGCGGGAAATACGGCGCAGAGATGATCCACCCGGAGTACCGCGTGCAGGGCGATCTCAGCACGCCGGAGCTGCAGGAGACGCTCACCCCGGTTTACCCGACGACCGAAGGCATCAAGCAGGCGACGCTGCGTAAGCTCACCGATCAGGCGCTGGAGCTACTGGATACCTGCGCCATTACCGAGCTGCTGCCGCCCGAGCTGGCGCAGGGCATGATGAGCCTGCCCGAGGCGCTGCGAACCCTGCACCGTCCGCCGCCAACGCTGCAGCTCAGCGATTTAGAAAGCGGCAAACACCCCGCCCAACAGCGTCTTATCCTTGAGGAATTACTGGCGCATAACCTGAGCATGCTGGCGCTTCGTGCGGGCGCGCAGCGCTTCCACGCTCAGCCCTTAAGCCAGAATGATGCGCTCAAAGATAAGCTGCTGGCCTCTCTGCCGTTTAAACCCACCGGCGCGCAGGCGCGCGTCACCGCTGAGATTGAACGCGATATGGCGCTCGAGGTGCCGATGATGCGCCTGGTGCAGGGCGATGTAGGGTCCGGTAAAACGCTGGTTGCCGCGCTGGCAGCCCTGCGCGCGATTTCCCACGGTAAACAGGTCGCGCTTATGGCGCCGACCGAGCTGCTGGCTGAACAGCACGCCAACAATTTCCGCGCCTGGTTCGCGCCGCTGGGGATTGAAGTGGGCTGGCTTGCCGGGAAGCAAAAAGGCAAAGCGCGACTTGCGCAGCAGGAAGCCATCGCCAGCGGGCAGGTGCAAATGATTGTCGGCACGCACGCTATCTTCCAGGAGCAGGTGCAGTTCAGCGGCCTTGCGCTGGTGATTATCGATGAACAACACCGCTTTGGCGTCCATCAGCGTCTTGCGCTGTGGGAAAAAGGCCTTCAACAGGGCTTCCACCCGCATCAGCTGATCATGACCGCCACGCCGATCCCGCGCACCCTGGCAATGACCGCCTACGCCGATCTGGATACCTCCACCATCGACGAACTCCCCCCGGGCCGTACGCCGGTCACGACGGTTGCCATTCCTGACACACGTCGCAGCGATATTATTGACCGCGTGCGTAACGCCTGCACCCACGAAGGACGTCAGGCCTACTGGGTCTGTACGCTGATCGAGGAGTCTGAACTGCTGGAAGCGCAGGCTGCCGAAGCCACGTGGGAAGAACTCAAGCTGGCGCTGCCGGAGCTGAACGTGGGTCTGGTTCACGGACGTATGAAGCCCGCTGAAAAACAGTCGGTGATGCAGTCGTTTAAGCAGGGCGAGCTGCATTTGCTGGTCGCCACGACGGTCATTGAAGTGGGCGTGGACGTCCCCAACTCCAGCCTGATGATTATCGAAAACCCGGAGCGCCTGGGCCTTGCCCAGCTCCACCAGCTGCGCGGGCGTGTTGGCCGCGGCGCGGTAGCCTCCCACTGCGTCCTGCTCTACAAAGCCCCGCTCTCGAAAACCGCCCAGATGCGGTTGCAGGTGCTGCGCGACAGCAACGACGGTTTTGTGATTGCGCAAAAAGACCTGGAGATCCGCGGCCCGGGTGAACTGCTGGGCACGCGCCAGACGGGGAACGCGGAATTCAAAGTGGCGGATTTGCTGCGCGATCAGGCTATGATCCCGGAAGTTCAGCGCCTTGCGCGCCACATTCATGAACGCTACCCCGAACAGGCGGCAGCGTTAATTGAGCGCTGGATGCCGGAAACCGAGCGGTATTCCAACGCCTGATTTCAGGCAAACATTGGCAGCATCAGGTATAGCTTGATCACCAGCGCGTTGACGATATCAATAAAGAACGCCCCGACCATCGGGACCACCAGAAACGCCATGTGCGATGGCCCGAACCGTTCTGTGATCGCCTGCATGTTAGCGATAGCCGTTGGGGTTGCCCCCAGACCAAACCCGCAGTGACCCGCCGCCAGCACCGCCGCATCGTAGTTTTTGCCCATCATGCGCCAGGTGACGAACATAGCGTACAGCGCCATAAACAGGGTTTGCACTGCCAGAATCGCCACCATCGGCAGCGCCAGCGAGGCCAGCTCCCACAGCTTGAGGCTCATCAGCGCCATCGCCAGGAACAGTGACAGACAGACGTTGCCGAGCACCGACACCGCCCTTTCAAACACGCGGTAGAAGCCCATCAGCGCCAGACCGTTGCTCAGGATCACCCCGATAAACAGCACGCAAACAAACGTCGGCAGCTCAAACGCTGAGCCCGCCAGCCATTGCGCAACCACTTTGCCCACGGTCAGGCAGATGGCGATCATCGCGATGGTTTCAATCAGCACCAGCGAGGTGATACTGCGCCCAACGTCCGGCTTTTCAAAGGCGGTAGGCACCAGCTCATCGTCCGGCCTGCCGTCCGGCGTGGTAGAGTGCTTCACAAGATAACGCGCCACCGGGCCGCCAATCAGGCCACCCAGCACCAGGCCAAAGGTGGCACAGGCCATCGCTACTTCCGTCGCGTTTTCAAAGCCGTAGCGTTCGATGAATAGCTTGCTCCACGCGGCCCCGGTTCCGTGACCGCCAGAAAGGGTAATCGACCCCGCCAGCAGCCCCATCAGCGGATCCAGCCCCAGCAGCGTCGCCATGCCGATGCCAATGGCGTTTTGCATCAGCAGCAGCCCCACCACCACAATCAGGAATACGCCGAGCACCTTACCGCCCGAGCGCAGGCTCGCCAGGTTGGCATTCAGGCCAATGGTGGCAAAGAAGGCCAGCATCAGCGGGTCTTTCAGGGACATATCAAAATCTATTTCCCAGCCCAGGCTTTTTTTCAGCACCAGCAGGGCCAGCGCTACCAGCAGGCCGCCGGCGACGGGTTCAGGAATGGTGTACTTTTTCAGAAGGGAAACGCTATGTACCAGCTTACGACCAAGCAGTAAGACCAGCGTTGCGGCAACAAGGGTCGACAACGTATCGAGATGAATCATAGAAGGCTCCTTTTTTGCGCGTGTTCCATACACACGCGGCGTTATCCTGGGCCGGTTTGCGCTCTTCATGAGCCCCCGGCGCAAAAAGTGTAATTTTTTTTTCCGATGCGTTGTAGAAAACCTGCTCACAGCGGCAGAATTTCTTCCCTTTTTTTGCTGGCAATCGTTTGCTTTTACCAGGTGGTCAGATAAAATGCCCGCTTTTCCACCGTGGGATTGCCGCCGATGTCCGTTAACACCATAGAGTCGCCTGATGCGCAACCGATTGCGCAGAAGCAAAATAGCGAACTGATTTACCGCCTTGAAGACCGCCCGCCGCTGCCGCAGACGCTTTTCGCCGCCTGCCAGCATCTTCTGGCGATGTTTGTTGCGGTGATCACTCCGGCGCTGCTGATTTGCCAGGCGCTCGGCTTACCGGCGCAGGACACGCAGCACATTATCAGCATGTCTCTTTTCGCCTCCGGCGTGGCCTCGATTATTCAAATTAAAGCGTGGGGTCCGGTGGGGTCGGGTTTGTTGTCGATTCAGGGCACCAGCTTTAACTTCGTGGCACCGCTGATCATGGGCGGTACGGCGCTGAAAACCGGCGGTGCGGATGTTCCGACCATGATGGCGGCGCTGTTCGGCACGCTGATGCTGGCCAGCTGTACGGAGATGGTGATCTCCCGCGTTCTGCATCTGGCTCGCCGCGTTATCACCCCGCTGGTTTCCGGCGTGGTCGTCATGATTATCGGACTGTCGCTGATTCAGGTGGGCCTGACGTCCATCGGCGGCGGTTATGCGGCAATGAGCGACCACACCTTCGGCGCACCGAAAAACCTGCTGCTGGCAGGCGTGGTGCTGGCCATCATTATTCTGCTTAACCGTCAGCGTAACCCTTACCTGCGCGTCGCCTCGCTGGTGATTGCCATGGCGGCAGGCTATCTGCTGGCGTGGGCGCTGGGCATGCTGCCGGAGAACACCGCGCCGACCAACAGCGCACTGATCGTCGTCCCCACGCCTTTGTACTACGGCCTGGGCATTGACTGGGGCCTGCTCCTGCCGCTGATGCTGGTCTTTATGATCACCTCTCTGGAGACCATCGGCGATATCACCGCTACCTCGGACGTCTCCGAGCAGCCGGTATCCGGCCCGCTGTATATGAAGCGACTGAAAGGCGGCGTGCTGGCGAATGGTCTGAACTCGTTTGTCTCTGCGGTATTCAACACCTTCCCGAACTCTTGCTTCGGTCAAAACAACGGCGTCATCCAGCTGACCGGCGTGGCCAGCCGCTACGTCGGTTTTGTAGTAGCGCTGATGCTGATCGTTCTCGGCCTGTTCCCGGCGGTAAGCGGCTTTGTGCAGCACATCCCAGAGCCGGTGCTGGGCGGCGCGACGCTGGTGATGTTCGGGACTATCGCAGCTTCCGGCGTGCGTATCGTCTCCCGCGAACCACTGAACCGCCGCGCGATCATGATTATCGCGCTGTCGCTGGCCGTTGGTCTGGGCGTTTCCCAGCAGCCGCTGATCCTGCAGTTTGCCCCTGACTGGGTGAAAAACCTGCTCTCTTCCGGCATTGCTGCGGGCGGTATCACCGCTATCGTGCTAAACCTCGTTTTCCCGCCTGAGAAAAATTGATTTCTCTCACGGCAGGCAGTCAATGCCTGCCGTGACATCGAATTACACCATTCCCGCCTTGAGGATTGCGCATAAATCGTGCATAACTCCCTTATGTGCGTTTTGCGGGATGGAAGACCATGAAATTTATTGGAAAGCTCCTCATCTATCTTCTGGTAGCCCTGCTCATTGTGATGCTGGCGCTCTATATTCTGCTCCAGACCCGCTGGGGCGCGTCTCAGGTCAGCAGCTGGGTAACGGTGAATACCGACTACGAACTCAGTTTCGACAAGATGAATCACCGCTTTTCGTCGCCTTCCCACATCATTCTGGAAAATGTCACCTTTGGTCGGGACGGTAAACCCGCCACGCTGGTAGCCAAAAAAGTCGATATTGGCCTGAGCAGCCGTCAGATAACCGATCCGCTGCACATGGACACCATCACCCTCTTCGACGGCACGCTGAATCTCTCGCCGCAGACGGCGCCGCTGCCTTTCCAGGCGGATCGCCTGCAGTTGAACAACATGGCGTTTAACAGCCCGAATACCGAATGGGATTTGAGCGCGCAGAAGGTCACGGGCGGCGTCAGCCCGTGGCAGCCGGAAGCGGGCAACGTGCTGGGGAACAACGCGCAGATTCAGATGAGCGCGGGCTCGCTGACCCTGAACGGCGTACCGGCCACCAACGTGCTGATCGAGGGCCAGCTTAACGGCAAGGAGGTGGTGCTGAAAACGATTGGCGCCGACATGGCTCGTGGCTCACTCACCGGCTCCGCCCTGCGCAACGCCGACGGGAGCTGGATTATCGACACCATGCGCCTCAACGAGATCCGCCTGCAGAGCGATAAAACGCTGACGGCGTTCTTCGCACCGCTGGGCACCATTCCCTCTTTGCAGATTGGTCGTCTGGACGTGACCGACGCCCGGCTTCAGGGCCCGGACTGGGCGGTGACCGATCTCGATTTAAGCCTGCGCAACCTGACTCTAAGCAAAGGTGACTGGCAGAGCCAGGAAGGTCGTCTGTCCATGAACGCCAGCGAGTTTATCTACGGCTCGCTGCATCTTTTCGACCCGATCCTGAATGCGGAGTTTTCCCCGCAGGGCATGGCGCTGCGTCAGTTCACCTCCCGCTGGGAGGGCGGCATGGTACGCACCTCGGGCAACTGGCTACGCGACGGTAAAGCGCTGGTGCTGGACGATGTCGCCATCGCCGGACTGGAGTACACCCTACCGCAGAACTGGAAAGCATTGTGGATGGAGCCTCTGCCGGAATGGCTGAACAGCGTCACGCTGCAAAAATTCGGCCTGAGCCGTAACCTGGTGATCGACATCGATCCCGCCTTCCCCTGGCAGATCACCTCTCTGGACGGTTATGGCGCAAACCTGCATCTGGTGAAAGATCGCCAGTGGGGCGTCTGGGGCGGGAGCGCAACCCTGAACGGCGCGGCGGCGACCTTTAACCGCGTCGACGTGCGCCGCCCGTCGCTGGCGCTGAATGCCAACGCCGCCACGGTGAACATTACCGACCTGAGCGCATTTACCGAAAAAGGCATTCTGGAAGCCACGGCGACCGTTTCACAACTCCCGCAGCGGCAGACTACGGTAAGCCTGAACGGGCGCGGCGTACCGCTCAACGTGCTGCAGCAGTGGGGCTGGCCTGCTCTGCCGATTACGGGCGACGGCAATATTCAGCTCACCGCCAGCGGCAGCGTGCAGGCGAATGCCCCGCTGAAGCCGACGGTGAATGGGAAGCTGAGCGCGGTGAATATGGATAAACAGCAGGTGCAGCAGACGATGACGGGCGGGGTGGTTTCAACACCACCCTCACCCCAGCCCTCTCCCTGAAAGGGAGAGGGAGCAAACCATTCCCTCGCCCCTTTGGGGAGAGGGTTAGGGTGAGGGGAATTAAAGGTGAACAACCACCTCATCGCCCTCCGCTTTCACCACCACACCCCACTCGCTGCCCGCGTGCGAACCGCCCTTCACGCCGCTCACCTTCTGCACGTTGCGCAAGCACACCGACCAGTTTTGCGCGTCTCCCGCGCCGGTAAAGGTCACGATGTCGCCCCGACGTGACGCCTTCAGCGTAAACGCCACGGAGCCGTCCGCCACAGGCACTTCGCTCACCGCCGTTGCGCCGTCGTCCAGGTTAAACAGCTGGAAGGCCGTCCCCTCATTCCACGCGTAGTCCGGCTTCTGGTTATTGTTGCCCAGCGCCAGCAACGTGTTGTCGCGCACGTAGACCGGCAGGCTCATGAAACCGTGCTGCTGCTTCTGCCAGCGGCTGCCCTGGATTTCGTCGTTGTGCCACAGGTGCGTCCAGCGCCCTTCCGGCAGGTAGAACTGCACGTCGCCCGCCTCGGAGAATACCGGTGCCACCATTAACGAATCTCCCAGCATGTACTGACGGTCGAGATAATCGCACGCCGGATCGTCCGGGAACTCCAGCATCATCGCCCGCAGCATCGGCGTGCCGAACTCGCGGGCCAGCGCCGCCTGACGGTACAGGTACGGCATCAGCTGACATTTCAACTGCGTGAAGTGGCGCACCACGTCGCAGGACTCGTCATCGTACGCCCACGGCACGCGGTAGGATTTGCTGCCGTGCAGGCGGCTGTGGCTGGAGAACAGCCCGAACGCGCACCAGCGCTTATAGACGTGCGCCGGGGCGGTGTTTTCGAACCCGCCGATATCGTGGCTCCAGAACCCGAAGCCGGACAGACCAATCGACAGCCCGCCGCGCAGGCTTTCGGCCATCGACTCATAGTTGGCGTAGCAGTCGCCGCCCCAGTGAACCGGGAACTGTTGCGCACCCACGGACGCGGAGCGGGCAAACAGCACCGCCTCTTCTTCACCCACCGTCTCTTTCAGCACGCTCCACACCAGTTCGTTGTAGATGTAGGCGTAGTGGTTGTGCATTTTCTGCGGATCGGATCCGTCAAACCACTGAACGTCGGTCGGGATACGCTCGCCAAAGTCAGTCTTGAAGCAGTCGACGCCGATATCCACCAGGCCTTTCAGCTTGTCGGCATACCACCGGCACGCGTCCGGATTGGTGAAGTCATAAATCGCCAGCCCCGGCTGCCATTTGTCCCACTGCCACAGGGAGCCGTCCGGGCGCCTGAGCAGGTAGCCCTTCTCTTTCAGCTCCCGGAAGATGGGGGATTTCTGGCCGATGTACGGGTTGATCCACACACAGACCTTCAGCCCTTTCTCTTTCAGGCGGCGGATCATCCCTTCCGGATCCGGGAAGGCCACCGGGTCCCACTCGAAGTCGCACCACTGGAAGGCCTTCATCCAGAAGCAGTCGAAGTGGAACACGTGCAGCGGCAGGTCGCGCTCGGCCATGCCGTCGATAAAGCTGTTCACCGTCGCTTCGTCGTAGTTGGTGGTGAACGAGGTGGTCAGCCACAGGCCGAATGACCACGCAGGCGGCAGCGCCGGACGCCCGGTGAATTGCGTATAGCGGTTTAATACCTCTTTTGGCGTCGGGCCGTCGATCACGAAGTATTCCAGATATTCCCCTTCCACGCTGAACTGCACCTTGGAGACCTTCTCGGAGCCGACTTCAAACGAGACGTTCTCCGGATGATTCACCAGCACGCCGTAGCCGCGGTTGGTCAGGTAGAACGGGATATTTTTGTAGGACTGCTCGGTGCTGGTGCCGCCGTCGCGGTTCCAGGTTTCGACCGTCTGGCCGTTGCGCACCAGCGCGGTGAAGCGCTCGCCCAGGCCGTAGACCGTTTCCCCCACGCCCAGATCCAGACGCTCGAACACGTAATTGCGGTCGGTGTTGCTGTCCTGCACGTAGCCGTTGTTTTTCAGCTGGCTGCCGGTAATGCGCTGGCCATTACGCAGGAAATCCAGCGCCCAGAACTCGCCTTTGGTGACGCGCACGCTGATACTGCCGCTTTTCAGCTCGGCAAAATCGGCGTTGTTTTCAATCTCTACCTTCACGTCTTTCAGAACGTTCAGCGGATAGTGTGGGCCGTTATTCAGTGCGCCCTGGAAATGATCGATACGCACCCCGATAATCCCTTCCTGTGGGGCAAACAGGCGCACCGTGAACATCAACGTGTCGAGCTGCCAGGTACGCTCGCGCACGTCGCGCGGCGCAACAAATACCACCAGGTCATTGCCCTGCTGCTCCACGTCGAACACCTGAACCGGATACGTCACGTTCAGGCCCGGTTGAATGAGCCAGTTTCCATCACTGATTTTCATGCTCTCGTCCTCTTAGTTCTGTAATTCTTTGCTGACCGGCAGGTTTTCAAACTCCTGCTGGTTGCGGCGCGCGCCCTGCGCCAGCTCGCCCAGGATTTTGGTCAGGAAGGGGGTTTTCAGCGTGTAGTAGCGTTTGGCGATAATGGCGCTCAGCACGTAGCAGACAGCCGGGGCCAGGGTAAACAGGCCGATAATGATGCT
Source organism: Enterobacter sp. JBIWA005 (assembly GCF_019968805.1). Classification (NCBI taxonomy): domain Bacteria; kingdom Pseudomonadati; phylum Pseudomonadota; class Gammaproteobacteria; order Enterobacterales; family Enterobacteriaceae; genus Enterobacter; species Enterobacter sp. JBIWA005. The sequence continues at coordinate 82,309 of NZ_CP074159.1, read as the reverse complement.
GATGGTCGCGCTGTTCTGGGTTTTGGCTGCCGCATCGTAGCCGCCGCCTGCCAGCATCCAGCCGATCATCGCCCCGCCCAGCGCCAGGCCGAGCTTCAGCACGAACAGGGTGCCCGCAAAGCTGATGCCGGTCAGGCGTTTGCCGTTGGTCCACTCGCCGTAGTCGACGGTATCGGACATCATCACCCACTGGATCGGCGTCACCAGCTGGTGCAATACACCAATGACGAAGATGAAACCGAACATCAGCACGGTGGCATGCATTGGCACAAAGAACATCGCCACGCTGACCACCGCCAGCGCGGCGTTGGTCCACCAGAAGATGCTGACCTTGCACTTCCAGTCGGTGAGCGGTTTCGCCAGCGCGGAGCCAATGAGGTTGCCGACGCAGTAGGTGGTGAGGAACGCGACGAACACCTCCGGCGAGCCCATGATCCAGGTGCAGTAGTACATCATCGCACCACCGCGCACGCAGACGGCGAGGATATTGAGGATGGTGAGCACGCCAACGATGCGCCACTGGTCGTTGTGCCAGATGTCGCGCAGGTCTTCCCGCATAGAGGTGGTGCTCGGCGGCACCTGGATGCGCTCTTTGGTGGTGAAGAAGCAGAACGCCAGCATCAGGAACGCGACCACCGACAGCACGGCGATGCCGCCCTGGAAGCCGAACGCCTTATCGTCGCCGCCAATGAGGTTAACCAGCGGCATCATCAGCACCGTGGAGAGCATGCCGCCCGCGGTCGCCAGCACAAAGCGCCAGGACTGAAGGGAGATACGCTGCGTCGGGTCGTTGGTGATCACGCCGCCCAGCGCGCAGTAGGGGATGTTGACCACGGTATAGAGCAGGGTCAGCAGGGTGTAAGTCACTGCAGCGTAAACCAGTTTACCGTTGAGGCTGAGGTCCGGCGTGGTGTAGGCCAGCACGCAGACGATGCCGAACGGGATCGCGCCGAACAAAATCCACGGTCGGAACTTGCCCCAGCGGCTGCGGGTGCGGTCGGCAATCAGCCCCATGCACGGGTCGGAGATCGCATCCAGCGCGCGCGCCAGCAGGAACATGGTGCCGACAAACCCGGCGGGAATGCCGAAAATATCGGTGTAGAAAAACATCATGTACAACATGACGTTATCAAAAATGATGTGGCTGGCGGCGTCTCCCATGCCGTAGCCAATCTTCTCTTTTACTGACAATACTTCGCTCATTTTTTTATCCTTCACGCTGTAGGGGGCGCTGAGACCGGTTACAGAGTTTTAAACCATTGTTTCAGGGGTGGGTATTGCGTTTTCTGGTTAGCAGATTACGTTTCTTGTTTTTTGTGATCGCGGTAAATGTCGAAGAGCACAAAAGGCTAACCTGAGGATTTTCTTAGGAATTAACTGAAACAGGGGTGTACAGGTCAAAAGAGAGGTGAAAAAAGTGTGTCGGGGTATGTGGTAAATGCCTGAAAGTAGCTATAATGCGCCCCGCCTCCATGTAGCAATCGAGGCGCGGAAGATCGTCATCTCCGGTGAGGTGGCTGGACTTCAAATCCAGTTGGGGACGCCAGCGTTCCCGGGCAGGTTCGACTCCTGTGATCTTCCGCCAAAAATGCCATCCGCTTTAATAAAAAACTTTATTAATAAATAGATTCACCCATTCCAGTCATCTTATGTGAACATAATCACTTATTGATTTAAATATTGTTTTTTATTCTCTTTCCCATTTCAAAAATATCAAAAAGTGAAGCTGCAATGGAATGGATTATAGGTGCTGTAATTTTAATGGCCATTATTGGTGCTATATTTAAGCCCAGACAGTGTGATATCTGTCATAATCCCTTTAAGAAGGAATACTACACATGGGAAATTGAAGGGAAGAAACAACATTTTTGTCCCAATTGCAATGGTAAAATGCAACGAACGAATCAGTTCGCAGAAATTTAAAAGCAGACTCGGTTAAAAAAGACTGATTAATTTTTAAGTATATAATTGATAATTATAAAATCATCATCAATGATACTTTTGGAAAATATATTCCGAACTTATCATCTATTTCATTGTTAACACTACCTATAAAGCTTTGATTACTACTCACTTAAAAGCCTAAGCCTACAAGCCTCTTTCACCCACTTACTAAAAATCCCCTTCCCGCAGCCTTCTCATTCTGTTCCAAAAGCTCATCCTCGAACCGGATGTTCTTCATCGTGCTCTTAGTGCGGCCAAAATTTGGTTTCTTTTTCTTAACACGTAATCCAATCTCCTGCAGCCATGGCCGATCTGTAAGGTAAACATGTTCGAACTAAAATTCGTTGGTGGTAAAGTGGATTAACATTCAACTATCCGGTTATTCCGGATAATTCATCAGTTAGGAAAACGCCATTTTTTTGAGAGAAAGATCACTATAACCTCAAAGTAATACTCGCCAGCATGAATAGAAAAAACGCTGGAAAGCGCCTCGCAATTTCGTAATGACACAATCATTATGAAATTCCCTCTTTGTCATACTCTTGCCACTAATAGCCTGGCTATCGATGACAGCCATTGCATTTATTAACTAAAGCTTATCACGGACGAAAGCATCTGGACGGTTCTGTTTTGAAAGGTTTTCGAGCAATGGTTGCTTGAGCAGGATGAAGGTTTACAGGGTAAGGTACTGGCAGACCTGTTAAATCTGCAAAATTATGGGCCTCGTCTTTCTCGCCCCTATGCAGATACGGTTAAAGGTTCACGATATAACTCTATGAAAGGATTACGTATTCAATATGCTGGTCGTCCGATACGTGCTTTCTTCGCATTTGACCCTGTCCGTCAGGCCATTGTGCTTTGCGTGGGCGATAAGAGTAACGACAAAGCCTTTTGTGAAAAAATGATTAGCATCGCAGATGCCAAATTTGCCTTTCATCTTACAAGCCTGGAGGCAACCAAGTGAAAACCTTAAATGTTGCCGATCTGATGGGGGTTAACCAACCCGCAGTAACGCAGCTTGAGCAACGTGGAAATGAACTTAAAATCGCCACGCTTAAGCGCTACATCGAGGCAATGGGTGGGAAACTTCATATCGACGTTGAACCTCCCACAGGAAAACGCGTTGCATTTTATATCTAACAAGTATGATTTCTGCGATAAGTTAATATTCACTCGCTCAACCGCATATGCAGCAACGGAAACGGATTCCCCTGCCCGTCCAGTTCCGAGCGCCCGACCTGCTCAAACCCCATATGGCGATAAAATCCCACGCCCTGCGGGTTCTGCTCATTCACATCCACCTCGTTCGCGCCAAACTCTGCGATGGCATATTGCAGCAGCAATTTCCCGACGCCCTTCCCCCGGCTAGCATCATCCACAAACAGCATTTCAATGCGGTTTTCATCCACGCCTAAAAAGCCGTGGATAATGCCTGCGTCATCGCGGGCCATCACGACGCTGAGGCCAGGCAAATACGCGTTGAGCAATAGCGGGCGCAGCGCCGCAATATCGCTTTCCTGTAAAAAGTGGTGGGTGGCGCGGACGGAGGATTCCCAGATCGCGACCAGACGTTCGAAGTGTGTGGGGAGTGCGGTTTCTATTTTCATGGGGGGATCATGATTGGAAAATCGAACTATTTCAACCCACGCTTTGCGCTCTGACCCCCCACACCGATCGCGCTAACCCCTAATCTCCATCACTGCGTACACTCCGTCCTTCGGCACTACTACGGTGACGTTTTCCACCGGCACGCCCGCCGCGAGGTGGATATCCTGCAGCTGCTGTAACGACCTCGGGTAAATATCCTCCCAGCCGATACCCCGCAGCACAAAGTCAATGTGCGGACTGCTGGTGAGCATGTTCGACACAATCACCGCCCCGCCGGGCTTGACCAGCCGCAGCGCGCGCTGGAGGAAAGTCACCGCATCGACGTCGTTGAAGTATTCAAATATCCCCAGCGCGTCGACCAGTTCGGCCTGATGCTCGCCCAGCTCCAGCAGCAGGTCCTCGTTACGCACCAGCGTATGGAGCAGGTTGCGCCTGAGCAGCGTCAGCTGTTCGCCCACCACAATGCCTTCCTGCGCCGCCATGGTTTCCGCCCAGCTCAGCGCCACCGGGTCTTTGTCCACCAGCGTGAGATAGACCTGCTGGCCATCAAGCTTTGCTTCGCGCAGCGCCTCCAGCACCGGGATGGCGGCGCCGCTCGCGAGGCTGACCCAGTTGTTCTCGCTTTCATTATGAATGTACTTATCCACCAGAGCGGCCAGCACCCGGGCGCGAGAACGCACGCCAACCGCATCGTTAGCGTGGATAAACCACTGGCGGCTGTCGCTGTCCATTTTCGTGCCGTCGGGCAGGCGGTCCTCCAGCGGGTTTTGCACCACAAACAGCGCCAGCGCGGAGGGCACCAGCCGGGTGCGCCACGCGGTGAGCGCCGGGCGGTTGCGAAAGGCCTGTTCGGAATAGCGATTCTGCGGGACAAGCACGGCCAGCCCCCCTTCGTCGTATTCCACCCGCGGCGGCCGAAGCGCCGGCTCCGCTTTCAAGGCGCGGTCAAGGGAGGCGATCTCCCGGGCAGCATCGTCTTTCATCGGCCACTGGTCGCTGACGTCGGGAAATGACGCGCTGAAAATCGTCATATTTTCCGGTGCATCGCCGCGAAAAGGCTGCCAGTTCATGTCGTCTTCCCTCCGTTAGGCTTTTAACGGAAGTCTATCCAGGCGAGCCAGTAATACCCTACGAAGAAAGCACGAAATAGGTGCATCAGTTCTGCGACGTGCGCCATACCCCCGGCGTGCAGCCGTACTCGGTCTGAAAATGACGAATAAAGTGGGCGCAGTCGCTAAACCGCATCCGTCGCGCAATGTCCGTAACGCTTTGCTGAGAGTTTTTCAGCAGCCAGCAGGCATAGCGCAGCCTGGCGCTGCGAATAAATTCCCGCGCCGTTTTGCCAAACTCGGCGTGAAACAAGCGATTAAGCTGACGTTCGCTCAGCTTAACGTCCTGCGCGAGCCTGGCGGCGCTGAGCGGGTGAGTCAGATACTGTTCGACGATCGTCACCGCCCTGCGCAGGCGCGAATCAGGGATCATGGCGATATTAGCGGGCCGCGGCGTGGCGGCATCATGCGGAGGAAGAGACAGACGCCGGGAGGTGGTGGCCGCAATGTCGTCTCCCCCGTGGGCGCGGATCAGCGCCGTTACCAGGGTGAGCGTTGAGATCCCACCCGGGCAGGTCAGTACATCGCCTTCGTCGATAAAATCGAGGCCTTGCTCAGCATAAACCTGCGGAAAGCGCTGCGTGAAAACGTCATGGTGATGAGGATGGATCGAGGCTCGGCGCTCGTTCAGTAAGCCTTCCTCCGCCAGAATAAAGCTGCCGGTACCAATACCAATCAGGGGAACGTTGTTGTGATGAGCATCCGTGAGAAACGCTCTGTCGCCACGGTGTCCCTGGTGAAGATGATCAAGACCTCCACCGATCGCCGCAATATAGTCGAAGTCGCCGGGCGGCGCATGGGCGGCCTCGGGCCGCACGCTGAGTCCTGAGCTGCTCACTACCGGTAAGTCGGGATAAGTGCTTATCAGGCTGAGTTTAAAGCGTATTTTCTGGCTACGCTTCTGGACGCTGGAAGCAATACGTAACGCCTCTATCAATCCTGAATATGCGAAAAGCGAGAAATGAGGCCACAGGAGTAACCCCATATGCAGGGATTTTTTCCGCGCAGGCGTCATTCTGACGCTATCATCAATTAAAGTTTTCATTAACTTGCCGAAGAATAATTACATTATCGCAACATTATTGTTGCTGTTATATTTTCCTAAGATAGGTCCTGGCTATTAAATCAAGCATAAATGATGGTCGCAAAAACTTAAAAATATTTTTCCCTGTCGCTATCCGTTTTTTGACGTGTGGCACACATAGGTCGGGAGCGTTCCCAGAATAAATAAATAATTCTCATTCTGCTGTTTCTTAATTCGCATATAAATATTCTTATTCGGATAGATAAAAAATAAGGGTTCGTACTTCTCCAGCCAGCTGTCGCTGACGTTGTCGTCCGGAAATTTCATATTGCGTATAGACGTCAGATTATAGACGCTGTCTTTGCGCTCAATCTGAAAGAAAACTTTGCGATTCAGGGTCTTCGCGGGATCGCTTTTCAGCCGACCATTCATACTGAGTATTCCGTTGTTGCCTTCCACGGTGTAATTCAGCCACAGAGAAAGCGTTTCATCACGGTGATGCTGAATAAAGTTCGCCTGGCAGGAAAAGGGCTGGATGTAATGGCGATGCCAGAGGTAATACGCCGCCACGACAGCCCCCATCAACAGGCACAGGCAGAGCGCAACAAGCGTTTGACGGTAGCGAACCATACTAGCGATCCTCTATAAAATAATCGGACATACAGCGGTTGGGTTCCGTCATCGGTCTGTCACAGCGAATGACCGACGCGCGAGGCAGCAGGATGTATCCGCTGACATACACCCAGGGATAGTTCGCGCACTGGTCTTTAAACGGGGTGGCATAGGCCAGGGCTTTATCCCTATCGCGTTGCGTTTCAATATCGCGAGAAAAATAGAGCTGACACTCGCCCATCTTCATCGCGAAGCGGTACCCGTCTACGAAATAGCTGTCATGCAGCAGGTTATGGCTGATAACGCTCATGCCAGCCAGCATCAGCAATAGCACCAGCGCGCCCGACAGCCAGAAGCGGTTTCTCAAGACCGTCGGGGCGACAGTCTCTTCGCAGACATCCGGAGCAGCACATTCTTCCTCTTCAGCCTGCGGCTGCGTCTCTTTAATGGTGATTTGCGTATCGCTTGCGAGCGTGAGTCCAATGCGCGGGATAGTGACAATTGGATCGGTTTCGAAACCCACCTTCTTCAGACCTTTGCGCAGAATAGAAATGTTCTGGTAATAGGTATTAGGCGAAACCAGCATCCCCCGGCGCTGCCAGACAATATCCATGCACTCCTGTTGAGTCACAATACTTCCGACCCTTTCTATTAATAACAACAAACAGCGGCCCGCCGGGGAATTTAATACCACCACCCGGTCAGGATTGTTGAGATCGCGTAATGTGCTGGCGGCTGGGTGAAACTCTACCAGGCCATTAATAATGTAATGCTTATGCATAGAATGGGCTAAATACCTCCGGTCAACGCCTGTTGCTCCAGTAGATTCCCTTCACGGTTAACCTGCGTATCCCTCGCCTGTGTAAGGATTAATGTGACGGATAATTGCGCAACTGTATATCCTGGCGCCTGGCGAAAAATCTTATTTTTCCTTTCTCTTTATCTGACCGGTCTGAAGTTTTCTTAACCGCCATTTAAAGCCGTCTTGACACTGACAAAACTCGACAAAGGCGCCCGTTGAACGCTTTAGCCATCGTTGTCTGAATTATTCAGCGTGCTTAATTTGTTTTTTTGATAAAAAGCAGAGGGGACGCGCTCTGCCAGCGGGTTTCGAAATTAAAACAAGTTCGAAAGCTGTCGTCTTAATTAACAATTTCGGCGCAAAATTGTTAGCCACCGTCAGTAACTACCCGCATCACATGACGTCCGCAGACTATTTCCTTACAAAACATTTATTAAAGCCAACTTTTCAATAAAAACTACCAGTATGATTATTTACAGGCAGATAAGCAAAAGCCGGTTTAGCGAGGAGAAATTGACGCTACACCTAAAACGTACTTAAAACAAATTAAGATTAATTCAGGTTACCTATTTAACGCCCTGAGTATAGTGGGCTCACACCGTGCAATGCTTAATTGCTTCGAAAATACAGGCATCGTTCTGCCCGACAGAAGAGTCTCATTACAATTATAAATCGAGGGAATGACATGGCGAATAAGCTCAACAACACACGTCATTTAAATATCGCGCTATTGGGTGGAGATCACTTTGCGCGTCAGGGGATCGCCGCGTTATTAAAAAATATTGTCCCGACCATGCAGATAACAGCATCGATCGATAATTATGCGGAGATCGAAACAATACTCGCGGCCGCACCTGTAGACGTAGTTTTTTTATCCGGCACGGAGAAATATCACGCGGGATATGATTGCCTGAAATATATCAGGAAGATGAAAGTCCTCTATCCCGACGTACTTATTTGCATGTATTCCGCACCGGCAAATTCCTGGCTGTGGATACGCGGTGAAATAGACGCCTATATCTCGCTACAGGACCCGCTTTATCACTGGCGAGCCAGCGTATTAAAAATGGTCGATAGCCGTTATCGCCCAATAAAAAAACCCACGGCGTTATCGCTGACGCCGGGTGAATGGAGGGTATTGAAGGAACTGCGAAAGGGTCTGGATATGCGTTACATCGCCGAAACAGAGCAGCTTTCTTACCGTCGTGTCAGCGCGTTAAAAAGCTCAGCGATAAGAAAACTCGGGCTCAGGAACAAGACAGATTTGCTGGTCTTTTTAACCAGTTAGACCTGCTGCTTTCAGAGCAAATCTCGACATAACACCATAATGGAATCAGGACAATGAAAGCTCAATTCAATAATAAAGCGCTGCTTGCGATCGCTATTGCGTCAGTACTGCCAGTGGGCTCGGCGCTGGCTGCCGGCACCAGCGGCGGCACGGTGAACTTTAGCGGCAAAGTGGTGACCTCCGCCTGCGCCATCAGCGCAGGAAGCGCCAATATTGACGTGGATATGGGTGAAGTGCGGACCGCAACGCTGAAGACGGCAGGCAGTGAAGCCAGCACGGCAAAAGCGTTTGCCATCACCCTGGAAGATTGTGAAATCGCCGATACCTCAGCCTCAACGGCAGAGAACCCGATTGCTGCGACCACAGTGGCCGTCACCTTCACCGGTACGCCGGACGGTTCCGATATCAATAGCTTGTCCGTCGGTGCAAACGGCAGCGCCAACTCTGCGCAAAACGTGGCTATTCGCCTTTATGACGAGCAAGGCAATGTGGTGAAGCTGGGTGAACCGGCATCGGCCATCCCTCTGCGTAAGGGTGCCAACACACTGAACTTCAGCGCGAAATATTACTCGCCGAAGGGCGGCGCCACCGCAGGCGATGCCAGCGCCGTCGCGACTTACACCGTGACCTATTCGTAATCTTCAGGCCCGGTCTGCGAGCCGGGCCTGTCTTAGCTTTCAGGAGAAACACTATGCGCGTAAACACATGGATTTGCCTGACGGGCGCGTTATGTTCCTCCGCCGTCTATGCCGGCGGCGTTGGATTGGGCGCAACGCGAATGGTCTACTCCAGCGCCACCAGCCAGGCCATGATGCAGGTGAGAAACACCCATCCCGACGCCACGTTCCTCATCCAGTCCTGGATGGAGAATGAGAAAGGCGAACGCACCAACGACTTCGTGATCACGCCACCGCTGTACGTCATGAAACCGGCCAGCGAAAGCGCGGTAAAAATCATGTTTAACGGCAAAGCCCTGCCAGAGGATCGGGAGACGCTCTACTGGATGACGGTCAAAGCCATCCCCCAGCAGGCTAAAAGCGGCTCCGGGAACACGCTGCAGTTTGCGTCGGCTAACCGCATCAAGGTCTTTTATCGCCCGGAAGGACTCAGTGAGAACCCGGCAGAGGCGTGGAAAAAACTGGCCGGTGTCTACCGTGCCGGAAAGGTTACGCTCAGCAACCCCACGCCGTACTACCTCACCACCATCAACGTGAAAATTGACGGTATGCCGGTGCAGCCGGTGATGGTGCCCCCGAAAGGCAGCGTGACGCTGGCCGAAACCTTCAGCCATGCGGGCAGCATGAGCTATCAGACCATTAACGATTACGGGGCATGGACTCCCGCCACGCGCGCGTCGTTATCCCAATAATAAAAGTAAGGCGTGACCACGTGAAAATAAAAATCCTGTGCGCCACGGTGATCTCCCTGGTGATTCGGCAAGCCGTGGCTGCTGAAAGCGAGCTGCAATTTAACCCCGCATTCCTCAACGGCGAGAGCGCGAACAGCGCCGATCTCGCCTGGGTCAACGCCGGGAGCGCGTTGCCGCCGGGTGATTACAACCTCAACGTGTATATCAATACCAACTACGCGTTCACAGGTAACGTCACGTTCCGCCTTGCTGAAGACAGTTCGGGTGAAGCGCTGCCCTGCCTCACGCCCGAGCAATTCGACGCGCTGGGCATCGATAGTCATCAGGCGAAGGGCGGAGTGCTGCCGCTGGCGCAACGCTGCATCCTCTTAACGAAGGCGTTTGCGGATACGCAGTTTGATCTGGACCAAAAGACGCTCACCCTGAGCTTCACCGTACCGCAAAGTGCGATGCGCAATTTGCCGCGCGGATATGTCAGCCCGGAAAGCTGGGAGGCGGGCATTCCTGCCGCGTGGCTGAATTACGTGGTCAATGGCTCGAATAATGAATATCGCGGCGAGACGCGCACGCGGGAACAGCAGCTGTTTGCAAGCCTCAACAGCGGCGTCAACCTGGGCGCGTGGCGGCTGCGTGATTTCACCACGTGGACCAAAGATAGCAATGAACTTACCCACGTGCAGACCTGGCTGCAGCGCGATATTCACGCCCTGCGCGCGCAGGTGTACGCCGGGGAAACGTACACCTCGGCGCAGGTTTTCGACTCCGTGGGCCTGCGCGGTCTCGCCCTGAAAACCGATGACAACATGCTGCCCGCCAGCCTCAGCGGCTATGCTCCTGAAGTCCGGGGCATTGCGCGCAGCAACGCCACGGTCACGGTTCGCCAGAACGGCAACATCATCTATCAAACCTCCGTTCCGCCGGGGGCGTTCGTGCTGAAAGATCTCTACCCGACCTCCTCGGGAGGCGATCTGGCGGTCACCATTCAGGAGAACGACGGCAGCAAAACGCAATACACGCTTCCCTTTGCCAGCGTGCCGAACCTGGTGCGTAACGGACAGGTGAAATATGCCCTGGGTGCCGGGAAATACCGTCCGACTGGCAATCAGGATGCGCCCTCTTTCGCGCAGGGCGAGCTGTTCTACGGCTGGCGATACGGCCTGACGTTTTACGGTGGGGCGCAGTTTGCCGATCGCTATAACGGCCTGGCCTTCGGGTTTGGGCAGAACCTCGGCCGCTTTGGCGCCTATTCTATTGACCTGACCCACGCCCGCAGCCAGCTGGCGGACGATCGGCACTATACCGGTGATTCGGTGCGCCTGCGCTACAGCAAGCTGCTGAATGATATTGGCACGCGGGTTAACTTCTTCTCGCTGCGCTACTCCACGAAAGGGTTTTATACCCTCAGCGACACCACGTACAAACGCATGTCGGGCGGATCGCCAAAGCAGACGGTGGAAGACGATGGCACCGTCACCACCCAATACGACACCATGTACAACCTGCGCATGTCGCGTAAGGCAAAAAACCAGCTGCTGCTGTCGCAGCCGATGGGACAATACGGCTCGCTGTCACTGTCGTGGGATCAGCAGACCTACTGGAACACGTCAGACACCACGCAAAGCCTGCAGTTTGCGTGGAACGCCACGTTTCGTAATGTGTCTCTTGGCGTCAGCGTCCAGCGAAGCTCGAGCCTGTACCATGACAAGAAAGATAACATCCTGTCGATGTCGATTTCGGTCCCGCTGGGCAACCCGACGCTGTCGACCCGTGCGCGCTTTACCACGACCCATGCGGACTCCACCGGCACAACCGCCAGCACGGGCGTGAGCGGCTACCTGCCGGGCCAGGAAAACCTGTTCTATAGCGTCAACCAGCGCTACAGCGCGCAGCAGCACTACGGCGGCGATGCCACTCTGCAATACGAAGGCGCGTGGGGAGATTACAACCTGGGCTACAGCTACGCCAGCGACTCCCGCAACCTCAGCTACGGCATCAGCGGCGGCGCGGTAGTGCATGAAGATGGCCTGACGCTGAGCCAGCCGCTCGGGAACACCAACATTCTGGTGAAAGCCCCGGGGGCCAGCAACGTTGCCGTGCTTAACCATAAGGGCATCAAAACGGACAGCCGTGGCTACGCGGTGATCCCGTACGCCACGCCTTACCGCGTTAACCAGGTCGCGCTGGACGTGACGACCGCTGGCAACGACGTGGAGCTGGAAAACGCCATCGCCAACAAAACGCCTACCGATGGCGCCCTGGTTCGCGCCACCTTCGCTACGCACCAGGGGGCAAAAGCGATGTTTATCGTGCGTCACGGCAACGACGTACTCCCCTTCGGCACGCTGGTCTCGCTCGATGATGACAAAACCAGCGGCATCGTCGGCGATGGCGGCAGCCTGTATCTCTCCGGTTTGTCAGAGAAGGGCACGCTGAACGCCGTGTGGGGTCGCGGCAACCGCCAGCGCTGCGCCGTTACCTATGCCTTAAACAAGCAGAACTATAGCGCCCGCACCGGTCTTTATTCTCAGGAGGTGGTATGTCAGTAACGCTTCGGATCGGCTGCATTGCGCTGCTGCTGGTTTTCACGCTCCCCGTTCGCGGCTACGACGTGCTGGTCTCCGTCACCGGCAATTTGATCGGCAACACCTGCGTGGTGGCGCAGGATTCCGGGGAGCAGAACGTGCCGCTGGGCACTATTGGTATTAAACAGTTCAGCCGTGCCGGGGCCGTCAGCAATATCAAAACGCCCTTCACGCTCAGGCTTGAAGCGTGCGGGCCAACCTTTGCTGGCGTAAAAATTCGCTTCAGCGGAACGCCGGATGATGCCAACCCGCAGCTGCTGAAAATTGCCGACGGTGGCGCTACCGGCGTGGCGGTGCAAATCCTCGATAAAGAGAGCGTACTCATTCCCCTGAATACAAAGACCACCGCATACGGAACCGCGGGGGATGACAGCGTACAGATGACCTTCTACGCGCAGTTGGTTGCCACTGCTACACCCGTGAGCGCCGGTGATGTGTCAGCCCTCGCCACCTGGACAACGGAGTATCTATGATGCGTTTAGCGTTTCTTCTCAGCGGATTACTTTTCTGCACCAGCGTGCAGGCTTTGGACTGGAAATCGGACATTACGCTCTCCCCTCAGCCGATGACCTACAGCGGGCCAGCGGACTCCGTGGTGCCGGGCAGCATTATCGGCTCAACCTGGAGCGCCACCGCCAGCGTGCAGCAGGTGTTCTGGTGCGGGCTTATTTTTACCTGCAACAAAGGCACGCTGCAGCCCAGCAGCAGCGCCATCTCAAGCGGTGCGACGGTCACCGTCGACGGCGCGAATTACACCATTTTTGAGACCGGCGTACCGGGCGTGGGATATATCATCGGGCTGAAGGATTTTAAGAGTACACAATATATTCCCCTGCAGACCGGTATCACGCAAAGCTACCCGGCAGAGGGCACCAGTGGGTTTGCCCAGGATCTGGGATGGTCAGCAAAGGTCACCTTTATTAAAACCGGTGCCGCCCTTAAATCCGGCGTCTATCAGATCCCGACCATCAACGCCGCGGTGCTCACCGCCTATAACAACGAGACAAAAACGGCGCAGGTGATTATCAGCCCGACCACCATCACGGTGACCGCCAGCGGGTGTACGGTCGGCAGCAAAAACGCCAGCGTGGCGCTGGGCACCATTGATATTCGCACCCTGCCCACGGTGGGAAGCACGTCGCCATCGGGGACGTTTAACGTCGGCCTGACCTGCGACGCGAACGTGGCGGTTCACGCGGTGATGACCGATCAGACCACGCCGTCGAACACCTCGTCGGTGGTGACGCTAACCGGAGACTCCACGGCGTCCGGCGTTGGGGTGCAGTTTTTCTACAACGGCAGCGGGCCGCTGATTATGGGGCCGGACAGCTCGGCCGCGGGTGCGACTGGCCAGTTCTTTATCCAGAGTACCACGGCGGCACAAACGCTCACGTTACCGTTCCAGGCGCAGTACATCCGAACCGGCGAATTGGTCCCCGGCTCGGCCAACGCGCTGGCCAGCATTACGTTTTCCTACCAGTAGGGGCTACTGCTTCACCCACACCAGCTGATCAACCCGGAAGCCCAGACTGCGCGCGGTGTTCAGGTAATCCTGCTTCACCGCATCCGGGATGGTTGGCGTGCGCGACAGGATCCACAGGTAATCGCGGTTCGGGCCGCTCACCAGCGCGTACTGGTACTTATCGTCCAGCCTGATCACGTTATACCCGCCGTAGAACGGGCCGAAGAACGACACCTTCAGCGCGGCCGTGGTCGGCTCGCCGGTGAAGTACGCTTTGCCTTCGCTCTCATTCCACTTGTTCTTCACCGGATCGTACCCCCGGTTAAGCACGCTGATACCGCCGTCGCTACGCTTGCCGTAGGTCGCCGTCACCTGCTCCAGCCCGCGTTCGAAGCGGTTTTCCAGACGGGCGACTTCGTACCATTTGCCGAGATAGCGGCTGGCTTCGAAGTTGGTAATAGGCTGCACGCCTTTCGGCGGCGTGGGGGATTTACAGGCGACCAGCGTCAAAGCAATCGCAACACCGGTCACAACGGGCCATAGCTTCATGAGAATTCCTTTCATTTGCACGGTTGGATGTTAAGTGTAGTGCACCGTTTCGGCGCTTCATCCCCTTCGGGAAAATTCGTAGTATATTGAGAGTATTCCTCCACTCTGGACACGGACATGGCTTACTCCATCGGCGAATTCGCCAGACTCAGCGGCATCACCGCCACCACCCTGCGGGCGTGGCAGCGTCGCTACGGTTTACTCAAGCCACAGCGCACGGAAGGCGGCCACCGACAGTACAGCGATGAGGACGTCCAGCAGGCGCTCAAAATCCTCGACTGGGTAAAAAAAGGCGTCCCGATCGGCCAAGTCAAACCGCTGCTGGAACGCCCGACGCCCGGGCGGACCAACAACTGGCAAACCCTCCAGCAGAACATGCTGCAACGCCTGCAGGACGGCAAAGTCGAGTCTCTGCGCCAGATGATTTACGACGCCGGACGCGAGTACCCAAGGCCAGAGCTGGTCGCGAACGTGCTGCGCCCGCTGCGCAGCCAGGTCTCGGCCAACGTCGCCGCCGCCATGACCCTGCGCGCGATCCTCGACGGCATCATCATGGCCTACACCTCGTTTTGCCTCGAAGGCGATAAAAAAGCGCCGGGCGATAATATTCTGCTCAGCGGCTGGCACCTGAACGACCCGTGCGAGATCTGGCTCGAAGCCCTAACGCGCACCGGCCAGGGCCACCGCATCGACATCCTGCCGGTTCCGCCTGACGCGCTGGCACCGGAAATTTTCCCGGAGCGTAAATGGCTTCTGGTCACCAGCGGCAAGCTCACCGCCGCGCGGAAAAAGCAGGTGGAGCAGTGGCAGCAGCAGGTATCGCTTGAAGTAATTATCCTCTGATAATTTTCTCCTGCGGGAATCTTCACGAAAAGTTGAATATTTTCCCGCGCCGCAGATGCTAACGTTTTCCTGTGACATATAACTCCACAGGAAAACACCATGAAAAAAACTGCCCCTCTGCTGATGCTGGCCGCGATGGCCTTTACCCCTGCCGCCTTTAGCGCCGCCCCGGCCGGCACCCTGAGCGTACACATCCTCGACCAGCAAACCGGCACGCCTCCACCGGGCGTCACCGTAACGCTGGAAAAGCAGCAGCAGGACAAATGGACCCCGATCGCCAGCGGTAAAACTGACCAGGACGGACGCATCAAATCACTCTATCCGCAGGACCAGGACATGCAGCCTGGCGTGTATAAAGTGACCTTCAAAACCGCAGAGTACTTCCACGGCAAAAAGCTGGACACCTTCTTCCCGGAGATCCCGGTGCTATTTACCGTGACACGCACCAACGAGAAGCTGCACATCCCGCTTCTGCTGAGCCAGTACGGTTACTCGACCTATAAGGGCAGCTAAGGCGCATTGATTCTAAAGGAATAAAAAAAATAGTTCCGCGAATACTTGGACAAATTAGTCATGTTGTGTAAGTTTTAATTATATGAACGGGAGGACCACACCATGACGACGAAACCAGTGCTGGGTATTAGCGGATGTTTGACCGGATCCGCCGTTCGCTTTGACGGCGGACACAAGCGTATGGGCTTCGTCATGGATGAGCTGGCCCAGTGGGTGAATTTCAGACCCGTCTGCCCGGAGATGGCCATCGGCCTGCCGACGCCTCGCCCGGCCATACGCCTGACGCTGACGGAAAGCGGCGAAACGCAGCTCCGTTTTAGCAAGCCGCCTCATGATGACCTCACGCAGAAAATGGCCGACTTTACGGCGGACTATCTGCCAAAAATCGGCGATCTGTCGGGATTTATCGTCTGTGCAAAATCCCCAAGCTGCGGCCTGGAACGCGTGCGGCTGTACGATGAAAACGGCAACCGGGGCCGCAAGGAGGGGGTCGGGCTGTTCACCGCAGCCCTCCTTGAAACCTGGCCGTGGCTGCCCGTGGAAGAGGACGGACGCCTGCACGACCCGGTGCTGCGGGAAAACTTTGTCGAACGAGTTTTTGCCCTGCACGAACTGAACACACTGCGTAAAAATGGCCTCACGCGCCGCGCGCTGCTGGACTTCCACAGCCGTTATAAGCTCCAGCTGCTGGCGCACCATCAGGCGGGTTACCGTGAAATCGGCCCGTTCGTTGCCTCGCTGCACGAGTGGGAAGACCTGGACGCCTTCTTCGTGGCGTACCGGGAAAAGCTGATGACCATCCTGAAAAAACCCGCCTCGCGGAAGAATCACACCAACGTGCTGATGCATATTCAGGGCTATTTTCGTAATCAGCTTAACACCCGCCAGCGCGGCGAGCTGCGCGACGTGATTCTGCACTATCGCAACGGACAGTTGCCAATCCTCGCCCCGATCACGCTGCTGAAGCACTACCTGGCCGAATACCCCGACCGGTATCTGATGACGCAAAACTACTTTGATCCCTATCCTGATGATTTGGGTCTGCGTCTGGCAGTCAAGTGATGAAAAAAATGCGAAGGCCCCATTGACCCATAGAGGCCCAAAGCAGTACCCCGTTTAGACGACATCCTCACTGTCGTCTCTTTTTTGCATTTCATCTCAAAGACTGTGATTATATACAGGCCTATTCTGCAAAAAGGGGCCTGCCTGTGATCAACACCCTGCACATTCAAAACTACCGCTCCATCCGCGACATGTCGCTGGAGCTGGAGCAGCTCAACATCGTCTTCGGCCCGAACGGCACCGGGAAATCCAATATCTACAAGGCGATACATCTAATGCACAGCGCCGCTCAGGGGCAGTTTTCCCAGGCGCTGGCGAACGAGGGCGGCATTCTGAAGGTGTTCTGGGCAGGCAAAACCCGCAGCGACCAGCTGCGGCGGATGAACCTCGCGGTGGAAACAGAGACCTACGAATACGAGCTGCAGGTCGGGTTTGTGGAGAAGCTGCCCTATCCCTCGCAGTTTCAGCTCGACCCGGTGATCAAAGAGGAGTCCATCTGGCTGAGCGGCCAGCACCGTCGTCCTTCGTCACAGCTGATGAAGCGTAAGAACCAGGCGGTGTTTCTGAACAACGTGCATCACGAGAAGGTGACCCACAGCGGCACGCTGTACGAGAACGAATCGGTATTCGGACAGCTCGGCGAACCACACCTTTACCCGGAAGTGTCGCAGATGCGGGAGTCCCTGCGTAACTGGCGATTTTATCATGAGTTTTCTGTATCAATCGGCTCGGCAATGCGGGCTCCGCAGGTCGGCTTCCGCTCTCCGGTGCTGGCCAGCGACGGCGCTAACCTGGCGGCCGCGTTTCAGACCATTGTCGAGATTGGCGACGAGCTGCTGCTGATGCGCATCCTCGATCAGGCCTTCCCCGGCTGCGTGTTTTACAGCGACAACACTGGCGGACGTTTTCGCATGATGATGCAGCGCGAGGGGCTGAGCAGACCGCTGGAACCGGCGGAGTTCTCCGACGGCACCCTGCGCTTTCTGTGCCTTGCGGTAGCGCTGCTCAGCCCGCGCCCACCGGCGTTTATCGCGTTGAACGAACCGGAAAACAGCCTGCACCCACAGATGCTGCCCGCCCTGGCGAGCTTAATTGCCGAGGCCAGCCGCTACTCGCAGATCTGGCTCACCAGCCACTCGCCGGAGCTGGCGCAGTTGATTGAGAAACAGCGATCGTTTTCGCTGTATCAGCTGTCTATGGCGGAGGGGGAGACGAGGGTGGAGAGGCTGGGGTAAGCCGCATTCTCCTCCTTAGAAGCCCAACAAAAAGAAACATAGTCCCAAACTCGACATTACTCCGGGGGCTTCCTTCGTATCTTGCGTTCATCGAGTAATGCATATAACCACGATCTGACGGCTGCCGCGATTGCTGCAATAGCGCTTACAACGACCACCCGCTTGATCTCTGGCCGGTCAAAAACCACTTCATGGCTGATGATGAATTTAACGACAATCAGGGCCAGAGAGAAAAACACCAGGCAGCAAACAAACAGGTAGGCAATGCTGAACAGTAACCTGGCGATAGTAGGTTTATTTTTTGTCATTTTTGTTCACCTCATCTTTAACAGCATTGCCGATAAACTCTCCCCCCAGAGAACCAATAATATCGCTAACTGGCGCACTTCCCGGGCCTAGCACAGGACTAAGCAACGGTGGAGCAACCACGTTGACTAGCGAACCAAATATCCATCCAGACGTCGTTCCTGCAAAAGCACCGGGATCCGCGCCATCTGTGAACAAAGTACCGCCGTAAGAAATCCCCAGACCAGCCAGTGGTCCGCGCCCTGCCACTAATGCCGCGGAGACGCCTACCGATAAACTCGATTTATAATCCCATGTTTTTTGCTGGCTAACCGGGAGACTAAGATTCTTTTCGCTGTTAATATCAAACCATTGATATGTCCCATTCGCAATTTCCGCTATTACTATCCCCCCGACCACTTTCCCAGCGGTTGCAACCGGAGCCAAATACGCCGCGCCCGCTATCATCACACCATCTTTGTAACCATTTACAATCACCTTCGTAATATTTGTACTGTCTGGCATATCGCCTACGACCATGTGTTGAGAGGCTTTAACTTTCTCTTCATCACTCATCGGATTCATGATATTTCCATTTTCATCAATCAAATTAGTGTTAAACATCAGCGAGCCCTGAGACTGCAAGTAACTGCCCATTCCAGGTAGGCCAAACTCATTATTCTCAACACTATTCTTCCCGGCACTAGCCCCAGCCGCCGCACCAGCCGTATTCCCCCCAGCAATCCCGCCAGCTATGCCCGCTGAAACAGACGCCAGCGTGCTCACGGTCTGCCTCTGATCTTCCGTCAGCGTCGACGGGTCTGTGACCGAATAGAGCTGTTTGGCAATCGCTGTCGCAATCAGTTCGCCGGATGCAGCCCCCACAGCGCCCGCTGCGGCACTGTTACCCTGAAGGGCGGCGGTTACGCCGCCGAGGATGGCATGGGCAATCGCTTTTGCCGCCGTGTCGTCATTAATGCCTGCACGGTGACCGATAATGTACGCCAGCTCCGGTGCTGACGCGCCCGCCAGCGCCCCTCCGATATTGCCGCCCGCCAGTCCCTGCAGCGCTGCAGTGGCCGCCTGGATACCGCGCTGCATGGCGCTGCCGGTTCCGTACGTCACCATCACTTCTTTGTATGCCTGGGTATCTCGCAGTTTCGCCAGATAATCCTGGCGCTGTTTCTCTGTCGCGTTTGCGGGGAGTGTTGCGCCGGTTTCTTTCTGTGCCGCCTTCAGCCCGTTCAGGTCACCCTGCGTCCTGGCAATATCCGCCACCTGGCTGCCAATTTCGCTGATCATTCCAACTGCGTTCAGGCGGTTCTGCTCTTTCTCCTTGTCGAAGATCGGGCTGATGCTGTCGTTGGCATGTTCGGTGTCGCGACTCAGATCGGCTACGTCCTGCTTCTGGTTTGCCTTGTCGCGGATAGTGAGGGAGCCTTCTGCTAAGGCTGCCTGCGTGGTGCCTTCCTTATGGCCTTTATTACCCGCAGCGGAAATCATGCCCCCCGGCAGGTTGCCCTGGAATTTATCTCCAAAGCTGCCGCCGCCGCTCAGGCTGATACCGGAGTGCGAGGTTTTAAAGTCCGCTTCGTTGTGGATATCGCTGAAGCCCAGCGTCCCGGTGTCGAGGCTGTTTTTATCCGGCGTGGCGGTAGAGGCGATAACCGCGCCATCAAGCTGGGTGTGATGCCCGACGGTGATGTCGAAGCCGCCGTCCCCGGCATACAGCCCGGTTTGTTCGGCCACCGAATCAAAGCGGCTCTTCATCTTGTCCTGGCTGGCGTTGATATAGCCTGAACCGGACATGGTGCCGAAGGTGAAGCTGCCCCCCGCCGCAACGCTGGTCTGCTTGCTGTCGTAGTCGCTGTTGCCCTGCTGGCTGCGCATCAGCAGATCGTGACCAACATCTGCCACGATTTTATCGCCGTTAACCTGGGCCCCGTTGAGCACGGTGTCGTGCCCGCTTTTAAGGGTGACGGTTTTGCCGCTGTCGATGGTGGTTTCGGTCCAGTCGGTACCGTTGCCTTTATCCTTGCCGTGCGCGGCGTTGACGTTGGCAAACACGCTGATACCCGCGCCGCTGCCTCCGGCACCGATGCTCACGCCAATACCGCCACCGCTGCTGCTGTTCTTGCCGCTGGTTTTTTGGGTATTCGCCGCGCCGGACAGCAGAATGTCGTTCTGCGCATCCAGCGTGGTGTCGCCCCCGGCTTTCAGCTGGCTACCCGCAATCACGATGTCGCCGCTGTTCACGCCGTTGTTTTTGCCGTTCGCGGCGATGGAGAGATTGTTGCCTGCGTTCAGCGTGCTGCCTGCCACCGCATAACTCTCAGCATGCTGCTGTGATTTCGACTTCTGGGTCGTCAGCGAGAGGCTCACACCCATTGCGTTCGGGTCGCCGGTGGTTGCCGCCATATCCGCAGCCTGCCCGGCCTGCACGCCGGACAGCACCGTTTTGGTGGCCTGAAGGGCTTTCAGACGTCCATCACTTTGCTCTTTGGTCTCTTGCGCCGCGCTCACGGCATTGTTAATAGCGCTACCGACGGTGCCGGAGAGCGCCACGGTGAGCCCGCTTTTCTTCTGCTCGAAGGTTTCATCCCGGGTGCGCTTGTCGTGCCCCGGCTCGATGATGACGCTGTCGCCGCTGAGGCTTAAATCTTTCCCGGCGATAAGATCCGCACCGCCGATATGGGCCTGGTTTCCGGCAGAAATCGCGACGTTACCCCCCGTCGAACCCACCGTACTGAAGCTCTGGCTCTGAGTGGTGCCCTTCTCACGGAGATCGTGCGTGCTTTTGCTGCTGCCGATGGTGAAGCCAATCCCGCCCGAGCCCATCAGGCCGGATTTTTTCTCTTCCTTAAAGCGCCAGGAGGTATCGCTGTTCGTGGCCGCCACGATATCGACGTTGTTGCCCGCCTTCAGCTTCACGTCGCCATCGCCCGCGACGGCGGAGCCTGACACCAACAGGTTATTGCCCGCAACCACCTGCACGTTGTCGCCGCTCAGCAATGAGCCGGATTCACGCGTCGCGCTGTTCTCCTCGATGGTGTGGGTGCTTTTCTTGCTCAGGAACCCTTTTTTGGTTTTGGTCTGCTCTTTGTAGTGATAGTCGCTTTCGGTTGCGGTATTGAGATTGACGTCGCGGCCTGCCGCCACGCCGATATCGCCCTTCGCCGTCACCTGCGCGGCTTCGGTGGTGACATCGCGCCCGGCGAGGATTTGGGTATTCGCCCCGCTGGCGATCTCGGTTCCCTGCTGACGCACCGATTCGTTGATGACGGTTTTCTTGCCTGACCTGTAGCTGTCGCCCTGCGTGGTCTCTTCTGCAGCCAGATTCACGTCGCGACCCGCCTGCAGTCCGACGCTTTTCTCCGCCGCCAGCGCGGCGGCCTGGGCGTTGATATCCTGTCCGGCCTTCAGGACCAGGTTATCGCCTGCGGAAATCGTGGTGCGGTCAAGCCCGGTGCTGTGGGACTCGCTTTTCCCTTTCCGGCTGCTTTCGCTGGTTTGCTCTGCGTTCAGGTTCAGGTCGTTGCCCGCGCTCAGCCCCGCGCTGCCGCCCGCCTTCAGGTCGCTGGCGGTCACGTCAAGGTTGTGCCCGGCATTCACCAGCAGGTTACCGCCCGCGGTGACGTTACTGCCCTGATACGTGACGGACGAACGGCTGGTTTTCGCCCGGCTTGAGCTGAATGCGTCGTTGATCTGATTCGCGTTGACGGCAATATCGCCCCACGCGTTCAGCAGCATATCGCCGCCGGAGGCCAGGTTCGCGCCGGTGACGGTGATGTTTTTCCCCGCCTCAAGGGACAGACCATCCTGTGCGGTAATGGACGCCGTGTTGCCCAGCAGGGTGTCTTTCAGGCCGATGTTGCCGTACTTCCCGCCGGCGTTGATATCAATCTGCTCAACCTGGGTCAGGTTATTGATGCTGCCGTCCAGGCTTTCCAGCGCGACCGTTTTGCCGCTGATGGTGGAGCTGATGTTATTGATATCGCCGATGGCGCTCAGGTTCAGGTCGCCGCCCGCTTTCATCAGGCCGTTGCTGAGGTTGCTGATGCTGTTCTGGCTGTCGAGCGTCAGGCTGTTTTGCGCCAGCAGCGTGCTGCCGCCGTTGGTGATGCTGCCGCCCTTCAGGGTGACGTTGTTGCCCGCGATCACGCTGCCGTTGTTGACGGTGACGTCCTTCGGCGACAGGTAGAGTTTCGGTACCATCACCGTTTCGCCGTTGATAGTGGCTTTCTCCCACCACAGCAGGCTGTGGTCGAGCGCGGCAATCTGATCGGCGGTCAGCGAGACGCCAAACTGCAGGCCCAGCGACTGCTGCGCCGCCGCGGCGTTGTCCATCAGATAGCGCATCTGATCCAGATCGGAGCCGATGCCGTTCAGGTAACGGTTACCGGTCTGGTTGAGCACCACGTTGGAAACGTAGCGGGTATCGAACGCCGCATCGCCGAGGAAGCGGTAATCGTAGTCCGGGTTCAGGTTGAGGCGGCCCAGCATGTAGGACGAGCCGAGGAATTGCTTCTCGTCCGTAAACGCCAGCCGCGTCTCCTGCGGCGCCGTGGACGACGGTTTGATCCCGAGCATTGCGTTCAGGTCGGCAAACAGGGCGGGATCAAGCTGTCCGAGACCGTTCAGTTTCGGGTTGATGCCGATCAGGTACGGGCTTTTCGGGTTGTCGGAGAAGACAAAATAGCCGTTGTTGCCCGACGGCAGCGGGTAAGCGCTGGTATCGACGCGCTGGCCCTGATAATGCCCGACGGCTCCGCCCTGAGCGGTTCGGAGATCGGCGGTGGTGACCCCGGCGTTCGCCAGCGCGCCCAGCTGGCCGAGGTTCGCGTTGCCTTTCTGCGTCGTGGCAATGTTGCTGAGAGGCGTGCCGGACGCGCCGCCGTTTTCCAGCGCGCCGCCGCCGTTAAGCTGCTGCAGCGCACCCTGGAGCCGATCGTTCCACTGCGGCGAGTTCACCGCCACGGTGCCGGTAGCGTTCAGCCCCTGTTTTTGCACGCCGCTGCCGACACTCTGATTGCTGAGGGCGTTCAGCGACGGCGTGGAGATGACGTTGCTGACGCCGCCCGCGTTCGCAGTGGTACTGGTGTTGCTGATGTTACTGGTGAAGTTTGCGGTGACGTTGCCGCCCGCCTGGATGACGGCGCGTAAGGTTTCGCCCTCCACAGATTCAGTCGTCAGACCTTGTAACTCATAAATAAAGGTCGAGTTAGCTTTTGGTCCAGGATATCCCGATTCCGAAGATGAACCCCCAGTAGAACTGAGATACTTATAATTATAAAAAGTCCCCGTTGTTCCCGATTGATAGCTCTCATTGTTCAGCTGCGAGCCTGAAAGAGATGCGTTACGTTCACTCAGTATTTGACTTGATTTATTTTCCAGAGTACCAGCATTGATAACCAAATCGCGCCCGGAAGCGATGCGCCCCGCGCCACCGCTCGCACTTACATCAAGATGTACCACTGAGCCAGCAAAGCGCATTTGGCTGCTCTCTGCGGTAGGAACAAAAGATGAACTGTAAATATCGTACTCAATTGCACAAGTACAGTTGCGATATCCTTTGGTTTTCGTATTGCTGATTCTGTAAGACGTTGAAGGGAGACTCAGGACAAGCAGTTCAATCGTTGCATCACCGACGTTTTCAGCCAGTTGTGAAGTCTCCGTCCAGCTATTTACCGAAAGTCCATCACGGGTATTCAGCAAATGCCCCGTTCTGATCGCAATATCCCCATTCTGCGTCTCAATATTCCCCGACGTGTTCACCACCTGGCTGTTCGCATTCCCCGCTGCATCCCGCTGCATCCACAGGTTATTCCCCGCCATGATGTCGCCGCGCTGGTTGGTGATGCTGTCGGCAAACAGCGCCAGGTTATTCGCCGCGTACAGCAGCGCGGTGTTGACGATGGACCCCGGCGCGCTCAGGGTCAGCGAGCCGCGCGTGCCGGTGAAGCCGTCCACGGTAATATTGCTCCGGCTGGCAACGGTGATGTCGCCTCCGCCCTGCACCGAGCCCGCGGCGTTCAGCGCCACGCTGCTGCCGGAGAGCGTGCTCGCGCCGCCGCCGGTGGTGATTTGTCCGTTGTTGCTGAGCTGCCCGCCCGCGCTGAGGTTAACCGCCTGCCCCTGCAGCACGCTGCGGTTATCGATGTCGCCGCCGCTGCTGATGGTCAGGGTTCTGCCTGCCGCCACGGCGGTCCGGCTGGTAAACGCGTTCGTCAGCTGCAGCGTTAAGTCCCCCAGGGAGACCAGCTGGCCGGTCAGGTCCAGCCCCCGGCTCTGCAGCCACAGGTTGCCGCCGCTCAGCAGCCTGCCGCCCGCGCTCTGGGTTACCTGGTCGGCATTAATGTTCAGCTGCGCGTTGCCGAGCAGCGTGCCACTGTTGTTCAGCTGGCCGTAGTTAACCGTCAGCTGTCCCGCCTGGGTGGTGCCCTGGCTGGCAAACGCGGTGCCGGTCAGGGTGGCCCGGTCGGCCACCCACGTGCCGCCGTTGGTAGCGTTTGCCGCATTCAGGATCAGGTCGGTGGCCTGCAGCCAGCCGGTGCCGGTGAACTGCGGCGTGCCGAGCGTCAGGCGCGCGCCGGAAAGAAGCCTGCCGTCGTTACGCGCCTGCGAGGAGGCGGTCACGCGCGTCTCGCCGCCGCCCTGGATAAGGCCGTAATTAAACAGCGCGGGCGTGGTCAGCGTCAGCGCATCGCGGCTGACGATTTCGCCTCCGCTGCTGTTGGTCAGCGTCCCGCTGAGGGCCAGCGTCGCGCCGTTATCGCCCTGCAGACGTCCGTTGTTGGTGAGCGCCCCGGTGGTGATGCCGAGCGTGCTCCCCTGCATTTTGCCCTCGCTGGTGACGGAGGCCGCCGTGACGTTCAGCGCCCCGCCGGAGAGCAGGGTGCCGGTCGACTGCTGGCTGACCGCGCCGGTCTGGCTGAGGGTCAGGCCATTCACGCCGCTGATGGCGCCGCTGTTGCTGAGCGTGCCGCCCGTCAGCGTCAGGTTTTTCGCCGCCCACTGCCCCTGGTTCGCCAGCGTGGCGGCCTGCAGCGTGGCCGCACCCAGCGCGGTGATCTTACTGCCCGCGGTTCCGGTGAGCGTGTCGGCCAGCGTCATCTGCAGCCCGTCGGCGCTCTGCACCGTGCCGCTGTTGCTGAGCGACTGCGCGTTAAGCAGGATGTTCTGCGCCTGCCAGCTGCCGGCGTTGGTCACCGCGCCGGATGCAATGGTCAGCGCGCCCTGAGTGAGAAGCCTGCCGCCTGCGCCGTTAATCAGCGCCTGCTGCGGCACGGCCATCGCCATGCGCGCCATCAGCCGCTGCTCCCCCTGAACGGTCAGGCTCTGCAGGCCGGTCAGCGTGCCCTGGTTGTTAATGCTGTTCTGATGCAGCGCGAGGGTGTTCCCCTGCACGGTGCCGCTGTTTTTAAGGGTGCTGCCGCCGAGCGTCACATCGCCCTCGCTGAGGAGCTGCCCGCGGTTATCCAGCGTCTGTGCGGTGATATCCGCCCGCCCCTGGCTCATCAGCGAGCCGGCTGAGGTCAGCGTGCCGCCGGTCGTGGCCGTCAGCGCTCCCTGGCTGAGCAGGGACCCGCCGTGCGTCCAGTCGCTGGCGCGGATGTCCGCGCCGTTCCCCTGCAGCGTGCCCTGGGTGGTCAGCTGGCCTGCATCCAGCGTCAGCATGCCGCCGGAGAGGGTGCGCGAGGCCGCGCCCGTGGTCAGCGCGGTGCCGGTGAGCGCCAGGCCGTTCGTTCCCTGCATCAGCCCGCCGTTGTTCATCTCGCGGGCGGTGAGGGACAGCGTACCGCCAGTGATGCGCCCCGGGTTCGCCAGGGTGTCCGCGGTGAAGGCGGTCGTGCCGCCGCTCTGCAGCAGCCCGGTATTCGTTAACGCCCCGCCGAGCGTGCCGCTGAGTCCCGTCTGCCCGTTCACCGTGCCGCTGTTGGTGAGGGTGGTGCCGGTCATGCCCAGCGTCGCGCCCTGCAGCGTACCGGCGTTCGTCAGCTCTCCGCCCGTCAGCGTGAAGCCGCCGCCGGAGAGCCATTTGCCGTTCTGCTCGTTGATAAAGCGGTCAGCGGCGGCGTTAACCGCGCTGCTGCCCTGCATCAGGCCACTGTTGCGCAGCTCCGTCGCGCCAGCTGTCAGCGTTTTGCCCGCCACCGTGCCGCTGCTGGTCAGCGTCGTCGCGTGAAGCGCGGCATCTCCGGTGGCAACGATGTTCCCCGTGCTGGTCAGGGCACTGCTCAGGCCCAAATCCAGGTCCTGCGCCTGAATATCGCCCCGGTTGGTCAGGTCGCTGCCCCGCAGGGTAAACCCGCCGTTCACCAGCAGCAGGCCGGCGTTATCGAGCGTGTCGAGGGACAGGTCCAGCGAACTGCCGCTAATCAGCTGCCCGGTGGCGCCGTTGCTCAGCGCGCGGGTGGTCAGCGCCAGCGTGTCGTTGCCCTGAAGAATCCCGGTGTTGTTCAGCTGCGCAGCCTTCACCGTCAGCGCCTTCCCGGCCAGCTGGCCGTCGTTGAACAGCTGCGCCGCCGTCAGCGTGAACAGGTTCTGGCTGAGCAGGGCGCCCGTGTTATCCAGCCTGCCGGTCGTGGAAAGGGTCAGGGCGTCCAGCGTCTGAACGCTGCCCTGGTTATTCAGGCTCCCGGCGTCAAGCGTCGCGCTGCGCCCCTGCAGGCTGCCCGCGTTGCTCAGCGTTTGTCCGCTGAGCGTCAGGGTCTCGCCGCCCGTCACCTGGCCCTGAGGCTGGTTCGTGAAGGTGTTGCCGGACCAGGCCAGCGTGCTGCTGCCCTGAAGCAGGCCGCTGTTCTGCAGGTCGCCCCGCAGGGTCAGCACTTTCGCCAGCAGCTGGCCCCGGTTACCGGTGCTGCCGGCCTGGACGTCCAGCGCCTGCTGGCTGAGCACCTTGCCGCTGTTGGTCAGCGTGCCGGTCACCGCCGCCGTCACGCCCGCTTCCCCCAGCGCGTTGCCGGTATTCATCCACTCGCCGGTGGCCAGGTTCAGGGTGTTGCCCTGCAGCAGCCCGGCGTTGGTCAGGGTGGTGTGGCGCAGGCCGAGCGCGCCGCCGGAGAGCAGCATGCCCGCCTGCAGGTTGCTGAGCTGTGCCCCGGTCGCCGTCAGGGAACGGGTCCCCTGCAGCGTGCCGCCGTTGGTCACCGACGCGCTGTTAAACTGCGCGTCGGTACCGGCCATCAGGCCGCCGTTCGTCAGGCTGGCGGTAGTCAGCGTCAGGCCGTCCCGGGCAATCACCCGCCCGTCGGCATCGTTGCTGGCCTGGCGGGTCAGGCTCAGCAGCAGCGCGGTGGCGCTGAGCTCGCCGCTGTTGGCCAGCGTTTCACCGTTAAGCGTGAGCGTTCCGCCGCTGCGCAGCGCACCCCGGTTAGTGAGGTCTGCCACGCCGAGCGTCAGGGCCGCGTCCCCCCCGACGGTGCCCTGGTTCTGCAGGCTGTCCGCCGTGATGTGCAGGTCGCCGGCCGCAATATTGCCCGCGTTAGTAAATGCAGTGCCGTTCAGGGTGAGCCGGTCGTCCGCCAGCAGGCGCCCGCTGTTGGTCAGGCTGAGGTAGTCGCTGCTCAGGCTGACGCCGTTGATTTCACCCTGGTTTGTCAGCGTGTCGCCTTTAATGCGCAGCGTGCCGTCGGTGGTGATAAGCCCGCTGTTGGCCAGCGCCGGAACGTTCAGCGTTAAATCCTGCGCGCTGTAGACCGACCCGCCGGCGAGGTTCGTGAGCGACCCGGTCTTCAGGTCGAGCAGGGTGGTCCCCTGCAGCAGCCCGCCGTTCTCCACCGAGGCACCGTCCAGCGCCAGCGTACCGGCAACCAGCGTACCGCTGCTGGTGATGCGCCCGGGGGCCGTCAGGGTCATGCGGTCCGCTTTTGCGACGCCGGACTGGAGGATGTTCTGTCCACTGAGCGCGATGGCGCTGGCGGTGAGCTCGCCGCCGCTGGTCAGGTCGCCGGTCGCGTTAAAACTCAGCGCGTTACCGGTGGATTTCCCGGCGTGCGCAAGGGTGCCCGCCGTCACCGACAGAGCCCCTTTCGCCGCCTGCGTGCCGTTCAGCGAGGCATTCTTCGCCTGCAGGGTAAGCCCCTGCCCGCTCTGCAGGTGCGCATCCTGGCCGGTGGTCAGGTCGCCGGTGCTGACGGTTAATGCCCCCGCCGCGTCCGTCTGCCCGTTCAGGCTGGCGCTGCGGGTCGCGGTAATCTGTACGTTACCCTGGCTGGTGGTGCGGGACGCCTGACCGCTGGTCAGGGTGCCGGCCTGCGCCGTCAGCGCCGTCGCGCCGGACAGGGTGCCGTTCTGCTCAAGCGCGTCTGCCGTCACGCGCATCGCCCCGTCAGCCAGCAGGCTGCCGCTGTTACGCAGGGTCTGCTGCGCCGTGACGTTCGCGTTGCCTTTCGCGCTGAGCGTGCCCCGCTGCTCCAGGGTACCGGCGCTCAGCGCCAGGTTGCCGGCGCTCTGCAGGGTACCGCTGTTAGTGACCGTCTGCCCCTTCAGGGTGACGTCGTTACCCTGCGCCGTGCCGCCGTTCGTCAGCTCTCCCGCGTTCACGTCAAGGCGGCCTTTCGCCGCCAGCTGGCCGCTGCTGGACACCCTGTCGCCGGAGAGCGCAATGTCGCGCCCCGCATTCACCTGCCCCTGGTTACTGACGGCGCTGCCCGTCAGGCGAACATCGCCCGCGGCATCGGCCCGGCTCTGGCCGTCCAGGACTATTTGCCCGCCGCTCAGGGCCAGATTCTCTCCTGCCGAGACCGCGCTGGCCGCGGAGGACAGCGTGCCGCCGCTGCTGAGCGTCGCGCGGGTATTGCTTCCGCTGCGGGTATTCGTCAGGGTGATATCTTTCCCGGCCGCCACGCTGAGCGCGCCTTTGCTGGTGACGCTGCCGCCGCGCTGCGTCAGGCTGCCGCCGGTGGACAGCGTGGTGTCGGCCTGACCCGTCAGCGTCGCATCCGCAAGCGCCATTCCCTGTTTGCTCGTGACGGTCAGCGCCCCGCCCTGTGCCGACACGCCGCCGCCGTTGACGGTCAGGGTGTCTTTACTGTCCAGCGTCGCAGCGCCGCGGGAAACCAGGGAGGTATTGCTGAGCGTCATCCCCTGCCCGCTGCTCACCGACAGCGCGCCCGCGCTGTTTGTCCCGCCACCCGTCGTCTGCACTTTCCCCGCAGCGGAAAGGCGCATATCGCCCTGGCTGGCGAGCGTGCTGTTATTGAGTTTCACATCCTGCGAGCTGGTTACATTCACCGCGCCACCGGCCTGATGGCTGCCGCTGAGGGCCACCCCCGCGCCATTCGCGGTAATCGAGCCGCTGGCCAGGCTGTTCGTGACCGTCAGTTTCCCGCCCGCGTCCAGCTGAATGTCGCCCTGGCGCGCGGTGAGGTTGCCGAGGTTCACCCCCACGCCCGTCTCGCTGGAGACCAGGCGAATACGGTTCGCATACATCCCGCCGAGCGCGCCGGTATCCACGGCCACCACGGGCGCGGCGCCCTCACCGGCAACCGGCCTGACGCTGCCGTCTGCGCCCACGCGGTTCGCCCCTGCCGTCACCGTCAGGTCGTTCGCGTGTATCGCGGCGTTCACTTCCGTCGCGCGCGCAATAATCGACAGCGCGTCGCTTTTACTGGCATCCAGCCCCTGCCCTTCAACCGTGATGGCCCCTTTCGTCACCTCCAGCGCCTGCAGGTTACCGCTGGCGTCGAACTGCGGTTTCCCCGTGGTCAGGGTGACGTTCGGGGTGTTGATAAATCCGCACCCGTTACAGGTAATGCCGTACGGGTTGGCCACCATGACGTTTGCTGCTTTACCGGCAACTTCCGTGTAGCCCTGCAGCTGCGAGCGGCTGGCACCCGTGACTTCGTTGATAATGCCTTTCGCTTCCCGCCCGGCCTGCAGGTTGGGGTTGTTCTGGATAAGCCCGCCCAGCTGGGTCCGGGTTAAACGGTCCGTGCCGTTGTTAAGGATAAGCCCCTCTTTGCCGACGTTATACTCACCGAACTGGTTATGCGAGATACCCGCCCCGTTGGGCGTGGCGATGTTGACGACCGGCACCCCGTTCCCCGCCCGATCGACCGTGGCCTGTCCGGCCGGCGTGAGCGCCGCCGCGACGGCAGGCGCCATCGGCTGCCAGACCATCAGGCCGCAGACAATCCAGCTGATCAGACGCTGCGAGAAACGAACGGGTGGGTGACGGGTATCCATAGTCGTAGAGTCTCTTAAAGCATGAAGGCAATGCGCCAGTTAACGCTCACATGATCCGGGCCGAGCCAGTCGGGGTAGTGCAGGGGCGTCCCGACCGAAATCTGGCTGCTGTACCAGCGCCCTGCGCTGCTCAGCCCCACCGAGCCTCCCCACAGCGTGCCGGAGGCAAAGCGGTCCTGACGGTCTTTTTCCAGCCAGCCGCCGTCAACGGCGACCGTTGCGCTCACCGCGCCAATCACCGGAAGGGTGAAGAGGGAATACCCCAGCTCGTTGCGCCAGTAGCCGCCGTTGTCCCCGGACAGGTACTGCTCCTTAAAACCGCGCACGGAGCTTTCGCCGCCGAGCGTCAGGCGCTCAGAGCCGTACAGCCGGTCGGGCGACCACTGGCCGTAGGCGCTGGTCAGCCACCAGGCGTTACGGGCGACAGGACGCTGGAAGCTGGCGTTCAGGCTCCATTTACGGAATTCCGCGCGCGGCATATCCCCGGACTTATCTTCGTCGGTTTCGGCACTGAACCACGGCATGCCGTGGCTCCAGGTCGGGTTGAAGGTCGCCACGCCGCCCAGCATTTTTTGCGTGTGCGTAATGCCCAGAACCAGGCTGGAGAGGTTGCGCGTGCTGCTCTGAAGCGGCGCGTCGTTGAGCCAGTTGCGGCTGGAGCGCTGAACCACGCCAGCCGCAATGCCGGTTTTCACCTCCCCGTTGCGGAAGAGCACCCAGGACGCGTTAACGCGGTGGGTTTTCGTATCGCCCGTGGAGAGCCAGTTGAAGCCCTGGTTACTGATGGTGGTCCGGTAGTTACTCCAGGCGTAGCTGTAGTCCAGTAATCCGTAGCCAAACGGCACGCTGACGCCCGCCTGGAAGTTCTGCGCATCGTACGCGCTGGCAAAATCGCTGCTGCGCCCGCCGCTGACAAACCATTTATCCGCCAGCCCCAGCATATTATTCGCGGTGAGCACGCCATTCAGCTGATTTTCACCGGTGCTCTTCTGCCCGCTATTATCCAGGCTTACCGATGCACTTAAGGGAAATTCCGGTTTTGCCGTAAGATTAACGATGGAATATCCGGCCTGCGTTCCCGGAAGAATTTCAATCTGAACCGGTTCGGCACGCAAACGGTTAATTTGCTCCATGCCCTGTTCGATGTCGCGTAAATTAAGGATGCCGCCGACCCGTCCCGGAAACGCCATTTTCAGCATGTGCGGCGTTTCGCCTTCCAGGCGGATCGCTTCCAGCCGTCCTTCCAGCACCACAATATTCAGCTGACCGCCGGAGAGATCCTGCTCGGTAAGAAAAGCGCGGCTGGTGATATATCCCCGGCTGATATACCAGTCAGAAATATGGGCGAGAAGCTCCGTTATTTTTGCCATATCCAGACACCGGCCCTGCCACGGCGCGACAAGGGCCTGCCGGGTTTTCGGGGAGATTAGGGTCGTGCCGGAAAGGGTAATGGTATCAATGGTGAAGCAGGGCCCGGCGCCGGTAGCCGGCAGCGGTCTGGCGGGCGCGGGACGAGGAATACTCCGCTCCAGCTCCTCACGCTGTTGCTGGTTCTGTAATAAAAGCTGCTGCTGTTGCTGCTGGATGGAATCGCGATCGGCTGGAGACAAGGGGGCAGCGTTAGCGCTCGCTGAAAAAAGCGCAACCGATAAGATAAAAATAATATAATTTGCTAATGAAATTATTCTCTTTTTTATTTTATTGCTATTCATCCATGCCACAAAATTTATTCGCAATTAATATTTTCGAAATATAAGAGCATTCTTAATGCGAGTATATCTAATTTGCGTTAGGGCTCATCAAATAAAATATTTTTTTAGAAAAATGAGAGGTCGATTAAGAAAAAATAATAAATTATTTAACTAAGCCTTAAATCTTGAGTTAGCCAAAATAAACTAGCTGTGAAGACGAAAGGTTTTTCTCCATTCCGCAGGGCTCACCCCAAAACGCGCCTTAAACTGCTGTCGCCAGGTGACGGCGGAATTAAATCCCACCAGCTCGGCCACGCGCTCAATCGGCATATTTCCGGCTTCAAGCAGGACCTGGCTGCGCCGCAGGCGTTCGGCGGTCAGCCAGTCGGCGACGCTCATCCCCGTAGCGTTAACAAAATGACGGGTCAGGGTGCGGCGACTCATCGAGACGACCTCTGCCAGCGAGTCCAGACTATGCGGTTCGGTGATGTGCTGCTGAAGATAGTCGATCAGGCAGTTAATGCGTCCGTCGCGGGTATCTTTGGGTACCGGCTGGGCGATGAACTGCGCCTGACCGCCCTCGCGGTGGGGCGGTACAATCATCCGGCGGGCAATCTGGTTGGCAACCACGCTGCCAAAGCGCTGGCGAATGATATACAGGCAGCAGTCCAGCGCGGCGGCAGTCCCGGCAGAGGTAATGATATTGCCGTCATCCACGTAAAGGGCATTAATATCCAGCCGAACGTTCGGGAAGAGGGACTGAAACTGACGTTCGAACTCCCAGTGGGTGGCCGCACGCTTACCGTCGAGGATCCCCGCCCAGGCCAGCACAAACGACCCCAGACACAGCCCGACGATTTCTGCGCCGCGGTCTCTCGCCTGCACCAGGCTGTCGAGCAGCGACTGCGGCGGGCGTTCAAGAACGTGCTGCCAGTAGGGAACGACAACAATATCGGCCTGCCCAATGGCGGTAAAATCCTGCGTGGCGTTGAGGGCAAATCCGTCTTTTGAGGTGAGGAACCCCGGCGTTTCGGCGCAGATCGTCACGTTAAAGCGCTTTTCTCCGGAGACCGAGTCGCCAAACAGGATGCAGGGAACGGAGTAGTGGAACGGGCTGAACCCGTCTACCGCGACAATCGCGACGTTGACTAGCGGCATTTGTCTCTCCTTTCCCTTTTAGATACTCAGAATATAACGGTTTCGCCATCCTGGGGAATGCTCACTGCGTCACTCACCTGGTTGGCTTCAACGTACTCACGCAGCGCGCTCCGGGTTAACAGGCAGTGGTTAATGGCTTCCATATGGCTCGCCACAATTTTGGCCTGCGGCAGCAGGAAATGGACGTTGAGCACGTCCTCCTGCCCCATAATAATGGGCCCAAAGCCAATGACGTGAGCATAGCCGGCGTTCAGCACCACCACGTCCGGCTGATGCTTTTGCAGATCGGCCGCCACTTCGTCACGCCAGACGGTATCCCCGGCAAGATAGAGCGTCTTCTCATCAGGATGACGCAGCACCACGCCACAGGCCTCGCCCAGCCTCTCCGCCAGTTCGGGCACGGCGTAAGCGCGATCGGTCCCGTGCTGCCCGCCATGGGTTTTCGTAATCTGAATATCGCCGAAGAAGGTCGCGTCGGTCATGATCGTCAGGTTGCTAAACCCCTGGCTGCGCAGCAGCGCGGCGTCACGTTCGTTTTGCACGTAGATCGGCTTATCTTTGGCGATCAGCTCTGCCGCGGCGCGATCCCAGTGATCGTCATGAGTATGGGTGACGATCACCGCGTCGGCGTCCAGCAGCGTGTTGATGTCAACGGGGAGTTCAACCGTCGGGTTACGGCGTTCGGCATACGCCGTGCCGGGAAAGCCCGGATAAGCGCCCTGCGGAGCCAGCATCGGGTCGATTAAAAAACGTTTTCCGGCGTAGGTAATCAGCTGGGTGGCGTTGCGAATGTGGGTGATGTTCATGGGCTATCCTCCGGTTGGTGTGATAAGGAGGATAGCCAGCCGTCGCGCGTCATGCTGTGGGTTAAAGGGCGATTACCGATGGAATCGGGCCAATTTAAGCAACCCTTTTTCCATCAGATTGTTTACCAGCCTGGCACCGCCCCGCCGTTGAAGATCGTCTCCGCCGCTTTCGCCACTTCAGGCGACTGATACGACTGGATAAACTCCTTCACGTTCTCGGCATCTTTGTTATCTTCGCGCGTCACCACGATGTTCACGTACGGCGAGTTTTTGTCTTCGATAAAGACGCTGTCATGCACCGGCGACAGCCCGGTTTGCTGGATATAGGTGGTGCTGATGATGGCGACATCGACTTTCGGGTCGTCCAGCACGCGCGGCAGCTGCGCCCCTTCGAGCTCCATGATTTTCAGCTGTTTAGGGTTGGCGGTAATATCCAGCGCCGTTGGCAGCAGCCCGGTGTCCGGCTTCAGGGTGATGAGCTTCTCTTTTTGCAACAGCAGCAGCGCGCGGCCGAGGTTGGTCGGGTCGTTTGGAATGGCAATGGTCGCCCCGTCCTTCAGATCAGAGACGGATTTGATTTTGCGGGAATAGCCAGCCATCGGGAAAACAAAGGTGTTCGCCACGGCCACCAGCTTGTAGCCATGCGCCTTGTTATCTTCTGCAAGGAACGGGCGATGCTGGAAGACGTTGGCATCCAGTTCCCCCTGGTTGGTGGCATCGTTAGGCAACAGCGAGCCGCTGAAGCCTACCAGCTCCACGTCCAGGCCATATTTCTCTTTTGCCACCTTTTTGGCGACTTCCGCCACGTCCTGCTCGGCGCCGTTGATGACGCCGACTTTAATGTGTTTGGCATCGTTGCCACTTTGATCGCACCCTGCCAGCAGCAGGCCAGCCAGTACCAGAGCACCCAATCGACGTTTCACAAGACAGTTCCTTTTGCTGAATGTTGTAGTGACTATATCGACAACGAGGCGGTGAAATAAAAACCGAAAAAGAATCAATAAGAAGGATAAGTTATATGCGGCTATGGCCGGGTGGCGCTGCGCTTACCCAGCCTACGGATTCAAAGCTTAAAGGGCTTTCGCCAGGTAATGTCGCTGCATGCCCGGATAAGGATAATCCTGCAAAGACATTTGCAGCTGGTACCCCTGTTTTTCATAGAACGGCCGCGCCTGGAAGCTGACGGTATCGACCAGCGCGTGCTTGCAGCCTTTGCGTCTGGCTTCCTCTTCGGCCGTTCTGATGAGCTGGCTGCCAACGCCGGATCCGCGCACGGTCTCGCTCACCCAGAGATAGTCGATATTCAGCCAGTCGCCTTTACGCACACCGATTAACCCGCCCAGCATGGCGCCATTATCGTCACGCACGTAAACGCCAACGTCGCCGCTAAAGGTCGCCATATCCAAAAATTGCGCGTTGTAGGCACGCAGCCCAACGAATAACTCTTCTTTTTCCTGCTGCGTAACCGTATTGGTAATGCTCAGTTGCATGACGTTCTCCCTGTTTTTGTGTGCTGTTTGACTATCTCACAGATACTTTACGGAGAAAATTCATACTTTCGGCTGGCGTCGCTACACTGAATGTAACGATATATTTCATGGGAAGCCTGTGACGTCAAAAGGGGATTGTTGATGAAAGCTGCACACCTTGTCTGCCTGCTGGTTTGTCTGCTGTTCGCCGCGTTTGTCCATGCTCAGGAAAAGGAGGATCCCGCGAAAGAGGCGCAAATAAAACAGCAGGTCCTGAAAGATATTAAGAAAACCTGTACGCCACAGAAAAAGCAGAGCGATAAAGCCTGGCAGGAGATGATTTTGTCGTCCGAGGCCAATCAGCTGCTAATCAAAAATGCCATTACCGCCGTGAAGCGCGACAACCTGGACGCCTACTGGGGGGCGATTGGTCAGGTGGATTGTATGGAAGATTATTGAATGCTGCTTGCCGGGTGGCGCTGCGCTTACCCGGCCTGGAAAATATGTTTAACGCTTACGCACATCCGGAATAATTAAATCTCCGCGCAGCACATACGAGCCCAGCATCTGCGTTTTCTCCGTCAGCCAGCTCACGATACGCGCCGCCATGGCATCCATGGAATATTCAATCGCCGGGATCACCGGAATACCCGGCAGGTGCAGCGATCCGGCAAGGCTAAAGACCATGATGTCATCCGGCACCGATTTATTAAACGCCTGCAGCTGCGGGATCACCCGCTGGGCTTCCTGCTCGTCCGCCACCAGCAGCGCGTTGAAGTTCAGCGTGCTGGCGTTATTAAGCAGCTCCTGCAGCGCAACGGACGAAGACGTCGCGTCCATAAAGACCAGGTTGCGATTAAAGGGCAGGAAATTTTTCTCCAGCGCGTGCTTGTAGCCGAGCAGCACCTGGTCGGCAAAACCGCTGCCGTGGGGGTGGATCAGCGCAATCTGGCGACGCCCCTGGCTGGTGAGATAGTTACAGGCAGTTTCTGCGGCAAAAGCGTGATCGAACTGGATGCTGTTGGAATTATCAGAATCCATGCAGTCCACCAGAATGACGTTGTCCATGTCGACGTCCAGCGGGAAACGGGCGCCGATCACCAGGATGTCATCACAAAGCCCGCAGGAAAGTTCTTCAAGGGCGTTCATCACTTCCGCTTTGCTGTGCGCGAAACGCAGCAGCAGGTGTTTTTGATGCTGGCTGAGCTGTTTTTCCAGCGCGTACAGATAACCGGTGGTCTGGTTAATATTCTCCTGCGCGCAAATGACCCCAATGCAGCCCGTCGACTGGCTCAGCAGCGACTGGGCAATCACGTTGGGACGATAGTTCAGCTCATCCACAGCTTTCAGAACGGCCTGACGGCTGGCTTCCTTAACGCCACGCGACCCACTCAACACTCGCGAAACCGTGGCTTTAGACACCCCGGCAAGACGTGATACATCATTGATTGTCGACATCTTTTTCCCCTGGCAGGCTTACCTCGCGCCTGCAAATTCCATCACCGCTTCGGCTCACATTATAGCCAGAACGGAGTATATCCGTTTCCGTTTTCCATGGAAACCGATTTTCCGTTTCCACTCAAAATGCTGTCAAACCAGCCAAATTATGTGACACACATCCGGTTAATTAGCCTCATAAGTATTGGATCTTGATGGCTATCACAGTTCTGCTTTTTATAAATGGAAACCGGTTTCCGTATCATGTCCAATCATCCTCGCAATAACTTTTTACATTTAGAGGATGGTTGTCGATGTTCAAGATTATGCTGTGCTGCTCTGCCGGGATGTCCACCAGCCTGTTGGTCAGCAAAATGGTCGATGTCGCGAAAGAACGTGGTTTGCCGGTGAAGATTGATGCGTACGGTGTTTCCGAATTTGATACGCAGTTTCCGCAATACCAGGTTGTCCTTCTCGGACCGCAAGTGAAATACATGTTACAGACACTCTCAGACAAGGCGGCTACGAAAGGCATTCCGGTGCAGCCCATCGATATGATGGACTACGGCATGCAGCGTGGCGATAAAGTACTGGACTATGCTCTGTCGCTCATCGAAGCGGCACACTAAAAGGTGTTCACATGAGTTCGTTATATCAATCCATGGTCGCGGTGATTGAGCAGTCAATTACCCCGCTGGCCGCAAAGCTCGGCCAGCAAAAGTATGTGATTGCCATCCGCGACGGCTTTACCGCCGCGCTGCCGTTCATGATCATCGGCTCGTTTATGCTGGTGTTCATCTTCCCGCCGTTCTCGGCGGATACCACCAACAGCTTCGCCCGCGGCTGGCTGGATTTCTCCCAGACCTACCGCGAGCAGCTGATGCTGCCGTTTAACCTCAGCATGGGCGTGATGACCTTCTTCATCTCGGTGGGGATTGGGGCGAGCCTGGGGCGTCAGTTTAACCTCGACCCGGTGATGTCCGGCCTGCTGGCCTTTATGGCCTTCCTGCTGGTCGCCGCGCCGTATGCCGACGGCAAAATCTCGACCCAGTATCTCTCCGGTCAGGGCATCTTCACCGCGCTGATCACCGCGATTTACGCCACCCGCGTTTACGCGTGGCTGAAGCAGAACAACGTGACCATTCGTCTGCCGAAGGAAGTCCCGACCGGCGTGGCGCGCTCGTTTGAGATCCTGATCCCGGTGATGGTGGTGATCGGTACGCTGCACCCGCTGAACCTGTTCATTGAAGCGCAGACCGGGATGATTATCCCGCAGGCGATTATGCACCTGCTGGAGCCGCTGGTGTCCGCCTCTGACTCCCTGCCCGCCATTCTGCTCTCCGTGCTGCTGTGCCAGATCTTCTGGTTCGCCGGTATCCACGGCTCGCTGATCGTTACCGGCATCATGAACCCGTTCTGGATGGCAAACCTCTCGGCAAACCAGGCGGCACTGGCAGCAGGCGCGGCGCTGCCGCACGTTTACCTGCAGGGCTTCTGGGATCACTACCTGCTGATTGGCGGCGTCGGCTCCACACTGCCGCTGGCGTTCCTGCTGCTGCGCAGCCGCGTTACCCACCTGCGCACCATCGGCAAAATGGGCGTTGTGCCAAGCTTCTTTAACATCAACGAGCCAATTCTGTTCGGCGCGCCGATCATCATGAACCCGATGCTGTTTATCCCGTTCGTGTTCGTTCCGCTGGTCAACGCCTGTCTGGCGTACGCGGCAACCAAGCTCGGCTGGCTGGCACAGGTTGTGTCATTCACCCCATGGACTACCCCTGCACCGATCGGCGCCTCGTGGGCGGCGAACTGGGCGTTGAGCCCGGTGGTGATGTGCCTGGTCTGTATGGTGATGTCCGCGCTGATGTACCTGCCGTTCCTGCGCGCCTATGAGCGTACGCTCATCAAAAACGAAGAGCAGAAGGCCCAGGCAACCGTCGGTGCCGCCGAGACCGCCAGCAATTAAGTCAAAGAGGAAGAGTCATGAAATACGCATTTCCCGATAACTTCTGGTGGGGCAGCGCAAGCTCCGCTCTCCAGACGGAAGGGGCAAGAGAGGGGGAAACCACGTGGGATTACTGGTTTGCCCGCGAGCCGAACCGTTTTCACAACGGCGTGGGGCCACAGCAGACCTCCACGTTTTATCAGCACTGGAAAACGGACATTCAGCTGTTGAAACAGCTGAACCACAACAGCTTTCGCACCTCGATTAGCTGGGCGCGCCTGATCCCCGACGGTATCGGTGAAGTGAACCCGGACGCGGTCGATTTTTATAATCAGGTCATTGACGAGCTGAACGAACAGGGTATCACGCCGTTTATCACTCTGTTCCATTTCGACATGCCGATGGCGATGCAGGAAATAGGCGGCTGGGAAAACCGCGACGTGGTGGACGCGTACGCCCGTTACGCGCAGATTTGCTTCGAGCTGTTCGGCGATCGCGTGCTGCACTGGTTTACCTTCAACGAGCCGATCGTGCCGGTGGAAGGCGGTTATCTGTACGACTTCCACTACCCGAACGTAGTGGATTTTCGTCGGGCAGCCACCGTGGCGTATCACACGGTGCTGGCCCATGCGAAGGCGGTTCAGGCCTACCGCGCCGGGCACTACGCGGGGGAGATCGGCATCGTGTTGAACCTGACGCCGTCGTATCCGCGCTCGCAGAACCCGGCAGACGTGAAGGCGGCGCACGTTGCGGATCTGATGTTTAACCGCAGCTTCCTTGACCCGGTCCTGCGCGGCGAATACCCGGCGGATCTGGTGGCGCTGCTAAAATCCTACGATCAATTACCCTCCTGCAAGCCGGAAGATGGTTTCCTGATTGCGGAAGGGAAAATCGATCTGCTCGGCATCAACTACTATCAGCCGCGTCGCGTGAAGTGTCGCGACAGCGCGGTGAACCCGCAGGCGCCGTTTATGCCGGAGTGGTTCTTTGATAATTACGAGATGCCGGGCCGCAAGATGAATCCGCACCGCGGCTGGGAAATCCACGAGCCGGGTATCTACGATATTCTGATTAACCTGCGCGACAATTACGGCAACCCTCGCTGCTTTATTTCCGAAAACGGCATGGGCGTCGAAAATGAGCAGCGTTTTATTGAAAATGGTCAGATTAACGATCAATACCGCATCGAGTTTATTTCCGAACATTTAGCCTGGCTGCATAAAGGGATTAGCGAAGGGTGTAATTGTCTTGGCTACCATATGTGGACGTTTATAGATAACTGGTCGTGGTGCAATGCCTATAAAAATCGCTACGGATTTATCCAGCTCGATTTAGAGACGCAGAAACGCACCATTAAGAAAAGCGGGGAGTGGTTTGCCGCCACCGCGTTAAATAATAGTTTTGAAAAAGAGTCATGATTATGATCGCATTAGAAGAAGCCGTAATGGAAATTATCGTCAATGCCGGGCAGTCCCGCAGCCTGTGCTTTGAAGCCCTGCACGCCGCGCGTCAGGGAAACATTGACGAGGCCAAAAGCCTGCTGCGCGAAGCCGATGGCTACGCGCGCCAGGCGCACAAGATGCAGACCAAACTGATCGAGCAGGATGCGGGCGAAGGCCGTCAGCCGATGACGTTAATCATGGTTCACGCGCAGGATCACTTAATGAATTCCTTATTAGCACGTGAATTGTCCGAAGAAATTATTCATTTATATCAGAGATAGCCTATGTCGAAATAAATTAATGTAATACCTCTGTACCTAAAACTAGAAATCCACTTGTTCTGATGATAGCGACATATTCTGTCAGATCGGAGCGGGATGGTTATTGTCTGAATAAAATTAAACTATATTGAGATAACCATGAATACGATTAAAAAACTTCCATTAACCATGGCGGTTATCGCCGCGCTTTGCCCAATTTCCGTGCTCGCACAGGAATTCACGCAGGAACAAATCGACGCCATTGTGGCGAAAGCGGTGGATAAAGCCCTGGCTGAACGTCAGGCCAAAATGGATGCTGCCGTCGCGAAAAAAGCGGACGTGGTGACCGAGCCGCAAAGCGCAGCGCAATCTCCGGATATGGCGATTCCGTTTGGGGTTAAATTTACCGGCTACGCCCGATACGGCGCGCACTTCCAGGCCGCCGATCAGAAATACGTGGCGGTGGACGGTTCATACAACGGCGCGTCCGCCATTGGTCGTCTGGGCAACGAAGGCAACGGCGGGGAATTCCAGCTTTCCAAGGCCTTTAAAGGCGAAAACGGCGCCATCTGGGATATCAACGTGATGATCGACCACTGGGGCGACGAAGTTAACCTGAAAAAAGCCTACGCCGGGGTGACCAACATTATGGCCTCCAACCCGAACGCCTATTTCTGGGCCGGTCGTGACTTCCACCAGCGTCCGCAGCAGGGCATCAACGATTACTTCTGGATGAACCACGACGGCCAAGGCGCCGGGGTGAAGAACTTCGATATCGGCGGCGTGCAGTTTGACGTCGCCGCCGTGGCGGCGGTGGAATCCTGTAGCCCGGAAGTGATGGAAGATGAAGCCAACCCGTCGCGCATCACCTGTACCGGCGGGTCCGGCACGGGCGACAAAGGCAACTACGCCGCGACCTCAAAAATCCACGGCATGAAGCTCGGCCCGATCGACATGGAGCTTTACGCCAACTACGGCTTTGACTCCAAAGCGGTGGAGAGCGACGAACGTCTGAACGCGTGGCAGGGCGGCGTGGTGCTGAGCCACACCAACGACAGCGGCGTGAACAAGGTGATCGCCCGCTACTCCGATAATTCGGACAACAGCGTGTTCAATAAAACCGAAGACCTGACCACGGTCTACGCCAGTTTCGAAGGGCTGTACAAATTCACCCAGGCCACGCAGGTGGAGTACATCCTCGCCTTCCACGACTACGACAACAGCCGCGATAAGACCGATAACCGTAAGAACTACAACGCCATCGTGCGTCCGATGCACTGGTGGAACGACGTTCACTCCACCTGGCTGGAAGCAGGCTGGCAGCACGTTGACTACGACAACGGCGGCGACAACAAGGGCTGGAAGCTGACCCTGTCGCAGAACATGTCTATCGCCATGGGGCCAGAGTTCCGTCCGATGCTGCGCTTCTACGTGACCGGCGGCAAAGTGGATAACGCACGCACCGCGCGCGTGAACAACACCAAAGACGAAACGCTCGACGACTTCAACGTCGGCGCGATGTGGGAGGCGTGGTTCTAGTACAGCGCCGTTTGTTTCGCCCGGCGGCGCTGCGCTTGCACGGGCCTACAAGGTTTTGTAGGCCGGGTAAGCGTAGCGCCACCCGGAAAGATCCCATGTTATGCTAGAAAAAAACCAACATAACAGGGGAGAAAATGGGTTCTACACGTAAAGGGATGCTGAACGTCCTGATCGCCGCCGTTTTATGGGGCAGTTCCGGCGTTTGCGCGCAGTACATCATGGAGAAAAGCCACATTTCTTCGCCTTACCTGACCATGGTTCGCCTGCTGTTTACCGGCGTGATCCTGCTGACGCTCTCCTTCGTTCACGGCGACAAGATTTTCTCGGTCATCAAACATCGCAAAGACGCCCTCAGCCTGCTGTTTTTCTCGCTGGTCGGCGCGCTCACCGTGCAGCTCACCTTCCTGCTGACGATTGAAAAATCCAACGCCGCGACCGCTACCGTTCTGCAGTTTCTGTCACCAACGATTATCGTGGCGTGGTTCGCGCTGGCGCGGAAAAAGCGCCCTGGCGTGTTTGTTTTATCCGCGATTGTGACCTCGCTGGTCGGAACGTTCCTGCTGGTCACCCACGGCGACCCAACCTCGCTCTCCATCTCGCCTGCCGCACTGTTCTTCGGCATCGCCTCGGCGTTTGCCGCGGCGTTTTACACGACCTATCCGTCAACGCTGATTGCCCGCTATGGCACATTGCCGATTGTCGGCTGGAGTATGTTGATTGCCGGGTTAATGCTGACGCCGTTCTACGCCGGGCGCGGGACGACCTTCGTCATTGACGGCAGCCTGCTGCTGGCGTTTTTCTACCTGGTGGTGATCGGCACCGCGCTGACGTTCAGCCTGTATCTGAAAGGCGCGCAGACGATCGGCGGGCCGAAAGCGAGCATTCTGAGCTGCGCCGAGCCGCTGAGCAGCGCGCTGCTGTCGGTGGTGTTGCTGGGCGTGGCGTTCACCCTGCCGGACTGGCTGGGGACGCTGCTGATCGTGTCGTCGGTGGTGCTGATTTCGATGGATTCGCGTAGAAGGGTTAAGGCATCGGCGTAGCCTGATGCCCTCACCCCAACCCTCTCCCACGGGAGAGGGAAAAAACACTACTTCGCTTTAACCTTCCCTGCCACCAGCAGCGCCGTCAGCAGCATCAGCGTGCCGGAAATCACCAGCGGTGACGTCAGCCCCAGGTGGTCGAGCGCCACGCCGCCAATCGCCGCGCCGCAGGTGTTTGCCAGCTGGATCACCGCCACCTGAATCGACCCGGCTTTTTCAGCCTGATCGGCAAGCGAGCGGGTGATCCACGTCGACCAGCCCACCGGCACCAGCGCAAAGGCAAAGCCCCAGATAATCGCAATGGCAGACGCGACCCACTTATCGCTGCCCCACAGCACCAGCACCGCGGCGCTTGCAGCCAGCACCAGCGGCGCACCCGCCAGCGCCACTTTCAGGGAGCGCTTCAGGAACTGGGACGAAAGCGAGGTACCGACAAAGCTGGCGATACCGAAGCTCAGCAGCACCAGCGTCAGGCCGTCTACGTCAAAGCCCGCCATGGTCATAAACACCGGGCGGATATAGGTAAAGAAGGCAAACTGCCCGGCAAAGGACATAAAGATCGCGGTCATCCCCGCCAGCACGCCGGGACGCTTCAGCAGGCTAAACATGTTCTGTTTGTGGTGCGCCGCTTCGCCAGGCAGGGACGGCAGCGCCTTCCACACCCAGATAACGCAAAGCACGCCCATAACCGCCGCCGCATTAAAGACGTTACGCCAGCCGATAATCCCGCCCAGGAAGCTGCCCAGCGGCGCGGCAATCACCAGCGCGATGGAGACCGCGCCAAATATGACGGACAGCGCTTTCGGCACGGTGCGCGCAGGCACCAGGCGCATGGTGAGCGAGGCGGACATCGCCCAGAAGCCGCCGAGCCCCAGTCCCAGACAGGCGCGCCCCAGCAGCAGCAGGGTAAAGCTTTCCGCGAAGGAGACCAGCAGGCAGGAGAGCGTCAGCAGCACGCTGAACAGAATGACCACTTTGCGGCGGTCGATGGTGCCAATCACCTGGGTGATAAACAGGCTGGCAAACATCGCCACAAACGCGGTGACGGTAACGGACTGCCCCGCCACGCCTTCGGAAATGCCCAGGTCCTGCGCCATCGGCGTCAGCAGGCTCACCGGCAGAAACTCAACGGTAATCAGGCAGGCGACGCAGAACGCCACGGAGAAAACCGCCGACCAGTTGGGGCGTGAAACCTCTTTGGTCTGCGGTCTGGTCGT
The DNA here is from genome assembly GCF_019968805.1 of Enterobacter sp. JBIWA005. Taxonomy (NCBI): domain Bacteria; kingdom Pseudomonadati; phylum Pseudomonadota; class Gammaproteobacteria; order Enterobacterales; family Enterobacteriaceae; genus Enterobacter; species Enterobacter sp. JBIWA005. The sequence goes on along the minus strand of NZ_CP074159.1, from coordinate 37,829 downwards.
GGGCTGGATATGTTCTGTCATGGCATCACCTGAAGATAAAAACGTGCGGAAAAGTCGCGCAGTTTATCATCAAAAGTGTGACGGATTTAACGTTTAGACAACTTTTGTGGTTTTTAGAGGGGATCAGTGCAGATAAAACACACCCTCTTCCGGCAGAAAGAGCTGGTTGTAGCGTAGCTGGAAGGCGTTCAGCTCCTGCGGATCGGGCTCCATCTCCCGCATGAAGCCAAGCGCCAGACGAATTTGCGCATCGGTAATGGGTGCGGCAAGGCGGGCTTTTCGCAGCATGCGGTGCCAGGCGTGCAGGTTCTCCTCGCTGCCGTCGACAATGCAGACCTGCCAGATCAGCAGCACCTGCGCGGCGTTTTGCAGATGCGCTTCGTCCGGGCGCTCAAGGTAGCGGATAAACTCATTGCCCGGCATTTTGCCGAACTGATCGATCATCGACTCAACCGGCATCGGGGTGATGCCCAGACGCTCGCTTAAACGTTTGATGGCGCGGCGGGAGTCTGAGGTCAGGACGCGAAATCCCACCACAAACACCACGGCAAGCGTTGCCAGCATTATCCAGACCATGCGTTCTCCTTTGACTAGCCGCTCATCATAGCGGGAAACGCACGGCGTCAACAGCGGGCAGAACCAGAATAGTGCACTGAAAAGACGTTGCGGGACGGGGGATAAGGTATTAATGCCGTCGGCGGAAATAAAAAAGCCCGGCATCACACACCGGGCAAAGACGTTACCTGCACACTCAGGCTGTTTTTAATTTCTGCGCACGATTCTCACGGCGAATTTTACGTTCCTCCAGTACCGCGACCATCGCCATCAGGACGATACAGCCGATCGCTGCCGCATCCAGCGCCGCGAAGGTGCCCGCCCAGCCGGTGAGGCCGAAAATTGGCGTACCGTCAGCGATCATCCCCAGATCCAGCTTGGCGAAGCTGTCGCCAATCAGATAGGCGAAGGTGCCTTTAATCCCATCGGCAGCGCCGATCGCTTTTTTCGGTACGAAGCCCACTGCCGCCACGCCGATCAGCAGCTGCGGACCAAACACCAGGAAGCCAAGCGCGAACAGGGATGCGAGGTAAACGTACTGGTTGCTGGCATGCTGGTAGACGCCAAGTGTGGCGATAATCAGCGCCAGCGCGACGCAGGCCACCAGCGCACGACGGCCGTTGGCGAGGTCAGAGAGCCAGCCCCACAGCAGGGTGCCGACAAGCGCGCCCACTTCGAACAGGGTGAAGCCCTGAATCGCCACCTCTTTAGAGAGCTTAAGCTCCTGGAAGGCGTACACGGTGGACCACTGGTCGATGCCGATACGCACCACGTAGAGGAAGATGTTTGAGAAGCACAGCAGCCAGATCACTTTGTTTTTCAGCACGTACTCAACAAATATCTGCCATTTGGACATCTCGTTCTCTTCGGTCTCTTTGTCCTCTTCGCTGATCTCTTCCCCGAACAGCTCTTCGGCTTTGCCGAGGCCGTACGATTCCGGGGAGTCGCTGCCGTAGCGCAGGCCGATAAAGCCGACAATCAGGGCGATAATCGACGGGAAGATAAACATGCCGATCACGTGGCCGTCGAACAGGTAGTTTGCGCCAAACAGCGCCACGCCTGCCGCACCCGCTCCGCCGAGGTTGTGGGAGATGTTCCACATGCCGAGGTACGAACCACGCTTGCGGCGCGGGGTCCACTTGGTGATGGTGGAGTAGCTGCACGACCCGCCGGTACTCTGGAAGAAGCCGCTCAGGGCGTAGAAGGCGATCATCAGGAACAGGCTGACAGACCCTGCGCCCATGCTGGCGCTGAAGCCGAGCATACAGATGGCGGAGAGGATCAGCATAAACGGCAGGAACTGCTTGGTGTTTTTGCCGTCCGCGTAGTAGGACACAACCGTTTTTCCCACGCCGTAGGTGATGGAGAAGCCCAGGCCAATCATCCCCAGCTGCGTCATGCTCAACCCGTAGGTGGAGATCATGTCGTTCTGCGCGATGTTAAAGTTTTTGCGGATCAGGTACATGGTCAGGTAGCCGATAAAGACCACCAGATAGGACTGCATGAACGGTTTGAACCACATTTTGCGCCGCACGTCGAGCGGCAGATCCAGGGTCGGCTTGCGCACCTGGTTGAGGAAGGCCAGCATGGTTTGCTCCTGAGCTGATTTTTACCTGCGAATGGCAGGCATTGTAAAAATCAGCCAGGAGAGATGCCTGAGACAGCGTCCAGGTAAAACCGGGAAAATTTCTTAGTTTTACGCCACTCGGGCCAGAAAGGTGAGGCGCATCACGCTTCACCCATCTCGCGCGGGGCCTGCGCGTGCAGGAAAGGCAGCAGCAGCAGGGCGGAAATTCCCGCCGCGATGGCGATCACCGCGAAGAAACCGCTCCAGTGCCAGATATCGATCACCCGCGCCAGCGGCCAGCCGGAGAGCGATGCGCCAAGGTAGGCAAACAGCCCGACAAAGCCCGTCGCCGCGCCTGCCGCCTCTTTGTGGGAACACTCCGCCGCTGCCATGCCGATGAGCATCTGCGGGCCAAAGACGAAGAAGCCGGTGGTAAAAAAGCACGCCGCCTGCATCACGTAGCTGGCGAACGGCATCAGCCACAGCGAGCCGACGGAGAGCAAAATCCCGGCGGCAAAAATCAGGTTCATCGGGCCGCGGTTGCCGTTGAACAGCTTATCCGAACCCCAGCCCGCTACCAGCGCGCCGATAAACCCGCCCAGTTCGAACATCGTCACCGCCGAGTTAGCGGTGACCAGGTCCACGCCGAGCGTCTCGGACATGTACAGATTGCCCCAGTCGTTGATAGCCGCGCGCACCACGTAGACCAGCACGTAGCAGAGCGACAGCAGCCAGATGTACGGGTTTTTCAGCACGTATTTGGTGAGGATCTCCTTACGGGTCAGCCCCGCCCCCTCCTGCTGCTGGGCAATCTCCATTTCGTCGTGCCGCCAGTCGCCCACCGCAGGCAGGCCAACGGTTTGCGGCCTGTCGCGCAGGCGCCAGCAGAGGAACAGCCCGGCGAGAATGGCGAGGCCACCGGCAATCATCATCCCCGCGCGCCAGCCGTAGTGCAGCGCCGCGGCGCCGACCACCATCGGGATCAGCGCCCCGCCGACGTTATGCGCGGTGTTCCAGACGGCCCACCAGCCGCCGCGCTCGTTGCGCGAGTACCACGCCGTGAGCAGGCGGGCGCAGACCGGCGCGCCCCAGCCCTGGAAAAAGGCGTTCAGCGCCCACAGCAGGGCGAAGGCCCAAAGCGAGGTGGAGAAACCAAACAGGATGTTCACCACCCCGGTCGCGATCAGCCCAACGCCCATGAAATAGCGGGCGTTAGAGCGGTCGCTAACAATACCGGAGAAGAACTTCGACAGGCCGTAGGTGATGTAAAACAGCGTTGCCAGCAGGCCGATATCGGTGCGCGTCATCACGCCGCTGGCGAGGATCTCCGGCGCGGCGGCGTTGAAGCTTTTGCGAGTGAAGTAGAACAGCGCGTAGCCGAGCCAGATGGTAATCAGAATATGACGTCGCCAGTAGCGGTAGCGGGCGTCAATTTCCGCTTTGTTGCTTAATGGGGCTGCGCTGGCTGGGGGTTTAAACATGATGCGTCCTTAACGGCAAACTGACGCTGACGCGCGTCCCGTGGGTACAGGAAAGGTTCAGCGTGCCGCCCAGCGCCTTGACGCGCTCGCGCATGCCCGCCAGGCCAAAGCCCTGCTGGCCGGAGCCCGGCGGCAGGCCGCAGCCGTCGTCTTCAATCACCAGCATCAGGCGCTCGTCCTGCTGCCAGCCCTGTATCGTGACCGCGCTGGCACTGGCGTGTTTGACGATATTGTTCAGCCCCTCCTGACAGACGCGGAACAGGGTTACGCGCTGGCCTTCGCTCAGCGCAGATTCGTTAATTCGCCAGTTGAGATGGCTGACAATGCCGCGGCTTTCCAGCTCCATCTCGCGCATCAGGGAGCGCACCGCCTGCTCCAGCGACAGGTCGTCAAGCTGGCGCGGGCGCAGCCTGCCGAGCAGGCGTCGCACCGAGTCATATACGCCAAGTGAAAGCTGCTCGATATGCGCCCCGCCCTGCTTCACGCCCGCATTTTCCGCCGCAAGACGCTGGACAATGCCCGCCTGGGTGCGGATGGCGGTGATCGTCTGGCCGATATCATCGTGCAGCTCGCGGGCCACCTCCTGCCGCACGCTCTCTTCCGTCTCCAGCAGGCGTTCAGCCAGACGGCGATTGCGCGCCAGCTCGGTCTGCAGGGACTGGTTCAGCTCGCGCAGGCGCTGAATGCCCGCGCCGAGCAGCAGCCCGGTCAGGCTCTGGGCCAGCAGCGAGAGCAGCAAATCCACCGGATGGTCGTGCCAGGTCTGGCTGGCGATCAGCGCGATGGCGTTCATCAGGGTGGCGATCAGCGCCCCCTGCCAGCCATAGTGCCAGGCCAGAGCAATAATCGGCAGCGCAAGGCAAAACGGCGTGAAGCGTGAAAGCTCGGCGGGCAAACCCAGCTGAAGCCAGAGGCTTACCACGAACAGCAGCAGATACCAGATGAGATGCCGGGCGCGCCAGTTCACCGGTTGGGAAACCAGCCCCGGGCCGAGCGGCTGCCAGACGGTGCTGGTGAGGTAGTGCCAAATCACGAGGCAGGTGGGTGCCAGCGTCAGGCCACCGGTGAGGGTCAGCAGCAGGGCGTTGAGCATCTCTTTCTCGCCAATCCACGGCAGGGATTGTAACAACGCGGCGGCAATCAGCGCCGCCCCCTGCCGCAGCAGGGTGCGCCAGTCGCGCTGGTGACGATAGCGGGAAATGAGGGCAACAGGGAGAAGCGTGAGCAGGCTTCCGGTCATCAATAAGGGAAGATGCGCGAGGGCAACCTCCTGAGCCAGCCAGACCAGCATCAGCCACTCTGCCCCGAGCAAAACGGGCCAGTAGCCGCGCGGGCATTGCAGCATCAGCCCCAGACGCAGGCCGAATGGAAACAGCAGCACCGCCAGCTCCGGGCGCTCCACCAGATGCAGACTAATGCTCCACAGGCAGAACCACGCGGCGGAGAAGATAAAAAAGCTGGCGACGACGGCGATCAGCCGTGAAAAAGCGGAACTCATTGCCAGCTGTCGAACATGCGGCGCGCCAGCTCGACGTCGTTGCTGACGTTGAGTTTTTCCATCAGGTTGGCGCGATGGACATGCACGGTTTTTGGCGACAAATCCAGCTCAGCCGCAATCTCTTTCACCGACATCCCCTGCGCGAGCTTCTCAGCCACCTGACGCTCGCGTCTGGTGAGCGGATCCTGCCTGCCGGCCGCCAGCTTGATGGCGATATCCGGCGTCAGGTAGCAGCCGCCGGTGGAGACGGTGCGCACGGCGGCAATCAGCTCGTCCGTGCTACAGCGTTTGGAAAGGAAGCCGCGCGCCCCCGCGTTAAGCGCCTGCTCGACCAGCGCCGGGCTATCGTGAACCGACAGCATGATCGTCGCCATCCCTTTCGGCAGCTGGCTTAACAGCTCCAGCCCGGAGAGATCCGGCATCGAGATATCGCAGATACAGACCTGCACCCCACGACCCGGCAGGCCCGCCAGCGCCTCGCGACCAGAGCCAAACTCGGCCACCACCTGAAAATCCGGTTCGAGGTTCAGAAGCTGGGCAAATCCGGAGCGGACGATAAGGTGGTCGTCGATAAGGGCGATGGTGGTCATGGCGCGTTCCTGGCGGGCGGATAAAAAACGCGCCTACCTTAACGATAAGCGCGCGGGTGTTCAAGCAATGAGCGATCTATTCGAAAAACACCGCAATTTTGTTAAACATGGTGGGATCGGACTGGTTGCGCGCCACGTTGGTGACGTCCTCCAGCTTGTCAATCTGCGCCATCATCTGCTCCAGACGCTGGTCATCGTTCACCAGGAGCCAGATGCGGCTGTGCTCGCTGCCCTGAATCGGCAGACAGAGAATGCCTTCCACGTTAAACGCGCGGCGGGCAAACAGCCCGCAGACGTGAGTCATGACGCCGGGATGGTTGCGGACGGTGAGTTCCAGAATGACGTTATCATGTTGTTTCTGCATGGCTTATTCTCCCACCATCTCAGTATTTGCCGCACCCGGCGGCACCATCGGATACACTTTTTGTTCAGGGTCGATACGGACGTGGATCAGCGCCGGGCCCGGACGAGAAATCGCCGCCTGCAGCGCCGCGTGGGCATCCTCTTCCGCGTTCAGATCGCAGGTGTGCAGGCCAAAGCCGGCAGCAATCTGCATAAAGTTAATCATCCCCGGATAGGTCGCCGCAAACACGCCCTGCTTGTAGAACAGGCTCTGCTGCTGGTGGACCAGGCCAAGCGCCTCGTTGTTCATCAGGATGATTTTCACGTCTAACTGGTTTTCGGCCGCGGTCGCCATTTCCTGAATGTTCATCATCAGGCTGCCGTCACCGGAGAAGCAGATGACCTTGCGGTCCGGGTTGGCGAGTGCTGCACCGACCGCCGCAGGCAGGCCGAAGCCCATGGTTCCCAGACCGCCGGAGGTCAGCCACTGGCGCGGACGGTTCAGCGGATAGGCCTGGGCGGTCCACATCTGATGCTGGCCGACGTCGGTGGTGATAATCGCGCTGTCGTCCACGCAGGCGGCCACGGCGTTGATCAGTCCGTAGTGGCTCAGCGGATCGCCTTCGGTTGGGATAGCGCCCGGGAACTCACGCTGCAGATCGGCCACCAGCTGACGCCAGTCGGCGCGATCGGTCGCATCCGTTTGCGGGATCAGCTGCGTCAGTACTTCCGCCACATCCCCCTGAATCGCCACGTGCGGCTGTTTGATTTTACCCAGCTCGGCGCGATCGATATCCACGTGAATGATTTTCGCATTCGGGCAGAACTGCTCGGTTTTGCCAATCGCCCGATCATCAAAACGCGCGCCCATAACAATCAATAAATCCGCCTCCTGCAGGATGTAGTTGGTGCTGCGTGCGCCGTGCATCCCCAGCATGCCCAGGGACAGCGGGTGCGCTTTTGGCAGCATGCCGAGCGCCATCAGGGTCATGGTAGTCGGCAGGTTGGCTTTTTCTGCAAACTCGCGGATTTCATCTGCGGCGTTAATCGCCCCGCCACCCAGATAGAGCACCGGGCGTTTGGCGGCGTTAATCATGGCGGCAGCGTCGCGCACGCTCTCAGCGCTGAATTCCGGCGCGGGGGCTCGCTCGCCCGGCTCCGGCAGAACGTCGATCTCGATCTCTGCGGTCTGGACATCCTTAGGAATGTCTATCCACACCGGGCCCGGACGGCCGGACTGCGCAATGCGGAACGCATCGCTGATAACCTGAGGAAGCTCGCTGATATCGCGAACTAAATAGTTATGTTTGGTGATGGGGATAGAGATGCCGTAGGTATCCACTTCCTGGAACGCATCGGTGCCGATCATCGAGGACGGCACCTGGCCGGTGATGCAGATCAGCGGAATGGAGTCGAGGCGCGCGTCGGCGATGGCGGTCACCAGGTTGGTTGCGCCCGGCCCGCTGCAGGCCATACAGACCGCCGGTTTACCCTGGGTACGCGCCATGCCCTGAGCGATAAAGCCTGCCCCCTGCTCGTGGCGCGCCAGCACGTGGCGGATCTGCGTGCTTTGGCTTAACGCATCGTACAGCGGCAGCACCGTGCCGCCAGGGATGCCCGCAACCGTGGTGATGCCCTGTCGCTCCAGCAGATGAACGATCAGCTGCGCGCCGGTAAAACGCGTCTTGGTGGATGTTGTGCCCGAACTTGCCATGCTCCAGTCCTTTTCTTCTGGGCCGACTTTCCGGGGAGGGTCCTAAACGAAAAACCCCGCCCGGTTTGCGCCGGCGGGGTTTTGGATTCGTGTGTTGATCCAGTCCCTACGGCGCATTGCCGACGACCACCACCACACGCACGACGACCACTGCGGCTGGTTGCGCAGTTTTTAGTAGGGTCGAAGTGAAGATGGATGAAGTCATTGGGGACCTGTGTTTGGATTCATTGATCGAATTTATACAAACACAGGTTTTCGGGCGTGACAATGGAAAAATTTTCATCTGCGCAAAAATGCGTCAGGGATCACGTTTCGTTTGTTGGGTTTGCTCTCCGTTTTCACCTCTCAAATTTGCCCTAAACGCTATTAGGTTCAGTCACATATTAATTTCTTATGAAAATCTGAAAATAGCGGCTCGAGGGTATTGTCGCAGGCTTTATGTGGTTATGATTTTTCGAACCTAAGAACAACTACAAAAATACTAGAGCGTGCCGAGGGATACAGGCAGGTGTTAAGGAAGACAACATGAATAAGTTTAACACAATGCTTTTCGCGGCTTTGCTTTTACTGGCGGGATGCGACCAGCCCGTAAAAACGGAACCAGCCCCGCCCGGCGGGGGCGGAACCATTGAAGCCATTAACCACACCAGCTGGGCCATCAACCGCTTCAGCGTTAACGGGCAGTCCGGCCTCGATATTATCGGCCCGTATTCGGGTGGAGGTGGAGGATGCTGCTTTGGCGTGAGCGGGCCGTGGACGCCCGGAATGACGGTGCAGGTTGACTGGGAAACGGGCGTCGCGTTTGCCAGCGATGTGCCTGAGATCCCGCAGCCTGATGAACCAGATACCACCGGGATGAACCGGGATGAGCGTTACAAGGCATGGCAGGAATATGCAGATAAACGCCGTGGGTGGCGAGCAATAATCAAAGGGTTGAATAAAAAACATACTCAAAGCGTTCCGGTCCCCGATTACACCGGCCAGAAAACCTGCGGTATTACCGTTCACTTCCTGCCCTGTGACCAGGTGAAGGTCACCACCAGCTGTGCCGACTACGGCAGCCCTGATTATCCCGTCAAAGACCCCGTGCATATGGAGAAGCCCAAAGTATGTCCAAACTGAACCCTGATAATGTCTGGTACCCTCCTGAGTTTCCGGAAAGAGGTAGATTACCTAGTACTAGATCTCACTTTGGGCAAAACTGCAGGGAACAAGGCAGTCTGGAAACGCAATACCATAACCAGCTTTGCACGGCTGCCAACCGACGCGTCTTGCCTCCCTGCTGTAAAACGCTCCATATCAGCCTTTTCTTTGACGGTACGGGCAACAACCTGAATCATGACCTCTATGAATCGACCCCGCTTCATCCGACCAATATCGCTCGCCTGTTCCGTTCCACCATAGGACAAGGCTATGCAGGGGGAACCGGCGCGCATAACGCAGAGCTGGTCGATCAGGAAGGCGTCGCGCACAACCAGTATTACAAATACTATATTCCCGGCGTGGGGACGCCTTTTCCGGAGGTGCTGGATCTCGACTTCAGTGATGCAGGCCTGAAATACGCAGCTTACGGCGAGGAGCGCATCAACTGGGGTCTGCTTCGGCTGGTAGACGCTCTGCGACGTACGCTTGGGCTTGGCAAGCTGAGCGATGAAGAAAACTGGCACTCCATTCAGGCTATGGCCACCAACTACTCACACTCCAACGTTCACGGAGAATACCTCCGCCACAGAGAGCTTTTCCGGCTGTTAAACGGGTTGGGTAAAACGCTGGAGACCGCGTTAACGCAGCCAACGCCAGGCACCTCTAAGCTGCTGGGAATCAAGCTCTATGTTTACGGTTTCTCGCGCGGAGCGGCCTCGGCCCGGGCCTTTGTTAACTGGCTTAACGCCCTGCTTTCGCCTTCCCGAGCAGGGGCCTTACAACCTTTTTACCTGGCGACAAAACAGGGTGAAATTCCGATTAGCATTGAATTTTTAGGTTTGCTGGATACGGTCTCTTCCGTAGGGATTGCCCATATTGCCCCGGTAGCGGAAGGTCATATGGGCTGGGCCGACGGAACGATGGAATTGCCGGACAATGCGCTGATTAAGCGCTGCGTGCATCTGGTTTCGGCTCACGATCAGCGGTTGTGCTTCCCACTCGATTCAATCTGTCGTGCTGACGGGCGATATCCTGAATATGCCGTAGAGGTGGTTTATCCTGGCATGCACTCTGATATTGGGGGCGGGTACCCACCAGGCGATCAGGGGAAAGCAAATGCTAATGTCGATGATTTCTTATTATCACAGCTTTGTTTAAACGACATATACGCAGCAGCCTTTACTTCAGGTGCCCCATTAAAAGTCCAAAAAGAGTCGCTCCCTGAAGATTTACAAAAAGATTCATGGAGAATTATGCCAGAAGCCCTGGTTGACGAATTTAGTACTGACCCCTTACTAATCCAACGCTTCAACGCCTGGCGCCAGCTCACTCTTGATTTACCTCCTTCCGAAAGTGGCGTTCCCGATGAACAGGCAACCCTCTACTCCCCCGTTCGCGCTCGAGTCAATATCATCGAAGCGCTTGAAAACCAAATCGGCTGGATAACCGCCTGGCGCATCAATCGCTACGCCCAGGAAACATTCCGGAGCCAGCGCTTTTATCACGACGCCGCAGCCAATAATCAAAATCAGGATAACGATCCTGGTAAAAGGGCGGAACGGGAAAGAGAACGCGAAAAATTACAAAAAGGTGCAGAAAGAGAGCGAATTAAACAGCCCGGTAGCCACCCGCAGGGTCAGTTTGTGATGCTTAAGACAGGCCCTAAAGACTTTGATGCCTTGCTCGGACAAACACAGCTTTTACAGGCCGCATTCGAGTTCAAAGAGGACTATCAGGACGTTTCTCGTACTCAGGCAAAAAGCACAACCTACGCCGTACTCGATTACTTCAAAGGTTTTGTTTTTGCCTTTAACCAGGATGACATTCCTGTTGAGTTTAAAAAGATCAAAGAGGCAGGGAAACAACACCTGGAAACACTGTTTCCACCACAAGGGGAACAGAGCAATGCCAATGAACCCTCAGGACTAACAAGAGCGCTTTTTGATGATCAAATCCATGATTCCCGCGCCTGGTTTATGCACAGCGCGTTGGGCTCGCGCGAACCCTGGGGCAGTTATTTTATCTACCGTATGATCTATTTCGGCGAAGCGACGAGTAAACAGGTTAAGCCACTCTCCATGCTGGGCTATGTTGCGGGTCTGGGTTACCCCATCTCAACGCACGAGGTCCAGTTTCTTATTCAATTGCAAAATATCGGGCAGGGGCCATCTGCCCCCGTCGAACAACACATTTCTGTCTTTGATGCCAGCACGGGATATCCGCTGGGGGTACTGCAGGATAAAACCCGGCAAATACCCTGCGTTCACTACCCTGCCGCAGCCCTGGCAGAGTGTCAAAAAACGGAGGAAATGGCCTTTGAACAAAAGAGAGCCGCAATACGGTCTTACGTTGAAAATATGAATTATTCAGACTGACAGAAAACAAAAAACCCCGCCTAAGCGAGGTTTTTATCAGGGTTTTGCGGTTGGTCGCCGCAGAACACACTGTGTTACGTCAACGCAAAAAAGTATACGCGATCGAAGATGGACGCGCAATTCCGGCACGGATTTTGACGTTTTTGAGTATGGATCGCCTTCCAGATTTTGTCCAAAAAATACTGTTCATGCATACAGTATTTATCTATACTGAGGGTGTTCGCAGTGAGCGAGGGGGCCGCAGATCTACCGGCGCAACGAAGTCCTGGCTGAAACGGGTGGTGCCGTCAGTGCCTTAACCCTCTGAAGTGAGCACACTGTGTTACGTCAATCCAGGTGCTGGCAACAGGCGGCGGAAAGGTACGCCAGCATCGTGCTCCTTTTAACCAAAAGGAGACGCGTATGAGCGTAGTGGATATGGTGATACTTATCCTCAAACTCATTGTTGCTGTACTGCAACTGCTTGATGCTGTCCTGAAATTCGTTCGGTAATTCAGGTTCAAGTCGCACCTGAGAGGGGCGGGCAACCGCCCCTCTTTAATAACGAGGGAATGCTATGTCGCGTCTGTTAATTGAGCCTGTCACGCCAGACGAGCCGGGTTATATCGCCCTGAAGGCGGAAAGTATTGCACTGAATTTCAATATGCTGCGCAGGCTCGAAGAGAGCTGGCAGCGGGGTGAGAACCGCTTTAACGCGCCGGGCGAAAAGCTGTTAGGCGCGTTTCTCAACGGCAAGCTGGTCGGCGTGTGCGGTCTGAATCGCGATCCGTTCAGCCAGCAGCCGCGCGCCGGACGTATTCGCCATCTCTACGTCAGCGAAAAGTGCCGCGGGCTGGGAATTGGCAAGCAGCTTTTGACCGTGGTGATGGCCGATGCCAGCATCTGGTTTGATTTCCTCAATACCCATGCGCCGGACGCTGCCTACGGGTTTTATCGCCAGGCAGGATTTACGCTGGTCTCGGACGAACCGCGGGTAACGCATCGCCTTTTTTGTGCGGTGTAACCGGCTGGCGGCATCAGGATGTGAATGTTACAGTTGAGTGACAATTCATCACCCGATACGCCATGACCATCACCGTATTCTGCATTTTGCTCTTCGCCGCGCTGCTGCATGCCAGCTGGAACGCCATCGTTAAAGCCGGAACGGACAAGCTCTATTCCGCAATAAGCGTCAGCGGATCCGCCACGGTTATCGCTCTGGTCTTACTGCCGTTTTCTCCACAGCCCTCTGCTGCAAGCTGGCCGTTTTTGTTAGTCTCCTGCGCCTTACAGGTGGTGTACACCGTGCTGGTCGCGAAGACCTATCAGGTTTCCGATATGAGCCAGACCTATCCGCTGATGCGCGGCACCGCCCCGCTGCTGGTGGCGCTGATCAGCGTGCTGGCGCTTGGCGATCGTCTCTCCTGGCTCGCCTGGTCCGGCATCGGGGTAATTTGCCTGTCGATTCTGGCGATGGCGATGAACGGGCGCATGCAGTCACGCAAAGGGATCTGGCTGGCGCTGCTGAATGCCTGCTTTATTGCCGGGTATACGCTTGTGGACGGCACCGGCGTGCGGCTGTCGGACACCGCGCTGGGCTATACGCTATGGACCTTCTTTATGAACGGCTTCTGCCTGCTCGGCTGGGCGATGGTGGCGCGCCGGCGCGAGGCGTCCGGCTACCTGCGCCTGCACTGGAAAAAGGGGCTGCTCGGCGGGGTTGGCACCATGGGCTCTTACGGTCTGGCGCTGTGGGCAATGACGCAGGCGCCGCTGGCGGTAGTCGCGGCGCTGCGTGAAACCTCCATACTCTTTGGCGCGCTAATCGCGTTTATCCTTTTAAAAGAGAAGGTTGCGGGCCTGCGCATCGCGGCGGCGCTGGGTATCGCTGGCGGCGCCATTCTGCTGCGCCTGGCGTAAATCACTGGCAACATTAGTTGCCGTTATTGTTTACAAATCCTGCCTTTCACGTTTTTTTCATTCACCACGACAATGCTTAATTTGTCATCTCTCTGTGGTAGATTCCTCGCGCATTTATGGGAATGCGCAGTTACTTATTCTTCATTTTTCTCTTTTGGCAAAAGTATTCAGCGACATGAAAAAACAAAGGAACGTTAACTTATTGTTGATGCTGGTGTTACTGGTGGCCGTCGGTCAGATGGCGCAAACCATCTACATTCCGGCGATTGCCGACATGGCAAAGGAATTAAACGTCCGCGAGGGCGCAGTACAAAGCGTGATGGCAGCCTACCTGCTGACCTATGGCATTTCGCAGCTGTTCTATGGACCGCTCTCCGACCGTATCGGACGCCGTCCGGTGATTTTAGTCGGTATGTGCATTTTCATGGTGGCGACCGTGATTGCGATGACCACCCACAGCCTGACCGTATTGATTGCCGCCAGCGCCCTGCAGGGCGTCGGGACCGGCGTCGGCGGGGTAATGGCGCGAACCCTACCGCGCGATATGTATCAGGGCACTCAGCTGCGCCATGCCAATAGCCTGTTGAATATGGGGATTCTGGTGAGCCCACTGCTGGCCCCGCTGATTGGCGGCCTGCTGGACACTATGTGGTCCTGGCGCGCCTGCTACGCCTTCCTGCTGGTGCTCTGCATGATTGTCACCTTCAGCATGGCGCGCTGGATGCCGGAAACGCGGCCGCAGGACGCGCCGCGCACGAAGCTGATCGCCAGCTATAAAACGCTGTTCGGCAACGGCGCGTTTACCTGCTACCTGCTGATGCTCATCGGCGGCCTGGCGGGCATCGCGGTGTTTGAAGCCTGCTCCGGCGTGCTGCTGGGCGCGGGGCTGGGCCTGAGCAGCATGGTGGTGAGCATTCTGTTTATTCTTCCAATCCCGGCGGCGTTCTTCGGCGCGTGGTTTGCCGGGCGTCAGAACAAGCGCTTCTCCACCCTGATGTGGCAGTCGGTGATCAGCTGCCTGCTGGCGGGTCTGATGATGTGGATCCCAGGGCTGTTTGGCGTGATGACCGTCTGGACGCTGCTCATCCCGGCAGCGCTGTTCTTCTTCGGCGCGGGGATGCTGTTCCCGCTCGCCACCAGCGGCGCGATGGAGCCGTTCCCGTTCCTCGCAGGCACGGCGGGCGCGCTGGTGGGCGGTTTGCAGAACATCGGTTCCGGCGCGCTGGCCTGGCTCTCGGCTATGATGCCGCAGACCGGGCAGTCTAGTTTGGGGTTGTTGATGACGCTGATGGGGCTGCTGATTTTACTGTGCTGGCTGCCGCTGGCGTCGCGCGTTCCGCATCACGAGCAGCCGGTTTAAGCGCATGATGGCCCGGCTTCTCGCCGGGCTTTTCACAGGCAGGCGTTATCATCGCCTGCAGTAAGGGCTCTGGCGCAGGCTGCCATGCCCCCTCTTCCCCGTCGTAAAACTGGAAATCCGCGTTAAGCGCATACGGGATTTTCGCTTTTTGCAGTTCGCAGGCCATAAAGGTGGCGAAGGCCATTTGCGAAGCGGTTGGCGTAAGGTGGTTTGACTCCCCCACGCCCCAGCCCCCGACCCAGCTAACGTGACCGGTTTTTTGCTGCCAGTGCAGGGCGGTATTGATGCGATTATGGATAGCCGCTTTCTCCGCCGCCGTGCCGGACGTCCACGGGTATTTACCACCATTTTTCAGCGGCCCCCACGGGAAAATATGCCACTCCGCCAGCAGGTAGTTTTGGCTGTGCGCAGGCAGCTTCAGGCTGGATAAATCCTCCGGTGCGGCACGCAGGCGCGGCGCAATAAAGATCATGCGCTGGGGGTCGATGTCGTGGATCGCTTTAATAGATTTTTCATACACGCGGTTTAGCGACGCCAGGCTGTGGTTAAGCTTGTCGGCCGGCTCATAGATGAGATCAAAACCCAGCTGCGGATAGCTTTGGCCGAAATAGTGTGCCACGGCAATCCACCAGTTGACCGTCTCTTTCTCGTTATCGGCTTTCGGGTCGTTTTTATATTCATCAGCCTGATAAGCAATTATCGGGATCACGCCATACTGCTCGCAGGCTTCTACCAGCTTGCGAAGGTGAATTAACCGCGCTTCCGTCGGCTCATCGGCCACGCGGATGCGCACGTGGGTAATGCCTTTTGCACGAAAATCGCGGACCACCAGCGGGTCGAATTCACGTATGCCGCGTTCGGTGCGCGCCCAGTCCACATCCATCCCGACGCCCAGCTGCTGCGCATAACGGGCAGCCGTCAGCGGCGGCTCAGCGGCCATCGCCCAGCCGGAAGAGATCAGTAATGCAAAGGCAATAAAAGGCTTTAACACGGTTTACCCTGGATAAATCGAAAGCATTACCTGTATTTAGCACGCTTTTTCACATTTGGTGTAGAGCGAAAGCGTAATAATTCTTCAACCTGCCAGTTCTTTCAGCCAGCCGATAAAGGCGTCTATTTTCGGCCACTGACGGCCAGAAAGCGTCGAGACATAGTAGTGCTGATGGCATTTCAGGGTCTTGTCACCAAACGGGGCGATCAGCTCGCCCCGTTCGAGCCTCTTCTGCACCAGCCGCTTTCTGCCCATCGCGACGCCAACGTGATTGATGGCCGCAATAATCGCCAAATCAGAGCGATCGAAACCGATACCCGACGATGGCGGCATATTCACCGCAAAGTGCTGCGCCCAGCTCAGCCATTCATCCGTACCGGAATCGTTACTCCAGGCCTGACGGTCGTGCAGCAGCGTGCAGTGGCTGAGGTTATCAGGGTTTTTCAGCAGTTCATGCTCGCGGGCATACCGCGGGGAGCAGACGGGCAAAATCTCCTCGTCCATCAGGAAGTGATGAGACAGATGGTTTGGTGGCGTATCGTCGAAATAGAGCGCCAGATCGACACCCGTTCGCTGCATATTGACGTAATCATTGCCGGTCAGGATGGTGAGCGAAATCGACGGATAGCGGCGGGTAAAGTCACCCAGCATGGGTACCAGCCAGCACTGAGCGATCGATGGCCGGGAGTAGACCGTCAGCGTGCCGGACAGCGCCTGGTTTTTGATGTCCAGGATCTCCTGATTCAGGGTGTCGAGGGACGATTTTAGCGTCCAGTAAACGCGCTTTCCCTCCTGCGTCAGTTCGACTTTACGGTGCGAACGGACAAACAGCTGAATACCCAGCTCTTCTTCCAGCAGGTTGATGCGGTGGCTTACCGCGCTGGGGCTAAGCGACAGTTCCTCCGCCGCCAGCGCGAAGGATTCATGCCGGGCAGCCACTTCAAAGGTGTACATTTTCGACAGCTGCCAGCCGTTTAATAGCCGGTTTCTGGCTTCATTTGCATCGGTCATCACAATTCTCACGCGTGTTTTCTGCGCTCAGCATACCGTTCCTGGGTGAATTTATGTGACCCTAATGCAGATTAAGTGCGTTTTTTAGAGCATAGTCACTCATTTGATTCAATCTGGCTCATCTGAACGCCAAATTATATCGTTTGTCAGCCCACGCCGCTTTTTCGTCCAATACCCCCAGATGACATAAGGATGAGGTGAGATATGGGATCTCAGGTCTGGGTTGTGGCAACGCTGCTTGTCAGCATCGTGTTGATTGTTTTAACCATCGTAAAACTGAAGTTTCACCCATTCCTCGCGCTGCTGCTGGCGAGCTTTTTCGTCGGTGCAATGATGGGAATGAGCCCGCTGGATATGGTAAACGCCATCGAGAGCGGGATTGGCGGCACGCTGGGCTTTCTGGCGGCGGTTATCGGCCTTGGAACCATTCTAGGCAAGATGATGGAGGTTTCGGGCGCGGCAGAGCGCATCGGGATCGCCCTGCAGCGCTGCCGCTGGCTGTCGGCAGACGTGATTATGGTGCTGGTAGGCCTAATCTGCGGCATTACGCTGTTCGTGGAAGTGGGCGTGGTTCTGCTGATCCCGCTGGCTTTTTCCATCGCCAAAAAGACCAACACGTCGCTGCTTAAGCTGGCCATTCCGCTCTGTACCGCGCTGATGGCGGTGCACTGCGTGGTGCCGCCGCATCCGGCCGCGCTGTTTGTGACCAATAAATTAGGGGCGGACGTCGGGACGGTGATCGTCTACGGCCTGCTGGTGGGCCTGATGGCCTCTCTGGTCGGTGGCCCGCTGTTCCTGAAGCTGCTCGGCAATCGTCTGCCGTTTAAACCGGTTCCGGCAGAATTTTCAGACCTGAAGGTGCGGGAAGAGCACACCCTGCCGTCGCTGGGCGCCACGCTGTTCACGGTGCTGCTGCCGATTGCCCTGATGCTGGTGAAGACCATCGCCGAACTGAACATGGCAAAAGACGGCACGCTGTATACGCTGCTGGAGTTTATCGGCAACCCGATCACCGCGATGTTTATCGCCGTGTTTGTCGCCTACTACCTGCTGGGCATCCGCCAGCATATGGGCATGGGCGCGATGCTGACGCATACCGAGCACGGCTTCGGCTCTATCGCCAACATTTTGCTGATTATCGGCGCGGGCGGCGCGTTCAACGCCATCCTGAAAACCAGCGGGCTGGCGGACTCGCTGGCGCAAATTCTCTCTAACCTGCACATGCACCCTATCCTGCTCGCCTGGCTGGTGGCGCTGGTGCTGCATGCCGCGGTTGGCTCCGCCACTGTCGCGATGATGGGCGCCACGGCGATAGTCGCGCCGATGCTGCCGCTCTACCCGAACGTCAGCCCGGAGATCATCACCATTGCCATCGGGTCCGGCGCGATTGGCTGCACGATCGTGACCGATTCTCTCTTCTGGCTGGTGAAGCAATACTGCGGCGCGACCCTGAATGAGACCTTCAAATACTATACGACGGCGACGTTTATCGCCTCGGTGCTTGCACTTGGTGGCACATTCCTGCTTTCTTTCATTATCTGAGCGCGAAGAGACGTATTATGGAAAACGCAACTATCACTACTTTAACCGCACAGTTTCCTCTGGTTGAGGATCTGATTGCCCTGAAAGAAACCACCTGGATTAACCCCCGCACCACGACGCTGGCTGAAGGGCTGCCCCATGTCGGGCTGACCAAAGCCGATGTGGACAACGCCCACGCTCGCCTGAAACGCTTCGCGCCTTATCTGGCGAAAGCCTTCCCTGAGACGGCGGCAACGGGCGGGATTATTGAATCCGAGCTGGTCGCGATTCCGGCAATGCAGGCGCGGCTGGAGAAAGAGTCCGGCAAGGCCATTCCCGGCACCCTGCTGCTGAAAAAAGACAGCCATTTGCCGATCTCCGGCTCGATTAAAGCGCGCGGCGGTATCTATGAGGTGCTGACCCACGCGGAAAAACTGGCGCTGGAAGCCGGGTTGCTGAGCGTTGAAGACGACTACAGCGTTCTGCTGGAGCCGCGCTTTAAGGACTTCTTCAGCCAGTACAGCATCGCCGTGGGCTCAACCGGCAACCTGGGGATGTCCATCGGCATTATGAGCGCCCGCATCGGCTTTAAGGTGACGGTGCATATGTCCGCCGACGCCCGCGAGTGGAAGAAAGCCAAACTGCGCAGCCACGGCGTGATCGTCGTGGAATACGAACAAGATTATGGCGTGGCGGTGGAGCAGGGACGCATAGCGGCGGAAAGCGATCCTAACTGTTTCTTCATTGACGATGAAAACTCCCGCACCCTGTTCCTGGGCTATGCGGTGGCGGGCGAGCGGCTGAAGGCGCAGTTTGCCGCACAGGGCCGCGTGGTGGATGCGGAGCATCCGCTATACGTCTACCTGCCGTGCGGCGTCGGCGGCGGCCCCGGCGGCGTGGCGTTTGGCCTGAAGCTGGCCTTTGGCGATAACGTTCACTGCTTCTTCGCGGAGCCCACGCACTCCCCGTGCATGCTGCTGGGGGTTTACACCGGCCTGCACGACGAGATTGCCGTACAGGACCTAGGCATTGATAACGTGACGGCAGCAGACGGGCTGGCGGTAGGGCGCGCGTCTGGCTTCGTGGGTCGCGCGATGGAGCGCCTGCTCGACGGGTTCTATACGCTTTCCGATCGGAGCATGTACGACATGCTCGGCTGGCTGGCGCAGGAGGAAGGCATTCGTCTGGAACCGTCGGCGCTGGCGGGGATGGCCGGGCCGCTGCGCGTCAGTGCCGGTGCGAACGTTACCCACCTGGTGTGGGCGACCGGCGGCGGGATGGTGCCGGAAGACGAGATGGCGAAGTATTTAGCAAAAGGCCGCTAATCGTAGGCCCGGTAAGGCGTAGCTGCTACCGGGCTTTAAAAGCTCACAATTTGCTGAATGTGAGTCACTGCGAAGAGTAAAGACAGAGACAGCACGGCCAGAGCAATCAGGAACTTATCCCGCACCGCCTTCGGCTGCACAAAGTCGTTCTGCGCCACGTCCATCAGGTTACGGCTGCGGGTATAGCGCCATAAAACGATCGCCACCAGCGCCAGCACAACAAGCGAGATCCAGAACGGCACCCCGGTGCGGTGCCAGTTGTGCTTAATCGCCAGGGCAATCAGCGCGCCATACCCCAGCAGCGTACGCAGCCAGGCGAGCGACGTCCGCTCCGGCTGCAGGCCGGGGTCCGCTTCCCGTCGCGCTTTGCGGCTATCCGCCATAGAACACCAGCACCATCACCACGCCCGCCACCGCCAGCAAAACCGCGCTGATGATGAGTAACCCGCGCGTATAGGGCAGATCCTGCTTCAGACGCATCGCCTTCTCATTGCGCAGCCAGCGCAGATAGCCGTAAATCGCCAGTACGCCCGCAAACAGGCACAGGAGCAGCGCCAGCACCTCTCGAATCAGCGGCGTGGCAAAATCAGGCGCGAGCTGGTCGAGACCCACCCCTGCGGCAAGGAATCCCAGCGCGGTGCGGATCCACGCTAAAAACGTGCGTTCATTAGCCAGTGAGAAGCGGTAGTCCGGCGCTTCGCCGAGGCGGGAAATTTTCATGAAGGTTCCTTGTCGTGCAACGGGCAGGCTTCAGCATAGCGTAAATCGACAAGGACAAGGAGACCGACATCGGGCGATGTCGGTCAGGACGATCAGTGCAGCTCTGGCCAGTAATCCTTATTGGCCTCGATCAGGTCATCCAGAATCGCTTTCGCGACGGACGCGCTCGGCACGGTTTTCGACAGGGTGATCGCCTGCCAGAGTTTCTGGTACGAGCGCTGCTCCCAGGCATCCACCACCAGTTTTTCCACCGCTACCTGCTGGCTCATCAGCCCTTTCTGGAAATGTGGAATATCGCCCACCGTAAGCGGCTCAGGACCGTTATGGCCCACCAGGCAAGGAATTTCCACCATCGCATCGGCATCGAAGTTATGGATGGCCCCGTTGTTAGGCACAATCAGCAGCATCCGCTCCTGGGTGTTAAAGGCAATTGCCGTCGCCAGATCGACGATGTACGACGCATGTTCATCAATTTCCAGCTCACCGGCGGAGGATTTGCCCGCCTCGATAATCGCCCGGCAGGAACTGAACACATGCTTTTCACGGTGATCCATGACCTCATTGGCGCGGGTGCGTTCCGGGTTGGAATGCGCGACCACGTAGTCCGGGAACAGGTAATACTTCAGGTAGGTGTTCGGCATGGTGTCCGGATCCAGCGCCTGCACGTCTTTTGCTTTGGCGAACGTATCGTTCCAGCTCGCTTCGGTGTGCGCATCCTCCGAAGGCGGAACATAGCCGTTTTTCGCCACGTATTCGCGCAGCTTCGGCATCAGATCGTTGCCGTTCAGGTCTTCAATCGACGTCCACCAGCCGAAGTGATTCAGGCCGTAGTAGCGCACGCGCATCTCTTTGCGGTCCTTCAGGCCGACAATCTGCGCCATGCGCCCTTCAATGCCGATCGGCATATCGCAGATGTTGAGGATTTTGGCGTTCGGACGCAGGCGGCGCGTGGCTTCCGCGACAATCGCCGCCGGGTTGGAGTAGTTCAGCATCCACGCGTTTGGGGAGTACTGCTCCATGTAATCCACCAGCTCCAGCACGCCGCCGATAGAGCGCATGCCGTAGGAGATGCCGCCCGGGCCGCAGGTTTCCTGGCCCAGCACGCCGTGGCGCAGCGGGATTTTTTCATCTTTTTCACGCATTGGGTATTTGCCCACGCGGATATGCGCCATCACGAAATCGACATCGGTAAACGCCGCTTTCGGATCGGTGGTGTAGCTGAATTCAATCTCCGGAGCCTGCTCCTTAAGGATGATTTTGCACGCTTCGGCGATGGTCTCCTGACGCGCGCCGTCGTTGTCATAGAACTTCAGGGCGCGCAGCGGGAAACGGTCACGGTTGGCTAACAGCATCAGGACGATACCAGGCGTAAAGGTGCTGCCGCCGCCTGCAATGACAACTGAGAATTTTTTCATGATATAGCCTCTGTCAGGGTGGTTTGTTCATTCGTTAAGGGGGTTTTCATCAGCGATTCCAGCTGGTCGCGCACCTGAGGAACGTGCAGGCCGACAATCACCTGAATGCCGTTGCCGCGTCGCACCACGCCGTGGGCGCCGAGGGCTTTGAAGACGTCATCGCTTTGCGTTTTCGCCATATCGACCAGGGCGATGCGCAGGCGGGTGGCGCAGTTGTTGATGCTTTCGATGTTGGCCGCACCGCCAAGCGCCTGCAGGAACCCGGCGGCCTGTCCGACCTGCTGGCTGGCCGCCGCCGGGGCGGTGGTTTGCCCGCGCACCGCCTTATAGTCGGCCTTGCTGTAGAGTTTGATTTCGCTCTCTTCCCGGCCCGGCGTTTTCAGGTTCAGACGCGCAATCAGCGTTTTGAAGACCACGAAGTAAATTCCGGTGAAGCACACGCCAATGCCGATCTGGGTGAAGACCATCGCGGCGTGGTTATGGAACATCGGGATCCAGTTTTGCGGCAGGAACTGGTCCAGCAGGCCGCCGCCCATGTTGCCGACCACGCCGAAGGTGTACATCACCGTTGCCATGGTCGCCGCCAGCACGGCGTGAACGGCAAACAGCAGCGGCGAGATAAACAGGAAGGTGAATTCGAGCGGTTCAGTAATGCCCACCAGCACCGCGGTAAGCGTGGCCGGGACCAGCAGCCCCGCGACCTTGACGCGGTTTTCCGGCGACGCGGTGTACCAGATCGCCAGCGCAATCCCGATCGAACCGAACACTTTTGAGTTACCGTGCAGGGCGAAGCCGCCTTCCGGGAAGAGGGTTTTCAGCGGCAGGGTGCTCTGGCTGAATTCCTGCAGGTGCTGTGCCCAGTAGACCTGAATCCCCCCTTCCACCGCCGCCGGGCCGAAGATGAACGGACCGTAGACGAAGTGGTGCAATCCGGTTGGGATCAGAATGCGTTCCAGGAAGGTATACACCCACACGCCCAGCGCCCCGGCAGAGCGCAGGAACGCCTGCAGGGACTCAATGCCCATCTGCACTTTCGGCCAGCCCAGCAGCGTAAGCCAGGCGCAGGGGATCATGACGAAGAATGCGAGGATAACGACAAACGAGCTGCCCTGGAAAATCCCCAGAAACACCGGCAGCGGCTTGTCAAAATAGCGGTTGTGGATGGCGGTGACGATGCCTGAAATCACGATGGCCCCGATGATGCTGGTATCGAGCGTTTTGATCCCGGCAATCATCGCCAGCCCGCTACCTGCCGTCGGTTCGGCGGAGAAATCGACGCCAAAGAAGTGGCCCCAGGTCATCCCCATCGCGTTGATAAAGTAGTTCCAGGTCAGGAAACTAATCAGCACCGCCAGACAGGCGCGGCCCTGCGCCTGCTTCGCCAGGCCAATCGGCAGGCCGACGGCAAAAATCAGCGGCATATTGCGGAACACCGCCCAGCCGCCCTCTTCGATGATGTGAACAATCTGCGCGAAAAGATGATCGGGGGCCGTTAAGGCTTCGCCGACAAACAGCGGGTTGCGAAGCATGATGGCGATTCCCACCACGATCCCGGCGAACGGAAACAGCAACACCGGGGTAAACATGGCACCGCCAAAACGTTGTATTTGACTGAGCATTTTTAAATCCTCATGAAACAACCTGTAGGGGTAGAGGCCTTTATGGTTTTTTGCTGGCCTGAGGTGAGCATAAGAACTTACTGATGCGCGAACATGGCGTGCCGCTGCGATTCGTGATCGCATTCATGGTTTTATTTTGACCAATCAGGTCTACTTTTTACGGTAAATATGGACATGTCAGGACGCCATCCACGCCCTGATAAGGGCAGAGAGGTCTACTGGTGATCTACAAATCCATTGCTGACAGATTGCGGCTGCGGCTGAATTCGTCTGACTACAACATCGGCAGCCCGCTGCCGGGCGAGAAAGCGCTGGCGCAGGAATTTGGCGTGGCGCGAATGACCATCCGCAAGGCGCTGGATCTGCTGGTGAGCTGGGGGCTGGTTGAACGGCGGCACGGTAGCGGAACGTTTGTGTCGCGCAAAGACGTTCACCACGAAACCACCAACCTGACCGGGCTGGTGGAGGTGTTGCGTCAGCAGGGAAAAGAGGTGCAGAGTAAGGTCTTACAGTTCGAAGTGATGCCCGCCCCGCCCGCCATCGCCAGCCAGCTGCGGATTCAGGTGGATGAGCGGATCTACTTTTCCAGACGGGTGCGCTACGTGGACGGAAAACCGCTGATGCTGGAGGACAGCTTTATGCCGGTGAAGCTGTTTCGCAACCTGTCGCTGGCGCATCTTGAAGGGTCAAAGTTTGATTACATCGAGAAGGAGTGCGGGATCACCATCAGCGGCAACTACGAGAGCCTGACGCCCGTGCTGGCCGATAAACAGCTGGCCGGTTATATGAACCTGCCGGAACAGACGCCGCTGCTGCGTATCACCTCGCTTTCCTACAGCGACAGCGGCGAGTTCCTTAATTATTCCGTGATGTTCCGAAATACCAGCGATTACCAGGTGGACTACCATTTGCGGCGCATCCACCAGGAAGATTTACTAGCTCATCCCCCAGAACAGCACCGCCAGTAGCTGTGGAGTGATGATGCGCAGGAACATCACCAGCGGGTAGACGGTGGCATAGGAGAGCGCTGCCGCGCCGCTGGTGGCGTGCAGGTTGTTGGCAAAGGCCAGCGCGGGCGGATCGGTCATGGAACCCGCCAGCATGCCGCACAGCGTCAGGTAGTTCATTTTGGCGAACATCCGCGCCAGTATGCCCACCGTCAGCAAAGGAATCGCCGTGATAAAGATGCCGTAACCGACCCAGCTCATCCCTTCGCCCTTGATCAGGGTGTCGACGAAATCCCCGCCGGACTTCAGCCCGACCACCGCAAGGAACAGCACGATGCCCAGCTCGCGCAGCGCCAGGTTAGCGCTTGGCGGCATAAACCAGTAGAGCTTGCCGATGCAGCCGATACGCCCGAGGATCAACGCCATAATCAGCGGCCCGCCCGCCAGACCCAGCTTGAGCGCCACCGGGAAGCCCGGCACGTACACAGGGATAGAACCGAGCAGCACGCCGAGCCCGATACCGATAAACACCGGCAGCATCTGCACCTGCTGCAGTTTCTGCTGGGCGTTGCCCACCATATCCGCCACGGCGTCAATGGACGAGGGGCGACCGACCAGGTTGAGGATATCCCCGAACTGCAGGCTGGCCTCCGGGCTGGCGACCAGCTCGACACCCGCACGGTTGAGGCGGGAGATCACCACGTCATAGCGCTCTTTTACCTGCAGATCGCGTATTTTCTTGCCGAGAACATGCTCGTTTGTTACCACCACGCGCTCCACCCGCATATCGGTGCCGCGGGTTGAGAGCGAGGTATCCACTTCCTGACCAATCACCAGCCGCGCGTTATTTAAATCCCCGGGCTGACCGACAAGGTGCAGCAGATCGCCTTGCTGAATGACGGTGCCGGGTGCGGGGACCATCAGCATATCGTCGCGCTTAAGGCGGGAGCAGATGATATTGGCGCTGTTCAGGATCGGCACGTCCTGAATCGCCATATTATTCAGATTAGGGTTATCGACCCGAATATTGATGGTTTTGATCGGCATATGGCCGTTGGTGAGCGTGGTTTCATGGTCCTTCGCCTCTTTGTCGACGTTAATGCGAAACAGGACGCGGACCAGCCACATGGAGAGCAGAATGCCGCAAATGCCAAACGGATAGGCCATGGCGTAGCTCATCCCCATCTGGTCGACAATGCCGGGTTCGATACCCAAATCGCGAAGGATCTGCTGCCCCGCGCCGAGCGCAGGCGTGTTGGTGACCGCCCCGGAGAAAATGCCCAGCACTACGGGGAGCGGGATATCGAAGATTTTGTGCAGAATCGCTGTGACCAGCCCGCCCATTATCACAATGCCGAGGGCAAACAGGTTGAGCCGTAATCCGGAGACCCGAAGTGAGGCGAAAAACCCCGGTCCCACCTGAATACCGATGGTGTAAACGAAGAGGATCAGGCCGAACTCCTGGGTAAAGTGGAGCATTTCGGCGCTCAGCACCAGCCCGAGCTTGTCGGCAAAGTGCCCGACAAAAATGCCGCCAAACAGTACCCCGCCTATCCCAAACCCGACGCCGCGGATTTTGATATTCCCTATCCACAGGCCAACAACAGCGACCAGGGCCAACACGCTTACGGTTAACGCGATATCACTCATGATCCACTTCCTTGGCATAACCTTAGTTATGCTAAGGATTCTCTCAGAGCCGTGGGCGGTTGTATGGGCGATGGCGCACAAAAAAGCCCTGCCGTGGCAGGGCTTTATCTTTTCACCCTCTCCCTGTGGGAGAGGGTCGGGGTGAGGGCACCAGCCCGCACACTGTTAACTGTTTAACGCCGGCCGGTCGCTAATGGCGATACGCTGTGGCGCGATGGCTTCCGGCACGTTACGGGTCAGGTCGATATGCAGCAGCCCGTTGGTAAACGTTGCGCCGGAGACGTCCATATGGTCTGCCAGAGTAAAGCTCAGGCTAAACGGCTGATTAACCAGCCCCTGATGCAGCCATTTGGTTTCGGTCTCTTGTTTCTCCGGCGTACCTTTCACGGTCAGACGCGTGCCTTCGAGCTGGATATCCAGATCCTCCTGGCGGAAACCGGCCAGCGCCAGGGTGATGCGATAGTGGTTATCGTCGCTTTTTTCGATGTTGTAAGGCGGAAAAGTCTGTTGCTCAGCGGTGTTTTGCAGGGCGTTAGCCAGTTTGTCAAAACCAATCCACTGACGAAGCAAGGGGGATAAATCGTAGTTACGCATACTAAATCTCCTTCTGAGAAGCGAGTTCGGCACAATTTTTTGTGCGCAGTTGTTCCTGCAAATCCAGGTGGATTCGCATATGCTCCCGTTACGGCAAGCAAGTCCGGGTGGGCCGCTCGCGCGACCCGCATAATTAGTTAATTTCGATACGACGCGGTTTTTTCTCTTCCGGAATCACACGTTCCAGTTCGATAAACAGCAGGCCGTTGACCAGGTTCGCGCCTTTCACGTGAATGTTCTCGGCTAACTGGAACTTGCGTTCAAAGTTGCGCTCGGCGATGCCCTGATAAAGGTAGGTACGTTCTTTCTGCTCGGCCGTATGGGAACCTTTCACCACCAGCAGGTTGTCCTGCGCGGTGATCTCCAGTTCGTTTTCTGCAAAACCGGCGACGGCAATGGCGATGCGGTAGTGGTTTTCGTCGACCAGCTCAACATTGTATGGAGGGTAGCCGTTGCTCTGGCTTTGGTTATTTTCTAAATGGTTAAACAGACGGTCAAAACCAATTGCAGAACGGTATAGCGGAGAAAGATCGAAGTTACGCATAAATAAAACTCCTGAAATCAGCGAGAAGTTGAAGCCTTCCACCATGGACAGGCCTTTGCGCCCCCGAACACCCATCAGGCGAGTTCGTTATCGGGCCACATCATTAAAATGGGTCTGCAATCGGCCTTTTCAAGAACGACACCTGCACTTTTTTTTGCACTTTCCTGCATCTCGCTTAGACTGGGACAACAGCACAAAGGGTTAAATTGCGATGGCTGCCACAGTGCGGGGTTATCGGGCTATCCATTTTGGATAAGGCTCGCTATAACCCTGAGTTGAAGGTCTATGCAGTGCCATTAACGATGACTGAGTGATGATGAAAAATGTTCTGATAAAGCTGACGACGTTCAGCGGGGTTGTTTTACTTTGCGGGTGTTCGAGCGTGATGTCTCACACCGGCGGTAAAGAAGGAACATATCCGGGGACGCGAGCCAGCGCGACGATGCTCTCCGATGACGATACAAACTGGGGCACAAAATCCCTGGTAATCCTCGATATGCCGTTTACGGCCGTGGCGGATACGCTTCTGCTGCCGTGGGATATGTTTCGTAAGGACAACTCCGTACGCTCACGGGTAGAAAAAAGCGAGCAGGAGAATCTGGCGACAAACGCCGTCATCCCGCCCGCTGACATGCCTCCACGCTAGCGCTGCGCGGTTTCCGTTACCCAAAGCTGACGGAAACCGGCTGTCTCTTCCATCCATGCAATAACGCGCCCGTCCGGAGAAAACACGACCGCATCAGCAGATGGCGGATTGCCGTGATCGGACGTCAAAAACGTCACCTCTCCGGTCTGTGCGTCGCAGCACGCGATCCTATTTTCGAGCACAAACCCCAAACGATCGCCGGAAGGATGCCAGTTAAATGCAGACTGGATATCGCTTCCGTTTCGCGTCAACTGGCGCGGCTCGCCGCCCTCCGGCGAGATCAGCCACAGCTGCACAATGCCGTTATCATCCCGCATCAGAAACGCAATCTGTGTCCCCTGCGGATTATTGCGAACCCAGTGACGCGGCACGTTTACCAGACCCGGATACGCCCTCTGATGCGTAAAGGTTAAACGACGCTGTTCTACTCCCGCTGGCGGCGCTGGCAGGGTATCCGTCGTGCCCTGTAGCGGCGCATCGCCCGCACGCTTCCAGCCCTGCTCGTCTTCGGGCAGATTAACAATAAAAAGTTCAGGCACTTTCTCGCCGGTTGCAGACAGGGTATCGCCGATAAACGCCAGCCTGTCGTTGCCCACCCAGCCCTCTTCGTAAGCGCGGTTAATCTCGTCGCTGCCCGGCTGCGGATTGGGCGTCGTGCGGCTGACCAGCACGCTCCAGTAAGCGCCCGGGTATTCACGGGGATGGTTCCCCTGCGGGTTTACCGGACCGAAAGGCGCCGCCACGCCGACGTTGCGTAAATCAAGTTTAGGATCGCGCTCGTGGAGCACGTGGTCGTTATAGGTAAAGCTGACGAGCAGGCCGTTCGGGCTGAAGACATGGACGTGGCTTCCGCCGCGCAGCGCGCCAGGAGTGTACGGCGAAGTGATATCCATCGCGTCCAGGTTGCTCAACTGGCCGTGATGCGCAATCACCCCCTGACGATGATGAAAATCGTAGTGCCAGTCTGCATCCGGGTTTTTCGGACCGTGGATAAACACGTATTTTTCCTGCGTGGGATGAACGGTCACCACGCCGACGTGCGCGCCGTCAGTGGCGCGATAAACCACCTCCACCTCACCCGTGCCGACGTTGACCCGCTCGATGGTTTCACCGGTGAACGACGCACCTGACGGGCGCACGTCATAGACCAGCCACTGGCTGTCCGGCGTCCAGGTATTGATGTTGGTCAGCTGGTGGTTGCGGGAAGCGAAGGTGATTTGTTTCATGAGGATACCCTGATGCACAGTTATCGCATCAGGGTATAGCAAGCGGGTGTTTAGTTCAGCACAAACTTCTCAATCGCGTAGGCAACGCCGTCTTCCAGGTTGGATTTGGTGACAAAATTAGCCACTTCTTTCACCGACGGAATAGCGTTTTCCATCGCCACGCCCATGCCCGCGTATTCAATCATCGCGATGTCGTTTTCCTGATCGCCCAGAGCCATGATTTCATCCGGCTTAATGCCCAGCGCGTCAGCCAGCGATTTAACGCCGGTGCCTTTATTGACGCGTTTATCGAGTATTTCGAGGAAGTACGGCGCACTTTTCAGCACGGTGTATTTCTCTTTCACCTCGGCCGGAATGCGTGCAATCGCCTTATCCAGGATCTCCGGCTCGTCGATCATCATCACTTTCAGGAACTGGGTCGCCGGATCCATTTTCTCGGCTTCACAGAACACCAGCGGAATGGTCGCAACGTAGGATTCATGTACCGTGTAGTAGCTGATATCACGGTTGGCGGTGTAAAGCGTATTGCGATCGAGGGCGTGGAAGTGGGAACCCACCTCACGGGACAGTTTTTCCAGGAACCGGTAGTCGTCATAGTTCAGCGCGGTTTGCGCAACCGTACTGCCATCTGCGGCTTTCTGCACCAGCGCGCCGTTATAGGTGATGCAGTAATCACCCGGCTGATTCATGTGCAGCTCTTTCAGGTAGCTGTGCACGCCAGCATACGGACGCCCCGTGGTCAGAACCACATTCACGCCCTTTGCGCGCGCCGCGGCGATCGCGTTTTTAACAGCTGGAGAGATGGTGTGGTCCGGCAACAGCAGCGTGCCGTCCATATCGATTGCAATGAGTTTGATAGCCATGAGTTCCCCGGAATAAATGAGTGCTGCCTCATGCTAACGCGATTAAGCACACAAAAATAGAGCTACATTGCGCAACAGGAACACCCCTTTTACGTTTATCCCGGGGAACAAAGGCTTACTCGCGGGTGAGAACGATTTTACCAAACGCGCCGCGATCCAGATGTTCAAGTGCCTGTTCAAGCTCGTTAAAGCGGTAGCGATGCTCAATCACCGGCTTCAGTCCCGTGACGTCAACAGCGCGAACGAAATCTTCCAGCGCCCTGCGGTGTCCTACGCCGATCCCCTGAATGACGGGAGATTTCAGCAACAGTTCGCCAGCAGAGAGTGAAATGTCAGTTCCGGCCAGCACGCCAATGACCGATATGCGTCCATGAACGGCAACGGCGCGCAGGGAATGCTTCAGGTTCTCGCCCCCCACGGTTTCAATAATATGGTCAATGCCGCGATCCTGAGTCAGCGCCAGCGCCTCTTCAGCCCAGTCGCCTTTCAGGCGGTTGATGCCCTGGCTGGCCCCCAGCGTTTTGGCCAGCGCCAGCTTTTCATCGCTCCCGGACGTAACAATGACCTCTGCGCCGTGCGCTTTGGCAATTTGCAGGGCGAAAATCGCCACGCCGCCCGTCCCCTGTACCAGCACCGATTGCCCGGCGCGCAGCTGGCCGCGTTCCACCAGCGCGAACCAGGCGGTAAGCCCTGCACAGGGTAAGGTGCTGGCCTCTGCGTCATCCAGGGTTTCCGGCGATACCGCCAGCGCGTCTTCCTTCACAATCACATATTCGGCCAGCATTCCCTGGAAGTATCCGCCGGACGTTCTATAGGGCAAATTGCGCGCGTCCGCCTGCGGTTTACCGTCGATCCACTCCGGGAAAAAGGTTGAGATAACGCGAGCGCCAGGCTGGAAACGCGTGACGCCTTCACCAACGCTGTCTACGACGCCCGCCATGTCAGACGCCGGGGTAAACGGGAAGGAGAGCGGAATCGGCATCGTGCCTTCAATCACCATTTTATCGCGATAGTTGAGCGCAACGGCATTCACCCGCACGCGTACTTCACCCGGGCCTGGCTGTGGAATGGGCTCCTGAGTGAGTGTGAGGCTCTCGCGCCCGAGGGCGTTCATCGTCCAGCGTTGCATTGTCTCTGTCATTTTTCTCTCCTGCGATCAAATAAGCTTCAGTACCGACAGTCTAGCGTTGACTCTTCGTCACCAGTGGCGATAAGTTTTCTCTTTATTGATGCCTGAATGGATACAATCCATGACCGATACGCTGAAAGATATTCCTGTTTTTGTCGCTGCCGTGGAGGCAGGAAGCTTTGCACAGGCCGCAGTTCGCCTGCACCTGTCGCGCTCGGCGGTGGGAAAAAGCATTGCTCGCCTTGAGGAACGCCTGGGAGTACGGCTCTTTCAGCGCACCACCCGCAGCCAGAGGCTGACCGATAACGGCGCCCTTTTTTATGAACGCTGCCTGCGCGCGCTGGAGGAGATTCGGGGCGCAGAGTCGCTGCTTGAAACGGGGAAACAGCAGGTCAGCGGCCGCCTGCGCGTTGCCATGCCGGTACTCTTTGGCCGCCAGTGCGTCGCGCCGCTGTTGATTGAACTGGCGCAGGAACACCCCGGGCTTGAGCTTGAAATGTCGTTCAGCGACCGCGTGGTGGATCTGGTGGAGGAAGGGTTTGATATGGCGGTGCGTAACGGCACGCTTCAGGACAGCAGCGTGCTGGTCGCCAGAAAGCTGGGAGAACACCGCATGGTGCTGTGCGCCACGCCGGAGTATCTGCTGAAGAAAGGCCAGCCACAAAGCGTTAATGATTTATCCCAGCATACGGCCATCAACTATTTGAGCGCAGGCAGAGTGTTGTCCTGGCAGCTGATGGATAACGAAGGAACGTCGCACACCTTTACACCCCGGTCATCACTCAATATGGATGATTTGCAGGCGATCTGCGACGCTGCGCTGGCCGGACACGGCATTGCATGGCTGCCCTGCTGGATGGTCGTTAAAGAAATCCATCAGGGTAAACTCGTCCCGCTCCTGAAGCAGGCACCGGATGTGCATTTCAACGTTCATGCCGTGTGGCAGCAGACGCCGCATCTGCCGCTAAGGGTAAGAATTGCGATCGATACGCTGGCGAGCCGTTTACCTTCCGTGATGTCGCTGGATATGCCTGCGCCCACAAAAAAGCCGCGCTAAACGCGCGGCCAGTTATCGTGCGGTATCACGTCGATTAAATATCGATATTTGCCGCTTTCAGGGCGTTCTCTTCGATGAAGGCACGACGTGGTTCAACCGCATCGCCCATCAGGGTGGTGAACAGCTGGTCTGCAGCAATCGCGTCCTTAACGGTAACGCGCAGCATGCGGCGGCTTTCCGGATCCATGGTGGTTTCCCACAGCTGCTCCGGGTTCATTTCGCCCAGACCTTTATAGCGCTGGATCGCGAGGCCGCGACGGGACTCTTTCACCAGCCAGTCCAGCGCCTGCTCGAAGCTGGCTACCGGCTGACGACGTTCGCCACGTTCGATGAACGCATCGTCTTCGATCAGGCCGCGCAGCTTCTCGCCGAGCGTGCAGATACGACGGTATTCCGGACCGGTCACAAATTCGTGCTCCAGCGGGTAGTCGGTGTCGACGCCGTGGGTACGCACGCGAACGATCGGCTCGAACTGCTGATCGGCATTCTGCTGAACATCGCATTTCCACTGGCTGCCGTGCTGCTCTTTTTCGTTCAGATCGGTCACCAGGGCGTTCACCCAGCGGGTGACGGTCTGCTCGTCGCTCAGATCGGCTTCGGTCAGGGTTGGCTGATAAACCAGTTCCTTCAGCAGCGTTTTCGGATAACGGCGTTCCATACGCGTGATCATTTTCTGTGTGGCGTTGAACTCGGATACCAGACGCTCCAGCGGCTCACCGGCCAGTGCAGGGGCGTGCGAGTTCGCGTGCAGGGTCGCACCATCAAGGGCGATCGCGATTTGGTACTGATCCATCGCTTCGTCGTCTTTAATGTACTGTTCCTGCTTGCCTTTTTTCACCTTGTACAGCGGCGGCTGTGCAATGTAGACGTGGCCACGCTCAACGATTTCAGGCATCTGACGATAGAAGAAGGTCAACAGCAGCGTACGAATGTGCGAGCCGTCGACGTCCGCATCGGTCATGATGATGATGCTGTGGTAGCGCAGTTTGTCCGGGTTGTACTCGTCACGGCCAATGCCGCAGCCCAGCGCGGTGATGAGGGTCGCCACTTCCTGTGAAGAGAGCATCTTGTCGAAGCGCGCCTTCTCAACGTTGAGGATTTTACCCTTCAGCGGCAGGATAGCCTGGTTCTTACGGTTACGGCCCTGCTTCGCAGAGCCGCCCGCGGAGTCCCCTTCCACGAGGTACAGTTCGGACAATGCCGGGTCGCGTTCCTGACAGTCAGCAAGTTTGCCCGGCAGGCCTGCCAGGTCCAGCGCGCCTTTACGACGGGTCATTTCACGCGCTTTACGCGCCGCTTCACGGGCACGCGCCGCATCGATAATTTTGCCCACCACGATTTTCGCGTCGGACGGGTTTTCCAGCAGGTATTCGCTCAGCAGTTCGTTCATCTGCTGCTCAACCGCCGATTTCACCTCAGAAGAGACCAGCTTATCTTTGGTCTGTGAGGAGAACTTCGGATCCGGCACCTTCACGGAAACCACGGCAATCAGGCCTTCACGGGCATCGTCACCGGTGGCGCTGACTTTCGCTTTCTTGCTGTAGCCTTCTTTGTCCATGTAGGCGTTCAGGGTACGGGTCATCGCCGCACGGAAGCCGGCAAGGTGAGTACCACCGTCACGCTGTGGAATGTTGTTGGTAAAGCAGTAGATGTTTTCCTGGAAACCATCGTTCCACTGCAGCGCCACTTCCACGCCGATACCGTCTTTTTCGGTGGAGAAGTAGAAGATATTCGGGTGAATAGGCGTTTTGTTCTTGTTCAGATACTCAACGAACGCCTTGATACCGCCTTCGTAGTGGAAGTGGTCTTCTTTGTTATCACGCTTGTCGCGCAGGCGAATCGAGACGCCGGAGTTCAGGAACGACAGTTCACGCAGGCGTTTCGCCAGGATGTCGTACTCGAACTCGGTGACGTTGGTGAAGGTTTCGAGGCTCGGCCAGAAACGCACCATGGTACCGGTTTTGTCGGTGTCGCCCGTAACGGCCAGCGGTGCCTGCGGCACGCCGTGCGTATAAAGCTGACGGTGGATTTTGCCTTCGCGCTGGATAACCAGCTCCAGCTTCTGCGACAGGGCGTTTACTACCGAAACACCTACGCCGTGCAGGCCGCCGGAAACTTTATAGGAGTTATCGTCGAACTTACCGCCTGCGTGCAGGACGGTCATGATCACTTCCGCTGCAGAGACGCCCTCTTCCGGGTGAATACCGGTTGGGATGCCACGACCGTCATCGGTGACGGAGACGGAGTTGTCCGCATGGATGGTGACCACGATGTCTTTACAGTGACCCGCGAGCGCTTCGTCGATAGCGTTATCTACCACCTCGAATACCATGTGGTGCAGACCGGTGCCGTCATCCGTGTCGCCGATATACATACCCGGGCGCTTACGCACCGCATCCAGCCCTTTCAGGACTTTGATACTGGAGGAGTCATAAGAATTCGACATCAACGTTTCTCGCTCATTTCAACTTGGGTTAATCCGTTATTTTACCCTTTTCCACGGTAAACATCTTCGAATTTTCGTCCGACATGTCTATAACGTGTTCAGCGCTTATCGCGCTAACGAAAACCTGCGACTGCGTGGCTTTTAAGCGGCTGGCAAGCAGCCCGCGCCGCGCGTCGTCAAGTTCCGAGGCAAAATCATCTATCAGGTACAGGCAGCGTCTTCCGCTCTCGCGGGTGAGAAACTCTCCCTGTGCCAGGCGCAGCGCACACATCAGGAGCTTGAGCTGCCCGCGCGACAGCGTGTCTTCCACCGGCGCACCGTCAGCACGAATGCGGAAATCCGCCTTGTGCGGGCCGTGCGCGGTATAGGTCAACATGCGGTCGCGCTCGAAGCTTCTCTCTAACACCTCGGCATAGTCCGTCTCTTTCTCCCAGCCGCGCTGGAAGGAGAAGGTGAGAGAGAATTCAGGTAAAAACTGTTTGCAGGTGTCGGCCATGTCTTCGGCGATACCAGCGCTGTATTCGGCACGCCAGCGGCTGATCTGTTCCGCGAGAGGAATTAACTCCATGTCCCACGGACGCAGCTGGGCGTAGCGCGTCACCTGGCGCAGCGCGGCGTTACGCTGCTTGAGCAGACGCTTCAGGTTGCTCCAGGCGTTAAAGAATCCGGCTTCGTTGTGAAAGCATCCCCAGTCGAGGAACGCTCTTCTGTATTTGGGGCCGCCATTGAGTAAAGTAAACCCCTCGGGCGTTATCAGCTGCATCGGCATCAGCAGCGCCAGCTCCGCCACTTTATGGCCGTCAGTGCCGTCGATGCGCACCTTGCTGTCGCCCTGCTTGTCTTTGGTCAGGCCGATGGCGGTCTCCCGCTCCTCGCCCTGCAAACGCCCGTGCAGAACAAAGGATTCCTGCTCGTGGCGAATAACGCGACCAATCTGCAAACTGCGAAACGCCCGGCCGTGGCCGAGCGTATAGATGGCTTCCAGCACGCTGGTTTTGCCGCTGCCGTTCGCGCCAACCAGGAAGTTAAAGCCGGGGGATAAAGCGAGATCCGCGCTTTCGATATTGCGAAAGTCGCGGATCAACAGACGGGTGAGCGACATTACAGTCTCATTGGCATAACAACATAGGCAGCCGACTGTGATGCGGCATCTTCAATCTGTACGCTCGAAACGGAGTCGGTCAGCAGGATGCGCACGTTCTCGCATTTAAGCGCGTTCAGTACATCCAGCACGTAGCTAACGTTGAAGCCGATTTCCATCTCAGCCCCGGAATAGGTGACGTCCAGAATCTCTTCTGCCTCTTCCTGCTCCGGGTTATTGGCGGTGATTTTGATCTGGTTTTCACTCACGTACAGGCGCACGCCGCGGAATTTCTCGTTAGAGAGAATAGCCGCACGGGCAAAGGCCTGCTTGAGGCTATCGCAACCGGCTTCCAGCGTTTTGTCCGGGTTCTTCGGCAATACGCGGCGATAATCCGGGAAACGTCCGTCAACCAGCTTCGATGTGAAGACAAAGTCGCCCACGTGTGCGCGGATGTTGTTGCTGCCGATCTGCACGCGCAGCGGCGTGTCGCCACCGTCGAGCATACGCATCAGCTCAATCACCCCTTTACGCGGCACGATCACCGAATGGTTTGGCAGTGAGTCGCCAATCGGCATAGAACAGACCGCCAGACGGTGGCCGTCGGTTGCCACGGTACGCAGCTCTTCACCTTCGGTTTCGAACAGCATGCCGTTTAAGTAGTAACGAACGTCCTGATGCGCCATGGAAAACTGCGTGGCTTCAATCAGACGCTTCATCGTCGCCTGAGGCAGGGTGAATTCAACTTCGCTCTGCCAGTCGTCCAGGTTCGGGAAGTCCGCTGCTGGCAGCGTGGAGAGCGAGAAACGGCTGCGGCCAGAACGCACCAGCATACGGTCGCCTTCCAGCTGCACGGCGATTTCAGCGCCTTCCGGCAGCCCGCGGCAGATATCAAAGAATTTACGTGCCGGAACCGTGGTCGCGCCCGCGTCGTGCGGCTGCGTCAGCGTAACGCGCGCGATCATTTCCATTTCCAGATCTGTACCGGTCAGCGACAGCGTACCGTCCGCGACCTGAAGCAGCAGGTTTCCGAGAATAGGCAGCGTTGGGCGACCGCCTAATGGGCCACTCACCTGTTGCAGCGGTTTTAATAAATGTTCACGTTCAACGGTAAATTTCATAGCGTCACGATGATAATGTTCTGATTAAATTGGAAAAATCTTCTTTTATGTCGTGGCTTTCTTCGCGTAACTGCTCAATCTTGCGACAAGCGTGCAGTACGGTCGTATGGTCACGGCCACCAAACGCATCCCCAATTTCCGGCAGACTGTGGTTGGTTAACTCCTTTGCCAGCGCCATCGCCATCTGACGCGGACGCGCCACCGAGCGGGAACGACGTTTAGACAGTAAATCTGCCACTTTGATCTTGTAGTACTCAGCCACCGTCTTTTGAATATTGTCGATAGTGACCAGTTTTTCCTGCAATGCCAGCAAATCGCGCAGCGCTTCACGCACAAAATCGATGGTGATCGCACGACCGGTGAAGTTGGCATTGGCGATAACGCGGTTCAGTGCCCCCTCCAGCTCACGGACGTTGGAGCGCAGACGCTTGGCAATGAAGAACGCCACTTCACCCGGCAGGCGAATGTCGTTTTCATCGGCTTTCTTCATCAGGATCGCGACGCGGGTTTCCAGTTCCGGTGGCTCGATCGCCACGGTCAGGCCCCAGCCGAAGCGGGATTTCAGACGATCTTCAACGCCGTTGATCTCTTTAGGATAACGATCCGAGGTCAAAATGATCTGCTGATTGCCTTCCAGCAAGGCATTGAAGGTGTGGAAAAACTCTTCCTGGGATCGTTCTTTATTGGCAAAGAACTGAATGTCATCGATCAGCAGCGCGTCAACAGAACGATAGTAGCGTTTAAACTCTTCGATCGCATTGTTTTGCAGGGCTTTTACCATGTCCTGAACGAAGCGTTCGGAGTGCATATACACCACTTTTGCATTGGGCTTGCGCGCCATAATGCCGTTGCCCACCGCATGCAGCAGGTGCGTTTTACCCAGACCCGTGCCGCCATAAAGAAACAGCGGGTTGTAGGCTCCACCGGGATTATCAGCAACCTGACGAGCCGCCGCGCGCGCCAGCTGGTTCGATTTACCTTCAACGAAGTTATCGAACGTGTGTTTCACGTTAACGTTAGAGCGGTAGGTTGGCTCAGCCGGTGCAGGGACATTATCCCAGCCCTGACGAGCGGGTGCGACACGAGGGGCCGGAGCAGGAGCGGCCTGAGCAGGTGCTGCGACGTTCACGGTTTCACGTACGGTTTGGGTGACCGGCTTTGTGCCCACTTCAAAGCGCAGCTGCGGGGCATCTGACCCACAGAAATCGTTCAGCAGTCCATTGATGTTATTAAGGTACTTGTCCCTTACCCAATCGAGCACAAAACGGTTTGGCGCATACAAAGCCAGCGTGTTATCGCTCAGTTCCGCCTGCAACGGGCGGATCCACATACTGAATTCTGTGGCTGGTAACTCATCCTGCAATCGGGCAAGACACTGCTGCCAAAGCGAAAGTGACAC